>NZ_JALRMO010000001.1:0-5362500 GCF_023276405.1 Paenibacillus hamazuiensis
AGCGAGCAGCTAAGGGCTGCTCGCTTTTTCCTGTCCAGTACGCATATTAACGATCTAGTCGCTGTGCGGTTTAAGGCATAAGACTTTCTTTCAAAATCTCCAATTCTTTTCTTAATTCCTCCAAAGAATTTGTTGAAGAAAGAGCTGTTATTTTGACTCGAGGAGTATTATAGCTTCCACTAAATCCCGTTTTTGTTCATCAAGTGGAGGATCGGAGTGTTGAATGTGAACTGATTCATGGGTAAGATAGCGATACATTCGGACAAGGGAGGGGAATTATGGTCGAGCCAGCGACGGAAATTGTAACCATCATGTTGTAAGCCTTTACAACAGCAATGCGGGCATGGAGCATGAGATTAGACTAATAACAAGGAGGTTCCACATGAAAAGATGGCTAGCGCTTTTTTTAAGTATGGTTCTCGGTTTGTCATTATTCGGATTGCCGATTCCCGCCGTGCACGCCGGCTATGAAGCGCTCCCGGCATTTCCGGGGGCGGAAGGCTTCGGGTACGCGGCTAAAGGAGGACGCGGCGGCGAAGTGTATCATGTGAACAGCTACGAGCTCACCGGCCCGGGTACGTTCTACGATGCGCTTATGACGGCAGGCCCTACGCCGCGTACCATCGTGTTCGATATTTCCGGGGAAATTACGATCCCCCAGATTGTGGTGAAGGACAAGTCCAACATTACCATTGCCGGACAAACCGCGCCGGGGGAAGGGGTGACCATCCGCGGCAACAATATCCGCTTTGTCGGCAGCAGCGATATCGTTATTCGATACATGCGCTTCCGATTGGGCGAACAAAACTTTGACGACGATACGATGTATTTTGAAGATTGCCAAAATGTCATCATCGACCACTCCTCTTTTTCGTGGGGAACCGACGAGGTGCTGTCGATCAAAAGCAAGGATTACGATCACCCGAAATCCAAAAACATTACGGTGCAATGGTCGATCATTTCGGAAGGGCTGCTCACCCACTCCATGGGCGGTCTAATCGAAATGAATACGATCACTATGCACCATAACCTGTATGCCCACAACAACGACCGCAATCCGAAAACAAAAGGCCAGATCGATTTCATCAACAACATCGTCTACAACTGGGGCGGCTATCCCTATGTAGCCGGCGGCGAATCCGGTACCAAAGGGTACGGAAATGTGGTCGGCAACTATTTCATCGCGGGCTTAAACTCGGCGAGTCCGCAGTATGCGGTCGTGCGCGGCAATGAGAACTACAGCCTTTATCTGAAAAATAACCGCATTGACAGCAACAAAAACGGCATTCTCGACGGAACCGATACGGGGACCGGGATGATGGAGGCGGAAAGACCGAGCCTCATCGTTCCGGAGCGGTTTGAATACCCGCCGGTACATACGCAGGATCCGGAGGTCGCTTACGAATATATTTTGGATCACTCCGGTGCGTCGCTCGTCCGGGATCAAGTCGATCAGCGCGTGGTGGAGGGCGTGCGGAATCAAACCGGCGTCATCATCGGTCACGAGAACGATGTCGGCGGATTTCCGCAGCTCGCACGTGAAAAAGCTCCGCTGGACACGGACCGAGACGGGATGCCGGATGCGTGGGAGACGGCCAAGGGGCTGAATCCGAACAATCCGGACGACCGAAACGGCGATAAAAATGGAGACGGTTACACAAACCTGGAGGATTACCTGAACGAGCTGGCCGAACCCGGCTTTCCGGCGAATTACCCGAAAACCCCGCCGGCATGGTCGGGAACGCCTTACATCCCGCCGGTCGAACCGGAGCCGGAAACTGCAGCGGAGCCGAAACCAAGCATGGATGGGAATGTAATCCGGAATGTGATCGTCAATGATAACAGCTCAAGCGGGAACACCAATGCGGCCAATTGGTCGGTTCAAGAGAATCTCCAGGCCGGAGACTACGTGGCCGGGGACCGAATGACCGGAAGCAAGCCGTACAAATTCGTTTCGATTCCGGATGAAGTGAAGGGCATGGAATGGATTCGCTCGGCGGTCGGCTCCAGAAGCTCCACAAGCGAGGATCTGCTCTCCTTCTACTTGACCGCCGATAGCGATGTGTATGTCGCGCATGATTCGAGGATCTCGCCGCGGCCGACCTGGCTCACATCGGCCTACGAAGACACGGGTTTGTTTATCGAAGATAACCAGCCGGTGCAGTATACTCTGTTTAAGAAACATTTTCCGGCAGGCTCTCACGTGGTCATGGGACCCAATAACAGCACCTCCAAAATGAATTACTTTGTCATCCTGAAGCCGACTGCGCCGAACATAGTTCCTCCCGATCAATCGCCTGCGGGGCTCGCGGGTCAATTGACCGGCGGACCGGCGGTTTCACTCAGCTGGGGACCTGTAAGCGGGGCGGGCACTTATCTGATTTACCGTTCCTCGTCGATGGATCCTTATTTTAAAGTCGTTGGAAGCTCCACCGCCACCCCATATACGGATGCGGGCGCTAATTTCGGAGCGATTTATCATTACAAAGTGTCCGCGCTGAATGCCGGCGGCGAATCCCCGCATTCTCAGGCAGTGGAAGTGCGAGCGTTCGATGCATCGAAGCCCGTTCCGCCGGCGCCGGCGGATTTGCGGGTTACAGCGGCGAGAAGTCTTTCCGTGGCACTCGCATGGGCGCCGGTGGAGGACGCCGTCAGCTACGGGATTTACAGGTCCGCCGCTCCGAACGGTGCGTATGAGAGAGTGGGCAGCGCGTCTACCGCGGCATATACCGATAAAACGGTAAATCCGTCCACGACCTATTATTATAAAGTTACGACGATGGCGGCAGGCGGGGAATCCGCAGCGTCCGGCAGCGTAGGCGCAACGACGAAACCGCCGGTTGTCGCCCCGCAAGCGCCGACAGGTTTGTCCGCGACCGCCGTCTCGACCTCCTCGTTCGGGATGAAATGGAATCCGGTCGATCAGGCGGAACGATATGGGATTTATAGAAAGGGCAGCGGTGACACCGGCTTCACCCGAATCGGCAGCACGGACGTCCCTTCCTATGTCGATCGCAGCATTAGCGCGGATCGCACGGGCTACAGCTACAAAGTAACGGCGGAGAACGAGATGGGCGAATCGGCATCGTCGGACGAATTGACGATGGCCATGCCGCTGCCGGGAACACCGACGGATCTTTTTGCCGGATTGGCGGGCGAAACGTTCGTCGGACTCATCTGGACATCCCATGGCGGAGCGGTTCAATACAATGTTTACAGGGAATTCGCGGGCGAACCGGCTCAATATGTGGGATTTGCCAAGGTGGATACGTACTACGACCGGACGGCCGAACCGGGAACGGAATATACCTACTTCGTCCGAGCGAAAAACGCCAGCGGGGAATCGGAGCCGTCCAATCGCGTTACGGTCAGAACGAAGCCGAAGGACGCGACGCCCCCGGTAACGACAACCGATGCCAAGATGGGCTGGCAAAATACGGCTCAAATCGTCAATTTGACCGCTTTCGACGCCGAAGGCTCAGCAGTATCGACCTATTACAGCGTAGACGATGCTCCGTATGCACCCGGGAACCGGGCCGAGATCAGCGGGGAAGGGGTGCACACGCTTCGTTTCTACAGCGTTGATGCGGCGGGGAACAAGGAAGCCGTCCGGTCGGTAACCGTGAGCATCGATCTCACCGGACCGGCGATTGCACCGACCGTCATCCAATCGGTCTATCATCCGGATGCCGTGAGCATCCCGTTCCAAATTACGGATGCGCTGAGCGGTGTTGACCGCATGGAAGCGACCCTCGACGGCAAGGCGGCGAGCCTGCCGATTACGGCGGCGCCGTATACCTTGTCGATCGGCGAGCACTCGATTGATGTTAAGGCGGTCGACCATGCCGGCAACGTCACCGTTCAGCATACGATACTGAACGTCGTAATGAATCGCGATTACCTGGATGAAGCGCTGAAAGCGGCAAGGGATCAAGGCCTTATCTCGAATCATGGCGTGCTGAACAGCTTGCTGGCCAAGGTGAGCCGGATTCAAATGGAAACCGATACAAAGAAAATTGTTAACGGCTTGAATGCTTTGGAAAACGAAGTGTCCGCACAAGCGGGCAAACAGATCGATGCGACATTCGCGCAGCATCTGCTGGCCGATCTTGCTTATCTGAAAAATCAAGCCGGCACGCAGCCATGAAACAACAGCCTGCCGCGAGGATCGTTCTCTAGAACGATCCCGCCGCGCGGCTTCCATCTCACCTGAGATCGAACTAACGTTCCGACACGACTGCTCCCGATACGCCAATCGGGAGCAGTCGTTTTTGTAGTGCGCGCAACCAACCGATCCTCCACACAACCAACCACTTCGCCAAACCGGTATAGCATTTCCTTGCAAAAGCCGCTGTTCGCCCGTTATTCCCGACTTCTTGGCATCAACGATTTCCGGGCGGCATACACAAATCGGATAAATGCCTTGAAATATTTTTTGTGCATGATCTGGAGGATTGAACGATTGTCCAAGGGGGCGGGAGCCATTATGATGACGTTATCGAAAACGAAGGAGGTTTGCGGCGTGGCGGAAGCGTATATCCATAAGAAGACCGGTTCTACAAAGGCGCCGGCGGAGAAAGCGCATTCAACCTTGCATCTTTATATCAATAATGTGAAAAAACATTGGATGCTGTATGTGATGGTTCTTCCCGGGCTGCTGTTTTATCTTGTTTTCAAATACGTGCCCTTGGCGGGAAGCGCGATCGCTTTCCAGAAATATCAAATATTTAAAGGAATGATGGGCAGCGAATGGGTCGGGTTGGACAACTTTAAATTCATCTTTACGTATCGGGATTTCTACCATGTGCTGAGAAATACGGCGACCATCGCTTTGTATCATTTGGTTTTCGGCTTTCCGGCGCCGATCGTTCTGGCCCTTCTCCTGAATGAACTCCGAATCGTGCTGGCCAAACGGGTCATTCAAAGCTTGTTTTATCTTCCGCATTTTTTATCATGGGTCGTTGTCGGAGGGATCGTGTTTGAACTGTTATCGGCTCAAGGCATGGCCAACATGATCCGGGGGTGGCTTGGTCTCGAACCGATCCTCTTTATGCAGGAGCAGGCCTACTTCCGTACCATCGTTGTCCTTTCGGGCATTTGGAAAGAGGTCGGCTGGGGAACGATCATTTATCTAGCCGCAATTGCCGGCATTAATCCGAATCTGTATGAAGCGGCGGTGATGGACGGCGCGGGCCGCTGGCAGCAAACGATGCATATTACGCTCCCGGCCATGTTCCCGACCATTCTGGTGCTTTTCTTGCTTAACATCGGCAACTTCCTGGAGCTCGGCTTCGATCAGATCTACAACCTGCTGACGCCCATGACGTATTCGGTCGGCGATATTATCGAAACCTATGTTTACCGGTCAGGGGTTCTGCAGGGACAATACAGCGTAACGACCGCCATCGGGTTATTCCAGTCCGTCATCGGATTCGTGCTGCTGTGGGTTTTCAACCGGATGGCTCGAAAAACAGAACAGGGGTTATGGTAATGAAACAAACAGCGGGAGAGAAAATATTTCAAATGATCAACTATTTGCTGCTGGCCGCCGCGTCCGCAACGATGCTGATGCCTTTGGTGCACCTTCTGGCCGTATCCTTAAGTTCCCCGATTGCCGCGGACTCGAAATTGGTGTTCATGCTCCCCGTGGAGTTTACGACGGCATCGTGGGTTCACATTTTTCAAAACAAAGGCTTATGGAGCTCTTTCGGCATTACGGTTTATATTACGATAATAGGCACGCTGCTCAGCATGCTGTTTTCGGTGCTCACGGCGTATCCTTTGGCCCACAAGGAGTTTCTCGCGCGCAAGCCGATCATGCTGGGCATTATCGTGACGATGATTTTCAACGCGCCGCTGATCCCGTTTTTCCTGACGGTTCGCGAGCTGGGGATGATGAATTCGCTGTGGTCCTTGATTCTTCCCGGATTGATCGGGACGTTCAATATGATCATCATCCGCACCTTTTTTATGGGGCTGCCTTCGGAGCTGTACGACTCCGCCCGTATCGACGGCTGCAATGACGCCGGAGTGCTGTTCCGCATCTATTTGCCGCTCTCGAAGCCGGTTTTGGCGACAGTCAGCTTGTTTTACGCCGTAGGGTATTGGAATACGTTCCAGCGCGCGGTCTTGTTCATTCGCAACCCGCAAAAATGGCCGCTGCAGGTAAAGCTTCGCGCCTACCTGACGTCGCCCGAGGAGCTTGCGTCCGTCAACCTGGCGCTGGGCGATTACGATTTTAATACGACGACGCTGAAGGCCGCCACCATTTTATTCGCGACGATTCCGATCGTTCTGGTGTATCCTTATTTGCAAAAGTATTTTGTCAAAGGCTCCATGCTGGGATCGCTCAAGGAATAGCCGTAACCCGGTATTAAGCTACAAAATCAGCTTGATATATATATGAAACAAAGCCAAAAAGGGAGGAAATCCAAACATGACCCAACGCATACTCCGCAAATCGGCGGCCTGGTCAGCGCTGATCGCGATTGCCGCGACAACGGCCCTCGCCGGCTGCTCCGGTGCAAAGGAGAATGGTTCCGGTTCCGAGACCATCACTCCGGACGGCGCGCCCGTTCAAGTTAAAGTGTTCAAAAGCCATATGGGAGTCGGAGCGATTCCGGACAGCAATAACCCGCATGTGAAATATGTTGCCGAGAAGACGGGAGTCGAATATCAGCTGATGACCACCCCTCCCGGCTCGGAGCCGGCGGAATACTTGAATCTGCTGATCGCCTCGGAGGATTTGCCGGACATTCTTCGTCCGATCGGGGGCATCGAGCAAACTTTGATTCAGCAAGGAGGCGCCTTGGCGCTGGACGATCTGCTTCCGAAATACGCTCCGAACGTATGGAAGAACATTCCGAAGGAGGCTTGGGACATCGTACGCTCCGCTTCGCCGGACGGCCATATCTACTACGTGCCCAAGGTGTTTCTCGTTCCCGAGCGGGCGCCGCTGATTCGCAAGGACTGGCTGGACAAGCTGGGGCTCCCGATGCCGAAGACGGCGGAAGAGTACAAAGAGGTGCTGCGTGCTTTTCGCGACAAGGATCCGAACGGCAACGGGAAAAAGGACGAGCTGCCGACCTCGGGCCGGGAGTTCGGAAAATGGATGGATCACCTCTTCGGCATGTACGGCGTGGCGATGTGGGAAGGCAGCCCGGAGTGGGACATTTATGACGGAAAACTGCAGTATGCCGGAGTGACCCCGAACATGAAGGCCGCGATCGTATACATTCGCGACTTGTACAAGGAGAAGCTGCTGGACAACGAGACCTTCTTGAACAAGGGGGACGTGTGGCAGGCCAAAATCAACAATAACCTCGTGGGCAGCTGGTATCACCTTCCGGCCAACCTGCGCGACCGCGTCAATGCGATGAGGAAGACAGCTCCGGACGCATATGTGGTGGGGATGCCGGTGCCGAAGGTCGAAGGCTTTAAAGGTTTTGTCACGCAAAAGAGCATGGGCGAGCCCGAGTGGATCATCCCGCTTGCCCGCAAAAACAAAGCGGAGGCCTCCCTCAAGCTGCTGGACTTTTTCTACGATGAGAAAAACGACGAATTCATTCGTTATGGAATCGAAGGCTTGCAGCACAAGGTGGAGAACGGTAAGAAGGTGCTGCTTCCGCCGGAGGACAGCCGCCCGCTCGCGCTCGGCATGCGGAATCTGACTACGAAGGAGGATATGGACGTCCGCATCAAGGAAACGATTCCTGAGGATATGCAGAAGATGGTCCAGGACATCTTCGCGGTTAACACCGCCGACGCCCGCCGGATCGCCGGAGACGGCCTGCCGAGCACCGTATACGACGGCTTCCCGGATATTCAATCGCACAAGCTGTTCCAGGAATATTTGGCCAAAATTGTAATCGGCGACTGGCCGCTCGAGAAATTCGACGAGTTCGTAGACCGCTGGAACAAATCAGGCGGCGAAACCGTGACGAAGCGCGCTCAGGAATGGTACGCGAAGGTTAAGAAATAACAGTCGTTTGGAAGAGCGGTGAAAAAGAGCGAAGGGGATGGATTTTTGCCGGAGAAGCGTTAGCTTCCGCGCAGGAGAGGCCATGCGTGTCTTGGGGGATGAATCGCGTTATAATGGTTAAGATATCCGGCATAAGGTGGGAAGAAATTCGTGATGCAGCCCCTCAAGAAATGGCTTAAGATCAACTGGGCCCATACGCAAATTCGGCTTGTCTCGATTTTGACCGTATCGGTATTTCTGATAATTCTGGCTGTCAGCCTGACTTCGTATTATACGTCCAAGTCGGTGCTGCAGGAGGAGTTAAGCGAGCCTCAGCGCCAAATCCTGCAGCTCAATATGAACGTGATTGACGAATCGATCAAAGAGAGCGACCAGGTCGCAATTCAGGTCGCGTTAAATCGAAACGTTTACCAATTTTTAACGAGCGACCATCAGGCCTCCTACAACAACATTACGGAGCTTTATCAACTGCTGACGACGCTCATAGGAAATTCGAAATATATAAAGAGCATCTATGTGTACGATCTTCAAAGAGGCAGCTTTGTCGCCATTCCGCAAGGCTTCAGCTCCAGCAAGCTGACGTTCGTGGATTCCGACTGGGTGAGCGTCGCTGACGAATTCGGGGACAAGCCGACGGTGATCAAGAAGCGGCAAGTTCCCGAAGGGGGGAACAAGAGCGGCTCGAACTTTACATTGTTTCGCAAGATCAACATCCGGGGCGAGTTTAAAGGGATCGTTGCCGTGAACCTGAAGGACGAGGAGCTGTTTGCCCGGCTGAATCCCAGCCTTAACGGCATTAACCGGATGCGGTTCATCCTGGACGGGCGTGACGAGGTGTTATATTCCGTATCGAATGTGGAGTTCGACCAGGAAGCGATCCGGCAGGCGCTTGCCGAGCTGAAGGAAACAGCCAGCGGGGATATCGCTTATCAGAACCGCAAGCTGCTGGTGAATCAATTGAAGTCGCCCGTAACCGGCTGGAAATATGTTTCCATCGTTGTGCAGGACAGCCTGCTGGCCAAGTCCCAAAGGGTCCGCGACGCCGTACTGCTGGTATCGATCGCCGCGCTGGCCCTCGGCGGCGTGACGATTTTCTATATTAATGCGGAAGCGTTCCGTCCTGTCCGGCGTCTGCGGCAATTATTCAGCGCTTATGAACGAAAAGAGAGCGGCATGGGCGGCATCGATCTGGAGAAGCTGACCGACGAGCTGCTGAGCAACCATGCGCATTTGTCCCGGCTCGTTCGGGAAACGATGTCGGAGGCTTCCTCCAAGATGCTCCACGATATTTATACCGGCAACCTGACCGGCAAACGCGATATCCAGGAAAAATGGAACCGGTATTTTGGCGACTGGCTGAAGGCCCCGGTATCGGTAGCCATTCTGTCGATTGACCGGTACGAAGACTGGTCTCGGCAGTATTCCGACTCGGACCGTTCGCTCATGAAGTTCGCGCTGGCCAATATTATAGCCGAGCTGTTCGAACCGCAGTGGCGAATCGTCTGCGCCGATTTCGGCAAAGACAAAACCGCCATACTTCTGCAGCCGCGGGAGACAGGCGCCCCACTCGAAACCAAGCTGGCGGAAGCGATTCAAGTTGTATTCGATTTGCTCAAATTCCGCATATCTGCGGGAGTCAGCACCCCGCAGCCGGATGTTAACCGCCTGAAGCAGGCGATGCTGGAGGCGGAGAATGCCTTGTCGTACCGGGTGTACCGTGGGTACGGTCAGGTGATCCCGTTCCATAACGTGTCCGAGCACGAATTGAAAGATCATCAGCCTGCCGGACAGGAGCTCGAAGATGTGGTTCGCGCCATTCAAGAAGGGGATGAAGCCGCAGCTTCGGAAGGGCTGGACCGCATGTTCCTGCACCTGCGCACCGAATATGGGTATCCTTCCGCCGTCTTTTCCTTCCTGCAGGAATTCGTTGAGCGGATCGGACAGCTCGGACCGGCTGAAGAGCAGGAGGCGGAGCCTGCCTACGAGCGGTTCGAGACGCTGCATTTGGACGACATCCGGCAGGAGCTGGACCGGCGGATCGATCCGTTGGTCAGGCGGTACCGCCGGCTCGTTGAAAGCAAGGACTTTATCATGTGCCGCCGCATGATCGACTACATGAAGCAGCATCTCGGCGAGCCGATCGGCATTCCCGAAATTGCCGACTCCATAGGAATCAGCAGCAGTCTGGCGAGCCAAGTTTTCAAGCAGGAGACGGGTGAGACGATATATAACTACTTGACCCGAATTCGTATGGATAGGGCGGCCGAACTTCTGGTCAAAACGGATTCCCGCATTTCCGACATCGCGGTGATGGTCGGTTATCAGCATGAGAACAGCTTTATCCGCATTTTCCGTAAATATAAAGATATTACTCCCGGCAAATACCGGGATATGATGAGAACCCGAACGGACTTCCTGATCGAATAACCGGCAGGGCAGGAGTGCGTCTTCGCGAAATTCGGTACATCCCCAAACCTTGAAAAGGGTCTGGGGATTTTGCCGTTTGGGGGTCGGAAATCTATCGCTTTCTACGGGTAATGACTATCAACATTCAAAAAAAAGGAAAATTGTGCTATGCTATTTTAGGATTCATAGAACTAGAAAACAAGCAATACACTTTAACGATAGGAGTGGTCGGTGATTAGCGAATCATCTTTTGACCAAATGGATGTCCATGGCCTCACTCCGGACAAACAGCTCGACCTCGGAAATTTTCCGGCCGGCTCGGATCTGTTTCTACTTTTGAAAAATGCGCTGCAAAGAATGGAACAGGGCCAAATTCTCGAGCTCATCAGCACGAACCCCCATATTAAAGAAGCGCTGCAAAGCTGGTGCAGGCTGCACCGGTATTCGTTCCTCATGGCGCTGGACGGTGGCGACCACTACCGTTACCTCATCGGGAACAAGCCGCATGCCGCGGGAGAACAGCCCGACTGGGGCATCAAGCTCCCCGTTCGCAAGGGCGGCAAGCTCGATATCCGCGATTGGTTTCAAGGCAGAGTCGGGGACATGCTGGAGAAGGCTCCGGCTTATGTCGGTTTTGTTCCGCGCGGAGCCGTCCCGGAGCCCGGCGTGCCCGACTTCGGCTTCGATCTTAACCAGAAAAACGATGTCTGGTCCCATAATTTGCTGGACCTGTACGAGCAGGCGAAGGAAAATCAATGGAACGCAACGTCCGATATCGCCTGGGAAGAGCTTACGCCGCTTCCGGACGATCTGGAGTGGGCGGTTTGCCAGACCATGACCTTTCTCGCGGAAAACGAGTATTCGGCCTTGTACATACCGGCTAAATTTATCGCACAAATCAACCCGCATTATATCGAAGCGGTTATGTACCTTTCCACGCTCATCCAAGACGAATCCAGGCATATCGAAGCTTTTACGAAGCGTGCGCTCGCCAACGGGGGAGGGCTGCAGTATTCCTCCGCCTTAACGGAACGTTCTCTTCACAGCTTGTTTATTCAGGAAGACTATTTCAAATCATCCTTCCTGCTTCATGTACTCGGAGAAGGGACGTTTCTCGATCTGCTGAACTTTATCGAAGAACACGCGCCGGACCCGGTCACGCGGCAGATCGTCAATTTGGCGAAAATCGATGAAGGCCGCCATGTGGCGTACGGTATCGGCCATGTGCGCCACATCCTGGAGCGGAACCCGAACATGGCGAAAGCGTTGATCGAAGCCGCGGAGGAGCGCAATCAGTATTTGCATTCGGTGGATACCGGAGACAATTCGTATTTCCTGGAGGCGCTGGCGATTTTGGCCGGCGGCGGGCGCTCCCCCGAGCAACTGAAAACCGGCTTCGAGCGCGTGGGCAAGCTGAAAGAAATCATGTACGAGCACCGCATTCAGCGATTGCTGCAAATCGGCCTGGACCGCGAGACGGCGGAAACCATCTCTCAGGCGCATACGCCGAATTTCATGTAGATCATATTTGTATAAAAAGGAGACTACGACGATGTCGAATTTCGTACTGCTTGCCAAACAAATAACCGACGAGGTCATCGCCCCGCTCGCCGCAGAAATCGATTCCGCTCGCCGCTTTCCCGAGGAAGGTATCCGCGCATTAGGCAAGGCCGGGCTGCTCGGTTTGCTCGTCCCGGAACAACATGGTGGACTTGGGGGGAATCTGGCGGATCTGGCCGCCGTTACGGAGACGATCGGAGCCGCCTGCGGTTCGACGGCGATGTGCTTCCTCATGCACTCTTGCGCGACGGCCGTCATTGCTTCCAAAGCGACGCCGGAGCAGCAGGAAACATATCTTCGGCCGATCGCCCAAGGCGAGAAGCTCGGGACGCTGGCGTTCAGCGAAACGGGAACGGGAGCCCATTTCTATATTCCGGAAATCCGGGCGAAGCGGGAGGACGATTTTTTCGTGCTCAGCGGTAAAAAAGGCTTCGTCACGAACGGAAAGCGCGCCGATTTTCTCATCGTTTTGACCAATGCGGCGGCCGCGGAGCAAGGGCTGGATATGCTCATTGTCGACACCGATATGCCGGGTGTCCGTTTTGAAGGAGAATGGCAAGGGATCGGCCTCAGCGGCAATAACAGCATTTCGCTGCAGCTGGACAACGTGAAAATACCCGCTTCCGGGCTGGTCGGGGCGGAAGGGGACGGCATGGGTCTCATCTTCCAGGTTGTGGCCCCCACTTTCATTTTGGGCGTCGCCGGAGTGAACGCCGGCATCGCCAGAGGGGCTTACGAAGCGGCGCTCCGGCATGCGAAGACGAGAACTTATGCCGACGGCAGGGCGCTGGCGGATATTCAGGCGATTCAATTTTACTTGTCCGATATGTTCGGTGCTGTCGAGGCGGCCTCCGTCTACGTGCAAAACGCGGCAAAAGCGGCGCTGAGCGGCCAAGCCGACGCCATTATGCACGTCATGCAGTCGAAAATCATCGCCTCCGAGCACGCGATCAAGGTGACGAATTTGGCCATGCAGGTATGCGGCGGACAAGGTTATACGAAAGCTCTTCCGGTAGAACGATATTTGCGTGACGCCAGAGCGGGAGCGGTCATGGCCCCGACGACCGAGGTGCTGAAGGAATGGGTCGGCAAATCCGTCGCCGGCATTCCGTTATTTTAAAAATCAAGGACTTTCAAGGAGGGAACGAGCATGGAGAGATTGCCTAACAAAGCGCTGATGGTGGGAGCGGTCGCTTACGATCCGAAGGTGATTCCGATTTGGGACATCATTCGCGACTATTATCAACAAAATGATTTTCCGATCGATTATGTGCTGTTTTCCAACTACGAAGCGCAGGTCGAAGCGCTGCTAAACGGTTTTATCGATATTGCCTGGAATACGAACGTCGCCTATGTGCGCATCCAGGAAAGGCTTGGCGGCAAAGCGAAGGTGCTGGCGATGCGCGACACGGACATAGGGTTTACTTCGAAAATTATCGCCAGAGCGGACAAAGGAATCGAAAGCTTGGCCGATCTGAAGGGCAAGCGTTTTGCATTGGGCAGCGCCGATTCGGGGCAGGCCGCGATTTTGCCGTATCATTTCGTGAAGATGAACGGGGTTGATCCCGAGAAGGATCTTACTCTCATCCGGTTCAATCTCGATGTAGGCAAGCACGGAGATACCGGAACGAGCGAATTGGAAGTTCTGCGTGCGTTGAAGCAGGGAGAAGCGGATGCGGGAGCGATCGGCGAATCGACGTGGATTCGCTTGCTGGAGCTGGGGCAGGTGAACACGGATGAAATCAGAGCCGTCTGGACGTCGCCGGGCTACAGCCATTGTAATTTCACCGTGCTCCCCGATTTTGACGACGCACTCGGGAACCGCTTCAGAGACCTGCTGTTCCGGATGGACCCCGCGGTGCCGGAAATCCGCAAGATGATGGAGATGGAAGGACTGAACGAATGGGTTGGCGGCGAAGGAGCGGGGCTGGCCGGATATGAAGTGTTATTCGAAGCGATGAGAGATCAGGGATTGCTGTAACAGTAGGAGGGATCATTTTTTTGAAAAGAAAGATCGCATCCGCGGTTTTATCTGCTGCGATTGCCTGTTCCTTGTCCGCTTCTTCCTTCGCTCAAGAGGCTGTAAACGCCAGTCCTAATGTGACAGACGGAATTTTTATCCCCGCGGAGGTTGGCAGCTCGTGGAGCAATACCGTTACGTCCGACAATACCCCGGCTACGGCCACGTCTCAATTTGTTGTGCCTCCTACTTACGGTTATGTGAAAATGCGGTTTTACAATAAAGATTCGCAGCCAGTTACGATCACTATAAAACATGAGTCCGATAAGGAATACTATTCAAAAACAATTCCCGGCGGTTCGGAAGATACTTGGAGAAGCGTTCCCGATTACCCGGATGGCGTTCGTTCCGGCACATATACCGTTCAGTATCATTCCGCCGAGGGGCAAGTAAATGTTCAATACAGCGGTTTTGCTTCCGGCAACAAAAATGATTTAAATTAACGGGTTGAGGGAGCTGCTGTCGAAAGTGCATCACTATCGACGGCAGCTTCTTCTTGCTCCTAAGCTTACATGCGCCATCGTCCCCGCGATCATCCGGCAGGATGAATAAATCTTTTATTTGACTTGTATACAAGGATGCTAGTATAATGTGTGTAAAACGTTTACAAGAGGCAGGTGAGAACATGGACCTTCTTTCAAACATTTCAAGAAAGAGAGAAACGTTATCCGATCACGCGTATCACGTCATCAGGGAAGCGATCGTTACGCTGCGTCTCGAGCCGGGGAAGCTGGTGTTTGAGGGGGAGCTGGGCACAACGCTGGGAGTTAGCCGAACCCCTATACGGGAAGCCTTTCGCCGTTTAATGGCCGAGGAGTTGATCGAAGTTCAACCCCAGCGCGGCGCGAGAATCGCTTATATTTCGAAGAAGAAGATTAATGAAGCCAGGTTTGTAAGAGTCAGCCTGGAAGTAAGCGCCTTCAAGGAAGCGGCACAGCATTGGGATCCGGCAAATCCGCGAATTCAAATGCTTTACGATAAAATCCGAGGCATTTTGGAAGAGCAGAAGAAAGTGATTGATGAACAAAATTTCGAAACTTTTTTTAAGCTGGACGAGCAGTTCCACTATTCCATTTTGGAGGCAACGGACAATTCCACCTTAATAACGATCATCAATCAAATGCGGGGGCATTTGAACCGCATGCGTTATTTGGAGTTGCAGGAAACGAAACATACGAGAAAACTCGTTGCCGAGCACGAAGCGATCTTCGAAGCGATCGTATCCAAAAACGTCGAACAAACCGAACGTTTGCTTTGCGATCATATTCGTTGGATTGAGGACAGCATGGACCAGATTATTCAAAAATATCCTCATTATTTTAAGAGTTAGCGGGCGCGCTTTCAAATACGCGCTTGAATATCGTATAAGCTCGCCAAAACTTGTATGCTAGTATAACAGTTGACATTTCTTGTCTCGGACGACTCATTTTGGAGGTGGGACATTGATCGATTCATTACTGCTCGATATGAACGAAGGGAGTAAAAGCAGCGTGCCGCATTCGAATCCGGGAGCAACTCCTGTGCTGAAGATGATGAACATATCCAAATTTTATGGCGTAACCCGGGCCTTGCATCAGATGAATCTGGAGATATATCCGGGGGAAGTCATCGGTTTGGTCGGGGCCAACGGGGCCGGGAAATCGACGCTTATGAAAATTATGACCGGCGTTGTTCAGCCTACCGAAGGTTCTGTCCTCATAGACGGAGAGACCATGGTGAAATTTGATCTCCGAAGCTGGCTAACCGGCATGGGGTTGCCTGCGTATATCAGGAGCTTTCGTTATGTACGAATCTGAACGTGTACGAAAATTTTATGGTGACCCATTTTGACGGGCCTGACTTCAAAGACGGAAACTGGAGGCGCAAAGCCAAAACGTTTGCCCGGCAGTCTTTGGATGAAGTATTCCCCGATCATCGGATTGACGTTTCCAAAACCGTCGAGCATTATTCCTTGGCGGAGCGGCAAATGATAGAGATTGCTAGAGCAATGAGCACGCACAATCTGAAGGTTCTCATTCTGGACGAACCGACATCTTCGCTCACGATGGACCGCATCAAGCAGCTTCACGATTATATGAGACACCTTTGCGGAAAAGGCGTTTCGATTATTTACGTATCCCACAAATTGGAGGAAATCAAGCAGGTTTCGAATCGGGTCGTCCTGATGAAAAACGGCGAACAAACCTGGGAAGGTCAATCGGCCGAGATCAGCACGGCGGATCTGATTAAACATCTTGGGGGAAATGTATCCGAGAAGGGACGGATAACACGAGAGACAAGCAAATCGGCGGAACAGGTGATCGCCGTCAACCATCTGGATACGAGACATTTGCGTGAAGTGAATATGGAAGTGCGGCAGGGAGAAATTGTCGGGATTGCGGGACTTGAGGGGTCCGGGCAAAAGCAGCTGCTTAACGAATTGTACAACGCAGCTATGGGCCGGAAGCGAACGGGCATACAGATCAATAAATCCGTTGCCTTTATAAGCGGAGACCGGCAGACCGAAGGCATTTTTCATCTGTGGGACATATCCGACAATATGCTCATCTCCGGTCTGCAGCAGGTGACCCGGTGGGGCATCATTCAAAGGGATAAAGCGGAAGCGCTTGCCCAAGAGTGGTTTCAAAAATTGAAGTTTAAGGCGGAAAGCAAGCATGCCGCAATCACCGCATTAAGCGGGGGAAACCAGCAAAAGGCATTGATTGCAAGAGGAATTGCTTCGCAAGCGGATATTATCCTGCTCGACGATCCGACGCGAGGGGTCGATATCGAGACCAAGCAGGAAATTTATCGTTTGCTTCACGAAGCGAAGGCAAGCGGAAAGTCGATCGTCTTGTACAGCACCGAAGATGCCGAAATGGAGCAGTGCGATCGGGTTTACGTGATGCGCTCGGGCCGTGTTGTCCGGGAGTTGGTTGACAGCGACATAACACCCGGCAATATCGTTCAAGCTTCCTTTGAGGAAAGCAAAGAAAACGGTTCCATTTCAAAGACGGCGGTCCGTGATGTTAACGATAAAGCGGCATTCCATTTTCTGAAGGAGCTGGGAGGAAGCCGTTCAACGCTCCCTCTCGTTACGCTTCTGGTGCTGCTGGGATTAAACGCCGCCTTCAATATCAATACGGTCTCGTATATGGGCATCAACCTGCTGGTAGGAGCCGCGATCCCGCTTGTGTTCGCCGCACTTGCGCAAATGTTTATTACGCTGGCCGGGGATATCGATTTGGGGATCGGTTCGGCGTTAGGCCTGGCCAATGTTTTGGCGGCCACGCTCCTGGCGGATAATCCGGTTATCGGAATAGCTGCTTGCATCTTGTTGACGGGGGCATACGCGGCAATGGGCACCTTGATCCATATACGAAAAATACCGTCGATCGTCGTTACGCTCGGAACTTCTTTTCTGTGGCTTGGAATCGCTTTATTGATTCAGCCTACCCCCGGCGGAACGGCGCCGGAATGGCTTACCGGTCTGTTCTCGCTGCCCGTACCCGTCGTTCCGATGCCGGCATGCATTTGTATCGTCGCCGCTGCGGCGACATTTTGGATCGTTAAGAGGTCCCGCTACGGTGTCATTCTGAGAGGGTTCGGCAATCATCCGGAAGCGGTATCACATGCCGGATGGTCTCACCTGGGCGCGAGGGTTACGCTGTATACCATGGCAGGAGTATGCGTCATCCTGGCGGGATTGGCCGCTACGGCAATCAGCCATGGCTCCGACGTCAATGCGTCGAGCACGTTCACACTCACCAGCATAGCGACGATCATTTTAGGCGGATGCGCTTTTGCCGGGGGAATTGTGGAACCGATCGGCGTCGTCGGAGGGGCCGTAGCGATTTCGCTTATTTCTTCCTTGCTTGTATTTTCTTCCATCAGTACGGATTTCCAGTCGGCGGCGGTCGGCATCGTGCTGTTAGCGGCTTTGGCGGCTAATTTAGTTATTCGAAAGAGAGTGAGCTAACGATGAAAGCAGGCAACTGGATCGGAAGGAACACTTGGGTTTGGGCGGTGCTCGGGTCTCTGCTGCTCTGGGTTTTGATCGGTTTGATTTCCGGGCACATCGCACTGCAAACGGTGCTGTACAATGCCACCTTGGCGAGTTTTCTCGTATTGCTCGGCTTCGGACAAATGACGGTGATCACCAGCGGAGACGGCGCCATCGATTTGACGATGCCGTATATCGTAACGTTGTCCGCATTTATATCCACTTCCATTATGGAAGGCGGCAATCCCTATATCATTCCGGGACTTCTCGCTGCGCTTCTGGTCAGCGTCGCCATCGGGTGCATCAACGGAATCGTCATTACCAAACTTCGCGTCCCTCCGATCATCACGACGCTGGCAACGGGATATATTACCTTTTCCGGGGTGTTGGTGTATTCCCGGCATACTCCGGGCGTGCCTAACAACGTGTTGTCGCAGTTCGTAAAGTTTCAGTATATGGGCATTTCGTCTTTGATGATCATCAGTTTGTTGTTAAGTTTCATCGTCGCCGTCATTTTATACAAAACGCCTTTCGGCAAAAGAATTCATGCGATGGGACAAAGCAGCCGTGCAGCCCAAAAGGCCGGCATCCGAACGGAGCGAATGACCGTTTTCATATTTATGTTCAGCGCCTTTTTGGCCGGATTGACCGGTGTTTTGCTCGGGGCCTATATCGGCGGTGCGTTTATGGATATGGGGAACGCGTATTTGTTGACATCGATCGCAGCCGTGCTGGTCGGAGGGACTCTTGTCTCCGGAGGCAAATCCAGCGTGGCGGGAACTTTGGGCGGGGCCCTTCTGCTGACATTATTGGTTACGTTTTTGAATCTGACCAAATTGACGGCAGGTTATCAATATATCATCCAGGGTGCGGCTCTGATTTTGATTTTGACTGCATCCAAATCAAGACAGTCAGCCCGGTAACGAGTGACGATTTCAGGCGGGGAAGGAGGGCGGGGAGCAAAGTCGCGGCTGCATGAAAGCGAAATAGAAAAAAACTTCAACAATGACGTATGTGCAAAATAAGAGGAGGTTATCCGAATGTTTAAAAACAAATTGTTCATCGCCAGCGCACTTATTATTTCCATGTTAGGTTTGGCCGCCTGCGGTTCCGGGGGCGCGAGTAACACGGCTGCTTCCGGAAATACGGGCGTTCAAGCGGATCAAAAGGACGGCAAAAAGAAAGATATTGTGATCGGCTTCAGCAATTCTTTTAACGGGAATTCTTACCGGCAAGTCATGGAGAACTATTTTAAAGAGACGGCGGATGAAATGAAAAAATCCGGCGAAATCTCCGACTATGTGATCGTGGAAGCCAACAACAATATTAACCAGCAAATTACGCAAATCGAAAACCTGATTTTGAAAAAAGTCAGCGCCATCATTGTCGACCCGGGCTCGGGTACGGCTCTGGATGGAGCCATCGCCAAGGCGACGGCTGCAGGTATACCGGTTATCGTCGTGAACGACGGCCCCGTTACGAGCAAGGATGCGTACCAGATCAATTTCGACCTGTCCGAAATTACGAGAATTCAAGCCGAATACGTCGTCAAACGGCTGAACGGAAAAGGCAATGTCATCATTATGCGCGGCGTCGCCGGTACGGAAGCGGACAAGCAGCTGCACGAAGGTTATACCAAAGTTTTTGAAAAGTATCCGGATATCAAGGTTGTCGCTACCGTAAATGCGGATTGGACGAACACCGTCGCCCAGACCAAAATCGCCGCCATTTTGCCGAGCCTTCCGAACGTTGATGCCGTCGTAGGCCAAGGAGGCGACGACTATGGTGCGATTCAGGCGTTTGAGGCGGCCGGCAAACCGGTGCCGCTTGTTACAGGCGGAAATCGCGGCAACTTCCTGACCTGGTGGAGCGAGCAAAATAAGAAAAACGGGTACACGACCATTTCCGTAGCCGCCAATCCTTGGGTGGCCACTGCGGGGCTTCACGTAGCGATGGATATTTTGAACGGAAAGAAAGTGCCGAAAGTGATGATCATGCCTTCGTTTACCGTCACGCAGGACGACTTGCCGAAATACGCCAATCTCGAAGCAACGGCGGTAGCCAGCCCGAAATACGATAAGGCATGGGTGGAAGCGAATCTTGTAAATCAAACGGGCGGCTCTCAAAAGTAAAGCGGCCCATCGGTGGAGCATAGTCTGTCAGGAGGTCTTGCGGGGTGAATCGGATAAATTGTGTCGAAACGCTTGTTGGTTCCCTAAGCGGTTTTACCGTCGTCGATCTTAGCCATACTCTTGAAGAACATATCCCGTGTTGGCCGACTCATGCGAGATTCAGTCATACCGTGTACGAGTCCTACCATTTCGGAGATGTGTCCTGCCATCATGGCGTGACGATGTCGGAGCATACAGGGACGCATATGGATGCACCTTTGCATTTTGTGGCGGGGGGAGACGGAATCGATCAAGTTCCGCTTGCCCACGTCATGGGCCGCGCTGCGGTTATAGACGCAACGGAAATCGGCCCCTGCGGAACGGTTGGCTCCGAGTTCGTTCAAGAGTGGGAGAATAAACACGGGGTACTGAAAACCGGCGATATCGTATTGCTGCAATTCGGCTGGGACCGTTACTGGGGGGTAAAACCCGGGGATGCGATGTTTTTGAAGGACTGGCCGGGTATCGGGGAAGAGGCGGCCCGTTATTTGGCGGGCAAAGGAGTGCGGGCGGTCGGTACGGATGCCATGTCCATCGATGCGTTCGGCAGCGACAATCCGGCCCACCGCATATTCCTCCCGAATGGAATACCCATTATAGAAAATTTGACAAATTTGGGAAAATTGCCACATTTCGTTTTTTTCATAGCGCTGCCTTTAAAAATCAAAAACGGCTCCGGGTCTCCCGTTCGTGCCGTAGCTTTACTAAATCCGCAAATGTAAACAGTATATAGAGAACGGAGTGAGCAGGGTTGAAGGCCATACAAGTCGTTAAGCCGGGGAAAATCGATATCATCGAGAAAGAAATGCCCCGCATAAGCAAAGGAAACGAAGTTCTGATCAAGGTCCGTCTGATCGGCATTTGCGGTTCCGATATGCATATTTATCACGGAACCTCGCCTGTCGCCACCTATCCGCGCGTGATCGGCCATGAAATGGTCGGCGAAATAGAAGAGGTCGGTCTCGACGTGAAAAAGCTGTCGGTCGGAGACAAGGTGGTTATGGAGCCGATCGAATGGTGCGGGGAATGCTACGCATGCCGGAACGGCCGCAGAAACGTATGCGCGAGGCTGCAGGTCTATGGGGTTCATAAGGACGGAGCCTGCCAAGAATACATCGTGCTTCCCGAACATATCGTGCACAAAGTGGATTCGCGGCTTGACTGGCACGAAGCGGTTTTGGTCGAACCGTTCACTATCGGCGCGCAAGCCAACTGGCGGGGAGACGTCAGAAAAGGAGACGTCGTGTTCATCATGGGCGCCGGTCCCATCGGATTATGTGCGCTGCAAGTGGCGAAATTGAAAGGCGCCGTCTGCATCATTTCGGATTTAAGCGACGACAAGCTTGCCTATGCCCAATCTTTAGGTGCGGACTATGTGTTAAATCCGTTGAGAGATACCATTACTTCCGAAGTGGAACGGATTACGGACGGTTTGGGACCTAACGTAACGATAGACGCGGTTTGCACGGTAAAAACATTTGAGCAGGCGGTCGAGATCACTTCCGCTGCAGGGAGAGTGGTCGTACTAGGTTTTAGCGAAACCCCTTCCGCTATTGCCCAGCTTCACATCACCAAGAAGGAACTGACGATTGCCGGCTCGCGTCTGCAGTCGGAAAAGTTTCACGAGGTGATCGATTGGATTAACAGCGGGGCGATCAAAGCGGATTCGTTTGTGACGCACCGTTTTCCTTTGGAAGACATTCATCGGGCCATCGAATTGATTGAAACCCATCCGAACGAAGTTCGAAAAGCCGTATTGGTAGCGGAGTAGCGAAGCGACCGAAGAACATAACTAAACGCAGCCGAAGTTTCCTCGTCTTGAGGATCCTTCGGCTTTTTTTCCGGGTTCGTTTTTCTTGACTGGTTCACATTTTATTACAATGGTGTGGTAGTATGGTCTTAAGTCAATGAATTTGTCCAGGAGGTTCAAATGAATTCAAAAAAGGCGGCTGCCGAAAAAGCGGCGGAATATGTACGCGACCATATGGTAGTTGGATTAGGTACAGGATCCACATCTTATTGGGCCATTCAAAAATTAGGAGCGAAAGTAAAGGACGGCTTGAATATAAGGGCGGTCGCAACATCCGTTAGCTCTGAAAACTTGGCCAAGGAATTAGGAATTCCGCTAATACCGATTTCCGAGATTGAACAAATTGATATTACGATTGACGGAGCTGACGAGGTCGACGGTGAATGGAACTTAATAAAAGGCGGAGGAGGAGCTCTCTTGCGGGAGAAGATCATAGCTTCCTTCAGCAAGGAACTGATGATTATCGTCGATGAAAGTAAACAGGTCAACCGTCTTGGCAAATTCCATCTGCCCGTAGAAATAGTTAGATTCGGAAATGAAATCACACTGAAACAGCTGCGTACTCTGGGGTGTGATCCAAAAATAAGGATTGTTGATCATAAACCGTTCATTACGGATAACGGGAACTACATTGCCGATTGCGATTTTGGAACGATAGAACGTCCGGGACAGCTTCATAACGCAATCAATATGATTCCGGGAGTCGTAGAGAACGGACTGTTTATTAAGATGGCGACGAAAGTGATTGTCGGTTTTGAGGACGGATCGGTTAAGGAAATATGAAAAATAGGGGTGAAATCTTATGATATTAGAAACCGCAGGAATACATCACATTACCGCATTTGCGCGTAACCCGCAGGACAACGTCAATTTTTATGCCGGCGTACTCGGTCTTAGGCTTGTAAAGAAAACCGTTAACTTCGACGCGACGGAGGTTTATCATCTGTATTTCGGAGATCAATCGGGAAACCCCGGCACGGTCATCACCTTCTTCCCTTACCCTAACTATCGCCGCGGAGAAATAGGCGGTGGACAAGTAGGAATCACTGCGTTTGCCGTGCCTCCCGGCTCGCTAGATTTCTGGGAGAAGCGGCTTAATAGCTTTGGAATAACTCCAACAAAAGCGATCCGTTTTCAACAATCCTACCTTCAATTCTGCGATAACGAGGGGCTTCAACTGGAAATCGTCGAGCGCGAGGAGGGATTAAACAGCAGCTGGTCGTTTGGTGGAATTCCTGCGGACAAAGCGATTAAGGGATTAGGCGGTGCCGTTCTGTTCAGCGTAAATGCAGAGAAAACGATACACGTTCTTGAAAACGTACTGGGGCTGAAAAAACTAGGGGTGGACGCCGGTTACGCGCGTTTTCAATCCCCCGCAGCTATCGGGAATCTGATCGATGTTGCTCTTGAAGATAAGCAGCGCGGGCATGGAGGGGCAGGCACCGTCCATCACATCGCATGGCGTGCGAAAGACTTTCAGGAGCATGAAGAGTGGCACCGGAAAGTTACCGCATGCGGCTTTGCGCCAACTCAAATTTTGGACCGGAAGTATTTCAAAGCGCTTTATTTCCGGGAAGACGGCGGTATCTTATTTGAGATTGCAACCGATCCTCCGGGGTTCGCGCGAGATGAAGCTCCCGATGCATTGGGTCAAAAATTGATGCTCCCGGAATGGTTCGAACCGCTGCGCGGTCAAATCGAAGATAACCTGCCGCAGATTGAAGTGAAAACGCCGGATGGAGACAAGGGATAAGAATATGGTCGAGAAAAAGGTAACATGGCTGGAGCTGTTTTATGATCTGCTTTTTGTAGCGGCCGTGTCGAAAGCGAATCACGTCTTGCTGCATGCGGAAAACGGGATCATCCCCTTTGAATACTTAAGCAAATTTGTTTTAATATTCATTCCGATTTGGTGGGGGTGGGTAGGACAAACACTGTTTAACAATCGCTTTGGACAAGATATAGGAACTCATCGGATCTTCATGATCTTGCAGTTGTTTTTTGCTTTAATCATGACGGCAAGTTTATCCGTTGATTTTGATCGATATTATATTCCTTTCTTTATCGGTTATATCGGTTCGAGAGCGTTAACGGCCATTCA
The DNA here is from genome assembly GCF_023276405.1 of Paenibacillus hamazuiensis. Classification (NCBI taxonomy): domain Bacteria; kingdom Bacillati; phylum Bacillota; class Bacilli; order Caryophanales; family Paenibacillaceae; genus Paenibacillus; species Paenibacillus hamazuiensis. The sequence continues at coordinate 24,032 of NZ_JALRMO010000001.1, forward strand.
ATATCTTGCGGTACACAAATCAACCAATAACCATCAGCGAATGACCGCCAAATATTTGGGGACTTGCTTTTTGATAGGGATATTGATATCTTCCTTCTCGCTTTTTATTGACACGTGGGTCCGTTATGTGATTTTGTATGCCGGAATTGCCATAGATATCATGCTGCCGTTACTGGGCAGGCGGTACCTGGTTGTCACACCCACAAATCCGCATCACCTGCTGGAACGTTTTGCCTTATTTACGCTTATTCTTATCGGCGAGTCGATCATCGGTATTCTCAGCGTCTTACAATCAAACAACTGGACGTGGACATCGGTTTTGTTCGCCTTATTTACGTTTATCCTTGTGATAGCCATGTGGTGGCAATATTTTGACAATATTGAACGGAAAGTGAGCAAAGAGATACAAACAGCCGGTCAGGCGATTATTTACGGCCATTTATTCATTTATGTTTCCATGGGTTTGATTGCGGCTTCGATCCAATTGGTATTTCAGGAGAAGCTGCATTATCCGTTTATGCTGGCCTTTGTTTTCGGGTCCGTGCTGCTTTATTTTATTTCCACATCGCTGGTTTTTCACCGGTACAGATTGAAACATCTGAGGCTGAGAGTGTACCATTTGGCGATATTATTGGGTGTGCTCGGATGTTTTTTTGCGGTGGACAACTTTTTTTATGTGCCTAATTTTGTAATCGTCGGAGAAATGATGATGTTCTTTGTCGTGTATGCGAAAATGACGACTTGAGTTAGGGGGCTTCGCGCGTTATCCCGAGCTTATGGCTTCGTACGGCAGCCGATGGATCGACTCGGAGCAGCTTTGGCTGCAGCGCTCGGCTGGGCGCTGCGTGAATATGCCAAGGCAAACCCGCAGGCTGTCAGGGACTTCGTCCTGCATCATGAACTGAAGCCGCTGAGCCGGAAAGAGGCGCTGAAGCATATTGGAATCGGGACGTGATATTGGAAAAAATGATTCGAGAGGAGGCTGTCCCGAGGGAAGATGCACTGATGAGGTTGGGAAAGCCTTAGCCGAAGGGCTGAAAAATTTGGCTTAACGTTACGTTTAACGAATTGTAGGAGACTGTCGATTAATCGGTGGGAACGGTCCAAGGAATTGATTTCGAAGCTCAAACATGTTGCGATAGCTTTGATTTGATTGAATTTATCGGTGTCAAAGCTATCGCAAAACTCGCCCTGAAATCAATTTCCCCGCCCTCATCCCATTTAATCGACAATCTCTGTAGGGATGCTAAATACTGCTCCTCGAAGCTATCTCATTAGAATTTCAATTCACCCGCCATTACGCCTTTTGCGTGAAAATCTGGAAGGTGACGCCGAATTTGTCGGTTACCATCCCGTACGCGGGGCTGAAGTAGACCTCCTGCAGGGGGTGATCGACCTGTCCGCCCTCTTTCAGCGCCTCATAATACTTCCGGGCCTGCTCCTTATCGGCGGTGGTGATGCAGATGTTTACCTGCTTGCCCTGCGCGAACCGAACCCCCGGGTCCGTATCGGCGACAAACAGAACCGTTCCACCGATCTTCAGGACGGAATGGGCCACTCGGTCCCTTGCCTGCTCCGACACCGCTTGTCCAGCTTCGCCGAAGGTCATCTTGAATGCCACCTTCGCTCCCAACGCTTGCTCGTAAAAGGCGATCGCCTCACGAGCGCCTCCGTCCAGCATAATATACGGGTTTAGTTGCACTTCCATAGTTACACAGCTCCTTCAACTTTAGAATTGATCTTTCTCTGATAGTGTAACCGCTAATAGTGACAACTCCTGTCATAGTCAGTAGTTATTTTATCAGGCCGGGGGTTAGTCCGGCAGTAGCCAAACAAAGCCACAAGTATAGCCCTTTTCTTGCAAATTCGGGGAATGGATATTAAATGATATTTAAATCCGCAAGATTGTATATCCGTTTAAAGTGCACGGCTTGCGCTCTCAATTCACTTATAAATTCTTCGCTTGCCGGCGTTAAATGCTTATTTTTTTTACGCAATACGCCAAATAAAGTGTTCATTTGCTGTTCGGCGATAGGAAGCGGGATAATATCTCCATTATTTACATAAGGATCCGTTTTTAAAGCGAAATCGGCATAAAAACCGATCGCCAAACCTTCTGCGATCACTTTTTTTAAAGATTCGGGATTGCTTGCGGTAAAAAGTATATTCGGCTCCCCATACTGCTTCAGCCGGGTGAGAATGTAGGAGTTCATCCTGTATTCTTGATTAAAAATAACGATCGGGTGTTTAATTATCTCTTCCAAAGAGATGTTTTTTTTGGAAGATAAAGCAAAATATTTACTTACACAAGCCATTGTTTCTCCGATAAGCAAGGGCTCAAACTGCAGTTTTGCATCGTCAAAATCGGAGGGCTGGCGGCGTGAAACGAGACCAAGCTCCACTTCTCCATTCAGAACAGAGTCCTTTGCTTTAATGGATCCGGCTTCAATAATCTCAATTTGAACCTTTGGAAACTTGCTTTTAAATACAGCTAAGGTTTTGGGCAATAAAGTCATACACATGCTCGGGATCGTCGCAATGGAAATCGTTCCCGTTAACTCGGAATCTTGGGTTCGTGCCGCTTTTTTCAGTTCGGCCACTTGATTAAGGATTTCTCTTGCTCTGTCTATAATGGCTTTGCCCGCTTCCGTTGGTTTCGCACCTGATCTGGAGCGAATAAATATGGTTGTTTTTAATTCTTCTTCCAGGCTTGCAATGGATTGGCTGACATTCGGTTGAGAAACATGCAGCCTTTCTGCCGCTATGGTGATGGAACCGCAATCGGAGACCTCAACGAGATATTGTAATTGATCAAGTCGCAAGCAGCAGCTCTCCTTTACATAAATGAAATTTATACTAACATTAGAAATTCATATTACACATTATAAATGATTATGTGTTTTAATAAAATAGAAAAAGAAAACGCTATCAAAAAAAGAAAGACGAGGGGAATTTTCAATGAGCACACAATTGGAAAAAGAATATCAAGAGTATAAGGAGCAGGGAAGAATATGGGGATTAATCCCTCAAGAAAGAGTTAAAAAAATTAAATTCCCGCGCGTCAGCCGGAATGTTATCAATCAGTTCCTGGAGCTGGACGATCTCACTACAACAGTATCGGATATTCTGGATTCCATGGGGATTTGCGGAGTCGTTGCCGCATCCCATCTGCGTCCTATTATACCGGGTAAAAAAATCGTGGGGCACGCCGTTACAATCAGAAATATTCCCGAAAGAAAAACACCCACTCAGGGATACGTCGATAAAGATGTTATCCGCATGTCGACACGTGACATTTACTACCTGGCTGAGCCGGGGGATGTGCTCGTAACTGATTTCGGCGGCAATCCGGATGTATCGAATATGGGAGGACAATCCTGCACAGTGGCCAAATCCCGCGGTTTGGCAGGCAGCATTGTTAACGGTGCAGTGCGGGATGTTTCGACGATCAGAAGCATTGACTATCCCGTATGGAGTTTCGGACATACTCCGATGACCGGAAAATTCAGGCTCGAAGCCATCGAAATGAACGGGCCGGTAACTCTTCATAATATCGTGGTGGATGCCGGGGACCTCATTATCGCGGACGATTCGGGGATCTGCGTTGTGCCTTTTGATAAAATCGAAATCGTATTGGAGACGGCAAAATCCATCATTGCGGAAGAGGATAAAATGCGTGAGTTGATAGTCAGCAATGCGCCGATTGACGAATTAAGGCCTTTATTTAGAAAGCGCTATAAGTAATTCATTATAGAATTATCCCACCAGAATCCGTTCGGGTGGGATTAAGTTTTAAAATTCGGTCTACAAGATGAGGCAGGTCGGAGGAGATATTTTTGAAAAAAATGAATCCTGGAGTGTGGGCGGGATTTTTTGTTTTACTGCTGTCGTTGGTATTGCTTGTAACGTCCTTTTCTTATCCCTACAAAAAAATCGGCTTGGGATTGGGACCGGGATTTTTCCCCGTTTGGCTAAGCGTCATCCTGATGGTGCTGTCCTGCTTTTATATATATGATTCGTTTAAATCTAAAGAAAACAGTCAGACGACGTTTCCAAGAGGCGACGTTTTGCGAAACATTTTATTTATACTGGGTTGTTTGGTTTTGTTTGTGGTGTTGATTTCATTTATAGGCTTCGTATTGACCGGCACCCTGTTTTTGTTTTTGCTGCTTTACCGCGGATATAAATGGTATGCCAACATTGCCATATCGTTAAGTGTATCCGTTTTCCTGTTTTGGCTTTTCGGCTCGGTTCTTCAAGTCGCGCTGCCTGTTAACGCATTTGGATGGTAAGGAGGACTTTCTTTGGAATCGTTGGCATCGTTGTTACACGGCTTTGAGGTGGCAGGTACTTGGTGGAATTTGCTTTATTGTTTAATCGGGGTTTCCATCGGCATGTTTGTAGGGGTGCTGCCCGGCTTAGGCCCCGTTGCCGGAACTGCGCTGCTTGTCCCCATTACGTATGACATGGAGCCTGTCTCGGCCATTATTATGCTTTCCGGCATCTTTTACGGCTGTATGTATGGAGGAACGATCACCTCGGTTTTGATTAATACACCGGGTGAGGCGGCATCTGTTGTTACTTGCCTGGACGGTCATCAGATGGCGAAGCAGGGGCGGGCGGGGACGGCTTTGGGCGTCGCGGGAATCGGTTCATTTATAGGAGGGGTCACCGCAATCATAGCTTTGACGTTTATCGGTCCTCCGTTAGCCCGGTATGCGCTGAAATTTGGTCCGCCCGAATATTTTTCTTTAATGATGTTGGGCTTATTGATGCTGATCGCATTGATGGGAAAATCGTTAATCAAGGGAATGATCGCTGCTGTTTTTGGCTTGCTTTTAGGACTGGTAGGCATGGACCCGGTATCGGGTGCGGTTCGTTTTACATTCGGCCGGATGGAGCTGCTGGACGGATTTGATTTTACGATCATTGCGATGGGGCTGTTTGGCATCTCGGAAATTTTGCTGAATGCCGAAAACAAGATGGAGGCGGATACGCCGCTTAAAATACAAGGTCTAATGCCGAAACGGGAGGAATGGAAACCCGCGGCCAAAGCTATCGGCAGAGGGACGGGCATAGGCATGCTGCTCGGATTAATTCCCGGCGCTACTTCGGTGATCGCATCTTTAATTTCCTACGCCTTGGAGAAAAAGATCGCGAAGGATCCTTCCCGGTTCGGAAAAGGAGCGATCGAAGGTGTGGCCGGGCCGGAAACCGCAAACAACGCCCACAGCGGCGCGGCGATGATTCCTTTATTTACGATGGGTATTCCGAGTTCCCCTACGGTGGCCATTCTGCTCGGGGCATTCGTCATGCACGGTTTAACGCCGGGTCCGGCTTTGTTTCATAAAAATCCGGATTTCGTCTGGGGCGTTATAGCGAGTATGTTCATCGGTAACGTGATTTTGCTTATCTTTAATTTGCCGATGGCAAATATGTGGGCTAAAATCGCCCAAGTCCCCTATAAGCTGCTGTTTCCCTTGATTTTGATTGTTTCTTTATTGGGGGCGTACAGCGTCAATAACAGCTTGTGGGATATGGGGCTCATGATAATATTTGGCATAATCGGGTATATCATGAAAAAATTGGATATACCGATCGCCGCCACCGTATTGACCTTCGTATTGGGATCGCAGATTGAGTCTACGCTGCTTCAATCGCTGGCGACCTCGGACAACGGTGGGCTGATCTTCTTTACGCGTCCGATTTCGGGGACATTGATGGTTATTTGCATCATCCTGCTTGCGTTCAGCATCTTCGGCTGGCTGAAAAAGAAAGGCGGCATAGAAGCTGCCGATATGTAACCTATATTCGATTGGGAGGACTCGCTATGAAGAATAAGTTTGCTTTCATCACAATGATTTTCGCGCTTTTATTAACAGCTTGCGCTCAAGGGGCTCCGCAAGCTCAAAAGAATCAAAAAAACGCAGGGGCAAGATCCGATGCCGATTTTCCGACTAAACCGATTACACTTATCGTTCCTTATGCCGCAGGCGGCGGAACAGACCAAATTGCCCGCATATTGGAAAAAGTACTGAAAAAGTATATGCCCAATGGACAAAATATTGTCGTTGAGAATAAGACGGGAGGCGCGGGGACGGTTGGAACTGCGGAGGTTTTTCAAGCTAAGCCGGACGGGTACAAGCTTGCGTTGGTGGCCGGCGGACCGCTTTCCGTTCAACCGCATTATGGAAATATTCCTTTCAGCCATGACAGTTTTCAGCCCGTAATACGAATAGCTTCCAGTCCGTTGCTGCTGGCTGTAAAAGCCGATGCTCCGTGGAAAACATTTGACGAATGGTTTGACTACGTTAAGAAAAACCCGGGCAAATTCACGTACAGCTCGGCAGGTGCCGGTAATCCGGGACATATTGCTGTGGAAGCGTTTAATAACGCTACGGGCGCCCAAACCAAAAACGTTCCGTTTGACAGCAGCAGCCAAGCCTTTACCGCTTTGCTCGGCGGTCATGTTCAAGGAGCAAGCGCGGCTTCCCAGGAGATCAAGGGACAGCTGGATTCGGGCAATATTCGGCTGATAGCCAATTTAGGCAGCAGTAAGGGCGATTTTTATAAAGACGTACCGACTTTAAAGGATAAGGGGATCAATGCAGCTTCGGATATTTATTTTGGAATCATTGCCCCCAAAGGATTGCCTAAAGATATCCTCGCTATCCTCCATGATGCTTTCAAAAAGGCAATGGAAGACCCCGAAGCGATACAGCTTTTTAACGCGGCGGGCATTGAGCTTAATTACGCCGGCTCCGATGAGTTTCAGAAGATTATAACGGAAAGTTATAATCTAAATGGACAAATACTTAAAAAGATTGGCTTGGTTAAATAAATCTCAAATTCCCGGCATCTGACATGATGCCGTTTTTTTTTGTTTGAAGGCACCATATTTTGCAGACAAGGTTTGCAAAAGCATAATTCCATTATGGAATAAAGTGAAGTATAATATCCGTATCTTCGGCGGCATTTTTCGACAAAGCGGAGGGGAGCTGAACAGTGGTTCGTTTGTTTAATAATTTGAAGATCCAAAACAAAATATTCATAACGTTCTCCCCTCTCTTTTTTCTGGTCATTTTGTCGATCACGTTCTTTTTCTACACGTTTGCGGAAAAAAATATTTTGAATAAAGCCGGCGAGGCCAACTTAAACGTGTTAAACCAAATTGCCGATAAAATTCAAATTATAAACGGTAATGTGAAATCGGTTTCTTCGATGTATTTTCTCGATCCGAATATTCGGCGGCTTGTAAAAAGCGACTGGACGGACCGCAAATACGAAGAGTTGGTTACGCAAAATCAAGTGAAGGCTTTGAACGATACGGTGAACAACAACTTTCAATTTTTAAAACATAAGTTGACCCTTTTCGGATTTAACGGAAATTATTATAACGACGAAGGGACCGACCGGCGGGAGCAGGACGAGCTGCGCAGCCAAAATTGGATGATCACGTTCGAAGAGGATAAAAACAAGATGCTTTGGGCGGACACTTATCTGCTGGACGGGAATTATATTTTTTCTGCGGTCAGTTATATGAGAGATGTTTACACGGGCAAAGGAACCGGGCTGCTCATTCTCGATTTCAGCGAAAATATTTTATACGATACCTACAAAAATCTGGAAGATAAACATATCATGATATTCAATTCGCAAGGCGTCATGATATCCGGCCAAAACAAATCGCAGCTCGGCACCAGTGCGGCGGGCGCCGATTTTTTTAAAAAGCTGAGCGGCAACAGGTCCGGTTACTTCCTCACAAGATATGAGGGCGGCGAAACATTGGTTTCGTTTTATAAAGTGGAGCAGCTTGATTGGTATATTGTCGATGTGACGCCTTTGTCCGCTTTGATGGAAGGCATGAGCAGCATCAAGAAATATGTGGTTCTGATCGCGCTGGCGGAGCTCGTCATTTTGTTCGTATTGTCTTATTTCATTGCGTTTGCGATCTCTTCTCCGCTGAAAAAGCTGGTGAAATCCATTCACTTGGCGAGCAGCGGCAACTTGAACCATATGATCGACGTGAACAGAAAAGATGAAATCGGCTTTCTCGTAGCTAAATATAATACGATGCTGGAGAGAATCGATTCGCTGATGAAAGAAATTGTCGCTCAGCACGAGAAGAAACGTAAAGCGGAAATGCAAGGGCTTCAGGCACAGATGAACCCGCATTTTTTATACAACACGTTAAATTCCATTCGGTGGATGGTAAGAACGAATCAGCCCGAGGTCACCAACAACATGATCATCTCTCTCGTCAGGCTGCTTCGGCAAAACTTTAATGCAGGCCATGAATGGATAACGTTTTCGGAGGAATTGAAGTTTTTATCGGATTATATTCTGATTCAAAAGATCAGGTACGGCGATAAATTTGACGTGGTGTACGACTTTAACGAAGAGATCCTTTCGTTTTACACGTTAAGGCTGCTGTTTCAGCCGATTTTGGAAAATGCGATTTTCCACGGCATCGAACCGAAAGACGGCCAAGGAACGATTCGGGTGGGCGTCTATCCCGAGGGGGATAAGGTGATCGTGGAAATTACCGACGACGGTGTCGGCATGGATTTGAGCGAATGGAATTCTCCTTTATCGGGCGGCCGCCTGTCCGGCCGGGAGGAATCCAACGGGATCGGTCTCGAAAACATTCAGCAGCGGATCAAGCTGCATTTTGGCGAAAAATACGGCATCAAGCTGCAAAGCGGAAAAAACCGGGGGACGAAGGTGACCATTCATCTCCCCGTCATTCGGGAAAGGATGTAATCGGATGAAAACGATCTCAAGGATACTTATTGTCGACGACGAAAAGCCGATTCGCCAATGGTTCGAATATGTCATCCGACAATACGATGAAGAATTTGAAATTGTCGGCATTTGCTCGAACGGCGAAGAAGCGCTTCATATGTATGAGCAGCGTCGGCCGGATATAATCATTACCGATATACGCATGCCGGTTATGGACGGACTCGAGCTTATTCGGGCGGTCAAAGACCGGGGCGGCGCGCCGCAATTTTTAATTCTCAGCAATTACGATCATTTTGAATATGTGAAAAAAGGACTGGTTATGGGAGCCAGAGACTACTTGCTGAAGGCGGAGACGGCGGATGCGGAGATCATCGAAGCGCTGCGCAATATCCGCACGCACCTTGGGAGCCGGGGACAGATCGGGGGTGCGGGAAGCCCGGAGGAAAACGCGGAAATTATAGAAGTATTGATTCGCGACTATCTTCGCCATAACTCGCTCGGACACGAACCGATGCAGAAGATCGCGGACTATTTGTTTGCCGCTTCCTCACGCTCGAAGTATATATTAGCGCTTTCGGCCGACCATTATACCGCGTGGGCGCTTCACATGACGGAGGCAGAGAAACAAGCGAATCTTTCCTTGCTGTCCAAGTTTATACAGGATCGCGTTAAGATGAGCTTTCCCATTTCTGCCGCCGTACAGACGGATGAAAACGAGCATGTCCTCATAGTTGAAAGATGTGATGTCGGGAGGAGTTCGATAACGGAACGTTTGCGCGATCTTTGCACGAACATCAATGGCGAAATAAGCCGGCGATTTGATTGTACGGTTTCGATCGGAATCGGCACGGCATTTGAGTCCATGGAAGGCATGAAACAGTCCTACGCGGAGGCGAACGAAGCGAAGGATTACAAATTTTATTCCGGCCCCTCCGGCGTACATGTGTTTGAACGGCATTCGAGGGACGGAGCGGCGCGTGACCGCTGCCTGATGAGCATTCACGAATTGATCAGAACCTTTCAAGGTTCGGACCGGCATGCGGCAAGTCACGTACTGTCGGTTCTGGACGGGATTCTTGAAGAAGGGCGGCACGGGTTTCCTCCTCAGGAAGCGAAAAAAATGATAATTCGAATGTTGGAGCTGTTAAGCCATAAGCTGATGGAAGCGGCTGAGACGTCTGAAATCCCCCGGCTTCTTTACGATCCGGAGGAGCTCCTTACGATCGGCGAGTTTAAGGAATCGTTCCGGGACCGCGTTATGATGCAACTTGAAGCGATGCTGGAAGCGGCATCCCGGCATATGTACCGTTACAGTGAGGCGACCAACCGGATCATCCGTTATTTGCACGACCACTTCTCGCAAAAAGTGGACATGGCGCAGCTCGCCCGGCTTGTTCACTTGAATGAAAACTATATCTCCCAGCTGTTCAAAAAAGAGACGGGACAATCCGTAACCCGTTTTTTATTGTCGATTCGTATGGAGCGCGCAAAGCAAATGCTGACGGGAAAAAGAATGAAAATCAGTGAAATCGCTCCCGAGGTAGGGTACGCCAGCGAATCGCATTTTTGCACAGTCTTTAAATTATACTTCGGCAAATCCCCCAAACATCTTTTGGAAGAGCTAAGAATCGCGAAACAATCTCTAAGCACGGCGAAAGAGGAGGATAACTCCAAATTAAAGATCTAATTACGGCTGAAGAATAAATAACCGGGCTGCATGGTTATTTGTTCTTTTTTCTCTTATATTAAGAAAAAACAAAGGCTGAACATTCCGTAAACCGTTTACAAAATGCTTCGCCTTTGCATCTTACAGGGGGGATTTGGGTGAAAAAGTTAGTTGCCTCAGGGCTCGTATTGTCAACGTTGACGGCCGGTTTATTAACGGCCTGCGGCGGCGGCCCCGCCGTGGAACAGATGAATAAGGATACCGGGAAAAGCGCGGCCGGTAATGTGGTGCTGAAATTTTGGCTGCGGGGGAACGCCTCCGAACCGCTGAATAAAAGCTTGGTTGCGGATTTTAAAGATTACGAGCAGAAACATCCGAATGTGAAAATCGAGGCGGATTTTGTGCCGATAGCCGACGTGGAAACCAAGTGGAATGCCGCGTTTGCCGGCGGAACCGCACCGGATTTGTTCGATGTCGGCATCGTCAACCTGCCCAGCAGAGCCCAGCTCAATCAGTTCGCCGCATTGGACGATTACATTCAAAAGTGGGAAGACAAGGCGGACATCCAGGAAAATATTATCAACCTCGGCAAATTTAAAGGAAAAGTGTACGGAATCGGCTATGCTCCGACACCGTATGTATTCGCTTACCGCAAAGATTTTTTCCAGGAAGCGGGGCTGGACCCGAATTCGCCTCCGAAAAACTGGAATGAGCTTAAGGAATACGCGATGAAGCTTGCCAAGAAAGATGGAAACCAAGTCGTAAGGGCCGGTTTCGATATTCCAAAGCAGGAAGACTCGTTATTGTTCGAAATTTTCGCCAGACAAAACGGGAACATCCTTGTCGACGAAATGAACGAGATTCCCGTATTCGATCAGCCGTCAGCAGTGGAAGCGGTGCAATTTTTGGTCGATTTGATGCCGTATTCCATTCCTTTCGCAGATATGAACAAAGTCGACAACATCCCGTTTACGAAGGGAAAATCGGCAATGAGTTACCTCTTGCCCGACACGATCAAAAACATGATTAAAAACGATCCCTCGTTAGCCGACAAAATCGGCATCGTCAGCAACGTGCCCGGCAAAAAGCCGGCGACCTTCAGCGGACTCAGGCTGTTCTCGATGTCGGAAAAAAGCAAAAATAAAGACGCTGCCTGGGATTTGATCACGTTCTTGATGGGCAAGGAGAAAATGACCGCCAGAATGAAGGACACCAACACGGCGGTCGTGAGAAAATCGCTCGTCGACGAGTATATTAAACTCGACCCCGCCTTTAACAAGCCGGTTATGGATGCGATTGCGGTTGGCGCCGGGCGGCCGAACGTGACCTGGTCCCCGCTTTACAGAAAATATGCGACACAAGGCTACGAGGAAGCGGCCTTTAAAACGAAACCGGTCGATCAGGCGTTGAAGGACGCGGTTGCCAAGCTGAAAGAAGAAGTTTCCAAGTAAGGCATAACATCCGGAGGAAACCAAACGATATGTCTTCAAAAACGCTGCTGCGGAAAAATCATTTTAAAGATCCGGTCGCTTATTTGCTGATTGCGCCGTTTTACTTGCTCTTTCTGTATTTTATATTTATACCGGCTGTCGAGGTTGTCATGTACAGCTTTACGGATTTCAATATGTTCGCGCCAAAGCATTTCATCGGCTTGCAAAACTATATGAAGCTCTTGAAGGACGATGTCTTTCTCAAATCGGTTAAAAACACGCTGATTTATTTGGTCTGCACGATTGTGCCCACGATGGCGCTCGGCATGCTGACCGCCGTCGTCATGAATATCAAATGGGTACGTACGAAAGCGGCGAGAACCCTCGTATTCACACCTTATATCGTTTCCATGGTGGCGGTTTCGATGGTATGGATGCTGCTGTACGACCCGTCCCACGGCATCTTGAACCGAATTTTGCAGTCACTGGGCATGTCGCCGAAAGAGTGGCTGCTCGATCCGAAATGGGCGCTGTTTTCGATTATTATGATGAGCATTTGGAAAGGCATCGGCTACAATATGATCATTTTTTTGGCCGGACTGCAGGGAATTCCCCAAGACTATTACGAAGCGGCGGACGTAGACGGCGCCGGAAAATGGCATCAATTCCTGCACATTACGATTCCGTCGCTTGCTCCGGCTACATTTTTTCTCTTTGTAACGGGAATCATCGCTTCGTTTAACGTTTTCGAACAGGTTAACGTCATGACGGCCGGGGGGCCGGTCAATTCGACGACAACCGTCGTACACCAAATTTACCTGCGGGCTTTTACGGAATTCAAGATGGGCTACGCTTCGGCTCAATCCGTAGTTCTGCTGCTTGGAGTTGTACTCATCACCTTGATAAATATGAAGTTCGGCGCCTCGAAACATAAGGCGTAAATCGGTTGAAGGTAAGGGGATCGGATGACACAGACTACAGCCAAAAGATGGATCGTTCAAGGATTGGTTATTGCGTTTGCCTGCATATTTATGCTTCCGTTTATCATCATGCTTGTGACGTCGCTGAAGTCGATGGCGGAAATTCAGTCGCCTGCGTTTCAGCTGCTGCCTCGATCATTCCTGTTTTCGAATTATGCGGAAGCGATGAGTCAGGGTAACTGGCCGAGGTATTTTCTAAATTCCGTTACGGTCACGACGATTACGGTCGGAATTGGAATTATCATTATGTCGGTAGCGGGGTTTGCTTTTGCCAGATTAAACTTTGCCGGCAGAGATCTGTTGTTTCTCTTGTCGCTGGTAGGTCTGATGATTCCCGAGCAGGTCATCATGATCCCCGTGTTTATGAAAATCAAAGGCATTCCCTTTGCCGGCGGCAACGATGTATGGGGCGATGGAGGAACGGGCTGGCTGAATACGTACTGGGGGCTTATTGTGCCGCATCTCGCGCATCCGTTCGGCATGTTTTTGTTTCGTCAATTTTTCCTGGGATTTCCGAAGGAATTGGACGAAGCGGCGAAGGTGGACGGATGCTCCAGACTGCGTTCCTTCTTTAGCATGTACATTCCGCTCAGCCTTCCGATCTTCGCCACCGTCGCCTTGTTAAAGACGATCAATAACTGGAACCAATACACATGGCCGCTGATTATTACGAATTCCGATGAAATGAAAACGGTGCAACTCGCTTTGAGCATGTTTAAATCGGAAGCGGGGCTTCAGTGGAATTACATTATGGCATCCACAACGTTAATCGCTTTGCCTATGCTGTTGTTGTTTATTTTCCTGCAAAAATATTACGTCCAAGGTATCGTCACTTCGGGCGTGAAGGGATAGGGGAATCGCCATGAAACAAGAGACGAAACAGGAACAACCGAACATTTTATGGTTTTGTACCGATCAGCAGCGGTTTGACACGATCGGTGCGTTAAACAATCCGTATATTCATACGCCGAATTTGGACAGACTCGTCAGCGAAGGCGTGGCTTTTACCCGGGCATACGCGCAAAGCACGGTATGCTCTCCCAGCCGGGCCAGCTTTTTGACGGGAAGGTATCCGCGAACGACGCGAGTGACGAAAAACGGAGCTCCGTATTTTCCAGAGGATGAAGTGCTGGTCACCAAGATGCTCGCCGACCACGGTTACGACTGCGGCCTCGCCGGGAAGCTTCACTTGTCGGGAATTATCGGGCGGATCGAACCGCGCAATGACGACGGGTACCGCGTCTTTAAATGGAGCCCGGCCCAGCGCGATGCGTGGCCGATCGGACACGATTACCAGATTTGGCTGAAGCAGCAGGGAATCGAGTGGAGCGAGCATTACAAAGGACGAAACGGCGGTATCGATGAAAAATATCATCAAACGACGTGGGCTACCGACGAAGCTATCCATTTCATCAGACATAACAGCCAGGCGCCATGGCTCATGAGCGTCAACGTGTATGACCCGCACGAGCCGTTTGATCCTCCGCAAAACTACAAGGAGCGCTACCGCGCGGAAGATATGCCGCTGCCCAAGTGGAAGAAAGGGGAGCTGGACAACAAACCGCGCATCCAGAAAGAAGATTATTTGAACGGCGGGCAGGGCGGCGTCGGGCCGAGCTGCGCCCATATGAGCGATTTGGAGAAGAAACAGTATGTGGCCGATTATTATGCGATGATCGAGCTCGTCGACTATAATGTCGGAAAGCTGCTCGACGAACTGGAGCGAACCGGCCAGCGGGAAAATACCGTCATCATCTTTATGAGCGATCACGGGGAGATGCTCGGGGACCACGGATTGATCTTGAAGGGCGCTCATTTCTATGAAGGGCTCGTCCACGTGCCGCTCATCATCTCATGGCCCGGACATTTTAAGGAAAACAAGAGATTCGACGGACTCGTCGAGCTTGTCGATATTGCCCCGACGCTGCTGGAGCTGGCCGGTATTGAAATTCCTTATTATGTGCAGGGGAAAAGCCTGCTTCCGATTTTGCAAGGAACGGAAGGCGAAGGATACATTCATAAGGATCATGTATATTCCGAATATTATTATGCGCTGTTAGGCTCGCACGACAACGTATACGCGACGATGTATTATGACGGAAGATACAAGCTTGTCGTGTTCCATGGGGAAGAAGTCGGAGAACTGTACGATCATGGGACCGATCCGAACGAATTCGACAATCTTTGGGACGTGCCGGAGTACTTGCCCAAAAAACTCGAGCTCATGAAAAAAAGCTTCGATTCCAGCGTGTTCACCGTCGATCCCAAGCCGCTCTTATGGCTGAAAGCATAACGTAATCATAAAGCTGCGCGGTTGCGTTTCCCCATAACATCCAGGTTCGTTCAAGGCAATAATCGGAACAGCTACGGTTCGTTGTCACTGCGCGGCTCTTTGTGTTATCCTACACATATACAACTTTTTGGGGTGAACGTATGCAATCTACTAGTGCAGTGACGACAACATTTTCAAGATCCAATCCGTTTCAAGCGAAAGTTCTCAAAAATGTAAACTTAAACGGAGCCGGCTCGAGCAAAGAAACGAGACATCTCGAGCTGTCGTTAAAAGGATCCGGACTCTCCTACGTCCCGGGCGATGTCCTCGGTATTATCCCTGAAAATGATCCGGAGCTGGTGGCCGCTCTTCTTGAAGAAATGAAATGGGATGCCGACCTGTCCGTTTCCATTAATAAGCAAGGGGATACGCTTCCCTTGGGAGAAGCGCTGGCAGCACACTTTGAAATTACGTTATTGACGAAAAAAATTGTCCAGCAGGCAGCGGAGTTATCGGAAAATGAAGAGCTGCAAAAGCTGGTGTCCAATGAAAACGCCGATCAACTGAAGCAATATATCGACGGACGCGATTTGCTCGATTTGTTACGGGATTTTGGGCCCTGGAAAGCTTCCGCCCAAGAGATTGTCAATTTGCTCAGAAAAATGATGCCGCGGCTGTATTCCATTGCCAGCAGCATCGCCGCTCATCCGGATGAAGTGCATCTGACGATCGGCGCGGTGCGCTACACGGCTCATGGCCGCGAACGCAAAGGAGTTTGCTCCGTTTTATGCGCCGAACGTCTTCATGAAGGCGATACGATCCCGGTATTTATACAACAAAATAAACATTTTAATCTGCCGGAGTCTCCGGATAAAGATATTATTATGGTTGGCCCGGGAACGGGCATCGCACCTTTCCGTTCTTTTATCGAGGAACGTGCCGTACAGAAAGCGCCGGGCAAAGCATGGCTGTTTTTTGGCGACCAGCACTCGGCAACGGATTTCTTGTACCGGGACGAATTGGAAAAGTATCAAAAAGACGGCGTTTTGACTAGACTGGACGCCGCGTTTTCCCGCGATTCGGCGGAAAAAGTATATGTGCAGCATAAAATGCTTGAAAACAGCAAGGAATTATTCGCATGGCTGGAAAACGGGGCATACTTCTACGTTTGTGGGGATAAGCAATATATGGCGAAAGACGTTCACAACATGCTTATCGACATTATTGAAAAAGAAGGCTCAATGACCCGGGAAGCGGCCGAAGCGTATTTAAACGAAATGCAGGAGCAAGGGCGTTACCAGCGCGATGTGTATTAATCGGTGATAATAAACGATTTGAGAGGACGCCTCGAATTCATGAACGAATGAATTCGAGGCGTCCTCTCTTTTTTTGCTTGTTATTCCCCGTAAAGAAGTAAACGGCTTATAGGGTAGGTAAAGATATTCATATAGGTTTAGTTCCGATGTGTTCTTATAATAGGAGATGAGAACGAATACAGCAGCAAAAAAGGGGAGGAATACAAATGAAAGGCAGCGCCCAATTCAAACTGGCAATCGGCATGATTTCCGCCGCTATGGTGTTTGTGACGGCATGCGGCGGCAGCACGGGTGAAGGCACAGCGTCAAAGGATCAGCCCTCCGCTCCGGCACAGGCCGTGAACACCGATCCTTTGGGCAAATACGATCCGCCCATTGAGGTTACGACCGTCCGTTCGCTGGACCCTAACCTGAAATTCCGCGAAGGAGAAAACATAGACAGCAATATCTGGTCCAAAACGATCGAGAAGGAACTGGGCATCAAAATCAAAAACAGTTGGACCGTCAACGGCGCCCAATACGAGCAAAAGATGAACGTGGCGATCGCTTCGGGCGATTTGCCGGAATTTATGTCGCTGTCTCCGACTCAATTCGTGCAGCTGATGGATAACGGTCAATTGATGGATATAACGTCGCTGGTGGACAAATTCGGATCCCCGATGCTGAAGGAATACTTGAAGTCGGACGGCGGTCTTTCCCTCGAAACGGCGACACTCAAAGGCAAGCTGATGGGCATTCCAACGATGGCCTCGATCGTCGACAGCTCTCCGATTCTTTGGGTCCGCATGGATTGGTTGAAGAAGATAGGGCTGCCCGAGCCGAAGACGATGGACGAGGTGCTGAAAATCGCCGAAGCTTTTGCAAATCAAGATCCGGACGGTAACGGCAAGAAAGATACGGTAGGGTTTCTTGCTTCCAAGGAGTTGTGGACTGGCTACCCGCGGCTTATGGGATTTTTTAACGGTTACCATGCGTACCCGAATATTTGGATCAAGGACGGCGGCGGCAAGCTGGTTTACGGCGGTATTCAACCGGAGATGAAGACGGCGCTGGGCGAGCTGCAAAAGCTGTACAAAGCGGGGCTCATGGACCAGGAGTTCGGCGTCAAAGATACGAAGAAGGTGGAAGAGACGGTCGCTTCGGGCAAAAACGGGCTATTTTTCGGTCCGAATTGGGCTCCGCTCACCACGCTGCAAGCGAACAAAAACAACGATCCGAACGCCGATTGGAAGCCGTTCCCGGTCGTATCCGCCGACGGGAAACCGATTTTTGCGCAAAACAGCGCGCCGGGCGGCAACTCCTACTTCACGGCGATCAATAAAAACGCCAAGCATCCCGAAGCCGTGATCAAAGTACTGAACCTGTTCGTCGAAAAAATGTGGGGGGCGAAGGCCGATCCGGCGTTCACCAGCGAGGAAGCGACCACTTTGGCGTTCCATAAATATCCGCCGGTCACGCTGTTTGCGGCCAACAAAAACCTGACCCAGCATCACAAGGTGGCGGAAGCGCTGAAATCGAAGGACACGTCCAAGCTGAACGGCGAGGAAAAATCGACCTACGATACGATTCTCAAATACCAGGGCGGCGACCAGAAAAGCTGGGGAACGGCCAAGGTATTCGGCGAAGACAGCGTCTACACGATTATTAACAATTATAAAACCAACAACCAGCTCATCAAGGACGAAATGTATTTGGCTCCGACGCCGACGATGGTGCAGAAGAAAAGCACACTCGACAAGATGAGCGATCAAATGATCACGTCGATCATTCTCGGCGCTCCGCTCGACGACTTCGACAAATTCGTCAGCGACTGGAAGAAACTCGGCGGCGATGAAGATCACAAAAGAGATAAACGACGCCTTTGCGGCTCGTAAGTAATGATTTTTACACCATACTGTGGCTGTGAAGCGTGTCCGCCATAGGTTTGCGCCGGCAAACCATGGCAGACAATCGCGGAAGCGAGGCACGCAGATTCACCATGCAACACCGCTACCAAGGTAAAGCGTGCCCGGACGAGAAGCGAGCACCGGCTCCTGCGGGCGGGTCCAGGGCGCAAGGCCTGGGGTCCCCCCGGTGGGGGGCTTTAGGGGGGCGCCACACTAGGGGGGAAATTTATGTCCATCTGGAAACGGGAAATGCCGCTGCACATCATGCTGATTCCGGCCGTTCTGCTTGTATTTCTGTTTCATTATATTCCGATGCTCGGCAACGTCATCGCGTTTCAAAACTTTGTCCCGGTCAAAGGTTTTTTCGGGTCCAAATGGGTCGGCTTCGATAATTTCCGCTACTTGATTTTACTTCCGGATACGATGCAGGTGCTGTTCAATACGTTGTATATCGCATTGATGAAAATAGTCGCCGGTCTTATCGTTCCGATTGTCATCGCGTTATTGCTGAACGAAGTGAGGATGGAGTTTGTGAAAAGGGGCATCCAAACTCTCATTTATCTCCCCCATTTCCTGTCGTGGATTATTTTGGGGGGCATTTTGATCGATATGCTGTCTCCCTCGACTGGGATCGCTAATCTTTTTTTGCAGTGGCTGGGCTTCAAGCCGATTTTTTTCCTGGGTGATAACAGCTGGTTCCCGATCACTTTGGTGATTTCCAACGAGTGGAAGGAGTTCGGTTTCAGCACGATCGTGTATTTGGCCGCGCTGTCCGGCATCAACCCGCTGCTGTATGAAGCGGCGATCGTGGACGGGGCCGGGCGCTGGAAGCAAACTCTTCACATTACGGTTCCCTCGATTTTACCGATCATCGTGCTGATGGGCACGCTGAGCATGGGACAAATTTTAAATGCCGGCTTCGAGCAGGTATTTAATTTATACAGTCCGCAAGTGTATCAAAGCGGTGACATTCTCGATACGTTCGTGTACCGTCTCGGCGTCGTGGACGCCCAATACAGCGTAGCGACGGCGGTAGGGCTGTTCAAATCGCTGGTTTCGTTTCTGTTCGTTTCGCTCTCGTATTTCTTGGCGTACCGGTTTGCGGGCTACCGGATCTTTTAACGGCTGAATTTGCAAAGGAGTGACCGCTTATGGTAACCAAGCCCTCAGCCGGCAAAATCGCGTTTGACATCGCGAACTACGCCCTGCTGATTTCGCTTTCGGTGTTATGCATCCTGCCGCTCGTGCACGTGCTCGCCATGTCGCTTAGTTCCAGCGCGGCGGTAACCGCCGGGTTTGTGAAATTTTGGCCGGTGGAGTTTACAACGAGCTCGTATGCATTCGTTTTGCAGAAAAAAGAATTTTTGACCTCTCTCGCGGTTTCCGTCCAAAGGGTTGTGCTCGGGACCGCGGTCGGCATGTCGCTCATCATCGTCACGGCGTACCCCCTCTCGAAGGAAGTGCGCGCGTTCCGGTGGAGAACGGTGTACGTCTGGTATTTTGTCATTACGATGCTGGTCAGCAGTGGGCTGATTCCATGGTACATCACGATCAAAAACGTCGGGCTGATCGATACGATATGGGCGCTCGTGCTTCCGGGCGCGGTGAATGTGTTCAACGTCGTGCTGCTGCTGAACTTTTACAGGGGATTGCCGAAGGAGCTGGAGGAAGCGGCGTTTATCGACGGCGCAGGCCATTGGCGCACCTTAAGGAGCGTGTACGTCCCGCTCTCGACACCGTCGCTGGCCACCATCACCTTGTTCACCATCGTCGGTCACTGGAATGCGTGGTTTGACGGACTGATTCTGATGAATTCACCGGAGCATTACCCCTTGCAGAGCTATTTGCGGACGGTCGTCATCGATATGGACTCGCTGCTGAGAGCGACGCAAGATCTCAGCTCGCTCGCCGAGGTGTCCGACCGGACCTCGAAGGCGGCGCAAATTTTTCTCGGGACGTTGCCGATTTTGCTGGTTTATCCGTTTTTGCAAAAGTATTTCGTCAAAGGAATGACGCTCGGCAGCGTCAAGGAGTAGCTTTGTATTTCCTGCTGAACAGACGCATGGTACAGTAGAGCTAACGAACTCTGCTGAACGGAAGGTGCTTTCGCCCATGACTTTATGGATACGCTGGTGGCAGCGGCTGACGATATATCCGAAGCTGGTGATGAGCTTTCTCGTGATCATTTTGCCGGTGCTGGGCGTCAGCCTGAGCATGAACGCGATGGGCGCGGAAAGCGTGCGCAGCGAAATCACCCACTCCATGTCAGCCTCGGCCAAGCAGTATTTAAATCTCATTGCGATGGATTTGAACCGGGCCATCCGCAGGCAGCGGGAATACATCAATTCCCCGGATTTGATGGATCTTGCGTTCAAGTCACCGGTTATGACGGAAGTCGACAAAACGGCGGCTATCGTCAGGCTGCAGCAGCAGCTACGGCAGTTCAAAAGCGAAAATGCGTTCATTGAGGATATCGTCGTTTACATCCCAGCCATCAGCCGCACACTGTCGGCGAATGACGGATCGGTGCAGGCGATCGTGCAGGAACAGTACGAAGCGATGAAAGAAGCTGCGCGGCTCATGGATTCGCCGCTCATTCCGTGGCGGGACAAGCAGTATATCAGTTTTTCTTATCCGGACGGCATCGCTTTAATCGGGTCAAAGGAGCCTTTGTTCGTGTTTGCGATCGAGCTGTCCAAGGCAAATTTGCAGCAAACGCTGTCCCAGTTTCGCTTCGGACGAAGCGGGGGCGCTGTGCTCGCATCCACAAAAAACGGATGGATCGTCTCAAGCGAAGCGGATGAAACGGTGGGCCCGCGGCTTGCTTCCTCTGTGGCACAAGACCCGCATGGATCCGGGGCCTCCGTCACACCGTCGCTGCAGCTGAACGGCCGGCCTTACGTAGTGGCGATGGACCGCGAGCCGACGCTCGGCATCGCTTTAATCGCTTACGTCGAGGAGGCGGAGCTTCTCGGACCTCTGAAGAAGTACCGCATCTGGTTTTGGCTGCTGTGTGCTTTATCCATGCTCGCGGTGGCGGTGTTTTCCTATTGGATCCACAAATGGATTCACCAACCTATCAAAAAGCTCGTCTCCGCCTTTCGCAGCGTGGAGAAAGGAAATCTGGAGGTCACTGTGGCGAGGCAGAGCGAGGACGAATTCGGCTATTTGTTTGTGCAGTTTAACGGGATGGTCGCGGAAATCAAGCGGCTCATTCAGGAGGTATACGAGAAAAACTACCGGCTGCAGGTGTCGGAGTACAGGCAGCTGCAATCGCAAATCAATCCGCATTTTCTTTACAACAGTTTCTTCATCATTTATCGGATGGCTAAGCTGCAGGAGACCGACAGCGTGATGAAGCTGACCCAATACCTTGGCGAATATTTCCGGTTTATTACGCGAAGCGGGGCCGACGAGGTGCCACTCAAGGAGGAGCTGACCCACGCCGGAAACTATGTGGCGATCCAGTCGATCCGCTTCAACAACCGCATCGAGGCGGTTTTCGAGGATATCCCGCAGCTTACGGAGAAGCTGGTTGTCCCTCGGCTCATCGTGCAGCCGATTATTGAAAACGTGTACCAGCACGCATTCCGCAACAAGCTGGCGGACGGAATCGTGCATATCGGTTATGAACCGGCGGTCGGTGAGTTCCGCATTGTCGTGGAAGATAACGGCCCTGGCGTCGCGGACGAAACGGTGAGGGAGCTTAGCGGGCGGCTGTTCGCCGCTGAGCGCGAGATCGAAACGACGGGCATGATCAATGTACATCGCCGGCTAAAGATCAAATACGGGGAAGCCGGAGGCCTCCGCTTGGCGAGGAGCGAGCTCGGCGGGCTTAAGGTCACAATGACGATTCCGCTGCAAGGAGGCGAGCCGCATGCTCAATCTGATCGTCATTGACGACGAGCCGATCATTGTGGACGGCTTGTATGAACTGTTTCAGGAAATCCGGGATGTGGAGCTGACGATTTATAAAGCCTACTCCGCCGTCGAGGCGCTCGAGACGATCCGCCGCAACAAGATGGACATCGTCATCACCGATATCGAAATGCCGGAGATGACCGGACTTCAGCTGCAGGAGCTGATCGTGTCGCAATGGCCGGCCTGCAGAATCATTTTTTTGACCGGCTACAGCGATTTCTCCTATGTGCAGAGCGCAGTGAGAAATGGAGCAGCCGATTTCATTCTCAAGACGGAAGGCGATGAGAAAATTATCGCCGCCTTTTACAAAGCGGCCCACTCCGTTTCGCGGGAGCTGGACGCCGAACAGCTGCTGGAGAAGGCGAAGCGGCAGATGCAGCTGGCTCGGCCCGCCCTGCAGCGGGAATATTTATTGCACCTGGTTCAAAGCGATGTCCCAGAGAAAGATCACGTGCGAAGGCAGCGGTTTGAAGAACTCGCTATCGGCCTTCATCCTGAACGGCCGGTTTTGCTTGTGCTGGGCAGGGTTGACAACTGGCATGCTGACATGTCGGGACCGGACAAGGCGCTGCTGCTTTATGCGGTGCAAAATATTTCCGAGGAGTATTTGTCGAGGTGCCGGGTGGCATTTGCCTCCTATTCCGTCAATAAATTCGTGATGCTCGTCCAGCCGGTGCCGCCGGAACAGCCGGGGGACCGGGCTGAACCCGCGGCGGGCGGGCGGGAGGATCCGCTGTACATGTTTGTCAGCGGCATGCTCGACAACATTCAAGCCGCCTGCAAAAAATATCTCAAGATTTCCGTGTCGTTCGCCGTCGGCCAGCGGCCGGCGGACTGGGCGGAGGCGGGACGCCGTTGGATGGAGCTGGAGCTGCTGCTTGGACGCGGGCTTGGCCTCGGGCAGGAGGTCATTTTGACAGAGCGGCGGGAACCCGCTGCGGAAGCGAGACTTGCGCATTCGGAGGAAACGGAGCAGAAGCTGTACCGCCTGCTGAAGCGGATCGACCGAGCCGAGGCGGCGCTGGAGAACGGGCATCAAGAGCCGTTTTTCGAGTGGCTGGACGAGGTGTTGCAAACCGTCGCGGCCGAAACGCCGTTTAATCCGCTGCAGACCGAAGCGTATTACGCGTCGGCCCAACTGCTGCTGAGAACGTTCAACCGGGCGGGAGCGTACCCCGACGGATGGAGGGCCGAGCAGCTCGACCGGCTGATGAATATCCGCTATCACGCAGACTGGCGCGAGGCATCGGCCCATCTGCACAGAACGGCGTCGCTTATATTCGAAAAGAAGCAGCAGGAGAGGACAGACCGCTCCGACGAACTCGTTGAGAAAATCAACCGATTTATTCACGAACATCTGGACAAGGACTTGTCTCTAAACCGCCTTTCGGAGAAGGTGTACATGAATCCGTCCTATTTGTCGAGGTTATACAAGCAGCTGACGGGGACAGGAATTTCGGAATTCATTCTCGAGGTGCGGATGGAGAAAGCGAAGGAACTGCTGAAGCTGTCGCGCCACAAGGTCCAGGACATCAGCCGGATGACCGGATTCGAGACGCCGGCTTATTTTACGAGGCTGTTCAAAAAATATACCGGCCTGACTCCGCAGGAATACAGGGAACTGCATACAGAGGTCGGTTTGTAGCATTATTTTCCCTATATGAAGGAGGCTGATCTTATGACTTATGCTGTGCCCGAAATCCTGACATCAAGCCCGGCGATCCGCCGTCATCCCGCGAATCCCGTGCTGGAGGCGAAGATGGTGCCTTATCCGACAACGCTCGACTTTAACGCCGGGGTCGTCAAAGTCGCGGACAGGTTCGTGACGGTGTTTCGCAACGACTGGCCGTACGGGGGTGTTTAAGGTGCAGAACATCATGGACAAGTTTCGCAATCCGCCGAGCGAATACCGCTCGGTTCCTTTTTGGTCATGGAACGATGCATTGGACAAAGGTGAGCTGCTGCGGCAGATCGAGGAAATGCATAAAGCCGGCATCGGCGGCTTTTTTATGCATGCCCGGCAAGGGCTGCGCACACCTTATATGGGAGAGGAATGGATGGCCGCGGTTGAGGCCTGTATTGAAAAAGCGAGGGAGCTCGGCATGCATCCGTGGCTGTACGACGAAAACGGCTGGCCCAGCGGCTTTGCGGATGGCAAAGTTCCGGCCATAGGGGCCGCGTATCAGCAAAAAAGGCTGATCTGTCAAGAGGCTCCTTTCCCCAGCCCTGCGGAAAGAACAATCGCGTATTTTGCGAAGACGCCGCAAGGATACCGGCGTTTGCCCGCGGGAGAGGAAAGCGGTGCTGACCTGAGGGTGTTTTACGAGGTGAATCCTTATTATACGGACACCCTGAGCATGGAAGCGGTTCGTGCTTTCCTCAAGTCGACCCATGAGGTATACGGGGAACGGCTCGGAGAGGAGTTCGGCGGTGTGCTTAGAGGAGTATTCACCGACGAACCGCAGTTCGCCAGGGGGCAGTTGCCGTGGTCGTTCGAGCTGGCGGAGGAATTTGCGCTTCAGAACGGATATGATTTGAAAGAGGTGCTTCCTGACCTTTTTTTCGAGACAGGAAGCTGCAGCAAGACCAGGTATGACTACTGGCGCTGCGTGACCGAGATGTTCACGCGCGCATTCGCAAAGCAGATCGGCGATTGGTGCCGCGGCAAGGGATGGCTTTCCACCGGCCATGTGGTCGACGAGCCTGCGCTTATGAGGCAGGTGACATCCACCGGAGACCCGATGGCTTTTTACGAATATTTGCATATTCCGGGCTGCGACTGGTTGGGGCGTTTTATTGGCGAAGAGCCGATCGTGCCGAAGCAGGTCAGCTCCGTTGCCCGCCAATTGGGACGGAAGATGGCCATTACGGAAAGCTTCGGCTGCGCAGGCTGGAACGTCGGATTTGACGATTTGAAAAGGATCGGCGAATGGCAGTTTGTGCACGGTATCAATATGTTGTGCCAGCATTTGCAGAGCTACTCTCTAAGGGGGGGACGCAAACGCGACTACCCGCCGTCCTTGTATTTTCAGCAGCCGTGGTGGGAGCATTATAAATCGTTCAATGATTATTTCACTCGATTATCGATGCTGCTGGCGGAGGGAACACGCCAAGCCGAAGTGCTGCTGCTGCACCCGGTCCGTTCGGCTTGGGTCAAGCAGCGCGGCGAAGACGCTGCGGATATTGAGCCGTATCATCGATCGTTCGCCCAACTGACGCGCTGGATGTGCCAATCGTTGATCGAGCACGATTACGGCAGCGAAAGCATCATCGAACGTCACGGCAGGGTGGAAGGCGGCCGCTTTATCGTAGGGGAAGCTGTTTACCGTGTCGTCGTCATGCCGCCAAGCGTAACAATAAGCCGGGCGACGGCTGCTTTGCTGGCACAGTTCGTCCGGCAAGGCGGCCGCCTGATCGCCTTTCCCCCGTTCCCGGAGCTCATCGACGGCGAGCGGAACGAGGAGCTGGACCGGCTCATCGCCGGCGCCGTCCGGCCGGAATGGAGCGCGGTGGCGCTGGCCGCCACCGTTACTCCCGTCTCTCCGCCGTTCCTGCGTATAACGGACGAGGCCGGAGACGCCGTGGCGGCGGACACGCTGAACGCACAGACGTTGGTGTGGGAAGGGGTTACGTTTTATTACCTCGTAAATTCCGGGCGGGAAAGTTACCTGCACCTGCACGTGGAGCTGCGGGGATCAGGTACGGCCGTTTTGCTCGATTTGGAAACAGGCGAAGCGGAACCGATCCGGCAGAGCGACACGGAATGCGGTGTGATGGTTTTGCTGGAGCTTCGCCCGGGGCAATCTCGGATGCTGATGCTGCTGCCTGAGCGGAATGAGCAGGACGAAACGGGGCTATCCGGATTCCGCGGGCCATGGTTCCGGCTGCAGGACGAAACGGACTCTCGGCAGGGGAACGGACAACCGGAACGACAAATCTCATTGGATGGCGTTTGGCGGATCGTTCATGCCGATCCGAACAGCCTCACGTTGGATACGTGCCGTTTCCGCATCGAAGACGGCGAGTGGTCGGAAGTTACGCCGGTGGTGCTCTTGCAGGATCGGCTGCTTGCTTACGGTCGGCCCGTCCAGGTCGAGCTGGAGTTCGAGTTCCAGGTAAGGTTTAATGTCGATGCTCCCCGTGATATGTTTTTGGTGTTGGAGAATCCGGAGAATTTCTTCATCGAGTTGAACGGACAGCCTGTCGCACCGGAGAGCTGCGGCTGGTGGAGAGACGCTTCGTTCCGCAAGCTCGACATAGCCGGGAGAGTTGCGAACGGAACAAACCGGATCCGCTTAAAGACGTTATTTTACAATGCCCCGGAAACCTATGCCGCCATTGAAAAAGCAAAGCAGTTCGAGTCGGAGGGGAACAAACTGACCTTCGATACCGAAATCGAAAGCATCTATCTCGTTGGCTCGTTCGGGGTTGAATCCATTTCTCCGTTTACGGACGGAGAACGAGGCGCCGTTCATTCGGCCGGTCCGTTTGTTTTGACTGAGCCGCCTCAGGCGGTGGGAACCGGCGATCTGGTGCGCCAGGGGTTCCCGTTTTTCGCAGGCAAGCTTCATCTGCAGCAGGAGGTCGTGATCGATACCGGCTGGAGTACGGCGAGGTGGAGCTTTTCCGCGCCGCCGGATGCGATCGTCACCCGGCTCCGCGTGAACGGCCTGGACGTTCGGACGTTTTTATGGGAGCCGTATGAGGCGGACATCACGTCGTTTTTGCGCATGGGTACGAATACGGTGGAGTTGGAGCTCGTCGGCAGCTGCCGCAACTTGCTCGGCCCTCACCATCACATCAAAGGCGAGGTTTACAAAGTAGGGCCCGACAGCTTTAAAGACAAACCGGGGTGGACCGACAGCGATTTGGATAAAAATACGTGCATCTACACCGAACGTTACACGTTTGTCAGGTTTGGTCCGGCTGCCTCGCCGGACGCCGGCCCGAGCATTATTCTATGTACCGGGCATAAAAAGCTTTGATAGCATGTACGACATGGATCATGGGAAGTGTAACGGTTGCTGCCGAGCTTATTTGGCGCAAAAACGTCATTTTTAAATTGTAACGGTTGCAGATGAGCTTATTTCTTATCTTATATCCCTCAATAAGATGAAAGTTCGCAAATAACCAATCTGGCAACCGTTCTGAAATCGCTCATTTGGCCTTTTTAAGCTCACCTGCAACCGTTGCACCATGTCCCGTTTCAGCCGAAACCGACCGCTGCACCGGGTAAATGTTTTGAGATCTATCGGGTTTTCCTATCGATTGCTAATCCTTCGGAGGTTTATTATATCCTTTATCTCCGTAGGGCTGCAGCTTCTCCAGCCACGGCTTCAAGATTTGCTTCAGCTCCCACTTCATGTCGGTCACCTTGTCGGTTTCCTTCTGCTCCAGCACCTCATAAGTGAACGCATCGGCTCCGAATTCCTTCCAATCCTTCTGGAGCTGGGCATTCGCAAATCTCCCCATATCGAGCTGCATCTGCAGGGTGAACCATTTGTTTTTCAAATTGGGGTAGCTGTCGATGTAGATTTTGCCGTTCACATTGTTTTTGATTTGGGCGACGCCCATGTAAGTTTTAATCTGCTTGTAATCCTCAAGAAGCTCCTTGCGTTTATTCTTGTCCATGTGTATCCCCTTCCAAAATGATATTGGCAATTTTCAAGCCTGAGCTCTCTTCGCTTTTGCGCTTTTGTCGGCGATAAGGGGAAGCAGCGTAAGCACGCCGGCAACGATCAAACCGCCGCTGATCACATATACCGCCGGCAGGGAAAACGTATCCTTCAGATAGCTGGACAGGAACATGCCGATCACCATCATCCCCATAAAAACAGGTGTGATTGCCCCGGATACCCGGCCCATAAATGCACCTTCCGTGTTTCGCACAATAAGCGTCTGGATTCCGCCTTGGATGCAGGGGTAAAATAAACCGTTGATCACCAGAAGAACAATGGTCAGCCAAATCAGAGTAGAAGCGCCTATTCCAACCGTACAGACAGCGGCGACAAGTAAGCCTGCCGTGAGCAGCAGCTGCGGCTTCACTTTTTTGGCTATCCCCATTATGGCTGCTCCGCCAACCAACATGGCTGCCCCGCTGGTCATAACGAGCCACTGCAGAAACGATTTGTCCTGTCCCAAATTTTCGATGACAATAAAAATCTGAAGCGGCTGGGTTATCCCCGATGCCAATCCGACAGCCGCGAAAGTCAAGCTGAGCGTTCTTAAGGATCGATTGGAGCGAATATAGTGCATGCCGGCCGTTAACTCCTTCAGGAAGCCGCCGGCATTGCCGGGATTCGGTTCCTCTGCGTCACGAGGCAGGGACGACAAGACAAGAGAGGACCCCAGGAACAGAACTGCCGTCAGGACAAGTGAAACATGGATTCCAAACTGTATAAATATAAACGTTCCGATGACCGGACCCAAAACCGTAAAGACGGCGACAACCGTTTGGGACATCGCCATCACGCCCTGCAGCTGTTCGCTTGGCACATGCCGCTTGTACAGCTTCATAGCCGAAGGCTGTGAAAATTGCGAGAGGCTGGCGGAAATAAACGATCCGACAAGAAGCGCAATCCATCCGCCGTTCATGAGAACGAGCAGTACAGCCATTACGGACAAGGCGGACAGCAGGTCGCTCCACACCATCGTCCGCTTCGGTCGCCATCGGTCGGCAAAGGTCCCGCCGATAAGCGCGAATAGAAAGATCGGAGCGAATTCCGCAACCGAAATAAGCGATACATAATCTGAATTATTATTTGTCAAATCGGTAACATAAAGAAGTACGGCATAATTCCGGATCCAAATTCCCAGGTGCAGCAGCACCCGGGAAAGGATAATGGTTCGAACATAACGATTGGAAAACATGTTAATACCCCATATCTTTTAATATCTTGGATAACGTGCGCAGACGTTCGCCGATCATCTCATCGTCTTCGCTCAAAGTTTTGCTGAACAGCTTAATATCTTCATTAATTCTCTCATTGTCCGTACAGATCGCCACGGTCATGGCATCCCCCTGCAGGCCGACCCGGTCGATGACGGGCTGCTGCGGGTCATACAAATGCTCATATCGGTAAGCTTCGCGAAAATGAGCCAAAGACCGGCAAATCAGAATGGACAAATCAAGAACGCGATGGAGCGGCAGTTCCTCCGATTGCCTCGACCATTTTTCTCCCGTATATCTCCACACCTTGGCGGAAATGTCGACCTTGCCTCTATCGTTCCATTGGGCCAATCCCAGAGAAAGGCCTTTCGCATCGGTATTACCGGCTAATCGGCCGTCAACCTGCTCATAGTTTTCCGATACGACAACGGGCTTGTGTTTTAAGGTGGTAGGTATTTTCATTGTTCTTTCCTTCTTTCCGTTTACTTATTTACTGATTTACTAAATTAGTAATTTACTAAATTACTGCCTCATTTTATCTTGGATTTCTTCGTAAGTCAACCCGTTTTGAACATGAAGGCGGACGATCATATACTATCGTTCCCTAAAATGGAAAGCAGGTTCATCCGAAAGCAAGGCCGGTATGCGCACTTCTTCATTTTTTTTTGATAAAAATTGTCACAAAACCGCTTCCCTCCCCGTCTTGTGTATACCATAATGAAAAGGAGTGTTGATCGATGGACAAATTCGATGTGGCAATCGTAGGCGGAGGTATTGCAGGCTTGACAGCTGCGGTATATTTGGCCAAGGCGGGGCGGAAGGTTGCGGTGCTGGAAAAATTGGGGCGCTTCGGCGGCAGGGCGGACACGATTACAAAAAACGGGGTCAAGCTGAATCTCGGCGGACACGCGTTATACCGCGGCGGGGAGGCTTGCGACATTTTGCAGGAGTTCGGCATTACCCTCGAAGGGGGCATTCCTTCCGTTAAAACCTACGGATTATGGAAAAACGAATCGTACCTGGTGCCGACCGGGATGATGTCGATGATATCCTTTCCGCTGCTTTCCGTATCCGGTAAAATGGAATTCGCCCGGTTCATGATGAAGCTCAGTAAAATCGATGTGCATGCCGTTCCGAAGGTCTCCTTGCGGGAATGGACGGAGCGGGAAGTGCGCGATCCGATGGTCCGCCATCTGTTCTACGCTTTGACCAGAACCGCAACGTATGTGAACGATCCCGACTTGCTGTGGGCGCAGTCTACGATTAAGCAGTTAAAAAGAGCGCTGACCGAATCCGTTCTGTATGTGGACGGCGGTTGGGAAACGATCGTCTCGAAGCTGCGACTCCTGGCCGAGAATCATGGGGCAGCGATGCTGCCCGGTAAAAACGCAGCCGAAATCGTGCACGAAAACGGGCGGGTTTCCCAGGTGCGTTGTTCGGACGGGACGCTGCTTGCGGCCGATGCCGTTATTGTAACGGCATCCCCTGCAGAGGTTTTCCGCATGGTCAAGGGAGCTGAGCACACTTCGCTGCGGAAATGGAAGGAGCAGGCGCTGCCGATCAAAGCGGCCTGTCTTGATCTCGGCCTGCGCCGGCTGCCGAACCCGGAACATCAGTTTGCGATGGGAATCGATCAGCCGCTGCTGTTTACGAACCAATCGAGAGCCGCGAAATTAAGCGATGACGGAACCGCCGTCGTGCACTTGCTGAAGTACAATGGAGTGCATAACGGCGACTCCAAAGCGGATGAAGCGATGCTGGAGAAGGCGCTCGACACGCTGCATCCCGGATGGCGGAAAGAAGTGGCCGTTCGTCAGTATTTACCGAATATTACCGTGCTGCAGGACTTCGAGCATACGGGCCGTAAAGAGTCGCCGGGACCGGCGGTCCCGCAAATCGGCGGTCTGTATGTGGCCGGAGATTGGGCCGGACACGGCGAACTTCTTGTCGATGCGTCATTCGCCAGCGCCAGACGGGCAGCGCTTCACATTTTGCAAACCGTTCCCGCATTGCATTGAGAGAGAGGGATGATCGTGGATACGGATCAGCTGTACCACACTTACAAACCATTGCTGTTTTCGCTGGCCTACCGCATGATGGGGAGCGTCATGGATGCGGAAGACATCGTACAGGAAGCCTTTCTTTCCCTGAGTGAAGCATCTTCTGGCGAGAAAATTCTCAACATGAAAGCATATTTGTGCAAAACCGTCACGAACCGTTGTCTCGATATATTGCGGTCAAGCGCCAAAAAACGGGAGATGTACGTCGGGCCGTGGCTGCCCGAACCACTCGCCTACGACAGGGAAAGAAGCGACAGCAACGGAGGGGCTATTAGCGATCCGGCCCGTTCTTACTTGCGGAAAGAATCGATGTCTACCGCTTATCTGCTTTTGCTGCAGCAGCTGTCGGCTGTGGAACGGGCCGTATTTTTGCTGCGCGAGGTGTTCGAATACGAATACGATGAAATCGCCGCCATTGTCGGCAAAAGCAGCTCAAACTGCCGGCAAATTTTTCACCGTGCGAAGCGGAGCATCGGCGACTTTCCCGAAGACAGCGCTGAGCTGAAGGCAACCAGAGGAGTTCAGGTCGAACAGTTTGCCGAGTTTCTTGCAGCCGGCAACATCATGAAGCTGCTGCAGCTGCTCGCGCCGGACGCCATCCTGCTATCCGATGGGGGAGGTAAAGTCAACGCGCCTATTCACCCCATCTTCACGGCGGAACGAATTGGCCGTTTCTTTGACGGGGTTTGGAAAAAATCCGCAACCGGGCTCTCGTATCGGCTGCTGTCCATTAATGGCGAGCCGGGTATGATCGCACGTGCCGATAACTATAAAACGGCCTGGTCGTTTCAATACCGGGACGATAAAATATCGCACATTTATCTGGTGGCCAACCCGGATAAGCTGGCACATATCCGGTTCGATGACAACGGAGGCAGGTCGCTCATTCTCGGATAACGGCAACGAAGCCGGCCCATTAAGGCCGGCTGTCGTTCTTTTTTTGACGGGTGCATATGCCGCGTTCATACAGGGGGGATCTCGGTTTGCCAATCTTATCGTTCATCTTTTTTGCTGCCCTCATATTTCTTCTCATTGTCGGAATAAGAAGACGAAGCGCCCGCGGCGGAAGACCCGGGTATACTTTTTGCCTTCCGCAATCGGACACCGCGGAGACTTTAAGGCACATCGCCTCATTGCCGTACATCGATGAGCACACGACGATCATTGCGGCGGAGACCGACGTCGTTTGGCGCGGTCTGTGCGAAACGGTGGAGCGGTCCTTCTCGCGCCCCGGAATGGCCCGCTACGCGAGATTCGTTGGAGCCGTTTATTGCACAGCAACCGGACCTCGGCCCCTTGCCGCGGGTTCGACGTTTCCCGGTTTTCGGGTAGTTTCTTCAGTCCCGGGACGAAAGCTGGTGCTTGAAGGATGCCACCGTTTCTCGTCCTATTCCATGATCGTACGCCTGGAAAATGAAAGTCCCGGGAGGTCGCGGATAAGCGCCGAAAGTCGGGCTGCTTTTCCCGGCCTGGCCGGACGCCTCTATCGGCTGCTCGTCATTGGGACCGGTGGGCACGTAGTTGGGATGCGGCGGCTGCTCTCGGCAGTTCGCCGTCGCTCGGAGCAGCGCCTTTCCCAGACTGTCGATTAATCGTCGGGAACGGTTTCCTTGTCCTTATCCCTTTTAATCGACGATTTCTTTCCAGGCTCAAGGCAACGGCGCTATGATCCGCGGCAGAGGCACGCCATCTGGCGCGCCTCTGTCGGATTTATCTCAGGCAGAGGGTGCGGTTTCCCGTTTCCTCGCACGCATTCGTCCGGCGACATTGTTTGCGATAAGCGCCAGCAGTGTCAAAACGATACCGGCCAACTCCGGAACGCCGATGCGGTAACCCGAGATCACGGTAATTGCCGTCGACATTATGGGAACGATATTGCTCGTAATTACCGAGGCATCGACCGGTGAAATGATTTTGCAGGCCGTATTCCAGGCGAGCACGGCGGCTACGCCGGCAATCAGCCCCATGTAGAGGAAGGGCACCGTGTTCGCCGTCAAATCGTGCCATGCAGGCGGTTCCAGCAAGCCGAGCTTGGTGCCTGCGATAATAATTACCGCATTGCTTATAGTCCCCCCAATGCAGGTGAGAGTCGTGTAGCGAAGCGGAGACCAGGAAGGGAACAGCGATGCCCCGACCGTAAACGTGCACCAGCACACGACGGCAGCCAGCATGAGCGCAATGGCCCATACGGTGCTGCCGCCGGCAATGAGCCCTCCGGCATTGCCCTTGGTTGCCACGAGAAACACGCCGACCAGTCCGACCACGATGCAGAAGACTGTTGTGAGCGACATTCGAACCCCTTTCCAGATGAGCAAAATGATAGCCGTCACAAGAGGCATGACCCCCATCATCACCGAAGAAACGATCGGCCCGGAAGGTCCCGCCAAACGTTGGCCGATGAAAACGAGCCCGTTATAACCCGTAAACGCCAGCGTGCCTAACAGCCATACCAGCCATGCCTTACCTTCCGGTTTAAAGGAACTAAAGCCTTCCCTGAACGCCAGCAAAGGCACGAACGCCACTGCCGCAAGCAAATAACGAATTCCTACGAAGTATAACGGGGACACGTTTTGTAAAATATGTCCCGCCACCGGAAACTGCGCTCCGAAGGCTGCCCCTGCGAACAAGCAGCAGATCAGCCCCAGCCACCATCCTTTTTTTATTGACATGGGTACCTCTCCTTCCGACTTCTCTATTATCTATACGCTGTGTTATGATGGATACAATTGATGATAACGCGAACAGGACGGTTATGGAACTTCCTCTTCGTAGTATAGATATAACATTTCGTTATGGGAGGGCTGCCGGATGCAGGTGGAATGGTACCGTAGTTTTACGGAAGCGGCGAAATGGAGAAGTTTGTCCAAAGCTGCCGACAAACTTAGATTGACCCAGCCGGCTGTCAGCAAGCACATACGGCAGCTGGAAACCGCCTACGGCGTCGAACTGTTCAGACGAACAGCCGCGGGTGTCGATTTGACGGAAGCCGGCAAACTGTTTTTGGAGCGGATTATGCCCGTCGTGCAATCGCTCGATACAATCGAGTTGGAAATGCGCCAATATGCGGCCGAACCGGGCTATACACTCGGCAGTCTGCCGAGCGTAGCGACGCAGGTGCTTCTCGGACGGCTGCAGGAATATCATGCCGCGGGCAACCCGATTACTATCAAAGTCCGGCAAAGATCGGCCGAGCTGCGGGAAGAACTTCAGGAAGGGGCTTTCGACGCCGCTCTTATGGATGCCGCTTGCGCGGGAGGACGGCTGTGGATCCGGGAGCTGTTCACCGAAGCTTATTTAGCCGTCATTCCGGAAGGCCATAAGCTGCAAGGGCGCACCGCTTTAAGCCTGACGGAGTTGAAAGACGAGCCTTTTGTGCTCACGACGTTATGCGATACGCACACCCGATTTTCAACGCTTGCGGAGAAGCACGGCTACCGCCCCGACATTAAGCTGGAAGTAGACAGCAGCGACTTCCTGCTCGGCGTCGTGGCCGGCGGGACCGGCATTACCGTGCTGCCTGAACTGTTCCGGGCACAGGCGGAGCGGCTGGGACTGCACACGATACCGATAGCGGAACCCGAATTGCGCCGCACGATCGTACTCGCCGCACGAACCGCCGATACCGGCACTAAGTTGTTCAGGCTGCTGAGACTCGGGCACGTTCCGTCGGCATGACCGGATTTGGGTAACGCCGCGTGTGGGCGGCACAGGATGAATTGCGATAATTTTCTTTTTTTTGTAAACGTGCTCAGCCCTGCATCTTCCGATTGTTGAATGAGCATTAAAGCACATAAGTCAAGGCCCGAGCGATGGTCATAAACTGTAACGGTTGTGATAGCGCTTATTTAGCTGAAAATGCTCATTTTCAAATTTTAACGTTTGCCACTGAGCTTTTTTGAAGATTTACCGATATGAGATCGCCATATTGCTCAAATAACCCTTAACCAGAACCGTTACAATTTTAAAACCCGCAATTTCCTCGCAATAACCTACGTGGCAACCGTTAGAGTTTTACCGCACCCAACTCTAATGCAATGATGTTCAGAAACTTCCCCCGAATCGGTCGTTCATCCTGGAAGGACTTCGTTGGAAGTTTTTCATTTTTCGGTCTTTATTCCATATTGAAATAAACAACTAATCTTATCGGACTTTACGCAATAATTCCTAGTCAATTTTATACAAAAAATGGATAATATTGCGGCGATAATATGAACTTATTAAAACGATATATAATTATTAATTCCAAAATGAATTAAAGTGGTGTAAAATAAAATCAACAGAACAAGCTGGAGGGAGCATGCTTATGAGCAGGGATCGAAAACGGTTATTCGAGATCTTTTGGACCTTTTTCCTTATCGGACCATCTACTTTCGGCGGAGGTTACGCCATGATTCCCGTGATCCATAAGGAAGTTGTAGAGAAAAAGCAGTGGGTGAAAGAAGACGAAATGTCCGACGTGTTATCCATTGCCGGCTCTGCGCCGGGCGGGATCGGCGTTAACGCCTCCGCTTTTATCGGCTATCGTTTGGCGGGGACCAAAGGGGCGGCGGCTGCCGTACTGGGCATTGCGCTGCCAACTTTTTTGATCGTTTTAATTCTTACCCTGCTCTTCTCCATGCTGGACTCGAATCCGAAGGTTCAGGCGGCGCTGGAGGGCATCCATGCGGCCATTGTCGGACTCATCGTAGTTGCCGCATACAACATGGGAAAGTCGGCGATCTACGACAAAACAACATTGATTTTGACTGCGGCAACGGCGGGTGCTTTACTGGCGCTCCATCTGAATCCGCTTGCGGCAATCCTGATCGGATTGTTCGTAGGACTGCCGTGCGTATGGGTAAAGGAGAAGTTCGGCTACAAGGTGCGTTTGGAAAAAAATGAACATGCCGAAGGTGAAGAGACATCTTCACGGGAATACCGCTATTCCGATTATTTTATCGCCGAGGGAATATGATCAGATGATGTATACCATTTGGAGTCTATTCATTACTTTTCTCAAGGTCGGCTTCATCTCCTTCGGCGGCGGATATGCGATGATTCCGGTTATCCAGCAGGAGGTTCAAAGCCATCGCTGGCTTTCCGATCAAGAGTTTACGGATGCCGTATCTTTGGCAGGAATGGCGCCGGGGCCCATAGCCACGAATAGCGCCACGTTGATAGGTTATAAAACGGCGGGTATTATCGGTTCGATCGCTGCTACGCTTGGAATGATTCTGCCATCGCTAATTCTAATCATATTGATTGCAGCATACTTTTATCGAATCAACCGGCATAAGTGGGTCAGATCTTCTTTTTACGGGCTTCGTCCGGTAGTTACGGGGCTTATTATTTATGCGGCGATTCACTTCGGGTACCCAAAGGGCGGTCAAGACATTGACTGGCACATCTATGCGAGTTTGTTAATAACAGCCGGAGTGATCACCGCCATCATCAAGTACAAGATGAACGTGCTTGCGGTCATTCTTATATCCGCCTTGGTCGGCATTGCTTTGTTTAGCTAAAAACGACAGTTAAATACGGATGGACCAGCGGGCCTGCCAGGTTGGCGGGCTCTTTCGTTTTTTTATTAAGGCAGGGGTGTTAATGTTCAAAAAAAGAAATCGGTTCCAACTTTACGGATTATGTCGTTTCACTTAGAATGAGAAAAGCCAGCGCAAGCTGATGTTAAGTTTATATACCTATAACGAATCAGACGGAAAAATGCAGGATGGTTGTCGCTTTGGGGGACATGAGTCGGTATGCGATGAAACAGAATAAAAAACAATAGGAGACAATTTGCGATGATGCACCCAGCCAACTGGCGTTTAAAAAATAAAATTGCCGCCGCCATATCCGTTATTTTCTGCTTCAGCCTTATCGTGATCGGCACCTTGGTTTATTACAAAATGGCAAAGGACTACGAACAGCGGACGCTTAATTTAATGGATGCCACGATCCGACAGATGAATATAACGATGGATGTCCACATGCAAAATATCGAAAGATTATCCGTGTCCATTCTAAGCGATCCCATCATACAAAGAGTGCTCAGAAAACCGTCGGAACTCGGGGTGCAGGAAGATAACAACGAAATGAACTACCGAATGCTGCTGCTGTCTTCGCCATGGCCTTATATCCAAGGGGTAAATATATTCTCGGAAGACGGCCGGGTTTTTAATTTGTCTCGCGGCGACGATCCCGGGTCCGATTTCTCCGTACGGGACGAGCCGTGGTACGATTTGATGTCAAGCACCAGCGCTCCCGTTCTGCTCTATATGCCGACGGGATCGGCATCCGCATCGGTTCCGAATCCGGGGACGGTTTTTTCGTTAATTCGCCCGATCAACGATTTGGATACCGGGAAACGTCTGGCATTCATGAAAATCGATTTGCAAACCGAGCTTTTTGGGTCCATAACCGTAAACAATTCCCAGCTGGATCAGCAATTAAAGATAAGGTACATCGTTCTGCAAGACCGGAACGTGATGTTTGACAGCCATCATCGGCTGACCGGACAGAAGCTGGACGATGCGGCGGTTCAAAGCTTTAACGGAAAGTCGGGTCTTATGGTCTGGGATGGGGAGCGCTATTTATATTCCGCCGCCGAATCGTCCGGCACGCATTGGAAAACGGTATCCATCCTGCCGTATTCGGAATCGGTCAAAGAATCGATAAAAATAAGAAACCTTCTGATAGGGCTTGGCATTTCCTTTCTCATCATCATCGCGCTATTCTCATATTATCTTGCCTCAAGAATCGTACAGCCGTTATCCAAAGTAATGGTGACGATGAAACGGGTTGAGATGGGAGATTTTAAAGTGCGCTTATATGAGAGAGGCAGCCGGGATGAGATCGGGCAGCTTTCCCGCATTTTTAACATGATGCTGGAAAGCGTGGATCATCTGATTCATCGGGTGTACCAAGCGGAGCTTCGGGAAAAAGATGCGCAGCTTCAGGCGCTCCAGGCGCAGATAAACCCACATATGCTGTTTAACACCCTGAATCTTATGAAGGCGCTCTGCCGTAAACGGGAAGTTCCGGATGTGGCGCTTATGGCCGAATCTTTGGCCGATTTGTTTCGTTATTGCCTGCAGGATTGGAAAAGAACGGTAACTTTGAGCGAAGAGATCGGGCATATCCGAAATTATATGCGCATTCAGGAATTGCGTTTTCCCAATAAATTGGAATTCCGCTGCGATGTGCCCGAGCCGTTGACGCGGTCCCAGGTTGTCCGGCTTTCCATCCAGCCGTTAGTGGAAAATGCGGTGATTTACGGCGTCGAGCAATCGTTGGACAAATGTACGGTTGAAGTTACGGCCAGGCACGGAACGATTTGGAGCGAAAACGGGCAGATAAGCATAGAAACGGTTGTCATTTCCGTTACGGATACGGGGCCGGGTATTCCGAAGGAGCGGCTGAAGCGGATCCGGGGCCACCTTGCGGGCGGCGGAGACGATCTTTCGGATGCGCCCGATTACGAAGGAAGAAAACTCGGCATCGGCCTTATGAATGTACAAAAGAGGCTGCAGCTGCTGTTTGGCAATACGTTTGGACTTCGCATTCAAAGCGCCTCGGGCATTGGGACAAGAGTTGTTTTAACGGTACCCTATTCAGATTCTATCGTTGACAGGGAGGGAAGGCACAATCATGAATATTTTGGTAGCGGAAGATGAACTGATAGCTTTGGAGGAAATCGAATACATGCTTCAGACGTACACGGACCGCCATTCCGTTTATACAGCTCAAAACGCCTTTAAGATTTTGGAACTGTGCCGGGAAGTTCGGCCCGACGTTCTCATTACCGATATTCGAATGCCACAAATGGACGGGCTGGAGCTGATCGGAGCCTTAAAGCGGCATTTTCCCGACATGGCGGCGATCATCACAAGCGGTTATGACGATTTCTCCTATGCCCGCAAAGGAATGCAGCTCGGCGTAAAAGAGTATTTGCTAAAACCGCTTAAAGAAAGCGCCCTTCATCAGGCAGTGGATAAAGCGATCCGCGAGCTTCAGGAGGAAATGGCAAAAAATCGGAAGCTGAGCGATTGGACATTGATCAGAGAGCTGCTTGGACAAGCAAGCGATGCGTCGGAAAATTTGGCAGGCGAGCCATGCGGCATTGTGATGTCCTTCTTGGGGAACGAAACCAGCTCCGAAGTATGGGATCCTAATCTGCAAATTCAAGCCGGCGACATTGAGGGGCTTCCTCCCGAAACCCGCATCGTATATCCCGATTCCAAAAAACAATGCGTGATTGTAACGTGCCGGTCTAAAGAGGCCATCGTCCACCAGCTTGGCGGCTGGGCGAGAAAAATTCATGAGGCGGCTTTGCGCCGAGCCGGCACTTGCGTTCATACGACTTTTTTCATCAAGGAAAGCGGCGACACTTTACATTCCGCCTATGCGTCGGGAGTTCAGAGAATCGAACA
This sequence comes from Paenibacillus hamazuiensis, assembly GCF_023276405.1. Lineage (NCBI taxonomy): Bacteria > Bacillati > Bacillota > Bacilli > Caryophanales > Paenibacillaceae > Paenibacillus > Paenibacillus hamazuiensis. Next base: position 63,605 of record NZ_JALRMO010000001.1, read on the forward strand.
GCAAATGAGGCTCGATTCCAGTACGATCACGGACGGTTATTCCCGGCACGCCCATCCCGATCTCACGCGAACCTGGGAGAAAGTAAGAATGCTCGAAATTTACTTATCCAAAAGAGAACTGCAAAAAGTCCGGCCCGAAATCGACAAAATGATAAATGAGCTGAAGATCCGCCAGCTGACCGTAAAAGAGCTGGTGATCTTTATGACGGACATGCTCACTGCTCTGCAGTACAATTTGACCCAGTCTCTTAGCAAAAAAATTGCAGAGGTTGACGACATTGCATCGTCCATCAAAAAAATGACCTCCTACGCGGAGCTGGGAGATTGGCTTCAGCAGCAATTGTTGGAGTACTTGAATAAACTCGGAACGAACAACCTGGATGCGAGAGAACTCGTGCAAATGCTGATGCATCAAGTCAAACATAGCTTTGAAGCGCCCGATTCCCTGCAGCAATTCGCCAAAGAGCATCATGTGAGCGCCGGTTATTTGTCCAGAATGTTCAAAACGGAGCTTGGCATCCATTTCTCCGACTATTTGCTCGAGATCCGTATGGAACGAGCCAGGTCTCTGCTCGATATCGGAACGCTGAGCCTTGCGGAAGTGAGCCGTCGCGTCGGTTATGACGATCCCAAGTATTTCAGCCAATTGTTTAAAAAAACCTACGGGATAACTCCGAGCGAATACGGCAAACAGAAAAAAAATTCCCCCCGGATCGGAAAATAATTATAACTTCAACATATGAAGAAATCTTTAAAATAAAAGATGTGTTTAAGACAAAAGGGGAGGTTGACTTGAAAATGAAACCGTTTCAACGCTTCAAAAAAACGTCCATGCTCTCGGCCATGGCGGCGTTGGCTTTAACGGCAACGGCGTGCGGCGGAGCGGGAGGGGCCGGCGGCAAAACCGGGACGCCTGCCGGCAAGCAGAACGAGCCGGTTACCTTGAAATTGTATATGGCCAATACTTCGGATATGGCGATAATGCCGGAGGTGAACCGCAAATTCGAAGAACAAAATCCCGGCATCAAAATCGATTTGCAAACGGCGCCGGTCGATCAGTTTGAAACCGTTATCAAAACCAAACTGGCTTCGGGAGATGCACCGGATATTTTCACCATTTACGCCGGAACGAAAAAAGACTCCTTTGTGAAAGCCGGCTATCTCATGGATTTAAGCGACCAGCCTTGGGTCAGCCGACTAACGGACGGGGCGAAAGAGGTTTCCAGCAAGGATGGCAAAGTGTATGGCCTGCCTAACAGACAAAACGTAATTGGCGTCATATACAACAAAAAAATATTCAACAATCTGGGAATTGCCGTACCGACCAATTGGGACGAGTTTCTGGCGGCGTGTCAAAAAATCAAGGATGCCGGCATCACTCCGCTCGGGCTTGGAATGAAGGATCAATTCGTAACCCAGCTTGTTCCGTACGCGATGGCGCCTTCGGCTATTTACCGGAATCAGCCGGATTTCGACAAAAACATGTACGCAGGGAAGATAACGTTTACAGGCTCTCCCTGGGAACAAATGATGAAAGATTACTTGGAGCTTAATGAAAAAGGATATTTCAACAAAGATCCGCTCGGGACTTCCAATGACCTGGTGATGCAAACGATGGCTTCGGAAAAGATCGCAATGACGGTTACGCTGCATGGCCGCATTGCTGCGCTGCGAACGGCAAATGCCAATCTTGAATTGGGAATGTTCCCGCTCCCTTATGTCAAAGCCGGGGAGAAAATTTGGGTATCGTCGATGCCGGCGATCTATGGCGGGATTTATGCGAAGACGAAGCACCCCGCGGAAGCGAAAAAATATTTCGAGTTTCTGGCCAGTCCGGAGATCGCGCAAACGATCCTGAAAGCGACGAATTCCTTTTCGGTTTATAAAGACGTAACTGCCGAACTAGATCCGGCGCTTAAAGATATTACGGAAGGGTTGAAGGTCGGAAGTTATGCCTTCCTTGACTCGGTATGGCCGAACACGGTTCAGCCGATTATGTTCCAACAAATCCAAAACGTATTTGCAGGCAAGAAAATTGCAGAAATGTTAACTGCCATGGATAAAGCGTTCAAGGATGGGGCGGCTCAGCAGTAATGCGGGCGAGAAAAAGGGGCCGGGCGCAGAATTGCGTCCGGTATTTTTGTGAGGAGGGAGTACGATGAGAAAATACTGGGTGGACGGAACGTTTATTCTCCCGGCATTCGTTGTTTTTACTGTGTTTCTGGTCATCCCGGTCCTTAGCAGCTTTTATTACAGCTTGACGGATTGGAACGGATTGAATCCGGAAACGCATTTTGTCGGATTAAGCAATTATTTCAAGCTGTTGACCGATCAGGACGTGTGGAATGCGATTAAAAACACGTTCCTGATTGCCATCTGCCTTACTGTGGGGAAAAACGTCTTGGGACTGACTTTGGCCCTCGGACTACAGGGGACGGGGAGAATCCATCGAATATTGCGGGTCTGGTATTTGATTCCGGTTATGCTGAGCGCTCTGGCCATCGGTTACATCTGGGCTTATATGTACAGTCCGTCCGACGGCGTAATCAATACGCTGCTGGGAATGCTCCATCTGGACGGTCTCGCCCGAGACTGGCTTGGTCAAAGCGATCTTGCCATCTACAGCATCATTTTTGTCAGCATTTGGCATTTCGTCGGCTTCACCATGATTATTTATGTTGCCGGGCTCCAGTCGGTCCCCTCCGAAGTTTACGAAGCGGCGTATATCGACGGAGCAGGAAGATGGAGCATGTTCAAAAATGTCACGTTTCCGCTTATTGCACCGTCCTTCACGGTGAATATGATTGTCAACATGATTGTAGGCATCAAAATTTTCGATACGATCTTCGTCATGACAAACGGAGGGCCGGGCACTTCGACCGAAAATCTCTCCATCCTGCTTTACCGGCAGGCTTTCAGCTTTGACCGGATGGGGTATGCGAGCGCAATTGCCGTCGTTATGTTCATGACCATCCTGATTTTATCGATTGTGCAAATTACTTTGCTTAGAAAAAGGGAGGTCGAGTACTGATATGGATCTCTACAATCGAAACAGCCTTTTGACCCGGTTCATTTTGGCCTTATGGGCGATCGTTGTGCTGATTCCGATCCTGATCGTCGTATTCGTCGCAGTAAAGGCGCCTTCCGAACTGGCGCAAGGTCCCTTGAGCATGCCGGCCTCCCTGGAATGGGCGAATTTTGCCGCCGCATGGAACCAAGGTGCGATGAGCAGCTCGCTGATGAACAGCATCGCGATAGCCGGAACTTCCGTTATTACGATCATTTTGCTCAGTTCGGCGGCGGCCTACCCGCTGTCCCGCCGGAAAAAGAAGTGGGCAACGGTCACATACCTGTATTTTCTTTCCGGCATGATGATTCCGTTTCAAATGACCATGATTCCGTTATACAAACTGCTGGGCCAATTGAACCTGATAGGCAAATACCCGGGGCCTATTTTTATATACATCGCCCTCGGCCTGCCATTTTCCATTTTTTTGTATACGGCATTTTTCAAGTCCATCCCGCAGGAGATCGAGGAATCCGCTTTGATCGACGGCTGCGGCCCTTATCGAACGTTTTGGTCGATCCTGTTTCCTTTGCTGAAGCCGGTCACTTCGACATTATTAATCATGAACACGCTGACCATATGGAACGATTTCTTCGTTCCGCTGCTTTTCCTGCAAAGCAAACAAGCCAGGACGATTCCGCTCTCGATCTATTCCTTCACGGGGGAATTCGTCAATCAATGGAACTTGATTTTTGCGGCGGTCATCATAGGCTCTTTGCCTCTTATCCTGCTGTTCCTTGTTTTGCAAAAACAATTTATCCAAGGCATGGCCAGCGGAGCTGTTAAAGGATGAGCGGAGAGGCCCGTGTCAATGGTTGCGATGAACGGCACGGTATTCCGCGGGACTCATCCGGAAACGTTCCTTAAAATTTTTATAGAAAAAATGAATATTCTTGTATCCGACATGTTCCGAAATCTCGGCGATGTTAAGATCGGTGTTTTTGAGCAGCAGGCTTGCCTTTTTTACCCGGATATCCTGAACGACTTTGATAAAGCTTTGTCCGAAATGGTCTTTTATGATTTTACTTAAATAGTTCGGATGAAAATGAAAATGCTTTGCCGCTGAAGTCAGGTCTATCGTTTGATAACGGCTCTCCATGTAGTGAATAATATCCGCCATGTTTACCGTTCTCTTGACGCTGTCCGTTTCGCTGCCGGCATTGGCATCTTTATGGAGACGCAGCAATTCGGTAAATAGCAGAACCAGATAACTGCCAATCGCTTCTTCGGAGCATATGTCGGAGCTGTAGTATTCGCGGACCAGTTCCGTCATAAAACTGCGAACCCGCGGGCTGCTTTGCGACGGAAACAGGATGTATTCGCTGTGCTCCTGGCTTTTATATACGGCATTGACAAAAAATTCGGAGAGCACATTATTGCCGGCTAACCTGTGGATTAAATGGCTGTCGTAATAGCTTTTTCTCATCAAGCAATTAATGATGATGTCGTTTTCTCCGGCTGCTTCGATGGAATGAGCGACATTCGTATCCAGAATAATAAGCTGGCCTTCCGACAAAGTGATCTTGTTGTTATTTATCGTTTGGGTAAGCGTTCCCGAGTAAACGTAGCTCATTTCGATGAATTCATGCCGATGCTCCGGAATAATGGCAAATCGCGGATGCTTATTGATGGCAATGTGTTGATCCGTTTTAAAAAAGAAGCTTTCGCTAATTTTATCGTTGACGTATATGTCACCCGTGTGCTGCAGCAGCCAAGGCTGCCCCCAATGCTTGCGCTCAAATTCATTGATGCTGCGGAGGAACGGATCGACATCTTGGATGTCCATAAAACCTCTCCTTGCACAAAAAGTTTGAAACGGTTAATAAACTGACTTGGTATGGATATTTGAATGGGTTCAAGATTATCTTATCATAAGAGTGAATGACATATAAGATCATATTTGATTCGGATAATCATGTGGTTGAAACGTACAGAAACCAAGTTTTATTTGGGAGGGCGAACATATGGCAACTGGGGATTTGGAGGCGGGACAGCTTTTATGCGAATCGATGGTCAACCCGGTAGGCATCGACATGTTGGCCCCGCGTTTTAGCTGGCAGCTGAAGTCGGAGCGGCGCGGGGGGCTTCAAGCGGCTTATCGCATTATGGTGGCGGACAGTGAAGAAAACCTGCTGCGATGTACCGATCTTTGCTGGGATTCGGGCAAGGTGCAGTCCGACGAGTCGGTATTTTGCACTTATGAGGGCGAACCTCTAACTTCCCGAAAAAGGTATTACTGGCGCGTGAAAGTATGGGATCAGACAGAAGCCGAATCGGATTGGAGTACGGTCGCTTATTGGGAAATGGGGCTGCTGCAGCGGGAAGATTGGAAGGCACTGTGGATCGAGCCGAAGCAAGAGCCTGTGGCGGAGGACCCTATCCTAAGCTTACGCGAAGCGCTGCAATGCGATAACCCGACGGATACGTCCGTATTGCACCCATGCCCTTATCTGCGCAAAACATTTTCCGCTTCATCCGCCGTACGCAAGGCACGGCTGTATGCAACCGCACACGGCGTCTATGTATTCGAGATCAATGGTCAAAAAGCGGGCAACCAGGAACTTGCGCCCGAGTTTACATCTTATGACCGCTACCTTCAATATCAAACTTACGATGTGACGGATTTGGTGAAAAACGGAGAGAACGCCATCGGCGCTATTTTGGCGGACGGCTGGTATGCAGGGCGAATCGGTCTCGCCGGAAACAGCTGCCAATATGGCGACAAGTTAGGGCTGTTGTTTCAGCTGGAGCTCGAATACGAAGACAGAACGCAGGAGATCATCGTCTCCGATCAGCAAGTCAAATGTTCAACCGGTCATCTTATTTACTCGGATATATTCATCGGTGAAAAAGTGGATGCCAGACTGATCAAAGACGGGTGGACACTTCCGGATTACGATGACTCCGCATGGGATCCCGTCAGTGCAGCTCATTTCGATATGTCGGGCCTGGTTGCGCATTATGGCGAGCCTGTGCGGGTTGTGGAAACGTTGCCTGCCGTTCGGGTGATAACGACTCCCAAAGGCGAAACGGTCATCGATTTCGGGCAGGTGATAGCGGGGCGCGTTTCCATGAGAGTGGAAGGGCCGGCGGGCACTGAAATCACCCTGGAGCATTCGGAAGTGCTCGATGAACACGGGAATTTTCTGAACAATATTAAGGGACGGCATAAAGATCAAAAAGATATCTACATTCTCCGCGGAGGAGAGCCGGAAACGTTCGAGCCTTTGTTCACGTTTCACGGGTTCCGTTATGTGAAGGTATCGGGTTATCCGGGCGTCGTGTTGCCCGAACGCTTTACGGCAGCTGTTCTATCTTCGGACATGAGATATACCGGCTCGTTTGAATGCTCCGATGCGAGAATCAACCGATTGCAGATGAACATTATGTGGAGCCAGAAAACGAATATGCTGTCGATCCCGATGGATTGTCCGCAAAGGGAGCGCGCCGGTTGGACGGGAGATATCCAAGTATTTGCTCCCACCTCGGCATTCAATATGGACGTGCTCGCATTTTTAACGCGCTGGCTCCGCAACCTTGCGCTCGAACAGCTGCCGAACGGAGAGGTGCCGAATGGCGTCCCTTATCATAAAAGCTTTATACATATCGACCACACCTTGATGGGAAAAGATTCTTCGGCAGGCTGGGGCGATGCGGTGATCATCGTTCCTTGGGCATTGTACGAGGCGTATGGCGATGTCAAGGTGCTTGAGGAATTTTATGAGCCGATGGTCAAATGGATCGATTACGTCCGCCGGACTGCGGAAAACGAGATGCCGGACAACTTTGATCAAATGGATGACGTACAGAAGGAAAGACAGAAGTATCTCTGGAATACCGGATATCACTTTGGCGACTGGCTGATGCCAAGCGCTTCCAGCCCCCAGGACAGCGCCATAAAGACCAAAGAACCGGTAGCGACATCCTTTTACGCTTATTCTGCTGCGCTGCTTTCCAAAATTGCAGATGTGCTCGGCAAGCATTCGGATGCAGAATACTATTCCGACTTGAACCGGCGTATTCGGAAAGCGTTCTCGGAACAATATTTGCAGTATGACGGAACATTGTCCGCTCATTTTCAAGGCGCTTATGTGCTGGCACTGCAGTTCGATCTTGTTCCGGAAGAGGCCCGCGGCAAAGTGGCGGAGCAATTGGCCCGCCTCATCGAAGAAAATGGCTGCCGGCTCGACACGGGATTCGTCTCCGTACCGTTCCTGCTGGATGTGCTCTGTAAATACGGCAAACGGGATCTGGCATACAAGCTTTTATTCCAAACGGAATGCCCTTCATGGCTGTATGAAGTGGAGCGGGGCGCAACGACCATTTGGGAAGCTTGGGATGCCATTAAACCGGACGGCACCGTTTCTTCGATGTCCTTTAACCATTACGCGTTCGGCTGCGTCGGCGATTGGCTGTACCGGGAAGTCGCCGGTCTCCGGAAAGAGCAAGCGGGATATAAGAAAATCCGCATCCAGCCGGACGTTGAATGCGGGCTGTCCCATGCGTCGGCGAAATATGAATCCCGGTATGGGACCATCGTCTCGGGCTGGAGCAAGCAGGGGCGCCGGATAACCGTTACAGCCATCATACCGCCGAATACAACGGGTACTGTCATTCTTCCGAATGCCATGCATGAAAATGTGAAAGAATCCGAAATGCCTCTGAATGAAGCATTAGGGATTCTTTCGTACCGGCAAACCAATTCGGGTGTATCGGTGCATCTGGGCAGTGGGAGCTATCGGTTTACTTATGATCTTGCATAAAAATTATGCCATGTTTTTACCGGCATTTATTTATATCCGCCGAGCAAATAATTATAGAAGGGCTCGTCCACCCAAAATTTGTACGATTCAATTTTGACCTTGGGGGCGATTTTGTTCAGACCGGCGGCAATTTCGGCGGCTTTATTTTCCAGCGAGAACGACTGCGCATAATACGAGCCGTTAGCAACCTTGTTGTTGGCGATGACTTTGTAATCGGTTTGTTCCGTCAGCGAATAATATAGCGGCTGCCACCAGGAGGAATAAATCAGCCCGGGTTGATCTTCGGCATTTTTCTTTGCATATTGATGGATGATGGAGTTAAATTGGGCTTTTTGATCAACCGTATCGAATTCAAAGGAAATGTCGTATTCTTTGGCATAAGCGATATAGTTGCCGTTCTCGATGCGTACGACATGGAAGTTGTCGGTCTGAACCGGATCCCCCCACTCCTTGAGATAAATATAAGCGGAGGTTTTCGGCTCAACCTGCACCTTGGCGTTTAATCCTTCGCTGCGCAGCAGGCCGATAAGCTGCAGAGCGTGCGTGATATCGTCATGACCATACGTCAACGACAGCTCCGGGTCAAAATTCGGGTTATAACGCGAATCCTTCAGGTTGTAGCCGGTAATCAGATTGTCCTTAAGGGCGGTATCGAAAATCGATTTCAACTCTTCCGGTTGAATCAGATCTGCGGCCCGGAAAGCTTGATATACACGGCTGAAAACCGTATCGTCCTGCACGCGGGCAACATAATGTTTATCATCGCCGTGAAACGAGATGATTTTCCCCAGAAGAATTGCGGCAAAATCACCGGATGCCTCCTCAGCGGGGCGAAAGGAATCTTGCAACTCCGCAGGAAGCAATCCGGTATCTACCGCTGCGGCCAATTCCTGAGCCGCCTGCAGCTCGTAATCATCCCGTTCGGCGTGAATCTTGAGCAGTGCGCTGCGAATTTTGGATTCCGGATACGTGTAGGCGAGCTCTTTCAAATTCGCGGCTTTCAGGGAAAGGAAGACGGCCCCGAGCTTGGTTAACGGCTGTTCGGCCTGTACGTTTGGGTCGGTGATCACTCCGCTTTCATAGAGGGCATTGGAGGCGCGATAATAAGGACTATCGTGTTTGAGATCGGTAACAGAATTCGAATGTTTAGGCTCAAGCTTGAGAATTCGGGCGATATGATTGATAAATTCGCCCTTCGTCGGGGAGGGAGACACGCCGATGTCATACCGGTCTTGCAGATATTCCCGGTACTCCTTGGCCTCAAGCCCGAACTTCTCGGCGACAGCCGGTGCGGATTCTTCCGCATATGCCGCATTAGGCGCCAATGCCGCAGCAATGAGGGTGGCCAAAACGGCGGTCTGCAAAGTTTTGTACCATGTAAAGCGGGACGAAGTCATGTTATTGCCTCCTTATACGGCTGGTACTTTTTTAATTCATACTACTTAAGTGGGTATTATTGGATATATGTTAATCGATCGATATATTTGTGTCAAATAGTATTTTTGGAGCAACAAACATAATATACAGGCATTGACGAAAAAAACGAATAAAGTTATAATACGATAAAACATAGTATTCCAATTGGAATTATGAATTAACCGGACGACTGGAGATTCGCCTATTTTATAGGTTGGAATCTCCTTTTTAATTTCACCAGTTGAAGGAAGGAGAAGGTACTGTTGACTATTTTACGACGATATAAGCTGCTTAAGGGGTTGTCGCTAAAGCAAACCCTGGATTTCGTTAATGAGGCAAACCGGTTCAAAAGCCATATCTCGTTCTCATCGGGAGGGTATGTGTTGAATTGTAAAGGGGTTCTCGGCATGGTGTCGTTCTTTTCGCAATCCCGAACATTCGAGGAAATACAATTGATCATCGACGGTGCCGATGCCGAAGAAGCGAATAAGGTGCTAGAGTCCATATTGTTTACCTGCAGCGCTCCCTCGCTTCGTACATAGGTGCAAAAACCAAGCGGCATTTTCGGGTCAAAAAGGGGGAAACGCGAATGCTATGGAAACATTACTTGGGGTATGGGAGGGACGGCAGTTGAAAGGATAAGACATCGCCAAAACGAGGCGGTGTTTTTTTATTAAAACAAGGTTGCATAATTTAACAAAGTATAATAAAATAACTTTTACATAAATACCTATTAAACAACTAGGAATTATTGGTGATGAAGGAGGTGGATCCATCTTGGAGCCGGCCGTTTCCGTTGCGGTACATCATGTAACTAAAAGCTTCGCAGCCGGAGGCAAACATGAACGAATATTAAACGACGTTTCTTTTCATGTCCGGGAAGGGGAGATCGTTTCGATTTTGGGCCAAAGCGGCTGCGGGAAGAGCACTCTGCTTGGATTAATTGCGGGCTTCGACAAACCGGACGAAGGACGCATTCTCACGTCCGGACAAGAAGTGAAGGGGCCGGCCAAACACTGCGTCATGCTCTTTCAAAATTACGGGCTGCTGCCTTGGCGCTCTGTTGCGAGCAACGTGGAGCTCGGTTTGCTTGAATTGCCGGCAGAAGAGAGAAGAAGCCGCGCCCTTGCTTATTTGAAGCTGGTGGGCCTGGGCGATCGCGCCGGCCATTTCCCGCATCAATTGTCGGGCGGAATGCAGCAAAGGGCTGCATTGGCTCGAGCGCTTGCCATCAGACCGAAAATCATTCTGATGGATGAACCTTTCGCCGCATTGGACACATTTACGAGGTATTACTTGCAAAACGAGCTTCTTAACATTCATGCGAGAGAACAAACGACGATTGTTTTAGTCACTCATGATATCGACGAAGCGGTCTTTTTATCGGATCGCGTTCTTATTATGGGAGCGGGTCCGGGACAAATCCGAAGAGAATTTCGTTTGCAATCGTCCAGACCCAGAGACCGCGGACACGACGAATTCCAGCATTACAGGAAATTGATTTTGGATGAATTCCGTTTTACGGATGGACCGTCCGCGGAAGAGTACAGCATTTAACCGGGAGGAACGTTTCATGAACAACCGCTTCAGGCGTATGATGTCATTGTTTTTGCTCATTGCGGTGATAGGGATTACAGCGTGCGGTCAAACGAAGCAGCAAGCCGCAGAACCGGCATCAGGTGCCGCATCCGGAGAAGCAAAAACGATCAAAATCGGCTATTTGCCGATCACCCATGCCGCACCGCTTTATATTGAAGATGCGCTGGGCAAGGACAGCTTTACCAAGTTCAAGCTGGAGCTTGTCAAATTCGGCTCATGGCCCGATCTGATGGATGCGCTGAGCACGGGGAAAATCGACGGGGCATCCGTACTCGTGGAGCTTGCCATGAAAGCGAAGGAGCAGGGGATCGATTTAAAGGCGGTGGCGCTCGGGCATAAGGACGGCAACGTTATCGTGACTTCCAACGACATCAACCGGCCGGCAGATCTGAAAGGGAAGAAGTTCGCCATTCCGCACAAGTTTTCCACACATAACGTTTTGCTCTACCAAATGTTAAAAAAAGCGGGTATGCAGTACAGCGATGTCAATGTGATCGAGCTTGCTCCCGCCGAAATGCCGGCCGCGCTGGCCGAAGGGAGAATATCCGGATACGTGGTGGCGGAGCCGTTCGGCGCCAAATCCGTGGTCATTAAAAAGGGGAAAGCATTATTCCAATCCGAAGAAATCTGGAAAAATTCCGTAGACTGCGCGCTTGTATTGCGAAACGATTTGCTGAAAAACAACAAGGACGCTGCGCTGGAATTCATCGGAGAATACCTGAAGGCCGGGAAAAAAGCGGAGTTAAAAGATGAGCAGGCCAAAAACATTTTAGGAAAGTATATGAATGTGGAGAAAGACGTCCTGGAGCTGTCTCTTCAGTGGATCTCCTATGGCGATCTGAAATTAACCGAAGATGCTTACGAGCAGTTGAGAACTTATATGATAGAAATGGGGTTGTCCGCGAATCCCCCGGCATATAAGGATTTTGTCGACAATTCCTTTTTCGATCAAGTAAAAGGCTGATATGAAAGCCGCTAGAACATTCATCCATGTGCTGGTCGCAATCGTCGTATTGGTCGCAGCATGGCAATCCGTCGTCGTTTTCGGCGGGTACGAGCCGAGCTTGCTGCCTTCCCCGCGGAGTGTAGGGAAGGCGATTATGAAGCTGCTTGCGGACGGAACGCTGCTGGTACATTTGAAGGTCAGCCTGTTCCGTTTTGTCACAGGGTATGTCAGTGCATCGATTTCAGCTATCGTCATCGGCCTTATTCTGGGAAGGCTTCTGTGGTTATGGGGGTTCGTCGATCCGGTCGTACAGTTGATCAGGCCGGTGTCCCCGATCGCTTGGTCGCCTTTTATCGTACTCTGGTTTGGAATCGGGGACGCGCCGGCCATCGTCATCATCTTTTTGGCCGCTTTTTTCCCGGTGCTGCTGTCCACCGTTTCCGCGCTTCGAAAGGTGGACCCGATCTATTTGAAAGTTGCGCAAAATTTCGAAATTTCGCGCTATCATCTGCTGACGAAAATCATCTTTCCCGCGGTGTTCCCGTTTATCGCGAACGGATTGCATATTGCAGTAGGGACTTCATGGATATTTCTGGTATCCGGTGAAATGGTCGGCACGCAATCGGGCCTTGGCTATATGATCGTAGATGCCAGAAACCAGCTTCGTCTCGACCTGGTTCTGGCGGGCATCATCTTTATCGGGCTGTGCGGGCTGCTGCTGGACCGTTCGATCCGTTTGCTGGAGCGGTGGATCAACAGGCAGTGGGGAATTACCCGCGACGTCTGAGCTAAATTTCGACGGCCGACACATCGTCCACATTTTCCCGGCAGTGCGGGCAGTAATAAGTCAGCTCGATTTCGTGGCCGCATTTCCGATGAATAAGCTTTTTGTAACATTTCTCGAGATGCTGCCGGCCCCAAAGAAGAAGGGCGTTAAAGACGCCCTCCAAATCTTTGCCGCTGTCGGTCAGCTTGTATTGATAACGAGGCGGATGATCGGAGTAGAGGGTGGAGACGACGAGTCCGCCGTCCTCCAAATACTTTAACCGGTCGGACAGCATTTTGGAGGAGATGCCGGAAAGCGCCTTTTTGATCTCGTTAAACGTGCTTCGGCCTACCAATATTTCATGGATGACGAGCAGCGTCCACCGGTCGCCGATAATGTTTAACGTTTGAGCTATATTGCAAGGCAAATCGTAACGTTCTTTCATAGGGAAAAAACCTCCGTAGATATAAGCTTCCACTGGCATGGATATTAGGTTCCCAAAATATACTTAGTTAAAATTATATATGATTTTAAGGAGAGATGAAACATGGCATTGTTTTTGGTGGAGTCCGTATTAACGAAAGCAGTTCAAGATCAGGATCAACTGGAGCGGACGATCTCAACGATCGGTCGGGAGCTCGCCCGAAAAAACGTAAGTCTCGTCGAGGTTCAAGTATCCCGCGATTTTTCCAGAGCGTTTTTTATATTCGACGGCGAAAACCGCGGCCTCATTAATGAGGGATTGCGCGAACTGGGCATCTCCGTCACGCTGATCAAGCCGGTACGGCTGATTGGTCAGGATGTCGAAGCCGTCAAGCGAAAGACCGACGCCGTCAATTATTTGGTGGAATGGAACCTGCCCGACGGCATTACGATGGAACAGTACCTGGAACGCAAGAAATCGAACTCGGTTCACTATGCCGAGGTGCCGGAGGTGGCGTTCTCCAGAACGTACGTATGCGAGGACATGACCAAATGTCTTTGCTTCTACGATGCGCCGGATGAAGCTGCTGTGAAGCGGGCGCGGGAAGCGGTAAAAGCTCCGATTGACAGCATTACGGAAATTTTGCCTAAAGCGCAATTAGATTGAAACGGTCCGGAAGGAGCTTGAACGGAATGGAGACGGCTGATAGGAAGACGGTCCTGGAACAATGCATTCGGGAGAAGCTGAAACCGATTGTTCGAAAAATCGATGCGGATGCCTGCTACCCGCTGGAATATTTATCAACGCTCGGCACTTCCGGTCTCCTCAGATCGGACAATATCTCCCCGGCGGAAACCGTGCGAAGAGACGTCATGCTGATCGAGGAAACCGCGAAAACGTGTATGACCACAGCGTTTAATCTATGGTGCCATCTGGCTGCTTCCACTTATTTGCGCAGAAGCGACAATAGCTACCTTAAGCATACTGTGCTGACCGGGCTGGAAAACGGCAAGCTGCGCGGAGGCACAGGACTGTCCAACCCGATGAAATATTACGGGGGGCTGGAAAAGCTTCATCTGTCGGCAGAGCGGGCGGATACGGGAGGATATACGGTTTCCGGACAGCTCCCGATGGTGTCCAACCTGGGAGCGGACCATTGGTTCGGCATCGTCGCATCGGTGGAGGACCGCTATCGAATGATGGCCTTCGTTTCCTGTCATGTCCCGAACCTGATCATGAAGGAAAAGCTCGGTTATTTGGCTTTGAACGGCAGTGCAACGTACGCCTGCTCGTTCGATCGGACGCCGATTCCGGACGAGTGGGTCCTCTCCGAAAACGCGGACGATTTTATCGTTCGGATCAGGCCGATTTTTTTGCTTTACCAAATTCCTTTGGGGCTTGGCGTGACTGCGGCTTCCATCAAGTCCATTGAGAAAGCGGAGGGGCGGCAGGGCGGCTGCAACCGCTACTTGCCGGTTCAACGGAGCGAGCTGAACGAGGAACTTGGACGGCTGCGGGAGATGACCTATTCGTTCTGCGGCATGCCGAATCCTGCCGAGCAGTGGAAGTCGCTTTTGGAACTTCGGCTGCAGGTTGTTCTTCTGACGTTAAAGGCCGTTCAAGCCGATATGCTGCACCAGGGGGGCTCCGCCTATTTGCAAGCGAGCGAGCCGTCGCGACGGCTGAGGGAGGCTTACTTTTTGGCGAATTTAACGCCGACGGTCAAACATTTGGAAAAGCTCAGAAGCGGCATCTCTTGAATTCAATGCAATCAATCGTATCGGTATGTCCGACAAATGTGTTCGACCCGGCTCCGATTGGAATACCGCCTGGAATGAAAAAAAATTTTTTGGGTGACCCTCCGAAAAAAGAATCCCCTCTGCGAATCCTCTTTATGTAAGAATTACCAACGGGATTCATAAGCTTATGCAAAGGGGATATGATTCGTATGAAACAATCTCGCTTGAAAAAAATGCTGGCTTCCACGCTCGCTTTGTCCATGCTGTTAGGGGCGGGAACGACCGCATTTGCGAAGGACGACGACCGCAAGGGCAACGGCAGGGACAACAAAATCAAATCGAATTGGAACAATGGGAACGGACGCTCTTACGGCAACGTCAAATTGGACTTTAAAGATATGAACGGCAAGGAGTTCGAGTGGGCGCTGCGTTATATCATCAACCTGGCCGCGAGAGGAGTATTCGACGGTTATTCGGACGGCTCGTTCCGGCCATCGCAGACGGTCAGCCGGATTGAGGCGATTACAGCCGCCG
Source organism: Paenibacillus hamazuiensis (assembly GCF_023276405.1). Lineage (NCBI taxonomy): Bacteria > Bacillati > Bacillota > Bacilli > Caryophanales > Paenibacillaceae > Paenibacillus > Paenibacillus hamazuiensis. The sequence continues at coordinate 78,859 of NZ_JALRMO010000001.1, forward strand.
TTCGTTTGATGGGTCTTCGCGAGCAGGCGGAATCGGCGGCTGAAATGCAAACCAAGCTTAATTTTAAAGATGCGGACAAAGTTCCTTCCTGGGCAGTCGGATATGTTGCGGTTGCCGTGGAAAACGATCTTTTCTCCGAAGCCGATACGACCGTGAATCCCAACGAGCCGGCAGACCGTCTTTGGGCGACGAGACTGCTTGTGAAGGCGCTCAAGCTGCAGGACGAAGCGGAAGCCAAGATGAACGTCAAGCTGCCGTTCAAGGATGCGGACAAAATTCCGGCCGGTTCGGTCGGTTACGTCCAGGTGGCAATCGAGAAAGGGTTGATCAACGGCTTCGAGGACAACACGTTCCGGCCGAATCAGCCGGTCACCCGTGCGCAAATCGCCGCTCTTCTGGACCGCGCCGGCGAACAATTGCCGGGAAGCGTAGACGGTTTGGTGACGGGGACCGTTGCGGCACCTGTGACGAACAATACTTTGACGATCGTCAGCGGCGGACAGACGAGCACTCTAACGATCGATGCCAATGCGTTTATATTCCGGGGCGGCGTACGCGTCAGCGCATCGGCACTGCAGACCGGCGATACCGTGAGAATCCGGGCGTACAACAACAACGCCATCATTATTGAAGCGACGCCAACAGGCGGCAGCACGACACCGAATCCGGGTCCTGTCGGAGGAGTTTATACCGGGGTGGTGGCAGCCGCTGTGAATAACAATCAGCTCACCTTATTTAATGCCGGGCAAACCGTCACTTTGACGCTGAATGCGAATGCGCTCTTTTTCCGGGACAGGGAGCAAATCAGCGCTTCGGGCTTGCAGGTGGGCGATACGGTCAGCACCCGGTCCTATAACAATGCCGTCGTCTACGTCGAAGTGACCCGGGAGGCCGGCAGCTCCGATTCCGACGACTACGGCAGCACACTTTCGGGAACAGTGGCCGCTCCGGTGGCAAACAATGTGCTGACGGTCGCTTCCGGGGATCGGACGCAAAACCTGACGCTGAACTCGGGCGTTTTTGTATACCGGGGCGGAGTGCAGGTTAGCGCTTCGGAGCTCCAGGTGGGAGACGTCGTGAGCACGTACGCATACAGAAACTCGACGGCGATTGTCGAAGTGACGCAAGCCGCCGCGCAGCCCACACAGGCGACCGGTGTGATCACGGGAACTGTGACCGCTCCGGCAAACAACAACGTGTTCGCGTTAACCAGCGGCGGGCAAACGTACCGCCTCACGCTGCATGCCGATGCATTCGTTTACCGCAACGGCAGATTGACAAGCAGTGGAGCGCTTCGCATCGGAGACGTCTTGACCGCACATTATTACAATAATACGGTGCTTTATATGGAGGTTTCCCAGCTTGCCGGAGGAACGAATTCCCCGCTGCCTACGATCAGCCAGGTTTCCGGAACGGTCGTAAGTGCGTCAGGCAGCACGCTGACCTTGCTTAACGGAGGGCAGACGAAGAGCTATACGCTCAGCACGAAAGCGTTCGTTTATCGCAATGGGACGATTGCGGGTGCATCCGCTCTGCAAGCAGGCGATGTCGTGACTGCCCGTTCCTACAACGATGACGTCATCTTTGCAGAAGTGACGCAGCTCTCCGGCGGCGAGAATCAAAACTTCACCGTATCCGGTACGTTTAGCAGCGTCACATTCAACAATCAAGGGAAAATCACCACGATTTCGATTAATCAAACGAATTCGAACGGAAACGTGCAAACGGCGATTTACAATGTGTCGTCTTCTGTAACGATCAACGGCGAGTTATCCAATCTGGTGTCCAACCGCCCGATCGTGCTGCAGGGCAGCGCGGGGCTCGTAACCGCAATCTACATCCAGTAATATGGGGGAAAAACTAAGCTGCCGCGCTGTCGAGGCGCGGCGGCAAAGTTCATATTTGCATCTTAAGCCACGTTAGGTAACGTGGTTTTTTTGTCGTTTAGGTTTTAGGGGATTTGTTCCTGCAGAAATAGTTTACAAGTCGGAAACAACTTTTTCTAACGTTAGAAAAAACTATTTTTTACAATAAGAACATGATGATCATCATAAAAAAACAATCAGTGATAGGAGTGTTCAGTCTATGAAAAAAGTATTGATCCCTGCTGCAATTATCGGTGCGATGGCCATCTCTTCCGCTACTGCCTTTGCGGCAGTAAATGTAACCGCCGGAGACAATGTGCAAGCGTCAAGCGCTTCTATCGTGTCCACGACCGTACAAAACGACAGCAAAGCAATCATCGAGTACACGAAGAAAACTTTGCTCAACCCGGACGGCAGCATCGCCGCAGTAGATGAAACATGGGCGGATCCTGTAACCCACAATAAGCGGCTTGATTATAAAGAGCCTGTCAAAGGAGCGGATTCCTTCCATAGAGTCGGCGGAGGTTATTTACTGGATAACGGTAAAAGGTATATCAAAGTCGGTACCGATACGGACGGCAATCTCGTTGGGGGAGAAATCATGTTGACTGATGCCGGGAACGTCGGTTTGGTGGCCGAAAAACAAGAGTACATCAAGGAATACCAAGAGGGCACAAGGCGACCAGGCTGGACGGACGAAGGCCTGGTGCGGACTGCTGACGGGAAAGAGCTGAAAAAGCTGTCCAGAACCGATAAATCGGAGGCGTTCAACACTACATACATGGAATCGGTTTTCTTGAATGAAAGCGGATTGCCGGTGCAGGGTGAAATTTATGAAGAAAAGAACGGTAAAACAGATCTGCTGTACACTTACTTCTATGAGTACAAAAATGTGAGCGACGACGGCAGTTTGTTCGATACGAACGGAATCGATATTGAACATGTAAGGTAAGCTGCGACAAATATATATGCCATCAAATCGCTCTGGAGGGGGTCTCCCCCTCTTTTTGCACGTTCATGTGTCCGCCTGGTCGGGATGGTATAATAGTGGAAAGAATCTTGTAATGGACACAGGAGGAATCCCGTTGGGAAACAGAAAGATATTGATTATCGAGGATGAGGAGAATATTTCGGATATTTTGTCCCATTATCTGAAGAGCGAAGGATTTCAAACCAAAGCGGCTCATTGCGGGCAGCAAGGGCTGCAGCTCGTACAGGAATTCGCTCCCGATCTGATATTGCTTGATGTGATGATGCCGGACATCGATGGCTTTGAGGTGTGCAAGAGAATTTCCGCCAATTACATTATTCCTATAATTATGATCACCGCCAAATCGGACGATATCGATAAAATTCTCGGTATGGAACTGGGAGCGGACGATTATATTACGAAGCCATTTAACATCAGGGAAGTTATTGTGAGAATCAAAACGATATTCAGAAGGATCGATCTGATTTCCGTGGCGGCGGCCGATCATCCCGAGTATAAAGCGATGAAAATCGGCGAAGAAATCGAGATTTACAAGGAGAAACGCGAGATTTATAAAAACGGAATCAAAATCGAATTTACCAATAAAGAATATGAGCTGCTGGTCTATTTGGCGGAGCACCGCGGAAGGGTCATCGCGAGGGAGGAGCTTTTGGATCAAGTCTGGGGGTATGAATTTATAGGCGACGGCAGAACGGTGGACATCCATGTCCGAAGAATCCGAAAAAAACTGGAAGAAGACAAGCATTCATCCGTCATTGAAACGATTTTCGGGATCGGATACAAACTTGGCTGAGGTATGCTGATGAAATATTCCATTCAGTTTAAAATTTTGATGTACGTTTCCGTCATCGTATTCGCAGGATTTTCCGTGCTGACCTACGCCGCCTTTCACACGACCGAACAAAACACCGAAGGCGTCGTCAAAGCGGATATGATCGAAATCAAAAAAAATCTCGATATTTATTTGAGCCAGTATTTGTTATTTAACAATATGGAGGCAAACGAAGCTTCCATCCTTTCCGAAGCGGAACATATATCCAAGCAGCTGACCGCGCAGGTGGGAAGCGCCGTGGATATTTACGATATGAAAGGGCAAAAGCTTTCCTACGGCTTGGCGCCCTACGCGGGCCTCGGCCAATCCGAAGATTTGTCAAAGGCTACGGAAGGCGAGGTTTCGTATACGACGAATTTTACAGGGAACCAAGTGATTGTTAGCTTGTCGTATCCGATTAAAGAAGCCGGCATCGGCATCGTGCGATATTATAAAGACTATACGGAGCTGTTTGACTATAACCAAAGATTCAAACGGATGATCAGCCTTTTTGCCACCGTCATTTTCGCAGTCATATTTGTGACCTCTTACTTTTTTTCCAAACAAATAACAAAACCGATCATGAAGCTTACGGAAGCTTCCGAAGAAGTTGCTGAAGGGAATTTCAATGTCGATGTCGATATCGCGTCAACGGATGAAATCGGGCATCTGAGCTCCAGGTTTAAGATGATGGTCCGTAAGATCAGGGAGCAGATCGATATCATCAAACAAGACAGGGATAAGCTTGAGGAAGTGCAAAAGGAAAATAAATCGTTTTTCGATAATGTGACCCATGAGCTGAAAACCCCGCTCACTACGATAACCGGATATGCCCAGGCCATTTCCGATTTAGGGATAAAAGACGACGAGTTTACCAGAAAAGGGCTTGCCTGCATCATCAATGAAAGCAATCGGCTCAATAACATGGTTATCGAGCTGATCGAGCTGTCCAAAGCGTCTTCCAAGAAGTTCGGCTACGAATTCGCCGATGTCGACCTGAGCGGGCTCATCAAAGAAACTTGCGAAGAGATGATGATCAAAGGAAAAAAATACAATATCGCCATAGAGTCTCATGCCGAGGACAAGCTTTACATGCAAGGAGATAAGGACCGGCTCAAAGAAGTATTGATAAACCTCATAGACAATTCGATCAAATACGGGAATGTCAATTCAATCGTTCATGTGCATGCGTATCGGCAGCATAACGTCATCTTCATCAAAGTGCAGGATCAGGGAACCGGAATTCCCGAGGAATTGATCGAAAAAGTTTTTGATCCGTTTTATCGGGTCTCCCCAAAGGCATCAAGGGAATTGGGCAGTTCGGGACTCGGCCTGGCCATTGTCAAGGAGATCGTTGAGAGACATAAAGGCCATATCGAGATTATAAGCAAATGGAATGAGGGAACTGAAGTCGTTTTGCGGTTCGGGAGTGGGGATTTATGAAATCGTTCGGAAGTTTGATGGTACTCATAGCGATCCTGTGCGCGTTTATAGCGGGCTTTCATTGGTTAAGCGGCTTGTCTTTCAGAGACGGAGCTTCCTATCTGACCGTACTCGACAAGGATCTTTTTAAAGTTCAATCGACAAATAATGAGGAGAATCCTTTTGCCGTAAGCAAAATTGTAAGATATACAATTCCCTTCCATTTGCTGGAGTCGGATCTCCTGAGTATGAATACGATCGTTTTTACGAGGCCCAATCCGCAAATGAAATATTCGGTTGAAACAGGCTTTTACGACATGTCCAAAAACATGATCATCGGTGACCCCGATCAGCAAAACCAAGTAAGAAGCAGCAGCATCAGCGTCTCCGCCGACGGTAAAATGATACTCGTTTCCTACATAGGGACGGACGATAAGCTGAACGTAACCTATGTGTACGATGCCGCGGCAAACAAAAAGCTATATGCGCTTGACGGTACATTTTCCGCCCAATGGCTGCCTGACGGCATCCGATTCATAGGCATGGACGATTATTTGTTCGTTCAGGATGCAAAAAGCGGAAAGAGGGAAGATTTGCTGAAAATCTCAGAGTTCGCCGGGAAAAATCCGAAAACGTCCCTGAGTTTAACCCAGTTAAAAGATGGCCGAACGGTATGTTTGTACTACAACAATGACAATACCCGGTTGCTGACGGTTGATCTGGAAACGAAAAAACAATCGAAGATCAGCTTGAAGGGGCAGTTTTTTGATGCGGTTCCAGTAGGCGATACAAAATTGGCGGCGACAGGTTTGTTCCAGGATCAGTACGGTATTTTCCTTTACGATATGAAAAGCGATACTCCGGAGCCGCTGATCGATTTGAAAAATCAGAAAGTCACCGATATGAGCGTATCTCAGGACGGCAAAAAGTTGGCCTATAGCGTCGTAAAAAGCGATACGGCCGGATACGGGACGGAAATACACGCATTGAGCCTTAACGATAATCAAATCGTCAACCATGAAGTGATTTATAAAGAATCGAACCAATTTATAGATAAGCTGATATGGAGCAAAGACAGCCAAATGCTGATCTGCTATCAGCGGAATACGGACGGTGCCGCTATATACAGGATATCGTTCAATCCATAAGGATTTTCGCTTCATAGAAAATTATGGAGTTGAGTAATGTGACAAAAAAAGGAAAAGAGCGGATTTTGTCGAATTTATATTACTTGACGCAGCGAATCTACTTAGGGGGGATTGTTATTTTTATCGAGAAAGAGATCGGAAGGTGCAACCGGAATTTCTTACTGGCAAACTTGCTGATGTTTGCGGCCATAACAGCGATTTTATTTGCCTATTCCAACGATTTGCGCGATGTTTGGAACGGTCCGGTCGAGGTGGACGCAAGCGAAATAACGTCTGTCAAAGATATTAAGGAGGTTAAAAACAGATACGTTACTTTCCGGCATGAAGGGGAACAGCCTATTACGCTGAAACGAAACATGCCCGATTTTAATGAATATGTTCAAAGATTTGAGGAACTCAACCATTATTATTTGCATTTTGTAAAAGTGCAGGATAAATACCTGATGGTAACCGCAAACACCAAGTACAAGCTTGAGCCCGGAGAAGTATCAGGCACTTTGTATGGGATGGTACAGGAGCAGGAAATATACGACGCCGTTGTAAAATTCTCCAAAGATCCGATCAATGTACTGCCGTTTAAACTGGATGCGTCAGGGACTTTGAAAAACAATGTGAATGCGTTGCTTTCCGTATGCGCTCCGTTTATCTGCCTTTTTATAATAAATATGATCCGGTATTTGATCCGGCTGCTTAAGCCCGAGTCTCACTTTATTTATAGGAGACTGCGCAAGTTCGGCGATCCAAAGGACATTGCCGCAAATATCAACATTGACATGGTTTCCCCGAATGTGATGTACAAAAAGTACCTCGTGGCGCCGAATTGGATTGTTAAAAGAGAGCTGTTTTCTATCAAAGTGGCCAGAAATTTTGGAAGAGAAACGAATGTACTTCAAATGACATTTAAACACTAAAAAAGAGCCGCCAACAGTGTTGGACAATAAAGCATCCAAAATCTGCAACTCGGTGCAATCGTGATACCCAAGAATATGACTACGCTGCTGATAATCATGGTGGCGCGCAGGTTGATAGCTGATCCGAGCAGTCCGCCGAGTAGTGCGCCTACGGGCTGCATTCCGTAAACGAGGAATCGCCAGGTAGCAATTACCCAGGAAAGAAGTTCGGGGACGATCAAGGTCTGCCGTAAGGTTTGCTGGGGGATGCCGTAGAGAGATGGTCCGGTTCCACGTAAGACCTGTGCAAAGGCTGTAATAACAAACGCCAATAAAGAAGGGCCGCTGACCGTCGCAAGTACAATTCCCGCGGTGGCTGCTACGATCTGTCCTATGATATAGGCTGGGCCCAGTCCGACTCGTGCAGTGAGCGGGCAGACCTTCGAATATTTCTGCCCACATAGGTTGTTTCTGCTGCATATCGCTTTGGACGGTGGACATGTACGAGGTACGAATTCGAGCTTTGAAAAGCGCGGAAAGCAAGAACGAAACTGCATCCGCTACGATAGCAAGGGGGGCCGTGAGAATCGTGACCAGGAACCCGCCGACAGTCGATCCAATCGTGTTCACTGTAGTATTGCTCAGCATGAGCGCACTGTTGGCCGAAAACAGTTGGTCTCGCGGAACAAGACATGGGACGAAAGATTGCGCCGTCACAGTTTCAAAGAGACTGCAAACGCCGGCCAATATCACTATCGCGTATAGATGCCACATGTTCAAGATTCCGAACGCGTTCAGGACCGGAATCAAACCGAGAAGCAGTATTCGAGCCATGTCTGTGAAGACCAGCACCTGTTGAAGGACATTCGGCTCACCCAGACGCCAACGAACAGTCCGAGAACCAAATTTGGTATCAAACCTGCTGCTCCCAGTAATCCCAACTGCAAAATATACCGCAATCCGAAAAAGGTCGGCCTAGATGGTCGACTTTTTCTTTTTTGGCAAATATGTAGAGTCGACGTTAGTTTGTGAGAATTTTGAGAGAACGTTCATATAGACTGATTTTGGACCGCTTTACTGTTGGAGGTCCCTGATTCGCTATTCATTTTGCAAAAGGGTGAGTGAACTTGAGAAAGATTTTCGCGTTGGCCATTTTGCTTACGCTCCTGGGGAGCTGCTTCACGGCGGACAAGCCGGTGCGGGCGGCAACGAGCCTGCAGCTTTTGTCCATGACGTCCAATATTACGAGCTATCCGAGCGGACGGGGATTTAAAGCGGGGGATGATCTGTATATTTATGCCAAATTTAATATGGAGCTGGATTGGGACGATGGTCCTCCTTCTCTATGGCTCGTAACCTTGCCGGAAAATCAACTGATATATGTGCCTGCCGTCGACGGTTACGGCAAGGATACGCTGACGTTCAAATACGTCGTCACCCCCGACACGATCAACGGCGAGCTGGAGCTGCATGCATGGAATGATACGAATTTTTGGGGAAACGGAAACGGCATCCCCTTCGATCCCGGACCGTCGGCGAATCTGGACGCATGGCTGAACCTGCACAACTACCACATCGACACCGTTAAGCCGAAGCTGATCGGGATGGCGAGTTCAACCGGGGATTACGCGTACAAGTCGGGACAGGCGATCAATCTGCAGCTTCAGTTTAGCGAGAACGTCTATGTTGACAGCGGGCAGTTGCCTTCCCTGACGCTTAATAACGGAGCCACGGCGGCCTATAGTAGCGGCTCGGGTACGAATACGCTGCAGTTTACATATACCGTTCAGCCGAACGAGGACGTCGCTGATCTGGATATCAGCGGAGTGACTCACCCCGAATACATTCGCGATGCGGCCTACAACACGTCGGATATTACGCTCCCGGCTGAGGGCGTGCAAGCCTTTAAAGATAAGAAAGACATCCGCATCGACACGCAAGGCCCCGAGATCGCGATCGCTTCCGCCGCTCCCGCGGCAGGCTGCCCTAAGGACCGCGTGCAGATTACGTCGTCGGACGCAGGCATCGGACTAAGCGGCATCTATTACAAATGGGATGCAAGCGACGGCGAACCGGCATGGTCCGGCGTGACCGATATGGTGCCCAGCGGGGCGTTCCTGTGCGCCCCTGCCGGGTCGGATATAAACGGAATGTATTATTTGCATGCAAGAGCGGTCGATACCATCGGAAATGAGACGACCAAGGCCGCTTCGTTTTTGCTCGATAATACGCCGCCTGCGATTCAACTGTCGGCCGAGGGGGGAGCGGCCCGTCATATCCACACGGTGAGGGTGACCGCATCCGACGAGCTGTCCGGGCTGGATACGCTGGATTATTCCTGGGGCGACGCTGATGCAATCGATGGCGCGACCGGCAAGCCGAAGGTCGTGAGCGGCGGCACGATCAGCAGCGGCAGCGATGTGACCACTCCCGCCGCGGAAGGCTCCTATGTGCTGTCCGTGACGGCCAGGGACAAGGCCGGCAACGCAATTACCCGGAACAGTCAAAGCCGGTTTATCGTCGATACGACGCCGCCGAAAGTGACGCTGAGCTACAGCGGAATCGATCAGCCGGCCCGGACTCATCTAGTGGAGGTGACCTTGGAGGATGCGAAAGGAACGCTGGGTCCCGCCTATTACGGATGGTCGGAACGGGCCGATTTGCAGCCGACCGACTGGACGCTTTTCTATGACGGGACGGGAGAGCCGACGAAAATGATTTCGACGCCGGCGAATGTGTCGGGGACCTACTACTTGTTCATTAAAGCGACAGACAATCCGGCATATCCGGCGGAAAGCAACGTCGGCTATACGGTGGACGCTCAAGCCGGATTCATGCTCGACAATACGCCGCCGGAAAGCTTTTTTAGCCCAAGCGGCAGCGGAGGAGCACCGGCACGCTCCTTTACCGTAGAGCTGCGAACGCCGGGCGATACGGCTTCGATGAAATATATTGTCACACAACAGGCCGATCTGACCGGCACCGAAACCGGCTGGGTGACGACAAGCGACGGGGTCATCAATTTGGCCGATTTTACCGGGACTTATTACGTTCATGCGATCGTGACCGACGATGCAGGCAACAGCTACACGGCGCACAGCGGCGCGTTTTTACTGGACAACCAGGGTCCGGTCGGCACGGCGAGCATCGCCGGCGAATATACGAACCAGGAGAATGTGCAGGTTGTGCTGTTCGCCGAGGACACGTCGCAAGTAACCGGAGCCGCCGTTAAAATCGACGACCAGCTTTGGAGCGAATGGCAATCCTTTACCGGAAACGGGGCGTTGAACGCGATCATTCCCAAGACGGACGGTGTCCACACCATTTATGTAAAATTCAAAGACTCGCTGGGCAATGAAAGCGCCGAGGTGCCTGCCACCGTCACCTACGATGAGACACCGCCGACGGTGGCGAGTCTGGCGCAGACACCGACCGGGTGGACGAACGGCCCGGTCCGGGTAACGGTACAGCTGCAGGATAACCAGACGCCTTCCGGACAGATCAAAATTATCGGTCAGACAGGGCCGGTGGTAATGTTCGACCGAAACGGCACGTACACGCTGGACATCGAGGATTTGGCCGGAAACCGAAATTCGTTTTCGGTTACCGTCAACAATATCGACAAGACGCTGCCGGAATTCGGGTTTACTGTAAACGGCAGCACGCAACCGGCGCAATCGGCAAACACGGTCGTATATGCGAAGGACGATCACACGTCTGACGAGGACCTTAAACTATATATCCGATGGTCCCAGGACGGGGAGCATGAGCCGGCGGAGGACTTGTGGCTGCCGATCGGCAATGGTGAGACCGCGCAGCTTTCCGCTGTGGACGGCTACTGGTATCTGTGGGTCAAAGCGGCGGATCAGGCCGGCAACGAAAGGGTAGGGCACAGCTCCTATTTTGCGCTCGACAACACGCCGCCGTCCGGAAGCATTCGCTACAGCACGACGAACCGGACCGCCGGCCCGGTAACCGCGATGCTGGAGATCGCGGGAAACGTGACTGTCACCAGCCCTGCGGACGGAAGCCGGGAGCATACGTTTACGGAGAACGGCAGCTTTACGTTTGAATTCCGGGACGAGGCGGGCAACCGGGGAACGACAACGGCGGTCGTCGATTTCATCGATGCGAGCGTGCCGTCGGCGCAAGTGACGCTCGAACCGAACACGTGGACAAGCGGCCCTGTAAAGGTTACGGTCAGCGTTGCGGGCAATCCCCCGCGGGGGCTATTCAACCTGACGGCGACCGGCGATGCGGAGCTGCTCAGCCTGATCGCTGAAGATGGCAGCAGCGTCAGCGGATCGGTTTATCGCGCCGCCGGCTCGGCCACCGTCGCCGGCTCCGTCTATGGCGCGGGTTCCGGGAGGGTAACCGAATCGGTCTACAGCTTGGACACTCCGATTATCAAGCAAGCGGTGTACCGGTTTAATACGAACGGCGAGCTGAAGTATTTCATACGCGATCTGGATACCGGCATCGAAAACGGTGGCAGCGCGCTGGTTAACCGGATTGACAAGACGGCGCCGAAGGGCAAACTTGTGTACAGCACTAAAAATCCGACCAACTCGGACGTTACGGTCAAGCTGGTGGCTGAAGACGATGCTTCGAACGTAACGATTTTGAATAATGGCGGCAGCGACACGGTCGTCTTTACGGAGAACGGGAGCTTCACCTTCCGTTTCCGGGACGAAGCGGGCAACACGGCCGAGCTGACGGCAAGCGTGGATACCATCGACAAGGATCCGCCGCATTCGGTGCTGACCTACAGCGAAACCTCCTGGACGAATCGCGATGTCACCGCAACGCTGACTTTCGACAACGAAACGAGACCGGTGACGATCATCGGCAGCGGCGGCAGCAACCAACATACTTTCACAGCGAACGGCTCCTATACGTTTTTCTATCGGGATGCCGCCGGAAATGAAGGCCAGGCGACGGCGCTTGTGGATTGGATCGACCGCGAGCCGCCGACGGCGCGGCTTACGTACAGCACCGTCAATTGGACGAACCGGGACGTGACCGTTACGCTGAGCGGCGCCGACAATTCGGGAGAACCTGTCCGGATACTGAACAACGAAGGCAGCACGCAGCATACGTTCACTTCCAACGGTCAGTTTCAGTTTGAAATCGCGGATGCGGCGGGCAACCGGAACACGGTAACGGCTGTCGTGAACCGAATCGACAAGGTGGCGCCGACGGCGCAAATTCAGTATTCGGCCACAGGCCCGACGAATGCCAAAGTTCGGGCAACGCTGCTGGCGAGCGAGCCGGTCACGGTCGTCAATAACGGCGGGGAACCGGTGCACGATTTTGAGGACAACGGGGAATTTTCCTTCATCCTAAAGGACTATGCAGGCAACGAATCGACGGTAAAGGCCAAGGTCGATAACATCGACAGAACCCCGCCGATACCCGGTCTCGCCTACAGCACGAAGGAGCAGACGAAAGATCAGGTGATTGTGACCGTCACGGCGAACGAGCCTGTTCTCGTGCTAAATAACGGCAGGAAAAACCAATACGTGTTCACGGACAACGGCCGGTTCACGTTTACGATCCGGGACTTGGCAGGCAATATGGCGGAGATTGAAGCTGTCGTCGGCAACATCGACAAATCGAAGCCGAAGGTGACGCTGGCCTACAGCACGACGGAGCCCACGCGGGACGATGTGACGGTCGCCGTCCAGTCGGACAGGCCGCTGACCATTTTAAACAATAACGGCAGCAATCAATTCGTGTTCAAGGCAAACGGCGTTCAGTGGCTGGAAGCAAAAGACAACCTGAACAACCTTATTTCCGAAAGGATCGAAGTGAGCAACATCGACAGGGAGGCACCGATTATGGAGTTCGCCGGCGGCGAGATGCTGCTGCTGCGTGTCGGCGATCAGGTAAACCCCGGGGCGGACGTAAAGGCTGCCGATGCGATCGACGGCGATGTGACCGCGAACGTAACTGTTCAGCACCAGGTGAACACGTCCCAGGAGGGCGAATACGACATGACGTACATGGTAACCGACCGGGCGGGAAATAAGGCGTCGATCGTCCGGAAAGCGCGAGTGATTGGCGGCGGAAGCGGCCTGAACGTGTTTGTCAACGGCTCGGGCCCCAATAAAGATGAAGTGATTGTGTACGGGCGGACCGTGAAGCTGGACCTGTTCGGTGTGCAGGGCGATGTCACAGCCAAGTGGGCGTACGGCAAGAAAACGATCGGCGATTTCAAAACGGTCGACCGGTTTGTGGAAAACGGTTCGCTCACCGCAGACCGAAGCGGGTATTATACGATATTGGTGCAGGACCAGGAGCGGCAGAAGAAGCTGTTTTATGTGTACATGTTTGTTCAACCTTAAAAAAGCCGGAGGAAATGTGGGATTCGCATGATAAAAAAATGGATATCGGCAGGTTTGAGCGTGCTTTTGTCTCTTTCATCGGCTGCCGGCATTATACATGCCGCAGGTGAAGAGAAGAAGATGGCCATGAATAACGATTTCGTGGCCGTCTCGGTCCATAAGGATACGGGAAGATTCAGCGTCAGCACCAAGGAAGGTTCGCCGCTCAGAGACAGCGACAGCAACAAACCTCTGCTGTTTGAACATAAGGTGCCGGAGACCTCCTTTACCACGTTTCGAATTAACGGCAAAGATTATATTTACGGCAATCCGTACGGATTTTTGGGCACGGACGGCTCCTTTACCTACAGTCCGGTTACGCAGGGCCTGACCAATCAGTCGGTATGGCATGTTGCCGGGCTGACGATCACGCAGACGATTACGCTGTCGGGCGACTCGTCCAATCCGAATGTGGGCAATGTCAAGATCGCTTACAAGGTAAAAAATACGTCGGCCGAAGACGCCAGCGTAGGCTCGCGGATTTTGCTCGATACGATGCTTGGCGCGGATGACGCTTCGCCGCTGATGATATCGGGCGGCAGTCAGTATATTCAAAAGGAAACGGTGCTGGATAACCTTCCTGCTTATTGGAAGGCGGTTGACGACCCGCTCGCCCCGAAGGTGATCTCCTACGGGCTCCTGAGCGGATGGGGCAACGAGAGTCCGGACCGGATGATCGTAGCGCACTGGAACGGCATCTCCGATACGAAGTGGGAATATGCGGTGAATCCGGAGCTCGACTTTACGAGCAAGTACAATAAATACGAGACGGCGGACAGCGCCGTGGCGCTTTATTGGAATCCGGCCGTCCTCAAGGGAGGGGAGGAGCGGAGCTATGAAACGTATTACGGCTTGGGCAGCTTCTTCACATCGCTGCAGAAAGCGGCGTATAACCTGCAGATCTTCTCCCCTGAAAAGCTGACGCTCAATGCGGCGAAGGACGGATATAACGAACAAATCTTTACGATTCAGGCCGAGCTCGACAACGCGAATGCGAATGCCAGGGCGTTGACGAATGTAGCGGCGACCGTCCGGCTCCCGCAGGAGCTCGATTTTGCCGATGGGGAAAAAGCGACCAAATCGCTTGCCGCCGTCGGCGTCGGCGAAACGAAGTCGCTGTCTTGGCAGGTGAAGGCGAGGCCCCAGCAATCGCTCAAGGCGGCGAGGTATCAGCTGTCCGTCCAGGCGCAGGGGGAAGAAGAAATTTTACAGACGGACTATGTCATCCTGCCTGCGCTTAGAGGCCAGCAGCCGAGCATGCAGGTGCTCGACATTTCTCCGAAAAAGCTCTACATGTACGACAATCGGAAATCGATCGCCGTAAAGGGGACAGGCTACGAAGCGCTTAAGGGCTCCGCGGAATGGCAGGTCCAGCTGATCCGGGAGCGCGACCAGTACGCTTATACGATTCCTATCGCGGATATAACGATTAACGATGACAAAAGCATGAGCATCCCTTTGAACGATGCCGGTTGGACCGGGAAAGACAAGCTGGAACCGGGTTCCTATAAGCTTCGCATTTCAACAGGAAGCTACGGTTCGTTTGAAAAATCGATCGAATTGACGACGGATGAGAAGTACAAGTCCAGAAGCTACGGCATTTTATTGGTAGTAGGCGACGGCGAGAGCTACGATGCGGTGCCTGTGGAAAACGAAGCGGCGCTTGCCCGGCTGAAAGGGCAGTACCAAGGCTCGAAGCGGATCCTGCTGGAGCTGCGCGGCGAGATCAAGGAGCTCGCATTCAGCGACGGGCGCGCGTATGAGCTGCAGCCGGGCACTTCCGTCAATTCGGTGCTTCGCTTCGATACGAACAGCGATCTCAAGAAACTTTACGGCGAACAGTCGCAGAGGATGGTAGTGCAAAAACAACCGCGCGATTTAGCCCACGGAGGCGACTATATTTCCATCACAGGCAACGGGATGCTGTCCATTCCGAGCTTCCCGTTTGTGTTCGGCGATTTCAGCATCGAGATGGAGGATGGCGAGCATTACTCGCTGGAGGCGAACGAGGACGCCGGCGAAACGCCTATCGAAATCGTTTGGTCCGCCTTTAAAAGCGTCTCGGTTATACAGCAGATGGATTTTTTCCCTGTCAAAATCAAAAACGCGGTCATCGGCGACAAATCGGTTTCGTTCGGGGGTTCGCTGTCGTTGGACTTCGGGATGTTCCAGGATAAGAAGAAAAACTCATCGACAGGCGGCTCTCCAAGCGGAAATGGCTCTCGAGGCAGCGGGGGAGGAGGCGGCCAAACGGGTTCAAAAAACGGGAATCAAGGAAACAACGGGAACGGTTCGCAAGGATCCGGCGGCGAAGAAGAGGACGAGGAGGACGACGACGACGATTCCGTCGTCAGCGTATCGGTTGACGAGGCCAGGTTCGGAATCCGCCCTGCGGACGATCCGTTCGGCCGACGCGGTTCCTACGGCCTTTTGGGTTTGAGGGCGGAAGGAGAAGCGGGGTTGCCGAAAGATCTTGTGCCGGGGATGGATCTCGGCGCGAGCGGAAGGATCGCCATCGACACCTTTGACCGGAAGTACGAGATAGAAGCCAATGTCCAGTTTCAGGTGGTGGAGCTGAACGGTTTGTTTACGCTTCGGTTTACCGGCGGAAACATCCCGGTGCCCGACAATTTCGTATTTGTCGTCGGGGCGGAGCCGGGCATCCCGTTGGTCCCGCCGTCGGTCGTCGCTTACATTAACAAAGGCGGCGGAGGCTTCCGCAATTTATACGATACCGTGACCGGCAATTTCAACGTGCTGCCGCCGCTTCAACTGGTGATGGTCGGCGGCTTCGATATCTCGAAGGTGGTCAAGGGCGACAATTTGACGCTGCAAATGTCGATGAGAGGCATTGAGTTTTCCGGGGAACTGGAAATCGCCAAGTTCAAGCTGCTGAAGGAAGTGTACGGCAGCATTTCGGTGGAGGATTCCCTGGAAAAATTCGGCGTGTCGCTAAAAGCCGGCGCCAAGCTGGAAGTGTTTGATGTCATTACCGGAGAAGTGTACGCGGTGTTTGCTTTCGATTCATCCAAACACGGGTTGTTTGGTCCGGTCTCGCTTGCCGGAGGCGGTAAGATTGAAGTACAGGTACCCAAAAAAATCCCGATCATCGGCGGGTTAGCGCTGGCGGGAGGCGAGGGTCAGCTCAGCACCGAACAGGTTTACGCCAAGGTGCATTTCCTGCAGATTCCTATCTC
Organism: Paenibacillus hamazuiensis; assembly: GCF_023276405.1. Lineage (NCBI taxonomy): Bacteria > Bacillati > Bacillota > Bacilli > Caryophanales > Paenibacillaceae > Paenibacillus > Paenibacillus hamazuiensis. Next base: position 95,569 of record NZ_JALRMO010000001.1, read on the forward strand.
GTTCAAATATATTTGGGGCGACAGCATGCCGAAACTCGCCTCGTCGAGAGCGGAAGATCTGTTCCTCGAGCCGCAAGGGATCGGACGGAAAGTGTATTTTGACGAAGCGACCGGGGAGCCGACGGGGACTCTCATTTTCGGCAGCAACATCCGTCGGATCGCCGAATCGGGGGCGCGGTACGCGTCGAGCGATTTCAGACCTTCGGCTATCTTGGCCGATGCGAGCCAGATGCAGCACACGATACATATCGGCAACCAGGAGATCGCGCTGCTGGAGCTGACGTATAGCGGTGCCGTGCCAAACGTTCAAGTAACCGATCCGGCGGGCCGGCCTTATGCGCTTCAGGAGAATGAGAACTTCCGGGTTCAGGAAATTCCTGCCGACGTCAGCGAGTCCGGGACTTTGGAGCAAAAAATGTACGTTTCCGTCGTCAACCCGCAATCGGGCGACTGGAAAGTCGTCTCCGATCGCCCGATCCAATCGGCACTGCTCAATGTCGCGATCCCGCCTTCCCTGAAGTCGGTGAGCGCCGAAACGACAGGAGATCACAAGGTTCGCGTGAGCTGGCAGGGAGACCATGTGCAGGACGAGAAGGTCAGTCTGTACATCAGCGAAAACAATGAGAAGGACCCGGGACATTTGCTGACGGAGGGACTGGACGTGAATGCGGGCGCCGCGGAGCTGACGCTGCCGTCGTCTCTGCCTACAGGCTCCTATTATATCCGGGCTGTTGTTTCCAAGGACGGAACCAATTATGACAGCCGATACAGCACGAACACCGTGCAAGTGACAGACCCTTATCAGCCGGCCGCTCCGTCCGCGGTGACGGCGGCGCCTGTGGGGGACGGCGTGTTTCATGTGCAATGGAGCATGAACGAGTCTGCCGACGGCTATTACATCCAACTGCTGGATGCCGCGGGCCAGCCTGTCCAGGGAGCCGGTGTGATCGACGTGAAGGGCGATCAGCGCGAAGCTTACGTAGGCGGAGTTTTCGTGGACCAGACGGGCCGCCAGATCGGCATGAAGCCGGGGGTAACCTACCAAGTAGCGGTGACGGCGTACAAGTCGGCAGAAGGCCGCAAGCATTTCAGCGGCCAGGCTCGCTCCATCGGCGTATATTTGCCCGAGCCTAGTCCGGCGAAGCTCACGATCAGTCTGGATGCGGCGGATGGGCCTTTCCAAGAAGCATACGACGAACAGGGCCGACTTTACTACTTGGTGAACCGCAGCTCGGTGCAGGTGAAGGTGCATTCGGATCAAACGGTGACGATGGATATGCTGGCGGAAAATGCCGATTTGGGCAGCGTTGCCGGAACGGACCGGCAGGAGGCCGTCACCTTGAAGGAAGGCGCCAATATGATTTCCGTGCGCGCTGTAAACGAGCATGGAGACTCCTCAGCGGCAGGCATCAAGATCGTTGCCGACACCGCGGCGCCGGAATTGAAACTGGAAAGTCCGGGGCCCGGGGTCATGCCGAACGACAATGGCACGATTTTGGTGAAAGGCATGGCGGAAGCGGATAGCCGGGTGACGGTGAACGGAAAGCAGGTCGATGTCGGGGAGAGCGGAATTTTTACGGCAGACCTGCAGATGACCGGATATATGAAGCGGCATCTGAACGTGACCGCGGAAGACGCGGCGGGGAACCGTTCGGTGTACGAAGCCGATGTCACGAACGGGAAAGTGGAGACGTTCGACCGGGTGGAAATTCACCCCGCAAGCTCAGGGAACGGATCGGCCGGGACAACCGGCGGGAATGGCGGCTTTGTCGCCGCGGCGGGCGGCAGCCAGCCTTTCCGGCTTGTCGGAATCGATGCGGCAGGCGAGGCATATGTGATCGATAATGCCGATGTCGCATGGAGCGTGCTGGCCGGAGATTCCTACGGCCGTATTTCCGGCGATGGTGTGCTGGAGGCGAAGCAGGAAGGCGACATCGTTCTGAAGGCAGCCTACAACGTATCGCAGCAGTATGCGCTGGAGGACGCGCTCACCGTCAAAGTACGGGCCTCTTTGGGCGGCGGCCCGGGCCAACTGCCAAGCTCCGATTACGGCGGCTGGTACAAACCTTCTCAGCCCGACTTGGGCTCGGGCTCGGACGGCGATTCCGATTCGGACTCGCCTTCGGGAGGAGGTTCGGCGGGAAGCCCCGGCACAAGCGTATCGAACGATAACATTCCGGTTAAGGAAGCCGGGACACCGAAGGCGGGGGCGAACGATTTCGAGCAGATGATCAAAGCGATCATCGAAAACGAGCGCAACGTACAGTTTATAAAGTCCGCTTTCCTATCCCCGGAGCAGGACACCGTCATCACGATCGACGAGCGGACGGAGCTCACTTTGCCGAAGATGAACACTAAGGATCGGGTCGGGCTCGGCATCGGGCGGATTAAGAATCCGTCAGCCTACGAGAGCGGCACGATCAAGGTGATGGGCTCGATGTACGAATTCAAGTTCGACAAGCCGATTCGGTTGACGCAGCCGGCGCGGCTGAAAGTGAGGTTCGATCCCGCCGGGACTGTAAACGTGGAGTCGTTGGCCATCTACTGGTACAACGAACGGAGCAAGCGATGGGAGTATGTCGGCGGCGAATTGGATCCGGCGTCGCATACTGTAACGGCGCGGCTGAAGCATTTCAGCAAGTACGCGCTGCTTTCGAATTCGGGCCTGCCTGAGTTTGCGGACATGAAGGATCGTTGGTCTTCGGATCACGTGAACCGGCTGGCGTCCATCGGTGTCGTAAACGGCGTGAGCCACGACGGACGGAATTGGTACGAACCCGAGCGTTCCATCACGCGGCAGGAGCTCGTGAAGCTGCTTGCCGGCGTAGCCGGAACGGTGGCAACGGCCGGCAGCTTGGCCGAGAGCGGATTTGCGGATGCCGGCGATGTGCAGGCATGGGCCCAGCCTTATATGGCGGCGGCCATAGACCGGGGATGGATCACCGGTACGTCCATCGAAGGACGAGCCTATTTGGAGCCGGAACGTCCGATCACCCGAGCGGAAGCGGCTGCGGTGGCAGGAAGGATGCTGCAGGAGGTGATCCGCCAAAGCGACCTGAGCAAGCTGCCGTTCAGCGATGAACCGGCGCTGCCCGACTGGTCGAAGCCGTACATCGGCAGCTTGTTCGAAAGCGGCATTCTGGACGGATACCCGGACGGCACGTTCCGGGCAAACAATCCGATTTCCCGGGAGGAGGCTGCAGCCATTATCGGAAAAATGCTGGACCTCCTGTATGATGCGGGGAGAGAAATACGGTAAACCTTTTGCCGGCACTGAACGGCAATCGGACATCGGGCAGGATGCCATGGGGCTGTCGAGAATATCTCGACAGCCTTAAATTTCAACCCGCACGTGCATATGCTTGTGACGATGGGACCTATGCGGATTACAAACGCCGGGGCATCCAAATTGGATGCCCTATTAGCATGTTCCTGCCAGTCACAGTTCTTTTACAAATAGGACTCGATCTTGTCCTATCCCGTCATAATTGATTGTAACCGGTATATCATCAACCATACCGGTTCCTTTTTCAATCCGGAATCCCATACGTGTGTGAAAAGCTATTGATGTTTTGTTCACCGGAGAAGTGACGCAGCGAACTGCGTTGCAGCCCTTCTCACGAACCTTTTCGAAGAACATCTGATATAAATGTTTCGCAACTCCATCTTTCCTGCAATCGGGATGCACGCCAATAAAGTGAACGTACGCTTCAGTCGGAATTGTTTGTGAGACAAATCCGATTAAGAAACCGATGATTTGACCGTCTTGTTCGGCGACAAAACTTGTGTCTTGAAAATGTTGAAAGAATAGTTTGGGCAGCATGTCGGCCATATGCCGGCCGCCCCACCAAGTATCTATTACTGAAATGACCGGTATGTAATCGGATTCAAGCACATTCCTGTAATCCATAAAATATATAAACCTCCTCCAATATACTTGTACAACTCGTTAGCAGACATAAACATATTCTAGCACATTAGACTTCGGTCTAAATCGCTAAACTGATTTTTTTCGGAACGGGCTCCGTTCGGTATTGCAGCTTATTGACAACCGGTTTGCGATCGTATACATTTGTATACGTGAGGCATTATGTATACGTTTGTATACGATAAGGAGGGTAATCTTTTATGCGCGAAGGCAAACACGGTCACAAAGGGCATCACGGTCATAAAGGACATCACGGCCATAGAGGGCATGAACATGCCGACAAAGGCGAACTGCGGTTCCAAAGCGCGCAAACCTTTCGGCGCAGCAGAGCCATCGCGTTTCTGGAGAAGCTGAACGTAAGGCGTTCGACCTTGCTGCAGCAGCTGAATCAACCCGAATACGAATCCATCAAACAAGTGATCAGCGGTGAATTAAAAGCGGTCGATACGATTATTCAAGAATTCATCCATACGTTCGAGCTTCGCGAAATAACCTCTGAAGGCGATCAAAAACAAGATGGAGAAGATGGAAAAGAGGACATCTAACGGAGCGATCACCTCAATAGAAGCGGCATGGTTGCTGTCGGCCATGCTGCTTTTATTACATGACTTGTTCAGTTGCCTTTGTAAATCCATGGATTTACAGATAGATCTCCCCAATTAGTTGACACCACCTGAAATTAATATTAATATCTTTAATTATGGACATGTCCTTATTACGGGTAAAAGGACTTTGCGAAGACGTATCGAACTGTTATATGGGCACAAAAAACTTAAATACATACTGTTATGAAAAGGGCGCAAGTCTACGATTTTTGGCGGTTACTATAGGTTGGGAGGGCGGCAATGGCTAGAAAAAAATCGATTCGAATAGCGGTTATCGGGCCAAACGATTCGCTTCATGCAATCCGGCAAGAGTCTGCCGCATATCAGGATGTCGCTTGGAAATTCCAACCTTACGAGGATGTACGGGAAACCGTGGAATTGATCGCGTCCCAGCAGCAGGAAGCGGACGTCATTCTGGTATCGGGTGAGGTTCCTTACCAATTGGTCCGCTCCAGCCGGATCGAGAATTCCAAGCCGCTGCTTTATATACCGCATACGGGAACCGCTTTATACCGGACATTGTTTGAAATGAACTATCACCATGCCATTCGCCCGCTTAGAATCAGTATCGATACTTTGTCCGAGCAAGATGTCCGGGAAGCGTTTCAGGAAATGGAGCTGCCGTTTGAAGAAGTATATATGAACACGGTCTACAAAGAACCGGACGAGTGGGGGCGGTTCCACCTGGACCTGTGGCAGGCGGGCAAAATAGATGCCGCCATTACGACATTAAGCGCCACTATGGGCTTTCTGCAAAAAAACAATGTGCCCGTTTTCCGGATCAGACCGACCCGATCTACGATAAGATCTTGCATCGATAACGCGATACAGGTCGGAATGTTGAAAGATGCCCAAAAAGGCCAAATCCTGATTCAGTTGATCCAAATCGATCAATTTAACAATCTGGTCCATTATCTCGGTTCCGAATACGCTGCCCAGCAAATTCAATTGGAGCTTCACAAGCGGCTGCTCGATTACGCGCGTGATATTGAAGGCGCGTTCACCGCGCTCGGCCGGGACTCCTTTTTCCTGGTGACCACACACGGAGCTTATAAGAAATATACGGAAGACAGGCTGATCAATCCGATCCCCGAACGGGTGCTTGAGAATTTGCCCGTCCGAATCAGTGTCGGCATCGGTGAAGGCTTGACCGGAATCGAAGCGGAGATGCATGCCAAAATCGCCCTGAAGCACGCGCAGGACGAGGGAGGGGATTGTGCTTATTTCGCTTCCTTAAACGGTGAGGTGAGCGGTCCGCTCGATAATGAGGCGGCCATGACTTATAACTACCAGCTCGTAGGGGATATGGTTCAGATTGCGCAAGAAGCAGGCATAAGCCCGAAAACTCTCGCCAAAATATCCCATCTGCTGGACAAGCTTGAACGCAGAGAAATCTCATCAATGGAGATCGCGCAGCACTTCAAGATCACACCGCGGCAGGCCCGCAGAATTTTGAATCAATTGGAGAATGCTGGAGTCGCGGTCAAAATCGGCGAAGAAGGTCACTCCGCGTCAGGAAGACCACGGATCATTTACCGGATTAGCGACAAACTGTAGTTTTTTAAGCGACGCTGCTTTATCCAGATCGGATAAGGGCGTCGCTTTTTTTCGTTTAGGCTGCGAAGGTTAGCTGCCAAACCACAGCTTTGTTTCTATAAGGAATTTTATGGAAATGTAAGTTATTTTTATTATCATATAATGTTATATTATATTACTTGAAAAGGTTATATTTGTCATGTATGCGTTTGCTTTTTGAAGGCTTGATAAATTTAGTTGACATACGAAAAAGGAATGGATAATATGTAATTAAGGACACGTCCTAAATAAATCCTAAAACTAAAAAGTACCGCTGAGAGGAGGGGGAAGATGGATCCGTACAATGTTATCGACAAGGAACGCTTTCAGCACGTTATCGGACATTTCATGAGCGGTGTAACCGTTATCACGACCCGGTCGGAAGATGTCGACTACGGTTTGACGGCAAGCGCCGTCGCCTGTCTCTCGCTTGAACCGCCGATGCTGCTTGTCTGCATTCATAGAAAGTCGGGTACTTGTCATGCCATATCCAAATCAAGGTTCTTCGGTGTCAACATTCTTTACGATCATCAGGGCGAGCTGGCTATCCGGTTTGCGAAGCCGAACACGGACAAGTTTGAGGGCATTAACGTCGTAAGAGGGGAACTCGGCGGGCCGCTTCTGCAGCACGCCCTTGCGACAGTCGAATGCCGCGTAGTCGAAGAAGTCATCGGCGGGACTCATACCGTGTTTATTGCCGAAGCTGTCCGGGCATCGGCGGCGGAAGGAAATCCTTTGGCCTACTTTCGCGGGAAGTTTGGGCGTTTTCAGGGGGCGGCCGATGAAGGTGTGTATCGCCAGGTTCGAGGGATGGTTGTGCGGCGCGATCTGCCGGCTAAAGCCGATCTCGATCTGCAGGGGTTGGCCGCTTTGCTGGAATGTCCGTCTCAGGCGGTATATTATGCGGTGACGAGACTCGAGTCGGAGGGGCTGGTCCTTCGGGAGAGCGATGGCAGCTTCCGTATCCGGCCGCTGGGCGCGAAGCTGCTAACGGAGGCGCTCGATACGCGCTGCGCCCTGGAAATCGCAGCGCTGGAGCAGGTTGCCGGCAAACTGGAACAAAGCGGGGTTGACGAGCTGCGAAGGCGGACCGAAGATTCCGTTCGGGATTATTGCGGCAGTCTGGAAGCTGTTGACCGTTATATCGAATCCAACACGGCGTATCACGACTATATTGTCGCAAGCGCAGGCAATGCGACGCTGCTTGAGGCTTACCGGCGACTGACCGCCGAGGCGGTCATCACGAGCGCGCTGCGCGGGGCTATCGAAGCGAAAGACGAAACGGCTTGCCGGGAGCTGGACGCATTGTCCCATGATCACGTCCGGCTGACGGAAGCGATTATCGTCGGCGATCTCGAGGCAAGCAAAGCGATAGTTCGCCGTCATACCGAAGAAGCCAAGAAGCTGGGCCGTTATCTGATCGACAATGCCGGAGGATCAATCTGAGTTTATTCCAACTACGGGGCAGGGGGAGTTTGCAATGGCTTTAATGACGGGGGATGAGTATCGTCGCTCATTGAACGACGGCAGGGAAGTATGGATTGACGGGGAGAAAGTCGGCAGCATTACGGAACACCCGGCCTTCAAGCCGATCATTGATGCGAAAGCCCGCATGTACGACATTAACCATGAGGAAAAATACAAGGCGGTCACCACCGCAAAGCTGGAGGACGGAACGACCGTTTGCCGGGCTTACAAGCTTCCGAAAACGAAAGAAGATCTGACCGGCATTCGTCGCTATGTCGATACGGTGCTTGACGATCTGGGCGGCGTCGTTTACCGCGTCGGCGATGAGACGGTCGGCGAGATGTGGTCGCTCTATGACGCCCAGGATCGCCTGAATCAAATCGATCCGACCTATGCCGAGAATATAAAATATCATGTGGATCGCGTTGCCCGGGAGGACTTGTTCCACGTATCCGCCAACACCGATCCGAAAGGCGACCGCAGCCAGGTGCTGAGCGGCAAAGGCGGCAGTCTGCTGCATGTTGTCGGCGAGAATGACAAAGGTATCATCGTGCGCGGAGCCAAGTTCGAAACGGCTGCGGCTTACGCCCACCAGGCGTTCGTCAAGCCGACCATAACGAATTGGGCGGAAGGCGACGAGGCGATGAAACCTTATGCCTGCGGCTTCATTTGCGATATGGGGGCCCCGGGACTTAAGCATATATGCCGTTCGTCTCTCGGCGCAGGCAAAGATCCGCGCAATTACCCGATTTCCACAAAGTTCGAAGAAATCGATACCCTTCTTATTTTTGATGACGTACTGATTCCGTGGGAAAATGTGCTCTTCCACCGTTCTTTGGAATCCGCTCAATATATCCGCAACACGCTGCACCGTTATTCGGCTTTCAACTATGTCCTGCGCATACTGAAGCGCGCCGATTATTTGATCGGGGCGGCACTGCTGAACGTGGAGCAGACCGGGCTCACCAAGCTTCCGGCCGTTAGGGAGAAATTGGCCCAGCTCATTACGTACAGGGAGTCGATCAACGCCCATCTGACCGCTGCGGTGGCGGACGCTCAGCCGAGTCCGGGCGGCCTGATGATGCCGAACCAGTCGCTTCTGTATACAGGACGGGTATTCGCTCTCAGCAATTTCCCGGCGATGGTGCATCTGGCGCGGGAATTGGTCGGCGGACAGCTTGCGGTGACTCCGGATGCGGATACGATTGCGGCGCCCGAATTGCAGACATATATTGACCAATATTATTCCGTCGGCGGATGGAGTGCGGAGAACCGCTCCAAGCTGCTTTATTTTGCAAGGGATTTGATGAACTCCTCGCATGCCGGCCATATGGTGACGTTTGAGCTTTTCGCCCAAAGCCCGCCATTCGCCCAGTATAACGCCGTATTCAACAGCTTCGATCTGTCTCCGATGCGCAGCGCTGTTGTGAAAGCGGCCGATTTGCAGCTGGACCCGGAACCGAGCAAGGTGTAATCGATCGTCAGCTGCTCCAGCCTGTTACGGGAGAGGATAAAATGCACGTACACGCGGCCAGATCGCTTCGTCTTCCGGGCTCCGTCCTGACCATAGGGGCGTTCGACGGCGTCCATAAAGCGCATCGGGAGCTCATAGCGACGGCGCGCAGCCGGGCGGATGAATGCGGGGTTCCGCTGGTCGTCTATACGTTCGACCCGCCGCCGAAAGTTTTTTTTCAGCATACCCTTATGCTGACCTCGCGGGAGGAGAAGCTGAGCAGATTGAAAGCGCTGGGCGTCGATCACGCTATTGTTGCGCCGTTCAACGCCGATTATGTGTCACGCGGCTCGGCTGTTTTTATCGAGGAACTTGAAATGTTGAACCCGGTTGAAATCTGGGAAGGCTCGGATTTCCGATTCGGAAGGGACCGGGACGGCGGAATCGATACGCTTCGGGAAAAATTTGCGGTATGCATTCTCGATCCCGTCGTATGCCAAGCGGGCTGCGTCATCTCGTCGAGCCGAATTCGCGCCCTTATCGAAAACAAGCAGTGGAGTGAGGCCGAACATCTGTTAGGCTGGCCCGTCTCCGGCAAATAAACCATCCAGCTAACTTAAGGAGAGATATCCCATGACAACGATCCAACGCTTCCGTAAGTTCGAAACCGCCAAGTTCTACCCGGCGCATATGGGCGAGAAAGAGCATCATGTCGTCAATGAATTTTGCATGGTTGTGCGGGCAGGGGACCGAATTTTCATGCGCGGACAGACCGGCTTCGATCTGGACGGCAATTTTCACGGCTTGAACGATGTAGCCGAACAGACGCACAATGCTTGCCGCTGCATCAAGCGGTTATTGGAGGAAGCGGGCGGTTCGATGAACGATGTGTGCAAAATAACCGTTTATTTGACGGACCGCTCCTTCCGCAGCACCGCTTACGGGGTTATTGCGGAGCATTTCAAAGGTGTTTATCCGTGCAGCACGGGTCTTATCGTCAGCGGTCTGGCGCTGCCGGAGATGCTGGTCGAAATCGATGTGGAGGCGGTCATCGGCGGATCGGGTGCGGCCGAATGAGCATCCCGGCGACAAGCACGTTTTCCGTCGCCGGCCGCTGCCGGCGTACGGGGGCGATCGGCGCCGTCGTGACGTCGAGCAGTCCGGCCGTTGGGGCACGCTGTGTGCGCATCAAGTCCGGAACGGGCGTCGTGCTGACCCAGAATGTAACCGATCCCCGGCTTGCGGACATCGGTCTGGCTGCACTGGGCGCCGGTTACGATGCGGACGAAGCGATGGGGGCGATGGTCGGCGCCACATCTCATAAGGCATACAGACAGCTTGCCGTGGTCGACCGATCCGGCCGATCCGCCGTGTTCAGCGGAGACAAAGCGCTTGGTATTCACAGCGATTATTGTGCGGACGATGTCGCTTGCATCGGCAACCTGCTCAGCGACGCCCGCATTCCCGAGGAAATGGGACGCCTGTTTGCCTCAAGTGCGGATCTCCCGCTGGCGGACCGTCTGCTCGCTTCGATTGAGGCCGGCTTTGCTATGGGAGGGGAAATGGACCAGGAGCATTCGATTGCCCTTATCGTATTTCAGGCGGACATCCCCTTTCCTTATGTCGACCTTCGCATCGATTACAGTGACGATCCGCTGCAGGACATGAAACGTCTTTGGGCATTGTATGCACCTCAAGCGGATCAATACAAATTAAGAGCGTTGGAGCCGGGCAAAGCGCCTTCGTTTGGAGTCAAAGGCGATGAGTAACCGACTAATCGGCAGACATAAGGTTTCATGACATGCGGGAGGCACCATACATGCAAATAAACATTGAGCGTTTGATGGCGGACTTGGAGCGATATGCCCAATACGGGATGAACGAGGAAGGCGGCATCACAAGACCGAGCTTCTCGGCCGCCGACCAGACGGTCCGTCGTCTGTTCATATCCGAGATGATAGAGATGGGACTCGACGTTTTTGTGGATCCTGCTGCGAATATATGGGCCAAAAGACGAGGAAGCGGACGCAAGACGGGGAGCATCGTTATCGGCTCCCATCTGGACACCGTCCCGAACGGCGGCAAATACGACGGCGCGTTGGGAGTCCTTATGGCCAAAGAGATCGTTTGCACTTTGATGGAGAACAATGTCGGCACGGATCATGATCTGGAGATCGTATCGTTCACTGCGGAAGAGTCGAACGATTACAATTTATCGACCATGGGGAGCCGGGCTTTTGCCGGACGTTTGTCCAAGGAGCAGATGCTGGAAGCTTCCGATTTGAACGGCGTTATGCTGAAGGATGCCATTGTTCAGGTCGGAGGGGATCTGGAGCGTTACGGGGAATTCAAGAAGCTGCGAAGCGAGAAAAAGGCGTTTGTGGAGTTGCATATCGAACAGGGGAAGCGGCTCGAGAGCAAGGGCATCGCCGTTGCGGTGGTGGACCGGGTGGTCGGAATTTATCGCACGCACGTTACAGTAGTCGGAGAAGCGAATCATTCCGGAACTACGATGATGGATCACCGGGTCGACGCGCTGGCTGCCGCTTCCGAGATGGTGCTGGTTGTCGAGGATGTGTGCAGATCGGTTCCTTCGGATTTGGTAGGGACGGTCGGCAAGCTGAACGTCAAGCCCAATGCGACGAATACGATCGCGGGCCAGGTTGACTTTATACTTGAAATCAGAGGCGGGGACAAGGAAGGAATTCGTCAAGCGCTGTCCTCTATTCAGCAGGAGTGGAAAAAAATCGCCGAATTGCGGGGAGTGACCATCGAGGAACGATTGATTCTGAATCAGGATCCCGAAATGCTCGACGCGCAGCTGGTGGATATACTGGCCGGCACGGCGAAGCGATTAAACGAACCGTACATGCATCTTTCCAGTATGGCCGTACACGATGCCGTTCATGTGGCGGCAGTAACCAGATCATGTATGATATTCGTCAGAAGCATCAACGGCAAAAGCCACTCTCCGGAGGAGTACAGCACCCCCGAAGATATCGAGAAGGTCGGCAATGTGATGCTTTCTTCCATTTTGGAAATCGACCGGTGGCTGGCAGCCGGCCGTGACGAAGCTGTGGCGCCGACGGCCGATGCCGGATAGGGACGTTCTATTATTTTGGAAACGAAGGAGCGGGAAGAAATGAAGAAAACACGAGTTGGCCTGCAGCTTTTCACTCTTCGTGAAGATATGGCCCGGGATTTGGAAGGTACGCTTCGTCAAGTTGCCGCCCTTGGATACGAGGGGATCGAATTTGCCGGTTATTTCGGCTGGCAGGCAAGCGATCTTGTTCGGCTGCTGCAGGAGCTGAAGCTGACGGCCATCGGCGGCCATCTCGGAATCGATAAGCTTGGCGATTCCGAAGCGGTGAAAGAAGAGATTCGCTACATGAAAACAATCGGCGGCCGCTATTTGACATGCGCCCACTTGAAGGGCGCCGGCACGGAGACGGAGCAGGATTGGCAGCATATCTTCGCAACTTGCCGTCAGGCGGCAGCGAGCATGCACGAAGAAGGCATCGTATTTACCTACCATAACCACGCGATTGAATTCGAAAGGCGGATCGGCAGCGAATGTGTGTTCGATGTGCTGATGGCGTCGTCGGATCCACGGCATATTCAGATCGAGCTGGATGTGTGCTGGGTTCAGTATGCCGGGCAGGATCCGATCGGGTATATCCGTAACTACGCCGGCAGACTGCCGCTACTGCATCTTAAGGATTACAGCGTCGACGCCCAGGGGCAGGCACAAACCCTTGAGCTCGGTACCGGCCTTGTGTCGATCTCCGAAGTGATCGGGGCAGCCTGCGAATCGGGCGTGGAGTGGCTGGTGGTCGAGCAGGATAGATGCCAGAAGCCGCCGCTCGACAGCGTCGCCAACAGCATGGCTTGGCTGAAGCGGCATGCACAGATCTTGTTTGCATGAGGTTAAATGGAAGTAAAGGTTTGTTAAGGCTTTCGTTGACAGCGCCTTCCATAGACTGCAGGACGGGGGACCCATAGATGAACGGTGTGCTCAAAGTTTCCTTACGAACAATAGCGATATTTATACTGCCCTGCTTTATTTTGTATGCGTGGATCGTATTTGCGCCGATTTTTCTTTCTTTCTATTACTCCTTTTCGGAATGGTCGGGAGTCGGCTTGCCCAAATTCGTAGGGCTTCGAAATTATTCGGAGATGTTTACGAACGATCCGGTATTCTGGCCTTCCGTGTATCGGACGTTTATATTCGCTCTGTTCTCCGTCTTGGAAGTGCCGTTTGCTCTGCTGGTAGCGATTTTATTGACCCGGTTTGTGAAAAGGCCGAATTTTCTCGTGTCCAGTTATTTTTTGCCGGTCATATTGTCGGTTGTCGTTATCGGGCAGCTGTGGAAGTCGATCTATAACCCGGCCTCCCTCGGCGGCATGCTGAACAGCATCTTAGTCGAGCTCGGTCTCGGAAGTTGGGCCAAGAGTTGGCTCACCGATCCCGATATCGCCATTTATGCGGTTATTTTCGTAGCCTTGTGGCAGTACCTCGGTTATCATGTGCTCATTCAGTTTACCGGAGTGCAGAATATTCCGAGCGAGCTTTATGAGGCGGCGAAAATCGATGGTGCAGACGGTTTCAAGGCTGATTGGCATATTACGCTGCCGCTTGTCATGCCGGTGCTGAAAATATCGATCATCCTCGCCATTACGGGTTCGCTTAAAGCATTCGATCTTATCGTCGTAATGACAGCCGGGGGGCCGGCGAACTCGACCGAGGTCGTCTCAACGCATCTGTACAATATGGGTTTCCTTTCTTTCAAATACGGATATGGAAGCGCGATTTCAGTCTTTCTTGTGTTGGAATGTTTGTTGATAACGGCGCTGCTCAATAAATTTTTCCAACGGTACGAGAAGCGAATCTCGTAGAGAGGAGGAGGACGAATGAAAATATCTACGGTCGAACATCGCGCGCATATTACGGCCAAAGACCGCTCCCAAAGGGGACAGTGGCGGAAAAAGGCGATGATCACGGCAGTCTGGGCGTTGTTCTCCGTTCTGTTCGTTACCCAGGTTTACCCGCTTGTTTGGCTGCTTCTGTATTCCTTCAAATCAGACGAGGAAATATTGGACGGAAGCTTTTTCTCCCTGCCGAACAAGATGCTGTGGAGCAACTACAGCAACGCCTTTGTCAGCGGAAACTATTTGATGTCGCTGTTTAACAGCATACTTGTAACGGGAGCCACGCTGATTGTTGTGGTCGCTTTAGGCTCCATGGCATCTTACGCAATGACAAGATTCAAATGGCGATACGGCGGACTTTTCATGGCGGCATTCATGATTGGGATCATGATCCCTCATCAGTCGGTGCTGCTGCCCCTGCTTATCCTGTTTAAAAATATGGGGATTTTGAACACGTATCTCGCGCTCATTTTGCCCTATATTGCCTTCGCGATCCCGATGGCGGTCTTTATTCTGAGCGGTTTTTTGCGCAGCATTCCCTATGAAATGGAAGAATCGGCATTTATGGACGGGGCCTCCGTCTATCGCCTGTTTTTTTCCATCATCCTGCCTATTATGAAACCGCCGATCATGACCGTCGTCATTCTCACATTTATTTCTGTATGGAATGAATATATCAAAGCATCGATTCTTGTCTCTTCATCCGAGCTGAAAACGCTGCCCTTTGGCGTGTACAGCTTCATCAGCCAGTTCTCGACCAATTACGGCTCGATGGGAGCGTTTCTTGTCATGTCGGCTGCTCCGGTCGTAATCTTTTACTTTTTTATGGCTCAGCGTATCACTCGCGGTATGGTTGCGGGGGCGGTCAAGGGGTAATGTTACGTTCTCCGTTCGGCCGAATGTCTTGCGTCGTAAGGGCGGAAAGAAGTCGTCTTTCCGAATTTTATGTTATGTTTAATAACATATAGTTGACATGAAAAACCAAGATTCTTATAATGTGGATATGAGACATGTCCTAATTGAGTTCTAAATTAGCGGAGTGGGGGATTGGGCAAATGAAGAAGTCGAAAAAAGCGCTTGTTTCCATGATGGCGGTCATACTCCTGATCATGTCGGCCTGTGGCGGCAACAATCAAAACGAAAAGTCGGGTGCCGGTGCGTCCGGTACTACGCCCGGAGGCGCAGCTTCCGGGAAAAAAGTTAAGCTCGTATTCCAGCATATTGAGGTCGACGCCTCGACTCCAAGAACGCAGGTATTGCGGCAGCTGACGGACGACTATATGGCGGCAAACCCCAATATTACGATTGAATGGGACGCCGTAAGCACGGATCAGCAAAAAAGCAAATTGAAAACGCAAGCGGCAGCCAACAACATCCCTGATCTCACTGTCGTCAATCCCAGAGCTCAAATGAAGCCGTACACCGATGCCGGATTGCTCGCTCCGCTGGACGATTTAATGCCGGAACTTAAAGATACGTTCCTTCCGGGCGTTCTCGATTATTACAAGATGGACAACAAATTATACGCGCTGCCGATGCAGAACAATATCGGATTGTTTTACTATAACAAGAAGCTGTTCGAACAAGCCGGAGTTCAGCCTCCCGCAACTTACGAAGAGCTGATTGAAATCTCGAAAAAGCTCAAGTCTGCGGGAACGATACCGATTGTTGTCGGTGAGAAAGACGCCTGGACCGGGGCGTTGTTCCTGACCAGTCTGCTCACCCGAGTCCATGGTGTCGGATTTCTCGATAAAGTGGCAACCGGAGAAAAGAAATTTACCGATCCGGAGTTCGTGCAGGCGCTCGATAAGTTGCAGGAGCTTGTCCAGGCCGGCGCCTTCCAGGACGGGGCGACGTCGATGGACAACAATACGGCCAAGAGCTTGTTCAAATCTTCCAAAGCGGCGATGATTTATAATACGACCTATGCGGCAGGAGAAATCAGCGCGGCTTTCCCGGGCGGCGAAATCGGCGTATTCAAATTCCCGACCGTTGCCGGCAAAGGCAATCCGAATGAGTTCCTGCTTTCCCCGGGTATCGGACTGGCAGTGGCTAAAAATGGAGAGCACGTGGAGGAGGCCAAGAAATTCGCCGCATACCTGATGAAGAATTATCCGAAAGTAAATCTCGACAAGAAAAATCCGATCGGCATTGCGCAAAAAATCGAAGGCAAATTGAATCCGAACGAGTTTTCCCCGCTGCTCGTCGATATCAGCAACATTTTTAATAATGTCCAAGGCGGAGATCTCAACTTGGATGTCGCGATCGACGCGGCGACTACGCAAACCGCCCTCAGCGAGCTGCAGCGAGTTTTTATCGGCAAAGTCAATTCCGCTCAATTGGCGCAAACTTTGCAAAACGCAAGGGATACGAATAACAAGCGTTAATCATAGGGCAGAAGCAAAAACCTCCGTTCCACGAACCAGTGGCGGAGGTTTTTTGTTTCGGCGGGATTTTTAGTGGAATCCGTAATATTTGCTGACGTAATCGTCAAAATGCTTGCGTAATCCCAGCTTGTTCCAAGTGTCCGGATGAAGAAACAGAGGCATGTAGAAGCGCTTGAGCATGGTGTGGTTCCCTCCTTGGACTTTACTGTTATGTAAATGAGCGTCGCTATTACATTATACCCTAAATGCTGGTCTTTTTTGAATAATCAGTTACCGTTTAATGCAACCTAATCTTAGAAAACTTTCTGTAGGGGGATAACGATGAATTCGAAAATGCTTCTTGTCAATCTGCTGCTCATCATCATCATTATCGCGGGGCTCGGTGCCGGCGTTTACTACTACAACCAGAGCGTCAATTACATCAGCACGGATAACGCCAGGGTGGACGGTCAGCAGATCGCCATCGCGGCGACCGCCTCCGGCCGGTTGACGGATTGGAGCGGTCAACTGGGGAAAACGTTCACGGGCGGGGACCGGATAGGCAGCATACTTCCGGCCGGGGCGACAGCCAAAGTGGATATCGATTTCCCAACGGCCGGCACCGTCGTGCAGCAGTCGGTCGTGCCCAATTCGTTCGTTGCGGCGGGATCCGTGCTGGCCCGGGCTTATGACCTTAACAACCTGTGGATCACGGCGAACATCGAGGAAAAAAGGTACAACGATATCAAGCCGGGGCAAACCGTCGATGTGTATGTCGATGCGTTCCCGGGTACGGTGCTGACCGGTCGGGTCGATAAAATCGGCCAGGCGACCGCAGGTTCCTTCTCGCTGATGCCGGCCTCGAACACGACGGCGAACTACACGAAGGTCGCCCAAGTGCTTCCGGTTACGATTTTACTAGACGGCTACAAGGGGGTCTCCTTGGCTCCCGGGATGAGCGCCACCGTCCGCATCCATATTTAGGGGGTGTTCGGGTGGAACCTATCCATGTAGGCCGAACGCTCGCCGTCCTGCTGCTCGGAGCCTTCATCTCCATTTTGAATCAAACCTTGATCAACATCGCCCTGCCGCATCTCATGACGGACTTCAACATGTCGGCGACCACGGCCCAATGGTTATCCACGGCATATATGCTGGTTAACGGCGTGCTCATTCCGATCACGGCTTATCTGATCGCTACATACCGGACGCGCAGTTTGTTTTTGGCCGCCATGGGCTTTTTTACCGTCGGCTCGATCGTTTGCGCGATCTCCCCGGGCTTCAGCGTGATGATGATCGGGCGGGTCATGCAGGCGATCGGTGCGGGGATTTTGATGCCGCTTGTGATGAGCGTGTTTCTGACGATTTTCCCTCCCGAACGGCGGGGAGCGGCTATGGGAACGATGGGCATCGCCATGATTTTCGCTCCTGCGGTAGGCCCGACGCTTGCCGGGTGGATCGTGGAAAATTATACGTGGCGCATCCTGTTTATCATGATGGTTCCGCTTGGCCTGATCGATATTGTGCTTGCGCTGAAATGGCTGCGCAGCGTAGGCAAGCTAACCTTCCCCAAGTTCGATACGTGGGGCGCCGTTACGTCGACCTTGGGCTTCGGAGGGCTGCTGTACGGCTTCAGCGAAGCGGGGAGTCACGGATGGGGAAGCTTGACGGTGGTCGGGTTTCTTGTGGTCGGAGCTATCTTTATCGCGCTGTTCGTCTGGCGGGAGCTGTCGGTCGATGAGCCTTTGCTCGAGCTGCGCGTCTTCAATTACAACATCTTCACACTGACGACGATTATCGGCTCCGCCATTAACCTCACGATGTTCGGCGGAATGATCCTGCTGCCGATTTATTTGCAAAACATCCGCGGTTTTACGCCGCTGCAGGCCGGACTGCTGATGCTGCCGGGGGCGCTGCTGATGGGTGTCATGTCGCCGATATCCGGCGCGCTGTTCGACCGGATCGGGGCGAGGCCTCTGGCCATTATCGGGCTCGTCATCACCGCCGTGTCCACCTGGGAGTTCAGCCGGCTGACCTCCGATACGACGTATGCGCATATGCTGACGCTTTATACCGTCCGCAGCTTCGGGATGTCGTTTATGATGATGACCGTGCAAACCGCCGGTTTGAATCAGGTGCCGCTGCAGCTGGGCTCCCACGCGACGGCGATGTCCAATACGATGCGGCAGATCGCCGGCTCGATCGGAACCGCCCTGCTTGTTACCGTGATGTCGACAAGATCGACGGTTCATATGGGTGACTATGCCAACGTGATTTCAGTCGCGAATCCGCAGATCGTCTCGTCGTTTCAGGAGCTGGCGGGTGCGCTTGCCGGAGCGGCGGGGATACCGGCGCAGGCCGGTCAGGCGCTTGCTGTGCAAACGGTATATGGCTTGGCGATGCGGGAGTCCACGATCAACGGAATCAATGACGCGTTTTTGGTGGCGACAATATTTGCGCTCATCGCACTCTTTTTGTCCTTTTTTATAAAGAAGGTCAAAAAGGATAAGGTGGAAGTGCTGCAGCAGCCTCCGGCCCAGCTGGAGGAGGCGATCGAGCTGGAGCCGGTAAAAACATAAGGAGCGGGAATCGATATGAAAATTTACGTGGTCTACGACAGCGAAGGCGGGCATACCGAGGCGCTCGCCCGGTCCATTGCCGAAGGAGCGAAGCAGGTCGGGCAGGCGGAGGTATGGCTGCACCATGTCAAAGAGGCGGATATTTACGAGCTGGCGCAGATGGACGCGATCATCTGGGGCTGCCCGGGCCATTTCGGCACGATTAGCGCCGGATTGAAAGCTTGGATCGACCGGCTCGGATATTTATGGGCCAAGGGCAAGCTTATCGGGAAGGTCGGAGCCGTTTTCTGCACGACGGCCACCGTTCATGGCGGCATTGAAGCGACCATGCTGAATTTGATTACGCCGATGTTTCATCACGGCATGATTGTGGTCGGCCTTCCGGGCAACATTCCGGAGAACGCGCTTTACGGCTCGTATTACGGCGTCGGGGTAACCTGTCCGGTGGAGTTGTCCGAGGACGATCCTCCCAATCTGCCGAAAGAGAACGACCTGGCGCTCGGCCGTGCGCTGGGACGCCGGGTGGCGGAGATCACCGAAAAACTGACGAGGAACAGCTAAGAAGCGGAGGAATCGGTATGCTGTACGGCATTGCTATTATCGTGATCGCGGCCCTGATCGGATTGGTTGTGTTTAACCTGAGGGGAAGCAAGCCGGCCAAAGAAGCCGCACGCCCCGCTGCAGAGACGCCGAAGCGAGCGGAAGCGCCGGCGCCGGAGAAGCCGGCGGCGCAAAGGGCCGAGGCGGGAAGCGCCCCGGCCGCCGAACGAGCCGCCCCGGCCAGGCCTGCCGCCGAACGCGCTGCTCCGGCGGAGCCGCCCCGGCGGGCGGCAGCGGAGGTGGTGCGTAACGCCGGCGACCGCGCTGCCGCAGAGCAGGCGAGCCGCTCCCGTGCGGCGGAGGCGGAAACGGCGCTGCCGCCGCGCGCACGCAGGTCCGGCACCACCTCGCTCAATTGGGAGCAAAGCGACGAGGAATACCGCAAGGCGCTGCGCGGCTTTGTCGGCGACGCCGACCGTCCGGGCGATAAGAACGGAGAGCATGCGGAGCCGCCGGGCAAAGACGACGCATACCGGGAAGGCTTGCGTTCCTTAAGCAAGTCAGACTGACCATCAGCAGAGAGGTGATCTTATGTCGGATTTTCATTCGGTACAGGATGAAAATTATATGAGCGATGATGAATACCGTCAGGCGCTGCGCCATTTTGCCGGGGTCGACGACGATAAGATTGGCGAGGAGGCGCGAGAGGAGAAGGCGGTGCCGGAAACGGAGCTCACAGACTGACCGCAAAAGCGCGGCCCGTTCGGGGCTGGCGTACCGCAGGCAGGTACCATGCAAATGACCCCGATTTCGTTCCGCCGTCGGTATGGCTTGATTGCCGCGGCGGTATTTTTTTTGATTACTTTTTCAGGGAGGAGCATATGATTAAGGTAACAAATGCCAAAGGAGGCAAAAAATCATGCCCTCTATTGTAGCGGCGCCTATTAAGATTATCGATGTCACGGCGAACAGCACGGTCAATATTGGAGATGCGCTTCAGATTACGCCGAAGAGTACGTCCAAAACGTATACGGGGAGCGGGGGCGGCAACATCGGAGATTTATCCGTATCGGTGTCCGTCTTCAGCTCCACGAATACGTTCGACCCCGACGCGATCGATTCGGCCAATATCGCCGACAACTGACAACCCGGCTGCAGCGTAAAAATTTCCGCATCATACGGTACAATCGTACAGACGCGTTTCCCCTTGCGTTCATACGTTGATTATGTAGTTGAAAACGCAGCTGAGGGGGGGCGAAAAAATGAGCGCAGTCGGATTCGGTCTTGGGGCTACCGTTGGAATTGTTCTTGTTCTCTTCATTCTTCTGGTTATTGTTACTCGTGCATTTGTCATCTAATTTGGTAAAAGACGAGTTTTGGCGTAATTTCTTCGCCGGAACTCGTCTTTTTTTAATTATGCGCAGCTAACTTTTGCGGAAAAACGGGGGCTCCTCAAGATAAGCTGCAAAGGTTCGCGTAGCTTTTCCATGGGTTTGTTTATACTTTCTCCAAAACAAGCCGCGTTTGCACGGTTACGTTATTTTCCGTATCCAGCACAACCGCGTGCGGGTTTTTCATGCCAAAATCCGCGAAGGTTACCACCGTACTTCCTTCCATCCGAATTGTCCCTTGGCTGTATACGGCATCGTTCTTGAATGTGACGTCTTTGGAAATCCCCTTAACGGTCAGCGTCCCGTTCATGTTGAAGGATACCTTCTCGCCTTCCTTCCATTCCTTCGGGAAATTTTCAAAGCCTTTCAGCGCAAACTTCGCTTCCGGATGAGCTGCCGCGTCCAAGTAATTCGCGCCTTTAATGTGGTTGTCGCGCTGTCCGTTGCCGGACTGCAGCGAGCCGAGCGATACCGCCGCCTCCGCCTTCATCTTGCCGGCGTCCGCCGAATCCAAGGTCCATACCCCTGTGACGGAGCCGGCTTCGATGTTTACGGTCTCCTTCGACGTCGTTACGGAGATGTATACCTTGGAATCGGGCTGCTTGATGCTCCACTGGCCGCTTAGCTTCGCCGCCTCGATAACGCCCGCGGCCGCCTGGACCGAATTGTTTCCGCTCGCCGGAATAACCCCCTCAACCGTAACATGATTGCCGGCATAATAATCGTAAGCCGCATAACCTCCCCCCAGAACCGCTATGACACCAACTGCGAAAGCAACCATTTTCAATCTCATTTCGAATTCCTCCACCCTATTTTTTTTTTTTTAGAGAAAACGATGTGCTTGTACATCTTTCACTACACATCGTAGTGAAACTGTATAAAAAAAATTCAAGCTAACAGCAGCTCGGCAAAAAGCATGACGGTTACCGAAACGGCCATATGGAGCGAGACCACCACCCGTTTCACAGGCAGCTTGAAAACCAGCTTTGTCTCCGGCTCCAGCAGCTGCTGCAGCCTGTAATTGATCGAAGTTTCCGCAAAGGACGCGTAGGTAAACGAATATTTCCGGATCTGGTTATGTTTGATCAGCTTGACCAAGGCGCTTCCCAGGCTTGTCGGGGAACCCGTCGACCGGATGGCGTAAGCATCCGCCAAAACTTCGCGCGCCATCTGATACTGGGTACAGCACCACCTTAAAATCGGGATATACCATAAGACCGCGGAACATACATGCATAAATGCCGTTTTCAGCGGATCCCGGCTCTGTTTATGGAAAATTTCGTGCCGAATTACTGCGGCAAGCTCATCATCGTGCAAAATGTCCAGCAAGCCGGTGGACAGCATGATCTTCGGACGGATAAGACCCATCGTAAGTGCGGCAGTGTCCCGATGCTCTACGACCAGCACCTCCCGGCGCCCGCCGCAGAAGGTTTCGTTTAATGACGCTGTGAGCTCCTTATGCACCAGCCTGGACAACTTTCGATGAGCCCGCAAGGAGCGATACAGCTGCTGCATGATATGCCAGAACGCCAGTACAAGCGTGCTGACCACAAGCAGGTCCAACGCCGGGACCATCCATCCTAACCCGCTTGACTTCAGCCAGCTGCTGCAATGCTGGAACAGGTTGTAGGCCAAAGGCCTGCCGTACAGAGACTGGCAGACATAAAGAATCATCTCCATCACGATGACGGTTGCCACGGATGCCGTTGTTAAAAAAAGCAACTTCGATCTTCGTTCCCAATTCATCTCATTTACCCTCTTTGAGAGCTTTTAGTTTTCGCTCCAGCTTCTCGATCAGCTCCGGGTCCGCACCATCCAGCGCATCTATCATATGATTGACGACCAGGGGACCGAAATCCTCCATAAGGCTTTGCGAGAGCTCCTTGGACTGCTTCTCCAGAAACTGCTCCTTCGATTGAACCGGCGTAAACAGCGAGGTTCGGCCGACGACCGTTTTGGTCAAGACGCCTTTGTCCAGCAAGCGGGTCATGACCGTCATGACCGTGTTGTAGTTCAAATCCTTTTCTTTCTCCAGCTTCAGCTGCACATCTTTAATGGACAAGCCCGAATGCGCCCAAAGAATGTCCATGATCTTGGCCTCAAGCGGCCCAAAGAACCGTTCGAGTCCTCTTTGGCTATTGTTTCGTCTGGTCTTATTCATCGCGCACACACCTTTCACTACTTATTGTAGTGAATGATACCGCCAAAAGCAAATCGCAACTTTCTATTTTCTAATCTATTGCTTCAACCTGAAAAAAACCTTAAACGAATATTAAAATATGATGAAAAACAAGCGGTTCCACATTTTCCCCAAGCGAGAGGATTTCCCGCAGCCAAGTGGACAATATGAGACTCATTGTCTCGATTTGTCCCGGGTTGTCTTGTTTTGTACGCAAGGAGAGCGCGTGCCGGGAGCGGCTCGAACGGCGCGTGGAATCGCGCATGCGGCGGGTGAAGCGCGGGATTTCCTTTTCCCGGGCTTTAGCGGGGACTTGGTACGGAACTTGCTATTGCTTTATACGAAGTAAAGAAATGCAGTCTCTGGGTTTCTTGAGAGCGGTTACAATCGGTCCGCATACGGCGGGAAAAAGGAGGATTCGTATGAAAGCGGCATGTTGGTACGGCATACGGGACGTCAGGGTGCAGGAAGTGGCGGAACCGGCGATTCAGCCGGGAATGGTCAAGCTGAGGGTCAAATGGTGCGGCATTTGCGGAACGGATCTGCACGAGTATTTGGCAGGTCCGATCTTTATTCCGGCGGAGCCCCATCCGCTTACAAAAGAGACATACCCGCTCATCCTGGGACACGAATTTTCGGCGGAGGTTATCGAAGTCGGGCCGGGAGTATCCAAAGTTAAAGCCGGAGACCGGGTAACGGTCGAACCGATATTGAACTGCGGGACGTGCTACAGCTGCCGAAAAGGGCTTTACAACGCTTGCGACAGCCTCGGATTTCATGGCCTGAGCGGAGGTGGCGGAGGATTCTCGGAAGTGACCATGGTGAAGGAGCATATGGTGCACAAGCTGGCGGACAACATGAGTTATGAGCAGGGAGCGCTGGTCGAACCCGCCGCGGTAGCCGTTCATGCGGTCAGGGAGAGCCGGCTGAAAATGGGGGATACGTGCGTCGTTTTCGGAGCGGGCCCGATCGGGCTGCTGGTCATTCAAGCGGCCAAAGCGGCCGGGGCGAGCCGCATCATAGCGGTCGAGGTTTCCGAAGGACGGCAGCAAACGGCTCTCAAGATGGGGGCGACGGCAATCGTCAACCCATTGAAAGAAGATGCGGCCCAGGCTGTCTGCAGGATGACGGACGGCGGGGCGGACGTCGTTTTCGAAGTTACGGGGGCGGAAGTTTGCCTGAACCAGTCGATTCAATGCGCGAAGGCGGCGGGCCAAATTGTGATCGTCAGCATATGGGAAAAACCGGCCGCCATCCATCCGAACGCGCTTGTGCTCAAAGAACGCGAGGTTCGGGGGATCATTGCCTACCGGGACATTTTTCCGCAGGTCATTCAGCTGATTTCCGACGGCAAGCTGCAGATCGATGAGATGATTTCGAAGAAAATCGCGCTGGACGATTTGGTGGAAGGCGGATTGGAGGCGCTGGCGAACGACAAAAACAATTTGAAGATTTTGGTTTCGCCGTAACGCCGCAAACGGAAAAAGCCCCGTTTTGAAGAAACGGCCGCATGGCGGACCCGTTTCAAAACGGGGTTTGGAATTTTTGCAGTCTTTTGTAGAAGGTGCTTCTCGGAACGCCCAACAGTTTGGCGGCTTTCGAGACGTTGCCGTTCGTTTTTTGCAAAGCGTCGGTCATTTGATCGAGCTGGATTTTTTCACGCAAAGAAAGCGACGTGTGAGGAGAATGCGGAACTTCCGTTTTCTCCCGTTGTGACAGCGGGAACGGATCGTGCATTTCCCCCTGATATAAAATATGCTGGCGTTCCAGTACGTTCATAAGCTCCCGGATATTTCCCGGCCAATGATAGCTCATAAGCTGCTCCCAGAACGGGGAAGACAGCGGCAGGTTCCAGCCCAGCTTCTCGCAAAAATACCGGACCAAATACGGAATATCTTCCTTCCTTTCCCGCAAAGGGGGGACGGAAATCGGATATACGTGCAGGCGGTAATACAAATCTTCGCGGAATTTCCCCTCGTCCACCAGTTGGCGAAGGTCGCGGTGCGTCGCGGCGATAATTCGGATATCCAAAGGAATTTCTTTGTGGCTGCCGATGGGGGTCACCTTGCGTTCCTGCAATATGCGCAGCAGAGCGACCTGCATGGAAGGCGGAATTTCGCCGATTTCGTCGAGAAAAATGGTTCCATGGTTCGCCTGCTCGAATTTCCCCTTGTACCCTCCGCGGCGCGCCCCTGTAAAAGCCCCTTCTGCATAACCGAACAGCTCGCTCTCCATCAGCTCTTTGGGAATCGCTCCGCAGTTCACGGCAACGAACGGGCCGTTTTTCCGCGGGCTGTTTTCGTGGATGGACCGGGCGATGACTTCTTTTCCCGTCCCTGTTTCACCCAAGAGATAGACGGTCGCATCCGTAGGAGCCACCCGCTTCATTTCATGGAGCGTGCGCTGAAACGACTGGCTTACGCCGGCCTCTCCTTTAAATTCAAACGGCGCCGAAGGCGGCGAAGAGAAAAAATGCTGATTAGTTGGCTTGGCGTCTTTTTTGAGCAAATACAAGCACGTTCCGATGATTCCGCCATGAGAACGGGAAAGGATGGGGAACTCCATCTGGAAATCAAAGCCGTATTCGGCGATCTTTCCGGCATGCAGTCCTTGCCATTTCGGGACCGTCTGCCGGACGGATTTGCTTGCGCTGACGACGGCCATCTTATGATTGCAGACGATCAGCGGTCTATCCGATTCGATCAAGTCCATGGATTGATAAGCGAGCTCCATCTCGTCCCTATGCATGCGAATGCTGATTTCGCGTTCAATCGTATAGGCGACGGTGGAAACGATCCCGAGCGTGTAAGGATGCGCACAATCCACCGGACATGAAACATCGAGGATGCCGAGAAGCTTCCCTTCGTCGTTTCGAATGGGAGCGGCGGCGCAGCTCCACCGGTGAGAGGCGACCGAATAATGCTCGCTTCCGGTTACCATAATGGGCTCTCCGATAAGCAGCGCCGTGCCGATGGCGTTCGTTCCCACTTCGTCTTCGGTCCAGCGGACGCCTTCGACGAAATTGATTTTTTTCGCTTCGTTTTGAGTATCGCGATTTCCGGACATGGTCAGCACATATCCTTCCGGATCGATCAGCAGCGAAATCATGCCCAGTTCGTTCGTAAACTGCTTCATTTTATCCAAATGAGGAAGGGCGATATGCTGAAGCAAAGTATTTTTTTCCTTTTGCGAATGCAGCTCCTCGGGCGGCAAAATATAACGGCCTTTGCCGAAATGAGGATTTACCCGGGCTTCTCTGGAGCGATACCAGGATTCGGCCAATCTTTTGTTCAGGCGCGAGGAATCCAGTACACCTTCACTGACAAAACGATCCCATATTTTTAAAGAAAGCGTCGTATCCATATCTCGACTCTCCTGTATAAGGGGATGTTTTATGACGGTGTGACAAATTAAGCGGAGTCTATCCAGATTGTTGAAAAACCCCAAAAAGCGGATGAATCCAATTGTCATGGGCGGGGGTATCCCCTCCGGCCACTCTTGAAAACGTGTAATTTGAATAAGTAAAAAGCGGTTTTTACACGTTTTCAAAGGCGGCCCGTAAACTCTCCGGGGAATACCCCTCTCCCTTATCAAAGGATTCATTTTGAAGTTGGGTTTTTTCAACAGTCGGAGTCTATCCGTATTATATAACAGTTTGAAAGCGCACTCAACAAGAACAAGCCTAAGCCGCAGCCCCTTATTCATAAGCTAATTCATCAAAACCCCGCCGCAAATATTGATGGATTGTCCGGTCATATAATTGGCATCGTCCGAGGCGAGATAGGACACAAGGCATGCCACATCTTCCGGCGTTTCCACTCTGCCGAGGGTGATCAATTCGGCGTATTTCTTCAACGTATCGCCTTTGGGAAGACCCAGGTAGCTCCCCATCTTCTCGTCGATGAGCTCCCACATATCGGTTCCGACAATTCCCGGGCAGTACGCATTGACGGTGATGCCGAAAGGTCCCAGCTCTTTGGCGAGAGCCTGCGTAAAGCCGATGACGGCGAATTTGGTCGCACTGTAATGGGAGAGCAAGCTGAAGCCCGAACGCCCGGCGATGCTGGCGCAGTTAATAATTTTGCCGCTTTTTTGCTTCATCATTTGTTTGGCCGCGGCCTGGTCGCATAAAAATACTCCTTTGGCATTAACGGCAAACACTTTATCCCAGTCCTCTTCGGTAATTTCAATCGCTTGCTTGACCTGGGCAATCCCCGCGTTGGCCACCATGATGTCAAGACGTCCGAATTCCTGGACGGTTTGATCGACCATAGCGTACACTTCTTTTCCGACACTGACGTCCGCCGCAATGGCCAGCGAGCGGCGGCCCAGCGTCCGAATCTCTTCGGCGACGAGCCGCAGCTTCTCCTCATTCACGTCGTTCACCACGACATGATGTCCATCCACGGCCAGTCGGAGTGCGATGCTTCTGCCGATGCCTCTGGCCGCACCGGTAACGATGGCGACTTTATCGTTTGCTTTCATATCAATCCCTCCCGAGACCAAAATATCAAGCGTGCAAAGCATGCCCGACGGCGCCGAGAAGCGCCTCGTGGACGGCTTCGGACAAAGTCGGGTGGGCGGCGATCAGATCCTCAACGATATCGGTTGTCATTTCCGCATGCAGCATGACCGTGCCTTGGCCGATCAGCTCCGTGGCCCGGGGGCCGACGATCGAAATGCCGATAATTTCGTAAAACCGCGGCTCCACCAAAACCTTGACCTTGCCGGTCTGCTCGCCGAGGATCAGCGCTTTTCCGTTTGCGGCAAACGGGAATTCCCCAATCCGGATGTCTCCGTACTTCTCGCGCGCCTGCTTTTCCGTCATTCCTACGCTGGCGATCTCCGGCGACGTATAGATGCAGCGCGGGACCGCCCGGTAGTTGACCTGCGCTTCTTCCCCGCACGCATGCAGTGCGGCGACCGTTCCTTCATGAAAGGCGACATGGGCGAGCTGGATTCCGCCGACGACGTCGCCGCAGGCGTAAATATGAGGAATGTTCGTCTGCATATGCGCGTTGACCTGTATGCCCTGGCGGGACACCTCGACGCCGATATGCTCCAATCCCAGCTCTGCGGTTCGCGGCCTCCTCCCGATGGAGACGAGCGCGTAATCGGCGCTCAGTTCGCGGCTCCCGTCTTTGTTTTCAATCCGGGCAGTCTTCGCCGCGGAATCGAGCTGTTTCAGGGCGGCGGAAGTATAAATTTGCACGCCGGCATTCTCCAGTTCTTTTTGCAGGACGGATGCGATATCGGCATCTTCGCCGGGGAGCAGTTGGTCGGCCATTTCGACCATCGTCACCTTGGTCCCGAGCCGGCTGTAGATGCTCGCGAACTCGCACCCGATGACGCCGCCTCCTACGATCAAGAGCGAAGCAGGGACGGAAGGGAGGGACATTGCCTCCCCGCTGTGTATGACCCATTTCCCGTCAAAAGGGGCGAAAGGCAAAGCGACCGGCTCCGAGCCGGCGGCAATGATGAACCGGTCGGCCTCCACGGCGGACATCTTCCCGTCTTGTTCCACGCGCAGGCGGTATGCCGTTTCGAAGCTCGCTTTGCCGCTTACCACCTTGATTTTGTTTTTTTTCATCAAATATCCGATGCCTTGAACAAGCTTTTCAATAACGCCGTTCTTGTATCCCTGCACTCCGTTCCAATCGATCTCCGTTTGGCCGGAAGGCAGGCGGATGCCGAACCTCCCGGCGTGCCGGATTTTATCTATCATATCGGCGCTTTCCAGCAGCGACTTGGTCGGCATGCAGCCTTCGTTCAAACAGGTTCCTCCAAGCTGCTTTTGTTCGACAAGAGTCACTTCGGCGCCATGCCGGGCGGCGGTAATCGCAGCTACGTACCCTGCCGGTCCCCCTCCGATAATCGCTAATTTGCTCATGGAAATTCCCTTCTTTCTAAAGAACGAGTCTGTACGGGTCTTCCAAATGTTGTTTGAGAGTGCGAAGAAACTCGGCCGCAGGCGCTCCGTCCAGCACCCGATGATCGAAGGTGAGGCTGAGCGGGAGCAGGCTTCTCCGCTGCAGTTCATCACCGCTATAAACGGGAGTGTCCTGAATGGCGCCGATTCCGAGAATTCCCGCCTCCGGCGGGTTCAGAACCGGCGTGAAATGCTCGATCCCGAAGGCGCCGAGAGTCGTGATCGTAAAGGTGGAGCCCTGCATCTCGTCGCTTCCGAGCTGGCCGCTGCGGGCTCGCTGCGCCAAAGATTTCAGACCGCGCGCCAGCTCAAGCAGTGAAAGCGTTTCGGCATGCCGAACGACGGGGACGACCAGTCCCTTTTCCAAAGCGACCGCCACGCCCAAATGCACATGGCCAAACGTATGAATCCGCTCGTCGATATAAGCGCTGTTCATCTGCTTGTGCTGCGCGAGCGAGAGCACCACGGCGCGGGCGGTAAAATCGGTAACCGTCAATTTGACGCCGTGCTGCTTTTGCGCAGCGTCGCTCATTTGTTTTTGCAGCGCGAGCAGGGCGGTGACGTCGGCCTTTAGCGTTAGCGTCAGTTGGGCGCTTTGCTGCAAGCTGTCCAGCATGCGGGACGCGATGACTTTGCGGATGCCGGCAACGGGGGTTTGCTCGACCTGTTCAGCGCCTCGGACGGCAGTGACGTTGGCCGAGGCGGCCTCCGCTGCTGGTGGAGCGGCGGAGGATCGCTTTTCCATCGCGCGCTCCACATCTTCTTTCGTAATTCTCCCTTGCGGGCCCGTTCCTTCGAGCGACTCGATGTCGATGCCTGCGGCTTCCGCCATTTTCCGGGCAACGGGGGAGATTTTGATCTCCCCTCGTTTCGGCAAGCCGCCGGCGTTAGGCAAAGGCTCCGCTGCGGCCGCGGATGCCGCCGCTTCCGCGATATGGGCTTTGGCCTCCGGGATAGGGGCGGCAGGCGAGACGATCTGTTCGTCCGGATTCCCGATCCGGCAGATGACGGCTCCCGGCGGCACGCCTTGCCCCACGGGCACGACGATTTCGAGAAGCACCCCGTCCGCGGGAGATTCGACTTCCATTTCGATTTTCTCCGAATTGATATCGGCGATAATTTCTCCCTTGGAAACGGGATCCCCGGTTTGTTTGCGCCAATGGGAAACCATTCCTTCTTTCATGGCCATTCCCAATTTGGGCATCACGATTTCTACAGCCATTTGGCATACTCTCCGATCCTGTGAAATTAAACTCTCTGCAGTGAAATATCCCCGAGCAGCTCGGATACGACCTCAAGCACTTTTTGCGGGGAAGGCAAATACAGATCTTCCAGCGGCGGAGAGAACGGAACCGGCGTATGCGGCGCCGTAATCCGTTTGATGGGCGCGTCGAGGCTGTCGAACGCTTTGTCCGCAACAAGCGCGGCGATGTCCGTCGCTATGCTGCATCGCGGATTCGCTTCGTCGATGACGATGATGCGGTTCGTTTTCTTCACCGACGACAGGATCGTATCCTCGTCAAGCGGAGACAGGCTGCGCGGATCGATCACCTCCGCTTCGATGCCCTTCTTCGCGAGCTGCTCCGCCGCCGTCAGCGCCGTATGCACCTGCTTGCCGATGGCGACGATCGTCAGGTCCGATCCGGCCCGTTTGATGTCCGCTTTCCCGAGCGGAATCGTATAATACTCTTCGGGAACTTCGCCGGTCATGTTGTACAAGGTTTTATCCTCGAAAAAGAAGACGGGATCGTTGTCCTCAATGGCGGCGAGCAGCAGGCCCTTCGCATCGTGCGGGGTGGAAGGCACGACGACCTTCACGCCGGGAATGCTTGTGAACAGCGCGTACAAGCTTTGCGAGTGCTGGGCTGCGGCGCGGAAGCCGGCTCCGTGCATCGTGCGGATGGTGACGGGCACCTGCGCCTTGCCGCCGAACATATAGCGGAATTTCGCCCCCTGATTGAGCACCTGGTCGAGACAGCTTCCGATAAAATCGTTAAACATGAGCTCGGCGATCGGTCTTAAACCGGTGGCGGCCGCGCTCATGGCGGCGCCTACGTAACCGGCTTCCGTAATCGGCGTATCGAGAACCCGTTCGCGCCCGAATTCCTGCACCAGGCCTTTCGTGACGCCGAGAACGCCGCCCCAGGCTTCATCGTCCTGCAGGTGGTCGACATTCGCACCGCCGGCCACATCTTCTCCCATGAGAATGACATTTTCGTCCTTCCGCATGGCAAGTTTCATGGCTTCATTAATCGCCGCAGACATACTTATTTTTCTGGCCATTTGACAGTCCTCCTAAAATTGGATAAGGTCGGATCAATACGATACATAAACGTCGGTCAGCAGCTCGGATGCGTCCGGGAACGGGCTGTTTTCGGAAAACTCGATCGCATCCCGCACGGACCGCTCGACGGATTGGTCGATTTCGTCCAATTCGTTCTCCGTAAACAGCTGCCGGCTCACCAGGTAGGTCCGGAAGCTGGCGATCGCGTCTTTTTGCTGCAGATGCTCCTTTTTCTCCTGATCTTTCTTATATTTCTGGGCGTCTCCTTCAAAGTGTCCGTAGTTGCGGTAAGTCACGCATTCGATCAGTGTCGGTCCTTCGCCCCGGCGCGCTCTTTGCACCGCTTCCTCGGCCGCTTTATAGACGGCGAGCACATCTTTTCCGTCCACCCGGACGCCGGGAATGTTGTAGGCGATCGCGCGATCGGCAATCGATTTGCAGCTGGAGGCGTAGGTGAACGGAGTCGCCTCGGCGTATCCGTTGTTTTCCGCGACGAAAACGACGGGAAGCTTCCAAATCGCCGCCAAATTGATGCCTTCATGGAAGGTGCCCTGGTTGTTCGCGCCGTCGCCGAAAAAGCAAACGCTTACAGCGTTGGTCTTCTTGTACTTGGCCGTCAACGCGGCACCGCACGCCAGCGGGTATCCGCCGCCGACAATGCCGTTTGCCCCGAGCATGCCTTTGTCCAGGTCGGCGATATGCATGGACCCGCCCTTGCCTTTGCATAGTCCGGTGATTTTGCCGTAAATTTCCGCCATCATGCCGCTCAGATCGCATCCTTTGGCAATGCAGTGCCCGTGACCGCGATGGGTGCTGGTGATGCTGTCCTTATCGTCCAGATGCGCGCATAAACCGACGGCCACCGCTTCTTCTCCCGCATAGAGATGAACGAAGCCGGGCAGCTTGCCCTGGGCGAACAAATCGTGAACCGCATCCTCGAATTTTCGGATTTCCACCATCTTTTGATACATCCAGCCCGCTTTTTCCCGACTTAATGAAACTCCCTTTTCCTGTGCAGTTTCGACCATGCGTGAATCCTCCTTTTGATATGGTTGTGAATCAGGCGACACATAATCACTGAAGCAAATACCGTGCCAAACGATGCAGGTGAAGAGCGGCGGGGCCGGGAGAGGCCGTTTGCGGTGCGCGTGTGGTACAGGGAGACAAAATGAGACGCACTGTCCCGTTTTGTCTACTTTTGTACACCGGGCCGCAGCGGCCCGGTTACGCTGCGGCGAATGCGGGTTGGCACGATTTTTGCTTGATATGTATGGGGCGATACTTATATAATTGAAGAAGAATGTGGAATCGCTTACATTTTGTTTGGGAGGAGGTTCATTGATGGAGCTCCGGATGTTGGCGGCACAGCAGATGAGACTCCAGCTGACGCAGAAACTGAGGCAATCTATCGATATTTTGCAAATGTCGTCTCTGGAATTAATGGAGTATGTCAAGGAGCAGACGGCGGACAATCCGTTAATCGAATCGATTTCCGGGGAACCCCGCGTGAGGACGGGCGGCAGGAAAAAATCAGCGGCGGAGCATGATAGCGACTGGTGGCTGAACGTCCATGCCGACACGGAGAAATCGCTGGAGGAAGCGCTGCTTGAGCAGCTGAAATGGCAAAATCTTGATAAACAAACCTATCTGTATTGTCTCATGCTTATTCGCAGTTTAAACGATAACGGGTATTTGGACGGGACGCCGGAAGAGCTGGCCGGGCATATCGGCGCTCCGCTGCAGGAGCTGCGGCGGGCGCTGCGCATCGTTCAAAGCATGGAGCCGTCCGGAGTGGGCGCGACAAGTCTGGAGGAGTGCCTGCTTCTGCAGCTCGCTGAGAACGATCCGCAAAATGCGCTGGCCCGGGCGCTTGTCGCTCGTGATCTGCAGAATGTTGCGAATAAGAAGTTCGCTTTGCTGGCTAAAAAGTATGCGGTCGATACGGCGGCGATTCAGAAGGCGGTGGACCGCATCGGCAGGCTGAATCCGAAGCCTGGGCTCGCGTACGGCAAAGGGAAACCGGAGTATGTCGTGCCGGATGTCGTGATCCAAAACGTCGAAGGAAGGTTCGAAGTCGTCCTGGACGATAGAGCAGCTCCGGCCTTGTCCTGGAACCTGTTTTATCTGAATATGATCAAACAAACGGACTGCAAGGAGACGAGCTCGTATTTGCGGCAAAAATGGACCGCGGCCAAATGGCTTTCGAAGTGCATCGAGCAGCGTAAGGCCACGCTGCACCATGTAGCGAAAGCGATGTTCGATATCCAGCGCGATTTTTGCGAGCATGGGCCCGCATCGATCAAACCGATGTCGCTGAAGGATATCGCAGGCGTGCTGAACGTTCACGAATCGACCGTCAGCAGGGCGGTCCGCGGCAAATACGCACTGACGCCGTGGGGGACGTACGAGCTGAGGCATTTCTTCTCCGCATCGATTCCGCAGTGCGGGGACGAAGCGGCGTCCGCCCTGCAGATCAAGGAGCAAATCCGCGATATCGTGGCCAAGGAAGACAAGACCAATCCGCTGTCGGATCAAAACATCGCTGAGCTGCTTCAAGAGAAGGGCTGTATGATTTCCCGAAGAACCGTCGCCAAATACCGGGAATCGATGAACATCGGCTCCTCCGCGAAGCGCAAAAGATACGAGGTGTAAATTTTCATGTCGCCAGCTTTCTCTTCTTGTTGGCACGAATTTTGCTTCATTTAAACCATGTAGGCAAAATGATTAAAAACAAGGAGGCTGGACACATGATTTACGCACAACCGGGGCAGGTCGGCTCCAAAGTCGCTTTCAAAAAGCGCTACGACAATTTTATCGGCGGTAAATGGGTGGCGCCCGTCAAAGGGCAATATTTTGAAAACGTCACGCCGGTGACAGGCAAAGCATTTTGCGAAGTCGCCCGTTCGACCGCGGAGGACATCGAGCTCGCCCTGGATGCGGCGCATGCCGCCAAAGAGGCATGGGGCCGCACGGCGGTTGCCCGGCGCGCGCTCCTTTTGCAGCAAATCGCCGACCGCATGGAGGCGAATCTGGAGATGCTTGCCGTGGCTGAAACGTGGGACAACGGAAAGCCGGTCCGGGAAACGCTGGCCGCCGACCTGCCGCTCGCGATCGATCATTTCCGCTACTTTGCGGGCTGCATTCGCGCGCAGGAAAGCACGCTCGGCGAGCTGGACGACGATACGGTTTCCTATCATTTTCATGAGCCGCTCGGCGTCGTCGGGCAGATCATCCCATGGAATTTCCCGCTGCTTATGGCTGCATGGAAGATCGCGCCCGCTCTCGCCGCCGGCAACTGCGTCGTGCTGAAGCCCGCGGAGCAGACGCCCGCATCCATTATGGTGCTGGCCGAATTGATCGGCGACCTGCTGCCTCCGGGCGTGCTGAATATCGTAAACGGCTTCGGGCTCGAAGCGGGCAAACCTCTCGCATCCAGCAGCCGCATCGCCAAGATTGCGTTTACGGGAGAAACGACGACAGGCCGCCTGATCATGCAGTACGCCTCGCAAAACATTATTCCGGTTACGCTCGAGCTCGGCGGCAAGTCTCCGAACTTGTTTTTTGAAGACGTTTTCACAAAGGATGACGCATTTCTGAATAAAGCGATCGAAGGTTTTGTTCTGTTCGCGCTGAACCAGGGCGAGGTGTGCACATGCCCGTCCCGCGCCTTGATTCAGGAGTCCATCTACGAGCCGTTCATGGAACGGGCGTTAAAGCGCGTAGCCGCGATCAAGCAGGGCAATCCGCTCGATACGGACACGATGATCGGCGCTCAGGCATCCGGCGAGCAGGTGGAGAAAATTTTGTCCTATATCGGCATCGGCCGCGAGGAAGGAGCGCAATGCCTTATCGGCGGCGGTAGAGCGGCAATGACTGGCGACCTGGAAGGCGGATATTATATCGAGCCGACCGTGTTCAAAGGGCATAACAAGATGCGGATTTTCCAGGAAGAGATTTTCGGACCGGTTGTTTCCGTCACGACCTTTAAAAATCAGGAGGAAGCGTTGGCGATCGCCAACGATACGTTGTACGGGCTGGGGGCGGGGGTATGGACCCGCGACATCAACACGGCTTACCGGTTCGGCAGAGGCATTCAGGCCGGCCGCGTGTGGACCAATTGTTACCACGCTTATCCGGCGCATGCCGCCTTCGGGGGCTACAAAGTGTCGGGAATCGGCCGCGAAACGCACAAAATGATGCTGTCCCATTACCAGCAAACGAAAAACCTGCTTGTCAGCTACAGTCCGAACGCTTTGGGATTTTTCTGAGAAGGCGGCGGCTGCCATGGAAGTGCGGAAAGTTTTGGCGACGGACGCAGCGCTGGAGCTGATCGAGCGGCTGAAGGAGAAATATGGGCCGCTGATGTTCCATCAGTCGGGCGGATGCTGCGACGGAAGCTCGCCGATGTGCTACCGGGAAGGGGAGTTTATGCTCGGAGATCAGGACGTTCGGCTCGGGGAAATCGGCGGAGCGGGCTTTTATATGAGCCGGGCTCAGTACGAATACTGGAAATATACGCAGTTGATCATCGACGTCGTCCCCGGCAGAGGAGGCATGTTTTCGCTGGAAGGGCCGGAAGGACAGCGGTTTCTCACACGTTCGCGCGTTTTTACGGAGGCGGAGCTGAAGGAGCTGCAATTATAACAGCATAACGGCGGCAATAGTTTGCCGCTCGGAAGAACGGAGCTTCGCGTTTGTGCGGGCTCCGTTTTCTTTTTCGTGCGGTTAGCTGGAACCCTTAATGGCAAGTGCGTCATGCATACGGGCAGGCTAACGGTTGCAGCTGAGCTTATTTGGGTCCAAAACGTCAATTTTAAATCGTAACGGTCGTGGCAGAGCTTATTTATCATCCTGTGCCCCTCAAAACGATGAAAGTTCACAAATAACGGCTGTGGCAACCGTTACCGTTCTGAAATCACCCATTCGCCCCCTTTAAGCTCACCTGCAACCGTTACGCCATCTACCGCGCGTGCCCGAAACCGGTTGCTGCACCAGATAAATAGTTTTCTATCCGATATATTGTTATATAAAAATAAAAAATATAATAATTTTTATTGAAAAATTAAAAACAGAGTGTATAATTTATAAATAAATTAATATTGTATTATTACAGACTGAAAAAATCCAAGGGAGAGATGAATGATGAGCGGAACGGCATTGGCGACGACATGGGAGACAGGAGATGCGCCGGGCGAATATGAGCCCGGAATTTACGGCAGACGGGAGGCCGGCGAGCATGACGAATGCGGGGGGACGGCCTTTTTCCCGCTCTCGCCGGTTCATCAGACATTGTATTATTTTTTCATTCCCGAAATCAGCTGCGAATAAAAGAAAAGCGCCGGCAAACGAGGCCGCTATGAATGAAACCCACCGAACGGACGGTGGGTTTTTTGTTGTTCGGCGAAAGGATATATATTATATAACAATTAAAATAAAAAATATTGTTGCAATAAATTTGTTTATTGTTATATAATACCAACAAGAAAACAAATTATTATATAACAATTGGATTGGAGGGGAGCATATGGACTGTCCTGCCTGTCACGGGAACGGCGAATTGGACATTTATCGGAACAGCGAGGAACGCGGCCGATTGGAAAAGGATGCCGCGTCCGAAGCCGCGCGTCCTGAGCGCGAGCGTGTAGCCTGGCCGGACGCTTGTCCGGTTTGCGGCGGCACCGGGTATTTGGAGCAATAATTTCATTTAGAAAATCATATCGAAAGGAAGATGAGACATGAATCAACAACGTCAGCTCGAACAATTGCGGGAAAACTGGAATTCCCCACGCTTTCAAGGAGTTCGCCGGCCTTATTCGCCGGAGGATGTGCTGCGGCTGCGCGGAACCGTCGTGGTCGAGCATACGCTGGCCGCACTCGGGGCGGAGAAGCTGTGGAAGCTGGTGAATACGGAGGATTATGTGCCGGCGCTCGGCGCTTTAACCGGCAATCAAGCGGTTCAGCAGGCCAAAGCGGGGCTTAAAGCGATTTACCTCAGCGGCTGGCAGGTTGCGGCCGACGCCAATTTGTCCGGGCATATGTATCCCGATCAAAGCTTGTACCCGGCAAACAGCGTCCCCCACGTCGTCAAACGGATCAATCAGGCGCTGCAGCGTGCCGACCAGATTCAGCGGGCGGAAGGCAAGGGGGAGATCGACTTCTATTTGCCGATCGTCGCCGATGCGGAGGCCGGCTTCGGCGGGCCGCTCAACGTGTTCGAGCTGATGAAATCGATGATCGAGGCCGGCGCCGCGGCCGTTCACTTCGAGGACCAGCTGTCCTCGGAGAAGAAATGCGGGCATCTCGGAGGCAAAGTGCTGCTGCCGACGCAGCAGGCAGTCCGAAATCTGATCGCTGCGAGGCTGGCCGCGGATGTCATGGGCGTGAACACGGTGCTCATCGCGAGAACGGATGCGAACGGAGCGCGGCTGCTGACGAGCGATATCGATCCGACCGACCGTCCGTTTCTCACCGGGCACAGATCGCCGGAAGGTTTCTTCTATGTAAACGAAGGCTTGGATCAGGCCATTTCGCGCGGACTTGCCTATGCGCCTTACGCCGACATGATCTGGTGCGAAACTTCCGAGCCCAATCTTGACGAAGCGCGCCGGTTCGCCGAAGCGATCCATGCGAAGTTCCCGGGCAAGCTGCTTGCTTACAACTGCTCGCCTTCGTTCAACTGGAAGAAGAAGCTGGACGACAAGACGATCGCCGGCTTCCAGCAGGAGCTCGGCAGGATGGGCTACAAGTTCCAATTCGTTACTTTGGCCGGCTTCCATGCGCTCAATCACAGCATGTTCGAGCTGGCGTACGATTACAAACGGCGCGGGATGGCCGCGTACTCCGACTTCCAGCAATCCGAGTTCGCCAGCGAAGAGCGGGGCTACGAAGCGACCCGCCATCAGCGCGAGGTCGGCACCGGGTATTTCGACGAGGTGTCGCAAGTCATATCGGGAGGGACTTCGTCGACGACGGCGCTCGCCGGTTCGACGGAGCAGGAGCAATTTTCACCGTAATTCAAATGAAAAACCAGTACCTGAACAAGTCGGGTGCTGGTTTTTTTTACCCCTGCCGGTTTATAATGTTTGAAACAGGATATAACAATTCGAGGTGTAGCCTAATGCAGGCAGGGAATTCGGAGCTCCAAACCAAATACGAGAAAATTACCCAATATATTCAATCCTTGAGCGTCGGCACCCGCTTGTCCGTCCGGCAAATGGCCGAAGACCTTGACGTCAGCGAAGGGACCGCATACCGCGCGATCAAGGAAGCGGAGAACCTCGGCCTCGTCAGCACGAAGCGAAGGATCGGGACAATCCGGGTCGAGAAGAAAGAGGAGCGCCAGATCGACAAATTGACGTTCGCCGAAATCGTCAACGTGGTCGAAGGCGTCGTGCTCGGCGGCTCGGCGGGTCTCGGCAAGACGCTGAACAAATTCGTGATCGGCGCCATGCAGCTCGAAGCGATGATCAAATACATCGAGCGGGATAATCTTCTGATCGTCGGCAACCGCGTGCAGGCGCATATGTGCGCTTTGGGGCAAGGGGCGGGCGTGCTTATTACCGGCGGGTTCGATACGACACCCGAGGTGAAGGAGCTGGCCGACGAGCTTGCCCTGCCCATTATCGGCTGCACGTACGATACGTTTACGGTGGCGACGATGATCAACCGGGCGATCGAGGACAGGCTGATCAAGAAGCAGATCATGCGGGTGGAGGACATCATTCGCAAGGATGCCCCCGTTTATTCCTTGAAGGAAACCGATACGGTCAAGGATATGCAGAAGCTTGTGGAAAAAACGACGCATACCCGTTACCCCGTCGTCGACAACGACCGGAAGCCCGTGGGCATGATCACGACCAAGGATATTATCGGCACGAAACCCGGCCAATCGATCGGCTCGCTTATGACCTCGAATCCGCTGACGATCAGCGTCAAAGCTTCCGTTGCTTCCGCCGGCCACATGATGGTTTGGGAAGGGATCGAACTGCTTCCCGTCGTCGGCACGGACCATCGGATGATCAGCGTGATCAGCCGCAAGGATGTCATGAAGGCGATGCAGCTCATGCAGAAGCAGCCGCAGCACGGGGAAACGTACGAGTACCAAATATGGTCGGGATTTGAAGAGCTCAGGGACAAAGACGGCAAGCTTTATTTCCGGGGCGCGATCACCCCGCCGATGATCAATTTCGAAGGGATCGTATCCGAAGGCGTCCTGTCTACATTGATGACCCGGGCGGCTTACCGTGCGGTTCACGAGCACAAGAAAGGCGACCTTATCGTGGACAGCTCGTCGCATTACTTTCTGGTGCCGCTGCAGATCGACGACGAAATCGACATCGTTCCCGTCATCATCGAGTTGAGCCGGCGGTTTTGCAAAATCGATATCGAAATGGTATGCAAAGGCACCCGCGTAGCCAGAGGCATGCTGACAGCCCGGATATTGTAATTAAACTCACCGGGGAATCCCCCTCTCCCCTATCCAGGGATTCATCTGGAAGTCGGTTTTTTTTTGGACAGTCTGAAGGCCCTTTCCGGGCCTTCTTTTTTTTCGCGCAACCATGTCACTCCTTTCCCAACGCCTTTTGCTTGAAAGAGGCCGGCGAAGTGCCTGTCCAGCGCTTGAACTGCCTGCTGAAATGGGCGATATCGCGGTAGCCGAGCAGCTCGGCGACATGGTCGATCTTCAAATCTTTCTGTCTCAGCAAATGCTGGGCTTTCTGAAGCATCAGGGAGGAGAGATATTGGCGCGGCGACATATGGTAGCGCTTCTTGAACACCCGGTTGCAGTAGGAGAGGCTGATGCCTAATTCTTCGGCGATATCGTCAATCCGCGCCCGTTCCGTGGCAGCAAAGCCGTGGATGTGCGACCGCTTGATCATGACTTCAATTCGATTCGCAATGTGCCGGGCGAGCCGGTCGTTCTCCGCCGGTTCGGCTTCCGCAGGCTCCTGCTGGGCATGCTCTTCGGCGATGGAGCCGAACAATCGGAACAGCTCGGACAACATGGACCATCGGTCGCGGATTTGCCGGGAGGCCGGCATTTTGGAATATTCGATCAGGCGGCCCAGCTGCGGCAGCAGCCGGCGGGTCAGCGCAGAGCCGGACGGGTATAACGAATGGCGGAAATGATTCAGCAGCGGCAGCAGCTGGCGGTCGTCAATCTGGAAATGAAGGCAAAAGTAAGTGAACTCCTTGCCGTCCCCGGAACGGTTGAAATGTACCTCGCCGGGACGAATGAATATCATGTCGCCCGCCTGCTGGTCAAACGTTCTTCCGTTTACGGTAAATTCCTGGCACCCTTCGATCAAATAGTTGATTTCATACTGAAAATGTTCGTGGGACGGGTAAAACCAGGTTCCTTTTACGCGGCGCACATGCATGCTGAACAGATGCAGATTGCTTTGGATATCGTGCGCGAAATACTCCTCCAGGGTGAAGTCTGCAAGCCTCGGCATGTTCATATTAACCATAAGATACACCTTCCCATGAGTCCTTATAATTAATAACGCTGCCTTGCCATATGCGGGGTATCGGGGTCAGGTTCATTTTGGGTAACAAACGATTCAACTATGGGTATGTTCGCTTGTGCGAGAAGACGATAAACTTAATACAGTGTTTGAACTAAGTGTATCATGTAACCGCTGTCAATTACAAATATAAGTAACGAATAGAAAAATATGACTTCTATACTTTTTGCACGGGAGGCTCCGTTTTATGGAACAAACGGCTTCGGAGGCTATCGCGAGACCAGGCGCCGCTTTGAGAAAAGAACGCATTCTGCTGAAGCGAATGAG
Source organism: Paenibacillus hamazuiensis (assembly GCF_023276405.1). Lineage (NCBI taxonomy): Bacteria > Bacillati > Bacillota > Bacilli > Caryophanales > Paenibacillaceae > Paenibacillus > Paenibacillus hamazuiensis. Next base: position 136,588 of record NZ_JALRMO010000001.1, read on the forward strand.
GCACGATTATCAGCTGTACTTGCTCTTGCTGCTGCCGATCGTCTGGCTCGTTATTTTTCAATACGTTCCGATGGCCGGCGTACAGCTCGCCTTCAAAAACTTCAGAATCATGGAAGGGATATGGGGAAGCCCGTGGATCGGCTTCGATCATTTCGAGCGTTTTTTTAACTCTCCGCAGTTTACCCGGGTTGTCGGAAATACGATTCTCATCAGCCTGTATGAGCTGATTGCCGGTTTCCCGCTGCCGATCATGCTGGCGCTGGCCTTGAATGCGACGTTAAGAACGAAGTTCAAGACGGCGGTGCAGTTTGTCACCTACATGCCTTTCTTCATTTCTACGGTCGTGATGGTCGGCATGATCCTGCAGTTTCTCAATCCGCGCATCGGCATCGTCAATATGGCCATCGGGTTGTTCGGCGGGGAGCCCGTTAACTTTATGGGCGATCCGTCCTGGTTCAAGTCCGTCTATGTGTGGTCCGGCATTTGGCAGACGACAGGCTGGGGGACCATTATTTATTTGGCGGCGTTGTCGGGAATCAGTCCGGAAATTCACGAGGCGGCGACGATTGACGGCGCCAGCCGGCTGCAGCGGGTATGGCATATCGATCTTCCCGGCATTGCGCCGACGATCGTGACGCTGCTTATTTTGAATGCGGGGTCGATTATGGGCATCGGGTTCGAAAAAATATATTTGATGCAAAATCCGCTGAATATCGCTTCTTCCGAGGTCATCTCCACCTACGTGTATTCGGTCAGCTTGGCGTCTAGCGCCCCGAATTACGCCTACGCGACGGCAATCGGCTTGTTCAACTCCGTCGTCAATATGATTTTGATATTGCTCGTCAATCAGATCGCCAAAAAAGTAGGGGAAACCAGCTTATGGTAACTTCAAGGAGGTCTGCCCATGAAGACAAATCGCACCGCTTTAACGAATGCGGATAAAATTTTTTACTCCGTCAACGACCTGATTTTGCTGTTTGCCCTCTGCATCGTGCTGTATCCGCTCATTTACATGTTCAGCGCCTCGGTAAGCGACAGGCTGGCCGTCGTATCGGGGAAGGTGTTTTTATGGCCGGTCGATTTTTCCCTTGAGGGGTATGCCGCCATCTTCAAGGACCCGCGCATACTGCCCGCCTATGCGAATACCGTCTATTACACGGTGATCGGCACCGTCATCAACGTGGCGCTCACGATCATGGCCGCCTATCCGCTGTCGCGGAAAACGATGGTCGGCCGAAACGTGCTGATGTATTTGTTTGCCTTCACGATGATCTTTCACGGGGGGCTCATCCCCAATTATTTGTTAATGAAGGACCTGGGCCTCATCGACTCCAGATGGGCGTTAATACTGCCGGGGGCGATCGCCGTCTGGAACATGATCATCGCGCGCACCTTTTTCCAAACGACGATCAGCCAGGAGCTGTTCGAGGCCGCCTCCATGGACGGATGCTCGCATTTCCGGTTTTTGTGGAGCATCGTGCTGCCGCTCTCTAAGGCTATCATCGCCGTGCTTGTGCTGTTTTACGGCATCTCGCACTGGAACGCCTATTTCAACGCTTTTATTTATTTGAAAAGCAAAAGTTTGTTTCCGCTGCAAATCGTACTTCGCGATATCCTGATTCAGAACGAAATCGATCCGAGCACGATCACCGACCCCGAATCGATGACGAAGAAGCAAGGGCTGGCCGATCTGCTGAAATATTCCGTCATCATTGTCGCCAGCTTGCCGGTATGGCTTGTCTATCCGTTTGTGCAGAAGCATTTTGTCAAAGGCGTGATGATCGGTTCGATTAAAGGATGAGGCCGGGCAGTTGGCCTGCTCTTCGCAAGGTAGAGGCGGAGGCCGGCATAATTGTATAGATCCACTATCGAGGGGTGAAAGCGGGATGAAGAAAAAAAGATATTACACCGGCGGGGTATCCGCGCTGCTGTGCGTTTCCATGCTGCTTGCCGCGTGCAGCGGGGGCGGCGGTTCGGGGGATTCCTCCAATCCCAAGGACTCGGCGAACGTATCGGCACCGGGAGCGCTGCCGATTTCCAAGGAAAAGGTCACCATTACGGTGACGGTTCCGTCCAGCCCGACCGTGCTGTCCTGGGATTACGGGAAAAATGAGCTGACTACGTGGCTGGAAGATCAGACGAACGTGCATATCAACTGGAACTTCTATCCGGCGGCCGATGCGAAGACGAAGCTGAACCTGGAGCTTTCGTCGGGAGGGGATTTGGGCGATCTGATCATGGGCAACTTCGGCCTGGATAACTCCGCGCTGGCGACATACGGCACGCAGGGGGTCATCCGCAAGGTTGAGGATCTGGTGGAAAAGCACGGCGTGAACGTGAAAAAAATGTATCAGGAATACCCGAATATCAAGATGGCCACGACAGCCCCGGACGGGCACGTGTACGGCTTCCCGCAGGTCGGCATCTGCTACAACTGCGACCGGGCGATGCGGTTTTGGGTCAATAAAAGCTTCCTGAAAGCGCTGAATATGAAGGTGCCGACGACAACGGACGAGTTGTACGAATATTTGAAGGCGGTGAAGGAAAAGGACCCGAACGGAAACGGCAAAAAAGATGAGATCGGCATCGTCGGCTCGCCGAAAAGCTGGTTCGCCAAAGTCGATCAATTCATTATGAACGCGTTTACGTATCAGGATTCGAACGGGCTTTACGTAAAGGACGACAAGGTGGTCGCAGCGTTTACGACGCAGGATTGGAGAGACGGCATCCGCTACTTGAATAAGCTGTACAGGGAAGGGCTGATCGACCAATCGTCCTTTACCAACGATGAGGCGCAGCTCAAGCAGATGGTCGAGCTGAACGGCGGAAATACGGTCGGCGCCGTCCCGAACGGCGGTCCGCATGCTTTTGCCGCGCAGGATTTGACGAGATTGAACTACGAGATCGTACCTCCGCTTAAGGGGCCCAAAGGGTTTCAAACCGCATATTTCAATGAATTCGGCATTGTCGGAAGCTATCAGTTTGTCATTCCGGCCGCTTCCAAGCATCCGGACGCGGTGATGAAGCTGATCGATTTCATGTATTCCCACGAAGCTTTTCTGCGGAGCCGTTACGGGGTGCCGGGAGTGAACTGGGAAATTCCGAAGGGGACGACGGCGGCCAACGGCGGGCCCGCGCAGTTCAAGCTGATCGGCAAAGATTTATGGCAGGAGCCGCAAAATGTGCACTGGCAGGGAGCCAACACGGCATGGCCGCCTTTCGGCTCCGATTCGCGGGAGATGCTGCCCGAGGGCCGCTTCGATCTGGAAAAAGTTTTGTTCGATGCGGCGAAGCTGTACGACAAATATGCGGCCAAGGTGTCGGTGCCGAAGTTTTTCTTCGAGCCTAATACGGCCACCCGGTTTAACGATCTGAAGACGGAAATCAATAAAAAGCTGGAAGCGGCCATCGCCGACTTTATCGTCGGCAATCAGGATATCGAGAAGGATTGGGATAAATTTCAGGCGGAGCTGAAAGCTCTGGGGCTTGACGAGTACATGTCGATCATGCAGAAGGAATACGACGCCAAATGGAAGGGCAGCAAAAAATAAGCCGCGTACCGGGGGATCGGCCGCATCCGATCCCCCGGAGGCTTACAATAAGGAGATGATCGCGTGCTGAAACGGCATACGGACGAGGAACCCGATTCCGCTCTGAAATTAAAAATACGCTCCATGAAAGTCGGGTTCACCGGAAGCTTTTATCCTGTTCCGGACGGGGTGGATCAGGAGGCTGCGGCGGAGTGGCAGCTGCGGAGAGCGGCGGAGCTTGGATGCGAGGTGCTGCAGGTCCGGCACCTTCCGAAGGAACGCTCCGGGCTTGAGGAGCTCGGACGGCTCGCGCAGTCGCTGGCCGTCGAATTGGAGATGTCCGTGCCCGGAGCGTTCGGGCTTGCCGGCCCGTTTGCCGATCCGGATGCCAAAGCGATGTTCGTGCAGGGCATGGAGCAAGCCAAGCTGCTCGGCATGCCGGTCGTGCGGACCGCCTACGGCCGGCTCAAGGCGGCGACCAGCAGGTTTAACCGCAGCATGTCCGTCCGGGACCATCTGGATGCGCTGCTTCCTTCCCTTAAGGAAGCGGCGCGAATCGCCGGGGATGCCGGCATCTTGCTTGCGGTCGAAAACCATTGCGATTTTACCGGCCGCGAGCTGGCCCATTTGCTGGATGCGGTCGATTCTCCGCTTGTAGGCGCGGCGCTCGACACGGCAAACGGCTTTACCGTATTTTGCGATCCGAACGAAGACATCGAGGCGCTGGCGCCTTATGCGTTTACGACCCATATGAAAGATATGGTCGTCGTCGATTCGCCGGTGAGAGGATTGATCCCGTTTACCGCGTTCGGCTGTCCGCTTGGAAGCGGGCACGTCGATATTCCAAGGGCGCTGCAATTGCTGGCGGGAAGCAGTCCGCATGCGGAAGGTTTGCATCTGATCATCGAGCCCGGCTGGATGAGGTGGGAGCAGGACCGGGATGTGAAGGAACAGGAGGCTGAGTTTTTCCGGCACGGCATCGAATTTTTAAAAGCGCTGCAGCACGAATAGGCTTAACTTGAATAAGCCGCTTAAAGAAGCTTTTAAGGGGAGTGAAAACGAATGAAAAACGTATTGGTTACGGGCGGCAGTGGCCGTCTCGGGCGTTACGTGATCGAGTACCTGCTGGAGCGAAACTACCGGGTGACCGGATTCGACTGTGCAGCCCCGGATGCGGCGGATTACCCGGCTGGCGTGCCGTTCGTGAAGGGAGATTTGACCGATCCGGGCGACTGCATGCGGGCGGTTTCGCTTTCCGAAGCGGAGGCGATCGTTCATCTTGCGGCCATCCCGTACGACACCGATCTCCATCCGGGGCAGTCCCGCATCCAGAGGCTGCCGGAGGATGAGACGATGAAGGTGAATACGATGGGGACGTATTATTTGATGGACGCAGCCAGAAGGTTCAAGCATGTGAAAACCGTCGTTATGGCGTCCTCCTATTATACGCTCGGACTTGGGAGAAGAATCAGCGGCACGCCGTTTCAGGTCGATTATTTGCCGATCGACGAGGATCATCCGAACCGTCCGGAGGATACGTATGCTTTGTCGAAAATGATCGGCGAGGAAATATTGAAAACGTACAGCAGAGCATACGGCATCCGGACCGTCGCTTTCCGCCTGCAGGGCATCGACTGGCCGTCCCGCAAAAGCGATTATAAATACGGCGATGCGCTGGAGCCAAGAACCGTTCCCAAGGGCGGGCCGGTCGTTACGACGTACCAGTATTTGGACCCCAGGGATGCGGCGCAAGCTTTTCAATTGGCCATCGAAGCGGAGCATCTGGAGCCGTTCGAAGCGTTTTATCTGCTGACCGACAGCCGCCACTCGGAGGAGACGAAACATTTTGCCGCCAAGGTGTGGCCGGAGCTTAAGGAGATGGCCGCTCATTTGGAGGGGACCGAGGGGATTATCACCTGCAAAAAGTTGCGCGAAAAACTCGGCTACGAGCCGAAGTATTCCTGGCGCAATCAGCCGGAAACAGTCAAGGAGGCTCAGACGACGCCATGACAAATCGGATCCGGTTCGGACATACCGCCATCACGTGGGACAATTCGGACATAGAGTCGGCCATTCCGGCCATCGCTTCGTGCGGCTATTGGGGTACGGAGACATTCGGCTGGGTGCTGGAGGAGTGGGAGGCGAGCGGCCGGGATTTACCCGGGCTGATGGGGCGGCACGGGCTGCAGCTTACATCGCTGTACTGCCACCTGGATCTTGTCGATCCGAACGTGCGGCAGGAGGAGATCGGCAAGGTGCTGCAGTGGGTGGAGATGTACAAGAAATTCGCCGGACCGGTCGTCATCATCGGGGGCAAAATGGTCCATCGTCCTTCGTTTTCATTAACCGATCATTTGGCCGATGTAGTTGCGACGATCAACGAATTGGCCGAACGAATTGCAGACCGGGGCTTGCTCTGCTGCTTTCATCCGCATACCGGAACTCCGGTGGAAACGGAAGAGGAGATCCACCGCGTGATGAATGCGCTGGACAGCCGTTATGCCGCCTTTGCCCCCGATACCGGGCAAATCGCCAAAGGCGGTTCGGAACCGCTTGGCATTATAAAGGAATACCGTGAGCTGATCCGCATCGTTCATGTTAAGGATTACATCGGCGGACCTATCGAGCATGACGCGCAGGGGAGGGAAATCGACAAAACCGGGTTTCTCGGTTACACCCCGCTTGGGCAGGGAAGCGTCGATATCAAAGGGATTTTGCAGTATTTGGAAAATTCCGGCTACACAGGTTACGCCCATGTGGAATTGGACGGCAACCAGTGGAGCCCGACCCGCAAGGGCAATCCGATGTTGCCGCCGCTGGAGGCAATACAGACGAGCAAAAGCTACCTGCAGCAGCTCGGCTATTCGAATTTCAAAACCGATATACCGACATAGCGGTATTTGCACATTTTCAAAGGCGGTACGTAAACTCTTCGGGGAATACCCCTCCCCTTCTATCAAGGGATTCATCTTGAAGTGGAGTATTTCAACAGTCTGTTTCGGCAAGCGTATGCTTGCCGATTTTTTGTTTTTTATTCCCCTGTACATGCAACATCGGCGTCGGACCTTTCGTTGGAATAAGTAGGGATTTTTAATAACCGGAGGGGGCGGATTTGAAGAAAATGATATGGATGATGGCGGCATTACTTTCGCTGACGGCGTTTGGTGGATGGATGAGCAAGTCCCGAACCAGTCCCGGGGCGACGCTTTTTACTACTTTGTTCTGAAAGTGGATTGAACGGGAGCGTGTTTGATCGCCGCAATTGGGCATAATACCCATAAAAATGTTGGCGGTGAAACCATGTTTTCCTACCTGAAAAGATTACTGATCGGAAGGCCGCTGAAGTCGACGGAACTAGGGGAGCAGAAAATCAGCAAAACGAAGGCTCTGGCCATCCTTTCCTCGGATGCGTTATCTTCGGTTGCATACGGTCCGGAGCAAATTCTGATCGTCCTGATTTCGGTTGGCGTCGCAGCGTTCTGGTATTCCATCCCGATTGCGGTCGGGGTCTTGATCCTGCTAGTGGCGCTTATATTATCTTATCGGCAGGTGATCTTCGCTTATCCTCATGGCGGGGGAGCTTACGTGGTATCCAAGGAAAATCTCGGCATGTATCCCGGATTGATTGCCGGCGGATCGCTGCTTGTGGACTACATTTTAACGGTTGCGGTGAGTGTGTCTGCGGGAACGGATGCCATTACGTCGGCTTTTCCCGCGCTGCATGCCCATACCGTCGGCATAGCCGTTTTGTTCGTCATTTTGATTACCATATTGAATTTGCGGGGTGTTACGGAGTCCGCTTCCATTTTAGCCTATCCGGTTTATTTATTCGTTTTGGCTTTATTTATATTGATTGGAGCGGGTATTTATCAAATCGCTGCCGGTAGCGTACCGCCCGATCTGCACGCCCCTATCGGTACCCCGATCGCCGGTATCAGCCTGTTTTTGCTGCTCAGGGCATTCGCCTCGGGAAGCTCGGCTTTAACCGGCGTAGAGGCCATTTCGAATGCCATTCCGAACTTCAAAGATCCTGCCCCGAATAACGCGGCGAAAACGCTGCTCGCGATGGGGGCTTTGCTCGCTTTGCTGTTTTCGGGAATCGTTTATTTGGCTTATTACTACGGTGTTGCTCCCAAGGAGGAAGTGACCGTTCTTTCGCAGATCGCCGAACGGACATTTGGGCGGAACTTTATGTACTTCTTCATTCAAGGAACAACGGCGTTAATCTTGATTCTTGCCGCCAACACCGGGTATTCCGCCTTCCCGCTGCTTGCGGTAAACCTGGCCAAAGATAAATTTATTCCAAGAATGTTCACCATCCGAGGGGACCGGCTCGGATATTCGAACGGCATTATTTTTCTCGGCGTGTTATCGATTCTTTTAATCATCGGCTTTAAAGGGCAAACGGAACACCTTATCCCCCTTTATGCCGTCGGGGTGTTTATCCCCTTTACCCTTGCCCAGACGGGAATGATCTTAAAATGGGTTCGCCAAAAGCCGAGGGGATGGCAACCCAAATTAATGATCAACACGGTAGGCGCCCTGATCAGTCTGGTCGTGAGCCTTATGTTCTTTTTGACCAAGTTTGCGCAAGTATGGTCCGTGCTGGTTTTCCTGCCTTTGATCATTTTGCTCTTTCATCGGATTAAAAAGCACTATGACGCCGTTGGCGACCAGTTAAGGATTACGGAATGCGCAGAAACTCTTCCTATCGAGGGCAATGTTTTCATCCTGCCTGTTGCCGGCGTCACGCGGGTGGTGGAAAATTCGTTAAAATACGTAAAATCTCTTTCGCCCGACCAAATCATCGCGGTTTACGTTCCGTTCGAAAGGGAAGAGGAAGCGATATTTGAAGAAAAGTGGGGAAAGTGGCAGCCGGACGTAAGGCTGGTTACGCTGCATTCCCCGTACAGAAGCATTATTAATCCGCTGTCCAAGTTTATCGATACGGTTCAGCGGAGAGCCGGCGAGTCGAACTACCATGTGACAGTGGTAATTCCGCAGTTTATTCCCAAAAAAGCTTGGCATAACATCCTGCACAACCAGTCCAGCTTGCTTATTCGCGCTTACTTGCTGCGCCGCAGAGACGTGGTCGTAACAACCGTGCCGTATCATTTAACAAAATAGGTGAATACTAGCAGATTATCAGCAACAGGAAGTGACCCGACTTGGAACTATTGGAACGTTTGCAGTCAAGACAGAAGCAGGATGCCGATTTGTTTCTTCATCGAATGCTGCTTGCCCGCCAGCCGGTCACGCTCACAGGATACAAATCGCTGATCGATTTGCCCCATACGATGATGCTGCTTCAGCAGCAGGCTCAAAATGCCGTCGCCGAAGATCGGCCTTTGTTTGCTTTGGCAAGCGGAATCGGCGAATATATGAACGATGCGGACGAGCAAGCCGTGATCGCGGCAATATCGGAAGGGAATTTGGTTGTTTTTCCGGACGGTTCCGATATGACCTTCAAGCTCACACCGGTAAACCGTACGTTATCCCGTTCCATTGAAGCGCCGACGACCGAAAACGTGCTGCGCGGTTCGATCAGCGCTTTCATCGAAGATATCGATACGAATCTCGGGATCCTGAAAAAACAATTCATTTCCGACAAATTGCGAATACAGTCGTATTGGGTAGGAACTGATCAGCGCAGACGAGCGATCATCTTGTACACGGAGGGCAAAGCAAGCTCTAAATTCAATCATGATTTAATTCAAAAAATCGAATCCAATTTAGACAAAGACATTCCTAACCTGCAAGCGCTGGCCCATGTGCTGGGATTCTCCAAATGGGTGCTCGCTCCCGGCTTCAACACGACGGAACTGCCCCAAAATGCCGCCTGGGCGCTCGGACAAGGGAAAACGGTTTTGTTTCTCGACCGCTTTCCTTTCGCCATAATTATGCCGAGCGTGATTATGGATATGTTCGCTGCCGAAAATGACCATAATTTTCTTCCCATTTTCATGTTCATCATCAGGTTCTTGCGGATCATCGGCGTACTCTCCAACATGCTGATGCCCGGATTGTATGTCGCGCTCGTTTCGGTAAATCCCGACGTACTTCGCATAGAACTTGCCTTGTCGATCGCCGGCAGCCGTGAAGGCGTCCCGTATCCGGCTGTTTTCGAGACGCTGCTTCTACTCGTCATTCTGGAACTGACGCTGGAGTCAAGCGTTCGGCTTCCGAAAACAATAGGACCTACGATCACGATGGTCGGCGGCATCATTCTCGGACAGGCTGTCGTGCAGGCGCAGCTTGTCAGCAACGTTCTGATCATTATTTTAGCGGCAACGACCATTGCCAGCTTTGCGGTGGTCGGATTCAACAATGCGGTGATCATCCGATTGCCGAAATATCTGATCCTCATTTTATCGGCGATGTACGGGGTACTTGGTCTATTCGTCGGGATGATGCTTGTTTGTGCAAGCTTAGCCAGTGCGAGCGTTTTTGGAATACCTTATTTGTATAAGTGGAAAGCAAGGGAGCATTCGGATGGATAAAAGCTTGCAAGTGACGGTCATGTATCTCCTGACGCATGTGGGGCTTATTTTTTTCATGTACCCGACGGAGATTATTGAATCAGTGCCTATAGGCCATTGGAGCCCCATATTGCTGGGATTTTTGTTTCATGTCACTTTGCTCGGCATATTCACGAAAGGCTTAAGTTATTTTAAGTCCCAAAACTTGATCGATATTTTTCTCGGGGCGGGCAAAGCTTTTGCCGTCATCCTGCTTGTGCCCGTAACTTTCTACTTTTTGATGGAGATCGTTATCATGGTCCGCGCATATTCGGAAATCATCAAGATGATTTTTTTGGAGAATACGCCGATATGGGCGATAATCGCCTTGTTGCTGGCGGTAACGACGATGATTTCCTCCCTCGGCATCGAAACGGTGTTCAGAACGGGACTGCTTATTGCCGTTCTGTTTCTCCCCATATTCTTATTGGTTCTTTCCATTTCATTCCAAAATGCGGATTGGCGTTATGTTTTTCCTTTAATGGACGAACGGGCGGTTTCTTTGTCGTACGTATTGAGCCGTCCTTTCCTGCTTAGCTTGTTTGCATTCGCAGGAGGATTTACCTTTCTCGGTTTCATTCAGCCTTATATCCCTTACAAACGCCGCAGCGTAATGGGGGCCAGCGCGCTGCTTCTCCCGCTGTTTCTGATCTCGGTTTACGTCCCTTTGCTTACATTCGGACAAAACACGGTGTTCGAGCTTCAATTCCCGTTCATCACGGCGATAGATACGGTGAATATTACTTGGCTGATGTTTGACCGGGTCACGATGTTTTTCATGATTACTCTGATTTGCTTCGTTTTGCTCTTTTTTTCATTGGTCATGTGGAAGGCGACTTTGCTGATTCGGCGCGCTTTGCCTTTTATCCGGCCGATCCCGGCGAAGCTGCTGCTGGCTCTGGCTCTATTTATCCTTTGTTTGCAAATTCCGGATTTTAAAACCGTTGAACAGCTGCTTTGGTGGAACACCTTTTTGCGCCTTTATGTGACGATTGCCATTCCGTTCATCACGCTGATTTTGGGAATTCGTCATCATCGAAAAGGAGCGGTTTTTTCATGATCGCAAAGAAAGGCATTCACTATGCTCTAAAGATGCTGCTGATAGCGGGATTCCCGGTCGTCTTAGGCGGATGCTGGGACATCAAAGACATCAATCATCGAGCCTTGCCCATTGCTATGGGTCTGGAAAGCCATGATGGAGGATATAAAATCTCTTTTCTCCTCCCGAAAACGACTCAGGGCCGAACCGACGTGAGAATCGTAACCGATACAGGCGACACGATCAACAGCGTCATTGACCGGATCGGCAAAAATTTGGAGATGCAGGTCGATCTGCTTCATTTAAAAGTCATCGTGTTTGATCGGGGGTTCGCTGAACAAGGTTTAAGGGACAGCATTTCAAGTTTTATGCGTGCACGCGACGTATCCCCCAAGGCGATAGTGGCCATTACGGAAGGAAAAATGGAAACCTTGTTTCAAAAGCTGAAATCCTCATCAACGACCAGCGGAATGGAAATTTATGATTATTTTGAAAAAAGCGCCGGGTGGACGCCTCAAGTGGCGCAAACGCGAATTTGGGAAGTTTTTCGAAGTCTTAATTCCTACACGCGCGACGTCGTCATTCCCATCGTCGAAGCAGGCCAAACGACGGCCATTGCAAGCACCGGCTCGGCTGTGATAAAAAATGCAAAGATGGTTGACCGGATTACCCCGGACGAAACCCTGTTGTTCAATGTTTACCATGGATTAAGCTCGCAAGGGAAAATCGAAGTTATGGCCCATGCATCGGTATTGATCGTAGCGGACAAGCTGACGCACAGATCTTCTTTTGAAGGGAACAAACCGGTTTTAAACAGTCGGATGACCCTGAACGTTACCGTTCAAGAAACAAAGGGATCGCCGACCGTAACCATGATCAAACAGGAACTTGACGAGCTGCTCGCCCGCAGGTTGCAGCGAATGTTTCGCAAGGTTCAATCCAAAGAAGCCGATATTTTGGGATTGGGTCAATTTTTCCGTTCCAAGATTCCCCGCGATCGCCTGGAACATTGGAGGTCGGATTATTATCCGCATATGGAGTTGAATCTTAAGGTTGATTCGATTATTCAGAACGAAGGACTTCTCAAAATGAAACAGTAAGCCTTCCGGAAATCCGGAGGGTTTTTTTCATGCCCCGATTTTTATATTTTTTTTACACCTGCGGCCGAATTCTTTACCCCCTTTTTACAGCGAATCGGTTTAAGATTTCTCTATACCAAGCAAGAGTTGAGGTTATGGATGAGGAGATGAGAGGATGGTCAACGATTTGACGATGGTTTTGCTGATGGCTGCAGCATTCATCGGCTTTTGGGGTTTTATGAAATTTGCGGAAAAAAAGTAAGGAGGCGGCTGCATGCTCGTCATCGGAATCGTTGCGATTGCTTTAATTATCTACCTTGGTTTTGTGCTGGTGAAACCGGAAAAATTTTAACGGAACGGGCCGGCTTTATGGATGAAGGGGGACATTTTGCCATGGGCATGGGATTCGTGCAAGTAGCGGTTACACTTGCCATTATTTTATTGCTGGTCAAACCGGCGGGAAGCTACCTTGTGAAAGTATTCGATTACGACAAAACGGCTCTTGACCGGGTATTCGGCCCTTTCGAGCGCGGCATTTACCGACTGACGGGGGTTCGCTGGAACGAGGCGATGGGCTGGAGGGCGTATCTTGCCGCAATGCTTCTAAGCAACTTCGCGATGCTGCTGCTTATGTACCTGGTGCTCAGGCTGCAAACCTATTTGCCGCTCAATCCGGACGGGATCGGCAATATGCCGGCCGCGCAGGCGTTTAATACGGCCGTTTCTTTTATAACCAATACGAACTGGCAGTCGTACAGCGGGGAGAACGGGCTGTCATACTTGTCGCAAATGCTGGCGGTTACATTTCCGATGTTCACCTCAGCTGCGACAGGCTTCGCCGCAGCGGTCGCGTTCATTCGCGGATTGATCGGGCGCCGGGACAACCTGGGAAACTTTTACGTCGATATGGTGCGGGCGATTACACGCGTATTTTTACCGCTCAGCCTCGTTGTCGCTTTGTTCCTGGTATTCCAGGGAGTGCCGCAAACGATTCGGGGGGCTGTCGAAGCGACGACATTGGAAGGCCAAACGCAAACGATTACGCGAGGCCTGGTCGCTTCACTCGAGTCCATCAAGCATATTGGAACGAACGACGGGGGATGGTTCGGCACCAATGCGGCGCATCCGTTTGAAAATCCGACTCCGCTTGCGAACCTGGTTCATATCGTGTGCATGATGCTGCTTCCGACGTCGCTCGTCTTCGCTTTCGGGGTTATGATCAAAAACAAAAAGCAAGGCTGGGCGATTTTCGCGGCGATGAGCATCATTTTCATGGTGATGCTGACGACCGTCTTCACTGCCGAGTACCGCGGAGTGCCGGCATTGGATGCGCTCGGCGTTCACGGCAATATGGAAGGCAAGGAAGTACGGCTTGGCATATCCGAATCGGCCTTGTTCACCGTGGTGACAACTGCGGCAACGACCGGGAGCGTGAGCAGCATGCACGAATCGCTGACGCCGATGGGCGGCTTCACGGCTCTGGCCGAAATGATGCTGAACAACGTGTTCGGCGGGAAGGGCGTCGGGCTGCTCAACGGGCTGCTGTATTTGATTCTTTCCATCTTCATCTGCGGCCTCATGGTGGGGCGTACCCCGGAATTTCTCGGCAAGAAAATCGAAGGCGGGGAAGTGAAGCTCGCATCGATCGCCCTGCTGGTGCATCCGGTTATCATATTGGCGCCTACGGCGCTTGCGCTTATACGCCCGGAAGCGGTGGCGTCGATTTCCAATCCGGGCATGCACGGTCTTACCGAAGTGCTGTACGCTTTCGCATCGGGCGCCGCGAACAACGGCTCCGCTTTTGCCGGGCTTAATGTCAATACGGATTTTTACAATATCGGCATCGGGATCGTCATGCTGCTCGGGCGGTATATATCGATCATTGCAATGCTGGCCATTGCCGGGTCACTGGCGGTCAAGCGAGTCGTTCCGGTGACGGCGGGGACGCTAAGAACCGATACGCCGCTGTTTACGGGAGTTCTCGTCATGATTATTGTTGTGATCGGGGCTCTGACGTTTTTCCCGGCGCTTGCGCTCGGACCGATTGCCGAACATCTCGCGATGCTGCATTGAATACGGCGGTTAATATAGAGGAGGATTTATATGGCAGCAACCCGCAATAAAGCGATGACGAACGAAATCGTATTGCAGGCGATGGCGGATGCGTTCAAGAAGCTGAATCCGCTCGTCATGGCGAAAAATCCGGTCATGTTTATCGTGGAGGCCGGTACGGTCATTACGCTGCTTTTGTCCTTTGCCCCCGAGCTTTTCGGGGCATCCGGCGTCGGCAGGGGGTACAATATCGCCGTTTTCTTTATACTGCTGTTTACCGTGCTTTTCGGTAATTTCGCCGAGGCGCTCGCAGAAGGACGGGGAAAAGCGCAGGCGGACACGCTTCGCAAAACGAAGTCGGAAACGATGGCGAAGCTGGTGGAAAAGGACGGCAGCCTCAGGCAGGTCGCTTCGACTCAGCTCAAAAAAGGAGACATCGTCCGGGTGGATGCCGGCGAGATCATACCGACCGACGGCGAGATTGTGGAAGGGCTCGCTTCGATCGACGAATCGGCGATTACCGGCGAATCGGCGCCGGTCATCAAGGAAGCGGGCGGCGACTTCTCGTCCGTCACCGGCGGCACGAGAGTCGTCTCCGACTACATCGTCGTGAAGGTGATGACCGATCCCGGCGAATCGTTTCTCGACCGGATGATCTCGCTCGTCGAGGGTGCGAAGCGGCAGAAGACGCCGAACGAAATCGCGCTGACGACACTGCTGGCCGTTCTCACGCTCATTTTTCTTATTGTCATTATCACTATGGTTCCGATGGCGGATTATTTGGGGGTACGTCTGGATTTGGCCGCATTGATCGCACTGCTCGTTTGTTTGATCCCGACCACGATCGGCGGGCTGCTTTCCGCGATCGGCATTGCGGGGATGGATCGGGTGACGCAGTTCAACGTGCTCGCGATGTCGGGCAAGGCGGTGGAGGCGGCGGGAGATATCGATACGCTTATCCTGGATAAGACGGGGACGATCACCTACGGCAACCGGATGGCTTTCGAGTTCACCCCGGTGCAAGGCGTATCCGCCAAGGAGATGACAATTGCCGCGCTGCAGGCATCGGTCAAGGATGAAACGCCGGAAGGACGTTCCGTCGTAGAGCTGGCGGGGAAGCTGGGCGCATCGTGGGCCGCCTCCGAATATGAAGCTGCCGAGGCCGTGGAGTTCACGGCGGAAACCCGCATGTCCGGATTGAACCTGAAAAACGGCACTGTCGTTCGCAAGGGGGCGATCGATGCGATCAAGAGGTATGTTTCCGCGAAAGGAGGCAGCGTGCCGGCCGATCTCGAAGAGATTTCAAACCGTATCGCCAAGGCCGGCGGAACCCCGCTGGCGGTAGCTGTGGGCAATCGCATCTATGGCGTCATTTATTTGAAGGATACGGTAAAACCCGGGCTGAAGGAACGGTTCGAGGAGCTGCGGGCGATGGGGATCAAGTCGATCATGTGTACGGGAGATAACCCGCTGACGGCCGCCACCATCGCGCTGGAAGCCGGTGTCGACGACTTTATCGCCGAAGCGAAGCCGGAGGATAAAATTGCGGCCATCAAGAAGGAGCAGCAGGAGGGCAAATTGGTCGCCATGACCGGCGACGGCACAAACGATGCGCCGGCGCTTGCTCAGGCGGACGTGGGACTCGCCATGAACTCGGGAACGATGGCGGCCAAGGAAGCCGCCAATATGATCGACCTCGATTCCGATCCGACGAAGCTGCTGTCCGTCGTCTCGATCGGCAAGCAGCTGCTCATTACGCGCGGCGCGCTGACAACTTTTTCGATCGCCAACGATATTGCGAAATATTTTGCGATCATTCCCGCGATGTTTATTGCGGCGATGCCGCAGCTGCAGGCGCTGAACATCATGCGTCTCGCTTCGCCCGAATCGGCGATATTGTCCGCTCTGATCTTCAACGCGGTCATTATCCCGCTGCTCATCCCGATCGCGATGAAGGGCGTGAAATACCGCGCCATGTCCGCTGACAGGCTGCTTGCCCGCAACGTGCTGATTTACGGCATCGGCGGAGTGGTCGTGCCGTTCGTCGGAATCAAGCTTATCGATATGGCTCTGAACGGTTTGCACATCGTTTAAAACTGGAAGGCAGGGAATGAAAAATGAAAACGACTGTAACCGCGATCCGCGTTTCCATCGTACTTATGATATTGTGCGGGCTGATTTATCCGCTTGTAACGACCTGGCTTGCCGGGGTTTTGTTCCCGAAGCAGGCGGACGGCAGTTTAATCCGCTTGGGGGATACCGTCATCGGCTCCGAGCTGCTCGCGCAAAACGTTACATCGCCGAAGCTGTTCCACCCGAGGGAGTCGGCCGCGAAATACGATCCGACAGCCTCGGCAGGCTCCAACCGGGCGGTGGCATCGGACGATTATGCGAAGGAGATGGCCGAGCGGATCAATGAGCTGAGGAAGGAAAATCCTGTGCTGGAAGATATTCCTTCCGACCTGGTCACGACGTCCGGCTCCGGCTTCGACCCGGATCTGTCGCCCGAAGCGGCCAAGGCGCAAATCCCGAGAATCAGCCGGGCTGCCGGCATTGCGGAGCAGCAATTGCAGCAGCTCGTCGATTCGCTGACCCAGGGCCGCCAGCTCGGCATATTCGGCGAGCCGCGCGTCAATGTGTCGGCCTTGAATATCGAGTTGCTGAAACTGGTCAAGTTTTAGAAGAAAGTGAATGCTAACTGACCCATACTATATTTTTCTATATATTGATACATGGTGCCGAGGTCGGTTACGGCTCATGCGGTACGGTGTAACGGTTGCAGATGAGCTTATAGGGGCTAAATTGGTGATTTCGGAACGGTAACGGTTGCCAGAGCTGTTATTTGTGAACTTTCATTGTATGGAGAGGTACAAAATGAGAAATAAGCTCTGCTACAACCGTTACAATGCAAAAATGACGTTTTCGAGCCAAATAAGCTCGGCAGCAACCGTTAGCCTTCCTCTACGGAATCCGTTGGAACATCGTCTGCCAAACTTGAAGCGGCCGCTCTCCGTTCCGCAAAGGGGAGCGGCTTTTTAGGGGAAACGCATATGGACAACTTTCGCAGAAAAACGCCGGAGGAAATTTTTCATTCCATCTCCAGGCTTCGTCGCGGCACCTTGAAAATTTACATCGGGCCGGTGAGCGGCTCCGGCAAAACGTATCATATGCTGCGCGACGGGAACGCCCTGAAGCAGCGGGGAATCGATGTCGTGATCTGCGCCGTTTCCACGCTTCAGCGGCCGGAAACCGTAGAGCAGCTGGGCGATCTGGAACGGGTGCCGAGCATCCATTGGCGGCAAGGGGAAGCGGAGTTTAAGGATTTGAACCTCGACGTTTTGCTGGAGAGGAACCCGGAAGTGGTGCTCGCGGACGGGCTGGCTCACCGGAACCGGCCCGGAGCGCGGTTTCCGACTCGTCTGGACGATATCAAGTTTCTGCTTGCGAACGGCATCAGCGTCATCACGACGGTTAACGTGTATGAGCTGGAGGGCTATACGGAAATCGCCCGCAAGCTGACCGGAATCGATGTGAAAAATACCGTTCCCGCCGATACGTTGGAGCTTGCCGATGAGGTGCGGCTTATCGATGTGACCCCGGAAGCGATTCTTAGCCGGCTTGCGGAAGGGCACTTCAAGGTGAACAAAGATTTGTCCCTCTTCAGGCGCGGCAATTTAGGCGTCCTGAGGGAGCTCGCTCTTAGGCTCGTTGCCGGAGAAGTGAACGAGTCTCTGGAGGAGCACCGCGAGGAGATGGGGCTTGTCGGGCCATCCGGCGCCAGCGAACGTATTCTCGTATCGACGCAGTACCATTGGAACGGCTCCATCTACATCCGCCGCGGCGAGCAGATTGCCAAAAGGCTGAACGGGGATTTGCGGGTAGTCACGTTCCGCAATTTCAAGAGGCCGCTGTCCAAAGAAGCCGCGGCGTTTCGCAGAAGCATGATCAAGCTCGCCGGGAAGATCGGCTGCGGACTCGAGGAGCTGCCTTTCCGGGGCCGCCGGAGCATTCCGGATGCGTTGGTCAAGTATGCCTCCCAACATAACGTGACGCGAATCGTGATGGGACATACGAAGCATTCCCGGTGGCAGGAGCTGCGGCAAGGCTCGATCGTCAATCGGCTTCTGAGGAAGATGAGAAATATCGATTTGTTTCTCATTGCCGATCGGGCCGAACACGATGGCGAACGGATTTTGCCGGCAATACTGACGCCAAATCGTGAATTCGAAAAATACCGCCGGCTGAGCGAAGAGGAAGTCGCCGAGAAAATACACAAAATCAAACGCGGCAAGTTTAAAATATATATAGGCGCTGCGCCGGGTGTGGGCAAAACGTACACGATGCTGCGCGAAGGCAACGACTTGCTGAAAAAAGGGGTCGATGTGCGGATCGGACTGCTCGAAACCCATAACCGCAAAGAAACGACCGCTCAAATCGGATCCCTCGGCATCATTCCGCGGCAAATCATCCCGTACCGGGGCGTTGGACTGGAGGAGATGGATACGGCGGCCATTGTCCGCAGCTGTTCGGAAGTGGTGCTGATCGACGAGCTCGCCCATACGAACGTTCCGGGAAGCAAAAACCGCAAGCGCTACGAGGATGTGATGGAGATTCTAGATAGCGGGATCAACGTCATCGCCACCGTCAATGTTCAGCACCTCGAAAGCCTGAACGATGCGGTGGAGCAAATCACCGGCATACGGGTAAGGGAAACAGTGCCCGACAGCATTTTGCGTATGGCGGATGAGGTGCAGCTGATCGATGTTTCTCCGGAGGCGTTGCGGCAGCGGATGCGCGAAGGTAAAATATACGCTAAAAGCAAGATCGATCAAGCGCTGAATCATTTTTTCAAAACGGGAAATCTGATCGCCTTGCGCGAGCTGGCTCTTCGGGAAATCGCCGACGACGTCGACGAAAGATTGGAGTCGCTGGAACGGAAAAGCTCGCTTCGCGGTCCGTGGCGGAGAAAGGAACTGATTTTCGTTTGCGTCAATCTCACTCCCTGCGCCGAGCGGCTCATCCGCCGCGGTTTTCGCACGGCTTACCGGCTAAAAGCGGCCTGGTACGTCAATTATGTTCACATAGGCGGGCCGCCGACCGCAGAGCTGCAAAAAAGACTGGAGTCGCTTGAAACGTTAACTGCCCGTCTGGGCGGCACGTTTGTCGTCCATAAAGGAGCGCATATTCGGCAAATCGCGGGGATATTATCCGGGAAAGCGGATGAAGCGGGAGCCACCCAACTGGTTATCGGTCAATCGAAGCAAAATTTGCGGAACAAGTTGCGGCAAGGTTCGTTGGTCAATCGGCTCATCCGTTTGTCTCGCCATCGGGACGTCCTGGTCGTGGCGGACTATGACCCGAACCTGGCGTTATAGTGAAGGGAAAATAGAACGTACGGGAAGTGAGCATATTGGAACGCAGCCGCAACGGGAAACATACGATCATCTCAAAACGGGGACGATCGCGAATCGGGGAATGGTTCCGCCGCAAAGCGGTCTTCGTCCGGGAAGACGAAGCAGGAACTTCGTCAATCTTCTCATGGTCTCCCTATGTCTGGATCACGGCGCTGATCGGATTGCTCACCGCAGTGCTTCACCCTTTCGGGCTTTTTCTCGATCCGGTGAACATAGCGCTTATTTATTTGATCCCGGTCCTGTTAAGCGCCGCATACGGAGGAATAGGGCCGTCATTTTATGCGGCGCTTCTGGGCGTTCTCGCGTTTGACTTCTTTTTTGTCCCGCCGTTTCTCAGCTTCACGGTGGCGGATCTGCGCTATCTGATTTCGTTCGCCGTATTTTTGGCTGTGGCCGGCTTAACCGGCAGCCTGGCTGCCCGTTTGAAGCAGCAGCTGCGGTTCTCGAAGCAGCGGGAAGCTCACACAGCCTCGCTTTATGAGCTGAGCCGGCAAATGAGCGCGATCACGGACATTCATTCGCTGCTCGCGAACGTAACCCGGAAGGTCTCCGAAATGATCCAAACGCAAGCGGCCATATATTTGCCGGATGAGCATGATGAACTGAGGCTTACAGCGGCATCCCCCGGCCATTCCGATGGGGGGCAAAGCGAGTCGGAACGGATGATAGCCAAGTGGGTTTTTCAGCATGGAGAAGCGGCAGGGAAGGGGTCGGGCGTACTGAGAGAAACGTCCGGGTTTTACGTTCCTTTGCGCACCGAGGATCGGGTCTACGGGGTTTTGGCGATCAAGCTTGAAAAAGAGAGCGGAGCAATTCCTCCGGATACCCGGCGTTTGCTTGAGGCTCTGGGCGGACTCGCCGCGATCGCCATCGCCCGCCTGAAGCTGACGGAGGAAGCCAGGATCGCTCATTTGTCGGCGGAGTCGGAAAAGCTGCGGACGGCGCTGCTCGATTCCGTCTCTCACGAGCTGAGAACACCGCTCGCCACCATCATCGGCTCCGCAACCGGACTGATCGAAGGAGACAAGCTTTTTTCCCCCGAAGACAGGCTGGAGCTTCTTGCTGCGATTCGGGACGGAGCGCTGCGAATGAATCGTCTTGTCGCCAACCTGCTCGGTATGGTGAAATTGGAAAGCGGCATGCTGCAGCTGCGGAAAAAGTGGTGCGATCTCGAAGATATCATCGGGGTGGTGCTGGCGCAGGTGAAAGATTTCCAGCAGCATCGGGAAATAAACGTAAAATTGCCGGAACGCGTTCCTGTGCTTTTGGGCGATGAAGTGCTGCTGGAGCAAATGCTTGTAAATGTCGTGAGCAACTCCATTAAATATTCTCCCGATTACAGCCGGATTGCGATATCGGTTAAAGCGGACGAAGACAATGTCGAGATAAGCGTCGCGGATTCCGGAGTCGGTCTGTCCGCGGCTGACCGGGAACGCATTTTTGAAAAATTTTACCGGGCGGGCCGGACCAAACATATACCCGGAACCGGCCTCGGACTTGCCATCTGCAAAGGAATCGCCGAACTGCACGGGGGGACGATTTCCGCACAGCCGAATGTTGAAGGAGGCACGGTCATGACGATTGCTCTTCCACAGAACGAGGAAAGCAGGCGGAATCCGTCGCTTCAAGAGGGGAGAAACTACAACGATGACGAACCCGGATAATGGCGCGCGCATTTTAATCATTGACGACGAACCGCAAATCCGCAAATTGCTGAAAGTTACGCTGCAGGCCCATCGTTTTGACATATTTGAAGCGTCTGCCGGCGAAGAGGGGATTTTGCAGGCATCGGTCAGCCATCCCGACCTGATCGTGCTCGATTTGGGTCTCCCCGATATTTCCGGCATGGACGTGCTGCTGCGTATACGGGAATGGTCAAGCGTGCCGGTGATCGTGCTTACGGCGAAGGAGCGGGAGGAGGATAAAATCGCTGCGCTTGATAGCGGCGCCGACGACTACGTCACCAAGCCGTTCGGCATGGGGGAACTGCTGGCGCGGATCCGCGTGGCTCTCCGTCATGTGGCCAAATCGGCCAATGAGCCGGTGCTTGAGTTCGGCGAGCTGAAGATCGATTTGGCTCATCGCTCCGTCGAACTTCACGGGGAACGCTTGAAGCTGACGCCGACCGAATACGATTTGCTGAAGGTGCTGGCGTTAAGCGCCGGTAAGGTCATCACCCAGCGCCAGCTGCTTCAGCAGGTTTGGGGCGGTCACCATCATGAATCGGACAGCCACTATTTGCGGGTGTATATCGGCCATTTGCGGAAAAAACTGGAGGAAGACCCGACAAGACCGAAGTTTATCGTTACGGAGCCGGGGATCGGGTACCGGTTTCTTTCCCGGGATTAAGCAGGATCGAAAGCCCGAACAGAAAAGAATATTGACTTTAAGGATAGTTATAACTATAATGGTTACAACGGTGGTGATCATGATGCAAATCAGTACGCGCTTTTCCATGGCGGTGCATTCCCTTACCCTCATTGCGGTCAATCCGAACGAATGCACCGGAGATTACATCGCGGGCAGCGTCAATACGAATCCTGTCGTCATCCGGAGAATTATGGGCATGCTGAAGAAGGCCGGATTGGTGGACGTTCGTCCCGGGGTAGGCGGCGCTTCTTTGCTCAAAGATCCCGACCGGATTACACTGCTTGACGTGTATCGGGCGGTCAATGCGACGGAGGAGAACCAGCTGTTTCGGATTCACGAAAATTCCAATATCGCTTGCCAGGTCGGGCGCAATATCGAACAGCTCCTTCAGGAAGAATTGAAAGACGCCCAGTCCGTAATGGAACAAAGGTTAGCCCGGACGACGATAGCTCAACTGATCGGCAAGATCGAGTAAAGATGAAAGCTCCTGACAGAGCTTTTATTTTAAAGCTTTGTTGTAACAATAAATGTTATAACAATGTAAAATACAACCCAATGGGAGGAATCGAAGATGAAATTGTTAGTGACAGGAGCCACAGGGAAACTGGGCAGCAAAGTGGTGGAGGCGTTATTGAAAACAGTGCCGGCGAGCCAGCTCGCAGTAAGCGTGCGAAACCCGGAGAAAGCGGAAAGCTTACGCGCGCGGGGAGTGGACGTCCGTCAAGGAGATTTCGACCGTCCGGAAACATTGGATGCGGCCTTCGCGGGGATTGACCGGATTCTGATCATTTCCGCAGATGGTGACAATGAAACGAGAATTCGCCAGCATACGAACGCGGTAGAAGCCGCCGCCCGCGCAAAAGTAAGCTTCATCGCTTATACGAGTGTGGGAAATGCGAGCGACAGCAAGCTATTCCTCGCTCCGCCGCACCAAGCCGCGGAAAAAGCCATCCTGAATACCGGCATTCCTTACTCGTTCCTGCGCAACAACTGGTACCTCGAGAACGAAACTGCAAGCATTCAGGCGGTATTGGCGGGAGCGCCTTGGATCACGTCCGCAGGCTCCGGCAAAGTAGGCTGGGCTCTGCAGCAGGAGTACGCAGAAGCGGCGGCGGCCGTACTGACGGGAAGCGGACATGAGAACACGATCTACGAGCTTTCCGGCAAGCTGCTGACGCAGGAAGAGCTGGCGTCCGCTCTCGGTGCTGTGTTGGGCAAGGAAGTTCCCGTGCAGCAAGTCGACGATGCCGCTTATGCGGAGATTATGAAAAACGCCGGCGTACCGGATTTCGTCATCCCGATTCTCGTTGGAATCCAGCAAGGCATTCGGGAAGGCACCCTGGAGATCGAAAGCAGTGATTTTGAAAAGCTGCTCGGCCGCCCATTAACGCCGATTCACGAAGCTTTGCGTCAAGTTGTCAGCAAGATTTCCTGAAAATAAACAAGCCTCCCATAAACCGGCCTTTCTCTGAGAGGCCGGTTTTTTATTTTTGGACGCCACAAATTTGCGGGAACTGAAGCGTGCCCTCCATAGGTTTTGCGCAAGCAAAACCATGGCCGGCAAACGCGGGCCAGAGGCACGAACGTCCTCCCAACGTCTCCGCACAAAAGTAAAGCGTGTCAGGCATAGGATTTTTGGAAACGCAGCCCCAAAAAATCCATGCCTGACAAACGCGAGCCAGAGGCACGAACGACCTCCTAACGTCTCAACTCAAGAGTAAAGCGTGCCGGGAATAGGAATTTTGGCGCAAGCCCAAAAATCCATGCCCGGCAGACGCGAACCAGAAGCGAGCATGAACTCCCGGCTGGCGGGTCCAGGGCGCCCGAGCGCCTGGGGTCCCCCCGGTGGGGGGATTTAGGGGGGCCACGAGGCACAATGTATATTTTTCAACAATACATATCAAATTAAGAGCAATATATGTTAAGTGTGAACAATTTCAGTATGTTATATTTTGAATTGCAATCTTACTGCTTCGTATCTCGCTTGCATTGGAGGGAGGGCCCTTTTGGTAATTCATACGCCCACTAACCTTGCGCTTCAAAAATTGGGGATTTACGTCAGGGCGGACGCGGATGATTGGCAGTACAGCTGGCCTGTTCATACTCACGAAGGGCTTGAAGTTTATTATTTCATTCGCGGGGATGCGAATTACATTATTGGAGAAAATATTTACGATTTGTCTCCGGGAGACATGCTTCTGTTCCGGGGAAGCACGATTCACCGGGTGAATCCGTCCAAAGATGTTCCCTATATTCGCAGCTATGTCAACTTCAAGGAGTCTTTTTTGCGGGAACAGATGTCGGAAGATATGTTTGAAAAGCTGATGTCTATGTTCGACTCGGCCAACGGAACGTTGATTCGTTGGGCTCCGGAAGAACGCGAGGAAATCGAAACGTATTTCCGGGCCATTCACCGGGAAAACGAACGGGAGTCGTTCGGATACGAGCTTGTTTTGAAAACGCTGTTGATTCAGTTGTTGATTGCAACCTACCGAAAAGCCAAAAGGCTGCATGAAATTGCGCCTGCCGGGCAGCAATCGCACAGCCAGGAAAATGTTCGCCGTATTTTGCAGTATATCAACCAGCATTTTACGGAAAACTTTTCGCTTCAGGATCTGTCGAACGAGCTGCATTTGAATAAATATTACATGTGTCACTGTTTCAAAGAGGTGACCGGTTATACCATCAACAACTATATCATAAGCAAAAGGATTGAAGAAGCCAAGAAGATGCTCCGCACGACCGACGAGCCGATAGCGTTCATATCGGAAAAACTCGGGTTCAACACCGCGGTTCATTTTAGCCGCTCTTTCAAGAAGTTTGCCGGAGTGTCGCCGCAGTATTACCGCAAGCAGGGCGGCGGGCAGTAACTTTTTGGGAATCGCTGCAAACGTTTCAAACATCGATGAAAAGAAAAGGGGTATACGCAATGAACAAAGCTTTGAAAACGGTATCCATCGCAACCGTACTTGCTCTGTCGACGATGAGTCTGGCAGCTTGCGCCAAGAAAGAATCGGCGGGAGCGGGAACGCAAGCCGGCGGCAAAAAAAATGTCACGCTGGACTTTGTCTGGTTCTCGGACGGTAATGAAGGCGATATCATGAAAGGTATCATTAAAGATTACGAAGCGAAAAATACGAATGTCAAAATCAACATGATCGAAGTTCCTTACAAAGACTTGTCCACGAAATTGAAAACGATGATCGCCGGCGGACAACCTCCTGCGCTTGCCCGGATCAGCACGACGGAGCTTGGCGGATTCGCCAACCAAGCGGTGGACCTGAGCGAAAGCAACGGCGGATTGGACAAGTATACGAGCCAGTTCGTCGATTCCCTGAAGCCGTTTTATGTGGTTAACAATAAAGCGGTTGCCGCACCGATGGACGTTACGGCCAACGGATTGATTTATAACAAAACCTTGTTTGACAAAGCCGGAGTAAAGGTACCGACCTCCCCGGACAATGTGTGGACATGGGACGAATTCTCCGCTGCGCTTAAGCAGGTAATGGACAAAGGCGGAGCCAAATACGGTCTTGTATGGGACTACACGCCGCAGCGCTGGTCGACGATGCTGTATCAATTCGGAGGCAGCATGATGAGCGCGGACGGAACGAAAGCGACGATCAACAACGACGCGGGCGTCAAGGCAGCCGAATACTTCAAAAAGCTGCATGACGACGGGATTATGCCGACATCCGTTTGGTTCGGCGGAGAAAACCCGAATAACCTGTTCCGCACCGGGACGGTAGCCGCTCACCTGGCGGGCAACTGGATGATCAGCAACTATAAGGATATTACGAACTTCCAGTGGGGCGTTACGTATATGCCGAAAGGCACGCAGCGTTCCTCGGTACCGGGCGGCAAATTCGCAATGGCGTTCAAAAAGTCCGGCGTCGAGAAGGAAGCGACGGATTTCATCAACTACATCAGCACTAAAGAAGTGAACGCGAAATATACCCAGGATGCGCTGTTCCTCAGCCCGCGCAAAGACAATGCGAAGCTGGACTACTCCTTCGGCAAGGACATGATGGAAGTGTTCTCGAATGAACTTGCGAACACCGTACCCGCCGCAGCTACGGACTGGTCCAGACAGACGATCGTGCCGAAGTTCAGCAACGATTTGAAGACGACGTTATCGGAAATCGTTGCCGGAAAAACACCGGCGAAGGCAGGCCTTGACAAGGTTGCCGGCTTGATCGACAAAGCGATCGCCGAAGAAAAGAAATAATCCAAGGATGGGCTGCTGCCGGGTCAAACCGGCAGCGGTCGATGTTTTCAGACGTTTTTCTTAACGGAAAGGAGTATGCTTGATGTCTGCACAAGCCTCGGCGGCCAAGTCGGTGAAAAGGCGGAGTCCGAATCAATCGATGGGATGGATCCCGTATTTGTTCGTACTGCCCAATTTGCTCATTTTCACCACGTTTATTGTGATTCCAACCATTATCGGGTTTATTTATTCCTTCCACGAATACGATGGTTTGAACCCGATGGAATTCGTAGGGTTCGACAATTATAAAGAAATTTTCACGAACGGCGAATTTTGGACCGCGCTCGGGAAAACGGCGATGTATGCCGTTATCGTGGTGCCGCTTATTTACTGTATCTCCCTCGCTATTGCGATGATGCTGATTCAGCCGCTCCGGTTTAAAGGGCTGTTCCGCTCCGTGTTTTATTGGCCTACGATGATTTCGTATATTATCGTCGGTCTGACGTGGAAATGGATTTTCGGCGATTTCGGGATTTTGAATTACATGATGACGTTGTTCGGCTCAAGTCCGGTTCACTTTTTGTCGGATTCGTTTTTTGCTAACGTATCGGTAATTATCGCTACGGTTTGGTCGCGTCTCGGATTTTATATGGTTATTTTCATGGCCGGCCTGCAGGCGATACCGACCGATTTCTACGAGGCGGCAAGGCTTGACGGGGCTTCCAAACCGCGGGTGTTCTGGAGCATTACGCTGCCGCTGATTAAGCCGACGACCGTGCTTGTCGTCATGCTTTCGCTGATCGAAGCGTTTAAGGCTTATCCGTTATTGTTTGCGCTGACAGGCGGCGGGCCGGGAAAAGAGACGACCTATATCGTGCAGTATATTTACGAAACCGGTTTTGCCAAGCAGGAGCTGGGCATGGCCAGCGCGATGTCCGTCGTGTTGTTCCTGTTGATTTCGATATTTACCGCACTGCAGTTCAGATTGTCTAAAGGAGGAGCCGATTAACGTGGAACTGAAATCTTCCGCCAAAACTGCTTTGTATATCATTCTTTTCCTGCTAGCCGCATTATGGCTGTTTCCTGTTCTTTGGATCGTTATTTCGTCCTTCAAGACCAACAACGACTTGTACAGCTTCCCGCCGCGGTTCTGGCCGCAGCCGTTTACGTTTGAGCATTTTACGGACGCCTTTGAGAAAGGCAACTTTGGCCGCTACTTCATGAACAGCGCCATCGTAACCGTCAGCTCGACGATTTTGCTGCTGTTGATCAACTCGATGGCCGGGTTCGCGCTGGCTAAATATAAATTTAAGGGCGATGCGCTGCTGCTCGTCGGATTCGTCTCGACCTTGATGATTCCGCTTGAGGTCATCATGATTCCGATCTTCAAGGTGCTCAGCTTCCTCGGGATGTTCAACAGCCTGCTCGCTCTGATCATTCCGCCGGCGGCTACGCCGACAGGCGTATTTCTGCTCAGGCAGTATTTGCTTACGGTACCGGACGAGCTGCTGGAAGCGGCGCGGATGGACGGAGCATCCGAATGGCGGATTTATTCGCGGATCATCCTGCCGATAAGCAAGCCGATTTTGGCCGTACTTGCCATATTTTCGTTCATGTGGCGTTGGGATGACTTCCTGTGGCCGCTCATCGGTATCAGCGATCCGTCCCTGTACACGATTCAACTGGCTTTGTCCAACTTTATAGGGGAATTTAACGTCGATTGGGGCAGCCTGCTTGCCATGTCGGTCATTACGATGATTCCCGTGCTTGTCGTTTTCATCATATTCCAGCGTCAATTCGTCAGCGGTATGGTGACATCCGGAATGAAATAACGGAAACATCACTCCCTTCAGTTACAGTGACCGGATGTCTCTGTCGGTGAAGGGATTTTTTTGGGGGAGTTGGAACCATGGAACGTTTCATTATGTCATTGGATCAAGGGACGACCAGTTCCCGGGCGATCTTGTTTAACCGCGACAGCGAAATCGTACATGCGGCTCAAAAGGAATTTACGCAAATTTACCCGCAGCCCGGCTGGGTGGAGCACGATGCGGAGGAAATTTGGGAATCGATGGTATCGGTCATTTCTTCCTGTATCTCGGAAGCCGGCATCCGGCCGGAGCAAATTGCCGCTATCGGCATTGCCAACCAGCGGGAAACGACGGTCGTTTGGGATAAGGCGACCGGCAAGCCGGTTTATAACGCGATTGTATGGCAATCCAGGCAAACCGTTCCGATCTGCGAACGGCTTATAGCGGACGGATGGCAGGATAGGGTCCGCGAGAAAACCGGGCTTCTGATCGATGCGTATTTTTCCGGGACGAAAGCCGCCTGGATTTTAAACGAGGTGCCCGGCGCCAGAGAACGTGCGGAACGCGGAGAGCTGCTGTTCGGGACGATCGATACATGGCTGATTTGGAAGCTGACCGGAGGCAAGGTTCATGTGACCGACTATTCCAACGCTTCCCGCACGATGATGTTCAATATCCGGGAATTGAAGTGGGATCGGCAGCTGCTTGACCTGCTGAACATTCCGGATTCGATGCTTCCCGAGGTGCGGCCGTCCTCCTGCATTTACGGCGTGACGGCGAAAGAACTGCTCGGTGCTGAGGTTGCGATCGCCGGTGCAGCCGGGGACCAGCAGGCCGCGTTGTTCGGGCAGGCATGTTTTGCGGAAGGCTCGGTCAAAAACACGTACGGCACCGGCTGCTTCATGCTGATGAACACCGGAAGCAAGGCGGTCAGCTCGAAGCATGGGCTGCTGACGACAATTGCCTGGGGTCTCGGAGACCGGGTGGAGTATGCGCTGGAAGGCAGCATTTTTGTGGCGGGTTCGGCGATCCAGTGGCTGCGCGACGGTCTTCGCATGATCGGGAACGCTGCGGAAAGCGAACAGCTGGCCGCAAGCGTGGACTCCACCGATGGCGTATACGTCGTGCCGGCGCTCGTCGGGCTCGGAACTCCGTATTGGGACAGCGATGTGAGAGGAGCGGTATTCGGGCTTACCCGCGGAACGACCAAGGAGCATTTCATCCGCGCGACGCTGGAATCGCTCGCTTACCAGACCAAGGACGTTCTCGCCGCGATGGAAGAGGATGCGGGCATTTCACTGCACTCGCTGCGGGTGGATGGCGGAGCGGTCAAAAACAATTTCCTGATGCAGTTTCAAAGCGACATCCTGAACGTGCCTGTAGACCGTCCGGTGATTAATGAGACGACGGCGCTCGGTGCGGCATACTTGGCCGGACTGGCGATAAGTTATTGGGCGGATCAATCGGATATTGTCAAACAGTGGAAAATACACAAAACTTTTGTACCGGATATGGACGAGACCAGACGCCGCGATCTGTATGACGGTTGGAAAAAAGCCGTGCATGCAGCGAGAGCTTTTAAATAAAGGATAGGAACCGTGGAGGGAAGATCATGAAAGTAAGCAGCAAGTTATTGCAGGTTGTGGAAGAGCGGCATTACTTGGACTTGGTGACGGATGCGGCAAGGTATCGCATCTATTTGATGAATGACCATGTGGTCCGGATTCGCTGCACGTTCGACGACCATTTCGCCGATGAGGCTTCATATACGCTGACGATGACCGCATGGGACGACAAGATGGATGCGATGGTGGAGGGCCGCAGGCGGGTGGACGCGCTTCCGGCCCGTTACGAGGATCTCGGAACCCATTTGCTGCTCGCAACGAAGGAGCTGCGCATGCTCATTCACCGGGAGCCTTTTGCCATTGAAATTACGGATGCGGAAGGCCGCGTGCTGCATGAGGATTTGAAAGAGCGCTCCTATGTAAAGGATAAGCAGGGCCGATTGTACCACTATTCCTGCATGAAAGACGAAGATCATTACTACGGCTTCGGCGAAAAAAGCGGGCATTTGAATAAAAAGAAAAGAAGGCTGCGGATGCATAACGTGGATACGATCGGCTACGATTCCGAGCACACGGATCCGCTGTACAAGCATATCCCGTTCTACATTAAATTTAACGGAGCGACGCAAGCCGCAACAGGGTTGTTCTACCATAACAGCTACGATTCCACCTTTGACATGGGCTGCGAACGGAGCGGCTATTGGAACAAGTACAGCTATTTTTGCGCGGACGGCGGGGAGCTCGACTTCTTTTTCATGTACGGTCCGCAGATCAAGGATGTCGTCCGGCATTATACGGATTTGACGGGCAAGACGATTTTGCCGACCCAATATTCGCTTGGTTATATGGGCTCCACGATGTATTACACCGAGCTTGACCGGGATTCGGACAAAGCGATCTTGAATTTTCTCGATAAATGCAAGGCGGAAGGCATTCCTTGCGACGGGTTTTTCATGTCTTCGGGGTATACGACGGGAGAAGACGGGAAAAGATATGTGTTTAACTGGAATTATAACAGGTTCCCCGACCCGCAAAGCTTCATCGAACAGATGCATCAAAAGGGAGCGGCGCTTGCGCCGAACATCAAGCCGGGCATGCTGCTGACCCACCCGCTCTACAAGCAATTCGACGAGGCGGGCGCCTACATTAAGGACGAAAAAGGCGAAACATCGCAAACCGACCGCTATTGGGGCGGACAAGCTTCTTTTGTCGATTTCACGAACCCGAAGGGCAGAGAATTGTGGAAGAAGCATCTGAAAGCATCGTTTATCGAGCTGGGCGTCACCTCGATCTGGAACGACAACAACGAATATGAAATCAACAATCCGGATGCGCTTTGCGAGTTTGAAGGCGACAAGAAGGAGATCAGCGCCTTGCGGCCGATTTTGCCTAACCTGATGGCGCAAATGGCGAAGGAAGCCATTGCCGAAGCGGCGCCGAATACGAGGCCGTATATCGTCAACCGCGCCGGATTTGCCGGCATTCAGCGTTTTGCCCAAACGTGGGCCGGCGACAACAATACGAGCTGGCACAGCCTGAAGTTCAATGTTCCCGTTATTTTGGGAATGGGGCTTTCCGGCGTGGCCAATCAGGGCTGCGATATCGGCGGCTTCTTCGGTCCCGCTCCGGAACCGGAGCTGTTCGTCCGCTGGGTGCAGAACGGGATTTTCCAGCCGAGATTTTCGATCCATTCCTGCAACACCGACAATACCGTAACCGAGCCGTGGATGTATCCTTCGTACACTCCGTATGTCCGGGAAGCGATCCGGCTTCGTTACCGCCTCGTTCCGTACTTTTACTCCTTGCTGTACGAGGCTTCCGAACTGGGCTCCCCGGTGATGCGCCCGATGGTGTACGAGTTCCAGCATGACCCCGCCACCTGGGAGGAAAGCTTCGATTTCATGCTCGGGCGGTCGATTCTGGTGGCCAACGTCCTTGAAAAGGATGCGAAAACGAGGAAGGTGTATTTGCCGAAAGGAAGCGAGTGGATCGATTGGTATACGCGGGAAAGGTATGCCGGTGGACAGACGATCGAAATTCCCGTAACTCTCGGGTCGATTCCGATGTTCATTCGCAGCGGAGCCGTTATTCCGCTCGCCCCGAATTTGCAAAACATTCACAACGACCGTGTGGAAGAACTGCACCTGCTGATCGAACCGTCCGAACAAGCAAGCTTCGTGTTTTATGAAGATGACGGAGTTACGAACAATTACAAGAACGGAGACTATTTGAAAACGGCGATCGGTGTCGAAACGAATCGGAATACGACGATATCCTTCAAGAAAGAAGGGGCTTACGCCAGCAGTGTGAAGCGGATCGTCATCGATCTGGTATGCAGAGAAATCGCTCCGGTTCAAGTGACGCTGCAGGGCAGAAAACTTCCGATGTTTCTGGATCCGGCAGAGTGGGAAGCGCAGGAAGAAGGCTGGTATTACGATATGGAACTCAAATCGGCGAAAATCAAATACGACAACAGCCGGGCCGATTATGACATTGCCGTCAACTTCGATGTCAAAGACCTGATTTCCATATAATTCGTCTGATTCGGGGGTAATGCAAGATGGTCGGAACTTTTTCAAGCGATAAACGAACGGATATTTTACGGGATTTGGACAATCAAACGTTTGATTTGCTCGTCATCGGCGGCGGCATTACAGGGGCCGGCATTGCTCTGGATGCAACGACCAGGGGCATGAACACGGTGCTTGTGGAGATGCAGGACTTTGCCGCAGGCACGTCCAGCCGGTCGACCAAGCTGGTCCATGGCGGGCTCCGTTATTTGAAGCAGCTCGAGGTGAAAATGGTCGCCGAGGTCGGCAAAGAACGCGCGGTCGTGTATGAGAACGGTCCGCATGTGACCACTCCGGAGTGGATGCTGCTGCCGTTCCATCAAGGCGGTACGTTCGGCAAATTCAGCACCTCTCTGGGCCTCCGGCTGTATGATTTTCTGGCGGGCGTGAAACGGAGCGAACGGCGGACGATGCTGGGAGTGCAGGAGACGATCCGGCGGGAGCCGCTTGTCAAACGCGAAGGGCTGAAGGGCAGCGGCGTCTATGTCGAATATCGGACCGATGACGCCCGGCTCACGATCGAGGTCATGAAAGAAGCGGTTTCCCGTGGCGCCAAAGCGGTCAACTATGCCAAGGTCGAGCAGTTTATTTACCAAAACGGCAAAGCGGTCGGAGTGAAGGTGACCGATATGATCCATGGCGGCGTATATGATATATATGCCCGCAAAATCGTCAATGCGGCCGGGCCGTGGGTGGACACGCTGCGAGAAATGGACAAATCGAAAACGGGCAAGCACCTGCAGCTCACCAAAGGGGTGCATTTGGTCATCAACCAGTCCCGATTCCCACTGCAGCAGGCGATCTACTTCGACACGCCGGACGGCCGGATGGTATTCGCCATTCCAAGAGACGGCAAAACGTACGTAGGCACCACCGACACCGTGTTCAAGGGTGATACCGCACATCCGAGGATGACTGCGGAGGACCGGAAGTATATCATCGATGCGATCAACTACATGTTCCCTACGCTGAATATCGGCCCTCAGGATATCGAATCCAGCTGGGCCGGACTTCGTCCGCTCATCTTTGAAGAAGGCAAAAACGCGTCGGAAATTTCCCGTAAGGATGAAATTTGGCAGTCGGCATCCGGTTTGATTACCATCGCCGGGGGCAAGCTGACCGGTTACCGTAAAATGGCGGAGATGGTCGTCGATCTTGTCGACGAACTGTTCAAGAAGGAAGGCGTAACCCGCTTCACCCCTTGCAAAACGAAGACGATGCCGATTTCGGGCGGGCATGTCGGCGGATCGAAGCAATTTCCCGCCTTTATCGCCAAGAAAACGGCGGAAGGCTTGAATCGGGGATTTACCAAGGAACAGGCGGAGAAGCTGGTTCGCAAATACGGCTCGAATATCGACCGGGTGTACGAGTTGGCGGAGGCGTACGCGGAGAGCGGTACGGCCTTCGGGCTTTCTTTGGACGTGCTGGCTATGATCATTTACGCTTTGGAAGAGGAGATGGCAGTGAAGCCGATCGACTTCTTCAACCGGCGCACCGGCGCACTGCTGTTCGATATCGCCTGGGTGCATAAATATAAGGAGCCGGTTATCGCTATTATGGCGCACTACTTGCATTGGAGCGCTGATGAGACGCGAAAGTACGGCGAGGAGCTGGAAAAATACCTTCACGAAGCGGTTGTTCCCGCCGAGTAAAACCAAGGCGCATGCACAGGCATGCGCCTTGAGTTTGTTGAGAACACCCGAAATTTGTAAAAAAATGAGTGGCTCGCTATGGCACAGCTATTCCTTTGCAACAATAAGTTGGATAACTCTAGCTCGACCCGGATAACTATCGAACCCAGCACCTACACTCCACGCTTTTACTTTTTGTCCAACCTTAAGATCGTTAAATGGAATCCTCTCCTTAGAGTCGATGCCAATAAATGCATCAGGAGTGAAAGAGACCCAAACGGCATCTGGATTACCATTAGAATTAATTTTATCCTTATTGATAATAAGTACTTTTTTATTTTCGACATCAATTGACGATATCTCTCCAACAATATTCGCCGTTTCCGGAATAATAAATTGATCGATGATCAGGTCAAAATTATTCTGACCTATTAACCGATAAATGGAACTTATCAGCTCACTTACTTCTGAAGCTTTTAAAAGTGAACGATGGTCATGGAGCTTCCTTATAGTCAAAGTAACCTTATCATCTCCAATATCGCCGCTGATGAGTTCAAGTGATTTTGTTTGAAGAAAATCAGTTATTGTCGACGCCTTACTTTCAATAACATGAGAGCTTATCTTCGCTTCTCCATTTTGAAGCTCCACCGTTTGAGCAGCTTCGTTCCAATTTACTTGAAGACCTGTCAATGCAGCTAAATCGCGAAGCTTAAGATAGGTCGATCCGTCGTAAATAACCGGCGAACTCTCAAGTTTAGCGGGCTTTCCGTCCAGAGTGATAGGCAGCGCCGGTCTAAGATAGGCTTCCACCTTTTGCAGACCTTCTTCAGCATATGCAGCTGATGCCGATGCGAGTATGATTCCCGCCAATAATCCGGGTACAAATTTTTTCATTTTCACACCCTCCTAAAGTAAAGTATAAATAGTTTCCACTCTCCAATATGCGGTCCAAGCTGTTGCCCCTTCGGTGATTTCCGCGTTCGATTTCGAAGTTCACCTGGTGTTTGAGTTGGCAAACTGAGTTGAGCGTCCGTAATAATATAACGTTGTTGGTGTTGTAAATGTCGCAATAACACCCGGCAGAATGCCGCATAAATGTGTTACGTGAGGGGAAGCCTAACGGTAAAACGGAGGTTTTTATGGATTTGTTCAGAGAAGGCGAACCTCATCCATTGTACGACGAGCTGATGAGCTTGAAAGATGCAAAGATGCGCAACGTTGCCGTCAAAGCGGTGAATGGAGTCATTTTGGTATCTTACATTGACGATAAGTGGATAATTACTTTAAATGACCGCTTTCAGTTGGAAAGCGCCAACATACATGAAATAATAGATCATGTGGATAAACTGCATGGTGATCAGACCTATGTGTTCATTCGCTGAGTCGAAAAATGCAAAAAACACGAAAGATCGTGAGGGCTTCCTCAGGGTCTTTTCTTTTTGCATGACCAATATGACAAAATCGCGCATACCCGTTTGCCGAAAATATGGTAAATTCAGCATACCTTAAGGCAAACTTTAGGTTTCTCTCAGTCCCTGCTCAGTGGGGATTCAGGCCTGGGCGGTAAAGTACTGGGTGTAAGGCAAATACAAAAAAAAGGATGGAGAGATACTATGAAGACGGTGAACAAGAAAATTTTGACGGGCACGCTGGCGGCAAGCATTTTACTGGGAGGCGGCTTAACCGGAGCGATTTATAACACAGCTTTTGCGGCAGCGGATGGGACAAGCGCATCGGCGCCCGTAAACGCGGATGCGGGTATGGCGGCATCGAATAATGCGGTTCCCGGCCATGGCCAAGGCAAACGCGGCGGCGGCCACGACGGATTCCGCGTCGTTAACGTGGAAAAGGAAACGGCGTCCATTCTGGGAGTCGATGAGACCAGCATCCGCGATCAGCAGGCGCAAGGCAAAACACTTCTGCAAATCGCACAGGATAAAGGCGTAACGGAGGACGTCCTTATGCAAAAGCTGACCGCCGCCGCCAACACGTCCATTGACGCCGCCGTTACGACCGGCACCTTGACACAGGAACAAGCCGATCAACAAAAATCCGCTTTGGCGGATCGTTTGAAACAGGAAGTGTCCGAGATAAGGCAAAACGAAGGCCGCGGACATGGCAAAGGTGATGGGCGCTTCGGTTCCTTTACCGACCCGGCGGCGCTGTCCCAAATCCTCGGGATGACCGAAACGGAGCTGAACACGGAGCTTCAGGCAGGCAAATCCCTGGCTGAAATTGCAGAGGCCAAAGGAATTGCCAAAGATCAGCTGATCGGTAAAATCAAAGACAGCATGACGGACAAAATCACCCAATTCATCGATAAAAAAGGAACCGCAGATCAGGCTCCATCCTCGTCAAACTCAAGCGATAAGGCCGCTGATTAAGTCATAAGGAGGATGCACGAAAAAACTGCCTCTTATCAGGCAGTTTTTTTGCGCATTAAAAAAAGCTATCCCGCAGCCATGTGATAGCTTTCGGGACAGTGCCAGCGAATCTATATAAAAAAGAGGAGGAGAATGCTAATCGGTGGCTTCCATGAAAGCTTCGCCTTCGCATTGCCATGCCTGGAGGCATTGTACCCTCAGTTCGTAATCTTCTATCTGGTCGGTATCGTAGACCTGGCTGAAGTCCGAATCGCCCGGGTAAGGGACGAGGGTTCCGCTGGCTATCTCTTGCTGGCGGGAATAACTCCAGATGGAATAATAAATATCGGTTTTTCCGAGATTGTGAACGATAATGCTGGTATGCCTGCCGTATACATAACCGGCGTCTTCATATTTGACCCAGCTGTCGCCCCAAAATAAATGCTCGTACCCTGCGGCATTAGCCGGCAGTGCGGCCATACACAAAGAAGCGGCGATAAGTATCGCGGTCATGATCCGTCTTTTTTTCATCACATTCATCCCTTTCCTTGAATTTTGGCTCAAGCCATACATGAATCCGAACGGTTCCTATCCCTCCTTTTCATCACTGCTGTCCGGGTGTCCACACTTTTGAAAGCGCTTCTATTTGTATGATAGCATGGCGGAATGTCGTGCTTTGAAGGGGGAAAACGTCATTTTGATAGGGGGTTCGTGCTTTTCCGCCGAACGCCGGGGTTCACTTTCAAACACTTGACCTAGAGTAAACTCTAGGTTTTATACTGAAGCTTGCATTATCTTGGAGAGGAGAATTGGATATGTTGAATGTGGAAGGAAAAGTTGTGATCGTAACCGGAGCTTCGAGCGGAATCGGCGAGGCTTCGGCCAAGCTGCTTGCGCAAAATGGAGCAAAGGTTGTGCTGGCGGCAAGAAGAGAGGAACGATTAGCCGCTTTGCAGTCCGCGATTGAAGGACAAGGAGGCACCGCCGTTTACAAGGTGACGGATGTGGCTTCCCTGGAGGATGTCGAACAGCTTGCGCGGTTTGCCCTGGATACCTTCGGACAGATTGATGTTCTCGTTAATAACGCGGGAATCATGCCGTTGTCATATTTGCATGAAAAGAAGATTTCGGAATGGGATCAAATGATCGATGTCAACATCAAGGGCGTGCTGTACGGTATAGGAGCAGTTCTTCCTCATATGAGGGAAAGAAAGCGAGGACATATTATTAACGTTTCGTCCGTGACAGGACATATCGTCAGAAAGTCGTGGGCCGTCTATTCGGGAACCAAATTTGCCGTTCGGGCCATCACGGAAGCGCTGCGGCAGGAGGAAGCGGAAAACAATATCCGCACCACGATTATTTGCCCGGGAGGCGTATCGACCGAGCTGGTTCACACGATATCGAACGAGGAGATCAAGCAAAACATCGAGGAATCCCTGCAAATGGCATTGCCTGCCGAAGCTATAGCCCATTCCATATTATACGCCGTTTCCCAGCCGGAATATGCGGCCGTCAACGAAATCATTGTACGGCCTACCAAACAGGAACTATAATAAAGGTATCCTTAATTATCGTCCCGGAGGGATCGCCGTGTATTATACGATCGGCCAGGTTGCGGATCTGACGGGCTTGTCTATCCACACCTTGCGTTATTATGAAAAGGAAGGCATCATGCCGGCCGTCACCCGCAATGAGAGCGGCATTCGCATGTACAGCTCAAAGGACATAGAGGCGCTTGAATTTATAGGCTGCCTTCGGGCGACGGGCATGTCGATCTCGGATATCAAGCATTTCGTGCAGGGGAGCACGAGCATCGATCAACGCCTTGTCATGCTGCAGAAGCAGAAAGATAACGTGACCGCACAGATCGACCGGCTCCTGTCGTTTCAAGCGATGATCGATCGCAAAATCGATATTTACAGCAGCATGCGGTTGGCGGAAGAAAAGACTTCCTGAAAAGATCATTCCGGACACAAAAACGGCAGATGGGAACTCGTAAGCGAGCTCCGATCTGCCGCTGCGTTTTTTTATCAGGCGTTTGCTTTCAAAATGAGGGTAAGAAGTCGCTGGTTTTTGAGGAAGCTTAGGATGCTTGGGAAGAGATCGGAGCGGGCTTGTCCAACTTTTGCCGCAGCCGATTATCTTGGAAACCAAGTGCCGTCGGGACGCAAGCAAACGGGCAGATTTCCGTCCGTCGTTTGCGCCGGAATATTAGGCGGATGACAGGAAAGCAAAGTTTCGAAAGTAACAACCTCATGTGAAACAACTTTGGGCTCAGCATACTTCTTCTTCTCCATAATTTTCACACTCCAATAAATAGAATGGGTTTACAGAAAAATTATATACTGCCGCCGATGTCGAAGTGTGCAAAAATGTGGCACCAAAAGATGGAATATTTAAAATATTTAAAAAATATTTTCAGCTGTTATTCAGCAGCTCCGCTCCGGCGATGCCCGGGTTGGTCATTTCATACGGATCCAGGATGATGTTGAGCTCATCTTCGGTTAATACCCCGTACTGAAGGCACAACTCCCGCACCGGACGGCCAGTCAAAATAGCCTCTCGCGCAATTCTCGCCACGACCTCATAACCGAGATGCGGGTTCAGTGCCGTTATGACCCCGACGCTGTTTTCCACATATGCCCTGCAGCGCTCCTCGTTCGCTTCGATCCCTTCCAGGCAGTATTCCCGGAACACTTTAAAAACCTGATTCATCATGCTTAGCGATTGAAGCAAATTGAATACGAGCACCGGCTCCATCACGTTAAGCTCCAGCTGCCCTGCCTCGGAAGCGAGACAAATCGTATGGTCGTTGCCGATGACCTGGAACGCGACCTGATTGACGACCTCCGCCATGACCGGGTTGACCTTGCCCGGCATGATGGACGAGCCGGGCTGCCGCGCCGGCAGGCTCAGCTCCCCAAGTCCCGCGCGCGGCCCGGAGGCGAGCAGCCGCAGGTCGTTTGCGATTTTGGACATGTTGATCATGCATACTTTCAGTGCGGCGGACACTTCGGTATAGGCGTCCGTATTTTGCGTCGCATCCACCAAGTGCCCCGCATTGGTGAGAGGAAGGCCGCTGATATCGGCCAAAAGCTCCACGACCCGCTTAATGTAGCGCGGATCGGCGTTCAAACCGGTACCGACGGCCGTCGCCCCCATGTTGACTTCGTACAGATGGCTGCGCGACCGCCCGATTCTCGAAATATCGCGCTCCAGTACCCGGCTGTAGGCTTCGAATTCCTGGCCGAGGCGGATCGGCACGCCGTCCTGCAGATGAGTGCGGCCCATTTTGATAATGCCGTCAAATTGCGTCGCTTTTTTGCGGAACGTGCCCAGCAGTTCCTCCATTGTGCCCAGCAGCTTCTCCATTAAAGAAAGTGTCGCTATATGAATCGCCGTCGGAAACGCATCGTTGGTAGACTGCGCCATATTGACGTGGGAGTTGGGGCTCACTTGAAAATAATCGCCCTTGGTTCCTCCGAGAAGCTCGATCGCCCGGTTGGCGATAACTTCGTTGGCGTTCATGTTGATGGACGTTCCCGCCCCGCCCTGGATCGGATCGACGATAAATTGGTCGCGCCACTTGCCGTCCGCTATTTCCTTCGCCGCCTGCACAATCGATTTCCCGATTTGCGGGTTCAGCCGTCCGATCTCCATATTCGCCGCAGCTGCGGCTTGTTTAACGATGGCCATCGCACGGATCAATTCTTCGTGAATGCGATAGCCGGTGATCTGAAAATTTTCCACCGCACGCAGCGTTTGAATGCCATAGTAAGCATCGGCCGGCACTTCCCTGGAGCCGAGAAAATCTTTTTCCACCCTGATTTGCGCCGTTGTTGTCATGATCGCTTCCCCCCTGGAATGCGGCTTACGCAGCCTGCTTGATAGATTCCAAATATTGCTGGCCTTTTTTCTTATCGTATTGCCCTTCCCATTTCGCCATCACAATCGCCGCTATCGAATTGCCGACGACGTTGACGACCGTCCGGGCCATATCGAGTATGCGGTCGATGCCGGCGATAAAAGCAAGGCCTTCGAGCGGTATCCCGACCGAGCCGAGAGTAGCCAGCAGGACGACAAACGATGCTCCCGGTACGCCGGCGATCCCTTTGGACGTAAGCATCAGAACCAAAACGAGCATGATTTGCGAGCCGATCGGCATGTGAATTCCGTACATTTGCGCGATAAACAAGGCGGCAATCGCCTGATACAGCGTTGAGCCGTCCAGGTTGAACGAATAGCCGGTCGGAATGACGAAGGAGCTGATCGCCTTCGGCACGCCGAAACGCTCCATCTTCTCCATCATCTTGGGAAGCGCCGTTTCGGAGCTTGCCGTCGAGTAGGCCAAAATGAGCTCGTCTTTTAATATGCGAATGACCGCCATCAGGCTGGTGCCGCAAAGCTTCGCGATCAAGCCGAGCACGATGGCGACGAACAGGAACATGCCTGCATATACGGTAAGCACCAATTTGCCCAAAGGAACAAGCGAGCCGACGCCGAATTTGGAAACCGTCATGCCGATCAACCCGAACACGCCGATCGGTGCAAACTTCATAATCTGGTTCGTCACCCAAAACATCGCATCGGCCGTGCCTTGGAAAAATGCGATTACCGGCTTTCCTTTTTCGCCGATCGCCGCAATGCCGAGACCTAATAATACCGAAAAGAAAATGATGGCGAGCATGTCACCGGCGGCGATCGATTCGAAGATGTTTTTAGGCACGATATTGACAAGCGTATCGACAAAGCTGTGGCTCGTTACCTGCTGCGTCGTTTCCACGTATTTCGTGATATCCGATTTGGCCAGGGCGGCCATATTGATGCCGGCTCCGGGCTGGAAAACGTTGCCCATCAGCAGGCCGAAAATAATGGCGGCCGTCGTTACGAGCTCAAAATAAAGAATCGTTTTTCCTCCAAGCCTGCCCAGCCTTTTCATATCGCCTACACCCGCCACCCCGACGATTAGCGAGGAAACGACAATCGGCACGACGATCATTTTGATCAAACGTATGAAAATGTCCCCCGCGGGTTTCAAGTAAGTTTCAATGGCGGGATTGCCGTAAAAAACGGCGCCGACGACGATGCCGAGCACAAGGCCGAGCAGGATTTGAAAAGCCAAACCAAATTTCTTCATAAAGCAATTCCCCTTTGCTTAAAATTGTAAAGCGCTTTCTTTTTTGCAGGAGTCTGTGTACGCTTGGAATGAGTTTATTGTACGGGCAATCTACACGAATCTACGCGAATCTACATATGCTCGTTAAACTTATTTGAAACATTTTTTCACTAATGTATTGCTCTGGAGGAATTAGGCCATCCTTGTCGAAGTGAAGTCGAATGAAGAATCCCGCAGTTTTAAGGAAAGGGGGCAGGAAGCCGCATTGAAGGACAAATGGCTCGTCTTGCTGCTGATGCTCGTTTCGGTTCCGATCGCGGGCGAGCTCAACTTTTATCCGTTTCAAAATCATTTTCGGGTAAGCCTCGGCACCCCGGTTTTTTTTCTGTTCCTGCTTTGGATCCGCCCCGTTCCTCCGTTTGTCTCGGGGGTGCTGGCCGGGGTCTCGGTTGCTGTTTTTCGCATGGGGCTGGAGCTCGTATTAGGGTCCGGTTGGAACTGGGAAGCCGCTTTTTTGCATCATTATCCCGTCTTCTTTTATTACTTGGTCTACGGTACCGTCTTTGCGGCTTTTCGAACGAACCGCCATCATGACAAGCCGCTGCTGCTCGGGCTGCAGGGCATCGTCATTGAAATCGCCGCGACGGCGGCAGAGCTGCTGATGCGGAGCTCGGCGGCGGAGCGGCTGTCTTCTTTTGCCATCTGGAGCCAGATCGTGCTGATCGCTTTTTTTCGCAGCTTTTTCGTCATCGGCTTTTTCAATCTGATCAAACTGAGGCAGGCCCAAGCCGCGGAGGAACAGCAGCGGAAGGAAAAAGAAAAGATGCTTCTGCTGATCTCCGGGCTGTACGAGGAATCGGTTCAGCTCCAGAAAACGCTGCACAATGCGGAAAACATCACAAAGGAAAGTTACGACCTCTACCAGCT
The DNA here is from genome assembly GCF_023276405.1 of Paenibacillus hamazuiensis. Classification (NCBI taxonomy): domain Bacteria; kingdom Bacillati; phylum Bacillota; class Bacilli; order Caryophanales; family Paenibacillaceae; genus Paenibacillus; species Paenibacillus hamazuiensis. Next base: position 178,783 of record NZ_JALRMO010000001.1, read on the forward strand.
TCTTAAGGATAACCAGCCTGCGTTTCATGAAAATGCGGCTCAAAAGGCGCTCCGGATCGCCGGGCAGGTTCACGAGGTCAAAAAAGACAATCAGCGGATTTACGCGGGACTGTCCGGCTTAATAACGAACGAAAGCGATTATATGCGGCTGGATGAGCTGGCGGGCATCGCCCTGCGTTCGAACGATAAGTATGCCCGCTTACTGGGCAAGAAGATCGTTTTTAGGCTGCAAGCGGAGGGCGAACTTCCTTTATGCCGCACATACGCCACGTTGTCTTTACTGAATAACCTGGCCGCCAATGCCGTTGAGGCGATACCGGAGACGGGAGAAATCTTGATAGAGGTCAAGCGGGATCGCGATACGGTCCTGCTTCGTGTAACCGATAACGGTCCGGGCATTGCTCCGAAACATCGGGAAAACATCTTCATTCCCGGTTTTACGACGAAATTCGACGAGGCCGGCAATTCGTCCACGGGTATAGGGTTGTCCTATGTGAAGCAGGAGGTCGAGCGAATGGCGGGTACGGTTCGGGCCGAGCCCGGCCGCGGCGGGACCGGGGCCGTTTTTACGATCGAATTGCCTATCGGTCAAATAGGAAAGGAGGAGTAGCATGCGTTTTTTTATCGTGGATGACGATCCGGCGGTTCGCTCCATGCTGGAGCAAATCATCGAAGACGAAAATTTGGGAAGCATAGTGGGAGAAGCGGGGGACGGAGCGCATATCGATCACTCCTTGCTCGCCCTGAGGCAAGCGGACATATTGCTGATCGATTTGCTGATGCCCGAGCGGGACGGCATTGAGACGGTGCGCGAGCTGGCCGGCGCCTTCGAAGGGAAAATCATCATGATTTCCCAGATGGAATCGAAGGAACTGATCGGCAAAGCGTATTCGCTTGGAATCGAATATTATATCACCAAGCCGATCAACCGTTTGGAAGTGATATCGGTGATTCGCAAAGTTTCCGAGCGGCTTCGCCTGCAGCGGTCGATCAAGGATATCCAGAAAACGCTGAGCGCCATCGGCCTTGGCGGTGGTGCAGCGGAGAAAGACGCGACGCCCCGCGAAAAAAGCATCATCGAGTGCGGCAACTACGTATTATCCGATCTCGGCCTGATCGGCGAAGCCGGCAGCAAGGATTTGCTCGAAATCCTCGACTATTTGTACCGTTATGAGGCCGATCATCCGCTCGAGCAAGGATTTCCGCAGCTTACCGACATTTATCAGGAAATCGCCCGCAACAAGTTAGGTTCCTCCGCTTCCGAGGCCGATTTGAAAAAAGAGGTGAAAGCGGCTGAGCAGCGGGTGAGGCGGGCGGTGAACCAGGCGCTGAGCCATTTGGCCTCGTTGGGCCTGCTCGATTATGCGAATCCGAAGTTCGAGCAGTACGCCCCGAAGCTTTTTGACCTGAGCGACATTCGCAAAAGGATGAAGGAGCTGGAGAATGAAGAAACCGCCAATTTGGGGATGATTCGGCAAAACACGAAAAAGTTCATTCAGGTGCTTTATTTGGAGGCAAAGAGGTTAAGGGAGGGGCCGACCTAAAATCGGCTATCCCCCAATCAGGTCGGGGCGCCCAGGTGCTGCCGAAGGCTGAGAGCGCAAAAACGCGCTTTCAGGCAGCAAACCGGGCCCGCGGAGGCGGAGCTTGAGGCGGAGAGCCGGAAAAACCGACTCTCCGCCGCCGTACCCCGCCTCGCGGAAGGCTGAGAGCGCAAAAACGCGCTCTCAGTGAGCATACCGGGCCCAGGGAGATGGAGCCGGAAGCGGAGAGCCGGAAAAACCGACTCTCCGCCGCCGTACCCCGCCCCGCCGAAGCCTGAGAGCGCAAAAACGCGCTCTCAGGCAGCAAACCGGGCCCGCGAGGGCGGAGATGCGAGCGGAGAGCCGGAAAAACCGTCTCTCCGCCGCCGTACCTCGCCTCGCCGAAGCCTGAGAGCGCAAAAACGCGCTCTCAGGCAGCATATCGGGCCCGCGAGGGCGGAGCTGCGAGCGGAGAACCGGAAAAACCGTCTCACCGCCGCTGTGCCCCGACCCGCCGGAGCCTGAGAGCGCAAAAACGCGCTCTCAGGCAGCACATCGGGCCCGCGGAGGCGGAGCTGCAATCGGAGAGCCGGAAAAACCGTCTCTCCGCCGCCGTACCCCGCCTCGCCGAAGGCTGAGAGCGCAAAAACGCGCTCTCAGGCAGCAAACCGGGCCCGAGGAGGCGGAGCCTCCTCGTAAACAGAGGATGATTCAACGGTACGTGTCAATCGCTTTTAAACCCTTCTCCATTCATCCGATGACTATCAATCAACTGTAAAACCCACTTTTCGTCAAAACGGAGCTTTTCCAACCGATGACGGAAAAAAATCAGAATATACTGCTGTTCTCCCGTGGGAATCCGCTCATCTTTACTTGCATACTCCAACCGTTCTTCCTCGTAGCGGATTTCATAACGGAGGTAATCCTTGTACTGGTGTAAAATTAAATATTGCAATTCCTTGCCGATCAGATCAAAATTTTTCAGCTTCGTATAAAAATGCTGTTCGTAATCCGGCGAGTATGGAATCGGTTCTTCCATCAAACGAAAAAATCGTCTCCTGCCATCTTCCGTGATGGTATACATCTTTTTCTTTTTTCCTCTTCCCTGCCGGTCGCCCTCCGGTTGTTCGTCGGGAACCTGGTCGATCAAGCCGTCCGCAAGCAGGCCGTGAATGAGCGGATAAAGCACCCCCCAGCTGATTTTCCGCGTCGGCCCAATAATCGCGTTCAAAATCTGATGCAGCAAATAGCCATGCATCGGGCTATTCATCAATTCGCCCAGAATAAACAGTTCGTTCAAACGGATGGCCCCCTTACTGGTTATAACTGCCTTTTATTATATCGCAAAGATATAATAAGTAAACGACAGTTTAACGCAAGGTGCCGGAAAAAAGAAAAAGCCGCGATCGCCGCGGCTTTTTCCTGGTTCCGTAACTCCAACTCGCACTTCCCGTACGCCCCGGCGCAGCTCAAATGCGACCGCATCCGTTTCTGCCGGTTTCTTCCAATCCGCGCCACTTGTCATACCGACCGCTGCTGCACCATCACCTCGCGATGTTTCGGCAGGAGCTGCACGACGAGCAGGTTCGCAATCGCAATGGCAAACATGAGCAGAAAAACGGCATGCATTCCGGCAGCCAGCTCCGATTTGGAACCGGTCGTTGTCACATGCTGGTTGTAAATCGTGCCAAACACCGCGATGCCTATCGTTTGGCCCATTGAGCGCAGCAGCATGCTGGAAGCGTTGACGACGCCGCGTTTTTCCCAGCCGACGACGGATTGCACGACAACGGTGGAGGGCGTTGATACAAAGCCCATTCCGAACCCGATTACGACGAGAATTCCGATCCAGTAAACGTAAGGGGAGTTCATCTGAAGCGCCGCAAGCCAAACGGAGCCGGCGACTATCAGACCGGAACCGAACACGATCGACGCTTTCACTCCAATCCGGTACATGAGCCTGCCGGCCATGTTGGCAGCAAGCGGCCAGGCCAGCGACATCGGCATGACGATCAGGCCCGAGCTTGTTGCGGAATGGCCAAGCACGGACTGGATCCAGATGGGCGAATAAATCGTTAAGCCCGTCGTGATGCTGTACGCCAGAAAACCGCTGATATTCGTCACGTTTAACACGCGGATGCGGAAAATCGACAAAGGCATCATCGGCTCTTCCGCCCGTTTTTCGATCAGAAGGAACAACAGCAAAAACACGATTGCTACTGCGAACAGCCCCACAATCAGCGGGGAACCCCACGGATGGTTGACCCCGCCGCTCTGCAGCGAATACAGGAGCGCAGAGATGGAGATGGTAAAGGTGAGCACGCCGAGGTAATCGATTTTTTTCGCACGGCGGCCGGCCGGTTGGTGCAAAAACACGACGACGAGCAGCAGGGCGACGGCGCCTATCGGCACGTTGATGTAAAAAATCCAGCGCCACGATACTTGATCGACAAAATAGCCGCCGACAAGCGGGCCGAGCAGACCGGCCACGGACCAAACAGAAGTGAAGAGGCCCACCATTTTCCCTCGTTTTTCACCCGGGAATAAATCCCCGATAATCGTATAACATACGGGCGTCAGCGCCCCGGCCCCCAATCCTTGCAACGCCCGAAACCCAACGAGTTCCGCCATCGACTGTGAGGCCCCGCACAGAACGGAGCCGAGAATAAACAAGCCGATGCCGACGGCCAACACGCCTTTGCGCCCGAACAAATCGGCCAGCTTGCCGAAAACGGGCGTCGCCACGCAACCGGTCAATGTATAAATGGCAAACACCCAGCTAAACAGGTTCTCGCCCTGCAAATCCGCAATCATATGCGGGGTGGCGGTGGCGACGACGGTCACGTCCATCGCGCCGATGAACATCGCTGCCAGCAGTCCGATGACAACCATGTTGACGTTGGTTTTCGGTGTCATAGGAAGACGCTTCTTTTCATTTCACATTTCCCCTCCTTTACTTAACGATTACAAATCAAGTAAAGGGTATTGCCGTCAGGATCACTGAAGTGTACGAGTCTGGCCGCTTGGCCTTGTACATAATCATGGAATTCAACACCCCGGGATTTCAACGTCTCGACGGCTGATTCCAATTCCTCTACCTCAAATCCAATGGACATGCTGCCGGATGTTCCCGGTTGCATACCTTGTTCTCCGGTAAGATGCAGGAGTCCGATCGTCAATCCCGGTGCTTCGACCTGCGCAAAATGCCCGTCCGTTTCGTGCTGCAGCTTCAAACCAAGAGTTTCGACGTAAAACTGCACCGCCTTTTTAAAATCCGCCACCATAACAGATACATGGCCACTTTTGAACATAGAAAATTTCCTCCTTATTTGTTTGATCGTGTTTTATTATATCATAACGATATAAAAAATAAATATATTTTTTAGATATATAAATCCATGAGAAGTGAGCCAAAACGGCTATTGCCCTTGCACGCAACTTTTGCTAAGATGATCTCGACTTATTAAATTGATTTAATAAGTCGCAGCACTTTTATGATGAAAGGCTTTGATTTATATGACGAACGTGTTTAAAACACCGAAGGAGATAAGAGAGCCGCTCATTTGCCGCATCCGCGCGGGACTCATCATGATGGGAAGCGCCACGAAAGCGGAGCTCAGCCAGCGATTGGGGATCAGCTTTCCGACGATCAGCAAGTTTATGGCCCAGATGGAGAAGGACGGAGAAATCCGCTATACCGGCGATGATGATTCCAGCGGAGGCAGGAGGGCAAAGCGCTATACCTACAATCCGGAGTACATGTTGGGACTGGCGATTTTTATCGAGAAAAACGAGACGAATTATTTGATATTCAACTGTATGGGGGAGGTCAAGGAGAAGGGGACAAAGCCAAGCGTTCTACAACAAGATGCGCAGCTGCTGGCGGACCTTATTGAAACGCTGATCGAGAATTATCCAAATCTTCGTTCCATCGCTATCGGAGTGCCAGGTGCCGTTAACAATGGGAATATCATCTTTATCCCGCAATATCGGCAATTCCTTGATTATGATTTGAAAGGGGAATTGGAATCACGCTTCCAAATTCCGGTTGTGGTCGAAAATGATATGAATGCATCGGTGCTTGGATATGCGTCGAACTTTCAGATTGAGAACGATTCGTTGGTTTATCTATATTTCGGTAAGAACGGGCCGGGTTCCGGAATTATGATCAATGGAGAGGTCGTTCGAGGCAGCACGTTTTTCTCGGGCGAGATTTCTTTTGTACCTCAGTACGATAATCAATCTTTCCTGCAGGCGGTGCAGACGGATGAAAGCAGCGGCCGGATTGCATTGGCCAAAGATAAACAGATTGATGCCGTCGCCCGTTTAATCTCCACATTCGCCGCGATTCTCAACCCCAGGGCCGTCATTTTTTGCGATGATGAGGTAGACGAAGCGCTTTTGGCCAGGATCTCGGATAGAAGCTCGGCCTATTTCCCGCAAGAACATTTGCCGACGCTTATAATGAGCAGCTGGAGACAGGATTATTTGAACGGCTTGCAGCATTTAGCGCTTAATCTGATGATTACAGAATATGGATAATATTGGATTATATGAAAATAAAAATATCTCTCCAAAGGGAGTGGCACGATGGCGACCATGTTTTTAGTTATTATCTATCTGGCATTTATTAGCCTGGGGATTCCGGATTCCCTGCTTGGATCGGCATGGCCCATAATGCGGCCCGAGCTCGGGGCTTCATTTGGCTTCGCGGGGATCTTGTCCATGATTGCGGCCGGAGGAACGATCGTATCCAGTCTGGCAAGCGGGAGTTTGGTTCAGCGAATGGGGACGGGAAAAATTACTCTGATCAGCTGCTGCCTTACCGCAGGAGCGCTGCTTGGATTCTCTATGGCCCCCTCGATAATGTGGTTTGTCCTTTTGGCTGTTCCTCTTGGTCTGGGCGGAGGGGCCATCGATGCGGCGCTCAATCATTATGTAGCTGAAAATTTTGAGGCCCGTCACATGAGCTGGCTGCACTGTTTTTGGGGTGTCGGGGCAACTATGGGACCCATTATTATGTCTTTTTTTATTGCCGAACATAACTCATGGAGAGATGGCTATAGTGCGGTATCCATGATCCAGTTTGCGCTCGCGATTATCGATTATATTGTTTGTCACGCTCCCCTTATGGAAACGTGTTGCTGCGATCAGGGGGGGTGAGCAGCTGAACGATAAGATTCCCCAAAACCAAGTCGAATCTGAACCTGCGGGCAGTTCCAAAACTAACGTGCTCCGGATCAAAGGCGTTAAACATACGCTTATCGCTTTTTTGTTCTATTGCGGAGTTGAATCCACGGTGGGACTATGGGGAGCCAGCTATTTGGTGGGTGCAAGAAATATGACGGCCGAGACGGCTGCCGGATGGATTTCTTTATACTACGGTGGAATAACTGTGGGAAGGCTGATTACCGGTTTTATTACTTTGAAAGTCCACAATCGTGTGTTAATCCGGTGCGGTCAAATCATTGCCCTTGCAGGCGGGCTGATGCTGTTGTTACCGCTGCCTCAACTTTTCCTGGTTGGGCTTATTCTTATTGGCCTCGGGCTTGCCCCTATCTACCCCGGTCTTCTTCATGAAACGCCAACACGCTTCGGACAAGAAAATTCCGCCAAAATAATGGGGTATCAGATGGCAGTCGCATATTCGGGAACGACATTTTTACCGCCGCTTTTCGGATTGCTCGCCGCACAGACGAGCATAGCTCTGCTCCCTTTTATTGCGATCGGTTTCGTTGTTTTGATGATGATGAGTGCAGAGAAAGTAAACCATATTTTGAACAATCCGACGAAATCCATTAGCATCTAGACTCCATCGCCTTTTATTGAAATGTTATGCCGATCCGCTTAGTCCCATGAAGAATTCCGCATTTTGCGAAATTATCGGTTCCCAAAACCGGTGAACCCGCGTAATTTATCGCAAAAGGGAATGCGGAGGGAACGATGTTGAAACCGGTGATCGGAATTCTTGCATATCGGAAAGGCGCCTTTTTCGAAAACGCCAAATTTTTGCGCGACCTGATCAGGGAAGGAAAAAAGCTGGGGGCCGACGTTTATGCGTTTTCACACGTCGACCTGCTTGAAAAGTCGAGGAAAATCCGCGGATACGTTCCGGATGAACGGGGAAAATGGACTAAACGAATCAGCTCGTGGCCGGATATCGTGATTGATTTTTGCAGAATGCTGCGCAAGCCGTATCGGGATATGCGCCGCCGCAAAGACTTATTCCCGTATGCGAATAACAAGTTTACGTACAAGTGGAAGGCGATGCTCTTGTTCTCCGAGTCGGAGCAGGTCAAAAAATGGATACCGGAGACCGGCGTTTATTCCTCTTCCCGGCTGAGCGAGATGCTGGAGAAATACCCCATCGTTTATGTGAAACCGGGAAACGGCACCGGCGGGCACAGTATCGCCAAAATCAAAAAAGCGGTGGGCGGATACGTCCTTCAAGGCCGGAAAAGATCCGGCAAAAAGATCATGGAGACGCTGAAGTCGGAGGCGTCCGTGCTGCGGCGCATTCGGCGGTGGGTCCGCGCGGAGCAGATCCGTTCCGGCAATTTCATGGTCCAGCAGGGACTCGATTTGGAGCTGCTTCCGGGGCGAATGATCGATACGCGGCTGATCGTGCAGAAGAATGGCAAGGGGGCTTGGGTCGTTACGGGAAAAGCGCTCAGAGTCGGAGCGAAAAACAGCCCGACGACCAATCTCATCTACGGCGACGGCAAAGCCTTGCGCTTCGACAGCTTTATGAAGGAGCGGTTCGGAGCGGAAAAAGCGGAGCAAATCAGCCGGGAATGCGACGAGCTCGCGCTTCGCCTGATGGAAGTGATCGAAGGGAAATTCGGCTCCATGATCGAGTTTGGGCTCGATATCGGAATCGATACGAAAGGGAATGTATGGTTCATCGAGGCGAATCCGAAGCCGAGTCACGAGGCGTTCATCAAGTCCGGGGAATTGGCCGCATACCGCAAATCGATTCGCCGCCCGATCCAATATGCGATGTTTTTGGCCGGGCGATTAAAGGGAAGATAACGTTTGAAGGATAGTTAACAGCCGCTGCGGGGTTATCTGAACCGACCCTGCGTTGATGCGGCGGATCAGCCGGGAGTGCGGCGGGTTCAAACCTTCCTCTCCGGTAAAATAAAGAGAGATCCCGAGCTCGTCGCCGATCTCGATAAGCCGGCGGTTGTAGATTCCGTGCGGAAAGCACAGCATCGACAGCTCGTTTCCGAGCTCCGAACGAAGCGTTTCTTCCGCCGCGAGAAGATCGGATTTGACCCTGCGGACATACTCCGCTTCTGTTTCGAGGCGGCGCTGCTGCGGCAGGAACAAGCGGTTCGTTAAGGGATTAACCGGCTTGCCCTGATAGCCGATGCGCGGTTCATGGGAGCAGTAGCTGTGGGAATAAAAGCCGAACCCGCGGCTTTTCATTTCGCGGACTTCGTCCCACGACAGGTAGCCGGCTTTTCGCTGCGGATTCACATACCCGACGATTAAAAAGCAGGCGGCTACAGCGCCGTACGACTGCAGGATAGGGTACGCATGCCGGTAAAAGGACGCATAACCGTCGTCGAAGGTGATCAGGACTGCGTTGTCCGGAACGGGTTTGTTTTGCATCACAAAGCCGTACAGCGCTTCGGCGGAGATGAACCGGTAGCCGCTTGCTCCGAGCAGGGCCAGGTGTGCGCCGAATTTGGCCGGGGAGATGGCGTAAAGAGACTCGTTGTCGCTGATGTCGTGATACATCAGCACGGCTACCTTGTTTTCGTATCGAATCGCGATCACACCCTTTCCTTTCGTAATTGTATGAATCAAAGACCGGTCAGATACCAGTTGACGGATGGGAAATCATCGCCTATATTTAATACATGGTAATCCAATCGGAATAATTAATATATCGACCGGTTCGACTGGAGATACGTTGTCCCCTTACCCTGGGGATGATGTGTCTCCTTTTTTCTTGGCGGACCGAACAGGGGGGAACAGGGATGAATATCGAAGCGATCGAGGCTTTTGTTTATGTTATTCATTTCAACAGCTTCAACAAGGCGGCGGATGCGCTTTTTTTGTCTCAGCCGTCCATATCGGCACGCATCCAATCGCTGGAGAGGGAGCTTAATGCCAAGCTGTTCGAGCGCGAGGGCAAGCAGTTCGCGTTGACGGAGAAAGGCAAGCAGTTTTTGCCGTACGCTCAGCAAATTTTGCAGGTTTATAAGCTCGGGAAGCAGCAGCTTCAGCCGAAAAACAGTTCCCTCAGCATGCTCCGGATCGGCTGCACGATATCGGTGGCGAACTACATCATTCCCGAACTGCTGCCGGCGTTCAAACGAAGGCAGCCGGAGATTCAAATCAAGCTGATCACGGCTCCTTCCGAGATTCTTCTTGAGCGCTTGCTGAATAAGGAAATCGACGTGGGTTTGGTTCGCAACATCACGCATCCGCATATCGATTCCGCGAAATTTTACGAGGATCCGATCCGGCTGTTCGTCCGGCAAGGGCATCCTTTCGCCCGCACCGGGCAAATAGCGATCGAGGAAATCGTGAACGAACCGCTTGTTTTTTTCGAATGCGGATCGCTCGATTGGATGAAAATACATCGGCTGTTCGAAACGCTCGATAAACCGCCGGCGATCGAATACCATATCGACAACCTGGAGACGGCGAAAAAGCTGGTGCTGCAAGGCGCAGGCATCGCGTTTCTGCCCGAGCTTTGCGTCCGGGAGGAGACCGCGGACGGGAGGCTAGTCCCGATCGACGTTCCGGCGCTTGCCAGCCTGTCCCTCCGCACGAACCTGATTGCGCTGAAGGGCGAAGGGGCTTCGGCCTACAAGCTGTTTCGCGATGTGCTCAAAGAGGCCGATTTTCTGCATGGAACCAAAGCCTTTTCCGGCGTTCGATAGAATTGTTCTATTCGAAAATAGAAAGAGTCTATTGGGCGCCTGATTGACGGTGTCTTGGGCCGATGTTACGCTTTTACCAGGAATTAAAACCGATTTAACCGATAGGAAATTAAGTTTTTGAAAAAGGAGGCGGGCAAATGGCCATCAGGCTGAGCATATTGGATCAAAGCCCGATCGGCGAAGGAGAGGACGCTGCGGATGCGCTGCGGCATACGGTGCAGCTGGCGCAAAGAGCGGAGCAGCTTGGCTTTACCCGGTTTTGGGTATCGGAGCACCATGACTCCGACCGGCTTGCGGGATCGTCGCCGGAGGTGCTGATCGCCTATTTGCTGGCAAAAACCAGCCGCATCCGCATCGGCTCGGGCGGGGTGATGCTGCAGCACTACAGCCCCTATAAGGTGGCGGAAAATTTCCACGTGCTTGCTTCGCTGGAGCCGGGGCGCGTCGATTTGGGGATCGGCCGGGCGCCGGGCGGCCTTCCCCGTTCGACGAGGGCGCTGCAGGATCAGGCCTCTGCCGGCGGGAAGACGCTCGACGACAAGCTGGAGGAGCTGCAGCAGTATTTGCGGCAGAGCCGGCTGCCGGCGGGAGGCGAGCCGCAAGGAGTGAAAGCGACGCCGCTTCCTCCGGTGGCGCCGGACCTTTATTTGCTTGGGGCCAGCACCGGCAGCGCGGAGCTTGCCGCCCGGCTCGGCGTCCCCTACGTATTCTCGCAGTCGCTGACCGGCGACCCGCAGGTGATCGCCGATGCGCTGCGAATCTACCGGACGCAGTTTCGGCCGGGAACGGTATCCCGGCCGGAGACGATGCTCGCGCTGACGGTCATCTTGACGGACACCGACGAGGAGGCTGAACGTCTCGCAGCCGCCCAGTCGAAGGTGATCAAGATTCGCCTGGCGAGCGGCAGAACGGTGACCGTCCGCAGCGTGGAGCAGGCCGAAGAGTTCGGACGGCAGGCAGGCGAGCCGTATACGCTCGAAGAAAAGCAAGCCGTCATCGTGCACGGCGGCCGGGATACGGTCCGCCGGAAGCTGTCCGAGCTTCGGGAGACGTACGGGCTGGACGAATTCGTCGTTACGGTGTCCCTGCCGCTTTTCGAACAGCGGCTGCGTGCTATTGAACAGCTTCATGAGGTGCTAGGCGAACAATGGGCGTGAATCGCGGAGGATTTGTTTTTCACTAAAAAATTGGAGGGATGATGATGTCAGCTTTCAAAAAAACGTTAAAAATCGGAGCGATGCTCCACGGAGCCGGATCGAACATGGCGGCATGGAGGCATCCGAACGCGGTGGCGGACGCCAGCGTCAACTTCGGGTTTTACAAGCAGCTTGTGCAAAAAGCGGAAGAGGGCAAGCTGGATCTGGCTTTTGTCGCCGACGGGCTCTATATAACCGAAATATCGCACCCGAACTTCCTTAACCGGTTCGAGCCGATTACCATTTTGTCGGCGCTGGCGGGGGTCACGAAGCATATCGGGCTGGTCGGGACGCTGTCCACGTCGTACAGCGAGCCGTTTACCGTCGCCCGGCAGTTCTCCTCGCTGGACATGATCAGCGGCGGCAGAGCCGGATGGAACGCGGTGACTTCGCCTCTGGAGGGCTCCGCGCTGAACTACGGCAGGAAGGAGCATCCGTCCCACGAGCTGCGCTACCGGATCGCGCAGGAGTACCTGCAGGTGGTGAAAGGGCTGTGGGATTCGTGGGAGGACGACGCGTTTATCCGCAACAAGGAAACGGGACAATTTATCGACCCGTCGAAGATGCACCGGCTGAACCATAAGGGCGAATTTTTCTCGGTGCAGGGTCCGCTCAATATCGCCAGATCGAAGCAGGGCCAGCCTCTCGTTTTTCAGGCGGGGTCTTCCGAGGACGGGAAAAACCTTGCGGCTAAAGAAGCGGATGCCGTATTTACCGGACACGAGACGATCGAGGAGGCGCAGGCGTTCTACCGCGATGTGAAACGAAGAGCGGCGGCGTTCGGCAGATCGCCGGAACATATATTGATCTTTCCGGGCATTTCGCCGATCATCGGCAGCACCGAGGAGGAGGCGAAGCGCAAGTACGAGGAAATCGCCGGGCTCGTCAGCATCGACGTCGCTTTGAACTACCTGGGGCGGTATTTCGACCATTTCGATTTTTCGCAGTTCCCGCTGGACGAACCGCTGCCGGACTTGGGCGATTTGGGCAGCCAAGGATTCCAGAGCACAACCGACCGCATCAAAAAAATGGCCCGCGAAGAGAGGCTGACGCTGCGCCAGTTGGCCTACCGGGTAACTTCCCCGCGCGGCGGCTTCACCGGGACGCCGGAGCAGGTCGCGGATACGGTTCAGCGCTGGTTCGAGGAAGGGGCGGCCGACGGCTTTATGATCGGCAGCGCGGTGCTTCCGGACGGGTTGAACGATTTCGTCGACCATGTCGTGCCGATCCTGCAGAAGCGCGGGTTATTCCGCACCGAATACGAGCACGACACGCTGCGCGGCAACCTTGGGCTGCCGATTCCGCCTAACCGGTATACGGCTGCGCGGGAGAACGATCATTCGCTGGCGGACGCCGTCGGAAAATAGGTTTGCGAGCGGCAGGCTGTGAGGTCGCTTCACTTGACAGGAGCGGACCGAAGTCTGGGTGCAGGGCAAACGATGCAGGAGGTGTATCGAACAAATGACAGGAAAACGAATGAAACCGGTCGCCGTGCTGCTTGTGCTGATGCTGGCGCTGGCCGGCTGCTCGCCGGAGCAAGCGGGTCAACCGGCAGGAGCGGCTTCCGCGGGAGGCGAGGGGCAGCCGAAGGGGGGAGGCGAGCTGACTTTTGCCGTCGCTTCTTCGCCGAGCGGGCTCGACCCGAACGTGTATCCCGGAGCGGCCGATTACCGGGTCATGCGCTCGCTGTACGACAGCCTCGTCGCGCAAATGCCGGACAAATCGTTCAAGCCGTGGCTGGCCACGGAGTGGACGGTGTCGCCGGACGGCAAAAGCTACACGTTCAAGCTGCGCAAGGACGTCAAGTTCCACGACGGAACCCCGTTTAACGCCGCAGCGGTGAAATTTAATTTCGACCGGATCGTCGATCCGAATACGAAGTCCCGTTTTGCCGTAACGCTGATCGGTCCTTACGAATCTTCCGAGGTGATCGACGACTACACGGTCCAGGTGAATCTGAAATCGCCTTACAGCGCGTTTCTAAGCAGCTTGAGCCAGGCGTTCCTGGGCATCGTATCGCCGGCGGCGGTGCAAAAATACGGCGAGCAGGTCGACAAGAACCCGGTCGGCACGGGACCGTTCAAATTCGTGAATTGGACGGAAAACGCCTCGATCGCGCTGGAGCGCAATCCCGACTACCAGTGGGGTCCTCCGCTCGCGAGCCACGCCGGACCGGCGTATGTCGACAAGCTGACGTTCAAAATCATTCCCGAGGAGGCGACGCGGATCGGCAGCGTCCAGAGCGGGCAAGTGCTGGCCGCCGAAACGGTGCCGCCGCAAAATATCGTTTCGCTGAAAAACGATCCGAATCTGGCGCTGCTTGAAGCGGAATCGACGGGAATCCCGTTTACGCTGATGCTGAACCAGGACCATGCGCCGTGGAACGAGCTGAAAGCGAGAAGGGCGGTGCAGCTGGCGATTGATGTCGATACGATCGTGAAGACGCTGTACCTCGGCACCTACAAGCGCGCCTGGTCTCCGCTGACGCCGTCCGTGCTCGGCTACAATCCGGCTTTGGAAAATTCGTATAAGCCGGATCTCGCCAAAGCGAATGCGCTGCTTGACGAGCTGGGCTGGACGAAAGGAGCGGACGGCATCCGGGTGAAGGACGGCAAGCCGCTCGCTCTCTACTACGTGACGAGCACGCCGAACCGCGAGAAGCGCAACGATATCGCCGCGATGATCCAGCAGCAGCTGAAGGCGGTCGGCATCGCCGTCAATATCGACGTGACGACAGGCTCAAATGCGCAGACGATTGTGATGGATAAAGGTACCAACGATATTTACGGCGTCAGCAACGTATCGGGCGACCCGGACATTTTGCGCAGCTTTTTCCATACGAACGCGATACCGAAGCCGGGCAAATGGGGGCACAACCATACGCATCTGTCCGATCCGAAGCTCGACGGCTGGCTGGAGCAGGGTTTGAGGGAGCAGGATCCGGCGAAACGCAGCGAGATTTACAAACAGCTTCAAAGTTATGTCGTGGAAAATGCGATCGGCATTCCGGTGTATATTTTCCCTTACACGGTGGCCGCTTCCAAAAACGTCAAAGGGCTGAAATTCGATACGCTCGGATACCCGCTTTTCTACGACGCATCGGTTCAAAAATAACCGGGAAGGGGCGCATTCCGATATGGCATCAGCCATCATCCAACGTCTGATCAGCTCCGTCCTGGTCGTGTTCGGCTCGCTGCTGCTTGTGTTTTTTATCCTGTATCTGCTGCCGGGCGATCCGGTGCTGGCCATGCTGGAAGGCGTATCCGCGACTCCGGAAGCGGCGCTCAATTTGCGGCGCCAGCTCGGTCTGGACCAGCCGGTCGGCGTACAGTTCGCCCAATATTTTTGGAAGCTGATTCACGGAGACTTCGGGAGGTCGATCATCTCCGGCGACGCGGTGCTGCCGAAAATATGGGCGCAATTTCCGGCGACCGCCGCCTTGACGGCGGCCAGCTCGGTCGTTTCGTTGGCCGTCGGCGTACCGCTCGGCGTGCTGTCGGCGGTGCATCACAATCGGGCGATCGATCTTGCAGCCCGAGTGGTGAGCCTGCTGGGCATCTCGATGCCGACGTTTTGGACGGGGATCGTGCTGATCTTGATCTTCTCCGTGCAGCTGCGCTGGTTTCCGGCGATGGGCTCTAACGGCTGGAAAACGCTGGTGCTTCCCGCCCTGGCGCTGGGGCTTGTAACGGCGGGATATATCGTCCGCATGGTGCGCAGCAGCATGCTGGACATTTTGCGCGAGCAGTTTATCGTTACCCTCCGCTCGAAGGGGCTGTCCGAACGCCTTGTCATGTACCGGCACGCTTTGCGCAATGCGCTCATTCCGGCCGTGACGATGCTCGGAGTGCAGGTCGGCGAGCTGCTCGCCGGGGCGGTCGTGACCGAAACGGTGTTTTCCCGGCAAGGGATCGGCCGTCTGCTGGCGGATGCGATAACGGCCAAAGATTTGCCGGTTGTGCAGGGCATCATTTTGTTTACGGCGATCATGTACGTGATGGTTAATCTTATTATTGACGTTTCTTATTCGGCGATCGACCCGAGAGTGAGACGTACGATCGATAAAACGAGGTAAAGGAGGAAGCCGGCCTGTGAAAAACGCAGCAACCGCCCGGTTGGCCTTGCCGGGAAAAAAAGCTCGCCTGCAACTGCCGAAAGCGATGCCGAAGGGTTCCATGTCGAATGCGCTGTGTGCGGCGGCGGGGCTCATTCTGCTGTTTGTCGTCCTGTGCGCGCTGTTTCCGAAAGCCATGTCGGGGTACTCCCCGACGGAAATGCGGGCGGATGCGATTTTGCAGCCTCCCGGAGCGGCACATTACTTCGGCACGGATTATTACGGCCGTGACATATACACCCTGATCGTCTACGGCAGCCGCGATTCGCTTTTGATCGGCGTAGCTTCCGTGCTGATCGGCGGAGCGGCTGGCGGGCTGATCGGGGCGATTGCCGGCTATGTCGGCGGCTGGCTGGATGCCGTGTTCATGAGGCTGATCGACGTGCTGATGACGATACCGGGACTTCTGATGGCGCTGGCGATTGCGGCTGCCTTGGGCCCGAGTTTCTTCAACGTGGTGCTGGCCGTCAGCATCTCGGCGATTCCGGGCTACGCACGGGTGATTCGCAGTCAGTTCATCAGCCTGAAAGGAAGGCCGTTTATCGCCGCTTCGCGGTCCGTCGGAGCGTCGCATTGGCATATCTGCATCAGGCATCTGCTGCCGAATGCGCTGTCCCCGCTGCTCGTGATGGGGACGATCGGGGTCGGCACTTCGATTTTGATCGGCTCCGGATTAAGCTTTCTGGGGCTCGGCGTATTCCGGGAAATTCCCGATTGGGGCACGCTGCTTTCCCAGGGGCGCGGGTATTTGACCGCAGCTTGGTGGATGGCGACGTTTCCCGGCGTTGCGATCACACTGCTGGTGCTGTCCGTCAACTTGCTCGGCGACCGGCTGAGGGATGCGCTCGATCCGAAAAAAAGCCGTCGGTAAAGTGCGCGAAAAACAAAACGAACTTCGGCCGTACCGGAGAGTGCAACTGTCGCTCTTATGATCGGGCCGTCCGGACACGAAAACTTCTTCGCCGCAGGCCGACAAGAAGGTTGCTTTCGCTTGCGAGGCTTGCGAGGCGGGAGAAATCGGGGCCGCGGTCCGGGGCGCGCAGCCAATGTTGTCAGTTTAAGTCCCCAAAAGCTTGCCTTGCTTGCCCCCCGGGTTCATAAAGGAACTACGATGCGCTAAAATGGCCATTTCGGGTGGTTGGCAAAAAATAAAGGAACTACGGTTACCTATTTGCATGTTTTGCCGCCCGAGACGCCGTTTCTGACCGAATTAAAGCATCTCAGTTCCTTTATTTTTTCGGATGCGATCATTCACCGGTGCATAGCGAACGTATGTTCCTCTAAGCTTATGTCCCTCGCGAGGTTGGCCCTCATTTCCAAGCAAACGCATGAACCTGACAGCATTGGGCGTGCAGCGGGTACTTCTTCACATTTTATATGCTGCAAACTTTATATCCAAAAAGGAGGATTCCACAGTGAAGCCGCTTCTCGAGATCGAACAATTGCACGTGGATTTTGCCACGAGCCGGGGCTGGTTGAACGCGATTGCGGATTTGACGTTGTCCATCGGTGCCGGTGAGACCGTTTGCCTGGTCGGCGAATCGGGAAGCGGGAAAACCGTGGCCTCCAAGGCGGTCATGCGCCTTATCGAACACGAGAACGGCGTCATTTCGGGAGGCGGCATCCGCCTAAACGGCGTCGATATCGCTGTGCTGCCTGAGGAGCGGGTTCGCCCGCTTCGCGGCAAGCGGATGGCGATGGTGTTTCAGGAGCCGATGGCCGCATTCGATCCGGTGTTTACGGTCGGCAGCCAAATCGCCGAAACGATGCTGCAGCATAAGCGGGTGACGAAGCGGGAGGCATGGCGGGCCGCAGCGGAGCTGCTGCGGCGGGTCGGCATTCCGGAGCCGGAGCTGCGCATGAAGCAGTATCCGGGCGAGCTGTCCGGCGGCATGCTGCAGCGCGCGATGATCGCCATGGCGCTTGCATGCGAGCCGGAGCTGCTCATCGCCGACGAGCCGACGACGGCGCTCGACGTGACGGTCCAGGCGCAGATCCTGCAGCTGCTGAAGGATCTGCAGGCGGAGTACCGGATGGCGATTTTGCTCATCACGCACGATATGGGCATCGCCGCACAAATGGCCGACCGCATCGTCGTCATGTACGCCGGAACGGTCGTCGAGCAGGCGACGGCCCGGCAGCTGTTCGCGCAGCCGTACCACCCGTATACGCAGGGGCTGCTCCGATCGATCGCGACGCTGGAGGGCTCGCCGGACGCGGACGGCAAGCTTTATTCGATCGCCGGCTCCATTCCCGGCTTAAGCGAGCTTCCGTCAGGCTGCCGGTTCCACCCGCGCTGTCCGTACCGGACGGAGCGGTGCGAGCGGGACGCCCCGCCGCTGCTGGAGGCGGACGGGCGTCTGGCGGCATGCTGGCATGCCGGCGAGCTTGCCGCAACGGCGGCAAAAGCCGGCGGAAGCGGCCTGGCCGTGCATGGCAGCGCATCTGCCGCCGGAAAAGGCGCGATCGTGCAGAGCGTCGCGTCTGCAGCCAGGAGCGGCGTGGCTGAGCAGAGCATCGGGTCTGCAGCCGGAAGTGGCTTGGCCGCGCAGAGCGTTGCGTCTGCTGCCGGGAATGACCCGGCTGCGCATAGCGACGCATCTGCCGTTGTGAATGACCCCGCCGCGCAGAGCATCGGGTCTGTAGCCGGAAGTGGCTTGGCCGCGCAGAGCATCGCATCTGCTGCGGGGAACGGCGCGGCTGAGCAGAGTCCCGCGTCTGCCGCGGGGAACGGCGCGGCTGAGCAGAACATCTCGTCTGCTGCCGGGAGCGACCGAACCGCGCAGATCGGCACCTCCGCCGCCGTCTACGACCCCGAGCAAGCCGAAGTGTCGCCCGGAGGGCCGGACGTTTTGTTCGAGGCCCGGCAGCTGCATAAATATTACCCGCTCGGCAAAAGCTGGCTTCACCGCCCGCAAGGTTGGGTTCGCGCCGTAGACGATGTGTCGCTGACGATCCGGCGCGGGGAAGTGTTCGGGCTCGTCGGCGAGTCGGGCAGCGGCAAATCGACGCTCGGGCGGCTGCTGCTGCAGATGGAGCGGCCGACGTCCGGTCAGGTCGTCTTCGAGGGCAACGACTTGACCCGTCTGAACCGAACGCAGCTGCGCGAAGCCAGGAAAGACATGCAGATCATTTTCCAGGACCCGTACGGGTCGCTCAGCCCGCGCTGGAAAATCGGCGATATTATCGCCGAGCCGCTGGAGGTGCACGGGCTGGCAACCGGAAAGGAGAAGCGTCGACGGGTGGAGGAGCTGCTGGAGACGGTAGGCTTGAATCCCGGTTGGTATGACCGGTATCCGCACGAATTTTCCGGCGGCCAGCGGCAGCGGATCGGCATCGCCAGGGCGCTCGCGCTGCGCCCGAAGTTCATTTTGGCCGACGAAGCGGTGTCGGCGCTTGATGTGTCGGTGCAAGCGCAAATCGTCAACCTGCTGCAGGAGCTGCACAGGCGGCTCGGCTTGACGATGATGTTTATCGCACACGGCCTGCAGGTGGTGCGCCATCTGTCGACGCGCATCGGTGTCATGTACCTCGGCCGGCTGGTTGAAATCGGTCCCGGCGACGAGGTGTTCCGCAGTCCCGCACATCCGTACACGAAGCTGCTGCTCTCCTCGGTGCCGGTGCCGGACCCGTTCCGCGAGCGCCCGCGGATTGAGCTGCCCGGCGAAATTCCGTCCCCGGCCAACCCTCCCGCCGGCTGCCGGTTTCATCCGCGCTGCCCGGCGGCGACGGCCCGCTGCAGGGAGCAGGAGCCTTCGCTTCGCGAAGTCGGGCCCGGGCGCTGGACGGCGTGCCATTTTCCGCTATAAAGATCAAGAGGAGTAGATATGGATGAAAAGGTTAAAAGCAACGTTTATTCTCGCTTCGGTGCTGCTGCTTGCGGCGGGATGCGGCAGCGGGGCCAAACAGACCGCAACGGACGCCGGAGCCGCGGGAGCGGCTTCGGCCCAGGCCAACTCCAACCCGACAAAACCGAAGAAGGTGATCGTCGGCACCGGCACGCAGTTTAAAAACATCTGCTTCATCGACGACAAAGGCAATTTGACCGGCTACGACGTCGAACTGATCCGCGAAATCGACAAACGTCTGCCCGAATACGAGTTCGAGTTCAAGACGATGGATTTTGCCAATTTGCTGCTGAGCCTGGAGACGAGCAAAATCGATTTGATCGCACATCAAATGGAAGTCAACGAGGAGCGAAAGGCGAAGTTTTTGTTCAACGACGAGGCGTATAACATTTTTCCGAACAAGGTGGTTGTGCACAAGGACAGAAACGACATTCAATCGATCGACGATTTGAAGGGAAAAAAGGTGATCGTCGGAGCGACAAGCAATGCCTCGGTGCTGCTGCAGGATTACAACAAAACGCATAACAACGCGATTGAAATCGTGTATACCGGCAGCGGGGGCACGAACGACGCAATCGCCCAGCTGAAGTCGGGCCGCGTCGACGCCACGATCGGCACGCAGTTCGCGGTCGATCAGCGCAACCGCGATGTCGACGCGCAGCAAAAAACGGTCGGACCGGCGATTTCCAACTCGAAGGTGTACTTCATTTTGCGCAAGGATGAGACCGGTCTGAAGACGAAGGTGGACGAAACGCTGCGCGCGATCAAGCAGGACGGCACCTTGGCGAAGCTGAGCACGCAGTGGCTCGGCGCGGATTATACGGTAAGCCAGTAGCGGGCAAATCTGCGAAAAAAAGGAGGCGTACTATGGGCAAAGCGTTTGACCCGCTGCTGATTTGGGAGTATCTTCCCAAACTGCTGCAATATCTCCCGACCACGCTGCTGATTTTGGCGGCTTCCGTGCTGCTGGGCGTCGCGATCGGACTGCTGCTCGCGCTGATTCGGCTGTACCGGCTGCCCGTGCTGAATCAACTCGTTATAGCCTATGTGTCGTTTACGCGGGGGACGCCGATTTTGATCCAGCTGTTCCTCGTATATTACGGCATTCCGGAGCTGCTGCGGCTAATTTCCATCGAGGTGAGCGATATTCACGCGCTTGTATTTGTCATCGTTACATACGGGCTGCATTTCGCCGCCTTTTTTTCCGAGGTGGTGCGGGCAGCCGTGCTGAGCGTGGACCGGGGGCAGATGGAGGCGGCGCATGCGGTCGGTATGACCGGGAGGGACGCGTTTTTCCGCATCGTGTTTCCGCAAGCGCTCATGGTGGCTTTCCCGAATTTCGCCAATCTGGTTGTATCGAGCCTGAAGGATACGTCGCTCGCTTTTTCGCTCGGGGTGATGGATATGGTCGGCAGGGCGGAAACACTCGGCACGTCCGGCCATTTTTTGGAAATTTTTATTGCGCTCGGCATCATTTATTATGCGATTTGCGTGCTGCTGGAGCGCGGATTCGCCATCGCCGAAAGGCGGCTGCAGCGTCACGAGCGCGAGGCGCAGACGGCTTCAAGCCGCAGCGGTCCGGAGCCCGAGCCCGGGAGGATAGGAGGGGAAAGCCATTCGTATTGACGCTGCCTTTATATTTACGGCATTTCTGGAAATTATCAAGGCGCTGCCGCTGACGCTGGCGATCTCGACGGTGCCGCTTGCGTTCGGCTTCGCCATTGGCCTTGCGATCGCGCTGATTCGCATTTACAAGGTCCGCGGGCTGCACCGGGTGGCCGGGGCTTACGTTTCTGTTGTGCGGGGTACGCCGCTGCTGCTTCATATCATGATCATATACTTCGGACTGCCGATGCTGTTCGACTCGCTTTCCGCGCAGTACGGCTGGGGACTTAAGTCCAGTTCAATACCGCTCGTGACGTTCGTGCTCATCGCCTTCTCGATCAATTCCGGCGCTTATATGTCGGAGGCGATCCGCTCGGGCATTTTGGCGGTCGGCGCGGGGCAAACGGAAGCGGCGTATTCGATCGGCATGACGGGCCCGCAGGCGATGCGGCGCATCGTGCTGCCTCAGGCGCTGATGGCCGGCCTGCCGAATTTGCTGCACAAATTTATCGGCCTGCTGCACGGCTCCTCGCTTGCCTTTACGATCTCGCTGCAGGAGCTGAACGGCAAGGCGCACATTGTGGCCACGACGAACTTGAAGTTTCTGGAGGCCTTTATTGCCGCTGCGTTCATCTACTGGGGGCTGACCTTGCTCGCGGAATGGGGGACGGCGCTGCTGGAAAAGCGGCTGCATACTTACAACAAGGGGGGCGTAGCATGATTCGGCTGACCAATATCCGCAAAACGTTCGGCGCCTCGGAGGTGCTGAAAGGGATCGATCTGGCCGTCGGCAAAGGCGACGTGGTCGTCATCGTCGGTCCGAGCGGCTCCGGCAAGACGACGTTGCTGCGCTGCATCAATTTTCTCGAGAGGCCGGACGACGGCGAAGTGCTGATCGGGGACCGCTCCGTGAACTGCAGGCAGCCGGCGAAAAAAGACGTGCTCGCGCTTCGCCGCAAAACGGCGATGGTGTTCCAGCATTACAACCTGTTCAAGCACAAGACGGTTTTGGAAAACGTCATGGAGGGGCTTGTCGTCGTGCAGAAGCGCTCCAAGGACGAGGCCAGGCGGATCAGCCTGCAGGTGCTGGAAAAAGTCGGTCTGTCCGGCAAGCTGGACGATTATCCCAGCCGGCTGTCCGGCGGCCAGCAGCAGCGCGTCGGCATCGCCCGGGCGCTGGCGCTGAACCCGGAGGTGATCCTGCTGGACGAACCGACCTCCGCGCTCGATCCGGAGCTGGTGTGGGAGGTGCTGGAGGTGATCCGGACGATCGCCCGCGATGGTGCCACGATGATTGTGGTGACGCACGAAATGAGCTTTGCCCGCGAGATCGCAAGCCGGGTTGTGTTTATGGACGAAGGCCGGATCGTCGAGCAGGGCGATCCCGATGAGCTGTTCGTCAGGCCGAAGGAAGAGCGGACGAGGCAATTTTTGAAAAGATTCATGCCGGACTGGAGTTATGTGATTTGAGGAGGGGTTGCGATCATGGGCGAAATAATCAGGCAGGCTGCCGAAGCGGATGCGGAGCGGCTTTTCCAGGTGATCTCGGAGGCCTACCGTTCGATAAGGGAGCTTGGGATCGAATTCCGGGCGGTACACGCGGATTTGGACATGGTGCGAAGCAACGTTGCGGAGCATACGTGTTACGTGCTGGAGCTGGACGGCGTTATTGCGGCGACGCTTTCCTTAAAATCGCTCCCCGAGGTCACGCCGCATCCGTTCGTATACTGGTTCGCCGTCGATCCGGCCGCAAGCGGCAGGGGCATCGGCTCCAGGCTGCTGACCTATGTGGAGCGCGATGTCGTCAGGGATACGCTGCTTGCCCCCGCCGTCGTTCTCGCCACCTCGCGGAAGCATCCGTGGCTGCTGCCGATGTACCGGCGCAGAGGTTACGAGCCGTTTTTCGAACGCCCGCTCGGGCAGGACGATACGCTCGTTTTTATGAAAAAGACGCTCCTGCCCGCATCGTCCGCTCTGCCGGGTTGACCGGCCATTTTGCCAAAAACAAGGAGGATCATGAACATGAGCCAAACGATCATCGATATTCAAAGTTATGCCGACACTTACGATCAACTGACGAACGCCATCCGCGGGCTGACGGAGGAGCAGCTGAAATGGAAATCCGCGCCGGAGAAGTGGAGCGTCACGGAGGTGCTGGCGCATTTGGCCGACCACAGCATCGTCTTTTCGTTCCGGATTCGGAAGCTGATTGCCGAGCCGGGGGCGCAGCTGCCTCCTTTCCAGCAGGATCCGTGGGTCGGCGAAAGCAGGGCTAATCAAAGCTCCGTGCACGATATTCTCGCCGTCTATCAGGCGCTGCTGTCCTACAACATCCTGCTCTTCAAGCGGATTCCCGCGGAAGCGTGGGAGAAAACGGCGATCAGTCCGAGGGGAACCGAAGTTTCTCTGCTCGATTCGTTCCAATCGTTCGTGAAGCACGTGCAGACGCATTTGGCGCAGATCGAGCGGATCAAAGGGGCTCTGAACGCCTTATGACGGCGTCTTCGCTGCTGGCGGAAGCGGAGGCGCTTCTTCCCGAGCTGACCCGGCTTCGGCGGGACTTTCACCGCCATCCGGAATTGTCGATGCAGGAGTTCCGGACGACCGCTGCGATCAAGCGGCTTCTTGAGGAAGCGGGCATCCGCCTTATGCCGATCGGGCTGCCCGTGGGAGCTGTCGCCGAAATCGCGGGGGCGGAGCCGGGGCCGACCGTGGCGCTGCGCGCCGACATCGACGCGCTGCCGATCCAGGAGGAGACCGGGCTGCCCTTCGCTTCGGAGGTGCAGGGTGTGATGCATGCGTGCGGTCACGATTTTCACATGACCGCGCTGCTCGGCGCAGCCCGGCTGCTGCACGCCCGCCGGGAGCGGCTTCGCGGCAGCGTCCGCCTGCTGTTCCAGCCGGCGGAGGAGAAGGGCACCGGCGCGCTTGCGCTGATCGAAGCCGGGGCGCTGGACGGGGTGCAGGCGATCTTCGGCCTGCACAACAAGCCGGAGCTGCCGGTCGGCAAGGTCGGGATCGCCGCCGGCCCGCTGATGGCCAGCGTCGACGGCTTTCGCCTGACCGTCACGGGGCGCGGCGGCCACGCCGCGATTCCGGAAGCGGCGATCGATCCGATCGTCGCGGCGAGCGCGATCGTCGGCGGGCTGCAGACGGCGGTAAGCCGCAGCATCAGCCCGTTCGACAGCGCCGTCGTCAGCGTCTGCCGCTTCCAGGCCGGAACGGCGTGGAACGTCATTCCGGACGAGGCGAGCCTGGACGGCACGGTGCGCGCGTTCCGACCGGAGGTGCGCAGCCTTATGCCGGAGCTGCTGCAGCGCATTGCCGCCGGCATCGCCTCGGGTTATGGCGCGGAAGCCGCTTTGAAATGGTATTCGGGCATACCGAGTGTAACGAACGACGGCCTCATGGCCGATCTGTGCCGGCGGACGGCGCTGGCCCTTGACCTTGAGGTGACGGAGGCGAAGCGGTCGGCCGGAGGGGAAGATTTCGCCTATTACCAGACGAAGGTGCCCGGCTGCTTCATGTGGGTCGGCACGGGCGGGACCGAGGAATGGCATCATCCGCGGTTTACGCTGGATGAGCGGGCGCTCGCTCCGGCGGCGGCGCTGCTCGCCGGGGCCGCGATCCAGGCCTTGGAGCATTTTGCAGGAAGGAGCTGAGGAGATGGAAACCGTGCAAATTGTGATCCGGGATGCGCTGCCCGAGGAACGGGAAGCGGCCGTGCAGTTGTCCGTCGAGGCCTACCGTCAATATGAGAAAAGCTTCGGCGCCGAACTGTGGGAAAATTACCGGGAATCCATGATCGCTTTATGGAGAGAGGGCGGCGGTGTAGATCGACTCGTCGCCGTTCAGGACGGTCGGCTGTCCGGCAGTGTTTTATACTGCCCTCCGGTGGAACGGCTGTACCCGAGGCTGGATGCCGCAATCCCGTATCCGGAAATCCGCCTGCTCGCCGTCCGGCCCTCGGCTCGCGGGCAAGGCGTGGCGACCGCGCTCATCCGCGAGTGCGTGCGGCGCGCCGGGCAAAGCGGCGCTCCATACCTCGGGCTGCATACTTCGTACCATATGGAAGCCGCGGTCCGGTTATACCGGCGGCTCGGCTTTGAGCGGGCGCCGGAGTTCGATTTTACCGGGGGAGACGGGCATACGCCCGTTGAAGCGTACCGGCTGCCGACCGGCACCGGCATAAGGGAGGAATATATCGGATGAAATTCGCCGTTTTCAGTCTGCTTATGAATATCCCGAACGCCGTAACCGGGGAAACGTGGACGACGCAGATGAAGTTTCAAAACGTGCTGAATCTGGCAATTCTCGCCGAGCGTCTCGGCTATGAAGCCTTCGGCATCGGGGAGCGGCACGGCGCGCCGTTCCTTTCCTCGTCACCGCCGGTTATCCTGACGGCGATCGCCGCCAAAACGAAGCGCATCCGCCTGCTCACCACCGTGACGGTGCTCAGCGTGCTCGATCCGGTGCGGGTGGCCGAGGATTACGCGACGCTCGACCACCTGTCGGAAGGCCGGCTCGAGCTGATCATCGGCAAGGGCAACGACCCGCGCCATTATCCGCTCTTCGGCGTGGCCGAAGCGGAGCAGTGGGAATCGCTCGCCGAGCGGTACGCGCTGCTGAAACGTTTATGGAACGAGGAGAATATCACCTGGCAAGGCCGTTACCGGCCGCCTCTGGACAACGTGACGACCCAGCCGAGACCTTATCAGCAGCCGATTCCGGTATGGCACGGCAGCGCGTCCAGCACGTTTTCCACGGAGCTTGCGGCAAGGTACGGCGAGCCGATTTTCTCTTCAAACACGTTCCATCCGCAGGCCAAGTACAAAGCGCTGATCGATCATTACCGAGAGCGGCTGGCCTACTACGGCCACGACCCGGCAAGGGCCGTCGTCGGCGCCGGATCGGGCGGCCTGTTTTTGGCGAATACAGACGAG
The DNA here is from genome assembly GCF_023276405.1 of Paenibacillus hamazuiensis. Lineage (NCBI taxonomy): Bacteria > Bacillati > Bacillota > Bacilli > Caryophanales > Paenibacillaceae > Paenibacillus > Paenibacillus hamazuiensis. Next base: position 204,912 of record NZ_JALRMO010000001.1, read on the forward strand.
GAAGCAATTGCCCGTTACCGGCCCTACTACGACGCGCATCGCGCGACGGCGGCGGCGCAGCACAATCGTTCGCCGTTTAAGGATCTTGAGGATAACATCGCGAACGGCCCGATTTTGGTTGGCAGCCCGGAGCGCGTGATCGAGAAAATCTTGAGCTACCATAAGGCTTACGGGCACCAGGTGCTGAGCATTAACGTAGACGGGCTGCCGGTGGCGGAGCAAAAGGAGCAGCTTGAGCGGTTTGCCGCCGAAGTCGCCCCGGTGCTGCGGAAGGAAATCCGCAGCGGCGTGTGGGACGGGGCTCGGCCTCTTTTGCGGGCGTAAAGCGGGAGGAACGATCGCGGGTACCTCCGACAGCGGCCGGCACGGGGAGTTTTGCAGGGAGGGAGCCCGGCGTCGGCGTATGGAACGGGCTCCGGCCTCTTTTGCGGGCGTAAAGCGGAAGGTACGATCGAGGCTACCTCCGACAGCGCCGTTCGGCGAGCTTTGCAGGGAGACGGCCCGGCGTATCCTAACTCGTGCCTCTCCCGGCGCGAATTCCGGCGCTGTACGGCGGGTGGTCAGACTCCATGCCGACCTTCATCGGCGTGACGGACACGATAGCCCCTATTTGCGCGAAAACGGCATCTTTTCGAGAGTAACGGACCCAGATGACGTTATTTCGCTGCAAATGGCCTCGATTCACGGCTGCTGGAACGAATAAGACCTCTGCGGTCCGTTAAAATTTCAAAAGGATGCTTAATGGCCAAATAACGTCGCTACGGTCCGTTACGCGATTGGCGATTCCCGATCCGACCCTGCTGCTCGGCCTAGTTGCGCGTTCCGGCGCTGCGAGGGGACCGATCGACTCCCGAAAAAACAGGCTGTCCGTTGAACTGCACCTCCATTGTTAGACATGACTAACAATGGAGGTGCAGTTTTGTACATTCAAACGCCTCTGAAAAAAGTAAAAATTGTTCCAAAATCAGTAAAGAAAGCGTTATCAAACCATGCCCGATTATGTTACATTAGCCTCGAAGTCGAATATTCATTTACGATGGGAGGAAGATGATATTGGCAAAAAGGCAACGTATCTACTTGGCGGCTATGTCGCTGCTGCTCGTCGTGTCGCTGCTGGCTCCGCTTGCGGCGCTGCCCGCGACCGTGAGCGCGGATGCCGCCACCGTGCTGTTCACCGACGATTTCCAGGATGGCACGTTCGATGATTGGCAGCAGGATGGAGGTGCCTGGGCCGTTACCGCGGAGCCGGGCAATGCGGCCAACAAGGTGCTGAAGCAGTCGAGCACGACGCTCGAAGCGATCGTCACGAACGGCAATCCTGCGTGGACCGATTACAGCTACCAGGTCCGAATGAACCTCGGCGATACGGGCGCTTTTCCGGGTATGCTCGTTAGAGCCCAGGACAAAAACAACTTCTACATGTTCCGCATCAACGCTCCCGGCAAGACGGTGGAATTTTCCAAAAGGGTAAACGGAGCCGACAGCGCCGTTCTCGCCAGCGCCCCAATGAGCTCCGTAGCGGCGAACCGTTGGTACACGCTTAAAGTCGAAGCAATCGGAAATTATTTTCGATGTTATCTCGATGGGCAGGAGCTGATCAGCTATTTCGATGCGAGCGGCACGTTTCCGTCCGGCAAAGTCGGATTCCGCGACAAATGGGGCGTGTTTTCCGCCGACGACATTACGGTCAGCCTGATCCCCGCGAAAAGAACGCCGTATTTCGATGATTTTGAAAGCGGTGCCACAAGCGGCTGGACTTCTTTGTCCGGAAAATGGTCGGTGGTCGACGATGTCTATAACGGTACGAAGGTACTGCGGCAGCTCGATCCGGTGCAAGAGGGACTGCTCATCGGCGGGGTGCAGGCGCAGTTCGACGACCGGATTACGGCGTCCTACACGCCGCAGGATGAGAACGCTTCCTTCGGCATTGCGGCGCGGCTGAAGGATGCGAACAACTATTACCTGCTGCGCGCGAACAAACCTTCCAACCAGCTGGAGCTTGTGAAAAAAGCGGCCGGCGGCGAGACGGTTCTCGGCAGCGTCTATTACGGTTTCGCATCGAACAAAGCGTATTCGCTTCGCTTTGAACTCGTGGGCAGCGCGCTCAGCGGCTATGTCAACGGCCAGCCGCTGCTTAAGGCGGCGGACAACGCGCTGCCGTTCGGGCAGGCGGGCCTGTGGGCGCAGGGCGGCATCGCCTCGATCGACAATGTCGAAACGGCGCCTTTGACGAATCCGGATCTGGACACCGTCCGTGTCGATCTGAACGATTCCAAAATCGGCAGAGTCTACGAAGGGATCGGTTATGTATCGTCCAGCGGCTCGTCCAAGCTGCTGATGGATTACCCGGAAGAGCAGCGGCAGGACATCATCGATCTGCTGTTCAAACCGAACTTCGGGGCTTCGCTCGATCATCTCAAGCTGGAAATCGGCTCCGACGTCAACTCCTCGTCGGGCACGGAGCCGAGCCATATGCGTTCGGCCGCCGATTTCGACATTACCCGCGGCTCCGGGCTTTGGCTGGCGCAGCAGGCTAAGGCGGCGAATCCGGATCTCTTGCTCGATGCGCTGCGCTGGGGAACTCCAAGATGGATTGCGTCCAACGAAGACAAGTACTTATATTATAAAAACTACCTGCAAGGAGCCGAGGACATTTACGGGCTTCGGTTCGATTATTTGGGCCCGGATCAGAACGAAGGTTCCTTCGACCGCGATTATGTGGTCAATGTGCTCCGTCCGCGCCTTAACGCCGACGGCTTCGCCGGCGTCAAGCTGGTCGTCCGCGACGCGGTATCGAACCCGTGGAGCATTGCAACGACGCTGAAGACGGACTCTGCGTTAAACCAGGCGGTCGGTGCGATCGGCGGTCATTATATTTTCACGAGCACCGCCGACGCACAAACGAGCGGCAAGCCGCTCTGGCACAGCGAAGCGAGACCGCCCGTCCGGTCGCACAGCCTGCGCTCCCCGTCCGGTGCCCTGCAGGATGTAGTCAAAGGCATCATGACGTCCTATGTCAACGGAAAAATGACCAAATTCGAAATGCAGCCGTTCCTCGAGGCTTATTATCAGGACGTGCCTTATAATACGAAGGGCGCTCTCGTGGCCGACAAGCCTTGGACGGGGCATTACGACGTCACCAAGGGCGTCTGGCTGACGGCGCATTTTACCCAGTTTGCGAAGCCGGGCTGGCAGTACCTGGACAGTTCTTCCGCAGTCGGCGATACGTTTAATTACGTGACGCTGAAAAAACCGGACGGCACCGGCGATTACAGCGTCATTGCGGTGAATACGACGGCGCGGCCGCAGAAGTACATTTTTACGGTATCGGGCGGTTTATCCAAGGGGACCGTTCATCCGTGGAAAACGACGGAAACGGAAGACTTCGTGCAGCTTCCGGACATTACGCCGGAAAACGGGGTATATGCGATCACGCTGGAGCCTTACTCCGTATATTCCTTAACGACGACGACAGGGCAGCGGAAAGGCGAGCCCAAACATGCGAACCCGGAGAATACGAATTTGCAGCTGCCTTATGCTGACAGCTTCGACAGCTATACCGAAGGCAAGCAGCCGCTTTACTTCGAGGATCAGGGAGGAGCCTTTGAAGTGACGGCGGGCGGCCTCAGCGGCAAAGGGGTCAGGCAGGTGATCACCGCAGGCACAAAGCCGGTCGATTGGGTGTACAGGGAGTCACCCGATCCATACACGCTGTTCGGTGACCCGGACTGGGCCAACTACAAGATCGGCGCGGACGTATCCCTCGAAGGCAACGCCGCGGGATACGCGATGATTTCCGGCCGGATCGTCGACGCTCCGGGAAGCGGTGCGCCGCCGGTCGGCTATAACGTGAAGCTGAGCGGCAGCGGAGCGTGGGAGCTTCGTTTGGGCGGCACCGTGCTGAAGAAAGGGGCATTATCGTCCTTCGACCCCGCGCGGTGGCACCACCTGCAGCTCGGTTTCGCGGGCGATTTGGTTACGGCCGAGGTGGATCATCAGCAGGTCGCCGATTACCGAATCCCGCCGGGGGGCTTGTCGAGCGGCCAAGCGGCTTTGGGCAGCGGCTATCATTTTGCGACCTTCGACAATGTGAAGGTGGAAGCGACGAATCCGAAGCTGCCGATTTTCGTGAAACGCGTGGACGATGCCGATGCCGGCATTCGTTATACCGCGGCGACAGGTCAATGGAGCCAGGTCGTCGATGCCTACACGAATTACCGGCGTACGCTCAGCAGGGCGACCGCCGGAGACCTGATCACCGTCAATGACAGAACGACCGGGACCGGACCGTATCAGTTCAACTACAGCGGAACGTGGAGCAACGGCTCGCAGTCCGGCGCTTACAATTCCGACAACAGCTGGACCAGCACCGCCGGCAGCGGCTACACCGTTTCTTTCCAGGGAACGCAGGCGCGCATTTACGCTCCGGTCGCTCCGAACCACGGCATTTTCGCCGTATCCATCGACGGGGGAGCGGAAACGTTTGTCGATTTGTATGCGGCAGCGCGCGCCGATCAAACGCTTGTCTACACGAGCCCGGTTTTACCGGAAGGCACGCATACGCTGAAAGTCAGAGTCACGGGCACGAAAAACGCCGCCTCCAGCGGCACCGCGGTCGTTGCGGACAGGATCGATATTTCCTCCGGTCAGTCGAAGGAAGCAAACCTGGAATACGATTTCAACGGCACCGGCTTATATCTTGTGGGCATTGCGGACAGCGGCAGCATGAAGGCCGACGTTTATGTCGACGGCGCTTTGCGGGAAAGCATTGACCGCCCGGCCGAAATGAGCGGCTATAAACGGATGCTTTACGCGCTGACCGACCTGCCGAACGGCAGCCATACGGTGAAATTCGTCATGAAATCGAATGTGCAAATCGATGCGCTGGAAGTAGTGGGAGGACCTTCGGACCGGACGCCGCCGGTGACGACCGCCGATGCTCCGGCGGGTTGGGTCAACCGTGACGTGACGGTGAACCTGCATGCCGAGGATGCCGAATCAGGCGTCGAGGCGACTTATTTCACCGTTGACGGCGGACCGGAACAGCAGGGGACGTCGGTAACATTAACCGCCGAGGGAACGCATACGATCGAATATTGGAGCCGGGATGCGGCGGGCAATACGGAGGCGCGGCATTCGGTGCGGGTGAGCATCGACAAAACGGCGCCGGTACTGCAAATCTCCCTCGACAAGACGGAACTGTGGCCGCCCAACCATCAGCTTGTGCCCATCGCGGCAACGGTTTCGGCAAGCGACTTATTGTCGCAGGTGCAGTCGATCGTGCTGACTTCCATTGTCAGCAACGAGCCGGATGACGGACTCGGTGACGGAGCTACGGCAGGCGATATCCAGGGAGCCGATTACGGCACCTACGATACCGCGTTTGCGCTGCGCGCGGAAAGATCCGGCAAAGGCGGCGGGCGCATCTATACGGTCACATACACCGCGACCGACAAAGCCGGGAACACCGCATCCGCTTCGGCGGCGGTGACGGTGACAAACCGGGGCGAAGGGCCGGGAAAGAAATAATTTTGCAGTGAAGCGGGGCTGTCCGAGCGGCAGCCCCGCTTTTTTCAGTGATAAAGAATTTATATGTTATCAGTAGAGATGATGAAATTCTTTATCACAAGAAAAACTTCCGCTGAATCGCCTGTAACGGTTGTAATGGTTGTAATAGAGCTTATTTAGCTGAAAATGCTCATTTTCAAATTATAACGGTTACCATTGAGCTTATTCGAAAGATTATCCGCTAAAAGATCATCATATTGCCCAAATAACCTGATCCAGAACCGTTAGAATTGTAAAATCCGCAAATTCCTTGCAATAACCTCCGTGGCGACCATTAGAATTTTATCGCATCTAGGAGTCTGTCCGACGGATTAGATGTTGTGAATTTTTATTCAATTGATGTATGGAGGGGAGGGAATTGCCTCGGAAAGTTTACGGCCGCCTTTGAAATCAAGTTGTTACATCGGACTATTATAATAAAAACAACTTGATTTCAAGAGCGGTGGAGAGGCAATCCCTTACATGGAATACACGTTATTGAATAAAAATTCACCGATTTTGCTTCGTCGGACAGACTCCTAGCTCATCTGCGATGTTCAGAAAGGTCTGACTGCCCGATCAGAAGTTTTGCTTGTGCCGAGCTGCTCGTTTCCGTATTTAATAAAAAAACATCACCAAGTTCTTAAAAAACCTCATATCATTACCGGGGAGATTCATTAATAATCGAATAGAGCGGAGCAACCTACAAAGCGAAGGAGGAATTTTATGAAGGACAAAGCTGCGGGTAGATTCGTGCATCTATGGAAACGTTTGCTGGGGAAGCGTTTGCTGGCGATCGCCGCTGCCGTCAGCATGCTTGCGGCGTTCATGCCGGCTCGCGGGGCTACGGCTGCGGATACCGGCGGAACCGTCAATTCTGGCAATCAGGTGCAAATTTATGAAACGGTCACAAACGGCTTTACTCACCCGGGCGTCGGTCTGACCAAATCTATTTTGGAAAATATGAGAGCGCAGGTGCTGGCGCAAAAAGAGCCGTGGTACTCGTATTACAAGGCGATGACCGTATCGTCCGCCGCTTCGAAAACGGTGACGTCCAGCAATCAAAGCTCTACGGACCCGACGAAACCGGCGACCGATGCTTTTAACAGCCAGGGAGTCCAATCGCGATTTATTTCCGACGGTTTGAAAGCGTATACGCAGGCATTGATGTATTATATCACCGGCGACGAGACTTACCGGGCCAATGCCATGCGGATCATTCGCATTTGGTCGCAGATGGATCCGGCGAAGTACGCGTATTATACCGATGCGCATATTCACGCGGGCTTTCCGCTCAACCGGATGGTCACTGCGGCGGAAATTTTGAGGTACTCAGCTGTCAAACGGCGGAGCTTGCGTGGACGGAGCAGGATACGGCCAATTTTACGAACAACCTGATCAATCCGGTCATAAACACCTTCGAGTACGACAACAGTTGGTTTATGAATCAAAATAACTACGCGATTTTGGGAGCGATGGCCGGTTTTATTTTTACCGACAACAGGGAGGGGTACAACGAGCGCGTAGAATGGTTTACCGTCAATAAGACCGCTCGGGACCAAGGCTTCAACGGATCGGTCAAGCAGCTGTTCCGGCTCATCGATACGAATGCCGCGACAGGAGAGAAGCTCGATAAGCCGGTCGTACAGCATGTGGAGATGGGCAGAGACCAGGCGCACGGCTCCGGCGACTTGACGAATGCGGCGGTCATATCGAGGATGCTTCTGGCCCAGGGGACCAAGGTCGATCCGGTGGACGGCACCGTATCGGACAAGGCGAATGCGGTCGGACCGTACGAGTTTCTGGGTGACCGCATTTTGGCGGCGGCCAATTATTTTTGGCAGTACATGCTCGGATACGACACGCCGTGGGTGCCGGTTCCGTACGCCATTTCCCCGGACGGAACGGTAAGAGGCATTTATCAAAAGCTGTCCGACTCCTACAGGGGAAGATCGACGACGGCGCTTTTTTGGGATATGTACTATTACTACACCTACGTTCGAGGAGTCAATGTAGCGGAGAAAGCCCCTTACTTCTATGAAGCTTTTACGAAGAGAACCCCGTCGAATTATTATTATAAAGGGGCTTTGGCCCAAGCTTGGGAAAGCGTTGACGGGGGAGGAGACTGGTGGATCTATATTCCGCAGGCGGCCGAGTCCGAAGGGACGAGGTATCTTCCCAAGGAGCAGCCGGACCCGGCACTGGTTCAAGTCGAGGAGCGGTACACGGCGTTTGACGGCAATACGTTAATCGTCAATGAAGGGAATACTTCCTTCGTGCAGTTTCGCGCGACGGCTCAAGGCGGCAAAATCGCCGTTCAAAATCTGTCTTACGCCGATCGTACGAATTCGCGGCTTATCGGATTAAAATTCCGAACGAACGGCCCGGCCGTGCTGGAGTTGAGCAAAGATTTTCAATCGGCGCCTTACCATACGCTGACGCTGCCGGATACGAAGGGACAGTGGACATATATCACCTATGACATGGGGATTGGCCGCGTAAGCTATGGACAGCTGGATGGCGACTACAGCCTCTTGTATATGAATGTCAGAGGAAACGGGGCAACCGTTGACATCGATCATCTGAATGTGCAAGCGGGCACTGCGTTGACGCCGCCGGTATTTCAAGCCGGTCCGGCGGATATGAATACGGTCGCTTATGTCGGCGCTCCTGTGACCTTGGACTTTTCCGCTACAGATTCGAAGAGCACCGACGTACTCGCTTACGAGATGCAGAACGGTCCGGTCGGCGCTCAGTTAAATGCGGCTACAGGCGCGTTTTCGTGGCAACCGGCGCAGGCCGGAACGTATTCCTTTATCGTGCAGGCTTCCGACGGCACAACGGTGGCCGCGAAGAAAGTCAATTTGGTGGTCACCGCTGACCGGACGTCCGCCGTGCAAGCGGCCGTTGTACCTTATGATCCGGGCTCCAGTTACGTGACGGCATCGCTTAACCATTTTCAAGCCGTGTATAACGATACGATGGGGCAAATCCAGACCGCAACCGATGCAGAGTTTTATCGGCAATTGTCAAGTCTGAGAAGCGCCGCCGAGGCCCTGCAGCTTCTGACTCCTTTATTGCCGGACGGAAGCATGGATTATGCCAAAATCGCAACGTCCACCTTCGGCAGCGCCATCTCGCTGCTTGCGGACGGCAATAACAATACGTTTGCCGCTTATACGTTGGCGCCGAATTTATACCATGTTCTGGATTTCGGACTGGATTATAAAATTTCAGCCGATGCCTTTGCCATGCAAGGAAGGATGAATTTTACGGACCGGATGGCGGGTTCGGCGGTGTTCGGGTCCAACGACGGCGTTAACTGGACGCGGCTCACTCCGGGGGAAACGCCGTTTACCGACGACATGGCCGTGCTTGCCGTTGACGATGCTTACAAAAATGCGCAATTCCGGTATATCAAAATCCAAATGCTTCATCCGCAGCCCGACGTTCTTCATAATACGGTGAACAACATGCTTGAATTGGGCGAATTTCGGATTTATGGCAAGCGCTACGAGACCGGCAACAAACTTCAGTCGATCTCGATCGGCTCCGACCAAAGCGTAGGCGGCCGGATTGCACTGGGGAGCTCGGTAACATTAACTATCAAGGCGAAGGAAGCCATTCGTAACGTAAAGGTAAAAATTCAAGGCCAGGATGCCGCGGTTACTACGTCGGACAATATCAACTGGACGGCTGTGGCGGCTATGAATCAAGGAGTGTCGACGGGTGCGGTCTATTTTTCGATCGACTACCAAAGAAACGACGGAACGAACGGGGACACCGCGTTTTCTACAACGGATAATTCGAAGCTGTTTCTGGCCGACGAGTCGGATTTGATCGGCGATGTGACCGGCATTGCGGCTTTAATCGATTCGACGGCGGGAAGAACCGCAGCGGAAACGTTAAAACAGACGAACTATTTATTTGACGGCAATCCGAATACGAATTCCGATTATCGTTTGAACGGCTCCGGAGCGGGCAGCTATATTACGTTCGATTTTAAAGAAGGCAATGAGGTTGCGCTTTCCAGCGTGGAGCTTCTTGCAAGACAAGATCAAGGGTTATACAGCCGGCTTAAGGGAGCGGTTGTCCAAGGCTCTAACGATAATGCGACATGGACGACTCTGACGAATGCTGCGGCGGCAACGCCGGATTGGCAGTCGCTCGCCGTCGGCGGCACTGCATCTTACCGGTATATCCGCATTTACAACTCGAATTCGTGGTTCGGGAACATGACCGAATTGAGATTGCACGGGGTCGTGAAGGGGGCGGACCGGACTCCTCCGGTGACAACGGACGATGCGCCTCAGGGTTGGGTCAATCGGGATACGACGGTAACGTTCAAGGCTGCCGACGCAGAGTCGGGAGTTGCCGCAACCTACTTCAAGGTGGACGGCGGCCCGCAGCAAATCGGGAGCTCCGTTACTTTGACCGCCGAAGATGAGCATACGCTGGAATATTGGAGCGTCGACAAGGAAGGCAATACGGAGCAGGCGCACACGGTTGCCGTGAACATCGACAAAACAGCACCGGCGATTACGGTATCCGGACTCGTGTACGGCGCATACAGCGACTCCGTCGATATTACGCCGCTCGTTACGATTCACGACTCCATGTCCGGAGTTGACGGCAGCAAGACGACTGTTACGCTGGATACGTACGGTTTGCGGCAAGGAACGACAATTCCGCTGTATACGCTGCCGCTCGGCTTACACACGTTTACCGTGACGGCGGCGGATCAGGCAGGGAATTCCGGCAGCGTTACGGTAACGTTCCAAACAACGGCAAGCATACCGTCCCTGCAGGATCTGGTCATACGATTTACCGATGCGGGCTGGATCGATAACGAGGGTATAGCGAACAGCCTGCAAAGCAAGCTGAAGGCGAATGACTTGACCGCTTTCGTAAATTTTGTAAAGGCGCAAAGCGGCAAGCATATTTCAAGTACGGCCGCAGATTATTTGCTTCGCGATGCCCGGTATTTGCTGAGCAAGCAGTAAGCTGTGGGTTACAAGAACATTATCTAAACAAATGCCGCGTAAATCGCGGCTTTTTAGATTATGGGATAAAGTTCCTGTCAATTTTCCGTGACAAGAACTTTATCCCGTTCCCGACAGGATAGGTCTGTAATGATGGATAGGGGATATAGTGGGGAAAGGGATATGAGTATGAAAAAATGAACCTATTCAGATGCGTTGCCGTTAGAGCCATTTGGGCGCCGCGCGTTCTGCAAAGAAAGAGATTTTCATATAATCAAAAGGTTTCACGGCAAAATATTGCTTCAAGTTACGTTGCTTTTAAAGGTCGCAGGGTTTGCTTCAACACGCAAAAGACCGGGGTATCGGCAGGGAGCCCTAGTTTACAACGGTTTCCTCCGGCTCGTTTGAAAAGGCTCATGGTAACCACCTCATTACCATTTGAAAACAAGGGCTAATTTTTCAAAAAACGAATAGATAGCAGCTATTTTGCTATTAAAAAGATCAGAGTTCATCCATTTCATCGACAGCGATTTTGCTCGTCATTTTCGAATATGAGTTAAACTGCTGTTGTATCAGGCTCTTCATGACTGAGAATGTCCTGAACAAGACCCGATTATCCCCATCTATCCGATCCCCTAACCAACCAACACATTACCTTTCGCCCAAATTCAATTTTGATTTACTGGCTGCTTGAATCTATTGTAATATTAATTATTAAGCTTCACTTTCCAAATCTAAATGTGGAGTTCATCGAACATAACGAAAAGGAACCTCAATGTCAAATACTAAGAGAAGGTTGGAATATAATGAAGAAAATTGGGCTTGTTCTTGCCGGGGGTGGGGGAAAGGGAGCTTATCAAATTGGAGTATGGAGAGTTCTACGTGAATTTGGCTTAGAAAAGAGCATTAAAGCGATTTCCGGAACTTCAGTAGGAGCGTTGAATGGAGCGTTATTCTTGCAAAACGATTATCGAGCAGCCGAAAAAGTATGGCTTACAATGAGTCCAGAGAAGATCCTCTCTTTAAGAAGTGCACAATTATTAGAATCATTACAAAAGATCGGTATGAACATATCTGACACGAAGATTTATAAGTATGCGAATGTCTTACAAGGGTATGGCATCTTCACGCGGCATGGATTAATAAAACTTATAAAAGAGGCAGTAGACTTAAACTCTGTGACATCATCGAGTATTCCTTTTTATGTGACTTGTTGTCAGTTGGGAAGTCAAGAACCAAAATACATAAGATTGAACGGACTAACACCGGATGAAATAGAAAAATACCTTTTAGCCACTTCTGCAATTCCAGGTGTATTCCCACCTGAAGAGATTGACGGTAAATTATATTATGATGGCGGATTACCACTGGTTGGAGATAATAATCCGATTCAACCAGTGTACAAAGAAGGTTGCGATCTTATTCTTGTAGTATTGCTGGATCGGAGTAGCCTTATTAATAAAGAGCAGTATCCGAAGGCAAATATTATTGAGATCCTTCCTCAGGATGCTCAAGGTAACTTATTTAATGGAACACTGCAGTTTACTGCAGTAGGTGCCAAAAGACGAATAGAACAAGGTTATCAGGATACTAAAGCATTATTAGAGCCATTTCTAAGGAGTTTATCTTTTGAATATAAATTCATTCAGACAACAGAGCGTATTCAGCGCGATCATAATGAGTTCGAACGCTTGCACAAAGAGTATAACGGTAGATTGCATAATCAGATGATGGATTTTGAGAGGAAATTGAGAAGGGAGGGAACAGATTGAGTTCCTTGATGATTGTAGATGAAAATAAGATAAGAAAAAAGGCGCGAGAAGAAATTGATCTTGGTATTAAACGTGCCTTAGAAGGGGTAAATAAAAGCGGTCAGTTGGCTCTCCTTTCCTTAAGAAGCGTAACTGCATTAACGAGTGGTAAAGCTCGATGGAGAGAATTGAAGGAACAAGGAATGCTCACACACATGTTTCGAACGATAACGGGAAAAAATCGTGCAATTAGACAAGCGATGGAAGAGGATATCTTTCATTTTCAATATATTGCCCAGCAAACACTTCAAGAATTAGCTGATCGACAATGTCTAACTTTAGACGTCATTGCAGCAGTACATAACAAGTTCAATCTACTGTTTCTTGAAAACGACAAGAAATTCGAGCAGGTGTATACTCATTTACATGCGTTTTTCGATTACACTGAAAAAAATATTACGAATCTCAATAGTAGACTAATAAAAGCTGAGAAGAACATCGATTTACTAAATTGGCATGCAACTTTATCGGTAAAGAAGTATTCTGGAATCAACTACATCGATTTGAAAGATATTGAGAAGATCGTATGCCTCACAAAAGATTTTTTCGAAATCACAAAAGGCGATTGGGATACTCAAAACTTACTGTTACTTGAAGATTCAATGCAACGGTTACAATTAGAAGGTTCAATGAATTTAATGCAATTTATCACGGAGTTGTTCTCTGACAGAAAGCTGGTAAACCATTTGATAGAACCTATCGGAGGATTAAGTGCTCAAGAGGATGTTTATTTCGATTTTAATATCTTTAATATGATAAGTGAACTCTCAAGAACGGTAGAACCTTTAGGTTTTAGTACAGATAGTTTAGATAAATATCAGGAAATATGCCGCTTCGATAAGCCAATTTCTATTCGGAATCTGATCTATGAATTACTAACGGAATTACGTATAGTACAAGAGTTGATATTATCGTCTAGTGGGGATAATAAAGTGGTTTACGAAGTGTTTTTGAAACAGATCGAAAATCTTGATTTTAGAATTGATATTGTCAGGGAAATTAAACAGAGTACAAGGCTTCCTCTTGAAGTATGTCGCTCTATAGTAAAAAACATACCTTCGAAGGTTTGCACCCTTGAGTCCTACGAGGAAGCCCAAGAATTAAAATCTCGACTAGAACAACTCCGTTGTCGTGTTGAGATCTACTGACGACCACTATAATTCATTTAGCAGTTTCTTCTTTGCACCTTCAAATTCGTCCTTAGTAAGAACACCGTTTTCGTAGAGTTCACCTAAATCTTTAAGTTGTGCAAGGATTTCCTGCTTGCTCGGCTTAGTTGGGGTGGATTCTTTTTGTGATTTGATAGGTGTTGAAACCTTCGGTTCTTCATACGTGAATTCATCGAAGAGTCCGAGCATTTCCTCTCTATCTGAACCCCAAGCCTTTCTGTATTTACTTGGGCTGATAATACGGTAATGACCTGTAATTTTATGTTTTTGCAGTTTCCAACCTTTTTTCTCTCTGACGTTATCCCACCACACGCCACCATCAGTGACTTTTGTTTCAACATTGAAATTCGACAAGTTAAGCGCTCCTTCCAGCTTCATTTTCTTTGACAATCCCTCTGAGAAGACCTACACCTATTATTACTTCATCCACAAACGGCAGTGTGTCTGGAACCAATAGATCCAAAGCAATTTGGAACTCCCTATGTTAAATTTGGTATTCTAATTTTATAATATTTGGTAGGTTTGCTCAATGTAATTGTAGAAGAATATAGTTTATTCCGTTACTGATCATGTTAAAGTGTCGGATATCTGGAAGAGCGGCATAAATTCAATATATTTCGGTAAATGCCCGGTAACCAGTTAATCAGTACGAGAAGATAGTTCCAACCTTGATAAGTTGACACTGATTTATTTTGATGAGTTGAATGAACTCGCGATACCGTCCGGCTTCTTACGATTCCGCAAAAAACAATAAAAAACGGCAATTGCCGGTATGCCCCTGGAGATGGGACTGCCGGCTATCGCCGTTATTTTTTTCGACTGAGAACATCAGTCCGTTAAAATTTCAAAAGGACGTATCATGGTTCTTCGCACCATTTCAATGATGCCGCGCCTTTTGCATCTCCAGAACCCGATCGCGGGTATCAGCCGGCCGGTATTTTTTCAAAACCCCGCGGTCGTAGGTGAAGTAGGCATAAGCATCGTCATTGCCGATTTCAATGAAGGGTGTCCCATCCTCCATAAAAAGAGATGAGTAGGATGGGGTTTCGTTATCCTCACCGGGGAACAGGCTCGCGTCCCACTGCAGGACGGTTGATTCGAACCGTTTATGCTCAGGCGCCCAGCGGTGGATCTCGAGGGCGGGAGGCACCCAATCCGTCTGATTACCGACCCATTCCGGCACGCCATCGCCGTCGAGGTCCGTCTGAACGGCCGGATGCCCTTGAAAATCAACGACGTTCCAAGTATCGGTTTCCCGGCGGTAAATTAGCACACCCTTCTTAGCCCCGTTTGGGCCGAAGGGGATATCCAACGAAGCGCCGAATATTTCCCCGGAAATGAAATTCAAAGGGGCGATCCAGGTTTGATTGTCACTAAATCCGGATACCTCCCCCAGCCTCCATACCGAATTTCTGCCCTTGAGATACCCGCTTACGCTTTTGCTATCATCACCGTTCGAATACAAGAGAACTTCCGCTTCAGAGCCGGGAAGGGCAAAATTTGAGACAACTTTAGCCCCGGCCGGGGGAGAAGCTGTATCCAAAGGCTGGCCCAAACTTTCGGCAAATGGAATAACCGTTTCTTCCGGAAATATGTCCGGCCTATAGGCCGGACGGTGTTCATGATGTTCGGAGCCTGCGGCGTTCATACCGTCCGGATGAATTTCCCGGTCGGCGCTGCATGCGACAGCGCCAAGCATCATCAGTATCATCATGCCTGCACGCAAGTTCAGGTTTGTCAATTTTTTTAGCCTCCACTTATCAGCCGTTTGAAGAGAGCAATTAATGTCCGTACTGGTGCGACGATTGCGAGAAAAAGGTCAATACGACAATGATAATAAGCAAAACGCTCATGGCTATTAAGGCATAGCCAATCCATCCGACGATAAGACGGTTTGCATACTTACGAGATTGCCTGATAAATAAATACCCGAACCCCAACATTAACGCAATCATCACTGCCACATAATCGTTCAACCGATCACTGCTCCTTATGTATAATGCAATACCGCTCATCTTGATTAGACGATTTTTTTGGCTATTATGTTACAGGATTGAACTCCTGATTTGTATGACGCGTTATTTCTGGAAGAGCATTCGCCGTTTTCCAACAACATGGTTGAAAAATACTAAAATATATAGTACTATCGTTTCATAAACCGATTTAGTAAAACGGTTTATGAAAAAGTACATATAAAGGGTCCAGCAGAGCGCTTTTACCGTTCACACTTGAATATATCACCGTAGATAACCGAGCGGACGAAAGCGCTTTTTCGAGTTGGTGAGTCTTCGGAGGTGGTTAGAAAACTATAAGATCCAGTTGACGCCTTAGTGTATTGAAATATTTAGCGCACTTATTACAAGGGAGGATACAAAAAGAATGAAATCGTTCAAATTTGCAAAACCGATCGTCTTAATGACTGCATTATCCATGATTCTTGCCGCATGCGGCGGCAGCAACGGTTCGAGCGGTTCGGAGGGCAAAGAAACCGGCGGGAATGCCGGAGATTCGAATAAACCGGTTAAAATTACGTTCTTGAATTCGAAAGGACAAATCCAGGCGGCTGCCGAAGAAGCGGCCAAAAAGTTCACCGCAGCAAATCCTAATATTCAAGTCGAAGTATTGACGGTGGCGAGCGGTCAGTCTCCATTTGAAAGAGCGTCGGTGTTATATGCCTCGGGCAACCCTGCGACACTGAACATGCTGGATGCCGGCGACATCGTTAAATTTAAAGACAAGGCGCTTGATTTGTCCGGTGAACAATGGGTAAAAGATCTTGCGCAGCCCAATCAGCTCGACGGAAAAACGTTGGCTTTCCCATTCGCAGTAGAAGGCTACGGGCTTGTTTACAATAAAAAGGTTCTTGATAAGGCGGTAGGCGGCACATTCGATCCATCCACCATCCATACGACCTCCGCGCTGGAGGCGCTCTTTAAAAAGGTTGAGGCTTCCGGAACTGCGCCATTGATCATCGGGGCGATGCCATGGTCGTTAGGCAATCATTTTCTGCCGATTGCCTATGCTTCTCAGCCAAAAGGCGACGTTAGCGCGTTTATCGGCGGTCTAAGAACCGGTCAAGAAAAGCTGGCGGGCAACGCTTCGTTTAACGGTCTGATTGATACGCTGGAAATGATGAAAAAATATAACAAGAGAAAAAATGACCCTCTTGTTGTAACGGCTGAAGATATTGCCGGAGCTGTTGCAAAAGGCGAAGCGGCGATCACCTTCAACGGGAACTGGATGATCAGCCAATTGGACAGCGTGCAACCGAACGGGGAATACGGATTTATGCCGGTTCCGACCAGCAACAATGCCGACGATAAAAAGAACGCTTCGATTCCGGTAGGCGCCACCAAACAAATATTTATTGATAAGACGGTAGCTACGGCAGCCCAACAGGAAGCGGCCAAGAAATTTTTGAACTGGATCGTTTATGATGCGGCAGGACAGGATTTCCTGGTGAATAAAGCAAGCATTCTTCCCGCATTCAAAAATATTACGCTGGAACCGGCCGATTCGCTTGCCAAATCGATCAAGACCTACATGAATGCCGATAAGACGCTTCAGTTCGGCGCCAACTATGTACCCGGCGATCATTCCAAAATGATCGGCGCCGCTATGCAAAAGTATCTCGGCGGAGAATCCGATCGCGCCGGGTTAGCAGCAGAAATTGAAGGGTATTGGAAAAATGTAAAATAGTTGTTTCCAAGCAGATTTGCCCGGTGTGAGAAAGTAATGAAAGGCGATGGATGAAAGCCGGTTGCTTCCATCCATCGCTTTCAGAAGTTAAATCACATAGAAGCGGAGTAGAGTCCAATTGATCTCGGAAAAAAGCCTGGTCCATCGAATAGGTAACCAACTGTTTTATACGGGACCGACAGTATTGATTTTTTTCATGGTCATGATCGTCCCGTTTTTTTATGGCATTTATTTAACGTTTTTTAAGTGGGACGGCATTTCTTCCAGTATGCCGTTTGTCGGATTGGACAACTATCTCGGAGTTTTTCACGACGCGAAATTTTGGAGTTCGATGCGGATTACGATTAAATATGTGGTCGCGACCGTTTTTCTGATTAATGCAGTAGGTTTTTTATTGGCTTATTTGGTAGTGGCCGGGATCAAACGTCAAAATTTCTTTCGTGCGGCATTTTTTACGCCAAGCTTAATCGGCGGTTTGGTGCTGGGATTTCTTTGGCAGTTTTTGTTCAATAACTTTTTCGTGAATATCGGCAATCAATACGGAATCGCTATGTTTAGCAAATCTTGGCTCGGTAATCCGGATAAAGCGTTTTGGGCTTTGGTCGTCGTCACCGTGTGGCATTACGCGGGGTATATGATGGTTATTTTTATCGCAGGTCTAATGAATGTCCCTCAAGATATTTTGGAGGCGGCTACGATCGACGGTACGAACGGCTGGCAGAAGCTGATTCATATGACACTTCCGCTTATGGTTCCTTCATTTATTGTGACGATCTTCCTTTCCTTGCAAAGAGGTTTTATGGTCTACGATTTGAACTACTCCTTAACGGGAGGCGGACCGTTTGAAAGCACCGTGTTTGTTTCCATGCACGTGTTCGATAAAGCGTTCAGAAGTTACGATTACGGCATGGGACAAGCGGAAGCAATCGTGCTGTTTATCATTGTTGCCGCCGTAACGATGCTGCAGGTGTATTTCAGCAAGAAAAAGGAGGTCGAAATATAATGGAGACCCGTCTTATCCGGCAGACATCGGTTTACATCATCATGATAGCCGCGCTCATTGTGAGCATGTTTCCATTTGTTTTGCTCTTGATCAACTCCTTCAAAACGAATGCGCAAATTTTGGCTTCGCCCTTTAGCTTGCCTGCGTCCATAGATTTCGCGAATTTTAAAGCGGCCATTCAGCAAATGAATTATTTCAGAAGTTTTATCAATACATTCTTCATTACGTTCATCAGCGTTGCGATCATATTGCTGCTCTCGTCCATGACCGCGCATTATTTTGTAAGAAACAAATCCGGGTTGAATAATACGTTGTTTATGCTCATGGTGTCGTCGATGATTATTCCGTTTCAATCGATTATGATACCGCTGGTCAGCGTCTATGGAAAGATGCTCGGTTGGATCAACGTCATGCCTCAGTCAACTTTGATTTTCATGTATATCGGATTCGGGAGTCCGCTGGCGGTGTTCATCTATCATGGATTTATCAAGAGCCTGCCGTTTGAGCTGGAGCAAGCCGCGCATATGGACGGGTGCAACCGCCGTCAAACGTTTTTCAAGATTGTGCTGCCCATCTTGCGTCCGACTTCCGTGACCATCGCGATCCTGCATATTTTATGGATTTGGAACGATTTCTTATTGCCATTGATCGTCCTGCAAAACGCCGGTAAAGATAATCTTACTTTGCCGCTTGCCATTCAAGTATTTAAAGATATTTACTCTACGGATTATGCCAAATTTTTACCGGGTATTTTATTGATCACGCTGCCTGTCCTGCTCATTTATCTTTTCGCTCAGCGATATATCATTCAAGGCGTTATGCAAGGGGCCGTTAAGTAAAAGTTAAGAAGCTGAATATACGACTATTTCGCATAGAAGAGAGAGATTACTTTGGATAAGAGTTTGGATGTCATTACAATAGGAGACGCCATGGTGACGATGAACCCTAAAAGCAAGGGACCGTTGCGCTATGTTGCCGAATTCGAACGCAAAGTCGGCGGAGCCGAACTCAACCTGGCGATCGGCTGCGCCCGATTGGGGATGAGATCGGCATGGATCAGCCGGCTTGGCGATGATGAGTTCGGCAGGTACGTTTACAATTTTGCAAGAGGCGAAGGCATCGATGTATCCAATGTCCGGTTCATGGAAGGGTACACGACATCCGTTAATTTTAAAGAGATACGGGAAGACGGCGCAGGCCGGACGTTTTACTACAGGATGAACTCGCCCACGCTTACGCTCAAAGCGGAGGACCTGCCCATCGAGGATATAAAGAACTCCAGGATCCTTCACATAACCGGCGTGTTCTCGGCAATCCGTCAAAACGATATGTCCGTCATTCACAAGGCAATAGAGATAGCAAAGAAAAATAATGTATTGGTAGCATTCGATCCGAATATCCGCTTCAAGTTATGGTCAAAGGAAGAAGCGAGAAATTGCCTCACGCAGCTGCTTCCGTACGTCGACATTATGCTTACAGGTGCAGAAGAGGCTGAATTTTTGCTCGGCGTTCGCGATTTGGACGAGATGATAGCGAAATTTACCGAATACGGAATAGGCTGTATGGCCATCAAGCAAGGATCCGAAGGCAGTGTAGGTTATAATGAGGGTCTTAAAGTAAGCATGCCTGCCGTAAAAGTAAATACGATCGCAGATACGGTCGGCGCAGGCGACGGATTTGACGCGGGTTTTCTGCTCGGAATCATAAGAGGGTGGCCGCTGGAAAAAACGCTGACGTTTGCGAATACGGTAGGCTCTATGGTCGTTAGCGTATCGGGAGATAATGAAGGGCTTCCATATTACGAAGAGGTAATGCAAAAGCTTGGGGCAAGCGAGTTTATCGAACGATAAGAGGGTGTTGATTTGAAGCTGCAGTTGGCATTGGACCGGTTGACACGACAGGAATGTGTGGAAATCGTAGAAGAAGTGAAAGATCTTATCGACATCATCGAGATCGGAACCGGGGTTATCAAGCAGTATGGAGTAGAAATCATATCCGATATGAAGCGAAGATACGCGGATAAGTTAATTCTGGCCGATATGAAGACATGCGATGCCGGAAAACACGAGACGATACAAGCATTGTCCGCGGGGGCCGACATTACGACGGTCATGGCGTTTTCAGATGCAAAGACGATCAAGGATGCGCTGGCAGCAGCACGTTCAGCGGATGGACAAGTGATGATCGATTTGTTAGGGATAGAGGATACGGGCTCCATCGCTCTGCTGTATGAGTTGGGAGCCCGCCTCTTCTCCGTGCATATCGGAAAGGACATGCAGGATCAGCAGGGAGCCAATCTGAAGGAGGCGGAGATCGTTTCGTTCCTGCACACGCTGGACGGCGCCGAGTTTGCATATGCGGGGGGAGTTAATGCGGATTCGATAGAACGAATCATTCCCTATAAACCGGCCATCGTCATCGTGGGAAGTGCGATTACGGGAGCCGCTCGCCGAAGAGAAGTAACGGATACCATCAGAAGGAAGATGATTTGATATTATGAAACAGTTGTTTGCGCAAATGAATATCGAGGTTGCCGCAGTTTTGGACCGGGTGAACGAAGCGGAATTCGCAGCTTTTAGCGAAGGAATTAAAGGGGCTGCGCGCATTTTCGTTGCCGGCGAAGGGCGGTCCGGGTTGATGGGAAAAGCTTTCGCCATGCGTCTTATGCATGCCGGTTTCAACGCGTATGTGATCGGGGAGACGATAACGCCGAGTATTGAACCTGGCGATGTGCTCGTGGCGATTTCCGGTTCGGGAACTACGGAAGCCGTTCTTTTATATGCCAATCAAGCGAAAAAGATCGGAGCATCCGTCATGCTCATCACTACCAACCGGAACTCGAAAATAGCGGGATACAGCGATCTGACCCTTAGAATCCCGGCCGCAACCAAACTGAGGCTGGAAGATGAGCCGCCTACGATTCAGCCGCTTGGCAACCAGTTCGACCAAAGCTTGCATATGCTGCTTGACGCCGTGATTATCGGCATTTCGGTTGAGGCGGGTGACGGCTCTTATCAAGAGATGGCGCGACGCCATACGAATCTGCAATGAGGTGGATGAATGAAATTATACAATAATATTATGCTGCCGGAACAATGGCCGCCCAAATACAAGGAGACCGCTCTGGATAAGCCGCTGCCTGCGGATTATAAAGCATACTGGCCGGAGATTGTAAATATATCGATCGGAAGGCAGTTGTTCGTGGATGAGTTTGTCATCGAGGACACCAATCTGACAACCAAATACCATCAGCCGGTTCTCATGGAACAACCGGTATTTGAGCCGGAAACGCCTCTTGAATTGAACGACGGTTATTGCACGTGCGCATGTCCTTTCAATGACGGCATTTTTTATGACGATACCGACAAGAAGTTTAAAATGTGGTACCAGGCCGGATGGTTCGACGGGATCGGTTACGCGGAAAGCGACGATGGAATCCGCTGGAAGCGGTTGTCCGAGCTTTACCCGGACAGGCAGGACGACAGAGTGATTCCGTACGAACCCGGAGCGCTCCGCGACGGATCGGCCGTATGGATCGATTATGAGGCTGCGGACGCAAGCGAGAAATATAAAATGCTCGTATTTTATCGAAAGTTTGATTTTGAAGTGAAATATTATCACCGGATGCCGAAGCATTTTCATGATATACCCGGATCTGTCCCGCCTGTTGAAACCATTAAGTTGTATAAGTCGGCCAACGGCATCGATTGGACCGAGGTGGGGGAAACGACTCTTGCCGGAGACAACTCCACTTTTTTCCACAATCCGTTTACGAAAAAATGGGCTTTCAGTTTACGTACATTCTCATCGTTAGACAGCCGCGTAAGAACAAGAGGATATTATGAAACGGAGGACTTCTTCAAGGGGGCCAAGTGGAAAAGTGAGGACGTCCGCTTCTGGGCAAGGACGGACATTTACGATTCGCCGGATCCGAAGTTAGGTTATTATACCCAGTTATACAATCTGGATGCAACCCCCTATGAAAGTATTATGCTAGGTGTATTCAGTGTTTTTATGGGTCCGCCCAATCCCATTTGCGAACTGACCAAAATGCCCAAAATCAATGATTTGAAGTTGGCTTACAGCAGAGACGGATTTCATTGGGACCGGCCGACTTATGACAATTTTATTTCGTCTTCCCGCGAGCCGGGGACATGGAATTACGGGTATGCGCATTCGCCGAACGGTGTGTGCCTTGTTGTTGGGGATGAGTTATATTTTTACGTTTCCTTTTTCTCCGGTCAATCGCCCCATTTCGGAACTCATGAATATTCGGGGGGCAGTGTAGGGCTGGCCAAGCTGAGAAGAGACGGTTTTGCCTCATTGACCGACGAAGGAAAAGGCGGGTATGTCGTAACCAAAAAGCTGGAATTTAACGGCCAGTATTTGTTCGTGAATGTGGACTCGAGCGCAGGCGCGATTTATGCCGAGCTCCTCGATGAAGACTCCAATGTCATACAAGGATTTTCCAAATCGGAGTGCATCCCGGTTGCCGCTGACAGTACAAAAGTTCAAATCAGGTGGAAAAATCGGCAATTGGAAGATTTGGATCGCAGCGTCATACGGATACGTTTTTATATGGAGAATTCGCAATTGTACTCTTTCTGGATTTCTCCGGATCCGGAAGGACACAGCAGCGGATATATGGCTGCCGGCGGGCCTTCTTTCCATCATGGGATCGACGCAAAGGTAGATTAAGGAAATTTTTTATTGTAAGATAGGTTTAAAATGTGGAATTATGGGTACATAACCAGGGAAAATGGATTCCAGGGGGGTGACTACCGTGACTAAAAGCAAAAAAGCTACGCTCCTAGACGTTGCGAAAACCGCCAAAGTATCGAAAAGCACCGTATCGCAATATCTCAATCAAAGATACGAATATATGTCGGCAGAGACAAAAATGAGAATCGAACAGACTATAAAAGCGCTGGAGTACCAGCCCAATTTTATAGCGAGAAGCTTAAAGCAAAAAACAACCGCGACGATCGGAGTGATCGTAGCGAATTTGCTGCATCGATTTTCGACAGAGATTACCCGGGCGATAGAAGATTACTGTCATGTCCATGATTACCATGTCATTGTTTGCAATACGGATGAAGACCCGTCCAAGGAAAAGAAGTACATTGACATGCTCAAAGCCAAGCAAGTGGACGGATTGATTATTGTACCTACCTGCCAAAACGATGAGGTTTACCGGCAGCTCGTAAATGAACATTATCCGGTTGTTTTCCTGGATCGGAAAGTGGAAAATTTGCCGGTCCATACGGTTGTGATGGATAACATTCATTCCTCATACACATGCACTTCTCATTTAATAAGCCAAGGCCATAAGGATATTGCCATCATCACGCCGCCTCTCAATATAAGCACGCGGTCCGAACGGATTCAAGGGTATAAAGCCGCCCTTCAGGACCACGGAATCGGGTTTGACCCCCTGTATGTCAGAAGCGTGAATATAAGTGAAGTTACCCGTCAGCTGGAAGAGCTGTTTCAGACGAAAAAACCTCCGTCGGCTTTGCTCGCCGGGAACGATTTGGTTCTCATGGAGATATTGCCATACCTGCTGAAAAACAATATTCGCATTCCGGACGAGCTGGCGGTTGCCGTGATCGACGATGTTAACTTCGCCGATTTTGTCAGCCCTCCTCTGACCACGTTCAAGCATCCGGCAGTAGAAATGGCCAATAAAGCCGCCGAATTGATGCTCGGCCAGATCAAATCGAGAGAGCTGCCGGATACGGGCTCGAATGTCATTTCCTTCAAAGGGAAATTGCAAGTAAGAAAATCGTGCGGCGCTTAGGCCGTCAATATGACAAGCAGCCGTGATTCTTACACGGCTGCTTGTTTGTGTTAGAGGATGTTAATCTGAAACGCCGGCCCATCCTCACCCGGCATATATACGGCAAGCTGCCCTTCCTCCACCTTCGCGACCGGCGCGGCCTCCCACCGCTGCAGAGACGGATTCACCGCCGCATCGCCGTAGACGGCGGTGACGAGCCAGCTCGTCCCTGCGGGGAGTTTGGCCTTCACCGTAGGGATGACCGTCCGGTTATGCAGCAGGTTGGTGTTGGCGTGCGGGTAAATCAGCTCCGCGCGGCCGCCGCCGTACAAGAGCCTGATGCCGCTGGCGCCGTCGGCGTTCACGGCACAAACGCCGCCTTCGGCTTCCGCGACCCGCAGCTCTCCCGCCGCCGATAGGCCGGAGCTGCGCTCGATGCCAAGCGCGAATCCGCCGTCGGCGGCGTCCAGCGCGCGGGCGCTGCCGATTCGGTGAACCCGCACATGCCACGGCGTTCCCGGAATCAGCCAGGTCCGCACCTCGACGTCGGACCACGGCGTCCAGCGCGCATAGACGAGCCCGTCCTCCACCGAAATTTCCTCACATTTGCGCTTCACGCGGTACAGGTTGTCCTCTTCGCTTAACGCCAGCATGGAGTCGAACGCGCCCTGCGCGAGGCCCCATTCCGCCCGCGGCACGCTGAATCCGAAGAAGGTGGAGTAGACGAATTTCTCGTATTTGGCCGACGTATGCGTATGTTCGTTCGTCGACAAGTGCCCCGAGTTAAAGGCGAGCACGTGCGAGACTTCCGTCTGCCTGCAGACGATCAAATGCGGCGCCTTCTGCACGGACCTCGCGCCGAGCGGGGGAAGAGGCAGCTCCTCCGCCGCCCAGAACGGATGATCGTCCGGAAGCGCGAGCGGCAGGAAAGTTTTGAGGGCCCAATAAGGCGAGCCCGGCGCGTTGTAGTTTTCCGCCATGATCAGGTTCGGATACGCGTATCCGATCGATAACGTGCCGTCCGCATGAAAAATCGGCTGCGCGAACCACCAGCGCAAATTCCGCATAATGAGCCCCTTCATGACGCCGAGCGGGAAAGGCTCGACGCCCGCATAAACGAGTGCGCTCCAAAACGCCGATTGCGAGAAGCGGTACGCAAGGCTTCTTCCGTACGGGAGCGCCGCGCCGTTTTCGGCGAACCAATAGATGAACTGCTCGGCAAACAAGGCGGCCCGCTCTTTATAAAGCCGGGAGCGCGCCGGATCGTCCTCCTCCATCAGCTTGGCGTACAGCAGTCCGTAGAAGTGGATGGCGAACGGCACGTAATAATCGCTGTGGCCCCCTACTCCGTCGGCATACCAGCCGTCCTCGAGGTAAAACCGCTCGATTTCATCCAGTGTGCTCTCCACCAACTGCCTGTCATGGGAGAAGCCGGCTTTTTTCAGACCCAGATGCACCAGCACGCGGAAAAACAGCCAATTGCAGTCCCACAGCTTGCGATCGCTGATCGAGCGGAGCCAGCTCACAAACCGCTCCAGCTCCGGCTCGCTTAATTTTCCCTTAAGTTTGTCCGGAATAAGCGCCAAAGCGAAGCCGAAAGCGGCCATCTCGACCGACCGCTGATCGTAGTCCTTCGGCTCCCCCCAGTATTCTTCGTGCGCCGGGTCGGTTCCGTTTGCGATTCCCCGCAGGATGGTCTCCCAAAGGTCCGAATCGCCTCCGCCGGCGAGCAGCGGCACAAGTCCCCACAGCACCCGCGAGAAGCCTTCGTATCCGGCAACGTCGCTCGCATAGCTCGCGCCCGTATGTCCCAGCTGAAGCTGCGCCGAACCTGCGCTGTAATAAATCTTCAGCGGACCGGTGAGCTGCGCGAAAGCGAGGCGCAGATCCTCCTTGGTCCGCAGCGGGTTCTGCGAGATCGGCAGCTTATTTTTTTCCATGATAAAAACGCCCCCTCGTCTTGTCGTGCCACGAACCCGATTATAAAGCAGATCGGATGAAAAAAATCAAAATCGCCGCAACAAGTCAAAATAGGCGTTCAAGAAATCAAAATAGCGTTATGGTCGACACCCGCCGTTTTTCTATAATGTACACATGCTGAACAACATCAAGCGAGAGGTGAAGATAAAGTGAGTTCGACCGTAACAAGCAAATCACTGACGGAAACGAAGCAAATCCGACATAAAAAAAGCGGGCTCCGCCGCCGGGAAACGTGGGCGGGGCTGTTGTTCGTAAGCCCGATGCTGATCGGGGTGACGATTTTGACGCTGCTGCCGATCATCGCCACGTTCGTGCTGAGCTTCGCCGACTGGAATTTCGTCGCCGGCATGAAGGGGCTCAAATGGGTCGGCGCGGCCAACTTCAGCAAATTGTTCGAAGACGAGAGCTTCATCATTTCGCTGAAAAACAACTTCATTTTTATGTTCACGGTGCCGATCTATTTGGCCGTATCGCTGCTTTTGGCAATACTGATCAACAAACACGTGTATTGGAAAAGCTTTTTTAAAGTCGCTTACTTCATGCCTTATATTTCGAGCGTTGTGGCCGTGGCGATCGTATGGCAGGTGCTGTTTCACCCGTCGGCCGGGCCGGTCAACCAGTTTCTGATGTCGCTGGGCATCGCGAACCCGCCGAAATGGATCGCCGACCCGGCTTACGCGCTGCCTTCCGTGATGATGATTTCCGTATGGGTCTCGATCGGCTACAACATGATCGTGTATTTGGCCGGACTTCAGTCCATTCCGAAAGATTTGTACGAGGCGGCGGATATCGACGGGGCGAACGCATGGGTGCAGTTCCGCCGGATCACGCTGCCGATGCTGTCGCCGACGACGTTCTTTTTGCTGGTGACGGGCATCATCTCCACGTTCAAGGTGTTCGACCTTGTCGCCGTGCTGACCAAAGGCGGCCCGATGCAGTCGACGAGCCTGCTCGTCTGGTATTTGTACGATACGGCGTTCGTCAATCTTCGCGTAGGGTATGCTTCTTCGATGGCCGTTATTTTGTTCGGCTTCGTGCTGATCATTACCGGTCTGCAGTGGATCGGGCAAAAGAAATGGGTTAATTACTAGGAGGTGGCACCGTGGAGGAACGCGTAAAGTTAAGTAAAATCATCGCAACCGTCGTGTTATTTGCCGTCAGCCTGCTGTTCCTGATGCCGTTCTTCTGGATGCTTTCGGCATCGTTCAAGCTGGAGACGGACGTTTTCAAATATCCGATCGAATGGATTCCGCACAGCTGGCACGCGATCCAGAACTACAGCGAAGTATGGATGGGCAAATATCCTTTCTATAAGTATTACTGGAATTCGATTAAAGTATCCGTGCTGACGACGCTCATTTCGTGCACCGTTTCGGCGATGGCCGCTTACGGCTTCTCGAAAATCGACTTTCCCGCGGGGAAATGGCTGTTTCTGATCGTGCTGGCCACCTACATGGTTCCCGGCCAGGCGATCCAAATTCCGCAGTTTATTTTGTACCGCAACATCGGCTTGTTCGACAGCCACTTCGGGCTCATCCTGCTTGGCTGCTTCAGCGTGCTGGGAACGTTTATGCTGCGCCAGTTTTTCATGGGACTGCACAACGAATTTATCGAATCGGCGAAAATCGACGGAGCCGGACATTGGCGCATCTTCTGGCAAATTGCGTTTCCGCTCGTGCGGCCGGCCGTCGCCACGTATGCGATCCTGCGTTTTATTTGGACGTGGAACGATTACCAGTATCCGCTGATCTTTATCCGCTCGGACAAACTGTACACGATTCAGCTGGCGATGCAAAAATTCGCTTCGATCAACGGCGAATTTTACTCGCTGATCATGGCCGCTGCGGTTTCCGCGATCATCCCGCTGCTCATCATCTTTATGCTCGGACAGAAGAGCGTCATCGAAGGCATTGCAGTCGGCGGAGTCAAGGGCTGATGGAAATCCATTCCTCTTTGGGATCATGATTGAATAGAATATAATGTTAGAGAGGAAGATCTCGATTCTTCCTCTTTTGCTTTTACGACCAAGAGGGGGATTCCGGATGTACAGGCGCTGGCTGCGTTTATTTTCCATCAAATCGTTCCGCACCAAGCTGACGCTCGTGTCCGTCATCTGCATTATGCTGCCTGCGCTCGCGACTCTCACCGTTTACAACTATTTGACGCGCGATGCGGTGAAGGATCAGGCGGTATCGAACGCGCAGGAGACGCTGAAGCTGGTGGATGGGCACGTCACAAACGTGCTCCAATACATGACTTATCTGCTCAACTACTTTGAGTTTGACACGGGAATAAGCATGGCATTGCAGCAGCTAAATGCCACTGCCTACGACAAAGAAAGAATGACCAACGAACAGTTCATCACGGGCCGTGAGGTGTATTACAAGATTGACGGGTTGACTTTTGCAGGGGAAAAGAGCTACTTGACGATTATTCTGCGGAACGGCCTTTACTTTACCAATTATCCGACTCACGATTTTGCTCCGGAAAGCTTGCTGAAGGAGCCGTGGCTCGAAAACGCCAAAAACGTATACGGTTATAATTCCTATTGGGTAGGAACTTTGCCTACTGCATTCGCCAGCGAGCGGTTAAGCAACAATCCTTACCAGCTTACGGTCGTTCGCCCTTTGAGGCTTCCGGATATGACGATATACGGCTATGTTGTCGTGACGATCATGGAAAGCCAAATCCACAGGTATTTTCAGGAGCTGCCGTCCGGCCTCGAGGTGATGCTGCTGGACGGGAACAACCGGATTTTGTCCCATACGGATCCGGCCCGGATCGGCCAAGGTTTTCCTTATCTGAAGCAGGCGGAAGCCAATCACGACACCAATATCGTGCGCATTGACGGGACGGACTATTTAATTTCCAGGCGGGATCTCGTATTTAACGGCTGGAGGCTCGTGTCGCTTATCCCGTACCGGACCGCCGTCTCGAAGATCAACTCGATTTTCGAAAACGTATTTTTGCTTCAGCTCGTTTCTTTTGCGTTGTTTTTTATTTTGCTGATGATCGCGCTGCGCGCTTTTACGAAGCCGCTGCTCAAGCTGGATAAAGTCGCCGGTTTGGTGCAAAAGGGCGATCTGAGCGTGCGCTCCTACATCCGCGGCCACGATGAAATCGGCCGGCTCGGCAAATCGTTCGACTTGATGCTCGACCGCATCTCGGCGATGATCGACGAAATCACGCTCACCCAGGTCCGCAAGCGCAAAGCGGAGCTTAAGATGCTGCAGGCGCAGATCAATCCGCATTTTTTGTTTAACGTGCTTAACTCGATCCGTATGAAGGTGTTCGGCCGAGGCGACCGGGAAAGCGCGGAGATGATCAGCTCGCTGTCCAAGCTGCTGAGGATGACGATCCAGGACGACGGTTACATTTCGCTGCATGAAGAGGTGGAAACCGCCATCGATTACATGAAGCTGATGAATATGAGGCAGAAGCAGAAGGTGCAGCTTGAGGTCGACATCGCCACAGATGTATTTCTGGAGCGCGTACCCCGGTTGTTTTTGCAGCCGATGATCGAAAATGCGCTGATTCACGGGCTGAGCCAGCGTGCCGGAACGATCCGGCTGCAGGCGACGGCGGACCAGGAGTGCGTGCGCATTGAGGTCGAAGACGACGGGCAAGGAATGGATGAAGCGCAGCTCGCCCGAATACGCAGCCGGTTGACCTTGAGCGCGGAGGAAGCGGGGGAGCCGGAGAGGAAAGGCTTCTCCAGCATCGGTCTGGCCAACGTGTACGAACGGATGCGTATGACGTTCGGCGACGCATTCCGGATGGAGATCGACAGCGAACCGGGCAGAGGCACCTGCGTGACGATGTATATTCCGAAGCATAAGGAGGAGAGCGAACATGTATAAAGTCATGCTCGTGGATGACGATTATCCGGTGCTCGAGTTTTTGTCCGAATCGATTCCGTGGGACAAGCTGGGCATGACCTTGATCGGACAATATGAGAACGGTGCGGTCGCACTGGAAGCGGCGCAGGCCCAAATGCCCGACATCGTCGTAACCGACATCGGGATGCCGCGGATGAACGGGCTCGAGCTGATCCGCGCGCTTAAGGAGCTGAAGCCGGGCATACGTTTTGCGATATTATCGTGCCACAGCGAATTTCATTATGCGCAGCAGGCGCTCAAGCTGAACGTCCAGGACTATTTGCTGAAGGACACGCTCGACCCGGACGATTTGCTGAAGCTGCTGGAGCAGTTCAAAGCGAGCCTGGACGAGGAGCAGGGCCGCTTTGAGCAGCAAAACGAGCTGCGCCACATGGTCAACCGCAACCGCGAGCGGCATAAGGAAAGCTTCATCCGCAGCACGGTTCACGAACCGATTCTCAGTGTGGAATCGTGGCTTGCCGAGGCCGAATCGTTCGGCCTGCAGCTTAAGGGACGAATATGCCTGCCGGTCGCCTGCTACATCGACGGCCAAAGATCGGCGCGGCAGCGCTTCGTCACGGATGATGTGCTGCGTTTTGCGGTCAACAATATTCTCGAAGAAATTTTCCGGAACGAGCAGAACGGCACGGTCAATTTTACCTATGATGTGCTGCGCTCCTACATCCTCATTCCTTCGCAGGGCGGATTGAAAACGAATCCTTACGATGAGGCCGTGACGTTTTTAAGCAAGCTGCAGTCGACGGTTGAGGCGACGGTGAAGATCAAGCTTTCGTTTATCATCGGCAAAACATGCGGCGAACCGCTCGAGCTGAGGCGCGAACTTGCCGAGCTGCTCGGCTCGTCCGGCCAGCGGTTTTATATGCGCAGCAGGTCGGTGGAGAAGAAGGAGCAGCCGTTTTTCTCCAAAGCCGATTTGTTCGAATCTTACGATGAAGCGGTCAGCGGCTTCCGCGAGGCGCTGATCGGAGGAAACGCCGCAGCGGTGCAGCCGATGGTTTCCCATTGGATGAAATATTTGCGCAAGGAGCGCTTCCGTCCGGATACGGTCAAGGACTGGGTGCTCAAGCTTGTGCTCGATTTGAAGCTGAAGCTGCAGTCGATGCAGCTGTTCCGGAATTCGTCTTCGGTGGAGGTATTGCACCGGGAACTGCTGGAGATGGATACGCTCGAGGAGATCGAGGATTGGATGATCCATTTCTTCGAATCTTCGCTGGCCGTCGTCGAAGGCGTCAAAGTGCTGAGCAAACGCACGGAGGTGCTCGATGCGTGCCAGTACGTGTCGCTGCACCTGAACCGGAAAATCAGCCTGGACGAAGTGGCCGAGCATCTTTATATGAACCCGAGCTACTTCAGCCGCCTGTTCAAAAAGGAAACCGGGGAAACGTTTATCGAATACGTCAATCGGATGAAGGTGGACCGGGCCAAGGAGCTGCTCGATCAAACCAACCTGTCCGTCGCCAAGATCGGCGAGGCGCTCGGTTATGACAACCACAGCTATTTTATCAAAATGTTCAAGTCGGTCGCCGGAGTCACCCCTCTGGAATATCGGGGGGAATCCGCCTCTTCGAGAGTGTAGCTCTTCACTGGATTTTTACGGGGCTCTCCCAAAAGTACTCGGAATCGGCTACAGAGGATCACTTCACTTTTGGGGGACCAGAATAGTAAAAATAACGTCGAGAGAAGTCAATATCGCGTCATCCTGCCGCCGGAACGAGTTGCTATAATGGGCTTGTAAACGAAAACATCGAGGGCAAGACCGAATACAGATAATGGAGGGGCACTATGAAGAGCAGAAAAGCAAAAACTTGGACAAGCGCGGCAGTCGGCGCCGTTGCGGTCAGCATGCTGGCCGGCTGCGCATCCGGAGGCGACCAAGCGGGCGGCAGCACCGGCGGCAGCGGAGGACCGGTTACGATCAAATTCCACAGCTTCGGCAGCGAAGAGCAGCAGGCGTGGAGCAAAGTTTTGGCCGGATTCGAGAAAAAATATCCTAACATCAAAGTGGACATGGTCAACCTGAGCGAAAAGGGCGACACGCAGGAATACGCGAAAAAGCTTGATCTTGCCGCCGCTTCCGGCGAAGAGATGGACGTCATGATGTTCAGCGAACCCGGCATGTACGCCCAGCGCGTCGCGCTCGGCATGGCTGCGCCGCTGGATGAGTTCATCCAGAAGGAAGGCTTCAAGGTAACCGAGGAATACAAGGTCGATACGCAGCTGAACGGCAAATATTACGCGCTTCCGGGCAAGTTCAACCCTTGGTACGTCATGCTCAACAAGGACCATTTGAAAGAAGCGGGTCTCGAAGTGCCGAAGGATTGGACTTGGGATCAGTTTATGGATTATGCCAAAAAGCTGACCAAAGGCGAAGGCACGTCCAAACGGTACGGCACGTATTTCCACGGGCCGCAGGGCGGCGGCTGGCTGGAGTTTACGAGACTGGCGCTTGCCAATCAGCCGGACAACTCCGACTATTTGAAGGCGGACGGCACATCGAACCTCGCTAACCCGCTGTTCCGCAAATCGATCGAAATGCGTTACCAGATGGAGAAGGTCGACAAATCGGCGACTCCGTATACGGATATGATTTCCCAGAAGCTGCATTACCGCCCGCAATTTTTCAACCAGTCGGCGAGCATGGTCGTGATCGGCAGCTGGATGAACTCCGAGCTTGGCGGAACGGAGCAATTCCCGCTGAACTTTAACGTTGCGGTAGCGCCGTTCCCGAAAAACAACGCTTCCGATCCGGGCGGCTACTCGATGGTAACGACGGACTTCATGGCGGTAGCTGAAAAATCGAAGCACAAAGCGGAAGCTTTCCAATTCATCCGCTACCTGACCACGGAAGGCGTGCTCGTTCAAGGCAAATACGTACCATCCTGGACGAAAGTGAAAAACGAAGAGCTCGGCACGATCATCGATACGATTCTGGCCGGAACGAAGAGCCCGGACAAAGTCGACAAAGAATCGCTGAAAGCGGTGCTGATGAATGCCCGCGCTTCCAAGCTTGTGCCTCCGACCTCTTATCAGGCCGACGTGTACAAAGTGATCAACGAAGAATACGAGAAGCTGATTTTGGAAAAGCAAAATCTCGATACGATGATCAAAAACACGCAGGAGCGAACGCAAAAAATTATTGATTCCAACAAGAAATAATATATGGATTTGCATCGGAATAGAGAGAACTTCGGGTTCTCTCTATTTTTAACGGTTATGAGTCGGAAAGAGAGCGTGAGCGCAGATGATCAATTCCAAGCTGCCGTCCGTTTGGTACGGCGGGGATTATAATCCGGACCAATGGCCGGAAGAGATATGGCCCCAAGACATGCGGCTGTTCCGCAAGGCCGGCATCAATATCGTGACGCTGCCGGTGTTCAGTTGGGCGAAGCTGCAGCCGTCCGAGGACGTTTATACGTTCGAGTGGCTGGACCGGATTTTGAATTTGGCCGCGGAGAACGGCATCTATGCGTGCCTTGCCACATCCACGGCGGCGCAGCCCGCCTGGATGTCGAGGAAGTACCCGGACGTGCTTCCGGTCGATGTCGACGGGAGGAAGCGGACCCACGGCTCCCGCGTCAATTTTTGCCCGAACAGTCCGACGTACAGGCTGTATTCGGTACGTCTCGCCGCAAAGCTGGCGGAACGGTACAAGGATCATCCGGCCCTGCTGATCTGGCACATCGGCAACGAATACGGCCCGCACTGCTACTGCAGCAACTGCGCGGCCCAGTTCCGCGTATGGCTGCGGGCGAAATACGGCACCGTAGAGGAGCTGAACCGCCGGTGGAACATGAGCTTCTGGGGACATACGGCGTACGACTGGGACGACATCGTGCCGCCGTCGAATCTGAGCGGCGACAACCGCTGCTTCCAGAGCATGATGCTCGACTACAAGCGGTTTATGTCGGATTCGATTTTGGCCTGCTATCAGGGCGAATATGACGCGGTGAAGCGGATTACGCCGGACGTGCCGGTGACGACGAATATTTGGGGGCTGTTTAACGGCCTCGATCTGAAAAAGTGGGCGGACCGGATGGACGTCGTCTCCTGGGACAGCTATCCGCAGATGAACGAGCCGATGTCCAATGTGGCGATGCGCCACGACTATATGCGGGGCTTAAAGGACGGCAAGCCGTTTATGCTGATGGAGCAGACGCCGAGCCAGCAAAACTGGCAGCCGTACAACAGCTTGAAGCGGCCCGGCGTTATGCGGCTGTGGAGCTATCAGGCGGTGGCGCGCGGTGCGGATACGGTGATGTTTTTCCAGCTGCGAAGGTCGTTCGGCGCCTGCGAGAAATATCACGGCGCGATGATCGAGCATGTCGGCCACGAAAATACGCGCGTATTCCGCGAGTGCGCCGAGCTCGGCCGCGAGCTTAAGGCGCTCGGGGATACGCTGCTCGATTCGCGGCTGGATCATCAGGCCGCGATGCTGTTCGACATCGATACGTGGAATGCGGTGGAAATCACGAGCGGCCCGAGCGTCGACCTCGATTATTTGAAGCAAGCGCAGAAGTATTATAAGGCGTTTTACGACCAAAACATTGGCATGGACGTGATCAGTCCTTTAAGCGATTTGTCGTCCTATAAGCTGATCGTCGCACCGGTGCTTTATATGCTGAAGCCGGGAGTGGCCGAGCGGATCAAGGAGTTTGTCCGCCAGGGCGGCGTATTTGTGACGACTTTTTTCAGCGGCATCGTGAACGAAAACGATCTGGTGACGCTCGGCGGCTACCCGGGCGAGCTGCGCGATTTGCTCGGCATTTGGGTCGAGGAGATCGACAGCCTGCCGCCGGAGATGAAAAACCGCATCGTCATGCAGGTCGAGGGCCGCTTCGGCCGCGTCCAGGACGAGTATGAATGCGGCTTGCTCTGCGATCTGCTCCACCTGGAAGGGGCGAAGGCGCTTGCCGTATATGGCGACGACTTCTATGCGGGCATGCCCGTGTTGACGGAAAACGGCTTCGGCCAAGGCCTGGCTTATTACGTCGCCGCCGATGCCGAGCAGCGGTTTATCGCGGATTTGTGCGCCACGCTGTGCGAGCGGGCCGGTCTTCGCGCGCCGCTGGACGCCGATCCGGGGATCGAGCTGACGCGCCGATACAAGGATGACCGGCGGTATACGTTCGTGCTGAACCATAATCGAGGGAAGGCGGCTGTCCGCCTGGACGGTCCGTATACCGATCTGCTGACCGGCCTGGTGCACGAAGCCGTCTTGGAACTTGATGCATATGGCGTAGCGATTCTTGAGGGATGATCCCCATACATTTTGTGGCGCGGACTTTTTTTACATGTCCATAAATTGATTTATAGGCGAGGAGCGGAGAAAAAATGACGGAATGGACAGGACAGGCGGACTGGGCTCGGGAAGCTTGGGGCAGCATTGTAAACAAAGTGGCGAGAACGAGCAAGCGCATCGGCGACGGGTTTCCGCATGCCAGCGTAAACGGACAGTACAAGCTCGAACCGGCGTCCTGGTGGACGGCGGGCTTTTGGCCGGGGCTGCTTTGGCTCATATACCGGGATACGAAGGATGAATCGCTGCGGCTGCTTGCGGAATCGTGCGAACGGCAGCTCGATCAGGTGATTATGGATTATTACAAGCTCGATCACGATATCGGCTTCATGTGGACGCTGACGAGCGTGGCCCGCTACAAGCTGCTCGGAGCGGACGATTCGAAGCGCCGCGCGCTGCTTGCGGCGAATTTGCTGGCCGCGCGCTTCAACGTGCAAGGAGGATACATTCGCGCCTGGAACCCGTGGCGGGAAGGAGAGCGAAACGAAGGCTGGGCGATCATCGACTGCATGATGAACCTGCCGCTGCTGCATTGGGCCGCCAAAACGACCGGCGATCCGCGCTACAAGCATATCGCGGTCCGACACGCAGACACGGTGCTCGAGCACTTCATCCGGCCGGACGGCTCGGTGAACCATATCGTCATCTTCGATCCGGAAACCGGCGAGAAGGTGGGCGTGAACGGCGGACAAGGCTATGCGCCCGAGTCGGCCTGGTCCCGCGGAACCGCGTGGGCTTTGTACGGCATGAGCCTCAGCCATATGCATACGGGAAGCGAAGCGTATCTGAATGCAGCGAAGCGCGTGGCGCATTTCTTTATCGCGAATTTGCCGGAAGATCACGTGCCGCATTGGGACTTCCGGCTGCCCGAGGACGTGCCGGCATACCGCGATTCGTCCGCGGGAGCCTGCGCGGCCTGCGGCCTGCTGCTGCTTGCCGATCAGGTCGGCGGACGGGAAGCGGCGCTGTACCGCCGGGCGGGCGAGAACATCCTGCATTCGCTGTACGCGAACTACGGCGCATGGGAAACGGAAGCGGAGGAAGGGCTTATCCTTCACGGAACGAGCCATTTCCCCGAGCAAAAAAACATCGACGTTCCGCTTATTTACGGCGATTATTATTTTGCCGAAGGCATCGCCCGACTAAACGGCAGCCGCGAGCTTTTCTGGTAAGCCGCCGGCCGGCATACTTCATGAGCAAATTCATTCCGATCCTCGGCCTGCATGGCCGGGGATTATTTTTTGCGGATCCAAACGATTCACGCGAAAATTACCCCAATAAATGGATGTTGATGATATACTGAGGGTAAACAGTTCGAACGGGGGTTCATGATGTTTCAGTCGAAACAAGGCTCTAATAAGAGTAAAGCAACGCCCGTTCGGAAAATTTCGGACCCGCAGCCGGCCGGTGTAACGCATGCAGACACCGCCGCCTTGCAGCGGATGGGGGATCCGGCGGCACCGCTTGTCCACTCGGATTTTGCGCATCTGCAGCGGATGCTCGGCAACGCGGCTACGATCCGGTTATTGACGGAGGGCCCGCACAACGCACCGGTTCAGCGGGTGAACGATCCGGCGGCTTCGGATGCACCCAAAACGGCGGAGCCGCAGGAAGCTTCGGAGAGGCCTAACCGCACCGGCATGCCCGACCGTTTGAAAAGAGGCCTCGAGTCGCTTTCCGGCTACGATTTGTCCGATGTGAAGGTGCATTATAATTCTGCCAAGCCGGCCAAGTTGGGGGCGCTGGCCTACGCGCAGGGCGGCGAGATTCATCTCGGACCGGGCCAGGAGCGGCATTTGCCGCACGAAGGCTGGCACGTCGTGCAGCAGCGTCAGGGCCGCGTGCAGCCCGGTTACCAGGCCAAGGGGGCGGCCGTTAACGATGATCCCGCGCTGGAAGCGGAAGCGGATGCCATGGGGGCAAAAGCCGAGAAGTACTCCGGGTTCGGCACCGGCGCCCCGTCCGGCACGCTCAGGACGCCGCTGCCGCAAAGTTCGGACAATGTCGCCCAGCTCCGCACGATAAAGCTGTCGGACGGTACGGACATTGACATTCTCCGGATGGAGTTTTCCGATATCATCGCGTTGTTTGAAAGGCTGAGGACAGCCGAGTTATGGTCCGATATTTTGAGATTGTCGCAGGAGATGGTCTACGCGCCGAGAAACTACAGCTCGATTCCTCCGCGGTTCTCCGAGATCGTGAACGAGGCGGAGCAGGTCGCGGGCGACACTTATACGAAAGTAAAAAGCGACAAGCGCGGACATGCGTTTTCGATGCATTTGCCGTCGGATAAGATGGTGACTGCCCATGAAGTCAATGACAGTCTGGGCGGCGACGATTTGGCCGGTCCCAGCGAAGAAGAGCGCAAGAAGGTCCGGCTTAAGCTGCGCACGTTATACGGCATGAACCCGAGCACGGGGGAAAAGGGGCATTTCGCCCCTGTGTCAGGCGGATTTCTAAGCAAGAAAACCGCCAGCCTTGCGGTTCTTTATGTCAGCGAACGGCTTGAACGGTTGAAAAAAGCAGGCAGCATTCAAGAAAGGCACAAGCTGGTCGTTCAGCTGTTTCCGAACGCCGTCATCAAATTTGCCGGGGGCTCGAAGAGCGTCACGAAGGAAATGGATGCAGGGGAGCGATTCATCATTCTCATTCCGTTCCTCGAGGTGTTCGGATCGACTCCTATCGCATCGATTTGGTACTCGGTCGAACGTACTGCCCGGAGTGGCCAAGTCAAGAGCAAAACCGTCAAGGACGTCAAGGATGCGCTGAACAACGGTACGGAGGAAGTGACGCCGCGCGCGGAGAAAGCTTGGATTTTCGCGATCGCCGATGTCGGCAGTGACGACTACGCGATTACGACGCTGTACATCAGCGACGATAACGCGTTCCGGGAGGAAAATTCCGGCAGGGATACGCATATGCTCAGCGGAGATTTGCCCGAATCGTCGCCGCTGAGTCTGAGCGAGCTGAGCAAGGAGCGTGAGAGCATCGATCTGGCCACTCTCCGGATGGCTCAGGTGAGAGCCGTCGATTTGGAAAAAACGTTAAATAAAAAGGTGGTTTCGACGCCGAGTCAAGGGCTGAATTGTTTGATTTACGCGATGGCTATCTCGGCAGGCGTGCCGATGGACGCTGACGCCGCCGCTGCGCTTCGGACCGTGCTCGTCCAAAACGATTTGGCAGCCCCGCAAGGATATATCGAAGCGGGCATCCGGCAGGTACAAACGATCGCCATCCAATTGGGAATAACGAACGGCACCTTCGTGATTCACAATACGTACAACAATATCCAGCAGCCGCTGCAGGTCGTGGTCGGGAGCGGCGCCCCCCAATACGATATCATCCATACATTGAACCATTATAATGCGACGCTGTAACACGAAGCCCTGACTGCAGAATCTGATAAGGCTGAAGTAAGCCCTCAGCTGAATGGATTCTAGCTCAGGGCTTTTTTGCTTTGCCCTGCGGGGCCTTTGGCCGGAGTCAACTTAAGCGCAATCGGCGCCAAACATGGCGGAATCGGCAATGCTTCCCTTGCTGCGGCGAGCTAAGATAGAGGTAGCGGCGCACCTTATCATAAAGCTTGTTCAAGCGGTTACGTGCGAAGGGAGGAGAAGCAATGGCGCAAAATGATCCCGCTTCGTCTGCCGCCAGGGTGACCGCGCCCGCGGCTTTCCGGAGGAAAAAGAAGCTGGAGAAACATTTGCTGGCGTATTCGTTTTTGCTGCCGATTTTTCTATCCATGGGGCTGTTTAAATATTATCCCTTTTTTACGGCTATCCTGAAATCGTTTTACCAGTGGAACGGCGCGAATATCGATAAATTTGTCGGTGCGGACAATTTTATCCGGCTGCTGAAGGACCCGACCTTTTACGTTTCGCTGAAAAACGTCACCATCCTGACGCTCAGCTTTGTGCTCATCCAGCTTACGTTTCCGCTGTTTGCGGCCGTCGGTGTTTTTCATTCGGGTAAAAAGCTGCAGCCTGCGTACCGGATGCTGTTTCTCGTGCCGATGGTCGTGCCGTATATCATCATTTTTCTGATCTGGAAATGGATCTATATGTCAAACGGCGTGCTCAATTCGTTTCTCAAGGCCGCCGGCCTCGATGCCTGGACCCATGCATGGCTGGGGGAAAGCGCGACCGCCTTGGGGGCGATCGTTTTCGTCGGTTTTCCGTGGATCGGCGGCATTTACTTTTTGATCTATTTGGCCGGGCTGGTTACCATCCCGCAGGAACTGTTCGAGGTCGGCAAGCTGGACGGCATGTCGGCTTGGCGGCGTTTTATCCATATCGAGCTTCCGCTCATCAAAAACCAAATCCGTCTCGTCGTGATCCTGGCGTTCATCCACCAGTATCAGAGCTTTGAGAACGTGCTCGTGCTGACAAACGGTGGCCCCGGCTTCTCGACTTTGACGCCGGCGCTATATTTGTATAAAAAAGGGTTCGAATACAACGAGCTCGGCTACGCCTCCGCCATCGGTGTGCTTATTTTCGTCATCCTCATCCTGTTTACGCTGGCGGCGAACAAGTTCATCAGGCCCGCGGAAAATCCGGACTAGAAGGGGGGAGGCCGAATGCGCAAATCCGGTGTTATCGGGGCTGCCGTCAATCAGCTGTTTTTGCTGCTGCTGCTGCTTTTGACGCTGTTCCCTTTTTACATGCTGCTGATCACTTCGCTGAAATTTCAGGATCAGATCGTGCATCATTTCTGGATTCCGGCGTTTCCGCTGCATTTTGAAAACTATATAGGGGCTTTCCGGCAAACGTGGCCGTTCATCTGGAACTCCATTCTGATTACGGCCGGCATCATCGTTTGCGTGCTCGTAAATTCCACGCTGGCGGGATATTCGTTTGCGCGTTTTCAGTTTTTCGGCAAGCCGGCGCTGTATTCGCTGATCATTATGCTCATGATGGTGCCGGGATTTCTGCTGCTCATCCCGCAGTTTATTTTGTTCAAGCATCTGGGGCTGCTCAATACGTACTCGGCGCAAATTTTCGGCCCGATGGCCGGCGCCTCCGCGCTCGCGACGATGCTGATGCGGACATTTTTCGAGGGCATATCGGGCAGCCTGCTGGAGGCGGCGGAGGCGGAGGGAGCCGGCGAGCTTCGCGTGTTCTGGAGCATCGTGCTTCCGCTGTCCAAGCCGGTCATCTCCACCGTGGCCGTGATCAACGCGCTGACCGGGTGGAACAACTACATCTGGCCGCTCGTGGCGACGTCGGGGGACAAAGTGAAGCCGATCATCCTCGCGTTAAGCAACATCAAGGGGCCCCTCGATCAGGTGCAGGGGCTGCAGTTCGCCGGGTATGTGATAGCCGCACTGCCGATGCTGATCCTGTTTATGTTCGCGACCCGCTCCTTCATCAGCGGCATTACGGCGGGAGCGGTCAAGGGGTAACAGACGCGAGGTTTTGCGGCGGGAAGGGGCTCTTTCCGCCGGCGAGTCGCAGGCGGAAGCTCCGGAGGAACTTCGGTGCGCTATCGGACCGGGGAGCGGAGGAGCGGAGGTCTGGAGCGGATAGAGGAACTACGGTGCGCAAACGGGCTGAAGGACGGGGGATAGGACCGGGGCGATAGCGAGGCACCGGGCGATAGAGGAACTGTGGTGCGCTATTGGACCGGGGAGCGGAGGTCTGGAGCGGATAGAGGAACTACGGTGCGCAAACGGGTTGAAGGAGGGGGCCTGGACTGGGGCGATAGCGAGGCTCCGGGCGATAGAGGAACTGTGG
This sequence comes from Paenibacillus hamazuiensis, assembly GCF_023276405.1. Lineage (NCBI taxonomy): Bacteria > Bacillati > Bacillota > Bacilli > Caryophanales > Paenibacillaceae > Paenibacillus > Paenibacillus hamazuiensis. Next base: position 245,809 of record NZ_JALRMO010000001.1, read on the forward strand.
TGCGCTATTGGACCGGGGAGCGGAGGTCCGGCGCGGATAGAGGAACTACGGTGCGCAAACGGGTTGAAGGAGGGGGCCTGGACTGGGGCGATAGCGAGGCACCGGGCGATAGAGGAACTGTGGTGCGCTATTGGACCGGGGAGCGGAGGTCTGGAGCGGATAGAGGAACTACGGTGCGCTAATTTGGCTCAAAATGACCTGGAGACCGTTACAACGGGTATTTAACGCATCTCAGTTCCGCTAATTTTAGAAAATGGCGACAAATGGATGAAATAGCGAACGTCAGTTCCGCTATCTGATCGGGGAAAGGGACTACGCTTGTTAAAAGAACATAACAGGGGGCAGGGGAAACCGACCGCGTTCAGAATGCAGTGGCGGGCCAGCCGTCCTCAAGCTGCGCCGTGGGGCACCGAGCAGCAAGCTGCGCCGTAGGGCGCCAAGCGGCTCCGAGGCAGCGCGGGCCACGCGTGGCGGGGCCAGCCATCCGCAGGCTGCGCCGTAGGGCGCCGAGCAGCAGGCTGCGCCGCGGCAGGCGCCAAGCAGCAGGCGCCGAGCAGGTGCGCCGCCCCAAGGCATGAATGGGCGCACGCGACGGCGGCCGCATTTGGAGAGGCACGTGTTAAACAGTCATTCACGAGGAAGGTGTTTGGGCAATGAAAAAGACGTGGGGCAAGGGGCGCGGATTCGCACAAATAGGCGCAACGATGTTATCGGCATCGCTGCTCGCGGCCGGCTGCGGCGGCGGGACCGCCGAAACCGGCGGCGGAGCGGATGCCGCGGCGGCCGGCGGGAAAACGGAGCTGAACGTGATGATCATGAGCGAGGCGAGCGGCGATCAGGCGGAGCAGCAAGTATGGGACGACACTCTCAAATCTTACGCGGAGAAAAATCCGAACGTGAAGATCAACCTGCAGCTGCAAAACTTCGGCGGCGTCGAGCAGCACCGGGCCTGGGTGACGACGCAGCTCATCGGCGGCAGCGCGCCCGATGTGTTCACGACCCGATACATCTGGGATCAGGAGGATTTGAAAAAAGAGCTGTTGGTCGATCTGACTCCGTATTACGCCAAGAAAAATGCTTTTCTAGGCGACAAGTCTTGGGAGGAAGTGTTTCCGAAGCCCGTGCTGCAGCGGCTGCTCGGCGAAAACAAAACGTACGCCAGCGTGCCCACAAGCATCGACTCCGTACGGATTTTGTACAACAAAGACCTGTTCGCCAAAGCGGGCATTCAGAGTGTTCCGAAAACATGGAACGAATTTCTCGACGTTCAGGAGAAGCTCAAGAAATCCGGCGTCGTCCCGTTCGGTTTCCCCAACACGAAGCCGGGCGATTACAACTACAGCTGGTCCGTCCGCATCCTCACCGAGGAGCTGATCGCCGGCGGGTATGACAAGATGGACGTAAGCAAAAACGGATTCATCGAGGTGAACGAATACGTGCGCGCGGTGGATCAAGGGTTGGTCGATATTACGCAGTCGCCGTACAAGGACGTATTCCCGATCATCAAAAACTGGAGCCAATATTGGCCGAAAGGCTACAACGGCATCGATTTGGCCACATCCACCGACATGTTCCTGCGAGGAGAAGTGGCGATGGTGATGAGAACGTCCGGGCAAAGCAAGGCCCTCTACGAATCGAGCGCCCGCAAATTTGAAATGGCCGCGTTTCCGCTGCCTTATTTGACCAAGGAAAACCATCCCGACGCCGTGGGCAAGCTGATGGAAATCGGCGGCGTGCCGGCCGGCAACCTGGCCATCCCGAAGTCGATCAAACCGGAGAAGCTGGATGCGGCTATCGACTTTATTGCGTTCGTCACCTCAGCCAAAATTCAGGGTCTCCACGCGGAAAAGCTGTACCGCACTCCGGCGACGTCCACCGCAGACGTCCCCGACAACCTGAAAGGCTTCATGTTCGTCGGCGACCCGATGAAGCTGAACATTTACGGCGGAGAGGTTGACAAAAACGTGACGGAAAACAACCAGAAGCTCGGCCAGCTGTATTTGGAAGGCTCCATGCCGCTGGATAAGTATCTCAGCGAGCTGAAGAAGGTCATGCTGGACGGCGTCAAGCAGAAAAAGGAAGACAACAAGTGGAACGCCGAAAATAACTACGGCATCGGCAAATAAGCCGGGAAACGTTCACGTTGCCCCATTTTTAAAGCCAGACCCATCCGATACCGATTGAATAAACGGCAAACGCACTCGTCGCTTTTCCGGATGCAGTGCGTTTTTTTGTACGCGTTTGCCGATGGGACGCCAAGCAGGATTTCCGGCGATGCCGTCGAAATCACCTGATGAATTGACTTTTCCAAAGTGAGGCAGACCAAGTCTCGGTTAGAATGAGGGTGCATAGGTTTATGAAGCTGCAATACAACCAACCCGCAAACGAATGGACCGAAGCGCTTCCGATCGGCAACGGCCGGTTAGGGGCAATGATTTTCGGCAAGGTGGAGCAGGAGGCGGTCGAACTTAACGAGGATACGTTATGGTCCGGCAGCCCGAAGGAGTGGAACAACCCGGAAGCCAAATCTTGGCTGACCGAGGTTCGGAGACTTCTGAACGAAGGTCTTTATGCGGAAGCGGACAAAGCCTGCCGGCACATGATGGGACCGTACACACAATCGTATCTCCCTTTCGGAGCTTTGCGGATTTCATTCGAGCACGGCGACGTGGCAACGTCGTATCGCAGAGAGCTGAGCCTTGAGGATGCCGTATCGCGGGTGGAATATCGAATAGGCGATGTCAGCTACACCAGGGAAATGTTCGCAAGTTACCCCGATCAGGTGTTGGTCGTGCAGCTCGCCTGCAGCAAGCCGGGGATGCTGAGCTTTACGGCGAAGCTGGACAGCAAGCTTAGGGTGCGGTCGGCGGCGGAAGAGGGAAGGTGGATCATGAGGGGAAGAGCCCCCGAGCACGTCGACCCGAGTTATTATCGTGCCGCGAGCTCGCCGATCCGCTACAGCGACGGGGAAGACGGCGATTCGATGACGTTTGAAGGCAGATTGGCTGCAGTGTTGGAAGACGGCACGCTGCATCTGGATCACGACGGCCTGCATGTCAGAGGAGCTACCCGCGTTACCCTGTATGTCAGTGCGGCCACGAGCTTTAACGGATATGACCGCTCTCCGGGCAAACAAGGCCGGCATGCCGGCGCATTGGCGGAATCGTACCTTGCTTCGGCTATGAAGATTTCATACGAAGAGCTCCTCAGGCGGCATGTCGAGGATTATCGCCGCTTGATGGGCCGGGTGGCAATCCGGCTGGGAGAGGGGCTGAGCCCGGCGGATATGCCGACGGATGCCAGGATCGCGGAATACGGAGCGAAGGATCCCGCGCTTATCGAGCTGTTGTTCCAATACGGGAGGTACCTGATGATCGCCAGCTCCCGTCAGGGTACGCAGCCGGCCAATTTGCAGGGGATTTGGAACCGGGAGACCCGGCCTCCATGGAGCAGCAATTATACGCTGAATATTAATACGCAAATGAACTACTGGCCGGCGGAAACGTGCAATCTTCCGGAATGCCACGAGCCTCTGCTCGAATTTATCGGCAGCTTGGCCGTAAACGGCAGCCGGACGGCGGCAGTCAACTACGGAGCCCGCGGATGGACTGCACACCACAATTCGGATATATGGGCGCAGAGCGCCCCGGTGGGAGATTACGGGCATGGCGACCCGGTATGGGCTTTTTGGCCGATGGCCGGCCCGTGGCTCAGTCAGCATCTTTGGGAGCACTATGCGTTCGGGCGGGATCGGCGGTTTCTCCGCGACAAAGCTTATCCGATCATGAAGGAGGCGGCCCTCTTTTGCCTGGACTGGCTCACTCCAAATAAGGACGGTTATCTCGTAACGATGCCGTCCACCTCGCCCGAGCATAAGTTCAAGGTCGATGGCGGACTGGCTTCCGTTAGTGCCGCTTCTGCGATGGATTTGGAATTAATTTGGGATTTGTTTACCAATTGCTGCGAAGCGGCGCAAACCCTTGGTATCGACGAACCGTTCGCGGATGAGCTCAAAGCGGCCAAGAATCGGCTGCTTCCGCTGCAAATCGGACGCTACGGTCAGCTTCAGGAGTGGTCCGAGGACTTCGAAGACGAGGACGTACATCACCGCCATGTGTCCCACTTGTTCGGCGTTTTTCCAGGCCGGCAGTTTCATGCGGACGAGACGCCGGAGCTGTACGAAGCCGCGCGCACCTCGCTCGAACGCCGCGGCGACGGAGGAACGGGCTGGAGCCTGGGTTGGAAGATTTGCCTGTGGGCGCGGTTTCATAACGGAAACCGGGCGCTCGGTTTCATTTCGAATTTGCTGCGGCTGGTTAAGCCCGATGAACCGAACTCCGGCAAAGGGGGAGTTTACGCCAACATGTTCGATGCCCATCCGCCTTTCCAAATCGACGGCAATTTTGCGGCCACGGCCGGCATTGCCGAGATGCTGCTGCAATCCGAGCGGGGCTTCCTGGATTTGCTTCCGGCGCTGCCGGATGCCTGGAGTTCGGGCAGCATCAGCGGACTCCGCGCACGCGGCGGATTTACGGTCAGCTTGACGTGGGAAGAAGGCGCTCTGGTGTCGGCGGAAATCGTTTCGGCTTTCGGCGGGCCTTGCAGTGTTTATGTACGGACGCCGGTCCGTTTGGAGGATGCGGAAAGCGGCTCTTCGGTCGGCAACGGGCAATCGGCGCCGGGAATTGTGACATTTCAAACGGACGCCGGAGCCGTGTACAAACTGGCTGCCGTCTAATCGATCCACGAAAACCTGCTTGACATCGGCAAGAAACTGCGCATATAATTGGGGAAAATTAAAAGCGATCACCAAGGACACGAATCCTTAAACGATACCGAACAGAGAGAGGGGCCACCGGCTGAAAACCCCTTCGGCGATCATAAGGCATTTACCGCCTTGCAGCTGCGATATGGAAATCATGAACCAGTCATGAGAGTATACTTCGCCGGGCACTCCCGTTACAGAGACTTAGAGGATTCGCATCTTGTTTTTGCGGGTCAAATAAGGGTGGAACCACGAGCGCACTCGTCCCTTTCCGGGGATGATGCGCTTTTTTTGCATAAATGAAATAATGTACAGGCGATGATCAAGGACATGAAATCTTAAACGATACCGTACAGAGAAAGGGGCCACCGGCTGAGAGCCCCTTCGGCGATCCTAAGAATTTACCACCTTGCAGCCGCGGTATGGAAATCATGAGGTACCCATGAGAGTATATGCCGCCGGGCGCTCCCGTTACAGAGCTGAGAGGGTTCGCAATATGATCTGCATTTTGCGAATCGAATTAGGGTGGAACCACGAACGCACTCGTCCCTTTTCCGGGATGGGTGCGTTTTTTTTGCATATAACTCAATGAAAAAAGTAGGGATCGATATGAAGTTATCGCCATTAGAGGCGGCGCGCCGCTTCGCGGAAACGCGATTTCCCGGCAGCCGGGCGGTTTGGCTGGCGGGCAGTGCGTCCCGGGGGGAGCACAAGATAAGCTCCGATTTGGACATCGTCATTATTGACGATACGCTGCCGCATGCTTATCGGGAAAGCTTTTACGAGTTCGGCTGGAGAATAGAGGCGTTCCTTCATACCTCGGAAACAATCAGAGAATATTTTGTCAGCGATAGAAAAAGAGCCCGGCCCACGCTGCCGAGCATGTGTGCTGCCGGAACGATTCTCAAGGACGACGGCACGGCGACGTCATTAAGGCTGGCGGCGCAAAAGCTGCTCGATGAAGGACCGGATCCGCTGACACCGGACGAAATCCTGGCCTCGAGATATTTTCTGACCGATTTGCTGGACGATTTTATCGATGCGGAGCGGTACGACGAGGCGCTCGTTACAATGAACACACTCTCGATTCAGGTCGCCGAGTTTGTTTTACGCGCTAACGGGCGCTGGATCGGCCGGGGCAAAGCGCTCGCAAGAGCGCTCAGGCAATTCGACGAGCCGCTTTGCGGCCAATATATACAGGCGATCAGCACGTTTTCCCGAACGGAGGATAAACGGCCGTTTGTCCGTTTCGTCGACGAAGTGCTGGAGCCTTACGGCGGGCGGCTATTTGAAGGTTTTTCGATGGGAAAGCCAAAGTCATGAAACGATCAAAGGAGCGATGAAAAATGGAAAAAAACCAACATATATTAAGCGAACATGCATCCGCGGAAAACGGAAAGATCGACCTGAATCTGATTCGCCACAGCGCGGCTCATTTGATGGCGCAGGCGCTCAAGAGGCTTTATCCGGACGTGAAGCTGGGAGTGGGGCCTGTCATCGAAAACGGCTTTTACTACGACGTGGACACAACTGCCGTGATTTCCAGCAGCGATCTTCCGCGTATCGAAGAGGAAATGAGAAAGATCGCCGCGGAAAATCATCCGGTCCTGCGCAAGCCCGTAACGAGGGAGGAAGCGATCCGCTTTTTTGAGCAAATCGGCGACGAATTGAAGCTGGAGCTGATCGGAGACATCCCGCCCGGCGAGCAGGTGACGCTGTACGAGCAGGGAGAATTCGTCGATCTGTGCAGAGGGCCTCATGTGGAATCGACAGGGGAGCTTTCCGCATTCAAGCTGCTCAGCGTAGCCGGCGCCTATTGGCGGGGCGACAGCAAGAACAAGATGCTGACGCGGATTTACGGAACTGCGTTTGCCGATCAGTCGGAGCTGGAAGAGTACCTGGCTGTTCTCGAAGAGGCACAGAAGCGGGATCACCGGAAGCTCGGAAAGCAGCTGGAGCTGTTTATGTTTTCGGAGGAGGCTCCGGGCATGCCGTTTTATTTGCCCAAGGGGCAGATCATCCGAAACGAGCTGGAGTCCCTGTCGCGGGAGCTGCTGCAGCGGTACGGCTATGAGGAAGTGCGAACTCCGCTGATGATGAACCAGCGGCTCTGGGAGGAATCCGGCCACTGGGACCATTATCACGAAAATATGTACTTTACGGAGATCGACGACCGCAGCTTTGCGCTGAAGCCGATGAACTGTCCGGGCCATATGCTGATCTATAAAAATCAGCTGCGCTCCTACCGCGATCTGCCGATCCGCATGGCGGAATTCGGTCAGGTGCATCGCCACGAATTCAGCGGCGCTTTGAACGGCATGCTGCGCGTGCGCACTTTTTGTCAGGATGATGCCCATATTTTCGTGACGCCGGACCAGATCGAAGAGGAGATCAAGATGATCATCCGGCAGATCGACGAGATGTACGCGGTGTTCGGCTTCGAGTACTCCGTGGAGCTGTCTACGAGACCGGAGAAATCGATGGGCAGCGACGAGATGTGGGAGCAGGCGGAAAACGCGCTCAGACGCGTATTGCAGCAGTCGGACATCGATTATAGGCTCAACCCCGGAGACGGTGCGTTTTATGGGCCGAAGATCGATTTTCACATCAAGGATGCGTTAAACCGCAGTCATCAGTGCGCGACGATTCAGCTCGATTTTCAAATGCCGATGAAGTTCGAGCTTTATTATGTGGACGAAAACAACGAGAAGGTTCATCCGATCGTCATTCACCGCGCCATTTACGGCTCACTCGACCGGTTTTTCGGCATCCTGATCGAGCATTATGCCGGGGCGTTCCCGGCATGGCTGGCGCCGGTTCAGGCGAAAATCGTGCCCGTGTCCGAGAAGCATGCCGATTATGCGCGGGAAGTGCTTCAGGAGCTGCGGCAGGCGGGAATCAGGGCGGAGATCGACAACCGGGGCGAGAAGATGGGGTACAAAATCCGCGACGCTCAAATGCACAAAATTCCGTATACGCTCGTCGTCGGCGACAAGGAGCGGGAGTACCGCGCCGTAACGGTCCGCAAATACGGAGACGCGGACAGCGCAGCTTCTGATCTCGGCGAATTTATTGCCGGCGTAACAGCTGAGATCAAGCATCGCGGGTTGCCCGGCTGACCGGGCGGGGCGGGGGGCTTAAGGATCGGAGCGCCACGGGTTCGACTTCTTACACTTTTGATGGGATAGCGGAAGAGTTCCTTTCGCTGTATCCATGAAGGCCAGGTCGGTCGTACACGCAAAACGGGGAGTTAACGGAACAATCGGTTCCGTTATCCCCCGTTTTTGCATTTTTCCGGCTTTTGAAGGAGCAAGTTGTATCTCAATCGATGCCGGATCTTTCTTTGATGACGGGAAGCCGGATGGTAAAGACGGTTCCTTGACCGAGCGTGCTTTCTATGTCGATTGTACCGTTATGGGCCGTTATGAAGCCTTTGGCAATGGCCAGTCCGAGCCCCATTCCGCCGATGTTTCGCGCTCGCGCCTCGTCCGTACGGTAAAATCGGTCGAAGATGTACGGCAGATGCTTCGGATCGATTCCGGGGCCCGTGTCAGCTATGGCAATCCGTACATATCCGGTCTCATCTTGTCCTGGCCATTCTTCCCGAATCGTAATCGTGATGAGGCCGTCCGGGGGCGTATGGTGAACGGCATTGACGATCAGGTTGAGAAAAACTTGCGTCATCCGATTCGGATCAATGTCAATCAACGGAACCTCGCCTTCGCAGGATACATGGATGCGAATACGCTTTTGATCGGCATCGTAAGCCGCCCGTTCGACAATTCGCCGCAGCAGCTTCGGCAAGTCCGTTGTTTCCCGATTCATAGGCAGTTTTTTTGCTTCGGCCAAGGAAAGAAGGTGAAGATCGTCGACCAATCGGGTGAGGCGAATAAATTCGTCCTGTAAGGGAAGCAAATGTTCCGGATCGATTCGGCGACCGCTTTGCTGGACCAGATCCAGTTTGCCGCGTATGATCGTGATCGGTGTTCTGAGCTCGTGCGCCACGTCGGCCACCAAATTTCGCCGGTGGTCTTCCAGGTTTTGTATTAAACGGGACATCTCATTAAACGCCCGGGCTACCTGACCGTATTCGTCCCGAGCTGAAACCGTAGCCTGTACTCCGAACTCTCCCCTCCCCAGCCGGTCAATCGCCGTGAGCAATTGGCTTAGCGGTGCGGTGAGTCGATGGGACAGCCACCAGGCCACGCCAACGGATATCCCGATAAACAGAATCGCGCTCGGGACGAGCAAAAAAAGAATGGAAATCGGGATGCCGATCCGCAGCTTGGACAGCATGGCCACTTCCGGATCGTAATAATATAAAACGGCTATCGTTTCCCCTTGTCGTTCCACAGGTTTTCGGATCCCCAGCCGTTTAATCAAAGACATAGGTTCCTCCCCTTTTTGAAAAAGGATTTGATCCCGGGGTGATACGAGCAGAAAACTCGCTTGCGTTCCGGCTTTTGAGTCGTTCCAGCTGTTACCGGGCTGCCGAATTCCTTCCCACGATTGATGGTTATTTTCATAATATCGTACGAACTGCCCGGATAACCGTGCAATTTCTTCGCCCCGTACGGAGTCAACCGCTGCATTTAACGATTTCTGGACGATCAGCTGCGTGATCAGACCAAAAACGATGCATAAAGCAACGATAAAAAAAGTCACCGCAAGAAATATTTTGCGTCTTACTTTCATGGACGGTCACCGAACCGGTAGCCGAATCCGTATACCGTCTGAACAAATACGGGATGGGCGGGATCATCTTCGATTTTTTTGCGAATGCGGCTGATATGGGCATCCACCGTCCGCTCGTCATTCAGGATATCGTCGGCCAAAGCCGCCTGCAGAAGCTGAAGACGGCTGTACACAATGCCCGGCCTGCCGGAAAGAGTGAGCAGAAGTTTGAATTCTGTGGGTGTAAGAGTTATTTCTTCGCCATGTTTCCATACCCGGCATTCGGCTTCCGAAATCGAAAGCTCCCGATATTGAAAGACCTTGGCCGCGGATTCGTGTCCGTTTATTCTCCGCAGTACGGAACGAATTCGGGCTGCCAGCTCCCGGAGCGAAAACGGCTTCGTGATAAAATCGTCAGCGCCCACCTCCAGCCCGACGATTTTATCCGTTTCATCCGCTCGCGCGGTCACCATGATGATCCCGGCCGGACCCATTTTACGCAGCTCCCGGCAGACGTCGAGACCGTTCATCCCGGGAAGCATCCAGTCGAGAATAATCAGAGAGGGTCTCGTTTCCCTAGCTTTGACCAGCGCTTCGCTTCCCGTTCTTGCCGTCACAGTAAGGTATCCCTCCTGCTGCAGGAAAGGTTCCATAAATTCAAGCACTTGTTCCTCATCGTCCACCAGAAGCAATTTATGCGGCATTTTGTGCAACTTCCCTTCGCTATCGTTTATTTCCTTTCATTATATAGGGAATGCGGCTCGTTTTGGCGGTACTGTTTTAATTTCATCACATGCGAAAACGATCGCAATAAGTTCACAACATCTAACGGATAATATAGTGATAATGGATGAGCCGTCGAGTCCATGTTATACGAAGCGTCCGGGAGGGAACGGTTATGAATAAAGAGGCGAGAAATGATTCACGCTATAAATTGTGGAGAATCCTTTACCAGGGATTGGCAGCCGTATTTTTTGTCTGCGTTGTTGTCCAGATCTTCTTTGCCGGAATGGCGGTTTTCACCTCTCCGTCATATTGGCAGTATCATTTGGTGTTTGTCCGCATGTTTGAGTTATTTCCCATACTCATGCTGGTTTGCGCTTTTGCCGGTAAAATGTCCAAAGCATTGCGTTGGATGTGTGTCGCTATATTCGTTTTGATTTACGCACAATACTTTACCGCACATTTTCCGGGAGCGGGCGCTTTTCATCCGGTCATTGCCGCCGTATTGTTCTGGGTGTCCCTTAGTGCAGTCGCAAGGGCCAGGAGAAGCATATCTTCCGAAGCACGGGAAAAGCAAAGCGAGTGACCCCGGCTATGCATAAAAGATTCAGTTTACGGAGGGGTTCATCAGGATGGCTTACAAGCTGAACATAAAACAAAAAAACATATTGGTTGCGCTTCATGTGATTTCCGTTGCGGCCTGGTTTGGCGCCACTTTATGCATGTTATTGCTGCTGTTCTATGTGAAGAAAGCACAGAATGGGGAACAGTTGTATTACTTTCTCGAAAGCATGCACATTCTCGATGACAAACTCATTAAATTCCCAGCCCTGACCACCTTGTTCACGGGGATTTTGTTATCGTTGTGGACCCAGTGGGGCTTGGTAAAATATTATTGGGTCGTGATCAAATTGGTCCTGACCGTAGTTACGATCCTGCTTGGAATTTTCTTTATTAACGATTGGTTCTCGTTTCTGCTCAATATGGCGAAGGCTCACGGTTTTGCCGCCATGCAAAGCCAAGATTTTCAATCGACATGGCTCGCCAACGTGTGGGCTGCCGTGTTTAACAGCGCGGCTTATGCCTTCATGGTCGTCATTACTTACTTTAAGCCGTTTGGCAAAATACGAAAAGCTGCTAAAACCAAAAGCTGATTGATCTCCCCGTCTAACGAAAAAGATCAGCCCTCAAGTTGTTCCTCACCAAGCCGAACGTGCCGGGCAAACGCGAGTCGGAGGCACACCCCCCCAATGCTGTCGCATGGATTAGCCTGACTGTCAGAACGACGTAGGAACTGTTATCCCGCTAAAATAACAGTTTAAAATTATAGCGGAACTCACGTTCGCTATTCTCGAATAAATGAGCGCGTCGAAAAAATAGAGGAACTGAGATGCGCTAAATCGGCGAGAAATGGCTTGAGGGGTGGGAAAACAGACAAATAACACATCTGAGTTCCGCTAATTTTCAAAAATAACCAAATTTGACCGACTTAGCGAACTATAGTTCCGCTATGATCTCGCATGGGGCACGTATGCCCACCCAGCCTCGCTCCCAAAGTAATGCGTGTCCGCCGTAGGTTTGCGTCAGCAAAACCAGGGCGGGCAAACGCAGGCTCGAGGCACTTCCCCCCCACCCTCATCCCGGCTCCAAAGGTAAAGCGTGTCTGCCAAAAGTTTTGCGTGAGCAAAACGAAGGCAGACAACCGCGGGTTCGAGGCACGCACCCCCACCCTACATCGTGGCTCCAAAGGTAAAGCGTGTCCGGCATCCGATTTTTTGCCCGAAGGCAAAAAAATCGATGCCGGACAAACGCGGACTAGCAGTGAGCATGAACTCCCGGCTGGCGGGTCCAGGGTGCCCGAGCGCCTGGGGTCCCCCCGGTGGGGGGATTTAGGGGGGCGCCACCCAAAATGAACTCCCGGCTGGCGGGTCCAGGGTGCCTGAGCGCCTGGGGTCCCCCCGGTGGGGGGATTTAGGGGGGGCGCCGCCACTTATAAATTCTGCACATAATTTTTGTGAATTGTGAAAGCGCTCCCGGGCGAGGTATAGTAAGTGAGCGGCGTTACCGGTAACACTCCGCCGAGGAGGGATCATATTTCGTCATGGCTATGTATCAACAGCAAAGAGCGGGCATAAACGCGGCAAGCCGGCTCAGCTATGCGGCAGTGCTCAAGAAAGATTTTCGCAAAAACAAATTCATCTACTTGATGGGCCTCGCCGGCATTGCGTATTACGTCATTTTCAAGTACGTTCCGATGTACGGGGCGCTCATCGCCTTCAAAAACTACATACCGACCAAGGGGATCATGGGCAGTCCATGGGTCGGCTTCAAGCATTTCATCGACTTCTTCAACAGCTATTATTTCATCCGGGTGCTGAGAAACACGCTGCTGATCAACCTGTATGAGCTGCTGTTCGCGTTTCCTGCGCCGATCATTTTGGCTTTGCTGCTGAATGAGATTCGTCTCACTTTTTTCAAAAGGCTTGTGCAAACGGTTACTTATTTGCCGCATTTCGTCTCGATGGTGGTCATTTGCGGGATGATCGTCGATTTTTCGCAAAAGGCGGGGCTGCTTAACACAATCATTGCCTGGTTCGGCGGGGAAAAAGAAAACCTGCTGCTGAATCCGGATTTGTTTCGGCCGATCTTTATCGGCTCGGGCATATGGCAGGGGGTCGGCTGGGGCTCGATCATTTATTTGGCGGCGCTTTCCTCGATCGACCCGCAGCTGTACGACGCCGCGACGGTGGACGGGGCGAACCGGTGGCAGCAGATGCGCCATGTGACGATTCCCGGCATGATGCCGACGATCGTGATCTTGCTAATTTTGCAAATCGGCGGCATGATGAATGTCGGGTTCGAAAAAATCATTTTGCTCTATAACCCGCAGACGTACGAAACGGCCGACGTCATTTCCAGCTTCGTATACCGCCGCGGCATTCTCGAAGCGAACTACAGCTTCAGCACCGCCGTCGGATTGTTCAACTCTGCGGTCAATTTCATGCTGCTGATCGTCGCCAACCGGCTCAGCCGCAAAATAAACGAAACCAGCCTCTGGTAGAAAGGAGAGCGGAAGCGATGCACCGAAGTTTAGGCGATAAAATGTTCGACGTATGCAATATCATCATCCTGTCGGGGCTGACGCTGATCACCCTGTATCCGTTTTTGTTCGTCCTGTTCTCTTCGCTGAGCACTCCTTCGGAGCTGGTGAAGCACAGCGGGATTTTATGGAAGCCGCTCGGGTTTTATTTGGAAGGCTACAAGCTCGTTTTGAAAAATCCGATGATCTCCGTCGGCTATCAAAACACGCTGATCTACGTTGCGGCCGGCACGGCGCTGAACGTGTTTTTTACCTCATTGTTCGCTTATGTGCTGTCGCGCCGGGATTTATACTGGAAAAACCATATGATGATGCTCGTCGTGTTTACGATGTTTTTCGGCGGCGGGCTCATCCCGGAATATATTCTCGTGAAAAACCTCGGCCTGCTCGATACGCGGTGGTCGCTGATTTTGCCGGGGCTTATTGCAACGTGGAATTTGATCATCATGCGCACCTCGTTTCAATCGATTCCGTACGAGCTCGAGGAAGCGGCGAAAATGGACGGGGCGTCCGACTGGACCGTGTTTTGGAGAGTGATTTTGCCGCTTTCCGTGCCGCTGATCGCCGTCATGGTGCTGTTCTACGGCGTAGCCCACTGGAACGCCTGGGCGAATGCGCTCATCTATTTGCGGAATCGCGATCTGTTTCCGCTGCAGCTGGTGCTGAGACAAATTTTGATCCAAAACGATACGAGCGGATCGACCAACCTGTCCTCGGACAGCGATCCGTTTCTCGGCGAGGTTGTCAAACATGCCACCATCGTCGTGGCGACGGTGCCGATTTTGATATTGTATCCGCTGATCCAGAGGCACTTTACGAAGGGAGTTATGGTCGGCGCTCTTAAAGGATAAACGCGGTCTATGCAAAACCAAGAGAGGGGTATATGTCGATGAACAAAAAACAAGTAACGGGAGTTGCGGTCACTCTCGCGATGGGGATCGGAACCGTAGCGGGCTGTTCGGGAGGCGGCGGAAATCCGCCGGCGGGAGATCCTTCGGCGGCGGCCGGTACGAAGCCGGCGGAATTGACTTTTTTTATGAACATCAATATGGACTCGAAAGCGGTCAAAGGCTTTGAAGACATCGAAGGCTTCAAAGAGATACAAAAACGGACCGGGACGACGATCAAATTTCAACTGCCCGGCGACGGCTCGCAGTTCAACATCATGCTCGCCTCCGGCACTTATCCGGACATCGCTTACGCTCCGAACAATTATCCCGGCGGCATCGCCAAGCTGGTCGAGGACGGCGTAGCGATCAAGCTCAACGACCTGATCGACAAATATGCGCCGAACTACAAGAAGATTTTGTCCGAGCATCCGGACATCCGCAAGCAGATCGTACTTGATGACGGGACGATCGCCAAATTCCCGCAAATCGATATCGACATGCACCGGATGTCGTACAGTGGGCATATGATCCGCAAGGATTGGCTGGATAAGGTGGGCATGAAACCTCCAACGACGATCGACGAATGGTACGCCGTTCTGAAAGCGTTTAAGGAGAAGGATCCGAACGGCAACGGAAAAGCGGATGAAATTCCGCTGGGCGAACGCGGCGACGGCCTCGGCTCTTTGAATGCGTTTGCGACGAGCTGGGGGGTGCTGGCCGACAAATTTCAGTTGGACCCGAAAACCGGCAAAGTGACGTTCGGACCGCTTTTGCCCGGATATAAGGACTATTTGGCCACGATGAACAAATGGTATAAGGAAGGCTTGCTCGACGCGGAATTCGCGGCGACGGACAAGAAGGCGTTCGAGGCGAAATTCGCGAACAATACGATCGGCGCGTACGGCGGGGTCATTTCGGGGATCAACTCGTTTAAGGATTTGTTTAAGGATAAGGTTCCGGATTTCAAGCTGATCGGGGTGAGCCCGCCTCTCGGACCGGCCGGGAAAGCCTACAGCGCGCACACGCAAATGGTGCAAAACGTACCGCTGGACGGAGCGTTTATCAGCTCCCAGGCGAAGGATCCGGTGGCGGCGGTCAAGCTGCTCGACTTCATGATCGGGCCGGAGGGCAGCGACCTGCAAAACTGGGGCGTCGAGGGCAAGAGCTATACGACCGAAGGCGGGAAAAAGAAGTTCACCGACGCCGTCATGAAAAGCCCCGAAGGCTTCGTGCCTTCCGAGGCGGTTAAAAAGTACGCCCTGCCGACAACCGGCATGGTCAAGGTGATGGACTATAACGCTTGGGCCGCCTTCGAGCTCCGTTATCCGGAGGCAGAAGAAGCGAATAAAGTATGGTTCGACGCAGACCGTTCGCTGCTGCTGCCCGCCTTGTCGTTCAAAGGCAACGAGAGCCAGGAGATCGGCAGCATCATGAGCGAGGTAAACACGTACGTCAAGGAAATGTGGATCAAGTTTATCATGGGCAACGAGCCGATCGATAACTACGGGAAGTTTGTCGACACGCTGAAGAAAATGGGCATCGACAAGGCGATCCAAATCGAGCAAGCCGCCTACGACCGCTTCCAAAATCGCAAGTAACCCGCTCGGGTTGGACACGGCATGTGTCCAGCCCTTATGATCTTTTTAGGCGGAAAGGAGGGAACCGATGAGCCGATGAAGCATGCGAGGAGTTACGCGAAAATTTACCGTGTGTTTATCCGATACCTGCTTTCCTATGTCATCCTGCTGCTTTTGCCTATCACGCTGATCACGCTGGTCGTGTACAATGTTTTCGTGGGCAGCCTGCAGGACGAGATGATCGCCGGCAATTTGAACACGCTCGACAAAGTGCGGTTTGCGATGGACGATCAATTGAAGCGAATTGAAGATACGACATACCAGATGATGCTGGAGGACAACCGGTTTTCCCAATACCGCATCTCGGACGATCCGGGCTACAAGGCGTGGGGCATCGTAGGCGAGCTGAGACGTTATGCCAAGATCAATCCGTTTATTCATGAAATATGGTTGTATTATCGCGGGGAATCTTCCGTATATACTAGTAAAAGCGTTTACAGCTTGCCGATGCTAGCGAACCAGGCTTATTCGTTCGGCGATTGGACCGAGGAGCAAATCGCCCGCGATCTCGATTCGCTGCCCGGTCCGGAAATCCGGCCCCCGTCCCGGGATTTGAACGGCAGCGAATCGTTCATGCGGATCATCGTGCCGATTTTTCCGAACCAGAACCGGCCTTATGCGACCGTCGTTTATTTGATCAAGGAATCGACGATTCAGCAGTTTTTGTCCAGCCATGTCCGCACGGGCGGATCGACGTGGATTATCGGTCAAGATAATCGGGTTATTACCGGATTCGGGGCCGGGGCCGGGACGGTTCCCGCCGATGTCGCGGCCTTGGCCGGGACGCCGACGGCGGAGCCGTACCGGATTGTTACGATCGGCTCGGAGCAGCATTATATGTTTACCGTCCCTTCAAAACAAAACCGCTGGAAATATGTGACGCTGCTGCCGGTCGGGCAGGTGCTGGACAAGGTGGAGCGCTCCAAGCTGATGTTTCTTTACGGGGTGAGCGCGATTATCCTGGTCGGGGGCGTCCTCATTTTTCTCGGCATGCGTTGGAATTATTATCCGATTCGGCGCTTGCGGCTGGAAACCGAACGGCTGCTGCCTTCGCAGGAGCCGAAGCTAAACGAAATCGAAACGGTCCGGTTTGCGCTCAATTCGCTCGTTCACCAAAACCGCTGGCTGGATCAGCGCGTGAAAAATCATTCGGCGGTGGCGCACAAGCAGATGCTGATCTCCATGCTCAGGGGCGATGTGGCCACCGCGGAAGATTTGAAGCTGTACGGCGAAGAAACGCTCGTTCCTATCGAAGGCTCGCTTTTTTGCGTGATCATTGCCGAATTCCCGGCGGCCGGAACCGGCCAAAGCTTGTATCCGTCCTTGTCCGCGCTGGAAGCGTGCTGGCCGGAAGGGTGGCAGGCGTACGGTCTCCAGCATCTGGACCCGTCGAAAACGATTTTTTTGATTTCCATGGATGGCAAAGAGATGAGTTCTCTCCGGTCGGCGTTGGAGCGGTTCCGGGACGGGAGCTCGGCGGCTGCCGGAAGAGCCGTCACGGTCGGAACGGGGCGCGCCGCAGGGCCCGGCGAAATTCCCCGCTCGTACCTGGAAGCGAATACGGCTTTGGACTACCGGTTCATCCAGGGCAACGGCCGGATCATTTATTACGAAGACATTCCGGCGAGCCGTTCGCTTCAGGAGCGTTACCCTCACCGGGAAATGGAGGAACTGCTATCGTCCATCCGTTCCGGCAATGCGGCCAAGGCCGTAAGCTGCCTCACCTCGATGCTTGCGTTTATCCGGCAGAATCAGCCTCCGCTGATCGTTGCCCGCAGCTTATGCTTCGAGATGCTTCGCACGATCGACCGGGCGTGGAACGATGTGGAGATGGACGATCGGAGCTCGTATCATTATCCGGACATTTTTACCCTCGAGCGTTTTGAGACGCTGGATGAATTCGAGCAGCTGATCAAATCGGTCTGCACCGACCTGGGGGATATGTTCCGGAATGCGCAGGGAGAAGGCGGGGCGGCAAGGTCGGTAGAGCCGCTGCTCGAATATATTCAGCTACATTACCGGGATTGCGCGTTTTCGTTTCAAAATATGGCGCGCCATTTTAACATGGCTTTGCCGAATTTGAGCCAATTTTTCAAGGACCAGACGGGTGTCACTTTACTGGACTATACGACGAATTTGCGGATGGAAACCGCCAAAAAGCTGCTGGCGGGCGAAGACATGCCGCTGAAGACGGTCGCCGAGCAGGTCGGGTATTACAACGTATCCAGCTTTATCCGGCGGTTCAAGCAGCTTGTCGGCGTCACACCGGGAGAGTTCCGGGCGAATATTAGAAAAACGTGAGAGGAGCAAAAACATGGATTCGAACATTTGGTTTAAACGGCCTGCCGCCGATTGGAACGAAGCGCTTCCTGTCGGGAACGGCCGCCTGGGCGGCATGGTGTTCGGGCGGGTCGAGAAGGAATGCATCCAGCTGAATGAGGATACGGTCTGGTACGGAGGGCCGCAGGATCGGAACAACCCGGACGCGCTGCGTCATTTGCCGGAAATGCGCCGGCTGCTGTGGGAAGGAAAGCTGAGGGAGGCGCACCGGCTCGCGGAAATGGCGTTTTCGGGAACGCCCTGCAGCCAGCGGCACTACATGACGGCCGGGGATTTGCTGCTCTTCATGGACAACCACCGGGGGGAGACGACGGGGTACCGGCGGGAGCTGGACCTTGAGACGGCCATCGCTTCGACGGAGTATCGGCTCGGCGGCTTTCAATATAAACGCGAAACGTTTGCCAGTTATCCGGACGGGGTGCTGGTGATCCGTATGGAAACCGATTGTCCGGACGGGATCTCGTTTTACGGCAGGTTCGACAGAAAGAAAGGAAAATATGTCGACCGCACCGCGGGTATTTCCGGGGAAATGATCATGATGGCTAACTGCTGTTACGGCGAAGGAGGCAAAGATTATGTTCTTATGCTCCGGGCGGTCGCCGAGGGCGGAACGACGCGTACGGTCGGCGAACATATCGAGGTGCGCGGCGCGCGGGCCGTTACGCTTCTTGTGACCGGAGCGACCACCTTTCGTTACGCCGATCCGGAGGAAGCGTGCAAGGAGCTGCTGGAACGCGCCGCCGGCCGCGCTTACTCAGAGCTGCGGGAGCGCCACATTGCCGACTACGCCTCGTTATTCGGCAGGGTATCCTTCCGTTTGACGGCGTCCGGCGAAGAGCTGTCGGCTGTCAAGGAGCTGTCTACTGCGGAGCGTCTGGAGCGGTTGAAAGACGGGCGGGAGGACCACGGGCTGGTCCCGCTGTATTTCCAGTACGGCAGGTATTTGCTGATTGCCAGCAGCCGGCCCGGATCGCTTCCCGCCAACCTGCAGGGCATATGGAACGATCACATGCTGCCGCCGTGGGACAGCAAATTTACGATCAATATCAACACGCAAATGAACTATTGGCATGCGGAAACGTGCAACCTGTCCGAATGTCACGAGCCCTTGTTCGAATTGATCGAGCGGTTGCGCGAGCCGGGCCGGCGAACGGCCGCCGTCATGTACGGCTGCCGCGGCTTTGTCGCCCACCACAACACCGATATATGGGCGGATACGGCCCCGCAGGATATTTATTTGCCTGCAACATACTGGACGTTGGGAGCGGCGTGGCTTTGCCTGCATTTGTGGGAGCATTACCGGTTCACGCAGGATAGGGAGTTTTTGCATCGGGCCTATGAGACGATGAAGGAATCGGCGCTGTTTTTCCTCGACTTCCTTATTGCCGATCCGCAAGGGCGTCTTGTCACCTCACCGTCCGTATCTCCGGAAAACACTTATGTGCTGCCGAGCGGGGAATCCGGCACGCTCTGCTACGGCCCGGCGATGGACAGCCAAATTTTGCGCGAGCTTTTTGCGGCCTGTGTGCAAGCTTCGCAACTACTCGAAGCGGATGAAACGTTCCGCTCCGAGCTGTCGGAGGCTCTTTCCAGGCTGCCGGACAATCGTATCGGCAAGCACGGGCAAATCCAGGAGTGGCTGGAGGACTATGATGAAAAAGACCCGGGGCATCGTCATATTTCCCATCTGTTCGCACTTCATCCGGGGACGCAAATCAGTCCGGAAACCACTCCGGAGCTGGCTGCGGCGGCCCGCGTGACGCTGGAACGGCGTCTCGCTAACGGCGGCGGGCATACCGGCTGGAGCCGGGCGTGGATCATCAATTTCTGGGCGAGACTCAGGGACGGAGAGAAGGCGTCGTTTAATGTCAAGGAGCTGCTTCGCAAATCAACGCTGCCCAACCTGCTGGACAATCATCCGCCCTTCCAGATCGACGGCAACTTCGGCGGTACGGCGGGAATCGCCGAAATGCTGCTGCAAAGCCACGACGGGGTTATCCACCTGCTTCCGGCGCTCCCCGCGGATTGGCCGAGCGGTGAGGTTACCGGCCTGAAGGCCCGCGGCGGTCATGAGGTCGGCATCGTATGGAATAACGGGGCGCTTCGGGAAGCGACGATCCGGGCATACGGCGAAGGCGTGATTCGGCTGCGAACCGGCTGCAGCGTAAGCATCGAAGATGCGGAAGGCAATCCGCTTCCATTGGAAAAGCAGGGAAATGGAGTTGTCGCCGTACATGTCGGTGCGGCCGGAACGGGAGTGACGAATATTCGGATCGCAGCAGTTTAGATTCAATCGAACATGAAATCGAACCGGTCGTATTTTTTACGGAACTTGCCCGGGGGAATGTCGAAATATTTCCGAAATACTTTGCTGAAATAATTCACGTTCATGTAGCCGATGCTCTGGGCGATATCGTCAAGAGAACGATCCGTGTTGCTGAGCAGCTCGACCGCCTTCTCCATTCGTTTGCGGGTGAGATATTCGATCGGCGTCTTGCCGACCGTACGGTGAAACAGACGGATTAAATAATATTTCGAGATGCCGAGTGTTTCGGCCAATTCGTCCAGATGGGAGATTTCGCAGTACCGCTCGTCCAACAGGCGAGCGGCTTTTGCGATGATCTCGGGCCATACGACGGTTGTGCTGCAGCCTTTGCAAAACCGGTACAATTCCATCAAAAATTGGTACGCCATCATCGACAGCCTGTACGGGTCGGTGATTTTTTTCGTTTTGGCCTCCTGAAACATATGCCGCAGATGGCGAATCGGATGGGAGTGCTCGGAGAAGATCAGAACCGGCCCCAGCGTACCGACGATATAATCCCAGCATTTTTCGGCTTCGGGACCGTCGAAGGAAATAAACAAACACTCGTAGTGATCGCTCTCCTCCGGCATGTAGTAGTGATAGTCCGATGTAAACGGCACGAGGAAAGCTTTGCCCGGATCCAGCGGAAATATCCGGTCCCCGATGCGAATTTCGGCATATCCGGAAACCGTGTATTGAAATAAATAGGCGCCGCCGACGTCATCTCTCGTAAGCCCTTTAAAACTGTAATCGGAAGACTTGGTCTCGAGGCCGATGGAATGGACGGAAACGGCCAGCGGAATAACCGCTTCCTGAAACCGGAAGATGAAGCTCGATTTTTCATTGATTCCCTTCAAGCGGCGAAATCCTCTCATATTGAATATTTGTAAAGCAACATATTACCTTTTTGGAACAACTTCGTTCATTGTTCGCCTTTTTTCAAGCCCATATAATAAAAGAGAAAGCGGTTGCCTTTTGAATTGCATGGAGAAGACAATAAAGTGTATTTTAATCACATTATATCAAAAAGGAGATAGGCGACAACATGTTGATCCGCGTCGAAGATTTCGGCGTCGTTCCGGATTCCCCGGAGGATGCCACGCTTGCCGTGTACCGGGCTATCAAGCAATGCAGGGGAATCGAACGGCCGACGCTCGTTTTTCCGAAAGGTACATATCGTTTCAAGCCGGAAAAAGCGTTCGAGAAGCAGCTGTTCATTACCAATCACGATCAAAGGGGACTTCACAAAATCGCTTTTCCGCTGGTAGGGATGGATGATCTGACGATCGACGGACAAGGCTCCGAATTTGTTTTCTACGGCTCGATCATTCCGTTCCTCATCGAAAACAGCCGGAACGTCCGGCTCCGCAATATGACGATCGATTGGGAGCGTCCGATGTTCGAACAGGGCGAATTCGTTCGAGCGACACCCGAATCGTTCGACATTCGGCTGTCGGGCCCGCGCTACGAATTGAACGGCAACCGGTTGACCGTGGAATATGATGGAAGGGAGGAAGCGATCTGGGGAATTCACGAGGTTGACCCGGAGACGGGAGCGCACGCCTATGGCAGCGGTGACCGGCTAAGCTGGAGCAGCTTCAAAAAATTGACGCTGGAAGAAGTCGGAAAGGGCATCATCCGGTTTTCCGGAAAGCCAAGACACGTTCCGAAGCCGGGAAGCGGCGCTCTGATGAGGCTGGGCCGCCGAGAGCATCCGGGCATTTTTCTTAAAGACTCCAGCGACTGCCGCATCGAAGACGTTACCGTTCATCATGCTCCGGGGATGGGGCTTGTCGCCCAAAGATGCGCCGACATTTCTTTGCGTGGCTTCAATGTTATGCGCAGGCCTGGGGCGGGCCGCTGGGTTACGGCTACGGCGGACGCAGTGCATTTTACGTATTGCCGCGGCCGAATCGAACTCGAGCATTGCTTGTTCGAAAACCAGCTCGACGACCCGCTAAATGTCCACGGCATTTATGCCCGGATCGCGGAACGCTTGTCCGACGACACGCTGCTTGTCCAATTGATTCATGACATGCAGGTCGGCGTCGAGATCGCCGATCCGGGAGACGATGTTCGGTTTGTCGACAACGAATCGCTGCTCGCGTATGCCGAGGCGACCGTAACATCCGTCGAAAAAATGAATGCCCGCTACACCGTCATAAGCTTCGATCGCCCGCTGCCGGACATGGTCAAGGTCGGCAATGTACTCGAAAATGCAACGTGGAGCCCCGATCTGACCATTCGTCATTGCACATTCCGATCGAATCGCGCAAGAGGGCTGCTGATCACGACTCCGGGCAAGGTGCTCGTCGAACATAACGTGATCAGTGCGCCGGGGGCGGGTATCAAAATATCGGGGGACGCGAACAGCTGGTACGAGTCGGGGGCGGTGAGGGACGTCGTCATCCGCAACAATACGTTTCTCGACTGCAACTACTGTTATCCCGACTGGGGGAATGCGGTCATCGATATCGATCCGGAGATCGAACACCCCGAACGTTTTTCTATATGCTACCACCGAAATATCCGAATTGAGCATAACGAGTTTCATACGTTCGATTCCGGGATCGTCTCCGGACATTCGGTGGACGGATTCGTATTCCGGCATAACCGGATTCGCCGCAGCGGTTCGTTCCCGCCCAATGCCGACCGGATATATGCTATCGAACTCGCAGCAAGCCGCAACGCGGACATTTCCGATAACGTTGCCGAAGGCGGATCTTTTATGGCTTTGGTCGGGACAGACATCCTGAACGGCTTGAAGAAAGCGAAAACGGTGTAAGAGCGTCAGGGAACAAAATTCCTTTAGAAGTGGGGGCCGGACGATGCAACAGCTTGCGGAAGAAGGGAAGAGAGCCATTCCTTTGAAAAAAAGCCGCTCAAACCGTGCGCTGAGAAGGCTTAGGCAGGACTGGCGGCTGTACGTGCTCATTTCTCCGGTAATCGTTTATTTTATCGTTTTTCATTATGTGCCGATGTACGGCATTCAAATCGCGTTCAAACATTTTATTGCTGTCGAAGGCATCACCGGAAGCCCGTGGGCGGGCTTCGACCATTTCAGGCGTTTCTTCAACAGCTATTACTTCTGGAGGCTGCTGCGCAATACGCTCGGCATCAGCCTGTACGAGCTGGCCGTATCGTTTCCGGTTCCGATCATCTTGGCGCTTATGCTGAACGAGTTGAGGCGCGAGCTGTTCAAGCGGTTCATCCAGACGGTTACGTACGCTCCCCACTTTCTATCGACCGTGGTCATCGTCGGCATGATGGGGCTTTTCCTCTCGCCCGGCGGTGGGCTTGTCAATCATGTGCTGCAATGGTTCGGCATCGCTCCGATCAGTTTCATGACCGAGCCGGGATGGTTCAAATCGATTTTCGTATGGTCCGGCGTCTGGCAGCAGATGGGGTGGGGCTCGATCATTTATTTGGCCGCCTTGTCCGGCGTCGACCCGCAGCAGCATGAAGCGGCGATCATGGACGGCGCCAGCCGCATGCAGCGCGTGCTTCACGTCAATATTCCGGCGATTTTGCCGACGGTCGTCATCCTGCTGATCCTGAACATGGGGTCGGTCATGAGCGTCGGCTTCGAGAAGGTGTACCTGATGCAGAACCCCAAAAACATCGAGGCGTCGGACGTCATTTCGACTTATGTATATCAGACCGGTATTCTTGGCTCGCAGTACAGTTACGCTGCGGCGATCTCGTTATTCAATTCGGTCATCAACTTCGTCCTGCTCGTCGGGGTCAACGCCGTTGCCCGCCGGGTGAACGAAACGAGCTTGTGGTGAGGAGGAGCCTTGGATGAAATACGAGACATTCGGGGACCGTCTGTTCGGGGCGGCCAATATCGTTTTCCTTACGCTGATTACGTTCGTTGTCATTTACCCGCTGTTTTTCGTCCTGATCGCCTCCGTCAGCGATCCGGCCGCCGTTCTGAACGGCGAGGTATGGCTGTATCCGAAAGGCGTGCATTTTACCGCTTACGAGCGGATATTGAAGCAGGACGAAGTGATGAACGGCTACTGGAATACCATCGTTTACACGATTACCGGGACGGCGGTCAATATATTGATGACGGTGCTTGCCGCATACCCGCTATCGCTCGGCCGGTTCGCCGGACGGGGAGTCATCACGGCGTTTATGGTGTTTACGATGTTTTTCAGCGGCGGGCTCATTCCGACGTATTTGCTGGTGAAGCAGCTCGGCATGGTCGATACGATCTGGGCGATGATCATCCCCGGGGCGGTATCCGTCTACAATATCATCATTATGCGCACTTTCTTCCAAACGGGCATCCCGAAGGAAGTGCAGGAAGCGGCCCATATGGACGGCTGCAACGATTTCCAGCTGCTGCGGAAAATCGTGCTGCCGCTGTCGATGCCGATTATCGCGGTTATGGTTCTGCTGTACAGCGTAGGCCACTGGAATTCGTACTTCAGCGCGCTCATCTATTTGTCCGACCGCGGCATGTACCCGCTCCAGCTGTTTTTGCGCGAGCTTCTTGTGCAAAATCAGACGCTGGAGACGATCGCTTACTTTAATGAAGATTTGACGAAGCGGATGATGGAGGCGGAAGCGATCAAATATGCGGCGGTCATTGTCGCGAATTTGCCGGTGCTGCTGCTGTATCCTTTTCTGCAAAAGTATTTTGCCAAAGGCATGCTTGTCGGCGCTATTAAAGGCTGAGGCCTTCAATAACGAATCCCCCCAATGGGCAACTTTACGAGGAGGTCAATGAAATGGTACATCGCAGAAACATGACGCTGATTATGGTCGGCATGCTCTCGCTGTCGCTGGTTGCCGCCGCCTGCAGCAAATCCCCGTCGAAACAAGATTCGACCGGAACCGCGGCTTCGGCGGAAGGCAATGTCAACGCATCGGGCTTTCCGATCGTCAAGGAGCCGGTCAAGCTGACGTTTTTCGCCAGCAAGTCCGCATCGAATCTCGGGAACTGGAACGAGGCTTTGGTTTGGCAGGAGTATAAGAAGATGACGAACATCGATGTCGACTTCCAGCTCGTTCCGGTTGAGGCGCTGGCCGAGAAGCGCAATCTGGCTTTTGCCGGCGGCACGCTGCCGGATGCGTTTCATACGGCCAGGTTATCTTCGGTCGATTTGGCCAATTACGGAAGCCAGGGGCTGCTCATCCCGCTTAATAGCCTGATCGACAAATATGCGCCGAATTTGAAGCAAATCATGAGCAAATATCCCGAAGTGAAAAAAGCGCTGACCATGCCCGACGGTAAAATTTATTCGTTTCCGACGCTGCAGGACCCTGAGTTTTTATCCGGCATTATCGGCTCGCAAATGTGGATCAACCAAAAGTTTCTCGACAAGCTGGGCATGAAAGAGCCGGAAACGACGGAGGATTTGTATAACTACTTGGTGGCGGTCAAGACGAAGGATCCGAACGGAAACGGTAAAGCGGATGAGGCGCCGTTCGCCGCGGTCGGCCTGACAACGATCTACGATCAGCTAAAAGGAGCTTGGGGGCTCGGCAACCGCGGCAATATGCATCCGAGGGTCGACGTCGATCCGGCTTCGAACAAGCTGCGATTCATACCGGCCGATCCGCGGCATAAAGAAGTGCTGCAGTATGTAAACCGCCTTTACAAAGAAGGGCTGTTTTACAAGGATCCCCTGACGGTGAACGGCAACGACGTGAATGCGATTTACCCGCAAGGCATTGTCGGCGCAGCCATCGGTCTCAATCCGAACGCGACGATCTCCGGCGTATCCGGGTATGCAGGCGTCGGGGCTTTGAAAGGACCGCGAGGAGACCGGCTATTTTCCCGTGCCAGATCGTTTATGATCCTGCCCGGAGGGTTCGCTATCAGCAGGTCGAACAAACATCCGGAGGCCACCGTGCGGTGGATCGACTATTTCTATAGCGATGAGGGCAACAAGCTGTTCCGGCTCGGTGTCAAAGACGTCAGCTATGTCGAAAAGGACGGCAAGGTCGAATGGGCCGAACCGCTTAAGAAGGATCAGAGCCAGATCGGTAAATATGTGACATGGGCGGGAGGCTGGTACCCGAGTATGGATAGGCAAAAGTACGTGCTGGCCTCGGAGAACGAACCGGAAAACCTGAAGGTATCGGAAAAAATCAAACCGTTTTATCCGAAGGAAGTATGGCCGGAATTTACGTATTCGAACGCTGAGGTGGCCGAATTCAAGGCGCTGGAGACGGATATTTTGAAATATGTCGACGAAATGAACACGAAGTTCATCACCGGAGACGCTCCGTTCAGCCAATGGGATTCGTATGTCGCTACGCTGAAGAAGATGGGCTTGGACCGGTATATGAGCATCTACGAAGCCGCTTATAAGCGATACCAGGCGAATTGACAAGGAGGATGAGCATGGGTTTCGCTTCCGGCTTTCCGAAATTATTTGTCACCGATCTGGATGGAACGGCGCTCGGCGGGACCCGGCCCTATTCCCGGTTCCCGGATGAGCTGTCCGGGCTGCTGGACGAGCTGGACCGGCGCGGCTGCTCGTGGGCGACGAATTCGACTTGGGACGTAAAGCCGCAGATGCAGCTTGTCTATGCAAGCGCCGTAACGAGCCGTCCCGCCTACCTGATCGGCGGGGCGGGACTGCAGCTTTGCAAGGTATCGGCGGACGACATTCATCCCGTCGAGCCTTATTCAAGCAAGATGAAGGCGCTTTTGGAGCAGGTGGTACGGACGGAGCTGCAGCCTCTCATCCGCGCGATATGCGGGACGTTCTCAGCGAAGACGATGAGCTTCAACGGGTTTTGGTTTGCGATGAAGGCCGCCGAGGAAGAGGCGGATCAACTGATGAAGCTGCTTGAGCAAAAGGCGACTCAAGCGCCGGGTCTTACGATCGTGTGCGTGCCGCAGGAACGGCGTTTCTACGCTCATCCCGCTTTCATGCGCAAGGGCGCAGGACTCGAGGCAATTCTGGACATCTCCGGTTTCGGTCCGGAGGACATCGTCGTCGCCGGGGATGAGACTATGGATCTCGACATGATGAGGCCGGAGTTAGCCGCGCATGTTATTTGCCCTTCCAACGCGCACCCGATTGTGAAGGAGCGGGTATTGCAAATGGGAGGCGTTGTCGGCCGGGAACCATACGGCGCGGGCGTCGTGCAGGCTTTCCGTGAACTCGTCGAACGGCGAGGCTGGACCATTTTATGAATAAGAAAGAAAGGAAATCCGCAGCTATGAAATTGACTTTTCTCGGAACCGGCGCGGCGGAGGGCGTTCCGTCCCCGTTCTGCGATTGCCCGACCTGCATCTTTGCCAGAATATATGGAGGGAAAAACATCCGAAGGCGGCAGAGCGTCTTGATCAACGATAATTTGCTCGTTGACATCGGGCCCGATCTGTTCGTCTCCTGTGCCCAGCTTGGGGTAACGCTGCTTTCGCTCGAAGGCGTGCTGGTGACTCACAACCATCTGGACCATTTTGCCCCGGCCAATCTCACGTTACGGGCGAAGCCGTTCCGTCTGGCGACCGAGCTGCCGGACATCGCCGTGGTGGCAGGACCGTCCGTCTGGGCTGCGTGGGACGCCGGCGGCGGCAGCGACCATGGAGCAGGAATACGCCGGATGCCGATTTTGCCGGGCCGTACGGTGAGGCTGCCGTCATATTCGATCGAAGCAATCGAAGCGTCGCACAATATGCGGGTCGGCGATGCGATGAATTATATCGTCAAAGCCGGCGATGCCGCACTGCTGTACGCATCGGATACCGGACTGTATGCGGAGCACGTGTGGGAGAAGCTGAAGGGGCATTATTTTGACGCCGTGGTTATGGAAGGGACGATTTTAACCAGATCTTCGGGGCGCGAGCATTTGAACAGGGACGATTTCGGTCTGATGCTTGCCAAGCTGCGCGGAATTGGCGCGATCGACGACAGCTCGGTAATTGCGGCCACCCATTTCTCTCATCAAGGCGTGAATTCGTTTGAGGAAACGGAAGCTATCGTGAAAGAGTTAGGAGCGATATGCGCCTATGACGGGCTGGTGCTGGAGATTCTAGGGGCTCCGAACCCGTAAACCGGCGGTACGCCCAAAATTGCTTCTCGGGGCGCCGAAAGCCGGCGTCCCTTCCATTTCGCTCAGGAGGTGAGAATATGCCGATAGCCAATGTCAAACAGCAGTTTGAAACCCGCTGCATCAGCTCGCTGGCCAAAGTATTTGCCGACGAAGAGCTTCGGGAGCGGCCGTTCCGGAAAGCTTCAGCGCTTGCGAACGAAACGTACTCTTTTCAAGTGGCGTACCGCTCAAGCCGGCTGTTGAAATCGTTAACCGTGGAGGTGGAGTCACCGCTGAAGCGGTATATTACGTTCCGCCGCGTCGGACTGGTTCCCGTCGAGCTGCCGATTTACGGGGATCATGACGAAAACGTGCTTCGTTCAACCCCGGGGTTGTATCCCGATCCGCTGTACCCAATCGGGCCAGGGCAGCCTGCCGCCGCTTTACCTTATCAATGGCGCTCCATCTGGATCACCGTCAGGCTGGACGGGATGGCAGAGCCGTCGGTTTACCCGATCCGCTGCACCTTCAGCAGTGATGAAGGGCGCATCGGAGAGGAGACGTTCGAGCTGACCGTTCTGCCGGCGCAGCTTCCCCGGCAGCGTCTTATTCATACGGAATGGTTTCATGCGGACTGTTTGTCGACCTGTTACAGGGAGGACGCGTTTAGCGAGAGACATTGGGAGTTGATCGAAAATTACGTGGAATGCTGCGTCCGCCACGGCATGAATATGATTTTGACGCCGCTCTTCACGCTGCCTCTTGATACGGAGGTCGGCGGCGAACGCCCCACTTTGCAGCTCGTCGATGTGGAGAAAAGCGGACAAACCTACCGCTTCGGCTTCGATAAACTGCAGCGGTGGGTGGAGCTCTGCGACGGATGCGGCATCCGTTATTTTGAATTTTCCCATCTCTTCACGCAATGGGGCGCAAAGCATGCCCCGAAAATCGTTGCCTTGGAAAATGGCGAGCCGAAGCGGATTTTCGGTTGGGAGACGGACGCAACCGGGGAAGAATATGCCGGGTTTCTCGCGCAGTTTTTGCCGGAGCTCGTACAATTTATAAAGCGGCACGGTCTCGCGGGCCGCAGCTACTTTCATGTTTCCGACGAGCCGCACAAGGAGCATCTGGCCTGGTACGAAAGCGCGAGTTCCTTGATGGACCGGCATGTAGGCGATTTCCCCATCATCGATGCGTTATCCGATTTCGACTATTACGAGAGGGGGCTGGTCAGAAAACCGGTGGCCCCTACCGACCGGATCGGCGTTTTCCTGGAGAATGAAGTGCCGGAACTTTGGGCCTACTACTGCTGCTCGCAGTATAAACGGGTAGCGAACCGATTTATTTGTTTTCCGTCGGCGCGAAACCGCATATTGGGCGTACAGCTTTACAAGCATAACATCGCCGGATTTTTACATTGGGGCTTCAATTTCTGGTTCACCCAGTATTCCAAATACGCCGTCAATCCGTTTCAAAATACGGATTCGGGCTTCGCTTTTCCGGCAGGAGACGGTTTTCTCGTATACCCCGGGGCGGACGGCAAGCCGATTGAGTCGCTCCGTCTGGAGGTGCTGTATGATGCGCTGCAGGATTTGCGGGCTCTCGAGCTGCTTGAAAGCCGGATTGGCCGTGCCGCGACGGTCGAGCTGCTGGAAGAAGGACTGGAGCGCCCGATCACCTTTACCGATTATCCCGCCGACGCGGAGTGGCTTCTCGACTGTCGGGAGCGGATCAATCAAGCCATTTATCGGTCCTGCGCGAGGTAGAGGAAGGACAGAATGGGGGCCGGTCGATACACTGGTTCTTGATGCTCCGGCGTCAATCTGCCCCTCTTCATTGGAGGCGGACGGAAAGTGCTGATGATGGACGGGCCGCGGTCCTGCAGTTTTTTTGCAGGGTCTGCGGGAAACGTGCGTGTAACCTTTGCGTCCGCTATTGCGTCAATAATGGCAGCGGCAATAATATGCCTCAAACCATAAGACGGAGGTCGCCTTATGCCGGATGTTTTTTCCGATAAGTTAATGAAAGCGAAGGAACGGAAGCTTCGATTCAACAAAGCGGAACGCAGGCGGGAGGAGCTGCTGAAGCGGCAGCGGGAGCAGGAACGGCTCATCGTGCAGCTCGAAATGGAGCTGGAGGCGGAGCAGGCCGATGTCGATAAACTGACCGGACTGTCGCTTACGAACTTGTTCCACACGATCCTGCGCAGCAAAGAGGAGCAGCTTGAAATGGAACGCCAGCAGGTATTGGCGGCAACACTTAAGCTGATGGAAGCGAAGCAGGCGCTGGCGGACATCCAGGATGAAATCATCCGGGTCGGAGACGAGCTCGCGGATTGCCGGGAGGCGGAGCGGGAATATGAGCAGTTAATGAAGGAGAGGGAAACCTTTTTGCGCAGCTCGGCTTCCTCCTCGGCCGAACTGGCGGAAATGGACGCCCGGATCGCCGACCAAACCATTTTGCTCAAAGAAATAAACGAAGCGTGGAGTGCGGGCAAAGGTGTGCTTGCTAACCTTGTAAGTGCCTCGTCCAGCCTGGAAAAAGCGGAGAATTGGGGCAAATGGGATTTGTGGGGCGGCGGCGGGATGATCAGCACTCATGTGAAGCATAACCACGTCGACGACGCGAAACGGTTCATTCACAGCGCCAACCGCCAGCTGCTCCGCTTCCGCGACGAGCTGGCCGACCTGAAACGCAGCATCCATATCGAAATGGACATCGGCGGTATGCTGAAAATGGCGGATTATTGGTTCGACGGCTTAATCGCGGATTGGGTCGTCCAAGGGCGCATCAAAAACGCCCAGGAGCGGACGCTGGAGGCGATCCGCCGTGTCGGCGACGTCGTCGGGCAGCTGCAGGCCGAGCACTCTGCCGCCGAAGCCGCTTTGCAGAGCATGACCGCGAAACGGACCGCATGGATCGAAGGGAATGGCCGTTGAGGCCGGCAGTACCTATTGAGTCTGACCAACCGCCGTGCGGCGCAGCAACGCGCAAAGTATTGCGTACGTCATAAATTAGTCGCCGCCGGAACGGCCTCGATGCTTTTGGATTTTATGACCTTGGCCGGGCATCCGGCGACGATCGAGTTCGGCGGCACATCTTTGCCTACAAAGCTGTTGGCGCCGATCGTCGAATTTCTCCCAATAACGATAGGCCCGGCCAAAACGGCATGCGCGTAAATCAAAACATTGTCCTCTATTCTAGGGTGGAGTCTGGATCCACTCAAATTGGTAATATCTTTGATACCAAGCGTAACCCCGTGCAGTATCGTTACATTGTCGCCTATTTCGGCGGTTGCTCCTATAACAACGCCCATACCGTGCACGATGCGAAAATTTTTCCCGATTTTTGCGCCCGGCTCAATCTCGATTCCGGAAATAAACCGCCCTACAGACGAGGTGAATTTTGCGCATCTCCACATGTTTCGATGATGGAACCAATTGGTGATTTTATGGATGGAAATAGCTTGTTTCCCCGGATCGGTCAAACAACGGAAAATTTCGCCAACAAATGACATGTTAATCCGCCCTTTGTGAATAGCATTTTAGATACATTTTGTATCAATAGCATCGGGGTTGTCAATCTTTTTTTTGTTGGGGCATGATTTACACCGGCAGCCGTTTTGCATAGCAATGCCGCAGCTTCCCGCCGTACATCGGACGGGTAAACTGAAGCGAAAAACCGGCAGCCTCCAAATTTCGGCGACTGGTGTGGTTGTCGGGATGAACGGTCGAGTAAAGCCAGCGGAATCCCAGCTCTATAGCACGCTGCTCCCGCAAACGGTGAAAATGCAGCTGCAGCCCGAGCCCACGTACGGACTCATGAACGACGGTTGCATCCAAAGTCGCAACATAAGGGAGTTCATGCTCCGGCACCCCGAATTCCCTGCCGAGATTGCTATCACCGGCTCCCGGGAAAGCCAGCACCGAATACGCAACGAGCTTTTCGCCCAGATACACGCCGTATATTTCGCCTTGAACTTCGACGTGAGCGTGCAGGTAATCTTCATCATCCATAGCAAAATGCTCCTGAGAAGGGAGCCGGGATACCACGTCAACCATGAGTGTCCTTATGTCCGGCACTTCCTCATGGCCCAAACGCCGGAATTTCAGGTTCGTCAGTTCTATTTTTGACATGATTACGCCTCCTTTCCCGACTTCTAACCATCTTACCGATACCTCACTGCAAATGAACAAGGCGTTTCCCACCGTTGGATTCGAAGCGAAGCTTATTAAGGCCCGCCGGCAAATAAAAAGCAACCTCCGCCCGTCTCGGAGCCGAGGTTGCTTTTGGTTTCCGATGCGGGCGGGCTGGTCGCCGTCGTTTACGGAAGCACGTTGCCTGCCGCGCGGTAAATCTCATACCATTCCTGGCGCGTCAAATAAATATCGCTCGCTTTGCAGCAATCTTTTAAGCGTTCGATGTTCATCGTACCGGTCACCGGCTGCATCCGTGCGGGATGGCGCAAAATCCAGGCGAGGGCGATCGTGGTGGCGCTCACCCCGTATTTTTCGGCGAGTTCATCGATCTTCCGGTTCAGCTCAGGGAACTTGTCGCTTCCAAGAAAGACGCCTTCGAAGAAGCCGTATTGGAAAGGCGACCACGGCTGAATCGTGATATCGTGCAGCCTGCAGTAATCCAGCACGCTGCCGTCCCGGTTCACCGCGGCTTCATTTTCCATGTTCACGTTCAGGCCGCTTTTGATCATCGTGGAATTGGTGATGCTCAGCTGCAGCTGGTTCGCTACGATCGGCTGCTTCACGAATTTCTTCAGCAGCTCGATCTGCATCGGATTTTGGTTGGATACGCCGAAGTGGCGCACTTTGCCCGAGCTCTCCAGATGATCGAACGCCTCGGCCACCTCTTCCGGCTCCACCAGCGCATCGGGGCGGTGCAGGAGCAGAACGTCGAGGTAATCCGTTTTCAGCCGCTGCAAAATGCCGTCCACCGAATCCAGAATGTGCTCTTTGGAGAAATCGAACATCCCCTTGCGAATGCCGCATTTCGATTGCAGGATGATGTTCTCGCGAATGTCGTCGTTCATTTGGATAGCATCCGCAAATATTTCCTCGCACGTGCCGCCGCCGTAAATGTCCGCGTGATCGAAGAAATTTGCCCCTTCCTCCAGCGCCGTCCTGACAAAACGCTCCGCTTCCTTTTTGTCCAGCGATTTGATTCGCATGCAGCCGACCGCAATAACAGGAACTTCCAATGTGCTGGTGCCCAGTTTGATCGTTTTCATTTCGGTTTCTCCTCCTTAAAAAATATTATGCTTTGCCCTCGGTTCGGGCCAACTCCTTGCGAACGATCGGCGCCACTTTTGTGCCGAGCAGCTCGATAGCCCGCAGCACTTCGCGATGAGGCATCGTACCTACGTTCACATGCAGGAAAAAGCGGGTTACTCCCAGGTTTTTGCGCAGTAAAATAATTTTCTCCGCCACGAATTCGGGATCGCCGACGTAGAGAGCTCCGCGAAGACTGCGCGCTTCATCGTAAGTCGCGCGGGTGTACGGCTGCCCCCAGCCGCGTTCGCGCCCGATGACGTTCATTTGCGCTTGTGTAGGAAGGTAAAACAGCTCGGCCGCCTGCTCGGTCGTATCGGCTACGAAGCCGTGCGAATGCGTCGCAATTTGCAGCTTGTCCGGATCGTGCCCGGCCTGCGCTGCTGCTCTCTTGTATAGCTCAACGAGCGGAGCGAACCTCTCCGGCATTCCGCCGATGATGGCGAAAGCGATCGGCAGGCCGAGCAGTCCCGCCCGGATGGCGGACTGCGGGTTACCGCCGCTCGCGATCCATACCGGCAGCGGATTTTGCACGGAGCGCGGATAAACGCCCAGGTTGTCGATTGCGGGACGGTGGCCCCCGCGCCAGGTCACCTTCTCCGAGTCCCGGATTGCGAGAAGCAGCTCGAGCTTTTCATCGAACAGCTCGTCGTAGTCGTCCAAGCTGTAACCGAACAGCGGGAACGATTCGATGAACGATCCGCGGCCGGCCATAATTTCCGCACGACCGTTCGAGATGCCGTCCAAGGTGGAAAACTGTTGATACACGCGCACCGGATCATCAGAAGATAATACGGTTACGGCGCTCGTGAGACGGATTCTCTTCGTTACGGCCGCCCCCGCGGCCAAGACGACGGCGGGCGAGCTGCCTGCGTAATCGGGCCGGTGATGCTCGCCGATTCCGTAAACGTCCAGGCCGACTTGATCGGCCAGTTCCATCTCTTCGACCGCTTCGCGCAGCCGCTCGGCCTGGCTGATGGCTTTTCCGGTCTCCGGGTCCGGAGTCGTTTCCAAAAACGTACTGATACCAATTTCCATGTTGATTGCCGGATCGGCCATTTGTCCTGCACCCTCCTTCATTGTCTCAAGTTTACTTTATTTTTCTCCCAACATCAAAGCTGTAAGGAACTGTCGCAAACTACAAGGCGCAGCTGCATGAACGCGAATGGACCATAATCGGATCGACCGAACCGTTTCCGGGGTGGCTTCGGGGAAGACGGACGGACCTTGGCGGGCGTTTGGGAGCTTGCGGAAGACGGCGCCGAGTGGAACAAGTGGATGGATATTTTGCTGACGAAATGCTAAGTGGTCTGGATATTCAAACAAGCCGTATCGGACTCGGGCTTGGACCGTGACAGGTTGGGAACTGGTGACCTGGCGCGGTCCTTTTTGCGCTCAAGGAGGAGAATCCGCCTAATTCACTCTAACGGACTTCAGTGCCGCTATTTCCGGCCAAATGCCCGGATTGCGGATCGTAAGGGACACCTGAGCCGTTATTTGGCAAAAAGATCAGCATTTTCGCGATTTTTCGGCCCATAGCGTCTCCAGTGTCCGTTACATTTTCAAAACAGCTTATTTTCTTCAGATAAAGGCCGCTGGGTCCGTTAGCTATACACCGGGTGTTAGCTATACGAGCGGAAATTCCGGATCGTCCTGCTAGTAGGCAAAAGCCTCCCGCCATGAAACGTCTGCCTCAACCGTTCGCCTTGACCATCCGCGTCAATGATCCGCGTCAACCAGCACGCCGTCCCGCAGCATAAGCACTTGGTCGGAATAATGGGTGACCGCCATGCGATGGGTGATGAACACCAGCGTAGTATCCGGCAGCCCTTCGATCAGGTTCGTGAGCAGCCTGAGCTCCGTCACCGGATCGAGAGCGGAGGTCGCTTCGTCGAGCAGCAGGACGGCCGGCTTGCGCAGAAGCGCCCGGGCAATGCTGATGCGCTGTCGCTCCCCGCCGGAGATCGCGAGGCCCTGCTCGCCGACCGGCGTCAGGAGCCCTTGCGGCAGCGAAGCGAGCCAAGGCTCCAGCTCCGCCATCCGCACGGCTTCGCGGATGCGCTCCGGATCGGCCGCCTCGAAGCCGTAGACGATATTGTCCAGGACGGTGCCGTTTCTCAGCAGCACGTCCTGAGTGATGCAAAGCACATGGGCGCGCAGCCACGATGGGCTGATTTCATGCACCGGGATGCCGTTGATCGTCACGGCTCCCGAGGAAGGCCGGCGCAGCCCGAGGAGCAAGTCGGCGAGCGTCGATTTGCCGGAGCCGCGCTTGCCGACGATCGAGACAACCGAGCCGGCCGGAATCCGGAACCGGGCATCCCGCAAAATGTCCTCGCCGTCGTAATGGAACGAAAGCCGCTCTGCGGACAATCCGCACGGGCCGGGCACAGGCGAAATGCCGGCATCCTCAGCCGCCGAAAAGGCTACCTCCGCCACCCGGTCTGCGGAGGAAGAAAGCTTTTTCGCTTCGAGAAACACTTCGTATAAGTAGACGCCGAACGGGCGCAGCCAATTATAAACGGCAACAAATGCGACCAGAGAGCCTATCGTCATGCTCCCGGCCAGGACGAATCGTCCTCCGGCGTAGTACATAAGGGCAAGAAAGAGGACGTGGCAGGCAGCATTGACGAACTCGACGAATCGATCCGTAGCCGCTCCCCGTTTCGTGTAATCCCATTCCTCGAGCAAACAGGCGCGGATTTGCGAAACCGCCTTGGCTTCCATCCCCGACGCCTTGATAAAAGGCGCTCCGGTGACGATTTCCGCCACCGCATCGGTCACGCGCGACGTGCGCTGTGACATTTCGGCCGCGCGCCGCTTCACACGCTGCCCGAGCCTGGGGACGAGCAGCGCGTGCGCACCCCAAAGGACAAGGACAACGGCCGCAAGCCCGGCATGAAAGGAAATCAGTGCGGCGGCGCCGATACCGATCGTCGTGATAAGCCAGACCGCCCACAACACCTTGCCGTTCGTAAACTGCGTGATCGCTTCCGTATCGTCCAACGTCCGTGTTATCAGGTCGCCGATTCCGGCCCGCTGCAGCCAGTCGAGCGGCTGGTGCTGCAGCCCGTCGTACAAATCGGCCCGACCTTGCCCGGCCACCTGCGGAATAAAGCGGAACAGCACCGTCTCCAGCATGATCACCGCGCTGCCGACAATCGGGGCGATGACGATGCAGGTGCTGATGGCGAGCAGCAGGCTCCAGTTTTTTTGCGGCAGCACCGTCTCCAGGATGTATTTGGTCATAAACGGCGGAATCATAAACAGCACGCTGCCCATCATTTTGCAGACGACGTTGACCCCGATCTTGCCGCGGTAAGGGAGTGTCCGGCTGCGGATAAACGACATCGCTTTCGACCAGTTTGCGGATTCAATGAGCAACTGTTAACTCCTCCTTGCGCACAGCTTCTTCGGGCCGGCTTCGCTCGTTTAACCATAGCTTGGCGTAAAGCCCGCCCGGGATCGCCAGCAGTTCCTCGTGCGTCCCCTGCTCGGCAAGCTCCCCCCGGTCAAGCACAAAAATCCGGTCCGCATGCCGCGCCGCGTGAAGCCGATGGGTGACGCTTAAGCGGGTAATGCCCTTCGCATGCTTCGCTAAAGCGGACATCACCAGCTCTTCGCTGGCCGGATCGAGCGATGCGGCCGCTTCATCGAGAAGCAGCAGCCCGGGCCGTTTCAGCATCGTGCGAATGAGCGCGATCAGCTGCCGCTGTCCGCCGGAAAGCCGCGAGCCTTTGCCCCCGATCCCGGCGTCATATCCGCCTTTCAGCGCCGACTTGATGTCCGCCGCGCCGAACGCATCCATCCAGAAATCAAGCGTGCGCTCGTCCGCATCCCGGAAGTACGTCAAATTGCCGCGCAGCGTATCGCGAAACAAAAAACCTTCCTGCGTCAAATAGCCGATGTGCTGCCTGAGCGAGACTGCATCTACGGCGCGAAGCGGCAGGCCGCCGAGCCGGATTTCGCCTTCGTCCGGTTCCAGCAGCCGGGCGATCAGCTTAAGCAGCGTGCTTTTGCCCGCCCCGCTCGGGCCAACGATGGCGATATGTTCGCCGGGAGCGACCGTGAACGATACTTTTTTCAGCAAATATCCGCGATCTCCGCCGGCCACGCTGACCTCGTGAAAAGCAACAGGCAGCTCCCCGACATTCGCGATCCGCTCCAGACCCGGGGCTTGTCCCGGTTCGGCGGGCAGGCGAAGATACTCCAGGATCCCCTCGATTTTGACGCGAATATCGGCCACGACGGCGTATTGGGAAAAAAACGAGCGAACCGGAGCGTTGATCGCCGGAATGAAGGCAATGATCGTCATCAGTTGCCCGATTGTCACCCGTCCGGCCACGACCTGCCACCCTGCGAACAAAAATGCCAGTGCCGGAGCGAGTGAATCGGGGATGCGCGGAAACCCTTTGTACACCGAAGTCAGCAGCGTTTCCTTGTATTCGAGGTCGGCCCATTCGCTTTGCTCCCGGCGAAATTGTTCGTATTCCCGACGCTCCGTCCCGAACAGCTTGATCTGCTTGACCGATTCCAGCTTTTCCAGCAAGCTGTGGCGCAGCAGGGCGTTGTGACGGTTCAGCCGGCGCCTGGCGTCTCCGCGTTTTTTTCCATAAACATGCACCGGGATGAAGAGAATCACA
Organism: Paenibacillus hamazuiensis; assembly: GCF_023276405.1. Classification (NCBI taxonomy): domain Bacteria; kingdom Bacillati; phylum Bacillota; class Bacilli; order Caryophanales; family Paenibacillaceae; genus Paenibacillus; species Paenibacillus hamazuiensis. The sequence goes on from NZ_JALRMO010000001.1 coordinate 284,172, forward strand.
TAGGACAGCACGATCATCACCGCAACCGGCCAATAGATGCCGCAAATAACCGCAACCGCCGTACAGGCGAGCACGAGTTCGTGCAGCAAAGACGGGATTGTATACAACCCGAATTGCTGGATCGCCCGCGTATCCCGCGTGCATCTTTGCAGAAGCTCCCCCCTCGGGGTTTTGCTGAAAAAATCAGCAGATGTCCGCAGCACGGAAGAAAGCGACTCCTCCATCAACTGATACGTGAGCTGCAGCGTCGTTTTGCCGGATACATATTTTCTAAGAACGGTACAAAGCTCGGTCAAAAGCATCGCCCCAAGCAGCAACGCGGCCAGTCCGGCCAGGTCCTCCCCCTTGGAGAGCGAAACCTCGTCGATCAGCCTCCCGATATAAACGGGAATGACGGCCCCGCATAAAGTGATGATGGCGGTCAGCGCGCAGATGAACAGCATCGCCTTTTTGTCGCGAAAAAGCTGTTTCAGCAAAAAAAGAAACCAATCCGGGAACTTAAGCATCCGATCACCAACCCTGTAAGATGGAAACGAAATCATCGTAACAGTCCCGGCCAAAAAGGGTCAAACCGTAAAAACAAGCGTTCGCCAATCGGCTCAGACAGGCAATGCGCCGCAACGAAATGTCTCTCGGCTTTTTCAGAAAACGGGAACTCTTGTTTGCTCCTTCAGGCTTCATTTTTCTAATTTTTGTTCGCAAAACCATCTATAATTGGCATTGGTTATATAATTAATGCTCTCTAATTGAGAACGTAATGTTCTAAATTCGGTTTTGGAAGTCGGGTGAAATATGGCATAAAATGGGTCCATCACGCCGCGGTTCGGCGGAATTTTCCGTTTTACTCATTATGTCCGCTCCTAAAGTTCGGAAAAGTTCGGTATGATAAATTCGTTACGTGTTCCAGGCACGAATGAAATCAGGGAGGCGTTACTATGAGGTACGCTATGCAGATGAGGGCACAAAATAAAGGGGAACACGCATCATTGGCCCTGTAAACTGCGCGATTCCCCTTATTTTGAAGGGGCATCTTTCGAATGAACCAATCGGGTTTAAGCGGCATCCGAAAATCGTTTGTATGGCTTGGTATTCTTGCTTTTTTCAGCGTGCTGAATGAAACTCTGTTTAACGTAGCGTTGCCGGATATTGCCGCCGAATTTTCTATCGCTCCGTCCGCAGCAAATTGGGCGAATACGGGGTTTATGCTCTCCTTTGCCGTCGGAACGGCCGTTTATGGCAAAATATCCGATCATGTCGGCGTGAAAAAGCTGCTATTGATCGGTTTGCTGACCTACGGCGGAGGTTCTCTTCTCGGGTTTGCATTTCATTACCGGTTTCCGCTACTGGTCGTTGCGCGATTCATCCAGGGAGCCGGAGCATCGGCCGTCCCCGGCCTGATCATGGTCATCGTAACCCGTTATATCGAACCGAAACATCAGGGAAAAGCGTTCGGCACGATCGGGTCGATTGTGGCTTTGGGAGAAGGGATCGGACCGGTCATTGGCGGAGCGGTCGCGGAGCATATTCATTGGTCCTATCTGTTTTTAGTGCCGATGATGACGCTTCTGTCGCTGCCGTTTTTTTTGCGGACACTTCCCAGAGAACCATCGAAAGCGGGAAAACCGGATGCGCTCGGAGCTTCGCTGCTGTCCTTGGGGATATTGGCCTTCACGTTATTCACCACAACGTATCAATGGATGATACTGATCGCGAGCGCGCTGCTGCTTGCCGGATTTGCCCTGCGCATTCGACGCGCCGAACAGCCTTTCGTGGAGCCTGCCTTGCTTGCAAGGAAAAACTATATTTGCGTCGTGCTCGCAGGAGCCATATGGCTTGGAACCGCCGCCGGATTTATCGCGATGGTTCCATACTTGATGAAAAACGTATACCACATGCCGACCGGCCTCATAGGAAGCGGCATTTTGTTTCCGGGGACGGCCGCCGTGTTTGTCTTCGGCATCCTCGGCGGTACGTTGGCGGACAAGCGGGGAACGGCTTTCACCCTGAACGCCGGATTATGTCTGATGGGCGCAAGCTTTGCGCTGGCGTCGCTGCTCGCGGACCAGGCTCCGTGGCTGATCTCCTGTGCTGTAGTGCTGGCTTTCGGCGGGCTTTCGTTTGTCAAAACGGTCATTTCAACGAGATCTTCCGCAGCGCTGAATTCCGAGGAAGCCGGTTCCGGCATGGGATTTCTCAATTTCGCCTGCTTTATGGCGGAAGGGATCGGAGTCGCCGCAGTCGGAGGATTGTTGGCGAAGAATTGGCTGAACGTCCAGCTGCTTCCGACCGTGAATGAGCCCGCCGCATTTCTTTACAGCAATGTGACGCTGCTTTTTGCCGCGGCTTTGCTCGTTGGCAAAATCGTATTTTCCCGGGCCGGCCGATAAATCCCGTTGCTACGCAAGCTGCCGCAAAAAAAACGCACCATCCGTTACACCGGATGCAGTGCGTTTTTTTGCCATATTTACAGAAATTGCAACTTCTCCCCGGATTCCGGCGTTTTTGCATATGTAAGCCCGAGTAAGGGAGGAGAACATTATCCGGAACAACCTGTTATGGGCAGTGCCGATTCAGTATGCGGCGTGGGTCATTCTTGTATTTTTATGGGCTTCCGGGACGATCGGCCGGATATTGATACCGAACGTTAACAACACCCCTGCGTTTGTGATGGTTTCCATTTGGCTGCTGCAAACGCTGCTCGCCGCCAATTTAACCGGTTACTTGCTGCATCGGCTGCTGAAAAGCCGCGGGCTGTCCGGTCTGAAATGGAAATGGTCTCTGCATGCCGCCGTTTCCGCGGCTCATATCGGCGTCATCGCTTTGCTTATTTTTTGTGTGGCGGGGTTTGAAGATTTGTGAGCGCCTGCCCGGCAACGAGCCACGTTGCCGCATCCAGGAAGTCGGCCGCAACAAAATCCGGCGGCGCCTGATCGTACCACTTGTGACGGTACGTTTCGAGCGACGATTTCCCCCAGCCAGTCATGACAAGCACCTTTACGGCTCCGACGGCTGCCGCCGCCAGCATGTCCGTGGACCCGACATCGCCGATGACGGCGCAGCGGGACAGGTCCAGCCCATGCTCGGCGGCGGCTCCAAGCAGCAAACCGGTTCTTGGTTTGTGGCACTCGCATCCTTCCTCCGGCTCATGCGGGCAAATATACGAGGCATCGAACCCGTAGGATTCGAATTGCCGGGCAAACTCCGTTTCAGTGGCAAGGCCTTTTGCGACGTTGTGCTGGTTGGTAAAGGCAAATACTTTAATACCATGGGATTTTAGCAGTCGTAACGCTTCGAGCGAAAAGGGGTACAGTTCGAAATCCCGCGGATGAATAAATCGGCCGGTCCCGCCGATGGTACCGTCGCGGTCCACAAAAACAGCTTGGAGCGTTTGCAATTTTTCCGCCTCCCGAGCAGATGTTGTTCTCGTGTTTCTTTACATCCTGCCTCAGCCTCTTGAAACAACTTCAAACTCTGCTGTCAATGTCTCTTTTATATCGTAAATGTCCCACATGGAAACCTCTTTGATGATCCGGTATTTCCCCGGAGCCCAATCGGTGATGCTTACTTTCTGTTCGTAATCTTTTCCAGGTTCAAGTAGAATGCCTTCCATTGTAAAAAATATGCCGATGGGATAATCTTCCCAATCGTTCAAATTATACTTTTGAACTTTATATCGGTGACCAAGCGTAATGACAGCTGGACCGTTGTTTCTAATTTTTAATGTAACGGTTTCTTGATTCGTGTATTGCCGCTTATCCAATGACATCACCGGGTTTATTTCCTGTATCGGAACGTAAACGACCGTCAACATGGTATCCTCTACCTCGCCGCTTGCGCTTAAAATTTCAACGCTGAGCAAATATAATGCATCCTGATCCTGCGGCAGCCGGCCCGAATAACCGGGGCGGTCGACGGCGTCCTTTGAATTGATTTTTTCGTCCAGAACGGCGATGGGTTTGTAGGTTTTGTCCAACTTGGTCAATCTGAACCGAACGTTTTTATCCGGGATGGGGTCTGATAATACCGCAGATATGTTGCTTCCCGGTTTCTTGTATCCCCCTGTAATCGAGGAATCGATATGTCCCCCTTTGTCGTTCGTAAACCATTTGCCGGTCTTGGGACCATAACCCGTCTTGGTATCCAGATTTTCTACATAATTATAGGGCAAAATAAATGGTTGATCGGTTTGTTGAATGATCTCGGTTTCCTCCGAACGGGAAATATCTGCATGGGTCAAAGCGGAGCACAGTAATAGAAGTAAAATGATCTGGTGCATGATCGCCCTCCTTCCTGATACATAGTTAGACTCGGGAAGAAGGAAAAAGTTCCATGAAATGGATAAGTGAGGAATCGGTATTCGGAGAATAGATCGGTCGCCCTGGGGAAAGCTGCCTTGGGGTTATATCGCCGGACACACAATCGATCAGGCTATTTTAAAAATCATATAAATTATGGTAGATTTCATATTATAAATGAATAATATCGGTGCGGCCCAAAGCCTCTCGGTTTCATGAATAAACATTACGCGGAAAACTCTTGCCAAAAAATTATTTACCTAAAAAGGGGAAGCCTCATGGACGACATAAGGGAAATTGATTTTCAAAGAAGAATTATTAGTGATGAGGGATATGAACCTTTTAAGATCGTATTTTATTATAACGGCAAAAATGTATTATTTGGATTTAATGCGCACGGCGAAACAGGCTTTAGTCAATACGGCCTCGATATTGTCGCAGCGGGGGTTTCGACACTTATAATTAATACAATAAATAGTCTCCGTCTATTAACGAATGAGCCGGTCGAAGCGGAAATAAAACGAAATTATGCTAAATGTATTTTGCCGAACTTGAGAAACAATAAGCTCAGCAAGGAAGCACATATTCTTCTGAAATCATTGAAGATGGGAATTGAGAGCATTCAGGAAAACTATGGAGAAAAATATGTATTAATCGAAGAGTTAAGGGAAGAGAATAAGGGAAGTATTTTTAATATTTTCAAGTTACCTTGAAACACGACCGGGATCTCGTCCCTTAAGGGAGGGCGGGTTCGTGAATAAAATCCAAAAACTAAGAGAATGTGGAGGTATTGATTCATGGGAGCTTGGGGACAGGGAAATTTCGAAAATGATACTGTATTAGATTGGATTGAAGAACTTTTAGAATCTGAGGATATGGATTTATTAACGGAATCCATTGAAACGGTTCTTGAAGACAGTTATTTGGATGCAGATACGGCTTGTATTGCCATTGGAGCGGCCGAGGTATTGGCAGCGTTACAAAATAGGCCGGGAAAAGAAATATATGATAACGATGAACTTGAAAATTGGATAAACCAACATAAAGGTCAAGGAGCAGATCTAATAGAAAAGGTGCGAATGGCTTTGGAAAAAATACTTGCAGAATCCGAACTTAGAGAGTTATGGGAGGAATCTGAGCATTATCAGGACTGGGTAAGTACTATAGAAGAATTGAAAAACAGAGTGATAGGTTTTATATGATTCAAGCTCTAGTTATTTTTGGCATCCCATAGTCACCACAACCCAATGATTTCGCGGCCAAATCTCCGTCAAACCTAAGTCCTCGACCCGCCAAATATGCTTGGTTAAAGCTCATGGGCTTGTGAACGTAACATCGTCTGGATGAAATAACGGTAATAATGTTTTAAAGAAGATGTTAAACATTAATTTCTTTGGTGTATACTGAGAAGTAAAATAAATTGTGGGGGTGCAGGAAGTGAGTCTGGAAGAGAAGCTTTTAAAGGATTTTTTAGCTTTGCCCGATGATAAGAAAATAGAAGTGATTGATTTTGTTGAATTTCTTAAGGCAAAAAGTCAGACAAAATTAGAAAACTTAATGGATGATATTATTATTGAAAATCGTGAAGCTCTTGAGGAGTTGGCTAAATAATGAAATCCCTTGAGCCAAGTCAGGTACAAGGAAGAACATATAGAACGCTGGATTTTAGAGCATCAGGTTAATTAGAACTTGATGTTTTTTTATTTTATTATATTTTTACAGGAGGGCTTGATGAAGTCCGTTACTTCACCTAACACCGTGTTCACGAGTCGGAGTCCTATCCTGCGGTCTAAGCCGTACGATCGATCGATTGTTCGAACGGAACCAGGTCCGTCCGCATACCGTATTTCAGGCGGACGAGCTGGATACGGTAGCCGGCCTGGTTTCCGCCGGATTCGGAGTCGGTTTGCTGCCCAAGACACTGGGGCTGCTGAACCATCCGCTGGCTTGGGTCAAAGTGGCCGAGCCCGAATGCGAGCTTGCCGTCGGGGTTATTTGGAAGAAGGATAGACAGCTGCCGCCCGTCTCGCGAGTATTTCTCGATTTCGTTCGGGAGAGGTACCCCGTCCCAAAGGAGCCGAGCTAATGGCAAAAATCGTTCGGAGCAAATGGTGTCACCGGTACTTAAGCCTGAACTCGGTCGGCGATGCGCCCAGCGCGCTGCGGAACGCCTTGGAGAAATAATGGATCGAGGAATAGCCGTATTTCCGCGCAATCTCCGTCACGCTCATATCGGCCCTGCACAGCTCGTCGGCCGCCTGCTGAAGCCTGCGCCGCTGGATGTATTCGTTCGGAGTAAAGCCGGTTTCCTTCTTGAAAAGCTCATGAAACCGGCTTCTCCCCAGACCCAGCTCCTTCGCCCATAAATACAGATCCGGCTCCGGCTTCTCCGGAGGCGAACCTTCGATTTTTTTCAAAATCTGCGCGATCCTCGGATCTCCCCAGCTGTCCTCCCTTGCCGCGAGCGACAAGAAATGGTACAGAAACGTCTGAAAGGCGGCGTTGTACCGCAAAGATTCGATCGGACTGCGAACTCCCAGTACCGACGGAGGCTGCGTGAAAGCGTTGAAATAAGACAGCCAAAGTCCGAGGTTGTTCACCTTCATTGCCTGATGCAGCTGCAGTCCGGGCAAAAAGCTGGCCCTTTCCTCCATAAACGGCCGATCGATCCCCTTGAAATAGTCCCTCTGGTAGTGAAACTCCGGCCTGTCGACATACTTCCAATCGAAATAAGCGCAGCGGTGCACCATCAGGTCGTTTTGATCGGAAATCCACTGATGGATGCGCCCTGCACCTATGTACACAAGAGATCCCGGCTGCAGCGGATGTTCCTCCCCGTCCAGCAGCAGCGTGCCGCGGCCTTGCTCCACCAAGACAATGGCATTGGCGTAGCACACTCTGAGCGGACACTGCTCCCTCGGGGAAAATTCGTACTTTTGCGCAAACAAGAGCAGCGGGTTGAAGTCCGAATAACAGGTCAAATAATCGACTTTTAAACGGTAGACTGGGACTCTCATGGCGGCACCGTCCTCACGATCCATAGTTCTCTCTTTAGAATAATGCCTGCAACCGCTTCATTACAATCGGAAAAAAAGACAAATGTCGGCTGTTTTTCACAAAGACGGCGGTTTCCTCCCCAAGTATCATAAAAGAAACAGAGCGATAGAGGGAGAGACATAAAACCGATGAACAAGACCAGCCGCGGCAAAAACAAGCTTTTTCTGAAAACTCCCGCCTCCTGGTGGAAAAATATGTGGAGAGAGGCGCTGCCTTCCGGAAACGGAACGATCGGCGCTGCCGTGTACGGGGCCGTGAAGGAGGAGACCATCCTTCTCAACCATAAAGATTTATGGCATGGGGGGCGCAAGGACCCGCTGCCGGACGTGGGCCATACGCTTGCGGAGACGAGAAGGCTGATGCGGGAAGGAAAATATTTGGAAGCGAGCTGGAACTTGACGAATGCGGTCAAAGAGTCAGGGTATGCGACGAGGCTTGCCTCCAAGCTTCCGCTTGGCGATATCCGGCTGACGATGTCCTGCTCGCAGGCGTTCCGGCATTATATGCGCAGCGTCGATATGGAAACGGGGGAGGTAACCGTCCGGTGGGAAGATGCAGGTGCCGCGTTCGAAAGAAAGCTGTTCGTTTCCCGCACCGACGATGCGATCGTGTACGAGATCGGCTGCGAAGGAGGCGCGGCCGAAGGCGAGTTTCGCTTGAGCCTGCATAAAACGGACAGAGTTCCTCCGGCCGACGAATACGTGGCGCTGGAGGAATCGGTCCGGGTCGAGGCGGAAGGCCCGTATTTGTTTTATTCGGCGACGAGCGATGAAGGGACCGACTTCGGCGCCGTGATGCGCATCGTGTCCTTCGGCGGGAGCCTAGAATCCGGGAACGGAGCCGTCCGGTTTGCGGGGGCGCCTAAAGTGCTGGCGATCGCGAAGGTTTTTGTCAAAAGCGAGCGCGAGAAAGAATGGGCCCGCCTGCGTCGCGAGCTGGAGCACATGGACACGACCTATGAGCGGCTGCTCGCCGCACATGCCGCCGAGCATCGCAGGCTGTTCCGGTCCGCTGCCCTGGACCTGTGCGGCGGCGAAGACGACCGCTCGAACGAAGAGCTGCTGCTCGCGGCATATGACGGAGAAGCGCCGACCAACCTGGTCGAGAAGATGTGGGCTTACGGCCGGTACCTGTTTATTTCCGGCACGGCAGCGGACGGGATGCCGCTTGGCATGTACGGGCTTTGGCCGGGGGATTACCGGCTCGTCTGGTGCCATAACATGGCCAATGAAAATGTACAGATGATGTATTGGCATGCGCCGGTCGGCGGCCTCAGCGAGCTCATGCCGGCGCTGGTCCGCTACTACGACAGCATGATGGACGATTTCCGCGACAACGCGCGGAAGCTGTACGGATGCCGCGGCATCTACATCCCCGCAGGCTCGACTCCCGGCATCGGGGTGCCGAACCAGATCGTGCCGGTCATTATGAATTGGACCGGAGCGGCAGGCTGGCTCGCCAGACATTATTACGACTATTACCTGTACACCGGGGACAGGGGGTTTTTGACGGAAAAGGCGCTGCCCTTCATGAAGGAGGTCGCCCAATTTTATGAAGATTTTATCGAGCTGGATGAAAAAGGCTTGATCCGGTATTACCCGTCCGTGTCTCCGGAAAATACGCCGGAAAATTTCATGCCGACGGACGGCAGGCCGCTCGCCCATCCGATGCCGACGACGATCAACGCGACGATGGACCTCGCTATCCTGAAGGAGCTGCTTACGCATCTGATCGAAGGCAGCCGGGAAGCCGATCTTTATGCTGAAGACATCGGCAAATGGGAGGATATGCTGAAGCGGATTCCGCCTTATCAGGTGAACGGGGACGGTGCGCTGCGCGAATGGATGCACCCGAGCTTCGACGACCGCTACGAGCACCGCCATCTGTCGCACATTTACCCGGTTTTCCCGGGGCAAGAGTTTACGGGAGAGTCGGAGCCGGAATGGTTCCGGGCGGCGGAAACCGCCGTGAAGAAACGGGTGATCGGCGCGCAAAGCGGCTGGTCGCTGGCTCATATGGCGAGCATTTACGCGCGGCTCGGCGACGGGAACAAAGCGCTCGAATGCCTCGACATGCTGGCGCGCTCGTGCCTCTTGAACAATTTTTTCACGCTGCACAACGACTGGCGGAACATGGGCATATGCATGAACATGCCGGAAGCGCCGGTGCAGCTCGATGCGGCGATGGGCTGGGTCAACGCGGTGCAGGAGATGCTGCTGTACGTGTCGCCGTCGCTTGTGAAGCTGCTGCCTGCCGTACCGGACAAATGGAGCAAAGGCGAGTTTGCGGGACTGCGCTTCTGCACAGGCACCGTTTCGCTGTCGTGGGACAAAACGGCCGGCACTTTCCGGGCGCGCCTGACCGCCGGCCGGTATACGTGCATCACCGTAAAGCTGCCGGAATGGTTCAACAATTATACGCTGACGCGCGAAGGCGACGGAGTATCCGTCGTACCGTCGCCGGTTGGCAAGGGCTGCTACGAGCTGAAGATGAAAGCCGGGGAGTCGCAGCTGATCGCGGCATCGAAATAATTTTTCACCGACATTCAAGGAGGGGCTTTGGATGGCAGTTACGGCGGGTTGGAGAGGAAAAGTATCGCTGATCGTTTCCGGATCGCTGCTGCTCGCGGCGGCGACGGGGTGTACGGGAGGGAGCGGAAATACGGGGCAACCCGCCGCTTCACCCGGGGAAACGGCAGCATCGGGCAAGTTCGATACGAATTTGACTGCGAATTTATCGATGTATGTGGACATCAGCTTGCCGGACGAGTGGTATAAGAAATTTATCATCGATCCGGTGATGAAGAAGTTTCCGAACGTCAAGCTGGAGCTTGTGCGAAGGGCCAAAGGGGTTACGCCAAGCGAGCTTGTCGTGGCGGACGCGTTCCCGGATATTTTGTACAACAGCCCGCCGAGGCTGAACGAATACAAGGAGCTGGGGCTGCTGTACGACATGAGCGAGCTGATCAAAAAATACAACGTCGACCTGAGCAAACTGAACCAGCCGGCGATGGAGACGATCAAACAATTGGCGGATAAAGGCCAAATTGTCGGCCTGCCGTTTTGGGTGAACTGGTCGGCGCTGTACTACAACAAGGATATTTTCGACAAGTTCGGCGAACCGTATCCGAAAGACGGCATGACCTGGGAGGAAACGATCGAGCTCTCCAAGCGGCTCACCAAAACGGACAACGGCACGAGCTACAGAGGGCTTGATCATTCGCTTAACGGTTTCGCAGGCCAGATGTCACTCGGCTTCGTGGATGCAGCAACGGAAAAACCGGCGCTGCTGCAGGCCGAAGGCTTCAAGCGCTCCTACGAGCTGCTGCTCAGCCTGTACAAAATTCCCGGCAACCAGGATAGAAAAACGGCTCCCAAAGACGCATTCCTCAAAGAAAAAACGCTCGCCATGTGGCCGATGTACGCGGACGTCCCGTCGTGGATCGCCGAGCTCGAAGCGAAGGGCGAGAAATTCAACTGGGACATGGTGCAAATTCCGGCCCTGAAGGAGGCGCCCGGCGTGTCGCTGGCCGTCGATTCGCACAACCTGCATGTGACAAGCAGCAGCAAAAACAAGGAAGCCGCGTTCCAGGTCATCATGTATTTGCTGTCCGAGGGGCCGCAGCTGGAGCTTGTCAAAAACGGCTTCTTGACCTCCTCCACGGATCAGGAGATTAACAAGCATTTCGGGGAGGCGATGCCGACCCTCAAAGGGAAAAACTTGAAGCCGGTCTTTAACTCGACCCCGGCCCCGAAAGGCCCGATGCACAAGTTCGACTCGATCGTATCGAGCGAGTACAACAAGGCGTTTGCAGGTGTCGAAAACGGGAGCAAGGACATCAACTCCGCTTTGCGCGAAGCTTCGGAGCTCGCCGAGAAGCGGATCGAGGAAGCGAAGAAGAAATAACCTCGCAGAGAAGACGAACATGCTTACGGAAGAACCCCTGGCGGCGAATTAGCCGGCAAGGGGTTCTTTTTGTGCTGCGCGCAGCGCGCCTTACAACATTTTTAGCCGATGGGGCGGCTTGGGCGGTAACTTTTGACAAGTTTTCCGCGTCTAATCCAATATCCGATAAATACGAAAGCAAGGATGTGCATACAGTGGCCTGGAAAAACCGCCTCATCTGCCTTACCCTGATCTGCTCGTTGTTCGCCGGTTTCCCTTTCGCGCATGCGGGAGCTGCAGCGTCTCAAAAGACCGCGGCATTGCCCGCTTTTTCGATTCAAATCAATGGGCAGCCTGTCGATAATACGCGGCTGAAGTACCCTTTTTTAGTGTATAACGACGTTACTTATTTGCCGTTAACGTGGGAGGTGACGCAAACGCTCGGCATCAATCTCGTGTTCAGCGAAGGAGGGCTGACCGTCCTGAAGGGGGGCGGACAGCGCGGCGGCGGCTGGATCGGCTGGAAGAAGGAGCGTTTCCCGCTGGATTTATCCGGCTCGAACGACCCCAAGATGGCGTTCAAGGCGGCGATGCCCGGCTTTGCGCTCACGATCAACGACAGCTATATCGATAACGGGCAAGAGCCGTATCCGTTCCTTGTTTGGAACGATGTCACTTACATGCCGCTGACCTGGAAATTCGCGCATGACTTTTTGGAGCTTGAGCTCCGATGGAAGGACAGGCAGAGCCTGGAAATCGTCGGCGGGCAGCAGCAGGTGCTGGAGCGTATTTTTTACGACGATACCGACTATTTGTACGTAGCTCCGACGCTTGTGACAGAGAAATGGCAGGGCGGACTGAAGGTGAAAAAATCGCTGGATGAGCCGCCCGTATGGATGACGACGGAAGAATTCGAAACGCTGCGCGAACGGCTGCAGCAGGAGCAAAGCAGGATTGCCGGCGAGCAGGTTACCTTGACGCAGAAGGACGACGGCCTTTATTACGACAACATGAAGCTTCTGCCGAAGGAAGAGATCACCGTCGATTCGGCAGAAGCCGGCAATCCCACGATCGGTCAACTGACAGGAGCTTTGTTTCCGCTCGGACCGAAGCGGTCGTTTCTGACCGTAACGAAGGTGACGAACTACAACTACGGCAACCGCATGACGAACCATTATTCATATCTCATTGAAAACGGGCAGGCGAAGAACGTCAAGGAGTTCAGCCAAGGCCCGGACCGCATCATCCCGAATCCGGACGGCAGCTACTGGCTGACCTCGAACGGCGACACGATGATGCGCGGCCGCATTATTCACGGAAGCCGCAAGCTGGCGCTGGTGACTCCCGAAGGGGAAATCCGCATCGCCAACGCGGCGCTTGGCGATTTCGATATCGTCGTGCCTGGGGCGGACAATCCGCGGTATACGAATTTTTTGGATGAAGGCGGGAAACTGCTGATCTATGCCCATCAAGTTAATATCACCGATCCGGGGAGCACTGCGAAAAGAGGCTACTACTTGATCGATACAAGCTTTCAAACGACGAAGCTGGACGCCCTGGACCCGCTCGCGCAGGAGACCCCTTATTTGCCGAGTTATCGTGATGGATGGCCGGTATATCGGGGAATCGACGGCAAGCTTTATTTGATCCGCAAAAACAACGAGCTCGTCAATTATACGGACAACGTTTCCGCCATGTGGTACGACGATCAGCTGCTTGTTACGAAATAACCTGTACGCCGATTGTTTGCGGTGCGGGATAAACGGGAGAGGAACGGTCCGATGAGATTACCTTATAAAATGACGCGGCGGCTGATTCTGGCGGCAGTATGCGTGACCGCTGCCGGCGGCTGCGCCAATCCGGAGCCGCCGCCGAAGATGGGCATCCTGACCGTGAAAAAGAGTCAGGAGATGCAGGAGCTCGCCTTTGATAACGGGAACGGCCGGGCGGTTGTTATTTTCGAAGGACCCGGAGTCGATTGTATCGTTTATGCAAGCGGGCTGAATCCAAAGGAAAAATACACCATTTCATTATGGGCAGATGACGGCAGCTCACCGGGGGTCATGTGGGGACCGGAGGAAAATGTGAAAATAAGAGTGGGCTCGCTCGAGGGAGACACCTTGTTCAAACCCAATTCCGAAGGTGAGCTGTACGTCTCCATGCTCAATCCGATCCGAATGTTTACCGGAGCGAAGGAAAAGCTGCACTTTGAAATCAAATCTGAGGACAAACGCTTCGTGACGAAATCCGCTTCGTTTTTGCTTCAAAAATAAGGGGGAACAGCTCTAGCGGACATCAGCGCCGCTATTTCCCGCCATATGCGCGGATCGCGAATGTAACGGACACCAGCGCCGCTATGGGGCGAAAAGATTAGCCATTTACACGTTTTTTTGGCCCTTAGCGTCTCCTGGGTCCGTTATATTTTCAAATCACTCTATTTTGTTCAAATAAAGGCTGCCCGGTCCGTTAGCAATACGGACAGCAATTCCGGATCGTTCAGAAGTGGGACACAGCGGCGGCCGGATAGGTTCAGGAACAGATATTGGAAAGCCGAGGATTATTATTTATTAACGGAAACTCCGGCCATGCGCGCCGATTTGGTTCTGATCAACTAACGTTGCGAAAAGAGGATCGGTGTAACTTTACTCTTGCATCAGCCGTCTTTGCTTATATAAAACAATAATCCGAGCAAAGCGACCAAGGAGAACCGAGAATGGCACCTACAAATACCAAAATCGTCCATACTTTATCCCTGTTGATATTCGCCGCTTTAACCGGATGTACGTCCGAACCCTCATCCCCTCCGATCACCTCGACAGTTGAAACTCCGTCACCCGGTCCGAGTCCCAACCCATCTACCGTACCGGCCGATATAACCGGCATGCAATCTTCCGTTTCGGAAAAAAAGGACAGTAAGGCGATATCGGCTGCTTCAATAGTGAATAAACAAACTCGGACTGCTTTAACCGATTTTTGGTGGATTAACGCTAAAACCGGCTTCGTTTGGGGTGCTCAAAGCGACGGGCTTAAGGTGTTCCGAACCGACGATGGCGGCGCCAACTGGAGCAGCATCACGCCGGACGGCTATAAAATATCGCAAGGTGTTTTTCAAAAAGGCCGCGGCGTCGTTTTTACGGATTCGGAACATGGCTGGATCGGGGCGTCGATGGAAGAACGGCCGGCCATGATATTAAGCACTGTGAACGGCGGCCGCGGGTGGGTGAATACCCCTTTGGACAAAGCCACTTATCCGCTGGCTGCTTCTTTCATCACCCCTAAGATCGGCTGGTTGCTCACATCCACCGACGCGGCCATGGGAAGCTCGGAAAAAGCGCTTTATTCGACCCAGGACGGAGGAGCGGCATGGAACTTGGTGACGCAGACGGAATATAACGATGATCCGAGCCGGGCGGGAGCCCTTCCTCTGCGGGGATTCGCAGACGGTGGGCTCATTTTTACGGACCCTCGAATCGGATGGCTTCCCCTTACGAATTATGACTACGTTCCTACCCTGTACCGCACTAAAGACGGCGGAAAGACGTGGGCCCAAGTCGAATTGCCCGTTCCGGACGACCGCAAGGGCAGCCTGATGAATTTGATCGGAGCCCCGGTCTTTTGTTCGCAAGAAAAAGGCCGCGGCTGGCTGCAGGTTGGCACCAAAATAAGCGACGACCGTTGGCTGATTGATGCATACACCACTGCAGACGGGGGAGAGCATTGGACATTAACCCCGTTAGGATTGGAAGGGATCGTGTTTATTCTGGATTCCGCCAACATCTGGGGATGGAAAGATGGAACGTTCGTCCATACCCCGGATTCCGGAAAAACATGGGAAGTTCTCGCCTGGAGCGGAGTTTTGGCCGATGCCGGGCAAGATTACCCCCGCCCTCTCGAAATGCAGTTTCTTACACCGCAAATCGGCTGGCTTCTCCTCGGCTCCGAGGATGGGCGGCATTCGCTGCTGCTCGGCACGCAAGATGGGGGCGCGAGTTGGGCCGTTATGTAGATCGCAAAGCTTGTTCCAGCTTTTACAGCAGTTTGTATTTTAACTGAAAAAACGGATATAACGGATTAATCCCTTTATCGAAAAATCATATACCTTACAATAAATTAAAAACGATGAATAAAGGAGCATCTATGCAAATACGCAGATTGGCGCCGGACGAGGCGCCGCCGATGGACTTGCTGCTGCTCGCGGACCCCTCCGCGCAGATGGTTGAAGATTATGTAAGACGAGGCCGGTGTTATGTGGCTGAATGGAACGGCGGCATCGCAGCGGTATACGTGCTTGTGCCGACAAGGCCAAAGACGGTGGAGCTGGTCAACATCGCGGTCAGCGAGGAACACCAGGGCAAGGGCATAGGGAAGCGGATGGTGGCCCATGCCGTGGAAATTGCCCGATCGCTGGGGTTTAAAACGATCGAGGTGGGCACAGGAAATTCGAGTGTCGGCCAATTGGCTTTATATCAAAAATGCGGTTTCAGAATCACCGGCATAGATCGCGATTTCTTCGTCAGACACTATGAGGAGGACATCGTCGAAAACGGCATTCACTGCCGCGACATGATCCGGCTGTCTCAGGATATATAAGAGGGACGACCAAAACAACTCGAATATCCATCTCAGGACGGAGCCGGATTACATCCCGCGCACGATGAACGGCATGCCAAGTTGATTTATGCTAATGGAGGAAAATAGAAGCGCGTTTCATTCCGCACGAAAAAGAGAAACAGAGGTGCCAACATGATCAAGCAAGAAAACAACAAAACGTTAATCCTTATCGGTCTGCTGCTCGGAGTTATTTTCTCGGAGCTGGACCAAACGGTCGTCTCGACCGCTTTGCCGACCATCATCCGCGATTTGCACGGCTTGTCGCTGTACGGATGGGTGGCGGGAATTTACATGCTTTCGATTACGATGTTCATGCCGATTTTCGGCAAACTGGCCGATCTTTACGGCCGCAAAAAAATTTATTTGAGCTGCGTCGCGCTTTTCATGGCCGGTTCCGTTATTTGCGGGCTGGCGGATTCGATGACCGTGCTGCTGATCGGCAGAGGCATCCAGGGAATCGGCGCAGGCGGGCTTATGCCGCTCGGGATGATCATCATCGGCGATACGTTTCCGCTGGAACAGCGGGCGAAGGTGCAGAGCATGATCGGACCGCTCCTTATTTTGCCGCAGCTGCTCGGGCCTACGGTAGGTGGATTTTTCGTCAGCCATGTGAGCTGGCACTGGATTTTTCTGATCAACATTCCGATCGGACTGGTCTCCGCCTTCATCGTTTCCAAAGGCTTGCGCGAAACGGTGAGCAGCGAGAAGAAAGCGATCGACTGGGCAGGGGCGTTTACGCTCGTGTTGTCCATGCTGGCGCTGCTGATGGCGCCGGTATTGATCGACATCAAAGGTTATACCTGGGGCTCCCCGGTCATCATCGGACTGCTCGCCGCATCCGCGCTGCTTATCGCGATTTTCATCCGAATCGAAGCGAGGGCCGTCGAGCCGATCATTCCGCTTGCGCTGTTCAGAAACCGCTCCGTCGTCGTCTTGTCCTGCATCGTGTTTCTGACGATGCTGGGGATTATGGGAGGCATGTCCGGGTTTCCGTTCTTCGCGCAAAACGTCATGGGGATGACGCCCACCGCATCCGGCTATTTGTCCCTGGCGTTTATGGCGGGGGCGATCCCGGCGAGCATTGTCTGCGGCAATCTTATTACGAAGATCGCCTACAAGTATCTTTTCCTTGTATCGTTTCTTTTTCCGATCGTCAGCTACGTGCTGCTGGCGCAAATTCATGTCGGAACAACGGCCATGTACATCGTTGCATCGTTTTTCATCATGGGGCTCGGCATAGGCGTTCTGTTCGGCGGGGACAACCTGATCGTGCAGGAGTCCGTCGAGAAGGAGCATACCGGAGTCGGGGTGGCCACCGTGCAGCTGTTCCAATCGATCGGAGCTACGCTTGGGTTCAGCATCTTCGGCAGCCTGCTTTCCCGAAATATTACCGGCGGGATTGCCGGACTGTCCGGGCAATTCCCTGCGGGAACCGGGGAGACAATCATGAACGGCGGCATTCCCGCAGGACTGCCGGCCGATTTGATCCTGCAGATCAAGACGGTATTCGCCGAAGCGTTCCAAAACATTTTCGCCATTGGCATCGGATTTGCCGTCGCCGCCTTTATCGCCTGCTGGTTCATGAGAAAAGAGCGCCTCACGGCCAAAGAGGAGCCGGCTGCCATCCCGGCCGCGGTTGACGTTCCCAACGTACAGTGACGCTGCAGCGCTTAAGCCATCCAGCGTTCCGCCCACTTTTCGCACTCGCTCATCATCGGAGCGAGTGCTTTTCCTTTTTCGGTCAGTTCATATTCAATCCTTACAGGGATTTCGTCAAAAACGTGCCGGATCAGAATGCCCTCGGCCTCCAGCTCTTTAAACCGCTCCGAAAGCATGCGGTCGCTCATATGGGGAACGATGCCCGAAATATCTTTGAATCGTTTGGGTCCGCTCAAAAGAATCCGGATGATAAGTCCGGTCCAGCGCTTGCCGAGCAGCTCGAAAGCGGCCTCGAATTTCGGGCACAATGTGTAGTCGCCGTTCATAGTTTAACCCTCCTCCAATTTCGTTTAAATAGTTACTTGACAATAGTAAGTATAACACAATATAATTTTAACATAAAGTAATTTGCTAAACATAAGTAAGTATATGAGCTGAAGGAAGCTTTTTTGGCTTGGCCGGACAAGCTTCGCTTTAAACGAGGAGGAACGGGCATGAGAAATGAAGTCGGAACGCTTGTGTTAAGAGTCGTATTGGGGATAACGTTTTTGGTCCACGGTTTGCAAAAATTTCAAACGATTGACGGGATCTCCGGATGGTTCCAAAGCATCGGATTGCCGTCGTTTATGGCTTACGCCGTAACCGGTATTGAAATACTGGGCGGGATCGGCTTGATCATCGGTTTTGGCACGCGGATCATCTCTTTGTTTATCGCCGCTATCATGGTCGGTGCGATTGTGAAGGTAAAATTGTCGGCGGGATTTTTGGGGAACGGCCAGATGGCCGGTTGGGAGCTTGACCTGGCTCTGCTCGCCGTAGCGGTACATCTTTTGATCGGCGGCAGCTACATGTTCTCGTTAGACGGATTTTTAAAAAGAGACAGCCAGAGCGGGATCAGCGAGGCGGCGTAATGTAAGCCGGGGCCGCGGGGGATGATGATGGAGTACATACATATCCTACGGAGAAATTGGGCACTGTATATGTGCTCACAGACCTTCCGGGAGGAACTTTTCATATGAAGCCTGAATACGCAGAGAAAGAGCCATCGAAGCCAAACGGACCTACGCAGTTCAGCGAAACCGAAGAGCTTCAGCATGAGCGCAACGAGGTCGCCTCCGCGCAGAAGCAAATGTCCTCGCAGGAGACGGCCGGTGTGGCGGACCAGCCGTAGTCGGCGGAAGAAAGTGCAAAGCCAGAGTCACCGAGTTTATCGGGGATTCTGGCTTTTCCTTCTTTCATTTACCGGCGTCTCCATCCGAACACACGAACGTGGACGATCCCTTTCGTCACCCAATGCGTGAGTACATATAATATGATAAAAAGGATCATAAGCGGTTTAAACAAAAGCCATGCGGCAGCCCATGTAACGAAGACTTGCCAGGGCTTCATTTTTCGCAACATTTTCGTAGGCCATAGAACAAAACGGTACACCCGGTTACTGATCTGCAGCGCCTCCAAATATTCATCCTGAAACTGCTTGCTTTCCGGGTTCAGCCGGACGGCATTTCGCATGTAAGTCTCCTGCAGCCCGTAATCTCCGCGGTGCGACGCCGCCCAGGCCAAATACAGGAGCGTGTGCGGTTCCTCCGCATCGCGTTGGACTGCTTGACGGTCGAGGTCTTTGGATTCGGCCGTGTTTCCCAGAAGCGCCTCGGTATAACTTAAAGTCGCCAAATAAAGCGAAGATTCCGGTTCGATTTCCAAAGCGTGCTGCAGCTGCTCCTTCGATTCCTTGAATTTTCCTTTTTTGTTTAGCCGATTTGCTTTCAAAAAATAATAATGAGCTTCATACGGGTCGATGCGCAGCGCTTCGCGGAGCGCCGCTTCGAATTTCGGATCGTCTCCGTTCTCGTAATAAACCGCCACGCGCACATACCAGGCCAGCCGGTGCTCCGGATCCCGGGCGAGCGCTTCACCCGCCCAATGCAGCGCTTGCTCATTATTGTCCATAAGCAGATGGATTCGGGCGATTAGCGCAAATGCATCCGGGTCCTCCGGGTCCAGACGAAGCGCCTGCTCCGCTTCCTTGAGCGCTTCCTTATACCGTTTCCACTCGATGAGCTGATGTGCCGCGGCAAAGGCCGATTGAATCGATTGTTTCTCCATGCCCATGTCCTCCGCGTTTTGCCGGTTACTTGATGCCGTGCTTCTTGACGTAATCCAGAACGATTTGGTAATCGCCGTTTACATCGCTGAAGGTGGCGTAATTTTTCGCCGTCGCAAACCAGTCCAGCGTCGTTGCCTTTCTGGATTTGGCCGCTTTCCGCAGATCGTCCTGCGTGATCGGCTGAATTTCGCCGGTTTCGAACGTCCGCTCCATCGCGGATTCGACCGCATCCTTGACGATCTGCTCCAGGTCGGCTCCGGAGAAAAATTTGGTCTCTGCGGCAATTTTGGACAAATTCAGCGTTTCCGCCGGCTTTCCGGCAAGCTTCAGCCCGAGAATCGTCTGGCGTTCAGCCTCTTCCG
Source organism: Paenibacillus hamazuiensis (assembly GCF_023276405.1). Classification (NCBI taxonomy): domain Bacteria; kingdom Bacillati; phylum Bacillota; class Bacilli; order Caryophanales; family Paenibacillaceae; genus Paenibacillus; species Paenibacillus hamazuiensis. Next base: position 304,148 of record NZ_JALRMO010000001.1, read on the forward strand.
GAGGCGGAACGAACACAAGATGGTTGAAGCGGCCCGGACGCCGCAATGCCGAATCGAGATACCATGGAGTATTGGTTGCGCCTATGACAAATACGTTATCGTTTCGCTCCTGCAGCCCGTCCAGCTCGAGAAGCAGCTGGTTGACAAGCATCCGGTCGTGGTGCTGCCTCATCTGATGGCGGTTGCCGCCCATGGCGTCCAGCTCGTCAATGAAAATGACGCACGGTTTATTTTCCCTGGCTTTCTCGAAGATGTCATGCAGATTATGCTCGCTTTGCCCCACGTACATGGATAATATCGCCTGCAGTTCGATATGTATGAAGTTGGCGTCGATCTCTCCCGCCACGGCGCGTGCCAGAAACGTTTTGCCGCAGCCCGGCGGCCCGAACAGCAGCAAGCTGCCTCCTGCTTCCTTCCCGTAAGCGGCGAAAACCTCCGGCTGTTTCAGCGGCAGAATAAAGTTCATCCTGATTTTCTTCTTCACATCTTCCATGCCGCCGACATCGGCAAAAGTCTCCTTCGGTTTTTCCGATTCGACCAGCGAGTGCTCGTCTTTATCGAATTGGATCACTTTTAAATTTTTGCGCCGTCTCTCGGCCAGCTCGTCATGATCGGACATGTTTTCATCTCCCCTCCGTCTTGTAAGATCAGTGTAACATCGGAAGACCGCGTTTTCCATATGCAGCGGCTCCAATGGGTATGCGGATGTTTGCCTGGCAAACCCGGATGGTGTATGGTAAAAAAATAAATATGTGTACACCATTTGTTAAAGGGGAGCTTATTTTATGGCCATCTACGACATTACGCAGTACGGCGCCCGCGGCGACGGGCAAGCCGACAATACGGCGGCGATCGCTGAGGCGATCGAAGCTTGCGAGGCGGGCGGCGGAGGTACGGTATATGTGCCGGCCGGCACTTATTTGACCGGGCCGATTGCGCTGAAAAGCCGCATGACGCTGTACATCGAAGCAGGAGCGACGCTGAAATTTTCCGACCGGTTCGACGATTACCCGGCGGCGAAGACGCGCTGGTCCGGTTACGAATGCTACGGCTACCATCCGCTCGTGTACGGCTGCGGACTGACGCAGGTGGCGATCAAAGGCGAAGGCGTGATCGAAGGGCAAGGACAAGCGTGGTGGAACGCCTATCGTGAAGTGAAGAAGGGAATTTTCCCGGAATCGGCCGTTCGAGAGCAGCTTCTGGAGCTGAACCGCGGGCTGCTGACGTCGACCAAAAGCAATATCGCGGAGTGGGAATCCGGCTTTTTCCGTCCGGCGCTGCTGCAGCTGCTCGATTGCGAGCAGGTGGTGCTGGAGGGGATCACGCTGCAAAACTCGCCGTTCTGGAATACGCATCTCGTCTATTGCAGCAATGTCAGCGTGCGTGGGGTTCATTTTAAAAATCCGTCGGACACGCCGAACGGCGACGGCTTCGACGTCGATTCTTGCAGCAACGTGCGCATTTCCGACTGCCATTTCGACGTAGGCGACGACTGCCTCTGCTTCAAATCGGGCATCGACGAGGACGGACGCCGCGTCGGCAGACCGACCGAGCATGTGACGGTGACGAACTGCACGATGCTGCACGGCCACGGCGGCGTCGTGTTCGGCAGCGAATGCGCCGGAGGCATCCGCGATATCGTCATCTCGAACTGCGTGTTCATCGGCACCGACCGCGGCATCCGGCTCAAAACGAACCGCGCCCGCGGAGGCGGTGTGGAAAATGTGCGGATCAGCAATATTTTCATGAAGGACGTGCTGTGCCCGCTGGCGATCAACGCCTTTTACCGATACGGAGTGGACGAGTCCAATCCGCTCATGACGAGCTCCGAGGCGGTGCCGATCACGGAAGGCACGTCGGTCATCAGGCATCTGCACATCAGCGACGTGACTGCGAAAAATTGCCGCGCCGCGGCCGGCTTCATCTACGGGCTTCCGGAGCGGCCGATCGAAGACGTGTCGCTGCGAAACGTCGTCTTCGAGATGGTCGCCGACCCGGATGAGAAGGGTGGAGAGCCGGATATGGTGAATCCGGAGCGCATTATGGCCGGGGAGGGCATTTTGTGCAAGCATGTGAAGCACATGGATGTCCAGGGCGTGCGCGTCGAGACGCGGCAAGGACCGGCGCTGCTGCTCGAAAACGTCGAAGGCTTCGACATCGCCGGCCTGAAAATGCACCTTCAGCATCCCGGTACCCCGGTGGTGAGGCTGCGGGACGCAGCCGATGTGAGCGTCGCCGGTCCCGCCGGAGCGGACGGCTATGTGCTCGCCGAAGGCAGCAGCCGGAACGTGAGCTACAACGGCAAGCTGTTAGGTAAATAAGCGGTCGGGCACAGGTCCGGTCCGCTGCGTATTTCATCGACATTCGATATATCCGAATAGATGAGTCTGCCTCTCGGCCGTTTGATTGGCTGCCGAGGCGGCTCGTTTTTTGCGGACGACCGGTTAATATGGAATTGGTGAGGGAACTATTGCGTTTTCGACGATTATTGATTATATTGGTGTATATAGTTAGATAATCTAATTAGTTATCCGGAGCTGATGATTATGAAAGGAAAACCCGCCAAAGATTTGTCGGCAGACGGACAACTGCCCAAGCTGGGGATCCGGCCTTATGTAGACTTGATGGACAGAACGGCCGGAAAAGATACGGACCGGACATCGGCACGGCTCGGATTGATGATGCTGTGGCTCGGCGATAACATACTGGACCTGATGGACGAGGAGCTGGCACCGTTCGGCATTACCGAGAGCAAGCTCGACCTGCTGCTGCTGCTCACGCTGCATGAAGGCAGGGAGCTGGTCACGCCTTCGGCGATTGCGGACCGGCTTGGCATCCGGCGGGCTTCGGCGACGGCTTTGCTCGATTGGTTGGAGAAGCGGGGCTGGATTGCCCGCGGGCAAAGCGCCAAAGATCGCCGCATGGTTCATGTCGCCATCACCGCGGAAGGCCGGGAACTAGTGGGCAAAGTTATGCCGGCATTCTGGTCGGCTTGCGCTTCCCTGGCAGGCGAGCTGGAGCCTGAGGAGCGGGCGGCGCTCGAGAGAATTGCCGCAAAGCTGAACGAAAAAATAGAGAAAAGGCTGGGAGTGGGGCGATAAATTTTTTTTCGGATAATAGTTAGATTATCTAATTATAATCGCTGCATAAGGGCATATATTCTCGCTCAAAGCTTCGAAAAAGTTCAGAAAGAGGTGTTATGAATGGCAAGAAATTATTCCTTGATGACCGCCGTCTTATGCTGGTCCGGCCTGGCGGTCATGTCGAGTCTGTACGTTACGATTCCGCTTACCGCGTTGTTTGCCGGGCATTTTGGCGTCACCATGACGCAAGCTGCGGCTGCCGGCAGCGTGTACTCGCTCGGATTCGCGGCCGGATGTCTCGTTTACGGTGCCGTATCCGACAAGTACGGGAGGAGGAAGGTCATCGTTATCGGACTTATCGCGTTGACCTTCGTCTCGCTTCTGCTTGGAACGGCCGACAGCTTTTCATCGATTATTGCGCTTAGGTGCTTGCAAGGTGCGGCGGCGGCGACATTTTCTCCTGTCGCTTTGGCTTATGCGGTAGAGATGTACCCTCCGGAGAAGCGTGTGACGGCGATCGGTTTTATCAGCACGGGTTTTCTGGTTGCCGGCATCGTCGGTCAGGTCGTCAGCAGTTTGATCAGCGAGTTATACGGCTGGAATGCGGTATTTTATTTGCTGGCCGCCGTTTACGCGGCCACCGTGATGCTCGTGCTCAGGCTGCTGCCCAAAGGCGAGATTCAGAATGCAAGCGCCCGGATATCGGAGCCGCTCGCGCAAATCGGAAAAGTGTTCGGACAGAAACAGCTCGTCTTTTGTTATATCGTTGCGTTAGTGCTGCTCATGACATTTGTCAGCATGTACACAGTATTGGGAAGTTATTTGACCGGACCCGAATTCGGATTGAACAGCCGGCAGGTTCTTTACATTCGTTCTGCGGGCGTTTTGGGAATGCTTGTTTCTCCTTTCGCAGGAAGGCTGGCGAGACGCTTCGGGGTCCGTACGGTATTGCGAGGCGGGCTGCTTGTCGCGGCAGCGAGTCTCGCAGCGATGGGCGTCACCCCCGATTTGTCCTTTCTCGTGTGCGTGAGCCTGGTGTTTGTGGCAGGAATCGCGCTCTCCGTGCCGTCGCTTATTGCCCTCGTCGGACAATGGGGCGGCAAAGCACGAGGGATTGCCGTTTCGGTTTACACATTCATTTTGTTCGCGGGCACGAGTGTGGGGCCGGTCTTATCGGTTCGTTTGATGCAAATGGGCAGCTATTCGCTTACATTTGCCTTGCTGGCGCTCATCCTCGGTGCCGGATTGCTGGCCGCTTGTTTGATTCGGGGGGATGCGTCGGAAAAAACGACGGCAGGCTGAAAAAGCCGCAGGTTCTTCTGCGTTTTCCGCCCCGGTTGATTGGCGGGCTGTCGAATACGCCAATCCATTCGTTATTTTGTGTGATTTTTCGAATACGATAGTTGGATCTGGCGCAAAAAGAAAAATTATATCTGATTTTTCATACATATTGCTCGATTTTACCGTGGTAGGGCATGTATGTATATGATTTTTCATGTATATTGGTCTGATTTATGATCCTAGAGTAACTTTTATGCGATTTTTCATACAGAATCAACGAGTAGAATCGTCGTTAAAACCAAATACGAAGCAGGAATTTTTGTTGCTATATTCGACTAGACCGGAATCCCTTGTGCAGCATGGGTTCCGGTCCTGTTTTTGCTTAGGAAATAATGCGGAGCTAATTTTTTGGATAACGAGCTTGTTCAAGCTTCGCTCTCCTGCTCCGCCTGTTCCCTGATATCGGCCAGCTTGATCCTGAACTGCTCTCCCCAAGTTCTCATGGCGAGGATGATGGGCTCCAGCGTCCTGCCGAATTCCGTCAGCGAATATTCGACTTTGGGCGGCACCTCCTTATACACTTCGCGATGAACGATGCCGTCGCGCTCCAGTTCGCGAAGCTGCAGTGTGAGCATAAATTGCGTAATCCCCGGGTGAATGCGCCGGAATTCGTTGAATCTTTTCGGGCCGTCGATCAGGTGATACAGGATGATTCCTTTCCATTTGCCTCCGATCACATCGAGGGTCGTTTCAACCGGACAACCTTCCCTGTCCGCAAGGTCCGCATATCGGCTTCTTCGAACGCTCATAACCCCTTTATCCTCCCAATAGTTTGATTTTTAATACTATATAATAAAATTCTGCGTACTTTTCAAAACCAAGTATACATCATAAGATGAGTTTGTAATAGACACCCCCTTTGAAAGGATGAATACAAATGAACCGTTCCCAAACCATGAAAGCCGTAGGGTATTACCGCACGCTGCCGATATCCGATCCGGAATACCTTGTCGATCTCATCGTAGATAAGCCGGTCCCAACGGGGAAGGACATATTGGTGAAAATCAATGCGATCTCCGTCAATCCTGCCGATGTGAAAACCCGGGCCGGAGGCTACAACGACCCCAACACGCCCAAGATCATCGGCTGGGACGCGGCGGGAGTCGTGGAGCAGGTCGGGCCCGACTGCACGATGTTCAAGCCGGGCGATGAAGTATATTATGCCGGCGATGTGGACCGCCCGGGAAGCAACAGCGAATACCAGCTTGTCGACGAGCGGATTGTCGGGAGAAAGCCGGCGTCGCTAAGCTACGCGCAGGCCGCGTCCATGCCGTTAACGACGTTGACCGCGTGGGAAGCGCTGCATCACCGCTTGGGGATAAGCCGGAACGAACAGGAAAACCAGGGTCAATCGATCCTGATTATCGGCGCTGCCGGCGGCGTAGGATCGGTAGCGACCCAGCTAGCGAAGCTCGCAGGGCTGACCGTTATCGGCACGGCTTCGCGGGAAGAGTCGTCCCGCTGGGCCCGGGAACACGGAGCGGATCACATCATCAATCACAGAGAAGCATTCGGTCCGCAGCTTGCGTCGCTTGGCTTTGACGCCGTCGATTATATTGTCTGCCTGAACGATACGGTTTTGCATTGGGATAACATGGCCGAAGCGATAAGGCCACAGGGGAAAATTTGCTCCATCGTTCCGGCGGGGAAGCCGGTTAATATGGACGCGATTTTTTTCAAAAGCGTTTCGTTCCATTGGGAGCTGATGTTTACCCGGCCGAAGTTTCAGACCGGCGATATGACGGAGCAGCATCGTGTGCTGAATGCGGCGGCCGATTTGATCGACGCCGGAAGGTTGAAAGAGACGATGACGCGGCGGCTTGAGCCGATCAACGCAGCGAACCTGAAATTGGCGCATGAAAAATTGCTCGCCGGCGACATGATCGGCAAGCTGGTTTTGGAAGGCTTTTAAACCGTGCTGCAAACGAATGGAGCTAACCCGAAGAGGGGGCTCCTTTTCGGCGTTTCCGCCTGCCTGGAGACAATTGGCTCGCATCGGCAGAATTCGGATAAGCGGCTGAAATGAGTTTATTGAGCTTGAAGCCCATCGCCGGTATAGTGGATTCGAATCAGTCCGCGTGCGGATATCGTGTCGCCCGGACCGGCACTTTCATAAGACTCGCTAAAGGATAGCAGCCGGACGAAGCTGCACTTTGCAGCGAGCGATTATGAAAGCGTAAACAATAAAAAGGAGGTAAGATGATGATGAAATGCTGGGGAACGAGGTGGACTTCCGCATTCGTCGCAGCACTGCTTTTGCTGGGCGGCTGGCTTCAGGCAGCGGTCATTCCCGCTGAAGCGGCCGGTACGGGCTTGGAAGCTGCGGGGACGACCGGGACAGCAGGGACTGCAGGAACAACCTATTACGTCGATGCAACCGCAGGCAGCGACAACAATTCCGGCATAAGCGAGAGTTCGGCGTGGAAGACGCTGGGGAAGGTCAACTCCACCGTATTTCAGCCGGGCGACCGCATACTGCTTAAGTCCGGGGAAAGCTGGGAAGGCCAGCTGTGGCCGAAGGGCTCAGGCAGCGCGGGCAGCCCGATCGTGATCGACCGTTACGGGACGGGAGACAAACCGAAAATCGGCGGTAATGGACTGGTGAACGATGCGGTGCGCCTGTTCAACCAGGAGTATTGGGAGATCCGCAATCTGGATATCTCCAATGCGAAGCCGGCCACCTCCACTCCGGGCGAAAATTTGGGCGATTACCGCGGGATTCATATTTCCGGAGACAACAGCCGGCAGCTCAGTTATTTCCGCATCAGCGGAGTCGACGTGCATGACGTGACCGGGGAAATCAACTGGATCAGCGGCACGCAGCCGGATCCGCCGGAGCCGGGCATCCGTTTCAAAACCGGCTGGGACGGTTCGAAAAAAACGGGCGGCATCGTGTTCGATACGACCGTGCCAGACATTTTTAACCCGCCGAACCAGGCTACGGTGATCAATGACGTGGTCGTCGAGAAATCGACGATCCGCAATACTTCTTTTGCCGGCATTACATTTAAGCAGTATACCGGGGACGGTAAAAACGAAAATGGAGAAACCATTGCGACGGCGACCGGATGGGGCACCCGCGCGAATGCATCCGATCCGAAATTTACGCCGCATACGAATATCGTCATCCGCGACAATTTCATCACGCAGGAAGGCACCGCTTACGGCTGCAACGGGATGTATTTGACCAACATTCGCGGCGGCCTTGTGGAGCGAAATGTCGTCTACCGCGCCGGTACTTCCGGCATCGAAACGTATTACGCCGACGACATCGTCATCCAGCACAACGAAGTGTACGAAACGCAGCAGAAGGCGGGAGGCGCCGACTCGAACGGGATCGACCCGGATAAGGGGACAACGAAAATCCTGATCCAATACAACTACGTCCACGATAACGGGGACGGCATTCTCATCTGCCAGTTTTCCTTCGGCAATACGGTCATCCGCTATAACGTGATCAAGAGCAACACCCGCTACCCGATTTATTTGCATTCGGATGCGGCGGCGGTGGCGGAAGTGTACAACAATACGATTTACAACGACAAAAGCAATTATTTGATCTACGGCTACGGCAGCTCGCTTAACGCCAAATACAACATCCGTAATAACAATATTTACTCGACGCAGGCCGGTGCCGTCTTAACGACAAGCAGTACGATTGTATACGAAAACAACAACTACTACGGCGCTGCGCTGCAAATACCGCCGGGCGATGCGCTCGCGCTCCAGGTCGACCCGAAATTCGCCGGGCCTTTGACAGGCCCTTCCGGCACGGCCGAATCCGGCCCGAGGCTCGACTCGGCGCTTGGCTTTCGCTCTCAATCGGGCGCGCTGACGGTGAATACGGGCAAGGCCGTGCCGGAGAACGGGGGCGTGGATTACGCGGGCCGCGCTTTATACAACGGCTTGCCGGATATCGGAGCGTTTGAATATTATACGGCGGAGGGAAAGCTTACGGAATCCGTGAACGGACGGGTCAAAGACGGCACCGGCAGGCCGGTGCCGGGAGCCAAAGTGACTCTGATGTCCGGCGGCACATCCTACACGGCATTGAGCGATGCGAAAGGATACTATTCGATTGCAGATGTTCCTTTTGCCGAAAATGTGACGTTAACCGCGGAAAAAGCGGGTTATGACGCGGGAACGGCTGCTGTTTCCGTGCAGCCGCCGAACACGGTGACGCAGGACCTGACGATCACATCGAACAGTCCGTTCGGAAGCGTAACCGGCCAGATCCTCGACGAGCGCGCCGACCCGCTGGCGGGCGCATCGATCGCCGTCATGTACGGATCGGAAGCGGTCGCTTCGGGAACGTCCGACGGCAGCGGCATCTTCAACCTGGCCCAAGTGCCGATCGGCGAAGGCTATACGGTAACAGCATCGAAGGAGGGATACCGGAACGCGGAGCGCGGCAATGTGACCGTTTCGCCCGGCGGCGTAACGGATCTGAAGCAGCTGGTTGTGGCAGGCCGCACGGCTGAAGTGGAATTTTTCCACCGGTTTAACTCGCTGGCAACAGGGGGAATAAGCTCAGGAGGCGGACTCACCGTAAGCTCCAGCGGGGGGAAAGTCGAGGTGGTCGAATTGCCGGGCGCGGAAGATAAAAGCGTGAAGCTCACCCGCTCGGCGAACAGCGGCAGCACGAGTTTGTCGCAAACATTCCCTGCCCCGCTCAAAGGGATAGTGACGATTGAAGCGGATATAATGAGAAACGATCCGTACGTTTCCGGCAACAACTGGTTCGGCGTACCGTACGTGTACGGCAGCGCAAATACGAGCCCCGGCGTCAGCGTGGCTTTCAGCAAAAACAAGATCAGAGCCTATAAAGGAACCGCCGACACGGAGCTTATGGATTATATGTTGGGCCGATGGTACAACCTGCGGATGGTTGTGAATACGGTAAACCAAACGTTCGATTTGTACATCGACGGCGCGCTTATCATCGACGATGCCGCATTCCGCAGGGATATGCCGGATATCGGCAAAATCGACTTTTATGCGAACAGCTCGAACTACGGCAGCGTTCATGTCGACAACATCCGAATTACCCAAGGCATCGGGTACGGGAAAAACGACGCCTTGTTGATCGGCCTGACGAGCAGCGCCGGAGCGCTCAGCCGTCTGGACGAGACGCGTTTTGCGATCGATGTCCCCGGCGACCGGGAAAGCATTTCGCTTACGCCGACGGCGGGCAGCCCTTTCGTCAAGGCGATTCTTGTGAACGGAATCCCGACCGCAAGCGGAACGGCGTCGGCGGACGTCCGGTTGACAGGGGATCAAACGGTCATTCCCGTCGTCGTCACAGCGGAGGATGGGATAACGCAGCGAACCTACACCGTAACGGTCAACCGGTTTTCTCCGGCGATGGATTCCTCGTTAAAGCAGCTGGCGATCAGCGTAGGGACGCTTATGCCCGAATTTAACAAGGACATCACCTTGTATTCGGCGGCGGTTCCTTTTGATGTGCAAAATATAACGATCACCCCGACCGCCGGTTACGAGCTTGCGGACATCACGATCAGAGGCCGCACGGTCGTCAGCGGCAAACCGTCCGCTCCAATCCCGCTCGCCGAAGGGGATAACCCGATTGAGATCTCGGTCGTTTCTGCGGACGGCACCGCAAACACGACGTATACGGTGATCGTCAAGCGGGAAGCGGCGCCTTACGGGCAGATCGCCGGTATCGTCAAAGATACGGACGGCGGCCTGTTGGCCGAAGCGGAAGTCGTCTTGACCGCGGAAGGAAGCGGCGACCGCAAAACGGTTACAGACGCCAGCGGCGCCTATTCGTTTAAGGACGTAACACCCGGATCGAATTACACGGTCACGGCTTCCAAGGCCGGATATGACAGCGCGGCGGTTAGCGGCGTGACGGTGGCACGGGGGCAGACGACGAATGTGAGCGTGTTGTCGCTGGCCGGCCCGCCTCCGGTTTTGAAGGTTCACCAAACGGGCGGAACGATTCGTACGGCTTCGGTGGACATCACCGGACTGCTCGATAGGCCTGCCGTCGTTACGATCAACGGCAGTCCCATACCCGTAACGGCGGATTTGAAGTTTGCCAAGACGATTCAGCTGCAGCAGGGCAGCAACCGTATCGTCATCGAGGCGATTGCCGCCTCCGGCAAAAAGGCCGTTCCGGTAACGCTGGATTATTTCGTAGATTCGATCGCTCCTGTTATTAAGCTGAATCAGAGCGGCGGAACGGTGCGAGAGGCGGTCTACGTCCTTTCCGGCACTGTAAGCGAACCGGCCTCCGTTACGGTAAACGGTGCGCGGCTTCCGCTTGCGGACGGACTGAGCTTCAACGCCAGCGTTACGCTTAAGGAAGGGGATAATACGTTTGTGTTCCAAGCGGTCGACACTGCCGGCAACGATTCCGCACCGGCAACCATTCACTTGGTGCTGGACACGACGGCGCCCGTCATAAGATTAAACGAACCGGGGAGAAAAACGGGCAACCATTACAACGTCGATAAAACCGCATTAACGGTCACCGGCCGGTTGAGCGAACCGGGTGAGGTATATGTGAACGGTGTGAAGGCGGAAGTGCGGCCCGATCTGACGTTTACGGCCACCATCGAGCTGAGGCCGGGTATGAACCGGATCGAGGCCATGGCCCGCGATCTGGCAGGCAATGCGGCGGAGCCGGCCGGTTACAACGCAGTGCCTTCGGGCGCAAAGCCGTAAGTTAAAATGAAAAATGCCCGAGCCGGAGCTCGGGCATTTTTTCGTTGTATAGGAAATTATGCGAGGCCAATTTTTGTGGATAACCGGGGGCTCCCCCAGAAGTAATCGGAATAGGCTACAGAGGATTACTTCACTTCTGGGGGATTTGATCCGGTCATGCATGGCATCCTTTTTTGCCACCCGATTGCCTGCCGCTTTAAGCCGCGGTGCGCCTGCGCAGGCCAAAAGCCGTGACGGCCAGGCCGAGGACGGACGCGGCAATCGGCACGAGCAGAGCCGTACGGTAGCCGTCAAGCAGCGACTGCGTCGTTCCATCGGGAACGGTGGCGGCGATGTTTACGGCGGTCACGACGGCAAGACCGAGCGCCGCGCCGAACTGGAAGGATGTGTTCAGAAGACCGCCGGCAAGCCCTTGCTCTTCTTCCGAAATTCCGTCCGTAGCGGCGATGGTGAGCGGACCGTAGGTCAGGGAAAAGGCGAGGCCGGTTAGAATCATGGTCGGAAACATAGCTGCGTAGGTCCAGTCGAGGCCGATCGGCAGGAACAGGGCATAAGCTGCGGCGGCAAGGCAAAAGCCGCCGAAAATAACCGGTATGTTGCCGAAGCGGTTCACGAGCCGCGGCGTCAGCGTCGGGGCAAGCACGGAATCTATGCCGACTGCGAGCAGCGCGAGACCGGTTTCGAGCGACGACCAGCCGCGCAGCTCCTGCAGGTACAAGACGGCTACGAATTGGAAACCGAAAAATGAGCCGGCAAACGCCATCGCGCCAAGGTTGGCCCGAACCAGCGAGCTTGTGGAAAGAATGCCGAGACGCATCAGCGGTGAGGCGGAACGCCGCTCGATCGCCGTGAAGGCCGCCAGAAGCACGATACTGCCGGCAAATATGGCGATCGTCCAGCCCCATCCCATGTTGGGCGCCTCAACCACGCCGTAGACAAGGAGAAGCATCGCTCCCGTCACAGTGATCGCTCCCGCAAGGTCGAAGCCTCGCGCGGAAGGCGCCGGCCGGCCCGAATTCGGAATGAGACGGATGGCGGCGAGGAAGATTACAAGCGCCAGAACAACCGGGCCGTAAAATACCCATCGCCAGCTGATTTCGCTTAACAGGCCTCCGACGACGAGTCCGAGGGAGAAACCGGCTGCCGCAGTCCCGGCATAAACGAGCAGAGCTTTGTTGCGGGCAGGACCTTCGGCGAAGCTTGTCGTGATGATGGATAAGCCGGCGGGTGTCATAAACGCCGCGCTTACGCCAGTAACGAACCTGGCAACGATCAGCATCCAGCCTTCGCTCGACAGCCCGCCCAAGCCGGAAAATACCAAAAATATGCCGAGCCAGGTCAGAAACATTTTCCTTCGTCCAAACAGATCCGCCGCCCTTCCTCCGAGCAGCATGAAGCCGCCGTAGCCGAGCACGTATGCGCTCACTACCCACTGCAGCGAGCCGGTGGACATGCCGAGTTCGGAGCGTATCGACGGCAGGGCTACGCCAATCATCGATACGTCGATCCCCTCCAGAAAAATGGCGCCGCACAGTACGAATAATAAACCCCATGATACTTTGCTTGTATTTAAGTTGCTTTGAGTTTTTTCCCTCATTGGGTGTTCGCCCCCTCAGTAATGTAATCCGGCCGCCGGCGAAACGGTGAAATTGGAGCGCCGGTTGTCGTCCCGGCATAAGGAGATTATGCATCATATAGTCAATTTGGAGAAGTACGCACTTTATTGTGCCATTAATACTAAATGGTGATATAGATACCAAAAGGTACCGCCAAACTCTCCTGGCGAAGTAACTCGAAGATGCGCATTCGTGGTTATATTGAGGCGTTTGGTGCGAGCGGACCAGTTGCTACGGAATTTGCTGCGAAGCTTATCTTCACTTTGCGTGGCGGAGCAGCGGTCGGTTCATCCTTGAGGGACATCGATTCAACATCCCCCCTGGCAGCACGGGGCCGGTCACCCGCCGTGCAATGCCGCAGCTCGCGAAAATTTTAACGGTTGCCACAGAGGTTATTGCAGGCAAATTGCGGATTTTAAAATGCTAACGGTTCTGGTTGAGGTTATTTGGGAAATAGGGTGATCTCTTAACGGATAATCCTTTAAATAAGCTCGCTGGAGACCGTTAGAAATTGAAAATGATCATTTTGAGCCAAATAAGCTCCACCACAACCGTTACAGTTTACGAACGGCGTTCGGGCCGTGACTTAACCCTTCACTTTATCGCCAATAGCCGACGTTAAAGACCCGCCGAACGGTCGAAAACCCCCGCCGTATCAAGGAAACGGAAATCGGATAGGGCGGCGGAAATGAGTTTATTGCCGGACTCAAGGCCCCCGGATATAGTGTAAATTGTTCAGCCCGGACCATAGGGCGAGAGGGAAGGAAGCTGCAGCGATCACCCGGGAAAGACACAGAGATACAGAAGGAAGGGATGGCAATGGAGAAGCATCCGGCTCAAGTGACGATAAAGCCGTCGGTTCCCGTACTGACGGGGCGGCGCCGACGGGCCGTTTTTTTGCAGGATTACCAGCTGTATTTGCTGATCGGGCTGCCGATCGTTTATTTTCTGCTGTTCAAGTACGTTCCGATGTACGGAGCGGCGATTGCGTTTAAGGACTACAACATTTTTCAAGGCGTGCTCGGCAGCGAATGGGTCGGATTCGACAATTTCCGCCAGTTGTTTGCGATGAGCCAGTTTTACCAGGTCGTCCGCAATACGCTGCTGCTCAATGTGCTCGATTTGCTGTTTTCGTTTCCGGCGCCGATCGTGCTGGCGATACTGCTGAACGAGCTGCGGGTAGTGTGGTTCAAGAAAGCGGCGCAGACGATTTTGTACCTGCCGCATTTTATTTCGTGGGTCATCATCGGAGGGCTCGTTTACCAAATGTTCGCTAACAACGGCGGGCTTGTAAATAATCTGATTCAGGCGCTCGGCCTCCAGCCCATTCCGTTTCTGACGGACAAAAACAACTGGGTGCTCGTCTATCTCGGCACAGGCATCTGGCAGAGCGCCGGTTGGGGAACGATCATTTATTTGGCGGCGCTGACCGGCGTGAACAAGGAGCTGTACGAAGCGGCGGAGGTGGACGGAGCGGGCAGATTGAAAAAAATATGGCACATCACCTTGCCGGGCATCCGCTCGACCATCGTCGTCATGTTGATCATGCAGCTCGGCCATATCATGTCGATCGGCTTCGAGCGGCCTTACGTGATGAGCAACCCGCTGGTGATGGACTATGCGGAGGTCATCAGCACGTTTGTGTACAAAGCCGGTCTTCAGTCGGCACAGTTTTCGATCGCGACGGCGATGGGTCTGTTCCAGGCGTTCATCGGCATGATCTTTGTCATCAGCGCCAATGCGGTCGCCAAAAAGTTCGGGGAGCAAGGCATATGGTAAGGGGGCGAATCAAATGACCACAAAAATAGCGCCGCAGCGGATCGCCGACGCCGTCATCATGCTGATCGTAGGCATCGCCCTGATCGTATGCCTCGTGCCGTTTCTGCATATCCTGTCGATCTCGCTGAGTTCAAAACAAGCGGTACTATCGAATATCGTGACGATTTTTCCCCGCGAATTCGATCCGGAGGCGTACCGCATCGTGTTCCGTGACGCCGCGATGCTGAGAGCGATGGGCGTCACCATCTTCCTGACGGTTACGTTCACGGCGGTCAGCATGATCATGAGCATTTGCGCCGCCTATCCTTTGACGAAGGACCGGCTGAAAGGAAAATCCTTTTTCATGCTGCTGATCGTATTTACGATGTTTTTTAGCGGCGGGCTGATCCCCGAATATTTGCTGGTGAAGGAGCTCGGGCTGCTCAACAGCCTGCTGGCGCTCATCGTGCCCGGCATGATCAGCGCATTTAACCTGATTATCCTGAAAACGTTCTTTTCCTCCATTCCGGCGAGTCTGGAGGAATCGGCTTATCTGGACGGCTGCTCGCATATCGGCATTTTGACCCGCATCGTGCTGCCGTTGTCGCTGCCGGTGCTCGCAACGCTCAGCTTGTTTTACGCCGTCTCCCGTTGGAACGGATTTATGGATGCGCTGTTTTACATCACGGATTCCCAATTGTTCCCGATCCAGCTCAAGCTGTATCAAATCATCATGAACAGCATGACCACGGATTTGACCGCGCAGGAAGGAGCCGCTCAGACGGAGGTTGTGCCCGAAGGACTGAAGGCGGCGAGCATCATGTTCGCGACGACGCCGATTCTGATCGTCTATCCGTGGCTGCAGCGGTATTTCGTGTCCGGCATCATGATCGGAGCCGTCAAAGGATGATAGCCGTTCTCCCCGGAGAACTATATAATAATACAAACAGGGGTGTTCCAGATGAAAAATTACGCAAAAACGATCAACTTGTCGGCGGCCGCCTTGCTGCTGACCGGGTCGCTCGCCGCCTGCTCAAGCCCGGCGAAGGACGGTGCGCCGGCCGCGTCCGGCGGGAGCGGCGCTCCGAAGGAAACCGTAACGCTCAAGGTCGAAATGTTTGACAGAGGCAATACGCCGCCCGGAGCCGGGCCGGTCGACAACAATTTTTGGACGCAGTGGATTCAGAAAAACTTCGGCGATCCGAACAACATCAAGCTGCAGTTTATTCCCGTGCCGCGCAACCAGGAGGTCGACAAGCTGAACGTGCTGATGTCGACCGGGGATGCGCCCGACATCGTGTTTACTTACGACATGAATACGATTTTCAACTATGTCAAAAGCGGCGGCTTGACCGACCTCGGCAAGCTGATCGACGAGCACGGCCCAAATTTGAAAAAGTTCCTCGGACCGGAAACGCTGGCCTACGGCGTATTCGGCGGCAAGCAGTATACGATTCCGGCCAAACGCACGCTGCAGTACGCCCACGCCTCGATGATTCGCAAGGATTGGCTGGACAAGCTCGGACTGCCGGTGCCGAAAACGAAAGACGAATTTTACGCGGCGATGAAAGCGTTTAAGGAAAAAGATCCGGGGAATACCGGCGGCAAGGTGATTCCTTACGGGTTTGCGGCTATGAACGGCAGCAACTATGTTTCCGCGAATATGCTTATCAGCAGTTTCGTCAAGAAGACATCGGAGGAGGATTTCTACGCCTTGCCCGATTTCCTGAAGCCGGGCTACAAGGACGGCGTCCAGTTCCTGAACAAAATGAATCAGGAAGGCCTCATCAGCCCCGATTTTGCACTGGATAAAGACATGAAGAAATTCGAAAGCGACGTAGCGAACGGATATGTCGGCGCCTTCACCGCGATTGCCGCACATCAAAACCTGATGCTTCCCGGCAACGTGTTCGATACCATGAAGAAGAACGTTCCCGGTGCCGAATACGTGTCGATGGACGCTTTTACGAACGAGGAGGGCAAACGTCCGAAGGCCATTTACGAGCCGACCGGGCTCCACATGATGATCCCGAAATCGAGCAAGCGAGCGGTGGAAGCGATCAAATATTTGGACTGGATGTCCAAAAACGATGTGCTGTTTACTCTCACCAACGGACTGGAGGGTCAGCATTATACGATGGAAAACGGCTTTCCGAAGCCGATCGCGACGGATGAGGCGAAGAAGACGTTTTACAACAACGCGGATATCGCGATCGTGATCAACGGCAAAGATTTCGGCAGCAAGGAGAAAAACATCGAAGGCGCGGCTATCACTTATCCGAATTACAAGGAGCTGGCGAAGCAAAACATCGTCAATGCGCTGACCGACGGCTACACGCCGCCGCGATTCGACCGGCCGATCGATGCGGACATCAAATACGGCAAAATAACCGGCGAAAAGGCGCAGGAAACCGTCGTCAAGAGCATCCTTGCGAAGCCTGCGGATTTCAATAAAATTTTTGACGACGGCGTGGCGGAGTATTTGAAAATCGGCGGACAAGCCGTAATCGATGAGAAAAGAGCCGCCTACAAGGATATGAAGAAAAAGTAAAAAAGCCGTAAGGCAAACCCCTTGGCGCGGCGAGGGGTTTGTCTGCATGTTTCACATGTGAAATGTTTGGAGGACTTTCGGAGGCAGGAGATGAAGAAACGTGAAGAAGACCAATAATAACTACATCACCCGCATGCTGCTGTCGTATCTTCCGATCCTGTTTCTGACGGTCAGCGTTCTGGTTTTTATTTTTTTCGCGATCATCAATGAATTGAACGTGCGCAATGCGCTGCAGGCCAACAAGGTGACGACCGAATATACGGCCAATATGATCGACAGCTCGCTCAAGAGCATCGATATGGATTCGCGCAAAATGATACAGAACAGCGCGGAGCTGCTGCATTTTCTCGACAGTGCGCCCGACCGGACGCTGGAATACGAGGTATCCAACGTGCTGAGCGGGCTTATGGTTCAATACAGCTTTATCGATTCGGTCTACTTGTACCAGGCGAAAGACGGCAAGGTGCTCGATCAAAGCACGATCCGTCCGCTTGAAGAGTTTCCGGACCGTGGGTTCGTGCTGGAATCGCTGGAGAAACCGATCGCGGGCAACTGGACGGCTCCCCGCAGCAAAGGGGGAGAGCGGAACCCCGATGCCGAAGCGAAGGTGATTTCCCTCGTGCGGAAAATTCCGCTCGATTCCGGAAGTCTCGGCTGCATCATCATCAACGTTCGCGTATCCGCGCTCGATAAATTCATTGACCAGCTGATCGACCGTAAAGTAACGCAGGCGCAAATTTACGATGCGGCGGGCCGGCCTTTTTTCCAGGAGGAGAAGCTTGAGCAGGGGATGAATGCGGACACCGTATCGGATTATACGGGGTGGACGTACCGAACGGGCATCAAGGGAGGCCGGCTGTTCAGCTTTCTGCTTCAGGGGGGCGTCATGTGGGTGATGCTGGGGCTCGGCGCGATTGCGTTCGCCATCGGCTCCACCTTCTATGTGACACGCCGCAGCTACAAGCCGATCGAAGCGATTTTGCACCGGATCGACCGGTTCTCGTCGGCGGTTAAAGCAAGCGACCTGAAGGAGAACAAAAACGAGTTCGCCTTCATCGATCAGGCGATCGAGAAGCTGATCACGAACAACATGGCGTTTCAGGAAAAGCAGCAGGAGCATATGGTCATACGCCGCCAGCAGTTTTTGCAAAGCCTGCTCAGCGGGGATTACGAAGCGGACGGCGGCATGTGGGAGCCGGAGCGGCAGCATTTCGGCCTCTCGGACGGGCATTTTATTGCGGCACTGCTGGAGATCGACCACTACGTGCAGTTTGCGCTGAAGTATAACCAGAAGGATCAGTCGCTGTTTAAGTTCGTCGTCAGCAGCGTGGCGTCGGAGATTGCCGAGCAGCGCCAAATGCGTGTGGTGGTCGAGTGGATTGCGAAAAATCAGCTCGTGCTGCTGCTCATTTCCGGCAGCGCGGTCGATCTGGAGCACCGGATGCTGCAGCTGTCCGAGCAGATCCGCTCCTGGATCGAAGAGCATCTGGAATTTACCGTGACGATCGGCATCGGCACGGCGTCGGACGATGCGGGCGATATTTGCCGCTCGTTCGAGGCTGCGGAGGAGGCGGTCGGCCACAAGGTGACGCTCGGCATCAACCAGATCATCGACGCGGTGGAGGTCAAGGAAAAGCCGGCGGGCGAATGGTTTGTTTATTTGCAAATGATCCAGGCAGCCGTGCGTCATTTCCGCTTGTCGGAGCCGGAATGGACGGGTGTTTTCGGGCGGCTGTTCCGGGAAATGGCCGTCCACCGGCTGCCGAAGGACGATGTGGAGCGGCTGCTGCATTATTTGATTTTTCAGACGGAGAGGGAGCTGGACGGGTGGCTGCCCGAAATCGTCAATGCCTGGGAGGCGCGGACGAAACCCGAGCTTCTGGAGGTGCTGGGGAAAAGGGATACGCTCGGCGAGCTGGAAAGCGGCTTCCGCAGCGCTTTTATGCAGCTGTCGGAGCTGATTGCCGAGCTCGGCCAGAGCCGCAAGCACAACAGCCTGATGAAGGAAATCCGGGATTACGTGGCCGAGCACTTCACCGATCCGAACCTTTCGCTGACGCTGCTCAGCGACCGTTTTCAAGTGAATCCGAAATATTTGAGTCAATTGTTTAAAGAGGAAATCGGGGAAAATTTCAGCGATTTCGTCATCGCGCTGCGCGTCGAGTTTGCGAAAAGGCTGCTCAGGGAAACAAGCGATACGGTGCAGGACATTTCTGCGAAAACCGGATACGCCACGGCGATTTCGTTCAACCGTATATTCAAAAAAGTGGTGGGCGTGTCGCCGGGCCAATACCGGGAGTCCGTTCAAACAACGGGGCAAATGGAAGAATATGGATCTGATGCGAAGGATGGGGGATAAAATGATTTTGACAGGGCAAAAGGAGCTGCGGTTTGGCGGCGCGATCCGCATCCGCATTCCGGCATTGCCGGCTTCTCCGGTGGAGCACGCGCTGCGCATGCTGTCGAGAGATTGGCAGGCGGTGCTCGGAGAAGCGCCGGTGATGTCGGCGGAGCCGTACGAAGAAGCGGATCTGGGAATCCGTTATGCGGTCGATGAAGACGGGATTGCAGAGCGTCCGGAAGCGTTCGGCTTCCGGTTTGGCGCTGCGGCGGGACAGCGTCCGCGTATGGAAATTGTGGGACGCGACGACCTGGGTCTCGTTTACGGCATATTGGAATTCAGCCGGAGGTTTTTGGGCATCGAACCGTTCTGGTTTTGGATGGACCAGCGCGTGGAGAGGCGGAGCGAGATCGCAGTTCCGTGCGTGCCCTATGATGCACCCGCGCCGAAAACCCGGTTTCGCGGATGGTTCGTCAACGACGAGGTATGCCTGATCGGCTGGAAGGAGCCGTATCCGCCGTCGCGGGAGGTTTGGCTGCCCGTGTTCGAAGCGCTGCTGCGCTGCGGCGGCAACATGGTCATTCCCGGCACCGATCTGCCGAAAACCGGCGTTCATTTTGACGTCGCCTCCGAGATGGGGCTGTGGGTGACGCATCATCACGCCGAGCCGCTCGGAGCCGAGATGTTTCTCCGCGCCTATCCGGGGAAGGCGGCCAGCTACCGGGAAGAGCCGGAGCTGTTCGAGGCGCTGTGGCGGGAGGCGATCGAGAAGCAGAAGGGGCGCAGCGTGCTGTGGGTGCTTTCGTTCCGCGGGCAGGGCGACAAGCCGTTTTGGGAAAACGACCCTTCGTTTGATACGCCGGAAAAACGCGGCGCGATGATCGGCAAGGTCGTGCGCAGGCAATACGACATGGTCGCCGAGGCGGTGGAGCATCCGGTCTGCTGCGTCGCGCTGTACGGCGAAATCGCCGAGCTGTACAAGGGCGGTTACATCGACCTGCCGGACGACGTGATCAAAATATGGGCCGACAACGGATACGGCAAAATGGTGTCGCGCCGCCACGGCAGCACCAACCTGCGCGTGCCGTCCCTGCCGGAGCCGGGCGATACGGGAAAACACGGTATCTATTACCACGTGACGTTTCACGATTTGCAGGCGTCGAATCATTTGACGCTGTTTCCGGGTTCCGCCGATTTTATCCGGCGGGAGGTGGAGAGTGCGTTTGCGGCAGGTGCCGGGGAATACGTGCTCGTGAACTGCGGCAACATCCGTCCGCATGTATATACGCTCGATTTGCTGCGCGAATTGTGGAACGAGGGGATGGCGGACACGGGCAAACACTTGGACGAATTCGTCGATACGTATTATGGCGGCAGCGGCGATCTCCAATCGGAGATTGCCGGGCTGTACAGAACGTACTCCGAAGCGGCGATTCCTTATGGTCCTCATGAGGACGATTTGGCCGGCGACGAATTTTACCACCACCCTGCCCGCAAAATCATCAGCCACTGGCTTCAGGGCAAGGGCGATCAGCCGCACCGCGGGCTGATCTGGGCGGCCGGCGACGTGCCGTTTGCGGAGCAGGTCCGCTACTTCGAGCAGCGGTGCGCCGAGGGGCTGGAGCGCTGGTCGGAGTGGCTGGAGCGCTGCGACAGGCTGATTGACAAGCTGAACGATCCGCAGGACCGGCAGCGCGTCTCCGATCATCTGCGGTTTCACGGCGTCCTGCACCGTTCCGGCTGCGAAGGCTTTATGCGGCTGTGCCGCGCATACAAAGCTTATACGGCCGGTCATTATCCGCAAGCGTTCGTGTTCGCCTCCCAGGCGTTATGGGGCTACCGGGAAGGGCTTCAAGCTTTGCGCGAGGCGGAGCACGGCAAGTGGGAGCGCTTCTACAGCGCGGACTGGCTGACCAACATCGAAAGCACCGTGAACAACGTGGATACGCTCAGGCGGTTTTTGCGGATGCACGGAGACAGCCCGGACTTTTTCCTCTGGTACAAGGAATACCTCATGCCGGAAACGGAGAAGCACATCTACCTGGAAAACACGCACCGCAAGCCGCTGTCGGACGACGACCTGGCGGCCCGGTTAAAGATGAAGTTTGATTCCGCAGGGAGTTTGCTTCCCTAAGCCGGGCTTATTTCAACACGAACCCGATTTAACGTATACTTTTCCAGCATGTAAATGATCAGTAGACTCGCCGCGCGAATGCAGACCAAGTAAATTAATTTCCAGCCGGCGTGGAAAATCAATATACCGGTGTTCAAGAGAATAACATCGGTGAATACGAGCAGAAAAAAGGGGACCACGTTCCAGATTTTATTCTTGGGCACGTACATAAAAAAGATGACGATAAAAGCCATCGCTACGTGGTATAAAAATCCGCTGAACAACGTGCTGTCCCTGTAAATGTTCTCGACCCAATGCACGCGAAAAAACTGTTTGTCAAAGAGCATCAGCACGCTGGTCGGAGTTTGCAAAATGACCCATGCAATCGTCCAAAAAACGGTAATCCGCGGGGATGAACGCTTGGTTTCATGCAAAATGACGTACCACAGCCTCATGACAACCAGGAAACCGAATGTAATGATGCCGGTCATGTAAGTCTGCCACCAATAGTGAGTGTAAACGCCGGTTTTGACAAACACCACCTCGGTCAACATGAACAAGACGGAAATCAGACCGAGCCAAAGGTAAGACGGCTGAACAACCATGACCAAAACGGCGGTCGAAGCCCATAATGCCGAATTGGCAATGATATGTCCGATAATATTTTCTTGAAACGGATCGGGGTATAGTCCGGGTTTATAGGCGTAAGCGTTAAATACGAAGAGTACGACAGCTTCGCCTACCCACGTCCAGGCCGTCGTGAACAAAAAATAAGTGAACCAATCCGCCGCGTTGCCCATTCGATACACCGTGTAGCCGGAAATGATCGCTCCGATGATGATCAATCCGTAGTACCATATCATATTCGGCATAAGTCCCTTCCCTTGGAAACGGCATATTTCCTATGATTTCCAAATTCCAGGGTTTTTCATACGCGGACATACAAGATCAGGCCGCCCTTAGGGCGACCTGTTTGCTCCTATTCTCCATCGTATCTCTCCGGGATCGGGCGGACCTATGATAACGGTCTGATCGACCGGCTTGACCGCCTCGGTCCACTGAGGGGCATGGATGCCGTATACGATCTGTAATACCTCGGGAGGCGTTTTCCTCAGGACGTCGGACCCGTAAATGATCTGAAAGTCTTTATTGTCGAAGCTGACCACGAAGCGGGTTTGATCCGTGACCGCAATCGTCCAGTGCCACCAGCCCGTCGGAATATACACCGACTGCAGCGGCCCGACGCGGTAGCTCAGCACTTGAAGGGTAAAAGGATTCAGAATGGATTCGACGATCTCTCCTTGTATCATATAGAGGAGTTCGTTTGCATTGGGGTGCCAGTGAGGTTCGATGCTGTGTCCCTTGCTCAAAAACACGTCGACCAAACTTAAGCCTTGTATGACGGGCAGCTGTTTCGCGGTTTGGTAAAGAATAAAGTTTCGGTCGTCCTTCACGAAGTAGGGGGAAGACCTTAAGTCGAAGGACAAATTTAATGAAGACGAGCTGTAGGAGGTTTGATCGTTAGCGGTGGTCATTCTCATGATTCACGCCTTTCCTAACAGGATGATCAGGAATGAAACATCAGGCACACAAGAGTATATTCGGGGAATCGTAAATCATGATTATATAGATGTCAATGACGAATCCGACGAACTGCGGGAACCGCAGGGATCGCTTGGCGAACTTCGTTTTGCCCGGAGGCGGTCGTTCTGCCGCTCGGGACGATTGCTTCTGCAAGCGCGTGCACTTGCTAAACTTGAAGAGGCAGTTCCCTCAGCCATCATCATGGCTGGGGGACTGCCCCTTTGCGCACTGCTCGCCGTAAATTTTGTCGCGAAGGCTGCCGTTATTTTCGCGACGTTTTCGGCTTCCAGAATTTATGTTCCAGTTTTTCATACTGTTCAATAAAAAAGTTCATTACATGGCTTGTTTTTCCATCGTGACAGATGAGTTTGTAGACGGCTATGGCAGAGAAGGTTCCTATCGTCATTCCGGTTACCACATCGGATGGGTAATGGACACCTGTCCAAATTCTCGAGAAGGCAATACCCGCGGCAAGTAAGATCAGCGGTAAACCGGCTTTTTTCCTCCAAAGCCAAACGGATACCGCGATGGCAAAAGCACCCGCCGCATGATCGCTCGGAAAAGAGGCATTCGCCGCATGTGGTATAAGTTGAACGACATGATGCGTTACAAACGGTCTGTCTCTGTAAAGAAACGTACCCAGCAAAACGTTAGTCCCCAATGCCAGACAAGCCGATAACAAGGCGTGGCCAACCATGCGTCTGTTTTGAGGCGTCCTTATGAACCAATATAGAATCACGGCCATGTAAAAAACGTATTCCCCGCCCTCGGCAAGAAAATCCATCAAGGGGTTTAAGAAGGACTTCGAAATCGCCAAATCGTTAATGCTTTTAAACCATTCGTAGTCAAATTGTGCCAATAAGTTCATCTGTTCAGCTTCCCTTCGTCGTACTTGGCAGTCAATGAAGGAAATTATAATAGGTTTAGCTGAAAATTACATTAAAAAAGGGCCACTCCATGCGGTTAACTGGAGCGGAGGCGCACGGGTGCATATGCCGCGTTACTATAGAGGGGCTCGGATTGCCTATTCTATCGTTCATTTTTTTTGTACGGCCCGTCGCTGCGATTTGCGGCGGGCCGATTCTCAGCGGGTCAGGCTTGTCTTAAAGCCTTCCCGCCATGTCGGGTGCAGCGGCTCCCAGCCGCAGCTTTTGCGGGCTTTCGCATTGGAGGCTCCGCGCTCGCCGCGGCCCGCAGCGGCCCTTTGCTCCGGCGCGGGCGCTCCGACGGCGGCGGCGAAGGCCGGGAGCCAGTCGGTCCCTGCCGCCGGCTCATCGTCGGTCACGTTCACGATCCCCGTCGGCCACTCCAGCGCAAGCAGCGCGGCTCTGGCCGCATCCTCGACATGGAGAAACGAGGCGATTCCTTCACCGGCCGGCAGTTCCTTGCGGCGCGCCTTCTCCGCGATCAGACCCTCGGCGTGATACCAGGTCCCCGGGCCGTAAAACAGGCCGTAGCGGAGAATAACATGCTCCGGCATTTCGGCCGCGGCTTTCTCAAGCGAGACAACACCGTCAATCGTCGTTTTGCGCGGCATCGGGGCGTCCGTATCGAGCGGAACCTCCTCCGCAGCGGGCGAGTCCCCCGGCTCATACGCCCACGAGATGCTTTGCGCGATCATGCGTCTCACCCCGGCCCTAAGAGAGGCGTCGACCAGATTGCGCGTGCCTTCGGTCCTTATTTTTGCATTTTCGGCCAAATCCCAGGCGCTCAGCGAAGTAAGCTGATGGATGACCGCATCGGGCCGCGCCTCCAGAAGCGCGGCGGCGACAGCGTCTTTGTCGAAGGCATCCGCCACTACGGGCTTCGCCCCCAGAGCTTGTATGATGCTTTTGCGCGAAGCGTTCCCGGTCATACCGACGACCTCGTGACCGGCTTGTACCAACAAAGGCAGCAGCAAGCGTCCGACGACGCCGGTTGCTCCCGCGACGAATATTTTCATCGTTGTTCCTCCTCTTCAGATGCGGAAATGGCAGGCAGTGGAGCCTGCTCTCTATTAAGACAGGAAACAACGCAAATTTGTGACGTCTTCCGAAGCCGGATCATCTCATGAACATGAGCAGCGTTTCGCGGTCCGCCTTCGGCAGCTTGGCGACGACAAGCCGGTACGACTCTTCGAGCATGACGGCGACGACCTCGTCCGGCACAGCGCCGCTTAGCAGCACGGTGTTCCAGTGCCGTTTGTTCATATGGTAGCCGGGCAGTACGGCGCCGGGATAAGTTTCGCGCTGCAGCCACGCTTCGTCCGGCGACGTCTTCAGGTTGACGCTTTCGACGCCATGCCGATGGCTCAGCAAGGCGAACATTTTGTCGCGAACGAACAGCACCGGCATGGCGGGATCGAACGGATACCGCAGGCTGGTGCCTCTGTAGTTCAAGCCTAATTCGATAATTTGCTGATGGTTCATGGCCGATGTTTCGCCCCCGTTTGATTTTGCAGGATAACATTATCATACCGTCAAACGGGGAAGATGCCAACTTCCTTTGCGCAGCCTTACTTGAGGAAACCGAGCAAAGCGGCATTGAACGTATCCATCTCGTCATAAAACAGCCCGTGGCCGCTGTCCGCGAAAGGGAACAGGCGCGATCCGGCAATTCCCTGCTGAAGAGCCTGACCGGACGGAAAAGGGACGACCCGATCATGCACCCCGTGAAAAATAACCGTCGGCACGCGGATTTGTTCCAGATCTCCGCGCAAATCTTCATCCCTCAGCGAAATCAGACCTTGTATGATCCCATGGGAGGACGCTTCGAACCCAAGACCCTGAAACCAATTGAAAAAATCGCGGCTGACGCTCCGGTGAAAAAACATTTCGCCGAAGCCGGCCAGCATCTTCGGCCGATCCCGGTACGTTTGGCGGATCAGGTCATCGACCTGTGAGGCGGGCAGCCCGTAAGGATAATCGGGACGGCTTGTAAAAACGGGGGCCGCCGCTGCCGCCAGCGCGAGCTTTGCGACCCGGCTGCCGCCATAGCGGGCCATATACCGGATGGCGACAGCCCCGCCGATGGAAAAGCCGACCAACGCCGCATTCTCCACCTGCAGCGACTCGAGGACCGCGTGCACGTCATCGGCCAGCCGGTCGTACGAATAGCCGTGCCAAGGTTTGTCGGACCGGCCGAAACCGCGAAGATCGAGAGCGATGCAGCGGAGCCCGTAATGCGGCAGCACGTTCAATTGATACTCAAACATGCGGTGATTGACCGGCCAACCGTGAATGAACACGGCCGGATGGCTGCCCGCGCCGGGGTTCAGATCGTGCACGAAGATGCGCACTCCTTTTTCGACCGCAATATACATTTGCATCCCGCCTTCCGTAACCGTATTGCCATGCTATTTGCAGCATATTCGCCGGATAAAGTTTCAGAACCGAAATACATCTTTACGTTCAAGGGATAATTTGTTGACGCTTTCAATCTGCGGACATATAATTAGGATTAGTACATTATAGGACATATATGGAGAGTTTAGGGGTTCGAAGCTTGCCGATCGGCTTTATAGGACAAAATAGGCACGATTGAAAACGGTATCACAAATAACGTTCTATGATGGAACATTATAATTCAATTAAAGCCAAATGAATATTGACATTATTTGTATTGAATTATAACATGAATGTAATATAATTTCGTTTATGTTATTATTTATAACATAAACATTACACATCCTTCGTCTTCGCGATGAAGCGTAGTTTTTGAAGGGGGATTTTCTTTGGGGGGTGAGCGGATGGATAACCATCAATCGATTGATCAGGATACGGAAACCCCGCTTTATGTGCAGCTGATCGAAAAGTTCCGGAACATGATCGAAACCGGGGAGATGCAGTCGGGAGAACGTTTTCCCGCCGAGCTGGAGCTGGCGAAGCGGTACGGCGTGGCCCGGATTACGGTCCGAAGCGCGATCGCGGAGCTTGTGCAGGACGGGCTGCTCGTGCGGCATCAAGGCAAGGGCACCTTCGTGGCGGAGCAAAAAATCGACCGCGAGCTCGTCAGCGTGGCGAGCTTCACCGACCGCATGAACTCGCGGGGCATTCGCGCCGGCTCGCGCCTGGTCAGCGTAAGAACCGTCAAGGCGACAGGCAAGCAGGCGAGGCTGCTCGGTGTGGAGGAAGGGGCGGCGATCGTCGAAATCGTACGGCTCCGCTTGAGCGACGGCGTACCGGTCGCTCTGGAAACGTCGTGCCTGTCTGCGGAGCGCTGTCCCGGCGTCGAGAAGGAAGATTTGGTGGAGCAATCGCTGTACCATTTGCTTGACAGCAAATATGGCATTCGCCCAGCACATTCAAGCAAGACGTTGGAGCTCGCCCGTGCGATGACGAAGGAAGCCAAGCTGCTCGGCGTCAAAACCGGTACTCCGCTGTTTTTGTTGACCGCCGTCGTTTATTCGGAGGACAATCAGGTGATGGAGTACGTCAAAACGTTGTTCCGCGGAGACCGGTTTCGTTTTCAGGTTCATTAAAGGGGAAGTGTGAATCTTCATTAATATGACACGATGAGAGGAGCCCGGAATATGGAGATTCTTATTGTCGAAGACGAAACGTTGATTCGGAAAGGTTTGGAACGGATGATCGGGGAGCTCGGCTACCGGGTCGCGGGGACGGCGGATGACGGAGAGACTGCGATGCAGTGGCTCGAAGGCCGCTCCGCGCCACCCGACCTGATCATCACCGATATTTTCATGAAATACGTGGACGGCCTGGAGTTGGTCGGGAAAGTCAATGCGTCTTATCCGGGCGTCAAATGCGCCCTGCTGTCCGGACATGACGATTTCCGGCTTGCCCAGCAGGCGATCAGCCTGAAGGTATGCCGCTATTTGACCAAGCCGATCAACCGGGATGAGCTGGGTGCCGCTTTGGGCGAAATCCGGGTCGAAGTCGAGCGGGACAAGCTGCGCAGGATGGATTTGCTCAAGTGGGAGCAGCGCAGCGCCAGCAGCGCTCTGTACATCAGGGACAAGCTGCTGTCCGATTTGCTTGAGGCGCGCCTTGTTTCGCCCCGGGACATTTTGCATCATGCCGATTGCTTCGATTTCGATCTGGAGGCGACTTTGCTCTCCGGCGGCGTCATCCGCCTGCAATCGTCCGGCAGTCCCGTGTCGCAGAGGGATTCCTTGCTTTATTCCGTGGCAGTCAAGCATTTGTTCACCGAGACGATGCTCTCCGACTATCACGGCTTCGTGCTGCTCAAAGATTCGTGTACGCTCGTTTTCGGCGTGGATGAGCCGGAGCCGGAGCGGGTGCATGAAGCGGCCGCCCGGTTCGCGGATATGTCCGCAAGCATGCTGGGCGTGCCGGTCGTATTTGGCGTCAGCTCCCGGCCGGCCACTTTGCTGCAGTTTCGCCGGGCGGTCGCCGAAGCTAACGAACATATGGAGCGCTCCCGCGAGGAGCAGCGTTACTACCCTTCGGAGCTGGAGCAGAAGCTGCGCGTTTCCGTTCGCGCAGGGGATCGCGAAGGTGCGCTGGCCGATGCGCGCGCCGTCGTCGATGCGATTGCCTCAAGCGATGCGAATTCCGATTTTGTTTTGCGTTCCTTTTACAAGCTGGCCGAATCGCTGGAAGCGCTGTTCCGCGAGCTGGATCGACAGGTGGCGCCTCCCCGGCTCGCCGGGCTCACTCGAACCGAACTCGCCGAAACGATGCTCGAATGGCTGCACGCCGGCATCGCCGGGATCGGACCGCATAGGCAAGGCCAGCATAACGACATTGTGGCCAGAGTGATTGCGCACATGCAGGAGCATTACGCCGACGGCGGCTTGAATTTGCAGCGTTTGGCCGATCTCGTGTATGTGCATCCCAACTATTTGACGCAAATTTTTCGCAAAATGACCGGCTTGTCGTGCATGCAATATTTGGCGAAGCTCCGCATGGAGCAGGCGAAAAAGCTTTTGCACGAATCCGATTTGAAAATCTCCGAAATTGCCGAAAAGGTCGGCTACGACAACCACTTGTATTTCAGCAGCTATTTCAAAAAGTGGATCGGCAAAAGTCCGTCCGGCTACAAGGAAGGACTTTCCTCCCATGATTGAACGCCTCCGCCATTTTCTGAACCGCTCGTATAATACGCTGTCGCGAACGATTTTTGTCAAACTGCTTCTGCTGCTGCTTATTCCGAACCTGCTTCTCGTCTTCGTCATTCAGCAGTTGACCGACAGGCAGGTCGAGCAAAAAGCGAGTGAAATTCAAAACACGCTGGTCGGTCTGGAGCACGCCGTAAACCGCGAGGTCAGCTCGCTTTTCGGCGTCGTCACCACGCTGACCAACCAACTGATCATCGAACCCGAGGTGCAGCGAATTTTGCTGTACAGCTGGCGGGAGGGCAGAGGGAGCCATCCGGGCGCAACCCCTACTCCGGACGCCGAGCTGAGGAAGCTGCAAATGCTCTACGACAACCAGGCGGCGATGCTGTCGCTGCTGTCCCGGTACCGCCTCGTCTGGACGAACATTTATTCGCTGGCGATCGTCGACACCCAAGGCAACATTTATTTAAGCACGGCGCAAAACTATCAAATTTATCCGCAGGATCTCGCAGCCTCCCGATTGCTGAAGGCGGCTTCGAACGACCCGCTGCCGTGGAGCATCGACGACGCCCTGACCAAAAACGAAAACATGATCACCATCTCCCGGAAAATATACGGGACGACGATGCCGCAGCAGGTGATCGGGCACGTTATCATCAATCTTTCGTTAAACGAGATTCAAAATTCGTTCGATACGTACAACTATTTTGGAAAAATGGTATTCGGCATGTATAACGCGTCCGGCAACGGCAGGATGGTTTACGACGGCCGCCGGTTTTCCGCGGAGGAGGAGAACGTGCCTCTTTTCGCCGAAAGCGGGGAGATACAGCAGGGCGTGCCGTTTCGAAACGCCTCCTGGAATATGATCGTTAGGCAGATGGAAGGGCCGTCCGCGCTCGGGGCCCGCAACTATTTGTTCGTCGGGCTGGACGACCGGTATATACGGGAGCAGACGAAAGCGATCAGCGACAGCCTCAAATACGGCTATGCGGTTTTCCTCGCGATGGCGCTCGGCATTTCCTTGTGGGGAGCGACGGTCATGTCGCGCCGGATCGGGCGCGTGCTCAAAGCGATGCGGCAATTCGGCCAGGAACAGTGGGGGACGCGAATTGTGCTCAAGGGCTCCGATGAAATCAGCATCATGGGCAACACGTTTAATTCGATGGCCTCCCATATCGAAGAGCTGCTGCGCGACGTGGCCGCCGAGCAAAACCTGAAGCGGCTGTTCGAGCTGAGGGTGCTGGAGTATCAGATCAACCCGCATTTTCTTTACAACACGCTGGACACGATCCATTGGCTCGCCCTGGACAGCGAGCGGCCGCAAATCAGCCGGATGGTCGAAGGGCTGTCCAAGCTGTTCAGGATCATTTTGAGCAAGGGGAACGAAACGATCGCGCTGCGCGAGGAGTTCGAGATGGTGCGGATTTATTTGGACATCCATAAAATCCGCCTGGAGGACCGCTTCGATTACGAGCTGCGCCTTCAGCCCGAAGCGCAGGAGCACAAGATCAGCAAGATCGTGCTTCAGCCGCTTGTCGAAAATGCGCTGCTGCACGGCATCCGCAGACTGCGTACGAAAGGGCTGATCACCGTCTCGGGCGAAATGGACGGGGATTACATCGTGCTGACGGTGGCCGATAACGGAATGGGCATGCCGGAGGAAAAGCTCGACAGGCAGCGGCGTTTGATCGACTCGGACGTGTGGAGCGAGGAGGCGATGGGCGGCTCGGGCTACGGCATGAAAAACGTCGACTCCCGGCTGAAGCTGATGTTCGGCGAGCGCTACCGGATGGACATCGAGTCCGGCGGCGAAGTTCCGGGAACGCGCGTGACGATCCGCATTCGCGTGGACGGATGAGGGCGTGCGGGGGCGGTTTGAGAGGATCCCGAGAATGGAAAAAGCCGCTCTCAGCCTCACGTCCCGGCAATGCCGGGGTCTGAGAGCGGCAAAATCCGCTCTCGGCCCATCTTGGGGGCTATTTCGGGCGGGAAAGGTCGGCGGAGAGCCGGAAAAACCGCCTCTCAGCCTCACGTCCCGGCAATGCCGAGGTCTGAGAGCGGCAAAATCCGCTCTCAGCCCATCTTGGGGGACATTTCGGGCGGCAAAGGAGGCGGAGAGCCGGAAAAACCGCCTCTCAGCCTCACGTCCCGGCAATGCCGGGGTCTGAGAGCGGCAAAATCCGCTCTCAGCCCATCCTGCGTGCCTCACCCCAACCACATTAATTTTCTGCATATCATCCTCTTAAGATTGTTAATATTTCGTGAAGGCGGCCTGCCTTATAATGAAGCCAAGAGGGAAAAGCCAGTACATCCTCATCCCAAACGGTGAATATCCACAAAGGAGGCAAGTCGAACAATGAACAAAAAATGGTTGCTCGCTTCACTTACTCTGGTTTTCGCTTTCGCCACCGCCTGTTCGTCCCAAACGGGCAGCACGCCGGCTCCGAAAGAAGGTGCAGGAACGCCGGCGAACAAATCAAATGAGCAGATCAAGATCACATGGTGGGATTTTCAGCCGAACCAGGCGATGATCGATGCTCTGAACACTTTGATTGCCGCCTACGAGAAAGAGCATCCGAACGTGAAAATCGAAAGAACGTTCGTTCCCTTCGCCGATATCAAAAACAAGCTGCTGCTCGGCTCGGCGGCCGGACAGCTTCCCGACATCGTCATGATCGACGGTCCGGATCATCAGGCGTTTGCTTCCGCCGGAGTGCTCGCCGACATTACGGAGCAGGTTAAAGCATGGGGCGAGGCGGATAAATATTTCGAAGCTCCGTGGAACGCAACGATGTACAAAGGCAAAAACTACGGAGTTCCGGTCAGCAACAACAACCTCGGATTGTTTTACAATGCCGATATGCTGAAGGAAGCCGGAGTCGAGCCGCCCAAAACGTGGGACGAGCTGAAGACGGTGGCCAAGAAGCTGAGCAAAAACGGCGTCTATGGCCTCGCGATAGCGGCACCGAAAAGCGAGCAGCTCACGTTCCAATACCTTCCGTTCCTCTGGCAGGCAGGCTCGGACCTCACGAAGATCGACAATCCGGGAACGGTGGACACGCTCAAGCTGTATAAGGAGCTGGTGGACAGCGGCTCGATGTCGAAGGAGGTTTTGACGCAGGATCAGCAAGCGACGTTCCTCCAGTTCATGGCGGGAAAAGTGGCGATGGTATTAAGCGGTCCGTGGCAGCTGCCGGCCTTGAAAGACGCGAAGTTCAACTGGGGACTCGTCGATCTGCCGTCCGGCAAGGAAAAAGCGACGATTCTCGGCGGCGACGACTGGGCGATCACGGCCACTTCGAAGTATAAGGACGTCGCCTGGGACATCATCAAATTTTCGCAAAAGCCGGAATATTTGAAGCCGCTGCTGATCGGCGGCGCGAGAATTCCGAGCCGCAAAGATTTGATCAACGACCCTTACTGGCAGACGGATAAATATATGAAAATTTTCGCCGATCAGCATCAATATGCCAAAGCGCGCGCCTACGGCCCGAACTACCCGAAAATTTCCGAGGCCGTTCAAGATATGGTGCAGCAAACCGTCACCGGCGTGAAATCTCCGGAGGATGCGGTGAAGGAAGCGACGGAAAAAATCAAGCCGTTGCTGCAATGAGGCGGCATAAAAAGGGGAGGAGCCTCCTCCCCGATCGAAACATGGGAGGGAGAAGCTCCATGACGGATCAGGCGTTGCCCAAAGCGGAGAGAGCTGTCTCCAAATCGGCTCCTCGGCGGATGCGGACGGGCTGGACCAACTATATGTTCGTTCTGCCCGGAGGTCTTTTTGTACTTGTATTCCTTATATTCCCTATATTGTATAACATATGGATCAGTTTTCAGGATGTCACCTTAATGAATTTGAAAGGCGGGCACCGGTTTGTCGGATGGCAAAATTACTCGAAGGTGTTTGCCGATCCGCTCTTTAAAAGCTCGGTAAGCAACTCGCTGTATTTTACCGCCGGCAGCCTCGTATTCCAGTTCGGGCTCGGCTTCGCGCTGGCGCTCTTTTTCCACCGCCGGTTTCCGGGCAGAGACCTGATGCGTTCGCTGATCCTGCTTGGCTGGATGATGCCGATCGTCATTACCGGCACGCTGTTCAAATGGATTTTATCGGGCGACTCCGGCGTGTTCAACCATTTGCTGACGGTGCTCGGATTGATCGACAAGCCGGTGTTTTGGCTGACGAATCAGAGCACGGCGCTGACGGCGACGACGATCGCCAACATCTGGATCGGCATCCCGTTTAACATGCTCATCCTGCTGGCAGGGCTGCAGGCGCTTCCGGAGCAGCTGTACGAGGCGGCGAAAATCGACGGCGCCGGCCGGCTGCGGCAGTTCACGCAAATCACGATCCCGCTGATGCGGCCGACCATCTTCATCGTGCTGATGCTCGTGCTCATTTACACGTTCAAGGTGTTCGATCTGATTTACGTCATGACCGGCGGAGGGCCGGTGAACGTGACAACGGTGCTGCCGCTTTTTGCCTACAAGCTCGCTTTTAACAACTACGAAATCAGCATGGGCTCGACCGTTGCAAGCCTCATGTTCGTGTTCCTGATCGCTCTCGCATCGGTGTACTTATGGATGTCCAGGAAGGAGGAGAAGCTGTGATCGCTCCCGGCAAATACAGCGCCCGCAGTTACATTACGGCCATCATTGCCGCTGCGGCCACGCTCGTCTACCTGTTTCCGATCTATTGGCTGTTCGTTACGTCCATCAAACCGATGAACGAGCTGTTCGCTTATCCTCCGCATTACATTCCGGTGGCGCCGACGCTGGAGGCGTATGTCCACAACTTCGTGACGAATACGGGCATTTTCCGCTACATCGGCAACAGCTTCGTCATCGCTGCCGGCACGATGCTGCTTACGCTGCTGCTGGCAGCGCCGGCCGCTTACGGACTCGCCAGGCTGCCGATCCGCGGAAAGGGCGCCGTGCTGATCGTGCTGCTCGCCACGCAGATGCTGCCCAATATTATGGTGGCGATGCCGCTGTTTATCATGTTCTCCAAGGTGCAGCTGGTTAACAGCTACACGGCGCTTATTATCGCCAATACGACGCATACGCTGCCGTTTGCGGTGCTGGTGCTTCGCCCTTACTTTCTGGGCATCCCCGGCGGGGTGGAAGAGGCCGCAATGATCGACGGGTGCAACAAAGCGGGTGCGTTTTGGAAAATCGTGCTTCCGCTCGTTACGCCGGGTCTGCTTACGGTCGGCGCGATCAGCTTCCTGTGGGGCTGGGGCGACTTCATCTTCGCGCTGACGCTCACTTCCGATGAGACCGTGCGGCCGCTCACGATGGGGCTGAGCAAGTTTACCGGCGAATTCGGCACGCAGTGGAACTACCTGATGGCTGTTGCCGCCATAGCCGCCCTGCCGATCATCGTCATTTTCGCCTCGCTGCAAAAATATATCGTCAGCGGCTTGGCCAGCGGTTCTATGAAAGATTAATTCCAACCATATAAAGAGGTGTTCAACATGAGTTATCGCCTTGGTGTCGATACCGGCGGAACGTTTACCGATATTGCTCTCATTCACGAACAAACAGGCAAGGTGCATGTGGCCAAGGTGCCATCGACTCCTCACGATCCGTCCGAGGCCGTCATTAACGGCGTGCATGAAATCGTAAATCAAACCGGGATCGACGTGGAAAGCATTTCGTTTTTCATCCACGGCTCGACCGTAGCGACGAATGCGCTGCTGGAGCGAAAAGGCGCCAAAACGGCGCTGCTGACGACCAAAGGCTTCCGCGACGTGCTGGAGATCGGCCGGCAGTCCCGGCCGAAGCTGTACGACTTCAAAGCGCGAAAAAAGCCGCCGTTTGTCCCGCGCGACCTGCGCATCGAAGTGAGCGAGCGGATCAGGGCGAACGGAGAGGTGCTGGAGCCTCTCGATACGGAGGAAATCCGCGGGATCGCCCGCAGGCTGAAAAGCGAAGGCGTGCAGTCGATCGCCGTCTGCCTGATCAATTCCTACATCAACGATACGCATGAAAAAATGATCCGGCAAACGCTGCAGGAAGAGTACCCGGAAGCTTACACCACCTTATCGAGCGAGGTGCTGCCCGAATTCAAGGAATACGAGCGCACGAGCACGGTGGCGGCAAACGCTTACGTGCTGCCGAAAATGAAGGGCTACCTGAACCGCCTCGTCGGCAGCCTGAAGGAAACCGGCGTCTCGTCGGAGCTGTACATCATGCAGTCGAACGGCGGCATCATTACCACCGACAGCGCGATGCATACGCCGGCAAGAACGGTGCTGTCGGGGCCTGCCGGGGGGATTTTGGCCGGATTGTTCATTGTGGAAACGACGCCATACAAAGATCTGATCACCATTGACATGGGAGGCACGAGCCTCGACACCGCTTTGATTGAAAAAGGCAAGCCGCAGTACACGACGATGAGCGAAGTGGAAGGCAGCCCGATCAAGCTGCCGATGATCGAAATGCACACGATCGGCTCCGGGGGCGGCAGCATCGCCTGGATCGATGCAGGCGGCGCGCTGCGCGTCGGGCCGCAGAGCGCCGGCGCGATGCCCGGGCCGGTATGCTACAACAAAGGCGGCATGGAGCCGACCGTCACCGATGCGAACGTCATTTTGGGGCGGATCAATCCGGGATATATTTTGAACGGCAAAATGAAAATGAATCTCGAGCTTGCCCGCCAAATGATGAAGGAAAAAATCGCCGACCCGCTCGGCATCACGATAGAAGAGGCGGCCGAAGGCATTCTGCGGGTCGTCAACGCCAACATGATTCGCGGCATCCGCGTCATTTCGATTGAAAAAGGCCATGATCCGCGCAACTTCTCGCTCGTCGCCTTCGGCGGAGCGGGGCCGGTTCATGCCGTCGACATCGGCAAGGAGCTCGGCTGCCAGGAAATCATCATCCCGCCGAACCCGGGCATCACGTGTGCGATGGGCATGCTGATGGCCGACGTGCGCCACGATTATGTGCAGACGGTGCTGTCCAGCGTCGCGCAGCTGAAGCTGGACGAAGCCAACGCCGTCATCGCTCATCTCGCGGAAGAGGCGCGCGGACAGCTGCGCAAGGAAGGCTTTGCGGATGCGGAAATTCATCTGCACGCCGCCCTTGACCTGCGTTATTTGCGCCAGGCGTACGAGATCGACGTGCCGGTGGCGGGCCTCACTTTGAATGCGGCGCTGCTGGAGCAGGCGGTGCGCGACTTCCACGCGCTGCATCATAAAATGTACGGCTTCAGCCGGGAAGGCGAAACCGTCGAGCTGATCAACATCCGCCTCACCGCCATCGGCGCGATTCCGAAAATCCAGTTCGACAAAAAAGCTGAGGCATCCGGTGAGCTGGAGGCAGCGCCTTCGCGCAAGGTGTTTTTTGACGGTCAATTTGTGGATACGCCGGTGTACAACCGTTCCGCTCTGCGAGCAGGCGCCGCCGTGGAAGGGCCGGCCATTTTGGAGCAGCTCGATTCCACGATCGTCATTCATCCGGGGCAGCGAGCGGTCACCGACGATTTCGGCAATCTGATCATTCATTTGCAAAACTAGGACGAGGAGGACGGACCATGAGTGGAAAAGTAGATGCCATCACGATAGAAGTTATGAAAAACGCGTTTCATACGATTGCCGAAGAAATGGGCGTTGCTCTGATCAAGACGGCGTTGTCCACGAACATCAAGGACCGGATGGACTGCTCGACGGCGATTTATACGAAAGAAGGCAAGCTGGTGGCCCAGGCGGAGCATATTCCGCTGCACCTCGGGCTCATGCCTTCCGTCGTCAGCGAGGTGCTGAAAATATACAAACCGGGCGAGCTTAAGGAAGGCGACGCGATTTTAATCAACGACCCGTATATCAGTGGCTCGCATCTTCCGGATATTTTTATGATCTCCCCGGTGTTTCACGAGGGGCGGCTTGTCGCATTGACCGCGAACATCGCGCACCATATCGACGTCGGCGGCATGACTCCCGGCAGCTGCTCGGTGAAAACGACGGAGATTTTCCAGGAAGGACTCCGGCTGCCGGGCATCCGCGTCCGCAAAGCCGGCGTGATGGACGAGGAGGTGCTGCGCCTCTTGACGAAAAACTCGCGGACCGGCAAGGAGATGCTTGGCGACATTTACGCCCAGCTCGCCGCCAACAAAATCGGCGAAACGCGCCTGAAGGAGCTGTTCGAGCGGTATTCGGCCGATTTTACGGAAACGTGCATGAACGAGCTGATGAATTACTCGGAACGGCGGCTGCGTGCGGCGATCCGCAAAGTTCCGGACGGCATTTACACGTTCGAGGATTATTTGGAAGGCGACGGGCTTACGCAGGATTTGATCAAAATCGCGGTGCAGGTATGCGTCAAGGACGACGAAATCCACGTTTCGTTCGACGGCACTTCCCCGCAGGCGAAGGGCTCGATCAACTCGACGATCGGCGTGACGAGCGCATGTGCTTATTATGCGGTCAAAGCGATGCTCGATCCGGAGGTGCCGCCGAACGACGGCGCGTATCGGCCGGTTCACGTGCATGCCGAGGAGGGTACCGTCGTCAACGCGAAGTTCCCGGCAGCCGTCTCCAACGCCAACGGCAACACATCGCAGCGCATCACCGATGCGATTCTCGGCGCACTCGCGCCGGTGCTGCCTGAGGAAGCGATCGCCGCCTGCTCCGGCTCGATGAACGGCCTCAACTTCGGCGGCTTTAACGAAGAGACGGGCGAATATTTCAGCTACATCGAAACGTGCGGCGGCGGGCAGGGTGCTGTGCTCGGCCTCGACGGCATGAACGGCGTGCACACGCATATGACCAACACGCGCAACACTCCGACCGAAGTCATCGAACAATCTTATCCGCTGCTCGTCAAAAAATACTCGTTCGTCGAAAACGGCGGCGGTTACGGCAAATTCCGCGGTGGAGTGGGAATCACTCGGGAAATCGTTTCCGAGACCGACGACGTCATCGTCACGATCACGTCCGAACGGCAGCGGACGAGACCGTGGGGGCTGTTCGGCGGTAAGGAAGGCGCAGCATCGGAATGCATTCATATCACGGCTGCGGGCGAAGTGAACCACCTGCCGCCCAAGGCGACGCTGACGATTCAAAAAGGCGATACCGTCATCATCCGTACGCCGGGCGGAGGCGGTTATATGGACCCGCTCGAACGGGATCCCGAGCTCGTACGGCAGGACGCGCGCTTCGGCTACGTCAAGCCGGACGAAGCGGCCCGCGAATACGGCGTCGCTTTCATCCCGGGCACGCTGGAGATTGACGCGGAGCGGACGGCGGAGCTGCGCCGGAGATGATCCGCGCATGCGTGAATATGTAATCGGGAGGTTGGGCCATGCGGGTAGCAGGCGTAGGCTTAAGCTGCATTGATTTGTACGAGAACCTGAACCGGTCGTATCCTACGGGCAACAGCGTCGATTTCGTCATCCATTTGAGCCGGCTCGGCGTGGAAACGTCCATGGTAAGCGTCGTCGGCACCGACGATTACGGCAGGCAGATGGCCGACGTTTTGCGCAGGGAAGGCGTCGACGTCTCTCATCTGCGTGTAGCCGAAGGCAGGACGGCGATGTTTCGGATGGATCTGAACGGAAACGACCGGGTTCACAAGGAAAAAATCGAAGGCGTCATGGCGCGCTTCGCCTTGACCGAGGAAGATATCGAGTTTATCGCCGGTCACGACTGCGTGCATACGAACTTTTCCGGGCGAGTGACCGGCTCCCTTCCGGTGTTTAAACAGCGGGGCCTGATGACGGCGTTCGACTTTTCGACGCGCGTCTATAAGGAGGTCGAGTCCGCGCTGCCGCATATCGATTACGCGTTTTTCTCCTACGAGAAAGAGGACGATTTCATCAAAGAATACGTAGCCTGGGCGCAGCGACTCGGCCCCCGCGTGGTGATCGCAACGTTGGGCGAAAACGGCAGCCTCGCCTACGACGGCAGCCGGTTCTACCGCGAGGGTATCGTCCCCGCCGAAGTGGTGAACACCGTCGGGGCGGGCGACTCCTTCTGCGCCGGCTTCATGTACGGCATCTTCCAAGGCCGGTCCATCCAGGACTGCCTCCTCGGCGGTGCCGAGGTAGCCTCGAAAGTCGTAGCCAAGTTCGAGCCTTATTAAATCAGAACGATCAAAAATTTCTGTTCGTATCGCTAACGGACCTAAGCAGCCTTTATTTGACGAAAATAGGTTGCTCTAAAAATGTAACGGACCCAGAAGACGCTAATGACGGCAAAATGCGTAAACGGCCGGTATTTTCGCCAAATAACGGCACTGATGTCCGTTACATTCGCGATCCGTGCATATGACGGGCGATAGCGGCGCTGGTGTCCGTTACAGTGAATCAGTCGTATTCGCTGCTTAGCTAACGACCCCGCAGCTCCGGATAGTAGCTTTAATCCAGGATCGTCTGCCGGGGAGATGTATCGCAACACCCGATAGTAGACAGGGGTATCGCTCTAACACAAAAATAGAGGTGTATCGTTAGACCCAAACGTAAAGCGTGTCCGGCTCCAGTTTTGCGTCAGCAAAACCGAGACGGACAACCGCGAGCCCGAGGCACACACCTCCTCCCCCGGCACCGCTCCAAAGGTGAAGCGTGCCCGGCATAGGTTTTTTTGCCTGAAAGCAAAAAAATCCATGCCGGGCAGACGCGACCTAGCAGCGAGCAGCCCCACAAACCGGGCGGGTCCAGGGCGCCCGAGCGCCTGGGGTCCACCTAGAGGGGGATTTAGGGGGTGATTACTCCCGAAAGGAAAGGACAAAACTATGATCATAGACGTACACTCGCATCCGATTTTTTACAAAGACATATGCGACGACAAGGAAAAGCTGAATTTCCGCAAAGAGCAGTTCGGCATCTTCAAGCAGTCTCCATACCCGCTGGAATCGGCGCTTATCGAGATGGATTACATGAACGTCGCCAAGACGGTGCTGCTTCCCGAGGACATCTCGACGCTGTACGGGGGCAGCATCATCACCAACGAAGAGATCAAAACAATCGTCGATCTCGCTCCGGAACGCTTCATCGGCTTCGCCAGCGTCGATCCCCGCCGCAAAGATGCGGTGGAGGTGCTGGAGCGCGCTTTTACCGAGCTTGGCCTGATGGGGCTGAAGCTGCATCCGTCGAAGCAGCAGTTTTATCCGTACGAGGAGATGCTGAAGCCGATTTATGAGGTTTGTCTCAAATACAACAAACCGGTCATGTTCCACGCCGGGATGAGCTGGCAGCCGAACGCTCCGGCGAAATTTTCCCATCCGCTGCACTTCGAAGACGTGGCCATCGCTTATCCGGAGCTGCGCATGTGCCTGGCCCATTTCGGCTGGCCATGGGTTCACGAGACGGTCATGCTGCTGCTGAAATATCCGAACGTGTACACGGACACGTCCTTGCTGCACATGGACAACGCCAAAGATTTTTACGAGCAGGTGTTTACGCGCAATATGGGGCCGCTCTGGATCGAGCGCAATCTCGGCGATAAAGTCATGTTCGGCACGAACGCGCCCCGTTTCCGGGCCAAGAGGCTGCTGCCTGCGCTCGAAGGGCTGAATTTCAGAGAGAAGACGCTGCAAAAAATTCTCGGCTTGAATGCGCTGAAATTTATCGGGCTGGAAGATTAGGAGGGGGACTATGGTCAAGCTGAAGAGCATTGTGATCCGCACGCGGGCCGAATTTCAAATGATCAAAATCACCGAGGAAGTCCGGGCGTTCGTAGCGGAATCGGGCGTGACAAACGGGCTTGCAGCCGTCATTACGGCCCATACGACGACCGGCATCATGGTCAACGAAGGGCTCGAATGCGTGGAAACGGATATCGAGGAAACGCTGGAGCGCCTCATTCCGAAGGACGCTCCTTATGCGCATGCACATTTTTTGCCCTCGTACGGGGCGACCGGCAGCAACTCGCCTTCGCATTTGAAGTCGATGCTGTCGGGCAACAGCTGTTTATTCGTCGTGCAGGACGGCAAAATGGTGACGGGCGACGCCCAGGACGTCTATTTGGCCGAATTCGACGGCCCGAAAGCCCGCAAGGTGTATATCCAGGTTATCGGGGAATAGGAGGACATCCGCATGATGAAGCTCGCCAATATGAATCAAAATTACCATCGGTATCCGCTCGACTATTTTCTCGACTCGACGGTTCGCTGCGGTCTTGAGGCAATCGAGCTGTGGGCCGGCACCCCGCATCTGTATGTCGATGACGCTTCCGCTTTGGAAGTGGCGGGAGTGCTGAAAATGATCAGGCAAAGAAACCTGGAGATCGTCTGTTTTACGCCGGAGCAGGCGATTTACCCGATCAATCTGTCCGCGAAGGACGATACGTGCCGGAAGAGAAGCGTCGAATATTTTCAAAAATGCATCCGGGTGACAAACGCGCTCGAGTGTTCGAAAATGCTGGTCATCGTCGGATTCGGTTTTTACAACGAGCCGGCGGAGGAAGCGTGGAAGCGGGCAGCGGAGTCGCTGCATATTCTTGCCAAAGATGCGGAAAAGGCAGGCATTACGCTTGTGCTTGAGGCGATGTCGAACATCGGCTCCAACGTCATTTACAACCTGGACACGCTCCGCCGAATGCATGGCGAAGTGGGCTCTCCGGCGATGAAGGTGATGCTTGATACGATTTCGATGGCGCTGGCGGGCGAAACGATCGAAGATTACGGGGCCGCCTTCGGCGAAGACCTCGTCCATGTTCATTTCCTGGACGGCGACGGGAAGACGACCGCCCATTTGGCGTGGGGGGAAGGGATTTTTTCGCTGGATGCGTTTGTGGACGGCCTGAAAAAAATCAGCTACGGCGGGTATTTGACGCTCGAGCACATTGCCCCCAAGTACAACTGGGACCCGGAGGCTGCCGTACGTCAAAGCCTGGCAACCATCGGCTCGAAATTGCTGTAATGCTGTGCGTCTCTTTGTCGGATCGGCGGAATCCGCGGGTTCCGTGCCGGCAAAGAGGCGCGTTTTTTTCCCGGGTCGAACGGTTTTGGAAGCAGAAAAACATGTTGACAGCAGCGGAAAATATGATATAAATTATTATAGGACATTATAGTACAACATAATTTGACAGGAGGTAATTTCATTGACTGAAACATTGGCTTATCAAAAGGCGCCGGCTCAATTGGAGAGCATTTTCGAGGCTTTTAAAAGCAGAACGATCCGCCGGGTGTTTTTCGTCGCCTGCGGCGGTTCCTCCGCATTGATGTATCCGAGCAAATACTTTTTGGACCGCGAATCGAAAACGATCACCTCGGAAATATTCAGCTCGAACGAATTCATCCACCGCAACCCGCAATCGCTGAACGAAGAATCGCTCGTCATTCTCATGTCGCACAAAGGCAAGACGCCGGAGACGACGGAAGCGGCCAAATTCGCCAAAAGCAAAGGGGCGCTGACCGTATCCCTCATGTACGTGGAGACGGCGCCGCTGGCCGATGCTTCGGATTTCATCGTCAATTACAGCTGGATTTCCGCAGGCAATATGGAGCCTCATCCGGAGATTATGAACTACGCGATTTTGTACCGGTTGTCGATGGGGCTTTTGTACGTGAAGGAAGGCAACAAGAAATACGAGAAGCTGCTCAGCAGCCTGGAGAACCTCGGGGCGGTATTCGAAAGGGTGATGAAGCAAGTGTCGGAGCCGGCCAAGGCGTACGCCGAATCGGTTAAGGACGAGAAAATCATCTACACGATGGCGAGCGGTTCCAATTACGGCGTAGCTTACTCGTTTGCGATTTGCATTCTGATGGAAATGCAGTGGAAGCATTCGCACGCGATTCATGCCGGGGAGTTTTTCCACGGGCCGTTTGAAATTCTCGACAAGGACGTTCCGTTCATCCTGCTGATGGGTCTCGACGAAACTAGACCGTTGGAGGAACGGGCACTGACCTTCCTCGAGCAGTATGGCGAGAAGCTGCTTGTCATCGACGCGAAGCACTTCGACTTGACCGGCATCGACGACGAAGTGAAGGGCTACCTGGCTCCGATCGTGATCAACTTCGCGCTCCGCATTTACGCTTTGGCGCTTTCCAAAGCAACCGGCCACCCGCTGGAAACGAGACGGTATATGTTCAAAGTTCCTTATTAAGCCGAAAATAAAGAAATAGCCTCTCATACCGGGTCATTCGGGAATGGGAGGCTATTTTTTGTGCACACGGTGCAGCCGAAAGGGGGGGGGCCGGAAACGCTCCGCGGGGGCCGCCCGGCTGCCCGGCAATGCCGCCGTTTCCCCGGTTACATCGCGCTTTCGTGCCGGTCAGCGCATGCTCCGACAAATTCCTCGAAAAGTCTAAAGTTATGCCGGTCCGTCGTGTAGCTGAATTCCGGATGCCATTGTACGGCAAGGATAAACCTCTTTTGCGGCATAACAACCGCTTCGATCAGACCGTCTTCCGCTTGCGCAACGGCAAGCAGCTGCTCCGACAATTTCTTTATACCTTGATGGTGATAGCTGTTCACTTCCAATGATTCGGCGTTCACGATACGGTAAAGGGCGTTTTCCTTGTCTATGTATACTTTATGAGCCGGTTTATTATAAGGCGGCTGCTGCTTGTGAGCGACTGTTGTCTCCGTCCGCAGCTGAGTCGGCAAATCCTGATACAGCGTTCCTCCGAGTAAAGCATTAAACAACTGCAAGCCCCGGCAAATTCCGAACGCCGGTTTATCCAGTTCAACCGCTTGTCTAAAAAGGATTTCCTCCATAACATCTCTTTCATGGCACAGCTCGCCGCAAACATCCTCCGCCTTTTCGCCATACATTTCCGGATTCACATCATGACCGCCTGTAAACAGAAAACCGTCAAACGTATTGGCGATGGTCAAAATAATTTCTTTATTCGAGGTCAGCGGCAGCATAACCGGAATTCCGCCGGCATCCTCGATTCCTTTCATATATCCCGGCAGCATCCAATAGCTTTCTTTCTCGTTGTCATATAAAGGTAAAACTCCTATCATAGGCTTCTTCATTTCCAGTTCCTCCCCGGCAAATGGTTTGTCTATTGTCTAATTATCATTATAATTCAAACGGGAAAAGGTACTACAAAAAAATAGTACTACCTTTTTTTGTAAATCCGGCTACAATCAAAATTAAGATAAGGTACTAAGACGTGGGCATAAGCCACGAATTACCAATAACCGGAAAGGGTGCATGATCATGATGAAAACGAAACGCAATACCGCCGCTTTTACATTTCTCGCTTGGGGTTCCTTCGCCGCCGCGTTTCTCGGGATGTTTATCGGCATTTACACGCTGGAAGAGACGCTGTCCGTCAAAGGTTATTACGCGGTGACCGCCTTGTATATGACGATGGCCTCCTTCGTGCTGCAGAAGGTCGTTCGCGACAATCACGAGGATGCTTTCACCGGGCAAAAGCGGAACACATCGGCTTTCACCTTTATGGCCTGGGCTTCGTTCGCGCTGTCGCTGCTCGCGATGTTCATCGGCATCATCAATTTGGAGCAGCCGCTTTCGGTGAAAGGGTACTACGCGATGACCGGCTTGTTTCTCACGATGTCGGCGTTCGTCCTGCAAAAAACGATTCGCGACAACAAAGAAGACGAGGAGCCGGAAACGCCGGCACATGACCACGAGCAATGACGGTACGGGAAGCTCCTCCGGAGATGCTCACCTTTACGACAGTACCTGATCTAAAAGTGCGTACTTACAAATGCACAGTTCCAATTACGAAAGGAAATTATAGCGCGGCAGGGAGATACCGGTCAGATGAACATGATTCGCTTATAAAAAGGTTGCTTTGCCCCCTATTCCTAAGCCTTGGTAATTCATTATTCTTGAATAAGTGACCGGAGGCCACGCATATCGGTTACGAAGATGA
This sequence comes from Paenibacillus hamazuiensis, assembly GCF_023276405.1. Classification (NCBI taxonomy): domain Bacteria; kingdom Bacillati; phylum Bacillota; class Bacilli; order Caryophanales; family Paenibacillaceae; genus Paenibacillus; species Paenibacillus hamazuiensis. The sequence continues at coordinate 349,036 of NZ_JALRMO010000001.1, forward strand.
CCGGTAGTTCAGACTGATTTTCACAGAGGTTGGATTCAACCGGCGTCGGGGTCACGAATTTATTTAGTAGGTGGTGTACAAGCATGAATTTGAAAAAAAGCGCTTTCACCCTATTAATGACACTTATGACCGTTTCAACCGCAGCTTGCAGAACAGACAATGTGAATGCCCCGCAAGTTTCTGCGGACGAAATGAACAAAAAGCTGGAAGAACCGGCGGAGTTGACGGTATTTTCGCTGGAAAGTCCCGACGGATGGAACCAGAAATACGGCGAGTATTTAAAAAAGAAGCTGCCGCAATATAAAATCACTCATATCTCGCAAACCGAAACTTCCCGGTTGGAGCACTTGTTAACCTCGGGAACCGACATTGATTTGTATATAACCAACGCACGCGATGTGAAACAAAAGTTCCTTCCCGCGAATGCGGCATTCGACATGTCCGATCTCGTGAAAACGCATAAGATCGATTTAAGTGGATTCGAGCCCGAAGGGATCAACCAGATGAAATCGCCGGAAGGGGCCGGAGGCCTGTATGGTTTGCCGGTATCCAATTACACCATGGTCATGTATTACAATAAGGATATTTTCGATAAATTCGCGGTTCCTTATCCGAAGGACGGCATGACGTGGGATGAAACGTATGAGTTGGCCAAAAAACTGACCGTGAATGATGGAGGGAAGCAGTACCTGGGCTTTTGGATCTCCCCCAAGCATTATCTGCGGACGAATCAGCTATCGCTTGCCTTGGTCGATCCCAAGACGAACAAGGCTTCGGTCACGAGCGAAGAATGGAAATTGGTGTTCAGCACCATTTTTCAACGTTTTTCCGATAACGCGGCATTCAGGGACAGAGTCAATACACGGTGGTTAAGCCACGATGCGTTTAGCGGCAGCCAGGAACTGGCCATGTATGTGATGCAGTCCAGTTGGTTATTCTCCGCTCAAGAGGCGCTTAGCAAACTGAATTTTGATATAGTCGCCATGCCGACTTTTAAAGAAAAGCCCAATGTGGGGGTTCAGGCTTCGTACACATATATGGGGATTACTTCCATGAGCAAGAAGAAAGATCAGGCGATGGAAGTGATCAAGCAGTTGACTTCCGAAGAATACCAGACGGAGATGTCCAAGCTGGGGATTATGACCTCGCTTCAAAGCGAGGCCGTGAAGAAGGCTTATGCCACCAGCACGATGTACAAGGACAAGAAGCTGAACATGAATGCGGTGTTTTACAATAAAATCGCTCCGACCGCTCCGATCACCCTTTACGACGAAGTTGTAGTGGAAGACGGGCTGGAGAAAACCGAGCTAAGAGATATAGCCAAAGGGTTGATTGACGTCAATTCCGGACTCAGGAAGGCCGAAGAAATTGCCAATCAGGTTATATCGGCAGCGAATTAAGGATTCATTGCTGGCAGCCGGCGGATCATGTCCGGCAGTGCGGCAAGAAGCCTCCCCATCGTAATCGGGTCGTCGAAGTTCCATTTCGCCTCCGTGACACGACCACGAGCAATGACGGTACGAAAACTCCGGCGGAGATACTTACCTTTACGACAGTACCTGATCTAAAAGTGCGTACTTACAAATGTACAGCGCCTCCTTTATACTCGAGAAAAATCAACAAAGTTAAAGGAGGACCACTCTTTGAAAACTCTCGTTATCGTAACGCACCCAAGCATGGAAACATCCGTCATAAACAAACGGTGGGCGGAAGAACTCCGAAAATATCCGGAAAAATATACGGTTCACGAATTGCACAAGGTTTACCCTGATGGAATCATTGATGTGGAAAAAGAACAAAAATTGATCGAAGCGCACGGCAATCTTGTTCTGCAGTTCCCTATATTTTGGTTTAATTGTCCGCCTCTTCTGAAAAAATGGCTTGACGAAGTTTTTACGTACGGCTGGGCTTACGGATCGAATGGAGGCGACAAATTAAAGAACCGCAAAGTTGCGCTTGGCGTTTCCGCCGGAATTACAAAAGGGAATTATAGCGCGGCAGGGAGGTACCGTTACACGCTCGAACAAATATTGGTTCCGTTTGAAACGACCTTCCTTTACTGCAAAGCGGATTATCGTTCGTTCTTTGCCTTTTACGGCACGGAAAACGAGCCGGGCGAAAATGTACCCGGTGCGGAAAACGAGGCGCCCGCAAGCCAGTTGGAACAAAGCGCACTCAATTACTTGAAATTTATTGATAACCTGTAAAAGACAACTGCATAACGCCATAAGAAAAAAGAAGTATTTCCTTGTCGGGAGATACTTCTTTTTAAATTTGAAACAAAGCCGGCTATGCTTCTCGCTGTACCGCCTCCACAGCCGGTGCTTTGTTTTTCTCCCCCCACTCGCACATCATATTTAACAGGGGAAGGAGAGAAAGTCCGCGTTCGGATAATGAATATTCAACCTTTGGAGGTACTTGGGGAAATTCTTTGCGCAAGATCAGGCCGTCTGTCTCCAGCTCTTTTAACATGACGCTTAACGTTTTAAAAGAAATGGAACCGATACTTCGCTGCAGTTCATTAAACCGCATCACCTTATTTTCAGACAACCAGTATATAATGATCATTTTATATTTGCCGTCTATTAAGGACAGCGTGTATCCAAAGCCGGTGTCTTTTAATTTCACGCCGGACGGAACGCAGGTTTCGCGCACAAGCTGCACTCTCCTTTAGGTAAGTACATGATATAAACGATATACTTCCTAATTGGACATTATGCAATCTTATTGGAAAAAAGTAAAGTCAGATCACTGAGTCAAGTTTTAATAAACTGTCGCATCTAACTTGCCGCGATCCGTGGGGGCGTACATGATATAATTTCTTCGGATTTACGACCATATACAAATGCCGAATGCGTCTGCAATCGGAAGTCAATTCGAAACAAAGCACGCTTTTTACTTTGTCGTTATGCGTAAAGACGATATTCGTTTCCCCGTTTACCCCGGTAATTTCGGTTTTCCACGAACGAACGCTTTGAAAAGAACGCGATGTTAATAAAGCTGCGACACGGCTGCTGCTCAGAATCGGGTTAATGGCCGCATGAACTTCCCCTCCGCCATCGGTAACCAGAATCGCATCCTCTGCGAGCAGCTCGAGCAGTTGTTGGATATCGCAGTGCAAAAATGCCGAAACAAACCTCTCCGCCAACGTTTTACGCACATGTAAAACGTCTTCAGCTGGCGGCGGGCTTGCGTTCATGCTCATCTTGGCGCAGCTGAATATTTTGCGGCAATTCGCTTCGGACTTGCCGATGAACTCGGAAATCGTTCCGTAATAGGCCTTTATGTTTTTGATTCCCGGGATGTGTGCAGTCTGAATTTCCGTAAACAATTCCTGGACTGCGTCCTCCGCTTCGGCAGCCGAACCAAGCATTCGGTAAGCGATCGAGAATGCGAGCGGCTTATATGTCCGGTACAGATGTTCCATCGTCATTGTATCATCATCGTTTTCGGCGGCACTCAATCTTGTCCCTGGAGCCTCCTCTTGTTTGGGGAATATTTCGGAGGAGAGTTTATAAATGGTCTATTTTATAGTTGGTGCTTATATGGATAAAGCCAAAAACATAGTTTTAAATTCCACTGCCACCTTGGTGAGTTAATTTCACAAGCATTTAAAGTATGTCGAGAAGAACCAAATTGGCATAAGAACATAGCTGGAAATGTTTCTGATTTACTGGGATTTAAAAATCGTACGAGGTTCAATAAAGAATACTTGCATGTAATAGTCGAAATGATACTGGAGAAAGGAATATATCAGTTTAGTCCTACGAAAGTTGAAGGTGGTGGGTATAGCGGTAATAGTAGAAGAAATACCTCAGAATCAAGGCGGTATAGGATATTTCATTAATCATAGTAGTAATAAAAATTCAATAGAAGGGGCGTAAGCCAATCTCTGTGAATATGAGACGACATACGCCAACCGATGTTAGTATACGAGATAACCCATCTTGGCAGCCAGGTAAGTTCCGGGATGCAAGCAATTGAAAGTGATGCTGGAATTCTTGTATCTCTCTGCCAACTCAAAAGTGAATGCAACAAGAGCAAGCTTGCTTTGTTTATATGCCGTTATGGGCGAATAATTTCGTTCCAACAGGAATGGAGCCAAATAATTGACGGCAAGACGAAGCTCATACCCATCTTTGCTTAAGGCAGGTGTCGTATCTTGAAGAATTCCAAATCCTATACCTGCATTATTGATGAGTATATCCAAACCAGGATAGTCAGCTTGTATATTAGCGGCTAACCCCCGAACTTCGGCAAGCTATGAAAAGTCTGCTTTGTAAAATTTGACTTTTGCGTTGCCGATTGAACTGCTAATGTCTACCATCGAAGCTTTTCCTCGTTCATCGCTTCTTCCATGCAGGAGTACAGTCGCTCCTCGTACTGCCAAGTCGATTGCCGTTTGTTTTCCAATACCATCTGTGGCTCCAGTTATAAGAATAACTTGTTGATGAATCGGCTTCATTCACGTCCTGCTTTTTGGTTATGGTTTCAGGACAACGTATTCCAATCCGCGTGATTTAGAGGCTGCAGCAATGGCGTCGTTAATTTGGTTCAAGGAATAAGCCTTAGGTTCAAACGCTTTTAGATTCAATAAGCCCGCCTCAATCATTTTGGCGATGTCCCGAGGCGCCGAGTCGGGGTACATGGAAGAACCCTTGATGTTCAGCTCCTTCACAAGCGCTGTTAAATACGACACCGGAACATTCGTTATAACGCCGCCGAGGAAAACGGCAGTTCCATGTGGTCGAAGTACGGATAGTCCGGCCTCGACGAGAGCGGAATTGTCGATAACGCCAACTGCGTCCACAAGAAGATCCGCTTCACCGACTTGTATGGAAAATAGGGAGCTGTAATCCTCAATTTGATCTGGAAGAGAAACTGTTGTAATACGTTTTGGGTCCAATGCCTCTAATTCGTGCAGTACAGATATGTTTCGTCCGACTGCATAAATTTTGGAGGCACCCATAGCGAGAGCGACAAGAACGGAAGCCGTACCTAAATTGCCTGTTGCGCCATTGATCACGACGGACTGCCCTGTTTTGAATTCGCCGCGAAGAAAAGCTCCGTAGGCAATGCAAAGATAATACATGCATGCCAACTGAGCAGGGTCATTTTCTCCGATGAAATCAATTGGAGTCACGCATTCAACCGGATAAACGGCGTTTTGCGCAAATGCCCCGTCCTTCCATTGATTCAACAAGTTTTCACAATTCGGTGTCAGCCCAAACCAACCCTTTAAAATACGTTCCGGAGATGCCGAATTGTTTCTTGAAGCGATAAGCGGGCTGCAAAAAACTTTCTGCCCAACTTGTATGCCGGTAACATCGTCAGCAATTTCCTCGACGATCCCGATTGCACTTAATCCGGGTATGTAAGGAGTCGGGAGCGGAAACGGAAACTGGCCTCCTACAACCAGGTTTGTAAACGATAAGATATGCGTCGATAAGACGCGAACTCGAACACTCGCAGCATGCAGTTTGGGCGCTGGGACTTCCTTCACCTCCAGCAGCGATCCTGCTTGATTTAAAATAGCAGCTTGCACTCGTATTCCTCCTTCGATTTAGGTTACAATGCTATGGTAAACGATGTTTTTTGCGAGAAGAAGGAGAGCGTTTGTAACAATACAGTCAATAGTGGTATTGGTAGTACCAGTTTTTTTGTTGGAGGAGGAGAAGCAATGAGTGAGTCCCAAAGACACAAGGAGCTTGCGGATTTTCTAAAAACACGACGTCTACGACTAACTCCGCAAGCTGCAGGATTGCCGTTTCGAGCTGGAAGTCGACGTACAAAAGGATTGCGCAGAGAAGAGGTTGCCGCATTATCCGGCGTTTCCTTGGCTTGGTACACCTATTTGGAACAAGGACGTCCGATTCGCGTATCCGAACAAGTTTTGGAAAGCATAGCAAGAACTTTGCAGCTTGATGTCGAAGAGCGAAACTATATGTTTGTATTGGCCAATCAGCTGCTGACCGCCACGGCTGTCCCGGAAGAGAACAGGGTTCCTCCTTCATTGCAATTTATGATGGATGAAATGGAGTCCTGCCCTGCTTACCTCATTGATAACAGGTGCAATATAATCGCTTGGAATCGATTGGCATGCGAAATTTTCGGGAACTTCCCTGAGATGAATGATCTCGAAAGAAACCTGGTATGGCGGACCTTTATGGTCCCTGAATATCGTCGTTTATTTGGGGATTGGGAAACGATTGCGAAGAGGCTGCTGGCTCAGTTCCGGATTTATTTTGCTAAAAATATGAACGACCAATGGTATAACGAAATGGTGGGAAAATTAAAGCAAAATAGTCCGGAGTTTGCGGAATGGTGGCAACAACATGAAGTATTCGGTATACCTGCAGGAAAGAAAGAAATTTTTCATTCAAAAGCAGGCCTGCTTTCCTTTATATATCATAGTTTTTCATTAGTTGAACAACAGGAATGGATTCTCACCACATTTATTCCAGATCCTAAGACAGATACCGGAGAAAAGTTAAAAAAATTCATAGTGAGCTAAGCATTAGGGATGTACTTAATAATCAAATCATGCATTAATTTATTTATCAGTTGAACTCGGAGACGACCTTGGCAAGAAAAAACCGCTCGTTTCCCGACAGGGAAACTAAGCGGCAACAAAATACGTTTTTTCAGCCGAGATGTCTGCTTTTTTCAATTGGTCCAGATTATCACATAATATTGGCCCTTCAAAATTATGACGAACCCCGTTTTTAAAACTCAATGTCGTATTCCATATGTTTCGCCGTGGCTTGGGCAACTTCCGTTCCGAGCAGCCTGCGCACCACGTGAAACGCCATGTGGATGCCGGCCGAAATGCCCGCCGAGCTGATGATGTTCCCCTGATCGACGTATTTCACGTTGTCCAGCATCGTGACCGCCTGAAAGTTTTCCCTCATCCAAGGGATGCTTGCCCAGTGCGTCGTTGCTTGCTTGCCGTCCAGCAGCCCGGCCTTCGCCAGCAGGAACGCTCCCGTGCAGACGGATGTCATCAGCTCCACCTGCTCCATCCGGCCGCGGATCCAGGAGATGACCTTGTCGTTATGCAGCTCCCTACGCGTGCCCTGGCCGCCGGGGATAACAAGAATGTCGTAGTCCGGCGCGTTTTCCAGGCTGTAATCGGGAATGACTTTCAGACCGTTTCTTGCCGTAATCACCTGTCCGGACTCGGAAAAGGTAGTGACCTTAAAAGGCTGGAATTGTTCCGGCTTGCCGCGGTGCAGTACCGTAACCGCAAACACCTCGAACGGACCGGCAAAGTCCAATACCTCCACATCATCGAACAAAAAAATGCCCACTTTCCGCTGATGCATTCAAGTTTCCTCCCAATCGATTCGTTATGTTACCAGCTCCAGTAGCCGTCTTTCCAGCCGAAGTATTCGAATAAGGCGACGATCGCCGATTTCTTGACTCCGCTTAGCGACCGCTCGGTGCAAGGGGAATCCGGCTTGAAACCGAGCTTCCTCGCGGTCTGCAAGGTCGATTCCGTCAAGTTGTTCGTAATGTCCGCTTGATTGAAGCAGGGCGGGGAAATATACGCCTGCAAGGAACGATCCAAAATGAGCCGGGTATTGTTCGGCGGTTTGACCTCGACCTGTACGGCGAACATGGCGATAAGAACGATAAAGAGCGCTATAGCGGTGCCCAAGAGAATACGGAGTTGTACGGTGTTCGTCATTAAGCTTCCTGCCTGTTCCTATTTACGAATATTCCAAATGTCGTTTGCCGACTGCTTTTCTTATCTAAACATAATTTGCGGCGAAAAGCTATGACTCCGAAGAGCTATTTCGAGAGAAGCCGTATTGAAGGCAACCGGACGAGTGCCGCACCGTATGAATACATAACAAATCAACGGATGGAGGGAAGCGGATGCTCCGATTTTTGCAAAAAACGTACGAAGCCTGGATCGATTACCCGCAAAGGGAAGGGGCGCTTATAGCCGGAACGTATGTCGTCGAACATGTTTTGGGCGAAGGCAGCTACGGGATTACGTATTTGTGCCGGGATGTGCGGTCGGGCATCCGGGTGGCGGTCAAGATGGCCCGTCCCAGCAAAGGCGCCCTCGGAGAGCGGCTGCTGGCGCGGGAAGCGGAGGTACTGGGTAGCCTGCGGTATCCGGGAATTCCCCATTTCATCGAGATGATCCGCTCCGGCAAGAAACGGTATTTGGTTTCGGAGTATGTCGAGGGGCTGACGATGGAACAGTTGATTTTCGAACAAGGTAAGGTGTTTGACGAATCGGACGTTCTTGAGTGGACGCTCCGCTTGCTGGAGCTTGTTCGGCACGTTCATGAGAAAGGTTATGCGCACCTGGACATTCGGATTCCGAATGTGATCGTAAGGGGAGAACGGCTTGCATTGATCGATTTCGGGCTGGCGAGGAGGATGGGCGAAGAGATCGGGCCTGAGCTGTGCCGGTTTTGGCAGGAAGGCTTGCGGATAACGGCGGATGCGGAGAAAGATTTGTACGATATCGGCCATTTTATGCTGTTTATGCTGTATTCGTCGTATGACGGGCCTTGTGAGCGGAGTGGATGGAGCGGACGGCATAACGCCGGCAAGCGGGAGTCCGGGTGGCAGGACGAGCTTACGCTTACACCCGGGGTAAGGCGAATCCTGCGAAAGCTGCTGCAGATCGATCCGCCTTACGGGGAAGTCCGGCAGCTCACCGCCGACTTGCGGAACGTGCTCGCAGGCAATCAGCTGGAGTAGCTGTGCCGCTTGTTTTTATAGTAGGAATGTCCGTGGTGATTGTGCCTGTAACCGGCGTCGGAAGAATGCTTCGGATACATGGGCCGGTGGCCCGAGCTGCTGCGGCGATACGAAGAGTGTTTGGAGTGCTGGATGGAATGAAGGAATTTCTTTAGGAAATGCCTGAACATATACGATCCCTCCCAAATAAAACGTTAGTATTTTCTACGGATGAAAAGCTTTGCGGTTTCGCTGGAGGGAAGTATGCAAGCGGTTATTTCAATTTGCGCCATATTCCAGTGGGGCTAGCGGCTTTACTGAGCTCTGTCCTCGTTAGCTTAGGGAACATCTTGTACTTGGAGTTAAGCCGCCCCCGCTCGGGTACCATCGATTTCATTATATTGCACCTGCATCTCTTGCCGAATAGAACGATGGGTAAATCGGTCGATAACGGGACATCACTCAAGAACCGTGACGATCACAGATACTCATTGGATGTTAAAAAAGATGACCCTGTACAATGCAGGAATCATCTCCTAAGTGGTTTTGAGTTATTAAAATTTGATTTTGTTTTTGATTTTGCTCCCACAGCCGCAAATGATCGTATGTTTCAAATTTTTTATCGGCTGGTGGCACATAAGGCATACACTTTGATGAAGCGAATCGTTCAGCTTCATCGTTTCCTCCTTACTCGACGCCGCTCCGCCTGGAGTATTGGATGTCCCTGCTCCGTCGCTGCATGCGGACATCAAAGCAAGCACGCATCCCAAAACCAACATTTTTTCATACCATCTTCTCCTATGACCCCAAACGGCTTGGGTTACTTGATTTCCCCTGTTGCCATGAGAACGGCTCTCCCCAGCGTATGGCTCAGCATGGTGAATCCCAAGAGAGCCGGCGTGGCGTTAGGGTCGACGCCGATATTCTCGACATCCAGCGCATGAACGACAAAATAATACCGATGAGGACCGTGCCCCGCCGGAGGCGCCGCACCGATAAACCGTCCGAGCCGCAAATCGTTCGGCAGCTGCAAGGCGCCTTGCGGCAAGCCGCTGCCATGCTCGTCGCCTGCACCGGTCGGCAGTTCGGTGACGCCCGCAGGGATGTTGATGACGGCCCAGTGCCACAAGCCCGATCCGGTCGGGGCATCCGGGTCATAAGCGGTTACGGCGAAACTCTTCGTCCCTTCGGGCGCACCCGACCATTTCAAATGGGGCGAAAGATCTTTGCCCCCCTCCACTCCTGACATCCCCGAGTATTGCTGGGGCGGTAGAGGAAGTCCCTCCGCAATGTCATTACTCGTCACCTGAAAGGCTGCGACTTCCGGCAATTTGGCAAATGGATTGTTGCTCACTGTAAATTACCTCCTTTTTTCTGATACAATTCGATTATATTCATAATAATCGATTTTGTAAATACAAAACGTTTATTTGACTTATTATCGAATTATCTCCTTGTTTTTTTATAGATTTCGGTGTACATTATTTAAACGTGTATAATCCCGATGTGCATGAAGGATGGTGTCGGCTTCATGGCCAAAAGAAACGGTTCGTCCACATTAAGCGAAAATGTCACAAAGAAACTGCAGTCCGATATTCTGGCAGGACAATATGAACCGGGCTCTCCATTAATCGTTTCGGAATTAGCCAAAGGGTTCGATGTCTCGGTTGCCGTCGTACGGGAAGCACTGACCCGGCTCGCGACCCATGGCCTCGTTTTACAAAATCCGAATCACGGATTTTCAGTGAAGACGGCGTCGGAAGAAGAACTGAATAGCATCGTCGAGGCGCGGTTGATCAACGAATCCGCAGCATTACGCCTGTCCATCGCCCATGGCGATCTCACGTGGGAATCCCATGTAATCGCCGTTCACCACAAATTATCGCAAACGGCCGAGTACGAGGAAGTGAATCAAAAGCTTGCCGTTCGCGAAGAGTGGTCCGACATCCACCGTCAATTCCATTACCAACTTATCGCCGCTTGTCCAAATCCGGTTCTCCTCGATATCTGCAGACGCCTTTGGGATTTGAGCGAATTTTATCGACATTGGTCATTCCAGCAGCAGCCGACTCGCGATGGCCGCGCCGAACATAAGGCATTGACAGATGCCGTTCTTAGCCGCGACAGTGTTCGCGCCGTCGAGATTTTTAGAACGCACATCAAACTCACCGCGGATAACCTGTTTGATAACCGGTAAGCGGACTATGTTTGCAAACCCCCGCCTTTAGCCGAAACAATGACAGGCAAGCGGCAAATAAAAAAAAGAAGCAGTTTGCGCTATGGCAACTGCTTTTTTTTTACTCAGGTTTCTTAACTGAAATTCAAAACAGTTTAAAAACAAGAAAAATCCCCCTGCAGCAGCCTCATAGCGTTGCTGCGGGGGGGACTAAATAAAATTTCGGGATTTCCGGGGATTGCTTCTATAGGGCTTTGATCTCGAGCAGCTCGTATTGAATGACTCCCATGGGAGCGTCCACGCGGATGATGTCTCCCGCTTTTTTACCAAGAAGCTCTTTGCCGAGGGGACTTTCATAGGAAATTTTGTTCTCGTTAACGTTGGCTTCCGCGGGGCCGACGATCTGGTATTCGATTTTCTCCGCGAATTCCACGTCGTTCAAAACGACGACGGATCCGACGCTCACTTCGTTCGAACTCACGCTGCCGGCTTCGACGACGCGTGCGTTTTTCAGCATGCGTTCCAACGTCTGGATTCGCGTCTCCATGAACGCCTGATCTTCTTTGGCCGAGTGATATTCGCTGTTCTCTTTCAAATCTCCGTAGCTGATCGCGACCTTGAGCCTCTCTGCCAGCTCTCTGCGCTTCACGGTTTTCAGCTCCTGCAGCTCTTCCTCAATTTTCTTCAAGCCTTCCGGCGTCAAAATCGTTTGTTCATTTTTCACGACGTTACCACTCCTAGTTTTGGACCTATATATACATTTTACCCAATATCGGCCGCGTTGCAACCGGGATTCGCGCATTCATAATTTCAGGCTGGGCCCATCCTCCATATGAATCGTTTTTATTTCAACAAAAAAATGTGTGTCAAAAAATTGATCAAAAGTTGAAAATTTTATGAACGAAAACGCTTTATTTGTGGTATACTGAATATACTAAGAAGCAGGTTAATTATTTTGCGGGGAAGTGAATCATTTATGGCAACCAAGACGACAGCCAAACTGCAAACCGAACGGGAAGGAAAATCGCTGTTCTCGGCGATGAAGATCGGCGCATGGGCGGCCCTGTGCATTGGCGTGGCGTTGTGCCTCGTTAATATCAACGACTTCAGCGACCATAATGCATCGCTCATGTCCGGTATCGGCTTTATGGTGGGCAGCGTATTCATCTATACGATCGGCACCGCGATAGATCTGGTGCATAAGCGGAACGCGGGTTCATCCGAAACGGAGTAACGCCCATACGCCAAGGCGGCACGATCAACAGGAAGCTGTTTCCAACAGGAAACGGCTTCTTTTTTTTGTTGAAGCCTCGTCATAGGCTTTGTCAACAGGTAAGTCAACAATTTACCATCCCCCTGGCTGTTCCAGGAGACTCGGGTTAAGTCACGGCCCGAACGCTGATCTTAAGCTGTAACGGTTGTGACAGAGCATATTTAGCTCAAAATACCGTATTCAGATTCTAAACGGTTGCCAGGCATATATCCCTCTTTTTGTCCAATTGCGTCGAAACGTTGAACAAATTTTTACGGAAATAAGGCATTATAATGAGCAATTTGTTAACACACCCCACAACGGAAGCCGAACATGATATAGTCTTTCCCAAAGGCATAGAACACTGTGATAAATATCATATGCAAACGGAAAAGAGATTTAGCATAGTGTACTTGGGAGATGAGATTCATATGACAATTGCGAAGATCATGCAACGTCTTACCGCGTTCGGCATGCTGGCGGGCATCTCCTTGCTCGCCTCCGGATGCGAATCGATGGTCGTCCTCGATCCGAAAGGACCCATCGGCGCTCAGCAGCGCGACCTGATTTATTTTACGATGCTGCTTTGCCTTATAGTTCTTGTTCCGGTGCTGCTGCTCACGGCATGGATTGTGTGGCGGTTCCGCGACAAAAAGGACAACAAGGCGCCGTACCAGCCGAAATGGGCGCACAGCACCAAGCTGGAGCTCGTCTGGTGGGGGATTCCCATCATCATCATTCTTGTGCTTGCCGTCACAACGGCGCGCTACACCCATGCGCTCGATCCGGCCAAGCCGATCCAATCCAGCGCCAAACCGGTTACGATTCAGGTGACGTCGCTCGATTGGAAATGGTTGTTCCAGTATCCCGATCAGGGCATTGCCACCGTCAACTATTTGGTGATTCCGGAAGACACGCCGATCCGCTTCGAGCTTACTTCGGACGGTCCGATGAATTCCTTCTGGATTCCTCAGCTCGGCGGCATGATTTACACGATGTCCGGCATGTCGACCACGCTGTACCTGCAGGCCGATGAGCAGGGAGAGTATATGGGAAGCGGGGCCAATTTTACAGGCCGCGATTTCGCGAAAATGGGCTTTACCGCCAAGGCTGTTGCCCAAGGGGATTTTGAGAAGTGGGTGAAAGAAGCCAAGACAAGCGGAAAGCAATTAACCGAAGAAGGCTACCTGAAGCTTGCATTGCCCGGCACGTCGGAGCAGATGACGTACGCTTCGATTCCGGACGGATTGTTCAAGCGGATCGTGCACGAATATTCCATGAGCCGCGGCGCACTGGCCGGCATCGGCCAGAAGGCCAAAACGCTCAGCGAGCAGCATGCCAAAGAGGACGGGGAAACCGGGTCTGCACCGGCTGAGCTTCCACCGAAGACAGCCCCAAGCAGCGGAGGCCATTCCGGCCACAACATGAAAGAGATGAATCATTAGTAGCGAGAGGGGGGAGCTTCCCATGCTGGATAAAATCAAAGAGTTCGCTTCGTGGTTTTTCGTTACCGGCGACCCGCTCATTTACGGCGCGGATATCGCCATCGCCCTGACAACGGCAGCCATTATCTTTGTTTTAACGTATTTCAAAAAGTGGAAATGGCTCTGGCGGGAATGGCTCACCACGGTCGATCATAAACGCGTCGGGATCATGTACATCATCGCATCCCTGCTCATGCTGTTCCGCGGAGGGGTCGATGCGCTGCTCATGCGGACGCAGCTGGCGTTTCCGGATATGCAATTTTTGTCACCGGAGCACTATAACCAGGTATTCACCACACACGGCGTCATCATGATCCTGTTCATGGCGATGCCGCTCATGTTCGGCTTGTTCAACATCGCCGTACCGCTGCAAATCGGCGCGCGCGACGTCGCGTTTCCGTTTCTGAACTCACTCAGCTTCTGGCTGTTTTTCATGGGCGCGATGTTATTCAACATGTCGTTTGTCATCGGCGGTTCAGCGGATGCCGGTTGGCTGTCGTACCCGCCGCTGTCGGAAATGACGGGCAGTCCCGGCGTAGGGCAGGATTTCTATATTTGGGGCATTCAAATATCCGGTATCGGCTCCTTGATGACGGGCATCAACTTTATCGTCACGATCGTCAAAATGCGGGCTCCCGGCATGACCTGGTCGAAGATACCGATGTTCACCTGGTCGGTGCTGTCGAGCTGTATCACGATTATCATTGCGTTCCCGGTGCTGACGGTTACGCTGGCGCTGCTGTTCCTCGACCGCTATCTCGGGGCGCATTTCTTCACGATGGACGGCGGCGGCAACGCCATGATGTACGTCAACCTGATCTGGATGTGGGGCCACCCCGAAGTGTATATCGTCGTGCTGCCGGCATTCGGCATTTATTCCGAAATCGTATCGACGTTTTCGAAAAAACGGCTGTTCGGGTACGGCTCCATGGTGTTTGCGATGATGAGCATCAGCCTCATGTCGTATTTCACCTGGCTCCATCACTTCTTTACGATGGGCTCGGGAGCGAACGTCAACACGTTCTTCGCCATAACGACGATGATCATTGCGATCCCGACGGGCGTGAAAATTTTCAACTGGCTGTTCACCATGTACCGCGGCCGCCTTACGTTCAGCACGCCGATGCTTTGGTCGATCGCGTTCATTCCGTGTTTCGTCGTCGGCGGCATGACGGGAGTTATGCTTTCGGTAGCGCCGGCGGACTTCCAGTTCCATAACAGCTACTTCCTGATCGCGCACTTCCACCAGGTGCTGATCGGCGGCGTCGCCTTCGGTTATTTCGCGGGACTGTATTACTGGTGGCCGAAAATGTTCGGCTTCAAGCTGAACGAAACGCTCGGCAAATGGGCGTTCTGGATTTGGAACATCGGGTTCTATGTCTGCTTCATGCCGCAATATTTCGTCGGCCTTGACGGCATGACCCGCCGCGTCAGCACGTACAGCTGGGACACCGGCTGGTGGGGGCTCAACTTCACCTCGACGATCGGCGGCTTCCTGATGGGGATCGGCTTCTTGTTCCAGGTATGGCAGATCGCACACAGCATCAAGTTTATGGAAAAAGATACGACGGGCGATCCGTGGAACGGCCGCACGCTCGAATGGTCGATTCCTTCCCCGGCGCCGCTGTACAACTTCGCAACGACACCGCAGGTCACGGAGCGCGACGATTGGTGGGAAGAGAAGGAGCGCATCGCCGCAGGCAAAGCGCCGAAACCGCAGCCGGTTTTGGAGCCGATTCATATGCCGAAAAACTCGGCGATCCCGTTCATTCAGTCGGTTTGCTGGTTTGCGGTCGGCTTCGGCCTTGTATTTCACTGGCTGTGGATCGCGATTCCCGGATTGCTCGGGGTGGGCATAACGATGCTGGCGCATTCGTTTAATTACGATACGGACTATTATATCCCTGTGGATGAAATTATACGCACCGAAGAAGCGGCAAGGAGGTCTGTCTGATGGCACATGCAAGTCATATGCATTCGAATGCTGCCCATGAAGCCGGCCATGACGGCCATCATGACCTGGAGGAGCTTCGCAAATTCGGCTTTTGGATTTTTCTGATCACCGACTGTATTTTGTTTTCCGCGCTGTTCGCCACGTATCTCGTCCTTAAGGACAGCACGGCCGGAGGGCCCACGGGGAAAGAGATTTTTGAGATGCCCGGCGTCATCGCGGAAACGTTCATCCTGCTGACGAGCAGCTTCACCAGCGGTTTGGCGGTTCTCGCCATGAACGCAGGAAGCCGCAAGGGACTTATGGGATGGCTCGCCGTCACCGTTTTGCTCGGCGCCTGCTTTATCGGGCTGGAGATCACCGAATTCGTAAAGCTGGTGGAGGAAGGTCATAATATTTCGTCCAGCGCGTTTCTTTCGGCTTTCTTTACTCTTGTAGGCACCCACGGGCTTCACGTTACGCTCGGTTTGTTCTGGATCACGGCGCTGATCATCCAGCTTTCCCGCCACGGCATCACGCCGGTTACCCAACGCAAGGTGCATATTACGAGCTTGTACTGGCACTTTCTGGACGCGGTCTGGATTTTCGTGTTCACGATCGTCTATCTGATGGGGGTGATGTGAGATGGCGCAGCACGGCAGCACGCACGGCAGCCATTCCGGCCATGGCGGCGGGCATGGTTCGCTGAAGGAATATGTCATAGGGTTCGCCCTCTCCATTATTTTGACGATTATCCCGCTTCTGGTCGTCATGAACGGCTGGCTGCACGGAACGGCGGCGATCATCGTGTTACTCGGCACGGCGGCGCTCCAGTTCGCCGTCCAGCTCCTGTTTTTCATGCATCTGCGGGAAGAAAAGGGACCGCGTTACAACCTGATGACGCTCATTCTCGGATTGATCGTCGTCATCACGGTCGTCATCGGCTCCTTATGGATCATGGCGAACAATCCGATGTATTAAACGGGCGATATAGCCGGCTTCCGGAATTACCGGGGGTCGGCTTTTTTGTTGCTCAGGAAATGCATGACTAATTTTTGCGGATAATCGGGGGATTTGTTCCTTCGGGCCGATACCGGCGGATACGGACGGTCTCGCGGGCTGCCCCGCAGTAGCTTGTCTGTATATTTTCCATTACAATAATGGGATACAGATGCTCAAAGTGTGGTGAACTCATCTTGTTTAAGCTGCTTTTGATCGAAGACGACGCGACTCTGTTTCACGAGATCAAGGAACGTTTGTCCCAGTGGGCTTACGAGGTTCACGGGGTAACGGACTTTGCCAAGGTGCTCGAGCAGTTCATCTCGACGAAGCCGGATTTGGTCATTATCGATATTCAGCTGCCCAAATTCGACGGATTTCACTGGTGCCGCCAAATCCGCGCTCATTCCAACGTGCCGATCTTGTTTCTCTCCTCGCGCGACCACCCTTCGGATATGGTCATGTCCATGCAGCTCGGAGCCGACGATTTCATCCAGAAGCCGTTTCACTTCGATGTGCTGATCGCCAAAATCCAGGCCATTCTGCGGCGGGTCTATAACTACGGCGCCGAGCCGGTCAAGCTGAAGACATGGTGCGGGGCCGCGGTCGATTTTGAGAAAAATACGGTAACAAACGAAGCCGGATCGGTGGAGCTGACGAAAAACGAGCTTCATATTTTACGAATTTTGATCGAAAATAAAAACCGGATCGTCAGCCGGGAGGACATCATTACGAGCTTGTGGGACGATCAGCGTTTTGTCAGCGACAACACGCTGACGGTCAACGTAAACCGGCTGCGGAAGAAGCTGGACGAGCTTGGTCTCGGACGGTTTATCGAAACGAAGGTCGGACAAGGATACATAGCGGCGGAAGAGGCAGGGGATTCACATGATTAGAAAATATATCGCGGAGAGGCGCAGCTGGCTGCTGTTTTTCGCGTTTCTTCAGCTGCTCCTTTTGTTTATCGGTTATGTGGACGCCGCCCTTCCGTTCGAATCGATGCTTTATATCGTTTTTCTGTCGACGCTTGTCTTTCTGGGCTTTGCCGTCGCACGTTACCACCGGGAGACCCGATTTTACAAACTGCTGGAAAATGAAGAGCCGCCGGGCAGCGAAAGCGAAGTCGCCGCGCGCAGTCCCTTTGAACGCGTCGTGGCAGCCTGTCTGGAAGGCCAGGCGCAACGGCTCGGGCTGGCTGCCTCGCACAGCGAGACGCTGCTCGAACAGGAGAAGGATGAGCTGCTGTCGTGGATTCATGAGGTGAAGACGCCGCTGACGGCCATGCGTTTAATGATCGACAGGCTGGAAAACGAACCGCTCAAAGGACCGCTCACCTACGAATGGCTGCGCATCCATTTGCTTCTGGACCGGCAGCTACATCAGAGGCGTCTCCCTTTTTTGGAGAATGACTTGTACATGGAGCAGGTCGATTTGGCGCAATTGCTGCACATGGAGCTCAAGACGCTGCAGATCTGGTGCATTCAAAAAGGGATCGGCTTCGACGTGGAGCTCGAAGTGAAGGAAGTGCTCAGCGATGCGAAGTGGCTGGCGTTCATTTTGCGGCAGCTTCTGACGAACGCCGTGAAATACAGCGACGCTTCCTCGGATATTGCCGTAAGCAGCTGCGTTCAGGACGGGCATATGAAACTAGAGATAAAAGATTGCGGCCGCGGCATCGATCCGAAGGATTTGCCGCGTATTTTCGACAAAGGATTTACTTCCACGAATCATCATGCCGACGGGGCGGCGACCGGCATGGGGCTGTATTTGGCCAGGAAGGCTGCGGACAAGCTGCATATCCGAATCTCCGTCCGATCGGAGCCGGGAGCGGGGGCTGCTTTCACCCTTACGTTCCCAAAGCGCAACGATTTCGTGCAAATGACAGGCATGTGACGTTTTTGTCACATGCCCTTCTCGTTTTGTTAGGCCGATCGCAGGAAAAGATCGTCTGCCTTGCTTATAATAAACCCGACTAGAGAAAAAGGAGTGGACGAGATGCCGGGCATACTGGAGGCAGTCAAAATTCATAAAAGCTATGGAAATAAATTTAACAAGCAAGAGGTGCTGAAAGGTATCGACTTGACGATAACCGAAGGGGAATTCGTCAGCATTATGGGCGCATCGGGCTCGGGGAAAACGACCTTGCTGAATGTGCTTTCTTCCATCGACACCGTCAGCGGAGGGTCCATCCAAATTCGGGGAAACGAGATTACCGGACTGAAAGAAAAACAGCTGGCCGAATTTCGCAAAAGGCATTTGGGGTTTATTTTTCAGGAGTATCATTTGCTTGACACGTTAACGGTAAAGGAAAACGTCATGCTGCCGCTTTCCGTAGCCAAAGTGTCCAGGCAGGAAGCGGAGCGGAAATTCGAAACGGTGGCAACCGAGCTTGGCATTTATGAGGTGCGGGACAAATATCCGAACGAGATTTCCGGCGGCCAGAAGCAGCGCGCTTCCGCCGCCCGTGCATTCATCCATGAGCCCAGCATCATCTTCGCCGACGAGCCGACCGGTGCGCTCGATTCCAAGTCGGCGTCCGATTTGCTGAACAAGCTGAGCGGCCTGAATCAGCAGCGGAGAGCGACAATCGTCATGGTGACGCACGATCCGGTCGCCGCAAGCTACAGCGGCAGGGTCGTTTTTATCAAGGACGGGCAAATCTACACGCAGCTGTACCGGGGGCAGGAAACGCGGCGAACGTTTTTTCAGGATATTATGAAAACGCAGGGCGTTTTGGGCGGGGTGCAGGATGAGCATTAAGCAGCTGATTTTTCAAAATATAAGATCCAATCTGAAGCATTATTATTTATACGCATTTGCTCTCATCTTCAGCGCCGCGCTGTACTTCGCTTTCGTCACGCTGCAGTACGACCCGGCATTGGACGAGACGAAGGGGAGCGTCAAAGGCGGGGCCTCCGTCCGGGCCGCATCCGTTCTGCTTGTGGCGATCGTGGCGGTTTTCAATCTGTACGCTAGCCGCATTTTCATCAAGCGGCGAAGCAAGGAAATCGGCCTGCTGCAGCTTATAGGGATGACCAAACATACGATCTTCCGCATTTTAGGAGCCGAAAATTTCGTGCTTTATTTCGGTTCGCTTGCGGTCGGAACGTTCATCGGTTTTTCCGCATCCAAGCTGATCCTGATGATATTATTCAAAATTACCGGTGTGGGTGCCATAGCTACCCTGCATTTCTCATCCCGGGCGTTTATTCAAACGGTGCTTGTGTTTACGGCCATCTACCTGCTCGTCATGCTGGTAAATTACGCCTTCATCAAGCGGCAGAGCATTTTGGCGCTGTTTCAATTCCGTGCAAAAACGGAGGACAAGGTAAGCCGGATGTCGTTTCCCGAAGCGATGATGGGAGTGGCCGGGCTGGCGATGATCTTGCTTGGCTACTATGTATCCTCAAGGCTGTTCGGCGGCGATTTTACGACGATGACGGAGCTTTTCGGCGCAATGGTATTTATATTGGCTTTTGTCATCATCGGTACTTATTTGTTTTATAAAGGATCGGTCCGCCTCATCTTCCATCTGATCCGCAAAAGGAAAAACGGCTATTTAAACGTGCGGGAGGTGCTTTCGCTCTCCTCGGTCATGTTCCGGATGAAGTCGAACGCGCTGCTGCTGACCGTCATTACGACCGTATCCGCACTGGCCATCGGCCTGCTGTCGCTCAGCTACATCGCGTATTATTCCGCGGAAAAAACCGCCGAGCAGTCGGTGCCCGCCGATTTCTCCATAAACGACTCCGCGGATGCGGAAAGGTTTGCCGCGGCGTTGGATGCCCGGCATATAGGGCATCGTGAAACCCGGATCGAGGTGCTGCAGGCACACGCCGATTTGAGCGATATTATCGATGTGGATTTCGAGGGAGATAAGCTGGATCCGGGCACAATGACGCTTTCCGTGGTCGCCGATACGTCGACGAATGTCGGGGATTTGAACGAAGGCGAGGCTTATCTCTCCGGATATAACGATCTTATGCAGAAATTCATGCCGCTGAAGCCTTCCGGAAACATCAAGCTGGCCGGACAACATGAAACGATGGCGTTCACCTATTTGGAACTGAAAAAGGATTATATTCTTTCCGCGTACTTTACGAACGGCGGGCTCCCGGTGGCGGTTGTGGACGCGAACGTATTCGAGCGGCTGAAGCGGGATGCCGACGCCTCCCTGCAAAAGAAGTCGTCCGAATATATCGGGATCGACATCGACGATGAAACGAAAATCGGCCAGGCTAACGACGTTTTCCACGAATTGAATTTGGCAGCCGGCAAATTTTTCGCTTCCCGCCTGGACGTGAGCAGCCAACAGAAAAAGATGATGGGACTGATCATGTTTATCGTCGGGTTCCTCGGTCTAACCTTCCTGATCACGTCCGGCTGTATTTTATATTTCAAGCAGATGGATGAAAGTGGGGACGAAAAGCCGTCTTATACGATCTTAAGAAAGCTGGGCTTTACCCAAAGCGATTTGATCCAAGGAATTCAGGCCAAGCAGCTGCTGAGCTTCGGCATCCCTTTGGCGGTCGGCCTCGTTCACAGCTACTTTGCGGTTCAATCGGGCTGGTTTTTGTTCGGAACGGAGCTGTGGACGCCGATGACCGTGATTATGGCGCTTTACACGGCACTGTACTCGATCTTCGGCATCTTGTCCGTGCTGCATTACAAGAAGGTGATTCGGGAATCGCTGCTGACGTAATTGTAAAGATAGCTATCCAAATATAATGATAAGTCCGCGCTATTGCCAGCACCGGTGAAGCTCCGTTACAATAGAGCTGTGAATGGAACTATTTGGCGATTATTCCGTTTGGGAGGATGAGGCTGTGTTTAAAAAGCTGGCGGCAGATGCGTTGGGATTAAGCGATATCGGTAAAGTCATCGAGAGGAAAGACTTCGACAAAGTCGATGCCGACGATTATGTCATGCATGAAGACGGGGAGAAAATTTACTTCATCATCAAATCGAAGAAAGACGAGTATTGCTTTACCAATCTGGCTTTCATCCATCTTGACGGGGAGAGCGCCATCAGCAGCAAGCGCATCCTGAAGCGTTACAGCTACTCCTCCCATGAAATTTCGAAGGTCTACCTGGAAACCGCAGGGACGGTTGATTTGGACGTTGAGATTAAGTTTCATATTGGCGACGTAAGCTTCTCCATAGACGTGAATAAAAGGCAAATTGAGCAGATTAAAGATTTGTATAAAGCATTAATCAAGATTTCGGAAATTGTTGCGACTAACGACCGCCTTTACGAATATGCCATCGAAAGCGTACAAATAGCCAAGGAGAGCATCGGCCGTACTTCCGCCCAGGGCGCTTCCGCCGCGGAGCAATTCAACGCTATCAACGAAGCCGCATACAATTGGATGAAGGCCAAACACGCCGAGCATAAGATTAAAGACTTTGGTTTCGTATTCGACAAATATATCAATCTGTAAGGAGCAAGATAAACTCCCTGAGAAAATGGGAGAGCAACCGCAGGCTGCCGGCTATTCGGCGGCCTGTTGCTGTATTTGGCAGAAAATATAATGATCATAGCAATCGAAAAGAAACGTAAAATCAATCCTTTTGATAAAATGAAAATAAATGAGTCACCTTATAAGCAAAAGGAGGAAACGTTTATGAAGCCGCTGATCCAACAAATTACCCCGCACCTGTGGTTCGACAAGGAGGCCAAAGAAGCAGCGGAGTATTATTGCTCCGTGTTCCCGGATTCCCGAATCTCGAGCGCGACGACTTTGCACGAAACGCCATCGGGGGATTGCGACGTTGTTTCGTTCACTGTCTTCGGACATCCTTTTATGTCCATCTCCGCCGGGCCGCTTTTTAAGTTCAATCCTTCCGTATCGTTTATGGTAAATTTCGACCCGTCCCGGGAACAGGACGCGAGAGCCAAATTGGACGAGGTGTGGAATAAGTTGTCCGATGGCGGAACCCCTCTTATGCCGCTGGACAAGTACCCGTTCAGCGAACGGTTTGGCTGGATCCAGGACAAGTATGGAGTCTCATGGCAGCTCATGCTGACGAATCCGGAGGGAGAGCGGCGGCCTGCAATTGTACCTTTCCTGATGTTCGTGGGTAATAACTGCGGCAAGGCGGAGGAAGCCCGCGAATTTTATCTTTCGGTTTTCCGAAATTCCAAGCCTGGCACTCTCTTCCGGTATGGGTCCGGTCAAGAGCCGGACAAAGAGGGAACGGTTATGTTCACCGACTTCATGCTGGAGAATACATGGTTTGCGGCAATGGACAGCGCGCATGAACACTTGTTTAACTTCAACGAGGCGATTTCTCTCATGGTCGTTTGCGAGACGCAGGAGGAGATTGACCATTACTGGGAAAAGCTCTCCGCTGTACCCGAAGCCGAACAGTGCGGCTGGCTCAAGGACCGGTACGGACTCTCGTGGCAGATCGTTCCTGCCGCAATGGACGAGATGATGGCCAAAGGCACGCCGGAACAGCGCGATCGCGTCACGAAGGCGTTCTTGGAGATGAAGAAGTTTAACATTGCGGAATTGCAAAAAGCATACGAAGGATAAGAGTCTTATATAATGGCGAAAATAGAGCTTCTGATTAGAGGCTCTATTTTTTTGCCGTATATGAAATTATGCGCAGCTCATTTTTGGGGGTACCGGGTGCTCTCCAAAGGTACCAGGAATAAGCCAGAAAGTTTCACTTCACTTTTGTTCCGCTTATTGCCGGACTTGCCATTCGCTGGATTGCCGAAAAATCGGCTCGAACGGAAGCAAAATCTTGACCGGCAGAGGAAACGGAGATTGAATGCACTGCAGCATCGTTTTCGCCGCGACAATGCCGATCTCGAACGTGGGAATATGAATTGTCGACAAAGGCGGCACGGTGTAACGGGAAGGCTCGTTGTCGTCAAAACCGACGACGGCGAAGTCCTGCGGCATGCGGTAACCTTTCTCTGCGATGGCACGCATGGCGGCCATCGCCATAATATCGCTTGCGGCGAATACGGCGGTCGGCAGCCGGCCGGAATGATCGTCCAAATATTTAAGCATGAGCCGGTATGCGTTATCCGGTTCCCATTCCGCATTCAGGACATGCTTCGGATTCACGGACAATCCGGCCTGCTCCAGCGCCGTTTTGTAGCCGCGATATCTTTTCTCACGGTCGAAATCGCCGGACAAGCCTGTGCCTCCAATAAACAGGATATCGCGATGCCCTTGGTCAAGGAGGTGCTTCACCGCGATGCGCGCAGCCTCGACACGGTCGTAAGAAATCGTAGAGATGCCGGGGTCCGATACGTCAATGCCGACGATGAGTTTGATATGTTTTTTTAGATGACTATAAATCTTCGCATCGATACCCTCGATCACAATCATGCCTTCAATATTGTTTTCTTCTGTAATTTGACGCAAAATTTCCGGATTTTTCAAATTTTCTTGTGTATAAGTGAAAGCAAGTTTGTATCCGTTGTGCGACAGTTCTTTCTCGATTCCATCGAGTATGACGGAAAAGTACGGGTGATAGTGCCGGTTCTGCATCGTCGAGACGATACATCCGACCTCTTTGGCAGCCGTTTGGGATTCATGGGCGACCGGCTTAATATGGTAGCCCAAGTCGCGCGCGGTGTCCCAAATCTTTTGCTTGGTCTCGCTGTTGACGGCACGGTTGGACTCGTTTGCAAGCACGCGGGACACGGTGGAGATGGAGACGCCGACACGTTCGGCGATATCTTTCAATGTGGGCATATCATGACCTGCCTTTTTTAGAGTTACGTTTTTTTGCGGCAAATTCTCATTCTCTATGTTATGTAAAAATAGCGCCGAGGTCAATGATCGGAAAAACTTGCATTAATTTTGTTGAAATTTGCGGCAAAAAATCAGTTGACTGATACGTATGTATGCGTTATATTTTTTGTAAATAAAGGGAAAATGTCCTCGCTATAAAAGCGAAAGGGGAAATGTCCATGCGATTTTCGAGATGTTTTTCAGTTTTTTCACTTTTTTGCATTGTTTTTGCAACAAGCGGGTGTTCAGGCGGCTCCGATCCTGCTTCGACGGATCCGGGCAAAGTCAAGCTTGTCTTCTGGAGTCATCAGGAGGATTCCTTTATTGGCGCTTATAAGAAAATGATTGAAGATTACCAGTCTTCTCACCCCAACGTTCAGATCGAATATCAGTCTTTTCCTTATGAAGTGTATAACCAGAAGTTGAAGGCCTCCTTCTCCGCGCAAACACCTCCCGATATTGCCGAGATGTTCGGAACCTGGGTTCCCGAATACGCCAAAAACGGCTTGCTCGCAGAACTGCCGGACGACGAAGCGCTGCGCAAAGAGTATTATGATGCTCCGCTGGGCGGGTATACGCTGAACAACAAGCTGTTCGGCTTGCCGTTGGAGTACAATATTGAGAACGGTGGGATGCTGATTCATCCGCAGATGCTGAAGGATAAAGGGATCGCCGGTCCGCCGGCAACATGGGCCGAGCTCGTGGACGCGGCAAAGAAATTAACCGTTCGCGATAACAACGGGATTAAGATCAAAGGGTTTGATTTTGTTTCCGGCGATAACATTACGTTTACGTTTCTCTCTTTCATATTGCAGCAAAAAGGCAAGATCTGGGACGGGGGCAACCACGTCAATTTCCAAACGTCCGAAGCGGTGAAAGCGATGACTGCGTTGAAGAGCCTGGTGGTTGACGATAAAGTGACGGATTTGACCGCCTTCGGCGGCGAGCTTGATACGTCGGATTATTTTTTTCGCGGCAATTCCGCTATGACATACCGCGGACCTTGGACCATCGCAGCGGGGCTCAGCAACTACAACGCTAAAGATTTCGAATACGTGCCCGTACCGTCGTTCACCTCCGAAAAGCCGTATTTCGCTGCAGAATCGGGATGGGGAGCGGTTGTGGCTCAAAAGAGCAAGGCGCAGAAAGAGGCGCTTGACTTTATTCAATTCATGAGTTCCAAAGAAAAACTTCGCGCTTTCAATCTGAGCACCTTTACGGTGCCGTCAAAGAAAGAGGTGGCCTCCGATCCCGAATTCCTCAAAGAAAATCCGCACATGAAAACATCTCTCGGCGTGCTGCAGTACGGTCAATGGATCGGACCGATAGCGGATCGCGATTTCTTCTTCAAACAGATCAACGATCATTTTCAACTGATGGTGACCGGTCAGGTAACGGTTGAAGAAGGGCTAAGGAAAATCGAGAAAGCGATTAACGATAATCAGGATCAACATAAGTGATCGGAGTGCAGGAGATGCCCAATAGTACGATAGCCAGCCGAAGCAAACAAACGTCCGCAGCCCAAACGGGGCCTGCACAATACCGGAGCGAAAGGCGTTTTGTATTCGTTTCGCTTACCCCGGTACTGCTCTTATTCGGAGTATTCGCCTTTCTCCCGATTGCGTGGAGTTTGATTCTGTCCGTGTATACATACAGCCCTCTAAGCGGTCATGCCGTCTTTGTTGGCGCTGGTAATTATGTCCGAATGCTGGGTGATGCGGTATTTCTGAAGTCGCTTTGGGTTACATGCAAATTTGTCGTTATTACGGTTGCCGTCAACATCATCATCACGCTGCTGATCGCGATGGCGATTCAACGGGTCCGGTCGCGCTCGCTGAAGGATTTGTTTCGTACCATGTTTTTCCTTCCGACGATCGCTCCGCTGGCAGGCACATCCATCGTTTGGAGCACGATGTTTCATTACCGGGACGGTTTGTTCAACATGATGCTGGCCAAGATGGATATCGCCCCCGTCCAGTGGCTGAGCGATCCGCATTATGCGCTGCTGTCCGTCATTATGATGACGCTGTGGGCGGATATCGGCTACAACATCGTGCTGTTCATGGCGGGACTGGATTCCATTCCGGATATGTACTACGAGGCCGCTTATCTGGACGGGGCAAGCCGCTGGCATATGTTCCGCCACATAACGTGGCCGCTCCTCGGAAGAACGACACTGTTCGTTACCGTGACGACCGTCATTTCGTACTTCCAGGCATTTCCCCAATTCCAGATTATGACCAAAGGGGAGCCCTACAACGAGACAAGGGTGCTTGCTCTGCACATTTACGATCAGGCTTTCTCCAACTCGAATATGGGCTATGCTTCGGCGATGGCTGCCGTATTCCTCGTTATCATTTTATTTATTACCTGGCTGCAACTGAAGTGGGGCCGCACGCAGTGGGAATATTGACAGGGGGATGAGCACATGTATAGAAGGAATGTCTGGATCGATTCCGTCGTGCTTATATTTCTCACAGCGGCTGCCTGTATCATGCTTCTGCCGTATGGATGGATGGTGTTATCCTCTCTGAAAAGCAACATGGACATCATTTCGGGAAAAAGCGGATTTTTTCCCGAACATCCGAGTCTGGACGGTTATAAAACGGTTCTGCGGGATGCGCCGTTCGGCAAATGGCTGTTCAACAGCGCGGTATCGTCGGTGATCATCACGGCAGCCACATTGTTTACGAGCGCTCTCGCAGGATACGTGTTCGCCAAGCATCATTTTAAAGGAAAGAAGGTGTTGTTTCTTCTCATTTTGGCGACGATGATGATTCCTTTTCAGGTGATCATGATCCCGACTTATTTGATTACCGCCAAACTGGGGCTCATCAATCATTTGTTCGCCATTATTTTACCCAATCTTGTAAGCTCCTACGGCGTCTTCTTGGCCAAACAGTTCATTGAGGACATTCCGCAGGATTTGCTGGATGCAGCAAGAATCGACGGTACGGGTGAGCTGAGGCTCATGCTGAGCATCATTGCGCCTCTCATCCTGCCGATGCTTTCGGCGCTCGGCATTTTCACGTTTATGAGCGCATGGAACAATTATTTATGGCCGCTCATTGTGCTCAACGATATGAATAAAATGACGGTTCCCTTGGCTTTGGTTTACTTCAACGGCACGCATGTCGTCAATTACAACGTGGTGATGTCGGCCGCCGTGTTGATCACGATTCCGGTTGTTGCGGTATTCCTTATTTTTCAGAAGCAATTTATTAAAGGTTTGACGATGACCGGAATGAAATAAACATACATGAGGAGAAGGGCTATGACTAAAATATCGATTATTGGCGCGGGCAGCGCGTTTACGCAGGATATTGCAACGGACATTTTGACAATCGAAGGTTTGGACGGCGGCACGATCGCTTTGGTAGAGATCGATGAGAAGCGTCTGGATATTGCCGGAAGACTTGTGCTGAAGCTCGTGGAGATGACGGGCAAGAACTGGAACGTCATCGCCTCGACAGACCGAAGAGAAGTTATCGCGGGCTCCCGCTTTGTGATTAACCAAATTGAAGTAGGCGGGCTTGAAAACGTGCGATACGAATACGAAATTCCGTTAAAATACGGCGTCAACCAGTGTATCGGCGATACGATGGGGCCGGGCGGGCTGTTCAAAACGCTGCGCACGCTCCCGAGCTGGATGGAAATTATTCGCGACGTCGAGGAGTTATGTCCGGACTCGGTGATTTTGAATTATACGAATCCGATGTCGGCCGTCACTTTGCTGACTTCGCGCGTGACCGAAATTCCTGTCGTAGGTTTGTGCCATTCGATTCAAAATACGTCCCGCAGGTTGGCGAAATATGCCGGAGTTCCGTATGAAGAGCTGCAGTGGAGGGCCGGCGGGATAAACCATATGTCGTGGTTCGTGGAGCTGACCCATCAAGGCAAGGATTTGTACCCCGTACTGCGCGAAAAGATCAAGGATCCCGAGCTTTTACGGAAAGACCCTGTCCGCTTCGATGCAATGAAATATTTGGGGGCGTTCGTGTCCGAATCAAGCGGCCACTTTTCGGAGTACATCCCATATTACCGCAAGCGTCAGGAGCTGATAGATTTGCACTGCAGCGCCGGTTATAACGGCGCAACCGGTTATTATGCCGATAACTGGCCGACCTGGCGCCGGGAAAACGATGAGAAGATCGTCCAGCAGCTGGAAGGCGCGCGTCCGATAGAACTGAAGAACAGTCATGAGTATGCGGCGGTTATCATTGAAGCCATGTTGAAAAACGAACCTAAGGTCATTTACGGGAATGTGCCTAATCAAGGACTTATTCATAACTTGCCGTACGACGGTATCGTTGAAGTGGCCTGCATGGTAGACCGAAACGGTGTTCATCCATGCCGCTTCGGCAGCCTGCCGGAGCATTTGGCGGCGCTGTGCCGTGCGAATATGGCGTTTTTCGAGCTTGCCGTCGGCGCTGTGCTCAATCGTGACAAAGAGATGGCGCGCCATGCGCTCATGGTGGACCCGCTTTCTGCAGCGGTATGTTCTCTGGCTGAAATCGGCGATATGTTTGAGGAGCTTTATGAAGCGGAGCGGGATTTCGTCCCGGTGTTGCGATGAGAGCGGCCAACGATTGCGGACATACGGTCGTTGTTGTCGGTGAACTCAACGTAGATATCATCATATCCGGCGAAGACGTTGTACCGGAATGGAACCGCGAGAAGACGATCGACCAATTTCAGGTCGTCCTTGGCTCCTCTTCCGCGATAACGGCATGCGCGCTCTCGTGTCTCGGTCTGGACGTCAGGTTCGTAAGCGTAGTAGGGGGTGACGACTTTGGGGCCTTTTGCAAGGATGAGCTGAAGCGCATGGGTGTGAACGTGGAGCATGTTGTCTCCCTGAACGGGGTACAAACCGGCGTTACCTTATCGTTCTCGACACCTTCGGATCGGGGGCTGCTCACATATCCGGGCAGCATCCCTCTTCTGAGCCCGTCTTATGTTCCGGATACGCTGTTGAACGAAGCGAGCCATCTCCACTTCGGCTCTTATTATTTGCAGGATGGGATGAGAGCGCATTGGCCGCAGCTGTTCGGCAAGGCGCACGGACTTGGAATCAGCACGTCCTTCGATACGGGATGGGACGTCCGCAAGATGTGGGATCGGCAAGGGATCGAATTGCTGCTCGCCCATACCGATTTGTTCATTCCAAGTGAGGAGGAAATCCTTCACATCTATGATTCGGCGCAGTTAAGCGAGGCTTTTGCGAAGTTGCCGGAAACCGCATGCACGGTGGCGGTCAAGCAAGGCTCGCGCGGGGCGGCGCTCAGGAAGCCGGACAAGAAGGTGCTTTCGGCAAAGCCTTGCCGGGTAACTCCCGTAGACACGACAGGAGCGGGGGATTGCTTTAACGCCGGAATCATCTACGGTTATCTTCACGGATATGCGGACGAACAGCTGCTTCGCTTCGGCAATGCCTGCGGCGCGTTGTCCACCCAAGGGGTGGGAGGAACCGGGAAGCTGCCGACAGTTCAGGAAGCAGCCCGCTTGCTGGCACAAGATTAGCTCGTCAGATTCGGCATGGCGAAAGGAGGTGATGCGGGAAGTTTCACGACTCTTGCATTCGATAGCCGCAGCTTGAGCGAATTCATTAAAAAAAGCAGGGAGATGATGATTCGTGTTGAAAATCGGAAAAAGTTTGATGGCAGGCATGGCGATTGCTGCAATTAGCTGGATGGTCGGGACGGCTTATTCTACGGTGCCTGCTTCCGCCGCAGGAGTCGAGTATTATGTGTCGGCGAGCGGCAGCGACTCCAATGCAGGAACGATCGGTTCGCCCTGGAAAACGCTCCAGCATGCCGCTGACGTTGCCGTACCGGGGAGTACGGTCTATGTTCGGGGCGGGGTTTATAACCAAAAGTTGAAAATTACCCGCTCCGGATCTCCGGAGCAAGGCCCGATTACGTTCTCCAACTATGCATCGGAAACACCGGTTATCGATGGAACCGGACTTGCCGTCAGCGGGATCGAAGGGATCGTGGATATCGCCGATTCGAGCTACATCACGGTCAAAGGCTTCGAAATCCGCAACTATACTACGGCGACCAGCAATAAGATGCCCGTAGGTATTTATGTCCATGGTTCGGGAAGCAATATCCAACTGCTGGGCAATAAAGTACACGATATTAAAAACACGGCAACGCCTTCGGGAAGCGATCTGCTTGGCCGGGACGCGCACGGTATTGCAGTGTACGGAACGAAAGCGCCCGATCCTATTCGCAATATTACGATCGACGGAAACGAACTGTATAATCTTGTTCTCGGTTCCAGCGAGTCGCTTGTCCTGAACGGAAATGTGGACACATTCTCCGTGACGAACAACCTCATTCACGACAACGATAACATCGGCATCGATATCATCGGCTTCGAGGGCAAATCGCCCGACCCCTCCTACGATCAGGCGAGAAACGGGCTGGTGAAAGGAAACAAGGTTTACAATATCACGTCCAACAACAATCCTTCCTACGGCAAGACACTCCCCAACAACAGCAATGCGGCTGACGGCATCTACGTGGATGGAGGCAAAGACACCGTGATTGAACAGAATTACAGCTACAATAACGATATCGGCATTGAGATCGCCTCCGAGCATGCCGGAAAAGCGACGAGCAACATCACGGTACGCAGCAATATCGTATTTAAAAACAGGCTGACAGGCATTGCGATGGGAGGATACGACACGAAGCGCGGCTCTACCGAGAACTGCAAAGTCGTCAACAACACCTTGTACAAAAACGATACGTTGGGCGATGGCAGCGGCCAGCTGTACGTGCAGTACGATACCAGAAACAACATCATTAAAAACAATATCATGGTCGCGAGTTCTGCGGACGTTCTGATCTATAATGAATATACCAAAAATTCGGGGAACGTCGTCGACTATAATCTTTACTACGCGCCAGGCGGAAGTTCCGGCGCAACCTGGACATGGAAAAACGTAGAGTATACCGGATTTTCCGCCTATAAAACGGGAACGGGCAACGATGCGCATTCCTTGTTTGCCGATCCCAAATTCGTGAACGTATCCGCGGACAATTACCATCTGCAGACGGCTTCCCCGGCTGTCGATGCCGGTTCGACGGACACGGCGGTCATCGGATCGTTCGACATTGACGGCCAGGCACGGGTATCGGGCGCTGCGGTCAACATTGGAGCGGATGAGTAAGTTTTTTACAAGCAAATGAACAACAAAGGGGCTGTCCCGAAGCCGGAGTCATAACGGCTGAGGGATCCGCCCCTTTTTGCTTACGCACATTCTTGAATGACTTCGTTAGAAGTATTACGGGCCTATGAAGGGGGGAACTCGGGTTCGTTCTACTAAAAAGAGAGGGTGTGCCCTCTCTCAATTATAACAATAAGGTAATCGCCAGAAGATCAAACAAAACAAGTGGTAATATGAAAGGAAAAAAAGAAGTATGGACCTTTTTTCCATTATGAACCGAGCTTACTCGTAAATAAACCTTTTTGGCATCTACTTTAACAATCTTACCTTGGTAGACGTTACCATTTTTATTTTTTATTTTAACTACTCGACCAAGATATTTCTTACACTTTTGATAATTCGAAATGACTGACATTCTGCATCCCCTCCTCAATAATGATTGTCCATTATATGTTCGGAGAGAGAATTGTGTGACGGGTTTAATAGAAGGATTGCTCAAGATGGAAGTTTCATACATTTTCAAACAATGGATTTAACGGGCTTCAGTAAAAGAAGGGTTGTAGGTGGTATGCCAGTTCCACAATAATCAGTAGTAACCCGTGGGCGAAGCTTGCCGCACTCTGGCCGCATTAAGGTGAAATTCGATGGTCAGCGGGTTAAACGGGAAGCCCTGCCAAGATTCAAGTGCCAAATCAGACATATGCTGCATCTATTCATCCGAATGATCCCTTAGGTCAAGAAAAGCTGCCGTTCCACCCGGGGCAAACGGGCATACAATGCCATAAGGGGGTGTCTTTCGTTGGCATATCGCATCATTGTGGATTTGTCGGACCATCAGCTGCATCTTCTGGACGGCAGCCGTGTCGTGAAGTCATATCCGGTCGGCGTCGGAAAAATGCTCACCCGCACGCCAACCGGCGATTATCGAATTATTAATAAGCAATTTCATCCGGGAGGACCTTTCGGAGTGCTGTGGATGGGTTTATCCAAGCCGCATTACGGGATCCATGGGACAAACGATCCGTCGTCGATCGGCAGGAATGTTTCCCACGGATGCATCCGCATGTATAATCAGGACGTTTTGGACTTGTCCCGGCGGGTGCCTATCGGCACGCGGGTCACGATCAGGCCGTAACGGCCGGGATGCGAGCCCGCCTTAGGATGCGGCACGACGGTTGCCGCACGAAAACGGATTGTGGTCCGCGGTCCGCGGCTCCGTAACCGGCTCGGTCCTGCAAAACCCGGCGCGAATAGGGGCTTGTTCGGTTTTTGACGCAAAAAAGCCCGTCTTAAAGACGGTTCCGGGTACTTCCGAACTGTGGGTCGTTCTGCAGCCGATACAATAATACATGATGCAGCCACCGCCTCTAGTGAATTTGGTTAACCGGTTTCCGATTGGCACACGGCGTCACCATAAGATTCGCAGATAGAGGGATTATTCAGTCCGTTACTCATAAAATAGTCCGGCCGCGAAAAAAAACAAACCTCCGGGGAACGCCTTTCGGCGCGCGCCCGGAGGTTTGCCGTCGTTGCCGGATCAGCTTCCCGCAAGGGCGCCGATTTCCGAAGCGCTCAGCGCTCGGTTGTAAATGCGGAAATCATCGACCAGCCCGTTCAAATACGCATCCCCCGTATATTGGGATTTTCCGATGTAGTTTTGCGTCGTATTGCCCAGGCTGGACGGCTTCAGGGTCATCGACGTATTCGTCGCTACCGCCGTGCCGTTCACGTACAAGGTGCCGGTCGTGCCGGAAAGCGTCACCGCCACGTGCTGCCATGTCCCCGTCGGCGTAGCCTGCGTATAACTCAGCTGCTGCTCCGCTCCGTTGCCGCCTGTCGTAATGGCATACCGGAGTCCGGCCCCTCCGGGCTGCGGGGATAAGAACATGTAGCTGCCCGTGCCCGTGCCGAAGTCGAAAATGCGGGCCCAATCGCCGAGACTGCCAATTTTGACCCAGGCGCTGATCGTAAAGTCGTTCAGACCGCTTACGATGCCGGAAGGCATGCTGACATAGGAGCTGCTGCCGTTCAGACTAACGGCGTTGCTGATCTTTCCTGCCGCCCATGTCGCGCCGGAACCGTTCAAGGTAGCCGTTCTGCCGCCGCCCGACGAATCCGCAGCGGAAGTTCCGCTCGTTTCGTCGAATTTGTAATGAGCCACCAGGTCGTTGACTGTGGACGTGCCGAACTGCAGCTTCACGTCGTAGGAGGCGGCTGTTCCGACGTTGATGCCGACGACGGTGGGCGTGCCGCTGACGGCGTTTACCGAACCTGCGGCCGAGCCGTTGACCAGGACGTTGTACGTACCCGGCTTCAGCCCGGTAAATGTGATTTTCGTCGTATGCGGGGCGGACGGCAGCAAATTTTTCAAGGTGATGTTGACGTAATCCTTCGTTTTGGCCACCGTCGCTGCGGAATATTGGTCGCGGTCGAGCGCCATGCCGAGCTTTTCGGTAATCAGGTTCAGCTTCTGGAACACGCCGTCCTTCGGCGTGATCACATAGTTCGAGCCGCTCTGCGTTACGTCGGCGCCATATCCGTACAAGCCGAATATCGGATCGACGGCAATGTCGGCGCTGAGAATGCGGATCGCGCCGAACAGTCCGAGGTCGGCTTCGCCTGCCATATCCCGCCAGCCGTTGTGCAAGGTGCCGTTGCCGACGCCTTGGGCGCCCAAATTGCCTTTCTCCGACTGGTAAGTCCACGAGACGGTGCCGATGTTGGCGGGATCCGAGTCGATTTGCCCGGAGTTGATGGCGCTGACGTTGGCGATTTTCGCCGCATAGCTCATCCGCTGGTCGATTTCCGGCGCGGGCGAGTAATTTCTCGTATAATCGTCCATCGCGTAGCCGGCCAGCGACGTCGTGTACTGGAAGTTCCACCACGCTTCGCCGGTAATCGTGACCGGATCGGCGTAATAATACCAGACCGGCCCTGTTCCGCGCACGGCCCGGGTTTTCGTGTTGATTTTGCTCATGATCGACGTGTTGTTGTTCATCTTGGCGAGCGTGTACACCGCTTCTTCACCCGTATTGTCATAGTTGTACTCCGAACCGTACGGATATTTCGTGTTTTTGAAATTGTTGTACTTCGTAGCCATCTTCGAAATGACATCGTTCGCCTGCGTCGTATACCCTTCGTCCTGCAGCGCCTTGATCAGCTCGGGGGTCGTCGATTCGCCCATCAGGCCGGTGTTCCAGTTATAGGCCACTCCCGCGCCGTCGTACAGCGCCTTGAAAATGTTGTACGCCCGCAGCAGATAAGTCGATTTCGTCTCCGTATAGGAGATCAGGGAAGGGTACTTTTGCGCGATTTTGTACATGCTGAAGTAGGTGTTGTAGATGTGCGGGTAAGCGTATCCGCGGTACGTAGGCGTCGTATTCGGCGCCGGCATCAGAAAATCGTAGATCAGGTAGTCGCTGTGATGCCCGGCCATCAAATTCGTCCATATGGTCGTTTTGAGATATTGGTCCAAGGCCGTAACTTCCGTGGCCACCGGGTTTTGCACGTTTTTCTCCGCCAAAAACTCGGCATGCGTGTATCCCCAGTCGTCGCCCCAGCCCCAGTAGCCGGAAAACGAATTCCGTTTTGCTTTCGTATCCATCATCCAGTCGTCGAACGCTTTATCCCGAATATCGCCGGGGACGTTCCACTGCGTTTTTTCCACCATGAAGGTGGCGTGTCTTTGCAGGGCCGTGCCGATCGGCTCGATGGCGTAAAACTGCAGCGTAGTCGTCTCGCCGTTCCCGTAGTTCACGGTGATGTTGTTATGGCCGAGATGGCTCAGCTTCAGCTCGTAAATCTTATGGTCCGTGTCTACCGTGTTCAAATAGGTGATGCTCGTTTCCGCTGGATACTGCGCCGTAATCGAATTGATTGTCTTCGAGGTGTGCAGATCGACCTTCGCCGTCATGTCCGTCGCGAAAATCATGCCCGGCACGACCGTCACGTCGATCAGCCCTTCGCTGTACAGCCGGTTGCTGACATCGCTTTGCCCCGTTACCTTGAAAAATTTGAAGGCGTACGTCTTGCTTTGATTCGGGGCCAAAATGGTGCTCGTGTTCGGAAGATAACCCCGGTTCGTGCTCTTGATGACATTGGAGTTGATGTAAAACACGTTCAGTCCGTTGGCCCAGCCGCCGTTGTCCTGCGCCCATTTGCTGCCCGGATGCTCGGCGTCTCTCCAGTGATCCATGTACTCGAAGCCGGCTCCGGTCGATGCATCCGGAACCATCAGCAAATACGGGCCGATGCCGCTCGGCCTTTGAATCGTAATAAAGGAGCTGTTTTTCCCCGTGAAGGAATGAAAAATCGTGCGGGTTTCGTAAATTTCCTCGTTGTTGCCGCCCGACCAATATTCGTTAAAAGGCAAGGGAAGACCGATATCGCCGAACTCCAGCGTTTGCCCGCTTGTGTTCGTCAGGTTGATCTGCCAGATCAAATAGTCGTTGACCAGCGAGTAGGTTTCGACGAGCTTGAAGTTTTTGATCCCGTTCGCATTGGCCGAATTTTCGTACGAGACGGTGACCGCGTTGCCGCTCTGGCTTTGCGTCCGGACGTCGGACGAGCTTTGCGTCAGCGCTTTCTGCCAGGCGCCGGTGCCGAGCCGGTAAGTAAACATGAGCTCTCCGAGCCATTCATGGTCCGAAGTGTTCTGCTGCGGGGCGTTCGTAGCGTTCATCACGTAGTTGGTCGGATACGTATCCCCGGTCAGCTGAAGCGACGTAATCTCGCCGTTCGAGCCGGTCTGCACGTTGAAGTAGCTGTTCGAGAGCGTGTAGGCGTAAGCTTTCAGGGGGCTTAGGCAAAGGAGCAGGGTCATCGCCAAGCTGCAAGCTGCCATGCCCAAAATGTACCTCGATATGGCCGGGACTTTCTCTTGTCGGGTTGGCGCATCGTTGTCCATCATCATTTCCACCTCCATCGATTTTTGGATTCTGCCTTGGATCGCAGGCATTCTTTCGCCGCTGCGCCATTTGCGCGGCATCACCTCCTTTACTGAGCCAATCCAAACATGTTTGAGCTTCGAAGCCATCCCTTAGCCGGAATGAACACCTTATCCACGAATAATCATTCGCCAAATGGGTTCCGACTTACACACTCCGACTCCTATCCCTTGATGCCTGTCGTTGCAATCCCCTCGATAAAATAGCGCTGACCGATCAGGAACACGATGACGGCGGGGGCGACCAAAATGACGCTGCACGCCATCAGCAGGTTGAAGCGGGTATCAAGATTCCCGCGGAGCGACTGAAGGCCCAAGGCGACCGTGTGATACTGTTCCTTGCCCAAATAAATCAGCTGCCCGAGGAAATCGTTCCAGACGCCGACGAACGTAAACAAGAGGACGACGATGACAGCCGGCTTGGCCAAAGGCATAATGATGCTCCGGTAAATGGTAAAATACCCGGCTCCGTCGATAATCGCCGATTCGTCCAACTCCCGCGGAATCGTGAGCAAAAACTGCCGCAGCAAAAAGATATTAAACGCTCCGCCTCCAAAAAACGCCGGCACGATGAGCGGAAGAAACTGCCTCCAATCGCCGAGCACATTCAGCTTCGACCAGCCGATGTAGGTGGGGACGAGCGTGATGATGGAGGGCAGCAGAATGGTCATGATGACAAGCGAAAACCACATGTTTTTCAGCGGGAAATCGATTCTCGCAAAACCGAAAGCAGCCAGGCTGCTCGTGAACCCGACGCCGATCAGGACGGGAACCAAAATGATGAACGTATTGAGGAACAGCCGACCGAAATGAATGCGCTCCATCACCTCCCTGTAATTTTCAAAAGATAACGTTTGCGGAAACCAAAGCGGCGGAAATTGGAAAATTTCCATCGAATCCATGAACGAGGAGCGCAAAATCCAGTACATCGGCAAAAATACGGTCATTGCGAGCAGCGAAAGGAAACCGTACGAGACTGTTTTCAAGGCAAAACGTCCGAGAGCGGGCATCTTTATTTTTTCCCCCCTTCATAATGAATCCAGCCGGATGCCGCTTTGAACAGCAGGTAAGTCAAGATGGAAACGATCACGAACAGCACCATCGCCAGCGCGCAGGCGTAGCCCATATTTTGATGCTTAAACGCTTCCCGGTAGATGAAAAAAGCAAAAAACAGCGCCGAATCCTCGACCCCTCCGCCATTGGGTCCGCCTACGGCGAACGCCTGGGTAAATGAAGTGATCGAATTCACGAAGCAAAGAATGACGTTATAAAAAATGATCGGGGACATCAGCGGGATCGTCACCGAGGTCAGCTTCGTCCACGCATTGCCGCCGTCGATTTCCACCGCCTCCAGCAAATGCTTCGGCACATCCTGCATGCCGGCCAGGAAGATGACGATGATATTGCCGGCTCCCCACATCGCCATCATGATCAAGGTCGGAACCGACGATTTCGGGGAACTGAACCACATTTGCTTGTCGATGCCGAACCATCCGAGCATATAATTGACGATGCCGAAATCGACGTCGAACAGCCACAGGAAAATAATCGACGTCGCCAGCACCGGAATGACGGAAGGCAGATAAAACACGGCCCGAAAGAAAGCCCGCCCCTTGATGTCCAGGTTCAGGACGAAGGCGACCAGAAAGCAGAAGACGATGCAGGCGATAACCGATCCGGCCGAATAATAAGCGGTCGCTTTGAGCGATTTCACGAAAAACAAGTCTTCCGTGAAAATATGCTTGTAATTGTCAAAGCCGATCCATTCGGCTTTCTTCAGGATGCTCCAGTCGGTAAAGCTGAGATACAGGCTGTACAGAAGCGGCCCTATCGTAAAAATGAAAATGCCGAGAATGGCGGGCAGTATGCTCAAGTACCCGAACAAGATGCGCTGCCGTTTATAGCTCTTATAGCTTGCTTGCTTGATGGCGCTCACAGCGGCTCTCCCTCCATGTCATTGTAGGGGCCGGGAGAGAACGCAGTGCGCTCCCCCGGCCTTGCAGATAGGCCGATTTCCTGCGATTAATTGGCTTTGCCGCTGTCGAAAATCGGCTTCACTTTGGGCAGCAGCGCGGCGATCGCGTCTTTGGCCGATTTCGAGCCGGACCATACCGCATCCATGGCGGGGTTTACGACTTCGTCGATCCGGTTGTAGGTCGGAAGATAAAACCACGGCGTAGGGGAGGTCGCTTTCATCGCGTAATCGACGACGGCGGTTTTGTACTCCGGCGGATGCACCGGCGATGCCGTCCATTTTTTGACCAGCGCGTCATCCTTGTACCAGCTGACCTCGGTCGGCATCCAGACGCCGCTGTCGAAGTTAGACTGGCTGTTGCTGGGGTCCATGATGTATTTGTACAGCTCGACGGCTTCCTTCGGATGCTTCATCGTGCTGAAGATGGCGACCGGCGTTCCCGTATTGCCGGTGACCGGCGTTTTGAACTTCGGCAGCACGCCTACGCCGTTTTTGAATTTGCCGACGATCGGGTTAATGTTGACGAGCTCCCACTGACCGGAGATGACCATGGCCACTTTCTTCGACAGCAGCTTTTGGCCCATGTCTCCCGGCAGGCCGGAGCTTTGGGCCGGTGTCGGGGAAACGTGCTCGACGAGGGCGAGATCGGCGATTTTTTGCACCGCCTCCACGGTTTCGGGATTCCCGAGGAGCAGCTGCTTGCCGTCGGCGGACACGAGCCCGCCGCCGTTGCTCACGGCGAACGGAATCCAGAAAAACATCGCCGACGTATTCACCTGAGCCCCGTACTGCACGATGTTTTTCGGATCGAAGCCGGCCTCGCCGGGGTGCTTGCCGTTTTTGTCCTTGGTCAGCTTCTTCGCCGTATCGACAAACTGGTCCCAGGTCCACGCTTTGTCCGTTTCGGCAGGAGGGTAGGGAACCTTCGCTTCGTCGAACATATCCTTGTTGTAATGGATCAGGATGACTTCGTTGGCGATGCTGTAGCCGACCGTTTTGCCGTCGGGGGTGACGAATTTGTTGCTTTCCAGCTTCGGCGAGACGGTGCCGTCCTTGTAATACGGCGACAGGTCCATCAGCTTGCCCGATTCCGCCCATTTCAGCGCCTGTCCCTCAAGCAGGTTGCCGATATCGGGAAGCGTGTTCGAGGCGGCCATAGCCGACAGCTTGGCGCCGTAATCGTTGTAAGGAATGTTCTGGTAATCGATCTTGATGTTCGGATGCGTTTCTTCGAATTTGTCCAGCACTTTGCGGTAGGATTTGGCTTCCTCGTTGTTGGCCCAGTCCGTATAGACGAGAGTGATCTTTTCGCCGGAACCGGACGTGCCCGCTTTCGGCGAATCGGCCGGCTTGGCCCCGGGCGTCGCCGTGCCGGAAGCAGGCTCGTTTGAGCTGCAGCCGATCGCGGATACCGCGAGGCTTACGACGGCTGCGGCGATCGTCAAGCTTTTTTTCATCGATCTCATTGATTATCCCTCCAATGGATTTCCATAGCTTTCGCGGACCCAAACCGTCATCTCGCCGAGTCCTCTGTTTGCCCAGGCGAAATAAGGGATGAACGTCGCCGTAACGGGCTCCGTCCGGACCGCTTCATTCGCCTTGTACAGCTGCTGGTCCCACTCCTCCGCTACCGCCCGTTCGGCCGCCGCTTGAATGATCTGAAGTCCTCGAAGCAAGCCGCGGTCAAAATGAGCCGAAGGTTCGGAGGAGGCGGGCAGCGCAAATTGATGCAAGTTCGGTCCGTTATCCGCCTCTTCCAGGCAATAGACGACCGGGCCGCGCTGCAGCGCAACCTTGCCCGCCGTTTCGCGAAGAAGCGGGTGCCCCTTGATCCGCAGCACGGGCATGGCCAGGTCCAGCTCCACCACGTCTTGCGGCTGCCAGTTTCTCACGATGCGCACATAGCCGTCTACCGTGGGATCGGAAGGCCAATCGTCTCCGTTAATGCGAAGACGAGCTTCCGGACACCAGTCCGGAACCCGGACAGCAAGCGTAAACGGGACCGCATTTTCCAAAACCAGCTCGAATTGCACTTTCCCTTCCCATGGAAGCTGTGAATGCTGGATGAGCTTTACCTTATGGCCGTCGGCCATACAGAATTCCGCCTCGCTGCCGATAAACAGGTGGGCATAAACCGTATTTTCCGAGGCCGTATACACATATTGCCCCAGAGAAGCAAGCAATCTGGCGATATTCGGCGGGCAGCATGCGCAGCCGAACCAGCCCTGCCGCTGCGGCTTTACATGATCGAGATTTTTATTTTTGCCGCACGCCTCGGGCCAAACCTCCAGCGGATTCACGTAGAAAAAATGCCTGCCGTCCTGGGACATGCCGCTGATGACCGTATTAAACAAAGCCCGTTCCATAACGTCGGCGTACTCGCTTTTCGCTTCGATCTGCAGCATCCGGTGCGCAAGGAAAATCAGTCCGATCGATGCGCACGTTTCGGCATAAGCGGTATCGCCGGGAAGATCGTAGTCGAGGGAAAACGATTCGCCTTGAGCCATCGACCCGATGGCGCCCGTCACATACATCCGCTTCGACACGATATTTCTCCACAGCCTCCGGCAAGCTTCGAGAAGCTCGAGGTCGCCGGTTTCGGCGGCGACGTCCGCCATGCCGGCGATCAGGTACACGGCGCGCACCGCATGGCCTTCGGCGGTTTCCTGCCGCCTGACCGGCATATGCGCCTGGCTGTAAGCGCGGTCATGCACCATATCGAGCGACGGAAAATGGACCGTTCCGCCGCGGCGGTGAAATTCGAGCTCGTAGAAGCCCGGTTCTTTACCCCGCTCATCCACGAAAAACCGGCTAAGCTCCGCATATGTTTCGTTGTTCGTTGTGCGGGCCAGTTTGATGAGCGCCAGCTCGATCTCCGGGTGCCCGTCGTATCCGCGGATTTTTCCTTCTTCCGGGCCGAAGGCTCCGTCTATGCAATCCGCCAGCCGGCAGGCGACCTCAAGGAGCTTGCTTTTTCCGGTGGCGCTGTAATAGGCGACGGCCGCTTCGATCATGTGGCCCGCGCAGTACAGCTCGTGGCATTCCGCCAGATTGGTCCAACGTCCGCCGGGTTCCTTTAACGTGAAATACGTGTTCAAATACCCGTCGGCCTGCTGCGCCTTGGCGATAATCTCAATCACCTCGTCGGCCAGGCGCCCCAGCTCCGGATTCGCTTCCGCTTCAAGCAAATAACTCACCGCTTCAAGCCATTTGGCGACATCGCTGTCCTGAAACACCATGCCGTAAAACGATCCTTTTTCCAGACCGGCGGCGATTTTAAAATTTCGAATGGCATGGCTTGGCTCCACCCCCTCTATGCGGTCATTCAGCGCCTCCCATTGATAAGGTACGACAACCTCCCGAACGAGCCGGATATATTCGGACCAGAAGTTGTCTTGAATGCTGATTTGGCGCAGCGGCAGCGGTTTAGATTCCGTTGATATCCGCATATAACAGCTCCTTCATTTTTTTAAAATCGCATTATAAAAGTAAACGCTTTATTTATTATCATACATTGTGTATCATGGGATTAATATCCAATTTTGCAACCTGTTTTTTAGAAATTTCAACCTTGAGAGAGGGGGAAGCCGGGTATGAACGGTTCCGTTCTGCATTTCATTTCCCCGCCGATTCCGTATTTCGTTGACTGCGGCCGCGCCTATTATGTTCCCGGAGAATGCCATATTCGCAGAAACTGCATCGGCGTGTTCGATCTGATCGTGGTCACCAAAGGGGCTTTGTTTATGGGAGAGGGCTCGGCGCAGTGGGAGGTGGGGCAGGGGGAGGCTCTGATATTAAGGCCCGACAGCAACCATTACGGGGCCGCACCGTGCCGGCGGGAAACGGAAATCATGTGGATACACTTTCAAACGTTCGGGGCGTGGAACGAATACGACGGGATGAATTCATGTCTGGAGAACCAGTCCGCTCTCATCGACAGTCACAAAAAGAACGCTTACCTGCACCACAGCGAGGTGTGTTCGATTTTTATTCCGAAGCATACGAAGCTGTCCGCGAAAGCGCTCGACGATTTGGAGCAGTTTTATCAGCTCGGGAACGAGCCCAAATCGCTGCGCAACTGGAAAAGGCAAACGGTGTTTCAGCTTTTGCTGCAGCATCTGGACCGGGATTTGGCGTCG
The DNA here is from genome assembly GCF_023276405.1 of Paenibacillus hamazuiensis. Taxonomy (NCBI): domain Bacteria; kingdom Bacillati; phylum Bacillota; class Bacilli; order Caryophanales; family Paenibacillaceae; genus Paenibacillus; species Paenibacillus hamazuiensis. Next base: position 391,573 of record NZ_JALRMO010000001.1, read on the forward strand.
CTTATCGATACGGCGGCCGTTCAGCTTGCCGAGAAGGTGGAGATTTTCATCCGTCAAAATTACCGGAAGAAAATAACGAACGCCGTGCTGCAGAAGGAGCTGAGCTATCACCCGAATTATTTGGCGAAATGCATGCTGAAGGTATACGGCATGACGCCGATGGAGTTTTTGACGAAATACCGGATCGAGCAGGCGAAGAAACTGCTCATTCAAAGGGAGTGGTCGATCACGCGCATCGCCGAGGAGGCCGGATTCGCTCACGGCTCGTATTTTTCCTACATCTTCTCCAAGCAGGAAGGAATTTCTCCGTTAACGTTCCGCAAGAAGTTCATCGGCCACCGGTAACGTTCGGGCGAGGCCCCGAGGCGTATATTCCCCGGGCAATAATAGTCTGTGATGCGGAACAGATTGTTTCGTTATCGTCGGTAAAAAAAGGAAAAAACGGAGCTGTGGCGGAACGATTTTGTTCCGTTAAAGCTCCGTTTTCGCGTATGCGGAGGTGAGTATCCCGCGATAGAGGGAAGTTTCATATTCTCTGAATAATTTGTGTGATATCCCGCTCCACCTCCGCATCGTCCACCGTGTGCAGCATTTCAGGGACTATCAGCTGGTGTTTTTTCAGCAAGTAAAACTCGACGAGCGCCTGCTTTAAAGTTACATCGAATTGGATGGAAAAAGACGGCTCGAATATGCGCCGGAGCACCGCGTCGTCCTGTACGACATACAGCGAGGCGCTGACCCGGCGAAAAACTCCCGCTTCCGCGCCGGCGTCGATAAAACGCTGCATGCTTCGGATATGGTCCTGCATCGCGAGCATCAGCTTTTCGTACAGGTGGGGATACAATTCCCGCAAGTCATGCAAAAGGATGTCGGGCATATAGATGACGGTTTTGAGCGAATGCTCGTACGAATGCCGAAAGCGCTGCGCGAAAGAAATCGCCTCGTCTGCCACCGCTGCATCGGCCATTTTCAGGTAATCCGCGCAATGGTCCACGAACATCGTAATGATTTCGTCCTTGGACGTAAAATATTTATACAGCGTCGCTTTGCTGATGTCCATATGTCTCGCCATATCATCCATATTGATCTGGCTGAACCTGATCTTTCTGAGCACAGGTTTGATTTTGTCGAAGTATTTGTTTTTGACGATTGCCTTCTCCATCGCCGCTGCCTCCCGTTGTGTGTCATGCAAGTAGTATAACATAAACAGCGACGAAGTAAACTGAATTAAACTAAATGAACTATATAATAATAAAATAGTTTACTTTGTTTATTTTTTCGTGTATATTTTGGTTAGAGCTCGGAAAGGAGAATGACCGATGATCGAAAATATGCTTCAGGACAAATGGCTTTTTTTCAGCAAATTTATGCGCTCGCCGAAGACGATAGGGAGCGTCGTGCCAAGCTCGAGGTTTCTTGCCGCAAAAATGGTATCCGCCGTCCCTTGGGAACGGGCCTCGGCGATTGCCGAGCTGGGCTGCGGCACCGGCGCGATCACGAAATTCATCAGGAATGCGAATTGCGGCGATGCATCCGTACTCTTGTTCGAAAAAGACCCGCTGCTGCGAAACGAGCTCATGCACCGTTATCCGGAATATATTTGCTGTTCGGACGCCTTTGGCATGAGGGGGTACATGGAAATGGCCGGCATACGGCAGCTCGATGCCGTCATCAGCGGATTGCCGTTTTTTAATTTCGCAGAGACGGCGAGGGAGCAGCTGCTGGAAGAAATCGACTACTGCCTGAAGCCGGGCGGCCAATTTGTCGCATTTCAATACACGCTGCAAATGAAAAAGGCGCTGCAGCGCAAATTCGCAATCGAATCGATTTCGTTCGTTCCCTGGAACGTCCCGCCCGCTTTCGTGTACGTATGCCGCAAAAAATAGCGGGCAGAGCGGTAGGCCGTGGAACTTCAGTGAAAAAAGGGAGGTTTATATGTATGCGCGCATTTGTGACAGGGGCGACCGGATTGCTCGGCAATAATCTGGTCCGGCTGCTCGTTCGGGAAGGTTATGAGGTAAAGGCGCTTGCGCGGTCTGCGGGCAAAGCGAAGAAGCTTCTGGGGGATACCGGAGCGAGCATCGTGGTCGGCGATATGAACGATGTCGAAGCGTTCGCACCGGAACTGGCGGGATGCGACGTGCTGTTTCATACGGCCGCCTATTTCCGGGAGGCGTTTTCGGCGCAGGGCGATCATTGGCCGGCGCTGGAGAAGGTCAACATTACAGGCACCGTACGGCTGTTCGAGCTTGCGCGCCGTCACGGCGTCGGCAAAATCATTCATACGAGCAGCAACGCAACGATCGCGAGGCGCCCGAATGGGCAGCGAAGCGACGAAGACGACCTGCTGCCGGCGGAACAAGCGCTCACCCCGTATGCGCGAAGCAAGGTGCTCGGCGATAAGGCGATAGCGGATCTCGTAAAGGAGCATCGTTTCCCGGTCGTCACCGTGCTGCCTGCCTGGATGTTCGGGCCCGGCGATGCCGCACCGACCAGCAGCGGGAGGTTTGTGCTTGATTTCGTGAACCGGCGCATTCCCGGAACGTTCGACTCCGGCTTCGATATCGTGGATGCGCGCGACGTCGCCCGGGCGATGCTCGCCGCCGTAACGAAGGGGAGAGGCGGTGAGCGGTACATCGTTTCCGCCGCACATGTCAGCCTGGCCGATTTGTGCCGCGCACTTGAGCAGGCGACCGGAATTCCCGCGCCGAAACGCACGATGCCGACGGCGGTGATGTATACGGTGGCCTGGGTATCCCAGCAAATCGCTTCGCTCACTAAGGGAGAGACCAACCTGACGGTCGATTCCGTGCGCGTGCTGACGCACAAGCTTCGCACCGACTCGGGCAAAGCAAGAAAAGAGCTGAAAATCGCGTTCCGCCCGATTGAGGAAACGCTTCGCGACACCGCCGAATGGTTGCGTGTAAACCGGTCGAACTAACATTCCGCAATTGCGCTGACGATTGAGAAAGCCGGAAAAGAAGCGGGCCGTCAATCGCCGTCAGCGCCGCACGTCTTTGCCGAGCTGCCCGTTACCCGTTGCGGCTGCGAAAAAGCGACGGCTGCGGAAAATTCGGGGGCGCTCAAACCGGTTAGGTACATTGCAGCATGCTACTTCATGTTCGCCGCTTCCCTGGCGTTCTTGTGCTGCGGCTGCAGCAAAAATAGTCCAAGCACAACTGCAAGCGCGAGAAAAATTGCGAAAAATCGGAAGCCGATGTTAGAAGCATGGATCAGAGCATCCTTCGATTGGCCCCATTCATAACCTTCCGCTCCGGACAACAATTGTGAAGCAACGTCGGTCTTGGCTGCCGACTGAACTACTGCAAGCGCAAGCGCTTGGCTGATAGCCCGACACATGTTGTATACGGTCCAGAACATGCCTGATGCGGAACCGGCTTGCTCTTGCGGAGCGGCCGATAGCACTGCTTTTGCAAGCGACGGCCAGGAAAGCCCGGTTGCCGCAGAAATGATCAAAAGCGGAACGATGACCGCCATGTTCGACAGCTCGGGGTCGAGCTGCCCAAGCATCAGCAGCGCGAAACCGATTAGAAATGAGCCGAGCAGAATCATTTTCGCGGGGCCGACGCGATCGGCAAGCTTGCCTCCGAACGGAGCTGTGAACAGCTGGGGCACGGAAAGCGGAATCAGCAATAACCCGGACTCCAATGGACTGAGGTGCAGAGCTCCTTGCAAATAGAGCGTGAGCAGAATGGTGACGGCGAAATAACCTATACAGTAACTCATTGTGATTCCGAGCCCAATCGAGTAATCCCGGTAAGCGAGAAGACCAAGATGAAACAAAGGATGCGCTGCCTTCTTCTCAATGAAAACGAAGGCAATCCAAAGCAGCAGCGCTGCTGCGAACAGCCCGATCGTTTTTCCCGATGCCCATCCCCAATTTTGCGCCTCGGACAAAGAGATCAGCAGCAGGGTTAAACCTGTTCCATACGTCAATACGCCGGGCCAGTCCGTTTTTGTTTTTTCGCGAGCCGAATCTTCCTTTAGAATTAAAATACATCCAGATTAGTAATAAATGATACGAGCGTGACCACGAATAAAACGGACCATTTGCCCGACTGCCTGAGTGTCGCCATATTATCTCTCCTCTGCTCTCCCATTTTTCTCATGCTCAAGCAGCCATTGTTTTCGGGATATACCGCCTCCATAACCGCCCAAGGTGCCGTTCAAGTTGATAACACGGTGGCATGGAATTACAATCGCCAACTGGTTGGCTCCATTAGCCTGGGCTACGGCGCGATAACCATTCGGATTTCCGATCGCCGAGGCAATTTCGCCATACGAAATCGTCTGACCCGGCGGTATTTTCCGCAGTTCATCCCACACCTTCTTCTGAAAAGGCGAGCCCAACAACTTCACGGGCGTTTTGAATTCCGCTAATTTGCCTTCGAAATAATCATGGAGCTCCTTTTCAATCGAATCGATCGGCGGTGTGCTGCCCGGAATGACCGCGGATTTGGTTTTCCTTCTCAGACGTTCGATCTCGCGCTCCAAGCCTCTGCGGTCTATAAATTCGAGTAAATACAGCGCTTGTTCATCAGCGATAGCGATCATCGGGCCGAGACGCGTATCCAACCACGATGCTTTTAAAATCTGTTGATTGCCCAGGTGGGCGGGCGCTGCACCCATGATGCGCGAAAACGCATCCCTGAAGCCGCTGCCGGATTCATAACCTGCGGACAACTGCGCTTCGATGACCGCGCCGCCTGCCCGGATATGCTTCAAGGCCGTTCCCATTCGCCTGGCTCTCGCATATTCGACAAAGGTCATTCCGAATCTTTTCTTGAACTGGCGACGTGCCGTGGAGGCATCCACGCATAATTTTCGGAAGTCCTCTTCCGTCCAGCGGTGTTCCGGATTTTCTTCCACCGCGTTGACCAGCTTGCGAACCAACTCCGAGACATGGCCCGGATGAGACAGCGGACGGCAGCGTTGGCAGGGCCTAAACGATGCCAGAAGCGCTTCCTTGGCAGTCTCAAAAAATTCGCAGTTTTCAAATTTAGGTTTTCTCGCCGGACAGGTTGGTCGGCAAAACACGCCGGTCGTTCTGACTCCGACATAGAAAATGCCTTCATACTCCGACTTTTTATCTATGAGCGCTTGATAATACAAGAGTTTCCTGTCGGTCGGTATCATTCTGCTTCTCCTTTTCTGATGCAGGTTCGGAACACAGTTATGATTATAACGTTTCCGAAAAAACAGTTCCGCCGAAAATCGGGCATTAATTTTTTTCATGCCGGTAAATTTGGGTCGGACCGGACAAAAAAAGCAAAGAAACGGAAAAATAAGCAATGATATAAGAAGAATACGACTATAATCTTGCGGTACAATATTTCTTATAAAAAAATATCGCAGGAGGGGTCAACATGAGCGGCAAACAAAACCGCAATAAAATTGTATACGCTTCCTTGGCGCTTGCGCTCGCGGGATCAGTCGTTGCCGGGTGCAGCAGCAAAGGCGCAGGCGAGAGCGGCGCACCGTCCGCCGGTTCCGAAAGCGGCAGCCAGCAGCCGGTCAAAATAACGATCATGGCCAACTTGCAGACGCCGGAGGTTCCTTCGGATAAGGTTCTGAAAATATTGGAGCAAAAAACGAATGCGCAGATCGAGATTCAATGGGTTCCCGACGGCTCCTATGACGAACGTTTTCAGGCTGCCTTCGCGACGGGCACGCTGCCGCAGGTTTCCTATCTTAAAAACCAGGCTTCCTTCGTACAAATGCGCGACCCGATCAAAAACGGCCAATTTTGGGAAATCGGCCCTTACCTGAAGGACTACCCGAACCTGAAAAACTTGAACCCGGACATTTTGAAAAATACCGCGGTCGGAGGCAAAATTTATTCGCTGTACCAGGAGAGGCAGCCGGCCCGCTCCGGGCTCATTTACCGCAAGGACTGGGCGGATAAAGTCGGCGTTTCCGAGCCGAAAACGGTGGACGACATCTACAACATGCTGAAGAAGTTCAAGGAAGCCGATCTCGCCGGCGGCGGTAAAACGATTCCGCTCGCGGAGCGCAACGATTTGGTGTTCGGCGCTTTCAAAACGATCGCGACCTTATTCGGCACGCCGAACGGGTGGGGAGTTCAGGACGGCAAGCTGGTGCCCGATTTTATGACCAAAGGGTATATGGATACGATGAAATTTTTCAGGAAGCTTCGCGAGGAAGGTTTGATCAATCAGGACTTCCCCGTTACAAGCAAGACGGACCAGCAGAACCTGATGTACACCGGCAAATCCGGATTGTATATCGGCACGATGGGCGACGCGAAAACGATGCAGGAGAAGACGGCGGCCAACGTGCCGGGAGCGCAGTATGATGTGACGAACGATATTAAAGGCGTCGACGGCAAAACGGTCACATGGGGCCAGTCCGGCTACGGCACGGTGGTGCTGTTCCCGAAAGCTTCCGTGAAAACGGAGAAGGAATTGAAGGCCATTTTGGCGGTGATGGACAAGTTTTACTCTCCCGAGGTGGCCAACCTGCTGAAATACGGAGTGGAGGGCGAGCACTATACGCTCAAGGACGGTAAAGTGCTGCCGTCGACGGACAGCAAGCTGATCGAAAAAGAAGCGAGACCGTATCTGAACATCGCGCTCGCCGAAACGACCAATGTAACGCCTTCCTATTACACGGTTCCGGTTGCAGAGAAGGCCAACACTTTGTCCAACAATGCGGTCAAATTTATGATTACCGATCCGACTGCGCCGCTCGATTCGAAAACGTACAACGAGAAAGGCGCCAGATTGCAGGATACGATTAAAGACGCCACCTATCAGTTCATGGTAGGCAAGCTCGACGAGGCGGGCTTCCAGAAGGCGATTCAAAAATGGCTGAGCGACGGCGGGCAGAAGATCATCGACGAGTACAATGCGGAGTATAAAAACGCAGCGAAGTAATTCGCTGTAATATGCGAAGAAAGGCCCGAAAACGGAATCCCGGTTTCGGGCTTTTTTTGTAGTGAAAGTTTAAGTTCATTAACGCACTTAAGCGCGGAAGTCACGGCCCGCACGCTGTTCATGAACTATAACGGTTGTGATAGAGCTTATTTAGCTGAAAATGGTCATTTTCAAATTCTGATGGTTGCCAATGAGCTTATTTGAAGAATGATCCGATAAGAGATCGCCATATTGCCCAAATAACCTCAACCAGAACCATTAGAATTGTAAACTCAGCAAATTCCTTGCAATAACCTCCGTGGCAACCGTTAAAATTTTGTCGCATCCCATTCACTTTATCTCCGGAAGTTGGTAAGTTCGATATCGTTGTTAACCGCTTAACGGAAGAGAGGACTAATGCAGGTGAGGATCGACAGGCTTCGGGTGGTGGAGCAAGCTTACTTCCTGGAACAGACCGCCTTGCTCTGCGGTTTTTGGCGATGTCAAGCCGAGAATGCGCTCCAATTCCCCGATGGTAACCGGCTTGGCGTGCCGCATCAATTCGTATCCCAACTGACCGTTGGGCTCAAGCGTAGCGGTTTTGACATCGCCGATATTCGCGATCCCCTTCTCTCTGAGCCTCATCTCCAGTTGGTCGACGGTAAGGCGCATGCTCCGCATATTTTTTTCGACGAGACGCCCGTTCTCGATAACGACCTGGGATCTTCCTCCCAAAAGCTTTTCGACCCAATTGATCTTTAACTGCAAATATTCGACCAATAAAAGCGCGACGATGAAGATCGCCGCCGAGCCAATCGCTATCCACATGTGATTGTTGGCGATCGGTTGAACGATGGTCGTTCCGATGGAGATCATGATAACGGACGTGGCGACACTCATTTGCGAGATCGATTTTCTTCCGGCAATGCGCAGCAGCACCATACCTGCGATGACCAAAAGGCTGGACTTCCAAATCCATGCTGTTTCCATAGTTCATCCTCCGCTGGAATAAAGATCCAAGATTAGGGTGAACGAACTTTTCCTGATTTATTCATTAAAGTAAAGTTGGGGGTTATTGGATAAAATACGGTTGGCGAGCCGAAAAACGAGGAGGTCGAATCTAGTGAAACTGACGATGGAACAGCGGATCGCATTGCATGGCTTCAATAACCTGACCAAAACGTTAAGCTTCAATATGTATGATATCTGTTATACGAAAACGAAAGAAGAACGGGAAGCTTATCTGGAATATATCGATGAGCAGTACAATGCGGAAAGGTTAACCTCCATTTTAAAAAATGTGTCCGATATTATCGGCGCCCATGTGCTGAACATTTCCAAGCAGGATTACGAGCCCCAGGGCGCGAGTGTGACCATGCTGGTGTCGGAAGGGCCGATCGCCGGCGTCCCTTCGGAATCTTTCGACGAATCGCCGGGACCTGTTATGCAATCGGTTGTAGCGCATATGGACAAGAGCCATATTACCGTTCACACTTATCCGGAGTATCATCCGGACGAAGGGATCAGCACGTTCAGAGCGGACATCGACGTGTCCACCTGCGGAGAGATCTCACCGCTGAAAGCGCTGAATTTCCTGATCAGCTCGTTTGATACGGATATTATGACGATGGATTACCGGGTTCGGGGTTTCACCAGAGACATTAAAGGCCACAAGCTGTTTATAGACCACGAAATCAGCTCGATCCAAAACTATATTCCGGATGACATCAAAAGCCTTTACGACATGATCGACGTCAATGTGTATCAGGAGAACATTTTTCATACGAAATGCAGGCTCAGGAAATTCGATCTGAACAATTATTTGTTCGGGTACACCAAGGAGGCGTTAACCGAGGAGGAGCAGCGGCTCATTACCGAGAGTTTGCAATGGGAGATGGACGAAATCTTTTACGGCAAAAATATAATGTAAGAAGAGGGGCGGCAGGCGATTACTGCCGCTCCTCGCTGATCATACTCCGTATATAAAAGTACCCCATAAACGAGCAAAGCACGAACATAAACACGGCGGTGGCGCTTGTTTTGCCGATTTCCTTGTAAACGCCGAACAGCTGTTCCATCGCGACGCCGAGCACCTGGGGCGCATTCGGGCCGATCAGAAACGGGGCGGTGAAGCTGCCGATGATGCCCATGAACACAAACGTAACGGCGACGAGCATCGTTTTGTACGACAGAGGGATAATGAAGCGGAGCAAAATTTGCATCCGCCCCGCGCCGGCGTCCTTCGCGCTTTCGACGATCGAATTCGGGATGCTGGCGAGCGCCGAGCTGAGCATCATCGTCGTGAACGGGATGTTGAACCACAGGTTCGCGAGCACGAGGCCGCTGTAGCTGTAGATGATCTTCGGAAACTGCTCGCCGCCGAGCAGCATGACGAAGCGGGCGAGCCAGCCGTGATTGCTGTACATCGAAATGATCCCGTACGTGCCGATGACGGACGGAATGAACATCGGGATAAAATAAAGCCGCCTTATCCATTCGGCAATCCGCCCCTGGTTAAACCGCAAATACATCGCCAGCACGTAGGAGATGAAAATGACAAGGACGACGGAAACGATCGTCAGATTGAGCGTATACCCAATGTTGCGGCGCATGAACTTGTCGGCAAACAAAAACGCATAGTTGCCGAATGTAAACGCGCCGGTCTGCTCATCCTTGAAGCTTTCCTGCACGGCCAACACGATCGGAATGACGACAACGAGCAGCAGGATGAGAAAAGAGGGGATAACCATCGCTATCCCCAAAAAGTTACGCTGTTTCGTCTCCATACGGCCGCTTATTGCCCCCCGGCGACTTCGCGCTGCCAGCGTTTGTTGATTTCGTCGCCGAGCGCGCCGATGGTGAACGTGCGGTAGCCTTTCGCCACGCTTTCGAACTTTTTCTGCAAATCGGCCGGCATTTCGGACCATTTGATGCCCGGGTAGCCGAACATTTTATTGATGATCACCGTCTGAGCGTCCGGAGTGAGCACGTAGTTGATGAACTTTTGCGCCGCTTCCTTCTTTTCGGACATGGCCGGAATGGCGATGTATGAGGGACCGCCGGTAAAGGCCGGCTCGATCTGCGTCAGCTTGATCGTGTCGGGAAGCATTTTTTTGCTAAGCTGCTCGAGCGCCATGTCGGACCAGGCCGGAATGATGTCGACTTCGCCGCTGGCCAAAATGTCGAGCGTGCCTTGATTTTTCTTCGGGTAAACGCCTTTTTGATACATGTACGGGCCGAGCTCTTTCAGGAGCGCGAAACCTTTGTCCCATTCCTTCATGATGGCCGGATCCTGATTGTGGATCGCGTCCGCCGGCAGGAAGTTGTAGATTGCCGTTTGCACGAACGAGGAGCCGGAGCCGCCTGTCGCCGGATCGTTGTAGGCGAATTTGCCCGGATGCTGCTTGATCCATTGGTACAGCTCGTCGGCGGTTTTCGGCGGCGTCGGCACGTTTTTGCTGTTGTAGGCCAAAATGACGGACGATGCGCGGTAAGGAACGGCCAGCTCGTGAACGTCTTTCATGTAAGCGGCGTCGACCTTGCTCAGGTTCGGAATGGAGGATTGGGTCAGCTTCTCCCAAATACCGTCCTTTTCGCCTTTCGTCAAGTTGCTGAGGCCGGTTTCGAACAGGTCCACATCGACGCTTTTTTGCCCCGCTTTTTTCGCGCCGAGCACTTTGTCGATCGCAGCGCCTTCGGCTTGGCCGTCCGGCAAATGAACGAGCTTGACCTTGATGCCCGGATTCGCTTTCTCAAACTGCGGAGCGAGCGTTTCCCACATTTCCTTCACATTGGCGGAGCCGGAGAAGTAGAAAGAGAGCTCGACCGGTTTCGCATCTTCTTTCTTGGCGGCCGGAGCCGGGGTGCCGGCGGCTGCATTGCCTCCGGACGCGGGTTCCGCTTTGCCGCAGCCGGAAAGCGCCACGGCGAATGCCAGACCTGCTGCGGCCAGCATTTTACCTTTCGCATTGCCTGTCAACCATGTTTTCATCAATTGTCCCCTCCAAATGTATTCGTTTGTCGTGCAAAAGCGGTTACCCGCGTGAAACCGATATGGATCGTTTGCCCGTGGCGAAGCGCGGCGGCCTGTTCCCGCGGCACGAACAGCTTGACCGGGCCGGCGGCGGTATCCACGGTCACTTCCGCGTAATGGCCGAGCACCATCACCTGCCGCACGCTGGCGGGCAGCGCGTTCACGCCGCCTATGGTTAGCCCGCCTGGCGTTTCGCCTGCGTCGCCGGTCGAACTTTGCGCCGTGTCAGCCGGGCGTTCCGTCGTCGCGACGGGCGCATCGCCGGCATGGCCGCGCATCGTTTCGTCTGCCGGCCCGGCGGCCCCGTCGCTTGCCGCTGCGCCGCCCGCGGCTCTGCCCGGGAGCAGGCTCGTAAGGATGCCTTCCTTCGGCAGTTCGATGATCGCCACGTCCTCGGGCCGGATGGCGGCCGTTACCGGACCCTCGAGCGGGCGGTCCACCGGGAACCGCTTGCCTTGAATATGGACGGCGCCACCCTCCGCGTGGCCCTGAACAAAATTCATCCGCCCGATGAAGCCGGCGACGAACAGCGTTTCGGGATGATCGTAGATGCTTTGCGGCGAGCCGATCTGTTCGACGCGTCCGGCGTTCATGACGACGATCCGGTCGGAAATCGACAGCGCCTCCTCCTGATCGTGGGTCACGAACACCATCGTCAGCCCGGTGCTCGCCTGTATGTCGCGCAGCTCCTCGCGCATTTCCAGGCGCAGCTTCGCGTCGAGCGCGGAGAACGGCTCGTCGAGCAGCAGCACCGCCGGCTCGAGCAGCAGGGCGCGGGCGACGGCCACGCGCTGCTGCTGGCCGCCCGACAGCTGGCCGGGCATCTTCTTCTCGTAGCCGGGCAGCCGGACGAGCTGGAGCGCCTTGCCGACCGCCTCGCGGATCTCGTCTTTTTTGCGGCCGCGGATTTTAAGCCCGAAGGCGAGGTTGTCGAACACGGTCATATGCGGCCACAAATTGTAGCTTTGGAACACCATCGCCGTCGGTCTTTTTTCCGGAGGGAGGTGAAGGACGCTCCTGCCTTCGATTTGAATATCGCCGGTATCCGGCTCGAGGAAGCCGCCGATGGCGCGAAGCAGCGTCGTTTTCCCGCAGCCCGAAGGGCCGAGCAGGGTGACGAGCTCGCCTTTCTGCACGTCGATGGACAGCTCCTTGACGCCGTCGCCGGTTTTGAACACCTTGCTGAAGTTTTGCACGGAAAGCTGGGGTGGCTTCATTTCATGCATTTGCTGAGGTTGCGATGTCATCGCTGTCGGCCTCCTATTTCAATTGGAACCCGCTGGACAGCACGTCCGCGTTAATGAAGCGGCGCGCGGCGAGCAGCAGCACGACGGTCGGCAGCGTCAGCAAAATCGAAAACACGCCTCCCGCAGTGGTCGGGTAATTTTGCACAATCGTATACATGATGAGCGGCATCGTCCTGAAGTCGGGAATGCCGACCATAAACGTTCCCTGCGCTTCGTCGAGCGAGGCGAGGAAGGTGAAAATCGAAGCGACGACGATACCCGGCAGCGCCATCGGCAGCGTGATGTGCCAGAACACCCGGAAGGGGCCTGCTCCCGCATCGCGGGCCGATTCTTCCTGCGCTTGCTGGACGTTTTTGAAGGCGGCGGCGGGGATCCAGGTCATGTACATGAGCGTATTCACCATATGGATCAGCACGACGCCGGTGAACGTGTTCATCAGGTGGAGCTTATAGAACAGTACGGCGATCGAGACGTACAGCCCCATTTTCGGAAAAGCATGCGTCAGCAGAAATGAAAACAACAGCAGCTTGCTCAGCCGGAACCGGATGCGCGCAAACGCGTACGCGGCGGGCAGGCAGGTAACGATTGAGATCAAGGTAACGACGGCGGCGATCCCGAACGACAGCGAGATGGACTGAATCACTTCGTTTTGCGTCAGCACGTATTTCCACCACGTAAACGACCATTCCTGCGGGAGTACGGCGGGATACTGCCATTTTCCGGAGAAAGCGAGAATCAGCAAATTAAGCAGCGGACCGAGGAAAAAGAAAGCGAATACGGCCAGTACGATCCATTCGATCCATGTTTTGCGGCTGGAAAGCTGGACACTCCGGCTCACCTTGCAGCCCCCCTTGGGAATCATCCGATGTAAGGTAATTTTCAATAAGAGGTATAGACCTCTTATGGACAAGATTAGCCGATGATTATTAAATGCCCGTCAACGGGATTTATAGATTTTGTAAAGACGAATGCGGACAACAAAAAGGTCCGAACCACCGATATGTGGAACGGACCCGAAAAGGCGATATGAGGTACGCCGGAAGATGGCAGACGCGTATAAGTGCGGCGGACATAGGCAAAGCGTAAGCCCCCGAAAATCTCAAACCGTTCGCCGGATGCGGAAGGTGAATACGTCGTTGCGCATATAATCGAGCGAGTACAGCACGGGCCGGTTCGCTTCGTCGTAATGCAGCTGCTTCAGCAGCAGCACGGTCGTTTGCGGGTGCAGCAGCAGGCGCTGGCAGTTGCGGTCGATATGCAGCGGCACGGCGATCTCCGTGTCCGCCGTTGCGATTTTCCGGCCGAGCCGGCTTTCGAAGAAGCCGAGCAGCGAGCCTTGAAAATCGTAGCGGTCGAAAGCGTCGCCGGCAAGCTGCCGCGGAATCGTGTTGATCGAATAGACGACCGGCTCGCCGTTCGCCGTGCGAATGCGCTCCAGCACGATGACCGGATCGCCGGGGGCGATGCCGAGCGCCTGCGCCGCTTCGGGCGGACAGCCGCCGGGCTTCAGCGAGACGCGGCTTTCGCCTTCCTCGAGCTCGGCCGAACGGATCATGGTGCCGACGCTCGAAAGCTTTTCAAGCGAACTCGGGATCGTCGGCAGCGGCTGAATGACGAACGTGCCGACGCCGTGCTTGACGAGCAGCTTGCCCTCCTCCTCCAGCAGCCGCACGGCGGAACGGAACGTCTCGCGGCTGACGCCGAGCTCACGGGCCATCGCGAGTTCGGACGGGAGACGGTCCCCGATCCGGTACGTCCCCTCTTCTATCATCACCTCCAGCTTCTGCTTGATCGTCAGGTGTTTTGCCGGCATGACAGGATCGACTCCTCTAGACATCTGGAATGAGTCCATTTTGAGCGATCGATGGAATCGTTGTCAAGGGAAAGTATTCGAGTGCTTGGCTTGCTGCCGCACTTTTAAAGGTTTGTTAAAAAGGACACATGTCCTTTCGAGGGACTTCCCGGCTGTCGTTTAATGGAGTTGCGCAGGGGAGAGGACAGCCGGGGACGGATTCTAAAAAGATTGTAAACCGTGCCGGTGCTGCGAAGCTTGGGCCCGACGGCTTGTTACAATGGAGGTGACGCTGCAGGAAAAGGAAAGATAGGTGAAGAACGGATGGACATAACAGCGATCAAGCTGCTTATGGAACAGCACGGCTGGCTTTATGCGCTTTTGCGCGGCATGCCGGGCGATTTGCTCGGCTGCTGGGAGATTTGCCGCTATCAGCCGAAGGACATCGTGTGCGAGCAGGGGGAGGAGCCCGCTTGCTTCCACATTTTGACGGAGGGGGAGTTGAAGGTCGAGCATGCGGTGACCGGCGGTCATATTTATACGCTCGCCCATCTGCACCCGGGCCAACTGCTCGGAGATCTGGAGCTGACGCTGGAGGTTCCCTACGTCTCGAGAGTGTCGGCTGTCGTCAAATGTGAGCTTCTAGCTCTGCGGGCCGACGTATACCGCAAATGGGCCCGGAGCGATGCCGTCTTTTTAACGGAACTGAACAGGATTTTGGCGTCCAAGCTGCATGCCACCTCGCAAAAAACGATCGAAAATACTTACATGTCTTCCCGGCAAATGCTGCTGCGCCATTTGTACGGGCTGATCGAGCATTGCGATTTCAACGCGCAAATGGCCTACACCGCAGCGATTTCCCGCGAGGATATCGCCCGCCGGCTCGGCGTTACGGTGCGCAGCGTGAACCGGATTTTGAAGGAGCTTAAGGAGCGACGCATCATTTTTGTCAGCAAAAACCGGATCATTCTCAACGAATGGAGCCGTTATATGATGGAGCGCGAGCTGCAGAAAGGCGAACAGTAAAGTAACGTACATATTCTCATCATTTCCAAAAGGAGTGTTCGAAGTTATGACGGAAACGTCCGTACCCGCAACCGACTCGATGAAAACCGGCCTGCACCACAAAGGGGTCTCGTCAAGACACATCGTGGCGATCGTCGTCAGCGCCTTGATTTTCGGCGCGATCATTTATGTCACCCGGTTTCTGCCGTTCAAAATGGGAACCATTCAAATGTTTTATCCGGCCGCGATCGTCGCCCCGTTGTTTGGCGTATGGTTCGGTGTATGGGGCTCGGCCGGTCTTATCGTCGGCAACATTTTATCGATGCTGGCCGTAGGGCTCAATCCCGCTTTGTTCCCACTCGCGCTGCTCGCGCAGTTTATGATGGGATTCTTGCCCGGGGCGGCTTATCGCAAAACGAAATTCGAAGGTGCGGGCAGCGTCGCTTTTTTCGTTGCCCTGGTCATCACAGGCCAGGTCGTCTCCAGTACCTTGGTCGCGCTCAATTTGCTGTGGATCCAGCACGTACCCGCCAAGGCGGTATGGGGGACGATTTGGCCGTGGATGCAGTTCAGCAATACGCTGATGGCTGCTGTGTTCAGCCCTTTGCTGTTCGCTTGGCTGTCTGACTATATAAGCAAGTCGGGCCTGTTTTTCAAGCGATTTCTCGGTTAGGAAAAAAGAGGGGAGAAGCGAATGAACCTGTATTATCCTTCCAATTCGATTTTTCATTACATGCACGGATTTACGAAAATATTGATCTTCGGCCTTCTCTTCTCCTTCATTCCTTTTTGGATGAACCGGGCGGAAAGCTTGCTGGCGATGCTGCTTGTCTGTATGGCGCTGTTCGTTTACATCCGCCCGACCCGCATTCATTGGCTTCTGCTCATCCCGGCCACGATGCTCGCCGTCGTGATGGGTGCCGCGTATTTGCTGGATGATATGGGAGGGACCGTTTATTTTCACGCAGCCTTCGGCTGGTGGGAAATCCGCGTTTCTTCGGGGAATATGGCCTATGCGCTTATTTTTATACTGCGGATGCTCAATTGGTCCGTGCTTTTCTTTCTGCTGCTGTTCACGACTTCCCCGCAGGATCTGGTGTTCGGGTTGAAGCGGTTTGGACTCCCGGAATTTATGACGCTCGCGGTCTCGCTCACTTTGCGCTATTGGAGCCTGATGATCTCCGATACGAAAACGGTTATGGACGCGCAGTACTGCCGCGGAGTCGATTTCCGGGAAGGGCATCCGCTGACGAGGGTACGCAGGTTTGCCAGCCTGCTGATTCCGGTGATTTTCGTTTTTTTGAAAAGGTTCCGTACGACCGGCTTCGCCTTGTCCCTCAAAGGGGTCGGCCGTAAAAATGCCCGCACCGCCTACTATCATCCGGCTCTGACGGCAATCGATGGGTATGCCATTGCCGCAGCGCTGCTCATTTTCGGCAGCGTGATGGCGCTGGGCTGGAATTTTCGCCTGTAACGCAGAGGCTGAAGTGTAAGGGAGGAGATGATGAAGCTTGATCGAGATCAAACAATATTCATGCGCTTATGCCGGCAAAACAAAACCTCATCTGCATCGGGTGAATCTGCATATCCGGGCTGGAGAGTTCGTCGCGGTGATCGGGCCGAGCGGCGGTGGAAAATCAACCCTGCTCTTTTCCATCAATGGACTGATTCCGAATGAAATCGAAGGCTCCCGTTATGAGGGAAGCATCAAAGCAGACGGCATTTGCGTGCAGGAGACGATGCCCCACGATCTTGCCGGCATCGTCGGCACGGTGCTGCAGGATCCGGAATGGCAGCTTGTGCGCGGTACGGTTCTGGAGGAGCTCGTATTTCCGCTGGAAAATATGGGCGTCGAAGCGGAGGAGATCGACCGGCGGCTTAAGGAGGTCACGGAGCAGGTCGAAATCCGGCACCTGCTGCCGAGGTCGCCGCTGGAGCTGTCCGGCGGGCAAAAGCAGCGGGTTGCGATCGCCGCTTGCCTCATGATGAGGCCGAAAATCATCGTGCTCGACGAGCCGACGGCCGAACTGGATCCGCTCGGCAAAGAGATGGTCATCGAGACGATCCGCGAGCTGAACCGGGTTTGGGGTTATACGATCGTGTTGGTCGATCATAATCTGGACGTCACCTTGCCCCATGTCGACCGGGTTGTCGAGGTCGAGGAAGGACGGATCGCCGCCGACGGCACGCCTGCGGAGGTGTTCGCCGGCGGCGGTGTGCAGGACGGCGAGGGCCGCGTTGCTTTGCCGCAGACGGTGGAAATCGCCGTGATGCTGGGCGTTCACCGGCTGGGAGACCGCGTGCCGCTGACCGCGCGGGAGCTGGCGGACTTGCTGATGCGAGTCCGGCCGCAGCATGAACCGGGTGCAATCCGCGAGCCTGATCTTGCGCCGGTATACGCGGATGCGAGGCGGGCGACGGGTATTTTGACGAACGGGCGGGTGACAGATCCTGCGGGAGTGCCAGCTGTCGAATTGGAGGATGTGCACTTTGCCTACGGTAAAACGGACAATGATCCGGCCATCCATCCGCTGCAGCTGCGCATTCGCCAAGGCGAATTTGTTGCCGTTATCGGGCAAAACGGAGCGGGCAAATCAACCTTGTGCAAGCTGATGGTCGGCCTTCTGAAGCCGCTCGGCGGGAGCGTGCGCATTCTTGGCAAGATGGTATCGTCGTATCGGGCCGGCGAGCTGGTGAAGCAGGTCGGGTACGTGTTTCAAAACCCGGATTATCAAATTTTTCAGCGGACGGTCTATGACGAAGTGGCCTACGGGCTGCGCATCCAAAAGCTGCCCCGCCGAGAAATCGAGCGGCGCGTGCTGGAAGCGACACAGCTGCTCGATATCGAACGGCATCTGCGGGAACATCCGCATTTTCTCAGCCGGGGCGAGCGCAGGAGGGTAGCGATCGCTTCGATGTTGGCGCTGCGCCCGAACATTTTGATCCTCGACGAGCCGACGACGGGGCTCGATCCTTACCGGTGCCGGCAAATGATGGAGCATATCCGTTCGCTCTGGGACTCCGGGCATACCGTCATTTTGCTCACTCACGACATGCGGGTTGTCGCCGACTACGTCCCGCGAACGATCGTGATGGCCAGCGGGAGGATCGAGCTGGACGGAATGACGAGGGACGTATTTGCCTGCCGCGACGAGCTTCTGCGCCGCCGCATCACCGTTCCGCCCGTCGTGGAGCTGTCGCGTTTGCTCGGATGGGTCGAGCCGGCGCTCACGTCGGAGGAATTCGTCCTCAGGTACCGCAGGATGATGCTGGAACCGTCTCCGGAGCCGGTGGTGGCGGGAGGAGCCGGGGTATGACATTTTTTCGGATTGCGATGCTGGGGGTAGGGAACGGATTTTGCAAGTCGACGTACCATAACAATGCGCTGCTTGAAGCGGGAAACCGTCTTTATTTGCTCGATTGCGGGGCGACGGCGTGGCTCAGCTTGCACGAGCTGGGGTTTGGCTTTGACGATATATCCGGTATTTACATTAGCCATCTGCATTACGACCATTGCGGCGGCTTGGAGGAGGCGGCTCTGTATGGCGCCTATGCGGCAGGGAGGAAGATGAAGCTTTGGCTCCCCGAGCCGCTCCGCGATACGATTTGGGACCATTACTTGAAAGGGACTCTGCATAACGAAGCGGAGGGAAAACTTGGGCTTGCGGACTATTTTGACGTGGAGTGGGTGAGCGAGGGGGAGCCGTTCGTCTTTGGTCCGGGAGGCGAAGTGAGGGCAGGGCTTCCTGCTTATTGGCTGCGCACCCGGCACGTTCCCGGAAAATTCAGCTCTTCGCTTGTGCTGGACCGCAGATTTTTTTACAGCGCCGACATGGTGGCGGACACCGTTTTGGTGCAGCGGCTGGCGAGGGACGGGGTCCGCACCTTCTATCACGACGCCGACTTCGGCACGTCGCCGGTTCACGCCGGGTTCGATCAGCTTTGCGCGTACCCTGCGGAAATCAGGCGGTGCATGCTTTTAATGCACTACGGACGGCGGCCGGAAGGGCTGCTGCAGTCGGACCTCGAGGAAATGAAGCTGCTGCGCCAGCACGAGTGGCTGGAATGGTAACGATTCGTGTTCGGGTGGCGTGGGAATTGTACGACAGCATGTCGGCGTCGATTTGTCGTATACGAAAATAATAGGAGGTGCACGATTATGGCACAGGTGCGTTACCCGTTTGTTCGTATAGATTTGCCGGAATGGATCGTGCCTCTGGTCGCGAGAGTGTACGAAAAGATGCGGCACGATGCGACCGGGCACGATTTTCACCATGCGGTGAGAGTAATGGAGTTTGGAGCGGACTTGGCGCGCCGGCTCGGAGCGGACGAGGAACTGCTGCTTGCCGCCGGGCTGCTGCACGATTACTACCGCATCGAGGAGAAACAAACCGGGCGTCTGCACTATGGGCCGGAAGCGATGCAGCAGATGCGGCATGAGTTCGGGGCGGAGCTGGGCAGTGTTATCGGTGAAATCCGCCTGGAGCGGCTGCTGGAGGCGATTTCACTGCATGAGCGGTACGATTTTTGCGGCGAAGACGCAGGCGCTGTCCCCGCCGGTAATTCGCCGGACTATTCTCTGGAAGCAAAAATATTACAGGACACGGATCGGTTGGAAGCGATCGGTGCGATGGGTATCGCGCGGGCGTTTATGTTCAGTGGTGCCCACGGGCTGCCGATGTTCGAGGAGTTGGGAGCGACGAGTGCCTTGTTCGACCCGGGTGAACGCCCGAAAGGCTCGACGTACCGGCATTTTCACGAGAAACTGCTCAGGCTTTGCGGCTGTATGCATACCGAGCCGGCGCGAAGGATGGCGCTGGAGAGGCACCGCTTCATGCTGCTATTTTTGCGGCAGTGGGAAGAGGAGCTGGACAGGGAAAACGATATGAGGAAGATGAACGACATGTGAATGTGGCCCGCGGAACGGGTACTTTGAGAAAAGTACCTCTTCGGCGGGGCTTTTAAGTTTTTAGGAGAAATAGGGACTCAAAAATTGTCTATTTTTGTCTGTTCCTACCAGCCCTGATTCGTGTATAATTTAGAAATAATTAGCAACCCCCAAAAAGGAGGACTCGCCTTGAGCGACATATCATTCAAACCGATCGGCTTCGCCAGGATGCTTGACCGGATTTTTCGCATGTACCGGAAGTTGTTTGTTCCATTGCTGCAAATCTCGCTGCTGTTGTATGGGCCGTACTATGTGCTTCAGGCCATCCTTGTTCCGCATCAAACAGCGATCCCTATCTGGGATCTTATAAACGAATCGAAAGCGAAGCCGTTCACGGATCCCGAATTGCAAACGGGGCCTTTCTCTTTTCTCATCTATTTCGTGATTTTGCTCGTTTTCGCGTTGGTCCTCATTCCCGTCTCGGCCGCTGCAGTCCTGCGTTTGCTCGGTTCCGTCGAGCGCCGGGAGGAATACAGAATCGGCAGTATTGTCCGGCAGGCATTCGGGCGAATCGGCCCGCTTGCCGGAAGCACGGTGCTGTACGGACTGATGATTTTCGGAATCGCATTGGGTGCACTCTTCGTCATTGGCATTGTGATCGCAATTCTCGTTATTGTTTTCGGCGCGAGCATCGGGCTGCTCGGGGGAGGCTTCGACAACTTTCGCCACTTCGGAGCTTTGGCTGTAGTGGCCATTATCGTTTATTTGGCGCTTCTTTTAGGGCTCGGCGTATTTATAGGATTCTTCGCGATACGTTGGGGATTTTTTATCGCTTTTGTCGATTCCCGGGCTCAGGGGCTCGGGTTTGCGCGCAGCTGGCAGTTGACCAAAGGGTGCTTTTGGCGGCTGTTCGGTGTGTATTTGGTGCTGTATGTGATTTTGGCCGTCGTATCGCTGCTGCCGCTTCTCATCCCATGGTATACGGTACAGCTCGTCGTCGCAACGCTGGTGAATGTTGCGTTAGGTCCTCTGTATCTTGTCGCTTATGCGGTCGCCTGGGGGGAACTGCAGCTCCGCAAAGGTGCGGGATTGGAACGGATGCTGGATTTGGCGGAAGGTTCCGAGGCCGCTCTCGGCACTGCGGCAGCCGCAGCCCCCGAATCGCCGGAGGCAAATTCGCATGCATACGGAGAACCCGCGAGCGAAGCTCCCTCATTGGAGTCGGCTGCAAGCGAGCGTTCGGGAACGGAGGCTGCCTCTCCCGAACCGTTGGAAAAGACGACACCCGCGTCCGAGAACGAGCCGGGACGTCCCGGCCGGCCGGACGGACATGATCGAGAATAGACGCCGCAATCATCTCCGGCAGAGAGGAGTTGGACATGCCGACGGATATTGAGCAAGATCGGGAGGAACTCGCCGAAATACTGGAGCGGAGTGAATTCCGCGTTCCGCCGGAAGAGGTGCAGCGAAGCGACAATTTGATTGCCAAATGGCTGAAAGAGCTGTGGGCCCGCATCCGGGAATGGTTCCCGGATGCGGCGATTTCACCTGCGGCGCTGGATGTCGTATCGTGGATCATCATCCTGGCTGCGGCGGCCGCGCTGCTGTTTATGATCGTTTGGGTGACCCGGCAGTATGTTTACCGCGCCCGGTGGAACGAGCTGCTGCAAGCGGCGGAGCAGGACAAGCGGCGTTCGTACCGTCATTTTCTGTCGGAGTCGAAACGTTATGCACAGAACGGGAACGTCCGCGAGCAGGTGCGAAGCATGATGCTGACATTTTTGCTTTATGCCGGGGATCGCCGCTGGATACGGCCGGAGGCTTGGAAGACGAACGGCGAATACGCCGGAGAATTGCGGAGAAGCCGGCCGGAGGTTTTGCCGATCTTCCGCGAAGCGGCCGATTTGTTTGACCGGGTCTGGTACGGCGGCAGAAATGCTTCTGCGGCGGAGTGCTCCGCTTTGCTCGGGCAGCTGATTAGATTGACGGAAAGTGGAGGTGCCGATGGATATCGCGAACAGGTTTAAAGCATCTCTGCGCCTGACTCTGCCGATCATTTTGTTTCTGGCCGTTTTGGTCGCCGCATACCCGCCGAAAGCGTCTCAAGAAGAACCGTACCGCTCCACCTCGGCCCGTCCGGACGGTACGAAGGCGATCCGCACGCTTCTGGAACAGAAAGGGCATCACGTGCAGACGTGGCCGTATTCCTGGCGGCGGTTAACCTCGATGAAAGGGGACTCGTTGATCGTTATCGAGCCGCAATCGCCGGACAAGGACGAGACGGATGCGCTTCGCGCGTGGGTGGAGGCGGGAGGCCGGCTCGTTCTTTTTGATTCCGATCCCGGTCGATACCCATGGCTTCCCGTCGTATCCGCGGATTCGTCCGAACAGAAGAGGGGCGTCATCCGCCTGATGCCCGGAGCGCAAACCTATGGAATAGGCGGCGGGCAGCCCGTACAAGACGGACAAACGTTCGAGGGTGAGGTTGCCGCAAACGTCCGGATCGGCCAAGCTGCGAACGTAACCCCGCTGCTTGGCGACGAGCGGGGGACCGTCGCCGCCGACATCCGTCTCGGGCAAGGTACGGTGACGTTGGTGCTCGAGCCGGGGTGGCTGACGAATCGTCATATTTTGCAGCAGGATCATTTTGTCATGGTGTGGCCGCTTGTCCGCAGCATCCAAGGAGCGATCCGGATCGACGAATATCATCACGGCATTCGTAAAAATCCGGGAATGCTCGCGGTCTACCCGCACCCGCTGCTGGCGGCGTTCGCGCAGATTGCGCTGGCTGTCGCCCTCTGGCTGTGGCTGCGGGGCAAGCGGTTCGGACCGGCACACGTGCCGCGCGAATGGGTCGTGCGCCGCGGGGACGAAACGCTTCTTGCCGTCGCCTCCTGGTACGAGCGCCGCAAATGCCGGCGGGAGGCGCTGCATTTTCACGAATCGTACTTGAGGCAGCAGCTGCTTGAAAGGTGGGGAGTTCCGCTGTCCGCTGCGGATGCGGAGCTGCTGCATGCGGCCGGAGGGCGCTGGGACGAAGGCGCTGTCCGCCAGCTGGAGCGTCTGCTGTTGCGGTTCTCCGAAGTTCGCGCAGAAGCCGCATCCCCGGCCCATACATATTCGGCCCGCCAGTTTGCGCAAGACGCGGAACTGGCGATGAGCCTCATACGCCGTCTGGATAAGGAGTGTTGATGTAAGATGGAACAACAAGACGTTATGCATCGATCGACTGAGGAATACCGAATGATGGAAGAGCTCGTCGCTTCGATGGAGCGAACCATCGTCGGACAAACGGACACCGTTCGAATGCTGGTCGCCGCTTGGCTCGCCGGCGGACATGTTTTGCTGGAGGGCGCGCCGGGGCTTGGGAAAACGAAGCTGGTCCGCACGCTCGCCGGACTGGCGGACGGTGTTTACCGCCGCATCCAGTTTACGCCCGACCTGATGCCGAGCGATATTACCGGCAACGTCGTGTTCAATCTGAAGGAGAACGCCTTCGAAACGGTGCAGGGGCCGATTTTTGCCCATGTAGTGCTTGCCGACGAGATTAACCGGGCCGGGCCTAAGACGCAAGCTGCGCTGCTGGAAGCGATGGAAGAACGGCAGGTGACGATTCACGGCCGGACGCATCCGCTGCCGCAGCCGTTCTACGTCGTGGCGACGCAAAACCCGGTCGAGCATGAGGGAACGTATCCGCTGCCGGAAGCGCAGCTGGATCGTTTTATGTTCAAGCTGATTCTCGGTTATCCGGATAAAAAGGCGGAAGAAGACATCCTGCGTTTGCATGCGGAGGGAGCGGCGGCTGCGGCAGCGGGGACGCCGGATTCGCCAAGCGGCGGCGGCCCGTCCGCGCCGATTCGCACCATTGAAGATATTCGGCGCTGCCGGGCGCGTGTCGCCGAAGTGGCGGTCGAGGAGACGATCATCCGATATATCGCCGAGCTTGTGCGCAAAACGCGGGAAATGGGCTCCGTCCAGCTCGGCGCAAGCCCCCGCTCCGGTATCGCCGTATTAAACGCGGCCAAGGCATGGGCTTTTCTCGAAGGCCGCGCTTTTGTCACGCCCGACGACGTCAAAACCGTCGCGCGTCCGGCTTTGCGCCACCGGCTGCTGCTGACCCCGCAAGCTGAACTGGAGGGGATGAACGGTGACCACGCCGTCCAGGAAGCGCTCGCGTCCGTTCCGGTTCCTCGCTGAAGCCTGGGCGCTCTGCGCGATTGTGCCGACGCCCCGTCTGATTGCGCTGGCGGCCGCGGGAGCGGCGATCATCCCCGTCGGCTTCGCGTTTCAGACCGGGTATTTGTTGTTTTGGGGATATAACGGGATATTGCTGCTGCTGTCGGCATTGGATCTGATGCAGCTTCCCCGCAGACGGGAGCTGGAAGTGGAACGCGAGCTGCCGGGCCCTGTGGACGTAGGCCGTCCGTTCGACGTCCGAACAACGTTTACGAACCGCGGAACGACCGCCATTCGGATTGAAGCCGTCGGCGATTGGCCGCTTTCCATCGAAGCGGCGCCGAGTCGGGTGCCTTATCTCGAAGCGGGCCGCAGTCTGACCATCACCGGTACGGGTATTGCCCGCGAGCGCGGCAAGTATCCCCTCGAATGGCTGGATATCCGCTACTCGGGGGGCTTGAAGTTATGGATGAAGATGACTCGCGTCGAGGTGCGTCAGGAGATCCGGGTTATCCCTGATTTGTCGGCTGTCCGCGGTGTGCTGGGCTCTGTCCGGGAGAGTCTGATTCTCGACGGCACGCGCATCTACCGAAAACAGACGGCCGGTTCCGAATTCCATTATATTCGGGAGTATTCGCCGGACGACGATCCGCGTATGATCAACTGGACCGCCACGGCGCGTCAGCAGCGGCTCATGACGAACGTGAGGCAGCCCGAAAAAGGCAAAATCGTCATGCTTCTGCTCGATTGCGGGAGAATTATGGGGACGCTGCTCGACGGGCGGACCAAGCTGGACCGCACTTTGGAAGCGGCATTGACCCTTGCCGCGGTGGCGCTGGGGCAAGGCGATCAGGTGGGGGCGCTGGCTTTTGCCGGGGAGGTTCGCACCTACGTGCCTCCCGGGAAAGGATTGCCTCATCTGCAAAAGATACTCGACGCGGTTTACGATTTGCAGAGCTTCGCCGGAGAAGCCGGCTACGAACGGGCGCTTCTCCATCTCATGCACGTGCAGAAGAAGCGGAGTTTGGCCGTTCTATTTACGGATATGGATCATCATCTTCTGGAGGAGCGGCTGCTGCCCTATCTGGTGCGGCTTCGCCGGATGCACGTGCCGCTGGTTATGTCCCTGCAGAATCCGGTGATGCGAGCCTGGTCCAGGGCTGAAGGGAAAGACACGCACACGGCATTTATCCGCAGCACGGCGCAGAAATGGGAGCTCGATCGGCGAGGCTATACGAAAAAATTGGCCGGCATGGGCATCCATGTGCTCGATGTCCCGGCAGACCGTTTGGCGCTCGCCGCGGTTAACACTTATTTGGAAATCAAATCCCGCGAAGCGTTCTGAACGTTCTGAGCGCGGAGGAACCGGCAATAGAAGTAATACAGCGCGAGCAACGCAAGCGTGAGAACAGCGACGCCGTACTTCATTTCGAGCGAAAGTCCCGAAGGGGTGACGTACCCTTCGATCGTGCCGGCTACGACGAACATCGGAACCGTTGCGAGCAGCAGCTGCGCCGATTCCTTGGCATTACGCAGCAGGGAGAAACGCCTCGGGTGCGGGCCGGGTACCAGCATGGCGTAGCCCATGTACAATCCGGCTCCTCCGGCGATGAAGATCGCCGTCAGTTCGATGACCCCGTGCGGCAAGATGTAGGCCCAGAACGTATACGATTTGCCGGCCTGCCAGAAGAAGGCGGAGAGCGCGCCGATGATCAGCCCGTTGTAGACGAGCAGGTAAACGGTCCAGATGCCGAACGTGATGCCGCCTACAAAAGCGAGAATCGCGACGCGGATATTGTTGGTCATGATCGCGGTCGAAAGCAGTGCATGCGGAGCCGATTTGGCGCCTTCGCCGATTTGCTCGGCGTCGATTCCCTTGGCGATCGCCTCGGGGAGCACCGCATGCAAATTGGCCGGATCGGCCAGCACGGCGAAGAAACCGGATAATGCGCCGAAGAGGAACAGCAGTGCTGCGGCTGCGGCGAACCATTGGCGCTTCAGCAGCAGCAAGGGCAGCACGGTGCGGAAGTAATGCCGAAGCTGATGGCTGCTTTTGAATTGCTCCTGATAGAGCGTGTGATGTGCCCGGGTCGTCAATGCGTTCAAATAAGGCACAATCTCGTCGGAAGGGCTTTCGGACCGCATGTAGCTCAGGTGAGTCGAAACGCTCCGGTACAACTCGGTCAACCGGTCGATCTGCGAAGCTCCGACGCTCCTCGGACGCCGTGCGAATTGCCCGAGCAATTCTTCCAGTTCATCCCATAAAGCGCGATGCCGGCGTATGAACGAACGAACCTCCATTTATGCCACTCCTTTCCATACCATGTTAGCATATTTGATCGAAAGTAGGGAAGTTCATTGAACGAAACGTTGGATCGGCAAGTCAAAATCGTTACGCCCGAGCAGGTGGAGCTGCACTTTCGGACCGCCGGAGTCGGCAGCAGGGCCGCTGCGCAGCTGATCGATTGGGGCGTGCTGCTCCTCTTTTATATTCTTCTGATAGGGGCGGCCGTCGAAGCGGCGACGATGGAAAGTATGAAGCCGGACCAGGGGCAATACATCGCGGCTGCGGTTATCGCGGTCGTGTTCATCGTACAATATGCATATTTCTGGTTAAGCGAATATTTTTGGGGAGGGCGGACCGTCGGGAAGCGGGCGGTCGGGCTTCGCGTCATTCAGGACAACGGTCAGCCGCTCACGTTTTTGTCGTCGGCGCTGCGCAACTTTTTTCGGGTGCTCGATCTGCTCCCCGTCGGGTATGTCGTCGGTTTATTGTTCGTCTTCTTTCACCCGCAGGATAAACGGCTCGGGGACATGGTCGCCGGTACGATCGTCGTGTATGACGACGATCGTTCGGGCAGCGTCAAGAAACGGAAGCTGGAGCGGGTGCTGTCCCGCTGGACGCCGGCTGCAATAGGATTGGACGAGGCCGCAAGACGCAGGCTCAACCGCGATGACTGGGCAATGCTGAGTCTATTCGTCGAGCAGCTGCCCGACCTGCCGGAAGGCGAAGCGCTGAAACTTACCGGCCGCCTGGCCGGCCATCTTCGCGCCCGCATGGAGTGGCGGGAAGGCGCGCCGGACCTCGGGAAAGCGGCGGTGGAATTTGTGCTGGGCGTACACCGTGAAGTCCGCGACGAGTGGGAGTATTGAAAATGTGAGGCATGCGAAAACGGAGAGATGGCGGAACGGTTTGTTCCGTTATCTCTCCGTTTTCGTTTTCGCTCACTCCAGCATAACTCTGCCGCGCAGATGGTGGAATGCATCGACGAACACCCGCTTCGCCTCCGCCAAATTTCCGGAGACAATCGCCTGATAAGCGGCCTCGTTGATCTCGTTGGCGGAGTAATGTTGCTGCTGCGGGGTTTGTTTCCAATGCGCGACCGATTTCATGATCATTTTGTCCCGCAGCGAATCGGTCATTTGCAGCATCGTTTCGTTGCGGGCCGCGGAAATGACCGCGCGCCTGAACAGCAGCGAATGCTCGATATAGGAGCGATAGTCGTTTACCTTGCTGGCTTCCAGTTGGCGGTTCAAAAGCTCCCGCAGCATGGGAGCGTCGAAGGCGGAGCCGTAACGCTCTGCAAAATCGAGCACGTACAGCAGCATGGACAGCATCGCTTCATACATGTCCAATATTTCTTTATATGTAAGGTCTCTGATCTGAATGCCGCGTTTATGGACGGAGACGATGAACCCTTCCGAGGCCAGATGCGACAGTGCGGAGCGGATCGGCGTGCGGCTCATGTTCAGCTCGTTTGCGAGTTCGTTTTCCGATAAAATCGTTCCCGGGAAATATTCGCAGCTAATAATTTTTTCGCGTATCGAAGTATAGGCAATCGTTTCTAACGAGCGGCTGGTCATCGGGAAACTCCTTTTTCCTTCCATCTGTACTACAAAACCGATTGTACACCGGGGGCCACAGCTTGGCAACAAATGCCGCAGCGGACGGGACACAAATTTACAAATTGACTACAGCCGGTTAACACTCCGCTGACAAAAAGCTTGTAAGCTGGTTGTATACAACGTTGTATACAACAAAAGGAGCGATTACAATTATGACTTCAAGTACAAAACCCGAACTCCGGCGCCTCGACGGCACAAAGCTTCGTTTAAGCTGGAACAATGGCTTGGGATGCGGAAAGGTGAAAATTTATTGGAGCCCGTCGCCGGACAGCGCCAACGGTGACCGTTTCCTGTTGACCGAGGAGGAAGCAACGGAGGAAGAGGGGATATCCGTCATATTGGAGGACCCGAATCCGGGAAGAAGAGCCTATTATCATCTTCGCCATGAACATGGTGCCGCCGGAATCGTGGCGGAGCGGAGATTGCCTCTGGAAGGAGCCGTCCATCTGCGCGATTTGGGAGGATATGATACGGAGGACGGAAGAAGCGTCAAATGGGGGCAGTTGTACAGGTCCGAACAGCTTTCGGACCTCACCGAAGCGGACCGCGCTTATTTGCAAAGCTGCGGGTTGAAGCTGATTTGCGATTACCGGGCGGATAACGATCCCTTCTTCGCGCCGTACGCGGAAATCGGGTTCGTCCGCCACGTGCGGCTTCCGGTGACGACGACCGAAACGGCGCCGCCCGGCGAAAGATTGATCCGTGCGAACCAAAACTACGTGAGCCGACATGCGCAGGAATTTTCCCACATGCTCCATTTGCTTCTGGAGGAAAACGGGTTTCCCCTGCTGCAGCACTGCGTTGCCGGCAAAGACCGGACGGGCTTCGGTGCGGCGATCGTTCTGCTGGCTTTGGGCGTGCCGGAGGCAACCGTTATGGAGGATTACCTGCTGACCTCCAGTTTCAAAGATGCGCTCTACCGCAAGCTGCTGAAGGGCAGCGAGGCCGGATCGGCCGCCGAAGATACGCCGGGTATTCTGGAAGCCCGGCCCGAATACTTGCAGGCGGCATTCGATGAAATGCGCAGCGGCTACGGAAGCGTTCGGCGGTATTTGGAAAGCGCGCTTGGGCTCACGCGGGACAAAAGAACACGGCTGCAGGAATTGCTGTTGACCGAATAACATGGTCCGAAGAAAGGGGAAGCCTTACTCCATGCCATCCGTCCGCAAACATAACGTCTGGATATACATATGTTTGCTGCCGGCGCTGACCGGCAGTCTCGTATTTACAGTGTATCCCGTTTTTTATGTGATCTACCTGAGCGTGCACCAAGTTGATCTGCTGAGCGGCACAACGAAATTCGTGGCGTTCGGAAACTATATGCGGCTGCTTCGAACGCCGGATTTTTTGCAGGTGCTCGGTAATACGCTTGTCTATACGCTGCTTACCGTTGCGGTTTCCTGCAGCCTGGCGCTGGTTGTCGCGGTTATGGTAAACCGTCCGGGGAAGTTTCATGCGTTCATTCAAACGGCGGTGTTTTCTCCGCATATTATTCCGCTAGTTTCCATATCGCTGCTATGGCAGTGGTTGATGGAGAAAGACTCCGGGCTGCTGAACGGCATTCTTCAAGGTGTCGGCCTGCCGAAGCTGCTGTGGATCGACAGTCCGGACACCGCTTTGATGTCCCTCATGCTGGTGGCGGTTTGGAAAAGCCTCGGGTTTAACGTCGTGCTGTTCGTGGCCGGCATGCAGTCCATTCCCGGTCAAACGCTGGAGGCGGCGCGCTTGGACGGCGCGGGCCCGGCGGTGCTGATGCGGCGCATCGTGATCCCGCTGCTGTCGCCGACGCTATTTTTTGCGCTTACGGTGAATATGATCGGGTCGTTTCAGGTGTTTGATTCGGTCAAGGTGATGACCGGCGGGGGGCCCGGCAATGCCTCCAACGTGCTAGTGCACTGGATTTACCAGACAGGCTTCGAGTTTTTTCGGTTCGGGGATGCGTCGGCGGGGGCGGTCATTCTGTTTCTGCTCGTTTCTCTGCTCGCGGCGCTGAATTTCGGCATTTTGAAATCGCGAATTCATTATCAATAAACCGGCGGGAGGTAAGAAGATGGTATTGGCAGCAAATCGCAAGGCGTTGGCCGCATGGGGCACGAGAACCATCCTGCTGGCAGTCGGCCTTGTTTATATATTCCCGCTGTACTGGATGGTTGTCACTTCGCTGAAGTCGATCGCCGAAACGGCCGTATTTCCGCCGACCTGGCTGCCCGGGCGCTGGATGTTCGAAAACTTCGCGGACGTATGGCGGACAGGCCCCTTCGAGCGGTATTTTCTGAACAGCGTGCTCGTCTCCGCCGGCATCGTCCTCATGGAGCTCACCGTGGCGGTTCCGGCGTCTTATGTGCTCGCGAAAAAAAGCTTTTCCGGCTCGCGGGCGATCTTTGCGCTGATTTTATCCGGAATGATGATCCCGATGCAGGTGGTGGTCATTCCCGTCTATTTGCTGCTCAGCAAGCTGGGATGGATCAATACGTATGCGGCGCTGATCGTTCCGTTCCTGTCTTCGTCCACGGCCGTATTTTGGCTGACGGAATCGTTCCGGCAAGTTCCGAATGAGCTGGTGGAAGCGGCCAAAATCGACCGGGCCCCGGAGTGGCGGATCGTATGGAACGTGATGCTTCCCGCAGTGAAGCCGACTTTGGTGACGATCGCGCTGCTTATTTATATCGCGCATTGGAACGATCTGTTTTGGGTACTTGTCATGACGAATAACGAAAACATTCAGACCTTGACCGCGGGCATCGTCAAGCTGAAAGACGCAGACGGGCTGCAGTGGAATTTGCTGATGGCCGGCAATGTGATCCTCGTCGCTCCGATTTTGCTGCTTTATATGGCGGCCGACAAGCAGATCAAATCCGCCTTTACGCACGGCGGGCTGAAATAATACAAACGATACGGAGGGAATGGAAATGAAAAAAACAGCATGGGCGCTGCTGGCGGCAGCGATGGCGATGACGGCCGGCTGCGGTCAAGGCGGGTCGGCAGGCGGCGCCAACGCGAATAAGGAAACGGCGGCCCAACCGGGCCAAAAGGTGAAAATCGAATTCTGGTACTCGCAGCAAACGGTCATCGGCGACCAGTTGCAAAAGCTGGTCGACGGCTTCAACCGCAGCCAGTCGGACATTGAGGTAAGCGGCGTCAATCTTGCGGACGCGGGCGCTCTTTCCACGAAGCTGCAGGCCGCTTTGGTCGCGGGCAACCAGCCGCCTCTGGCGATGCAGGCCACGACGCAAACGGGCGAATATGCGCTCGCAGGCGCGCTTGAGGATTTGCATAAATATGTTGCGAAAAGCGAGCTGGAGCAAATCCACGAAGGGCTGTTCGGCAATGCGCTGATCGGCGCCCAGCTTGCAGGCATCCCGTACAACCGCAGCACGATGGTCATGTATTACAACAAAAACATGCTGCGCAAGGCCGGTTTAAGCGAAGACGGCCCGAAAACGTGGGACGAGCTGCGCAGCTTCGCAGCCAAGCTGACCGATAAAAGCAGCGGCGTGTACGGTTTTGAAATGCCGATGGACGTTATCTTGTTCGAAACGAGCCTGCTGCAGCAAGGGGGGACGATGTTCTCCAAGGACGGCAAAAAAGTGGCGTTCGACAGCGAGGCCGGCAAAAACGTCGTGCAATTTTATCAGCAAATGGCGAAGGACGGCATCATGAAGGTGCCTTCGGGCACGGGGACGGCTTCTTATACCCCGATGCACAATGACTTTTTGAGCGAAAAGCTGGCGATGATGGTCTCAACCTCCGCGGTGACGGCAACCATGCTTCAGTCGACCAAGGACAAGTTCGAGCTCGGCACGGCGATGCTGCCTGCCGGCGTCCAATACGGCGCCTCGACAAACGGGTACAATCTGTGCGTGCTGCTCAAAGCGCCCGAGGAGCAGAAAAAAGCCGCTGTTCAGTTCATCAAATATTTGCTGCAGAAGGATAATGCGGCGCAAATGAGCGTAGGTACCGGATATATCCCGAATACGAAGGATGCGGTCGCTTCAGAGCAGATCAAGCAGCTGTGGGAGAAGCAGCCGCAGTACCGCGTCGCCTACGAGCAGCTCCAATACGCCAAAGCGAGACCGGTCATGAGAGGGTATACGGAAATCGCCAACAAGATGCAGGATGAGTTCAAAAAAGCGCTGTTGGACCCTTCCATCGCTCCCGAGCAGGCGATCAAATCGATGGCGGGCCAGGTGCAGCAAATTATCGATATGCAAAAGTAAATTTTTCAGCTGATGGAAGGGAGTTGCGGCAGATGAAGTTTTTTGTGGATAAGGAAAGGTTCGGAACGGACAAGCGGCCCTGGCATGGAAACCTGCACGGGGATACGGAAGGGGCGCTGCGCTTCGCCGTTCTCGGCGACCGCACGGGCTTTGCTTTGCCCGGAGTGTTCGAACAAGCGCTCGATAAGGTGAAACGGATGAAGCCCGACTTTATCCTCTCTGTCGGCGATTTAATCGAAGGCTACCGGACCTCGGCACAGGAAGCGCACGAAGAATGGGATGAAATCGACGGGATGACCCGGGAGATCGGGGTGCCGTTTTTCAAGGCGATCGGCAACCATGACTGCGGCAGTGCGCTCATGCTGAACGTATGGAGAGAACGGTACGGCGCGGAGTATTATGCGTTCCGGCGCGGGAATGCGCTGTTTTTGATCCTGAATACGGAGGACCCTCCGGTGCCGCTGCATGAGAAATATATCCCGGTGCTGAGGGAGATGGAACGTTTGGTCAGGCAAGACCCGGCGAGCGGGGAGGCGGCGCTTCAGTCGTTTTTCGCCCGGCTGGATCAATCGCCGGACGAGGAGCACGAATCCGGCGGTGCGAGCCCGCGTCTTGGGGAGGAGCAGCTCGTCTTTGCCGCGAATGTGCTGGCGGAAAACCGGGATGCGGCCTGGACGTTTGTGATCATGCACCGGCCCTTGTGGAAAACGAGCGATCCGGGCTACGCCAGATTGGAGCAATTGCTGGAAGACAGGAAACACACCGTGTTCGCCGGTCATCTTCATGACCTGGAAATGACGGAGGGCCGAAGTGGCGGCATGCTGATCCAGCTCGGCCGAACCGGCGCATGCAAGCATAGGGCGCATCTGCGCGACGGTCATCATATTTTATGGATAACCATAGAAAACGGCATGCCCCGCTGCGAAGTCGTCCGGCTGGACGGTTGTTAAGAAATAATTAAGAGTTCCTTCAGTGGGGATTTATATTTTCCTTGTATGCTGTATATAAATCGCCACATTTGACGAAGGGGGATCTCTATGAACGAACAACTTGAGGGGATTGAGTTGTTTCTCGATAATATTCACAAGATCGAGCGGCAGGTGTTTCAGCTCATCGAGAAATCGAATTTGACGGAACGGGAGAAGCAGTTCATTCTCGAACATATTTTAATCGTCCCCGGCAAATAATGTAGAACATACCAGGCTGGGGAGATGACCGCAAGCAAGATGCAGCATAATCTGTTCGTTTTCATTGCCCATTACGGTTACGCAGGCATTTTCGGAGCTTTGATGCTGGGCATTATCGGGGCGCCCGTGCCGGACGAATTTTTGATGACGTTTTCCGGTTATCTGGTCTCCAAGGGCAAGATGCACTTTGTGCCGACGGTGATCGTTTCCGTGCTGGGCAGCTTTGCCGGAATGTCCCTTAGCTACGCAATAGGATATAAATTCGGGTATCCGCTTGTCGAGAAATACGGGCAAAAGGTTCATATCACGAAAGAGAAGCTGGAACGCACGCAGATCTGGTTCGGCCGATTCGGCAAGTTTGCGCTCACCGTCGGCTATTTCGTACCGGGATTGCGCCATCTAACGGCTTACAGCGCCGGGATCAGCAAATGGCCGTACCGAAGCTTCTGCCTGTATGCCGTGCCCGGCGCCATGCTGTGGGCCATCGCTTTCATCGCGCTCGGCACTTATTTGGGCGAGCATTGGCACGCCGTTACCACGGCGATACATCGCTATCTTTTGCTCGGCTTCGCCGTGCTCGCCGCGGCGGCTGCCGCCATATGGTATTTAAAGAAGGCCAGAGGCAAGCGAATGGCGGCCAAATAAGCAGCCGGTCTTAAGGATCAGGCTGTTCCCCGCAAAAATCAACTCTTCCGTTCGGACGGCGCACAAGCGCCGCCTTCGCAAGCCGCTTCTGCCGCATCTTCCGCCGACTCGTTCAGCACCGTCAAGGTGCTGCGTTCGCTCCACGCCTTCTCCAGTGCATTAAGGAACACTTCGCTCGGCTGCGCGCCGGAAACCGCATATTTGCGGTCGATGACGAAAAACGGCACGCCGCGAACGCCCAGACTTGCCGCCTCGCGCTCGTCGCCGCGCACTTCCTGCGCGTATTCTCCGCCGGCAAGCATAGCGGCCGCTCCACTCCGGTCGAGCCCGGCCTCCGCGGCAAGTGCGGCTAACGTATCGTGATCGCCGATATGCTTCGATTCGGTAAAATGCGCGCGGAACAGACGCTCCGCCATTTCACTGCCTTTGCCGTGCCGTGCGGCGAAATGCGTCAAACGATGAGCGTCGAGCGTATTCGTCAAAACTCTCGTATCGGTATGATACGTCAGCCCGACCGAACGCGCCTGCTCGTCGACATTCGCGTTCATCGCCTTGGCCTGCTCGCGGCTCATACCGTATTTGGCAGCGAGCATATCATGTACGTCATGACCGGCATCCCGCGGCGCGTCAGGGTCCAGCTCAAAGCTGCGGAAGACGATATTAACTTCGCTTTTTCCGGAAAATTGCTGCAGCGCCTCCTCAAAACGGCGTTTCCCGATATAGCAGAAAGGGCACACAAAATCGGACCATATTTCAACATTCATAAAGGACACCTCCGTATTTTATCCTTGAGATGTAACCATTATAATTACAACGCTTCGGTTTGTCAAAAAGGATTATCCGTAAAAAAACCCGCTTGCCGTAAGCAGCGGGCATATCCAGCTATTTATTGTTGAAATCGCGGAGCACTGTAGCCGGCATGCGGCTGCGGTCTTTTTGCTCTTTCTTTTTCTTGTCCTTGTTGTCCGGATTGGCCGAAGTGAACCGTGCGGCGTCCATTCCGTCCATAATGTTCATCGGAGTCCCTCCTATCTTTCTCAAGCGCGGCGAACCTCCGTAGATTACCCTAATCTTTCGCTGTCTATGCCGGGCTATGGAGTTCGCTTGCATGAGAGAAGGACTTCGTTCGGCAAATTAATAAATTGATTGACGTAAAATCCGTCAAATTGGCTCCAGCTTTGCTTGCAGAGCTCCTGCTTGGCTTCTTCGACCGACATTCCCTTGCGATAAGGGCGATCCGAGATCATGCTGTCAAATGCATCGAGAATCGAGCACATTCGGGACACCGGAGGGATTTCGTTGCCCTTCAGTCCGTAAGGATATCCTGCTCCGTCCCACCTTTCGTGATGGTATTTAACGATATCCAGAATATACGGGTCCCGCTCCCCTTCGATTAAAAGAAGTCTGGCTCCGATTTCCGGGTGGCGTTTCATGATTTGCCATTCTGAGGGGGTCAGTGGAGAAGGATTGCATAAAATGTCATCCGGTATCATGATTTTTCCGATATCATGGACCGTGCATCCCGCGATAATGCTCTGTTTTTCCATTTCATCCATTCCAGGCACGTAATGGGAGATCATGGTTTTTGCCAATGCCCCCACACGGATGCTGTGCTCATAGGTCAGGGGATCCTTGGCAAGCAACCGAAGCAATAAATCGGCGACTTCCATCTCATTGCTCCTTATCATAAATTAAAAAAATCCCCGAAATAGGGGATTTATTAAATAAATTCTCTTATTTCGGCAACTGGCTGGCATGGCGTTCCCGGAACGCGTTAGCCCCTGTAGCTTTGCGGCCCCATTTTTCAATGAGTGTGCCTTTTCGTTATGAAATTGTGAAGGGAATGGGAAAATATGACTAATAGAATTATATACTCATTCCCATGATTTGTCACCCACCGATCGACAGAAAAATACAAAAAGTTCGATTATCCGTCCGTTTTCGCGGACAAACGGCAGATGGGCATGATTTAACGGTCCGCCGGAAGATTTGCCTCAAAGACGATCGGCAGCTGAAAGATGATGCTGAGCATTAACGTGCAAATGAAAAATATGATGATGGCCATAAGCGGTTTCGTTTGGTGAAGCCGGATATATGGAAACATGATCAAATTAAGCACAAAGGACCATTCCATGTTCCAACCGTGATGATAATCGAAAATATCCACCCAGGAAGCGATCAGTTCGTGCGAGCTGTAAATGCAGGCCCAAAACAGGTTATACATTGCCTGCTTGAACAAGGAGCCTTCGGGATAATGGGATAAAAAGAGCATGACGACAAACGGGAAGCTGGAAAAAGCAATCATGATGTCCCAAATATTGTGGCTAAAATGGAGAAACGGCGATTCGAAGGTCCATAAATGACGGCTTTCCGTAAGTACGTTGTATAGAAAATCGCCGACGATCACTATGTAAATGCTTGCCCTGAACTCGACAAAGCGGCTCCAGTCCGCCCATTTCCATGATGTAAAAATCCACCCGCTCAGCCCGAGCAAAAAAATGAATTCCACAATCAACAACCTCTCTGCCTTTGCAGTTTGCATGGCCATTGAAATGTAATGTTCGTCCGCTTTAAAATTATTATCCCTAATAGGACGAATATTTAGTATCCGAATCGCAAACATTTAGAATGGATCATCGAACGGAAGGGTTGCTGTCCTGTGGGATTTATTTTATTTTTCGGATTTCTGATTTCGATCGCAGGCTTGTATTTCACGAGCGAAAAAAATCTTTCCGCTATGGAGCATATGGGCATATTTTTGTTATTTATGTATGCCTATACGACGGTGTTCGATCTTTTCACGAATTGGGGGCTGCTCGCCCATTCGCAGCAGGCCGCAACCTTTCTGATTTATACGGCGGGGGAATTTGTTTTTACGATTTGCATTTTGGCCTTGGCGGACCGCTGGCATACGTTTTCGACGGCAGGGAAAAAAGCTGCGGCATTCGTCATCTGTATCGGCGTTTTGACGAGTTTTGAGGCGGTTTGCGCCTTTTACGGGTTTTTTCGTTATGATCAGTGGAAGCTGTGGACGTCTTTGATTCGTTGGCCGGTATGGATCGTTTTGGCGCTGGGCATGCGGAAGATGTTTCGGACGCTGGTGAAAAAAGGAGAAGCGCGAACATGAACATTCCTCCTTTGCCCCAGAGCTTCGACGCAAACGAATGGTTTGTGCTTGTCATATCGATTTCGGCATATTCATTGATGTGGCTGCTGCCCAGACGGTTTCCGCCTGCGGTCAGCGTTTTTGTGTTTCTGTTCGGGTTATTTTTAGCGAGATGGGCCGATCATATTTTCGGCACAAACGGAGCGTTCGACTTCTACGATACCCACGATTCCCCGAAAATGGAGCTGGCCGATTTATGTACATATCCTATGTATGCCGCCTTCGGGTATTTATTCGTTTATATCTATGACCGGCTGGGAATTCGCGGGCGGCTCCAAACCTCCCTGTTTATCGTTTTCTGCTCGCTGGCAGGTACAGGTTTGGAATACGCCGGCCTTCGGGTTCACATGTTTACCTACAAGGGCTGGAATTTGTTTTTTTCGTTTCTGTTTTACATGCTCGCTTTGTCATTAACGATCGTTTATTTTCATTGGATCAGACGGGAGTACGCCCGCATATCGCCGTCTTGCCGTGAATGAAATTTCAGCGGAAAAGGAAGAATAAGGTTATCGACCGGCCGAAGTTTGCGCCGCGAAACGATCGGAAACAGGGGGAGGAATGGGCATGCATAAATGCATCATCATAGGAGCGGGCACAGCCGGGCTAACGGCAGCCATTTATTTGGCGAGAGCGAATACGCAGCCTCTCGTCATAACCGGCCTCGGCACCAGCACCCACCTTAAGGCTTCGATGGAGCTGGACAGCTTCCCCGGCTTTCCCAAAGGAGTGAAGGGGCCCGAGCTGCTGGACAACATGCGCAAGCAAGCCGAACGCTTCGGAGCGGAGCTGCGTTCCGGACGGGTCAGCAAAGTCGATTTGTCCTCGCGGCCCTATACCGTTTGGCTGGAGAGCGGTGCGGCGCTGCAGTGCGAAACCGTTATCGTCTCCACGGGAGTTTCGCCGAACTATCTCGGCATCCCCGGGGAAAAGCCGTTCATCGGCCGCGGCGTTTATTCGTGTGCGACATGCAGCGGCTTTTTCTTTGAGGATAAGCAGCTTATTGTTGTAGGCAGCGGAAACGCTGCGCTGGAGGAGGCCGGCTACTTGTCAAGGTTTGCCCGGCAAGTGACTTTGGTGAACCCCGCTGCGGAATTTCAGGCAAACCCGCGCTTGCTCGAACGGAGCCGGGCCAACTCCAAAATACGGTTCGAACTGGAATGCACGCCTGTCGAAGTCATCGGTGGGGACAGAGGGGTCGCCGGCTTGAACGTAAACCGGCATGGCCGGCCGACACCGGATACGATACCGGCCGACGCGATATTTGCTGCCGTCGGCGTCACGCCGAATACGCAATTTTTGGAAGGCCAGCTTCCGGTCGATGAGGCCGGCTACCTGCTCGTCGGGCCCGGAACTACGGAGACGTCCATTCCCGGAGTATTCGCCTGCGGCGACGTGCAGGACCCGAAATACCGGCAGCCGGTAACGGCGGCCGGCTCCGGCTGCATGGCGGCGCTCGATTGCGAGCGTTATTTGGAAGGAAATGGCCGCGCCTAATTTCCTGAACGTTGTTAAAGCCGCTCCCTATGTATAAGGAGCGGCTTTTTGTAGTTTAGGGAAGCGGAGCTGCCGGAGGAATCCCGAGAGGAACACCTGCCCATTCGGCCGCATACGATAAAATGTTGAATCGAGCAAAAAAGGAGACGGAGCACAATGTCACTTTACCCATATCCTGCGCCCTTCCGTTATGCGGCCGATGCGGGGCTTGTGGCGGATATCGTCAAGGCGATCAATGGAGAATACAGCGCGATCGCCTGCTATGAGGGATTGTCCGCCCTCGCGCCGGGGGAAGAGGAGCGGAACCGGATTTTGGAAATCCGGCAGGACGAAATCGGGCATTTCCGGGTATTTAATGAAATTTATTACATGCTGACCGGCAAACGCCACGAGCCGCAAATGACGGAAAGCTGTCCGTCCGAATACAGGGCGGGCGTCATGTTCGCGTTTAAGGACGAGCAGGAAACGGTCGATTTTTATCACGAGATCGCGGACAAAGCCCACCATCCTTATATCAAGGAACAGTTTCGCCGGGCGGCGGCGGACGAGCAAAACCACGCGGTATGGTTTTTGTTTTTGCTGACGCAACCGGTCAGCCGATGACGCCGGTGCTTGTGATGTTGATGTCGGGAAAGACTTCGAACTCGGCATCGGGGTAAAGCTCCTGCCATTCCCTCCATGCCTCGTCCGTATCGAAATGGGTGGCTCTGTATCTAAGTCCGAAGCCGACCGGGTCGACGCGGGCTTTTTGCAGCTTTTTCAACAATTGCAGCGCTTGAGCGGTCACGGTCTGACCGGCTGCTTTCTCCAGTTCGGGAATCTTTTTTCTCGTCAGCTCCGTCATGTCCGTTTCTTCAACGAAGCCGACCACTTTCATCTTGATGGAAATAAGCGGTTTCCCGTAAGCCGTCCGCTTGATGGTAAACCGGCTTTTTACCGTCTCGGCCGAGACGACAAAGTAGTGGTCATCCTGCTCGACGCGAATGTCGAACTTGCCGATGCCTTGGTAAAAGGTATTGAGAATTTTCGTTTCCGAGGGTTGCAGGACAAGCACTTGCTTGGTTTTGTCGAACAGCGCCACCTTGTTGACGGATAATTGATTTTGTCCGCGCGGTTCGATGATCGGCATGATCGGATCGAGCCCGCGTTCGGTCAATCTTCTGTAGAAATCGAACAAATACTCCGATACGATGTAAGCTGTCTCCGTGCCGGTTTGTCCGAAAAGCAAATAGACCATATTGGAGGGCAGCCGCTCCGATTTCGGCTCGGCATGAATGACGTCGGAGGCATTCGGCGAGCCGACGGCAAGCCAGCCGACCTGCTGAATATCCCGACGCCGGATGAACCAGTCCATCACTTCTTTCATATTCCTTGACTTGACGATCGATTCGCCGATGATCAGCGCTTTGGCATGGCCAAAATCAAGCTCTTTATCGATTTTCGATTTGATGATCCTCACCGCTTCCGCGATCGAATCCCTTTCTTCCGTAACGAATATGGACGAGTTGGCCCCGAATTTTTCCTCCGGACTCGGAATCGCCAGACGGACGGTGACCCTGTATTTTTTATCTTTATTGACGGGTTCGTCTATCGCTATGGCGACAACGAAAAAACGCTTGTCGATATCTTTAAAGCCGCCGCATGCGCAAAGCGACAAGGACATCAGCAGCATGGCCATCAGTTTACATACCTTTTTTGTCATATGAACTCCTTTTTGCGGCATACACAGTCATAGCTACGTGCATCATCTCTCCGGCGAAACGGATTCTTAACCAGTTTCTGCCGACTTCGAAAATCGTTTCCTGATCGAGGTAATTGCTGATGATGAGCGCAATGGCTCCGAACAGGCCGAAAATCGTCCATTTGATCCAAGGGCTGTTTTGTTTCGACCGGGGCAAAGCGCTTTTGATAAATTCAATGGCCGTGTGCCAATGAACCATGATGCTGATTGCGGAAATGCCCGCATATAGAAGCAAAAATATGTACATGACGCGCTCTACGAAACCGAGCTCGATGCGCATCGAATCCGCCGTGCTGACCCAAGGATACGTGTAGCTTCCTACCCCGTCCAACCCATGAAATCCGACCGGAATGAAATAGGTCGTCAACTGGATGCCGAAGCCGAGCAGGCCGAGCAGCCAGATCCACTTCGTTTTGACCGGCTGGGGAAAGGCGCGGCCGAAGAGCGACATATTCAAATATCCGCTAAAAATATATGTTGTGGCGGCAAGCGTCACCCAATTCGGAAGAGTGTTAATATGACTGCCGGCGGCGATGATCGAATCCCAGTTTATGGCCCGGTTCAGAAACGATTTGGCGAAAATGATGCAGACGAGGGGCAGCCCCAGGAGCAGCAGCATTTCAAGCGTATACAGGATCGTCCGCGCTTTCCTGCTCGCTCCGTATATAACGATCGCTACATACAAAAGAGTAACCTGCCATGTCGGAGAATCCGGGTTGATGTATCGGAGGGTGATGTCGGCGATGGCGAACATCGAAATCGCTCCGGCCAAATACCACATGCCGCCGGAAAATAACTTGAACGGAACGGTAATGACTTTGCTGAAAGTAAGGTCGAGAATTTCCGGAAACGTTTTGTTCGGAAACCGGGTCAACGATTTCATAAACGCATACATAAGAAGCGTCCCGATGGGAACCGCGAGTACAATGGCGGCGGGCGTTCCTTGGAAACGGTATTCGGTCATGATTTGGGGGACGTAGCTGATGACGTTGACCAGCATGTTCAGGATAACCAGGTAATAAAAATAACGGTTCATCGGATGCCCCCTTTAAGTACGCTCCTTACCTAGGCCCGCCTGCCGGAGTTTTTCCAGAAAATTTTTAAATACGGCTGTCCGAAGCTGTCCTGGTCGGCAATAAAGGTAACGATTGCGATAAAGCTCAGGACAAGCCCGACCAATCCGAAGATGGTCGTCATCATCAAGATGATGTAACGGAACAAACGGATGCCGAATCCGAGCTCGGTGATCGGGATGACAAAATTGGAAATCGCCACGGCGGCAACGACGATAATCATAATGTTGCTGACAAGCCCTGCCTGTGTGGCGGCCTGGCCCAGAATCAGACCGCCGACCGTGGTTGCCGTCGAGCCGATCGTTTTCGGCAGGCGGACGCTTGCTTCCGTCAGCAGCTCCATCATGAGCAGCATGAACAATACTTCGAAATACGAAGGATAAGGGACCGGGGCTCGGCTCCCCGCGATCGAAAGCGCCAGCTGCACGCGCAGTATCTCGGGGTTATACGACGTTAAGCCTACGTAGAAGGCAGCGAGCGTCAGACTGGAAAGCAGGCCGATATAACGAAGGACGACCAAAAATTGGGTCACCCAATAATGCTGATAAAAGTTGTCGATTCCCGCCATGAAGTCGTAAAAGACGGCCGGAAGAATAAGGACGAAAGGCGAGCCGTGCACGATCAAGGCGATTTTTCCGCGCGCCAGATTAAACACGACGCGGTCGGGCCTCTCCGTTACCATCATGGTGGGCACGATGCTGCGCCTTTTTTTGTTCAATAAAACCTGCAGCTGGGAAGCGGCCTGAAGCACATCGCTGTCTATGCATGCCAGGCGCTTCTTTAATTCTTCCAGAACCTGCGGATTGACGAGCTGCTTGTCGTAAACGAGCGTTACCGGAGTATGCGACAGCTTGCCGACGGACGTTTTTTCCGTCGTCAGCGAAGCTTCGGCGTATCTCATCCGAACCAGGTTGATGTTGATGTCCGCATCCTCGCTGAAGGCGTGCTTCGGCCCTTGAACGGTGTTCTCCACCGTCGCTTCGCTGAGCTGGGTGCTGATGTTGTGCTGGACGTTGATCGGGATCGCTTCACCGCTCACAAAAACGACGGCTGTCCCGCGCAATACCGACTGCAGAAGCGCTTCCGGCGCAGGGATGTTTGGCATATGGGAAAGCGAGCGCAC
The DNA here is from genome assembly GCF_023276405.1 of Paenibacillus hamazuiensis. Classification (NCBI taxonomy): domain Bacteria; kingdom Bacillati; phylum Bacillota; class Bacilli; order Caryophanales; family Paenibacillaceae; genus Paenibacillus; species Paenibacillus hamazuiensis. The sequence continues at coordinate 434,162 of NZ_JALRMO010000001.1, forward strand.
GTACTGCACATAGTCCTGCAAATTTTGAAATTGCGTAAAAAACGGCACGATATACAGCTTCTGAAGAGTCGCCACGTCGGTAACGCTTTTCAGGTAATAAATCGCAGCCGTTTGTCCGTCGTATTTCAGTTCCTGCTGTACGAAATCGGTAGAATCGGACAGCTTTTGCCGCAGCCATGTTTGCAATTGCGGTATTTGTGAAGTCATGCTCCGGTCCTCTTTTTTGACATTAGGATGGCTTCAAAGCCATATTTTGATGCATTTTCCGGAAAAATATGCGAGGCGGTTAGAATTTGGTTAGACGGGCTGTCTATAATGTTGAAGAAAAAGGGGTAAGAGCATGTTTTTACGCATTTTTATCCATAACCGATGGATACCGGTGAATTTATCGAATGGGGAGTATTCCGAAGCGTTGGTGGAGGAACTGACCGATAAGTTGAAAATCCGGCTCGAGCATGCACCCGAAAACGAGAAGTGGGAGGGGCTTCAGGCGATAGAATTGGAATCGACAGCCGCTGAATGGGAAGTGACATTATACTTTAACAACCGTACGGAAAGTTTCCGCATCCGTTAATCGCGATTTCCTTAAGATCCGGAATCGCAGATCCGCTTAATTTCGGCAAAAACAAGGGAACTCCCTTGTTTTTGCGGCAAGACGTGCTAACACTGAATGGGTATGCCGGGATTGTTATTTATCCTTTTGTCCGATCTCTTCCATTGTGCGTACCATTCCATGATTCCGGGACTAGGATCGACTCCGGCTTCCTGCTCCAATGTTCGGATCATAAATTCATATTGCTTCTCAACAGATTCCGTGTCATCCAGTCGAGCGTACAGATTCATCAGCGCGAAATAACTATCTTCGTACAAAGGATCCCTCTCTTGAATTTGATGGTAAACACCAAGCGCCTCCATGTTCATGCCAAGAGAATGATAGAATTGTCCCAGCTGCAGGGCATGCTGTAACCATAGGGCCTTGAGTCTTTGGCGTTCACCCTCTGCCCACGCATAGTTATCCTCTTCATAAAAATTTCCGCGATACATATCGAGCAATCGCTGGTGTTCGGCGGTATTTTCGATCGAAACGGGGGTTAACCGGCGAAGCTCCTGCTCCCATTCTTCAGCATCGATTCGCAGATCTTTCGACTCAAGGATATATCCGTACTGGGAATATCGGATCGAAATATAATCGTCCCCGAACGTATTTTTCCATGCGTTGCGAATACGATTAATGCTGGTATGCAGGTTGGCAAGCCCTTTGGATTCGTCCAGTTCCGGCCAAAGCAGCTCCAGCAAGGTGTTTTTGTTAATCATTTTCCCTCGATGGTGCAGCAAGTAGGCAAACAGCTCTTTCGCTTTCGTTGTTCTCCACTTCAGAAATTCCGGTTCGCCGTCCGGCTTCCGGATCTGCATGGCTCCTAAGCAATGATACAATAAAGTTTGATTTTTCGGGGGCCCCGATTCAAGCGCAACGCGCTTCCGCAGACGCTGTATGGTTAGGCTCAACCGGTCGCGTTCCAACGGCTTCATTAAATAATCGGCCGCTTCCAGTTCGAATGCCTCGACCGCATAATTGCCATAGGCTGTCACATAGACAATATTCGTGTCCGGCGCGACGGCGTGTATTCGTTCGGCCGCCTCCAAGCCGTTCAAATCCGGCATGTGTATATCCAGAAAGACGGCGTGGGGCCTGAGCCGGCCAATTTGATCAATCGCCGGCTCAGCCTCCGAAAAGGAACCGATGACCTGGCAATCGCGGAACTCCCTGAGCATTTTCTCCAACCTGACTAACGCCAGTTTCTCATCGTCCACCAACACGACTTTCATATGGCAGATGCCTCCATCCGTCGACATTTGTATATATACTATCGGTAATACAGTTTCCCATCTTTATAGGAATTTTTTCGGATTGAATCCTATATTCAACCAGTTGAATGAAACCGACAAACTCTATTATCCGTGGTTAGAGTTTGGTTAGAGGTTTTGTCTATAATAATCCAGAGATTAGGGTCTTCCGCTATTATTGTCTTTCGACATAAATAATACAGGCACCATGCAACGGCAAGAATAGCGCTATAAATTACAGCCCGTCAAAAAAGAGAGAGGTGACTGAAGCTGCCAATACGTCGAAACAGGGGGAGTTTTGTATATTTTTGAAGCTCGGACGGGTCCCCTCACGTTGGTTTGCAAAAAAAATCGAATGGCGGCGGTTGCTGCCGCAAACGTTACAAAGCAATATTTTTATTCTGAGGGGGGATGCCCGTGAAAATTTGAATGTTTTCTCGTGTTCCTGACCGCATCCGAATATGGGTCTGGAGTTGGATCGGATCACCGTCTATTAATTTGAAACAGGAGGATGTATGAATGGCAATGACATTGCGGAATTTGCGCAAACGTTGGAAAAAGCAGCTCATTATGCTGCTTCTGATCGCCATGGTGGCGGCAAGCTTCTCCAATCTCGTTGCGCCGCTTGAGGCAGAGGCGGCAAGTCCGGCGAATCTGGTCGCGAGCTATGATTTTAACGGGAATTTCTCGGACAGTCTCGGTAACTCCCAATTGTCGGTAGTATCCGGCACCTATGGGGGCAAAACTTACAGCAATTCGACGTCCGCATTTGGGACCGATTTATCCGTTACCGATTCCACCTACTGGCGGTGGACCTCCAACGCACAGAACGGCGGGGGGTTCACGATCGATCTGGACCCCAATATCAGCGACCATTACAGCATCGGCTTGAGGTTCTCTTTTGATTCAATACCGGGTGGGTATGCAAAAATAATTGACTACAAAAACAAAACCTCGGACGACGGATTTTATTTTAACAATGGCAAACTTAATTTTTATCCCACGTCTACTGGAAATCTGACGACAGCGGCCAACCAAGTAGTGGACATTATCGCTACGAGAGATAGAACGACCCAAAAGTTTATCGCCTATATGGTAGTAAACGGCGTTTTAGCCAAGCAAATTGAAACTGTGGGCAGCAATTCTGTTCCGGTAATCGTGAATGGGAAAGTACGTTTCGGTTTCTTCCATGACGACTATGCTACTGCCGGCGAGAAGACGACCGGCGGCAAAGTGTACTCAATCAAATTTTGGGACGGCCCAATTACCCAAGAACAGGCTCAGGGAGCTATGAATACGCCCGCGCCGGCCTTAAGCGCGACTGCGACGGCAGGCACTGCGCCTGGAACGACGAAACTAACAGCGACCCCGGGAGCGGGACACACATTGGCCGTTCGTGTATCAGACGCTGCGATTGCCGTTCCGAATATCGGGGAAGCAGCGCCTACGGGAACGGGAGTCATTAACCCGTATGCGTCCGGCGCGGACATTAGCAGTGTGGATGCGACGACGAACAAGTATGTAGGCATTTACGAGATTGATGCGCTGGGCAAAATCGTAGCTTTCAAGATGATTACGCTGACGGCAGGCGAGATCTCGCCGGCAGGTGCGGCAAGCGCACCCGGCGGCGTAACCGGAAAGCCGGTCGTATGGTTGAAAGCGGAGGATGCCGTTCCTGCCGCGAACGGTTCCGCTTTGACAGGCTGGACGAACCAGGCTGGCGAGAATAAATTCCAAGTGGATGGAGCATTGGCCGGAAAGCCGAATTATCAGGCTGCAGGCGTTAACTTTAACCCTGTGGTCGCTTTTAACGGCAACGCTCGCCTTCTCGGCGACAAAAGCGTTACGATGGCGGAAGCGTACACGGTTACGGCGTGGAATGGAGCGAAAGACGCCGCCCGTGGAGCGGTAGTTGCGCCGGTCGATCTTTCTCCACTCGGCAACGGGAGATACTTCTTTGATTCGGTAGGCGTTCTGTATGCCGGCAACGGCGATGGAGGTTATTTGCAGGCAAGCCCGCCCGAAAATGGGGAGTACGCAGTCTGGACGGCCTCGTTCCCGAGCATTTTGAGGAAAAACGGCATTAATGCAGGGTCCGGGACAACAGGCGCAACGATGACGGACATTCCTCAAATCGGCAGCCGCAAGGCCGATGCTACCAACAATAACTATCTCAAAGGCAATATCGCAGAAGTGATCGTATTGAACAGCGCGGCAACAGCGGATGAGCGGAGCAGGATCGAAAGCTACTTGGCGCTCAAATACGGCTTGACGCTGAATAACGGCAAATCGGATTATGTGGCCAGCAACGGCAGTAAAATGTGGTCGGCGGCGGATAACGCCGGATTCGACCAGCGCATTACCGGTATCGGCAAAGATTCCGCGAGCGGTTTGGAGCAAAAGCAATCCAAGTCCCAGGAAAACGGGGCGCTCGTGACAATTGCCGCAGGCAATGAAATCAAAGCTTCCAACGAAGCGTATCCGGAAGGCACCATTCAGAACGATCTTTCGTTCCTTACGTTTAGCGACAACGGCGGCGATACGGCTTATAACACGGCTGTCGGCAGTTCGAACCTGCAGCGGATGGCGCGTGCGTTCAAGGTCGACAAAACGAACTGGAAAGACGGGAATGTCACATTGCAGCTTGACGGCACGCAAACCGACAAACTGACCTATGTCGTGATCGGAGGCGATTCCGGATTTACCGGAACGCTGAAAGTCGCACAGTTGACAGAGGGGAAGGTCACTTTGAACAGCTCGGATTTGGCTGACGGCAGCTACTTTACGTTCGCGCAGGTGGTCGCCGTATCAAAAGCTCCGGGCGGCGTAAGCGGCGCCTCCTTGTGGCTGAAGGGCGATAAAGACGCCACCGCTAACGGGGCAGGGCAGCTTACCGGCTGGACCGATCAGACGGGCACGAACCGATTCGAGGTGAAAGGTGCGCCGGCTTATAAGTCCGAAGCAGCCAACTTCAATCCTGCCGTATCGTTCGATAATACGACAAAGCCGAATCAAAATCCGAACCAGTATCTGATCGGTGACAAGCAAATTACGTACAAGGACGGATATGTCGTATTCAAGCAGACGGACGGCACGGCCGTCGGATCGGCAGCTCCGCGTCCGGGCGGGTACGGAGTCGGCATCTTTTCGAAGTGGGGCAAATTGTATATAGGCAACGGAGCGACCGGCACTTATCGCGGATTTTCCTTTAACGACGCTTCCCGGTATTATTTGGCCGCTTTTGATGCAGCCGCTTCGATAGAGTCTCAAGGCCGATTGAACGGAACGCCTCAAACCGTTGCAGGCGACAATTCGTTTAGCCAAATCGACTTTACTCCGGTCATCGGAGGCACGTTCGGCGGAGGGAATCCGAACAACTGGTCCCATTTCAAAGGCGAGCTCGCCGAAGTTGTTCTTTACCCGGCAAGCCATACCGTACAAGAGAAACAACAGATCGAAAGCTACCTGGCTTTGAAATACGGCTTGACGCTGAATGGCGGCAAAACGGATTATACGACCAGCAAAGGCAGCAAGTTTTGGACGGCCGACAACAATCAGGGCTACGGCAACCGGATTACCGGCATCGGCCGGGATGACGGCAGCGACTTGTATCAAAAGCAGTCCAAATCGCAAGTGCAAGGCGCGCTGGTGACGATCGCCTTGGGCGACTCCGTTCAAGCGTCCAATGCAGCCAATACGAATACGATTGACGCCGATTCTTCGTTTTTCGTTTTCAGCGACAACGGCGCAACTGCCAAATATGAAACCAATGTTCCGGAAGCTCCGGGACATACGCTCAAGCAGTTGAACCGTATGTTCAAGGTGGAAAAGTCGAATTGGCAGGACCGGAACATCACCTTGAAGTTGGATGTGGCAGCCGAAAATCCTTCCGTACTGTACTATCTCATTATCGACGGAGTGAATTCGGGCATTAAGCTGGATGCGGCGGGTCAGGCTACTTTTGACAGCAGCAAGCTCGGCAACGGTTCTTTATTCACTTTCGCGAAAGTGTACAAAAACGTTCTTCAGAGCAAGCTGACCGGAATCAAAGGTTTGACGGAGGCGAGCTACACGCCGGAAAGCTGGACGGCGCTGCAAACTGCGCTGACTGATGCCGAAGCCGTGCTGAACAATCCGGGTTCTACGCAGGAGCAAGTCGATGCGGTCTTGGCCGCTTTGGAAACCGCCCGGGCCAACTTGAGCAGCGTGGCTGACAAGCTGAAAACCAAAATGGACGAAGTCCAAAATGAGATTACAATCGGCACCTTGAAACCGGGCGATTACACGACAGACAGCTGGGGAGTTCTGACCAGGGCTCTGGACGACGCGAAAGCGCTGCTTAACCGCACGCCGCAAGCTACTCCGGTCGAGCTCGGACAAGCATTGTCCGCACTGGAACTGGCGCGGGGCACTTTGGTCGATTTGAGCAAGCTGCGTGCCAAGGAAGCGGAGATTGTCGGCGAACAATTAAATCCGGCAAGATATACGCCAACCAGCTGGCAGGAGCTGCAGCAAGCGCTGAGCGAGGCACAAGCCGTGCTGTCCGATCCGGATGCGACGCAAGCCGAGGTTGATGCGGCGAAGACTGCGCTGGAAAAGGCGAGAACCGCTCTGGTTCCGGTAGCCGATAAATCCAAGCTGCAGGAGAAAAAAGACGCAATCAACGGCGAAGGCTTGACGGAATCGGAATTCACGCCGGAAAGTTGGGCGGCGCTGAAAAATGCGCTGGTTCGGGCCGAGACGGTGCTGAGCGATCCGGACGCAACCCAACAGGAAGTCGATACGGCGTTAGCCGTCCTGATTTCCGCACGCAATAACCTGGTGAAAGCGAGAGCTAGTCTCGATGTACTCGATGCGGTTTACAAGGTCGGGGACGGGAATCCGGTCCCAATCGCACTGTACCCGCAATTTGACGGAAAGCTGTACCTGAATTACGAAGCTGTTGTTCCGAACGCTGTTGACAAAATCAGCATCAATCCGAAGACGTTTGATCCGAACGGTACGGTTAGCGTGACGTTGAACGGCCAACCGGTGAATGCGGCGGATTGGAGCAATTTGCCGCTCAAGGAAGGTCTTAACGTAATTAAAGTGGAAACGACGGGGCCGGACGGCAGCAAGAACGTTTACACCATCGAGGTGATGCGCGTTACCGGCAAGCTTGTATCGCTCACGCCATCCGAAGGCAGCATGGTCCCGGCTTTCAATCCGGACGAAAAAACGTACAACTTGAGCGTATCCAAAAACGTATATGCGCTTCAATGGACGCCGGTTGCGCTTGATCCGCAGGCTGTCATCGAGATCAGCATCAACGGCGGACCTTTCGCGAAAGTGACTAGCGGAACGGCAAGCGAAGCTCTTCCGCTGCAGGGCGGCGTTAACACGATCGTCGTCAAGGTTACGGACCGTGACGGAGGAATTACGCAGTATACGATTACTGTAACCAGAAAATCCTCTTCCTCCTCGAGCGGAGGCAATTCGGGAGGCGGATCTGGAGGCGGTACAGGCACTTCCAGCCCGACAGACATTATTTCGAGCGTAAACGACAAGGATGCCGACTTTGCCGCCGGAACCGTGGACAATTCCGGTGATCGGACACGAACGAACGTTGTCATCGATGCCGATAAGCTGGCGGAGCTGATCGATCAGGGCACCGGACAGAAGTTCGTCATTCGTGTTCCGAACGATGGGGATATCGAAACGAAAGGTTTGACGGCCGAGCTTGTCCGGCGATTGACGGAATCCGGTTCGAGTTTGGAAATCGGCAACTTGCTGGCGATTTATCCGATTCCGGGCAAACAACTGAACTTGAGCGACATTGCAAAAAAATTAAACGATGCCGCCCTGGGAGATATTGAGGTCCAGGTCGAGATCAAGCGCGCTTCCGCATCTTTGAACGAGATTGCCAAGGATAAGGCGTCGACCCAAGGTTATGAGCTGCTCGTTTCGCCTGTCGATCTGAAGCTCAGCTTCTCCAGCCGGGGACAAACGGCCCAAGCGAATCGATTGAGCGGATATGCGGCGAAATATATCGCATTGCCGGAAGGTATCGATCCGAACCGGATTACAACAGGCGTTTACGTAAATCCGGACGGAACCGTGTTCCATCTGCCGACGGTCGTTACGAAAATCGACAACCGCTATTTCGCTCGGATCAACGATCTGCGCAGCAGCGGCACATATTCCGTGATCTGGAATCCGCAGGATCTCGATGATGTGAAAAACCATTGGGCCAGAGAGGACGTTAACGATGTCGTCGCAAGGCTGATTCTTGAGGGGACCGGGAACAACACGTTTACCCCTGACCGGAATGTAATTCGTTCCGAGTTTGCGGCAATTACGGCAACGGGTATGGGTCTCATGCGTCAAAATATTGACGGGAACACGTTTGGCGATGTTCCTCCATCCTCTTGGTATCATGATGCGGTTGCCGTCGCTAGTGAATTCGGCATCGTGCTCGGTTACGAGGACGGCCTTTTCCACGGCGATCGGCAAATCACGCGGGAGCAGGGCATTGCCATGATTTCGCGGGCTTACGATCTGATTGAGACGAAAAGCTCGAAGAGCGAGGCGGAGATCGAAAAGATCCTTTCCTCTTACAGCGATGCGGCGAATGTATCCGGCTGGGCGAAAGAAGCCGTTGCCCGGATGATTGCGGCCGGAATCGTCGAAGGCCGGGAAGGCCAAATGCTGAGACCGCAAGAGAGCATGACTCGCGCGGAAGCATCGGCATTAATTAGAAGATTGCTCAAATCCACAAATTTGATCGATTGACAGCTCCGATAATGAATGATTTGGAAGCCGGCATCCGACAGGATGCCGGTTTTTTTTTTTAGTTTAGGAAATTATGCATGGCTAATTTTTGTGGATAACCGGGGATTCCCCCAAAAGTACTAGGAATAGGCTGCAAAGGTTCACTTCACTGTTGGGGGATTTGTTCTCTTGTGGCGAGGATTTATCATATCCGGGGGGCTGGCAGCACGCATATCTTCAGAATACATTCAGAAATTGTTGCGCTTATTTTGCAGAATTGTCGGTTACCCTGAAGATAATGGAAAACCGAAGGGAGAGCGACGGGATCATGGTTAGAGTGATCAGGGAAAAACTGATTTTTCTGCATAAATTTATATGTTCGCCGGGGCAAATCGGGAGCGTGACGCCAAGCTCCGGATTTCTCGCGAAAAAGATGATGGAACCGGTAACTTGGGGTAAAATGGAATATGCAGCCGAACTCGGCGCCGGCACGGGGGCGATCACCCGTTACGTGAACCGGGCCAAGCCAAAGAAAACGAAGGTGCTGCTGTTCGAAAAAGATCCGTATTTGCGCACCCGGCTTGCCCGGGACTTTCCGGATTATGCTTGCTACGCGGATGCTTGCGAGCTGCGGTCCGCTCTGCAGGAAGAAGGCATCGACGGACTCGACTGCATATGGAGCGGTCTTCCGTTTTTCAATTTTCCGCAAGCCGTGCGCGACCGCCTTATGGAGCAAATTGCGGCATCCTTGAAACCCGGCGGCCTGTTTATCGCTTTCCAGTATTCCCTGCAAATGAAGGAGCAGCTCGGCGGGGTGTTCGATATCGAGCACATCCGCTTCGTTCCGCTGAACGTGCCACCGGCTTTCGTATACGTTTGCAAGAAGAAGGAGGAATGACGTTTGAGCAAGACGGTATTGGTCGCGGACGACGATCCGGAAATTCGCGATGTCGTGCACATTTATATGAAAAATGAAGGCTACCGCGTGCTTGAGGCGGAAAACGGAGTCCAGGTGTTGGAGGCGCTGCGCCGCGAACCGGTCGATCTCGTCATTCTGGACGTAATGATGCCGGAGATGGACGGCATTCAGGCCTGCTTCAAGATCAGGGAACGATCGAACGTGCCGATTATCATGCTTTCCGCCAAAAGCGAGGATATCGATAAAATCGCCGGGCTCACGACGGGAGCCGACGACTACGTGGCGAAGCCGTTCAATCCGCTCGAGCTGGTCGCCCGGGTTCGAGCGCAGCTGCGCAGGCAGTCGTTTGCCGGCTCCGGTGCGGCGAAAGCGGCCGATGATGCCGTTATTGAAATCGACGATCTGATCATCAACAAAGATCGCCATCAGGTTTCAGTCCGCGGCAAGGACGTGGCGTTGACCCCTACCGAATTTTCGATTTTGGAGCTGCTGGCGAGCAACCGCGGCCGCGTCTTTAACATCGACAACATCTATCAAAGCGTATGGAAAGAGGAGAAGTTTTTATCCGATAACACCATCATGGTGCACATCCGCAAAATCCGCGAAAAAATCGAAGACAACCCCAGAGAACCGCGTTATCTCAAAACCGTTTGGGGAGTGGGATATAAAATTGATTAAAGATGCTTTGTCCGTGCTGAACTGGAAAAGAAATATCCGGGGCAAGATGTTTTGGTCCGCTTTTTTGAGCTTCACTGCCGCGGTGTATCTAACGTCACTTTTGGGCAATGATCTCGGCATCATTACCAATCCGTTTGGCAGCTACGCGGTGATGATCGTTTCTTTTTTCCTGCTGTTTTATATTCTGACGAGGCCCGTCGTTCGTCAACTGAAGAGGCTTGCCGACGGTCTGATGTTTTTGGCTGGCGGAAATCTGGATTACCGGGTGCCGCTGTCCAGTCAGGACGAGCTCGGAAAGGTTGCGCAAAACATCAATTACATGGCGGAACAGCTGCAAGAGATGATGGAAAAAGAACGCCGGATCGAAATGTCGAAAATGGAGCTGATCACGAGCGTCTCCCACGATTTGCGCACGCCGCTCACCAGCATTATCGGTTATTTGAATTTGCTGAAAAACGACGATTATCAAGATCTTGACGAACATAAACGGTACATCGGCAATGCGTTTAACAAAACGCAGCAGCTGAAAAAGCTGATTGACGATCTGTTCGAATATACGCGACTGACGAGCGGAGCGGAGCAGCTTGATCTCCGCACCGTCGATTTGAGCGGTTTGCTGGAGCAAATCATCGCCGAATTCGAGCCGATTGCGCAGGAACACTCGCTGACGGTCCGTACGGACTTGGGGCAAGGAAGGGTGTTCGGAAGCGTCGACGTCGAAAAATTCGTGCGGGCTGTCGATAATTTGCTCGTCAATGCGCTGAAGTTTTCGGTGCAGACCGGTGACATTGCCGTCAGGCTGGCCGAGAGAGAGGAGCATATTCGTCTCGAGGTGGAAAACCGCGGCAAGCCGATCACGAAGGAGCAGGAGCAGCTGCTCTTCGAGCGCTTCTATAAAGCCGAGCCGTCGCGAAGCGATAACCGGATGCCGCCGGGGGGAGGGCTCGGGCTTTCGATCGCGAAAAACATCGTAGAGCTGCACGGCGGACGAATCGGCTTACATCATCATGAAGGCCTCTTTGTTTTTTATATCGAACTTCCGCGGACTTGATGCGTTTTGGATGAAATGAGGAGGGGAACAAGCGATGTACGTAGTGACCGCTGAGGAAATGAGGGCGCTGGACCGGTATACGATCGATCTGATCGGCATTCCGGCACTGGTGCTGATGGAAAACGCCGGCCGTGCCGTGGCGGAGGAGGTGGAGCGCATCGCGGCTGTGGTTGGGCGCCGTTGGCTGATTTTGGCCGGGAAAGGCAACAACGGGGCCGACGGCCTCGTCTGCGCGCGGCATCTGCTGGAAGCCGGGCTGCAGCCGATGGTGGTGTATGCCGCCGACCCGCGGACGCTGACCGGGGAAGCGGCCGTGCAGCGGGACATCGCCGCAAAGCTTGGCGTGCCTTGTGTGGAGTACGACGGGGCTGCGCTCCCGTGGCACGAATGCGACGGCGTGGTCGATGCACTGCTCGGCACGGGAACGAGCGGTCCGCCGCGCGGCATATACGCGCGCCTGGTCGAAGAGGCGAACGCCAGCGGCAAGCCGATCGTTGCCGTCGACATCCCGAGCGGGCTGGATGCCGATACGGGCGAGGTGCCCGGGCCGTGCATCCGCGCGGTGAAGACGGTCGCGCTTGCGTTCAAGAAGCGCGGCCTTGTGCAGTACCCGGGCGCCGACTATGCCGGGGACGTCGTCGTCCGCTTCATCGGCATTCCGAGCCGGTTGGCGGAGGAGCACGGAGTCGCCGTCGTGGAGCTCGGCGAGCAGTCGTTTTTGGCGCGGCTAAGGGTGGATCCGGCCGGGGTGCGACCTGCCGATACGCACAAGGGCAGCTACGGCCATGTGCTCGTCGCCGCCGGCAGCCGGGCGATGTCCGGCGCGGGGCTGCTGGCCGCGACGGCCGCGCTGCGCGGAGGCTGCGGGCTCGCGACCTGGGCGCTGCCGGACAGCCTCGTGCCCGCGCTGCTCGGGCGCCGGCCCGAGCTGATGCTCGCCGGCGTGGCGGACGGCGGCAGCGGCGATTGGAGCCGGAGCGACCCGCAGGCGCTGCTGGCGCTCGCCGCCGGTAAGCAGGCGCTCGTCATCGGCCCCGGCATGGGCCGGTGGCCGGGCGACAGCGCCTGGCTGCGGGCGATCTGGGAGGGCGCCGATCTGCCGCTCGTAATCGATGCCGACGCGCTGAACATGATCGCGGATGCGGCCGATTTCGGCGCGTGGCCGGCGAGGCGTGCCCCGGCGGTGCTGACGCCGCATCCGGGCGAGATGGCCCGGTTGGCCGGAATCGGCACCCGCGAGGTGCAGCGCGATCGCATCGGCCTCGCCCGCCGCTATGCGATGCAGCACGGCGTGACGCTCGTGCTGAAGGGCGCCCGCACCGTGTGCGCCGCGCCGTCCGGCGAGGCATACGTGGGCTCCACGGGCAACGCCGGGATGGCGACCGCGGGCGCGGGCGACGTGCTCGCCGGCGTGATCGGCGCGCTGCTCGCGCAAGGGCTGTCCGCCGTGCAGGCGGCCGCGCTCGGCGTCTACGCGCACGGCGCCGCGGGCGACCGGGCGGCGGCGGGACGCCGCTCCGCCGGCTCGCTGATCGCCGGCGACATCATCGCCGAGCTGTAGCCGGCGATGTCCGGCTGCGCCGCGCCGCCTTCGCGTGCCGCGCGGCACGTGGTCGCGCCGCCCCCGTCGGCCTGCTTCCATGCCCGAAAAAAGAATAAACGCAGTTTCTTGTTTTATCAGGCCAAAGTTCCTTTTTCCAGCATCGATAAGCGCAAAAATTTGGATAAATTTGCTTAGCGAAGTCTGAAAAAACGTATATGAGTCCTGATAAACCAAGTCATTGCGTTTATTTATTCAAAATGGCACGTCCTGACCTGCAATAAGCCACGTTTTTGCGTTTATTTAGCGCGACCCGCTACCGTGCCCAGACAACGTGAGCCGCTGCAGGCTAAGCGCCGCCCGCGAGTCGCTCTACCCCGAACGTCGTTACGCGGTAGCTGTGACCACCTTGTCGATCAAGCCGTATTCCACCGCTTCCGCGGCGGTCATGTAGTAATCGCGGTCGGTGTCCCGCTCGATTTTTTCCAGCGGCTGGCCCGTTCGCTCGGCATAGATGCGGTTGATCAGCGCGCGGGTTTTGATGATATGGTCGGCACGGATTTTAATATCGGACGCCTGACCTTGAGCGCCTCCCCATGGCTGGTGAATCATGATTTCGGAGTTCGGCAGCGCCATTCTCTTGCCTTTCGCCCCTCCGGCAAGCAGGAAGGAGCCCATCGACGCCGCGAAGCCGACGCAGATCGTCGAGACGTCCGGCTTGATGAACTGCATCGTATCGTAGATCGCCATGCCCGCCGTCGTCGAGCCGCCAGGGGAATTGATATAAAGGTGGATATCCTTCTCCGGATCGTCCGCCGCCAAAAACAACAGCTGGGCTATGATCGCATTCGCCACCTGATCGTTAACTTCGCTGCCCAAAATGACGATGCGGTCCTTCAAAAGCCGCGAGTAAATATCGTAAGAGCGCTCGCCGCGCCCGCTTTGCTCTATCACGATAGGCACGTAATTCATATCGTTTTCCACCTTTCACATATAAGTAGGTCATCCCGCTTTAAGCGGCGATGCACTGCACACCGGACCCAAAGCGCTCTGCAGCGTGTTTCTTGCCGAAGCCGGAGGAAACCATGATAATCCGGACTCCGTCTTCATCCTCGCGGGAGACGGACGGAATATCCCATACGGTAACAAGCGATTCCCCGGTCTCAGCCCCGGCATCTTTGCGGAACGGGATAACGTTCGACTTTCCTGCTCCCTCCGGCCGCTTCGCCGCTCCTGCGGCGGCACCGGTTTGCTCGTGAAGGTCGCCGGTTTCCTTAGACCGCTCCGGCTTTTCCTGCTTTGCCGGGGTGACGCCGGTCAGCAGCTTCGTTTCCGTTTCTTTCATCAGGAATCTCCTCCTTGCTGCGGTTTCGGGTATGCGGCAAGCACGACTTGATACGGACTTGCCCCGTTTTTTCCGCGATGGTATTTTTCCACCAATTGCTTCACCGCGGCGACGTAATCGTCGACGAACGCCTGCCGCTCCTCGGGACTTCCGAGTTCGATCTGAAAATGCAGCGATGCGCTCGGCACCTCTGTCGATTTGTCCGCCTGTTCCATCAGCAGCACCGCATCTTTCTTGAGCTGTTCCGCAGTCGTTACGAGCTGGGCGAGCGAGCCGTGCTGCTTCAGCCGCTCCAACGTTTCCGCCGACAAGCTGAGCGACTCGGCCAAAATAAACGTTTTTGCCACAGCCTGATACAGCACCTCGACGAGATTGCGCACCTGGCGGGTGCCGACCCGGTGAATGAGCCCGGCTTTTTCCAGCGCCTTCAGGTGGTAGTTCATGCGCTGCGGAGCCTCGCCGATGGCGCGGGCCAATTCCGCCGCGGAAGCCGGTTCGGCTAGCCGGGAAACGATGTCCGCGCGCAGCGGATTCATCAGCATCATCGCTTGCTCGGGCGACTCGACCAGACGGCTTTCCTGGATTTCGAAGATCAGATGCATCACCCCCACATAATACATTGTATTCACGTAAAAACATTTTATTACGTGAAAATTAATTTGTCAAATAATGATTGTCGGGTTCGGTCTGCTGCACACGTCGAATACAATGAAGGAGGACGTAGCCCAAGCGAAGGCGCGGGAGCGTCCTTTTTATTGAAACTAACGGGAGTTAACGTGGTGCCAGTATATAAGATTATGCAATTACGATCGAGTACCGATCACGCTAAGAAGGAAAGTACGTGCATCAAATGGAATTAATATACAATCTCCTCCTAACAAGGAGGTACTATAAATGGCATTCCCAACACATATTGTTTCAGCAGGCGGAATTGTAGAAGATGGACATGGAAATATTTTATTAGTTAAAGCTCATGACGATGGTTGGGTATCCAGGGGGATAACTGAGGTTGGAGAAAATCTAATTGATGGCGTGCTTCGTGAAATTAAAGAAGAAAGTGGAATTGACGTGACTGTTAGTCATTTAGTTAATGTTATATCCGATACAGCGGATGGATCTTCTTTAAGCTAAACGGGAGAACGTTAGTTCTTAAAATTCAGAAACAAAAAAAGGGGATATCCCATAAGCGGGACATCCTCTTTATTTCCATTAGAAGCGGGCTGCAACTTCTTTGGCTTTTTCAATGGCTTTTTCTTTAATCTCTTGAGCTTTTTCTGGCGCGTAATTCATGCCTTCGACGAAAATCCCCTCGAAGGAAGTAACGCCGATAAAATTTAAAACCTTCCCGAGGTAGCTATGGCCACTTTCCATGCTTGCAGCAGGTCCTTCGGAATAGACGCCGCCGCTTGCTTGGATATGGAGAGCTTTCTTGTTCTTGAGCAGACCAACAACACCGTTCGCTGTATATCTGAATGTTTTACCTTTATAGCAGATTGAATCTATATATGTCTTAAGAACAGGTGGGAACAAGAAGTTCCACATGGGTGATACGAATATGTATTTATCGGCAGCCACAAATTGATCGACGATTTCAGTTAGACGTGAAATCTTTGCGTTCTGTTCAGGAGATAGCTGATCGAAGGCTGTGCCGGATGCTAATGTACCCCAGCCGGTCATTACATCATTATCGATTTGCGGGAGATGCATTTGGTACAGGTCTAAATGGATAATTTCATCCCCAGGGTTGGCTTTCTGATAGGCTTCAATAAACTCCTTTCCTACTGCGAGGCTGTATGATACCTGATGATCAAGCGGATGTGTCGTAATATACAAAACTGTTGTCATTTGAAACTTCCTTTCGTTTCGGTTTTTTCTTAATAAGGTTAATCACAAACTGTGTCCGGAAATATGCAACACCGCGCGGAAACGCGCTGATGCCGACAACATACTTTCGAACGCTTCTGTAGCACGCTCTAGCGGATATATCTCGATCATCGGATGTACATCAGTCAGTACGCTGAAGCGTATCGTTTCCTCAGAGTCCTTCGCATGCCCCGCCGTCCAACCGCGAATCGTGCGGCGGCCGTCCAAAAACTTGATCGGAGAAATGTCCAGCTGTTCACCTGATCCGGCTACGATAATGAGCTCGCCGCTAGGTCCGAGTCCGTCGAAAAGTGACGAAATTGCCTGTCCGTTCGGTGCTGTTGCGAGAATAACTTTGGCACCGCCCATTGTCTGAAGTGCCTTTGCTGCGTCCTCTTTAGCCGTGTCGATGTAGTGGTGAGCGCCAAGTTGTCGCGCCAACTCTTCTTTCTCTCTGCCGCGCGAGACCGCAACAGTATGAAAGCCTGCCTTCTTCGCATATTGAATAGCCAGATGACCTAGCCCACCAATACCTTGAATCGCCACCAGATCTCCAGGCTTCGCTAGACTATTCTTTAACGCGCCGAACGTCGTAATGCCGGCACACATGAGAGGAGCCGCTTCCAGTGCGGAAAGTCCGTCAGGAATACGTGCGAGGCCGTCTTCGTATGCGACCATATATTCTGCGTAGCCGCCGTCAATCGAAAGCCCTGTAACCTGATTATGGCCTCCATTCCAGCCGACACCTACTCTTTGGCCGATTGTCCAGTTCTTCACGCCGCCACCAAGCGCTTCGATTACCCCGATTACTTCATGACCCGGTATACGTGGATACTGCATTTGAGGAAAGTGCCCCTCTATGGCAACCATCTCTCCATGGCACACCCCGCAAGCCTCAACGCGTAACAACACTTGGTCCTCAGCCGGAGTAGGCACAGGGCGTTCAACCAACTCCAGCTGCCCGCCACGTTTCGAAATTTGAATCGCCTTCATCATAGTCATAACTACATAAACTCCAATTTACAAAGCATATTTTGGTCAATTATAGTGTGCATTCTCTACCATCTCCACTCTAATAGGGCGCAGGGATTTTACGATTCATATGGAATTTACATCCTCATTACCTAATTATCAATATAAAAACACATAAATTTCCTCTGGAGATTCAAAAATCGGTTATATAATCATGATGCCACCGGCCTTTCGTTTGATTTGCTTCAGTGGTAAATTTAGCAAATTGTCGAAGCAGGAATTGATTCCAAAGAGTTTTTAGCAGGAGATCCAACACAGATAGCTACAGGGATTCTCATAGCAACATCCCGGTTTCATCATCCCGCTCATTTTCGTGATTGGAAATCAAGCTTCATGAAAGATCAGGTAAATAATGTATGTAACATCGTTCTCCGTGGGATTGTAAATCCAAATTAACATTTTTTCGTTCGTTTGGAGGCATGTTTCACGCCATGTGAACGAACGTCAGGCAGATGAGTTAGCTGACGATGATGTCTTATAAACGACAGTATCTTACACTGCCTTAAATAGAACATAAATAGCCCATTGACCTGCAAATTGGAAATTAAGGAGCTTCCAAATTACGGTGATGGGCTAATTGAATTTTTACAAGCTCTACACTACATTGGACTGGACCATCACAAAACAAACAGCGGCATTCTCGGACAGGCAAATATCGTCCTGGATTGCCGCTGTTAACTGGTACTAACGTTCCCCGTTGGAGTTGAGCGAAGGATAGCGATCCGCTTTTGAAGGCCTGAGCCTGTGAACCTCTTATCGACGGCCTCGAAAGGTACGGCGCAAATCCTCTACCCACTTGTCGGGAATTTCCCAGGGGATGAAATGTCCACCATGTTCGTGGGCTGTGATGTTGACATGGTTATACCAAGGAGCGCGATCGCTGTCGAGAAAATCCCGTACGCGATTTTCGGTCGTAATTCCCGGCGGATTTTCGTAGCCCACGAAGGTTATACCGGTTGGTGCCTCAATGACGGGCCAGCGATCGTGGGCGGGAGTCCATGGATAACGGTTATTGTTCGCATAGACGCGCATCGATGTTTCGATGGCGTTGTTTACCCAGAAGATTGTTGCGTGCGTAAGGATGTCGTCCTTTGTAAAGACATTCTCGATGTTGCCGTTATTATCACTCCACTTGGCCCATCGTTCCAGGATCCATGCGAGCATTCCAACCGGCGAGTCGCTCAGGCCATAGGCGAGTGTGCCGGGGTCAAGAACGTGAACGGCGAGATGCGATGCGAAACGGCGATCAAACTCCAAAATCTTCGATCGGATACTCTCGGGGATATTGTCGGGAATGGGACGGCCTCCGGCAAAATCCCAGGCGCGATCTCCATTAAAAAAGCTCAGTTTTAGAGCAGACCCGATATGGATTGCGTAGAGCTCGTTACTATATTTGTGCCCCAGTTGACCGGTCACGAGAGCACCTACATCGCATCCCCCTGCCGCGTATTTCGCATAACCGAGAGTATCGGTCATTAGCGTATGCCAGAGATCGGCGATTTTCCAATAGTTCATGTCCGGGTTGTTTGGCAGTGGCGTCGAGAATCCAAAACCGGGAAGTGACGGCACGATGACATCGAATGCTTCAGCCGGATCGCCCCCGAATGCGCCAGGGTCCGCCAGTGGATCAATGACCTTGGACCAATGCCAGAAAGTCCATGGCCAGCCATGGGACAGGATCAACGGTACAGGGTTCGGCCCTACGCCAGGTTTACGCATAAAGTGCACAGGAACTCCGTCAACATCTACTTGATAATGTTCGTAGGCGTTGATCGCCTTCTCGGATTTGCGCCAGTCAAACTCGTTAATCCAGTAGTCGACGAGTTCCCCAAGGTATTTCCGACTAACGCCGTAAAACCAGTCATCATTACCGGCATCGAGAGGCCATCTGGTGGACTTTAAACGATTTTGAAGATCGGCAAGGGACTCATCGGATACGTAGATCGGACTCGGTTCAAGCACGAAAGGAGCTGTTGTCATAAAGGTTCCTCCTGTACGAATGGAATGCACTTCCTTGAATTCATTTGTTTCGTTCAACCACCCGGGTAGGAGCAATGGAAAAGGCATCCTCGGCGGAGATTATGAATCATTTCCCAGTTCGACCAGACGCCTCAATGCGGGTATTGCGGATGCAATTGCTTGTTTTTCTTCCGGAGTGAGCCCTTCCATGAATTTCGAGAGTTGCGCAATGCGATCCAATCGGCGAGAATCAATCACATTTGCACCTCGTGCGGTAATATGCACTTGAACCACTCGGCCATCATTCGGATCCGATCGGCGTTCGACGAGTCCGTCTCGTTCAAGCCGGGTCACGAGCTGTGTGATTGCCGGCTGCGTAATTTGCTCATTAGCTGTCAACTCCGTAAGCCGCATGGGGCTCTTGCGAGACAATGTGTGCAGGACGGACAGCGTAGTGAAGCTAAGTTTTTCAATGGACGGCAACCGAATGAAAATCCTCGTTAATTCTTCGAACACCAGAGCAAAGTCGCTAACGTTCAACTCAGTAAGGTTATTTTTAGGTTCCATGGATCAAATTATATCAATAATTTATATAAATATCTAATATAATTTCGTTTTACCAAAATCGAAACCAGCTTAAAGACGTTAGGTTAACGGCCCATTTCAATGAAATCATGTCTCTTTCTTCGGACAACATCTGAATCTTATCATTGACAAAACCAAAAATTGGGTATATAGTGTAGACATCTACACGAATTCGAGGAGAAACCTATGCAAAGTGTTTTTGACATGTACCCCTATAGCCTATACATTAAACTTATTGCGCAAAAAGTTCGGGAAATACTCGACCAGCTTCTGAAGAATCATGGCTTGAATGCCTCGCAAGCGATTCTTCTGTGTCATATTCATCAATCCTTGGAAGAACATATGGAGATCAACCGAAAGTTTCTTGAAAAATCAATGGCTTTAAGTGGTCCGTCTGTAACAAATTTATTGAACGGTCTGGAGAAATCCGGATTTATCACGCGCAGCAGTAGCCCTGCCGACGGACGCAACCTCAGCATTGATATTACGGCCAAAGCCAAACAATTTCTTAACGAGAGGAATGGTGCCTTATCGAAATCTGAAGAACTGATCACTCAAGGTATGTCGGATGCCGAAAAAGCCATGTTCGCTTCTTTGCTGACCCGTGCTTTTGAAAACGTTGAAAAGCAACTTTCAAAGCTGTGAAATTGCTATGTATTCTATTATTTTTTTGAACATTTATGTAGATGGCTACATATTTTTCGGAATATAATTTGGGAGGTTATCTTGATGAATGATCGAAAAAACGGACTGGATCTGTCCAGAATCGGACTCGGCTGCGATCGTATGTCTAATGCCGATGATGCCGTTAAAGGTGCTGGCATTGCCGCAATTCATACCGCTTTAGAGAGCGGAATTAATCATCTCAACACTGGGGATTTTTATGGTGCAGGCCGAAGCGAGATGTTAATCGGTGAAGCTTTGAAGGGGTATAAAAGGGATGAATATTTTATATCGCTTAAGTTTGGGGCGTTGAGTGCGCCGGACGGTTCCATGTACGGACTGGATGTCTCCCCCCATCATGTTAAGAACTATCTTACCTATTCGCTCAAACGACTCCATCTTGATTATATTGATCTTTATCAGCCGGCAAGAATAGATCTGGGTATCCCTGTTGAAGAAACGATCGGTGCCATTTCCGAGTTGGTTCAAGCCGGCTATGTAAAGCATGTCGGAGTCAGCCAGGTCGATGCGGAGACATTGAGAAGAGCGCATGCAACGCATCCGATCAGCTTGGTGGAAGTCGAATACTCGCTTTTTAACCGAGGAATAGAAAAAGATATTTTGCCGATAGCAAGGGAATTGGGGATTGGCGTTGTCGCTTTTGGGGCGGTGGCTCATGGACTTCTTGCCGGCATTTGGACAGACGAGCGAATCCGGAAGAGCAAAGGCGGCTACGTCCCGTTATTTTTCGAAGAAAATATCGAAAAAAATGTTGCTCTGGCCAAGAAGCTGGGTGAGATCGCCGCAAAAAAACATATGACGGTATCCCAACTGGCGCTTGCGTGGATATTATCCAAGGGCGAAGACATCATACCGCTCATTGGAACCGTATCTCCGGCTCATATTCAAGAAGCTTTGCAGTCGCTTGATATTCATCTGACGGAAGACGAGATTAAGAAAATTGAAGAAGCGATACCCGAAAATGAGATCGCCGGCGCTTCTTTCCCCAATATGCAATTTAGAAACGGAAAAATTGTTCTTGGATGAAGCATCATTGTAAAACAAAATGAAAGGATGTTGTTGTCATGATTATCGTTACCGGAGCTAACGGGAAGTTGGGCCGGGCTGTGGTAGAACTGTTACTTAAGCGAGTACCTGCCGGGCAGATCGGTGTCAGCGTCCGCGATCCGCATCAGGCACAAGAGCTTCAGGAACGTGGAGTTCGTGTTCGTCGGGGCGATTTCGACGATGCCGAGAGTCTGCACCACGCCTTCGAGGGGGCGACGCAGGTTCTCATCGTATCGACCGGCATCCTGGGTGAGGCCGGTATCCCGCATGGTATCCGGCAGCATCAAACGGCGATTGACGCGGCAAAGAAGGCAGGGGCCAGTCGGGTGCTGTACACAAGTCACATGGGCTCTTCCCCGGCATCGCACTTCGCTCCTATGATTCACCATGCGGCTACCGAAAAACTGCTGAAAGCTTCAGGTATGGCCTTCACGTCGCTCCGTAATGGCTATTACGCCGCATCGGCATTAATGTTGATCGGCGGAGCATTAAAAACAGGGGAATTGATCGCTCCTGAAGACGGTCCGGTTGCCTGGACAACTCACTCTGACTTGGCCGAAGCTGCGGCGGCGATCATATGCGAGCAGGAATTAAATGGCATAACCCCCAATCTAACGGCATCCGAAGCAATTGACATGGAAGGGATTGCGACAATCGCTTCCGAGATCTTGGGGCGGACCGTCCGTCGAATCGTTGTGTCGGACGAAGAGTTTCGGGACCGCATGAAGTCTCAAGGCGTGCCGGAAGCGAGTGTAAATATGCGGATGGGGATGTTCCTAGCGAGCCGTCAGGGCGATTTCGCGCAAGTCGATCCTGCTCTGGCAAATTTGATCGGTCGCCCCCCAAAGAGTTTTAGAGAGGTCCTGAAAGAGTCGATTTCTCGTCAACAAGGCTGATTGCGTTAAGGGCATCCAATTTGGATGCCCTGTTGCTGTTTTGTTGTAAAATTGCCGTACAAGCACACTTGAGTAATGCCACCATAAATGGCGGCGAAAAATTGTCCTTACGTGCTTGCTGGGCGCGCGTAAAATTTCCCCAAAGCTTGCTGCATGTTGACAACAGCTCGTGCAAGAGTTACATTAGAATTATTCTAAATTAAGCGGTTCTGCCGGCTTGATTGGGGGGAAACGGAATGAACCTCGAAGAACAACTCGACAAGATCAAACGACAATTGATGACGGGCGGATATAAATTGACTTCGCAACGGGAAGCGACGGTTCGGGTCCTGCTGGAAAACGAAACCGACCATCTGGGCGCCGAGCAGGTGTATATGCGCGTCAAGGAGAAACACCCGGATATCGGTCTCGCTACGGTTTATCGGACGCTGGAGCTTCTGGCCGAGCTGCATATCGTGGAAAAAATGAACTTCGGAGACGGTGTTGCGCGGTTCGATCTTCGCGACGACAATCACGCACATATGCATCACCATTTGATATGCGCCGTCTGCGGAAAGCTGCAAGAAATCAAGGACGATTGGCTGTTTGAAATGGAGAAGCGTCTGGAGCGGGAGTACGGTTTTACCGTACTGGACCACCGGCTGGATTTCACGGGCATTTATCATACCTGCACGAACCGCGATTGCAAACGGGCGCGCAAAGCTGTCTCATGAGCGCAGGCTCCAAGCTTTACCCGTTTTCTGCATCCGCGGGTGATAGCAAATTGATCTACGACTTATTATTTTGAAACGTGCTGACGGAGTTTCCGTCGGCTTTTTTTATTGAAAACTTTGGTTAAAATGTCCTGACCGAGGTGAAAATAAGGAAAATGGAAGGGAGGCAGCATATGCGCGCAATGTGGAAAGGCACAGCTTACATACTTCTTGTCTGCAGCCGATACAATACAAAAAATGGTGTCCCTCCTGCCGCTGCGAGATTCAGCAGCATGAGATCGTTCGAGGCTACGAGTATGCTCCGGGGAATTTCATCACACTTACCGAAGAAGATATGGACAAGCTGCCGCTCCCTACGCTGAGAACGATCGAAATACTTCACTTCACGAACCGGGATAACATAGATCCCATTTACTTTGAAAATGCTTATTACTTGGGGCCGGGCGCATTCGGCGACAGATCCTACAGGCTTCTTCATGCAGCCATGAGTCAAACGGGAATGGTCGCAGTGGCGAAGATCGCTTTTCGAACAAGCGAGCATCTCACCGTCCTTCGCTTGCATCGCAACTGTCTTCTGCTGAACTTTATTTATTACCCCTCGGAAATTCGGCCTGTAACGGAGGTTCCCGGACTTCAAGACGGGGCGCCTTTTACCGAGTCCGAACTCCAAATGGCCGTGCAGCTGATTAACCAAATCGGCGGGGGCTTTCGAAATGATTACAGAAGCGACTATGAAGCCGCCCTCCGGGAGCTGATTCATGCCAAGATACAAAACAGGCCCGTTCAGCAGCCTCAAATGGCGCCGGTAGTTGACCTGATGGAAGCACTTCAACGAAGCTTGGCTGCCATCGGCCAACCTCATGTAATGGCTCCGGAAACAGCGACGCCTGCGTTCCCGAAAGTGGCACCTGAGACTTCACCTGCCGGTTCGACAGCAATTAAGGTCCCTGACAGTGCTTCCGCAACCCTTTCCACAGGAAGATCGAGACGCCGAAGATAGTGAGTTATGATCGAGAGAAGAGGTAGTATACGAATTTTTTATGTTTACCTATGCCATATTCGAATTTTAACTTTTATACTGGCGCAGCTATATTTAATTCATGATAAATGTTCAAAAAAAATGACAAATAAGGGAGGATGATTTTGAGTCTATTGAAAAAGTTGAAAACGCTTTAATTACACTTGGTCTAAAACGGAATTATCCATACCGTCTCTTGGTTATTTTTTGAAAACGAATTCATTAGGGGGGAATCACCGATGCTGGCTATATTAGGTTTCATCATGGTTGCGGTATTTATGTATCTCATTATGAGCAAAAGGCTCTCAGCGTTAGTCGCTTTAATCCTTGTACCCGTTGTGTTCGCTCTTATAGGAGGATTTGCCCCTGACTTGGCTAATCTGATGTCAACCGGAATAAAAAACATAGCCCCAACGGGAGTTTTATTAATATTCGGTATTTTATACTTTGGCATTATGATTGATACAGGATTGTTTGACCCGGTTGTTAATCAGGTTCTAAAGTTTGTTAAAGGAGATCCATTAAAAATCTCTGTAGGTACTGCAATTCTGGTCCTTGTAGTTTCTCTCGACGGAGATGGAGCGACGACGTTTATGATTACCGTCTCCGCCATGCTGCCTCTATATAAAAAGCTTAACATGAATCCATTGATCTTAGCCTGTATTGCGATGATGGGTAACGGCGTAATGAATATTCTTCCGTGGGGGGGACCGACCGCAAGGGTCATGAGTTCGTTGCACCTGGAATCCTCCCAGGTGTTCACACCTTTAATACCCGCGATGATTGCGGCAGCTGTATATACACTATTCGTTGCCTACCACTTTGGGTTAAAAGAGCGCAAACGTCTTGGGGTTATCCAGTTAGACAGTGCATTTGACGCAGAGCCTCAGCTTAACGCAGAACTTTCAGCAGCATTGCAGCCTTTCGAGCTGCGACGTCCAAAGCTGCTATGGTTTAATTTCCTCCTGACCCTCACACTCTTGGTTGGTCTTATTTTCAATATATTGCCGCTTAACGTTATGTTTATGATTGCTACGGCCGTTGCATTGACAGTCAATTACCCTGATCTGAAAGACCAGCAAAAACGTATCGCAAGTCATGCAGGTAATGCGCTTGCTGTAGGATCCATGGTTTTCGCAGCCGGCATCTTTACAGGAATTTTATCCGGAACCAAGATGGTGGATGCTATGGGGCATGCCGTGGTTGCCCTCATACCCGATTCTCTTGGAAATTACTTAGCTATAATCACAGCACTTACCAGCATGCCGTTCACCTTCTTTATGTCCAATGACGCATTTTATTTCGGAATACTTCCTATTATTGCAGAGGCAGCTGCGAAATATGGAATTCCTGCGGAGGTTATTGGCAGAGCCTCATTACTCGGGCAGACCGTACACTTGCTGAGTCCGCTTGTTGCCTCCACTTATTTGCTTGTTGGTCTTGTAGGAGTAAACTTTGGAGATCATCAACGTTTTACGATGAAATGGGCAATAGGTACAACACTCGTCATGCTTATTATTTGTTTAATTACTGGGGTTCTATAAAAGGCAAGGTATGCAAAAATCCTATGAATAGCGATTCGGTATCCGTATTTTATTTCGTTTCGCGGATGCTCTACTCTTAAGATGAAAACATCAACTTCACATGGAGGTCTAACGAAATGCTAAAAATCGGTGTAATTGAGGGAAACGGCATCGGCCCGGAAGTTACGAAAGCTGCTTTGGATGTGCTGGAAGCGACGGGGTTGTCTTTTGAATGGATTCCGATCCCGACCGCGCAGCAATCGCTGGAGCGATACGGGCATCCGCTGGCTCCGGAAGTCATTCAATTGATCAAAGACGTCAAAGTCTCGATTAAAGGACCATTGATCGTGGAGAAGCAAGCCGGCCGAATCAATTGTGTACAACCGGATGGTTCTGAAATCACCTATCCGTCGATCAACAATGCCATCCGGCGGGAACTTCAACTGTTCGTCGCGCCCAGACCCATTCGGGGCTTTAAAGGGATCTCCGGCCCATTCGAGAAGCTTGATGTTGTTATCATGCGTGAGATTACCGAAGATGTCTACAGCGCTTTGGAACATAAGATCGGCGATTACGCCGCTGAAGCGATCAAGCTCACAACCCGTGAAGCGGTCGTGCGAGTAGCCCGATTTTCTTTCGAATATGCCAGGAAACACAAACGGAAGAAAGTAACTTGCGTTCACAAAGCCAATGCTCTAAGTTATACGGATGGTCTTTTTTTGCAATGCTGCCGTGAAGTGGCGCTCGAGTATCCGGATATCCCGTTTGACGATTTCATGGTAGATGCGGCTTGTTATTTTATGGTTAAAGATCCTTCAAAATTTGATGTAATCGTAACGTCGAATCAGTATGGGGATATTCTCTCGGACTTAGCCGGCGGTTTGGCGGGATCTCTTGGTCTTGCTCCGGGTGCCAATATAGGTGAGAACTACGCGGTTTATGAAGCTTCCCACGGAGCGGCTCCCGATATTGCGGGGAAAGGGATTGCCAATCCGATTGCATTGGTTCTTTCCGGCGCGGAGATGCTTTCCAATCTCGGTTATCCAAAAGAGGGGAAGGCGATTGTCGAGGCCACCCACGAAGTCGTAAGCTCAGGGAAAACGCTGACTCCCGATTTGGGCGGTACGGCTTCGACAACGGAGTTAACCTCCGCGATCGTTCAAACGCTCAAGACAAAACTTCAAGCAACCATATAAAAAAGTTATCGCCAGCCATTATTTCTGTGAATTTTACCTTTTATAAGGAAGTTGGTATAGTGTATCCGAGCGTTGATAAATGGACGGTCGGCTGATGTCTCGGCAATTCGGTATCGCGAAAGGGGAATAAGGCGTTCGGGAGAGAAGAATCATTCTCTTCCGCGCTTTTTTGCGTTAGGGGGATAAACGATGGAAAATCGCGATTGGAAAATCATCAAATTGTTGGCCCAGGAAAAAAACATCACAAAAGCTGCAGAAAATCTGTACATGTCACAACCGGCGCTCACCAAACGGATCCAGCAGTTCGAAAGCGAATTCGGCGTCCAACTCGTTCAAAGAGGACGCCGAGGTATCCATTTTACTCCGGAAGGGGAATACTTGGCTCTATGTGCGGAGGATATCCTGACTCTTTACCGGCAAATAAAAGATACGATTGCGAACATGCAAAAGACGGTTAGCGGCACTTTACGGGTGGGGGCCTCCAATTACTTCACAAGGTTTAAATTACCCCGTATTCTCAAGCTCTACAAAGAACGGTACCCGAATGTCGAATTTCAAGTGAAAAGCGGATGGGGATCCGACATTTATAAACTAATGTACAACCAAGAAATCCACGTCGCTTTCATTCGAGGTAATTACGAATGGAGTGACAGGAAACGTTTGATCTCCGAGGAGACCCTCTGTGTCGCGAGCAGCACTCCATTTGACCTGAACGATCTTCCTCGACTTCCTAGAATTGTATACAAAGCGGATAACAAATTTACACAATGGGTGAACCAGTGGTGGTACCGAAATTATTCCGTTCCTCCATACATCGGTATGGAGGTTGACAAATCGGACACCTGCAAAGAAATGGTTTTGAATGGCCTGGGTTATGCAATTCTCGCGAGATCGGTTCTGGACGATTCGGTTGGACTGCAAACGATCGATCTTACCGATCAAGACGGAGTACCGCTGAAGCGTGAAACCTGGATGTTTTACCACGACGATTTCCTGAAGCTGAATGTATTGCGAACGTTTGTTGAGTTTGTGGAAAGTATGGATCATAGTTGAAAAAATCAAAATCGGAAGTGAGGAAGAAATATTCGTTTCAGTCGTCATGCAGCTTACTTCAAGGCATCGTCAAACGCGCGTTCCATGCGGCCCACGTCCTTCGAAACCGCGAAGAAGACGAACGGGCCTTTCGCTTTCAGCACATGCTTCTCGATCAAATAATATTCCTCGGGGCGGTAGTCTTTGAATTTGACCGTTTGCGCCTCGATCCTTTGCCTGATTTGATTCATAACGCTTTCGGTTTCGCCCGCAGTCTTGACTTTGATGACGGCGAGTTCATCCGCTTGTACGTTTGATAAAGCCGTATACAGAACGAAATCCGCCACATCACTTGCCTCGATTTGGTATATCTTTTGCAGCTTCTCGGCATCCCCCCGCTGCATCTCGCTTAAGTTTGCCGCTTGCAGAATACGTTCGCCCACTTCGGCGGCCGTTAGTGTTTCGTAAGTCCCGCCACGATCGGAACATCCGCTCAAGATCCCGATCGCAATAGCAAGCGCAAGCACTACGATGCCTCGTTGTTTCATTGCAATCCCTCCGTTAAGTTCAGAATGGACGGGTCTTCGAAAAAGGTTTTGACATTGTACAAGATCAGCATGTCTTGGATTTGACGTTCTTGCACGAGTGTTATGAGCGATTTGTCGGCATACCGAAGATCGACGACGTCGATCTCGCCGAAGTGCTTCGCCAGGAAGGGAATCAAACTGTTGGCATACGAATCCTTGACCACCAGCAGCTTCTTGTCCGCCGGACCGTCCGTCGCGATCCGGACCAGGGCATGATTGCCGTTCAGGAAGACTGCGTATTTGTCCTTCTTGCGAAGGTTGTCCAGTTCGTACAGGGAGTCCGAGATGCGGCCTTCGCCCACGTACGACACCTTGATCTTGCTGTCTTTCTTCGGCAAATAAAGGTCGATCCGGTCGGGCTGCAGGTGGCGAAACCCGCTTTTCGAATAAAGCGAGCCGTAGAACTCGTCCGCCACTTGATGGATGTCGAACGAGTCTTCGTCTTGCGGAACGATCCCCATCCGCCTGCAAAGCTCCCGATAGGCGTAATAAGCGCCTTTGGTTGTCCAATGATGGTCGGTTTTATAGAAAATCGGTTGTTCCCGTTCGGCATCCAGCGCGGAATACACATCGACGAAGCGAATATGCTGCGGCAACAGCCGACGAAACCGGTCCATATCGGCCCGTTCGTCGCCGACGGGAGCATTCGCCGGCAATTTGTCCGCCAGCAGCGCGGCGGCGGTCGGCGCCAGCATGACATACTTGCGAAGACCGGGTGTGGCATGGTCGAAACCCTGGATCGCCCGGACTCTGATCTTAAGGTCTGCATCCGAAGGCGAATTGTACCGCTCCATGAGGTAACTGTCCTTGCCCAGGAAGACGCCGTTGCTGTCCTTTTTGCCCAAGGCACGGTCTGTATCGGTCTTCACGCCGACCCAGGCGTCCCGGAAGGCGAACTGGTCCGACGTATAACGTTCGTAATCGGAAGTGAAATGCCCCGACAGGAGCGAATGCAGCGAGAAGTAGGGCCGCTTTTCCAACACCCGATTTTCCGATTCCGAGAAGATCTTGTCGGGCGTGAGAAAGTTCGCCGCGGCCATCGCGCCGACATAGAACATCAGCAGCAGACCCGTAAGGGACCTGCGTTTCGTGTCGTACCCCTTCACGGCAGCCCCCTCCCTTCAAAAACGGAAATATAAGAACGGATTGTACGTCCCGCCAACAAGGTAAGCCGTCGACAGAACCAATGCGGCGAGGTAAAAAGCCGGAAATGCTATCGAGCCTGCGAGGCGCCATCTGATCTTAAGGCGCGAGGCCATCCGGTGCGGAAGCGGCGTAACGCACAGCGCACACAGCGCGAGCAGGATTCCGTTCGCCGTTAGATCGTAAAGCGCCTGACGATCCGCCCATCCGTGCGCGGCGAAGCCGAACATGGTTCCGATAAACGTCCACGCGGAAGATAAGGTGCCCAATTCAAACCACACCCAGCCGACGATGACGGCGAGAAGCGTGTAGAGATGGCGAACCGCGAGCGGCCAACGCGGCAGCCATTTCAGGAGAAACAGCTTCTCCATCGTCACGAGCAGCCCGAAATATAAACCCCAGACGACAAAGTTCCAACTGGCCCCGTGCCACAATCCGGTCAGAAGCCAGACGACGAGCAGATTCCGGAGCTGCTTGCCGAGGCCCTGCCGGTTGCCGCCGAGCGGAATATACACATATTCCCGGAACCAGGAGCCGAGCGAAATATGCCACCGCCGCCAAAACTCCGTCACGCTTCGGGAAATGTACGGGTAATCGAAGTTTGCCGTCAATTCGAACCCGAACATCTTGCCGAGCCCCCGCGCCATGTCCGAATAGCCGCTGAAGTCGAAGTAAATTTGCAGCGTGAACGCCACGATGCCAAGCCAGGCGGATAGCACGGTCACGTCCTCCGCAGGCGCCGTTTTCACGCTCGTCCACAGCATTCCGATATTGTTGGCGAGCAGCACCTTTTTGACCAAACCTCTAATGAACCATTCTGCGCCTTCTCCGAACCGCTCCAACGTCACTTTGCGCGAGACGAGCTGCCGGGCGACGTCTCCGTATTTGACGATCGGACCGGCAACGAGCTGCGGAAACATCGTCACATAGGTGCCGAATGCGACGATATTTCGCTGTGCCGCTGCCTTGCCGAGGTAGACGTCCACCACATAGGACATCGTTTGGAACGTGTAGAAGGAAATGCCGACCGGCAGCGGAAGATCGGCAGCCTGCAGCTGGAGGTGAAACAGTTGATTCAGATTCCAGGCGATGAACCCGGCATATTTGAAGAAGCAAAGAATCGCCAAATTGCCGAAGAGGGAGCCGATGAAGATCGCCTTCGCAACCGTCTTCCGGTGCCTGAACTTGTCGATCAGGAGCCCGTTCGTATAATCGAAAACGGTGGAGAAGATCATCAGAAAAATATACAGCGGCTCGCCCCATGCATAAAAGACGAGACTTGCGGCGAGCAGAACGGCGTTCCGCAGCTTCTTGGGCGAGACGTAATAAAAGAGCAGTGCGGCGGGCAAAAATTGAAACAGAAAGATCAGACTGCTGAATACCAATTCTCGTTACCTCCAGGAGCATTGTGGACGTTTATCAGTCAATTCGCACGATCTTTCAAGTAATCGAGCAGGAACGGATAAAACGCCGCTTGGAAATGAATACCGTCCTTGTCATACAGATTTGAATGCTCGGCAACGAGCGGAGTCAGGTCGACGTATCCCACTTGCTTTTTGGCGGCGAGCGCTTTGAGCCCTTTGTTGTAATCTCCGATATTTCGGTAACGCGGCTCCGCTTTCTCCGCGTCGGCCGTAACCGGGGTTACCGTCAGCAGCGTAATCTTCGCCTTCGGAAGCTTCGCTTTGATGCTGTCGATCAACTCGGCGTAGTGCTTCAGCGAGTATTGCTTCGGATCGGCCGTCGGCCACAGAATATCGTCCGATCCCAATTGGATGAACACGCGTTCGGGTTTTCGTCCGGCCAGGTCGTCAACGTCTTTCATCGCGAATTCGGCTGTCTTTCCCGCACCGGCCAGCACGTTTTCCTTTTTCAGCACATCGTGATAAGACAGTCCCTCCGTAATCGAATCTCCGAGAAAAATGGTTGTCCGATACAGCAGCTCGTATGAAGACGGCTGCGAAGTCGCCGCCGCGTTCGTTATCGTTCCCGAAGCCGCGGAAGCCGGGGCCTGTCCATGGTTGACTTGATTCCCGCACGCCGCAACCGATAAGGCGACGATTCCGATCGCCAGCACAACCGACATTTTTTTTAGCATCATTCATTTCTCCTTTCGTATGGGTCAAGGAGAAGATTACGCTATGAAAATAAAGATCATATGCAGATGAATTGCAGATCGAATAAAAAAAGCTTCTGATCGAAGCCTGTTCTATGAAGATACTTTCGTGTTTAAGCGGAAGCTTTTCTTGCGAATCAGATGTTTAACGCCTGCGGCTTATAAATTCTGATTCTAAAAAGAAAGCGCAGAACCGAAGTTCTACGCTTCCTTCTTCCTGTTCAATTCAAAGAAAAACAGCACGCCGTCCTCGGTATTCATAGCCCCGTAAGGCGCCCCGTGCAGCTCCAAAATTTGCTTGCAGATGGCAAGGCCGAGCCCGGTGCC
This sequence comes from Paenibacillus hamazuiensis, assembly GCF_023276405.1. Lineage (NCBI taxonomy): Bacteria > Bacillati > Bacillota > Bacilli > Caryophanales > Paenibacillaceae > Paenibacillus > Paenibacillus hamazuiensis. The sequence continues at coordinate 466,011 of NZ_JALRMO010000001.1, forward strand.
GCCGGTCGAACGATGGCGGGAGCGTTCGCCGCGGTAGAAGCGATCCCATATTTTCTCCATCTGGTCGTCCGGAATGTGAGCGCCTTTGTTTTCGATGTATACCTTGACGGTCTCCCGTTCCTCGACGGCCTTAACGAAGACGCTTTCGCCTTCCGGCGTGTAGCGGATCGCGTTCGTCAGGAAGTTCACGACGACCTGCTCGATGCGCAGCGGATTGGCGACCACATAGGCGGGGACGAAGCGGGTATGCAGCCGCAGCCGCTTGCCGGCAATATCCGGAGCCAGCTTCGCGCAAACCCGCTCCAGGATGGCGTCGATGCGGAAAGAAGACATTTCCATCTTATAGGTCCCGGATTCGTATTTCGCGAGCTCCAGCATGTCCGCGATCAGCAGGTTCATCTTCTTCACTTCGTCTTCCATGGCCGAGAAGTAATGCTCTCGCTTCTGGCTGTCCGGCTTGTCTTTAATAATGTAAAGGCAGCTCTCGATGACGCTGAGCGGGGTTTTCAATTCGTGAGATACGCCGGCGATGAACTCTTTTCGCGTTTGCTCCAGCCGCTTTTCCCGCTCGATATCCTGCTCCAGCCGGACGATATGGTCATGCAGTAAGCTTGAAAGCTCGTTGATGTTGCGGGACAAGTTGCCGATCTCGTCATCGGTTGAAACCGGAATTCGGGCGGAAAAGTCCAGGTTGGCCATTCTTTGCGTCGCGTCGTTCATGCGAAGCAGCGGACGGGCAATGCGGCGGGTATAATAAAAAGAGGCCAGCAGGACAAGCAGCAAGGTGCCTAACACGATATAGCCGTAATACTGGATCATCACTCCCGCGGCTTCGTTCACGGGCTGGAGCGACGTCATGGCAAACAAGTACTCGGCGTTTCCTGTCCGATCCGTCAAGCGTTTGACGAATATTTTGTAAGGAACGTTGTTTTCCTCGTAATCGCTGACGGTATCGGCTTTTCCGCTGAAATCTCCGTAGAGCAGTTCGGCTTGAAAAGCTTTCACCCGTTCCAAAAACAAATGGTTCGTATACCGCGATTCGTTCGCTCCCTCCGGCGTCCGGACTTGCGTTAGCGTACCGTATACCAAAGCGTTAGGGTAACGTTCGTGATATTCGGTCGGGCTCTTGAACCTCGGGACGACTTCGTATTCCTTGCGGTTGAGCTGTCCGTTTTCCAGACGGTTTTCCTCCCGCAGATTGGAGGCGTTCCTCCCGATCCGCTGCGGGAACAGCTGCTTGTCGATCAGGACGCCTTCGATGGCGATGCGTCCCCCCGGTTTAACGAGGATGTCGGATCGAAGCGGATTGTCGGCGCTCAAATCTTCCACATTCATGACCGTGTAGAGCGGAATGGCAATTGTTCGGCCAGATAGAGCGGAAGCGTCCGCCGAATTCTCCAATCGCACCTCCATTTCGAAGTCGTCCGCATACTTCAAGCTGCCTTCGGAGTTCAGCACGGTAATCCAGGTGTTGTATTTTTGATAAAATTGCTGCTCGTTCCGGAACGCGGTCCGGGCATCCCCGGCATTTCTCCAATCTTCTTGAGAAGCGGCTTGAAGGGCGGTCCGAACGTTATCCACCTTCTTATACACGTAGAACATCTTGAAAAACAAGGTTTGTCCGGCAAAGATACTGGCGATCACAAATGTGCATAAGCCTGTTGTAAGCAGAAACAGCTTGAAGACGATGCTCTTCCTCATGGCCGATCCTCGAATTTGTAGCCTGAACGAACGACGGTGACGATCCGGCATGCATGCTCGCCCAGCTTGGAACGCAGATTGCGGATATGGCTGCTTAAAGTACGATCGTCGCCGGCGAAGTCGTAGCCCCAAATTTTCGAGATGAGTTGATCCCGTGTGATAATGTTGCCTTTGTTCTTCATCAGGCAGGCCAATATTTCGAATTCCGTATGCGTCAGGCTGCAGAGCTTCCCGTCCAGCGTAACGGTGCGGGACGGGAGATGGACCGCAATCCCCCCGCCGGACAACGTATCCCCCGGCTCGCGGATTTGCCGGTTTTCCAGCAGCCGTTTCGTTCGCGCCAGCAGGATGGGAGGGCTGCAAGGTTTGACAACGTAATCGTCCGCACCGAGCTCAAATCCCAGCAGCGTGTCGTTCTCGTCCGACCGGGCCGTCAACATCAGAATCGGAACGTTCGACGTCTTGCGAATCCGCCGGCAGACGGACCACCCGTCCAATTCCGGCAGCATAATGTCCAGAATGATCAGATCGATCTCATGCTCATGAAACAACTCCAAAGCCCGGCTCCCATCGCTCGCCTCCACCACGCGGAAGCCTTCGTCCAACAAATACTCCTTCATGATTTCCCGCAGTATTTGTTGATCTTCCACGATCAAGATCGTTTTCGGCATGACGTATCCCCTCGATAAAGTTTTATAAACACGATGTTACCATGTTTAAGAGGGCGCCTCAATTTAACTTTTATTTCCTCAGCCTCGCTATTTCCTCCTTAAATCTTTCTGCAAATTTTGGTACACTGGTTTTTGTAGGAAATGAGCATTGTTTCCATTGAAAGCGAATTCATGATCTGATCGTTCAACAAAACCTGCACTCGGGGGGAATCGATTTGAAGAAAACGTGGCGCAACCGTCTGCTCCTTTCCTATCTTCCGGTGCTGTTCATCACGATCTCGATGCTGGTCTTCATCTCCGTGTCTATCATCAGCGAAATCTCTGTGCACGAGACGGAAAAAGCGAACCGGATTTTTACCGAATATGTCAGCGACTCGATGCAAAATTCGCTTCGAAACATTGAGCATCTGGTTCTCGAGGGAGTTAACAGCAATCCGGCTTACGCTGATTTTTTCGAAATGGCCGGCGGAGAAAATCAGCTGCTGGTCAATTATTTGGTATCCCGGGAGATCGGCAAACTGATCGAGGAGAACCCGCTGATTCACTCCATCTACTTATACAGGTCGGCGGATAAAATCGTCCTGTCCAAAAGTCTCTACTCCCGGTTGACCGAATTTGAAGACAATGCGTTTCTGCAGGAGGCGCTCAGCAAGCCGGCCAGCGCAATGTGGTCGCCGGTCCGGAAGTACGCGGAGTTCAGCTCCGAGCCGAAGGTGGGCGTCATCTCCATGACCAAGAAGGCGCTGCTGCCCTTCGGCAATCAAGGGATCATCGTCGTCAACGTTAAAGTGGACGCGCTCTTGCAGTTCGTTCATGAATCGATTAATCCCGATATCACGTTTCTTGAAATTCAGACCGCCGATCGCGAGACGGTGTACCCGCTTCCCGAAGCCGCGGCAGCCCGGCCCGCGGACAACAAGCACCAAGGCAAAGTCGTAACCCGCCTCCATTCGGATTATATCGGGTGGGATTTTATCAGCGGGGTATACGGCGGCGTTCTTTTTAGCTGGGTGACCGTCATTTCAAGAATTTGGATCGGTATCGGGGTATTGACGGTGCTTATCAGCCTGATCTTCACCTTCGTTCTGACAAGGCGCAACTATAAGCCGGTGGAGGACATCGTGCAGCAGATCAACGCCTACGGGAAAAACCAACTCAAGGGAGGAGGCAGCGACGAATTTTCCTATATCCGGAAAGTGCTGGACAACCTGTTTCAGGAGAAAAACGTATACGAGAAGCGCCGCATGGAGGACTTGCCCGCAAAGCGAAAGCAGGCGTTCCTGGAACTGATCCACGGGCAAGGCCACGCCGACGACAGCGTCTGGAAAGCGCGTATGGCGGAATTTCACCTGCCGGACGATTTCAGCTGCCTGACCGCCACCGTGGTGGAAATCGATCATTACGAGCGGTTTAAAGAGTCGTATTCGTTACAGGACCAGCACCTGCTCAAATATGCTCTGGCGAACGTATCGAAGGAATTTTCCGGCGGCCGAATATGGGAGGAATGGATATCCGGCAGCCGTCTGGCGATTTTGTATCTGGACAATGCCGCTTCGTCCTCTGATCTGGAGACTCGCGCCGCCGATATGCTCGAGCATTTGCGGGTCTGGGTGGCGCTGAATTTGAAATTTTCCGTCACGATCGGTGTCGGCCGTCCGGCCGCCGGGGTGCGCGAGGTTTCCGCCAGCTTTGAAGAAGCCGTGGAGGCGCTGCAGTTTAAAATGTCCCTCGGCAGCAATCAGCTGATCTCGTTCAAGGAGCTGGAAGAAGAACGACCGAGGGATACGCGGGTTTACTTTCAGCTGTTCGATGCCATGCTGCAGGACCTTCGCATGGGCAGCGCGTCTTTTCCGGGCCGGCTGAGCTCCTTCGCCCAGTACCTGGAGCAGGACGTTCTTCCGCAGGAGGTCGTCGATCATTTGCTGCAATATTGGATCAACATTGTGGAGCGCTCGATGCTCGAGGCCGAGCCTGCGCTCGGAGAATATTGGCGCACTGCCGTTCACCCCGAGCTGACGGCCGCCGCAGAACGGGCGGAAACGCTCGAAGATCTGCTGCCGGCGTTTGTTTCCGCCTTCGAAAAATTGCACGCCAAGCAAGTCTCGCTGCAAGAGTCCAAAAGCTATCATCATCTCATCCGCGAAATCCGCGCCTACATTGAAGAAAACTACGCCAACCCGGACTTATCGTTAAATCATATCAGCGACAAATTTTCCATAAACGGCAAGTATTCCAGTCAATTGTTCAAGGAGCATTTCGGCATGAAGTTCGTCGATTTCCTCGTCAACCTGCGGATGGATCATGCCAAGAAGCTGCTGCACGAAACCGAGGAGCCGATACAGGATATTGCCCTCAAAGTCGGTTATCTCCATTCGATCTCCTTCGGCAGAACGTTCAAGAAGGTCGTTGGCGTCACACCCGGCGATTACCGCAAATACAGGCAGCTGGCGCCGGAGGAAGAACATTGAATCGCAAGATCGTGTTTTTTGAGTATCAACGGCCTATCGATCGGGGTAAAGCGTGTCGGTCATAGGTTTGCGGGAGCAAACAAGACCGGTAAACGCGAACTGGCAGCGAGCATTCCCTCCCGGCGGGCGGGTCCAGGGCGTAAGCGCCCAATGTTGTCAGGTTACAGGCATGGGCGAAATCAAGGGTTGAACCATATAAGAGCGAACGACACTAGGAACGTTATTCCTCGAAAATAAGTAGTTTATAAAAATAGCGGAACACACGTTCGCTATTCTCGGAAAAATGGGTGATTTGAAAAAATAGAGGAACTGAGATGCGCTAAATCGGTGAAAAATGGCTTGAGGAGTGGAGAAACAGACAAATACCGCACCTGAGTTCCGCTAATTTCCAAAAATATCCGAAATCGCCCCACTTAGCGAATCATAGTTCCGCTATGTTCCCGCTTAACCTTACAACATTGCGCTGGGGGGCGCCTTAAGGGCAGCCGGCTACGGAAGCCTGCAGGGGGATTTGATGGGAAAATAGACGATGGCGCCCATTTTCATTCCCCATTGTGATGCTCGGTCATCTTGTTTAGGGGGTGCTCCCATTATAAGAAACCGGAAATATGTTTGTTGCCGGAAAATGGTTGCCTCCATGTGCAGGGCTCCTTACGGCGATTTGGTAAAGCGGCGGAATCATGTTGATTGCCGCCGTTTTGCTTTCCCGGTATAACGGAATCAGATCCGGCGGATGACGCCGGCGGGATCGCATATCGAACGAATTTTTAAAAAGGAGATGGCTCTCTTGAGAAAATCGTTAGCGAAACGGATGCTCGCCTGCTCGGTATCGGCGACGATGGCATTCAGCATGCTGACCGCATGTACGAGTAAGGAAGGGTCCGGCAATGAACAAACAAACGCCAAGGACCAAGGGAAAACGGCTGCTCCGGCACCGGCGCAGCAGGTTACATTAAAAGTCGAGGTGTTCGACCGCGGCAATTCCCCGACGGGAATGACCGTAACGGACAATCTGATGACCAAATGGGTCCAGCAAAATTTCGGGGACAAAAACAACATCAAGCTCGAATACGTGCCGGTACCGCGGGCACAGGAAGTGGATAAGCTGAACGTGCTGATGGCCAGCGGGGATGCCCCGGATATCGTTTTTACGTACGACTCGAACCTCGTCTACAAATATGCGCAGCAGGGAGGCCTAACCGACCTCGGCAAGCTGATCGACGAACATGGCGCGAACCTGAAAAGCTACCTGGGGGCGGATACGCTCGCGAACGGCAAGTTCGACAATGTCCAGTACGCCATTCCGGCCAAGCGGGTTTATTTGGGCAAATACTCCTCCATGATTCGCCAGGACTGGCTGGATAAACTGAACCTGCCGGTGCCGAAGTCGACGGAGGAAGTTTACAACACGCTGAAAGCGTTTAAAGAGAAGAAGCCCGGCGGCGATCAAACGATTCCTCTCGGCTTCGGGTTGTTCGAGGCTTCTTATGAACCGATCATTTATTCCTTCCTGAAAACCAATATATCGGACGAAGAGCGATTCACGTTGACGCAGCGCTTCGGATCCTCCGACCAGCCGGTCACGCTGCCCGGACATAAGGACGGGGTCCGCTTCCTGAACAAGCTGTACAACGAGGGCCTCATGAGTCCCGACTTCGCTTTGGATAAGGATAAGAAGAAGCTGAACCAGGATGTCATGGCCGGCAAGACGGGCATGTATGCCGAGGATGCAGGCACCAGCTACGGCATCGGAGCCAACCTCGAAGTGCTGCAAAAGAACGTGCCGGGAGCGAAGCTCACGCCGATCGATCCGTATACGAACGATCAGGGCAAGCATGCGAAGCCTTCTTATATTCCTGCCGGCATGTTCATCATGGTTCCGAAATCGAGCAAGCATGCGGCCGAAGCCGTGAAATATTTGAACTGGATGGCCCAGAAGGAAAACATGTACATGATGGCCTTCGGGGTGGAGGGTAAAAACTACAAGCTGGAAAACGGCATCCCCACGACCATCGTGTCCGACGATACGAAAAACCTGCTGTACAACTTCGGCGACATGCTCATTGTGACCAACGGCATCGATTTCGGCGATCCGGAGAAAAACGTAGCCGCCCAAGTAACGGGTCTGCCGGAGGAGCAGCGCAAAGATGCGGCTATTGCCAAAAAGAACGGCCTCACGGACGGCATTCCGCAGATTCGTCTGCCGCGGCCGATGCAATCCGAGGTGAAATACACGAAGGTGCTGAAGGACAAATACCAGGAGCTTCTCGTCAAAGCGATCATCGCCAAGCCGGCGGACTTTGACAAGGTGTATGACGCGGCGCTGCAGGACTACATGGCCAACGGCGGGGCGGAAATTGCCAAGGAGAGAAAAGAATTGTATCCGCAAATGAAAAAATAAGCTATCGCTTCATGCATGGGGGAGACGCCTCTCTCATGCATGAGCCTTTTCATACGGGTGTAAGGAGATGAAGAGTATGGGAGGCTTACGAATTTATATTTCGCGGTACTGGCAGCTATATGCGCTGCTGGCGCTTCCCGTCTTATATTTTGCCGTTTTCAAATACGGCCCCATGTACGGAGTGACCATAGCGTTTAAAGATTTCAACTTCTTTCAAGGCATTAACAAAAGTCCATGGAACGGGCTCGCTACTTTCCGCGATATCTTTCAAATGCCGACGTTTTATACTGCGCTGAGAAATACGTTTATGCTGAACTTTCTCGATCTGCTCGTTTCGTTTCCGGCCCCGATCATCCTTGCCGTTATGCTGAACGAACTCCGAATCCGATGGTTCAAGAAGCTATCGCAAACCATTTTGTATCTTCCGCATTTTATTTCGTGGATCATTATCGGCGGGATCGTATACCAGGTTTTCGCGACGAAAACGGGGATCGTCAATATCCTGCTCGGCAAAATGGGAATCGAACCCGTTCCGTTCCTTTCCGATAAGTACGATTGGCTGATCACTTACCTCGGGACCGGAATCTGGCAAAGCGCGGGCTGGGGAACGATCATTTACCTCGCCGCGATGACCGGCATCAATCAAGAGCTTTACGAAGCGGCGGAGTCCGATGGAGCCGGAAGACTGGCGAGAATATGGCATATTACGCTGCCCGGCATCAAACCGACGATCATCGTCCTTCTGCTGCTGAGGCTGGGGGAGATGGTGCAAATCGGCTTTGACCGCCCGTACGTGCTGGGCAATGTGCAGGTCAGCGAATTTTCCGAAGTGCTCAGCACGTTCGTCTACAAAATGGGCATGCAAAACGGCAATTATTCGCTGGCGACCGGCGTCGGCTTTTTTCAAGCGGTCGTGGGGCTTGTCTTCATTTTGACCTCCAACTACATCTCCAAAAAAACGACCGATCAGGGCATTATTTAGGGCTCAGCCCGAAGGGAGTGTTAGCATGGGTGCAAAAACGGCAAACCGGGCCTTCGATGCGGTGAACATCACGCTCCTCAGCTTATGTTTGGTGCTGTGTTTGGCTCCTTTTCTTCATATCGCAGCGATTTCGCTCAGCTCCAATCGTCCGATCCTGTCCGGGGAAGTCACTCTGTTTCCGATCGAATGGAGCGTGCAGGCGTACGAGCGGGTAATCGGCGATGCGACGATGCTGAGATCGCTCGGTTTTACCATCATCTTAACCGCATTATATACGGCGATTTGTATGGCGATGACGATTGCCGCCGCATATCCTTTGACCAAGACGGAGCTGAAGGGCCGGAAGTTCGTCATGTATATGATCGTCATCACGATGTTTTTCAGCGGCGGCATCATTCCCGAATACATTTTGGTTAAACAGCTGAACTTGTTGAATACGGTCTGGTCGATGATCCTGCCGCTTATGATCAATCCGTTTTACATGATCATTTTGATCACTTTTTTTCAATCGATTCCAAAAAGTCTGGAGGAATCCGCCGAGCTCGACGGCTGCAGCTACTTTCGGATGCTAACCCGGATTGTCCTTCCTCTCTCCATGCCGGTTCTCGCCACGTTAAGCCTCTTCTATGCCGTAAACCGCTGGAACGGGTTCATGGACACGTTATTTTACATCACGGACCCGAAATTATATCCGCTGCAGCTTAAGCTGTATCAGCTGATCATGAACAGCATGGCCGCCGATTTATTGCAGATGGAAGGAAGCCGGATCGTCGAAATTGTGCCCGAGAGCCTGAAGGCCGCCAACATCATGTTCGCCACCGTACCGATTCTGATCGTATATCCGTGGCTGCAGAAGCACTTCGTCTCCGGCATTATGGTAGGCTCGGTGAAAGGGTAAAGAGCATGGCCGGTCAGGGAGACCGGACCGGGAAGTGCAGGGGATCGGCATATCCGTCCTGATTGGGGACTTGAAAGACTCCGAAAAAAAATCCGGAGTCTTTTTGCTGCGTTCTTGAGCTCTTGGCGCCTGCAACGACGTTCGTCAAAATCGGGTTTGCCAGGTTTCAGACCGTAAAGAAAGTGATTATGGTTAAAAGCAATGATACAACGGTCATAGCTAACAAGGGGCGCAAGGCTTTCGTGCGCAAATCCTTGAAGCTCACATTGAGTCCCAGACCCACCATGGCCATCGTTAAGAGAAAAGTTGTAACATCTGCCACACGGTTCATCACTTGGGCCTGAATAATGACCGATTTCCCGATCATGTAGCTTCCGACCAAACTCATCAAAATGAATCCGACAAGAAACCAAGGGAATTCGATTTTGGCCTCGCTCGATTTCGTCTTTCCCTTCCGCTTCATCCAAACCATCAGAATAAAGCTGAGCGGAACCAGCAGAAACACGCGGCCCAATTTAGCCAGCAGGGCATCCGCCAAAACGTCTTGACCGGCCGGGGCGGCGGCTAATGCCACATGTGCAATCTCATGAAGGCTTACGCCCGCCCAAATTCCGTAGCTGACCGCCGAAAAAGGGACAAACGGACGAATAAAGGTATAACCTATGGCAAAGATGGTTCCCATGAGTGCGATAATTCCGGCCCCCATTGCCGTATCCTCTTCTTTGGCTTTCAAAATCGGCGACACTGCCGCAATCGCTGCAGCTCCGCATACGCCGGTTCCGATCCCCAACAACAGGGAGAGGGCACGATCCGCTTGGAGCCATTTTGCCAGGAGCACGGTGGCACCGATGGCAAATACAATCGTACCCGTGTCCCGAACCAACAGCCAAAGTCCTTGGTGCAAAACGACATCGATATTCAGCTTTAATCCGTATAGAATGATCGCGCAGCGCAGCAATTTTTTGGCCGAGAACTGAATGCCCGGGCGAATCGCTTCCGGATAACCCGCGACTTGCCGATACATGACCGCGATAAGAATGGCGCATGCAAGCTGTCCCATGCGATCAAACAGCGGCAATTTCGACAAGCCCAACCCCAATAAAGCGATCGCAAAAGTAAAAGCAATTCCCCCGAGCCGCAGCCGGTCCCGGGATGTGTTCCGGTTTGCGCGCAGATGGGCCTCCTTTCCCACGATATGGAATGAATCGGTTATTGCTGCAGCCGATTTTTGGATGTCCATATTTTCCACCTCCACCTTCTAACATAGCCAAAGTATAGTGGAGTTTCATTGATAATAAAAATACATTATAATTATGATGATAATAAGTTTATGGTTATGTATCTTACGGGACGGGTGAAAGGGTTATGGATCAACAACTGCTTGCTTTTGTGACGGTGGCCGATGAACAAAACTTTACGCGCGCCGCGGAAAAACTTTTTATCAGCCAGCCTGCGATCAGTCAGCACATTCAGACGCTTGAACACAGGTTTGATGTGAAATTATTCGACAGAACCAATAAATACGTGCGTTTGACAAAAGCCGGTGAGGTGGTTTACCATCATGCAAAGGAAATTTTAAGCAGATATGACCAAATGGATCGGCTTATTAAAGATCTGAAAGAGGAAGCCAGCGGATCGCTGTATATCGGTGCCAGCTTTACATTCGGGGAATACGTTTTGCCTCACATCATTGCCGGGTTTCGCAGCTCATACGGCAAGATCATTCCCGTAATATCCATCGACAACACCATTACCGTAGTGAAGCAGGTTGCCGAAGGAACGCTGGATATCGGGATCATTGAAGGAAAATCCGTGCATGATAACAACGTCGACGTGCGCCCTTTTGCAGAGGATACGGTTGTGATCGTCGGCGCATACAATCATCCGTTAGCATCCCGGAAACACATTACGGCCAATCAGATGGAGAACGAAAACTGGATTATTCGGGAACGCGGTTCAGGTACGAGGGAGATTACGGATCATGTTTTTAGAACTTACGGCATTCAGCCCAAATCGGTAGTGGAATACAGCAGCTCGCAAATGATCAAGGAATCGGTGGAAGCGGGGCTCGGTCTTACTGTATTATCAAAGTGGGTTGTACGCAAAGAGCTTATGTGGAATACGCTTTGCGAAATTCGATTCATGGATACCCCTGTAGAAAGAAAATTCTCCATCGTGGTAAGGAAATCGAATTTTCAAACGAAAGCAACTCAATTATTTGAAAAGTTTCTGCATGAACAATCTCCCGGGATCAATAGGCTGATGAAAGAGCATGGAGTGGAACAGACAGCCGTAAATAAGGATTATTAGGATTAAAGAAAGGATGATTTTAATCATGGAAAAAAAGTTTGTAACGGTAGATTCCAACAAAATAGCTTATAAAGAAACAGGGCGAGGGGAGGCGGTCGTACTGCTCCATGGTTTTTGCGGCAGCTCATCGTATTGGGACGCCATACAAACTTACCTTCCATCGGATTACCGGTTTATTTTTCCTGATCTAAGAGGACACGGAGACTCGGATGCCCCCGACGGGTCCTATTCGATGGATGTCATGGCGGACGATATGGACCGGCTTCTTCAACAGCTGGGAGTGGAGAAAGCGACATTATTGGGTCACTCGTTGGGAGGGTATGTTTCCTTGGCATTTGCTGAGCGTCATATGGAGAAATTAACACGTTTCGGATTCATACATTCTACCGCTTTGCCCGACGATGAAAAGGGTAAGGAAGGCCGTTTGAATAGCATGAAGACCATCCGAGAACAGGGATTAAACGTATTCGTTAACGGTCTGATTCCGAAATTATTCGCACCTGCTCATGTGGAACAAATGACCGATCGGGTGGAAGCAGCGAAAAAGATTGGTTATGGGACCCATCCAGACGGGGCGATCCGCACGTTAGAAGGGATGCGGACCAGACCCGATCGGAGTCAAGTTATTCTGGATGCGAAGGTACCTGTACTGCTCGTTGCAGGCGAACACGATCAGCTCATATCGCGAGAGCGTGCTTTTTCGGCTACTAGTAACTATGCGACCCAACATGTCATTCCAAAAGCCGGACATATGAGCATGATGGAGACGCCTAAGCAGCTGGCAGAGGTTATTCATGCCTTTCTTAAAGTTTCGGGGTGAATGGATGGTATCGGAAGCACGTCCACAGCGGCTTCCATTTTTGGGCTGTTTTCAGCCGGAGCGCCGAGCGGCGGAATATGACCAAAGCGATAAGCGCTCCGAGATGCCCGAGCTGATGTACTCTCCCCATGATGCGTATACGGGAATGATGAATAAGAAAACGATAAGAACGACGATCGTATTATGTCTCGCAAGTATTTGGTAAAAATTAACATATTATGCATGGTACCTCCCAAAAGATCTTCTCTCTAGTTCATCTGAGCCACCCAATAACCTAAAGGTTCACCTACACGCACCCGGCTGCCCAATCCAAGCCCGCTACGGAACTCGAATGGTTCATTTTCCATAAGCAGGATGATGGTTGAGCCGAACTCAAAATAAGCAAATTCATCTCCTTTGTTGAGACGGAGCGAAAGAGGTTCCGTGTATTTTATGCTGCAAACGTTCATAGCGCCGACTTTAACGATCGATAGGATCCCGTACCGGTGCTGCATATAGGTAATGAGCCTTTCGTTGCGTTTTAAAACTTTGCGCATATGTTTCAAACCGAATTCATTGACCGGATATGCTTTTCCCGGAATATGGGCTGTCTCGCGAATAAACCCGCTGACGGGCGAATGGATGCGATGATAGTCGGCTGGACTCAAATATAAAATAATAAAAAAACCTCCATTGAAGTTGCCGGGTATAATTGAACGCCCCAACAATTCCCCGACTTTGTACTCCTGCCCCTTAACGCGGATTGACAAGTTGTCATGAATCCGTCCGATTTCGGTGACAGTGGCATCCACCGGGCTAACAAGCGAAGCGGTATATGGGTCGACGGGCCGCAGCCCGCTTTTCAAACGGCGGGTAAAAAAATCGTTTAACGATCGATAAGCGCTAACCGGTTTTTCAGCTTCTTCATTACAAATGGCGTAAGTTTTCGAATACCACGGAATCAGCAGACGGCTCGTCTTTGTTTTGGTAAACGAACCGATCAAACGGGAAGACCACTTATAGGACGTTAGCTCGGTCAATAAACGCAAAAAGTGCTGACTTTTCATCGGGATCGCCAACCTTCGGTAAGTTGTCAAGATAAATTGCATTATATCGGCCGTGCATTCCGGCTTCAATTACAAATTAACTATCATTATGATAGGCTGGAGCCGCGTTTGGCGAATGTGATTGATAGGTAACGCCTATCGTAATTATATAAACAATAGTATTGAACGATACGTTTCTCGCGATTTATACTGAACCGGAAAACGAAGCTCATCCGGAAGGAATTGGTTATCCACTATGGAGCAACATCGTACACCATTATTTACGGCATTGCTTGAGCATGCCAAGCGGAACCCGATTCCATTCCACATACCGGGTCATAAAAAAGGAGTAGGAATGGAAAGCGAGTTTAGAGCATTTTTGGGCGAGAACGTCCTGTCCATCGATTTAATCAATATCGCACCTCTCGATGATTTGCATCAGCCCGCCGGTGTGATTGACGAAGCGCAGCGCTTGGCCGCTCATGCATTTGGCGCAGACTATACTTTGTTCTCCGTACAAGGGACAAGCGGAGCCAATATGACCATGATCATGTCGGTCTGCGGGCCGGGCGATAAGATTATCGTGCCGCGTAACCTCCATAAGTCGATTTTATCTGCGATCGTCCTTGCCGGCTCGAAGCCCGTCTTCGTAACGCCCGAACGGGATGCAAAATGGGGAATCGATCACGGCATTTCCGTCCGTTCGGTGAGGAAGGCGCTTGAAAGGCATCCGGATGCCAAGGCTGTGCTCGTCATCAATCCGACTTATTTCGGCGTATGCACGAATTTAAAGGCGATCGTCGAACTTGCCCATCAATACGGCATTCCCGTCCTTGTCGACGAAGCGCATGGAGCGCTGCTGCACTTTCACGAAACGCTGCCGCTGTCGGCTATGCAGGCCGGGGCGGATATGGCTGCGACCAGCATGCACAAGCTTGGCGGGTCGCTCACGCAAAGCTCGCTGCTTCATATTAAAAAAGGGATCGTACAGCCCAAAAAGGTGCAGACGATTTTCAGCATGCTGACAACGACATCCACGTCCTACATTTTGCTTTCCTCCTTGGACGCGGCGCGCAAGCATCTCGCCTTGCAAGGCCGCAATTTATTGGAAAAGGCGATCAGCCTCGCCGAATATGCCAGGGAACGAATCAATGAAATACCCGGCCTCGCTTCTTTCGGCAGAGAAATATTGTGGACCGATGCGGCGTTCGATTTCGATCCGACAAAGCTTACGGTGCATGTACGGGAGCTCGGCATTACCGGATACGAGGCGGAAAATTGGCTGCGGCAGCACCACAATATCGAGGTGGAACTGAGCGATATGTACAACATCCTTTGCATCGTGACTCCGGGCGATTCGGAAGAAACCGTAGATTGCCTGCTCAAAGCTTTGTCGGAGCTTGCGGAGGTCCATCCCGTTAAACGCGATTTCCGGGAGGTGGAGGTGAACGTTCCGGATATCCCGCAGCTGACGCTTACGCCGAGGGATGCTTTTTATGGGGACACCGAGCTCGTTCCCTTAAAGCAATCGGCCGGACGCATTATGGCTGAATCCGTTTATGTGTACCCGCCGGGAATTCCCATTTTGCTACCCGGCGAGCTGATCGCGGAACAGCACATTCGTTATATCCTCGATCATTTGGAAGTCGGTCTTCCCGTAAAAGGACCCGAGGATCCATCCCTGCAAAACGTCAAGGTTGTTGTTGAAGCGAAAGCGATTTTTTAGTGCCAGGAAATATTGAAGCAAATTTTTAAGGATAATTGGGGACTTTGTTCAGAGGAGGATAACAAATGGAACAGTTATTCAAGCAAGATCCGGCTGTAGCCGCAGCCATTCGTCAGGAGCTTGAACGGCAGCGCGACAAAATCGAACTTATCGCATCCGAAAATTTCGTGAGCAGGGCTGTGTTGGAAGCGATGGGCACCGTTTTGACCAATAAGTATGCCGAAGGCTACCCCGGCAAGAGATATTACGGAGGCTGCGAGTATGTGGATATTGTGGAGGAAATAGCCAGGCGGAGGGTCATGGAGTTGTTCGGCGCCGAACATGCCAATGTACAGCCCCATTCGGGGGCACAGGCCAATATGGCCGTATATTTTGCCGCTGCCGAACCCGGAGACACGATCTTGGGGATGAACTTGTCGCACGGAGGTCATTTGACTCACGGAAGCCCCGTCAATTCGTCCGGAAGGATATATAATTTTATACCTTATGGGGTTAACCCTGAAACCTACCGTATCGATTTTGACGAAGTGCGAAAAATGGCTCTTAAACACAAGCCCCGCATGATTGTGGTGGGGGCGAGCGCTTATCCGCGCACGATTGATTTTGAGCCGTTTGCCCGGATTGCCGAAGACTCGGGTGCCTTGTTCCTCGTAGATATGGCACATATCGCGGGCATTGTCGCTGCCGGCCTGCATCCGAATCCCGTTCCGCACGCCCATTTTGTGACGACGACAACCCATAAAACGCTGCGAGGTCCGAGGGGCGGGGTGATTTTGTGCCGAAAAGCATGGGCGCAGGGTATTGATAAAGCGGTCTTTCCGGCCACTCAGGGCGGTCCCCTCATGCACGTGATTGCGGCTAAAGCCGTTTCCTTTAAAGAAGCGGCCGCTCCCGAATTCAAGTCTTATATGGAAAAAGTAATCCACAACGCCAAACATTTGGCGGAGGCGCTAATGGCGGAAGGGCTGCATGTGGTCACAGGGGGAACCGACAATCATATCGTTCTCGTCGACCTGCGGAGCATCGGTCTGACGGGCAAGGAAGCTCAGCATTTGCTGGACGGCATCGGGATTACAGTGAACAAAAATGCGATTCCTTTCGATACGGCAAGTCCGATCGTAACGAGCGGGATTCGCATCGGGACCCCTGCGGTGACAACAAGAGGCATGGGACATGAAGAAATGAAGGAGATCGCGAGGATCATGGCGGTCGCTTTAAAAAATCCGCATCGCTCGTTCCTTCTGGAGCAGCTAGGCGGAAAGGTGAAGGAAATCACCGGCCGGTTTCCTTTATACGACGCCGTTTAAACGGATAAGGAAGGGTGGGCTGAATATGCTGCCTTATGATATACGCGAATTTTTCCCGATATTGGGTCAATACATGAACGGACATCCTCTCGTTTATTTGGACAGCGCCGCCTCCGCTCAAAAGCCGATTCAGGTGATCGAAGCAGTCCGGCGATTTTATGAACGGGATAATGCGAATGTCCATCGGGGGGTTCATACGCTCGGTTCGCGAGCGACGGACGCCTACGAAACCGCGCGTGTCAAAGCGGCACGTTTTCTCCATGCGAAATCGGAGCGGGAAATCGTCTTCACCCGCGGGACGACGTCGGCCATCAATCTTGTGGCGGGCAGCTATGCAAGAGCGGTGTGCGGGAGCGGGGACGAGATCGTCGTGTCCGCGATGGAGCATCACAGCAATTTGCTTCCGTGGCAGCAAGCGGCAAAGACGGCGGGAGCCGTATTAAAATATATTCCTCTTCAATCGGACGGGACGTTTTCCATCGAAGATGCGGAAAAAACGATGACGAACCGGACGAAGGTTGTGGCGGTTTCGCACGTATCCAATGTGCTGGGCGTGGCCAATCCGGTGAAACAAATGGCGGCCATTGCTCATAGGCACGGGGCTGTGCTTGTCGTAGACGGAGCGCAAAGCGTTCCCCATATGAGGGTGAACGTTCAAGAATTGGACTGCGATTTTTATGCATTTTCGGGACACAAAATGTGCGGGCCGACCGGTATAGGAGTTTTATACGGGAAAAAGCCGCTTCTGGAGCAAATGGAGCCGATCGAATTCGGAGGAGAAATGATCGAGCGGGTCGGCTTGCACGATTCGTCGTGGAAGGAGACGCCGTGGAGGTTCGAAGGGGGCACGCCGCCGATTGCGGGCGCAATTGGCTTGGGGGCGGCGATCGATTTCCTGGGGCAAATCGGATTGGACAGCATAGCGGAGCACGACAAGCAATTGACGCGCTATGCGGTGGAGCGGTTGAAGCGAATGGAGCATTTGTCGATCTATGGCCCGGAGGATGGCCGGCTCGGGCTCGTTACGTTTAATTTGGGGGCGATTCATCCTCATGATGTCGCCACCGTGCTTGATACGTACGGGGTGGCCATTCGCGCCGGACATCATTGCTGCGAGCCGCTTATGCATCATTTGGGTGCCGGGGCTACGGCGCGCGCCAGCTTTTATATGTATAACACGGAAGAGGATGTAGATCGATTCCTGTCGGCTTTATATCAAACGAAGCAGTTTTTCAAGGAGTGACTTTCATGGATACGACCGCCAATAGTGCTCTGTTTCCGACGTATTCGAAATACCCGATTAATTTGGTTAAAGGGGAAGGTACCCGGCTATGGGACGATAAAGGCCGGGAGTATTTGGATTTTATGTCCGGACTGGCGGCATGCAATCTGGGACACGTCCCCGGGAAAGTAAAGAAGCGGCTTCAGGAGCAGCTCGAACGGGTATGGCACGTATCCAACCTGTTTCAAATCCCGGATCAGGAGAAGCTGGCGCAAATGCTCGCGGCCCATAGCTGCGCGGATCTCGTTTTCTTTTGCAACAGTGGTGCGGAAGCGAACGAAGCGGCGATCAAATGCGCCAGAAGGTATCATCAGCGGGTGCTCAAAAACGGCAGATTCGAGATCATCACGTTCGAGAAGTCTTTTCATGGCCGTACGTTAGCGACATTGACCGCGACGGGGCAGGATAAAGTCAAGGATGGATTTTTTCCTTTGCCGGAAGGGTTTGCGTATGCGCCCTATAACGATATACGGGCCGTAAGAGACTTGATTACCGATAAGACGGCGGCCGTCATGCTGGAGCTCGTCCAGGGGGAGAGCGGCGTTCATCCGGCGGAATGTGAATTTGTGACCGGGCTTTCCGAGCTGTGCAAGGAGAACGGTCTGCTTCTTATCGTCGATGAGGTGCAGACGGGATTGGGGCGCACAGGGAAGCTGTTTGCCTATGAGCATTACGGCATCGAGCCGGATATTGTTACGCTAGCCAAAGGGCTGGCCAGCGGATTTCCAATAGGCGCCATGATGGGCAAGCAAAAGCTCCGGGACGCATTTTCGGCGGGAAGCCACGCCTCAACGTTCGGAGGAGCGCCGCTTGCCTCCGCAGCCGGTCTGGCCACGTTGGAAACGATGCTGGAGGAGCGGCTTTTCGAACGCGCGGAACGGATGGGGGCGTACGCCATCCAAAGACTGACGGATCAACTGCGGCGATATTCCGTCATTCAGGCCGTAAGGGGGCTCGGACTGCTGATCGGCATCGAATGCCGCGAGCCGGTCGCCCCGATCATTTGCGAGCTGCAACGGCACGGGCTGCTGGTGCTGCCTGGAGGTTCTCATGTCATTCGGTTTATGCCGAGCCTGTATGTGAGCAAAGAAGAAATTGATCGGGCAGTGGACATTATTTGCACCGTATTGATAAGCTCCGGTTTCTTCGTTTGAATCCGCCGGCCGGAGGCCGGCGCCTGCCAGCGGCTTTATTGGCTGAAGTGTTCGCCTTTTACCGTCGCAAGCAGCTGTTCCATAAACACCCGGCTTGCCGCGCATAAATATTTGTTTTTTCGATAAACGAGGCCGATTTGGGTCGTGAGCACCGGATTTTGAATCGGGATCGTCCGAATATGCTTGTTGCCGATATAATCGAGGTAACCTTTCGGCAAGATGGTGACGCCGACGCCTTGCGCGACCATATTGACGATGGATTCCATGGTCGTCATTTCCATGATTCGCTGCGGTTTAAAATCGAGCCGGCGGCACTGCTCGTTGATCAGCTGCCGCAAAAAATACGAGCTCGGCAGCAAAACGCTCGGCGTTTCTTTTAATATTTCAAGCGTAACAAACGGTTCCTTGGAGACGGGATGGTCGACAGGTGCTGCAAGAGCAAGATTTTCTTTAAATAACGGGATCGTTTCCAGGTCGTCATGCTCCATCGGTAAATAGACGATGCCCAAATCGAGCTCATTTTGCAGAAGCCCGTCGAAAATATCCCCGGTTCGCAATCCGAGAACGGACAGCTCGATGTTGGGATAATTTTGGTGAAACCGGATTACGGTAGGCGGAAGCAAGTAATTGACTACCGTTAAAAGTGCGCCGATCTTTAGCGCCCCTCTTTTCAAGCCCTGCAGCTCGCTTATCGCGGCACGAGCCTGGGATAATTCGTGAAAAACATTATAGCTGTGATGCAGCAGCATTTTGCCGGCTTCGGTAATAACGGTTCGTTTGCCGATGCGGTCAAACAACGGTGTGCCGATTTCGTGCTCGAGCAAACGAATTTGCTGGCTGAGCGAGGGCTGGGCAATACCCAGCTTCTCAGCGGCACGGGTAAAGTGCAGCTCCTGGCATACCGCCATAAAATACTCCAATTGTTTCAATTCCATAAAGTCAGCCTCCTTAACCGGCTTCAATAATAGGAAATTACGATTATTATAATATGAATGATAAAAAATCTCTAATAGACAAGAGGAGGTAAGCGTAAATGAATAAACCGTACAACTTCAACGCAGGACCTGCCGGACTTCCCTTGGAAGTGCTGCTTCAAGCGCGCGATGAGCTTCTTGACTTTCGGGGCACCGGTTTATCCGTAACGGAAATATCGCACAGAAGCAAGCAATATGAAGAGATCAACTTCGAAACCCAGCAGCTGCTGCAGGAACTGCTCGACGTTCCTTCCGGTTATGAGGTGCTGTTTCTGCAGGGAGGTGCGAGCACGCAATTTGCCATGGTGCCCATCAATTTTTTGACCGATGGACGAGTTGCCGGTTATATACACAGCGGTACCTGGTCGGGCAAAGCGATAGCGGAAGCGGGCAAAGTGGGCAAGATCGTCATTGCGGCAAGCTCGGAAGCCGACCGGTATAAAAAGGTTCCCGAAGTGCAAGGAGTAAGCTTTCGTTCGGGGATGGCCTACGTGCATCTCACCTCGAACGAAACGATAGCGGGCATTCAGTACCGCGATTTTCCCGATACGGGCGACATACCGCTGATTGCCGATATGTCCAGCGACATCCTGTCACGGACCTTTGAGGTTTCGAATTTTGCACTTATTTATGCGGGCGCCCAAAAAAACATGGGACCTTCCGGCGTGACGGTCATCATCATTCGCAGAGATTTGCTGGACGGCATCCCCGATAACATTCCCGATATTCTGAATTACCGGATTCATGCAAAGAACCGCTCCCTTTTCCATACACCGCCAGTATTTTCCGTCTACATGGTTAACCTTGTGCTGAAATGGATTCGAAACAACGGGGGAGTGGAAGGCATGGAGCGGCGGAACCGGCTAAAAGCCGATTTGGTATATGGAGCTATCGATGACAGCGGTGGTTTTTTCGGCGGGCTGGCCGACCGGAACAGCCGGTCGATGATGAATGTTACGTTCCGCGTTTATAACGATGAACAGGAGAAGCTTTTTTTGCGGCAAGCGGAGTTGAATGGATTTGTGGGTTTGAAGGGACACCGGGATGCGGGCCATCTTCGGGCTTCGTTATACAATGCGGTTACTTATGAACAATGTAAAGCGTTAGCGGATTTTATGCGGCATTTCCAACAAAGTTTCGGGTAAACGGAGCGCTGAAGATGAGTAGGATAATAGGAAAATAACGAAAACATGGAGGAATGCGATATGGAATCGGGGACGATTGTTGTTAAGAGAGGTATGGCGGAAATGCAAAAAGGCGGCGTCATCATGGATGTGATGAGTGCAGAGCAGGCCAAAATCGCTGAAGCGTCCGGCGCTACTGCGGTAATGGCTCTGGAGAGAGTACCGGCGGACATCCGCGCAGCAGGCGGAGTTGCCCGAATGGCGGACCCGGTGCTTGTGGATCAGGTAATGAAGGCTGTATCGATACCGGTAATGGCGAAAGCGCGCATCGGCCACTACGTTGAAGCCCGGGTACTTGAAGCTCTGGGTGTGGATTATATCGACGAAAGTGAAGTATTGACGCCTGCCGATGACCATTTTCATATCGACAAGCATGAGTTTACCGTCCCTTTCGTTTGCGGGGCCAGAGATTTGGGGGAAGCATTGCGCCGAATCGGCGAGGGGGCGTCGATGATTCGTACCAAAGGGGAGCCCGGTACAGGCAACATTGTAGAAGCGGTGCGCCATATGCGCATGATGCAGGGGCAAATACGCAAGGTGCGGGGAATGAGTAAAGACGAACTTATGGCTGAGGCCAAACTGCTCGGCGCCCCCTATGAATTGCTGCTAAGTGTGAAAGAAACGGGTAAGTTGCCTGTTGTCAACTTTGCCGCCGGCGGGGTGGCGACTCCTGCAGACGCGGCGCTAATGATGCACTTGGGGGCGGACGGTGTGTTTGTAGGATCAGGCATATTCAAGTCGGAACAACCGGAGAAATTCGCCCGTGCCATCGTTGAAGCGACAACGCATTTTATGGATTTTGAGCTGATCGCGGACGTATCCAAAGGTTTGGGAGCCCCGATGAAGGGGATGGAGATATCCAAGCTCCAAGCGAACGATCGCATGCAAGAGCGCGGGTGGTAGCATAAAGAGGCGGCTGCGGGAACCGAAGTTTTGCACCGCAAGGCTGCAAAGACGCTCAACAAACATTCGGGGAATGATTCCTACACTTGGGAGATGGCTTATGAAACATGTCGAAATCCTTTCGATTAATATAGGTAAACCGAGGAAAGTACCGTTTAAAGACAAAGAGGTTTCCACCGGCATATTCAAATTTCCTGCAAGCGAATCTTTATTTTTATCCCGGTTCAACTTTGAGGGGGATGGCCAGGCAGACCTTGTTCATCACGGCGGCAAGGAGAAGGCCGTATGCGTCTACCCTTATGAACACTATCCGTATTGGGAAAAAGAATTGCAGAGAACGTTGGAATACGGGGCATTCGGAGAAAATTTAACGATTCGGGGATTGTTGGAAACGGACGTATGCATCGGCGATGTATTTCAGCTTGGAGAAGCGGTTGTGCAGGTCAGCCAGCCGCGCCAGCCATGCTACAAATTGTCCGTCAAATACGGCGCGCCTGACATGCCTTTAAAAGTGCAGGAAACCGGCCGCACGGGCTTTTATTTTCGTGTTTTGAAGGAAGGGGTTGTATCCGGGTCCGGCGGCTTGACAAGGATATTCTCTCATCCTAAAGCAATAACGGTTTCCTACGCAAACCGTATCATGCATCATGAGAAAGATCATATTGCCGGCATTCATAAAATCCTCGAAGTTGAAGAATTGTCGGTTAACTGGAGAGCGACATTTCTAAAACGTTTGGAAGGGATCGAGGCAAATCCGCGGGAAAGATTGAGCGGCAGTGAATGAGGTGAACCGGGCATGGATATACAGGATCGTTTGACTGCGATTGGGATCGGCCCTGGTCGGCAGCGACGCGTATCGCAAGGCAGTCTGCCCAGAGGCAAGGAGCTGATCTTATGACGAACCGACGGGTTTCCCACCCAGCCTGGGAAGACTGGATTTCGGTAATAAAGCCGAGGATTTTGGCTGAAAATCTTTTTTGTGCGTTTGCCGGTTACTGCCTTGCCTCCGGGTGGAATGTCGAATATTCGTCCCTGATCTTCATGATGGTGGGGACAACACTGCTCATAGCCTCCGCTTCCATGATGAATAATTATCTGGATCGATTCCGGGATTTGAACATGGCAAGGACAAGAAACCGACCTTTGCCAAGCGGGCGCTTGAAGCCCGGAAATGTACTCGTGGCCGGTATCGTGGCGGGATTTGTTGGGCTAGTCGTTCTGCTCGTATTCGTTAATCCACTCTGCATGGTTTTGGGATTGATCGGATTGTTGGTTTACGCAGTCATCTATACCGCGTGGCTTAAGCCGACTTCAACATGGAGTACATCCGTTGGAGGCATTTCCGGATCCATGCCGCCTTTGATCGGGTACTGCAGCTTCTCGAACGAGCTGGAGCTTGGCGCATGGCTGTTATTTTTCATTCTTTTTCTATGGCAGCCGCCGCATTTCTGGGCGCTTGGGATCTTGAAGAAAGAAGAATACAGGGCCGCAGGCTATCCTTTACTTCCCGTAGCAAAAGGCGTCCGCCGGACAAAAATTCAAATGCTGCCGTACGTCGCGGCCTTATTTCCCGTTAATTACTTGCTATTTGACCATAATTACGTCGGGCGCAGTTATTTGATCGTTTCCTCGATACTCCTGATCATTTGGTTTTCGAAGTGCGTAAACGGTCTGATGACGAAAGACGAAACGAAATGGGCTGCAAGTAACTTCCGATTTTCCCTCTATTTTTTAACGATGTCTTTTTTGATGATCATGATAGATACGGCACTTTGGCGACAAATATACGGTTGACTTTTTTGCCATAAATGCCTATATTAAATATGTAGCAATGCTACATAAATGGAAGGGAGAGATTGGAATGGAAAAAGCAACGTTTTATCACGCGGGGTGCCCTGTTTGCGTCGATGCGGAGCAGGCGCTTCTCGGGCTGTTTGACAAGACAAAGCTGCAGGTGGAGATTGTTCATATCGGCCAACAGACATCCCGTTTGGCTGAGGCGGAAGGTTTTGGCGTAAAGTCTGTTCCGGCTTTAGTAGTAAACGGCGCGGTGTATCACATTAACTTCGGTGCGAGCCTGGATGATTTGAAATAGTTTATTTGCTTCTTATTTTGCGGAATAGCCGGTTGGTGTATAATGGAGGGAAGAATCTCGGGAAGGAATGTTCCGAAGTGTTTGACCCTCAAAGCAGACAAAACAATCGTGCCGCAAGAGTGGCAATGGCGCTGTTTCGCATTACGCAAGGGATCAAAAAAATGACCCAAATGGAAGGAGATGCCGTCGGTCTCTCTCCCGTGCAAGCCCAGGCGCTGCTGTTCATATACCATACAAGAAGCGACATGGCTACGATGGGCAACCTTGCCGATTCCATTAGCACAACTCATGTAACCGCCGTGAAATTAATCAACAGTCTTATCGATAAAGGGCTTGTGGTAAAAAACAAAAACCAGGAGGACCGGCGAATAACTTCACTGCTGCTTACCGATAAGGGCAAGCAGGTCGTTCGCAATTTGGATCGATGGGCCGGCAGACTGGAGAACGCTTTGGAAAGTCTTTCGGCAAATGTGCTCGCTAACCTTGAAATTGGATTGGGCGGGGTCGTCGACTCTCTCAAGAAGGAAGGTTATTTGGTCGTCGCGGAACCCTGCAGGGGTTGCGTTCATTTTAGACCGGATACGGGGACACCGGAGGCGCCGCATTTTTGCGCGATGATTCAAAAGTTTTTAACCCATGAGGCGACGTTGAAAGAATGTCCGGAGCATAGCCCCGCAAGCGGAGAATAAGCCGGCACGGGCACCTTTCCAAGACGCGGATTTATGGGGCGAGAAAAAATAGAGAAACCAATCGCCGAGGGTGCATCCTCGGCGATTTGTGTTTCTGGCGCATACTTGGCGAAGAGTACGCCGCAAAACAAAAACCGTCTTTTTTTATACATCGAACCTGCGATTTATCGATTATCAACCCTATGCCGCGCATGGTATATTTCGAAGGGGTAAAGAGCCGGGAAGCTCCGTATCTTCCGGCCGCCCTTATACAATGAACTCGAGGTGTACGTCATGAAACCAAGCGTAGGGAAGCTGTTTCCGAAGCGTCAGCTGTATGCGATGCTGGCGCCTAATTTGCTGCTTTTTATAGGACTCACCGTATATCCGATCATATGGTCGCTTCGGTATATGCTGTATGATTATGACGGCATTCATCCGGCGGGATTTATCGGCCTCGATAATTTTATCCGCCTGTTCACCCGGGATCCGATATATTGGGACTCCTTGATCAATACGTTGAAGTATGCGTGCGGCAAGCTGTCCCTGATCATTCCGCTCTCCTTCCTGATTGCAATGGTGCTGAATATCCGGTTTAAAGGAAGCGCGGTGCTTCAGGCGATCATTTTCAGCCCGACGATCATGAGCTCGGCGGTTATGGCGCTCATGTTTTATTTGCTCTTCAACGTGTATAACGGCGATATCAACCGGTATTTGCTGGCCGCGGGGATCATACAGGAGCCCATCAATTGGCTCGGCTCTTCGCTAGCTATGGTGTCGGTTGTTATCGTAGCGGTGTGGGGCGGAATAGGGAACTATATGGTCTATTTTCTCGCCGGGCTGCAAACGATTCCAAAGGATATATACGAAAGCGCGGAAATCGACGGGGTCACCTATTGGCAGCGCCTGTTCAAAATTACGATTCCGATGCTCGGCCCGGTGCTTCGCGTCATCCTGATGCTGGCGATTTTGGCCGCATTTCAGGATATTCAAAGCATCATGGTCATGACGGAAGGCGGTCCGCTGGGCAAAACGCAAGTCGTGTTTCTGTACTTGTACCAATTGTTTTTCCCGGTAAGCACGTCCTCCCCCATAAAACCGGAAATCGGGTACGGGGCCGCCGCCAGTGTCGTCACCGGCTTGATATTGGGCGGAATTACGGTAATCTACCTGTGGATTTCCAAGAAATTGGATAATATTTATTAAGAGGGGGAGGATCTGCTTGAAAAAGTTAGCCGGCAAGCTGGTCATCGTTATTTTTCTTGCGGTAATGGTTGCTTTTACTTTATATCCGGTCGTGTATACGCTGCTCGGCTCGGTAAAATCCAATTTGGAGCTGCAAACGGGGGGATCCTTCTTTCCCGGCGAATGGAAATTCGGCAATTACGCGGAAGCATTCGAAAAAGCGCAGTTTATGAAATATACATGGAACAGCGTGATCTTAAGCGCACTGACGATGATATTTTCCCTCATCACCTCATCGATGGCCGGATACGTCGTCGCCCGGCATGACTTTACGGGCAAGAAGCTGCTGCTGGCCGCGTATTTGTCGGTGATGTTCATTGCGCTGGGGCCGATTACGCTGTACCCGCAGTACATGCTGATGGAAGCGCTCGGGTTGACCGGGAATTTGCTTGGGCTGGCTCTGGTGCTGACCGGCGGACAAGCGAGCAACATTTTTCTCGTGATGGGGTTTATCAAGAGCGTGCCGAAAGAGCTGGACGAATCGGCCGTTATGGAGGGGGCCAGTTATTTCCGGATTTACGCGACGGTCATTTTGCCGCTCATTCGCCCCATTCTCGGCGTCATTGCACTGTTTTCCTTCCGGCTCGCCTGGAACGATTACATTACCTCTCTCGTGTTCAGCATTCCGAATCAGGACATGAAGCCGCTGACGGTCGCCGTCGTCGGGCTTCGATATTCCGCGAATGCGGCGGCCGAGCTGCATATTATGACGGCCGGAGCGTCGATCGCGATCATCCCGATCCTGATCGTGTATATGTTCGCCAACCGCCAGTTTATCGGCGGCCTCACCGCAGGCGCGGTGAAAGGCTAGGAGTCTGCATCCAATCCGTCCGCCAGACTCCTGGCAATATTTGCCGTATCGGCGGAGCCGGATTTGTTGATATAATGAGTCATGTCGCATGTTTCCTTGGGGAAGGGAAGCTGCGGCATTTTTCCTATTCCAGGGGATAGCGGTGAGAAGAATGATCGACCGGTTGCTTCAACCCATTTACAATTTGCGTTTAAAACATAAAATCGTGTTATGCTGCGCCATGCTTGTTATCGTGTCAACCGGCTTCTCCGGTATGCTGCTGTACCGTTACGCGTCGCAAGTGACTACCGAAACGTCCAACGTGCACTCCTCGGAAGTGATGGTCCAGGTCAGCAATTACTTGAACGAGAAGCTGAAAGGCATCATTACGAGGGGCTTGTCTCTCAGGTCGGACCGGATGTTCAACGAAACGGCCGTCCGCTTTCTGGCGAGCGACGATCCGCGTTACTACGCTTCGGCATTGAGTTATTTTTCCAACGTGTTCCTGGAGATGCGGTATTCCGAGCCGTTCATCTCGTCGGTCTTCTTGTACACGCCGAAAGGCAGCTTTTACGATTTGTCGCTGTCCTATCGGACGGATCAGAAGTTTACGGAAACCGCCATGTTTAAAGCGATTTCCGCACAGCCGGACAATTCCGTCTATTGGCTGCCCCGTTCCAAAAGCGAGCTGTACCGCCAGGACGAAAGCGTGGTGTCTCTGGTGCTGCGATTCTCCGTGAGCGGGTATAACGATGAACTGTATATGGTCATTCATTTGAAGGAACAGCTCATTCTGGATTATTTGCGCAATGCCCAGCTCGGGGAGGGCAGCTCTACCATCATTGTCGATTCCGGCGGGAACACGATAGCGTCCAGCGATTCCCCGGTCACCCGGGCCCTTCACGAAGACGCGGCCGTCTGGAATCAAGTGCTGTCAAATGAACGCGGTTTCGCGAAAATGGATTTCGGAACCGATTCCTACGGCATCAACTACATCAGGACGAACGTGGCTCCGTGGACCATCATCAACATACAGTCCCGGAAGGCGCTGCTTGAGAAGCTCCGAAGCATGAAAATCTACTCCGCGGCCATTCTGCTCATCAGCATTACATTAAGCTTCGGGCTGGCCTATCTGGTATCGGCGACCATCAGCAGGCCGCTGGTGGCGCTGGAAAGAACGATGCAGCAGGTGCGGCTGAGGCGTTTCGACGCCCGGTTCGAGTATCCCTATGAGGATGAGGTGGGCAAATTGGGACGCACCTTTAATTTCATGACGGAGGAGATTCATCATTTGGTCGGCCAGCAGGAAAGCTATATAGTCCAGCTGCAGAATGAGAAAGAGCGCGCCGAGACGGAGCAGAAGCTAAAGCGCATCGCCGAGCTCAAAGCGCTGCAGTCGCAGATGACGCCGCATTTTTTGTACAATACGCTCGACTCGATCAAATGGATGGCCGAGAAGTCCGGCGAGTGGGACATCGTCCGAATGATCACCGCGCTCGCGTCCTTTTTCCGCACGTCGCTGAGCCGGGGGAAGGAAATCATCCCGATCAAGGAAGAGATCGGCCATGTCGCCAGCTACTTACGAATCCAACAAATCCGCTATGAAGACCGGTTCGTCTACGAATTCCATATCGACGAGAGCATAGACAAGCAGATGACCGTGAAATTCATCCTGCAGCCCTTGGTGGAAAATGCCATCTACCACGGCATCAAGCTCCTTCCGGGTCAAGGGGTGATTAAAATCAGCGTCGAGGCGGAGGAAGCCGCGATCAAGCTGTCGGTCGAGGATAACGGGCCCGGCATTCATCCGGTCAAGCTTCAGCTCATCCGCCGAAGGTTTGAGACACTGCAGCAGGAGCATTCCGACGGATACGGCCTCTACAACGTCAACGACCGGATTCGCCTTTATTTCGGGGAACCGTACGGTTTGCAAATCGACAGCCTGCAGGGGCGGGGCACCAAGGTAACCGCCCTGATACCGATCATGAACCGGGAGGAAGATGCGAGACATGTATAAAGTGCTTATCGTGGACGATGAAAGCATCATCCGGGAAGGCATCGCCGAATCGATACGCAAAGATTGCCCGAAGTTTCAGACGATTCTGGAGGCGCGGGACGGTGAGGAAGCCTTGAATTTGGCGCTGGAGTCGTCGCCGGATCTTGTCATTACCGATATTCAAATGCCGAACATGAACGGTATCGAATTTATCGAGCAGCTGAAGGCGGAAAATCCGGATGTGGCTGTAATCATTATCAGCGGGCACGACGACTTCGAATACGCGCAAAAAGGCTTGAAGCTCGGAGTGAGCGATTATTTGCTCAAGCCGGTGGAATCCGGACATCTGACCGCCCGGCTGCGTCTTGCGGCGGAGGAGTTCGACAGGAGGCACGTATTTCGCAAGGATCAGGCCGCGCTGCGGCAGATGGTCGCGGAAAGTCTTCCGCTGTACCGGGAGAGGCTGTACCGCCATCTGATCGAAGGCGTAAAGGATATGCAGGCACTGCGCGAGAGGGCCGGGCAGCTCGGGATTTCCCTGGCCCACCGTTTTTATGCCGTGGCCCTGCTTCGATTCGGCAGGGCTGAAGCGCCGCATGCCGAAAGCGATCTATTTGCCGACGCTCTGCTGGCGGATATCGTGCGGGGAACGGCGGAACGCTTCGTGCAGGAGCTGGATGTGCACGCCTTTTTCCTGAAAGACGGGGAGCTGGCTTTGCTGATCGGCAGCAGCGTTGCCACGAGGGAGATGTGCTTTGCCGCGATGAACGCCTATTTGAACCGGACCGGGAGGGCGCTGCAAAAAAATATCGAGCTGAGCGAGCTGCATATCTCGATGGGGACGGTCACCGACACCTTGCACGATCTTCCGCTTTCCTACCAGCAGGCTCAGGAGGCCATGTTATTCCGGCTTTCGGTGAAAAACCGGACGGTGCTCAATTTCGAAGAACTGGGGAACGCGGCCATTCCGGAAACGAAAACGGCCAGTACGGCGGAGCAGCTCATTTTATACGTGAAATTGCTGGAGCGCCATAACGCACTGCGGCATGTTCGCGAGTATATGGACGAGCTGGCCGCGGCCCAAGGGGCTCACCCGCATTGGGTGAAGCTGAGCATTCTCGAGCTGACCATGTCTTTGCTGAGAGCGATGGAGGAGGCCGAGATCAAGCTGCAGTTGTTCCTGCAAAACAAAGAGCTTGATCCGTACGTGAACGTTTACCGGCTGGAAACGTTTCGGGAGCTGCAGACGTGGCTCGAGAGGTTCGTGGAAATGTGCATCTCCGAGATGGAGAACGGCAAAGTCAGCAAGAGCACTTCCCATGTCGAGAAAGTAAAGCAGTACATCGAAACGCGGATTGCCGACAGCGAATTATCGTTAAGCAGCTTGGCGGTCACTTTATTTTTAAGCCCGAATTATTTGCGGCAGCTGTTTCGCCAGGAAACCGGCGAATCGTTTGTGGAGTACGTAACGAGGGTGCGCATGGAGAAGGCGCTCGAATATTTGAAGGACCCGACCTTGAAAATTGCCGATGTCGCCGAAAAGGTGGGCTTTGAGGAGCAGCGGTACTTTTCCTCGTGCTTCAAAAAGTTTCACCAGATGACTCCGACCGAGTACCGGGAGGCTCTTCAATACGGACTGCTCTAAATCCTGCATATTCTGTACACGGGATATGCGGATTTTGGATTTAGCGGCGCCGGTTATTTTGCTAGAATGTGTGAGGTGGAAGAAGTGAAGCTGCTGCAAACGCAAATAAGAAAGGGGAAAGCAACATGAAAAAGTGGATTGCATTACTGGCGGTGGCGGCCTCGGTGACCTCCCTTGCCGCTTGCGGAAGCGGGGCGAAGGAGCAGCCGGCCGGGCAAAATGGAAGCGCTGTCTCCTCCGCGGCAAAAACGAAAATTAAGGTGTGGACGATGAACCGCGCCGACCAGGATTATATGAAAGCGCAGATCGACAAATTCAACAAGGAAAATAAGGATAACATCGAAATTGAATATCAAATCTATGCGGAAAACTACACGCAATCGCTGGACATTGCGCTGGCTACCAACGAGGGGCCGGACGTTTTCTTCGACGGGGCGACCGCCTTTGCCGATCATTTGCCCAAGGGAGATCTGGCGCCGTTAAACAAATATTTGACCCCCGAATTCAAAAAACGGTTTGGGGACGGCGCCTTTATCGAAGGCCTCAATATGATCGACGGCAACATTTACTCGCTGCCCGCCATCAGCACGACACCGCGATTGTTCTATAACAAAGGGATCTTCGAGAAGGCCGGCATCGCCGAACCTCCGAAAACGATCGACGAGATGGTGCAGGATGCCAAGCAAATTACGAGCAAATTGAAAAGCCAAGGCATCTACGGCTTCGCCGCCAATTTAAAAAATCCGGCCCAGGCGTATTCCCGTTCCATCGATTACATCCTGATGAGGAGCGGCGGCGTTGAGGCAGGGTATGACTTTGTGAACGGCAAATACGATTTCACCGGCTATAAGCCGATTTTGAACGCATACCGCGAAATTTTCACCTCCGGCGCCGGCTTCCCGGGTTCGGAGTCCCTCGACATCGACCCGCTGCGCACCCAGTTCGCGGCAGGAAAAATCGGCATGTATATTTCCTGGAACCATTCGGAGCCCGGCGTGTACATGAACCAATTCCCGACCAAGGAAAATTGGGACGTAGCGCCGCTGCCTACCATCGACGGAAACGTGAAGGGCTCGCAACACATCAACCTGGCCGGACGCTGGTTCATGATGAACGCCAAGTCGAAAAATCAGGATAAAGCCTGGAAGGTCATGGAATTCCTGTACAGCGACGAGCTGCTGTCCGGTTACCACAAAAACGGCTTAGGTCTTGTCATGGTTCCATCCGTGCTGGAGAAAGCCGACAAGCCGGAGACGATCAAGAAATGGCCGAACCTGGCTTTGACGGACAAGGATAAAATTTGGCCGCCGCTGCCTACAGGCGTTAAGCCGGAAGGCAACGATATGTACTTTGTGTTTAACGCCATTATCCTCGGCAGCATGGATGTGGACAAAGGCATTGCGGATTTGAACGCCAGATATAATGCGGGGTATGAAAAAGCGATTCAGGAAGGAAAAACCAAAAGAATCCAGTATCCCGATTTCACGCCTGACAACCCGGGTAAAGTATTTGCCAAATAATGAAGAAATGACTTAAAATAATCGATAGTACAAGGGGAGGCCCATCGGAACCGCGCTTGCAGCCGGACGGCCTCTCCTTTCTATCTTGGGCGGGGGGACCTATGATGAAATCATGGCAGGCAAGCTGGATCGCGGATCCGGACTTTCTCGGACTTTCTCCGATTCCTGTATTCCACAAGGAAAACGAGCCGCTGGAAACGGCGGCGCATCCGGAAGCGCTGCGCAACCGGCATATGCTGGTCAGAAAAACGGTGGCTTTCGATCAGAAGCCGCTGCAGGCCGTTTTGCGTTTGACGGCCGACGATTATTACAAGCTTTACGTGAACGGCCGTTTTGTGGGGCAAGGCCCTGCGCAGGGGTACCCCTTTCATTATAACTACAACGAATGGGACTTGACCCCGTATCTCATCCCCGGCGATAACGTCATCGCGGTTCACGTTTATTATCAAGGCCACATCAACCGGGCTTACAACAGCGGCGATCTGCGGCAAGGCATGATTGCGGAGCTGCATACCGAGGCTGGCCTGATTGCCGCCTCGGACCATTCGTGGAAATGGAAAAGAGCAAATCAATTCGATACGAGCGGAACCGTCGGCTACGATACGCAGTTCCTGGAAAATATCGATCAACGCTTGTGCATCCCCGATTGGCATACGATCGGCTTCAATGATGAAGATTGGGAGAACGCCGTTATCAAGGAGGATGCCGATTATGTGCTCGTTCCCCAAGCGACCCCGGCGGTAAGCGTATATCGAGCCGTGCCCGAACAAGTGCGTAAGCTTGGAGAAGGCCATTATCTCATTGACTTCGGGAAAGAGCTCACCGGGCAATTCGAGATGAAGGCGAAGGGGAACGGCGGGGATCGGATCGAGCTGCGGTTTGGCGAAGAGCTTGAACCGGACGGCCTTTCCGTCAAATACGATATGCGCTGCAACTGCACGTATTTGGAAACGTGGACGCTTTCCGGCCGGGAGGATACGTTGGAGCAGTACGAGTATAAAGCGTTTCGATATGCGGAAGTGATCGGACCGGAGGAAGCGATTCGGCCCGACAGCTTCGCTGCCGTCGTCAGACATTACCCACTGGACCCGGACGCCTGCCGTTTCGAATCGGCCGACACGCTGCTGGGGCAAATTTGGGATATTTGCGTGCGCGGCGTACAGCTTTGTGCGCAGGAAAACTTCGTGGACTGCCCATCCCGGGAAAAAGGCCAATATTTGGGGGACAACACCGTATTGGGCCACACGCATATGTACATCAGCGGAGATTTGCGCCTGTTCAAGAAGGCGATTCGCGACGTTGCCCTTTCCGCAGCGGTTTGTCCCGGACTTCTGGCGGTGGCCCCGGGCAACTTCATGCAGGAAATCGCCGACTTTTCGCTGCAGTGGCCGATGCAGCTGCTGTTATATTATCAGCACAGCGGGGACATCGATTTTCTCCGGGAAATGTATCCGGTGGCCGAGGGGCTGCTGGCATATTTCCGAAAATTTGCGCGGATGGACGGGCTGCTGGAGGACGTCAAGGAGAAGTGGAACTTGGTCGATTGGCCGGACAATTTGCGGGACGGCTACGACTTCCCTTTAACCCGCCCGGTCAGCGACGGCTGCCATAACGTCATCAACGCCTACTACTACGGCTGCATTCAAACGGTGCAGACCATCCGGGATATCCTGAATATCCCTTACGAAGACGAGCTGCCGGCATTAAAGCGATCGTTTATCGCCGCCTTTTATCGCCCGGAAGCACGTTTGTTCGCCGACTCTACCGTGTCCGAGCATCATTCGCTTCATGCCAATATGTTGCCTTTATTGTTTCATATGGCGCCTGCGGATTCGATTCCCTCTATCGTTTCGTTGATCCGGACAAAACGGCTGAGCTGCGGCGTGTTCATGTCTTATTTTCTGCTTAAAGCTTTGGCCGCCCACGGCGAGACGGAGCTGATTTACGAACTGATGACATGCCGGGACGACCGTTCGTGGGCCAACATGGTGAAGGAAGGGGCGACGTCGTGCTTTGAAGCTTGGGGCAAGGACCAAAAGTGGAACACCAGCTTGTGCCATGGTTGGGCCAGCGCGCCGATACCGATTTTGATCGAGGAGATCATCGGACTGAAGCCGGCGAAGCCCGGATGGTCGGAAGTCTCATTTAATCCCCGGATTCCGCAGGGGATGCACGATTTCAACCTTCAATTCCGCACGGTCAGCGGCACATTTGAGATAGTCTATAAGAACGGAGAGCTTCATTTAGGCACTCCGGAGGGAGTCACGGTGGTCTAGCGCGGGAAGCGGAGGATCGATACATCGGATTTTTACAAGTGAGAAATCGGTTTAGCGGTAGCTGAAGAAGCCGATTCTAGTATAAAATAGAAAAGAAATCATTCATATGAGGTCTGCCCGAATCTGAAACAAGGGTCAGGCTCTTTATTTTTTCTAAGGGGATAATGGGATGGGGTCGAGGCTGAAGACGTTATTGGGATCGGTACGAATCAAAGTCATGATCATCTTTTTACTGTCTACGGTTCCGCTGGTCACCCTGCTGGTTTATAACAATTTTTA
This sequence comes from Paenibacillus hamazuiensis, assembly GCF_023276405.1. NCBI lineage: Bacteria > Bacillati > Bacillota > Bacilli > Caryophanales > Paenibacillaceae > Paenibacillus > Paenibacillus hamazuiensis. Next base: position 500,331 of record NZ_JALRMO010000001.1, read on the forward strand.
CGCCAGTAAGCTTGTGGTGAACCAGGTGAGCGAGTCCAATAAAAACTTAGTCAGCTTATACATGCAGCTTATCGATCGGGATTTGACCGAAATGAGCAAATATTTGATCAATATGGCGGTGGAGGATGCGGATTTGAGCATCCTTGAGCTTCCCGGCAGCAGGGAAAACTCCGCTTATAACGCGGCCAAAATCCGCCTTGCCAACAAATTGGCGGGCAGCATTGCGACTTATCCGACGATGGACCTGTTTTTTGTTTATTCCGCCGTGAACAAGGAATTCATTGACGCGCACATCAATTCGTCCACTTTCGAAGAGCGGGAATCGGTCCGGATGGAGGTCGGCGAATTTTTGAAAGATCAGCAGCGGCTGAGTGAGTACCAGTCTAATCGATGGTATCCATATCGATCGGTGAATAACAATTATTATTTGCTAAGCATTATAAGAAATGGGAATGTGTATATCGGGGCTTGGGTGAAGGCAAGCCGGATTCTGGCCCCCATGAAATTATTGGATTTCGGAGATACGGGAAGAGCAGTCCTTGCGACGGAGGATTACGTCCCGCTAAATGACGCCCAGTTTATTGCCGATCGGCATATAGAGTTAAACTATAATAGAAGTGGGAGCACGATTACCGGACAAGGCTCCGATTTGTTTCTGGCGGCGGGGGACAAGTCCGGGGTCGGCGACTTTCATTTGATTGCCCTGATTCCCGAGAGGAAGGTATTGGAGCGGCTTCCGTTCATGCAGCGCATCGCGTCGCTTGTTTCGTTCGGCTCCGTGCTCATCCTGATCATCGTTTACTTTTTGCTTCGCCAAATTATTTTGCTTCCGCTCCATCGGGTGGTGGCGGCCATGAGAAAAATTAAAAACGGGGAAATCGAGACACGAATCCTTGACCACCGAACTTCACACGAGTTTGCTTTGGTCAACGAAACGTTTAACCACATGGTCGACCAAATTCAGGAATTGCGGATTCATGTATATGAGGAACGGCTGAATCTGCAAAAAGCGGAGCTGCAGCATTTAAAGCTGCAGATTAATCCTCATTTTTTCTTAAATTCGTTAAACATTATTTATTATTTGTCGCGGGCCAAAGATTTCGGTCTCATCGGCGAGCTTTCCCTCAGCTTAATCCAATATTTCCGCTTCATGTTTCGAAGCAACAACATGGATTTTGTTACGGTTGAAGATGAAATTAAGCATACCCGCAACTATTTGAAAATTCAGCAGATGAGGTTTCCTCATAACTTTACTTATACGCTGGATATCGAGGATGCGGCTGGGCCGTTTCCGATTCCTCCACTCGTCGTCCAGATTTTTGCCGAAAATGTGATTAAACATGCGATGTCTTTGGATGAATCTATTCATATTCATATCTCCATTTCGCTTACGGAGGATCCTTTCGGCCAGCTGAAGATTACGGTCCGGGATACCGGCAAAGGTTTTTCTCCGGACATATTGGAAACGCTTAATGCAGATCGGGAGCTGCTTAACGATGAAGGGGAGCATATCGGCATATGGAATGTGAAGAGAAGGCTGCGGCTGCTGTATCAAGACAGGGCTGCCATCGCGTTTTCCAACGACGCGGAGGGAGGCGCCGTAGTGAGCGTATGGATTCCGGTCAGCAGGGAAGAGAAAGAGAAGGGGGAATAACCGGTGTATCAGCTGCTTATTGTGGACGATGAAATTCATATTGCGAGCGGAATTAAGATGAGCCTGGCTTGGGAAGAACTGGGGATCTCGCAGGTTCATATGGCGTATAACATCCGGCAGGCGAAAGAGGTTTTTGCAACCTGTCCGATCGATGTATTGATCTGCGATATCGAAATGCCGGGCGGAAACGGCCTCGAGCTGCTGGCTTGGGTGAAGGAACAGTTCCCGGCCACCGAATGTATTTTTGTCACCTGCCATGCCGATTTCTCCTACGCGAAAAAAGCTATCCAATTAGGGTGTCTGGAATATTTGCTCAAGCCGGTGGAAGATGAAGAGCTGAAGTCCATCGTGGTCAAGGCGATTCATAAAATACGCAAAGAAAGAGAAGATTTGGGTTATTTGGAAACCTATAGGCACTACTACGAGTTATGGTCTTCCCATCAACCTCTGCTTGCGGAGAAATTTTGGCTGGATTTGCTGAATCGTAAAATCTCCTCGCATCCCGATGCGATTCAGCAAGCCATCCAAAACTTGACTTTGCCTTATTCCGGCGAGTCGCGTTTCTTGCCCATTCTTATAAGCGTGAGACGTTGGGATAAAGAATTGTCCAAGCGCGAAGAGCAAATCATGGAATATGCATTGCTGAATTCCGCCAAGGAAATGATTCTGAATAACGAAGCGCACGCCCAAGTCGTCCCGGTGAACAGAGGAGATTTGCTATGTTTGCTTCCTGTCCCAACGGCCGTATTATCCAATGTCAATGCGAAAGCGCTGAAATACGATTGTGAAAAATACACGGCTGCCTGCAACAAATATTTTTATTGCCACCTATCCTGTTTTGTGGGAACTGCAGTATTTATTCATGAAGTCGTAGCCGCTTATGAAGCTCTTGTCGCCGTAAGAGACAACAATATTACAGGGGTGAATAAGGTATTTCTGCTGGAGGATCATGTGAATGGCGCGAGCGCGAAGCGGATTGATCTTCCCAACATGTCGGTATGGTGCGAATGGTTAAAGCGGGGAGCTCAGGAAAAACTCGTGGGAGAAGTATTGGAATTTTTGGAATCCTTAAAGCAAATGGAAGGGCTGGATGTTAAAGTTTTACAAGAATTTCATCATTACTTTTTGCAAATGGTTTATAAAGCGCTGCAATTCGAGGCTTTCCAGGCCCATCAGGTTTTTTCCGAAAGCGTGTCGGCTGAAAGATCCGCCGTTGCCGTTCGTTCGGTCATGGATTTGGCGGAGTGGGCTCAAGAAATGATTGGCAAAGCGATGGACCATATCCGGGAAATCGAGAGTACTGAAAATGCGGTTGAAAAAGTAAAACGTTATATTTCCACAAATCTGGATCAAGATATTTCCCGCGACGATCTTGCCGGTTATATCGGACTGCATCCCGATTATATCGCCAAATTATTCAAGAAAGAAACGGGTCTCTCGATCTCCGAATATGTGATTCAAGCCCGTATCGAGATCGCCAAGGACCTCTTGGTGAAAACGGATATGTCCATAAGCAACATAGCCCTGCATGTGGGATATTCCAATTTCTCCTATTTTTCCACCGTTTTTAAGAAAACAACCCAAATGAATCCGCAGGAATTTCGCAAATGGAGTACTGGCCGTTAGATTTGCATCTAGCAGCCTTTTTTTGTTTCCTTAGGCCTGCCTCAAACGATGTCGGAAAATTAAAAATGAAATATCCGTTTATGAGTAGTTGATCTATTACGTGCGAAGTATGATTAAATCATTCAATGACGAAAAGAGTTGATCGACGGATGGACGACTAGCCGATAACAGAGAGATCATGGAGGGAAGCGCGAATAGGAGGTTATGAAATGGCTGTGCGGACGCAAGACCGTGTAACCCAATGGATCATTCATGCGATAATGATTATTTTATCCTGTATGTGTATTTTTCCATTTTTGCTGCTCATTATTTCTTCGATTACCGATGAGAAATCGATTATTCACTACGGATATTCGTTTTTTCCCAGAGAAATCAGTTTTTCCGCTTATCAGTATTTGGTAAAGGATTCCGCCAAGATGCTGAGAGCATTGGGAATCACGGTGGTCGTCACCGTGGTTGGAACGGCCGTGAGCCTGTTAATTACGGCGCTGCTGGCCTACCCGCTATCCCGCAAAGACATGCCGCTGTCCAATCCGTTATCGTTTCTCGTGTTTATTACGATGCTGTTTAACGGCGGTCTTGTCCCCACCTACCTGGTGTACACTCAATTTCTGCATATGAAAAATACGATTTGGGCTTTGATCGTCCCGGGGCTTCTGCTCAACGCTTTTTACGTGATGCTGATGCGCACCTTTTTCTCCAATTCGATTCCGGGCGCGATCATCGAATCGGCCAAAATAGACGGCGCAAGCGAATTTCGCATTTTCTGTCAGATGGTTCTGCCTCTCTCGCTTCCGGTTCTCGCTACCGTCGGTTTGTTTCAAACGATTCATTATTGGAACGACTGGTATAACGGATTAATTTATTTAACCGACAGCAAGCTGTACAGTCTGCAAAATTTGCTCAACCGGATATTGATGGACATCGAGTTTTTGAAAAGGGCGGACAGCTCCTACGGAGCTCAGGATACAACGTCGATTCCTACGGAAACGGCCCGGATGGCCATGGCGGTGCTGGGGATTATCCCGATTATCCTGACGTACCCGTTTTTTCAAAAGTTTTTTGTCAAAGGATTAACTATCGGAGCGGTGAAAGGTTAACGGGGGGAGACACAGATGAACGGTTTAACGGTAAAAAATTGGCTCAAGGAAGCATCGAAATACCGTGCTCTTTACTTGATGACGTTGCCCGGATTCCTGTACCTGCTCATGAATAATTATATCCCGATGTTCGGGGTCGTTATTGTTTTTAAGGATATCGATTTTATTAAAGGAATCTGGGGAAGCGACTGGGTAGGGTTTAAAAATTTCGAATATTTGTTTAAAACGACGGATGCTTTTATCATCACCCGAAACACCTTATTGTATGGAATTATTTTCATTGTCATTAATCTCATTTTCGCCGTCGGACTGGCTATTCTTTTGAACGAAGTGAAAAATATCATCGTATCGAGATTTTACCAAAGCATCGTGCTGCTGCCGCACCTGATCTCCATGGTCATCATCGGTTATCTGGTTTATGCTTGTTTGAGCATCGAGAACGGGTTTATGAATAAGACCATTTTGCCGCTGCTCGGGCTGGACTCCATTTCCTGGTACAACGAATCCAAGTATTGGCCGTTCATACTGACGTTTGTCAACACTTGGGCGAAGGCCGGTTATCTATGCGTTATTTATCTGGCGGCGATCGTTGGGATCGATCATGAATACTACGAGGCGGCCACCATTGACGGGGCAAGCAAATGGCAGCAAATTCGCTCGATTACGATTCCTTTGATCGTCCCCGTTATCACCGTCATGACCTTGCTGCAGATCGGCCGGGTGTTTTATTCCGATTTCGGGCTGTTTTACCAGGTGCCGCTAAACTCCGGAGCGATCCAATCGACAACCAATGTCATCGATACTTATGTATACCGCGCTTTAATTACATTAGGGGATATCGGGATGTCGTCGGCGGCCGGATTATATCAATCGTTGGTCGGCTTTGTGCTCGTATTTTTTTCGAATTACATCGTCAAGAAATTCAACAAAGACAATGCATTATTTTAACCGGTTGGATATAAATTCGAGGGGGTTATCGTATGAGGAAGAAAAGTTTTGGCACTTTAACATCGATCCTGCTTGCAGGAGCTTTATTTGCCGGTTGTTCGTCATCGCCCGCACCGGCGGCTAACAATACGGCGGGAGCAGGCGGCAATTCCAAAGATTCGCTGCCTCCGTATGAGATTACGATGGTCTATCAAGCTGCGGAGCCCAAAGATTTAAAAGAGGTGGAAGCGGCGATCAGCAAAATCACAAAGGAAAAAATCAACGCAACGGTAAAGCTGCTGCCCATCAGCAACGGAACCTGGCAGCAGCAAATCAATCTTATGCTGACGGCAAACGAGAAGATGGATCTACTCTGGACAGCCAGCTCCCTCGGTTACATCAATCAGGTCGCCAAGGGCCAGCTTATTCCGATCGATGAATTGTTGGACAAACATGGGCCGGATATTAAGGCGAGCTTGGATAAGGGCATTATGGATAGCTTGAAGATCAAAGGTAAAATTTATTCCGTACCGAGCATTAAAGACTGGGCGGCGTCGGCGGGAATTGTGATGCGGAAAGATATGGTGGATAAATATAAAATCGACACGACCAAAATTAAAACGCTGGACGATCTGGAGCCGATTTTCAAAACCATTAAGGATAACGAACCCGGCATGATTCCGGTGACCGGAACGACCGGCACCTTAATGGAACTGATTTACAACGGCGACATTGACAGATTGGATAATTATTTGGGTGTTTTGATGGACGTAACCAATTTGAAGGTATCCAATTTGTATGAAAGCAAGCCATATGCCGATTTGGCCGAACGGATGAGGAAATGGTACCTGGAAGGCTACATTTCCAAGGATGCCGCTACCAACACGGAGACGGGATATAATCTGGTAAAAGCCAATAAAGCATTTTCGTTTTACGGTTCGTTGAAGCCGGGCTTCGATGAGGACGTGCTCCCCAGAACGGGCGGCGTGAAAATGGTAAGCGTTCCGCTGACCGGCGCCCTGGCAACGACCAGCAAAATTACCAACGCCTTGATGGTGATTCCGAAAAACTCGCAAAATCCGGAAAGAGCGATGATGTTTCTGAACATGCTTTATTCGGATAAAACGTTGATCAATTTATTGGATTATGGGATTGAAGGCAAGCATTATGTAAAAGCCGGCGATAATATCATCGATTATCCTCAGGATGTGAATGCTTCCAACGTAGGGTATTATCTTGAAAACTGGAAGATCGGAAACAGCTTTAATTCGTACACCTTTAAAGTGCAGGACCCCAACACCTGGAAAAATATTGACGAATTCAATAAAACTGCGCTCAAGTCCAAGGCATTAGGGTTTTCTTTTGACGGTGAACCGGTAAAAACCGAATTGGCTGCCGTATCCAATGTGTTAAGCTCTTACAAAACGGCGATTGAGTTTGGAGCTATCGATCCCAAAACCGCTCTGCCCGATTTTATTTCCAGGCTGAAAGCCGCCGGCATCGATAAGATCATTGCCGAGAAGCAGAAGCAGCTCGACGAATGGGCTTCGTCCAGAAAATAAAGAGACGTAAAACGCGAATTGCAAAATCACAGAAGGCGGTGTCAAATAAAAGATGGCAGAACGCTTCGTTCATTCCTTTCCCAATCCGGTGCTTCCGGGAGACCACCCCGATCCCTCCGTGGTGAGGGTAGGGGAAGATTATTATTTGGTCACCTCCACCTTCCAATATTTCCCCGGCGTTCTGGTGCATCATTCCCGCGATCTGGTCCATTGGCGGCCTATAGGTCACGTCATTACCCGGCGGAGCCAATTGGATTTGACCGGAGTGCCGGATTCCCACGGGGTATTTGCTCCGGATATTTCGTATGCGGCCGGAAAGTTTTGGGTGGTCGTGCCTTTCTTTCACAGCCAGCCGCGATGCACGAATCTGCTGTTTACCGCCGAGCGTCCCGAAGGTCCGTATTCCGACGGGATCGTATTAAACCATCATTTTATAGATCCGTCCATTTTCCATGATGACGACGGACGGTGTTATCTGGCGTTTGGCGGCGGCTGGCTGCAGGAGCTGCGGCCGGACGGGTCCGGTTTGATAGGCGAAGCGAGGCAGGTATGGCCCGGGACCGGCGGCCAAACTCCGGAAGGTCCGCATATCGTCAAACGTTCCGGCTACTACTACCTGATGCTGGCCGAAGGGGGGACGCGTTTCGGACACAGGGAAACATTGGCACGCAGCCGATCAATATGGGGCCCTTACGAACCGTGTCCGCACAATCCGGTCCTTGCCCAGACGGATCCTTACAAGCCTTTTCAAAAGGCAGGGCACGGGAAACTCGTGGAGGACACGAAAGGCGGCTGGTGGATGGTGCATCTGGGAGGACGCCCGTTAACTCCGAACGGCAGCACGCCATTGGGCAGAGAGACTTTCCTGGAGGCGGTGCATTGGACCGAGGACGGGTGGTTTGAGGTCGGAGAAGGCGGGAGCCCGCAGGAGCGGGTGGAGGTGCAGTTGGAAAAAGAATATGAACCCGCTCAGGCCGAGTACGAAACGGATCGATTCGATAAGCCGGAGTTGAGTCCGGTCTGGGAATGGGTGCGCCATCCGCTGGAAGGAAGTTATGCGCTTACGGCAAACGGACTTGAGCTCGAGTGCGCCTCTTACCCGCTGTATACCCCCGGTTCGACTCTGATCCTTACCCGTCGATGGGAGCATTTCGGCTTCGAGGCGCTCACCCGTCTTTCATTTATGCCGCATGCATTGGGAGACGAAGCAGGACTTGTGTTATACCGGGATATGGATGCAATGCTCCTGTTCAGTATTCGTAATGGGATCGGCCAAACTTCCGGACAAAAGTTCGACGCCGGCCGGCTGCACGAGAAGCAGGAGGATGACGGACTTTTTGTGGAGATCGACCGCTCGGAGAAATGTCTTCGACAATCGCTTTATCAGAAGAAGCTTAACGTGGAGCCGGGAGAAGATGTATGGCTGAGAGTCCGGCTTGATGCCGAAAGCAGGGAGTTTACATTCGCCGTATCGTCGGACGGTGCACAGTTTGCGGAATTGGGCTTGAACGTGCCGGCGGATTTTCTGTACCCGGAAAATTACGCCCGATTCAACTGCTTCACGGCTCCGCGCATCGGCCTCTTTGCCCGCGGGGTGCTCTACGAACAGCACGGAAAAGCGTTGTTCAAACAATTTATGTACCGAGGGATTTCGTAAACTTCACTTACGTTTGATTAATCCGGCTCCGGTCGCATGGATAAAATATAACGGTACACATTTGTCTTGAATGTGTACCGATTTTTTATTTGATCGGCCTGTTATTTATCGTGCCCTTGGGCGAGTTACCTACAACCCAAATGCCTCAATTTTGCCTGATGAAATCCACGATAAGACGTCCGATTTCGCCCGGCGCATCCTCCAGGCAGTAATGGCCTACACCTGCAAGCCGGTGAACGGGAGCGTCCGGAAACAGCTCCGTGAAAAGCGGGAGAAAATGCTCGGCATGCAGTGTGCGGTCGGCTTCTCCCCAAATCGCAAGCGCGGGCTTGATACGGATGGCGCTCACGGCTTCGGCATCGGGCGTCTCGAAGCGATGCGCGCCTGCTGCGCACCCTTTCGCCCAGCCGATCGCGCCGAGACAGTCGGCCGGACTGGCAAACGGCGATCCGTAAGCCGCGAGCCAGGTATCGGTAATCAATTCATGGTTCTCGAAGCCGTTCAGCTTGAGTGTGCTGAGGATATTGTAACCGAGTTGTCCCAGAACGGCTTCAAGGCTACCTTCCTTCTCCGCCTTCAAGATCCATTGGAACCAGGGGGAGACGCCGCCATTGGCGTTCAACCGGTCGACGAGGTCAGATTGGCCGAACGGTGTCGGTCCGTTGGTGGAAATTATTCTGCGAATCCGGTTCGGATGGCGAGCGGCAAGCCCCATTCCCACAGGTCCGCCAAAATCGTGCATGATAAGAGTGATCTGTTTCAGGTCGAGTGCAAGCACGAACCGTTCGAGATTGTCGATATGGTCCTGCAGCCAGTAGCTGCGGTCCTGCGGCGTCGCACTTTTGCCGAAGCCCATATGATCGGGGACGACAACCCGGAAATCTTCGCTCAATACCGGAATCAGATGGCGAAACAAATAACCCCAGGTCGGCTCGCCATGAAGGCAAAGAACGGTCTCATCAGCGCGTGGCCCTTCGTCGACGTAGTGCATGGCGAAGCCGGCGGCGTCTGTAAAGTGCGGTGCGAACGGGAATGTGCCGCCAAAATTCCCGAGACGATCATGGTCGGGTTTATGAGGATAAGCCATGGGAAGTCCTCCTGAAAGATGGTTTTATTCAAATCCGATTTTATTTACGCGAACGTTGTTAATACGATTCTTGACTCCGGTTTTCCTTCGAGAATCTCCTTTATCACACACCTTTCCAAGTTTGAATGTTCTTCTTGTTGCATGTGCGGCATCGTTCATTTATGTACTGTTGAGTATAATATACCGTTCGGTAAGTAAATGACGAGATAAATATATAGCAAGATTTTGGTTTATGTCAAGCGAAAAGTTGAAAATAAATTTGACTGTTTCCGCGGCATCATATAAGATTGAATTATACTGACCGATATGAAAAGAGGGTTATTTATGGTGCGGCCTCGGGCATTCGATGAAGAAAAAGCGCTTCAAGCAGCGATGGAACTGTTCTGGGAGAAAGGTTACGAAGCGACTTCATTGAGCGATTTAACGTCGAAAATGGGCATTCAGCGGCCCAGTCTTTACTCCGCCTACGGAGACAAGAAGGAGCTTTTTGAAGCTGCGCTTCGCAAATACAATCAGTTCCATTCTTCCTATATACGCGCCAAGCTTCAAAGCGGCACATCCGTCAAAGAGGCGTTTCGTTCTTTGTTTGAAGGCATTGTGGCGGAAGGATACGAGGAAGGACCGAACCGAGGGTGCTTCTGCCTTAATGTGATGGTCGAATTGGCGCCGCATGATGCCAAATTTGAAGTGCTGACCAGGGAGCACCAGATGTATTTGGCGGCGATTTTTCAGGAGACTATCGAACGGGGGATGCGATCCGGCGAACTTCGGAACGATGGGAATGCCAAAAAGTTAGCCCAGACGCTTGTCGTTTCCATGATCGGACTTACCGTGTTGATGAAATCCCGCCCCGATCGGGCATTTGCAGAAAATTCGGCAGCGACGATACTTGCCCTGCTGCAATAAAGGAACGATGCTTCATATTCAAAATCGGAGGCCGGGAGAGCTCTCATCTATGGAAAGGGAGCCCCGTGCATGGATAAGACTGTGCACAGAGCTTTTTTAACGTCATTCCGAGACATGCGATGCAGAGCAGGCTTTTAAAGCTTTCCTCCGTGATGCTGCCAGTGCCCGGTTGCCTGAATTGCGGACAAATGGCTGCCGGCAGCCAATCAATAACGTTCATCTGTTATTTATTTGCAGCGATACAGAGTAATTTTTAATAATATCCCAATTTGGAGTAGGAATATTCGCGCTTAGCTTCAAGTTATTAAAGGCTTGGTTTAGTGCAAGCATCTCGTTAGCGGAAACAGCTTTATCACTCAAAAGGATTCTGCCGACGGGGGTTGCCAGAAAAATCTTCAGACCCAAGTAAAGCATTCTCTTTTTTTCCCGGGCTACCTGTTTTTGACTTGCAGGTATAACCGTATACCCTAGTCGCTCCAAAACTTGATGACCCTCATCGATTGCGCTGATGACATGATAAAGCAGCTTTTTATCTCTTGAGGCTTTGGTAAAGTTGCCGTTGTAAGAAGGAGCTATGGAATTCAAAGGTAAGATCAAGACCATGTGACTTATAAACCATTCATACATGTCCATGGAATATGTTAATTTATAGTTGGTATTGCTAAAAGCTTGGTCGATCACCGAGCGCCAGGAAAGATCCTCACCCAATCCACCAATGGTCATATGTCCCTTTGGTCCGCGAACGCAGACCATTCGGCCTTTCTCCCTCCAGCCGCCACTCGCTTGAAAAGCGAAGGCAACCTCTTTCTTAACAGGACTTTCGGTCATTATATAATCACGCATTTCATGGGGACTGGCATTATTGCCTACGATAATCACATGGCTGCTGAGATTTGCTGCCAGTACAGGCAGAACCGCCTGAAAATCCGGGTATTTCATTACTACAAAAATAAGATCATAAACATCGTCCGGCTGAAGTTCTCCGATCACATTAACTTGGTCGACCGTAGTATGTAATTGTAAATAATGACGAATAACATTCCCGTCATTCTGGAGCTCATGTAACCGTTGTCCTCTGGCCAACATCGTAACATCGTTACCGCCGCGCACCAGCACATGGGCTAAATAACTTCCCAACACTCCGGCACCGTAAACTAAAATTCTCATACGATAGCCCTCCCGACTTAGATTTTGCCAAAAAATTTTTAAATAATAATGTTCAAATTTAAAAATTAGATTAGCATGATTTTATGCTCAATTCCCTACGTTTGTCAATAAGTTTTTAAATTTGAGTCGTTTAATTTAAATATTTTTCAAATCGTGATATAGTGAATTTAGTTTATGGGACATGGGATGTGAAAGAACGTTATGAACAAATTTGAAATTAGAACGCAGAAAAAGAAGGATGCAATCGTTCATGCTGCCCTGGAGCTTTTTAAAGAAAAAGGTTTTATTCAGGTTAGCATAAAAGACATTGCCGCCAAATCCGGCGTATCGTCCGTTTCACTTTATAACTATTTCGGCAGCAAAGAGGGGGTAGTCAAAGAATGCGCGAACTTTCTGATGCTGGAGACCGTTCGTATGGCCAAGGAGCTTTTGACCCAACATATTGATTTTAAAGACAAGCTTCTTCAGGCTCTTGAAATTTGCGCCGATCAAGATTATCAATTGCTTTCTTCCGTAGGTGCAGTAGAGGATCATGTGCTGCAAAACCTATATAGCGAAAGTACCAATCAGATCAGAGTGAAAATCATACGAGAGTTTATTGAGTTGGGGAAAAGGGAGGGGGCAATCGATCCCTCGGTTTCACTGGAAACCATATTGGAATTATTAAATGCGATTGGGAAGATACAATTGTCCTGGGCAAGAAGCGGGAAATATAAAGATAAAATAGCAGAACTAAACCGGCTGCTTTTATTTGGATTAATCGGACATCGATAAAATACAATTCACGAAAGTTCATCTAAGCGTCAAACAGCCCTCATCTTGTTGTCAAGGTGAGGGTTTCTTGTTTTCCTAGGCATCTCTCAAACCCTTGATACACAAGGGGTTTGCAATGATATGCAAGCCCGCAAGAAAGTATTATTCGCCATCCGAAGCGATGTGCAAGAAATGATTCTTGCCGGGAAACCCGCGCGCTCATAAAGTGTGAATAGACATAAGAGAGCGGGGAGGGACCGTCTTGGAAACGAAGCAATTTCATCATCCGGATGCGGAATATAGAATTCAGCCGTTCTGGTTTTGGAACGGAGATATGAACCCGGGGGAGATCGAACGGCAAATCGAGGAAATACATCAGAAGGGGGTCGGAGGTTTTTTCATCTGCCCCCGGCAGGGACTGCAGGTTCCTTATTTGTCCGAATCCTGGTTCGATCGGGTAAAGGTCGCGATAGAGGCGGCGAAACGAAGAGGCATGGAGGTTTGGCTCTACGACGAATATCCGTATCCGAGCGGCATCGCCGGCGGAGAGGTGACCTTGCTGCATCCCGACGCCAAACATCAGACGCTCGTCAAGACCGAATCCCGGGTCAAAGGCGGAGAGAAAGTATGGCAGGAATTTGCTTGGGCAAAGGTGCTTTATGCCAAGGCGGTGCCGCTAACGGAGACCGGGGAGCGGAAGTGGGACGAGGCTGTCGACCTGAAGGACGCTATCGGCAATCTGCAGGCCGATCCCGTTTTTCAGAAGACGGGCCTCACGACATATAACCAGAAGCGGTTTTTTACGTACCGCACGGTATTCCAACTGGACTGGGAAGCGCCCGGCGACGCGCCGGAGTGGGATATAGTCGTTTATCAGGAAAAAGAAGTGGACGATTTCAAATATTACGGAACGTTCGTCGATCCTTGCCATAAGGAAGCGATGAAAACGTTCATCGAGCTGACGCATGAACGTTATGCGCGGCATATCGGCAGCGAGTTCGGGAAAACGGTCAAGGGCATGTTTACCGACGAAATCGGGCTGCTCGGCTCGATGCCATGGACGCCGAGGCTGGAGCCGTATTTTCAGGAGCGCTACGGCTACTCCATGATCGACAACCTGCCCGCGCTGTCGAATCCCGACTACAAGGATGCGGCGCGCATCCGCTATGACTACTACCAGGCGCTGCACGAGCTGCTGACGCAGTCCTATCATAAGCAGGTGTACGACTGGTGCGAGAAGCACGGCCTGAAGTATTTGGCGGAAGTGCCGTCGATCCGCATGACGACCCAGCGGTTCAGCCACATCCCGGGAGGAGACAGCGCGCACGAAAAGCTGGGACGCTCGCTGGACTGGATTTTGCGCAGGTATGCCTGCAGCTTCCGCGACAACCCGAAGATGACCAGCTCCATCGCCCGCCAGCTCGGGCGCAAACGCAATGTGGACGAATGCTTTCACAGCGTGGGCTGGTCGATGAATATGCAGGACGCCAAATGGATGATCGACCGGATGGCGGCGCTGGGTACGAACTTCTACACGTTCCACGCTTTCTTTTATACGGTGGACGGGCTCACCCAGCACGATGCGCCGCCGTCGCAGTTTTATCAAAACCCGTACTGGCCGCATTTCCGCCGGCTCGGCGATTATACCGGCCGGATCAGCTATATGATGACCCAAGGCACGGCGGATATACGCATCGCGATGATCGACCCGACAACGACGTTCTGGACGCATATGAGCAATCCGCTGCACCATTTCGACTATGGCGGCTCGGATCCGGCGGAAAAAGCGAAGCTGGAGCAGCTCAAGGACGACTGGCGCTCCCTCGGCGTCCATTTCCTGAAATCGCGCAGGGATTACGATCACCTGGATCCGGAGCTTCTGGCCGAAGCCGCCCTGAAAGACGGCAAGCTGGTCATCGGCAGCGCAGCGTATTCGGTGATCGTGCTTCCTCCGATGACAAATTTGGAGCAAAAAGCTTGGGAATCGGTCAAACGGTTTCTTGACGCAGGCGGCACGGTGATCAGCTTCGGTCTCCTGCCGAGCGAGCGCATCGAGATCGGCAGCACGGCGCCGGATGAAGCGCCGGCCGTGTTCGGGCTGGAGCAGGCGCCGGACGCCTATTACTGGAGAGGCGAGCAGCCGCAAGCCTTCGAAGGGCGGCGGTTGTTCAAAGGCACGCAGTCCGCTTACTTTATCCCGCGCAAGGGCGGATCGGATGCAGCACAAGCGCTTGAGAGCGTGAACGCTGTTCTGGACGATACGCTGGTCCAGGCGGTTGTGCTGGATTTCGGCAAGGAATGCCGCTCGTTCCTGCTGCAAAGCCGCTATATGTCGGACAGCGAGTACATGGTTTTCGCCAGCAACCAGGAGGGGGAAACGTGGAATGCCGGCATCACGCTGAGTCCTGCGGCGATTTGGCCGGAGGCTGAGCCGGGCGAAGAGCTGGAGGCGGAGCTGCTCGATCTGGAAAGCGGGGAAACCTCTCCGCTGCTGCTTGGACGCGAAGACGGCAGCGTGTCCGTCTCCCTGGAATTCGCCCCTTACGCTTCGCGAATGCTGCTGCTGCGCAGGAAGGCGCCGGGACAAGCTTCGGCCGAGACGATAAAGGCGGCAGCACCGGCTGAACCGCGTGTGAGTGTAAGCGCGGAAGGGCCGTGGCGGATGAAGGCGCTGAACCCGAACGCGCTGCGCTTCGAAAATTTCCGTTTGTCCATGGGAGAAACGGACGGCGAAGGCGAATGGGTGCAGGCCAAAACGTTCATCGATCAGTGCGCGGACCTCGCGGAAAGCCGGAAGCTGCCGGTGTCGTTCACGCAAATCTTCGGTACGCCGAAGAAAATGAAGCTCGCGTATCCGATTCCTTGCAAGTATAAGGCGCGCTTTTACGTAGAGACGGTTCCGGCTCAATGTGAGCTGCTGATGGATCAATCGGCGATCTCCGGCGACTGGAAGCTGGCGATCAACGGCAAGATTTACATGAAATCCGATTTGACGAAACGGATCGTTTACGATAATTCGAACGTGGTGTGCAACGTGAAGGAAAGCCTGATTCCGGGCTGGAACGAGCTAGTGATCGACGTTCTCGTCCGCGAAGATTGGGAAGGCGTTGTCGACGCGATATATTTGTACGGCAGCTTCGGCGTCCGGTTCGGCCAGGATGCAAGCCCGATGCTGACCGAGCCGCCGGCATCGGCGGAGTCTCTCGCCACAGGCAGCTATTACCCCGGCTACCCGTACTTCGCGGGTACATGGTCTTTTACCCGCACGATCGATCGGGCGGAGCTGCCGGCGGCGGGCCGGTTTGAGCTGATCATCGGAGATTGGGACGTTCACGACCTGGTTGAAGTGCTCGTGAACGGTCGGTCCTTGGGAATACGGCCATGGTCCCCCTACGTATGGGAAGGCGATGCGGCCTGGCTGAAGGAAGGCGCGAACGAGCTTGAAGTGCGCGTGACCGGAACGCTCATCGGGCTGCTGGAAGGTAAATATTTCGACTATGCGCAGCACCGCGTCGAACAAGTGTGAACAAGAAAGGAGAATCGCTATGGAGCAAGCAGAAAAGTCCCCGGTTGCGCTCATTCCGGAAAGACCCGCTTCCAGATCGGAGAAACGAAAGCAGGGCCGGTTGCGGAAGGAAATCGTCAAGAACCGTTACCTGTATCTTCTCGCATTGCCAGGATTATTATTCTTCCTGATTTTTAAATATATTCCGATGGCGGGCATTATTATCGCATTTCAAAACTATTCGCCGTTTAAAGGCGTTCTTCACAGTCCATGGGTCGGCCTCGATCATTTCGAGCGGTTTTTCTCGAATCCCGACTTCCTGATGCTGTTCCGCAATACGATGGGGATCAACGTGCTGAATCTGATTTTGTTTTTTCCGCTCCCGATTTTTATTGCGGTTTTTCTGAACGAGCTGAGAAGCGAGCTGTACAAGAAGTTCATTCAAACGGTCATCTATATGCCCCACTTCTTGTCGTGGGTTATCATTGCGGGCTTGACCTTCCTGCTGTTCTCCAAAGGAGACGGGCTCGTCAATAAAGTGATCGAATCGTTCGGCGGCGAAAAAATCGACGTCCTGACGGATCCGAACTCGTTCTGGATGATGATTGTCGTTCAATCGATCTGGAAAGAAGCCGGCTGGGGCACGATCATCTTCCTCGCAGCCATCGCGAGCGTCGACCCCGGGTTGTACGAAGCGGCGCGCATGGACGGGGCGGGCAGACTGCGGCAAATATGGCACGTTACGCTTCCGGCGATCCGCAGCGTCATCGTCGTTATGCTGATTCTCCGTCTCGGCCATATGATGGACGTCGGCTTCGAGCAAATTTTCCTGATGTACAACGGTGCGGTATCGCAAGTGGCGGAGGTGTTCGATACGTACGTGTATACGGTCGGCATCAAGCAAGGGCAGTTCAGCTACAGTACGGCAGCCGGGCTGTTCAAATCGGTGGTCGGTCTGATCCTGGTCGTCGTGTCGAACAAATTGGCGAAAAAAATGGGCGAAGAAGGCGTCTATTAAAGGAGGATCCGGTATGAAAAAGAGTGCCAGCGACCGCGTCTTTGACGCCGTCAATATAACGATACTCGGGCTCGTGGCCCTGCTGACGTTTTTCCCGATTTATTACGTATTCGTCGTTTCGTTCACCGATCCGATAGAATATATGCAGAAGAAATTCATCCTGTTCCCGCAGCATTGGTCCCTTGCATCTTACGACTACCTGCTCGGAACGAAAACGTTTTTGCGCTCCATCGGTAACAGCGCGTATTTGGCCATTGTCGGTACGGCGCTCAGCCTTATCGTCACCGCCGCATTGGCTTACGCGGTTTCGCGCAGACGACTGCCCGGCAGAAACATGTTTTCGCTGCTGATTTTGCTGACGATTTTGTTCAGCCCGGGCATTATCCCGAACTACCTGCTTATCCGCGACATGAATCTGATCAACAACATGTGGTCGCTGATTTTGCCGGCACTGGCCAGCGGCTGGAACGTCATCCTCATGCGGAGTTTCTTCTCCAGCATCCCGACGGAACTGGAAGAGGCGGCATCCATCGACGGCTGCAACGACATCACGACGTTTATCCGCATCATCCTGCCGCTTTCGCTGCCGTCCTTGGCCGCATTCGGCCTGTTCTACGCGGTAGGCTATTGGAACTCGTACTTCTCCGCCTTGATTTACTTGAACGATCCGCAGAAATGGCCGATCCAGGTGCTGCTCAACAACATGCTGCAAAACGCGCAGAACAGCGACCTCGGGCAGGATGCGTTCGTGGCGGCGCCGCCGGCGGAAACGCTCAAGATGGCTGCGGTTGTCGTAGCGACGCTTCCGATTTTGTTCGTATACCCGTTCCTGCAAAAGCATTTTGCCAAAGGTTCTATGGTCGGCTCCGTAAAAGGCTGACGTTTTGCCTCATAGATACCCCTTGCAAACGATTTCGGCGGATAATTCCATCGAAATCGTTTTGCTGTTGGTATATAATAGACGGGACTATAGATCGTTTGGCATGGAAGGTGAGCCGGGATGCGCATACGGAGAGGGAGTTTTTATCGGAACAGTCTGGTTATTATGATGCTGATCGCATCCATTCCCGGGATCATTATGGGACTTGTTACTTATTGGACCGTGACCGGAAAAATCGAAGCGGAGCTGCAGCGCGTGCAGCACAACAAAGTGGTTCAGCAGGAAAAAAATCTGGAGGATCAATTTGCCAATTTGGAGATGACGTTCTCGCATTGGGCGTTTGATCCCGCGCTGGGCGTAAAAATCAAAAATTTGAATTTCGCCAAGGATTACGACGAAATCTCCGAGCTGTACAAAACCTTGATGGTCATTGAAGGATCCAGCTCGCTGATCGAGAAAGCGGAGGTTTATTTATCGTCTCCCCGGCCGGTCGTCATCAATAAGGAAGGATACAAGTACCAGGACGATCCGGACAGCGTTCGGCAATTTGGAGATATGATGAAGCGAAGCAAGTCGATATTCTGGACGGACGCTTCGAAGGTGCCCAGCTACAAAGGCGGGGCTCAAGGTACGACGCTGTCGCTCGTCAACAAGCTGCCGGGAGGCCCGACGGATCAGCCTTACGGACTGCTCGTCGCCACGCTGAATAAGGATAAGCTTCAGCAGCAGTTAAAAAGCCTCAACCCGCTGGACGAGGGCTCCAATTTGCTGTTCAGCACGGACGGACAATGGGAAATATCGGCGAGCGGGGCCAAGACGGAGCTCGATCTGGCGCTGGAATCGGAATTCCGCCAACGCGGCACGCAAAGCGATTCCTTTTTGTTTACGTACAAGAATGCGGTTTATGCCGTATCGGTCAGCGAGTTTACCCGGCTGGGCATGTCCTGGGTATTTCTTTCCGCCGCCCCGCTTTCCAGCATAACATCGCCCGTGCTGCTCATTTCCAAAGTCATTCTTTTCGTCAGCCTGGGCGGCCTGGTGCTGGCTTTTGTGCTCTCCTGGTTCGGCTCGAGGCGCATATATTCGCCTCTGGAGCGTTTATACCGCAAGCTGAGCGGCGATTCGGTCAGGGAACAACACCGGGACGAGTTTGAATGGATCGAGATGAAATGGGATACGTTGTCCAAGGAAAGCGAAAATCTCAAGAGCCAATTGGACCTGCAGCTGCCCTTGGTTCGGGAAGGCTTTCTCATGCAGCTCGTGCAGGGGTATTTATTCTCCTTGAGCGAGCTGGAGGTGAAAGCCCGGCTGAAGCAATTCGGCCTGGATATCGAAGGCAAGCAAATAGGCGCGATGTTCGTGCAGGTTCGCGGGCTCAGCGGAGAGGATGCGCGCTTTACTCAAGGGGACGAGGAGCTGGTCGCATTTGCGGCGGGCAACATCGCCAAGGAGCTCAGCGAGAATATGAGCGTGCGCTGCGAAACGCTGAATTTTCACGACTTGTCGCTCGGCTTGTTCCTGACTTTGCCCGAGGAATGGAGTCCGAACCAGTGCAAGGAAATGATGCGGGCGTTCGGGGACGAAATGATAATGATCGTCGAAAATATCTTGAAGCTGCATGCCGTGGTCGTCATGGGCAATACGACATCGCAGCTCAGCCGGGTGCCTTATTTGTTCGAAGAAACCCGTCAGCTTCTGAGTTACAGCGATCTGAAAAACGAAAATACGCTGATCGACGTTTCCCAGCTTAATCGGACGGCGACGCAGCTCGAGTTTCCTTATAATTTCCTGCTGGAGAAAGAAATTATTCATGCGATCCGCATCGGATCGGAGGAGGAGTCCGTTCGGCTGGTTCGCCAGTTTATGGAGGAGCTTACCGCCGTAGGGCTGAAGAAGTTAGTTATCCAACAGGGAATAAACCAGCTTCTCGGCAGTATCCAGCACGCGATGCTGCAGTCGGGCGTCAACCCGATCAACCTGTTTGAAGGAGCGAATTTGTTTCAAGAGCTGAGCCAGCTGCATGAACCGGACGAGATGCTGCGCTGGCTGGAGACGCGCGTTGTCGCTTCCTACTTGCAGGAGATGGCAAGCAAGCAGGATTTCTCCATCAAACAGCATGTCGAGAACGTCCTGCTGTACATTCAGGAAAATTACCGGACCAACTTGTCTCTGGAATCGTGTGCCGATCAATTCGGATTGAGTCCTTATACGCTCAGCCGGGCGATCAAACAGGTAACGGGCATTAATTTTATCGATTATTTGACAAACTTGCGCCTCGGACAGGCAAAGGAATTGCTTCGTACGACGACGATGAAAATCAACGAAATCGCCGATCAGGTAGGTTACCAGCAAACGTATTTCAACCGGATTTTCAAGAAAGCCGAAGGGGTTTCTCCAAGTCAATACAGGGAGAGGTACCAGAAGGATTAATTTTGCTATAGATGCGAATTTAAGCCGCCGCAGCGGCTTTTTTTCATCCTCTGCAAGGATTGATTACTGTGCAACAAAGGATAAGACGCCGATTTATCGGGGCTGCAAAAAAGTTTGGTTGCCGGGAAGAACGCTATCCCGTACGATGTGAATCACGGTAGCAACCGACCATCAAAACAGTATAAGGGGATGTACATGAGATGACTTCCAACGTCAAAAAGAAAGCGCTGCTCGGTTTGGCGGCGACGCTGATTGCGACCTCCGCGCTGACGGCGTGCGGCTCCGGTAAAACGGACGGCGGATCGTCGCAGGCGGCCGGCAGCAATGCGCCTCTGGATGTAAGCATTATGACGATTTTGCTGAGCGCCAATCCGCCGGCGAACGACAATGCGATCAAGCAGAAAATTGAACAAGCGGTCAATGCGAAGATGAACATTCAATGGGTATCCGCGAACAGCTATCCGGACAAATTGAACGTGACGCTGGCTTCCGGCGATATTCCCGATCTGATCTACATTCCGGATCCGTTTACGTCCGTGTTCCGCAGCATGGTGCAGCAGGGCGCATTTTGGGATTTGACCGACTACATTAAAGACTACCCGAACCTGAACAGCAAAATTGCGAAAACCGCATGGGATTTGACCAAGATGGACGACGGCAAAAATTACTCGATCCCGCGTCCGCGTCCGACGGAAGGCGACACGTATTTTATTTTCCGCAAAGATTGGATGGACAACCTGGGTCTGAAAGTGCCGACGACCACCGATGAATTGTACCAGGTGATCAAAGCGATGGCCGAAAACGATCCGGACAAAAACGGACAGAAGGACACCATCGGTTTTGCCGTGAATGCGACGAACGGAGAAAAGGCGTCCGATCCGTTCGGCCAACTGGAAAACACGTTTGTCGGTGCCAACGGCGACTGGAAATGGACGGGCGACCAGATGGTGTACAAGTCGTTCCTCCCGGAGGAGCGCAAGGCGCTCGAATTTATGATCAAGCTGTATAACGAAAAGCTGATTCCGGAAGACTTCGCCGCCTTGAAAACAAGCCAGGTGAAAGATTTGGTGAAAACGAACAAGGCTGGCGTTTTGGTCGATAAAACGGGTACCGTTTCCGAGTATTTGAACGATCTCAAGAAAATTGCTCCTAACGTCAAGGAAACCGACTTCTACCCGGCGACCAGCATCAACGGCTACAACCCGAAAGGCCCCGGCTTCGCAGGCGTTCTGGCGATTCCGAAAACCGTCAAGGAAGACAAGATGAAGCGCATCCTGAAGATGATCGACACCTGGATGAATGACGATGTTTTCGCCATCCAGACGTACGGCATCGAAGGTGTGGACCATACGGTGAAAGACGGCGTCAAAGTGGTCGACTCGAAGAAGTTGTCCGACGACGGCGGTCCGGACTTCAACCAAATCGTGTACGTTGCCGATCCATATGCGAGCACGGTGAAAAATTACTTCCAGAAGGATACGCAGGAGCTGTTCAAGAAAATTCAGGACGAGCGCGCCAAGACAAGCGTGGCGGATATGAGCATCGGCCTCTATTCCCCGACGGCGCTGCAGTACTTGCCGGAAATGCAGAAGAAAGTGCTGGACGAGAAGGTTAAAGTCATTCTCGGCAAAGAAACGCTCGCCCAATGGGACGAGTTCGTCGCCAAGATGAAAGCAGACCCGAACGTTGTGAAAATGACGCAGGAAATGACGGACGCCTACAAAAAGCGTATTGCCGCCGCAAAATAATGAGAGCTTAGAGGCAGACTCCCGCGCTTAAGGTGCGGGAGTCTTTATCTTCCGAAGGAGAGGAACGAGGGGTTATGGGATATTTTGATCCGAACGAATCCGTATTTAAAAAATGCCGCGACAATGTAGAGGCGACGCTGGAAACGATCGCGCAGCGTTATATCGGAGCAAATCCGCCGCATCCTTTCGCTTACCGGCTGTTTAACCAAGGCGGCTTCAGGAGGCAGCACGACTACCGGTACGTGATGGATTTTCGCGAAAAATTAGCCCAAATGCCGAACGGCAGCTTCGTTTATGCATGGGCCAAGCTGTGGAGCGACCAGCCGGCGGAGCTTAATTTCGGCATCGGCTGCCTCAGTCCGGTGCATGTTTACGTCAATGGCACGAAGGTGTTCGCCTCGAACATTTCCGACGAAATGGCGCCGGAGCGCAAAAACATTTTCCGCGCGCAGATGAACAAAGGCTGGAACGAATTTGTGCTTCAGTTCGAAAATACGGCGAACGGCTGCGGCGGCATTTTCGGTACCGGATCGTATAAAAATTTCCCGCTGCATTTCATCTGCCCGACGCCCGAGCGGGACGGTCAGGAGGGCTGGGTATATTCCGAGCCGACGACGATTTCCGCAGAACGGCTGCTGGCCGAAGGACTCCAGGAAAAGAACAGCCTTGTCAAATGGCTGCCGGATTTGCGCTGGAGCGAAGAAGCGCTTGCGGGCGGCGTATTCGCAAGGCTCTTCGGTGCGGAAGCGGGCCGGGCGGCGATCGCCCGGACGAAGGTGCGAAGCATGGCGCTTGGCGGACAGGCTTTACGCTGGTCGGGCCGTCATGACGGTACCTTTACGCTGTACGTGAACGGCCGGGAAGTATATTCGTCGCAGGAGAGCGGCGAATTTCAAGCGGAGCTCCCGCTTGTATTCGGAGACAACGACATCGTCGTTCGCTCCGCGTGCACGGGCGGCAAATGGGGATTTGTCCTGGAGAAGGCGGAGGATATGCCGGACGACGCCGTTTCGTTTGCGGCGCCGATCCCGGTTGAAGGGCTGCCGGACCACTGGCTTTATCTGGGATCGTTTGAGGAAGGGAACGTACCCGGGCTGGAGGAGCTGTCCCGCTTGAACCGGGTTTATGACGACGGCCGGGAGGGCACCTACTGGCGGGCCGATCTGCCGAACGCATGGGTTCGCCCTTATTTGGAAAATACGCTGTTCGCCAAGTGGAACTACCCGCTCGGCGTTACGTTGTACGGGCTTATGCAGACCGGCGCGGCCATCGGACGCCGCGATTACATCGATTACGTGCTTCGTCACGCCCGGCAAAGCGCCTCCTTCGACGAGTATTCGCTGTGGGACGGGAAGATGCACGGCGCCGCCGGGGTGAACAACCAGCTCGCGCTGATCGACAGCTTGGATGATTGCGGCTCCTTCGGCGCCACGATGCTCGCTGCGATGGCGTACGGCAGCATCGAAGGAGCGGAGAAGGTGGCGGCACGCATCGCCGATTACATTACCCGCGTCCAGGACAGGCTGGAGAGCGGGGCGCTGTACCGTGTGCGGGGCAGCGTCGATTTCATGAAGGACACGCTGTGGTGCGACGATTTGTATATGAGCGTGCCGTTCCTGTGCCGGTATTCGGCTTTGACGGGCGACCCAGCTTATATCAACGATGCGGCGCGCCAAATTGTTTTGTATAAGCAGTATTTATATATGCCGGACAAACAGATCATGTCCCACGTGTACGATTTCAAAACGGACCGTCCGACCGAAATGCCTTGGGGCCGCGGAAACGGCTGGGTGCTGTTCTCGCTGGCAGAGCTGCTGGGCGCACTGCCGGAGGAGCATGAGCACCGCGAAGCGCTGCTTGCCTTCTACCGCGAGCTGTGCGAAGGCTACTTGCGCCTGCAGGGCGCAAGCGGGCTGTGGCATCAGGTGCTTACCGACCCGGAATCGTATGAGGAGACGTCGTGCACTTCGATGTTTATCTATGCGTTTGCCAAGGGGATCCGGAATGGCTGGCTGACCGAGCCGGCGCCATATGTGCAGGCCGTGTTCAAAGGCTGGGAAGGGCTGACTCGCATCAGCATCGACAAGTACGGCAATATATTCGGCGTTTGCCGCGGCTCCGGTTATTCGTTCTCCGGCAGATATTACAAGGAAGAGCTGCCTTGGCTGCTCAACGATACGCACGGAATCGGCATTGTCATGCTGGCGGGCGTGGAGGTAAAATATGTAAGTGAGTATTTGAAGGAAAAGAGTGCCGAATGAATCGTGGGCCATTGGGACGAGGTGTAAGGACATGATCAAACGAATGATTTACCGCGCAGCGTGGGAGAAGGGGCGGGAAGAAGCCGGCATCCGCGCGCTGCGGGAGAGCGGGCAGGCGGTGCGGCTGGTCGAGCGTGGAGAGCTGATGACGGCGGCGGCTTTTACATGGCGCGGCAATCTGTTTCTCTATTACGAGTGCATGGATCGCGAGGTCGCTCCGGATGAGGTCGCCGGTGCGGCGGTTCCGTATTTGGCCGATTGGCCCGGACAAGCCGAGCCGAGGAAGTGGATATTGATGATCGACGTGTTCCATTTCAACGAGCCGGCGAGCGCCGAGCATTGGCTGCGCAAGGCGCCGGTCGAGAGGCGGGCGGGAAGGGTCGCCCATCTGAAGCCGGACATGATGGCCAGCTACATTTATTATCATTATCAGCTTCAGGAAGAGCGGGCTTTTCACGGGGACAAATACGAGATCATCGCCATGCACGAAAATTTGCTGTTCGGCTATCAGGAGTTTCCGAAGGTGATCGAGGAACCGGTCGTGCCGGGACGCTTGCAGACGAAGGGAACGCCGGAAAACTGGGCCGATTCGCGGATGGATCTCCATTTTCAGCCGTGGGACGACGACGGGTATTTGTATTTTAAACAGATCGACCAAATTTTCGCTTATTATATCGGCGACGTGCAGGAGATGCCTGGGAAAACGGACAGCCAAAAGGAGAGCGGATCCATATGATCGTTAATATTGTTGATTTCGGCGCAGTCGGCGACGGCGTCACGAAAAATACGGCCTTCATCCAGAAGGCGATCGACCATTGTGCGGAAGCAGGCGGAGGCACGGTCGTCGTGCCGAAGGGAGACTTTCTATCCGGCACGATTTTGCTTCGCTCTTACGTCGAGCTGCACCTTCAGCCGGCGGCCCGCATCGTCAGCAGCATGGAGGAGGCGGACTTCACGGCTCCGGGCGAAGCGGAGGCGCTTCAGCTCAGCGAAGGCCAAGGGAGCCGCGCGCTCGTCTGCGCAAGACATGCGAAGAATATCGCCGTAACGGGGCTCGGCACGATCGACGGCCGAGGCGAGCATTTTCTCGAGCCGGAGGACGGCGTGAGCGACTACGTGCTGGAGCCGCTCGGCGCCTTCCGGCCGAAGCTGATCGATTTTGAAGGCTGCACGAACGTCGTGTTCCGCGACGTCACCCTGTACCGGGCTTCGTCGTGGGGACTGCATATGACCGGCTGCAACCAGGTTACCGTGGACGGAGTGAAAATTCTCGGACAAGTCCGCGGGCCGAATAACGATGGGATCGATCCGGACTGCTGCAAGGACGTGCACATCTCCAACTGCCACATCGAGACGGGCGACGACTGCATCGTTATCAAAACGACCAAATACGGCGCGGAGCGGTACGGCGCCTGCGAGAACATCACCGTGACGAACTGCACGCTGCAGTCGCACGATTCGGCGATTAAAATCGGCACGGAAACGCACGCGGATATCCGCAACATCGTCGTGACGAACTGCGTCATCCGTAACTCCAACCGCGGCGTCGGCATTTGGGTGCGCGACGGGGCGACGATGGAAAATATGCTGTTCTCCAACCTTTTTATAGAGACCAGGCTGTTCAGCAACGAGGAAGAAATCAAGCGGACTCTCCGCTGGTGGGGCAAATCGGAGCCGATCTTCATGACGGCGGAGCGCAGAAACAACCCGAACGCTCCCGCGCCGGGCAAAATCCGCAATATCCGGTTCGATCAAATTCTCATCGAAGCGGAAGGCTGCATCTATTTGGAAGGCTCGGAGGAAAGCGTGCTTGAAGGCATTTCGCTGCGCGGCGTAAAGCATCATATGCGGGTCAAAAGCGGCTATCCGGGGGGCGTATTCGATACGCAGCCGTCGCCTCGCGGCGTGTTTCCGCATCACATCCCGGCTATTTTCGTGCATCACGCGAAAGATGTGTCCTTCAGCGACGTGGAGGTAAGCTGGGGAGACGAGAAAAACCGCAATTGGACGAACGCGTTGTACGGCGAGCGTGTGCAGGATTTGCGGATTGACGGATTTAAGGGAGCGGCGGCGGACAGCAGCCTGAGCGTGATGGAGCTGAAATCCGTACACGGACTGATCGTCGAGAGAACGAGAGCTCTGCCGGGGACCGGCGTCTGCTTGTCGCTGGAGGATGTGGAGGATTCCGAGTGCCGGCTCGAAGGCAACAATTTCTCCAAAGCGGCGGTGCCCGTTCAAAGAAAATAAGATTGCCTGATCCCGTTTGAATTATTTTGTTTTTACCTGTATCCAAATTGAAATGAATGTGATAACATTATAAAACAGACAAAAACAAAACAAATCGGAGGTAAACAAAATCATGGTACAAAGCTTGTGGGATTCTTCAAAGGCGGCTCAGCTGCAAGGCGGGCTGGACGAGCTTGTCTATCGTTCCAACATCATCGGCGCGGATCGCCGCGTCTGCAACATTTTCGGCGGCAACACGTCGGCTAAAACGATCGTTAAAGATTTTCGCGGCCGCGATGTCGAAGTGATGTATGTCAAAGGCAGCGGCTCCGACCTCGCTTCGATGAAAGCCGGCAACTTCACCGGCCTGCGCATGGACGACATTCGTCCGCTGTTCGAGCGCGACGCCATGACGGACGAGGAGATGGTCGCTTACCTCGCCCATACGATGATCGACGCGAAGCATCCGCGCGCTTCCATCGAAACGCTGCTGCACGCATTCCTGCCGTTCAAGCATGTGGACCATACCCATCCGGACGCCATCATCAGCCTTTGCTGCGCGGATAACGGAAAAGAGCTGGCGAAGGAAATTTACGGCGACCGCTTCGTATGGGTTCCTTACGTGCGTCCCGGCTTCACGCTGTCCAAGATGATCGCCGAAGGTGTGCTTGCTAACCCGAAAGCGGAGCTCGTGCTGATGGAGAAGCACGGTCTCGTCACTTGGGGCGAAACGAGCGAAGCTTGCTACGCGCAAACGATCAAAATCATCAACGAAGCGGAAGCGTTCATCGAAGCTCGCGTGAACGAAGCGAAGCTGTTCGGCGGGCAAAAGCACGCTCCGCTGCCGGCGGACGTTCGCCGCAGCATCGCTGCGCAGGTGATGCCGACGATCCGCGGCGCCGTATCCGATGCGAAGAAGATGATTCTTTCCTTCGACGATCAGGACGACGTGCTCGCATTTGTCGGCGGTCAGGATTCCCCGCAGCTGTCGCAGGTCGGCGCAGCGTGCCCGGACCATCTCGTGCATACGAAGGTCGTTCCGCTGTTCATCGACTGGACGCCGAATGCGGACGATGTGGAAGGCCTTAAGGCGAAGCTGAAGGAAGGTGTCGCCGCTTACAAGGAGCAGTACAAAGCTTACTTTGAGCGCAACAAAAACGAAGGCGACGTCATGTTCGAAGCTGCGCCGCGCGTCATCCTTATTCCGGGCGTCGGCATGATCAATACCGGCAAGAGCTGGGCGCTTTCGCAGGTCAGCGGCGCGCTGTACCACCGGGCAATCGCCGTTATGCGCGGCGCAACGTCGCTCGGCAAATTCGTATCGCTCAGCGAAAACGAGTCCTACAACGTCGAGTACTGGCCGCTGGAGCTGTACAAGCTGTCGCTCGCACCGGCCGAAGCCGAGTTCTCCCGCAAGGTTGCGCTCATCACGGGCGGAGCCGGCGGCATCGGCAGCGCAACCGCCCGCCGTCTCGTATCGGAAGGCGCGCACGTCGTGCTCGCCGACCTGAACCTGGAAGGCGCGCAAAAAGTTGCCGCCGAAATCAACGAGAAATACGGCGAAAACCGCGCGCTTGCCGTGAAAATGGACGTAACCGACGAAACGGCTATCCAAGCGGCTTACGCCGAAACGGCTCTGACTTACGGCGGTGTGGACATCATCGTCAACAACGCGGGTCTCGCAACTTCCAGCCCGTTCGATGAAACGTCCCTCAAGGAATGGAATCTGAACATGAATGTGCTCGGCACCGGCTACTTCCTCGTTGCGCGCGAAGCGTTCAAGCTGATGAAGCAGCAGGGCATCGGCGGCAACATGGTGTTCATCGGCTCGAAAAACTCGGTATACGCCGGCAAAAACGCCACCGCATACAGCGCGGCGAAAGCGCTGGAAGCTCATCTGGCGCGCTGCATCGCGGCGGAAGGCGGAGAGTTCGGCATCCGCGTGAATACGATTCTTCCGGACGCCATCCTGCAGGGCTCGGCCATCTGGAACTCCAACTGGCGCAACGAACGTGCCGCCGCTTACGGCATCGAACCGGACCAATTGGAAGAGTACTACCGCAAGCGCACGACGCTGCTCGTTAACATTTACCCGCAGGATATCGCGGAAGGCGTCGCTTTCTTCGCCTCCTCGAAATCGGATAAAACGACAGGCTGCATGCTGACGATCGACGGCGGCGTACCGGCGGCGTTCACCCGCTAAATCGGTCTCATTCGGATCATAAATCATATAAGCGAAAGAAGGGCATCAGCTATGACCAAGCCTGATATCGAACGCAATTACGAGGAAGCGAAAAAGCTGTACGCGAAGCACGGCATCGACGTGGACAAAGCGCTCGAGAAGCTGGCGCAGATCAAAATTTCCATGCACTGCTGGCAGGGAGACGATGTGCGCGGCTTCCTGAACCGCGGGCAGGAGCTGACCGGCGGCATTTCCGTCACGGGGAACTACCCCGGGGCGGCCCGCACGCCGCAGGAACTTCGCTCCGATTTGGAGAAGGCGTTCTCGCTCATTCCGGGCAAGCATAAAGTGAACCTGCACGCGATCTATGCCGACACGGACGAAAGAGTGGAGCTCGATGAGCTTGAGCCGAAGCATTTTCAGAACTGGGTCGACTGGGCGAAGGAGCAAGGCCTCGGGCTGGACTTCAACCCGACCTGCTTCTCGCATGAGAAATCCAAGGACGGCTTCACGCTGAGCCATCCGGACCCGGAGATCCGCCGTTTCTGGATCGACCACTGCAAGGCGTCCCGTAAAATCGGCGCTTATTTCGGCGAGCAGCTCGGCCAAACTTGCGTCACGAACGTCTGGATCCCTGACGGCTTCAAGGATACGCCGGTCGACCGCATGGCGCCGCGTCAGCGGCTGAAGGACGCGCTCGACGAAGTGTTTGCGGAGCCTTTGAATCCGCAGTTTAACCTCGACGCGGTGGAAAGCAAGCTGTTCGGTCTCGGCTCAGAGGCTTATGTCGTCGGCTCTCACGAGTTTTATATGGGCTACGGCATCCAAAACGACAAGCTGATCTGCCTCGACGCAGGCCACTTTCATCCGACCGAGGTCATCTCGAACAAGCTGTCGTCACTGGCGCTGTTCACCAGCGGCATTTTGCTTCACGTCAGCCGTCCGATGAGATGGGACAGCGACCACGTCGTCGTGCTGGACGACGAGCTGATCGACATCGGCCGCGAGCTCGTCCGTCATAACCTGCTCGGCAAAACGCACATCGGGTTGGACTTCTTCGACGCCAGCATCAACCGTGTAGCCGCTTGGGTCATCGGCACCCGGAACACGATCAAAGCGCTGCTTCGGGCGATGCTCGAGCCGGTCGAAGCTTTGAAGCAAGCGGAGCTGGAGGGCGACTACACGACGCGCCTCGCTTTGACGGAGGAGTTCAAGACGTATCCGTTCGGAGCGGTATGGGATTACTACTGCGAAAAGCACGGCGTGCCGGTTCGCGAGGAATGGATCGCCGAAGTCAAGCAGTATGAGCGGGAAGTACTGACGAAGCGCGGCTAATGCGCAGCTTCCGAAGGAGGAGGGGTTATTTTGCCCGGAATCATCGCATTTGATCTCGGCGCGAGCAGCGGCCGAGCGATTTTAGGCAAATTAAACGGAAGCCGCATGGAGACGGAAGAGCTCCATCGGTTTCCGAACGATCCGGTGCAGGTGGGGGACCGCCTGCACTGGGATATTTTGCGGCTATATCATGAAATCAAGCAGGGACTGCTGAAGGCGAAGCACGCCGGCTTTGAGCCGGACAGCATCGGGATCGACTCGTGGGCGGTCGATTTCGGCATGATCGGGGCGAACGGCGAGCTGCTCGCGAACCCGTATCATTACCGCGACCGGCATACGGACGGGATGATGGAAAAGCTGTTTGCGGAAGTGCCGGAGTCCGAGGTGTTCGCCCGCACGGGCATTCAGTTCCTTCCTTTTAATACGATTTATCAGCTGTATGCGCTGAAGCGCGCCGATTCGCCGCTGCTTCGGCCGGACGCAAAGTTTCTGATGATACCGGATCTGCTTCGGTATTTCCTGACCGGAGAAGTGTTCAACGAATTTTCCAACGCGACGACGACCCAGCTGTTCAATCCGCTTACCGGCGGATGGGACGCCGAGCTGATCGGAAAACTCGGACTGTCACCGTCCTGGTTCGGCCAAGTGCTGCAGCCCGGTTCGGCCGCGGGGCACATTCGGGCATCGGTGAGCGAGGAGCTCGGCATCGGCGCGATTCCGGTTTACGCCGTAGCGGAGCACGATACCGGCTCGGCCGTCGCCGCCGTGCCGGCGCTGGACCGCTCGTTCGCGTATTTAAGCTGCGGCACCTGGTCGCTGCTCGGCACCGAGGTCGACAATCCGGTCATGGGTGAAGATGCCCTGAAGTTCAACTTCACCAATGAAGGTGGAGTCGCCGGAACGTACCGGCTGCTGAAAAACATCATGGGCCTGTGGATTTTGC
Organism: Paenibacillus hamazuiensis; assembly: GCF_023276405.1. Classification (NCBI taxonomy): domain Bacteria; kingdom Bacillati; phylum Bacillota; class Bacilli; order Caryophanales; family Paenibacillaceae; genus Paenibacillus; species Paenibacillus hamazuiensis. The sequence goes on from NZ_JALRMO010000001.1 coordinate 531,298, forward strand.
AGGAAAGCCGCCGCGAGTGGGAGCGGGCCGGCGTATCGTATTCGTTCCCCGAGCTCGTAAAGCTCGCGGAAGGCGCGAAGCCGTTCAGCCTGCTGTTTGACCCGGACGATCCGATTTTCCTGCACCCCGGAGACATGCCGGCAAGAATCCGCGAGTATGCGCAGCGGACGGGGCAGAAGGCTCCGGAGGATGCAGGGGGCTTCGTCCGCAGCATCATGGAAAGCCTGGCGTTCAAATACCGCTATGTGCTTGAGCTGACGGAGAAGCTGTCCGGCAAGACGTTCGGCGGTCTGCACATGGTCGGCGGCGGCATTCACAACACGCTCCTGTGCCAGTGGACGGCGAATGCGATCGGCAAGCCGGTATGGGCCGGCCCGGCGGAGGGCAGCGCGATCGGCAACTTGGCCGTCCAATGGATCGCTCGCGGCGAGTTCAAAGATATTTGGGAAGCGCGCCGCGCGATCCGCGAATCGTTCCCCGTGACGGTGTATGAACCGGCGCCATCGGACGAATGGAATGCCGCTTACGGCCGTTTTCTGGAGATCGCCGGACTCAAGTAAACTTGACATTTTTGCGGAAAGGGGATCCCGTATGCTGGCAGCGGAACGTTACGAAAAAATTGTGCAGCTGGTGAACGAGCGCGGCAGCATCCGGGTCACCGAACTCAGCGAGCTGTGCCGCGTGGCGGAGGAAACGATACGGCGCGATCTGGACCGGCTGGAAGCGGCCGGACGGCTGCGCCGTTCCCACGGCGGGGCGGTTTCCATCAAGGAACAGCCGCCGGTGCAAGCCGAGGTTCCTTATGCGAAGCGGGAAATCCAAAATTCGGAAGAGAAGCGGAGAATCGCCGAGGAAGCGATTGTTCGCATCGAGCCGAACGATCGCATCCTGCTGGATGCGAGCACAACCGCCTGGTACATGGCGAGAAGCTTGCCGGATATTCCGCTGACCGTGCTCACCAACTCGATCAAGGTCGCGATGGAGCTGGCCGCCAAGGAGAAGATCGACGTTATCTCCATCGGCGGCCTGCTCGCGCAGCGATCGCTCTCGTTTGTCGGACCGCTCGCGGAACGGGTTTTGGACGACTATTACGTAGACAAATTGTTTTTTTCCTGCAAGGGCGTGCATCCGGAGAGGGGCGTCAGCGAATCGAGCGAACTGCAGGCCCGGGTTAAGCAGAAAATGATAGAGCGGGCCGACAGGACGATCCTCTTGGCCGACTCCAGCAAGTTCGGCGTTCAGGCGTTTACGCACGTCGCCGAGTGGGATCAAATCGACGCCGTCGTCACCGACCGCAATCTGTCTTCGGACATGCGCGGCCGGCTGGAAGGGCGTCGTTTGTCATTAACGCTTGTATAGAAAGCGAGGTACAGCAACATGAAAGTCTCCTTGTTTATCACTTGCTTAAGCGATGCCGTCTATCCTCGCGTAGGCGAAGCGATGGTTCGGCTTCTGGCTCGCTACGGGGTGGAGCTCGAATTTCCGCGCGTGCAAACGTGCTGCGGGCAGCCCGCCTACAACAGCGGGTATTGGGACGAGGCGCGCACGACGGCGCGTACGATCCTGGACGCGTTCGAGGACAGCGACTTTGTCGTCTCTCCTTCCGGCTCGTGCACTTATATGATTCATCACTATCCCGAGCTGTTTAAGGACGAGCCGGCTTATTTGGACAAGGCGGTCCGCCTGCAGGAGAAAACGTATGAGTTCACGCAGTTTCTCATCCACGTTCTCGGCGTGAAGGACCTTGGCGCGAAATTTCCGCATAAGGTGACCTACCATCCTTCCTGCCACGGCAGCCGGCTGCTCGGCGTCAAAGACGAGCCGATGGAGCTGCTTCAGCACGTGGAAGGGCTGGAATTCATTCCGCTGCCTTACGCCCAGGACTGCTGCGGCTTCGGCGGCACGTTTGCGGTGAAGATGGCCGATATTTCCGGCGCGATGGTGACCGAGAAGGTCGATCATATCAAGGAAACGGAAGCGGAAGTGCTCGTCGGCCTGGACATGGCCTGCCTGATGAATATCGCCGGCAACCTGCGGTACCGGAACGAACCGGTCCGCGTCATGCATTTGGCTGAGCTTTTATACGAAGGAGTGAAGCAGGCATGAGTGCGGCAAAAGCGAAAGGCAGCGTCAAGGAAAGGGCGAATCTGGCGCTCAACGACGATTTTCTGCGCAAAGCGGTGAAATTTACGACCGAGCGGCTGCGCACCGGCAAAATCGCCGCGGCGGAGCAGCACGGCAATTGGGACGAGTGGCGCGAGCGCGGCCGGCAAATCCGCCTGCATACGATCGCGCATCTCGATTATTATTTGAATCTGTTCGTGGACAACGCGCGGGCGAACGGGGTTCATGTGCATTTTGCGGCCACCGGGGCGGATGCGGTCAAAATCGCGCTGTCCATCGCGCAAAGCAAGGCGGCGAAGTCCGTCGTCAAGTCCAAATCGATGGTGTCCGAGGAGCTTCACCTGAACCATGCGCTGGAGGGGATCGGCGTCGAAGCGATCGAGACCGATCTGGGCGAATATATTATCCAGCTCGCCGGGGAAACGCCGTCGCATATCATCATCCCGGCGATCCACAAGAACCGCTACCAGATCGCGGAGCTGCTGTCGAAGGAAGCGGGCGAGAAGCTGGAAGCCGATACGACCATCCTCGCCGGTTTCGTCCGCAAAAAGCTGCGCGAAAAGTTCCTCGAGGCCGACATCGGCATGACCGGCTGCAACTTTGCGATTGCCGAGACCGGCTCGATGGTGCTGTTCGAAAACGAAGGCAACGCGCGTATGGTCACGACCGTACCGAAGACGCAAATTACGCTGATGGGCATGGAGCGGATCATTCCTTCCTGGACCGATCTTGAGGTCATGGCCACACTTCTGCCGCGCTCGGCGACCGGGCAGAAGCTGACCGTGTACATGTCCGGCATCACCGGACCGGGGCGTGAGGAAGATGCGGACGGTCCGGAGGAAATGCACATCATCATCGTCGACAACGGGCGCTCCAACCAGCTCGGCGATCCGGAGTTCCAGGAGCTGCTCAACTGCATCCGCTGCGGCGCTTGCCTCAATGCTTGCCCGGTGTACCGGCATATCGGCGGACACGCCTACGGCGGCACGTACAGCGGACCGATCGGGGCGGTACTGACGCCGGCCCTGCAGAAAAACGTGGCGGAATGGGACGATATCGCCAACGCCTCGAGTTTGTGCGGCGCCTGCTACGAGGCTTGCCCGGTCAAAATCCCGCTGCATGAAATGCTCGTTTATTTGCGGCGCCGCAAGGTGGAGGCCGGTTACGGCAACACGCTGGAGACGATCGGCATGAAGGGCTTCTCGGCGGCGGCCGGCAAAGCCGGCGTAATGAAAGCGGCGGTCAAGCTCGGGCAAATCGGCCAGAAGCTGGTGGCGCAAAACGGCGGCATCCGGCTGAAGCTCGGCCCGCTGAAGGGCTGGAACAGCTATCGCGTGGCGCCGACGCTTGCGAGCAAGTCGTTCCGCGAGAAGTGGGACGAGCTGAAAAGCGAGACCGCGGGAGCCGGCCAACAGATGGCTCCCGAGATCAAGGCGCGCATGGAAGAAATTTTGAAGCAGCGCGGCAAAGGAGGCGGCGGACATCATGGCTGAGACGCATAAGGAACTGCTGGAACGGCTGGAGCGCGAATCCCGCGCGAAGCAGCAGGAGTTCATGAACTTTATCGCAGGCAAGCTGAACCGTCCGCGCGTAACGGAGCCGCCTAAACGCCCGTTTCGGGGTGCGCCGGATTTTTGGAACTCGTTTGAATGGCCTGTAGAGGAACGGATCTCGAAGTTTATCGAAAATTTCAAAGCCGTCGGCGGACACGCACACCGGCTCGCTTCGATGGAAGAAGTGAAGGATTTCATCGCAGGCAAAGCGGAGGAGATGGGGGCGAAGTACGTGCTTCGCCAGGACCAGCAGGAGCTGGCCGATCTGGGGCTGGAAGCGGCCATTCCGTCGGCCCGCATCTCGGTATGGAACGAGGACCCGGGCGAGGATTGGAAAGCGCGCGCCGCGGAATCCGACTTCGGCGTCGTGCTGGCCGATTACGCCGCGGCGTATACCGGCTCCATCACGGTTCTGTCGGCCAAGACGAAAGGGCGTTCCGTCAGCCTGCTACCCACCGTACTGTTTGCGATTATCCCGGTGGAGCGGCTTAAAACGCGGCTCGGCGAAATTTTGCCGGAGTTCGACCGGATGGGCCGGGAAAATCTCCCGGCGGGAATTCACTTCATCTCCGGCCCGAGCCGCTCGGCGGATATCGAAAACGACCTGACGATCGGGGTGCACGGCCCCGGCATCGTGTATGCGCTGATTGTCGGCTGACATCCCCCAATCAAACCAATGCAGCTTGCTTGTGCAGGCGCGCATTGGTTTTTTTGTCTTAAGTTCGCCTAAATATTGTATAATGAAGGGGATGGAAAAACATGGAGGAGGAGGCGATACAAATGAGCACGCAGGAATGGATTAACGCGGGTGCTTTGGAGGAGCTGAAGCAGGTGCGCTCCAAAGTCATCAAAGGAGGCATCGCCGTTTTTTACCACGAGGATGAGGTCAGGGCGGTAGACAATCGATGTCCCCATCTCGGCTTTCCGCTTCATTTGGGAAGCGTTTGCGACGGCATTTTGACATGCCACTGGCATCATGCGCGCTTTGACATTTGCAGCGGCGGGACGCTTGATCCATGGGCGGACGACGTGCCGGCTTACGACGTCAAAGTTGAGGATGAGGAAGTCTGGGTCAGCTCGAAACCGCGGAACGCCGGCAACGCCGAAAAGCTTAAACGCCGTTTGCAGGAAGGTCTCGAGCAGAACATCGGCATCGTGATCGCCAAGGCGGTCGTCGGTTTGGTCGAATCCGGAGTACCTGCGGATGAAATCGTCCGTATCGGCGTTGCGTTCGGTACGTCGCAAGGAAGCGGCTGGGGAGCCGGCCTGACGATCTTGACGGCGATGAGAAACGTGCTGCCCAAACTCGATACGTCGGGACGAATTCTTGCCTTGTATCACGGTTTGGTTCACGTGGCCAGAGCCAGCTCCGGCCGGGCTCCACGTCACCTGCTCGGCGCATTGCCTCCTTCGCCGGCTCCTATGGAAAGACTGATGGAGTGGTACCGCAGCTGTGTCGAGGTGCGCGATACCCAAGGCGCGGAGAAGGTGCTCCTGACGGCAATTGCAAACGGCGCTTCTCCCGAACAACTGGCGGACATGATGCTGATTTCGGTGACGGATCATTTTTATTTGGACGGCGGCCATACGTTCGATTTTCATAATAAAGCTTTCGAGGCGCTGGAAAGCTTGGGTGCTGCGCTCACCGAGCCGATTCTCGCGTCGCTTGTCCCGCTCGTCGGTTCGCCGACCCGCAGCGAGGAGCTTCATCACTGGCAGGCGCCGGTCGATTTGGTAACTCCGCTGCGGCAAGCTTTTGAGAGGCTGCGGGAGCCTGCAGACCCGGAGCATTCCGTTCAGCTTGACGAGCAGGCTTTTGTAGACCAGCTGCTCAGCGACAGGCCGATCGAGACGGTCGATCGGTTAACCCGGCTTTTGCTGGGCGGAGCGGCGCCGGAACGTTTGGCGCAGCTGATCTGCCTGGCGGCGGCCGAGCGGATCGTTCGATTCCATACGCAAAACGAGTTCGGCGACTGGGTGGCCGTCCTTCATACCTTCACCTACGCTCACGCGGTGCACGAACGGCTGCGCCGCTCCAAGGAGCCGCTTCTGAATCGGGCGCTCTATTACGGGGCGATGGCCATATACCATGACCGTTTTCTTAATGTGCCGCGGGCGCCGAAGCCGAAACCCGCAAGCGGCTTCAGCTTCGCCCCGGAGGAACTGCTGGAGCTTATGGACCGCAGGCAGCAGATTGACGAGGCCGCGAGCTGGGTAGCGGGTTACCTCGGCCGGCGGCAGGACCCTCAGGCTCTGCTCGGCACATTGGGCCTTGCTCTGCTTCGCGAGGACGCCGAGTTTCACACGTTTCAGCTCTACGAGGCTGTAGTTTCCGAGTATGACCATTGGGCGGATCGTTCCGATGCATTTGCAGATCAGGCCAAGGAGACTTGCCTGATTGCCTGCGCCCGGTATTTGGCGGCTCACGCTCCAAGCGCACGGGAGCTGCCGCATACGGCCAAGATTGCATGGCGTTTGTCCCGCGGCGAAAAATTGTTCGAGGAAGAGTAGCTGCGGCTGCAGTTTGAGTGAAGGCAAAGTTAAACTTGAACATGTCCCGGCGCGGAATGTATTCTGATCCTGATTCGGCGCATGCGGCACCCGCTTTTAGCGAACCCGCATGCCGGAAAAGGAGGGGACGGTACATTGACGGATAAATGGAAGGGAAGAAGTTGGTGTACGCTGGGAGACAGCATCACGGCTGCGAACGGATATCAGCCGCTGGTTTTGGAAACGCTCGGCTTCGCGAGCTTGCGAAATCTGGCCCGGGGCGGCTGCTCCATGACCGCCGGCGGCGAACGGGACGAAGGTTCCACCGTGCGCGTCGGCATGTCCATTACGGAAGCGGCTGACTGTGCGACCGTTTTTGCCGGCACGAACGACTATCGGCTGAACAAGCCGATCGGTCAGCTAAGACCGGTCGGAGGCCCGTTCGACGTGTTCACCTTTATCGGGGCTTATCAGGCTTTGATCGAGCATTTGCTGACGCTGAATCCGGCATGCCGCCTTAACCTGTGGACTCCGCTGCAGCGCGACAAGGACGGGTACGACATTTACTCCGCCAACGGGGCCGGTCACCGGCTTGCGGATTATGTGGAGGCGGTGCACCAGATCGCTCGGGTATACGCGCTTCCCGTGCTGGATTTATACGCGACCAGCGGCTTCTCCAAGCTGACGCTGGATTATTTTACCTCCGACCGGCTTCACCCGAACGAAGCGGGTCATCGGCGGATCGCCGAGCTGGCGATCGCTTTTTTGTCGAATCTATAACATCCTTTTCAACGGGAACCGTTTCCTGACATTTCCGCTCTATGTATACAAGCAGGCTAACGGTTGCCGCTGAGCTTATTTAGCTCAAAAACGTCATTTTTACATTGTAACGGTTGTGGCAGAGCTTATTTCTCATCTTGTATCTCTCCATTCGATGAAAGTTCACAAATAACGACTGTGGCAACCGTTACCGCTCCGAAATCACCCATTCGGCCCCTTTAAGCTCACCTGCAACCGTTACACCACTGTGCCTCGTTTACGCAATAGCCGAAACCGTCCGCCGCACCTGTAATGTTCTGTTCAAGTATCTTGCTACTAACGGAACTCACCGCTGCTCTTCACCTGAAATTGCAGCATCTATATCCATTCAATGCTTTATGGGATACAATTGAGTTTGGAAGTGAGCCCAACCTTTCCGCTATCGTAGAGGTGAGTTTTTTTGACATTGCAGCAGTTAAAGTACGTGATCGAGGTCGTGAACCGGGGCTCGATTAACGAAGCCGCCAAAAGATTGTTCATATCCCAGCCCAGTCTTTCCAATGCGATCAGGGATTTGGAAGATGAACTGCAGATTACGATTTTTGAAAGATCCAATAAAGGGATCTCGCTCTCTAAAGAGGGTGTTGAATTTCTAAGATACGCCAGGCAGGTCGTCGAGCAGGCGGAATTGCTGGAGATGCGTTACCTTAGCGCCAAGCCGTCTCCGCAGCATTTTTCCGTGTCCACGCAGCACTATGCCTTCGCGGTCAATGCGTTTGTGAATCTGGTGCGGGAGTATGGTCAAGAGGAATACGATCTGGCTTTACGCGAGACGAAAACGTACGAGATTATCGAGGATGTGAGAAGCCTGCGCAGCGAGATCGGCATCCTCTACCTTAACGAGTTTAACGAGAAAGTCATCAACAAGCTGCTCAAAGCCGCCAATCTGCAGTTCCACAGCTTATTCGCCGCCAAACCGCATATTTTTATAAGCATCAAAAATCCTCTGGCCAAGCAATCGATCGTGACTCTGGAGGAGCTGCAGCAATATCCGTACCTGTATTTTGAGCAGGGAGAAGAGTACAACTCCTTTCATTTTTCCGAAGAGATTCTCAGCACGTTGTCGCATAAAAAAAGCATTCGTGTCAACGACCGGGCGACGCTGTTTAATTTGCTGATCGGTCTGAACGGCTACACGATATCGACGGGGGTGCTGAGCGCCGATCTGAACGGAAACGAAATTATTCCCGTGCCCTTGGACTGTGAGGAAACGATCCATGTGGGATGGATAGCTCACCGGAATGCCGCGCTGTCGAAGCTCGGCGAGGCTTACGTGGAGGCGCTTCGGCAGGCGGTAACCCGGTTATAGCTTTTGAATATATCTGCGTATAGTTTATAGGAGTTACAGGGTGTCCTTTTCGCCGTGTTATCTTAATTGTAATCCAATTAAAGCAAAGGGGTTTACAAAAGATGGCGAAAAGCGGCGTATTGGGGTATCCGCGAATCGGCGCGGACCGTGAATGGAAAAAGGCGCTGGAGGCGTTTTGGTCAGGCAAGCTGGGCGAACCGGAGCTTCATTTACAGCTTCGGGAAATTCGGCTGAGCCACCTGCAAAAGCAGCGGGAGAAGGGCATCGATTTTATCCCGGTCAACGATTTTAGCTATTACGATCACATGCTGGATACGGCGGTCATGTTCGGGGTGATTCCGAAGCGTTTTTCCTTTGAAGGGGAAAAAGTGCCGTTATCGGTATATTACGGTATCGCCCGGGGAACGGAGCATGCCGCAGCAAGCGAAATGACGAAGTGGTTTAATACGAACTATCATTACATCGTTCCCGAACTGGAAGGGGTCCGTCCGGTGCTAACCGAAAACAAACCCCTTATCGCATATCGGGAAGCGAAGGCGAACCTGGGGCTGGAAGGCAGGCCTGTTCTCGTCGGCCCGCTCACCTTTTTGAAGCTGTGCAAAGGGTATGAAGCATCGGAAATAGACAGCTGGCTCAGCAGGATTCTTCCGCTCTATGTGCAGGTTCTTCGGGAGCTGGAGGAGGAAGGGGTGCAGTGGATTCAAATCGACGAGCCCATTCTTGCAACGAATCCGACCGAGGCCGACGTCAGGCGGCTCTATACCGTTTATGAAACGTTTGCCGCGAGTGCGCCGAACTTGAACATCATGCTGCAAACGTATTTTGAGTCGGTTGAGTACTACCGCGATATCGTGGGGCTGCCCGTTAAAGGTATCGGGCTCGATTTGGTGCACGGCCTCGGCGGCAACCTGTCGTCGATTAAACAATGGGGTTTTCCGGAGGATAAGCTATTAGGTGCGGGCATCATCGACGGGCGAGGGGTATGGAAAGCGCCGCTTCGCAAAAAATGGGAACTGCTGCAGGAGCTGTCTCAAGTTGTGGCGGTGGAGCGGATCGTTCTGCAAACTTCATGCAGCCTGCTTCATGTGCCGGTCACGGCAAAACGTGAGACGAAGCTTCCGGCCGAGCTGAAGGATGCTCTTGCCTTCGCCGACGAAAAGCTGGATGAGCTTGTCGTCCTGACAACAGCACTTTCCCAAGGCGAAGCGGCCATAGCGGATAAACTTGCCGAGAACGACCGCGTCTATCGGACGCTTGAGCGTTCCGGCGGGCGAAACCGCACGGACATTCATCAACGCGTATCGGCCATTGCCGCTCAAAAAGCCCAGCGCAGCCGTCCTTTCGAAGAGCGGCAGCTCATTCAGCGGCAAAAATGGCAACTGCCGCTTTTGCCGACAACGACGATCGGCAGTTTTCCGCAATCCGCAGAGGTGCGCAAAGCCCGTCAGATGTGGCGCAAAGGCGAGCTGAGCGACGGCCGGTACGGGGAATTTATCCGGGAGCAAATCGATATCTGGATCAGGCTTCAGGAGGAGCTCGGACTGGATGTGCTCGTACACGGCGAATTCGAGCGAACCGACATGGTGGAGTTTTTCGGCGAGAAGCTTGCGGGTTTTGCGTTTACGCAGAACGGATGGGTCCAATCGTACGGATCCCGATGTGTCAAACCGCCGATCATTTATGGCGACGTAGCATACACAGGGGCGATGACCGTCGAAGAGACCGCGTATGCCCAGTCCCGAACCGACCGCCCGGTGAAAGGGATGCTGACCGGACCGGTTACGATGATGAATTGGTCGTTCGTTCGTGAAGACATTACGCGGGAGCAAATCGCGTATCAATTGGCTTATGCGCTTAGGCAGGAAGTCGAAGCTCTGGAGCGGGCGGGTATCGGCATGATCCAGGTTGACGAGCCCGCCGTGCGTGAAGGATTGCCGCTCAAGAGGAGCGATCGGGCGAAGTATTTGGAGTGGGCCGTCAAAGCGTTCCGCATCGCTACCTGTACGGTGAAGGAAACAACGCAAATCCATACCCACATGTGTTATTGCGATTTCCATGACATGATCGACTCGATCAAGGAAATGGATGCGGATGTGATATCGCTGGAGACATCCCGCAGTCACGGCGAGCTGATTCACAGCTTCGAATTGAACACCTATCGGCAGGGGATCGGCTTGGGGGTATACGACATCCACAGTCCGCGCATCCCGCCGGTTGAAGAAATGAACGGCATGATCGATCGCGCCCTGCGCGTGCTGGATCCGAAGCTGTTCTGGATCAATCCGGACTGTGGACTTAAAACGCGCGGCATTGAAGAGACGGCGGCTTCTTTGCGCAATATGGTCGAAGCGGCGCGAATTGCCCGCGAGAAGTACAAGGCATCCGGCCATATAAGTTGAACCAGGCGTTACATGGTGCGGCGGTGCAGCGGTCGGTTGCGGCTCATGCGGTACAAGCGATACTTTCGGTCGAGGCGTAACGGTTGCGGCTGATGCGGTGCAAGCGGTACATGCGGTCAAAGCGTAACGGTTGCAGGTGAGCTTATCGCGGCCAAAAATGGTGATTTCATAACGGTAACGGTTGCCGGAGCGGTTATTTGTGAATTTTCATCGTTTTGAGTGTAAAAGATGAGAAATAAGCTCTGCCACAACCGTTACGATTTAAAATTGCCGTTTTTGAGTCAACTAAGCTCGGCAGCAACCGTTACCGGTCCGCATCCATGTCACACATGCCATCGAGGTTTCCGTTGTCCAAGCGGGTACGTGTCGATTGATGTAAAATAATGTGGAAAAAAGTAGATTTGCCTGCGAAAATCACTTATTCTATTAATAACATGAACAATCAACATGTTTAGGAGAATAGTGATGGAGAACGAAAACAACGAACATCAACAGCTGACGACCAGAGAACGCATGGTGTATTTCGGACTGATTCCTCTCGTGTTCACCTTGGCATTAGTAAGCTTCGGGGCTTTGTTGGTCAAGCAGGGCGAAAGCAAGGATTTCTCCACCGCGGCCGTAGGCGCGGTCAAGTCGGCGGGGGAATTGATCAAAAGCGGCTACGATTGGGCGGTCAAAAAGCCGGATCCTCCGGCGAATACGGCGGGACAGCCGGGAGAGGGCGCCGCAGGCAAAGCGGCTGCGGGTACAGCCGCGGCCGGCAATGGAGCGGCGCAGCCTGCGGCAACTGCGGCGGGGACCGCATCCTCCGCACCGGGCGGTGGCGGCTCTGCGGCGCCTTCCGTGACCGCCTCCGGCGCGACCGCTGCCCAGGGAGCGGGGAACGCGGCGGACGGCGCGGCTCAATTCAAGCAAAAGACGGATGAAATCGCCGGCGAATTTTCCAAAATGCAGCCGTCGCAGGCCGCGGCCATCGTCGCGGAGATGTCCACCAAAGACGCGGTATTTACGATGATCGGGATGAAAACGCAGCAGCGCTCCAATATTTTGGCCAAAATGGATCCGAAGCAGGCGGCGGCTCTGGCACAGGCGCTGAAAGATTTTCCGCCGGACAGTACGGCGAGCGCGACGGATGTTCAAGAGCGGCTGAACAAGCTGCCCGCCTCGCAAAAATCGGTTGACGATCTTGTCAAGACATACGGCCAGATGCCCACACACAGCGCCGCTCTGCTGATCATGGATTTGATGAACACGAACCAATCCAAGGCGATCGGCATTATGAAGGCGTTGGACTCGAACGCCCGGGCCCAAATATTGTCCGACATGAGCAACGCCAAGACCAATCCGGACGGGTTGAAGTACGCGACAACAATCGCAAGCAAGCTTTTGAATGAATGAGAAGGAAACGGCTTTTCGGCTATGCGCCAGGCGCGGCCGGGAAGTCGTTTTGTTTTTGCTTAGGAAATTATGCATGGCTAATTTTTGTGGATAACCGGGGGGTCCCCCACTTTTGGGGGATTTGTTCTTCTGCGGCTTAATATGAGAATCAGACAAAAATGCGTTAACTTCCCTTATATCCAGATCTTGGATTAATCGGTATGATAAGATTCGGACGGGCCGAGGCGAAGGCGATGAAGGCGAACGACGGAATGCGAACAAACGGGGGGAGGCGGAAGGAGCGGCCGGAAAAAGCAATTCGCGTTACTGTAAGCGTTATCAGCAAAGGAAGATTCTTCATGTTATTTAAGCGACCGTTAAAAAAAATGATCAACTCCTTTCTTACTTTGGTCATCGTATCTACATTGTTTAATCTGCCGGCAATTCCGGCATCGACGGCTCATGCGGCCGAGGGGGACCATTCCGATTTACTCGGTATCGTCGTAAATAAGCCCGCCCATGCCGTCGTGAATCCGGATCTTGCCACTATCGATATCGCATTGCCTTACGGCACCTTGTATCAAATGCTGAATGTCACGACGAACCCCGGCGCAGCTGCGGCACTTTACCGGAGCAACGGAACGACGGCAATATCTTTTGCCGCAAGCGGCATTAACAAAGGCGACGCCAAGCTCGATCAGTTTTCGCCGGACGGCACCACGTTATATTATTTGAAGGTGACCGATAAAAGTAACGGCACGAACAGCAAAACCTATACGATCAAAGTAAGCGTGGATCCCGTACCTTCCCCTCCGGCCGGTACAGTCGGAGCGAATGACAAGTATTCGCCGCTGAATATTCACGCGGGCGAACACGCCTGGGACGTGATGGGGGCGTCGAAAATCGGGCGCGGCAGCACGACGGGGTCTGTGGAAGGCCCGGGTGTTCCTTCGTCTTACAGCGGCAAAGCCTGGTACGAATCCGTCTATGACCGGAACGGCGATTACCCGCTCGCTTCGACGGTGAATGCATCGTGGCTCGGAGACAACATGTACCTGCAGACGATCGGCAAAAACGATTTGCCGGCGCTGGCGAAATACGGCGTTGCAGGCGTGCCGGGCACGGATAAGCTGAACTCGGACATTTTGCGGTTTCACGAGTTTGATCCGTTTGTTACACCGGACGGCGTGAGCCGGGACGACGGCGACCGCGGAGCGGTAGGCAGCGACCGCCAGAGGCTGGAGATCAAGAGCAACACCGGCACATCCAATATCGATGCCAACAGCGTAGGCGGCGACATTATGACGAATCATTGGAGGCTTATGCTCCCGTCCGAAACGCTGCGGTATCAAAAGGATGTCGGCGACAAGCATGCCGGCGATTTTATCGTCCCGCACCGGTTCTGGCATATTTTCCAGATGAAAGAGATTGCCGGAAACGCTGCCGGCCAGCCGGTGGCGACGCTGTCGCTCGTTTCAAGCGAAGGCAAGGGCCAGCTCGAATTCAGGAACAATCCGGACGGCAGCTATGCCGATCGGATAAAGCCGCTGTTTACGATTCCGTTTGAAAAAATCGTCGACCGCTGGCTTGATTTTGACGTGACGATTTTGACGGCCGACAGCGGTTATATTTACGGCAAGCTGGTTGACCTGGAAAGCGGGGAGGTGCTGTTCGAAGGCGGAATGACGGCCGAGACGTACCGGCGCCCCGAAGCGGCGAACCCGGATACGGGCCGGCTCGAAAGATCGGACCTGCCCGCGGCGAACGGCCAGCAAAACCGTTCCAAGTGGGGGCTGTACCGGGGGATGTACAATGGCCCGGGAGATGCCGAATATGCCGACGAATTCCAGAACGCGACGATGTATTTGTCCGACGTTTATCTGATCAAGAGGGATAAAAACAGCTATGTTTTTCCGGACGGCTGGGACCCGAAGGCTCAACCGAAAAATGTTGCGGCGTGGGCAAGACCGGCTGCGATTACGGCGTACAAAGGCGCGCCGTTTGGCAGCTTGCCCCTGCCGGCGCAGCTCGACGTCACCTTGAGCACGGGCAATACGGAGAAGGTGAACGTAATGTGGAGTTCGGCCGATTATGATTCCAATCAAACGGGCACTTTTAAGATTTACGGCGATTTTGCCGGCTCCGGCATCACAAATACGAAAAACATCCGGCCTTACATCGAAGTAACCCTGCAGGATGTTCGTCCGCCATCGGTCAATTTGCTGGATCCGTCCCGTTTTACGCCGCAAGCGGGCGTGAATCTGAAGGTAAGCTCGGAAACCGGCGATCATCCGGGAGCGGACGCGCTGAAAACGAAGGGAAGCGGGTATTGGCGGAATTCAAGCTCGAACGTTTATAAAACGGACTATTCTCCATCCTCTCTGGCGTTTAGTCTTGATCTCGGCGCGTCCAAAACGATCGATAAGCTGTATCTGGAAATACCGAACACGATTTCCAACATTCAAGAAAACGCAACCAGATTTGAGGTCTATTACTCGAACAGTCCCGATTCGTGGGCGAGTGCGCCTACGGCTTCCGATACGGCAACCGATTACGACTGGAGGGCGAACGGCTGGACGCTGGCCGGCGGCACGGAGACGGAAGGCTTATGGTCTTATGTCACGTACAACGGGCAAAGCTGGGGGTATGATACGAAAACGTTCCTGTTCCCGTTTACCGCCCGGTATATCATGATCAATACGGTGCTGGTCGGTCCCCGCGACAGGCGCGCCGACGATGCGAATGCGGTGATGGGCCTATCGGGTTTGGCCATTTACGGCAAAGATCCCGTATCGAACGAAACTGCGCTCACTCCGGCTAAAAGCACCTACAGCACGTGGGATCAAACCGCGCCGGTTACGGCGAGCATAAACCTTGCCGCAGGGCAGTTGCTGACGGGCATATCCAAGGGCGATACGGCGCTTCGCCCGGATGCGGATTACTCGCTGGCCGGCAACACCGTTACGTTTTCGCCCGCATATCTGGCAAAGCTGCCGCTTGGTACGAATGAATTCACGTTTTATTTCAACAACGGCGCTCCGTCCGTTTTTGCGTTGGACGTAACGGCCCGCGGCTATGGAGAAAACGGCAAAACCATCAAGATGAACGCCATAGAAGGCGTATCTCCTTACAACATTTTAGGGGGGGCGATGGGCACCGATGAACCTGTGGAAGGCGTGACCAAGCGGATACGGAACGCTTATCACGAATTTTACGGCGACCAACCCCGGGCAACCGCTGCCGACGACCATATCAAAGGCGTTTGGGACAGCGCGCTGCAAAAATATGTGTTCGAGGTCATGGAGTACGGCCGAGGCGTGAATAACGAATACCTGGACAAAGTGCGCGACGGCGAATACGGGCATAAAGGCAATTTTGACCCGAGCGTAGGATATATAACGGGCGGTGCGGCATACAACGACCGGCAGCGCATTGAAATCCGGCCAAGCGAGGATTCGACCGGCGATTTTGTCGCTCATGAAGGCGATCTGGTCTCGTATGAATGGCTTTGGAACATTCCGGACGGCAGCCAGTGGAACCAGCCTAATTTCCGGCATATATTCCAGCTCAAGGCGGTGAACGCCCAGGCTGCCGATACGCTGCCCGGCGGCAACAGCGGCGGAGAGAACGGCGCGTACATTCTCGCCATGTCGATTTCCGGAACGACCGCCCGCAATCTGGTTGTGAATCATAACCGGTATGACGGCGACAAGAACCTGATGACCATTCCGCTGAAAGACATCGACGGCCACTGGATTAAGGTCGAGCTGAAAGCGCTCATTTCCGATACCGGCTGGCTTACCGTGAAGATCACGGATACGGTAACCGGCAAGGTGTACACCTTCGACAGTCCCGATGTATATAAAGTGTTTCCTAATCAAGGGGCCGGCGACGGAGTGAAGGACTTGTGGAGAAGACCGGAACGAAGCGGCGGCTTCGAGACGGAGTATCCGGCCGCATTCGATCAATATTTGCGTCCGAAATGGGGCATATACCGCAGCTCCAACGGCAGCACCAACTCGGCTTACGACGTTCGGCTGAAGCTCGCGGACATCACGATAAGCAAGCTGGCATCCGGTATACCCGCCGTCAATCTTGCCCTGAACAAAAAGGCGTATAACGTAGGGCCGACGGAAGGCGCGAACCCGATCCAGCTGCAGTCCGCCACCGCGAACGTATACGGCAACGCCGACAAACTGACGACCGGCGTGCTGCAGGATCCGACGAAATGGAACGTAACGAACGTCACCGGCCTGGAGCAAATCGGTCATTATTCATGGCTCGGCACGGATGGGGCGAGAAAAGGCAGCTTCGTCGTCGATCTGGGCCGGGATATGGATTTCAGCCAAATCCGGCTTTTCGCCAAATCGACCCGGTTAAAGGGCGTAACCGTTTATGTATCCGAAGATTTCGGGAACCATTCTTCGGCTGCCGAATTTGACGCGATGGCATTCAAGCAGGTGGATAAACGAACGTCCGAAGGATATACGTTTGCGACAGGCAATAACGACGGAGGAACGGATTCGGAGGATAGTTCGTACCCGATCGACCTTGGCAAAACGTATCATTCGAGATATATCAAAGTAACGGTGGAAAACGCATCGGGCGGCAATGCGGGAACCGATCTTACCGGCCCTCCGCGCCTGACGCAGGTTCAGGTGTTTAATGCGCCGAGCCCGCCGCAGCATCTTCGGGTGGAAACCGCAGGTTCCGCCGCTGTCCTGAAATGGGATGCGGGCGGTTCCGGCGAGGGCTACATCGTAAATAACGGCACAGCAGTGCTCGCGGAACTGCCGGAGACGGCAACAAGCTGCGTTCTTCCTGCCGATATAACCGATGTGTCGCAAATTGCCGTCAGAACGAAAGGAACGGACCCGTATTCCCGCAAATTCATGCTCTCGGCTCCAGCTTTGCCCGCGGTTGCACCGATCCCGGCCATCGTAAGCCTAACGCCGGTCAGCGTAACGACCAAGGCCGGAACGGCGCCGGTGCTGCCTTCGGTCGTAACGGCGGTTTACAGCGACAATACGACAAATCAGGTGCCTGTGCTTTGGGATGCGATAGATCCGGCCAAGTACGCTTCCCCCGGAAGCTTCTCGGTGCAGGGTACCGTAACCGGCACAACGTATAAAGCGCTCGCGAATGTGACGGTTACCGAATCTCCTAAAGCGGACGCAAGCATCGTCTATACGGGGCCATCGTCTTCGGTCGGCGCGAAAACGACTCTCACCGCGGTCATCCGCGAGCAAACTTCCGGCGGGCCGGGTAAGCTCGGCGGATTGCCGATAACGTTCGACGTGAAGAAGCTGCAGACGGACGGAGCAGCGGTACCTTACCGCTCCGAGTCGGTCACGACGGACGTTTACGGCGGGGCGAGCCTCGTTGCGAGCCTGCCTGCGGGATTGTACGAAGTTAGCGCCGGCCTGGACGCCAATCCTTATTATAAGGAGACTGCGGTGAAGTCGACGCTTGCCGTTAATGCGGACAAAACCGGTTCGCTTCAGGTGGCCGGGAACATCGACGCTCCTGTGCCGCCCGGTATTTTCGGCGCCAAGGCGAAGAAGATCCATATCGAAGGCCAGTGGTATATGCTGAATGGAAAACCGCTGGGGCTGGCAGCTATTCATGCCGAGCCGCAAGGGCTTCGCCTGTTCATGAAGCAGCCCGACTGGATCGTAACGGCAGGTACAAGCGCTTTTGTGCAGGGCAGCGCTTGGAATGAGCAGGGCATTGAATATACGGTGCGTTTGGCGATGGATACCGCGAAGGGGAAAGCAGGGAAATCGTCCGTTCTTTCCGTCGTCATTTGGAAAGGAGGCGCTGCTGAAGGAACCCCGGTCGCAGAAGTATGGGGGCAAAAATTCAGCGGCAGCATTCAAATTCGTTAAGGGGCGGGAGATTTCCCGTCCGGAGGTTTTTCTTAGACCGCCAAGTCGGCTTGGCGGTCTAAACATTTATTACCCCAACGACCGATTGGTTTGCTCCATGATACTTTGAACGAAAGACTGCAATTCGCCTATAAACAACTTGGCTGCTTGCCCCATAAATTTGTCCGTTCGATATATGACGCAAATATCCTGACTTGGGGTAGGACTCAGCAGCGTTACCGCCGAAATGTTATCGCGTTTCAAGTAATCCAGCAGCAGTCGCGGAAGAATTGCCGCTCCAATCCCTTGTTCGACTAAGGACAGAAGCGTCGATAACGTGGAGGTTACAATGGAGTTGTCCAATGAAATCCCTTTTTCCTGGCAGCAGCAATGGATGACCTTCGTAATCTGATGCTCGGGACCGAACATGACCATCTTAAGCTGCTGTAATTGTTCGAAGGGGATCGCCTTTGACTTCGCAAAGGGGTGATCCGAGCGGATGGCCAAAGCAAACTCCTCATGGAACAAAGGGATGATGGAGATGCGATCGTCCGGATTTGCAGGCACAGTGGTAACCCCAAGATCCCTTGTGCCGTCGACAACCTGCTCATACACATCCACGGTTTCCGTAACGCGAATGGAAAGCTTGGGATATGCCCGGTGGAAATCGATCAACAGCGTATCAAACAGCAAATCCCCGTCTCCGGGAAGAATCCCGATGTCCAGCCTGCCGCCTTCCATTTGCTTCAGATCCGTAATCGCTCCCTTAATATAGTCGATGCGTTCGAAGATGATCTGACATTGCTCCAGCAAAATGTGACCCGCCTCCGTTAACGCGATCCGTTTGCCGATGCGATCGAACAGCGGCATCCCGAGTTCGTTCTCCAAAAACTTGATCTGCTGACTCAGATTCGACTGCGTCGTGCATAGATTCTCAGCCGCCCTCGAGAAATGCATTTCCTTACAAACGGCGGCAAAATACTCGAGTTGTCTAAGTTCCATTCCCCACTACCCCTCTCAATAAGCGAACCCCGTTCATCATTATAAAGGATGATCCGTTTTATCCCAAGCCCACCAATCAATCATTACTAAAACCGATCAATTGTATCGGAATCTCGTGATTGTTGCTACGCGGAGAGAAAGGTACACTTTGGATATGAAAGCGAAACACTTATTACAACTTAAACGGGAGGCGTTTTACCATGGCAAAATCGATTATTAGTACTGGGAAAGTTCTGCGTCAAATCGTGATCGGGCAGCTTCAAGGCGTTTCGGAGGACCGATTCGACATTCAACCGAAAGGCTTCAATAACACGATTCGTTGGAACGTCGGTCACATGGTCTATTGGATGGATAAATACTTCAGTTTATGTTTCGGATTTTCGTCCGCAGTTCCGCCTCAATATGAAGCGCTGTTTGGCTCCGGAACGAAACCTGCGGATTGGACGGTTGCCCCGCCTTCGAAGGATGAGCTGACCGAAATGTTAATGGCACAGCTCTCCCGTCTATCCGAGCTGACGCCGGAAATGCTGGACATGAATCTGCAATCGCCGTTTATTATGGGCCCGTTCCAATTCACGACCTCCGGCGAGTTGTTCAACTTCGCTTTGATGCACGAAGCCATCCACCTCGGCATCATTTCGAGCCGGATGAAGGAAGGAAGCGAGCACATATGAATACCCGGTTCATCGTCATCTTGTTGGCGTTGGGAGCATTTTTCGCGGGCACGGCGGAACTGGTTATCGTCGGAATCGTCGATCTGATCGCGTCCGATTTTCAAATTTCGGTTGGATTGGCGGGCCAGCTTGTGACTGTGTTCTCCATCGCCTTCGCTGTAGGATCGCCGGTAGTCATCGCTTTAACGGCGAGAACGGATCGCAAGAAACTTCTGCTGGCAACCTTGGCCTTTTCCGTCTTGGGCAACGTCATCGCACTGGTCGGTCACAGCAGCGCATTATTGATGGTCTCCCGCATCGTGCTTGGGATAACGACGGGCGTATTCGCCGTAACCGCCTTTACAACGGCGGCCGGACTGTCCGCACCGGAAAGACAGGGCAGCGCCATCGGCAACGTACATGTCGGGTTCAGCGGATCGCTGGTCCTTGGCGTTCCCCTCGGCATCTTCATGGCGCGGCATTGGGGATGGGAATCGATCTTCGGCATGCTGGCGATTTTCAACGCGCTTATTTTCGTCTTGATGGCAAAGCTTCTTCCGCGGATGCCCGGCAGGGCGGACGCGACCTTACGCAGTCAAGCGGGGATCGTCAAGCAATCCAAAATTATCGGAGCATTGGCCATCTCTTTCCTCTGTGTGTTCGGTTATTCGATTTGCTACACGTATCTCGCCCCGTATTTGCAGGAGCGCGCTCACATGGGTTTGGCATCGATCAGTTGGATGATGCTGCTGATGGGCGTTTGCGGCACGGCCGGAACTCGTTTCGGCGGGTACGCAACGGATAAATGGGGGATAGGCAAAACTTTGATTGCCGTAATGACCGTGCACGCCTTGATTCTGCTGCTCTCTCCGCTGCTGTCGTCCTCGCCGGCCGGAGCGATTTTGATGATCGTCGTTTGGGGACTTTCCGCATGGGCGACTGTACCCGCCATTCAATGTTATTTGATTTCCCTTGCACCGGGCGCCGCGAATGTTGCCGTCAGCATCAACACTTCCGTATTCCAGTTTGGCATTGCGCTTGGCGCGGCTGCGGGAGGAATCGTCATCGAGCGTACCGGCGCCGCTCACTTGGGTTGGATCGGAGGGATCGCCGTATTGCTCGCTATTCTTACGGCCGTACGTTCCTTCGCGAGGGAAAGGCACGATGAAGTGCTGTCCGCAGCTTCCTCATGAGAAGCCGATGATCGAGGGTGGGTTTGCCGGATTTGATTTAACGACGGTTCTGGGTAAGGATTTTTGCATCAGTCCCAACTATTGTATCTGAAAAATCATACAAAATAACGAATGGTTAGTCGGATGACTGCATTAGTTTCACGATCTTCTACAAAGCGGTGCCGCACGAGGTTAGTAATATGATAAAATGAGGAGGAGACCGCATTACAGGAGGTTCAAAGATGCTGAATACCGAATTAACGCGTAAACTCGGCATTCCATATCCGATTATTCAAGCGCCCATGGCCGGCGGGCCAACGACTCCCGATTTAGTGGCTGCCGTTTCAAACGCCGGGGGGCTGGGCAGCCTGGGTGCAGGTTACTTAACGCCCGAACAAATCCGCAGCGCGATCAAGGAAATCAAACAAAAAACATCCCGGCCCTTCGGCGTCAATTTATTCGTGCCGGAGCAGCCGAATACGCCGGAACACATCATCGCGGAAATGAATGAGCACCTTAATAAATATCGCGCAGAGCTGGGTATCGCTCCCGGCTCGCCGATTCCGAAGTTTGCAGAGTCGTTCGAGGAGCAGGTGCAAGTATTGCTGGAAGAGAATGTGCCGGTGTTCAGCTTCACCTTCGGCATACCGTCTACGGACGTTATCGAAGCTATGAAACGGCGCGGAACCGTCGTCATCGGCACGGCAACGACGGTGGAGGAAGGCATCCGGCTGGAAGCGGCCGGGGTAGACGTGATCGTGGCTCAGGGCAGCGAAGCCGGAGGACATCGCGGCACATTCTTGACAAACGCTCTTGATGCGCTTATCGGCACCATGGCACTTGTCCCACAACTTGTCGATCATGTATCGGTGCCGGTTATCGCTTCGGGCGGCATCATGGATGGACGCGGGCTTGTGGCCAGCCTGGCATTGGGAGCTTCCGCCGTTCAGATGGGCACCGCCTTCCTGGCAAGTGCCGAGAGCGGAGCCCACGCAGAGCACAAACGGAAGATCGCGGCATCAAATGAGGATTGCACCGAAATCACGTACGCATATTCGGGCAAAGCCGCGCGCGGCATTCGCACCGATTTTATGTGCGACATGCGTTCTTATCCGGGAACCATTCCGGATTACCCGATTCAAAATGCAATGACGAGAGACATTCGCCAGGCGGCGGCCAAAGCGAGTAACCCGGAGTTCATGTCGCTTTGGGCGGGCCAAGGTCTCAGATTGGCGACAGACCGTGCAGCTGCGGAAATAGTGAAGATGACCGTACAGCAGGCTCGGGATCTAATCCAAAACTTTAGCAGTCGTGTTGAAGAGGACCGAGGTTAAATTTCGCGATTAAAATCTCCGCCACGACTCCGCACAGATCGATGACGGAGGTAAAAGATCCATATTGCAAGACTCACGGATAAGAACAGGATTTGCATTAAGGTGCGGGGAACCAATGCGTTCTCCGGACTTGTCGCGAGGCCGTACAAAGCTATGTTATAGATTGGCGGGGAACATGGTCAAAAAAAATGAAACTCAATGTCAGAATGAACATGAGTTTCACTGCCGAATCGCGATATTGTGTTTTTTTGCATGAAATTAAGCCTTGCGAGAGGTCTCCGAGGGATTCTTGGCGGACGCGGAAGTTCTCGGATCAAAACTTTTACTGTTCCCATTGATTTTCATTCCGGAAGACATGCGGGAAAACCTCCTATCAAAAATAAAGTAACTTAACCCCATCTTACCATAATTAAATTTCGCTGCGTTGTGAATTTTATAACAAAATATGAGAATTTTGCACCGATATCCCACGGTGTATTGCTTAATAAATGAGACAGGGGCATACGAAGTGGCTATAACCGTTATTTCTTGTAAAGAGGATCGCGACTACGAACAATTTATCCGCTTTTTTATCAAATACAGGCATGAATTGACGCCGCCATACCCGCTCGACTATACGCTTCATCTCATATCGACGCAAATATCCCAAGGACACATTATTATGGGGTTGGACGAACAGGGGGATCCGGTCGGAATCCTTACCTATTATTACGGAAATCCGGAGGATCACTTCGCGGATCGTACCGGTCTTCATGTGGAGATTTTGATTATTAAGCCGGAATATCGAAAGTCCTTTGCTTTTTTGCAAGGGTTTCAATATTTAATCAATGAAGTAAAGAGATCCGGCCACGATGTAACCCATATTCACTTCTATGCGGATACGGAGTCCGCGTATTTGCGCAGACTGTACTCGAAATTTGCGAAAACCGCAGCCAAGAAGGAAGGACATTTGGGGGTACTTGATGTTTACTCCACTACTTTTGAGGCTGTTGATGCATTCTTTCGGCCATTTCGACGGAAAAAATAGTTGGAGAGAGGGAACCAATGTCTTATCGGTTTATGATTTGCAAAACGGACGAGGACTGGGAAGAATACACCTTGTATATTTTAGAGCATAAGTTGGAAATCCATAGCTCCTTTTTGGCAAAACGGGTGATCCACTTTATAAAAGAGCAGATCTTCTTTGGCTGCGCCGTACTGGCCAAAGATGAATTCGGACGAATCATAGGAGTATTAGGGTTTGTCAACGGGACTCCGGAGAATGGGTTTGCGGACAAGGAAGCGGTTAGATTGGAGATGGTGCATATCCTTTCGGAATATCGATGCACACGTTTATTCTATCGCGGCATGATCTGGCTCCGAAATTACTTGCAGGAGAATGCGCCCGAAACGAAGATCATCCAGTTCTATGCCGATGCCGGCTCTGCGAAACGTTCTCGATTGTTAGGGAAAATCGCAGATTTGGTTTGTACGGAGCAAACCCGTTTTGGATTGGAGAACGAGTACGTTACATCAGTCGATCGCCTGTCGCGCCAAAGGATATGAGGTTGAAGGTAACATATTCATAAAAAACAACTTGGGGCTGCCGATTCGGCAGCCTCGTCTCGTGTTGTAAGACCCGGGGGGTGGTTAAAAGCAAAAAAGCTTAAGAAAATATATAGTGAATGATGCGCGCCGTCGCTTTCCCCGGGATTCTCATCAGCAGAACGAACCGGCGCGGATGTTTCCTGTTTACCGGCCTATCCAAAAACTGACCGATCGTCATCGTATCTTTGCTCATGCTCACTCACCTCGCATTCATGTTATCTTAAATGATATTCCCGGAAAATTTGTCCTATGTTCGCCGGCCGCACTGTAAACGTAGAAGAAGCCTATAATTTGACTCGACTGTTGAAGAAGGTGTGTTATATATTTATAAATGTTACAAAAATAGTAATTTTCCCATAAAATGAGAAGTAAGCTATTCCCAGTTAAAATAATATATGGTATATTATGGATGAGCGTCGGCCGGCCTCAAACCACTTTCGGAGGAATCATATATGAAAATTAAAAAAGTTCTGTCTGCTCTACTGATCGGTGCAAGTATGACGGCAATGGCTCAATCCGCATTTGCAGAAACCAAACCGGCGGTGCCGGCAGCATCTGCCCAGATTCAGTCAGAAGGTCAAATATCTTCGCAAGCCGCACAAGGTCAAATGTGGTTCTATTACAACAATCTGACGAGCCAATCAGGGGCGCAGACCACAATTAACTATGCAAAATATACTGCCTATAGCGGCCTTTATGTGAATTTTACGGTAAATCAAACGGCGGTCGATGGAGCCGGGAGCCCGACTATTTTCTATACTGTAATTAAAGAAAACAACAACACCTGGAACGGGCCTGCGTTTACTCTTACCGGTCAAACCTCGCGGACCGTTCCGGTTTATCTCGAGCCCGGTACGTACTTTGTTATATTTGAAAACCGCAGCCCTGTACCGGCCAACATCAACGGTACTTTGGGGTAATCATTATAAAGGGAAGGACGCTCTGCGCGAGCGTCCTTTTTAGATGTTTAGGAAAGTAGCGATGCCTGAAAAGCGGTAGCGCCGGCCTTCGTAGGCGCCCGTTCTTTCGGTCCGGATGGTACCGTCAGGGTTTACCGAGACCGTAACCCAATTGTACTCGCCGTTCCGGTAAGCGAAGGACCTGCCGTCGTCCTCATAGAGGCGGCATTCCCGTGCGTTATCCCCGTAGGCGTGCAAGGTGACGTCGAAAACCGCCTCGTCAGCCACAAACGGCATAGGTTTGGCGAGGGGCAGAAGCGTGCCCTCCTTCACGAGCACGGGAATCCGTTCGAGCCCCGGTGCGAAGGTATAGGTTTGTCCACCCTCGTATGATTTGTTGGTCCAAAAGCAGCGCCATGTTCCATGCGGCAGGTAGACGGTGCGCTCCGCCGCTCCGGCGACGAGCGGCGCCACCAGCACCGCTTCCCCCATCATATAGGCATCGTCGATGCCGTACGTATTCGGATCGTCCGGGTAATCCATGACGAGGGCGCGAAACGGCGGTCGTCCTTCCATGCTGTACCTCGCATATGCGGTGTACAAATAAGGGATCAGTGCCATGCGGATTTCGAACAGTGTACGGCAAATATCGCGGATTTGCTCATAATTGTCCAAAAACTCGCCGCGAATGTTTTTGTCCCGGTCCACCTGCATCCAGGGCGGGTTCGGGATTCTCCAGCAGTTGAGCAGCGCCATCGGCGAAAACACGGTCGTCTGGATTCGGCGGATCAGATCCTCGGGCGACTCCGCCTGGCGCACCTCCGGCGACCAAAGCAGACCGGAGAAGCCGCAGCCGGCGACCCCGCGGATAAACACTTTATGGTTGTACAAATCGCTGTACAACACGAACGGATACGGCGAGGCGAGAGCGCCGGAGGCGCGCACCTGGGATAACGTCCGCTTGCCCGCTTTTTCGAAAGGGGCTTGAATCGTTTCTTGATAAAACGCTCCCAGCATATTGTGCATCTGCTCGCCGTCCATACCGGAAGGGAACTCGGCGATGTCCGGGAACGACCAGTTGGAATGCACGAAGTCGGAGCTGTCGCATTCGTCCAGCTTGAAGCCGGCAATGCCTTTGTCTACAAACTCCTTCTCATGATGCTCCGAAAAAATTTTCCGGGCCTCGGGGAGCGATAAATCCGGCACCAGCCCTTCCCAAACCTCATAATCGCCGGAATACGGCTTAAGCACGGAATATATAGGCGATGTGGGATGCACGAAAAGATGCTCCCACAAATTGACCCGGTAGTTCATCTCATGAAGCTCCTCAAGCATTTCTTCATGCCCGGGAAAACGCCCCTCGTCCCAAACGAACGAGCAGGAATACGCCTTCGTCTGCCAGCCGGGCTCGAAGCCGAATACGTCCACCGGCATCCGGTCTTCCCGGAACGTATGGGCGAGCCGCATCACATCCTCCTTCTTCGCCGCACTGTAAGCGCGGTACCACATGCCAAGCCCCCATGCCGGCGGCAGGCAGCCGCCTCCGGAAAATAAATTGTAACGCTGCACCGCAGCAGCGATGTCCGGCCCTTCGAACAAATACACGTCGATCCCTTCGGCGGACGGAACGTCGACGACGACCGCGCGATTCCCTTCCGACACCTGGTAGCCGTACAATTCGATCTCCGAGGTGCCGACCGCCTTCGCCGCAAATTTCTTATGCTCGGAGGCTCCCTTGCGCAGATTCGTTCCGCAGTAAAACGTCGCGTAACGCGCAGTATCCACGTAGACGCCGTAACCTGCGGTGGAGACGTAGAAAGGCACCGGCGCGTGGCTGTCTCCGGTATCCGCCACAGGATCGCTGTTCACGCGGATCATTTTTTTGCGGCCGGTATGATCAAGCCGGTGCAGCTGCAGTCCGAAGCCGTAAATATGCTCTTCCGCCGCGAGCGGCAGCTCGATATGCACGCCTCGGGCCGTCTGTCTGACAACGATCTCCTGACTTGCGAAAGGGGGCGTTCCCGGGCATTCCAGCTTGCCGAGCTGCTCCGTCCGGATTTCCGTCTTGCGGAGCCGCACGGGCGTATGATTTTCCGGCTGCCCGAAACAAAGCCGCCAAACGCCGTTTGCAATTTTTTCCATAAAAACTTCCCCTTTTTCGAATGATGTAAAAGAAACGATATTTACCCGATTATACCGCTTCGATTTCGTGAAAAGTTATGATAAACTACGGAAAAATGTTAAAATATTATCCTTTTGGGGAGGAAGCATGAACCGGCTGTTCGAACCCGTTTATTTTGATCAGGCTTCTATTCATTGGGATTACCGCATCCGCATCGATCATGGCTTCAAAGGATATTATCATTGGCACCAGGCCTGCGAATTTATGCTCGTCCATGAAGGGCAAGGGACGGTTGTGGTCAACCAGATGACGTTTCATATCCGGCGGGGGATGTTTTTCTTTTTCCCGCCGTTTCGGCTCCATCAGGTGTACGCGGATGTCTCGCCGGATCGTCCGTATGAGCGCTCGATCTTTTATGCGGATCCTTTATTGATTGAAAATCAGCTCAAGCTTTTCCCAAGCCGGTATTCGCGGTTTGAGGATTTGCGGCAAAACCCGACTCTGTCGCTCGGTTTCGATTTGGGAGATAAAGTTCAAGGGATGGAATGGATTTTTGAGCAATACGACCAAGCTCTTAAAAAAGGCCGGGGAGAGGATCCGGAGGAAATCGCACTTTTGTTTCTGCAGATGCTGAATACGCTTCCGTTGTCCGAGGTTACGGGCGACAGGCGGAAGCCGGAGCTTGGGAAAAGGGGGACAGGCCGTTATTCGGAGGCGATCATGCGCTGGATCGAGGAGCATTTTCACGAAGAGGTCAGTTTGGAGCGTTTGGCCGAGGAGCTTCATCTGTCGCCGAACTATATTTCCAGAGTGTTTCGGCAGGAGACGGGCAGCGGGGTGACGGATTATTTGACCGCAAGGCGCATCAAACAAGCCTGCCGGCTGCTGGAAACGACGGACAACCCGGTTGAACAGGTCGGCCTCGAAGCAGGTTTTGCCAATTATTCATATTTTATTCAGCTTTTCAAGAGAGTCGTCGGAACGACGCCGTTAAAATACCGCTATTCCAGAGTACACCGCCAAACAACTTAAAATTCCTCATATCGAACTTAAAAAACAGCATACTAACCGTTTCGGGCGTGTGATAGTCTTAGGTCACGGAAAAAAAACGGTGCGGCAAGCCGCGCCGATTCCACGAATCCGCTTTTTCATCAAGGGGAGGTTAAATCAGAAATGGCAATGACCAAAAAAACGACCGCAGTTTCATTAACAAGCGCAATCGTCTTATCGCTCGCTTTGTCCGCCTGCGGCGGCGGCTCCGAGTCCGCGGCGAATACGGGCGCATCCGCAGGTACCGGCGCAGGTACCAACGCGGCGCCCAAGAAAACCGTCACGTTTACGATCGGATATGCGACCGGCGACCCGGCAACCAAACAAGCGATGGCCGATTCCATCGCGGCTTTCACCAAAGCCAACCCGAACATCAAGATCAACGATCTGTCCGAAGGGGGCATGGCCTCTTACCTGGACTGGCTCAAGACGAAAGATGCCGTCGGCGAATTTCCGGATCTCGTCGAGATGAGAGACACCCAGCTGTTCTCCGAAGCCGGCAAGATCGCCGAGCTGCCTGCGGAATGGGTCGGATTGTTTGCGGACGCGCCGAAGCTGAACGGCAAAATTTGGACGGCGCCGATTGTCGGAACGTATCCGCAAGGCATCATTTACAGCAAAAAAGCTTATGCGGATGCAGGGATCACCGGCGAGCCAAAAACATACGACGAGTTTCTGGCGATTCAGGAGAAACTTAAAGCCAAAGGCATTACACCGCTGACGTTCGGCGGCAAAGATATTTTCCACTGGGGCTTCTGGGTGAACAAGTTTCTGATGGACGACGTGTTCGCGGACGACCCGAACTGGAACTCCAAGCGGACCAAAGGGCAGGCCAGCTTTACCGATGCCGGTCCGATGCAGGCGATGAAGGATTTCAACGAGCTGTTCACCAAAGGGTATGTGGATAAAGGCTTCTTGAGCACGGCCGACAATCAAACCGCATCGATGCTCGTAACGGGTAAAGCGGCGCAGCTGTTCTCCGGACCGTGGATGTTCGCGCAAATTTCGCAAGCCGATCCGAAATTCGAATTCGGTTGGTACCCGGTACCGGACCGGAAAGGCCGAATTGTCGTCAACGGCCTCAATACGCTGCAGGGCTGGTCCATTTCGACCAAAGCCAACCAGGATGCGGATAAAAAAGCGGCGATCACCGAGTTTATCAAGTTTTTCTTCTCGAAGGACCAGTATACGAAATTCCTCAAAGCGGTTAACGGCCTGCCGACGACCAAAGAAAACGTTACGTATGACGCCGGGCCGCAAATGAAGCGGGTGCTCGAAGTGATGAACGATCCGAAGACGATCAAGTCGCTGCAGATCAACAGCTTCTGGGGTGAAAACCAAATGCCGCCGCAATGGCGCAACTGGTTTTACAAGCTGGCTCAGGAATGGCTGACCAAAGGCGATTTCAGCGCAGAATACATGAAAAAAGCCGATGCCGAGTGGGACGCTAACGTAAAAGCGAATGCGGCCGGCAAATAACGGCTGCTTATGAGACGAAAGACGAACCTCTGCCGCGGCTGAGGTTCGTATTATTTATGGAAGATATTTTCCGGGGGCATTTTTGGGGGGAGTGAGAGAGTATGGCGAATTCGGAGACGATACGGGCGACGGCCGGTGCCGAGACGGTACCCAAAAAGAAAAAATGGTTATCCTATTCCGTTCTGTTTATCCTGCCTTCTTTTATACTGTACACGTTGTTTGTCATATATCCTACCTTGAACAGCTTTAACCTGAGCTTTACGAACTGGGACGGCGTCAGCAGCGAAATTCATTACATCGGTTTCGACAACTTCAAGGAAATGTTCCGCAGCGACCGTTTCTACAATGCGCTCAAAAATACGTTGATCTTGTCGGTGTCCCTCGTCGTTCTTGAAAATGCAGTTGCTCTTATTTTGGCCATGCTGGTGGATCAGGTGCGCTGGTTCAAAAACTTTTTTCGCAGCATTTTTTATTTTCCCGTTTTGCTGAGCGGGATCGTCATGGGTTTCGTCTGGGCGATTATTTTCAACTACAACTTCGGCGTGATCTCCCAGTTGCTGGACAAGATCGGGCTGGGGGCGCTGAAAATCGACTGGCTCGGCAACCCCGACTTTGCGCTGATTGCGATTGTCATCACGACCGTCTGGAAAGGGTCGGGATATTACATGATCATTTACCTGGCGGGGCTGCAGGGCATTCCGGCGGAGCTGCACGAAGCGGCGGCTATCGACGGTGCGGGCCGATGGCAGCAGTTCCGTCACATTACGTTCCCGCTGCTCGCGGGCGCGATGACGGTCAGCGTGATGCTGTCCATGATCGGCGCGCTGAAAATTTTCGACCAAATTGCGGTGATGACCGACGGCGGTCCGGGCTTCGCAACGGAGACGCTAACCTACATCGTTTATAAAGTCGGCTTCGGCGAGCTTCGCCAAGGGTACGGAACGGCGCTTTCGCTCGTCCTGTTCGTGCTGATTCTCATCGTATCCCTGATTCAAATCAAGCTGCTGCGGAAACGGGAGGTGCAAATGTAATGCATAAGTCCAGGAAGTCCGTGGAAATCGTCTTGTTTGCCGTTACGGCCGTGCTCGCCATCCTGTTCTTTTTCCCGGTTTATTTCAGCCTCATTTCGGCATTCAAATCCAATGGGGAAATATTGCGGGATGCCGTTGCGCTGCCGAGCAGCTTGTATCTGGACAGCTTCAAATATTTGCTCACCAAGACCCACTTCCCGGCCGCCATGCTGAACAGCCTGATCTTGACGGTAACTTCGGTGGCGTTCATGATTTTGCTCATTCCGATGGCGGCATACGCGATTGAGCGAACCGGGAAAAAATGGACCCATGCCGTATACATTTATTATTTGGCGGGAATGATGATTCCTTTTCAGGTGTATATGATTCCTTTGTTCAAGGAGATGAAAGCCTTCGGACTGTACGGCACGCTCACCGCGCCGATACTGATCTATATTTCCGGTTCGGTAGGGATGGGCGTTCTGCTGTTCACCAGCTTCATCCGCGGGATTCCGGCTGAAATCGAAGAGGCGGCGGCCATCGACGGCTGCTCCAAAGTCCGGATTTTCTGGCAGATCGTTTTCCCGCTGCTCGGACCGTGCACCGCCAGTATGATCGTGCTGCAGGGCCTCGGCATATGGAACGACTTTTTGATGCCGAGTTTGGCGCTTCAATCGTCCAAGCGAACGATGATCGTGGAAATTTTTAAATTTGTGGGAGAGCTGGCTTCCCAGTGGGATATGGTGTTTGCCGGTACGACGATGTCCATCGTCCCGGTTCTTATTGCCTTTATCGCACTGCAAAAGTATTTTGTGAAAGGCATCGCTGCCGGTGCAACCAAAGGGTGATCCCCTTAAGGCCGCTTCTGGTTATGACAGGGGCGGCTTTTTTGGACCGCCAGGATGGCTGTTTGTCGGGAGATTTGCTCCCGCATTTGTTCCCGTATTTCAATTGAAGGAAAGCAGGTGCTGAGTATGAACCGGGTGACGGTTTACGACGCCCCGCAGGGAGCCGCCTTGCGCGATGATTTTACGGTCAGCGTACGGGCGGCCGGCGGCGAGTGGCAGAAGCTGCCCGTTTATGAAGTGAAGGTGGATATGCACCGGGTACGGCACGCATCGATGGCCTATTTTGATATGGAAGGTACCGTAGAGGTGCGCGTGGAAAGCCGAAGGCAGCCGATTCGGAGCGTTGCGATCCGGCCGCTTTCCGCCATGGTTCCTTACCGCCATGACGGGGAGGCCGTCTTGTTTACATTGGACCGGCCGAGGAAGCTGTCCGTCGAGGTTAACGGGGAACGGTTCTCCAATCTGCATTTGTTCGCGAACCCGATGGAGCAGGGCGCTCCGGTGCCGGGGGCGGACAATGTGCTTTATTTGGAGCCGGCGATTCACCGTACGGAGGACATTTACCGCTTGGCGCAAACGCCGAAGGCGGCGGGCGGCAAAGCGCCGGATACGATTTATTTTGCCCCGGGGATGCACTATTTGGAGGAAACGCTGCTGCGCATTCCGTCCGGAACGACAGTGTACGTCGCGGGAGGAGCGATTGTGATCGGCTCCCTGGTCTGCGAGGGTGTCAAGGATGTTTCCATTCGGGGAAGGGGGATGCTGGTCTTATCCGATTTTCACCGGTTTTCGGCTTTCCGCGGAATCCGGATCGTCTTCTCGGAAAACATTGCGGTCGAGGGGATCATCACGGTGGATCCCCCGCATTACAGCATCTATCTAGGTAGATCCCGGCATGTGAGCATCCGTAATTTTAAAACGTTCAGCACGCGGGGATGGTCGGACGGGATCGATATGATGGCCTGCTCGCATATCGACATCGAGGACGTATTTCTGCGCACTTCCGACGACTGCATCGCGGTGTACGGCTCGCGTTGGGATTTCTTCGGCGATTCCCGCCATATTGCGGTTCGCGATGCGGTGTTATGGGCGGACGTGGCGCATCCGCTGATGATCGGAACCCATGGCAACCATCACGGGGACGGCGATACGATCGAGGATATTTTATTCGAAAATATCGATATTTTGGAGCATCACGAGCCGCAGCCGGACTACATGGGAGCGATGGCCATCAATGCAGGCGATCAAAACGCCGTCAGGAAGGTGACCTACCGGAATATCCGGGTGGAGGACTTCGAGCTCGGCCGGTTGATCGATATCCGCGTCGTATGGAATAAGAAATACAACCCGGTTCCCGGAAGCCGGATCGAAGACGTTCGGTTCGAGAACATTACGTACAACGGCGCGAACGCGGTGCCAAGCCGCATTGGCGGATTCGACGCGGACCGCCCCGTATCCGGGGTTTGCTTCCGGCAGCTGAGGATTAACGGGGAACTGATTTTAAACCCGGAGCAGGGGAAAATCGAGGTGGGCGGGTTTGCTCGCGATATTTCGTTCAGCGGCTGATCGGGCTCCGCGCTGAGGGGCTGAGTGCAGCATCGAGAAAATCGGAAGGAGAGATTTCCTATGCAACGAGCATTCTTTGAAGAAGCGGCCCGGTATGTGCTGAGGCAAATCGACCGGAGTCTGGACGTGTTCAAGGATACGTTCCCGGCGCCGGCAAGCCAAAACCACATTTATCCGGGGATTGCGAATGTCGAGTGGACGTCCAGCTTCTGGACCGGCATGCTCTGGCTCGCCTACGAGCTGACCGGCGCCGGCAAATACCGGAAAGCGGCGGAATACCAGCTCGCGAGCTATAGGCGGCGAGCGGAGGAAGAGATCGCCACCGATACGCACGATCTCGGTTTTCTTTATTCGTTATCCGCAATTGCGGAATACAAGATTACGGGAAATCCGGCGGCCAAAGATACGGCGCTCAAGGCGGCGGATCTGCTGGCCAAACGTTATTTCCCCAAAGCCGGCATCATCCAGGCGTGGGGCGATCTGAACGACCCCGAGCAGTGCGGCCGGATGATTATCGACTGCCTGCTCAACCTGCCGCTGCTGTATTGGGCGAGCGAGGCGTCGGGTGAGCCGCGTTATGCCGAATATGCACGGACGCATGTGCGGCAGGCGGCGAAATACCTCGTCCGGCCGGATGATACGACCTACCATACGTATTACATGGATGTGGAGACCGGCGAGCCGAAATACGGCAACACCCATCAAGGTTATGCCGACGATTCGTGCTGGGCCCGCGGGCAGGCGTGGGGTATTTACGGTTTCCTGCTCAGCTACAAGTATACCGGCGATGCGGAGTTGATCCGGCTGGCGAAGAGGCTCAGCCATTACTTCCTGAGCCGGACTCCGGAAGACGGCGTTGTGTATTGGGACTTGGTTTTTACCTCGGGAAAAGAGCAGGAAAAGGATTCGTCCGCGTCGGCGATCGCCGCCTGCGGCATGCTGGAGCTGGCCAAACAGCTGCCGCTTACGGATCCGGACAAGCGGCTGTTTGAAGATCAGGCACTTTCCATCCTGAGCGGGCTTGCGCAAAACTACACGACGAAGGATATTCCCGAATCGAATGGCGTCCTGAAACACGCGGTTTACAACAAGCCGCGGGGCATGGGGATCGATGAGTGCAATATATGGGGAGATTATTACTACTTTGAAGGTTTGGTTCGTGTCCTGACGAGCTGGAGATTGTATTGGTAAATCGAAGCGGGATCCCTTATTTTCCCGAACGCTTTGCTCTGGGGCTGGGGCTGAAAACCTGATATGATACAAGCAGGGCCTGACTTCATACAGAGGAAAGGGGCATGCGGTTCGTCATGATTCGGCTATTCCGGCTGCGCCAAAGCATTTTCGCCAAGTTCGCTTTTTCATTTATCATTGTCGGTCTGATTCCTCTCCTGATTTTGAGTTATTTCTCCTTAAATACATTCGGCAATTACATGGAACGGTATACCATTAACAACTTCGAGCAAATGGTCATGTATGCGGGCAAAAACGTCGATGATCTGTATACGAAGTACAACAACATTTCCAAGCTGATGTACTCCTACGGGCAGCAGGGCCGGTACGGTCAGCTCGGGGAAGTTATATCGAACGCTCCGGCTGAGGAAAATATACGGCTTTCCGCAGCGGTGGACGATTTCCTCCAAACCGTCGTGGCCACCGACGTCCATATCCGCAGCGCAGCTTTTGTTTTTTCCTCGGGACGCTATCAGGATCTGAGCCGGGACGGCAGCCGGATCGATTTCCGTTCGGTCTATCCGCCTCCGGAGTGGAGAAAGGCGGTTTCCGAAAACCCGAAGCAGCTCATTTTGTTTCCGACCCACAAGCAGATCTATTACGCGTCATCCGATGAGCTTGTGCTGACGTTCGCCCGCAATTTGATCGATATCGTGGGCGGTCCGGGACTCGACGGCAAGATCGTCGGCTGCTTGTACATGGATATTTCGCTCAGCGCTTTCGACGAAATTTTCCGGCAGCTGACCATTAGCCCGAAGGACGGCATGTATGTGACGAATGCGGATGGCATTATATTATACAGCAACAAAAGGGATGAAATCGGAAAGCTTCTGAAGCTCTCGGAGTCGGAGGAATATCACTATGTCAAGCAGACGATGCCGGGCTCGGGGTGGAGCGTGGCCCTAGAGGTCAATAAAAACGAGCTGTTCGGCAAAATCAACCGGATCAAGAGCACGATTGCCGTTGTGATCGGGCTTTGCATCGTCTCTCTTATCGTGGTGGCCGTCTGGTTTTCGAAAAACCTTTCGAATCCGATCCGAAGCATCATTAAACATATGTCCCGCGTGGAATCCGGCAACTTCGATATGCAGGTTGCCGTCCGTTCGACGGATGAAATCGGCATGCTGGCAAACGGCTTTAACAAGATGACCTATCGGCTGAAAAGTTATATCGATGAGGTGTACGTAGCCCAAATCAAGCAGAAGCAAGCCGAGCTGACGGCGCTCAAAAGCCAGATTCGCCCCCATTATTTATACAATACGCTCGAGGTTATCCGGATGAGCGCGGTCACCAACGACGATGAGGAAGTGGCCGATATGATTCTTTCGTTGTCCCATCAATTGAAATACGTGCTCGATTACGGGAATGAGAGCGTCTCCCTTCTGGAGGAAAAAACGAACATCGAGCAGTACTACCGTTTGATGGAACTCCGGTACGGGGAGCACCGGCTCGCGATGGATCTGCGCATCGACGGCGGCCTGCTCGGCTGCATGCTGCCGAAGCTGTCCATCCAGCCCTTGGTCGAAAATGCGATTTACCACGGGATTTTCCCCAAATCGGGCAAGGGAACCATCCGGATCACCGCGGAGAAGGCGGACAACCGGCTTATCATTACTGTTGACGACGACGGAGTCGGCATGGACGAGACGAAGCTCGGGGCCTTGAGAGAGAAATTGGCGGGGCACAGCATGCCTGAACATGGAACCGGAGGTATCGGAATCAAAAACGTACACGACCGCATCACGGGATTATACGGATCCGCATATGGGATCGAACTTAACAGTACGCAGCATATCGGCACTTCCGTCCGCATGATTTTGCCTTATCTGAAAGAGGTGAAAGAAACATGATCAATGCGATCCTGGCTGACGATGAACCGATTATTATCAAAGGTCTGAAAAAGCTGATTTCCTGGGAGGAGCTGGGCGTCCGCATCGCCGGGGAAGCATGGACCGGGCGGGGGCTGATGGAGCTGATCGAGCGGGAGCGTCCCGCCCTCGTGATTACCGATATCAGCATGCCGGACGGCACCGGCATCGACGTGATGAAAGAGATCGAACGCCGCGGGCTGAAGACGAAGGTGATTTTTATCAGCGCTTACCAGGAGTTTTCCTACGCCAAGGACGCTTTGGCTCTTGGAGCTGTAGATTACCTGGTCAAGCCCATTGAAAAGGGGAACTTGCTTGCGGCCGTGCAGCGCGCCATCTCCGAGCTGAAGGAAGAATCCGAAGAGCGGCAGTTCAAGAGCAAGCTGGCCCAATACGAGCACAAGGACAAAAAGACCCAGCTGGAGGAAGTGTTTGACCGCCTTCTCGACGGCGACATCCGCCAGGAGGAGGCGGCGGATAGGCTGCGGAGATTGGATGCGGGCTGCGATTACAGCCGCTACACCGTCATGCTGCTGGAGCCGGTGCGCCCGGAGGAAGACGACCGGTGGGGAGAGCACGAGAAGCGGCTGCTGCTGTTCGCGATAGGGAATATGGCGGAAGAGCTCATGCGCCGAAGCTCGGCGGGCATCCTGCTCCGCAAAGGGGATCTGCTCTGCGCCGTGGTCAACCACGGGGAAGATGTATCGATGCGGAAGCTGGCGCAGGAGATGGTCGCAGGCGCAGAGGCTTATCTGAAAATCCATTTGTCCGTCGGCATCGGCAGACCAGCATCCGGGCTGGACGAAATCAAGGTCTCCTACCGCACGGCGGCCGACGCTCTCGGGCAAGCTTATTTCGCCGGCACCGGGCAGGCGATCATGTGGACGGAGGAAATGAGAGAGAGCCGCGTTCATGAAAAAGAGCTGGGCGAAGCCAGACACGGCGTGCTCCAGGCGCTGTTGACCAAGGACCGCACCCGATTAAGCGAAGAGCTGGAAATGCTGTTCGCACGGATTGCCGGGTACTCGGGAGGCAGCAGGGAGAAAGCGGTGATGGCTTGTTACGCGGCGGTGGCCGAATGCCGGGAAGGCTTGGAGGAGATCGGAATCCATCCGGGAGAAACGGGGGCCGATCTGCAGGAGCATCTCACCGTGATGCAGGCGTTTGACCGCTTTGAAGCAATGTCCGGCTACGTTCGGGAGATGATGTTCGGGCTGCTCGAGCGGCTCATGAACGGAGGCGGCAAGGAGGCGCAGCAGCTGCTCATTGCCAAGGAGTTTATCGAAAACCATTACATGGAGAATCTCACCCTGGAAGGGGTCGCTTCCAAAGTTTACATGAATCCTTATTATTTCAGCAGCTTTTTCAAAAAGCATACCCGGATGAACTTCAAGCAATATTTGACCGAGGTCCGCATGAAGCAAGCCGTGAAGCTGCTGCTCGGCACGGATCTGATGATTTACCAGATCGCCGATCGGGTAGGCTACAACAACGCCCGCCAATTCAGCGACATGTTCAAAAAACATTACGGCAAGCTGCCTCAGGAATACAAATCGAAGACCGGTCCGAAGCCGTAAACGGGAAAAGTTTCCCATTTTCTTAAAAATACGCAGTAAACTGTTAAAAAACCGCATCCGAGAGGAGCTTGTCCTCTGCTACATTAAAAAGAGACGACCTGCATGCTGCCGCAGACGTCTCTTTCTATTGCAGGGGATTTTTTTTAGAGAGGGGATGGCGCCGTGAGACGCATTCGGACTTTTGTTAAAAATAAAAAGCTGCTGCTGCGGTTCATTTTATCTTACGTGTTTATAGGACTGCTGACGATCGCCGTGCTGACCTTCGTCATTACCGCCAAAGTTTCCGCGGATTTGACCCGGGAGATCAGTCTGTCGACGGACCGGGCGATCGAACAGTCCTACAATACCGCCAACATTTTGCTGACCTTTACGTTTGAAAACTTTGGAACCGTTTTCAACAGCGCCGACATTCAGGCCGGATTTTATAATGAGGACTTTAATACTAGCCAGCTCGGACGAATCGGCAGCAAGCTGTATGAGCTTACCTCCACGAATCCGCTCATTCATTCGATCTATTTGCTGAACGTTCAGAAGAAGCTGGCGTTTTCTTCCCTGACCACGGTAAGAAGCTTTGACGATTTTTACGATCCGGGGGCGCTCCGGCTGCTCGGGCAGGTTCAGCCTTATGTTTCCGGCATTTTTTATCCGCGGCATATCGACTATGACATTTATGGAAAGCGGTATGCGGGCAACCTGATTTCCCTGGTCTACGTCAGCTCGATCGGACAGAATACGAACGGGGCGATGGTGCTGAATTTGAACCAGCAAATGCTGCAGAGCATGGTGATGAACGGAGCGGAGAAGGGCAGCTTTCAATCCATGATCCTGAATAAGCAGGGAATCGTCGTTTCCCATACCGACAGCGCGATGATCAATGCGAGCTTGGCGGACCGTTCCTTTGTCAAGCAGATCAACGCCTCCCGTGCGCCCAGAGGAAGCCTGGAGCTGACGATGGACGGCAGAGATTACCGGATTTCCTACATCAAGTCGGACAGCCTCGGATGGACCTTCATCGGGATCATCGATTATGAGCACCTTCTCGGAAAAGTACAGGGAATGAAGCGTTTTATTTTATCCGTTACCGGGGTTATGCTGCTGGTCATTCTCATCCTGGGGGGCTTTATGACCCGTTGGATTTACGGTCCGATTCACCGTCTGATCCAAAACGTACGCAGCTCGTCCTGGGGAGCGAAGGGGAGGGATGCCGCCTCCGAGCTGGATCTGCTAGACGGGACGTTCTCTTATTTGGAAACGAAAATTCAGGATTTGCAGACGAGCGTCGCCGATTTCCAGTCGGCCAAGAGGCAGGAGGTGCTCCGGCTGCTCACGGCGGGAGGCTGGTCGAACGAGGCGGAGATGTCCCGAACGCTCGCCGCCGTCGGTATCCGTTTTGAGCATGAAGGGTTCGTTACAGGCGTGCTCCGTCTCGATTCGTATCGGGAGCTGCTGGCGGCCTACAGGCCGGCCGACATCGCCTTGTTCAAATATGCGGTATCGAACATTGCGGTCGAAGTGGTCTCCGGAAAGTTTCCCGCCGTTTGCTTCGACTGCGGGGACGACGGTATCGGCCTCATTGTCAATGTTCCCGGCGGCATGACGGAGACCGGCGCGGTGTTCGGTCTGCTGGAGGAAATGCAAAGCCATGTGCGCCGGTTTCTGAGATTATCCGTAACCGCGGCGGTCGGTCCGCCCGTGCGGCATATGCCGGCCATCCCTTCGTCATGGGAGGCGGCTTGCGGCGCTTCCAAATACCGGCTGGTGCTGGGAACGGGTGCTTTAATCGGTCCGGATGAGGAAACGGCAAGGGCTTCCCTGCAGATCAGCCGCGTTTCCACCCTGGAAAAGACGGTCATGGACCGGCTGAAGCAGGGAGACGCCGGGAAAATAAAGGAAGCGGTCTCCGAGTTTATCGCTTACGTTCGTAAAGCGCCCATAGGCGAGATCATGGCAAGCTTTACCCAGCTGCTGATGGCGACCGCGCGAACGGCCAAGGCGATGACAGCGGCGGATCAGGCCGATTCGCGAATCGATATCGGCCCGCTCACCGAGCAGCTGAGCCGCTGGGAAACGATTGAGGAGATCGAACGCTGGTATTTGGGATTATGCGGGGAAATCGCGGAGCTGAGGGACCGGGAGGCGCAGCATAAAAACAAATGGGTCGTCGATAAAATCATCCGGCATATTCACGATCATTATTCCGACCCGAATTTGACGATGGAAGCGCTGGTTCTGATCGGCGGTCTATCAACGAATTATACGCGCAAGGTGTTTAAGGAAATTGCCGGGCAATCGATTTCGGTTTATTTGAACGAGTACCGGTTCGAGCGGGCAAGGGAGCTGCTCGTCACAACCGACCTTCCGGCGAACAAGATCGGGGAGATGGTCGGCTTTGACAATACGAATTATTTCTACGTGTCGTTTAAAAAGCATTTCGGCAAAACGCCGGACCATTACCGGAAGCAGCCTGACATTCAGCCCGTTTGAGGGGCGGGCAAGCGAAAATTAATGAAAGTGGTCATATTTTAAACACGGAAATCGGTGGGAAACAAACGTTTTTCACCGATTTTAAACTTTTTCGGAAAGCCGGACGGCCTTATTGTTAAGGCATCGCTTAGAGATGGAGGAAGACAAAAATGAACGATACCTTGATTGGCGCGCACTCCGGACGCGCGAACGGGGCTCTGAGGAAAAAACGCGGAGCCTTCGCGGCTTTTTTCCATGAGCTGAAAGCGAATCCATTCATGTACATGCTTGCTCTCCCCGGCATTTTGTGGTTTTTCGTTTTCGCTTATCTTCCGATGGGTGGGATCGTGATCGCCTTTCAGGATTTTAAAGCGGTCAAAGGGATTACCGGCAGCAAGTTCGTAGGGCTGAAAAACTTCGAGTTTTTCTTTCGTTCGGACGACTGGATCAAGATCGTGACCAATACGGTTTTCCTTAATGTATTGTTTATCGCTTTCGGAACGGTCGCCGCCGTGGGCATTGCGATTATGGTTACGGAGCTCGGGAGCAAATGGTTCAAAAAAATATCGCAATCGATCATGATCTTCCCGCATTTTCTCTCCTGGACCGTTGTCGCGATGTTCGTCACGGCGTTTGTGGCGACGGAGGGAGGGTTTTTGAACCAGCTGCTCGGCAAGCTGCGCATCGAGCCGATTCCGTTCCTGTCGTCGCCCGAATATTGGCCGGCCATTCTCGTGCTGCTCAAAATATGGCACGGCGCCGGCTTCGGCTCCATCGTATATATGGCGGCTATCGCAGGGATCAATCCGGAAGTATATGAATCCGCTTCAATGGACGGAGCCAGCCGCTGGCAAAAAATTTTCCACATCACGCTGCCGCTGCTTAAGCCGACGGTCATATTGCTGACGATTTTGGCCGTCGGGGGCATTTTTAACGGCGATTTCGGATTGATCTACGCGATCGTCGGCCGAAATCCGGCTTTGTATCCGACGACGGACGTGATCGATACTTACGTGTACCGCTCTCTGATGGATCTCGGAGACATGGGGATGTCCGCCGCCGTATCTTTTTTGCAATCGATTGTCGGATTCGCGCTTGTCGTTACCGTCAATTATATCGCCAAGAAAACCGCGCCGGATTCGGCCATTTTCTAGAGAAAGGAGCCTCGTATGATTCGGGAAAGCTTGACGGATAAAGTGCTCAAATCGCTGTTTTACCTCATCATCGCTTTGTTTTCGCTGTATTGCCTGCTTCCTTTCGCCGCGGTCGTCGCCAGCTCTTTCGCGCCGGAAGCGGAAATATTGAAGGGCGGGTACACGTTTTTTCCCAAACAGTTCAGCCTTGAGGCTTACAAGCTGATCTTCGCGGATCAGACGATTTACCGGGCGTACGGAGTGACGATGTTCGTGACGTTCGTCGGTACGGCGCTGTCGATGATTTTCACATGCGCTCTGGCTTACGCGATTTCCGCCAAAACGGTCAAATACCGGAACGCGATCGCTTTTTATGTGTATTTCACGATGCTGTTTCACGGCGGGCTCGTCGCTTCTTATTTGCTCATTTCCAAATATTTGGGCATGAAAGATTCCATCTGGGTGCTCATTATCCCGAGCATGATCAGCGCGTGGAACATGTTCCTGCTGCGCAATTTTTTTGCCACAATCGACGAATCATTGGCGGAGTCGGCCAAAATCGACGGCGCCAACGACGCCTATATTTTGCTTCGCATCATCCTGCCGGTATCGCTGCCCGCACTGGCAACGATCGGCTTGTTTTATGCGCTGGGATACTGGAACAACTGGTTTAACGCGCTGCTTTACATCAACGATCCGCATAAGTTTCCGCTGCAGTATTTGATCCAACGGATCATGAACAATCTGGACTATGTCAATCAGCTGTCGGCCGACGTGAGCATTCCGAACTACATACCGCCGGCCATCACGGTACGGCTGGCGACGACGATTGTGACGATAGGACCGATCGTTTTCCTGTATCCGTTTTTGCAGAAGTATTTTATGAAAGGTTTGATGGTAGGGGCCGTCAAAGGCTAAATCCGCCAAAGTGCGGTTTAGTATATATTCAAGTGCAGCAATCCAGGGGAGGAAAACCAAATGAATGTAAAACGTATGACGGCGGCGGCCTTGAGCGTAGCGATGCTGGGAACGGCGGCGGCTTGCAGCGAACCGAAGGATCAAGCCGGAACGGGCGGTTCTGCGGGCTCGGCCGCTCCGGCTCCGGTCACGCTGAAAGGCATGTTGTTCGGAGAGCAGCCGAAGGACATGCAGCTTGTGCTGGACGAATTCGAGAAGCGTACGCAAGGCACGCTGAACACGAAGCTCAATATCCAATGGAACCCGGCCAGCGACCATAAGCAGAAGGTGAAGCTGATGATGGCCGCCGGCGAGGAAGCGGATTTCGTGTTCGACGCCGATTTCATGAACCTGAAGGAGCTCGTGCCGCAGGGAGCGTACATGCAGCTCGACAAATATTTCAACAACGACGCTTACCCGGGATTGAAAAAAGCGTTCCCGCCGGAATACGTCGAAGCGAACAAACGTTATGACGGCCATTTGTACACGATTCCGTTCACCCAGTACTTTTACGATATCGACGTGATTTACATTCGCAAGGACCTCAGGGAAAAATACGGGCTTCCGCCGATAGGCAGCTACGAAGATTTGCAAAAATTTTACGACGTGATCCTGGAAAAAGAAAAAGGCATGACGCCGCTTGCCCTCGCAGGAAGACGCGGCTTCTACAAAATATTCGGCGGGCTCAATCCGGAAAATAACACGGTCCGTTCCGTCGGTGTGGCCGGCGTTAACTTTTTCGTGCATCTGTCGGACGATTTGAAGAAAGTGACGGATGTGGTCGCATTCGGCGATCCGGCATCCGAG
This sequence comes from Paenibacillus hamazuiensis, assembly GCF_023276405.1. Classification (NCBI taxonomy): domain Bacteria; kingdom Bacillati; phylum Bacillota; class Bacilli; order Caryophanales; family Paenibacillaceae; genus Paenibacillus; species Paenibacillus hamazuiensis. Next base: position 573,993 of record NZ_JALRMO010000001.1, read on the forward strand.
CATGCGAAACTGCCGGTGCCGTACAACACACTGAGAAGCGCATACCCGGAGTATGACAAGTACGTGGAATGGACGAAGTACCTGGAGAAGGACGTCCTGAGCCAAAAGGACGGCAAAGCGTTCTTCATGTCCGGCAAAGCCGCTTCCTATGAAGGGAACTTGTCCTCCTTCGCGGCCGACCGCAAAAAGCTGAAGGAAACGAACGCTTCCGCGGATCTGGAAATGTTCGTATACAATGCGAATGTCAGAGACATGAAGCCGAAGGCGATCAGCACGAACTATAAAACGAACAACAGCCTGGCGATCCCGGCCACCTCCAAAAACGCGGACCGGACGATGAAATTTTTCGATTGGCTGTTCAGCAGCCGGGAAAATCACGATCTGTTCGAATTCGGCATACAAGGCAAGCATTGGGAGCCGGTCGGCGACAACAAATTCAAGCTGCTCGACGAGTCGAAAAACTACAGTTTTCCCGGCTATGAGCTGACCTGGAATCCGAATATGATTCGCGTCAATAACGATCTCGACGAAACCGCCAAAAAGTACATCGAATACTCGGCCAAAGCGGATACGTATTATTCGCCGCCGCTGGCCGGTTTTACGTTCGACAATACGAATGTGAAGGCGGAGTTCGCCAACATGAACTCGAAATACGAGCCGTTCCTGCAATTGCTGAAGCTCGGCCAATATAAGGATTGGCCCCTCGAGGCGGCCAAGATGAACGGGGAGTTGAAGGCGCTGGGCCTCGATAAGATCCGCGAGGAGATCCGGAAGCAGGTTCAGGCCTACCTTGACAAGGGCGGCAAATGAACTGAGCAATCTTCATACATCACGATGCGCATTCAGTTCCGACGGACGGAGGTTTTGACGAATGGAGCAAAACAATGGGCAAGAGGGCTTCGCGCACCCGTATTTATATTTTAACCGTGCTTGGGCAGCGCAATTTAGGGCGGAGCTTGAAAAAAACGAACGGATTCGCCGGGAATGGAGCGGCTATCTGAAGCTTGCCGATCAGCTTCTGGAGCAGTCGTTTACGGACGAAGCCTGGGCCGACGCGGAGGATTCGCAGCACGGACGATATGGACCGCCCAGCGAGCAGGTTGCCAGGATGGGGACGGTGCTGGGGCTAGTCTATCAGGTGACGGGAGAGAAAGCGTACGGAGACAAGCTGAAGAGCGCGCTGCTGCATTACAGCGGTTACCGGAAGTGGTACGGCAGCGGACTGCTGAAAAACGACCCGCCATGGCATTCCGAGCTGAACACGTCGCGGTTTTGTCACGGCTTTGCCGTCGGCTACGACTGTATTTACGACCTGCTTGACGCCGGGGAGCGCCGTCAAATTCGGCGGGCGCTCGTGGAGCTGGGCATCCGCCCTACGCTGCGGGACTGGGTACTGCCCGAAACCCGCATTCATGCGCTGGACTCCATGGGGCACAACTGGTGGGCCGTTATGATCGCGCTCGCCGGTGTCGGCGTTCTTGCGGTCATGGATGAGGAGCCGGAGGCAGAGGGGTGGCTGGATGAGATTGTGCGGATTTTCCCGGAGTATTTTCTGTATAAAGGAAGCGTTCTCGGCAGCAAAAGCCCGAATTACGATGAGGCCGGAGCGTTTTATGAGAGCGTCAATTATGCCAATTACGGACTTTACGAATATTTGGTTTTTCGCCTTGCGTATCGGGAAAGGTACGGTTTCACTGATTTTTCGGACATCCCGATGCTGGGCAAAGCCGGCGATTTCTTTTTGCACACCGTATACCCTGCTTCGGAAAGGCCGCTGACGGTCAATTTCGGCGACGGACATATTCTCAGCGGCGCCGTTCAGGCCGTCAAGCTGCTGCTGGCCGGGGGCTATGGCGATCCGCGGCTGCGCTGGTATTTGCAGGAGTGGAACGCGGACTACGGGTTTTACGATTTTATTTATCATGAGCGGATTTGGGGTGCGGAGGCGAAATCGCCTTCCCGCGAGGAGAAGTCAGCGCTTTATTCGGAAATCGGCTGGGCCGTTATGCGCAGCGGCTGGGAGAAGGACCAGACCCTTCTGGCGGTGAAGTCCGGGTTTACCTGGAACCACGCCCATGCCGATGCCGCATCGTTCGTATTGTTCCATGGCGGAAAACCCCTGTTGATCGATTCGGGCAACTGCTCGTACGGGCGCCCGGAATACCATGATTATTACTTGCAGAGCGAGGCCCATAACGTCGTGTTGTTTAACGGTCAGGGGCAGTCCGGGGAAGATTTGCCGCGCGGCGTCAAAGAACCCGGGCAGGTGTACCACCTGGTGGACCACGCCGGGCTGCGTTATGTATACGCGGATGCCGCCGGTCCGATGGCGCACCATTTTTCCCGCAATTTCCGCCATTTCTTATGGGTGGAAGGCGTCATTTTGATCATCGACGACGTTCGCGCGCATCGGGAAGGCACGTTCCAATGGCTGCTTCACTGTGAGGGCGAGGCGGCTGTAGAAGCGCGGGATACGCTTCATATTCGGAACGGCGGGGCGCAGGCGATCGTTCGAACGTTATTTCCGCGCGAGCTGGAACGGAAAGAGAAGATCGGCTTGGCCGACCACGATCCGGATACGAAGGTGACGTATTTCTCGTTCGAAACAACCCGGCCTGCACGTGAGGCTAAAATCATAACCGCAGTAATACCGGTGGATCCGGCTGGTCCCGTTCCGAAAGTAACGTCGCTCGAAGGGCACGAAATGCTGGGAGCGCGAATCGAACGGGGCGGCAAGGTGACGGAGATTTACCTCAATCTTCGCGCGGACGGACGCATCATGCACCGCAACTGCATCGGCACCTTTGACGGGTGGGAGACGGATGCTTATTTGCTCGCTTTCACCCGCAGCGCGGATGCGTGGGAGGCCGGCTTGTCCGCTGTGGAGAGATGCTTTATTTCGCACGGCAGCTTTTTGCGCTGCGGCGGGCATCCGCTCTTTTCGTCGATGTCGCGGGCAACCGCGTGCTGGACGCTGCATCGGGAGGATCTGTCGGTGTCGATTCAAGGACAGCCGTATATTCGCGCGGAGCTTCGTCCCGGGACGGTGCCGCAAAATATATCGGCTGCCGGGGGAGCCGAGATTGTTTCGATACGCGACGGCGTTGTTACGGTTTGCCGGCGCTCACGGATGCCTGCGAGGCGTCCGGGGTGATTTTATTGGACATGTAAAAGCAGCCCGACTCCTGAAGGAGTGGGCTGCTTTTTTTGCCCTCCCAATACGGTGCAGACTTATCCTTCCTTGTTATCCGTCGCGTACATGCTGTCCGTATCGGCCAATATGTGAAGCGCTTCAATAAATTGCACCCGCATCTCCGCAGTTAAAGGCGCCATCAGCTTATCGGCGACCTGGCGCATTGCCGCGCTTGCCTTTTCAATCAACGGCGGCGCAATATCCGTGACCTGCAGCAGCGTGGCGCGGCGATCGTTCGGATCGGGAAGCCGGACGAGCAGCTTTTCCTGCTCCAGCGCATCGACGAATTGGGTGACGGTGCGGGCCTGGATGCCGAGCTTCGCGGCCATTTCGTTCATGCGGATTTTGCCTGCATTATTCACCGCTGCGAGAAAGCGCAGCCGCGGTCCGGTTATGTGGGAAGGAACGTCAAGCTCGGCAAGCATCGTTTCGAACTGGCGGTGGAGGAGATGCGACGTTTTGAATAAATGATGCAGCAGTTCGCCCGATGTAGGGACAGCCCCTTCAGCGGGCTTTTTTGGCGCGCTCATAGAAATCCCCCTTGACAACGCGAGATTAAGGTGATTATATTCATAGTGAGTATACTCACTATATACAAACTCTGTATTTTCATTTTACCTTATTGTTTGAGGAAAGCAAATTGAAAATCTATCCGGAGAGGAAAGTGGGAAATGCCAATTGAACCGAAGAAAAAGTGGCTTATTTTGACCGGGCTGCTGCTTGGGCTGCTGCTGTCGGCATTGGATCAAACGATCGTTTCCACGGCGATGCCGACGGTCGTGAAAGATTTGGGAGGACTTGCGCTTTACAGCTGGGTGTTCTCCATCTACATGCTCGCTTCGACGACGGTCATGCCGATTTTCGGCAAGCTGTCCGATCTATATGGCCGCCGCCGGATGTATTTGATCGGCATGGGATTTTTTATCGCCGGATCAGCCTTATGCGGGCTGGCGTCGAATATGACGGAGCTTATCGTATTCCGCGGGCTGCAGGGGATCGGAGGAGGAGCGTTGTTTCCGCTGGCGCTTACGATTATCGGAGATGTGTTTACAGTGGAGGAGCGCGGCAAATTTTCCGGAATCTTCAGCGGCGTCTTCGCTTTGTCCAGCATTGTGGGGCCGGCCGTCGGGGGATTTATTACGGAGCATTGGCGCTGGGAGTGGATCTTTTATATCAACCTGCCGCTAGGCATCGCTGCATTTGCGATTATCGCCTTGGCGCTTGAAGGGACGGCGAACCGCATCAAAAGGCCGATCGACTGGCTTGGCGCGATCACGATGAGCGGCTCGATCGTATCGTTCCTGCTTGGCCTCGTTCTGGCCGGCGGCGGGGAAAAAGGAGGAGCGGCCATGCATTACGCCTGGAATTCGCTCCCGGTCGTCGGCTTGCTCGTACTGGCTGCGGTTCTGCTCGCGTTGTTTCTGTGGATCGAGACGAAAGCGGAGGAACCGATCGTTCCGCTGCAGCTTGCGCGAAACCGCGTCTTTGTGATGAGCAATACGGCCATTTTCTTTATGAGCGCGGGAATGTACTGCATGATTGCATATATTCCTCTTTTTGTTCAAGGAGTTATCGGCGTGAGGCCGTCCGCTGCCGGTTACATCCTTATGCCGATGATGCTGTCGGTGAGCGCCAGCTCGATCATCGCCGGGAGACTTGTCCGGAAGGTGGCGTTCCGAACCCTCATTGTGCCGGGGATGCTGCTGATGTCCGCGGGACTGCTGCTGATGTCCCGGGTGGACGTGCATACCGGAAGCTGGGAAATGACGGCGTACATGATCTTAACCGGACTCGGTATCGGACCGTTGATGCCGTCCGTTACCGTTGCCGTGCAAAGTGCCGTGGGAGCCTCCATGCGGGGGATCGCCACGTCCAATGTCCAATTTTTCCGCTCGATGGGCGGAACGATCGGCGTGAACGTCATGGGTGGAGTACTGTCCCTTGGAATGGCAAAAGGCCTTTCCACTCCGGGAGATCGACTCGCCTCGGCCGCCCCTGCCCAGCTCAAGAGTCTGGCCGATCTGCAGATTTTGCTTAATCCTGAAAAACGGGTCTCTTTACCCCAGGACGTTCTGACGGCGCTGCAGCATCTTCTTGCGAATGCGCTGCATGGCGTGTTTCTCGCCGGGTTTGCGGCTGCCGTCATCGGATTGATAGCCGGGCTATGCTTGGGCAAGGCGCGCCTGCCCAAGCGGGAAAAGGCGCAAACGGCAGCTGCGGCGCCGTAAGTACGCCTGCCGAAGAGTAGCCCGGAGGGCTTAATTTGTTTGTGGAATCCGGGGCATCCGGGTCTTCGCTGCATATGCAGAACCGGATTTATGTCGCTACCGCGGGAGGGGACACGGCCCAGAGCAGAGTGGCGGTCATTAACGGAGCGAACAACCGGATCATCGCCAATGTGCGGGTCGGGCTCGGAACCGCCGCAGGTGTGGTTGACCGGAGGAATAACCGCGTTTACATGGTGAAACAGGTCGGGAACACCGTCTCGGTCATATCGGGATAAAACCCGGCTTAAGCTCAGTCCCCGACGAGAGGCGCTCGCGGATTTCCCGCAGCGTCTTTTGATCGTAACCGATTCAATACACCACCTCCGCAGACCACTGCCCTTGAATCGGGGCATCGGGCGTTTGCCGCCCTCGATGCGATTCTCCGGCAAAAGCTGCAGGAGGAGATGGTGCGCATATGGCATAAGGAGAGAAAACCGTTTATCTTGGTGACGCACGACGTGGAGGAAGCGATTTTTTTGGCGGACCGCATTGTGGTGATGACGCCCGGTCCGGGGAGGATCAAGGAGATCGTGCCGGTGTCGCTTCCACGCCCGCGTTTAAGAACCGCCGCCGAATTCGTGCAAATTCGCGACAGGCTGGTCCGTCTGCTTCAGTCTGAGGAGACCTCGATGCCGGAGCCGGTTACGGCGGAAATCCGTGGAGGGCTCGAGCCGGTTTACAAGTTTTGAAAAATCGCTTTACAAAAACGAATAATCGTGCTAACCTAAATCCGAGTATTCATATAGGGTATTACACCCAAGTGGACCGGACGACCGGAAACTGGCTGCGCAGCTGCGGCTTGTTTCCGGTTTTTTTTGCTGCCGGGAAATTATGCGGAGCTAATTTTTGCGGGTAAATGGGGGCTCCCCTAAAAGTACCGGGAATATGCTGCAAAGGTTCATTTCACTTTTGGGGGATTTATTCTGCTTGGAGAAGTACGCGAAGTTAATTTTGTAACCGGGAGCTTGTTGCGTTTTTCCGGTGAAACCAAACAGGAACGGAGCGTGGGGATATTGAGCAAAAGGGAAAGAAACGTGCATCTCAATGTGTTTGTACGCATTGCGGGCCACCATGCGGCGGGATGGAAGCACCCCGATGCCGAGCCGCATCGCGATCTGGATATCGACAAGTACGTGGAGCTGGCGCAGCTTGCCGAACGCGGACTGCTCGACTCGCTGTTTACGGCGGACAATTACTCGGGGACGGGCAGAAGGCTGGAGCCGTTCACGCTGCTTTCCGCGCTTGCCGCCGTCACTAAGCATATCGGCTTGATCGGGACGGTGAGCACTACATATAACGATCCGTTTCATGTGGCGCGCAAGTTTTCTTCGCTGGATTTTATAAGCAAAGGTCGCGCCGGTTGGAACATCGTGACGGGGCATTCTCCCGGCGACGGGGATAATATTACCCGGTGGGGAGGTTACCCGGAGCCGGAAAAACGATACGAAATCGGCGACGAATTCGTCGAAGTGACCAAACAGCTGTGGGACAGCTGGGATGAGGACGGCGGCATCGGTGCCGGGGACGAATACGATCTGCGCGTCAATCACCGTAATATTCACGAGATCGATTTTTCCGGCCAATACTATAAGGTGAAAGGACCGCTTAACATTCCGCGTCCGCCGCAAGGTTATCCGGTATTGGTGCAGGCCGGCTCCTCCGAGAACGGCAAAGAGCTGGCGGCGAAGCACGCCGAGGTGATATTTACCGCACAGCAGACGCTAGGAGCGGCTCGGGAGTTTTATACCGACGTCAAATCCCGGCTCGCCAAATACGGGAGACATCCGGATGAGCTGGTCATTATGCCGGGGCTCGGGGCCATTGTCGGCGAAACTGAAGCGGAAGCGCGGGATATCGAAAACGAGCTGTTCTCTTTGCTGAATCTGGAGCATGCCTTGAAGATGGCGTCGCGGTTTTTCGCCGTTGATTTGTCCGCATATTCGCTGGACGATCCGGTGCCGATCGACAAGGTCAAACCGGAAGACAAAAGCAAGCTTGGCGGGATTACGAGCCGCCGGGAGGTTGTGCTGGACGCCGTGCGGAGGGAGAAAACGACGATCCGGCAATTTATCAACCGCAGCGCCGGAGGCCACGGGCATGTTACCTTCACCGGCTCCTATATGCAGGTGGCCGATTTTATCGAGACCTGGCTGCGCGAACGGGGGGCGGACGGATTTAATTTGCTGCCGCAGGTGGTGCCGAACAACCTCGAAGTGTTCATTAACAAAGTGATCCCCGAGCTGCAAAACCGCGGCATTTACCGGACGGCTTACGAAGGCTCCACCTTGCGGGAAAATTTGGGGCTGGCTCGCCCTGAGAATAAAAATAAAGGAATTTGGTCGGCACGTCATCAATTCCCGCAAAGCAGCGTAGCCGAAGCCGCACATTAAACGTAGTCGATATGAGGTGATTGCATTGACGATTTCCGGCAGAAAAGCCCATTTTAACGTATTTATACGCGGAACCGGGCACCATGCCGCATCCTCGCGGCATCCGTCGGTCAATCCGCATGGAAGCCTGGATTTGGAGCATTTCGCGAATCAGGCGAACATCGCCGAGCGCGGCCTGCTGGATGCGCTGTTCGTGGCGGACGGCTATTCCGGCGTATCCCGCCGGCTGGAGCCGTTCACGCTGTTCTCGGCGCTGGCGCTGCGGACGAAGCATATCGGTTTCATCGCCACGGTTGGCACTACATATAACGACCCGTATCACGTTGCCCGCCAGTTCGCTTCGCTGGATCATATCAGCAAAGGTCGCGCCGCATGGAATGTCGTGACGACCGCCCAATCGGCGGCGCATAACTTCGGACGCGACGAGCATCCGGACGTGGAGCAGCGGTATAAGGTCGGCGAAGAATTTGTCGAGGTGGTCAAACAGCTGTGGGACAGCTGGGAGGAAGATGCGCTCGTATACGACAAGGCCAACGACAAGCGGATTGATTTGAACAAGGTGTACAACATCAACTTTGCGGGCGAGTATTACAAGGTGAAAGGTCCGCTGAACATCGCGCGCCCGCCTCAAGGGCATCCGGTGCTCGTGCAGGCCGGCTCCTCCGAAGGCGGTAAGGAGCTGGCGGCGAGAACGGCCGATGCGGTGTTCACGGCCCAGCAGACGCTTGGTGCGGCGCAGGAATTTTACCGCGACGTGAAGGGAAGATTGGCCAAATTCGGCAGAACGCCGAACCAACTGCTTATTTTGCCCGGATTGTGCCCGATCATCGGGGATACGGAAGCGGAGGCGAGAGATTTGGAGGAGGAGCTTTTTTCGCTGCTCGATCTCCGGAAATCTCTTGCGAACTTGTCGCGTTACTTTACCGTGGATCTTGCCGACTACCTGCTGGATGCTCCTGTGCCGCTTGACAAGCTAAGACCGGCGGAGCAGTTCCGGGTAGGCATCACGTCGCGCCGGGACGTCATTATCGACGCGGCGTTCAGGGAGAGATTCACGATCAAGCAATTTGTGAGCCGGAGTGCCGGAGGGCACGGGCATATCACGTTCACCGGCTCCGTCCTGCAGGTCGCCGACTTTATCGAGAAGTGGTTTCGGGAGGGCGGTTCGGACGGCTTCAATATACTGCCGCCGATTTTTCCGAAGGGGCTGGAAGATTTCGTCGACAAAGTGATCCCCGAGCTGCAAAACCGCGGCATTTTCCGCACGGCCTACGAAGGCGCGACGCTGCGGGAAAATTACGGGCTGGCCCGCCCCGAAAACCGCCACAACAAAGTGTGGGCGGCAAGCGGGCAAAGCCTTGCGGCGTCGGGCGACGCAGGCTGGGGGTGACGGCGGTTTGTCCGGAGGGCCGACCGGTCGATGTGGAGGTGACGGGGTTTTTCGGGTGACTCCGTCTGTCCGACGTGGGTGACGGGGTTAATTCTCTGTAACAGCACGGGAGAAGGTGGTTTTTTCGGCGCTGTGCAGTTGGTGAAGCGACGTGTTGTCCGTCCAACGCCCAAAGGCAGTTTTTCCGGGAACTTCCCGGTTGACGGGGAATGTTGTCAGTTAAGCCCTAACAGCTCGCCGTGCTTGCTCCCCGGGGCATAAAGGAACTACAGTGCGCTATAATGGCCATTTTGAGTGATTAGCCGAAAATAAAGGAACTCGGATGCGTTATTTCCCTTTTTTTCCAATGTTTAAGTGATTTTCCATCAGTTTAGCGCACTTCAGTTCCTCTATTTTTGAGATGCGCTCCTTTTCCCGAGAATAGCGAATGTCAGTTCCTCTATGTTTGCGATCTTTGCGAACACCCGGCTGGTTCGGTCTGTTTGTCGGGTCGGCGGGTGAGGAAGACCGGCATGGCAGTTTTTTTCGCTTACGGATGTTATCAAATTTATGCAAAAGAAGGAGCGTGGCTCATATGACATTCCGAACGATTGATCTCATCGAACCGGAATTCGGCTGGTATATGCCGACAAGAGGCGACGGGCCGTATATCGGCGTCAAGCCGGAGCGGGTGGTCGACACGGCGTACATGATCCGGGTCGCTCAAGCGGTGGAGGAAGCCGGTTATACGTTTGCGCTCATTCCGACCGGAGGCGCATGCACGGACGCGTGGATTATGGGAGCTACGCTGGCCGCCCATACGAAGGTGTTCAAGCCGCTGATCGCGATGCGCCCCGGCTTGATCGCTCCGGCGCTCGCCGCCAGGATGGGTGCGACGCTTGACGAGGTGACCGGAGGCCGTGCCTTGTTTAACATCGTGACCGGCAGCTCGGCGGAGGATATGAAGGCGATGGGCGATCCGCTGGCGTTCGACAAGGAGGCGCGTTATGAACGGACGGCGGAATATATCAAGATCGTCCGCCAATTGTGGATCAATTCGCATAACGTCGAAGGCAATACGCTGCTGGCCAACCGCAGCAAGGAGAAGGAGATCGAAAGACTTGATTTTTCCGGCAAATATTTTTCGCTCGAAGGCGGAGTAAGTTATCCGGCCCCGGTTCAGAGGCCGCACCCTCCGTTTTATTTCGGCGGCAGCTCGGTGGCGGCCAAACGGACGGCGGCGGAAATCGCCGACGTTTACCTGATGTGGGCGGAGCCGCTCGACTGGATCCGGGAGCAGATCGAAGAGGTGGAATATCACCGCGAGCGGCTGCGGGTTTCGCAGGGCATCGGCCGGACGATCCGCTACGGCATGCGCGCGCAGGTGGTGATCCGCGACACCGAAGAGGAGGCATGGGCTGCGGCCAAGCGGATCGTTAGCAAGGTCGATCCCGCCACACTGCATGAAACGGAAACGCGTTTTTTGCATGCCGAATCGGAAGGCCAGCAAAGGCAAAACCGGGTGCGCCAGCTTGCGGCGAAAGACGACTACGTGATCGGGCCGAATTTCTGGGCCGGGTTGTCCGCCATTCGCGGCGGGGGAGCGATGGCCTTCGTCGGCACGCCGGACCAGGTAGCGGACCGGCTCATCGAATATATCGACATTGGCGTCTCTTCGTTTATTTTGTCCGGATATCCGAATCTGGAGGAAGCGACGTTATCGGGGCCGCTCATTCCGGCGGTTCGGAGAAAGCTGCGGGAACGGGCGGCATCCGGGCAAAAGATTTCAGTATCGTAACCGAAACTGTGGATCAAGAAATTAACAAATAAGGAGATTTTTGTTGTGACTATTGGACTGAGAAAATTGGGAAGAACCGGCTTGAAGGTGTCGGAAGTAAGCCTCGGGACGATGGCGTTCGGGCGATGGATCGATCAGAAGCAATCGGCCGAGGTGCTGGATGTGGCGCTGGATGCGGGGATTACACTGATCGACACCGCCGACGTGTATGGAAAGGGATCGGACACCGGCAATCCGCTGGAGTCGGGGCAGTCGGAAACGATTTTGGGCAACCTGCTCGGCTCCCGCAGGCAGCAGATCATCTTGGCCACGAAGGTGCACGGACGGGTGGGAGCCGGGGCCAACGACGCAGGGCAAAGCCGCTATCATATTTTTCGCGCGGTCGAAAATAGCCTGCGGAGGCTGCAAACGGATTATATCGACTTGTATCAGGTGCACCGTTTCGATGAGCATACTCCGCTCGAAGAAACGCTCAGAGCGCTCGACGATTTGGTCCGCCAAGGCAAAGTCCGGTACATAGGCTGCTCCAACTACGCCGCTTGGCAAATCGCAAAAGCGCACGGGATTTCGGCGCAGTTGAATTTGCACCGGTACGAAAGTGTACAGCCCGAATACAGCATTATTGCCCGGGGAATAGAGCGGGAGCTGCTGCCCTTCGCCGCTTCGGAGCAGGTCGGGGTCATCGTATACAGCCCGCTCGGACGCGGACTTTTGACCGGCAAATACGCCTTCGAACAGGCTCCTCCTCCGGGGACGCGCGGGGCGGCCGGAGAAAAACGGCTGCAGGCGCTGCTCGAGGAAGAGCGGAATTTCCAAATCGTGGTGCGTTTAAGGAGCATCGCGGCCCGTAAAGGCTGGAGTCTGGCGCAGCTCGCACTCACGTGGGTCGTCAGCAGGCCGCATGTCACGTCCGCCATATTAGGCGCTTCGAATCCGAGACAGGTGCTCGAATCGGTTCAGTATGTCGGTGACAAGCTGAGTGAGAAGGAGCTTGCCGAAATCGATGAGATTACGAGCGGTGCACATCCCGATGTCGCCTTGCAGCGTTGAGAGGGCAGGAAAGCTGTGAATGGAGAAAGGTACCGCTAGGGACGTCCCATATACGCGTGCTGCAGCATTTAATCCGACTATTTTCATGAGCATAGTTTGTTTTAGAGCCGCCCATTGGAGCCGAGGAGCGCTGACAAGATGGCAGGAATATGGATCAATCATTTGTACAAACGATACGGCAAAGACAAACACGATGTCGTGAAAGATTTTCATCTCGAGATTGAGGATAAGGAATTTCTCGTGTTTGTCGGCCCGTCCGGCTGCGGCAAATCGACGACGCTGCGGATGATCGCCGGGCTGGAGGACGTGTCCGAAGGGGAAATTTATATCGGGGATACGCTCGTGAACCATCTGCCGCCGAAAGACCGGGACATCGCGATGGTGTTTCAAAACTATGCGCTCTACCCGAATCTCACGGTGTACGAGAACATCGCCTTCGGTCTCCGCATGCGGAAGCTGCCGAAGCACGAAATCGATCAGGCGGTGAAAAAGGCGGCCAGAGTGCTGGAAATCGAGCCATATTTGGAGCGCAAGCCGAAGGAGCTGTCCGGCGGACAGCGGCAGCGCGTCGCGCTTGGCCGGGCGATCGTCCGAAGTCCGAAGGTGTTCCTGATGGATGAGCCGCTGTCCAATCTGGACGCCAAGCTGCGCGCGCAAATGCGCACGGAAATTATCAAGCTTCACAAGTCGCTGGGTGTGACCTTCATCTACGTGACGCACGATCAGGTTGAAGCGATGACAATGGGCGACCGGATTGTCGTCATGAAGGACGGCATCATCCAGCAGGTCGACAAGCCGGAGGTGATTTACCGCTATCCGAGCAATACGTTCGTCGCCGGCTTTATCGGCTCGCCGCAGATGAATTTTATCGAGGGACGCATCGTCGAAAACGTTCCGGGCAAGCTGGAATTTTCCACCTCGCGGTTTTCGCTGGAAATTCCTGCGGATACAGCCGGAATGCTGCTCAAACATAAGCAGCTGAACCGGACGGTGACGATGGGGCTGCGGCCGGAGTATATCAGCCTGGAGGGGCTGTACTCCGACACGCTGCTGACCGGCGAGTGCAAGCTGAGCGAGCTGATGGGGGCGGACCGCTTCCTGCATCTCGATATCGGGCAGGACCGGCTGCTCGTTGTCCGGGTGAACCCGCATTTCCAATACGAGGACAACGAAAAAGTGCGGATTGCGCCGGATATGACCAAAGCGTTGTTTTTTCACATCGATACCGGCGAAAGATTCAAAGATTAGGGAACCGGCCTGAGAAAGGAGTGTGCCTATGGTTTTCACAACGCGCAGCGGCATGTCCCGCAAACGGCGGATACTCCTGCTGCTGGTGTCTCTTCTGGCGGCCTCCGTCATGCCGGTTCCGCTGCCGGCGGGCGAATCCCCGGCCATTGCGGCCGAGCCGAAGACAGGGCCGCCGGCGGGCCGGCAAGCGGCCGGCGACCCTTCGGCGATTGAGCCGTATTATGCGTCGGCGCTGAAGGCGTGGCAAGATCAAGGGGTTCCCGATGCGACGGGCGCCGTCACCATTCGGGCCGCAGTGCCTTCCGCCCGCTCGGATGCCGTGTCAGCTGCCCCGGGCAGTATGGACGGCAAGCCGGACGTGCTGCTCTGGAAGGGTGCGGAAGCGGGCTGGATCGAGTACCGGTTCGACGTGCCTGCGGCTGGACTGTATGAGATTCATGCCTCCTACCGTCCGCTCCCGGGCAGCGGCATCGGGAATCCGATCGTATGGGATGTTGCGCTCGACGGCAAACGGCCGTTTCGCGAGGCTTCCTCCATTACGCTGTACCGCGAATGGACGGACGCCCGGCCCATTGTGAAAAACGACGACGGGGACGAGGTGCGCCCGCGTTCCTTGGAGCTTGCCGCATGGCGCGCGAAGCCGTTCATCGACTCCGAGGGCGCCTATGCCGAGCCGCTGAAATGGTACCTCGCCGCAGGCGCCCATACGATCCGTTTAAGCGGGCGGGAGCCGGTGGCATTGGAGGAGCTTCGGCTCGTGCCCCCGCAAAAAATCGGCACCTACGCGGAGGTATCTGGCGCTTACCCGTCATCCGCTCCCGTTCAGGCAAACGGGTTTACGCTGCAGGCCGAAGATTTGTCGTTCAAAAACGATACGTCGATCAAGCTGTTTTCCGACACCGATCCGCGCACCGTGCCGGTGGCGAAAGGAAGAATTACATATAACACCGTCGGAGGCCGGCGGTGGCTGTATCAAAATCAGGAAATCACCTGGACGTTTGATGTCCCGGAAACCGGCAAATACAAGCTGGCGCTGCGGACGCTGCAAAACGCGATTGCGCAAAAAGCGTCGTTCCGCCGCATCAGCATCGACGGAAAAACGCCGTTCCGCGAGCTGCTCGACTACCGGTTTCCGTACTCCTCGGACTGGAAGGGTACGGTTCTTCAATCGGCCGACGGAAAACCGTACGAATTTTACTTAAAAAAAGGCCGGCATGAGCTGTCGATCGCCGTGAACCATGCGCCGATCAAGCCGGTGTTAATCGGGATCGACGACCTGTCCGGCCAGCTTCGCCGGATCGAGCAGGATTTGCGTTCGCTCACCGGGGGACTGGTCGACCGCAACCGGACGTGGAAGGTCGCGCAGGAGCTGCCGGATTTGCGGGAGCGGCTGGAGAAGGCGGCGGGAACGATGTCATCGCTTTCCGCAGAGCTGCAGCGGATCAACGGCGGGAAGGACAGCGTCAGCCAGGGGCTCGCCACATCGGCCCAGGACATTCGAACGCTGCTGGAGAAACTCGACGACGTTCCTTATTACGCCGATCAAATCACGAGCATGAACCAGAAAATCAGCAATTTTATCGATACGCTGCTGCAGCAGCCGCTCCAGCTGGATGAAATTTACATCGCTCCGGCCGAAAAAAAGTTCCCGAGCATGGAAGCTTCATGGATCTCTGAAGCGGTGGGCACGGTGAAAAATTTCTTCTACTCCTTTGAGGCGCGCGACAGCTTGAGCAAGCTGAACGACCGCGTGCTGAACGTCTGGGTGCAGCGGGGGCGCGACTACGTGGACCAGCTGCAGCAGCTGGCGGATGAGCAGTTTACACCGGAGACGGGCATCAAGGTCAAGGTCAATCTGCTGCCGACGCCGCAGCTGCTCGTCATGTCCAACGCGGCCGGAGTGCAGCCGGACGTGGCACTCGGACTGACGCAGGATTTGCCGGTCGATTATGCGATCCGCGGAAGCGTCGCCGATCTGTCGAAATTCCCGGGCTTTGAGGAGGTGCAGAAGCGGTTCAGCCCGGGCTCCTGGCTGCCGTTTTATTACAACGGCGGGTACTACGCGGTTCCCGAAACGCAGTCGTTTCTCGTTCTGTTTTACCGCAAAGACATATTGCAGCAGCTCGGCCTGAAGGTGCCGCAAACGTGGGACGACGTCAAGGAGATGCTGCCGGCGCTGCAGCGGCGTTCGCTTAATTTTTATCTGAACCGGAACGATTATACGCCGTTTTTTTATCAAAACCGCGCGGACTTTTTCGAGCCGTCCGGGCTCAAGACGTCGCTCGATTCGCCGCAAAGCTTCAAATCGTTCAAACTGTGGACCGACCTGTTCACCACTTACGCGGTGGAGCGGGAGGTGCCGAGCTTCTACCAGCACTTCCGCAGAGGTACGATGCCGATCGGCGTCTCCGATTACAACATGTACGTGCAGCTGGCCGCAGCTGCTCCGGAGCTGACCGGGCGGTGGGGCATCGCGGAAATTCCGGGCGTGAAGCAGCCGGACGGTACGATCGAACGCTGGGCCGGCGGCGGGCAGCGAACGGGCGTTATTTTCGAAGCGTCGAAGAAAAAAGACCAGGCGTGGGCTTTCCTGAAGTGGTGGGTTTCGGCCGATGTGCAGGCGCGCTACGGCAACGATATCGAAGCCGTGAACGGACCGGCCTTCCGCTGGAACACGTCGAATGTCGAAGCGTTCGTCAAGCTGCCGTGGAGGCCGGAGGACGCGCGTGTAATCCTCGAGCAGTGGCGCTGGTATAAGGACGTGCCGAATTTGCCCGGCGGTTATTTTCTCGAGAGGGAGCTGAAAAACGCCTGGCTGCGCTCCGTCGTCGACGGGATGAACTACCGCTCTTCGCTGGAGACGGCGGTGCTCGACGTCAACCGCGAGCTGCGTCGCAAGCAGCAGGAGTTCGGGTTCGTCGATGCCGGCGGAGCCGTCGTCAAAACGCTCCGTCTGCCGGAAGTAAGCAAACCGTGGGAAGGAGTCGACGCCTATGTTCGATAAAACATCGCAAATGGCGCTGGATGCAGCTACGTCGGGCGCAGCCGGAAAGCTGCGAACCGAAGCGCGGTCCAGGGCGCGGAGCAAGGCCCGCGGCCTGCTCGCGGTCCTTTGGGCTCATCGCTTCTCCTACCTGTTCATCGCGCCGTTTATGCTCAGCTTTACCGCATTTATTTTGATTCCCGTGCTGGCCGCCGTCGGGCTGAGCTTCACGTATTTCAACGCGATCCAGCCGCCCCGCTTCATCGGCTGGCAAAACTACCAGTACCTGCTGTCACAGGATCTGCTGTTTCTGAAATATGCGCTGCCGAATACGTTTCAGTTCGCGCTGCTGGTCGGCCCGTGCGGATACGCCGCCGCCTTTCTGCTGGCCTGGCTCATTTCGCAGCTGCCCGGCACGCTGCGCCGATGGTTCGCCTTGGCGATGTATACGCCGTCGCTTACCGCCGGCATCGCCATGTCGATCGTCTGGCTGCCGATGCTGACCGGTGATCGAATCGGTTATTTGAACAGCCTCCTGCTGCAGCTCGGTCTCATCGACGTGCCGAAGCTGTGGGTGACGGACAAAGATTATTTGATGAACTCGATGATCGTCGTCACGCTTTGGTCGAGCATGGGCGTCGGGTTTCTCGCAATGCTGGCCGGCATATTAAACGTCAACAAGGAGCTGTACGAGGCGGGCAAGCTGGACGGCATCGGCAGCAGGCTGCAGGAAATATGGTACATCACGATTCCGTCGATGAAACCGCAGATGCTGTTCGGAGCGGTGATGGCGATCGTCTCGACGTTTAAAGCCGGGGCCATCGGCGTCGAGCTGTCGGGAACGAACCCGACGCCCGAATATGCCGGGCATCTGATTATCAACCATATCGACGATTACGGCTTTATCCGGTTCGAAATGGGGTATGCGGCGGCGATTTCCGTGTTTCTGCTCATCCTGATGTATTTGTCCAACAAACTGAGCTGGGGGCTGTTCGGCTCCAGGGAGGATGAGTGATGAAACGAAACGGATTCACGCCGGGTCTTCAGAACGTTTGGAAACAAGCGAAGCGGCTGGCCCGCGAAAACCGGCTTGACGGCTTTCAGAAGGCGCTCACGCTGCTTATGCTGCTGCTCGCCGCCTTTATGCTGCTGCCCATCGTTTATATCGTGGGTCACGCTTTCAAGCCTTATCACGAGCTGTTCGTATATCCGCCGAACTTTTTCGTTCGGGAGCCGACGCTGCAAAACTTCACCGAGCTGTTTCTCGTTGCGGCGAATTCCACCGTCCCGATGTCGCGGTATTTGTTCAACAGCGCGATCATTACGATTGCCGGGGTCGCAGGGGTGACGATCGTCAGCGCGATGTGCGCGTACCCGATTTCCAAGCTCAAATTTCCCGGGCATAAACAGGTGTTTGCGCTTGTTTTGCTGACGCTCATGTTTGCGCCTGAAGTCATGCAGATTCCGCGGTATTTGGTCGTCAGCCGTCTCGGGATCATGAACACGTACTGGGCGCATATTTTACCGCTGCTCGCGATGCCGGTCGGCGTGTTTTTGCTTAAGCAGTTCATCGACCAGCTGCCGAACGATTTGCTCGAGGCCGCCCGTATGGACGGGGCCGGCGAACTCGTCGTGTTTTTGCGGGTGGTGATTCCGGTCTGCATGCCGGCCGTCGCCACGGTAGCGATTTTGACGTTCCAGAACGCCTGGGGCAACGTGGAAACGTCCTCCTTGTTCATGCAGGACGACGATATGAAAAATTTCCCGTTTTTTCTGACCACATTGACCAGCAACCAGGCCAATCTCGTGGCGCGGCAAGGGGCGGCAGCGGCGGCGGCGCTCATCATGTTCGTACCGAACCTCGTCATTTTTTTGTTTTTGCAGGGAAAAGTGATCGCCACGATGGCTCATTCGGGGATCAAGTAAAGAGAGGAGGACGGACCTTTTGCGCTCGTTTCTAAGAGGCAGGCTCCGCCTGACGCTGCTGCTGCCCTCGCTCATCGCGGCGCTGCTGCTGCCGAAGGAGGCTGCCGCCTACACTCCGTACAACACGAATTATAAAGACGGTTACGAGCAGCTGGTGTGGACCCAGCCGGCCTATAATCCGGCAGGGGCGATCGGACGCGAGCTTTACGTCCCCGATCCGAACAAGCCCGGGCAGCTGATGCTTTCGCCGCTTAAGCAGCCGCAGGATCTGTTTATCGACGAGCGGGATCAGTTCTATATCGCAGACACGGGGAACAACCGGATCGTCCATCTGGATGAACAAGGAAACCTGGTCCGCATTCTCAACGTCAAGGAAAGCCCGCTGAACAAGCCGCAAGGGCTGTTTGTCGACGGCGAAGGACAAATCTATATCGCCGATACCGGGAACAAAAGGGTTGTGCTGCTCGGCAAGGACGGCCGGCTGCTTCGCGAATACAAGCGGCCCGATTCGAAGTTTTTGCCCGCTTCGTTCAAATACGATCCGGTCAAGCTTGTCGTCGACAAGCGCGGATTTTTGTACATCGTCGTGCTCGGCGGCTATCAAGGGCTCGTGCAGCTCGATCCGGAAGGCGAGTTTCAAGGCTTTTTCGGCGCCAATGCGACCAGCTTTTCCGTGCTCGACATGTTCAAGAGGCTCATTTACTCCCGCGAGATGTACCAGAAGGAGATCAGCAAGCTGCCGGGATCGATTGCCAGCGTGGCTATCGACAAGGAAGGATTGATCTACACCGCTTCCACCGAGTTGGAGGCGCAGCAGATCAAGAAGCTGAACATCGCCGGACTGGACCAGCTGACGAGCAAGGGGGATTTCTCCACCGGCAATGAAAAGCCGAAATTCGGCGAAATCGCCTTCCGCGATTTCAATAACCGGATTCCCGTGCTTTCGGATTTGACGGTGGACGGGGACGGCAATATCACGGCGATCGATTCGAAGCGCAAGGTCGTCAATCAGTACGACAGCAGCGGCAATTTGCTGTTTTTCTGGTGGGGGGACGACAGCGAGGTGACCACCCGGCTCGGATTGGTCAAAACACCGACGGCGATTGCGAATAACTCGCGAAACGAGCTGTTCATCCTGGACGGGGAAAACAACCTCGTACAGTCGTTCCGGCTGTCCGAGTTCGGCGCCCTGGTGCATCAGGCCAACCATTTGACGCAGGCCGGCCAATATGAGGAAAGCGAAGCCCCCTGGGCCGAGGCGCACCGGCTTAACGCGTATTACACGCCGGCCATCGCCGGTATGGCCAAGGCGGCCTATAAACGGGGCGACTACCCAAGGGCGCAGGAGCTGTTTCTGAAAGCCGGTCACGCGCAAGGGTATTCGGATGCGTTTTGGCAAAACCGGCTGATCTGGTTTCAGCAAAATTTCGGGACGCTGGCGAATGCGGTGCTGCTGGCCACAGCGGTGTTAGTGCCGGCGGGCCGATGGAGCCGGCGAAGCGGCTGGAGAACGCGTCTGCAGGCCTCTGCGCGCATCCGGAATCCGCTCGCCGGTCAGCTCGCGCAGGCGCTGCACATCCTGCGGCATCCGATCGACGGCTTCGCAGCGCTTCGCTATGAGCATAAGGCCAGCTGGCTCAGCAGCTTCATCCTGCTTTTGCTTGCGCTCGTGTCGTATTGCGTCATGCGGGCGGGGATCAGCTTTATTTTTAACCCGGAGGTTATCCTTGATGTGAATCTGCTGGCGGCAGCGGTGCAGTTTCTCGCCGTCTGGATCGGGTGGGTCGTCGCCAACTATTTAATCAGCTCGATCTACCGTGGGGAAGGCAGGTTTCGCGACGTCGTATACGGCAGCTCTTATGCGGCGTTTCCGCTCGTGCTGATCGGCCTGCCGCTGACGCTGCTTTCGAACGCGATGACGTTAAACGAGACGTCGATTTTTCATTTTCTGTATTACGGTTTATTTGTGTGGATCGCTCTGCTGCTGTTTTGGCAGGTGCAGAGCATGCAAAATTACACCGTCGGCGAAACGGCCGTCAATGTCGCTTTGTCCGTATTTACGATGACCGTTTGCGGCGTGCTCGTCTTTATTACGGTCGGGCTGACGAAGGAGCTTGCCGATTTCTTTTATTCCGTGTACCAGGAGGTGTCGGTCCGATGAGGCGAAGCCGCATTATATTTTCTTCGGCGGTTGGGCTGGTCATCGTGGCTGCAGCCGTCCTGCTTTACATGCGTCTCGCCGAAGGAACGCGGACTGGAACGGCGGCATCCAAGGCCACGTCCGCCGCAGCGGGGGCGTCGCAGCCGGCTTCAGCCGTCGGCGCGCCCAAGCCGGCGCTCCCTGACGAAGCAAGCTTCCGGCCGGCGGCGGAGTCGGCGGGCCTAAAGCTGTGGGTCGACGACAAAACCGGCCACTTCAAGGTAGAGCAGAAGAAAACGGGACACGTCTGGCGTTCATACCCGGATCCCGACCAGTGGTCCCGGGAGACGATTACAGGAACGTGGCGGAACAATCTGATGTCGCCGGTCATGCTGGAGTACATCGATGCGTCCAACTCCAAATCGCAGGCGAAAACGATCAGTTGGCTCGAGGATAAGGGCGTATTGGAAAAGTTTCAAACGACGCCGGACGGCTTCAAGATGACCTACAATTTTACCGGAACGGGCTTCAAAATTCCGGTTGAGGTGCGGCTTCGCGAAGATTATGTGGAAACGGCGATCAACGATCGGGACATTCGGGAGGGCAAGCTCAGCCTGCTCCATGTCAAGCTGTTCCCGCTCTTCGGTGCCGAACCGTATAAGGAAAACGAAGAAGGTTATACGCTGCTGCCCGACGGAGCGGGAGCGCTGATCCGGTTCAAGCCGAATCAGGCTAACGACAAGTCGGTCTATCGTGAGAACGTCTACGGCAACGACAGCGCGTTTTATAGCGAGCGGACGGGCCGAAGCGCAATCCGGCTGCCGGTATTCGGCATCAAGTCGGGGCCGCAGGCTTTTGTCGCCGTGATGGTATCGGGCGAGGAATATGCCAAGCTGTTCGCCGCACCGGCCGGGGCTTACGGCCAGTACAACTGGGCGACCCCGGAATGGACGTACCGGCTGAAATATTTTCAGAGCACAAGCAAGAAGGGCCCGAACGGTTTCTTCACTTACAATAAGGAGCGGTTTAACACCCCCGAGCGGGCGACGCGTTATTATTTGCTTGAACCGGATCAAAGCGACTACGTCGGCATGGCCGGGAAATACCGCCAGTTCCTCATCGCGGAAAAAGGGCTTAAGCCGCTGCAGCCGAAAAACGGCGAGGTGCCGTTTTATGCGGATATCGTTGGCGCCGACATCAAGCAGGGGCTTGTCTGGGACAAATATTTGCCGGGGACGACGACATCGGAAGCGGCAGCTATCGTCGGCGCGCTGCTGGATCAAGGCATACGGAATTTGACGGTGCGCTACGCCGGCTGGCAAAGCGGAGGTTACAGTTCGTTCGGCGGGCTGTTTCCGGTCGATTCCCGGCTCGGCGGCAACGACGGCATGCGCCAGTTCATCCGGTTCGCTCATTCCCGGAACGTCCCGGTTTATTTGACGGCAAATTATACGCTGAACAACACGGGGCGGGACGGATTTTGGCCGACGTTTGACGGGATGCGCGATCTGTCGGGGACGGTCGTGGAATTCGAAAACCCGGCCAACCGCGAGATGACGACCATGGTCAGCCCGCGACTCGCGGAGAAGACGGTCGCCAAAGACTTAAGCGAGTTTAAAGCGCTTGGGGCCGACGGCATTTATTTCAATGAAGGCGTCGGGCAATTTCTGAACAGCGATTTCAACGAGCGGTATAAAGCGAACCGCAGCGAGGTGCTGCAAAGCCAGCGCAGCGTGCTGAAGACTGTCCGCGACGCGCTCGGTGGTGTGATGGCGGAAGACGCGAACGCGTACACGTGGGACCAGACAGGCCATATTCACCGGCTGGCGGATTCGTATTCGCACGATATTTTTGTTGACGAGCCGGTTCCGTTCCTGCCCATCGTGCTTCACGGGCTGCTTACGTATTCGACGGAATGGTCCAACCTGCGCGAGCAAAACCGCGCAGGCTTCCTGCGCAGCATCGAGCTCGGAGCGTATCCGGCGTATGTGCTTACGAACGCGCCGTCCGGCAGCATGAAAGGCGCTTTTTCCATCTGGTATTACAGCATGGATTACAGGGATTGGCTGTCCCAGGCGGCGGCCGAATACAAGCGGTTTAACGAAGCGCTTGGAGACGTGCAGGATCGGGCGATCGTCGGGCACCGCACCTTGGCTCCGGGCGTCAAGGAAACGGAATATGCCGGGGGCAAGAAAATCGTCGTCAACTACAACGCGGAGCCGTTCGTCCACGGCGATGTCCGCGTGCCGGCGCAGGACTTTATCGTGCTGAAGGGAGGGAGCGCCCCGTGAACGGATTGAAGCTGCACGCACAAACCCTCCGCAAATGGGAAGGCAGTTTGTTCATCGCGCCGTGGATTTTCGGATTTTTCGCATTTGTCGCCTTCCCGCTCGGATTCTCTCTCTATATGAGTTTCCATCGGGTGAAGGTGACGGTAAGCGGTATTGAAACGGTTCCGAACGGCATCGACTATTACCGGGAAATATTATTCGCCGACGGCGGACTGCTGTACAACGACCTGATACCTTTTTTGCGGGAAGCGGCCGTCATGATTCCGGTCATTATTATTTTTTCCATGCTGATCGCGATTTTGCTTAATCAGAGGTTTTGGGGAAGGACGTTTTTCCGGGTTGTTTTCTTTCTCCCAGTTATTTTCTCTTCCGGTCAAATCGTGCTGGAGTTTATGAAGCAGGGCGAAGGTTCGCTCGCTTTCGTCGAGTCGCTGCGCATCAATGCGTACGTGGCCGAGTATGTTCCAAAAGCTTGGGTGGAGCCGATCAACCACGTCATCAGCTCTTTTGTTCTGGTGCTTTGGTATTCGGGCGTACAAATTTTGATTTTTCTCGCGGGCCGGCAGACGATTTCCTCTTCGGTGTACGAGGCGGCCCGCATCGACGGGGCGGACCCGTGGAATACGTTTTGGAAAATTACGCTGCCGGGACTCATCCCGTTTATTTTTCTCAATTTGATTTTTACGGTCGTCGATCTGTTTACGTTTCCAAGCAACCCGATCATCAGCAAGGTGTCGACGGCCAATTACGGGTTGTCCAGCGCGTTGGCGTGGATTTATTTCGTCATCGTGCTCGCCTTTATCGGGCTGGCGCTGCTCATGTACAGCCGGGTCGACAAGGCGTTCGGCGGGAAACGCCGCTAACGGCCGCCCGAATCGGTGTGGATGAATTGGCAGGAGTGCGAAAACAAGGAGGGGGTAAACGTTGGAACGCATCGCTCATGCACCCGAAAGCCGCCGGGGATGGACTCGTGAAGCCGCCGCAGGCCGGGCGGATTCCGTCAAATACGTGCTGCTTGGGAAGGAAGCCGATCAAGGCTTGCTGTTTCGCCTGTTTCTGTATTTGATATTGATCGACACGGCGTTTATTTACTTGAAGCCGATATTGTACATGGTCATCACGATGCTGAAGGATTCCTCGAATATGCTTGATCCTTCCGTCGTATGGGTGCCGCGCTCGATTTTTATCGGCCATCTGGAGGAAGCGTTTCGCTTGCTCAAATTTAAAACCGGCTTTCTTTACAGCCTGACGATTTCGCTGTCGGTGGCCGTGCTGCAGATCGTTTCGTGCGCCGCTGCCGGTTACGCTTTTGCCAGACTCGAATTTCCATTCAAAAAGTTCTGGTTTACCGCTTTGGTGTTCACCTTTATATTGCCGCCCCAGCTCACGATACTGCCGTCGATTTTGATGTTCAAGCAGATCGGCTGGGCCAACACGTATTTGCCGATGATCGTTCCGGCGCTGTTCGGCCACGGGCTGAAGGGTGCGCTGTTCGTCATCATCTTCCGCCAGTTTTTCCAGACGCTGCCGAAGGAGCTGGAGGAAGCCGCGAGGATAGACGGGGCGAATGCGTTTCGCTTCTTCTTTAAGGTGATGCTGCCGCTTTCCAAGTCGGCGATGATCGTCGTGTTTTTGTTTTCGTTCGTATGGAACTGGAACGACTTTTATTTGCCGTCGATGTATATGTCCGGCTCCAAGGAGGTTCCGCTCTCGATCAGCCTGGCGAAGCTGGCGGCCAGCTTATCCGCCGACGAGGCGCAGGGAGGGATCAGCATTTTCGCCGAGCCGGTGAAGATGGCCGCATCCTTCCTGATCATCGCCCCGGTGCTCGTCGTCTACGCGATCGCCCAGCGCTGGTTCGTGGAAGGCATCGAACGGACGGGACTCGTGGAATAACTTTTGATAAAATCGACTAAGGAGATCTTGACAACGATGAAAAAACCGATCTTTCTCACAACATTAGGTTTTATGATTGCGGTTCTGTCCGCCTGCGCGGGGCAGAGCGATCCGGGGGCGTCGGTCCCCGCTTCGGAAGCGGGCGCGAAGGATGCCGGCGCAAGCGGCGAGCCGGTCACGCTGAAGTTTTACAACAGCAGCGGCACGTTTACGAACACCGAATTCAAAACGTTCATCGCCGAGCCGGTACATAAGCGGTTTCCGAACATTACCGTGGAGCGGATCGAACCTCCGACAGGCACGACGCCGGAAGACTTTTTCACCTCCGGGGCCGATCCGGATCTCATCTACTCCAGCTCGACGACGCACAGCAAGCTGATCGCTCTCGGCGTGCTGCAGGACCTGCGCGATTATATCAAGAAGTATAACTTTGACGAAAGCCGGATCAAGCCGTTTCTCTACAACTACGCGAAGGGGCTGTCCGGCAAGGGGGAAGTGCTGGCCATTCCGTTCAACTCGAACCAGCACATTTTATACTACAACAAGGATATTTTCGATAAATTCGGCGTGCCGTACCCTTCCGACCAGCAGATGACGTGGGAGCAGGCGATCGAACTCGGGCAAAAGCTGACGCGCACGGAGAACGGCGTAAGCTACGTCGGGATCGACGCCGAGGGGCCGATCGGCCTCGCGAAAAGCCTGGCTCTGCCGATCATCGATCTGAAGACGAACAAGTCGGTCTTAAATTCGCCGGATTGGGTGCGCGTGTTCAACATCGCCAAGCTGAATTACGATATTCCCGGTTATGTCGGCAAAGGCGATAAATACGTGTACGGACGCGACGATTTTATGAAGGAGCGCAATCTCGCCATGCGCCCGACCTGGCTCGCCAATATGGTCGGCCCTCTGGAGGAGCTGCGCCAGCAGGGGCTCGAGGTGAACTGGGACATCGCGCCGGTTCCGACCTTCAGCGACCATTTGGGGCAAACGCGGGAGGCGCAGGTGCATACGCTGTCGGTCTCGAACAAAAGCAAGCATAAAGACGAGGCGTTCCAGGCGATCGCGTACATTTTGTCCGACGAGGTGCAGCGCACGCTGTCCCGCAACGGCAGAGTTCCCGCCATCGTGAATCCGCAGCTGGAAGAGGAGTTCGGCGCGGATATCCCGGTTTTGAAGGGGAAAAAGGTGCAGAACGTTTTCGTCGGCCAGCCGCTTCAGGAGCATAACTTCCATCAGTTCGAGGTCGATGTGCAGAAGTACGTCAACGATGCGGCCAAAAGCATCGCCATCGACAAGGTCGACGTCAACACGGCGCTGCGCAAAGCGTCGGAGGAAGTCGATAAAGCGGTGGAGCGGCTGCAGAAGAATCAGTAAGCGTCAAGCGGTTCACACTCGTGAGCGTCCGTAAAGCTCAATGAAAAAAACACCTCAATTCGCCTCGCGGCTTGAATTGAGGTGTTTGACGTTAGCGGCACTCCGTAACGAATCGGCAAATATGCGGGATGATCCTGCGGCACGTTTTCCCGAGCCCGGCGATAAACCGAAACGCCGGCCCATGGCTGTGCGAAGCGAGCGGTCCGGCGAAATACAGCCCCGGAACGCTGCTTTCGAAATGGGCGTTCAGGCGGGGGAACCCGCTGCCGCCGTGCGTTTCCCTTTCCACCGCGTCCAGCAGCTCCCGGTCGAGGAAAGGGACCCGGCTTAGATCAATGCGGTAGCCGGTGGCTGCGATCAGGTGGTCCAGCTCCCTTTCCGCGCCGTTTGACAGCAGCAGCCTCAGCTTGCCGCCGCAAGTCGGCTCGGCCTGTTCCACCGTGACCTGCGCCGTTTCCGGCACTTTGCCGTCCACGTACGGGCGCAGAAAGGCGGCAATGCTGGCCGACCGGCTCGCCCATTTTTCCAGCTTGTCCTCAAGCGGCAGGTCATAGAAGGCTTCGGCCAGCTGCACGAGCTCGATGCCCGAGCCGTTGCCGGGGCTGTAATTCGGCGCCTCCCGGCGGTAGATCAGCTCTACGTCGCTGCCGCACATATGCAGCAGCGCGGCCGCTTCCCAGGCGCTTTGCCCGCTGCCGAGCACCGCGACCTTGCGCCCGGCGAACGGGCTGAAGTCGGTATAGCGGAACGTATGGGATACGAGGTCGCCGGGAATGCCGGCGAGCGCGTCCGGGATGTACGCGTAATGCTGCAAACCGGTGGCGACAACCGCATGCCGGGCCCTAACCGCTCGTCCTGACTCGGTCAAAGCCTGAAACCCGCCGGAAACGGCGGAAAGTCTGACGACTAGCTCGGGCGTAAACTCCACGCCTGTTTTGGCGGCAAACCAAAACGCATAGTCCACAAACACGGGGCGCGGCAGCGGGACGGTGATTTCCGTCCGTGTCTCCCGGGAGAAGCGCTGCAGCGTAAATACGTCACGCTCATCGGACAGCGCGATGACCTCCGGCTGGGTACGTATAAACATATTTTGCGGCATCTGATGTTGCCAAAAATGCATCGGGTACCCGAGCAGCGCGTACGACAAGCCGCTTGCTGCCGCGTGAGCGGCCAGCGAAATGCCGTACGGCCCGGCGCCGACGATGAGCAGATCTAACAAAAGGCACCTCTCCCTGCGGATTATTCCAGCTTGAAGCCGCGATTTTCCAAAAAGCTGCGCATATGCGTGCGCTGCCTCGATTTCAGGCGGCCCGCCATTTCCTTCGACCAGTTGGAGTCCCTTGTACCGCCCGCCCGGGTGAGCATCCATTCGTTGAGCTCCCGGTTATACCGCTCGATGCTTTCAGGATAAGCCTCCGTGGAGTAACGCTCGCGGTGCAGCACCGCCTCCAGAGGCAGCCGGGGTCGCTGAGTCGGCTCTTGATCGGGGTAACCGAGGCACATGCCGAAGACGGGATATACCAGGTCCGGCAGGCCGACCAGATCCGATATGTCCTGCGGATTGTTGCGGATTCCACCGATAAAGACGGTGCCAAGGCCTAACGATTCGGCGGCGACAACGGCGTTTTGCGCAGCCAGCGCGGCATCGACCGTAGCGATGATGAAGATTTCCGCGGTTCCCGGAATCTCCACCTCTTCGATTGGGGCACTGGCATATTTCAGCCTCAGCAAGTCGGCGCACCAAAGCAAGAAGACCGGACATTCCTCGATGTACTGCTGATCCGCCGCCAAATGGGCAATCCGGCGCTTCACCTCCGGATCGGTTACGGCCACGACGCTGTATGCCTGCATATTGCTTGATGTGGGAGCTTTTTGCGCCGCTTCGACGATTGCCCGAAGCTGCTCCGCGCTCACCGGCTCCGGTTTGTATTTCCGGATCGACCGATGCTGCAGCAGCTGGTTGATGGTGCTGTTCATATTCTGGATCACCTTTCCTTGGAAAATAAAGGTTGTTCAAAAACGAAAAAACCGAAGACCACGCCTGAAAGCGGGTCTCCGGTTATCCGGTAGCTGAAATTTATACAAGTATGCCAAGTGGAATAATTTGTTTTAAATATACCACCGGCATTCGCCAACGTCAATGAAAAAACGGGCAATTCAAAAAAAATAAAAAAGGTATTGAAATTCTTATTAAACCCAGTATAATACTCGGTATAAGTTTGCTGTCTACCGGATAACTGGAGACCGGCCTTCGAGAGGAAATTTGTCTCGACCCGCCGCGTCTCTTTTTTGTACATGAATCATGAATAGGAGGAAAAAAGCGCTGGCATAAACCTTCAGCCCTTGGACGTTGGCGGAAATAACAGATTAACTCACTACCGGAAAACCGGAGCTACAGCATTTCAGCCGCAGCTCCGGTTTTTAATGCGTTTGGAGGCGGCATCCATTCATAGCAAAAAGGCGGTGAAACCATGACTTCAAAAGCGGCATACGCTCTTGCTTCCCTGCTCCTGCTTCTCCCGCTCGGAGCTTGCGCGAAACAGAACGGGCTCGACAACGACGCTGCCGGAGAGACGGCGGCTTCCGCGCAGCCGGTCAAGCTGCTGATATATTCGTACGGAGCTACCTTCACCAACACCGAATTTAAAACGCTTATTGCGGATCCGGTCAATAAAAAATATCCGCACATCACGATCGAACGGATCGAGCCTCCCGCAACGGCGACGCCGGAGGAGCTTTTTTCCTCGGGAACGGTGCCGGATTTGATTTTCTCCACCTCCACATCGTACTACCGGTTCATCCGTATGGGAGCGATTGAAGATCTGCGCCCCTGGATTCAAAAATACCGTTTCGACGAAAGCCGGTTAAAGCCGTTCCTGTACGATGCGGTCAGGCAAATTGCGGATAATGGGGCCATTTACGGAATACCGTTCAACTCCAACCAGCACATCCTGTATTACAACAAAGATATTTTCGATAAATTCGGCGTCCCATATCCGCCCGACCGGCAGATGACATGGGATGAAACGCTTGACCTCGCTCGCCGGCTGACCCGCACTGACGGCGGAGTCAGCTACATCGGCATTGACGTGCAAGGTCCGCTTGGCTTCGCCCGCAGCCTCGCGCTCTCCGTCATCGACCCGAAGACGGGCAAATCGCTGCTCGATTCGCCGGACTGGGTGCGCACATTCAACTACTCGAAGAAAAATGCCGAAATTCCCGGATTCGTCGGAAAAAACAACACGTACAACTACGATCGGGACCAGTTCATGAAGGACCGCATATTGGCCATGCGTCCGGCGTGGCTGGCCAATATGGTCGGTCCGATGGAGGAGCTGCGGCAGATGGGCATTGAGGTGAACTGGGACATCGCTCCCATCCCGCAATTCGCCGATCGTTTGGGGGAAACGCGGGAAGCGCAGGTGCACTCCTTGTCGGTATCCAGCGGAAGCAAACACAAGGATGAGGCGTTCCAAGCGATCGCCCACATTTTATCGGACGAAACGCAGCGCATTCTTTCCCGCAACGGCCGGGTGCCGGCAATCGTCAAACCGGAGCTCGAGCGGGAGTTTGGCGCCGACATCCCTGTGCTGAAAGGGAAAAAGGTGCAAAATGTGTTTGTCGGCCAGCCGCTCAAGACACACGAAACAAACGAATACGAGAACGACATTACCAAATTCGTAACGGATGCTTACAAGGACATGGTGCTGAACAATACCGATATCAATACGGCTATCCGCAAAGCTTCGGAGAACATCGACAAAGAAGTCGAGAGGCTGAGAAAAAATCAATAACGGTTTAATAATCCTATTAACGAGGTGTATCGTATATGAGCAAACCGAAACGTCAACTGCATTTGAACGCTTTCTTATCCGCGACAGGTCACCACGAATCGTCGTGGCGCCATCCGCAGACGCAGCCTGAACGCGGTCTGGATATCCGCTATTACCAGGAGCTGGCGCAAACCGCCGAACGCGGCCTGCTTGATTCGTTATTTTTGGCGGACGGCTATGCCGGCCGGTTCGGCAAGCTGGAGCCGTTTACGATGCTGTCGGCTCTTGCCATGGTGACGGAGCGCATCGGCTTGATCGCGACGGTCGGCACCACGTATAACGAGCCGTTCCATGTGGCGCGGAAATTTGCCTCGCTTGATTACATCAGCAGCGGCAGAGCGGGCTGGAATATCGTGACCGGGGCGGGATCGGCCGCCTTCAATTTCGGCCGGGCGGAGCACCCGGCACACTCGGTGCGCTACGAGAATGCGGACGAATTCGTCGAGGTCGTCAAGCAGCTTTGGGACAGCTGGGAGGATGACGCGCTGGTGTACGACAAGCAAGCCGGCATTCAGATTCAGCAGGGCAAGGTGCATGAAATTAACTTTAAAGGAAACGTCTATTCCGTGCAGGGGCCGCTTAATATTCCGCGTCCTCCGCAAGGTTACCCTGTGCTCGTGCAGGCCGGCTCCTCGGACACCGGCCGCGAATTTGCCGCCAAAACGGCGGAGGTTATTTTCACGGCGCAGCAGACGCTGGAGGACGCACAGTCGTTCTACCGCGATGTGAAATCGCGGCTCGCGAAATACGGCCGGACGCCGGAGCAGCTGCACATTTTGCCGGGGCTCAGCCCCGTGCTTGCCGATACGGAGGCGGAGGCGCGGGATATCGAGGCCGAGCTGCACGACTTGACGCCGCCGGAGCAGGGCGCCCGGTCCTTGTCCTCCTGGCTCGGCATCGACCTCTCGCGTTATCCGTACGACGGCCCGCTGCCGTATGACGACTTGCCCGGCGTTGAGAACATCAACGGGCACAAGGCGCGCTACGAGGTGATGGTCGATCTGGCACGCAGAGAAAACCTGACGATCCGCCAGCTCGCCCGCCGCATTGCCGGCGCCAGAGGCCATGCCACGTTTACGGGAACTCCGCTGCAGTTCGCCGATTTTATCGAGAAATGGTTCGTGAGCGGCGCTGCGGACGGCTTTAACCTGATGCCGCAAATTTATCCCGGCGGACTGACGCAAATCGTAGACAAAGTCATCCCCGAACTGCAAAATCGCGGTTTGTTCCGCACCGCATACGAAGGAACGACGCTGCGCGAAAATCTCGGGCTGTCGCGCCCGCAAAATGTCCGCTATCAGGCGGCATATACGGCATTGGCATCCACCGCAGCTTCGGAGGTATAACAGTTGCGGCAGACCAATCCATATCGGATTAGCCAAAAAAAGAAAACGGTTGGACCATGCGATTTTGGGGCCCGACCGTTTTTTTGTTGATAAAAATGTTACGTCTGTTAGCCAAACCAGGCCGAATACGAGTGGTTGCTCATAACTTTAGCAACTATATCGCGCAGCCGTGAAGCGTGTCCGACATAGGTTTTGCTTCAGCAAAAATATGGCGGACACACGCGAGCAAGAGGCACGCAGTATCCCCTAAAGTACTGCGCAAAAGTACAGCGTGTCCGGCATCGGATTTTTTGCCTGAAAGCAAAAAATCGATGTCGGACAAACGCGAACTAGAAGCGAGCACCACCTCTTACGGGGAGGGTCCAGGGCGCAAGCGGCAAATGTTTTCAGGTGAAGCGGGAACATAGCGGAACTATGATTCGCTAAGTGGATCGATTTCGGATATTTTTGGAAATTAGCGGAACTCAGGTGCGCTATTTGTCTGTTTCTCTACTCCTCAAGCCATTTTTCACCGATTTAGCGCATCTCAGTTCCTCTATTTTTTCGACGCGCCCATTTTTTCGGGAATAGCGAACGTGAGTTCCGTTATTTTTATAAACAACTTAACTGTTTCTAATGTCATTCGGTCTTCTATGGTTTTCAACCCTTGATTTCGTCCGTGCCTGTTAACCCGACAACATTACGCAAGCACCTTAAGGGCCTTGCTCCGCAAAGCCGGCTACGGAATCCTGGGGTCCCCCTTCCGAGGGGGGAGAGGTGGTCCCTGTGATCTAGTGAGTAGATTTTTTTATTTTTGTCGGCTAGCCGACTGTTTTATTTCGCTTTATTTATTATAATACCTATAAGAAAACTATGAATTAAACCGACAGGATGACTCGAGGTGAGCGGGCTATGGCAAAAACGGAATACGACGAGCAAGCGGGCAGCGTCGGCGGGGAGGAAATCTTCCGGGAAGAGCGCGTATTAACCGGGCTTTTCGAGCAATACGGGAGCGTGCGCCATTTTAAGAAAAATGAGTTTATTTTCCGAGAGGACGAGGACAGCCAGGACATCTACTGGGTGCGGAGCGGACTCGTCAAAATCTCGCAATCGGCCAAGGAGGGGCAGGGCATCACGTTGTTTTTGCGCCATGCGGGCGAGGTGTTCGGCGCAGCCGAAGTGTTGACCGGCCAGCGGCGGCAAAGGTACGCCCGCTGCATTTTGGACAGCGAAGTGCTGCTCTTGTCCGCGGATCAATTCCGCGGCCTGCTGCTGAGCCGCCCGGACGTTCTGTACGCGCTGACCGTATCCAACGCAAGACGGCTGCTGCACACGCAGCGGTATGTGGAAACGCTGATTTCCCGGCCGGTTGCCTGGAGGCTCGGACATTTTCTGATGCAGCTCGGCGAGCGCAAGCCAAACGAGCTGTATGTCGGCCTGCCGCTGAGCCACGAGGAAATTTCGTATATCATCGGGTGCAGCCGGCAGACGGTGACGGAAACGTTAAACGAGTGGAATGAGCTCGGCATCATCCGTTATGAGAAAAAGCGCATATGGATTTACGATTGTGAGGCTTTCCGGGAACATCTAAATCTATAGCCGCAAAAGGGGGGGGATCGGCATGATCGACATTCGGCAGGTCAGCAAAACATTTAAGCAGCGGGACGGCAGCATATTTACCGCCGTCGAAGACGTTTCGTTCAGCATCAAGCAAGGGGAGTTTGTCTCGGTTCTAGGCCCGTCGGGCTGCGGCAAGTCGACGCTGCTGAATTTGGTGGCGGGGCTGGAACGGGCGGAGCGGGGCGGCGTCGAAGTGCTCGGCCGGCCCGTTACGGCGCCCGGTCCGGACCGCATCGTCGTCTTTCAGGAGCACGCTCTGTTCCCTTGGCTGACCGTACTGGAAAACGTGGCGTTCGGCCTCAAGCAGCGGGGCATACGAAAAAAAGAGCGCCATGAGCTCGCCATGGAGCAAATTCGCCTCGTGCATCTGGGCAAATTCGCGGATCGTTATCCTCACGAACTGTCCGGCGGCATGAAGCAGCGGGTGGCCATCGCCAGAGCGCTGGTGATGGACCCGGAGGTTTTGCTGATGGATGAGCCTTTCGCCGCACTGGATGAACAGACGAGGCTGCTGCTGCACAAGGAGCTGGAAGAGATATGGATGAGGACGCGCAAGACGGTGCTGTTCATTACGCACAACATCCGCGAGGCGGTCGTTTTGTCGGACCGCGTGCTGGTGATGTCGACCCGTCCCGGGAAAATCAAAAAAGAATTCGTCATCCAGGCGGCGAGACCGCGAAATCCGTCCGATACGGTGCTGCATCATATCGAGGAGCGGATATTGGAGACGCTCGCCGACGAATTGGAAAAAGTGGCGCGGGAGGAGCGCGGAGAAGAATATGGGATACAGAAAAGCAATCTTTCTGCTGCTTCTGGTTCTTTTATGGGAGACAGCATATAGGGTATTCGATTGGGGGTGGATGTTCCCTTCGGCTTTGCAGACGTTTCGCGCTTTTTACGACGGCATCGTCGACGGTCAGTTGCTGGGAGCGGTGGCGGGCAGCCTGAGGCGCATTTTAACCGCATTTGTTTTGTCCTGCCTTATCGGGACGGCTCTCGGCGTGCTCTTTGCCCGCAACCGCCTGCTGGACGAAACGTTCGGTTTTCTCGTCGTCGCCCTGCAGACGGTTCCCAGCATCGCCTGGCTGCCGTTTGCGATCATCTGGTTCGGGCTGAACGATTTTTCCGTTATCTTTATTACGACGATCGGGGCAACTTGGACGATGACGATCGCAAGCCGCAGCGGCATCAAAAACATTCCCGCCATCTATTTGAAGGCCGCGCAAATGTTCGGTACGGGCCGGGGGATCAAGCTGTTTTACCAGGTGATGCTCCCGGCAGCGATTCCCCATTTCATCACCGGCATGCGAATGGCATGGGCGTTCGCGTGGCGGGCGCTCGTCTCCGGCGAGTTGATCGCACGCGGCATCGGACTTGGACAGATGCTCGAAGAAGGGCGCAACATAGGCGACACCTCGTTAATGCTGTGTATCGTCCTGCTGATCGCCGTGATCGGGACGATTTCCGACCATTTGGTGTTTAAACGGCTGGAAGACCGGGTTTTGGTCAAATACGGCTTGAACGGCACGAACATCTGATTTATCGGCCTAATTTATCTGTTAGAAGCAAAGGAGATTGGTTTGTATGAAAAAAACATCGTTCGCATTAACCTTGATCGTTTTTGTTGCCGCCCTGATAGCGGCCTGCGGCCAAGCCTCGCCAAGCTCGGACAAAACGCCCGCAGCTTCTACATCCGCATCCGCCCCGGCGGCGCCGGTGACTCTAAAGCTCGGCTTGCTGAAAAACGTCACCCACGCACCGGCATTTGTCGCCATCAAAGAGGGTTATTTCCAGAAGGAATTCGGCGCCAACGTCAAATATGAGGTCATCGGATTCGACAACGGTTCGGACTTTTCCACGGCGCTTGCTACCGGACAAATCGATCTCGGCTTCGTCGGTCCGAGCCCGGTGACCAACCAGTATGTCCGCAGCAAAAACATCAAGATCATCTCCGGTTCGAACAACGGGGGAGCCGTTCTGGTCGCACGGAAAAATGCCGGCATCTCCAGCGTCAAAGACTTGGCGGGCAAAGTGGCGGCGGTTCCGACCAAAGGCAGCACGAATGAAATTTCGCTTCGCCTGCTGCTGCAGCAGAACGGGCTTCAAGTGACGACGGACAATTCGGGAGTGCAGCTCGTTACGATGGCGCCGGCGGATACGCTGGTCGCGATGAGGCAAAAGCAGGTCGACGTGTCGCTCCTGCCTGAGCCGTGGGGCACGCAAATTGCCGGCGAAGGCATCGGCGATATCCTCGTTGATTGGAATCAGGTGCCGCCGAACAACGGAAATTATCCGCTGACGATCCTCGTGGCGAGCGACAAGTTTTTGAAGGAGCACCGCGATTTGGCGAAAGCGGCGATTCGGGCGAATATCCAGGCGATCGATTTTATTCAGAAAAAGCCGGAGGACACGTATAAGCTGGTCGGCGACGAATTAAAGGAACTTACGGGAAAAGGCTTGGCACCGGATTTGATCAAAGCGGCCCTGAACCATCTCAGCTTGACCACCGACGTGGATAAGGGGGCTTTGGAGTCGATGGCCAAAGTCGCAATCGATGCCGGATATATCAAAGGTTTGGAGAAAAACAGCCTCGATTTGAGCGGCATGCTCGATCTGTCCTTGCTGCAGGAAGTGAAGAGCGGCAAGTAAACAACACAATCGGTGACGGTGCCTTGGGTTCAAGGAACCGTCGCCCAATCCGGGAGGGACTTCGATGTATATTCAACCGCAGCTTCATCTGCAGCCCGCGTTTCATGAGCACCTCAAGGTGATTTTGCTCGGCACCGGCTCGCCGCGGGCTTTTTACGGAAGGGCCAAGTCAGGAGTAGCCGTGCTAGCCGGACATAAGACGTTTGTGGTCGACTGCGGCGGAGGCGTGGTGGATCAATTGATCAAGGCCGGCGTCATGCCGCAGCGGGTGTCCGACGTGCTGTTGACCCACCATCATTACGATCACAACGGCGGTTTCTTCGACCTTTTTATCACCAGCTGGAGAACGCATATTACCGCGGAACGGGTATTCGAAGGACGTTCGGTGCCCATGCATGTGTACGGCCCGGAAACGACCCGGGACATTATCGGCAAAATGCGGGAGTCGTTCGAGTTCGACGTCAAACTTCGCGTAAGCTATAATCTTTCCGATGAAGCCGGGGCTC
Organism: Paenibacillus hamazuiensis; assembly: GCF_023276405.1. Classification (NCBI taxonomy): domain Bacteria; kingdom Bacillati; phylum Bacillota; class Bacilli; order Caryophanales; family Paenibacillaceae; genus Paenibacillus; species Paenibacillus hamazuiensis. Next base: position 609,851 of record NZ_JALRMO010000001.1, read on the forward strand.
TTATCGAATACACGGAGCAAAACGAAGGCGTCGTGTATGATCGGGACGGCATCCGAATTACGGCATTCGAGGTGGACCACCGCCCCGTTTATCCAGCCATTGCGTATAAGTTCGAATACAACGGCAAATCGGTCGTCATTTCCGGCGATACCATTCCCGTTCCGAATATGATGAAGTACAGTCAGGGCGCCGATCTGCTCGTGCACGAAGCTTATAACAAAGACTGGCTGGACGCGTTGATCCGCAAATATCCGAACCACGAAAAAGCGCTTTCCAACCCGGCCAAATATCACACGACGACGCTGGAGGCGGCCGAAATCGCGAGGCAGGCCGGCGTGAAGCATCTCGTTCTCACCCATCACATCCCCGCACCGGAGGCGAATGAGACGGCGGAGCGGGAGTACATCCGGGGGATGGAAGCCATATATAAGGGACCGATCACCGTCGGGCGCGATCTGATGTCTTTTGAATTAGAGTAAGGTTGCCGCTGAGCTTATTCGGCTCAAAAAACGTCGCGGAATATTTGTGAAAACGCTATATATTTTAATCGTCCGCCCATGATATGATTATACTGTCGACAGTATATAGTTTGTGAGGAGGATGCAAGAGATGAAGACGTATGAGATCGCCGTAATTCCGGGAGACGGCATCGGCAAAGAGGTCGTTCCGGCTTCGCTGGACGTTTTGAGAACGGCCGCGGAAGCGCATGGCGGGATACGCTTTGCCTTTACCGAGTTTCCATGGAGCTGCGATTATTTTATGGAGCACGGTAAAATGATGCCTGACGACGGAATGGATATTTTGCGCAATTATGAAGCGATTTTTCTTGGGGCTGTCGGGGACCCGGCGCGGGTTCCGGATCATATTTCGCTCTGGGGCCTCTTGATCAAAATTCGCCGGGAATTCGAGCAGTCGATCAACGTTCGTCCGGCGATGTTATTCGAAGGCATGGAATCCCCGTTGAAAAATCCGAAGGATTTCGATCTCATCGTCGTCAGGGAGAACAGCGAAGGCGAATACAGCGAAATCGGCGGGCGCATCCATAAAGGGGAAGATCAAATCGCCGTGCAAAACGCGGTATTTTCGCGAAAAGCTACGGAAAGAGCGATGCGTTACGCTTTCGAGCTGGCCCGCAAGCGCAGAGGCCATGTGACCAGCGCGACGAAGTCCAACGGCATCGTCCATACGATGCCTTTTTGGGACGAGGTGTTCAGGGATGTTAGCCAAGATTACCCGGAAGTGGCGACGTCCGCTTACCATATCGATGCTTTGTCCGCTTTCTTTGTGACGAAACCGCATATTTTCGATGTGATTGTCGCCAGCAATCTGTTCGGCGATATTTTAACCGATCTCGGCGGGGCGATTATGGGCAGCATCGGAATAGCGCCGGCGGCCAACATTAACCCGAGCGGAAAATATCCTTCGATGTTCGAGCCCGTTCACGGCTCCGCTCCCGATATTTACGGCAAAGGGATTGCCAACCCGATCGGACAAATATGGACAGCGAAAATGATGCTCGATCATTTGGGCGAATCGGAGCTGGCCGCCAAGCTGCTCGAGGCGACCCAAGATGTCACGGCGCGGGGCATCAAAACGCCGGACATCGGCGGAAGCTCGAAGACGGCTCAAGTGACGGCGGAAATTTGCAGCCGGCTGAAGAGTCTTTAAGCGATAACCGAAAATCGATCTTTGCGAAGCGGCAGCCGGCGGGCTGCCGCTTTTTAACGATTTCTATGGGATAAAAAACAGCTTGTACACTTCCGCTTTGATCCCGTATGATTTACATGCGGAAATGGAAAGCGGTTTTATCATTCGCTCGAAGACGGGGGAATCCAATCTGAAAAATAGGTTAAAAGCGCTAAGAATCGGCAGTCTTTTCGGCAGGCTGGTCGCCTCCTATTTATGGCTCATTATCGTTCCGGTCGCTTTGATCGGCTGGATGTCCTTCAAAGCTTCCGAGAATATATTGATGACCAAGATCAGCGAATCGAACGGAAAAACGATGAATCAGATCGACCGGAATATCCGGACGCTTCTGGATCAGGTCACTGCGGTGGTCAATATGAACAATCTGAATCAAAGTCTGGAGACTTATTTGTCGAAAGGGTACGCCAATCCGTATGACGAGCTCATCGACAAGGCGGTTGTGGAAAAAAACATGCTTCAGGCTTCGCTGGCCTTCGACTGGATGCAGTTTGAATCTTATATGATCGGCAAAAACGGCCAGATTTATTCCCAGAACGACTCAAGCGGCGGAATCGACGCGGCGAGGCTTTTGCAGGTTAGGCAGCAAACCGCGGTCGAAGCTTCTCCCGATCAGATCGTATGGAGCGGAGCGCAGGATAGCTTTTTGAAAAACCAGGAGCACCAGAAGGTGTTTAACGCCGTTAAGCTGCTGTACAATCCGTATACTCATCTGGAATACGGGCTGTTCATCCTGAGCGTGAAGGAGGACAGTTTATACCGCATCTACCGGGACAGCATCGGGGCGGATGCGACGTTTTTCATTTTGGACAAAGATGGTCGTTACGTGACGAGCAGCCGGAGGGAAACGGTCGGAATGCAGGCGGATCCGGAACTTGTCCACGAGCTGGCTTCAAGCAAAGAAACGCAGGGCATTTCGACGATCTATGGAAAAAATACGTTAACTTCCGTCAAATATTTGGAAGTGCCCGGCTGGACGCTGGTGATGAACGTTTCGGTGCAGTCGTTGTTTAAAGACGTGAGGGGACTTTCCCGCAGTATATTGCTGATGACGCTGATTTTGGCGGCCGTATCCATACTTGCCGCAGTATGGATATCGCGCAGAATTGCGATGCCGCTCATCCGGCTGAACCAAAGAATCCAGTCCTACAAGCTGAACGGGGGGCTGGTACAAGCAAGACGGGAGCAGCCCGATGTCAACGAGCTCGCTTTGCTGACGACGGAATACGAACAAATGATCATGAAGCTGGAGCATACGATCCATGAGCTTGTCCGCAATCAGGAGGCCAAGCAGGCGGCGGAATGGAATGCGCTGCAGGCGCAGATTAATCCGCATTTTTTGTACAATACGTTAAATTCGATCAAATGCCTCGTTTGGATCGACAAAACGGAGCTGATCGAACCGACGATCAACGCGCTGGTGAAACTGCTGCAGATGACGGTGCAGCGCAGCGAGAATGAAATCACCTTGCGCGAAGAATTGGCCTGTCTGGAATATTACGTGTATATTCAGGAGATCCGCTTGTCAAGAAAAATTATTTTCCGAGTTTACGTGGACGAGGGGTTGTGGTCGTGCCGTCTTCCCAAGCTGCTGCTGCAGCCGATCGTGGAAAACGCGATCTTTCACGGTATCGAAAGGAAGCCGGAGGAGGAGGGGGAAGCGATGATTACGCTGTATGCGGCCCCTTATCTGAGCGATGTCCGGATCGAAATTTCGGACAACGGGGTAGGCATGGATGTAAATCAGCCGGATAAGAAGGACACGGAGGATGCAGAGAGGACGAAGCATCGTTTTAGCGGAATCGGCATGATGAATGTGCATGAACGGCTGCAAATGAACTACGGGGACCATTACGGGCTGTCGGTTCAATCGACTCCGGGGCAGGGTACGACCGTAATCTTAATGCTGCCGGCGCGATTCGCCGGGCAGGAGCGGGAGGGAAACACGGATGACCAGCATTATTATCGTTGACGACGAAAAGCTGCTGCGAAAAGGATTTATCCATATGACCGATTGGCTGAGTCACGGGTATAAGATCGTGGGTGAGGCGGGCAACGGAGAGGAAGCTCTGCAGCTGGTGAAGGCGCTTGGACCGGATGTTGTCGTTACCGACATCAGGATGCCCGGAATGGACGGCGTGCAGCTGATCCGGGAAATCAAGTCGGCTTATCCGCAGATCGAAGTGATCGTTTTGAGCAGCTACAGCGATTTTCCTTATGTGAAAGAGTCGCTGCAATTAGGGGCGGCGGATTATATTTTGAAAGCGAGCATGAGCTTTGATGAGGTGCTGCAGGCGCTGGACAAAGCGACGGGCAAACGGAATGCCCCGGATTCGGGCCATGCCCCGCAGCTGCATAATAAAGGAGCGGAAGCAAGCGGCACCGCCGCCGATTCGTCCGCTGCCTTTTACGAAAAAGTGCCCGGTGCGGATCGCTTAAACCGCGCATCGTCCGTTCAGGCCCGACCGCCCTTGCCGAGCGCCTCTTGGAACTGGAAAGACATTCGGCCCTACGTCGACATCGGCGATTTGGACGCTTTGTACGAATCGGTTTATGGAGCGGCCGTTCGGCAAATCAGCCAGGGAAACGCTCCCGAGCCTTATCATTTGCAAAAAAATTTGGTGGAACTGGTCTACATGATCATTCACAAGCTGGACGAGGCCGGCTGGAATCCGGACGAATTGCAGAGAAGCAAGCTTGCGCATTTTCGGAAAATGGAGACGGCGGGGCATTTCGACGAGTGTATGGAGGCGTTCCGGAAAGCTCTGAACGAGATCGCCGAATTTCTTACGGCCAGCGGCTACCTGGCAAGCGCATACAGTCCGACGGTCAAGGCGGTCGTGAGCCATCTGCACCAAAACTATGCCGATCCGGAGTTGTCCCTCGGCGAGACCGCGAAGAAGTTCCATCTCAACAAAAGCTATTTGAGCCAGTTATTCAAACAGCAGACGGGAGTCAATTTTCAAAATTATGTAACGCGGATCCGCATCGACAAAGCGAAGGAGCTTCTGAAACAAAACGAACCGGTCAGCGAGGTGTGCGCGGCCGTAGGTATCGATAATATCAGCTATTTCAGCCAGCTGTTCAAACGGTGGGCCGGCGTTTCACCGAGCGATTATGCGAGGGAGCGCGGAACGGACTGAACAACCTGAATATTTTAATAAAACCTAAAAAAATATAAAGACGGCTGCGGAAAATGCGGCTGCATTTCCTAAATGAATGAACAATATTGCCAAATGGATTGAATGCACTCACCGCCATGCGCTCTATATAATTGTTAATGAAAGCGATTGCGATAAGCAGCGCGGGCACATATTACATCCACAAACAAGGGGGTCATTCAATGCGCAAATTAAAAACGGTGTCAACGTTCCTCGCGGCATCGATGTTGGCGGGGGTGGTTGCCGGCTGCTCCCAGTCCGCTTCTCCGGCCAATACGCAGTCCGGCGACAAAGCTTCTTCGCAAAAGGAGCCGGTTACGCTCACCTTCTGGTTTCCCGGTGCGGACAAAGTCAACGACGAATATTTCACCAACGTAGCGAAGGAATTCGAGAAGCTGAATCCGAATGTCAAAATCGAAACGACGGTGCTCCCGGCAAACTCGGCGGATGTGGACACGAAGCTGAATGCGGCGAAGCTGAGCGGGACGTTCCCCGACGTATTCTCCGCCTATCTCATCTTTATGGGAACCCGGGCTACCAAAGGGGAATTCGCCCCGCTGGACGATTACATCGGCAATTGGAACGAAAAGGACGACTTGTTTGAAAGCGCCTTAAACATCGGCAAAGTGAAAAACAAAACGTACGGGCTCGGCTTTTACCCGGCTCCGGAAATTTTAACTTACCGGAAAGACTTCTTCGCCGAAGCGGGGCTTGATCCGGAGAAGCCGCCGGCGACCTGGGAGGAGCTCGCGCAGTACGCCGAAAAGCTGACCAAACGCGATGGAAGCGGCAATGTGACCCGCGCGGGACTTGACATCCCGGGAACGAATGCAAGCGTATTCTTCGAGCCCTTCATGCGCCAGAACGGATCGAAGATTATCGACGAGGATAAGGAGGCGCCGGCATTCAGCGATGCGAAGTCTGTGGAGGCTTTCGATTATTTGGTAGGGCTGGCGAACAAGAAAATAAACATTCCTTTCAACTATCAGAAAAAAGATGAGTTTCCTTTCATCAACGGAAAATCCGCGATGTCCTTCCTGCAGACGACGATGATCAGCAACATGATTGCGAACAATCCGGATCTGAAAGACAAGCTGGGGTTCGTGCCGGTCTTGAAACGCGAAAACAAGGTGGCTTTCAACGGATACCGCTTGTTTACGATCGGAGCCGGCAGCAAGCATAAAAACGAAGCTTGGGAATTCATCAAGTTCATGATGTCCAAAGACCAGATGTGGAAGCGTTACAAGGATATGAAAATACCGGTTGTCCGAAAATCGCTCGAGCAGCAGTTTATGGGCGAAGATCCGAAATTTAACGGCGTCCTGCTTGATTATGTCAAGAACGGCAAAGGCAAACCGATCATTTCCTGGGCTTCCCTGTACGACAAGTACATTCAATTGGCTTACGAGGAAGCGATCAGCGGGAAAAAACCGTCGGCCCAGGCATTGAAGGACGCGCAGGATGGTCTCGAGAAAGAAATCAAAACGTTAACGAAATAATTACAGGGAGGTTCCAAGGCCCATGTCTGAATCGTTGGCAGTGGCAAAAATGGCGGCGGGCCGGAGAAAAAAGGCGGTCAGGCTGGACGAGGACAGAATCGGCTATATGCTGATCGCCCCCTTTTACATTTTCTTGCTCGTATTTGTGTTGATCCCGATTGCGGTCAATTTGTACCTCAGCTTTACGAATTACGATTTAACGAATGCCGATTGGGTCGGCTTGAAAAATTACCGGATTTTGTTCTCGGACTCGTTCTTTCACGTCGCGCTAAAAAACACGTTCGTCTATACCTTCTTCACGCTGCTGTTCACCTTAGGCCTGGGGCTCATGCTGGCGCTTGTGCTGAATCGGAAGCTGGCGGGGCTGCCGTTTCTGCGGACCGCATTTTTTATGCCGCACATCACGTCGATGGTCGCGGTGTCGATGATCTGGCTGTGGATTTACGAGCCTTCCCACGGGCTTGCCAATTCGTTTCTGGATCTGCTCGGCATCCGAAAAATTCAGTGGCTTTTCGACGAAACATGGGCTATGCCGGCGGTTATCTTGATGAGCGTATGGAAATTCGTCGGATATAACATGGTCATTTATTTGGCCGGGCTGCAGAGCATCCCGAGGCATTTGTACGAAGCGGCATCCGTGGACGGAGCGGGTGCGGGAAGACAGTTTTTCAACGTCACGCTTCCGCTGCTGACGCCGGTCACATTTTTTCTGTTCATTACCGGGCTGATCAACAATTTCAACGTATTTGAGCAAATTCAAATTCTTACGGGCGGCGGCCCGATGAACTCGACGACGACGCTTGTGCATCAAATATACAACCGGGCGTTCAACGATTTTCAAATGGGCTATGCGGCTGCGCTGTCCATGGTTTTGCTGGCGATCATCGCGTTTATCACCATCGTCAATTTCAAATATGGCAGCCAAAGCCATGAATAATTTGGCGGCCGGAAAGGAGCCATCATGGAAACTACGAAATACCGCAGCGCTGTATCGGCCGTGATGCTCATTTTATCGCTGGTTATGCTGATTCCGTTCGGACTCATGGTGCTGACGTCCCTTAAGACGATGGGCGAAATTCAAGCTCCGCAGTTTGTGTTCATTCCGCAGCATCTGTCGCTGGACAACTATTTTCAAGCCATGCAGAGGGGCAACTGGGCGCAATATTTCGGCAATTCGCTTTTCATAACCGCGGTGACGGTCGTTGTCAGCCTGCTGATCAACTCGGTTGCCGGTTACAGCTTTGCCCGGCTCCGGTTTAAGGGCAGGGACCTGTTGTTTCTCATCTCCCTGATCGGACTTATGATTCCGCCTCAAGTTACGATGATTCCGGTTTTTCTCATCCTGAAGCATATTCCTTTTGCCGGGGGCAACGATTGGACCGGCCAGGGCGGGCTCGGCTGGATCAATTCGTACATGGGGCTGATCGCTCCTTACGTGGCGGGGTCGTTCGGTGTCTTTCTGTTCCGCCAGTTTTATCTCAATTTTCCGAAGGATCTGGACGATGCTGCGAAGATGGACGGACTCAGCACGGTGAAGACATATTGGCAGATTTATGTGCCCTTGAGCAAACCGATCTTTGCCACGCTTGTCGCGCTGAAGGCGACACAATCGTGGAACGAATACACCTGGCCGCTTATTGTAACAAACAGCGACGCCATGAAGACGGTTCAACTGGCATTGACATTGTTCCGGGACGAGACCCAGGTGCAGTGGAACCTGCTGATGTCGGCTACCACGCTGATCGTACTGCCGCTGACGATTATTTTCCTGCTCGCCCAAAAGTATTTCATTGAAGGCATCGTCACAACCGGGATCAAAGGATAACGGAGTTTGCAGGCGAAAGGGGACTCACGTATGAACATAGTATACATGCACACGCACGATACGGGCCGGTATATCCAGCCCTACGGCTATGCCGTGCCGACGCCGAATCTGATGCGGCTGGCCAGGGAAGGAGTAGTGTTTCGCCATGCGTATTGCGCGGGTCCGACCTGCTCCCCGAGCAGAGCGGCGCTGCTCACGGGAATGGCGGCCCACTCCGCGGGGATGTTCGGCCTTGCCCATCTGGGGGCGCAGCTCGACGATTACAGCAAGCATCTGGTTCCGTTTTTAGGCGGAAACGGGTACGAAACAGCTTTGTGCGGCATTCAGCATGAGGCGCCAGAGGCGGAAATGATCGGATATGACCGCATTCTCGGCAACCCGGATTTCGATATGAGCGTGTTCGATTTCGACTCCGTAAGCTGGGATGTTTACAACGCGGAAGCGGCGGCGGAGTATATCCGGGGGAGAGGGGGCCGCGGCAATCCTTTCTTTTTATCGTTCGGCATGTTTAATACGCATTTGAACTTTCCGAAGGCTGCGCCTTCGTTGGAGACGGCTTATTTGATGCCGCCGTCCTTGATGCACGACAATGAGGCCAACCGCCGGCTGTGGGCCGAATATTTGACCTCCGCGGAAGCGGCCGACCGGTGCGCGGGCATCGTTTTGCAGGCGATCGAAGATGCGGGGATTGCCGATGAGACGCTCGTTATTTTTACAACCGACCACGGGTTGCCGTTCCCGCAGATGAAATGCAGTCTGTTTGATGCCGGCATCGGTGTATCGTTGATCATGAGAACCCCGCAGCGGCACCGGAAAGGCGAGGCGGTCGATGCGATGGTATCGCATCTGGACCTGTTCCCGACGATCTGCGAGATGACCGGATTGGCGGCGCCGCAGTGGCTGCAGGGCTGCTCCTTGCTGCCGCTGCTGGAGGGGAGGGCGGAATCCGTCCGCCCGTACGCGTTTGCGGAAATCAACCACCATGTGGAGTACGAGCCGATGCGCTGCGTTCGCAGCGACAGATATAAATATATCCGCAATTACGGAGAAACGGCGTATTTGACGCCGAATCTCGATACGAGCGGCTATCGTTCTTTTTTGCTGGACAACGGGTTTCTTCGTACGGAAAAACCGCAGGAGATGCTGTTCGATCTGTATCTGGATCCGGCCGAGCGGGTGAATCTGGCTCACAATGAGGCCTATCGGGAAACGATGAGGGAGCTAGCCGACGTGTTGGAGAAGTGGATGCGCGACACGGAAGATCCTTTGCTGAACGGGGCCGTGCCGCTGCGGAGAGGAGGAACGGCATGAAAGCGATCGTGCTTCTGCTCGACTCGGTGAACCGCCATTATTTAAGCGCTTATGGAGCGTCCGGCATATCAACCCCGAATATAGACCGGCTCGCGGCCCGTTCGGTCGTCTTCACAAACCATTGGGCAGGCTCGCTCCCCTGCATGCCCGCCCGCCGGGATATGCTTACGGGCCGCTTGGGATTTTTGGAGCGAAACTGGGGACCAATCGAACCGTTTGACCAGACGCTGCCCGAGGTGTTAAGAAACCATGGGATTTACTCCCATATTTCAACGGATCATTATCATTATTTTCGGGTCGGTGGAGAAAACTATTGCCAGCAATTTGACACGTGGGACTTTATCCGCGGGCAGGAAAGCGATCCCTGGGTGTCGCGGGTGAAGCAGGGGGAACGTCCCGAGCATCATCTCGGCAAATTCGTTCCGCAATATGAGCTGAACAGGACGCAGTTTCGGTCGGAAGAGGACTACTCCTCGCCTTTGACGATCCAATCGGCGATCCGCTGGCTGGACAACAACCGCGACGCGGACGACTTTCTTCTGTGGGTGGAAGCTTTCGATCCGCATGAGCCGTTCGATCTGCCGGACAGTTATTTGCAGGAGTATGGGGACGACTACGACGGCCCTTCCTACTACTGGCCTGAATACGGGCGGGTCAATGTGCCGGACGGCGCCTTGAAGCATATCCGCAAGCGGTATGCGGCGCTTCTGACCATGACCGACCGCTGGGTGGGCAGGCTGCTCGATGCGTTGGACCGGTACGGGCTGTGGGAAGATACGATGATCGTGTTCACCTCCGACCACGGATATATGCTGGGCGAACACCGCTTTATGGCGAAAAATGTGATGCCCGCTTACAACGAGATCGTTCGCATTCCGCTAATGGTTCACATGCCGGGAGATCTGCATGCCGGCAAGCGGCTGGACGCATTGACGCAAAACGTCGACCTGTTCCCGACCTTGCTTGACCATTACGGGGTGGACGTAAGCCGCTGCCGAAACAAGCTGCACGGCAAGTCGTGGCTGCCGCTCATCCGCGAGGAGGTATTCTCCATCCGGGAATGCGCCCTATACGGATACTTCGGCAAAAACGTCAACGTGACGGATGGGGAGTATACATACTTCCGCGCTTCGGTTCACGAAGACAATTCGCCGATCTATTTGTACACCGCGATGCCGACAACGATCGGTCATTATTACGGGACCGACCATATTGCGGACCCGGGACGGATCGAGATGGGCCCGTTCCTTTCGTGGACCGGTTTCCCCGTATATAAAATACCCGGAGATAACGTGAAGATGAAGGATCGGACGCAATCCTTTCATGTGAACGGCGAATATATCCGGCAGCATCTGCTCTTCGACATTCGCGAGGATGCCGGGCAGAGCCGTCCCCTTCGGGATGAAGAAGCCGAACGCCGAATGACGGCGCTGCTGCGTGAGGCGCTTATGGAGCACGACGCGCCAAAGGAGCAGTACGAGCGGCTGGGACTTTCGTAAAGGGAGTGCTTTTTAACAATGCGACTTCGTGTTGCATTGTTTTTTTCACTTTCCTCATTACCATAATTTCCCTATTCTGCGGTTGCAATTTTCACAAAAAAGTTACTTGCAAGATGGAGAAAATCGGTATAAACTAGCTAAGTTAAGGTTTGATATGTGAAATAAATCACAACCAGAGTCAGGAATGCTCACAGGAAAAAGGAGGAGTCAAGTCATGTCCCCAACTGAAGGACAAGTGCAAGAAGTACAGACTGCGGTCGCAGAGACGGCGGCAACCACGACCCAGAAGCTTGATATGGCCATTATGGACCAATTGCTGAAGCCCGAGGTTCAGCAATCGCTGACCGAGCTTGTCAACAATTTACCCAAAATCACGGAGATGGTGAATACGCTGACGCAGGCGTACGATCTGGTTAAAACGGTGGCAAACGACCGCGTCTTCATCGACGATTTGAAGCACGGCTTCGAAGAGTTCGTTAAGCCGATACAGGACAAGGCGAAGGGCATTGCCGTCGCCGCAATCGAAGCGAACGACCGCGCCGAGGCGGAAAACGCGCCGACGATCGGCGTTTTCGGATTGCTTAAAATGCTGAAGGATCCGCAGATGCAGAAGACGCTGCGTTTCACCCAGGCATTCCTTGATGTTTTGGCGGAGAAAAAGAGATAAGGGGGACATTACTCATGGCGAAGCACATTGTCATTTTGGGAGGCGGCTACGGCGGATTGCTTACCGCCCTGACGGCACGGAAATACATCAAATCCGAGGATGCGGCGATCACCTTGATCAATAAGACGCCTTCCCACCAAATTGTTACCGAGCTGCACCGGCTCGCGGTCGGCGGCGTGAGCGAAGGCAATGTCGCGCTGCCGCTCGGCAAGCTGCTCAAGGGCAAGCAGGTTGAGCTGATGGTGGATTCTGTAGAGAGCATCGATCTGAACGGCAAGCAGGTGCGTCTTGCCAGCGGTTTGACTACGGCGTATGACAAGCTCGTCATCGCGCTCGGCAGCGAAACGGCGTTTTTCGGCATTCCCGGTCTTCAGGAAAGCAGCATGACGCTGAAGTCGGTGGAGGAAGCAAACCGCGTGCGCGCCCATGTGGCCGCACGTCTCGACGCGTACCGCGAATCCGGCAACAAAGCGGATGCAACCTTCGTGATCGGCGGAGGCGGTTTGACCGGCATCGAGCTGATCGGGGAAATGGTCGATACGCTTCCGGAGCTGTGCATTCAAAAAGGTGTTAACTTTGATGACATTTCGCTTTACTGCGTGGAAGCGGGCCCTGCCATTCTTCCGGGTTTTGCGCCGGAGCTTGTGGAGCGCGCACATGCATCGCTTACAAAACGCGGCGTCAAAATTTTGACCGGCGTGGCCGTAACGGAAGTGCAGGGCCGCAATGTCATTTTGAAGGACGGCACGTCGATCGAGACGAACACGCTCGTATGGACCGGCGGCGTCACGGGCAACAGCGTGGTAGCCGCTTCCGGCATCGAGAACAACCGCGGCCGCGCCACCGTGACGGCAGGCCTGAAGTCGACCTCGCATCCGGATGTTTTCCTGGCCGGCGACAGCGCCGTCGTGATGAGTCCGGAAGGCCGCCCGTATCCGCCAAGCGCGCAGATCGCATGGCAGATGGGCGAAACCGTCGGCTACAACCTGTACGCCGAATTCAAAGGGCTGCCTTTGAAGGAGTTTAAGCCGGTATTCTCGGGAACGCTCGCCAGCCTTGGACGCAAGGACGCGATCGGCACGATCGGCGGGAGCCAGCTGCGCCTGAAAGGCACGCCGGCATCGCTGATGAAGGAAGCGAGCAACGTGCGGTATTTGTCGCACATCAACGGGCTGTTCTCGCTCGCTTATTAAACCTGTTCGCAACAAGACGGAATTGAATGCTTATTTTTGGACCCGGGAGACGACACTATGAAAAAAGTGAAGATCCCGGGTTTTTCGCTTCCGGTAGAAAACGGAGGTCCGGCCCGCAAAAGGGAATGGAACGAATAATACCGAAACAAATTAGAGCATGAGAGGTAGAGGCAGGTTGCGTGCAACGATAAAGAAAATGATTCCGGCCGCATGCATGATCCTTGGCATCGGTCTGCTCGCTTATCCTACGGTGAACGACCGCTATGAGAGCTACCTGCAGCAAAAAATTTTGGCGCAGTGGGAAAGTAACCTGCTGCTTCTCGATCGAACGGAGCCGGAGACGGGGCCGGCGCCCGATGTCTCCGCTGCGCCCGTGCCCGAAGAACGCTTGCTCTCCGGCGCTCCGCTTATGCCTTTGCGCGCGGAACAACCTGCAGCTCCGATTCCGGTTCAAACCCCGGTTGCGGACGAAAACGTGGAGGGCGTTCTGGTCATAGACAAGATTAATTTGAAGCTGCCGATCCTCAAAGGGGCGACGGCAAAAAATATGAAAATCTCCGTTGCCAGCATCGAGAATACCGGAAGACCGGGAGCTGTCGGCAACTATGCGATCGCCGGGCACAGGAATCTGACCTACGGAAAAAACTTCAACAGATTGGACGAGGTCGAGGCGGGAGATATCGTCGAGGTGGACGCAGGCGGCCGCAATTACCGTTACAAAGTTGAAGAAAAACTGTACGTTTTGCCGAAGGAGGTTTGGGTGTTGAAAGGAAACGGCAAAGACCGGGAGATTACCTTGATCACCTGCCACCCTATGGAAAACCCGACCCACCGAATTGCGGTCAAAGGAAAATTGATTGAAGACGGGAAATAATTTTTTTCTGGTCAAAGCTTTGAATATGTGGTACATTACAAAATAAGACAAGTTTCTTCATCATTCATATATGATTTCGGTTCTTTCCACCGATAAAGGCAAATTTGGCGAAAGCCAAAGACGCAAAGCTACAGGGCCTTCCGCAGCATTCGTGCTGTGATGGCAGCCAGTTACCGAAAGGAGAGTTTTTTTATGCTTTCCAGGGCTCTCGTAACCGTGTTGTCGGCGTTGTTCTTACTGATCGCTGCGCCGCAAGGCATAGAAGCCGCTTCGGCGGTCATCGACAAAAGCTCTCTGGGTCAAGGAATCATTACGGTGAACTATCCCGACAATAAAGACGCGAAAGCGATAGTCCGCATTGCCAAAGGGAGCGTTAAATATGATTATGCGCTGGTCAAAGGCGGACGTTATCCGCTGCAGCTTGGAAACGGCAGCTACAGCGTTCTGATTGCGGAGGCGGCGGAAGGCAGCAAATATAAAGTCATCGCGCAGGAAAGCTTGGATTTAAAGCTGGATAACGAAAATGCCGTATTTTTACAATCTATCCCGATGATCGATTGGAAGCCGGAATCGAAACCGGTCGTCGAAGCCAAGGCATTAACTGCCGGCGGCGGGTCGGACAAAGACAAAGTTGCCGCAATCTATGCTTATATTACCAAGCATTTTACATATGATTACGAGAAAGCGAGCGGCGTGGATGCCGGTTATCTCCCTCAGCTCGACGAAATTTACGATGCTTCGAAAGGTATTTGTTACGATTTTGCGGCAACTTTTGCCGCAATGGCGAGAAGTGTCGACATTCCGACCCGTCTCGTTATGGGGTATGCCAACGAAGCGCCCGATACATACCACGCTTGGAATCAAGTTTTTTTGAAAGAGAGCGGCGAGTGGATCACCATCGATACTACATATGACGCCGTCCGACTGCAAAACGGACAAGAGACTCCGTTGGTAAAAGATGCGAAGGATTATACCGTCAGCAAAATATATTGATACGCCGCTTGTCAAACATCCCGAATACCGATACCCGCCTTTGTTTCGAGGCGGTTTTTTTGCGTTGTTTAGAAAAAGTTCAGATCCATATTTTAGAATGCTACAGGGGCCTTAAAAATCCAATTTTATGCAGAAGGAGGGGGACGGATGGAAAAACGGACATGACCGGAACAATCGGTATCTTAAATAAGGCAACTAGACCGAGAAAAAAATGGGACGAAGAGGAGAAGGAGAGGCGTTGAGAAGCAAATGCTAAAGAGAAAGATCAGCACAATGCTGGTCGCACTTATGATTTTAATGCAAGTTTTGAACGGATTCGGCTTGGCTGTGGCCCGAGCTTCGGCTATTCCGGAAAACATTTTGACCAGCGTGACGATGGCGGTCTACGACAGCCAAGGTCAGGTAGTAACGGACAACGTTTACGAGCAGGGCTCCAAGGTACGGCTCGACTACGCGTGGTCGCTGCCAAACGGTCATGGCTACCGTGCGGGGGATACATTTACGTTTTCGCTGCCGCAGCAATTTTTATTGTTTAACGATTTTGGAGGTCTGTTGAAAATCGATGACGACGATGTCGGAACGTTTCAGGTAACTGCAGCCGATCATCGGGTCGCGATGACTTTTAACGACTACATCGAATCGCATTCCTACGTTCATGGCATTCTCACTTTCAACACGCAATTCGACGTTAAGCAAATAACGGGAAGCACCACCCAGACAATCGTCATTCCGGTCCACGGCGGCGATCAGGTGTTTACGCTTCGATTCAAGCCAAACGCGGTATCGACGATAGATAAAAGCGGCGCACCCGATGGCTTTAATGCCAAAAATATCAATTGGTCCGTCGACGTGAACAAGATGCTGGATTCCGTGCAAAACGCGGTGGTAACGGATCCGATTCCGGCCGGGCTTTCGGCGCCGGTCACAGTGGCCGTTTATCAATTGAATGTGAATCTGGACGGAACGGTAAGCCAAGGCGCGCCTGTGACACCCGATCGTTATACGGTGGATACGACCGGAAATTTGCTGAAAGTCAGCTTTAAGGACGACCCTATGCAGAATGCATACCGCATCCGGTTTACGACGCCGATCAACGATATGGATAAAGTCTCGTTTATCAATACGGCAACATTCGCAGGCAGTAACAAAACGCCGGCGAGTGCAACGGCTACCGTTAACGTTCAGTACGGAAGCGCGTTGGCCAAGTCAACAACCGATTATGATTCGAAGACGCAAACCGTCGGTTGGTCCGTCAAATACAATTACAACGAAAAGACGATAGCGCAAACGGATGCGGTCTTAACCGATTTGTTCAACGATACGCAGCAATTGGTTGCGGGTTCGCTTCATGTTTATCCGATTACGCTGGACGCGTCCGGCAAAGAGACGCGGGGCGGCGAGCTGACCGAGGGTCCCGCCGGCCAATACACGGTGACTCCGGAAAACGCTGCGGGCAAGGACGGCTTCAAGCTGCAATTCAACCATGCCGTAACCTCTGCGTACGAAATCATTTACCAAACCCGCGCGGTCGGCCGGGTCATCGATGACGCAAAAATTACGAACAAGGTTACCTCCGCAAGTGGAGGAAGCGGTACCGCCACCCGTGATATCACTCAGGCGGTTGTCGTCAAAAGCGTCTACGGAGTTGATTACAAAGCCAAAACGGTAACCTGGAACATTGTGTTAAACGGCGACAGCCAGCCGATGAGCGGCGTTACGCTTACGGACAGGTTCCCTAACGGAGGGATGAAATGGCTTCCCGACACTTTGGTGATTACGGATGGGACGGGGAAATTGAGCAGTCCGGCAGATTACATTCCGGATAGCAGCGTTCCGGTGGAGGAAGGTTTTACGATTGCATTTAACAATGATCTTTCCGGACCGGTGTCGATCAGCTACAAAACGGAATTTAACCAGGATTGGATCAGACCGGAGGGCAGCACGACGGATTTCGTCAACGAAGCCGTTGTCGATTGGACCGACAGTTCATCTGTAAAACGCACCAAAACGGTAACGTCCAAGTTTATCCCTAGGGATGAAGAGAAAAATAACGGGTTCAAACACGGCACCTACAATGCCGCTGCGAAGCAGCTGACTTGGACGATCGGAGTGAACTACAACGGCAAATCTCTGGATAACGCCGTTGTGGAGGATTCGCTGGAAGCGGGGCAAACGTTTGTCGGCGGCTCCCTCGTACTGTACAACATGATTATCCCGGCGAACGGAAATCCGTCCCAAGGTACGGTCGTGGACAGCACTTACTACAGCTACACGGTGAACGGCGACAACAAGCTGGTCGTGACGTTCCTGAAGCCAATTTCCGACCCGTATTTAATCGAATTTAAAGCGAGCCTGGACGGGCGGTTGATTGACAGCAAGATCAGCAATACGGCCAAGCTGTTTGACGGAACGCGACCCGTTTCCAAGAACCTGACAGGTTCGGTTAACATCCCCAACGGGGGAGAGTATGTTAACAAAAACGGTGCGCAAAACGGCGACAAAATCGATTGGACCGTCTATATCAACCGCGGACAATCCACGGTAGCCGATGCCAAACTCATCGACACGCCTTCTCAAAACCAGCTTTTGCTGCCGGATTCCTTTCATTTGTTTGCCGCGGCGGTGGCCGCGAACGGAAATGTGACCCGGGGAACGGAACTGGTTAAAGGGACGGACTATACGGTCGAGTTCAAGACGGACGATGATGGGAAGACGAGCTTCGAGTTGCGTTTTGCAAGCGAGATCAGGTCCGCTTATATTTTGCAGTACCAGTCTCTGATTGTTGCGAACGACAAAGAATCCGTCTCGAATAAAGTCGGCTTTAGCGGTAACAATGTTATCGCGGTGACCAAGGAAACGACGAAAAACATCGTGGTCGGCGTATCAAGCGGTTCCGGCACGGGCAGCGGCATAAGAGGCTCGCTCACGGTGAAAAAAGTGGACTCGGCCGACAGCAGCCTTCTGCTAAGCGGGGCGACCTTCGAGTTGTACCGAAAGTCCGGTTCGTCGGATTTGTTGATAAGCACCCTTACAACTGATTCAACCGGAATCGCGGTATTTAAACAACTGCCTCTTGGAGATTACGTCATAAAAGAAACGGCAGCTCCGGACGGTTATTTGCCTGACCCAACCGAGCATTCGGTCAAGATCGATTCTACAGCCGGATTTACTTTGTCCGTACCGAACACCAGGATAGCAACGCCGCCGGTGACACCGCCGGTAACGCCGCCGGTAACGCCGCCAGTGACACCGCCGGTAACGCCGCCGGTAACGCCGCCGGTAACACCGCCGGTGACACCGCCGGTAACGCCGCCGGTAACACCGCCAGTGACACCGCCGGTGACGCCGCCAGTGACACCGCCGGTGACACCGCCGGTAACGCCGCCGGTGACGCCGCCGGTAACGCCGCCAGTGACGCCGCCGGTGACGCCGCCGTCAACGGCGCCGGACTCGTCGTCGGATGGCGGCGACACGTCGACGCCATCGACATCGCCGTCCGGCACAACGCCGACGGGGGGCGGGGGGACACCGATTCCGCCGGCCGCACCGGCAGCGGGTGAAGCACCGAAGCCGTCGCCGGCCCCGGAACCGGGACAGGATACTTTTATTGAAGTCGACACGGAATTGCCGCCGGAAGGCGCTCCACCCGCCGGCACACAACCGGGCAGCGAAACGGAAACCCTTATTGACGTCGATGTGCCGGAAGTTCCGCTTGGAACTGTACCTGTCGAAGAGATAGAACAACAAGAGACTCTTCCTCAGACAGGGGAAGCCAGCAGCTTGTATGTTGAAATTATCGGCTGTGTCTTGATTTTACTGGGAGTCGTTCTGAGAAGAAGATTGCTGAGAAGCGAGTAAATCCAATGCCAGTTCGCCGAAGTTTACCGGCGGGCTGGCATTTTTAATCGTTTCGTTGTTGTGCCCATTAAGATTATCTACAGTTTCTACTATTTTTGTTTGACTATTACCAAGTATAAGCTTCTGGGGCAGTCCTGTCAGAGACTAGCCAATGCACCGATACTGGTGAAATTCATATTAATACAACATGCAAAGGTGATGGTGATGTTGTTAGGTTAAATTATGCGAGTAGCGGAAAATTTCTTACGTGGGATGTTGTTCCCAGTTGGAATCTCTATTATACTTTTAGTGGAGAAATAGTTATTTATGATAACGAAACAGGAAAATATGTTGCGGGAATAAATGGGTTATTGAAGATGGATGTGAAATTTCATTTATTCAAACGTAACAACAGTATGAAAAGAACATTCCTAAAGGAATGTTCTTTTTAAATGCGGAGGTTGTGTTTTATGCGGAAAAACCTTATTCTTTCGAATCAAAGTTCATTTTTTATCAATTTATTATTATATATTTACGGTCTTTATCATAATAAATCGGATAATAAACGGGTATTCCCTTTTTATAAATATACCGGAGATGGATTTCTGACATACGAACAGTTTCGAAAGCAACTTCATCGGCTTTGGGAACACAAACTGATTGAGCTAGATCATTCTGCGATTTCCTTCGTTCAATGGGACGTTTCTCAAGTGCAGGATAAGACGATTTATTCTCAACTATTTGAGGATAGCGAGAATGGAATTTGTGCCTTAAATGACATATGGGACTCATTTTACTCGTGGTGGTGGAATCAGCCTTTTGGTGGAAAAAGCATCTTAGATGGTTTAACCGACGAAATGATTTCTCCACTTTTTGAAAAAATTACGAAAAAATTGGATAGAGTAGGTGTGGTTCTCCATAAACCCATTCATTTTGCGGTGCAACTCACAATCAATCCCATCCCTGATGATTTAAACGTTTTTTACAATCGTTTCGTTGTTGTGCCCATTAATAATTTTAAAATGGAAAAAGAAATTGACCATATTGGAGATATGATTGTTAGATCGCTTGTGAAAATACAATAAAACCCGGGGATCTGCCGGCGGCACAAAAAAAAGCGATGAAGCCTATTAGCTTCATCGCCTAAATCCGGTTCTTATTTCAACTGCAGCTGCGCCAGATCATCGAGCAGGAGCTGGGCAAAGCCGCTGTCGATCAGCTTCCCTTTATCCTTGGCGATGTCCTTCACCAGTTGATCCAGCTTCTTGCTGAGGTCTTTATCATTTTCGCTTGCCGCTTTCTGCAAGTTTTTCACTTTCGCGAGCAGGCTTTGCGCCGCTCCGTGGTTCTTGAAAAAGCCGTTATTTTCGCCGTACGCAATCAGCTCGTCCAAATGTGCGATGTCCATCACCACAGTTAGAGTCAGCGAAGTTTGCGAACGGTTGCCGGCCATATCTTCGGCGGTCACGACAAGCTCGTGGCTGCCTGCAGCCAGATTGATCGGCTTGATGAACTCGGGCGACAGGATAGACTTCCCATCCAGTGTGTAGCTGACGGTCTTCACGCCGCTCAGAGTGTCTGCGGCATAAACCGACAAGCTGACGGAAACATCCGTCTGGTACACCGTCAAACTGCCGGAGTAGGTGATGACCGGCGCCGATTTGTCGATCCAGATGACGATGCTCTTCACGGCTTCGCTATTGCCCGCGTTATCTGTCGAGTAATACTCGATCATATGTTTTCCTTCCGTCGAAACGGTTACCGGTCCGCTGATTGCGGTCCAAGGTCCGCCGTCCAAACGGTATTCGGTTTTCTGTACGCCCGAGCCGTTGTCCGGATCGACAGCGGTAAATGTGAGCGTTACGTCTTTACTGTTGTATTGTTCTCCGGTGACGCCGTCCGTCTGCACGGAAGTCGTCGGCGGAGTCGCATCCGCAAGCTGAACGGCCTCCATGGATAGCGGCTTCAGTTGGTACACGCCTTTGAAAATCGACGAGATTCCGGCAATATGGACGAGACTGCCTTCCGGGAACTTGGCGACAAACGCGTTCATGTCGATGCCGGTGCGGCCGTCGACCCGCACGTGGGTTGTCGTTCCGCCGCCGGTAACGTCAAATTCGAAGGAACCGGACGGCGTTGCCGTTTTGTAGCCGGAAACCTTGACGTTCGATAGTTTGACGAGCTTGCCCTGATTTACCTCGGAAAGCGAGGTTTGCTCCAGCGGAGCCGGCAGCGGGGATGTCCCCTTTTTCTCGATCCATACCGGATCGGTGAGCTCCAGCTCGGTGTTGAAGACTGCTTTCTTGGCGCTGACCGATACGACATCTCCGGCATGATAGCCGGTCGCGCTTTGGAAGATGTAGATTCCGGCGGAATCGTCCTGCATGTAGAAACCTTGGCTGCCGAACGCTCCCGGCTCCGACGTGATGACGCCCTCGATCGTGACGAGGGTGCCGTCCGCCTTCTGGCGCGCGTCCGCGATCGCGATGCGGTCCGGCACCTTCGGATGATCCGGCGGGAGCGGCTCGGCAGGCACGTCGGCGATCGAAACGGCTTCCGTGATTTCGTTGTTGCCGTCTACCTTCAGCCGCAGGCTGGCTTGTCCGGTTGTGCCCGGCTTGATCTGTACCGTCAGCTCCTTGGAGGCATGGCCCGATGCGTTTGCGGTCATGGAGAAGGCCGTGCTGTAGCCGTAGCTGCTCGGCCACGTGCCGTCGGCATTTTGGAACTTGGCGACCTGCGTGCCGCCCGAAAGGTAGATGCCGACCGACAAGTTCGAAACCGACTGTCCCGGAAGCATATTGTCCGCCGTAACTCGGATCTGGAACTGCTGCGCATTCGGCAGCGTGCTTTGACGCACAAACGAATACTGCGCTTGAACCGGCGGCTGCTGAGTCGAGCCGTAGGAGCCGGATTTGAAGGTCGTTGGATCGTACCATTTATATCCCGGATCGGGAGCGGACCAAGGTTCGGGCTTAGGTTCGGTCGATTGCGCCGGCTCTTCGAACGGGAGCAGCGTCGTCGGCTGATCGAGCTGCAGCCCGGCTACCTGTGTGAGCGAGGTGTAGCTCTCGTGATTCGCCAGCCATTTTACCGTTTGAACGAGGAACGTTGCGTTGTTCGCTTCGCCCTTAAAGCCGTCATAGGTTGTCTTCTTCCCGCCATTGTCTTCACGCAAATATTTCGGCGTCTTATCTTCCACAGGGGACGAGTCGCCGATAAATGCCGCCTTTCCGGTGCCTACTTTGGCGACGGCGGCGTAAGGGCCTTCGTCGCGGCCTCCGCCTTCATACACGCCGCTGTCGACGGCGTTCGCCCAAGCGGGAACGTTCGCCGGCGGATATACGAGGCCTTTGGCCTTGGTCGGATCGAGAATGGCGAGCGTTGATCCGGCATGCATCGATACCGAACCGACTCCGGAGTTAATGCCGAACGACTGCTCCGACGGCACGAGATCGGTCATGTTGTCGACGTCGCCGAGCGCGTTGTAACGGAAGCGCACGCCGAAGTTTTGGGCGAGCCAGTCCGAGCTGACGACGTTCTGCATCGCAGGCGAAGCGGCTTCTTCGGCCGACATGCCCTTGGCCGGATTATCCCATGCGCCGCGGCGGTAGCCGTTCATAACCTCCGAAGCGTCCCAGCGGTTTTTGTTGCGGTCGGCGTTATAATGGTCGGCGATGAAGAAAATGGCGCCGCCGTTTTGCACGTATTGCAGCATGGCGTCCTGCTCGGACTTTTTATACGGAATGTTCGCTTCGCCGATAACGAATACGTCGTAATTTTTCAGCTTGTCGTAGGTGACGGTCGCCTCCCCGAACGTAAACGGAACCGAACGGTCGAGCGATTCGACGGTGAAATTCGCCGCTCTGAGCCCGTCGGCGAAATCGGAAAATCCGCCGTCGATAACCCAGTCGGCCGCACCGGCCGTTTGGCCGTGGGAATGATCGAACAGCACCTTTTTGCCTGTGCCGTCCGGCAGTGGCGGAACCTGCACCTGGCCTTCCTTCTTATAGCCGTTAGCGATGGCGTCGGCTTCGGTATTGAAGAAAATCCGTTTTTCCACCGGGACTTTCGCCCAGTCTTCTTTGGCTACATAGATCTTCGTGTCGGAGTTGCCTACGGGCCGCGTCAAACCTTCGCCCGAGAAACGCGCCCGAAATACAAACGGAAGCTCGGTAAGCGGGTCTGCCGGATTCCAGATGACAAGACCTTGATCTTTTGCCGTTTTGACCGCAGCTTGATACTGGTTGTATTCATCTGCAGAGCCGATCGGCCAGATGAAGTAGGTGACGGCATAACCTTGCTTCACCATTTCGAGGTTCGCATTCAGGTTGTCGGATTTGCGGACAACTTGGGCCAGCAGTCGGCCGTAGTGGTCGGTAGCTTCCTCGCCGACCTTCAGGATGACCTGATCGCCCGGCTGAAGCAAGGTTTCCATATAATGCTTCGCTTTCAGCCCGAAGTCGAGCTGGTTTTGATCGGCGGGCGTTTTGACGCCGCCGTTCAGGTTGATATAGCTGTCGGATTCCGGCGTATCGATGTTCAGGAAGCGCACGTTGGTCGCACCGAGCACCGGGCTTTGCAGCGCGATCGTGTCGCCGTCGACGACGCGTGCGACGGTCGCTTCGAAATCGCCGGGCACATTCGGATACAGCGGCGGCTGATTGGCCGCGAGCGCGATGTCCGCCGATTTGCGCGGGATGATCTGGTAGGAGGTATACTGGCTGAGAATTCCGGTTACCTCATACCATTTGTCCTGCTGAACGGCCGCCATGTCGACGGATCCTTCGATGATGCGGACGGTCGTGCCGTTAAATGCGGCATCGACGGTTTGCACATTGTAACCGCCGCCGGCCGGCGTTGCGGGAACGACCTTGAAATAGCCGTTGATGTGCACGAGCTGGCCTTCGAGTGGCTCGGCCTTCGCCGGATCCTGCAAATCCGCGATGGAGACGGTCACGGGTGCGGGAAGCGGTTGGTTTTGCGCGATGACAGAAATGGCCGTCGGGGCGATTTCCGTCAAGTCCTTGTAGGACGTTACGGTTCCCGTCACCTGAACCTTGTCGCCTTCCTTAAGGTCGGGGAAACCGCTTGCGGAATTACTGAAAATATTGATGCCGCCGCTGGCGTCCTGCACGTACGTCGACAGCTTGCCTCCGCCGATGGCGGCATTGTCTGCCGTGACGACGCCTTCGATTTTGACAGGACCGGTCGCTTTTTTCGCGTCGGCGATAGATACGAGCTGCGGATCACCCGGGGGCGAATCGCTTAAGAACGTCAGCGCGGTCGGCGACTTCAGGCCGGGGAACGTATTGTACGCGCCGAACGTGCCGGTTGCTTTCACTTTTTTGCCGATAATGCCCGGATTGCTTTGCAGCCCGAACTGACTGCGGTATGCGGTTGTCAGCTGCACGTCAAGCAGCTTCGTCTTGTCGCGTTCGGTCGGCGAATCGGCGATCAGGAAGTTAAAATCGTTGGAAAAGGGCGCCTGAAAATTAGCCGACAGCGAACCTGTGGCATGCCCGACGATATACCCTTCCACCGTGCCTGTCCCGGTATTGTTCGCGATGGCCTCGGCCACCGTCAGCGAACCGTCCGGATTCGCCGCATGGACGGCGGCCGGAAACGAAGGAACGGTGCCGGACAGAACGATCATGATGGCGAGTGCGATCCAGGACATTTTTTTCCATGCTGTTTTGCGCTTGAACATCATATGCCTCCTCTATGAAAATAGTATAAGAACCAACTAAGTATAGTTTTCGTATGTCTGCTCCAGATAATGTCCATGTTAAGATTGTTTGAAGAAGAGCGGAAAAACTATACTAGGGTTATAGATTCATGATACATGCATCAGGGAAAATCTACCAGTGTTTTGTTAAAGTCCGATAGATTCTTTAATTTCCATAAAAAAAAGCAGTCTTGAACGATATAGCGTTCAAGACTGCCGCAAACTGCGGTATAAGGCAATTCCCGCCAGCAGCATAACCAAGCCGCATGCGTCAAAGGCGAGATCGTATGCCGTTTGAAATTCCCCCGGCTTCACATGATGAATTTGCAGCAGATGGTGGCTGACGATCCCCTCCGCAAAGTTGAAACATCCGGCGCCGCTCAGCAGTCCGGAGACGAAGAGCCGCCGGCTGCCGCTCTCTCGATTCCTCCCGCCGTTCCACAGCACGATGGCGCCCCATAAAATAATCGCCGTTACGGCCAGATGGAACAGTCCGTCGCTGACGATTTGGTAATGCCGGTCCGTATGCATGTAGGTGCTGTGCCACTGCAAAATTTGATGGAATACGATGCCGTCAAGCATGCCGACCGCTCCGATGCCGAGCAGGAACGCGCCTTTCAGGGTCGGATGGCGGCGCAAATCATGAAAATACCGGCTCATGGCGGGTTCCTCCCGGATTCTTGTGCCTCGATATGTTAGTATGAGCAGTTTGTTTCCAAAATATCTTAGTCCATATGAACGCACGCAAATAAACCCTCGGACGGGTAACAATCAATGACCATCATATCTCCTGCGCTTCCGGAGGCCTGAAGCTGCTGCAAAGAGGTTTTCCGGATCAAAGCTTAGCCCGGTTCATCATGGAATCCAACTACAGGGCCGCGCTGCGTTTTATCGAAGATGAGGCGGCTTTTTAGCGGATGCGTGGGGAAAATCGAGGTATGATCCGCATAAAATGGGGAATTTTGGGGATACTATGCCCGCATCATTCACGAAAGCGGGGCGTGCAGGGATGACCCATTGGCTGATGGATAGGAATTTGCGTTTCTCCAAAAACCGTTTGCTTCAGGCGATCATCGCCATCTTCGCCGTCTTTTGGGCGATCATGGCGATTTCTCCGACCGATCGGATTCAATGGAGCATCGAGAACATTTTGTTGGTCAGTATCGTTATTGTGCTTGCCGCGACTTACCGGAAGTTTCGGTTTTCCAATCTGTCTTACTTGCTGATGTTTTTGTTTTTTTGCCTGCATACTTATGCGGCCCATTATACTTATCAAAATACCCCGTTCGATGTATGGCTCAAAACGGTGCTGCCCGTCCACCGCAGCTACTTTGACCGGGTTGTGCATTTCGCTTTCGGTCTGCTTATGACTTATCCGCTCGGCGAACTGTTTGTCCGTTTGACCGGGCAGAAAGGGTTCTGGTCGTATTTCGCACCGGCGGTGCTGATTTTCTCGGCAAGCGCGCTGTTTGAGATCGCCGAAATGGCGGTCGCTTACGCAGCCGGGGAGGCGGGGCAGGAATATATCGGGCTGCAGGGAGATGTTTTCGACACGCAAAAAGATATGGGGCTCGGTCTTGCCGGGGCGATGATTACGATGCTTGTCATTGCGCGCACCCAAGGGGAAAACCGCAAAACCGGTCCGCTCCGGACGTAACTTCAGATCGTTCCTTATCTAGGAAAAAGACGGCATCTTTTCGTTTTGAATAAGATGCCGTCTCTTTTCGTTTATGTTTATTCCGGTTTTAAGGGTGGAACTGGGATGCCCATAGCCAATGGTGTCGCGCTAACTCCAGTCAGCCCGCCTCCGTTGTCTCCGGTTCCGGGTTCATAAAGGAACTGCAGTGCGCTAAAATGGCCATTCGACCGGTTCGCCTGGAAATAACGGAACTGCGGTGCGTTATTGGCATGTTTTTGTCAAACCATAGGCCATTTTTACCGATTTAGCGAATCTCAGTTCCTCTATTTTTTCGGGTATGCCCAATTATTCGAGAATAGCGAACGTCAGTTCCTCTATGCTTATCAAGTATCAAGTGCGGGTCGTTCGGCGTTTCCCGTTGAGGCAAAAACCATGATTCTGTACGGACGCGTTATCCTATTTTTGCATGATTACCAGGGGTCCCCCCAGTTTGGGGAATTTAGGGAGCGTTCATCGGGAAGGCTTCGATCGGAAAGCTTTTATTCAAAGTATTCCGCCGCCGAACAGGAACCGGTACTGCAGATGCTTCCAGCGGATCTGATCGATCCGGACTCCGCCCGTTTCCTTGGAGGCGCAATGAATCAGTTTGCCGTTCCCCAAATAAATGCCCATATGGGAGATCGGCTTTTCCGCTTCGGTCAAACCTTGATAATCCTCAGGTTTGTTGCCGAGATAGCGGGTGAAAAAGAGCAGATCCCCCCGGCGGGCTTTGCTAAAATCGGTGTAAATGCGCTTGGAAAACGCCCTGACGTAAGCGGCCTGGCTTCGTGAATCCCACGGCAAATCCATGCCGAGAGCATCCAGATACACCCAACGGGTAAAATCCGAACAGTCAAAAGTCAACGGATTTGTGCGGTCCGAGCCGTATTCGTAAGGAGTGTGCAGGTAACTTTTGGCGGTCTCGATGACGTTTTCCGCGTAGCCTCCCCGCAGCGGTTTTACAGTCGGATCCGGAAATCTATGGATAAGCGGGAAGCCGTGAGGGTCCAGCAAGGTGGCGGTTTGCGCTCTTCCTTGCTCCAGGGACCGCAGCAGCTGCGGCAAAACAATCCGCTCCACGCCCAGGTCGCCAACGAGCAGATCTTCGTCGCGTTCGGTAACCGCCGGATCCGCCATTCTGCCGTCCGTTACAAGTTCCTTGGCGGCCTGCTCCTTTTTCAAACATCCGGTAAGTAGAACTGCTCCGCATAAAACGGCTATCGTTATCCATTTTTTCGGCATTGCTTGGCTCCCTGCTGCGATTATTTACGTTTAGGATGCCAATATTTTGCCGATTTATTATATCTCCCGCAAAAGCTCCCAACCCGTGGAAGGCGGTCCGAAAACAAACTTGCGGAGCGTCCCGTCGCCTGTTTGTTCGATCGAAACGAGCAAGCCTTCCGGCACCGGGATGATGCTGTGAACCTCCCCATCCGGCACAAGGTCGGCTGCAATGGAAGCAAAGCCCGGCCGAAGCAGCTCCTCGAGCCACATTCTTTCGAGAAACCACTTCGGCGGCGCAATCGGCTTCGGAAATCCTCCGGCCGGCGCATCCAGCTCGGCAGCCATTTCTTCAGGGAGGCGGGGAAGCGTTCGGCCTGCCCCGATGGCGGCAATAAACCGCAAATACAATTCGACCGTATTCAAAATTTCGTCGTAATCCAAAGAACCGTTGGCGTAACGGATTTCCACCGTGCCGATATCATACCACGCGGCCAGATTGATTCCGCATCGGTGGGATTGGGGCCGGCCGCGGCGGAGAAGCGCGTTCTCGCAAGGCTCGGATGCAGCCCGTCTGCGCATCTCCTCCGTAACCGGAGGGCAAAAGATCAAGCGGTGATCTGCGGTATCAACAAGCGCCCGGATCGAATCCTGGTACCGCAAAGCGGCGTCCAGCAGAGGCTGCACAATATCCTCTCCCCACGGCTCCAGCCCGACGTGCACGTGCAGGCCGCAGCTCCAATTGACGGTGGCGCCGTTTTCCCGCAAACGGGTCAGCATGACCTCGATTTGTCCCCGTTCACTCCACGAAAGAGGCGGCGGCTTCAGCTCGCTTCCCGATTCCATGCCGGTTTCGTCGATTTGCATTTCATCCAGAGACATGATCCAGCCGGGCAGAAGCTCCACCTCTTGCGGCTTGCCGCCGATAAATTCGATTTCCACGCCAAATTTAAGACTTTTCCAATCAACCGTTTTTGGCCACATTCGATCATTGCCCCTCTCTTTTCATTCATGGACGATTCGAAAATGAAAGGAGAGCGGGCGGACCACGGGATTAACGGGGGATTTTTTTTCTGGGCATACGGACCGCTCCTCAACAATGATAATTATTAAGGAAATTATATCCTTGCCGGTCGACGAATTCAATAAACGTCCGGTCGCACATGTCCGTATAGACTTGCCATCTTTTACAAAACCTTAGGGAAGCGATGATCGAGGAGGTGAATTTTCCGTGGCGCAACAATCCGGGCAAGACCAACAATCCGGGCAAAACCAACAATCCGGGCAAAACCAGCAAAACGGGCAGGGCTCCGCACAGCAGCTCGAGCAGGCGGTAAATCAGGCGGCCCAGCAAGCGCAGCAAATTGCCCAGCAGACGAAGCAAGTCGCGCAGGAGGTGAAGCTGCAGCAGGCCCAGCAGCAAATCGACCAATCGTCCCAGCAGCTTCAGCAAGCACAGCAGGCTTTGCAGCAATCCTCGGATAATCAGCAGCAGCAATAACGTAAAGGACCGTCCTGCGGAGGACGGTCCTTCGTCAAATAACGATACCGTCATGCGTTAGAATCGTTTATTTGTTGTAGCTTCGCGGGTGCGTTGGAAATTATTTAAGTAATAGCTTGGATTCGTTAAGGCGAGTCCGGTCACGAGTACGTCGATAATTGTCAATTGGGCGATTCGGGAAGCGGTTGCGTCCGTACGAAACCGGGTCTCTTTCGAAAAAGTGAATAAACTGAAATCCGCTTGCTTGGTCAAGGGCGATTTTGAAAAGTTTGTGATTGCAATCACGGCTGCATGATTCTCTTTGCAAAGCGCGATGGCGGAGAGGATATCTTTATTTGCTCCGGAATGCGATATGGCAATGACTGCATCTTCGCTTGAAAGCATGCTCGTCCCCATCAGCTGCATGTGATTGTCCAGGTAAGTAATGACGGGAATGCCGATTTTCAAAAATTTATGTTGGGCATCCAGTGCCACCATACCCGAGGCGCCGTTTCCCAGTATCATAATCCGTTTTGCTTTCTTTAATGCGTCAATGGCCCCTTGGAGCTGCAGGTCATCCAATATATGAAGAGTATCAAGAATGGTGGAAGAGGCGGCGGTAAATATTTTTTCTTTGATATGGCCAATGGAATCCTCGTCATTAATGTCCTCGTGCAACTGCTTGGCCGGACTCGACAGACTTTGCGCAACATCGATTTTCATTTCCTGATACCCTTTGTAACCGATTTTGCGGCAAAATCGAATGATGGAAGAATCGCTGCTTTTTGTTTTTTCGGACAGTTCCGTAATGGATAACCGAATAATTTCGTCAGGTTTGGATAGCAAAAATTCGGCAATTTTCTTCTCCGTGTCAGTGAAGAATTGCTGCGTCGCGTCAATTCTCGCCACGTAAGATGCTCTTTGAGTAATCATACAAACTCCTTCTCCAGTCCCAAAAAAACTAGACTTTTCTAGGGATAAACATTACATAAATCCATATTACACGCTTAAATTGAAACTATCAATCTTCTTTTATTTTTGGTTAGAGTTTTAAAAAAATATTGAAGATATACTTCAAAAAAATAAAAAATATCTTGAAGTTATTCTTCTGAATGATTATAATCAAGGCGAAAGGAGGCTTCATCCAATTATTGCACCTTTAAAAGTGCATTTGATTGCGGATCGGTTGAGATAAGGTCATCCGCCCGATATGCAAACGCTTCCTATCGGGCTTGCTCCGCCAACAATTAAGTGACTGCCGTGCTAAAAAAAATATTTTCGAAGACGAGGGAGAGAAAGTTCCATATGAAGGCAGCTATTTTTCACGGACCGGAGAAAATCTCCGTACAGAACATCGCCGTACCGCAAATTAACGAGTTTGAGGTGCTGGTTCGCATTCGGGTCAGCGGAGTTTGCGGTACTGATGTACGTATTTTCGTCGGTGAGAAAACGAAAGGCATTCGGCCTGATTCCGTCATCGGTCATGAGATGGTGGGCATCGTTGAACAAGCAGGAAGCCGGGTTTCCGGATTTGCCAAAGGAGACCGGGTGGGCATTATGCCCGTGATTCCTTGCCTGAAGTGTCATTATTGCTTGAATGGGAGGGAAAACGCATGCGCCAACCGAAAAGCGATCGGGTATGAATTTGACGGGGGTTTTGCAGAATATGTGAAAATTCCGCAGATTGCGCTTGAAGCCGGCAATCTTGTGAAGCTTCCCAACCATGTTCCCTTTGAGCAGGCCGTCATAGCCGAGCCCTTGGCCTGCTGCATCAACGGAAATAGAAAGGCCAACATTCGCATGAACGACACTGTCGTTGTCATTGGCGGAGGCCCCATCGGCCTGATGCACGTTCAACTGGCTAAAATTTCGGGGGCGCGCAAGGTAATCGTCAGCGAACTGCTTGAGCATCGGTTAGGCCGGGCCTTGACTGCAGGAGCCGACATCGTCGTAAACCCGCAGCGGCAATCGCTTCGTGACGTCGTCATGCAGGAAACGGAAGGGCTTGGCGCCGATGCGGTGATTATGGCGATCGGCGTGCCGTCCATCGTACAGGAGTGTATCGAGCTGCTGCGCAAAGGGGGTACTATCAACCTGTTCGCGGGTTTCCCCAAAGAGGCAGGATGCGAAATTGACCCGAATTTCATTCATTATCAGGAAGTGCAGGTTAACGGAACTACAGCCCTGACCCGCAGCGATTACTTGACGGCCTTGTCCCTTATCGCAAGCGGAAAAATAAACACCGGAGTTCTGACTACGCCGGGTTACACGCTGGATCAAATCCGGGAAGCCATACTGGATGTCAAGTCGGGAAAAGGCATGAAATCCATCATTCATATGTGAATCGACGTTTCATAAAAATTTCGAAACTTTTTAAACCAAGGAGGATGTTTTATGGCACTATTAGGGAAAGAAATTCGTTTGCAACGGCTGCTGAATAAAGAATCGGGCCGACTGCTGGCGGTCGCCGTCGATCAGGCAACGGCAAGAGGGATATATGAAGAATTAATGCCGATAGGCCGGAAAATCTCGGAGATCGTCTCCGGCGGGCCGGATGCGATGACCATGCACAAAGGCATAGCCGAAATGTGCTTTCCACAGCATGCCGGCAAGACGGCTCTAATTCTGAAATGTTCCACATTCTCGCCTTGGCAGCCCAATTATGACGCTTGGGTAACGGACGTGGAGGAAGGAATCCGGCTAGGCGCCGATGCGATATCGATGGGTTGTATCGTAGGGGGAGACGATCAGCCGGAACAGCTTCGAAATTTGGGGCTCATTTCGGGGAAAGCGGCGAAATACGGTATGCCGATGATTGCTCATATTTATCCGAGAGGCAATCTGATTCCGCCCGAGGAGAAGGACCATTGGAAGCATGTGGCTTATGCCGTTAGAGCAGGCGCGGAGCTGGGCGTGGATATCGTTAAGACGAAATACACCGGCGATCCGGAGACGTTCCGGAAAGTAGTCGAAGCAACTCCATGCAAGGTAGTGGTCGCGGGCGGGGAGAGCGGAAGTCGAATTGAAGACTATTTCCGGATGGCCAAGGATGTCATCGAAGCGGGGGGCATCGGCATTACGTTTGGACGTTTTGTATGGAGCAACAGCAACCCGACGGCGATAGTCAAGGCATTGGATCATGTAATCCATAAGAACGGTTCGGTCAAGGAAGCTGTCGAATTATATGACGAACTTAATCAACGATAGTGCTGCTTTGAGCAATGAGGGGAAGCGAGGGGAGCATATGTCTCACGTAATAGGAATAGATATCGGTTCCAGCGGAATTAAAGTGGGAGCGTTTGATCGGGAAGGGCATCTTGCATGGTTGGAATATGAGCCGTACTCTCTCCTATTTCCCCAACCGGGATGGGTGGAAATTGATCTGGAGCTGATTTGGGAGCTCGTTCATAAGCTTGCAGCCAAAGTATGCAGGCAAGCGAGAGATCATGGCGGAGAAATAGAGGCTATTTCCATATCCTGCTTCTGCAACGCCTCCGTATTTATGGATGAGACGGGTAGACCGCTGTGCAACGGCATCATGTACATGGATCAACGGAGTTCGGAGGAAGCCGATTGGATACGGCAGAACGTACCCGAAGAAATGCGCTTTGCCATTACCAAAAATCGGATCGAGCCGGGAATGTTTTCTGCAACAACTTTGTTATGGGTGAGGAACCATCGTCCCGAATTATATCGCAAAACGCACAAATGGGGGCATTTGTCGTCATTCATCCTGTATAAGCTTACAGGCGCTTTCGTGCTCGATTGGACGCAGGCTTCTTATACGTCTTTATACGATGTGGCGCGATATCAATGGTCGTCCGAGCTGACGGACCGGTATGGAATCGACGAACGTCTGCTCCCCGAGGTAGTAGCTCCGAGCGAGATCGTAGGCAGGCTTCTGGCCTCAAGCGATCTCCCCCTCGGGCCCGTCCCCGTCGTCGCCGGGGGGGCCGATACGGCATGTTCCTCCCTGGCGCTGGGACTGCAGCCCGGCGAGCTTTTCGAATCGGTCGGAACGTCGAATGTGTTAACTGTATGCAGCGATCAGCCGGACCGGTTCGATCCGCGTTTCATGAACCGGTGCCACATCTTGAAAAATCGCTGGTTGTCGCATGGCGCCATGTCCACTCCCGGCTCCACCATCCGCTGGTTCAAGGAAACTTTCCTGACCGCTGCCGAACAGCGGAGCCGTTCCATCTTGGACGAACTCGCCCTAAGTTCGCGGCCCGGGGCCAACGGCTTGTATTTCCTTCCCTACATGTTCGGGGAACGGACCCCGATTTGGGATATTCATGCGCGGGGTACCTTTGCAGGACTCGATCTGACCTCGACGAAGGCCGACATGCTGCAGGCGATTTACGAAGGGTGCGCATACGGCCTAAGACAAATCTATGAAATCCTGGACCAGGTCTACGCACTCCCTTGCAGCGAATTCAAATCGATCGGCGGAGGCGCCAAAAACCGCCATTGGACGCAGATCAAATCGACGGTGCTCGGCAAAGGCATTTATGTACAGGAGGTATCCGAGTCGGCAGTTTGCGGCGCGGCCCGGCTGGCCGGAAATGCCGTCGGATTCAGCAGCAGTCTTCAGGAGGCGGTTCCTTCAATCGGGAAGGTCTTGTATAAAGCGGAGCCGGATGAGCGTTTGAGCGAATTTTACGAACAGCGGTACCAATTATTCAACGAATTGTATCCTTCCCTGCGGAACTTTTTTGCCAAATCTTCTTTATTGAGAAATAAGGTGCAGTAAATCATTCGATTTATGAAAGCGCTCGCAAAAATTAAAAATGGGGATGATGAGAAATATGGCAATGCCGGAATCTCAAGCTAATATTATTCCTGGAGTGAAGAAGAGATCGGGTTACCGTTGGGTAGTGCTTGCCGTTATTTTTTGCGTATATACCGTCTGTATGGCGGACCGAACCAACATTGGCGTCGTGCTGCCGTTCTTAAAAAAGGAGTTCACCTTAAACAACTTCGAGTCCGGCGCCATCGCAAGTTTTTTCTTCCTGGGGTACGCGATTACTCAAATACCGGCGGGCTTTTGGTTAGGCAAGAAAGGGTCGCGCGGCATCGTTTCTTTGGCCGTGCTTGGATTTTCCGCTGTAACCTTTCTGATGGGAACCATCGGCAATGCGGCCAGCTTGAAGTGGCTGCGCCTCGCTCTTGGCGTGACGGAAGGTCCTGCGCCGGTAAGTATGACGTCTACGATCAACCAATGGTTCCCTGCAAAAGAAAAAGCGACCGCCACCGGCGTTTATATCGCATCTACACAACTGGCTCCCATTATTGTACCGATTGTTGCCACATGGATTGCAATCGCTTACGGCTGGCGCAGCGTTTTCTATTGGTTTGCCGTTCCGGGAATCATTCTGGCTGCGGTATGGTATTTGCTGGTAAGAACGAAACCCGAGGAAAGCTCTCGTGTTTCGCAGGGCGAATTGGAATATATCCGTCAAAGCGAAGCGGCCGACACACAGTCCGTCGATCAAAAATCATTTGGCTGGCTGGATAAATTGATCCGGTATAAGCAAGTCGAACGCATTTCGAATGTCAAAAATTTGTTTAAATCGTGGAACATTTTGGGCAATACCGTTACTTATTTCTTAATGAACAGCGTCGTTTATGGAATGTTAACTTGGGTGCCTTCGTATTTGGTTAACGCAAAAGGGTACTCGTTTATGAAGATGGGTTTCGTTTCTTCCACCCCGGCAATCGGCGGTTTGTGCGGAGCGCTACTGGGCGGATGGTTATCCGATAAAGTATTTCTGAAAAGACGCAAACCGACCATGCTTCTGACCGCTCTGGCCACGGCGATTATGATGATTGTCGTGATCAACGTGCCGGATAACGTGACGGTGATCAGTGCGAGCTTGCTTCTGGCGGGTTTCTTCCTGAATATCGGTTGGCCGGCGTTCACGGCGTATCCCATGGGGTTAACGACAAGAGAGACGTATCCTGTTGCCATCGCTATTGTCAATAGCGGGGGCAATCTCGGCGGATTTTTCTCCCCGATGATTGTCGGCGCCCTTCTTGACGCAACCAACAGTTATAACTTGGCCTTCGGATTTTTTGCGGCCTTGTTGATGCTCGGTTTCATGCTGATCTTGACTTTGGAAGAAGCCGTTCAAAAATAAGTTGCACAGAATGAAAGGAAGGTATGCGTGAACATTGTCATTCTTGACGGGTATACTCTTAATCCCGGAGATTTAAGCTGGCAGGGGCTCGAAAAGCTCGGCAATGTCAGCATCTACGAAAGAACACCGCCGGATTTGGTTTTGGAAAGGGCATCGGGGGCCGATATTCTGCTGACTAACAAAACGCCTCTGCATGCCGAAATTTTAGCGAAACTATCCGACTTACAGTATATCGGGGTGCTGGCAACCGGTTACGATGTAGTGGATGTCAATTTTGCCAAACAACGCAATGTCGTCGTCACCAACGTACCGGGATATGGAACGGATTCCGTAGCCCAAATGGTATTTGCCCTGCTGCTCGAGCTGTGCCAAAATGTTAAGCTTCACAGCGATGCCGTGCGCAGCGGCGAATGGGCGGCCGGTAAGGATTGGTGCTTCTGGAAGACGCCTCTCGTTGAGCTTGCCGGCAAAACCTTAGGAATTGTCGGCTACGGGCAGATTGGGGAACAAGTTGCGCGGATAGGTTTGGCCTTCGGCATGAAAATTGTGGCTTTCAAAAGGACGATGGCGGAAAGCACCCCTTTTCCAAACTTTCGTTGGGCCCGGCTTTCCGAACTGCTCGAAGTGTCGGACGTAGTCAGCCTTCATTGTCCGCTAACGCCCGAAACGGAAGGGATGATCAACAAAGCCAGCTTAGCGGGCATGAAGAGCACTGCGTTTCTTATTAATACCGCACGGGGCAAGCTGCTCGTGGACGAAGATTTGGCCGATGCCTTGAACCGGGGAGTCATCGCCGGTGCGGGGCTGGATGTTTTGTCCGTCGAGCCGCCTCACGGCTCGAACCCGTTATTCAAAGCAAACAATTGCATCATCACCCCGCACATCGCTTGGGCGACTAAAGAAGCAAGGTCCAGATTGCTGAACACTGCGGTGGATAATATTCGGGCCTTTATTTCTGGGACTATGAAGAATGTAGTCAATAAATAGACGCGGCGTGTAAAAAAGGAGCTTATTGCCAGTCGCCCGACTGTGATAAGCTCTTTTTTTAATGATTTTCTTGCGATCGCTTTTTACTTGGACCCGATCAGTTCACTATGGTATGCCGGCGGGAGAATCAGCCAGCCCTGTCTTTTAAGAAAATCTTTAAAGGTAATGGCAAAGGCTGTTTTCAGCGACATAAATTTCGCAAACATGGCGGCCACATCGGAGCGGCCAGCCTCTGTTATGCCCCGTGCCGCAAAGGTGATGGCCAAAACGAGGTTTTCCGAAACAAGCTGGGCGGCTTCCTCGTCGGAAAACTTTGCATCGTCGGGGATATTTGCGAAGACAGCTTGGTTTTTGGGGGGAGTTACCCTCGGCTGAGGTATCCCTTCCTTTTGAAACAAAGCGATAATATCGTCCCTGACGCTCTTGTGAATTTTTTGCAAATCCTGAAAATGCTTTTTTAATTCTTCGTTTTTAACGGTGTTCAAAGCAACCTGCTCGCCCCGCATGGCATGCTGCGTCCCGGCCAAATAATACCACAAATTCATCACTTCGCCGACATGCAGCGGCTGTTTTTCTCCGTCCAGAAACGGCTCGATCGCATCCTTAATGACCTCAAACCAATTCATCCGGATTCCCTCCATTCGTCTTTTACTATCTTTCCTATACTTTGCGAATTTTATAAATCGAGTAGAGGAGGGGGGCGCCGGTTTCTACGTGTGGATTCTGTATGAAATATCGTATAGAAGTTACGCCAAGATCGTAAAACAGACCAATGTGTATGAAAAATCATATACATATTTCCGCCGGGACAATAAAACCGAACAATATGTATGAAAAATCAGATATAAATTTTCTTTTTGCGTCAAGCCCAACGATTGTATCTGAAAAATCATATAAAAATAACGAATGGATAGGCGGCTGAAATTGGCATCCACGTCGGAGTCAGTGATCGATATTAAGGCGCGATTTTGCCGGGGAGCTCCTGTTTCCGAAGCGGACGAACTGTGTCCGACCCTAGAAGTAAAAACGGAGTGTACATTCGGTTCGTTTCATAGACCGATGTACAGCTCCGATATCAGTTAAAGTGAATTTAAAGATGCCCCGAAGTAGGACGTGTCCGACATAGGTTTGTGCCGGCAAATAGTTCACTCCAACTATCGCACCACATTGAAGTGAAGTAGAGCGTGTCTGACGTAGGTTTGCACCAGCAAACCATGGCAGACAACCGCGAGCACGAGGCACTTTGCAGCACCCAAGGCACCGCGCAAAAGTACAGCGTGTCCGGCATAGGATTTTTTGCCTGAAAGCAAAAAATCCATGCCGGACAAACGCGAACTAGCAGCGAGCAGTTACGCAAACAGGGCGGGTCCAGGGCGCCCAAGCGCCTGGGGTCCCCCTTTAGGGGGATTTAGGGGGTGTCACCCAGATTTAGGAGGTGTCCCTAAGATTAGGGCGTATCACTTGCCAAATAATGTAAAATTTCCGTTGGACCCACGATCAAAATATAATACTACAGCCGTAAGAAAAAGTCTATATTTTTTTCGTGATTTTTTTATACTTATAGGTATTCCAAATCGATGAGGAGGTATACCGATGCTTAATCGAACGGAAACCGAAGAAAGACAATATTTGAACGCCGTGCTCGCAAAACTTCAGCGTGCGCTGGATGAGCTGGAGCGGCAAGTATCTTCGTCATACAGGGAAGTGATCGAAGCAAAAAAATACGTATGGCAGAACATGAGCCAACTGGACCCGGCCGAAAGGGCCGCAAACCGGGTGGACATTTCGCTGGCGATCGACTCCGGAAACAGAGCGATAGCCCAGCGGACGAAAATTCAAAAGCTGCTGCAATCCCCATACTTCGGTCGCGTGGACTTTGCACCGGGGGATAAAGCGAAAACGGAACAGTTTTACATCGGCATTCATTCTTTTGCAGATGATAACGACGCCGATCTGATCTACGATTGGCGCTCTCCCGTGTCCAGCATGTTTTACGATTTCGAGGCGGGAAAAGCTTTTTACGAGGCGCCGATGGGAACGGTGGAAGGCGAAATCAAGCTGAAGCGGCAGTACAAAATCAAAAACGGCGAAATGGAGTATATGCTGGAAAGCTCCATGAACATCAGCGACGATGTGCTGCAAAAGGAACTTAGCCAGACGACGGACGAAAAAATGAAAAACATCGTCGCCACGATTCAAAAGGAGCAAAACGTCATCATTCGCAACGAAACATCGTCCGAGCTGATCATCCAGGGAGTCGCCGGTTCCGGAAAAACGTCGATCGCCCTGCACCGGGTAGCCTTTTTGCTGTACCGGAACAAAGAAACGCTGACCTCGCGGAACGTGCTGATCATTTCGCCGAACAAGGTGTTTTCCGATTATATCTCGGGAGTGCTGCCGGAGCTGGGCGAGGAAAAAATCATGGAAGTCGGTTTCGAGGAGCTGGCCGCTCGCGAGCTTGCGGGCATTTGCAAGTTCCAAACGTTTTACGAGCAGGTCGCGGAGCTGATCGAGCAAGGAGACGACCGCTTCGCCGAGCGCATCGGCTATAAAGCGACCGTCCGTTTCACGGATGAGCTGGAAGCTTATCTGCAATACGCGGATGAACATTTTTTCGAGGCGAAGGACTTTGAATTAAACGGCACCGTTTTTTCCCGGGGTGACATATTGAACGGCTACAATTCCTTGAAAAGATTGCCCGCAGCGCAGCGGTGGGACAAGCTGGCAGCGTCGCTTGCCGCCGGCCGCAGAGACAAGGAAGGAAATAAGCTGAATAACTCGTCGGTCAAAAAAATAAAAACGGCCGTCAAAAAAATGTACAGGTTCCAGGACGCTCTCTCATTATACAAGCACTTTTACGAACATATCGGCAAGCCGGAGCTGTTCCAATGGAAAGGGCCGAAAACGCTGGAATATGCGGATGTGTTCCCGCTCGTATACGTGAAGTTTTATTACGAAGGCGCCGCCGCCTACGATCAGGTCAAACATCTGCTGGTCGACGAAATGCAAGACTATACGCCCGTCCAATATGCGGTTTTGGCCAAATGGTTCCCCTGCAAGAAAACGATATTAGGCGACAGCGGCCAATCGGTAAACCCGTATTCCTCTTCCTCGCTGACGATCATCAAGAAAGTTTTTCCCCATGCGGACACGATCGAGCTGTGCAGAAGCTACCGTTCCACCGTCGAGATCACGAATTTTGCCCAAAGCATCAAGAAAAACGACAAGCTCATCCCGATCGAGCGGCACGGAGAACCTCCGGTTATTGCGAGATGCGGCGGCAGAGCGGGCGAACTTGCGGAAATCAGCAGGCTGGTCGGCCTTGTCGCGACGTCGGGGTACCAGTCCCTCGGCATCATTTGCAAAACGCAGAAGGAAGCGGAGCGGGTATACGCGGAAATGAACCAGCTCTATCCGGATATAGATTTGCTTGATTTCCACAGCGAGCAGTTCCGCAGCGGCATTATCGTCGCTTGCGCGCATTTGGCGAAAGGGCTTGAGTTTGACCAGGTCATCGTGCCGTTTGCCGATCAAGCGAATTACCGGACCGAACTGGACAGAAGTTTGCTGTATATCGCCTGCACGCGGGCGACCCACAAGCTGAATGTCACTTATTCCGGGGAGCCGTCTTCGTTCCTCGGCAATGATGCGGATTCATCTAAATAAATCAAACGGAAAAATAAAAGATAATGCTCGCTATGTTCAAAACCCCCGGAAATGTCTTCCGGGGGGGGGGTTCTCATGTGCGGAATCAATATTTCCCATTGCTCCCGAACAATCTTATTTTTTCCCTGACCACATCTTTGACAGCCGCCCGTGCCGGTCCCAAATATCCGCGCGCGTCGAACAGCTCGCTGTTTTCGTTCAGCAGCGTGCGGACTTGTCCGGTGAAGGCGACCTGGTTTTCGGTGTTGACGTTGATTTTGCCGACCCCAGCCCGGATGGCTTCTTGTATGGCGGAGTCCGGCACGCCGGAGCCGCCATGCAGCACGATCGGCGCTTTGATGGCTGCGGACACTTTGGAAATGATGTCGCAGCGGATGCGGGGTTCGCTCTTGTACAAGCCGTGGGCGGTGCCCACCGCTATGGCGAGCGCGTCCACCTTGGTCTCGTTCCAGAATGAAATGGCCTCCTCGGGGCTCACAAGTGCGCTTTCCTCGACCGTCCGGTCATCTTCGGTGCCGCCGATCGTGCCGAGTTCGCCTTCTACGGAAACGCCTGCCGCATGGGCGGCTTCCACCACTTTGCGGGTAAGCCGTATATTTTCCTCCAGCGGATAATGGGAGCCGTCGAACATGACGGAGGAAAAGCCGGCGCGAATGCACTGGATCACAACTTCGAAGCTGCTGCCGTGATCCAGATGAAGAGCGACGGGCACGTCGATTCTGCGGGCGGCCGTTTTGGCGATGGCCGACACATAATCGAGCCCCATATAGCGGATCGTCGCCTCACCAACGCCGAAAATGACGGGGGACCTTTCCTCGTGGGCGACTTCGGCAATCGCCTGGGTAAACTCCAGATTGATCAAATTAAAATGGCCTACCGCGTATTTTTCCTCTTTGGCTTTTGTCAGCATCGATGTCAACGGAACGAGTTGCATATGCCATAACCTCCAGTACGATTTTTTTGCCTATTTGCCCAAAAACGATTCCACTCTCTCAACCAGATGTTCGGCCGTAAAGCCGTATTCCTGCATCATTTTGTCGCCCGGAGCCGATGCGCCGAAACGGTCGATGCCCAGGACGAAGCCGTTTTCCCCGACGTAACGTTCCCAGCCGGAAGGGTGGGCCATCTCGACGGCTACCCGCAGCTTGGCCGAAGGGGGGATGACCGAATTCCTGTAAGCCCGCGGCTGCTCCTCGAACAGCTCCAGACACGGCATGCTGACGACGCGCACGGACAGCCCTCTGGCTTGGAGCGCGAGATACGCTTCGCGGATCAGGCTGACTTCCGAACCGGATGCCATCAGCACGATGTCCGGGTTTCCGTTATCCGCGTCGTACAGCACGTAGGCTCCTCGGGCCAGCAGTGCCGCCGACTCGGCCGTGCCTTCGAGGATCGGCAGATCCTGCCTCGACAGGATCATCGAAACCGGGCGCCGATGCTGGCCGAACGCATAGCGATAAGCCGCAGCCGTTTCGTTCGCGTCGGCCGGCCGGATCACCAGCATGTTCGGCATGAGCCTAAGCGAAGGGATATGTTCGATCGGCTGATGCGTAGGGCCGTCCTCGCCGTAAGCGATGCTGTCGTGCGTGAATACGTAAACGACGGGCTGATTCATCAGCGCGGAGAGCCTCATCGCCGGACGCATGTAATCCGAGAACACGAGAAACGTTCCGCCATACGTCTTGATGCCGCCATGCAGCGACAGGCCGTTCATGATCGCGCCCATCGCAAATTCGCGAACGCCGTACCAGATGTTGCGGCCTTTGTAATCGTCCGGGCCGAAAGCGGCGGAGCCCCTGATCAGCGTTTTGTTGGACGACGCCAGGTCGGCCGATCCGCCGAGCAGAAAGCGGATTTTTTTCGCAATCGCGTTCAGCACATCCTCGGAGGCTTGGCGGGTGGAGCGCAGCCCTTGCCCCGGCGAGTAGACCGGCAGCTCCGCATCCCAGCCTGCGGGCAGCTCATGGTTGATGGCTTGCTCCAGCTCCTCCGCCAGCTCGGGAAACGCCGATTGGTAACGCTGCCAAAGCTCGTTCCATTTCGCCTCGGCTCCGGCACCTTTTTCGTTCAGGCGGGCGAAATGCTCTCTTACTTCCTGTGGAATATGAAATGGCTCATGCGGCCAGCCATAGTTTTTTCTGACGAGTTCGACCTCGCTCGCGCCGAGCGGAGCGCCATGGGAGGCGGATTTCCCTCCTTTGTTGGGGCTCCCGTAGCCGATCGTCGTTTGCACGACGATAAGCGACGGCTTCCCGCGTTCCTGCTTCGCTTCAAGCACCGCCTGCTCGATCGCGTCGAGATCGTTGCCGTCCCGAACATGCAGCGTCTGCCAGCCGTACGCTTCAAACCGCTTCTGCACATCTTCGGTAAACGTGAAGCCGATGTCGCCGTCCAGCGAGATGTTATTGGCGTCATAAAGCACGATGAGCCGGCCGAGCTTCAAATGCCCCGCCAAGGAGGCGGCCTCCTGGCCGACGCCCTCCATCAAGTCCCCGTCTCCGCAAAGCGAATACGTATAATGATCGACGACTTCGTAGCCGTCGCGGTTGTACGCCGCCGCCAAATACCGCTCAGCCATCGCCATCCCCACCGCCATAGCCACGCCCTGGCCGAGAGGGCCTGTCGTCGCCTCCACGCCGGGAGTATGGCCGTATTCGGGGTGGCCCGGCGTTTTGCTCCCCCATTGCCGGAAGCTTTTGATGTCGTCCATCGTCAGGCCGAAGCCGCCGAGGTGCAGCAGGCTGTACAGCAGCATGGAGCCGTGGCCGGCGGAAAGCACGAACCGGTCCCGGTTAAACCAGCGGGGGTTGGCGCCGTTTTGATTCAAAATGCGGGTCCACAGCGTGTAAGCCATCGGAGCGGCCCCCATCGGCATGCCGGGATGGCCCGAATTCGCCTTCTCAACGGCGTCGATCGAAAGCATGCGGATTGCATCCACCGCCAATTGATCGATATTTTTTGCGACTGCCTCCATTTCTGAACTCCTCCCATCAATTTCGATCGCGTAACGATCAAAAATTATCATTTCGTATCAATAATAATCAAATAAAAACGTTAAATCAATCAAAATATTTCCGAGGAAACGGTTTACAAACCAAAAATGTTCATAGTATAATGGCTTTGCGATCAAAAATTATCATTTGTGATCGTTATCAATCGGATCTTGAAATGAGGATAACCCAATGATTCCTGAAAAACGCCATAACGCGATTCTTGAACTGCTCAAGGAAAAGAAAACGATCAGCATCGCTGAAATCGTCAAGGAACTTAATATTTCGGAGATTACCGCACGCCGCGATCTGGAGCATATCGAAAGCAGCACCAACCTGATTTTGCGGATCCGGGGCGGCGCGAAGCTAATCGAAAACCAGCTTGAGGCGAATACGACCTATCTGAACGACCGCTTTTCCAAGCAGCTTGCGAAAAACAGAGAAGAAAAGCAGGCGATCGGCAGGCTGGCGGCTTCACTCGTCCAAGATGACGAAACGATCATTATCGATGCGGGCTCCACAGGGCTTCATGTCGCGAAGCATATGGACGGAAAGAAAGGCGTAACCGCCATCGTCACGGCGGTCAACATCGCGGAGGAGCTTGAGGAGAAGGACGGCATCACGACGGTAATTACAGGCGGAGTGTTCCGTTCGCGGACGACGACGCTGCTGAACCCGTTTATCGAGCAAAGCCTGATGAACGTCTATGCCGACAAGGTATTCATCGGGGTCACCGGGGTATCGATCACGCACGGTTTTTCGGGTCACGATTTTTTGGAGGCGGACGTAAAGAAGATTTTGATGAAATCGGGGAGGGAGATATACTGGCTGGCGGACGCGTCGAAGCTGAACTACATCGGTTCGATTCAGTTTGCCCCGCTTGACGAATCCCATACCATCATTACGGATTGGACCGTCGATCCGGAAATCAAACGTCAATTTGAGCAAAAGTGCCGCATCCTGGTTGCCGAAAGGGGATGACATGAACGATGAACGTTATGATCGCGCAGTCCGGCGGGCCCACCCCGGTCATCAATATGTCCTTGCGGGGGGCGGTTGAGAAAGCTCTCGGTATGGAGGCCGTCGACAAAATATACGGCTCCCGCAACGGAGTGGAGGGCATTTTGCACGATGATTTGGTACACCTTCACGAGAAAGCGGAAGATATCCGGCGAGCGTCGCAGCAGCCTGGAGCCATCCTCGGAGGCTCCAGGCATTCGCTGACGGAAAACGAGGTGGCCGCCATCGCGGAGAAGCTGAAGGAGCTAAACGTCGGCATCTTTTGCTACATCGGCGGCAACGGCTCGTCACGGACCGTAAAAGAGTTGCACCGGCATGCCGTGCAAAACGGGATAAACATTCAATTCGTACATATTCCGAAAACGATCGACAACGATCTGTACGGCATCGACCATACGCCGGGGTTTGGAAGCGCTGCCAAATTCGTTTCGCATATGGTTCAATGGATCGGCATGGACATGGCTTCCATGAAATCGTACGACAAGGTGGAAATCGTCGAGGTGATGGGCGGCAACTCCGGGTGGCTTGCCGCAGCGACTGCGATTGCCAAGAGGGACGAGGCGGACTATCCGCAGATCGTCTATATGCCGGAGCAGGAAGTGCGTCTGGAGGAGATGCTGGCGCAAATTGAAACCGTATACAGCAAAACGGGAAGCGTCATGATGATCGTTCCCGACCATTTGAAAATCCCCGGTTTGCGCTCGGATGCGGCGCTCGGCCACCCGAGAAGCGGCTACAACGGCGGGATCAGCTACAAGCTGGCCGGCGAAGTGAAGCAGCGTCTCGGTCTGAAAACGAGAGTGACGTCGCCCGGCACGTTATACCGCACCGCGAGCTGCATGGCTTCCGAGTGCGATTTGTCGGAGGCATACAGGCTCGGCGCAGAAGCGGTCCGCTTCGCGGCCGAAGGATACTCCGGCGGCATGGTCACCTTGGACCGCGTCTCCGATTCGCCGTATGAGTGCCGCATCGATTGGGCGGACCTCGAACATATTGCCGGCAAGGAGAGGCCGCTCCCGGCACATTACTGGGATGCGCAAAGACAGATGCCGACCCCGGCGTTTATCGATTACATTCTTCCGTTAGTTGATGGGCAAATCATTCGCCCTGTCATACTATAAGCAGCACCAACAACAAAAAGGGAGGCAACACGTATGAAAGCACTTCGCGTTATTACATCCGTATCGTCACTCGCACTGCTGCTCGCCGCTTGTTCCCCTCCGGCGACAACCGCCCCGGATGCCGGCGGAACGAAGCCGGCACCCGGGACTCAGGAGGCCAAAACCGGCGGCAAGACACAAATTCATTGGCTGCAGCATTGGGTCAACGAGCAAGGGCCGGACAAAATCAACGAAGTAAAGAAAGCGTTCGAGCAAAAAAATCCGGACATCGAGCTGATCATCGACGACCTGCCGTTTGCCCAGGAGCACGACAAAATCGTCTCGCTCGATCTCG
This sequence comes from Paenibacillus hamazuiensis, assembly GCF_023276405.1. Classification (NCBI taxonomy): domain Bacteria; kingdom Bacillati; phylum Bacillota; class Bacilli; order Caryophanales; family Paenibacillaceae; genus Paenibacillus; species Paenibacillus hamazuiensis. The sequence goes on from NZ_JALRMO010000001.1 coordinate 654,779, forward strand.
CGGGCATGCCGCCGGATATTATTACCGTTTCGGGCGCATGGCTGTCGGAATTTGCGGAAGCCGGCATCATCGCTCCGCTCGACGATTACATCAACAAGCTGCCCAAGGACTATCAGGATGCGATTCAAGGGCCGATGTCGCTCCCATACAAAGGCAAACGTTACGGCATCCCGATTACGAACGGCAATATCGCGCTGTTTTACAACAAGAAGCTGCTGCAGGAAGCGAACGTCAAGGTGCCGACCACGTGGGACGAATTCGTCGAAGCGTCCAAGAAGCTGACGGACCCGTCCAAAAACCGGTACGCGCTGACCGGCAACATCGTCGCCGAGCCGCCGACCGTCATTTCGTACGAGGTGTTTCCTTTCATTTTGCAGGCCGGCGGCAAAATTATCGACAACAACAAGGCGGCCTTCAACACGAAGGAAGGCGTGGAGGCGCTTAATTTTTACAAGAGCCTGATCAAGGACCATAAGGTGACGACGCCGGGCGAGCTGAGCGCCGGTGAGAAGGAGAAGCGGGCCAACTTCAGCGCGGGCAACGTCGCCTTCATGTTCGAAGGACCGTGGGGCGTGGCGATTCAGAAGAAGGCGAACCCGAATCTCGATTTCGGCGTCGCTCCGCTGCCCAAAGGCAAAGTGTCGGGCACGGTCGCCCAGGGCTCGGTGCTCGGGCTTGCCGCCAAAGGGAAAAACAAGGACGCCGCGTGGAAATTCATCGAGTTTATGGGAAGCGCCGAAGGTCAGCTGCTCTGGGATAAAGCGACCAACTTCTTCCCGTACAACAAGGTGACGATGAAGGACGACTTTTTCCAGAAAGATCCTTATTTGAAAGTGTTCGTCGATCAGTTCGAAAAAGCGGACCGCGTCGAGGTGATCGACAATTTCCTGCCGCAGGCGAACGATTTGAGAAAGCTGTTTACCGTCGAAGTGCAGAACTTCCTGACCGGCAAAAAGACGGCGCAGCAAGCGCTCGACGACGCGGCAGCGAAATGGAACGAAGCTTTTCAAAAAATAGAAAAAAAATAACGAAGCGGATGGGCTTCTTCCCCCCGGAGGTGAGGGCATGAGAGCACACCAATCTGAAGCAAGGAGTATGACGGGTATGCAGCGAACGACATGGAACCGCTCCACGAATACAGCCATCGATTTTTTTAGAAAAGTCTCGTTTGTGCTGCCCGCGATGGTCATGCTCGTCCTGTTGACCGGATACCCGTTGTTCCAGGTTATCCAGATGAGCTTTTACGATTATTCGGTGAAATCGCGGCCCGTATTTTCGGGAACCGCCAACTACAGCGCGTTCCTTCACGATCCTTTATTTTGGAACGCCTTGAAAAATACGCTCATCTTTACGTTTGCCAGCGTGGCCGGAGGGTTAATAGCCGGTTTAACGCTCGCGCTGCTGCTCAATCAATCGATCAACTCGAAAGTGCGGGGCGTGTTCCGATCGATCCTGATGTTTCCGTGGCTGTTTTCCTCCACGGTCGTCGCTGCGGCATGGATGCTGATCCTGAATCCGTTCGGCCTGCTGAACTGGATGCTGAAGTCCGTCGGACTGGAGCAACTCGGACAAACGGCATGGCTCAGCCACGAGCAGCTTGCTATCGTCGGCGTCATTTTCGCCAATGTTTGGAGAGGGTTCCCATTCATGATGCTGATGCTGCTAGCCGGGCTGCAGACGATCTCCAAAGATTTGTACGAAGCGTCGGACATCGACGGGGCGGGATTTTTCCAGCGTCTGTTCTACGTCACCCTGCCGCAGCTGAGAAACATTTTGCTGACGCTGACGATCCTCGAGATCATCTGGAACTTCCGCTCGTTCGACCTGATCTTCCTGATGACCGGCGGCGGTCCGATGAACGCGACGGAGGTGCTATCCACCTACGTGTACCAGTTCGCTTTCCGCACGCTGAACTTCGGATACGCTTCGGCGACGGCGATTTTCATGCTGCTCGTGATGGTGCTGGCTTCCGCTTTCTACTTAAAAGCGTCGCTCGGAAAGGAGTCGAATTGAACGATGAAGAGAAGGCACGCATTTTTCACGTATTTGTCTCTGATCGTTCTGGCCAGCATCGTCATGCTGCCGATCGCCTGGATGGTCAGCATTTCGCTACGCGCGAACCAGGAAGTGTTTGCGATGCCGCTCAGGTGGATTCCGGAGCATCCGACGCTGGATGCGTTCCGCTCCGTGCTCAAAAATCCGAATCTGGTGCGGCTGTTCGTGAACAGCTATATCATCGCCATCGCCGTGACGTTTCTGTGCATCCTGTTCGCTTCGCTGGCGGGATACGGATTTTCCCGATTTTCGTTCAAAGGCAAAAGGGCGATGCTGCTCTACGTGCTGCTGACGCAAATGTTTCCGATGGTGCTGCTCAGCATACCGTATTTCCTGTTCATCACGCGGGTGGGACTGTACAACACGTATTTTGCGATGATTTTGGCGTATACCTCGTTTGCGCTGCCGTTTTCGATCATGATGATGCGCGATTTTATCGGCACGATCCCCCGCGAGCTGGACGAGGCGGCGACGATCGACGGCTGCGGCGCGCTGCGCACCTTCTTCTCGATCATCATCCCGCCCAGCCTGCCGGGTCTCATCGCAACGGGAGTGTATACGTTCATCCTCGCGTGGAACGAATTCCTGTTTGCGGTGGTGCTGACCAATACGGTCAATGTGAGACCGCTGACGATCGGGATCGGCATGCTGATCGGAGAGTATACGACGGAATGGAACCAGCTGATGGCGCTTTCCTTTATGGCCAGCGTACCGCTCATCTTAGTGTTTTTATTCCTGCAAAAATATTTCCTGCAGGGCTTAACCGCAGGCAGTGTGAAATAACGTGAATAAGGAGAGAGAGAAACCATGAATGCATCCCGATTGATCGTCAAATCGACGGACGCGCCGGGTGGCGGCACCGTGCTGTCCGTCACCCCGGAATCGGCCGGCTGGGAATACGTCGGCTTTGAAGTCGTCCGCCTGCTTCGCGGGCAGACGATGCAGCGCGCGACCGAAAGCAAGGAGGTGTGCCTTGTCCTGCTCGGCGGCAAGGCGAATGTAGCGACGCAGGAAAAGCGATGGGAGGGCATCGGTGAGCGTGCGAGCGTCTTTGATCGCGTTCCGCCTTACTCCGTGTATGTTCCTTCCGGAGACAACTTCACGGTCGAAGCTGTAACGGATCTGGAGCTCGCGGTATGCTCCGCGCCGGGGAAAGGCACATACCCTGCGCGGCTCATCCCTCCGGCGGAAGTCGGAGCGGAGCCAAGAGGGCAAGGCAATACGGAACGCTGGATTCACAACATATTGCCCGAATCGTCGCCTGCGGACAGCCTGCTCGTCGTCGAGGTTTATACGCCGAACGGGCATTGGTCCAGCTACCCTCCGCATAAGCACGATCAGCTCAATCTGCCGGAAGAATCGTTTTTGGAGGAGACCTACTACCACAAGGTGAAGCCGGAGCACGGCTTTGCCGTCCAGCGGGTGTATACGGACGACCTCACGCTTGACGAGACGATGATCGTGCGGGACGGCGACGCGGTGCTTGTCCCTAAGGGATACCATCCGGTCTCAGCCCCGCCGGGATATGATCTGTATTATTTGAACGTGATGGCGGGACCTGTGCGGACGTGGAAGTTCAAGAACGACAAGGACCACGAATGGATTTTCGAACAGTGGAAAAAACAGCCGGCGGAAGGGGAGGCAACATCAAAATGATCCGTTTCGATTCAAACAGACCGATCGATGTGATCGGTGTGGGCCGGCTGTGCATCGATCTGAATGCCAACGAAATTCACAGGCCGATGGAGGAGACGAGAACGTTCACCAAGTATGTCGGAGGATCGCCGGCCAATATTGCGATTGCGCTGGCGCGCCTCGGCCTGAAAGCCGGCTTCATCGGCAGGGTGGCGGACGATCAGCACGGCCGGTTCATCACGAATTATTTGCGGGAGCGCGGCATCGACACTTCCCACGTCATCACAGACAAGTCGGGCAGCGTGACGGGGCTTGCCTTCACGGAAATCAAATCGCCGGAGGAGTGCAGCATCCTTATGTACCGCGACAACGTCGCCGATCTGAAGCTGGAGCCGGGCGACATCAAGGAGGATTACATCCGGCAGGCGAAAGCGGTGCTCATCTCCGGCACGGCGTTGGCGCAAAGCCCTTCGCGCGAAGCGGTGTTTCTGGCCGTCGACTTGGCGAGAAAACATAACGTCGTCGTCATTTTCGACATCGATTACCGGCCATGGACATGGAAATCCAAGGAGGAAACCGGCATTTATTGCAGGCTTGTCGCGGAAAAAAGCGACGTCATCCTCGGCGGGCGCGAGGAGTTCGATCTGCTGGAGGCCGTCATGGGGCCGCTGCGGCGCGACGACCAGGCCACGGCGGAGGAGTGGTTCCGCCACCGCGCGCAAATCGTCCTCGTGAAGCACGGCGGGGACGGCTCGCGCGCCTACGTTCGGGACGACGGCTGCTATCAAGGGACAACGTTCCCCGCGAATGTCGTCAAAACGTTCGGGGCAGGGGACTCGTTTGCAGGCGCCTTTATTTACGGCCTGATGAACGGATGGAGCGTCGAGAAAAGCCAGCAGTTCGGGGCGGCGTCCGCATCGATCGTCGTGTCGAGCCACAGCAGCTCCGAGGCGATGCCGACCGTAGAAGACATCCGGGCCGTCATCGACAAATACGGCAAAGCGTTAGCCTGATTAAAAATAAAGAGGAGTGAAGAGAGATGACCGATGCCGTATCCGTATTGCCAAACTGGATCGGAGGGAAATGGACGGATTCCACCTCCGGCAAAACCGAGCCGGTGCCGAATCCGGCTACCGGGGAAATACTCGCCATGGTTCCGCTGTCATCGCGGGCGGAGCTCGATCAGGCGGTGGCGGCAGCAAGGGAAGCGTTCCGCGAATGGAGCCGGGTGCCGGTGCCCCGCAGAGCGAAAGTGCTGTTCAAATACCAGCAGCTGCTCGTCGCGCATTGGGAAGAGCTGGCGCAGCTCGTGACGAAGGAGAACGGCAAAAGCTACAGCGAAGCGTACGGCGAGGTGCAGCGGGGCATCGAATGCGTGGAATTCGCCGCAGGTGCTCCGACGCTGATGATGGGCAGCGTGCTTCCGGATATCGCCACAGGCCTGGAGTCGGGCATGTACCGCTATCCGCTCGGCGTCGTCGGAGGCATCACGCCGTTCAACTTTCCGATGATGGTGCCGTGCTGGATGTTCCCGCTGGCGATCGCCTGCGGCAATACGTTTGTGCTCAAGCCGTCGGAGAGGACGCCGCTGCTGGCAAACAGGCTTGCCGAGCTGTTTGCCGAGGCCGGGCTGCCGGACGGCGTGCTGAACGTGGTGCACGGGGCGCACGATGTGGTGAACGGCCTCCTGGAAAATGAACAGGTGAGCGCCATTTCCTTCGTCGGCTCGCAGCCGGTGGCCGAATACGTGTATAAAACGGCGGCGGCGCACGGCAAGAGGGTGCAGGCGCTGGCCGGGGCGAAAAACCATTCCATCGTCATGCCGGACGCCAACCTGGACCTGGCGGTCAAAGAGATTATTAACGCGGCGTTCGGCTCCGCGGGAGAGCGCTGCATGGCGGCTTCCGTAGTCGTGGCGGTCGGCGAAGTGGCCGACGCACTGGTTGCACGGCTTAAGGAGGCCGCCGGCCGGATCGTGATCGGCAACGGGCTCGAGCAGGGCGTATTCCTCGGGCCGGTTATCCGCGAGTCCCATAAGGCGCGCACCTTGCAGTATATCGAATCGGGGGTTGCCGAAGGCGCCTCGCTTGTGCTGGACGGCCGCGAGCTGCCGGAGAAGCTCGGAGGAAACGGCTTCTTCGTCGGGCCGACCATTTTCGACCGCGTGCAGACGGGCATGAAAATTTGGCGGGACGAAATTTTCGCTCCGGTGCTGTCCGTCGTCAGGGCGCAAACCTTGGACGAAGCGATTGACATCGCAAACCGTTCCGAATTCGCCAACGGCGGCTGCATTTACACGGACAGCGCCAAAGCGGTCCGCCATTACCGCGAGCGGATCGACGCCGGAATGCTCGGCGTCAATGTCGGCGTTCCCGCGCCGATGGCCTTTTTCCCTTTTTCCGGCTACAAAAAGTCGTTTTACGGGGATCTGCATGCCAACGGCAGAGACGGAGTCGAGTTTTATACGCGCAAAAAAATGATCGTCGCGCGGTACTAGAAGATTTGGGCTAAAGGAGCCATCAATACTGCTGCTGCTGCTGCTTGTTCTCTTTATACATGCCCGAATGGATAAGTTTAACATCGATATCGATGCGGTCCAGCGAGTAATCGCTCAGAGGGGCGGCGCCGTTTTGGGTGAGCTTGCTCCAGAGCGGAAAAGCGTCGCGGTACAACCTGTGCTCAAGACTGTACAAATCGACAGAGCTTTTTTTGCCCTCCGCGAACGTGCGCTCGATTTCGGAACGAATGGCGCCGGCCGCTTTCTTTTCGATCGTGGATTCTTTCATCGGGCGCAGCTGCTCGGAGAGGAAAGCCCTGCATTGGAGGCGGATTGTAAAAGAGGGCGAATCCCCGCCGGCGTGCGGGATGATTTTAGCCTGCGGTTTTTCCGCCGTAATTTTGGCCGCAGCTTCCCCTTCCTCGTACAGCATAAACATGGTGCGGTTTGTTTTTTCCTCCAACCAGCGCAGTCCGGGAAGCTTGTCTTCGCCGAACCACTTGACAGTATTTCCGCTTCCTATGGCGTAAACGCCGTTCACCGCCAGCTTCGGGTCGGGCTCGTTATTTTTTTTCCATGTCGTCGTATTGATGCTTAACGAGGGCAGCAGCAGGGTGTAGCCCGGCTCACGCAGCCGGACAAACGCCCTGTTCAGACGAATGGGCCGTATATAAGAAAACTGCTGGAAATTTTCCAGCGGCTGCGCCAAAATGGAGGCGAGCGGAGACAAGCTGAAGAATGGTTCGACGGTGAACAGTCGGTCGATCGGTTCCCGGGTGGCGTATACCCACTGGATGTAGCGGGTTTCGTTATAGCGCAGCAGACTGTCGAGATTAGGGATGATTCCTTGCCTGAGCGCGTTTTCCGTCATGACGATGCTGGTGACATGCCCCCAAAATACCCGCTGCTGGGACGTTTTGTAAAGCTTGGCTGTGGCGTCCCCGACGCTGATTCCTTCCTCATGGCCGGACCAGATGGAGGGGGACCCGCTCATCTTGGCGCCTTCCTGCTTGGCGACGCTCGAGAAGTCGAGCATCTGAGCGTAAACGATATAACGCCCGTCCTTGAAATCGATGCCGAGCGCCGTAAAATAGTTCATATCCTGGATCGTCTTGATATCCCAGCACCCCGCCAGCAGCGACAAAAGCGCAGTGACGGCGGCGAGCCGCAATATTTTACGGATCATGCGGAACCGCCTCCCCGGCGGGTTTTGTCCCTGGTTTTCAAAAAGAACGGCCGCCGTTTGGCGGTCTTCCAAGGTTTTGCCAGCAAGGCACCGGGGATTTCCCTGAATTTGGGCGGGGAAAGCGGGGCCATATACGGAACCCCGAACGACTCCAGCGTCGATAAATACAAAGCAAGCCCTATCATGCACAGCATAAAGCCGTATATGCCCAGGAAGCCGGATACGAGAAGAATGGCGACCCGCAGCACGGAAACCGTTCCGGCGAGCGTCTGATTGACGACGGTAAACATCGAAATCGTTGAAATCGAAGTTATAACGAGCGTCGTCGGGCTCGTAATGCCGGCCCGAATCGCCGCATCTCCGACGATGAGTCCGCCGACGACGGTAACGGTTTGTCCGACCGCCTTGGGCAGCCGCATGCCGGCTTCGCGGAACAGCTCGAACAGCAGCAGCATGAGAATGAAATCCATCGGTCCGGATAACGGAAGTCCCAGCCTCGAGGAAGAGATCGTCGCGACAAGCGGAAACGGAAGTTGATCCACATTGTAAGCGATCAAGGCAAGCCAAAATCCGGGGAGAAAGGTCGAAACGATCAGCCCGGCAAACCGCAGCAAGCGCTCCATCGACACATAATAAAACGGAAAATGCACATCCTCCGCCGATTTCAAAGTCAGCATCAGGTTGGCCGGCGCGATGACCGCCATCGGGGAACCGTCGACAAGCACGGCGAAACGGCCTCTGAGCAGACAGTCCGCCACATATTCGGGACGGCCGGTATAGTCGAGCAGCGGGAACAAGCTGATCTTTTTGCCTGACAAGCCCTCTTCCAGCTGGCCGCTGCTGAGCAGGCCGTCCACTTTCAAGCTCCGCAGCCTCCCTCTCGCTTCCTCTATGACGTCAGGCCGCGCCACATCCGCCAAATACAGCAGGGCAACCGATGTCCGGCTCCTTTCGCCGATCTCGAACTTTTCGCAGCAAAGGGAACGCGTCTTCATCCGCTTGCGGATCAAGGCAACGTTCGTAGCTACGTTTTCCGTAAAAGAGTCGCGCGGTCCTTTGATCGACGATTCGGAGCTCGATTCCTCCGGCTGCCGGTTCGGCGGGTTCGAAATATCAACGGAGTACAGAAGTCCCGCTTCTTCGAAAAACAGCACCAGTTCTCCGGAGAAGACGCGTTTCGTGACCGTACCGAGCTCGTCCGGGCCGGAAACCGGCTGAAGCTGCAGCGTCATTCCGGTAAGCAAGGCCGATTCGTCGATTCGCTCCGTCTCTCGCAGCATCGTTTTCAGATGCGGAAGCACCGACTGGTCGATTTGTTTCGTATCGGCGAGTCCTTCGCTATACAGCAAAAGTACGCGAACCGGAGCAGAAGGCGACTCGAAGCGAAATTCAGCGATGGCGACATCTTCCGCCCGGGCAAACGAATCGCGAAGCTGGCGTTCGTCAACAGCCGGCATCACCCGTTTCCTCCTTTCGTTTATTGAATATGACGATTGCCGCGAACAGGAACAAAAACAGAACCAGGTTCATTCCGAACGAAACCGGGAACAGCGCATGCCTCACCCACCGCAGCAGCGTCATGTCGTCCCACGGAAACAGTGTCAACGCGAGAATAACGGCACAAAGGGCGGCGAGCAGCTTCGTGCGGCTTCGTTTTTCGAATCCGGTCACGTCGACGGCCAGAAACAGCAGCAGCGAAACCCGGATGAAAGCCCCCGATATCCACTGATAAATAGAGAAAAAGTCCAGATGGGACAAATATTTCCCGATCTGCACCATTCGCCTCTGTTCGAAAGCCGGGTAACGCATGCTGGCCGCTTCGAACAGACCGAAAATGGCGATGGCGCCAATGAGCGGTCCGAGCGTCAGTACGATCAGGAATGCGGATAACCCCAGCAGCGATGAAATCCGCACCGCCGAAGACAGGTGCTGCTGCATAGCAAGAATAAGAACAAGCTCCAGCGACCCTCCGAGCGAATAAAACCCGGCCTTGATTGCCGGCATATAACCGTGGGTAAAAAGAGGAAGCAGCAGGGTATAGTCCTTGTATTGAAAATTGGCGCTCATTACGAACAAGCCGAGCAAAACAACCCCAGGCAGCAGCAGGCCGGACGTAATGGCAATCGCTCTTATTCCGGCTTTCGCGGCAAAAAAACAAAGTGCGGCAAACGTGATGCCGATAACCGATTTCGGCGTTTGCGGCAAATAAGACACTTTTGTCCAGTTCACCATATCATGAAGAGTGACGAAGGTATGTACCAGACAGTAGCAGCCGATCATAAGCACGGCTCCCGTGCCGACGGCCTTGCCGAAGCGCTGCTTTAACATTTCCGTCAGCTTGCGGTTTCCGGTCCTTTTCACGACCGCATACAGCATGCAGGTCCAAACGATGGCAGGCAAAAAGGAGCAGGCGACGCCCGCCCAGGCGTCCCTTTTTGCGAGCTGTAATAAAACGGGGATCTGCAGCACGTGATTGTTGAGGCCGATCGAAAGTGTCAGCGCGCAGTACATTTGGAAAGCGGTTATTTTCGCAAGTCTCTGCATAAAGTTCTCCGAACGGCGATGGAAAAAGTTAGAATCCGTATGTCCGGTAGTATGTTTAAAACAATGAATGTTTATGTATAAATATTTACGAATTATGTATTGACAAAAGTAAAAGGGCGGTGCCATAATAAAAACAGGAAACGTTTCCAAAACGTAAGGAATGGTGCATGGAATGAACAATAAGCCGAAAGTGACCATCAAGGATGTCGCCCTTCACGCCGGCGTCGGGCTGGGGACCGTATCCCGCGCGATTAACGGGGCGCCCGGAATCAGCTTGAAGACGAAGAAGAAAATATTCGAAAGCATTCAGCAGCTCGGCTACATTCCCGACCAGACGGCGCAAAGCATGCGTTCCAACAAGTACAAAAGCATCGCCTTCTTTATCGATATTTCCAACGTATCGTTTACGCAAATTGCCAAAGGCATTCAAAACGAGCTGGAAGACTCGGGCTACACGTTATCCTTGTGCGATATCGGCCATACCAATGTCGTGGATAAAATCGCATCGTTTTTGTCCGGGCGCAATTTTGACGGGATCATTCTTTCCGTTCCGCGCGAAGATGACGAAGAGCTGCAGAAGCTTTTCGAAGGCGTGAAAATCCCTATCGTCACTTTGGACCGCGACATTCCGGGCCTCGCGTCCGGCATTATGACGGATTACTACTCTTCGGTGAAAAAAGCGGTAAGTTATTTGCTTTCCCTGGGGCACGAAGGGATCGCGCTGGTCGGAGGCAGCCGGAAAATCCGGCCGACCAAGGTCAGCATTCAGGCGTATAAAGAAGCGTTTGCAAGCTTCGGCAAAACGGCAGGCGACGGCCTGATCCGCGAGGGGCGCTTTTCCGACGAATCCGGCCGGCTCATCATGCTCGATCTGCTGCCTGAAATACAGCGGGGCCATATTACCGCGCTCATCTCGCTGAACAACCAGATGTTTCACGGCATCCTGCAGACGATGAGGGATAACGGACTCGAGTATCCGAAGGATTTGTCGATCATCACGGTCGAAGATTACGAGCTGACGAAGCTGCTGAATCCTCCCGTGACGGTGATCAGAAGGCCGCTTTTGGAAATGGGGGCCAGCGTGGCCAGAGTGCTGCTGAAGTATCTGGATGAGCCTGATCTGTACGGTACTTTGAAGCCGGTTATCGTGCCGACGGAATTTATCGTCAGGGAATCGTGCCGGCCGGTTTGAAACGGATGCGGGACACGGCAATTTTTTTTAAAGCAAATCGGAAACGTTTCCCATTTTCAGAAAAATCATATATCGATCATCATTCTCAGGGGGAGAGAGCAATGAAATCTCGAATCAAACATGTGGAAGCGATTCCGGTTAAAATGCCTTTGAACAAAGTTTATAAAGGCAGCAATTATTTTATGAGCCATCGGGTTACGGTCGTGACGCGGATCGAAACGGAGGATGGCATCGCCGGCGAAATTTATAACGGCGACGAGCTCGATCATCTGGATGCGATCGTCAAGATGATCCGCGAGGATATCGCTCCGCGTATCGTCGGAGAGAATGTGTTCGACTCGAACCTCATCTGGCAAAAAATTTATCCGCTTACATATAACATTTTGGCCGATCGCAAAATCGCCTTGAATGCGCTCTCATGTGTGGACAGCGCGGTTCACGATGCGATAGGCAAAACGCTGCAGGCACCTTTGGTGAAGCTTTGGGGCGGTGACAAAACATCGCTTCCGGTCATGCTGATCGGTGGCTACTACACCGAGGGCGTCGATTGCGACGAGAAGGCGATTCGGCAGGATATCGAAAATTACAAAGAAATGGGCGTCGCCGCCTGCAAATTCAAAGTCGGCGGCAGATCGCCGGAGGTCGATATCAAACGCGTCGAAATCGCCCGCAAGGCGGCCGGCGACGATTTCATCCTCGCCGTCGACGCCAATCAGGGCTGGTCCCGCAAGGACGCTTTGAAGTTTGCGCTCGGCATCAGGGATTACAATATCCGCTGGTTCGAGGAGCCGTGCCGGTGGAGCTACGACAAGGACGCGATGCGCGATATCCGCATGATGTCGGGCATTCCGGTCGCCGCCGGACAAAGCGAGGTGTCTCCGGCCAAATGCATCGAGTTCATGATGAACGGATCGATCGACGTGTGCAATTACGATGCGAGCTGGAGCGGCGGGCCTACGGTGTGGCGGCAGGTCGCGGGCGCGGCTGCGGCGCTCGGCTTCGAGATGGCGCATCACGAGGAGCCGCAAATTTCCGCCCATTTGCTCGGTTCGGCGCCGACGGGAACTTTCCTCGAAGTTTTCCATCCGGACCGCGATCCGATGTTCTACAGCCTTATCGCGGACCGCAATCCGTTCCGCGGCGGATATTATGAAATCCCAAGCGATCCGGGCTTCGGGGTGAAACTCGACTGGAACGTTATCAATAAACACCGGTTAGACAAATAAGGGGGCCGAGGTACATGGAAATGACGCAGGAGCAGCTGAAAACGCTGAAAGCTTTGGCGGCATCGACAAGGAAGCTGATCGTGGAAACGGTGCATTACGCAAACGCCGGACATATGGGGGGGCCAATGTCCGTGACCGATTTGCTCGTGGCGCTTTATTTCGAAGTGATGAACATCAGGCCGGATCAGCCGGACTGGGAAGAGAGAGACCGCTTCGTGTTATCCAAAGGGCACTCCGCCATCGCTTTGTATACCGTGATGGCGCTGCGCGGCTACTTGCCGGTGGAGGAACTGAAAACGTTCGATAAAATCGATTCCCGGCTCCAGGCTCATCCGGACATGGGTGCCCTGCCGGGGCTGGACATGTCGACCGGCTCACTCGGCCAAGGGATTTCGGCGGCCGTCGGCATGGCGCTCGGCGCCAAGCTGACCGGCAAATCGTTCACCACCTTCTGCGTGCTCGGAGACGGCGAAGCCCAGGAAGGGCAGGTGTGGGAGGCGGCCGATGTTGCCGTCCGCTATGCTCTTGACAATTTGGTCGTCTTTCTGGACTACAACAAGCTGCAGCAGTACGGCTGGGAAGCGCCGAACCAAAGCCGCGAAGTCCCGATTCAATCGCCGGAGACGAAATGGTCGGCATTCGGCTGGAACGTCGTGACGATCGACGGCCACCGGTTCGAAGAAATCGTGGAAGCCTGCGATCGGGCCAAGTCGCATAAGGGCCGCCCGACGATCATCATTGCGAACACCGTGAAAGGCAAAGGGGTCAGCTTTATGGAGAACGCTTATTTGTGGCATTCCAAAGTGCCTACCCGACAGGAGCTGGAGCAAGCGATCACAGAGATCACAGCGGGAGGTGACCGGTAACATGCCCGAACTTATGATGGAACAAAAATCGATGCGCGATATGTTAGGCGACGTCATTCTCGAGCTCGCCAAGACGGATCCGAAAGTGTATGTGCTGGACGGCGATCTGGCCAACTCCACGAAAATCAATACCGTTGCGGAAAATTTGCCGCACAAATTTTTGCAAATGGGCATCGCGGAGCAAAACATGATCGGCGTCGCCGCAGGCCTCGCCACCATCGGCCTTCAGCCGTGGGTTTCGACGTTCGCCGCTTTTCTCACCAAGCGCTGCCTGGATCAGGTGTCCGTCGTCGTCGCGCAGCCGAAGCTGGATGTGAAGCTGCTTGGAGCGTACGCCGGGGTGCTGAACGGCTGTGCCGGCAAAACGCACCAGGCCGTCGAGGACATCGCGATCATGAGAAGCTTGCCGAACATGGTCGTGCTTGCTCCGGCGGATACGTACGAGGTCGGACAAATGATCGAATTTGCGAACGAATATAAAGGGCCGGTCTACATTCGCCTGACCCGCGACCCGGTGGCGCCGGTGTTTACGGACGGATACCGCTTCCGACTGGGCGAGGCCGCCAAGGTCAAGGAAGGCAAAGACATCACGATTATTTCCACCGGCTCGCAGACGGGCCGTTCGCTGCAGGCCGCCCGCGACCTGGAGGCGGAAGGCATTTCCGCGGCGGTGCTGCACATGCCTTCGATCAAACCTCTGGACGTCGAGGCGATTGTCAGGGCAGCGAGGGAGACGGGAGCGATCGTGACTGCGGAGGATCACAGCGTTCTCGGGGGTCTCGGCGGCGCGGTGGCGGAAGTGCTCGTCGAGCATTGCCCGGTGCCGATGCTCCGGGTCGGGGTGCAGGACAAAAACATTCAGTCCGGCTCCAACAGCGCCCTGCTGGACAAATACGAGCTGTCCGCGGCGCATGTGGCGGACCGCGTCAAACAATGCCTGCTCAAAAAGCGGATCGGAGGCTGAAGCGACAGTGACTATTCCCGTTTTTGGAAGCATTATCGGAGGCGAAACGGATTTTACCGGCGATACGATTCCCGTTTACAACAAATTTTCCGGCGAACGGATAGCGGAAATTCATAAAGCAAGCCGCGAAGTCGTCGGCCGTGCGGTCGCAAACGCCCTGCATACGTTCAGGACCGTCAAGCTGTCGCCGGTCGAGCGCAGCGGCATTTTGCTGAAGGCGGCGCAGCTGCTGAAGGAGCGCAAGGAGCAGCTCGCCATGTCGCTCGTGCGGGAAGTCGGCCGGACGATCAAGGATTGCCGGGTCGAAATCGACCGCGCGGTAGCGACCTTCACGATCAGCGCCGAAGAAGCGAAGCGGATCGCCGGCCACTGCGTGCCGATCGCCGCACAGCAGGGCAATGAAAACAAGCTGGCTTTTACGGTGCGCGTGCCGGTCGGCGTCGTTTGTGCGATCACGCCATTCAACAACCCGATCAATCTGACCGCGCACAAGATCGCCCCGGCGATTGCGGCGGGCAACGCGGTCGTGCTGAAGCCGGCCGAGGTCACTCCCGTCACGGTCATGGCGATGGTAAGCATTTTGCAGGAGGCGGGACTTCCTCCCGGATTTCTGAACGTCGTACACGGGCTCGGGCAGGAGACAGGACAGTATTTGCTCGAGGACGAACGCATCGCCATGTTTACGTTCACCGGCAGCGTCGGCGTAGGGCGGCACATCAAAAGCACGACGGGCATCCGCAAGGTGACCTTGGAGCTCGGCAGCAACTCGCCGACGATCGTGCACCGCGACGCTTTGAACATCGGCGAAATCGCCGAGCTGTGCGCGCTCCGCGGGCTTTCCGCCACCAACGGCCAGGCGTGCATTTCGGTGCAGCGGCTGTACGTGCATAAGGACATCCACGACGAGTTCGTCGCTATGCTGGTGCGGACCGCCGAGCGGATGAAGGTCGGCAATCCGGAGGAAGAGGACACCGACATCGGACCGCTCATCTCCGAGAAGGAAGCTATGCGGGTCGAAGCGTGGGTGAACGAGGCAGTGGCGGCCGGGGCCAAAGTGCTGTGCGGAGGAAAGCGGGACGGCACCTTCTATCAGCCCACGATCATCACGGATGTAAAGCCGGACATGAAGGTGATGTGCCAGGAGCTGTTCGGGCCGGTCGTGAATGTCATCCCTTACGACGACATCGATTGGGTGTTTGCCCAGGCGAACGATTCGAAATTCGGCCTGCAGGCCGGCTTGTTCACCTCGAACCTGCAGCTCGCCATGAGAGCCGTATACGAGCTGGAGTTCGGCGGCGTGCTCATCAACGACGTTTCGACGTTCCGCTCCGACGTGATGCCGTACGGCGGCATCAAAAACAGCGGCATCGGCAAGGAAGGGCCGCGTTATACAATCGAAGAGATGACCGACGAGCGCATCGTCGTCATCAAGATGTAAAGGCGGTGCGGCGATGAAGGCGTTGATGAAAATGGAGCCGGGCTACGGACACGTCCGGCTCGAGCGGATCGAAGAGCCTGTTTGCACCGACGATACGGTGAAAATCGAGGTGAGCTACACCGGGATTTGCGGAACGGATTTGCATATTTTGCACAACACGTTTATGAATTACCCGCCGGTCGTGCTCGGACATGAATTCTCCGGCATCGTCTCCGAAACGGGGAGAAACATCAAACGGCTGAAGGCGGGGGACCGGGTCACCGTGCTCCCGTCCACCGCGGTAACGTGCGGCGAATGCTCGTATTGCCGGCAGGGGCACTACATGTTTTGTCCGGCTCGCCGGGGGATGGGGTATGGCGTAAACGGAAGCTTTACGAAGTATGTCGTCGTCCGGGAAGATATGGTGTATAAGATTCCCGATCACGTATCGCTCGAGGTGGCCGCTTTGTCAGAGCCGCTCGCCTGCGCGGTCAACGCGCTGGAGGAGCTGACCCAGCTCCAGGCCGGCGATCTGGTGCTCGTCTCGGGCCCCGGCCCGATCGGGCTGCTGTGCCTCGCTTTGCTTGCGGGACGCGGACTGAAGGTCATCGTCGCGGGGACGACCGCCGACCGCGAACGGCTGCGGCTTGCCCGCAAATTGGGCGCCGCCCGGGTCGTGGACGTCATTCAGGAAGACATCGGCTCCGTCATTGCCGAGGAAACGCGCGGAGGCGGCGTCGACGTCGCAGTGGAATGTGCGGGTGCTGCGGCCTCCATCAACACATGCCTGCGCTCGCTCAAAAAAATGGGCAAGCTCATCCAGGTGGGCATCGTCGGGAAAGAAGCCGCGATCGATTACGATCTGATTTTGTTCAAGCAGGTGCAGCTGTTCGGCTCGGTCGGCCATTCGTTATCGACCTGGGACCGGGTCATGCACATATTCGAGCAGGACCGAATTCGCTTCAGGGATTGCATCACGCACAAGCTGCCGCTCAGCCGGTGGCACGAAGCATTCGAGCTTTGCGAAAACAAGCTGGGCGGCAAGGTGCTGCTTTATTACGACTAAAAGGCGGTGGATCAATTGAAAGCACTTACAAGCGAGCTTCCGCAGAAGACGAAGGCGGCTGTCCTCATGAAGCCGATGCAGGTCGCGATGGAAGAGAGAGCGCTCGCCGGGCTCGGGCCGCACGACGTGCTGGTGAAGGTGATGGCCGTCGGGGTATGCGGCTCGGATGTGCATTACTACGAGCATGGCAGAATCGGCCGGAAGGCGGTGGAGAACCCGCTCATTCAGGGCCATGAATGCGCGGGGCTGGTCGTGCAGGCCGGTGCGGAGGTTACACAGGTGAAGATCGGCGACCGCGTCGCGATCGAACCGGGTATGTCATGCTTCCGCTGCGAGTACTGCAAGGCCGGGAAGTACAATTTGTGCCCTTCGGTAAGGTTTCTGTCGTCGCCGCCTGTAGACGGGGCTTTTGCGGAATACATCGTCCATCCCGACCATCTGCTGTTTCCGATTCCGGACCACCTCTCCTACGAGGAAGCGACGCTTGTCGAGCCGCTGTCCGTCGGCATTCATGCCTGCCGGAGGGCGGGGCTTGAGGCCGGTTCCACGGTGCTGATTGCGGGAATGGGGCCGGTCGGCCTGACCGCGATTATTGCCGCCAGAGCGCTCGGCGCCGAAAACATCGCCGTAACCGATGTGGAGCCGTTTCGCCTCGGGCTTGCCGCGGAGATGGGAGCGAAGCTGTGCGTCAACGTGCTGGAGCGGGATACGGCGGAGGCGATCGCGCAGTGGACCGGCGGTCGTGGGGTTGACATGGTCATCGACACGTCGGGACATGCGGGGGTCATCGATTCTTCCATCGAATGGCTGAAGCGCGGAGGCAAGCTGGTGCTCATCGGATTTCCCGCTGCAGAGAAAGTACCGCTGAACCTGACGCTGCTTCTGCAAAAAGAAATCGCTATGTACGGCACGTTCCGTTATACCAATACGTATCCGCTCGGAATCGAACTGCTCGCCTCGGGCCGGTTCGACACGAAAAAGCTGATCACCGACTTTTATTCGCTGGAGGATACGGCACTTGCGCTGGAGCGGGCGAGAACGAACAAAAAAGGCAGCATGAAAGTCATCGTATATCCGAACGGCAAACCGTCGAATGACTGATCATCACTAAATCGAGGGGGACTAAGTAAATGAAGCTGAAAAAAGCAAGCTGGATTTCTGCGATCGCGATTACGGCACTGGCTCTGGTAACTGCAGGCTGCGGCGGAACGTCCGCTACCAAGAACGCCTCCGGCGGCGGCGCCGCAGGGAGCACGGACAAGATCGTCATCAAGATCGGCACGGTGCAGGCGGACAACGAGCCGATCAACGTGTACGCGAAAAAATTGGCCGACAGCGTCAAGCAGCGCACGAACGGGAAGGTGGAAATTCAGGTATACCCGAACTCCTCCTTGGGCAACAACAAGGAAACGTTCGAGCAGGCGCTCGCCGGCGCACCCGTCGTAGGCAGCGCGGATCCGAGCTACATGCAAGACTACGTGCCGGACTTCGGCGTTCTGAACGGCCCGTATATCGTCGATAAAGCGGAGGATTACAACAAGATTTTAAAAAGCGACTGGTTCAAGGGCGTAAGCTCCGATCTGGAGAAAAAAGGACTGAAGGTGCTTGCCTTCAACTGGTATTACGGGGACCGCCATGTCGTGAGCAAAAAGGAAATCCGCAAGCCGTCGGATTTGAAAGGCGTCAAGTTCCGCATTCCGCCGAGCCAAATGTGGAAAGAAACGTTCAGCTCTTTGGGGGCGACGCCGACCGAGCTGCAGTTCTCGGAAGTGTTTACCGGCCTGTCCAGCGGCGTCATCGACGCGGCGGAAGCTCCGTTATCGTCGATTTACGGCCTCAAGTTTTACGAAAGCGCCAAAGTCATTTCGATGACCGGACACTTTAAGGCATTGACCGGCATGGTTATCGGGAAAAAATATTTCGACAGCCTGCCAGCCGACATTCAACAAATTCTCGTCGAAGAATTCGAGAAATTCGGGGCGGAGGAAAGCAAATTTGCAATCGAGCAGGATGCCGAATGGAAAAAGAAGCTGGAAGCGGCGGGAGCGAAGTTTGTTACGGATGTAGACGTTGCCGCGTTTAAAGAAGCCAGCAAATCCACGTACACCAAGTTCAGCAACTGGACTCCCGGCCTGTACGATAAAATTCAAAGCATCGTTAAACAGTAGCCGTACGGAACCGCTGTCCGTTTGAGCCGAGCCCCTTAGGCGGCGGTTCCTGTAAGCGTTTCCGACATCATGATTCGTGAAGGGGAGATAAGATGAAATTCCTGACCTGGTTTTGGAACTGTTTTGAGGAGTTTATTGGCGGGATCTGCCTTGCGCTTATGGTGCTGCTCGTCTTTGCCAATGTCGTGCTGCGGTATATTTTCAACGCCCCGATCCTGTGGGCAAGCGAGATCACGCTTATCCTTTTCGTGTGGATGATCATGTTCGGCATCGGCGCGGCGGCCCGGCGCAACCTGCATCCGAAAATCGAAGCGATCCATTGGTTTTTGCCGGAAAGAAAACGAATTTATATGGACGTGGCCGTCCAGTTGGTCGTCATCGGATTTTTGCTCGTGCTGATCGTTCTGAGCTGGAATTTTTCCTGGGATTTGGGGATGCAGAAGTTTACCGGCATTTTAAGGCAGCGTTATACGGTGATATACCTGTCCATGCCCATCGGCTTCACATTCCTGCTTTTGCGGGTAGGTACGCAGTTCATTTTAAATATCAAGAGCATTATTGCTAAAAAACCATTGATGAACCAAGAGGTTTCCATTGCGAAAGAGGTGTTGTAGATGATCGGCTCTGCGCTCGGATTTTTGGGGATTAGCGTTTTTGTCGGGTTGCCTGTGGCGCTGGCCATATTGTTTTGCACGTCGATCTACTTTTTTACAAGCGATACGATGCCTCCCGTGCTGGTGTTTCAAGCCTTTGTCAGCGGAATGGAATCTTTTCCGCTGCTGGCGATTCCTTTTTTCATTCTGGTAGGGGAAATCATGAACGCTTCCGGCATGACCTCCAGAATATTGGTGTTCAGCGAAAATTTTGTCGGTCACTTGACGGGCGGCCTGGCTCAGGTCAACGTTCTGTCCAACGCATTTATCGGCGGATTGTCAGGTTCGGCCAATGCCGATGCGGCGGCGATCTCGAAAACGCTCGTCCCGGAAATGGAGAAGCGCGGCTACGACCGGGCCTGGTCCTCCGCGCTGACGGCGGCGGGTTCCATCATGGGGCCGATTCTTCCTCCCGGCATCGCCCTTGTATTGTTCGGGTACCTCGCCAACGTCTCGATCGGCAAGCTGTTTATCGGCGGCATCATTCCCGGCATTCTTATATGCATCGCCTTGATGGTTACGGTTCATATCGTAGCCAAACGGCGCGGATATAAACCGACCCGCGAGAAAATGGCCAATCCTCGCGAATTGTGGTCTTCCTTTCTGGACGCTTCCTGGGCGCTGATTATTCCGGTTGTCATTATCGGCGGCATCCGGATCGGGATGTTTACCGAGACGGAGGCGGCGGCTATGGCGGTCGTCGGTACTTGGGCGGTAGGCTGCTTCGTTTACAAATCCTTTAAATTAAAGGACGTTATCCCGGTGCTCGCGGAAACAGTGCGCATCACCGCGATCATCATGCTCATTTTGGCGGCGTCGAACGGGCTCGGCCGGATGCTTACCTTCGAACGGATTCCGCATATGGCTGCAGAGTTTCTGACGTCTTTATCGGATAATCCTTACGTGATTTTGTTTATTATCAACATCGCTTTGCTCGTTATCGGCTGCTTGGCGGACGGAAGTGCGATTTTGATCGTAATGACGCCCATTTTGATGCCGACGATATTGGCTCTCGGCATCGATCCGATCGCTTTCGGCATCGTGATGGTACTCAATATTACGATCGGCGGCATACATCCTCCGTTCGGGGCGATGATGTTTACCGTTTGTTCGCTGAACAAAGTGTCCGTAGGGCAATATACGCGGGAAATCTGGCCGTTTTTGGCGGCCGTTATTGCGGTCCTGCTGCTCATTACATATGTGCCCTGGATCGTGACGGTGCTGCCCAATTTGCTGATGTGAGTGACCGATGAATCCTATGGCAGGGTTGAGGGTATACCCGAACAGATTGCACGCCTCCGGCGGCCGGAGGGGATACCCCCGCCCATGACCCGATGTTGATAAGTCGCACGGACGAGGGCAATTATAGAGGAATTGACGTTCGTTATATTCGGAAAAATGAGCATATCCCAAAAAATAGAGGAACTGACGTTTACTAAATCGCTCAAAAATGGCGAGTGGACCGGCAAAACATGCCAATAAAGCACCACAGTTCCTTTATTATTGGCGAACCAATTGAAATGGCCATTTTAGCGCACGGTAGTTCCTTTATGAACCCGAAGGGTTGATCTTACATCTGACACATGGACTCGTCGCATCGACTCATCAGTCCAGCACCGGAATCCGCAAATAAACCGCTGTCCCCCATCCCGCCTTACTGCGCGCCGTCACTCCGTATGTCTCCCCGTACGTAAGCTTCAGCCGCTTGTGCGTATTGTACAGGCCGATATGCTCCGCCTGCTCCGTCTCCCTGTCCATGTCTTCCCGCAGAAGCTGCAGTTTCCGGCGATCCATGCCGATGCCGTTGTCGATGACCGCTATGTGCAGGATGCCTCCGGCATCGAGGCGGATTTTGATTTTGATCAGCCCCTTCCGCTCGGCCTCCTTAATCCCGTGATAGAGGCTGTTTTCGACGAGCGGCTGTAGGATCATCTTGATCACATTGTACGTTTGCAGATGATCCTCGTATTCCCATATGACGTCGAACGTATCCTCGTAGCGTATTTTTTGAATGTCGATATACCGCTCCGTATGCAAAATTTCCTTTTGCAAAATCACCTTTTTGTTCGGGTCGTCGAGCGAATAACGCAAAATATCGCCGAGATGCTCGATCATGCCGTTGACCTCGTTTGGCATGCCGCTCAGCTTCAGCACCCGCCAGTTGATCGTTTCCAGCGTATTGAACAGAAAATGCGGATTGAGCTGCGACTGCAGCGCCATCAGCTCCATCGCCTGCGCCCGGTATTTGCGTTCGGAAAGCTGCATGCTCAAATAGTTGTATTCGATAAACCGCTTCAGCAGATTTTGCACGATGTAGCTGTACACGTCGGAAACTTTACTCGGCAGCGCCGGCAGCGGTTTGCCATGCTCCGCGGAGTCGAGAATGCCTACGATCATTTTCAGGTCGAGATAATTTCTGCGCGTCAAATAATAGGTGACTGCCGTACCCAGCAGAAACGACAGGAGCAGCAGCAGAAGCGAATACATGATCAGTTTGATCGGTATGCTGTAAAACGATTCGCGCGGCGAAACCGAAAGGAACGTCCAGCCGTATTTGTCCGATTCCAGCTTGGATACGATGAAGGTCTGTTTTCCCGATGTCAGCTCGAACGTAGAGGAGGGCATTTCGGCGACGTGCCGCAGGTCCAGCGAATCGATGTAAGGCAGGTTTTTATCCTTCATGATGACGGCGCCGCTGCGGTCCAGAATAAGCAGGGACTGATCGTCCATCATCGCCAAATTGCTCAACTGCGCCCTCACGTATTTGGCGTCGATGTTCAGGACGATGACTCCATCGCCTTCGCCGGTGGCGGACAGCTTTTTATATACGGAAATGAGCTCGGTCACGGTGTTGAACTGATATTTCCGAATGCTGCGCGTCTCCACCCACAGCACACCGTTGTTATGCCGCCTGTAGCTGTCATACCACTGCGTATCGTAAAAATGGTCCAAATCCTGCAATCCGCCGGTAACCGTCGTTATAAAACGATTATCCTTGTTCGTCAAATACACGTAAATCGAGTCGATATACGGTCTGGCTGTGGCGGGGGCATCGATGAAATTTTTCAGCGTGGCGAGCGACTTGTAATCATCCAAATCAAGCGCCGGTTTCAAAATCAACCGCTTCAAGCTGGCAAATTCGATGGCGTTCACCATAAAATACAGGCCCAGGGAGTCCAGCTCGTTAAAAATCAGCTCGACGTTTTCCTTGGACTGCTTAAGCATATTCATGTTGCTGTGATTGATTTCTTCCTTGACGTAACCCTGAATGATGACGAAGGCCAGCATGCCGAGCAAAATCGTGGGGATCAGCGTAGGAATCAGAAACATGGTCAGGTGTTTAATGAAAAAACGGTGTATGGTTTTGGTCATGGCTTGTTGTCCTGACACTCCGGATTGCGGTATTCCTTCGGGCTTTTGCCGAAGGTTTTCTTGAACGTGCGGGTGAAATGCTTGGTGGAGCTGTAACCGACCCTGTCGCTGACCTCGTAAATTTTGTAATTGTAATCCTGCAGCAGCTCGGCCGCTTTGTTCATGCGGATGCGCGTCAAATAATCGGAGAAGTTTTCCCCGGTTTTGTTTTTGAAAAATTTGCTGACGTAATACGGGTTCATGTGAACGAGCTCGGCCGAGCTTTCCAGCGTCGCGTCTTTGAAATGAACCTCGATATGCTCCTTGATCGTGGCGATCACCTTGTCGGAGATGCCCATCTCGGGCTCCGGCGAAGCGGCACCGCGTCCCGGGGCACTCGTCTGCCGCTCACGGTCGAGCTCCGTTTTCAGCCGCTGAAACACTTCCAGCAGCTCATAATATTTCGTCGGCTTGACGATGTAATTTTTGACCCCGTAAATGATTGCCTGCTGCGCATAATGGAAGTCCTTGAACCCGCTGAGGAAAACGATTTTGACCGGGGAGGAGCGTTCGTACAGCTCCTTGGCCACCTCGATGCCGTTCATGAGCGGCATTTTGATGTCGCAGAGCAGCACGTCGCAAGGTGTCTGCTCGATACATTGAAGCGCCTTTTTTCCGTTTTCGGCCATGCCCGCCACTTTAAAGCCCACTTCGTTCCAAGGGAAGTAATTGCTGAGGCTGTTTCTGATTTCAGGCTCGTCGTCGGCAATCAATAGCTTATACATCGTCTGCTCCTTTCGGGGAGGTGGGGAAGAGTCTGGAGAATAAGAGACCGCTACGGGTGCAGATCATTCCTCCGATCGCTCTTGCCCCCTGATTTCCTTGAATTGATGCCGCTTGGCGGCTGTAGAAATCAGGGGACAAAGGCGAACGCTGACGCTTCTTCGGAACGATTCCGCCCCTCTCCGCTAATTATTCTCCAGACTATAAAGTGTTTATATAATAACATAAAACGCTTTCATTCGTGGACATGAAGTTAAAAAATAGGGTGCAAACCGCAATATTTCGTCCCTTTCCGGCGGACAAACAAGCCAATATAACGCACGATATGTTTAATAAGGTCCCTTTTAAAGCGCGGGAACTCATGGTTAAATATGAATACGGTTTCACAAATACGTTATGACAATGAGGTGGAATATGAAAAAAACCGTATCGATCATCGCCGCTTTATCGATGGGGCTTGCCGCCGCGCTCAGCGGCTGCTCTACGGCGAACGAAACCAAGACGGGCTCGTCTTCCACGGACGGCAAGAGCGGCGCCCAAACGGCGTCCGGGCCCAAAGAAAAATTCGTTTTTTGGGACAAAGGGGAATACGTTCAGGATTACAATAACATGATGAAGGAGCGCGTGGAGAAGTTCGGCAAGGACAACAACATCGACGTCGAGTACGTCGTGATTGCCCAGAACGATTTGCAGTCCAAGCTGCTCGCCGCCATCGAAGCGAAAAACCCGCCTGATCTCATCGTGGCCAACGACCCCGTGGCCAAGCAATTTGTCGCTTCCGACCAGCTCGTCGACGTATCGGACATCATCAATAAAATCGATTTTAACAACGGCGCCAAAAGCATCAGCGTCACCGAGAACAAATATTTGATGGTGCCTCATTCCTTGCAGCTCGGCGGAGGGTTTTTGCGGAAAGATGTGTGGGATAAGCACAATTTGCCGGTTCCGAAGACGTGGCAGGAGCTGTACGAGCAAGCGAAAATTGTCAACGATCCGAAAAACGGTTTTTACGCGACGGGGCTGCCGCTCGGCCAATCCGGCGGCGGCGATGCCGAAGGGATGATCCGCAATGCGCTGCTTTCGTTCGGGGCATCCATCGTCGACAAAAACAACAATATTACGGTAAATTCGAAGGAAACGCTCGAAACGTTCAAATTTCTTGCCAAGTTTTGGCAGGAAGGCCTGACCCCGCCATCTTCCGTCACTTGGGACGACAACGGCAACAATAACGCCTATTTGGCGGGGACGGTAGGTTTCGTTATCAACTCGGCGAGCATCTACGACTCGCTGAAGAAGGACAAACCCGAGCTGGAGAAAGCGACGGCCATGGTTCCGATGATCGGGGGGCCGCAAGGGACGAGACTGATCGGCAGCGGCAATGTATTCGCCATCTTCAAAAATGCCAAGGGAACGAAATGGGCGAAGAAGTTCGTCACCGAATTTTATGACAAAGATTTCTACAACAAGCTGATTGAAAAAGTAGGCGGGAAATACCAGCCGGTGCTTAACGGGCTAAGCGACACTCCGTTCTGGAAAGACCCGAACAACAAGCCGGCGGGATGGCTCGCGATGACGCAAAATGTCGTCGGATCGACGAATTTCCCGGGACCGGAGGACGACTTAGGCTCCAAGGCGTATTCGATGAAGCTCGTTACGAAAGCGCTTGCGCGTATCGTCATCGAAAAGATGGACCCGCAAAAATCGATCGACCAGCTCGAGCAGGAGCTAAAGCAGCTTTACGGCAAAAAATAACGGCGCTAATGAGGGACTAAGAAAGGAGGAGGACGTTTGCACGCGGAAACGACCAGAAAATACGACAGGGCATTAGGGTATGCGCTCATATTGCCGGTAGCTTTCGTCATCTTCGTCGTGATTGGAGTTCCGTTCGTCAATGCGGTTTACTTGAGCTTCACGAACAAAGTGGTCGGCATGGACCCGAAATTCGTCGGCCTCGATAACTACATCCATATTTTTACGGATAAGGAATACTGGAAAGTGCTGAAAAACACGTTCATCTACACGGTGTCGAGCGTCGGTTTCAAGCTGGTGATCGGCATTATTTTAGCGGTCGTCGTGAACGAGCCGTTTTTCGGGCGCGGGTTTGTGCGGATGGCGCTGCTCATTCCGTGGGCATTGTCGGGCATGGTCGTATCGATCACCTGGCGGTGGATGTACGACGATACGTACGGCATCATCAATTCGCTGCTCATGCGCTGGAATTTGATCGATTTGCCGATTCCGTGGACATCGGGGATGAGCATTGCTTTAATCTCCGTCATTATCGTAAACGTATGGAAGGGGCTGCCGTTTTTTATTTTCAGCTTGCTGGGCGGGCTGCAGACGATCGACCAGCAGATGTACGAGGCGGCGACGATCGACGGGGCCGGTTGGCTGAGGCAGTTTTTTTACATTACAGTTCCGTCGATCATGCCGATTATTTCGATCACCGTGCTTTTGTCCACGATCTGGACGTTCAACAATTTCGAAAGCATTTGGCTGATTACGGGCGGGGGGCCTCTGCATGCTTCGGCGGTCGTCTCCACCTATACGTACGAAATCGCTTTCCAGCAAAACAAAATGGGCCAAGCGCTGGCTGCGGCCGGCTCGGTCATTCCGATTTTGATTCTGATGATCGTCATCTATTCCCGCAAAGTCGGAACGGACCAATGAGGAGGCGAGCAGATTGAATCGAAATACCCGTAGGAAAGCGCAAAAATATATCATTTTGTACGCCATCGTCATCGTCGCGCTCGTCTGGACATTGTTCCCGGTATACTGGATGGTCAAATCTTCCTTTACGCCGAATGAGCTCATGTACACGGCGAAGCCGGCGCTCATTCCGCAAAGTTGGACGACGGGTCATTACAAGGATTTGTTCCAGAAAACGACGTTTTTGAAGTACATCTACAACAGTCTGTACGTTTCTTTGCTTTCGATGCTGCTCTGCGTTTCGATCAGCATCGTCGGCTCCTACAGCTTGACGCGGCTGCGTTACCGCGGACGGACCTTCATGTCGCGGGCGATCATTTATACGTACCTGCTGCCGGCGGCGGTGCTGTTTATTCCGATGTATGTGGCGGTCAGCCGGCTCGGCTTCAACGATAATAAAAACGCGCTGCTCATCGTCTACCCGACCATCATCGTGCCGTACTGCTGCTACATGCTGATGAGTTATTTCCGGGCGATCCCGAAAGAGCTGGAGGAAGCGGCGATGATCGACGGGTGCACCAGCCTTCAGGCGCTGTTCAGGGTCGTGCTGCCGATCGCTTCGCCGGGCATTGCCGTCGTATCGACGTTTGCTTTCACGATGGACTGGAACGAATATTTGTACGCCCTGGTGCTGACGACGAGCCCGAGCCAGCAGACAGCGACGATTGGCATCGCGAGCTTCAAGTTTTCCGACCAGGCGATTTGGGGGCTGTTGATGAGCTCGTCCGTGCTTGCCTCGGTTCCGGCGGTTTTCCTGTACTTCCTCGCGCAAAAGTTTTTGAAAACCGGACTTGCGGCAGGAGGCGTCAAGTGACGAGGAAAGGGGCGAACCTATGGACACCGGTTTTATATGCGGGGTTGATGAACGGCTGGTCGGCCGGTCGCGGACCGCGCGGAAAGCTGCATGAGCAAGTCAAAACCCAATTTTACAAGCCATTGGAGGCGTTCGGTCATGATGAAAATTTCCGTAACAAGCATCTCGTGCGATTTGACGGATACGGATTTGAAGCAGATGAGCCAGCTCGGGGTCGACTGCATCGATTTCGGCATCGGCTCCTCTTTCCCCGGGGTCAAGGAGCAGGGGTACCCGGATTTGGACCGGGTTCTCAAGCTGAAAAAGAAAGTGCGGTCATGGGGGCTCGATATTAACCGGGTTACACTGCCCGACTTGACGGATACGTTCATCAGAGATTTGCCGGGCGCCGAGAAGGAGCTGGAAAATGCGCGCAACGCCGTCAAAGTATTCGGCGAAGCGGGCATCCCTATCGTCCGGCAGCGGTTCGCCGGCGACGTCGATCCCGTCCTGACGACAGGATACCCGGCTTACCATCGCGGAGGTGCGATCGCCCGTGGGGAAAGCCTCGGTTTAACCTCGAACAAACCGGCTTATCCGACGTTCGAGGAAAAAGAGCGCTGGTGGGCCCGCTTTAACGAGGCGTTTAAGGCGCTTCTTCCGATCGCCGAGGATTACAACGTGAAGCTCACCATCCATCCGTCCGATACGCCCAACCATGAAACGGCTTTTAA
Source organism: Paenibacillus hamazuiensis (assembly GCF_023276405.1). Classification (NCBI taxonomy): domain Bacteria; kingdom Bacillati; phylum Bacillota; class Bacilli; order Caryophanales; family Paenibacillaceae; genus Paenibacillus; species Paenibacillus hamazuiensis. The sequence continues at coordinate 682,618 of NZ_JALRMO010000001.1, forward strand.
CGGTCTCGGCATGCACCGGGTGATCGATACGTTCCCGAGCAAAAATGTCGGATTTGTCTACTGCATCGGAACCCGGGCGGAAGAAGGCGGCAGCTCGCTCGTCCTTGACGAAATCAACCATTACGGCCGCAAGGGCCGCATTTTCCTCGTCCATTTCCGCAATGTCCGCGGCAGCCTGGCGACGGCCGGAGCGTTCGAGGAGGCGATGCTCGACGACGGCGATCTGAATATGTTCAAGCTGCTGCTCGAACTGCACAAAGTCGGCTATGACGGCTGCCTCAATCCCGACCACTACCTGCAAATGGAAGGGGATACCGTACAGCTGGACGACAAATGGAAGCATTCCGCGATAGGCTGGGCTTCTTCAGGCATTTGCTGCGCTTATTCGATCGGCTACATTCGCGCCATGCTGACGGCGCTTGCGGAGTTTACGGGAAGACGCTGGTGAGACGGATGGCGCCATAATGGAATACAAAAACGGAGTGTCGGCGGAACCATGTGTTCCGTTAACGCTCCGTTTTTTGCATGCTCGCATGATTATGTGGAACAAGCAGATCCGCCACATCCGCTGGTTTGGCTGAAAGGGAGGATCAGGACCCCTTAGTTCTTATTCAATCGGACGAGGGCAGGCGCGCGGCCCATATCATCCATTTTCTTTGCTCGGGCTCGCCGTCAAACGATTCGTATACCCCTGCGATAAAACGATCCGCGGTATCGATCAGAACAGGGCTCGGAAGTGGAACAATCTCGTTAAAATTGGGGCAGCCGCCGGCAAATGCGGCGCAATGCGGCGCCCACGTCATCTTAAGGTTTTCGTTGTCGAAGCGATAAGGGAGCTGCCGTACCGTCTCCAAGGAGAGCGGATCGTAAAAAGACAGCTGGTACGCTTTCGGCTTGCCGGTCAAGAGGACGAAATTGTTTGCAGCACGGTCATACAGCTGGGAAAAACCGATTTGAAGCGGGACTTCGCGTTCTGTTCCGGTTTTTTTATCGATTGCGTAATATTTGTATGCAGAGGTCGACTGGGCCCAAGGCTTATAGATAAGCGTCGGGCCGATAAAGGAATAACTCGGGACCCGTTCGGAATCCTTCTCCCAGATAAAAGCCCCGGTTTCGTCATAATAGATGTCGTGGTAACCTTTTTCCCCGTCGCTTCGTTTCGATTGCCGCACGATCATTTGGTGGTCTGCGCTCACAGTACTTATGTAGGATAGGTTGTCGGCATTTAAGGTGTAGAGGAGGTTTCCGTCGCTATCATAAAGAGTGATGCTGCCGTCTTGCCTATGCACGATATTGTCCGTTTCGATCGTTTCGGAAGGGCGGAGAGCAGGAATGTTCCCGTAAGGTCCTACGCTTAGATCGATCCAGCCGGTCAGCTCAAGCTTCTTCTCTTCGGTTCCGTCGGAGCCGACAAACGTAAGTAAATTTTTCGTTGCGAGAAGCTGCCCGGGTTTTATTTGAGAGCACAGCTTTATAACGCCGGCGCGGCTGCGTCCAACAAAACGGCAACTCGGCTCCCGTTCCTCGAGCTTCCAGGCGATATCGCCCGTCTGTGTATCGATTGCATACAGATTAGCGAACGCTTCGCCGCGCTCCTCGCCGTAATCGTTGCTATAAAAGTACGCGTGGCCGTCCTGATTGACGGTTAAACCGTAGCCCGTCGCTCTCTTGGAACCGGAGCTCCCCTGCGTATAGGTCGGCGTGTAAATATCATTCTGCCAATTTAAGGCGCCATCCCGGGAAAGGGAGCGTACGGACACGTATTCGTCGCTCACACGGGCGGCATAGACGATATTGCCGTGCAGATCCCACTGCAAGGCCGAAGCGTCTTTGACGATCTGCTCTTTCGTCCTCCCGTAATGGAACCGGGCATCCGTGTCGTATACCCACAGAAGCTGCGTCGGATTCGGACCCGCCGTTTTTGGAGGCTGGCCGCCGGTGCTCTCCGCATAAATGGTTTGGGGAACGGCGGAACTGATGATCAGCATGAACAGGATCGATAATTTCTTGAACAATGTTGTTCTCTCCTTTGTATGTGGAAGGTATTGCTGCTTATTTGTATTATAGTGGCAAAAGTCGCCGGAGGGAAAAGGATTCGCAAATTCGCCGCTATTCATGAATTTCGGCCTGCCGACGAAGCCTCTTTTTTTGGGGCTTTTGCTCTTGGATCTCTCGAACGAAAATGAAAACGGACTAGCGTAATTCGAACGCTAGTCCGTTTCCGTTTGTTCATTTTTCGCCTTTTTAAGCCGCTTTCGCTCGGCATGGGCCACTCCCCATTGATGCAAGGTTTCCAGAACCGGAGACAGGCTCATGCCGTATTCCGTGATGGAGTATTCCACTTTCGGCGGGATTTGCGGATAAATGACTCGTTTAACGAGCTCTTCCTCCTCCAATTCGCGCAGATGGAGCGTAAGCATCCTTTGCGTGATATCGGGCAGCAATCTTCTTAGCTCATTGAACCGCAAAGGTTTACCTTGAAGCAAATAATAAAGGATAATCGGCTTCCATTTGCCGACGATCGAATCCAGAGCCGCAACGAATTGACATTGGACAGGGTTCTTTTGCATACGTTGGCCTCCTAGACAGTACCTTTTTTAATACTATACCACATTATTGTGCCTACTTCACATAAAAAAGTATATATTATATGATCAACCTGGAAACTGTATTTAATTTAATTACAGAAGGGAAGTTTTAAATCATGGCAACCGTACTGTACATCACCGCACATCCTCTTGACCCTCAGGAATCTTTCAGCCTCGCGGTGGGCAAAGAATTTATTGAAGCGTATCGTGCAGCAAATCCAACGGATGAAGTTGTTCATTTGGATCTGTACAAAGAGAATATTCCGCAATTCGACGCCGATGTTTTACGTGGTTGGGGAAAGCTTCGGTCGGGTTCGTCTTTCGATCAACTGACTGATGCTGAGAAATCAAAAGTGGCTCGTCTTGAGGCGATTGTTGATCAATACGTGGCTGCCGATAAGTACGTGTATGTTTCCCCCATGTGGAATTTCTCAATCCCGCCGGTTTTGAAAGCATACACGGATGCGACTTCAGTTCCGGGCAAAACTTTCAAATATACCGAAAATGGTCCTATAGGTCTGTTGCCCGGCAAGAAAGCCTTACACATTCAAGCGAGCGGTTCCGTTTATTCGGAAGGTCCTCTTGCTCCGGTTGAAATGGGCTACAGCTATCTGAAAAAGATTTTACAGTTCTACGGGATTCAATCTTTTGAGGCTATTTTTATTGAAGGAACGGCATCATTAAAGCAGGCTCCGGCTATTAAAGAAAAAGCAATTGCACATGCCAAGGAAGTAGCCAAACGTTTCTAATTAAAGTCCTGAATAACAAAAAAGGAGATGTCCTTCGGGTCAATGCGTGACCTTTTGGGACATCTCCTTCAAACTTTGCCGATCTTATACTTTCACCAAATTGCTAAGCAAATCTTCATAATCGTACTGCCACGACGATTTTATCGCTTCGTCCGGAGTCCAATCGGAGATTTTTACGACATAAGGCACCTTTGCGAGTCCGGCTTTATAAGCGGCGATCACTCTGTGGTGACCGTCTTCCACATAAGGAACGCCGTCCACCATAATCACCTTGATCGGGAAATGCTCGTCGAATCCTTTGGCGGACATGCTTTGCGCCAGTTTTCCCACTTTGTCCATATTGATATTTCTTATGCTCTGGGTAAATTTCAATTTATCGATTTCAACGGAGCCGATCTTGAAAAGGTTGATGATGTTTAAAACTTGAACGACGGTATCGCGCAGCACGTGGTTCACGATTTTAAAATCGAATTTTTCGCCTAAAGAGTTTTCGTACTCAATTCTTTTCAGACGGTTTTCGATGTCCTCTTGAGAAGTGTCGCCCCGATTGGTCAATCTGTTGATGAGCTCCTCTTTGGAAGGAAAATCGAGGTAAATCAAAACCGCTCTGTTTCCGAACTGTTTCTTAAAATTGAGCGCACCTTCGACATCGATATCTTTGATGATGAATTTGTTTTCGCCCAGCGCGTTTTCGTACGATTTTTTGCAGGTTCCGTAATATTTCCCCGAACCGTGAACTTCGTTATATTCAAGGAAGTCCCCTTCCTCAATTTTCCGCAAAAATTCTTCGTTGCTTATAAAATGATAAGGTTTGCCTTGCGATTCGCCTTCCCTCATCTCTCTTGTCGTAAAGGAGGGAATGTAGCAAATATTATCAAGCGATTTGAGAACTTCCTTGATAACGGTGTTTTTTCCTACCCCGGAAGCTCCTGAAATAACAAATATTCTGGACATCGTACAACTTCCTTTTCTGAAGATTATTGCGGAAATCAAGACGTTAGAAGCTTGACTAACATTATAGCATTTTTGCTGCGTAAAACCAATTGCCTGCGTCTCTCGATTCGAACGGAGAAACCGGCATGCCGCCGCTGGAAATTATTTTAAGCAGCTGGAAGGAAAATACTGGCCGCATGTAGAATAAATAGGCGAATATACATTCGCATATTGGTGAGAAGCGCTGCCGCTTGCCGAAGGAGGTGCCTGTTTGTTTCGCCCCGAGCCGCATCATTTGACACAATCCATCGACTGGATGGAAAGCATCCGCCCCGAGCTGCGCGCGTATTGCTTGTCGCTGGCCCGCGATGTATGGGAGGCGGACGACCTCGTTCAGGACACGCTGCTGCGGCTGCTGCGCGTGGCGGACCGCGAGCCGGACAAGCGGCTATCGAAGTCTTATGCGTTCCGCATTGCCCGTAATTTATGGATCGATCATGTCCGCAAGCGGGGCAGAGATGCGTTCCCGCTTCCGGACGAATCTTTTCACGAGACGATGTCGGATCGGGACAACGCGTTCGATACGCGCGAAACGTTGGATGCGATTGCCCGCCTGCTTGCCCCGAGATCCGTCGTCGTTTTGCTGCTGATGGATATATTCGATTTTACGGCGAAAGAAACCGCTTCCATGATCGATTCCACCGATGGCGCCGTACAGGTTGCGCTTTCCCGCGCCCGCAGCAAGCTGCGCGCGGTGGCCGGGACCGTTAAGGCGGATGCGGACGGGCCGCCGAAGCGGAATTTCGGATCCGCCCCCGATCCGGTATGGTTTGAAGCGATATTGGACGGGTTTCGCAGACGCAACCCGCGGATCATTTACGAGGCGTATTTGCGCCTGAGCGGAGGCGGTATCCGCATCCGCCAGTTGCGCAGCGTAGGCGGACGGCTGTTTTTCACGTTTCAGGATCCCGACGGTAATTTGATCATGGTCAGCACATAAAAATTTGAGTGCGGGTGTGTATGGTTTTGATACCGCGGATCGTTGTTTAAGTATGGCGGAACCGGCCAAAGGAACGATGTGTTTCGCCGCAGGTGATAAGAAAGCGATGGAGGAGGAAGTTTATCATGGAAATTATCGATCAGAAGGAAACGCCGCAAAAGCTGACGGTCAAAAATTCGAACGTGTCGGGAGCCGAGTTCAACAATTGCAGAGCGGAAAACGTCACGTTCAAGAACGTGTCGATGCCGAAGATGAGCTTTGAGTGTGCGGATCTCGGCAATGCGAGGTTCAGGGACGTCTGCTTGGCCGGCACGCTCATTAACGACGCCAACCTGTCCGATTTGGAAATCGACGGGGCGCAGCTCGGCGGCGCGTACATTCACAACATCGGATTGCCGCCGCAGGGGCACCCGGGCTACCGTGAAGATCAGGGGCGGCAGAGGCCGCTGCGCTTTGAGATGTGCGATTTGGCCGGCAGTTCGATTACCTCGAGCGACCTGAGCGGAGTGAGAATTGAGGGGTGCAGCATCGAAGGGCTTACGATCGACGGCATCGACATCGCCAAGCTGATCGCACGCTACCGCTCGGAGAACGGCCAGGGAGAGGAGCCGGAGCGGAAGACTCCGAAACTGACGCCTCTGCTGCGCCGGACGGGTGCCGCCTTTATTCCGGTTCGCGATATAGAGAAGGCGCGGGAGTGGTACTGCCGCATTCTGGGGCTTTCCGCCGATTCCGTGAACATTATGAACGGCCACTTGTGCCCGCTGCCGTTGGAAGGACCCGGCGTTATTTTGGATACGATGCCGATGTGGGGCGGAAAGGAAGCCGGCGGCGCTCCGACGTTCAAGACGCCTGCGTTTATGTTTTTGACCGACGATTTGCCTGCGGCTTACGCATTCATGAAAGAGCAGGGCGGCGAGCTGGTCACGGAGATCGAAAACGGCCACTGGTTTGCTTTTCGCGATCCGGACGGCAATTTGCTGATGGTTTGCCGCGCGTAAACGGTACAGGCGAGCGGCGGACGGAAGGGGGCGATGAACATGTTCGACCGAATCGACCGGGTGATGGTGCCGGTACGGGATGTGGACCGGGCTGCTCAATGGTATGAACAAATGTTTGGCTTGCGGGTGATTTCGCGGAGCGGGAATGAGGCGCTGCTTGCCGTTGGCCGCGGGGAGACGCTGCTTTCCCTGGAGCGAAGCGAATCCGGGCATACCTTGGGGCATTTGCATCGCGAGGGGCATGTGCCGGGGTTTAATTTTTATACGCATTGGGATCATTTGCACCGGGCGTGGCTCACTTTGCGGGGCGTGGAAACGACGGAGATCATGACGACGCCGCATATGAACGTGAATGAATTTTTCGACGGCGACGGGAACGTGGTTGGACTTTGCCACGAGAAGGCGGGCTCCCTCTACTACACTCCGCAGGAAGAAGCGGTGCCGCCGATCGTTCATCGGGTGCTCGCCGCATTTATTCCGGTACGCGATCTGGAGGCTTCGATTCGCTGGTACACGGGGATGCTCGGCTTCGAGCTTTGCCATCATTGGGGGCAAGGAGCGGACCTTAAGGTAGGACGCGGCGAGACGATCGTGACCATGATCCTCATGGACGAGCACGTTCACCGGAATGCAGTCCGGATGACGGAGAAGCTGCCGTATTTTTCGCTCCAAACGACCGATATTCACCGCGCTTACGACGCGCTTTCGGATAGATGTGCCGTCCCCGGCCGGTTTTCCGATGCGGAAGGCTGTTTCGATGTGGCGTCGCCGGAAGGGTTGGTCCTGAGAGTCCGCGGCGGCGAGCGCGTTCCGGTGTGATCGGCGCATTCGAATTTTGCAGGAACGGGAGTCGGTGTCATGAACGCATTCCTTGAAAGTAAAAAACCCGGAGTCGTGCATTACGTGAACGATTTAAAGCAGGCGGCGCAGTGGTACAGGGACATCCTTGGTTTTGAAATAGGGCCGCATGAATACGGCTCGTTTGTCGAGTTGTTTATGCAGGGGCAGTACATGTTTCATCTTGCCCGTGCCCAGGAAGGGACAATTCCCCATGCACAGCCGGTCATCACGTTGACTTCGCGGGATATCGAGGCGACGTACTCCGTGCTGAAATCCGCAGGGGTGGAGGTAGGCCGGATGAGCTGGTACCCGGATTATTCGTCCTTCACGCTGCGCGATGTGGATGGCAATGCGATTGCGGTGACGCAAAGCTTCGAGATGCGGATCAGGGATTTGGAAGAGATGCAGTTGCTCGGCATCCGCGTCATTTGTTCGGACGGGGAGCAATACGCTGCGGCTATCCCCAAGGCCGCATTCCAGTTAAGACAGCGCTTGGGGGAAATCTCCGGGATCGTTAACGAGCGTCAAATGGTGGGCGTCTATAAACCGGGCGAAACGGTTGCCGAGGAAGACGGCTACTGGGTTGGCGTTAGGGTCGAACGGATCGACAACATTCCCGAGGGGATGACAGCGCTCCATATACCGGCTCAAACCTATGCGGTTAAGTGGCACTACGGTTTGCGAAGCGGCGTGAGCGGCACCTACAGCAAGCTGCACGGCCTTATGCGCGAGGCGGGGCTGCGGCCGGATCCGCAGGCGTGGCACATCGAAATGCAAAGAAATTGGGGCCGGCGTGAGGAAGGCGAGATCGAGCTCGATCTGTACTGCGCCATCATTCAATCATAATAGAAGGGAAGTGAACCCTATGGCAGAAACATTCAGTTCGCTGACCGTCCTGATGGTGTCGGATTTGGCCGGATCGCAGTCATTTTACCGCGACGTTCTCGGGTTTGACGTGACGGATTGGTGGGCGGAGCGCGGCGGCCTGCATGGTGTGGCGCTGAAGTTGTATCAGGCGCCGGACGTTTCGGCAGTAAGGCCGAACCCGCCGGCTGCGGGTCATGCCTATGCCGTCGACGTTCAAGTATATACGGAAACGTGGGCGCAGCTCGATGCGCTTTACGAGGAGTTTCGCAGCAAAGGGGCCCGTATTTCCGTCGAGCCGACGATTTATCCGGGAGGCGGGCCTTGGAAGGAATTCGTGGTCGAGGACCCGGATGGGTACCATCTGGCGTTCGGCGGAACGGATGGCCGAAATGCGATGAGCCCGATTCATCCGAAGATCGATGCCGTCTTCCTTTGGGTGCGCGATTTGGACCGCGCCGTTGACCGTTACGGCAAGCTGCTCGGTCTCGAGGTCAAACCGGAGCAGCGTTACGGTAAGCTGCATATGTTCCGTCTTCATGACGGATCGGCCATTTTGCTCGATTCGAACGGCATGGACAACATTCCGGTACCGGAGCAGGGTCCGGTCATTTGCAAGTTTTCCACGATGAACATTGACGACGCTCACCGGCACGCGCTGGAGCTAGGGTTTGAGGTTGTCTACGGGATCGTTCGATACCCTCGGGTGTCTTTCTTTAATATCCGCGACGAGGAAGGCAATATTATTACGATATCGCAGGATCATAATGCGAAGTGAAGCGAAGGGAGTGTTCGTCGCGGCTCGCGGGACTTAATGTATGTATTGCGGCCTCATTGCCAAACATAACCGGTGAGGTGATCGCATGGATGACAAGATGAATAAACATCATGAACAAAACGAACCTACCATCGCCCCCGGTATGAACGGAAGCGATGATTTGGAAGAAAAGGCAACCGAAGCGGAAGTGGAGCAGGGTGACTTTACTTCCGTCACGCGGCTGTATGTCGACCGAACTCCGGAGGACTAATGCTTGAAGCAAGCACACCGTGACGGAATGCACGGAGGAGGGCGGCTTCCGTCCGCCCTCCCGGCAGTGCACTTAAAGCCGTCAGACTGATTGTTTCACGCATGCGGCCTTCTTGGTCTTGCGGAGCCGCAGTGCGTGCCGGAAAAGGCGTGCATTGAGGTGCTGATTTGGAAGATGCGTTTTTCGCCGCAGGTTACAGCGTTTGTCCGCCGTCTACGGTCACGATTTGCCCCGTCATCGAATCCTGCTCCAAAACGGCGCAAATCATATGCGCAATATCTTCCGGAGTCGAGATGCGCTGCAGCAGCAGATTCGTGCTGAGACGGTTCATGGTGTCCTCGCGGCCTTCCCACCATCTGGTGGCGACGGCTCCGGGAACGACGCTGCTCACCCGGATGTGCGGAGCCAGGGCGCGGGCCAGCGATTTGGTAAGGCCGTGCACCGCCGCTTTGGATACGGCATACGGAAGCGAGGAGCCGGAACCCGTTAATCCGGCTATGCTTCCTACGTTGACGACGGCTCCTTGTTTTTTTCGCTTCATCCCGGGAGCAACCGCTCTCGCGCAGAAAAACATTCCCTTCACGTTGACCGCGTACAGCTCGTCCCATAATTCCTCCGTTGCGGCTTCCAGGTCGTCGAGCGGAATATGCCGCGTGATGCTCGCGTTATTGACGAGCACATCGATCTCTCCGAATTGCTTTGCAACGGCTCCAACCATTTCCCTTACTGCCCCGTCGTTCGACACGTCGGCTTGTATCGCAATCGCGCGTCCGCCGGCGCTTTCGATCAATCGCACCGTCTCCTCCGCCTCAACCTCGGAACGCGAGTAATTCACCGCAACAGCCGCACCCCGCTCCGCGAGCAAGAGACTTACCGCCCTGCCGATTCCCGTACCTCCTCCGGTAACCAATGCCACTTTGTTTTTTAGATCCATGGTAATCACTCCTTAGTCTAGTTTGGAAACGGACAACAGGTACGTTATTTGCAGAATATGAAACGATCGAACGTTTGTCCGGACACAGAATACGTTAGTTGCTCGAAAGCGCCGAGGTTGAGGTGTTTTTTCGGCGAATAACGGACCCGGTGTCCGAAAAATTTGAAATAAGGCGCTTTTCTCCGAAATAACGAATCTGATGTCCGCTTGAATGACACGCAGCGCTACAGAACAAGATGCAAGCCGAACGACATAGAACTGTTATCCCGCCCAAAAGCAGCTTGCCAAACATAGCGGAACTCACATTCGCTATTTTCGGATAAATGGGCATATCGGAAAAAATAGAGGAACTGAGATGCGCTAATTCGTTGGAAAATGGCATGAGTATCGGTCAAAGAGGCAGATAGAGCACCTGAGTTCCGCTAATTTCCAAAATGATCCGAATCCGGCCACTTAGTGAACTATAGTTCCGCTATGGTCCTGCTTAACCTGACCACATCACTCTCGAAGCGTCATAAGGAGCTAAGCCGGCTTCGGAAGGTGGGCTTCCCCGGTGGGGGACTCAGGGGTAGCTCTGCCACCTATTTTAAAACACGGCACAAATTCTGTATAATTGAATTATCCAATCGAATGGTTCAAAATTTTTGAATCAATGCAACCGGGGTGGCGCAATGGATCTGAAAACATTAAAAACGTTCCAGGCGATAGTCGCTTACGAGAGCTTTAACCGGGCGGCGGAGGAAATGAATTACGCGCAGTCGACCGTCACGATGCAAATCCAGAAACTGGAGGCGGATCTGGGTGTCCGGCTCCTCGAGCGCGGGAAAAAATTCCGGCTCACCGAAGCGGGAAGGCTGTTTCACGAGCAAAGCGCGCAAATCGTCAAGGACATGGAGCAGCTGCAGGCGCGGCTTAAAGATTTGCAATCGGGCGAAGCGGGGCACATCCGTCTCGGAGTCCATGAGCCGGCGGCGAGTTACCGTATGCCTGCGATTCTGGGCAGGTTCATATCGCAGTTTCCCGCAATCCGCGTGTCCGTGGATATTGCCAGCTCCTCCGTTTTGGGCGAACGGCTCGTTCGCGGGGAGCTGGATTTGGCGGTATGCTCGGCGCCGGAAATCGGCACCGAGCTTTATTTCGAGCCGTTGTTTACGGAGAAGTTCGTGCTGCTGCTGCCGGAAGGACACCCGCTCGCGGAAAAGGTGTCCGTCGTGCCGGACGACCTCCGCGGCCACCGTCTGCTGATTACGCAGACCGGCTGCCCGTACCGCAAAAAACTCGAGATCGCCTTGCAGGAATCGGGCGGAACGCCGCTCGATACGATGGAAATCGGAAGCATGGCCGCCTTGAAATATTACGTCGCGAGCGGGCTCGGGATCGCTTTGGTGCCGCAGACGGTACTGAACCCGGTTCCCGCGGGTACCGCTGTGCGCCCCCTGCACGGCAATGCGCTGGCGATGGTCTGCGGCCTCCTATGCAAAACCTCCGACTACCCTTTCAAGCAGGCCGGAGCAAAACTGTACCGTTTTCTAAAGACGGAGTTTTCCGACGAACCGTTATAAAAAGTTATTTTCAGACTGGACGAAAAAGGTGAATGCATTGACGACGACCCGTTTGCCGTACCACGCATACAACCAAAATGTCGCCCGCCAGATGGCTTGCCTGACGGAGATCGTACAATTAAACCCCGTACTGAAGAAAGTGTTCGATCAAGCGCCTGATCTTGGCCTGGAATCCTATTACGTGGGAGCCGGCTGCATTGCTCAGAGCGTCTGGAACTACGTGTCCGGGTTTCCGGCAGACCGGGGAATCAGCGACATCGACTTTGTTTACTACGACCCCAACCTGTCGTATGACAAGGAAAACGAGGTCATCGTACGGGTTCAAGCGTTATACAGAGGCATTCCGATCCAAATGGACGTCAAAAACCAGGCGCGCGTCCATTTGTGGTATGAGCGGCATTTCGGCTATCCGATCGAGCCCTACGGCTCCGTGGAAGCGGCCATCAATACATGGCCCACCACCGCTACGGCTGTCGGCATACGCCGCCATGCGGACGGCGAATGGCACGTTTACGCCCCTTACGGGTTAAACGACCTGTTCGGCCTGATCGTCAGGCCTAACAAAACGCAAATCACCAAGGAAATTTACGAACGGAAAACGGCCCGCTGGGCGCAGATTTGGCCTCAATTGACGATTATCCCCTGGTAATCATGCCCTTTTCACAAACATGTGAATTTCAGATAAATCTTTCCGAATATTGTTCATTGCCCGGGCCGGCATAACCGTTTACGATCAAAAAGTACGGGTTCTTGAGACAAGAGCCGTTATATGACAAGTATAAAGACCAACCTCCGCGCGGGGTTGGTCTTTAAAGTACGTAAACCATTTCAGCCAGCGGGGAGAATCACATGGACATATTGAACAGATGGCTAAGCCGGCGCACTTTGTACGCGAGTTTATTGTACTCGTATTTGCTGATGCTGCTCATCCCTTTATGCATCGAGCTGTTCAGCTACTGGCAGTATTCCGGAATGATCGCGAAAGAAACGGAAGAGTACAATTTGTCGCTGCTCAAGCAATCGGAGCGGGTGCTGGACGACCGGCTGCAAAGCATCGAGGAAATGACGATCAATCTGTCGCTGGACAGCCAGGTTCAGCGGTTCATTAACGTGTCCGAAAATATGGATGCGGTTGATAAATACAATATGAGCAAGCTGATCGAAAATCTCGACCGGTACAAGAAGACGAACAGCTTTATTCGCGGCATTTATATTTATTTCCCCAAATCGGGTTCGGTCGTTACGGAGACGGCGAAAACGACGGTCGATGACTTTTATAAAAACGTTTACCGGTATGCGGACTGGCCGTTTGAAGACTGGAAATACGCGCTGCATCAAATCCATAATCTCGAGTACAGAGCCGCGAAGCTGACGCTGAGCGACGCCTCCGCCCCGAGCGATGTCATCTGCTTGCTGCAATCGGTGTTTCAAGGTTCGATCAAGCAGCCGGTCGCGGCCATCGTCGTCACGATCGATGCCAAGAAGGTGGAGCAGCTTCTTTCGGACGAGGCGTCTTCGTTCCGCAATTTGCATGTGCTGGACCGCTTCGGCCGCAGCATCTTCGGCATCGGGGACAGATCGCTGCTGACAGCGGTGCCGATGGACAGGCTGGCTCACCGGCAAAGCTTCGAAATCGAGGTGAACGGGGAGGAGTACCTCGTTTCCGGCATCCGTTCGTCGTACCGCGACAGGCAGTATGTGTCGATCACGTCCACCCAGCTCGTCAAAAACGATTTAAGCCGGATTACGAGCCGGGTCATCCTTGTCACGTTATGCCTGTTTGCCGCGGGAATTGTTCTTGCCGTTGTTCTTGCCAAACTGAGGTACAGACCGATCAAAAAGCTGGCCGATCTGTTCCGGACGAAAGTGAAAAGCGCGCCGGAAGGCGCAGCGAACGAGCTGGAGCTGATCGAATGGATGGCCGATACGGCGTTCAAAGAGAAAGAGCAGTTTGCCCAGGCCATGCACAGGCAAATGCCGATCATCAGATCCAACACGCTGCTCTCTCTGATGAGGGGGAGCACGCTTGACGATGACGAACGCGCGCTCGAAGATATCGGCATCGAAGCGGCATATCCGTTTTTCAGCGTTATTTTGGTGCATATCGATCAATACCGGGAGAGCAAGCTGAAGGAACGCAATTTGTCCAAATTCGTCATCGGCAACGTGCTTGAGCATCTGGGCCGCGAAATCGGTCCTTCGTTTGCGGCGGACATAGATATCGACCGGGTAGGGGTGCTGATCAACCTGCCGGAAAATAACGACGCAGAAAGGAAAAAACTTCACGACGCGGCTGCGAAAGCGCTTGAGTTTATCGGCGCCAAGTTCGACAATACGATCACGGTCAGCATCGGGGGCATCCACGATAAGCTGGACGGCATACACCGCGCATATCAGGAAGCATTCCGGGCGATGGAATATCAAATCGTCAGAGGGTACAGCAGCGTCATCCGCTTCGAAGAAATGGAAGCGCTTCAGCAGCCGCGTACGTACGTATATCCGATGCAGACGGAGGAGCTTCTCATCGGCAGCATCAAGCAGGGCGACTTTGCAAAAGTACGCGTTATCATGAACGAGGTGTATGAAATGAATTTTGCCCCGGGCAACCTGCCGCTCGAAATGGCCCGCTGTCTGTTTTTCGACATGATGGGGACGGCGATCAAGGTGCTCGGCTCTTCGGCGCTCGATTACGACTCCATGTTTGCCGGCGGACCGCGGCCGTACGAGCTGCTCACCTCAAGCAGGACGATTCAGGAAATGCGGGAGAAGCTGCTGTGGATTTACGAGCGGATATGCGAGCATATCCGCGAAGATAAAAAAAGGCACAGCCACCAGCTGGAGGATCGGATAGCCGCTTATATCCGGGAAAACTTCGCCGATCCCGAGCTCAGCCTGACGAAAGTTGCCGCCGAGTTCAACATAAGTCCGACTTATTTGTCGGGGTTTTTCAAGGAACAGGCCGGGGAAAATTTTTTGAATTATGTTAGCAAGATAAGGGTGGAGGCGGCGAAAAAGCTGCTCGTCGAGCGGTCGATTTCGCTTCAGGAGATTGCGGAGAAGGTCGGTTATTCGGGCAACGTCGTCCTGATCCGCAATTTCAAAAAGCTGGAAGGAATGACGCCCGGAGAATACCGGGAAAAACATTCCGGCCAAGCTTAAAAAATGATAATGAAAATTATATAACCGGAATTCGCAAATAAAATCAACGTTTTGAAGTATCGGCGGTAGACCGGATGCCGCCGGTTTTCTTATGATAAGCCTCGAGACGGCGACGTCATGCGACAGTCATGAGGGAGGCAAAAAAACGATGGAAATAACCCGAAAGGATGCGAGTGCGGAAGCGCCGGGCAGCCGAAGTTCCTTGGCCGCGGGGATCGATATCCTGCGCAAGGATTTGCTGAGGAACAAGTACATTTACCTGATGATGCTGCCCGGGTTTTTGTATTACATCGTGTTTCATTACATTCCGATGTACGGCGCGACCATCGCATTCAAGCAGTTCACTCCGGCGGCCGGCATATGGGACAGCCCCTGGGTCGGGTTCAAGCACTTTCAGGATTTTTTCAAAAGCTATTATTTTTGGCGGATCATCAAAAACACGCTGCTGATCAATTTGTACTCGCTGCTGTTCGGTTTTCCCGCCCCGATCCTGCTCGCTCTGCTCCTCAATGAGGTGCGGAAGATGTGGTTCAAAAAAACGGTGCAAACGTTGACTTACTTGCCGCACTTCGTATCGGTAATGATCATCTGCGGGCTCATCGTCGACTTTACGTCGAAAAACGGGTTGATCAACGACATCATCGTCTGGTTCGGCGGCACGAGGGACAACTTGCTGATGAAGGCGGAGCTGTTCCGCACGATTTTCGTCAGCTCTGGCATTTGGCAGGAGATCGGGTGGGGGTCGATCATTTATTTGGCGGCCTTGTCCGGCATCGACCAGGAGCTGTACGATGCCGCGAATATTGACGGCGCCGGCCGGTTCCGGCAAATATTGAGCGTCACGCTGCCGGGGATCATGCCGACCATCATTATTTTGCTGATCCTGCGAATCGGCCATATGATGGATGTCGGCTTCGAGAAAATCATTTTGCTGTACAATCCGTCAACTTACGAAACCGCGGACGTCATCTCTTCCTTCGTGTACCGCAAAGGGATCGTCGATGCCAATTACAGCTACAGCTCCGCCATCGGGTTGTTCAACTCGCTGATCAATTTCGTGCTGCTCATCGGCGCGAACAAATTAAGCAAAAAATTTTCCGATTCGAGTCTTTGGTAGGAGGGGCGAGACATGAAACGAAGTGTGGGCGAGATCGTTTTCGATACGGCGAACGCGATCATCCTCTGCGCGCTGACGGTCGCAACGCTGTACCCGTTCTTGTACGTCGCGTTCGCTTCCGTCAGCAGTCCGACGGAGCTGTCCGGTCACCATGGCCTGCTGCTGGCGCCGATCGGCATTCAATGGGAAGCGTACAAGCTGGTGCTGCAAAATCCGCTTATATTGTCAGGTTATAAAAACACGCTGATCTACGTCTCGGTCGGGACGACGCTTAACGTGATTGTAACCGCTTTAATGGCTTACGCCTTGTCGCGCAAAGGGGTGCTGCTGAGAAACCACATCATGATGTTCATCGTGTTTACGATGTTTTTCGGCGGGGGCCTGATTCCGACTTACCTGCTCGTCAAAGGAATGGGCATGCTCAATTCGATCGGGGCGATGGTGCTGCCGGGGCTGATCGGTACGATGAATTTGATCATCATGCGAACTTATTTCCAGGGGATACCGGAAGCGCTGGAGGAGTCGGCGAGGCTGGACGGCGCGGGCGACTGGGTCATTTTATTCCGCATCATACTGCCGCTGTCGATGCCGGTCATCTCCGTCATGATTTTGTATTACGGCGTCGGGCATTGGAACGCCTGGTTCAACGCGTCGATTTACCTGAACAAATCGGAGCTGTTTCCGCTTCAGCTCGTGCTGCGCAACATTTTGATCGCGAACAGCACCGATGACATGATGGTGACGCTCGGCGTGAACCAGAAAGGTCAGGACATGAGCGAGGTCATCAAATATACGACCATCATGGTCGCCACCGTTCCGGTGCTTATCGTGTACCCTTTTTTGCAAAAATATTTTGCCAAAGGCGTCATGATCGGAGCTATCAAGGGCTAAGCCGCACCGTTCTTGATGTCAGGCGATATACCATTACATGTTTAGGGGGAGTAAATCTCATGCACATGAAAAAAATCGTTCATTCGCTGCTCAGCTGTCTGCTGCTTGGCGGCATCGTCGCCGGCTGCTCCGGCAAGGAAGCCGCGAACCCGCCGTCCGCCGCGGACTCGGGCGCGCCCGAATCGCTGTCGCTGCCCATTGTAAAATCGCCGATTACGATCAAGTGGTACCAGCGGAATTACGTGGAAACCGAACTGAAGAGTATGGGGGAAATCGAAGCGTTCAAGGAGCTGGAGAAACGGACGGGCATCCATATCGAATTCGTCCATCCGCCCAATACGCCCGATGCGCTGAACGTCATGCTCGCCTCCGGCGACTACCCGGACGTCATTTTTTGGGACTGGAGCGGCGTACCGCGGGGATTGACCGGACTGATCAACGATGGAGTCGCCATCAAGCTGAACGATTATTTGGACAAATACGCTCCGAATTACAAGAAAACGCTGCACAAATATCCGGATTTGAAAAAGTTCGTGACGCTGGATGACGGAACGTACCCCGGATTTTTCCAGCTCGATCCAGATCCGCTGAGAACGAGCTACAACGGCCTTATTATCCGCAAGGATTGGCTCGATAAGCTGGGCCTCAAACCGCCCGCCACGGTCGACGAATGGCACACCGTTTTGAAAGCTTTTAAGGAAAAAGACCCGAACGGCAACGGCAAAGCCGACGAAATTCCGTACAGCATCGCGAAAAGCCCAAGCGGCACCGCGCTCGGCGGGATCGGCGGCGGGATGAGCGAATTTACCGCGGCCTGGGGCATATTGGACGGATTTTACAAAGATCCGGCCACCGGCAAGCTATTGTACGGTCCGCTCCAGCCGCAGTATAAAGATTTCCTGACGACGATGGCCGGCTGGTACAAGGAAGGGCTGATCGATTCCGAATTCGCCTCGACGGACACGAAGGGCCTGACCACCAAGCTGCAAAACGAGATCGTCGGCACGACCTTCGGTTCGCTCGGGTCGATCATCGGCAATACGACGACGGCGGCGAGAACGAAAAATCCGAACTTCTCGTTAATCGGCGTCAAACCCCCGGTCGGGCCGGGCGGCAAACCGTATAACTACGCTTCGCAGGCCGTTCAAAAGGTCGGCTTGTCGGCCATCATTACCAAAAGCTCGAAATATCCGAAGGAAATTGTCAGGCTGATCGACTACATGTACTCGGAGGAAGGGCAGGCGCTGCTCAACTGGGGCATTGAAGGCAAGAGCTACACCGTGAAGGACGGCAAGAAAACTTTCACCGACGAGATTATGAAAAGCCCGGACGGAAAAGCTCCGCAGCAGGCGATTTACCGCTACGCGACGCCGGTGTTCGGCCATACGAAGGTGATGGAATACGAGGCGTGGAGCCAGGTTTCGCTGCCGTTCCCGGAGCAAAAGGAGTCGATCAAAACGTTTGCGGGCGCCGATTTTTCGCTGAACACGCCGACGACGCTCAGCTTGACGTCGGACGAAAGCTCCAAGCTCGGATCGATCATGAGCGACATCAACACGTACAAGCAGGAAACCGTGCTGCGCATCCTGATGGGAGCCGATCCCGTAAGCAAAATCGACGAGTTCCAAAAACGGCTGAAAAGCATGGGCATCGACGAGGCGCAAAAAATTTACCAATCCGCCTACGACCGGTTCAACGCAAGAAAATAAGCGTGGAATAAAGCCCATGGTCACTCACAAAAGTTAGCTGCAACAAAAAGAAGCGTCCGGCCCCTGACCCAACCTCCCGGGGACCGGACGCTTTTGCGTTTGTCAAGAGCTTTAAGCGTCTCAAAAAGGTGAAGTAAAGCGTGTCCAGCACTAAATTCGGCGTTAGCCGAAGAATGCCGGACAATCGCGGGTACGAGGCACACAGTTACTAAATCGGTCTCGCGCCAAAAGTAAAGCGTGTCCGACATCGGATTTTTGCAAGAAGCAAAAATCCATGGAAAGACATACGCGACCTAGAAGCGAGCAGCTTCTCTCTGCGGGCGGGTCCAGGGCGCCTGAGCGCCTGGGGTCCCCCTTTAGGGGGATTTAGGGGGTGGTCTGCTGATTAGGGGGTGATCTGCTAATTTAGGGGGTGGTCTGCTGATTAGGGGGTGATCTGCTGATTTAGGGGGCGGCCCCCCAGCATAATCCACAAAAATCCAGCGCATACTAAGCAATATTTGCTAATCAGGCAAAGGTAAAGCGAGGTGTGCCTCTATGACCAACTGGGACTGGCGGCGGCTTGTCAAACATAAGAAAACGAAACGGCCGCAAACGGAACAAGCGAATATACCCGACCGATATATGCAGCAGCAATCCGACGATCGCGTCACCGGGTCATTGGAGGATACGGTCCGTTACATTACCGATTTGCTGGGGGAAAACGAAGATTTCACGATGCATCGTTTTCATGTATTCGGCGAATATCGCGCAGTCATGTTTTATTTCTCGAATATGTCCGATATTTCCATCATCAATACGGATATTTTAAAGCCGCTGATGTATTTGCCGCCGCATATGATCGGGAAGCTGCCGGAGCGGCAGCAGCTCAAAGACTTCATTTTGAACGATGTGATATACCACAGCAAAGCGACGCTCGAATACCGGCTGCCGCCCATTATCGAAGCGCTGCTGCGCGGCACGACCGTTGTCGTGGTGGACGGAATCGACGAAGCCATCATGGTCACAACGACGCAGGTGGAGAAACGGTCGGTCACTCAACCGGAAACGGAGCAAGTCATTCGCGGGCCGCGCGAAGGATTCATCGAGCAGCTCGCGACGAACATTTCCCTTCTTCGCTACCGGCTTCCCAGCACGGACTTTCACGTGAAGACGATGAAAATCGGACGCTACACCAAATCCAAGGTAGCCATTTGTTATTTGAAAGGCATCGTGAACGAGGCATTGGTGAAAGAGGTGGAAAACCGGCTTTCCGCCATCGAAATCGACGGCATTATGGATGTCGGTTACCTGGAGCAATTTATCGAGGACAATAACTTTTCGCCTTTCCCGCAGGTGCAGAACACGGAGCGGACGGACAAGGCCGTCGCCAGCATGCTGGAAGGAAGAGTCATCATCATGGTCGACGGCTCGCCTTTCGCTCTGATCGTTCCGACGGTATTCAGCCAATTTTACCAGACGACGGAAGACTACTCCGAACGGTTTTTGATGGTCAGCTTCGTCCGCTTGGCCCGCTTGCTGGCTCTCGTCTTCTCGCTCATCACGCCGTCCTTGTATGTGGCGATCATTTCGTTTAATCCGGAGCTCATCCCGACCAAATTCGCCGTTGCGGTATCCGGCGGACGTGCGGGCGTACCGTTCCCTTCCGTCGTCGAGGTGCTTGTCATGGAGGCTTCGATGGAAGTGCTGCGCGAAGCGACGCTTCGCCTGCCGCAGCAGGTCGGCGGCGCGTTGTCGATCGTCGGCGTCCTGGTTATCGGCCAGGCGGCGGTTTCCGCCGGATTTGTGAGCCCGATCACGGTTGTCGTCATCGCCTTGACGACGATCGGGTCGTTCGCCACCCCGGCTTACAACGCCGCGTTGGCTTTGCGGCTGCTTCGCTTTCCGCTCGTCATTCTGGCCGGAATGTTCGGGCTTTACGGCGTGATGGTCGGGCTCATTCTTATTGCCAATCACCTGCTCTCCTTGAAATCGTTCGGAGTTCCTTACTTAAGTCCTGTGGTACCCGGCAATTTCCAAGGGATGAAGGATACGGTCTTCCGCTGGCCTTTGTGGTCGATGTTAAAAAGACCTGCGTCCTTGCATACGCCTAACATTTATCGTGTGGGTAACGATGTTGTCAATCAATTGAAGCAGCCGTCGACGAATACGCTCGATCCAATTGATGTCGGCAACGAAAAGGAGGACATACAAGATGGAATATCCCCGCCAAGTCACGGTAATCCAGGCAGCGGCGGTGCTCATTAGCACCATCATTGGTGTCGGCGTGCTTCCATTGCCCCTTTTTGGCGTGCGTGCAGCAGATACCGGGGCGCCGCTCGTTACTTTTCTGGCCATATTGGTCGCCGCTTCGGGTTTATGGCTCATCACCAAGCTGGGCATGCGTTTTCCGAATCAATCGATCATCGAATACGGGGAAACGATCGTCGGCAAATGGCTGGCTTGGAGCGGAAACGTATTGATCATCGCTTTCTTCGCGGTATTAACTTCGCTCGCCGCGCGGGAGTTCGGCGAAGTGGTCATTACCGCAGTATTGAAAAAAACGCCGCTTGAAGTGACCGTCATCGTCATGCTGCTGCTGGCGACGGTCTCCTGCCGCAACGATGTCACAACATTTGCTTACATCCATCACTTTTATTTGCCGGCAATCGTATTTCCCGCCGTGCTGATCGTCGCATTGTCCTTAAAAAACGCGCAGGCCATTTACTTGCTGCCGCTCTGGGGAAACGAACCGTCCGGAATGCTGTACGGCGTTTTAACCGTGGCGGCTTTATTTCAAGGCGGCTTCGTGTACACAATCGTCATTCCGTTTATGCGCCGGCCGGATCGGGCCATGAAAGGGGCATTTTGGGGGTTATTCATCGCCGGGGGATTGTATTTGTCCGCCGTAACGGCGGCCGTCGGCGTATTCGGTCCCGAGGAGACGAAAAAATTGCTGTGGCCGACCCTCGAGCTGGCCAAAACGACATCGCTTCCCGGCAACATTTTGGAGCGGCTCGACGGAGCTTTCCTGGCCGTTTGGGTAACCGCCGTATTCACCACGTTATTTTCCAGCTACTATTTTACGATTCACGCTTCGAGCAAATTGTTTCGGCTGCGCGACCATAAGATGCTGTCGTCATTCATATTGCCGTTTCTGTTCGGCATGGCGATGCTTCCGCAAAACGTTCTGCACATGTACAAAATCATTACGATCGTAGGGCAGCTTGGGCTCATCATCACGATCGGTTATCCGCTGATCTTGTTTACGGTTGCTGCAATCCGCAAGAAAAGGGGGAATTCCGGTGGGGACAACCAAGTGGGGCAGTCCGGTTAAGCTGCTTGTCGCCTTTACCCTAACCGTCCCCCTGCTTACCGGATGCTGGGACCGGCAGGAAATCGAGCAGCGCGCCGTCGTGCTCGGCATCGGCGTCGATGAATCCGGAGAAAACGTCGAAGAGAGGGAAGGGGAAATTTCCCATTTGAAAGGCTCCATTCCGGCCCCGGCAAGAGGTTCGGTACGCGTGACACTGCAGATCGCCGTCCCGGGGAGAATCCCGCTCGGTCCCGGAGGAGGTGGCGGCGGGGGCCAAATGGGTGGCGGCGGCGGGCAAAATACGGTGTGGGTCGTCGACGGAATCGGAAAAACGATCGACGACGCGCTGAACAACCTGCAGCAGCGGATCGCTCCTCCGCTGTTTTACGGCCATTTGCGGGTCATTGTCATTTCGGAGGCCGTCAGTAAAAAAGGCATCCAAAGCTTGAACGATACGTTCCGCCGAAATCCGGAAATTCGCCGGATGGCCTGGATGGTCGTTTGCCGGGGGCAAGCGGCGGACATCATGAAAGTATCGCCCCAACTCGAGCGGGTGCCGACCTTTTATTTGATGGACGCGATGGATATGTCCGTCAAGATGGGACGTTTTCCCGACGACTTTCTCGGCATTTTCTGGAGCTCATCTTCGGCGAAGGGCAGGGAAGGTTTTCTGCCTTACGTTTTGCTGAAGGAGAAAGGAATGGTACAGGTGAGCGGGATGGCGTTTTTCAAAAACGATAAGATGGTCGGCACCACCAAGCCGCTGGAAGTGGCCATGTACATGGGAATCATCGGGGAAAATCCCGCCGGAGGAGAAGGGTTCGTCGAAGTGCCGGGAACGAAGGAAAACATGCTGTTTGGTGCGAGAAACCGGAAGTCGACCATCAAGGCGACAATCAAGGAAGGAAAACCGCACATTGAGGTTAACATCATTATAGAAGGCAACATTTTGGAGAAAACGAGCGAACAGGTTACGCTTTCGAACGATGTGATCATGGAAATTGAGAAGGAGCTTGAAGCAAGGACGAAAACCGCTTACCAAAATTTAATCAAGAAGACGCAGGAAAAAGGATCCGACATTTTCGGTTTCGGTGAACAGATCCGGGCGAAGCAGCCTCGATTTTGGAACCGGGAAATCAAAACGAAGGAAAATTGGCAAAATATGTACAAGGAGCTGTCCGTCGATCTGTCCGTGCAGATGAATATCCGGCGCATCGGCATGAAAGCAACGTAGAAGCGGCGCTAAGGAGGCGACCCGAATGCAGACTGGATTTACGATCGGTTATATGAACTTCACGGTCATCTTGTTCCTGCTTACGGGCGGGGCCCTTTTATGGTTCGATGTGCAGGGGTACCGCCATAAGGGGATGAACAAAGAAGAGAAGGCGGCCCGTTTTTTGGGATGGATCAATATAGCCATGGGGGGTATAGGTTACGTCGGGTACTGGATATACGGCATGCTGCTGTGAGGAATAATGTTTGTAAATTGAGCCGCAATTCGGACAAACGGAGCGATATTTCGCGAAGTCATCTCATTTTCTAATGTGAGATGACTTTTTTGCTGCTTAGGCACGGGGAGGAAAACGCGATGGCCAATAAAATCATGATTGCCGATGATTCCGCTTTTATGAGAATCATTCTCAGGGACATCATCGTGCAGATGGGACACCACGTCGTTGAAGCCGAAAACGGTTCCGCGGCCGTGGAAAAATACAAGGAACAGCGTCCCGATCTGACCGTCATGAATATCGTCATGCCGGAGATGTACGGGATCGAAGCGCTGCGCCACATCAGAGAAATCGATCCGAATGCCAAGGTGATCATGTGTTCGTCGATGGGGAACCAGCATAACGTCGTTTCAGCCATTCAGGCGGGAGCTCTGGATTTTGTCGTCAAGCCGTTTGATCCCGGCCGGCTCGTCGATGCGATCAAACGCGCCATCGCCAAATAACCGGCGGAAGCCGAGGCGGTCAGTACATATATTTCAGCAAATGGGACACCAGCTGTTTATCTTTCACAAAATAATCGCCTATCGGTACGACGGCGAAATAGGAATCTCCTTCCGCGTCTCCGAGCGGAAATTCGTCATAGACGAGGCTGATGCTGAATTCCTTGCGAAGTTCGATTCCCGCTTGAATGGCGGCGCCGGATAATTCCCTGTACAGCACGCGGTTTTGGTCCGAGACGGACCGCTCCAGCGCAAACCGTCCTGCAAAGCTGTCCCACCAAACTTTAAACGATTGATAAATTTCGTTATACGTATGCAATTGCTCCGCATTGCTTGCGAAAAGCTTTTCGTAAAACAGGAGCTTCCGCTCGTAAAACAGCTTCAAATCGTGCGCAGGGTGCTCGCACAGGTTGTGCAAAATTTCGTTCCACAGCCGGCGGAAAGCATCCTCGAACGATTCCGCAAAATCGGTCTCTTTGGATAAAATATAAGGAAACCTGCATTCCTGTTTATTCGGGCGATGCCGGTTAAGAAATATATTCTGGATATATACCAAAAAATTGAGCGAATACGATGCTTCGCTTCTGATGACCAACGATTTGCCCACGAATGGTTCCTCCCTTCATCCGTCCGTTTAAGGATTCGGGACGGCCCGAAGCAGCTCGGCCTCCCCGTTTTTCCGGTATTCCTGCGGCGTCATCCCGGTTCGTTCCCGAAACAGGGAATGAAAAAATTTCATGTCCTGGTATCCGACCGCACCGGCGATTTGCTGTACGGTCATCGTGGAGGATTTAAGCAACTCGCAGCACTTCTGGACGCGCAAATGCTGAACGTACGAGGTGAAGGAGACGCCGGTCGTTTGCTTGAGCAGTCTTTGCAGATGGCTGACGCTCAGATAAGCATGCTCGGCGACCTGCTTCAGCGTAATGTCCTCGTGAAAATGGCGCTTGATGAAATGAATCGCGTCGAGAATTTTGTCGTTGCCGCGTTCGGCGGCGGAAGGCGTCAAGGTGCTCCGGTGCAGCGCGGCGATGATCTGCATAAACAGCCCCTGCACGACAACCTCGTAGCAAGCCTGCCTTTGCCGGTATTCCGTCAAAATCGAATGGAACAGCTCGGTGAACAGGCTGTCTTTGTCGTAATGATGAAAATACGGCAGCTGCATTTGATGCGGGGAAAAAATCGCGTCGTGCAGCACCGAGCCCGGCGGCGGGAAGTCAGGTGTATTTGCGAGCGCTTCCAGTCGGAATACGCAGTTGATGACGCCCAAGGTGCGGGTTTTTTCCGGAGAGGGGGGCCTGTACACGTGAGAGGTGCCGATCGGCAGCAGGAAGATGTCGCCCCGCCTTACCGATACGACGGAGTCGTTGATAAACTGGAAGCCGGTGCCTTCCGTTACGTAGCTGATTTCGATCGCGTCGTGCGTATGCTGCGGGATGTCGAACGCTTCATAGGCGCGGTTGACGAAGATGTTCATACCGCTGCGGAATCGCTCGTCCGACTTGAACACTTCGAGTAGGCCTGCTGGCATAAACCCCCACCTCCGACAAAGTTAGCCGATCGTACTGTTCATTATAAACGCAGTTGTACAAGGCAGGCAATCCGTCTGCATTCCTGTTAAATGGCGAATCGTGCAGAAAATGATGTGGCTCCCCTATAAACTTCCTATATAAGCCCCATACGTCAAATCGGGAGGCTGGTATAATGGAATTGATTGGTTTTTTATTTGCTTAGGAAAATTATGCATGGCTAATTTTTGTGAATAACTGGGGGATTTGTTCCTAGGATAGGAGGGGCCCATTTGTCGATCGATCGCAAAGCTTTGGTCACGAGACACAATCCGATCATGAAAGAAATCGCACCGCTCGCTCCGCTGTCTGTCGGCAACGGAGAATTTGCTTTTACCGCGGATATTACCGGACTGCAAACGTTTCCCGAAGAGTACGAGGTTCCGCTCGGCACGCAAACGCAGTGGGCTTGGCACAGCTCCGGCGGCAGGAACGTTTGGAGCCTAAGCGATGTAAGGATGCAGTACCGCAGCGAGGAGAGCGGGAAGGGAGGTTATCCGGTACATGCGGAAGATCGCGAAGAAGCGTACCACTGGCTTCGGCAAAACCCGCACCGGCTGCAGCTCGGACAAATCGGCTTTCGTTTTATTTCCCCGTCCGGCGAAGAGGAGACGACCCGCGCGCTTACGGATGCGGAGCAAACGCTCGATTTGTGGAGCGGCATATTGACCAGCCGTTTCCGGATCGGCGGGGTTCCCGTACATGTGCGGACGGCGTGCCATCCGGAGATGGAGCAGCTCGGAGTCACGGTGGAAAGCCCGCTGCTGGCCGAAGGGCGGCTTCAGATCGCGATCCGCTTCCCGGCGCCGGGCATGACGAGCCGCAGCTGGGACAAGTCGATCCGGCTGAACTGGGCGGACCCCGATTCGCACAAGACGCGGTTTATTCCGAAAGCGCCTACGGAAGCATTGATCGAACGGTCGATGGACGAGGACTCGTATTTCGTTGCGCTGAAATGGTCGCAAGGCGAGCTGGCTCGGGAAGGGGCCCACGCCTTTATGCTGCGCGGCAATGGGACGTCGGATCGCCTCGAATTGGCCGTCGGATTTTCGCAGGCAGCCAAGTCGCAATCGCCTTCAGATATTAAGGAAATAACGGAGCTTAGCCGGTCCCATTGGGAACGGTTTTGGAGCGAAGGGGGGGCGGTCGAGCTGGCGGACAGCCGTGACCCGCGCGCAAATGAGCTGGAGCGGCGCATTGTGCTTTCGCAGTTTTTGACGGCGATCCACAGCGCCGGCTCGCTGCCGCCGCAGGAGACGGGGCTGCTGTACAACAGCTGGTTCGGCAAGCCCCACCTCGAAATGCACTGGTGGCATGCGGTGCATTTTCCGCTGTGGGGCCGGGGCTCGCTGCTTGCCCGCAGCATGGACTGGTACCGCGGCATATTGCCGTATGCCCGCGAGCTGGCACGGTCGCAGGGCTACGCCGGCGCGCGCTGGCCGAAGATGATCGGGCCGGACGGGGAGCAGAGCCCCTCGCCGATCGCGCCGCTGCTCATCTGGCAGCAGCCGCATCCGATCGTGCTGGCCGAGCTGCTCTATTTGGCGGAGCCGACGGAAGAGACGCTGCGGCGGTACGGCGACATCGTGCTGGAGTCGGCGGAATTCATGGCCTCCTTCGCGGAATGGGACGAACCCGGGGGCCGGTACGTGCTCGGTCCTCCGCTGATTCCGGCGCAGGAGCTGCATAAACCCGAGGATACATGGAACCCGACGTACGAGCTCGAATATTGGCGTCACGGGCTGGAGCTTGCGGCGCTGTGGGCGGAAAGGATGGGCCAAGCCGCGAATCCGCTGTGGAAGCAGGTCGCCGGGCGGCTGTCGCCGCTTCCGCAGGCGGATGGCGTCTATCTTGCGCACGAAAACTGTCCGAACACATATACCGAAGCGAATACGGATCATCCGTCGATGCTCGGCGCGCTCGGCATGCTGCCGGGCCAAATGGTCGACCGCGAAACGATGCGGCGCACGCTGCTGAAGGTCAAGGAAAGCTGGCGTTGGGAGACGACCTGGGGCTGGGACTATCCGATGGCGGCGATGACGGCCGCAAGGCTCGGGGAAGGTGCTCTCGCCGTCGATTTTTTGATGATGGACGTGACCAAAAATACCTATCTGCCGAACGGGCACAACTATCAGCGTCCGGGGCTGCTCGCTTATTTGCCCGGCAACGGCGGGCTGCTCGCCGCAATCGCGATGATGGCGGGCGGCTGGCAGGGCGGGCCGGACAAACACGCGCCCGGCTTTCCGGACGACGGCAGCTGGACGGTTCGCTGCGAAGGGATCAAGCCTTGGCTGTAAAGCTGCGGAATGAATGAAGGAAGCGGATGATTCGATGACCATAAACCGAGGGGGAGACAAGGATGACAAGGGAAATCGGGTATGCGGTATCCGGCCTCGGCGTCGGCAGAAGCCACGTCGCAAGCGCCGTTAAAGCGAAAGGCTGCAAGTTTGTAGCGATTTGCGACAGAAACGAGGAGCTGCTGCACAAGCTCGGCGACGAATTCGGCATCGCACCGGAGAACCGGTACACGAGCTACGAAGAGCTTTTGCGGCGGCCGGATATCGAAGCCGTCAGCGTCTGCACGCCGAGCGGCATGCACCGCGACCATACGGTGATGGCGCTGCGCGCAGGCAAGCATGTGCTGACCGAGAAGCCGCTTGAAATCCGGCTGGACCGCATCGACGAAATGCTGCGGGTCGCCGAAGAGGAGAAAAAGTTTCTTGGCTGCGTGTTCCAAAACCGGCTTGCTCCCGCCAACCGCAAAATGAAGGAGACGATCGACTGCGGAAGGCTCGGCAAGCTCATTACCGGCAACTTTCATCTCAAATGGTACCGCGACGAAGCGTATTACGGCAAAAACGGCGGCTGGCGGGCCACCTGGGCGATGAACGGCGGCGGCGTCGTGATGAACCAGACGATCCATACCGTCGACTTGATGCAGTGGCTGATGGGGCCGGTCAAAAGCGTGTTCGCCAAAACCGGCACTTACACCCATCCGATCGAGGTGGAGGATACGGCGGTCGCCGTCATCACGTTCGAAAACGGAGCTATCGGGACGTTGATCGGCACGACGTGCGCTTATCCGGGCCTCGAGGTTTCGATTCAAATTCACGGCGCCAAAGGTTCGATGTACGGCAAAAACAACAAGCTCGAGCTGTTCAAAATGGCGGACGACGAAGGTTTTGCCGAAGAGGCGAGCGTGCTGGAGCAGTTCGGAGCGGGCGGATCCGCTCCCGCGGCGGCCGATCCGTCCGCCTTGCCGAAGGTCGGGCATGCCGGCCAGGTGCAGGATATGATCGAAGCCGTGATCGAGAACCGACCGCCGATGATCCAGGGCATCGAAGGCAGGGCTTCCGTGGAAATCGTACAGGCGATTTACGAATCGGCGCGAACGGGCAAGGAAGTGTTTCTGCCCTTCGTTCCGCCGGCAGAGGGGTGAGCGGCATGAGTCGTCCCAAACCTCTCATCGGCTGCTGCCTAACGGCGGGCTCGTTTATGCCGCAAAGCGGAGACCGCAGCGCCGCGCAGCAGGACCCGGTCTCTTCGCTGCTCGAAGGCGTAAGCGGGCTGCTGGATGCGGGCTACGACTTTGCGGAGCTGACCGTCGGCGCGGTCGTGCAGCTGTCCGAAGCGGACTTCGAGCGATTCGTCCGTCTGCTGCGGCAGCGCGGCATCGTCATTCCGGTGTTCAACAGCTTCATTCCCGCATCGCTGAAGCTGACCGGGCCGGAGGCGGCGGAGCCGTCCGCAGTGAGGGCTTACGTGGAGCTGGCGATGCAGCGGGTTCGCGCCGCCGGCGGCGAAGTGATCGTGTTCGGCAGCGGAGCAGCTCGGACGGTGCCGGCGCCGTACACGACGGAGCAGGGCATGGAGCAAATCCGTCAGTTCCTCGTCATGTGCGGGGAATTGGCCGAAACCTACGGCATCACGATTGCGATCGAGCCGCTGAACCGGAGCGAAAGCAACGCGATCAACAAGGTGGCCGAGGCGCTGGAGCTTGCCGAAACGCTCCGGCTGCCCCGCATCCGCGTGCTGGCTGACGCTTACCATATGCATCTCGAGGAGGAAGGACAGGACATTATCGGGGCGGCCGTGTCGAAAGACATGCTCGCGCATGTGCATTATGCGGAGTTTGACCGGAGCTTCCCGAAAGGCGAAGCGGCGGGAGGCGTCGATATTGCCGCCCTGCTTGGCAGACTGCGGGACAGCGGGTATGATGGAAGGGTATCGGCCGAATGCACGTCCGCCGATTTGCCGGCGGACAGCGCGGAATCGTTGGTCCACATCAAGCGGCTGATGAACCGAATCTACGAAAGCGGGGAGCAATGAGCATGTCCTTCTTGTTCAGTTTAGTCGTCCATGCAGGCAATCACCTTCGCGAATTTTGCCCGGTGTCGTTTACGATCCCGACGGGCAATCCCGTGCTGCGGGGAAACCCGGCCGGCCTTTTTTATTTGCAGGGACCCGGCGGCGAAACGGTCCCTCTCCAATGCGAGGAAACCCATGACGATCTGGTGTTTCATTGGATCGTCGAGCGTCTGCTTCCCGGCGAATCGCGCCGTTATGACGTCTACTCCGGGGAGAACCCGGCTTCCGAGGCGGCGGCGGGCGTCCGTCTGGACGAAAAGGAACGGCAAATCGACGTCTTGATCGGAGGTACATACTTTACATCCTGCGTATTCGACCCGGACCTCGCCAAGCCGTACATCGGTCCGGTCATGGGGCCGTACGGGGACAGCTTTACCCGGCTCGATTTCGAAACGAAAGAGCATCCCCATCACCGCTCGCTTTGGCTTGCGATCGGCGATGTGAACGGCATCGACATGTGGAACGAGCCGAAGGACAAGCACGGCAAGCAAAGGCTGGCCGGCTTTGCGGAAAAGACGTCCGGACCTGTATTCGGAAGGCTGAAGATGTCGCTGGACTGGTGCACGTATTCGGAAAAACCGCAGCTTGCGGAAAAGCGCACGGTAACGTTTTACAATACGCCGGCCGGAGGGCGCATCATCGACCTCGATTTCGAGTTCGTCTTTAACCGGGACCGGGTCGAGTTCGGCGCGACGAAGGAAGCGGGTCCGCTCGGCATTCGCGTCGCGGAATCGATGAAAGCCGAAAACGGCGGCACGATCACAAACTCCCACGGCTCGATCGGGGAAGCGGAGTGCTGGGGCCAGCGCGCCGTATGGTGCGATTATTCCGGCAATGTCGGCGGACATACGCTCGGCATCGCCGCGTTCGACCATCCGGACAACGACGGTTTCCCGACTTACTGGCACGTTCGCGATTACGGGCTGCTCGCCGCGAACAATTTTTATTTTGCCGGCGGGAAGCTGTACAAGAAAGGACAATCGGTCCGGTACAAGCACCGGGTTTATTTTCATGAAGGCGATGCCGCCGCGGGCAAGGTGGCGCACAAATACCAGGACTACATCCATCCGCCGGTTGTGACGCGGGTGGAAGAGGAGTAGCGGGAAACCCGCTCCTGCATCGGCTCGAACGACTGTACGGTACATGATTGAATCGGAGGAGTGACGGACGATATGAATCATTCGCTGCAGCAGCAGTTTCTTGAGCCTTCGGACGAAAATACGCCGATCCCGTTCTGGTTTTGGAACGATACCCTCACGCCGGAGGAAATTTTACGGCAGATTGCCGATTTTGCGGAAAAAGGCGTGATGGGGTTCGTCGTCCATCCGCGGATCGGAATTCCCGAGTCGATTCCGTACTTGTCGGATATTTACATGGATCTGGTGGAAACGGCCGTCAAGGAAGCGGCTCGTCGCGGGATGACCGTAATTTTGTACGACGAGGCGATGTATCCGTCCGGCTCGGCCAAAGGGTTCGTCGTGCGGGAAAACCCCGCGTACGCAAGCCGCGGCCTGAAAATGGCCGAGCTGCCCTGCGGAGAGCCGGTGCAGCTGGCGGCCGTCCTCGGCGGCGGCGACGTGCTCGTTTCCGCGCAGGCGGTGAAGAAGCTGGGCGCGCAGCGAATCGACGGCACGGCGACGGTCGTGCTGGAGCCGAAAGGCGGTGCCGTCCGTTTCGAGCCGCCTGCCGGGGATGGCGAATGGTCGATCGCGCTGTTTATCGAAACGTTTTCCAAAGGCACGATCCGCGGCATCCATTTCGGGGAGGACGATCGCGAGCCGAACGCGCCGCCGTCCGCGGATTTGCTTAATCCGGAGGCGACCGCAACGTTCATCAGGTTAACGCACGACCGTTACTACGAAAGGCTCAAGCCGTATTTCGGCAGCACCGTCATCGCCATGTTCACCGATGAGCCGGACATACTCGGCAGACGGCATGCGAAGGGGCTTCACCCCTGGACGAACGGTTTTCTCGGAGCGTTTATGCGGGAAGGCGGCAAGGAGAGCGATTTGCCCGCGCTTTGGCTGGAGGCGGAACAGGCGGAAACGGTCCGTGCCTTATACCGCAAGGCGGTTCATAACCGGCTGATCGCCGCCTACTATAAGCCGCTCAGCGACTGGTGCGCGCAGCACGGCATAGCGCTGACCGGGCATCCGGCGGGCAGCGACGAGATCGGGCTGCTGGAGCATTTTCAGATCCCGGGACAGGACGTCGTGTGGCGCTGGGTTGCTCCGGAGGATGGATTGGCTTTGGAGGGTGTGCACAGCACAGCCGGCAAATGCTCCGCGGATGCGGCAAGGCACCGGGGAAGACGCCGCAACCTGAACGAGGTGCTGGGCGTTTGCTCGCCCGGGGGCGGCTGGGCGCTCAGCGGCGGCGACATGAAGTGGTACTTCGACTGGCTGTTCGTGCGCGGCGTCAATTTGATATGTCCGCATGCATTTTATTATTCGATCGACGGTCCGCGCCGGGTGAACGAACGCCCGCCGGACGTCGGGCCGAACAACATCTGGTGGCCGCATTACCGTCTTTTTGCCGACTACATCAAAAGAATGAGCTGGCTCATGACGGACAGCGCCAATGTGACGCCGATCGCCGTACTCAGCCGCGAAGACGGCTTATCCTGGCAGGCGGCGAAGCCGCTGTTTCAAAACCAGCGGGAATTCAATTATTTGGAAGAGAAGCTGCTTGTTTCCAAAGCGATCATTGAGGGCGGCACGATCCGTATCGCCGCCCAAGCCTACACCGTCTTGATCGTGGAAGACGGCGGTTATTGGCCGGAGGAAACGCATCAAGCTCTCCGGCGGTTTATCGCAGGCGGCGGGATCGTCATTGCGCTCGGCGGAAGCTTCGGGACAGCCGGATTGCCGGCAACGGAGCGCGCAGCCGATGCGGAGCGGCTTGTTCCGCTGCTGGATAAGCTTGTGCCCCGCGACCTCGTGCTGGAGCCGCCGTGCCGGGACATTCGGATGAGCCACGTCGTTAAGGATGGCAGCCATTTCTACGTGCTGGTGAACGAAGGCGAGCAGACGTACGAAGGAAGCGCGGTCTGGAGTGCTGAAGGGCACATAGAGCTTTGGGACCCGTGGGTAGGGGCGATTCGCCAAGCGGGTGCGAAGCGGGCGGAAAACGGCGTGAATGTGGCGGTGAAGCTGGAACGCAGGCAAAGCCTCGTA
This sequence comes from Paenibacillus hamazuiensis, assembly GCF_023276405.1. Classification (NCBI taxonomy): domain Bacteria; kingdom Bacillati; phylum Bacillota; class Bacilli; order Caryophanales; family Paenibacillaceae; genus Paenibacillus; species Paenibacillus hamazuiensis. The sequence continues at coordinate 715,348 of NZ_JALRMO010000001.1, forward strand.
TACCGGGTCGATCCGTCGGAGCCGCTTGCGGAGCTGCCGGATGCGGCGGCAGGTTCCACCATTAAAGGTACGATTGATCTGCCGGACGGATGGACCGGGACAGCGATTTCATTGCCCGGGAAATCGTTCGCCCTCGGATCGTGGACGGAACGGGAAGGGCTGGAGCATTTTTCCGGGACCGTCGAGTATACGAACACGTTCGTTTTGGATGCCCCCGAAGCAGCGGACCGCATCGTACTCGACTTGGGCGAAGTTCACGAAATGGTTGAACTGTCGGTCAACGGCCGGCATGTCGGGGTGAAGATGTGGCATCCGTATACGTTTGATATCCGCCCGTTCGTAAAGCCTGGCCGCAACGAGCTGCGCGCCGCCGTGACGAACAGCCTGGCATGCCGGATCGACCGCGTGAAGCTGCCGTCCGGACTTGTTGGACCGGTCTTCGTTACGGTTTACGAGCCGTAAAACCACGGGAGCGGCGCTGGCCATAAGCACCCGGCGGGCTAATCCGCATCCGGCTGCGCAAGCGCCGGTCCTGAACAATGAGCCGCCGCCGATACCTGGGAGTCCGGCCGACGAAGCGTTCCGTCGGACGGACTCTTGGGTGCTGCTATGCGCAATGTTGCCAGGTTAACGCGTTCGTATGGCTCGTGGGCCGAAATTTATTATAATAGCGGATCCCGCGTGCGTTATCTTCGGATAAATGGATACATCAAAAAAATAAAGGAACTGAGATGCGCCAAATTGCCGGAAAATGGCGCGAGTACCGAGCGAACAGACAAATAGATCATCTCAGTTCCGCTAATTTTCGAAAATATCCGAAATTGCCCCGTTTAGCGAACCATAGTTCCTCTATGGTCCCGCTTAACCTGAAAGCATTGGGCCAAGTCGTTGCGCTTATGGATGTGGAAAAACGCTTGAAAACCGCAACAAAACAAGTTTGTGCGTCTGCCGCGAAGTCGTCAACAGTAAATGCAAATAAAAACCAAATAGCGAATAAATTACCTCCTGGGAAACCAAATTAATGGTTATGAATGGAGGTAATTGCATTTTGGAGAAGACGATTTACGAATTAAATTACAACGACTGGTTTTCCATGCGCATGATGTCGGAACGGGAGCCGATGGAAGAGCTTGAATTCGATCTGGCGGCATTGGAGGCGGTGCTTGCGGACATGGTGCTTAGAGCGAAGAACCGGGAAAGGGAAGAAGACGGAAGCGAAACGAGAGCTTTATGGACGAAGGTTTTTACCCAGATCGGCATGGCTCTGCAAAATACGGAGCTAGGTCCCCTTACGGAGGAACAACCGCTCGATACCGTCATGCGGGTCGTTTCGCAGCTGAAGGGGGAGACGCCGTGAACGGTGCGGAAAAAGACGCCCCCATCTCACCGGCTTTTTTGCTCGAACACCTGCTTTCTTATATCCGGGAGGAAGATCAGATTGAATCGCTTGCATACGTGGCCCGGCTGAAAGACGGGACGATCAGTTCCGGGTGGACCGACATGCGATACACGGAAGTAATCGGGCTGTATGAGGTCGGGAAGCTGCAGACGGTAAAAGAAATGTGGAACGAGTGGACGCCCAGGTAATCCGGGGTGTATGCGCTATCGTCCCGGCTGCGGCCTCCGAAACGGGCTGTTTCCCCAGCATTATGGAGGGAAGCGGCTTTTTGCTTTTTTGCGGGAATTTCGTGCACGATGCGACGCGGCGGCTGTTTCGATCCAGTGCGAATTTTCAGTAGAGTTCCCGCTTCTTAATGGTATACTATGATATATGAAAGCGTTTTTCCGGAGAAGGCAGGGGAGCGGTGCATCGTGAGCAAAAGGGGATTTGTTGCATTGGCCTTGGCCGCGGCGTTCACATCCGGCTGTTTCGCAGCGGATTCCGGCGGTGCGGGACGGAAGGCGGAGGACGAAGCCGATGGTTCCGGACGCGAGCGGCAGGTGAAAGTGATGTTCGCCGAATCGGCCAATCAAAAAGTCAATAACGAAACGCCGATTCAAAGGGAAATTGCCGGCAGGACGCGGATGAACCTGGTCTATGAAGCGGTTCCGGCCAGCAACTTTAACGAAAAGAAAAGAACGGTTCTCGCCACGCAAAATTTGCCGGATATACTGCAAATCGACAAGCAGGATGCGAACGATTTTGCCTCGGCGGGCGTTTTCCTGCCCTTGATGGACTACATGCGGCAGGGGAAGCTGCCCCACTTTCAGACGCTGTGGGAGGCGACTCCCGGGCTGGACAGGCTGACGGTCGACGGCGAGCTGTACGGCTTTCCGGCGCTGGCGCGAGGGGAAGCCAAAAACGGCTTCGGTCCGGTGATCCGGAAGGATCTGCTGCTAAAGCATAACTTGCCGGAGCCTCGAACATTTGACGAGCTTCTGGATGTGCTTGCCCGGCTGAAAGAAATTTATCCGGGCTCCGTCCCCTGGTCGATCCGCAAGGGGACGGCGCAGCTGCTGGAAACTACGGCGTATATGCTTGGAAGCGGATTCAGGGCGGGCGGCGGCATTTATTTCGATCACGATGCGGCCGGCGGTGCTTACGTGTACGGGCCGGCGACTCCGGCCTTCAAGAAGGTGCTGGGTTACCTGAACAAAGCATACCGGATGGGCGTGCTTGATCCGGATTATGCGGTGTCTACGCAGCAGATGTGGACGGAGAAGCTGACGGGCGGGAAATCGTTTTTTTTCCTCGACAACAGCGGGTTCGGCTTGAATTTTACGCGGGATTTGCGAAGGCTGGAACCGGAAGGTACGTTTCAGGTCATTCCCGTTCCCGAATATGAGGACGGCAAAGCCCGGGCGCTGTATTATCCGTCAGCGGTTTCAGGCAAGATGTTCGCCGTCAGCGCCAAAGCGAAGGAGCCGGAGGAGCTCGTCAAGCTGATCGATTGGATGTATTCCGAGGAGGCTTTCAGGCTGATGAATTTTGGGGTCGAGGGCGTGCATTATACGCTGGATGACAAAGGGCGGCCGGAGTACCGGAAGGAATTCGTCAGCCGGTTTGCCGGCGCCGGACCGACTCCGTATTATGCGGTGTTTTCCGAGCTCGGGTGCTGCCAGCTCAGCTTTACGCCGTATTACTCGAACACGATGTCGCAGTTTCAAATCGAGAAGCTGACCGGCAGCTGGGACGGGCTGAACGATGAGTATTGGCGTATCGTGGGCAGCGATAAAGCGTACCGCGAGCCGGTCATCGACCCGCCTCTGACGAAGGCCGAGGCCGCCCGCGTGAAGGAGCTGAACATCCGCCTGAACACGATGCTGAACCGGGAGTTCGACAAATTCATCATGGGGCTGAAGCCTTTGGACGAATACGACAAGGTGATGCAAAAAGCCCGCGAGCTGGGGGGCGGCGAGCTTGAAGACATATACAACCAAGCGCTGAACCGCCTGCATAAGAAATAAGGGTTTGAGTTTTTCGGAAAGTAGGGATCGCACCGATGAGCATGCGGAATAACCCGCTGGCCGCCGGCAAGGAGAACCGGCTGTTCGTTAAAATATTGTTTTATTTTCTTTCCTTGCTGATTCCGATTATCATCACCGGAGTGTCTACGTATATGTACTCCGTGCAAATTATGAAAAAAGATTTTAACGAGCGGATCAAAACGAATCTGCAAAACGCGGCCGGCACGATGGACGCCAACCTGGAGTCGATTCAGGAAACGAGCCTCGATTTTTTCAACGACGATATGGTGCATATGCTGCTCATGCCGAAGGAGCAGATGAGCCTCGAGGTAAGAACGGAGATCTGGCGTCTGCCCCGCATCATTCAGCGCAACGAAAATATTATAAGCGATTTCACCGACCGCATGTTTGTATTCATCGACGACAAGGACGTGTATGTCAGCGGCGGGGTCAACCAGTTTCAATCGTTTTTCGGCAAAATGTACAAATACGATAAGTACGACGCGGCCTATTGGGCGGAGAAGCTGAAATCGGACAAATATATCGAGCTGCTCCCGGCTGCGGCAGTCAAACGGGAAGGCATTCATGACAAGCAGGTAGTCCCCATCGTCATCATGGACCGCATTCAGGACCATACCGCGGTCATGGTTTTGAACGTGGCGGTGGAAGCCATCGAGAACGTGCTGAAGGGCAGCGCGGTATTCGGTTCGACGCAATACGTCGTCGTGGACGGAAACGGGCAGCCGATTTACGATCCGCAGGGCTACACGAACGACCCTCTATTTTCCGGGATGCTTCGCGAACGGAAGCTTCCCGCCGCGGAAATGGAGCTGATGGGGAATAAATACGAGGTTGCCCGGGCGGAATCGGGACTTTACGGCTGGGAATACTACTCGCTCACACCGGCGGAAGAGTTTGCCCGCCATACGCGCGGCATTTTGCAGATGACGCTGATTCTTTGTCTGGTGCTGGTCGTGATGGGGGCGGCATTTGCCTTTATTTTCAGTTACCGCATATATAACCCGATCCGCAACATCCGCAACATTTTACTGGACCAAAGCGAGCTGTGGAACGACAGCGGAAAAGGCTATTCCGGCGCTCCTTCCAACGAATTTGAGCAGATCCAGCTGGGCATCCGCGGGCTGGCCGACCGTCATTTGAATTATAAAATGAAATACGACCGCAATACGAGCGACTATGTCGAGTCGTCCTTTCTTTTTCTGCTGAAGGGTCATACGCTTAATCAGGAGGAGATTTTGCGGGAAACGCTCCGCGCCGATTTCGGCTTCGACCGCAAGGGCTTCGTTTGCTGCGCCGTACATTTCGATCTGAAGGAGGCTTTTTACGAGAGCATTCCCGATACCGACCGGATCAACGTGATGAATGGAGTCAAGAAAATCGTCTGGACGCTGCTCGGGCGGCAGGCCCCGGCTTATGTGCTGGAATACCGGCAAAATCTGTTCGTCGGCATCGTCAATGCGGACGCGCCTGCGGATACGAAGCTGCTGCACCGGGCGTTCCGGGATTTGCTGGACATATTCCGCTACGACATCCACATGTATTACGATTTGACGGTCGGCATCGGAACGTTTTACGAGGGCATCAACGAGATCGGCGTTTCCTACAACGAAGCGATGACGGCGATCGGGAAAAGGAGCGCCGGGGAGCGATTCCAAATCGTCGACTCGGAACAGCTCCGGATTGAGCACCGTTTTTTGTATTCCTTTTTCGACGAACAAAAAATATTGAACCATCTCAAGCTGGGAAATGCCGAAAGCCTGCCTGCGATCATCGAAGATATCGTGGCTTCGAACATGAGGGAGGGCATTTCGTACGAGTATCTTCAGCTTCTGTTCAAGGAGCTGCAAACAACCGGCATTCGCTATTTGGCCGAACGGGGTGTGGACATCCGGAAGCTGCCGCTCGGCAGCCTGCCGGGGTTTTCCGCGGCGTCGGACCGTACGGAGCCGTTCGCGGCGGCGAAAGAGCTTCAGGGGGAAATTTTATCGTTTTACCGCCAAATCATCGAGGCGACGAAGCAGGAAAACAGCCCGAAATCGGGCAGCCTCGTGACGCTGATCGAGAAATATATCGAGGAAAACTATACGAAGGATTTGGGGTTGGAGCAGATCGCCGGGGAGATGGGGGTTTCCGTCAAATATGTGTCCCGGGTGTTCAAGGAGAAAACCGGCGTCAATTTGACAGATTTCATCAACCAGGTGCGCATGGAAAAAGCGAAAGGACTGCTGGCCGAAACGGATATGCGGGTGAACGACATCGCGGAGGCGATCGGCATTCCGAGCCGGACGACCTTTTTGCGCGTGTTCAAAAAAATGGAAGGCGTTTCCCCCAACGAATACCGCACGATTCATCGAAACCATATGACGTCTTAATCGGTAAGCCGCGGACTGCGAAGTCCGCGGCTTTTGTGCGCTTGGCAGCGCATCGTACTAACGGGTGAAAGTCCCGAGCGCACCGCGGGGTGGCGGAAGCGCATAGCCGACTGGTAGTGCTCTGGCCGTAAGGGAGGGTGCGGAGGATCAGAAGGCAAAACCCGGAACAGGCGGCATGAACCATGTTGGCTGGCGAAGCCGGATAACCCTGCAAGAGAAGGGGACGTCCTATACCACCATAGGCTTCGAAAGTTAGGAGGACTGGATTCGGGGGAAAGACGATGACGTGACCCAAGGAGGGCTTATCGTCTTCCGCATAGCGGTAAACTCTTTTCAAGGCTTATAGGGCTAAGACAGAATGATGGATGGTGAGCAGTCATACGAAGGGATAGTAGTGAGAAAGCTTGCCGGAAAAGCCGCAATGGCAAGTGAACCGACACCAACGTTGTCGGTGCAAGCTTAGACCCAAAAGGCAAAGACTTGGTGCGAAGCCCGGAACCGTGGAAGAAAAGCATAACCACCTAGGAAGCCGTCATGTGCCAGACAGAAGCCGGGGAGCCAAGAAGAGCGAAGAGCCGGGGCTGAACAAAAGGGTAGGCCGTCTGGGGCGGAGTACCGAAGGGGAACCGGAAAGGCTGAAAGATTAGCTATACGTCCGGAAACTGAAAGGGAAGGAACACGAGACATGAAGGAAGGAAAAGGAGAGGTAGGCTTTCGTGAGGGAGTAGAAGTCCCGAGAAAACGCAGATGGCACAGCCTCATCGACAAGATATGGGCGATGCCGAACCTTGAGGAGGCATTCCGGGAGGTCAAGCGCAACCGGGGAGCAGCGGGAGTAGACGGAGTGACCATAAAGGTATTCGAGAGTGAACTGGAGCGTAACTTAAGAACGCTTCAGCAGGAGCTGCGGGCGAAGGCATACAAGCCGATGCCGGTCAGGCGCATGTACATTTCCAAGGAAAATGGGGGTCAAAGGCCGCTCGGGATACCCGCAATTCGCGATCGCGTAGTACAGGCGGCGACCCGCCGAATCCTCGAACCGATTTACGAGGCGACATTTATGGAGTGTAGTTTTGGGTTTCGCCCGGGACGCAGTGCACACATGGCGCTGGAGAACATTCGGAAAGATCTCATGGATGGATACGTTTATGTGATCGACGCCGACCTGAAATCGTATTTCGATCTCATTCCACATGACAAGTTGCTTAAGGCCGTCAAGGAAGAAGTGGTGGATGGTAGTGTCCTAAAGCTCATAGAAAGCTTCTTAAAGTCCGGAGTCATGGAGAACGGAAGTTTTCACCTGAACGAGCAAGGAAGTCCACAGGGTGGGGTTATTAGTCCGCTTTTGGCGAATATCTACCTAAACCCGCTGGATAAGCTCATGACTGAACGGAAGCACCGTATAACACGGTACGCCGATGATTTTGTGATCTGCTGCAAATCCCAAAAGGGGGCAGAGAGGGTACTCCAAGGTGTTATTCGTCTACTGGAACAAGAGCTTGGGCTCAAAGTACACCCGGAGAAAACCAAGATCGTGAACAACTTGGAACAGTCCTTTATGTTCCTAGGTCATGAGTTTAAACCGGGATTTTGGGTTACTCCATCCTCGAAAGCCAAACAGAAATTTAAAGAACGCGTGAAAGCAATTACGCGGCGGAACCAAACGGTGAATGTGGAACAGCTGATCCGAAAGAAGTTGAATCCATATTTACGTGGATGGGGTAGCTATTTTGGCTGGGGCAACGTAGGAAGTCTGATGAGAGAGTACGATGCATGGATAAGGAGAAGGCTCCGGATGGTACAGTTGCGGAGCTGGAAAAAAGCCGAAGAACTTCTACAGGGCACTAAGAAAGAATAAGTGGAGGGGAGAGCTTCCCAAGATGCGTATGTTCGCATGGAGAAGCTCGCTATCCAAGCCAGCCAGTGTTGCAATGCCAAACGATTGGTTCAGAGAAAGAGGTCTCGTTTTTCTCGTAGACATCTATAATGAACATCATCCCCAGCGGGGATAAGCGCGGAGGAGCCGGATGCGATGACCCGCACGTCCGGTTCTGTGAGAGGCCCATGAATTCATTCATGGGCCTACTCGATTGCGCGGCATGTGGGAAATTCGGACAGCGGGAGAAATCTGAATCAAACCGCGGCGAGTGAGAAAATTGCATCACCCACGCCCTACATCGGTGCTTTTCACGCCGGACGGCCGCTCCCTATAATAAGGCTCAGCGGGCGGATGCGATTCCGCCCGGCGGCCGGACGACGGGGCATGCACCGAATATCCGGCCGCAGGGAACAGGGGGGATTGTTATTCGAGAGCAGGGAGTCAGGCCGCTCACGGCCGTCGGCCGGACCGGAGCGAGCCATCCGGTCATCCGCGGGATAACGAGAAGCAAATATTTGTACATGATTTTTTTTGTTCCGTTTTGCTACTACGTTATTTTTCATTACTGGCCGATGTACGGGATCAGCATCGCTTTCAAGGATTACAACATCGTCAAAGGCATTTCGGGCAGCCCCTGGGTCGGCCTGCAGCATTTCGAGAAGTTTTTGAAAGATCCGTATTTCTGGAAGCTGGTTCGCAATACGCTGCTCATCAACGTCTACGAGCTGATCTGGGCGTTTCCGGCTCCGATCGTGCTGGCGCTGATGCTGAATGAGGTGAAAAATCAGCTGTTCCGGCGCGTCGTTCAAAGCATCAGCTATTTGCCGCATTTTATTTCGACGGTGGTCGTTTGCGGCATGATCGTCAACTTTTTGTCCACGGACGGGCTCATCAATCAAGTGGTGCAGTGGTTCGGCCATGAGCCGGTCAAATTTTTGATGATGCCGGAATGGTTCCGGACGATCTTTGTCGCTTCGGGCATTTGGCAAAACGTCGGCTGGGGTTCGATCATTTATTTGGCAGCGCTTACGGCGGTGGACGTGGAATTGTACGACGCGGCGAAAATCGACGGCGCCAACCGCTGGCAGCAGCTGCTCAGCATCACGCTGCCCGGCATCGCGCCGACGATCTCGATCATGCTCATTCTGAACCTGGGCAGGCTGATGTCGATCGGCTTCGAGAAAATCATCCTGCTGTACAACGGCTCCACCTACGAAACGGCGGATGTCATCTCCACCTTCGTGTACCGCAGAGGGCTGCTGGGCAGCGATTTCAGCTACGCGACGGCGGTCGAGCTGTTCCAGGCGGCGGTCGGGCTCGTGCTGCTGTACGGTGCGAACCGGGCTTCGAAAAAAATCAGCCAAACCGGGCTTTGGTAAAGGGTGACCGCTTATGAGCAAACGACGCGTTTCCTTCGGCTCCAGATTATTCGACGGCGTCATTATCGCAGCGCTGATCGCGCTCGTTTTCGTTACGCTGTATCCGATGTATTACATTTTCATCGTGTCGATCAGCGACGGCAGCGCGGTCAACCGCGGGCTGGTCAAATTCATCCCGCACGATGTGACGCTGGAAGCGTACAAAATCATTTTTAAAAACAAGGACATTTGGAACGCCTACCGCAATACGCTGCTCTACACGACGGTCGGCACGGCCATCAACGTCGTGCTGTCGGCGATGTGCGCCTTTTCGCTATCGCGCAAGGACATGTACGGGCGGAGTTTCTTTATCTTCATCATCGCCTTCACGATGTTTCTGAGCGGAGGGCTCATTCCGACGTATCTGGTCGTGCAGAAGCTGGGGCTGATCGATACGATGTGGGCGATCGTGCTGCCTCCGGCAATCAACACGTTCAACATGATCATCATGAAAACGTTCTTCGAAGGCATCCCGGTTTCGCTGCAGGAATCGGCGTTTTTGGACGGGGCGAACGATATCCAGATTTTGGCCCGGATCATCATGCCACTGTCGATGCCGATCATCGCCACAATGGTGCTGTTTTACGCGGTCCATCACTGGAACAGCTTTTTCCCGTCGCTGCTTTATTTGAACAGCAAGGACATGTATCCGGTGCAGGTGCTGCTGCGGAATATCGTCATCGCCGGCGAATTCGCCGACCAGCAGGGGGAGATCGGCAGCGTCGGCTCGGGCTTCCGGGTCGTCGCGGCCAACTACAAATACGCGGTGATCATCATCTCCGTCGTGCCGATATTGGCGGTATACCCTTATTTGCAAAAGTATTTTGCCAAAGGGGTTATGATCGGCGCTCTGAAGGGCTGAAAATTTCAATATGGAGGAGGAACTGGCATGGCGAAAAAATGGAAAAAAGCGGCGGGCTTATCGGCAGCAAGCGTGATTTTGGCCGCGGGCCTTGCCGCCTGCGGAGGCGGAAACGGCTCGTCCCCGGCGCCTGGGAGCAAAACGGAAGGAACCGGCGGACAAGCGGCCGCCCCTGCGGGAGGAAAGCTGTCCGACAAAGAGCGTACGGTGAAGGTGGTGTTTTCCGAAGCGGCGAACCAGCCGGTGAAAAACAACTCGCCGATTCAGCAGGAAATTTTGAAGCGCACGGGCATCAAGCTCGAATTCGAGACGGTGCCGGGGAGCAATTACAACGATAAGAAGAAAACGCTGATCGCGACCAATAACCTGCCGGACATTATCCAGGTGGAGAAACAGGATCTGAACGATTTCGGCTCGACCGGGGTATTCCTGCCGCTTACGGATTACATGAAGAAAGGGCTGATGCCCAATTTCAAAAAGATTTGGGACGCGAACCCCGATATGGTCAAAATGACCGTGGACGGCGAGCTGTACGCCTTTCCCGCCGTCGCCCGAAACGAAGCGAAAAACGGCTTCGGGCCGGTTATCCGCGAGGACCTGCTGAAGAAACACCAGCTCGCCGCCCCGAAAACGTTCGATGAGCTTCTTACCGTGCTCGGCAAGCTGAAGGAGCTGTACCCGGAATCGCGGCCATGGTCGACGCGCAACGGTACCCAGCAGCTGCTGGCGACGGGCAGCTACATGCTCGGCAGCGGCTACAGCAAAGGAAACGGGATGTATTTCGACAAGGACGCGGACGGCGGCAAATATGTGTACGGCCCGGCGACGCCGGCTTTCAAAAACGTGCTCGCCTATTTTAACAAAGCGTACAAAATGGGCGTGCTCGACCCGGACTATGCGGTGGCTACCCAGCAGCAGTGGGTGGAGAAGCTGACCAGCGGCAAGTCGTTTTTCATGCTCGACAACAGCGGCTTCGGGCTCAACTACACGCGGGATTTGCGGAAAACGCAGCCGGACGCCAAGTTCCAGGTGCTGCCGATTCCCGAATATGCGCCGGGCAAGGCGCGTGCCAATTTCTACGCCACTGTGTTCACAGGCAAGGCGTTTGCGATCAGCGCGAAGGCGAAGGACCCCGAGCTGCTCGTCAAGCTGATCGACTGGATGTACTCGGAGGAGGCGTCGAACCTGATGAACTTCGGGATCGAAGGCGTCCATTATACGAAGGATGAGAAAGGGCAGCCGAAGTTCAAGGAGGATTACGTGGCGAAATTCAAAAACGCGACGCCGACGCCGTACTATGCGATCTATTCCGATCTCGGATGCTGCCAGCTCAGCTTTACGCCGCATTACACCAATACAATGACGCAATTTCAGATTGAAAAGCTGTCCGGAAACTGGGATGCTTTAAACGAGGAGTACTGGAACATTATCGCGGGCGACAAGGCTTACGTCGAACCGGTCATGGATCCGCCGCTCACCAAGCAGGAAGCGTCCCGCGTCAAAGAGCTGAACGTTACTCTCAATACGATGCTCGATCAGGAATACGACAAGTTTATTATGGGCGTCAAAAAAATCGACGAATATGACGCGGTCATCAAAAAAGCGAGAGATATGGGCGCGGGCGAGCTGGAGAAAATTTACAACGATGCGTTGGCGCGGCTGAAAAAGTAGCAGGTCGAAAATAACGGGCAGCGTATGCGTGAATAAAAGGGGCGCATTGCATGCCGATCTCCGGAGGTGGAGGAATGAGAGAATCCGGCGCATGGCAGCGGTTGAAGACGAGCTTTGAAAATCCGCCTGTGGAGGCCCGGTCCGCGCCGTTTTGGGCGTGGAACGATAATTTGCAAAAGGACGAATTGGTGAGGCAAATCGAGGATATGAAGGAGATGGGCATCGGCGGCTTTTTCATGCACGCCCGCGACGGCCTGGAAACGGAGTACATGGGCGAAGAGTGGATGGAGGCGGTGGACATCTCCGCACAGACGGCGGAGAGGCTCGGCATGAAGGCGTGGATGTACGACGAGGACCGCTGGCCTTCGGGTTCCGTAGGTGGCGTCGTTCCTTCGCTTGGCGACGAATACCGCTCGAAGGGGCTTACGATCGAGGTCACGCGGGAGGCGGCCGCGCCGGACGGGCAGACGGTCGCCCTGTTCAAAGCCCGCATCGATGGAATGGACATATCCGGCTGCGAGCGGCTTCCGCTGAACGCGGAGCCGCAGCTGCAGGAGGACGAGGCGCTGCTTGTTTTCCGCGTCGAGGTATCCGCTCCGAGCGAGTGGTTCAACGGCCAGGCGCCGCCGGACAGCTTGAACGAAAATACGGTCCGCGAGTTTATCCGGCGGACGCATGAGGTGTACAAACGGCGCGTCGGCCATCATTTCGGTCGGGCTATCGAAGGCATTTTCACCGACGAGCCGAGCGTGAACGACCGCCACTGCAAATTTACGGACGGCAGAGGCTGGATTCCATGGACGTACACGTTCCCGGAATTTTTCGAAGCGCGCCGGGGATATGCGGTTTGGGATGTGCTGCCGTATATCTTTTTCAACGGCGAGCTGTCGTCGATGGCGCGGCACGATTATTGGCGGACCGTTTCCGAGAAATTTACGGAGGCGTTCACGAAGCAGCTGTACGACTGGTGCGGGCAAAACGGGCTCGCATTCACGGGCCATTATTTGCAAGAGGATAAGCTGGGGCTCGGCACCCGCGTGTGCGGGGCGATCATGCCCCATTACCGGTATCAGCATGTGCCCGGCATCGACATCTTATGTGAGCGGACCGACGAGCATATGACGGTCAAACAGTGCACGAGCGTCGCCAATCAATACGGCCGAAAGCGCGTGATCAGCGAAACGTACGGCTGCGCGGGCTGGGAGTTCACGTTCGAGGGCCAAAAATGGATCGGCGACTGGCAGTACGTGCTTGGCGTCAACTTCCGCTCCCAGCATTTGGCTTTGTATTCGATCAAAGGCTGCAGGAAGCGGGACTACCCGCCGGTATTCAATTACAACACGTCGTGGTGGAAATACAGCCGCGTGGTGGAGGATTACTTCGCCCGGCTCGGCGCGGTCCTGTCCGAAGGAGAAGCGGTGCGGGACGTGCTTGTGCTGCATCCGGCTTCAACCGCCTGGTCGATGCTCGGAGCGAACCCTTACGGCATCCCGAATCGCGGCCGCGACCGCGATATTCCCGGGATTAACCGGTACGGCGACGAGTTCAACCGGTTTCTGCGCATGCTGCTCGGAGCGCATCACGATTTCGATCTCGGCGACGAGACGATTTTGGCCGAGGTCGGGGCCGTGCGCGAAGACAGGCTGCATGTGAACCTGGCCGCATACAAGGTCGTCGTGCTGCCGCCGGTGAAGACGATGCTGCGCAGCACGTTCGAGCTGCTCCTGCAGTTTGCGGATGCCGGCGGGCGGATCATCGCCGTGTCCCCGCTTCCGGCGCTGATCGAAGGGCGCGGCGCTGCGGAGGAGCTGAGCCGGCTGCTGCAGCATCCCGGCACCGCAATCGTCCGCGAGGAGGAGGAGGCCGTCCGCGAGCTGGACCGGCTCGCTCCGCGGCGCGTATCGATCCGCGGAAAGCACGGCGCGGAGCAGCCGGAACTGTTGTACTTGCTGCGGCGCGCGGACGACTGCCATACGTTGTTTGTCGTGAACAACGACAGGGAACAAAGCCGCGATGTGCTCATTGAGACCGCTGCCGTCGGGCAGGTGGAGGAATGGGACGCGCTGACGGGAGAGGTAAAGCCGGTCCGGGCCTGGCTCGCCCAGGGCAAGCTGCGCTTCCGCGCGGCGTTCGGCCCCGCCGGCTCCAAGCTGTACGTGATCCGGCCGGGCACGCTGCCTGAGGCTCCGCCTGCGGAGCCGATCCTATTCCATGACCGCGATATATACGCCGCATTCGGCCCATCCTTTCGTTTCAGGCGGACGATGCCCAATGTGCTGACGCTCGATGTATGCTCCTATCGGATCGGAGACGAAGCGTGGTCCGCGGGGATGGAGGTTTGGCAGGCACAGCGCGAAATCCGGCAGCGGCTCGGGATGAATCAGGTTTACTACAACGGCGGCGTGCAGCGCTACAAATGGATCGGCCATGCCCATCCGAAGGACGGCACATACGTGGAGCTGCAGTTCGATTTCCATGTCAGCGAGGTTCCGGCCGGGGTTACGGCGCTCGTTGTGGAAAACGCGGAGCGCTTCCGCATCCGGCTTAACGGGGAAGAGGTGGATGCGGCGGCCGACGGCTGGTACATCGACCGGGCGTTTGACCGGATTCCGTTACCGGGGCTTCGTCAAGGGCCGAACTCGATCGTTTTATCCGGCGCTTATACCCAGGACATCGAGCTGGAGGACATATACCTGATCGGCGATTTCGGAGTGAGCGCGGAGCGGGTGGTAACCGCCGAGCCGCAGCGGATGCATTCGGGCGATTGGTGCCTGCAAGGATATTTTCATTACTGCGGCAGCATGATTTATGAAGCGGATTACGAGCATGAGCCGGAGGAAGGGTACCGGGCCGTGCTGACGCTGGGGAGCTTCTCGGCAGTGACGGCCCTGGTCCGGGTGAACGGGCGGACGGCCGGACACATTCCGTGGAAGGCGGCCGACGGACTTGACGTGACCGGATACCTTGAGAAAGGGCACAACGTTTTCGAGCTTGAGGTCATGGGCAGCCCGCGCAACGTGTTCGGACCTTTTCACCAGGCGCGGGGCAGGACCCCCGTCACCGAATGGCATTCTTTCCGGAGGGAAGGGACGGAGCATACTCGCGGATACATCGTTCACCCTTACGGGTTGATGGATCAGGTGCGACTGCTTCGTCTTCCGAAAACCGATTAACCGCACAGGAGGTTGTTCGCATGACTACGGGTACGATCGCCCAAGGGGTTTGGCCGACGATGGTCACTCCGTTTACCGGCAACAATGAAATCGACTACGCCGCATTGGAGCAAATGATCGAGTGGTACATCGGGCACGGCGTGGCGGGTTTGTTTGCCGTCTGCCAATCCAGCGAGATGTTTACCCTCTCCCTGCGGGAGAGGGTGGACCTCGCCCGGTTCGTGCAGCGGCAATCGGCCGGGCGCGTGCAGGTCATAGCTTCGGGGCATATTTCCGAAACGATCGAGGAACAGATCGCCGAGCTTAACGAGATGGCCGGGACAGGAGTCCGGGCCGTCGTGCTCGTCAGCAACCGGCTGGCCGCGCAGGACGAACCGGACGATGTCTGGAAGCGAAACGCCGAGCGGCTGCTAAGCTCCGTTCCGGATACCGCGTTTGGCATATACGAATGTCCGTATCCGTACAAAAGGCTTATGAGCCCGGAGCTTCTCAGATGGTGCGCGGACACAGGCCGCTTTTTATTTCTGAAGGATACGTGCTGCGATACCGAACAAATCGGCCGCAAGCTGGAAGCGGCGGGCCGCAGCCGGCTGAACCTGTACAACGCCAACTCGGCCACGCTGCTGGAAAGCGTTCGCCTCGGCGCGCACGGGTACAGCGGGGTGATGGCGAATTTTCATCCCGACCTATACGTATGGCTGCTTCGC
This sequence comes from Paenibacillus hamazuiensis, assembly GCF_023276405.1. Classification (NCBI taxonomy): domain Bacteria; kingdom Bacillati; phylum Bacillota; class Bacilli; order Caryophanales; family Paenibacillaceae; genus Paenibacillus; species Paenibacillus hamazuiensis. The sequence continues at coordinate 730,859 of NZ_JALRMO010000001.1, forward strand.
CATTGGCGGGACCAGCCGGAAAAGGCGGAAAAGCTGCAGGCGTTCCTCGGTCTGTCGTCCGTCATCGAATGCCGGCATTATCCGGTGAGCGCCAAATACGCCTTGGCCCTTGAGGGCATTCCGATCAAGCTGCATACCCGCAGCATAGGGGCGGACCGGCTGACCTACGCAAGCCGGCGCGAAGTGGAGCAGCTGTATGCGATGACCGGGTTGTACCGGGAACAATTTATACTTTGAGGTGTGTTCAAAAAGCGACGTACCTTTTTGAAAACGACTTTACCTGGAGGAGCCGCCAAATATGAAGCTGATCCAAGCTGCCAAACAATTTCTGTTCGAAGACGACCGGCCGTTTCGAAACTGCCACGCTTCCACCATTGTGGCGTTTCCGAACGGCGACCTGCTCGTCGCTTATTTTGCCGGATCGAAGGAAGGAGCTCCGGATGTGGCGATATGGTGTTCGCGAAGAACGAACGGCATATGGTCGAAGCCTTATGTCGCCGCGGACGAGGAAGGGCTCGTTCATTGGAATCCGGTGCTGTTTCGCAAAGACGACGGGCAAATCGTGCTGCATTACAAGGTCGGGCACCCGATCCCGAAATGGCGCACGCGCGTCGTCGTCTCGGATGACGGAGGTCTTACGTGGAGCGAGCCGTCCGAGCTCGTGCCGGGCGATGTCGGAGGACGGGGGCCGGTGAAAAACAAGCTCATCCGGCTTCATGACGGAACGTGGCTCGCCCCCGCTTCCCTCGAGGGCGACGTATGGGACGCGTTCGTCGATATTTCTCACGACGAGGGGAAGACGTGGACGGCCAGCGCGCCGGTGCCGGTCGATCGCGAAAGCCGCTTGCCGGGACCGCATACGGTGCGGGGCAAAGGGCTCATTCAGCCGACCTTGTGGGAGTCGGAGCCGGGGCACGTGCATATGCTGACGCGAAGCACGGCCGGGTTCATCTACCGCAGCGACTCGACCGACGCGGGGCGCACCTGGTGTCCGGCCTACAGAACGTATTTGCCCAACAACAACAGCGGCATCGATCTGGCCCGGATGGACGACGGCACGCTCGTGCTGGCCTACAATCCCGTCGGCATGTACCGGGGCCCGCGGATGCCGCTTCTGCTCAGCGCGTCGCGCGACAACGGGGAGACGTGGGAGGAGCTGAAGGTGCTCGAAGGAGAATACGTTTCGTATACGCTGCCTTACGAATATGGTGAGTATTCGTATCCGGCCGTCATCAGCGACGGCAATCGGATATACGTGACATATACATGGAGACGGGAACGAATCGTATGCTGGTCTCTCGAGCTGGAGCTGTAAGCGCGGGAGGCGGCGCTGCGGCTTCCGAATAACAAACGGCAGGGATTCCTTGGTGGATAAGGAATCCCTGCCGTTTTTATTATTGCTTAGGAAATGATGCATGGCTAATTTTTGCAGATCACCGGGGGCTCCCCCAAAAGTACTCGGAATAGGCTGCAATGGTTCACTTCATTTTTGGGGGATTTGTTCTGGCCGCCATCTTAAGAAACGCCCGCCAGCTTGCCGCCGTCCGTTTCCCGCTGAAGCGGGACGGAGAATGAAACGGAGGTTCCCCAATTCCGTTTGCTGCGGACGACCAGCCCCCCGTCCTGGCCGTACGCCAGCTTCAGCCTGCGATTCGTATTGACAAGGCCGATATGCTCGCTCGGCTCGATATCGGCCTGCAGCAAGCCGCGCACCTGGATGAGCCGCTCCCGCTTCATGCCCAGGCCGTTGTCGACCACGGTGATGCGAAGGCCGGTATCGGACGTTATGATTTTGATCTTGATCCAGCTTTTCCCTCCCCTCTCCTTAATTCCGTGATAAATGCTGTTTTCCACCAAAGGCTGGAGAGTCAGCTTCAGCATTTTATAATGCTGAATGTCGCGGGGATCGTATTCCCAGACGATATCGAACAAATCGCGATAGCGGATTTTTTGAATTTCCAGGTAGCTTTTCGTGTAGCTGATTTCCTGCTCCAAAGTAACGATTTTGCCGGTGGCGCCGAGCGAATATTTCAGCAGATTGGACAAATGCTCCAGCATGTGATTCGCTTTGTTCGGTTTGCCTGTAAGCCCCAAAACGACCCAATAGATCGTTTCCAGCGTATTGAACAGGAAGTGGGGGTTCATCTGGGACTGCAGGGCGGACAGCTCCAATGCCTGCAGCCGGTATTTTTTTTCCGACAACTGTATTTGCAAATAGCTTTGCTCAATGAAGTTTTTGATCAGCTTCTGGGTGATAAAATCGTATTCGTTCGTTCCCTTGCTTTCTTTCAGCTCCGGCAAAGGAAGCCCGTTCTCCGCAGACTGGATGATGGACACCATGTTGCGGACATGCCTCAGATTTTGTTTGGTCAGCCAGTATGTGAGGGCAAGCCCGAGCAGAAAGGAGAGCAGCACGCAAATCAAGGTGAAGGTACCGAGCCTGAACGGAATTTGATTGAGCGAACGCTGCGCGGCGACCGAGTAATACGTCCATCCGTACTGGTTGGAATAGTCCGCCGGTGTCGAGACATAGTAGGATTCCCCGCCCTTTTGCAGCGTAAACGATTCCTTGGCTTGCACGACCTCGTTCCAATCGATATCGCGAAAGCTGTCCAAAGGCCGGCTTTTCAAAATAATCCGCTTTCGCTCGTCCGCGATCAATATGGCTTGTCCCGGATACGTTTCGATTGCATGAAGCAGCTTCTCGATGTAATCCGAATATACGTTAAGCACGATCACGCCGACCGGCTTCGCTTCCAGCACCGAGTATAAATTTTTATAAAACGTCGTCACCGCGACCGGCTTCTGGAACGAATATTGGCGGATTTGCCTCTGCTCGGTCCAAACGCCGCGGTTGTCCTGATTTTGCACGAAGTTGTCCATCCATTCGACGTCATGAAAACGGTCGAACTTGGCAAGTCCTTCGCCGCTGGCCAGAAATTGACCGGTATCGTTGCGCACATACACATAAACCGATTCGATGTAAGGCTTGGAGTTCACCGCGACGTTGATGTCGTTTTGCACGGTTTCCAGCAGGCGCAAATTGTCCAGCGTCAGCCTTTGGGCGCGCAGCAGCTGCTCCAGCCGGTACATGATTTCCGGGCTGCCGAATTTCAGCTTCAGCCCGTTCATATCGTTGAATATCATCTCCACATTCCGGTCGATTTGGCCGAACAGCTGGGCATTGCTCCGATTTAATTCTCCCTGGATGTACTGCTTCGTGATCAGGCTGCACAGCGTGCCCAAAATGATGATGGGGATGAGAAGCGGCACCAGAAACTGCAGCAGGTTCTGAACAAATAATTTGCTTTTCATACCGGCTCCTGCCCCGGCAGCCGGTTGTTGCGAAATTCGCGCGGACTGACTCCGTAAAACCGTTTGAACGTGCGGGTAAAATTTTTCGCCTGGCTGTAACCGATCAGTTCGCTGACCTCATAGGTTTTGTACCGGATGTCCATCAGCAGCTCGGCCGCTTTCTTCATCTTGATTTCGACGAGAAAGTCGGAGAAATACTGCCCCGTTTTATCCTTAAAATATTTGCTGACGTAAAACGGGTTCATATGGACGAGCGCGGCGGCTTCCTCCAGCGTAGCCGTCGCGTAATGCTCCTCGACATAAGCTTTGATGGCGGCGACGACTTTTCCGTCGAAGGTGGCTGCGGGTTCGGTCTTCTCCTCGTTTGCGGGCATCGGCTTCGATTTGTCGAGCTCCAGCTTCAGGGAGGAAAACGTGCTCAGCAGCTCGTTGTAGTTGGTAGGCTTCACGATATAGCCCTTTACGTCGTAGGCCAAGGCTTGCTTGGCAAACTCAAAATCCTTATGCCCACTCAAAAAGATAATTTTCGTCGGCAGCGACGCCTGGCGCAGCTCGCGGGCAAGCTCCAGCCCCGACATGACCGGCATTATGATATCGCAGAGCAGCACATCCGCCGGGTTCGCCAGCAAGTAATCGAGCGCTTTACGGCCGTTATCGAACTCCGCGACGAGTTCGAAGCCGATCTCATGCCAGGGGAAGTATTGGGATAGTCCGCTGCGAATCTCAATTTCATCGTCTACCAGTACGAGTTTGTACACCCACTGAAACCTCCCATCCATCTTCTGTAAAATAGCATATAAGATATGGACCGCTTCTCACAATATTTCCAATCTTTTTCTAATAAATAGAGTAGAAAACGCAAAAAAAGATACCTTTTGGTCGAATTTCGTCAAAAACGGATACTAAAACTGATGCGAGAAGACTTTTTTAAGGAAGGATTTCCTTATATAGTAAGACTGTATCCAATTTACACCAGAAATTCAATTGAATATAGGGGGATTTTTATGAGAAGACGCAACAAATGGATTTCGCTTTTATGCATTGCGTCATTGGTCGGTGTCGCCACCGTCGGCTGCGCTACTGCAACAGGTCCGGCTCAGGGAGCGGACGGAGGCAAGGGGAAAAAAGATGAGGTGACGCTGCGCTTCTCGTGGTGGGGATCGGAGGGGCGGCATAAGGCACTGCTTCAGGCGATCGATCTGTATATGAGCAAAAATCCCCATGTGAAAATCGAAGCCGAGTACAGCGGTTTCGACGGATATTACCAGAAACTGGTGACCCAATTTGCAGGCCGGACCGCTCCGGACCTTACGCCGCTTTCCGCCGACTGGATTGACGATATTGCGGTGAAGGGCGATCTGGTGCTCGACTTGAACAAGCAAAAGGACAATATCAATTTCCAGGCTTTCGACCAGCAGTTCATATCGAAATATGTCAATATCGGAGGCAAAATCGTCGGCCTGCCGATGGGCGTCAACGGTCTCGTCTTCTCCTACAACAAGGATTTCTTTAAAAAGTTCAACATTCCGGAGGACACGAAATGGAACTGGAACAACATTAACGAGATCGGCAAACGCGTGCATCAGCAGGATGCGAACGCCTACCTGCTCGGCCCGCTCGAGTTCCGCACGTTCCTGCAGCCTTATATCGCGCAGAAGACCGGCAAACAGTGGATCGGCGACGACCGGACGCTCGGCTTCGACGCCGCTGTGCTTACGGAGGCTTTTGCCTTTTACAAAAAGCTGCTCGACGACGGCGTCGTCCAGCCTGTCGCGGAAAGCAGCCTGTACACGGACTTTGCGAAAAACGTCGCCTTCCAGAAAGGAAATATCGGCGGGACGTTTGCGCTGGCTTCCAGCATTCCCAGCCTGAAAGCTTTTGTTCCGAGCCTCGACGCGGCGATGTTTCCGATTCCGGATGACGCGAAAGCGTCTGGCGTGCTCGTTATTCCAAGCAATCCGCTGGCGATCAACAAGGAAACGAAGCATCCCGAGGAAGCGGCCAAATTCGCCAGTTGGCTGCTGACGGACGTCGAATCGGCGATGGTTCTGAAGGATAATTACAGCGTGCCGCCGAGCGCAGCCAATGCCCAAGCTTTGGCGGACAAGCAGCTCATCGATCCGACCGTAGCCAAGGCGGTGAAGATCGCGCTCGAGAAGCCCGGAGATCCGGTCAACGGCATCAGCAACAACCAGGAAATCGCCAAGCTGACGAACGATTACATGCAGCAGGTTGCTTTCGGTCAGCTCACGCCGGATAAGGGTGCCAAAGAGCTGGTGGATCGGGTAACGGATAAGCTGAAAACGATCAAGTAAATAGCAGCGGCAGTCTGAGCCCACAGAAAGGTAAGGGGATCATTAATGAGCAGACAAACGGCGGCAATTACCCCTGCGGCAGGCGAGAGAGTGCTGGTCAAACGGTCGGCCAAGCGGTACGTGGGTTTGTTATACATCAGCCCTTGGTTGATCGGCTTCGTTGTGCTGACGCTGTATCCGTTTATCGCCTCGCTTTATTATTCCTTCACGGATTACAGCATGGTGAAGCAGCCGAACTTTATCGGTCTGGCCAACTATGTGACGATTTTTACGAAAGATCCGGACTTTTACCATTCGTTGAAGGTGACTTTTCTGTATGTGCTTATGGCGGTGCCCGGCAAATTGATATTTGCGCTGATCGTCGCCTTGATTTTGAGTGTCCCCCTGAAAGGCATTGGTTTCTTTCGAACAGTCTATTATCTGCCCTCGATTCTCGGGGGCAGCATCGCCGTCTCCGTGTTATGGCGGTTCCTGTTTATGCGGGATGGGCTTGTGAACAAGCTGCTTTCCTACATCTCGGTCGGACCTTTCGACTGGCTGGGCAGCCCGAATTTGGCGCTGTTTACGATCACGCTGCTGCCGGTTTGGGAGTTCGGCTCGTCCATGGTGCTGTTCCTTGCGGGTCTGAAGCAGATTCCCAAGGAGCTGTATGAAGCGTCCAAGGTGGACGGGGCATCTCGGATCCGCACCTTCTTCAGCGTAACACTGCCGATGCTGACGCCGGTCATCCTGTTCAACCTGATCATGCAGATGATCAACGCGTTTCAGCAGTTTACCGCGGCCTTCGTCATTACGAACGGAGGACCGGTCAAGTCGACCAATCTGTACGGGCTCATGCTGTACGAAAATGCGTTCCGCTTTTTCAAAATGGGATACGCGTCCGCGTTATCCTGGGTGCTGTTTCTGATCATCCTTGTATTTACGTTTGTGCTGTTCACCACCTCCAACCGCTGGACCCACTATGAAGACGGAGGTGACGGCAAATGAGCACCGGACGCAGCATGATCACCATCGTTTTGTTATCCCTGTTCGGCGTGCTGTTCATTTACCCGCTGTTATGGCTCATCTCGGCTTCGCTCAAGCCCAACGCGGAAATCTTTACGACCATCGGCCTTATCCCGTCAAAAATCGTGTGGGAATCTTACGTGAAGGGCTGGGTCGGGATCGGAAGAAACAATTTCAGCGTGTTTTTCGCCAACACGTTCAAGCTTGTCATTCCTGTCGTTGTGCTGACCGCACTCTCCGGGATCGTCGTGGCGTACGGCTTCGCCCGCTTTCGGTTTCCTTTCAAGCGGGTTTTGTTTATCCTGATGATCTCGACGCTGATGCTTCCGGATGCGGTCATTATGATCCCGAGGTATATTTTGTTCAAAAACTTCGGGTGGCTCAACACGTACTGGCCGTTTTATGTACCCGCGTTGCTCGCGGTCAATGCGTTTTTCGTCTATTTGCTGATCCAGTTTTTCCGGGGAATTCCGAGGGATTTGGACGAGGCGGCGGAAATGGACGGCTGCGGCAGCTTCGGCACGCTGGTGCGCGTGCTGCTGCCTTTATCGATGCCGGCGGTCATTTCGGTTTGCATTTTCCAGTTTATATGGACCTGGAACGAATTTTTCAACGCGCTCATTTACATCAACAGCGTATCGAAGTTTCCGGTGGCGCTCGGCCTGCGCATGGTGCTTGACAACGAAGGAGCGGTCAACTGGAACCAGGTGATGGCCATGTCGGTCGTCACGATTCTTCCTTGCGTCGCGGTCTTTTTCATGGCGCAAAAATATTTTGTGGAAGGCATTTCGACAACGGGCCTTAAAGGCTGACGGAAAGGATTGTTGGCATGAAACCGAACGTCATTGTGTTTTTTACCGATCAGCAGCGCTGGGATACGACAGGTGTTCACGGGAATCCGCTGGGGCTGACTCCCCATTTCGACCTGATGGCGAAATACGGTACCCACCTCGAATACACATTTACTTGCCAGCCTGTGTGCGGTCCCGCCAGATCGTGCCTTCAGACGGGGATGTATGCAACGACGACCGGTTGTTACACAAACGGAATACCGCTTAGAGAAAAACTCCCTACGCTCGCGCATTATTTTAACGAACACGGCTATGAAACCGGTTATATCGGAAAATGGCATTTGGCGGCGACCCGAACCGAGCCGGTGCCGAAGCATTTGCGCGGAGGCTACGGCTACTGGCTGGCCGCCGATTCGCTGGAGCATACGTCGGACGCTTACAACACCGTGATGTACGACAACGAGAACCGCACCGTCAAGCTGCCGGGCTACCGGGTCGACGCCATGACGGATGCGGCGATCCGCTTTATCGACGAGCGCAAGGACAAGCCGTTTTTCCTGTTCTTGTCCTACCTGGAGCCGCATCATCAAAACCACCGCGACGATTATCCGGCTCCGCTCGTATACCGCGATACCTATACGGGCCGCTACATCCCGCCGGATTTGGCGGCGCTCGGCGGAAACGCGCATCAGCAGCTCGGGGGCTACTACGGCATGGTGAAGCGGCTCGATGAAGCGCTCGGGCGCATCATGGACGCGCTCCACAGCCTGGACCTTACGGAAGACACGATCATCCTGTTCACGTCCGATCACGGCTCGCACTTCAAGACGCGCAACAGCGAATACAAGCGTTCGTGCCACGAGAGCTCGATCCGCATTCCGGCCGCCCTGTACGGCGGCTGCTTTACCGGCGGCGGCACGGTGAGGGAGCTGGTCAGCCTGGTCGACATGCCGCCGACCCTGCTCGAAGCGGCGGATATCGCCGTTCCGTCGCATATGCAGGGCCGCTCGGTCGTGCCGCTGCTGAGAGGCGACAAAGCGGACTGGCCGCAGGAGGTATTCGTCCAGATCAGCGAATCCGAGGTCGGAAGGGCGATCCGCACCCGCCGCTGGAAATACGGGGTGACCGCGCCGGATCGCGACCCGATCAAGGATCCGGGCTCGGAGCGGTACGTCGAGCAGTATTTGTACGACCTGCACGCCGACCCTTACGAGCTGACGAATTTGATCGGGATGGAATCCCATGCCGCCGTAGCCGAAAAGCTGCGTGAGCGGCTCATCCGGCGGATGACCGAAAGCGGCGAAGTGGCGCCCGTCATCGAGCCGGCGCCGGCGAAAGCAAGCGGGCAGCGCAAGGTGTACGAGCACGAATACCTCATGTAATAGCAAGCGGCCGCATCATTTGTCTTGTCTTGAGAACCCCGTTATGGGGTTCTTTTTAATTCCGAGTCCTGGTCATAGGCTTTGTCCGAAGGTGAAAATCAAGTTTCCCCGGCTGTTCTCGGAGACTCGGGTTAAGTCCCGGCCCTGAACGTAGCTTGTCATCATCTGTGACGGTTGTGGTAGAGCTTATTTGGCTCAAAATGCTCGTTTTCAAATTCTGACGGTTGCCAGCGAGCTTATTTGAAGGATTAACCGAACAGAGATTGCCATATTGCCCAAATAACCTCAACCAGAACCATTACAATTTTTAAAATCCGCAATTTTCCTGCAATAACCTCTGTGGCAACCGTTATAATTTTCGCATCCCATTCACTTTACAGCCAATAGTCGACGTTCAAGAAAATTAAAGTTTGTTAAAAATTTAAAGTGGAATAAGAACTTTACAAATTGTGGTATGATTGTATTGGAGTTTGGGGTTGCATAAACCAAGGAGTCTGGATGTGGAATCCTCCGGAACACGACGGCCGGATTCGTCCGGATCACATATCCGTACCCGTACCCGTTACTTGGAGACCGGGTGTAAATACTATTCGAGCAGAGGTTACAAGTAAGGAGACCGTATTCGGATGGGGATTTTTCCTTAAAAAAGGAATTCCTTGCTGAAGGAGGAAGAACTGTGATTATTTTTGCTTTCGGCGCTATATATCTGGTTCCGCTCTTTAGCTTTTTATTTGTATATACTTTGCTGAAAGCAATAGAGAAAATCGTTAATAAGCAGGGATATAACACTGAGTTGTTTTGGAGCTGTACATTTTTTGCTTTAACCATGTGGACTATTAGCGTAACGACAACATTAAATTGAACGGATACGGTTGCTCAGGATTCATATTTATACCAATTAACAATGAGGTTAGGTAATATGCAGAAAAAAATACGTTACTCATTATTGATTTTACTAATAATTACATTTATTGCTTTTACTTTTTGGACTAGAAGTAACGATAATAAGTATGTCGTTCCGGTAATAAATAGTTTCTACAGCGTTTTTATTAGTAAAGACTATTTAAATATGCCTAAATACACCAATTTTAGTAAATATGCGCAAAATTCAAATTTAACAGATGAAGGTAAGGCAAACTTGGCACACGGATTATTAAATAATGATCGGCATTGGTATGGAGAAATAAAGAGACAGACTATAAAAAGCATTGTTTGGAGAGGGATAAATAAAAGGAGTGCGACAGTTGCTGTAATAGCACTGGATGGATACGGAAAAGAACAAACTTATTATGATGAGGTTATTATTGAAAAGAAAGAGAACGGTTGGCTTATTACAGAGTATAAATCCGGTTCGCCATGGAGAACTATGAAGATGCCTTAAGACGAATCGGAAGACCCATAAGTTTGACATGGCTGTTGCCGACGGAAATTGAAACAATATTTCCCAAAGTTCGTCTTTATACATAGCAGGTGGAAAGGGTGGATGTTAAAACCCATTTATTACTGTCCATGAGGTGACCGATTTGAAGAGGATAGCAGGTACGCTTTTTTTGTATTTGGCGCTATTTGGATTGGTCGTTGGTTGTGAAGCTGCAAAGGTAAGTAACACTGAAGTCGCCACGAATACTAAAGCAAGCAGTTCTATAAATCTCACTGACGATGAAGTAAAGGATATTCTCAACGGGCTTATTCCGAAGGCAGTAAATATTTACGGAATATTTAACGGAAACGGAGCTTTCACAAGCGATGCGGCAAAAACGATTCCAGGTGAAGAAGAGTATTGTCTTATAACAGGACAGAACGGGTCTTCCTCTATATAAAGATTATGAAGGGCAGCTTTATGTAAACACACAAAATGGAGGACATGGATGGGCAGAAAAATTTCTCATTGATACCGCCAAGCTCAAAGGACAAAAAGGCAATGTTGCGGAAATTGAGTTAGACAAAACAACACTTGACCTGCCGCCTGAAAAATTGACCATAAGCATTGGATATGTAAATGATAAGTGGCTGATGGCATCGCCGCTTGTTAAATAAGAGAAAGCAGTGGAATTGCTATCGAATACTAAACGTAACAAACATAAGTCTGGGAGGGGGGATTTGGATGAAAGTTATAATCGGTGCAGGAAGAACAAGCTATGATGGTTGGCTCAGTACTCAAGAGGATCAATTGAATTTACTATCGTTGGAAAGCTGGAACATTTCAACCGGAGAGTATTGATGCGCTGTTGGCTGATGTGGACGCCAAAAAGCCGTTGATAATAAAAAATAAGCCCTGAGTGCAGGGGATGGAGGGCTGCCGTAAGCTTCATTATGAACGATCGGGAGCATTCGGTTTATTGTCAAGCGCCGGTTTGGAGAAAAACCAAACGCAAAATAAACGCGCTAAAAATAAAGAAACACATATTGTAATCCAAGTAATATACCATTCCCAGTATACATACTTGATTAGATCGGTGTATTTTTCGATAATAACTTCAACGCCGGACAAAACGGAGCTGAATCCGACATAATAACCAAGCTGAATCAGAGCGCCGCGTTTATTGGGATACCAAACATTAAAGGCGGCGCAAATGACCGGATACGCATAATGCTCATACGTGAAGCTCGTCCGGTTAACGGAAGCAAATAACCGAACAGGATATTCAAGCAGCCCCGTCTCTACAACCGCTAGTCCCGTAAGAAAAGTAATCACCTGAGTGAACAAAAAAGCGACGACCGCCAGTCGAATTTTATTTTTCGGAATGAAAAAAAGGATTCCTGTAGCCACCACGTACACGGATAATAAGATCCACCATTCCATTCTCATCGGATTTTCTCACGCTCCGCTTGAAATAAGGCGTTGTTCTTGAAAAACCAGTTACAGCAGACTTGGCTGGCGTAGAAAAGAAACCCGATGTAAATCCACATCCTATACCATGTTAAGAGCCCATATTCCAGTAAATCCGTATATTTCTCGAGGGTAACATCCAACGACGTGATCGCAGTGATCCAAATTAAAAAATACGTTAATCTGGACCACCATTTTCCCTTCACTCTCCTGTGAAAATAAAATATGGAAAACAAGACCGGATAAAAAAAATAATTGATCGTTATCGCGAGATCTGACGCTTTAGGGAACTCCCGGACGGGGGCGCTTAACAAATTGTATGTAAAGGCCGGTATATCACAGTTCCATATGATGGTTTGAAATATCATTAACGCGAGTAATCCCTCTCGCCGATTTTGGCGCGGAATAAATAAAATAAAACCAACAAAGCCGAGCAGCCACATACCGGCCAGGATCAATCGCTCCATGCGGTCAGTCCCCCTCCTAATCATGCTCCATACAGTAGCATGTTTAGTTCGTTCAATTTATATCCATAGCATCAAGATTTTGCATAATGGTTTTCAGTTTGAATTTGTAAGGAGTTGGAAAGAAGCATGCTCGGATTACCTAAAGGGAAAGTATTTCTTGTGCCTTGGACGTCGCAATGGGAAACGGAATTTTGGACGGAGAAACAAAGGATACAATCTGAAATTGGCGAGCGCGTTTCGGAGATTCATCATATTGGAAGCACCGCTATTCGAGGGTTGAGCGCCAAGCCGATTATTGATATCGCGATTGAGATTGAGCGGTTCGAGGAAGGAATCGAATGCGTTCCCGGCTTGGAGAAGCTGGGATACTCCTACAAGGGAACGAATGTACTACCGGAGCGGCATTATTTCAATAAAGGCGAACCTAGAACCCACCAAATACATATGTTCCAAAAAGGAAACGAACATTTGAAAAAACAGCTGGCTTTCAGAGATTATTTGAATCAAAATGAGACCGTTCGTTCCGAGTACCAGGAACTTAAAGAAAAGTTGTCCAAAGCTTACAGCGCCGACAAATTGGCTTACGCAGATGCCAAAACCGATTTTGTAAGCTCTGTTTTGAGACGACTTGATTTTGAAAATTAAAACCCCGATATGGGATTGGTGGCTGCGGCAGGTTTGGCCGGAGCGCAGTCTGCTGTGGCGCTCCTGACCGGTCGCCGTTCGGCCGTTTTCGGCTTATGAAAGGAAAACGGGCTTCTCATGGTTCGGTTCCATGGGAAGCCCGTTTTTGCTGCCGCGGCCGCTAGCCGGCAAGCCGGTCAGCAGCTTTCGATCAGCCGCGCCAGCAGCACGGTGCGCGCCGGAATTTCCGCGATGCGCACATATTCCAGCGGCGAATGCGCATGGTCGCCGCGCGCGCCGAGACCGTCCAGCGTCGGGGTGCCGACGGCCGCCGTGAAATTGCCGTCGCTGACGCCGCCCGTGGCGGTCTCCTCCAGCGTCAGCGCCAGCTCGGCTGCCGCGATGCCGCGGGCCAGCTCATACAGCGAAGCGATCGCTTCGCTGCGCTCCATCGGAGGCCGCGTCATGCCGCCGCTCACGCTGATTTCGGCGCCGGGCAGAAGCGGCGTCAGCCCGGCAATGGCGGCTTCGATCCGCATCGCTTCCTCCATGGTGGCGACGCGTACGTCGATGTCCGCTTCCGCGTGGTCGGCCACCACGTTGCTGCCGATCCCTCCGCGGATCACGCCGACATTTACGGTCGTTCCCCGCTCGTAATCGGTCATGGCGTGCAGCCGCTGAATTTGGCAGGCGAGCTCCTGAATCGCCGATACGCCGTTCTGCGGGTTCACTCCGGCATGCGCGGATATGCCCTTGACGGTCAGCTTGAAGCGGCCGCTGCCTTTGCGGGACGTCTTCAGCGCGCCGCTCGGCTCCATCGGCGGCTCCAGCACGAAAGCGGCGGCGGACTGCCGCGCCGCTTCTTCAATCAGGCCGCGCGATGTCGGGCTGCCGATTTCTTCGTCGCTGTTGATCAGCAGCAGGACTTTTTTGTCTGCGGGAAACCGGCCGGTATCCCGCAGCGCCTTCAGCGCAAACATCGCCTGCAGCAGACCGGCCTTCATATCGTAGACGCCGGGGCCGTAGGCGTTGCCGTTCTCGATGCGGAACGGGCGGCGGCCGGCTTCCCCGGGCGGCCATACGGTATCGTAATGGCCGACGAGCAAAATTTGCCTCGCGCCTTCGCCGACTTCGCACAGCAGCCGGTCCCCGGCGGCAGGATGAGGGATGCGGGTGACGCGCCCGCCGGTAAGGCGGGGGAAGAGCGCCGCGTACCAGTCCGCCATCGCGTCGCCCGCTTCCTTGCTTTTGGAAGGCGAATCCATATTGACGCTTATTTCAAGGAGCCTAAGCAGCTCGGGAAGGCCGGATTCGATATGTTCGGTTAGTGTTAATGACATAGCTGTAATGCATCTCCGTTAGTGGGATTGCGAATTGGAGCCGAACAATCGGTCCAAACCGTACACGCGCTCCAAGATGATGATAAAGATAAGGCTCAGCAAAATAACTACCGACGAAATCGAAGCGACCAGCGGATCGAGAGATTCCTGCATGTGGCTGAAAATCGCCAGCGGCAGCGTCGTCGTCGACGGGGATATCAGGAACAGCGAAACTGTCACGTTATCGAACGAGGTCAGAAACGCAAAGATCATTCCCGACATAATCGCCGGTTTAAGCAGCGGCAGCGTAATGTCCCGGAATACGTGAAACGGCTTCGCTCCCATAATATAAGCCGCACGTTCGAGCGTGTAATCGAAAGAGCTGAGTCCCGTCAGAACGAGGCGGACGACGTAAGGAATGGAAATCAGCACGTGCGCAAGCAGCAGGCCGATAAACGTTCCGGCAATTCCGATCCGCGTAAAAAACAGCAGCGCCGCGATCCCGATGATCAGCGCAGGTACCGTCAGAGGCGAAAGCATCAAACCGTTCAAAAATCCGCTGCCGCGAAACTTGTATTTATGCAGCGCCAGTCCCGCCAGCGTGCCGATGATCGTAGCGAAAACGGCGGTCAATGCCGCGAGCTCGAGACTGAACAGAAACGATTCCGTAAACTCGGGCCGGTCGAAAATTTTGACGTACCACATGCCGGAGAACCCGACGGGCGGAAACGACAAATATTTGACCGACGTGAACGAAGTCGGGATGACGACCAGCAGCGGAGAGACGACAAACAGCAAGACGATGAACGTAACGATGCCGAGCGGCCAGTTTCTTTTCGTCATGAGGAGAACACCTCCTTATAACGCTTCGTTTCCACGAGCCGGGTAAACAGGCTGACCAGAACGACCGTCGACGCCAGCAGCAGGAAGGAAAGCGCGGCGCCCATTTGCCAATTCAATTGGGTCATGATTTTCTCGTAAGCGATGACCGGAAGCACCTTCACCGATGTGCCGCCCATCAAGGCCGGTGTGACAAACGAGCTCATGGACAGGCTGAAGACGAGCGTCGAGCCGGCCAGCATGCCCGGCAGCGTCAGCGGCAGCACGACGGTGAAAAACGTGCGCAGCTTGCCTGCGCCCAAAATCCCCGCCGCTTTAAACAAAGAGCCGTCGATCTGGTATAGGCTCGTGGCGATCGCCAAAATCATGTAAACGATCAGCGAATCGGTCAGGCCGATCACGACGCCCAGCTCGTTGTACATCAGCTTGAGCGGCCGCTCTACGATGCTCAGCTTCAGCAGCGCGTTGTTGATGAGCCCTTTTTCGCCGAGAATGATAACCCAGCCGAAGTTGCGGATGACCACGCTCACCAGGTGCGGCGCGATGATCAGAAACGTAATAAAGCCGCGCATCTTGCTTGTCGTCTGAGCCATGAACATCGCAACCGGATAGCCGAAAATAAAGCAGGCGACGACCGTATACAAGCTGAGCTTCACCGTACGCCATAAAATTTGCAAATAATAAGGATCCTGGACCAGCAGCAAATAATTTTCGAATGAAAACTGTTCGTGTTTGTCTTGAAAGCTGAGCAGCAAAATGTACAGCATCGGCAGCAAAAACACGCCGAGCAGCACGACAAGCGCGGGAACGAGCAGGTAAAAGGCGGTGAGCTTCATGCGGCTGCGTTCCTGCTTCATTGTCCGTGCCCCTTTCCGGGGAAGACGAAAACGTCTTCAGGCTTCCACTCCAAATACACCGTTTGTCCCTGGGCAAAGGCGGCTTCCTGATGGCCGCTTTGTATGCGCACGGTCATCGCGTACCGTCCGACCCGGACTTCGCACTCCGTATAAGCGCCGAGGAATGAGGTCAGCTTTACGGTTCCCATGACCCGATTCGTATCGAGGGTTCCTCGGTTATCGGAGTAAATCGCGATTTTTTCCGGCCTGACATAGATCGATACATTGTCGCCGGCTTTGACCTGTGAGCTCTTGGATTCCGCGATCAAAGTCAGACCTTCATCGGTTCTCAGCGAAAGCTTGTTCCCGACCGCCTGCTCCACGACACCCGGCATCTTGTTGGACTTGCCTATAAACGTATGGACAAATTCGGAAGCCGGGCGGTTGTATATATCCCATGGCGTGCCGATCTGCTCAACCTTCCCGTGATCGAGCACGACGATGCGGCTCGACATATAAAGCGCTTCCTCCTGATCGTGAGTGACAAAAATCGTCGTGACCCCGATCTCCTGCTGCAGCCGCTTCATCTCGTCGCGCAGCTCCTCGCGCAGCTTGGCGTCAAGGTTGCTGAGCGGCTCGTCGAGCAGCAGCAGCGACGGCTCGGTGACGAGCGCCCGCGCGATCGCGATCCGCTGCCGTTGGCCGCCGGACAGCTGCTTCGGGTACCGGTCCGCGACATGCGGAAGCTTGACCAGCTCAAGCACTTTGCTTACCCGTGAGGCGATTTCCGTCTTGGGCACCTTCCGCAGCTTCAGTCCGTACGCGACATTTTCGAAAATGGTCATGTGCGGGAACAGCGAATACGTCTGGAACACCATGCCGAGCTCGCGTTTATTGGAAGGGACGCCGTTCATCCGCTTCCCTTTGATAAACAGCTCTCCCTGATCCGGCTCGAGGAAGCCGGCTATCATATTCAGCGTCGTCGTTTTTCCGCATCCGGACGGACCGAGAAAGGAGATGCATTCGCCTTTCTCGATCTGGATGCTGAAATCGTCGACAACCACATTGGAGCCAAATTTCTTCTGGATGTTTTTCAGTTCGACGTCAATGTGTTTGCTCACGTGGCATCACCTTATTTTCCGACTTTGGGAGCTACTTCCTTATTGAAACGGTCAAGCCACTCCGGCGTTTTTTGTCCGACGACCTCGAGATCGAAATTAACGACTTTGCCGCGGTCGAAGCTCAGCTTTTTGGCCAAATCGTCCGGAAGCTTGACATCGACGGCAGGGTTATAATACAGCTTGCTGCCGTACAGCGTTTGGATTTCATCCGATAACAAAAAGTCGATGAACAGCTTCGCATTCGGGTTTTTCGCGCCTTTGACGATGGTCGCTACGTTCGGAACGAGGTTGGAGCCTTCCTTCGGAATGACGAATTCCAGGTTCAGGCCCGCGTCCTTCTGTACGAGGCTTCTCGCCATCGTCCAGGTCGTGTAGGCCGCCGTCTTGTTTTGCATATCCTGCTGCAGCTGCGCGGAAGATTTGGCGAACGTCGGCATGTAACCTGCGATCGTCTTCAGCTTCTCGAAGCCGGGGTCCATATTTTTCTCGGAGCCGCCGTTCGCATAAGCGAGCATGATCAGCGCGGAGCGTCCGAAGTTGCTGGAAATTTCGGCGATGCTCAGGTTGCCCTTCATTTCCGGTTTCGCCAGATCGTTCCACGATTGGGGGACCGGCAGCCCCTTCGCTTTCACAATCTCTGCGTTGTACGAAATGCCCATCGGCGTAAAATTGACCGCCACCCCGCTGTTATCTTTGACCTTCAGCTCGGGGGCGACTTTTTTCATATTCGGAATATCTTTGTCCGAGAGCGTTTCCCACAGTCCTTCGACGCGGCCGCCTTCCTGCTCCCCGCCTTCGATCACCGTGACGTCGATTTGCGGCGAGGCCTTCTGCGCCTTCACCTTGGCGACGATTTCCGTGGATACGCCGGAAACGTAAGTCAGCTTCACATCGGGATATTTCGCATTGAACTTTTTGAAAATTTCATCTTTCATCAGCTGCTCGACCGTTGCCCCGTTGCCCGCGACAACAAGCTGCTTCTCGGGTGCCGTATTAGCCGGAGCCGTGCCTGCAGCCGCCCCTGTTCCCGTTCCGGCTTGATCCGCTTTCGGCGCAGGCGAGCCGCAGCCTGCCAGCACGGTACCGCACAAGGCGGCGACGGAAAGAATTGTACCCCATTTTTTCATAAGAAGTTCCTCCTCGTAGATGTTGGAAGTTTGTTCACTATATGTGAACGTTGTTTTCTATATGTGAATATGCTAAAATCTTAGCACGGGATCGTACCGCAGTGCAATCATTTTTTTTGTGTGATGTCACATTTGTTTACACAAGTGATTCTAGGAAAAAAACACCATTTGTGGTACACTCGTTTATTATGCCTTTGATTACGTCATTCGGCCTCGGTGCCCAATTGTAAGGAGCATCATCTGCATGGACAATCATTTATCCTCTGTCAAAAACAGCTGCAAGTTGTTGAAATTGTTTCTCGATTCCGGTAAGGAGCTAGGGGTCAGCGAGCTGAGCCGCCAGCTGCAGCTCTCCAAGGGAGCTGTGCACAAACTGCTGATGACGCTGGAGAGCGAAGGGTTTATTAAGCAAAACCCCGCCAATAAGCAGTATGCCCTCGGCTACACGTTGCTAGAGCTCGGCAACAAAGTTTTGATGAATCATAATCTCGTGGAATTCGCCAAGCCTTTTCTGCTCAAGCTGGCGGATTTGACGCAGGAGTGCATCTGTCTGTGCGTCAGAGACCAGTTCGATGCGATTTACGTCGACAAAATCGAATCCAAGTACCCGATCCGCTTCAACGTCGACGTGTACCGGCGCTTCCCGATGTACGCCACCTCCGCCGCAAGGTCCATCCTGGCTTTCCGCGACGAAAGCTTCATCGACCGCGTGCTGTCGGAGGACATTCGCACCTTTACCCCGTATTCTCTCACCCAACCGGTTGAGATCAGGGAGAGATTGGCTCTTATCCGCGAGAACGGCTATGAAGTCAGCTCCAACATGCGCAATGTCGGCGTGACCGGGATTGCCGCCCCCATCTATGATGCGGACGGTTCGGTCAACGCCGCGGTCAGCATCATCGGCCCCACGGACCGCGTGCAGCCTCATCTGGATTCATTTATCCGGCACGTGGTCGAAACGACCGGACAAATTTCGAATCAGCAAGGCTTCAGAGGAAAATAAGCGGACCATTTCAATCGATCCGCAACAAGAAAAAGCAAAGCCTTTCTCCAAGGGGAACATTCTCCGAAGGGAAGCGCCTTGCTTTTTTTGTTGCATAGAATTAAGGAAGCCAGGTGCTTGTTTGTTTTTCTGCTGCGAGCGGGCACCAATTCGGCGTCAGCCGAATCGTGCCGATCCCACATGTTCTGCATCGCAAAAACGTAAAGCGTGTCCGCCACAAGTTTTGCATAAGCAAAACCATGGCGGACAAAACGCGGGCCCGAGGCACATACTTTCTCCTCCGACACCCGCCCAAAGTAAAGCGTGTTGGGGAGCAGGCTTTTTACACGAAGGTAAAAAGCCGCTCCCCGACAAACGCGAACTAGCAGCGAGCACTCCCTCAAACCGGGCGGGTCCAGGGCGCAAGCGCCTGGGGTCCCCCCGGCGGGGGGATTTAGGGGGGCGCAACGGCGCAACTCAAGTGCACCACGCACAAAATGATATGTTCATGTTATGTTTTATGACAAATAGTCTGACATGACATTTACCCGCCGCTTTGCGCTCCGTTACAATGAAGAAAAAACGGAGGTGCATGAAGGTGGGTTCGAGATATGATGGGAAAGCTTGGAACGACAAGTTTTTGCCTGGTTTAAGCAAGGTGAAAGTCGCGCAAATTCCGAAGGACGAGGCGCTTGTCGTGCTGCCGGTAGGCGCGACGGAGCAGCATGGGCCGCATATGCCGGTGTTCACGGACACGTTGATCGCGGAAGCTTTCCTGACACGTGCATTCGAAGAGCTGCCCGATCATGCGCAGGTGTGGCTGCTGCCTCCGCTCGCGTTCGGCAAAAGCACCGAGCACGGCTCGCATCCCGGCACGATCACGCTGTCGGCGACGACGCTCATGCAGGTGCTGCTCGATATTGCGCGAAGCCTCGCACGCAGCGGGTTTCAAAAGCTGCTGCTGCTGAACACCCATGGCGGCAATACGGATTTGCTCAACATGATGGCCAGGGAGATCCGGATCGATACCGGAATGGCGGTGTTCCGGCTTGACCCCGGCTCGCTCGGACTCGGGGAGGGGCTGATTTCCTCCGCGGAAAAACAAGTCGGCATCCATGCCGGCGACGTGGAAACATCGATCGTGCTCGCCGTCAAACGGGAGTGGGTCGATATGAGCCTCGCCCCATGCGAGCTGCCCCGCTTCCCCGAATCGCGCTATTTGCAGTTTCGCGGCAAAGCGTTCGCCTGGGTCATGGACGATTTGTCCGAATCCGGCATCTCCGGGGACGCGACGCAGGCGACCGCGGAAAAAGGAGAGGCGATGCTGGCGCTCGGCGGAAAGCTGCTTGCCGAAGCGCTGCTGGAAATCTCCCGCTTTGAAATGTCCTCGCTAAAAGCCGCAGAAGCTGATCCGGCCGGTCTGACAACATCGGGGGTGATTTAATGGAAGTACGTGCCGCAGAACTTCCCGCCGATTCCTCCATCGAAACGTTCCCCTTTTTCCCGGGTACCGATGGAAAAACGCTCGTCCGCATGGACCATTTATCCAAAACGTACGCCAACGGCACGGTGGCCCTTCAGGATGTCAATTTGACGATCAAGGAGGGCGAATTTCTCAGCTTTGTCGGTCCGTCCGGCTGCGGCAAATCGACGATTTTCAAAATGATCGCCGGGCTCGGCGAACCGACCGGAGGCACGCTGGACATCCTCGGCATGACGCCGAAGGAGGCGCGCAAGCAAAGCGAAATCGCGTTTGTGTTCCAGGATCATACGCTGCTGCCATGGTGCACGGTTCAAGACAACGTCGTTTTGCCGATGGCGCTGAAAGGCATCCCGAAAAAGCGGCAGAAGGAAGAGGCGGAGCGGGTGCTCGAGCTGGTCGGCCTGAAGGACTATATGAAGGTGCTGCCGAGGCAGCTGTCCGGCGGCATGAAAATGCGCGTGTCTATCGCCCGGGCGCTTATTGCTAGGCCCAAGCTGCTTCTCATGGATGAACCGTTCGGCGCGCTCGACGAAATCACCCGTCAGACGCTGCAGGATGAGCTGCTCGGCATCTGGCGGCAGGACAACAAAATGACGGTGCTTTTCGTGACGCATAACGTGTTTGAGGCGGTATATTTGTCCACCCGGGTTATCGTCATGACGCCGAGGCCGGGCAAAGTATCGGCCGCCATCGATATACCGGTGCCGTTCCCAAGGGATGAAGCGTTCCGGACCGCTCCGGAGTTCGGCGAGTGGGTGCGCAAGGTATCGGGCGCTTTGAAGCATTAGCTTTTATTTTATGCATGGCGACAAGGAGAGAGGAGTGGGCAAACATTGGCTGTAGGCTGGGAAAAAGAAATGAGGGATCTGCTCGGGGAAGAGGGGCTCTTGCTCGATTCGGATTCGCGGGAGCGGTTGTCCAAAGATTATTTCTGGTATTCGCCGGTGCTGAACCGGAAGCTGAAGGATAAATCTGCGGACGGCATCGTTGTCCCGAAGGACGAGAAGGAGGTGGCGCTCGCGCTGTCGTTCGCGTACCGGCATCAAATCCCGGTGACGGTTCGGGGGGCGGGTACGGGCAATTACGGGCAGGCCGTTCCGTTGATGGGAGGCATTGTGCTCGATTTGAGCCGGCTCGATCAGATCGTCGAGATCGGCGACGGCTACGCCCGCGTCGGCTGCGGCGTGCGCCTCGGCACGCTGGAGAAGCGGGCGCGGGAGGTGGGGCAGGAGCTGCGCATCTATCCGAGCACCTTCGTTAAGGCGACGGTGGGCGGATTCGTCAGCGGCGGCTCAGGCGGCATCGGCTCGATCACGTGGGGCAACCTGTGGGACGGCAATGTGCTCGAAGCGGTTATCTACACGATGGAGCTGATACCCCGGCGTCTCGTCGTGCGCGGCAAGGAGCTGTACGATTACATCCACAACTACGGCACGACCGGCGTGATGACGGAAGTGACCGTGCCGCTTGCGCCAAGGAAAGAATGGACTCAGGCGATCGCCCAATTCGACCGGTTCGACCAGGCGGCCCAGTTCGGCGAGGCGCTGGCCAAAGACGAGACGGTCGGCAAACGGCTGATCAGTCCGGTGGAATGGCCGATTCCGTCATATTTCATCCCGTTTGTCAAAGTGCTCGAGCCCGGCGCCGCGGCCGTCCTGATGGAAATCGAGGACGGTACGCTGGAGCGGGTGGCGGCCATTGCCGGACGCTTCGGCGGCCGGATCGGCCATGTCATTGAAGCGGCGCAGTACCGCAAATCGATCGGTTTGTCCGATTTTACATGGAACCATACGACCTTGTGGGCGCTGAAAACCGATCCGACGATTACTTACCTGCAGGCCGGGTTTTCGCCGGAGAAGTACCTCGATCAAATCGCGCAAATCAAAAACGAATTCGGCGACGAGGTGCTGCTGCATTTCGAATGGATGAGGGGAGGGGGCCGGCTGACTCCGTCATCGCTGCCGATTATCCGGTACCGCAGCGAGGAGAGGCTGTACGAAATCGTGCGGTTTTTCGAATCGATCGGGGTCAGGGTGTTCGACCCGCACACCTGGGTGCTCGATCACGGAGGGCGCGGCGATATCGCCGGCATGCAGAGAAAGAAAGCGGAGAACGATCCGCTCGGCCTGCTCAATCCCGGCAAAATCATAACCTGAAGGGCTGGAAAGGAGATCAACTATGGCCATGGAAAACAGTCACTTGCAACGTTTGGCCGACGAAATCTATCCGGCGAGACCACGTGCGGCATGGACATATAAGCTGGATGGCCCGGGCGGCCGGGGGACGGCTGCATTGAAAGATGCTTTTTGGCGGATGCTTCCTCCGCTTGCCGCTTTTGTCGTGTTTATCGGCGGGTGGGAGATTATCGTCAAACTGCTGAATGTGCCGCCGTACCTGCTGCCGAAGCCTTCGGACATATGGAAGGCCGGTGTCGAAAACGCCGGGGGGCTATGGGTTTCCGTCTATACGACCATATCCGAAGCGGTGCTCGGCTTTTTGCTCAGCATTGCGGCAGGGGTATCGGGAGCGATTTTGCTGGCCAGCTCGAAAATGATCGAAAAAAGCGTGTATCCGTACGCTATCATCCTGCAGACGATCCCGATCGTCGCGGTGGCGCCGATCATCGTCATCTGGTTCGGGGCGGGCATGAACGCGATCGTGATCATCGCTTTTTTGATCGGCTTTTTCCCGATGCTGTCCAATACGCTGATCGGTCTTAACTCGACGGACCATAACATGAAAAATTTATTTTACCTGTATAACGCATCGCCGCTGCAAACGATGTGGAAACTGCGCATTCCCGCCGCGCTTCCGTATATCGTCGCCGGGCTGAAAATTTCCTGTACGCTGGCCGTTATCGGGGCCATCGTCGGAGAGTACATCGCCGGCATCGGCGGCGGCAAGGGCGGTCTCGGCTACGCGATCACCGTCGCTGCAGCGAGGCTGCAGACGCCGTACCTGTTCGCCTGCGGGTTATCCGCATCCGCTTTGGGCATCGCCTTTTTCCTGCTCGTGAACGGCTTCTCCAAATGGATGCTCAGCTCGTGGCACGAATCGGAAATGAGAACGGAGAATTGACCATGAGCATGGGCTGCGGCAAATTGCATTTGATCAACGCGGCGCTTCCGCTGACGGACGAACGCACCTTATTCGAATTGATCGCCGAGGACGGGCGGTGGACGCAGATCCGGCCGCAGACAGGTTATTTGGAAGCCGGACCGGATTACGCGGCCGTTTCGCAAGCCGCTGCCGATTCGTTTCGGGAGGATAAACGTTTTGCGCTTGATTTGGAAGGGAGGCAGATGCTTCCCGGTTTGGTTGATGCCCACATGCATCTCGACAAAGCTTATTCGCTGCCGAAGGTGGGCAACCGTTCGGGAACGCTGCTGGAGGCGATCCGCAATTACAAGGAAGCCGCTCCCGGCTTTACCAAAGAAGAAATCAAGGCGAGGATCCGCAAAGCTGCGCTCAAGGCCGTGTCGTACGGAACGACGGCGATACGCACCCATCTCGATTTCAATCTCGGTGCGGGCGCCAAGATCGCCTTCGATACCGTCCATGCGGCGCTGGAAGCGAAGGAAGAGCTGAAGGGTATCGTCGATTTGCAGCTGTTTCCGATGTGCCCGTATAACGGTGCGGTACCGGACAGAGGGGAGGTCGAGGAGGCTTTGAAGCTCGGGATGACCGGCATCGGCGGGGCTCCGCATTTGTCGGAGACGCCGGAGCGGGACATCGACCGGATTTTCGAGCTCGCCGCCCGGTACGGGGTGCCGATCGATCTGCACACCGACGAAAGCGACGATCCGGGAAAACGCACCGTTTCTTATATCGCGGATAAGACGGTGGAGTACGGCTACCAGGGCAAAGTGACGGTCGATCATCTGTGCGCCTTGTCGGCGATGGAAGACCGCGAGGCCGACGGGCTGATCCGCAAAATGGCGGACGCCGGGCTGTTTGCCGTTACGCTGCCGCCGGTCAACATGTACCTGCAGGGGCGGGGCGACCGCGGTCTGATCCGCCGGGGAACGACCCGCGTCCGCGAGCTGATCGCCGCCGGCGTGCCGCTGGCGTCTGCGTCGGACAATATCCAGGACCCGTTTCATCCGTTCGGCTGCGGCGACCTGCTGCAGATCGGGCTGATCACCGCATACGCCGCCCATATGGGCAGCCCGGCGGAGCTGCGGCATATTTTGCGGATGCTCACGGACATTCCCGCCCGTATCCTCGGATTGGAGCGATACGGGATTGCTGCCGGCAACCCGGCCGACTTCGTCGTCTTGGGCTCGCGCAGCGTAGACGAACTGTTCGCCGAACCGCCGGCCGACCGACTCGTCTACAAGCACGGACGCTGGCTTCACGTTTCTTTGCTGCAGCGCAGCGGTTTTGATTATTAAAATCAGCCATCACCACTATGAGGAGTGCATTCTTATGAAGATACTTGCGGGATTACGCGGCAAACGACCGTCTGTGACGATATTGGCATCACTTTTGGCGATTGCGGCGGTGCTCGGCGGCTGCGGCACGCAGACCGATACCAAGCCCGCCGCCTCGGGGGCGAAATCCGACGCGCCGGCAGCGGCCGCTCCCGAGAAAAAGCCGGTCGCCGTCACCCAGGTGACGAACTGGTTCGCCCAATCGGAGCATGGGGGCAATTATGCCGCCCAGATCAAAGGCTTTTACAAGGAAGCGGGCCTCGATATGACGATCCAGTCCGGCGGGCCGGGCATATCGGCAACGCAAATCGTCGCTTCGGGAAAAGCGCAGTTCGGCATGGGACAGGCGGATGAGGTGCTGTTCGCTCGGCAAAACGGCCTGCCGCTCGTGGCGGTCATGGCGATTTTCCAAAAAAATCCGCAGGGCATTATGGTGCACAAAGGCAAGGCGAAATCGATGGCCGATCTGAACGGGAAAAAGGTGTACGTCGGAAGCGGTGTTGCTTACTGGGAGTACATGAAGAAGGCATATAAGCTCGACAAGGTCGAGGAGCTCAAATATACCGGCCAGCTGGTCAACTTCGTGAACGACAACGATTCGGCCACCCAGGTGTACATCACGTCGGAGCCGTTTTCCATGCAGGAGCAGAAGGTCGATATCGATGTGCTGCTCAACGCCGATTTCGGCTACAATCCTTACGGCAACATCATGTACACGACGGAAAGCTTCCTGAAAGAAAATCCGGAGGCGGTCAAAGCGTTCGTCCAGGCGACGGTGAAGGGCTGGAATTATTACAAGGACAATTACAAGGAAATCAACCCGGCGATCAAGGAGAAAAACCCGGATACGCCGATCGAGAAGCTCGACTTCAGCGCCAAGGCGCTGCAGCCTCTCGTCTACGGCGACGATGCGGCAGCGGGTGGAGTCGGCGTCATGACCAAGGAGCGCTGGGAGACGCTGAACAAGCAGCTCACCGACCTCGGCTTGCTCAAAACCGCTATCGATGTGAGCAAGGTGTTTACGACGGATTTTCTGCCCAAAAAGTAATCGGCCAAACGGACGGGGAGCGATGGGAAGATGTACGATCTTGTATTCAGAAACGCCAGGCTGCACGGGGCCCCCGGCCTGCCTGCCGCCGATATCGCCGTCAGTGGCGGCACGATTGTCGCGGTAGGCTCCGTCCCGGAGGGTGCCGGCTTGCGCGAGATCGACGCGTCCGGACTTATGGCGCTGCCGCCGTTCGTCGAATCCCATATCCATCTGGATACGGTGCTTACGGCGGGCGACCCTTCCCCGAATGCGAGCGGCACGCTGTTCGAAGGCATTCGGCTGTGGCAGCAGCGGAAGCGCAGGCTGACCCGCGAGGATGTGCTGCAGCGGGCCGAAAAGGTGATCCGCCGCCTGGCGGCCGGCGGGGTGCTGCACATCCGCTCGCAGGCGGATATTTCCGACCCTCAGCTCACGGCGCTGCGGGCGCTGCTTGAGCTGCGGGAGCGGGTGAAGCCGCAAGTGAACCTGCAGGTAATCGCGTTCCCGCAGGACGGCATCGTCAGCTGCCCGGACAACCGGCACCGCCTGGAGGAAGCGCTGCGGCTCGGCGCCGACGGGATCGGCGCGATCCCGCACTGCGAGCATACGCGGGAGGACGGCATCGCCTCGCTGCGGTTTGCTTTTGAGCTTGCGGAGAAGTACGGCAGCTTTATCCATGTTTTTTGCGACGAGCTGGACGACCCGCACTCGCGGTACTTGGAGGCCGTTGCGGCAATGGCGCTGGCCTCCGGCCTGCGGGAACGGGTGACGGCCGCCCACGCGAGCGCGACGGGCTACTATGGCGAGGCTTATTTTCAGAAGCTGCTTGGACAGCTCTCCGCCTCCGGCATTCACATCGTCTGCTGTCCGCTGATAGGCAGCGCGATGCAGGGGCGCTTCGACGGCTATCCGAAAGGCCGCGGCATCGCACGGATCAAAGAGCTGTGGCAGGCGGGCGTGAACGTCAGCGTCGCGCACGACGACATCCGCACGCCGTTTTACCCGCTCGGCAGCGGCAGCATGCTCCAGGCCGCGCACATGGCCGTGCACCTCGCGCACATGACGGGCGCGGAGGAGCTCGAGGAGGCGGTGCGGATGGTAACGGTGCGGGCCGCGAAGGTGCTGCAAATCGAATCCCGCTACGGACTCGAAACGGGCAAGCCGGCCAGCTTCGTTTTGCTGCCGGCCGCCGACACCGCCGAGCTGCTCAGCGTGCAGCCGCCGTGCCGGTTTGTCGTCAGCGGCGGTACGGTTTTGGCGGAGACGAGCCGGCCCGAGACGGTGTGGCGGGAAGATTTTCTCGGGTAAGACGGGGCGATTGCTCCGGTAAGTATGGAATTATGGCCGGGCCCGGTGGTCCGGCCCTTTTCTTGTGCGGCCAGACCGCCCGTACGTTGCCGTGGTTAAGGGGTCGAGATGACCTTGTCAGGCGCTTTTGCACACTCTTCGTCATCAATCGGTAAGGCACGTAATATGAATAATCATATAAGGTTGGGGAGGCGGAAATGATTGATTTTATCAAGGAGAAAATATTCGCATTCAAGCGGAGCCGGTTCGTCCATTTAAGGGACATCAAAAAAGAACTTAAGAAGAAAAGCGAACATGCAATTTCCGATCAGATACATCCTTCCTCGCTGGCCCTGAAAGACCGCAAACTCGTTGAACAAATTCAAGAAACAACGCATCGGCTGAACTTGAACAATGTGACAAGAACAAGTGCGTATTTGAGCTTCTATCTCCGCCATCCGGAAATTCATTGGGCCTTGCTCGGGCATATGGTATCCAGAAACGGCGGCTGGAATATGACGGATTTAAAGGGCGATTTGATTTCCCGATTATTGTCCGATCAGGATCAAAAGGAATTTTTTCATTTTTTGGAGCGCGGCAACTGGTTGATTTTTCAGGATGTATATCCGCAATTTATGCTGTATGAAGAAAGTTTAAAAAGAAAGACGAGCCTTTTCTATCTTCTGCCTTATTTTCATGTTTCCACGTTTATGGAGACGATATGGAATCATTTCTGGAAGGTTGGAAACCGCTATCTTCTGGCCGTTGCCCTTATCATTAACGAACAGAGCTACCTGGAGCAAAGAGTGATTCAGAATCCTTATTACCAAAAAAACGTGCTGCAAACCATCGAATTTAAACTTCAGGATGTTTTAAGCCTTAATCAAATCATATTCCCCCACTACCGGCATATGGAAGCAACTTCTCCACAAGCTACCGACATTATAGGACAAACGCTTCGTCATTTCGCCTCGATTCAGGATCGCATCGAACTCGGGAAACGTTTATATTCCATTATGTTCAAAGACCCGGATACATTACGGCGGATTGTGAGCTGGGCCTCGGATCACCCTCATACGGGTTCCCGCAAAGATTACTGGCCGCATCTGTTTAACGATGTGAACGAATCGTTGCCGGGCGCGCCTTATCAGCGGCGAACGGATCATTGCCGTTTAAGAGAAACCGCGGCACGCATCTTCAGCCCGTCTTTACGTTATGCATGGGGCCACGTGCAGCACGAGCAAGCCGAGAGAGGCGATTGGTTTAAGGATTGGAAAATCATCCGCTATTTCGTGGAAAACAATGAACAAGTAAATGGAGAGATTCATCATGCCTACTGCGAAACATTGGAGAAAGTCGAACTTGCGGTCATGGCCAAAACATCCATTTTTAGCTGATAAACCGGCAGCAAAAGCTCATCCGATAAAGGGATATGTCTCAACAATGATATTTGCCTCCTGGGTGGGAACATATTTGGATCTCCTGCTGGTGGAAAAACAATTTTACAGCTTTCCGTTCAGACTTTTCCCGGATCTTTTTAAATTTAACGTTTTATTTACTTTATTCATACTTCCTCTCGGTACGTTTCTCTTTCTTTATGCCGTAGAAAACTTGCGTCCCTTACAACGATTCTGCCTTATGCTTTTTATTTCCTTGGCAATGGCTGTAGTGGAACAGTTATCCGAACAAATGGGATGGTTCGCTCACGGAGCAAAATGGAGTCATTTTTATTCTTTTTTGGGCTATACGATCTTTATGTGGATGATATTGAAATACCACCGGTGGATGAACAAGTAAGCGGACATTCCAATCGGACCGGTACCAAAGGAAATAAATAAACGGGGACGTCTCCGCCATAGGGGACGTCCTTTCATGTTTGGTTTATTCCCCCCATCTCCTAAAAAAAACACGACTGCATCTAAAAAGACTCCATAGTACGCAGGCGCAGATTCCCCTAGTATAAAAGACAGGACATTTGACAGCGCTTACATGTATAGGGCTTGATTCCGGTGACAGAAAGATAGAACGGGAAGCGAATTATTGCAATCGCTTTCGTACTATAAAAACTTTGACACAAGGAATGAGGGGTACTATGAAAAAGTGGATGGCTTGTACAATCGCCGCTGCGCTCGCCGTAGGGGCGGCAGGCTGCGGCTCGGGGGACGGAGGCAAATCCGCAGAAGCGCCGAAAGCGGGAAGCGATGCACCGAATACGCAGCAGGGTCCCACGAAATTCAGCATCTCCATGCGCACGCTCAACTTCGATTATGTGGAAAAAGCCGCCAATTTGAACGACGACAAATGGGTCAAAGAGCTGGAGAAGAAGACGAACACGGACCTCGATATCCGTCTTGTTCCCCATGCCGATTTTGAGAAAAAAATGGTGCAAATGTTCGCGACCGGCGACATTCCCGATGTGGTGCAGGCCGGTGCGGGCACAAGCGGCAAGGAGCTGGCCGGCTCGGTGCAGGCGGGGATTTTTCTCGAGCTTAACGATCTGCTGAAGCAGTATGCGCCGAATTTGCTCAAGGCGATCCCGCAGGCGGCTTGGGATGAGGTGACGCTGAACGGCAAAATCTACGCGATCCCGGAGTTTATCTCGCAGCCTTCCCGCCGGGCGACATGGGTGCGCGAGGATTTAATGAAAAAGGCCGGCATCACGAAGGATCCGAAAACGGTCGATGAATATCTCGATATGCTGCGCGCGTTCAAAAAGATCGGCGTCGAGCATCCGTTTATGGGGCGCCAGGACTTCAAATACGCGGATATTTTCTTCGGCGCTTATGACGTTTATCCTTACCTCAGCCAGTTTGAAGTGGTGGACGGCAAGGTACAGCCGAAGTTTTTCGACAGCGAAAATATGCAGAAGGCGCTGCAAACGTACAAAACGATGTTTGACGAGGGCCTTATCAACAAGGAGTTTGCGACGATCAACCCGACCAACTTCAAGAACATCATTTTGTCGGGAAAAGCCGGCATGTGGGAGATGAACGCTCAGGAGCTGCTGCAGTGGGAAACCCAGCTTAAGCAATCGGTGCCTGACGCGAAAATCAAAATTATCCCGTCCCCGGTCGGACCCGACGGCAAAGGCGGCGGTTACTTGTATTCGTCCGGAGCGCGGGCATATTTCATCAACTCGAAGATCGACAAAAGCAAAATTCCGGGCATTTTGAAGTTTTTCGATTGGCAGGTGACGGAGGAAGCCGACAAGTGGTTCGATCTGACCTTGCCGATCGAGCCGAAAACCGACGCCGAAGTGTCGGAGCAGCGTTATTTGAGCGGGTTCCTGCATATGGTGAAAGACGACGCGTACCGCAAGCAAATTTTGAATGCGACCGAGCCGGGCAAAGAGCTGGTGAAGACGTTCGAAACGATTTTGCCGAATGAGGGCCGCGGGGGCATCGAATTCGATCCGGTGCTGGCGGCAATGCAGAAAAATACGGACATCGCTCCCTTGTCGGATACCGCGCCGCCTGTGCTGATCGCGCATATGGTCAAGATGGTGTACGGCAAGGAGCCGATTTCCGATTGGCCGAGGGCGATCGAAGAGTGGAAATCGAAGGGCGGAAACGACGTGCTGAAGGAAGCGAACGAACGTTTCCAAAGCAAAAGCGGCTACAAGCTGAGAGGTCCCGAAGCGCAAAAATGGAAATAAGCGGCTGACTGAAGCCCGTTCTATGAAACAATCGCCTTCCCGCGAGCTGCGGGGAGGCGGTTTGTTCTAGGCGGCGAAATACGCGGAAGGAGCTGGCATTATGAAAACATTAATCACCGTTTGGAATCCGGAGCTGCGGAATATCATCTTCTCTCCGGAGACGCGCCGCAAGCTCGAAGCGGTTTCGGAAGTGCATTGGGTGCCGGAGGGAATCCCCTACGGGCAGGAAGATTTACTGAGGGACATCGGCCCGTATGATGCGTGCATCACCTCCTGGGGCTCGCCCAAGCTCGATGCGGATGTGCTGCGGAAGGCGGACCGTCTGAAATTTATCGGCCACGCCGCCGGTACGATGGTGTCCTATGTGGGCCCGGCCGCGTTCGCCAAAGGCATTGTTGTTGTGAACGCGAATTTGGCATTGGCCCGCTCGACCGCCGAGCTGACGGTCAGCCTGATGCTCGCCGGCTCGTGGAATCTGATGGGCTACAGCAGGAACCTCGCAGCCGGCATATGGAGATCGAACAGCGATACGGTGGCGGGTCTGTACGGCCGGCGTATCGGGCTGATCGGCTACGGAGAAGTAGCCCGGGAGGTAATCCGGCTGCTGCAGCCGTTCGATCCGGATATTTTGCTATGCTCGCCGTATTGCTCCGAGGAAGAAGCGGAACGATCAGGCGTAACGCTCGCCTCCTTGGACGAGGTACTTGCAACGTGCGATGTCGTATCGCTGCACGATACGTTGACCAGAGCCACCCGGGGCATGCTGGGCCGCGAGCAGCTGCGCCTCATGAAAGACGGCGCCCTGCTCGTCAATACGGCCAGGGCGGCGCTGATCGACGAAGCCGCGCTGATTGAGGAGCTGTCTGCCGGCCGCATCAACGCGGCGATTGACGTTTATTACGAGGAGCCGCCGGGCGAAAATTTTCCGCTGCTGCACCTGCCGAATGTGCTCTGCGTGCCGCATATCGGCGCCTTCTCGCGATACTGGAAGCCGCAGCTCGGACAAATGCTCGCCGAGGATCTGGCGAGATTCGCCGCCGGCGAGCCGCTTCTTCGCCGGATTACGGAGGAGAAGTTTTACCGGATGACGGAGAGGTAACGGCATCCTGATCTTTAACTATTCGTCGGGAGGATCGCATGAAACTCGAATTTCGATGGATTCCGGCACTGCTGCTGTTGCCGCTGCTGTTTGCCGCCGCCGGCTGCTCCCGAGAGCCGGACGCCGCCGTGAAGCAAGCTGCATCTCCGCCCGGCAAACCCGCAGCGTCTTCGGGCGCAGCGGCCCCTGCTCCAGCCGCGGTGACGGCGGGGCTCGATCCCGGCAAGCCGCCGGGAAGCAATTTCGACTTGACGCACTGGAAATTGACGCTTCCGGATGCAGACAGCACGGACATCCCCCCGGCAAGCCTGAGCCAAGGCTACACGTCGGATTATTTTTACACCGACAAGCAGGATGGGGCGATGACGTTCTGGTCGCCGGTCACCGGCGGCAAAACGGCCAACACCGACTATCCCCGCTCCGAGCTGCGCGAGCTGATCGACCCGTCCAGCACGAAGGTCAACTGGATCTGGCAGGGTACTCATGTGCTGAATGCGAGGGAGATGGTGACGCAGGTTCCTTCCTCGGGCAAGGTCGTCGTCATGCAAATCCACGGGATTACGCCGTCCGGAGGGAACGCGAATCCGCTTGTGAAAGTGGTGTACGACGACAAGAAGAAAGCGATCGACTGCTATGTCAAAAGCTCCGTAAAGCCGGGGGATAAGGATGTTCATTACGTGTTCCCGGGCTACGGCCGGAACGCCGCCTTTGAAGGACAGCTCAAGGTGACGGACGGGCTCCTTGCGATGACATTCGGCGGCGAAACGAAGACCGCCCCTTTTGCGGAGCAGGACCCGGGCTGGAAGGAGCTCAAGTTTTACTTCAAAGCGGGCGTATATGTGCAGGATAACGAGGGAAGTGCCGACGAGGGAGGCCGCGTCAAGATTTACAAGCTGGACGCTTCGCATTCCTAGCTGTCATCTACATACATAACACTGGAGGGGTTCGCATGAAAGCACGCCAAGTGATTTTGCCGCTTACCGCCGCCGTTATGCTCGGGACCGCGCTCACCGGCTGCAGCGGGGAGGAGCGCCGGAAGCCAAACCGGCGGACAATCGGGATTACTTGAAGAAGCCGGTTACGCTCGTTTTTAAATCGCAGTTCGACGACAGCATGGACAAATTCAACGAGCGCTACGGCAAAAGGATTGCCGAGAAGTTTCCGAACGTCACCGTGAAGTTCATTCCGCGCGAGAAGGATATCGACATTTTGGACCTGGTAGCGGCAGGCACTTACCCGGATATTATGTACGGCAACACGTCGCAGATCGACCAGTTTCTGGTCGGCACCGGCCTCGCTTACGACATGACGGAGCTGGTCAAGAAGATAACTACGACATAAGCCGTTTCGAGCCGGCGTTGATGGACAATTTGCGCAACGTCACGCCTCCGGGCACGTTGTACGGGCTGCCGATGCCTTGGGCCGGCGCGCAGGTGATGTATTACAACAAAGCGATTTTTGACCGTTTGGGGTGTGCCTTACCCGAAGGACGGCATGACGTGGGACGAGGTATACGACCTCGCGAAAAAGATGACGAGAACCGACGAGGCGATCCGCGGCTTCAGCTCGTTCATCAGCGCCGTGCTGCGGGATAACCAGCTGTCGGTTCCATACATCGACGCGAAAGCCGACAAGATGGCGGACTCCGAGCAGTGGAAGAAGATCTTTGCGAATTTGGCCCGAGGGGGCCAGCGGTGATGGAACCCCTCCCTTCTGTGCCGATTAAGACGGAGGAGGCTGACCGCATGGGATTTGTTTTCGTTTCCCCGGAATTTGTGGATGGAGTAAGCCGGAAAACAGCCGAAGGGCAGGGAGTTTGGCGGCAGGTGCGGCAAGGGCTGCGGGAGAAGGCGGAGGAAGCGATGCTTAAAGGCCCGTGGAGCGTAACCTATTTCGGAGCTGCAGCGCCAAGCGGAGATCCGCACGATTATTACAGCGAAGCGCCTTACTGGTGGCCGAACCCCGATGATCCCGAAGGTCCGTATATTCGCAAGGACGGCATCACCCGGCACGACCGGTTCATGGGGCACCGACAATCGATCGACGACTTGGCCGAAACGGCTTTGGTGCTCTGTCTGGCCGGGTATTATCTGCACGAAAAACGTTACCTGGCCCGCGCCGCCGAGCTGCTGCGCATCTGGTTTATCGACCCGGATACGCGGATGAATCCGCATATTGAATACGGCGAAGCGATCCGCGGGATATGCGACGGCCGGGCGGCCGGCGTCATCGTTCTGCGCCAGGTGGACAAAATCGTGCACGCGCTCGGGTTTTTGGAGCAGCATCCGGATTGGCCGGAGATCATAGCCGGAATGCGCGGCTGGTTGTCGCAAATGCTCGAAAGGCTCACCACGAGTAAAATCGGGCGCAGGAAAGCCGGTCCTCAGGCAATCACGCGATGTGGTGGACGACTCATGTCGCGGCCTTTGCCGCTTATACCGGTGATATGGAGAAGCTGCACATGGCGTTCGACCATTACCGCGAGACGATCGTTCCGCAGCAGATCGAGCCGGACGGCAGCCTGCCGAAGGAGCTGGAGAGAACCCGCTCGTTTCACTATACGATGTTCCATTTGGACGCAGCCTCCTTGCTGTGCGAAATTGCATGCCGTACGGGGGGCGATCTGTGGGGATTCCGGACAGCGGACGGGAGGAGCCTGGAGGGAGCCATTCGGTTCGTGCTGCCGTACCTGAACCGTCCGGAGCTGTGGACATGGGAGCAGATCGATGGGGAGGTGCCGGGCGAGCATGTGTCGGTACAACTTGCTTCGCTGCGGCTGAACATGCCGGAGTGTTCTTTGGCGAACGGAAAGAGGCGAGGCGGAGGCCTTCTCGTGGACGGCGTGCTCGGCCCGCTCGCGCTGCTTCCGGGATATACGGCGGAAGAGTAGATTGGCCGGAAACTACTCCGATTTTCGAGTATATAAACAAAATCTCCTCGTGTGTATGATATGACTATACACATTGAATGCTCGCTGAGCGAGTTCATTTTAGAGGAGGAGAACATAACATGAAACAAGTGTTGAACGGGAAAAAATGGATTTTGTTGTCGGCGGTGCTCGCAGCCGCGCTGCACCCCGGGGCTGCGTGGGCCTCTTACGCGGAAACCACGGAGCAAGCGGAACAGTATTATGAAAAATATTATACCGACTATACGGCGGATGAGCTTTCGTTAGTCGGCCAGTACCGCACCGCTAACGCTGCGATCAAAAAGAGCACGGCGGACCGCCTGGTGGAAAGAGCCTTTTGGTATATGCAAAACGGCTATATCGTTTACGGCCACGGGAACGATTCCTACAAGCAGCACGGGATTGCCGACTGCTCCGAGTTCGTTTCCCTCGTGTATGGGGATTTCGGCTACTCGGTGACGGAAGTGGCGAAGGATTACGACACGGTGGGGCAAAAAGTAAACGGCGTCTATTCGACGACAAAGGTGTATCCGAACGGCAAAACGTATAACGCGCTCGCCGGTACGGAAAACCTTAAGATCGGCGACATTTTGACCTGGTACAAGACGGACGCGGCGGGGAATAAATATATCTCCCACGTTGCCATTTATATCGGGATGCTTAACGGACAGCCTGCGGTGATCGGCACGGTGGATCAAGACACCGGCAAAAATCCGACGGCCATCGGCATCATCAACGACTTCCGCTATACGTGGGGAGGCACTTTAAACTCGGTGCGCCGAGTGCTGCCTTCCGATGCGTGGAACGCCAACACCCAAGTCAGCGGGCACGCGCAGCAGTCCCCGGTCATTCCGGACTCCTACGTGCTGCCGCCGCAAAATCCGATTGTTATGCCTGTGCAGTAAAGTTGAATTTCCCGCGGTAACCATAACTAATACCGGCCCCTGCCTTATCATCGGTTGGGGCCGGTATTTGTTTTCTTTCGTTCAGCTACTCGTCCTTAATGGGAATTTCGATGAGGAGCTCGGTGCCTCCACTTTCTACCGAGGAGTCCAGCTTGATCGAGCCCCCCAGATGAAGAATTCTTTCCTTCATTGCGGTAAGGCCAAAGCCGTATGGGGCCGACATATAAGGTGCGCCGTCGTTCCATAGGCGGAAAGTCAGCATGCGGTTATCGGAGGCAAGACGAAAGCGGAATTGCTTCCCGCTGCCATGCTTTAGTCCGTTCGTCAATCCTTCCTGAAAAGCGTGATAAAGCACTTTTTTTTGCATGGCGTCGAGAGTCGGGATCGTACCAAACTGCATATCGACGGTCGCTCCGGTCAGTTCCTCCGTATCCTCCGCAAGCTCCCGGATCGATTGCTCCAGATCGCCGTTGCGGATATCGTCTTTCATCATGCGGACGGCGCTCCGGACATCCTCAAGGCCGCCTCGGACGGAATGAAGGGCACTTTCCAGCTTGCTGAGCGCATTGTCCGGATCGTGCCGGATCAGCCGCTTGACGGCTTCCAGCTGCAGGGCGGCTCCCGTCAGACGATGGCCGAGAATGTCGTGAATGTCATGGGCGATCCGGTTGCGTTCTTCGTAGATTGCCACCTCCCCTAGAGCCTCGAACGTTTCGCGCATCGAAGCCTGCAGCTGCCGGTGCGTTTCCTCCAGCTCCGTCGTACGCTGCAGCACCAGCTCTTCCAAGGAATGGTTGAGCCGTGTCAGCTCCAGGTGAACGTGGACCCGTGCCAGCAGCTCCCTGCGGGTGATCGGTTTCGACAAATAGTCGCTAGCTCCTGCATCGAACCCCTGCACGACGTCGGCGGGCTGCCGTTTAGCGGTCAGAAGAACAATGGGGAGTTCCCCTGCGTTGCGGGTGCGGCGAACCTCCCTGCATACGTCATAGCCGTTCAGATCCGCCATCATGACGTCCAGCAGGACAAGATCGGGGCCCAGCTCCTCGATCAGGCGGATCGCCTCTTTGCCGCCGGACGCGGTGGCGACCCGAAAACGGGACCAGAGCAGGAAATTGGCCACTACTCTAAGATTGATCGGCTCGTCATCCACGACAAGGATAAGGGGGCCGTCGTTCTCCAAGCTCATAGCCGGCATGTGGTCGGTGAACTCCGTATCATCGGGCATCCAAATCAGGTCCGCTCCGGCAGCGGATTCCTTTACTGGCGGCGCGCTTTCCGGATCCGGTACGGGGGCGGCTTCAGCGGCTGCAGGGAGCGCCAGGCTGAAGGTGGAACCTGCGCCCGCTTCGCTGACTGCCGATAATCGGCCCCCGTGAAGCTCCGCCAGCTTCCTGGTAATCGACAAGCCGAGCCCGGTTCCGCCGCTGGAATAAGGGGAGTCGGCCTGCTCGAACGGTTCGAAGATCAGCTCCAATTGTTCGGGGGACAGGCCGATTCCCGAATCGGCTACCGTGAGGACAACCCATGCTCCTCCCGTCGATTCTTCCGTATGTGCGGCCAAACGGATGAAGCCCTTTTCCGTGAATTTGACGGCATTGCCGATCAAGTTATAAAGCATTTGCTGCAGCCTGTTTTCATCGGCAATAACCGGGGGCGTCTGCTCCCCCACCTCATTGATCAATGCCAGACCTTTTTTACGGGCGATCGGCTCTAATGCGGCAAGCGCGAGAGCGACCGCCGGATACAGGTGAAGAGATGAGGGCCGAAGGATTACATCGCGGTGCTTCAGCTTGGAAAAATCCAAAATATCGTCAATGAGCCGCGACAGCCTTTGCCCGCTCGACATCACCACCGCGAGATTGTTACGGGCGGCTTGGGGGAGCGATCCGGCAACGCCGTCAAGCAGCGACTCCGTAATTCCGATGATCCCGTGGAGAGGAGTTCTGAGCTCGTGAGACGTGTTGGCCAGAAATTCATCCTTCAGGCGGTCAAGCTCCTGCAAACGCACGTTTTGGGATTGAAGACGGTCGGCGTAATCGTTAACGCGAGTATGTATGTCATTCAGATGCCGAATGAGTACAAAGCCCATACATAATATAAAGACGAACTGACCGACATAGATCAAATCCCGGTTCCAGTACATAATGAACAAAGGCGAAATATCGAATATGTAGGAGTCCAGCTGCGGGTAAAGCTGCGCAAGTACCCGCTTCAGCGTTAAGACAATGATAACGGCGATCCCGAACATCGACCATTCGTAGGTTCCGGTCAGACGGAGGCTGCTGCTCTTAAATAAAGAAAATCCGATCAGGCACATAACGGGGAGCTCTACTAATTTATAGTTGATGGGCAAGACGGTGCCATACCAATCCGGTTTGAACCACGCCATCACGATCACGGCTAATGTCGTGAGTGCCAGCGCATAACGGAGAATCCGGTGAAGCCCCCGATAACCCGAGCCGAAAATTTGCTCGATGAAGCCGATGAAGGCGAAGGTGGTCAACGGAAAGGTCACAAAACGCCAATACGAAATTACGGAAGCTACGTGACTTGCGTGAATCAGCAAGCAGGCTGCCAGGGCGCCGAAAGCGGAGCTGAAGTTCATTATAGCAAAATACAGATAAACCGGTTGTTTGCGATTGGATACATATGCGGCCAGTCCAATGGTGCCTGCGAATATAAAGATGACGGCGACGAGCAGCTTCACAACGCTTTCCAGGAAAATCTCGCGGATGGCGGTTTCTTTCTCAATCATCACCAGTTGATTCGTAGTAAAGAGCTGATAGGGAATATCATTGTAGATCCGAATTGCAACGGACGCAACGGGTGCCGTTTTCGGCAGTTCCATCATATGAAACTCGAGAGGATAGAGAAGGTGGCGTTCGGGCTGATCCTCATCCATTTGGTACCGATAGACCGACTTGCCGTTTACGAAAACCTCATATTGCTTTATACCTCTAATGAGTAGCACCGGATCCCGCATCGTCTGGAGCTGCGGCGCGGACTTCAGCCAGAAGGCGGGCTGCGTTCGCCGGGCTTTTTCCATATTCTGCGGGCTCAAATCACGGACCCAAAGCCCCGGATCTTCGCGGAACTGTCCGTTCTCCACGGGGAGATCCCCAAAGTAAAATTCCGCTTCTTCCGCGAGCAAGTCACCCGAGGGCAGGCTTTTCTCGTTCAAGTCCCCGCCGTTGAACCAATACGTTAATACGGTGCCGGCCAAAAACAGGCATCCGAGAAAAACGACATAGCGGATTGTATGTTTAATTAACTGTACGTTCAAATGGAAGCCACCTCTGCGTTTGACTATCTTTGCCGTCTTTGTCGGATCTGCTGTATCGCATTCAGGTCAAAAGTTCTTTGAGATACATTACCGCTTTGGCACGGTCGTTGATCCCGATTTTGTGATACACGATGCTGACATAATTTTTCACGGTTCCTTCGCTCATGTAAAGGGAACGCGCGATTTCCTTGTTGGTTTTTCCTTCCAGCATCAACTGAATGATCAGCTTCTCCCGTTCGGTGAAGGTAATGCCCTGCAGGTTCATCCTTCCTAAAGAAATCGGCTTCTGAGGGCCCGAGGTCAGGAAGGAGATGCGTGCCGCGAGCTTCGAGGCAACAACGGAAGGCATAATGAATTGACCGAGGTACACATCCCGGATCGACTGTATAATTCTCTCCCCGGGCATATCCTTTAGCAAAAACCCCTTGGCTCCATGCACAATACTGTCGACGATATATTGATCCTCCGCGAACGTGGTCAGCACCACAATAAATGTGTCCGGATATTCCGCCAAGATCGCTTTGGTCGCTTCGATTCCGTCCAGTACGGGCATGCGGACATCCATCAGAACCAAATCCGGACGATGCTCGCGCACCAGCTCGATGGTTTGCTCTCCGTTCTCCGCCGTTCCCACTACATCCATATCGTGCTCCATATTGATGATCGTTTGCAGCGCGTCCCGCAGCAGTGTTTGATCGTCCGCAACGACAATTTTTATTTTCTTCGACAATTCGTTGTTCCCCCGCATTCGTACTCGTCTATTCCGTAATGGTTTCATTATAAGACAGATCATCAGGCCGGTATACGGCTATTTGGGATTCGTGACCAATCCTGTGACCGAAGTCACTAGATGGATGACTGCACTGACGATAGCATGAAGGTTGGCATAACTCGCAAATATGTAGGAGGTAGATTTCAAGTGATGAAATGGATGAGATACGCCGTACTGACAGTCATGCTTCTGCTGCCTGCGGCACCCGCATTGGCAGACGACTATCAAGCTGTATCGGTGGAGGTGGATGGCGGTGCTTTGGCCGTCAGCGCATACTTGGTGGATGGACGCACCATGGTGCCGATGAGAGCGATTTTTGAGCGGTTGAACGCAACCATCGAATGGGACGATGCGGCGAAATCGGCGACGGCAGTGAAAGGTACGACCAAGGTGCAGCTGTGGATCGGGAAAGCGGAGGCTAAAGCCGGAGAGCGGACGGTTACGCTCGACGTGCCTCCGATGCTGATTAACGGCAGCACCTACGTGCCGCTGCGATTCGTCTCCGAGTCTCTGGGTGCTGGCGTATCCTTCGATTCGGAGCGGGGAACGGCCGTTGTTTCGACCAACGGCGGCTGCCAGGTGTCCGGCGGACAGACGCATACCGGGCAAATTAACGCGGCCGGCGAGACTTGGGGCGTATGCGGAAGCCCGCACTTCGTGAAGGGCAGCTTCCTTGTCGCGGGGAAGACGAGTCCCGTGCTGGTGATTGAAGAGGGAGCGGTCGTCCGCTTCGAAGCCGACGCCTCGCTGGTTGTCGGTCAAGAAGAACCGGGAGGCCTTGTGATCGAAGGAACCGAACAGCAGCCAGCCGTGCTTACGGCAGACAGCGCGGGAGCGGAGCCGGGCTTCTGGAAAGGGGTGCGATTCTACGGCAAGACGCTGAAAGGCCGCGCTTCGCTCGGGCATGCGCGGATCGAATACGCCGGCGATTCCAGCGAGGGAGCGGTAGGTGTGCATAGCGATACGCAGCCGATCGTTGTAACGGTGAAGGATACGGAAATCAAGAACAGCTTGTATGCGGGGCTGAAGCTCGAGGGCATGTCCCAGCTGTCGGAGCAAAGCGGGGGCCTTCGCATTACCGGAACGAAAGCCTCTTCGGAAGGAGGGGGAGCTCCCCTGGAGTCTGGGGTATACGGTACGGATAAACTTCCGGCAGGGGATTATAAAGGAAATGCGGTGGATGAAATTCGCATTACGGCAAACACCTCGACAGATACGCTCACCAGAAACACAGAGTGGCGCGAGCTTGGCGTACCTTATCACAGCGATATTACGGTCGTGGTCGAGGGGACGGGAAATCCGCTGCTTACGATAAATCCCGGCGTGACAGCGTATTGGTCTAAGGGGTACGGGCTTCGTGTCGGAGAAGCGGATCGGGGCGGTTTGAATGCGGTCGGGACGGCGGCTAAGCCGGTTACGTTTTCTTCGGAGCTGGGTCGTCCGGGCTCCTGGCAGGGCATTTATTTCGGGCAGCAAGCCGGGAATGTCAAAGTTGACCATGCCGTCATCGAATACGCGCAGCAAGGCATTGAGCTGTGGGAAGATATCGGTCCGGTCGTGAAGAACAGCATCATCCGAAGCAACAAGGAGAATGGCGTCAAGCATTTGAATGAGAGCGAGACCGATACCGATTTTCGCAGCGGACTCGGCAATACGTTCCAGGCCAATGGAGATGACCGGAAATGATAGGGAAAAAGCTCAAAGCCAAAATCAGCCTTCTTCTGGTAGCCGCACTGACCGCATCGAGCGTACAGGCGGGGGCGCCCGGAGGGACGGTCGGCTGGCGGCTGCTGCAAACCGTCCCCGCTGAAGCGGCGTCCGTTATCGGCACCGTGTACGGCAGCCCCAAAGCGGGCGCCGGGTCGGTTACAGGCTCTACATATGCGCCTGCCCGCGGGTTGACCGCCGCTCCGCCCGCCCCGACGGGAGGCAGCTGGGTGTCCCCTTCGTTCGACCGGATTAACCTCGCTTGGGAAGGAGGAAACGGCGGGTTCCATTACCGCATTTACCGGGACGGCATGCAAATCGCTCAGACCGATGAGATGGCATATACGGACCAACCGCTTCCGGAGCGCAGTGCCATCGATTATACCGTGACGGCGGTGGCGGACGATGGCACAGAATCAGCCCCTCTGCATATTTATGCCGGGACCCCGACGAAGGGGGAGACTCTGCTGAGCGAATCCGAGACGCATATTCCCGGCAACGACTCGGTCATGACGATGGCGATGAGCGGTGACGGTCAGGTGGCGGCTTTTGTCTCAAGAGCGACCAATTTGCTGCCAGGCATCGGCGATGCGGAAAACGGGATATTGTATATTCGCAACCTGGCGACAGGACGGTTGACGGCCGGGTACAATCTGCAGAACCACTCACCGTTAACGGGTGTTCGCAGTTTGTCCCTGAACCGGGACGGCAGCCTCATCGCTTTCTCGGCGAAAGAAGCCGATCAAGTGGAGCATGTGTTCGTGGCGGAGCCGGGCAGCGGCAAATTGACGAGAATCACGCAGGGTACGCATGGAGGAGGGGCTCCAAGCTTGACGGCGGCGGGAGACCGCGTGGCTTTCATTACGGACGAAGCGCTGGTGAGCGAGGACACGAATGAGCTGAAGGACGTTTATGTAATGAATGTGGCGGGTGGGGGGCCACCGACCCTTATACCCAGGCCGGAATTGGCATTTGGACCCATCACCGAACCGCGCATTTCGGCCGACGGCTTCCATGTGCTCTTCGCTGTTGAGCCGCAGCCGCGGCTTACGTTCGGCGGCTTCGGAGTCCAGGGGCTTTTCCAATATGATCTGAAGCAAGGCGCGTTAACTGCCGTCGACGGGTATTACAGCGGGTACAGTCAATCTGCGGACGGCCGGTATGTGGCTTATGGAAAGCAGGGAAGCATTTACTTGTATGACCGGCAAACATCAGTCTCTTCCATGATCGTCGAGGGAAGCTCCGGGGGCATGATTTATCAATCGCCCGTATTGGATGCCGACGGGAACCGGCTGGTCTACGAATTTACGGATTATTCCGGAACGGGGGCAGGCATGCTGAACGGTTCCGGGGCGATCTGGCACGATCTTGCGACCCATACGGTCAAAAGGGTGGGCCATCCTGCCTCCTACACAGCCGACGAATCGATCAGCGAGGACGGCTCTCGCGTCGGATACCGGGGAGAATATATGGGAGAGCTGGACCCTAACGGACACAATCGCACGGCGGCTTTCGCGGATTGTCCGAACGGCTGTGCAGCAGCACCTCCCCAAGAAAATCGGCTCGATATAGTGGATTGGCAGGCTGCTGGGCTGCTTCATGGGCAGATTCGATTAAGTGGGACCATTCTCATTGAAGCCGAAGGCAGCAGCCACGCAAAGTCGGTAATCGCACACGTGGAGTATATGGTCTATGCTGCCGATTCCAGTTCGCTGGAGAAGCGACGTACGGATGTGCTGCTGTCAGAGCTTGCTGCCAAGGCTGGCTCTTACCAGGGCGTTTTCACCGTTCCGGCGGGTGCGACGGAGATTACTTCCATTCAGGTGGAACTGACAAGCGGGCAAGGAGAGCCGAACGTGCGAAATGCGGCGCGGCTGCCGCTGCAGGTGGCCGGTGCAGAAAGCGTCACGCTGCAAGCTCCGGACATGAGCTATTTGGCAGGAGCGAAGCTGGTGGCTTGGAGCCCTACCTTGCGAACCGGGGCTACGGCTCTTTACTCGGGAACTCCGGATATATTGTTGGCGCTGCCATCCGGCGACGATTACAGGCTGTCTCTGATCGGTACGGACGGCGCACTCATGGCCGAATTATTTCCCGTCGTCGTTCAATCCGGCCTCACCGGCAGGCAGCACCTTCAGGTAGACGTCCCGGCCGATTTGACCGTTGAAGTGAGTGACGACGAGGGTCATCCGATCGCATCCGCCGTCGTTGTGCTGCAGGATCCCGAAAGCGGACGCGCGTTGGCCTCCTCTTATACCGACGAGCAGGGCAAAGCCAAACTGAAGACGGGCAAGGTGGGCGAGCGGCGCCGGCTTCAAATTCAAATAACAGGCCCTTACTTGATTCCCGAACCGGAGACGATTCGGTTGGAACGGGGTTTGACCGTAAAAAAAGAGGTTGCGGTCAAATACGGCACCGTTACAGGCATTATTAAAGATATTGATGGCATGGCTCAGCCCGGGTTAACGGTTCAAGGGATCTCCGCAGGGAAAAAAGCAATCGCCAAAACCGATAATTCCGGACATTACACGATGAGATTGCCGGAAGGCTACGCCGTATTCTCCATTGCCCGGGAAGGCCAAGGCACGCTATACAGCTCCATGATCAGGCAATTTCCTTATGTGTGGTACGGTCGGGAGGTTTCTTTGGACGCTGTTGTGTATTCGGTCGGAACCGGCCTGGTTCAATTGAAATTATTCG
Organism: Paenibacillus hamazuiensis; assembly: GCF_023276405.1. Lineage (NCBI taxonomy): Bacteria > Bacillati > Bacillota > Bacilli > Caryophanales > Paenibacillaceae > Paenibacillus > Paenibacillus hamazuiensis. The sequence continues at coordinate 775,075 of NZ_JALRMO010000001.1, forward strand.
AAGAACGGCTGGGAAAACAGCGGCAAAAACTGGACTTCAGCTCCGCAAGATATTCGCTTAAGGTATCGGACGGCTTGGGGAACGATATCGGCAGCTATGTGGAAACCGGTAATACCCTGAGGCTTACAGGCATTCAGGATCGCAGCTTAAACGTGTGCATTCAGGAAAGGATGGGCCAATTAAGCGCTTGTGGCCAGGTCGCTTTGGACGACTCCAACAGCGGGGAGCTTGAGCTGGTTTTGCGGGAAGAAGGCGCGATAGCGGGGAACATACAGCCGGCCGACCCGTCGCAAACCGGTATGATTACGGCGGACCTTTCGGCGGTCGACGAGAAGGGCAATTCGATCGGCGGCAGCTTCCGGTTCTCCGTAAGTCCCGGAGCTTTCCGTCTGGGCATTGCCAAAGCGGGCAAATACGAGCTGAGACTGACGGCGGACAGCGCGGTTCCAGGCAGGAAAAATCGGGCATCCGTTGCTTTCCGGGTGCTGTCCGGGGAAACGCTGGAGCTCGATCCGATTCGCCTTCAAGATGATGGAGTTTTCCGGGACAGCCGGACGAACCGGCTTGAGGCGGGGGCTGAAGTCTCTAGAGACGGAGTGATCTCCTTGCGGGGCACATATCGGAATGGCGGTAGTAAGCCGGCGGAGCATGCCGCATTACTCGTCTCCGTTCCGAGCGGGACGTCGCTGGTTGCGGGCAGTGTGGCCTTAAACGGTGTTCCGGTCCCCGCGGACGCGATCCTTACGACAGGAGCTGCGGGTTACGAAATTGCGATACCCGGATCTATCGCACCCGAGGAATCGGGCGTCCTGACTTATAAGCTTCGTGCGGAGAACGCAGCAGGGGATGTCGTGGAGCCGTCTTTAAGAATCGTCTACTCCGTCCAAAACCGGCAAGCCGAAGAGCTGATCGGCGTTGCGACGGCGGCTCTGAATGATGTCAGTCTCCATGCTCCCGAGACAGTGGTCAAGAGCGACTTTATGGTGGACGGCAAAGCTCCGGCGGGCAGCACGGTAACGATTACGGACGGAGGTGAAGTGGCCGGCCAAACGCAGGCGTCGGGGGACGGAACCTGGCGTACCCGAGTTCGCCTTAGCGACCGCGGAGAAGACGGACTGCATCAGCTGCGCGCTGAAGCGTCGTCCGCAGGACGGATGCGGACTTCGCAGCCGGCTTGGGTAAAGCTGGATCCGCTCGCGGCTCAGCCTAAGGAACTGCGGATATCCTCTCTCCTTCACAATCGAAACGCAGCGATGATCAAAGCGGATTTGACGGATGGGGTCGCTCAGTTTCAGTTTTCGATCGACCCGCTGATGCCGCTGTTCTTCTCGGTATCGTTTCAACGTCCGGAGCAAATCGACAAGGTTCAGCTGCATCTTGGAGGGGAAAATATTCCGCTCACATACAATCCGCTCCTGCAGCAGTTTGAAGGCTTCAAGCTGAGCAGCCAGGCAAATCTAGGCTCCATATGGCTGACCTATGTGACGAAGCCGGCTCCATATACCGCGAATCTAAGCGAGCAGGAGCTGCTGCAGAAGCTGCCGGAAGGCATTCGCAGCTATACGGGGGCCGTCACTCAAGCCGAAACGGATGTGCCGCATTCGCTCGCAGCAAGCTCCACCAGGCAAAATCTCGCCGCAGTGACGCTGACCTCACCCCAAACACCGGGGGAAAAGATCGAGGTGAACTATTTTGCCGAGCCTGTCGCCGATTTTCATCCTTCGCCTCTGCCTGAAGGGGCACCGCCCGTGTATGACCTGCAGTATCACTTTAACCGCGAGAAAAAGACGGTTACGGTCAGTGCGATCGTGCCTGTCGATCAGGCAGCGTCCATGCTGCCGGCAACCAAAGAAGCCGCCAAGCTGGTACGTGCGCTTTCGCAGGACCCGATTGCCGTCATTCGTGTCGGAGCCGATATAAAGTACGAGCTGGGGAAAGTGACGCCGGGATCCGGCTCGGCGACCGATATTTTCGGCGTGCTGAAGAGCGGTTACGACTACAAGAAACGTATGGATGACATGAACGCGATGCTGGACCAGGTCATGGGTTCGGAATGTCTGCCTCCGCATTATTCCCAGTATTATGCGGATAGGCTGAACGACTTGTCGGAACGGCTGATCGAAAATCTCGTCACGCGATATACGCTGCAGGTTGCAGGAATGGCGCTTGCCGCAAGCGGGGTCGGATTTCTGGCGGGCGCGGCGACCATGGCGGCCTCGATGGCCATAAACGCCCGGCTGGATTCGTTATGGCTGGATCAATGGAACGATCTTCAGCAGGAGCTGCAAACGGACCAAGCGAATGCGGACTGCAAGAAGAAGGATGACCGCCAAAATAATTCCGGAGACGGATCTTCCGGCGGACAGGTGACCGGCAGCCGCAGAGGACCCGGGGGCGGGGCGCAAAGGCCCTCCGGCAAAGGTTCTCATCAAAGGGTGGCCGACCCGACCTGGATCTATGACCCTAGCGGATATGTATATGAAGCAGTGCCTTCCAACCGAATCGGCGGCGTTAAGGCTACGGCTTACTACTTGAATTCAGACGGGAGCTGGCTGCCCTGGGACGCAGCATCCTATCTGCAAAGCAATCCGCTCACGACCGATTCCGAGGGAAAATACGGCTGGGATGTGCCGGAGGGGACTTGGCAGGTACTCTACGAGAAGACCGGCTACGAGCCCGCCAGCAGCCCGGTGCTGCAGGTGCTTCCGCCCCATTACGACGTCAATGTAGGCATCGTGTCGAAGCAGGCGCCGGAAGTCAATGCATTATGGCAGGAGCGCGATGGCTCCAAGCTGCAGCTTCGGTTTACGAAGTACATGGATCCAACTGCGTTGGGAACGCAGACCGTAACTGTGTCGCGCGCCGTCTACGGGCAAGGGGAGGACCCTTCCGTTCCGGTACGGATCGAACCGGCCGATGCCGAGCAGGATCCGCAGGGGCGTACGTGGGCGAAAACGTTCCGCATCGTGCCGCTGCAGCCCTTTGCGATGAACACGAAGTACCGTGTTCGCGTGGAACCGTACGTGCAGAGCTATGCGGGTGTGCCGATGGGCGGCGGGTATGACGTGACGATCGAAGTTACGGATCATCTCCCTCCCTTTACCGATATCGCCGAAAATGTCCAAACCGCCGTTTCCTCCGATACGATCGTTCTGATGTGGTCGGAGGAACCAAACGGCATGCGGGATCATTACCGATTGCAGTGGTCTAGGGAGGGTGGCGCTTCCTCGGAAGGGGAGATGACGATTGACGCGGGCGTCGGCAGCGCTGTCGCCACCGGTCTGCAAGCCGATCAGGCCTACCGGCTGCGGCTGGTTTCCGTGGCGCGTGACGGCAGCGAGTCTGCCGGCGTAACGGTGACGGCGAAGACTTTGCCGGCCGACAAGCTGGCAGCGGATGTGACGCCGCCATCGATACCGGCAGACGCTTCGGCAGCGATCCAAAACGGACGCATCCATGTCGCGTGGACCGATCCGGCCGACAGCGATTTTGACCGGATCGTCCTTCGCGTCAAAGCGCCCGGAGCGGAAGCGTACGGCAGTCCGGTTTATATCGCCAAAGGACAGAAAACCTACGATTCGCTGCCGCTGAATGTCTACGGGACTTACCGGATTCAGCTCATGTCGTCGGACATTCGGGACAATGAATCGGCCCCCGTCACGCTGGAGACGAATTATTCCGGCTCCAGCCCTTCAAATAACGGAAATGACGGAGGAAGCTCATCCGGGGACGGGGGCCACAGCGGCGGCGCGAAACATTCGGGAAATGCGCCTCAGGCAGCAGCGGAGGTGACGGTAAGCGCGGAGCGGTCCATTTATGAATGGGAAGAGGGCGCAGTGAAGCTTCAACTGGCCGACCAGGCGGTTCCTGCCGGGACCAAAATCAAGGCAACTCCATCGTCCGAAAGCGGTATGGAGCTGACGCCGCCTGCAAACTATCTTCTCGGTTCGCCCGTTTATGCGCTGGAAGGCGACCATCCTCTAAGTCATCCGGCTCGCCTTTCGATCGCTTATTCCGCTGCGTCGCTCCATGGCGCCGATCCGCGAAGGCTGGGGATTTACAAAAAAGATCCGTCTTTGCCGGAAGGGTGGAAATACATCGGCGGTGCGGTTAATAGCGCCGGAAGCCGTATTACGGCGGAAATCGGCGAGTGGGGAACCTATGCCGTCATGCTTTACAGCCGTGAGTTTTCCGATTTGCAGGGGCATTGGAGCCGGGAATCGCTGGACATTTTGGTTTCCCGGCACCTGCTGGACGGAGTGGACGATAGCCATTATCTCCCTGATTTGCCGATTACGAGAGCTCAGGCTTCTAGGCTGATCATGCAGCTGCTTCGCGCGTCGGGAAGGGAGCTGCCGCCGTCAGGCGGTGAAAATCCGACGTTCAGGGACGTTCGCCGGGATGATTGGTTTGCAGCCGATGTCGCTGCGCTTTCTGCAGCCTCCGTCATCGAGGGAGATGACGGATCCTTTCGGCCGGAAGACCCGATTACCCGCGAAGAGCTGGTCGCCATGCTGCAGCGCGCCATGAGGGCGACGCCGGCGAAGCGCACGGTCAGCCTGGAATCCTACTCGGATGCTAGTGCCGTCTCCGAATGGGCCGTCGAAAGCATGAAAACGGCGATCGCGGCAGGATGGATTCAAGGATCGACAGCCTCGCGACTGGAACCGAGAGGGCTGTCGACCAGGGCGCAGGCAGGTACGATCATGCTGCGAATCTTGCAGCAGGCCGGTGTGATCGAAGATTTGCCGGGCGGCTCAATCGATTAATATCACTTTTCAAATGGAGGAATTATCAATGAAAACGACTTTTACCATGAAGCATATTACCGGAGCTTTCCTATGCGGCGCCATCTTCTTCGCCGGTGTGGCGGGAGCCGCCGGGCCGACTCAGATGTCTTTTGACAAAGTAAGCATGTTCGTGAACGGCACGGACCGCACTTCCTCCGACGGCCAATACGACAATCAGGGCACCAAAGTGCCGGAGTCGCTCATCTACGAAGGCACCACATATGTGCCGATTAGGAAGATCAGCGAATTGCTCGGTGTATCCGTATACTGGGAGGGGACTCGGAAGGCCGTCTCGATCGGCAATCCTTACGTGGTGATTACGGATGGAAGCGGCAAGGCGATCGGTCATGCCGAGCTGACCCCAACAGATAAGGGCGTCAAAATCCACCTGGAAGCAAGCGGTCTGACCCCCGGCAAGCACGGCTTCCATATCCATCAGAACCCTATTACGAACAATGACTTCAACACGGCCGGCGGCCATTTTAACCCGAACGGGAAGAAGCACGGTCATGACAGTCCCGATGGAATGCACCTCGGGGATATGCCGAACCTCGAAGTCGGGGCAGACGGGACAGCGAAGGCTGACATCATTGCGGAAGGCGCTTCTTTAGATAAGGGGGGCGCGAATTCTTTGCTCGGACATTCGATCGTCATTCACGCCAAAGAGGATGACGGCAAGACGGATCCTTCCGGCAACTCCGGTGACCGGATTGCGGGCGGCAACATCCCTGACTGATTCGTTTTACGTGTAAAAACATCCTTAATTTGCCGGGCTGGGATCGTTCCTGCCCGGCTTTCTTCGCTTCATGCCGAGTCAGCCATACAGGTGATTTGAGATTTCGGGTAACTCCGAACCGCGACTATTCATTTTTTCGAGTATGTGCCATAATAAAACCGATGGAATTAATATCCATCGCCATGGGCACATTAATTTCGACCAAGGGCCGACTTCTCAGTTAGTCGATTCGGAATGTTCACAGTCTGGAGGTACCTATGAATGAGCGGTGAAATCAAGATTTTTGCAGGAAGCTCCGGCAAAACCTTTGCGGACAAAATGTGCCGGTATTTGGGGGCCGAGGTGGGCAAATCCGAAGTGTTTACTTTTTCCGACGGAAACACGTTCGTTAGGGTCGGTGAGACCGTTCGGGATAGGGACGTCTACCTCGTACAGCCGATCGGGCTGAAGCCCAACGACGAGTTTGTCGAAATTTTATTTTGGATCGATGCCTTCAAGAGAGCCAGCGCCAATTCGGTTACCGTCATTTTGCCTTATTTCAGCTATGCCAAGGGGGATAAGAAGGACGAGCCCAGGGTATCGATCAGAGCGAGGGTATGCGCCGATGCTTTGGAAACGGCCGGAGCGGACCGGATCGTGGCGATGGACCTGCACAGCCACCAGATTCAAGGCTTTTTCAAAAAGCCGGTCGATCATCTTTTCGCCCAGCCTGTTTTGTGCGAAGCGATTATGCGGATGAGCTTGTCCGATCTCGTCGTCGTGTCGCCGGATGCCGGTTTCGCCAAGCAAGCCCGCAAATTTGCGGACTATCTCGGAGCGCCGCTCGCCATCGGGGACAAGACCCGGAAGGAACATAACGAACGGGCCGAGCTGCTTGAGCTCATCGGCGATGTAGACGGGAAAACGGCTTTGATCGTCGACGATTTTTCCATATCGGGCGGAACGTTGATCGAAGTGGCGAACATGCTCCGGCAAAGAGGAGCCGTGAGAATTCTCGCCTGCCTGTCGCATCTGGTGCTGAGTGAAGCCGCCGTGAAGAAGCTGGACGCAAGCCCGATCGAAATCGTCATCGGCACCGATTCGGTGGAAAATCCCCACCTCGTCCATTCGGACAAAATCAAGGTGGTTTCCGTCGCTCCTCTCTTCGGAGAAGTGGTCAGCCGCATCCATATGAGGGAATCGGTAAGCCCGCTGTTTGACACCGTCCCGGAGAAGCTGATTATGCTTTAGGCGATGGCATGAAATTGCAGTAAAACGAGCAGCTGCCGCGACAGTCTGCTCGTTTTTTCTTGCCGTGCCGCCGGGTGAAGGATTATGTCATTTTGCATAGAATAGTAACTGTTATCTTTTGCAAATTCCGGCGATTAAGGGAGGCAGCGTAGCATGATCCGCCTGAAGCGATGGAACATTTCCAGGGCTTTGACGAAAATGATCCTGTATATGACACTAACGATGCTGTTAATGGTAACTCTTCTTTCCAAAATTTTATACGACAAGTTCGAACAAATCGGATTAAAAAACGCGTATGAGGTGAACCAAAAGCTGCTTGCCCAGCTTGCCTATAACCTGGATTATATGAATGAAACGGTGAGAAGCATATCGATCACGCAATATTTCACGCCCGGCAACACTTTGCTGATGCAGGCCAAAGATATGGACACTTTCGATAAGATTAAAAGCGTCAACGCGTTTCACAACATCATCGTCAACAACCCGTTGCTTCACTCCGCCATTCTCTACAACCACCGTACCGGGGATTATCATTTTATCGATTCCGCCGAAGACCGGGAACTGATGGCCCGTTTCAAGGAGAACGGAGACCTGCCGATCTTAAAGCCCATACCGCGCATTTTGAATCAGGAGCCGGTCTTTACGTATTTTATGTACGAAAAGGGGGACAAGGACATTTTCGACAACGGAGCTCTCGTTCTCAACGTGAAAATGGACTGGCTCCGCAACGAATTGAACAAATTCATTAACGACGATACCAATTACATGATAGTCAATAATCAAGGACAAGTTATCATCGATGCGAAAAATAAGTTTCAGCCGTTCGAAACGGTCCGCTGGCAGGATTTCCAGGGGTTGAACGAAGCAAGGCAATCGGACAGCCACATGTTTGCCTATACGAATAACGAAAGACGACTGGTTTCTTTCCTCGACATCCCGGGAACGGAATGGGCTTTCATCAGCGATACTCCTTCCGACAGCGTGTTTCATTTTATCCTCGAAGTGAAGCGGCAAACCATGTTATGCGCGGTATTGGGGATGTTTTTTGCCGTGCTTGTATCCGTCGCGCTTTCGCGAATATTTTATTCTCCGATGGGCAACTTGGTGAAGAAGGTAAAATCAGTAGCAGGTGAAATGGGAGATGCCAAGGACGAAGCCGACTATATTGAAAAAGCGTTCCGGATCAGCATCGATCGATATACGGCGTATAAAACGTCGACACAGGATCTGATGAAGGAAAACGCGATAAAATCGCTCTTGATGGACAGCCATTCGGCGTCTGCGGCGGGAATCGAAAGCTTAAGAGAGCTGTCCGATTTTTTCCGGCCGGGAAGGTTTTATTTCCTTGTTCTGCTTACTTTCGATCAATTGAAGCATTATGAAAGAATGTCTACCGCGGAGAAGCAGTTGGTCAAATTTACCGTGCTGAATATTGCCGGCGAAGTGTTCGGAGAATGGGAGGCCTGCGAAAAAACGTATTTGGGCGACGGAGAATTCGTATATTTGCTGGGGACAAATTCGCCCGACATAGATTCGCAGATGAAAACATTGCATCAAAATATCCGGATCTTTCAGTCGCTGTTCAACCGGGTTCACAAGTCAATAACGATGTCGGCGATGATCGCCAAACCGTCCGAAGAGAATATAAAGCTGCCTGATTTATACAAAGAAGCGCAGCGTTTGCGGCAGTATCGATTATCATTTGGAAGCGCTTGCGTAATCGAGAGCGGCGCCGTCCTGCCGCAAGCCGCAGAGCCGCTTTATCCCGCGAATATGGAAAAAAAGCTGGTGGAAGCGGTGAAGGCGAAAAACCCGGAGGGTATGAAGGACGCATATGTGCAGTTTATCGCAGCTCTGGGACGCTGTGACGAGCACCGCCTGATGCTTTCGCTGCTGCAGCTTTCGCTGGCCATCGGCCAAACGCTGCATGAAACGAACCGCAACCGGTTCGAGAAAATGAGCGTTGATCCGGGACGTTTTCAAAGCGACATTTTGCAGTCCGACACGCTTGAGGAAATGGAGATCCAATTTTTTCAGCTGTTTGAAAAGATCGCCGCGCACTCGTCCCAACCGATCGAAATGAAACATCAGGTCATCGTTCAGTCTGTGATCGATTACATTCATCTTCATCTGGCCGACGAGGATTTGAGTCCGAAAGCGATCGCGGCTGAATTCAAGCTATCGGTCGGACATTTGGGGGATCTGTTCAAGCAGGTCGTAGAGACGTCGATTTCCAAATACATATTCGATCTTCGTATGGAAAAGGTCAAATATTTGCTGAGAACAACGGACAAGAGCGTAAAAGAAGTTGCAGCCTCTGCAGGTCTTTACAACGAAGCGAACTTTTACAAGGCGTTCAAAAAGGAATTTGGCGTTACGCCAAACGAATACCGTCTGCATACGGCCGTCGAGGGAGTAAAGGGCTCTTATCCGGAAAAAGCGCGGAAATCCGGAGAAATGACAGTTTAAAAACGAGAAATCCGTGAAAATGAGAGTGGCAGGACAAAGGGGAAATGTCCTATGGTGTTTTTGTAGCGCAAACATACTGTGGGGTGGTGTTATAGGTTGCAGGGACAAATCGGGCAGGAACAGGTTGGTATGAGGGCGGCGGAAGCCGGAATAAAGGTCGGAAGCTTCGGGAAAGGAACGTCTTTTAGAAAGCGGCAAGCAAGACATCTGACTATTCTGGCGCTGCCTGCCGTGCTGTTGTTGTTTTTGTTTCAATATGTACCCATGGGAGGCATCGTGCTTGCTTTTAAAAACTACCGGTACGATCTCGGACTATGGGGCAGCAAGTGGGTTGGTCTGGACAACTTCAAGTTTTTTTTTACCTCCGCTGATGCGTGGAGAGTGACGATAAACACGGTCAGCCTGAATTTTATGTTTATTGTCGCCGGCACGGCGGGCTCCGTGTTTTTTGCGATTTTGCTTCATGAGATCAATTGGAAACGGTTGAAGCAATTTTATCAAACGACGATGTTTTTTCCGTATTTTTTATCGTGGCCGGTTATCGCATTGATTGTGTATGCGTTACTGAACGTCGATTTGGGAATCGTCAACAAGGCGTTGGAAGCGTTTGGTTTTGAGCCTGTTTTTTGGTATTCCGAGCCGGAAGTATGGCCGTATATATTGCTTGCGGTGCATTTCTGGAAGTATGTCGGGCACGGAGCGATTATTTATTACGCCGGAATTATGAGCTTCGACCGTTCCTTCTATGAAGCGGCGGCCGTGGACGGCGCGACGACATGGCAGATGCGTTTGTATGTAACGGTTCCCATGTTATTTCCGCTGGTCATCATTTTGTTCCTGATCAATATGGGTAATATTTTCCATGCCGAATTCGGTCTGTTTTATATGGTTACGCAGGACAGCGGAGTTTTGTATTCGACGACAGATGTCATCGACACGTATGTGTACCGTTCGTTAAGAGTGATCGGGGATATCGGCATGGCATCGGCCGTCGGCCTGTATCAAGCCGTCGTCGGCTTCGTGCTGATTTTGTCGGTCAATCTGTTGATTCGAAAATACAGTGCGGAAAACGCGTTGTTCTGACACGTTAAAAGTAAGGGAGGCCGCAGCATGACTGAGACGCAACGCCGGGGGACCGCGTGGCTGAATCATATTCCGCTGCTGATCTTGTCGTTTATCTGCATAGCGCCTATCGCGCTGATGATTTCCATTTCGCTTTCCTCGGCGGAAAGCATTACGGCGTTCGGGTACTCGTTTTTTCCCCATGCGCTAGACGGGAAAGCTTATGCTTATGTTCTCTCGGCTTCGGAGCGCATCGTGCGGGCCTACGGCGTATCGCTTTTTGTTACGCTCCTGGGAACATGCTTGTCGCTGCTCGTCGTTTCCATGATCGCTTATCCGCTCTCGAGAAGGGATTATATGCATCGGGGCAAACTGATGTTTTATGTCGTGTTTACGATGCTCTTTAACGGAGGGCTCGTTCCCACTTACATTTTCGTATCCAAATATCTTCATTTGAAAGATACGGTTTGGGCATTGATTCTTCCGTACTTGGCAGCGCCGTGGTTCATCGCGATGCTGCGGACGTATTTCGCGCAATTGTCGCACGAGGTGATCGAAGCGGCTACCGTGGATGGCTGCAGCGAATTCCGCATTCTGTTCACGCTCGTGATTCCGATGAGCAAGCCGGCGCTCGCTACCGTCGGCCTGCTTACGGTGCTGCGCTATTGGAACGATTGGTTTCTCGGATTGCTTTACATCGACGATACGCATTTGTATACACTTCAGCTGCTTCTATACGTAATGATGGCCAATATTCAAGAGCTGCTGAAGACGGCGGCGGACACCGGGATTCTTGAAATTGCCGATTTTCCGTCCGAGTCGGCGAGAATGGCGATGGCGCTTATCGTTGCAGGCCCGATGCTGCTAGTATTTCCCTTTTTTCAAAAATATTTCGTAAAGGGACTGACTGACGGGGCGGTCAAAGGTTAGTCGGATTTTTCGGTCGGATTGTAATAAAAAACGAAATGACAGACTGCATGAGGGGGAACGAAAGTGAAGGTCATGAAGCAAGTTTTATCGCTAGGTACGGCCCTTTTATTAGCGGTTTCCGCATTGGCGGGGTGCACGGCGGAACGCGATGCGGGAGCGGAGGCACCCAAGACGAATAACGCAGGGCAGGCCGGGGCCGGTGCGCTGCCTCCGGTGAAGCTGGTATGGCTGCTGCGCAGCTCGCCGCAAAAGGATATGGCTGCAGTTCAAGAGGCATTTAACAAAATTGTCAAGGAAAAAATTAACGCCGAGGTGGAATTCAATTTTATCGACGGCGGCGTTTACGACACCAAACTAAAAACGATGATCGCGGCCGGCGAGCCGTTCGATATCGCCTTTGCCTCTTCGTCCTTGGGCGGAGATTTTTACGGAAGCGTTGCCAAGGGCGCATACATTCCGCTCGATCAGTTGATCCAATCTTACGCGCCGAAAACGTACGCGTCAATTCCGAAAGACTTCTGGGATGCGGTTACGATCGATAAGAAAATTTACGGCGTCCCGAATTACCAGATAGTCGCGAGACAAAACGGCATCGACGTTCAGAAAAGAATGCTGGACAAATATGGCTTCAATCTGAACGACGTGAAAAGACTGGAGGATCTGGAGCCGCTGCTAGGCAAGATGAAAGCGGGCGAGAGCAAGGACAACACGGCGTTTTACATGGCGAAATCGGGGGCCTGGAAAGATATGCTGACGTACTACGGGTACGATTCCATTCTTTCCCCGATGTCGCCCGGAACCGTGAAATTGGGCGATACCGGCCTCAAGGTCGTGAACCAATACGCCGAGCCGTCCTTTAAAGAGCATATCCGGCTGATGAGAAGCTGGTACGAGAAGGGCTACATAAACAAGGACGTTGCGACGGCCCAGGTCGGCAGCAGCGGGGACGGCAGCTTGTCGCTCAGCTTATGGAACAATATCAAGCCCGGGGGCAATGCGGAGGTGAAAGTGCTGCTCGGCGGCAACGACGTGGTGGAGCGCGTACTGGATAAGCCGTTTGTCTCCACCGCAAACATTTCCGTAACTTTGCAAACGATCAGCAGAACCTCGAAAAATCCGGAAAGAGCGATGATGCTGATCGAGCTGATGAACACGGACAAGGAGCTTTACAATCTGCTGTGCTTTGGCATCGAGAACAAACATTACAAGAAGGTCGGCGAAAACAGAATCGAGCCGATTGCTGGCAGCGGTTATTTCCCGAACAAAGCGTGGGCGTTCGGCAATCAGTTTAATGCGTATTTGCTGCCGGGACAGCCCGATGACGTATGGCAGCAAACGATAGAGCTGAACAATAAGGCCGACCGCTCGTTGCTGCTCGGTTTTAACTTCAACATCGAGCCGGTGAAGGCGGAAATCGCGCAAGCCCAATCGGTGATTGACGAATATACGCCGGGCCTTATGACAGGCTCCGTCGATCCCGACAAATACTTGCCGCAATTTTTGGACCGGCTGAAAGCGGCCGGCGCCGATAAAATCATTGCCGAAAAACAAAAGCAGATCGATGCCTGGAAAGCCTCCAAATAATTTTCTTAGGGCAGATCGTTCGGATCTCCCCTTCTTCGGGGAGTGTCGATTCGGTCTGCCCCAAGTGGAATTGCCATCCATTTTGACGGGAGGGATAGGTTTTGAAACGTTTTTGGTCGGTAGGACAGATAAGCAAGATCCTGCTCGCGATGACGGCTTGCATTATGCTTTTGACGGCGATGACGATTCGCGCAAATGCGCAGGAAGGGGATGTGTTTGCCGAAACGTTCGACGCGATGACGACCGGGCAGCCGCCGGCCGGATGGTCTTTTACCTCGGTTTCCGGGGCTTCCGCGACCGTGGCGGACGTTCCGGATCAAACGAATAAAAGCATGCAAATCAGCAAAACATCCTCCGGCAGCGCAAGCTTCTATGCGAAGAAAACATTGCCGTCCGGCTTGACGAAAGCATCCGTTCATGTGCGTGCCAAGGCGATGCAGACGAACGCGCTGGCCTATGCGCCGACGATCCTTGGAAGCGGCGGGCAGGCGATTGTCCAGTTCGGCTTCAACAGCAACGGATATATAGCGTACTTGGCCGGAACGCAGTGGAAGCCGCTCCAGGCTTACGAGGCAGGGCGGTGGTACGATTTCACGCTTGCGCTCGATGCGGCGTCGCAAAAGTATGACATTTACATCGACGGCGTACTCGCGAAAGCGCAGGCCGAATTTTTGGTTTCGTCGGCAGAGCTGGCCCAGATTCACGTCGGCTTATTTCGTACGGACATCGGCACCGCCTATTACGACAGCTTCAGCGTCAGCTCCTATCGCTCCCTTCGGCAGCTGGAGGTGAAGCCGGCCTCCCTCCTTCTCGAAGCCGGCGAACAGCAAAAGCTGACGGCATCGTTCGAGCCGGCCGACGCCACGTTCCGCGCCGTCAACTGGAGCAGCAACGATCCGCTTGCGGCAACCGTAGATGACAGCGGGACGGTAACCGGCGTAAGCCCCGGCAGCGCCGTCATCACGGCAAGGGCGGCGGACGGCGGCATAGAGGCGGTCAGCAGCGTGCAAATCGTTTCGCCATCCTCGCCTGCGGGAGATTTGCTGCACGAGACTTTCAATCGGCAGGCAGAGGGACAACCGCCCGCGGGATGGTCTTTCGCGATGGCGGAAGGGGCTACGGCCGTCGTAACGGAAACGTCGCCGGCTGTCGGCAAAGGCATGCGCATCAGCAAACCGGTCCCAACGGAAACAAGCTTTTACGCCAAAAAAAGTTTGACCGCGCCTGCCGCGAAAACCGCAGTCGTCGTTAAAGCGATGGCCATGCAGAGGAATGCGCTGGTGATCGCACCGGCCGTCATCGGAACGAACGGCCGGCCGGTGGCGCAGGTCGGTTTTTATAACGACGGGTTTATAGCGGTTCTCATCGGTACGCAGTGGCAGCAAATTATGCCGTATGAGGCCGGCAGATGGTACGAGTTCCGGCTCGAATTCGACGCCGACTCGCAAACATACAATTTGTCAGTGGATGGCGCAGCGGTGAGAACCCAGCTAGCTTTTTTGAATGACGCGGCACAAATCGGGCAGGTGCATCTCGGTATATACCGCACGGACAGCGGGACCGCCTACTACGACAACATCGATGCATTTTCTTATCGCGCCGTCGAATCGGTCGCTCTGGAACCGGCGGCATTCAGGCTGTCGATCGGAAACCGCATGCAAGCGACCGCCACGATTGTTCCGGAGAACAGCACGTTTCGAACGCTGCTCTGGAGCACCAGCGATCCTTCGGTGGCGGAGGTCGATGCTAACGGAGTCATCGCGGGCAAGAGCACAGGTCAAGCGACCATTACTACGGTATCGACGGATGGAGGAATTCAGGCTGCCTTCCATGTCGAAGTTTTTCGTCAACCGGTATCCGGGATTCGGCTGAGTGACGAACGCCTCACCTATCCGGTCGACTCCACAGCCGTTCTTCAAGCGATCGTTTCACCGGCGGACTCGACGGATCCGTCCGTGCGTTGGAACTCCAGCGACGAATCCGTCACAGTAGTGAAGGATGACGGCGAGCTGTTCTTCGTAGGAACGGGCACTGCGGTCATCACTGCCGTCACGAGCGACGGCGGGTACCGGGCGGAATGTTTTGTCACGGTTGTTCCAAGAACGGTGCAGGCGATCTATTACGTCTCTCCGGATGGCGACGACAGTAACCCGGGAACGGAAGCCGCCCCTTTTCGAACGTTGGAGAAAGCCCGCGACATAGTTCGCTCGGTCAATCGGCAAATGTCCGGCGACGTGCAGGTGCTTCTTCGCGGGGGAACATATACGCTGGACAGAACGTTTGTCCTCGATGAGCGGGATTCGGGCAGCAACGGCTACCGAATCGTTTATAAAAATTACCCCGGAGAGAAACCGGAGATAAGCGGAGGCAGAAGCATTACCGGCTGGACGCTGCATGACGCGGAGAAAAATATATACCGCGCCTATGCAGGCGGACATATCGAAACCCGCCAGCTTTATGTGAACGGCGTCCGCGGCGTACGGGCGAGAAGCGTCGGAAGTTTAACGAACGCGACTTCGGATGACGGTGTCGTAGGACATACGACAACCGATACGTTTCTGGCAGGGTGGAGGAACATAAGCGATATAGAAATGGTGTACAAATCACTATGGACCAACTCGCGGGGAGGGGTTGAGGCCATCACCGTTTCAAACGGGGTCGCCACGATCAAGATGAAGCAACCGGGCTGGTATTATCTCACCCATAAGGGAAGCCATTCAGCGAAGACGCCATGGTATTATGAGAACGCCTACGAGCTGCTTGATCAGGAAGGGGAGTGGTACCTGGATCGGTCCGCCGATACGTTTTACTACAAACCAAGAGCGGGGGAAAACCTCGCCACGGCCGAAGTGACCGCCCCTGTGACGGAGGAACTGATGAAGGTGGAGGGCAGCAATCTGGATACGCCGGTTAAGGATATTGTTTTCGAAGGATTGACGTTCGCTTATTCGACGTGGCTGCGCCCGAATGGAACGAGCGGCCATGCGGACGCTCAAAATAACCACATCCGCGAGAGTGGCATGGATACGCTGCCCGATGCGGCGATCACAGTCAAGAGGGCGAATCACATCACTTTCGAGCGGAACGAATTCAGCAAGCTGGGCTCCACGGCGTTAAAAATGGTCGAAGGCGTCCGGAACAGCATGATTCGCGGAAACCGTTTCTACGACATCTCGGGAGGAGCGGTTAACATCGGTGAACCGACCAAAAACGATCCGTCCATCTTCAACCCGGCGGACGGACGGCTGCTGATGAAAAACAACGACATTGTCAACAACTACATTCACGACATCGGAGTCGAATACCGTTCGGCGGCGGCGATTTCGGCCGGATTCCCAGTCGATATGGACATCAGCCACAACGAAATTTTCAACATTCCATACAGCGGCATTCATATCGGCTACGGCTGGCAATGGATGGCGACGTCCGCAATCCGTAACATGAAAATCGAGCACAATTTTATCCATGATCTGATGGGGCAGGGCATTTACGACGGCGGCGCCATTTACACGCTTGGCGGGACAGGGGGGACTGCGTCTTCCCTTAACATGATTTCCGAGAACTATATTAAGAACCAGAAGAATCAATCGGGAGCGCTGTATCCGGACGAAGGCTCCAGCTTCTGGAGCATCGAACGCAACATTATCGACTTAAGCGAATCAACCGTCTGGGAAAATAACTTCGTACCGCGATGGCTTCACATTTGGACAACATCGATTCATGACTTGGCCGTCGACGGCAATTATACGACGACGGCGAACATGCAGAATAGCGGGATTAACGTCAGCATTGCCAATACGTACGTGCATCCCGACAAGCAATGGCCGCAGGAGGCGCTGGACATTATCGCACGTTCAGGGTTGGAGCCGGAATACCTGGACATCGCCGAGACGATACTGGCGAAAGTGAAGGCGCCGGATGTGGTCAACCTGAATAGCGGAGAGAGCTATGATCTGCCTGTCAGCGGGCTTACCCCGAAGGAGGAGCCGTTCGATTTGAAGCAGGCGTCCCGCATCGAGTACAGCTCTGACAACAGCTCTGTTGTTGCAGTGGACGATCGTGGAAGGCTGACGGCGGCCGGCTCCGGGAAGGCAACGGTAACGGTGACGGTAACTGCGGGAAACGTGACGGCAGAAGCGGCAACGGCAGTCTATGTCGACGATCGTTTATCCCGCATCGAGCTTGCGCATCCCGAAGAAGTCCCGGTCCATATCCCCTTGTTCACGTCGAAACCTTTGGAAACGGTCACGCTTTCCGTTTACGGGCAGACGGTCAAAAACGCACCGATGCGATACGGCAGCCGTGATTCCGATATCGTATCCGTCGACGAGAACGGGGTTTTAACCGCCCGTTCCCCCGGTGCGACTACGGTTGATGTGACCGGAACTTACCAAGGGATGACCGTGAACGCATCGTTTGCCGTAGAGGTCATCACCTACGAAGGCACCCCTCTGGACGATGCGATCGCAGATTATGCCTCTTGGTATATTGACGGAAACGGGAACAAGATGCAAGGAGAAGGATCCTTGACCGTATTTACGCCCGGAGCTTCACCGAACGGGTTTGCGGCATATCAAGGAAGGACGTTTTTGAATGATCGGCTTACGTTCTTCATGAATATCGACAGCATTGTGGGCTGGCCTTCGATCAGTCTGCGCAACCGCCTGCCGGACAAAAGTATTTTCGATGCCGGCAACGAAGCCTATCTGATCACATTCAAGCCCGACCTGATTGAGGTGCAGCGGTTTAACGGCGGAAAGCGCACTGTGCTGCTCGGCAACATCGACGGGCAAATCGGCACCGGCGGCGAGGCGGTCCCCAACAAATACTTCGGGTTCGGGAAAAATCAGCTCATCCAGGTATCGGCGGTGAACGAGGAGGCGGGCGTACGGCTGAAGCTGAATGTCAACGGATATCCGGTTGTCGATTTTTTAGACGACGGGACCGGACGGATTGCTGAAGCCGGGTATTTTGGGGCGTATGCCAAATCTGGGAACATCACATTCAGTGCGGTTCATGCCGATACGGCGGCGCCTGTAACCACGAGCGATGCGAAAACGGGTTGGCATAACGAGGAGCAGCGGATTACGCTTACGGCAGCGGACGACCGGAGCGGCGTTGCGCAAACGTGGTACAGCTTGGACGGCATGCCGTTTGCTGAAGGGAATACGGTCGTCGTCGGCAGCGAAGGCTCTCATACGCTGCAGTTTTACAGTGCGGACCGCGCTGGCAACCGGGAAAACGTCAAGTCTTCGCAGGTGGAGATCGATATGACGCTGCCGCACATTGAAGTTACCGCGGCGGCGGTTGAACCGACTGCAGAGGGAACGGTAAGCCAGGCGGTTTACTTTTCCGATCGGCTTCAAATCCATGTGTCTGTTTCCGATGCGCTTAGCGGCGTAAAAAGCCGAGTCGTCAAGCTGGACGGCACTGTGATCGAATCGACGTATACGGTGGAGCCGTTTCAGCTGTCCCCTGGCAGCCACATGATCGATGTCACTGCAGCCGATCATGCGGGAAACACGGCGTCGGCTTCATTTTTGCTGGAAGTCAAATTGGACGTATCCGGGCTGAAATCTGTGCTGCAGTCTGCTCATGAAAAGGGATGGATTCGCAGCAAGGGCATGTTGAACAGCTTGCTGGAGAAAATTGACAATATGCTGCGTCATACGGGCACGATTGAGGGGTTAAATGAACTCGGCGCTTTTGAGAACGAGATCCGGGCTCAGTCCGGCAAGCAGCTGGATGCGGCTTTCGCGCAAAAATTATGCTCGGAGATCATTCCGTATTTAAGGGATTCCGTGTAAAGAGCACAAAACAGAGACTCTGCAGTTGCCCGCAACAGGCCGCCATCAGAGCTAACCAGCGGGGCCAGTTCTCCCGGATGAGTAATGAAGGCAGACCTTATTCCAACGTCATCCGGTTCGGACTGGCTCCGCTATTTCATCGCCTGGTCGGACAGGCCATGAAATTCCCGGAATGCGGTCTCGGGCGATTCGCCATAAAACCGCTTGAAATCGCGGATCATATGCGCCTGATCGAAATATCCGTGGTTTAACGCCAAAGTAAGTCCATCCATGCGGCATTTGCCGAGGATATCGTTAATAGCGGCCTGGAAACGGCGAATTCGCTGAATCTTTTCGGACCCGTTCCGATCCACAGGTAAAAAATCGTTCGTATGCCGCTCACCGACCGCTTCCTTTGCGGATAACTCGCGTACGCAGGATTTTCACCCGTACAGCATAACAAAATGAAGCTCATGTCCCAGCTGCTTCAAATAATTATAAAGCTGGGCACGGTGATGGAACGTATGCGTAACCGTTTCGATCAGCCATTTGATCTGCACCATGCCGTGATCCGCATAAAACGCCTTGGTCGATTTATTGAGCAGCTCGTCTTCGCTCAGCGACTCCATATAAGCCCGCAGCGCTTCATAATTGGAGCGCAGCCTTTGGGCAAGCTCATCCGGATCGGTGAGGGAGTCTGCGCTTTTTTCAACAACGTCCACCTCGGGCTGGCTCCGTTCCTGCATAATGGCCAAATCGGAGGCGGGCACACTTGCCAGATGCCGGACCAACTCCAATAACGTCCGCATATTTTCTTTCGGCCGATAGCTCCATTCCTCCGCCCGAATTTTTCGGATTAAAGCTTCGCTGGTTTTCACGGAAAGTTCCAGCTCGTCCAGCAAATGATTGCGAATTTGCATAACGCCGTTTTCGCTCATCATGCCATCTCCTTTTACAATTAAGATTAAAGTTGCTTCCTTCATTGTAGCATCTTGCAGGCGGGATTCATTGTAAAAATCGGACGATATCGATACGGGGAAGCAAATGCTGTTCCATGCCCCGGAGCTTTGCCCGCAAAGTAACACAGATGACATTCATAAATGGTGCTGTCAAAACCGGCAATCGAAAAGAAATAATGCAGTTCTTTTTGGTGTATAATTGAGATGAGGTTGTCCAAATGATTCCAAAGGAGCTGTTATTGATGTCAATTACTTTGAACCCGTATTTGAATTTCGACGGCACCACGAAAGAAGCGGTCTATTTTTACGAGAAAGCGCTGGGAGGGAAATTGATAAATATCACGACGTTCGGAGATATGCCGGCGGACCCGAACCACCCGCTGCCGGAAGGCGCGAAGGATCGCGTTATGCATGCACACTTGAAAGTCGGCGACGCGGATCTCATGTTCTCCGATACTTTCCCGGGCATGCCGTTTCAGCCGGGCGATACGGTTCAGATTGCCATCCATCCCAAAGAAGAGGCAAGAGCTAGAGAAATCTTCGCCGCTTTGGAAGACGGCGGACGAGTCGTCATGCCGCTTCAGAAGACGGATTGGAGCCCCTTGTACGGGATTGTAAAGGATAAATTCGGGGTTACTTTCCAAGTGAACGTCCCGGGAGAGCAGCCGCAGCAGTAAGCATACCGACGACAAACAAAACCTCCTGTTCACGATGGACAGGAGGCTTACAACAAATGACCGGGATTCCTTTATGGATAAGGAGCCCCGGTCTTTTGCATTATTGTACCGAATTGTTGGTCATAAGAATAGCGGCCTCTCGTCCCGGAACGATTTCGATGGTAGTTTTCCCGGATGACAATCGTGGAAAATGGTGGTATAATATAGGAACAAATGTTCCTTTCTTTGAGAGCACGACCTGTTTGCCGGCGAGGAAAAAGTGATGCAATGATATATTTAAAAAAAACATCGAGGGGGCGGAAGGATGGCAGGGGAAATCAAACCGATCGGGTTATTGAACGGCAAGTCGGGTACTGCCAAATTTAATTTGACTTTACATCCGCCTGCAGAGCATCTTGCGTACTTCGTCGAGCATTATTGGATCGTTCAGTGGGATTTAAGGGGGGAGGAGCCGTTTTTCTCGGAAAACCTCCCGCATCCGAGCGTACATTTGGTATTTGAAAAAAACAACACCCGGATTGTCGGCGTCGTGACGGGTAAATTCGGCTACTTGCTGGAAGACCGCGGTGCCGTATTCGGCATTAAATTCAGGCCGGGAGCGTTTTATCCGTTTGCCCGCATTCCGGTTTCGCGGATTACGGACAAATCGGCGAAGCTGGAGCAGTTTTTTGAGGCGGATGGCCAGGAGCTTGAGAATAAAATATTGTCGCAGCCATCTCCCGAGCTCATGGTTAAGCTTGCGGAGTCGTTTCTGTCGGAGAAAGTCCCGGAACGGGACCCTGCCGTCGAGTTGATCGGCCGTATCCATCAAACGATCATATCGGACCGGGAGCTGAAGCGGGTCGAGGCGGTTGCCGCCAGGTTTCAAATGACGCTGAGAAGCCTGCAGCGTCTGTTCAACCAATACGTCGGCGTCAGTCCCAAATGGGTCATCCAGAGATACCGTCTCCACGAAATTGCCGAACGAATGGCCGAAGAGGAGAACCTGAACTGGTCCGAGCTGGCTGCGGAACTGGGTTACCACGACCAGACCCACCTGATCAAAGCGTTCAAATCGATCATCGGCATGGCCCCGGAACAATACTTTCAAAGAAAACGGCAGATGACTTAATTTCCGGAGCGATTTGAACGGATTGCTATTTTCATCATCTAAAGCTTGCCATTAGCCGGCAAGCTTTTTTTGCATACAAATCTCTGCAGGTCTATTTGCCGGAGACGATATTATTGTAAATTTTACCGTAAATCTGATAGTTTGCAGTTCCATTTATTATAAATATTTGGTAAAATCTCACCATGTCATCAAAAGAATCAGGAAAATTATGTAGATTCTACATTTTATTAAAAAGGAGACGATCTTTCTTGAGAAAATGGCTGGCGGGCCTCGTAACCGTACTTATGCTTATTCCCCAAAGCAACGTTTTCGCCGCAACTACGAAAAACATTCATGTATCATTTAACAAGATCAGCATCAAAGTGAACGGTCAACCCGCTGCAAGCAACAATATTTTATATGACGGCACAACTTATGTTCCTCTGCGAAATATCGCGGAAATGATGGATAATTTGCCTGTGACCTTTTACCCTAACGAAAATATTGTCAATATCGGAGCTGTTCCTTCCGGTAAAAAAGAACCCGGAATCCCCGCCACCCAGTCGGATGGCACCAAGGACGATGCAAGAGAAGAGAGCAGAGACGCGACGATTGATGCAGTTTTCGATGCTATTACCATTATGGTCAATCTCGAAAAAGTGGAATCAAGCAACTTGCTGTACAACGGACGAACGTACGTCCCTCTTAGAGCGGTTTCCAACATTTTGGGGTTGGACGTTACTTATGATGAGCCTACATCCACCGCCTACATAGGAAAAATTCCCGATGGAGAGATTGCAACGTCGGATTCATCGAACAAACCGGCCGCAAGCGGAATGTATAGTGTTCCGGCAGAAGGTGACATGGCAGGTTGGATGCTTTTAAAAGGGCACCCGTATGAGGGCAATTATGAAATATACTACACAACCGATGGGAAGTCGTTATCAGTTACCTCGAAAGACATAAGAAATCTCGATATGAACGAGAAATTTAGCTGGGTAGATGAGTTTGGACAAACAAGGGTGAGTACCAGACAACAACTTTATACATTGATGGGGACGTTGAGAAAGGTTGCCGACGATGACTGGTTATTGAGCCGATTCGGCGATTTGTACATGGAATATGTGGATTCTTATGTAATCCATCCAGAGAACTTGGTCACCCAATATCTCAAAGAAACAGGTCAAATGAAGCCGATAGACAGCAATGTTATATTAAAGCCTGGCGTCGACTTAAAAACAAAAGAAGTTACCCCGACTGCGGGATATAACAAATATGCGGACGGCACCGTCGTATTCTACGCTTACGATAAATATGGCAATTACCGGGGAGAATTTATCGATCGGGATGATCGAAATTATGTTGAATACTTGCGGAACAACCGGACGGAACCTCCAAAATTATCGGATAAATGGATGTCATTGAATGTATTGCAGAAAATTTATGAAGCCGAGGTCAGCGTCGACAGCCAAACCTTGATTCTCAAAAACGCGAAGGAAGAAATTATGCATCTTTCCCTTCCTGCTGACTGGAATCGGGCCGATGTTAAGGAGACAAAAATAAATAACATCCGAATCAAAAAATATAGTCCGGAACAAAACGCCACGAGTGAAAAATGGATAGACCTTGGTGCTCTGAAAGAAAAGGCCGGAATTACAATGAGTATCACCGACAGTGTTGATGATTTGGCGTTATACGGACCGTATGATGAAAAATTGGGAAAATCTCCAAAGCTGTTTGATATGAAATTTCCAAAATCCTGGAGCACCAGCACTAAAGAGGACGCAATCAATGTCAACGGGCTTCGTGTAAAGAAAGAAAACGATACCTATTACTTTTTCGTTGAAGATTTGGTGAGACTCAAGATTTTAACCGATAGCAGTGAAAAACGGGAATTTAGCATTTACTTGAATGTCGATGACCTTGTATCGGCCGGATTGTTAAAATAACGTTCATGCCATGACGTGAACGCAGGAGGAATTATATTGAACCGTCAAAAAATATTAACTTTGAGCGTGTTGAGTTTCCTGATTATTATGCTCACCGGATGTGTGAAGGCGGACTTTCATATCACGGTAAACAAAGACAGTTCCGCGGAACTCGATTATAAAATCGGGATAAGCGCCCAAGTCGCAGGTTTGATGGCTGCCGGCAAAGATGCCAAAGATCCGCTGCAGGACATGAGACAGCAATTTGAGCAGCAAGGTTTTACGGTTATCCAGTATCGGGAAGGGGACTATATCGGCATCAATGCCAAGAAGCACCAGAGCGACATCAAGGAATTGAAATCGATCGGAAATCTAAACCCGAATCTGGGCAATCAAAAGGACAACAGCGGTGCGAACAGCATGAATATTGATGTTCAGAACGGACTTTTTTACACGACTTACAGTTATAAGGGCGCTCTGGATCTCAGCACATTGAAGCCTGATGCGAACGATACGATGGGGATCCAGAAAGCAATGCTCAACCAGATGGACCTCAAAGTAACCTTAACGCTGCCGGTAACCGCCGAAGAGCAGAATGCCTCCAGAGTGCTCGATGACAAGAAGACTTATCAGTGGGATCTTCTGCCCGGTTCGAACAACGAAATCGTGCTGAAAACAAAAGTGTTAAACGTGACCAACATTGTCGTTTTGATCATTGTTTTGGTTATTGTGCTGATCGTGGCGTTGACCGTCATTTCCAGAAGAAAGAAGAAAGCGGCTTTCTTGAACCCTCCTATTGCGATCGAAGAGCAGACCCCGCCGCACAGTTAAAAACTTCTTGCAGATTCCGTGAATATGGTATAAATTGGTCCATATCACGGGGCAGGAGTGTGGGAAAATGGAACGCGGGACGGATTACAACCGGATGGATATTGACGAACTGAACAGGCAATATCAAGCGCTGCAGGAAAAATACGAAGGATTCAAAAGCCGCGGCATGTCCCTGGATATGTCCAGAGGTAAGCCGTGTCCGGAACAACTCGAGCTTTCCAGGGGGATGCTCGACATATTGTCATCCGAAGACAGCCTGAAAGCGATGGACGGCACCGATTGCCTCAACTACGGAGGCATCGACGGCATCCCCGAAGCGAAGCAATTGTTTGCGCAGATGCTGGAGGTCGGCGCGAGCGAGATCCTCGTCGGCGGCAACTCGAGCCTGACGATGATGCACGACGCTTTGTCGAGAGCGATGCTTCATGGGGTTTACGGCAGCGCGACGCCGTGGGGGAAACTGCCGAAGGTGAAGTTGTTATGCCCGAGTCCGGGGTATGACCGGCATTTTGCGATATGCGAGCTGCTCGGCATCGAAATGATTGCGGTAGACATGCTGCCGGACGGTCCGGACATGGATGCGGTGGAGAGGCTGGTCCGCGAAGACGATTCCATCAAAGGCATATGGTGCGTTCCCAAATACAGCAACCCGGAGGGAATTACCTACTCGGATGAAACGGTTGATCGGCTGGCCGGCATGAAGACGAAAGCAAGCGATTTTAGAATCATGTGGGACGATGCTTATACGGTGCATCATTTGACGACGAAGCCCGACCGTTTGAAAAATATACTGGAAGCCTGCAAAAAAGCGGGGAACCCCGACCGCGCGTTTATCTTCGCCTCGACGTCCAAGATTACGTTCCCCAGCGCCGGAGTGGCGGTGCTCGCATCCAGCGAAGCGAACTTGAATTTCATTAGAAAGCAGCTGTCCGTGCAAACGATCGGCCCGGATAAAATCAACCAGCTGCGCCATGTCCGTTTTCTGCAGAACATGGATGTTTTGCAGGCGCACATGGAAAAGCACGCTGCGATTATCAAGCCGAAATTCGATATTGTCTTGAATAAGCTCGAATCGGAGTTAGGCGGAAAAAACATCGCCTCCTGGATCAAGCCGAACGGAGGTTACTTCTTAAGCCTGAACACATTGGACGGCTGCGCCAAAGAAGTTGTCCGTTTGGCGGCGGAAGCAGGCGTCACCTTGACCAAGGCGGGCGCTACTTACCCGTACGGCAGCGATCCGCGGGACCGGAATATCCGGATTGCGCCTACGTTTCCTTCGGCTGAGGAGCTTGAAACCGCGATTGACGTATTGTGCGTCTGCGTTCAGCTGGCAAGCATCAAGAAGGTGTTAGCCTCATAAAAAAAGTGGAAACCTGCCCTGGAGAAGGGCAGGTTTATTCAAATATATACTCCGCATAGGGCAGGCCAGGTCATGGAGCGATGCGGATGCAAACCTTACCGAAATAGGTGCCCTTTTCCATGTAACGCAGAGCTTCCGCCGATTGCTCAAACGGGAAGATGCGGTCGATGACAGGGCGCAGCTTGTTTTGGCCGACGGCACGGTTCATCGCTTCGAACATCGTGCGGCTGCCGACGTTGATGCCTTGCAGCCGGACTTTTTTCTGAAAAGCGGGAATCAGGTTGAAGCCGTCCACGCTCATTCCCGACAAGAGGCCGATCAGGCTCACCTGCCCTTCGGGGCGAACGGCTGCCACCGAGCGGTTGAGCGTTGCGGCACCGCCAAGTTCGACGACATGATCGGCGCCGCGGCCGTCCGTGAACTCGAGCACCGCCTCGTCCCAGTCGGGGGTTTGCCGATAGTTGACGGTAAAATCGGCGCCGAGCCGCTTTGCCCGCTCAAGCTTCTCGTTGCTGCTCGACGTGACGATAACCGCCGCCCCTTGGAGCTTGGCGAACTGCAGCGCGAACAGCGAGACGCCGCCGGTGCCCTGCACGACGACGGTATCGCCGGCTTTGACTTTACCTTCCTCTACGATCGCATGCCACGCCGTGACGCCGGCACACGGGAGCGCCGCGGCTTCTTCGTCCGTCAAATGGTCGGGCACGCGCACGAGGCCTTCTTCGGGCAGCACGACATATTCCGCCAGCATCCCGGCTTTCGGAACGCCGAGCATGCTCTGCAGGTAGCTTTTTTGCAGCGGGCCGGAAATCCAGTCCTGCGTAAAAATGCCGCTGACCCGGTCCCCCGGCTTGAAACGGCCGGCCTGCTCGCCGAGCTGAACCACTTCGCCGACGCCATCGGACACCGGCACGAACGGGAGCGCGGCATCCGGGTTGTAAAAGCCGGAGACGACGCCGAGATCGCGGGCATTCAGCGATACCGCGCGCATGCGAATAAGCACTTCTCCCGGGCCGGGAACGGGTACGGGACGATCAGTAAGCGTGAGGTTATCCAAGCCGAAGCCGTTTTGAATTTCGAATATTTTCATTGGATCCATCTCTCCTTTAATTGGGGGTATAGACATACAATAATGCATGAACTAATATTTAGTAAGTAGGCACTTTTTCGTGCGCAGCGAACGAAAAAGTAAATATTGCGACCAGCGCCGAATTTCGGCTTTTAGGAGGAGGAAATTAAATGCTGAACACGATAAATAAATCGAAGCCGGACATCTCATTGTCGGTTTGCAGCTACAGTAAGGTGCTTGAGATCATTTCCAGCAAGTGGACGGCGCTTGTTCTTTATGCGCTTGAGAGCGGCAGCATACGCTACGGGGAAATAAGAAGGCGGATCGAAGGCATTTCGCAAAAAATGCTCACCCATACGCTTCGCCAACTGGAGCGCGACGGACTCGTCCGCCGCGAGGTTCATCCGGCGGTGCCTCCCGTCGTCGATTACATGCTGACCCCGCTTGGGGAAACGCTGATTCCGCATATGCGCCAGCTGAAAGAGTGGGCGAACAGCTATTATCCGCTTGTCGAGCAGGCGAGGCTTGAGTACGACCGGGTGAGCGGAACGGCCGGTTCGGCAAATGGAACGGATGAACCCGGCATCTTTGGTTAATCCTTGAATATGGTACAATATAACTGTGGATGAATAGACGGGGGCCGGGCTTATGCCCCAACCCGTTTGCATCCACAGAATGCAGCCTTTTTGGAAGGAGCGGTAACATGACCGATTTTATGGAAAAACTGGAGCGATACGCCGCCTTGGCCGTCCAGGTAGGGGTGAACGTGCAGAAGGGCCAAACCCTGGTGGTCACCGCGCCGCTGTCTGCAGCTCCATTTGTGCGGATCGTGACCCGAAAAGCGTATGAGGCCGGCGCCAAAAACGTACATATCGAATGGAACGACGACGACATCACCCGCATCAAATACGAGCTGGCTCCGGACGAAGCGTTTCTCGAATACCCGCAGTGGCGGGCCAAGGGCTGGGAGGACATGGCGGAAAACGGAGCGGCGTTTCTGTCGATCATCGCTTCCAACCCCGATTTGCTCAGCGGCATCGACCCGCAGCGGATCGCGAACGCGAATAAAACCGCAGGCCAGGCGCTGCAAAAATACCGCAGCTATCTGATGGCGGACAAAAACAGCTGGTCGGTGATCGCGGTGCCTTCTCCCGCCTGGGCGGCCAAGGTGTTTCCCGACGTCGCGGAAAGCGAAAGGGAAAACGCCTTGTGGGACGCGATCTTCGCAGCTACGCGGATCAATATGGAAGATCCGGTGCGTGCCTGGAAGGAGCATACGCAAAATCTCGACGCCAAAGCGGACTTCCTGAACGCGAAAAAATACCGCATGCTTCGTTACCGCGGCCCCGGCACCGATCTGACCGTCGAGCTGCCGCAGGGGCACATATGGGTGAGCGGCGGCAGCGTCAATGCGCAGGGAACCGCCTTTGTCGCAAATATGCCGACGGAGGAAGTGTTCACCGCTCCGCAGAAGGACGGGGTGAACGGGACCGTGCGCAGCACGAAGCCGCTGAGCTACGGCGGTCGGCTCATTCAGGATTTTTCGCTGACGTTTGAAAAAGGGAAAATCGTGAACATCTCCGCCGCCGAAGGGCTTGAGGTGCTGCAGCGGCTGGTCGGAACGGATGAAGGGGCGGCTTACCTCGGGGAGGTGGCGCTCGTTCCGCACCGTTCCCCGATCTCCGATACGCAAATCGTCTTCTTCAATACGCTGTTCGACGAAAATGCGTCCAGCCACCTCGCGATCGGGAACGCCTACGCGTTCTGCCTTGAAGGCGGCAAGGAAATGGCGCAGCAGGAGCTTGCAGAGCGAGGGCTCAACTCGAGCATCGTACACGTCGATTTCATGATCGGCTCAGCCGAAATGGATATTGACGGCGTGACGGCGGACGGCACAGAAGAAGCGCTGTTCCGCCAAGGCAACTGGGCGATTTAAGGCGTAGAGGTTGCATGGCTCTCGAAAGTCCGCAATATAGATGAGTGAACGGAGTGTTAGCGGAACAGTGTTTTTCCGCCAACGCTCCGTTTTTTTATTGCTTAGGAGCTTAGGAAATTATGCTGGGCTAATTTTTGCGGATAACCGGGGGCTCCCCCAAAAGTACCAGGAATAGGCTGCAAAGGTTCACGCCACTTTTGGGGGATTTGTTCCCTTTTTGGAATGGATCGCTTGCAGCCGCCGAATTTGGCTCCGGGTATGGTCAACCCCGGCGATCCGCTTTATAATTAGCTTATTCGACCAGGAATCAGGTGACTTCAAACATGATCGTCTATATCATCTATGTTGTGAGCGCTATCAACCAGCTGATCGTCTCGGGGACGAAGCCGGTCGTATCGCTGTACGCGACGAAGCTTGGGGCGACGCCTGCGGAAATCGGCATCATCGTATCGGTATTTGCTTTTTTGCCGGCGCTGCTGGCCATTCATATCGGCAGGTGGATCGATCTCTACGGCATCCGCAGACTGGTCTCGCTCGGCGGGGCGGGTCTCTTTTTGTCGCTTGTCGCGCCGATCGTTTATCCGCATTTCATCACCTTTGTATTTTCCCAGGCGCTTATGGGTGTGGCTTTTACGTTCCAGGTCGTCGCGCTGCAAAAGCGGATCGGAGTCACGGGCGACATCGAGAAAAGAATCGCTACGTTCAGCCTTGTCGCCTCGCTTGGAGCCATGGCGGGTCCTGCGATGAGCACCTTTTTGTACGAGCATTACAGCTTTATGGTTTCGTATGCGGTGAACAGCGTTTTGATGCTCATAGGCATGGTGATCGTCCGGCTCGTATCGCTGGAAAAATGGGAGCTTGCCGGCGGAGCGGCGGAGTCGCACAGCTCCCCGGACGCGGCAGGCGGCAGCGTGTGGAGCATGCTGAAGCAGCGCGATTTGCGCAATGCGGTCATCATCAGCGGGCTGATGCTGTCGAACCGGGAAATATTCGCCGCTTATTTTCCACTGCTCGGCGAGAAATTGAACCTGAGCCCGACGCAGATCGGGATCATCTTGTCGCTGATGGGCGCCGCCTCGATGGCGATCCGCATGACGCAGCCGGTGCTTGTTCGCCGCTTCGGCAGGATGAATGTGCTGACCTGGGCGCTGTACATCAGCGGAGTTATTTACCTGCTGACCCCGTCCATACCGCTTGCGGTCGTGCTGACGATACTTATCTGCATCCTCGGGGCCGGTCTCGGACTTGGGCAGCCGCTCAGCTTGTCGTACACGATCCAGGTCAGCCCGCTCGAACGCCGGGGCGAGGTGCTGGGCATGCGCATTACGTTCAACCGCGTATCGCAGTTGGTCGTGCCGCTGCTGTTCGGATCGATCGGCGGAGTGGCGGGGGTGACCGCGATATTTTGGGCGAGCGGTCTGCTGCTGCTGTTCGGAGGGGTGATGACGCGGGCCAAACCGGCCGCGGCATCGGAAACATAACCGGCTGCTCCGACCGTACGGAAGGACGGCGGCGGCTTTAAGAGCGGCGGCAACATATTCGCGTCCGACCCGCCCATCTTCGAAAATAAGCATTGACGCGCAGGCATTTACGGAATATGATTAGCGTAATATCAAATTGTGATCATGCCTATGAAGAGCATCCAACTCGGAGGCGTTTTCGCCAAGAATGGCCGGAGCAAGCTATTCTAAGTTAACCGGGCCCGCCCGTTATCGCGGAACCAAAGAGGGGAGACGTCCTGCGGGGACGTTTCTCAAATTGGGTGGCACCGCGAGCAGAGCGCTCCTCGTCCCAATCGGACGAGGGCGCTCTTTGTGTTTTCAAAAACGTTAATCGAGGAGGAAACGATCATGGTCAAAAGGCTGTACAACTTCAATCCGGGACCGGCTGCGCTGCCGCTGGAGGTGCTGGAGCAAGCTCAGAAGGAATTGGTGGAATACCGGGAGGCGGGATTGTCCCTGATGGAAATGTCCCACAGGAGCCGGCAGGTGGAGGAGCTTAATGAGGAGACGCAGGCGCTCCTTCTTGAGCTGCTCGGCCTGGAAAAAGGGTACCGCGCGCTGTTTATGGGCGGCGGAGCCAGCACGCAGTTTGCGCTCGTGCCGTTAAACCTGCTCGCGCCAGGTACCGCCGGCAGCTACGCGCTGACCGGCAGCTTCGCGGAAAAAGCCTGTAACGAAGCCGCCTATGTAGGTGAGACGCATATTGCGGCAAGCTCGAAGGACGCGGGGTGGCGCAGCGTTCCGCAGGCGAGCGGGATTCGTCCGGCGGCGAATGCGGCGTATCTTCACATCACGACCAACAACACGATCGAAGGATCGCGGTATAACGAGCTGCCGGAAACCGGGGACATTCCGCTGATCGCGGATATGACCAGCGATTTACTCAGCCGGCGCATGGATTTCCGGAAGTTCGCCCTGATCTACGCCGGAGCGCAAAAAAATCTCGGACCGGCCGGCGTCACGGCGGTCATTATCCGGGAAGACCTGCTGCCCCGCCTGTCCAAAAGCATACCGCTGATTCTGCGATACGAGACGTTCGTCAAAGACAAGTCGCTGTATAACACTCCGCCGGTACACACCATTTACATGATGAACCTGGTCCTGAAATGGACGTTGCGGCAAGGGGGCTTGGAGCGGCTGGAGCAGCTCAACGCGGACAAGGCGAATTTGCTGTACCGCGTCATTGATGCCAGCGCAGGTTTTTACAAAGGAATCATCGATGTCCCCGACCGTTCGCACATGAATGTGACGTGGAGAATGGCGGACGGGGAGCTCGAGCGGCTGTTCGTCAAGGAATCGGAGCGGCACGGCTTCGAGGGGCTGGCCGGACACCGGAGCGTCGGAGGTTTGCGCGCTTCCGTTTATAACGCGGTGCCCGCCGAAGCATGCCGGGCGCTTGCCGATTTCATGGCGGATTTTCAAAGAAGACACGGGTAAAGTTAACAACGACAGCCCTGTTTGTCCTCGAAGCCGCCCGACCGATCCGGCGGCGGCTTCGGGTTTCTGTACCGCTGCTTTTACCTGGTTTCGTCATCCGATGCCGGAATATACACGGTAGCTTTTAAGTCGGGATGATCCGCTATCGTAAGCGATTGGTGCTCGAACTTAAGTTTGCCAAGTGCAGGATGATTGAATTGTTTCAGGCCAAGCGGGAACGACCCAGCTCAGTACGGCGCTTGGCGTATGTTTCGTCGGGATCTTCTTCTACCGGGCCTTGGATAATCATTCCGATTTAGCCGATGCTCATGCCCGTTATGCATACGCTTTTTCCGTCGCGCTCGAGTTTGTCCTGGTCTTGTCCGCGATGTATGCGGTTCTGCTTAGCTTCTTGATGAAATCGGGACAACGTCAGCGGGTGAAATCCGTTACAACTTCGGAACAAAGGGGATGTCGTTAATTTCAACCCGCTCATTTTCTCCCGATGTTCGCATAATTCTTCCGTTGCTTTCTCCGGTATACAAAAAGGTACCCATAACCCGCACCTTTTCAAGCGTTCAGACTGTGGGTACCCGTTCATACGAGGCGGCTCTTATCAGTTGCTGCCAAAGTTTACTTCACTTCAATGAAAAAATTAAATCATCTTGTGAAGGCTGCCAGTGTCCGTTACTTGGGCAAAGGTACCTTGCAATGATGCCATAAAAGTATCATGAACGGTTTTTGCAGGAATCACCGTATCGTTCCATACCAAATCTCTGGTGGTGCACGCATCGTCGAGCAATATGACTTCATAACCCAAGCGATGTGCGGCTCTCACGGTCGAATCGATGCATATGTGGCTCATCATGCCGCCAATGACCAGCCGGGATACTTTCATTGATTCAAGATTCTGATGCAATTCCGTTTGAAAAAAGCTATCCGGAGTATGTTTAACGATCACTTTTTCGCCAGCTTGGGGACTTACCCGTTCATGAATTGCAATGCCTTCCGTATCGGGAAGAAAAAACGTTGCATTTTTTTCCAATAGAATGCACTGAATATGAACGATCGGCAACCGCTTTTCCCGGAACAGCGCCAATGCTTCTTGAGCATGGGCTGCCGCTTGATCGGTATTGGCTAATTCATTTCTGCCTCCCTGGAAATAATCTTTCTGAATGTCTACCAATACTAACGCTGTATTCATGGTACACGGCTCCTTTACTTGTAGTTAGTGAGTTTCTAAAAGTATTATAGTCTCGATGTAATGAGCCGTGAATTACCCACTTTTTTGTGGGTATGGGTGTAATAAGTTTAGATCTTGTAGCTGATGCCTTTGCGGTCTAGAAGTTCGGTTTGACCCCATTCCACCATGTACTCGATACCTATCTCCTGCATGATCAGTACCGCGTCCAACAGCTTTCTCCCGCGTTCGGTAAGAAAGTATTCTACATGCAGCGGATATCCTTCGGTTTTGATTTTATCCACGATTCCGCAAGATTGCAGTTCTCTTAAATGCTGCAGCAGCATCTTTTGGGTGATTTGGTCGATATCCCGCTCCAATTGAGCCAAGGACGTATTCCCATCCTTCAATTGAAAGATGATCATTGTTTTCCATTTGCCTTTAATAATGTCATGAACAACCTCTAACGGGCAGGTACACTGCTCCCGAATTATCATAGAATTCACCTCGATGCGATCATTTCAAACCATGCGCCCACGCGATCATTTTCTGATCAGATAAGGAACCTCGGAGAGCCAATCCGGAATCGGAGAGCCAATCCGGGATGCCCTCCCTCTCCCTTGCTGGAACGGGCACTTTCCTACGAACCAAAAAGTGCCTGCTTACATGAATTTGTTCTTTGTTTTATCGTAATGGTAATCATCATACCAGATCAAACGATAATTAAGGAGTGTTAATGTCATGAAAAAAATAGGAGTCGGCATCATCGGAGCAAGCACGAACGGCACATGGGGAGGGCTTGCGCATGTTCCAGCGCTGCTGGCGCTTCCGGAAGAAGGGGACTTGGTGCTGCAGTCGAACGATAACTTTATGTTTCAAATCGATTCCTTTACGGTAAAGGGGACGCAGCGCAGCAAAAACCTCGAAGTTCTGCCCGTTCCGGAGCAATACATCGCGCTGCCCGCCGCACTGGCTCCCGGTCCGGCCTACAACGTTGCCGGTCTGTATCGGCAAATATCAGCCGATCTTCAGGACAACTCGCATACGGCACCTGATTTTCGCACCGCTTTGGAGGTTCACCGGTTGATCGATGCCGTTCAGCGGGCTGCGGATACCGGGATCAGGCAGCTGGTAAAATGATCCATGTTTGATTTCGATTTAGACTTTCCGGCCAGGGTCGCCTCGGAGATTCGCAGACGTATCCATAATAAGCAAAGTCCCGAACGGATTTGTGCCGATCGGGACTTCGTTTTTGCACGGATGATTTTACTTGTTATGCCCGTGCTGTGTCGCAACGACTTCCCAAACGACAGGCGTCGAGAGGTTGCCGGCCGTGTCGGTCGCCTGCACCGTAATCCGGTTGCGGCCTTGCTTCAGCGGTACGACAACGGAGTAGGTGAGATCCGGGTTCACGACGGCGGCGATGTCGTTCGCCGTTACGGTCCCCGGCTCGCTCAGCTTGCCTTTGATCGTATAATCTCCTTCCGGTGACCGATCGTCCATACCTTGGTTGCCGATCCGCGGATTTGTGATGGTGACGGCCGGAGGAGTGATGTCATAGGTGATGATCAGCTTAGCGGGGGTCGCCTTGTTGCCGAGCAGGTCGGCGGCTTCCACCGTAAATTCGTTCGCGCCTTCCAGCAGCCGGACGGTCCGCGCAAACCGCAGGTTCGCGTCGACAGGAACTTCGGCGCCGTTAATCCATACGTTGGACGGCTCGCTGACCTTACCGGAGATGGAATAGACCGCCGTATTGACCGAAACGCTGCGCTGATCGAGGCGAAGCGCCGGCGGGATGGAGTCGACGAACAACGTGATGGACACCGGCTCGGCGGAAATTCCGTTTGTGTCGACCGCTTCGACTTTAATCGCATTGTCGCCCTGCTCAAGCTGCAGCGTGGCCGCGAACTTCAAATTCGCTCCGACTGTTGCCGGCTTGCCGTTTACTTTTACCGCCGCCGCTCTGTTCACGCTTCCGGTTACCTTATAAGTCGCTTCGGTGACGGAGCCGCTTTGCTGGTCCAGCTTGATGACAAGCGGACCGGCCGGCGTGACGGATACCGGGTCGGAATAAGCGCCTTCGAGCGTGCTGTTCGCCGCCGCTACCGCATAAATGTAAGTTTGGTCGTAAGGCAACCCTTTGTCCGTGTAGACGAGTCCGGTTTGACCGGAAGCGATCAGCCTGAAGCGTCCGGCTTCGCTGTCTTTACGGTAAATGTTATACGAGAGCGCATCCGTTACCGCGTTCCAGCTGATTTGCGCCGCATTGCCGTACACCGCTGCGGTCACTCCGCCCGGCGCGCTCAGCGCCGGGACGCCGACCCGGATGTTATCGAGGTACTCGTTCACCGCGTTTTTGGCGGACGACAGGAAGTCGATCGCGCTTAATTTGGCGGCGTCGGGCCAGCCTCTGTCCTTGTGGAACGGAACGGTGCCCGTCGAAACGCCGTCTATGAACACTTCGACCATTTGCGTTTTAATATCGGCCACCGCTTTCACATGGTACCATGTATTCGGCTTAAACTCGTTGTTCTTCGGCAGCGGCACCGCTTTCCCGTTGCTTGTGTCCGTATTGCGGTAATAGAAGCAGTATTCGGTCGGACAGCCCGCCCCATATCCCGTGAAAATCTCGACGTACTGCTTGCCGAACGCCGTATCGAGCAGCCGGAGCACCCTCGGGTAATCGGCCCCGTCCTTCTGCATGACGTCGACTTCGGCGATGACGGTGCCCGTTTGTTCCGGGAATTTCCTAGACGCCCTTGTTTGCGTGGATCCGGTATTGTTGTCGTAAAGGTTCAGCAGCTTGCCGGAACTGTTGCCCGCAGGGGCGGGCGGTACCGCATCGACCATCACCTTGTTGATATCCGTTCCCGGGGTGGGCCTTGTATCGTAGCCTACCGGAATCGTGCCGTTCACCGCGTTTTCGAAATCGTCGTTAATCAGGAAAACCGCGGCCGGAGTTCCGAGCAGCGCCCCATTGCGCTCCTCCGAGTTTTCTATGCTTTCGCCATAGGAGTTGACGGATTTGATCACGTAAAAATAGTTCACACCCGGTTCGACCTGCGTATCCGTATATTCCGTAGCGGGAACCGTCGCTATCGTCGTGTACGGTCCGCTTGGCGTCAGGCTGCGCTTCACCTGATAAGCGGTCGCTCTTTCCGCCGGAGACCAGGTAATTTGCAAGTCCGCTTCGCTTCTCGACACGCTGACACCCGTCGCCTTGTAAGGAATCGGATCGAATTTCGCGAAATTCATTTGAGAAAACAGCGATTTGTTGTAGTTTTCGATCAGGTTGTTTTCCTTGGCCGCATCCGCCATCAGCCCGATGTACACTTCGTCCGCATCCAGCTGCATGGAAGCAACAGGTGTCCACGTCGTTCCGGTGAGCGACATGTAGCCGGTCACCGTATGGCCGAATTTGACGATTCTCACGTAATACGGCGGATTGATCGACGGGAGCGGCGGCGTTTCCGCCATGCTGCCTCCTTCGGTGTCTCTCGTGTAAAATTCCGCCACGTGGCCGTCGCCCCGTACGGCAAGGCCCATCATCGCCATACGCGCGCCCGGCGTCAGCTTCTCCCTGATCATCACACCGGCTTTGGCCAGCGGAGTCGTGTGCGTAATTTTATCGATCCGGGCGCTCAGCTCGCCGTCGCCGGCCAGCTTTTGGTAGACGAATTGGAACGACTCGTCCCCGCCTGGGCCGGAAAGGTTGCCTGCGCTTTTCAGCGTCAGCACGCCGTCGTTCAGGTTGGCATGACCCGGCAAGCCCGGGTGGCCTACATCCGTGGCGTTCCAGGGCGCGATGTCTCCGAAGCCGTTGACGTGCACCGGCACCGCCGCAGAATCGGTGGACGTTCCGCTGTTATCGATCGCTTTGGCGATCAGGTAATAGGTGCCCTCCGGAACGTTGGCCCACGTGAATTGGAACGGAGCGTTATCGTCCTCGCCCATCTTGACGTCACCGTTGTAAAACTCCACCTTGCTGACGGTACCGTCCGGATCCGATGCATTCGCTTCGATCGTTATTGCGCTGCCCGCATCCGTTATCGTATTGATCGCAGGGGACGTGATGCGCACCTCCGGGTTTTGCGAGCCGCTGCCGATTATGGAGTTCAGGTAATTTTCCAAATTCGTGTATCCGTTCGCGGCAATCCCGTTGCGATCTGCAGCATCTCCCGGATTCAGCCCATGGGGGGTCTCCCAATCGTCCGGCATGCCGTCATGATCCGAATCCGCAGGCACCGGGCCGCTCTTCAGCTCCGGCCAGCCGCCGACTTCGCTCTGCGAATTGATTTGCCGCCCCGTACGGTTGCGAATATCGGCGACGATGCGGGCGTCAACGGAATCGCGTTTCGGCAAAATCGCCCCGGCGCCGCCCAGCACAAGGTCATACGTTTCCTCCGGCGTATGGGTCGTTACCGGCGCTGCGGGCACCGGTTCGGCCAGCTTCACGTTGCCGGAAGTAAAATCGTGAACGCCGAGCCAGTTGTCCGCTGTCACGCTCGGGGAACCGTCGATATAGTTGCCGCTGATGTACCAGTTGCCGATGTCGCCGACTTCGTCGAGCACGAGATCTCTTTTGTCCAGCACCGTGTCGGGGCCGTATTTGTTATAGTTGTTGATCATGTTGATGTTCGCGCTGTTGCCGCCGTATGCGGTTTTATAATTCAAGTTGTAAACGACGTTGTTGCGGTAGTCGAGATTGCGTTTGTCCTCTTCCGTTCTCCCTTTGAAACGGGGGTTCCGGCTGCTGTTATGCACCAAAATATTGTGGTGGTACGTGTTGTTGCCGGCTCCCCACAAGCCGCCGAAGCCGTGGCGCCCTTTTTCGTGGCGAGACATGTGCAGCGCTTCGCCGACGATGGACCACTGCACCGTTAAATTGTCGACGCCTTGCGGAGACAATACCTCATCGATCGCCCATGAAAACGAGCAGTGGTCGAGAATGATGTTTTTCCGGTTATCGATCGTAAAGGCGTCCGCATCGGAAGGGGACTTGTCGCCCATGCGAAACCGCATATAGCGGATGATCACATTGTCCGCTTTCAGGTACGTCGGATAATTGCCTACCGCGATTCCGTCTCCCGGCGCCGTTTGTCCGGCGATCGTCAAGTTCGAGCCGGTAATATTAAGCGGCGATTCCAGCATAACGGTGCCGGATACGCGGAACACGACGGTGCGGTTGCCTTGACTGACCGCATCCCTGAGCGAACCGGGGCCGGAGTCGTTCAGATTCGTCACCTCATACACTTCTCCGCCGCGCCCGCCGGTGGTGTACATGCCTCCGCCTTCGGCTCCCGGGAAAGCGGGAAGCGGATCGGGCGTCGCCGGCGTGTCGTTCGCCTGGACCGGAACGGCGGCTGCAAGCAGGGCGGCAGATAAGAGCGACGAACATATGAGCTTTTTCAGTTTCATTACCGATACCTCCTTTGAATCGGATGTTCTCGTTCAGTTTTCATGTACACGGTCCGTTATCCCGCGTTTCAAATCACCCCCTTCTTCCGGCAAGTTGTGGATATTCCTGAAAATGTAACCGCTTCCTAAAAAAGAAACAACCCCCTGTGAATAAAAATTATACAGGGGAACCGCTGCGGCCATTATAGGCCGAATATTTCTTTTCATAGGGTTGTCGAACTATCCGGAGTAATAAAAAATAAACGGCTATTGCAATCCACCGTTCTGTTGGATATAATCAAGCTTAAATCTTGCGAAGGGGTCGAACGATATGATTAACTTGATGTTCGTACAACTTCATCATTACAAGCAGCGTTAGCACGCCTGAATTTACCAGGGTGGGCTAACGCTTTTCGCGCTGGCCTCCCTGCAGCATACCACGCGCGCAGGACCAAGAGGTCCTGCGCTCAGCCTGTTGAAAAACCCAACAGGCTACTTTTTCGTTCAATATCTTTAACAAATTACCGCGTTAATATGTTATAATGTAAATATACTCTTAAGGCGGTGGATCCTATGCTTCGCTCTAATCCGAATGTCCAAAATGAATATGAATTGGTGTGTATCGAGGAACTGGTTCATCCAGATCATCCTCTTCGTAAAGTACATAAGCATATCGACTTTTCCTTTATTCTCGACTTAGTCCGTCCTTATTACTGCGAGGATAATGGACGTCCCTCGGCAGATCCCATCATGCTTTTCAAGATGCTATTGATCGGGTATCTTGACGGCATTCGCTCCGAACGACGGTTGGAAAGAGAGGTTTTCTCTAATAATGCTTATCGATGGTTTCTGGGGCTTGGGCTCAAGGATCGCGTGCCGGATCATAGCACCCTTAGCTACTTTCGTGAACGTCTTCAAGAAGGCGATGTACTTCAACAAATCTTCGACCGGGTCGTTCTGCTTGCTATTCAACATCGTCTCGTTGCCGGTCGGGTACTTATCACCGACTCAACTCATCTTAAGGCCAATGCGAATAAACGAAAGTTTGTTCAAGAGGAAGTAACCAAGAGTACGAAGGCCTACATGGAAGAACTGGACGAAGCAATTCGTGCCGATCGCGAGGCTCATGGAAAAAAGCTTTAAAGCCACGAGAGGAGGTGGAAGAAACCAAACTAACGAAGGTAAGCACAACCGATCCGGAGAGCGGTTATATGGTGCGGGACGGTAAGCCGGAAGGCTTTTTCTATCTCGATCATCGGACCGTCGACCACAAATACAACATCATCATGGATGTCCACGTCACTGCCGGCAATGTTCACGATTCTGTCCCTTACATAGAGCGTTTGGAACATATCATCAAGAAGTTTAAATTCGAAAAAACACTGGAAGCCGTCGCACTGGATGCAGGTTACTTCACGTCGCACATTTGCAAAAAGCTTCAAGACAAGAAAATATACGCGGTCATCGGAGGTAGAGCCTTTACCCCAGTTAAAGGATTAATGGCTAAGTGGCGATTTAAGTATGATGCGGAGAACAATGTGTATATATGTCCACAAAAACACGAATTGAAATATACGACAACGGATCGCGAAGGCTACAGACAGTATAAGTCGGATCCGAATCATTGTGCGAACTGCCCCATGCTCAAAGAATGTACCCGGTCCCGGAATCACCAAAAAGTCATCACCAGGCATGTATGGCAGGATAGTAAAGAGTGGGTAAAACAAAACGGTAGAAGCAAGTCCGGCAAATATCTCTACCGCTTACGATACCAGACGATTGAGCGAAGCTTCGCGGATGCCAAAGAGCTCCATGGGCTTCGCTACTGCCGGTTCCGCGGCCGAAACAAAGTGCAGCAGCAAGCATTACTGACTGCACTATGTCAAAACATTAAAAAGATCGCCAATATCCTGGCTAAAAGGGCCGGATAAGAGGCGATCTTCTATTTTTAGGGCTAAATTCAAAAAATGATCCTACAAAAGCCCCGAAAAACCGGGGCTTTGTCAACAATCTGCGCGCAGGACCAAGAGGTCCTGCGCTTTTGTGCGCTTGGCAGCGCATCGTACTAACGGGTGAAAGTCCCGAGCGCACCGCGGGGTGGCGGAAGCGCATAGCCGACTGGTAGTGCTCTGGCCGTAAGGGAGGGTGCGGAGGATCAGAAGGCAAAACCCGGAACAGGCGGCATGAACCATGTTGGCTGGCGAAGCCGGATAACCCTGCAAGAGAAGGGGACGTCCTATACCACCATAGGCTTCGAAAGTTAGGAGGACTGGATTCGGGGGAAAGACGATGACGTGACCCAAGGAGGGCTTATCGTCTTCCGCATAGCGGTAAACTCTTTTCAAGGCTTATAGGGCTAAGACAGAATGATGGATGGTGAGCAGTCATACGAAGGGATAGTAGTGAGAAAGCTTGCCGGAAAAGCCGCAATGGCAAGTGAACCGACACCAACGTTGTCGGTGCAAGCTTAGACCCAAAAGGCAAAGACTTGGTGCGAAGCCCGGAACCGTGGAAGAAAAGCATAACCACCTAGGAAGCCGTCATGTGCCAGACAGAAGCCGGGGAGCCAAGAAGAGCGAAGAGCCGGGGCTGAACAAAAGGGTAGGCCGTCTGGGGCGGAGTACCGAAGGGGAACCGGAAAGGCTGAAAGATTAGCTATACGTCCGGAAACTGAAAGGGAAGGAACACGAGACATGAAGGAAGGAAAAGGAGAGGTAGGCTTTCGTGAGGGAGTAGAAGTCCCGAGAAAACGCAGATGGCACAGCCTCATCGACAAGATATGGGCGATGCCGAACCTTGAGGAGGCATTCCGGGAGGTCAAGCGCAACCGGGGAGCAGCGGGAGTAGACGGAGTGACCATAAAGGTATTCGAGAGTGAACTGGAGCGTAACTTAAGAACGCTTCAGCAGGAGCTGCGGGCGAAGGCATACAAGCCGATGCCGGTCAGGCGCATGTACATTTCCAAGGAAAATGGGGGTCAAAGGCCGCTCGGGATACCCGCAATTCGCGATCGCGTAGTACAGGCGGCGACCCGCCGAATCCTCGAACCGATTTACGAGGCGACATTTATGGAGTGTAGTTTTGGGTTTCGCCCGGGACGCAGTGCACACATGGCGCTGGAGAACATTCGGAAAGATCTCATGGATGGATACGTTTATGTGATCGACGCCGACCTGAAATCGTATTTCGATCTCATTCCACATGACAAGTTGCTTAAGGCCGTCAAGGAAGAAGTGGTGGATGGTAGTGTCCTAAAGCTCATAGAAAGCTTCTTAAAGTCCGGAGTCATGGAGAACGGAAGTTTTCACCTGAACGAGCAAGGAAGTCCACAGGGTGGGGTTATTAGTCCGCTTTTGGCGAATATCTACCTAAACCCGCTGGATAAGCTCATGACTGAACGGAAGCACCGTATAACACGGTACGCCGATGATTTTGTGATCTGCTGCAAATCCCAAAAGGGGGCAGAGAGGGTACTCCAAGGTGTTATTCGTCTACTGGAACAAGAGCTTGGGCTCAAAGTACACCCGGAGAAAACCAAGATCGTGAACAACTTGGAACAGTCCTTTATGTTCCTAGGTCATGAGTTTAAACCGGGATTTTGGGTTACTCCATCCTCGAAAGCCAAACAGAAATTTAAAGAACGCGTGAAAGCAATTACGCGGCGGAACCAAACGGTGAATGTGGAACAGCTGATCCGAAAGAAGTTGAATCCATATTTACGTGGATGGGGTAGCTATTTTGGCTGGGGCAACGTAGGAAGTCTGATGAGAGAGTACGATGCATGGATAAGGAGAAGGCTCCGGATGGTACAGTTGCGGAGCTGGAAAAAGCCGAAGAACTTCTACAGGGCACTAAGAAAGAATAAGTGGAGGGGAGAGCTTCCCAAGATGCGTATGTTCGCATGGAGAAGCTCGCTATCCAAGCCAGCCAGTGTTGCAATGCCAAACGATTGGTTCAGAGAAAGAGGTCTCGTTTTTCTCGTAGACATCTATAATGAACATCATCCCCAGCGGGGATAAGCGCGGAGGAGCCGGATGCGATGACCCGCACGTCCGGTTCTGTGAGAGGCCCATGAATTCATTCATGGGCCTACTCGATTTGTTTTCAGTTTTTGATTGATAGTTACTGCCAGTTAATGTTGTAAGTTGGTTGCCGGTTATCGTCTTTGTTGAGTGTTTGTGTATGTTTGTTGTGGTTACTTAGCTGCGATCCGGCACCAATTCGGCCTTAGCCGAATCGTGCCGATCTATGCAGTTGCTTATGCGGCTGCATCGCACAATAGTGAAGGACAGTTGGAACTGTTATTCCTCGAAAGTTAATTGTTAATAAAAATAGCGGAACACATGTTCGTTAATTTCAGAAAAATGGGCTCATCGAAAAAATAGAGGAACTGAGATGCGCTAAATCGGTGAAAAATGGCTTGAGGAGTGGAGAAACAGGCAAATAGCGCACCTGAGTTCCGTTAATTTCCAAAAATGCCCGAAATCGCCCCACTTAGCGAACTATAGTTCCGCTATGTTCCCGCTTAAGCTGACAGCATTGCGCTTGGTATACCTGGGGTCCCCCCGTTGAGGGGATTGAGGGGGGGACCCCACGATTTAGAGGGGACCCACGATTTAGGGGATGTGCCCCCTCAATGGGATAAACGAAAGGAGAATTTACATGCAAAATGTCAAAGGAACGTACGACTACCGGGGTGCGGAACAGGCGCTCCGAAG
Organism: Paenibacillus hamazuiensis; assembly: GCF_023276405.1. Classification (NCBI taxonomy): domain Bacteria; kingdom Bacillati; phylum Bacillota; class Bacilli; order Caryophanales; family Paenibacillaceae; genus Paenibacillus; species Paenibacillus hamazuiensis. Next base: position 817,725 of record NZ_JALRMO010000001.1, read on the forward strand.
AAAAGTTCAAAGAGATCTTGAGCGGATGTTTGAGCTTTACGATTTCGACTCCATGGAAACTCCGGCGTTAAATGAGAAAGCGCTGCTCGCCTCGAAGTATGCGGGCGGAGACGAGATTTTGCGGGAGATGTACAGCTTGAGCGATCAGGGAAAAAGAGAACTGGCCTTGCGTTATGACTTGACGATTCCGTTTGCGAAGGTGGCGGCGATGAATCCCGGGATGGAGCTGCCGTTCAAACGGTACGAAATCGGCAAAGTATTCCGCGACGGTCCGGTGAAACACGGACGTCTGCGCGAGTTTACCCAGTGCGATGCGGACGTGGTCGGCATTGCGGGACCCGAGGCGGAAGCCGAACTGATACAGCTTGCTTCCGATGCATTCGGCAGGCTGGATATCGACATCGTCATCCGTTGGAACAATCGGCGATTTCTCGGCGAAATTTTATCGAGCATCGGCATACCCGAAAACGAGCTTCTCTCGGTCATGCTGACGCTGGACAAACTGGCCAAGATCGGAATCGCGGGAGTGACAAACGAGCTGCTTGATAAAGGGCTCGGAGCCGCCGCAGGTGAAGCGGTGCTGGAACTGATCGGCCTTGACGAACCGACCTATGAAGCGATCGCGCGAAAATACGGACTCGCGGATAGCGGGGGAGCGGTCGAGGTAGAGGCGCTGCAAGCGATTCTGGACAAAACCGGACTTGCCGGAACATGCGTGTTCGATCCGTTTCTGTCCCGCGGCTTGTCCTTTTACACGGGGACGGTTTATGAAATATTTGACGCCTCAGGCGCTTATCCGTCAAGTCTCGGCAGCGGCGGACGCTACGATGCGATCATCGGCAAGCTCGTCGGCAGGGAGGACGTAAACTACCCGGCGGTCGGCATCTCGTTTGGCATCGAATCGATCATGGAGCTGCTGAAAGCGCGCGGGCTTCCCGAACCGGATGCCGCGGTACTGGTTGTTCCTATCGGAGATGCGCTCTCCGAAGCGCTTGCGGCGACAGCCAAATTGAGACAAGCGGGAATTCGCACGCGGCTTGACGGAAGCCGGCGCAAGTTGAAAAAGCTGCTGGCAAGTGCCGCAGCCAAGGGGACGCGTTTTGTTATACTGATCGGCGAAGCCGAGGCGAGCCGAGGCATGGTGCGGCTGAAGGACATGGCGTATGCAACCGAAGATGAGATGGTCATGGATGCAGCTGTCGCCATCATTGAGAAATGGACTTTATGACGAGGCAATCGTCATGCCGGAGGGCGACATGCGAAGAGCCATACCTTAGTTTTGGGCAACATCATATTAGCATTGTTCATTTCAAAAAGGGGCCAAGGTTGCCATAATCTTTACAGATAGCAAAAAAAGGAGGACCTTGGCTCTATGACGACCGAACTCAGGTTCAGACAAGTGCATCTCGATTTCCACACAAGCCCGGATATTCCGGGGATCGGCTCCGCATTCGATGCGGAACAGTTCGCGGAGACGCTGGAGAAAGCGAGGGTCGATTCGATCACCTGTTTTGCAAGATGCCACCACGGCATGATTTATTACGATTCGAAAGCGCATCCGGAACGCGTTCATCCCCATCTTGCGAATAAAAATCTGCTGAAGGAGCAGATCGAGGCTTGCCATAAACGGAACATCCGCGTTCCGATTTACATTACGGTGCAGTGGGACCATTTTACGGCACAGCAGCATCCGGAGTGGATCGCACTTGACGAGCAGGGGCATCCGAAGGGCACTCCGATTTACGAGGCGGGCTTCTACCGCCACCTTTGCGTGAATACGCCGTACCGCGATTTTTTGAAACAGCATACGAAAGAAATTTTGGACATGTTCGAAGTGGACGGCCTTTTTTACGATATCGTGAAAACCGAGGAGTGCTCCTGCAATTACTGCCGCGCCGGCATGGTGGAAAAGGGGCTTGACCCGCGCAGCGCGTCCGACCGGCTGCTTTACGCGACGGAGATGATGGACGATTTCAAACGCGATATGACTTCGTTTATCAGGGAGTACAACAAGGATTGCACGATTTTTTACAACAAAGGGCATGTCGGCGTTGCCGACAAAGCTGCGGCTGACGCGTTCAGCCATTTCGAGCTGGAGTCGCTGCCGAGCGGCGGCTGGGGATATATGCATTTCCCGCTCGCCATGCGCTACGCGCGCAATCTCGGGCCCGACTGCCTCGGCATGACGGGCAAATTCCACACGTCCTGGGGCGATTTCCACTCGTTCAAAAACCAGGCGGCGCTCGAGTTCGAATGCTTCAACATGCTTTCGCTGAACGCCAAATGCAGCATCGGCGACCAGCTCGACCCGAACGGAAACATCTCCGCTGCGGTGTACGATCTGATCGGCGCGGTGTACAGCCAGGTGGAGAAAAAGGAGCCGTGGTGCCGAGGAGCCAAAGCGATCAGCGATATCGCCGTCATGACGCCGGAGGAGTTCAGCGAGAAGGAGCTGAGAATGCCGCCGGCCGCGATGGGCGCCTGCCGCATGCTGCAGGAAAGCGCCCATCAGTTCGATATCGTCGACAGCGGGAGCGATTTTTCCCGGTACAAGGTGCTGATCCTGCCGGACAACATACCGGTATCCGCGGAGCTTGCGAAAAAGCTGGACCATTACGTATCCGGCGGCGGCGCGGTGATCGCTTCGTTCGAGTCGGGCCTGAATGAGAAGGGCGACAGCGTCGCGTGGGGGCGGCTCGGCGTTAAGCTGAAGGAGCGGCAAACCCGCGATTTGGACGGCAACTTGGTGCGGGGCGTCCATTATGTCAGAGGCGATTACGTCGACTATATTTTGCCGCAGGGCGAGATCGGCCGCGGCTTGCCGGAGACGGAGCATGCGATGTATCTGAAAGGCGTAGAGGTCGAGGCGGCTCCGGGGACCGAACTGCTCGCTCCGGTTGTCAAACCGTATTTTAACCGCGACTACAGGCATTTCTGCTCCCACCGGCAGACGCCGTCTTCGGGGGAAGCCGATTATGCGGGCGTGGTGAAAAACGGCGGCGTCATCTATTTCGCGCATCCGATTTTTACGCAATATCAGAAAAACGCGCCGCGCTGGTGCAAGCAGCTGTTCCTGAACGCGCTTGGGATGCTGCTGCCGCAGCAGGTGCTGAAGCACGACGGGCCGAGCACGATGCTGGCCACGGTTAACGAACAATCCGCCGAAAACCGCTGGGTCGTTCATCTGCTTCACTATATACCCGAGCGCCGCAGCGCCGATATCGACATTATCGAGGATGTCATCCCGCTCTACGACGTCAAGATCAGCGTGAAGGTGCCGCGCGAGGCCAAATCCGTCACCTGCGTCCCGGAAAATCAACCGCTGTCTTTCTCGAATGCGGACGGCCGCATCGAGTTCGTACTGCCGAAGCTGAACGGCCATCAGATGATTGCGGTTCAGTATTAGTGACGATTGCCTGGTTACCAAAAACGAAGGAGCAGCTGCCGCGGCAAACTGCTCCTTCATTACATCAATCGATGTCAATATCGCTTAAAGGCATTACAACCATTTTGAACAGTATCAATGTCAAGACAAACATGAAAAAGACCAGCATCATGTGTATTTTGCTGAACCAACCGGCTTCCATGTAGTGTTTGAAAGAACGATAGAGTACAACGTAGAAGGGCAGAATCGAAGCGGTTAAAGCAAAAAAATAAATCGGCCCGTTATACCAATAGCGCGTCAAATAGGAGTAACCAAACCATATGGAGGCCAGTCATTTCATTTACATGGAATTTTTCAGCTTGAGCAATCGTTGACGGGATGACCTGCGGTAAGCAACGGTCCATATTATGGCAAGCCCGATGATCCCGTACGTCACGACGTTCGAAACGGCCAAAAACGCCGTGGTCGATAAGGTGTACACGAGAATGCACTTAATGCCCGCTTCGAGGACCAGGGCGATTCCCCAGCCGGCAGTCATGACGCGGATCACTTTCCGCATGTACGGAATTTTCCAATTCTCCGCGAAGGCGGATTGTCGTTCTTCGCTATTTCCGACGGCAAACCGCAGGGCAAAGTGATAAATGAGCGGTTTGGGGAACAACAGCGAGCCGAGGAAAATAAGGCCCATAATCCCGGTGACAAACGATTCCCGAAGCAAAATCAACTTCTCATCCCCGCCGAGCAGAACGGCCAGAATACTTAAAATAAACCCTATAGCCATAAATGCGGCAAAGACGTCCAGTTTTTTATGCCTCGACAGATGATACAGCGTATCCGCCAACGGGATCAAGGTGGCGATCGACAGCGCCGCCACTTCCGTCATCCGGCCTTCCAGCAGCTTATACACGAGCAAAGGCAGCCCGCCGTTGATCAATAAGGATAAGACAATGCCTCTCAAAATTTTTTTGCGATCCATGTTTAAATCATCCTTTCATCCGTATAAATTCCATGAAACCCGAAAGGGATATGGTGAGGCACCTCGGCGCGGCCGATTTCCTCGAGGTTTTTCGCATCAAGCACCAGCAAATAAGACTTGCCCTGCAGACCGTCCAGCACCACCGAGAGCAATACGCCCCCATCTTCTTCGATCGCTCCGGGGGTGGGAACAAACACGGGCTCGCCCGGGTAGTTGTCCTCTTCATGCCAAATCCAGGCTTGACCGGTCGCCGTATCGATTTTGATCAATTGGTTGCTGACGTTTTCCGGACGTGCGGAGCTTGTGCTGATCCCGTAGGCGTACCGGTAATCCCGCCCGTTGCACTGTTTGTAATAAATGCTGGGAAGCTCCATCGTTTCGGGAGACAATACCTCGCAACGGGCGTCAGGCTGTCCGGGTGACAAGATGAACCGTTTGAATTTCGGGTGGGATTGCCCTTCCGCTTCCGAGGTCATTTGATCGATATACAAATTGGTAATCGCTGCGGCACTACCGGACATACAAACATCTACAATAATATCGGAGCCTTTTTCAAAAGCGTTAATGACATGGTACCCGAACCCCGCTTCGCCCTGAACGATTCTCTCCACGTTCCCCGTTGCTTTATTCATAACGACGAGCCTTGTGCCGCGTTCCGCTTTCCACGCCAAGCTATCCGCAAACGAATGGCCGCCCGCAAGCATAGCGGCTTGAATAAGCAGTGGGAATTCAACCAGGATGACGTATCGCTGCGTAACGGCAAAGCTGTGCATATACGTGGGCTCATGCGTTTCAACGGATCCGATGAGGCGGCGTTTTGCGGTAACGGGATCCATCGTGTACACATGATATTGATTCGTTTTTCCGAATTGAACGGTAAAATTGATGATTTGCCCCGTATGGATATCCAGGTGCGGATGCGCGGTCGTCATGTGTGCGGGTATCTCGTCGTCAAAGGGAAACAATCCTTTCGTTGAGAGATCCGCCGGATCAAATTCTACCACTCCCGGCGATTCGGTTAAAGCCAAAAAATGATGATCTATCTTCAAAATACTCACATTCGCGTTATTGCCGCCGCGGGCGCCTCCCGTACCGAAGCCGCTGCTGCCGCTGCCGCTCATTACCCGGCGGTACGCTTCGGTGCGAAGAAACCGGTTTGCGTAGGAAACAACCCCAGCTTTGAACGAAAATTTGTGAATCATCGCCAAGCCGTCGAACCAATGACCGCCTTGAAAATGAGCCGGGCCGTTGCGGAATAATGCGCCGGACAACCATGAAGGGATTCGTCCGCGGACAGGTAAAGCTTCAAGATTGACCTCTTGTTCCAATGTGGTTAATCCCATTTGAAATGGTTTCATCTTTTTCAGTTCTCCTTTATTTGTTTTGAAACCGACCAACGGTTTGTTTTAATCTTATTATAAAAACCGACCGACGGTTTGTAAATACATTCAGGAAAATTTTTTGCAACTCCCTTCCTGACGGTACAGCACCGAAAGTAAAAGTGTTCCGAGTCAATTACCTGTTGAAAAGTTAATCTATTTTTAGTTAAAATAAATAAAAAAGGACTGAAGGAGCATACAGATGCCGACCATACAAGATATTGCCAACATCGCCGGGGTATCCAAAGCGACGGTTTCGCTGGCGTTAACGGATCACCCGCGCATTTCGACCGAAACGAAAATAAAAATTCGCAATATTGCCAAGGAAATCGGATATACGAAAGGGTTAATCGCCGGGGCGGAAAAAGCGAGGCAAAACATTTCGATCGGAATCGTGTACATCAGCGACAATCAGGACTTCGAAAAAAGCTTTTTCCGCGACACGCTGATGGGCATCAGCGAAGAAGCGGCGCGCGCGGATCACGACGTGGCGATCATCGGGATCCATTTGGCCAGCAAGGAAAACATGGAGGACCAAATTACAAGCAAGGTCATCAAATCCGGAGTGGGCGGCATTATCGTCATTACGAACAACCCTAAGGTAACCGGATTCGACAAGCTTCTCTCGATGCGATTTCCGATGGTTTTCGTGGGCAACAGAAAGGTTGCGGGGCACGGTAATCCGCTGCATTGCGTATCGTCGGACCATTATAACGGCGGGCGAATGGCAACCGAATACCTGCTCGGTCTCGGCCACCGCAGCATCGCCCTGGCGATCCACCGCGAAGCTCCGCACTGGGAGCTGGAAAGGGTGGACGGATACCACGCTGCGCTGCGCAATGCGGGCTTGGCGGCGGACGAACGGCAGGTGATTCGGATCAAAAGCCCGTTTAAAGCGGAGGACGAGTGCTGGCAGCAGCTTGAGCGATCGGATTGTACGGCGATATTCGCGGTAAATGCGAGAGTGGGCATTACGATGCTGCATGCGCTGCGGCATTTGGGCAAAAAAATTCCAAACGATATCTCTTTGATCGTATTTGACGATTTTCCCTCCTTTTCCATGGAAGATCCCCCGATAACCGTGATTCAGCAGGATAAAAAGTCGCTAGGCACCTTGTCGGCCAAGCTGCTCGTCGACATTCTCGATAATCCGAATCAATCTCCAAGACAAGTCTTGATATCCACACAACTTCAGGAGAGAAGCTCCTGCGCGCCTTTGAACGGTTAACCCCGCGGCCTGGCCCTTATGGGTCCGGCCATTATTTTTTTGTTGATATGATGTGAATCCGAATGTATAATAATTTTAACAAAACAGGTTAACACAAGTTAAAAAACATGGGGGGGATTATATGAAACTGACGGCAGCAGCATCGTGCATCGTTTTACTCGCGGTTATGGCGGCGGGCTGCAGCGGAGGCGGAGGACCGTCTTCGGAGGAGGCCCAGGATCCGGGAAAAAACCTGGCCGAGCCGGTGACGCTAACGTTTTTCACGGAAGGCAATTCTGCGATATTGGCGGAAACGATCGAACAGCTGGTGGCTCAAAAATTTCCCCATATCACCTTAAAAACGATCAAGTCGGGCAAAGGCTCGACGATCGAGGATTTGCTGAACAGCGGAAACACGCCCGATCTTATCTCCTACTCGCTGGGCGGATTGTGGAAAATGAAGGAATACCAGCTGCTCAGCGATTTGTCCGGCCTGATCCAAAAATACGATTTCGACCTGAACCGGTATGCTCCGGGAGTCGTTGAGACCGTCAAGTCCTACAGCGATGACGGAAAAATCATGCTGATTCCGTTTGAGCTCAACAATAACGTATTGTTTTACAATAAAGGGATATTTGATAAATTCGGCGTTCCTTATCCGAAAGACGGGATGACCTGGGAGCAGCTGTATGAAGTTGCGAAAAAAGTAACGCAGATGGACAGCGGAGTCCAGTATAAAGGAATGCAGATCGAAGGCATCAATTTGGTCTATAAAAATCAGATGGGGCAGCGTTTCGTCAATCCCCAAACGCTGCGCGCCGAAGTGACCACGGATTCGTGGAAACGATGGCTGGAGACGATGTCGTCGTTTTACAAAATTTCCGGCGGAGAACCTACCGACAATTACAAAATCAACTTCCTCAAAAACCAAAACCTGGCGATGGCTTCAGGCCCGAATTTTTTAACGGAAATCCCGGATGCAGCGGATAAAGGCTTGAATTGGGACGTCGTATCGCTGCCCCGTTTTGCCGGAATGGAAGACAAGGGCTCGCAGATGAACGCGCCGTATTACGTCATTCCCCCGTCAAGCAAACATAAAGATGCCGCATTCCAGGTTATCCAGTATATGCTTTCCGACGAAGTTCAGAAGTTTATGGCGAGACAAGGACGAATCCCTATCGTCAAGGACGAAGCGATTCGCGGCGAATACGCCAAAGGCTTGAAAGGGATGGAAGGGAAAAACATCGCGGCATTTTTCAAAGATACGATCGGCGCCCCGATTTCTCCTACGAAATATGACGCCATCGCCAAATCGGCGCTGAATTCCGCCTTTAACTCGGTAAGCGCTAACATTGCAGACATCAACACGGCTTTGCGGCAGGCGGAGGAAGACATCAACAAGCAGATTGAGGCCGACCTGAAGAAATGACGAACGGAGGAGACGACGAACGATGAGGAACGACGAAACATCGCAAGCTTCGCCAAGCGCCGGGGCCGAACGCGGGAGAAGCGGGAATATCAGCAGGCGCAAGCTGATTTCCTCCCTGGGCATGGCGGGAGTCGCACTGGTGGGAGGCAGCCTGCTTGGCGGCCCTGCGGAAGGAAGTGCGCAGGAAGGCGTGGTAAGCAGCGTCAGTCAATTGCGGAATACGCCCGGGGAATATGACGGACAGCAGGTCCGGCTTCTCGGATATTACGACGGCATTCCCGGAAAAGGAGGCGGCCTGCTGATCTGGGATGCCGCGGGCACCGACGAAGACAACGGCGGCACGGTGTTTGCCGTGTCCGGAATGGCGGCCGGGCGGTGGAAGCGGGAATATTCGACCCGCCTGTATCTCGAATGGTTCGGGTGCAAGGGCCTCGGCACGGAGGATGACTCCGCCCGCGTGCAGGCCGCGGTCGATGCGCTGCCGAGCGGAGGTACGATCGAAGCGGGCAGCGGCAAAATAAGAATCGAGACGACGATTAAAGTGGAAGGAGTCCCGATCCTGTTTCAGGGCGCCGGCGTTACGGATATCGAAGGACATTCGACCCAGTTTATTGTAGCGACGGGAGACGCCGACGGGTTTTTGTTTTCCGGTGTTCACGGGGGAGGGATCACCGGTTTGCAGGTGCGGGGAGAAGGATTGATCGGCGGCAGCCTGATCGCAACCGAACGCCGCGGCAAGACGGGTAACTACATGCTGAGCTTTTACAACGCGAGATTCAAGAGCGGATACAACGGCATCACGCTCAGGGCGTGCAACACCGTCCGCTTTCAAAACTGCGTTTGGAACGAGTTTAACGGCGAACAGGTCATTCTGCTTAACGGAGTCGGCGATGATTCGCGAGCCGATCCGGTGGAATTTGTGCAATGCGGAATCGCCGCCGGAACGAAAAACACCAATACGGACAATTTGGTGATCGATGGCTTGGGCGGCTCGATCAAATTTATTGCCGTGGCTATCCTGTACGGCAGGCACGGCATTTGGCTGCGGAATACGACCGGACAGAAGGGGACTCCGAAATTTTTATACTTTGAAGGCGGCGGCTTTGAAAACAGCATGGGGGTACCCGTGCTGCTCGAAGCGGGAGCTCAGGTCCAATTTTCCAATGCTTATATCGGGTCCGACGGGGAAGACGACAACGTGAAGATCATGTCTTCCTTTATCGGCAATGCGATATTTACCGGGTGCGTCATCCGGGGCTGCGGCCGGAACGGCATCGATATCGCTTCGTCGCGTGTGACGGTCACCGGATGTTTGATCGGCAACAATGGCAGGACTGCACACAAAGCGTTCGCAAGAACAATATCTCAAATTGCCGGCAACGGCTCCGGCGGCATTCGCGTAACGACAAGTGCGCCGCACGGATGGGAGACGGACGACCGGATCAGCATCCAAGGCGTGAGCGGTGCGGCGGAGGCTAACGGCAGCTGGAAAATTACCGTCGTCAGTCCGAACCGGTTCGATTTGCAGGGCTCCAAATTTGTAAACGGTTACATATCGGGCGGAACGGCGTGGCGCCATGGTGCCGGCATTCATATTCGGAAGACCGCGTCAAGGGTCGTTATTGTCGGCAATGCCATAGGCTCGCTGGCGGAAGGCGTTTCGCGGCAGGATTACGGCATCGTGTGCGAAGCGGCCGACGTGCTCGTTTGCGACAACGATCTGAATGGAAACGCCGCCGGACCGTATCAACTTTTGGGAGATGAGACGAGCCAGACCCGGTTTTTAGGAAATAAAGGCGTGGAGCAGATCGATGGGTGGCTTACCGCAGAAATACCCGGAGACGTGGCGAACGGGCTCTACGATCTGAAAAACCGCTTTCTCTATTTGGACGGGCAGCGGATACGGATTGTGAAAGCGACGTGCAAGCTGTCTTCCGGAACGTGCGATATTCGGCTGGATGCCGACGGAACAAGCGCGGGAGGCTCCGTTTTGCCGGTCACCTCCGCTTTGCAATCGGTAAATATGCCGTCTCCTTTTTCAATTGACGGAATAAGCTCCCCGAAAAAACTGCAGGTTAGAGTGCAGAATGCTTCTTCGGCCAAAGGATTGGAGGTTCAGTTCGCTTATCAGATCGTCAGTTAAATGGAATGGAGGAACGATCGGGATGAACGATGAAAAACAGGTTAATTGGATGAGCAGGCGCAAGCTCATCGCCTCGCTGGGCATGGCGGGTGTCGCTTTGGCCGGCGGCAGCTTGCTCATACCGAAGGAAGCGGGCGCGCAAGCGGGGGTTATTGCCGATGTTGTCACGCTGCGGGCTACACCGGGTTCTTCTAACGGCGAGCTGGTGACACTGCTGGGCTATTACGATACCACCCCGGGTAAAGGCGGCGGCATTTTATACTGGGATGCGGCCAGCACGGCCGCAGACAACGGGGGTACGGTGTTCGCTGTTACGGGAGTTGCTACCGGGCGATGGAGGCGGGAATATTCAACCCGGCTCAAGCTGGAGTGGTTCGGGTGCAAGGGGCTTGGCACGGAGGATGACTCCGATCGTGTGCAAAAGGCGGTGAACGCGCTCCCTTCCGGAGGCGTGATCGAGGCGGGCAGCGGCAAGTTCAAGCTGGCAAGCACGGTTACCGTCACAACCGTGCCTATCGTTTTCGAAGGGGCCGGCGGAACGGATAACGACGGCTTTTCCACGCAATTTGTCGTCGATACGGGCACAAATGACGGGTTTCGGTTTCTCGGGGTCCGGGGCGGAGGTTTCTTTGGCGTGAACGTACGCGGATCGAATTTATCCGGCGGCAACCTGGTATCCGTGGAACGCAACGGCGCGACAGGCAACTATATGATGTCATTTCAAAATTCGCGATTCAAGAACGGCTATAACGGCATTTCACTGAGAGGCTGCAATACGATCCGCTTTCAAAACTGCATTTGGTCGGGTTTTAACGGCCAGCAGGTGATTTTGCTGAACGGAGTGGATGACGATTCCCATGCCGATCCGGTTGAGTTTATCCAGTGCTCTATTTCCTCCGCAAACGATAATACGGATAACGTCGTTTTTGACGGTATGGCCAGGTCGGCCAAATTCGTCGAAACTGCCATCTTGTACGGCAGACACGGCATTTGGCTGAAAAATACGACGGGGCAAACCATCCCCAAGTTTCTGTATTTCGAGGGCGGCGGGTTCGAGAACGGCAAGGGTGTGCCGGTACTGCTGGAGGCCGGATCCCAGGCACAGTTTGCCAACGCCTATATCGGATGCGACGGCGACGAAGATAATGTAAGGATCACGGCCGGCTTCACGGGCAATGCGACGTTTACCGGATGCGTCATCCGGGGTGCCGGCCGAAACGGCATCGATGTCGCCTCTTCGCGTGTGACGGTCACCGGCTGCCTGATCGGCAACAACGGGCATACGGCGCATGCGGATTATGCAAGGACCATTTCCGGCATTGCGAACAACGGTTCGGGCGGCATTCGCGTCACAACGCAATCGCCGCACGGCTGGGTGACGGACGACCGGATCGGCATTCAAGGAGTAAGCGGTACGACGGAGGCGAACGGGAAATGGAAAATTACGGTGATCAATGCGACCCAATTCGATCTTCCGGGAGTCGCATACGCGAATGCTTACCTCTCGGGAGGGACGGCTTGGCGCTACGGCGCCGGCATCCATATAAGACCTGGCGCATCGCGAATCGTTGTGGTCGGCAACACAATTGGATCGCTCGCCGACGGTACCCAGCGGCAGGATTACGGCATTGTCTGCGAAGCGACAGATGTGTTCGTTTGCGATAACGAGCTGAGCGGCAATACGGTCGGGCCATATCAAATACTGGGGACGCAAAACGCGCAAACGCGGTTTATCGGAAACAAGGGCGTCGAGCAAATCGACGGTTGGCTGGCTGCGCAGGTTTCCGGAGCGGTAGCGAACGGGCTGTTCGATCTGAGGAACCTCCTGTACCTGGACGGGACGAAGATCAGAATTGTCAAAGTGACCCGCAAGCTCGCTTCCGGAACGTGCGACGTACGGCTCGACGCCGACGGCGCAAGCGCCGGCGGCACCATGCTCGCCGCCACCTCGGCGCTGCAGACGACCGCTTTGTCTTCTCCTTATATTGTGGACGGCAGCGGCACAGCCAAAAAGCTGCAGGTGAGGGTGCAGAACGCTTCTTCGGCGAGCGGGCTCGAGGTGCAGTTTGCATATCAAGTGGTCGGCTGAGGAAAAACGGCTCTAAAGAAACCGCCAGACCCGAACAAGGGCCTGACGGTTTCTTTTGTTGATTAGGAAATTATGCATGGCTAATTTTTTTGCGGATAACAGGGGGGATTTTAAAAATCATGCCCGCAGCAAGGCGGCGGGAGATCTGCCTGCGGCATCTCTTTCGCCAATGCCCGCACGGTTATTCCTTGCCTCGCGCAGCAGCTTGTATAACGCGACCAGCACTTGTCCGCGGGTAGCGTGTTCGCTTTCCTGCGAAAACGGCGAATCGACGCGGACACCCAGCGCTTTGGCGGCGACGCCGAACCACCGCAGAGCCATTGCCGAGGTGAGATAAGGCTTTTCCCTCCAATGATCGCGAGGTGCCGGTTCGTCGGTTTTCGGAGAACGCGGGCCCATGTCGACGCCGGCGGGGAGGATGCGATCCGAAGCCGGCAGGCTGGGCAGCGGTCTGCCTCCGTCGAATGTTCTGCACCAGGAGATCCATTGGGCCGTTTCCGCCAGCGTCGCCGTATCCTGCAGACGGGCTTCGTAGCTTGTCAGAAAGCTTTTGGCTCCGAAATACTGCGCGGCTTTGCTTTCGTCGGTGCCGAGCGGCACGTCGGTGAAATGCGTGATGACGGCATTTTCCGCGAGCAGCTCGTCATGCAGCGCATCGATCGGGATACCGCGCACGCTGCGCTGCGCGGAGATGCTGATATCGGCCGCCACGCCGGCGGCGAAACCGATCTGCATCCAGCATGGCTCCATCCGGATCGTCCCGAGCCCCATATGCGTGGCCGATACGGCGACGGGCACGAGCAGGCGGTCTATTTTTTTCGGCACGATGCAGCCGTAAGGGATTTGGTAAATTTCCGTTAAGAACCCGATCGCCATAAAACCTTCGAGACTCATATGCTGTCCGATCGAATCGCGCTTGCGGGTGGCGTGCGAATCGATGCCGTAATCCCCGGACGCTATGCTGTCGTAATGGATGGGCGAGCGATCCAAGCCCGGCGCAAGGCGGGCGTCGTTTTCCGTAAACACGTACTCGCCGTGGATGCGGCGTGCTTCCCGGACATAAATTTGCGGAGGAAAATGGTCCGTATCTTCGAATTCATCGGCGGCGTATCCCCACTGCCGGGCATCCTCGCGAAATTCGGCGGGAAGCTCCTCGTCGTTTTGCAAAAACCAAAGCAGCCCCTGGATATACTCCCGGTGTCGCCGGATGATTTGTTCCCGGACCTCCCGGCTTCCTTCCGGATAGTCCAGATTTTCCTCAGGCAAATCCGTCGACAGCATCGAGTAATGGTGGTTGTTCGTATCCGACTTGCCGTTCGGGATTTGCACGATATTGATAGCTCCGTTGATGGCGGTAATCCTTCCGGCTCTTACATCTTCTATAAGGCTGGCATACTCGTCGCGGTTGTAGCGCTCCGGTTTTTGGAACGGAACCCGGTTGTCGGGGTTTTTCGTCAGGCAGAGACGGAAGTTGTACGCCTGGAGACGATGGTCTCCTTCTCCGGTGCTGCCCGGCAGGATGTCCTTCGTACGGAACACCTGGTACAGCTTGCCCGCATACTCCTCGTTCCATTCGTCGCGGGATTCGCGGCCGAGCGAATAAGGAACCCCGGCTTTCGCGGCGAGGTCGCCCTCATACGTGGCGTCGATAAATACCTCCGCAGCGAAGGTGATTTCCTCTCCGCCCTGAACCGGCCGGAAGGTCGCCGAGCGGAGCTCGCTTCCCGAGACGTCGGCGGAAACAAGCTCATGGGAGAAAATCAGCTTCAAATGGGCGGATTCCTTGTTCACCATTTCCCAAAAAATTTTTTTCGCAACATGGGGTTCGAACCGCAGGCCGCCACGGCAGTGCAGCACCTGCTCGGACTCCGCTCCGTAGGCGGCGACGTAATAATCCAGAACGTTTCCGGCGAATTCGCGGAAAACACAGCCCGCCGCATCGAGCGAGTGGATATCGGTCACGCCGAGCCCGCTCGTCATCAATCCTCCGAGATACGGCGTCGGTTCGATGAGCACGGTGTTTCTTCCGCGTCTTGCGGAAGCGACGGCAGCCCCGAAACCGCCCGGGGTGGCGCCGTAGACGACAACGTCTGCATGATTCATTGGCATAAAAACTCCCTTCGGCAATAGGATATAATCAGTGCGCAAACTTGTTAACTCATATGTTAACTTGTTTGTTGAGCATAGTATACACCCGATGAACTAGCATTTCCAGCGTTAATTTGTTGATGTGGCCATATTTTTTTGCAATAAAAAATGAAATTTGTTTAAATTTATTGTTGAATATAATAACTTTCAGGAATATAATGATTATCGAAAAGGTTAAATTTATAGTTAACAAAAATTTAAAATGTACGTCGGGTGGTGAGAGTTTATGTATAAAGACGGCTGAAACGACTGCATATAACCGGTAAAATGCAAATCCCTTCCGGTTAACGAGATTCGATACGTCTTTTTCATCCAAATGTAAGCGCTGTCTATTATCTTAAGCCGACACGGGGGTACAGAGATGAAGTTAAATGTGAGGACCAAGGCGAAGTGGATGACGGTTTTGCTGCTCATTGCCGCGACCTTCGGATTTGGCGGAACGGCGGGGATGGAGCAGGGAAACGGGACGTTTTATCCGAAATCCCCCGGCACTCCGGACCATGTTTATGCGATAAGGACGAAGAACATGTCGCTGACGGAAGCCGCGATGATTTCCACGCTGCAGGGGCTGTTGGCCAAGGAAAAGCCGGAAATATACATGAAGTCGAAAGAAATCGACGAGTATTGGCAGAAGGAATTGACCGAACAGTACAATGTCAAGTTTGAAGAGGCGAAAGACGCGTGGGAGCTGATCGACCGGTATAAGGACAGAATCAACGGATATATTTTGTACGATTTCGAACCTGTCGGCAAAAACGATAAGCGCTCGGGCCAGCTTACGAATACGGCGATCCATGTGGCGACCAGCCTCGCCGGGCTGCTGAATGCGGTCATTGTGGATACGCAGCTGGAGCAAACGGCCATCGACCACGGCTTGACCAAGGTGCTTGACGTCAGCGGGAAAGACGAGAGCTGGCTTCTGGAAAGCGAATATTTCCCGAAGCTTAACAAGAAGCTGGCTTTCGAGGTCGAGAACCTCGAATCGTACGCGTATAAAATGAGGGATTACGCCGTCATGACGAACGGCATGATGTTTTTCACGGACGATGGCGGCTTGAGAAAGCGGATCGTCGATTCGCTGGAGCCGAATTCGCCGCTTTTCGGCTGGGGCCGCGGGGGGACCGGGGAAGCTAACTTTGCGATGCCGACGACGCAATCGGGCAAGTTTATGATTCCATCCAACCTGAATATGTCTTTTTTCAGCGGTTTTCGCATCGACAAACTTCAGCAGCAAACGCATCGACCGGCACCGGAAGCGGATCCGGCAAAACATTATGTGACGATTATGATGAGCGACGGCGGCAATCTCGGATATACGATGGGCGGACTGGCCAGCCAGGGCAGGCTATTTGACAGCCCGGGCAGAGGAAGCGTGGATCTGGGATGGGGATTGCACCCCGCGATGATCGATATAGCGCCGACGAGCACAAAGAGCTTGTATGACCGGGCTTCGAACGGAGAGCATAAGGACCAGTTTATTCTGTCCCAGCCGGGCGGGTACATATATCCCGGAAAGTACCCGAAGGAACATCTCGATGAACTGCTTCAAAAGGTCGACGGATACATGGACAGGATGGATCTCGGCATCATGAGCATCATCGATTTCGGCCAGGAAAACAACAAGGAGCTGTGGGATCATTTTACGAAAATGGAGCATTTGAAGGCGGTGTTTTTCCTCGATTATTTGGGCTACAGCACGCCCGGCGGGAAAATATTATGGTCGAACGGCAAGCCGGTCATCCCGTCGAAGGAGATGTTCAAGGAAGGCCTTGCCCTGGATGAGGACGTTCTCGCCCGCATCAACGCGTCGCCCGCCGATCCGGCCAGCCCGGACGGATATACGCTGATCGTCGCCCACAACTGGACCAAATCGGTCGACCAGGTGAAGGAATTCGTCGGCAAGCTGGACGCTCACGTGCAGGTGGTGCCTCCGGAGACATTCGTGGACCTTATCGTGAAAAATGTAAAACGGGAAGTATATGTGCCGGAGGATACTTCGGGCGATTTATTCCGGTTTACGTTCGAGAACGATATGGAAGGCTGGGCAGCCGGAGCGAGAGGGACGAAAAGCGGCTCGGCCAAATGGGTGTTCAACGGACATCCCGGAGGCGGGATATTCATCAACGGACCGGGGAAGGACGAAAGCAAGCCGAACGCCTGGATGTCCCGCGCCTTCGAGCTTCCGAGCGATGCGAAGACGCTGGAGTTCGAGGACAGGACGCGAAGCGAGAATCATGGGGGCAAGCTGCGGGTTCGGGTGAAAGATGCGGCGGGGACGATGCACGTGCTGCGCGACTGGTCGCTCGACAGAGGCAACGCATACGTGAAAAGATCGGTCGACATATCCCGCTTTGCCGGTCAGCGGGTGGAAGTTTATTTCGAGCAGGTCGCCAGCGACAAGGGGGATAGCGAGCAAATTTATCTCGACAACATTGTGATTAAGAAAGGCTAAAGACGAATGAAGGGAGTAAGGCTGTGAGCCCTTTGCGTAAACGATATTTCGCGCTTCTTGCGGCGTGCGTCTTCTCGCTCGCCGCCTGCTCGGGCCAGGAGCCCGGAAACGGAGAAAACGCGGCCCCGCCATCCGGCGGGAAGGCCGAGCCGGTCACGATCGTTTATTTCAATGAAGTCGGCGGAACCGGCATCGTGGAATCGGTGCAGAAGCAGGTAAAGGAAAAATTTCCTCAGATTCAATTGAAGATCATTCAAAGCGGGAAAGGGAGCAGCATCGAGGACATCGTGAACAGCGGAGAATCCGTCGATCTGATTTCCGGCTCACTGGGGCTGCTCTGGAAGCTGAAGGATTTGCGGCTTGTGTCCGATCTGACGCCGCTTATGCAAGCCCACAAGTTCGATGCGGGCCGGTTCGTCCCGGGCGTTGCGGAATCGGTCAAATCGTACTCCGACAACGGAAACGAGTTTCTCGTCATGCCTTTTTTCCTGAACAATACCGCATTATTTTACAACAAGAACATTTTCGACAAGTTTGGCGTGCCCTACCCGAGAGACGGGATGACATGGGAAGCGCTTCGCGACGTCGCGAAACAAGTGACCCGGGTGGAAGACGGCGTGCAGTACAAAGGGTTTCAGATGAACAGCCTGAACATCGTGTACAAAAACCAGCTGGGGCTTCCGTTTGTCGATCCGCGAACGCTCAAGGCTGCGGTGAATTCCGACGGATGGAAACGATGGCTCGAGGTGATGTCCGGCTTGTACCAAATCGACGGGAACGCTCCGACGGGAATCGAGACGGACAATTTTTTGAAAACGCAAACACTGGCGATGCGCACCGGTCCTAATATCCTTGACCAAATCCCGGCAGCCGCCGCGAAGGGGTTGAACTGGGATGTCGTGACACTGCCGACGTTTGCCGGAGCGGAAGGGATCGGTTCGCAGTTGAATGCCCCTTATTTCGCCATTCCTCCGGCCGGCAAGCATAGGGATGAGGTTTTTCAAATCGTCGCTGCCATGCTGTCCGAAGATGCGCAAATCCTGCTGTCCAGACAAGGCCGGGTGCCGGTCGTGAGCAGCGACGCTGCGGTCAAGGCTTATGCGCTTGATTTGCCGGGAATGGAAGGGAAGCATTTGCAGGCTTTTTTTAAGGAAAAGATCGCCGGACCGGTCGCGCCGACAAAGTACGATGCCATCGCCAAATCGGAGCTGAACAACAAGGCGTTCGTCGACGTTTTTCAGGGAGGTAAGGACGCCAATACGGCTTTAAGGGAAGCGGAGCTCAGCATCGACAAGCAGATCGAGGCGTTAGCGAAGCAATAGTGTTATGGGGAGGCCGGCAAAATGTCGTTATGGGATCTTCGAAGTAAAATTAGCATGGCGTTAGCTGCGGTATGGATCGTCGGGGGTGTATGGCCGCCGTTCGCTCCTCTTGCTTCGGCCGAAGCGGTGTTGGTTTCGAAGGATATCGCCGTGGCGAAATCCAACCCGTATCCGCAGGCGATCTGGCTCAGTCCGTCGGACGACGCGGTGATCGAGTCGACCACGGCCAATAAAGGCCACAATGGCGATGTCGTTCACGCGATCGGCAGCACTCCGGGAATATTCACGCTGAAGAACGGTTCGTCGGAAAAAAGAATCGGTTTTTACAAGTTTAAAATTCCGGATGTGGCGGGTGTGCAAAGTATTTTTTTCAAGATTACGGGAAACAGCAGCACGGAAGGATTGAAGTTATCGCTGTACGGCGGTGTGGCGAAAACCGGAGATTGGAGCGAAACGGCGCCTTTTCTGATGGACGAGGCTCTTAATTCCAGCGGCAACAACTATTATATCGACGGAGCCAAAAAGCAGCCGAATGCCAATCAGATCCGAATTACCGACTTTGCGATGAGCAAAACGACTTACGATTATTATGTTGACGTGACGGAATTTGTGAAGGGCCGCTCCATTGCGGGAGATCGCCAGGTTACTTTTATCCTGAACGACGATGTTGCCGGAACGTCGAGCGCCAATTTTTACAACAAGGATTACGTCGATGGCTCAAGCGCTCCGAGGTTCAACACCGCCGGGGATACGTGGGCGCCGCAGTTGATTTTGAAGGCGGACGATGTTTCGGGCATGCCGCTCGGGTTAAAAGCGACTCCCGACGACGGCAAAGTCGTCTTGACGTGGAACCGCTCCGGCAGCCAGGGGGTAACGGACGAGCAGCAGGTCGCGTACACGGTGTTCCGAAGCGCAAGCCCGCAGGGGCCCTATGAGAAAGTAGCCGGCGCAGAAAACTTGACGGACAATTCCTATACGGACTCGGGGCTTACGAACAACCAAACCTATTATTACGTGGTTACGGGTTACAAAGCGGCAAGCAAAACGGCGCCGGTTTCCGCCCAAATTCCGAATCCCGTCGCCTATACGTCCTCGGCCCCTTATACATCCAATGAGGTCGGCGCGACGCCGAAGGTGATCGAAACTCCACCCGGCAATTTGCAGGCCGAACCTGGAAACGGGCAGG
Source organism: Paenibacillus hamazuiensis (assembly GCF_023276405.1). Taxonomy (NCBI): domain Bacteria; kingdom Bacillati; phylum Bacillota; class Bacilli; order Caryophanales; family Paenibacillaceae; genus Paenibacillus; species Paenibacillus hamazuiensis. The sequence continues at coordinate 837,441 of NZ_JALRMO010000001.1, forward strand.
TCAAATTGACTTGGTCGGCAGCGGGCAATGCGGCTTCGATTGTTGTCAAGGTCGGCTCAAGCCCGGGAGGGCCGTACATCCAGGCGGCCGTATTGCCCGGCACCGCAACGCAATACGTGCACACCGGGCTCGTGAACCGCACTGCTTATTATTATATCGTGACTGCCTTGAGCGGCTCGGGCCAGGAAATCGGCAGCACGGCGGAAGCCGCTGCGACCCCGGATACGGTGGCTGCGCCGGTATTGACGGGAACGGCCGGAATTCGCAAGGCGGTGTTATCCTGGAATGCGGTTCAGGATGCCACCCAATATATACTGAAGCGAAGCGACGACAAAGGAGCGTCCTACCAAACCGTTGCGACGGTTGCGGAGACCGGGTATACCGACAATACCGTCGTCGCCGGAAAGAAATACGTCTACAAGGTCATCGCCTCCGACGGGGCGAGCGACAGCCTGGATTCCAACAGCGTGGAGGTTGTTCCGCAGGATTTGAAAGCGCCCGAATTGACCGTACGGTCCATGAATGCGTCGGCGGTGCTTACCTGGAGCTCGGTAACGGGAGCGACGTATTACCGCGTGAATCGAAGCGACGGCGGAGAAACGGCGTTTCGCAGCGTGGCGACGGTTACTTCCACCACATATACCGATATCGGTCTGACCAACGGGATGAAATATTATTACAAGGTCCATGCAATGAGCGGAGCGGACAGCAGTGCGGATTCGAATATCGCAGAGGTCGTACCGCAGAGGCTGCCGGTCCCGGCGGGCCTTTCGGCAAGTCCGCTCAGCTCGTCGGCAAAGCTGACGTGGAGTACGGTGACGGGGGCCACCTATTATAACGTGAAGCGAAAGGACGCGCAGGGCGCATCTTACAAGACGGTAGCCAAAGTAACTCCGGATGGTGCGGGACTCGCGACGACGGGCTACACGGATGCCAATTTGACGAACGGAAAAACGTATTATTACGTCGTTTCCGCCGTCAATTCGGATGAGGAAAGCGCCGATTCGGGCGAAGCGAGCGTTACTCCGGTGGCCGTTCCGGCCGCGCCGGCAAACTTGTATGCATCTGCGGGAACATCGGCGGCACAGGCAACGTTGACGTGGTCCGCATCGGACGGGGCCTCTTACTACAATGTGAAAAGAAGCGCGGCCAGCGGAGCGGGCTACGCGACGATCGCCCAAGTGGCCGGTACGTCTTATCTGGATGCCGCCATTCAGTACGATACGACATATTATTATGTCGTCTCCGCCGGGAACGGCAGCGGGGAAAGCGGCAATTCCAACCAGGCGAGCGTCCTTGTGCTGCCTCCGCGGCCTAAGCCGGCGGGAGGCGGAGGGTATTCCGGCGGCGCAATCGTATCGCCGCAAAGCGATGTGAAGAAAAGCGTCGTCAAGCTGGAAGCGGACCCGGTGATGGAACGCATTGGCGAAAGGGATTATGCCAAAGTATCCATCGACTCGTCCACGCTCGGCAATGCACTGGATGCGCTTAAACATGCGGATGGCGGCAAACCGCTAATAAGTTTGGATGTGATTAAAAAAGATGCCGGCGTGATCGTCACGCTGCCGGCCGATGCGCTTGCCGGCGGGATCGGCAAGGCGCCGAACGCCGTATTTTCGCTGAAAACGGCGGATGCGGCGTACGAACTTCCGCTCAAGCTCATCGACGCGGAAGCGCTGGCCAAAGCTCTCGGTGCCGCTGCGGCCGACATGAAGATCACCATCACGATTGCCAAAACGGCCGGTTCTCTTGCGGAGGATATCGCCAAAAACGTCAAAAAGGCGGGCGCCAAGCTGCTCGGCGAAGCTGTGGAGTTCGACATTGCGGCGGTTGCAGGCGAAAAGCGTATATCCGTGAATAGCTTCGGAACCACGTATGTGTCGAGAACGCTTTATTTGAGCGGTGCAGTCGACGAAAGCAAGGCGACCGCGATCGTTTACGACCCGAACAGCGGGGAAATGGCTTTCGTACCCGCTTCCTTTAAAACGTCGAAAAGCAAAAGCGAGGTCACGATAAAACGCACGGGCAACAGCATTTACGGCGTTGTCGCGTACAGCAAAACGTTCGACGATACGGCGAAGCATTGGGCGAAAGACGATATTCATCTGCTTGCTTCCAAGCTTCTCGTCAAAGGAACGAGCGAGAAAAGCTTCTCTCCCGACAAGCCGATTACGCGCGTCGAGTTTGCGGTCATGCTGGTGCGTTCGCTGGGTTTGGCGGATGAGACGGCAGGCAACTTCTCCGATGTCTCCGAAGGCGACTGGTTTGCCGGAGCGATCGGGGCAGCGGTCAAATCGGGCCTCGTCACGGGCCTCGGCAGCGGAAAGTTCGGCCCGGGCGAAAATATTACGCGCGAACAAATGGCCGCCATGATCTCCAGGGCGCTGCGCATCGCCGGAAAACAAAGCCATGCGGCGGAGAAGCAGGAGCAGCTGCTGGCAAAGTTCGACGACAGCCAATCGATCCAGTCGTGGGCGCGGGATTCGGTGGCCGAGGCCGTGGAAGCGGGCATAATTACCGGTCAAACGGCCAAAACGATCGTGCCTGCGGCGAATGCGACACGCGCCGAGGCTACCTTGATGGTAAAGCGACTGTTACAGGTTGTGGAATTTATTAAAATACCGGAGCCGAAAGGATGATCGTCATGAAATTTTTGCTTAAAGCATGGTGCATATTGAGCCTGGCCTTCCTGATGATGATGGGCGGAGGCGTTTCGGCGGAACAAGCGGCGAACGAAAACGGCGTTTCCGCGGAAACGCCCGCGGAGATTGCGGCAGAAGGGAGCAATCCGGTCATGAAGCGGATCGAAAACGCCAAAGTCGTCGCTTTCGGCGACAGCATCACGCGCCTCGGTTCTTTCAAGGAGAGTGAGAAGGAGAAGACGCCTTCTCCCAAAAAGACCTATTGGCTCGACACGCTGGCGAAAAAGTACAGCTGGAACCTCGTCAATTCCGGCGTCAACGGCAGCACGACGACCCATGGGCTCAAGAGGCTGCAAAAAGACGTACTGGACCACAAACCCGATATTGTGCTGATCGGCTTCGGCATGAACGACCATGTGATGAGAAAAAAGAATGAGCCCGCCGTCAAACTGGAACAGTTTGAAACAAATTTGACGACGATGGTGGAGAAAATAAGGGCGATCGGAGCGGAGCCTATCTTCATCACCACCAACTATATCGACGAAGAGAAGTATTATAAAAGGCACGATCCGGCGTTTTACGAGGATGTGGAAGGCGCGCAGGCTTGGCTCGACCAATATATCGGCGTCATGCGCAAGCTCGGCGAAGAGCTGAAGGTCGGCGTCGCCGACGTCAGGGCGGAATGCGACAACTTTGACCTGAGCAAATTTACGACGGACGGGGTTCACCCGAACAACGCCGGTCAATCCGTTTATATCAAGGCGGTCGGCGATTTCCTGGAAACGCTGCGAAGCGGCGAACCGCAGTAAAGCCGGAAAAGCGGCGCGGAGGGGATGACAAGAGGAGGGCAATGAATGAAAAAAATGATCGTCGTATGGATGTTGGCCGCCCTCGTTTCCTTGCTGCTGGCCGCCACCGCCCTGGCGAAGGAGACGGATAAGCCGGACCTGGAGGAGCAGTTCGCCGTACTGAAGCAGAAAGGCATCTTCGAAGGGTACGCGGACGGTACGAGCGGCCTTGACCGGGAAATGACCCGGGCGGAGTTCGCCGCCGTGCTCGTCCGGCTGCTGAAGCTGGAAACAAAGAACGGGGAAGCTTCATACGCCGACACACGCAATCATTGGGCGCACGAGCTCGGTTACATCGAAGCTGTCACTGCGGCGAAGCTGATGGAAGGTATAGACCCGGATTCGTTCGATCCGGACGGCAAGGTGACGCTGGAGCAGCTTGCCGTCATCATGGCGCGGGCGCTTCGGTTGCCGGAATCGAAGATCGCCGTACCCGGCAAGGTGTCCTCCTGGGCCAAAAGCTATACGGCCGCCGCCATCAAGGCGGGCCTGGTCGGCGCCTTCCCGGACTACCGGGTGCCGGCGAAGCGGGCGGAGCTAGTTGCCGCGTCCTATACGGTGGACGGCAAACTCGCTGCCGAGCCCGACAGCGGCAGCTTCACGATCGCGCAGTTTAAGGCGACCGGCGCCAGAACGCTGACCGTGCAGTTGAACAAGCCGGCGGACACGGAGTTGGCTGAGCTTTTGATCGAGCGGAGCGGGGCCGAGGTGAAAGGAACCGTGAAATGGTCCAAAGACCGCAAGACGGCGACCGTCACCTTCGATTCCGCATTGCCCGAAGGCAAGATCTCCGTATCGCTGGAATATCTTGGACTGGGCATCACGGACAAGATCACCGCGGAAACGACGGTAGAGAAGGAGAAGCTGGCCAGCCTGGAGTTTACGACGGAATCCGACATGGTTGCGCAGGCGAACGGGGTCGAGGTCGAATTTAAGGCGGCGAATCAGTATGGCGAGCCGATGCCGATGCCGGCAAGCTATTTTACGATCAAAGCGGACAACGTCAATTATCGGCCCGCTTCCGGCAAACAGGCGGTCAAGCTGGATTTGCGGGAAGTGCCGAAATATACCAGGTTCTCGGTATGGATTATCGATGAAGCGAGCAATATGAGCATCAACAAAACGTTTACGGTCGGCGATATCCCTTACGTTTATAAACTGGAGCCCGGCAAGCTTATATTCAGCGGGAAAGACAAGCAACTGCAAAGCGGCAAAACGGCTTATTTGCAGGTGAACGCATTCGATCAGTACGGGATGCGGGTGACGGAAATCGGGGAAACGATGGATTACGGCCTGAATACCGGCTACGGCATTCATGCTGCGTCGTCCGATTCCTCGGCGGTCTTGCTGGACAAAAATCCTTGGTTCGATTATGACGACGATGGCGTGCCCGAGCTTAAAATGACGGCCGATTCCTCCGTAAGCGGCACGAAGGAAGTGGAGCTCAAGTTGTTTGCGCTTGTCTCCGGACAGACCGCAGCGGTCAAAGTTCCGGTTGCCGGAACGGATGTGCCCGATTCCGTCGAATTCGATGCGTTTAACGATGCGATCGCCGCCGGAGATACCGATGTCGCGATTCCGATCATCGTGAAGGATGCCCAAGGGAACAAGCTGACGACGGATCAAATCGCCCGGTATGCGGACGAACACAACGGCTTTCACGTGCGCGAAACGCTCGGCAACCTGGGCAAAGTCGATATCGCCGTCTTGGGCAAATACCGCGGCATGCTGCTCATTTCCGGTCCGGTTACCGGCAAAGCGAGCGGAACTATCGAAATCACCGTTCGGGAAACCGGGAAGTCCGCCAAGCTGAACATCACTACGGAACGCGAAGAGCGGTATCCCGCCACCATCGATGTCAGCGGCGATATTGCTCCCAAGTTTTTGAACGGGGCGCAAGGCACCATCAAATTCCTTATCAAAGACCAGTACGGGGCGCTCGTCAAAAGGGACGACCGATACATTTCCGTCCTCGCGCAGCGCGACGATCCGGGCAAAGTGAGAGCGGACGCGGGCTATAAGCTGTTTGCCGTTTTGGAAAACATCGGGGACGTATCGGGCAACGGGGCGCTGTATCCGATCAGCGGAGGCGTTAACGGCGGGCTCAAAGACCCGTTCAATACGGTGAAAGCGGCGAATCCGACACCTCCGGGGACGAGGGAGAAAATCACGGTCGACCAAAACTACACCGACACATCCAAAAACAACATTCAAGGCATCAATTTTGAAAACGTGAACGACTACGAGCTGAAATTTGAGGCCGACGGCGCGAAGACGGGGACTTACAGGCTGCTCCTGCAAATCGCCAAAGTGACGACCGGTGCCGGCGGAGCTATCGAAGCGCGCATCGTCGGCGAGACGAGCCGGGTCGTCAAGGTGATAGACGGCGACGAATCGATCGATTACAAGGTGAAAATACGCTATTCGAAAAACAACACGATGTTCGGTGTCGTCAGCGCGTACAAGTATGGCGATATCAAAGACAGCTCGGTTACGCCGACGCCGGAAGGCATTTTGGCCGACCGGCGCCTGATCGCCCACGATATATGGATCACGGGCAAAGACGCGGGCGGCGAAGAAGTCGAAGTACCCCAGTCGATGATCAACGCGCTTCCCGGAAGGTTCATCAGCTCCAATACCACGGTCGTATCCGCCGTGTATTACAACATCGGGACAGCCGCCAAACCGAACTACAAATATTACCTGGTCGGCAATAACGAGGGCAAGACGACCGTGACCTTATATTTTGAAACGCCCAAGGGGATGAAATCGGTGCAGATGCCCGTTACCGTCAAACCGGAAATTCCGCAGGCGGATCTCATGAAAGCGGACAGAACGCGCGCCGAGATCGGCTACAAGGAACTGAACGGCTTAACGGCGTGGGACGGTAAGCTGATGCAAAAAATATTGTTCCGCGACCATTACGGCTCGGAATACACGCAGGGCACCGCCGGCGATATTTTGAAATACAACGCAGTGCTGCAAGTCGGCTTTTACATCCGCAACGTGCAGTATAAGGGCAAGTCGACGGGACAGGATACGGTGAGCGTGGATCCGCAGACCGGCGTGATTACCTATACGGGTACAAATGGCGATATTGCCGCATTCACGCTTTCGGCCATGGCGCCTAACGGTAAATCCGCGGAGATCGTGGTCAGCTTGAAATAAGGCGGCTGGGCTTCGGCACTAATACTAAATCATGGAGGACGGGACGATGTATTTTTTTACGGAGGAAAAATTGGCGCTGCGGATTCGGGAGCTGGCCGGCTACAGGTACAGGGATGCGGTCAAAATCGAAGCTTTCCGGTTTCAGCTTGACGAGAAAGGCGAGATCGGGGCGTATCCTCCTGAAGGCGGAACGTGGGTGGAAATGCGCGTCGGCGATCGCTGGACGGGTCACGACGTATATGCGTGGCTAACGGCGGATGTGCCGATTCCCGTCGAGTGGAAGGGGAGGCCGATCGTCGGCTTGTTCGATTTCAGCGCTCCGGGCGCCGGAACGGGCGGAGGGACGGCGTTCGAGTCGCTGCTTTACGTGAACGGCTCGCCCTACCACGGAGTGGATGCCAACCATCAGGAGGTGTTTCTGCCGGAGGATGCCGCAGGGACCGCGCTGTCGCTTAAATTCCGCACCTGGTCCGGCATGGGAGGCGGCCCCGGCAAACCCCGCGAGTGCGAGCTGAAGCGGGCCGAGGTCGCATGGCTGGACGAAGCGGCGGACGATCTGTATTATACCGGATGGGCGATCGTGGAAACGGTCAAGGAAATGGACGGCGGGAGTGCGGAACGCCATGCGCTGCTGCAGGCTTTGAATCAGGCTATGAACCTGGTGGACTGGTCTTATCCGGGCTCCTCTGCTTTTTACGAATCGGTCTTTGAGGCGCGGGCCGCGCTTCGTGCGGAGCTGGGCAAGATGGAGAAGCATCATCCGGTGACCTTGCACTGCGTCGGCCATACGCATATCGATGTGGCATGGCTTTGGCAGCTCAAGCATACGAGGGAAAAAGCGGCCCGCTCGTTCTCCACCGTCCTGCGGCTGATGGAGAAGTACCCGGAATATATGTTTTTGCAGTCCCAACCGCAGCTGTACGATTACATCAAGAAGGATTACCCGGAGATTTATGAGCAAATCCGGGCGAGAGTCAAGGAAGGACGCTGGGAAGCGTCCGGAGGAATGTGGCTGGAAGCGGACTGCAACGTGCCTTCCGGCGAATCGCTCGTCCGCCAAATCCTGCTCGGCACCCGGTTTTTGAAGGAAGAGTTCGGGGTAGAGTGCACATACCTGTGGCTGCCCGACGTGTTCGGATACAGCTGGGCGCTGCCGCAAATTTTGAAAAAATCCGGCATCCCGACGTTTATGACGACCAAGATCAGCTGGAACCAGTACAACCAGATGCCGCACGATACGTTTATTTGGAAGGGCATCGACGGCTCGGAGGTGCTCGCCCACTTTATAACGACGCCACGGCCGGGGCAAAAGGATGTGAAGCGCCATGGCTACAACGGCGTGCTGAGGGCGGAGACCGCCCTCGGGCTGTGGGACCGCTACCGCGACAAAGGCTTGAACAAGGAGCTGCTCATGTCCTACGGTTATGGCGACGGCGGGGGAGGGGCGAACCGGGAAATGCTGGAGCACCGCCGCCGTCTCGACGAGCTGCCGGGAATGCCCCGTATGGTCATATCAAGAGCGGACCGTTTCTTTGAGAAATTACAGCGGACGGTGGCCGAGACCAAGGAGTATGTCCATACGTGGGACGGGGAGCTTTACCTGGAGTACCACCGCGGAACATTGACGAGCCAGGCGTACAACAAGCTGATGAACCGCAAGCTGGAGCTTTTGTACCGCGAAGCGGAGTTTCTGTGCACGCTGGACTGCCTGCTTGGAGCGGGCTGGAGCAGTTACCCGCAGAGAAAGCTGGAGGAAGGCTGGAAAATCGTGCTGAGAAACCAATTCCACGATATTATTCCGGGTTCGTCCATCAAGGAAGTATACGAGGACAGCCGCAAGGAATACGAGGAGGCGGAGAGCATCGGCGCCGGCGTCTGGAAGGCAGCGGCCGAAGCGATAGCGAGCGGTGGGCCGGGCAGCCAGGCTGTGGCCGGAGGAACGGCCGAAACGTTGACCGTATTCAACTCGGCAAACTGGCGGCGCAAAGATTTGCTTAAGGTTCCCCTAACTCAGGGACGGGAAGAGGGCGTTTGGGTTGGCGGGAACGGTCATGAGCTGCCGGCGCAGCGCAGCAGCGGCTTTTGGCTGGTGGAGACGCCTGAGCTTCCTTCGATGGGCTGCGGGGAGATCCGCTTCAGGCCGGCCGCGGCATCGGCGCAGTCCGGGCAAGCGCAGGCGGTTCCTTTTACCGCCCATGCGACCGGATTATCGACACCGCATTATGTTATGGAGTGGAACGTCCATGGGCATCTGACTCGCGTATTCGACAAGAGCGCCGGGCGGGAGGTACTGGCCCAGGGCGCTTGCGGCAACGTGCTGCAGGTGTTTGAGGATAAGCCGCTGATGCATGACGCCTGGGACATCGATTTGTTTTATCAGGAGAAGATGCGCGTAATCGACGGGATTCGGCGCGTTGAAGTAAAGGAGCTCGGCCCGCTCCGGGCCGTCGTGCAGTTTGAGTGGACATTTGGCAAATCCGCGATATTCCAAAATATGGTTCTTTATGCCGAGAGCCGAAGAATCGACTTTGAGACGAAGGTGGTCTGGCGCGAGCGCCAGCAACTGCTGAAGGTGGCGTTTCCGGTCGAGGTGCGCGCCACCGAAGCGACCTATGATATTCAATTCGGCAATGTGAGGCGCCCGACGCACTGGAACACGAGCTGGGATCTCGCCAAGTTCGAAACGGCCGGCCACCAGTGGGCGGATTTGTCGGAGCACGGTTACGGCGTCAGTTTGCTCAACGACTGCAAATACGGCTACGACATCAAAGGGAATACGATGCGGCTGACGTTGATCAAATCGGCGATCCGTCCCGATCCGACGCAGGATCAGGGCGAGCATGCTTTTACTTATGCCCTGCTGCCGCACGCCGGCGGCTGGCTTGAGGGGAACACGGTTCGCGAGGCATGGCAGCTGAACAATCCGCTGACCTGTACGGCGGGCAAACCTGCGCTGGCGAAGCTTTGTCTGTTTGGCACAGACAACGAACATGTGCTGATCGATGCCGTAAAAAAAGCCGAGGACGGCGATCGGGTCGTACTCCGCCTGCACGAATTTGCCGGAGGGCGCGGTATGGTGGAAATAGCAAGCGGCCTTCCGATACGTTCGTGGCAGGAATGCGATTTATTGGAGCGGCCGGTCGGGGAACGGCATACGGTGCCGACGCTTCGCTTCCCGATCGCTCCTTACGAGATCAAGACGTTCCTGATCGAAATGGGATGACAGGCACGGATAATTTACACAGGATGACATATCCGGGGTTGACATTAATTTGAAATTGGTGTAAAAATGGAGTTAACTTCATCGACTGAATAAATTCGTTGACGAGAAAGAGTACGCCAAACCTCTTGATCCCCAGAGAGTCGGCCTAGAGCTGAAAGCCGACGTTCAAGACTTGACGGAAAATCCTCTCCGAGAAGGAAAGCTGAAGCTTGCAGTAAGCTGACCCGGGATCCCGCCGTTAGAAGGGGCGCGTATGATGGTACGTAGTATGAGGTGCCGCAGGATCTTATTTGGACGATCCATTGCGGAACAAGGGTGGTATCGCGAGATGAAATCTCGTCCCTTACGGGGCGGGATTTTTTTGTTTTTCTCAATCTTGAACGAGGAAGGATGAAATGCATGAACCAAGTCGATGTGAAAGAAAAAGCGAGAGCGCGGGAGCTGCGCGTGCTGGAGCAGTGGAGGCGGGACGATACGTTCCGCAAATCGATTGAACTTCGGGAAGGACGGCCGAACTTCGTCTTTTACGAAGGGCCCCCGACCGCGAACGGCAAACCGCATATCGGGCATGTGCTGGGGCGCGTCATCAAAGATTTCATCTGCCGCTACAAAACGATGTCGGGCTACCGCGTCGTGCGCAAAGCCGGATGGGATACGCATGGCTTGCCGGTCGAACTGGGCGTGGAGAAGCAGCTCGGCATCTCCGGCAAGCAGCAAATCGAGGAGTACGGCGTCGCCGAGTTTGTGGAGAAATGCCGGGCCAGCGTGTTCGAATACGAGGAGCTGTGGCGCGAACTGACGGAGGCCATCGGTTACTGGACGGATATGGAGCGCCCGTATGTGACGCTGTCGAACGACTATATCGAAAGCGTATGGCACATTTTGTCCGAAATCCATAAGAAAGATTTGCTGTACAAAGGCCACCGCGTCACCCCGTATTGTCCGAGCTGTCAGACGACGCTCAGCTCCCACGAGGTGGCGCAAGGCTACGAGGATGTCAAGGATTTGAGCGCGACGGTGAAGTTCAGAAGCAAGTCCGGCGAAGACATCTTTCTCGCCTGGACGACAACGCCTTGGACGCTTCCGGCCAACGTGGCGCTGGCGGTGAACCCGGACATCGATTATGTCAAGGTACGGCATGACGGTGAAAATTACATTGTCGCGCAAAACTTGGCGGAGCGTCTGTTCGGAGAAGGCTGCGAGATCATATCCGCGCACAAGGGCCGCGAATTCGTGGGCACCGGCTATGAGCCGCCCTTCGGCTACGTCCGTGCGAGCAAAGGGCATATCGTCGTCGATGCCGATTACGTCAGCGATGCGAGCGGTACCGGCATTGTGCATATCGCCCCGGCCCACGGGGAGGACGACTACCGGACGGCGCGGCAGCACGGGCTCGATTTCGTCAACGTCGTGGACCCGGCGGGGCGTTATATGGAGCGGATCACCGATTTTGCCGGGCGCTTCGTCAAGGATTGCGACGTCGATATCGTGAAAAGCTTGGCCGAGCGCGGCCTGCTGTTTTCCAAGGAGCGCTACGAGCACAGCTATCCGTTCTGCTGGCGCTGCAAGTCGCCGCTGCTTTACTATGCGATGGAAAGCTGGTTCATCCGGACGACGGCGGTCAAGGAGCAGCTCATCCGGAACAACGGCAAGATCGATTGGTATCCTTCCCATCTGCGCGAAGGGAGGTTCGGCAAGTTTCTCGAGGAGCTCGTCGACTGGAACATCAGCCGCAACCGCTATTGGGGTACGCCGCTGAACGTATGGACATGCGGCAGCTGCGGAAGCGAATTTGCGCCGGGAAGCCGGGCGCAGCTCAAGGAAAGATCCGTGCGGCCGCTCCCGGACAGCCTGGAGCTGCACAAGCCGTATGTGGATGAAGTAAAGCTGCGCTGCTCGTGCGGAGGTACGATGGAAAGGACGCCGGAAGTGATCGACGTCTGGTTCGACAGCGGTTCGATGCCGTTTGCGCAGTACCATTATCCGTTCGAGAATAAGCGGCTGTTTGAGGAGCAATATCCCGCGGATATCATCTGCGAGGCCATCGACCAGACGCGCGGCTGGTTTTATGTGCTGCTGGCGGTGTCCACGCTGTACAACGGCAAAGCGCCATACAAGGCCGTCATTTCGACCGGACACGTGCTGGATGAGAACGGACAGAAGATGTCCAAGAGCAAGGGCAACGTTATCGATCCTTGGGACATCATCGAAGAGTTCGGTACGGACGCTCTCCGTTGGGCTTTATTGTCCGACAGCGCCCCGTGGAACAGCAAGCGGTTCTCCAAGCAGATCGTTGCCGAAGCCAAGTCGAAGGTGATCGATACGCTCCATAACGTCCATGCGTTTTATGCGCTTTATGCGTCGATCGACCGTTATGATCCGGAGAGCTCGCACGCACAGCCGGCATCGCGGCCGAGTTCCCGCCAAGACGTCCCGAACGAGCTGGACCGGTGGATTTTGTCGAGGCTGAACAGCACCTTGCTTCAAATGGCGAAGGGGCTGGAGGCAAACGATTTTCTGAATCCGGCGAAGCACATGGAAACGTTTGTCGACGAGCTGAGCAACTGGTATATCCGCCGCTCCAGAGACCGGTTCTGGGGCAGCGGCATGACGGCGGATAAGCTGTCGGCCTATGGGACGCTGCGCGAGGTGCTGCTCACGGTAGCCCGGATGATGGCGCCTTATGCTCCGTTCATCGCCGAGGAGATCTACGGCAATCTTGGCGGCGAAGGAAGCGTGCATTTGACGGACTATCCGCAGGCGGATCCGGAGCTCATCGATGAGTCGCTGGAGCGGGAGATGGCTGCGGTGCGGCAGCTTGTGGAGCTGGCGCGCAGCGTCCGCAGCGAAGCCGGCATCAAAACCCGGCAGCCGCTGTCGGAGCTGATCGTTTCGTCGGACAGAAGCTTTGACCTGGGCCGGTACGAAAGCATCGTCAAAGAGGAGATCAACGTCAAGGCGATCCGTGTGGAACAAGGCGACAGCGGCATCGTCAGGCACCTCCTGAAGCTAAACCTTAAGGCGGCGGGAAAAAAATACGGTCCCTTGGTCGGTCCTCTGCAGGATAATCTGAAGAAGCTGTCCGCTTCCGAAGCGAAAAGAGCCATCGAAGACGGCTTCCTGAACGTTAGCGCGGGCGGGGAGACGCTGCGAGTCGCACTCGACGAGCTGCTTGTGGAGAAGCAGGCGAAGGAAGGATACGCCGCCGCCTCCGGATACGGAATGACCGTCGCATTAAACACGGTGCTTACCGGGGAGCTCGTGGAGGAAGGTTTTGTCCGCGAAGTCGTAAGGGCCGTACAAGACTTTCGCAAGAAGCTGGGACTGCCGATCGAGCGGCGCGTACATCTAGTTTTGGATGCGGATCCGCGGCTGAGGCTAGCGCTTGAGCGTTTTCGCCATGTGCTGTGGGACAACGTGCTGATATCCGAGATGGAATTTGCCGATGAACCGGGAATGGAAACCGTTGCGATCGGAGACATGGAGCTGCGGCTGAGCATCAGGTGACGGACGGCCATTCTATTTTGACGAATTGCGAGGTTCGACAAATCGAAAATAAGCGAATGAAGGATGGTCCCATGGATACGCGAATAACCGTTCAAGCCCTGAAATACGGCAACCGGCTGCATTACGAGTGGAACACCAAACTGCTGGAGGCAACCGATTCGCACATCGTCGTTTTGGGGGAATACGGCAGGGAGCTGCATCATCACACGAAGGGGAAAATTTTTACGACGGAAAACTGGACGATTGAGCTTTTTCCGTTTGATTTGTGGTTTACCGTCAGCGCAGATGTGAGGAACGGCGTTCTTTATCAATATTACTGCAACATTAACGAGCCGGCCGTTTTGCGCGGAACGAACGTTTCTTTTGTCGATTTGGATCTTGATCTGGTTTATCGGAACGGGGAATGGAAGGTCGTCGACGAAGATGAATTTGCGGCGAATGCGGTCAAATTCGGGTACCCCGAGGAGTTGATCCGGCGGGCCCGGGAGGAGCTGAAGAACCTGCAGCACCGCGTGAATGCGGGGCTTTATCCGTTCGACGGGACTTTGGAGCGGTTTATCCGGTTTGTGCCGGCGATTTGACAGCGGCTTCGGATTATGATTTAATCTTGGTTAAACTTCATATCGATGAATGCGATGACGGGTATGGTTCGAGATTTGCGATCGACCTGAGTAGGAAACATGTCCATAGCTGCAGAGAGCCGGTGGTTCGGTGCGAACCGGTGCAGGCCTATTTCCGAAATACAGCCCCGAGATGGAATAAGGGAAAGCGCGCCAGGCGCAAGTAGCTTGTTCCCGGCAATCCGCTGCCGTTATTTGAAAATAAGTGAAGGAAGGCATTTGAACGCCGGTAGGCCGGTTCGGATGGTCTTCTTTAATTAGGGTGGTACCGCGAGACAACTTTCTCGTCCCTTAGGGGGCGGAAGTTGTCTCTTTTTTTTACCGACAAAAATGGAGGGATACGCATGAGCGAATTTGCAAAGCTCACCGAGCAGCAGAAACAGGAGATCGAACGGCAGCTGGAGGCGATCCGCCGCGGCGCTGTAGAAGTTGTTCCCGACGAAGCGCTCAAGGAAAAGCTGGCCGCTTCCGCCGTCTCCGGCCGTCCTTTGCGGGTCAAGCTGGGGCTCGATCCGTCGGCGCCGGACATTCACATCGGGCATACGGTCGTTTTGCACAAGCTGAGACAGTTTCAGGAGCTGGGGCACGAGGTGCAGCTCATTATCGGCGATTTCACCGGTCGGATCGGCGATCCGACGGGAAAATCGGAAACGCGCAAGCAGTTGTCCGAGGAGGACGTGAACCGCAACGCGGAGACGTACCGGAAGCAGCTCTACAAAATACTCGATCCGCAAAAGACGAAGTTTTTCTTTAACTCCGCCTGGCTGGGTGAGATGAAGTTTGCGGATGTGCTGCAGCTCGCAGGGAAACTCACGGTGGCGAGGATGCTGGAACGGGACGATTTTGCCAAAAGATATGCCGGAGGCCGGCCCATCCATATTCACGAGTTCTTTTACCCGCTGATGCAGGGCTTCGATTCGGTCGAGCTGGAAAGCGACATCGAGCTTGGAGGTACGGACCAAACCTTTAACATCTTGATGGGCAGGACGCTGCAGAGCGCCTACGACAAGAAGGAGAGCCAAGTCGCCATTTTGATGCCGCTATTGGAGGGGCTGGACGGCAAGCAAAAAATGAGCAAAAGCTTGGGCAACTACATCGGCATCGATGAGGCGCCGAACGAAATGTTCGGGAAAACGATGTCCATTCCCGATGAGCTGATGCTGAAATATTACGAGCTGACGACACCTCTTTCGGGCGAGGAGCTGCTCGGGCTAAAGACGGGCTTGGAGGACGGTACGGTGCATCCGCGCGACGCCAAAATCCGCCTGGCCAAGCTTTATGTAAGCATGTATCACGGCGATGAGGCGGCGGAAGAGGCGGAAAAGTATTTTATCGACGTCTTTCAAAAACGCGCGCTTCCGGACGAAATCGAAGTATTCGGGCTCGACAAATCCGAGCTGGAGGAAGGCGGCATCCCGCTTGTCAAGCTTCTGGTTGTATCCGGACTGCAAGCGTCGAACGGAGAGGCGAGACGCAGCGTCGCGCAAGGCGCCGTGAGGCTGAATGAGCGCAAGATGGCGGATCCCCAGGAGCGGATTGCCGTTCAGGATGGCGACGTGCTGCAGGTTGGCAAGCGGAAGTTTGTGCGGATTCAATTGAGGTAGCTTATTCTACGCGGGTGATCGGTGATCGCAGGTCTTTAGCCCGGATTGCGGTTGCCCTTCAGACCCGGCGAGTTCCGGCGAGACCACGGATCGGTGGAACTCGCGGCTTCCGGGGGAATACCGCGCTCCCGGGTACGAGCGTGCCGGGGTCTGATGAGCTATGGGTTGCTGGCTGAACGAGGTGTCTCAGCCACACAACCCAGCCTCCGCACGCTAACGAACGGGTAATCCCCATCTGTGTGGCCTGCCGAGCTAGACCTGCTGCTCCTCGTATAAAATCCGCGTGATCTGCAGCATCTGCTCGGCCGTTAAAGGGCCGTACTCCATCGCTTTCACGTTTTCCATAACCTGCTTCACCGTGCGGAAGCCCGGGATAGGGATCGCCGCTCTGCTTCTCGCCCACAGCCAAGCTAGTGCACCTTGGGCAAGCGTTCTGCCGCCGGACGTCAGCACGTCCCGCAGATCGTTCAGTTTGGCTGTGAGCATTTGCGACGGGTATCCTTCGTGAAAATAGGTCAGCCAATCCGGGTTTTGTCGACCTCGGATGTCGCAGGGATCCGTAATCGGCGTTGCTGCTGTATATTTGCCCGTCAGCAGCCCCATCGCCAGCGGGCAGCGGTTCAGGCTCGCCAGCCCGTAGGCTTCGCATATTTCCAAAATCGCCGGACTGTCGTGAAACACGTTAAGCTCATGTTGGATCGCTGCGCAATGCTCGGCCTGGGCGAACAACTCGGCGCGGTTCGGGAAGTCGGTGGACCAGCCGTAACGGCGGATTTTGCCCTCGGCGACGAGTTCTTCGAGCGTCTGGATCACATCCTCCGCCAAATCCGCCGGATAATCGTTCAGATGAAGCTGGTACAAGTCGATATAGTCCGTGTTCAGCCGCCTTAACGAGGCTTCGCAGGCTTGCTTGATATAGGCTTTGGACGCGTTCGAACCGAATGCCTCCTTGGTCTCCGCCCGCGTGACATAACCGAATTTTGTCGCAACGACGAGCTTGCTGCGCTTGCCGGAAATCGCCTTGCCGACAACGGTCTCGCTGTGCCCGGCGCCATAGTTGTCCGCGGTGTCGATCAATGTGATGCCGTTATCGATTGCGCATTGAAGAGCGCGAACGGATTCGTTGTCGTCGACTTTTCCCCATCCGTACGGCTGACCGCTCACCGCATCGTGCCAAGGCCCGCCGATCGCCCAGCATCCGACGCCGAGCGCGCTGACCTCGATGCCGGATCTTCCCAATTTTCTTTTCATCCGGATTCCATCTCCTTCTTCGTCGTTTGGTTCAAATTTAGTATAATAAGGAAAATAGGTCGCGATCAGATCCGATTTTCGTCGATTTCCAAGAACCAATTTGGAGGTGCCGTATGTTCGGATTTCAGCCTGACGTCTCCGCCGGTCCTATCACGCGGCAGCTGTGCGCCCACCTGCGTTCCATGATCGAAGGCGGCGAGCTGCCGGCGGGGACGCGCCTGCCTCCGACGCGGACGTTGGCGCGGGAGCTGCGCGTGGCGCGGAACGTCGCCATCGACGTGTACGAGCAATTGACGGCCGAAGGCTACCTCGAGAGCCGGATTGGCTCTGGAACCTATATAGCCGAAGGCATACAAGTCCGTCCGCGCAAAAACGAGCCGTCATCCCCTATCCAGCCTGCTGCTATGCCGCCCGCCGCCAAGGAGCGCGGCGACATTATCGATTTCAATGGCGGCATTCCCGATTTGCAGCTGTTTCCGCGCAAGCTTTGGGCGAAATATTTGCGCGAAGCCGCGGACTACGCGCCGGACGATTTGCTCGGCTACGGCGATCCTGTCGGGGAGCTCGAGCTGAGAAAAGCTCTCGTTCGTTACTTGTTCCGGATCAAGGGCATCCGCTGCCATCCGGGCCAAGTGATTGTCGTTTCCGGATCGTCGGAAGGCTTTCTGCTCATCGCCTCTGCGCTCGCTGACCGGTTTCAAACTGCTTTCATCGAGGATCCCACGGTTGATTTCGTGCCCGATGTGTTTCGCCGCTT
Organism: Paenibacillus hamazuiensis; assembly: GCF_023276405.1. Lineage (NCBI taxonomy): Bacteria > Bacillati > Bacillota > Bacilli > Caryophanales > Paenibacillaceae > Paenibacillus > Paenibacillus hamazuiensis. Next base: position 855,061 of record NZ_JALRMO010000001.1, read on the forward strand.
CGGGTATGCCATCCGCCCGGTAGAGGTTGACGGACACGGCATGGATATCGGCCGGATCGACCCGGAGGGGGAAGGTTTGATCGTGCTCACCCCTTCGCATCAGTATCCGACCGGCAGCATTCTTTCGATCCAGCGCCGGCAGATGGCCGTTCGCCTGGCCGAAGCGAACGGCTTCTATATTTTGGAAGACGATTACGACAGCGAATTCCGCCATAAAGGCGTCCCGGTGCCGCCGCTGCAGGCGTTGTCGCCTAACCGCGTCATTTATGCGGGCACATTCAGCAAAACGCTGTCGCCGGGTCTGCGCCTCGGCTTTCTCGTCGTGCCGCCGCAGCTGATCGGCGAGGCGGTGCGCGCGAAAACGGAGCTGAACCTGCACACCTCTTCGATTCCCCAGGCCGCGCTCGCCCGATTCATTGAAAACGGGCATTTCGACCGCCACGTTCACCGGATGAAAGCCGTATATATGAAACGGCGCATGAAGTTGGAGGCGGAACTGAAGCGGCATTTCGGAAGCGAGGCGGAGCTGCGCGGGGATGAAGCCGGCATGCACGCACAAGTCGCGTTTCCCGAGGAAACGCACAGCCGCATCCATTGGGCCGACGCCGAACGCTTCGGCGTACGGCTCAGTTCGCTTGAGGATTATGCGATCGTTAAAGGAAGGAACCGCCATAAAGTCGTGCTCGGCTACGGCAGACTGAGCGAGGAGCAGATTGCGGAAGGAGTGGCGCGGCTGCACCGATTTGTGACGGACGCCATACGGGTTATCCGCGAATAGAGTGGCAGCAGCGGACAACCGGCTTCAATCATGTATAAAGCGGTCCCCCTTGCATATGCGGGGGACCGCTTTCTTAACATCTTTAAGCCAGGACCGCCGGCTTGAGCACTTCCTCGCACCACTGGCGAAAACTGGTGGGACTAGAGGACTGCGGAGTCCGCGGTTCGGCATCGTAAATGCCCCGTTCGGCAGCGGCCGCCATGTCGATGATCCCCTGCGCCCACGCCTTGCTCATCCCGTGCTGAACCAGCGCGGACTTGTAGTCCTCGCCGGAGACCTGCTGAAAGCGAACCGGTCTCTCGAGCACCTCGGACATGATCCGTGCCATTTCATTGAAGGATAGGTTTTCAGGGCCGAGAACCGGGACGTTTTCCTGCCCGTCCCAGCTGCGGTCGAGCAGCAGTTTGGCGGCGGTGGCGGCGATGTCGCGGGTGCTGCAGGTCGGAGTCTTACGATCCCCGGACATCGGATAGAAAAACATTCCTTGATTTTTGATAGGCTCGATCTGCCAAAGCATATTATCCATAAACCCCGGCATGCAGAGCGAGCGGTAACTTACGCCCGTGCTCTCGATCAAATCGTCCATGGCGAATATCGCCGAGATCTGTCCGGCATTTTTGGCTATTCCGCGTCCCAGGCTCGAGACCCCGATCACGCGCCTTACGCCTTGGCGGTTGATCGCCGTGTACAACGGCCGGACGAAGCTCAGGACGTGGTCCTGGATGCTCTCGGCTTGGGGGTTCGGGGGCACAACCCAAAGCACGGAGTCAGCTCCCTCCAGCGCTTTGGAGACGACCTCGACGTCGTCGTGTTGACCCTGCACGACCTCTACACGCTCGCGAACGCGGGGAGAGAGGCGGGAAGGATCGCGCGCAATTACGCGGATCGCCTCCGTGCTGTCGAGGATATGGTCGAGAACCTGGCGGCCGATTTGTCCGGTGGGAGTGGTGATGACAATCACAAAGACCACCTCCAAGAAGCGGATAAAATGACACCGGATCCTCCAAAACGTGTTTTCTCCATTCCTTTCACAAACAACATCCTTTCTTTTTTGTCGCCTGGCCTAATAGGATTCGACCTTATGGCCAACGCAGAAATTCAACAGTGTTGTTTATGCGTCAATGTCGTGTATGTTACACTGTATAATGAATGATAAGCGCGTTTAGAGTTCCGGGCAACCAGCAAACGGCCGTTGTCGTTGTGTAGACAACATTCGTGAACGATTGTTGTTTTTTTAAGTTCATGAGAATTCATTTATGGTGAGGTGGAGTATGCCGGTTAACGCCAACGATCCCCGCGTGAAACGCACGTGGCAGTTGTTAATGACAGCCTTTATGGAGCTGATTATTTTCAAATGGTTAAGCGGAGAGGCGCGTGCTTCCGTCACGCAAGAGATAGTGGACGCGACGGCCCACGTCATAAGCTGGGGGATATTAGGGACCGCCGTGCAGTGGAGTCGAAGTCCTCAAAGGCGCAAGGCGGAAGCCATGGCGCGGGACGTGCTGGCGGTTGTGGCCGCGGGGTTGGCGCCGGTCATGGAAACGGACCGGGGCAAGTTCTTCATTCGACGAGGATAGTGCAGCTATATGAGCCGATAAACGAGAAAAGAGCGGACTTCTTAGAAGGTCCGCTCCATCGTTTATCAACTTATTCCGGGCTTATCTGCTGATCGACACCCGTTCGCCGGAGCGCCGGTTTTTGCGGTACAGCTTTCTCATGCATTTCCAGCATATTTTCTCCGGGCGGGTGTTCACCTCGATCACCCACGGCTTTAAGCGGCGATCGAGCCCCATGTCGATGCCAAAAAGCCGAATGCCGGGATAGCCGCCTTCGAGCTGCTCGCATATGCGCCTTCCCAGCGCGTTCAGTCTGGCGATGATCTTCTGTTTGCCCGCCGAATCGGCGTATGGAGCGAGCAGGTCTTCGATAGATATCGCGGTGCCGCCGCTGCGGATGTTCGTGACGATCTTCCGCGGATGGGCGGCCCGGCCGACGAATCCTTCGTTTTGCCACGGGGAACGGCTTTGCTTCGTCATCATCAGGCGAAGATCGAACGGCCGATGGTTCCAGGTGAGCAGCTCGATGCCCTGTTGCACCACATAATCGCTTTTTACCCTGCGGGACAATACGAAGTCATACGTTTCTTCCACAGTGCGAAACGTTTTTTGCCGCGTGCCGAAGCGAACGCGGTAGGACGGCTGATTTTCCGGCCCGAGCCTGCTGATTTGCATCACTCCAATGCCGAAAGCGCCTTGATTCGGCTTGGCGTATACCGTTTTATGCCGGGATAGCATCGATACGAAAGCGGCTTTGCTCAGCTTCATCGTTTCAGGGAGGTACCCCCGGATATGACGGTTTTTCCATAACTCCCGGTAATGCTCCCACTTGATTCCTTTTGCAGGTTTCATGGATAGTCTCCTCACATCGGTGTTTCCATATCTTATTCGGCCCGCAGCGGTTGGGTTGCAGGGGTTAGCCCATTTTGCAGGCAATGCCCCTCCCGCGTGAATAAGGTTAAAGGGTGAACTTGAAAGGGAGAGGAGTGGGGCGGTTGACCCGAATCAAAATCGCCGCTGTAGGAGACCTGCTGATTAAAAAGCCGAATTATCGCTTCGGCCAAACAGCCTGCCGGCGGGTACCGGTTTGATCCCGTTTTTGCGAAGGTGAAGCCTTGTTTGAAGAGACACGATCTGGCGATCGGCAATCTGGAGACGACCTTTTCCGGGAAAAAGGTTTTGGGAGTTCCCGGCAAGCGCAAAAAATGCAACTGTCCGGAAGAACGAAGACATCCGCGAACAGGCTTTCCGCTGTTCAACTGCCCGGACGAGCTCGCGGCGACGCTGAGAAAAACCGGCTTTCACGTGCTGGCGACGGCCAATAACCATTGTCTGGACGGAGGCACAGCCGGGTTAAAACGCACCCTGAGCGTCCTCGACCGTCACGGTCTCAGGCATGCGGGAACGTACCGCTCCGCGGGGGAGGCGAGGCGGCATCTGGTCGTGCCGGTTAAAGGGATTCGCATCGGATTTTTGGCCTACACGAAAGGGACGAATTCGATACCGATTCCAAATTCGTGGATCGTGGGACGCATGAGCGAAAGGAAGATCGCGGCGGATATCCGCGCATTGAAGAACAAAGCCGATTTTATTATCGTCTACCTGCATTTCGGACAGGAGTACCGGACTTACCCGAATTCAAAGGAAAAACGGCTGATGCACCGGCTGTTCAAGCGAGGCGCAAACGTCGTGCTGGGCGCACATCCCCACGTTTTGCACCCGGTCGCGGTCACGAAGATGAAAGACATTTACGGCCGGGTCAGGACCCGGGTGGCGGCTTCGTCGCTTGGAAACTTCGTATCGACGAAGCTGGTCAGGAACCCGAAAACGGTACGGGGAACGATATTAAGTCTGACGCTGACCCGGAATAAAGACGGAGTGACGGATGTAACCGGTGTCAGCCGCATCCCCACCGTCGTAAAATGGAATCGGGCGCGAAAGACGGATTACCGGGTGGTGCCGGCCGACGGCAGGTGAGCCCTGACAGGCTTGACGGGCTGACGAAACGTTACGGCTTAAGCTTGGACAGCGATTCGCCGGTCACTTCCTGCATGCCGAATTCTGCCTGCTGGGGGAGCGACTTTCCTTCGGATGCGGTTCTCAAGAGCTCGATGATCCTTGTGCCCCAGCCGTCCTCGTTCTGAGAGACGACGGAGGTGATTTGGCCATTGATGACGGCTTCCTTCACCTCGGGGGTAAGGCCGAAGGCGAATGCCCTTCTGCGCAAACCTTGCGCTTTCCAAACGATAATCGACGAAGAGCTGGAAATCCAGTCGACATCCACGAGCGCATCGAAATGGGGATGGTCGTCTATCATCGCTTCCAGATTGTTGATCGCGCGTTCGCTGAGGCCGGTATGGTAACGCGTATCGAGCACCTGGATGTCGGTCCGCCCGGATAAATAATCGAGCATGCCTTCCAGCCGGCGGCTTTGGCCGGCGGAATCTCTGTGGCCGGCTTCGACCAAAATCATTCCTTTGCCCTTCAGTTCGCGGTCAATCAGCTTGCCCATCAAATTTCCTTCCGCGAAGGGGTCGTTGCCTAGATATGCTAAGCGGCGGCTTTGGGGCGCGTCGGACTCGAAGCAGATGACCGGAATGCCTTCCTGAACGGCTTTGTTGATGAGCGGAGTCAGGGCGTTCGGATCGATCGGGTCGATCGCAATGCCGTTCACCTTTTGCTTGATCATCGTCTCCATCATCTGAATCTGCCGCTCCACGTTGTATTCGTCCGGCGCTTTAACGACCAAGCGGATGGACTGGGGTTTGGCGGCTTCCTCGATCGATTCGGTAATCGATTCGTAAAAGGGATGCGCCGTCGGATACAAAACGCCGAAGGTCAACCGGTTCGAATCCGGTTCTGCGGTTGCCTTCGGTTTATCCGCCGAGGATGGAAGCTCCGTCTTCGGCACAAATAAAACGGGAGTGCGAAGCAGCAATACCGCGATACAAATGAAGATGACGATGCCTCCGGCAATACGGACCGTTGATTTGCTGCGCATTTAGCGGTCCTCCTCCGAGCCGGCCCCTATGCAATCGGCGCTTCCCGATTTTCGGAACTCCTTGGTCGTCATGCCGGTCATTCTTTTGAACAAATTCGAAAAGTAATGGGGGTCGCTGTAACCTGCCTGAAACGCGATCTCGTACGTTTTCGCGGCACTGTTCTTCAGCAGCTCCATGGCGAATTGTATGCGGGTTTGCGTTAAAAATTCGATGAAGGTCTGCCCGGTCTCCTGGCTGAATACTTTGCTGAGATGGCTTGCATTCATGTTGACATGATCGGCGACCTCTTGAAGCGAAAGCGCGTCGTTGCCAAAATGGGCCTGGATATAGTCCTTCGCCTTCCGGATGATAGGACCGTACTTGTCGTTGGAACGGGAACGCCAATTCCAAAACTGCTCGATCAGTTTGATCAAATAGTCCTTCAGCTCCCCGTGCGAACGGATTTGCCCGATCCGCATTTGAAACTGCCTGAGATAGCGCTCCGGATCCTCCACGTGACGGTACATGTCCTTGGCGGAACGGAATACTTCGAGCGTCAAATCGTTAATAATGTAGTATCCTACCGGTGTCGACGTCCACTCGATATGCTTCAAGTCTGCGGCATATTCGTTCACAAACGGCGAAAGCATCGGCGGAGAACCGATTTTCATGAAATCGACGAATTTTTTGCGGTCCAGTAGAACGAATTGCTCCATCACCTCTGCGCTTTGCTGCCGCATGGTCAGCCTGTTTTGGCCGGAAAGCCGGCGCCAATGCATGTCCTGGGCCGCATCCAGGAAGGACAGGTGGACGCCCTGCAGCCGATCCTGCATGCTGCCGATACCGACGGATACCGGGCATGCCGGTTCGGACAGCCGATCCGTATCCGCGGCAAGGCTTTGAAGCTCTTTGAACGGCAGCAGCTCCCGGTGAAGCTCCTCGAGGGTGCTCGCTTTCAAGAGCCAGACGGTTTCGCTTCGGCTTCGTTTAAATTGCAGCACATCGGTACGGGCGGTCAGCTTCCGCAGAGCCGGTACCGGCCCCGCGGCATCCGAAGCGTCGTCCGCGGCATCCGCCATGACAAGCTCCGCGTCACGAACGTGCGCCATGGCGACAATGTAAAATCGGGCCAGCAGGCTTAAACTCAAGGCGGAGCTGAGGTGAACGGCATCCGTTGTCGTCATGAAACCGCTGCACAAGTCGTTAAGCAGCTTTTCCTGCGTGACCTCCTGCAGCCTCATGGCGTTCGCCTTTTCGCCTCGTTCCTTGTCGATGGACTCGCTCACACGGTGAAGCAGCCGGAGCAGCTCGCTGGCGCTGATCGGCTTCAGACAATAGTCCACGACGCCCATCCGCAAAGCGCTTCTGGCAAATTCGAAATCTTCATAACCGCTGAGAATCACGATTTTGATCTCGGGGTATCGCTGGCATACGATGGCGCTCAATTCCAGACCGTTCATAAACGGCATCTTGATATCGGTTATGAGGATATCGGGACGAAGCTGCTCGATTAACGTTAACGCCACTTCGCCGTCCGGCGCTTCGTCGCAATATACAAATCCTTCTTTTTCCCAATCGATGCTGTCCCGCATCGTTTCCCTGATGAGAATTTCGTCATCGACGAGCATCACCTTTTTCATGCGCTCACCTCGCTTTCTCTCCACGCCGCAGGCAGGCGAATCGTTACGACCGTACCTTCGTTCGGCTCGCTGTCCAGCTGTACCTTGCAGGCTTCTCCGTAATATAACCGGATGCGCTGCTGTACGTTATGAAGGCCGAATCCCCCGGATACCTCATTGCCCGTCTCCTCCGGAGGCTGCGCTTCGGATAGGTCGCTTCGCACCTTCTCGAGCCGTTCCGGCGGCATCCCGATGCCGTTGTCTTCGACCACAAATACGATATGCTTGTCATCCTCGGCGAAGGCGCGGATGCGGATCAGCCCTTTTCCCCTTTTGTTCTTGATGCCGTGATATATGGCATTCTCCACGATCGGCTGCAGCGTCATTTTCAGGATCGGGTAACTGTGCAAGCTCTCGTCGACGTCGATTTCATATTCGAGGATGTCCCGGTACCGCATGCGTTGTATGGTTAAGTAGCTTTGCAGATGCTCGAGCTCTTTGGCCACCGTGATCCAATCTTTTCCTTTGCTGAGGCTGATTCGGAAAAGCCGGGATAACGACATGACCAGCTGGACGACCTGATCCTTCTTTCCCGCTTCGGCCATCCATAAAATCGAATCCAGGGTGTTGTACAGAAAGTGCGGATTGATCTGGGCCTGGAGCGCGCGCTGCTCGGCTTTCTTGATTTCCTGCTGCTCCTTGATAATCTGGTCGAGCAGCGTTCTTATTTTCCCGAGCATGATATTGAAGCTGTTGCCGAGCTCGGCGATCTCGTCGGTCCCGGCAGGGGTGACCTTCGCTTCGAGAAAACCGGATGCCGCCAGCTGCATCTTGTTTTTTAACACATGGACGGGGCGGATCAGCCGGGAGGACACGAAGAAATGCAGGATCAAGGCGAACGCGATGCAAAGTCCGACACTGATGATGATCAGCTGCCGGATCGAATTGGCTTCCTCCACGATTTCCTGCAGCGGGACATAGCCGATAATTTTCCACCCCGTGCTTAAGGATGCCGAGGCGAAAATGAATTTCGGCTTTCCTTCCGACGAGTCGATAAGCTCTGTGGCGGAGCCGTTTAACAGCTCCTTCAAATCTTCCTTCTTCGGCAGTCCGCTGCGGCCGCCGGTTTGTGACGGGCTGAAAATAGGATTGCCGTCCTTATCGACCACAAAAAAGAAGCCGTTGCGGCCGATGGTCACCTCATCGCAAAATTTCTTGACGATGCTGTCGTCCATATCGATGATGATGAAGCCGATCACCTCGTGGGTAATGCGCTGCTGCACGGTGGAAATCATCGAGATGACGTTCGTGTTGTTGTACTGAAACCCGTCCAGGCGCTCCATGGAAGAATTTCCGAAAGGCACGTTCAGCACCTCGTCCGGATGGTCGACCAAATACGCGAGCTGCGGGTTCCTCAGCGGATTCCGGTCGATTTGGAAAACGCCTTTCCTTTCGCTGATGCCTCGGCCGTACAGATTGATCATCGTAATATTGAGAACCTTGTCGTACCGGTAGGTTTGGCGATAGGAGGAGATCGTTTTCAAAATATCTTTCGCATTTTCGTACGTAGCCGCATTCTGGGAGAACAGAAATTGCAGCACCTGCGGGTTTTTCCTCAGCTCCAGCAGCTTGCCCGTATCGATGAACAGCTGGTCGATATCGCGGGCCTGCGTGTCGGCCACCAGCTTCGTGGACGCTTTGCTGTTTTTGAACACGATATTGAACGATTTCTGATATGAAATTAAACCGACGGATATTAAAGGAACGCAAGTGAAGAAAACAAACATGAGGAGCAGCTTGGAACGCAGACTCGAGGAAATCCTTCGGATCAGCTTCATGCGTATGCAAAACCTTTCTTCATCCTTCAATTACTGAGAATATGAGAAATTTCCGCTGCGTGTCCCGGATCGTACTTCCGATCGCTCTTGTCCTCGGATTTCTTGATTAGAACCGCCCGTTGGCGGTAGAAATCCGAGAACAAAGGCGACCGCTAACGCTTCTCCAGTACGATTCCGTCCACTTCGCTTTTTTTCATGCATTTCAGTAGTTAAATTATGAAGCATCGTTTTTGAAAACGCAATCATCGGCAAAGAAATTACAGTTTCGCGAAAAAATATTCCAGTTTTTCCGAGGAAGCGTTTGCAAACGCCTAAAAAATTATAAATTTAACCGATCATACTCCGTATAATCCCGCGCTGCTCCCCCTCTATAATGAGGTCACACCAAACGAAATGGTGATCCAAAGGGAGGAATGAAACATGAAATTAAAAAAATCGGGCATGGCGGTCGCGGCTTCGCTGATATTGCTGTTCACGGCGGCCTGCGGAAGCAGCGGCCAGAAGCCGACGAACGCATCTGCGACACCGGCGCCGGCACCGGCGGCTGCGGACAATAAGGCGGGTGCTGATAACAAACCCGCAGGCGGCAAAAAGATCACGCTCGGTTTCTCGCAGGTCGGTGCGGAGAGCGGATGGCGGACAGCGAATACGAAGTCGATTCAGGATTCGGCCAAGGAGGCCGGCATTGACTTGAAATTCTCCGATGCCCAGCAAAAGCAGGAAAACCAAATTAAAGCCATTCGTACCTTTATTCAGCAAAAGGTGGATGTGATTGCATTCTCGCCCGTCGTCGAATCCGGTTGGGATACCGTGCTGAAAGAAGCGAAAGACGCGAAGATTCCGGTCATCCTGACCGACCGCGCGGTCGACTCCAAGGACACTTCGCTCTACCGGACGTTCATCGGATCGGACTTCGTCGAGGAAGGCCGCCGCGCCGGCAAATGGCTGGTCGACCAATATAAAGACGCCAAGGAAACGGTGAATATCGTTCAGCTGGAAGGCACGACAGGCTCGGCTCCGGCCAACGACCGCAAATCCGGATTTGAGGAAGTGATCAAATCGAATCCGAATCTGAAGGTGATCGCCTCGCAAACGGGCGATTTCACGCGGGCCAAAGGAAAAGAAGTCATGCAGGCGTTTCTGAAGGCGAACAAGAACATTCAGGTTTTGTACGCACATAACGACGATATGGCGCTGGGAGCGATCCAGGCGATCGAAGCCGCAGGCCTTGTGCCGGGCAAGGATATCAAGATCATCTCCATCGACGGAGTCAAGGACGGCTTCGTCGCAGCCAGCGAAGGCAAGATCAACTTTATCGTCGAGTGCAATCCGCTGCTCGGGCCGCAGCTGATGCAGGCGGTGCGCGATGTCATCGACGGCAAGCAGCTTGCCCAGCGAATCGTCACCAAGGAGGGCGTATTCACCTCCGAAGAAGCGAAGAAAGAGCTTCCTAACCGCCAGTATTAAAGATTGGCGGAATAAATAAGGCATACGGATTGCAATCCGTAGGAGAAGGCCGTTCCATACCGCTGTTCGGCGGGAACGGCCTTTGGCCTTGAAAGGAGATTAACGGACTATGAACGAGCGGCCTCCTATTTTGCAGATGACCGGAATCCATAAGCTGTTTCCGGGGGTTAAAGCGCTCTCCGGCGTCAATTTCCGGATGTTTCCCGGCGAGATCCACGCACTCATGGGGGAGAACGGCGCAGGAAAATCGACGCTCATTAAAGTTTTGACGGGAGTGTACCCGATCGACGGAGGAACCGTCGAATTGGACGGGCAGCGCATCGCCATTGGCAGCCCGCAGGATGCGCAGAAGGCCGGGATCAGCACGGTGTATCAGGAAGTCAACCTTTGCCCGAATTTATCCGTTGCGGAAAATATATTTATCGGCCGCGAGCCGCGCAGCTTCGGGCGGATTATATGGAAGGAGATGTACCGAAGCGCCAGGGAATTGCTTCTAACCAGGATGAACCTGGACATCGACGTTACTCTTCCCTTGCATTCATACTCCGTAGCTGTTCAGCAATTGGTCGCCATTGCCCGGGCCGTCAGCGTATCGGCCAAAATATTGATTTTGGATGAGCCGACCTCAAGCCTCGACCACGGCGAAGTGGTTAAGCTTTTCGCCGTGATGCGGAAACTGAGGAGCGAGGGGCTTGCGATTTTGTTCGTGACGCATTTTCTGGACCAGGTGTATGAGGTGTCGGATCGAATAACGATTCTTCGGGGCGGGGAATTTGTCGGGGAGCATCTCACGAAGGATCTTCCCCAACTAGAGCTGGTCTCGAAAATGATCGGCAAAGATCTTCGCCTCCTCGAGGAGCTGCCTAAAACGGCAGGGCAGCATTCGCGTGAAGACGAGATACTGCTCGAAGCGGTCTCCTTGGGTAAAAAGGGGACCATCGAGCCGGTGGATTTGGAAATCCGCAAAGGGGAAATTGTCGGCTTGGCCGGTCTTCTCGGCTCGGGAAGAACGGAGCTGGCCCGCTTGCTGTTTGCCGCCGACCGAAGGGATACAGGGGCCGTTCGCATCCCGGGCAGCAATACCGTCTTGAATTCCCCCCGCCAAGCAATTGACCGCGGCATCGCCTTCTGCTCGGAAAACCGCAAGCTGGAAGGAATTATCGACGATCTGACCGTCCGCGAAAATATCATTCTTGCCCTTCAGGCGTCCCGTGGCTGGACCCGTACGATTTCCCGCAAGCGGCAGGAGGAAATCGCTGACGAATATATTCGCACGTTGAACATCAATCCGCCGAATCCGGAGCAGCTCATTAAGCATTTAAGCGGAGGCAATCAGCAGAAGGTGCTCCTCGCACGGTGGCTGCTCACCGAGCCGAAGCTGCTGATCCTGGACGAACCTACCCGGGGGATCGATATCGGCGCGAAGGCGGAAATTCAAAAGCTCGTATTGTCGCTGGCGAAAAAAGGGGTGTCGGTGCTGTTTATTTCTTCCGAGCTGGATGAGGTGCTGCGCGTCAGCGACCGCATCGCCGTGATGAGGGACCGCCGGAAGGTCAAGGAAATGTCAAGAAACGAAATGAGCCAAAAAAGCGTTATGCAGGCGATCGCGGGAGGGTAAGCGCAATGATGAAGCATCACTTGTTTTGGCCGCTCTCCATGCTGGGGGCGCTGCTGCTCTTTAACTTGATCTATTCTCCGGACTTTTTTACCGTCAACATGCGGGACGGTCATTTGTACGGCAGCCTGATCGATATATTGAATTTCGGCTCCCCGTTAATTTTGATCGCGCTGGGAATGACCTTGGTCATCGCCACCGGAGGAATCGATTTGTCCGTCGGCTCGGTTGTGGCGATTGCCGGAGCGATCTCCTGTCTTATCGTCAGCAAGGGCAGCGATCAGAATGAGCTGGCACTCGTGTTGACGGCGGTCGCCGTCTCCGTGCTGCTCTCTCTTTTCGCCGGTGTATGGAACGGGTTTCTCGTAGCCGGAGCCGGCATTCAGCCGATTGTCGCCACACTCATCCTGATGGTGGCCGGTCGCGGGGTGGCGCAATTAATCACGGACGGGCAAATCATTACCGTGTCCAGCACGCCGTATAAATATATCGGCGCGGGATCGCTCTTCACGCTGCCGTTTTGCATTTTTATCGTTGCGGCCATCTTTATACTGGCTTATCTGCTGACGCGAAAAACGGCGCTCGGACTCTTCATCGAGGCGGTCGGCTGCAAGCCGACGGCCAGTCGGCTCGCTGGAGTGCGCTCGAGCCTGGTCATCCTCGCGGTATATATGTTTTGCGGCTTGTGCGCCGGCATTGCCGGGCTCATTCTTTGCTCCAACGTATCCAGCGCAGACGGGAACAATGCCGGGTTATGGTACGAGCTGGATGCGATTTTGGCCGTCGTGATCGGGGGCACTTCGTTAAATGGCGGCAGATTTTATTTGGGCGGGACGCTGGTCGGCGCGCTTATTATCCAGACGCTGACGACGACCATTTATATGATAGGCGTCCCCCCGGAGACGACGCTTGTCGTGAAAGCGTTCGTCGTGACGGCCGTCTGCCTGATTCAATCGGAATCGTTCCGTCAAGCGGTCCGGCTTCGCCGAAGCAAACGCCAATGGATCAAGGGAAAGGAGCTGAATCCGCATGCTTAAGCGGCAGTATATTCCGATCGCAGTTACCGCCTTGCTGTTCATCGCGATGTTCGGCGTCGGCTCCTTCCGGTATACGGGGTTCTTTTCGCTTCAGGTTATCTTCAATCTGCTGATCGACAATGCTTTTCTTTTGGTAGCCGCGGTGGGAATGACGTTTGTGATCGTTTCGGGCGGAATCGACTTATCCGTTGGGTCCATGGTTGCTTTGACGACCATGATATCGGCGAGTCTGCTCAAGCTGGGCTGGCCTCCTTACCTGGTCATTCCGCTCGTATTGGCCGTGGGAGCTTGCTTCGGCAGCATGATGGGGGCGATCATTCACTATTTTCGGATCCAGCCGTTTATCGTTACCTTGGCGGGGATGTTTATGGCCCGGGGGTTGTGTTACGTCATCGATATCAATACGATCACAATCGATAACGTGTTTTACAAAAACATGGCCCAAACCAAAATTGCTTTGCCTGGAGGCAGCTTTATTTCCGTCAGCGTGCTGATCGCACTTGCCGTCGTCGGGGCCGGGTATTATCTCGCTCATTATACGAGAACGGGAAGGAATATTTATGCGCTGGGAGGCAGCGAGCAGTCGGCCCATTTAATGGGTCTGCCGATCGGAAGGACCAAGATTTTGGTCTATGCGATCAGCGGTATTTGTTCCTCGCTGGCCGGAGTGGTGTTTACGTTCTACATGCTGTCGGGGTACGGGCTGCACGCGCTCGGCATGGAGCTCGACGTGATTGCGGCCGTTGTGATCGGCGGTACGCTGCTCACCGGCGGGGTCGGGTATATCATAGGTTCATTCTTCGGCGTTATGATTCAAGGCGTCATTCAGACGATCATCTCTTTTGAAGGAACGTTAAGCTCCTGGTGGACGAAAATCGTCATCGGGCTGCTGCTCTTTCTGTTCATCCTGCTGCAAAGACTGCTGAGCGAACGCCGCTGGGCCCAGCAGAAGGGGTAGCGGCTCACGAAAGTGATTGCCGGAGACCGTTTACTGTCCGTATAATAAGATTGGTTGAACACAAACAGGTTGACAAGGCTGGTGATCGCATGGGCTTGCTGCAGCGTTTCATCTTGAACGTCTTCATCGGATTTGCCGTGCTGCTGTCGGGATGTGCGGCTGTAACCCAGGATGCCGGCAACAATTACGAATTCAAGGGAAGCGCCGGGACGAGGGAGTCCCTTGCAGCCGAACCGTCACGGACGGCGGACCGGACCATCACTTTAGGCTTCTCCCAACTCGGCACGGAGAGCGATTGGCGCAACGCGAACACCGCTTCGATCAAGGACGCGGCGAAAGAGGCGGAGATCCGGCTGATATTCGAAAATGCCGAGCAATCGCAGGAGCAGCAGTTTCAGGCGGTAAGGTCGTTTATCCGGCAAAAGGTCGATGTGATTGCCATCGCGCCCGTTGTCGAGAAGGGCTGGGAGCCCATCCTGCGGGAAGCGAGGCAGGCGGGTATCCCCGTTATTTTGGTGGACCGGCTTGCGGAAGTATCGGACACCTCCCTGTACACGGCTCTGATCGGTTCGGATTTTTACGAGGAAGGCCGCAAAGCCGGAAAATTCGTGGTCGATAAAGTGAAAAATGTTCCGGGTCCCGTCGGCATTGCGGAATTAAAAGGAACGGCGGGGTCGGCGCCTTCCATCGGCCGGGGAGACGGCTTCCGCGAAATCGTTCGGAATCACAGCGACCTGGCGATTTTGGAAAGCGCGGTCGGAAACTTTACTTTTGAAGAGGGCAAGGAAGCGATGCGTTCCATCCTTAAAGCACGCGGGGCCGAGGTCCGCGTTCTCTTCAGCCATAACGACGATATGGCTCTCGGAGCGATCGAAGCCATAGAGGAATACGGTTTGAGTCCCGGCAAGGACATCGTCATCGTATCGGTGGACGGTACGCGCAGGGCGCTTGTCAACCTGGAGAAAGGCAAGCTGAACTACGTGGTGGAGTGCAACCCGCTGCTCGGGCCCAACTTGATGCAGGCAGTGAAGGAATTGATGAGGGGGAGAACCCTGCCCAAGCGGATCCTCACCCCGGAAACGGTATTTACCGAAGCCACCCCTGCCGCAGAGCTGGCGAATAGAAAGTATTGAAGCCGCGAAAGCGGCTTTTATTATGTCTAAGGGAAGTATAGCGCAGCTTATGTTTGCGAAGGGGGCTTTACCTTTCCTTTCGGAGCCTCGCATCGAGCACGAACGTGCCGAAAGGCAGAAGCGAAGCGACGAACGCGCCGATCACGCGCAGGAGCGACCAACCGTGGCGGATCCAGACGAACAGCAGAGCAAGTACAAACAGGACGAACAATATGCCGTGGGCCATACCGACGAACCGGACCGGTTCGGGCATGTTTGCCGCATATTTGAGCGGCATGGCGACAAAGAGCAGCAGCAAATAGGAAATTCCTTCAATTATACCGACGACTCGCAAAACGTTGACAGAAGTCTTTTTCATCAAAACCACCCCATCTGTGAGATATTTCTCTTGAATATTCTATAGTGATCGCGGCATTTCCCTCCGGCTTCGAGCTCCGATTGTGGCGAATTTCGAAATTATTCGATCCCCAGAAACATATCTCGATACGAGAACATTTTCATATCAAATAGATACTTTTTGATATGCAATCGTTGTCATATTATGGATGCAAGCAGTTAAACCAATTTAACGGGGGAATGCCCGATGTCGGGAAAATGGTCCGAATCTTATGTAGGGCAGCTTCGGCAATGGGTCGGTCACCGGAAGCTGATCGTACCGTCCGTTCGCGCCGTCATATTCAACGAGCGGGGCGAGGCGCTTTTTATCCGGAGAAGAGGGGACGGAAGCTGGGCGCTGCCGGCCGGGGCGATGGAGCTCGGCGAATCGATTTTCCAATGCCTGCAGCGGGAGGTTAAGGAAGAGACGGGGCTGGACGTGCACCGGTCCACCTTGATAACGATTTATACGGGGCCGCAATATTCCATTAAAAACAGCTTCGGTGACGAGTATCAGGGATTCGAGTTCTTGTTCCGGGTCGAAGAATGGTCAGGGAACCTTGAAAAGGAAACGGACGAAACGGCGGGTGCCTCATTTTTTCCTTTTGACCGTCTGCCTGGCGGGTTGCCGGGCTACTGGGCGGACCATCACAAGGAAGTGGTGGAGGATGTGAACGCATTCCGCGGAGCTCCTTTTATCAAATGACGACGGCTGAGCACCCGAATATGAAAAAACATGGCCGGGTATACTTTGAGGGATTGCCAAATGCCCAGTGTGAAAGGAGGCTACGGCCAATGTCCCGCGATACGACCAACAACAACGGCAAGAAGGTACAGCCCGGCAACAATCAGGACTCCGAGGTGCCCGGTTCGAACGGCAAGTCGAAAAGCAAGTAACCATGCTGCGAAATCAGGAGGCCTTCTCCAAACGGAGAAGGCCTCCCGGTTTTGCAGGGCTGCAACTTATTTTCATAATAAAGAGATCAAGGAAGCAAAAAGCCGAATTGTTTACGTTAACAAAGAAAAATTTAGAAATTTCAGGCGTACCGCTCGCATAGTGCTGATGAAATATTTAGCTTAGCAAAGTATAATGAAACGGGACGAAAAAACAACAGGGTGTGGTAGCTTTGAACAACGAACGTCTGCTTCTGAACTATTTGAAAAAATACTGGTACTTCTATGCGGCGGGAGTCGTTTGTCTCGGCACTGCAAACATCACCCAGTCGTATTACCCGAAAGTGCTCGGCAGCTTTGCCGACCAGGTGCAAACAGGGGGCGTCACGGCTGACATCGTTGCGCATTACAGCCTGCTGCTGCTCGGGATCGGCGTCATTTACGGCACTTTGTTCGCGGGCGGACAGTATACCGTAATGCGGCTCGGACGATATTTCGAGTTTTTCACGAGAAAAAGGCTGTTCACGCATTTTACCGGACTCAGCGAGAGCTATCATTCGAGGCACGGTGTCGGGGAGCTGCTCAGCTATGTGATGAACGACGTTACGGCGGTCCGCGAGTCGATTTCGATCGGATTCAACCAGACGACGAACGCGGTCATCCTTATTTTATCCGCTATGGCGATGATGGTGCTCAGCTCGATTCCGCTGTACCTGATTTTGGCCTGTGCGCTGCCGCTCTTGATCAGCCCGTTTATCGTGGTCTACATGGGGCCGATCATCCGCAAAAGATCGCTTAAGGTGCAGGAATCGCTGGCCAAAATGACCGAATCGGCCGAGGAGCAGTTCGGAGGGATCCGCGTGACGAAAAAGTTCGCTGTGGAACCTATCATGCGCGGCCGTTTCGGCAAAACCGTCGACGCCATCCGCGATAACCAGCTGCGGCTTGTCCGGGTGTCTTCCCTTTTTCAGGCGGCATTGCCGTTCTTGGGATCGCTTTCACTGGTCATTACGATCATCTTCGGGGGTTATTTGACCATCCAGAACCGCATATCGCTCGGGAATTTCGTCGAACTTACGCTGTATATGCGGATGATGGTGAACCCGCTGCAAAATATCGGGAACGTGATCAACACGATGCAGCGGTCGAAGGCTTCGCTCGAAAGAATCAACAAGCTGCTGGCCGTGCAGCCGGATATCCGCGAGATCGAGCACGCCGAGGTGCTGAACAAGGAAGCGTCGGACATTGCGATAAGCCGCCTCTCCTTCACTTACCCGGGCGCCGGCGGCGAAGCTTTGCACGATATCAGCCTGTCGGTCAAGGCGGGCCAAACGCTCGGCATCATCGGCAAAACCGGCAGCGGCAAAACGACGCTCGTCAAGCTGCTGCTGCGGATTTACGACCCGCCGGAAGGAACGGTGCGCATCGGCAGGCAGGATATACGCCGCGTCACCCTCGAAAGCTTGCGGAATCATATCGCTTACGTGCCGCAGGACGGCTTTTTGTTCAGCACGACGATCCGCGACAACATCGCCTTTTCCGACCGGGAGAAGCTCTCGGCCGCCGATGTCGAGAACGCTTCCCGGCAGGCGCAGCTCTATGACAATATTATCGAGTTCCCGGACCGGTTCGAGACGAAGCTCGGCGAGCGCGGAATTACGCTGTCCGGCGGGCAGAGGCAGCGGACCAGCCTGGCGCGCGGTTTCATCAAGGACGCTCCGATCCTCATCCTGGACGACAGCGTCAGCGCGGTGGATGCCGTCACCGAGACGAACATCATCCACCAGCTGCGCCAGGCGCGCAAAAACAAAACGACGATCATCATCGCGCACCGGATCAGCGCTTTAAAGCATGCGGACGAGATCATCGTCCTGGACGAAGGGCGCATCGTGCAGCGGGGAACCCACGAGCAGCTGCTCGCCGAAGGCGGACTTTATGCGTCCCTTCATGCCATTCAAGAGGAGGGAACGCGTTATGCCGAAGGAGAATAACAACACGAAGCCGGGTGAAGAAATCAGCGGCTCCTATCACGTCAGTCCGGAGGAACGCAAGGCGGCATTCAGGGCGATCGTCGCCTTCGCCAAACCTCATCGCATGACTTTTGTTTCGGTGTTTTTCTGCACGCTGATCGCCATCACCGCCGATCTGCTGCAGCCGTATCTCGTGAAAATCGCGATCGACGACAACCTGCTGATCGGAAAAAACGATTTTCGCATGCTGCTGATCATCTGCGGCACGTATTTGGGGCTGACGGTGCTCAGCTTCGGATTTACGTATTTGCAAAACAACCTGCTGCAGTACGCGGGACAAAGCATCGTCTCGCGCATCCGCAAGGACCTGTTCGAGCATATCAGCAAGCTGCATATGGCGTTTTTCGACCGGTTTCCGAGCGGCAGCCTCGTGACGCACGTGTCGAGCGACACCGAATCGCTGAACCAGTTTTTCACGCAGGTATTTCTCAGCCTTATTCGGGACGGGATGACGCTGCTGTTCATCGTCGTCATGATGTTCCAGCTGGACTGGACGCTTGCGTGCTACAGCCTGATTTTGATCCCGATCATTTTTGCGATCGCCATCGCCTTTCGCTCCTATATGCGCAAGACGTACCAAATTTCGCGGACGCAATTGTCGCGGCTGATCGCTTTTGTCGCGGAAAACTTGGCGGGCATGAACCTGATTCAGGCGTTTCACCAGGAAAAAAACCAGGAGAAGCTGTTCGCGGAGCAAAACAACCGGTATTTGCGCGCCAACCTGCGGGAAATCCGGACGAACGTGCTGTTCAACCGCTCCTTCGATATTCTCGGCAACGTCGCCGTCGCTTTCCTGGTTTGGGTCGGCGGGATGGCCGTGTTCCACAAGTCGATCGAATTCGGCGTGTTGTATGCATTCATCACCTATATCCGGCAGTTTTTCCAGCCGATCAACAACATCACCCAGCAGTGGAACACGCTGCAATCGGCGACGGTTTCGATGGACCGGCTGTACCGGCTGTTTACGACGAAACCGGAAATAACCGACTCGCCCGTTTGCAAGCAGGTTGATCCGGATGCCGTCAGGGGGCGGATCGATTACAACCATATCCAGTTCGGCTACTCGGAGGACACGACGGTCATTCCCGATTTGGATCTGCATATCCGCCCGGGCGAAATGATCGGCGTCGTCGGCGCGACCGGCGCCGGCAAAAGCTCGCTGATGAGCCTGCTCTGCCGGTTTTACGATGTGCGCAAGGGCAGCATCGAGATCGACGGCACGGACATCCGCGACATTCCGCAGGCGACCCTGCACCGAATGGTCGGCCTCGTCCAGCAGGAGCCGTATTTGTATTCCGGCAGCATCGTCGACAACGTCCGGCTTTTCGATCCGCAGATCGGCCGCGAGCAGGTGATCGAAGCGTGCCGCTTCGTCGGGGCCGATGCACTGATCAGCCGGCTCGCGGACGGGTACGACACGATGCTGTCCGAGAGGGGAAGCGGTCTTTCGGCCGGGGAGCGGCAGCTCATCTCGTTCGCCCGCATCGTCGTATTCCAACCGAAAATTCTCATTCTCGACGAGGCGACGGCCAACCTGGACTCCCACACGGAGCAGCTGATTCAATCGGCGCTGCAGATCGTTTCCGCAGGCAGAACGACGATCGTCATCGCTCACCGGCTTTCGACGATCATGCAGGCGGACCGGATTCTCGTCATGAAGATGGGACGGATCGTCGAGGAAGGCACCCACCAGGAGCTTCTCGCGAGAAAAGGCTACTACGAGCAGCTGTACCGGCACTCTCAAGGAAAAGCGGCGGTAAGAGCGGTGTAACCCGCCCGTTCGCTTGAATCTGACCGAATGCGGCCCACGGGCATGCACACATTTTATCCAACATTAAGCGGCGAAGATGACCCGCGGCGCGAGCGGGACGTTTTCGCCGCATTTCTCAAGGAGGGAACCTGATGTCTTCAGCATCAGCTACAGCACCAGCGCCCGAGCCTAGAGACAAAAGAAAGCTGTTAAAACGATATTTCGTTTTTGTAAAGCCTTACCGCTATTATTTGCTCGCGATTATTTCGCTCGGCATTTTGCAGTTTATTGTTCCGCTCGCCGGACCGTGGATGACCAAAATTATGATCGACGAGGTGCTTCCCCGCAAGGAAAGCTACTGGACGCTCGGCAAGGTGATCGCCGTGCTGGCGGGCATCCAGCTGTTCGGCATGGCGGCCAATTTCACCCGCAATCTGGTGACGTCGGTCATGGGCAACCGGATGGTGCACGATACGCGTACGGAGCTGTACCGCCACCTGCAATCGCTGTCGCAGCGGTATTACGACAGCCGCCAAATCGGCAGTATCGTCTCCCGCGTCATCAATGACGTGAACGGCGCGCAAAACCTCGTGAACGGCGGCGTGATCAACTTTGCCGTCGACCTGTTTTCGGTCTTTTTCGCAGGTTACATGCTGTTTTACTTGCATGGCGAGCTGGCGCTGTGGGGCATCGTGCTGCTGCCGCTTTATTATTTGACCTTCACCAACATGAACGTGCGCATCCGCTTCGCCTGGAGGGCGGTTCACCGGCAGATGGAGCGCATCTCCGGGGTGCTGGTCGAACGCGTCGCCGGCATGAAAATCGTTCAATCGTTCAACCGCGAGGACACCGAGCTGGCCCGACTCGAAAAGCAGGCGAAAAACCACTACGATTACGTGATGTCCGCGCAAATATTGTCCAACCTGCTCGGCCGCATCAGCCAGTCGTTCAACAATGCGGGCAGCCTGATCATCTGGTTTGTCGGCGGCCGGCTCGTGATGGAGGGGCACATGTCGACCGGCGAGCTCGTCGCCTTCCAGGCGTATTTGTCGCAGATGTATAATCCGATTCAGCGGTTTTCCGAGGTCAATGTGACGATCCAGAACTCGCTGACGAACATCGAGCGGATTTTCGAAGTGTTCGATATCGAACCGGACGTGAAAAACAAGGAGAACGCATTGCCGCTGAAACAATGCAAAGGCGACGTCGAGTTCCGGGGCGTCTCGTTTACTTACGTGTCGGAGCGGCCTCTTTCCAATATCGTGAGCAAAAACGGCGACCCCGATCTCGTCGAGCGCATTCGTCCGGCGAAAAAGTTTTATCTGCTCCCGCCGAAAACGGCGACGGATCCGCCGCAAATTGTCGTGGAAGAACGCGAAGCGCTGCTCGACATCAGCTTCCACGCGAAGCCCGGCGAGGTGATTGCGCTGGTGGGGCCGAGCGGGGCCGGCAAATCGACGCTGATCAACTTAGTGCCGCGGTTTTACGATCCCGACGAAGGTGCGGTGCTGATCGACGGCATCGACATCCGCGACTACGACGTCCGCGACCTGCGGAAGCATATCGCGCTTGTGCTGCAGGATAACGTTTTGTTTTCCGGTACGGTGTACGAAAACATCGTCTACGGCAATCCGGATGCGACCCCCGAGCAGGTATACGCGGCGGCGAAGGCTGCAAACGCCCACGATTTCGTGATGGGCTGGGAGCAGCAGTACGATACGGTGCTTGGCGAGCGAGGCATACGGCTGTCCGGCGGACAGAAGCAGCGGATCGCCATCGCGAGGGCGCTGCTGAAAAATCCGCGTTTTCTCATCCTCGACGAGGCGACATCTGCTCTCGACGCCGAATCCGAAGCGCTCGTCACCGAAGCTCTGGAGAAGCTGATGAAGGGGCGAACGACGATCATCATCGCCCACAGACTCGCCACGATCACCCGTGCGGATCAGATTCTCGTGATGGATCGAGGAAGGATCGCCGAACGCGGCAGCCATGAGGAGCTGCTGAAGCTGGGCGGCCTGTACCGCGACCTCTACGAGAAGCAGCTGAAGGCGATGCGCCCCGAGGAGCTGCAAAAGCTGCTGCGTACGGCGAACTGATCGCCGTTAAGCTTGTGTCCGCGGGACGGGGTGTTTGCCGGGACATTGTCAGGTTTAGATCAACTGGCCCACAGCACATGTTCGCCGTCCAGCACCACCCCGGGTACATAAAGGAACTATCGTGCGCTAAAACGGCTATTTCGGGTGGTTCGCCAAAAATAAAGGAACTCCGATGCGTTATTTGCATGTTTTTCCTTCACCAAACCATTTTCCGCCAATTTAGCGCATCTCAGTTCCTCTAATTTTTTCGAAATGTCCTCTTACCCGAGAATAGCGAACGTGAGTTCCGCTATAATTAACGGGAGCTGGAAAGCGGGAGAAAAGTTACAGAGAGAAACGGAGGAGAACGCTCTATGAGCGGCAGAACGAACGTTTTAATCATCGGCGACAGCACCGATGCCCCATATCATCCGCTGGAGCCGGCCTATAAGGAACTGAACGGCATTCTCGGCGGCGAGTTTGAGCTTGAAGCCACGGAAGATTACGACCGGTTGACGGAGCTGTGGCGGAATCAGGCTGCGTACCCGCTGTGCATTTCCTATACGGACTGCTGGAATCGTGATATAAAACCGGAGCAAACCGCCGGTTTGCTCCGTTATGTGGCGGGCGGCGGGGGGCTTCTCGTCATCCACAACGGCATTTCGCTGCAGCGCAGCCACGAGCTGCTGCAGATGATCGGCGCCAAGTTCGTCACGCATCCGCCTTTCCAGCGGCTGAGCTACTATCCCGCGGCGGAAGGCCATCCGCTGCTTGAAGGCGTTGCACCGTTTACGGTGGATGAAGAGCCGTACGTGTTCGATTTTGACCCCTTTACCCGAAAAAAAGTGTTCCTGGAGTATGAATTTGAAGGGAACCGTTATCCCGCGGGCTGGGAGCATACATACGGCCTCGGCAGAGTCGTCTATTTGCAGCCGGGGCACCGCGCTTCGTCTTTTGGGCCTGAAGCGTACCGTCGGCTGGTGCTTAACGGCGCGCGCTGGGCGTCCGGACGGCTTGGCGCAGCCGAATAGTTAAAAGCCTTCCCGCGAACCGGCGCAGGAAGGCTTTTTTGACATCACAAGAAATAAGGAAAACCGTAGTAAGGATAGCTGTACGAATAGCTGTAAGGATAGCCGTAGTACGGATAGCTGTAATAGGGGTAGCCGTAATATGGATAAGTGAGTGCGGTCGTGGTGACAAAAGGGAAATACGAGCCATATCCGAATCCATGAAAACCGGGACCGACATGGCCGAAACCGTGCCCGAAGGCATGGCCGAATCCGGGGCCGTACCCGTGGCCGGCGCCGGTAAGGCCAAAACCGTGACCGGCGCCGGTAAATCCGGGGCCAAAACCGTGGCCGGCACCGGACAGTCCATGGCCAACGGGTCTTGCTTGCTGCAGCTCCTGCTCTTGAGCCGGATCTTGCTTCTGATCTTGCTGCTGCCCTCGTGCAGCTTGATACGAATTTTGAGACATTCTTTAATCCCTCGCCTTTTCTTAAAGTGATGTACTATATCATATGGCCTGATGCCCAGTGGGTGAGGCGA
The DNA here is from genome assembly GCF_023276405.1 of Paenibacillus hamazuiensis. Taxonomy (NCBI): domain Bacteria; kingdom Bacillati; phylum Bacillota; class Bacilli; order Caryophanales; family Paenibacillaceae; genus Paenibacillus; species Paenibacillus hamazuiensis. Next base: position 878,715 of record NZ_JALRMO010000001.1, read on the forward strand.
ATGCCCAGATTTGGGCTTGTTTTTTTTCTCCGCGAAAACATAGGGGAGTGCTTCGGATAGTTTTTTTGCATAAATCATTATTGACACATCGGAATTATAGGAATAAACTTAGTGCAGTAAAATATGAGCCGATCGGACGAACTGAAGGCTCCTTACTCCTATACTTTTGTATGGGGGTAAGGAGCTTTTCCGTTTTTCGATCCATAGAAAAGTAAAGGGAGAGAGCATGACAATGAGAAATCTGAAGGCTTTTATTTTCGCAGCAATATTCGCAGCAGCTTTGAGCATTATTTCGGGTTGCGGAGCGGCACAACCTGCAGGGCAAACAAACAAAACCTCATCGACTTCAAATTCGGGCGATACAGGTTCCGCTAACGGCGGCAAAAATCAAATCGTCGTGAATATCGGCATTCAGCAGAGCATTTGGCCGATACTCGCAGCCAAAGAAAAGGGCTGGTTTGAGGAAGAATTCGGCAAAGTCGGCGCGAAGGTCAACTGGGTGGAGTTTCAGAGCGGGCCCTCATATTTTGAAGCGATAGCGTCGGATCGGCTCGACTTCGGCAGGGTAGGCAATATTCCCGTATTGGCCGGACAGGCGGCGGACGTTTCGTTCAAGGAAATTGCTACGGCGAGTATGGGCGAGAAAGGCGACGTCATCCTCGTGCCCAAGGACAGTCCGATTAAAACGATTCAGGATCTGAAAGGGAAACAAATTGCGGTATCCAAAGCGAGCAGCGCTTACGGATTATTGTATAAAGCATTGGAGTTCGGCGGGTTGAAACCGAGCGATGTCAAAATCATTCAGCTGCAGCCGGACGAAGCACAGCCGGCCTTTGAAACCGGCAAGGTTGACGCGTGGGCAATTTGGGAGCCGTTCCAATCGATTCAAGTTTTGAAGAACGGTGCAAGGACTCTTGCTAACGGAGCTGCGGTAAATTCTTTTAGCCCGGGCTTCCAAATCGTGCGCACCAAGTTTGCGGAGGAGCATCCGGAGCTTGTCGTCTTGTACCTCAAGGTGACGGAAAAGGCGACCAGGTGGCAGAAGGAGCATCTCGAGGAAGCGATCGAATTGTACGCGAATTTACGGAAGCAGGACAAGGAAACGATGCGCCGGGTGCTGGAGAACTCCGAGCCGTCCAACGTCCCGATAACGGCGGATGTGATCAAAGCTCAACAGGAAACCGCCGCTTTGCTTGAATCTGTCGGCGGTCTGAAAGGAAAACTGGATACCTCCAAGGTTGTGGATAACCGATACATCGAGAAAGCGCTGCAGGAGTTTAAGGCAGCGAAGTAACCCAGCGTCCAAGAAGGAGCAGATTGCAATGAAATTCAGTTATTTAACCCACTTGTATTGTCCAAAATGTCAGGCTGAATATAATCCCGCCGACATCCATCAGCTATGTGTGTGCGGATCTCCGCTGCTGGCCGGCTACGATCTTGAAACATTAAAAAAAGAGACTCGTCCGGAGACGCTTGTAAGCAGGAAGCCCGATTTGTGGCGTTATCACGAGCTTCTGCCGGTCGCTGAGCCAGGCCATATCGTATCGCTGGGCGAGGGGATGACACCGCTGCTTGCCATGCCGCGGATTGGGACGAATATGGATATCGAACGTTTGTACATGAAAGATGAAGGCGTTATTCCAACCGGCTCCTTTAAGGCGCGAGGTGCGGCAGTCGGCGTATCCAAGGCTAAGGAACTTGGGGTTACGGGGTTGGCTATGCCGACGAACGGGAACGCCGGTGCCGCATGGGCGCTTTATGCAGCAAGGGCCGGCTTGACATCGACGATCGTGATGCCTGCCCTCGCACCTTCCATTACAAGAAACGAGTGTGCGATTTCAGGAGCGAATCTTCATCTGGTGGAAGGTCTGATCAGCGATGCCGGTAAAATCATAGCTGAAGCCGTTAAGCGGCATGGATGGTACGACGCATCGACATTAAAGGAGCCATACCGGATAGAAGGCAAAAAAACGATGGGCCTTGAAATTGCGGAACAGTTCGGCTGGAAGGTTCCCGACGTTATTCTTTATCCGACGGGAGGCGGAGTAGGGCTTATCGGCATTTACAAAGCGCTGCGCGAACTGATTCAGCTCGGATGGATCGAGAATAGGCTACCGCGGCTCGTGGCGGTTCAATCTGCCGGGTGTGCCCCGATTGTTAAGGCGTGGAAAGAGAGGAGGGCGGAATCCGAATTTTGGACGGATTCCTCGACGATCGCTTTCGGCATTAACGTACCGAAGGCATTGGGGGATTTTCTGGTACTGAAAGCCATCTATGAGACGGACGGCTGTGCCGTTGCAATTGAGGACGGTGCCCTGCTTGAGGAATTGAGAGCCATCGCCGAGCTGGAGGGGGCATTTGTTTGCCCGGAAGGGGCGATTGCCTTTGCAGCGGCCCGGGATTTAAGACGAACCGGATGGATCAAAGAAGGGGAGACGGTCGTCGTTTTGAATACGGGCTCAGGCATTAAATATCCGGATACGGTGCAAGTGGAGGTGCCGATAATGCAGCCGCATGAAACGCTGCCGAATGATGCCGGATTGCGCTAACATTTTCCGTATGGTATAGTAAAAATTGTTTAACCAATCGATTCGGTAAAGGAGGTGTCAAAATGTTGCAAGTCGCCGCACGCAGCAAGTGGGCCCAAACGTGGGTCAATCAAACTGCGATCACATTCCGTTTTTCCGCAAACGGGAGAGGTCTGTCCTTTTACGGCGACTGCAACGTTTTGACCCTTTAAAAATCATGACCGACGGACGGCTCCGATGCCGGACCGGGTTTGATTTTATGCGGCTGATGAGCCACGGGTAAAAGGTTGCCTTTTGCCTGTGGCTTTTTTGCGTGCTTAAAAAAATTTACCGAATGCGAGTTGATCGATATGTTGCTTTGTGCAGTGGAGAAAATCGGAAAAATGTGGGGCGCATCGCCCGTTTTTGAACAATTGTCGCTGGAGATTCACGAAGGGGAGCGGATCGGCCTGGTCGGGCCTAACGGCTGCGGGAAAACGACGGTGCTGAAGCTGCTGTCGGGCATGGAACCCCCGGATGCGGGAGAGATCCGGTTCAAAAAAGGCTGCCGCGTCGCGCTGCTTGCGCAAATCCCCGAGTTCGGTCCGAAGGTCACGGCGCTTGAGGTGCTGCAGGAGGCATACGCCGAACTGCTTCGGATGCGGGAGCGGATGGCGGAGCTGGAGGCGGGCATGGCGGACCCGGAGGTTATGGATAAGGCACTTCAGGAATACGGGACGCTGCAGGATGCTTTTGCGGCGAGAGGCGGCTACGAGATGGAGGCGAACTTGTCCCGGGTCGTGGAAGGGCTCGGCGTTGCGCCGCTTCTCCAACGGCCATTCGGCAGCCTGAGCGGCGGGGAGCGGACGAAGGTGTGTCTGGGGCGGATTTTGCTGCAGGGCCCGGATTTGCTGCTGCTCGACGAACCGACGAATCATTTGGATCTGGGCGCGGTGGAATGGCTGGAGTCGTATTTGCAGGATTACCGCGGCAGCGTTCTGGTCGTGTCGCACGACCGTTATTTTCTGGACCGCGTCGCGAATAAAATTTTCGATATGGAAGGCGGAGCGGCCGACGTTTATCACGGCAACTATTCGTATTTCGTTCAGGAGAAGGAGCGCCGGCTGCTGGCGGAGTTTGCGGCTTACCAGGAGCAGCAGAAAAAGATCCGGAAGATGGAGGAAGCGATCAAGCGGATGCGGATGTGGGCGGCGCAGGCCGACAATCCGAGTATGTTCAAGCGCGCGGCGTCGATGCAGAAGGCGCTGGACCGCATGGAGAAGCTGGACCGTCCCGTGCTGGAGCGCAAAAAGATCGGGCTGCGGTTTGAGCTGGGAGAGCGCAGCGGGAAAGACGTCGTTGTGATGGAAGGGGTGAGCATATCGTTCGGCGGCGGCGAACAGCCCGTCGGGGGTTCCGGCGATGCCGAAGGCGTTCGGACGCTGTTCGCCGGAGTCAACCTGCTCGTGCGTTATGCCGAGGCGGTAGCGATCGTCGGCGGGAACGGGAGCGGGAAATCGACGCTCTTGCGTATGATCGCCGAGGGGCTGCCGCCGGATGCCGGAACGGTGAAGATCGGCAGCGGCGTGAACATCGGCTATTTGGCGCAGCATGACTTGTTCCCGGATGAGGAGAAAACCGTCATCGATGCGTTCCGCGGCACGGTGATGGTGGAGGAAGGGGAAGCGCGCCACCTGCTTGCCAAATTTCTGTTTTACGGCGCGTCCGTGTTCCGCAAAGTAAAAAGTTTGAGCGGCGGCGAGCGGATGCGGCTCCGGCTCGCGCAGCTGATGCACCAGGATTTGAACGTGCTCGTGCTTGACGAGCCGACGAACCATCTGGATATCGATGCGCGCGAAGCGCTGGAGGATACGCTGGCGGCTTTTCCCGGCACCGTCATCTGCGTATCGCATGACCGGTATTTGCTGAACAAGCTGTTTCCCGTGACGTACTGGCTTGCAGGCGGCACGCTGACCCGCTACGAAGGTCGTTACGACGAGGCGAAACGAAAGCGCGAAGCGGAGGAGAGCGGCGTTCGGGGAGCCGGTGTTTCGGCGGCTGCAGGCACGCAGCGAGGTGGCGATGCGGTCGCACCGTCGCGGGGGGACAGCGGCCGGCGGGAAGCGGATCGCGGGCGACGGAGGCCGGCGGCGGGCGATGATACGGCCAAGCAGCTGGTGAAGCTGGAGGCGGACATCGCCGCCGTCGAGCGGAAAATCGCCGTGCTTGACGATGACATGATGCGTGAGGAAGACGCGAAAAAGCTGGCGGCGTTGCACGGCGAGAAGCTGCTGCTGGAGGCCGAACGCGAGCTGCTGTACGAGCGCCTGGAGCGGATCCTCGGCGCACAGTCGTGACGGTAGCGGCCGCGCGAACGCACCCGGCCTGCGTTTGAGGAAAATCCGCAGTTATTTCGGCGTGTTACGGGAGGAATCGCGATAAAAGCCGCTAAGGTACGGAAAATACCGGCTTCAGACCGGCCCCGTTGCGTTGTGAGATGGAATATTTTTTGGAGCAAAGCCCGGAATGTATTTTCATCACTATACTATAAATTTCCAGACCCATGTGATAACATTAAACCGACGGGCATCGTTTGCGAACCACAACAACGTGAAAAGAGGTAGCCGCCTTGTTTCAGAAGCTGAGAGGAAATGCGCGGGGCTGTTTGATTTACGAGCCGATGTTTATTTTGCCTTACAGCCTTTATCTGACGTATGCGCCGGTTTATATGCTGGAGCTCGGCCTCACCGAAACGCAGATCGGCCTTGTGACGTCGCTTGGTCTTGTGCTGCAAATTTTCACATCGCTGATCAGCGGATATTTGACGGACCGCATGGGGCGAAGATGGGCGCTGATCGTCTTCGATTTCGTCAGCTGGAGCGCGGCGACGCTGCTGTGGATGACGGCGCAAAACTTTTGGTTTTTCTTCGCCGCGGCGATCGTCAACAGCTTTCAGAAGGTGCCGAACACGGCATGGTACTGCCTTTTGGTCGAGGACAGCGATCCGCGGGAGCGGTCGTACATCTTTTCGGCGCTGCAGTTCACGAGCATAGCCAGCGGCTTGTTTGCGCCGCTCGGCGGGCTGCTGGTCAGCCATTACACGCTCGTTCCGGCGGAGAGAATCATGTACGGGCTCGCTTTTGTCAGCATGACGTCGATGTTTATTTTGCGCCATTTCGCGACTTACGAGACGGAGATCGGCCTGCGCAAGATGAAGGAGAACGACAGCCTCGACTGGAGGAAGCTGCTGCGGGAATATGCGGCCGTGTGCAAAGCGATTGCGGCTAACCGGCCTTTGCAGCTCGTTTTCGGCATTTATGTGCTGTATCAGTTCCAATTGACGATGAAAAATACATACTTGTCGATTTATCTCGTGCAGTGGCTGCATTTTGAGGACGATTTCATCGCCTGGTTTCCGGCCGTCACTTCCGTCGCGACCCTTTTGTTAATGCTCATTTATATTCCGAAAATGAAAAGAGACCGCGTAAACCGGTCGATGATGGCGGGGCTGCTCATCTGCACGGCTTCGTTTGTCATCCAGGTTTTGACCCCGCCCGGACAGGTCGCGCCCATCCTGCTCAGCACCTTGCTGGCGGCGGCCGGCGGCATTATCGTGTACCCGAACCTGGAAGCGGCAGTGCAAAATGCGATCGACGACGAAAACCGCGCCGGTGTTTTTTCCATCCTGTCCGTAATCATCCTTGTTTTCGTCTCGCCGGCCGGAATCGTCGGAGGATGGGCTTATTCGCTTGACCCGCGGCTGCCGTTTCTGCTTGTCGTCGCCGCGTTTTTGCTGAGCTGTCTGCTCATGCTGATCTATATGAAAAACAGCGGCACAGCCTCTTCACATCATGTAAGCGGTTAAAAAGGTGATCCCGGTGACTCATTCGACGCAAGCGCGCGTCGTGGTGGCTGACGGATTGTTGGCGGGAGCTGGGCGAGCGGTATGGAGATTGGTAATATGTCGGGAGGGATAGCGATGAGACAGCCGGACGGTTATTTGAACCGGCTTTACGACGAGCTGCAGGAGAAACGGGAGAATGTCAATGAACCATGGGAGCAAAAAAGGGTAAAGCTTCTGAAGGACCTTAAGGCGTCGCTCGGGGACTTTGAGCTGCCTGCCCGGGAAACGCCGTTTGAAGACGTGCTGCTGGAGCGGGTGGAGCTGGACGAGGCCATCCGCGAGCGCGTCGAATTCACGACGCTGGGTGGCCTCAGAATGCCGGCTTATTTCATGAAGCCGAAGCATTTGCAGCCCGGCGAGAAGCGCCCGGCCGTGCTGCTTTGGCATGGGCACGGCTACGGCAGCAAATCGATGGTCGGCCTTCAAGAGGACGGGACGCCGAAACTCGCTTCCGGCAAACCGTCCGACAACCTTGCGCTGGAGCTGGTTCGGCGGGGATGCGTCGTGCTCGCTCCGGATGAGGCGGGGATGGGCGACCGCAAGCTTGAGCGGGATATGGTGCAGGATCCGGAGCTGAAAAACTCCTGCTACAACCTTTCGGTATCCTTGTTTATGACCGGCAAAACGACGGCAGGCCTTCGTGCCTACGAGGCGATCCGGGCCGCCGACTATTTGGCCGGAAGGGAAGAGGCGGACCCCGCAAGGATGGGCAACATGGGGCATTCGGGGGGCGGTACGGTCGCATCTTTATCGGCTGCGCTGGACGAACGCATCAAGGCGTCGGTCGTCGGCCTGTACCCGAACACGTACAGGGGGAGCATTTTGGCGATGCGCCACTGTCTGTGCAATTATATTCCGGGCATTTTGCGCCACGCGGAAATGCCGGATCTGCTCGGCTTGATCGCCCCGCGGGCGCTCTTTGTCGAAGCCGGCATTCACGACCCGATTTATCCGGTGGAGACGACACGGGAGGCGATCCGGCGTTTGACCGCACTTTACGGGGAACTCGGATGCCCGGAGCAGTTTGACAGCCATTTGTACGAAGGCAAACACGAGATTAGCGGCGAGCGGTCGCTCGACTGGCTTGCGGCCGTTTTATCCCGATAAAGCACAGGGGCGAAGCGATATGGACTATCCGGCGGAGAGGCTCAAAGAGATCGCTGACATTATGATGGGCGGATGCATATGCTGGAAACATCACATGCGAAAGCGAAAGGATGGTTCCTTCCTATGCCTAAAATCACCAAAGAAAGCTTTGTTCAAGGATTTGTCCCGCATCATACCCACGGTTCCGTCGATTATACATCCGTGGATCAGGGACACGTTCATCAATGCCTTGACGTCACCTCGCCGGCCGTGCCGACCCCCGACGGAAGTCATATTCATTACACCGAAGGGTACGTCGTTTTTGAAAACGGCCATACGCATTACTACAGGGCACAGTCCGGACCGGCCATCCCGGTGGGAAACGGAATGCACGTGCACTATTACGATTTTTATACGACGGAGGACGATGGACATCGCCACCGGATCACGGGCGTCGATATGCCGGCGCCGGGGAATAAGTAACATTCCTAAGTAGAAGAGCGATAACCGGGCTTCCCCCAAAAAGTACCAGGAATAAGCTGCAAGGTATACTTCACTTTTTGGGGGATTCGGTTGTATTTGCCAATGAGTCGCTTTACAATGGGAGAAAAGACAAACGGGAGGAATCGGCATGGGATTTTTGGACGGTCTGATGGGAAATTCTTCGGAGGTTAGTATCGCGGATGCGCAGAAGGAATTCGAGCATTTACTCGCCGGTTCGGAGAAAATCGAAAAAGCGTACAAAGTCATACGCGATATGTTTATTTTTACGAACAGGCGGTTGATTCTTATCGATAAACAAGGGTTGACCGGCAAAAAAGTCGAGTATCATTCGATTCCGTATAAATCGATAACGCATTTCAGCGTAGAGACCGCCGGCCATTTTGATCTGGAGGCCGAACTCAAAATTTACATATCCGGCGCCCACGCTCCCATTCAAAAAAATTTCAACAAAAGCATTAACGTATATGAGCTGCAAGGCGTTTTGGCGGAATATGTCGGGAAATAACGAAAGCCCCTGAGGGATCGATACCTCGGGGGCTTTTGCAGACCGGGCCGGATCAGAATGAGGCTGCAAGCTCGCGCGCCCGCTTCAGGCCTTCTTCCTTAATGGCATTAGCTCTGTCGCGATACTGATCATGTCCTTCGATAAATAATGCCCGCAGATCCGTGACGCCGATAAAACGCAAAATCGATTTCAGATGACGGTGGGCAGCTTCATCCTCGGCGTCCGGTCCGGTCGAATAAACCCAGCCGCTCGCCTGAATATGCAGCGCTTTTTTGTTTTGCAGCAGCCCCACGGGGCCGTTCCTCGTATACGAAAACGTTTTTCCCGCGACCGTTATCGCATCGATGTACGCCTTCATTACCGGGGGATACGAGAAATTCCACATCGGGTTCGCGAATACATATTTGTCGGCTTGTACAAATTGGTCGGCCAGCTCGCTCAGCTTCGCGATTTTGCTTCGCTTGGTTTCGTGCAGCTGCTCTTCCTCCGCTCCTTCCTGCAATTGGTTCCACCCGTTCAAAATATCCGCATCTATTGCGGGTACACCGGCCTTATACAAATCGAGATGGACGATCTCATGGCCGGGATTCATGCTGCGATAAGTTTCGATAAAGGCTCTTCCGGCCGCCATGGAACAGGATTGCTCCTCGTTCAGCGGGTGGGCGGTAATATAAAGTACGGTGGTCATATGCCGCTTCATTCCTTTCAGCGATAATGATTAACGTTCACGAGCTCAGTATAAATCGAGCCAACCCGATGAAATAGCCGCGTATTTATAGTATCGTTAGAAATGGCGGTATTTGGAAAAGTAGTATAATTTCTATTCGTTAAGGGGTTCGATCCGAATGAACGAAGATCAGCGGCGAAAGGAGCTGGCCGAATTTCTCAAATCGCGCCGGCTTCGCGTCTCTCCGGAGGAGGCCGGGTTGAAATATGCCGGAGGCTCCGGCCGCCGGTTGTCCGGACTGCGCCGGGAAGAGGTGGCTGTTTTGTCCGGCATTTCATTGCCGTGGTACACGGCGCTCGAACAGGGGCGCGATATACGGGTGTCCGAGCAGGTGCTTGAAAGTCTAGTACGCACGTTTAAACTCGGCAGGGACGAACGGCTTTACTTGTATGCACTGGCGAATCAGCAAACCCCACTTCTTGAGGTAACTGGGACCGACAGCGCCGAATTGCCGTCGCTTCAATATATCGCGGATCGGTTTGCAGACTGCCCGGCCTTTTTTTCGGACCAAAGATGGAACGTACGGATATGGAACCGGATGGCTGCTCTCGTTTTCGGGGATTTGGGAAGCGGCGGCGAGTATGCCGGCAATATGGTTTGGAGAATGTTTGCCGAGAAAAATTACAGGCGTCTATTCGTCGATTGGGAGCATGTGGCCAAAACTTTGCTGGCGCAGCTTCGCAGCTATTATGCACGCAATTTGGATGATTCTTGGTATGAACGATTCGCGGCAGCGCTGAGCGAACGAAGTTCGCTTTTTCGGCAATGGTGGGAGGGTCATGAGGTTCGGTGCGCCAGCCTGAAGACGGTCCGAATCGAACATCCGCTTGCCGGATTGCTGCAGCTGGAGGTACATGAATTTTACCGCTGCGAGGATGAAGGGACGGCTCTTAGCGTCTTTATTCCGAAGGCGGGAACGGACTGCAGGGAAAGGCTGGAGGAGCTGATGCGAACGGGGGAGCATAGCAAAGTCTGAAATCGAAGGAAAGTAAGGCATTGAGCATGCAGGCGGATGCAGCGGTTTTAAATCATATAAGCTGGTGTGCAGCGGTGTGCGGTACCCATGGAATTGCACAAATTTCAAACGGAGATATTTCGGGGTTTATAGCCAATTTGGGTGCAGGGGTCATCGGGATTTCCAACGTTTTTACGGCAGAAGGCACCTTAGGTGAGATGTGGTCGGATATAGCCGCAATCGTTTCGAGCGAATTTCCCGGGCTGACCTTGGTTGGATACGAGTCCGGCCATAATTTGAAATCGGCGCTTTTGCGAGGCTGGGAATCGATCGGGCCTCTGCGGGTATGGATAAGATCGGATCAGTCCTCGTAGGTTCTATCTTTTCTTCAGCCTGCGATACGCTTTGCGTACGAAATTCAGCACAAATTCGGGAACGGGGAGCTTGTGAAACGGACGAATGTAGAAGCGGTTGTAAGCTTTTTTCAAATCGTCCCACATGTAACACGGTTCGTTTTTCAAAAAATCGGACACGTCGACAACGACGCCCCGTCCGTCTTTGACCATGATATTTTTCCCATGCACATCGTGCGGGTTAAGACCTTTGGATACCGCATAAGCGAGCGCTTCGTCGATATCCCGGATTACCTGCTTCGGAATATGAATCCCGCGCAAAATGCAGTTGTACAACGTGATGCCGGTCAATCTCTTCAGGATCAAATAGCGTTCTCCGCTGTGCAGGCACTGGGAATATGCCGGATGAGAGCCCAGCCTGCGGTATACCTCCACTTCATCTTCAAGCCCCGGACGCCCCGGGGCGTACACCTTCACAACCCATTCGTCATAATCCGGATGTAAAAATACGGCTGCATAATTGCCGGCACCGAGCGTCTTCCATGGCCTCGGCTTGCGCTTCACCACGACAGGCTCGTGCGGGTCGTCGCTTTCAACGACAAGCTGCGGCAGCAAATCTTCATTCACGAGCCGGACGAATGTTTCCAATTGCTTCGTATCGCCGTTCAATATTGTCCCCTCCAAAACCTCGACCCTACCCTCGGAACCGTCTCCGCTCACTTTTCCCTATTTGAAGATGATACATCATATCGTAAAAACAAACAAACAGTTCTTTGCACGGGAACGTATGCTTGGTGTTTTGCGGACGACAGAAGAGCTAGTGGTACAAAATGGCAAAAATCGATCCGAATTGATGCTGATCCGGACTTCGGACTGCTTCCGGCGGGCGCCTTATGCGGCAAGGTTGTGAAGCATTTAGGGAAATAACGCTCGCGCTGCGCGAATAATTCAGGAAAATATAAGCAAAAATAAAGTGCATCTCAATTGGGAACAAAATAGGGATCTTATCGCTGTTTTTGGAGGAAAACATCCGCATGAGTTACATCTGGGAAGCGCTGACGATCTTGTTTATCGGCTTTTGCTTACTTCGGCTGGCGGGCAAAAAAACGGTCGCGGAAATGACCGGACTTGAAATCATCACTTTGCTATCCATCGCGTCCGTTATAGGACATGCCGTGTCGATGGAAGGGATTTGGGAAACGGCCGTCACGCTCATTATTTTCGTCGCGTTGTTGGTCACCGTGCAGTTTTTGGCCATCAAATACAATTTCGTGGAAAAGCTGTTTATGGGCCGGGCGACCATCGTCATTCAGGATGGAAAGCTGCTGGAGAGCAATCTGCGAAAGCTGCGGATGTCCGTGGACCAGCTTGAAACCAAGCTGAGAGAAAAAGGCATCGTCTCTTTCTCCGATGTGAAAATGGCTACCATTGAAATGAACGGCGGATTGGGGTACGAGCTGATGCCGGAAGCCAAACCGGTAACGGTGGGCGAGTTAAACCGCATTTTATCCGGGTTGCGGCTTCATGTCGTCCCCCCTGAGGAAGACAGTCGAACGAATTTATTCCAAGAAGTGGCGTACCGCGAACATCAGCATGATATTTCCCGCGAATTGGAATGACCGGGGCCCAAAATAAATCCGGGCCATCGCACAAAAAAATAGGCGAATGCCGTGTTCATACTGGGCGAATCTCCATAGACTGGTGACGTAATCAAAACACCGCGTGGAGGTTTACACATGATTCAACAATACCCTTATCATGTATGCATGCAATATTTGCACCGGTATGTCAAGGTGCAGACGACAGACGGTAAAGTATTTGAAGGCATTATCGCGCACGTCGATCATGACAAAGTGATTTTGGCCATTCCGGAAGGCAAGGAGGCACCGGCTCACCGCGCATTCATAGGTCCTTTTGGACCCGGGTTCGGCTTCTTTCCCGGCTTCAGACCGTTTGCCTTTCCTTTCGGCGCTTTGGGAGGCATCTTCCCGTTCACTTTCTTTATTTAATGAAAAACGGACACCTTTAGGTATGTTGTTCATTAAATAAAGGGGGATCGGGACATGAACTATTTGGATGTGCTGTCAAAGCTGGGGATAGGCAGTGCGCACCCCGGGGGATTCGCCGCAACGCTGGATCAGCTGAGGCATTTCCCCATTCCGGAGGGGGCGCGTATTTTGGAGGTCGGGTGCGGAACCGGCAGGACGACTTGTCATTTGGCCGGTCTCGGATATGATATTATCGGGCTTGATCTTCGAGAAGATATGTTGAAAAAAGCAAGGGATCGCGCCGGCAAGTTGGAGCTTGACGTCGCTTTTGTGCAGGGGGATGCGTGCGCGCTGCCCTTTGACGGGGAAACCTTCGATGTTGTGATGTGCGAATCAGTCACCAATTTTGCCGACGCCGGCAAGGCGCTCTCCGAGTATTACCGGGTACTGAAGTCCGGAGGCGTTTTGTACGATAGAGAAATGATGATTCTTAAACCGCTTCCGGACGATCAGTTGACACGAATTTACCAATTTTTCGGTATGGAATCGGCGTATTCTCCGGACGGTTGGATTGATCTTTTGGCAAGTGTGGGCTTTAAGGAATCTTCGGTTTGGAAGCCGAGCACGTTTCCGGAGCATTTGGCGGACGATGTTCCGGACGGTTTCGAAGCGCCCGACGCCGGGACGCTGTTGGATGCCCGCGTGTGGCAGTTTATGCATGAGCACGACGATATCATCGTCAGCAATAAGGAATCGCTCGGCTTCGGGGTTATGGTGGCGCATAAACCATGAGCAGACCCGACCCGATCCAGGCGGCCCGTCTCATCGTTCGCGATCATTTTCCGGCGTGCACCATCGCGATCCTTTCGGGAAGTATCGTTAAACATCCGACTTCCACCTCCGATCTGGATCTCGTCATATTTGACGAATCGATTGACACCTTCTTTCGAAAATCGTTCACGGCCTACGGCTGGCCGGTGGAAGCGGTTATCCTTCAGCGGAGCAGCTACCGTTTCTATTTCGACGAGGCGATTTACGGCGGAATCCCGTCGCTGCTGAATATGTGTGCGGAAGGGATCGTGCTGCTGGACGACGGTGGGGCATCGGACATTATTCGCGAGGCCAGGGAAGATTTGGCGAGGGGCCCTTCGCCCCTGGACCCGGCAGAATCCGTGCGGCTGCGGTACCAGATCACCGAGACGTTGGCCGATTTTATCGGCAGCGTCAAGGAGGAGGAAAATACGTTTGCCGTGTCGCGGCTGATGCTGCTTTTGTCCGAATTCATCCTGCGCGCCAATCGGCGGTGGCTGGGTGAAGCGAAGTGGATGAGCCGCTGCCTGGCCGAGTTTGATGCGAACGTGCGGGATGAGCTGGTGCAGGCGGTGGAGGTTTATTACAAAGATGGCCGGCGGGAGCCGCTCGCTTCGTTCGCGCAGGCTCAGCTGGAGCTTTACGGCGGCGCAGTGTTTGACGGTTATGAGGAATGAGGGCGAGCGGAGAGTCTGAGAGGCGGAAAAACCGCCTCTCCGCCGGGCGCGCCCGCGGGGAGTCGGCCCGAGAGCGGGAAAAGGGCGCTCTCGGGCCAGCTTGCGCTGCCTGCGCTTACAGCTGCCAGCTCCTCTCGTCTATCCGGTCCCGATTTACCTTATAGCAGCGAATTTTTAACTCGCCTTCTCCTGCGGGGAGTAAGCTTTTTTTCCTCAGCATGCTGTGCAAAATGCGATGCGCTTTGTCTTTTTTGATCTGCAAAAGCTCGCAAACGTCACGGGGCCGCAAAAATCGGTCTAAACGCAGTGCCAGGCGAAGCACTTCGGCTTCGATAATATTGGACTCAGTAGCGAAGCGATCAGCCCCCAACCGGGAGCCCATAAATTGCTGGAGCACTTGCTGGCATGTACGCGGTTTTTCATTTACATCATCGTAGGAAAAACGCAATATGCGCCATCCGTCGATGACAAGATGGTTTTGCCGCATTAACGAATCGGCAAACTGCCATCGGCTTTGTTTGGCTGAATGCGGTCCATATCCGTCAATTTCGACAGCTAACCGCACGGGGAACTGCAGGAAAGCAAAATCGAGATATCTTGTCCCATCCCGAAAATCAGCTACTTCATATTCCGGATGCAGGTTTTCAAAGTGCCTGTATGCAGGATACCACACTTGCTCCAGAAAAAGCTTCTCCGCGTGTCCATGCCCTTCGATCAACCTCCTCCTTCGCTCTCCTTTACTTTTGTGGAGGTGCCCTTCCATCCACAAGTTGTATGCGGACTGAAATGCCATACTTCTCACTCTCCTTTGGCAAATAAAAACACCGCCATTTCGGAAGTAAGAAAGTTCCGAAATAGCGGTGTGTGCTTCACAACCGTTTTACCAATATTACCATGGGCAATACACAGTTTTCAACGTCGGAAACGCCCAAACCGCCAAGTGCGTCTCACCCGGCCCGGTTATGTCCGCATATGCTGTACCGTAATTGATTTCAGCTTGGGAAGGGACGATTCATTCGCATGTACAGGGCTCAGTATCCCGGTCCACTCACTTTAGCGGCAATGTCGGTAGAGCAAAAAGCGCTGGCGCTCATAGGTCATCCGGCAGGCATATCGTTGAAAAACGGTCAGGGCGTCTCCGGAGTGCTTTGCGGCGTGCAATCCGGTCAGCTGTTTGTGATGCAATATTTGTACGCCTCCCAGTTTGCCACCTTTCATTATCCGCTTAACGATATTCGGGACATCCATCCGTTCCCGTCTTGTCCAAGCAGATCGATATAGTGCGCATCATTGGACCAGCACGTAAACAAGCCTTCCGGCCGGCTCCCAAGGGGAGCGGCAGGAAGGCTTTCATCGCGCCGGGGGATTATGGCGGTTGACGCTTAATTTTTCAAAGCGATCTCCACTTCTTTCACATTCGCGGCAAAATGCAGCTTAACCCCCTGTGGAGTCGATTCGGCTTCCGCCGAATTCGGCACGGCGCCAAGCTCGAAAATGCCGCGCAGCAGCAAACTCCACGCCTTGGAGGCCTGCTCTACCTGCACCCGGATGTTCTGCCCTCCGCGCTGAATGCGAACGGCAAGGTCCGGTTCGCCGGAGGTCCGGTACACGCTGGCGCTCGCGTCCCGTCCGTCCTGCAGCTCGAATGCGTGCAAGGTCACACGGTCGGCGAAATCGTAGTCCGGCCGGCTGTCCTCTTGCCCGACAGCAATCAGGCTGCCCGGCCGAACGAGCAGCGGCAGATGAAAATAATCGTGCGTGTCCCGACGCCAGCGGCCGCCTTCGACGGTTTCGCCGGTCAGGAAATTCGTCCACCGGCCTTCCGGCACGTAGTAGCTCGCTTCGCCGCGGTCGTTGAAGATCGGCGCGACAAGCAGCGATTCGCCCAGCATGTACTGCAGATCGAGCGTGTGGCAGGCCGGATCGTCCGCGAACTCGAGCACCATCGCGCGCATGACGGGGATGCCTTTCTGCGAAGCCTCGACCGAGGCGGCGAACAAATACGGCATCAGGCGGCATTTGAGCTTCGTGAAATGGCGCAGCACGTCGACCGCTTCCTCGTCAAAAAGCCACGGCACCCGGTACGACTCGTTGCCGTGCAGCCGGCTGTGCGACGAAAGCAGGCCGAACGCCGTCCAGCGTTTGTACACATCGGGCGGGGCGGTTCGCTCGAAGCCGCTGATGTCGTGGCTCCAGAAGCCGAAGCCGCACAGCCCGAGCGACAATCCGCCGCGCAGCGTTTCCGCCATCGAATAATAATTGGCTGAGCAGTCGCCGCCCCAGTGCACCGGGAATTGCTGGCCGCCCGCCGTGGCGGAGCGGGCGAATACGGCAGCCTCGCCTTTGCCGAGCGTCTGCTCCAGCAGTTCGAACACGGCCTTATTGTACAGGAACGTGTAATAATTGTGCATTTTGTACGGATCGGAGCCGTCGAAATAGACGACGTCCGTCGGGATACGCTCGCCAAAGTCCGTCTTGAAGCTGTCCACGCCCATATCGATCAGCCGCTTCAGCTTGCTTTGATACCATTTCACCGCATCCGGATTCGTAAAATCGACGAGCCCCATGCCCGCCTGCCAGCGGTCCCACTGCCAAACGTCGCCGTCCTTCGTTTTGACAAGGTACCCGCGCTCCATGCCTTCGTCGAACAAACCCGATTTTTGCGCGATGTACGGATTGATCCATACGCATATTTTCAGGCCCCTGTCCTTCAGCCTGCGAAGCATCGCCTCCGGATCGGGGAACACGTCCTTGTCCCATTCGAAGTCACACCATTGATATTCCTTCATCCAGAAGCAGTCAAAATGGAACACGTGCAGCGGAATGTCGCGTTCGGCCATGCCGCCGACAAAATGGTTCACCGTCTCCTCGTCGTAGCTCGTCGTAAACGACGTGGTCAGCCACAGGCCGAAGCTCCACGCGGGAGGCAGCGCCGGTTTGCCGGTCAGCGTCGTGTAACGGTCGAGCACATCCTTCAGCGTGTCGCCGCCGATGATGAAATAGTCAAGCGATTCGCCTTCGACACTGAACTGCACTTTCGATACGTGCTCGGAAGCGATTTCATAGGAGACATTTTCGGGATGATTGACAAAAACGCCGTAACCCCGGTTCGATATGTAAAACGGAACGTTTTTGTACGCCTGCTCGCTGCAGGTGCCGCCGTCTTCGTTCCAAATATCGACGACCTGGCCGTTTTTGACAAACGGGGTGAACCGCTCGCCGAGGCCGTAGATGTATTCCCCGACACCGAGATCAAGCTGTTCCCTTACGTACGATTTTTTATCCTGCGTCTGAATATACGCGGTCGTTTTGACGCCGCATCCCGTCAGACGTTTACCGGCATAAGAGAAGTCGACGTTCCAGCCTTGGGCGCGATCTACCCTCAGCTCCAGCTTGCCGCTGACCAGCCTCGCTCCTTGTTCGTCGTTTTCAATCTGCACGTCGGGCGGCTGCACGTTTAACGGGAAGGCCGGTCCTTTCGGCGTTTTCCCTTTATGATGGACGATTTGTACGCGAATGACGTCGGGAAGCGGGGAGGAGTATTTTACCGTCAGCATCGTGCCGTTCAGCGTATCGCCTTTTCGCGCGATTTTCCGGCAAGCCGCAAAAACGGCGACGGAGTCCCGGTCTGTTTGGATGTCTCGAATGTCCACGGCGTATTGCACGTTAAGCCCTTCCCTGAAGTGCCAGTAACCGTCGGTAAATTTCATGCGTCACCATTCCTTTTAAAGTAGACTTTAATTTTAATAATATTGATGTTACAAAGGAAAATCTTTTGATATTATGATGATAATTAACACGATTTTGATAATATTCGGGCGAGGAGGGGCTACGTGAATCTCGACATGCTCAGAGAAAACCGGATCCATGGGCATCCCATGTACCCGGTCAGCGTTTATCATATAGATTGCGCGGCGGGAGCGAATGTGCTCGATTGCCACTGGCACGACGAAATGGAATTCATTTTGGTGAAAAAAGGCCAAGCGGTATTCCAGGTTGGGACCGTGAGCTACGAAGTGGTTGAAAATCAGGCGCTCTTTGTCAATTCCGGGGACATTCACGCAGGGTACCCGCTCGGAAATGCCGCATGCAGCTATTCCGCGCTTGTATTCGGTCGCGATTTTTTGGCGGGACCGATGTACGACTTGATTCAAGATAAGTATCTGGAGCCGCTGATTCGGCGGAAATGCAGCCTGCCGGTGCACATTCGAGGAGAGGCGTGGTGGGAAAAGGAGGTGCTGGCGCTTCTGCATCATATCGTGCAATCTAACACAGACCTTACACCAACCTGCGAACTAACGACGAAAGGGAACTTGTATTTGATCCTGGCTCAACTGTTCGGGCAGGCCCGCGATCTCGAGAGTTCGCAATTTCAAGCGGTGCAGTGGAAAACGGAGCAGATGAAAGCGGTGCTTCAATATATTCACGAGCGCTACCGGGAGCCGATCCGTCTGCATGAGCTGTCTCAGCTGGCCAATATGAGCGAAGGGCACTTTTGCCGGTTTTTCAAAAAAATGATGAAGCGAAGCGCAGTCGAATATATTAACGATTACCGCACCCGGCAGGCGGCGAGGCTGATCGAGCGGACGGACCGGAAACTGGCCGAAATCGCGATGGACACCGGGTTCGAGAACATCAGTTATTTTACGAGCGTGTTCAAGCGGCAAATAGGCGTGACCCCGTCGCAATACCGGAAAAAATCCCGGTCGGAAACGACCGGTTAAGGCGCCGGCCGGCCGTTGCGGAGTAGCGGGCTGCTAGGCGGAGCCGTCCCCTGAAACCGGGAAGGGGGCAGCGTAGCTTGTAAAAGACAGCAGCTCGATGGCACGTAACTAGTCTCGTCCTGTCCCGCACTGCTCTATCCCGCATTCCGTAATGGTTCGCATCTTCCGGACCCCAGAGCCGCTATTTAGGGAAAACGACTTCGTTTTGAATTCTGGCGGACCCCAGAAGCGCTATTCGTCGAAAAAACGCCCAGGTTTAGCTTTTTTACGGCAAATAACGTCTTCTGTGTCCTTTTGCATGTACAAACGTTACGATTTCATCGAATAACGGCCTTACAGTCCGTCAAGCTGCAGAGGTGTCGCTACTGCCCGGTCCCAGACAAAGCTGGAAAAGTACCACTCGTCGTCTCGACCACCGAAGCAGCGAAAGCGCCGATTGCCGGATCAGACGGTGATCGAAATTAGCATGTCATTTTACTTGCAGCAGGCGCAAGCGCAGCACTCTTCTGTCCGGACCGGGTCTTGATCACATTCGCAGTCGCAGCAGCTGTATCGGATCATCGGAATCACCTCCTTCACAGAATATGACCGCAAATGTTATTGCATATATTTGCAAAATGCAAATAAAATCGAAAGCAATTCCTCCATTATTTCGGAGGAATGCAGCACAAATTCGATTTTTGCATCGCATCGTTGAGCAGGCCGATGGAGCGGATGACGGATTCGCGTTCAAAGTCGCTCAGATGGGAAAGCAGTTGCCGAAGCGTCTCGTTCACCTGCTCGTCGACGCTTTGTTCCAGAGCGGCGCCCTCGGGAGTGAGGGACAATATTTGGATCCGGTTGTCGCTTGGCGCCGGCGTTTTCTTGATCAGCCCTTTTTCCGCAAGCGTTTTGGCCTGCCTGCTGAACGTGGTGACATCCATTCCGAGCGCGTTTGCGACATCCTGAATCGACGGATTGTGCCGACGTTTGATTTCAAACAAAACATGGCTTTGCATTACGGTTAAACGATCGCCGCAGCAGGTCTCGCAGCAGCGTTCGCTGAGCAGTCCGAACCGCCGGGCCATAAGCTGAAACATGCCGCGCAAATTGTTTTCCATCACTAGGTTCACCTCATATCCCGATCATACTCCATAAATTTGCAAAATGCAAATAATTTTCGTTGAATAATTATGCGGTAAAATGTCCAATTTGAAAAAACAATCAAAAACGAACGAACAGTATAACGTTTCTGACGAACGTTAGCGATTTGACTCGTTTTTTTATATGTCATATTACGTGACAGATTTTTTCGGAGGAGCGTCGTGTGGAAGGTTTGAATGCAACCAAATGCATTTGATTGATTTTAGTCAAAAACGAACATTTACATTGGAATTTCCGAGAAATGTTCGAAATAAGTGAGGTTTATAAAGTCGAATAAAAATAAATTTCAAAAAAATCTATTGAAATATTCGCATTTCTGAGTTAATGTAATAAACAAGAATTGTTATTAAACATGACATAAACTTGGTGGTCGCAAATTCACAAACCGATTGTCCAACGTTTATTGTTAAAAATGTAACATTACATGACATTAGAGGAGTGGGTGGCATGAAAAAGAAATTAGTGTTAATCGGAAACGGGATGGCGGGCATGAACACCATCGAGCAGCTGCTCAAGCTGGCGCCGAACCAATACGAAATTACCGTATTCGGCAGCGAGCCACATCCGAACTACAACCGGATCCTTCTCTCGTCGGTGCTTGCCGGCGATGCGGATATTAAAGATATCGTCATTAACGATTGGGACTACTATAAGGAAAACGGAATCACACTTCATGCCGGACATACGGTCAATAAAATTGACACGGCTGCGAAGCTCGTCAAAACCGATACCGGGCTGACCGTTCCCTACGACGACGTAATCATCGCCACCGGCTCACTGCCGTTTATGCTGCCGCTGCCGGGCGCGGACAAAGAAGGCGTCATCGCCTTCCGCGATATCAAAGATTGCGAGACGATGATCGAAGCGTCGAAGAAATACAAGAAAGCGGTCGTCATCGGCGGCGGCTTGCTCGGATTGGAAGCGGCACGCGGGCTGCTGAACCTGAACATGGAAGTATCGGTCGTGCACATTTTCAAATATTTGATGGAGCGGCAGCTCGACGAGACCGCATCGAGGCTCCTGCAAAAAGAATTGGAATCGCAAGGCATGAACTTTCTGCTTGAGAAGAACACCGATTCGATCCTCGGCAAAAAACGCGTTACCGGCGTCCGCTTCAAAGACGGCACCGAGGTCGAAGCGGATCTGGTCGTCATGGCGGTCGGGATTCGTCCGAACATCGCCCTGGCGAAGGAAAGCGGCGTTGAAATCAATCGCGGCATCGTCGTTAACGATTATATGGAAACGAACATCCCACATGTGTACTCGGTCGGCGAATGTGCGGAGCACCGCGGCATCGCGTACGGTCTCGTTGCGCCGCTCTACGAGCAAGGCAGCGAGCTCGCGAAACGTCTTGCCGGAGTGGAATCGGCAGGCTACCAAGGATCGGTCGTATCGACCAAGCTGAAGGTGTCCGGCGTCAACGTGTTCTCGGCTGGTCAGTTTACGGATGAACCGGGCACGCGTTCGGTGAAGGTCCAGGACGATTTTGACGGTGTCTATAAAAAGGTGGTCATCAAGGACGGCAAAGTGATCGGGTCCGTGCTGTTCGGCGATACGAGCGACGGCTCGAGACTGTTTGCGATGATCCGCAGCGGCGAGGACGTAACCGGCAAGGAGAAGCAGGTGCTGCTCGGAGATTCCGCAGGCGGCGGGGCGAAGTCCGGCGTCGACTATGTCGCTTCGATGGCGAATGACGAGATCATTTGCGGCTGTAACGGCGTGAGCAAAGGAACGATCGTGAATGCGATCAACGAAAAAGGCTGCACAAGCGTGAACGACGTCAAATATTGCACGAAGGCGTCGGGAAGCTGCGGCGGCTGTAAGCCTCTTGTGGCAGATTTGCTGACACATGTGCTCGGTGCCGATGGGGTGAAATCGGTCAAAGAAGGCATTTGCGGCTGTACGACACTCGGGCGCGATGAAGTTGTCGAAGCGATCAGAAAGATGAAGCTGACGACATCCAAGGAAGTCATGAACGTTCTGGAGTGGAAAAATCCGGAGGGCTGCTCGAAATGCCGCCCGGCGCTGAACTACTATCTGGGCATGGTTTGGCCGGAAGAGCATGAGGACGAGAAGGAATCCCGCTTCGTTAACGAACGGAACCACGGCAATATTCAGAAGGACAGCACGTACTCCGTCATCCCGAGAATTCACGGCGGAGTTACGACGGCGAAGGATTTGCTGAAAATCGCCAATGTTGCCGTCAAATACAACGTGGAAACGGTGAAAATTACCGGAGCACAGCGGATCGGTCTTTACGGAATCAAGAAGGAAGATCTCCCTTCCGTTTGGGAAGAACTCGATATGACTTCCGGTTTTGCATATGGCAAATCGCTGCGCGCAGTCAAAACATGCGTAGGTCAAACATGGTGCCGTTTCGGTACTCAGGACTCCATGAAGATGGGCATCGAGCTGGAAAAACGCCTCGAGCGTCTGTACACCCCGGCAAAAACGAAAGTGGCGGTATCCGGCTGTCCGCGGAACTGCGCCGAAGCGACGATCAAAGATTTGGGCGTCGTCGCGATCGACGGAGGCTGGGAAATTTATATCGGCGGTAACGGCGGAACGGACGTGCGGCCTGCCGAGCTGCTTGTGAAAGTGAAAGAAGAGGATGAAGTGATCGAGTGGACGCTCGCTTACTTCCAATACTATCGGGAAAATGCGAATTATAACGAGCGTACCTCGAAATGGGTGGAGCGCGTCGGATTTGAATCCATCAAAAAAGCGCTGGAAAAACAAGAAGACCGGCTGGCGTTAAAAGAACGTTTCGAGAAAGCGGCAAGCCTCACGAAGGATCCTTGGGCTGAGATTGTAAACAACGAGGAATTGCGGAAATCGTACGAATCGATCATTACTCCTGAGCTTAGCGCGATTGAGAACTGATTTTTTATAAAAACGAGGGGGAGAACCGTATGAAGCGACTAATTATCGGACATCAATCGGAGTTTCGGGAAAGAAGAGCCCGGCTAGTGCATATCGGCAACACGGAAATTGCCATATTCAAGCTGTCGGACGGCGGTTATCGGGCGATCGAAAACCTCTGCCCGCACAAGAACGGAAAGCTGTCCGAAGGCATCGTGTGCGATCATCACGTATTCTGTCCGCTGCACGACTGGAAAATCGACCTGAACGACGGGCTCGTTCAAGCGCCGGACGAAGGCTGCGTCAAATCGTTCCAGGTGGAAATGGACGAACAAACGGGCAATGTGATTTTGGTGCTGAGCGACACGGATATTTTGGCTTCCTAAGATTGCCAATCAAGGAAGGGATGAGAACGGGATGGATTTTGTAAAACCGGAACAAGTGTTGGAGCAGATGGTGCAGGCCGGTGCCAACAAGGCGAACCTGTCGATCAAAGATTTGCTGATCCGCGGTTTTTTGGGCGGAGCGATTCTCGCCTTTGCCACCACGTTTGCGTTCACCGCTACAGCTCAGACGAAGCTTGGGTTAGTGGGTGCCGTCGTTTTTCCAGTAGGATTTGTCATGATCGTGCTGCTGGGGCTTGAGCTTGTCACCGGCAGCTTCGCCCTCATCCCTCTTGCGGTATTGGAAAAACGGGTAACGGTCCGCCAGATGCTGAACAATTTTTGGTGGGTCATCGTCGGGCATGTGGCCGGTTCGATCGCTTATGCCGCGCTGTTTTACGCAGCGGCGACCAATTTCGGCCATGTGAGCGATAATGCGGTCGTACAGACGATCATCAAGGCGGCCGAGACGAAAACAAACGGTTACTCCGGCATCGGCTTCGACGGCATGGTGGCCGTGTTTTCCAAGGCGATTCTGTGCAACTGGATGGTGACTCTGGGCGCCGTTATGGCGATGACCTCGCAATCGACGCTCGGCAAAATCGCCGCCATGTGGCTGCCGATCTTGACCTTTTTCGCACAAGGGTTCGAGCATGCCGTGGTAAACATGTTCGTCATTCCGGCTGGAATGATGTACGGAGCCAACGTGACATTGAGCGGCTGGTGGCTGTGGAACCAAATCCCGGTGCTGCTCGGCAACTTCGTAGGCGGAGTGCTTTTTACAGGTATTTTTCTATACCTCACTCATTTGAAAAAAGGAGCGGACGCCGGAAAGAAGCAGTCCAAAGCGGCGTAAAAAGCTTGCTTCCGTCAAGTTGAACATCATAATTCCGGAGGGGTGACCAAACATGGGGATCGAGAAGGGAACAGTATTTTTTGTAGGAGCCGGGCCGGGCGATCCCAAGCTTATCACCTTGAAAGGATTGGAATGCATACAGATCGCGGACGTGATCGTATACGACCGGCTGGCCAACCCGGCATTGCTGGAGCATGCGCGCAAGGACGCGGAGATCATATACGTCGGCAAGCACCCGAGCCATCATACGATTCCGCAGGAACAGATCAACGAGATTATCGTCGCCAAAGCGCTGGAAGGCAAAACGGTCACCCGGCTGAAGGGAGGAGATCCGTGCGTATTCGGGCGCGTCGGCGAAGAAGCGCTGGAGCTTGTGGAGCACGGCATCTCCTATGAGATCGTGCCCGGCGTAACGGCGGGCATCGCGGTTCCCGCCTATGCGGGCATTCCGGTTACGCACCGCAAGGTGGCGACGACGTTCGCGATGGTGACCGGGCATTTATGCCAGGACGATACGATTCCCGAGGAAAAATGGAACGCGCTCGCCACCGGCATCGATACCGTCGCCTTTTACATGGGCATGAGCAACATCGAATTTTTGTGCGGGCAGCTTGTGAGGCACGGAAGAGCGCCGCAGACCCCGGTGGCCGTCGTCTCGTGGGGGACGACAAGCCTGCAGCGAACCGTGATCGGGACGCTGGAGAACATCGCGCGGAAGGTGGCCGAAGAGAAGGTGCCCAATCCGGCCATCATCGTGGTGGGAGAAGTCGTCCGCCTGAGGGAGAAGCTGGAGTGGATCGTGGAAAAGCAGTTCTCCGGAGCTTGATACAATAAGTTAGAAGTAACGGCAGCGCCCTCGAGATCGGGGGCGTTTTTTTGCTGATTAGAAATTTGCGAGCGGCAAATTTTTATTTTTTCATTGACTAAACGTTCATTCAACAATAAACTGAGAGTGTATTCCAATTCTTCGTTCATGGAGGGATTGTTCGATGGATTTATATTATGAGATATCCGGCGAAGGTAAACCGGTCATTCTGATGCATAGCGGAGGGGCAGATAGGCGCGACTGGACGTTTGTCGCTCCGGTTTTGGCGGAGCGGTACCGGGCGATCGCATGGGACGGCCGGGGCTGCGGGAAATCTCCGTCCCCCACGGAGACGGCCGATTATATCGGTGATTTGCGTGCATTCATGGATCATCTGCAGCTGGAGGAAGCAGTCCTCGTCGGACATTCGATAGGCGGGCAAATTGCTACGGAATTTGCCTTGACTTATCCGCAGCGGGTATCTAAGCTTGTGCTTATAGCTCCCGACTTATCGGGTTTTCCCTACAGCAAGGAATTTATGGAATGGATGGAGTCAATACGATCGGCAGCCCCGGATATCGAGCGAATGATGGAGATTTCCCTGGCGTCCGCATCGTACCGCGTCGTGATGGCCAGCCCGCAGAGAGAACTTATGACGGAGATGTGGAAATACAATACCGGAAAAATGTTCGAGTGGGCGACATGGGAGTCGGTATGGCCGAAACCTCCGGCGTTCGAGCGGCTCGGCGAACTGAGCGTTCCGACTTGCTTTATTCTTGGCAAGGAAGATGTGCCCGATCTGCATCGAATAGCCGAATGCTTTCGAGCGGTTCCCGATATCCGTTTTGTCGAAATTGAAGGAGCCGATCATAAACCGACGCTTACCCATCCGGAAGAGATCTGCCGCCACATTACCGAATTTTTGGAGGATTGACTTAAGACGTGCCGCGTACTCCTGAAGAAAATGAACGTATACGACAAGCCGCCAAAGAGAAAATCCAAGCGGCGGCGATGACGCTTTTCATTCAAAAAGGCTACCATGCCACCTCCATCGACGACGTAGCAAAGCAGGCCCAAATCTCGAAAGGCCTGCTTTACAATTATTACAAAGGCAAAGAGGAGCTTCTGGCCGCCATAGTCCGGGTACGGATCGAAGAAGTGGCGGAAGTGATGGACAGCGCCGCCGCGCAGAAAACGCCGGCCGACCGGATTCGCCGTATCGTCGAGGGTGCGATAGAAAATGTATACCGGCGGCCGGACGTATACCGGTTTTTCCTGAATTTGCAAACGCAGCCGCAGGATGATCGCGTGCTCGCCGCCTACAGCGAGCAGTTGAACGAGGAATCGCGCAAGCAGTTCGAAGTGCAGTGCCGGATTTTCGAACAGCTCGGGGCGAAGGAGCCAAGAATGAGATCGCTGTATTTCTCCTCCGCGCTGCAAGGCGCGATGCTGATGATGACCATGTACCATGAAGGCTTTCCGGTCGAGAAGATCAAGGAACATCTCATTCACGAATACTGTACGGCTGAGAGCGTGGATAGCGGAGGAGCGGCGGGCGACAAGACGGATATTCAGTGAAAAAATAAAGCAGCGACGCCGGAGTTTTTTTGGAATCCCGGTCTGTCGCTGCTTTTTTTCAGCATCGTTCAGGCTGGCGGTGCATTTTACAAATACGGCTCAACGATCCGGCGGATTCGCTCCAGCCCTTCCCACATATCGCCCGGCCCGTCGTAAATGAGCACGACTGCGCCGTCATACCCGGACGCCTTCACCGCATCCAGGCAGCGGCGATATTCCGCCTCGTCCGGCATGCCGTCCGAATCGTACTGGGCTTTGGCGTGGACGGACACGCTGGCCGGCAGCGTCGCGGCAAACTCGTCATACTTGGATGGCGGCATGAAATTGCCGAAATCGGTAATCATGCCGACTTTGCCTGCGGTTTCCTGCAACAGGCGGGCGCAGCTTTCCCCCGTGGAGGTCAGGGGGCGGAAATTTTCCGTAACGACGCGGACGCCATGCTCCGAGGCGTAATCGGCCAGCCCGCACAGCGCCGCAGCCGATTGGCGGATGGCCTGTTCATCCGATGGCGGCGCGTCGCCGGCGATAACGCGGATCTGCTTGGCGCCGGCTTCGGAGGCAACGCCGATCCAGCGGCGGATAAGCTCCAGATCGGCTTCGCGCCGCGCTTCGTCAGCGGCGGTCAAGTCGCCGTAGTCGAGCAGCAGCGTGTCAAACGAAATCCCCGCAGCGGAAAAAGCCTCGCGAAGCTGCCCCAGATAAGCCGGCTCGGTCGACGGAAAATGGAAGTGGCATACCTCTACCGCCCGGTAGCCTCGTTTCGCCGCCTCAGCGGGCAGCTCGAGCAGCGTCAATATTTGCGGCTGCTCCTGTTCGTTTGTCTTGTGCGTCCCGGCGGCGGCATCCCACTCCGTCCAGCGAAGCGGTCCGAGCAGCCGGTGCAGACTCCAGGTGCTTACGGATAAATAAGACATACGATTCCTCCTTGAATCGTGAAAGCAGTCCGTCCAGTCGGGCGAACTGGTTCCATATTTTACAAGTTTCGTGAACGCTTTCATCATATCACAATTGGCAGATCTTGTAATGGGGGAAAACGCGTGCCGGTGTATTGCTAAGGAGAATCATATTGTTTCAGGGCCCTCTAGTATTGCGTATTCATGGATAAAATCGGAAAGTGCTTCAAATAATACTGCTAAATTTTCCATATTAGGCGGTAATGCTCTTTGGAACGGTACTTATTAATGAGTAATGAACAACTTCATGAAATGCAGCAAAATAATGCATTTTTTGAAGTTCAAAGATGGCTAAATAATAGCATATTTACTTGGACTTGGTGGTTCGTACTTGGTATTCTCGTTATTCCATGGTGCATCGCCGTAATACTTATTGATCGTAAGAGAGCCCATTCTATTTGGTTTTTCGGTCTAGTGGTACTGATTATCACTTCTTTTATAGACGACCTCGGTGCCGAAATTGGTATTTGGGTTTATCCTGTTAAGTTGCTTCCTTACTCTCTCATTGCTTTTCCTTTTGATTTCTCCATTATTCCCGTTGCACAAATGTTGATTTTTCAATATTTCTCAACATGGAAAACTTTTTTCCTTGCCTTGGTTCTCCAGGCAATTACCTTTGCATTTATCGGCGAACCGTTTTCCGTTTGGATCGAAGCTATCGCGTATTATGGCTGGAACTACTTTTATTCCTTTCTTTTTTACATATTCACCGGTACTTTCAGTAGGGCATTTGTAAATTACTGGACGCCAAAAGCATGATTCATGAGTCGATGAGTCGAAAATAGAGGAACTGACGTTCGTTAATCGGGCCTTTATCCGGTCGTTCTGCGTAGTAGCGGAACTGAGGTGCGTTATTTCGGCTTTTATTAGGCCGAAAGCCATGATTTCGTGACAATAGAGCACCTCAGTTCCGCAATTTTTCCGCAGTCGTCATAAAAATGCCAAATAGGGCACTACAGTTCCGCTAAGCAGCGAGGCAGCTCGACGTCGACGCCCGTGATCGGGAAAGCGGCGATCTCCCCGCACTGCCTCGCCAAGGCTCGGGATCGGGAAAAAACCGATCTCCCCGCACTGCCTCGCCGAGGCCCGTGATCGGGAAAGCGGCGATCTCCCTGCACTGCTTCGCCAAGGCTCGGGATCGGGAAAAAGCCGATCTCCCCGCACTGCCTCGCCAAGGCCCGGATCAGGAAAGCGGCGATCCCTTTCACCGTCCGGACCGTGTGCAGCAGTGTTTCCGACCAGGTCCCCCCCCCCACCCGCTTCAAACCATCAAAATTTCCCGAATCTCCTGCTCGGTGAGTCCGGACAACGATTCTTGGCCGGGCCGGATAACTTCCTCGATCAAGCTTTTCTTTCTCTGCTGAAGCTCATACATCTTGTCTTCCACGGTCCCTTTGGCGACGAGGCGGATGACCTGCACGACGCTTTTCTGGCCGATGCGGTGCGCGCGGTCGGCGGCCTGCTCCTCAACGGCGGGATTCCACCACAGGTCGTACAAAATGACCGTGTCCGCGCCCGTGAGGTTAAGCCCGGTGCCGCCGGCCCTGAGCGAGATGAGGAACAGGTCGCGTTCCCCGGCATTAAAGCGGCTGCACAGCCCGACGCGCTCCTCGGCGGGAGTTTGGCCGTCCAGGTAAAAAAACGGCACGCCCCGGTAGCCGAGCTCCTTGCCGATCAAACCGAGCATTTCCGTAAACTGCGAAAAGACGAGCATTCGTTTTCCCGCGCTCCGGCAATCGTCCACAATTTGCAGCAACTGCTCGAATTTGGCCGAGCTGCCGGCATAACCTTCCACGAACAAGGCGGGGTGGCAGCATAGCTGACGAAGCCGGGTCAAGCCGGCCAAAATTTTGATGCGGTTTTTGTCGAAGGTGTCCGCGTCCAGATGCTTCACGGTTTCCTGCCGCAGCTTGGCGAGATAGGCGACGTACAGCTTTTTCTGCTCCGGCAGCAGCTCGGACGCCTGCAGCGTCTCGATTTTTTCCGGCAGCTCCTTCAGCACGTCGCTTTTGACCCGGCGCAGCAAAAATGGTCGTGCCCGCCGCGCCACCGCTTCCCGCGACAATTCGCCGAACGCCTTGCGGCCCGGGAACAAGCCGGGGAAAACGGCATCGAATATCGACCACAGCTCCTCCAGGCGGTTTTCCACCGGCGTTCCGGTAAGAGCGAAGCGATGCCGCGCCTGCACGGATTTCACCGCCTGCGCGGTCTGGGTCGCGTAGTTCTTGAACATCTGCGCTTCATCCAGGATCAGCGTATGGAACGATCGCCCCGCATACAGCTCGATATCTCTGCGCAAAAGCGGGTAAGAGGTGATGACGACGTCGGCCCCGGAGTCGGATAAGTCCTTCAACATGCGGCTGCGTTCCGCTTTGCTCCCGTCCGGAATGACCGGGACGATCTCCGGCGCGAACCTGCTCAGCTCATTTCGCCAGTTGTAGACAAGCGATGCGGGAGCGACAACCAGCACCGGCATACCGCGCTCGCGGATTTCCGGCAGGACGGAGACAAGGTAGGCGATGCTTTGCACCGTTTTGCCGAGCCCCATGTCGTCCGCCAAAATGCCGCCGAACCGGTAGTGGGCCAGCGTTTTCAGCCATTCGAAGCCGTATTTCTGGTAATCCCGCAGGGTGGAGGCGAGGCTTTCCGGCACGGGGAAATCGAGATTATCGGGATTGCGCATATTCTCCAGCAGCCGTCGGAACGATTTTCCGAGCTTCACTGCATCTCCCGGCTTTTCGGAGTCGAGCAAAGCCATTCCGCGCACAACAGGAATACGGAGTTCCGCGTCCTTCACGTCCCCGTGCCGAATCCCCACTTCATTCAGGAAACGGACAATTTCCTGAAACTCGGCGCTTTCGAGCGGCATCAGCGCACCGCCGGGCAGTTTGTAATATCTGCGTTTCTCTTCGAGAGATTTAAGCAAATTCCGGATTTGCGATTCGGGAATACCGTCAATGTCAAATTTGAACTCCAGCCAATCGGTGCGTTCGTCCACATTGACCGAGACTTGGGCAGGTGTGCGCCCGATGTAAATCCGCTCCTTGACGGCGGACGTGGCGTAAATTTGGACGAGCTTCTCCAGCTGAGGGACGACGTGGTACAAAAACTCGTATTCGCCGTCCTCGTCATCCAAAAAGTATCCGGCTTCCGTCTTCGCAAAAGGGCTCATCTCCATCAGCTCGAGAATGGCGCGTTCCCGCTCCCCGTCCCGCACCAGAATGCGATCCTCGCCGCGCCTTTGCCCGGCTTCCTCCAGCGGATTGATGACGATATCGCCGTATTGAAACTCAAGCCCGGCCAGCAGCCGGTCCTTGACCCGATCCAGATACAGCCTCGCTTTCAGCGGGATTTGCACGAGCCGGCCGGAAACGGCGTCGGCCATGCGCACTTGGCCGAGCTTCATCAGCCCGGGAACGACCTTTTCCACAAATGGCCCGATTTGCTCAGGCGGGATCCGGACTTCGTCCCTGCGGGAAGCTTCGAGCATCCGCTTCAGCTCCGCCAGGCGCCGGCCTTCCTCCGGATGCAGCTTCTTAAGCGTTCCTTCGGCAAGCGCCACCCCGTATTCTTCCAATACGGCTATGCTGTCCAAACCGTGCACGCCCAGCAGGTACCCGCCGGAATCCGACGCGTCTAATGCAAAATGCAGCGGCAGCGGCTCGTCCGACCAGCGGATGCCTTCGAAGATGCGGCCGTTATGCTCCAATTTCGCCGCCGGCGTTTCAGCGAGCAGCGATGAGATGTTTTCCCACGCAAACGGAGGAATCAGCAGTATGCGATCGTTGCGCACACCGCCGCTGTAAGCGGGAACGGCATTCGGCGTTTCGCGGTACAATTTTTCATTCCGGTGGATGCGAATCAGCTCTTGAAGAATCGCCTCATCCTGCTGCCGAAAGCAGTGAAGTTCCGGATTGTAAGTGAAATGGCTGGAAAAAAAGAAAGGCTCCCGCCGGTCGATCCGTTCCAGAAACTGTTTCACGCCCGGTACGATATACAGCCGCTTGGGTCCGACCTTCAGCTCCACGGCAAACATCATCCTGCCGTATCCGGGTCCGCAGGCATACGGCTTTAAAGTAAACTCGACATCGAGAACCGATCTCGTTTCCGCAAAAGAGCGGGCTCCCGCCGGATGCTGCCGCAATGCGCCGAACAATCCCAGCATGCCGCTGGCCAGCCTTCGGTCTTCCGGCGAAATCCCCGAAGCGTCATCCGCCGGACGAGCCGGGCTAAGCAGAGGTTGGCCGGCCTCTTCCGGCGATCGCAGTGAAGAGGCGTACGAACGGAGCGGCGGCTGACCCCCGCGGCGGCTGTCGTGGATGCTCAGCAGCACGGCGGCGATATGACCGCAAAATTTGGCATAGGTTGGAAGCGCGGGACAGCTGCATGCCGCATGCACGCCGCCGAGATCGTCGATGCGCACCGCGACGCGGTAAGTTTCTTTTCCTTCAACCGCGGCATCGTATTGCGAGGTTTCGTCGTCCTGCCGCGAGAACACGACCTTTTTGGCGCTGACGTAATCTCTTCCTCTCTCAAACGATGTTTGCCCGCACAACGATTTGATGACCTTGTGGGTCAGAGTAAAGCTCATTGGGGACGATCCTTTCATGCGAAACATTTAACCCTAATCATAACAGATTTTGCAAAAGAAAGGTTCCGAAATTGTTAAAGCCGTTCTTTTTGTAATAAGACGACCAAGCTGCAAGCGCTTTATAATACGGTTGAAGGTTACATTATGACGATGGGAGATGCAGATATGGCTACGGTACAATTAGGAATCATTATGAACGGCGTGACGGGGCGGATGGGGACGAACCAGCATTTGATCCGCTCCATCGTGGCGATTCGCAAGCAGGGCGGCGTCGCATTGCCGAACGGAGATGTTGTTATGCCGGACCCTATTCTTGTCGGGCGGTCGGAAAGCAAGCTTCGCGCATTGGCGGAAGCGCACGGCATTTCCCGCTGGAGCACCAATTTGGATGAATGCCTGAACGATGATTACAACCAAATTTACTTCGACTCCCAAACGACGCAGCTGCGCGCGGAAAGCCTTAAAAAAGCTATTGCCAAGGGCAAGCATATTTATACCGAAAAGCCGATCGCCGAGAGCTTCGAGGAGTCGGTCGAGCTGGCCAAACTGGCGAAGGAAGCGGGGGTGAAAAACGGCGTCGTGCAGGATAAGCTGTTTTTGCCGGGCCTGATCAAGCTGAAACGGCTTATCGATTCCGGGTTTTTCGGGCGTATTTTGTCGGTGCGGCTGGAATTCGGCTACTGGGTGTTCGAGGGAGACTGGCAGCCGGGGCAGCGGCCTTCGTGGAACTACCGCAAGGAGGACGGCGGCGGCATCATCGTCGATATGTTCGCTCACTGGCGTTACGTGCTGGACAATTTGTTCGGCGATGTCAAGTCGGTATCTTGCCTCGGCGTGACGCACATTCCAGAGCGCATTGACGAGCAGGGCAAGCCGTATGCCTGTACGGCCGACGATGCGGCATACGCGACGTTTTTGCTCGAAGGCGATATCGTGGTGCAGGCCAACTCGTCCTGGGCGGTTCGCGTCGACCGCGACGAGCTGGTCAATATTCAGGTCGACGGTACGCTCGGCAGCGCCGTGGCCGGACTGCGCGAGTGCAAGACCCAGCACAGAGTCAACACGCCGAAGCCGGTATGGAATCCGGACATCCCGAATCCGTTCCAGTTCCGCGAGCAGTGGGAGCCGGTGCCGGACAACCAGGTTTTCGACAACGGGTTTAAAGTTCAGTGGGAGCTGTTCCTGAAGCATGTCGCGGCGGATGCTCCGTTCCAATGGGATCTGCTTGAGGGCGCGAAAGGGACGCAGCTGGCGGAGCTGGCTATCCGGTCGTGGAAGGAACGCCGCTGGATCGACATTCCGGAGCTGTCTTTGTAAGAAGGAGGAGCGCTGATATGATCATCAAATTACCCCGATCGGACCGTTCTCTTTACGATTATGAGCTTGGCCGTCATGAACCGGTGCGGCTTGCGCAAGGCTCGTTCCAAAGCCGGACCGCTTTTTCTGCGGCGCATGTCGTGTGTGACCCGTGGGCGGACAGCGATCCGCTGAACCAGGCGAAGATCGACATGGAGGCGACGCTCGCTTACCGCCGCCGGCTTTGGTCGCTTGGCTTCGCGGTGGCCGAAGCGATGGATACCGCACAGCGCGGCATGGGGCTCGGCTGGGACGGCGCCAAGGAGCTGATCCGCCATTCGATCGCGGAAGCGAAAGCCGTGGGCGGCCATGTCGCCAGCGGCGCAGGCACCGATCATCTCGCGGTAAGGCCGGGTCTTACCCTGGAGCAGGTCGAAGCCGCTTACGAGGAGCAGGTGTCTTACATCGAGGGGCTAGGCGGGCACATCATCCTGATGGCCAGCCGCGCGCTTGCCGCCGTCGCCAAAGGGCCGGACGATTACGAGCGGGTGTACGGCCGCATTTTAAGCCAGGTGTCGCGGCCGGTTATCCTGCACTGGCTCGGCGATATGTTCGATCCGGCGCTCGCTGGCTACTGGGGCCACAAGGACGTCGATGCGGCAATGCAGGTGTGCCTGAACATCATTCGCAGCAATGCGGATAAAATCGACGGCATCAAAATTTCGCTGCTCGATGCGGACAAGGAAATCGTCATGCGACGCCAGCTGCCGCCGAACGTGCGGATGTACACCGGCGACGATTTCAACTATCCCGAGCTGATCAAAGGCGACGAGGCGGGCTACAGCCATGCGCTGCTCGGCATTTTCGACGCGATCGCGCCGGTTGCTTCGAAAGCGCTGACAGCACTTGACGAAGGCCGGACGGACGAATATTTCGGGCTGATGAACAAAACGCTGCCGTTATCGCGGCATATTTTCCAAAAGCCGACGTATGCGTACAAAACCGGCGTTGTGTTTATGGCATACCTGAACGGCTACCAGCCGCATTTCCGGATGATCGGCGGCGCGGAGGGCGCACGCAGCGCGATCCATTTGGCCGAGCTGTTCGTGCTGGCCGACGAGGCCGGGCTGCTGTCCGATCCGGAGCTCGCCGCGAAGCGGATGAATCTGATCCTGACGTT
Source organism: Paenibacillus hamazuiensis (assembly GCF_023276405.1). Taxonomy (NCBI): domain Bacteria; kingdom Bacillati; phylum Bacillota; class Bacilli; order Caryophanales; family Paenibacillaceae; genus Paenibacillus; species Paenibacillus hamazuiensis. The sequence continues at coordinate 913,102 of NZ_JALRMO010000001.1, forward strand.
GTCGGGGATGAACTGAGGAAGGGGATGTCCACATGTCTGAACAGGAATTGCTGAGCCGGCTTAGCCTCAATCAGATTACGACGGAGCGGTGGAGTCTCAAGGAAGCCGCGGAGGGCTGCGCGCGGGCCGGCATCGGCTGGATCGCGCCGTGGCGGCATAAGGTGCAGGAGGCGGGCCTCGCCGAGAGCAAGCGATACATTCGCGACAACGGACTTCGCGTATCCAGCTTATGCCGCGGCGGCATGTTCCCGGCGGCGACGGCTGGCGAGCGCGAGGCGCGGCTTGACGACAACCGCCGCGCGGTGGAGGAAGCCGCCGAGCTCGGCGCGGATGTGCTCGTGCTCGTCTGCGGGCCTTCGCCGACGCCCGACATCGCGCAGGCGAGAGAGTGGGTGCGCGAAGGGATCGAGAAGCTGGCGCCGTTCGCGAAGCAGCACGGCGTGAAGCTGGCGATCGAGCCGCTGCACCCGATGTACGCGGCGGAGCGCTCGGTCATCGTCACGCTGGCGCAGGCGAACTCGCTGGCCGAGCGGTTTTCGCCCGACGAGGTCGGCGTTGTCGTCGACGTGTTCCACGTCTGGTGGGACCCGGAGCTGTACGGTGAAATCAAGCGGGCCGGCAGCCGCATTCTCGGCTTCCACGTGTCGGACTGGATCGTGCCGACGCCGGACATGCTGCTCGGACGCGGCATGATGGGCGACGGAGTAATCGAAATCCGCAAAATCCGCAGCGCGGTGGAAGCCGCGGGTTACCGCGGGCCGATCGAGGTGGAAATTTTTAACCAAGCGATTTGGGATATGCAGGGAGATGAAGCGCTCGCTTTGACGAAGGAACGGTTCCTGAAGCACGTGTAACAAATCAGCGGGGCTGACCCCGTCTTAACCCGGCCGCCGGACCGAATCGCAGCGCGCCGGGTCTTTTTTCTAAAATCAATGAAAGGTTGCGCGGATTCCGATAAGATGTACAATGGAATTACGTTCATTTTGCTTATCGGGAGTTCGTCCATGGGGATCAAAATGATTGATTTGCCGCCGAGCGGAATACTGCTGTACGAGAGCAAACATAAGGATGGGGACGTTGTCGGCGAGCACCGGCATGCGATCCATCAAATTTTATACGCAATCGACGGGCATGGCCACATGATCATGAACGGCCGCAGATTTGAGCTGGGACCGGACACCTTGGCGATGATCGTGCCGCATTCCGACCATTCGATCGTCTCCGAGAAAAAGCTCACGCTGCTTGTGCTGGCCTTCGAAGCCGAGGCGCTCGATGCGGTCATTCAGCAGGAGATTTTGGGCAAGAGGCTGAAGGAGTCGTTCGCGACCGGGATGAATCCGTTTCTGGCGACGGACATTCGGCAGCTGCTGCGCAAGCTGATGTTCGAGCAGGGCAACCGCGATCAGCTCGGCTTGTGGGCACTGCGCATCTATTTGCAGGAGATGCTGCTGCTGTTATCCCGGTCCGGGCAGCCGAATGCAGCCGTCGACTCGAACGGACTTCGCGCGGAACGGATCCGCAAATATATCGAGGATCATTACTTCGAGCCGATCACGGCTGCCGATTTGTCCGCGAGGATGAACATCAGCGCGAGGCATTTGAACAACATTTTCAAAGAGTGCTACGGCGTGACGCCGATCCAGTACATGACGGAAGTCAGAATCGGCGCAGCCCGCAAGCTGCTCGCCGAAACGGAGAAAGACATCGTGACCGTCTGCTTCGAAGTCGGGTACGAGAACCTGCCCACCTTTTACCGGGCGTTTCGCAATATCGTCAAGCTGTCTCCGAATAAATTCCGGCAGCAGGCGGGGAGATTGGAGTAGGACTTTCCCCTTAAGCCCTCGGTTACCACTGTTCGCCGTTAAACGTTTCCGGGTCCCTGCTCCGCTCCCTCAGAAGCCGCTTGGCCTCCGTCCGGTCCGCGACCTGCAGCTTGTTCAAGATGTTCGTTACGTTATTGGCGACCGTCTTGACGCTCAAGTTCAGGCGGACGGCAATTTCCGCATTGCTGTCGCCTTCGGCGATTCGCTCCAGCACTTCCATCTCCCGTTTGGTCAGCTCCGAGAAAACCGGATCGACCGGTTTCTGCTCCTTGGTCTCGGAAAAATAATGCATCATGCGGGCCGCAATATCGGAGCTGAACACGGCGGCCCCGCTGCCGACCATGCGTATCGACTGCAGCAGCTCGTCTTCCTCCGCATCCTTGAGCACGTATCCCTTGGCACCGGCCTGCATGGCCGTAAATACCGACTGGTCGTCGCGGAACATGGTGAGAATCAATATCTCGATGCGCGGGAACTGTTCCTTGATTCGGCGAGTCGCTTCGATACCGTTTAGCCCCGGCATGCGGATATCCATCAGCATCAAATCCGGCTGCAGACTTTCCGCAAGGATAAGCGCTTCCTCACCGCTCGATGCTTCCCCTACCACCTGCAAATCGTCCGTCGTCATGAGCAGATTGCGTACTCCGCCCCGGAACAGCGGATGGTCGTCGGCGATGACTATGTTCATGATCGGTTTTACCTCCTCCCGCCCTGCCGGCAGATTAAGTTTCATTATACCATCGCGAGTAAATACGGAGTATGACCGGAGCCAAGGGTTCCCCCCCATCGACCGATTTCCCGTGAATTGCGGAATTTTTTCCCGGATTAAAGGAATCGGCTCCTCTATGGAAAGGAGATTCCCATGCATTACAATTAAACCTCGGCGGCCCCCTGGCCGGGGTGTATTGGGGATGGAGGGATTATTCATGAATATGGATCAGGTTGTGAGGTGGCTCGGCTTGATTTGTCTGCTGGGCGGGATCGCCCGGATAGGGATGACGCCGATGGCGCTTATCTGGGGATCGGACAGCGCTCAGGAGCTGACGTTCGGTTTTATCGCTTGTCTATTGATGTGTGTAGGGACGATCGCGTCTTATTTGGTGCAGTCGAAGGAAACGGGCGTGCTTGGCTTTATCGTTACGGTAACCGTTATTTTAAGCAATATCGTGACGACCTGCATGCTTTGGACGATTTTTGTCCTGGGGAGCGTCCCCGAAACCGGGGGTGCAGTGCTGACTGTAACGCGGATGATTTCCTTGGTCGGAGGGATGGCGGGGACACTCGTCTTCGCGTTTCTTACGTTTCGGGCCGGCGTATTTCCGCGCTGGGTGGCGGCCCTTTACGCGGTTATGCCGTTTTCCGGCTTTCTGCTTCCCGGGGAATGGTTCGCCACCTTTTGGGGACTGGCCTACGTGGGAATGGGGTACTGCATCTGGGCGGGAAAGCTGCACAGAGGGGGAACTCCATCCAATTCATATTATTTTGGGAGGCTACCATGAAAAAAAATATGCTTAGCAAGGGAATTTTGTCAGCCGCAGTATGCTCGGCGCTGCTCAGTGCCTCTTTTGTCGCCGGGAGTCCTGCATCAGCTTCGGTTCAAACCGGACCTGTTTTACAAATTGAACAGTTCCGTTTTTTGGACAAAGAATTGGACCGCATATCTCTTGATAAAACTTCGGCGCCGGACGGCACCCGGGATGGTCATTTCAGTTTGCTGCTCGATGCGGGAGATGGATTTGAGATCAAGACCATTACGATGAAAACCGCCGATGCAAACGGCAAAGACACGAACCACGGCATCTGGAAAACATGGAAAGCCGGAACCGGCGATATCGGCAATCTGCTCGCGGTGGTGCAGGACGGCAAAATCATAAACACGGGCTTTCAGGAAACGCTTGGCACATTCAAAGGAGTCGTGCAGCTGGAGCTATATGCTTCGGATAACAACAGCATGAAGCCGGGCGAATATTACTATTTGGAAATCGCGACGGGGGGCGGCACGTTAAGATCATTCACCACACCTTTTGCCGAAAATGAAACGTCTTATGCGCCCGTAGCGATCCGCGAGTTCAGCTGGCTGGACCTTGACTCCGACCTTACCGGCATCTCCGAGCTTGTTCCCGATCAGCGGAAGGACGGACATTTCCGGCTTAAACTCAGCTTTGCGCAAAAAACGGAAGTGCTTGCGGTGATTTTGCGCTCCACCGATAAGGACGGCAAAGACGGCTACCACGGCATATGGAGAACGAACCGTGCGGGCACCGGTTGGCTCCTCGGCATCATGCAAGGAGAAACGGCCGTGAACACCGGATTTAAGAAGGACGTGAAGGAGTCGGTGGGCAGCTTCCGAGGAAACGTCACCTTCGATTTGTATGCGAACAATAACGGTTCGATCAAAAACGGGGAGTATTACGTCGTGGAAGTCGAAACGTCCTTTGGCACCGTCATGTCCAAACCGATCCAATTCGGCGATCCGGCTTCGAACTATGTCAACGATAAGGCATAATCTTTCAAAACGATCGCCTTGAAGCTGGATTCGACGTCGGCCGCGGTAGATGAGCAGGCTTATACGCTCGAAGTCGCTCCCTTTACGCTGGAAGGCCGCACCATGGTGCCGATCCGGTTTATCGGGGAAGCGCTTGGGGCTAAGGTCGACTGGAATGCGGAGGCCCGGCGCGTAACACTGACGAAGGACGATATCAAAATTGAGCTGGTCATCGATCAAAAGGATGCCTACGTGAACGGTGCGCTTCACGTATTGGATTCGCCGGCCGTCATCCGCGAAGGCATCACGCTGGTGCCCGTTCGTTTCGTCAGCGAAAGCATGAAGATGAAGGTGTTTTTCGATGATGGGGAAATCGTGATTACGGATGCGAAGGAACAGACGGGGAAATAGCGGAAGGGGGCCGGCCATCGGGAAGATGGCAGGCTCCTTTTGCTGTGTACCGAAAGCGGCACGCTGTCGGGCGCTGCTCCGTGTTGAAATCCCGTGTCCGAATCGCTATGATCGGGAAAAGGACCCGCGTGGAGGTGCGGATCGTCCGGAAGCGAATTTTGCGGCACCCGCTCGGAGAGGGGCCGTTTTATAAATAAAAAAGGTTTTGTTTTCAAGGAGGAAAACATGGATTACATTTCACCGAAAGAAGCGGCGTTAAAGGTGAAACGGTGGCCTAAGGATATCATAGCGGCGGGTCGTCGCCATACCGTAGGGCTTAAATCGGACGGCACGGTGATAGCTGTGGGCGATAATAAATATGGCCAATGTGATGTAAGCGGCTGGGGCGATATGGTGGCGGTTGCGGCCGGCAATGTTCATATGGCGACGAACACGGGTAACGCTCATACAATCGGTCTTAAATCGGACGGTACTGTGGCGGCTGCGGGTTGGAATAAGCATGGCCAATGCAATGTAAGCGGCTGGCGCGATATTGCAGCGGTTGCGGCAGGTTGGTGTCGCACCGTTGGGCTTAAAAAGGATGGCACGGTGGTAGCTGTGGGCCGAAATAATGAAGGCGAATGCAATGTAGGCGGCTGGCGCGATATGGCGGCGGTCGCGGCGGGTGACTGGCATACTGTCGGTCTTAAATCGGACGGCACGGTGGCGGCTGTAGGTTTGAATAAGCACAATCAATGCGAGGTAAACGGCTGGCGCAGTGTTGTGGCGATAGCGGCGGGCAGTCATCATACCGTCGGGCTTAAATCGGACGGCACGGTGGCGGCTGCGGGTTGGAATGAGCACGGCCAATGCAATGTAAGCGGCTGGCGCGATATCGTGGCGGTTGCGGCGGGTTGCGCCCATACTCTCGGCCTTAAATCGGACGGCACGGTGGTTGCTGCGGGTGATAACGAATATGGCCAATGCGAGGTAAGCGGCTGGCGCGGCATCCAACTGCCGATATCAACGATATTCAAGTTTGAAGGAATATGACAACGATATATCGAGAAAATGAGATCAAGATTGCTTTATAATTTGCTCAGACCTTAAGGAGTTGGAAAGGAACTGTAGCGATGAGCAAACAAGAGAATAGAATGCGGACATTTCCGCGAGCAACGATGCCCGAGGTGCTGCTGCCGGACATTCCGGACTACACGGTGCGGCTTACCGACTACGGAACGGCAGGGGACGGCAGAACGGATAATACGGAAGCGTTCCGTCGGGCGATTGAGGCATGCTCCGTGGCGGGAGGAGGCAGGGTGATCATCCCTCCCGGAGTGTGGCTGACAGGCCCGCTCAAGCTGACGAGCCGGCTTGAGCTGCATGCGGAAGCGGGCGCGGTCGTTCGGTTCAGCCGGCGCAGCGAGGATTATCCGCTTGTGTTGTCCCATTTCGAGGGAAGGCCCGCGGTACGCTGCCAATCGCCGCTGGACGCCGAAAATGCCGAGCATCTGGCGATAACGGGCAGAGGTGTATTCGACGGCGGAGGCGAAGCGTGGAGGCCGGTCAAAAACTGGAAGATGACCGAAAAGCAGTGGAATCGCCTGATTGGCTCCGGCGGAGTCGTGGACGGCGAGATGTGGTGGCCGACAGAGGCCGCGAAGGAAGGCTCCGTGCAGGTTGCCCGGCTGCTGCGGGAAGGGAACCTCAATCCGGACGACTATGCGCCGTACCGCGATTATTTGCGGCCGAATTTGCTCAGCTTCCGCAAATGCAGACGCATCCTGCTTGAAGGGCCGACGTTCCAAAACTCGGCTGCCTGGAACCTGCATCCGTGGGCGTGCGAGCATTTGACGATCCGCGGCGTCACCGTTCGCAACCCGTGGTTCGCGCAAAACGGCGACGGCCTTGACCTTGACTCGTGCCGTTATGCCGTCGTGGAAAAATGCTCGTTCGACGTTGGCGATGATGCGATCTGCATGAAATCGGGCAAAGACGAAGCTGGGCGGGCGCTCGGCCTGCCGACTGAATACGTCGCCATCCGCGGCTGCACGGTGTACCACGGCCACGGCGGGTTCGTCATCGGCAGCGAGATGTCCGGCGGCGTCCGGCATATCGAGGTCAGCGACTGCACGTTTATGGGGACGGATATCGGGCTGCGCTTCAAAAGCGCCCGCGGACGCGGCGGCACGGTCGAGGATATTGCCATCGAACGGATCCGCATGACGGACATTGCCGGGGAAGCGATCTCGTTCCATCTTTTTTACGAGGGAAAGGAAGGCTCGGAGGAAACAAACGAGGAGAAACATCCGGTTTCCGAGAAGACGCCGGTATTCCGGCGCATCGATATGCGCGACCTCATCTGCGACGGGGCGGAGACGGCGCTGCTGGTGAACGGCCTGGAGGAAATGCCGCTGGAGGACGTGACTGTCCGTGGCTTCACGGCCACCGCCAAGCAAGGGGCGATTTGCCGCAACGCCAAAGGGCTTTCGCTCGAGGACGTGCGTCTGTACACGGAGCGGGGCCCGCTTGTCAAGCTGCACCATTGCAGCGACGTGGACATCGTGCGCCTGGCGGGCGCCGCGGCGGCGGACGAAGTTATGCTCGCGGTCAGCGGCGAGCGGTCCGATCGCATTGTATGCAGGGACGCGCTTATTGAAGCAACGCAGCGGAAGGTGAGCGTCGCTCCGGAGGTCGCCGGCAAGCCGGGTGCGGTGAGCGTTAGGTAAACGGGAAAGGAGCCGGATCAGGCGCGCAAAACCGGGACGCGAACCGGCGCGCCTAGCCCCTGTCCTTATGCTGCTTCCGGTAGTGGAGCGGCGAGAAGCCGGTCAGCTTTTTGAACGTTTTGTTGAAATGCGAAATATGCTCGAAGCCGACCTGCTCGGCGATAAGGTGAACTTTTTCCCGCGACGATCTCAGCATCTTCTGCGCCTCCCGGATGCGCACGACTCTGATATATTCGCCGAGGTGAAAGCCTGTCAGCTTCAGGAACACGCGGCTTAAGTAAGCGGGGCTGATGAAAAATATTTTCGCCAGCTGCTCCAAAGTTAAAGGCTCCCTGTAATGCTCATGAATATATGCGGTGATGTCGGACACCTTCTGGTGCATCGGATGGTCGGAATGCGCCGACTTCGGGATGTGCGCGTTCATGCGGTGAAGCCGGATGAGCAGCTTCAGCACGAGCTGCCGGACATAGGACGGATAAAACGGCTGCTCCTCCCTGCATTCGGCCAGCATTTGCAGCAGCAGGTGCTCGATTTCGGCTTGCTCCTTGAGCGGGGCCCGCAGCAGGGTCGATTCCCGAAACGGCGGAAGCTGCAAAATGGAGCGGTCCTCCGCAGGCAAAAATTCCGGAGTCACGTGGACGAGCACGCGCTCGAACTCTTCGACCTGCGAGCTTGCGGTGGAATGAAGATCGTTAGGGATCACGATCACCATGTCGCCTTTTTGCGCGGTGTACACTTTGCCGTTCATAAAATAGACCCGCTCCCCCCGCAGCAGGTAATACAGCTCGTAAAACGAATGCGAGTGCGGCCGGGGCATGGCGGAAAAGCCGAAACGTCGCATTTGCTGAATGGAAAATGCGGAGTCCCCGATATGATATTTTTTTCCGATCAGCTCGTTCATCTGAAGACACTCCTTTGCCGGAACGCACGAATGATCAAAAAGAATCAAGAAACGAACCTGTTTTTCATAAATCTTAGCATAATGTTGCTGTAATATGAAGAAGGATGTCAATATTTTGTTCAGCTCATATAAAACACGAATGTATCTGCATCGAAAAGGCTTCGTCGGAAGTTTTACCCGCAGCGGAACCAAAGTTCTTTATTTTGCGAAGCGGAAAGCGGCACAGGAATCGTCAATCGATTCCGTGCCGCTTTGTTTTTATTTAGAAAATAATGCACGGCTAATTTTTGCGCATCAATGGAGGATCCCGAACTCTCTGTATTGACGCATTGGTCAATTTGTCTTACAATTAGACAAAAAGGGGGTGGCGGATGTGGAATCCGATTCGAAGCGTCTTCAGTTGAAAACGATTACGCGCGAGCCGATGGCGAAGCAGGTTGTCGACCGGCTGATCGATTTGCTGATGAGCCGCCGCTACAATCCGGGAGACAAGCTGCCGACGGAAAACGAACTGTGCGACATGCTGGCGGTGAGCCGTCCGGTTATCCGCGAGGCGTTAAGTTCGCTCGAGACGATGGGAATCGTGCGGCGGAAGACGCGGGAAGGCACTTTTTTCGCCGACAAAATCGGCAGCAAGCCTTTTTCCATCATGCTCGCCTTGTCGGCCGGGGATATTCCTTCCATCATGGAAGCGCGCATCGCGCTCGAGCTGGGTTTGGTTACGATGGCTGCGGAGAAGATCACCGATGCGCAGCTGGGGCAGCTTGGCGGTCTGCTGAAGGCGATGGAGGAAAACGAGGATGATTACACGCCGATCGACAAGGAGTTCCACCGGATCATTGCGCTCAGCGCCAACAACCGCATTTTGGAAGGATGCGTCGACCCGCTGCTCGACATGTTCGACGACACCTTGGGCCAGATTCCGCCGATCGACCGCAGTTTTGCGGCGACGCTGGAAGAGCACCGGGCGATCTTCGAGGCGCTGCGCAGCCGGGATCCGGTAGCCGCTTATACCGCCATGTACCGCCATCTCAGCCATGTCAGGGACAAGGTGATGAAGCGGCTGAGCGAATCCTGACGTTTTGACATCATAACTGGGAGAGTGAAAAACGATGCCGCAAAACCCGCAAGCTCAAACCTTTACCGGCACCCCGGCCGTCACGGAGATGACGGTCGTACCTGTCGCCGGTCACGACAGCATGCTGCTGAACTTAAGCGGCGCGCATGCTCCGTTTTTTACCCGCAATATCGTCATCCTGCGCGACAGCGCGGGGAACACCGGTGTCGGCGAAGTGCCGGGCGGCGAGAACATCCGGCAGACGCTGGAGGATGCCCGCGAGCTTGTTGTCGGCCAGCCTATCGGCCGCTACAACAACATTTTGAATGCCGTGCGCGGCCGGTTTGCCGACCGGGACGCCGGCGGCCGAGGCCTGCAAACGTTCGATCTGCGCATCACGATTCATGCGGTGACCGCTTTGGAAGCGGCTCTGCTCGATCTGGTCGGGCAATATTTGAACGTGCCGGTGGCGGCGCTGCTCGGGGAAGGCCAGCAGCGGGACGAGGTCGAGATGCTCGGCTATTTGTTCTATGTCGGCGACCGCACCAAAACCGATCTTCCGTATCACAGCGATCCGGGCGCGGAGGACGATTGGCTGCGCCTGCGCCACGAGGAGGCGATGACTCCGGAAGCGATCGTCCGGCTCGCCGAAGCGGCTTACAAGCGATACGGCTTTGGCGACTTTAAGCTGAAGGGCGGCGTGCTGCGCGGCGACGAGGAGATCGAGGCGGTTACGGCTTTGGCCGAGCGGTTCCCCGAGGCGCGCATTACGCTCGATCCGAACGGCGCATGGTCGCTTGCCGAAGCGATACGTCTTTGCCGCGATCGGCATCATGTGCTCGCTTACGCCGAAGATCCGTGCGGAGCCGAAAACGGCTACTCCGGCCGCGAGGTGATGGCCGAATTCCGCCGGGCCACCGGTCTGCCGACGGCGACGAACATGATCGCCACCGACTGGCGGCAGATGGGGCATGCGATCCAGCTGCAGTCGGTCGACATTCCGCTCGCGGACCCGCATTTCTGGACGATGCAGGGATCGGTCCGCGTCGCCCAGATGTGCCATGAATGGGGGCTGACGTGGGGCTCGCATTCGAACAATCATCTGGACATTTCGCTTGCGATGTTTACGCATGTGGCTGCGGCGGCACCGGGCAAAATCACCGCGATCGACACGCATTGGATTTGGCAGGACGGGCAGCGCATCACCAAGGAGCCGCTCAAGATCGTAAACGGCAAGGTGGCCGTTCCGGACAAGCCGGGGCTCGGCGTGGAACTCGATATGGAGCAGCTGGAAAAGGCGCACCGGCTCTATAAGCAGCACGGGCTCGGGGCCCGCGACGATGCGATCGCGATGCAGTATTTAATTCCCGGTTGGAAGTTCGACAACAAACGTCCTTGCCTGGTTCGCTAACAGCGGCTCTTACCGCTCTAACGAAAAAGGATTCGGAGGGCCATTTCACTCCCCTTGGGACATTGTAAAACGAAGGAGGATTTTTACAATGAAAGTCGGATTTATCGGTCTTGGCATTATGGGAAAACCGATGAGCAAAAACGTGCTCAAAGCGGGCTACGAGGTCACCGTGCTCGAAACGAGCAAGCAGGCGGCGGAGCTGGTCGCCGCAGGAGCCAAAACGGCGGCAAACCCGAAAGCATTGGCGGAGCAAACCGACGTCATCATTACGATGCTGCCCAACTCGCCGCAGGTGCGCGAGGTCATCCTCGGAGCGGGCGGCATCATCGAAGGAGCGAAGCCGGGCACCGTCGTCATCGATATGAGCTCGATCGCTCCGCTCACAAGCCAGGAAATCGCCCGGGAGCTGGCGGAAAAAGGCATCGACATGCTGGATGCCCCGGTCAGCGGCGGCGAGCCTAAGGCCATCGAGGGTACGTTATCCGTCATGGTCGGCGGAAGACAGGATGTCTTCGACAGATGTTATCCAGTGATGAAGACGATGGCGGCCTCCGTCGTGCGCACCGGCGATATCGGCGCAGGCAACGTGACGAAGCTGGCGAACCAGATCATCGTCGCGATCAACATCGCCGCGATGTCCGAGGCGCTTGTGCTGGCCAGCAAAGCCGGCGTCGAGCCGGAGCTGGTGTACCAGGCGATTCGCGGCGGGCTTGCCGGCAGCACGGTGCTGGATGCGAAAGCGCCGCTTGTGCTGGACCGCAAATTCGACCCGGGCTTCCGCATCAATTTGCATATCAAGGACCTCGGCAACGTGCTGGAAACGTCGCATGAGGTCGGCGTGCCGCTGCCGCTGACGGCTGCGGTCATGGAAATGATGCAGGCGCTCAAAACGGACGGGATGGGCGAGTGCGACCATGGCAGCCTGATCCGCTATTACGAGAAATTGGCCAAGATCGAAGTAACCCGGCGGGTATAAGCCGGCGGTCCCTTGCTTGTCAGCGGGGGACCGCTTTTTTGTTGCTATGGAAATGATGCATGGCTAATTTTTGTGGGTCACCGGGGGCTTTCACAAAAGTACGAGGTATAGGCTGCAAAGGTTCACTTCGCTCTTGGAGGATTTGTTCCGCAGCTTTCGGCTTTCAATATATATCATGTTACCGCTGCAGCGATAAATGAACAGTGCCTCTTCCCGGGTTGGCCTTGGGAAGAGTTTTTTTTGCCGACACCCCCAGAAAACACGCCATTTTCGAGAAAAGTTTAATTTGTAGGCGTATGGAATCGTCTCGAATGAGCATAGGATGTTTCATCGGGAGGTTGAAAAATGGAGCCTGTCATAAACAATCGTTATGTGTTGAACGAGCAGCTCGTTCAGCTTCCGGGCGATGTGACGGTTTGGCGAGGAACCGACCTTTCGCTTCGGCGGGAAGCCGTCCTGTACGTTTCTCCGCTGAAGTCGGGGGCAGGAGGACTGGCTTATATCGGCAGCCGCGCGCACTTGTCCGGACGCCACTTCCTGCACATTCTCGATGCGGGCGTGCAGGCGCCGCATCTGTTCGTCGTTTTGGAAAACGCCGGCGGTAAACCGCTGCTTCATATGCTGCACAGCCACCCTTTTTCGCCGAAGGAGCTGCTCGCCATGCTGCTTCAATTAGGCCAAAGCATGCTGAGCGCAGCGGAGGAACACAACATACATTTTGCGGTGACCGCTGAAAATATATGGTGCAGTCATATCGACGGCTTGAAGGTGATGAACCATTGGTCGGAGGGGGAAGTAAGCCGGCGGGGGGCCGGCGGCTTATGCATGCTGCTGCACCAGCTCCTTACCAGGTCGGAGCCGCTCCCCGCATGGACCGGAGAGGAGCGGACGGCGTCCGCATTATCCGGGGCCGCGGGCCTCACTCCGCGCGAATCTCGGGAAATCGCCTGGCTGCTTAGGCCGTGGGAGGATGGGAAAGCCGCTCTCGCCGCGTTCGTGCGGGAGCTGGACGTTGTGCACAGACGCCTGTACGGAGGTCAGGAAGAGAATAAAGAGCTTCCGCGTATCGTTTTGCCAAGAGAACATATGGAACCTCGCTGGGAGGAAGCGCCGGCAGAGGAGATGGAGGCCGAACAACCGGAAAGGGAAAGGGGGAGGATTGAAATCCCGAAAGGCATGTTATGGTTCGGCATTCCGCTTGCGTGCATCATTGCCGTCGTCGGTCTTATGCTGATGTTGTCCTTCTCGCCTTGGCGCGGAAACAAGGAGGCCGGCTCGAAGCCGCCCGCTTCCGTCGCCGCTCAGGAGCAGCAGAAACCTTCCCCGACGCCGGCACCGAAGGAATCGCCGCCTCCCCGGAACGAAACCACCGGGCAGACCGCCATTGTCGAAACGCCGGATTTGAACGGACTTCCCCGGGCGGAAGCGGAGAAGGCGGCGCTGGCTGCAGGGCTGCGCTACGAATATGTTTTGGAAACGAACCCGGCGGCCGCCGAGGGCACCGTGTTCAGGCAGGACCCGGCCGCGCATACGAAGGTGGATAAGGGCACCCGGGTCAAGTTCTGGGTCAGCCGGGGAAAATAGTTCTATTTTCCGGATGTCCGCGTATACTTCATAAAAAAACAACATACGGTGGTAATCAATCGCTGAATTTCCGTTAAGGAAAGCGGGGGAACCATCGTCCGGACTTACCGTCCGGGCGGCGGCCGGTCCGGCCGGTTTTGGGGTGAATCCTCGGCATTCGTTCGTCGAATGTCCGGGTAGGGCGACTCTCCGCCCGAATCCGTCAGCTAACCTCGCAAGCGTCAATGAGAGCAAATTGTCGTGTCTTTTTGGTTCTAATAAAGTCACGGGAAGTTCTCTTTCCCGTGACTTTTTACTTTTTAACCAAAACTTTGACAAGTCGCGTCGTGTGTCATACGGTACACGGGAAAAATGGCGGGGCTTTGAAGGAGGACCGATGAAATGGGCGTCATTCCGAAAACCCATGTAAAGCGATCATCCGGCATGTCCTTGGCGTTACGCTCGCAGCGAGATAATGTACGAGTCATTTTCGCTTCAGGTATTGTATGTTCCATTGTCACGATCATTTTTTTGGTGCTGCTCTACGGCACGACAATGAAAGAGGTCACCGTCGTTTTGTACGGGGAAGAAAAGAAGTTCCGCACGTTCGAGTCGGACGTGACGCGGTTTTTGGCGGCTCAAGGCATCTTTGCGGGAGAGCACGACCGCCTGTCGGTATCGCCGGACGCGAGGCTCGTGAACGGTCACCGCATCATCATTAACCGCGAAATCCCGGTCCAGGTCACGGAGGGCGGGACGACAAAAACGAATTATTCGATAGGAAAAACGGTGGAAAACGTCTTAAAGGACCTGAATATCCCGCTTGGCGAACATGATAAAATTTCTCCCGCCTTGGATCGGGAAGTGGCGGAAAATACGGAAATCACGATCGTCAGAGTAAACAAGAACATCGAGGAAACCAGCGAAACGATCGACTACAAGGTGGTCAAACGAAACGATCCGACGCTTCCCGCCGGCAAGCAGCAGCTCGTTCAAAAAGGGAAGGAAGGCACATTGGTCAAGAGGAAGGAGAAGGTATACGAAGATAACGTGCTCGTTGCGGAAAATATCATCGAAGAGCGCGTGGAAAAAGAAAGCGTCGAGCAGATCGTTGCGGTGGGCACCAAGCAGCCGGTCGCAGCGGCAGCGGATTTATCCCCGGCGGTGGAATTTTCGGTCAAGAGCAGAGCCGATATTCCGGCCAAAAAAATATTGGAGGGCGTCACGTTGTCCGCTTATTCCTCGGGCGGCTCCTCGGGGAAAACCGCCTCGGGCACCCGTCCTGCGGAAGGGCGCACCATTGCCGTCGATCCCCGAATCATTCCGATGGGCTGGTGGGTGTATATCGACGGAATCGGCTTCCGCCGGGCCGAGGACACAGGCGGCGCGATCAAAGGGAACAAGATCGATGTGTATTTCGAAAGCGACTCGTACGCCAAACGGTTCGGTTTGAAACGCGGCTATACGGTGTACGTCATCGGCCCTGTCAAACCGGAGGCGGATTAAAGCTTCTTTACCCCGACTATATGCGGGCTTCTTTATGTCCTATCCCATGAAAATTTTCGTCGCTTTCGGTGGGTGGCATCACCAGCTTCACCGGAACGACGACATGCTGGGGCACATGCTCGCTTCCCATCCGCATATGGAGCAGCTCTACGGCGTCGTGGGCCATTTGCTTCTCGTCCTGGGCTACATAAGGAACGCCCGGGATACCGGGATCGTCGAAGGAAATCAACTCTACCGGCGTTTCGTCCCGAAGGGCGACCCTGAAGGAGCCGGCGGTCAAGTTGGCCATCTCGGCCGTCAGCGTAAAAGCAGCGGTAATTTGCGGCCGGCTCTGCAAAAAGCCGGTAATATAACCGAGCGCATCGTCGCTGCGCAATATGTCCAGCGGTACGTGGCACCATAAGTTTTTGTCGATGGAAATGCCATGGTCGATATAAGCTTTCTCGAAGCCGGCAGTCCGATCCTCGATGGCGGTGTTTACGTTTTCGGGCGAGATCAAAGCGATCTGCCGGTGCCCTTTGTTCAGCAAATAAGATACGGTTTCGTACGCTCCGCCCAAATTGTCGGAGGTGATCGTATACGTATCGATATTTCTTAAATAACGGTCGATGAACACGAACGGAAACTTGTCCAGGGACAAGCGCAGCAGCGATTCGTTATATTTTTCATCCTCGGTCGGAAACACGATAAGCCCCTTCACTCCCGATTCGGTCAACTCCTTGATGGCCCGCGATTCCTCCGCCGAAGACTCCCTCGTAATCCACAAAATCATTTGAAATCCGGCTTCCTTCAAGTAATATTCGACATGGTCCACCAGACGCTGGATCACTTTGGTTTTCAAGGTAGGAATGATAAACCCGACGAGGTTGCCGGCGCCGCCTCTGCGAACCGTCATCTTCAGCGTATCGGACAAGCCGGCCTGCTCCGCGACAAACGTGCCTTTTCCTTGAATCCGTACGACGAGTCCGTCGTCGGCCAAGGCGGTGAGCGCGTTTTTGACCGTGATTTTGCTCACCTTATACTCGTCCATAATTTCCTGCTCCGAAGGCACCCGGTCTTTGGGGCGAAGCTCTCCGCTCTTGATCTTCGCTTTAATGTCCTCCTGGATCTGCTTATACAAAGCGGTTTTGTTCATGGTCTGCACCTCGCTGGAAGTTGTTCGGTGAAAAAGCCCGCTTCGTGTCCCGGCTCGTGCTTCCGATCGCTCCTCTACCCCACAAAGTGAAGATAATCCTTCGCAGTTTAGTCCGAATACTTTGCGGGGACCCCTATGAACGGATTTCATAGCTTAGCCATTCGGCGGTTGAAATCCGTTCACAAAGGCGACCGCTAACGCTTCTCCAGCACGATTCCGTCCACTTCGCATTTTTCACCGAAATTTGAATTAAAAATATAAATTTTATAATCAATTGGTTATATAAAACATATTATATATACATTATAATTCAGTTTAGGAAGCGGTTACAAGACCTTGTCCAAAAAAGTTACGGGAGGATTTGACGATGAAGAAAGCACTTCAATTATCGACATCCCTGGCTCTGGCTTCTTCGCTTTTATTGTCTGCGTGTACAAATGACAGCGCCTCCAAACCGGGAAACGGCGCAGGCACGAAGCTGACGTTCTGGACGTTTAACGAGCTGCATCAGAAATTTTTCGAAAGCATGGCGGAGTCGTGGAACAAAGCGAATCCGAACGAACAGATCTCGCTCGAAGCGACGACGTTCCCCTACGACGACAACCACAACAAGCTGCTAGTCGCGCTGCAGTCGGGAACGGGAGCCCCGGATTTGGCCGACATCGAGATCAGCAAGATCGGCAATTTCCTGAAGGGCGAGCCGCAGCTTGTGGCGCTGAACGATATCGTCGACCCGGAAAAAGGGAACCTTGTCATGTCGAGGCTCGACAATTACGCGAAGGACGGCAAATATTACGGCATCGATTATCACGTAGGCGCGGAAGTGATTTACTATAACAAGGAAATTCTCGACAAAGCCGGGGTGAATCCCGACAATATCAAGACGTGGGACGATTATGTGCAGGCCGGCAAGCAGGTTGTGGAGAAAACCGGCAAGCCGATGACGACTCTTGAAACAACGGATCAATGGTCGTATTGGCCGCTCGTCGTGCAGCACGGCTCCGATTTGCTCGACAAGGACGGCAAGGTGATTATGAACGACGGGGTCAACTCGGAGGTGCTGACGTTCCTGCAAAAGCTCGTGAAGGACAAAATCGCCGTCGTGGCGCCCGGAGGATTTCATCATGCCGAGGAATATTACGGTTTCATGAACAAAGGCGGCGCCGCGTCGCTCTGGATGCCGATGTGGTACATGGGCCGCTTTACCGACTACATGCCTGACCTGAAAAACAAAATCGTCATCAAGCCGATGCCGGTGTTCAAGCAAGGGGAGAAGCGCTCTTCCGGTATGGGCGGCACGGGTACGGTGATCACGAAACAATCGAAAAACGAAGCTCTGGCCAAAAAGTTTTTGGCCTACGCGAAAATTTCCAAGGAAGGCAACATTCAAATCTGGAAGCAGCTCGGCTTCGATCCGATCCGTTCGGACGTATGGAACGATCCGGCGCTGAAGGAAGACAACAAATTTACGGCTTATTTCGGCAAAAATATTTTCGATATTTTAACCGGGGTGAAAAGCGAAATCGCGGCGACCAACATCAAGGAGAAGACGCCCGCCGTATCCGACGCCGTCAAGACGAAAGTGATGTTCCAGGTGCTCAACGATCTGAAGGATCCGAAGCAGGTGCTTGACGAAGCTGCGAAAAGCATCAAATAAAGCAAGGGCGTAAGAGCAATGGCTTCTTGAGGCCAACCGGCTTTGTGCAGCGTGGAAAAATTTGCGCAAGGCCGGCGCGAAACAGCTTAACGGAAAGGAGCGTGTATCCAGGTGAAAGCTGATACGGCGGCTGTGGCGGCGGGCAAGCTGGAGAAGGGCGGCGCGGTGAAAAAGCTGCTGTATTCTCCGCGGATTGCGCCTTATGTATTCGTTTTGCCGTTCGTTCTATCGTTTCTTATTTTTTTCGCTTATCCGGTATTCAGCACGATCCAAATGAGCTTTCAGGAGGTGCTTCCGGGGCAAACCCGCTTTATCGGGCTGGACAATTATAAAAATTTGCTGAGCGCATCGTTTTATACGGCTTTGCTGAACAGCAGCAGATATACGTTCTGGACACTCGTCGTGCTCATTCCGCTGCCGCTCGTGCTGGCCGTTTTCCTGAACTCGGCGCTGATGAAATGGAGCTCGTTTTTCCGCTCGGCTTTGTTTATTCCTTCGCTGACGTCGGTCGTCGTGGCGGGAACGGTTTTCCGGCTCGTTTTCGGCTCGCTCGACGAATCGGTGATGAACGGATTCCGCCATCTGTTCGGCTTGCCGACGATCAACTGGCTGGCCGGCTCGGGCACCGCGATGTTTGTGCTTGTCGTTTTGGCGAGCTGGCGTTACATCGGCGTCAACATCATCTATTTCCTGTCGGCGCTGCAAAGCATCCCGCAGGAGCTGTACGAAGCGGCGGAAATCGACGGGGCCGGCGTATGGCACAAGTTTTGGAAGGTGACGCTTCCGCTCCTGAAGCCGGTTTCGATCTACGTTATCACGATCAGCATTTACGGCGGTTATTCGATGTTTACCGAAAGCTTCATTTTGTGGAACGGCAACCGTTCGCCAAACGATATCGGACTGACGGTGGTCGGGCTGCTGTACCGCGAAGGCATCGAGAAGAACAACCTCGGCTTCGGCTCGGCGGTCGGCATTACGCTGCTCGTCATCACTATGATCATCAATGTGATCCAGCTGAAATCGTTCGGTTTGTTTAAAAAGGAGGAGTAGAGGGTGATTATAGCCAAGCGAAAGCCGCTTCTTCCGACCGTTCTTCTTGTCGTTTTATTCGCCGTCCTGGCCGCGCTGGCGCTGTTTCCGTTCTACTGTCTGGCGCTCGCTTCGCTGAAGCCTTCGAAGGAGCTGCTGCGGTACGGACTTAACGTCAAACTTCAGCCTGAGCTTCTGTCTTTCCGCAATTACGCGTTTTTGTTTTCCGCCTCGGCCAAAAAATATTTGGACTGGTACCAAAACAGCCTGCTGATTTCCGCCGTATACACCGTCTGCTGCCTTCTGCTGTCGTCGATGGTCGGCTACGGGCTCGCGATGTACCGGTTTTTCGGCAGAAACGTTATATTCGTGCTTGTGCTGCTCGTCATGATGGTGCCGGTGGAGATCATCATTCTGCCCTTATACAAGCAGATGATCGCCTTCAGGCTGATCGATACGTTCAGCGGCGTCATTTTGCCCTTTGTCGTATCCCCGCTGCCGATTTTTTTCTTCCGGCAATATGCGGCGGGGCTGCCGAAGGATTTTCTGGATGCGGGAAGGATCGACGGCTGCTCGGAATACGGCATCTTTTTCCGGATCATGGTGCCGCTCATGGCCCCCGCGTTCGGCGCGATGGCGATCCTGCAGGCGCTCGCCAGCTGGAACAGCTTCGTTTGGCCGCTGATCGTCATCAAGACGGGCAGCAAGATGACGCTGCCGATCGGGCTTGCCAGCCTCGTGACGCCGTACGGCAACAATTACGACATTTTGATCGCCGGTTCGGTGCTCGCCATTTTGCCGATATTGCTCGTGTTCGTCTTTTTCCAGCGGTATTTCGTCTCGGGATTGACCGTCGGCGGAGTGAAGGGGTAAGGCTCATATAACAACCAATTGGAGGAGAAGGAGAGAAGAGCAATGAAAGAGACGAGAGATATGAGAGAGGGACAAACGGACGTGAACGTTCCGCTGATCGAACAGCGCGCCGATCCGTGGATATATAAACACTCGGACGGTTATTACTACTTTACCGCTTCGGTGCCGGAATACGATCGTATCGAAATTCGCCGGTCTCCCACGATCGCAGGCTTGAAAGAAGCGACGCCGGCCGTCGTTTGGCGAAAGCACGAAACCGGGCCGCTGAGCGCTAATATATGGGCGCCGGAGATTCACCATGTCGACGGCAAATGGTACATTTATTTCGCCGCAGCCCGTACGACGGAAACGAACGACGGCTTGTTCGACCATCGCATGTATGTGCTGGAAACGGATGCGGCCAACCCTCTCGAAGGCGGATGGACGGAGAAAGGCCAAATCCGCACGAAATGGGAAAGCTTCTCCTTGGATGCCACGTCCTTCGAACACCGCGGCGTCCGATACCTGGTTTGGGCGCAAAAAGATCCGGAGATTCCCGGCAACTCGAACCTGTACATTTCCGAAATGAGCAACCCATGGACGCTGCGCGGCGAGCAGGCGATGATCACGACGCCGGAATACGGCTGGGAAATCATTGGCTTCAAGGTCAACGAAGGTCCGGCCGTGCTGAAGCGGAACGGTCGGATCTTTATCACCTTCTCCGCGAGCGCGACCGATTTCAACTACTGCATGGGGCTGCTGGAAGCGGACGAAAACGCGGACCTGCTGAATCCGGCCTCGTGGAAAAAGTCGGAGCTGCCGGTGCTGGCGACCGATGAGGAAGCCGGCCTATACGGACCGGGGCACAACAGCTTTACCGTATCCGAGGACGGCTCCTGCGACCTGCTGGTGTTCCACGCCCGGACGTACAAGGAAATCGTCGGCGACCCGCTTTACGACCCGAACCGGCATACGTTCGTCAGCAAGCTGCAGTGGCATCCGGACGGAACGCCGGATTTTGCAAGCAGCGCCCGCAGGACATACTTGCGGTAAGCGGCATGTTAAAAAAGCTCAGCCCGGCCGTATCGGCCCGGGTTGAGCTTTTTTTCTGCCGCAGCAGGGCGGGAGGGAGAGCCGAGAGGCGGAAAAGCGGCTAACAGCCCGGGGCGGGTGGCGTGCCAGGGTGAAGGGAGAGCCGAGAGCCTGAAAAACCGGCTCTCAGCCCGGGTCGAGCGGCGTGCCGGGGTGAAGAGAGAGCCGAGAGGAGGAAAAAGCGGCTCTCAGCGCCGCCGGAGGGCCTCGCCAAGTGCCGAGAGCCTGAAAAACCGGCTCTCAGCCCGGGTCGTGCGGCGTGCCGGGGAGAAGAGAGAGCCGAGAGGAGGAAAAAGCGGCTCTCAGCGCCGCCGGAGGCCCCCGCCGAGTGCTGAGAGCCGGAAAAACCGGCTCTCAGCTCGGGTCGAGCGGCGTGCCAGGGAGAAGGGAGAGCCGAGAGGAGGAAAAAGCGGCTAACAGCGCCGCCGGAGGGCCTCACCGAGTGCTGAGAGCCGGAAAAACCGGCTCTCAGCTCGGGTCGAGCGGCGTGCCAGGGAGAAGGGAGAGCCGAGAGGCGGAAAAAGCGGCTAACAGCGCCGCCGGAGGGCCTCGCCAAGTGCTGAGAGCCTGAAAAACCGGCTCTCAGCCCGGGTCGTGCGGCGTGCCAGGGTGAAGAGAGTGCCGAGAGCCGGAAAAACCGGCTCTCAGCGCCGCCGGAGGGCCTCGCCAAGTGTTGAGAGCCGGAAAAACCGGCTCTCAGCCCGGGTCGAGCGGCGTGCCGGGGAGAAGGGAGAGCCGAGAGGCGGAAAAAGCGGCTCTCAGCGTCGCCGGCGGACCCCAACGAGTGACGAGAGCCTGAAAAACCGGCTCTCAGCCCGGGTCAGGCGGCGTGCCGGGGAGAAGGGAGAGCCGAGAGGCGGAAAAACCAGCTTACGGCCCCGCCGGAGGGCCTCGCCAAGTGCTGAGAGCCTGAAAAACCGGGTCTCAGCCCGGGTCGAGCGGCGTGCCGGGGGAGAAGAGAGAGCCGAGAGGGGGAAAAACCGGCTCTCAGCGCCGCCGGAGGGCCTCGCCGAGTGCTGAGAGCCGGAAAAAGCGGCTCTCAGCCCGGGTCGAGCGGCGTGCCGGGGAGAAGAGAGTGCCGAGAGGAGGAAAAAGCGGCTAACAGCGCCGCCGGAGGGCCTCGCCAAGTGCCGAGAGCCTGAAAAACCGGCTCTCAGCCCGGGTCGGGCGGCGTGCCGGGGAGAAGAGAGAGCCGAGAGGCGGAAAAACCGGCTTACGGGGCGTTATCGACGGCGTACAAAAGGTGGCGGAGGCTGTTTTGCAAAACTCGCTGTGTCCAATATGCCGTTCCTGCCGTACCGCCTTCGACATGACCAATGTCATGTGCCAATCACTTGCGCCGTTCGAGGATTTGCTTGATTTTGTGCAAATCCTTGTTGTTCGCCTTTTTCATCATAAACGACATGAGCGGCTTAAAGATGATGGAAAACCCGGCCGGGGTACCGCAATTCCGCAGCGTCATCCGCGTGGAGTCTCCGCTGACGGACTGCCACGTATAAGTCGTTTCCATCGGAAAAGGTCCGTGCGCCGTGCTCATCACCAGGAGTTTTCCCGGCACGTATTCCTCAATCCGGTAAACGTACGAGAGTTGCTTTCCGAGAAACCGCGCTTTAAACGCAATTTCGGAGCCGACGGCCAAAGGTTTGGGGGTCAGCCATTCGGCCGATTCGATATTTTCGTACCATTCCGGAGCGTTGTCCGGGTTAGCTGCATAAGTCGCGACCGTTTCCCGGGGACATTTTATTGTAATTTCCGTCAAAACATCAACCAACCCGGTAATCCTCCTCATAAACAGCAAGTATCATTATGCGCCCAGTGGGCGACATTCCAATCCTTGCCCAAAGGAGAACACCCTATTACAAAGGAGTTAGAGTTCAATTCCGAAATATTTGCGCAGCGCCTCGCGATAATCCTCTTCCGTCTCCGGCACGAATGCATTTACGCCGTCCGCGGTGAAAATCCGGAATTCCTTGCCGGCGATCGTGTTGCGCCCGTCCTTTGTCCGTATAGCCGCCATCGTTTGGTTCAAAAAAATCGACTCCGGAGCGTTTTCGCACCAAAAACTCGCCATCACATAATCTTTGGGCAGCTGCGGCTCCTCCGAAAAGGAGATCAGCCTGCTCCATTCGCCGTGCCTGCGCTCCATCAGCATCCAGCCGAAATCGGCGTCCCGATCGAGCCGGTACATTTCGTCTCCCTGCGGCTGCTCCAGACCTTCGATGAGCTCCAGCGGCCGGCGCGGCACGATCCCGCCCACCCCCACGTCGCACAAATAGGAGCGGTCCTGAACGCGGACCTTGAGCACGTGATGACGCCGCTTCGGCGGCGGATTCGGCTCATCACGCCAAAACCGGGCGAACCAATCCGTCACCTCGAAGCCAAGCTGCCGCAGCAGCCAGCCGAACAGCGCATTCAGCTCAAAGCAGTAGCCTCCTCTCCGGCGGACGACAATCTTATCCAGCAAAGCGGGAATTTCCAGCGACAGCGGGATGCGCCGCACAATATCGAGGTTTTCGTAAGGAACGGCATGCAGATGCCGTTCCTGCAGTTCAGCCAGTGTTTCCGCATTCGCTTCGAGCGGTCCGTCGTACCCGATTCGCTCCAAATACGCGCGAACCTTGGGCTCTATGTTGACGCCGGGATTGCTCATGAATCCGATCCCCTCCCCGTTTTTTTATAATTTCATCATATAACATGAAACCTGTCTCTTCCAGGCTGTAACCATTTTTTCAGGTCAGCTTGAAATATTTTAAAGCGACATCAAGACTTTCTTGGTGTAATTTAGCAAACTATGAAACTTTTAACCATTCCGGGACGTCTATTTTAAAGATTACGACAGACGATATGGATGGTGGAGGGATATTCCGGAAATGAAGGCAATCATCAGAAAAATCGCCGCGCTGCCGCTGCTTCTGGCCCTGATCGGCAGCTTGTGGGGAGGATTTGCGGCGCGGGAGGCGTTCGCTGCGGACCCGGCCGGGGTGGAGCTGCAAATCCAGGCGGGGTTTGACGGCAAAATTAGAGACAATCGCTGGTTTCCGGTGAAATTTACGATCACCAGCCCGATGGAGGATATGAGCGGCGATCTCGTCCTGCAGATGGTCAATCCGACCGGCGGCAAAGATGTGACTTACGTAAAGCACGTCGATTTGCCGAAGATGACCGCCAAAACGGTATGGATGACGCTGCCGGGGACCGGCATGCAGCTGGGCAGCAACAACAACGTGGTCAAGCTGTACAAAGGTTCGGTCGACAAAGGGGCCGAGGTGCCGATCGTCAAAGGCAAAGCTTATATCGAGACGTACCTGACGCAGTCGACGACCGTTGGGGTTTTGGCCCGCGACCCGGATACGCTTAATTTTTTGACATTGTTAAATTCGCGCAATTATGACGTGAGCGTCGTATATCTGAATATGGCGGATATGCCGGCGGAATCGATGATGCTGGACGGCCTCGACGCGATCGCTTTGAACGATGTGGCGTCCGATCAGCTCAAGGAAGAGCAGGTCAAAGCGATATCCGGCTGGATCGACCGCGGCGGCACCCTCATTTTGGCAGGGGGAGCGGGGTATGCGAAAACGGCGAAGGCATTCGAAGCGATAGCTCCCGCCGCCTATAAAGATACGGTGCAGGTAAACGGGCTGTCGTCCCTGGAAAAATTAGCTGGCAAGGAGCTTCCGCTGGCTTCGCCTTTTACGGTATCCCGGGCCGATGTCAAAGCGGGAAGCGTAGTTGCGCAGGAAGGGCAAATTCCACTATTCGTCAAGAAACCGCAGGAAAAAGGCGCCGTCTGGTACGTCGCCTACGATTTGTCGCTTCAGCCTCTGGCTTCCTGGCCCGGCAATCCGATGCTGTGGGAGAAGGTGCTGCAAAACCATTTGGCGATGAGCAACACGAAAATGGCCCGGCAAGTATACCCGCTTATGCAGCAATTTTGGGAAGTGCAAAATGCGCTGGACCTGTTCCCGTCGCTGAATCCGCCGTCCTTTTACATGCTGCTTTCGCTGTTTATCGCGTACGTGGTGGTGGTGGCCCCGGTGCTGTACTTGATTCTGAAAAAACTCGACAAACGGGAGTGGGCGTGGGTCATCATACCGGCCCTCTCGCTTGTTTCGAGTTTCGGCATCTTTATGATCGGGGCGTCGGACAGAAGTTCCGTGCTGACGCATACGCTGAACACGATGGAGCTGAGCGGCAGCGGCCAAGGCAAGCGGACGACGGCGACGGCGGTGTTTGTGCCGAGCGGGGGGAAATATGAGATCGAGCTGCCGAAATCGGCGCATGCGCTCGCTTTCAACAACAGCCGCGGTCCGGGCGGGAACGGCAATCTGGCGGGAGCCACCGACCAATACGTATACATGGACGAAGGCAAAACAAGGCTGCAGTGGACCGATGTGCCGTATTGGTCGGTGCGCAAGGCGCTGCTGCAAGAGGATTCCAGCGAGCCGCTCGGCAAGTTCGAGGTGAAGGCCGGAGTCGATGCGGGAACGGTCAAGGGCGAGTTGAAAAATGCGACGAAATCCGATTTGACGGATGTCGTGCTTTTTGCGAACCGGCAGCTGTACAGGATCGGCGATCTAAAAGCAGGCGAAACGAAGCCGCTCGGAGCGCCCTCGACAGGTGCGGGGATCGGATACTCGGATATTGGCCAGCTGCTGTATCCATATCAGGGAGGCAGAAACGGGGACGACCGCAACCGGGAACGGCAGATGATCAACATGTACGCCAATCGGAATAATTTTAACGGAGTCAATTTAAGCGGCAAAACATGGCTGATCGGCTGGAGCAAGGACGAACAGTTCGCCTACAAGGTGAACGGAAAAGAGGCAAAATCGGACCAGCTCAACATGTGGGTGCAGGAAGTGCAGCTCGATGTCGTGCAGGGGGATAACATCTTGATCCCGTACGGTTATATCGCCCCGGCCGTCGTGCAAAGCAACGTGCAGCACATGGGAACCGATCCGATGGGTCAAGTATACGTCGGTCAAGGAGATTTTACGTTCGAATACCGGCTTCCGGATATCGAGGGGGCATCGTATCACACGCTGCGCATGCAAAGCACCGGAGGTTTGCCGGCGTTTTTGAAGCTGGAAATTTGGAACGTGGGCAAAAACGGCTGGGAAACGCTCGATCTGCGGCAAACCGCCGAATTTAAAGACAATGTGAACCAATACCTCGCTGACGGCACGGCGATCCGGGTGAAAGCGACGACGACGCAGGATTTCGGATTCCGCTACCCGGATATCGCTTTGGAAGGAAAGGTGAAACAATGACGACGACACTTGCAGAAAACGGCCCGGAGCAGCAAGCCGCCGCTTCGGTTCCGATGGTGGAAATAACCGACCTGCGCAAAACGTACGGCAGATTCGTCGCGCTCAAATCGATGAGCATGACGATCGCCAAAGGCACCGTGTTCGGCTTCGTCGGGCCGAACGGCGCCGGCAAGTCGACGACGATGTCGATCCTCGCCACACTGCTTGCTCCAACTTCGGGCAGCGCCAAGGTAGGAGGCTATGAGGTTACGGAGCATCCGAAGGAAGTGCGCAGGCTGATCGGCTATATGCCGGATTTCTTCGGCGTGTACGACCAGTTCAAGGCGACGGAGTACCTGCACTTTTATGGAGCCAGCTACGGTATTCCGCGGGCGGAGCGGGAAAAAATGATCCCTCAGCTGCTCGAGCTCGTCAACTTGACGGACAAGGCGGATTTTTACGTAGACTCGTTGTCACGGGGTATGAAGCAGCGGCTTTGTCTCGCTCGCTGTCTCGTGCACGATCCGGAGCTGCTCATCCTGGATGAGCCGGCATCCGGGCTCGATCCGCGGGCGCGCATCGAGATGCGGGAGATTTTGAAGGAGCTCAAATCAATGGGCAAAACGATTTTGATCTCCTCGCATATTTTGCCCGAGCTGGCGGAAATGGTCGATGAAATCGGCGTCATCGAGCACGGCGAGCTGATCGCCAAAGGCAAGGTGCAGGATATTCAAAACCGGATGCGGGTGAACCGGGTGCTGCACATTCGTCTCTTGGACGGGGAAAAGGAAGCGGCCGCCTTTTTGCAGGGACAGCCCGACGTGACGATGGTGCTTGAGGACGAGCAGGGCGTACACGTGCATTTCAGCGGGCAGGACGAAGCCCAGGCGGAGCTGCTCCAGGCGCTGATCGCGCGCGGTTTCCGGATCGTTTCGTTCAGCGAAGCGCAGACGAATCTCGAGGACGTATTCCTCGAAATCACGAAGGGAGGCGAGCAGCCGTGACGGGCAAAATGACATGGCGGCAAAAGTTGATCAATCCGGTGCTGGACAAGGAAATCCGGCTGCGGATGAGAACGGTACGTTCGGCGTGGGCGCTAATGTTTTATTTGCTGACGATCGGACTGCTTGCGCTCGGCTTCATTTATTTGTACGTCGGCGAGTTTCGCGGCGGCGGCGGCGGGTTCAATCCGAACCAAAGCCGCGAATTGTTTTACTTCCTGAGCGTCGCACAGCTCGTGCTGATCGCCTTCATGACGCCGGGCCTTACGGCGGCGATCGTCAGCGGGGAGCGGGAGAAGCAGACGCTGAGCATGCTGCTGACGACGCAGATGAGCTCGACGACGATCATCGTCAGCAAGCTTGTTTCCTCGCTCGGCTTTATGCTGCTGGTTATTTTGGCGACGCTGCCGGTGTACAGCATCGTGTTTTTGTTCGGGGGCATTTCGCCCGGGCAGCTTGTGCTTGTGTTTTTGTTTTATATTTTTGTGATGATCGTGCTCGGCGCGTTCGGAGTGATGTTTTCCACGTTGTTTAAACGAACGATGGTGTCGGTTATCGTCACATACGGCTTCACGTTGTCCGTCTTTGCGGCAACCGGGCTGCTGTTTATTTTTCTGCAAGGAGTCGTGAACCGTTACTATGCGGGCGCTGGCGCGGCGAATACGTACTCGTGGGTCGGTTATGTGCTCGGTCTTAATCCGGTGGCGGCGCTGCTGAGTATCTTCGAGCCGGACATATCCCGTACGGCGTTCCGCACATGGTCGCCGAGCAGTGGTAACCCGGCTCCGCCGCTCGAACTGTGGCAGGAGTTTATTCCGGTATATGCGGTGCTGACCGTGGCGGCGCTGCTTGTGAGCATTCGGTATATCCGGCCGGTGCTGAAGAAGCGGCGCTAGCGGGGGCTATGAGCGGCGGCATAATGTAGCGGGGAGTGGCTGACGCTCCTCTCTATGCATTTTGTGGACCTCAAATCCGTAATGTGGGCGAAAAGACGTTGTTTGTATTTTGGGCGGACACAGGAGCCGCTATTTATCGAATGAACGCCGCGCGTGCGCTC
Source organism: Paenibacillus hamazuiensis (assembly GCF_023276405.1). Taxonomy (NCBI): domain Bacteria; kingdom Bacillati; phylum Bacillota; class Bacilli; order Caryophanales; family Paenibacillaceae; genus Paenibacillus; species Paenibacillus hamazuiensis. Next base: position 941,018 of record NZ_JALRMO010000001.1, read on the forward strand.
GTTTTCCGAGATAACGACACTTGTGTCCACGGACCTGTCCCGAACGATTCATTATGGCCAAATAGCGGATGCACGGTCCGGATGCTGCGCAAACACGCGAGCTGCCAGATATCGCAATCGCACTATTCTGTCTCGGAAGAGGCCGGGACATCGCTGAAACATACGTTGAGAAAGAAAGCTGGTCTACTAAAAACCGTGAGGAGGCGAACCCGATGGAAGGACGGCGATTGCTGGAGCTGCTTGCGCCTGTGCGCCGGCGCATGCAGTGGCTGCGCGTCGGAGAGACCGCGCTGCTTGGCGGAGTCTGCGGCGCAGGCGCCGGTCTGCTGCTTGCGCTCGCGGCGCGGCTGCTGCCGGTAGCGGCTTACCGGCCGACGGCGGCAGCGCTTGTAGCTGCCGGGGGCATGCTGGGCGCCGCCTACGCGCTGCTGATTCGCCGGGTTACGCCGGAGGAGGCCGCAAGGCGGATGGATGCGTCCGGGGAGGACGATGCGATCCGCACGGCGCTGCAGTATGTGCGGGAGGATGCGCCGATCGCCGTCATCCAGCGGGAGGACGCGGTTCGGCGGGCCGAGGAATACGTAGCCCGCATGCCGAAGGCGGAATGGAGCCCGGCGCTGCGGCGAAATTCGTGGCTGCTCGGAACAGGCGTACTTGCGCTTGCTCTCGTGCTTGCGCTGCCGAGCCCGATGGATGCGGTTGTGGCAAAACGCCAGGAGGAAGCGAAATGGGTGGAAGAGCAGAAGCAGCAGGTTGAGCAGCTGCAGGCAAAGCTCGCCGCGGAGAAGCTGCCTCCCGAAGCGAAAAAGCCGATGGAGCAAACACTTCAGGAGCTGGAGGAAGGTCTGAACAAAAGCAAGGACGCAGCCAAAGCGCTGGACGAAATGGAGAAAGCGATGAAGGAGCTGGCCGGGCAGGAGCAAACTTTGGAAAAGCAGCAGGCCAGAGCCGAACGGTTCGCCGAGCAGATGAAACAGCAGCCGATGCTGAAGCAGCTCGGCGAAAGCCTGCGGCAGCTGGACGCCGAAGCGATGCGGCAATCGTTCGAAGATTTGCGCCGGCAGGTGCTGAAGCTGACCCCGGAGCAGAAGGAGGCGCTGGCGAAGGCGCTTGAGAAGCTGGCGGCGGGCGCCGCGAACCCGGATGCGGCGACGGAGCGGAAGCTGCGCGAAGCGATGGAAAAGGCGGCAGCCGAGCTGAAGGCGCAGGCGAAAGCGGAAAACGGCGGCGCCGAGGCCGATCCGAAAGCGCTCGAGGAGCAGCTGAAGGAGCTCGATAAGCAGCTCGCCGAGGCGGTCAAGCAGCTGCAGCAAAACGCCGCGCAGCTGGCGGCTGCGGCGCTGCAGGCGGCGCAGGTCGCGCAGCTCGGCATGCCGATGGCCGGCCGCCTGGCGTCGCAGGGTGCGGCGCTGTCCGCGGCGTGGACGCCGGGAGGCCTCGCCGACTCGCTGTCGGCGGCGGACGGCGCTGACGGCGCAAGCGACGGGCTCGCGAGTGCGAGCTCAGCCGGCTCCGCGGCGGGAGCCGGTGCAACCGGCGCCGCAGGCCAAGGAGCCGGTGCAGGTGCGGGCGGGGTCGGGCAAGGCGCTGGAGCGGGCGCCGGAGCCGGCTCCGGTTCCGGTACCGGGCAGGGCGGCGGCACCGGCGGACTGCAGGGCGGCTTCGGCAACGGGGCGCGCAATCTGGTGACGACGCCCCGCGGCATGGAAGGCTTCGGCAACGTGCAGAAAGACGGCGGTCCGACCAAAGGCGGCGGAGACGTGCAGAAGGGCGGACCGTCGCCTACGATCGACGGAGCGACGCGGCCTTACGAGGAAGTATACTCCGAGTATGCCACCGAGGCGAAAAGCGCACTGGATCGCCATCCGTTGCCGCAAAGCATGCAAAATCTCGTGCGCGACTATTTTACGGAAATTCAGCCGAACCGCTAGAACCGGCGAACCGGTTGGAAAGGTTTGTAAAACTCTTACTTCCGTTGGTCCGCGATTGTCCCGCTTGCTTGAGGGGGCGACCGCTCGCTCTGCAGCACCGATGGACTCGGTGAAGATAAACCAGTCGGAATAACAGGAGTTTCTCGTTTTTTCGTTGGTTCTTGTGTTGGTATAGCGGAACTGACGTTCGTTATCCTCTGGTGAATGGGCACATCGAAAAAATAGAGGAAGTGTGATGCGCTAAATCGGTAGAAATCGCTTATGGAACGGCAAAAACTTGCAAATAACGAACTGCAGTTCCTTTAATCTCGGCGAACCACCCAAAATGGCCGTTTTAGCGCACTGTAGTTCCTTTATGAATCCGGGGGACAAGAGAGACGGGCTGTTATGCACAGTGCCTAAAAAGCTTGGGCAGCGGCTGGGAGAGAATCCGATGAGGCGGACGGGGGGTGACCGGCCGCCGCGCAGCGCCGAAACGCGCGTCTAGAATTCGCGAGCGTTGGAAAATTTTGAGGTGCGAGCCCGCGTAAGGTTCGACCGGCCGCCGCGCAGCGCCGAAACGCGCGTCTCGGATTCGCACGCGTTGGAAAATTTCGAGGTGCTTCGTCGAAGCGGCGCTTTTTTCGAACGACTATGGAGGAGGACCTTTCATGATACAAACGAAGGAGCAGGTGCAGGGTTGGCGCGAGACGATCGCGGCGGTGAAGGAGCAAATCGGCCGCGTGATCGTAGGGCAGCAGGAGGTCGTAGAGCAGATGCTGTGGTGCATTTTTGCCGGCGGCCACGCGCTGTTGGAAGGGATCCCCGGTCTCGGCAAAACGATGCTCGTGCGCACGGTGGCCGATGCGCTCGACATGAGCTTCTCGCGCATCCAGTTTACCCCCGATTTGATGCCGGCCGACATTACGGGGACGAATGTCATTCAGTTCGGCGTAAAAGGAGACACGTCTTACCGGTTTCAGCCCGGACCGATTTTCGGCAACCTTGTGCTGGCCGACGAGATCAACCGCGCGACGCCGAAAACGCAAAGCGCCTTGCTGGAGGCGATGCAGGAAAAAACCGTGACGATCGGCAGCGAGACGCACCGTCTGCCGAAGCCGTTTTTCGTTTTGGCGACGCAAAACCCGCTGGAAAACGAAGGCACGTACCCGCTGCCGGAAGCCCAGCTTGACCGCTTTTTGCTCAAAATCAACGTCGCCTATCCGACGCGGGACGAATTGAAGGAAATCGTCCGGCGCACCACCTCCGCACATACGGCGACGGCGGATAAAACCGCCGATGCGGACACGTTGTCAACGATTCAGGAGGGGGCGAGGCACCTGCTCGTAGCCGACGATGTTCTCGACTATGCCGTACAGCTGGTCATGATGACGCATCCGGCAGAGGCGGGTGTGCCGGACTCGGTCAAAAAGTACGTCCGCTTCGGCTCCGGACCGCGCGGACTTCAAACGATCGTCTCGGTGGCGAAGGTTCGGGCGCTGACGGAGGGGCGGGTTCACGTGGCGAAAAGCGATATCGCCAAGGTGGCGCTGCCGGCGCTGCGGCACCGGATCTTTTTGAACTTCGAGGGTCAGGCGATGGGCGTTGCGACGGACGCGATTGTCGAGGAAATTATCGCCGGGCTGGAGAAAAGGGCATGAGTGCGGGGCAGCTCGAATTGAATCCAGGACTGCTGCTGCGGCTGGAGCGGATGTCGCTCGCCGCGAAGCGGCGCATTCGCGGCAACATGCAGGGAAAGCGCAGCTCGAAGCAGCTCGGCGCTTCGCTGGAATTTGCCGATTACCGGCTGTACTCGCCCGGGGACGATATACGCCGGTTTGACTGGGGAGCCTACGCCCGCACGGGAAAACCGTTCATCAAGCAGTTCATGGACGAGCAGGAGCTTCGCGTCCATTTGTATGTCGATTGCTCGCGGTCGATGGATTTCGGCGGCGGAGGAGCCGGGTCTGAACAGGCTCGGGCGAGCAAGTTTTTGTACGCCCGGCAACTGGCGGCATGCATCGGCTACATTGCGCTGTCCGGCTACGACCGCGTCGGCGTGCGCCTGTTCGGCGAGCGGATCGAACGGGAGCTGCCGCTGCTGCGGGGGAAAGGCTCGATGCCGCGGCTGCTTGGCTTTTTGGCGGAAGCGGAAACCGTACCGAGGGGCGACCTGGCGCAAGCGGTAATGCGGCCGGGAGCTGTGCCGAGACAGCCGGGCATGTCGTGGGTTTTTTCCGATTTTTTGTACGAATCCGGGGTGGAGGAGTCGCTTGGATTTCTCCATGCCGCCGGTCAGGAGGTTGTCGTCGTGCACATATTGTCCGAGGAGGAGATGAATCCGAAGCTCTCCGGCGATTTGCGGCTTATCGACAGCGAGTCGGGTGCGGGAAAGGAAGTGGCGGTAACCGGACGGGTACTGCGCGACTACCGTGCGGCGGTTCATCAGTACTCGCAGGGGCTCAAACGGTTTTGCCACGAACGGAACATGGCATATATGCTGCTGACGACCGGGACGCCTGTGGAGGATGCCGTGCAGCGTTCGCTGCGGGAAAACGGCCTGCTGCTGTAGGAGAGGGTGTATGACCACCCGCCTTGCAGTGCCGTTACGATCGCCGGGAGAGGATGCGTCCGGAAGAAAGCGAGGTGAACGCGAAGCATGCAATTTCAATCGCTCGTCGGCTTATGGTTCGGGCTTGCGCTGCCGGCCATCGTGCTGATGTACATTTTGAAACGAAAATATATCGATACCGAGGTGCCGAGCTCGCTGCTGTGGAACCGGGTGCTGCACAATCTCGAAGCGAACCGTCCCTGGCAAAAGCTGCGCCGCCACTGGCTGCTCATTCTTCAGCTGCTTGCGGCGTCCCTGCTCGTTCTCGCGCTGATGCAGCCGTTCGTATGGACTGCGCACGGGGCGAAAAGCCACGTCGTGCTTGTCGTCGACCGTTCCGCGAGCATGGCGGCGATCGTACCGGGGGACCCCGGGGCGACAGGGGACGGTAAGGAGAATCGTGCAGGCGGTACCGGAGGAAGCGGCGTCACGGAAACCGGGCCGGCAGGCAGCACCGGAGCGGCAGGAGGCGGCAAGCAGGCAGCCGGCGCCGTTAAAAGCAGCGCAGCGGGCGACGATACGCCGCTCACCCGACTGGAGCTGGCCAAGCGGCAGGCGGCCGAATACGTGCGGGACGGGGCCGGAGGCAGCCCGGTCACCGTGCTTGCCATGGGGGCGCAGCCGGAGGTGCTCGTATCGCGAGAAACGAAGGCGGATGCGGTGCTGGCGGCGATCCGGGGGATCGAGCCTTTTTACGGGAAAACGGCGTACAAGGAGACGATGTCGCTCGCTTCCGCGCTGACGCAAAACGAGACCGATGCGGAAATTCGCCTGTTCACCGATGCGGAATGGACGGAAAACGCGGCGGGACTTGCCTTTTCGGCACCTGTCCACGTCGAGCCTGTCGGAGGCGCCGCACGAAACATCGGCATCGTTCAGTTTGGCGTCAAGCAGGGAGCCGGGGTGTCGGGCACCGCCGCAAGCGGCATCGCGGTGCTGAAAAACGACGCGGACATCGGCCAGGAAGCGGAGGTTACGCTGCAGGCGGGCGGCACGCTCGCGGATTCGCGGCGGGTGCCCTTGGAGCCGGGCGAGCAGCGGACGATCAGCTTCGATGATTTGCCGATAGCGGACTTTTACAAAATTGAGCTAGGGAATGCAGACGAATTTGCGGCGGATAATCGGGCGTTCGCTTTTTTGAGCGAAAACCGGGCGAAAAAGGCGCTGCTCTTGACGGAAGGAAATCTGTTTCTCGAAAAAGCGCTGCAGCTCGCCGGGGTCGAGGTCGTGAAAGTTCGCGCGGCCAGCATGGCCGCTCCTCCGCAAGGAGAGTTCGATATGGTCGTGCTCGACGGCACGGAAGCCGCGTCCGTAGCCGGGGAGCCGTGGCAGCGGCTGCTCGGGCAAAAGCCGGTATGGTACATACGGAGCGGATTTGCGGGAAACGAAACGAACCCTCCGGCCGGCGATTTCCGCATCGCCGACCATCCGGTAACGAAATATATTTCGTTCCAGGACACGCATCTTGCCAAGCTGTGGCAGCCGGAATCGGTCCCCTGGGGGCAGCCGATCGTCAGTCTCGGAGCGCAGCCTTTCATTTATGCCGGTTCGGAAAAAGGCCAGCCGAGGCTGCTGTTCGCGTTCGACCTGCATCAATCCGATTTGCCGCTGCGCGCCGAGTTTCCCGTTCTGGTGCAGAACGCGGCGGACTGGCTCGGCAGTGCGCAGGCGAAAAGCTTGGGCCGCGCCGTAGCCGGCGAGAAAAAGGAAATTCCGGTTTCGCCGAAGGCGGTATCCGCCGAATGGGTGCCGCTCGACGTTCCGGGAGGCTCGGCGCTGACGGCGGAGCAGGCGGCCGGAGCGGTGCTGAGCGGACAAACCGTGCCGAATCGGCCCGGTCTGTATCAATTCGTGGAACGCGAGGCGGACGGCAGCGAGAAAAAAACGCTGCTCGAGGTGACGGTCGATCCGCAGGAAACTCGGATCAACGAGCGGAAGGAGCTTGTTTTTGCCAGGCAAGGGGCCCAATCGGATGCAGCCGGTTCCGGCGTACCTGCTTCGGCACCGACCGGTGCCGCCTCCGTCGATACTGCCGGGAAAGCGTCTTCCGCTCCGTCTTCCGCCGGCTCGCCGCCGGCTTCCGGAGCGGATGCCGGCAAAGAAGCGGCGGATCGAACGCGGTATCCGCTCCTGCCGTGGATCGTCGCGCTGATCATCATCATCGTGCTGGCGGAATGGGAGGTGTACCGGCGTGGGCATTCAGTTTCGTGAGCCTTATCTGCTTCTGCTGCTGATCCCGTGGGCGGGATTTGTCGTATGGGCATGGCGCTCCAGGCTGAGCTGGTCGAGCCTGCGCAGGCGGTGGGCCGTCGGTCTCCGGGCGCTTCTGCTTTTGCTGCTCATCGCCGCCTTGGCCGGCATGCAGTGGTTTGAATCGCTGCAGCAGCGGGCGGTCGTCTACGTCGCCGACCGCTCTTACAGCATGCCGGCCGACAGCAAAACATACGACGCGTGGCTTCAGGCTTCGGCGGCGGCCAAAGCGAAGGACGACCGCGTCGGCGTCGTCACCGCCGGCGGGAACGCGATCGTGGAACGCAGCCTGACGGCTGACGGGCTCGGAAAGCTTGCTTTTAACGGGCAGGTGAACCGGGAATTTACGAATCTGGCGCAAGGGCTGGGGCTCGCCGCAGGGCTGCTGCCTCAGGATGCGTCTCCGCGGCTCGTTTTGATGTCCGACGGCCAGGAAAATACCGGGGATTTGCTGAGGGAGGCGCGCCTGCTCAAGGATAAAGGCATCCCCGTCGACGTGCTGCCGATTCCCGCGGCGGTTCGCCGGGATGTCGCGATCGAAAGCCTGAAGCTGCCCCAGAAGCTGTATCAGGCGGAGAAATATACGCTGGAGGTGCAGCTCAAAAGCACGTATGCCGGCACCGGCGAGCTAAGAGTATACGAAGATAACCGGGAAATTTCCAGCCAAACGGTGACGGTGGAACGCGGGGACAATCGGTTTGCGCTGCAAAGTCTGGCCAGGGAACCCGGCTTTCACCGCTACCGCGCGGAGATTTATTTTCCGAACGACGAGCAGGCGGCGAACAATGCCGATTACGCGTTCAGCCGGGTGAGCGGCCCGCCGAAAGTGCTGGTTGTCGAAGGAACCCCAGGGTCCTCGACGAATGTCGAGGCGGTTTTGAAATCGGGCCTGATCGGCTGCGATACGATCCCTCCGGAGATGCTGCCGCGCGAAATGGCCGATTATACCGGGTATGACAGCATCGTTTTGAACAACGTGCCGGCCACCCGCATATCCGGCCCGCAGATGGACATGATCGAAAAGGCGGTCAAGGACCACGGGGTCGGGCTGATCATGACCGGCGGCGAAGACAGCTTCGGCATGGGCGGTTATTTTAAAACGCCGATCGAACGGGCGCTGCCGGTGTCGATGGAGCTGGAGGGGAAACGGGAAATTCCGTCGCTTGGGCTGATTTTGGTGATCGACCGCTCGGGCAGCATGTCCGGGGACAAAATCGAGCTCGCGAAAGAAGCCGCCATGCGGACGGTCGAGCTGATGCGCGAGAAGGATACGGTCGGCGTCGTCGCATTCGATTCTTCGCCCTGGTGGGTTGTGGAGCCGCAAAAGCTGACGGACAAGAAAAAGGTGACCGGCCTGATTCAAGGCATTCAGCCGGACGGAGGCACGGAAATCTATACGGCGGTGGAGGAGGCTTACCAGCGGCTGCTGAAGGTCGATGCGCAGCGAAAGCATATCATTTTGCTAACCGACGGGCAGTCGGCGACGAACCAAAGCTACGAGCAGCTCGCCGGCAGCATGGTGCAAAACAAAATGACGCTCTCTTCGGTCGCCGTCGGCGAAGGAGCGGACGTTCAGCTTCTCGAAAAGCTGGCGAAGCTGGCGAAGGGCCGGTTTTATTACACGAACGACCAAACCACGCTTCCGGCGATTTTCAGCCGGGAGGCGGTGATGATGGCCCGCACGTATATCGTGGACAAACCGTTTGTGCCGGCGCTAGGGCAGCCCGGCGACTGGGGCGAGCTTTTCCGCCAAGGCGTGCCGAAAATCAACGCTTACGTGGCGACGACCCCGAAGCAGGCGGCGGAGGTTGCGCTCACGAGCCCCGAGCCCGATCCGCTGCTTGCCCGCTGGCAGTACGGTTCCGGCCGCGCGGTGGCATGGACGAGCGACGTGACCGGGAAATGGTCGAAGGATTGGGTCGAATGGAACGCCTTTTCCTCTGTGTTCAGCCATATTTTGAAATGGACGTTTCCGCAGTTTCAGGCGGCGCCTTTCGAGCTGACGTCGCGGCTCGGCGGCAGCGAAGTGACTTTGGGGTTAAAAAGCGGCAGCCCCGATCCGACCGGGGAGATCCGGGTATCGGTCACGGACGAGGCGCTGCAGACGGAAAACGTGCAGGTAACGCCGACGGCTCCGGGCGAGTACGAGGCGAAGATGAGTGTGGCGAAGCCGGGCGTCTATTTGGCTAAAATCGACGTGCCCGGAAACAAAGACCAGGCGGGCGGCAGCGTCACCGCGGGCTTTGTGCTTCCTTACTCGCCGGAGTACCGGCTGACTCCCGGGGACGGGGCGGCGAAGCTGAAGCAGCTCGCCGAGCTGACCGGCGGCCGGCTGCTCAGCCTGGAGCATCCGGAGGCGGTGTTCCAGGGCAAGATCCAGCCGAAGCGGACGGTGCGCGATCTGACGCTCCCGCTGCTGATGCTGGCCGTGCTGGTCTGGCTCGCGGACATCGCCGTGCGCCGGCTGTCCGTGCCGTGGGCGCGCCTGTCCGCCGCAGCGGCGGCTTATGTCCGCGGCCGGCGCGGGCCGGCTGCCCCGGCGGCGGACAACCAGGCCGCGGCAGCGGCCATGGAGCGGCTTCGCCGCCGCACGCGCGAAGCCGGCGCGTCTCGCCGCGGCGTACAGGCGGGCAGCGCGTCCTTGCTCGCGCGCGGCCAAGACGCCGCCGGGCGCGAGCTGCCGCGCACGGACGCCGCGGCATCCGCGCCGCGCGCGGGCGGCGGCACGCCTGCGGCAGCGGGCGACGGCGGCGACAGAGCCGGCACCGCCGCGAAGCCGCAGGCGCCGCAGCCGCAGGCCGCACCGGCGCCGGGCCAGCCGGCGGAGACCGGTGAGCAGGCGCGAATGGATCGCCTGCTCGCCGCGAAAAACCGCCGCAAGCGGTAAGCCCGCTGCCGCGGCGGTTCGCGGAGCCCCATCAGTCTTGTGGGGTTAACGGGCACATACGTGTCGCGGGCTGTACCTGAAAGACCGAACGAACGAGCGAACGTCAGACGAACTGTTATCCCGCTAAACAAGCAATTCCGTAGCATAGCGGAACTCAGGTTCGCTGTGATCGGCCAAATGGGTACATCGAAAAAAATAACGGAACTGATATGCGCTAAATCGGTGAAAAATGGCTCAAGAGCCTGAAAACCATGGAAATAACGCACCACAGCTCCTCTAATCATCGTTGACCGCCCGAAATTCCCGTTTTAGCGCACTGCAGTTCCTTTATGAAACGATATGAGAGTGGAGAGTGGAGAAAATTATGCGAAGCGGTTTATGGAGCGCCCGTTATACGGCGGGTGCGGCGACGTTGGTGCTGGCCGGCAGCTTGCTGGCCGGCTGCAATTTGAACCTCGGAGCGGGGAAAGCGGAGCCGAAGGAATTCGGCAAAGACGAGCAGGCGACGATCAAGGTGATGTACTACAACGATCGCCAGTTTTTGCAGCAATACGGCACGTTGTTTTGGACGAAATTTCCGAACGTGGACATCAATGTGATCTCTACGCAGGGTATGTACCGCCAAGGGGCCGATCCGAAGGAGGAGTTCAAAAAGCTGGTAGAGGAGCAGCAGCCCGACCTGCTTATGCTCCAGCCGGACCAATACGAGCAGCTTGCCGGCGAAGGAAAGCTGTACGATCTGGAGCCGCTCATCGCGAAAGACAAATACGACATCGCCGGCATCCAACCCGCCATTCTGGAGACGGTCAAATCCAAAAGCGGCGGCAAGCTGTACGGGCTCGCTCCTCTGTTCTACAGCTCGGCCGTATTTTTCAATAAAGATTTGTTCGATCAATACGGGGTGCCTTATCCGAAAGACCAGATGTCCTGGGAGGAGCTGCTTGAACTTTCCAAAAGGTTCCCGGCAACGGGCGACCCGCAAAAACGCGTCTACGGGCTGTATCAAAACCGCGGCTCGTCCAGCTTGTACAGCTTGGCGTCGATGATCGGGCGCACGCAAAATTTATCCGTCGTCGACTCCGGCAGCATAAAGGTGACGGTGAAATCGGACGCATGGAAGAAGGTGTTTCAAACCGCAATCGACGCGGTCAAATCCGGAACCGTCTACACCCCGGATCCGAACGGTTCGCCGATGACCAGCTACAGAACGTATGAGGACTATTTAAAAGAAAACCTGTTTGTCGCCGGCACTGCCGCGATGACGATTGACGGTCCTTACCTGCTCGACAACATCGCGCAGGCCCAAAGCGTGCTCAAGGATATGAAGCCGGTCAATTGGGAGCTTGTCACAGTGCCCGTCAATCCGCAAAACCGCGAAGTCAGCGGCGCTTTCAGCGTGCAGCAAATTTTCGCGATCAACGCGCAGTCGCCCAACTTGCGCGCGGCTTGGGAGCTGCTGAAATATATGAACAGCGACGAATATGCGAAAATTCAGGCCAAGGCGACCGGAGGCACTTAGGGGCTGCTGGCGCGGACCGCTTACATGAAAACGAAAGACGGCCGCTCGCTGGAGGCGTTTTTCAAGCTGAAGGCCGATACGACGGTTTACAACCTGGGCCTCGACAAAATTCCGAGCGCATTTTACCAGCCGTTCAGCACCCTCGCCGAGCAGGAGCTGCAGGCGGTCAAGGACGGGAAAAAATCGCTCGACGAGGCGATTTCCGTCATCCAGGACAAGGGCCAGGAGGAACTGACGAAGGCGAAGCAGGCTGAGGATGCGCAGAAGGAAAAAGAGGCGGCCGCAAAAAAATAGCTGTTGACACTGCTTGAACATGCAGTTGACGATAGAGAGGAAATGCAAATGAAGCCCGTGAAAAGATCCCGGCTGAGGTTATTCCTCGGAACCGCCTATTTCCAATTTAAGCGGTACATGGAGTGGTATTTCGGGAAAACGAAGTTCGCCCGGGAAATCCAAACCGCAGCGCTGCCTTATGTCGTAATCAGGCACCGGACGCCTTTGTTCAGACAATTAAAAGATGTAGACATGTGGCTGCAGTATAACAAAATTATCAACCTGCAGATCGCCGTACGTCAAATAGACGGCATTTTGATTCGTCCGGGAGAAACGTTCTCGTACTGGAGATTGATCGGCCGCCCTACATATAAAAAAGGATACGTGGACGGGATGGTGTTATTTTACGGCAAATTCAAGCCGGGTGTGGGCGGGGGACTTTGCCAGCTGTCCAATCTCATTTATTGGTTGACGCTGCACACGCCGCTCACCGTGACCGAGCGCCATCGCCACAGCTACGATGTGTTCCCGGACGCCGGACGAAGCCAGCCGTTCGGAAGCGGAGCAACCTGCGCCTATAACTACCTCGATTTAAGAATATTTAACCCGACGGAGCAGACGTATCAGCTTCGCGTTTTTTTGGAAAACGGCCATCTGGCCGGCGAATGGAGAACAGTAAGCGAACCGCGGGTCAGCTATGAAATCTATGAAAAGGAACATAGGATTACGCAGGAGATTTGGGGCGGCTATGTCCGCCACAATGTGATACACCGGCGCATTTTCAACCATGACAAAGATCTGATCGGTGACCACTACGTGACGGAGAACCACGCGCTTATGATGTATCAGCCGTTTTTGGAAAGCGGGGATTGCGGGCAATAGTAACTCCAAAGTCCTCTCTTTTTAACGAACGTATATTCCTGTTTGGGAAGGAAGCGACTTGGGTGCTTGATGCGGATAATCGAGGCATTGCGGAAAAAATCCACACGTTTCTGCCCTTTATGCTGGATGACTCGCAAAGTCCGTTCGATCACAGATTTATGTATGCCGCCGATGGAGCAACGATTGATTATGTGAGGTTGCAGCTCGGGACTGCCGTATGACGGTCAGGTGTTGATTCCGACCGGAGATACGGGGATTCATATTTGGCAGTACGGCGACGGCGTAAAGCGTATCAAAAGCCGAACCTGCTTGATCATTTGGCACCGTTTTCATTGTAGAGCCGCCTGACAAATTACAATGCCCTTAGAAGGCAACAACGATAACGATAACGCTGACAACCAGTTGTCAGCGTTATCGTTCAAAATAAGAGTTATATCCCCTTAACAAAAGGAGGTTCATATGATGAAATCAGCCAAGTCTGTGCAAAGCGGCAGCAACGCGGCGCCGGTGCTTGAATCACGCGCCTTGAACCGGGCCTTGCTTGCACGGCAGCTGCTTCTGAGCCGTGCAAAGCTGTCCGCTCTCGAGGCGATAGAACATCTGCTCGGCCTGCAGGCCCAATCGCCGTATGCTCCGTACTTCGGTTTATGGACACGTCTTGACTGCTTCCGCCACGAAGAACTGTCGGAACTCATCCTGAGCAAACGTGCGGTTCGTCTCGCGCTGATGCGCTCAACGCTTCATCTTGTATCCGCATCCGACGGCTTATCCCTGCGGCCGTGGCTGCAGCCGGCTTTGGAGCGCGGCCTGAGCGGCGCCTACGGCAAACGTACGGCCGGTCTTGATCTTGACGCGGTTGCCGCGGCCGGCCGGGCGCTCACAGAGGAGCAGCCGCTGACGTTTGACGAGCTCGGCAAGCGGCTCGGCGAACGTTGGCCGGAGCGCGAGCCCGCTGCCCTGGAATATACGGTGCGGACCTACGTGCCGCTTGTTCAGGTGCCGCCGCGCGGCATTTGGGGTGCCGGCGGCCAGGCGATGCATACGCCGATAGAGACGTGGTTGGGCCGCCCCCTTGCTTCGGATATCGATAGCGGGAAATTTCTGCTGCGGTATTTGGCCGCTTTCGGTCCGGCCGGTGTCAAGGATATGCAGATTTGGTCCGGCCATACCGGCTTGCGCGAGGCGGTGGAGCGGCTTAGGCCGCAGCTCCTCGTTTTTCATGACGAGAACGGCAATGAGCTGTTCGATCTGGAGGACGCTCCGCGCCCCGACGCGGATATGCTGGCTCCGGTGCGGTTTATAGCCGAGTACGATAACCTGCTGCTGTCCCATGCGGACAGGACGCGAATTATTGCGGACAAGTACCGGACGCGCGTTCTCACGAAAAACGGCATCGTCCGGTCAACCGTTCTCGTCGACGGGTTTGTCCGCGGGATCTGGTCGATCGAACGGAAGAAGCGGGAACCGGCCACTCTTGTCATTGAAGCGTTCGAGCCGATTTCGCATGAGGATCAAATCGCCTTGACCGATGAAGGGGAGCAACTGCTGCGCTTTGCCGCCGCGGATGCCGGTTCATACGATATCCGGTTTGTTTTCGAGCAGTAACGGGAATCGCAGCGGTCGGGGCATGGCGGCATAAACCATTGGAACAACCTCCGGGGAGGGAGTATAATAAGTAAATCTTGTTGTAAGAGGGGACGTTCCGATGTCTATGGACAGGCAAAAAGCCCGGCTGCTCGGAGAATTCCTGAAGTCGCGCCGGGAGAAATTGAATCCTTCGGAGGCCGGTCTTCCTCCGGGTTACGGCAAAAGAAGGACACCCGGTCTGCGCAGGGAAGAAGTGGCCCAGCTTGCCCATGTCAGCACCACTTGGTATACGTGGCTCGAACAGGGCAGGGCGACGACGCCTTCGCGGCAGGTGCTGGACAGCATCGCCAAGGCGCTGAAGCTCAGCGAAAACGAGCATCTGCACGTGCTTCATTTGGCCAATATGGATATGCCGAATGCGGGATCTTCGGTGCAGCAGCTGTCGCCGGATATCGAAAAAGTCGTGCATCAGCTTCCGTATCCGGCGTTTATCGCGACGGACCGCACGGAGGTTTTAAGCTGGAATGCGGCGGCGTGCCGCGTTATTTACGATTTTTCGTCGCTTGCCGCGGAGGACCGGTCCATGGCGTGGCTTACTTTTACGTGCGACAAATTACGTAAGATTATGCCGGATTGGGAGGACTATGCCCAGTATACGGCGGGAGTGCTCCGCGGACGGTATGAGAAAAATTTGAACGATCTTGCGTTCCGCAAGCTGATCGACCGTTTGAGCGGCGCAAGCCGCGAATTTCGCGAGTTTTGGTCAACCCACGATATTATGGAAAAGACGATGAAAACGATACGGTTTAACCATCCGGAAGCAGGGCTATTAACGTTCAACGTCAATTCCTTTTCGCAAATAAATGGCAGCACGAACGCGCACTGCTGCGTGTATATTCCGGCCGACGGAACGAATACCGGCGACAACTTGCAGAGGCTGCTCGCCCGCTAGCCAACTTCGGCATGGCGGTCGTCCGTTACTGACGCACTTTCAGCACCATTTTGCCCGTCGATCTTCTTTCCTCTATACGGCGATGTGCTTCTGCGGCTTCCTCCAACGGCAGCACATCCGTGACGTCCACCTTTATTTTTCCTGCAGCGACAAGCGCCAGCGCCTTGCGGGCGGCATCGGCCACAAGATGGGGAGCGTACATGCTCATTTGCTGCAAATTGAAGCCCAGCACCGCTTTGCTTGTAAACCACAGCTCGTTGACGGACTGACTCACGTCTTCGGCATCGCTGGCGTTGCCCATCGCAATAAGCCGCCCCAATGGCTTCAGCAGCCGAAGCGATGAGGCGCGCATCCCGCCGCCGACCGGATCGATCGCAATTTCGACGCCCCGTCCTCCGGTGAGCTCCATGACCGCATTTTCGAAACCTTCCCTGAGCAAAACCTCGTCATACCCAAGGCACTTCGCATATTCGATTTTGTCCGCGCTGCCGACGGTGCCGATAACGAGCCCGGCTCCAAGCGCTTTGGCCGTTTGGCCGATCGCGCTGCCTACGCCTCCGGCTGCCGCATGGACGAGCACGGTTTCCCCCTGCTGCATGCGGGATACGTTCGAAACGAGCATGTATGCCGTCGTGACGTTGGACGGGAATGCCGCGGCGACGTCGAGACCGATGTCCCGGGCATCTTCTCCTTCCAGCGGAAAAACGAGCTGGCCGGGAACTGTAACGACCTCCGCATAACCGCCTCCGCCGGCAATGGACAGTGCCGCCACAGGCTGGCCGACGCGCAGTCCGGTGACCTGCTCCCCTATCTCGCGGATCGTGCCGGACACTTCGATGCCCGGAACGAAAGGAAGAGGCAGATCCGGCACGACGCCTTTGCGAAACAAAATTTCGGCGTAATTGACGCCGGCATAAGCGACATCGATGGTGACGTCATGCGGACCCGGAGTGGGAACCGCGATATCGGTTAAGGATAATACTTCGGAACCTCCGAATTGTGGAATAACGATTGCGCGCATCATGAGCGCCTCCTTTTATACGCAATCTTATGTTCCTGTTCATTATGCAAAATGAAAGCAGAAGCAGCCAGTAAGCGGTTATACGGGTATTGGGAGTAACAGGCTGCAGGAGACGGTTACGGAGGACGCTGCTGAAGTTAAAGCGGCGATATACCCGGGAGGGAGCCCGGCGTGAATTTGCAAAAACGACGCGGAGTGCCGGAAGTGCGGGGAAAATGGGGCCGGGAGGAAGCGTTTCTTCCGTTATTTCGGCGAAACCGGATAATTCGGCAAATTTGTGAAGCTCGACGTCTGCACACGGACCACCTGCCGATGTTCCATCGCAAGCAGCAAGGACGTGCCGACGGATTCCCGCGCTGCCGGCAGCGCATCGCCGGTTATTCCCGAGTGCCGGCGACGGTGTGCGCCGCAGGGATAAAGAAAATGCCGACTCCCTGGAGAGTCGGCCGTATAAATGGCTCTCCCGTCCGGAAGCTTGACCGCTTAAGGTGACGGCAAGCCCGGCCGGGCGTTATTTTTCGCTGTAGGATTGGCAATGACTGTCATGCGATTCCGGTTACAGCGTCAAGTGCTCTCCCGGCCGCAGCGATTTGCCCTGAATGCCGCGCTGCGACAGCAGATCGACAAATGCCGCTCCGTCCTGCTTGATCAGCTCGAACGTGTTGTAGTGAACCGGAACGACGAGCTTCGCCTGCAGCCACTCCGCGGCGTCGGCGGCATCCTCCGGACCCATCGTGTACAGATCGCCGATCGGCAAAAAAGCCAGATCGATCCGGTTGCGCTCGCCGATCAGCTTCATGTCCGAGAACAGGTTCGTATCGCCGGCATGCAAAATCGTTTTGCCGTTCCAACGGATCAGGAAGCCGGCCGGCATGCCTGCGTAAACGATCTGCTGCTTGTCATGCAAAACGACGCCGGAGCTGTGGAACGCCGGCACCATCTGAAGCTCGCAATACCCGAGCGAAAGCCGGCCGCCGATGTTCATATCCTTCGTCTTGACGCCCTGCCAGCCGAGGTATGTCGCGAGCTCGTGGATGGCGACAAGCGTAGCGTCGTTCGATTTGGCGATATCGGCCGCGCTGGAGATGTGATCGGCATGCGCGTGGGTGAGCAGCACGTGCTGCACCTTCACTTCTTCCGGTTTTACGGCGGCGAGCGGATTGCCGGCAAGGAACGGATCGATGATCAGCGAATGCTCCCCGTCGGAAATTTGCACGCAGGAATGTCCGTGGTATTCAATTTTTAACACAAGGATCACCTCAGTGACAGTTTATGGATAACGATATCTCTATTATATCATTCCGAAACGCCGCCGCAAAAACGAGAATCAATGCCGTTCCGCAATTCCCCGTTGTTCGTTTTATATATGACAAAGGGTGGCATATTTACCGTATAAAATGATAAAGAACATTGCCAAACAAGGAGGAAATGCGAATGAAGCCTTTGCATGGAAAGGTGGCGTTGGTGGCCGGGGCTACGCGCGGCGCCGGGAGAGGAATTGCGGTCGAATTGGGAGCGGCGGGGGCGACCGTTTATGCAACGGGCCGTACGACACGTGCGCAGCGTTCCGAATACAACCGCCCCGAGACGATCGAAGAAACGTCCGAGCTTGTAAACCTGGCGGGAGGGACAGGCATTCCGGTTCCGACGGATCACCTCGATCCGGCCCAGGTACAAGCGCTGATCGCGCGCATAGAGCGGGAACAGGGGCGGATGGACATCCTGGTGAACGACATATGGGGTGCCGAATACTTAGTACAGTGGAACGTTCCGGTCTGGGAACACTCGCTTGAGCAAGGACTGCGCATGCTGCGGCTGGCAACGGAAACGCATATCATTACGAGCCACTATGCGCTTCCCTTGTTGATCCGCAGCGGGAACGGGTTGGTTGTGGAAATTACCGACGGCACGGAGGAATACAACCGCAATCATTATCGTCTTTCGCTGTTTTACGATTTGGCCAAAACATCCGTTATCCGCATGGCTCGCTCCTTGGCGCATGAGCTTTCGCCCTACGGGTGTACGGCGGTAGCCGTCACTCCCGGCTGGATGCGTTCGGAAATCATGCTGGAACATTATGGCGTCAAGGAAGAAAATTGGCTTGATGCGGCGCAAAAGGAGCCTCACTTCGTCATTTCGGAAACGCCGCGTTTCGTAGGCCGGGCCGTCGCTGCGCTTGCTGCGGATGAGAGGGTGTCCAGATGGAACGGCCAGTCGCTGTCAAGCGGCCGACTTGCGCAGGAGTATGGGTTCCGCGATCTGGACGGCTCGCAGCCGGATTGCTGGAGGTATCTCGTCGAAGTGCAGGAGGCCGGCAAACCGGCCAATGCCGACGGGTACCGTTAAAGCGGATCACGCCTGGACCGGGCAACTCTAAAAGATCGTATCTTTTTATCCAGTCTTTCCCTTTCCTCCGCAAAGCGGCTTTTCGTCTACTCTGGGATCATTTCCTCGAAATGTGAAAAACCGGCCGCAGCCGGCCGGCTAAATTTGGGGAAATATCGAAGCTTGAAACGACAGTTCATATCAACTGATTGCTATGATATAAACCACGAGGGCGAGAAACCCTAGGCCGATGGCGATAATATAGTAAAGCGACAAACCGCGGAAAATGCTTTTCGTCTGCTTGTCGTAATTCGGGTTGCCCTCCTTGTTTTTCTTGGAGTGGCCGATCATCAGCGTAGCGACGGCGCCGAACAGCATGATGAGGAAAAATATCAAATAGTACGTGTATAGCGGCATGTGGTTCACCTTCCTGCTGAAATTGCCTTAGCATAACGATTCTCGCATCGCGCTGCCAAACTCGGTGCAAGCTTCTACCTGATAGTATCAGCATTTTCGAATATTGTAACCAGCCAATCGCGAAACATTTTGGCCGTCCACTTGGTCCTTATCCGACCGCGACATTCCGGGAATCGTTCAATGCGGAGAGCGCACCGCGTCGGCAAGCCGCGAAACGCCATCGGCAATCTTGTCCGAAGATGGGCGAGCAAACGAAAGGCGGACATACCCGCGGCCCGATCCGTAAACGCTGCCCGGCATATAAACGACGCCCCGCCGGACCGCTTTTTCCAGCAGCTGCTCATCGCCGGCCGGAGCGGTCATTTTGCACCATAACGTTAAGCCCCCTTGCGGGATGTCGAATTCCACGCTGCCTTCGAACTGCTCGTTCAGCGCAGAGACAAGCAGGTTGCGCTTGTGAAGCAGCGCCTGCCGGAGGCTGGCCAGATGCGCCTCAAAATCGGCCGTCGAATCGAGCAGTTTGGCCGCAATCCATTGAGGAATGGCGCTGAGGCCAAAATCCATCTGCTGCCGGGCGTCGGCGAGACGGCGAACGACCGAATGCGGCGCGGCCATCCAGCCGATGCGAAATCCCGAGGCGGCAATTTTGGACAAGGAGCCGATATAAATGACGTTGCCGGCGGTGTCCAGCGCCTTCAATGGCGCCGGCGGATGGCCGTTAAACGCGGTCAGGCTGAACGGATCGTCCTCGACGACCGGAATGCCGAGCTCCGCCGCGGTCTCGAGCAGCTTGACCCGCCTTGGCGGACTGAGCACGGTGCCGGTCGGGTTTTGAAAGTTCGGGTTGACGAAGATCATCCGGATGCGGTGCTGGCGGTGCAGGCTGATCAGATGTCCGGGATCGATTCCGTGTTCGTCCGCGACAGGCAGCGGAAAAATCCGCAATCCCGCCGATTGGAACATCGGCAGCGAATAGCAGTAGGAAGGATCTTCGATCGCAACCGCGTCGCCCGGACTGAGCAGGCACTGTGTGATCAGAAACAGCGATTGCTGCGATCCCGACGTAATCAGAATGGAAGATGCGGTAGCGCGTATGCCGTGATATTCACGCAAAAAATTAGCAAGCGTTTCCCTTAAAGGTTCATAGCCCTGCGGATCGTCGTACCCGAGATGCCCCGTGTACGGATTGCCGCGCCATAATCTTTGAAACGATTCGTTCGGAAAGAGATCCGGAGACAGCTCGCCGCTGGCGAAATCGATGAGGCCGGGGTTAGCGCGGATTTGCTCGCGGATGCGCCGGATCAATGGCACGTTCGGCAGGAACGAGCCGCTTTTTTCATAAGCATGCCAGTTAAGCGCCGGCTTCGGTGCGATGCCCCACTTGCCTGCGGCCACCCTTGTCCCGAACCCGACGGCGCTTTCGATCAGCCCTGCCGCCCGCAGCTCCTCGTAGGCCTGCACCACCGTGCTGCGGTTGACCTGAAGCTCGGCGGCGAGCTTGCGCTCGGAAGGCAGCTTATGGCCCGGCGGATATTCGCCGTATCGTATTCTTTGGCCGATATATTCGGAAATTTGCCGGTAAAGCGGCGTGTTGTCATTGCGATCAGGTTTCCACATGAAATCACCGTCTGCTGCAGATGTAATATGGGATATTGTAGCATATTTTACGGCTGGGCCAAGAGCGGCGCCAAGTAAATTACAAAATAAGGAAGCTCGTTCCAGCATTATAAACGAGCGACTTTGAAACGCTCTGCGAAAAACAGCAATTAAAAAGAAATAGAGGTTTCATTGTTATGCTAATATTGAGGCAGGCAGTGCCTGAGGCAATTTTTTGAAAGGGTGACGAAGGATAATGAGGAACGAGGAAGTTACGAATTTTATCGGGAACCTGGGAGCGCCGTGGCAGGTTGAGCTCTCTAACCGGCTGCGCGAGATGGTACATCAAACCATTCCGGACGTTGAAGAACGTATTCAATATAAAAAGCCCCATTTTCTGAAAAACGGCCACTATGCTGCGGTGATTTCACCGTCAAAGGATGCGATCTCCTTTATGATAATGAACGCAACGGGACTGGAAGTCCCGAAGGGCTTCGAAGGTCCGCCGGAACGGAAGTGGGTTAAACTCAAAGAAGGGGACGCTCCGGATTATAACCAGCTCTCGGCTCTGCTCGCTCAAGCCTCTCAAGGGCTGTGAAGGAAAGCAGCGGTGCGCGCCCTTAAATTTTTTTGGGGAATTCATTTGAATTATAATTGTCCTGAATTTCTTTGAAGTTCGGCTTATAATTTAAAGTTAAGTGCAGATTTGCTAATAATTTGTATTTTTCTTGTAAATTTTTATGAATTGATTGAATTTCGAGTAGTTCTTCTTTCACCAATGCACTAATTTTTTGTCTATTTGGATGCGGGTTCTTTGATGAAGATAAATTTTCATAAAATTGATTGACAAAGTGTTGATTGACTTCAAAGACTGAAAGAATACTTTTGTATTTCTCTAAAAAATTGTCAAAATCAGAGAAAAATTCTTTTTCGGAATAAGTCATTATATCACCTCAATAGAATGATACGAAGGTTCCCCCAAAAGTCATCTTTTGGGGGATTTGCTTGGCGGAATTGACTCCCGCGGCTCAGCCGCAGGAGCAGTTCAGCACGGGTTTGCGGGCGGCCAGCGTTTCGTCGAGCCGCTTGACGACAGTTGTATACGGCGCATTTTTCACCAGCTCGGGATCGCTCTCGGCTTCCTGTGCAATGCGGATCATCGTATCGATAAAGGCGTCGAGCGTCTCCTTGCTCTCCGTTTCGGTCGGCTCGATCATGATGCATTCCTCCACGTTAAGCGGAAAATATATCGTCGGCGGGTGGTAGCCGAAGTCGAGCAGCCGCTTCGCGACATCAAGCGTGTGCACGCCGTATTTTTTCAGCCCTTTGCCGGACATGACGAATTCATGCTTGCATATTCTTTCGAACGGAACGTCGAAATACGGCGCGAGCCGCTTCAGCATGTAATTCGCGTTCAGCACGGCGTTTTCGGAAACCTGGCGAAGTCCCTCCGGCCCGTAGGAGCGGATATAGGTGTACGCCCGTACCAAAATGCCGAAGTTGCCGTAAAACGCCTTGACCCTGCCGATCGATTGCGGGCTGTCGTAGTCGAAATAATAGGTGCCGTCCTCGCGCCTCTCTACTGAAGGTTTCGGGAGAAAAGGCACAAGCCGGCTTTTCACGCCGACCGGACCGGCTCCGGGACCGCCGCCGCCGTGCGGTGTGCTCATCGTTTTGTGCAGGTTGAGGTGCACGACGTCGAAGCCCATGTCGCCGGGGCGGGTGATGCCCATAATCGCGTTGGAGTTGGCTCCGTCATAATACAGCAGGCCGCCTGCTTCATGAACGATGGACGCGATTTCGACGATCTGCTCCTCGAACAGTCCGAGCGTGTTCGGGTTGGTCAGCATCAGCGCGGCCGTGTCAGGACCGACGGCGGCGCGCAGCGCATCGAGATCGACAAGCCCTTTATCGTTCGACTTGATCGTGATCGACTCGAACCCGGCGACCGTGGCGCTGGCCGGATTTGTTCCGTGCGACGAGTCCGGGACGATCACCTTCGTCCGGCGTTCGCCGCGGCTTTCGTGATAGGCGCGGATCATCATCAGGCCGGTCCATTCGCCATGAGCGCCTGCAGCCGGCTGCAGGGTCACTTTATCCATGCCGGTAATTTCGGCAAGGTCGTTCTGCAGCGTGTACATCAGCTCCAGCGCTCCCTGGATCGACGATTCCGGCTGGTATGGATGGATTTTCGCGAAGCCGGGGAAACGGGCCACGTCTTCGTTGATTTTCGGGTTGTATTTCATCGTGCATGAGCCAAGCGGATAAAAGCCGTTGTCGATGCCGAAGTTCCGCCGCGACAGCGCCGTATAATGGCGAATGACGTCCACCTCGTACACTTCGGGCAGCTGGGCCGGCGTCGTGCGAAGCAGCTGAGAAGGGATCAGCTCTGCGATGTCCTGCTCCGGCACATCGCATTCGGGCAGCGAATAGCCGACCCGTCCGGGTTTGCTGATCTCGAAGATGAGCGGCTGGTCGTGTTGGACTTTGCCGCCGCCGTTTGAAGCCGGCGTCGGGGTGTTTGGTGTGCTCATAGCGCTGCCTCCAATCTGCTTGCGAATTCGTCGATTTCTTCCTTCGTCCGCTTCTCCGTCACGGCAATCAGCATATGCCCGGCCAGCTCCGGGTAATCCCGGCCGAGGTCGTAGCCGCCGATGATGCCGGAGGAGAGCAGCGTTTCGTTGATGCGCCCGATATCGGCGCCGTCCGGCAGCTTCAAGGCAAACTCGTTAAAGAACGGCGATTTGAACGCAAGCGACGCTCCCGGAATGCCCGTCAGCGCCTTGGCGGCGTAATGCGCCTTCTGCACGTTGTGCCGCGCCGCTTCCTGCAGTCCGGCCTTGCCCATGACGGACAAATAAACGGACGTGCACAAAGCGAGCAGCGCCTGGTTCGAGCAGATGTTGCTCGTCGCCTTCTCGCGGCGGATGTGCTGCTCGCGCGCCTGCAGCGTCAGCACGAAGCCGCGCTTGCCGTCCCGGTCGACCGTTTGGCCGACGATGCGACCCGGCATGCGGCGAATCCACGGCGCAGCGACCGCGAAGAAACCGCACGTCGGGCCGCCGAGCGAAGCGGGGATGCCGAAAGGCTGCGCGTCGCCGACGACGATGTCGGCCCCGAGCGCGCCCGGCGGCTCCAGCAGGCCGAGCGAAAGCGGGTTCACGCCGACGACAAGCAGCCCCTTTACGTTATGGATGATCGGCTCGATTGCTCGCAAATCCTCGATGCAGCCGAAGAAGTTCGGCGACTGCACGATGACGGCGGCGGTTTGCTCGGAGACGGCGGACGCGAGTTTGTCCAGATCCGTCACCCCGTTCGCGGCGTCGATCTCGACGATCTCGAGGCCCAAGCCTTTGGCCGTCGTGCGCAAAATGTCCCTCGCCTCCGGATGCACCGCCCGCGAGACGACGAGCTGCCTCCGTTTCGCCGCGCCGCTCGCCAGAGCGCCCGCTTCCGCAAGTGCGGTCGCGCCGTCGTACATGCTGGCGTTGGCCGCCGCCATGCCGGTCAGCTCGCAGATGTACGACTGGAACTCGAAGATCGCCTGCAGCTCGCCTTGGCTGATCTCCGGCTGATAGGGAGTATACGCCGTATAAAACTCGGAGCGGGAAATAACGTGGCCGATGACGACCGGAATATGATGATCGTAAATGCCGGCGCCGAGGAAGCTGACATGATGGTCGGTGTCGGCGTTTTTTTCCGCAAGCTGCCGTGTATGCCGCAAAAGCGCGTGCTCGTCCAGCGCAGGCGACACGTTCAAAGTTCCGCGAAAGCGCACCGCCTCGGGAATGTCGGCGAACAACTCATCGATTGAGCTCGCTCCGACCGCCTGCAGCATTTCGCTGCGGTCCTGCTCGGTCATAGGTAAATATCGGTGCTTCACAGCGTTCAACTCCTCTTTAAGCTTATTTCAATCTGTTTTCTGCCTTTTGTAAAACGGGGCGGGAACGACCTGCGCTTTCAGCCGCTTGCCGCGAATATCCACCCAAACCTCCGTGCCCGGCGCGCCGTACTTGGCATCGATCAAGGCGAGGCCGAGGTTTCGCTTCAGCGTCGGGGATTGGGTACCGGTCGTCACCTCGCCGATGAGCGTATCGTCGGCATATACCCCGTAATGAGAGCGGGGGATGCCGCGGTCGATCATTTCAATGCCGACCAGCTTCCGCGCAGGGCCTTCTTCTTTTTGCTTCAGCAGCGCCTCCCGGCCGATAAACGGACCTTTGTTCAGCTTGACGAAAAAGCCGAGCCCCGCCTCGAGCGGGCTGATCGATGCCGACAATTCCTGCCCGTAAAGCGGCAGTTTCGCCTCGAACCGCAAGGTGTCCCGGGCGCCGAGCCCGGCCGGAACGAGACCTTCTTCTTCGCCCGCCGCAAGCAGCTCACGCCACACCTTCGGCGCATCCATCGCGTCCAGATAAATCTCGAAGCCGTCTTCCCCCGTGTAGCCGGTGCGGGAAACAAGCGCCTTGACTCCGCATACCGAGGCGCCGTCCACAAAGGAGAAGGCGGGCAGCCCGGCTAGCGGCGCGTCCGTCACCTTCGCAAGGATCGCTTCCGCCTTGGGGCCTTGCAGCGCCAGCAGCGCCGTTTGCTGCGAAATATCCTCGATCGCAACGTCTTCGGGCGCGTGCCGCCTCATCCACTCGAGGTCCTTGTCGATGTTGGCCGCATTGATAACCAGCATGTAGCGCCCGGCCCCGAGCCGGTACACGAGCAAATCGTCAACGACACCGCCGTTTTCGTAGCACATGAGGCTGTATTGAGCCTGACCGTCAGCAAGCTTCGCCACATCGTTCGTCGTCAGACGCTGCACATAAGCTTCGGCGCTTGCGCCGGTCACCTTCACTTCGCCCATATGAGACACATCGAACAGACCTGCCTGCGTCCGCACGGCTTCGTGCTCCTTCGTAATGCCGCTGAACTGGACGGGCAGCTCCCAGCCGCCGAAATCGATGCAGCGGGCGCCATGCGCGGCGTAGCAATCGAACAGCGGCGTTTTTTTCAAACCGGACATCATGTTCACCTCGCTCCAAAAATGGAAAAATACGCAAAAAAATAGACAGATGGAAAGATGCACGGTTGTCCTGCGACAACCTGCCTCATCTCTCCCTCTGTCCTTTGTACCTGAGAGTTACCTTATGCCATGTGCGACGGCACAAATTTCCCCTTGGGTGATCCGCGCGGGCGGATTCTCTCCAGAGACGTGTCCGGCAATGGTCCTTTTGCCTGAGAGATTCACCTGACGGCTTACTCCTTCGGCGTTACCTGAGCTGCAAGTAATCTCTCCCATTGCCTTCATCCACCGATATTATGCTTGCTTGACAGTTAAATTATTCCTGAATCGTTTTCCGTTGTCAATGAATTTTTACCCGTTTCATGTATTTTACGTCAAGATCCTTGACATCGTGATTCACTATGCATTATCCTACAGCTATAAATTGGAAAATCACGCCTTAGTCGATAAGCGAGGGATACATACGATGAGCGATGTTAAAGAAAACGTAAAGTACAGCAAGGAACACGAGTGGGCGGAGGTGCTGGACTCCGGCACGATTCGCGTAGGGATCAGCGATTTTGCGCAGAGCGAGCTGGGCGATATCGTGTTTGTCGAGCTGCCCGAGGTCGGGTCGGCGATCGCGAGCGGCGATACGATGGGGACGATCGAATCCGTCAAAACGGTATCCGATCTGTATTCTCCCGTCTCCGGCACTGTCGTGAAGGTGAACGAAGCGCTGCTGGACGCGCCGCAGCTCGTCAACGAGCAGCCGTATGACGGAGGATGGATCGTCGAGATCAAGCCGGGCGAGAACGTCAAGGACGAACTGGATGGACTTCTCACCGCAGAGCAGTACCGATCGCTCGTCGAAGGCTGACGTCGGTCCAAGTACATTTATCCCGTTTAATCCAGAATATGCTCCAGCAAGCCGGCACCGGTCTTTATAACGGTGCCGGCTTTTTGCGTCTAAACATGGTCCTGCTGCATACGGTCTGCCAGTTCCATCCATACTATATCCAAATCATAGTAATGTTGGTGAACCTATGCAGGCCTCATACGACTCGCAGCAGCACGAAGATTACCCGATTCCCGCCGATCTGGGGGAGGCGCTGAGGCAAATACGCCGCCAAACCGGAGACAGCGCGGATATCGTCGTTCGCCCGCTTCAGCTGGATGCGGAGCAGGTGTCAGCCGTATATGTGGAGGGACTCG
This sequence comes from Paenibacillus hamazuiensis, assembly GCF_023276405.1. Lineage (NCBI taxonomy): Bacteria > Bacillati > Bacillota > Bacilli > Caryophanales > Paenibacillaceae > Paenibacillus > Paenibacillus hamazuiensis. The sequence goes on from NZ_JALRMO010000001.1 coordinate 967,456, forward strand.
TCGACAAGCATTCGCTGGAAAATACGGTGCTGCGCCCTTTACTCGGCGGCCTCTTGTCTGCAGCGGAAAAAGCTTTGCCCGGGTACGGGCATAAGCTGGAGGCCATCAGGCTTATGCTGCCCGCGGCGGGCGCGGTCCGGAATGTCGGCTCGCTGCAGCAGCTGCTGGCGGATATGATGGGCGGCTCAACGATTTTGCTGGTGAACGGCGAAAGCGAAGCGATTTCCATCCATACCTCCGGCGGTCCGGAGCGGGCGGTGGAAGAGTCCCAGACGCAGCCTGTCATTCGGGGACCGAAGGACAGCATGACGGAAAATCTGCATACGAATCTTTCCCTGGTCCGCAAAAGGCTGCGCACTCCGCAGCTCCGGATCCGGGTGCGAACGTTCGGGACGTATACGCATACGCAGGTTGCCGTTTTGCACATCAACGGAATCGCGGACGATTCCGTCGTTCGCGAAGTGGGCGAGCGGCTGGACCGCATCGAGATGGACAGCATCTTGGAAAGCGGATATATCGAGGAGTTTATTCAGGACAAATCATGGACGCCTTTCCCTACGATCCTCAATACGGAGCGTCCGGATTCCGTGGCCGGCGCTCTTCTGGAAGGCCAGGTGGCGATCCTTACGGACGGCACGCCGTTTGCGCTGATCGTTCCCGTCACGTTCACGAAGTTTCTTCAATCCTCCGAGGATTATTACCAGAAATATGTGATGGCCTCTTTCCTGCGCGTGATCCGGCACGTTTCGTTTTGGGTTTCCATGCTGCTGCCTTCGCTGTACATCGCGATCACGACGTTTCACCAGGAGATGCTGCCCAGCACCCTGCTCATCAGCCTCGCCGCGCAGCGCGAAGGCATCCCGTTTCCGGCGTTTGTCGAGGCGCTGATCATGGAAGTGACGTTTGAGGTGCTGCGGGAAGCCGGCACCCGCATGCCCAAGGTGATCGGCCCGGCCATTTCCATCGTCGGCGCCCTGGTGCTCGGGCAGGCGGCGGTGGAGGCAGGCCTCGTATCCGCGGCCATGGTCATCGTCGTTTCGTTCACCGCGATATCCAACTTTGTTACGCCGGCCATCAATATGGCGATCGCCTCGCGGATCATTCGTTTCGGATTTATGCTGCTTGCCGCTACGCTGGGGATGTTCGGAATCATGGCGGGCATCGTGGTCCTCGTCATTCACTTGGCGGGACTCAAGTCGTTTGGCGTTCCTTATTTGACGCCGATAGCCCCTTTTATCGCCTCCAATTGGAAAGATCTGTTTTTCCGCTTTCCATGGCCGGGCATGAAGAAACGTCCGGATGTCATTTCCCATCAAAACCGGGAAAGACAACCCCCGGACGCCGATCATGGCAAGGGGGGCGTAAGCGCATGATGAAGCCGGCGTCCCCTAAACTGTCGTTATTTCAAGCGGGCATGCTGGTGATCGTAGGCATTTTGCCCACCGCGATTTTGACGATTCCGTCCGGGGTGATCCACTACAGCCGCGAGTCTGCCTGGATGTCGCTGCTGCTCTCCACCGGGTGCACGATGCTGGCGGCATGGCTGATCGGCAGGCTGATCGACGGCTATGAAGGCTTAACGTTGTTCGAGCTGCTGAGGAAGCGTCTGGGTTCGGTTGTGACCGGCCTGATCGGCGTGCTGCTGGCCGTTTATTACATGGTCAGCCTGGTTGACATCCTGCACCAGTTTATCGACTTTGTCGGCGATAAACTGATAAACCGGACGCCGCATGCCGTCGTTTGCCTGATCATCATGGCGGTTGTCGTATATGCGGTGGACCGCGGGCTTGCGGTCATTTCCCACGTATCGACGATTTTCATCTGCTCCAGCTTCATCGCCATGTTCGTTAGCTGGCTGCTGCTGTCCAACCTGATGCATCCCTCCTGGTCGCTGCCCCTGGTCGCGGCTCCCGCGAGCCGGATCGTCCAGGGCGGCATCGCTCCGCTTGGCTGGCTGTCGGAGATCGCTTTGCTTCTATTGATTGCGCCGGAGCTGCGGCAGCCGGAAAAAGCGAAAAAAGTGGCGTATATCGCCGCCGCCGTTTGCGGGCTCACCGTGATCGCAATCACGGTCGTAGCCGTTATGATAATGGGCCCGGACATTCCGCCGCTGCTGAACTATCCCAGCTTCTCGATCGTCGGCATTGTCGAGATCGGAGAATTCATGCAGCGGGTCGATCTGCTGTTTATTTCCTTTTGGACGGGAACGATGTTTTTGAAAACGGCGATGCATTATTTCGGATGCCTGTACTGCCTGAAGGAAGCTTTGCGGCTTGTGCGGCCGAGAACTTTGTATTTTCCGCTGTCCTGCATCGCCTGCCAAATTTCCGTGCAAACGCCGATTGCCGTCTATAAGGTGTTCAGCTTGTACAATCTGTATTCGCAGTTCTTTAATGTGGCATTTCCCGGTCTTATCATGCTCGCGGCAGCTGTGGCGCGCCGTGTTCGGAGAGGGTGAATTCGGGTGAAAGCTTTTGCGGCGGGTGCTGTTTTGCTCCTTTGCAGCTTTTTGGCGGGATGCTGGAACAGCGTCGAGTTGAATGAACTTGGTATCGTATCGGCTACCGCGATCGATTACAAAAAAGGGATGTACAACGTCAGCTACCAAATCGTCGTGCCCCAGGCGGTATCCAGCGCGACCGGCCAGGCGAGCCCGTCGATGGCGCCGATCGCCGTATTCAGCACGCAGGGAGCCACCCTGAAAGAAGCCGCGGAAAAAGCGAATCTGGAATTTCCGCGTACGCTTTTTTTCGCCCATAACCGCGTCATCGTCATCGGGGAAAATGCCGCCAAACAAGGTATTTCCGGCCTGCTGGACCTGTACTTCCGGAACCAGGAAAGCCGCGAAACGGTGTCCCTTTACGTGACGCAGGACGACCCCAAGCAAATTTTGAAAACGCTGATGCCGATCGAAAAAATCCAGGGAGCGGGCATTTTTAAAATGACCAATGTCGCGGAAAAACAGTCTTCGACCGTCAAGAGAACGCGGATCTACGAGATCGCATACAAAATAACGAGCCGTTCCTCCAGTGCGGTCGTTCCGGAAATTTCCTTTTCGGGGCGGGGACAACCGAAGCAATCCGTCGATGCGATGAATGAGGTCAGCCATGACGTCATTTTAAAGTTTCAGCGGAACGGAGTTTTCCGCAAGGACCGGCTTGCCGGTTGGTTGTCTGAGGATGAAAGCCTGGGTCTTCGTCTGGCAACGGGAGAAGCCAATGGGGGAATGATCACGGTCGGCTGCCCGAAGGAGGAAAGCAAAGGCAAGATCAGCTTCCAGCTGAACAAAGTCAAAGCGAAGCTTGAAACGATGGCGGAGGATGGGCGGGCGAACATTGCAGCCAAGGTGACAGCTTACGGCGTCCTTGCGGAGTCCAGCTGCAAAACCGATTTCTCCAAGCCGGAATCGCTCGAACCGGTCAAGCAAGCGTTGAAGGAACATCTGTCCGGACTTATCCGTGCGGCATGGAAGGCTTCTCTTGACCTTAGGTCGGATATTTTCGGCATCTCGGACGAGGTTTACCGGCATCAGCCGGAGCTTTGGAAGATGTGGGCCGATAAGGAGGACCCGTGGAAAGAAGCGCAGCTCACGCCGCAAGTCGAGGTGAAGGTGGAGAGGACCGGAATGAGCAACGATTCGTTCAAAAAGCTGCTCGACAAATAAGGAGGTGCTTTTGCTTGAACGGCGGTTCGGTGCTTCTGGCGATTCACGCCGTGTTTGCGGCATGGTTTATGCCGGGTTTGCTGCGCAAACGGCAGTTTCGGGACTGCGCCGTGTTTGCGGCATTGCTCGGATATTCGGCTTATATGGTAATGAGCGAACCGTGGGGACTCCCGAGGCTTTCTCTCCTGGATTTATTTCACCGTCTCTTCACTCCTCCGGGCGAAAAATTGGTGGAGTGGTTGGGCGGTCCTCCCGCTTGAAGAAAAATGCGGGATCGCTTGCCCGGGCTGACAATTCCTTGAAGGGGTGCTGCGTATATGGAAACGATTAGCAAATACCAGATCGCCGCGATGGTCGTTTTGTTCGAAATCGGCAGCACGCCTTTGTTCGAGCTCGGGATCAAAGCGGAGCAGGACGCCTGGCTTGCGATGCTGGCAGCGGCGATAGCCGGATTTTTGCTGACCTGGGTGTTTCTTTTCATTCAAAAGCAGGATCCCGTCCGCAATCTCGCGGAAATGCTGGAATCCGTCTGCGGCCGTTTTTTGGGGAAGATGCTGACGGTCGGCTATGCGCTGTATTTTGCTTACGAAGCGATGCGGAACGTCAGGGACTTCGGCGAGCTGACCACGCTGACGATGCTGACGCTCACGCCGAAATCGCTCATTATGGGGATAGTCGTCATCTTGTCCGTCTACGCCGCCGTATCGGGGATCGAGGTGTTATTCCGTGTCGGGGAAACGTTTTTCCTGCTGTTTGCAGGCAGCTACGCGGTCATGTTCGTCCTGCTGCTTTCGGGGGGATTGCCGGAGCCGGACAGGCTCAAGCCGGTTTTGCACGGCGGCATCATGCCGGTGCTGAGGGCGGCTTTTCCCGATATACTTTCGTTTCCTTTCGGACAAACGGTGGTGTTTTTAATGTTTTGGAGCGCCGTCCGTCATCGGGAGAAGCTCCATAAGCACGTGCTTGCGGCTTACGCCGGCGTGGCGGTGCTGCTTGTCTCCTTCAACGCGCTCAACATGGCTGTGCTCGGTCCCGAGCTTGCCAAAGTCAGCACAATTCCTCTGCTCGCCAGCGTCCAGCTCATCCAGATCAAGGAGGTGCTGGAGCGGCTCGATTTGCTCGTTACCATCATCCTGTTTCTCGGACTTTTCTTTAAAATCACCTGTTTTCTGCTCGGCGGAGCATTGTGTATCAAGCAGGCGGTCCGCTGCAGCGCGGGCAAAGCCATCGTGTTCACCGGAGCGGTCGTATACATCACGTCTTTTCTCGAACCGAACTATACGTATCATATATGGCTCGGTCTGGAATACAGCGTTAAAATTTTTCCGCTGTTTCAGGTGGTGCTGCCGGCTATTCTGCTCGCGGCAATGCTTTGGAAAAACCGGCGGCGCGGCAAGTATCAACATCAGTGAGAAATTGTATTGACACGAATTCGGCAAGGCATGTAATCTAATGAGCGTATATGAACGGTTATAAGCGTTTTTGAGCACTTTTTTGCGCGAATGGAGGAATGACCTTGCTGGCAGCCGAAAGAAAATTACGCCTTGTCGAATATGTCCGGCAGCACCGGGCCGCGTCCGTAGCCGATCTGGCCAAACAATTTAACGTGCACGAAGCGACGATTCGCCGCGATTTGGCGGAGATCGAGCGGGAAGGTTTGATCAAGCGGACGCACGGCGGAGTCATTGTGGAGGAATGGACGCGGGATGAGCCGTCGTTTAACGAACGGTCCTCGTATCAATTGGAGCAAAAAATGCGCATCGGCAAAATGGCGGCCGGCCTCGTGGAAGACGGCGAGCACATCATTATCGATTCCGGCACGACGACGCTGCATATCGCCCGCAATTTGACGCACCGCACGAACATTACCGTCGTAACCAACGACATGAACGTGGCCGCCGAACTTCGCGATTCCCCGGGCATTAAAGTGATGGTCACCGGCGGCGAGCTGTACCCCTCCAGCTATATGCTTAACGGCATGTTTACGGATCATATGCTGAAGTCGATCCATGTGGACAAAGCGTTCATCGGCATCCCGGCGCTTCATCCGAAGCACGGACTGATGCATCCGGAGGCGCAGCTTGTGGTAGCCAAGCAGCATATGATCCATGCGGCCCAGCAGGTCATCGTCGTCGCGGACGACAGCAAGATCGGCAAGCTTTCGCTGCACTCCGTCGCTCCGAACAGCGCCGTGCACACGCTGATCACCGGCAGCGGCATCTCGGAGTACGACGCCAAGCAGTTCAAGGACGGCGGCGTAAACGTCATCACCGTGTAGCTTATGCCCCGCCGGAGGGCATTCAGGTGCAGTGGCGAGGCCGCCCGCCGGGCTCCGGCGAAGCATTCGCCGCGGCAATCCGCGGAGCAAAGCTGTCAGAAGTCGCTCTGCGCGGGCTCCAGCAGCGACTTGCGGTATTCGCCCGGCGCCATGCCGGTGAACTTTTTGAACATCCGGTTGAACGACGTGACGTTACGGTAGCCGATGCGCTCGCCGATATGCTGGATGCTGAGCTCCACGCTGGCCAGCATCCGCTTCGCTTCGCGGATGCGCACCCGGTTGATGTGGTCGCTGAAGTTCGCGCCGGTTTTTTCCTTGATGTACATCGACAAGTAGGTCGCGGACATGCCCAGCTTCTCCGCGAGCATGTCGAGGGAGAAGTCTTCGGCGTAGCGGGTTTCAATGTAATTCATAATAAAATCGATCGCCGGGTCCGTCTCTTCTTTTTTGGCCCGGATGAGGGCCGTCGAATAAGCGAACAGCCCGCGGTAAAAACGTTTGAACTCCTCCAGCGACAAACAGCTTTGCATCTCCATCGTCATCCTGGCGTACATCTCTCCGTCCATTCCCGCGCTTTCGGCAATTTTGCCGGTCCTGGCGATGATGCTTTCCGCCAAATGCCTGTACTGCAGCAATCCGGCTTCATGTTTGAACATGTGATCAAGCATCCTGTCGATCATTTGCACGCATGCGGCTTCATTGCCGGCCTGCACGTGGGCGTAAAGCTCCTGCTCCTGCATCGGCGTAAAGAAAAAATAAGCCCGCGCCGGTTTGTATTCGGTAATGAATTGGGTTTCCTCGCAAAGCTTCCCCTGGCGCGCCATATCCTGTACGAGCCGGTAAGCCTCGTTAATTTCCGATGAGCGGCCGAATACCGGGCTGACGGCGATCGTGACCAGCACGTAACGGCTGTCCCTGTCGAGAATCTTTTTTAATTTGCCGAGCACTTCCTCAATGCTTCCTTCCGTTTCCCCGGTCGTCACGAATGTCAATATCTGATTGTTTTCGATTTGAAACGTATGCGATGAAGGGAATCTCTCCGTCATCAGTACGCTGATATATTCCCTGATGTAATAAGCGGCCTTCTCCGGTTTAATCAGAGTGTCCGCAAGCAGAGCGGCACGAAAATGGAGCTGGTACAGGACGAGCACGAACGGTTGGTCGCTGATCAGCACGTCCTTCCAGTCGCTGAGGTCGGAGTTGATCGACTTCAGCTTGTTGATATAGCTGAAGCTCGTCAGCAGCGACTTCTTGGTCAAGAGCTCGCTGTGCACCTCTTCCTTCTCCCTCATCAGCTCGCGCATTTCCCGGTTGATCAGGTCGAATTCCTTGATCGTGCTTTGCAGGTTTGTCGGATTGCGCTGCAGGATCGAAGCTACGATTTCCTTAAACGGACGGTTGATGCGTCTGCTGAAGAGCAGCGACGCCGCCACCCCGATGACGATGGAAACGGCCAAAATGATGTACGACGTTGCATTCAGCCTGGACACCTTGGACGCAATGTTGCCGTACGGAACCGCCGTAACATAAGTGAGGCCGGAGCTGTCTTTTTCGCTGAAATAATAAAACCCTCCGGACAGCTTATAATCCTTTCCATCGTCAAAAGAAGGGAGCCGATCCGGCGAGATGCCGTCATCCGAACGGTACAAAAGCGAGCCGTCCTCCTGCAAAATCATGAACCGGCTGCCCGGGCTCAAGCTGTTAAAAGCCTCCAGCAGCTTGCCGCTGTCCAGCATCGCGATGACGATGTAATGGCTTCCGGGCATGCGGAACGAAAACGGAATCAGCCCGAGCTTCTTCGTTTCGTTCACCGTCGATAACGTAAAAACATCCGTAGGATGCAGCGTGTAGTTCCTGTTGCGGCTTATTTGCCGCTTCCAGAAATCGGCCGGGTAGCGGCTGCTCGCATAAAAGCGGGAAAACATCATCGACGCTTCGCTTGTTCCTTCCTTCTCGAGGACCAGGGACGGCTTCTCGAAGTAGATCAGGATATTTTCCAGGAAAAACATCGGATTAAACGCTTCGGTGCGCACCATTTTTAATGCGTCGTTCGCCTGCCAATAATTGATTTCGTCCGCGGGTTTAAGGGAGAGCTGGCGGTTGAAGGCGACGACGTTCTCGTCGTTGTATATCGTGAACAGCAGCGTTTTGAGCCGGGTGAAATGGTTCTGGTACCGCTCCGCCGTATTTTTCAAAATAAGCCGGTTATATTGCACGATTTCGTTCTGCATGCCTTCGTTGAAAAAGCGGAACGTGAATATATGAAAGACGGCGAACAGCACGATAATCGCCATAAAGCTGATAAACATTTTCACAAACAACGTTTGGCTTTTCGACGGGTTCCACATCTGGTTGGACTAACTCCTTGCCTGAACGTAAATTAGAAAGCTTCCGCTTCCGATCGTCCTAATTGTACACAAAGCCCGTCGCGAAAGGAATTGACAGTTTCTCATATCCTTATCTTTTTTTAAAAAAGTGAGCTGCGGTAAGGGATCGAAAGAAGTGTCAATATGCAGCAGGGGGGCGCGCTTGTATGATCGGGGAAGACCATAATCGAGGCAGGTGAACCTAATTTGAACGAAGCGCAGCTTCACAGCGCAGGCGGCGCGGGCGTCAGGGCCAAACCCGCAAGCTCCCGCATGGCCCTTCTCGCGAAGAGAGTGAGAAAAAACTGGGGGCTTTATGTGCTGATCTCCCCGGTCATCGCGTTTTTTATCCTGTTCGAATACGTGCCGATGTACGGGGTGCAGATCGCTTTTAAAAATTTCGTGGCGGTAAAAGGAATATGGGGGAGTCCATGGGCCGGATTCAAGCATTTCGAGCGGTTTTTCGCAAGTTATTACTTTTGGCGGCTGATGAAAAATACGCTCGGCATCGGCGTGTACCAGCTCTTGGTCGGGTTTCCCGTGCCGATTCTGCTGGCGCTCGCGGTGAACGAGGTGCGTTCGAAAAAGTTCAGCCGTTTTGTGCAAACGGTAACGTATGCGCCGCACTTTTTGTCCACCGTCGTGATGGTCGGCTTGCTGATGATTTTCCTGTCTCCGCAAACCGGACTGCTGAACAAAGCGATCGTTCTTTTCGGAGGCGAGCCGATTCCTTTTTTGACGGAGCCGGCCTGGTTCAAGACGGTCTATGTATTCTCCGGCATATGGCAGCAGATGGGGTGGAGCTCGATCATTTACTTGGCGGCTCTGACCGGGATCGACCAGCAGCTGCACGAGGCGGCCCGCGTGGACGGGGCGAGCCGGCTGCAGCGGATTTGGCACATCAATTTGCCCGGCATTATGCCGACCATCATCGTGCTGCTCATTTTGCAAATCGGTTCGATCGTCGGCGTCGGCTTCGAAAAGGTGTATTTGATGCAAAACTCGCTGAATATGCCGGCTTCGGACGTCATTTCCACGAACGTGTACCGCAGCGGCATTTTAGGGGCGCAGTACAGCTACTCCGCCGCCGTCGGCCTGTTTAACTCGGTCATCAATTTCATCCTGCTCGTCACCGTCAACCGCATCGCCCGCAAGGTAAGCGAAACGAGCCTATGGTAGGAGGGAGGCCCCGATGAACAATGTAACTGCTGCGGATAAGACATTCGATGCGATCGTCCATATTTCGCTGCTGATTCTTTCGATTATCGTGCTGTATCCGCTTGTGTATGTGCTTGTCGCATCGATCAGCAGCCCCGAGGCGGTGCTCAGAGGAGAGGTTTGGCTGTGGCCGAAAAACCTGACCGGGGTCGGCTACGCGAAGCTGCTGCAAAACCGGGAAATTTTAACCGGCTACGGGAACACGCTGCTGTATACGGCGGCGGGCACCGCCGTCAATCTGGCCATGACGATAGCCGCCGCTTATCCGCTGTCGCGCAAAGATTTCGTCGGCCGCGGCGCGATTACCGCCATGATGGTGTTCACGATGTTCTTCAGCGGAGGAATGATTCCGACCTATCTGCTCATCAAGCAGCTCGGCATGCTGAATAGCGCCTGGGCGATGATTATCCCCGGGGCCGTCTCGGTATGGTATATAATGATCATGCGCACGTTTTTTCAAAACGGCATTCCTTATGAAATGCAAGAGGCCGCGGCGATGGACGGCTGCTCCAACATGACGATTTTGCTGCGCATCGTGCTGCCGCTTTCGATGCCGATCATCGCGGTGATGCTGCTCTTCTACAGCGTCGGCCACTGGAACGCATATTTCAGCGCGATGATCTATCTGTCCGACCGCGACAAGTACCCGCTGCAGCTGTTTTTGCGGGAAATTTTGGTGCAGGGGGAAATGACGGAAATGCTCGGGGTCGGCGACGATACGAACGCCAAAAACATGCTCGACGCCGAGGCGATCAAATACGCGGCCGTCATCGTCGCCAATTTGCCGGTGCTGATGCTGTATCCGTTTTTGCAAAAATATTTCGTGAAAGGCGTCATGATCGGCGCCGTTAAAGGATAATTACGTGAAACTGCTGCTGTTTACACATAAACCGATATATTGGGGGAGGACTTTTGCATGAACAAACGAAGCTGGACCGCCTTGGGGCTGTCCGTTGCGGTAACGGCGGGGATGCTTTCCGCATGCTCCGGAGGGGGCGGAAGCAGCCCGCAGGGGAAAGGCAGCTCCGCGGCCGAAGCGAATACGGGCGCAAGCGGCATGCCGATCGTCAAGGAACCGATCACGCTGACTTTTTTTACCGGGAAAGCGGCGACGAACGGCAATAACTTCGAGGAAACGCTCGTCTGGAAAGAGTACGCGAAGATGACGAACATCAAGGTCAACTTCCAGCTTGTGCCTTTCGAAAATTTGACCGAGAAGCGCAATTTGGCGCTGGCCAGCGGCGATTATCCGGACGCGTTCTATTCCGCGAGGGTGAGCGCCGCCGATCTGATGAAATACGGCTCGCAGGGAACTTTTGTCAGGCTGAACGACTTGATCGACAAATACGCGCCCAATTTCAAGAAGCTGCTGGACAAGTATCCCGATTTGCGAAAAGGGCTGACGATGCCGGACGGCGGCATTTATTCGTTCCCGTCCTTCTACGATCCGAACTTTTTGCCGATGCTGATCGGCACCCCGCTGTGGGTCAAGCAGGAGTTTCTCGACAAGCTGGGCATGAAGGAGCCGACGACGACGGAAGAGTTTTACCAATATTTGAAGGCGGTCAAAGAGAAGGACCCGAACGGCAACGGCCAGGCGGACGAAATCCCTTATGCCGGCACCGGCATTGGGCCGCTGATCGAACAGCTTAGAGGAGCATGGGGCTTCGGCAATCGCGGGCTCGGCCATAAATTCGTCGACATGGATCCCGGCAAGCCGGGCGAGCTGCGCTTCTTCCGCACCGACCCGCGCTACAAGGAAGTCATCGAATATGTCCGCAAGCTGTATGCGGAAGGGCTAATCGACAAGGAGATTTTCACGATCAAGACGAGCGCTTTGTACGCCAACGGGCAGAAGGGAATTTTCGGCGCAACGATTAATCCGAACCCGCTCACGCAGATGAACCAGCCGGGATACATAGGGCTTGGCGCGCTGAAAGGGCCGTACGGCGACCAGATGTATGCGCATCTGAAAGTGCCGATGGTATGGCCGGGGGCGTTCGTGATTACGGACAAAAACAAATATCCGGAAGCGACGGTCCGCTGGATGGATTATTTCTTCGGCGACGAAGGGGCTACGTTTTATTTTATGGGCCTCAAGGGACAGACGTACAAGGAAGCCGCAGACGGCAAGCTGGAATACGTCGAAGAAATTACGAAAAATCCGAACGGTCTGACGATGGACCAGGCTCTCGCGAAATATATCACCTGGCTCGGCGGCAGCTATCCGGGGTACGTGCAGGAGAAATATTTCAAAGGCTCGGAAACGCTGCCGGAATCGCTCGCCGCAGGCAAAAAAGCTCAGCCGCATGCGATCAAGGAGATTTGGAACAGCTTTAACTTCACGGAGGAGGAGACCGAATTCATGTCGACCGTCGGCTCCGACATCCATACGTACATCACGGAGATGGAAGCGAAGTTCATCACCGGCGCCGAGCCGATGACCGAGTGGGACAAATATGTCGCCACCGTCAAGAAGATGGGGCTCGATCAATACATGAAGATATACAAGCAGGCGTACGACCGCTATAACAAGAGCAAGTAGTTCAGGTTCTTGAAAACAGCCATAAAATTCAATTTGAAATGAATCAATAATTTGAAAAGCTTATGTCGCGCAAGACATAAGCTTTTTGAGTTTTTTAGTGATATTCATACCGATCTTGATCCGGTTCAAGCCGTTCGGTTAACTCGCCAAAAGCGGGAAGCTGCGAAAACCCTGCAAAATATTGACGCAGCTCTTCGGACGAAATAAAGCCGAGCTCAACTCCAACTGCCCTTGACAGGAACGGATCAAGCGCACACAGATCGGTTGACCGCTGTAGCTATTTTCACATCTTCCGGAGTCGGAAAATGGTGAAGATGCACCGGGTTAAACAACAGCTTTTCCCATGGGGACAAATGCAAGTGACTTCCCCATGGGCGTTCCGGAGGTTTGCCGTGGGTTGCTCTCATCACGTTTTCGATCATATTGATGAGCCCTTCTTTTTTGGTTACCGGTATCCATTCGAACAAATTTTCCGTATACGGATCCTTCGCTATACGTTTAATCGCCTGATCGACGGCTTCGTTCATTGCATTTCTCATCAACTTGCTAAAAAATTTATACATCGGGTCACCTGCTTCGGGCTGTAAGTATCTTCCTGTCTATTTTGTCATAAGATTATGGTTTTATACGCGCGGATACATGCCGCAAAAGGAAATTCCTCAAACCCGTTTCAGGGGATGAGGACTTTTTTACCCGGCTAGCCGATCGGTTATTTCTTTAACGTTTTACAAATTGCAATATTTGAAAAACACAGTCACGCGAGAAGCCCAACGATAATACCCTGCATTAGCCGATGTTAAAGGGGTATCGAAATGAACAGGAAACTAAAATTCGATTACATTATCGTAGGTACGGGGCCGGCCGGGGCGGTTATAGCGAAAACATTGACCGATAATAAGAAAACGTCGGTCCTTGTGTTGGAAGCTGGCGGAAAAAACGACCGCGACAAAGCTATCAGGGATTCGTCTGCCGCCCTGGAGCTTGAAGAGCGTTTTTTTCCGAACTATTTTTGGCAAGGGGAAGGTGTTCCCCAAAAAGGTCTCGACGATCGTGCGTTCGAATGGACAACAGGCAGGTTATCGGGCGGCGGGTCATCAATTAACGGCGAACAGTATGTTCGGCCTACTTCCGCTGTATTCAGGGAGTGGGAAAAACTCCTGGGACCGCTATGGTCGCCGAAACGGGCAATTCGCCGGTTTAAGCGCTTGGAGAAGTATAACGGCAAAACAACCGACAAGATGGCAAGGGGATTTAAAGGAAGGTTGGACATCAGGCAGGCTCCTCAAGAGCCAACGCGGATGGCGAGAAAATTGATTGCGGCCATCGAGCAAGCTACAGGCCTGCCCGAGATTCTCGATTACAACGATCCGAAGACACCGTTAGGTCCCTTTACCCGGTGGCAGCTGTATCAAAATCCGGACGGCCGGAGGGAAAGTTCGTCCACGGCGTTCCTTTCCTCCGATATTATGACCCCTGGCGGACAAGGGGTGAAGGGCCGCAGGCTTAAAGTGCTTTTTAAATCGACGGTTCTGCGTGTTATTTTTTCCAATAAAAGGGCGGTTGGCGTGCAGTTTTTGCGGGAAGGCAGATGCATAACGGCTTACGCTACGAAGAAGGTCATTATCTCCGCAGGAATCAACAGCGCACAGTTATTAATGTTATCCGGTATCGGTCCGGGTGTATTGCTTAAGAAGGCAGGCATCCCCGTTGTTTTTAATAATCCCAACGTCGGTAAAAGGATAAGAAATCATTCGCTTAACTTTGCCGTATTTACTGCCAACCCCGATGACCGGGCACTTCCTGCGAACGACCCGAACGCCCTATATACAGGAGGGGCTTTCTTACCCGACCCCACCGGAGCCGAGCCGGGCAGACGCGCCGTACAGCTGGTAGGCATCGGTTCGGAGGGCATGTTAACGCTGGCTATTCTGTACCTTCGCCCGAAAAGCCGCGGGAGCATCCGCATACAAAATAACGATCCGCTTAAAATCGTTCTGGCAGACGAAGGATTTCTTTCGGATCCGGCGGATATGGAAGCGATCAAAAATATTTTTAAAATCTACGTGAAAAATATCGCTGCCGAATTGGAAGTGATAGATCCGTCCTATAAGCTGGTTTCTCCCGGAATCGACGTTATCGATAACGACTCGAAACTGGAGCAGTACATTAAGGAGAACTTTGACCATAATCATCATCAGCAAAGCTTTTTGCGGATGGCGCCGTTACAAAAAGGCGGGGTCGTCGACCGGCGGGGGAACGTCCATGGCGTAAAAAATTTAATTGTGGCGGATGCCTCCGTTATTCCGTTTACCGTAGACGGCAATACTTCAGCTCCCGCCTTCCTTATCGGTTATACGATTGCACGCCGGTTACAGCTGCAAAATAAAAGAAGAAAAAAGCGAGTTCTTTCGGGATTTCGGTTCGAAGAAGTTGAAGAATAGGGCATAGGCTCTGCCCCAGCAGTACGAAGCCCGGGTCCCCCTCTTTGAGAGGGGGATTTGCCGGGAGAAAAATCGGAGGAGGCCATTTCCATCTCCCATTTTGCCGTGCAGGCATCGCAATCTGGCAACTTAAGGGGCATCCCTCAAAGGGATTTCAAACGACACCGTCGTACCTTCACCCTCGGCGCTGCGGATGGAGAGGCCCCTGCCATACAGCTGAGTCAGCCTTCGGTTCGTATTGGATAGCCCGATACCGCCCCTTCTTTGCTTCGCCGTATCCAGCACCTGCCGGATGCGCTCCGGTTTCATGCCTTTTCCGTCGTCTTTTATTTCAACCAGTGCGAAGCGTTCCTTGCGGACGATCCGGATCTGCACCGTGCCGCCCCTGGAACGGCTGAGGATGCCGTGTTTGACCGCATTTTCAACGAGCGGCTGAATCGTCAGCGGCGGAAGAAGCAGCCCCATGCTCCGATCCACTTCCCATTCGATGTGCAGCCTGTCTTCGAAGCGCTCTTTCTCGATATAAAGATAGGCTTGGACAAGCTCAAGCTCGTGGGACAAAGCGACCAGCTTCCCCGAATTGAGAAAATCGAAGCTGATCCGCAAGTAGGATGTAAAGGCGTCGCCGAGCTTGCGCATGCGTTCCGTATCCAGCTCGCTGAGCGCCATAATCGAGTTCAGCGTGTTAAACAGAAAATGAGGCTGGATTTGCGCCTGTAAATAGGCGGCTTCCATGCTCAGCCGTTCGCTTACCGATTGCTTCAATGCGGTGAGCGAACGGATGCGGTATTTCAGCTCGAGGGCATCGACGGGTTTGGCGACGTAATCGTTCGCACCGGACATGAATCCCGCGTAAATGTCCGAGGGCTCGCTGCGCGCGGTCAACAGCAGAACCGGAAGCTCCGAAACGGAGAAGTGCTCCCTGATTTTGCGCGTCAGCTCATAGCCGGACATACCCGGCATCATAACGTCGGCGACAACCAGTTCCCACTGCTGCGAACCAAGCAGTTCCAACGCTTCTTCCGCGGACGTGACCGCCTTGACGTTGTACGGCTCGGAGCTCAGGATGCCGGTGAGCACTCTCAGGTTGACGGGGTCATCGTCGACGGCCAAAATGTTCGCTTTTCCGTCTTCGAAAGACGGTGTGTCAAGCTGGAGGAAGGTCGCAGCCTGCGCCGGTGCAGCTTCTATGATCCGGGTGGGCGCAGCTTCCGCGATGCCGACCAATGGAGGAAACGCCGGATTTTTCGTGTGTGTCAAATCCGTAGAATCCGTCAGCGGCAGCGAGATGCAGAACACGGATCCTTCGCCAAGTTTGGAGCGGAGCGTCATTTCACCGCCGTGCAGCTCCACCAGCTCCTTGCAAATGCTTAAGCCAAGCCCCAAGCCCCGCCCGTCTTTTTTTCCATGCAGGCCCTGCTCGTACCGCAAAAATATGCGCGATTGCGTTTCCGCATCCATGCCTGCCCCGGTGTCCGCTACCTCGATGACGGCCAATCCGTTATCGGTTTTGGCGGAAACGGTGACTTTCCCTTCGGCGGTATATTTAAGCGCGTTATGCACGAGGTTGAAGACGATTTGCACGAACCTTTTCTCGTCCGCGAGAACCGGAGGCATCGAGTCGGGGACGTTCATTTCCAACCGCACGGGCTTGCCTTCCGTCATAAAACCGAGCATCCCGAAAATACCGGAAACGACCGGCCCGATGGCCAGCGGCTCCTTCTTCAGCACGATCCGCTTCTCCCGCAGCCGGACGACGTCGAGCAAATCGTCAACCATGTGCGACATTCTGCGGCTGATCGTAATAAGCAGCTGCATATCTTCTAGACTTGCGCTATCCATTTTAGGCCGCTCTTTGGCTACGATATTTTGGGCGATATTCATAATGCCGTGCAGCGGCGTTCTCAGCTCATGCGACGTATTGGCGAGAAACTGATCCTTCAGCCTGTCGGCTTCCTTAAGCTGCTCGTTCAGCTTCGCGTTCTCCTCGGAATTGCGGAAGTATCGTTTGAACCAATAAGCCGAGAAGGCCACAATTGCCGCGATCATATCGACCGGATAGAAAACGGGGCTGATCTTTTCGCTGAAATTATAGGCTCCCCAAAGCACGCTTGAAGCGACGCTCATAATCGCCAGCAGCAAATAAATGGCGTCATGATGTTTGCGAATGACCATTTTGACGGCCAAATAAACAAACCAGGCGAGCGGGAACAAATACAGGAATCCGAAAACCATCGCTTTCCTGGAATAATAAATGAACGGCGGCGGTACGATCAGCGCGAATGCGGAATAAAGCACGAGCAGCACGGTATACGCCCGGAACAAGCTGCGTCCTTCCATTTTGCCGGAAAAAGATCTGGTAAAGTACAAAACGAAAAAGGAAACCCACATGTACGAAAGCAGCCTGATTTTTTGCAGCCACATATAGCTGAGCGGAAACCAGTTTTGCAAAATATGGTTGTTATCGGATACGACCGTGAGGCCTGCGGCCAACAGGAACATGAAGAAAGCAAGGAACGTTTTTTGCCGCGGGTTGAACAGGTACAAGATGCATGCATATATGCCGTGCAGCAGCAGGATGAGAAATGTGGCGAGCTCGAAGCCGATGGAATACCAGCGCTCGAAATCGACGGCCGCCTGCGAACCGAAACGGATCGGTTTGGCGATGCCGCCGTAAAACGGATGCTCGAAATTGGCAACGCGAATGAGCAGCTCGATTTGCTCCGTATTTTCTTCGGCCGTATAGGACGCTGTGTAAGAGACGTTTCTCGGTAAATACGATGACGCCGTCTCCGCAGGATGGCCGATTTCGGGCTCTTTCTGGCCGTTGATTTCCAGCGCGGAGGAAGCCTGAATGTCCCGGATCCAGAAGGCGTAAGTCCGGTCCCGGGCAGCAGTATCGACCAGAATGCGCAGCCGGTATGTCCCATAACCGTACGACGAAGTGGCGCCTTCCGGAAACGCGCTGCGCCAGTCTCCCGGAACTTTGACGTAACGCGGAGTGCCTGCGGAATGACTGGCGTTATCCTCATGCGTGATAAACGTCGATGGGTAAAATTCCCATTCGCCGTTAAGGCTGATGGCGCGGGAATTCGCAAAATCCCAGCCGCGCATGTCGAGCACGCCCTGAACGGCGTCGCGATGCTCCGGGGTCGCAAAAGTCTGAGACCAGATCCATCTTACTCCGAAAAGTATGGTGAGAAAAACGATGATAGCGGCAGTATATTTGATAATGGTTGTATATTTTTGTATATTCATACTGGCTTAATTTCGACATCGTTCCCGAATTTCCTTTCTTTATAAATTATTTTCCTGCGAGGCTTTCCCGGTAAGTTCCTTCGGCGATGGTGACAAACTCCGCCAATATGGTGCTGAGTCCGGCGGGATTGCTGATCATCGGCAAGTGCCCGGTATTCAGGTCCCGTATGACATGTGGGGAAAAGTTCGCAATCATTTTATTTTGCATGGGCGGATGAAGCTCTTTATCCCCGGTCAGCCTGACATACAACTTCGGGATATCCGGAACATGCGATTCTACAGGGTCCGTATACACACGGACGGCTTCGGGAACGAATCCCCGTACGATCTCTTCCGCTTCCTCCGGCGTGAGGCCGCTGCATAACCCGGAACGGATCGCGGAATCGGGAGGTCTTGTCC
Source organism: Paenibacillus hamazuiensis (assembly GCF_023276405.1). Taxonomy (NCBI): domain Bacteria; kingdom Bacillati; phylum Bacillota; class Bacilli; order Caryophanales; family Paenibacillaceae; genus Paenibacillus; species Paenibacillus hamazuiensis. Next base: position 985,625 of record NZ_JALRMO010000001.1, read on the forward strand.
CGACTTTCCTCAGGACAGCGGACAGAAGGAGTCTTTTGGGAAAAGGCATAGCGGATAGAAAAGAACCGCCGTCCTTCGGAATGATCGCCCCGACAGCGGCAATTCCTGCAAGTCGTCCGCGCAGCTCGGGAGCAAGCCGTAGTGCAAACAGTCCCCCGAGAGAGTGAGCTACGAGAATAAACCTCGGAATTTCCCATTCGTCCGCCTGCTTTTTCAGGTGTGCCGCGTAATCCGCCAATGAAAGCTCTTTTCTTGCATCTGCGCTGCCCTCCCTGTAAGGAAATTCGACCACCTTGCAGGGGGAGTTCAGCCGGTCCGTTACTTTGCCCCAAATCCGGCTGTCCAGTCCCGCTCCGTTAATAAATAAGAAACCTGTTTGTTCAGGCGTATGTTCTTTCATACTCATCCGTTTCCTCCATACCTGTTCATTTGCTTGCAAAATGATCATATCATTAAAATGTGACAGTTTTCGTCACATTTTAATGGTAAAATTAAAAAAAATGCTAGCGAAATGGGGCCGCAGATTGCAGAAGTCACAGCGACTAATCCAGATGATCATGAAGATCAATGCCAAAAAATCGTTTACCGTCAAAGAGTTGGCGGACGAATTCGGGTTATCCAGCCGAACGATTTTAAGAGATTTACAAGAACTAAGCGAGCTCGGTATCCCCGTTTACTCGATTCAGGGAAGAGGGGGCGGTTACAAGCTGCTGCAGGAACGGCTGCTTCCGCCGATCAGCTTCACCGAAGGCGAAGCTATTGCGATGTTTTTTGCGTGCCAATCCCTGGAGTATTTCAGTTCATTGCCGTTTGCCGAGGGGGCCGATTCGGCGCTCCACAAGTTTTATCATTACTTGCCCGAAGATGTGAAAAGTCAAATAGACCGCTTAAAAAACAAGGTCATGTTTTGGAGTCCATACCGCTGGATGTCGCCCGGGGTTTTGCAAACCCTGCTTCAAGCTGTCATGACCCGCCGTGCAGTCGCCATAAAATATAAATCCGGGAGCGGAGTATCGGAACGGAACATTCAGCCGATCGGTCTGTATGCAAGCTCAGGCTACTGGTACTGCCCGGCGTATTGCTTCCTTCGGGAAGACATCAGGCAGTTCAGGGCTGACCGGATTCTCTCCGCGGAACTGAACGAGTCGATCCCTTGCCGGGAAGATATAAACCGGATGAACTTAACGGATAAGCCTGCGAAAGGCCATCTGGAACAGACGACATTGGAGCTCGAGATGACGAAAAAAGGAGTTTGGCAGCTCGAATCCAATCCCCGGTTTGCACCTTTTATCAGGCGAAATGAGGATGGCAGCGGAACGGCGGCCGTTCGGATTACAGCGGAAGATGTGAAATTTTACGCAGACCTGGTATGGCAGATGGGGAAGGAAGTCAAAATACGCGGGCCTGAGGAAGCGATTGCGTACATGAAGGAAAAAGCGGAATCGGTGCGGCAGTTATATTTATAAACGTCGGACTCGCAGCGTCAAGGATAGTTTCCGTAAAACAAAACTCGGCCGGGCGTCCGCTTAAATCCCGTTCTATAATATAAGGAAAACGAAATAAGGAGCGGGTTCTATGACGGAGAAAAGTGCCGGAATTATATTGGTCACCGGAATTATGGCCAGCGGAAAATCGACCGTGGCGCAGCTGCTTGCCCAGCGGTTTGCGAAATCCGTGCATGTGCGGGGAGATATTTTCCGAAAAATGATCGTAAATCACCGCAAGGAGGTGGAGCCAACCGCCGGGGACGAGGAGCTGGAGCAGCTAAGGCTGCGGTACCGGCTCGCAGCGCATTGCGCGGACGCTTACTTTCGCGCGGGATTTACCGTAATCGTTCAGGATGTGGTCATCGGTCCGATGCTGGGCGAATTCGTCTCTTTCGTGCAAAGCCGCCCATTCCGGGTTGTAGTTCTTTGCCCGAACACGGATGCCGTCACACGGAGGGAAGCCGGGCGTTCGAAAAAAGGATACGGCGCCTGGACCGTGGAGCAGTTGGACAATGTGCTGCGAAGCGAAACGCCGCGCGTAGGCGTATGGCTCGATTCCTCCGAACAAACCCCCGACGAAACCGTAAACGACATTTTGAAAAAATGGGACGAAGCGCTGCTCTCGTAACGTGAAAACGATAAAAATGCGCCGGCAAACCCGATGGAAGCCGACCGGCGAACCGCCTCAAGTCACTGCGACTTGAGGTTTTTTTGCCGTTTGGGAAATTAAGCGGCAGCTAATTGTTTTGGGGGATTTGTTCTTTGGACAAAAAGGATTTTCGGCAGACGTGCCCGGTCCGCCACGCCCTGACGGAGCTTCCATATGCAGGCAAGTTTTTGCCAAGGAGGGAATATACATCTATAAATAATTTTTCCGAGGAGGGATTCCGCTTGAAGCGATCGGCTTTGATTACCGCGCTCGCGCTCATTGTCGTCTTGTCCGGCTGCGGGTTATGGCAGCGTCCGCCATCATCCGGCGACAAAAAGATAACGCTTACATTGTGGTATTGGAACCGTTCGATCGACGATGAGCTTTTGAAGCAGGTGGATCAGCAGTTCCCGAACATTCATTTGAACTACCAGAAAATTGGAGGCGATTTCAAGGCGAAGTTAATGACGACCTTGGCCGCCCGTTCCGGGGGTCCCGACATCGTCGGCTTGAACGATTGGGTATCGGCTCTGTTTCCGGACAAGACCCGTTTCGTGAATTTGTACGACCTGGGAGCGAAGGAGGTTCAAAGCAAATACCTGGAATGGAAATGGAAGCAGGGCGTCACTCCGGACGGCACGATGATCGCTTTTCCGATGGATACCGGCCCGACGGCGCTGTTTTACCGCGAGGATTTGTTCCGTCAAGCCGGGCTCCCTACGGATCCGGCCGAGGTGAACAAGCAGCTGCGCACGTGGGATGCCTATTTCGAGGCGGGAAAAAAGCTGAAGCAAGCGCTCGGCGGCAAAGTATCGATGACCGACAATGTGAAAGATCTATACGGGCAGGTGCTTGCCCAGGGCAAGGATTTGTACTTCACTCCCGACGGCCAGTTTATCGGGGAGCGTTCGGAACAGGTCCAGAAGGCGTGGGCAGCGGCCGCCAAGGCGTATAAAGACGGGGTCGTCGCGAATGTCGATCGCTGGACGCCGGAATGGAATGCCGCCATGAACAAAGGGGATATCGCATCGTTCGTCGGCGCGGTGTGGATGAAGAAGGTGCTGAAGGATGCGGCTCCGGATACGTCCGGCAAGTGGCGGGTGGCCAGGGCGCCGGGAGGGGACGGAAACAACGGCGGCTCGTTTCTCGCGATCATGAAAACGAGTCAGCACCCCAAGGAGGCGTTCGAGGTCATCAAATGGCTGCAAAGCGAATCGAACCAGCTCCGCGCTTTCCAGGATCTCGATTTGTTCCCGTCGGCGCCGGGCGCTTTCAGCGATCCGAAAATGAACAGCGAGGAACCGTTTTTCGGCGGACAAAAAACAGGTGCGATTTTCGCCGAATCCGCCAAAAACGTGCAGGTCGCCTATTTCGGAGAAAAGTTTACGCTGGTCGACGGCATCATGAAGCAGGAGATGGACAAAGTAGCCAAACAGAACAAATCGCCTGACGCCGCCTGGCAGGATGCGATGAAGCAGATTCAAAGGGAACTCAAACGATAAACGAGGAGGTGCGCCAAGATGCAACCATCAGCAGCAGCCCCGGATTCCCGCACGGCCGCCGGACGACCCCATGCCGGGAAATGGCGGGAGATATGGAAGCACCGCGCAGTGTACGCTGCCATATCGCCGTTTTACTTGCTTTTTGCCGTATTCGGCGTTTTCCCGATCCTGTTTTCCTTGTACCTCTCCTTCCAGAAGTGGGACGGCATCGGCGAGATGAAGTTTAATGGGCTTAATAACTTTCATTACATGCTGACGGAGCGTTTGTTCTGGAAATCGGTGGGCAATACGTTTTTGATCTGGATTTATTCGACGATCCCGATGCTGATCTTCGCGCTTGTGATCGCCTTTCTGCTCAATTCGGCCTTCGTCCGCTTCCGCGGAGCCTACCGGATCGCCTATTTTCTGCCGAATGTCACATCGATAGTGGCGGTGGCGATTATTTTCAGCACGCTGTTTGCAAACAAATACGGCTTGCTCAACTTCGTGCTCACTTCGTTCGGCCTCTCGCCCGTACAATGGCTCAACAACGCCTTCGGCATTCATCTGGCGATCGCGTCGATGGTCATCTGGCGTTGGACCGGATACAACGCGATTATTTATTTGGCCGGGCTGCAAAGCATCCCGACCCATCTGTACGAGGCCGCGCGGATCGACGGGGCGAGCACGGCGCAAATTTTTTTCCGGATCACGATTCCGCTGCTGCGGCCGGTCATTTTGTTTACGGTGATCACGTCGACGATCGGCGGCATGCAGCTGTTTACGGAGCCGCAGGTGCTCGTCGGCAACGACGGAGGCGTCGGCAACAACGGGATGACCATCGTGCTTTATTTGTACCGGGAAGCGTTCGTGCGCAACTATTTCGGGTATGCGTCGGCGGTCGGGTGGGGGATGTTCGTCATCATCGTGCTGTTCTCGGCCGTCAACTGGATGCTGACCAAAGAAAAAGAAAACGTTTCAACGGGGAGGTGAACATAGCCGATGACAAGCCGTTCGATATGGAACAAATTTGTACTGCACCTTCTGCTTGTGGCCGGAGTCATTTTGTCCGTGTTCCCGTTTTATTGGCTGGCCGTCATGTCCACCAGCACAACCAGCGATCTGTATAAATTTCCGCCGAAAATCTGGTTCGGCACCCATCTGATCGACAACATCCAGCGGCTCATGCAAAACATCGACTTTTTCCAGGCGCTGACCAATACGTTGTTCGTCGCCGTCGTCACCTCGGTGCTCGTCTTGTTTTTCGACTCACTTGCGGGATTTGCTTTCGCCAAATACGAATTTCCGGGGAAAAAGTGGCTGTTCCTCGCATTGCTCGCCACGATGATGGTGCCGGGCCAGCTGTCGCTCGTCCCTTCGTTTGTCATCATGGCGAATTTCGGATGGGTGGGCTCGTACAAAGCGCTGATCGTCCCCGGAATGGCCAACGCCTTCGGCATCTTTTGGATACGCCAGTACGCGCAGGGGGCCATCGCGGATGAGCTGCTCAGCGCGGGGCGGATCGACGGCTGCAGCTTCTTCCGGCTGTACTGGAACGTGGCGCTGCCGATCCTGCGCCCGGCGCTGGCGTTTCTCGGCGCCTTCACGTTTATTCACGTGTGGAACGACTACTTATGGCCTCTGGTCATTTTGAACGACAAATCGAAGTATACTTTGCAGGTCGCACTCTCGCAGCTCAACGGCATTTACAACACCGATTATTCGATGGTGATGGCGGGCACGTTCCTCGTCGTCCTGCCGCTCATCGTCCTGTTCCTGTTCGTCAGCCGCCAGTTTATTTCCGATATCGCAGCAGGAGCGGTTAAAGATTAAACGTACGGTTTTACTCACGTGATCGTGCAGCAATAGAAAAGCTGGCGAATTTCCCAAAAGGACGCAGCCCAAGCCAAGCCGCGGGGGCGTCCTTTTTGTTGCTTGGGTGCAAAAGGACTCATGCTGCCCGTTGTTTGTAGTAGCTGTACCCCAACTGTAGAGCGTGTCCGATATAGGTTTTTGCCTCGGCAAAAACCATATCGGACATACGCGAGTACGAGGCACACACCTCCTCCCCCCGGCATCGCGCCTAAAGTAAAGCGTGGCGGGCATAGGATTTGGGCGAGCAGCCCCAAATCCATGCCCGGCAAATGTGAACCAGAGGCACGCAGCATCTCCCGGCGGGCGGGTCCAGGGCGCTTGGGGCGCCTGGGGTCCCCCTTGAAGGGGGATTTAGGGGGTGGGCCCTCGATTTAAGGAGGGAGGTGGGCCCTCAATTTAAAGGAAATACCCCTCATATGTAGAAGTTTTAAGACGGCCTTATTATTATTCCCCACTCCAACATAAAGAAAGGTTCCGGTCATGAGTTTATTTGTGCGAGAGAAGTCATTTTACAAAACATTTTTTACGCTGACGGTCATCATCGGCTTGCAAAACATCATTTCGTTCGGAGTCAACTTGTCGGATAATTTGCTGATCGGCGGTTACAGCGAAGCGGCGCTTTCCGGTGTCGCGATAGCCAATCAGATCCAGTTTGTGCTGCAGATGCTTGTGATGGGCGTCGGCGAAGGTTTGGTCATCATGGCGTCCAGATACTGGGGGGCCAAGGACATCGGCTCGATCAAGAAGATTTCCAGCATCGGGATGCGGCTGGCGATTTTGGTAGGGCTCGTCATGTGGGCCGTCGTTTTTTTCTTCACGCAAAGCTGCCTGTCGCTTTTTACCGGCGACGTGAATGTGATTGCCGAGGGGACAAAATTTATACGGACCATCTGTTTCTCGTATATCTTTTTTTCCATTACCAGCATTCTGCTTGCCGTTCTGCGAAGCGTGGAGACGGTGAAAATCGGCTTTATGTTATCTTCAAGCACGCTGATTATCAACATATGCCTGAATTATTTGCTCATCTACGGACATTTCGGCTTTCCGAGCCTGGGGGTGCAGGGAGCCGCCGTCGCCACCCTGTCGGCCAGAATCATCGAGCTGATCATCGTTTGCCTGTACGTAAAGCGTTTCGATCAAAAAATCGGACTTAAGCTGCGCGATTTTTTCAGCATCGAGCGGGGGCTGTTCAAGCATTATGTGAACGTCGGATCGCCCATACTGATGTCCAACTTCATCTGGGGCATCGCCATGGGGACGCAGACATCGATACTGGGACACATGGGAGCGGCCGCAATTGCCGCGAACAGCATAGCGACAACGATCTTTCAGATCGTATCGGTCGTCGTTTTCGCCTCGGCCAGCGCGACCACCGTCGTCATCGGCAAAACGATCGGCGAGGGGCGCGCGGACAAAATCAAATCATACGCCAAAACGCTGCAGATGCTGTACCTTCTCATCGGAATATGCACGGGAGCTCTTCTTTTTATTACAAAAGACCATGTCCTGGACTTTTATTCCATCTCTGCGGAAGCAAGAGATTTGGCTTTGCAATTTATGACGGTGCTGTCCGTGACGGTGTGCGGAACCGCCTACCAAATGCCGTGTTTGACGGGAATCGTGCGAAGCGGCGGGGATACGCGTTTTGTTTTGTATAACGATACCATCTTCATGTGGCTCATTGTCCTGCCCGCTTCGACTTTGTGCGCCTTTGTATTCGACCTGTCGCCTTTCATCACGTTTATTTGCCTCAAGTCGGATCAAATTTTGAAATGCTTCGTTGCTATTGTCAAAGTGAACCGGTTCAGGTGGATTCGGGCGTTTGATTCCCGCGCAGCTTCGGGAAAATTTTAATAAGTGCGATAAAAAACGGTTCGCTGCGTGTCTTGGATCGTACTTCCGATTGCTCCTCTACCCCATAAAGTGAAGAAAATCCTTCGAAGCTAATTCCGATTACTTTGCGGGGACCCCGGGATTTTAATTGCAATGTTTTTCAGCGGTGGAAATCCGGTCACAAAGGTGACCGCTAGCGCTTCTCCAGTACGATTCCACCCACTTCGCTTTATTTCACTGCACTGTTTAAAAGGATTTCCCGCTTCGGGGAAGAACTATTTTGTAATAGGCAAGAAGGGGAGGGATTGGCTTGGGGGCAGTAGTGAAAGGCAGGTACACGGCCAAAACGGAAGGGGATTTCGTCGTATTTTTGATCGGAATGAGGGTGAACCGCATTTGGGCTGTTCATAAATGGTTTCCGGTTTTTCGGGCGATGGGTCCGATGATCCGCGAGTTATACGCGAACGGAAGTTTGGGATTTCGCGGGACCGAATTCATGGTGGGGTGGCGGAGCGTGCATTTGCTGCAATATTGGGACTCCTACGAACAGCTCGAGGCTTATGCGAGAGGCGGACAGCATCTGAAGGCTTGGCGCCAATTCAACCGGGCTGTCGGAACGGATGGGAGCGTCGGGATTTATCATGAAACGTACAAGATTCGCGCCGGCGAATACGAATGCGTTTACGGCAATATGCCGAGGTTCGGTCTGGCAAAGGTCACGGAGCATGTTCCCGCCGTCGGCCAATATGAAACATCGCGGCGCAGAATGGGCGGGATGAACGATCCTGCCGTTCCTACGCCGCCGAATCCCGAATCCTAGCACGAAAGAAATCTACCGGAACGGGGCCGAAGCTGATATAGTAATAGGATAAAGAAAAAGCGATCCGAATGGATTACTTAATCAAATACGAGACTGCATGTATTTGCTGCGGAAAGGAAGATGGCCATGCCCTCCCAATTGTTCAAAGAATTTAAGGAATTCGCCATGAAAGGAAACATCATCGAACTTGCGATCGGAGTTATCGTAGGCGGGGCTTTCGGCAAGGTCGTCACCTCGGTCGTCAACGACGTCGTTATGCCGCCGATCGGGCTGCTGCTCGGCAAGGTCAACTTTACCGATTTGTTCCTGCCCCTGGACGGAAAATCGTACGAATCGCTGTCCGCCGCCAAGGCAGCTGGAGCGCCGACGCTGAACTACGGCGTGTTTATCAATACGATGCTGGACTTTCTGATCGTATCCTTCGTCATTTTTATCACTTTCAAGCAGTTGAACCGGCTGCGCAAAAAAGAGGACAAGCCTGCGGAGCCCGAGGCGAAAGTCAAGGAGTGCCCGGAATGCTTGTCGGAAATCCCGAAGCTGGCGACCCGCTGCAAATACTGCACGGCGGTGCAGGAAGCCGGCGGTGCGGAAGCGTAACGTACTGCGGAGGAGGCAGCCCGGGACAGGGAGATGGGCGCTGCCAACCGATGCTGTCAAGTTAATTCTAAAACTCCGGATCAATAGAGGAACTGTAATGCGCTAAAACGGCCATTTCGAGTGGTGCGCCAAAAATAAAGGAACTGTGGTTAGCTATTAGCATGTTTTGCTGGACAAGACACCATTTTTCAATGGTTTAGCGAACGTCAGTTCCTCTATTTCTCCGAATGTGCCCTTTTACTCGATCATAGCGAATCTCAGTTCCTCTATGCCTATGAGCCGCCGCCGTCATATCGAACTATCGGGCCCTAAGCGCCGTCTACTTCATTCGCCTCGCAATCGGATGATCCTCGTTCAACTGCAGCAAGTCCCACAAATTCCCGTACAGATCCTTAAATACCGCAACCGTCCCGTAGGACTGCCGCTTCGGCTCCCTGACAAATTCGATTCCCCTTGAAACCATTTCGTTGTAATCTCTCCAAAAATCGTCGGTGTTTAAAAACAAAAACACTCTGCCGCCTGCCTGATTGCCGATAAACGGCTCTTGTTCGGGTTTCGAGGCCTTTGCAAGGAGCAGCGTAGTGCCGGCCGATCCGGGCGGCGACACGACGACCCAGCGTTTATCCTGCTCGGGCTGATACGTATCCTCCACCAAAGTAAAATTCAGCTTCTTCGTATAAAACTCGATGGCCTCGTCATAATCCCTTACCACCAGAGCAATATGGACGATGGATTGAATCATTTTGAACCCCTCCGGATTTCTGATGTGAAAAACTGCCTTTTTTTCGCGGGCAACACCCTTATCCTACCATTTTCCCGGAGCCTTGTGTAAAAAATGAATGGTATCGGGCGGTTGTTCGCGGTATAATGGAAAAAGCAGTATGACAGATTATTTTATCAGTAAGACAGGTTATATCGGGAGGCATACAGATGAACGCGAGCTCATTGCGATACATGCAAGTGAAGGAGCGGCTGATCGAGCATATCGCCGCACTTAAGCCGCACGAGCGGCTTCCGTCCAGAACGGCGCTGTCCGAGTCGTATAACGCCGCCCGGACGACGATCGAGAGAGCGATTTCCGAGCTGATCGGCGAAGGGCTGCTGTATGCGCGGGACGGAAGCGGCACCTACGTCGCGGAGGGAGTCCGCGGAACCGTCCGGCAGGAACGCGTCGGCACATGCAATTGGGGGCTGCTCGTCCCCGATATTTTGCACTACATCTATCCCGGCATCGTTCGCGGAGTCGGCGACGTGGCGAGCGATCATGATGTCAATTTGATGATCTGCAATACAGACAACAGCTATGAAAAGCAGACAAGGCACATCAACAAACTGATAGACAGCGGCGTCCATGGTCTGATCGTCGTGCCGGCGATCTACGGCACCGTTGATCTTCAGCCGTTTTACCGGCTGAAGGAGTCGGGGATTCCGCTTGTTTTTTGCCACCGGATGATCGAAGGAATTCAGGCCCCCCGGGTCATCTCCAACAATTTTTACGCAGGTTATATCGCGACCAAACATCTGCTCGCGGCCGGGTTCACGAAGATCGGCTTCATTTCGCGGCCCGTCTATTCGGCCTCATCGGAGAGATACCAAGGGTACGTATGCGCGCTGACGGAAGCCGGCATCCCTCTGAGGCCGGAGTGGGTCGTCTTCGAATCGTCGTTCGAAACCGATGGGGAAGGCTATTTCAGCGCTTTGCGGATGCTGCGCGGAGAAGACCGTCCGGACGGCGTTTTCTGCTTTAACGACGGCATAGCCAAAGGAGCAGGCGATGCGGCCGCAGAGCTGGGGCTTGCGGTAGGTACCGATATCGGCGTCGTCGGCTGCGACAATACGAACATTTGCGAAACGATGTCTCCCAAGCTGACGTCGGTCAAATTTCAAACCTATGAGACCGGAGCGGAAGCTGCGCGCATTCTGCTTGCCGGAGCCGCCCAGATCAGCCAGACGCTGGTGCTTCAACCGGAGCTGATCGTCAGGGAAAGCACGCGCAACCTGAACGGGTAATAATAGCCGTCGTCCGAGCCGGCAAAGGTCGTGACCGCATGAAAGGCGACATCGGTTTTATGAAAGGGGGGCAACAAATGGCGTTCTTCGGAAGAGGTCCGGCATGGCTGGCAAGACTGAAGAAAAGAACCTTTTTTATCAAAATGATGCTTGCAACCGCGTTCATCTCGATCATACCGAATTTGCTGACCGGCGTCGTTTCTTATTACAACGTATCCAAAACGTTCGAGCAGGAGACGGGCGAGACGAAGCTGCAATACTTGAACCAAACGATCAACGCGATGGAAATTGTCGTCGGCCGGATCAAGGAAAATGCCAACCTGCTTGTCATGAACCAGTCGGTGCAGGATTTCGAGCAGTTTCCGAACGGCAGCTATTACGAAGGGATGCAGGGCGAGTTCGCCAAGGAGGATCTGCCGTTTCTGTATGAATATTTGACGACGAAAAAAACGCTCTGCAAACGATCAACTCGTTCCGCATGTCCAACCAATTCGTGGACTCCGTCTACTTTTACAACAGCAGGGAAAATTTCGTCATCACTTCGGAAAGCGACGGCTCCAACCGGCAATTTCCGCTCCAAGCATTTTACGATACGGATTGGCGCGACGCGCTTGCCGAAGCGAGAGAAAATACGGTGTTCATGGAGACGCGTACGGCAAAGCAGTACAATCAGACGGAAAAAAACGTGCAGACGATCATCTACAAATCGTACAGCGGAAAAAATGCAGTCATCATCAACCTGGACGCTTCCAAGGTATACAGTGAAATCATCAACAAATTAAACCGGCAGGACGATATTTTCGTCGTATCCCGGGCAGGCGGGATTTTGTTCCACAGCGATCCGGACAAAATTCATCAGCCGGCCAGCCGGGTAATGCCGGATGACGAGGCGTATATCGGCAAAACCGGCACTTTTGTCGCCAAGCTGCGCGATCGGCAAATGCTGATCAGCTGCGCGACTTCTCCGCTGCTCGGCTGGACGTTTGTGAACGCGTCCGATATGCAAGCGCTTACCAAGGGGACGGCCGTCATTCGCAGGACGATTGTGTTATCCGCGGTTGCCCTCGTTTTGCTGTCGCTGACGCTCGCCTATTTGTCCTCGCGAAACCTGTATAAGCCGATTTCCCGTCTCAGCGCGCTTATGGCCGGGAGATCGGAACGGAAGGCGGAGCACGGAGATGAAATTCGCGTCATCGGCCACTTTGTGCAGTCGACGATCATCGAAAGAGATTTTTACAAGATGAAGCTGGAGGAGAGTTTGCCTTTTTACCGGGAACGGTTCAAATATTCGCTGCTGCACCGCCATTCCTTGACCTTGGAAGAGATTGAGGAGAAAAAGAGCTATTTGGGGCTTGATTTCGAGCTGCACGATCTTGCCGTGCTGCTGCTGTCTTTGGACGAAGAGGGGCACGGCAAGCCCGATATGATTGCCAGCGACCTGTATAAAATTCGCGTGATGGAACTGATTAAAAGCCGCTTCGCCGTTCCGGCGGCGCATTTTCTCGTCGATTCCGGGAAAGACGAAATCGCGATCGTGATGAACTGCGGCGGACTGGACCGGCAGCAGCTGTTCCGGCTTGCCCAGACGCTGCTGGACGACGTGAACCGCGAGCTGCAAAGCCGCTTTACGATGGGCGTCGGGCGCATATGCGCAAGTGTCCTGGAGCTGCCGCAGGCTTACGAGGAGGCGCTGGAGGCGCTCAAGTACAGGATCATCTACGGCAATGGCGACGTCATCTCGATCGACGACATGAAGGTGGGCGGCGAGAGCGAATATACCTATCCGAAGCTGAAAGAGGAGCAGCTGCTCGGTCTTATCAAGACGGCCCGCGAAGCGGAGGCGCTGGAGGCGTTTGACGATATCGTCGCCGAGGTGAACGCGCATAAAAGCAAGCTGCACTACAATCAGATTCAGCCGATGTTCATGCAGCTGCTGACCGGTTTTATGGGCATGTACCGGCAGCTCGGGGCCGATGTGGAGGCGATTTTCGAAAAGGAAACGAACCCGTACCGCGAGCTGCTCGAGCAGGATTCGATCGATAAGATCAGCCGTTGGTTCCGCCGTCTTATCGGCGCCACCGTCCGCTATATCGAGCGGGAGATGAATGCGAAGGGGAACCACCACATCGCCAAGGTCATCGATATCGTCGAGCGGGAGTACGGCCAAGACATTTCGCTCAGCTGGGTGGCGGAGCGGCTGGGTCTGAACCCGGCCTACATCAGCCGGCTGTTCAAGCAGATGACCGGGGAGCCGTTCGTCGATTATTTAAAGCGGGTGCGCATCGAAAAAAGCAAGGAACTGCTCGCGCGGAGCGATCTGAAAATCGGCGAAATCGGCAAGCGGGTCGGGTACGTCAATTCGTATTATTTCATCAAGGTATTCAAGGAAACGATGGGGCTTACCCCAGGGGAATATAAGAAGCTGGTCGGTTCTTAAAAAAATGCACCCCGGCTGCGGCCATTTGAAACCGCGTCCGGGGTGCCGTTATGTGTGCCGTAAGGCGAATCAGAATGCTGCAGCTTTAGGATTCGGCCCATAGCTGTTTTCGTTCTCTTGGCTGTCCTGACACGTAAAAACAATCAGGATAATGGCGCCGATGAGAGGGATCAAGCATATGAGGAGCCACCAGCCGCTTCTTCCGGTATCGTGCAGCCGGCGCGCTCCGACCGCTAAAGACGGCAGCAGGACTGCCAGATAATACAGCGTGGCGAGCAGCGTAATCCCGAAAATCGCATCGATGATCGAAAGCACGATGCCGATAATGGCGTTCACCAGAGCAAACATCCAATATTCCTTGCGCCGGGCTCTGCCTTGAAATCCCGTATAATTTTTAATCACCTTCAAATACCATTCCATTGCAATTTCACCTCGATTGTTGTTTTTTTACCATCTTCTAGGAAGATTGATTCGTCTCTTTATATCGACAAGAAGAAGCCGGAATGTTAGACTTCGGGCACTAAAATTTTTTTGATTTTTTATCGAGTGCACGCTGCGTTTGGCGCATATTACTTTTTTGATATGTCAAAATCGTAATGCGAATGTGCAAAAGTTATTATATAAAGCGCTTTCTTTTGGTGCTAAGTTAGGCGTGGAACGGGACCTTTCAACGGTGCCGAAAGCGATACCAAGGAGGAATTTGCGCAATGAAAAAAATGGTCAGCACTTCCGCGATCGCCCTGCTCGCCGCAACCACGCTTGCCGCCTGCTCCGGCTCTTCCGGCAGCGGGCAAACCAAAGGGGCGGGGGAAACCGCCAAAGCGGGCGAACCGAAAAGCATGCCGAAAATCTACATTTACCAAAACACAGGGGCGCTCAATCAGAAGCCGGAGGGAAGTATTCCGGAAAAACTCGAAGAAATGAAAAAGATGTACATGGAAAAGCTCGGCATCGAGCCGATCGCCATTGTCCCGCCCAAAGGCTCGGAGGCGGAAAAGCTGAACCTGCTGCTCGGCTCCAAGGACGAAATCGATACGTTCCAGGGCAACTGGGACGAATATGCGTCCAAAGGCGCGATCATTCCGCTGAACGATCTGCTCGACAAATACGGTCAGGACATCAAAAAGGCATGGCCGCAGGAAGCTTGGGACTATATGAAGGACAAGGACGGGAAAATTTGGGGCATACCGCGCGGCATTCCGTCCACCCATTATCCGGTCTGGGTACGTTCGGACTGGATGAAGAAGCTGAACCTGAAGACGCCGCAAACGATCGACGAGCTGGAGGCGGTGCTCAAAGCGTTCAAGGAGCAGGATCCGGACGGCAACGGCAAGGCGGATACGATTCCGATGATGACCGACCTCGCAGGAATACGAAATGCGTTTCTCGGCGGATTCACGGAGTACGGCAACAGCAACTGGATCGACCCGGCCGATCAAAAGGTGAAGCCGGCGGAGCTGGCCCCCGGGTTTAAGGATTTTGTCGCGAAAATGGCCGATTGGTACCAGAAGGGCTACATTTACAAAGAAGCGTTCGCCAAGTTCGACCCGCTCGAACTGCTGAAAACGAACCGCGTCGGCACGTCGTCGATGTGGTATTCGCGGATTACGCTCCTGTTCCCGCAAATCAAACCGAACTTGCCGGCGGATGCGAATTATGAGCTGGTGCGCGGCATTCAAGGGCCGAAAGGCAAAATCATGACGGCCACGCCGGCGAGCTCCACCTCGATCGTGATCACGAAAAAAGCGAAAAATCCCGAGGCGGTCATGAAGTTCATCAACTATCAATATCAGGATCTTCCGACGAACACACTGAATGCCGCTTTTGGAACGAACTGGAAATACCTCGACGACAAGAAATTTGAAATCGAGCTGCAAAACAAAGAAATCCAATACGCCGGCGAATATATGTTATCTCTGGGGCTCGCCACGGAAACCAAATATGCGTTCAAAGACCCGGTCAAAAAACTGCACGCCGACTACCTGAACAAAGAAATTACCAAGCTGGACGAAGCGAAAATGCCGGTCGACGCGACGGTGCTGTATGACAAGAAAGCGCTCCAGGAAAATATTCCGACGCTCGGCGATCTGGACCGGCTGCGCAGCGAGGAGCTCGTGAAGTTTGTTACCGGTGCAAGACCGCTAGGCGAATTCGACAAATTTATCGACCAGCTGTATAAAGCGGGGCTGGACAAGTGGATTGCCGAGTACACCAGACAGTATAACGCGCTCAAGAAGAAGTAGGTTCGGCGGCGAAGAGGAGGATGTACGCGTATGAACTGGGCAGCTGTAAAAATAAACCGTTTCTACTATTACTTGATCATACCGGGCATGCTCTATTTTCTCATTTTCGATTACATTCCGATGTTCGGCGTCATTATCGCCTTCAAGGACATTTCCCCGTTCGAAGGGGTGCAGGCTATTTTTTCCGGCGAGTGGGTCGGCTTCAAGCATTTCGTCCGCTTCTGGAACTCCTATTATTTCTGGAACGTGATGTCCAACACGCTGATCATCAGCCTGTATAAGCTGCTGTTCGGATTCCCGGCTTCGATCGTGCTGGCGCTGCTGCTGAACGAGCTGCGGTTTGTCGTATTCAAACGGATCGTGCAGACGATCTCCTATTTGCCGCATTTTATCTCGACGGTCGTCGTTGCCGGTCTGGCGATGATGATATTGTCGACGGACGGCGGATTGGTGAACGCGATCCTGGTGTTTTTCGGCAAGGAGCCGGTACATTTTCTCGGGAGCCCGGAGTATTTTCGTTCCATTCTCGTCATCTCCCACGTCTGGCAGACGATCGGCTGGGGCAGCATCTTGTACCTGGCGGCGATGTCGGGGATAGATCCCGGGCTGTATGAGGCGGCCCGCATGGACGGCGCCGGACGTTTTCGACAAATGTGGCACATTACGCTTCCGGGCATCACGCACGTGGTCGTCATCCTGCTCATTTTTCAAATCGGCGGATTGCTGAATGCGGGCTTTGAGAAGGTGCTCCTGCTTTATTCCCCTTCCGTATACGAGGTGGCCGACATTATCGACACGTACGTGTACAGGGAAGGTCTGCTCCGGCTGAATTATTCGTTTGCGACGGCCGTCGGCCTGTTCAAAAACGTGCTGGCGATGTTCCTTATTCTCGGAGCCAATTATTTGGCGAAAAAAATGAACCAGACGGGCATATGGTAGGAGGGCGTGACGGTGGCAAAAACAATCAAACCAACGGTGGGGGAACGCGCCTTCGATGTAATTAACATCGTACTGCTTGTCGCGTTGTCGCTCATGTTTCTCATTCCGTTCCTGTCCGTGCTGTCCACTTCGTTTATCAGCAATGCGGAATCGATGCGCAGAGGGGCATTCGTGCTTATTCCGGAGAAGCTCGATTTCGCCGCATACGATTTGCTGCTGAACAAAGGAACGCTGATTTGGACCGCTTATAAAATCACGCTGTTCAAAGTGGTGGTCGGCACGTTTCTCAATCTGGTATTCACGTCCACGCTGGCTTACGGTTTATCCAGGAGAAAGCTGCCGGGAAGAAATGCGCTTGTGTTTTTCATCTTCCTGACGATGATTTTTCACGGCGGCCTTATCCCGACGTATATGCTGATGGATAACCTGGGCGTGAAGGACACGCTGCTTGCTCTGATCCTTCCGGGTCTCGTCAGCGCGTGGAACCTGTTTATTTTGCGCAACTTTTTCATGAGCCTGCCGGAGGAGCTGGAGGAGTCGGCCATCATGGACGGCGCTTCCCCTCCGGTCATCCTGTGGAAAATCGTCATCCCGCTCTCGATGCCGGCGATCGCCACGATCGGGTTGTTTTATGCGGTGCATCATTGGAACGATTGGTTCGGTGCGTCGATTTATATCAACGACCGCAGCCTGCTGCCGGTGCAGGTCGTGATGCGAAACATCGTGCTGGCCGGCGTCGCGCAGAACGAAACGATGATCGAATACGTGAACGACCCGCCGCCCGCGCAGACGCTGAAATCGGCGATTATCATCATCAGCACGGTGCCGATTTTATTCGTGTATCCGTTCATTCAGCGGTTTTTCGTCAAAGGCATGATGGTCGGTTCGATCAAAGGGTAACCTCTGCAAAAACAGAACATACAAGGAGAGATGGACATGCTGCAGCAGCAAAACCTGTTTGTTTCCGGCCGGGACGGTTATCATACGTTTCGCATTCCGGCACTGCTCGTCACGATGAAAGGGACGGTGCTGGCGTTTTGCGAAGCGCGCAAAAACGGGGGAGGCGACGCCGGCGACATCGACGTCGTGCTCCGCCGCAGCTTTGATAACGGCGAGACGTGGGAACCGTTTCGCGTCATTGCCGATGACGGCACGAACACGATCGGCAATCCATGCCCGGTGCAGGACCGGGAGACCGGGACGATTTGGCTGATCCTGTGCCGCAATGCGGAGGACGGACATGAGAAGGACATACTTGCCGGCAGGGCGGCGCGGGAGGTGTTGGTGATGCGCAGCGACGACGACGGCGAAACGTGGTCGGAGCTGACCGATATTACGGCGGACGTGAAGCGGCCGGAATGGACGTGGTATGCGGCGGGGCCGTGCCACGCCATCCAGCTGCGCAGCGGGCGGCTGCTTGTCGCGTGCAATCATGCGGTGCTGGACGCCGAGAAAGGGGAGTCGGGGCCGTACCGGGCGCACGTCATTTACAGCGACGATCACGGAGCAAGCTGGCATATCGGCGGCATCGTCGGCGACTATACGAATGAAGATGCCGTTGCGGAGCTGCCGGACGGCACGGTATACATCAATATGCGCAGCTATCACGGCAGGAACCGCCGGGCTTATGCATTCAGCCGCGACGGTGGGCTGACGTGGTCGGATATCCGGTTCGACGACGAGCTGGTCGAGCCGGTCTGCCAGGGCAGCGTGGTCGAGGACGGCCAGGGCGGCATTTTGTTCTCGAACCCGGCCAGCACGTTGCGGGAGAAGATGACGGTACGTCGGAGCGTCGACGGCTGCCGGACCTGGACGGTGCAGCGCGTTCTGCACGAAGGGCCGGCGGCTTACTCCGATCTTGCCGTGACACGGGACGGCGCGGTGCTCATCTTGTACGAATGCGGCGAGGCGAGACCTTACGAGCGGATCACGCTCGCCAAATTTCCCAGGGAATAGGTTGGCGTGCGCGAAGCGATATCATTCGATTAGTGACTTCCGAACATAAGAGACTCCGGATATCCACATTGTGGAAGTCGGAAGTTTCTGCGCGGTTTCCGGTCCCATTTAACCGTGGCGTGAGCCGCAGCATAACTAAATAAAACGGGGCAGGTGCACAAGCGGCCTGCCTCGTTTTATTTTCAGTGGATAGTCGTGCAATCGGATAAGTCGTCTCCCATGGATAAGGGAAAGTGTGGCGGCATACGATGTTGCTCCAGCAAAATCCACGCAGACAAATGCGGATCCGAGGCACGTACCCACGTACAGTCCTCCTGCGCGTCGCGCCAATCGTAAAGCGTGCCGGGCATAGGATTTGTGAGGCGCAGCCTTAAATCCATGCCTGACAGCCGCGGCCTGGCAGCGAGCATTCCCTCCTTCGGACGGGTCCGGTTCGCTTGGGGCACCCAATGCCGTCAGGTTAATGCTTTCGCACGGATCGTGGTCCAAATCTGCACAGACCGGGTTGGCGGGGGATTCAGGGGGGCAACATGACTAGTGCTCCACCAGACTGTCCAAAGGAACGCTCTGCTCGTTTTCCGGCTCGTTCAGCGGATAAATTCTCGCCATTTCTTCTTTCTCGTCGACGTGTTGGATGTAGACCGGCGTACCGTCGTAGGTTACATTGGCCATAACGGGTGAAGCCGCAATTTCAAGCGCCCGCTGTTTATTCATGTTCGTGACCTCCGTTTTATGGAATACTGCTATAATATTTTCATATTGGAGCTCCGCTATGTATGCGAAAATGAATTTTGCCGATGCGCAGCCGGGAGGGATATGGGTGAAACGAATCAAGGTGATGATCGTTGACGACGAAGTGCTGGCTATTCGCCATATCAAGCAGCTGATCGATTGGGAATCGCTCGGTTTCGAAATGGCGGGGGAATCGACCTTTCCCGAAAAAGCGCTGGCCATGGTGCGGCAGCTTCAGCCGCAGGTTATCTTCGTCGATATCCGCATGCCGGCGCTGGACGGGCTCGCTTTCAGCCGGAAGGCGCTGGAAGCTGCGCGCGATCTGAAAATCGTACTGCTCACTTCGTACAAGGAATTCGAATACGCGAAAGAAGCGGTCAAAATCGGCGTATACGATTACTGGGTCAAGCATGAGCTGAAGGCCGACCAATTGGCGAAAGAGCTGATCAAAATCAAAAACGAGCTGGAGCGCGAGCAGCGGAAGGAGCTGCTCATCAGGCGCCAGCTGTACCGCGATTTGCTGGCCGGACGGGAGCTTCCGGGCGAGCAAATCGCTCTGCTTAACGGAACGGTTCCCGCCTACGGATATGTGTGGCTGACGGTTCAGCCGAAAAGACCTTATCCGGTAATGCCGCATCTCTCGGAGAGGCCGGTGAACGCCGCACAAGACCCGGTGCCGCCGATGCATATGGAAAACGGCATTTTCACATTACTGGAAACGCTTCCGCTCGAAGAAGGCCGACAGGGCTTCCTTTTCGCGGCCGGTACGCGGCTGAACAGCGAGCGGCAGTGGATCGAGGAGGTGCGAAGCATTTCGGAGACGATCCACCGCTACTGCCACGAGAAGACCGGAACGACGATTGTTTTGGCGGCATCGCGTCCGTTCGACGATATCGCCGGCGGGTTGTGCAAAGCGTACCGGGAGACGCTGCGGCTGCTGGAAGCTTCCGTTTTTTTCGCGAAAAACAAGCCGATACTGCCGCACGAAGTCGGCGAAGCCGCCCCTGAGCCGCCGAGGCGTTCGCTCGCACAGCCGGACCCGCCCGCAAGCTCGCATCCTCCCGGGCACCCGCTTTCGCTCGCCCCGGTGCGCGAAGCGCTCGCTTCGCGTAACGCGGAGGCGCTGCGTGCGGCGATATACGCCGTCTTCGCCGGCGCGGTAAAACAGCGGCAGCCGGAGCTGTTCCGCGCCGTCTGCAGCGAGCTGCTGGACGCGTTGAACCGCTTCAGGACGGACAATCGGCTTCCGCAGCTCGGCGAAGGCGCCGCCGCAGCGATGATCGACCCGTCGCAGTGGCATCACGCCGACTCGATTCGCGATTGGTTTGCCGCGGTTTTTCAAGGCGCTCTCGGCGAAGCGAGCGGCCCTGCGCCAGCGCGGTTTTCTCGCAAAATCCGGCAAACGCTGGAGCACATGCATGCCCATTTCGCCGAGGACCTGACCGCCGAAGATTTGGCGGAGAGGGTGGGAGTGACCGGCGACAGGCTTCGCCATTTGTTCAAGGAAGAGACGGGACAAACCGTCCTGGAATATATGACGCAGCTGCGGATCGAGCAGGCCAAAAGGCTGCTCGCGACGGGCAAATATAAAATATATGAGATCGCGGAGAAAACCGGCTATAAAAGCAGCCAATATTTCAGCCAAGTATTCCGCAAAGCGACCGGCGTAGGTCCGCTCGAATATGCCGAAGGGAAAGGAGCCGCCGCAGGTGATCATGAAAATTAGGACGAAAATTATCGCCAGCACGGGCGTCGTCGTTTGCGTATCGCTGCTGTTCAGCGGTTTTTTCACGTACCACTACGCGACGGGCATTATACGCGAGCAGTCGGTAAACGACACGAAGACGAAGCTGTCGCAGACCGCCGCGCAAATCCGCAGGTTTCAGGAGACGGCGATCAAGACGGCGGAATACGTTATCTCCGACGAAGAAATCAATGCGCTGCTTATTCCGAGGGAAAATCCGACATTGGAGGAGGCGCATTTCATCAAACACGATATCGGCGAGAAGCTGAAGCGGTTTACGTCGCTGAACGCGAACATCTATAACATCATGATCGTACGCAGCGACGGGCAGGTGTTTTCCAACAACAGCGGGTTCGATTCGTATTTTGCGGATTATTTGCAGGAAGCATGGTTTACCGATTTTAAGCGGCGGCCGGCGCGAACCGGGTTTTCCGTGCCGCACGATTTCAATCGGGCCAATATGGGAACGGGCTACCAGAAAGTCATCAGCTATATCGCGCATTATAAAAACATGCTGGACAAGTCTTCGGCGGAATACGATCTCGTGCTGGATATTGCGTATTCGGAGATCGCCGGCGCTTTCGGAAAAGGAATGGCCGATTTCGAGCAGGTGCTGCTGCTTAACGAATACGGGGATCTGCTGTTCGCTGGCAAGCCGCTTACCGGCAGCGGCAGCTTCGGCATCGCGGATAAAATGCCGCCGGGCAAAGGCGGGTATGCGGAGGACCGCAATACGATCATGTTGACCGACAATTCGATGAAAGATTGGGTGCAGGTGGCGGTTATATCCAAAGAGCGGCTTTTCGCCAAAATCAACAATATTTTGTACGTTTATTTGATAATCATCGCAGCGGGTCTTATCGTTACGCTGGCGATGATGCTGCCGATCATCTGGAGCATCACGAATCCGATTTCGCGGCTGACGCAGGCGATGAAGCGGGTGTCCGTCGGCGATCTCGGCACGAGCATTACGATCCGCAGCGGCGACGAAATGGAAATTCTCGGAAACGGCTTCAACCGGATGGTCGGCGAGCTGAAGGAGCTGATCGCCACATCGGTGAAGGATGAGGAGACAAAGCGGCGGATGCAGATGAATTTGCTCATCTCCCAGATCAATCCGCATTTTATATACAATACGCTGAATACCGTCATCTATTTGTCCCACGATGCGCGAGGCGGGGATGTGGCGAAAATAACCGAGGCGCTGATCGCAATTTTGCAGGACACGATCAAAACCGGCGACGGCGCCGATTTTTCCATGTTAAGGGAGGAGGTCGCCGTCATCGAAAAATATATCGACATCCAGCGTTACCGCTACCCCGACCGCTTCTCTGTCGAATGGCGGTTCGAAGAGGGAACGGAGACGGCCGTCGTACCCCGCATGATCATTCAGCCGATCGTGGAAAATGCGCTTTTTCACGGATTGCAGCCGTCCGAGAAGCCGGGTCTCATCCGCATACGGACAGCCAAGGAAGACGGCCAGCTTGTCATCGAAGTCGAGGATAACGGCGTCGGCATGGATGAGCGTACGCTGAACGGAATTTTTCAGACGTCCTCAAACGGGCGGCCCACCAACCAAACGAGAGGCATCGGCCTGGCCAATATCAAGGAAAGGCTGCACTATTATTACGGTCCGGCATTCCGGGCCGACATCCGCAGCGAGCCGCAATCCGGCACGAAAGTGACGATTCGGGTGCCGTTCCATGAAAGCAGCCCTTCGGCAGCAGCAAGCCGGGAACAAGATGAAAACGCTTCCGGATTTTAAACAAAATGACCGGATTGTTGCATTGGCTTGCGCAGCCGGGCCCGGTATTATTATTTATGTAAACGCTTCCGAATTGAAATGGAGGGGAACGAATGCGAAAACAAAACAGCAGGGTATGGATCACATTGCTGGCCGCGTTCATGCTGACCGCCTCGGTGCTGGCCGGCTGCAGCGGCGGGGACACGAAGCCGTCCGGCGCAGCGGCTTCCGGCGACAGCAAGGGGCAGGAGGCCGGCTCGCCGGAAAATATGAAGGCGACGATCAAAGTATGGGACTGGGACGAAACGTTTCAAAAAACGATGATCCCCGAATTTAACAAAAAGTACCCGAACATCAAGGTCGAGTATACCGTCGTGAACCCGAACGATTATTTGCAAAAGCTGCAAAGCGGCATCGCTTCCGGTTCGGACGTGCCCGACGTCATCCTGAGCGAGATGGCTTACCGCGGCAAGCTGTTCGATCTGGACGTGCTCGACAACATCGAGAAAGCGCCGTACAACTTCAAAAGAGCGGAGCTGTTCGACTATCTGATTCCGCTGCTTACGAATTCCAAGGGCGAGCTTGTCGGCGTCGACCAGCAAATTACCCCGGCCGGCCTTGCGTACCGGCGCGATTTGGCGAAGCAGTATTTGGGCACCGACGATCCCGCCCAGCTGGAGAAAATGTTTCCGGACTGGAACGCGTTTATCGCCAAAGGGGTTGAGGTGAAAGAAAAAAGCGGCGGCAAGGTGACGATGTTTGCCGGACTCGGCGACGCCTTTGGCGTGCTGCGCGGCCAAAACGCGATGGAATACATCAAAGGCAAGGAAATCGATTTGACCAAACGGATGAAAAGCCCGCTCGAAACGCTGTTCCAGATGCGGAATGCCGGAATTTTGGGCAAGCTGGAGATGAATTCTCCGGCATGGTCGAGCTCGCTGGCGAAAGGCGAAAATATTTTCTACGGCATGGCTCCGTGGGGGCCGAAGTGGAATATTTCCGCCAACGACAAGGAAGGCAAGGGACGCTGGGGACTCGTCAAAGCGCCCGGCGGCGGATTTACGCTCGGCGGCACGGCCGTCAGCGTGTACAAGGACAGCAAGCAGAAGCAGGCGGCATGGGCGTTTATCAACTTCTGCTACGTATCGGACGAAGGCACGAAAATCGCTTTGGAGAAATTCGGATTTACTCCCGGCGTCAAATCGTTTTATGCGAAAAACGCTGATTTGATCAATAAAGGGTCGGAGTTCGACGCCTTCTTCGGCGGTCAAAATTTGACCAAATATTTCGTGGAAAAAATTGTGCCGGATTTGAAAGGCCAGGCGCAAACGAAATACGAGTCGATCGTGGACAGCGCGTTCAAAACGCTGTACCCGCTCTGGACGCAGGATACGGGCATCGATGCGGATAAGGCGCTGGAGAAGTTTAAGGCCGAAGTGAAAAACAAAGCTTCCGATGCCACCGTGAAATGATGCGAAACTAAAACCCGGCGGGTGAAAAACGGCATTCGGCTCCGCAAAAAGCGGCGGTTCGCAGGCAGGTGGTCAGCATCGCGGCCGCCCGGTGGCCCGCTTTGGCGCTGCGCAGCGGACGCTCTCGCGGTATGCGCGTATGCCGTTTTTCATCCGAATTTTGCAAGCGGACGGAGGAATGGGAGTGGATATGAAAACGGAAGCGGTTGTCGCGCGCAGGAATGCGTCCGCCGCCTGGAAGATCGGCCTCAGCATACGCATTTGGCCGTATTTGTTCATACTGCCTTTCGTGGCGCTGTATGTGCTGTTTCATTTTTACCCGGTCGCCTATTCTCTGTATTTGAGCTTGACCGAATGGAACGGCGTCGGACCGAAGACGTTTATCGGTCTCGACAATTACGTCAAGCTGCTGACGGACGACCCGCTTTTTTACAAATCGCTGTTCAATACGTTTGTCATTATGCTGATGTCCGTGCCGGCGACGCTGATTTTGGGCATGCTGCTTGCTTATTTGACCTTTCATTTGACGCGCGGCCGCCGTTTTTTCCAAACGGTCAACATGCTTCCTTACATCACGACGCCGGTGGCGATCGGTTTTATTTTCTCTTTTTTATTCGACTGGCAGACAGGCACGGTCAATCAGGTGCTCGTTCGGCTCGGCGTGATGGAGGAAGGGTATTACTGGCTGCAAAATCCGTGGTCGTCGCGTACGATCATCGCAGTTATGATCATTTGGCGTTATTTGGGCTATTTTATGGCGATCTATTTGGCGGGGATGACGGCGGTTCCGCAGGACATTTACGAGGCGGCCAAGGTGGACGGCTCGACCGGGTTTCACACGTTCACCCGCATCACGCTGCCGCTGCTCCGCAATATTACGGTATTTCTCGTCGTCACGTCCGTCATCGGCGGGCTGCAGCTGTTCGACGAGCCCAAGCTGCTGTACGGCGGATGGTCGGGAGCGAGCTCGGTCGGCGGACCGGACAATGCGGCGCTGACAGTCATTTGGAAATTCGTGGACGATTCGTTCATTTCGAATACGAGGTTCGGGTACGGCGCTTCGATCGCTTACACGCTGTTCGTCATTATCGTCGTTTTCTCGATTTTGAGCTATAAATTAACGTCGGGCAAGGAGGAGACGTCATGAAGGCGCTGAAATGGGCGTTCCTGCTGCTGATAACCGCCGTCTCGCTGCTGCCGTTTTACGTCATGCTGACGATGTCGACGTATTACAACGAAGATATTTTCAAAGGACTGCCGCTTTGGCCGAGCGACTACTTGGCGGAAAATCTCAAAACGGTATTCGCCACCAACTTTTTCCGGGTGTATGCGAACAGTCTGATCGTCTCGGTATGCGCCGTTGCGCTTTCGGTGCTGATCAGTGCGCTGGCCGGCTATGCGGTCGCCAAATACCGGTTCCGGCTGAAGCGGGCGATGAATTATTTCATCATTATCACCTTGATGGTGCCTTCCCAGGTCGGTCTGATCGGCTACATCATTCAAATGAAGCACATGGGGCTCGGCAATACGCTGTTTCCGATCATTCTGATCTGGACCGCATTTCCGTTCGGGGCTTTTTTCATGACGCAGTTTATCAAAGATTCCGTGCCGAGCGAAATTATCGAATGCGCGCGCATCGACGGCTGCTCGGAGCCGGGCATTTTATTCCGCATCGTTTTTCCGCTTATCGTACCGGGGCTCGCAACTTTGGCCACGCTCGTGTTTCTGTGGTCGTGGAACAACTACCTGCTGCCGCTCGTTACGATCAACAATGCGAAATGGTACACGATCCCGGTATTCGTCTCAAATCTCGGCATCGTGCACCGCACCGATTACGCGGCGCGCATGGCGGCTCTGGCGATGGCGACCGTGCCGGTGCTGATCGTCTTTTTGCTCGGGTCCAAGACGTTTATCAAAGGCATTACCGCCGGGGCGGTAAAGGGGTGAGGAGCTGCCGCGGCAGCTCCTTGATTCATTCATGCGATAGCGTCCGATGGAACGTGAGGCTATTCGCGTATATATTCCAAAACCCGTTCCATATAACGTTCCGGCGGCTGCGATGAATCGACGACAAGGCATTTGCGGTCGGCCGGTTTTTTGCTGTCTGCGATTAACCGCTTGAACCTTTCCTCGGAGCCGATTTGTCCGATTTGGCTGATCATTCGGTCGCGCTCTCCGAGCCGGCGATTGATTTCAATCATATCGTCAAGATAACATTCGACATATTTATAGATCGCATCGTATTTGTTGCAAAGCTCCAGTCGCTTGTCTACGGTTTCGACGTAAAAGCAGGGACTGTCATGGATAACCGAGTGCCCTTGAGACAAAATAACATCGATCAGCGACCACTCGATTCCGTAGGCAATCGAACCTGTCGCCTTATCGTTCGCCGTTCCTTCGGAAAATTGCATCAATGCGGTTTTTACGATGTCATGGTCAATGATAACCGCCCTTGTCCGCTTGGCAATTTCTCTCGCTACCGTCGATTTTCCCGAGCCGGGAAAACCGGCCATTTGCACGAAAAACATGCAAACCGCCCCCTTTTAATTTTTGCCGCGTCATCAACCCTATGCGGAGTTAAACCTACTATTCTCCGATCTTTTCCATATTCCTCCTGATATCAAAATGATAAATGCATGATTGGAGAGCGTATAGAAGCTAAGCTCTTTTGAACTATACAAAAGTAAGTGTGTCCATTCATCCTGATTTGGTCCTGGTAAATTGCGTTCTTACGCCATTTTTCATTATTCGCTATAATCGGTAACAGCAACTCCCCCTACGCTGCAGCTTGATCCGAAATAGGTAAAGCTGCGATTCGTTCAGGAGGGAAAACCAGTACCGAAGGAGCTGTAACTAATGAAACCGGCTTACCAACCGATTTTCCAACCGTTTACTTTTCAGCCTGGCGGCGTACACCTAAAAAGCAGGATCGTTATGGCGCCCATGACACATCTGAGCTCCAATGAGGACGGCTCGATTTCCGACGAAGAAATTCGCTACTACACTCGCCGTGCCAAGGGCGTTGGCATGGTTATAACGGCAGCGACTTACGTATCGGCACAAGGCGGAATTAACGGCGCCCCCGGTGCGGACCGGGATGAACTTATCCCCGGATTAAGCAGGCTTGCTGCGGCCATTCAGGCCGAAGGGGCCAAGGCGGTGCTGCAAATTTTCCATGCCGGCAGGCAAGGCTCCAAAACGGGAGATGTCGTAAGCAGCGGGACTATTCCGGAAGAAAGAGAAGGCGCTCCAATACCGCGCGAGCTGACCGAACCGGAAATACACGGTCTTGTCCAAGCTTATGCGGATGCTGCCGGACGGGCCGTCGAAGCCGGCTTCGACGGCGTTGAGATTCATGGCGGCAATGGAAATCTTCTTCATCAGTTCTATTCCCCTTACACCAACAGACGCTCCGACTCGTTCGGTGGCAGCCTGGAAAAACGAATGACTTTCCCATTGGCGGTTGCGAGGAAAGTGCTGCAAACGGTTCGCGACCGTGCGAAAAAGCCGTTTATCGTCGGGTACCGGCTTTCCCCCGAGGAGCCGGAAACTCCGGGTATTACGATGAGCGATACGCTGGCTTTTGTGGATGCCTTATCGACTGTCGGGCTCGATTATCTTCATATTTCGTTAAAAGATTTTCGCTCCGTTCCGAGACGGGGGGTTACCGATACCCGCTCCCGGCTGGAGATTATTCAGGAGCGTGCCGGCCACGAACTGCCGGTTATCGGCGTGGGGAGCGTTCACACTCCCGAGGATGCGCTGGAAGCTCTGCAAGCCGGCATCCCGCTGATCGCCGTCGGGCGGGAGCTGATCATGGAGCCGGAATGGGGTGAGCTGATCCGGCAAGGACGCGAGGACGAAATCCGGACGACCCTCTCATTAAACGACCGGCAGGCACTGACCATCCCCGACCCGATGTGGAAGCTGATGCTGAGCATTCCCGGCTGGTTCCCGGTCGAAGATTCCAGAGAATAAAAAGTTTTCGTATGCTGAAAAGGTCAAGGAGAGGGCTATCTCCTTGGCCTTTTTTTCGTGGGTGCAGCGCTTGCGCTTAAAGTTCGGACGTCCGTCCGAAGCGTTGCGACGCAAGCAAGGACGTATAAAACGCGAGCCTGGGGCAAGTACTCCTTCATTCAGCAAAAAGAAACGATGGATGCGATGGTGATAACGGATAAAGCCGGCACATCTGTGACTGCATCCGGACTAAACGTCCGTTATTTTACAGAAATAAAGCCTTTTAGCAGGTTCGGGGACACAGAGTACGTTATTTCTGCAAAAGAGACTCGTTTGAGGCGTTCTTTCGATAAATAAAGGCTCTGCTGTCCGGCAAAATTGGAAACAAAACCATTTAGTCAAAATAGCGGATTTGAAGTCCATAAAGCTTGTGGGACGTAATCACCGGATCGCTAACCTGACAACAACACGCCTGAGCGCCCTCAAGGGCTAGTCGGCTACGGAAGCACGGGCCCTAGTGGGGGGCAAACGCTGCTTGACAACAAACCCGGTCTTACGCTATATTTTGGTTGACATGAAAGTCAATCAAAAAGAGGTGATGAACAGGTGCCGCGCAACAAGGAACAAAATGAGGAAATCCGCAGACAACGCAAAGAAGCGATAATTCGGGGTGCCTTGAAAGTATATGTGGAAAAAGGCTACGCCGCCGCCGAGATCGGCGATGTGGCGGAGCGGGCGGGGGTAGCCAGAGGGCTCGTTTATTACTATTTCAAGGATAAACGCGAGTTGTTCCGGGAATTGTTCACCCATATGTTCGAGATGTCGAAAAGGCACGTTCAATCGCATTTTGCAGGGGACGGTCCGGTGCTGCCGATGCTCGAGAAGTTTATCATCACCATGTGCAGCAATATGCTGGAAGAATCCGATCATGTGCTGTTTTTCATGAGAATGCGGCACGATCTGCATGAGCTGTTTTCAACGGAGGAGCTGGCCAATTGGAATTGGCACCACGAGAACATGGCGATCATCCGCCAAACGCTTGAGAGAGGCATGCAGCTTGGGGAAATCCGGAACATGTCGCCGGAGCTGCTCGCTTTGCAATTTTGGGGAGCGCTGATGCACAGTACGATGTTTTTCCGGCACCGGAATAAGGAGCTTCTGGAAAAAAACAGGATCAAGGCGGACATCGAGCAATCGGTCGATCAAGATATCCGGGATGCGGTTGTCGGCTGTTTAGCCCTTGTCGCCTCGCCTTCGAACGAAAGCTGACATGGAAGAGGAAAGGGTGAAATCATGATCAAGTTATTTAAATTTTTACAGCCATATCGCTGGACGATTGCTTTCGTACTGCTTCTTATATTTCTACAGTCGCTGTCCGAGCTGATCCTGCCGACTTTGATGGCCGACATTGTCGACCACGGCATCGTTCCGGGGGACATCGGTTATATATGGCGCATCGGCGGCATCATGTTATTGGTGTCCGTGGTAAGCGGGCTTTTTTCGGTGATCTCCAGCTTCTATTCGTCCAAAATATCCGCCGGGTTCGGACGGATCGTGCGCGGACGCACGTTCGCCCGCGTCGAGAGCTTTTCACTGCAGGAGTTCGACAAGCTCGGCACGGCTTCGCTCATTACACGTACGACGAACGACATTACGCAGGTGCAGCAGGTGCTGCTGATGATGATGCGGATGATGGTCGCCGCTCCTATGATGTGCATCGGCGGCACGATCATGGCGATTTCCAAGGATCCCGGGCTTTCGCTGGTCATCGTTTGCGTCATTCCGGTGCTCGCTTTGACGATTTATTTGATCGCGGGCAGAGGGATACCGCTGTTTAAGGTCATGCAGCCGAAAATCGACAAACTGAACCTCGTCTTGCGGGAAAGTTTGACCGGAATTCGCGTGATCCGCGCGTTTAACCGAAACGAGGACGAGAAGAAGCGTTTCGATGAAGCGAATCTCGACTTGACCGACACCGCCGTAAAGGCAAATAAAATCATGGCGGCGATGATGCCGATGATGATGCTGATCATGAACCTAACCTCCATCGCGATCATTTGGTTCGGGGGCCTGCGCATCAGCGCCGGACACATGGAGGTGGGCGACCTGATGGCGTTCCTGCAGTATGCCATGCAGATTATGTTTTCGCTGATCATGGTATCGATGATGTTCATCATGGTGCCGCGTGCTTCCGCTTCAGCGGTTCGAATCAATCAGGTGCTGGATACCGAGCCGGAAATCGTCGACCATCCGGAGGCGAAAACAGCGGCCGGCAAAGGCGGTCATGTCGTTTTCGATCATGTCACGTTCAGCTACCCCGGCGCGGAAAAACCGGCGCTCTCGAACATTTCGTTCGAAGCGAGGCCTGGGGAAACGACGGCGATTATCGGCGGCACCGGGTCGGGCAAATCGACGCTCGTCAGCTTGCTGGCGCGCTTCTACGATGCGGACAGCGGCAGCGTAACGGTGGACGGCGTCGATGTGCGGGATATGACCCAGGAAAGCCTGCGCTCCAAAATCGGCTTCGTTCCGCAAAAAGCGGTGCTTTTCTCGGGGACGATCCGCGACAATATCGCCTACGGCAAAGAGGACGCAACGGACGAGGAGATTCGGCATGCCGCGGAAATCGCACAGGCCGCCTCGTTTATTTCCGAAAAGCAGGAAGGTTATGACGCGGTTATCTCGCAGGGAGGATCCAATCTGTCCGGTGGGCAAAAACAACGGCTGTCCATAGCGCGGGCGATCGTGCGCAGGCCGGACATCTATGTGTTCGACGACAGCTTTTCGGCGCTTGATTTCAAGACCGACGCCAAACTGCGGGCTGCGCTGAAACGGGAGACGACGGAAGCTTCCGTCATCATCGTAGCGCAAAGGGTCAGTACGGTCATCGATGCGGACCGCATCATCGTGCTCGACGACGGGGAGATCGCCGGAATCGGCAGTCACCGTGAATTGATGGAAACATGCGAAGTGTACCGGGAAATCGTGGCCTCGCAGCTGGCTGAGGAGGAGATTGCATGAGCGGGCAAAATCAAAACAATGGATACGGCGGCGGTCCGGGAAAACCTCCCGGCGGAGCGGCGGGAATGGGCCGTGGCCCCGGTATGGGCGGACCCGGGCGGGGGCCGATGGGCGGCGGCTTCGGAATGCCGATGGCGATGCCCGGGCAAAAGGCCAAAGACGCCAAACGGACATTCCGCCGGCTGCTCGGTTATTTGAAGCCTTTTCGCTTGCAGCTCGTCGCCGTCATTATTACCGCAGTGCTCAGCACCATTTTCGGCATCGTAAGCCCGAAAATAATGGGGAAAGCGACGACCCGGCTGTTCGAAGGCCTGATGGCCAAAATGCAAAACGTTCCCGGAGCCGCTATCGATTTTCCGTACATCATGAATATTATCCTGATTTTGATCGTTTTGTATGCATTCAGCTCTTTATTTGCCTATATCCAGCAATATTTGATGGCCGGGGTCGCACAGAAGATGGTGTACCGGCTGCGCAGGGACGTAAACGAAAAGCTGACTCGCCTGCCGCTCAAATATTTCGATTCGCAAACCCACGGCGAAATCATGAGCCGGGCCGTAAACGATATGGACAATATCAGCGGAACGCTCCAGCAAAGCTTGACCCAGGTTATGACATCCGCCATCACGCTGCTTGGTATCGTCGTGATGATGCTGACGATCAGCCCGCTTTTAACCTTGATTCTCGTGCTGACATTACCTTTGAGCTTTCTTGTGATCAAAGCGATCTCGTCGCGGTCGCAGGCTCATTTTATCGGTCAGCAGAAGGCGCTCGGCGAGCTGAACGGGCATGTGGAGGAGATGTATACCGGCCATAAAATCGTCAAGGCGTTCGGGTACGAGAAAAAATCCGTGGCGAAGTTCGATGCGATTAACGACCGCTTGTACGAATCCGGTTGGCGGGCGCAGTTCGTCAGCGGCATCATGATGCCGCTTATGACGGTTATCAATAACATCGGTTACGTGCTGATTTGCGTCGTCGGCGGCATTCTGGCGACGCGAAAACTGATTGAGATCGGCGATATTCAAGCTTTCATTCAATATGCGCGCCAGTTCTCGATGCCGATTATACAGACCGCCAACATCGCAAACATCATCCAATCCACGCTGGCTTCCTCGGAGCGGGTATTCGAAATTCTCGACGAGCCGGAAGAAGTTGCGGAGACGGAGAACGGCATCGTATTGCGCGAGCCGAAGGGCGATGTACGCTTTGAAAACGTCAGCTTCGGTTACAAGGAAGGCGCCTCGCTCATCGAAAACATGAACATCGACGTAAAGCAAGGACAAACAATTGCGATCGTCGGTCCGACCGGAGCCGGCAAAACGACACTCGTCAATCTTCTCATGCGCTTCTACGAATTAAACAGCGGCGCGATTACGGTCGACGGCGTCAATATTACCGCGATGGAACGCGGGCAGCTGCGCCGGCTCTTCGGTATGGTGCTGCAGGATACGTGGCTGTTTAACGGCACGATTCGCGACAACATCGGCTACGGCCGGGCCGGCGCCAGCGAGGCGGAAATCGTCGCAGCCGCGCAGGCAGCGCATGCCGACCATTTCATCCGCACGTTGCCGGACGGATACGACACGGTGCTGAATGAGGAAGCATCCAACATCTCGCAAGGGCAAAAGCAGCTGCTCACCATAGCCCGCGCGATCCTCGCGAATCCCGCCATTCTCATCCTCGATGAGGCGACAAGCAGCGTCGATACGCGGACCGAGATGCAGATCCAGAAAGCGATGCACACGCTGATGCGGGGACGCACAAGCTTCGTTATTGCTCACAGGCTGTCGACGATCCGGGATGCCGATCTGATCCTCGTCATGAACCACGGCAGCGTCGTCGAGCAGGGGACGCACGAGGAGCTGCTTGCGCGCGGCGGTTTCTACGCCGAGCTGTACAACAGCCAGTTCTCCGAAGGCGCCATCGCCTAAGCGAATAAAGCCGGACAGATGCCTGGGCATCTGTCCGGCTTTTTTTTACTATAAGATCAGGCTGTCGGAATCGGCTGCTTTTCTTTCCCGTCTTGTTAGAGCCCCGGGTTCGACAGTCGGTAGATGCACAATCCGTCTCAAACCCAAGCGGGACAAGGGATGCGGCAGTTGTGGATAACTACGTGTGGTGCCTACATCTTTTGGGGGTCAAGAGAGCGAAATATCCCATATTTGCTGGGGTTCTGCGATTTGCAAGGCCGAAACAATTGCCCGATGTTCGTCCGTTAATTCCGTCCGTTGCCGCAGCTTTCCACCATCCAAACGGTACTCAACCAGATGCAGCGTCTGCATGAGCGAACGAATCTCGCGCCACGTTTGACCGGTTTGGTTTTCTGCAATCCGGATGAGCATCAAGGCCAGCCAGCAAAGCAGGACATGTGCGCGAATCCGTTCTTCTTTCCGGTGGTAGACCGGCCGCAGTTCCAGCGATTGCTTGAGTGTCCGAAACGCTGCTTCCACCTGAAGCAATTGCTTGTACCCGAGTGCCACGTCTTCCGTGGACAAGGTGTCGTCAGAGGTGCGCAGCAAGTATTTGCCGTCCAGATGCTCCATCGCTTTGACGGCGGCCAGATCGATACGCAGATTGCCGCGCTTGTCGGTCTTGAGATACCGTTTGTACGTCGGATGGCTGTGTAGACGGCAGTGTGCCCCGGTATGCGCTTCGCCGTCCAGTTCCTTCAACCGGGCAAGCTCCGTGCGCAGCTGCTCCAGATGCGCTTCGCGCCGGGCGGCATCCCGCTTTGCTTCTTCCGGATTGCGAACGAGCACGTATCGCTTGCGCGCTTCGCCATCCCCCACGACGATCTCCTTGACCTCCAGGTTGTCTCGGATCGTTTTGAAACGTCCCGGATGCGCGAGTGCCGCTTCGACGGTCGGCTTGCCCGACGTCATCTTCTCCCCGGCAATGTAGTGGCCGCCGCTCTGTTGCAGTACGCGCAGATTGTCTTCGGAGGAGAAACCGCGGTCGACGACGGTAATCACACGCCCGAGTTTCCACCCGATCAGATCCTTTTTCACCTGCGGCACAACGTTCATATCCGACGTATTGCCCGGCCACACCCAACAACGAATCGGGATGCCCTCACGCGTGACAGCAAAACCGATGACCACCTGCGGAAGGTCGGGGCGATGGTCTTTCGAATAACCGGTTTTGCGAAAATCGTCTTCGTCGTCCTCTTCCGTCTCAAAATACGTGGAGGTCGTGTCGAAGAACAGCAGATCGACTTCCAGATTCAGCAAATCCGCTACCGTATGGAACACTTCACGCTGGATGCTTTCTTCCGACGTGAGCAGAAAATCCATTGCCCGGTAGCCATGCTGCACGTCAAACGCCGGAAGGTCCGGGATGACCACTTCACGATCCACCCAATCTTCAATCGCCAGCTTGCTGCTTGGTGCCAGCGCCCGATTGGCCACCATGGCAAAGATGGCGCGTTCAACCGGCATGCGGTATTCCCGGTCGGCAAGTCGTCGTGTAATCGCTTCGCCGATACCAAGCTTCTTCCAAAGTTGATCGAGCAGCCATACGCCGCCCAGCGAACGACTGCTAAGGAGCGTAACCGAAGCGGGTTGCGCTGAAGATGGAGAGGGCGCTTGCGGCTCGCCAATAAAACGGTGGATGCTGGCGGCAAGACGTTTCAAGCCCTCCATGTCCAGTTCGTCAGCGCGGCCGAAATGGTACAGGACTTTCGCTTGTGGAGTTCCGGTCACAGGATTTCGCTCATTATGGGCGAGCTGTACGTAACGGGTGATCGAACCGTTTTTATTTTTACGAGAGATTGTTCGTATATACATATCTACAGGATATAATATATACTACAAGAAATGCAACAAAAATATCTAATTATCCACAAAAATTTAGTGCCTACAGTTTTTTGGATTTTTTCGCGTCGTAGTGCCTGTGGAAAAGTCCGAAAAGCCGCGTCAAATCTGGATTTCAGTTGTCCACAGCACCCAAAAGGGTGCCTACTTTTCGAGGGTTACTGTCGAACCCGGGAGAGCGTTTCTTTTCCGAAAGTACCTTCAAACAAAGATTCTTTTAAAGGACGGCGCTGGTTCGGCTGTTCGCGCTCCTGAAGATTTTCCGGCAAAGCTTCTTTATCGCCTTGATATCCGATGGCGACGACAGCATGGAGTTCATAATCCGCGGGTACATTCAGGACTTCGCGGGCTTTATCTTTTTCAAATCCTCCCATCGCATGGGTAATCAAACCTTGACGCGTCGCTTCCAGGGCAAGATAACCCCAGGCTGCTCCCGTATCGAAAGCATGTGCGGCGTTGAATCCCCTTTCGGATGTCGTATGCGAAGCGATGACAGCGAGTACGGGTGCTTTTTTGCACCAAATGAGATTTCCCGGCATGATAAAGGAATAAAATCGTTCACGGTCTTCTTCGGTACGGGCGATAATAAATTTCCAAGGCTGCAGATTCGAGGCGGACGGTGCCCATCGCGCCGCTTCGAATACACTGTACAGCACCTGCTCGGGAACTTCTTTTTCCAGAAAAGACCTTGGCGACCACCGATCGATAAATTGAGGAGTTATTTCGAATGCGGGTTGACGGAAATCGGATGCTTTGATTGTTGCACGATTCATTAAAGTATCCTCCTTTTTGAAATCAGCTTACTAAATGTATTATAACCCAATGTACTTATTAATTGGAAGGTAGGGCGTACCGCTCGCAACAGATCAGCCGTCCGTTTCGATTCCGTCCCATCCCTTTCCCATTTATTCCACATAAAAAGCCTCCTGTTCCGATGTTCGGACAGGAGGCTTGTTTACAGCAAATAGACGATGTCTTCCTTATAGTGTCATCCTATCCGGAAAACCCGAAAAGGCAAGCCAAAAATAGACAGTTTGACCGGAAAATTTGTCCATCCCGGATTCACGAGACTCGCATTTTATATAGCGTAGTTCATCATGTGTATCAGGAGGAGGGCATTAAACATGCCAACAGTTTTTTATACAACAGGACCGCTGGACAATCTTGCACCTGCAGCTACCAAAACTGCTGCTGTACAGCTTAGAATGCTTAATAACGACACCACCGAAACTGCTTTTGTTGCCGTTAACGTTTACGATGCCAGTGCGGGACTTGCCGCAAAAAAGCTGCTCACCAGCTTTCCGCTCTTTGTTCCCCCCATTTCTGAAGGAAACTTCGTAACTACCCTTGCCGCAGCGATAATTGTTTATGAAATCGAGTTGGTGCTGCAAACAAACGGGCCGTTTTCCGAAGTTCAGTTTTTTGTCATAGGCAAACTCGCTGACGGTAACCTGAACCCGAGCCATCGTGTGCTTAATAGCGAATTAACTGTAAGGACCGTAATAACGTAATAGTAACGGAAGGGGCTAATCCGACCAGGATTTCTTCATGACATGGAGTCCCGGTCGATTGCTTTTTTATCGCTGACCGCGATCCGGCAAATAAAAAAAACGACATACGCGATGTCGTTTGGCTATTTTTGACAGATTTTAACTAAACGTAAGTGTCCTCGACCCTTATAATATTATTATAACCGACAGAAAATTATAAGTCTATATTTTTTTGGGGATTTTGGATATATTTTTTCAGGAACAACTTGAGGGAGGGAAAAATGAATGATCGCACTGCAAGGCATCAGCAAATCGTTTAAGGTCGCGAAGCGTTCGGCCGGTCTTCGCCAGGCCGTAAAGGCTCTGTTTGTCCGTGAACACACCGTCGTGGAAGCGCTTCACAACATTTCGTTCACGATTGGCGAAGGGGAAATCGTCGGCTATATCGGACCTAACGGCGCAGGAAAATCGACGACGATCAAGGTGATGAGCGGCATTTTGGTGCCGGATCGGGGCGCCTGTTCGATCATGGGTTATACGCCATGGGAGGATAGGACGGCCTACGTCGGAAATATCGGCGTCGTGTTCGGGCAGCGCTCGCAGCTGTGGTGGGACGTACCCGTAATCGACTCGTTCGAACTGCTGCGCGACATTTACAAAATACCGGCTGCGGTTTATCGTGCGAATCTGCATCTGCTTACGGAGAGGTTGGGACTTGGCGGGATCCTGCAAACCCCTGTCAGGCAGCTGAGCCTGGGGCAGCGGATGCGCTGCGAAATTGCCGCTTCGCTCCTTCATGGCCCGAAGATTTTATTTTTGGATGAGCCGACGATCGGGCTGGATGCGGTGAGCAAAATCGCCGTTCGCCAGTTCATCAAGGCGATCAACCAGGAGAAGGGCGTGACGGTTATCCTGACCACTCACGATATGCAAGATATCGAAGCGCTGGCCGACCGTATCCTGATGATCGGCAAAGGAACACTGCTCTACGATGGCACTATCGGGTCACTTCGCGGCAGGTTCGGCACGGAGCGGATCATTACGGCTGACTACCGGGAACATGCCGAGCCGGTCGATATCCCCGGTACGAACCGGCTGTCTTGGTCGCCGGAGCGGGCGGTCTACAGTGTCGATACCGAACGGGTGCCGATCGCCAGCGTCATCTCCAGATTATCGGAGCGGGTCGAACTTGTCGATGTTGCCGTCGAAACGAAGCCCGTCGAAGAAATCATCGTACAATTGTATAAGGAGCATCAAATATGAGCGCCTATATATCGGTTTTGAAGCTGCGCTTCATCAACGGACTGCAGTACCGTTCAGCCGCTTTGGCCGGCGTTCTGACGCAGCTGTTTTTCGGCTTCATTTTCATTATGATTTTTGTCGCGTTTTACAGCCAAAGCGCCGCGCAGCCGCCGATCACGTTAAAAGAGCTGGTCGCGTACATTTGGCTGCAGCAGATCTTTCTCGCTTTTATCGCGTTATGGTACCGGGACGGTGAAATTTTTTCGCTGATTACAAGCGGCAACATCGCTTATGAGTTATGCCGCCCCTGCGGCATTTACCGGTTCTGGTTCGCCAAGCTGCTGGCCCAGCGATTCTCGAGCGCCATTCTTCGCTGCTTCCCGATTTTGCTTGTCGTCCTCATTTTGCCGGAACCGTACCGTCTCAGCCCGCCGCCTTCTCCGGCTGCGTTCGGATTATTTATATCCGCGCTGCTGCTCGGACTGCTTGTCAATGTCGCGATCTCCATGCTGATCTACATATCCGTATTTTGGACGATGTCGCCCACCGGCTCGACGCTGATGATCGCGGTGACCGGCGAATTTTTTTCCGGAATGATTTTGCCGATCCCGCTTATGCCGACATGGCTGCAAAATATCGCTTACGCGCTGCCGTTCCGCTGGACGGCGGATTTTCCGTTCCGTGTTTACTCCGGACAAATTCCGCAGGCGGAGGCGATGTGGGGTATCCTCGCACAGCTGCTCTGGCTGGCCGTCATGGCCGGCATCGGAGCGTGGAGCCTGCGCAGAGCACTGCGCCAAGTTGTGGTACAAGGAGGTTGACGGGCCATGAGCTTATATTTCAAATACTTATCGATATTGTTCAGGTCGCAAATGCAATACCGCGCCTCGTTCTGGCTGCTGACGTTCGGCCAGTTTTTTATCCCGTTTACGGCTTTTGCCGGGCTTTATTTTATGTTCGAGAGGTTCGGACAGCTTCGCGGCTGGAGCTTTTTTGAAGCCGTGCTGCTATTTGCGGTGATCGGCATGGCTTACTCGCTGAGCGAATGCTTTTCACGCGGGTTCGACCTGTTCTCCAGCCTGGTGGCGGATGGCGGCTTCGACCGCCTTCTCGTTCGTCCGCGGAGCACGGTCCTGCAGGTGCTCGGCTCCCGGTTTGAGTTCACCCGGGCCGGACGATTGCTGCAAAGCGTCATGGTCCTCGTGTGGGCTTTGATGAACTTGCCAATCGCATGGAGCTTCGCGAAGGCGGTAACACTCCTGCTGATGATCGTATGCGGCACGTTTATTTTTACGGGCATCTTCATGCTGACAGCGACGCTCTGCTTCTGGACGGTGCAAGGGCTGGAGATCGCCAATATTTTCACGGACGGAGGCAGGGAGATGGCGAAATACCCGCTGAATATATATCAAAAATGGGTCACGGTCTTTTTCACCTTCATCATCCCGTTCGGATGCGTCAGCTACTTGCCTCTGCTTTACATTTTGGGCAAAACCCACGGAAACGACATTCTGTACATACTGATGCCGCTTGCGGGTGCGTTGTTTCTGCTTCCGTGTTTGCTGGTCTGGCATTTCGGGGTTCGGCATTACCGCTCTACGGGATCGTAAAGAGGAGGGAGGGGCAAATAACAGCGGTTTACCCGTGGAGATTTGAGCGGTAATAAACGCAGTAAAGCGGATGTTGGAGAATAAAGCAACTAAATCTGCTTCGTTCTTTAACATCCGCTTGCGTTTTCATGTCATTCCTATTTCTATCACTGAAGAGGTTTGAGTTTCTTGATTTCTGGCTCGGTAAGACCGGATGCCTCGGCAATGACGGAAATATCGACTCCCAGGGCTAGAAGCCTTCGGGCCATTTCTTCCTTTCCTTCGGCTCTGCCTTCAGCAATGCCTTCTGCAAGACCTTCCGCTCGACCTTCCGCCCGACCTTCCGCCCGACCTTCCGTTTTAGCTCCTTCAATCAACGACGCTTCGTCATGAAGATATTTTTGCCGCGCTTCATAGAGCCTGCGAGTCTCTGCATCATAGCTGAGAAACTCCAGCACGGTCATTGCTTTTTTTAACATCGGTTCATTCATGGTCAGCACCTCCCAAGCCGATTTATTTACACCCTTTAGGAATAACAGCCAGTTGGCCAAACCCCCATCAACCGGAACCGTCGAATCGTCAAGCTTCGGCAGCTCCATGAAATGGATCTCCAAATCGTCTGAAAGAGGAATGGAAGAACGTTGCTCTCGTAAGTGAAAGATATTATGATACTGATCATTCGGCAAATATGGAAAATTGAGAATGTTGATCGCAACGCATTTTTTCAATTCACGGTAAGGCTGGCCTTCCACAAGCTGATCCGAATACATTTTGCTCCAGTAATACAAGGTGCGTTTCTCTATATCGTAACGATTAAACAGCTGGATTTCGATGTTGATGAGCTTCCCGTCGATCGTTCGGGCCTTGATGTCCAGAATGGACTGCTTGTCTTGCGGAGAGTCCTTTTCCGTGTACGGGTTCATCAGGATAATATCCGTTAATGGTGGCTCATTGGATTCCATAAAGGTCCTGTTCAAAAAGGCCAGCAAAATATCTTTGTTCTCTTCACTGCCGAAAATACGTTTAAATACAAAATCGTTGTGCGGATCAAGCAGATGGTCACCCATTTTGGAATCATCTCCTTATCATTAGCAGTATTATACCATGACAAGAAGATTCGTGAAAACGGGCAGTGCCCGAAAGAGCAGGTCTTCGGGCACCGTGATCAGGCAAGGATGGAATCATCCAGGCATCGTACCGATCAATACGGTCAGATCAACCGTAACCTCCATATCGTCCACGTCCGGCGCTTTTCGGAATGCATTTTCACCGGCTCCCCACGATAGCGGCGTCATGCGAAACAAGTGAGGAATAAGCGAACGTTCCAAGCGAAATGTGTAATTTAAACGGCGGGCCTCGATCATCTTAAAAAAGTGAGCGAACCGCTCCTGCGTTCCGCTGCTCGAATACGTTTGTTTGTCCGGCTCGTAAAAAAGCTCGCGCAGCTCCTTAAGATAGCCGCTTTCCGGCACGACCTTGACGACGATTCCGCCGCGCGCAAGCATTCTCAGGAATTCGGAATAATTTGAAGGCGAGAGGATATTGACGATGCATGGAAACCGGCGGTCCTGCAGCGGGCACTTCGCGAGATCGGCTACGCTCCACAGCGATCCCGGATATTGCCTGGCAGCGAGGGAGACGGCTTCTTTGGAAATATCGATTCCCATCCCGAGGACGCTCGCTCCGGTTTCACGACGTATCGCATCCTGCAGAAAGGCGAGATGAGATCCTTCCCCGCAGCCCGCGTCCAGAATATTTATATTGTCGCGCCCCCGCCCCAGGTAACGGACAATTTGCTCGGTGATAAGTGCATCCAGCGGCTGGAAGAAGCCGGCTTGGCTTATGATTTTACGCGAATCGAACATCGTTTTATCGTATTTCGTTTTTACCGGGCGCGGCAGCAAATTTACGTAGCCATGTTTGGAAATATCGAAGCAGTGGCCCCGAGCACAACGTAAGCTTTTCCGTTCATGGACCTTCATCAGACCGCAGCAAATCGGACAGCGAAACAAGTCTGCATTCTCAGCGAAAAAATCAAACACAAAAAAGCACCCCATTCATTCGTATTCGGTGAATGAAAAAAGGCACAGTCAAATAAACCTGGCCTCTTCGTTTTAAAAAAAAGAGACCGGCCCAGATGATCTGTACCTTACATTACCTTAAACGAATGAATTGGATAATCATTGGGGATGTTCACTCCTGAGGACAATGTTTTCGGGCACGTCCCCGACGGGACGCCTTTTAATAATAACACGATAAGGTGAATATCAGCAAAACATCGGCTATAAGTAGCATGGCGAGATGCTACACTGGTTTCATCCAGTTATATGGATGAAATCGATTCACGGAGGGAATGCCATGGACAGAACGCCGGATGCCGCGGGATGTACGATTTTTGATGAGTCGGGAAGGATTCTGCTTGTGCATCAAACGTGCGGCCGCAAAAAATGGGCGCTGCCCGGCGGCGCAACGGAGGGAGGCGAATCCGCTTGGGAAGCGGCGGTAAGGGAATGCCGGGAGGAAATCGGAATTGAAGTGACGGACATGTCGCTGACCGGGCTTTATTTTTTATAAGACGCCGCTGCGTACGATAAAAAAGTGTTCGTCCGAGATCAGCACGTGAATGATTATGTGATCGAGTAGCCTTAATGCAGCGAGAAGGAGTACGCCGCAGCATACTCCTTCTTACTTCCTTCTCATGTGGTGAAAAAGCGGAGTGGACGGAATCGTGCTGGAGAAGCGAAGCGGTCGCCTTTGTCCCCTGATTCCAACCGCCTAAGCGGTTAATTTAAGAAATCAGGGGACAAGAGCGATCGGAAGCACGATCCGGGACACGCAGCGTGTATTCACCAACATTCCTACGCCTCACACCTTTTGCAGCTTCGCCGGATTGTTGATTTTGTAAGGAACAGGGTGCTTGGTGAGCTTCTTCGCGACGATTTTGCCTTCGAACGTGATCGTATCGCCGATTTCCAACCCGAATTTTTTCAGCGTGGTGCTGTGGCTGGACCAGGCGGAGCCGATATCGGTTTCCGGGTCGGTGATCGAAACCGCTTCGTAGATGATCACTTCGTCGTCCGTTTCGGTGAAATGGTTGGGCACCGTAGTAAATTCCTTGACGGTCGCCGTCATTTTCACTTTTTCCTCGGGAAGCTCGATTTTCGGCGTCTTTTCCTTCTTGGCCTTCTCCTTGGGAGGAGTTTCCGACTTGGGCTCGTCCTTTTTGGCGGCTTCCTTGGCAGGCGGCGCCGCTTCCTGCGCGTTTTCCGCTTCTTCACCTTCCGACGCTCCGTCTTCTGCTGCCACGGCAGTCCTCTGACCGTAGTTCGCCGCCTGCATTTCCTTCAAATAGGAAGGATGAATGCAGTGCTTCTGCCCGTTATCGAACTCGATGACTGCGGTCATTTTATCGGCATACCCGACAATGCTGCAGGCCAGATTCACGCCGCTTCCTTTGTAGAAAAACGTTTTGGTTTTGGACGCTTTCTCCGACAGCAGGCCCCATTCCCTGCATTTTTCGATCTGTTCCGCCTCATTCTCGAAAGCGTTATACGTAACAGGTTCGATGACGAACGAATGTGTCATATGGTTTCCGCCTTTCTATCGATTACGGTAATATTTTATCACTTTTTGCCGAAATTGGCGCTATGCTGTTAGTAGGGCATCGTTTCAAAAAAATATTTATACTTATAGAAATTTTCCTCCGTTTTCCATATAATTTAATTTTAATACTCGAGCCGGAAAAGTGCAAAAGGGGGAGTGGAAGTTGCCGCTTATCGATGTACAGCACGTTCGCAAGGTGTTTCAAACGTCCGTACGCAGGGAGGGGCGGTTCGGAACGCTGGTCAGTCTGATTCGTCCTGAGAAAAAAGAGGTGACGGCGGTGGAGGACATCAGCTTTTCGATTGAAAAAGGTGAAAGCGTTGCCTATCTCGGCCCGAACGGCGCCGGTAAATCCACGACGATCAAAATGCTGACAGGCATACTCGAACCGAGCGGAGGGTCGATCCGGATCGGAGGACTCGTTCCGCACAAAAATCGCAAGTTAAGCAGCTACCAGGTCGGCGTCGTATTCGGGCAGCGCTCGCAGCTGCTGTTTGACCTGCCGGTCAAAGAT
This sequence comes from Paenibacillus hamazuiensis, assembly GCF_023276405.1. Classification (NCBI taxonomy): domain Bacteria; kingdom Bacillati; phylum Bacillota; class Bacilli; order Caryophanales; family Paenibacillaceae; genus Paenibacillus; species Paenibacillus hamazuiensis. The sequence continues at coordinate 1,028,875 of NZ_JALRMO010000001.1, forward strand.
TCCTACGAACTGCTGCGGTATATGTACAGCATTCCTCCGGAACGCTACAGGCACAATCTAGAGGAGTTCGCCGAGGTGCTGGAGGTTGGGCACTTGCTGACGCGCCCTGTGAGAACGCTTTCTCTCGGGCAGCGAATGCGCTGCGAAATACTGGCCGCGCTGCTTCACGAGCCGGAAATACTTTTTCTGGACGAGCCTACGATCGGTCTCGACGTGGTCGCCAAAGAACGGATCCGGGCGTTTATCGAAAAAATTAACCGTGAAAAAGGAGTCACTTTGCTTCTGACGACGCACGACATGAACGATATCGAACGGCTCTGCCACAGGACGATGATCATCGACAAAGGCAATCTGATCTATGACGGCAGCCTCCAGTACATCAAGGAAAATTTTGCGACGGAACGGCAAATTCGCGCAGTTTTCGCGGACGTGCAGGCCGCGCAGGCGGCGGCCGCCGTTTTCTCCGGACTCGGAAACGTGACCGTCCGTACGGAGGAGCAGGTCGTTCGGATCTCGTACGACCAGCATGCCGTCGATACCGCCGAGCTGCTGCGGCGCCTCTTGGAGAAAGCGAATCCGCGCGATTTGACGATGCAGGATGAAAGCGTTGACACGCTGATCAGCCGGATTTACAGGGAAGGTTTGGCGCGGAAGCAATCGGCGGCTGCGGCAGAGGAGGCGGTCCGATGAGGCGGACGATACTTCGCATGGCCGGGATGTCGCGCATTGCCGTCCGCCAGCGGATGCACTTCCGGTTTGATTTTATAATGACTCTTATTTCAACGCTGATGTTCAGTCTCATGTACTACATGCTTTGGAAAGCGATCTACCATTATTCGGCGAATATGGCGCTGCCTTGGGAGCAGCTGATCACTTATGTGATGGTGGGGCAGGCGGTCAACTTCGCCCGCTGGTCTCCCGCCGAGCGCGCTCCGACCTATGAGACCGCATCGCGGGTGCGTTCCGGCGATATCGCGCTCGACTTGATCCGTCCGATCGATTTTCAGACGCAGCGATTTCTGGAGGCGGTCGGCTTTTTTGTAGTAGAGCTGCTGTGGGTCAACGTTCCGGCGATGCTGCTGCTGATTCTCTTTCTGGGCATTTCGCCGCCTGCCGGATTATCCGCGCTGCTCGGATTTGCCGCTAGTCTTGTCATCGCGTTTTTGGTCGCTTTCAGCCTGAACTCGATCGTGATGATGATTTCATTTTTGACGACGAACACGTTCGGGGTACAACTCGCCAAAAGAGCGATTGTCGATATTTTTGCGGGAACGCTTATTCCGTTTGATTTTTTCCCGATATGGCTGAAAGGGATTGTGGAATATTTGCCGTTCCAGGCAATGGCGTACATTCCTTTGTCGATTTATACGGGAAAATTGACCGGGACGGCGATGATCGAGGCGCTTTTGGAGCAGTGCGTCTGGGCGCTCATCATGCTGCTGATCAGCCGGCTGCTGTGGATGAAGGCGGCCAAACGGCTGACCATCAATGGGGGGTAACGGTATGCTCGCACCGAAACGCAATGCGCTTCAGCAGCTGCTTTTTTTGGCCGGACTTTACGGCCAGTATTTGAAAATATATTTCAAAACGCTGGTTGAATACAGGGCGGATACGCTGATCGCGGTCTTTGCGGGAATCATGACGCAGGGCAGCACGCTTGTCTTCTTGTCAGTGCTGTTTGCGCGCATTCCGAAGCTGGCCGATTGGGACTTTTACGAGCTTGTATTTATTTTTGGGCTTGCCGCGACCGGCAAGGCGCTTAATCAGACGTTTTTTAATGCGCCGTTTTCGCTTACGGGTTATATACGCAGAGGCCAGATGGATGTCATGATGGTGCGGCCTGCCGGCGAGCTTTTTCAAACGATAGGTCAATCGCAGGAGCTGAACGGGGTCGGGCAGCTCGTGACCGGCATCTTTATCATGCTGTATGCGGCTTGGCATCTTGAAACGGAGTGGACGCCTTGGGCGGTGAGCTACGCCGTCATTGCGCTGATCAGCAGCGCGGTTATCCAATTCGCGGTGCTGCTGGCGATCAGCGTAACGTCGTTTTGGGTGCTTGAGGTCAGGTCGATCATCTACCCGGTCAACTGGCTTTATGATTTTACGCGATATCCGCTCGAGATTTTCCATCCGCTGATCCGCGGATTGCTGACCTATGTCGTTCCTTATGCCGTCGGGAGCTTCTTTCCTGCCGCATATTTGCTGCGTCCGGAGCAGTACGCCTGGGCGGGGTGGGCGGTTCCCCTATGCGCCGCGGCCGTCATGCTGCTGTCTTATACGTTTTGGAGGTTCGGGCTAAGAAGATACTCCAGCGTTGCCGGATAGAGGGAGCATTACCGAAAAATCTAACGAAAGCAGTGTGGGCCAGCCCTCTCCCGGGCTGGTTTTTAATTGCCAGGAAATTATGTATGGCTAATTTTGTTGATAACCGGGGACTCCCCCAAATGTACCAGGAATAGGCCGCTAAGGTTTGCGTCACTTTTGGGGATTTGTACATTTGTCATACAGGAACATAAGTTCTATAATAACCTGAGAGGAGCATCCACAATGTGGGAACAGATCCTGATCATGAAAAATCAATTTGTGCGAGGATGAAGACGATGTTTTTAAGATCCCTCGAACTTTTACGAACCGCTGTCGGCGACCCGAACCGTTATCCTTTTTCGATACCGGCTTTGCGTTCTCTGGAATCCATTACTTTTCGAAGCAACGTTACGTTTTTTGTTGGGGAAAACGGCTCGGGGAAATCGACGCTGCTGGAAGCTATCGCCTACCAGTGCGGCTTCAACACGGCGGGCGGCGGGAGAAACAACTACTTTGACGTGGAAGCTTCGCAATCCGCACTGGGGAATGCTATCCGCCTTTCCTGGTTTCCCAAGATTACGAACGGCTTTTTCTTAAGGGCGGAAACCTTCTATCATTTCGCAACCCATATCGACAGCATGCCGGCAAGCTTACAATATTATGGCGGAAAATCGCTGCACGAACAATCGCACGGAGAAGCGTTCCTCTCCCTTTTTAAAAACCGCTTCGGTAAAAAAGCGATCTATTTGCTGGACGAGCCGGAGGCTGCGCTGTCGCCCGCAAGGCAGTTGGCCCTGCTGCGAATTATCAAGAATCTTGAAGCTGAGGCACAATTTATTATTGCTACGCATTCGCCGATTTTGCTCGGATACCCGGATGCGCAAATATTGAATTTCGATAGTCCGCCGATCAGCGAAATCAGGTACGAAGATACGCTGCATTATTTGGTTACCCGACGGTTTCTGGAAAAAAGGCAAGCCGTGTTAAAGGAATTATTCGACGACGAATCGGATTAAAAAAGAGGCGTTAATTTTTCGTATTGAATCGGGCGCTCACTTCGGTTATTGTATATATATTCATTTTTAAGTATAAATATAAAACCAATGAGGTGAGCGTATGCTTTTTGACGGAAAAACCGGCGCTGCCGCTTCGGAACTGCTAAGGCAAGCGAGGAAATCGGTGATGGATGTCGCGGTGCGGCCGGATATTGTGATGGAGCGCGGCGAAGGCATGTACCTTTGGGATACGGAGGGCAATCGATACCTCGATTTTATAGGCGGCTGGGCGGTAAACTGCCTCGGGCACTCTCCTGCCGCAATTCGGGAAGCGCTGCAGCGCCAGGCGGCGGTTTTGGTGAATGCGAGCCCGTCGTTTTACAACAAGCCGATGATTGAGCTCGCAGGGCTGCTGACGGACATTTCCTGCTTCGATAAAGTATTTTTCGCCTCCAGTGGGGCGGAAGCGAATGAGGGCGCAATCAAGCTGGCGAGAAAGCACGGGGTTAAAAACCTCGGCGGCGCCTACGAAATCGTATGCATTGAAAACGGCTTCCACGGACGCACGCTGGCCACGATGTCCGCGACAGGGAAAAAACAGTGGGAGCCGCTTTTTGCCCCGAAAGTTTCCGGATTTCGGCATGTGCCGTTAAACGATTTCGAAGCATGCGCGGCGGCCATTACCGACCGAACTTGCGCCGTTATGCTGGAGCCGGTTCAGGGGGAGGGCGGCGTGCATCCGGCCGACGCCGCGTTTTTGCACCGGCTTCGCCAAATTTGCGACGAACGCGGAATCATGCTCATTTTTGACGAAATCCAGACCGGGATCGGAAGAACGGGGAACATGTTCGCGTACGAGCATTACGGGGTGCAGGCGGATGTGATGACGCTCGGAAAAGGCATCGGCGGAGGGTTTCCTTTATCGGCGCTGCTCGTTAAAGAGAAATTTAATATTTTCGAACCCGGAGATCAGGGAGGGACGTATTCCGGGCAGCCTCTGGCCATGGCCGTCGGCAGTGCGGTCATTCGTGAGGTTGTTCGCAGAGAGCTTCCTCGAAACGCGGATACGCAGGGAAAATATATCGTCGCGGAGTTGCAGCGGCTGGCGAAAAAGCACCCGATAGCGAACATTCGCGGCATGGGCTTGCTGCTGGCATTCGACCTTCCGGCGGGGCAAGGGCCTAATCTGGTTTCGGAGTGCCTGAAGGAAGGTTTGCTGATCAATTCGCCTAATGCGGGAACTATCCGTTTGATGCCGCCGCTCATTGTGGCAAAAGGGGAAATTGACGACATGGTGGAGCGGCTGGATAAAGTTTTGGACAGAACGTCCCCTCTCAGCATTGTCTGTTCTTGAAAAAAGGTCAGCCTGCATACATATAAATAGACAGGCATGGCTTAACGAAAAGTCAGCGCCTCAAGCCCGCGGGCATACTACCTTGTAGACAAAGGTTGGTGTTCAACCGATGGATCATCCCAAGGCGCTATGGAACGCCATCCAAAATCAGGCGGGCAAGGCGCTCGGCGAAGAGTTTTGGCAAGAGATCTCCCGTCTTATTCCGAACCCCGGACCCCGCGTGGACGTTTACCAAACGGCCGAGGAAGTTGTTGTTGTCATAGAGCTGCCTGGGCTGAGATCGCCCGAGTCGATCAAAATGAGCTTGAGCGAGCGGCATCTGCTGCTGAAAGGAGAACTTGCTTTCGATTATCCGGTGGATGAGGAGGAGCTTATCCTGCATGAGCGTTTCCACGGGAAGTTCCAGCGGAAAGTGCTGCTTCCCAGCGATGTCGAGCTCGAGGGGGTTTCCACCGGCTATCGGCAAGGGCTGCTGACCGTTCGTTTCCGCAAAAAACCGATGACCGGCGCACGGCAAATTCCGCTGAACAGCGAAACCTGGGAAACATAAAGCTTCGGGAGGGAAGACGCATGGTGAAAATTATTTTTGGCGATTTGCGCATACAATCGATCTCACAATCGTCCGGCGTATTTTCGGGTGAAAACGAGACGGCCGGCTGGAAGCATTTCAGCAAAACAAACGAAGGGTTCGGGAAAGTGGCCGGCAATGACAATATGCTGGAGTCTAACTATCATTTGGTGCTGGACAACGACTTGTTCGAATTCGTTCAAAAGAAGGATGGGTAACGATGGGGTTCCTGGGATGGTTGGACCGCCGTCATGCGGCTCGCGGGAATGCGGAAAAGATGCTGTACGAACGTTTGCACGGATTGGAAAAAGCGGTGGAGAAGCTGAGCGAAAAAACGGGCGGCCACTCCATTACGATCCAAAACTTGCACGTCCATAATCCGTCGCTGGAGCAGCTGATGTTTCGGCTGGACCGGCTGGATATCGACGAGCTGAGCGGTGCCTTGAATCTCGGCAATAATTTCGGCACGCGGGTGGGGAAGAAGGATAGCGGAACAAAGTCGGAGGAACGTCCGAGCGCCGGGAAAGAACCGGCTGTGCCAAACGAAATCAAAAAAACGCCGGCAGGCTTCAAGTACGAAATTCGCTCGAAGCAGGCCGGCGGCTAAAGGAGGCAAACGTATGGGGAACTCTTTGTTGTCTCCGACATTTGTGATCGGCTACATTCAAATCGGATCCGTCGAGGGGGCTTCCTGCATCAACCTTGGCAACAATTACCCGAGCGGCTTCCAAAGCCATAAAAAGCAAAATCAAGGCTTCGGCACCGTTCACGGGGACGGGAACAGCTTGCGCGAGATCAGGTCGGTGCTCGAGGATAACGATGTGCTGGATGTGCTGGAGCAGTCCGACGCCCGCGTGGCGGAGACGGTCAAATCGTCTTTGTTGGCCTCCGCCTCCGTCACGGCATCGTAAGCCGGCTTCAAATGTTTTGCATGCGGCTGATAGAAGCGGTGTTTTGCAAAACCGGCGAATCGATCAGGTCGTCGTCGAGGATCGTATTCACATTGTTTTTCGATACGTTCAGTCCTTTAAAGCTTCCCGCACCTGCGTTGCTTTTCCCTGTCGAGTTCCAGCCGGGTTGATTGTTGTCACCGACTGCAATCGTGGAATTGGCGGATACGGAATTGACTTCGACCGATTGAAAATGAATATGTTGCGCGGCCGGGGCTGTTTGGTGGTGAATGTATACATCGTGGTCGTCGATCGGGAAATCGATGTGATCGTTGTCAAACACCAGGTTGCAATTGTGATGAATATTTCCTCCGCGGGAGCTGCCGAAGCCGTAGTTATCCTTACGGGTCGTCGTCCAGCCGTATGCCGTATTGTTGCCGATGAAGATGCCTGCTCCCGTATCTACCGAAATGACGGAGATTTTGTTAAACACAACGTTCATCTGTCCGTCCGTCAAGCTCATGGAAATCCCTCCTCAAGATCAGGCGGCTGCAGTGGCTTTTTCCGTTAAGCTATCTGATTTTGTGCGGACGGAATGCTGTCGTTGTCAACGATCGGCGAATCGACTACATCCGAATCGATCATGTTGTTAACGATGTTGGTCACAAAGCTTAATCCGAAAGACTGCATATTGCCGAACATCGTTTTGCCATGCGTGCTCCAACCGGGCTGGTTGTTTTCTCCCACCGCAAGGGTGGCGTCCCGGTTTATCGAATTCACATTGATGGCTACGAAATTGATCGCAAGAGCCATACGTATTCCTCCTGTTTTATACAGACATATGCCTAATTTATTCAGGAGATCTTGTCCGTTGTACTTTATATTTATAAAAATGGGCCTTTATTATCCTTGGTAAAGGAGGTTTATGATCCGGATGAACCAGCCTCAAAAAAAGGAATACCGGCAATGCATACGCTGCCAACAGATGAACGAGCAGACGGACCAGTTTTGCATCCGGTGCGGATCGCCGCTCATCAACCGCTGTTCGGATGAAAAAGGGCTGCTCAGCAAGGGCTGCTTTAAGGAAAATCCACCGGAGGCGGCATTTTGCCGGTTTTGCGGCCAGCCCACCATCTTTAATCAGGCCGGGCTGACCAAGCCGTTTACGGACAGCTGACCGTTAAAAGGCGAATTTGCCGATCAAAGGCATGATGAATTGAAGAGCTCCGATGCCGAGTTTGATGCCGGGCCATAATTTTTGCCAGAAGCCGCCCCCGCCTCCCGCAGCGGCTCCGGCTGCGGGAGCGCCAACGCCGCGGGCGGCGCCGCCTCCTCCAAAAGCTCCGCCCAAACCCCCGCCCAAGCCGCCTAATCCTCCCAAAAGACCTCCGAGCAGTCCGGATACTTGCGCCTGCATGCCCCGGGCTTTTTGGCGTTTGTTCGACGAAGCCGGCAGCTTTCGGTCCGACCGGTAGGCGCTGCTCAGCACAATTTCCCCGTTTTTCACCTCGTTTAAATACCCCGCATAGCAGGTTCCGTCCTGATGCACCACCAGAACGGGATGCCCCGTCCATTTGGCTGCTTCTTTTTCCATCATACGTTTGGCCTTACCAGGCATGGAATCACGTCCTTGTCTTAATAAATAATTCTGAATAATATATGCCTGGCCGCCGCGAAATTCCTGTGCGGGCTGTCCGTTTCGGCATATTCGCGGAGGCGGTTTTGAAGGAATCGCGATATTCCCAGCGAATATATATGAATTGGAAGCGTTATCCAGCGGTGTGGTCCGATGTGTTGATCAGCCCGTATTACGATCAGAATGAAAGCTTTGTCACCTATTGGGCGTGCTGCGAGGTGGAAAGCGCACCCGAAGACGAAGGGGAGACCGGGAACGGTTATCCGCATCCGCTGCCCGAAGGAATGCACACCATTACGCTGCCTGCGAGGACTTACGCGATGGTCGTTTGCACGAACCGGACGATCGGCGAAGGTTATCGCGAGCTGCACGATTGGATGAAAAGGATGGGTTACTCGAAAGCCGATCGGGCGTGTTCCATCGAGAAGTTTTACATCGATGAATCGGAGGGAGAGGGGGCAGCGCAAAGTGAAGAACGGGTCGAGATTTTAATCCCGATCAAGCCGAATCCGGGAGAAGCGCTGGTGGAGCGGATCGATGCCGTGTTTTTGCCGGTACGGGACTTGGAGGAGTCGGTCGCGTGGTATCGGGATGTGTTCGGTTTCAAGCTGCGCTGGCAAAACAAGCGGATGGCCGGGCTTGCCGTAGGCCCCAATTGCGGCTTTCATCTCGTGAAGGTGCGCGATTGGGAGCCGAGCGAGCAGTATACGCCGCTGAACTTTGCCACACGTGATGCGGAAGCCGCGCGCGCAAAGCTGAAGGAGAAGAAGGTGCGCCTGTCGGATTGGCGTCCGGGCGAGCCGGTGCGGTTCGATTTTTGGGACAACACCGGCAATATCATCAGCTTGATTCAATTATAGCGGGGAGCAGAAGGGATACTGCCCGCGGAAAAAAGCCGCTTTGCGGCGCTTGGCCGGGAAACGCGGGTTTCCGGCCAAGGCCGGGAGCGGCTTTTTTTTACCCGGATTATTATGCGAGCGGCAGCTTTCTCCCGAAAAATACGGCGAAATCGAGGTTTTTGTACATGCAGTCCACATCCGAAAAGCCGGCTTCCTCCATCCATGCGATTTGATCGCTTACCTTGGCGTTGATGTCGACCTTTCTTCTTTCGATCGACGCGTCGATCGCCTGCTGAGACAGTCCGCTTTCATGGATGGCGGCAAGCCAGCGGCGCCGGTAAACTTGGTCGGTATAAGCGCTGTTCCCCTGACACTGGTCGGCATTAACGAAAATGCCGCCTTCGCGCAGAAACTTATAAATGGTCGCAAACAGCTGCCTTTTGGCCGGGTGCGTCAAATGATGGATCGACAGAGAGGAGATCACGATGTCGTAAGTCTCGGAAAATGCAAAATCGGAATAATCTCCGACGACGTATTTCACGTTGCCCGCGCCGCGAAAACGTTCGCGGGCGCCTTCCAGCATTTTGTCGCTCAAGTCCATAAGCGTCAGGCTCGCGTTCGGATATTTTTGCAAAACCATGCCGGAAAACAGTCCTGTTCCTGCTCCAAGGTCGATGATGCGGGGGGCGGGAGATTCGCTTTCCACCAATGACAGCGCCGTGCCGTAAAAGTCGTCAAAGCAAGGGATCAGTTGTCTTCGCTGGCGGTCATAATCCCGGGCTACGGCATCAAACAGCTTTTTTACGGAAGAGTCCATGTTATTCGCTCCTTCATTTGGATGATTTCCTTCAGTGTATCGGTTGAACGTCGATAAGTTAAATATATAAAATATATAAATTTTATAGGTATTACCTATATACGCATGTGTCGGCATAGGTATTATGAAAGCGTTAATATTTTAAAAAAACAGGAAGGAGTTGTAAGAAAAGATGTAGAATTGTAGGGGAGGGCAAAATATGCCGAATTATATCGAATTATGACGTTTCAATAAGAGCGATATGGAGGGATATTGATGAAAAATTGGCCGCTTCGCATCAAATTAATGATTGGTTTTTTGGCAGTGATGGTGCTTTTCGTGTCGGCTGAGGCCGTCAGCATCGTTTATTTGCGGGACATTAAGGCGAGCATCGCGCTGCAAAATCAGCGAACGGCCGACGAGAATACCGCGGAAGCGTTAAAAAGCGACATCGGGGAGCTGTACAGTAACCAAGCCGATGTTATCATCAATGAAAGCGAGAAGGCGGCGGCGGAATTCCGTGAAAACTCGCAGGCGTTCAAGCAACATCTGCAAGATTTGCAGGCCAGCGTCGACACCCCGGAGGAGAAAGAATGGTTTAAGGGCTTGTCGGATAAAGGCGATAAATATTTAAAAAACTTCGACGCTGTAATGGCGGTATATCAAAAAAGGAGCAGCTATACCGCGAAGCAGCTAAGCGACGAGTACAAGCGGATCGACAACGAAACCGACACGTACAAGCAGGCGATGTTCGATGCGATCGATAAGCTGATCGGCTCTTACGAAAAGGAACGGAAAGCTGCCGCGGACAATCTGGAGAGGGAAATGGCCGACACGATCGCGTTTACGATCGCGATATGCGCCGGGGCTGCGGTGTTCGGGGGATTGATTTTCTTCGGGTTCGGCACCTATTTGGTCCGGTCGGTCCGCGAGGTTGTCCTGTTTGCGGAGCGGGTGGCGCAGGGCGATTTGACCGGACAGCTGCGCCCGCGATCGGGCGATGAAGTGGGCCGGCTTACCGAGAGCATCAATTCGATGGTCGACAAATTAAAGCATTTGATTCGCCGGGTGAACGAGCAGGCCAATATGGTCGCCGCTTCCTCGGAGCAGATGGACGCCAGTGCCGCCCAATCGGTGCAGATGATCCGGCAAATCTCCGGCTCCATCGAGCAGGTTGCGGCCGGGGCTCAGGCACAAGAACGGTCTGCGGAGGAAGCGTCTCGCGCGATGGAGGAAATGGCCGTCGGGGTGCAGCGCGTCGCCGAGCGGTCCGGCGTCGTATCGGAGCTGTCGCTGGATGCATCGGAAAAGGCAAAACACGGAAACGCGTCGATCCGGCAGGTAGTAAGCCAGATGGAAACGATCGATTCGGCGATCAATCAGGTGTCCGACACCGTTAACCTGCTAGGAGAACAAACACGGGAAATTGTGCAAATCATCGATATGATCTCCGGCATTTCGACGCAGACGAACCTGCTTGCGCTTAACGCGTCCATCGAAGCGGCACGGGCGGGAGAGCACGGACGCGGCTTTGCCGTCGTAGCCGGCGAGGTGCGCAAGCTCGCCGAGCAAACCGGCGAATCGGCCCAGCGGATCGCCGGCATCGTGGAAGCGATCGGCGCTCAAGCCGAGGAAGCGGTTCGGGCTATGGCCTCCGGCCAAGCGGAGGTGCGCGTCGGCATAGACGCCGTGCGCGATACGGGGGGCCGCTTCGAAGAAATTATGGCTTCCGTGCTGGAGGTGTCCGATCAAATTACCGATATGTCGTCCGTCGCCGAACAAATGTCGGCCGGGGCGCAGCAGGTAGCCGCCTCCGTGATCGAGCTGTCGGATATTTCACGCCGGACATCCGGCATTACCCAGGAGGTCGCGGCTGCATCGGAAGAGCAGCTCGCCACTTTGGAGGATATGGCGTCCGCTTCGCGCCATTTAAGCGGCATGGCTACGGGGCTGCAGGAAGCGGTGGGCAAGTTCAAAGTATAGTTTTTTTGCTTTTCCGCAAACCGTTTGGACATGCGCGCCGTTTACTTTGAGGTCGATGTTTGGGTAAACTGAAGATAAGACGCGCAAAGGAGGCCATCATCGTGGCGGAGAAGCAGCAAACTTCATCGAAACCGCCGGGTAAATCCGGCTACAAACAGGCAAGAAAGGAACTGAGGCAGAAAGAGCAAAAACGGATGCGCACCATCATGTGGACGACGGGGATCGTCGTGGTGCTGCTGATCGTGGCCGCCATCGCGTTTTTACCGAAGCAGGCCCCGCTCGAATTCGCTTACGACAAATATCCGGTCATGGGCAAACCCGACGCGCCGGTGAAAATCGTCGAATACGGCGACTACAAGTGTCCGTCGTGTAAAGTATTCAGTCAGCAAATCGCCCCGCAGCTGAAAAAAGATTACGTCGATAAGGGACTCGTTTCCCTCTATTTTGCCGATTTTACGATCATCGGGCCGGATTCCGTAACGGCGGCGCTTGCAGCGCATTCGATTTTTCATCAGAACAACGAAGCTTATTGGCAATTTTACGATGCGATTTATAAAAATCAGCCGGATGAAAAGCTGCCGTGGGCGACCCCGGACTATTTGACGGGCCTCGTGAAGCAGCTCAATCTGCCGATCGATTTCGGCAAGCTGCAGCAGGATATCGCGTCCAAAACGTACGCCTCCGAAATCGACGCAAGCAACGCATTGGCGCGGAAAACCGGCGTTACCGGCACGCCGACGCTTTTTATCAACGGGAAAAAGTTCGAAAACGTGTTTGATTACAACGCGCTGAAAGCCGCGATCGACCAAGCCGCCAAAGGTGCAGGGCAATGACCGGCGAGGGAAGCTTGTTGCGGCTGATCAGGCAATATGCCTTATATTTGGCATGGGTCGTCTCGCTCATCGCAACCGGCGGCAGCCTGTTTATGAGCGAGGTGCTCGGCTATATTCCATGCAAGCTGTGCTGGCTGCAGCGGATCTGCATGTACCCGCTGGTCGTTTTGCTCGGCAGGGCGAGTTATTTGAACGACCGTAAACAGATCGGGTACGTGCTGCCCTTAAGCATCATCGGAGGCTGCATTTCGCTGTACCACTATGCGGAGCAAAAAATTCCCGGCTTCGCGAAGCTTCTGCCCTGCACCGCCGGGGTGCCCTGCAATGTGGATTATTTGGACTGGTGGGGCGTCGTTACGATCCCGCTGCTCGCTCTCATCGCATTCGTGCTGATTACCGTCATTTTGCTGATCGGCAGGGATGGGGCGCGGGAAGCGGAGGAGGAGTAGCCGGTTGCTGTGAAAAGCGCCGATGTCACGGTATAATACCGATATTGTATTTTATAACGACCTGCTAAAGGTTTAACACGAAGCAGCGGCAGTCCCGGACGAAAATCAAAGTCCCGGACTGCCGCCGCTGTATAGTGGAGCGGTTTAAACTTATATACCGGTCCAGACATCTTTGGCATAAATTCCGTTTGACTGAAGAGCCGACAGCCATTTTTCGGCTTGCCGGTCATCAACCTTATGCACGGATTGATAAGCTTTCTTTATCCCGCTTTCTACATCGGGAGCCATTTTACTGCCGTCTCCGCATACGTAAAGCCGTCCTCCGCCGTCCAAAATGCGGATTATTTCCGCGGCATTTCCCGCCATCAAATGCTGCACATAAGTTTTGGGCACGCCTTCCTTGCGCGAAAAAGCGATATGAAGCGTAACCAGCCCGTCTCTTTCATATTGCTCCAGCTCTTCGCGGTAAATATAATCCGCTTCGTTCCTGCAGCCGAAGTAAAGATGGGCTTCGCCGAGCGAGGCTCCTTCCCGCTTCAATGCAGCACGTGCCTGCAAAAAACCGCGGTAAGGCGCTACCCCCGTTCCTGCGCCTACCATGATGACAGCGGTTTGCGGATCTTCAGGAAGCTGAAACCCGGATTCCGGCGTGCGGACGAACATGACGATGTCTTCGCCGGACATACGTTCAGCCAAGTAATTCGAAGCAAATCCACGGTATTCGCCTCGTCCGCTCCAAGCTTGGCCGCGGACTACCCCCACCGTAATGCCGGCTCGTTTTGCGTTCATCCGCGGGGAACTGGATATCGAATAATATCTCGGCTTAAGCGGAGGCAGCAGCTCCAGAAATTTCTCAAACGGAATTTCGCATGCTTCGTATTTTTCAATAAGATCAAGCATCGAGACGCGTTTTTTCAGTATTTGCTCCTCATATGTGCCTTCATGGAGTAAAGCTTCCAGTTCGCGCTTATGCGGGGGACAAACCGTAAAAGCGGCGGCTTCGCGTATTTGCGCCCGGGTCGCCGCCTCCTGCACCTCAACGCTGTGGCTAAGCAGGTCAAACAGAGATACGGGCCGATCCAAAGGCAGATGGGAGCTGCTTACTCCGCTTGCCGTCAATATTACCTGATCGTTTCCATTCAAACCGAACCGCCGTATAATGCGGCCTACAGTTTCCTTGCTGTTACTTGGAAAAACACCAAGATGATCGCCCTCCCGATACGCCACGCCCTCGGGCAGTTCGATCTCGATATGCCGCGTGCTTCGCTCGCTGCCGGGCTGCTGAAGCTCGCGATTGTCCGCGACGGTCGCATGAAACGCCTCGTACGACTCGGCGAGAGGAGTCTCCGCAAGGCCGCTGACAAACTGAATGTTCAGCGTGCTCCGTTCCTTTTCCGCATTTTCGTTCAGTTTTAAATCGAACGTCTTCATCGCATCGGTCCACATTTGCTTTTTCCATGCTTCAAGCTGCTTTTCGAAGTCTCCGCTCGCATCGGCCTCCCCGCGCAGAGAGAAACGGGTCGCTCCTTTTTCGGCGAGCTTCTCGTCGATGAATCTCGGCACCTCTTGATAAGTAGCGGCCCAGTTACGATCCCCGCAGCCGAACACGGCATAAGTAACCCCTTGCAGCTCGCCCGGTTCGACCTGCTCCAGCCATTGCACGAACTGGCGCGCATTGCCGGGCGGTTTGCCGTTATAGGAAGAAGTGATGATCAATAAAGCACCTTCCTTCGGCAAATGGCCGAGCCGATCGTTAAGCGGCGCCGCTTCGCTGCGGATGCCGTGCAAGCGGGCGAGGTCGGCCAGCTCTTTGGCAATACGTTCTGCAGTTCCCATATTGGAGCCGTACAGAACGAGCAGCGGTCTGTTATTCACTCCGATGACGGAAGCTTTTCGTGCCCGATTTTCGAGAGCGGGGGTATTGGCCATGTTTTCATCCGGTTTGGCTGCGTACGGATCGGGTATTTTCTTGTCCCGCAATTGAATGCGTATCTTAAAGTCATCCGGCTTCAGAGTCAACGTTTGTTTGACCTTCAGCTGATAGTTCATATGATCGATCAGCTGAAATCGCTGCAGGATCATTCCGAGAACCAAAGTCGCTTCGTGAAGGGCGAACTGCATGCCGATGCAAGCCCGTTGTCCGTTTCCGAAAGGCTTATACGCATGGTTGGGAATTTTGCCGGGGTCCTCAAACCGCTCCGGCCGGAACTGCTCGGCATCATCCCCCCAGGCTCCTTTATCCCGATGAAGCTTTGGCAAAATAATGGAAACGGCTTCCCCTTTGCGAATCGGATATTTGCCTCCGATCAAGGTGTCTTCCTTGGCGAAAAGACTGAATTGGGGAGCGGTCGGCCATAGACGTACCGATTCGTTTAAAATCATTCGTATATATTTAAGGTTCAGCACCTGTTCATACGTCGGAAGAGGGCCTGTCAGCACTTCATCCACTTCTGCGTAAGCCTTTTTTAAAACCTCGGGGTGTTTCAATAAATAATAAATCGTAAACGACAGCAGTCCGCTCGTCGTTTCATGGCCGGCTATCAAGAAGGTAATAATTTGATAACGAATATTTTCGTCATCCAGCCGCTCCCCGGTTTCCGGATCTTTGGCCGTCAGCATCCTGGCAAGCAAATCGGTTTCTCCCTGATCCCCTCCGGCTTTACGCTCAGCTATAATTTTATCGACCAACGAGAACATCGATTGAATGTCCCGCTCGTACTGCCGTTTTGTTTTAATCATCAGCGCATTTTGAATCGGCAGCCTGTTGCCGTAATGCATCGCTTCGTCCAGCGCACGAACCATACTCACGATAAACGGATTCGGCGTTTCTCTGTAATAGCTGTTGAAGCGGTAGTTGAATCCGCATAAGCCGATCGTGTCCAGTGTCAGTCTTGTCATATCGTCCGGCACGTCGATACTTTCGTCCGGATTCAAACGCGACCATTTTTGTACAAGCTGCGCAGCGATGTCCACCATCATGTCATGATATCCTTTCATGGCCTGCAGGCTGAAGGAGGGCATCAGGATGTTGTGCGCTTTTTTCCAATTCGGTTCTTCGGTTAAACTGGTGAATAGCCCGTCTCCGGCAAAATCGCGCACTTTCAGCAAATGTCCGATGGCTTTGTCAAAACGCGACTCGTCGCACACATCGGCCACAAGATCGGGGCCGGAGACGATAAAAACGGATCTTCCAAATGCCTCGAACCGATATATCGGACCGAACTCGTCGGCAAGCTTGCAGAAAGATAAAGTGGGCGAATCTTTATCGATTAATGGGATATTCCCGAGAACACCGTATGTTTTGGGCTGGGGGATCGGCATTGGTCGTTCCATAAAAAAACTCCTCTGCGTTTCTAAATTTTCCCCAATAGGATTAACTTTCCGATTAATAAAAATACAGGGCCGGCTTATAGACAACGCCTATGAACGATATTCCCAAAATATATTTTACGAACGGAGCGTAAAGGTTCATAATACATGTAAAGCTTTCCATCCATTCGCGAGGTGATCGAAATGGGAAAACAATTCGAAGCCATGCTCCCCGAGCATGAGCGGTTTATCCGGCGGCAAAACCTGTTTTTTGTCGGCTCCGCGCCGGCGGAAGGCCACGTCAATCTTTCCCCGAAGGGGCACGACGTGCTGCGCGTCTTTTCGCCGACGGAGGTGGCCTACCTGGATCTGACCGGCAGCGGCAACGAGACGAGCGCACATTTGAAGGACAACGGCCGGATCACGCTGATGTTCGTCGCTTTCGAAGGCGCTCCGATGATATTGCGGCTTTATGGAACGGGCCGCGTCGTTTTGCCCGGGACGCCGGAATGGGATGAGCTTATTCCGCATTTTGAGCTGCTTCCCGGCGCACGGCAAATCATTTACGCAAAGATTCATGCGGTCAAAACGTCATGCGGCTACAGCGTGCCGTTTTTCTCCTATACCGGCGAGCGGGATACGCTGCGGAAATGGGCGGAGGTCAAAGGCGAAGAGGAACTGGTCGCGTACCGCAAGCAAAAAAATGCCGTCAGCATGGACGGCATCGTAACTCCGCTTGGAGAACTGCTTGGAGCACGGGAGTGAGCACGCGATGTATCCGGATAACGAACGCATTTCAAACATACGCAGCGCCGGTACAGACAAGCTTGTCCGGCTTCCGGACGGAACCATGGTGCCTGGACTCGGTCAAGGCACCTGGTTTGTAGGGGACGACCCTTCTCGAAGGCAGCAGGAAATCGCCTCGCTGCGGCTCGGCATCGAACTCGGCATGACGCTTATCGACACGGCGGAAATGTACGGCGACGGGCGGGCCGAGTCCTTGGTCGGGGAAGCGATCCGGGGTGTCAGGGACCGCGTGTTCCTCGTCTCCAAAGTATACCCGCATAACTCGGGGCGGGGGCGCATTGAAAAAAGCTGCGAAAACAGCTTGCGGCGTCTGAAGACGGACCGGCTCGACCTGTACCTGCTGCACTGGAGGGGCAGCGTTCCGCTCGGTGAAACGGTGGAAGGCCTGGAACGTCTCGTTCAGCAAGGAAAAATAGCGCGCTGGGGCGTTTCGAATTTCGATACGGACGATATGAAGGAGCTTTTCGGGCAAGCCAAGGGCACGGGCTGCGCGACTAACCAGGTGCTGTACCACCTTGGCTCCCGCGGCATCGAATACGACCTGCTGCCTTGGCAGCGGCAGCATCGCATGCCGATCATGGCGTATTGTCCGCTGGCCCAGGCAGGCTCCTTGCGCAGAGGTTTGGTCGAACACGCGGCGGTGCAGCAGGTTGCGGAAAGGCATAACGCCACGACATTTCAAGTGCTGCTTGCATGGTGTATCCGCAGCCGGGATGTTATCGCGATTCCGAAAGCGGCAGAGCAGCGGCATGTGCTGGAAAATGCCGAGGCCATCAAGCTTCAATTGACGGAGGATGACCTCGCCATGCTGGACGGAGCTTTTCCGGCGCCGCGAAGAAAAATTCCGCTTGATATCGTATGAATGGAGGCCATTTTGTGAAAAAAGTGATCATGACTTTCCCCGAAGGCAGGCATAAAGCGGTCACGATGAGCTACGACGACGGCAGGGCGGCCGACCGCAGGTTAGTCGATATTTTTAACAGGAACGGGATCAAAGGGACGTTTCACATCAACTCGGGGATGCTTGGGGAGGGCGACCGCATTCCCGCCGAAGAAATCGCCGGGCTTTACAAGGGTCATGAAGTATCGGCGCATACGGTAACTCATCCGACGATCGCGCGATGCCCGAAGGAACAAATCGTGGATGAAATTTTTGAAGACCGAAAAAATCTGGAGAGCATCGTCCAAAACACGGTCAGAGGACTTTCGTACCCGAACGGCTCCTACAACAGGGAGATCAAGGAAATGCTGCCCTATCTCGGCATCGAATACGCCCGTGTCGTGCAGAGCACCGGAGGCTTCGGATTGCCTGACGATTTGCACGAATGGAAGCCGACGTGTCATCATAATCGCGATCTGATGAAGCTTGCGGAGGAGTTCGTAGAGCTCCATAAGCGCCAGTACTTGTATTTGATGTATGTGTGGGGACACAGCTACGAGTTCGATAACGACAACAATTGGGACTTGATCGAACGGTTTTGCGAATTCATCGGGGGACGCGAGGATCTTTGGTACGTGACGAACATCGGGTTCGTCGATTATGTGAAAGCGTTCCGGCAGCTGCACTTCTCCGCCTCCCGCGACTTCGTGTACAACCCCTCCGCAACCCCGGTGTGGTTGGTGGCGGACAACGAGCTGTTTGTCGTGAAAGCGGGCGAGCAGGTTCAGCTTGGATAAACCGGCCGCCTCGGGCATAATGGTTGGACATCTCTTTCAAATCGCGCTGGCGATGAGGAAGAGGTGTCTTTTTTGTTCCGGGAATCGATGCGCGGAAGATTTTACGGCTCTGGGCTATTTCGCTAGAGCTTTCGGTCTCGTGTTTTCGATAATCCATCTTGCGAGCATGGCGGCCGCGATGTAAAAAAGGAAAGAATAGCTTAGATGCCAGCTGTGCAGCCGGTAGAAGCCGAGTTTGATGAACAGCGTTTCACCGACAAGCGTGTTGAACGCGGCTAAGATCACATTGGCGAATAAAAACGTTCTCCAAGTTGCTGTAAGCTGATATACCACCATTAATGAACAGGGCACTAACGTGTAATCGGCAGGAAACATGGGCGGAATCATTTGGAACAGCTTATCCGGGTAACTCCACCATATTAGATCGGTACCTATATTATCCAGAGTGATGGCCATGATACCGGTTAACAGACCATACAACAAGATCTCGTGAATTCTCTTCTTATCCGAAATTTTCCACCAAATAAACCAGGGGATAACGGACAATGCAAGCTGAAGCCACCACTTCCAGGACAAAAAATCATCATGCAGCCAATGCTGGTAAGACAATTCGGTAAGCTGCTCCCTTGCTTTCATGACATCGTCAAAAGACGGATAAGATTTGCTCATGCGGCGGTCTCCCGGTAATCAGCGATTGTTTGTTTAATATTCCCAATTGTAGGCTGTTTCATAATGATGGAATCGGATATAACGAAAAAACGGGTTTTGCATCGGAATTTACAAAATCTAAATACTGTTTTGACAATAACTTGCATCTTCTTTTACACGGTTTTTACAAAACGGGTCTATTCTTAAAAATGAAAGCGAATTTACTAGGATAATAGAGAGGAACGTGACTATGAAACATCGTATGAAAAAACTTCTTGTACCCGTGATGGGCCTCGCGCTGCTCGCTCCCTCAGTAATGCCCGGCACTGCCGCCGCCGCCGACAATGTGACCGTGAGATCCGTGGAATTTATCGGCATGCCGGCTCCGGCTACTCCGGATGAGATGGCAAGGCTTTACACGACCGCTTCGCTTCAGGTTGCGTACAGCGACGGGTCGGTCCGTTCGTTTCCTTTGACATACAAAACGCTTTTCAAATCGACCGATTCCATTAACGGCACGGTTGCAGGCGTTGCGGTAGATGTGAACGGCAAGCCGATCATGGACACCAGCGTTCCGGGCAATCCGGTTCCGTTCGTATCCGATGACCCTGACTCCAACAGCCTGATGGCGATTCCCGGACAAAAACCGACGAGTTTGGGCGGCAACCCGCTTTCTCTTGTCACCCATTTCGAATATGTTACCAACAACAACGCGGGCAAATCCGCTTATGGCGTCGTTCCTGCGTCGATGAGTCTGACCACGATCGACCAGAATAAAAAGACCGGCGAGCTGAAGGCCGCCGATCTGAAAAAAATCGATTTTTCCGCCGTTGACGGCTTGTGGATTCCTTGTAACGGCTCCCTGACTCCTTGGAATACTCATCTGGGTTCCGAGGAATATGAAGCCGACGCCCGCGCATACGAAGCCGACCCGACGCAAACTTACGTAGGCCCGTTTGCGAAGGCTTACTATCAGGACGACAATGCCGTAGGAAACCCTTACGCATACGGTTACTTACCTGAAGTCACGGTCAATGCGGACGGCACGACGACGGTTGCCAAGCATTACAGCATGGGCCGTTTCTCGCATGAGCTCGGCAAAGTGGCGCCCGATCAAAAAACCGTCTTCTTCGGCGACGACGGCGGTTACACGATGCTGTTCATGTATGTGGCCGATAAAGCGCAGGATTTGTCCGCGGGTACGCTCTATGCAGCAAAATTTACCCAGACGGCGGACGATGCAAACGGCGGAGCCGGCTCCCTTCAATGGATTAACCTGGGGCACGCGACCGACGCCGAAATCGCCGATTACGTCAAGCAAGGCTTGAAATTCAGCGATATGTTTGAAACCGCAGATAAAGATACGGACGGCTTCACGAAAATCAAAACGTATCCGAGCGGCAAAATGGAATGGCTGAAGGTGAAGCCGGGTATGGAAAAAGCGGCTGCGTTCCTCGAATCGCGCCGTTACGCTGCAATCCAGGGCGCCACATCCGAGTTTAACAAGATGGAAGGCGTTGCTGCGAACGCGAAAGACAAGAAAATCTACGTCGCCATGTCTTATTTGGAAAAATCGACGGAAGCGGATGCCAAAGGCGCCGATCCGGTTGACGACATTCATTTGAAAAAAATCAGAGCCGGCGTCGTTTACGAGCTTGCATTGCAGGGCGGACAGAAGGATGCGGAAGGCAACACGATTAACAGCGAATATGCCGCAACGGCCATGACAGGGCTCGTAGCGGGTAAGGATTTGGCCCAGCCGGACTGGAAAGGAAATACCGCAGACGATAATCTGATCGGCAACCCGGACAACCTCTCTTATTCGGAAGATCTTCGCACGCTCTTTATCGGCGAAGACAGCGGCATGCATGCGAACAACTATGTGTGGGCTTATCAAATCGATACCAAGAAATTGTCGCGCATTTTGACGACTCCGGCCGGGGCTGAAGCGACGGGGCTTCAGGATGTGGACAATTTGAACGGGTTCCGTTATATCATGAGCAACATCCAGCACCCGGGCGACGAAATGATATTGCCGGACGCTCTCAAAGCTCAGGTAGAGCCGTTAATCAACAAGTACTGGGACAATAAACGTTCCGGTTCCGTAGGATACATCAGCGGCGTTCCGACTATGGAGCAGATGGTCGCTTTGAAGGATACGGACAATACGCTCAGCCAGCTTCGCGACGAGGCGGAAAAGAAAGGCGCGAAGGTAACCTGGAACGAAGCGGACCGCAGCGTAACGATCACCAAGGGAACGAATACGATGACCGTCAAAATCGGCGAAGCTATCGCCAAAGTCAATGGCCAGGATGTCAAACTCGCAAATGCGGTGAAGATTGAAAACGAGAAGGCCGTATTCCCGACCGAAACTTTGATGAACTTCTTGAACAAGTAAAAGTTCTGCTCGGATAAAGGGAGAAAGACCATTGGAGCCCGATGACCAGCTCTTTTGGTCTTTCTCTCATTATTAGCCGATAATAGGCATTATTAACCATTGGGAGACATCAGGACATGCGTTTAAAAAAATGGTTGGTCGTCATCGGGTGCATAGCCGTTATTTCCGCGTATAGCGGTTTGGTTTATGCACACGGAGGACATATCGAAACGGCTGGCACGGAGGCTGAGGAAGGGGCGCTGCAGGTCACGGTAAACGGGGCGTTGGCGGAAGGCGAAGCTTCCATCAGCAGCGATTTATCGGAGCTTTACGTTCCGGCGAGGAGCGTCGCCGAAGCGCTTGGCGCCCAGGTCAATTGGGACGCAGAGCATCAAGCCGTATTGATCAATACGCAGACATTCCCGGGCATGTCCGAGGATCATGGCATGCATCATCAGGATTTGCGCACTTCGCATATTTCCGTCGTGTTTGAAAACCGGGTAGTGACTACCGATTTGGAGCCTTTGATGATGAACGGGACGCTGATGGTTTCCGCTCGGACGATCGAAAGCATCTTTCCGGCCACGGTGAAATTCAATACCGCTGCCCATAAAGTGGAAATCACAACCCCGGATGCCGCGAAGCAGTTCCAAGAGGAAGAAGCGGCCGTTCGCGATGCGCTGAACGGCAAAGGCATGGCGCCGCATATTGCCGCCGATGGGGCGAAAGAATTTACGCTGACCGCCGAGCTGCACGCCTGGTCGCCGCTTAGCGGCGTGCTAACGACGGCCTGGACGTATAACGGGCAAGTGCCGGGGCCGGTCATTCGCGTGACCGAAGGCGACCATTTGCGCATTACTCTGGTCAATAAGCTGCCGGAGCCAACGACGATTCATTGGCACGGCATGCAATTGCCGAATGCGATGGACGGGGTGCCGGGCCTCACGCAAAAATCCGTTGCTCCCGGACAATCGTTCGTTTACGACTTTGTAGCCGGACATCCGGGCACGTATATGTATCATTCGCATTACGACGATATGAAACAGATCGGCAACGGCATGTACGGAGCGCTGATCGTCGATCCCAAGCAGCCGGATGCCGGTCCGCAATATGACCATGACTACACGATGATGATAAGCGGCTTTCAAATCAACGCCGCGGACGAGGAAAAGGATTATTTCACCATCAACGGCCGGAGCTATCCCGATACGCCTTCCATCGAAGTGAAGAAAGGCGACAAGGTCAGGATCAGGCTCATTAACATCGATACGACGGATGTGCATACGATGCACCTGCACGGCATGGATTTCCAGGTCGTCGAAAAGGACGGCCATCCGGTGCCGCAGCCGCAGACGATGAACACCGTGCTCATCGGCCCGGGGGAAAGCTACGATATTGCATTTACCGCAGATAATCCGGGAACATGGATGCTTCACTGCCACATTCTCGACCATACGATGAACGGCGGCGAAATGTCGCACGGCGAGATGGGCGGACTCATCACTTTGGTGAAAGTCTCGGAGTAATTGTCCACCGCCTCGATTACTGCAAAAGTTCGGACACGGTAACGAGGCGGTATCCTTTTTCCTTCAAGGTTTGAATCAGTTGCGGGAGTGCCTTGACCGTGTTGCTCAGGTTGCCGTGTTTGCCGCCGGCGCAGTGCTGCAGAATGATTGCTCCCGGCTTTATCTCTTTTTTCACCGTCTCGACGATCTTCTCGGAGGAAACTCCTTCCCAGTCTCTCGTATCTACGGACCAATTGACGATCTTGTGGGATTTTTCCGCGTAATCGGCGACCTGCTGGGACAGCGCTCCGTAAGGCGGGCGTACGAAAGCAGGGGCGTGGCCGGTGTAGCTTTTGATGACCTCGTCGGTCTTATCGATTTCGTCCTCCAGCTGCTGCTGGTCCAATTTGGTCAAATCGACGTGATCCCACGAATGGTTGCCGATCTCATGCCCTCCATCGACAATACGCTTCATCGCTTCCTTATGGGCGGCTGCGTGTTCCCCGGTGACGAAGAAGGTGGCGACAACGTCGTTTTTCTTTAAAATGTCCAAAATTTGGTATGTATATTTGGCGTCGGGCCCGTCGTCAAAGGTGAGGGCTACTTTTTTCTCCGTCCGTTTGCCCGAATAGATGACGTGTTCTTTCGCGTTAAAAACGGCGACCTCTGCGGTGCTTGCCAGAGGCATCGCTTCTGCGGTGTCGCCCCGGTCGGCCGATACGTGACTGACGGCTGCGTCCTGATGGTTCGGTACCGGAACGACGGCCGTGCCGGTTAGCGGTACGGGTTCAACCGGCATCGGTGCCGCGGACGGATTGTTTTCCGCGCAGCCGGCAAGCAGACCCGCCAGCATGATGATGACTGCGAGCTTATGCATGTTTACCACTTCTTTCTGATCTCGTAGTCACATTATAATAGATTTGCCGTCTTTTGTCGTGACGTAAGACAAGCTGTCGAAAAATAAAATTGGCAGGTAAAAAAATAAAAGGACCGAGGGGATGCCTCGATCCTTTTTTCGCGATACGTCGCCGCCTCCATTCAGGCTAACCTATGAGCGTGTCGATCCGCACTTTCTGTCCGGTCCGTGCGCTTTGGACGGCGCCGAACACCATCGCCACGCTTTTCAGATTGTCCGAGCTGTCCGTTTCCGCCGGGCGCCCTTCCATTAGAGCGGCGAATATATCGTCGAAGCAGCCGTCATGCCCTTCCCGGCCGTTCCATTCCCTGGAAGGCGAGACCTGCGTATGGGCGCGCATAAAGCTTCCTTCCTGCTGCTCCGCCGCAGCGACGCTGCAGTACGGGGCGCCATGGCCGTCCCAGATTCCCGTACCCTTGGAGCCGACGACCCTCCAGTCAGCCTGCCAGGAGGTGTGGGCTCCTTCGGCGCACCATGAGCCGTTGTAGGTGAACACGGCGCCGTTCGAGAACTCGAAGATGCATGCGGCCGCTGCGTTTCCGCGGTACCAGGAGCCCTTCGGGTTGAATTCGTGGCAGTAGACGGATACGGGATCGGCCTGTAGCAGAAAGCGGGCTTGGTCGAATGTGTGGATCGCCATATCGATCAGAAGCGGACTGTCCATCGCCTCCCGGAATCCTCCGAAGTGCGGACCGAGGAAGAAGTTCGCAGTCACATACCCGGGCTCGCCGATGACGCCATCCTCCAGCATCCCGCGCAGAGCTCGCAAGTTTTTGTCAAACCGGCGGTTTTGCATGACCGCGTAGCTTTTGCCGGAAGCCCGTACAAGCTTTGCCACCTCCACCGCATCCTCCATCGTCACCGCCATCGGTTTCTCGCCGATGACGCTGCACCCGTGCCGTACCGCTGCGGTCACAACCTGCTTGTGAACTTCGGGAATCGTCACGTCAAAAACGAGATTGGCCCCGGTTGCGCGGATGGCTTCCTCCGCATCCGTAAAACCGCGGCAGGCGAGATTATGCCTTTGGATCATGGCTTCCGCCGCCTCCGGACGGATGTCGACGCAGGCGACAATCTCCGCATCTTCCCGGCTCAGAGCGTATTTGACCCACCGCGACGCCATATTGCCGCATCCGACCAGCACGATGCGGAATGGTTTGCCGTCCGGCGCGGTTGTTTCGTGGTTCATCGCTTATCCTCCTCGTGCGATACGTCTAGGAATGCTGCTTTGCCTTGATGGTCTCCAGCGGCTTGTAATTGCCGTACACCGGCTTCGGCCGGCCCGTAGGCGCAGCCCATTCCACGGCGTTGCGGATCACTCTGCGCACCTGCGGATTGAAGTAGGTAGGATACGTTTCGTGCCCCGGGCGGAAATAAAAGATTTTGCCCTGTCCGCGATGGAACGTGCAGCCGCTGCGGAACACTTCGCCGCCTTCGAACCAGCTGACGAAAACAAGCTCATCCGGCTGCGGAATATCGAAGTGCTCCCCGTACATTTCTTCCCTGTCCAGCTCGATATATTCGCCGATGCCCTCGGCAATCGGATGCCCCGGGGATACGACCCACAGACGTTCCTTTTCATCGGCTTCCCGCCATTTGAGGTTGCAGGTCGTGCCCATCAGCATTTTGAAAATTTTCGAAAAATGCCCGGAATGCAGCACGATCAACCCCATCCCGTCCAAAACCCGCTTGTGCACGCGATCGACGATTTCGTCGCTCACTTCTTTGTGCGCTTTATGCCCCCACCAGATCAGTACGTCGGTGCTTGCCAGCTTCTCCTCGGTGAGCCCGTGCTCGGGTTCGTCCAGCGTGGCGTAACCGATGGCAAAATCACCCTCAATCCCTTCTCCGATGGCGCGATGAATCCCGTCCGGATAAACGGAGCGCACCTTTTCACTCGTTTGCTCATGGCGAAACTCGTTCCATACCGTAACGCGAATAGGTTGACTCATTGCTATTCCTCCTCTCACAATCCGAGTATAGAAAATCGTCCTGCCAAAAGATACTCGCAAAATTGCCGAATATGTGCTCGATACTGCCTTTCTGATTCGGGAATGGATAATTTTCGTTGATTCCTTACGGAAATCGGATTACACTTCATAGTGAAAACTGCCTTTTTAGGATCGAAAAGGGGGAAGGCGGGATGACCGCGATCGCAGAGCCACAGCCGGATTTGATCCGGGAGGAGATCGTCAATTATGAGAATCCGCTGCTTTATCTCAAAGTGTGGGAGATCCAGTCCGAAGGCGCTTCCTTCGGCATTCCCGCCAGGTGGCCGTGGCATTACCACCGGGAGGTTGAATTTCTCGCGGTCACGGAAGGAAAACTCGGATTTCAGACCAAACGCGAATACGGCACGTTGGAAGCCGGCGATCTGGTGCTGTTCGGTTCGTCGCAGCTGCACCGCGTACATAAGGCGCATCCGTCGACGCTGAAATTCGTCGTCTTTCAGGTCGATCTGCTGCAGCATTTCGACCCCGGCTCCATGCCTTACATGAACTGCTTCTCCGAGCTGACCGAGCCGCTCAGCCGGCTGAACTATATATTTCGCGAACAGCCCGCTGTCCGCAGCGAGGCGTTTTCGCTGATCATGGACATCCACCGCGAAACCCAGCGCAAGGAGCTGGGGTACGAGCTGGCCGTCGGAGCCGCGATCAAGCGGCTGCTGCTGCTTCTCCTTCGCAGCGATACCCGCGGACTTTTGCGGGAGTCCCGGGACCGCGATTTGGTCCGTTTGCGCCCGGCCATCGATTATATCGAAAACCGGCTGCACGAGAAAATAACGGTCGAGGACATATGCCGGCTGCTGAATATAAGCTATCATTATTTCATTCGCCACTTTCATCAGGTTATGGGCATTTCCTTTGTCGAATATGTCAATTACAAGCGCATCAAAAAAGCGGAAAGGCTGCTGCTCACCCGCGACCTGAACGTAAGCGAAATCGGCCTGGAGGTCGGAATTCCGAGCATGGGGCAGTTTTACAAGCTGTTCAAACGCCATAACCGCTGCTCGCCTAGCGAATTCCGCCGCCGGATGAAACAGGACTTTTTTTGTCATCACGACTAAAGGTCGGCGTTTTGCCGGGGTTGAATGCGCTTTCGCGGAAGGACATTTTTTCTGCGGCGGCAGCTAAAAAAATGTCTGTTTCCTGCTTCCTCCGCGTTGTTTACATTACAGGTAACAGCCGTTCCTCTTGCAAGGATTGCAGGGATGTAGCGAAAATAGCGGAGTGGACGGATTCTTGCTGGAGAAGCGCCACCGGTCGCCTTTGTTCTCGGATTTCTACCGCCAAGTGGCGGAGTTATGGAATCCGTGGGGTCCCCGTAAAGTAATCGGTATAAGCTGCGAAGGTTATCGTCACTTTACGGGGCTGAGGAGCGATCGGAAGCAAGATCCGAGACACGCAGCGGCTGATTTTCGCTTATCAGGAACGGCCGGCAAAAAGGAGGAATGATCGATGAAGCGACCGAAAAGACGAACGGGCGGCATCGCCCTGTTAACGCTCGGACTTGCGCTCGCGGCCGGCTGCTCTACGGCCGGAACCGGCACCGGGGTCAAAACGGGGCAAAACGGGACGTCAGCGGACGAAAAAAAGCCGCTGCGCATTCAAATGTTCGCCGGCTTGTACAATGACGTGCCCGACATGAATAACGCCTACTGGGCGGAGTGGCAGAAGCGGACGAACAGCAGGCTGGAGATCGAATGGGTGCCCGCCGGCGACCTGAACACGAAGCTCGACCTGGTGCTCGCCTCCGGCGATTTGCCTGAGGTGCTGGCCGTCCCGGATTTTAAACGCCCGACGCTGATCAGCGCGATCAAAAACGGGGCGTTTTGGGATTTGACGCCGTTTCTCGGCGATTTCAGCCAATATCCGAACCTGAAAAACAACACGGTAAAAGACGCGTTCAAGTACCGGACCGTCGGCGGCAAAATATATTCGCTGCCCGGTTCGCGCTCGCGGATCGATATCGGCATCAAGATTCGCAAGGATTGGCTCGACAAGTTGAACATTCCGGTCCCGACGACGCTTGATGAATATGAAGCCGCCTTGAAGAAAATAGTGGAAGGCGACCCGGACGGCAACGGCAAAAAGGACACGTTGGGCTTAATTGGAAACGGCGTCATCGTAAACGACGGAGACGCGGCGTTCGCGGCCGCTTTCGGGTCGCTGGAGCCGACGTACAACGCGGAGGGAGGCCTCATTTACACGAACCTGACCCCGCAGTACACCGAGACGGTTGCCTGGTTCCGCAAACTATACGAGCAGGGACTGCTCGCCAAGGAGTTCGCGGTCATGAAAAGAACGCAGGCCGAGGAGCTGTACAAAACCGGCCGCGCCGCATCTTATGCCCGCAGCATATGGTGGGACAAGGAATGGGAGAACGAGATCGAAAAGGCGGGACAGAAGGACCCGAAAATCGTCAACCTTACGTTGAAAGGGCCGAAAGGATACGCGATTGACCTGGCGATCGGTGGCGGAGGCGGGTTCCTCATCTCGAAAAAAGTGCCGGAGGCGAAAGTGAAGCAGCTGCTCGATTATTTCGAGCTGACCGCGTCGCGGGAAATCAGCGATTTTTCCTACTACGGAATTCCGGATGTACATTATAAGACCGTCGACGGGCAGAAGGTGCTGACCGAGCAGGGCGTGAAGGAAGTGAACACGACGAGCAAAGGCGTCGGCGTGCTCGCCTACGAGAAGTGGGGCAAGGTGATCAGCGCCTCCGGCAATAAAGCGTACAACGACGCCAAAATCAAGGAAGTGGAGAAATACGACGAGATCGGCCAGGTCGATCCGTTCCGCTATCTGGTTTCGGACTCGTGGATCAATGTGTGGTCCAAGTACGAAAACGAATGGAGAGCGAACGTAACCAAGGCGATCGTCGGCCAAATCAGCATGGACGAATACCGCAGCTATGTGGACAAAATTAACAATTTACCGGAAACGAAGCAAGCGTATAAGGAATTCGCCGAGCATTACAAATCGTTCAAGTGATGGGAAGCAAGGTTTTGGGTCAAGGGCGGACGGAACGGGACATCATGTTCGAGAGATGACATAAAAGGATGCGGGGTTACGGCTTATGAAACGCCTGCGGGATGCGGCTCGCGCGAAAATCGGCTCGGTGTTGTCCAAAACAAGCTACTTGCGGCGCATGATTTGGCTCGGATGTATCTCCGTCGCCGTCCCGATCGTTTTGTCGGGAGCCGCCTATTATCAATTCGCGATGAACAAGCTGGTCCATCAATTTCAGGAAGACAGCCGGGCCTCTCTCACCACGTTCAAGGACCGTCTGGAAAACGTATTGACCCGCATCGAGCTGGAGTCGCTGCAAATCTCCACCAGCTCCGCCGTCCGCTCGGCGCTCGGGAAAGCGGATTTTGCCGATCGGTACGTGCAGCAAACGGAAATGATGGATTCGTTTCTGTTTCAAAAAAGCGCCAACAATCTGATTGAAGATATCGTGTTTTATGAAAGCGCTTCGAATGTCGTCTTGTCCGGCGCCTACGGCCAAACATCGCTGGAAAACTCTCCGCAAAGAGAGATTATCCGGAACGTGCTGTCCATGAAAAATCAAGCCGGCTGGATTTATTCGCCCGGCATCGGAGCCGAAGGCTGCCTCACCTATGTGCGGCAGCTTCCGGTGATGAAGATCGGAGCGCCGCAGGGCGCTCTGCTTGTCCATGTGAAAATCGACGCGCTTCGCAAGCAGCTGTTCGATGCGGGCCTGGCACCCCATCGGCAATCGCTGGTCGTTATGGACGCGGATCGCCGGATTATGCTGCATTCGTCGGAAGTGGCGGCGATCGGTCAAGCCGCGGGGCAGGTTTCCGCGCTGAAACGGGTGCTCGGCCATGACGACGCAAACGAATACGCGATGCTGAAGGACGACGCGAACCGGATGCTGATCATGTTCCATAAAACCGCACTCGGCCGCTCTTACGTCATCATGATGCCCGAAGCCGGGCTCGTCAGCCAGCTTGACTGGGTCCGGGCGTTCGTTGCGGCGTCCGTGCTGTTTTGCCTAAGCGTCGGTGTGCTGCTGACTTATTTGTCGTCGAAAATGGTATACAGTCCGATCGATCGGTTGATCCGGTACGGGAAACGGCTTCATCCTGCGGGAAAAGGCTCGTCCGCCGGTGCGAAGGAAAACGAAATCGAATTCATCCATTCGTGCCTCGCGTACCTAAGCGAACAGGCGGAATCGCTGAATCGGTACGTAAAGCAAATTCAGCCCGATCTGCGCGACCGATTTCTTCTGAAGCTGCTTCAGGCGGACGGCCCTCCCGATCCCGGAGCGGCCGAGCCATACCTTCGTCTGTACCGGATACCGGCAGAGGGCCTGTTCATCGCGATGATCGTGAAGGTGGACAACCTGTTTAAGGAAAAGCGGTTTTTGCCGGGGGAAGGGGCGGTCATCGTTTTTGCGGTTAACAACATCATCGCCGAGCTTCTGGAACATTATCCCGGGATAGCCGGGTATGTCGTTGACCGTGAGGGGAAGGAAAGCGCGGTTATCCTTCATTTTGCGGAAGCGGCGTCGGATATTGAGGAGCGGAGGCGGACGGTCCGGCTTTTTGCCGGGGAAATTTGCACCGCCTTGAAAAAATATATGTCCTTCACGGTATCCGTCGGTATCGGCGGGGAGCGCTCCGGGCTTGAGCTGCTGCACGAATCGTACGTGGAGGCGCGGCAAGCGATTCAATCCCGCCTGCTGCACGATGTCGATGCGGTGCTTTTTTACGAGGAAGAAACGGCTTCCAGGGAAAAGGCCACTGCTTTTAATTATCCGAGAAAGCTGGAATCGGATTTGCTCGAGGCGCTGTCGCGCGGCGAGCTGCCGGAGGCGGAAAAGGCGCTGCTGCAATTTTCCCGGACGATCCGCAGCTCCGGTTCTTACGATACGGTGATGCAGTGTTACCATGTTTTGCTTTCGTCGATTATCCGGTCGCTGGAGCATGAAGGTTATGGTGCGATCGATCAGCTCGGCGGCAATTTGTTCGAGCAGCTTAAGGCTAGGCAAACCTCGCAGGAGGTACAGGACTGGTTCATCGAGTCGCTGTTTCCGTTACACCGGCGCGTTACTGAGGAGTTTCGCGCCAACCAGATCCGGATTGCGATCCGCCGGGTATGCCGGCATATCGAGGACGGCCAGGGGATGCCGACTCTTGTGGAATGCGCGGAGCTCGTGCGGCTCAGCCCTTCGTATTTGAGCCGCATGTTTAAAAAGGAAACCGGCGTCGCGTTTATCGAATATGTGATGCAGTTCAAGCTGGAGAAAGCGAAAAGACTGCTGGCGGAGACGGACTTGGGCATAGCGGAAATAGCCGGGATAGTCGGCTACTCGGAGCGAAACCTGAACCGCGCGTTTAAGCGCCACGTCAAATGCTCGCCCAAGATGTACCGTTTGTCCGCCCGGACGGGCGGTGACTTGAGCAAGGACGGAGGAACGGATGTGAAAGAACAAAAATAGCAAAGTTCGGATTGAAATGGTCATCAATGCGAAACAAAATGGCAGTTTTATGTACTATAATGAGAATCAGCAAAAGCTTAGGGAAAGGATGCTGATGTTATGGAGGCACGTACGTTTAAGAATCCGATTTTGCCCGGATGTTATGCCGATCCGTCAATTTGCCGGGTCGGCGAAGACTATTATATGGTGACATCGACTTTTGAATATTTCCCCGGTGTACCGATTTTCCACAGCAAGGATTTGGTGAATTGGCGGCAGCTTGGCCATGTGCTGGACAGGCCGTCACAGCTCGATCTGGATGGGACGCCTTGCTCCAAAGGCATCTACGCTCCGACGATCCGCTATCATGAAGGCACATTTTACATGGTGACGACGTTTGTGGAAAGCGCGACGGGGGCGCGGAAAAATTTTTACGTCACGGCGCACGATCCGGCCGGTCCGTGGTCCGATCCGCATTGGCTGCAGGATGCGCCGGGGATCGATCCTTCCTTGTTTTTTGACGACGACGGCAGGTGTTATTACACCGGCAACCGGCAGCCTCCGGGTGGGCAGCAGTATCCGAAGCATATGGAAATATGGCTGCAGGAGCTCGATTTGCGGACGCATCAACTGGTCGGGCCGAAGATCAGCCTGTGGGACGGGGCGCTCAAGCTGGCTCATGCCCAGGAAGCGTCTCACCTGTATAAAATCGACGGCTATTATTATTTGATCATTGCCGAGGGCGGAACGGGATTTACGCATTCCGTGACGATCGCCCGCAGCGAGCGGCTGACCGGCCCTTACGAAGCGTGCAAGATGAACCCGATCCTCACGCACCGCCATTTGGGGCAGCAGCATCCGATCGCCAATGTGGGGCATGCCGACTTCGTTCAGACGCAAAACGGCGACTGGTGGCTTGTCTGCCTCGGCTCGCGCCCATACGGAGGACATTACCGCAACCTGGGACGGGAAACGTTTCTCGCGCCTTTCATTTGGGAGAACGGCTGGCCGGTCGTAAATCCCGGCAAAGGCATCATCGAGACGGAGATGCCGCGCCCTTCGCTGCCTGAGCATCGCTGGCCGACGCAGCCTGCGTGCGATCATTTTGACTCGCCGACACTTAGGCATGAGTGGAACTTTATCCGCACGCCGCGGGGCGAGTTTTGGTCGCTCGCCAAGCGGCCCGGCTATTTGCGGCTGAAGCTGAAGCCGGAGACCGTGATGGAAGAGGCGAATCCGAGTTTTGTCGGGCGACGCCAGCAGCATATCGATTTTGCCGCTCGTGTAGCGATGGAATTTTCGCCGCAGTCGGAGCGCGAGGCGGCCGGACTCGTGCTGCTGGAGAACACCGACTTCCAGTACCGCATGGAAATCAGCCGCGGACCGGGTGGCGGTTCCGCGCTCGTCATCCGTTTAATCCAGCGCCGCGAGGGGACGGACACGG
This sequence comes from Paenibacillus hamazuiensis, assembly GCF_023276405.1. Classification (NCBI taxonomy): domain Bacteria; kingdom Bacillati; phylum Bacillota; class Bacilli; order Caryophanales; family Paenibacillaceae; genus Paenibacillus; species Paenibacillus hamazuiensis. The sequence continues at coordinate 1,061,654 of NZ_JALRMO010000001.1, forward strand.
TGCTGGCGGAGCAGGCTGTACCCGCCGAAGCAGGTGCCGGTGCGGCAGCGGGGAAAGCGGCGGAGCTGCGGGAACGGCGGCTTTACATGAAGGTGGAGGCGATCGGCCAAAGCTACAGCTTCTATTATGCCGTACAAGCCGAGCAGTGGTTCGCTTTGTACGAAAACGCCGACGGCACCATACTGAGCGTCGATGTGGGCGGAGGTTTCACCGGTACATACATCGGAATGTATGCCACAGCGCATGGAGCAACGAGCGATAATTTCGCCGATTTCGATTATTTCGAGTACATGCCGATTTGAGGCGCCGTTCTCTATCCGGTTGTAAGGCAGCTAGCGGATGCGGTATCTCGAAACATCAAGTTTCCGGAAATAAGGGGCACTTTGAGTGCTCCTTATTTTTTTGGGAAATTTGCCGTTTGAGTTTAAATATGAACGAACGTTAATTATTGACTTATGAACATCCGTTCACTATAATCCAAAATATGTCATTGATAGAGGGAGATTAGTGCCATAAATGACATCAGCCTTGCCATCATCTTAGCAGCGATTGAAGGCTTAACCGAGATGATGCATGTATAATCCAAGCAAGGAGGCGGTCGGAATGGATCATTTATTTCCTGTCAAAGATACAGCCAGCACCAAACGCAAAATTTTCGAAACGGCGATCGATTTGTTTTCCAGACACGGTTACTCTGCGGTATCGGTCCGGCACATAACGAAGCAGGTCGGCATCAAGGAAAGCGCGCTGTACAACCATTTCAAAACGAAGGACGACCTCTTGGAGGCGATTTATTCCGTTTTCCGAACCGAGCTGCGGCAAAAAGGGCTTCCCCCGGTCGAAAAACTGGATGAAATATTGCAGCAGATGACGCCGGAACAGTTTCTTATTTGGGGTTTTGAAACCTTCAAGCAATCCGTTCAAGACCCGCTGGCAGCGAAAATATGGCGGATTCTGAATATCGAGCAGTTCAGGGATCAGCGGGCAAGAATGATCATTTTGGACGATATTTATAAAGGGACGATCGATTTTTTGGAAGCCGCGTTTAAGATCCTTATTCAAAAGGGCGCCATTCGGGGGCATGACCCCAGACAGCTTGCTTTTGAATATCAATATCCGCTGTTTTCCGTCATGACCGAATATTTGCTGCTGAAGCATGACGTACGCGATACGGCGGAATTGGAAAAACGCATCGAGGATCATATCCGATATTTCATAAGCGGTATTAAGAAGCAGTAGGAGGTGATTTCATGATAAGAAATCTTAAATTCGCAGTTTACTTTGCAGTTATCGCCGTGTGCTCCTATACGATCAGCTTGCCTTATTTACGGGCGACCTCGGGCAATTTGGACAAAATGAGTCCGCCGGGCGGACCGGTTATTTCGTTCGCTCAATACGCGGTCGCTTCCGGCGTCAATGTCGTACTAATGACTTTTGTACTGAGCTGGATAGGAGCTTCTTTGTCCGACAAGGCGGGCCTTAAGTGGGACTGGATTCGTTCGGTTTTTGAAAGAAAGGCAAGACCCGCTTGGGATAGGAAATATGTGCTGATTTCCGTTGTCGGCGGAATTCTCATCTCCGTGTGTATAGCTGCGGTCCAGGTGATCTTCATGCCCTTTATGCCCGAGATGAATCAAGCGGTTAAGAATGCGGAAGTACCGCCGTGGATCGGTCTGACAACCGTCTTTCAAGGCGGGGTTGTCGAGGAAGTTATGATACGGTTCGGATTTATGACGTTGGCCGTTTGGGCGCTCGGCAAATTGTTCTCCAGAAAAAGGCATCCGCTGCCGGGATGGATTTACACGGTTTCCATCTTCACGGCAGCCGTCTTGTTCGGCATCGGGCATCTGGGTGCGGCGCAGGCCTTAACAGGTACTTTAACCGCAATCATTGTCGTTTATATCGTTCTGGCTAACTCGCTGGGCGGAATCGTTTTCGGCTACTTATATTGGAAAAAGGGACTGGAATACGCCGTCGTCTCCCATATGACCGCCGACATCGTGCTGCATGCTGTCATTCCGTTGGCAGGCTGACGGCATGACGCAATAATTACCTGAGAAACAGATGCTCCGGGGCCAGCTCCTGCTCGCTGCGGAATTTGCCCGGCGAGAGGCCGACCCAATGGCGGAACACCTTGGAAAAATAATTGCCTCCGGCGAATCCGACGCTGGCGGCGATCTCATCGAGCGTTAGTTCGGTCGTGCGCAGCAGCCCGGCCGCCTTTTCGATGCGCAGCTTGTTCAGATACTCAAGCGGCGTCAGCCCCGTGAACCGGCGAAATTGACGGAGAAAATGGAATTTGGATAAGCCCGCGACGTCGGCCATCTCGTCCAGGCTGCCGATCCGTTCGTAATTCAGCTCGATGTACCGGACCGATTTGCGGATTGCCTCGGGAAGCGTCGAGGCGGTTTCTTCATAGGCGCTGCTGCGGTACAGCTCGCTGATGAATTGGTACGCGTACATCGAGTTTAAATAACCGTCCGTAATTTGACGCAGCTTCGCTTTTTCAAAAATCGCCTTCAAGGCGCGTATCGGAGGGCTTTCCGGCGCGAACTCCGCTACCTGCCCCGTTTTGGAGGCAAGCTCCTCGAAAACCGGCGCAAGCCGATCCCCCTTCAGCATGATCCAGAGAAACTCCCAATGCCCGCCGTCCTCCGGAAAAAAGTAACGGTGGACGCTCGGAATCCGCACAAGAAACGCTTTGCCCGCGTCCAGCGTGTGCGTCTGATCGCCGAGAAGCATCATCCCGCGCCCCGATAGCGTATATTGAAACAGGACGGAATCCGGGTTGCCGCGATTCATCCCGTCCCAGTTGTAGTCGGCGCTGACCGTTTGTTCCCAGCCGATACCGTCGATTTGCGCCACACCGAAGCTCGGCGTTTCCCGGAAGCGGAATCCGTAGGCATGACGGAACGGCTCCGGCGGTTTAACGGACATCTCGACACCTTCCTCACGTGAAAAGTTCAACTGCTTGCGAGTCGTATTATAAAGCAATATTTTGCGGATAACAAGCGGAGAGCAGGCAGCAATATTTTACCGTGAATTCGCAGTTAATTACCATTGTAAGCGGCAATGATTTGATATACCTTTAATTCGTAAGCTCTTCGGAAACGCTTTTCGGTTTTGCGAGGCAGCAATAATGAAGAATATCGGAGGTATGCGATCATGCTGAAAATCGCAATGATCGGCGCGGGCAGCATCGGCTTTACCCGCCGTTTGATGATGGACATTTTGGCGGTGGAGCAGTTCAGGGATACCGAGTTTCGTTTCATGGACATCAATGAGGAAAATTTGCGCATGGTCGCCGATTTGTGCCGCAATATGATACGGAAAAACGGCCTCGCCGCGACGATCGTGGAAACGACGAATCAACGTGAAGCGATTGCCGGCTCGGACTACGTCATCTGCATGGCGCGGGTCGGAGGGCTTGAGGCGTTCCGCCACGACGTGGAAATTCCGCCGAAATACGGCGTCGACCAATGCGTCGGCGATACGCTCGGACCGGGCGGCGTGTTTTTCGCGCTGCGGACAATTCCGGTGCTGCTCGGCATCGCCAAAGATATGCGCGAGACGGCGCCGAACGCGCTGCTGCTCAATTATTCCAATCCGATGGCGATGAACACCTGGGCGCTGCGCCGCGCCGGCGGCATTCATGTGGTCGGCTTATGCCACGGCGTGCAGGGCGGCCATAAACAAATCGCAACGGCGCTCGGGCTGCCGAGGGAAGAAGTCGATTTTATTTGCGCCGGCATCAACCATCAAACCTGGTATATCCAGGTGACGCACAAGGGCCGCGATATGACGCCGTTTCTGCTTGAGGCGTTCGAGAAGCACCCCGAGCTGTCGCTGCGCGAGCCTTGCCGCATCGACGTATTGAAGCGGTTCGGCTATTATTCGACCGAATCGAACGGCCATCTGAGCGAATATTTGCCCTGGTACCGCAAGCGCAAGGAAGAGACGGACAAGTGGATATATACGGGGGAATGGATCGGCGGCCGCACGGCGGGATATTTGAACCACTGCATCTCCAAGCGAGATGAATATCTTGAAATGTATCCGAAATGGATGAGCGGCGAAGCCGAATATATCCGGCTCGGCGAACGTTCCGACGAACACGGCTCCTATATCATCGAAGCGCTGGAAACGGGCAAGACGTACAGAGGACATTTCAACATCGAAAACAAAGGGTTCATCACGAATTTGCCGGACGGCTGCACGATCGAAATTCCTTGCTACGTAGACCGAAACGGCATCAATGCCGCCTGGGTCGGCAATTTGCCGCTGCAATGCGCCGCCACGTGCCGTGCGAGCATCAGCGTGCAGGAAATGGCTGTCGAGGCCGCGCTGACGGGCAACCGGGAGCTCGTCAAGCTGGCTGTTCTGCACGATCCGCTGACGGCGGCCGTGTGTACGACGCAGGAGGTTTGGGAGATGTGCGACGAAATGTTCGAAGCGCTGGCCCCGTGGATGCCGCAGTTTAACGGAGAAGGCGTGACGTGGAAGGACATTCCGCAGCCGCCGGGCTTCTATAAGCCGGTAAGGCCGGCGGGAGACTGGCAGCCGCCGGCGCTTCGCGGCGAGCAGGTCGCAATCGACAGAAACGAGAGATTGTCGGTGGGGTATAAAGATTCTTAACAAAATGGAGCGCCGACGGATTTTCTTCCGCCTGCGCTCCTTATTTCGTTTGGCTTCTACAATTTGAACGCAGCTACGGCTCTGTTCAGGTCCAGCGCCAATTGGGCCAAAGATTGGGATGTCGATGCCGTTTCCTCGCTGCTCGCTGCCGCTTCCTCGGTGCCGGCGGAAATCGTTTCGATCGAACTCATCACATTGGACGTTTGCGCAGCCTGTTCCTCGCAGGCAGCGGCGATTTCCGTCACCTTGTGGGCGGTTTCGTTCACGACGGTCAAAATCGTTTCGAACGCCTCGCCCGTCCTTTGCGAGCTGGCCATGCCTTCGCTTACCGCCTTCACGCTGTGCTTCGTATTTTCCTGCATCCCCTTAATGATGGATGTGATCTGCTTGGTCGCTTCGCTGCTGCGCTCGGCCAGCTTGCGCACTTCGTCGGCGACAACCGCAAAGCCGCGTCCTTGCTCGCCGGCACGGGCCGCTTCGATGGCTGCGTTTAACGCAAGCAGGTTCGTTTGATCGGCGATGTCGTCAATGACGCCGATAATTTCCCCGATTTTGCCCGAATCCTGTTCGAGCAGCGCCATCTGTTTGTTGATCGAATTCATGCCTTCGATCGAATGGCGAACGACCTTTCCGCCTTCCTGGGCCATGGACATCGTCTTGCCGGACAGCTCGGATGCTTGCTCCGCGCTTTCCGCAACGGAATTGATCGCCGTGGAAAGCTCTCTGAACAGCTCATTGATCGTTTGCGCTTCGCCGGCTTGGACGCTGCTGCTGCTGGCGATCTCCTGCGAGCTGGCGGATATTTGCTGGGCGGCTGCGGAGACGTTTTCCGCCGAGGCCAGTATGCCGCCGATCGTCTTTTTCAAGCTTTGCATCGTGTGATTTAATGCGCCCGCCAGCTGGCCGATTTCGTCGCGGGAGTCGATATCCGCCGTCTCGCGCAGGTCGCCTTCCGCGACTTTGCCGAGTACATCGGCCACCCGTCTTAACGGACGTGAGATCGACTGGACGATCAAGCTGCCGAAACAGATACAGAGGGCCACTGCGACGACAATGATGATGATGGCAGTATTTCGTACCGATATAAACGCTTCATGATTCATCTGATCGGTTTGCTTGGACTCGTTTTTCAGGTAGTTGATCAAATCGGACAAATATTTGTTCTTCTGATCTCTCAATGACGCCACATTTTGCTCGAAAACGGCATATGCTTCGGCGTTTTTGTTTTGAAGGGCAAGCTCCTGCACTTCCTTGCGGGCATTTCTATATTGTTCCATCGTGCCGTTATATTTGCTGACAAGGTCTTTTTCCGTTGCAGTCAGTTCGGTTTTCGTATAATTGGCCAGAAGAATCTCATTTTGTGCGGATATGTCCTGCATTTCCTTAACCAGGCTTTTATTTCGTTCTTGATCCGAGGTGGTCATAAGTTCGAACAGATCGGTTTCGATTCGGGTCGAGTTCGCCTGCATGGAAAGAATCCATTCAATCGGCTGAAGCTGCTCTTGATACATTTCCATTGAGCCGCGGTTCATCTGCTGCATCCCTCTATAGCCGATCAATCCTATGGCCAGCATGGAGATGAGGCAGATGGCAATGAGCATATTTATTTTCGCGCCGACCTTTACATTTTTAATCCATTTCATTGAATGAACCTCCGGTTATGTAAGTTTGTTTTGAGGATTAGGATTGCGGATGCGGGCATGGTTAGGGACAGGATGCTGTGTCACCCCCTTTCTGCGGTAAATCTCGTGAGGTTGTACTTACCCGGCATTAAATTGCAGAAACGATGCGGAACTAAGCTTTGCACCTCGCGGCAGTAGTCATCCGGATCACCTGGTCATAATTCGACATTATTCGATTAATTACAACGATTTTATCATTCAAATGTCGAATTTGGTCATTTATCTTACAAAATTTCGCTAAAAATTAATTAAAAATTTAAAGAAAAAAATCCTTTGACAAGACGAGGCTACGGATGGTAGAGTACAAGTTAAATTCCCAATCACATTTTTTGGAAAAAAAGGAGGGCTTACGCATGCATCGTCATCTTCATCGAAATCATCGCGATTTTGACCGAAATCATATGGATGTTTTCAATCCGAACCGTTTCAACCAACCGAATGATGCGGCGGCACCTTTTTTCTGAAAAGTTTGAGTGATCAGGACGAAAGGCGCGCGCCGATGCAGGCCGTGACGCGCGCTTCTTAATATGTGCCTTCGATGTTCAAGGGCATGGCGTCTTCCCGGACGCTGTGTCTTTTTTTGTTGCTTAGGAAATTATGCATGTCTAATTTTTGTAAATAACCGGGGCTCCCCCAAAAATACTAGGAATAGGCTGCAAAGGTTCACTTCACTTTTGGGGAGTTTGTTCTTGCTTTTTTTAACGATAGGAAGGGGAGTGTAGCCGTGTGGGCGATTTTTCGCAAGCTGGATTGGTTTTTTAAAAGCTACTGGAAGCAATATGCGGCGGCCATCGTCATCCTCGGCGCGGTCGGGGTACTGGAGGTGCTGCCTCCGAAAATGCTCGGCTCCGCCATCGACAAGCTGCGCGAGGGGACTTTATCCGCGGACAGGGTCCGCGATCTGCTGCTGCAGCTTATGGTTTTAAATGTGCTGATTTACGGCATGACGTACGTGTGGCGTTATTATTTGTTCGGCGGCGCCTTTCATGTCGAACGGCAGCTGCGGTCGCGGCTGATGGGACACCTGCTGCGGATGACGCCGTTTTTTTTCGAGCGCAACCGCACGGGGGATTTGATGGCACGGGCCACCAACGATTTGAAGGCGGTGTCGATGACCGCGGGGATGGGGATGATGACGCTGTGCGACTCCACGATGTGGATGCTGACGATATTGACGATGATGGCGGCGTTCATCAGTTGGGAGCTGACGGCGGCTTCGCTGCTGCCGCTGCCGCTGATCGCCGTCACGATGCGTTATTACGGCAAAGCCGTGCACGAGAGATTTTCCGCGGCGCAGGACGCTTTCGGCCGGGTGAACGACCGGGTGCTGGAGACGGTGTCCGGCATTCGCGTGCTGCGCGCTTTCGTGCAGGAGAGCAACGACTTCGAGCGCTTTCGCGAGCTGACGGAGGACGTGCACCGCAAAAACGAGGACGTCGCCCGGATCGATTCGCTGTTCGATCCGACCGTGAAGGCGCTTGTCGGCTTAAGCTACATGATCGGGATCGGCTACGGCGCTTATCTGGTGTTTCACAGCCGGCTGACGCTTGGGGAGCTCGTTTCGTTCAACATTTATTTAGGCATGCTCATCTGGCCGATGTTTGCGGTAGGCCAGTTCATCAACATCATGCAGCGGGGCAGCGCTTCGCTCGACCGCGTGAACGAGACGCTCGCCTATAAGCCGGATGTGACGGAAGCGGCCGAGCCGCTCAAGCCGGCCGGCGCCGGCGACATCCGCTTCGAGCGGGTCAGCTTCGCTTATCCGTCGGCCTCCGGGCTGCAGCTGCAGGACGTTTCGTTCACGCTGCGCGAAGGCGGAACGCTCGGCGTCGTCGGACGCACCGGCAGCGGCAAGACGACGCTGCTCCGTCAGCTGCTGCGCGAGTACCCGGCCGGAGCAGGGCGCATCACGCTCTCGGGCGTGCCGATCGAGAGCATTTCGCTGGCGCGGCTGCACGGCTGGATCGGGTACGTGCCGCAGGATCATTTTTTGTTCTCGCGCACGGTTCGCGAGAACGTAAAGTTCGGCCGCCCGCATGCCGGCGAGGCGGAGCTTGCGTCAGCGCTCGACGCGGCGGCGCTGACGAACGATTTGCCCATGCTGCCGCAGGGGCTGGATACGCTCGTCGGCGAGAAGGGCGTCGCGCTGTCCGGCGGGCAGAAGCAGCGTGTCTCGCTCGCCCGCGCGCTGCTGGCGGAGCCGGAGCTGCTGCTGCTCGACGACGCGCTCTCCGCCGTCGACGCCCGCACGGAGGCGGAGATCATCGCGGCGCTGCGCCGCATTCGGGCGGGGCGAACGACAATCATCGCGACGCACCGGCTTTCGGCCGTCCAGCACGCCGACCTCATTCTCGTGCTGGACGAAGGGCGGGTTGCCGAGTCCGGAACGCACGGGCAGCTGCTCGAACGCGGAGGATGGTATGCCGAGCAGTTTGTTTTGCAGCAGCTGGAGGAAACTACAGCGGATAGCCGTGCCGAAGAGGAAGGAGAGAGTCCGAATGGGAACGGGAAAGAAGCTGCTCGCTTACGCAGCCTTTTATAAGCGAACGATCGCACTCGCGCTGCTGCTGCTCTCGCTTGCGGTTTTTTGCGAGCTGACCGGTCCGATGATCGCCAAAAAGCTCATCGACGATCACATTTTAGGCATCGAACGCATTTGGCTGGAGGTGCCGCCCGCCGCATCGGACGATGCCGCGGTGCAGTTTCGCGGCCATACGTACAAACGTATCGACCGGCTTCAGGACGGCGAAGCCCACGGAGAGGAAGCCCGCGTGCTGCTGATCGGCCGCAGTTATTATTTTATCGCCGGTGCGATACGTTTTGACGGCGTGCGCGAGGCGGGCGACGAAACGGTGCGCATTACGCGAGGCGGCGAACATGCCGATTACAAGGCCGTCCGACTGACCGGCAGCGAGGTGGTGGCTTTTTACAAACCGGAGCTTCCCGGCTTGCTTCGGCTGATGGCCGCTTTCGCCGGTCTGCTCCTGCTGGCCTCCGGATTTCACTACGGGGAAAAGCGGCTGCTGCAAACGGCCGCCGGCCGGATCATCCAGCAGCTGCGGCTCGATGTGTACGGGCATATTCAGCGGCTGCCGGTCCGCTTTTTCGACAATCAGCCTGCCGGCAAAATCGTCGCCCGCATAACGAACGATACGGAGGCGATCCGCGAGCTGTTTGTGAACGTGCTCGCCAACTTTGCGTCCAGCGCGATTTACATGACAGCGATTTTGGCCGCGATGTTTTTGCTTGACGTGAGGCTGGCGCTTGTCTGCCTGCTGATCATCCCGATCCTGTTCGTATGGGTCGCCGGCTACCGGAAGCTGGCGAACCGTTACAACCACGTCATTCGCAGCCGGCTCAGCGACATGAACGGGATGCTGAACGAGACGATTCAAGGGATGCGCATCATTCGCGCGTTCCGCCGTCAGGAACAGGTGGAACGCGAATTCGAGGCGCTGAACCGGGAACATTTTTCCTACCAATACCGGATGCTCGGACTCAATTCGCTTACCTCGCACAATCTTGTCGGTTTCCTGCGGGTTGGCGCGTATGCGCTGCTGATCTGGTATTTCAGCCGGGCGGCGGGCATCGCAGGATCTGCGGAATCCGGCGCACTTTCCCTGGGTGTGCTGTACGCGTTCGTCGATTACTTGAACCGGCTGTTCCAGCCGGTGACGAACGTGGTGAACCAGTTATCCGGCCTCAGCCAGTCGATGGTTTCGGCGGAGCGGGTGTTCGACCTGCTCGCCGAACGGGTAGAGGATGGGCAGGAGCAAGGGGCGGACCCTGTGGCGGAAGGGCATGGCCCGGCACGGCGGTCCGTTGAGCTGGACCGTAAAGCGGGTGCGCCGCATGCGGGCAGCGCAGCCGCCGGCGCCGGTCCAGTAACGGCGGAAAGCGCCGCGGAAGGCGATTCGGACAGGGCGCCGGCGGCTACGGCGGGTTCCGGCCGCCGGTCCCACAGGCAAGGGAGAGGGCACGTCCGGTTCGAGGACGTATCGTTTGCGTACAAGGAAGGCGAGCCTGTGCTGAAACGGATTTCTTTCGAAGCGAAGCCGGGGGAGACGGTCGCGTTCGTCGGGCATACGGGATCCGGCAAAAGCTCGCTGATGAATTTGTTGTTCCGCTTCTACGACCCGCAGCAGGGGACGATTTGGATCGACGGGCAGAACACCCGCAAAATGACGCGGCAGCACGTGCGCTCGCATATGGGCATCGTGCTGCAGGACCCGTTTCTGTTCACCGGCACGGTGGCGGGCAACGTCAGCCTGGACGACCGTTCCGTCGCGCGGGAGCGGGTGGAGGCGGCGCTGGAAGCGGTCGGTGCGGGGCGGCTACTCGGTTCGCTTCCGTACGGGTACGACGAGCCGGTCGAGGAGAAAGGCGCCACGCTGTCCGCCGGACAGCGGCAGCTCATCTCGTTTGCGCGTGCGCTCGCCTTTGACCCGGCGATCCTCGTTCTCGACGAAGCGACGGCGAGCATCGACACGGAAACGGAATCGGTCATCCAGCAGGCGCTGGACGTACTGAAGCGAGGGCGGACGACGTTTATTATCGCCCACCGGCTGTCGACGATCCGCCAGGCGGACCAAATCATCGTGCTGCACCGCGGGGAAATCGCCGAGAGCGGCACGCACGAGCAGCTCATGCGGCGGCGCGGGCCGTATTACCGGCTGTACCGGCTGCAGCAGGGAGCGTACGTGTAAATGCGATGCGAGTAAGTTCAATTGGAGAAACTTAATGCCGACGGGCCGGAGATTGCGAGGAGGAAACGGGCTATTTTTCGCCAGATATGCTTCCTTCGTTGCAGGTAAAATGAAGAATTTCATTCCTTGGTTGATCACGGAGACACGGCCAGAACAATGTTCTTAAATTGTAACGGTTGTGACAGCGCTTATTTAGCTTAAAATGCTCATTTTGAATTTCTAACGGTTACCCATGAGCTTATTTAAAGGATTTCCCGCTAAGAGGTCATCATATTGCCCAAATAACGTCAACCAGAACCTTTAGAATTTTAAAACCCGCAATATCCATGCAATAACCGCTGTGGCAACCGTTAGAAATTTTATCGCATTCAATTCACTTTAGTTACGCGAGAGGGAGAAAGTTTCAACATGCAAGCATATCATACCTGTTGATCATGCATAAAGACCGGGACCGCCTGCAGCCAGGGGTCCCGGTCTATTTGAACAGTAAAAAGTCAAGGTTTCGTCGCTTTCTCCAGCTCGGCCAAAATGGCGTAGGCCTCCTCATTCGAACGCCCGCACATGTCCACCGAAGCCCGGAGGCTGCCGCAGACGGCCGGACGTTCCGGGCTTCCGAACAGCCTGCAGCGGTTGTCTTCGGTCAGCTGCACGCAGCGGACGCCGGCGGGTTTACCTTCCGGCATGCCGGGAATCGGCGATGAGATCGAAACGACGATGCAGCACGCCGCACAACCGATCCGGCATTCCATGGCGCAATCCTCCCTTTTTATGAGCGATTTGCTCCATTATAGCATAAACGTCACCTGCCCGGGCTTCATTGCGGGTCGCGCATCCATACCTCCAGCTGCGGGCGGCCCAGGACGGCGTCGTCCGCTATATGTACGGCGAACCCGTACGAAGCAGGCTTCCCGCCGTCCGGGGACGCGGACCGGCAAATGGCGGCCGCACTGCCCGCGAGATGCGGCAGCCGCACAAGGGAGGCGGCCGCGGCATCGGCGTAATACACATACCCGCGAATGATCGCGGCCGCAGTTCCGCCGCCCAGGCAAACGAGCTGAAACGCCGACATGTCGGGTTTATCGGCGGCGGCAATCGGCGGCAAGGCAGTACGGTAAACGCCATGCGGGCCGTGCAATTCGAGCAGATGCCCTTGGCCGGTTGCCGTAATCATGGCCGTCTCTCCGTCCAACGCATCGAAGGCGAGAATATTCTCCCGTTCGAGCTGAGCGCCGCCGCCATGGCCGTCCCAACACCACAGCCGCCCGTCCTCGTCCAAAATCCGCAGCCTGCGCCCTTCCGGTACAAGTCTTACCGGCTTGGCCGACAAGGTAAGGCGGAAACCGGCGAACGTCTCGCGCTCGGGATCGAACCGGACGATGCTCCCGGCCGAAGCGGCCCATACGCCGCCGTCCGGATGAGGGGCCAGGGACAGGACCGGTTCGTCCGCAGGCCACTTCCGCTGCGGCCATTCGGCGGTAAAGCTGCGCACGAACCGCCACGGGCTGGTGAGCTGTGAGCGTCCGATGCCGCCGTTCCAGCTCATCCAAAGCGAATCGCCCTCTAAGGCCACGGCGTGCAGCGGCTCGCCGTAGTGCAGGGTGCCTATGACCGCTTCCCCTTCCGGCTCGACCTCCCACGTGAAGCCGTCCTGCGTTGTCACAGCGTATTTGCCGGGTCCGACGGCATGAACGCCGTATGGCATCGAGGCGCTTTCGCCGACGGAGCAGGCCGAGCTTCGCACGAGACGGGCTCCCGGACCGGGCAGCGGGATCGACAGGGCCGGGCCGGCGTTCCGGCCGTCCGAGCCGATCATGGTCTGCAGCGGCCCGGCGTGCGTAAAAGCGCCTTCGTCCGTAACGGTCCGCTTGACATGGTCGATCGTCCGCACCCGGACTTCACCGTCCGCAATATCGATCAAACGGGAAAGTCTCGACTCGTCCCGGGTGCAGTTCCCATGAACGCCGGTGATGAAAAAATGCGTTCCGCCGCGGTACGTATGTGAATCCGGGTAACGGTGCCCGAGGTGATAGTGGGCGGAAAACCACATTACGATCTCGGGGTAAGATTCGAAAAGCCGCTTCCAACGGTAAGGGTCGTGATTTTGATCGAGATAAGCATTGGTGGACCGGACGTGCACGCGGGGCACGGTGCGCAGCCCGCAGCCGATCGGAGGCGCATGGGTGAAGAAAACGACCGGCACGCCCGGACGTTGTTCGAGTTCGCTGACGAGCGTTTGGAACTGCTCATCCGTAACGTAGCATTCCTGCAAACAATAGCAGGAATCGGCGGGCTGGGGTTCTGTGGACGCAAAAAACAGCCGGAACGTATCGAACTCGATGACGCCGTACGGTTTTTCCAACGAGTACAGCTTGATCAGTTCCGCTTCCATCGTTCCATCGGCTTGAGGGCCGCCTCCCGACTCCCGCTGCAGATCGTGGTTTCCCAAAATCGGCCGCTTCGGCGCGGAAATCATATCGAGAAACGGTTTCACCTCGTGCAGTCCCTCGATGCCGCCGATCCGCTCCTTGCTTCCGAAATCTCCGAGCGGCACGACCAAGTCCGGCTTCAGCCGCTCGATATCTTCCATTGCGGAGCGGGTCAGTTCGTAAGCGTCCGGATCGAGGTGAAAATCTCCAAGCACAACCAAGCGCATTTTTCCAGCCTCCCCATGTTGTTTTTTTGTGGAAAACTGAAGGCTCCCCAAAGTACCGGAAATAGGCGAATGAACATTTTCCTCACTGTTGAGGGGCGTTTCTAAGCAGATTACCAGTTATAGCGAAACTCGTCAACAATAAAGTAAGCGGTTACCCAAAATTATTCAAAAAACCCCTGAAGGAGGGGAGCGGGAAAGGAAATCGGACAATGAGGAAGGCTAAAATGCAAAACATATCTTCCCAACCCACAAAGAGAGTGTTATAATTTGTCTCTGTTAAGCGCTTACCCACCTGGTGCGAAAAGGAGGTGATGCCGATTCGGAAGGCGTTTGCATTTTCCGGTATGTTTTCCGGACCGCTTTGAGTGCTGCTTTTATGATTTGTCGTCGTAAATTCTTTTGCCAGGAAAAAATTGAATAAGTCAGGAGAGTGCGTGTATGAAGCAGTTTAAGCGATTTGTCGTTGTAACCGCTTTATCGTCTTCGATGCTTTTCCAGACGGCGGCCTTAGCGGCCGAAGATTACGTACCGCTGCGCGAAAGCCTGCAAAAAGCGGGAGCCGCCGTCGTTTGGGACGGTCCGAATAAATCCGCGGCGTTCAAGCTGCCGAACGGATCGACCGGATCGGTTACCGTCGGCAGGGGCGAGTATACGCTCGGTTCCAGAACCGGCAAGCTCAGCGCCGCTGCGAAGCTCGAGAACGGCGTAACGCAAGTGCCCGCCGACTTCGTGAAGCTGCTGCTCGGCGATACGTCCGGAAGCGATGTGCTTGATTTGGCGCGGCAAGCGGAGGAGAAACTTGTGCAGGTCACGGCCGAAACCGAAACCGACGCCGTGGAGAGCGGAAGCGATGCGGCCGACGATCCGGCGATCTGGGTGAACCCGAAGGCCCCGTCCAAAAGCACCTTGATCGCAACGAACAAGGGCGGCGGCGTGCTGGTTTACAATCTGGACGGCAAGGAGCTGTACTCGTACAAGGTCGGCAAGGTCAACAACATCGACGTGCGCTACGATTTTCCGCTCGGCGGCAAAAAGGTCGATATCGCTGCGGCGACGAACCGCTCGGGCAATACGGTCGAATTTTTTGCGATCGATCCGGAGACCGGCGAGCTTACTTCCGTTAATGGCGAGAAAATTCGCTCGAAAATGACCGAGGTGTACGGCTTTTCGCTTTATCACAGCCTCAAAACCGGCAAATTTTACGCGCTTATCCTCGGCAAAGAAGGCGAATTCGAGCAGTATGAAATTTTCGATAACGGCAGCGGCAAAATAAACGGCAGGCTGGTCCGCGAGTTCCAGCTCGGCACGATTGCCGAAGGGCTTGTCGCCGACGACGAATACGGCTACATGTATTTTTCGGAGGAGAACGTCGCGCTGTGGAAATTCGATGCCGAGCCGGAAAGCGGAGTGCTGCCGATTGGCAGGGTGGACGTTCCGGACGGCAGCCGGCTGACCGCAGATATCGAAGGACTTGCGCTATACTACGGCAAGGACGGCAAAGGTTATCTGATCGCCTCCAGCCAGGGCAGCAACCGCTATGTCATCTACAAGCGGGAAGGCGGCAACAGCTATGTGGGCAGCTTCCGGATTGCGGACGGCGACTTGACGGACGGCACGACCGAAACGGACGGAATCGACGTGCTTTCGTTTGGGCTCGGAGACAAATATCCGGGCGGCATCTTTGTCGCGCAGGACGACGAAAACATTACCGGAGGCAAGACGTTAAACCAGAACTTCAAAATCGTGCGGTGGGAATCCATCGCCAAAGCGATCGATCCCGGACTGGCGCAGGATCCTTCGGTGGACCCGCGCAAGCTGATCAAGCGGAACAGATAGGCATAAACTTTGGTATTGACATCCGAGCGGTGATTGCTATAAGATTTTGGTAACGTTACCGGAAACGTTACCGGACCTCTGCGAAATAAGGTAACGGGTTATCGGTGATCGGCGGAAGCTCTGTGATTGGCTATCTTTCGACATTTTTCTGAAGTATAATAAATCACAAACGACGAAATCTTCGTTTACAGTTTTTCGGGAACGTTACCGGAAACGTTCTCGATGAGGAGGCTAATCCGTTGGTCACGATAAAAGACATTGCCAAACAGCTCGGCGTTTCCGTCTCGACGGTATCGCGGGCGCTTAACAATCATCCCGATATCAAGCCGGAAACGAAGAGAGAAGTGCTTGAGGCGATGGAGAAGTTCCAATACACTCCGAACGCGCTGGCCCGCAGTCTGATTAACAAGAAATCGTATACGGTCGGACTTATGATCCCCGACATCAAAGATCCTTTTTTCGCTAATATCGCCGACGGGGTGGAGGAAGTGCTTTCCGACAGCGGGTACCAGGTCGTGTACGGGAACACGACGCACCGGCTCGAGAAGGAAATTCGGTTTCTGGGCAGCGTTATCGAACGCAAAATGGATGGCATCATCGCTACGCCCGATGTGATGAACGACGAGATCGTCGACCTGCTGAAGCGGCTGGAGATCCCCGTCGTGCTGACGCGGCGGCGTCCGCCGGAAGGACTGGATATCCCGGTCGTCGACGTCGATCATTATAAGGGCGCCTGCACCGCTGTTGAATATTTGCTGTCGCTGAAGCATCGGCATATCGGGTTTATCGGGATGCCGGAATATTCATTCACCGGGCAGGAAAGGTACCGCGGCTACGTCGATACACTGCAGGCCGGAGGCATCCGGCCGGATCCGAACGGAGCGGTCTTCGGCGGAAGAACGATCGAAGACGGCTATAAGGCGATGGCCCGGCTGCGCGAGCAGTTTCCGTCCGTCTCGGCGGTATTCGCCGCGAACGACATGCTCGGCATCGGGGCGCTGGAGTGGCTCGCGAAGCACGGCGTCAAGGTGCCGGAGCAGGTCAGCGTCATCGGCTTCGACAACGTCGAAGTATCCGACCTGCATTGGATCAAACTTACGACGATCGCCCAGCCCCGCAACCTGATGGGCAGAAAGGCGGCCGAGCTGCTGCTCGCGATGATGCAGGGCAATCCGGTCCCGGCGGAACCGATTTTTCTCGATACGGAGCTGATCGTCAGAAACACATGCGCTGAATACCGGCCGGGCTGAAGCGAAGCGCCGCTCGCCCGGTCCATCGGCAGAACAACGAAAGGCGGTGCATCACCTTTGAATTCACTGGAGAAAGATGCTGCCGGATTACCTTCAATCAAACGTATCGTGGAAGCGTTTAATGACGGCAGCCTGCCGGCGAAATTTCGCACGACTTCGATGGAAGTGAAGGCCGAAAGCGGGGAGCTTCCGGATTTGTCGGGCTTCAGGCAGCTTAAGATCAGCGGCAGCGGACAATTTTCCCAATCGGGGCTCAAAACGATGGCGCAGGCTATCGCGCACCCGGCGATCATCATCGTCGATCTGCGGCAGGAAAGCCACGGCTTCGTAAACGGAGCGGCCGTGAACTGGTTCGCTCCGCACAACGCCGTCAACAAAGGTTACGGCAACGACGAGGTGCTGCGCAGGGAGAAGGAAGCTTTGGAAAAGCTGAGGCAGGAAGATCCGTTCGTTTTCGACCATGTCGAAGGAAAGTCGGCCGGCGTGCATGAGCCGATTGCCGGAATGAAGACGGTGCTCTCGGAAGAGGAAGCGGTCAGGCGGGAGGGTCTTATGTATGTACGGTTCTTCGTCACGGATCACCACCATCCTTCAGCTGCCGAAACCGATCGCTTTATTCGCTTTGTGAAAACGCTTACCGACGACGTGTGGCTGCATTTTCACTGCCGCGGGGGCGTCGGCCGCACGACTACCTTCATGCTGATGTACGATATGCTTCGCAACGTTCCCGATGTAAACTTCGAAGATTTTTTGCGCAGACAGCGGTTGATCGGCGGGCGCGACATGTTCCGGATGGACCCCAAGGAGCCTTATAAATACGCGGCGGCTATAGACAGGCTGGAATTTATCCGGACATTCCACGAATATTGCGTGCAAAATTGCGGAAACGGTTACGAAGTCCCGTGGTCGCAGTGGTTTGGTTCCCGGCAGCAAAGGCGGCAGTAAAGCCGTGTAAGAAAACGCTTACTTTGCAGTTTGAAAAAGGAGGGGTCAACGTGAAACGAAAACATGCATGCTCCACAGCCATTTCTCTGCTTGCGCTTCTTCTGCTCGCGGCGTGCGGCAATACGCCGGCCGGCGGGGGAGACAGCGGCGGCAAAGCGGGAACAAACGCCGGACAGCCGGCGAAAGCTTCCGCCTGGGCGGAAAAAGCCGGGCTGAACAAGACGGAAAAACCCGAAGAGCTGTATGCGAAGGCCAAGGAGGAAGGGAAGGTCGTCATCTACTCCCAATCGAGCCGGATCAGCGACGTGAAGGATTCGTTCGAAGCCAAATATCCGGGTGTGAAGGTCGAGGCGTACAACATCAGCTCGGTCGACATGCTGGAGAAGCTGGTGCGCGAGCACGGCGCCGGGGTGTACAACGCCGATGTCGTTTTTGCCAAAGATGTGGGCGGATCGTTTACGATGGAGCTGCTGAAAAAAGGCATCGTCCACTCGTATAAGCCTTCCGACATTACCGACAAAATGACGGAGCCTTACAAAACCCAGGTTGAGGGTCTCGTGCCTTACCTGGAGGCGCGCGGCATTTTCTACAATACCGACGCTTATCCGGCTCCCCCGATTTCAAACTGGTGGGATCTCACAACGCCGGAATGGAAGGGACGGGTAATGATCAGCGACCCGCTGAAGTCGGCCGATACGATGGATCTGCTGCTTGCTTTCGTGCAAAATGCGGACGATATGAAACAAGCCTACAAAGAAAAATTCGGCAAGGATATCGAGCTTGGCGATTCGCCGAACGCCGGGTACGAATTTATACGCAGGCTGGCGAAAAACGATCCCGTGCTGTCGAATTCCGGCGGAGACGTCGTCAAGGCGATCGGCAAGCCGGGCCAAAGCAAACCTCCCGTCGGTCTGACCGTCACGACCAAGCTGCGCGAAGGGCAAAGCCAAGGCCTGAAGCTCGGCGTATCGTACGACATCAAGCCGAAAGTGTCGCACGTCGAGCAGGCGCTGCTGTTTGTCGGCGATCAGTCGGCGCATCCGAATGCGGCGAAGCTGCTGATCCGCTGGATGGCCGGGGAGGCTGACGGCAAGGCGGCGGGGCTGAACCCGTTTAATATTCCGGGAGCGTGGCCGACGCGCAGCGACGTAAGGCCGGGAGAGCAGCTTCCGCTCGGCAAGCTGAACGTTTGGAAATACGACCCTGCATTCAACTATGAAAATGCGGTGAAGGTAAGAGATTTTTGGCTTAAGCAGCAATGATGTTCGTTTTTGCAGCAGATCTTCGTTCCGTCGAATGAAAAAAAGGGAGGCTGTTAAGCGATGAAAAAAGCTTTTAAAGGAAAAAGCAAGGCGTTGGCGTCCGTTCTGGTCGTCTGCGCAATGATGGCGCTCAGCGCGTGCGGAGGAGCCGCCGGCACGGGAACAGGCGGGGAGAACAAAAGCGGAGCCGGCGGATCGAATGCGGGCGGCAAAAACGCCGAGTGGGCGGAGAAGGTCGGTCTGAACAAAACGGAAACGGTAGAGGAATTGTACGAAAAAGCGAAGCAGGAAGGAAAAGTCGTCGTCTACTCCCAATCGAGCCGGATTAAAGATGTGAAAGCATCCTTCGAAGCGAAATATCCCGGCATCAAGGTGGAGGCTTACAATCTGACGACCAACGATATCGTCGAAAAAACGATGCGCGAGCAGGGGGCGAACGTCTACAATGCGGACGTTTTGTTCCTGAAGGACGCGGCGGGCACGGTATCGACCGAGCTGCTCAGCAAAGGCTACGCCCACAAATATATGCCGAAGGATCTTACCGACAAAATGATCGAGCCCTACAAGAGCAAAAGCCCGGGGCTTGTCCCGTACGTCTCGCTCCGCGCCTTCTATTATAATACGGAAGTTTACAAGGAACCGCCGGTGAAAAACTGGTGGGATTTGACGACGCCGGAATGGAAAGGGAAGGTCATTCTTGAGGACCCGGTCCAATCGGCGGATACGATGGACGATTTTCTCGCGGTCATCCAGCATGCCGATGAAATGAAAGCGGCGTACAAGGAGAAGTTCGGCAAGGACATCGAGCTGAACGGCACGGAAAACGCCGGCTACGAGTTTTTCAAGCGGCTGCTGAAAAACGATCCGATTCTCGTCAAATCGAGCGACGAAGCGGTCGACGCCGTCGGCGCAAAAGGCCAGACCAAGCCGCCGATTGCAGTCAGCGCTTCCAGCAAGCAGCGGGATATCGCCGAGAAGGGTCTGAAAATCGCCACAACCTACGATATCAAGCCGAGACTTTCCGTCGTCGGACCAAGCTACCTGTACGTGGCGAACAACGCGCCGAACCCGAATGCGGCCAAGCTGATGATCCGCTGGATGGCCGGCGAAGCGGACGGCAAAGGCGAAGGCTTCAAGCCGTTTAACGTCACCGGCTCGTGGTCGGCGAGAACGGACAACGGACGCTCCGATCAGCCGCCGCTCGATAAAATCAAGGTGTGGGACTATGACTCGGAGTTTTTTTACAACAACTACACCAAGTTCAGAGAGTTTTGGCTGAAAAACCAGTAAGAGCATAATCACATATACGAAAGATGGGAGTGGAAGCGGCAATGCTGGGATTTTCCATTCAGGCTCCGGTATTTTTAGGCAAACCGAGCCGCAGCGGCACGAACGATCTTATTGCGAATTACGAGAATGCCGGGCAGTTTTTGCAAGCGCTTAAAGTAAGCGGGATCGGCTCCATCGAGGTGAGAATTCTCCCCCGAGGGGCCGACCCTCAGTCCTATCAGGAGATGATCGACCTGATCTGGTCGATGGGGCTTCGGCTGACGATCCATGGTCACGTGGCGGGAGAGCATCCGGGGACGCGGTTTATCGAAACGTACCCTTCGATGGCGCACATTTTGAAACATTTTCACAAATACCAGGACCGGCTGACGATGACGCTGCACGCGTTCGACGCCAAAACCGGCTCCGAAGAGGAGCTGCACCGGAAAACGGTCAAGCTGCTGCGGGAATGGACCGCCATGGTGGACGCGGAGGAGCTGCCTCTACGATTCGCCGTGGAAAACAACCGTAAGAAGGCGGGCAAGGTCGACCCCGGCGATTCGATCCGCGGCGTCGTCCGGATGGTGGAAGAAATCGATCATCCGGCGGTGGGCATCTGCTTTGACATGGGGCATTATTACTCGAACCTGCTGAGCGAAAAAGGGCTGAAGCACGCGCCGGACCGGCATTTTGACGAGTTGCCCGAGGCGGGATTTCTGGAAAAGGTATTCCATACGCACATTCACGGTATCGGCGAGTCCGGCACGCACAATCCGCTCACGGAGGAGCGCAGCCTGCCTCTGGAGCTGTACGTCGATGCGCTGCACAAGGCCGGTTATCAAGGCATTTACAATCTGGAACTGACACTCGATAAATTCGAAACGCGGCGCAGCGCGAGCGAGCATGTGCTGGCTTCGGTGCAGCGCGTCAAGGAGGCTGAAGAGAGGTGCAACCGCCCGTGAATCATCTGGAATATTCGAAGCCGGCTTCCCGTTTCAACGCCGTGCGCCTCGTCAATATGACGAAAAGCATACTGACGAACCCGGTTCATTTGATCAGCATTTTGGCTTTTTTGTTCCTTTGCTACACGATCGTCATACCGATGTGGGAAATCGTCTCCCATACGTTCACCTGGCATCCGGAGGACGTGCGCGCGGTGCGCAGCGCCCGGCCCGGAGAGCTGACGCTGTACCACTGGGCCCACGTCGTGGCGAGCGACTTGAGCGAATCGATTTTTTACAAGCCCTTGCTTAATTCCTTCAACATCGCGATCTGGGTTTCCGTTCTATCGATGATCGTCGGAGGAACGCTGGCGTGGCTTGTGACGAGGACGGACATTCCGCTGAAAAAAACGATCGGCTTTCTGGCGATCATCCCTTATATGCTGCCTTCCTGGATCAAGGCGTTCGCCTGGCTTGTCGTGTTCAAAAACGACCGGATCGGCGGCAGCCAGGGCCTGCTGCAGTACGTGTTCGGCTTCAACCCGCCGGACTGGCTGTCGTACGGATTTTTGCCGATCACGCTCAACCTCACGGCGCATTATTACACGTTTTTTTACCTGCTGATTGCCGTTGCTTTAAGCTCGATCAACAGCAGCCTGGAGGAAGCGGCCGACATTATGGGGGCGAGCCGGTTGACGATATTGCGCAAGGTGACGTTCCCGCTCGTGACGCCAGCGATTTTGTCGGCGCTCATCCTGACCTTCTCCAAGAGCATGGGCACGTTCGGCGTGGCGGCTTTCCTCGGCCTTCCCGTCAAGTACTATACGATTGCGACGATGCTGTACGGCAGCATGAAAAACCGGATGATCTCCGACGCCTACGTGCTCAGCATCATCCTGATCGCAATCTCGTCGATCACGATTTATATCAACCAGCGCGCCATCGGCAAGCGCAAAAGCTACGCGACGATCGGCGGCAAAGATTCGCGCAAAAACATGACGCCGCTCGGGCGTTGGAAATATCCGGCGGTTATCGCCGTTCTGCTGTTCATGTTCTCGGCGGCGCTGTTCCCGCTCCTGCTCCTGCTGCTGCAGTCGTTTATGCTCAAGGACGGGGATTACAGCTGGGCCAACTTCACGACGCATTTCTGGGTCGGCGATTCGATGTCGAACATCGCTTCCGGGGAAGTCGGCGTCCTGAAAAACGACGGGATCGGCCTCGCCCTGAAAAACTCGCTGAAAATCGCCTTTATTGCCGCCAGCGTCGCCGCCGTCATCGGCCTCGTCTTCGGCTACATCATCACGAAGGCGAGAAAAACGCTGTCGTCCAAAGTGGTCGAGCAGCTATCGTTCCTGCCTTATTTGATCCCGGGCATCTCGTTCGCCGCGATTTACTTGTCGATGTTCGCCCAGCCCCGGTTTTTGCTTCCCGCGCTGTATGGGACGCTGACGCTCGTGATTCTGATCACGATCGTCAAGGAGCTGCCGTTTGCGACCCGCTCGGGTCTGAGCACGATGTTCCAGATCAGCGGCGAGCTGGAGGAAGCGGCCAAACTGCAGGGCGCCTCGTGGTTTCGCCGGTTTATCCGGATCATGGTGCCGCTCAGCCGCAAAGGCGTCGTCAGCGCGTTTCTGCTGCTGTTCGTCAGTGCCATGAAGGAGCTCGATCTGATCGTGCTGCTTGTCACACCGAATACGGGCACGCTGACGACGCTCACGTTCCGTTATGCGGAAAAGGGGTACCAGCAATTTGCCGACGCGATCATCTTGATCATCATCGCGATCATCCTGATCACCCATTTCCTGGCGACGAAGTTTTTGAAAGCGGATCTTTCCAAGGGCATAGGAGGTTAAGGCTAACATGAGCAGAATCGAGCTGAAAAGCATCAACAAATATTTCGACAACAACCATATTTTAAAGGATCTTGATCTGGTGATCGAGGAAGGCGACTTCATGACGCTGCTCGGACCGTCCGGCTGCGGCAAAACGACAACGCTCAGAGTCATCACCGGCCTGGAAAATCCGGAGCGGGGCATCATCACGATCGGCGGAAAGGAAGTCGTCAACGGCGACAACTATTATTACGCGCCGCCGTCGAAGCGCGGACTGAATCTGGTGTTCCAAAGCTATGCGCTGTGGCCGCATATGACGGTATTCGAAAACGTCGCGTTCGGCCTGAATATCGGCAAGGTGCCGAAGCTGGAAATCCGCGAGCGGGTGGAGAACGCGCTGGAAAAAATGCAAATCGGCAAATACCGCGACCGCTATCCGTCGGAGCTTTCCGGCGGCCAGCAGCAGCGGGTGGCGATCGCCCGGGCGATCGTCACCGAGCCGAAAATTTTGCTGCTCGACGAGCCGCTCTCGAACCTCGACGCCAAGCTGCGGCTCGAGATGAGAGCGGAGCTGAAGCGGCTGCACCGCGATTTGAAGACGACGATCATCTACGTCACGCACGATCAGGTCGAGGCGCTGACGCTGTCGACCAAAATCGCGATTTTCTTCGAAGGCAATCTCGTGCAGTTGGACACGCCGAAGGGCATTTACCGCAGGCCGGCCGACATTCGCGTCGCCGATTTTATCGGCAACCCGAAAATCAACTTCATCGACGCGGATTGCCTGTTCCAAAACGGGCAGCTCGTGACCGAATCGGCGCTCGGCCGCCTGACGCTGCCGTCGGCGGCGGATTACTCGGGAAAAGTGACGCTGGCGGTTTATCCCGAGGATATTCAGGTATCGCCCGAACCGATCGAGGGCGGCGTGCTGTGCAGCGTCTATTCCGTGCTGCCGGCCGGCTCGGAGACGCTGTTTCAGCTGACGATCAACGGCGATTTCAGCATCATGGCCAAGGTGATGGGGGATATCGAGCTGCCGATCGGCAAGATGGTATACATCAAGTTTCCGCCGGAGAAGGTCAACGTGTACGCCAAAGATACCGGAAAGCTGATCGCAAGGTAAGCGCGGAGGGAGAAACCTATGACGGCGGTAAGCGGCGATATTTGGCACATTACCCACCTGGAGCTGTTCCTGCGGATGGTGCTCGCGGCCGTGCTGGGCGGAGCGATCGGGATGGAAAGGGAATGGAGCAATCATGCGGCCGGTTTCCGCACCCATATTCTCGTTTGTCTGGGTTCGGCGACGATCATGCTGCTCTCGATATACGGGTTTTCCGAGTTTGTGAACGAGACGAACGTGCGCGTCGACCCGGCCCGGCTCGCCGCCCAGGTGATCAGCGGCATCGGCTTTCTCGGGGCGGGGGCGATTTTGCGCAACGGCAGCGTGATCAAGGGGCTGACGACCGCCGCCTCGATTTGGGTCGTGGCCGCGATCGGACTTTGCGTCGGCGCAGGTTTTTTCACCGGCGCCCTGATCGGCACCTTTCTTGTTCTGGTCAGCCTGTATCTGCTCAACAAATGGGAAAAACATCTGCTTTGGCACCGAAGGCCCCAGGAGGTCAACGTGGAGGTGCACGATTTTCCCGGGGCGCTCGGCCGGATCGCGTCGGCATTCGGAGAATGCGACATTCAAATAGCGAATGTGAAAATGCGGCATGAAGACCAACCGGCCGGGGACTCGCCGTCGCCGCTGATGCACCTCAGCTTTACGTTAAAATCGAATACCCCGGAAAAGCTGGCGCAGGCGTTCGAGGCTATTTTCGCGATGGAATTCGTGACGGCGGTGGAAGCGGCGCATTTCGGGGTGAGAAAGAAACAGCCGGCCGGCGGCGAAGGAAACTCGCTTTCCCTGTAACCGGACGGACGACAATTCCATAGACGGATAGATAGGTGGATGTGCTCATGAATGGAACTTTATTGATATCGGATTTGGACGGCACTCTGCTCGACAAGGAGCAGCAGATCAGCCGGCAGAACCTGGCGGCGATCAACGCATTTCGCGAGCTCGGCGGCATCTTTACTTTAGCGACGGGACGGATGGAGGAGTCGGTCGCTCCGTTTGTCGAGCAGCTGAATCTCGACGTGCCGGTCATTTTGTACAACGGCGCGCGCATTTACAGCCCGGCTACGGGGGAGGTGCTGTACGAGAAGCACCTGCCTCTGACGCAGAATCTGTGGGAACGGATGCTGGACGGTCTTACCGCCGACACCGGGTTGTTCGTGTACCGGGATGGGAAGGTGTATACACCGTCGCGCAACGAGGTGGTCGAGCGCCACGAACGCAAGGACGGCGTCGTCTGCAAGCCGCTCTCCGAACGAACCGTGTTGGACCGCATCACGAAGCTGCTGTTCATCTGTTCCGATCTGCAGAAGCTGACAGCGTACGAGCAGATGGTGAAGGACAGCGGCATGGAGTGCGGAATGGTGTATTCCGAGTGGAACTATTTGGAAGTGTTGCCTCCCGACGTGTCCAAAGGCACTGCGCTGCTGGAGCTGATCCGGATTCTCCGGCTCGAGAATGTGTATACGATGGCCGTCGGCGACAATTTGAACGACGTGTCGCTCGTCGAGCAGGCCGACTGCGGCTTTGCGGTGGAAAACGCGCATCCCGATCTGAAAAAAGCGGCGGACGACGTCACGGTTCATCACGAGCAGCACGCGATTGCCGCGATTATCAAAGATTTTTTCAGGAAGAGGGGGGTGAGCGTGGATGAGCCATTTGGAGACAGCGCAAGCGATAGCGAAAACGGCGGGAGCCATGATTAGGCTGAAGCTGGACAGCGGATTCGCGACCGAGGAGAAAAGTTCCGCTTTCGACGTGGTGACGGAGGTCGATAAAGAGTCCGAGCGTTTGATCCGCGGCGGCATTTTGGAGAAATATCCGGAACACCGGTTTCTTGGCGAAGAGGAATCGTTTGTTAGCGGGAGGTCAATGGCCGAATTTTTAGAGGAAGCGAAGGAGGTGCCTTACCTGTGGATCGTCGATCCGATCGACGGCACGAGCAACTTCGTGCAGGGCATTCCTGGGTTCACGGTATCCATTGCGCTTGCCTGCTTCGGGGAGCTTGAGCTCGGCGTCGTTTACGACCCTTGCGCGGACGAACTGTTTTGGGCGGAAAAAGGCAAGGGCGCGTTCCTGAACGGCCGGCCGATCCGGGTGTCCGCCACGGCGGAGCTGGCCCGCAGCGTCATAGCGACCGGCTTCCCGTCGAAGATGGAGGCGCGCCGGGAGGTTTACCGCGGGCTCGGCAATCTGCTCGAAAAGTGCCGCACAATCCGCTCGCTCGGATCGGCGGCGCGGCACTTGGCCTACGTCGCTGCGGGGAGGCTGCACGGCTTTTGGGAAAACGGCCTGAACGCATGGGATATCGCCGCCGGTGTTCTCCTCATTCGGGAGGCAGGAGGGACCGTGACGGATACGGGAGGCGGCGCGTATACCCTGCAGACAACGGACGTGGCGGGAAGCAACGGGCATATTCACGAGCCTTTTCTGCGCTGCTTGTCATAACGATTGCAAGGGAAACGGACCTTCGCGCCATGGAGGCGCAACGGAAAGAAACCGGATCTATCCCGGGTAAACGGAGGCGATCATTCTACATGATGAACATTTTGCTGATCACGGTCGACCAGCTGCGCTGGGATGCCTTGTCCTGCATGGGCAACCCGTTCGTCCGCACCCCGCATATGGACCGGCTCGCCCGCGAGGGCGTCAGATTCGCGAACGCTTTTACGAACGCTCCCGCCTGCATGCCGGCCCGGGCGTCCCTCCTGACCGGACGTTTCCCGCATGCGCACAGGGTGCGGGGCGGCGGCGTCCGGCTTTCCGAGCAAGAGGTAACTTTTCCGCACCTATTAAGCCAACGCGGCTACCATACGGCTCATATCGGCAAGCTTCACGTGCAAAACCATACGTACCGCGATCACACCGTCCCGCACCCGAGTTACGGCTATCGCACGCTGCTGGTGACCGACGAACGCGGGACATACCGCGATCCTTATACACAGTGGGTAGAGCGGCGTTATCCGCAATACGCCGAAGCGATCCGCGTCGAGCCGGGTTCGGTCAGGAGGCTTCGCCGCACCGACGACAGTACCTCGGTCGGCGCCTTCCCGGCCGCAGCTTCGCACAGCCGGTGGGTGTGCGAGGCATCGCTTGAATTTTTACGAAGCCGCGGCTCCTCGCCTTTCATGCTGTGGACCAGCTTTTTCGACCCGCATTCCCCGTTCATCATGCCCTCGGATCTTGCCGGACGCTGCGACCCGCAGGCGCTCCCTTTGCCGAAAAAATGCACCGTTGCCCCGGAGGAAGAGGACCGCGTCCGCCGCAAAAAAGCGGCCTATTATACGCTCGTTTCGCATGTTGACGACTGCATCGGCGAGCTGCTTCGCTGCCTCGACGAGTCGAGCCTCGCGGCAAATACGGCGGTGCTGTTCGCCAGCGATCACGGGGAGTTTTTGGGCGATTGCGGCCGCTGGGGGAAGGGAAGGCCCGAGGACGAAAGCATCCGCATCCCGATGCTTTTGCGGGTTCCGGGCATGGCGAAGCGGGGCGCCGTGATCGAAGACGTGGTGCAGCTGTTCGACCTGGCTCCGACCATTTTGGATTTGACCGGAAGCATGCAGCCCTCTTCGATGCAGGCCCGCAGCCTGCTGCCGCTGCTTGAGGGCGCAGATCCCGGGCGAGCCCCTTTCGCTCTGGTGGAAAATAATAT
The DNA here is from genome assembly GCF_023276405.1 of Paenibacillus hamazuiensis. NCBI lineage: Bacteria > Bacillati > Bacillota > Bacilli > Caryophanales > Paenibacillaceae > Paenibacillus > Paenibacillus hamazuiensis. Next base: position 1,089,437 of record NZ_JALRMO010000001.1, read on the forward strand.
AGAGTTATCCCGTATGGATGCGACGGAAGTATTTGAAAAAACGCTGCGCAGCCTTGACTACCGGATGACCGTATGGAGCGATCGGGAGCAGGGGGAACTGTTCGATTTGAACAAGGACCCGGAGCAGACCGTCAACGTGTGGGACGATCCCGGCTATGCCGAAATTCGGGCGGATTTGACAATGCGGTTATTGCGGCGGCTGATGGAGACGGAAGATACGCTGCCCGCGCGGACAAATCCGTTTTAGAGGGGGGCCGGGAATGCTTTCTTTCCGGGAAGACGGATCGTTCACCATCGTGCAGCTGACCGATTTGCATTGGAAGGACGGCGGGCCGCTCGACACCCGTACCGAAAGGTTCATCCGCAGCGTGCTTGAAGCGGAGAATCCGGATCTCGTCGCGATCACCGGCGATGTGATCGACAAAAAGGAATGCGCCGAGCCGTTGGCCGCTTTCGAACGCGCCGTATCGCCCATTTGCGAAGCCGGGGTGCCCTGGGCTTTTGTGCTCGGCAATCACGAGCATGAATGCGGCATTCACCCGCTGCTGTTTGCCGCGATGCTGCGTCGTCTGCCGCATTCGCTGTATTCGGCCGGGCCCGAAAAGGTGCGGGGGTGGTCCAATTACGTGCTCCCCGTGCGCGGCTTCCGTTCGACCCGTCCGGCGGCGGCACTGTTCATGTTCGATTCCGGCGGCAAAACGGCGATGCCCTTCGGGGGAACGGAGTGGATTCACTCCAGTCAAATCGAATGGTACCGCAGGGAAGCGGAAAAGCTGGCTGCGGCGGGCGGCGGAAAGCCGCTCCCTTCGCTCGCTTTTTTCCACATCCCGCTGCCGGAATATAAAGAGGTGTGGGACCGCTGCGTATGCTACGGCAACAAGCTCAAAGAGACCGACTGTCCGAAAATCAACTCCGGATTGTTTGCGGCGCTGGTGGAATCGGGCGGCATGATGGGCACTTTCGCCGGGCACTGCCATCTTAACGATTATTACGGCGATTTGTACGGCATCCGTCTCTGCTACGCCAGGGCAAGCGGTATCGGGGCCAAAGGGCCGGACGAATACGAGCGCGGCGCGCGGGTAGTTCGTCTGTACGAAGGGCGGCGCACCTTCGAGCTTTGGCAGCGCCTCGAAAACGGGAAGACGATCATGGCACCGACTGAGCATGAACCGGAGGATTTCCGGCTTATATGAGGCTGAAAGAAAAGGGGAGTGCGCTTTGAGCGGCGTCTGGCATATCGGGTACATGGAGATTGCATTAAGGCTGCTGCTGGCGGCTGCCCTGGGCGGAGCCGTCGGGTTCGAAAGAGGCTGGAAGCAGCGCAGCGCCGGCTTTCGCACGCATATTTTGGTCAGCATCGGCGCGGCTTTGCTGATGATTTTATCGATATACGGGTTCGGCGGTCTGCATGCCGACCCGATCAACCATCCGGGCGATCCGAGCGTGGAGCCGAACCTGCTCGCCGATCCTTCGCGGCTTGCGGCACAAGTGATCAGCGGCATGGGCTTTCTCGGGGCCGGCGTTATTTTTACCAAAGGCAAAGCGGTGTTCGGGCTGACGACGGCGGCATCGGTATGGGTCGTTGCCGCGACCGGCTTATGCGTGGGAGCCGGCTTTTTCTTCTGCGCGGTCGTCCTGGCCGCGATGGTGCTGCTCGTGCAGCTTGTGCTGAAAAGATTCGAGCGGCCCGACCGGTGAGGGGCGGGGCGAAATCGGAATTACAATGCTAAACTCTTGTAGACTAAGATGAGCGATGGGAACCAACCATCGCTTTTTTTCGTTGTCGCGGTATTGCTCCACCCTAGGTCGCTATGACGAATTTAAGAAAAATTTTAAGTTTATTCTATTTTCTTTTAAATATTTTCTCCTAACCTGTAGTGGAATCACTGCGGGGAGGCCATATGAGATGAAAAAACGGTTATTTTTCTTGGCGATATTGGCGCTCATCGGTTATGCGGCGGCTCAGCATCCGTCCATCGTAAACCGTTTAAGGAGCGATATGAACCCCGGCCAACAAAAATCGGCCATACCAAACGGGAAAGAGCTAACGGTTCGCATTGCCAAGGACCAAATATACAAAGGGGACCTTCTGTTGGTCAACAAAGACCATCCTGTCCCCGAAGGAGCTGTCGAGTCCGAAGCCGTCAATTTGTTTCAGCATAAGGAGCTTGTACAGGGGTTCGGTTTATCGGATAACACGATCCGGCTGTCGAGGAGTATGGTGCAAAGGTTTTCTGCGATGACCCAGGCTGCCTCGAAAGACGGCGTCCGTCATTTTTTAATTAACAGCGGCTACCGGGACAGCAAGGAACAAACCCGGCTTTATCGGGAAATGGGAGCGGCTTATGCGATGCCGGCCGGGTACAGCGAGCATAATTTAGGTTTGTCGCTGGACATCGGATCGACGCAGGGGGAGATGAATCGGGCGCCGGAAGGCCAATGGCTGAAAAAAAATGCGTGGAAACACGGATTTGTTTTACGTTACCCGAAGGATAAGACGGATATCACGGGCATTCAGTACGAGCCGTGGCATTTTCGTTATGTCGGATTGCCGCACAGCGCCATCATGCAGGAAAACGATATGGTGCTCGAGCAATATTTGGATTTCTTGAAGGAACGCAAGACGGTGACAAAAAATATCGGTCGTCAAACGTATACGGTCACTTATTACCCCGTCCCTCCAAATACAACCGTCCGGGTGCCGGCCAACGCCCGCTATGAGATTTCAGGCAACAATATGGACGGCGTCATCGTTACGGCGGAACTCGGAACAGATAAGGATCCATCGTCATGAAGCCGGGGGGCTTGCGGAAAGATGCCGTCAACTTGGCCCTGTTCGCCTTTTATTTGTATGTTTTGTTCAAAATTATTTTGTTTAAGTTCGGCCCCGTGAATTTGCGTTTTTTATGGCGGCAGCTTGCCATGGGGTCGGTGCAGGCGGAAGATATCGCCGTTAGTTTGCATCACGGAAACCTGATTCCCTTAAAAGAAATATTCAGGTCGCTACACGTTTTATCGGCGCACGATTTGATCAATTTGGCGGGGAATATCGCCATATTTATGCCGCTCGGGATATTTGTCGGCATTTTTTCCAAAAATAAACGCATAAGTTTGGCTGGAATGTTTCTGCGCGCTTTCGGATTAAGTCTCATCCTGGAATTGTCACAAGCCTTATTCTCCATAGGACGATTTGATATCGACGATCTGATCCTCAATTCTGCCGGAGGGCTCATCGGTTATATGGGGTACAAGTTATTCGGCCGTCTTTCGGTTCGTATTTGAAGTCCTTGCATTTGAAAGAGAATGGTGATTGCTCCGTTAAACGAAAGGGTGTTGAGCGATTGCTCAGCAGCCTTTCTTGCTTATTCAGGTGTATTCTAGCTAAAACAAGCTGCCGGCAAAAGGGTATGCCCGGAATGAATCTGCTATAATAGTTGCAATGTGCACGATAGAGAGGATGGATACAATGAAGCGGGCTACGGTTCTGATTGCTGACGATGAGGCGGAAATCGCGGACCTGATCGAACTGCATTTGGAAAAAGAAGGATACGATGTCATAAAAGCGTCGGACGGGCAGGAAGCCGTTCACGCGGTTTCGGCGCATCCCGTGGATCTGGCGATATTGGATATTATGATGCCGAAGCTGGACGGTTATGAAGTCATCCGGCAAATTCGGGAGCACCATCAGATGCCGATCATCTTTTTGAGCGCGAAAACGTCCGACCTTGACAAAATCGCAGGGCTGGTGAGAGGCGCGGACGATTACATGACCAAGCCGTTCAACCCGATGGAGCTGATCGCGCGCGTAAACGCCCACCTTCGCCGTTATATGCAGATGAATCAACCGGCGCATGCCGGCAAATCCGTGCTGGAAGCAGGAGGATTGGTCATTTACCCCGATCGGCGCACTGTGACCCTGTACGGCGAAACGATCGAGCTGACGCCCAAGGAATTTGATATTTTGTACTTGCTGGCCAGTTACCCGAAGAAGGTGTTCAGCACGGAAAATATTTTTCAGCACGTATGGGGCGAGGCCTACTTTGAAAGCGGCAATACGGTTATGGTCCATATCCGGACATTGCGGAAAAAGCTGCGCGACGATACGAACAAAAACAAGCTGATCAAAACGGTTTGGGGGGTAGGCTATACGTTCAATGGCTAACATGATGCGAAGCTTCCGCTCCAAAATGATCGCGCTGTTCGGCTTAAGCATGCTCATATCCGGCATCATCACTTACGCGCTGTACAAAATTCTCCAATATTACTACCGCACCCAGGTCAAATTCGAAGATCCGCTGGCTTATGTCCGCTTGTTCATAAGAACGGTCGGGGATATCAATTTCTTCCTGCTATTTTTTATCCCGCTGGCGGTTTTGTTTTTCTTCCTGCTTACGAAGCCTTATGCGGCGTATTTTAATGAAATTTCGGCGGGGATTCGTCATCTCGCCAACGGCGATTTCGACAAGCGGGTTTCGGTTGCGTCCCGGGACGAGTTCGGGGATATTGCGGCGGATATCAATCTGGCCGGGGAGAAGCTGAAACAAGCGGTGGCGAGAGGAGATTTTGCCGAGAGCAGCAAAGATCAGCTCGTGCTCAATTTGGCCCATGATTTGCGTACGCCGCTCACTTCCGTTATCGGGTATCTGGACTTCATTCTTAAGGACGAGCAATTGACCAAAGAGCAGGCCCGGCATTATGCGGGCATCGCTTTCGCCAAGTCCCAACGTCTGGAGAAGCTGATCGACGAATTGTTCGAAATCACGAGAATGAATTACGGCATGCTGCCTGTCGAAAAACGGCCGATCGATCTAACCGAGCTGCTGACGCAGCTAAGCGAAGAATTATTTCCGGTTTTTGAGAAAAATCAACTGGAAGCCCGATTGCACGTTACTCAGCATCTGATCATTTCGGGCGACGGCGACTTGCTGGCGCGCGTGTTTGAAAATTTGCTGACCAATGCGATTCGGTACGGCAGCGACGGTCAGTTTGTCGATATTCATGCTTTCCTTGAAGAAGACGAAGCCGTAGTTCAGGTGATCAACTACGGGGATCGCATCCATCCGGACGAGCTGCCGCATATATTCGATATGTTTTATACCGGCGACAAATCGCGGACTCATCGGGAGAACAGCACGGGTCTCGGTTTATTTATTTCGAAAAATATCGTCATGCAGCATAACGGAACGATCACCGCCGACAGCAGCTTGATCCGTACCGTTTTTGAAGTACGGCTGCCGCGAGGAATGCAGACAATTTAAGGGAAATTTAAACATTCCCCCATTTCTTTTTAAAAAGTTTTTCCTATTCTTTGTACGTGAAGGGCAGGAGGAAACGAAAATGAAGAAATGGGGTTTTTGGCGTGTTTATTTCAGGAATAACGACTCCGCCGCGGCGTGGATGTTTCTTGCGCCGAGCCTGGTGGGCTTTGCGCTGTTTTACCTGATTCCGTTCGCCCAGGGTGTCGGCTTCTCTTTTATGGATAACGCGGTTGACGATCGGTTCGTCGGATTGGACAATTACCGCGGGCTGCTCGCTAGCGACTCGTTTCGCAATGCGGTGTTCAACACGTTTTATTTCACCGCGGTCACGGTTCCGCTCATTGTTGCGATATCCCTGGGCTTGGCGATGCTGTTGAACCAAAATGTGTACATGCGCAATGCGCTCAGAACCGCTTATGTGCTGCCGCTTGTCGTGCCCGCAGCTTCGATTATCGTCATTTGGCAAATCCTGTTCGACTGGAACGGTTCCCTTAACGCCTGGCTCAGCTTTTTAGGATCCGGCCGTGCAGACTGGATGAAGAGCGAAGCGGCGCGCAATGTGGTGATGGTCGTTTATTTGTGGAAAAACGCCGGCTACAACATCATTTTATTTTTGGCCGGATTGCAGCAAATTCCGAAAGATTATTACGAAACCGCGAAAGTGGAGGGCGCAAGCCGGTTGTGGCAGTTCCGCAGCATTACGCTCGTTTATTTAACGTCGACGATGTTCTTTGTCGTCGTTATGTCCATCGTCAATTCGTTCAAAGTGTTTCGCGAAACGTACTTGATCGCAGGCGATTATCCGCACGACAGCATATATATGCTCCAGCACTATATGAACAATACGTTTATGTCGCTGGATATTCAGAAGTTGACGGCGGCCGCGACGATGATGGTGATGTGCATCTTGCTTGTTGTGCTGGCTTTGTTTGCGCTTGAACGCCGTTTCCGGCAGTTCATGGAATAGCGGGAGGGTAGATATCCAGTGCAGAGGACATACTTTTTGCAAAAATGTGCGCTAACGATCGTCATGACCGTCATTGCGGCGGTGCCGCTGTTCCCGATAGCGATTACTTTCACAAACTCGCTTATGACCGGGCGTGAAATCGAAATCAATTACGGTGTGATCGGGAAAATGAACGATGCATTCGCCGGAGGTTTTGTCAATCTGAAGCTTCTGCCGGATCAAGTGTCGCTCGAGCAGTATCGCGAAATTTTGGTAAGCAGCCCGAGATATTTGATGATGTTCTGGAATTCGGTCTTTATGGTTGCGCCGATTATTGCCGGACAGGCATTCATAGCGGCGTTAGCGGCGTACGCGTTTGCGAAGCTGCAATTTCGCGGTCGGGACAACCTGTTTCTCGTTTATGTGCTGACGATGCTTATGCCGTTCCAGGTGACGCTGGTGCCGAATTACATCATGGCAGATCAACTGGGACTGTTAAACAGCGCGGGTGCGATTATATGGCCGGGTATTTTCGCGGCGTTCGGCGTGTTTATGCTCAGGCAGTTCATGCTGCATATTCCATATTCGTATATCGAAGCGGCCAAAATCGACGGAGCCGGACATTTGCGGATTTTCAGTACGATCATTGTTCCGATGGTCAAACCGGGTGTGGCTGCACTCATCGTATTGTTGTTCGTCGATTATTGGAACATGGTGGAGCAGCCGCTTATTTTTCTGGACGATCCGTTCAAGCAGCCGCTGTCGGTTTATTTATCGAAAGTAAACGAGGGGGAGCGAGGCGTCGCTTTTGCGGCATCGATGCTTTATATGACTCCGATGGTACTGTTGTTTCTGTATGCGGAAGCTTATTTTATCGAAGGAATCCAGCTGTCCGGTATCAAGGGATAGCTTCAACGGTTAGGAGGCAAGGACGTGAAGACGGAACTGCACGAGGAACTTGGGCAAAGGCGCCGTAAACGAAACATTCAAATCGTGTTCGGTCTGTTTATCGGGCTGTTATTGATTTTTACTATATTCAGCAACACGCTGCAATCGTTGGCACTGCCGAAGGTGAGGACGGAGACGCCGACATTCGGCAGTATGGAACATCAGCTTGAAGGAAGCGGCATATTGCGGCCGCTGGCGGAAGCGAAGCTGACGAATCCAGCCGGCTGGAAAGTGAGCACGATTGCCGTGAAGGAGGGAGACATCGTGAAGAAAGGGCAGACGCTTGTCACCTACGACAGCAAAACCGCCGAACGGGAAATTCAGGATGAAATGGCTCAATTGGAAAAGCAAAAGATCGAATTGCAAAGCGTTCAGGATCGGTACATTGCCTCTACGACGGAGGGGGACGCGATGAATCTGCGGAGCGCCGGCCGCGATCTCGAAACGGGCAAGCTCAATCTCGGCGTTCAGGAACGTAAAATTAACGAATTACGAGACCGTTTGGCCAGCCGCGAGCAGATTGCAGCTCCGTTCGACGGTATCGTAACGAAGGTGAACGCCGTCGAGGGACTGGCGTCAACGGGAGAGCCGGATGTGGTCCTGACGAACAACAGCCGGGGATACCGGTTGGAGCTGCCGATCGATGCGCCACTGTTGACCAGGCTAGGGATTGCGCCTGAGGAAAAACTGCAGGTGGAAGTGCGCGCGTTGTCCGATCCGCAGCCGAAAATCATCGACGGTACTGTTTACGAAATAGCCGATGCAGAGGCGCATACGGATAACTCATCCGGCAAACAGGCAACTATCGTGCAAAAGATCGTTCGCGTAAAAGTAACGGACCCCGAGCTGAAAGGAGGTGAGCAAGCATTTGTCAAACTCGTTAAACGGTCGCGACAAGAGGGGCGATTGATTTCCAACGAGGCGATTCATCAGGATCGCGAAGAAAAGTTCGTTTACAAAATCGAAGAGCGGAAGGGCGCACTGGGCAACGTGTTTATTGTCCGGAAGGTCAGAGTTCGAGCCGCTGAGTCCAACGACAAAGAAACGATGATAGAGTCGGGCGACGTTAATATGAATGATCTTGTTATTTTGGAAAGCAGCGAGCCGTTGCAGGACGGCAATCGTGTTCGCTTGCAATAAAAAAGAGAGGAACCGTACGATGAAAACACAATTATTTATCGGATTTACTTGCATGACGCTGGCGGCTGCGACCGGATGCCAAACCGGAGGCGGAGGGGAGGAGGCGAATAAGGAGAAGGGCAAATCCAAAGACGGAAAGACCGTCGTTACGTTATCTTTGAAAGGCTCGGATTCGTTCTTTGAGGCGGTGGAGAAAGGTTTCGAGCAGAAGTATCCGGATATCGACCTGCAAATCCAGGAGTATAAGAAAGGCGATGAAGAGTGGAGCAGCGCGGATTTTGAAAAGTACATCAAAACGACGAACTCGGCGCTTTTATCGGGAACAGGCGCGGATATTATCGATTTGGAAGACTTCCCTATAAGCAAATACGTCGAAAAAAAGCTTCTTGCGGATATGAAGGATACGCTGGATCAATTAAACAAAAACGATCTGCACATGAACATATTGGATGCATTGAAGGTGAACGGCGGCTTGTATACGGTACCGCCTGCATTTTATCCGGGGACGTTCGTCGGGGATGGAGACGTGTTGGAGAAGACGATCGAAGTTGATGACAAAAGCTGGACGTGGGAGCAATTTGAGGAAGTGTCGCGGAAATTCAAGCAGCAGTCGAACGGAAGAGGGGAGCGCTACGCCTTGGCGAATTACGCGCCGGAGCAATTTCTTAATAAATTGGTGGAAAACAACAGCACGGATTTCATCGATCCGACGACCCGGAAAGCCCAATTCGATTCGCCTCTATTCGTAAAAAACATGAAGCAGATTAAAAAAATGTACGACGACCGTATTTTGACGGCGAATAGAGCCCAAATCGGCAGTCAATTGTTTTACTTTACTTATTTCTTCTCGCCGTTGGATGTTGCCGAAGGGGCGTACCGGTTTTACCCGAATCCGAAAGTGCTGCAAATGCCGCATCCGCAAGGTCATAAGGACGGAAGCGCGTTCTTCGTCAGGAATCAGCTTGGCATACGAGCCAATTCGGCGGTCAAGGATGAAGCGCAAAAGTTTCTCGCTTTCCTGCTGTCGGAGGACGCGCAATCTTTGCCGAGAGATGAAGGCTTCTCCCTGCTCAAATCGGTGAATGACAAGCAGATTGGCGAGGTTCAAAAACAAGCGGCCGGCGGAACTTACAAGCTTCCGTCCGGAGAAACCGTCAAGACATCCGAGAAACCGTTTGTCGAGCTTAGGCAGCTGATCAACACGGCGAATCGCTTTGTTAAGAAGGACAACAGGGTGCTGTCCATCGTCGAGGAGGAGTCCAAATTGTTTTTCAGCGGCCAAAAGACGGCGGAAGAAGCGGCGAAGCTGATCCAGAACCGGGTGACCACTTATTTGAACGAATAGCGAATCGGCATGAAGCCGGGTTCGAATCTTGTTATAAAATATCCGGCCGGATTGAAGCCCGACGGACTGTCGGTATTCACGAAATGATTCTGCGGATTCGATATTAATGAAACAAGGAGCAGTTTGCCGCGGCAGCTGCTCCTTGTTTGTTGAAGTTCGCTCTTACAGTTCGGGATGGTACAGTGCTTCGGCAAGCAGCACGATCACCAGCGCCTGTCCATAGGCCGTCGGCGCGAAGACGATCTTTTTATAGTCTTCCTTGCTTTCGCAGATCGGCGTTCCTGCAGAGACGTTTAACACCGTACCGTCTTCGGAGATGTTCTTCAGCACCGCGGCAACCGCTTTACGGCAAGGTGCCAGGTAGCTGGAATCCAGCAGGCCGAGGCGGATCCCCTTCAGGATGCCCGCTGTAATCGCAGCCGAGCCGGATACTTCCGTATAGCTGGTCTCATCGTCGAGCAGGGTGTGCCAAAGCCCGCTTTCATGCTGCAGCTCAACCAATTTATTGACCTGGGCCTTATAGGTGCCAAAAATGAGGTCGCGGGACTCCGGCGAAATCGAATCCTGCATAATTTCCAAAAACTCGGGGGCGGCGAGTGTAAACCAGCTGTTGCCCCGGCACCAATGCGCTGCACTGAAATTGTTTTGATTTTTGAAATCGTAGCCATGGAAAAACAAGGAATTCCCGGGATTAAAGATATATTTGATATGAAGGGCAAATTGGTAGGCCGCTTCGTTCATCCATGCCGGATTATTATATTTTTTGCCCATTTTTGCAGTGAAAAGCACAACCATAAACAAAGTGTCGATCCAAATCTCCTGGTCGTGCAGGTTTAATTCGAACTTCGAAGTATTGCCGGAGGTTACATGCTGAATTCCGTTCTCCTTCGTCCGCGGGCATTCTTTTTCCACCCACTCCATCCATTCCAGCGCAAGTTTCTCCACGCTTGGCAGGTCCATCAGCGTAAGCAAAGGCGCCGTCGTATTCACATTTTTGAGGGGCAGCCCGCGCTCGATCTGATCATTCGACCACTTCGCGAAAAAGTCCCGGTATCCGTCAAAGCCTTCTTGATTCGTCAGTTTGTTCAAGCCGTACAGGCCAATGCCCTGCGGCCAATCCCATTCGTCCATTCCGAAGTCGCGCGGAAAGTATCCCAAGGCTTTGCCTTCGGCAGCCAATTCCTTTAAATCGCTCTCGTTGTCGGGTCTTTTCAAATGTAACAGTTGATCGATGACTTTCTTTAATTGTGTTTGGATGGTTTCCTGCATGTCATTTGCTCCTTTTTGTTTATGTTGGTTTAAGTGTGATTTTCGGAAAAGGCAAGCGCTTAACCTAATAAAAAGCAATAAAAAGACAAGCTCACTTGACATTGTACCTTCTTTTTTCCTTCAGAGCAACGAAATAAAGTGACGATAGCATAAGGACTATATCATTGTGCTTAGTTTCAATTCAAAATCCGGGTGTGTCACATACTCCAGGTAGGACGGTCTTCCGTTATAACGCAGATATGCTTCAAAACGGGCACGTATGGCCGGGGCCGTAATCATATCGAGCACTTCCTCTTTTTGAACCCATCGGCAGTCCGATGTTTCCTCCGATGTACGCAATTCCCCGCCGACAGGTTTGCACATAAAGTCAAACATGACTTTGGTCGGAACATCGGTTTTACCGTCATGCCATTTATGGATGCCTGTATTTGAAAATACCCCGAGCAGATAGGAAACCTTCACGTCTATACCGCTTTCCTCTTTGATTTCTCTAATCAACGCGTCTATAAGGTTTTCGCCCACTTCGACTTGACCGCCGGGATATACCCATCCGTCATGCCGGGTTTTAACCAACAGGATTTGCCCTTGTTCGTTTTCCACGATTCCTCCCGCCGCTACGATATGGGTTGGCATTTTCATGGTTAACAACATCCTTTCAATTATTGTTCGGGATTCATTTGGGAAAATAATATCATTTCATCGTCATATTAATTACCAACATTCAACTGACATTTTCATCATAACCGTATCGCCGCATTTCCGGTTCTTGGATTAACAAACGCAGCATAGGGTTCAACATAAACCGTTGCCGAGTTTGCACACATTTTGCGTATGTCTGGCGGAAGCATCGGGCCCGTGATAGACTAAACGTTAGAAGGGTATGCATCTCCCTTTTCTCTTGACTTTCGTTTACGCACGAACAGATACCGGAATGTAAGCGCTACAAATAGTGGGGTGGTGAACGCGGATGAAACCCAGCGAACACAAGTATCGTTTGAGCGGGGGGCGCTCTATATTGGAGGCGGTCGCGGACCGGATGATTCCGAAAGACACATGGCCCTCGGCAGCTGAGGGTGGAGTTATGGATTATCTGGAACGTCGCATCAGCGAAGATGCCGCTGCCTGGACGGAGTTGATCGAACCCGGACTTCGCGCGTTGGAAGCAGAAGCGGCGTCTCTCTATCGTCGCCCATTTTCGAAACTGTCGGCTGACGAACAAGACGGACTGTTACAAGATCTTGAGCATGGTCGTGTTCGGGAGTGGCCCGTTTCGCCTATACGCTTCTTTCACACATTGCTTAGTCTGGTTAGTGAAGGTTACTATGGAAGTCCCGAGGCCGGCGGGAATCTCGGAGGAAAATCGTGGGAGATGATCGGATTTCGTCCGGGGCCTATACCCGGAACTCATGCACCTGCCCCGGAAGATGATCTGCCGAAACGAACCTTCGGGCAGCTTCGGGAACGGTACGATGCTATCGTCGTCGGAGCGGGGGCAGGGGGCTCGGCGATGGCGGCGGTGCTGGCGGAAGCGGGACTTCGCGTTCTCGTCGTCGAGCGCGGAAGCTGGCTTCGATACGATGAAATCGGCAGGGATCATACGCGCAATCACCGTTTGAGCAAATACGGTCACAACACGGGACCGGAACTCCAAGGCCATCCCCGCACAATGCTATTGGCAAGTGGAGAGGAGCGGATAACGGCGCCCTTTGAAGGCGACTACCATAACAACGCGATGACGGTGGGCGGCGGCACCCGGGTGTACGGGGCACAGGCCTGGCGGTTTCATCCGGACGACTTTCGCATGGCAACCCGCTATGGGATTCCGCACGGGAGTTCGCTCTGCGACTGGCCGATCACCTATGATGATCTCGAGCCTTATTACGATCGGGCGGAGTGGGAAGTCGGCGTCTCGGGCGACGGTAACGCCCATCCCGGACGGGGAACGAGGCGGCGTCCTTACCCGATGCCGGCTTTGCCCAGGACGCTGGAAGCGGAGCGATTAGCACGGGCGGCAGCGAAATTGGGGTGGGATGCAGGACCGGTTCCTCTTCTCATTAATTCGGTCGAACGTGACGGTCGCCCGGCCTGCGGGCGGTGCGGCCAGTGCGTCGGTTTTGCCTGCCCGACCAACAGCAAGAACGGCGGCCACAACACGATGTTGGTAAGGGCCATCGCCACCGGAAACTGCGACCTGATTTGCGATACGATGGTGGAACGCATCGACACGGAGCAGGGAAGACGCGCCACCGGGGTTCGTTTAGTGCGGGAAGTAAACGGTTCCCTTGAACGTCGGCAGGTGCGGGCAGGTCACGTGGTGGTTGCCGCAGGGGCGATCGAAAGCGCACGCCTGCTTCTGAACTCGGCAAGCGACGCCGAGCCGCATGGCATAGGCAATCGGAACGGACAAGTGGGAAGGAATCTTCAGGGCCATGTCTACTCGGCGGCTTATGCCCTCTTTGACGAGCCGGTGCAGGACGGTCTCGGACCGGGGGTGAGCATTGCCACCTGCCGCTTTGCCCATGGCAACGGGGGCGGAATTATCGGAGGCGGCATGCTGGCCAACGAGTTCATTCGGCTGCCCTTGATTCACTGGTACCGGGCGCTTGCACCGGATGCGGCAAGGTGGGGAGTCTCCGGCAAGGAGACGATGCTAGAAAGTTATTTGCGGACCGGTCATATTCACGGGCCGATCCAGGAGATCCCGACCGCCGAGTCAAGAGTGCGGCTTTCGCCCTCCGTCAAGGATCGCTTCGGAATACCGGCGGCTCAGCTCTCGGGAAGCGTCCATCCCGAGTCCGTTCGAGCCGCCGAGATGCTGGCCGGGCAAGCGGAGACTTGGCTATGGGCTGCCGGAGCGCGCCGGGTTTGGCGAACGCAGCCGGGCGGAGGGCTCAGCGCCGGGCAGCATCAGGCGGGAACGCTGCGCATGGGCGATGACCCTTCGACATCCGTGACCGATCCATTAGGCCGCGTCCACGGCTACGACAATCTCTGGGTGAGCGACGGCTCCGTACACGTGACCAACGGCGGGGTCAACCCGGTACTTACGATTCTTGCCTTGGCTTTCCGCACGGCGGAAAACCTGGCGAAGCAAGGGTAGCGTTCTTAACCGGCTCGCACGGCTTCAGCAGCCCGATCATTTGTGTAAGGCGCGCTTTAAAGCCGCCATATAGTCTTTGACAAATCTTTGGCTGATTTCAGCGGCAGGAAAGTATTCTTCAAAGCCGTGAAAACATCCGGGGTATAAATGAAACTCTGTCGGCACACCGGCTTGCGTCAGCCTTAATACATAATCGATTGTTTCATCGCGAAATGGATCCAGGTCACCGATGCAGGTGTAAGTAGGTGGAAGTCCCGACAAATCGGTTGCGCGCGCCGGAGCGGCATAAGGGGATACTTCGCCTTTTTCTCCCAAATACAAATTCCATGCTAATTGGTTTTTGGCTTTATTCCATACTCGTTCATCCGTTATTTCATTGCTGGACTTGGTCATATTCCGGTCATCGATCATCGGATACAGCGGCATCTGGAATAATATAGGAGGGCCTTTTCGATCTCTTGCCAAAAGGGACAGGGCGGCCGTTAATCCACCGCCGGCGCTGGGACCGACCACTGCGATTCTGGAAGAATCAACTCCGAGTTCTTCGGCATGTTCAGAGAACCATTTGAGCGCAGCATAGCAATCTTCGAGCGGGGCCGGAAAAGGATGTTCCGGAGCCAGCCGGTAATCCACCGAAACGATAACGCAATGGAGGTCCGGTACCAGCTGCTGCAAGGCGGGGTCCATCATATCGGCAGAACCAAGGATATAGCCGCCGCCGTGAATATATAGAACACCGGGCAAGATTTTCTCCTTTACTTTCGGTTCATAAATTTTGATCCGGACATCCGGATTCCCCGCATCGCCCGGAACATATCTCTCCGATGTTAGAACTGCATCATTCACGGGCAGCGATGCGATCATTCCGGCAAACATCTCGTTCATCTCTTTTCTTTTGGCACCTAAGTTTTCCCGGGTATAAACGACTTCCGGTATATCGGAAAACATTTTTTTAAGCTCCGGGTCTAGTTTTTCTTCCATAAACCGACTCTCCTTCGTCAAGTGGTCATCAATCGTTTTTCTGTATTCATTTGGTAAATTTTTACTTTTCCTGATTATTTACCCATGCCGTATGCCCCATCAGGTCACGCATCGCGGTGATGTACTTTTCTTCCGACTCGGTCCATCTCAGTTTAGCCGTTTGTTCCACGTCGGGACCTGCGAGAAAGCGCAGCCGGTCGGATTTATCGCAGGCAGCAGCGTAAATCTGGGCGGCAACCTGATTCTCGTCCGCATTATCAAACGGATAACTCATCATGGATTGCATCATGTGATCAAAATAGGGCTTGTACGATTCCGGAATGGGGATGCCTTGAGTAGCGGACAAGGTGTTCGACGAGAAGTTTGTGGTTCGCATGGCCCCCGGTTCCACAATTTTTACGGAAATATTCTGCGATTCAAGCTCGTACATTAACGCTTCCGACAGCCCTTCGACTGCATGTTTGGTCGCGACATACACCGCCAAAAGCGGGTTTGACGCAAAGCCCATGTTCGAAGTGATATTCACGACGGTTCCGCCCCCTTGTTCGCGAAAGTGCGGCGTAATCGCCCTGATGACGTTCATCGCGCCGAAGACATTGGTCTCGAAAATCCCGCGGATGACATTCATGGGTGTCGCTTCGAAAATCGAGACGATGCTGATGCCGGCGTTGTTCACAACGGCGTCTATCCGGCCGAATCGGGCGATCCCGGCCGCAATCGCCCCCTCGATGCTGGTGGGGTCTGTAACATCGAGCGCCGTTACGAAAATCCGCTCGGGATTTTCCGCCGCCAAACGTTCGTCCGGTTTTCGCATCGTTGCCACGACATTCCATCCCTCGGCTGCAAACTTCCTGGCTGCAGTATTTCCCAATCCGGTCGAACACCCGGTGATCAAAACCGTTTTTGTCATAAAACCATCTCCTTCAATTCATTTGCTGTTGCTTCTTTATTAGCTTACCGGGTGGAAGCGGCTCTAAGTCAACTCCGTATATATGCTCCTTATTAATAAAGGGTTTATTTGACGGGACGTAAGTTCGGACCCTACAATAAGGTTAGAGTGGCTCTAATCCCCCTTATAGGCGGTGAACGATATTTTATGGCTTATACGGTTAAGGAAATTTCGAAAAAAACGGGCATTTCTCCTTATACACTGCGTTTTTACGAGAAAGAAGGCGTATTGCCGACTGTTGACCGGGATGCGAATGGAGTGCGCATGTTTAATGAGCATTACATCGATTGTATTGAGATGGTGCAAGCCCTGCGTTCAACCGGTTTGCCTTTGACGGAAATCAAACAATATGTGGAGCTTTATAAACGCGGAGAGAGTACGCTGCAGCAAAGAAAAAAGATGCTGGCACGCCAGAAAAGCAAAGTGGAGGAACAAATATCGCTTCTAATGAAAACACTGGAAAAGCTCAATTACAAGTTGGCTTTAATCGATGTCCAAGATAATCAATTTGAGAGGCTGCCCTGATTTGAGCTTGAATAACGCAACAGGCGAGTCTGTTCCAACCTTGCGGCGCCGGCATGGAATGGACATAAGGATACATAAGGAGGATTGCCCCGCATGGAAGCGAAGCGCGTCATTTTTGACAAGTTCGGCCATCCCCGGGACGTGCTGCGTGTGGAACGCAGGCCGGTGGAGCGTCCGCGCGAAGGGGAGATTCTCGTGCGGATGAAAGCGCGTCCGATCAATCCGTCGGACTTGATCCCGATTCGCGGAGCTTACGCCCACCGCATTTCTTTGCCTGCGGTTCCCGGTTACGAAGGGGTAGGCGTGGTGGTGGACGCCGGTCCCGGCGTTTCCCGGGAAATGATCGGCCGGCGCGTGCTGCCTTTGCGGGGGGAAGGCACGTGGCAGGAATACGTTGCCGCCCCGGCGCGATATGCGGTGCCGATTCCCGAAGCCGTCGACGATTTTACTGCGGCACAGCTGTATATCAATCCGCTCACGGCTTGGGTCGTCAGCACGGAAACGCTGCAGTTGACGCCGGGCGACGTGCTCGCCGTGAACGCCTGCGGATCGAGCCTTGGCCGGATTTTCGCGCAACTATCGAAGCTGCTCGGTTTTCGGCTGATCGCGGTGACGAGAAACGGCAGCCATACGGAAGATCTCCATAAGCTCGGCGCTTCGCATGTCGTCGATACGGCGACGACCTCTCTTTATCATGCCGTAATGGAGCTTACGGACGGACTTGGCGCAAACGCGGCGATCGATTCGATAGGCGGTCCGGACGGCCGGGCGCTTGCCGAATGCGTGCGGCCGCATGGGACTCTGCTTACCTTGGGGCTTTTATCCGGAGTTCCCGTCGATTGGGCGGAGATTGCCCGGAGAACGAAGATCAACGTCAAGCTGTTTCATTTGCGGCATTGGAATGAACTGGTCTCCGTGCCAAAATGGCACGATACATTCCTCCGCATACTCGCGCTAATAAACGGCAGCAAGCTGGTGCTTGGGCAGCCGGGTCCGTGCTTCGGGCTTCAGGACGTGCGCGAGGCGGTCAGCGCCGCCGAATCCGGACGTGCGGGTGCAGGGAAAGTTTTTCTTGTCGGTTAAGGCGGCCTGCCTGCAAAAGGCGGCTGCGAACGAATGACCGTGCCGGTCAATCCGCCGGCCATACCTTCCCGCTTCTTTCCGTATCCAGGCGATAGTCGGTATATTTGCGCGCGAACAGGTCGCGGCCGAGCTGCTCTGCAGCCGGCACGGGGGCAGCCGGGTCGCGGGCCACTTCGCCCCGGCTGTTGCCGACGCCGCGGACGACGCCGACGAACTCGGAGTGAGTATAGCGGGAAAACTCTTGGAGCTGATGGACGATTCCGAGCGAAGCTCCCGGGTACGTCTCCTCGGAAGATAACACAAGGCCGATGCGCTTGCCGGACATGCGCCGGATGACTTGCGCCGAATCGGGATAGGAAGCGGCATAGTAACAAAACGTGCGGTCAAAGAACGATTTTGTTTGGGCGGACAAGCCGTACCAGTAGACCGGGGAGCAGAACACGACTCCGTCAGCGGGTAAATAATCGTCGAAAAATAAAGAACGAAAGTTGTCGGCGATGGAGCATGTTCCGTCAGGCGTCCGGCATGTCCGGCAGTCGCGCAGAAAACCCGATATGTAATCGTCAATGAACCTCAGCGCCACTGAAGCTCCGGCTTCCTCCGCACCGCGCCGAACGGCCTCGGCCAGGGCGGCGGAATTGCCCTGACGCCGGGGACTTCCCACAAGCACCAGCAATTTTCGGGAATCTGTCTTCGATTTCATCGTTTAGCTCCTTTCCTCGTCGGAGGTAAGCTTCATATCAATTTCCACAAACAAATTGTAATCCAATATTTGCATACCGTATAATGATTGATAATGATGCATCCATCATTATTATTGATGCATTTTTGAAAGGAATGAATTTGTGGAATTGACGGACCTTAAAGTGTTTGTGAGCGTTGCCGAGGAAGGCGGGATTTCCCGTGCGGCGGAGAAGCTGGAGTACGTTCAATCCAACGTGACGGCGCGGATACGCAAGCTGGAGTCGGAAATCGGTGTCGCATTGTTCCATAGACATCCCAAAGGGGTTGCGCTAACGGAAAAAGGAGCCCAGTTTCGCGATTACGCGCTCACGATCCTGAGCCTGGCCGAAGAAGCCGTCAGAGCGGTGCAGGAGAAGCCGCATCCCAGCGGTCCTCTCGTCATCGGAGTGGTCGAAACCGTGACATGCGGCAATTTCATGAACGCGCTGTCGGATTTTCAAAGCAGCTATCCCGAGGTGTCGTTATCCTTGGTAACCGGAACCTCGTCCGAGCTGCTTGCGATGGTGATGGACCGCAGGCTCGACGGTGCTTTCGTGACGGGCGATATTCCGCCCGCACAGCTCATTTTCGAATATACGGTAAAAGATGAAATTAAGCTTTTAACCCACGAAAAGGGTGGCGTTTACCCGGATTTATCGAGCGCGAAATGGGCGGTTTCCCCGAAGGGCTGCCCATTCCGGAAGGTGCTGGAGGAGTGGCTTGACAGCGAAGGAATTTCGCTAAGGAACGTGATTGAAATCGGCTCGCTGGAAACGCTGATGAGCTGTGTCAAGTCGGGGCTTGCCTGCACGCTGCTGCCGGCGTCCGTTCTTAAGGGGGAGTACCGGTCGCTCAGGGCTTACCCGATACCGGAACCGTTCCGCTTCACGAGCACGAGTCTGGTTCGGCGAAGCGACCGGTTTAGCGGCAAAGCGTTTGCGGCGTTCGCCGAAATGGTCCGCGTGAACGGGCTGTAGTATGCCGGATTCGCGGTTATCGGCGACATTGGCCTAAGTGAAGCGAAAAGCCAGGATTCCTTGCCGCAAGAGGCAGGAACCCTGGCTTCATGTTTGCGCTCAGACAGGATTTCAGCCTGCGAACGTTTTGATCACCGTCAGCAGCAGGCCGATCAGAAAGCCGCACAAAGCGCCGTTCACGCGGATCCACTGCAGATCTTTGCCGATTTTGTCCTCCAGCATGGCGATCAAGGTGGCGTTGTCGAGCTTGTCGACGTTTTCCTTGACGAGCACGCCGATTTTATTGTGGTTGTCGGCGATGATTTGCAGCAGCTTTTGCTTGATCCAGCTTTCCGTTTTGTCCATCCACTCGGCGTTCGAGCTGACGCTGGCGATAAGCCGTTTCAAAAACGGCACGGCGAATTCGCCGGCGAATTCGGGCTGCTCTACCGCATGCAGCGCGCGCGCCTTCAGCTTCATCACCATGGAATCGATCAAGTCGCTGTTTTCGGCGTATTCGCCGGCCATCCGCTTCAAGCTTTCAATCCCTTCGGCCAACTCCGGATGCTGCGGGGCATTTTGCAGGGCGGAGCGGATTTCCGTGAGCAGGCTTTGCCGGCCTTCCGACGTTTCTCTGCGCAAATTGGCGGTCCCGTTCAGCAGCAGGCTCTGAATGATGCCTCCCAGCTTGTCCTCAGTCATAAACCCGCTGAACGCGCCCATGGCAAACCCCATAAACCCGCCGAGCTGTATGTTGCCGAGCGCCTTCAGCGCCATCGCGCCGAGCTGCTGCTGCGTCTCCGGCTTGATGATCCACGATTCGGCCTTGTCCAGCAAATAATCGAGCGCCTTGCGGTCCCATCCGCGGTCAATCGCTTCCTGGGCCGCGCGGTCGAATAACGCCTGAACGTCGATCCCTTCCGCAAAACCGCGGGCTTCTTGTTTCAAGACGGCAATGAGCCGCTCGTAAGGCAAATGCTGCAGAATTGCGCTGCAGGCAGCCGTGATGGCGCGAGCCGCTTCCTCCGTGCCGAGCTGATTGTCGGCCCAGTTCAGCATTCTTTCCGCGATCGGAATTCCTTTCAGCTTTTCCGTGATGCTGCGTTGGTTCAGCAGCTCGGTTTCCACGGCGGAAACAAGCGCTTTGGTCAGCTTGTCCCGGTTCTTAACGAGAAGCGACGTATGCGGGACCGGTATGCCGAGCGGGTGGCGAAACAGCGCCGTAACGGCGAACCAGTCGGCAAGCCCGCCGACGAGCCCGGCTTCGAACGCGCCCTGCAAATAAGGGACGATGCCGGTTTGCGGGAGCGGCAGCGTAACGGCAAAACCGGCCGCCATCACTCCCAGCGATATTCCGGCGATATATTTGTTTTTGCTCTCCATATGTACTAAGCTTCCTTTAACTTAAAATGAACAACGGCGGTGTACAGCATTTTGCCCGCATTCGGGTCAAACGTCACTTGGTGCTGAACGGAGTGGACGTCCAGCTGCAGCGCTTTGTTGTTGTCGATCTGCTCCTCCAGCTTCCTCTCGAGCGTCCTCAAATCGTACGCTTCGAACAGCTCGATTTTCGTGTCGATTTTATCGAGGATGAACCCCATTCTTTGTCCCCCCCTCCCGGCTCAGTGCTTGCTCCCTTTATTATACATAGTTCAGGAAGCCTGCTCCAGCCTTTTTCGGCGAAGGCGCCGGACGGATACGATTAGCGCCAGCATGCAGACGGCCAGCGCCGTCCAAAACACCGTATGCAGCGCGCCGAGGATGACATCTGGGTCGCTTGCCGCCCCTTGGCCGCCCGATGAAAGCTGGTGCAGCCTCGTGGTGTACACCGAAACGGAAAAGGATATGCCGAGCACCATGCCGATGTTGCGCACGAGCGCGTTAAGGCCGCCGGCGGTGCCAAGCTTGGGCCTCGGTACTGAGCCCATGATGCTTGAATTATTGGGCGATTGGAACAGCCCGGAGCCTAACCCGAACACGGCGAGGTGGGCACCGACGACCCAAGCGCTTTCCTGTGCGGAAAGCGAATTCAGCAGCGCAAAGCCGGCGGCGTTCACGATCAGTCCCGCAGTCGTCAGGGCGTTCGAGCCGATTTTGTCCGACAGCCAGCCGGAAAACGGAGCGATCACGGCCATCGTCAGCGGATACATCATCATCGTGTAACCCGTTCGCTCGGGTGTGAATCCGAGCACGTCCTGCATGTAGAAAGGCATCATCACATTGGTGAAAAACATCGCAACGAAGCTGAGCAGCGCGGTCACATTGCCGATCGCGAACGGGCGGATGCGGTACAGGCTGAAGTCGAGCATCGGATGTTTGACCCTCGTTTCCCACAGGTAAAAGCCGGCCAGCAGTGCGACCGAGCCGAGCAGGCCGGTCAAGACAGCCGGGGACGACCAGCCGAGGTCCTGCCCGTTCGATACGGTGTAAAGAAACCCGATCATGCCGGCGATAAACAGCGCCGAGCCGGTGAAGTCAAACGGCTCCCGCTGCTCCCTGGCCTTATCCTTCGGCAGCAAAAACCATCCCGCAACGAAGCCGATGATCCCGATCGGGATATTGATCCAGAAAATCGTCGGCCATCCGAACCGGTCGACGAGGATCCCGCCGATGCCCGGCCCCGTAAGCGAGCCGAGCGAAACGACCGTGCCGACGATGCCGAGAGCGCGGCCGCGGTCGCCCTGTGAGAATACGTCGGCAACGATCGCCTGGCTGTTGGACATCAGGCAGGCGGCGCCGATCGCCTGAACGATCCGCGAAGCGATCAGAAGGCCAAGCGTATGCGACATGCCGCAAAACGCCGAGCCGATGGCGAATAAAATAAAGCCGTAATTGTACACCTTGCTGCGGCCGACAAGGTCGGAAATTTTGCCCATGATCGGCAGCGTTGCGCAAATCGTCAGCAAATAGGCGGTCAGCACCCACTGCACCCAATGAATCGGCACGCGCAGCTCGTTTGCCATCGTCGGCAGCGCCACGTTGGCGATGCTGCCGTCGAGAGTGGACATGAACGTGCCGAGCGAAACATTGGCGAGCACAACCCAGCGGTTGTAAGTTCGCGAAGCCGCCTCCGCTCCGCGTTGTCCGTTGCTCATTGTTCCGACTCCTTACGGAAGACCTGAATTAGGATCATTTTTAATGATTATAGCATGAAAAAGCGAGCAAGCCGAAGCGGACGGCACAGGTGCCGCCCGTTTGCCGAAGGCGTGCGGACTAAGTCGTCCGCTGCTCGCCGTCTTGCGCATTCGCGCCTATAATGCCGCAGGAGCCGGGAAAGCCGTCATTTTGCCGCATTTCTTCCAAATGCCCGCGCATCTCTTCGTCTTCCGGCATATCCGCCACCAGCTTGACAGGCGGCTGTTTGAACTTTACCTGCCCTTTTTTCGTGCCCTCGGTCATGAGCGTTCACCTCCGTTTCCGGTCTTGCGGAATGATTCCAATATACCCCGTAAGTGAAAATTGTATGCTTCGGTTGCTGCAAAGGGAGGAACTTGTTGACTGGGAAAGATGCATGCGCCCAAGTTGGGCGGGCAAGCATCCATATGCGCAGGAATGGAATAGACTGTTATCGTCAGATGTAAAAACTTCAGGAGGAGATCAGAATGGCTTACAATCCGAATGTGTACGTGCAGCCTTATCCTTACGGTTATCACCCGTACCCCTATTCGCCGTATTTTTATCACGGGTATCATCCATATTACTACCATCACCATCACCATCATTGGCCGTATGGAAGCTGGCAGGGCGGAGCTTGGCACGGCCATGGCGGCTGGCCGGGCCATGTAAGCGGCGGACATAGAAGCGAAGGCCAGGCGCAAATTTCCAATCTTCGGGTAAAAAGCAAAGCCAAAAAGAAAAAATAAATCCCGCTAACGTACGGGCTACTCCACGGGGAGAGCCCGTACGCTATTTTTCATGAGCAGTTCGGCCTGGTTATCAATAATCGATTGCATCGATGACCCAACGATCGAACGGCGACGTGCGTTTCAACCGGAACGTATAGGTCGTTTTTTCCTCGCGTTTGCCTTTTGGGACGACGCTCACCTTCACCGGAAGCTGGAATATGAGCAGCTCGGGGCTGACCGCGTCTTGTGCGGCGGATATACGGCGGATTTGCGCGATGCGGTCATCCGAAAAATAAGCCAGCTGCGGGTGATCATTTTGTCCGAAAAGAAGCTCGAGGATGTCCGGCTGTTTGTCGCTGGCCGCGATGAAAAACATATCCGCAATCATTTCCGGCGATGCTTTGCCGATATATTCGTTTAATTTGCCGGCGGCTTTGTGCACCATCAGTTGGTGCGCGGGATCTACGCTTTTGGATTTGTGTGTGGCGCTGCCTTGAAAGTGGATGCAGAAGTGTCCTTTAAAACCGTTGCCCGGAATGCCGTCGCCGCCGTGCGGCATGCCGTTCATCGATGCGGCGAGCAGCTCGTCGCCGGCTTTGACCCAAATCGCCCGGCGGCGCCAGCTCCATTCCCCGCCGTAAATTTGCTTCATGATCATCGTATCTTGCTCGGTGAGCGGCTGAACGTCGGCGTGATATTTGCCCGCTCTCCTTTGCACGTTAAAAGTGAGTCCGGTTTCGGCATCGATGACGGAGAACTTCGTTTTATTCGGAATGATCTGTTTGGCCTGCTCCCAAGGAATCAGTTTGCCGTAACGGGGGAGAGCGGGGCTCTCTTTTTTGGAACTCGCTTCTTCGTTTGGCAAAGGGGAAGGGCTTGCGGATAGCGGTTCTGGGAAAACGGCCAAAATACAAAATAAACTGAAGACAACGGTGACGAATCGTTTCAGGATGCTCACTGCAATTTCCTCCGCGGATCGTTTTCTTTCATTTTTTGCAAAGGAATCCGTTTTATGTATGGGAAAGGGCGGCGTTTTTCTGAATGAATCGAATTCTAACATGCCACACTAATGCGTGCTCTGAACAATAAATGGTCATACGGTGAAACGGATGGAACGTTTGCAGTCGGCAATTCGCCGGGGCAGCCTGCTGGCATTAAGGCGGCTGTCCTTGTTTGCGGCCTCATTATGGATTGTCTTTTTGGTGGAGCTTATGAGCAGAAGCGGGTGGCGGGAAACCGTCCGCTGGTTCGTTTTATTTTCCCCTTGCACGATAGTCAACGGACTTGTCGTTCTAAGCTTCCTGCTTCTGCTGTCGGCAGTGACCGGACGCATCCGCGGTTCGTTCTGGATTTTGTCCGCGGTTTTCCTCGCGGCGGGCCTCGTCAACGGGATCAAGACGAACATTTTGGGTGTGCCGTTGTCCCCTTGGGATTTCCTGCTGGCGAGCGAGACGAAAGACATGACGGCGTACGTCTCGGGTTTGTTCAACATCGCGATGATCACCGGGTTCATCGTGTTTATTCCGCTCAGCATGGCGCTGCTGGGCGCGCTCGGCATGACCCGCGGCAGGCTGATGCGGAAGCGCAGGGCGGTCATGGCGCTTGCGGCGATCGTGCTTATGGCCGTCGTATACGATGACGGGAAGCTTTCGTTACAACGGCTGATCCGCATTCAAAATATGGTCTGGGACCCTTCGGAAAACGTGCGGACCAACGGTTTTTTGCTGACGACCTTGATGAACGTCAAGTTTTTGTTTTTGCACCCGCCGGAAGGTTATGACGGCAGCGCCGTTTCGGCGATTACCGCATCGACAGCACCCGTTGTGCCCCAAGGGGACGGTCTGAGGCCAAACATCATCTTTGTGCTCAGCGAATCGTTTTGGGACGCTACCCAAATCCCGGGCGTCTCCTTCAGCAAAGACCCGCTGCCGTTTTTCCATGCGCTGGCGGAGCGCTTTACGTCGGGAACGATGCAGTCTCCGCAGTATGGGGGAGGAACGGCCAACGTCGAGTTTGAGGTGCTTACGGGGAACTCGATGAGATTTTTGCCGCAAGGGTCGGTGCCGTACAATCAATATATCAACCGGAACATCGAGTCGCTCGCCAGCATTCTTGCCCGGCAGGGCTACGAGACGACGGCGATCAGCCCGTTTCACAGCTGGTTTTTCAACAGCAAAAAGGTGTACGAGCATTTCGGGTTTGCGAAATACATTTCGCAGGAGTTTTTCGAACCGGATTTCGAAGGGCCGTTTATGAGCGACCGCGCAGTGGCCAAAAACATCATTGAAGCGACGGAAGCTTCGCCCGGGCCGGATTTCGTATTCGCCAATACGATGCAAAATCATTACAACTATTTGCCCGGCAAATTCAAGGAAAATACGATTTCCGTATCCGGCGTCTCCGGCGAATCGCGAGGGCTGCTGGAAACGTACGCGCAAGGGCTGCTCGGAGCCGACGACATGCTGCGGAGACTGGTCGGGCATTACGGAAAAAAAGCGGAGCCGACGATTCTCGTTTTTTTTGGCGATCATTTGCCGAGCCTGGGGGAAAATTACAAGGTGTATAAGGAAACCGGATTCGTGCAGGAAGACGATCCCGAATTTTACGACAAGCTACACCGCGTCCCGCTTGTCGTTTGGAGCAACTACTTGCCGCAGGATGGCAGGGAAACGATCCGGATGAATACATCGTTCCTGGGGCCGTACATTCTTCAGCTCGCGAAAAGGCCGGGCAATTATTATACGGATTTTTTGACCGAGCTGTGGCGGCGCGCTCCGCTGCTCCCGTCCGAGAGCGGCTATGCCGCGGCCGGCATTAAAGAAATGATGAAAAACTACGAAAAGCTGCAGTACGACACGATGTTCGGCGAGCAATTCGCGTATGGCGAGCGAAAGGATGCTCCGCCTCAAGAGCCAATGGTGCTTGGGTTCGGACCGATGCGGATCGACGGGGTACGAACGGAGAAGATCGGCTACCAGTCTGTGCTCACAGTGACGGGAAGTAATTTTCCATACCGTTCGGTTGTGACGATTGACGGCAAGCAGGCCCAGGCAAAGTGGCGCTCTGCAGGTGAAATCGCGGTCGTTCCCGACGGAAGCCGGCCGCTGGGGGCGCCGATGAACATTCGCGTTTGCGTGAAGGATTCGCGCGACAAAACGATTGCCGAGTCCAATATTTACGTGTCAAGCGAATAAACATGCGGTCCGCAGCTCCGGCGGCGCGGAAACGGCCCCCGGCCGGCATAAATCCGGCAGCTTCGTCCTATTCTTGCCATTTTCCATATGTTACAATGAACGGGCATGAAATAACGAGCTGCAGACAGGAGAGAAGATATGCTTACGATTACGGGCTACAGCGTGGACATGATCAAAGACCCGTTCCGCATTTTGGCGGGAAAACGGTATGAATTTTTGCTCGATATCGAGGTGCCGGAGGATGACGAGCTTTATTCGGACAACGGCCTGTATATCCGGGCGATTTACAGCACCGAGGAAGGCCGCAGCGGAATCGTCAAATACGACCTTCATGAGCGGGGAACGGACCGCTACCTCGAATTCGATCTGGAAGAGGATGAGGAGAAGGAGCTGGAAGCTTTTTGCAGTGAGCACTGGCAGGAAGCGGAGGAATAATGCGGGTGCGGCGGAAAGCCGCGCTCCCGCAGGTTATTATCCGCGCGAGGGTACGGGGGGCTTACGATCGTCCGAACCATGAATACGCGTTTTGGCGAGGCCGATGGCCCTATGCTCCCACAAGGTTTGTTCGACAAATTTGGCTTGCTCCGCGCCGCATTTGACAATCAGGATGACGGAGCCCTGCCTGCTTTTTTTCGTTACGATCTTTTTCCGCTTGATCAAGTTTTTTGCCAAATCGATGGCGAATCCGACCGCAAAGCCGCCGACCGCTCCGGCCAGACCCCAAAAAATCGGACCCCATTCGAGAATGTACCCTCTGGAAACCCCGATGGTCCCGCATATCATAGCCATGAAGAGCCCGAGATCGACCAGAGAGGTTCCGTCCGTGCCGTGCATCGTATCCATCAGCTTCATCTCTTCGCTGCGGGTATCCAGTGGAACGGCGTAAATGTCCCTGATTTCGTTTTCCGCCAATTTGCTGATCGCCAGCTCCAAATAATGGGATTGTTCGAAGGTTGCGAAAATCTGGTTCACGAACATTTTTCTCCTTTTTCAATGACAAATGACGGGGGCTGGTATTTTCTTTTTAAAAAAGTGGACTGCTCATAGTCGAACAGTTTGTTGTAGTTCACCGTATTGATGTACGCGTCGTAGATGCCAAAGAAGTAAATCGAAGGAAAGTAAAGCAGCCACTGCGCCCCGACGATTTCTCCCGATTTGCGGAAATCGCCCATGAAGAAATAATGAAGGCCTTCGATAAAGTTGGAGTTTATCACAATGAGGAGCGTAATGACCAGGGTAAAGACGGCCGAAACGATCCGGTGGATGTAAAGCTGCCCCAGACTGGGAACGGTCATCGACCAAAAGGCGGCAATCCACGGTTTTTTCTTGTCCAAATAATTAATTTCGAGCGGGTTGAACGTGATGGTGGGAAACGGAGCATTTTCCCGTTTGGCCAGAAGATAAAGCTTGTTTTCATCGACCGCCGTCCGGTAGCTGTCCCAAATCGCAAACAAATAGACCGGAATATACAGATAAACGAGCTTTACGTTTAAAACGGCTTTCGCCATTTGAAAATTGCCGGTAAACGTATACATCATCGCCGTATTGAGCAGCGTTTTCTGATTGATGTACAGCTCCCAGACAAATAAGGAGTAACCCCGCAAAAACTTGTGCAGCAAAAGATGTCCGAAGCCGGGGAACGCTGCGGACCATAGGGCAATTATCAAGGGGCTTCGCGGATGAAACTGCACTGTCCCGAACAGGCTGACCCTCGCCAAATAATAGCGGCTGCGGTATTTATTCCGGAAATTGTCCATAGGCGTCCCCTTGTCCGTTGGTCTTGGGGACATTGTTTGCAATTATTTTCCTTTTTATACGAACATCCCGCCCGAGTGGTACTTTCTCGGCATCGTCAGGAAGGCAGCTCGGGCGAAACCGACGCCGTCCGGCGCGGAGCAGGATCGATCGCGAATTTCGGCGATTTGCTTAAGAGAGCCGTCAGCAAAATGAGGAAGCCGGTAATCAGGAAAACGACCGGAATCGAGAGCTGATTCGCCAGCAATCCGCCGAGCAGCGGGCCGAGCATGATCCCGAGCTGGTTGGCCGTCTGATTGAGACTAAAGGCGCGGCCCCGAAAGGCCGGATCGGTAGTTTTCACAATTGCGGCGTTAAGCGCCGGAAACACCCCGGCAAAAAATAAACCGTAGCCGAAGCGAAGCGCTCCGAACCCGATCAGGCTGTGGAAGAAAAATTGCAGCAGGTTGCCGATGCCTCCGGCGAGCAGACCGATAAACAGCACCCTGCCGTAGCCGATCCTTTCCCCGATTTTTCCCCAAAACGGTGCAGCGATAAGCGTGGCGATGCCCACGGAAGAAAAAATGATCCCCGAATACAAAGAAGCGGATTCTTGGCTCGAACCGAGCTGCAGCACATAGATCGTCAGCAGCGGCTCCAAAATCAAGGTGGAAGTGGACGTAATAAACACCATCAGCAAAATAACCATCAGGCAGCGGTTTGAGGACGCTTCCTTCAAATCGCCGAGGACATTGGAGCGCCTGGCTCCCGATTTCTTGAAATTCGGCTCCTTTACCCACAGCAGGGCGATCAGAAATGCGATAAACACGAGCACACCGGCAAGCAGAAACGTATTGCGCGGCCCTATCCAGTGGCTGACCGCTCCGCCGACCAGCGGCCCGATGATCGAAGCGGTCGCGTTTGCGGTCGACATGATGCCGAGCGCGTAGCCGGCGTGTTCCTCCGGCGTATTGGTCGCGACGAGCGCGATCGACGACGGAATGAAGCCGGCCAGCAGCCCCTCCAGTACCCGGGCAGCCAGCATTTCGTACGGGTTGTCGACCAGGTAATACAGAAAATAAGCGCCCGACAGGCAGACTCCCGCCCGCAGCATCATCATCTTTCGCCCGTATTGGTCGGCCAGCGAACCCCAGAAGGGGGCGATCATCGAGCTGGCCAAAAAGGTGACGGCAAAAATCGTTCCCGTCCATATTTCAAGGTGCGAATTCACACCGAGCTCATCATGCAAAAACAGCGGCATAAAAGGTATCGATACCGAATATGCCATGCTGACCAAAAAAGCTCCGACCCATAATACGAAAAGATTACGTTTCCATGAAAAATTCATGACGCGGCCTCCTTGTTGTTGCGCTATTCGTATCATAACACGAAACGATCGGCGTTCGGCGTATTTTTTCCATTTCGGGATATAGTAACTATAAAGATGGGTTAATGTCAGCTCGAAAGGGTGTTGCTATGTATTCCAACATATTGGTCGCTTTCGACGGCTCGGATTTATCCAAAAAAGCGCTGAAACAAGCGGAGCGGCTCGCCGTTCGCCACGAGTCCGGGCTCGAGGTGCTGTACGTGCTGAATTCGCCGGTCATCGTCATCGGAGACGGTATTTTTCCGGCGCCGGAGGCGTCGCGGGAAAGATATGCGGAGCATAACGAGAAGGTGATGGAAGCTGTGAATGCGGAGTTGTCCGACTTTCGCGGCGCGAAGGTTCACATCTTGGAGGGCAACCCGGCCAAGACGATATTGCGTCTTGCCGACCGGATCGGGGCGGATCTGATCGTCGTGGGGAGCAGGGGGCTGACGGGTTTGAACGAGTTTGTGCTCGGCAGCGTCAGCCATAATGTCGTACAGCACTCTAAAGTGCCGGTGCTCGTGGTAAAGTAGGGGATGCCGCCGAACGAGCGAAAACAGGAGCCGCCGCGGCAGCTCCTACTTCTCCGGTTTCGGAAATAATATGCTGAATGTCGTTCCGTTTGAACCGGTTTTAACATCTATTTTCGCGTTGTGGCGTTTGGCGATGTCATAGCAAATGGCAAGGCCGACTCCCGTTCCGTTCGTCTTTGTCGTAACAAAGGGCGTTCCAAGTTTCTCGATCACTTGCTTGGGAATTCCCGGTCCTTCGTCGATCACTCTTAATCCCACGCAGCTTTCGGTTTCAAACGTCTCGATACAGACTTGGCCGCCCGCGGACGTAACTTCCATCGCATTTCGCACCAAATTCAAAATCAGCTGTTTGACCTCTTTGGAATCGAGCATGACATCGGAAACCCGGTTTCGCTTCAACACGAGTTTCTTTCTCGCGATGAAGGCATCGTTCTCCAAAAGGGGGAACAGACGGTCAATGACATCTACGATGTTATCTTGGCTTAATTTCGTCTTTTGCACTTTGGTAAGCGAAAGAAAATCGGAAATGATCTCATTGGCGCGATCCAATTCTTCGAGCATCATGGCGATGATCGATTCGTCCACCGCATGTTTGTTGGTATGCATCAACTGCAGGAAGCCTTTTACCGTCGTTAGCGGATTTCTTACCTCATGGCTGATTCCCGCCGCGAGCTGAGCCACATGATTCAATCGATCCAGCTTCTCGAGTTCGATCCTTAATTGCTCCTGCGAGTTCCGCAGCCGCCGTTTTTCCATCATATAATCCGTAATATCCTCGGAGATGGATATGGCCCCGACGATTTTGCCTTGCTCGTTGAATATCGGCTTGCTGTTCCAAACGGCAATCTTTCGAACCCCATCGGGCCATTGCAATTCCACGACCTGCTTGTTTTCCTTGCCTTCCGAAATCGCTCTTTGTATGGTTAATTCATCGGCAGTCAGCCATCTTCCATGTTCATCGAAAGCCCGAACCGAAGGGGGGACGTCCGCCGACATGGAAAAATCCTCCCCAACGTTAATGCGTAGAAATTTCGCCGCCGCAGCGTTATGTACAATTTTTTTGCAGTTGATGTCCGTGGCGACGGAAACACCGCCGGGAAGATCGAATAACTGAGCGATGATGTCCGATAACTGTCCCTTTACTATCATAGATTCTCCGATCTTACATGCTGTTTTCTGAGGTCATTTCGGGGAAACTTAACTGGAAGTTATATTCGACATCTTCCGGCGGATTCCTGCCGTTTCGCTTAACCGGGCGGTTTTCCCGAAGAAACGAAAACAAAGAAGGCCGCGAACATCGCGGCCCTCGGTATAAAAAATAGGAGGAGAAAGCTTAGTTAATAAGTCCTTTGGTTTTCAGGAAATCGTGAGCCACGGTTTCCGCCTTAAGCCCTTCGGAATCGACCTTTGCGTTGAGCTCCTGCATGTCTTGCTCCGTTATTTTGCCTTCCAGCTTGGCCAGGGCGGTTTGAATTTCCGGATGCTTGCTCAAAACATCTTCGCGGACAAGCGGGCCTGCGTCGTACGGAGGGAAGAAGTGTTTGTCGTCTTCCAAAATGACCAGGTTGTTGACCTTGATTTGCCCGTCGGTGGAAAACGCGTCGATCACATCGACCTGCTTATCGGTGAGCGAGCGGTACATGATGCCGTGATCCATGCCTTTGACGTCTTTGAAATTCAGATTGTATATGTTCTGGAGCCCCGGATAACCGTCGGGTCTGTCCTTGAATTCGAATTCGCAGCCTAATACCAGAGTTTCCGATACTTTGGCAAGATCGCTGAACGTTTTCAGCTTATATTTGTCCGCCGTTTCTTGGGTGACGGACAGCGTATATGTGTTGTTGAAGCCGAACTTGCTCGGGAACACCAGGTGATCTTTTTTCAGCAGCTCCTGTGTTTTCTTAAGCGTTTCTTCGGAGGTTCCGGTTTTTTCCTGGTAGTAGTTGGCCGTAATCGTGCCTGTATAATCCGGATACAGCTGGATATCGTTGTTCAGCAAAGCTTTCCATGCGACGTTGGAGCCGCCCAAATTCACTTTGCGGACCACTTTCAAATCGGTGCTGCTTTCAATGATGTCGGCCATCATGTGAGCGAGCAGAATGTTTTCGGTAAAATTTTTCGAGCCGACGGTGATCGACTCCTTGCTTTGGGAAGCCGCGGGGCTGCCGCAGCCGGCTGCAGTCAGGGACAATGCGATCGATATAATCACGGTCGTTATTTTTTTTCTCATTGGTTGCTCCTTCCGGGTTAATCTACAAGTTTTATATCTTAAGGCCTCGCGGAGTGCTCAACCGTTCCATCGAACCGAGCAAAAAATCAAGAGCCATCGCGAGCACCGCCGCCGGCAAGGCACCTATCAGCACCAAGGCGTCAATATTCCGCGTGATGCCGAGAAAAATAAAATCGCCCAGGCCTCCGGCTCCGATGAACGCCGCCAGCGTCGCCGTGCCTACGTTGATCACCGTGGCGGTGCGGATGCCGGCCATAATGACGGATAACGCGAGGGGCAGCTCCACTTTGAACAAAATTTGCAGGTTCGTCAGCCCCATCCCGCGAGCCGCCTCGATGACCGAACGGTCGACTTCCATAATTCCGGTGCACGTATTGCGGATGATCGGCAGCAGCGAATACAGAAAAAGTGCGGCGATAGCCGTTTTCATGCCGATGCCGAACAAAGGGATCATGAATCCGAGCAGTGCCAGGCTCGGTACGGTTTGCAGAACGCCTGCGCCGCCAAGGATGCCGGTTCTTAACGAGGGGACCCTCGTGATCGCTATGCCGAGCGGAATCCCGACGAAGACGGCAATCGCCATCGACATAAGCACCAGATCGATATGCTGCAGCGTCGCAAGCCAAAGATCGCCGCTGCGCATATCGAACTGCTTCAGCAGTTGTTCCCACAAGCTTTGGTTCATAACGCCACCTTCCTTCCTGCCCATTGATTGGCAAATGTGGTAAGCAGGCTGGATCTTGTCACGACCCCGCTGATTCTCATATCCGCATTCAACACGGGAATGACCCCGAAGCGCGTTTCGGTTATCGCAATCAATGCGTCCTGGGCGGTTGCGTCTTCATCCAGGATGCGGTCTGCTGGCGCGATGATTTCATCAATCGTCGCGATGCGGTCCATACAAGCCTGCAGCTCGTAGGCGGAGACGATGCCCTTCAGCTTGCCTTCGTCGTCACCGACAAGCAGCGTATCGGTTTTGCGCTGGCGCATGAGCGACAACGCTCGGGCCGGTTCGAGGGAAGGAGAAGCGGTGGCGGGATTCTCGCGCATGATTTCCTTCACCGAAATGAACTCGGGATTTTTATAAATGCGGTTTTTTCCGATGAACGTTTCGACAAAACCATGGGCGGGCTCGCGCAGCAGCTTTTCCGGCGTATCCATCTGCAGCAGCTCTCCGTCCTTCATGACCCCGATCCGGTCGGCCAACTTCAAAGCCTCATCCATATCGTGTGTGACGAAAACAATCGTTTTGTTCAGCGATTTTTGCAGCCGGATAAGCTCCTCCTGCAGCTGCTCCCGTGTGATCGGATCAAGCGCCCCGAACGGCTCATCCATCAGGATGATTTCCGGATCGGCCGCAAGCGCCCGGGCGACGCCGACTCTTTGCTGCTGCCCGCCGGACAGCTCGCGGGGGTAGCGGCTCGCGTAGGCGGACGGCTCCAGGCCGATCATCCGCAGCAGCTCGCGGGCGCGCTCTTTTCTCGCGGCTTTGTTCCAGCCCTTCAATTGAGGGACGAGCGCTATATTTTCCTCGATCGTATAGTGGGGGAACAAGCCGATCTGCTGGATCACGTAGCCGATATTCCGCCTGAGCTCCACAAGATTCTCCTTGAGGATGTCTTTCCCTTTGATGCGGATCGTCCCGCCGGTATGGGGGATCAGCCGGTTGATCATCTTCATCGTCGTCGTTTTTCCGCAGCCGCTCGGTCCGATAAAAACGATGAATTCTCCTTGCTGGATGTCAAAGCTCATCGACTTGACGGCCGCCGAGCCGTCGGGAAACGTCTTGCTGACCTGATCGAAAGTTAGCATCTTTTCGACCTCCTTTTTTCTTTTGTTTTAAAGTTAGCGAATAATTCCTTACATTCATGATAACAGACCGACTCCAAGCTGACAACCCAATATAACGAAATAAGTTGTTAGTATCAATTTTCCAAACGTGATTTGTCGCCGTCACGGTTGTCCGGCGCTCGGGGAGACAACTTCCTTTTTCATGTAAAACCAATAAAAGCACCCGGCCGCCAGCAAGGAGACGACGAAGCAGCCGACCCACGGCAGCCAGCCCGCTCCGAGCCCGGTTCCCGTATCGTACAGCCATCCGCCGAGCGAGGTGCTGAGCGCTCCGCCGACGGCCATCGCGTACCCGTTAAAGCCGTAATAGGAGGCGAGCTTGCCCGGCGGAGCAAAGGAAGGGATCGCATCAAGCAGCAGCGGGGCGGCAATCATCGTGCCGACGGCAAACAGCACCGAGCAGGCGCACATCGCGGCAAGCCCGTCCGCCATGCCGAACAGCAGCAGGCCGAACCCCATGCACAACGTGCCCGCGCCGATCGGCAGAAAGCGGCTGGGGAACTTTTCCGCAAGCCGGGTAACCCGCAGCTGAAGAACGATTACGGAAACCGAGACCGTGGCGTAAATGTAAGCGACGCTTGTCTGATCTCCGGTTGCAATCGCCGCCGCCCGCGGAATCGTTAAATAGAGCTGCATGTACAAAAAGTAGTAACCGACCAAAATCAGCGTGTACAGCACAAACGGGACGTCCTTCAAAATGGAGACGATATCTTCGGCAACGTTGTGGCCGTGTATGTCCACTTCCAGCGGACGAAGCCCTTTCAGCACGTACAGCGCCAGCACGAAATAAATGAGGCCCGTTCCGAGCGACAGGAAGCGGAAGTCGAGCGACAGAAGCAGGCTTCCGAGCAGCGTGGAGGCGATCATCGCGATGTTGACGAGCATGTTTTTAAGGGAAAACAGCGGCTTGCGAAGCTCCTGCGGCGTCAGCCTGGCGAACGCCGCCTGAAACGCCGGCTCGAACAAAGCGCCGCCCAGTCCGGACAACACCGCGCTGAGAAAAAATTGCCACAGCTCGCTGCATACAGCGAACGATCCGAAGCCGGCCGCGCGCACGAACAATCCGGCGACCAAAGTCGGCTTGCAGCCCAGACGGTCGGCGAGCAGACCTCCGAGAAACGTAACACCTTGCTGGGAAAGCTGCCGCACTCCGAGCAATACTCCCGTCAATGCCAAGGACCAGCCGAAACTTCCGGTTAAATAGATGCTGAGATATGGAATAAATGAATAAAAGCCCAGATTGACGCAAAGCACCGAGACGAGCAGCACCTTGCTTTCCCCCGAGGCCGATCGCCAAATATGATAAGCGTTCAAGATCCGATTCCCCCCCATTTGAACACACTCTAAAAAAAACAACCGAATGCCGAAGCAGCGGTTGTTTTTTTCCTGCCCGTTCGGCCGCTCACTCAGCGGCGGGACGGTTAATAAATTGTTCCGTTCTTTGATACACCTTATCGTCGCCGACGACGACCAGGATATCGTTTTCCAAAATGATCACGTGGGGCCCGGGGGAAATCGATACGTTCGTGCCTCTGCGCAGGGCGACGATGGTCGCGCCGGTATTTTGCCAAAACTGCAGCTCGGCTATCGTTTTCCCGACGATATGAGATTCGCCCAGAACCGTGATTTCGACCGGATGATACGGCTTCAGGTTCTTAAGCCGGTCGGACGCTTCGATAATTTCGGTCAGCAGCACCTCGAATTTGCGGTCGATGTCTTTTTTTGCCTCCAGCAGCTGTTCCAGATCCTGGCGCAGCGAGTAGACGGATTTCAAATAGTTGTTTCTCGTGATGTAGTCGTAAGCGTTTTGCGCCGAAACGATAATGATCTCCTTGCCTTGCGAAACGGAGACGATATTTTCGTCCCTCAGCAAGCCTACCGCTTTGCGGATCGTTTCCGGGGAAACCCGGTATTGGCTTGCGAGTAAGGTGCGCCCGGAAATTTTACTGCGTACGGGAAACTCCCCGCTCACGATTCTTTGGGCGATATCGAGCGCTATCGACTTATAGCCGGCCATTTCCTGCATATGTATCTGTGCCCCTTGGTTTCGACGAATGGACTGCCAATATATATTCTAAGAATACTCTTATTTGGGCGCAAGGTAAATGGGGGAGGGACAAGTCGTCAGACCCTCGCCGGGGCAGGATGTTCAGGGCACGGACATGTTATTTTTTCAGTTCAAACGCTTCGGCCAGCAGCTGATAGGAACGGATGCGGGCCGCAAAATCGTGAACGGGAGTGACGACCATCAGCTCGTCTGTCCGAAACCGCTCGCTGAGCGCCAGCAGCTGTTCCTTAACCGTTTCGGGCGAGCCGACAAAGCGGCGCTGGCGGCCCCTGCGGATGATATCCATATCCAGCTCGGTGTAAGGATAGTCATAGGCCGTTTCCACCGAAGGCAGGGAATCCTGCTCCAGACCGCGCTCCAGCCGCAGGAAAAACAAATCGGAGCTTGCGGCAAGTCGGTTCGCCTCCTCGTCCGTCTCGGCGCAAATGACGAGCACGGCGGCAAGGGACATCGGCTTCTCCTGATAAGGGGAAGGCCGGAATGCTTCGCGGTAAAGGCGGAATGCTTCATCGCCGCCCGTCACGCCGAAAAATTGCGCGAACCCGTAGGAGACGCCCAGACGGGCGGCGATTCTCGCGCTTTCGTTGCTCGATCCGAGCAGCCATACCGGCGGCGCCGTCGCGATCATCGGCGATGCTTTAAGCCTGGCGTACGGATGATCTTCGGGAAGAGCGTCATGCAAATAAGCCATTACATCGGTCACCTGCTCCGGGTAATTGTCGATGTCCGAATATTTGCCTTCCTGCAAAGCACGCGTGGACAGAGGCAGCCCTCCCGGAGCGCGGCCAAACCCGACATCGATACGTCCCGGATGAAGAGCCTCGAGCAGCCGGAAATTTTCAGCGACCTTGTAGGCGCTGTAATGCGGGAGCATCACCCCGCCGGAGCCGAGCCGGATGTGCGACGTATGCGCGGCCAAATGGGCGATCAGCACCTCGGGGCTGGAATGCGCGAGCGCTTTGAACGCGTGATGCTCGGATACCCAGAAGCGGGTATAGCCGGAATTCTCGGCCTCCTGGGCGAGGCGCGTCGTTTCGGATAACGCGTCCCGGGCCGTGCGGCCTTCGGATATATGCGATTGATCGAGCACGCTGAGTCGGATCAATGGGGACACCTCCCGATTCGTATGAATTAAAGTTATGTTTTCATAGCCGGCCATTCGGCATACGTATAATTGACCAGCGGTTTGCCTTCCTTGTAATAAAGCGAAGGGGCCAGCAGCACGAAAAAGATATGTGTCTTCGGAAAACCGCGCTGCTCCAGCTGGTCATTCAGCCATTTTGCAATGACGTCATGCGCCTCCTGGGGACGCGGGAACATCAAAATTTCCACATACTTCGGAAGATCGGAAATCGGCTGCGAAGAAACAAGCTCGATTTTGACGATGTTTTCATGAACCCCCATGATGACGGACAATTGTTGTTTGAGCAAAGGAGAAAAGGACTTCAGAAAGCCCTCGTCAAACCCATGGAATCGGATAAACGGCATGCCACATTTCCTTCCTGCGATAGCTAGTCTGCCTCTTGCTTCAAAATGTCCCGCACGCATTCGCGGAGCTGCTGCAATTCCTGCTTAAAGGCTTCCATCCGACGCAGCTTCAGCTCGATCATCGCGATTTCCTCCCGCAGACCGCAGTCGATTTGCTCGAGATCGGCTTTTCTCTGCTCCCGGTCGGATGATGTGCAGAACTTGCTCTTATGTTCCTCAATAATATCGCTTAGTTTGACAAATTGCTGGAGCTCCTGCAAGGAAAAACCGAGAACCTCTCTGGCGATCAGCAGCTTCTTGATCCGCTCCACGTCTTCGCCCGAGTATAAACGGACGCCGCCGACCGTTCGCTGCGGCGGGGAAATAAGCCCGATTTCCTCGTAGTAGCGGATCGTTCGTTTCGTCAGCCCCGTTTCCTTGGCGACATCGTCGATTTTTAATTCCTTCACGCGGTTCTCTCCTAAAAGTTTTTGCACCGGCCAAGACCGGCATCGGAAGCATAAGCTTAGTTTTTTCGGATGATATGGTTCATTATAGAAAAAGTTAACGTTTACGTCAACGTGATGGGGTCATACCACCGTTTTTTTATTTCCTACCCAGCTTCGTATATATGCTATAAAACGGCAAGCTTCATCCCGGTCAAGTACGATTCCGTCCAGCGTAAACGAAAAGGTGTTTAAAATTTCCTCGTCAGACTTTGCCAGCATGCTTACAAACAACTCAACATCCGGATCTGTGATATTATGGCGTTCTTCAAGGCCTGCGTCCGCGGCGCTATTTTCATCCGCCTGGCCGGGTTTCCCGTTTCGTTTGTACATCATCATAATCCTCCTTATTCGGTAACATGAAATATTATTGAAAATAACGGCTCGCTTCCTGCAGCAATCCTTTCAGGCCGATTTGCGGCGTATGCTGAAGAAGCCCGCTCGGCAGCTCCAAAAATTGCTTGACGTAATATTCGTCAAACTGAGCTCCCGCTTGAGCAAGAAGCTCGCGTTTCGCCTCGTCGATCGAAATCCCCCGCTTGTACACACGGTCGGTAGTCATGGCGTCAAACGCATCCGCAATAGAACACATTCGGGCCAGCTCCGGAATTTCGTACCCGGACAGCCCTACCGGATACCCTTTTCCATCCCAACGTTCATGATGATACATCACGACCTCAAGCAAAGGATGATGCATAATTTGGTGCTCGAACAACAATTCGATCCCGAACGAGGGATGGGATTTCATTTCAAGCCATTCGTCATTCTCCAGCTTGCCGCGCTTCCGCAAAATATCGCCCCGGATACGCAGCTTCCCGATATCGTGCATACAGCAGCCTAATATAAAAACGAGCCGTTTCTCCGGTTGATCCGCCATGCAGGAGGCGGCCCAGATTTGGGCCAACCCGGCCACGCGCATAACATGACGATACGTATCCCCATCGTGCTTCGACAACATCGTCAATAGGGATTGAAATCCGTTCCGCACTTACAGGTTCCCCCTTAATATGACATTTTTCGTTTCTAATCTTTCACTTTTTTTGATACATTTAACTAAAAAATGAATTTGCTAGAGAGAAGGAGAGAACACATGTACCGCATACTGCTTGTGGACGATGAGTATGAAACAAGAAATGGACTATCCCATTATTTTCCATGGAGTGAAATTGGATTCCACATTGCCGCGCAAAAGGAAAACGGAAAGGAAGCGCTGGAATATATGGAGTGGCATCCTGTCGACGTGCTGTTAAGCGATATCCGGATGCCGATCATGTCCGGCCTTGAGCTCGCCAAAGCGGTTATGCTCAGAAAATGGCCGACGAAAATCATTTTGCTGACCGGGCATAAAGATTTTGAATATGCCAGGCAAGCGGTCAATCTCGGGGCGTCACGTTTTATTACGAAGCCAAGCTCTTTCGAAGAAATCAGAGATGTTTTTTAAGTTTGAAAAAAGAGCTCGACGACCAATTTTCGCTGCCTAAATATGCGGAGACGTTCAAGTATCGGGACGACGGCCGCGCCGTCGGCAATAACGTGATAGAAACGATTAAGCATTATACCGAAAACCATTATAAGGACATCACCCTGGACAAAGTCGCCAAAGTCGTGCATATGAACCCGAACTATGTCAGTACTTATTTCAAAGAAAAGACCGGAGAAAACTTCTCCGACTATCTGCTTTCCATCAAAATGAAAAAAGCGGCGGACCTGCTGGGGGATGTCCGGTTGAAAACCTACGAAGTCAGTCAAATGATCGGGTACAGCAATACCAAAAACTTCACCCGCACGTTCAAAAAATTTTTCGGGGTCAGTCCCCGCGAATACAGAAATAAACGAGGAATGAACGATGTATAGAAAATTGTTTGTCAAGAACCTGCTGATCTTTACGGTCCCGCTTCTCATTCCCCTCATTTTGCTTGGGACTTTAACCCAATACATTACCAACAAGTACGTGAAAACGTCCTTCACCAAAAGCAATCTGGCGGTCCTCGGCCAGGTTCAAAACAATGTCGAAACGATCCTCGACGAGATAAACTCCCTTTATCTGCATTACGGCGTTACATACGATGTAAAGTACGATCTGACGGAAGCTCTCAATTCGAAACAAATAAGCAGCTACCAAAGCCGCCGGTTTTTAAGCGTGTCCAGCAGTTACCTGTACACCGAATCGACAGCCAAACCGTATATTCATTCGATCTACGTCTATTTCGACAATCCTTACGGACAGTTTCTATCATCCGGCGGAGGTATCGTTCAGCTGGATCAGTTTTACGACAAAGACTGGTACGAAAGCTTTCAAAACAATCCGTCAGACAAAACGGTAAGGGTCGAATCAAGATCGATCCGCAATTCGTCCGCCGGGAAGCCCGCAGAAGTCTTAAGCCTTTATCAAAACATCTATTCCTCCGGAAATGAACAGCCCATAGGCGTTATTGTCTTAAACGTCGACAAATCGTATTTCGCTAAAGCTTTGGATAAGATCGACACTCACAGGAAGCAGGAATTTTTCATCCTGGACCAGGACAACAATCTTTTATTCCAGGCCATCTCCGCCGATTCAAAAAAAACCGGAACACTCCTTTCAAAGATTAACGATGAGGGCTTTTATTCCACCGTTACGGTGAACAAGAGATCGTTCGTCGTTTCCCATATAAACTCGTCCAGGTCGGGATGGAAATATATATCCGTCATTCCGGAAAAACGGCTGTATCGGACGCCCCATGAGCTTACTCGGTTGACCGTGTTGCTGGGACTGCTCTCTTTGCTGCTCGGGTTTGCCATCACGTTCGTGTTCATGCGCCGCAACCACGCTCGCGTTCAGGAACTCATTTCGATTGTCCGGGCGGCGGAGAAGGACGAGTATCCGCAAGCGGCCCAGGTTCCGTTTCAGGACGACGAGTACGGCTATATCGCTCACAACGTTATTAAATCGTTTATTACCCAGCATCAATTAAAGCTCATGTTGTCCGAAAAAAAACTACGACTGCAGCAGGCACAATATTTGGCTTTAACATCGCAAATGAATCCCCATTTTCTGTTCAACACCTTGTCCACCATCTATTGGAAAGTCGTCGCATTGACGGGAGGTCCGAACGAAGTGAACCGGATGATCGAGAACTTGTCCAATATCCTGAAGTATGCGCTGGATTTGCCCGGAAAGACCGTACCTATGGAAAAGGAGATCAGCCAAACCCGAAGTTATATCGAAATACAAAAAGTGCGGTATCAAGACAAATTCGACGTCTTATGGAAAGTACCGCCCGAAATCCATCCGCTGCCGGTCATCAAAATGCTGCTGCAGCCGCTTATCGAAAACTCTCTCTATCACGGGATTAAAGAAAAGGCGGGTCCCGGGTTCATCAAGGTCAAGATCGCCAAACGGCATTCCATGATACATATCACGATCGTCGATAATGGAATCGGCATGCGAACAAGCCGCCTGCAGGAAGTCAAAAAGCTGCTTGAACTCGGCGAATTTCCTTCCGGACATGTCGGTCTGAGCAACGTTTATAACCGATTAAAATTGATGTACGATAGCCGTTTTTCCATCAGACTTTGGAGCAAGATCAACTGGGGAACGGTTATTGAAATCGCCTACCCTATCGAATAATGTCATTTCGATCGTATTATAGGCATAACACCATTGCGGGCAAAAGGTACGAACTGTTATAAATGGTAGCTGCGATTCAGATATTTTGTTACAAAGGTATCCTTTCTTCAGAAAATGAGGATGTATCTTCGGAAAAGTTCCAAAATATTTGTCGTAGATTGTCGTACTTTCGGTGATTGCGAAATAAAAAAAGAACCCGCAGCAAACCGCTGCGGGTCAAGGTTTATATATTAAAAAAGGGGGTCACCTATAATATATCCCGACTACATTAAAGGAAGATGAACGCAACATTTCATTTGTGTTACAATTTACGGGACTACATAGAAAGGTGGCCTGCTGCATGGCAAAACGCGCGGTATTCGGAATCATCGGGGGAAGCGGGTTTCGGGCGCAGTTTTATTTACGAATCGCTCAGGCGCTTCCCGACCGGTTTACAGTAAACGGCATGGTAGTCCGGGACGAAGAAAAAGGCCGGGCTCTCGAACGGCAGTGGCATATCCCGACATACCGGAACGTCGATCAGCTTCTGGAAGCGGGAAAACCCGACTTTGTCGTGCTTTCCGTCAGCAAGGACGCGGCTGTCGGTTATATGCTGGATTTGGCGGAGCGGGGCATTCCGGTGCTGGCCGAGACGCCGCCGGCCCCGACGCTTGAGGGACTGCTCGAGCTTCATGAAAAGCTCGGCCGGAAGGGAGCCAAAATCCAGGTCGCCGAGCAGTATCAATACCAGCCGATGCACGCGGCCCGCTACCGGATCGTTCGGTCCGGCAGGCTGGGCAATATTACGCAGGCGACCGTGTCGATATCGCAGTTTTACCACGCGGTCAGCCTGATCCGCAAAATGCTCGGCATCGGCTTCGAGGAGGCCGCAATCCGCGCGATGCGGTTCGAGTCGCCGCCCCGACCGGAGCGGTCCACCGAAGGACGAGAAAATCGTCATGTCGCAGAGAGATTTGGCGTGGATCGATTTCGGCGGCAAGCTCGGCATTTACGATTTTACGAACAACCAGCACCGCTCCTGGATCCGCTCCAACCATATTTCGATCCGCGGCGAGCGGGGGGAAATATTCGACGACCGGCTTAATGTGCTTGCAGATTTCGCGACGCCGCTCCATCTCGACCTGAAGCGGATTAATAAAGGCGAGAAGGAAAATCTGGAAGGCCATTACCTTCAGGGCATTATCGCCGGGGAAAGCTGGGTGTATGAAAATCCGTACATCCCCGCCCGCTTGTACGACGATGAGATCGCTATCGCCACTTGTCTCAGCCATATGGCCGACTATGCGGCCGGAGGGCCGGAGTTTTACGGCCTCGCCGAAGCGTCGCAGGATCAATATTTGGGGCTGCTCATCGAAGAGGCGATTCGGACCGGGGAGACGGTTCGGGCTGTAAGACAGCCGTGGAGCCGGTAGAACGGGACGAAAAACGAGGCATCAACCAACAAGGAGGGATGCATGATGCCACAATTAACGGTTCGCGGCATCGGCGAGGCTGTGATGGCTTCGATCAGCAAGCCGCTCGTCGAGGAGCTTGCACGCGTATGCGGCTGCGGGACGGATAACTTTACGATCGACTGCCTTCGGGTTGCGTCCGTGTTCGGCGGACAAGCGGCGGAGACGTACCCGTTCATAGAGGTCGCCTGGTTCGAGCGGGGCGGCGAGGTGCGGGACCGCTTCGCTGAGG
This sequence comes from Paenibacillus hamazuiensis, assembly GCF_023276405.1. Taxonomy (NCBI): domain Bacteria; kingdom Bacillati; phylum Bacillota; class Bacilli; order Caryophanales; family Paenibacillaceae; genus Paenibacillus; species Paenibacillus hamazuiensis. Next base: position 1,132,750 of record NZ_JALRMO010000001.1, read on the forward strand.
CGCTCACCCGGCATGTCCGGCAGGCGGGCGTCGCCGAAGTGGAGATCGCCTTCAAGGTATACAAGGAAGACGCTTATTATATCAACGGCAAGCCGTGCGGATAGCCGCGGGCAATCAAAACCTCTGTCATCGTTTCGGATTTCGACGATGACGGAGGTTTGTTTTTTTTATATGTCCAAGCTTAAAAACTTGCAGTTTCATATGCTTATAGAGACAAAGCTGCTTGTTTCAGGAGAGGGGGAAATTCAAGTGTTAATCATGCAAATTATGCACAAAATGCACCAAAAAAACGGCGCCGACTTTGTCACCGAGCTGTTCCGGCAGCTTCTTGACAGAGAGCCGGACGAAGGCGGATTAAACTACTATATGTATTTGCTTCAATCGGGGATGAGCAAACATCAAATGATGATCGACATCATGCAAAGCCACGAGGCTTTTTTGCTGTATCACCGTCCTGCCGGGCCGGTCACCGATCCGTTTCATACAGCGGCGAGAAAACTGCGATACGTGCTGACCTTGCCGCCGGAGGAGTTCGTCGAAGCAATGTTCGCGGAGCTGCTCTGCCGAAAGCCCGATTTTTCCGGATGCGGCTCCTTCCTTCAATTGCTCCGGCAAGGTATCACGCCGTTTCAAGCATGGATGGAGGTGATGAGGTCGGAGGAATTTTCCATGCTGCTCGGGACGAACCGGACAAATTTCGCAAGAGTTGTTATCCAACATTATCTCAGTTTAGTCAGGTAGCGGTCTTGATAACATCTTTAAGCAAGGGGGAAAACGAGGTTGGAAGATTATACAGAGTTCCTCATCCGGTTTCTCAAGATTAAACACCCGGAAATCCGGCCTATGACGATGACGGTCGAACGAAGCGGGTTCCAGAATCTGGTTATCGCTGCTGAGGAGAGCTATCTGTTCCGGTTTCCGCTTGGCTTGGACGAAGAGCGCCGACTGTGTACGGAGCTTTGGTTGCTGCCGCATCTGGAAAAACATGTATCTTTGCAAATTCCGCACTACATGGTTGTCGCCCAAGCGGAAGACCCGTTCATCTATGCCGGCTATCGCTTCATTTCCGGAGAACCGCTGCTTAAGGAAAAGCTCCGGTCCTTGTCCGCCTGGCAGAAAGGCCGAATAGCCGGAACGCTCGGCATGTTTTTGGGACAAATGCACTCGTTTGAAACAGGAAAGCATCTGCTGTACAACACCAGCGCAGAAGAATGGAGGCTGACCTGGATTTATTTTTACAATAAAGTGGAAAATACGGTATTTCCTCATCTCGATAACTGTACCCGAGTCTGGGTAACCAATGTATTTCAGTGGTATTTGCACGACCCTCTTCATTTTTCATTTCATCCTTGCCTCCTTCATGGCGATGTGAAGCCTGCGCACATTATTTTTGACGCAGATGAAGGAAACGTAAAAGGAATTATCGATTTCGGACAAGTCATGGTCGGCGATCCCGCCTTTGATTTCGGAGTGCTGTGCTTCGAGTACGGAGACGATTTCATTTTGGATATGCTCGGCCATTACCCTATGACGACGGATCCGACGTTTGTAAGCAGAATCCGTTATTTTTACAAAATGGAGGTTGCCCTGAGAACGATTGTTTACGGCATCGAGCATAATATGCCGGACTTGATTCAATCTATGCACAACTGGCTTGAACAAGCCTCTCAAAGCTGAAGCCCACATTAGAAACAAAGAAAGCAGGTTGCCTTTTTCGAGCAGCCTGCTTTCTTTTACGTCCATTTGGGGGCCGTTTTCCGGTGCTCCTCCAACCAATCGATAATCGCAACCGGATCGTCTGCAAGCAGTTGATAGAGACTCGATTCGGATATATCGTCGATCGCATTCATCTGCTTCAATGATTGGACGATCAGTGCGGGTTCCAAATGCAAATGAAAGGAGATCCATTCGAGCAGCCACATATTTGAAACGGATCCGAAATTTTTGATGCTTGCCCGGAAAACTTCCGGCAAACCGATATCCACATATTTCGTTATACTCTTGCTGCCGGCGTGAATTCTGGAGTTAGCGAGAACGACATCCATATATCCGAATTCGTAATGCTTGCATATTCTCATCCACATATCGTAGTCCATGCAAAATTGCAAGCTTTCATCGAAGGGGCCGACCTTTTCAAATACCTCTCTGCGGATAAAAGCAGCAGGCTGACAGATGATGCAGGCGCGGTATAACCGCTCCAACCCGAAGGGTCTTACCGGATACGACCGAAGAAATGCGCTGTGTGCGTCAATATAGTTTCCATCTCCGTAAACGACGCCCCAATTCGGATTCGATTGCAGCGCCTGCACGGCGCGGCTAACGGCATGAGGCTCGTACGTATCGTCGGAGTTCAGCCAGCCGATGATCTCGCCTCTGGCCATCGCCAATCCTTTATTCAGGGCGTGCGACTGCCCCCGATCCTTCTCCGATACCCAGCGAAATTTGTTTCCATAAAACTCATACTTCTGAAGTATAGCGACAGTGCCGTCCGTAGAGCCTCCGTCCACAACGATATGTTCAAGGGCCGGATAATCCTGCGATAGGACGCTTTGAATCGTCTCTTGAATAAAACTCGCCTGTTGAAAAGATGGCGTTATGATGCTGACCAGCGGATTGTCCATATTCACCCTCCTTGCGATGAATTCAGGCAGACGGATGTCTTCTTCCTGTATAAGCACATACCCTCAAATCAGGCATGGCTTGAAGTCCTTCTTCAATGTATGCATAGGAAGACTGGCCTAGTTGGACGAATGCCGCGCAATGCAAAAATTTGTTGCAAACGGGCTATGGGGCTATGGCTGGCTGGCGAACATAACGGCATGAAAAAAGCGAAACCCCGCCGGCAAAGGTTTCGCTTTTTTTCTCGCTGCAGCCAAACGACGTTATTTTCCCTGCTCCGCCGCCGCCATATTGAGCAGCTTGCGCAAATCGTCCGCAACGGCGGACGCGGATACGGACGGAGAGCCGGCGTTCTTTCTCATCCTTTCGATCGTTTGCACCGCGTCCGTCCCCGTCACTTTAAGCACCTTCACGTTGCCGCCGACGAAATCCTTGATGCGCTGCTCCGCCTGCGCCAAATTATCGTCGGTCGCGCCGCCGGAGCCCATCGTTCCGGGATTGTTCCCGGGCTCGGGGCCTCTTCCCGATTGCCCGCCGTGCGGGCTGAGCACCTTTTGCTGCAGCGGATCGTACGCAGAACCGGAGCTTTGCCGGCGTTCCGCGGCGAGAATGACCGTATCGTCGAAAACAAACGCCTTGACACCCCCGATCCCCGCGCCGCTCAGCCGCGATTCCAGATGGGAGGAGAACCCGTCGCTGTTCAGTCCCGAGCTGCCGATCAGGCTGTAGACGGAGCTTCCGAGCCCGTAGGACGTTCCTCCTTGTTCGTTGGTGGTGCGCAGCTTATGGCTGTTCACGCTGGGAATGACACCGGCATCGTGGACGTGCATTCCTTGGGTATGGTCAGCGGATTGCGCGCTCATCTGCGTGTTCCCTGCCTGACCCGTATTCCCGGCCGCATTTTGATTGGCGCCGCGTTGGCAGGCGGTGAGCGCCAAAACGGCGCAAAATGCGGGTATGGCAAGCTTGAGCCCCTTTTTCATAAAAGCACCCTCCGTTTTCAAATTTTGAGTGGATAAGATTTTCCCTTCGTTTGTATAATCTCCTCTTTTTGGAAAAATAATATGAAAAATTGATTTCAGCATATATGGCGGGGTGAATGCGATGGAGCAAGAAGAACAAACGAAGAAAAACGAGGAGCCGACCGCAGCCGGGAAAAACATGTCCCGGCGCAGCTTTATCCGCAATACCGGACTCGTGCTGGGCGGAGCCGTTGTGGGCGGCGCGCTTGGCGTATTCCTGAAGAAAACGCCGCAAGCGGCGCCGGCGCCGGCACCGGCCGCGGGAACGGAGCCGAGAAACTTCAACCGGGCGCTGATGTTTTTTACGCCGGAGCAGTTCGCGATTTGCGAAGCGGCCGTCGAACGCATTTTCCCGGCCGACGATAACGGCCCCGGAGCGAAAGAGCTCGGCGTGGCGTTTTTTATCGACCATCAGCTTGCCGGAGATTACGGATTTAATGCGAGAGACTACATGTCGCCGCCTTTTTTTGCGGGAGAAAAGGTGCAGGGTTATCAAGGGCGGCTCAAACGGCGGGAGATGTACGAAATCGGCCTGCGCGAGCTGGAAAACTACAGCCAAACCCAGTACAAAACCGGCTTCGTGCAGCTGAGCACCGAGCAGCAGGACGCCGTGCTGAAAGATTTTGAATCCGATACGGTGAAGCTGACGACGATTTCGCCGAGCGGGTTTTTCAAAACGCTGCGCAGCAACACGCTGGAAGGGGCTTACAGCGATCCGTTATACGGCGGAAACATCGACATGAAGGGCTGGCAGATGAGAAATTTCCCCGGGGCTCAGATGAGTTATGCCAACATCATCGATAAGGATTTTACGAAGATACCTCCGCAAAGCTTGCAGGAACATATGACTCATTAGCGAAAAGAGGGGCTGTGCATGGCAAAGACATTGCCGAAAACGGACGTCGTGATTATCGGCGTCGGGTGGGGAGGCGGCATTATCGCCGCGGAGCTGACCAAGGCGGGACTTAACGTCGTCGGGTTGGAGAGAGGGAAGGAACGAAAGACCGAAGATTATTTCATGGTGCATGACGAGCTGCGTTACGCGGCCCGCTATGAATTGATGCAGGATTTGTCCAAGGAAACGATCACCTTCCGCAGCAACGAAAAAGTGCGGGCTTTGCCTATGAGGCAGTACGGCTCCTTTCTGATCGGCGACGGCCTGGGCGGGGCGGGGGTGCACTGGAACGGCCAAACCTTCCGTTTCCTTCCGTACGATTTTGAAATTCGCAGCCAGACGACCGCCAAATACGGCAAGGACAAAATTCCCGCCGAGATGACGATCCAGGATTGGGGAATTACTTACGATCAGCTCGAGCCGTATTATGACAAATTTGAAAAAATGGCCGGCATCTCGGGGGAGGAAAATCCGCTCGCAGGGAAGCGCTCCAGCCCATATCCGACTCCGCCGATGAAAAAAACGCCGGCGATGCAGATGTTTACGGAAGCGGCGCAGAGGCTGAAGCTGCACCCTTACACGATGCCGTCCGCCAACTTGTCGGACAATTACACGAACCCCGACGGCATTGCGCGTGCCGCGTGCCAGTACTGCGCATTCTGCGAACGTTTCGGCTGCGAATACGGCGCGAAGGCCGATCCGGTCGTGACCGTCATTCCGGTAGCGAAGAAAACGGGCAAATTCGAGATTCGCACGCATTCCAACGTGCGCCGCATTTTGCATACGGGGGGCAAAGCGACGGGGGTTATGTACGTCGATACGACGACGGGCGAGGAAATCGAGCAGCCCGCCGATATCGTCGTACTGACGGGGTATGTGTTCAACAATACCCGCCTTCTGCTGCTGTCGCAGATCGGACGCCCTTACGACCCGGCATCGGGAACAGGCGTGATCGGCAAAAACTATGCCTACCAGGTTATCAAAGGGAACGCGGTCGGCTTTTTCGAGAACAAGCAATTTAACAATTTCGCCGGCGCGGGGGCGCTCGGCATGGTCGTGGACGACTTTAACGGCGATAATTTCGACCACTCCGGCGTTGGGTTTATACACGGCGGAATGATCTCTTTGGGGCAGACCGGGGCCCGGCCGATTTTGAACAACCCGATTCCGGCGGGAACGCCTACGTGGGGGAAGGATTTCAAGGCCAACTCCATCAAATACGCCAACCGCGCCATATCCGTCGGAAGCCAAGGCTCCTCCATGCCGTTCCGGCATCATTATCTGGATCTGGACCCGACCTACAAAGATGCGTTCGGCGATCCGCTGATCCGCATCACATTTGACTTTGAAGACCAGGATCGGGAGCTGGCCAAAATGCTGGCCGGAAAATGCGCCGATATTTTAAAGGAGATGGGTGCGGATCACATCGATTCGATGAAGGAGCTGGGGCCGTACGATATTACGACGTATCAATCGACGCATAACACGGGGGGCGTGATTATGGGAGCGTCTCCGGAAACGTCGGCCGTCAATACGTATTCGCAAATGTGGGACGTCGACAATTTGTTCGTCGTGGGCGCCAGTTCGTTTCCGCATAACTCGGGTTATAATCCGACCGGCACGGTCGGGGCGCTCGCTTACCGGGCCGCGGAAGGCATTTTGACGTACCGGCAAAAAGGAGGCGTGCTGGCCTGATGGGTAATCTGATTTCACCCGGCCATTTGGTGCTTGTGCTGCTTTTCATTCTGCTGCTGTTCGGTCCGAGCAAGCTGCCCGAGCTCGGCCGGGCGCTCGGCCGGACGTTGAAGGAGCTGAAGGAAGGCGCCAGGGAGGCGACGGCGATCGTTGATCTTGACGCGGAGCAGGGGCTTGCGCAGGATCCGCCGGCTGTGTACCCGCCAAAGAAAAATGAATGATCCCGCATATACAGGGAAACGTAAAACTGCATGGCCCTGCTTGAAAATACAAACTGATGGAGGCAGATGGATGAGAAAGCTTGTTTTATTTGCGATTGCCGCCGTGCTGATCGTTTCCTTGGCCGCTTGCGGCACCAAAGCTCCGGGCAACACGGCGGGAGGAACGACCGGCGGAACGACCGGTGGTACGGCGCCCGGCGGTGCGCCTGCCGGCGGAACTACGGCCGGAGGCGGAGCGGGAACCGTTACCGTCGATGCGCAAGCTGTTTTTAAGCAAAACTGCGTAGCGTGTCATGGGGACAACCTCGAAGGCAAGATGGGAGGAAATACGAACCTCCAGAAGGTCGGAAGCAGACGCTCCAAAGACCAGATTGTCACACAAATCAGCAACGGCGGCAACGGCATGATGGCGTTTAAAGGAAAGCTGAGCGATGTTGAAATCAACGCGCTTGCCGACTGGCTCTCCGCCAAAAAATAATGAAAATGAAAAAAAGCGCAACCTCGGCATCTCTGAAGGTTCCGCTTTTTTTTTGGTGCCAGGGTGATTTGTTCTAGAAAACCGGGGGATTTCCGAGTTTACGGGCTTCGGTGTGAAGTGCCGTGTAAAAAAAACGTTTATGTAGGTCGATTCAAGCCCGTACGCCGCATTTTTTGGCGAGTGTCGGCCAGTGTGCCAGAAACATCGTTTTCCAGCGATCCTCCGGCAAAACCCGCAGCCAGTTGGCGATCTGGTTTAACCCCATTTCATCGAGAGTTTGGATGGCGTATTGCTTTTCATCGGTTTGTTCCTTCATGACAGTTGCCACGCGCGTAACCTCCTCCTTAAGACTAACCAAAACATTATATGCAGCAAGGTGGGGCGTTGATACTCGGACTTTTGAAATATGCGCATTAATTTCATGCTATAATGTCGGTAAGGAAACGCCGGTTGGGCGGACGGATAAGGGAGCTGTTGTCATCGCATGAAAAGCGTGCTCGTCACCGGGTATAAAGCGTCGGAGCTGGGGATTTTTTCATTGAAGCACCCGGGCATCGATATTATAAAAAAGGCGCTAAAAAAGCGGATCGCCGCCTTAATCGACGACGGGCTGGAGTGGGTGATCGTCAGCGGCCAATGGGGCGTCGAGCTGTGGGCGGCGGAAGCGACGGTGGAGCTGAAAACCGAATATGACAACCTGCGCCTCGCGGTTATTACTCCTTTTTTGGACCAGGAAGAGAACTGGAGCGACCCGAAGAAAGAATTGTACAGCCGTATTACGCAGCAGGCCGATTATGTGAAAAGCGTGACGAACAGCAAATATGACGGACCGTGGCAGTTCAAGGAACGGGACAAGTTTTTGCTGCGCAATACGGACGGCCTGCTTCTTGTGTATGACGAGGAAAAAGTCGGCTCGCCGAAGTTCATCAAGGAGCAGGCGGAGCGGATGGCGGGCACCCGGGTTTACCCGATCATCAGCATCACGGAATACGATTTGCAAAGCATCGTCGAGGAAGAGCGGGCCGATGTTTTTTACGAGGAATAGCGCGGGAACCATGCACCTGGACAAGCTCCGCTGCATATGCTGTTGGCATAGATTAGCCAAAAGCAGATGAGCGGGGAGGATGAAGCGCCATGGACAAAAACGAGCTGCTGCGCGAGCTTCAGCTGCTGCCGGAGCGGCTGCGGCAAGCGGAGGAAACGTATTATAAGGCTGTGGCCGATTTGGAAAATGCGAAGTTTTCGCTTCAGGTGAAGAAGAGCCAGCTGTTTCATTCGGGAATGATCGGCGGCAAAAACGAGCAGCAGCGCGACGCCGAAGTATGGCAGCATACCCACGAGCTGCAGCATCTGGTTTTGAAGTATAAGCTGGACGTCGACCGCCATAAGGTCGAATGCGACTACTGGAGCAACAAGCTGCAAAACGTGCGGCTTGTGGTGGAGCTGATTTTGCAGCGTACCGCCGGAATCGAATAGATGATGCGTAAGAAGCCCCCTGGACCAGGGGGCTTTGTTTATGCTAAAGAGTTGCATGCACCTCATGTATACGGAAAATTTAACGGTTGCTGCCGAGCTTATTTGGCTCAAAAACGTCATTTTTATTTTGTAACGGTTATGGCAGAGCTTATTTCTCATCTTGTATCCCATAATACGATGAAAGTTCACAAATAACCTCTCTGGCAACCGTTACCGTTCTGGAATCACCCTTTTGGCGCTAATAAGCTCACCTGCAACCGTTACACCAAGTACCGTATGAGCCGCAGAGCCGGTTTCCCTACTTGGTGGAGGGTGCCCGGCACCATTTCGGCGTCAGCCGAAATGTGCCGGGCAAACGCGGGCAAGAAGCGAGCAATACCTCAAACCAGGCGGGTCCAGGGCGCCCGAGCGCCTTAAGGGCTTTGCGGAGCAAAGCCGGCTTCGGGAGCCTGGGGTCCCCGCGGCGGGGGGAGTTTAGGGGGGCGTCTGTCACTCAAACCACCCTTTTTTCCGGAACCAGGCGAACATGCCGAAGCCGATCAGAAACATCGCGCCGAGCACGACAAAATACCCCCACCGCCAAGACAGCTCGGGCATATTTTGAAAGTTCATTCCATAGATTCCGGCGATAAACGTAAGCGGCATGAAGATGGTCGTGATGACGGTCAGCGTCTTCATAATCGTATTCATGCGGTTGGAGCTGAGCGAAATGTAGCTGTCCCGCATATCCGCCGTCATGTCGCGGTTGGATTCAATCATCTCGGAAAGCTTCAGCAAATGGTCGTAAATGTCCGTGAAATACACGCGCTGTTCCTTCAGCCCCTCGATGCGTTCCGTATTCAGGATGCGGTAGAGCAGGTCGCGCATGGGGACGATCGTTTTTCTCAGCTTCAGCAGCCGCGAGCGGATTTTAAATACGTTGTTCATCAAAGCTTCCACGCTTTTGGTGCTGTTGTCGCCGGTTTCCACTTCCAGCAGCTGATCCTCGATCTCGTACACCGCCGGAAAATAGTTGTCGACCAGCTTGTCGACGACGAGATACATCGCGTAGAGGTGGCCTTTGGCCCGCAGGTTCCCGTGTTCCGCAAGCTTGCTCCACGCATCGTCCACCTCCGGCAGTTTGTTATGGTGGAACGTTACGAGGTAATTTTTTCCGATGAACATATCCACTTCATCCGCATCCAAATTAGGGTGGTTCAAGGCGTGCAATACGAAAAAATGAACGTCCTCGTAGTGGTCCAGCTTGGGGCGCTGCAGAAGATGAAAGCAATCCTCGATGGCCAGCGGGTGAAAATGGAAATACGTCTCCAGCAGCAGAGCCTCCTCTTCCGTCGGCGCGTTAAAATCCGCCCAAAACCAGCTGAACCCGGCGCCGCTCAATTCGTCCGGACTGCTCAGCTCGCATAGGTCCCCTTCCCGGGTTACAGCCATGATCCGCAACAATGTCCCTTCTCCTTTAAGCGTTTTGTACCATCATATGTTAAATGCAGTGCGATCGCAAATGGCGGGAAAACAGGGGCGGGACGGTAAGGCTTGAAGGAACATGCGGAATGGATGGAAACGCCGGTTTATTTGTAGTGCCCGCCGATTTTATGCGCGCGGTCCCGCGCCTGGCCGGCTTCGGTAATCGAGGCGGCCCGCATGATCGACGCATCGCCGAAGCGGGTTTTGATATCGTCGGTCACTTTGGCGATCTGCCGCTTCCGCTCGCGGTCGCTGAACAGCACGAGCTGGGCGATATCGTCGCTGACGAGCTGGGAGAGCGAAACGCCGATTTTTCTTACCGGCAGCCGGTCCCAATGCCGGCGGAACAAATCGCGAGCCGCGGCGTAAATTTCGTCGGTCAAATTGGTCGGATCGGGCAGCTTCATCTGGCGGTAAAAGCCGGTGGGCGCATCGAAGTTCGCCCCCTGCGCTCCCGCGCTGACGACCCAGCCCATCATTCCCTTGTCCCTGCACCGGCGGGCGACAAGCTCCGACAGCTCGAGCAAAATGACGTCGATCTCCTCCTGGGTGCCGTAATCGCGGGGCAGCGTCATCTGGTGACCGATGGATTTTTCCGCCGCCGTCAAAGTGTAAGGATCGACCGGCGAATGGTCGATGCCGTTGGCGATTTGCCAAAACATCTCGGCCTGAATATCGCTTTGCCGGCCCAGCTTCGCCCGCAGCTTGCGCTTCAAATCCGGCAGCGGCGTTTGCGCGAGCTCCCCGATCGTATAGATGCCCATCCGTCCGAAATGTGCGGTCATGCGGGAGCCGACCATAAACATTTTGCTCACCGGCAGCTTCCACAGATCGTCAGCCAAATTTTCCTTGCGAAGATGGTAAAATCCGGCGGCATTTTTCTTCGCAAAGTTATCGCAGGCGAGCTTGGCGAGAATTTTGTTCTCGCCGTAGCCGATCCGCACCTTGACGCCGGTTTCGACCCTGACCTTTTCCTGAATCGTACGGGCCATGCGCTCCGGCTTTCCGAACAGCCTGCGGCTTCCGGTGAGATCGAGAAACTGCTCGTCGATGCTGTACGGCTCGACCAGATCGGTAAACCGCTCGTAAATTTTCGTGATTTGCAAAGAAACGTCGATGTACAGCTGCATCCGCGGCTTGATCACGACAAGCTGCGGGCATTTCGCCAGCGCCTCGCGCAGCGTCTCGGCCGTCGTAACGCCGTATTTCTTGGCAATCGGGCAGGCGGCCAGCACGATGCCCGATCTGCGCTCCGGGTCGCCGGCTACGACGACGGGTTCATTTTCAATCCAAGGATTCATCGCCTTCTCGACACTCGCATAGAAGGACTGACAGTCGGCCAAAAAAATAACGCGATCCTGCTTCAAGTCATCACACCCCAGGTCAGAACATTGGTTCGCAGTTCTATTATATAACGAACATACGTTCTCTATGCAAGGGTTTGGCGAAAAAATTAACCGGGCGCATCCATAATGTGAAAAGTTATCCATCATTTAGGCGGATCGGCGCGGTTCACCTTTTTCGAATACGTCGTGAATCCTGTTATAATGGGTGTGGAGGCGATTTTACCGTGTGCGGAAGATATACGATCACTTTAACCTATAACGAACTGCTCATCCGTTTTTATATCGACGAATCTTTCCCGCCTTATCACCAGCCGAGGTATAACGTGGCTCCCGGGCAATTCGTTCCGGCTATCATTCACGACGGCAGGAAAAACCGTCTCGGCGAGCTGAGGTGGGGGCTTATCCCGTCATGGGCCAAGGAGGAAAAAGTCGCTTTCCATATGATCAACGCGAGGGCGGAGACGCTGCTGGAGAAGCCGGCATACAGATTGCCGTTCGAGCGGAAGCGGTGCCTCATACCGGCTGACGGCTTTTACGAATGGAAGAAGCTGGGGGACAAAGACAAGCAGCCGATGCGGATCGTGCTGAAGGACCGCGGGCTGTTCGCAATGGCCGGGCTTTACGATACGTGGATTTCGCCCGAAGGGAACAAAATCAGCACCTGCACGATCATTACGACGCAGCCTAACGAATTGATGGCCGACATTCATGACCGGATGCCGGCGATCCTGCGTCCCGAGGACGAGGCGATGTGGTTGAACCGGGAAGTGCGGCAGACGGATGCGCTGCAGGCGCTGCTTCGCCCGTACCCGGCGGAGGAGATGGAGGCGTACCCGGTCTCGAAAGCGGTCGGCAACGTGAAAAACGAGGCTCCTTTTCTTGTTGAGGAGGAGGGATCTCTCTTGTAACGGGCCAAGTTTTTTGATTTAAGCGCGCGCGCTATCACCGGCTGCCGCGGATTGCCACGACCCTTATCGGCTTTTACCGGCAAAGCCACCCGCGCTCGGGCGAAGATTGAACCCGAAGGTAGTGGCCGAAGGGGGAAACGAGGGAGAAGCCGGCGTTTTTATTGTTAGACTGACCCCAGAAATCGAAACAGCGACAGCTTGGACGAGAAAATAAAATCATAGACTGTCGCTGTATTATTGAACGCTATCGTCTTCGTTTAGCTTAACCAGGATGGCGATATTGTTCATTTAAATCATGTTTATACATTCTTAATTAACCATTCAATCATATTCTTTAGTAATTGTATTTCTATGAAAGCGTTGAATGTTCATACTTATAGGTACTCGACGACCGTCATAGATAATATTCTAGTCTAAAGAATTATCCTCTCATCTGACCATTATTTATTTTGAATTTGGAACGACGCTCCTGAATCAGATTTCAGGTAATAAGACCAGTCTGATGCCCTTAAAGCGGAAGTAATCCAAAATCGTCTTTCCTTCCCTTTCTGAAGAAACTCCGTTGGATCACTAGGTAGGGTCACTATACCGTGATCGTTCGCAAGCGTTTGATCTAATCCGTTAAAGGTAATAAGAGAATTGGCGAATCCTTGGTTAACTGCAATATAGTCTTGTTCAGAAAGATTAGATATGAACGTAACATCAACAAAGGTTCTGTACCCTCCGGTCTTATACCCACCGGAAAGAAAAAGTGGTGCGTAAATCCCACTAGGTTTGTCTGTACGTGCATCAACTACGATAAGTTTATTTATCTTCAGCACTCCAGCGCTCGACGTGACATTTGAGAGGTCGGAGATTTTTACAGAGCTGGCGACGTATTTATAATTGCTAATCGAAGTAAGATTGGTTCCGGTGGTTCCAACCTCGCGCATCTCGTTGAGATCCTGATAGGAATCTGCTTCCTTTCCTTCGACATCCATGTAACGCAGGAGAATTGCGGCTACCTCGGCTCTTGTCGTGGTACTTTTCGGACGAAGAGTTCCATCTTCAAAGCCAGTGATAATTCCAGTGCCACGTACCAACGCCATGTAAGGTACCTCATCTGTACTGAGTTCGCCCTTAACTGCTTCAGGTGTCGGAAGTAAAGTGTTCTTAGTATCCTCGAATGATTGCTTAAAGGATGCATTGGATTTCATCAAGCCGTTTGCAATCCAATTCATCATTTCATAGCGAGTAAGCTCTGCATTGGGGTTAAATCCGTTCGGGTAATCGCTTGGGTTAATAAACCCTTGAGCCACTACTTGCGTAATTGCAGATTCAGCCCAGTGTCCCTTTGCATCACTAAATGGATTGCTGCCATTGGCAACAGAAAGCTTCGTTGCACGGCTAAGAATAGTAGAAAATTCAGCACGGGTGATCTTGCCATCAGGTCGAAAAGTTGCATCCTCATAGCCAGAAATAAGTTTTGCTTCGTAGGCTTTACCTATAACATCCTGGGCCCAGTGTCCTTCAACGTCTACGAACTGTTCAAAGACAGTGGTAGGAGAGTCCTTGGCTGCTTCCACATTTGTGATGAAGGAAGTAACACTTAGAATAAAAAATGTAGCCATTGCAGTTATGGAAACTAAGGCTTTTTTCATTCATAACTCCCTCCAAATTAAATTCGTCAGTAAGATTTTCACTTTAATATCGGCTACCTTAACTTGATTTGAGATATGGTGATCAATGAAATTTCTAATGAAAATGCCAGTTAGTTTACACCCTCGCCAGTCTGTTACTTTATTTTCCAGTCTATCCGCCCGAAGATGCCGGGAGGCACGGCTGCCGGATCATCCGGCCGGTATCCGCAGAAGCGCTGCCGCTCCTCGCCGACAGGCCGCCCGTACCGACCGAGGCTCAAGTCTGCGGGCGGTCTCAAAAAAGGCGGGAGCGCGCAGGCGGATCCTGCGGCCGATCGGCTTGGGCCGGAGGCGGGTTGTGCCGTTTGGGGCGTGTAACGCTTACAAGGCGGAGCTTCGGCCGCTTCGCCGCCCTTTTTTGCATGATAAAACCGGGCAAGTACAGCACTGCGGAAACGAGAAGCACAAACGCAATTACGGCAACATCGGTATACATAGCCATCACCACTCCGGGTAAAATGTGAACATTTTGTGTCTGTGCTCATTTTACCAGAGAAAGAGAGCGGGCAGAAATGCCGATTGCGGATAACGATTTATGCAAAATCGGCATCTCTACGCGAGCCGGACGTACGCTCGCCGCTCTTCCCAGCTTACTTTGACCGGGTTTTCGAAAAAGCTGCTCAGCGTCTGCTCGCTTAAGGTTTCTTCCGTTTTTCCGCTGCGAAACACTTCTCCCCGCCGCAGCAGCAAGGTATGGGTGAACACCGGCAATATTTCCTCGGTGTGATGCGTCACGTAAATAAATGTAGGCGCATCGGCCTGCCGCGCCAGCTCCTGGATGCTGTCCAAAAGCCGCTCGCGCGAAAACAGATCGAGCCCGTTGCACGGCTCGTCGAGAATGAGCAGCTTGGGATTCGCCATCAGCCCGCGGCCGATGAGAAGTTTCTGCTTCTCTCCCTGCGAGCACGTTCGGTATTCGCGGTCCCATAGATGCGGGCATCCGAGAGCGCGCATGATCGCTTCGGCCCGGCCGAGATCGTCGTCCGTCGGTTTTTCGTACAGGCCGATCGTGGCGTGTTTGCCGCTGATGACGACGGACTGGGCTTTGTCCGTTCCGTACAATTTTTCCTGCAAAGAGGAGCTGACCCATCCGATCGACTGCCGCAGTTCGCGCAGGTCGATTTCTCCGAAGCGCTCGCCCAGCACGGTGATCGAGCCTTTGGTCGGCCACAGGTAGCCGGTGATCATGTTCAGCAGTGTCGTTTTGCCCGAGCCGTTCAATCCGAGCAAGGCCCAATGCTCGTTTTTGCGGATCGTCCAGTTGATGTTTTTCAGCAGCTCCTGCTCTCCACGCCGCCATGTAACTCCTTCCAGCTGCAGTACGGTTTCCATGAGATTCACCTTTTCTTTTGATTTGATGAGATTCAATGTAATTCTCTCATTTTATACTGGAAATCGTCTGGGAGCAATCCGTTTTCATAGAGTCGCCGCGGAAGGTGGAATACGCTATACTTAAACCAAAGCAGCCGGAATTACGATTTGGGAAAAACGAAAGGCGGGAGTGTATGTCCAACGTATTTGTCATATCCGACCACCATTTCGGCCACAGGCAAATTATCGACTTCGAATCGAGGCCGTTTGCCGATGCGGAAGAGATGACGGAGGTCATGATGCAAAAATGGAATGCGGCGGTCGGGCCGCAGGATAAAGTATTTCATCTTGGCGATTTCTCGTTTCTGAACCTTGCGAAGACAAAGGAGATCGTTGCGGGATTAAACGGCCGCAAGACGCTGATTTTAGGCAATCACGACCGCGGCAGGCCGAGAAGCTGGTGGCTGGAAGCGGGGTTTGACGAGGTGTCGGAATATCCGATCGTGTATAACGGGTTTTTCTTTTTATCCCACGAGCCGATGTACATGAACAAACATATGCCTTACGTCAACATCCACGGCCATATTCACGGGCAGCAATATGAAAGCCGCCAGTACGTGAACGTCAGCGTGGAGCTGTGGGACTATACGCCGGTTTCGTTTGAGGCAATCCGCGAGGCGGTCGTTCCGAACGAGGAGCAATAAATGCCGGGGCCGCATTTTTAGAGCAGACCGAATCTCTTAAGCTGCTCCCACTGCCGCTCCTTCTGCAAAATTTCCTTTTGCCTGCTTCCCATCAGGTCGAAGTGGGGAAAGGGGGGGCGGCGGTGGATATAAGCCGGATTCAGCCCCTGCTCTGTGCACCACGCGGACAGCCGCTCCAAATCGGCGCAGCCGACCTTCGTCACCGTACGGATATCCGGAAACCGCGAATCCACCCAATAATGCGTCAAAAAGGCGATTTCCCCCCGTTTCACCGCCTCTTTCCATCTGTTCAACTCTTCGCGTTTGATTCCGAATGCCACTTATCGTTCGCCGTCCTTTATGGTTGATACAGCTATTATAGCAATCGCGAAGCCTTCGCACACGTCCTGCCGCCGGAAGCGAAAAAAGTCGAGGCTCGAAACGTTTTGTCCCTTGCCATAACTTGGGAAGACAATCCCATCTATTTTGGCCTAATTTTACAGAATTCCAAAAAAAAGAGCCCGGTCAAGGAAACCGGACTTGTCGATGCTTTGATAGTATTCGACTGGGTACGTAAACAGCTTTACTTCGATTGTTTTTGCACTCCGGTTCTTCCTTGATCGTTCGGATCGTTCGATCGGGACGTGGCATGTTTTGGGTTGTTAGTGTCCTTGGTTTTGCTCATGTTCATCGCTCACCTCCTGTTTTATTCCGTAAAGAGTATTTCTCCAAACCGCAATCCTTATTAGAAAAATGTTTATACTTCCGGAATACGCTGCTTTTGCTTGCATTTTCAACGATGTTTATCCAACGCCGCATCCATGTTCGATTCCGGAATTTTCCCCCTGACGGTCCAACCGCCGTCAACGAAAAACAATTGTCCGGTCATATAAGCGGAATCATCGGAAGCTAAAAATACGGTTGGTCCCACCATATCTTCCGGCTCAGCCGTTCTTCCCAGCGGAACCATCGCACCCCAAGTGGTTTTATAGCTTGGATCATCCTGCAGATTGCGATCCACGTTCGTTGCCCCCGGCCCAAACGTATTGATTCTTATGTTAAAAGGCGCAAGTTCCACCGCCATCTGCTTGGTCATGGCATGAATGCCGCCTTTGCTGCTCGCGTAGGCAACAAGATTTTTCACGCCGAGTTCCGCGCAAATGGTGGAAATATTGATAATGCTTCCGCCTGCGGCTTCCTTCATCATTTTGGCTGCCTCAAGAGAGCAAAAAAACGTTCCCCTCAAGTTAGTGTTGATCACAGTATCCCATTTTTCTTCCGTCACCTCGAACAAGTCCGTCCAACCGGTAATGCCGGCGTTATTGATCAGCACATCCAGTCTGCCGAACTTGTCGGCGATCACTCCGAACATTTCTTTAATTTGTCCTACGTCGGCTATGTCCGCGCGAACAGCAAACGATTGGCGCCCCATTGCCGCGATTTCCTCCACAACCTCGTCGGCGCCCGCCTTGTCGCTGTTATAGTTCACGGCCACGTGCGCCCCTTCTCTTGCCATGCCCAACGCGATGGCTTTTCCGATTCCCTTGCTTGCCCCTGTAACCAGCACATACTTGTCCCGCAGTTTCAATTTCATCTTTCCTTTCTATGTGAACTCTTTCTTTGAACTTTTTGCTGCATTAACAAAAATATGACCTGCGGACAGCGGTAATTCCAATCCTTACGGTTAAAAGCACAAATGGTTGTGTCGCGATACTGCGACACAACCATTTGCGTATACGAGCAAGGTGCCCATAGGGGAGAGGGCGACCTCCAACGCATCACTCCAAGGTAAAGCGTGTCGGCCATAGGTTTTGCACGAGCAAACCCATGGCTGACAAACGCGTGCACGAGGCACGCACTCGCTCCTCACATCATCGCTCCAAGGTAAAGCGTGTCGGCCATAGGTTTTGCGCGAGCAAACCCATGGCGGACAAACGCGTGCATGAGGCACGCATCCGCTCCCCACATCATCGCTCCAAGGTAAAGCGTGTCGGCCATAGGTTTTGCGCGAGCAAACCCATGGCGGACAAACGCGTGCACGAGGCACGCACTCGCTCCCCACATCATCGCTCCAAGGTAAAGCGTGTCGGCCATAGGTTTTGCGCGAGCAAACCCATGGCGGACAAACGCGTGCATGAGGCACGCATCCGCTCCCCACATCATCGCTCCAAGGTAAAGCGTGTCGGCCATAGGTTTTGCGCGAGCAAACCCATGGCGGACAAACGCGTGCACGAGGCACGCACTCGCTCCCCACATCATCGCTCCCAAAGTAAAGCGTGCCCGGCATAAGATTTTTGTGCGAAGCCCAAAAATCTATGTCGGGCAGACGCGAACTAGAAGCAAGCATGACCTCCCGGCGGGCGGGTCCAGGGCGCTTGGGGCGCCTGGGGTCCCCCTTGCAGGGGGATTTAGGGGGTGATCCCCGATTTAGGGGGTAGAAATCTCATCGACTCCAAACAATCGTTTATCCGTTTCACAGCCTCTTCCGTTTTAACCGCTTCGTTGATCTTGTAGCGCACGGTGTAGGTGATGCCGCCGCGGCTGAACACGTACTCCGTCTGCGTATACGGTACGTTTTTCGACTTATAGGTAAGGCTGTATTTTTTCGCGGCGCCGCCGAGCAGTTCCTCGTCGGTTTCGGTGTACCGGTAGTCGGCGTCTTCCTCCGCATTTTTCTTATAAGATTGAGACGTCTTTTTCAACGCATCCTCCAGGCTGGTGCGATCGTCCGCTTCCACCGTGAAGCTGCCGCCGAAAAACGAGAACGTTTTGACCTGGCTGTCGGGCGCCCCATCCTGGTCATAACCGCCGGAAAACCATATTTCCGGCACGCGAAGCGAATATTTGTAGGTGGCATTGTTGTAAGTGTAGCTCTTTGAGGCATCCACCAAATCATCGTCGTCCTGAATGAAGCCGAGCATCTTGTTCAGCGATTCCTTGTTGAACGAGAGCGATTTGAGCGTATCGGCGACCAGCGTTTCCGCTTCGTCCGCGTTCGTATCTTTCGGGAACGAGATTTCAAGACGGTACTTATACTTATCCTTGAGAAAATAGACGACATGGCGCGTGGTCCATTTATCCCCCATAGTGGAGGAGAAACGGTTGACATAGGCCGGAACCCCGGCTGCAGTCGTCTCTTTCAGGCCGGACACCTCCCGGTATTGTTCAACGTAGCTATTCTTGAATTTGAGCTCCTGCCGGGAGGCCCATTCCTTCAGCGTATCTCCCGACGAAGCGGAGGTGACCCTCAGTGTAATTGACCGATTCCCGTCCTGGCTCGTATAGGACAAATCAGCGGAAAGTGAGCTCGGCGTCCATTCCCCGGGGACATCCAGGGAAAGCCCGTATTCGGTCGTAACCGTATTTTTGTTTTGATATACGGAAACATCCTTGAGCAGGTTATCCTCGGCATCGAAGCTGAGCTGGAACGTATCGAGCAGGTCGTTGTAGCTGTTTTGCTTGGCAGGGTTCTGGTAATTCTCTTCTTTATCCACATACAGTGTCACATAGTAGATTCGATCTTTATTCAAAAAAGCGCGAACCTGATAATATCCGTCGGAGTCGGTTTTTCCGATCAGCTTGGCGTAAGGATGCGGCGCCGTATCCACATACTGCTTCTCCAGCACGGTATCGGTCGCGTAGCCGGTCAGCTTTTGCAGAAGACCGTATGGAGACAGGTCCTCGCTCTGCTTCTCGCTGACCGAAATGATGATCGCAAATTCGCCCTTGCTGTCACCGAAGCTGATGCTGTCGCCGGAATCGGACTGCTTCGCTTTGACGAGGCCGGACGGATAATTCATCGACCAGCCGTAGTGGCTGTCGCCGATGCGCGTTTTGCCCTGGTCCGAATCGATGTAGGCCCCATCCTGGTCGGGGCCGGCCTGCGATGCACCGGCCGGGTCTTCTTCGAACGTAACGTCCCGCTGCACGATTCCGGAGGCGGTTTGCAGCTTCAGGGCAGCGCTCTGCCCGGGCAAATAATTTTTCAACGTTTCATTATAATCGACCAGATTGCTCACGGCGGCGTTTCCGACGGAAAGCAAAATATCGCCTTTTTTGATTTCCGCCTTCGCCGCCGGCGAATCCGGCTGGACGTAAGATACTTTCAACCCGTCCCCGGAAGGAAGACCGACGACGGATTCCCAGCTTTCCTCCAGCTCAAGTCCGAGGTAAGGGCGCTTCACTTTCCCGTATTTGAAAAATTGGTCAAGCACATACTGCACCGTATTGACCGGTATCGCAAAGCCGAGTCCGTCCACGCCGACGGAAACATACTTCAGCGTGTTGATGCCGACCACCTGCCCCTTCATATTGACGAGAGCGCCGCCGCTGTTGCCGGGATTGATCGCGGCATCGGTCTGAATAAGCTGGTATTGCGACTGGACGGAGCGGTCCATGCCGCTGATAATGCCGACCGTGACGGAGTTTCGCAGAGCGAACGAAAGCGGGGTGCCGATCGCGATCACCGACTGGCCTACCTGAATATCCGACGCTGAGGCAAAAGTGGCGGCGGGAAGTCCCGTCGCTTCGATTTTCACCAAGGCAAGGTCGCTTTCCTCGTCAAAATGCGTCGTTTTGCCGGAGTATGATTTTCCTTCGGACGTAACGACAATAATGTTTCGCATGTCTTTTACCACATGGGCGTTGGTCACGATGTACCCGTCGCTGCGGACGATGACGCCGGTGCCGTGCGCCAGATTGAAGCGGTTGTTGTCGATCGTTTTCTCTTCGGAACTCGGCTTGCCGATAATGGCGACGACCGACGGCGTCGTTTTCTCAATCACCGCGGGAACGGGATCGGCTTCGGCGGCGAGGGTAAGGGTAGGAGCGGCGCCAATAAGCAAGCAGCTTAAAACAAGCGCATGCAGAAACTTCTCCCCGCAAAATTTTCGGTTGAACACGTTGTCCCTCTCCTTTGGAACTAAATAAAATATAGGATATCTACTAGAAACTACCACCTTTTTGCCGTTTAGTCCACAATTTTTTCGCAAGAAAAAGACCGAGAAACGGCCTTTCTCATCAGGCACGCCGATCGCTTGCTTCGCGAGTGGCCACTTCATAGGAGCGGTGTTTTACCCAATAGCAGGGAATAAGACTTCTCTCCGAGAAGATATTCGTATCACACGCGTCGCCGCATTTGTGCGATAAAAGGGAGTGGACAGCCAAATGATACACGAACACGTCTGTTTTCATAATGTGGAAGAGCTGGAGCTGCGGACGGGAATGCCGGGCTGGGTTTTACAAAGGTACCCGAAACGGGTGAGAGACCGGCTCGGCGAAGGTTACGATGAGCGGGGCCGGTACGTGGCCTCGATGTCCACGGGGTGCGAAATGCGCTTCGTCACGTCCTCCGGCCGCATCCGCATCACGCTTTCCGCGCCGGTGGAGGAGGGGGACATCGTCGTATATAACGGCGATTTTTTTCATTCGCTGCACAGGCTGGAATCGGGAAAAATCCAAACGCTGCAGCTGGAGAGAAGCGACCGGTTTGCCGAGGTGCCGAAAGAGGCGCTGCAGACGGGGCGTTTTTCGCCGGACGTATGGCGCATCTTCGTCAGCCGCCGCTATGTCGCGGGCCCCGGCTTTCAGGTCGCGTACCACCATCTGGAAACGTTCGGCCACCCGGTCCGGCCGCCTGCGCCGGATGAGGTGCCGTCCGTTCGCTGGCTCGCTTACGGCTCTTCGATTACGCATGGGTCCGGGGCGACGGTGAACCCTAACAGCTACATCCAGCAGGCCGCCCGGCGTCTCGGCTTCGACGTGCTGAACAAGGGCCTCGGCGGCTCGTGCTTTTGCGAGAAGGAGACGGCGGACTTCTTCGCCGCGCATCCGGGCTGGGACGTGGCGACGCTGGAGCTCGGCGTGAATATGCGCGGGTTCTTTACGACGGAGCAATTCGCGGAGCGGGCGGGCTATTTGGTACGCAGCATGGCCGCAGCTCATCCCGGTAAGCCGATTTTCCTGATCACGCTGTTTCCGAACTCGGCCGACCATCATATGTCGAAAGACCATGCGGCGAAAAAAGCAAACCGGGAATTTGCGGATGTGCTCCGCGGCTTGCACCGCGAGCTTGCTTCGCCGAACGTGCATCTGCTCGAAGGGCATGAGCTGCTTCCCGATTTCGGCGCGCTGGCCGCGGATCTGATCCATCCTTCCGATTATGGGCACATTGTAATCGGCGAAAATTTGGCGAAGCGCATGAAGGATTTTCTTTTATGACGCAACGAATTTTTCATCATCACCGTATTTGCATTTGTTCGTATGATTAAAGGTGTACTTCCAAGCGGCAGCTTGCAAGAAAGATCGAAACATATGGGTTCGGAAGTAGAGACGCTGCACTTTACGAGGCAGGAAACTGAACAAAGGGCCGTTGCACGCTCGAAAAGGGCATGCAGCGGCCTTTTTGTCTTTTAGGATTTTTAGGAAATTAGTCAGCTCATTTTGTGGATAACCGGGGGCTCCCAATGTGCAGAATGATTCCAAAACTATAATGATTCGGTTATGATGTGATCTTTATTTGCCTCCAGTCCATTTGCTATTTGTATGATTTTTCAAATACATTATAGTAGGATCTGACGCAAAATGAAAATTATATCAGATTTTTCATACATATTGCTCGATTTTACCGTCCCGGGGTATGGATGTATATGAATTTTCATATAAAATGGTCTGTTTTACGATTATTGCGCAACTTTTATACGATTTTTCATATAGAATCCACATGCACAGCGGCCTTTTGGCTTCTATACGGTAACGAGCTTCTTCTCTTCAACCGAAGCGGCGGCGTTTCCATCGCTTCCTTGACCGCCGGCAGGGGCAGGCTTCGACGTCGCCG
The DNA here is from genome assembly GCF_023276405.1 of Paenibacillus hamazuiensis. Taxonomy (NCBI): domain Bacteria; kingdom Bacillati; phylum Bacillota; class Bacilli; order Caryophanales; family Paenibacillaceae; genus Paenibacillus; species Paenibacillus hamazuiensis. The sequence goes on from NZ_JALRMO010000001.1 coordinate 1,155,382, forward strand.
CCGGGGCATTGCCGGGCGCCGCTTCCGAGCCCGCTCCGGTGGCTGCGCCTTGGCCGCCCTCAGCGTCGTCGCCTGCATCTCCGGCTCCGGCCGCTATGCCGGGCACCGAGCCGGCCTCCGCCGCTGACGCCTCGCCGCCGGCTTCGACCCCCGCCGTCCGCCCACGCGTTAAGCCGTGCGCCGGCTCGAGCGGCCCGCCCGGCTGCGCGGCGTCCGCCACGCCGGCTGCCGCTCCGGCGCCTCCGCCGGCATCAAGCTCCGCGTCGTCGATGCGGAACATGCCGATCTCGCGGAACAGCTTCTGCGAGAGCAGGCTGATATCGTCCGCCTCGGAAACGATCCGCCGGATCGACGCGTCCTGCGTCAGCGAAGCGGAGTTCACCTCCTCGACGCCGGCGGCCGTTTCTTCCGCGATGGAAGCTACGAACTGCACCGACTCCACGAGCGTCCCGTTTTTTTGCTTGGCGAACGCGATTTTTTCATGGATATGCCGGATATGGCCGCTCAGCTCGTCCACCGAGATGCGGATCGCATCGAAAGCCGTTTTCGTTTCATCCAGCTTGCCGGACTGCACGCTCATCATGCCGCGGGCGGACTGGAGTCCGTCCTGCAGCTCGACGATGCGGCTTTCCAGCGAGCCGATAATGTCTTCCACCATCTTCGCGGAACGGGACGTTTGCGCGGAAAGCCCCCGCACCTCATCGGCGATGACCATAAAGCCTTTGCCGTGCACTCCGGCGCGCGCCGCTTCAATAGAAGCGTTTAACGACAGCACGTTCGTTTGCGTGGAAATTTCCTGAATCGACGCGATGATACGCCCGATCTGCCGCGAGCTTTCCTGCAGCGAATCCATCGCGGACAGCACGGCAGCGAAAACGGCTTGCGACTCGGCCGCCGCCGCTTGCAGCGAATCCATCGCGCGGACGCCGTTTTCCGTGTTGCCAGCGGCCGCGGAGCTGGCCTCGCGCATTGCTCCGGCGGCTCCGGAAATGACGTCCATTTCCTGCTGCAGCTCGGCGATGATATAGACGCTTTTTTCAGAATGGGCGGCCTGCTCGCCCGCTCCTTGCGATATTTCCTCAATCGCCCGCACGATTTCGGAATTGGCTGCGGCCGTCTCGTCCGCGAACCCGTGGAATGTGCGCGCATGGTCCGACAATGAAGCGGCGATCGCCTGCGTATTCGCCAGCATGTCGCGGACTCGTTCGATCATATGGTCGAAGCTGGCGCTGAGCTCGCCGAGCTCGTCCTTCGAGCGGCTGCCGATCGTATGGCGCAAATCGCCTTCCGCAATGCGCCTTACGGCATGCTGAATGCGTCCGATCGGCTTCGTGAACGAGCGGATCAAGGTGAAAGCGATGATGCCGGCCGCGACGAACACAAGCCCGAAAGCGGTGATCATGACCGTCGCCGTGCGGCTGAGCAGCGTCTGCGAGCTTTCGATCGCCGCCTGCGCCTCGCCCGAATAGACGACGTAAAAATTGTCGACATAGGTAAAAATTTGATCCTTTTGCTTTTGCGACTCGTTGTACAAATACTCCATATTCTTGTCCATATCCGCGGGCGGCAGCTTGTTTTCCTGAACGAGCTTCGCCGCGACGTCGAACGTGTTCGCATAATCGACGGTCAGCGAAATCAGCTTGCTGCGCCAGGCGATCTGATCGGGCGTCGTCGCGGTATCGCCGATCCGCTTGATCATTTGGTCGAATTGCTTTCGTTTTTCATTATATATAGGTATGTATTCGACTTTCTTGGAAATTTCCAGCCCCGACGCTATGACGTTAAGCTCCTGTACCGTCTCCTTAAGCTCTAAAGCCATCTGCTTAAGCTCGACTTTTTCGTTTTGAAACATAAGCTGAGCTTGAATCGCCTCCACCTGGTTCAGGTTAAACAAGGCGACACACAGGAAAGCGGCCAGCATTCCGGCAAAACCCGCGATCAGCTTCATTTTTAACGACATCAATTGCCCCTCCCATTCGGCGTATATTATTTATCTACAAAATTACTCTACATTCTACATATTAAGAAAATAATATTAAAAGAAGAGATGTGTTGTGTTAAGGAAATGTCAAAATTCGCCACAATAAAACTTTTACATTCCGTTAACGAAGAGTGGGCGCAGAGTTAACAAAACGCTGTTACGATGGTTGAGGTGAGAACAAATTAAAGGAGGACATACTGAAAATGTTCAAGCAAATGTCTAGAAGAAGTTTGAGCCTGGCCATGATCGCGGTATTATCGATGGGGGTACTTGGAGCGTGCGGCAGCAAGACGGCGGAACAGCCGAAAACAAATACAGGCGCTGCACCCGCACAAACGACGGCGCCGACGCCGCAACCGACTAAAGAACTGAGCGGCACCGTAACGGCTTCCGGTTCCAGCGCACTGCTTCCTCTCGTGAAGCAAGCTGCGGAAGATTTCATGAAAGCCAATCCGAAGGTCACTGTCAACGTAACGGCAGGCGGCTCCGGCACAGGGCTGAAAAACGTGGCGGACGGCACGTCCGACATCGGCAACTCCGATATCGAAGCAGGTCCGGAGTACAAAGACAAAAACCTGGTCGACCACGTTGTAGCAATCGCACCGTTTGCACTTATCGTTCATAAAGATGTGAAAGTCGACAACCTGACCAAACAGCAAGCAGCCGACATTTTCATGGGTAAAATCACCAACTGGAAAGACGTAGGCGGTGCGGATGCGAAAATCGTCGTCGTACACCGTCCGGACAGCTCCGGTTCCCGTGCGCTCGTGAAGAAAATCGTGCTTGACGGCCAAGAATTCACGAAAGACGGCGTAACTCAAGAATCCAGCGGTGCTGTTGCTACGGCTGTTGGCCAAACGGCTAACTCCATCGGTTACGTGGATACGCCTTACCTGAACGACACGATCAAGGCGCTGAAATTCGAAGGCGTGGCATTCAGCAAGGATGCGATTAAAGACGGCAAATATCCGCTGTACGGCGTAGAGCATATGTATACTAAAGGCGAGGCGAAAGACGCAGTTAAAGCGTTCCTCGATTACATCATGGGAAGCGAATTCCAAACGAAGAAGGTTGAAGAGCTGAAGTTCCTGCCGGCCAACCTGCTGAAAAAATAACATCGCAGTGCATGAAAAGCTGTTCTCCCAAGGACAGCTTTTCTTGTGCGCTTGGCAGCGCATCGTACTAACGGGTGAAAGTCCCGAGCGCACCGCGGGGTGGCGGAAGCGCATAGCCGACTGGTAGTGCTCTGGCCGTAAGGGAGGGTGCGGAGGATCAGAAGGCAAAACCCGGAACAGGCGGCATGAACCATGTTGGCTGGCGAAGCCGGATAACCCTGCAAGAGAAGGGGACGTCCTATACCACCATAGGCTTCGAAAGTTAGGAGGACTGGATTCGGGGGAAAGACGATGACGTGACCCAAGGAGGGCTTATCGTCTTCCGCATAGCGGTAAACTCTTTTCAAGGCTTATAGGGCTAAGACAGAATGATGGATGGTGAGCAGTCATACGAAGGGATAGTAGTGAGAAAGCTTGCCGGAAAAGCCGCAATGGCAAGTGAACCGACACCAACGTTGTCGGTGCAAGCTTAGACCCAAAAGGCAAAGACTTGGTGCGAAGCCCGGAACCGTGGAAGAAAAGCATAACCACCTAGGAAGCCGTCATGTGCCAGACAGAAGCCGGGGAGCCAAGAAGAGCGAAGAGCCGGGGCTGAACAAAAGGGTAGGCCGTCTGGGGCGGAGTACCGAAGGGGAACCGGAAAGGCTGAAAGATTAGCTATACGTCCGGAAACTGAAAGGGAAGGAACACGAGACATGAAGGAAGGAAAAGGAGAGGTAGGCTTTCGTGAGGGAGTAGAAGTCCCGAGAAAACGCAGATGGCACAGCCTCATCGACAAGATATGGGCGATGCCGAACCTTGAGGAGGCATTCCGGGAGGTCAAGCGCAACCGGGGAGCAGCGGGAGTAGACGGAGTGACCATAAAGGTATTCGAGAGTGAACTGGAGCGTAACTTAAGAACGCTTCAGCAGGAGCTGCGGGCGAAGGCATACAAGCCGATGCCGGTCAGGCGCATGTACATTTCCAAGGAAAATGGGGGTCAAAGGCCGCTCGGGATACCCGCAATTCGCGATCGCGTAGTACAGGCGGCGACCCGCCGAATCCTCGAACCGATTTACGAGGCGACATTTATGGAGTGTAGTTTTGGGTTTCGCCCGGGACGCAGTGCACACATGGCGCTGGAGAACATTCGGAAAGATCTCATGGATGGATACGTTTATGTGATCGACGCCGACCTGAAATCGTATTTCGATCTCATTCCACATGACAAGTTGCTTAAGGCCGTCAAGGAAGAAGTGGTGGATGGTAGTGTCCTAAAGCTCATAGAAAGCTTCTTAAAGTCCGGAGTCATGGAGAACGGAAGTTTTCACCTGAACGAGCAAGGAAGTCCACAGGGTGGGGTTATTAGTCCGCTTTTGGCGAATATCTACCTAAACCCGCTGGATAAGCTCATGACTGAACGGAAGCACCGTATAACACGGTACGCCGATGATTTTGTGATCTGCTGCAAATCCCAAAAGGGGGCAGAGAGGGTACTCCAAGGTGTTATTCGTCTACTGGAACAAGAGCTTGGGCTCAAAGTACACCCGGAGAAAACCAAGATCGTGAACAACTTGGAACAGTCCTTTATGTTCCTAGGTCATGAGTTTAAACCGGGATTTTGGGTTACTCCATCCTCGAAAGCCAAACAGAAATTTAAAGAACGCGTGAAAGCAATTACGCGGCGGAACCAAACGGTGAATGTGGAACAGCTGATCCGAAAGAAGTTGAATCCATATTTACGTGGATGGGGTAGCTATTTTGGCTGGGGCAACGTAGGAAGTCTGATGAGAGAGTACGATGCATGGATAAGGAGAAGGCTCCGGATGGTACAGTTGCGGAGCTGGAAAAAGCCGAAGAACTTCTACAGGGCACTAAGAAAGAATAAGTGGAGGGGAGAGCTTCCCAAGATGCGTATGTTCGCATGGAGAAGCTCGCTATCCAAGCCAGCCAGTGTTGCAATGCCAAACGATTGGTTCAGAGAAAGAGGTCTCGTTTTTCTCGTAGACATCTATAATGAACATCATCCCCAGCGGGGATAAGCGCGGAGGAGCCGGATGCGATGACCCGCACGTCCGGTTCTGTGAGAGGCCCATGAATTCATTCATGGGCCTACTCGATTTTTTCGACATTTTCCGCCTTTCATTAATTTTTACATTGGCTTAACAATTCGAACGTTTTCTTCTTACAAAAGTTTAATATACTGACGGAAGACTTGCATGTATGTTTGATTTTTAAGAGGGGGCAGTAACCAGTGGAAGAAACACTTGCCGGAAACGTAACGAACAAAAAGGAAAAGAAATCGATCCTCACCAGGTGGAGCCGCGTGCAAAACCGGACGGACGATTTGATGCGCCTTGTATTTGTCGGCAGTGCGGTGCTCGTTTCCGCGATCATCTTTTCCGTGATGATTTTTGTCGGCATGCAGGGGGTAAAAACGTTCCAGGGCGTAAGCCCGATGGAATTTTTCTTCTCGACCGACTGGACCCCGAGCAAAGATCAATTCGGAGCGTTTTCCTTCTTATACAGCACGATGCTGCTTACGCTGCTTTCTGTCGTATTATCGGTGCCTTTGGCGCTTTCGGGAGCTATTTTCATGGCGAAAATCGCGCCGAACTGGATGCGGGAAATTTTGCGTCCGGCGACCGATCTGTTCGTCGGCATTCCTTCGGTCGTCTACGGATTGATCGGATTGACCGTCATCGTGCCGTTTTTGGCCAAGTTCAACGATGGCCTCGGTTACGGCATACTGCCTGCGGCGATCATTTTGGCGATCATGATTTTGCCGACGATTTTGTCGATTTCCGAAGATGCGATCCGCGCGCTGCCGCCGCGATTTGAAGAGGCGTCGCTGGCGCTCGGCGCAACGCGCTGGCAGACGATTTGGCGGGTGCTGCTGCCGGCGGCGCGTCCGGGAATACTGACGGGTATCATCCTCGGCATGGGCCGGGCGATTGGCGAAACGATGGCGGTATTTATGGTCATCGGGAACTCGCCGCAAATGCCGGAATCGCTGCTCGATTCCACGACGGTGCTGACGACGGCGATTGTAAAGGACATGGGTAATACGCACTACGGCTCGACCTGGAACAACGCGTTGTACCTGATGGCGCTGCTTCTGCTGCTGATCTCGCTGTCGCTTATTCTCATCATCCGCATCGTCGCCAAAAGGAGTGAACTGAAATGACCAGCAAACGCGCCGACCGGCTTGCAACCGGATTTTTCTGGGCAACAGGCTTTACGATTATATTGCTTCTCTTATGGTTTCTTATACGCATTCTGGGGGACGGATTGCCGGTATTGTCATGGAAATTCATCACCGGCAAACCTCAGGAGATTATGGCCGGCGGCGGGGTAGGGCCGCAGCTGTTCAACTCTTTCTACATTTTGTTCCTTTCGCTGCTGTTTTCGCTGCCGATCGGAATCGGGGCGGGCGTTTACCTGGCCATCTATGCGAAAAAAAACCGGTTCACCGATGTGATCCGGATCTCGGTCGAAGCATTGTCTTCCGTTCCTTCCATCGTATTCGGGCTGTTCGGCTACCTGATTTTCGCCAACTTGCTCGGGCTTAAGTTCTCCATCCTCGGCGGCGCCGCTACGCTATCGCTGCTGAATTTGCCGGTGCTCGTCCGCGTGACGGAGGAAGCGCTCCGCTCGGTGCCGGAGTCGTATTGGGAAGCGTCGCTTGCGCTCGGCTCGACGCGCTGGCAGGCGATTCGCAAGGTGCTGCTGCCGGCGGCCATGCCGAGCCTGATCACGGGAATTACGCTGGTCGCCGGCCGGGCGCTCGGGGAATCCGCGATTTTGATCTATACGGCAGGTTTGTCCGTATCGAGATTTTTCCCGGACTGGAATCCTCTGACGATGGGGGAAACGTTGTCCGTTCACTTGTGGTACGTGCAATCCGAGGCGATCGTACCTGACGCCAAGCAGATTGCCAAGGGCAGCGCAGCGCTCCTGCTGATCGTCGTCCTGATCTTTAACCTGCTGATCGGCGTGCCGAGCCGACTGCTGCAAAAACGACTTTCCGGGGGGAAATAACCGTGACGACTACAGCAACCAAGCATAAAATCAAAGTGGAGCAACTAAATTTATATTATGGGGACAACCATGCGCTTCATGATATCGATCTGAACATCGAAAGCAATCATATCGTGGCGCTGATCGGTCCGTCGGGCTGCGGCAAATCGACGTTTCTGCGGACGCTGAACCGGATGAACGATCTGATCGACAACGTACGGATTACGGGCAATATTTTTGTCGACGGTCAAAATATTTACGATTCCCAGGCGGACGTCGTCTCCTTGCGCAAAAGGGTCGGCATGGTGTTTCAGCGGCCGAACCCGTTTCCGATGAGCATTTACGACAACATCGCCTACGGACCGCGCATCCACGGCACGAAAAAGAAATCGGTGCTCGACGACATCGTCGAACGGAGCCTGAAGCAGGCCGCTTTGTGGGATGAAGTGAAGGACCGGCTGAACAAGTCCGCACTCGGGCTTTCCGGCGGTCAGCAGCAGCGGCTGTGCATTGCCAGACTGCTCGCCGTGGAGCCGGATGTGCTGCTGATGGACGAACCGACGTCGGCGCTCGATCCGATTTCGACGCTGAAGGTCGAGGAGTTGACGCAAACGCTGAAGGACAAATACACGATCATCATCGTGACGCACAACATGCAGCAGGCGGCACGGATTTCGGACTACACGTCCTTTTTCCTCAACGGCATTTTGGTGGAAACCGATAAAACCGATAAAATTTTCACAAACCCGACCGACCAAAGAACGGAAGATTACATCACCGGACGTTTCGGCTAGGACTAATCATGCGCACAAGGGGCTGAATTCATGGACAATCGATTAAACTTTCATCATTCTCTGGAGGAGCTGCAAAGCGATTTGCTGGACATGGGCTCTTCCGTAGAGCAAGCGATTCACTCTGCCGTCGAATCGCTGAGCCGGCTTGACGAGCAGATGGCTCGCCGGACGATCGAAAACGACGACGCCATCGACGCGGCGATGCTGCAGATCGAGGAGCGCTGCCTGCGGCTTATCGCACTGCAGCAGCCGATGGCGAGCGATCTGCGCGTGATCGGCATGGTCATCAAAATCGCGACGGATCTGGAACGCATTGCCGACCACGCTGTGGACATCGCCAAAATCGCGATTCGCCTCACGGGCGAGGAGCTCGTAAAGCCGCTGATCGACATCCCGCGCATCGCGGAAATGGTGAAAGAGATGCTGAAGGAAAGCCTCCTCGCATATACGGAACGGAACGTGCACCGCGCCGCGGCGCTGGCGGAAAAAGACGACGAGGTCGACAAGCTGTACAGCACGGTGCTGAGCGACATCGTCGGCATGATGTCCACGGATTTGGCCCGCAACCGCCAATTGTCCAGCCTGATGCTGGTCGCCCATTTCCTCGAACGCGTCGCCGACCACACCACCAACATCGGCGAAGGCGTCATCTACATGGTGACCGGCAAGCGAAAAGATTTGAATATTTGATCTATGCCGAAAAAAGGAGTCCCTGCCGGGGCTCTTTTTGGCTTTTTGGGAAAAATATCTCGAGCCGGTGGATGGGGCGGGGATATGGAGCGGCTGCCAAGTCAGAAGTGAGGCACGGCAGACGTAGGAGCTGCGCAAGCTGGTCCACGCCCGGCAAGGCGCGAGGAAGAGGCACGTATTCGCTCCTATGGCGTCGCACCAAATAGTGAAGCGCGGCAGTCGTAGGAGCTGCGGAAGCAGGTCCACGCCCGGCAAGGCGCGAGGAAGAGGCACGTACCCGCACTCCTATGGCATCGCACCAAATAGTGAAGCGCGGCAGTCGTAGGAGCTGCGGAAGCAGGTCCACGCCCGGCAAGGCGCGAGGAAGAAGCACGTACCCTCGCTCCTATGGCGTCGCGCCAAACGTACAGCGTGTCCGGCGTGGGATTTATTGCCAAACAGCAATAAATCCATGCCGGACAAACGCGCACTAGAAGCGAGCAACCACGCGAACCGGGCGGGTCCAGGGCGCCCGAGCGCCTGGGGTCCCCCCAGTGGGGGGATTTAGGGGGGAGGGGAGGGGACATACGAAAAAAAGTATCGTATAATGAAAACAATTTCAACGGAGGGGCGGAGTTGCGCATGACATGGCGGTGGGGAATGCTGGCCTCCATTTTTTGGGCTTTTTTCAAGATGGGACCGGTGACGTTCGGAGGAGGTTATGCGATGCTTCCTGTCATAGAACGCGAAGTGGTCGGTAACAAGGGCTGGGTCGAGGAAGAGGAGATGGCGGACATCGTATCGATCGCAGGCTCAGCTCCCGGGGGGATCGGCGTAAATACCGCCGCTTTTATCGGATATCGGCTGTGCGGCATCCCGGGGGCAACCGCTGCGGTGCTTGGCATCGGGCTGCCGACATTTTTGATCATCTTCGCGTTCAGCTTGGTGCTTGGGCTCATCCGCGACAATCCGCTTGTCGACTCGGCATTCAAAGGCATTCATGCGGCTATTGTCGCCTTAATCGCCGTTGCCGCTTACAAGATGGGACGCACCGCGATACAGGATAAGACCACGCTGGTGACGGCTATCGCGACGGTACTGGTGCTCGTTGATTTTCACATTCATCCGATGCTTTTAATCATCGGTGGTTTGTTTCTAGGCATCGTGCTCGTGCGGGTTAAAGAGCATTGGGGAATGCCTGTGCCGCTTGAAACGCTGCCGCAGACGGATCTGCATGGCGACTACAGGCAATTGGAAAATTATTACGGTGACGGCATATAAAATCCGAAAGCCGGCAAATCGGCCCTACAGCCCCGCGTGAAGGACGCGCGCGAGGCCGAGAGCCGGTAAATCCGCCTAAAGGCAAGCTCGGCTGCAGTGGAAGCGCTCTGCCGGGCCATCACATTCAGGGGGGAACATCATGGTCTGGTCGCTGTTTATCACATTTTTAAAAATCGGCTTCATCTCGTTCGGCGGAGGGTATGCGATGATCCCGGTCATTGAGCGGGAGGTGGCATCCCACGGCTGGATGACGGACGAACGGTTTCTTGAGGCGGTATCGGTGGCCGGCATGTCGCCCGGTCCGATCGCCACCAACTGCGCAACGCTGATCGGCTACGGCACCGCCGGCTTACCGGGAGCGATCGCCGCCACGGCAGGCATGATCCTCCCGTCGCTGCTGCTCATTATTTTGCTGGCCGCGTTTTTCTATAAAATCGGGCGGAACAAACTCGTGCGCGCTTCGTTTTACGGGCTTCGCCCCATAGTGACCGGCCTTGTCGCATATGCGGCCATTCGCTTTGCGGTCAGCGGTGGGTATACGCAAAGCTTGAACTGGCAGACGGTCGTCTTTGCGGTCATGGTCGTCGCCGCGGTGATCGGCATACTGCGCTTCCGCGTTCATCCGATTGCGGTTATTGCGATGTCGGGGATTGTCGGCATGCTCGTATTTCACTGATTTTAACAAAACGTTAACACTTTTCCGCCGTCCCTTGATATTCCGATAAATTTCCTGTGCTACGATGAATCCAACACAAAATGGTAAAATAGGGATGATGAAAGTTGGCCGATCTTAACGTGAACGAGGCAAGCAAGGCAGATGCAACGTACGAAAATCCCGATCGACATATGAGGGAACAGTTTTTCGATATATTAAACCGCAAGCGGATATACTCGGTATATCAGCCGATCGTCTCCTTGACCGACGCCGGCGTTTTCGCATATGAAGCGCTGACCCGCGGACCGGGACAAAGTGTGTTCGCCTCTCCGCTGGCCCTGTTCGAATACGCGGAGAAACAGGGGCTATTGTACCAGCTCGAGCGCATTGCACGGGAGAGGGCGATTCAAGGGGCGCATTTACCGCAAAGAAAGCAGCTGCTTTTCCTGAACATTTCCGCCGCTATTTTGCAGGACCCGCGGTTTGTGCCCGGACAAACGTTGGAATTGCTTGAGGAGCAGGGACTCGCGCCGGGCAATGTGGTGCTCGAGCTGACCGAGCGGAGCTCGATCGAAGATTTTACGATGGCCAAAAAAGTGCTGGAGCACTACCGCAACCAGGGTTATAAAATCGCGATCGACGACGCCGGTGCCGGGTATTCCTCCCTCCAGGCGATCGCCGAGCTGAATCCGGATTTTATCAAAATCGACCGGTCGCTCATACGTTCCATACATACGAACAAAACGAAGGAATACATCGTCGAAACGCTTGTGACGTTCGCAAGAAAGCTGAACATCGAAATTATCGCGGAAGGCATCGAAGAGGAAGAGGAACTGGTCAAGCTGACCCGGATGGGGGTTCATTTCGGCCAAGGGTACTTGCTCGGCCGTCCGGACGAACGGTTTCAAAGCGTCCCGGAGGCATGCCGCAACCTTATTATTCAGCACCGGAAAATCGGCTTCGGGGACGGAAGCGCATGGGCGATCGGCGACCTGAAACGGCAGGTGCAGCTGTTTTCCGTGGATACGCCGATTTCCGAAGTGGCCGGTTATTTTAAGATGAACAAGCGGGCTACCGGGGCTGTCGTTGTGGAGGACGGGGCGCCGGTCGGGCTTGTGATGAGGGAGAGGCTGTTCCAGCAGCTTGCGGGGCAATACGGATTTTCGCTGTTTTGGAACCGCTCGGTCGATCAACTGATGGACAAGCAGCCGCTTATCGTCGACGAGCAGACGCCGGTCGAGCACGTTTCGCAGCTGGCGACGTCAAGGGACATCGACAATTTGTACGATCTGGTCATCATCACGAGCGGCGGTAAAATGGCGGGGGTCGCCTCCATCCGTTCCATCCTGGAGTCGATCACAAATGCGCGGATGGAATCGGCCAAAGTAGCGAGCCCGCTGACCGGGCTTCCGGGCAACATCCAAATCCATCGCGAGCTGAGCCGCAGACTTAACGAGAAAAAGCGGTTTTCGGTCATTTATGCCGATCTGGATTATTTCAAGTGGTTCAACGACAGGTACGGTTTTCAAAAAGGAGACCAGCTGATCCAATTCACAGCGGACGTCATTCAGCAAGCGATCGCGGAATACGGCACCCCGCTCGATTTTGTCGGACATATCGGGGGCGACGATTTCATCGCGTTATCTTCGGCGGCCGATCCGGACAGGCTGTGCCGGGAAATTATTCGCCGGTTCGATGCCGGCGTGAAGAAGTTTTACGAGCCGGGAGATTGGACGTACGTGGAAGACCGGAGCGGACAGCGGGTGGAAAGCAGCGGGGTCACCGTATCGCTCTCGGTCATCGTATGCCAAACGCTCGTCCCGGCATCGCTGGAGCATATTTCGGAAGCGGCCGCCCGGCTGAAAAAGAAATCGAAAATGTCGCCCGGCAGCGTGTACGTGATAGAGGAGCTGAGGCCCGACGTATCGTCGGAGGCGGCCGGCCAAAGCTTTAAGTAAACCACTCGAGCAGCTCGTCAAGCTGCCGGACGATCGTCAGCTTTTTTCGGCCGCGTGCCGGAGCGGGCACTTTTTTCGGCGCGGTGCGCTGCACCCAGATGGCATCGATACCGGCTTTCCAGGCGCCGCAAACATCATGCCGATACGAGTTGCCGATCATCACGCATTCCGCAGCCGCAGCACCGAGAGCTTTCATCGCCTCCTTGAACAGGTGCGCATTCGGTTTTTTATCGCGCGGCCTGCTTGCGGTAAACCAAATCTCCTCGGGGAAATAGGCGGAGAGCCCGAGGTGCCGCATCACTTCGGCCACCTCTTCGCGCCGGCTGTTCGAAATAATCGCCAGCCGATACCGGGGGGCAAGCGCCGCGAGCGTTTCGTTTACCCCGGGGTACAGCGCCCTTCCGCCCATTTGCTTTTGCCTCACCTGCGAAAAAAAAGCGCGCGCGAACGTTTTGGAAACCGCCATGCCGGTATCCTGCACAGCCTCTCTCAGCGCCTTTTCCTGAAGCTCCTGCTTGTCGCTGCCGGGCCGCTTCATCTTCGAGCGGGCAAACCACGCCGTCCGGTATTTGCGATATATATGATCGGCATTCCACTCGCTGTCATCGCCTTCCGCAAGGCGGGCCGTGTACTCTTTCCACGTTTCCTTGAAGCAATCTTCGAAGCTCGCCGTGCGCATGACGAGCGTTTGATTGACGTCGAAAAACAGCACTTTTTTCTGGTTCGGCGAAAAACCCGGCTTCATCGTTTTCACCTCCGCTCCGTGGGAGCGCCTTTTTACCCAGTTTATGCGGCTCAACCGGGAATCACCCCTGTTTTCTCTGTTTTATTGTTAGGTCCCCATATGCTATGATGAAAAGAAGTATGCGAATAAAATGAGGTGAACGGCCATGCCCAAATTAATATTGATTGACGGCAACAGCATTGCGTTTCGCGCGTTTTATGCGCTGCCGCTGCTGAGCAATTCGCAGGGACTTCATACGAATGCGGCTTACGGTTTTACCACAATGCTGCTGAAGCTGATCGAAGAGCAGAAGCCGACGCATTTTCTCGTCGCTTTCGACGCGGGGAAAGTGACGTTCCGGCATAAGGAATATACCGAATACAAAGGCGGCCGCGCCAAAACGCCGCCGGAGCTCGGCGAGCAGTTTCCGCTGATCAAGGAGCTGCTGAAAGCGTTCCAGATACCGCAATTTGAGCTGGACGGTTATGAGGCCGACGACATCATCGGCACGCTGACGCGCCTTGCGGACGAGTCGGAGCAGATGGAAGTGCTGGTCATCACCGGGGACCGGGATATGCTTCAGCTCGCTTCGGATCGTGTAACGATCGGGCTTACGATCAAAAAAGGAATCAGCGACATGGAGCTGCTCGGCCCCGAGCAAATTAACGAAAAATACGGTCTTGTGCCGAAGCAGATCATCGACCTGAAAGGTCTGATGGGCGACGCCTCAGATAACATCCCGGGCATTCCGGGGGTGGGCGAGAAGACGGCGCTCAAGCTGCTCCACGAATACGGGTCGGTGGAAAATGTCATCGCCCACGTGGAAGAAATCAAAGGCAAGATGAAGGAAACGATACAGCAGCATACGCAGGATGCGATCATGAGCAAGGAGCTGGCGACGATTTTCCGCGAAGTGCCCGAGCTGTCCGCCGAATGGGACAAGCTCCGCTTCGAAGGCTACGATCCGAAATCGCTGCAGGCGATGTTCCGCAAGCTCGAATTCAAGTCCCTGCTGGAAAAAATGGACTTCTCCGGCGCCGGGGACGGCGCGGAGGACGCGGTGCCGCAGGAAAACCTCGACGTCGTCATCGTGAAAGACAGCGACACGGCGGCCCGGCTCGCGGGCCGGCTCGGCGACGTGCAGGCGGTGCACGTCGAAGTGATCGGCGACAACCCGCACGCGTCGGACGTGCTTGGGGTCGCTTTTTATACCGGCGGCGGCAAAGCCTACTACGTGCCGATGGACACGCTGGCCGGCGCTGAAGCCTCCGCCGTGCGCGAATGGCTCGAGAGCGCCGAATCGGCGGTGCCGGTCTACGACCTGCACCGCGCGAAGGTGGCGCTCGAATGGCAGGGCGTGGCGGCTCGCGGGCTCGACTTCGACGTGCTGCTCGCCGCCTATTTGCTCGACCCGACGGAGTCGGCGCTGTCTCTGGACGGCCTGGCCGCGAAATACGGCCTGCCGCATCTGGCGCCCGACGAAGCGGTGTTCGGCAAGGGCGCCAAGTTCCAGGTGCCCGCGCTGGACAAGCTCAGCGAGCACCTGTGCCGCAAAGCGGCGACGATCGCGAAGCTCGTGCCGCTGCAGAAGCGCGAGCTCGAGGAGAGCGGCATGCACGAGCTTTTTTACGATCTCGAGCTGCCGCTTGCGACCGTGCTCGCCCGCATGGAGCGGTACGGCATCAGCGTCGACATCGAGGGGCTGAAGAAATACGGCGAGGAGCTCGCCGTACAGCTGGAGAAAATCATGAAGGAGATTTACGGGCTGGCGGGACTTGAGTTCAACATCAATTCCCCGAGACAGCTCGGCGACATCCTGTTCGAAAAGCTCGGCCTGCCGGTATGGAAAAAAACGAAAACCGGCTATTCGACCGACGCCGAAGTGCTGGAAAAGCTGGAGCCGCACCATCCGATCGTCGGACAAATCCTGAATTACCGGTCGCTGGCGAAGCTGCAGTCCACTTACGTCGAGGGGCTCTTGAAAGAGGTGCGTCCGGAGACGGGCAAGGTGCATACGTATTACCGGCAAACGATCGCCGCCACCGGCCGTCTGTCCAGCCAATACCCGAACCTGCAAAACATCCCGATCCGCCTCGAGGAAGGGCGCAAAATCCGCAAGGTGTTCGTGCCGTCCGAACCCGGCTGGTCGATTTTGACGGCGGACTACTCGCAGATCGAGCTGCGCGTGCTCGCCCATATCTCGCAGGACGAACGGCTGAAGGATGCGTTCCTGAACGACATGGACATTCATACGAAAACCGCCAGCGACGTGTTCGGCGTAGCTCCGGAAGAGGTCGACTCGAACATGCGCCGCCAGGCGAAGGCCGTCAACTTCGGCATCGTTTACGGCATCAGCGACTACGGTTTGTCGCAAAACCTGAATATCACCCGCAAGGAAGCGGCTCAGTTTATCGAGCAGTATTTTGCCGTATTCCAAGGGGTTCGCAAATATATGGACGATATCGTGAAGCAGGCGCGCGAGAACGGCTACGTGACGACGCTGCTGCACCGCCGCCGCTATTTGCCGGAAATTACGGCTTCCAATTTCAATTTGCGCTCTTTCGCGGAGCGGACGGCGATGAACACGCCGATCCAGGGCACCGCGGCCGACATCATCAAGCTCGCCATGGTCCAGCTCGCGCAGCGGATGAAGGACGAGCAGCTGAAGAGCCGCATGTTGCTTCAAGTGCACGACGAACTCGTATTCGAGGTACCGGAGGAGGAGCTGCCGGTCATGCGCCGCATCGTGCCGGAAGTGATGGAAAGCGCGCTGAAGCTCGACGTGCCGCTGAAGGTTGACGTCGACGCGGGACACAACTGGTACGAGGCGAAATAAGCTTTTGACGAGGTGACATCCAGATATGCCGGAACTGCCTGAGGTAGAAACCGTTAGAAGAACGTTAAACAAGCTGGTGGCAGGTAAAACGATCGGCAAAGTGACCGTGCACCTGCCCCGCATTATTCAAAAGCCGGACGATATCCGGCAGTTTGAGCTGCTGCTTGCGGGACAGACGATTCACAGCGTGGAGCGGCGCGGCAAATTTTTGCGCTTCCTGCTGGACGATTATGCGCTCGTCTCGCATCTGCGGATGGAAGGCCGGTACGGCGTCTACCCCGCGGAGGAGCCGCCGGAGAAGCACACGCATGTCGTTTTCGAGCTGACGGACGGCACAGAGCTGCGCTATAAGGACGTGCGCCAGTTCGGCACGATGCATCTGTTTCCGAAAGGCCGCGAGCTCGAGGAGCCGCCGCTCGGCAAGCTCGGCATCGAACCGCTGGACGAAGGATTTACGTTCACCGCGTTCCGCGAGGCGATCGCCGGACGTTCGACGAAGATCAAGCCGCTGTTGCTCAATCAGGAATATATCGTCGGCCTCGGGAATATTTATGTGGATGAATCGCTCTTTCTGGCGGGCATTCATCCTGAACGTGAGGCGGATTCGCTTTCGAAAAACGAGCTGCAGCGGCTTCACGAAGCGATCGTGCAGACGCTTCAGAGCGCGGTGGAGGCCGGCGGCTCGTCGATCAAGTCGTTTGTGAACGGGCAAGGCGAAATCGGCATGTTCCAGCACCGGTTCACCGCCTACGGACGGCAAAACGAGCCGTGCACCCGCTGCGGCAAGCCTCTCGTGAAAACCGTAGTGGGCGGCCGAGGCACCCATTTCTGCCCGAAATGCCAGCCGCTTAAACGCCGAAAGGCAAACTGACTTAAAACCGCCATGATTCTATGCACGCGCCCAGGTTTCGCTCCATATATTAGGGATATGACATCCAGAGTATGAAGGAGGAACTCCCTTGGTGCCGCTGCTGTCTTTGTTGTTTTTGGCATTCGCCGTCAGTCTTGACGGATTTGGCGTCGGCGTGACGTACGGGCTGCGCAAAATCCGCATACCGCTGCTGTCCGTCGCCATCATCTCCTGCTGTTCCGGTGCGATCATTTTTACTTCCATGCAGATAGGCGTTTATCTGAGCCGGTTTTTACCCCCGGTGTATGCGAAAGTCGCCGGAGCCGTCATCCTTATCGGAATCGGCGTTTGGGCTCTGTATCAGCTTACCCGGCAAAAGCAAGAGGAGGCCGAAGAGCAGGCCCCTGAAGAAGCTTCCCCGCCGGATGCCGTTCCATCCGTCCGGCAAGTGATCAGCATCGAGCTGAAGCGGTTGGGGCTTGTCATACAAATCCTGCGTACGCCGTCCATCGCGGACGTGGACCGCTCCGGCAACATCTCCGCCTCCGAAGCGACGCTGCTCGGACTCGCCTTGTCGCTCGACGCATTCGGAGCCGGCATCGGCGCCGCTCTGATCGGATTTGCTCCGCTGCTGACGTCGGCGGTCATTGCGCTGGCGAGCGGAACGTTTTTGGCCGCCGGACTGCGGGTCGGTTTTATGTACGCCGAATTGTCATGGGTACGAAAATTATCGGTTTTGCCGGGATGCGTGCTCATCATTATGGGTATTATGAAATTGTTATAATGCGTAAGGAGCTTGAAGATGAATATAGGACTTACCGGAGGAATCGCCTGCGGCAAAAGCACGGTGGCGGCCATGCTCGTGCGCCGCGGGGCGGTTCTGGTCGATGCCGACCAAATCGCCAGAGAAGTCGTTGAACCCGGCAGCCCGGTACTGGCCCGGGTTGCAGACCGTTTCGGACAAGCCGTGCTGCTGCCGGACGGACAGCTTCACCGCAAGAAGCTGGGGGAAATCGTGTTTAACGATCCGGCTGCGAGGGAGGATTTGCAAAACCTGCTGCACCCCGCTATCCGCGCTACGATGCGCGAGAGAATGGAGCGGTACGAAGCGGAAGATCCGCAGCGTCTCGTTGTCGTAGACGTGCCGCTTTTGTTCGAGTCGAAGCTGGAGTGGATGTTTTCGGAAATCATGCTGGTGTATGTGCCCAGGGAAATTCAGCTGGAAAGGCTGATGGCGAGAGACGGGCTCACGGGTGAGCAGGCGGAAAACCGTTTAAAGGCGCAAATGCCGATTGAGGAGAAAAAAGCTCTGGCCGATATCGTGATCGACAATCAGGGTACACGGGAGGATACGGAACGGCAGATCGAATCCTTCTGGCGTGAAAGGGGGCTTCCATGAGTTTTTGGCGGAAAAAACGCGTTTTCGCTGTTCTGCTGCTGTCCTTTCTGCTCATCTTGTTTTATTCCAGCCCGTTTTTAAGCAGGCTGCTGTATCCGATCAAATATAAGCAGGAAATTTTACAAAATGCGGCGAAGTATGACATGGATCCTTTTCTGATCGCCGCGATTATCCGCGTGGAAACGAATTTTCAGCCGAACATGACGTCTCGAAAGGGCGCATACGGCTTGATGCAGCTTATGCCGGAAACGGCGGAGTGGATTTTGGAAAAAGGCCGGTTTTCACCGGAATGGATCCATCAGTTGGACAAGCCCGAGGTGAACATTGAAATCGGGTCGTGGTATTTAAACTGGCTGCATAAGCAGTTTAACGGCAACGATTACGCGGCCATCGCCGGCTATAATGCCGGTCAGGGGAAAGTGGCCAAATGGATGCAAAACGGCGAATGGGACGGCACGCTCGAGCAAATCGAGCAAATCCCGTACGGGGAGACGCGGCATTATTTGCAGCGCGTGCTTTATTATTATAAAAAGTATCACAAAATTTATGCAGACGATTTCTCCGGAGTCCGGGATACGTTAAAAAAAGAAGCATCGGTCATGACTCCTTCAAGGGGGTCATGAACCGACACTTCTTTTCCTAAGCTACAAATAAGTCATTATTTGAATTGGCCTGCCAGCGTTTGCTCAGCGATTTGCACCAGGCGACGAGTGATGTGACCACCGATTGCACCGGTGTCGCGGGTAGCCATGTTACCGTAGTAACCATCTTGCGGGATAGCAATACCCAGCTCTTGAGCTACCTCGTACTTCAGTTGGTCCAAAGCCTGGTTCGCTTGAGGAACAACCAATACGTTGCTGCTGCGGGATTGTCCTGCACCCATTGTATTCACCTCCTTGTCGTTGGTAGTCCTATTATGTGCGATCTTGTAAAGATCATGAGAGGAAACGAATGGGAAGGTCCTATAAAGATGCTGTCGTGGAGGCCAGAAATTATGAAATGTCCTTATTGCGATTACCCCGGCACCAAAGTGCTGGATTCGCGTTCCGCCAATGAAAACAAATCGATCCGCCGCCGCCGGGAGTGCGAAAAATGTACGAAACGCTTCACCACCTTCGAGATGGTCGAGGAAACCCCGCTGATCGTGATCAAAAAGGACGGCAGCCGCGAGGAATTCAGCCGGGAAAAAATTTTGCGCGGCCTGATCCGCGCTTGCGAGAAACGTCCGGTTTCCGTAGAGAAGCTCGAGTCGATCGTCTCCGAAGTGGAAAAGCAGCTGCGCAATACGGCGCATGCGGAAGTCGACAGCCGGGAAATCGGCGAGTTTGTGATGGAACAGCTTTATCCGGTCGACGAAGTCGCCTATATCCGCTTCGCTTCGGTATACCGCCAGTTCAAGGATATCAACATGTTCATGCGGGAATTGACCGATATTTTAAGCAAACATCAGGAGCCGGACGATCGGCGAAAATAAGATCAAATTTTTGTGGACGAAAGTGTTGACAATGGCTCCAAAGCTGTGCTATTATCGTACTTGTCCGCTTCGGGGCCATAGCTCAGCTGGGAGAGCGCATCGCTGGCAGCGATGAGGTCAGGGGTTCGATCCCCCTTGGCTCCATAAATAAAGAAGTCTCACTCGACAGAGTGGGGCTTCTTTTTTTATGAGCCGACGAAGGGAGCGAGCCCCAAGGGGCGAAGGGCCGCGCAGATTTATTTAACGGACATATCATCACCTTAGCAATCTGTTTTTGAACTTCCGTATTTCTTACGGACATGTTGTCCACTTAGCGGACATAGTTAAGTAGAAAATAGCCAATTGGGCACGCTGAGAGGATAAAATGTCCGTTAGGCGAGGTCAGCATCTTAAAATCCGGGTTTGGCGTCCCCTTATGTCCGTTAGCGACTGTCCGCCAGCTGCCACATACGATACCTTTGTTTCCCGTTTACAATAGTCAACATATGCTTTTCCGTAAGCCTTTTAAGGATACGCCGAGAATGTTTGTCGGAGCAATGGAGATGGGAGGCGAGTTCCTCTGCAGGAAATGGCCGCAGCTTTCGCCTGGCGAAACGTATAGTTTCCGCTTCAATCCAATCCAATGAGTGTGAAATGGGCAATGAGGTAAACTTCCCGACAAAAGAGAGAACAAGTTGTTTGCAGATCGAAGGATCTTCCTTGATCGATAAATATGCGATAGGAAGGAATGACCAATCGTCAAGAACCAACATGGCCTGCTTCATGCATAAGTCTTTAAACCGCCATGTTTCGATATCTCTGGCATGGGTGCTATAGCCGTGAATTTCTATGCACCCTTTCACTCCGGCCGGCATATAGGCAAGATCGAGGTAACGATAGCGATTGTGCAAATCCCGCACTTCCCATTCGGGATACAAATCATTGAAATTCCCAATTGCCGGATACCATATTTGTTTTAGAAATTCTGTTGTTCCATGTCCCAAACCTTTCCTTAGCAGCTCTCGCCGTCTGGGATTTGATTCATTGTTCACTTGCTCGGAAAGCCACTCCTTCATTGCTGCCTCAAAGCGTTTCAATGATACTCCTCCCCAATCGTTGTAAAATAAAAATGCCGCTTTGTTCCATAAAACCCCGAAGGCTTCATAGATCAAAGCGGCATGTTCTTCACGCCTTTAATTTTGAAAATAGTCTATCATAGCGGGTCGATTCAATCAACCTATTTTTTCTCATAATACAAACCGATTACGCCGTTGCCAAACGATTTGTTCTTTGTTAAATGCAAAACTTGCTTATCTCCGGAAGCCTCGAACAATTTCTCGCCTTGGGAAGCAATCACAGGATGAACGAACATCCAAAGATCGTCGAAAAGTCCATTTTGAATGAACAGCTGCCAGGTTTTCAATCCGCTCTCGACGGAAATATTACTTTCCGTATTTTTCAGAGCCTGCATCTCTCGGACGAATGATTCATGATCTTCGATCACGATCTGCTCGGAATTTCTCCAAACAAGGTCTTTTCGCGAACGGGAGATCACGATTTTCGGAATGTCGTTAATATTCTTTGCAATCGAGCGCTCGAGAACGGATTCGGACGATTGTTCCGCATTTTGCCAGTATTCGGCCAGAGCCGGATAAGTATTTCCCCCGACGACGATCCTGTCGATACCGTTGTAGTATTCCTTGTATTCTTCAAGAATTTCATCGCTGAATGTCATCCATTGATCTTCATTGGTAACGACGCCGTCCAGCGACGTGTGCATCGTCAATATGATTTTTCCCATGGGCGGTTTCTCCTTCTATCAAGATCCTTCGTAGGCTTGAATCAATTTATCAATTTCGATCTTCGACATTCGTTCTATTGCGGCCATAACTCTTCGTGATTTGACGGGATCCGGGTCATTAACCATCTGCCAAGCGATCTTGGGATTGATTTGCCAATATACGCCGTATTTATCTTTTAGCCAACCGCATTCTTCCTTGGTCCCGTCCTCCGAAAGCTTTTCCCACAGTTCGTCAATCTCTTCCTGCGTATCGCAGCTCACGTAAAGCGATAACCCGTCGCTGAACCGAAAGGCAGGTCCGCCGTTTACCGCGATGATTTCCTGACCGCCGAGGTGGAACCGGACCGTTCTTACGGAGCCGGCAGGCCCATATTCTCCTTCTCCATAACGAGTGACATTCAAAATAGCCGAATTTCTAAAAACGGATACATAAAAATGAACCGCTTCCTCAGCTTGATAGTCGAAGCATAGATGGGGAGTGATTTTGGGCATAAAGATGCTCAGAACTTTCAATCCTCCTTTTCACTTTGATAATGATAGTGATCTAACGGGAATATACCATATTTCACTTTGATTATCAAATTGAAATTTGCTATGATACAATTATGAAACGGGAAGACAATAAATCACAATGTCCTATTAATTTCACAGTGGAAATCTTGGGCGACACTTGGTCGCTTCTTATTGTGCGGGATATGCTTGCCCTCGGCAAAAAAACGTTCGGCGAATTTCTGGATTCAAAAGAGCGAATCGGTCCCAGCGTGCTCACGGAGCGGCTTGTCCACTTGGAGAGGAAAGGGATCATATTCAAGGAGCCGAGCCTCACCGACAAGCGGAAATTTAACTATTCACTTACGGAGAAAGGATTGGAGTTAATACCCATTGTTTATGAAATCGCCGTGTGGGGTTCGAAAAACAGCCCTAATCCGGAGGCACCGGAAGTATGGTTCCAGTCTTTGAAGCACGGTAAAGAAAAAGTAATAAACTTGTGGTACGAAGCGGTGAGGTCCGGCAGTTCTTTCTTTAACGGTCCTAACAGCGTTGTGAAAATGCTGGAACTATAGATGTCCCGGTGACGAGGGGCGACCGTGCGCAAATCTGGCGTGGTTTGCCAAACCAGCCGGAAAGCAATATAATGACCATAGTCATTTATGACTGTGGTCATTTTTTGCAGGAGATGATTGTATGCGGAGAGAATCCAGAAAAAGAGATACGAAGGAAAAGATCGTACGTCACGCCATCCGGCTGTTTAAAGAAAAGGGATATGACAATGTGACCGTGGATGAAATAACGCAAATTTGCGGAATCGCCAAAGGAACGTTTTTTAATTATTTTCCCAAGAAAGAAAATGTCCTGCTGCACTTGGTCGATTCCTATGGGGAACTGATGAAAGAGATTGTCCTCAAGCATCGGGAAGAGCGTTTACAAGACCGGCTGATGAATATTTTTCGCGAATTACTGCATATTTATTTGCGGCATGCCGACCTGCTGCGCCTGACCCTGATCGAAACGATCAAATCGGCGATGGAACCGGGGGGAAGCTCTACGAATTTATTCGTATTTCAGGAAACGCTGCGCGAAATGCTGGAGGGGGCCAAAGCCGACGGCCTAATCCGCAGCGGCACGGATTCGGGTGTAAGCGCCTCGGTGCTTGCAGCCATTTTTTATCATACGCTGATTAATTGGTCGGGAGCAGCCGATGAAGAAACGATGGCAGCTATTTTGCAGCAGCATCTCAATGCCGTTTGGGAGGGGATGGCCGGTGAGTAGACTCCAAAAAATATGGAGAAAGAAAAGCCTTTTATTCTTCGCGGTACTCATCGTTTTCGTTTACTTCAATAACAGCCCGCTGTTTGCGAAACAGCGGAGCGGGCCCCCGCTTCTCCTCGCACACCGCGGACTTGCGCAAACTTTTACGATGGAAGGTGTGACAAACGATACTTGTACCGCCCAGCGCATCTATGAGCCTGAGCATCCCTATTTGGAAAATACGATTTCCTCGATGGAAGCGGCATTTCAGGCCGGAGCGGATATAGTTGAATTCGACGTACATATGACGAAAGACGATCAATTCGCCGTTTTTCATGATTGGACGCTGGATTGCCGCACCAATGTGCAAGGGGTGACCAGGGACTATTCCATGGCTGAATTAAAAAAAGTCGATATAGGATACGGTTATACGGCCGATGGCGGTGCGACGTACCCATTTCGCGGAAAGGGGGTCGGGTTGATGCCGTCATTGACGGAAGTTTTGGAGCGGTTTCCCGATAAGCCGTTTTTGATCGATGTGAAGAGCAGCGATCCCGCGGAGGGGCAGCTTCTTGCCCGGTATTTGTCGAAGCTTCCGAAGCGGCAGCAAAACCTGCTCGCGGTCTACGGGGGAGACGAGCCTGTAGCCGCATTGAAGGAACAGATGCCCGATATGCGCGTCATGTCCAAAGCGACAATGAAAAGTTGTCTGATTCCTTATCTCGCCGTAGGTTGGACCGGGTATGTACCTGCCGCGTGCGAGCATACCGAGCTGCATATACCGGATAAAATAGCACCCTGGCTGTGGGGCTGGCCCGAAAAATTTCTGAATCGGATGGAGCAAGCCGATAATCGCGTCATCGTCGTCGGAGGCGATGGCAGCGACTTTTCGAGCGGATTCGATACGCCGGAGGACATCAAGCGGCTGCCGCATAACTATTCGGGCGGCATATGGACGAACCGGATAGATCGGATTGCTCCGTTGTACCGGTATCCTCCAGGGTAATCTCCTGTTGACGGAGACCGCGCCGGGCCTGAGCGAAAAACGATTTTTTTAGAAATCAAGCGATCTTAATTGTTACCTGCAGGACCATTACAATCTTGCTCATGTTGATTATGTATCGTTTGGCCGATTCACGGCAAAAGCGACAAGGCTTTTGCCGTTTTTTCGTTACACGCGAATCGATTCGGCCAGCTTCTTAAGCTCAAGCGCCTGCGTCCATCGATCCGAGATCTCTTGGCCGGCGCCGGTTTTTATGGCATAGGGGGGCGGTCCCAATTCGCATACAAACGGCAAGTAATCTCCCGGCGCCGCGTTCTGCAGCCAGTAGTTCATTCCTTTTTTCCACCAGTTTAGAAAAAATGGAATGTAATCCGAGCCGATTTCCGTATCCACCTGGATTTGCTGGCCGTTGGAAATTCTTCCGTGAAAGCAAGCCGTTTGCTTGAGAAGGACGTCAAAATAGGCCTCGACTTTCTCGTTCGGCAAGATCAGCTCTCCGGCGACAACATAATGCGAAAAGTCGATCGTGAGCCGAATGTCCGGCACATCGCGGACATACTGTACGGTACGGAGCAAATCCTGCGTAATCCGGCCGCGGTGGGTTTCCACAAAATAAGGAATCCCCGCTTTCGAGGCCGCATCCACAAGATCGCGAAGTAGCGAGACAGCAGCGGAATCCGTCACAAACGAATCGGCGACTTGAGAATTAATGTAGTCGGCGCCGAAATTTTTGGCTTCCTTGATCGCTGCCTCCAAATCACTCCGATGATAAGGAAAAGAATGGATGCCGAATGCAAATCCGTAATCGTCCAAAAGCTTGCGCCAACGTTCCGCTTGGTCCGGGGCGGGAAGCCGGGCAACAATCCCGGTAAATCCCGCTTTAGCGATATGCTCAAACTTTTCCTCCAACGTCCATTCCCGATCGCCTTCCCCGAGTCCCGTCATCGCCCACCAGGACTGGTGAATTTCCAAGCGCGGCGGCTTCCCCGAGCCGTCGTTTAACCGTGGAACGCATGCCATCATCAGTAACCTCCCTTCTAAGGCTCCTTCGTTTCAAAAATGCAAACGTTCTTGAAGTCGACGAGCTGCGACAAAATATTGACCAGCTGGCTGCGCGATTCCGGGGGCAAAGGCTTGAGCAGCTCCTCCTTCACGAGTTTCGCGGCTGCACGCCCTTGTTCGATGAGAGGCGGAGCCTTGTCGGTCAGCTTCACAAGCGTCGCCCGGCGGTCCTTCGGATCGGGGATTCGCACAAGCAGTTGTTCTTTTTCCAAGGCGTCGACGAATTGGGTGACGGTTATAGCTTTTATGTCCATAGCCGCGGCCAAATCGCTCATTCGGACCGGCTGCGATTCGGCAACGGCGATAAGCAGGCGCAGCCGCGGACCGGTTAAAAACGCAGGGATGTCCATGGCGGACAGGCGCGATTCGAACTCGCGTTTGACATAGTGGGCGGTACGTATAAGCGCGTCCAAAACGTCGACTTCCGGGGAGGTCGGATCTTGGGGAGAAAGCGGCTTTCCGGACATGAAAAATACCTCCTTGACGGGCGGAAATATACTAAGTATACTTAGTTTCAGCAAATTATTAATAAGGTTACGTATAATATCTTTCCTTTGTAACTTTATTGTACTTCACGATCCGGCTAAAGGAAAGTTTTAACGAACCTGACGAATTCTATTGGGAGGAGTGATCGCAAATGTCGGAGCAATCGGGCAAAAGCGGCAATTATGCGGTTGCCGGTTTAATGCTGGGAATTTTGATGTCGTCGATGGACAATACGATCGTCGCTGCATCGATGGGGACGATCGTGTCGAGTCTTGGCGGCATGGAGCAGTTTGTTTGGGTTACATCGTCTTATATGGTGACTTCGATGGCGGGAACGCCGATTTTCGGGAAGTTGTCCGATATGTATGGGCGCAAACGGTTTTTCGTATTTGGATTGTTCTTGTTTCTCGTTGGCTCGATCCTGTGCGGGCTGTCGTCAAGCATCGTTCAGCTCAGCGTTTTTCGGGCGCTTCAGGGCATTGGCGGCGGTGCGATTATGCCCATCGCGCTGACGATATTGTTCGATATGTTCCCTCCGGAACAGCGCGGCAAAATATCCGGAATATCCGGAGCCGTTTTCGGCGCTTCGAGTATTTTCGGTCCTTTGCTCGGCGCCGTCATTTCGGACCATCTCGGATGGAACTGGATTTTTTACGTCAATGTGCCGATCGGCATCGTCTCATGTCTGCTTATTATGCTGTTTTATAAGGAGTCACCGACTCATTCCAAGCAAAAAATCGATTGGTGGGGGGCGGCAACGCTAGTCGGATCGGTCGTCTGCCTCATGTTCGCGATGGAGATGGGCGGTAGACTATATGCGTGGAATTCCGGCATCGTTATCGGCCTTTTCATTTTATTCATTATTCTTCTTTCGGGATTCGTGATCGCGGAACGGAGAGCGGAAGCGCCGATCGTTTCGTTTCGCATGTTCAAAACCCGCCTGTATGCGGCAAGCGTCGCTGCGGCATTTTTTTACGGAACAGGTTTTGTTACCGCTACGGTGTATGTTCCTATCTTTATTCAAGGCGTTTTCGGCGGGTCGGCGACCGGTTCCGGCATGATTTTAATGCCGATGCTGGTTGCCGGCGTGCTGTTCAGCCAAATCGGAGCCAGACTGACGACGAAAACCAGCTATCGACGTTTGATGCTCGGCTCCGTCCTGCTGTTTATGGCCGGCATGTTTTTGCTCAGCTCCTTGTCACCCGCATCGTCGCGCTCCATGACAACGGCGTTCATGATCGTAACCGGCATGGGAATCGGCATGTCCATGTCGGTTTTGATGCAAGCGGCCGTTCACCATTTCGATATGCGGCAGCGCGGGGCCGCGACTTCATCCGTCGTGTTCCTGCGCTCGCTCGGGATGACGGTAGGGATCACGGTTTACGGCATTATTCAGCGGAACTTCCTCGCCCGCAATTTGGGGGAAGCGTTCGGAGGTCGCGGAATTCCGGAAGGAACCCCGCTCGATCCGCGTCTGGCATTGACGCCGGAGCACCGCGCGCAAATCCCGCCGGATATGCTGGAAATCATCGTGCGTTCCCTCTCTTCATCGATTTCCCATACCTTTCTATGGGCGGTTGTCCCGGCGGCACTTGCGGCGATCTCCGTTTTGCTTATGCCGGGGGACAGGGTCATGGTGACAAGGGAAGCGAAGGGTGCGGGCGAAAAGGCGATAAGGCAGTGATGCGGCCTATCGGCGTTATAAATTCGAAGCGTTTTTGAAACGCTTGCTTTTTTAAAATTCTTAAGGTAGGTTGATCCAATTTGTATCAATTGGAGGGTTCCAGCGATGAAATGCCGCCTTAAGAAAAGGATTCAAATTGTCTTTTCGCTTGTCGTTTTATTATCTTTAATCCTCTCATCCGTTCCGAGTTTCGCATCAGCGCAGGATCCCGGCTGCATTCCAGGCTTTACAACCAAGCCGATGGCCGCTGCGGGAATCGTCCATACCGTTGTTTTGAAAAGCGACGGAACGGTGTGGTCGTGGGGAGGCAATCAAAGCGGCCAACTCGGAGAAGGATCGAGAAATGCCGGCGTTTTTCCCGTAAAAGCGCAAAACTTGTGCGATGTCGTCGCCGTTGCGGCAGGAGCCGACCATACCGTTGCCCTGAAAAGCGATGGAACCGTGTGGTCATGGGGGAGCAACTTATATGGCCAGCTCGGGGGCGGAACGTACGAGACAAGAAATGCTCCCAGGCTTGCTCCTATGCGGGTAAGCGATCTAAGTGACGTTGTCGCCGTTGCCGCCGGCTCATACCATACGGTTGCCTTGAAAAACGACGGTACGGTATGGACGTGGGGGAGCAACTTCGGCGGAACACTCGGATACGAAACCGACACTCCTGGCGGAACCGAAGAATTTAATCCTAAGCCGCTGCAAGTAAGCGGACTGACGGGTGTTAAGGCCATTGCTGCGGGATCCGGGAGTTTAAATGATCCCGGGCATACGGTCGCCTTGAAAAGCGATGGCACGGTATGGACATGGGGAAGCAACAGGCATGCTCAACTCGGATACGGTACGAACGCGTATACTTCCAAGCCTAACTATGCTTCCGGACAAGTGCCGAACCTCGGCAATATCGAATCCATAGCGGCAGGCTTGTCCCATACCGTTGCCCGGGGCAATGACGGAACGATATGGGCATGGGGAGGAGGCAGCTATTACTATGGCGAGCTTGGAGACGGAACAACGAATTCCAGCATAACCCCGGTGAAAGTACTGAATAACCTTAATCCGAGGCAAGAGGTGAATGGGGCTGTCACCGTTGCCGCATCTCTCGAATACTCTCTGGTTCTGTTAAGCGACGGTACGGTATGGGCATGGGGAAGAAATGAAGAAGGCCAGCTCGGAGACGGCACGTTTCAGAGACGGTTGGTTGCAACGAAAACGAATCTGACGGGCACTTTTGTCGCCATTGGCACGGGGTCTTCTCATTCGATCGCCATAAAAGATGACGGAACCGTATGGACTTGGGGAGTCAACTATGCCCGTCAGCTCGGATACGATACGTGGCTGCCTCAGGATCCGGAGTATAACCCGCCGTCCAATATGCCTCATCCGGTTGAAGGATTTAACGTCAAGGAAACCGTAAGCCCGCCGACATTGAAGCTGACGGGCAAGCAGCGTTTGTTATATTCGGAATGGTCCGCCGAACCGACAAATTTAACGGCAGTTTTAAATAACCCGGGGAACGAGCTTACGGGCGTCAGGCTTGAATTGGTTTGGGGCCCAGGCTGGAGTCTTGTTGACGGCGATGCCGTTCATATTATCGGCAATGTGCCCGGCGGAACGAATGCCCAGACGGTATGGAAAGTGCGTTTTGCTTCGGAAGGCATTCACCGGTTAACGGTCAGCCTGTTGAAAAACCCAACAGGCTACTTTTTCGTTCAATATCTTTAACAAATTACCGCGTTAATATGTTATAATGTAAATATACTCTTAAGGCGGTGGATCCTATGCTTCGCTCTAATCCGAATGTCCAAAATGAATATGAATTGGTGTGTATCGAGGAACTGGTTCATCCAGATCATCCTCTTCGTAAAGTACATAAGCATATCGACTTTTCCTTTATTCTCGACTTAGTCCGTCCTTATTACTGCGAGGATAATGGACGTCCCTCGGCAGATCCCATCATGCTTTTCAAGATGCTATTGATCGGGTATCTTGACGGCATTCGCTCCGAACGACGGTTGGAAAGAGAGGTTTTCTCTAATAATGCTTATCGATGGTTTCTGGGGCTTGGGCTCAAGGATCGCGTGCCGGATCATAGCACCCTTAGCTACTTTCGTGAACGTCTTCAAGAAGGCGATGTACTTCAACAAATCTTCGACCGGGTCGTTCTGCTTGCTATTCAACATCGTCTCGTTGCCGGTCGGGTACTTATCACCGACTCAACTCATCTTAAGGCCAATGCGAATAAACGAAAGTTTGTTCAAGAGGAAGTAACCAAGAGTACGAAGGCCTACATGGAAGAACTGGACGAAGCAATTCGTGCCGATCGCGAGGCTCATGGAAAAAAGCTTTAAAGCCACGAGAGGAGGTGGAAGAAACCAAACTAACGAAGGTAAGCACAACCGATCCGGAGAGCGGTTATATGGTGCGGGACGGTAAGCCGGAAGGCTTTTTCTATCTCGATCATCGGACCGTCGACCACAAATACAACATCATCATGGATGTCCACGTCACTGCCGGCAATGTTCACGATTCTGTCCCTTACATAGAGCGTTTGGAACATATCATCAAGAAGTTTAAATTCGAAAAAACACTGGAAGCCGTCGCACTGGATGCAGGTTACTTCACGTCGCACATTTGCAAAAAGCTTCAAGACAAGAAAATATACGCGGTCATCGGAGGTAGAGCCTTTACCCCAGTTAAAGGATTAATGGCTAAGTGGCGATTTAAGTATGATGCGGAGAACAATGTGTATATATGTCCACAAAAACACGAATTGAAATATACGACAACGGATCGCGAAGGCTACAGACAGTATAAGTCGGATCCGAATCATTGTGCGAACTGCCCCATGCTCAAAGAATGTACCCGGTCCCGGAATCACCAAAAAGTCATCACCAGGCATGTATGGCAGGATAGTAAAGAGTGGGTAAAACAAAACGGTAGAAGCAAGTCCGGCAAATATCTCTACCGCTTACGATACCAGACGATTGAGCGAAGCTTCGCGGATGCCAAAGAGCTCCATGGGCTTCGCTACTGCCGGTTCCGCGGCCGAAACAAAGTGCAGCAGCAAGCATTACTGACTGCACTATGTCAAAACATTAAAAAGATCGCCAATATCCTGGCTAAAAGGGCCGGATAAGAGGCGATCTTCTATTTTTAGGGCTAAATTCAAAAAATGATCCTACAAAAGCCCCGAAAAACCGGGGCTTTGTCAACAATCTGACCGGTTAACGGTCAATGCCTACCAGACAGGTGCCAACGTACCGTTTGCAACTGCCGTTTACCAAATGGAAGCTTTGGCGCCGGTCGTACCGCCCGGCGTTACGCTCGGAGGAATTGCCGGGTATCGAAGCGACGGTACGCCGATAGCCGGAAGATCATCCGCGCTTACGATTGCTATCGACGGCCCGTGCGATTCGGGTGCCTCTTTAACGGCAACGGATGCCGGCGGGCGGAAATATACGGGCCAGCTTATGCAGGTCTTCGGGGCTGCTTGGTCACATCGGTTTAATCCGTCCTCTGCGGGATTAACGGGTTCGCTTTTGTCGATAGAAATCGTTGGCTGTGGACCGGTACGTTCGTTTGGCATAGTGCTGATCGATCCAAGCGGAATTGTATACAATGCGGCGCGCGGGGACGAACGGACCTGGCCGCTGCCGGACGCTACGGTAATATTGGAATATTACGATCCTTCGTTAAACGAGTGGGTCAAAATGAACGAGGACGATTATCCGGGTAAACTGTCCCCGGTTACCAACCCGCAGAATACCGGGGAGGACGGCCGCTACGCGTGGGATGCGGCAGCGGGTCGATACCGGGTCGTCGTCAGCCGCCCAGGCTTTCAACCCGCAGTCAGCCGTATTGTCGACGTACCGCCTGCCGTAACGGATCTTCATGTCGGATTAACTCCAGTGGATCATACGGCGCCAAGCCTTACGGTCGCTTCCGTCACCTACGGCGAAACTTATACACATCCCGTTACGATGCCGTTTAGCGCTTCCGACGAACAATCCGGCGTCCGGTATATCTCATATCGATTGGATGGCGGCGAAGAGAACAAAATAAATGGCGCCGGCGGCTCCTTATCCGTGAACTCACCGGGTTTCCATACCGTTCGCTTTACAGCCGTCGACCACGCCGGCAATGAACAGGTTAAACAAGTTGCGTTTACGATTGCCCTGTCGCCGGAGCCCGAGCCCGGCAGCCATGCTGATCTAACCTCGCTGCAGCTGACGGGCGCCGTGCTGAATCCGGCGTTCGCCCCCGGTACGACAAGTTATTCGTCGGTTGTCGCAAGCGGCGTATCGGCGGTGACGGTAACGGCATCGGTATACGACGCGGCCTATGCCACGGTGAAGGCGCGCGTTTACGACAGCAGCGGCTCGCAGGTGAGCGGGCCGCATCTCCTGTCGAGCGGCGTAGCGTCTCCCCCGCTTCCGCTAAAAACGGGCAGCAACGTGATCAAGCTGCTTGTAACCGCGCAGGACGACACAGCCAAGACGTACACGGTGACG
The DNA here is from genome assembly GCF_023276405.1 of Paenibacillus hamazuiensis. Lineage (NCBI taxonomy): Bacteria > Bacillati > Bacillota > Bacilli > Caryophanales > Paenibacillaceae > Paenibacillus > Paenibacillus hamazuiensis. The sequence goes on from NZ_JALRMO010000001.1 coordinate 1,187,386, forward strand.
GTTACGCGCGAGGCCCCGTCGTCGGGCGGTGGACACGGTTCATCAGGAGATGATTCCGGATCATCGGACGGCGGCTCCGTATCACCGGGTGGCAGCGGGGCAGCCAGCGGTGACGCCGCTGAGGACGGTTGGACACGGCTTCGAATTCTCATCGACGGCAAACAATTTGATCGGATCGCTGCGGCCGCCTCTTCGCAGGAGGGAGGAGTATCCGTATTTACGGTGAAGGTCGATGCGGCCCAATTGGCGGCGCAGCTTGCGGAAGCCGGAAACAAGCCGGTGATCGTTATTCCAACGACGGCAAATGCGGATAAAGTGACGGTAGTTTTGACCGGGGATGCGGTGAAATCACTGGAAAGCAAGATGGCCGTTTTGGAAATTCGGACATCTCTAGGCAACTATGTGTTACCCGCGGCGGAAGTACGGATCGATTCCTTATCGAAGCAGCTTGAAGGAGGAGATAAGCTCCGGGAAATCCAGGTGAAGGTCGACATTGCCAAAGGAGATAGCGCCAAAGCCAAATGGTTGGAAAATGCCGCAGTCCGGGAACGTTTCACCGTCGTCGTTCCGCCGGTCGATTTTACCGTGACTGCCTCGTTCAACGGCAAGAAGGTGAACGCAATCAATAACAACGCGTACCCGAATTCGGAGGTTCAAATTCCGCTTCCGGACGACTCGGATCCGGGAAAAATGACAACCGCAATTGTGCCGGAAGAGGACGGATCGATCCGCCATGTTCCTACTTCCATGACAATGCGAAGCGGGAAGTATGAAGCGATCGTCCGCGGCTTGACAAGCGGCACGTACTCCCTTATTTGGCATCCCGCAGCATTTGCCGATGTCGAAGGTCACTGGGCCGAGTCTGCGGTGAACGACATGGGGGCGCGGATGATCATAAACGGAGTGGATGAGAACCGTTTCGGACCGGATGCCGCGATTACCCGTGCGGAGCTTGCAGCGATCATCGTAAGGGCGCTAGGCTTGTCCTATACCGGGGAACCGGCTGTCTTCACCGATGTGAAAGCCGGCGACTGGTATGCCGGCGCGGTTGCGAAAGCGTACGAGTATGGGATCATCGAAGGATATGAGGACCTTTCGTTCCGGCCGGCAAATACGATCACCCGTCAAGAAGGTATGATGATCATCGCGCGTGTGATGAAGCTTGTGGGACTGAATGCGAACACCGGCGCTGCTAGCGAGGAAGCGTTGTTATCCCCATTTGCGGACGGCGGGGAAGTGCAAGGCTGGGCCAGGCGGGAGGTTGCTGCCGCCATATCAGTCGGTTTGATCGGCGGCTCCGCTGACGGTTTGCAGCCGAACCGCGAAATGTCCAGAGCGGAAACGGCAGTCATCGTTCAGCGGCTGCTGGAGAAAGCCGGACTGATCGGGAACAAATATTAGAAGTTATGCAAACGCAGCCGCTGAAGGCTGCGTTTTTTGTGCTTAAAACATTATGTGAAGCTAACTTTTGTGAGATAAAAGGGGGCTTTTGGGTGATTTGTTCCTGTTTTTGAGACGAAGGACGGAGAGATATAGGTGCGAAAATAGAATAAACTGGGTATGACCACATTTGCGATGGGAGGAGGGATAGTATGGCACACTGCTGCTTTCAACTGCTCGGAAGCTTGAAAATAACTTTCGACGGAGAAGACTTGACGCTGGCTGTTCCCGGCGGAAAAGCCAAGCTGCTGCTCGCCTACTGCATTCTCTCCTCAGACGTGCCGCTTAGCCGAAAGCAGATTGCATTTGACTTTTGGCCGGATACCACAGAGAAGCAAGCTTTGACCAATTTGCGCAAGCTGCTTCACGATTTGCGCGAAAACGTTCCGCAAATCGAACGCTGCCTCAAGATCACTTCAGCATGCATCCAGTGGAACGATGAAATCGGGCTCCGCTCGGATGTGCGCGAGTTTGAACGGATGGCGCAAGGACAAACCGTTTACGAGCTGAGCCAGGCCGAAGAGCTCTACAAGGGGAGGCTTCTACCCGGATTTTATGCGGAATGGCTGGATGCGAGACGGGAGCTGCTGGAGCAAACATACCTTGGCGTGCTTGACAGGCTCATTGCGATTTTGGAAAGCCGGCGGGAGTACGCGGCCGCCCTTTGTTTTGCGAACAAACTGCTGATCCAAAATAAGTTCCGGGAAGAAACGTACCGCACGCTGATGCGGCTGCATGCGCTGAATCATGATATGGCGGGAGCCGCCCTCGTTTTCCGTCAAATGCATCGCACTTGGCAGGACGAACTGGGACTTTCTCCTGCGGAAGAAACGGTGCAGCTGCTGGAGAAGCTTTCGACAGGCGGCGGCGAGTCTTCCACTGGCGCACAAACCGGGCTGATCGGTCGAATAGCCGAATGGCAGTTTCTTTGGAGTGCATGGAAGCAGGCGGCTGCCGGCGAAAGTGCGATGCTGATCCTGAAGGGGGAGGCGGGCATCGGCAAAACGAGACTGGCGCAGGAGTTCAGGATGGCGGCGGAGAGCGGGGGACATCGGACGGCGTTCGCCGGCTGCTACCCGTCGGTAAGCGCATTATCCTACCGCCCGATAACGGACTGGCTTCGTTGTTTGCGTATGCCGCCGCTGAGTCCGGTTTGGCTGTCCGAGCTGGCGCGGCTGCTCCCGGAGCTGCTGGAGCAATATCCCGGCTTGCCGCAGCCGAGTCCCATTCAGGAAAAATGGCAGCTGGGCAGGTGGTATGAAGCGATAGAGCGGGTGCTGGCCGCAAGCGGGCCGCTCCTGCTTATTCTGGACGATTTGCAGTGGTGCGACGGGGAGACGCTGCAGCTGCTGTCGTTTCTTCTCCGCAGCGACTCCAGATCCGGATTTCTCGTTATCGCAACGATGAGAACGGAAGAGGATCCGGGCGAATCGTTCGAACCGTTTGCCGCCGGACTTCGGGACGCCAGGAAGCTGGCGGAAATCGAGCTGGCTCCGCTCAGCGAGGAAGAAACGAAGCGGCTTGCGGCCGCTGCTGTCGGCGAGGAGCTGGCAAGCCGCCATGCGACCGGATTATATGCGGAGACCGGAGGAAATCCGCTGTTTATTGTCGAGACGCTGCGCGAATGGCAAACGGCCGGCGGTGGCGGCGAGTTTCGTCTGTCGCCGCTCGTGGATACCGTCATCGAAAACCGGATCGGCAAGCTTCCGGCGATCTGCCGCATGGTTGCATCGGCGATCGCCGCTGTCGGCAGGCCGGTACCTCCGGCGTTAATGGCTATGGTAATGAAGATGGATGAAGATGAGATCATCGAACCGATCGGGCACCTCGTTCAGGTAAAAATTTTGCAGGAGGGAAGGGACGGGAAGTACGATTTTACACACGACCGGCTGAGGGAAGCCGCTTACAAGCTGATGAACGAAAGCGGCCGCCGAAGATGTCACAGGCGAATCGCCGATGGCTTAAGCGCTGTTCATCCCGGACAATCGGAAGCGGCAGCGGAAATCGCCTTTCATTACGAGCATGCGGGTATGGCGAAGGAAGCGGCTGAACATTATGAAGCGGCGGCGAAGGCGGCGGAAGAAATTTACGCGAATGAAACGAGGATCCGGTACTACCGGAAGCTGTGTGCGCTGCTGCCTCCCGGGCAAACGCTGCCGATCCTGATGAAACTCGGAGATGCCTTGATCATGACGGGGGACTGGAGCGAAGCGGAAAATACTTACCGGCGCTGGCTCGAACGTTCCGGCGCTTCAGCCGACATTCGCGAACGATCCTTGTGTGATGTCGCGCTGGGCAACTGCCTGCGATTGCAGGGGAAATATGAGGAAGCCGGTTTTCATTTGGAACGGGCGCTGCGCTGCTTCGAAATGTTGGAGGACACCTCCGGCCTGAGGTTCGTCTACGTAACGCTCGGCATCCTGCATTATTATCGGGGAAATTTCGCAAAGGTGCTTGATATCTCGAAGAGGATCGCGACCTTGCCGGACGATGGCAGGAGTACCCGGGACGACTGCCGGTTTTACGGCATTTTGGGTCATCTGCATTACGATCAATGCGAATACGAACAAGCGATTCATTGGATCAAAAAGCAAATCGGGCTTGCTTCGGAGATCCGCGACAAGTACTCCGTCGAGCAGGCGATGGGCGTACTTGCGATGGTGTATATGGACATCGATGAAATGGACCGGGCTTTCGATCTGCTCGTCGACAAGATGGAGATCAGCAAGTCGATCGGAGACCGGATGGGCTTCGCCAACGCACTCGGCATGCTCGGCAAACATTATTGGTATCTCGGGCATTATGCACACGCGGCGCCCTGCATCATCTTCTGTCTTGAGGAAGCCGTAGCGATCAAAGATTGGCGAATCGCGGCCATCATGCTCAGCTTCGAAGGGCGCAACCTTCTGGCCGAGCAGCGGCTCGAGGAGGCCGAACTACCGCTCGAACGCTCGATTCGTCTGTTCCGGCTGCTGGACACGCCTTACTTTGCATGCGAAACGCTCTATTTCATGAGCCTGCTGAAGCAGCGCCGGCAGCAGTATGAAAGCGCCATGGAGAGCGCGGAAGAAGCGCTGAGGATGGCCGACCGGCTGCAGCGTAAAGACATGCAGGCGAGCCTCCGGACGCTTCTTCTGCAGTTAAGGACGGAGCTGAGGTGGCTGAGTCCCGGTGCCGCGGCTGCGGAGCTGGAAAATATGCTGACGCAATATCCGCGCGGGCCCGAACAGGCCGCCATTCGCTTCGCGTTGTGGCGGCTGAATCCCGATTCGTCCGAGTGCCGGGTCAATGCGGCAGCCCTTAACCGGGCGCTGTACCGCAAGTCGGGCAAGCGGCAATATCTGGATCGCTGCCGCGAGCTTGACGGCTTCAGCCATGCCGCCGAGGCGCGCCGGCTGCCGCAGATCGCGGCCGAAGCTGCGGGACGCAGCAAGGTTTCGGCCCAAGCGCTGGAAGAAATCGACCGATATTTGAACCGGTAACCCATTGAAACGCTTTTGAAACGCTCCCTTCTTTAGAATACATCTGAAGAAGTGAATTTTTTATGAGGAAGGTGGAGTTTCACTTGCGGATTCATGCGGGAAAATCAAAAGCGGCAAAGATCGGATTATTGGCTGCCGCGCTGTTGGCCAGCTCGTTCGGGTCGGCATATGCAGCAGTCAATCTGGAGCCGATCAATGCTTTTTTTAACCGGGGCGTGTCGTTCGTATTGAAAGGCGAATTATGGCAGCCCAAGGACGAGGACGGCAAGCCGCTGACGGCGATATTTTACAACGGCAACAACTACTTGCCGGTCCGCGCCTTGGCCGAAGCGCTGAAAACGCCGATCGATTACGATCAGGAAAACCAAAAAATTTACATCGGCGGCAAACCTGCAGAAAAAACGGCGATTTTTGCCATGCCGATGGAGATCGACAATATTTACGCGATATTGTCGAAAGACGCCAAGGACACGCTGGTTAAAAACAAGCAGTACCAGGAAGTGCTGAAAATCGATCAATACGGGGACGTTATTTTCACGCTTGACCGCAAATTCAAGCGGCTCGTTCTCGATGCCGCCGTCATCAGCCCGGGGGAACACGAGGTGGAATTTTCGCTGTATAACGTCGGGGAAGCGGCTGCAAACACGGCCCTTACGGTGCTGGAAAAGCATACCGTCAGCCCGAAGGACGAAGTGAAGCGGCTCGTATTTAATGTGGAAGGTTTGGAGAAAGCCAAAATTCACGTGCAAAGCCCGAATTTGAATCCGTATATTTATGCGAGAATTTTAGATACTTCCTATTTCGATAACGGGGATCCTTCCGCCGGCAGCAGCACAAGAGAGACGGGAATCAAATGAGGAAAACCGGTCAGGCACGCTTTGGAGGCAGGCGGTCCTGGGAGATAGCAGCCAAGAAATCTTTGGCTGTTTTCATGGCTTTCATGCTGCTTTATGTTGTTTGGCCGATGAAGGAGCTGGAGGCCGCCCGAATTACCCGGTTTTCCATTTCCGATGGCGAGAAGCCGTATTTAATAGCAGGCGTGGAATACGCGATCTTTTATGACAGCGATAAAGCATCGACAACCAAAGTGGTTGACTATACGGAGTATTCCATCGATAACGGCGGGATCTGGAGATATTTGCCCCGATCGGACGGCTCGAATAATTGCTTTCAAGGATGCATCAGGATGCCCATCGACCCGCAGATCACTTCGGCCCTAATCCGTGTCGGCGCCGACTTCATCCCGCTCATCGGGTCCAGGACTCACTCGGAAAAAACCGTCGGCCCCTACAAGATTCTGCAGCCTGCGGATCCGACGGATTTCACCGCGACTCCCGGCAATGACGGGACGATCACGTTGACATGGAACGACAATTCGAACATGGAATCGTCATACCGGATCATTCGCTACGGTCCCGACGGCACCAAACAATTTTATGCAAACAATACGACGGATCATATCGGTCCGCTGAGTTATGTCGATAATCAGACGGACAAAAGCAAAAGTACGATCTATGTGTACTCGTTATCTGCGGTGATCGATAAATACGAGCTGCCGGAAGATCTTCAGCCGGGGAGCTCCAACGTCATCGCCAAGAGCAAAGTGCCGATCAATCCTTTGGATAAATGGAAGCTTCCTTTGGACGTATCCGTCATTGTCCCATCTGACAACAAAAAGATCGACTATGTTTCCAAAATCGTAGAAAAGTATCCGATCATTGCTTCCGCGTTCGATAAATTGGACTTCAGCAGCCTCAAACTGAACAAAAATTCCATGGAGCTGAAACCGGGCGAAAGCGAAACGTTGTCGGCGTCGTTCAGTCCGGCAAATACGGCAAATCAAAAGATCAAATGGAGCAGCAGCAGCACCGGGGTCGCCGAAGTGGACGCAAACGGAAAAGTGACGGGCAAAAAGCAGGGCATTGCGAAAATCACGGTGGAAACGGAGAATGGAAGCCTTAGCGATGTTTGCACGGTACATGTGATTATGCCGGGCGAACCGCCTAAACCGCAGGGCGAAACATCGCCGGAACCGCCGGACAAATCGCCTGAGCCGCCGGCCGAGATGCCAATCTTTTCGGATATCGCTGGTCATAAAGCCGGTGCGGAAATTTCCGCTGCTGCCGCTCTCGGGTTCATCGGAGGTTATCCGGACGGCACGTTCCGTCCCGATGCGAATGTAACCCGCGCCGAGTTTGCGACGATGCTGATCAAGGCGCTGAAGCCGAAGGTTACAGTATCCGGCACGGAGATGACCTTCGCAGATTTGGACCAAATCGGGGTATGGGCGATCTCTTACGTGGCGGAGGCGGTGAAGCTGGAAATCATCAACGGCTACGAGGACTTTACGTTCCGGCCGAACGCGAACATCACCCATGCGGAAATGATTGCGATGGTCATACGAGCTTCCGGCCTCAAGACGGATAATGCGCAGCAAACCGGTCTCGCCGACGACGCGGAAATTCCGGGTTGGGCCAAACCTTCCGTCTCCAAAGCGATGGAGACCGGCATCATCATTGTCGGCGGCCTTCCGGACCGCAAGTTTTCCCCGCAGGCGATGTCCACCCGGGCAGAAGCCGCCTCGGCGATCGTCCGGATGCTGGAGGCCGGCAGGAAGAAGTAGGAAGCCGCGAGCGGTGACCGCGCCCTTCAACCAAAGGACCGCACCTTCGCCGCATGAAATGCGCTAAGCATATTGATCCCGACAACGCAAACAGCCGATCCTTCCCGGATCGGTTGTTTGCATTTAGAGCTGCGATATTGGCGCCGTTAGCGGAACCCGTTATTTTAAAACCGTTAACCGTTCTCCGTCATCTTGACGTTCACGGGTCATTAATAAACGTTCCGCATAATCCGGATCCTCGATAAGAGGGCGGCCGATCGCGATCATGTCGGCTAGCCGGTCACCGAGGATCCGGTCCGCGAGGCTGCGGGTATAAATTTTGCCGACGGCGATGACCGGAATGCCGAAATGCGGTTTGATCGCAGCGGCATGAGGCAGCTGATAAGCGGTGTAAACATCGGCAGGCTGTACCGGAACAAGCCCTCCCGTAGAGACATGGATAGCATCCAGCCCGGACTCCAGCGGCTTCAGCATGATCGCCCAATCCCCGGGGGTTAGCCCGCCTTCGGCATAATCGGTGGCGGAAATGCGGACGGTCACCGGATAATCTCTCCCCACTTCCTCTCTAATCGCCTGAAGCACCTCTTTTAAAAATCTGGCTCTGTTTTCCGGGGCGCCGCCATAGGCATCCGTCCGTTTGTTGGACAACGGCGACATAAATTGATGGATTAAAAAACCGTGCGCGGCATGAATTTCGATGCCGTCAAATCCGGCCTGCACGCTGCGTTTTGCCGCCAAGCGGTATTCCATGACGACGCTCTCGATATCGGTGAGGGACAGCGCCTCGGGGGTCCCGTAGTTATCGTCAAAGGCGATCGCACTCGGTGCGATGAGCCGTTTCGTCACTTCGGGGGAAGATTTCCTTCCGCCATGCGACAGCTGGACGAAGACGGGGGTATGCTGCGCATGGACGGCGTCCGTTATTTTCCGCAAGGGCTCGACATGCCGGTCGGTGAAAATGCCGATGTCGCTCGGAAACAGTCTGCCGTTCGGCGAGACGGCGGTCGATTCCACAACGACGAGGGCGACATGCCGCGCTCTTCGGCCGTAAAATTCGATATGATGGTTCGTGGCATAACCTTCGGGGGTTCCCATATACTGCTGCAGCGGCGCCATAATCAGCCGGTTTTTTAAAGTTAATCCGCCAATCTTAACAGAATCGGTTAATGTTACTGTCATCGCTCTCATTCTCCTTTGCAGTTCGTTAATGACATTTTATTAGAGATGTCGTATAATTTACATAAGATAATTAAGGTGTGATTAGCTTAAAAACTTAAATATTCACTTTTTTCATACAATAAACTTTCGGAAAATGAGGTGTGCCTTTTATGGACCAAACCGATTACAAAATTTTGTCGGCACTGCACGAAAACGCCCGTATGCCGATTTCCGAGCTCAGCCGGATGATCGCGATGTCACAGCCGGCTGTGACGGAAAGACTTCGCAAGCTGGAGGAACAGGGCGTTATCAAAGGTTACCGCGCGGAGCTGTCGCCCGGCAAGCTGGGCAAGCTTACGAGCGCGTTCGTTTTGTTTAAATCGAGCAACTGCAAAGACTTTCTTGCTTTTTGCGAATCGTCACCGGAAGTTGTTGAGCTTTACAGAATCAGCGGAGAGTACAATTATTTGATGAAGGTGCTCACCGAAAACAATGAAACGTTCGCCAAATTCCTCGATGCCTGCAATCCGCTTGGATTTTCGCTGCCCCTGATGGTTCTCACGACGCAATTCGAGGATAAAAATGTTGCTGCAGCCGCCATTTCGCATATGCAGCCGGTGCCTATGCTGAAGGGATTGTAACGGCAATAAATTTGAATGGCCGACAATTTATCTGGACACGATTCGGGAAACCGGTCGTGTCTTTTTTTTTGCTGCTCAGGAAATTATGCATGGCTCATTATTGTGGATAACCGGGGGCTTTTGGGGGATTTGTTCTGCACCGAAATCTTTAACTTTTGTTAAGGTTGTCTTTCGATTTTGTTATGGTTTATTGCCGATAATAGAGCAGACACAGCTAAGGAAAAATCATTCGACGGCCGGAGGGCGAAAGGAGATAACGTGAATATTTACCGAGAACTTGCAAGAAATGGCTCAAAGATCAGGTCGGCATGCGCCAAATCCGCTATAATTTTGTTCGTCAGCATCGCTATTTTCAACTTTTTCGGGCAAAACGCCCTTGCTCAGGCAGCCGTTACCGATGAGGATATCGACCGGTTTATTCAAGCGAAAATGGAGAAAAACAGCATACCCGGACTATCTGTCGCGATTACCCGCGGCGACCGGGTCGTACTGGCAAAAGGATACGGGAAAACGGACGGTCAAACTCCTGTTTCGGCGGATACTCCGTTTGCCGTCGCTTCGTTAAGCAAGTCGTTCACGGCATTCGCCGTGATGCAGCTGGCTGAGGAAGGCCTCATTGATTTGGATGCCCCGCTTGCCCGATATGTCAAATCGTTTCGGTTAAACGATCGCCGCGGTTCTGCAATCACAATACGGCAGTTGATGAAACACACCAGCGGTGTAACCGATACGGCATATCCCGATATGACTGTAAACGGAGGATGGAACAAAGCTGATTCGGCATACCGGAATACTGTGGACCTATAAAGCGGAGGCGCTCATTTTGCAGGAAGATAAGCTTGGAATCGTCGTTTTATTCAACAGCGGCTTGAACGCGTTTGTCGACTATCATGCCTTCGTAGACGGGCTGGCCGGGTTATTGACGGGTCATCCCGGGGACGATTCCGTTTTATCCGGCAGCATGATCGAGGCGGGTATGGGGATCGTCATTTTGGCCACGGCAATGGCGGGGATCCGTGACTTTTTGCGCATAAGAAACCGGGAGGAAACCTGGCGGCGCCGTCCGAAATGGCTTTCCATCTTGCTGCTGGCCGTCCGGCTGGTGCCGCTGCTCCTGCTGGCGTTTATCCCCCAAATCATCACATGGCTCGGGGGCGGCCGCGTTATCGGCTGGCAGGGCATATTGATGATGATGCCGAGCGTGATCGTGTGGCTGGTGCTGGCATCAGCGCAAAATATGGCGATTGTGTGCCTTCGCGCGGTCCGCTTCGTGCGGCGCCGCTCCAATCATATTCCGAAAGTTATGTAGAAAGGAATGATTGGCATGAAAGCGGCTGCCATAACTTCGTTTGGCGCTCCGGATGCGCCGCGCGTCATAGAACTTTCCGGCCTACGGGCCCGCGCCGGGCAGGTTCGGGTCCGGGGGCTGCCGGGAGATCGTGTCAGCGTTCTTCCAGCAGCGTGCGATATACCTTTGATAGCCCTTTTTCGATCGCTTTACGCTCCTCTTCGTCCAGGACGCTGAGAAAATAGTTCCATATGCCGTCCGCATAAGTCGGCCAAGTGGCGAGGAACGCTTTTTTCCCCTCCCGCGTCAGTACGGCAAAAGCTCCCCGCCGGTCTTCCTCCGTTCTTTCCCTGGTAACATATCCTTCGCGTTCCAGCCGCTCGACGACCCGGGTCAACCCGCTGCGGGTTAACACGACCTTTTTGGCCAGATCGGTCATCCGCAGCTTTTTTTCCGGCGATTGGTAAAGAGCGACCAGCACGTCGTACGTCGTGAGCGGCACTTTTCGCTGGTCGGACAAGTCTTTTTCAATTCGTTCGATAACGGCCGCATGCGCATTTACGAACGCACGCCAAACGGCAAGCTGATCATCTTCAAGTCGGTGCATAGGACAAATCCTCCTGAATCAATATTGTCGGATAAAGACATCATACTTGATTTATTGTTGACTGAGCAAGTAAATTGTGATATTTTAAATTGCACAAGAAATTATTGTTTAAGCAACTATATAGGCGAAGGTGATAGTCTATGAACGGGATACTTTTCGGGCTTGTGGCCGCTTTTTCATTCGGTACCGCCGATTTTTTCGCGGGCAAAGCAAGCAGGCAAACGGGGATATATTCCACGCTTTTCTACATGCAGCTTGTCGGATTACTGTTTCTTACGGCAGCTTTAACCTGGCAAGGGCAGTGGCATTTGCTGCTGGCCTATTCGCACGTTGCCGCAGCCGGTTTATGGATGCTGCTTGACCTGATCGGCATTCTTTTTCTTTATCAGGGTCTGGTTACCGGCAAAGCTTCGGTTGTAGCTCCGATCGCGTCAAGTTTCTCGGTATTCACCGTCGTTTTGGCCGTTATGTCCGGAGAACGCATTGACGCAGCTTCGCTGGCGGCTATCGTGCTCACTTTGGCAGGCATCATTTTTGCCACATTGGTTTTATCCGGGGTGCGGAGGAACATATCCGGGCAAAAGCTCGAAAGCGGAGCGGTGTGGGCGATTTTGGCGGCGTTATTTCTCGGTGCGGCGTTCTTTGGGCTTCGTTATCCGCAAGCAGCGCTGGGCGGTCTGGCAACGGTATGGGTCGGCCGTCTGCAGGCGACGATTTTACTCCCGATCGTATACGCGTGCTGCAAGAAGCGAATCGTGCGGCCCGATCTCAAACGCGGCGGTCTGATCGTTCTTGTCGGCGTTTTGGACGCCGCCGCCCTCGTTTGCTACAATCTTGGGCTGGGACTTGAAGATACGTCCATTGTGATTACGGCAACATCGTTGTTCGCCGTCGTCACTTTGCTGTGGGGCGTGCTTGCAGGCGGCGAGAAGCTGTCGTGGAATCAATGGGCGGGCATCGTCTGCACGTTTGCGGGGATCGTGATGATTTCCGTGCAATAAGGAATAAGGCGGGGGGCTGAACATCGTTCCGGCTTACAAAAAAACAACGCAGCCGGTTGAGGCTGCGTTGTTGCCCGTTCAATTTGCAGGGTCGCTTACCTTTACAAGCAGCTTGCCTACATTTTTTCCTTTAAACAAATCGAGAAATGCGTTCGGCGTATTTTCAAAGCCTGTCGTAACGGTTTCGTTGTACTTGAGTTTGCCTTCGGAAAGCCATCCGGCAAGCTCTCCAAGCCCTTCATCAAACCGCTCTGCGTAATCGGTTATAATAAATCCTTTGAGCAGCGAACGTGTCTTTAACAGCTTCGGCTGAATGCGGGGTCCGACATCCGTGTCTTTGTTATTATAAGATGAGATCGTGCCGCATAACGGGATTCGTGCAAAATCGTTCAGCAAACTGATAACGGCATCGGAGATGCTGCCGCCGACATTGTCGAAGTAAACGTCCACTCCATCGGGGCACGCTTCTTCAAGAGCTTTTTGCAAATCATCAACCTGATTGTAGTTGATTCCTATATCGAAACCGAGCTCTTTTTCCAAATATGCGGCTTTCTCTTCCGTTCCTGCGATGCCGACGACGCGGGCGCCTTTGATTTTCGCAATTTGGCCGGCAATGGAGCCGACGGCTCCCGCAGCGCTTGAAACAACGACGGTTTCTCCCTGTTTCGGCGCACCGATATCCAGCATCCCGAAGTACGCGGTTAAACCGGTAATTCCGAGCACGCTTAAATAAGCGGATAACGGAACATCCAAGCGATTTATTTTGGTGACGGCTGAGGCATCGACGGTGTTGTAAAGCTGCCAAGGCAGGAAGCCTTGAACCTTGTCACCGGCCTGCAGATGCTCCGAACGGGATTCAACCACTTCGCCGATCATGGATCCGGCAATCGCCTCATTTAAAACAAAAGGTTCAATATACGACTTTTCGGTGCTCATCCGCCCTCGCATGTATGGATCTACCGACAGGTAGAGGGTTTTGACAAGCACCTGATCTTGCTCAGGCTTATCGATCGGTATGTGACGAAATCCGAATGTATCTTCCGCAGGCAATCCTTCCGGACGTTTGGCTAAAAAAATTTGTTGATTTATTGCGACCATTTCCATTACACCTTTCCATGTATTTTAAGATGGACAATTAAACGATATAATTTCTGTCATTGAAAAAGTTACAGTTTAACGAAAGTCAATCGCTTCATTCCTGGAAATGCCGTCATAATCGTAACCGAGCCGATAAGCCCGCTCCAGCAGCTTCTCATGAATGCCCGGTTTCGAATCCAGAGTGTCATATAAGATCTCCAATTTGCTATCGCGGATTCCTACGTAATCGGCCATTCCGATATTAAGCTGTTGAGCCATCATTTTGTCATATTGTCTCTTCTCAAAGTGTTCAGCCGGAGCGGCGGCGAGACCGAGCCACAATACCCGCTTATGATGCAGCTTTTTCGAACCGTATGCAAAACCATGATTCCATACGCGGTCGATATAACCCTTTAACATGGCCGGCAAGCCGTACCACCAAATCGGAAAAATATATGCAAGAGCATCGTGTTTCTTCATTCGTTCCATTTCCGCTTGCACTTCCGGAGAGTAGGTTTTGTGTTCGTTCGACCAGTCCGGTTCGTCCGCTTCCCATAATACGGGATTAAATCCGCTTCGATGAAGATCCAGCACCTCCGTTTCGTGGCCTGCATCTTTGAGGCCTTGAGTGAATTGTTCCGCAACGGAAAAAGTTAAAGATTGAACTCTCGGGTGCGATACAACAGTCAGTACTTTCATTATACATCACCTTCCATTATTTTCAATATTTCGGAACGGCAGTTTTTTCGATGCCGCTTCGGAAAAAATTATGTATCATATTATGAAAAATGGGAAGAAGGCACTTTTTTGTATCATTGGAACTAAAAAGTGATATAGGAACCAAAAAGTACCTTAGCGGCCTTGCACAGCAAAAAGAAAAGACGCCACCGCGTTTCGCGGCGACGTCTTGGCAATATGTGCGGCTCAAAATGCATGCGGCCAGCGGTCGGTGAAATATGCATGAGATAGCTGCCGTCGGGCTCAAAACCCGTTCCATACGACCGTCTGCTCCGCGGGGAAGCGTGTTGTGGGCCGGGCGGGTTTTACCGCTTTGCCAATGGCAACAAGCAGGACCGGAATGTAGCGCGGCGGCACGTTAAACGCTTTGACGAAAGCGTCGGCATCGAAGCCGACCATCGGGCCCGAGTCGAGACCTTTCGCTTTTGCCGCGAGCATCAGCTGCATGGCGGCAAGCGAAGCGTTGCGAATCGCTTCGTCGCGACGATAGGTAGGAGACGCATTCGCATAAGCAGCCTCGATTTGCTCGATCATGGCCCGGTAAGATGAATAACCGGCGTAAGCATCGTCAAGTCCGGCCTGGACGACGGGTCTGAACACGGCTTCGGCATTCCGGTTCGCCTCCAGGTCTCCGAGTATGGCGACGGTAACGGAGGCGTCGACGACTTGCCTTTGGCCGTTAGCGACAGGTCGCAGCTTTTCCTTGGCTGCCGGATCGGTAAAGGCGACGAATTTCCAATGCTGAAGATTCCAGGACGACGGGGCGCTGCCGGCCAATTCCAGCAGCTCCTTGATCTCTTGTTCGCCGAGTGTGTGCGACGGATCAAAATATCTGACGGAATGACGCTCACGGATGACGGTGAAAAAATCGGTTTGTACGGTAGATGACATTTCAAATCGACTCCTTTGAATAATTTTCAGCGGATTGCTTTACTTTTGGACTTGTTCGTCCGAAACGATTCGTTCCGATGACTCCCGCTATGATCATCGCCGAGCCGAGAAGGTGGTAAACCTCGATGTTTTCCCCGAGAAAAACCGCGCCCGCTGCAATGGAGACGACAGTCGCCAGATTGGCGAATACGCTCATTTTCGAAGCTTCTATTTTGGACAAAGCGTAGTTTGCGGTTAAAGCCGTGACGAGCGAGGACAGGATCCCCAGGTAAAGAATCGATACGATGAAGGTGCCGCTTCCGAGTGGAGCCAGCAGACTTCCGGCCGTACCGGAGACGGCATGATCCGCAATCGCTGCAGCGAGAAAAAAGACGAAGCCGATGCCGAGCATCAAAAAGCTGATTTCCGTCGGGCCGTAGGATTTCAGCAGCGACCGGGCCAAAACGCTGTACCCGGCGAAGGCGAGACACGACAGGAACAGCAGGAATATTCCGCCTAAGCTGGACCAGTCGATGCCGTTTCCTTTCATGACGAAGATGAACACAACGCCGGCAACCGACAGGCCGATCGATAGCTGCTGCAGGACGGTCATCGATTCCTTCAAAAAGACGAAAGCGAGCAGCGCCGTCAAAACGGGAGCGAAGGCAAGCAGGATACCTCCCTCGGACGAAGTTGCGTGCCGCAGCCCGAACGCTTGAAACAGGAAAAATCCAAGCGGATACATCGTGGCCAGCAGCAGCGGTTTAAACAGCGGTTTGCCGCGATAGCTCAAACGAACCCGGCCCAGCAAAACGGGGATCGACATGGCCGCAAACGATACGGCAAAACGGTATGCCAATGTATCCATCGGCGGGGCGTATTCCAGTGCCACTTTGGTAAATAAAAAGGAAAAACCGATGATTGCTGCATTCAGTACCGCACATACATAAGCGAGTTTCAGTCCGTTTTGGTTCAATGTTGGAATTTTCCTCCCCTTGAAAGTTTGGATCGTGTTCGCGAACTTGAATCCGTTATTTGACATAGTAAGCCGATATGCGGGTCGGAACAATAACATATTTTCCGAACTGTATCGATACAGTTAACCTTTTATATTATAATGATAGGTGGAAAGAGAGGGAGCGGAATGAAAAGATATTTGGATATCCTTTCCGACATGGAAGGAAAAATAGCGGTAGGACAATTCGCCTCGGGCCAAAAGCTGCCTTCCGTCCGCCATGCGGCGAAGCATTACGGCTGCAGCATCAGCACGATTACACGGGCGTATGCAGAATTGGAGAAACGCCATGCCATCTATTCGATCGCCCAAAGCGGCTTTTACGTGGTCGAAAAGCCGGGAGACCGGTCCGTTGCCAGTCCAGGCAAGAGGATCGATTTCGCCTCTACGTCGCCGGATCCGAATGTGTTTCCGTATTTGGATTTCCAGCATTGTTTGAACAAAGCTCTGGACATTTACAAATACGATCTGTTCACCTGCGGCGATTCGAAAGGGCTGAAGACGCTTCGTCATACGCTCGTTTCCCATTTGTCCTCGGATCAAATATTTGCCAAAGCGGAACGGATTATCGTTATGTCGGGGGCCCAACCGGCGCTCGAGCTGCTTGCTAAAATGCCGTTTCCGAACGGGAATTCCGCCATTCTGGTCGAACAGCCGAGCTACGACATTTATTTGCGTTTTCTTGAGGCCGAGGGCATACCGGTATGCGGAATCGTCCGTACGGCGGAAGGTATCGATTTGCACGAACTTGAGGAAAAATTCAGAAATGGCGGAATCAAGTTTTTTTATACCATGTCCAGGTATCACAGCCCGCTCGGCACCTCGTACAGTGTAGAAGAGAGGAAAGCGATCGCCCGTTTGGCCCAAAAATATGACGTTTACGTCGTGGAGGACGATTTCTTGGCTGACCTCGGCGAAGATTCGGGCGCGGATCCGATTTACGCCTATAACGGGGCGTCGCACGTCGTATATGTGAAAAGCTTCTCGAAAATCGTCTTCCCGGGGCTGCGGATCGGTGCCGTCGTTTTGCCGGAAAAGCTGCTGGAGACATTCTGCGAATATAAAAGATACGCAGACACCTCGCAGCTGTCCCAGGCGGCGCTTGAAGTGTATATCAAAAGCGGCATGTACGAGCGGCACAAGCGCAAAATAAGCAGCCAATATACGGCCAGGATCCGCTCTTTGAACGAAGCGGTGCGCCGGTATAACGAAGCGGGACTTATCGAAATACCGGATGTCCGCTCCGGCGTGTTCGTGCAGTTCAAGCTTCCGCAAACGGTCAATCTGGAGCGGCTCATCAAGCGTCTTGCGGAAAAGGAAATCGCGGTCGCCTCCGGCAAAAGGTTTTACTTATCGGATTATTTGGAACGGGAAAAGTTTTTGCGGATCAGCATCGCGAGGGCGCAGCCGGAGCATATCGAGGAAGGCGTGAGGGCGATCATTGAGGAAGTAAGGCGGGAAGCCAGGTCGCTCTATTGAGAACAAATCCCCCAAAAGTTGCCTATTCCTAGTACTTTTGGGGGAGCCCCCCGGTTGTCCGCAAAAATTAGCCAAACATAATTTCCTAAGCAACGACAGAACGCCGCCGCTTGATAGCGGCGGCGGTTTTTGCCTGTTTAGTCCGGCGAGAGATCGGTACGAAATCAGCTTTTTTGACGCATTTGTAATCCCCACAAGGCAAACAGAATGCCGATGACCGTCACAAGCGCCGCCGTTAGCGGAACAGCGGGGAGCCCTCCGCCGATTTGCAGATCGATGACGATACCGCCCAGATATGCGCCAAAAGCATTGCCCAGGTTGAAAGCGGCGATGTTCAGCGTCGATGCGAGGGTCGGCGCTTCCTTGGCCGTATTCAGCATGTGAAGCTGCAGCCCGGGCACCGTGCCGAACGAGGCGACGCCGAGTACGAATATGGTGATCAATGCCGGGATCTTATACGCATCGGTCAGGCTGAACAAAGCGAGCGTGACTGCGAGCAGCACGAGCGTTCCGATCAGCGAGGGCAGCAGCTTCCAGTCCGCCAGCTTGCCGCCGTAAATGTTGCCTATCGTGATGCCGACGCCGAACAAGACGAGAATATAGGATACGGCACCGGAAGAAAAACCCGTGATGTCCGTCAATATCGGCGCAATATACGTGAAGGCGGTGAACACGCCGCCGAAGCCGAATACGGTCATGAGCAGCGCAATGTGAACGGCCGGACGGCGCAGTACGCCAAGCTCCTGCGATAAGCTCGACGGGGCGGCTTTTACCTTCGGAACGAGCGTCATCACGCCGATAAGCGCCACGATTCCGATCGCGGTAATGACCCAGAAGGTGGACCTCCAGCCGTAAGCCTGGCCGAGGAATGTTCCGAACGGTACGCCGAGGATGTTGGCGAGCGTAAGTCCCGTAAACATCAAGGCGATGGCGCCCGCGCGTTTCTCTTTGGGAACGAGCTCCGCAGCGACGACGGAGCCGACGCCGAAGAAGGAACCGTGGGTGAGCGCCGCTACAAAACGGGCCGCCATCAAAACGGCATAGTTCGGCGCGACAGCGGCCAGCGCATTGCCCGCGATGAAGATGCCCATGAGCAGCAGCAGCAGCGCCTTGCGC
This sequence comes from Paenibacillus hamazuiensis, assembly GCF_023276405.1. NCBI lineage: Bacteria > Bacillati > Bacillota > Bacilli > Caryophanales > Paenibacillaceae > Paenibacillus > Paenibacillus hamazuiensis. The sequence continues at coordinate 1,205,921 of NZ_JALRMO010000001.1, forward strand.
GGCATCTTATGCGTGGATATCGTAATGAACGGAGCGCCGACGGCGACCCCGAGCGCATAGCCGGTGATCAGCAATCCGGCCGCCGGGATGGAAACGTTAAGATCGGCGGCTACTTCGGGAAGAAGGCCCATGATGACGAATTCGGTCATCCCGATCGCAAATGCTCCCAGCGTAAGAGCGTAGATGGCGATGGTTGCGCTTCTTCCGGATGACGCCGCGTATTTGCCGGAAATGGTTTCTGTATTCATCGTGAATCACCCCAATATTTCAATAACTGCCTTGGTTACCGCAAGGGTGGATTGAGGATTCTGCCCGGTTACCAGGCTGCCGTCAACCTCGCAATGGCAGGTCCAGTTCGGAGCGGCCACGAAGATAGCCCCCAGATCGCGCAGCTTGCTTTCGAGCAAAAACGGCAAATGCCGGTCAAGTGTGGTTGCCGCTTCCTCGCGATCCGTGAACGCGCTGACCCGTTTGCCGGCGACGAGCGGCTCGCCGCTTGACAATGTTGCGCCGACGAGGCCGGCCGGTCCGTGACAAACCGCGGCGACCACTTTGCCGGCTTCATAGAAATCGCGCAGCAACTGCTGCAGCTTGCGATCGTTCGGCAGGTCGTACATCGTTCCGTGACCGCCCGGCAAGAAAATCGCATCGAACGTTTCGGCCGAGACGCTGTCCAATTTCACCGTGTCCTCCAGATACCGCTGTGTATCCAAAACATGCTTGGGCGTATTGGCATCGACGCTGCCCGGATCCACGGGACCCGGTCCCCCGAGCGGGCTTGCCACCTTGACCTCGTATCCTTGGGCGGTGAACTCCAAATAAGCCTCGGCGAATTCCGACAGCCAAATGCCCGTCCGTTTGCCTTCATGAATTTCAGTATGGTTAGTGACGACGATCAATATTCTCTTTTTATCCAATTTCTCCAACCTCCTATAAGGGATGATCGCTTCAACGTTATTCTAAATCCAACCAACCTATAATACAAATTATGAAATAATGATTTATTCATAAAAATATTTATAATATGCAAAAAAATCAACCGGAAATCCGATTGATCGTTACTCGTTTTCGCGTATGATCTTCACAATTCTGCCCATTTCCTGCAAATGCTTATGTTTCATTTGGTAGGCAATGTACAATTCGTTTGTTACTTTCAATTGCTCCAATATGATTTTGGCCTTTTCGTTCGGTTGACGCAGCAGGTATGTTGGCAGCACGCTGATCCCCGACCCGTTTTCAATCGCCCTCAAAATCATATGCAGATTGGGAATGACATGGACGGGTTTAATGAGCGGCCTTTTCTGAAAATGCTGCCTCCATAGCCGTCTGATGATCGGCAGCTCCAGTCCGTAGCTGATCCATTTTTGCGCGCAAAGCCATTGTTCGATGTCCGTGGGCCGATCCGTATCCGGAACCTCCATATGCGCGGGAGCGACGACCGCAAACTCCTCGTCGTACAGCTTTACATATTCGATCCCCGGAGCAATGAACTTTTTGGAAGTGAAGATGATGTCCGCCTTGTCTTCCTTCAAAATTTCCAGCAATTGATCCGCGGTTCCGAAATACGATACCGTACACATGTTAAGCTCGTTCAGCCGGGGTAGTATGTTTTCGCAATAAAATTCGTGTGCGGTACCGATACGGATGACTTTAAGCGTAGGCAGGGACGCCGCTTTCAGGCTCACCGTCGTTTCCTCCAGCCTTTCGATCAGCGGGGCAACCTGGGAATAGAGCTCTTTCCCTCTTTCGGTCGGCGTCAGTTTCCTGGACGTTCTTGTAAATAACGGCTCCCCGACCTCGGCTTCCAGGGCGGACAAATGCTGGCTCATCGCCGGCTGCGTCATCATCCGCGTTTTGGCGGCTTCCGACACGGAATTGTGCTTGTATATGGCAATGAAGCTTCGATACCATTCAAAATCGACCATGATTTATGTTGACTCCCCCGCAGTTTCTTTTTCCATACTATACCACTTTGAAGTGCGTACTTCCTATAAACAATATGTTAGCACGTAATAAAAAGTAGGCAAATGAGCTTATGAAAAATACGCGGGAGTGATAAGTATGAAAACAGCTTCAACCGGAGGTCTTTTAATGATGGCTCTCTTCCTGGCAAGTTCATGCACCGGCCAAAACCGCATTCATTCTAAATGCGATTTTGGCCGAATTTTTTTTTGCTTGGATAAAACTACCGTTTTCGCGGCAAAAACAAAGCGACAACCGCGCCGAGCAGTATACCAAGCGCCGCCAGATAAACCGCTGTTCTTTCGCCCGCAGCGACGGCTTCGCGCAGAGATTCGCCCGTTTTTCCCTGAATGCCCGAGTTGGCGACGGCAATAAGGATAGCCAGACCTACGGCATTGCCGATGTTTAATGTGGTCGACGCGATTCCGGACGCTACGCCTTGATCCTCCCGGGCTACGCCGCTTGAAGCGGCAACCCACATTCCGGTCCACGTAATGCCTTGGCCGATGCCGGAAATAACGAGCCCCGGAACGATGATGAGGTAGCTGCTGCCGGTATAAGCGCCTATTGGAATCAGTATCGTTCCGGCAATGCCGACGATCATGCCGATAAGCAGTGTGCTGCGTGCCTCCAACCGGGTCGCCAGCCGTTCGCCGAGCTGAGTACCCGCCGCAATCGCCAGCGAAGGGACGATGAAGGCGAGACCGGTCTGCAAGGCGCTGTATCCGTGCACGTTTTGGAAGAGCGTGGTCAGGAAGTACGGCAGTGCGCCGAACGTTCCCATGTAGATAAAGGTAATGAGCGTCCCCGTAACCAAGCTGCGGTTGCGAAAAAGATGCAGCGACATTAAAGGAGCTTTGCTGCGTCCTTCGATGAGGGTGAAAATAGATAAAATGACCAGGGAAAGTACCGCGCATATTATAATATTTGGGGAATTCCAGCCGGACTCGGGTCCTTGTACGAGAACATAAACCAGAAGGGTGGCACCCGCGGTCACGGTGACAGCGCCGGGCATATCAAAATGACGCTTTTGATCCCGTCGCTCGTCGCGGGGAATTATGAACAGCGCAGCCAATGCAACCAATCCCGCTAATGGAACATTGACCAAAAATACCGCCTCCCAACCAAACGCATTGGTCAGCACCCCGCCCAAGATCGAGCCGATCGTCAGCCCGCTGGCTCCGGCCCCGCCCCATACGGCCAGCGCGCGATTGCGGCGCGGTCCTTCCTCAAATAACCGGTTGATCAGCGACAACGTGGCCGGAAAAAGGAACGCCGCCCCAATGCCTTGGATGGCGCGGGCGATCACGATGACAAGCGGCTCCCAGGCCAAGCCGCCCATTAGTGACGAAAGCGCATAGAGAATGAGCGCGAAAATAAACATTCGCTTTTGTCCGAGCAAATCGGCGGCACGCCCGCCAAGAAGCAGGAAGCCTCCGCAGAAAACGGTGTAGGCGCTGACGACCCATTGCAGCGACTGCTCCGAGAAGCCAAGACCTTGACCGATCTCCGGTAAAGCCACGAAAACGATATTGATGTCGAGCCCATAGATGAGCTGGGCTAATGCGAGCAGAGCCAGGCTCCATCCCATAGCGCGCTTATTGACAGCAGCGACCTCAGGCGAAGCGGTGCGCAGCCGTGCTTGTGGATCGGTGGACATCGGTAACTTCACTCCTTATATTTCAAATTTATTTGAAACGTTTCTAGGTGATTATATTTCAAAAATATTTGAAATGTCAAGAGAATGATGTTATAATTTTTCCATGAGACAAAATGATGAAATTGCCCTGTCCCAAGCGGCCAAAGTACTTAGCGACCCTATACGGCTGAAAATTTTAATGCTTCTTAAAGAGGGGAGGCAGGAGATATACCAGTCCCCCGTCTGTTCGGCATATTCCGACGCGATCTGTCCGGAGGATCTGAAGCTCGGCTTGGGCGATATTTCGTCGTCTAAGCTGTCGTATCATCTGAAGGAACTGAAGGAAGAAGGCTTCATTCAGGAGTGCAGGGAGGGGAAACGGATTTTTTATCTCCTGAAGCCCGACCGGTTCAAAATCTTGGTTGAATCGCTTCGCGTTTTTACTAACTGATCGGCGACCTGACCTGCCAAGGGGATCGTCTGCACCGACAGCCCTTGGCGGCAGAGAAAATAATGAAAAGGCCTGCAGACCGTTTGTTCAAACGGTTTTGCAGGCCTTTCGTTTTTGCCCGGACTATCGTCTATTTTCGCCTGTCGACGGAACGGGTGCCTAGGACATAGACTGGCATGCAGACATATTTTAGTTACCAAATCACGCATAAAAAAGGAGCTGCTGCTTTGAAAAAAATTCCGGTTAAAGGATTCGTCCTTCACTCCAAGGATTCCGGGAAGGAACATTCCCACGGTCTCTACATTACGTCCTGGGACGGTCGCCCCGTATATCATGTTCACCCTTTTTCGGGCGTAACTTCCTATGACGACGGGCATGTTCATCAATATGTGGGCGTAACCGAACCCGCTCCGACCGGCGTCCCGCACGTTCATCGCTATCATACCGTAACGTCGTTAAATCACGGGCATACCCATGTCATCCAAGGGGTGACAGGTCCGGCCGTCGATCTGCCGGGAGGCGGGCATATTCATTACTTTGAAGGGTTTACGACGGTAAACGGGAGAACGCCGCATACGCATCATTATAAAGGCGCGACAGGCAACGAAGATTGAAGGCTCATCCCCTCCGGCGCTGCTTGGGAGGGGATGCTTTTTATAGGCGATCGCTGACAACGATACATAATAAATTTCCGGAAAATAGAAACCCTAAAGGTATTATTTTACCAAATAAAGGCGGGGGCGAACATGAACCGGAATAAGAAACAAAGCAGTACCTTAACGGGTATGATGATTGCCAAAATAGCCGTCGCATGCGCCGTATCGTGGCAGCTCGCCAAGCTTTCCGGATCCTCACATCCTTATCTCGCCCCGGTGTCGGTCATTCTCTGCATGAAAAGCACGCTTTTGCAGACCCTGAAGTTTTCGGGTCATCGCGCGGTCGGAACGATTATAGGCGCATGTTTCGTAGAATTGGTATCCCGATTTTTAAACGAGCCGCACGCCTGGACGATCGGATTCCTTGTCCTGGTGGGATTATGGATAGCCAAGGGCTTGCGAAGGAATCCGATTGTTTCGGAGCAGGTGGGATTGACCGTTCTGCTCGTGCTTGTACTCGATCATCAATCGGACCATTATTTCGTCGACCGTTTAAGAGATACAGGGATCGGGGTTGTGCTTTCCGCTATCATCTTGTACGCAGTCCCCCCGAACTACAAAAAAGAGATGAAGCAGGCGGCGGCTCCGTTTGCCGATCGACTGTCGAAAATGTACACATCCGCCGCCGCATGGGTTGGACGAGGCTGTGATAACGGAGAAGGGGAAAAGCTGCGGCAGGAAATGAAACAGCTCCTTGAGCTGGAGCTTCAAACGCGCAAAACTTTGACGGATATAAGCAAGAGCCTGAAGTTTTACCCATTTTTCGCCCAAAAGCAAAATATGGCGGCAGGCTTTAAGAAGCAGTTTCAGCTTTGGAGCTATGGACAAGCCAGTTTGGAGAGGATGGCCGATCTGCTCTCCGACTGGCGCAACTCCGGACATATGTCAGCGGCGGACAGGGCAGGTTGGTCCGGGCAGCTCAGCGAGATCGCGGCTTATTACCGCCGTCAAGCGGAGATGCTGCAGGCTAAAGGAAGCGGCGGCTCTGCACAAACCGACGTTATTTTTAAGGAGCACATTCCGCTGCATGTCCGTCCTCCGGAACGGCTGGACTCGAATTCATATAACAGTGCTTTGTATCTGGAAACCGCAGCGCTTGTTCGGGAACATGCCGCGTACAAGATTCCTTGATATTTTTGCATGATGCTAAAACGCCATAAGGTCCATTCGTCCATACCTAAATATCTCCATATTCATACAGTAACTTAGCGGCGATTCATGCCCAAAAACGATGATGTGAAAAGGAGATGGTTGGGGTGCAGTTTCTTGCACAATATCCGGTTTCCGCTGATCTGGTCACGCCTTACGTCGGGCGTCCGGTAGCGGCTATTACGGGTGACGGGGACTTTGCTTATGGAATAATCGACCGGATTCACGACGGTCATCTTGTGATGAGGCCAATCGGAAATGTTCCTGAAGCAGTCGTAGCGAACTTTAAAAAATCTATGAAAAAGTCGCTGGGACCGCGACTGAAGCAAATGAAGTTCGAGAAGCCGAAAATTAAAGCGTGGGGCGGTTTTGGCTTCGGAGGATATCCTTTCGGTTGGGGATTTGGCAACTTCGGCTGGGGAGCCGGATGGTGGTGGATATTTCCGCTGTTTTTGCTGGCTGCCATCGCAGCATTCCCCTTTTTCTGGTGAGTTTGAAAAAAAGCGAAGGAGCCGCCGCGGCTCCTTTTTCCTTTTGCGTGCAAAAAAACGATTGAAAGTCGAGATACGTTTCTGGAGCCGGCTGACAACCCGAATCGGAATATGTTAAAATGTGATCAACGAGTCACATTTAATTAGTTATTTGCCGCATACCGCCGGTCTATTGGCGATTTTTGGAGAAAGGAGCGATTCCGGTTGGAAAAAGACGTATTCAAAGCATTGTCCGACCCGAGCCGGCGCACCTTGCTCGACCTGCTTTACCAATCCGACGGACGCACGCTGAGCGATCTGTGCAACTATTTGAACATGTCCCGATTCGGCGTGATGAAGCATCTGGGTATTTTGGAGGAAGCCGGCCTGATTACGACGAGGAAGGTAGGCAGGGAGAAGCTGCATTACTTGAATTCGGTACCCATTCGCCAAATCTATGAGCGGTGGGTAAGCAAATATACCGAACCGTGGGCAGCGGGACTGATACAGCTCAAAACAGAACTGGAGAGTGAGCCCGAAGTGGAGCAAAAACCGCGAAACGTAAACCGCATTGCCATCAAATCGACACCCGAGCGGATTTGGCAGGCATTGACCGACCCGTCGATGACGTCCCAATATTGGTACAATGGCTCGATCCGGTCGGACTGGAAAAACGGCTCATCGTACGAAATATGGAACCCGGATGGAAACGTGCAGGCCAAAGGCGAGCTTCTGCTCGTCGATCCGCCGCGCAGGCTGGTAATGACCTGGCAGCTCCTTTCTCGCTCCGATACGGCGCACGAGGAACCGTCCCGCATTACGTGGGAAATCGAGCCGCACGCGCAGTTCGCAGGAGTTACGCTGGTCACCGTGATCCACGACGCATTCGAGCTTGCACCGAATACGGGTAATGTTTTGGAAGCGGGGCTGCCGATCGTCCTGTCGGGCATGAAAACTTTGCTGGAAACCGGGACGGCGCTTACGGGCATCTGAGATTGCGAAAAATACTCGGCCGCTCCCCGATCAGGAAGCGCTCCAGTTTAGCAATCCGTGAGAAATGTCCCATGTCGTTTCATGGTATGGTTGTGGCAGTTGACCATACCGAGGAGGAGATATTATGGGGTATACCGATAGGTTGATCGCAGAATTGAAACAGGAAGCGGAATTGACGCGAAAAGTACTGGAGAGAGTGCCTTCGGACAAGCTTTCCTGGAAGCCGCATGAAAAGTCGATGTCGCTCGGTCAATTGGCGCTGCATATCGCAGGCTTACCCGGAGGCGTGGCAGAGCTGTTGAATGAGCGGACACGCGAAGTGCCGGTCGTTCCTCTGCCTGAAGCGGCATCGCCGGATGAGATTTTCGCCGCTTTGGAGCAGTATACGGCAATGGCGGTAAACAAACTGACCGCTTGGGGTGAAGCCGGTCTTGCGGAAACCTGGACGCTCACCCAAGAGGGCGTCCCGATCGTAGAGGTGCCGCGCATCGAGATGGTGCGTTCGGTGATGCTCAATCACTGGTACCATCACAGGGGACAGCTGACGGTTTATCTTCGCCTGCTGGATGTCCCGGTCCCGTCCATATACGGTCCGAGCGCCGACGAGAGCTGAACGGCTCATTGGCCCGGTAAATGCAAGCAAAAAGCGCCTTTTAGAGGCGCTTTTTTGCGTGTTCCGCTCTCGGCGCTTAGTTGATTTTCTCCATTTTTTTGCCGTCAAGTCTGGTACTAGGAAAGTATGTATCCTATAATGAAAAAGGAAAAGTACGCACTTTCTTGTGCCATTCGGACCGAAAAGTACCATAGATACCGAATAGTACCTTAGGTCCGGAAGCGAACCGACGCCAAACGACAGGAGGAAAGCTCCCTTGAAGCAGATTTCGGAACGAACGTATATCATCCCGGCGGAAGCCACGATAAATGTGATTGGGGGGAAATGGAAGACGCTGATTTTATGCCATTTAACCTACGGGCCCAAACGAACGAGCGAGCTGAAAAAAGCGATGCCGGAAATTACGCAAAAAATGCTGACCCAGCAGCTGAGGGAATTGGAGGACGACGGAGTCATCGTAAGGACGGTGTTCAACCAGGTGCCGCCCAAGGTGGTCTATGAACTGAGTCCGCTCGGAGAATCGCTCAAGCCGATCATCGATCAGATGTGCGAGTGGGGCGAGCGGTATTTGGAAGGGACGCTGCAAAGCAAGATAACGTAACGTTTTGTACTGCATTCCCAAAATAGCAACCTAGAAGAAATCCGAATTTCCTTTCTGTGCTATTATCATCTTGTCACAATTTGGAGATGAAGGAGCTGGAAAAACAATGACGAAACAAATTTCAAAAGGCCGGCTGTGGACCGCAAGAATTTTGAGCGGAATAGCGATCCTGTTTATGCTGTTTGACAGCATATTCAAATTAATGAAGCCGGCGGCGGTCGTGGAAGGAACGGTGACGTTGGGATTTGCGGAGCACCATATCGTCCCGATTGGAATTATCGGACTGATTTGCACGATTCTTTATGCCATTCCGCGCACATCCGTCTTGGGCGCCTTGCTTCTTACCGCCTATTTTGGAGGGGCGGTCGCTTCGCAGGTGCGGATGGACGCTCCGCTGTTCAGCAACATTTTGTTTGCGGTTTACTTGGCCGTTTTCGTTTGGGGCGGGCTGTGGCTGAGGGACGAACGGGTGCGCAATCTCATTCCTTTTCAAAATAAGGGAGCGAATCTGTAAGCAAAATCACTTGGCGGGTTGACAAAGCAAACGGTATGCCATAAAATAACTTTTACATTCATATCCAAAAGTTGCGATTAGAAATAGTAGAAGTGAATTGACTTTTCAGAGAGCCGTTGGCCGGTGCGAAACGGTAATGTCGTTCAGTTCGAACTCGTCTATGAACTGCTGCCTGAATCATGTAGGGTAAGCCGGAGTTCCACCGTTACAGGGATAGATGGTGATGGCCATCGAAAGAGCTCATTTCGCATGAAATGAATTAGAGTGGTACCGCGGGTTCAACCTCGTCTCTATACGTAGAGACGGGGTTTTTTGTTGATTAAAGTCCGGGTTTAATCAACCCCGCTTCACATATATATTAGCAAATCCCACGAGGAGGCAGATGAATATGAACCGAAAAATCATTGTATTCGACACCACTTTGCGCGACGGAGAGCAGGTTCCGGGCGCAAAACTCAACATACAGCAAAAAATCGAAATCGCCCAGCAATTAAAGCGTCTGAATGTGGATATTATCGAGGCGGGTTTTCCCGCTTCTTCCGCGGGAGATTTTCAGGCGGTAAAGGAAATTGCGCGCACCGTAGGGGATACCGTATCCGTCACCGCTCTGGCACGGGCTGTCAAAAGCGACATCGACGCCGTCTACGAAAGCGTCAAATGGGCGCAGCGGCCGCTCATCCATATCGTGCTGGGCACCTCGAACATTCACGTGGAAAAGAAGTTTAACCGTTCCAAGGATGCGGTGCTGCAGATGGGCGTGGATGCGGTCAAATATGCGAAAACGCTGCTGCCGCATGTGCAGTACTCCACCGAGGACGCATCGAGATCGGAATTCGAATATTTGTGGAAAACGATCGAAGCTGTAGTCAAAGCCGGAGCGACGATCGTCAACGTGCCCGATACAGTCGGCTACGCGGTGCCGGAGGAGTTCGGCGATCTGATCCGCAGAATCAACGAACGGTTGAAAAATTTGAACGACAAAGTGATCCTGAGCGTGCACTGCCACAACGACCTGGGACTCGCCACGGCCAATACGCTGAGCGCGATCAAAAACGGAGCCGAAAAAATCGAGTGTACGATCAACGGCCTCGGCGAACGGGCCGGAAACGCATCTTTGGAGGAAGTGGTCATGGGACTCAAGGTGCGCGAAAGCCACTATCGCTGCCATACCGGCATCAATACGAAGGAGCTGCTCAGAACTTCCAGGCTGGTAAGCCATTTGACCGGACTCGACGTTCAGGTGAACAAGGCGATTACCGGCGAAAATGCGTTCGCCCACTCTTCCGGCATCCACCAGGACGGGCTGCTTAAAGATAAGCAGGTGTACGAAATTTTGTCTCCCGAAGAAGTCGGCGCGGAAAGCATGGAGCTGATTTTGACCGCCCGCTCCGGCCGTCATGCCTTTAAGAACGCCGTGGAGAAAATGGGCTTTGATACAAGCGATGCGGCGGATTTCGAACAGTTGTTCGAGAAGTTTCTTGCGCTCGCCGACGCGAAAAAAGAAGTGTACGATCACGACGTGTTTTATCTCGTGACCCAGCACCGCACTATCGATACAAGCGAGAGGCATCTGTACGAGCTGGAGTCGTTCCAGGTCGTCAGTAACGATCTGCATCCGACGGCTACCGTCCAGTTGAAAAAGGGGGCCGAGACGCTGACAGGCAGCAGTGTCGGGGACGGTCCGATCGACGCGTTGTACGGCGTCATCAGGACGCTCGTAGGACTCGACGTGCAGCTGAAGGACTATAAAATCAACAGCCTTTCCAGAGGCAAAGAGGCCGTAGGCCGCGTCAACATCCGCATCGAATACGACGGCAAAATTTACTCCGGCCGGGCTATGGATACGGACATCATCAAAGCGAGCGCGCTTGCTTTCCTGAACGGCATCAATGCGGTTTTGCTCGATGCCGATTCTGCCAGAGAAAGCCGAACGGAGTCCGTAAGCGGATAAAATGAAAACACCCCCTGCAGCCAGCAGGGGGATTACGTTCCCGTTCGGGCAAATTGTTTCGGGGTTTTACCGACGGCGGCTTTGAAATCTTTGCAAAAATGGGCCTGATCGGCATACCCGAGAGCCATTGCCGCCTGAAGCGGGTCCGCGCCGCTTTCGATCAGCTCGGCCGCTTCGTGCATCCGGTAACGCATGATCACCCATTTGGGGCTCACGCCGACGTATTCGTTGAACCATCGCTGCAGCGTCCGCTTCGTAATGCCGAATTGTTCGGCAAGCTGCTCCACCTTCGTAATATGCCGGTCGCGGATAATGCAGTCGATCACTTCGTTCAGCGTATCGACGGTGTCGTCGCGTTCCGGGATGTGACGGCGCAGGAGCCGCTCTACGAACGCGATTTTCGCTTCATCGTTTTCAAGCGCAAAGAGCGCCTCTTCGAAAGCAGCCGTGTCGATATCGAAGCAGTCGGCGACTTCGACAACGCGATCGGTTAGAGCGGAAGCAGGCGATTGGATAAAGCCGCGGAAAGCTCCCGGCCGGAACAGCACACCCACGATCTGCCCTTTCCCCTGCAGAACATGGGTGGATTTCCCGCTCGTTATGCCGCATATCCGGGAGGCGCCATGCTCGATAACGACGTTTACTCCCGGGTGCTGCAGCACTTCCTGGGTATGCGGAGCTTGACCGCGCAAATCCCATTGAAGCAGCCAATAATGCTTGACAAAAAAACGCAAATCTTCGGACGGCGCATGCCGCGAGAGGGAAAATTTCCGTATCCCGGCTTCGTATTTCAATATGCCTTTGTTCGGATTCATGCTGCCTTTCACCGCGGCTGCCTCCTCTCCAGGAAATGGTCCGTTATTCCGCCATGATTTACATTATACCAAAAAAACAAAGGTCAACCGTCCATGCCGGTTTTTTTTCGATTCAATCGGACGATGACCAGGCTTCCCGCAAGAAAACACATCGCGGCGAGTCCGTAAACGGTCGGGAGGGACAGCGCATGTTTCAGCGCGCCGGCGCAGCCCGTCGCAAGCAGCATGGACCCGGTCATCAGCGGCGTGCGAATGCCGGTTACCCGGCCGATATACGCCGGATCGGTATGCTTCATGACAAGCGCCTGATTTCCGGCAAAAATGGCCGGCTGGAAAAGGGCGATGACGAATTGGGCGGCCATCGTCAGCCAAAGCGCGGACGACCAGCCGGATACCAAAATGCCGAAGGCGTTGGCGAGCAGCCCCGCCAGAAGCAGCCGCAGAGGGGACACTTTCGCAGCCAATGCGAAAGTGGCGATACCGCCGGCGATTTCCCCCAAGCCGTACGGGACGGAAATCCAGGGCAGCTGCCCGGCGGATAACCCTAATCGTTCCGTCACGAGGAAAATGCTGAGCGGAGACAAGATCCCTACGCCCAATCCTACCAACGCGAAGCATACCGTTAACCGCACCAGCGCGGCACGTTCGCGGACGTAGCGAAGACCATTCGCCATATCACGAAGCAGAGCGGCAGACTTTGCGGATTCGTGCGCAGATTTTCCGCTGCGATCGGGCGGTATAAACAGAATGGCGAGTGCGGATAACATAAAACATAAGCACGTCAACAGCATGGCGAACTGAATGCCGAATTGCCGGTATACTAATGTGCCCATTACCGGTCCGGCAACCATAAATAACGAAAACAGCGTTTGCAGTAAAGACATGCAGAGCGGAGCTTGCTCGTCCGGAACATGAAGCTTGAACAGCTTCATTCCGGCCGGTTGGGCAAACTGCGACAAGATCGAGGAACAGAGCGTGGCCAAAAATATCGTTTTCCACGAACCGGTTTCGAGCAGCAAAAACACGATCAGCACCGACAGAGAGCTTAACAGTTCGCACCAAACGATCGTTTTCTTCGGACGCCACCGGTCCGCAAACACCCCGCCGATGAAAGAAAACAGAAAGATAGGCGCATATTCGGCGACGGAAATCATCGAGACGGCAAACGAATCGCCCCCGGATATATCCATTACATACAAAAGCACGGCGAAGTTGCGAACCCAGATCCCGCATTGGGAAAACAGGCCGGACATCAGAATGGCTTGCACAAATCCGTTTCGAAACAGCATGTTCTTGCGTATCATAGTACCCCTCCTTGGCAAAACGTTACGAATTACAGCGTAAAGCCTCCTGCAAGGGGAGAGTCAAATCATTTTTTTCGGCGCTGCACTTGAGTCTCCCCTAAGGGAAGGCTTTACACTTGCGGTAAAGGAGGAATGACAACATGCTTTATACGGTCAAAGAAGTCGCATCGCTTGCCAATGTAACGATTAAAACGCTGCATCATTACCACAAAATCGGCCTGCTTGTTCCGTGCGAGATCAGCGAAGCCGGATACCGTCTGTACGGAACGAAGGAACTGGAGCGGCTGCAGCAAATTTTATTTTACCGGGAGCTGGATATTCCGCTGGAAAACATTAAAGACCTGCTCGCCGGGGAAACGGACCGGCTGGCGGTGCTGCAGCAGCAGGAGCAGCTTCTTCATGCCCGCAAGGAACGATTGCTGGCCGTCATTCAAACGTTGAAAGCATCGATTCGTTCGGCGGCAAAAGGGGAGCCGATGGACTCGAAAAGCATGTTCAAAGGGTTTGAAACGGAGCAGGAGTGGAAAGACGCACTCGAGGAGCAAAATGAATATTTGAAGCAAACCTACGATTATGACATGATCGGAAATAATCCGGTAAATGTCCGGGAGATGAATGAACAAGCGGCGGAAGCGGCGGCATTTATGGAGGATATCGCACGGGCATTAAGAGCGCAGATCAAACATGACGGCGGGCAGGTGCGCACCGCGATTCGCCGTCATCTTGCGTTTTTGAACGAGCGGGGCCATCAAATATCTGCCGCAGATTTCGCCGCGCAAACGCGGCTTTTCCTCCAAGACGATTTTCACCTTCAAATGCTCGAAAATCAGCAAACCGGCCTGGCTTATTTTCTTGCCGCGGCCGCGGAATCTTATGCCGCTGAAGAGCGATGAACGGTTTTACCGAACGGCTTGACACATTTAAACAATTGGAATATTATTGATGCAAGTAGTCGCTTGCATTGCGTACTCAGCTTTCTGTATAAAGAAAGGAGGGGCAAAAAAATTAACCAATCCAAGAGCAGCAGCGAGCGGCTTTTGCGCGCCGTCATCGATCTGGTGGCGGAGAAAGGTTATCACGGCGTTTCCACCAAGGAAATCGCGGCCGCCGCGGGAGTAAACGAAGTGACGTTGTTTCGCCAGTTCGGAAGCAAGCAGAAGCTGCTGGAGACGGCATTTCATCATTTTCATTACTCCGAAGTGATGACGAAGCTGTTTCAGGAGGAGCTTGTAGGGGAGCTTTATCCGGACTTGCTTCTGATCAGCAGATCTTACCAAAAGACGATGAACCGCAACCGGAAAATCATCCAAATCGCTCTCAAAGAAAGCCATATTTTTGCCGAATTTCAGGAAAAAGCGAACAAACACCCGCAGAAGCTGAAAGAACTGCTGACCGGTTACTTTAATGCCATGCAGGCAAAAGGGAAAATGATTTCGACGAATTCGGAGCTGCAGGCTTTGACCTTCATGTGGATGAACTACGGTGCGTTTATAAGCAATCTCAATGCGGACGACTCGGTTTTTCCTTCTGCCGAAATGGAAGCATTTATCGAAGAGAGCGCAAGGACGCTCACTAGGGCGTTAACCCCCTAGTTTTTTTAACCGGCCAATGCAAGTAAGTGCATGCATTCATTTATATGTGTTTGATTCGAAAGGAGATATCCAACATGGAAACGGAAATCCGGCAGTATGCCGCCGAAAAGTTGCTGCGCGTGTTGATGTTTACTCTTACTTTGTCCGCGATGAGCGCGTTTATGTTCAACATCGTTATGCCTCAGATCAGGGAGGAATTTCATCTTACGGTCGCGGAAGTGAGCTGGATTTCTTCGGCTTACGCCCTCATTTACGCGATAGGTGCGGTCGTTTACGGGAAGCTGGCGGACAGCTTCAAGCTGAAAAATTTGCTGACGTTCGGGCTGCTGCTTTTTGCCGGAGGATCGCTTATCGGGCTCATATCCCAAGCCTATTGGACGGTCCTTGTCGGGAGATGCCTGCAAGCGGCGGGGGCGGCAGTCGTCCCGGCGACAGCGAATCTGATTCCGGTCCGCTATTTCGCTCCGGAGCGCAGAGGGGCGGCGATCGGCACGGCCGCGGTCGGTTTGGCGCTGGGGAATGCGCTGGGTCCGGTCGTCTCTTCATTGATCGTCAGCTTCGTCCATTGGCGCTGGTTGTTTTGTCTTCCTCTGCTTATTTTGATCACCATCCCTTTTTACCGCAAATATTTGGGGGATGAACAAGGCAGGCCGGCATCTTTGGATTGGCTTGGCGGGGGCCTGTTGACCGTTACGGTAGCGATGCTGCTGCTCGGCGTTACTTACGGGGCATGGCTGTTTATGGCCGGAGGGCTGCTCGTACTGGTGTTTTTTATTGTACGCATCCGTTCTGCGGCCGAGCCGTTTATTCAGCCGCGTATGTTTGGAAACTCAAAATATACGACAGGTCTCCTGCTCGTATTTCTCATTAGCGGGATCGGCTCTTCTCTGCCTTTTTTAAGCCCGCTGCTGCTCGCGAATGTCCATCGACTCCCATCCGGCTGGATCGGCTTTGCGATGGTTCCCGCTGCGCTGGCATCGGCTTTTCTCGGGAGAAAAGCAGGAAAGCTGGCGGATGCAAGGGGGAATTCGTTTGTATTTTGGCTCGCATCGGCACTGCTCACTGTTTGCTTCGTCCTGCTGTCGACGTTTACCGGCGCGTCGGTTTTATGGGTCGCCATCTTCTTCATTTTTGGCAATGTGGGGCAATCCTTCATTCTTATCGCCATGTCCAATACGATCTCAACAACATTGGCCAAGGAGAACGTCGGGGTGGGCATGGGAATTTTATCGCTGCTCAATTTTATCGCTGCCGGCATGGCTTCAGGCGTTTACAGCAGGATGGTGGACCTCGGCGCGACCATGCGCTGGAATCCGCTGAATTTCAATACGGACAGCATCGTTTTCAGCAATATTTATCTCGTTCTGGCTCTGATGCACCTGCTGATTTTATGGATTTACAGCTTGCGCTTCGGGGCCAAGACATCCGCCGCATTCGGCCCTTCAAACATTCATCATAAAACTTAAACTGAGAGATATTTGCAAAAAAATCCCCGCCCTTGGTTCGGCGGGGATTTTCATGCAGCGCCGGAAGCGGCTACTGCTGCCCCTCCTGGTCCTGCTTTTCGATATGGCCTTTGATGGCTGCCATCGCGTCTTCAGCGGCATCGTCGATCGGATCGTTCCCGTCCTCCACAATGTTCCGGCTGTCATATTGTTCGTTTTTATATGAAACCGGGGCATACACGTCTTTGTTTTCCATGATAGGCCTCCTTTTGCCGAATGACCCGATTATCATGTGTCAAAACGTTCACTTTTATGCGGGGTTGATGCGGAAATTTGCATATATGCGGGGACAAGACGAATCAATGGTTGTATAATAAAGCTGCAATCCTACAATACGGGTAAGGGGATCTTTGGAAAATGACAACTCTTGTTTCGGTGATTGGCACGGTATTTGTCGATTGCAAAGGCTTTGCCAAAGAAAGCTATAATCCGCTTGGGCGCAATCTCGGCAGCATTCAGTTCGTCCACGGGGGAGTAGGACGAAACGTTGTGGAAAACTTGGCGAATCTCGGTTTGCCCACCGCATTCGTATCTACCTTGGACGATACCGCTCTTGGCGAGGATATTCATAAGCGTCTGAAGGCGGCCGGGGTATCGACGGAATATTTGCTGCGCACGCCCAGCGAAGGGATGGGGATGTGGCTCGCCGTTCTGAACGAAAACGGCGACTTGGCCGGCTCGATTTCCCAAATGCCGAACCTCACGACGATGCAAAATCTCGTTATGCAGCGCGGCGAAGACATCGTTAAAAACAGCTCCCATCTTGTGCTCGAAATCGACCTGAACGCGGAAATTTCAAGCCGCGCGCTGGAGCTGGCTAAGCAGTGGAACAAACCGGTATACGGCATCCCCGGCAATCTGGACGTTATTCTGAAGCATAAGGAAATGCTCGGCGAACTGGAATGCTTCATCTGCAACGATGTCGAAGCGGAGAAGCTGATAAGCGGCGACTTTAACTCCTTGGATACGGACGGCAAAATCGCGGCGTTAGTCAACTACGTCGATGCCCACTCGCTGAAAGCGATGGTTGTCACCTTGGGGGAAAACGGTTCCATCTATTATGACGGAAAAACGAAGCAGTCCGGATACCAGCCTGTGTTCCCGGTGCAGCTCGTCGACTCCAGCGGTGCCGGGGATGCGTTTTTTTCCGGCACGGTGATGGGCCTTGTTCGCGGTTTGACGCTTGGCGAAGCGGTCATCTGCGGCACGAAGGTCGCCGGCTGGACGATTGAATCGAAGGAGAACAACTGCCGGGAGCTTCGGGAAAAAACGCAGCGGGACGCGATTTTTCAAAAGCTGCTGGTGAAATGAGAAAAAGAGCCCACGGGGGCTCTTTTTCAACTTTAAACGGCTGGGCGAATCGGTTTCTAAAGAAAAGACAACACCTCACTTAACGTTCGGATGATCCTGTATGGCTTCACTTGGGCAAAACGCTCCGGCACACCTTCTCCCTTATGATCCACCCAGATCCCCTTTATTCCGATGCGCTGCGGAGCGGCGATTTCCCATTCGAAATTGTCCCCGATCATCCAGGTTTCGTCTGGCTTGGCGTCCAGCTTCTCCAGTGCATACCGGTAAATCCGCTCGTCAGGTTTGCCGGCTCCGAACTCGCCTTCAATCAGGATGCAGTCGAATAGCTCGGCAAGACCGAAGCGCTCTACCTTGAAGCGCTGCGGCTTCGCGTTGCCGTTGGTGAGCAGCGCCAGCTTGATTCCTTTTTCCCGAAGCCGGCGTATCGTTTCGATAGCGTCCGGAAAAACGTAAACCGCCCGGTCCCGCTCGTCTCCGTAAGTTAACGCGACACGGGCTGCTATATCGGGATCATCAAGTTGAAATTTGGAAAGCACTGCAGAAACGATTTCCGTTCTCGCTTTAGGCAAATCCAATCTTCCGATACGATGTCTATCCGGGTCGCTCCAATACCATTTGGCGAATTGTTTCAAATGCGGCATAAGCTGTCCGATCGAAACCGGGGCGTCGGATTCGCGCAGATGAGCGCGGAACGCCGTAATCCAGCAGCCATCGGTGTCGATGCCATGATCGTACGCTAAGATTGTATCGTCCATGTCCAGCAAAATGGCTTTGGGCGGTTGACTTGTCATCGTACACTCTCCCTGATCGATGATGGATGAATATTTTTGCGAGGCATGGTAAAGACTAATATCAGCTAATACGTTCACGGAGGGATGCCCGGTGCATATTGTACTCGGAGGAGTTATCGGCGGCGGTATCGCAGCCATTTTGGAAGTATTGCAGGAACTGCTCTAAAAGAGCCTGATACATGTCAGGCCCAAAAACCAACGCCCTGCCTCGGAAACCCGAATAAGGGCGTTTTTTTGCTGTCGAATCATTTCGAACGAAGGGTATTTGCGGCGAAAGAAACGATGCAGTATAATCTTATAGGTGCCAAAACATCAGCTGGCGTATACGAATCTGCAAACATCCCGCATATAATACTCCTCGTTAATCTTGATCGCGTCGTTGGTGATTTCCGTAATAATGCCGCTTCCGATCAGTTCGGTTCCCATAAAGGCCAGTACGGGGGTTTGGTTGATGGCGGCAGTATGGAAATGAATGGCTTGCGTGAGCGGTTTAAAGCCCAGATATGTTTTTTTCTTCAACTAAAGTCACCTCGCGCTTTTATTCGACATAAATTTGTATTTTCCTCCATCTACATAGTAAAAAGTTCTACAACCGAGAAAAAACATCCAGAGAAAGGGAAGCCGCATGAAAGATACGAAAAAAATCATCCCGAAAGAAAAATGCGAAATCATCAGGCGGGAAATTGAATCCATCGTCAAAGAAATGGAAAGTCAGGAGAACCAGTTGGCGAGCTGATACCTCCGTCATGGCGGCGGATGAAATTCTGCCATATCAATTAAGCCGGAGAGTGATTTTGCTTGAAAAAAATATCCGTCGGCGTCCTTCTTACGGATCTCCGGCGCTTTTTGGCATGCCATTCCACTGGAAACCGCTTTTACGACTTGCCCAAAGGTTTGTCTGAGCCAGGGGAGACACCTGTGGAAACCGCCTTGCGGGAGTTGTTTGAGGAGACGGGACTTCACGCCGACAAAGCGGATTTAGCCGATCTGGGCGTTATCCCTTATAAACCGCAGAAAGATTTACATTTGTTCGCTCTGATCGTAAAGAAGCTTCCGGAGCTGGAAACGATGCGGTGCACATCATTTTTCGAACATCCGTACAGCAAAAAAAGGCTTCCCGAGGTAGACGGCTACCGCTATGTAATCTTCGGCGAAAAGGAACATTTCATGACGAAAAATATGGCGAAGGCGCTGGATGAGGCGCAAGCCAGGCTGCCTGCGGACCCGTTTGCAGGCGATTGAAATTTTGGATATGCTCGGATCAACGATGTGCATGGAAAAAACAGGTCTCCTCTCCTATGATAAAGGTGAAAGTTCCGGTATGGAATGAAAAAACCGTAATGCAAGGAGAGAACATATTTTGAAAAACGAGACTGTTGTAAGCGATGTCACTGTGATCGGCGGCGGTCTGGCCGGCGTATGTGCGGCCGTAGCTGCGGCAAGACAAGGCAGATCCGTCGCGCTTGTGCAAAACCGGCCGGTGCTGGGAGGCAACTCCAGCAGCGAGGTGCGCGTTTGGGTGTGCGGCGCAACTGCGCACGGCACGCAAAGGTACGCCCGGGAAACCGGAATTATGGGCGAAATGTTTGTGGAAAACCAGTATCAAAATCCGGACGGCAATCCGTATTTTTGGGATCTGGTCGTGCTGGAGACCGTGCGGGCGGAGCCGAATATCCGGCTGTTTTTGAACACCGACGTGCACGAGGTGGAGGCGGACGGCCCCGAAGAGGAGCGGACAATCCGTTCGGTGACCGGATGGATGATGGGCTCGGAGCGTCGCATCCGCTTCGAGAGCGCGATGTTTCTCGACTGCACGGGCGACGGGCTGGTCGGCTTTCTCGCCGGGGCGAAGTATCGGATCGGCCGCGAAGCGCGCCACGAATATGGCGAAGAATGGGCGCCGGAAGCAGCGGACGACATTACGCTCGGCAGCACGATTTTGTTTTATACGAAGGATGCCGGCCATCCGGTGCGTTTCGTAAAGCCCAGCTTCGCCAAAGACATTACGCAGACGTCGATTCCGATGCGCCGCGTCATCAAAAGCGGGCACTCCGGCTGCCATTATTGGTGGATCGAATGGGGCGGCGAGTTCGATACGGTGCATGACAACGAACGCATCCGCGACGAGCTGTGGTCGGCTATTTACGGCATCTGGGACTACATCAAAAATTCCGGAAGCTTCCCGGATGCGGAAAATATGACGCTGGAGTGGGTCGGCGCGGTACCGGGGAAAAGAGAATACCGGCGATTTGTCGGCGACTACGTGTTAAACCAAAACGACATTCTCGCCCAGGAGCCGTTCGAGGACCGGATCGCCTTCGGCGGCTGGTCGATCGACCTGCATCCGCCGCAAGGGATGTACGCGCAGGAAAGCGGCTCGAAGCATATGTATTCGGACGGCGTTTACCATATCCCGTTCCGCTCGCTGTATTCGGTCAACGTGCAAAACCTGATGTTCGCCGGACGCAACATCAGCGCCTCCCACGTGGCCTTCGGCACGACGCGCGTCATGGCAACGTGCGCCGTTATCGGCGAAGCGGCCGGCACCGGCGCTGCACTCGGCGTCAAGCTCGGCGTCTCGCCGCGCGAGCTGTACCGCAGCCACCTCGGGCTGCTCCAGCAGACGATGCTGAAGGCGGACGCCTCCATCATCGGTCTGGCGAGCACCGACGCGCTCGACCTGGCGCGGCAGGCCGCAGTGACCGCGTCCAGCGTATGCCGCCGGCTTGCCGTGGAGACGCCGGCCGAGCGCGTGCCGCTCACGCAGGCCGCCGGGCTGCTGCTGCCGGCTTACGGCGCGCTGGACGGCATCGAGCTGCTGATCGATGCCGGCAGCGACACCGTGCTCGAGGCGGCGCTGCACGACACCGGCCGCCCGGAAAACTACGTGCCGGCGGGCGAACGCGCCCGCGTGCGGGTAGCGCTTCGCGCCGGGGAGCGTCAGTGGGTGCGGCTGCCGCTGGCGTGGACGCCGGAAACGCCGCAAAATGCGTTCCTCACGATCGAAGCGAATTCGGACGTGAGCCTGTATACGTCGGCTGAGCCGATGACGGGTGTCCTCGCGTTCGGCAACAATGCGAAGCCCGAGGAGGAACATAAGCTTGAGGCGAAATCGATCAGCCAGCCTGTCGTACAGTGGAGCATGCGGAGGTTCGTGCGCAAGCCTTTTTGCTTCCGCTTGATCGGAGAAACCGCAGCTTATGAGGCGGCCAACGTTATAGATGGCTTTAACCGTCCCTACGGAGGCCCGCATATGTGGGTATCCGAGCCGATGGCTCTCGGGCGGGAGGAGTATGTCGAGCTTCGCTGGCGGCAGCCGATCGGCATAAACGAAGTGCATGTGACGTGGAACGATGACGTGAACGAAGATTTGATCAATCTTCATCACCATTTTACCCCGTTCGAAATCATTCCCGAGCTGGCGAAGGACTACCGGCTGGAAGCGTTCGCAGACGGCGAATGGAAAGCGGTGGCCGAAGTTAAAAGCAACCGCAAACGCAAGCGCGTTCATAACCTGGACCGGACGGTAACGGCGGAAAGGCTGCGCGTCGTCGTCGAAAGCACAAACGGCTGCCCGCGTGCGGAAATGGTGGAAATCAGAGTTTACGGCAATGAATAAAGCAGCGGCAAGTCCGGTCGCAAATTTGCAAGATGCGCTGCATGCATACCTATCCGGGCCTTGATCCGAAAAAACGCCAGCCGTCCCGGTCTCCGGGATGGCTGGCGTTTATTTTAAACCGTTATAAAATTGCAGAAAAATATCATCAAGCCGATGAAAAAGCCGTGTCCCATCTTTTTGCGGAGATGCTCGCGGCCCCGGTTCAGGCGGGACTTGACCGTCGTCACGGGAAGCCCGAGCTTGCCGGCGATTTCGATCAGAGACAGCCCTTCCAAATAATACAAAATCACAATCGTTTTGTATTTCTCGGACAGCTTCTCGATCACCTTCAGCATCTGCGCCTTCGTTTCCTTCTCGATGACGCGGTGCTCCGGCGTCGCTTCGTCGCTATGCAGCCGCGCATAGTAGTTCGCGTCCTCGTCTTCGGTAAATTCGGCGTCGAGCGAATAGACGTTTTTTTTCTTTTTGCGCAGCAGGTCGATGCACAAGTTTTTTCCGATCCGATAAATCCATGTGGAAAAATTTTGCGACTCGTCGAACCGATTCAAATTAAGGTAAACGCGAATGAACGTTTCCTGTACGATATCTTCCGTATCCAGCCGGTTGTGCAGCATTTTGTATGCGAGCCGCTGGATTTTCTCCTGGTACAGCTCCACCAGTTCGGCAAACGCATTGCGGTCGCCCAGGCGGGACAGTTTGATCAAATTCGTTTCCACATAGTTCATGACAGATCACCTGGCACTTGGCTTAATTTTTGTTATATTCTGATCATATCACGTTTCGGATGCGGAAAGAAGAGTATTTTGTCGATTACGAAAAGTAATTTGCTATAAAATAGGATTTTGCTCGAAACCGATTCGAATGCGGGCCCGAAAACGAAAAATGGAACCGTCGTCCGCCAGGTACGAATGGTTCCATTTCCTCTTATGTTTATTGTATTGACGGGTTTGCTGCTCCTGCAGCGTCGGCGACGTCCGCTCGACCGGCACGATGCCGTTCCAGCCGCCGCGCTTTGTTTCCGGATTCGGCCTGCCCTCGCGGATCTGCTTCAGGCGCATCTTTTTCGCTTTCGATTGGCTCATAGTTCGGTTCCTCCTGTTCATAGCCTGTCGCAAGCTGCTCTCAGACATAAATTCGTCATGTTTTTCGCTTTGTTATCGGATGCTTGCAAGGTATACTGTATTATAACATAGTTTTGCAAAGCTGCAGGAGTGTGAATGTATTGTCGAACGATATGATTTACTGGGTTATCATCGGGGCCGGCTTTGCGGCAACGGCCGTGCTGGCGCTCGTTGTAATGGCCAAAACCGGCAGGCTGTCCGTTGCCTTCGCGGTCTCGCTGCTTGCGGACGCCGTTATTTTCATAGGCGGTTCGCTGTGGTGGAACGGATTATATACAGGCGTGCAGCGAATGTTCGGTCTGTTCGGCTTTTGGATCGCTTTTGTCAATATTGAGGTGATCGTCTTTTTTGCTCTGTTTATTATGAAGAAACGACAGGGTTGACGGATTTTTCCTGAATTTGTTACATAACTGTAATTTGAATTTCATGCTCCGTTAATGTTCCTTGCCTATAATAAAACTCGACCCCCTTTTTTAATATATATCCTTTGAACGACCTGCGATCCGAGCGATTGCGGGTCTTTTTCTTATGGCTGCCCGAACTGTGCGGACGGAAATATTTTTCCGAAAATGGGGTACGGTAACCGTATGGAGGGATGCACATGAAAGTAAAGATCCCTAAAAATCACCCCCTAAATCCCCCCTAAGGGGGACCCCAGGCGCCACAAGCGCCCTGAACCCGCCCGAAGGAGGAGGTACTCGCTTCAAGTCCGCGTTTGTACGGCACGATTCGGCTGACGCTGAATTTCCTTGCCGAACACGCTTTATCATTCGATTCTGGAGAACAACAAAAAAAACCATATTCCTATTTGGGAATCTTTCTCATAAGTCAATGAGTAGGCAATTCCTCTATCTTTTGTTATGAACGCTCATAAGCATGGGCTTAAAATCTGGTAATTTTTATTGGTAATTTACGATATAATTTCTTGGTCCATACCTCATATCCACATAGCTTGGTACAGATTTCGTGTCGCTATCTCCTTCAACCTGATAATTAATGTTTTCGGGCTTGGCTAATTTAACAATGTAACGGCCGGGCTCTATTTTTTTTCCATTTGAACCAGTTTGATTCCACGGGATGGTAAAAGTATAACTTGATCTGCTTGGGATAGGTCTTGGAATTTGCGGAATAACATATCGATATACAAGTTGATCCTCCACACCTTCCGGTGCTGTATATACCTCCAAGGCCAAAGTGGTTGAAGGATCTACAAGCAAGTTATCGTTTGTTCTGTTGATCACAGAAAAAACAAAGTTATTCGTATTTTCAATGCTCAGTTGGTCCGAGTTTCGACGATACTCATCAGGAAGTCCCAATCCCACGCCTAAGGGAGTATAAACCGCATTAGCAGGGGATATATTATCATCCGGTCCATATTGAATTAGCTTATACTCATTGCTTGAAACAGTTATGAGGTTCAAGTGATCCGCCGCTTCCGACCCTGAAACAAAATCAACGTTAGCGCCCATAGCCTCTGCAAAAGCACGTAGAGGAATATAGGTTTTATTATTATAATTCAGAACAGGATTCTCGCTTGTATCTAAGACAGCTTGATTTCCTTTCACCTGAAATGTAATTTTGCTGGGGAATAAAATAGCTTGAATGCTATCGGAAGCTATAACGACCGTTGACATGGATAAAGCAGCCCCGCATAAAAGCCCCATCACAAATTTTTTCACAAGCCATCACTCCTTGGATTTTCAATTGATCAACATTAATAACGCTTTCGAAACAGTTTTTGTTTCACAAAAAAATCAAATTTGGGCTCTATACAAAAATAGTATTTGAAAAATCATAAAAGATTATGCGAACTTTAATAAAATTGAAATATGTTCGACCAATCCACCAGAGGGAATGAGAAATCCCTAATAATTTTACTGATCTTTTGCTCGATTTACTAGAGGTAACAACGTTACAAGTTATGGAAATCAATAAAAAACACAGTTCATATTGAAGACTTCTTCTATCGGCTATGCCCGATTTTTCGATCCATAGACGTATAAAGCCTATTACAAGATTTTCATATTGAATTCTATTATTTGATTTAATTCTCAAGGCAACCATCCATCTTACTGTTTTCAGCATTAATAAAAATGACCCGTGTTAGGTCACCTTTTTAAAGTGCCAACTCACAGGTCATCTTTTATTATTTTGATTTTTTAAACTGGACGAGCTCCGATGAACCACGGAGTGGAGGAAATGGCCCCAACCACCATGAAAAACGATACTGTCGCTGTGCTCCCAGGACTAATTTCACCGGTTTGAATTAAATCTACATATCTCCCACCATTGATCCAGTTTGCCAGATTTGTGTACCCGTACATATTAACAACAGGAAAGGCAAAAGACTCAGGTGATGAAATTACATTGGTCCCAAAATAGATATAGAAATTTTTTGCCTGACTAAAATCATTTCGCACTTTCATCGTGATACTATGTTGGATTCCGTAATTTCCAAGTATATAACCAGGATTTTGGCCAGAAACCCAAACCAAGTCACTGGTGCCGAAAATATCGTTGCTGTTGCCAGCAGCCATCCCATAAGCAATACCATCAGTAGTAGTAGGAGCAATGGTATCCAGATTAATCGTGAGATAAAAGGCCGAACCTACTCCTCTTGGTCTTCCTGTACCGTCGGAATCAGAAAATTCTGTAGCACCCGAGGAATTGCTGACGTAAGCTAAATCATAGAAGACAGCAGTACTAGCAGCTCCAGTACTACTATTCGTGATGTTGGTACGAGCGACAATGCCAACGTTATGCCCGGAGTTGACATTTTGTGAAAACAATGATCCCCATTGATTGGGAGCTATTTGGATCGATGTGGAATTTCCAGCAAAATAATCAGCCCATGCCTGTGTATCACTGAGTCCATTACCGTTGGTTTTTCCATAATTACTGGACGATACAGTGATAGAATGATTGTTAGGATTATAAATAAGGAGACAATGAGTGATAGTTCCTGGTGTTCCATTCTCGTGCCACAAATACACCTGACCAGCACCGTTGACGTATGCCTGATTAAGGTATCTACCTGCATCCGCCAGATCACTGGGACGAATTGTTTCTGGATTGTCGCAATAGAACAAATAGCCACCGCCTTGATATACAGTGCTATTTCCTTTTGGTGCTTTAATTGGCGAGCGAGCTGCTGCAGGTACATTATAAACAAACGATGCCATAGCGTTACCTCCATAAACTTCAATTCGTGGTGACTGAATTACCATTTACTTCTACGATACATTCTCATAATCTGTTAACTGGAATGAAAGATTGGCGCCAATCTCAAAATCAATGTATGAAAAACAATTTACATGCTCTTGGGGGAATAACATAGTAATTAAAAAAAGGGCTCAACTTTATAGATTCAAGAAAGAGAATACAGATATTAGAGAAATCCACTCCGTGTGTTAAAACAGATAGAATAATACCGTTTTGTGGGATTTAGGTTCATGTGTTTCAATAACTCTAAGTTCTCATTAACATCCTTCGTTTGAGGAATATCAACAGATATGGTGTTGAATGTCATTTTATTTGTTGGTGAATTCGCCAAAATGTCAATTATTGAATGACGGTAATATGAATCAATTAAAACCGTCTTTGTCTTAATAACGATCGTCTGATGACGTACAAGTAAGTCTGTCAAGGTACGCCCTGTACCTTGACAGCCGGAGCCATGCGCCAACACTGATTAAAGCCCAGCATTCATGTTGGAGTCGCCGCATGGCGAGTGATGGGGTGCAGGGGCATGCTCGCTGCATTTCCCCTTTGGGGGACGGAAGAGGGTTAATTCGGCACGCCAATGGCGGTTCCTATCTTTGATTCGTCACCGTCATTGTCGGTTCCGAAATCGCCGTCAGATAATGTGATTAACAAGGGCTAAGTTGTCCTGATGGTGACGGACAAGCCGTCCGCTTGTGACTAAGCGAAAGGGAGAATTACGATAATTCTCCGGCACCCAGAACAACGCAGCCGACGGACTACCAGCACACGGCTTTCCCCGTCTTCACTTGTAAGCTTCCGTTTCCTGTTCCCAATGATTCTAAGCTCTTCCCCGCAACAGGGAGAAGGTACCACTTCTGCACACCGAACAAAAAACGCCGGATGACTTCTCATCCAGCTCATACTTTGAAACAATGATCATGTTGAGTTCGGGATGCATCCCGTGAGCCTGTTGCCGCAGGTCCTTATCCATGGGAAGCATCCTTTTCCTTTTCTGAGATACGGTCATTATATTCAGCAACTCTCGGACAGGCAATCCCGCCAGCAATTGGGCATTATCTTCCAGTGGCAACAGAAATGAGAAGGCAGCCGCTTGTCCTAGGCCGCCGATTTATTAGACGTCATTTTTATCGTTGTCCAAGTAAAATATGAAATGGGTAATTTTTATGATGGTTTCAAAAACCATTCGAGAGCTTGATTTGACAAGAAGCTGAGGGAAATGTGATGATCGGTTGTATAGACTAACCTATTAACATGGAGAGGCCTACTTGACTCATGGCATCATTAAACTTTAACCCTCTGACTCTATCCAGCAGCGTGAAAGGAGCAGGTTTTCGGAGAGAAATAATGCCGCTCCTACTTGAACAGAATCGTTTCCTCAAACGACTTCTTATTTTTCAGAAGTCTCTCCGGTTGCAATGAGGAGAGACTTTTTACTTGCCCATTTCATTTCTTTACAGTTATATAAACGTATGGTAATGTAATGAGTGTCGAGAATAAATCTAATTGTCGGGGGGATCGTTATGGACGGAAAAATTTCGCATATTGACGGGCGCCATGTCGTTAGCTTCGAGCGGCATTTGAAGCATCCGGTGGAAAAAGTATGGAGGGCCCTCACGACTCCGGAGCAGATTGCCAAATGGTTAACCGCGCAGTCGGAGATGGACTTGAATGTGGATGGCCAACTTGCGTTTCGGTGGGAAAATGGAGATCTCGTACAGGGCAAGTTCACCAAAGTCGACCCGCCGTATGAGTTGGAGTACACATGGCTGGAGCAAACGTCGGGATACTCCGTGGTGCGATGGAGATTAAAGGACGATGGCGAAGGCTGTCTTCTTTATCTGACACATACCTTTTTCGAATCCGCCGTTGTCCCCGATTTTTTGGCGGGCTGGCATGTGCATCTTGAAGTGCTGGATGTCGTTCTGAATGATCAGTTTACCGTTTTCCCTTGGGAGCGCGTGAAGGAATGGCGCGAGAAATATGCTTCTTTTATGACCTGAAGGCAGGAGGAGGAAAAAGATGGAGACGCTCTCTATTCACCATCGCACGTTTATAAACGCGACGCCTGACAAAGTGTATGATGCGATTGCAACCGGAACGGGGTGGGATGCGTGGTTTACGCAAGGTACGACCGTCGATGCGAGACCGGGCGGAACGATTCATTTTCGGTTCAAGGATTTCGGACCCGACCATATTACGCTTGAGGATGGCGGAACGGTTTTGGAAGCGGTACCCGAAGAGAAGTTCGTTTATCAGTGGACACCGGGCGAATCGACGACGACGATTTCCTTCCAATTGGAAAAACTCGGTGGAGGGACTTTGGTTTCATTAGTGGAGTCGGGCTATAAACAAACCGACACGGACTTGAAGGCGTTCGCCGATTGCGCGGTCGGATGGGGAGAAGCATTGACTTTGCTTAAATATTACTTGGAGCATGGGGTTACGTACGGCGTCGTTCCGAGGCATCAATTGGAGAAGCCGATGACAGAGCAGTACACGAAACGAACGGACAATTTCACGAGACGCACAAGTGAGCTGGAGTAGAGATAATGACACCTAGAAATGTTTTTGAAATTTTGGCGGAACCGCACAGACGAACTATCCTGGACCTGCTTCGCATTCGCGAGCGTTCGGTGGGAGAGCTGGTGGACATATGCCGGTTAAGTCAGCCGGGAGTTTCCAAGCACCTTAGAATCATGCGGGAAGCCGGTTTGGTTGCAGTACGATCGGTTTCTCAAAAAAGCATCTATTCCATACGACCGGAGCCGCTTCGGGAAATCGACCAATGGCTGGAGTCGTATCGGCATTTCTGGTCCGAAAAGCTTGACGATCTTGAAGCCTTGCTCGATCGTGAGGAATAGTCGTTTCGCGTAAATGATCGCGACTTAAGCGAAGCCATGGGCGGAAGGTTGCCCTTCTGCCCGTGGCTTTATGCCGTCGGTTACCCGCGGCCGGAAGCCGTCTGCTGTTCATACTCCGTCAGCTGATGTTCGGCGGAATTCCACTTGATATTCGTGATGAAGGAGCCGATAAACCCGAATACGACGAGCCGGGCAACGACCCAACGCCAGTTCACGGCGCCCTGCGATAACCATTCAATGGCGGAGAACAGCACTGTCGCAAGCAGCCCCCAAGTGATCAACCCGTTCAGCAAAACGTATCTTTTTCTGCCCAGTTCTCTTCTTTTGCGCCAAACGGCCGCTTTTTTTTCGTTCATACGTATCCCCCCGGAAGTAAACCTTTCACCATATGACTATATCATAAACGGACGCAAAGGAAAAAGCGCCTCCCCGAAAAAGGAAGGCGCCTTGAATGACTGGGAATCTAGGATTCGAACCTAGGCATGACGGAGTCAAAGTCCGTTGCCTTACCGCTTGGCTAATTCCCAACGCAAACATAGTATGACCCGTTTTTTAAAGCAATATGTACTTAAAAAAAAAAGAAAATACCTATAATTGCTAAAATGACTTATAATATACATGTTCTGCATATCGATCCCTCGGGGGAAAAGGGAGCTTTTCATGAGACGTTTATTTCAGTTTTTCGCCGCAATGCTGCTGCTCACCGCTCAGCTTGCCGTTTTTGCAATGCCTGCCGGCGTTCAGGCAGCAGCGTCGACCGGGTATAAAGATGTGCCGGCCGACCATTATGCAGCTAAAGAAATCGCCAAATTATCGCAAAAGGGGATCGTCGAAGGGACGGCGGACGGCGTATTTCAGCCCGACGAGCCGATTACCCGAGGAGTTGCGGCATTATGGCTGAGCAAGGCGCTGAGCCTGCCGAAGCCCGCTTCGTTAAACGGCTTTTCCGACGTTGCTCCCGGCAGCAGTCTGGCTCCGGCGGTCAACGCTTTGAAAGAAAAAGGCGTTGTTCAGGGAGATCAGGGCAAGTTCTCGCCGGACGCCTTACTGACCCGTGAACAGATGGCCAGCCTGCTTGTGCGCGCTTTCCAGCTTAAGGACAACGGCCTCAACGTCTGGTTTAAGGATGAAGCGGCGATCGGCTCCAGCCACTACGACGATGTCGTCCGGTTGAAGCAAAATTTCATTACCGAGCAGTCCGAATATATGCCGAAAAATCAGGTGACGCGCGCGCAGCTCGTATTGTTTTTAAACCGGGCGATGCCGCAAAGCGAACAGAACGGGCAGGAAATACCGCTCACAGACTTCCTGCGCGGTTCCGACCGCACCGGTTACGACGTTTCGCCGAACGGCAAGCTGACCGCATACGTGCAAACGTACAACAACCATAACCAACTGTATGTAAAAAAAGCCGGGGAAGACGAGGGAACGCGTGTAACGCGTTTGGAGAAACGGGAAATCGTCGGGTTTTTCTGGTTTAGCGACGAAAGAATCGTTTACATGACCGACCTGTACGGCACGGAAAATTTCCATATCCATTCAGTGAACGCCGACGGCACGGAGGATAAGGACTTGACTCCTTTTGATGGCAAGCGGGCCGAATTGATGGACAATATCTCCTATTTGGACGGCCATGAGGACGATCTGCTCATCCGCTTGAATAAAATATCGTCCCGATTATTCGATGTGTACAACCTGAACACGAAAACGGGGGAGCTCAAGCTGGTCGTAGAAAATCCGGGCAATGTGACGAGCTGGCTTTCCGATATTTACGGCAGGGTCAGAATCGCCATGGCTACCGAAGGGACCGATACGAAAGTTTTGTACAGAGACAAGGAAACGGGGCCTTTTACGCCGTTGTTAACGGCTAGCTTCGGAGATTCGTTCATTCCGGTGCAGTTCTCGCTTGACGGCAGCGAGCTGTATGCCCTCTCCAACATCGGCCGCGATAAGCTCGCTCTGGTCAAATTCGGCCTCAATACGAAACAGATCATCGAGACGATTTACGAAAACAAAGACGCGGACGTGACCGATTTCGTTTTTTCCTATAAAAAGAAAACGATTCTCGCGGTGGAATATGAAACCGA
This sequence comes from Paenibacillus hamazuiensis, assembly GCF_023276405.1. NCBI lineage: Bacteria > Bacillati > Bacillota > Bacilli > Caryophanales > Paenibacillaceae > Paenibacillus > Paenibacillus hamazuiensis. Next base: position 1,237,151 of record NZ_JALRMO010000001.1, read on the forward strand.
TAAGCTTCATTACCATTATCTCGACAAAGAGTTCGAAGAGTTGAATAAGGAAATTTCCGATAAACTGTCCGGACAGCAATTTGTCATTTTGGGCAACCCGCTGCCTGATACGAAGGTCAAGCTGAAAACGATCAGCGACGTTTCCGCGGGGACTTATTATTTTTATAACCGCAAAACGAAGGAGCTGGAAAAAATCGCCGATGTCAGGCCATGGCTGGACAAGAGCAAAATGGCGGAAATGAAGGCGGTCTCGTACTCGTCGCGCGACGGATTGACAATCCACGGATATTTGACCGTACCGAAAGGTGCGGAGCCGAAAAATTTGCCTGTCGTCATGCTTCCGCATGGCGGTCCGTGGTTGAGGGACTCGTGGGGCTTCGATCCGGAGGTGCAGCTGCTCGCAAGCCGCGGCTATGCGGTGCTGCAGGTGAACTTCCGCGGCTCGACCGGGTACGGCAAGGCGTTTTTTAACGCCGGCAACAAGCAATGGGGACAAACTATGCAAAACGACATTACCGACGGGGTTCAGTGGCTCATTCGCGAAGGGATCGCCAATCCGAAAAAAATCGCTATCTACGGAGCTTCGTACGGAGGGTATGCAGCGCTCGCGGGCATGACTTTTACGCCCGACTTGTATGCGGCGGGAGTCGATTATATGGGGCCTTCCAGCTTGACGACGTTCCTGGACTCGATGCCGCCTTATTGGGAGCCGGACCGCGGCGTGATGTACGCGCGGGTGGGAGACCCGGAGAAGGATAAGCAGATGATGGACGCTTATTCTCCGGTGCTGCACGTCGACAATATTAAGGCGCCTATCCTGTTTGTGCAGGGAGCCGACGATCCGAGGGTGAACAAAAAAGAGTCGGATCAGATGGTCATGGCATTGCGGAAAAACGGCATCGATGCCTCTTATATGATCAAAAACGGCGAAGGACACGGCTTTCGCAGCCTGGATAACCGCATCGACTTTTATACGGCGCTGCTGAAGTTTTTGGACAATCATTTGAAAAACGGCAATTGACGCGTTCCGGAAGTCCGGTGAACCGCCGGACTTCTTAATTTTTTGCGAGGTGAACATTTTGCAATGAGCAAGGTACTTATTTTTTCGCTGCTGTGGTGGGTGATCGGCAATCCGTTTGTGGCGCTTCTGGTGCTGCTGGTCATCCTGTATGTGCTTGACAGGAGGTTTGTCGGGATGACGCCTAGCGTGGTCAGGCCCTTTGCGCTGCGGCGCAAGCTGTCGGCGCTGCGCACCGACCTGAGTCTGAATCCGCACAACCGGTCGGCTAAGCTGGAGGCGGCGCGCGTACGGATGGAGCTGAAGCAGTATGCGGAAGCGAAAAAGCTGCTGGAGGAGCTGGCCGATGCCGATGACGGATCGGCGGATGTGCTGTGCGAGCTGGGGATATGCTGCTTGAAGCTCGGAGAGGCCGAGCGCGGCGAGCAGTTGATCGTCAAGGCGCTGGAGCTGAACCCGCGGGTCAAGTTCGGAGAGCCGTATTTGCGGCTCGGGGAGGCGTTTGCGGGCAGCGACCCGGAGAAGGCGATCCGCTATTTGAAGCAGTTCGGCGAGCAGCATTCGTCGTCGTGCGAAGCGTATTACCGGCTCGGCAAGCTGTACAAACGGCTTGGCCGGGAAGACGAGGCGCGCCGCGCGTTTCGCGAGACGATCGATATTTATCGGGGCTTGCCGAAATATAAAAAGCGGACCGAACGCCGCTACGCGCTTCTGGCCCGCTTTCAATAATGACATCATTGCACCCGTTCCGGGGAAAATGGCGATAAGTCCAAGGCGGGCTGATCGCCGTCCAACAGCCCTGCGACCAGCTTGCCGGTGACCGGCGCAAGCAGGATGCCGTTGCGGAAGTGGCCTGTCGCGAACGTCAGGCCGGGCGCTTCCTGCAGCTGCCCCATATAGGGCAGGCCGTCCGGCGTGCCCGGGCGCAGCCCGGCCCACGTCGAGACAAATTCAGCGCCGCTTAAGGCCGGAAGCAGGGCGGTGGCCCGCCGGTGCAGCTCGCTAACGACCGATACGGTCGTTTTTTTATTGAACCCGGCTTCCTCCTGCGTCGCGCCGATGAGCAGCGTGCCGTCCTGCTTCGGAACAATATAGCAGCCTTTTGTGAAAACGGTGCGCACGATCGGCGGTGCATCGGTTCGCACCGAGATGCACTGGCCGCGCACCGGAAACAGCGGCAGCTTGACGGCGAGCGGCTCCAGCAGCGCAGGGCTCCAGGCTCCCGCGGCCAGCACGGTATGGTCGGCATACAGATCGCCGTCCGTCGTTTTGACGCCGGTGACGCGGCCGTCCCGCACGATGAGGCGCAGCGCCGGCGTCCATTCGCGGGCCTCACAGCCGATCCTGCTCAGGGCGGCGCGCAGCGCGTTCATCAGGTGGATCGGATGCACCTGATGGTCGCGGCCGAAATACAGCCCGCCCCGCGCCGCGTCGGCGATCGCCGGCTCCAGGCTGCGAGCATCCGCGCCGTCGATCCATTCCGCGTTCCGTATCCACGGAAGACGGCTTCTCAGCTCCGCCTCGTCTTCTTCCGTCAGCGCGACGCGCACGATGCCTTGCTCTATGTATTGCGGCGATACGCCGCTGATTTCCTGCAGCTCCCGCGCCCACTCCCGGTACATTTGCTGGCTGGCTGCGCACAGCTCGTAAAACGGGCCGGGATGGTGAGTTTCCACCTGGGCGCCGAGCATGCCCGCCGCTGCAGTGGACGCCTCCTGTCCGAGCGCGCCTTTGTCCAGCACGGTCACGTGCATATTGCGCTTCGCCAGCTCCAGGGCGACGGTGCAGCCGATAATGCCGCCGCCTATAACGATTGCGGACGTAGATCGATTCATGTGAAAAGCCTCCTCGGTGTATGAGTGCTGCTATCGAGTGCGGCCCGGAATAAGGCCGCCTGCCGCCCCGGATCGGCATGGAAAAAAACGGATGACATGACGGCGATGCCGGCCGCCCCCGTGGACAGCACTTCGCCGACCTTGTCCGGCTCGATGCCGCCGATCGCGATGACCGGGACGTCCACAGCGCGTACGACGTCCGCCAGCGCCTCCGGGCCGCGCGGCGCAAGCCCTTCCTTCGAGCCGGTCGCGTAGACGTGGCCGAAGATCACAAAGTCGGCGCCGGCGGCCTGCGCCTCTTCCGCCTCGGCCGCGGAGTGGACCGAGCGGCCGATCCGCGTGCCGGCCACAAGCATTCGCCGCGCCGTCGCCGGCGGCACACTCGCGTAGCCGAGCTGCACCCCGGGCGCATCCACTGCGGCAGCCGCGTCGACGCGATCGTTAATGTAGATGCGTGTGTGCGGCAGCGCTTCGGCCAGTGCGTGGTGCCAGCGCATGATGTCGCGCGCGGTGCGGTGTTTTTCACGGATATGCACGACGTCGATCAGCGCGGAATCGCAGCGGCTAAGGACGGCAAGCGTCTCCTCCAGCTCCTGCCGCCCGGTCGTCACCAAATGCAGCGCGTGTTTACGCATACCAAGCTCCCCATCTTGTCTAATCATGTTGCCTACATCATAGCAAGCGGGGAATATATTCGTAAAGCGGTTTGCCGAGCTTTCATAAAAAGTTCATCGGCTTGACGCTGCGTAGAGCCCAAGCTAAACTGGAATTTAGAATGCAAAGAGCACGAAACGCAAAGGGGACTTCGCAAATGACGCAACCATATAAAGCGCTGACGATCGCAGGCTCGGACAGCGGCGGCGGCGCGGGCATCCAAGCCGATCTGAAAACGTTCCAGATGCTCGAGGTGTACGGCATGTCCGCGATCACGGCGATCACGGCGCAGAATACGCTCGGCGTCCACGGCATCTACGATATTCCGCTCGAAGGCATCGAAAAGCAGCTCGACGCCGTCATCACCGACATCGGCGTCGACGCTGCGAAAACCGGCATGCTGTCGCAGCCGGAGGTGATCGAGCTCGTCGCGGCGAAAATCAAGCAATACGGCGTCAGCCGCTTCGTCGTCGATCCGGTGATGGTCGCCAAGGGCGGCGCCTCGCTGCTCGCGCAAAGCGCTCAGGATGCGCTGCGCACGCTGCTGCTGCCGCTGGCTGCGGTGGTCACGCCGAACATTCCCGAGGCGGAGGTTATTACCGGCAAGAGCATCGCGACCCTCGCCGATATGAAAGACGCGGCGAAATGCATCGTCGAGCAGTTCGGAGCGCGCGCGGCCATCGTCAAGGGCGGGCACATGGAAGGCGAGCCGACCGACGTGATGTACGACGGCAGCGAGTTTCGGCTGCTGACGGCCGAGCGTTATGAGACGCGCCACACGCACGGCACGGGCTGCACATTTTCCGCCGCAATCACCGCCGGGCTGGCGAAGGGGCAGCCGCTTGCCGCCGCTGTGGAGACGGCCAAAGCTTTTATTACGGAAGCGATTCGGGACGAGCTCGGAATCGGCGGCGGACACGGGCCGACGAATCATTGGGCCTACTGGCGCAAAATGCAGCGGTAACGGAGGGACATAAGGTGAGCTACGAATATTTGATGCAGTCGGTGCTGCTGATCTTTTTGCTGATCGTCACTTTTGCCGCCGTGCTGCTTTGGGCGAAATGGAAAAAAAGGAAACGGAGATCTTAACCCATGTACTACGTTAATCAACAGCAAATTGACGAACGGCTGTCGTTTATCCCGTGGATCTGCGACGTGCTGGAGAAGCTCGCGTCCGGCTGGTCCGAGACCGATCCGATTCAGCACTGCGCCCAGGAGCGGGCGCTGCATCTTGCGATCGAGACGGTCACCGATGTCGGAAGTCTTCTGATCGACGGCTTCATGATGCGCGATGCGAGCAGCTACGAGGATATTGTCGACATTTTGGCGGGTGAGGGCGTCTTTACCCAGGAGGTAGCGGGCGTGCTGACGGAGCTAGTCAAGCTGCGCAAGCCGATGGTGCAGGAGTACATCGGTTTTCCGCGGGAAAAGCTTCAACCGGTGACGCCGAAGCTGCCGGCCGTCCTGAAGCGGTTTGCCGAAGCGGTCCCGGTATTTATACGCAAAGAAATGGTGTAGCGCCAAAATTTACGTATTTTCGAAACATATATGTTTGTTAATTTACTTATTTGTCCGAATCGGGTAAAATGAAAATAATTCGAGGCTGCAGATATTTCGACACAAAGGGGTGACCGCATGAACCAGGAGCAGGATTCCTCGACACGCAAGCTGATTTTGACGATGCTGAAAACGAGAGCTTCCATGACCGTTAACGATATGGCCAGGGAGCTGGGGATTACTGAAATGGCCGTGCGTCGCCATCTGAATACGCTGGAGAGAGACGGCCTCATCGAGTCGAAGCTCGTCCGGCAAGCTATGGGGCGGCCTACGCATTTGTATTCATTAACCGAGCAGGCGGACGACTTGTTTCCGAAGAAATATCATCATTTGACTCTCGATCTGCTGGGGGAACTGGCGGCGGAAGCCGGGGAGGAGCAGGTTGAACGGCTTTTCGACAAGCGCAAGGAGAAGCTGATCAGCCGTTACGAGGGCCGCATGGAGGGCAAAGATCTTGAGGAGCGGGTGGCCGAACTCGCCGAGATCCAGAATGCCAACGGCTACATGGTGCAGTGGGAACGCGGGGAAAGCGGCGATTACGTGCTGAAGGAGCACAACTGCCCGATTTCGCAAGTGGCGAACCAGTACAATCATGCCTGCACCTGCGAGCTGACGATGTTCGAGCATTTGCTGAAAGCGGACGTCGAGAGGACCGAATGCCTCGCCAAGGGCGGCACGAAATGCGTTTATATCATTCATGATAATAAATAACCCGTTTTGCATGCTTTGGTCGATTGCGGAGCATGCAAGGCGGGTTTTTCTTTGCGATGCATGACAGCTGTTTATAAATGAGCAATCGGGAAGAAATGTGCGCCGGAAAGAACTGATAAACTTAAAGTGCACATAACAGCACGAACTCAAACAAGGCGAAATGACGAGAGGAGGATTCATTTGACGAATTTAGCGCTTCCCCAAATTGTTTCCGAAGAGGAATGGCAGGCAGCTAGCAAAGATTTGCTGGAGAAGGAAAAGGAGGTTACCCGCGCGTTGGACGCGCTCGCCGCGGCGCGGAGAAGGCTGCCGATGGTCCGGATCGACAAAAATTATGTTTTTGAGGGTACGGAGGGCAAGGCGAACTTGCTTGATCTTTTCGACGGACGGAGACAGCTCATCGTATACCACTTCATGTTCGCGCCGAGTTGGAATGAGGGCTGCGTGGGCTGCTCGATGCTGGTTGACGGAATAGGCCATCCCGCACATTTGCGCGCGCGCGATACCTCGCTGGTACTCATTTCCCGCGCGCCGCTGGATAAAATCGAACCGTTCAAGAAGCGCATGGGCTGGACGATACCATGGTATTCCTCGTATGAAAGCGATTTTAACTATGATTTCGGGGCATCGACCGAGAAGGGCGAGGTTTCCTGCCTTAGCGTTTTCCTCCGCGATGGCGACAGCATCTATCGCACCTACTTTACGACGGATCGCGGCACCGACAGGCTGAACGCCAATTTCAATTATCTCGACCTGACGCCGTTCGGCCGGCAGGAGGCATGGGAGGATTCGCCCCAGGGCTGGCCGCAATCGCCACCTTACGTTTGGTGGCGTCACCATGATAAATACGAATACTCTAAGGGCACGGACTCCTGCTGCGGTTCGGGAGAGGTCCGTTAAGCTCTAACGGGTGCGTTAGTTGAACAATACAGCGGCAGCCTGGAACTTTATTTTCGCGTTCCGGGCTGCCGCTGTCTCTTTGATCAGGGGCAGGTATCATATACTCGAAAAATCAAGTATATCGACCTGCTTCCGTCTTTGATAAGATACGAATTGTGAAAACGATCCTGATCGGTCAGGAAAAAAATGAGGAGGTAATAAAATGAAAAACGTGAAAAAAGTAATCAAAGCGACTGTATTTAGTGTGGCGGCTTCCGCAATGTTGTGTATTCCGGTCGGCGCGCAAACGCCCGAAAGAAAGCCGGTTGACAGCGAGATTATTTTGCAAAATCTCGCCAGTGCGCCTATTACGTGCGGAAGCATCGCCCGACCTTGTCCTTGGTGATCTTAGAATCGTTAAGGAGCCTCATAAATTGATAGGTAAACTTGATCATTGAACCAACGTTTAGCTCAACAAACCAGCGGCAGTCCGGGACTTTTTATCTCGTCCACGGCTGCCGCTGCTTTTATCGTCGGGGCCTGCGCAGCGCTACACCATCCGCTCCAGCAGCCGCTTCGCTTTTTCAGTAACCCATGCATAGTTGCCGCTGTGAATTTCCTTCAAATTCACAAGCGAGCCGCCAATGCCGAGGCCATAACATCCCGCTTCGATGAACTGGCGGATGTTGTCCTCGTTTACGCCGCCGACGGCGACCATCGGGATATGGTTCAGCGGCCCTTGCAGCTCCTTCAAATAGCCGATGCCGAGACTGGCGCCGGGAAAAATTTTCACGGCGGTCGCGCCGGCCTTCCACGCCTTCACGATCTCCGTCGGCGTCATCGCGCCCGGGAAAACGGGAACGCCTTGCTCCACGCCGTAACGGATCACGTCCTCGTCCAAGTTCGGCGTCACGAGATACGATGCTCCGGCGGCGATCGCCTTCTTGGCGTCGTCCAGATCGATAACCGTCCCGGCGCCTATATACATCTGCTCGCCCATTTGATCCTGCAGGCGGCGGATCATGTCCAGCGCCCCCGGCGTATTCATCGTCACTTCCATTGCCCGGATGCCGCCGTCATACAGCGCTTTGGCCAGGTTGTCCATATGCGCGTCTTCTACGCCCCGGACGATGGCGATAATGCGTGTTTTTTCAATCAAAGCAAGCCCTTGCTCTCGGTTCATTTCTCCACCTCGTCATTTATGTATAGGTCTATTATGCCATTCTTTTCTTCCGTTGCAAACTATGTTAAGCTCTAAAATGGACGGAATCCATATGTAAGCGGCATCTTTTGCATGCCGGATGGAAATAGATAGAATAACGGAAGGGGAATGATCCGAATGAGTGAATTCGAACCGGTCAGACTGACCTCTTTATCCAGCAAAGGAGGCTGCGGCTGCAAAATCGGCCCGGCCGATTTATCCCAGGTGCTCCGGCAGCTGCCGGCAGCCGAGCCGAACCCGAACCTGCTTGTCGGACTGGATACGAGCGACGACGCAGGGGTGTACCGCCTCAGCGACGATTTGGCGCTTGTGCAAACCGTCGACTTTTTCACGCCGATTGTGGATGACCCTTACTCCTTCGGGCAGGTGGCTGCGGCGAATGCGCTCAGCGACGTGTACGCGATGGGCGGCAAGCCGCTGACGGTGCTGAACATCGTCGCGTTCCCGATCAGCAAGCTGGACAAGCGCATTTTGGCGGAAATTTTGCGCGGAGCGGCGGATAAGGTCAAGGAAGCGGGAGCGACGCTGGTCGGCGGCCATTCGATCGACGACAATGAGCCGAAGTTCGGCCTGTCCGTTACCGGGCTTGTTCATCCGGCACGGGTGAAAACGAACGCAGGGGCAAGACCCGGCGACAAGCTGATCTTGACGAAGCCGATCGGCGTCGGCATCATGACGACATCGATCAAGAAGGGAGCTTTGAGCCCCGAAGAGATCCAGCGCGTCACCGCGGTAATGACGACACTGAACAAAAAAGCGGCCGAGATTATGGAGCCTTACGACGTGCATGGCGCCACGGACGTAACCGGCTTCGGACTGCTCGGTCACGCTTCGGAGATGGCCAAGGGCAGCGGCGTCGGCATCCGCATCGGCCGCCGTCAGGTGCCGGTGCTGCCGCACGTCAGGGAGCTGGCGGAAGCCGGCTTTGTGCCCGGCGGCACGAAAAACAACTACGCCCACCTCGAAGGAAGCGTCACCTTCGCTCCGTCGCTCGATCAGATCGAGCAGTGGATTTTGTGCGATGCGGTGACGTCGGGGGGCCTGCTCATCTCGGTGGCGGCGGACAAAGCGGACGCCCTGCTTGGCGATTTGCTTAAGGCGGGCGTAGAAGCGGCGATGATCGGCGAAGTGGTTGCCGATCACCCGGGGCAGATCGAGGTATTGGACTCGATCTGATTTTGAAGGCACGGTAAAGGAGAGAACCGGCATTGTTCCAAGACATCAGCGTGCAGGAGCTGCTGGAACTGCAGCGAAAAGGCGAACTTAAGCTGATCGACGTCCGCTCGCCTGGAGAATACGAAGAGTTTACGATCCCGGGCAGCGACAACATACCTTTTTTTACCAACGAAGAACGTGCGGAAATCGGCACGATGTACAAACAGGTCAGCATCCAGGCGGCAAAAGACCGCGGGCTCGAAATTATTTCGGCGAAGCTGCCGTCGTTCGTAAAGCAATTTGAAGCGATCGACGGCCGTAAAGCTGTCTACTGCTGGCGCGGCGGCATGCGCAGCAAGACGACGGCGACCGTGCTGTCGCTCATGAACATTCGCGTGTACCGGCTGCTTGGCGGCATCCGCGCTTACCGCAAATGGGTGGTCGAGACGCTGGAGAGCTTTCAGCTCCGCCCGAAATGCGTCGTTATCAACGGATACACCGGCACCGGCAAAACGGCCATTTTGCGCAAGCTGGCGGCGGAAGGGTACCCGGTGGTCGATCTGGAAGGGATGGCCGGCCACCGCGGTTCGATTTTCGGGCAGATCGGCCTTACGCCGAACAATCAGAAGACGTTCGAGTCGCTGCTGCTGCTGACGCTTCTCCAGTATCAGGACAGTCCATACATTCTCCTCGAAGCGGAGAGCAAGCGCATCGGGCGCTGCGTGATGCCGGAATTTTTGGTGGAAGGCAAGGAGAAAGGTATCCAGCTGTTTCTGGACATGCCGATGCAGGAGCGGATCCGGCATATCCTCGAGGATTACGAGCCGGAGCGGCATAAGCTGGAATGCATCCAAGCGTTTGAGAACATCAAACGGCGTATCCATACGCCCATCGCTGCTGAGATCGAGCAGCATTTGCTGCTGAACCGTTTCTCGGAGGCGGTGGGACTTATGCTGGAGCATTATTACGATCCGCGTTACGAGCACGCAGGCACGAATTACGAGCATGAGCCGATTCACTGCCAGGTAAGCGACATTGACGACGCCGTCTCCCGGATCAAGCAATTTTTGCAAGAGCAGTTTCCGAAGCCGCAAACTGCCCGTAACTAAAGACCGCATTCGCGGTCAGATTGTTGACAAAGCCCCGGTTTTTCGGGGCTTTTGTAGGATCATTTTTTGAATTTAGCCCTAAAAATAGAAGATCGCCTCTTATCCGGCCCTTTTAGCCAGGATATTGGCGATCTTTTTAATGTTTTGACATAGTGCAGTCAGTAATGCTTGCTGCTGCACTTTGTTTCGGCCGCGGAACCGGCAGTAGCGAAGCCCATGGAGCTCTTTGGCATCCGCGAAGCTTCGCTCAATCGTCTGGTATCGTAAGCGGTAGAGATATTTGCCGGACTTGCTTCTACCGTTTTGTTTTACCCACTCTTTACTATCCTGCCATACATGCCTGGTGATGACTTTTTGGTGATTCCGGGACCGGGTACATTCTTTGAGCATGGGGCAGTTCGCACAATGATTCGGATCCGACTTATACTGTCTGTAGCCTTCGCGATCCGTTGTCGTATATTTCAATTCGTGTTTTTGTGGACATATATACACATTGTTCTCCGCATCATACTTAAATCGCCACTTAGCCATTAATCCTTTAACTGGGGTAAAGGCTCTACCTCCGATGACCGCGTATATTTTCTTGTCTTGAAGCTTTTTGCAAATGTGCGACGTGAAGTAACCTGCATCCAGTGCGACGGCTTCCAGTGTTTTTTCGAATTTAAACTTCTTGATGATATGTTCCAAACGCTCTATGTAAGGGACAGAATCGTGAACATTGCCGGCAGTGACGTGGACATCCATGATGATGTTGTATTTGTGGTCGACGGTCCGATGATCGAGATAGAAAAAGCCTTCCGGCTTACCGTCCCGCACCATATAACCGCTCTCCGGATCGGTTGTGCTTACCTTCGTTAGTTTGGTTTCTTCCACCTCCTCTCGTGGCTTTAAAGCTTTTTTCCATGAGCCTCGCGATCGGCACGAATTGCTTCGTCCAGTTCTTCCATGTAGGCCTTCGTACTCTTGGTTACTTCCTCTTGAACAAACTTTCGTTTATTCGCATTGGCCTTAAGATGAGTTGAGTCGGTGATAAGTACCCGACCGGCAACGAGACGATGTTGAATAGCAAGCAGAACGACCCGGTCGAAGATTTGTTGAAGTACATCGCCTTCTTGAAGACGTTCACGAAAGTAGCTAAGGGTGCTATGATCCGGCACGCGATCCTTGAGCCCAAGCCCCAGAAACCATCGATAAGCATTATTAGAGAAAACCTCTCTTTCCAACCGTCGTTCGGAGCGAATGCCGTCAAGATACCCGATCAATAGCATCTTGAAAAGCATGATGGGATCTGCCGAGGGACGTCCATTATCCTCGCAGTAATAAGGACGGACTAAGTCGAGAATAAAGGAAAAGTCGATATGCTTATGTACTTTACGAAGAGGATGATCTGGATGAACCAGTTCCTCGATACACACCAATTCATATTCATTTTGGACATTCGGATTAGAGCGAAGCATAGGATCCACCGCCTTAAGAGTATATTTACATTATAACATATTAACGCGGTAATTTGTTAAAGATATTGAACGAAAAAGTAGCCTGTTGGGTTTTTCAACAGGCTGACACCGCATTCGCGGTCTTTTTCTTTTTTTCTGAAAAAGTGTGTCAAAACCGCCCGCTCCTACTTATAATGTACTATCCAATGGGCATTCGTCTAGATGCCCCCCACTTTCCGGGCTGAAACGGGGTGATGGTTGTGATTCTGGACATCGGCATATCCGCAGCGGTCATTTCCTTTATGGTGCTTGTCGCTTTTGCGGTGCGTCTTCTGCATACGGCGCGGATGACGGTGGTGCGGGCGGAGGAAGCGATCCTGCAAATGCAGAGGAAGTTCGACGAAAACGCCGAGCAGTCGCTGCAGCTGCTCAGGCAATCGACCGAGCTGACCCGCGATGTACAGCGCAAGCTGGCGCAGCTGGATCATCTCTTCGCATCGGTGGATGAGCTCAGCACCAGTGTGCGCCAGGCCGGGCAAACCGTCCGCACCGTGTCCAAGACGGTAACGAGCTCGGTGCGGGATGTGGAGCAGGCGGTACATAACCACCGGGATGCGATTGCCGAAGCGGTGGAGCTCACGACCGCCGGGTATCAGCTTTGGCAAAGGTGGCAGGAGCATAGACGGTCCAAACAGCAGCAAAGTGAAGCAAGTACATTTCAAGAAGGAGCTGAGTAAACATGGCGAATCAAAAAGGAAAAGATTTACTGATAGGCGCAGTGGTAGGCGGGGTTCTCGGTGCCGTAACGGCATTGCTCTTTGCGCCTAAATCCGGCCGCGAGCTGAGAGCCGACATCGCTGAGCAATACCACAACGTCAGCGAGAAAACGCAGGAAATCGCCGGTCAAATTGCGGAAAAATCAAAGGAAATCGCCAAAACGGTGAGCGAGCAGTCGACGGAAATCGTGGGCAAAACGAAGGAAGCTGCCCTCCAGCTTGGCGAGAAGGTGAAGTCGTGGAAAGGCGCGGCAAAAGTCGAAGACTCCGCTGCGGATGAAGTGGCCGCCGCTGCATTGGAGCAGGAAGACAAATAAGACATGGCACTGGACAAAAAAACCATCGGGCGCTCCGAAGCCTTGAATGAACGGAGCGCTCCGATGGTTTTCGTTTGTCGGGCATATTACCACTTGGAAGGATCGATTTTACGAATGTCCAGTCCTTCCCAAATATTGCGGATATCCGCCTTATGAGGATCGTCGAACACGAGCCATGCCGTCGGCAAATAACGTTCCCCGTATTCGCTGGACGGCTTATTGACGATTTTGTTGTCTTTCACCAGCACGGTAGAGGAGCCTCCGTCGAGATTGGCCGCCGTGACGGCGCCGTGTTCGAGGAAAATATTTTGAATGTCGAACAGCGTCGCACCGATACTGTAACCCGGCTGTCTGCCGTCGATGATGGCGAACATGATCGTGCCGTCCTGCTTCTGGGCCATAGACGTTCTTGGGGCGATACCCCAGCCGTCGGCCTGGTTTTTAATTAACCCTTGCCCGTTGACGATAAAACGCGGAGCGAACGTGACCGCTTCCTGAACGCCCATTTTCAGCAGCTCCGCCGGAGAATATTTTCCGGTAATCATCAGGCCGTCCTTGTCGATGCCGACCACGTGGTTGGGGGTATTCATGCCGCCGTCGTTGTAAAAAATCTTCCCTCCCGACATTACGATGCCGGTCGGCTGAAAGCCGTTGCCCTTCCACTCAGGGTCGACAAAACCGCCGGCATTGACGCCGGCAATCGCACCCAGACGCTGTACCATCGAAGATACCTTCTCGCCTTTGCCGACTTTGCCTGGAACCGCGATGCGGATTTTTTTCGGGTCGGAAATGCTGAGCAGGTATCCTTTAAAATTTTTGCCTTCGATAGGCTCGATCGTCACGAGCTCCTTTTCGGGCACCTTGGCCTTGGAAGACGCTGCAAGAGAAGGGCCGATCTGCACGAGATGCTGGTCTTTGATATCGCTGTAATCCTCGAAGCGTTTCCAGTACTGCTCGACCCGCTTGTCCAGCTCCTCCTGGCCGATCAAATAAGCAGCCCAATGACGGTGCTGCGTCGTAATGAGCGTATCCGCCATCATAAAGCGAAAATACGTTCCGGATTCGGTTAAGTAGAACCACACGCTAAACACCATACCGAAGAAAAAAAGAACGGAAACCGTATAAAAAAACAAAGTTGCCCAAAACGAGCTTTTTTTGGTCAGACGTTTTTTCTTTTTTTTGGCGGGTTTCACCGAGGCGGCAGGCGCTGCTCTTAACTGACTTCTGTTTGGCCCGGTTTGAATCGACATAGTTTGATTCCCTTCATTCGGTTCCTAAAGCACCTTATTTACATTAATAAACGAAAAAAAAAGAAAAAAGTTTCAGCTATGGCCGAAACTTCCTCTAAATCTATTGTAAACAGAGCTGCTTATTTTCTTTTATCAATAATTCAAAATCTTCCGCCGGCACCGGTTTGCTGAACAAATAACCTTGAATTTCGTTACAGCCCTGCGCCACGAGGAAGTCGAGCTGCTCCTTCGTTTCGACACCTTCCGCGAGCGATTTGATTTTAAGCCGATGCGACATCGCGATCAAAGCCGTTACGATGGCGGCGTTGTCTTCATCGGTTGTCACGTCGCGGATAAACGATTGGTCGATTTTCAGCGTATGCACGCGGAATCGCTTTAAGTAGCTAAGCGACGAGTAGCCTGTGCCGAAATCGTCGATGGAAATGCGGACTCCGAGCTCCCGCAGCTTGTTCATAGACTCGATGATATGCGGCACGTTTTGCATGGCTACATTCTCCGTAATCTCCAGGCAAAGCAGGGAAGGGGGTAATCCGCTTTCGGCGAGCGCTTCCTCCACCACCTGGATGAAACCCGATTGATGAAACTGGCTCACGGAAATATTCACCGAGATGCAAAGCGGAGGATAACCTTTATCCTGCCAACGTTTATTTTGCATGCACGCTTTCTTCAGCACCCAATTTCCGATAGGGACGATCAGCCCGGTTTCTTCGGCCAGCGGAATAAACTCGCCGGGGGAAACCATCCCCCAAGTCGGATGATTCCAGCGCAGCAAACATTCCATACCGAACATTTTACCCTGCTGCAGATCGACAAACGGCTGGTAATAAAGCGTAAACTCCTCGCGCTCCAGCGCCTTGCGCATGTCGAATTCCAGGTTGAGACGATGCAGCGACCGCTTATTCATCTCCGGATGGTACATCTGATACATGCTGCCGCCTTTTTCCTTGGAGCGGTACAGCGCAATGTCCGCGTTCTTCAGCAGCGTCTCCTCGTCCGTTCCGTCCTGCGGGTACAGGCTTATCCCGATGCTCGCCGTGACGAACAATTCGTGTTCCTCTACGAGAAAAGGCTGCTTCAGCAGCTGCGGTATACCGCGGGCGAAAGAAACGGCTTCATCGATATGCTTCATATCGTTGATGAGAAAAATAAACTCGTCCCCGCTGTAGCGGGCGATGACATCTTTCTCCTTCACGTACACCTTGAGCTTTCTGGCGAGCTGCTTGAGCAGCTTGTCTCCGACGTGATGCCCGAGCGTATCGTTGATGACTTTAAACCGATCCACATCGAAGAAGACGACGGCAAACATTTTCCCGTGCAGCTGCGCGTCGGCAAAACATTGGCTCAGCTTTTCGTGGAACAAGGTGCGGTTGGGCAAATTCGTCAGCGAATCGTGGTATGCCATATGGATGATTTTGGCTTCCGCTTTCTTTTTCTCCGTGACGGCCCGAATGGTCGCGTACGACCTCAAGAACTGGTCATCCGCCTGCTCCATCAGCTCTTCAAACCGCTGATCGAATTTCTGTTCGTCGTAGTCCCCGTTTTCCAAAGCTTGCTTGGCGTTTCGCAGCAGCTCCATAACATTCTCAATATGCTCCTTGTGAATGCGGGCTGCGGAAGCGGTTTTGGTTTGCTTGTTTTGGGCACCTCCCAAGTACACCAAACCTTTCTTGTGATCATATGCTTCCACATGGTTCATATTGACAATGTTTGAGCTGTCCAGCAGGCGGAACCCGTCTTCGAACAGCCATTCTTCCAAGCTGTCGAAAGAAAGGTCGAGGAAAAATTGACCGTCCCGGGTATGTATAATAATTTCTTTATCTTTAAACCTATCGATTTTGATGACTTCCGACGAATCAATAATGGTAACTTCGGACCCACGTTTGCTATCTCTAGTAACGGGGATTTTTTGCATGTAAGACCAGCTCCAGCAGGGAAGGTTTAGCAGAAAATACTGCAGCATCGAAAGATTCGCATGTCCTCGATTATAGTTCTGTTGCACTAACGTTTACTTTCATTTAAGTTTAATATACCTACCGTGGAGAAACAAGTAGAATTATGTCGAAAATTTGTGGAAGTTGTTCCAATGAAAAAAACCTAGCCTTCTTTGAAGGAAGGCTAGGTTTTGAAGCGGTTACATTTTTTTACTTTTTAAGGAGCTCCTGAGGGGTTTCGGGGCGGTGGCAGATACCAGCGCAATTAGTTAAAACTAATTTTTTCGCCAATGCTGTCAGACCCTTATTCAGAATATTAATTGCCAGTGTCTTCATTGTCCTTCACCTCCTTAAAATGAAAAAAAATCTACAATTTACATTTTTCTACAATTTTCTGGGATGTTTTTAATAAAGTTATTGACTGAATAAAAAAAACATTCGAAGCCAGCGAAGATTCGACAAAAAAATTAACCGATACTATTAAAATAGAGATGATTTTCAACAAAGGATGATATTTTTCGTCAAGTTTACTTATATTTTTTATACCACTTGGCGCATAGAAAAGCAATATCAGAATAGAAAGAATATTTAGAAAAATTCCGATATAAAAATAATTGTATTTTGTATAGATAGCAATAAGTAACAAAATAGTAGACAAATAATTACAAGATTTTGCAGTTTTTAAGTGAACCCCACCGCTAAAAGTGCGTAAAAGAGGTAATAGGATGAGTGCAATAAACCCATCCATCACATTTCCTGTAAACGCGCAAATGATCATAACCGTGACAAATACCAAAAGATAATTAAGCAAAATCGTTAATGAATATTTAAGTACTTCAACAGATGAAGGATTGGAAGAATTATTATGAATATATTTCGCGATACCATCAATTTTTTTGTCTAGGGAAATCATTATTTTTTTGATACCTCTCTCTTATAAACTTTTTATTATCTTTGTATGCATACCAAAGAGCTAAGAGCATCGCTATACTCATGATTCCTAGAACAATAATTAGTTGATCGATCGAAGGGAATTTGACAAAATGCATTACAATTTGTGTGGTAATAACTGCAACCAACAGAAGGGCAGCAAAAAGAAAATTGTAAGATTTTAAATAATCCATTCGATAAAATCGTTTCGCTAAGAAAAAAAATCCGATTTTTGTTTTGTTAAGGAATATGAATATCAAGAAGTATGTTAAAAAAGTTGCGAGATGGAGAAGTATCGAATGTAACAAGGAAGTTTTCATTTGTTCTAACGTAGTTAAGTTTAATTTTAAACTAGTTATAGAGATTACAAAATCGACAAAAAAGCCTACGATTGTACCGAATACACTAATAAGAAGACAGTAGAAAAACGGATATCTATGTATGATAAAAATAAGTAGAGTAAAAAAGACAAGAATAACGACGGGGGTTAATTCTGATTTAAGAATATTATTAAGGTAGAACCCTAAGCTTCCAAGAATAACACCTGTAAGACCAATTGATTTGTAATGATGATCTATAGGTATTCGAAACAACTGAAATGAAATCAAAACTATACTAAGAAATGTGATGATCGAAAGTAAAAATTTAATAGTATATACTGTAATCATTTCAAATAACCTCGATTCGACAAATTTCTCATGAGCTAAGTATAAATGAATTGTTGGATTCAGAGCAATAGAAAAGTATATTACTAACTTTAATAGACATCTATCGAATCATTCGCCCCCATATAATAATTCTTAAATCATAGAGCATATGTATTAACATGGGAATTATTAAGCTGCCTGATATCAGGAAAATATATGTACTGGCCATTCCATTTAGAAATGCAGAAAGAATTCCTTGAGGACCTTGAAGATAATGAACCAAGCCAAATAGAAGGTTTATGCACAGAAAAGCTGAAAATAATCCTAGATTAAAAGGTGCTCCAGTGAAATATATTAGAGAGAACGATCGATAAAGGACTTCTTCAGTAATGCCGACACTAACAGCTAATAGAACAAAAACAAACTCTTCTTTGAAATTTTGGGGAAAAATAAACGATCGTCGAGCGAATTGTTCTTTTCCTTTTTCTCTAAAATCTTTGTTGTACTTAAGCAAAATAAATTCTAGAAAAGGTATTAAAAGATAAATAATTGAAGCAATGAATCCGCTCCAAGAAAATGCGACTTTTATATCAGTAGATAAAAGATCAGTTATTTTAAAATTATATGTTAATACATAAGTTGCTCCCCATAAATAAACCATTGTTTTCATGTAGGTTGTAATTCTTTTATTAGTCGATGACCTCTCTCGTAATTTCCGAATTGTAAGGTAACTCTCAATAGGTAACAACAAAAATATGATTAGCGCTACAATATGCATAGAAATCAATTTATTGAATCCCCTTTAAACGAGATACATAGAATACCGTGTAATGACTGGAGATTAAACTCTCCGGATTATCGGTGTAGTTCTTCAATCAATAAATCTGAAGACTCCATATCGGCTATTTCTTTACGGTAAGATAATTCAAGTATCACAAAAAATATAATGAAAATTATCGATATGAGAATGAAAAACAAATCTCTATTCCAGTAAAATGAATAGCTGGTACAGCTCATTATAATATAGGCAAAAATCAAAGCTATTATTATTTTTTTTCGAAAAGATTTATTTATAGGTTCTGAGTCATTACTAGCAATGAAAGAAAATCCAATTCGGCACTTATTGATTATTATAAATACAAGATAGTTGAAAATAACGATTGCGAATAACATTACGTAGGGTGTACTGTATAGGTCGGCAATAAATGCTTTACGACCAAATATTGACAGTAACATATTAAAAAAGATTTCACCGACCATTCCTATGTAATAAACGATAGCCGAAAGAAATACTCCATACAGAGTCCTAAATCTGATAATTGCTAAAAAACAAAATATCAATACAACAGGCTGCAAAATAGTCAGTAAGTATTTAATATGAAAATAATGTATAGTAACTGAAACGGTGGATAATACTAGCGCACTAAATGCGATAGGTAATAAGTACTGGAGTAATTTCATTCTGAAAAGCGATAAAGCTATAAGTATCATAGAACTCCACATCAAATAAAAACCAATGAACAATATCAAATATAATGCCATTTAGTCACCTCATGCATTTATTAGCCATGATTTCAGCAAAACCATGTCAGGATGTTGCTACGAAGATGCTTGTAAATAAAAACTTTATGTTACGTCAAGCTATTACTTTGTTTATGCCCCTCCGTTTTTTTTCACAAAAAGAAAGAGCCGGCGGGATGCCCGGCTTGAATGCGTATTCGCGGTTGTACTAGCATTATAATTAAATATGCGAATGAGCCGGAACGGATCCGGCAGGCGCGCGTAAACTACTGCAATTGGCGCAGTAACTCACAAGTCTCAAATCTCAGACGCCCCCGCTTCAGCCATTTCCTTGCGGTATGACCACTCCAACAGCATAATCAAAACCAAAATGACTAAGGAGTGTATAAAGATCACGACTTCTCCGAAATGATACAGGGAGTAGCTGGTACTGCCCATTAAAAAGAGGGAGATGATCAAAAAAGCCAGCATATAGTTTTTGAAAGCGCCGCTCACAGGTTGGACATCGTTGATCGATATGAAAGAAAAACCGGTGCGGCTCCAGTTTAGTATATAAGCTACAGCAAGATTGACTATACCGGTGACGATAAGAGGACCGGTAACATTTTCCCGAAGGTTAGCGACAAAAGATTGATTTTTAAGCGCGGCTAAGATCAGATTGTAGACAGTCTCACCGGTCATCGCGAAGCTATACGTTATGACCGTGAGCAGCATCGCATGGATCACTTTCAGCTTAATGGCCAAGATCAAACATAAAATCATAACGATTGGCTGCAGGATCGCCGTTAAAAAAGGCACTTGAAAAAATTGTATGCAGATTGAGATCGACGAAGCGAGCAGCGAGCTGATGACAATAGGGAGCTTATAATGGCCCGGCTTTATTCTGAACAACGACAAGGCAAGCAGAAACATGGATGACCAGGCAATCAGCAAACTGACGAACATGGCAGCATAAGTCCCCATCATATCACCTGCGAAAAGCTTTATTCGTATCCGGTCCCGCGTTCGGCTACGCCGAAGGAGCCGGTAAAGGCGCCGCGGCCGAACGTATATTCAAGGCTGGTGCTTCTGTTTCTGGCGAGCGAACGCAAAATTTGATCCTGGTATTTTTTCTGCCTGATGGCGGACATGGTGACGAACGGTCCAGTACCGTTTTCGTCGAAGTAAAGACGGCCTGCTTTCTCATCGTAATACTTGATCTGGTTAAAGTTTACGTACACATCGGCGTCGACCTTTTTGAAATCGAAAATGTCCAGCTTCTCCAGAAAGCTGTTGAAATCGTGCAGCGAAGCGATGCTTTGGATCACCTTCAAGTCGTTGGTGAAGTAGGTGATCTCCTTGCGTCCAATCTCTATGAACATGACGTTCTGCAGATCCAATTCGATCACGTTGCGCGAGCCCGAGCTGATGTCGGATTCGACGAGATGTCCGGCTTTCTGCATAAGATCCGTATACGAATACCCGTAAGCCGAAGAAAGTTTTTTGAGCGTCTCCGGGGAAGGGGTGATTCTTTCATTTGTCGAGCGATTTTTGCCCAGCTCCAAATCTCTTATGTAAGCGTGGGAAAGCCCGCTTTTTTTGGCGGCCTCGCGCAGCGACATATTTCCCCGGAGCCTCTCCAAAAATTTACCGAAATCGTCTTGCAATACCATAATTAGACCTCCTCTCATTACCATTATTGTAAGACACCTTCATTAGAAAAGAAATACAATTTTTTTATCTAAAACTTTCCTGTTATACTAGTCCTTGACGCTTTGTAATATTCATAATACATTAGAATTATTAGAGAGATTCAGATTTTGCAGTTGATAGGGAGGGGACAGCGTCATGAGAGATAAATCTATGGATCGCTGGAATACGTACGAGCCCTTCTATGTCCATTGCAACGGCATGAAAATCGCCGATATCGTCATCACGGACCATGCGCAATCGCGGTGGGCGGAGCGTGTGGATGATCAGCAGCAAAGCATCGAGCACATATGTTCTTTTCTATGGGATCGATTGAAGAAAGAGCAGATACAACCCTATTATTCCCGCGCCAAAGACGTCTATTTAATCGACGAAGATTTGGTAATGGTAGCAGAGTTTTTTGAAATCAACGGTGAAACGGATATCGCAGGGAATCCTTTGCATAAAATGGTTGTGATTACCTTTCTGGGAAAGCTTTCGGTAGATATCGAGCTGCGAGATTTGAAAACTTATTATTCCTGGCTTCGCCACTCGCGCCGGATGACGCTTATGAAGCATGGACGGAAGCGCAAATAATATGATAGAAATGAGAGAATGCTGACCGGTGAAGGCGGCATTTTTGTTTTTAATCGGGGCAAAGTTGGCGCTTCGTGCATATTTTTCCACATTCCTTGGGGAAATTAGGGAGAGCAAAAAGCAGCTTCCTAAGAGAAGCGTAAGGAGTGTGGAGGAATGGCACGCGATTTACCGCTGGGCAACGGCAATGTGCTGGTGAATTTTGATGCCGGGTACAATCTGCGGGATATTTATTATCCGTTTGTAGGTCAAGAAAATCAGGCGCTCGATCATTTGTCGCATTTCGGGGTTTGGACGGAAGAGGATTTTTTCTGGATCGATTACCCGGAATTGAAAAAAAAGGCTTCCTACCTTAACGATTCGATGGTGACGAATGTCGACTGCGTTCATGAACGGCTTGGATTGAAGCTGCAAATTCGCGACGGGGTGGATGCACGGGAAAATATTTTCATCCGCAAAGTGAAGGTGGTCAACGAACAGGAGCGGGAGCGGGTCGTTAAGCTGTATTTTCATCTGGACCTTCATTTATACGGCAATGGGGTCGGAGATACGGTGTATTACGAACCGGATTTGAAGTCGCTTGTGTTTTATAAAGGGCACCGCTACATGTCGCTTTCGTGTTATACTCCGGACAACAAGTCGGCTTATCCAAGCGGATTTGCGATCGGGCAAAAAGAGATTCACGGTCTGCAGGGAACTTGGCGTGATGCCGAAGACGGACATCTCGGCGGTAATCCGATCGCGCAAGGATCGGTGGACGGGACGATCGAGCTGGAGCTGAAGCTGCCGGCCAAGGGCAGCAAGGAAGGTTGGTTTTGGGTCTGCTTCGGCAAAGATTTGAAGGAGATCTTCCGCCTGGAAAATGAGGCGAGAAACGTAACGCCGCAGGCGATGCTGCAGCGCACTTACGATTATTGGGTGCGCTGGCTGGCGCAGGACCGCCACGAGCTAGGGCTTTTGCCGCAGGATATCGCTTCGTTTTACAAGCGGAGCTTGTTGGTGATCCGGACGAACATGGACAACCGTGGGGCGGTCATTGCAGCGAACGACTCAGATATAATGAAGTTCGCCAAAGACACGTATTCGTATATGTGGCCGAGGGACGGGGCATTGATCACGCATGCGCTCGACCGGTCGGGTTATCACGCGCTGACAAGGAGATTTTACGAGTTTTGCCGCAGAGGTCTTTCGGACGAAGGATTTTTGCTGCATAAATATAATCCGGACGGCTCGGTCGGCTCCAGCTGGCATCCGTGGGTGAACGGCAAAGGCGAGAAGCAGTTTGCGATTCAGGAAGACGAAACCGCTCTGGTGCTGTACGCGCTTTGGCACCATCACCGGATTTCAGGCACGCTGGGGCAGGCCCGTGAAGAGTATGAGGCTTTTGTGATCCCTGCGGCCGATTTTATGTCGCGGTACAAGGATGCGTCGGGTTTGCCGCTGCCTTCCTACGATCTGTGGGAGGAGCGCTACGGCGTTCATGCGTTTACCGTGGCAAGCGTCTATGCGGGACTGATGGCGGCAGGCAATTTCGCCGAATATTTCAAGGATGTGAGCCGCGCCGTGATATACCGGCAGGCGGCGGACAAGGTGAAAGCGGCGGCCGAGGCGCAGCTCTACGACGAAAATATGAAACGGTTTTTGCGTGCCCTGTATTGGAATGACGAGAAGCGGCGGTATGAGCCGGATTTGACGCTCGATGCGAGCCTTTACGGGCTGTTCGATTTCGAGATGTTCCCGCCCGAGGATCCGCGGATCGTCTCCACCATGAAAGCGATTCGCGAGCAGCTGTGGGTTCATACCGAAGTCGGCGGCATTGCCCGCTATACGAACGATTACTACCATCAAGTGACCAAGGATATCGGCCGTGTGCCGGGAAATCCGTGGTTTATCTGCACCCTGTGGTATGCCGAATGGCTGATAGCGTGCGCGAAAAAAGAGGAAGATCTGAAGGAAGCGGAAGGTCTGATCCGCTGGACGATGGCTCACGCGCTGCCGTCCGGCATATTGGCGGAGCAGGTGCATCCGTTCACGGGCGAGCCGCTGTCCGTGTCGCCGCTGACCTGGTCGCATGCGTCCTTCGTCAAAGTGACGCAGGAATATTTGGCGAAGCTGAAGGAGCTGAAGTCCGGCAAGGTTCAGCAGAAGGAAGATGTCAGCGACCGCAAGGTGCTGCAGACGGCGGGTGTGGAGTTTGCCGGCGAGCTGGGGCAAAGAGCCGCGAAGGAAACGGAGCAAGACGTATCCGGGTCGGTGCGGGATGCGACGGGGTCTGGGGCAGCGGCCCGGGAGCCAGCGGCTGAGCTTGCTGTGGAGGCGGAGCCAGAAGCGCCTGTGGCGGCGCCGGATGCGAAAGCGGCGGGAGCGTCCGCGGAGGAGTTCGCCTCCGAGCTGGGGCTGGAGGCGCAGCCGGGCGATGCGGTGGATTCGGCCGGGGGGCGGTCCGCGCGGCAGGAGGAACCCGCGCAAGGGCGGGGGCTAAGCGGCGCCAAGGGCATCCGGGCGCGCAGGAAGGGGGCGAACCGATGAAGGCGGTTCGCGCGCTTCATGTGGCGACGAAGCCGGAGGCTGCTGTCGCCGAGGTGGACAAGCCGGCACGGAGCCAGCCGGGCGACGTGCTCGTGCGGGTGCTGGCGGTCGGGCTGGACGGCACCGACCGGGAGATTTTGGCCGGGGGCTACGGGCAGCCGCCCGCCGGCGAAACCGACCTCACCATCGGCCACGAGTCGATGGGGGTGGTCGTGGAGGCGGGAGCGGACAGCGCGCTCGCTCCCGGCGATTTGGTCACGGCGCTCGTCAGGCGCCCGTGCCGCAACCCGGCCTGCGTGAACTGCCGCAACGGCCGGCAGGATTTTTGCGAGACGGGGGAATACGTCGAGCGCGGCATCAAGGGCAGGGACGGGTACTTGTCCGAATATTATGTGGAGGATGCGGCGTATTTGGTGAAGATCCCGGCCGCTTGTTTGGAATACGGCATGCTGGCGGAGCCGCAGAGCATCGTCGAGAAGGTGTGGGACCAGGTGCAGCGGGTGCAGCAAAGGCTCGTGTGGGAACCGAAGACGGCGCTCGTTCTCGGCTCCGGCCCGCTCGGCATCCTGGCGGCGATGACGTGCCGCTGCCTCGGGCTCGAGACGCACGTATGGTCCAAATCGCCGGCAAGCGGGGCACAGGCCGAATTCGTGAGGGCGTGCGGAGCGGTATACCGCGAGGCGGGAACGGCGGTCGCTACGTCTGCGGGCCGCACAGGGACAACAGCGCCGGGTGGAGACGCAACGGTGCGGGCGAATGCGGCGAGCGGCAGCGGCCCGGGAGCTGGGGGGGCAGCGGCGGCACAGCCGAAGAGCGCGGGCCAGGCAGGTGCCGCTGCCGGGCAAGCAGTGGCGGAGCGAGGCGCCGCAGCGGAGCAGGTGCAGCACGGCGCCGGAACAAGCGCTGCGGCCGCAGCTACAGGCGGGGTGGCAGCCGCGGCGGCCCAGGCGGACGCGGCGGCGGAGACGCTTACCGAATATGCGGCGAGCCTCGGCAAGCCGATCGACCTCATCTTCGAATGCACGGGCTACAGCCCACTGGCGTTTGAGGCGATTACGGTACTGGGACCGAACGGCGTTTTGGCGCTGCTCGGCGTGACGCCGGGCAAGAAAAGCATCCAGGTGCCGTCCGATGCGATCAACCAGGAGCTGGTACTGGAAAACAAATGCGTGCTCGGATCGGTGAACGCGTCGCGAAAAGATTTTGAAACCGGGTTGTACCGGCTTCAGCAGATGGAGGAGAAATTTCCCGGGCTCCTCGGTCGTTTCATTACGCAGCGTATGACGATGGAGCAAGTGCCTCAGGTCGATTTTTCATCCATCGAGATTAAGGCGGTCGTCGATGTGGTGCCGCGGGAGAAATGGCGCGAGCTGGTTAACGTGCAGGAAGGTGCGGAGGAAGGGGCATCCCGGGATGTGCAGTACAGCTTCTCCGTATAAGGTGTGATCCAAAAGCAAGCGAAGGAGCTTAGGGGAGCGCCGAAGCATTCTCCTGTTCCCGCAGCGAGGTAGGTTCGACCGACAGCCGCGCAGCGTCGAAACGCGCGCCAGGGATTCGCGCGTGAGCTTTTTGAACGGGATCCGCAGTCAGCGGTATCGAACGTCGATTGGAATGCCTGAAGAGGGATGAGGAATAAGGGTGGATCAACGCGCAGCTTTGCCATAGGGCAAAGCTGCTTTATTTTTGCGGCAGCGGCGAAGAAAGGGAGACGTGGTTGATAAGCCCAATAAATGGTACTATTAGCAGTCAGGCAGACGAATAATGGGATCATAAACGCAAAAAATTGTTTAATTTTTAAGCGCGGCCCCTGTTTTGAAGATGTTGTTGCGAAATAATCCAAGTTTTTGGGATTATAAACCAATATTCTTCGGCTAACGGTGAAATAGTCCCACATTTTACGCTTATCGATCGCACCGGAGCCGTTCTCCTGCGCAGCTCGCCCGCCCCTCCCCATAGAGTACTCGAGAGATCGCGGAACTTACGTCGCGCAGTCGTACGGATTCACGTTATGGTCTTGCCGGTATTCGGACGGCGAACGTCCGTACCATTTTTTGAACTGCTTGGAGAAATACAGCGCATCGGAAAAACCGACCGACGACGCAACCTGCTCGATCGTCAGCGGCTCGAGCAGCAACAGCTTGGCGCGTTCCATGCGGATTTTGAGCAGAAAGCTCATCGGCGACATGCCGGTAAACTGCTTGAACATTTTGGACAGATGCGTGCGGTGATAACCTAGCGACTGAGCCATATTTTCGATCGAAATGGGCTGGTGGTACTGCAGGGTGAGCCAGCGAACCGCCTGCTCGACCTGCTGGCGGATGACCGAGGTTTCCTCCTTCGGCGGCTCCGCCGTCATCTGATGTTCGGTCAGCCCGGCAAGGATCAGGCGCATATAGCCCCCGGCCTGCAGATCGCAGCTGACAAGTCCTTCGCGAAGCGACTGCTCGATGCGCAGGAACAAGGCGGAAATTTTGCGATTGTATGCAGCTTGCGTCACCGGTTTGTGCTGCGAAATGCCGATGGAGTGCAGCAGCTCGTCCGCACCGCTGCCTTTGAACCCGATCCACCGGTAGCTCCACGGATCGTCTCCGTCCGAAACGTAGCTGACGAGTTCGCCGGGGAAAATCGTAAAGCTGGAGCCCGGACCGAGATCGTAGTCATGGCCGAGGCAGCGGAAGCGGCCTTTCCCGGTCAGCACATAATGCACCAAATGGTAGTCGAGCACCTGCGGGCCGACAAGATGCAGCGGGGGAGTTTGCGCATGACCGCCGAACAGGACGGTCAACTCGCCTTTTCCCGGATACGGGTTAAAGGCGACGGAATGAGTCGGCGTTTTCATGGTCATTTCGGATCATCGACCTTTCCTCAGGTCAGTGGTAAAATATAGAATCATATAGCTTGTACGATGGAGAGGAGCTGCCGGTTTTGAACTGGAAAAAAACGGTGAAAGAAAACGGACTACATTTGTCATGGGGGATCGCGCTGGTGGCGACGCTCGGCAGCCTCTATTTTTCCGAGGTGATGCTGTTTGCTCCGTGCAAATTGTGCTGGTACCAGCGCATCCTGATGTATCCACTGGTGATTATACTGGGGATTGCGGCGGCGCGCAAGGAGTCGAAAATGTACATGTACGTTCTGCCGATGACGATTTGGGGAGCGGGCATTTCCGCTTATCATTACTTGATGCAAAAAACGTCCTGGTTCAAAGAGGCGGCCACGACGTGCGGGCCGATTCCGTGCGATGTCGACTACATCGATTGGTTCGGCTTCGTGACGATTCCTTTTTTGGCGCTTGTCGCGTTTGTGCTTATTTCGATTTTGCAAATTTTGATGTGGCGGGCCGACCGGGCGTAAGCTCGCTGAGAACAAACTACATTTCTCCATGCGAAAGTGGAATGTCTCCATATGCTTGGACGCGGGGCGGGAGTATAGTTAGTTGTAGAAATTCCCGCGGGGCAAGTTCATCGGGGGTTCCTCCAAAAGTAGCGGACCGGCTGCAGACGTTCGCTTTACTTTTGGGGGATTGAAAAAACTCTAAGGAGGCATTCATTCATGTCCAAAATTACGTTTCTTGGTGCAGGCAGTACGGTATTTGCGAAAAATGTGCTTGGCGATACGATGATGACGCCGGCTCTCCAAGGTTTCGAGCTCGCCTTGTTCGATATCGACCACGAGCGTTTGAAAGATTCCGAGAACATGCTGAACAACCTGAAAGCGACAACCGGCAGCACGTGCGTCGTGAAAGCGTATACCGACCGCAAGGAAGCGCTGCGCGGCGCTAAATACGTCGTCAACGCGATCCAGGTCGGCGGTTACGATCCTTGTACGATTACGGACTTCGAAATTCCGAAAAAATACGGCCTGCGCCAAACGATTGCCGATACGATCGGGATCGGCGGCATTTTCCGCAATCTGAGAACGATTCCGGTGATGCTCGATTTTGCCCGCGACATGCAGGAGGTTTGTCCGGACGCCTGGTTCCTCAACTATACGAACCCGATGGCGGTGCTGACGAACGTGATGATCACGCACGGCGGCATCAAGTCGGTCGGTCTGTGCCACAGCGTGCAGGTGTGCATGCCGCATCTGTTCAAGGCGCTCGGCATGGAAACCGAAGGCGTCAAGACGAAAATCGCCGGCATCAACCATATGGCTTGGCTGCTCGAAGCGACGAAGGACGGCGTCGACCTGTATCCGGAAATCAAACGCCGCGCGCGCGAGCTTCAGGATCGCGAAAAACATAAGGATATGGTGCGCTTCGAGCTGATGTTCCGCTTCGGCTATTATGTGACGGAGTCGTCCGAGCATAATGCGGAATACCATCCGTATTTCATCAAGCGCAACTATCCGGAGCTCATCGACCGATTCAACATTCCGCTCGACGAATATCCGCGCCGCTGCGTCCGTCAAATCGAAAAATGGAAAACGATGCGCGAAGAGCTCGTGAACAACAAAAATCTCGAGCATAAGCGCTCGCATGAGTATGCGTCTTACATTTTCGAAGCGATGGAGACCGACGTGCCGTTCAAGATCGGCGGCAACGTCATGAACACGGGGCTCATCACGAACCTTCCGAAGGAAGCTTGCGTCGAAGTGCCGTGCCTCGTCGACCGCAGCGGCATTCAGCCGACATATATCGGCGACCTGCCTCCGCAGCTCGCCGCGCTCAACCGCACGAACATCAACACGCAGCTGCTGACGATCGAAGCGGCTATCACCGGCAAGAAAGAGCACATTTACCACGCGGCGCTGCTCGACCCGCATACGAGCGCGGAGCTGTCGATCGACGATATCGTGGCGCTTTGCGACGATCTGATCGAAGCACACGGCAACTGGCTGCCGAAGTTTGTATAATATGAATCGCGGAAGCGTAAAAGGCTGTTCGTACCTTTCAGGTGCGGACGGCCTTTTTTTCGCTGCTTAGGAAATTATGCATGGCTTATTTTTGCGAATAACCGGGGGCTCCCCCAAAATTGCCAGGAATAGGCTGCAAAGGTTCACATCACCCCTTTTGGGGGATTTGTTCCCGATTTCATGTATAATGGTGATATATGGACGACATTTCATGGGAAAAGAGGGACTCGGATGACTTGGAGACGGGCTAAAGCCCCATGGATTACTTTTGCGCTGGCCGGAACGATGCTGGCCGCCTGCACCGGCACGCCGGGTTCGGACAAACCGCCGGAGGCTTCTGCCCCCATTGTCGCCGCTGAGCTGCCGCCCAAGACGGGACAGGTGGCCCCGGTGGTTTACGGCGCATCGCAAGAGCCCGCCGTGCCGGCTAAGCCAGCGGACGCAGCGGCGCAAGCAGCAGACGACGGCAGCAGGTTGACTGGCGACAGCGGGAAAGCGGCGACCGCGTCCGGATTGGAGGCGGCTCCGGGTGCGCCTGCGGTTTCCGGAGCTTCGGGGAGCGCGGCAGCTCCCAAGGCGGATACCGCCGCGGGGAAAGCCGGCAGCGTTTCGAAGCCGGACAACGCCGCCGGTGGTTCGATGCAGCAGCATGAGAAGAAGCCGGCCGCTTCATCCGGCATAGAAGCCGACCGTACCGCGCTGTCCTGGTATTACATGAAGAAGAAAAAAGGCGAGGTGCCGAATTTTCCGCCTGAAACGAAAAAATATACGCCGGATATGAAGGCGCTGTGGGTCGGAACGGGAAAAAAAGTATATCTGACGATCGACGCCGGCGGGCCGATGGGCGACATGGAGCTGCTGCGCAAATCGCTTAAAGACAACGACGCGAAAGCGAACTTTTTCATCGCCGGTTACAATATGAAGAAATATCCCGATTTCATCCGGCAGCTGGCGGATGACGGCCATCTGATCGCCAACCATACGATGACGCACACCGATATGAATTTGCAAACGGACGAGCAGGTGAAGAAAGAAATCGAAGATTTCGCCAAGCTGTACAAGGAAGTAACGGGAAAGGACGTGCCGCCTTATTTCCGTTTTCCATATGGCCGCTACAACATGCATCTGCTGAAGTACGTTTCGGATATGGGATACACGTCCGTGTTTTGGTCGACGGCGATGGTGGATTGGCTGCCGCGCAAAAACGGTCCTGAAGATCCGTTGAACGATATTTTGAACGGTCTGCACGACGGCAACATCATTTTGATGCATGAAGGCTCGCCGGAAAACATCGAAGCGCTCGACTCCATCATTAAAAAAGTGCGGGAAGCGGGATATGAGTTCGGCTTGATCAGCGAGATCGAATCTCCTACCCAATAAGCGAAGCGGCGCCATACCCTCGTGCGGGCTGACGGGGCGGCCGCCCGAGTTTGTGCCGGACACGTTCCTGCGGGACACTGCCGCGGTACCTTTTGCCTGAAGATGACATATTTTAATATGTACTTTCCATCTATCCTTCAGGCAAAGGAAGCGAGTATACGTGCAGCAACCGATAGCCATTTTGGATTCCGGAGTAGGCGGTCTTACCGTTGTAAAGGAAGTGATGCGGCAGCTTCCTCAGGAAAAGATTGTTTACTTTGGCGATACGGCGCGCGCGCCTTATGGTTCACGGCCTGCCGTCGAGATTTTGCTTTTTACGAGACAAATTGTTGATTATTTGGTCCGGTTTCAACCGAAAATGATCGTCATCGCCTGCAATACGGCGACTGCGGTAGCGCTCGACACCATCCGCTCGCAGGTGTCCGTCCCCGTGCTGGGCGTGATCCATCCGGGAGCCCGAGCCGCCATCAAAACGACGCGTACGGGAAAAGTGGGAGTCATCGGAACCCTGGGTACGATTCGCAGCGGAGCCTATGAGCATGCGCTGCAAAGCATTTCGCCGGGGATCGAGGTGGTCAGCACGGCTTGTCCGCTGCTCGTGCCGCTCGTCGAGAAGGGACTGTTCGGCGGCAAAGACGCCAGGGACGTCGTGGAGCGTTCGCTGGCTCCGCTTCGCGAAGTGCCGATGGACTGTCTGATTTTGGGGTGTACCCATTATCCGTTTTTATCCGAGCTCATTGCTGAAATTATGGGGCCGAACGTGACGCTGATCAGCTCGGCGGAGGAAACGGCGCGCGAGGCCAGCGCGATCCTCGGACATCGGGGGCTTTTGGCCGGCGGCAAGGAAATGCCGGAGCATCGTTTTTTTTGCAGCGGGGATCCGGGGATGTTTCAAAAAATCGCCGAATCGTGGCTGCACCGAAATGTCCATGTCACTCCTTTCGATTGGCAGATTCCCCACATCGTATAAAGCGAGCCTTAAGACCGTCCGCTCCGGGCGGTCTGTTTATTTCGGGCAGGGCATACAATGGTAGCAGCTTATGCGGGAAGGGAAGGTGGCCCAAATGGCGCTAACCTATGTTATGCAAAAAGGCGATACGCTGCACAGGCTGGCCCGAAGGTATGCCGTCCGGATTGAGTCGATCTATGCCGAAAATCCCGGGCTGCAGACGAGCGGTTACGTGTATCCCGGCCAGGTCATCCGCATTCCGGAACGGCCGGACTCGCTGTATGTCGTTCAGGCGGGGGATACTCTCCGGGAGTTATCCCGCCGGTTTAATATCGCGCTGACCGATTTGCAAACGGCCAACCCGGGAGTGGACCACCGCAGGCTGCGTATCGGACAAACGATCGTTTTGCCGGAAAGCAGAGGGTTGACGGCCTTTCAGACTGCGGACGATTACGGTTATGCGGAGCTCGTGGAAAACATCACGCGTTTGAAGTCGGCGTACCCTTTCCTTGAAGTGTGCGATATTGGCGTGAGCGTGCTGGGCAAAAGGATTCCGGCCATCCGGATCGGCTGCGGCGCGCAGGAGGTACACTATAATGGCGCCGTTCATGCCAACGAATGGATTACGACCCCACTCCTCATGAAATTCATTGAAGATTATGCATCCGCTTACGCTTGCGGGGAAAACTTAAGGGGCCGCTCCATGGAAGAATTATACGAAAAAACGTCGCTATGGGTTGTGCCGATGGTGAACCCGGACGGGGTGGAGCTTGTCCAGGAAGGGATTACTCCGCAGCACCCGTTTTATGAGCAGCTGCTCGAATGGAATTTTGGATCGTTTCATTTCCAGCGCTGGAAAGCGAACGTCCGCGGCGTCGATCTGAACGATCAATTTCCGGCACATTGGGAAATCGAACGGGATCGACGGGATGTCCCGGGTCCGGGACCGCGCGATTACCCCGGGCTGGCACCGCTGACGGAACCGGAGGCGATTGCGCTCGCCCAGTTTACGCGCTGCCACGATTTTTGCAGAGTGATCGCTTTTCATTCGCAAGGGCAGGAGATATACTGGAATTATCGCGGCTTGGAGCCGGTGGAGGCGGAAGAGATCGCCTGCAGGCTGGGGAAAGCGAGCGGTTACAAGCCGGTCAAGCTGACCGGAAGCGACGCGGGTTACAAGGATTGGTTCATTCAGGAGTATCGGCGTCCCGGTTTTACGGTTGAGGTAGGGCTCGGCACAAACCCGCTGCCGGTCGCGCTGTTCCCGCAGCTTTACGACGAGGTAGTCGGATTGATGATTGAGGGGCTTCATGTGTAGAAAGGCGAGCTCGAAATAGCTGCTCTCATCGATGGGCGGAAAATGGCGGACCGGCAGTGCGCCGGTCTGTTTTGCCTTAAGGGATAAAATGGAAGCCGGAGTCGGATACTATACGGTACACAAGCTCGGAGAGGAAGGATGCCTGTGAAAAAGCTGCTGTCCCTCAGACATTGGAAACGTGTCGGCGAACGGGTGCTGCGGATTTTGATGTCGCCGCAAGTTCCGCTGCGGTATAAGCTGCTTTTTATTGTACCGGTACTGCTGTACTGGATATTGCCCGATGCGATGCCGTTTATGCCTGTCGACGACATCGCCGTGACGATGATCGTTGCGAACTTTTTCGCAGAGTGGATGGAGCGGAAGCATTTGCCGTAGTTCGGGGCGGACAAGCTTCGGCGCAAAAAAACCTCAGGAGGCGGTCCGGAGCTTCGTTCGGACGAAAAGCGGACTCCTGAGGCAGTGTTAGGTTGAAGCGTTTTTTTCATTTAAATACATTATGCAGGCGAATGGTCAAATCTTCGAATATGCCCACCCGGACTTCATCGTCCGCTCCGAATACTTCGAATTGGCTGTATTTCCCGTTGTCGTCCAGCTGATATACTTGCACGACCTTCTCGTTCGGAAATACGATCCAGTACTCTTTGACTCCCACACGCTCGTACAAAAATAATTTTATCTTTAAATCTATACGGCTGGTAGACGGGGAGATGATTTCGACGATGAGGTCGGGCGCTCCTTTGCAGCCTCGTTCGTCCAGCTTATCGGGATCGCAAACGACGACGATATCCGGCTGGACGACGGTTGTGGTCTCCATATCTTTTTCATTCGGCTTCGGAAGACGTACGTCAAACGGGGCTGCGAATACTTCGCATGTTTTCCCGTCTAAACATGTGAAAAAACGATTAAACAAGCTTCCCAGCAGCCTCTGATGAGTCGTCGAAGGGGCGGGAGTCATATCGTAAATGACGCCGTCGATAATCTCACACCGAATCTCATCCGGCCAAGTCAGGTAATCCCCGTACGTGAACAATTTACTTTCCGAAGGCGTACTCATCTATTGATCTCCTCGCACCTTTTTAACCAGGTCAGCCGATCACCGATCAAATCTGCTCCGGCTCGTACTCCTCCTGCGGCATCCGTATCCACCGCTGAAGATACCCTTGCTCGTAAAGCGCCTTGATCGTGATGATCAACACCGGCGACAGGATCAGCCCCGCGACCCCGAACAGGGACAGCGAGATGATCATAAACGACAGCATCGTAAAAGCGGAAACGCCGAGCGAATCGCCGGTAATTTTCGGTTCCATGATTTGCCGCACCAAGATGACGATGCCGAGCAGAACAGTCAGCCAAATCGCCAGCGTCGTTTGCCCGAC
The DNA here is from genome assembly GCF_023276405.1 of Paenibacillus hamazuiensis. Lineage (NCBI taxonomy): Bacteria > Bacillati > Bacillota > Bacilli > Caryophanales > Paenibacillaceae > Paenibacillus > Paenibacillus hamazuiensis. Next base: position 1,270,770 of record NZ_JALRMO010000001.1, read on the forward strand.
GACAAACAAATAAATGATCCATGGGATAAACAGCGTGGATACGCCCAGCAGTGGCAGCACATCGAAAATCGCCGACAAAAGAGCGATCGAAAACGCGTTCTGTACGTTCAGTACGAGCAAAGCGACAAAAATGACGATAAACGTCAGGCTGATCAGCTTCAGCTGCGCCTTCACATATCCGACGATGCCGATCAGCACGTTGTCCTTCATAAAATAATAAGCGTTTTTGAACGTTTTCGGCGTGTTGTCGCGGGCGAGCCTCTTCCACGATTCGATTTCGATGCTGAGAAAGTAAGCCAAAATGATCCCGATGATGAAATTGACGACGAAGGTGGAAAACGAAGTGAGCGCATTGAAGGTGCCGGTCAAAAAGCCGGTAGCGAGCTTCGATGCTTTTTCCGTAATGGTCGTTATGTAATTTTTCGCCTCATCCAGCACGTCCAGGGGCAAAGCGGCGAGACGGTTCTGGAGCAGGTCCGACTTCAGCAAAATTTGCTCCTGCAGGATGCGGATATAGTCGGGCAGCTTTTCTTTCAGCGCCAAAATTTGCGAGGTAAAGATGAAAGCGGCTCCGGTTAATGCGCCCAGAATGACGAGGATGAAAATGACGGTCGAAATCGCCGAAGCGATCGACTTTTTCATGCCCCGTTTGTGGAAAAAGCGGGCCAGCGGCTCGATGATCAAATAGATGATCAATGCGAGAAAAATCGGCGTCGCAATGCGATACAAATAGCTGAACAGCAGCATAAACAAATATACCGTCAGCAGGAGCAGAGCAATGTCGAACACCGTTTTGTAATATTTTTTATAAAACGAGATCATGTACGCACCTCATGGTCGGATTAGCGGTATCGGACCTAGGTCCATTTGGCCGCCCACAGCTTCATTTCTTTCAAAATTTGATGCAAATCTTCCCCTTTGGGAGTCAGCTTGTATTCTACGGTGACGGGGACTGTCGGGTATGCGGTGCGCTCCAGCACCCCTTGCTCCTCCAGGTGGCGCAGCGTGTCGGTAAGCGACTTCGGGCTGATGTTTTTCACTTTGCGCTGCAGCTCTCCGAACCGCTTCGTTCCACAGAACAGCTCGCGCAGCACGAGAAACGACCATTTGCCGCCGATCACATCGAGCGTTTTTTCGATCGAGCATTCGATGTACGTCGGCTGCTTCGGTATGTAATTGCTGGCGGTCATCGGGCGTTCGTTTTCAAGTTTGGACATCATGAATCCCTTCCTTTCCAAAATGGCTGCCGCAAATCAAGTGAACGTCATATCGGCCATCCGTTCCCCCCACTTACTCGTGGGTAACTAGATAACCGAATTGAAATAATATTTAAAACGTTTCACTACTATCCATGATATAGAAAGAAGACCGCAATATCAATAGATTGGGGCCGCCGGGAGGCCAAAAGTGCCGAGAGGCGAAAAAAGCGGCTTACAGCGCGCAAAACGGGCTTCGCGCGAGCCCGAGAGCGTGAAAATGCGCTCTCAGGCGAGTGAAGGCACGCGGAAAATGGAGTAGGAGTGCCGAGAGACGGAAAAAGCGGCTTACAGCGCGTGAAACCACCTCTGCCCGAGGCCGAGAGCGTGAAAATGCGCTCTCAGGCGAGAGAAGGCACGCGGAAGGCGGAGAAGAAGTGCCGAGAGACGGAAAAAGCGTCTCACAGCGCGTGAAACCACCTCTGCCCGAGGCCGAGAGCGTGAAAATGCGCTCTCAGGTAGGTGAAGACGCGCGGAAGGCGCCAATCTACGCGCCGCCGGGTAGCTGCTGCCGCGCCAGCTCCGCGAACCGGGCCGCGGCGGGCTGGAGCGGATCGCCTGCGCGCGTGCAGAGCGCGATCGGGTTCGCGGGCAGCTCCGCGTCCACGAACACCCGCGCGACGTCGCCGCGCTCCACTTCCGTCCGCACTTCCAGCGCGGACGACAGGCACGCTCCGAAGCCGGCCATGACGGCGCGGATCGTTTCGTTTTGCCCGCCGAGCGTGAGCGCGGCGGCGGGCGGCGGCAGCTGATGCGTGCGGCACAGCGCGAGCAGCAGCTCCTGCATCGAGCTGCCGGCCTGCCGCATCACGAACGGTTCGCGCAGCAGCTCGGCGAGCGGCGCATGCTTGCCGGCAAGCCGGTGACCGCGCGGCACGACGAACCAGACCGGATCGGCGAGCACCTCTTCGCGGCTGATGCCGGACAAAGCGGCCGCGGCGCCGCCGACGACCGCCAGGTCCGCTTCGTACCTGAGCAGCCGCTCGTACGCGTCCCGCGAGTTCGTCGCGGTCACCTCGAGCCCGACGTCCGGGTACGCTGCGGTGAAGCGGGCCAGCCAGCCGGGCAGCAAAAAATTCGCGGGCAAATACGTCGCGGCGATGCGCAGCCTGCCGGACCGTCCGGCCGCATAATGCGCGAGTCGCCCTTCGATATCCCGCTCCAGCGTAAACAGCCTGCGGGCTTCGGCGTAGACGGTCTCGCCGGCGTCCGTCAGCAGAACGCCCCGGCCGTGAGGAGCGAGCAGCGTGAGGCCAAGCTCCTTCTCCAGATTGCGGAGCTGGGCGCTCACCGCCGGCTGGCTGATATGAAGCGCCTCCGCGGCTTTCGTGACGCCTCCTCGTGACGCCACTTCGTAAAAGATGCGCAGCGCATGCAAATTCATCGGAAGTCACCTGCAATTCATAAAATGAATTGATGAAAACATAAATAATATATATTTTATTTATAACCGAAAACCGCTTATTGTAAAACCAGGTCTTCCAATAAAACAAGAGGCGGTGCGTCATTATGAAATGGGCTTGCATGACTTGCGGGAAACAATATGCGGAAACCGGCCGTGCGGCATATTATTGCGAATGCGGTGTGCTGCTCGATATCCGGCATGATTTTGCCGGTGTGGACACCGAACGGCTGAAAGCTCAGTTCGCCAAAAGGCTGGCGGAGCGAAACGGTCCGTACGCGAGCGGCGTTTGGCGGTACAAGGAGCTGATTTTGCCCGAGCTGGACGACCGGCACATCGTGACCAAATACGAGGGCAATACGGGATTATACGCTTCCGAAGCGATCGGCAGGTATGCGGGCATCCGCACCGTATGGCTGAAGGCGCTCTCGGAAAATCCGAGCGGCTCCTTCAAGGATCACGGGATGACGGCGGCCGTCTCGTACGGTCGGTCGCTCGGCTATCGCCGCTTTGCCTGCTCGTCGACGGGCAACACTTCCTCGTCGCTCGCGATGTATGCGGCATTCGCCGGGCTGGAATCGTACGTGCTGCTGCCGGGGCAGGGCATTTCCTTGAACAAGGTGCTGCAAACGCTGGCTTATGGAGCCAAGGTGCTGACGATTGAAGGGACTTACGACGACGGCGTCCGATTTTGCGAGGAACATGGCGAAGTACTGGGACTGTATGTGTGCAATTCGATCAATCCCGTGCGAATCGAGGGGCAAAAAAGCATCGTGTACGAAATCGCGCAGACGCTAAAGTGGCAGCTGCCGGACTGGATCGTGCTCCCTGGCGGAGCATTGAGCAACGCGACGGCGCTCGGCAAGGGGCTTGCCGATTTGCACCGGCTCGGTTTTATCGGCAAGCTGCCGCGGGTGGCGATCGTGCAGGCGGAGGGAGCGAGCCCGTTTCACCGGATGGCGCGGCGCGGGGATCGCATGCTTGTGCCGGAGCCTCGCCCCCATACCCGGGCATCCGCGCTCAACATCGGGCATCCGCCCAGTTGGAGAAAGGCGCTCCATTACGTCTTGGAGCAAACGGACGGGGTGACCGTGTCCGTCAGCGACGAGGAGATTATGGACGCGAAGGCGCATGTCGACGCGAGCGGCATCGGCTGCGAGCCGGCGTCCGCGGCGGCGGTGGCCGGACTGCGCAAGCTGGCGCGCGAGCGGTGCATCGATAAGGACGAAACCGCGGTTTGCCTGCTGACCGGCCACATGCTGAAGGATACCGATGCGCTGCGCGAATACCATATCGACGAAGCGTTCGGAGCGAGGCTCGCTAATCGCATCATGCCCGTCCGGCTTACCCCGGAGGAAGTAAGCCGCCATCTCGGCGAAATGTGACCCCCGGCCGCCGCAACGAAACACCGTTCGTATGGTTGCTTTCCTTTTACGGTTTCATTACAATAGAGGGAAATGCAAATTTTACGAATATGGGAGATGCCGCATGAACGTTAAAATTACAAGAAACGCAGCCAAGGTGCTGCTCGCCGAAATGGAAAAAGAAGAAAACAAGGAGCTGAAGGTGCGCGTCGTCGTGACGCATAAGCATGGCGATCACGCCCATTACGGCCTCGGCCTCGATACCCCGACGGATAAGGATGAAGTCGTTTCTACGGACAAGCAGATCGACGTCATCGTCGAAAAAGGCGAGCCGCTGCTTGACGGCATCAAAATCGACTACTTGTATTTGCCGCAGGAAGGCTTCGTCATTACGAACCCGAGCAAAGGCAACCACGGCGATCACTGAGATGGCTAAAAACGACATTCGGATTTGCGACAAATGCAAGCACATCAAGCTGAAAACATTTTTGCCGAAGCTGCAAAAAATGGCTCCGGACGCGGACATCAAGGTGGCGTGCAAATCGTACTGCGGGCCGTGCTCGCGGTTTGCGTTCATTTACATCAACGGCCGGTACATCACCGGGGCAACCGAAGACGAGGCGCTCGAGAAGGCGAAGAAATACGTGAAATAACGACGCAGGCTTACGGCTTTGCGTCTTTTTGCTTTTCGGCTTGTATCGCTTTATTTACAAAATCTTCATATCCCGCTCATCTTCCCGAAACATGCCGAAATTATGCTGATTGGAGTGCATTCGCATAATGATGGGGAGGGGCATTTAATGAAAAGATGGTTTAAAAAACGCAGATGGCTTATCGCAGCGCTGGCTGCAATGACGTTAGCCGGCGCGCAAATCGCCGGTGCGGAGGAAGGCGGCATGAAGGCGGTAGGCGTCAAATTCGGCTTATGGTCGAACGGGAAGGAAGTTAAAACGGACAAGGACCCGGTCATCATCGACGGCAGCACCTATGTGCCGCTTCGCACTCTCGGCGAAGCGCTCGGCAAGCAGGTCGAATGGAACGAGTGGACGCAGTCCATCCGGCTTAAGGATGTTCCTAAAGTAGCAGCCGTTCACGAGTGGAAAAACCCGTCCGAGCTCGCGGCCGGCATTAAAGACGGAGGATTTTCGGGCATGGTTCATCTGCCGAATGATCCTGCCGACGTATTTTACGTTGTGGAGGACCGCGGACCTAACGGAGAATTCGGTAAGGACAAGCTCCGCACCTTCCCTGCGGAAAACTTCGTGCCGCGCCTTCAAAAAATCAAAGCGTCGAACGGAACGATCGAGGTGCTGGAGACGATCCAGCTGCATCTGCCTGCCGGCAAAACGGACAAGGTCACGCAAAATGCCAATCTGACCGGCCTGCCGAACCTGGAAGGACCGGACGAGGTTCCGTACGACATCACCGGCTCCAAGCAGCTTGCTTACGATCCGGACGGGCTCGATCTGGAAGGCATTGCATATAGTCCTGCCGACGACACGTTCTGGCTGTCCGACGAATACCGCCCTTCGATTTTGCAGGTAAAACGTGACGGTACGATCGTCGGCCGCTACGTGCCGCAGGGGATGAAGGACGCTTTGGTCAAAGCCGGCGCACAGACGGAAATTTTCGATACATTGCCCGCCGTCTATGCCAAGCGGATATCGAACCGCGGCTTCGAAGGCGTCACCATCACTCCGGACGGCAAATATTTGTACACGTCGATCCAAAGCCCGCTCGCCAATCCGGACAAGAAAACCGGGGAAGCATCGCGTAACCTACGCATCTTGAAAATCGATCTGGCGACCAAAAAACCGGTCGGCGAATACTTATACATCGCGGAAAATGCCGGAATGTTCGCCAAAGTCGCGCAGAAGGATGTCGTCATCAGCGATCTGGCCGCTGTATCTGCCGACGTGCTGCTTGTCGACGAGCGCGACAAAAATTCCGGAGCGGATGTCCAGCTCAAGCGCATTTATAAAGCCGATTTCTCCAAGGCGACGAACCTGCTCGGCACGGAAACGAGTGAAAAGGATTTCGAAAAGCTTTCCGCCGATCAGCTCAAAGAGCAGGGGATCGTGCCGGTAGCGAAAGAGCTGGTTGTCGATATCGCGAAGCTCGGTTATCCTTACGAGAAAATCGAAGGGCTTGCGGTAATCGATAAAAATACGATCGCATTTGTTAACGATAACGATTACGGTGTGAACGGTTACGACGACAATGGCAAACTTCAAGTGAAAAATGTACCGACGCAAATGTACGTCATTCAGGTGAACGAAGATCTGTATGAATAAAGTTGCGGCATGCATATGGTAGGGTCTCAAGGAGAATCCGGCTCACGGGTTCTCCTTTTTACCTGTCCAGATGATTAAATTGGGTCTTTCGGCTCTGTTGATTTTTTATAAAATAGGTAATTGGAAATATCCCAATTTCCTGCCTCATCCCTTATTCTAATTATGGAGAAAAGTTTACAAAGTACGACAACATTCGCGTCATCCCGATAACGGCAGAACTGATGAAAATCAGCGTCGCAAAGCTACAGGGGCTAAAGTGCATCTGCGCAAAGCCAGCCAGCTACCGAAGGATGAGGGCTGCATGACCCTCTCCGGTTTATTTGGTTGATGCATGATATTTTTGAGGGAGATGAGGACATGCAGTTCGAACAAACGGTATATACCAAGGTGGGTTCTGACGAAATAGGAATCGTTCCTTCCGACGAGGGCCCGCAGCTCACGATCAATTGTGAAGTATATCCGCTGCGCGAGAGGTGCTGGGACCTTGAAATGGTGATCGGTAAAAGTCATTTCATATGCACTATCTATTGGAAGGGCGAGGTGAAGCTGTCGGTACGTTTGGACCGGGGGCACGATTTTTTTCTGAAGTTGTTCGGCTATTTGCAGGAAAGACTGGCCCAGCCTCATCTGGTTTAATTTGAAGAAATAAAGTAATCCCCCGGTAAGGCACTTATCTGGGCGAATGCACATACAATGTGCTATACGTTCAGAAAGCCTAATCTGGGAGGAAAAATCGTGGACCAAACCGCTTATTTGGAATCCGCATTGTTTGAACACCGTTTTTGGCTGCAAGTGCTCGGCGACCATGCCCGTTTCATTCTGAACGCCCTGCCGGTCAAAGAGCAGGCGGAGGCGGCCCGGGCCGCCGGCTTTATCGAAGCGTTCGACAGGCTGCTTGAAGCGGCGCGGGGTTCGGCGCCGGACATAGCCAGGCTAAACAGGGCGGCCTATGAGAAGGCTGGAGAAATTCGCGCCTTCAAGCTCCATTTGCTGCGCCGCCATTTGACGGAGCAATTTGATTTTAACTTGCCGCCTACGTTTGTCAACCATATGGTCAACGAGGTAGAGGAGTATTTGCGCGTTCTCGGTGCTCTTGTTGCCGGAGAACTACCGCCCTTATATCATGAAACCCACCACCATATCGTATGGCTGGTCGACGCAGTCGGTCATGCGGCTTCGATTGCCGGCAGCCTCGATTTTACGGAGAAGCGGCTTATTGAGATGAGCCAAACATTCGAGAAGCATTTCCAGGACTTTTATTTCAAAGCGGTGGAGCTTGCCGGATATTTGCGGGCGCAGATTGGCAAGTTTCCCGCCTTATCCCGGTTCAATAAGGAAGTGGAGCTGGAGATGGTGTTGTTCATGCAATTCCTTGGCGAGCTGGAGGAAATGGATTTGAAGCTCGAACTGCTCGGCACTTTATCGCCGCTCATGGCCGACCATATGTACCGCGAAGAATGTTATTACTTGACGAAGCTGTCTCTGGTATCGGAGATCAAGGCTCCTGCATGCGACCCAGGCAAGCCGAGAGTGGAGTAGTCCGTTTTTCGTATCGCACCGTCCCGGACAATACAGGTCCGGGACTGTTTTTTTTAAAATAGTGAAGCCTAAAATTTAGTAAAATTTTATTGTCGCATGAACCGGCATGCCTTTATAATTAAGAAGTATGAAATTACATAGTACCGCGGAACTAAGAGGGGGAGCCAACATGCGATTGATTACACGTTCGGATTTCGACGGCCTTGTATGCGCCATGCTGTTCAAGAAACTGGGTATGATCGACGAGATGAAATTCGTCCATCCGAAAGATGTGCAGGATGGATTGATTGAGGTTACGGAAAACGATATTTTGGCGAATGTGCCTTACGTACCGGGCTGTGGCCTCTGGTTCGATCATCATTCGAGCGAGATCGAGCGAACCGCCGAACAGGCTGGCGTGAAAGGCGAGGTGCGCGTCGCTCCGAGCGCTGCCCGCGTCGTCTATGATTACTACGGGGGAAAGGAAAAGTTCGGCGATATCGACAGCATCATGGAAGGCGTCGATAAAGCGGATTCCGCACAGTTTTCCAGAGAGGACATTTTGAATCCGAAGGGTTGGGACCTTCTTTCCTTTATAATGGACGCCCGCACCGGCTTGGGGCGTTACCGCGATTACCGGATCAGCAATTATCAGCTGATGGAGGAACTCGTCGATCATTGCGCGACGATGTCGATCGAAGAGATCATGCAGCTGCCTGACGTTCAGGAGCGCGTGAAGCGTTATTTCGAGCTGGACAAGGAATACCGCGAAATGCTTGCCAAATATACGCGGGTGGACGGCAATGTGATCATTACCGATCTGCGCGATGTGGACCCGATTTATCCGGGCAACCGCTTCATGGTTTACGCTTTGTACCCGGAACAAAACATTTCCATTTGGATCGTCGACGGCCGGAACAAACAAAACTGCGTGTTCGCTTGCGGGCACAGCATCGTCAACCGGACATCGAAGACCGACGTGGGCGCTTTGATGCTGACTAACGGCGGGGGCGGCCATAAGGCGGCCGGCACCTGCCAGGTGCCGTACGAGCAAGCGGCCGAAGTGCTGCAAAAGCTGGTCGATACGATGAAGCAAAACGGATAATCACAAGGAAGATAAGCCGTTCGGAATTGCGCCTCGGGGCGCAGGTCCGGCGGCTTTTTTGAATAAATGTATATTATAAGGAATGGTAAGTAATACAAATATACGTTTTGAATGCTCGACGCATCTTTCATGGTCATATTCGGTAAGGAGTGAGCGGTATGGATGTGCAACATATTATTTCAAAAATTGTCGAAAATCTTAAGCAAATCGGCGGTGTACAGGCTCTGGTTCTTGGCGGTTCAAGAGCCAGGGGGACTGAAAATCCCAAATCCGATATCGATATTGGAATTTATTATAGCCCGGGCAGCGGGTTGGACATTGCCCAACTTCGCCGAGCGGCTTCCAGCTTGGACGACGATAGCAGGGACGGCTTAATTACGGAAATCGGTGGCTGGGGACCGTGGATAAATGGCGGCGGTTGGCTTCAAGTGAACCAAACACCGGTCGATTTTATATACCGCGATCTAAATAAAGTGTCCAAAGTCATGGACCAATGCCTTATGGGGGAGGTCACAATCGACTACCAGCCGGGGCATCCTCATGGATTTACCAATGCCGTTTATTTAGCTGAAATCGCGCTATGCAAGGTGTTATGGGATCCGTCAGGTGTTATCGAGGAAATGAAAGCCAAAACAAAACCGTATCCGCACCTTTTGCAAAAAGCGATCATTCAAAAATTTTTATGGGAAGCGGCGTTTTCTCTCGAGATCGGGAAAAAAGCGATATATAAAAAAGATTTATCTTACATCGCCGGATGTTGTTTCAGGTCAGTCTCGTGCCTGAATCAAGTTTTGTTTGCGCTTAACGAAACTTACTGGATGAACGAAAAAGGAGCTGCCGCCATCGCCGATTCATTCAGCATGGTCCCAGGCAGCTACTCCAATACAATAAATGACGTCATGACCTTACTTGCAGAAGATCAAATCGGCTTGGAGAAGGCCTTAAACATGTTAAACGATTTGGTTCATGAAACGGATCTGCTGGTAAAAAACAACAGGCTGTCGAGCTAAACGGTACAATCGCTTTAAATTAAACGGAGATGCCCGCGTCTTCAGCGATGAGTTTACGGCGGGGGCATCAAGGCGGTGATGTGCTTATTCTCATGAAAAAAAGGCTATGATGAAACGTTCATCATAGCTTCGGCTCCGGCGATTTCTTCGCGACGCTGTACACGCCGCCGGCAGCCCAGTATTGATACAGCTGGCATTCGATCCGGCCGTTGTACAGCTTGCGCTTGCGCGACGCGGGGCGGCCCATATAGTGTTCGAGCTGCCGGCTTGGCGACAGAACGAACACGCTCCAGGTCGGCATCGCCGCTGTGATGCCGCCGAGCTGACGAAGCGCCCGCTCGACCTCCTGCTGATCGCCGAGCCGCTCGCCGTACGGCGGATTGGTGATCAGGCAGCCGTAGTCGCCGCTCGGGCGTATCTTCGCCACGGGCTCGGTGCGGAAGCGCAGCTCGCTTGCGAGCCCGGCCGCCTTCGCGGCGGCGAGGGCGACATCGATCGCGGCTGGATCGATGTCGCTGCCGGTGATCTCCAGCGGGACGTCATCCCGCAGGAGATCGTAGGCTTCGTCGCGCGCCTCGCGCCACAGCTTCTCCGGCACCGCCGGCCAATCCTCGGCGGCGAAGCTGCGGCGCAGCCCGGGCGCGATGTTCCAGCCGATCATAGCCGCCTCGATCGGCAGCGTGCCGGAGCCGCAAAACGGATCGTAGAACGGGCGCTCCGCCCGCCATTTGCTGAGCAGCACGATGGCGGCGGCCATCGTTTCCTTAAGCGGCGCTTCGGTGATCAGCTTGCGGTAGCCGCGTTTATGCAGTCCGACGCCCGTCGTATCCAGCGTCAATGTGGCGATATCCTTCAGAAGCGACACTTCGATGCGGTAGCGCGGTCCCCGTTCCTCGAACCATTCGGTATGATAGTTCGTCTTCATTTTTTCGACGATCGCTTTCTTGACGATCCCTTGGCAGGCGGGGACGCTCGACAGCTGCGATTTGTGCGAACGGCCGTCAACCGGAAATTCGGCGTCCTCGGGAATCCAGTCGGGCCAAGGGAGCGCCTTCGTTCCTTCGAACAGCTCGTCAAACGTGCGGGCAGCGAATTCGCCCATTTTAATAAGCACCCGGTCGGCGGTGCGCAGCCACAGATTGGCTCTGCAGATGGCAAGTTCGTCGCCGGCGAACGTGACGCGGCCGTTTTCCACGGTCACGTCATCGTATCCGAGCTGCCGGATTTCGTCGGCGACAATCGCTTCGAGGCCCATGGGCGCGGTTGCAATCAGTTGTATTTTGGCCATAGAGGGGTTCACTCCATTTTTGCTATTGGCATGTTAGGTAAGCCCGCCAGGCAGTCGCTTGCCGGGCGGGCTTGCAACTTGGCTTGGAAAAGCCATACAATTACTTAGTATAGGCGAAAGCAGCCCGACTGACAAATGGCGCTGAGGAAAAGGTGCGCATACAAAAGGGATAAAGCAAAAAAAGCTTAGGAGGAGTCAACCATGGAGACGCCAAACGCGGAGACGTATGTGGAATCGCTGTTCGAACCCGATCCGGTTTTGGAAAAAGTAACCGAAGCCATCCGAGCTCACGGCATGCCGGAAATATCCATCGAGCCGGGCTACGGGCGACTGTTAACGCTGCTTGTCAAGATGATGCGCGCGTCGCGTGTGCTGGAAATCGGCGCGCTTGGAGGGTACAGCGGGATATGCCTGGCCCGCGGATTGAGCGAAGGCGGGAAGCTGGTCTCACTGGAATTGATGAAGGAGTACGCGGAGATGGCGCACCGGCATTTGCAGGAAGCCGGTTTAGGCGACAGGGTCGAATACCGGGTCGGAGAAGCGCTGGACAGCTTGCAGCAGCTGGAGGCGGAAGGGCAGCGCTTCGATCTGTTTTTCATCGATGCGGATAAGGGCAACTACCCGAATTATTTGGAGTGGGCAATCAGGCTGGCCAATCCGGGAGCTGTTGTTGTCGGCGACAACACGCTCCTGCGCGGGCAAATTATGGACCCGGCTCAGCAGGGGAACCGGGTCGTCAAAATGCGCGAGTTTAATGCGATGATCGCGGGCGACCCGCGGCTCGAGAGCGTTATTTTGCCGGCATACGACGGACTGGCGATCGCCCGCGTGAAGTAAGCGGGCGGGAACAGGGGCGAGTGGCGCGGAGAGTGCCGCTCGGCCCTCGAGGCCGCTTCGCTCCGGGGGAACCCCGGCGACGAAAGCGGCTTTTTGCGCTCTCATGTGAACGGGAGGCGCACAAACCCATCACCCCAGCACATCTTCCAGCGCACGAAGCAGCGCTTCGTTCTCCTCGAATGTTCCAACGGTGATCCGCAGATGATCGGGCAGACCCCAAATGGCACCGTAACGGACAATAACCCCTTTGGCCATCAGCTTGTCATAAATGCTTTTGGCGTTCGTTTCCAAATCGACCAGCACAAAATTGCTCATGCTCTCCGTAAAGCGAACGCCAAGCTTCTGCAGTCCGGCATACAGCTGCGTTCGGCCGGCTTCGTTGACCCGGCGCGACGCTTCGACGTGAGCGTCGTCCTGAAGAGCCGCCGCCGCAGCAGCTTGAGCGAGTGCGTTGACGTTAAACGGCTCCTTGACCTGCGCGATCGATGAGGTGACCGGTTCGGGTGCGACGGCGAAGCCGACCCGGATGCCGGCCAGCCCGTATATTTTCGAGAACGTCTGCAGCACGATGAGCGGAAAGCCGCGGCGCACAAATTCCATCCCGTCGCAGTAATCCGCTTCGGTTGCGTAATGGGCATAGGCGCTGTCGTACACGACAAGCACGCGGGGCGGCAGCGCGCCGAGCAGACGCTCCAACTCCGGCTTGGGCAAATAGGTGCCTGTCGGATTGTTAGGCGAGCACAAGTATATGAGTTTCGTACGCGGGGTGACCGCCTGCAGCAAATCGTCGACATCGTACCGGTACCCGTCGCGAAGCGGAACGATAATCGGTTCGGCGCCCATCAGCAATGCGCCGAATTCGTATTCGCTGAAGGAGGGGGCCGGAACGACGATTTCGTCTCCCGCTTCGAGAAACGTTTCGGAGATAAGCGTAATCAGCTCATCCGCTCCGTTGCCGGCGATGAACTGGTTTGGGGAGAAGCCGTATTTTTCGGATAAAGCCGTCTTCAGCAGCGAAGTGTGGGAGTCAGGGTAACGGTGAATGTCGGCGAGGCTGTCGCGGATCGCTTGCAACGCCTTCGGCGAGGCCCCCAAAGGGTTTTCGTTGGAAGCCAGCTTAACGACATGCGTTAAACCGAGCTCCTGCTGCACTTCCCAAATCGGTTTTCCGGGAGAATACGGTTTTAACTTTCTTAGTGCTTCACGGGCCGGTACGAATGAAGATGATGGCATAAGTGGATCGCTCCTTTTTTTATTTTCTTTGTTGCGATAATAAGATAATACATTAACGCGTTATCTAAGTAAAGCATTTTCTTATACAAAAGGGACAACCCGCAAATGATGACGCTGCATAAGGGATTGTCCCGCATACTTCCATTCTTAGTCGAAGAAAAATCTCACATTTCTCTGTTGCCGGCGGCTTCGGAATTCGAGTTATCGGTTAACTGCAGCCCGCCCGGCTGTTTGTTGTAAACGGTTTGATGTCTCCTGCTTTCTCTGAGTTCCATGTGCGTCCAATACATGAGAAGCAATTCGGCACAAATAGCGATAACAATGGTTCGCTTGATATTGATTTTCAACAATGTACCCTCCCGAAAAAGGGATATGCCAATTTATTCCTGATCATAGCATATTCTAGGTAAATTGACTATAGTTCAAATTCATTCTAAAGAAAATTTTAACGATAAACTTGACAATTATTCGGCAGTGCAGAGGTAAATGATTATATTTGCCCGGCTGTTCCTTGTTCGCGGCGGTCTTTGCCGTACAGCGACCGGCGAACCCATAACGAATTCGCGATCAGAAGCACGGTGGTCATCAGGAAAATGCCGCGGATGCCGAGCCACCCCGATAAAGCGCCGCCGATGACCGGCCCGAGCATGTTGCCGAGGCTCAGCGCGCTCGAGTTATAGCTGTAGGAACGGCTTTCCATCCCGTTCGGGGTGTATTTGCGGATCAACGTCTGCACGCATGGCAGCATCCCGCCCATAAAAATGCCGAGCAAGAACCGGGAAGCCATCAGCTGCCAAATGTTGCTTACGAACGCCTGCGGGATAAAGCTTAGCGCCGCTCCGATCAAGGCGACGCCGAGCACCTTTTCCGGACCGATCCGGTCGCTCCATTTTCCAAGCAAAGGGGATGCTATCATATTGGAAAAGCCGGTGATGGAACCGACCATCCCCGCATAAAACGCCAGCAGCTTGTCCTGCCCGTGAAGCTCCTGCACGAAAAGCGGAATGAGCGGCATCGGACTGAGCATCGCAAACTGAATGGCGAAAGTGACGGTATACAAAGCGGGAAGCTGCCGGGTTTTGCCAAGCTCCTTGAGCCCGGCGATGATCGATTCCTTCGGCTGCTTGGTCGCTTTTTCCGCATCGAATTTTTCCTTCACGAGAAAAAGGGCCAGAAGGGAGGCGACGAACAGGCAGGCGCCGGTGATGTAAAAAATCGGCCGGTAGCCGACCCATTCCGCAAGCAATCCGCCGATCAACGGGCCGAGAATGCTGCCGCCGACTTGGCCGGACTGCAGCGTACCCATGGCGAAGCCCATTTTTTCCCGCGGTGTGTTGGCCGATACAAGTGTGACCGCCGCCGGCATATATCCGGAGATCGTGCCGTTCAGCATCCTTAGAACGAGCAATTGCCATGGGGCCGTTGCGAAACCCATCAGCACCATGACGACAGCCATGCCGAAGCCGGAGCGAAGCAGCATGATTTTTCTGCCGTAACGGTCGGCAAGTCCGCCCCAGATCGGCTGTGCAATGAACGATGTTACGAAATTGGCCGCGAAGATGAACCCGCCCCACATGGCGACCTGATGCTGATCGTGAATGCCGAGCTCCTGAATGTAAAAAGGCAAAAACGGGACGATCATCGTCATGCCGCTCATGACCAAAAACTGCCCCAACCACAAGACCGTCAAGTTGACTTTCCATCTGGCCACGCCGCCAATCTCCTTTGCTGTCAAGGCTTATATTCATCCAATAAAAGTCATTGTACCATAAACGCCGCCATCTTCTCGAACGGAAAAAAGGTTGCATAATTTTTCCTTTGGGCGGGAACCGTATTTCCTGTTAACTTATCCCCAATAAAGGAGATGTGTATGTCCATGCCATTCGGCGCCCATGAAACGATGGAAGTCCATGAAGTATTAAATGAAAAGTTGAACCTCATCAACCATTTCGCTTTGTACGCACAGTTCGCGCAAAACGAACAGATCCGCTCGATGATCGACCGTCACCTGCAAACCGCCGTAGCGGCTTACGATCAGCTCGTGGCTTATACGCACGATTACAGCGCCGCGAACCGGCAGCTGCCGCCTTACCGCGATATGACGGCCTTCATGCACCCGCAGCAAATCCAATACGGCCTGCACCATCCGATGCCGGTAGCCCCCGAAATGCAAGGACGTCTGAACGATCCGCAAATTTTATGCGCGATGCTGTCCTGTCATAAAAATTCCGCGAAGCTGCACATGCAGGGGGCGCTCGAATGCGCCGATCCGAACGTTCGGCAAATGCTGGTGAACGGGGCGCTGGCTTGCGCTAATCAAGCGTATGAAGTGTTCCTGCTGATGAATCAGCAAGGGCTGTATCAAGTGCCGACGATGAACGATCATACGGCCAAAACATTCCTGCACAGCTACCAGCCGATGCAGCCGCAATCGTATCCGCAGGCGTTCATGCAGCATGGCGGCATGCAAACGGGTACGATGCAGGGAATGCGATCCGGCATGATGCAGCCAGGCGCGACGGCGGCATATCAGCAGTAACGTCACCCCGTCCAGACAAAAATGCGGTCTCGAAGCAGAAGTCACTGCTTGCAGAACCGCATTTTTTTAATTCGAAGTAACGTTATTCGAACTCAAGTCCGGTCTCGAGCTCCGTCCGGTAACGCTCCAGCTGGGGGAGCTCCGCTTCCTCTGCGACGCGGATCGCTTGTCCGATATCGTACGGGACGCGTACGAGCTGAAGCCCGAACGGCGCCGGGTCCGGCCCGGTTTTTCCTTCAATGATGCCGTAGCAGGCTTCCGCGATGCCGTCGTACGGCAGCCCGACGCTGCCTACGTTCCAGAGCGTAAGCCCGGTTCTTGGCTTTGCATTAAGCATTTGCATAAACGGAATGTGGATATCGCCGTAGATGACGACATCGGGCGTCCGCTCCGGATACATCGCTTCTATCCGATCGGTAAGCTCGAACATTGCCCGTTTCTCCTTCTTGTCCGCTTTGCGCAGAACGCGGTAATCGACGCTGACCGCTGATGCGTGAAAGAGCCGGATGTATTTGCCGCTCAGCTCCAGCTCGCAGGAAAAAGGCAGCGTGCGCAAATAGTCGAGCCTTTCCTGCCCGAGCCGCTCCGCCTGCCATTGTCCGGCCGGCTTGTCCTGCGGACGGTTGATGCCGAGGTCCCAGTTTCCTTGAACGGTCACTTCGCACAGCTCCCTGATCCGGTCGACGACTTCCGCAGGCTGGGGCCCCTTGCCTACAAGATCGCCCAGGCACAATATGCGCTTGATCCGGCGCTGGCGGATGTTTCGGACAACCGCCTCGAGGGCGGTCAAATTTCCGTGAATATCGGAGATGACGGCAATTTTGTCCATGTCAAACATTCTCCTTTACGGCTTTGGCTTGTATACCACATTATACCACTTCCGCACGGATCTTACCTACTATTTAGAGACTGTCGATTGATCGGTGGACGGACCATGGAATTGATTTCGAAGCTATCGCCTTATCCCGTTTAATCGAAAGTCTCATGTATACAGCTGTTTCTTTGCGGTTTTCTTAAATTGTTCTCTCCATTTCCCGCCCACCGGCATACCATATTCCATATGAAAAAGATGGGGATGAATATATGTATGCCGGAATCAAGCAGGCCGCCGACAGGCAGCGGAACGCCCATAGATGTGATTATTCCCGCGATCGAGAAAGATCTCGGCACGCTTCCTTTTGTCATTGACGGAGTGAGAAAGCAGGTCAAGCATCCCATCCATCGCATTTTCATCGTCTCGCCGAACAGCGAAAAAATAAAATCGTTATGTGCCCGAAAGGGCTGCATCTTCGTTGACGAAACGAGGGTGCTGCCGATAACGAAAAAGCATATCCGCTACGGGACGAAGAAATGGAACCGCTCGGGATGGCTCTACCAGCAGCTGCTCAAGCTAAGCGGGGACAGGATCTCCACGCAGCGTTATTTTCTCGTTATCGACGCCGACACCGTATTGATTCGCCCGCACATTTTCCGTTCGGGAGATAAAACCGTGTTTTATTACCGGGACTGGAGCCAGCCCGAATATTATCGGACGTACGCCAAGCTGATGGGAAGGAAGAAGTCGTCACGCCGTTCGTTTGTGGCGCACTACATGCTGTTCGACAAAACGAAGCTGGCCCGGCTAAAAAGGGACATCGAGGAGCGCCACCAGGAGGCATGGTACTCCGCGATCATCCGCAGCATCGACAAAACGAAGCAGTTCGGTTTTTCCGAATTTGAAACCTACGGCAATTATCTTCATACGCGGGATCCGGGCGGCATCGTCTTTCGCAAATGCCTGAACAAAAGCTTGAGCACCAGCGCATCCGCGATATCCGAAGCAAGAGCAAAGACGCTGGCCAAGAAGTACCGGTCGCTCTCATTTCACAAACGGAAAATTTACGCAAGAGGCGCGTTCGGTTAAAAAACCGGTTATTAATAGCTTTGCAGCGTATGATGCTCGATCAGCTCCAGGTTTCGGGAGCGATCGCGGGCATATTCCACGATGCGGCTGCCGATATTCGGGTACAGCTTCACTTCGTGCAGCCGATCCAAAGGCACCCATTTGACGCCGATCTGGTTAGGATCCGGGCGATCCGGCAGTCTCGGAACGGAGCCCGGCTTCAGCCGGCAGTCGAACATCAGGCTGATCTGATGCGGTGCGCCAGGATCCATTTGGGTCAAATGCGGAGCGCGTTCATGAACGAAAGCGAGGGGGCCGACTTCCACGTCAACGGAAGCTTCCTCGCGCGCCTCGCGCCGGACCGCCTCCCCCGGTTCCATGCCGCCGGCGGGCAAATTGTAATGAATGCCGTTTTCGTCAAATTCGATCAGCAGTACGGCATCGTTTTCAATAATGAGCGCACACGCTCGGATACGGATATGATAGTTCATCCGAATCACACTCTCCTTCTTCTTAATAAATCTTATGGATTACATCTTCAAAATCGGGCTCTTCCATATGGACGTCTTCAATGTCGCCCCAAAGGTCAAGTTGGCGCAGCACCTCCATCGCCTGGATTTCCTGGCGGTTGCACAGGGCGGTGAGCTCGGTTCCGCTTACGCTGACGATGCGGAACGATTCGGGCGGTGTCCCGGGAGGCTCAATGGGGCGGCGGAAGGTCACCTTCATGACCGTCGGCAAGCCGATGCGCTGCCGCAGGTCGGGGATCGATCCGTCATACCCGATTCTGCCGTGGTTGATGACGATGACTCGCTCGCACAGCTCCTCGATATCGTCCATGTCATGCGTGGTGAGCAGAATCGTTTTGCCGAGTTCGCGGTTCAGTACTTTGAGCAGACTGCGGATGCTCCGTTTGGCGACGACGTCAAGGCCGATGGTCGGTTCGTCGAGGAACAAAATATCCGGATCGTGCAGCATCGAAGCGGCCAGATCGGCCCGCATCCGCTGACCGAGCGACAGCTTGCGCACCGGCGTATCGATGAATTCGTCCAAGGCGAGCAGGTCGCTTATATCCGCGAGTCTTCGCCGTTTGTCGGCATCGCCGATGTTGTACATCGCTGCGAGGATGTCGTACGAATCGCGCACCGGCAGGTCCCACCACAGCTGGCTGCGCTGTCCGAACACGACGCCGAGCTGGCGGACGACGTGCCTGCGGTGTTTTTGCGGGCTGTAGCCGCCTATTTTAACTTCGCCGGAGGTCGGGTGGAGGATGCCGGTCAATATTTTGATCGTCGTCGATTTGCCTGCGCCGTTCGGTCCGATATAGCCGACAAAATCGCCCTTTTCCACCCGGAAGCTGATGTCGTCGACCGCCGCCTTCTCCATTTTGCTCCGCGAAAACAGCGCTCTTAAGCTGTGGAATCGGCCTGCCGCAGGGGCCGCCGTATAAAACGTTTTACGAATATGGTTTACTTCGATCAAAGGGAATCCTCGCTTTCTATATTAAAGTGGGGCGTTGGCATCAACTGCCGGTGCTCTGATAACGGCTTAAGCCAAACATCCAAAATTTCATCATCAGCCATAGGAAAAAGATAGCGAAACCTGCCGTTCCCGCCAGCAGCCAAGCGCCGTATTCGTCCCTCAGCACATACAGAGAGGGCAGGTAGTTGGCGACGCCGACAGGTACGATCGTGAGCAAAATGCCCTGCAGCCACTTCGGGTACAGCTCAAGCGGATATTTGACGGAAAAATGGGCGGCGTCCTCCGTCAGATTTTGCAGCTCGCTCAGCCTCGTCAGCCAAAAGCCGCACGTGGCTGTGCCGAACCCGATGGAGAATAAAATAACCGCGCCGGTCAGGATTACGGCCGCCGTTTGCGGGACCACCCACCACGTGAGCTGGCCGGAGGCCATCAAAACCGAGATCGCCCAGACGAGGACAACGCCTCCCTGAATGTATTCGCCCATCATGATGCGGAAATTTTGCGACATCAGCGCGAGCAGGATCGGCACCGGACGAAGCAGCAGCTGGTCCAGATCGCCGGTCACCAAATATTTTTCCAGGTGATGAACGTCGTTGGCGAGCGTCCGGTAAATCGCTTTGGACAAGGTTATAACCGCATAGAGATAGCCGATTTCGTGCAGGCTCCAGCCTTTGATGCTGCCGAACCGATACAGCAGCAGCGCCACCAGCAAAAATTCCATCGTGTTGATGACGAACGCAAGCAGCGAGCTGAACCAGAAATTGAACTTGTACTGCATGCGGCTGCGTACGCTGGCTTTGACCAATATGGCATACATGCGTATGGTGTTCATCCGCCCTGCACCTCCACTTTGCTGCGGACCATGGCTGTAAAGAGAAGGCAGAGCGCCGTAAAGACCGCGCACCAGAGGAGCGAGCCTGGCAGCACGTCCGCATGCTCCATGCCCAAAAATATTTTGGTCGGATAATATTGGATATACGGATACGGGGAGAAGCGGCTGATGTCCCGGAACGGACCCGGCAGCCATTCGACGGGAATCAGATAGCCGGAGAATACCATCGACATGGAAATGTTGGTCCAATGCAGCCAGCCCGATTCGGTCGTCCATAAAGCGGCGACGCCGATCAAATAGTTGATGCAAATGGAGATATAAGCGGCCAAAGCAAGCGCTGCAAGCGTTTCCAACCAGCGGATCGGGTTTGCCGGCACCGGCATCGAAAACATAGCTGCGTAAACCAGATAAATAGGCAGCGATTTGTACAGCGCCTGGTACCCGATTTGGCCCCATTCCTTGGCCATCAGCTGATAAAACAGATGGACCGGCCGCATGAGCTCAAGCGAGATTTGCCCGGTTCGCACCGACTGCTGCAGCCCGAGGCCGTTTGTCAAAAACGTCGTTATAAACAAACATACCTGGTTAAAGGCCACATAGTGGACGATTCCCTGCAGGCCATAGGCGCCGAGCGGCTGATTTTCACCGATTCCTCTCCAAATGCAGACGTAGACGAGGCCGAACACGATGCTGGCAAACGTGTTGATCGCATGCGAAGCCCGGTACTGCAAATTGCGGGCGTACGCTTTTTTTACAAGCGTGAAGAAGAGCATGGGCACCTCCTGAGAGATTTGCGAAGCAAAACTTGCTTCGAAAGCGATACTGAGCTTTTTTGCGCAGCCAAAAAAGGCTGCATCGAAATCATCGTTTCGACTAGCCGAATGTCAGAAAACAGGTGAACGTGAAGATCGGATCTGCGTTGAAAGGAAGCTTTGAAGTGACTTGAAGTTGGGTGAAATGCGTAGAGGCGTAACGAGAGACGAAGAACATCATACCAAAAAGTGGAACGGTTTGGCAATCTTTTTTTGAAAAAAATTCGGATGAAAAAGGGCTGCCCCCATCGCAAAACAGGCGGGAGGCAGCTCCAATGTTCTTTTTTCGGATAAGAATTTAGGCGAGCTTAAACTTGGCTATCAATTCAAGCAGCTCCTCCGACATCTTGGTCAAAGAGGACGCGGCACCGGTGATTTCCTGCATAGTGGCCAGCTGCTGTTCGGCGGAAGCCGAAACGCTCTGCGTCCCTTCAGCGGTTAAATTGGCAATTTCCATGACGGTTTCAAAAGTGACGACCATCATTTTCGTTTCCGCCGTCATCGATTCGGTTGCGGAGGAGACGTCCTGAATTTGTTCCGTTACTCCCCGAATCGCTTCATTGATATGACGGAAAGCTTCCCCGGCCTTGCTCACCGCATCCATGCCTGCTTCCACTTCCTTGGAACCGTCCATGACGGCTTTAACGGTGGCCGCCGCTTCATGCTGGATGCCGCTGACGACTTCGGCGATTTTTTGGCCGGATAAGGAGGTTTGCTCCGCGAGCTTCCGCACCTCCGAGGCAACGACCGCGAAGCCTTTTCCGGCTTCTCCTGCTCTTGCTGCTTCAATGGCGGCATTAAGCGACAGCAGGTTGGTTTGATTGGCGATATCCGTAATAAACCCGATGATTTCACCGATCTGCTCCGAACGTTCGCCGAGGCCGCGGACTACTTCAGCAATTTCGCGTACGGTGGAGCGAATCGAGGTCATTTGGTTCATGGCGGTTTCCACCGCTGCATTTCCATCGGCCGCAATCTGGGACGTTTGCTGGGCGTGTTCGGATACGTTTTGGGCCTTGAAGGCGATTTCCTGGGCGTCCGCATCCATTTCCTGAACGGAGTTCAGACTTTCCTGAATGCTGTTCACCTGACGTTCCGTACCGGTGGCGACTTCCTCCGTAACACTTGCCACATGTTCGGTCACTTTGCTCGTTTGGTCGGCTCCGGCTGTAAGTTCTTCCGCCGATGCCGCAACCTGCTGCGCACTCAGTCCGACCTCCTGAATAATCCGGCGCAGGTTGTTTTTCATCAGGTTGAAAGCTTTGGCCAAATCGCCGATCTCGTCGCGGTTTTTAACGGCGATTTCTTTGACCGACAGGTCTCCGGATGAAATTTTTTCCGCGGATGTGCAAAGCAGTATGATCGGCTTGGAAATAGCCCGGCTGATTCCGTAAGCAATTCCGATGCCGAGTAAAAGTGCGATGACAGTTATAACAACAGACGATATTTTGGAGGAAAGCACCATGTTATCGATAGCCTGTTGTTCCTTTTTCATCAGGTCTTCCTGGATTTGTACCAGTTTATCTGACGCTGCATTGAATTTTTGGATGACGGGCTGCTGGGCCGTTACGGTTTGGATGGCCTTCTCCATATTGTTTTGTTTCTTGGCATCGATCATTTGATCCGCAGAGCTTATGTATAATCCTTGCAGTAAAGCAAGCCCCTGCAGGATCTGCCACTGGTCGGGTTCGGTAATCGATTGCTCCAGCTTGCTGCTGATTTGTTTATATGCTGCTTGGGCTTTGGCATAATTTTTAAAATCGGTCTCATTCCCCGTAAGCAAGTAGCTGTTCACGCTGGTCTGCTCATCGCCGATCGTAGTATTCAGATCTTTGATCAGGCTGACTTTCGCCGCACGTTCGTTCACGAGGGCCGCATAACCGCTGTTCACTTTGGCGATGAAGTAATAGTTAGCCGAAGCTATGGCTACTGCAAGAATCAATATTGCCGCAAATCCGCCGTACAACTTCCTGCTGATCGTCATTTTCATGATTAGTTGTCCTCCTGGGCGAGCGGATTCAAGGCTTTGTTTGCTTCGGAACGGAATTCTTTGGCAGCCGACTCCGGCGTTTTCATCCCGCTCATAACTTGCTCCGAATAGATTTTAAACAAATTGTTCACAACGCCGCTGCCGCCGGGGGCGGGAGGATCGATCGGTTTGGAATGTGTTTTTAAGTAATCGACCAGCTGGTACTGGTCTTTATCGGTCTCTTTGATCTTGCCCATCAGTCTTTCCCTTATTTTGGACGATATCGGTACTCCCCGTTCGCCGAGCAAAATATCGTTCGTTTCCGGGTCGTTAATAAAGAAATCGATAAATTTCGCAGCTTCCGCCTTATGATCGGAAAAGTTGGAAACCGCCAGGAGCATCGATGCTTTAAGGTTCTTGGCCTCTTGGCCGGATGGAACGGCAGGATCCGGTAAGATCTTGATCGGACGCTTCGCGCTTTGGCTTATCCCGCTCACCAGATTGCTGGAAGTATGAAACAGAGCGGCTTTCCCCTGGACAATAAGCAGGTCATTATTGCCGTTGCCGTTCGAACCGTCCGTACCAATCAATCCTTCTTCCTTCCACTTTTTTTGCATGGATACGAATTCCGCGAAATATTGGTCGTTGTCGTAGCCGAGTGCGGTGCCTTCCTTATTGTAGTAGGAGACGCCTTTGCCGCGAAGATAATAGGCAAAATCAGGGAAACCGGTCATCGGATAAAAATCTTTGTCTTTGATTTTTGCTTTTAATTCCCGCGCGGTATTATACAAATCGTCGAACGTATATTCGGGTTTGGGGACGGGAACTCCCGCTTTTTCAAATATGGAAGGGTCGTAAGCATAGACAGGGCTGTTCAATCCCAATGTAACGCCCAGGAGTTGATCGTTTCTCCGTCCGTTATCCAAGTAAGCCGGATCGACGTCGTTTAAGTTCAATATTCCTTGTTTCACAAAGGGATCAAGCGGCGCAATCAGTTTTTTGTCGCTATACTGGTTAAGGAATGAGTAATCCATCTGAATA
The DNA here is from genome assembly GCF_023276405.1 of Paenibacillus hamazuiensis. Lineage (NCBI taxonomy): Bacteria > Bacillati > Bacillota > Bacilli > Caryophanales > Paenibacillaceae > Paenibacillus > Paenibacillus hamazuiensis. The sequence continues at coordinate 1,294,634 of NZ_JALRMO010000001.1, forward strand.
AGATCGGGGATTGCCTGGTCTGCGACATTCATCGCCAATTGCGTCGTGAGTGCAGTGGTTCCGGAATAATCTTCAGGTTGTATTTTGATGTTCGGATATTTCTTTTGGAAAAGCTCGATCACTTTTAAAGTCTGCTCTTTACGCTGGGCATTTCCCCACCAGGCGAATTTTAAATTGACCGGCCCTTCGGTTTCTTTGGTTTTCATTCCCGCCTCGGGGCCGCCGCAGCCTGCGGCTCCTATAGCCAAGGTGAAAGCCAGGGTGATGAAAAGATTTCGTCGATTGCTTAATTTCATCCAGATATTCTCCTCTTTTTCTCCGATGTGTTCGTTTATCTGACATAAACATGCCAACGAATATGTTAGTTCAAAACTCGACAAAAGTATAGTAAAATTTTCTTAAAATTCGACTTTTTGCAGCAACCATTCTGACATAGTGCGTTAATCCTATGATCAAACCCGAGAAATTCTGGTATAATGGGTTCATTGCCCTCCGCATTCGCTCCATTTTACGCCAAAGGGGGAGAACCATGGAATCAAGATCGGTCCGACACGGTCGGCGCGTTAAGAAAAAATGGAACCCGTTCATCACCATAGGCATTTTGTCGGTGCTGATTTTGGCCGCATTCAGCTCCTTGCTTTATTGGCTGATGAACCGGGAAGATCAGAAGGCGCTCACGCAGCCGCCTGAAGCTGCGTCAAGCCCCATTGCAGCGGACAAGCCGGGTGGGTTGGGGGCCGGAAGCGGGGCCAATTCCTCCGCGGGTCAAGATCAGCCGGCTGGGCAGCAGCAGTCTGCGCAGCCTGCAGCGCAGATGCCGGCGGCATCCGTGGATCCCGCACAGCAGACAAAGCCGGCTGCGGAAACGGATAAGATCAGGCTCGCGATCGTCGGGGATGTGATGTGGGCGAGCAGGGTCGAGTCGCTCATGAAGGAGAAAGGGTTCGACTTCCCGTATCGCGAGGTGAAGCCGTACCTGGAGGCGGCGGATATTACGCTCGCCAATCTGGAAACGCCCGTCACGGCCAAAGGAAAGCCTTTAAAGAAGGATTACGTTTACCGTTCGTCGCCCGAAGCGCTTCCGGAATTTATGAAAGCCGGTTTCGACGTCGTCAATCTGGCGAACAATCACATTTTGGACTACGGCAAGGAAGGGCTTGTCGACACGCTCGATCAGCTCGACAAAGCGGGTCTCAAATACACGGGAGCGGGAAGAGATATTCACGAAGCGTACCGCCCTGCGATCCTGGAAGTCAAAGGCATGAAAATCGCGGTGCTCGGTTTCAGCCGGGTCGCGGAGGACCAAAGCTGGTACGCGACGGTCAAACAGCCGGGCGTTGCACAAACGTATACGACAACATTGGCCTTGGAAGCGATCAAGAAGGCGAGGGAAGACGCTGATCTTGTCGTCGTGATGGCGCATTGGGGCGTCGAACGGCAGGATAAGCCGGGCAAGGATCAGGTCAACCTGGCGCACCAGTATATCGACGGCGGAGCCGATCTTGTCGTCGCAAGCCATCCGCACGTCATGCAGGGCTTCGAGCAATATAACGGAAAATGGATCGCGTACAGCCTCGGCAATTTTATTTTTACGACCAACGACGTTCCCGCAACCTGGGAAACGGTCATATTAAACGCAGCCTGCACAAAACAGAGAGAATGCGGCATGGAGCTTATTCCGGTGCAGACCAAATGGGCGCAGCCCGTACGCATGTCCGAGGAGGACGGCGCGAAGCTGTTTAACCGTCTGACGAAAATCTCAATCAATGCGCGGGTGGATGAAAACGGCAAGGTCGCTGCGCGGTAAGCGGGACAGTGAAGACGAACCTATAGCTGAAAGGATGAACGACGATGACGACAATTCGCAACATTTACTGCGTAGGACGCAATTTCGGTTTGCATGCAGCCGAGCTGGGCAATGAGGTGCCGGACAAGCCGATGATTTTCATGAAGCCGACACATGCGCTCGTCCCGATGAACGGACAGCCGATCGAGCTGCCGGCGGGCAGGGGAGAGGTGCATTACGAGACGGAGTTCGTCATTCGTATCGGGAGGGACTACCGCCCCGGCATGCAGGTGGACGAACTGGTGGACGCGATGGCGCTCGGCATCGATTTTACGCTTCGCGATGTCCAGTCCGAGCTGAAAAAGAAGGGGCACCCCTGGCTTTTGGCCAAAGGGTTTCTGGGATCGGCGCCGATCACGGAGTTCAGGCCGTTTCCCGGCGAAGACGAGGTGCTGCAAACGGAGTTTGTGCTGCGTAAAAACGGAGCGGAGGCGCAGCGCGGCAATTTGAACGATCTGATTTTCAATCTGCAGGTGATTATCGATTATATCGCGGCGAACTTCGGCCTCGGCGCCGGCGATATCATCTTCACCGGAACTCCCGCGGGCGTTGCGGCTGTGAAGCACGGCGATCGGCTGGAGCTCCTGTGGGGCAGCGAAAAATTCGGGGAATTTACAGTGAAAATGGAGGGGTAGCAGCCCCTCCTTTTTTTATTGTAAATATGGGTTTTGTCGTAGCTGCTCAATCTAACAAAGCATGCAGGAGCGGAGCCGGCATAGGTTTTTTTACGGGTCCAGGGCGAACGGGCCAATGTTGTCGGGTCATGCGGGACCATAGCGGAACTATGGTTCGCTAAGTGGGGCAATTTCGGGTCTTTTTGAAAATTAGCGGAACTCAGGTGATCTATTTGTCGGTTTTCCCAACCCTCAAGTCTTTTTCCAACGATATAGCGCACCTCAGTTCCTCTATTTTTTCGAAGTGCCCGTTTTTCTGAGAATAACGAACGTGAGTTCCGCTATGTTTATAAGCTTCTTAACAATTTCTAGCGTCGTTTAGTCTTTTTCAACCGTTCAACTCTCGATTTCGTGCTTGCCTGTTACCTGACAACTTTGCGCCCGAGCGCCTGGCTCCCCCTTAGGGGGGATGCTTTTAGGCGAGGGGATCCTTCTTCTCAAGCTCCTCCAAATTTGCGTCCGAATATTGATCGCGAACCTTTAATATTTTCGGGAGCTGCTCCATGAAAACGTCGACAACCTTCGGGTCGAAATGGTGGCCGCGTTCCTCCTTGAACAGGTTTAATATGCGGTCGAGCTCCCACGCCTTCTTGTACACCCGGTCGCTGCCGAGCGCGTCAAAGACGTCGGCAATCGCCGTAATGCGGCCGTAAATGTGAATATCCTCGCCGGCGATGCCGCGCGGGTAGCCTTTGCCGTTCCATTTTTCGTGATGCTCGTAGGCGACGATGGCGGCCATTTTCAGCAGGCGGCGGCTGGAATTGCGAAGCAGGCTGTAGCCGATCGTTGTATGCGTCTTCATGACCGCGAATTCTTCCTCATCCAGCTTGCCCGGTTTTTTCAGCACGGAATCGGGGATAGCGACTTTGCCGATATCGTGCATCGGAGAAGCGATGCGCAGCATTTCCGCCTCATCTTCGCTCATCCCGAGGCCCAGCGCCAAAATATACGAATACTCCGCCACCCGCTTGACATGGTTTCCGGTTTCCTTCGAACGGCTTTCGCCGATTTCGCCCATCGTAAAAATAATTTCCTTTTGCGTTTCTTCGATCTCGTATGTGAGCAGCGCCGATTCAAGTGATTTTCCGGCATACGAAGCGGCGAGGGTCAAATATTCAAGATCTTTTTGCGAAAATAACTCGGCGTCCGTCATTTTGTTAATCGCCTGGTAAGCGCCCATAATTTCGCCTTCGTTGTTGCGGAAAGGGATAACGAGAATCGCCTTCGTCCGGTAGCCGGTTTGCTGGTCCATCTTAATCGCGCCGTTCTCCAGCACCGGCTTGAATTCCAGGTTCGTGTACGCGTCGTCGATAAAAATCGGCTGGCCTGTCGTCACGGCATGTCCGACGAGCCCGTGATGGCTCGGCAGACGAAGCGGCGGCACGCCATGGGCAACGGTGGAATACAGCTCGTTTTTCGCCCTGTCCAGCAGCCATACGGTGCAGCGGTCGGCCACGATCATCTCGCGTCCCATATCCGCCATCAGCATGAGCAAATTATCAAGCTTCCGCTCATTGGCTATCCTTGCGGCATAGTCAAAAATCACCTTCAGCATTTCTTCGGGCTCAAGATCTTTCTTGATCTTCGCGGTAAGAAACTCGTCTACTTCGTACACCGGGCTCACTCTCCATCGCGTCTCAACAATATATTCAAATCATATTATATAGGCCATTAGTCTGTAAACGGGGTTTGCCGTATTTTTCCGAAAAGAGTATATTGGTTTTAGTCTGAAAGTCGGATGGAGGGATCATCGGTGGATTGGCTGATAGGATTCGGCTGCAGTTTGGCGATTGCGGGACTCGCCTATTGGAAAAAATCGCTGTCCGCTTCCGGCGCAATCGCTGCGGCCGGCGTCGGCACCGTCATGTACGCTTTGGGCAGCCTCGCCTGGTTCGGAACGCTGATTGCGTTTTTCATATCGTCGACCTTCTGGTCCAAGTGGAAAAAGAAACGGAAGGCGTCCGCGGAAAGCGGGTATGCGAAAACAGGGCGGCGCGATGCGGGCCAGGTATTTGCCAACGGCGCGCTCGGTGCCGTGCTTTGCGCGGCTTACGCAGCCTTGCCGCACCCTTTCTTATGGGGGGCGTTCATCGGCGTGATGGCTGCGGTCAACGCGGATACGTGGGCCACAGAGATAGGCGGCTTAAGCCGTGCGCAGCCCCGCTCGATCGTGAGCGGCCGCAAGGTGCCGGCAGGCACCTCCGGCGGGGTGACGCCGCTCGGCCTAGCCGCCTCCGCGGCCGGTGGGCTATTTATCGGCGCCGCAGCTTGGGCGCTGATGAGGCTCGGCGCTTCGGAGGAAACGCCAGGTTCGCTGGCGGCTTTACTGCTGCTCGGCCTCGCCGGCGGTCTCGCCGGGTCGCTAGCCGATTCGCTGATCGGCGCCACGGGGCAGGTCATGTACCGCTGCAGCTCCTGCGGCAAGGAAATCGAAAAAAAATCGCACTGCGGCCAGCCCGCTGTGCGCATTCGCGGTTTATCTTTATGCACGAACGATACGGTGAACGTCATCGGCTCACTGGTCGGCGGTGCTGCCGGCTTGCTGCTGACAGGGCTGCTGTAGGCCGCGAGCGATCAGAGCGATCAGTCCGCCGAATCCTTGTCTCGCCCGGAGTAAGCTTTTTTGAGCACCCAGATGAGCAGCCAGAGCATACCCGCCACGAGCAGAAGAGAAAAAATGAGAATGCCTACCATGGATTAACCTCCTTACATTTCCACAAGGAAAACGGAATTTCCCGCCGTTTTCCGCCAGTCTTCCTATTGTACATGATTTATGAGAAAAAAATCTATTATATTAGCATGAACGGAGGTTTTTTAATGTACGAGCATTTGGTTGTTTTCAAGCTAAAGGAAAACGTGACGGCGCAGATGGAGCAGGAGCTCCTGGACAAGCTGCAATCGTTCAAGGGACGTATTCCGGGCATCGTCCAGCTCAGCGCGGGAATAAACGTGACGGAAGAGACGGAAAACCGGCACGGCTTTAACCTGGGGCTGCGGGTGACGTTCAGCGACCGGGAGGCGCTGCGCCAATATTCGCCCCATCCGCTGCATCAGGAATTCGTCCGCATGCTGGACGGTTTGCTGGACAGCGTCGTTGTCGTTGACTATCCATTTGAACTATGAAAACGAAAAAATAGATATTTTCCTAAACTTACGATTGAAAATCCGGGATTTGGTCAAGAATGGGGTATATCGACTCTATCTAGTAGGTGGTAATCCGATATGTTAGGTGCCCATTGGAGATTAGCGGAGCTGTGGACCGTTCAGCAATACCGGCCCTTGACGGGCTCGGAACAGCAGGAAATGTCGCTTTGCCTGCAGCTGAACGCGAACTTTGCCAGGAAGCTTGCGGAGCTGCACAATTGGTCATATGCCGCGTCGATTATCGGCGATGCGGAGTGGCAGCACGAGATTTGCCGCGAGATCGAGGAATTGGAAAGCCAGCTTCACATATCCGGCAGTTCGCAATAGCCTTTTTCGATGAGAGAAAAGCGGAAAGAACCTCCGTTCCCGTTTGCAGCGGGCGGAGGTTCTTTTTGCATGGCTATTTAATTTCGATAGATTTAATTTCTTCCAGCGTATCCAGCCTGTTAGCTTTCAGCATGCTTTGCGAAGATGTGTACAGGTTGTCGCCGATATACAAAATGCGCTGGATGCTGCGGTCTCCGCCATACCGGTTTCCGGCCTTGGCGAGCTCATCCTCGGTCAGGTGAGTGATTTTTCCTCTAAGCTTAAATCCATCCTTCAGATCCAGGTGGTATACGTAGGCGCCCTGGAAGGCGAACTGCCCGTATTGCGCCACCTCTTTTGCCGTCGGGGAAGCGGATTTGTTTTTGATTTCCATCACGGTAACCGGGAATGCAAGCAGCCCTTTTTCCTTCGAGAACAGCAGCGCCTTCGGATTGTTCAGCAGCGGGGAATCGGTGCCGCGATCGCCGATGATCTCCTTGAACATCTCTACCGGCTCGCCGACGTTCGTCACATCGAATACGGCCAGCTTCATGCCTTGATAATACGCGGTCGTCGAAGGAGCGCCGTTTGCCGCGGAACCTCCGTAATTGCTTACTTCTTCCGTATCCTTGCCGAAGCCGATGATGTGATTTTCATCATACGGATGCAGGTAATTACTGTAGCCCGGAATTTTCAGCTGGCCGAGAATTTTTGGAGTTTTCACATCCGCCAAATCGATGACGAAAAACGGATCGACCGTACGGTACGTGACCATATAGGCGCGATTGCCCATAAAACGGACGGAATAAATGCGCTCTCCGGGAGCAATATCTTCGATTTTGCCGGACAGCTCGAGTTTTTCGTTCAGCACGTACAGGTTGTTCTTGGACGTATGCTCGTCTTGACGCCATTCTTCGCCGGTTGTGGTGGCGATGCGGAAGTACCCGTTTTGTTCGTCCATCGAATACTGATTCAGCACCCGCCCCGGAACCGTTCCTTTAGCCGAATAGCGGATTTTACCTTGATCCAAAGCGAATTTGTAAATCGTGCTGGTCGTATTCATCGCGACGATCGGCATAGCCGGACGCTCGGCGGCAGGTTCGGCACCGCTGCCGTCGGCATCGGCCGGCTCGGTTACCGGTTCGTACTTTTGCATCGTCACGTACAGGTTGTTTGGGGAAGCGTACACGTTTTGACCGGCTCCCAGGTAGGACTGAACGGCCAGCTTCTGATCGGGCTGATCCAGGTTAAGACCGGCGACAAGAAGATAGTTCGGTTCGATCGATTTCGGAAAATACCGGACATCCTCCAGTCCGATTTTGATGTAGCTGTCTCCGGCAAGCGAATCCCGGTAGGAAGGGGTCTCCACAGCCTGAGCTTGCTCGCCTGCTGCGCCTTGCTGCTGCAAAATGCGGTACCTGTTGATGTATTTATTGGCGACAAGATACAAGGAAGAGCCGACTTTACGCGAAGTGACGTATCCGCCTTCGAGCTCGAACTCGCGCACTTTGTGCAAATTGGTTTTGTCGCTGATGTCGTAAATCACCGCTTTCGTGACTTGCGGATTTTCCGGGACAACGGCGATTTTAATTTTTGCGCCGACCGGCGAGTCGACGCTTCGGGCTTCCTCAGCCGGATAAGCGACGTTTTTGCTGGCGTTTCCGATCACGATCAAATACTTGTCGTCCACGTACATTTCGATCGGAGACAGCTGCCTGTTTTCAAACTGGAGCGTGCTGACGACGTTCATGTTATCGGCGGGGTAAGCCTCGGCGATGACGATGCGCCCGCGGTTCACCTGGTAAATGTACTTGCCGTCCGTTTTGATGACATCCGCTTCGTCCACGACCTGCACCTGCACGTTGGTTTTGGAGTAGTCGGGCGCTCCGTTTTGATCGATGACCTTGAGGGTGCCGGAGAATTCGGCATTTGCCGCAACGGAGGCAGTGGGAGCCGCCGGGGACTCCGGCGCGGAATCGGCGGACGACTTTGCCTTTTCTTTAATCCCCACGGATATCGGAACCTTCATAGCGCGCACGGCGATCCCGTCGCCCACGTACGCAGGGCTGTCGGCAGACGCCTCCTGCAGCAGCTCCTTCAGCTTGTCCGCTGAGCCGACCGTGGGAAGACTTTCGGCAGCGTTCATAATATCCGCCGTTAAATTCGCGCCGTCCCAATAAACGTTAAAATCGAACGATTCGCTGATCAGCCGAAGCGGCACGAGCATCTGCCCTTGCTCCATAACGGGAGCGGCGCTCATCTGAATTTGCGCGTCTCCGCGCACCGCCACATGGCTGCCGACCGTAAAGGTGAGGCTTGTTCCGGACTTGGAAACAGTGACCGAGCCGCTGTCTTCGTTCCACGATACATCGGCGCCGAGCGCCGTTGTCAATTCGCGCAGCGGAACGAACAGCGTGCCATTGAGCATCCGCGGCTGCAAGGAGAACGTCAGCGGCTGTCCGGACAAGGTCAGCTTCACCTCCTCCGACGCCTTGACGGTCGCTTGAGGCAGCACCGACGGGCTCAGCACCATGCCAAGGGCGATCAAGGATGTTAGTAACGCAATCTTCTTCATCCCATTCCCTCCGTATGAAAAAAATAACAATGGATTTTGACCCTATTGACGAACGGATTCGGTAATTTGTTTCAGCTTGGAGGGATTATTTGAAAAAAAATGAGTCCGGTGCGAGGGGACGGAGGGGGGAGGGGCAGCGGTTCCTGACTGGATTAGAGGAACTAAGGTGCGCTATTATCATGATTTTAAGGTCAAAGGAAAAATAGAGGAGCTGGCGTTCGTTATTTGGCCCATTTTTTCTGCATGGAGGCTCCGGGTTTGCCGGAATAGAGGAAAATAGTTCCTCTTTGAGGGCACAGCACGAACGCCATGAAGTTGCTTTAATCGCACAGAAGCGAGCGGGGTGCGACTAAGAATGTAATAGGGAAAAGCCTTTATGCCGCAAAAATATGCGCATAAAGGCAGCGTCGATTGCGTCGGCATGTTTGCCGGCGTTATAAGACGACCGTTCGCCTGTACGAACCGAACCGGCCGACGAGACGACCAGTCTAATCATACCTGCCGGGTACCTTGCCCCAGCCGCGGAGCGCTCGGGCAAGTTCCCGTTCGACTCAGGCCTTGCCGGCCTAGACTGAAGCGGAAGACGCCTCTGCGGATTGCGGATCGTCCGTCTCCGGAGATGGGGGCTCGCTTAAACCGGTAGCATTCTGCCAGGCGAGCAGCTGCTTCTCAAACTGCTTTATCGTGCGCTGCAGCTTGAATTGGCGTACGATGCCGAACGTTCCGACGATCAATCCGCCGAGCAGCGTCGAACCGAGAATGACCAAAATAAGCGGCAAATCCGTTTCCGCAAATAAAAAGTTGACGCGCACTTTCTCCACGTTAATGACGGCAAAAACCGCCGTTACCAAGGCGAAGACGAGCGTACTGATCAAAATCCACTGTGTTTTCATCCATTCACCGCCCCTTCTCTTAAAAAGAAAACGCTGAGACCATGGTATCATGATTCTCAGCGTTTCGGCAAAAAATTTCCATATTCGCCTAGAAGGATTTATTTCGCCAGCTGCTCCATTTGATCGAGCAAACTCTTGAAGACGCTCATCGCCTGCTTGATCGGCTCCGGCGTGGACATGTCGACGCCGGCTTTTTTCAGGATGTTGATCGAGTAGTCGCTGCCGCCGCTCTTCAGGAAGCCGAGGTAACGGTCGACGGCCGGCTGGCCTTCCGTCAAAATCTGTTTCGCAAAGCTGGTCGCCGCCGAGAAGCCGGTAGCATATTTGTACACGTAGAAGCTGTTATAGAAATGCGGAATGCGCGCCCACTCCATCTCGATATCTTTGTCGACGACCATGTCTTTGCCGTAATACTGCACGTTCAGGTCGTAGTAAATTTTGCTCAGCTCCTGCGGAGTGAGGGAATCGCCCGCTTCCGCCTTCTCGTGGATGATCTTTTCGAACTCGGCGAACATCGTTTGCCGGAACACCGTTGTCCGGAACTGGTCCATGTAGTAGGTGAGCAGGTACATTTTTTCCTTCGGGTCGGTCGATTTCTTGAGCATGTAATCCATCAGCAGCGCCTCGTTCAGCGTGGAAGCGACCTCGGCGAGGAAAATCGTGTACTGCGCGTAACGGTAAGGCTGGTTCGTGTCCGAATAATACGAATGCAGCGCGTGGCCCATCTCATGCGTCAAGGTGAACATGCTGTTCAGGTTGTCCTTGTGGTTGAGCAGCACGTAAGGGTGTGTGCCGTAAGCGCCCCAGCTGTAGGCTCCGCTGCGCTTGCCTTCGTTTTCGTAAATGTCGATCCAGCGGCCGTTAAAGCCTTCCTGCAGCACCTTCAGGTAATCGTCGCCGAGCGGCTTCAGGCTGTCCAGGACGGTCTTTTTTGCTTCGTCGTAAGTGATTTTCATGTCGAATTCCTCGACAAGCGGAACGAACAAATCGTACATGTGCAGCTCATCCAGCTTCAGCAGCTTTTTGCGCAGCTCCATGTAACGGTGCATCAGCGGCAAGGAATCGTGGATCGTATCGATCAGGTTCGTGTATACTTCCTTCTTGATGTTGTCGCCGAACAGCGACATTTCCAGAACGGAAGGGTACTTGCGCACCTTGGCATAAAATACGTTTTTCGTCACGTTCGCCGCGAGTGTTGCGGCAATCGTGTTTTTCTGTTTGCCGTAGGTCGCGTACATCGCTTCGAATGCATTTTTGCGCACCTCGCGGTTGCGGCTTTCAAGGAATTGGATATAGCGGCCGTGGGTAAGCTCGACCTCTTCGCCGTCATCGTTTTTGATTTTCGGGAACTTCATATCCGCATTGTTGAGCATGCCGAAAATCGTCCCCGGCGCCTGCGACAGGTTGCCGACCTGGGCGAGCAGCGCTTCTTCCTGCTGGCTGAGCACGTGCTGCTTCTGGCGGATGAGCTCTTCGAGCGATCTTTTATAAAACTGCAAATCCGGATGGTTTACGAACTGCTGAAGCTGCTCGTCACTGAGGGACAATATTTCCGGGGAGATGAACGACAGCGCTTCGCCGACCTCGACGCTCAGCTTTTTTGCTTTATCGGATAAGGCCATATATGTAGGATCGGCGGTATCTTCGTGATGCTTCATGTTCGCGTACACGTAAAGTCTCTCGGTATGTAAGGAGATATCGTCTTCGAGTTCGAAGCATTGTTTGAGAGCCTGAGGATCGCTTAATTTGCCTTGAAAGCCGCGCACCTTCTGGAGCGACTCTTTAACCTCCTGGAATTCCTTGTCCCAAGCCTGCTGGTTAGGAAACAGGTCCTCGAGCTTCCATTGGTGCTCGGCGGGTACATCCTTGCGTTGTACTTGATTCATGGGAAGCCTCCTTGTCGACGATTTTGGTTTGTTCTGCGTGTAATGGCTATGAGCATCTTGAACATCCTGAGCGGCGCCGGCGGACGCCAGCAAGCAGAATATCATGCTGCAGGCGACGGTGACGGGAATCACTTTCATCCAAAAGCTCACGCTCCTCGGATTGGTTTCGATTCCCATAGTTTACCCGCAGCGTCTTTTTCCTATTATAAGAAAAACTTCCACCGAAGTCACTCGGCGATGAGCGACCGCGTTATAGCGGTAGTTTTTCTTGTGATAAAGAATTTCATCAGCTACGCTGATAACTTTTAAATTCTTTATCGTTAAGAAAAACTTCCACCGAAGTCACTCAGCGATGAGCGACCGCGAATAAACCGCTACGAAAGCCCGAAAAAGCTGTAGATGATCAGCCCGAACGAAAACGAAATCATAACCAAAGCGAGCAGCGCCAGCGGGCGTTTCATACTGCTCGGGAGCGAGTCTTTTTTCATGATCAAAATAAGAGCGAGGGCAAACGAAACGATGATAAAGGTCAAAATCGATGCGCCGTTGTTCAAAACTGAAACTCCTTCCACATGGAGGTGGTAAGCATGATTATGCTGAAACAGTTCGCCCCGCAATTGCGGAAATCCTTTTTTTCGGAACATTTTTTCCAAAGAATGCAAACGGGAGGCGAGGGGAAAATAACCTTGTTTGCACGATTTTCCCGATCGTGAGCGAATTTAATCGAAAGGATGTGCATGTATGGCCCAGACTACGCTTGCGCCGGTGAAAAGCGAGCCGATCAACACCGGACAGCGGCCGCCGACCTCGGGGCTGAATGTGGCGCAGTTTATTTTGGAGCAGCTTCACGGGTGGGGGGTGCAGCGAATATACGGCGTCATCGGCGACGCTACTTTATATTTATTGGATGAGCTGGGCAAACAGAACCGCATCCGCTACGTGCCCTGCCGCCACGAAGGAGCCGCCGCTCTGATGGCTTCCGCGGAAGCGAAGCTGACCGGCAAGGTCGCCGTCTGTCTCGCGACGAGCGGACCGGGGGCGGCCAATCTGCTGAACGGCCTCTCCGATGCATACATGGACCGCGCGCCGGTGCTCGCGATCACAGGTCAGGTCGGCACCGCGCAAATCGGCACGCACGCGAAACAATATGTGAACCAGCAGCAGCTGCTCGGCGCCGCGGTTCACACCTCGGAGCTGCTCGCCCATCCGGACGCGCTGCCGGAGCTGCTGCACGCGTGTCTCGTGCAAGCGCAAACGCAAGGGACGGTGACGCATCTCAGCGTCCCGAAAGATTTGTACCACGCCAAGGTGAACGGCGTGGTAACCCCTTACAGCGCGCATCTGCACCAGCCGCTGCTGTCTCCGCCGCCGGCGATCGCCGAGTCCGCCGCGCTGCTGTGCGGCGCCGAGCGGCCGGTGCTGCTGCTCGGCCGGGGCGCCGCAGCCGCCGCCGAGCCGGTGCGCCGGTTGGCGGAGACGCTGGGGGCCGCCGTCGTCACGACCTATCCGGCGCGCCCGCTGCTGCCAAACGACCACGAGCTGTACGCCGGCGGCCTCGGCCAAGGCGGCAGCGAGGCGGCGAGCGCGGTGCTTGCGGAAAGCGACCTGATCGCGATGCTCGGTGCGACATGGTGGCCCCGCGAGTACGTGCCGGCGCAGGCACGGATCGTGCAGTTCGATATGGCCCCGGCCAATATCGGAATCGGCCACAGTGTGGAAAAAGGCGTCGTCGGCGACTTGACGCACATCGTGCCGCAGCTGCTGCAGGAGGCGGAGCGCAGCCGCAAGGACCGCAGCGGCTGGAAGCGGCGGATCGCGCAGCTGAAAGGCGAATGGAAGGCGCGCATCGAGCGGGAAGCGGCCGATGACAGCTCGCCGATCGCTCCGCAGCGCGTCATGAAAACGATCGCGGACCAGCTCGCCGAGGACGCGATCGTCTGCGTCGATACCGGGGACCATACGCTGTGGTTCAATCGGATTTTCCAGGCGAAACGGCAGGACATTCTGGTATCCGGCCGCTGGCGGACGCTCGGCTTCGCGCTGCCGGCCGCCATCGCGGCACAGCTGTCGCACCCCGGGCGGCAGGTGGTCGCAATTGCGGGAGACGGCGGGGCGGTGCAAACGATCATGGAGTTCCAGACGGCCGTGCAGGAGAATGCTCCCCTCGTACTGCTCGTGCTGGACAACGGCTCTTACGCGATGGAAAAAAACCGGATGGAGCTCGCCGGTTTGAATCCGCTCGGCAGCTCGATCCGAAATCCCGATTTTGCCAAGCTGGCCGAGGCTTGCGGCGGAGTCGGCATGAAGGCTTCCACCGCGAATGAGCTGGAGGCGCGGCTGAAGGAGGCGTTGTCCTCGGGAAAACCGACGCTGATTCAGGTAGCGACCGCCGATACCGTCGTGCCGCACACGAAGATTTGACGACGATGAAAACAGCCGGCTTGAAAAAAACAGCGCAGCCCCGAAAAAAAGGCTGCGCTGTTTGGTATGAACAACGGAGCAAGCTCCGTACCCTGATCATATACTCGCTTAACCCGCATGCTCGCTTGCTGTCGCCCTTTACCCAGCGTTTTGCGCGTAATCGTCGTCTGCCTGCTTTACGAGCACAAGCTGTCCTCGCGCATCCGTACGTACGGTAAACCGGTCGTCGGGCCTAATACCGGCGGCATCTCCGAGCTGCTTCGGGATCGTAAGCTCGCCCTGGTCGTTGATCCGCGCCAAAGAATCAAGCATCTGCTTCCACCGCCCGGCAATCAGGACGCCGGCGGTTATCGCCGCGACGAGTCCCCACTTGGCGATCGGATTAGCTTCGAAAAACGACTTCACCAGCAAATCGCCGGTCAGCATTTTGCCGGCTGTAAACCCAAGCACGCCGGCCCCCACGTATATAATGATGGGGTAACGTTCGGTCAGGTGAATAAAAAGCTTGCTGCCCCAAACGACGATCGGCACGCTGACAAGCAGCCCGATGACCACGAGGGCGAATTCGCCGTGAGCGGCGCCGGCAACGGCAATGACATTGTCGAAGCCCATGACCGCGTCGGCCATCACAATCGTCCAGATTGCGGCACCGAGGCGGTTTTTGGCCGGAATGTCGTGATCCTTTTTATCCGCCAGCAGCTTGTAGGCGATCCAGACGAGCAGCAGCCCTCCGATAAAGAGAAGGCCCGGTATCCTTAGCAGCCAAACGACTCCAAGCGTCGCCAACGTCCGGATGAGAATAGCTCCCGCCGTTCCCCATAAAATGGCGCGTTTTTGCAGCTCGCCCGGCAAGTTCCGGGCGGCGAGACCGATGACAATCGCGTTGTCCCCGGCCAAAACCAAATCGATCATAATGATGCTGAATAGTGCAGCAAGCCAATCCGCAGTAAACCACTCCATCCGCGTAACACTCCTTTTTTTTCAGGGATAATAGAAAACGGCCTCTACCGATGGTCGGTAAAGGCCGTGAACAAGAAAAGACCTTTACCATCAGCATGGCAAAGGTCTTGCTAACAACGCATTCGTTGCCAGTAAAGCCGGGGTACAGGAAACCTGAAAACCCGAATTGACGACTTTACTGTATCAGCTACTCCCCTTTGGAGGACGTCTTATGAAGTTATCTACATTATAGTAGGAGGACAAGCCCGAAGTCAAGCGGACATATTTACGATTGCCTAAACCTGCTTGAAGGCGTCCATAATTTCGTTCCATTCCTCTTCATTGCCTTCGTATTTCTCCTTGGGAAAACGCTCGCTTACCCATTGCATCATCGCCGGACGGCTGAGAAAAGTATGGCATTCCTCGCCCCATTGATCGGAAATTTCGCGAAGGATGATCGTTTTTCCGTTGACTTCGACGGTCATCATGTTCCATTTGTCTTTTTTGTATATCTGGTGTGTTTTGATCATTGTTTTCGGCTCCATTCTGATCGGAATTCGCTTTATGCCAGAATGATACCTTGAATATTTCCGGTTGTCAAAAAGGAAAATCGATGGTAAGATTCTCCTACGGCATCGAGGATGCCGTCTCTTCCCATTTGGGGAGATGAGCCGAGTCTGAGCGTAGAAGAGGAGAGATGTGGGATGAGTAAACCCCGTTATGAGCAAGTTGGAGTGGCGATGACATGCCGTTCGTTCGCCGAGTATAAGCGCATGTTTGCGCTGGAAGAATCGCAGCTTGGAGAAGGGCGCATACTGGACATTGCCGGAGGAGCCTCCTCATTTACGGCGGAAGCCAGCAGCCGCGGCTTTCGGGCACAGGCCGCCGATCCGCTGTACGATATGGGGCGGGAGGCGATTTTTGAACACGGCCGTGCGGAGATTGAGACGTCTACCGCCAAGCTGGAGAAACTTCAGGAGCACTTCGATTGGAGTTATTACGGTGATCCGGTAAGCCACAAAGAAGGACGTATCGCTTCCCTCAATGCGTTTATCGCCGATTATTCGGCGCCGGACGCGGGAGAACGATACAAGTCAGGGCGTTTGCCGCAGCTTCCTTTTGATGACGGGCAGTTTCGTCTTGTGCTGTGCAGCCATTTTTTATTTTTGTACCATGAGCAGTTCGACTATTCGTTCCACCGGGACGCCGTCCGCGAAATGCTTCGCGTCTGCAGCCCCGGCGGAGAGATACGCATATACCCGGTATTCACTTTGAAATGGGACCGTTATCCGCATATGGACCAGCTTATGAACGATTTGAAGG
Organism: Paenibacillus hamazuiensis; assembly: GCF_023276405.1. Lineage (NCBI taxonomy): Bacteria > Bacillati > Bacillota > Bacilli > Caryophanales > Paenibacillaceae > Paenibacillus > Paenibacillus hamazuiensis. Next base: position 1,310,641 of record NZ_JALRMO010000001.1, read on the forward strand.
AGCTTGGAGCCGAGGCGGCGTTTATCCCTTCCGGACTTCCGTTTATTCCCGGTTCGAACGAACTGCTGCTCATTGTAAAGAAATGAGCGAATATTTTTTAGAACGTTGATTTATCTTATTAGTGGTGATATAATTTTACTATTCGCACTCGAAGGCGATATTTTTAGGAGGTTGTTTACTTGAAAGGTACAGTTAAATGGTTCAACGCAGAAAAAGGCTACGGATTCATTCAAGTTGAGGGTGGCGACGACGTATTCGTACACTTCTCCGCAATCCAAGGCGAAGGTTTCAAAACTTTGGAAGAAGGCCAACAGGTTGAATTCGACATCACGCAAGGCAACCGTGGTCCTCAAGCAGCTAACGTCATCAAGTTATAAGATCGGTTGGTCGGTGCTTTGAGGCGCCGCTGACGATTTTGTAATGAATCAGAATTTATAAGCCGGAGGCGTTAAACGTCTGATTCGCAAGAAAAGCTTCCGCTTAGACACGAATGTATCTTGGTCGAAAGGGCTTCGGTCAGAAGCTTTTCATATATTAGTGTCATAGCGCAAGGCGATTTCCCGGGTTTCGGGAAATCGCCTTTTTTTCTTCCCGTTATTTTAACTGTTCCGCGAAATGCCCGATATTCATTGATCCACGTTTGCATACCAAATAGAAAAAGCCTGCAGTCGTGCCCTCCTCGGGGCAGGATCTGCAGGTTTTTCCGCTTGTCCGTTCAGTCGCTGCTCGGACGGTTCCTCCGTAAAAGCCGGACATTTGTGCCGTTACACGGCAACCATCGGCGCCGGCAGCTCATGCTGCGCCAGGGCGAGCTCCGCGCGTTCGGAGATGCGCGCCATGCAGCTGACCGCCTCGACCGGATATTTCCCGACCGCGGTTTCGCCGGACAACATGACGGCTGTGGTGCCGTCCCATATCGCATTGGCGACGTCGCAAGCTTCCGCGCGGGTCGGACGCGGGTTCAACTGCATCGATTCGAGCATGTGCGTCGCCGTGATGACCATTTTTCCGGCGGCTCTGCATTTGCCGATCATCCGCTTCTGGGCGAGCGGAACGTCCTCGATCGGAATTTCCACGCCGAGGTCGCCGCGGGCGACCATGATGCCGTCGGCGGCGGCAATGATGGCGTCCAGGTTGTCGATGCCTTCGGCGTTTTCGATTTTGGCGATGATTTGAATCCGTTCCGCGTTATGCCGCATGAGCATGGCCCGGACTTCCTCGACGTCCTCCGCCTTGCGGACGAATGACATCGCGATATAGTCGACATTGTGCTGAATGCCGAACAAAATGTGCTCGCGGTCTTTCTCCGTGACTCCCGGAAGGGAGGTCCGTACGCCGGGCAAATTGATTCCTTTTCTCGGCTTGAGCTTGCCTCCGTGCACGACGCGGCAGACGACGTCCTGACCCTCGACTTTCTCCACGATCAGCTCCAGCATCCCGTCGTCGATCAGCACGACCGATCCGGGCGCCACCTCCGCCGGAAGGTTCGGATGCGTAACGGAAGCGCGCTGCGAATCCCCGATGATCTGCTCGGCCGTCAGTACGAACGATTGGCCGTCCGCCAGCTCGAACGAATCGGCCTTCAGCTTGCCGAGTCGGATTTCCGGTCCCTTGATGTCCAGCAAGATGCCGACGGGGGCGTTAACCTTCCGTGCCGCTTGCCGAACGGTCTCGATCGCGGCCAAATGGTCGGCCATTTCGCCGTGGGCGAAATTGACGCGGGCAATGTTCATTCCCGCGCGGATAACCTGATCTAATACGGATTCGGAACGGATCGCCGGTCCGAGAGTACATACGATGCTCGTTTTGCGCATGATGCTCGCTCCTCTTATATGCTCGTTTGGTAAATGCACTGTTTTGCCTCATTGTAAGCGAATCTCGTTGTTTCTTACCATGAAATTTAGTAACATATATGAAAAATAGTACGATTCGGAGTGGCGGTTATGATACATGTCGAATATGTGAGGCGCGATAAAGGCGCGGAATGGTTTGAGGAGGCGGAGCCGGGGAACGGCTTGTTCCAGGTCGTTATTGTCACTTACGGCAAATGCTTGTACCGGATCAGTGCGGACAAAATTATCGCGGAGAAAGGGGATGTGCTGCTCATTCCGGACAACGCCTTCTTTTACGGCAAAAGCATCCCTACGGTGACGCACGACAAATACACGGCCGGCTTCACGTTAGCCGCGGGGGCGGACCGCAGTCTGCTGCCGATGCTGGGCGCGGAGCGCGTCCTGCTTTTGAAACCGCATCAGATCAGCCTGATGGCGCAGAGGTTTAAAGAAATGCATGAGCGTTGGGGCGAGCCGTTTGCATACCGGGAGGCGCTATGCGCAGGCATTCTTTTGGAGATGCTCGCGCTGCTGCAGGCGGAATGGGACGGAAGAGACCGCAAATCTGCAAAAAGCGAGCTTGCCGAACTGATGAAATCGTATATTCATAACCATTACCGGGAAAAAGTGACCAAACACGAGATCGGCGCCTTTATCGGCAAAAGCCCGAATTATGCAGCGTCCCTCTTCCGCGAAATGACGGGTCAAACGATCGGCGATTACGTGCATACAGCGCGGGTGAAAGCGGCTCAGTCGCTCCTCGTGGAGTCCGGTATGACCGTTGAGGATATTTCCGAATATGTCGGGTATGCGGACGTGTCGTATTTTTACCGGATTTTCAAAATGAAACTGGGTCAGGTTCCGTCCGATTACACGAAGCGCCGGGAAGCGAGAAAGCTTTGACTGTCTGTACAAATATTTTGTAAATTTGGCAAGAATAAAGGACCTCTGAAATATAATGATGGTAAACGATGACTGGGGCGGAGACCAGGAGAAACCCGAGTGCGTCAGTTCATGCTTGCTTTTCGGATATAACATCCGGACGAAGCGGCTTGAACCGCATTCCGGGTTTATTTTTTTTGAGGAGGGGTCCATCATGAACTTGAAGAAAGCGAATCCGGTTTGCGTGTGCATGTCTATTGTTGGCGCGGTGGCGCTTGCGGGCTGCGGAGATGTAGCTCCTGCCGGGGATAAGCCGGCTCAGGCCAATCCGGACGCATATAACAACGAGCCGGTGACGCTGACGTTTTATTCCCACAATGCCGGCGTTTTGGCCGATGCGGACCTGGATGCGCTGATCACGAGGCCGATTCAGGCGAAATTTCCGAATATAACGCCGAAGCTGGTTTCCGGACCGAACATCAAGCTGGATACGCTTATCGCGGCCGGCGAAGTTCCGGATGTCATTTTGACCAGCAACTATTATTTGCTTGACCTGCTGCAGCTGGGCTTGGGGTCGGATTTGAACGACTTCATCAAGCGGGAGAATATCGATTTCACCAAATTCGAGCCGGAAACGATCCGGGTGATGAAAAGCTTTGGCGAAAAAGGGGAATTTTACGGAATTCCTTACGCGATGAACTACGGAGTGCTGCTGTACAACAAAGATATTTTCGATAAATTTGCGGTGCCTTACCCGAAGGACGGCATGACCTGGAGCCAGGTGATTGAGCTGGCGAGAAAGGTGACGAAGCAGGATCAGGGCGTACAGTATATCGGGCTTGATTTGCAAAATCCGACGCTGCTCACCCGGCCTTACGGGCTCGGCGTTGTCGATGAAAAGCAGGAAAAGGCCGTTCTGACGACCGACGACTACAAGCGGGTTTTCGGGATTTATGAGCAAAATTACAGCATTCCGGGGAGCGTGGAGCCGGGCAAAAAATATTCCTTCGGCATCGATTACTTCCTGAAGGATCAGAAAACGGCGATGTTTCCGTACTGGCATTCCGCCATTACCGCCCGTCTGCCCCAACTGAAGGAAACCGGCAAAGACTTCAACTGGGACATCGTTTCCTTCCCGTCATTCGACGACAAACCGGGTTTGGGCAGAGAGGTCGATTTTCATCTGGCGATGGTCACGCCGAACAGCAAAAATAAGCAAGCGGCCTATGCCGTCATTAAAACGATGGTCAGCGAGGAATTTCAAAGGGCGATGAACCGGGGGACGCGAATTACCGTTCTGAACGATCCCGCACTCAAAAAAGAAGTATCCGTCGATACGAAGCTGTATGAGGGGAAAAACTTGCAAGGGATGTTTGCGGTCAAGCCGGCTCCTCTGCCGAAAGCAACCAAATATGACGTGAAGTTGTATCCGTTCCTGAACGAAGCGGCCAAAAACATGGCCTATGAGAAGAAGGATATCAACTCGGTTCTTAGGGAAGCGGAGGAGAAGGCCAACAAATATATTCAGGAAAATAAATAGGCGGACCGAAGGCAGCGAAAAAACAGCCCCGTGCATCGATCCGATGCATGGGGCTGCTTTTGAATTATTTCACGATCGTCAATATGTCGTCGACCTCTTTGCGCGGCAGGCGGCCCGGATGCTCGGCCGGGTAGCCGAGCGCGATGACCATGTTGATCTGGCTCTCCTCCGGAATTTGCAAATAGTCGCGAAGCTGCTGCTGTGCGAGCAGTACCGGCCCGGTCATCGGGCAGGTCGCGAGGCCGCGCGCGTGAGCGGCGAGCATCAGATTTTGCGCGGCGAGGCAGCTGCTCTTGATGCCTTCCTCTTTCCAGACGGATTCATCCGCAAATTCGAGCGGATCGAATATTTTTTCCCGGAATTTGGATTGGTAGGGGGTGGCGAGGCAGACGATCAGCACCGGAGCGTCGGAGAACGCAGTGGCGTAAGGTCCGAACGACTTGACGAGCAGCCGGCCTTCGCGCGAAAGTCCTTTTTGCCCGGCTTCCTCCGCTCTTTTGTGCAGCTCCTCCCACGTCATCTCTTCGATCCTTTTGATCTTTTCCTTGTTCATCACGGCGATAAACGCCCATGTCTGCGAATTCGTATCGCTCGGAGCATAACGCGCGCAATCGATGATTTCGCGGATATCCTCCACGGCTACTTCCCGATCGGTAAACTTGCGGATGCTCCTGCGTTCGAGCACGATTTCTTTAAATTGCGTGTAGTCCATACGATCACCTTCCGGCTGCTTTTTGCGGCTTGAAATTACGAATATTGTTTTAATTTTATACTTGGTACTAATAGTTCATACCGATTATAAAACGTTTGCCTGCAAAAAGCCAATCCATTTTTCCGCCGAAAGATCAGGAGACTTTTAATTGGCTCATAAGAACGTCCCACCAGAAGTTGTTCTGTCTGAACATATCCGGAACCCACGGAATCTGCAGCGCACAGACGTTCTCGAAAGGCCAAGGAGTTTCTATGATCCCGGGAACAGCGGCATGGTTGACGACAAGCACATTGAATTCGTTTTTGACCAGACCTCTTAACACGCCAAGAAGTTCCGCCGTTTCCTCCGGCGTCGCTTCCGTTCGGATGAAAAGGATCCGGCCCGCCTGCTGCAGCGTTTCCAGAAACCGGGGAACGCGCCGGTTTACTTTTTCCCGCAGCTCCGGGTAGCTGTTCAAGCTCCAAGGTTGGTTGCTCTCTACCGGAAAATCGTGATGGGACAAGATGTTGTACATCGTATCCCTGACAATGTAGCAGCCGGCGTCGTTATTAATGCCGTCCACCGTCAAATGGGGCAGCTCCATAAAATTTGCAAACCGGTTGTGAAGCAAATAATTGACCGAAGATAACTGCGGAGACTCCATCCAATCGATAACGCCGCCGATCTTTCTTATCATGTAACGCGATAACTGCGTGGCCGGCAAACAATTGTGGCCCAGGCTGAAAATAATATCATATGTGCCTGCAAGCTGCTGGAAATTCATTGCTATCGATTCCTCCCTAAAGCTTCTTTGTATATTAAATTAGCCGGGGACGAGGTTTGCTTGGACTTTCCGGAACATAAAATCGCAGTATGGGCCATTGCAACTGACCAACGGAAAAAAATCGGAATAGTCTGTACAACCACTGTCTGTACAAACTCTGTTTGTACAAATACCGAGCAAAGGGGTGGATCCTTTGGCAACAGTTACCGTACTATTGCCTGTATTTAACGGGATTCCTTATATTGAGGAGGCAATAATCAGCGTTTTATCACAAACTTTCACTGACTTTGAATTTCTTTTGATCGACGATGGTTCGCGGGATGGAACATTGCAGCTGCTTCAGGGATGGCAGGCGAGGGACGGAAGGATAAAAGTCGTCGTCCACGAAACAAACAGAGGATTAATCGCTTCGTTGAACGAAGGGTTGTCTCTGGCTACCGGCAAATATATCGCGAGAATGGATGCGGACGATGTATGCCTGCCGCACCGGCTGCAAAGGCAGGTGGAGTTTATGGAGGCTCATCCGGAAATAGGGGTTTGCGGGGGACAGGCCAGTTACACGGGTACCGGAAGAATAACGACAAATCCCCTCGATCACGAGCAGATCAAATGCTTCCAGCTGTTTTGGTGTGCGTTCACCCATCCTAGCGTCATGATGCGAAAATCGGTGCTGGATCAGTACGGCATCCGCTACCAGCCCTATCCTCACGCGGAAGATTACGATCTGTGGAACCGGCTCGCCAAAGTATGCGGGCTTGTGAATTTGCCGGACGTACTCGTCGTGAAACGGGACCATCCCGCGCAGGTTTCGGTCGCCCATAAACCTCTTCAGGATCATGTCGCCAACCTGATCCGCATAGAGCAGCTTCGGGAGCTTGGGATCGAACCGACCCCCGAGGAGTTTAGCATTCATCTGGATTTTGCTTCGTACCGGATCAAGGTTCATGACCCGGTTATGCACGCGAAAGCAGCGCTCTGGGCTCACAAGATCATGGACGCCAACGCCGGGAGAGGTATTTACCATCCGCAAAAATTAAAGGATTTTTTGGGCGAGTGTTTTCAAATATCCGCCCGGCTGCAGCAGTAAGTGTGAAATGACCCCGAATATGGGTACTTTACAGACAAAGAGCGGACAGGGCCTGCCCTCGTCCGCTCTTTTCTCTTTGGGATCGCCTTTGAAGATGAACCGGTCTGCCGCGGCTCTTAAGGCTCCGTATCGGCTTGCCGGCCCGTAACGTGAAGCGCCCAAAAGCCCGCCATCGCGACAAAGCCGAGCACGGAGCCCGTGAAGTAGACGGAGTGGGGGCCGGCTTGCTGAAAAATCCAGCCTCCGGCCGAGCCGCTGATCAGCCCGGACACGCCGGACCAGATGACTGCGTAGAGCGCCTGACCGGTTGCCCGGTATTGATCCGGCACGAACTGCTGCATGCAGCGGATGACGGTCGGCAGGAAAATGCCGAACGACAAGCTGTGCAGCGCCTGAAGCGGGATGATCCACAGCGGGTCGTTCACGAAGCCCATAAGCAAAAAGCGCAGACCGAACATGAGCCCGGCGATGACGAGCAGCGGCAGCTCCTTGTACCGGTGGCCGTATTTGGCAAGGAAAAAAAACACCGGTATTTCGCTGACCGCCGATGTCATCCAGGACCAGCCGACAAGTGACGGGTCGGCTCCGAGTCGCTGCATAAACAAGGCGAGGAACGTATCGTTAAACCGGGTGCTGACCGATGCGACCAGCACCGTCAGCATGAACAAAACGAACCGCTTTCTCGCGATAACCTTCAGGAGGCCGGTAAATTCCAGCTTCTTTACGCTGCCGCGGGCGTCCCGCAGCATAAGAGACACGAGCAGGGTGATGCCGACGACTCCAAGATATAGTGTTGCCGTCTGGGAGGCTCCCGTTTTTTTCAAATACATACCGAAAACAAGAGCGGCGACGGCAAAGCCGAGCGAGCCGAACACACGAAACGAGGCGTAGCTTTTTTTTGTGCCGGAGATGGTAAGCAACGTCAAACTGTCGGTCAACGAGTTCGTCGGCGTTTGAAAAAAATAAAACAACGTCGCCATGACGGTCAACACGAGAAAATGATCGCTTCGGAACATGATGAACGACATCAGCAGCTGGCCCGCCAGCACGATAATGAGCAGCTTTTTGACGGTGCGCCACTTGTCGCTGACGATTCCCCAGAACAGATTGGAGAAAATGCCGATCAAAGGTCCCGTCGAATAGAGCAGGCCGATCTGCATCGTGCTAAGGCCCCGCGACTGGAAATAGAGCGGGAAATACGATGTTACTACGGCCATCGTCATGTAAAAAGAAAACGAAAACGTCCGGAGCACGTTTTCGTGAGAGACTGGCTTCATATGAATCACTCGCTTTATCTGAAAATGAACCCGACGCCGCTGCCCCGATAAAATCGGCAATTGCGACGGAACACGTTTACATGGAAGCTTGCAGCGGTTTGTTTTCCCGCAGCGTCTGGCGAAGCACATAGAAAATGATGGCGGCTTCGGCCGCGACGCCGAGCGATTGCGCCAAGGCGCCGATCACGCCGCTCCAGCCGTGGCTGACGAGAATGCATGCGATCAGCGAAATCAGCGTGGCGGAAACGTTGGCGGCCTGGGACCAAACCATCACCTTCGTTTCGCCGCGCAGCATGATGATGCCGTTTCCAAAATCGAGCCAGGGGAAAATCAGCGTCGTCAGCATAAATACGCGAAGCGTTTCAAGGCTTGCATTCATCAGACGCTCGTTTACGCCCATCACGTTTTCCATAAACCACGGTCCGAGCGGGGTGTACGTCAGTCCTGCGATAAGCAGCGTCGGGATAAAGCCGACGAGCAGCGCGAAACGGACGACCTGGGTGCGGTCTTTTTTATAAAAGTTGAGCACGATCTGATGAATATAGCTGAAAAAGCTTTGCACCAGCTGGGTCAGGCTGGAAGCAATCGCAAACGAGGCGATCGCAAGCTGGGCGTCGTCGGTTTTTCCGAGCACCGCGTTGATGGACGGACCGATGACGACCGCGATGACCGAGGACAGCAGCAGCGGCCTGTAGAAGCGGAATATTTGCCCTGCCGTTTCGATGGGATGGTCTTCCTTTTTCTCGGGAATGACCTTTTTCAGCAGCGACCGTCCCTCCCAGAAGCTGACCGCGCACTCGATCGTCATGCCGGTCAGGAAGATGATCGCTCCCACCATGCCGCTTGTCACCGAATTCGTATGGATAAAAAAGAGCGAAAGCAGGTACATCGCGAGCAGCCGGACGATCATGCCGATGGTCAGCCACTTCGTACGCATGTTAAAGATGATGACCCCGTGAAAAACGCAGCGCAGGCCGGAGAAGATGCTCACGAACATCAGCACGCGGTAAACGCTCAGCACCTCATCGATCAGCTCGGGCCCCACACCCATCAGCTGCATAAATGAGTATTTGCCGATCGGCGTATAGGAAACGATAAGGCCCATGACCAGGATGCTGGCCAGCACGTAGATGCTGAGCCTGGACATGGCCCGAAACGATACGCGGTCGCGGACGAGCGCGGAGCAGGTTTGCCTGAGCAGCACCGCCGGCCTTTCCGTAATGCCGAGCAGGCTCATCGGCAGCGCGTAGCTGGCGATAATGATTTCAGGATGAGCGGAGCGGGCCAGCGTGCTGTTGATAATGACGTGCGAGATCGTAACGAGACTGGCGGATATGCCCAGCGGCAAAAAGAAAGCCAGCAGTTGTTTCAAAGAGACGCGGGTCTCTCGGCTGTGTGACATATGCAGGACCCTTTCTTTTATTGCGGCGGCGCCCCCGAAAGCGCCCGGAACGACGCGGGCAACACATCAATGATAGGGGGCTTTCTTCCGAAATGATCATTTTTCGATTATACCACGCGGCACAGCGTATGGGATGATTTTTTTTCGGTGAAGATGTGGCGGGCGCTCCGGCGTTCATGTTACCATAAAGTGAATGCGAGCGGTGGCGAAAAAGATTCAATTGACCGGGAGGGAGAGACTCGTGAATTACGACTTTGTAATGGATGAACGGCTCGGCATCATGCTGCCCGAGCTTCAGCTCGACTGGGAGGATTACAGCGAAGAGGATCGGGCGGACATCCTGCTGCGTTGGGAAGAAATCCGCGGTACGATACCGGACCGCATCAAGGCGCTTGAGCGGATCATCATCGTCAAGCAGGAGCAGCTGAACTTGGAGGATAATTTTGCGGTGTCGTGCCGGCTCAACAGCGAGATCGCGGAACTGGCCAGCACGATCAACGATCTGCATTTATGGTTTCGGGTCAATCAGGACATTACCGCCGGAGCGGCTCATCATTAAAGCGCATTTGATTGGGGCTTGCGCGGCGTATATACTATAATGAAATGAAAAGAAACGAAAAGGAGGTGCCGCCGGTGTCGGGAGCGCTTCAAAGCATCGTAAGTAAGCTGCTTTCCCGCGAGCCGGAGCTGTATCCGGCCGAGGAATGGGACGAGCTGCTGGACATCCGGATCGCAAAGCTGACTTTCGGGGACGGATCCGGACAAGGGGCGTCGTTTGCGCTTGCGTTCAAGGCGGGGCTGCATTTGTGGAACGACAGTCTGGACGCCTCGCACACGCTGTCGCAAAGCATCGAAACGCCGACAGGCAGCTATTGGCACGGCATCATGCACCGGATGGAAGGCGACTACAGCAACGCAAAATATTGGTTTCATCAAGTCCGTAGTCATCCGGTGTACGGCCGTCTTTGGCATGCCGTGCGGAGTTATTGGGAGCAGGGGGGGGCTGCGGCTGCGAACGGCATTGCCTCGGTCCGCCTGCGGAGCATGCTGGAACGGCTTGTGGAAGGGGCTTCCTGGGATCCTTATTTGTTCGTGGATTTGGTCGAAAACCAGGTGAGCATATCCCGCGATCCCGCGGCGGAAACGGTGCTTCGGCGGCTGCAGCGGCTGGAGATGGGACTGCTGCTGGAATATTGCTGGGAACAAATCGGTGGAGGTACGTCGCTTGAATTCGGCTAAACCGCGCATGGCAACCGTTCCCAATAGGCCTCTGGGACTGATGATGAGAGTGTATCGCTACGTGCTGCCGGAAGTGCGCAGCCAGCTCCGCATGTGGCGTGAGACGGCGGAGCGGATCCCCGATCCGGAGCTGCGGCAGCAGGCGATCGCCAGCATGACGACGAAGCAGTTTCACTGCGAGGGCGGGGCGGTTTACGCCGCTGCCAATTTGCCGATGCGGCACGTGCTCATTCCGCTGATTGTCGCTTTTCAGACCATTAGCGATTATTTGGACAACTTGTGCGACCGCAGCACATCGCTTGACCCGCAAGATTTTCGCCGGCTGCACCAGTCTATGCTGGATGCGGTCGCTCCGGAGGCGCCGCTCCACGATTATTATGCGTTCAGGCAGGAGAAGGAGGACGGCGGCTACCTCGTCTCCCTCGTGAAGACGTGCCAGTCGTGCATCTGCATGCTGCCCTCTTACGGGCGGGTGGCCCGGCGCGTGCGGGAGCTGGTCGGCTTGTACTGCGATCTGCAGGTGTACAAGCACATTCGCCACGATTTGCGGGAGGCGGAGCTCGACAGCTGGTGGCGGCAGCACAGCGGGAAGTTTCCGGACATACGCTGGAACGAGTTCGCCGCGGCGACAGGTTCGACGCTCGGTGTGTTTATGCTGTTTTTGGCCGCCGCGGGGCCGGATTTGCCTGAGGCTGCGGCGGAGGAGATTTATGAAGCGTATTTTCCGTATGTATGCGGGCTCCACATTTTGCTCGATTATTTAATCGATCAGGAAGAGGATCGGATCGGCGGGGATTTGAATTTTTGCAGCTACTATGAAAATATCGATGTGACCGTCAGGCGGATCGCCGAAATTGCCGAAGAGGCGCGCAAAAGGGCCATCCGGCTGGACGGCGCCGGCTTTCACCGGATGATCATCGAAGGGCTGCTCGCGTTGTATTTGTCCGATCCGAAGGTGCGCAAGCAGCCTGAGGTAAGGATCATTTCGCGGCAGCTGATGAAAAACAGTCCGTGGATGCGCATCTTCTTCTTTATTAACAGCATTTGGATACGAAAAATTTCGTAGCGGACAAGCCGGTTTTCAAGTAAAATGGCTGTATGTATTTTTTTTAGAGCATGGGAGGATCAGTGACATGTCAGCAGTTAAATCGATAGCGGTTCTCACGAGCGGCGGCGATTCCCAGGGGATGAACGCAGCGGTGCGCGCCGTCGTAAGAAGCGCATTGTTTCACGGCTTGGAGGTATATGCGGTGCAGCGGGGCTATGCCGGGCTGATCAACGACGACATCCGGCAAATGGACCTGCGCAGCGTCGGCGATATTATTCAGCGCGGCGGCACGATTTTGCAGACGGCCCGCTGTAAGGAGTTCATGACGCCGGAAGGCCAGCAGCTCGGCGCGGATAATTTGCGCAAGCGCGGCATCGACGGGCTTGTCGTCATCGGCGGAGACGGCTCTTATCAGGGGGCCAACAAGCTGAGCAAACTCGGCATCAAGACGATGGGGCTGCCGGGTACGATCGATAACGACATTCCGTTCACCGACTATACGATCGGCTTCGATACGGCGGTCAGCATCGTGGTCGATGCGGTCAACAAGCTGCGCGATACGATGAGCTCTCACGAGCGTTCTTCGGTCGTCGAGGTGATGGGCCGCCACTGCGGAGATATCGCGCTGTATGCGGGGCTTGCCAGTGGGGCGGAAACGATTCTCGTGCCGGAGGTGCCATTCGACCTCGACGAGGTGGCGAGCCGGATGAAAGGCAACTTCGACCAAGGCAAGCGCCACAGCATCATCCTTGTAGCCGAAGGCGTCGGCAAAGGCGAAGATATCGCCCAAGAAATTACCCGCCGCAACGGCATCGAGCCGCGCGTCACCGTGCTAGGCCATATTCAGCGCGGCGGCACGCCGACGCATAACGACCGTATTCTCGCCAGCCGCCTCGGCGACTTCGCCGTGCGCAAGCTGATCGAAGGCGATTCCGGCAAAGCGTGCGGCGTTATCCGCAACGAGCTCGTCGTCACCGATATCGACAAGGTCGTCAATTCGAAGAAAGACTTTGATTTGAGTCTGTACCAGTTGGCGATGCGTTTGTCGCAGTAAATTAAAAATGGAGCTATGGAGAATCGTGTGGATTCTACATAGCTCCGTTTTGTTTTTACTGCAGCGTGCGGCCGGATCCGGCCCCCCGGGTCCGGGTCGAAGGTCCGTCCGGGCTGATGTTCGTTGTTCGTGCGTATAAAGGAACTGATGTTCGCTATCCTCGGGTAAAAGGGCATATCCGCAATATTAGAGGAACTGAGATGCGCTAAATCGGTGAAACACGGCGTGAGGGTTAGAAAACGATGCAAATAACGCATCTGAGTTCCCTTAATCTTGGCAAACCGCTCGAAATGTTCATTATAGCGCACTGTAGTTCCTTTATGAACCCGGGACCGGGACAAGCGGAGCGATGCATATTGGATCTACCCTGAGGGGCAGGCATGCGGGCGGTTTCATCCTCGCGGGGCGCATGCCGATTTCAGCGCCGCTACGATTTCGTCCGTCGGCCGGTTGCCTTTGCGGGCGTAAACGATTTTCCCTTGCCGGTCGATCACATAGACGATGCGCTGCTGGCCGAGCAGACCGAACAGCGTTTCCCCGACATCGTATTTCTGCCGGATCGCTTGATCCGGGTCGGACACGAGTGGGAAATCGTAATGGTGTTTGGCGGAAAACCGGCGATGTTCGTCGAGCGTTCCCGGATTGATCCCGAGAACGAGCGCATCGTACGCGGCATATCTCGCTTTGGAATCTCGGACGGCGCACAGCTGCCTGGTACATATGGGCGTATCGTCTTTCGGGTAAAAGATAAGCACGATCGGCCGTTTGCCGAGCGAATCGCCCAGGCGTACCTGACCCTGCGTGCTTTCCGCTGTAAAGGCCGGGGCTTGCTGTCCCAAACTCAGCATAAAGGAATCACTCCGTTTTTAATGTGTCAGCTTTATTGTAACGGACCGGTGCCTGCCTGTAAAACGGCAAGGTGCAATATGCTGCCGGATTTGGTAAGCTTATGTAACGAGTCCTTACGAGAAGAATTTCCGCAGAGGAGATGTTGAAATATGTACTTGTATAAGTTGGAAATTGTTTTAAAGGACCAGACCGTCAATTTGGTCGTGCTTGCGGAAAATGACGACCAGGCGTTCGATACGGTGGAGGAGCATTTGGTACGCCATTTCGTGTACAACCCGGAAGTGATGGAAGCCAGCATCGTTGAGAAAAAACGGGCGGCCAAAGGCAACGGATACGTGATTGAAACCGGAAAATAATTGTAATTAACCCGCTTGACTTTATATACATTTGATACTAAAATGTATGTAAAGTGTGAATCGGAAAGGTGAGATGATATGAAAATCGCGATGATCGCCGGAAGCAATCGGCAAAACGCATCCAGCACGAAGCTGTGCCGATATATCGGGAAGCTTTTGCAAGAGCAAGGCTGTGAGGTGACGCTTTACGATCTTTACGAGCGTCCGCTTCCTTTTTATAATCCGGATCTGGAGTACGAGGATGCCAACCTGAAGCTGCTTAAGAGCACGGTGATGGCAGCGGATGCAGTCGTTTTGGCAACGCCCGAGTATCACGGAACATTATCCGGCGTTCTTAAAAATGCGCTCGACTTCCTCGGCTTTGATTATTTTGACGGGAAAGTCGTCTTATCCGTCAGCTCGGCCGGCGGCGCAGTCGCCGTCAGCTCGCTCACGCACCTGCAAACCGTCGTGCGCAATGTGCATGGCATCAACTGCCCCGAATGGATTTCGATCGGCGGCGAGGCCCGGCGGTTCTCCGCGGACGGCATGCCGGAGGACGAGAAGACGCGGCAGCGCATCGATAGAGTGCTCGGATATTTCCTGCAAATGAGCCGGACTTTTAGAAAGTCGACTGTTTAAACGTATTATGTCGGCTGGGAATTACCGGTTGGAAAGCAGTAGGCTGAGAGGGGGAAAAACCGCCTCTCAGCTCTGCCGAAGATCAATGACGTGGCCCGAGAGCGCAAAAAAGCTGCTCTCGGGCCTATTTGCACGGGCCGGAAGGAGCAAATGAGCGCCGAGAGAGCGAAACACCGTCTCTCGGCACATTTGAGCTCGGGCAGCACAGTCCGAGAGCGGGAATATCCGCTTTCACCTTAATCATACAGATACGCGGCATAAAGAGGCATGCAGTCGCTCCCACGTGTTTTTTGTTGAAAATTAGCAAAATATGCTATAATAATTCCTGTTATTTCCTATATCGGTTACGCACGGGCAAAGGAAGGGATGCTGGTGGTCTTTAAGTTACTCGCGAAGCATTTAAGGCAGCCTAGCGGTTTTATCGGTAAAATGGTCGGCCGGATGATGAACCGGGGTAACGATGCGATGTATCGGTACACACTCGGCTTGCTTGATGTGCAGCCGGGGGAATCGATTTTGGAGATCGGTTTCGGCAACGGCAAATATATCGCCGAGCTGGCGCCGCATGTGAAAGACGGTCTCGTAGCGGGGATCGATTATTCCGAAACGATGGTGCAGGAGGCAATCAAAAGCAACCGGACTTTTATCGAGGAAGGCACCGTGGATATTCAGCTTGCTTCCGTCGAACAAATACCTTACGCCAAATTAGCCTTCGATAAAGTTTTTACAGTCAACACGATTTATTTTTGGCCCGATGTGCGTGCCGGCATCGTGGAGATATGGCGCGTTCTTAAGCCGGGAGGCAAATTATTTGTCGCGATCCGGTCGAAGGAAAACATGGAGAAGTTTCGCTTCACCAAGTACGATTTTACGCTGTACGATGCGGATGAAGTGGCCCGGCTTTTTCAGCAGGCAAATTACGAGGATGTACAGGTGCATACGAACCGGAAAGGCTCGCTGGAATTCCACTGCATTGTCGCGACGAAATGAAAATGATTGCTTCACAGCGCCGACATGGCTTATAATTTAGGGAAATACATAAACGGAGGACAAGCAATGGATATCGCAGCGCTTTCCACGCAAATGCAGATAAGCCGCCTAAGCGATGCCGTAGGCATACGCCTCCTCAGCATGGCGAATGATCAGGCCGAAACGCAGGGTCAGCAGATGATCCAGCTCATGCAGCAGAGCGTACAACCGTATTTGGGCGGCAATTTCGACGTGAAGATTTGATTTCGAAACGAATGCCGGGAGGACGAGGGCGTCCTCTTTTTTTTCGTATATTTGGAGGGTTAGGACGATGGCCATATTGAAAAACGATTGGGCTCCGCTGCTCGAGGCCGAATTTCAAAAGCCGTATTATTTGGAGCTTCGCCGGTTTTTGGCGCAAGAATACCGGACGCGGACGATTTACCCGGATATGCACGATATTTTTAATGCGCTTCATTATACCCCTTATGCCGACGTATCCGTTGTCATCCTCGGACAAGATCCGTATCACGGGCCGGGACAGGCGCACGGTCTCAGCTTCTCGGTCAAGCCGGGAGTGCCGGCGCCGCCCTCGCTGCAAAACATGTTTAAGGAATTGCACGACGACCTGGGGTGCTACATCCCGGACAACGGCTATTTGGTGAGATGGGCCGAGCAGGGCGTTTTGCTGCTGAACACGGTGCTGACCGTGCGGGAAGCGACGCCGAACTCGCATAAAGGCAAAGGCTGGGAGACGTTTACCGATCGGGTCATCGCCCATCTTAACGAGCGCGATAAGCCCGTTATCTTTGTGTTATGGGGGAGCCATGCACAGCAGAAGCAGCAGCTCATTACTTCTCCGCATCATAAAATGATCAAATCGCCGCATCCGAGCCCGCTGTCCGCTCACCGCGGATTTTTCGGCAGCCGCCCGTTTTCGCGGGTTAACCGATACTTGTCGGAACTGGGCAGACCGATAATCGATTGGCAAATTCCGAACTTATCACATACACATGCAAAAGAGGTATCTCAATATGGCTGACGAGGCGTTGTTGGACGATCGCCGGCAGGCCGTGCTGGAGGCCGCCGCGCGTTACGCGCGCGAGACGCTGGAGAACGATGCGAGCGGTCACGACTGGTGGCACATATACCGCGTGGACCGGCTTGCGGAGACGATTGCGAATGCCGAAGGAGCAGACGTGTTCGTGTGCCGCCTGGCGGCGCTGCTGCACGACATCGCCGACGAGAAGCTGTGCGGCGATGAAGCGGAGGGTTTGCGCGCCGTACGCCGCTGGCTGGATGCGCACAGAGTCGATGCCGCCTCGGCCGACCATGTCATTGGGATTATTTCCTCGATGTCGTTCAAGGGCGGCGGCCGTCCGCCGATGCGGACGCTGGAAGGGCGCGTCGTGCAGGATGCGGACCGGCTCGATGCGATCGGCGCAGTCGGCATCGCCCGTGTATTTGCGTACACCGGGGCGAAGGGCCGGCCGATCCATGTGCCCGGCATCGAGGCGCGCGAACGAATGACGAAGGACGAATACCGCAGCACCGGCGGCACGGCGATCAATCATTTTTACGAGAAGCTGCTCAAATTGAAAGATCTGATGAACACCGATTACGCGAAGCGGCTCGCCGAAGGGCGGCACCGCCAGCTGGAGCAATATTTGGCATGTTTTTACGAGGAATGGGAAGGAATTAGATAACGATTACTTTCGACGTACAAAGGATGAAGCGAATGGATTTAAGGAAAAATCGACTGCATGACTCTACTCTTCATAAAACAAGCGAGGAACGGGACGAGTACGAAAAGGATTACGCCCGTTTGATCCAATCGCCGGCTTTTCGCAGACTGCAAGGAAAATCGCAGGTGTTCGGCGCCGGTTCGGGCGATTATTACCGGACGCGGCTTACGCATTCTCTCGAAGTATCGCAGATCGCGAGGGAGGTGGCGCGTCGGATGAACGGTTCGTATCCGTTTCTCGCGAAACGGGAGCATCCGGGGCTCATTCTCGATCCGGCGGTGGTCGAATGCGCGGCGCTTGCCCATGATTTGGGTCATCCTCCGTTTGGGCATAAAGGCGAAGAGGTGCTGAACAGTCTGCTTCAGTCGCATGGCTTCGCCTACGAAGGCAATGCGCAAAACTTTCGCATTTTAATGTTTCTGGAAAAGCGCGCAGACAGCGGCTTCGGCCTCGATCTGACGGCGGCTACGCTGCTCGCGATCAATAAATACCCGTATTCCCTCGAGGAGCCGGGACGGATTAAAGGCGTGTATGCCTCCGAATGGGAGGGCATCGGTTATTTACGCGACCTGTGGAACATGCCGCAGGGGTGTCCGACGCTGGAAGCCCAGCTTATGGACCTATGCGACGACATCGCTTATTCCACACACGATATCGAGGACGGCATCCGCGCCGGCAAAATCCAGATGAACCGCACGTTTTTCGAGGATCGCAGGCTCGTCGCCCATCTGGTCCAGGAAATTGTCGAAGATCGGGGTAACTACGCAGTCGGATGGGAGCAGGTCAATATCGAAGAGATGGTCCGGCGCGTGCTCGCCGAATATTTGCAGCAATGGGAGCAAATTTACGCTTCATGCCATCAGGAGGCGTCCCGGACGCGCAGGGAAATGAAGGCCCGCTGGGTCGGACTGTTTGCCGGACGGGTAGGGATTATCGACGATCCGGTGACCGGCTGGAAAAAGGTAACGTTCGTGCGGGACGGCCAGCATGACATTGAGCTGCTGCGCACGATGGAAATTTTGAAAAAGCTCGCCTGGGTGACGATGATCAAAGACTTCCGCGTGCAGCGGCTGCAAAAGCGGAGCGAGATCATGCTTCAGCGGCTTTGGGACAGCTTTATTGAGGAAGAAACCGGACGCCGCATCGTACCGCCCGACTGGATCGAGGAGCACGAGCAGCAAAAAGGCAAATGGCCATGGCACCGTTTCATCGCCGATTACATTTCCGGAATGACGGACGGTTACGCGGAAAAAGTATACGCCGAGCTGTACGCCAGCAAAACCGGATCGATCTACGAAATGGATTAAAACGTTCGGGAGGCGGCTGCCCGCGGCGCGAAACAGTGCGCGGCGGGCAGCTTTATTATTGCTTAGGAAACGTCTGGCAATGTTTCGAACCCAATATTTTGCTGGCTCGGCCTACAGTTTTCACAAGCGAACCTAAAATAAGCCTATCACGGCATCATTTGGAACATTTTATACTGAAAAGTGTATGCGCTTACAAAATGATTCCGCTTGGGGGAAGATGCCGTGATGTATGATGCCGTTCGTAACAGGCTCGCCGCATTGATGTCGGCGATGCTCATTGTCCAGCTTCTCGTGTTTGCCGTTCCGGCTTACGCCTATGAGACGGACGCCGGAGTCGCCGCCGTCACCGATGATGCGGTTATTGACAGCAGCAAGCCAAACGTCAATATCGACAGCAGCACCAATGGAACGACTTCGGGGCTGTTCAGCGTCAGCGCCTCGAACAATACGAAAAAGTACGCTTACTACAAATTCGATCTAAGCGCGGTGAGCAATCCCGAGTACAAGTTCTATCTGAATATCGGCGCGAAAATGGGCACGAGCAACACCAACGTCGAGGTCAGCGTACTCGGTCTGGACAATGCGTCGTGGTCCGAAAAAACGATTACCTGGAACACGGCTCCGTTGACCGATTGGACGCAGGCGGTCCCGGTCGGCAAGTTCAAGGTGGTTGCTCCGAACGGGTCGGCTCCCGGCTTGTACACGATCGACGTGACGGATTATGTCCGCAGCCGTGTCGGCAGCGGCTTCGTCACATTTATGATCGGGGACACCGCCGCTACCGGAGTGAGTTTTAATCTTTATTCGAAGGAAGCGACGGGCAGCAACCCGGAACCGTCACTTGTGGCAAAGCGGGTCGTCGATCCTACCCAGGATACGCAGCCACCGGTTTGGCCTGCGGTCGGAAAGCTTTCCGCCGCCAATATCGGCACGGACTTCATTACGCTGACGTGGCCGCAGGCTGCCGACGAGAACGGTGTTGCGAATTACCGTCTGTATAAAAACGGGGAGCTCCTCGCACAGCTGGAATCCGCTGCCGCGTATAACGTTACCGGCCTGACAGCGGATACGGCTTACGAATTCAAAGTTGAAGCGGGGGATGCCGCAGGCAATTACAGCAGCGGGCTTACGCTGGCCGGAAAGACCCTTGCGGCTCCGATCCAGCCGCTGCAGGCGGTCGGCGTTACGGCAAGCGGCAGCGACGGCAACGTCGAGACAGGCACGATCGATAACAATCTGTACACCCGCTGGTCCGCCTCCGGAGACGGATCGTGGATCATGTTCGATTTGGACGATACGATGCATATCGGTTATTTGGGAATCGCTTTTTATAAAGGGGATGTTAGGTCGACAAGCTTTGAAATCCAAACTTCCGCCGATGCCGTAAATTGGGTGACGGCGTTTTCCGGCACGAATCCGGTAAGGACGACCGCGATGACGGCGTTTGACATCCCGGATACCGACGCGCGTTACGTGCGTCTTGTCGGGCACGGAAATTCGGACGGCTCGAGCTTTTTCAGCTTGACCGAAGTACACGTCTATCCTCCGTTTGCATCGGGAGATACGCCGGTGGCGGTTATCCCGTATTATGTGCCGGGACCGCCGCCGGGCACCGTGCCGTTTACCGCGCCGGGGATGACGAATCCGGACGGCTCGCCGCATCCGGTGCACACTCCGCATCCGGTAACCGGCCAAACGCTGAATGTGCTTCAGTTTGGAGCAGACCCGGGTGATAACAATAATGACGATACACAGGCGCTGCAGGCGGCGATCAATGCCGCCCGGCCGGGCGACGAAGTGTTTTTGCCAAACGGGACCTACAATTTGAATTATTCTCCGGACGGCTTGATCAACGTCTCTTTGAAGACGGGAGTGAACGTTCGCGGCGAATCCAGAGACGGCACCATCGTCAAGACGAGCCTGAACAAAACGAAAAACAGCACGACGTTCAAGTCGGCGGCGCAGCATGATTTGAAATTATCGGATATGACATTCACCTCGACCTGGAACGGTACGTATCCGACCGATACGAAAGCGAACAATCCTCAGGCGGGCGGGCCCGACAGCCATATCATTTTGGCCAATTACGGGGAGGCTCCGTCTTATAACATTACGGTTGACAACGTCGCCGTGGAAAAATATACCCGCATGGGCATTCGCGCCGATAACAGCCACGACATCGTCATCCGCGGCAGCGTGTTCCGCAATGCGACGGACGTCGGCCCCGGCGGTTCGGGCTACGGCATTTCGTTCCAGGGAATGCCGAAGATCGACCGGCTCGGCTTCGATAATGACACCAAGTGGAACCTTGCGGAAAACAATACGTTCGAGGGGCCGTATATCCGCCACGGTGCGCTGATTCAAAACGTGGCACACAACAATGTGATCCGAAACAATACATTCCGCGGCACGAAGCTCGATGCGATCGACCTTCACGGAGAACTTGAGTATCTGAACGAAATTTACGGCAACGAGATCGCGGACATCCTTACCGGAGGCGGCGTCGGACTCGGCAATACGGGCGGAACCGCTCCAAGCAATCACAGCGCGAGCGGCCCGAAAAATTACATTCACGACAACCGCATCGTCAATTCCCGCGAAGGCATCAATGTATCGATGGGAACGCCGGACACGGTCATCGAGCGCAATATCATCGAAAACAGCACGACCGTTGTGAACGGTGCGGGGATCAACATTTTGAACGGACCACGAACGATTGTTCGGAATAATATCATTCGGAATAATACGGCCGCGAATTATTGGGGGATTTTGCTGGAGCATGATCCGGGCGATAAAAATGCCGGCAACATCGGGGAAGGCGACCCGCTGGACGTTCTGATTGAAGGAAATTCGATCGTCGGCAATGCGAACGGGATCCAAATTGCCGCCGGAACCGGCATTATTTTGCGGAGCAATACGGTGACAAGCACCGGCATCAATTATGCGAAAAGCGATGCGGCGCAAATTGCGGAAGGGTGGCCGTCCGCGAATGCCGATTTGAGCTCGCTGGAGATCACCGATTCCTCGGGCAGCGTGCTAACAGGGCTGTCTCCGGCCTTCAGCGCGGATACGACAAGTTATAAGCTCGTCGTCAAAGGCAATCCGGCGCCGGTCATGGTCAAAGCCGCAGCCGCCGCTACCCATGCGCGTATGCGCATAAACGGCGCCGAGACCGCCAGCGGCATGCCGTACGGCCCGATCACTCTGGCTACGGGCGACAACTCGATTCGCATCGATGTCACGGCGGAAACCGGCGCAACGAAAACGTACGATGTCGTCGTCACGGTCGATGTGCCCCCGACCGCTACCGTCACATACAGCACGTACGGACCGACGAACCAAAATGTCATCGCTGCGATGACGCCGAGCGAGCCGGTTACCGTTCTGAACAACGGCGGCTCCGCCAGCTACACGTTTACCGGCAACGGCAGCTTCACCTTTGAATTTGTCGACGCGGGCGGCAACTTGGGAACGGCCACCGCTTCGGTTTCCTGGATCGATAAAGAGGCGCCCAAGCTCAAGGTGACGGCGGATAAGCCCGATCTCGGACAGCCCAACCATAAGCTGGTGCCGATTCAAGTAACGCTTCAGGCCGACGGCACCGGCTCGCGTATCGCTTCGCTCAAGCTGGCGTCCATCGCGTCGAACGAACCGGATAACGGGCAAGGCGACGGAGATACGGCGGGCGATATACAGGACGCGAATTTCGGTCAAAACGACACTTCGTTCCTTCTTCGCGCCGAACGTTCGGGCAAAGGCAGCGGACGCGTCTATACGATCACGTATACCGCAGCGGACGAAGCCGGCAACGAAGCTAACGCTTCGGTCCAGGTTACCGTCTCCAAGTAAAAAAAGCCGCTCCAGGGTCAATTGACCCCGAGGAGCGGCTTTTTGCGCGTTTGGAAGCATAGATTATTAAGGTAACGCAACTCTTGGGTAACAGTAGAGCGTGTCCGGCACCAATTCGGCATCAGTCGAATCGTGCCGGACAAACGCGGGCCAGAGGCATGCATCCGCTTCCTGCATCTTCACACCAACAGTAAAGCGTGTCGGGACATAGGCGATTTACCCGAAGGGAAAGCGCCATGCCCCGACAAACGCGATCTAGAAGCGAGCATTCGCTCTTACGGGCGGGTCCAGGGCGCTTGGGGCGCCTGGGGTCCCCCTGGAGGGGGATTTAGGGGGTGACCTAGCGCTTACTTATACTCAACCCCCGCCGTATACGAGTTGCCGGCGTTCCACAGCAAAAACTCGTCAACCCCGTTATCCTTCAACGCTTTGATCTGCTCTTCGACTTCATGTTTGCCGTACGAAATATGGCCGGGCACCCAAGTGGCGGTAAAATCCTGAATCCACGGCCGGATGATCGGCTTGAGCGATCCGATCGTCTCCAGCTTCTTGTGCGTATCTTTCATCGCACCGTCAATCGTTTGGTAAGGCGCCGCATCGGGCACTTTGGCCCCGAACCATCCTGTCGTGTAATGGCTTGGATAAATCATCGGGCAAATCACGTCGACGTTTTGCGATATTTTATCGAAATCCTGGCCGATCCCTTCGGCGGCGGGAACCGAGGCGGCATAACCGAAAATGTCCACCGATACGCGTACACCGAGCGGGCTTAGCTGTTCGCGGGCATACTTGACGAATTCGGCGACCGCTTCGATGCGGGTACGTTCGTCTTTGAAGTACTGCAGCGAGTCGGCGCGGGTTTCGAATCCTTCCGGGAACCGGACATAATCGAACTGAATTTCTTTAAAGCCGGCTTTGACCGCTTCTTTGGCGACGGCGATGTTGTAGTCCCATACTTCTTTTTTGTACGGGTTGACGAAGCTGTCCTTTTTTCCGTTGCTCCAGAGCGAACCGTCCGGGTTCAGATAAGACAAATCCGGCCTTTTTTTGGCCAGCACCGTATCTTTGAACACGACAATCCGGGCGATCGGATAAATTTCATGCTCCTTTAACGTATCCATCAGCTTCGGCATATCGGGGATGATTTTCTGGGTTGTCTCCATGGCTTCAAGCTCCGGATTGCCGGTTTTGTAAGTAATATACCCCCAATCGTCCTTGATGTCGATGACCATCGCATTCAGCTCCGTATCGTCCATCAGCTTGACGAGCGTATTCAGCCTTGCGCCTCCGGCGCTGTGGGCTGTCGCATAGACGCCTTTGATTTTGGGCGCATCCTTCTGCGGATCCGTTTTGTTTACGGGAGTCAATCGATCCGGCTTCGGCGCGTTCGGATCCGCCGCTTGAACGATTGCGGGTTTGCCCGAATCGACGGCGGCCTGGGCGAGCTGTTCGAACGTCATATCCGGGTGATCCGCGGAAATGCCGCCCCAAATCATTAGCAAAGATGCAAGCAATAAGTCCATGTCTTCAGGCTCCTAGGTCTCAGTCTATAAGTCTACCATTCATTATATGACAAGGCGGCCAGGACGGACAGGGAAATTTGGAGCATTTTGTCCAAATGACGCGGGTTTTGTAAAAAGAGTAATCGTGCAGAAAGCGCTTCTCAATTTTATAGATTTGCGATAGGATAGAGGATGTGATTTTTTGCGGAAGATGAGGTCCGGATATGAATAAACAACTGCTGTTATTGCGCGGCCTGAACTTGCTCTATTACGCTACAAGTGCGGTGCTGACGCCGTTTTTGCCGATTTATTTCGAAGGAAAAGGGTATTCGACTTCACAGATCGGCCTGCTTATGATGTTCGGTCCGTTTATCGCGATTTTCGCCCAGCCGCTTTGGGGGTATTTGAGCGATCGCTACAGAACGCTGAAGACGATCATATTCGCTTTGTGGGCGCTCAGTTTGCTCTCCAGTGCAGGCGTTTTTTTAACGAACGGTTTTTCGTCCGCCTTTCTGTTCATGCTGCTGCTGTATTTCTTTCTTCTGCCGGCGGTGCCGCTGCTGGACAGCATCACGATCAAGTCCTCCCTGGAAGCAGGTGTATCGTACGGTTCGGTGCGCATGTTCGGGTCGATCGGCTTTACGATTGTCGCCGTCAGCTCGGGTTACATCCTGGTGCGGATGGGCGGCGTGCAAAACATCCCCTATCTGTACTGGGGTATCTGGCTCCTGCCGCTTGTGCTGGTGCTGTTTTTGAAGGATGAAAAAGGGGGAGGACCACGCCTGACGTTCAGGGCGCTTGGGAGCGTACTGCGAAACGGCCCGTTCCTCTGGTTTCTGTTCATGGTGTTCGTGCTGATGGTGCCGCACCGGATGAACGACGGGCTCGCGGCGCTTTACCTGAAGGACCTCGGCGCAACCGACACGATGCTCGGCACGGCCTGGGCGCTTGCTTCGCTCAGCGAGATTCCGACGTTCGCCTTGCTCGGACGGTATATGCATCGCTTTCACGAGCTGGCGATGCTGGGCATCGTCGGGCTTATTTACACGGTACGCTGGCTGCTCTATTACTCGGTGCAGGACCCGCTTGTCGTGATGCTGCTTCAGGCGTCGCACATGGTCACGTTCGCCGTATTTTGGCTCGTCGCCGTCCAGTACGCGGTGCGGATGGTGCCGGAGGAGCTGCGTTCAACCGGTCAATCGATACTATCCGCCGTTTTCCTCGGCCTCGCCGGCGTGACCGGGGGAACGTTGGGCGGAATGATCAAAGATCACTGGGGCGGCGAGCATATGTATTCGGCGGGAGCGGCGATGGCGCTGCTTGCGGCCGTCATGTTTTTCGCCACGCATGCTTACCAGCGCAATAAAAAAACCATTCGCACCGGTTGACGGTCGAATGGTTTTTTTCGGATGTACCGCTTAATGCTTCGGGGCATTCGGCGCGGAGTCGCCGGCGACGGCATCCTTGTGCGCTTCGGAAGCGGAAGGCCCGACTTCCTTGCGGGGGGGAGCATCGTCGGACGAACCTCCGTTGCCGCTGGTCGCATCTTTGAACTCGCGAAACATTTTGCCGAATCCGCGTCCGAGCTCCGGCAGCTTGTTAGGACCGAACAAGAGCAGAGCGACAAGCGCGATCAATATGATATGCCATGGAGACAGCGCACCCATGTTCATGACACCTCCAACATAAAGTAAAACTCGCGTATTCTTATCATATCACGTTATTATCATACTATATAGATTAAATATTACAAAACAGTTAAAAAAGCGGCCGTCCGTTTCACCGGAACAGCCGCTTTCCTTAATGCAGAAGAGCGTCTTTATTATGCTCGGAAATGCTGTACTGAATAATTTCAAGCACATCCTCCGCCAACAGGGCGGATAAGCCGTTTCTTAGCACGATGTAAGAGTCAAGCTCCACTCGCGTTAGGGAAGAATACAGCTCGGGTGTTAATTTCATTACAATGTCGGACAACTTTACGGTTTCCATACGCATCCCCCTTCCACTCATCAACTTCACTCGAATTATGAAGAATTGGAAAAGAAAGAAACTCGAAATCCAGATAAAGCCGTATAGGTATTGCATGAAATTACTATTTCATTATATCACATTCTAAAAAAATATGTATGGGAAAATTATTTGGTCTTATCCCGTCGAAAACGTCCCATCACCCCGACCGTTTCCACGATATTGACGAAGGCATGGGGGTCGGTGCGGCGCACGATGGATTTCAGCTCCGCCAGCTCGTAGCGGGTTGTGACGGTCATCAGCATGTCTTGCTGCTGCTGCGTATATGCCCCTTCGGATTGGATGGCGGTAACCCCGCGTTGAATGAGCAGGAGCCGGTCCAGCAGCAGCTGCTTTTGTTTGGTAATGATGAACACCGTCACCTTCAAATGCCTCGTGTGGATCGTATCGATCACTTTGCCCGTCATATATATCGACAGCATCGATCCGAGCGCCAAATCCCAATCTCTTTTAAAATATCCCAAGGCCAGGATAACCAGGCCGTTCAGGCCGAACAATAACGTGCCGAGAGGAAAATCGCGGTCCCTCGTCAAAATCGAGCCGACGACGTCGAAGCCTCCCGTCGAGCCGCCGGCGCGCATCGAGATGCCGGTGCCGATGCCGATCATCACACCGCCGGCGACGGCGGTAAGGATCGGATCCTGAATGAAGCGGAACGCAGGAATGAACTGCAAAAACCAAGATGTTAAAATGACCGAAACCGTACTTAATACGACAAATTTGCGTCCGATCGCCCATAATCCCCAAATCATGATAGGCACGTTGCTAAGCAGAAGCAAAAAACCGATGTTCCATCCGGTCAAATATCCGATGATCATCGAGATGCCGGATATGCCGCCGCTGAGCAGCTGATGAGGGACCAAAAACAGGTTGAAGCCGGCAGCTACGAACAATGAGCCTGCGGCGATAATGAGAAGTCCGCCGAGCATTTTCAAGGAAAAATCACCTCCTGCCACTTAGTATGGATTGCAAAAAGTCGGCAAATGCAGCAGGTAGAAAAAAAATGCAGCTTCCTGTCGTCCGGGACGGCACCCGCAGGAAGCTGCATAGCATTTGATTATTTTCTTTTCGTAAACGAGCCGGATCTTGAACCGGTGCTTGGTTTGCTGGAGCCGGTAGTCGGTTTCTTATAAGTAGGCGTTGATCCGTCGTTGCGCCGCACGCTGCCCGAAGGCGTTGTGCTTGTGCCGCCTCCGGCCGTCCCGCCGCCGAAGCTGCCCTTGCGGTCCGATGTCGTCGGAGGTGTCGTACCCTGCTTGCTCGCGGCGGGAGGCGTTTGCGGCCGCTGCGTATAAGTCGGCGGCGGGGTGTACCCTCTGTAATCGCTCGAACCGCGGCTGTTGAACCACCCGCCGCCGAACAGCGATTGCAGCAGAGTTGCCGTAATGTACCCCTGAAGGAACGAAGAGTCGTAATGCTCTTTCGCATACTCGACCGTATCCACTTCGACGAGCGAATCGCTTTCGTTATTCGGGTCTTTGCGAATATTGATGATTTTATCCTGGTAAACGAGAAACATCTGGTCCGCAGATTCCTTGCTGATCTCCTGCGGTTTGTCTTCGGCGGCAATTTCCTTGGCCGTCGTAGGCACGTCTTTGCCTTCGGCCACGTACACTTTCGCCGTGTTTTTCCCTTTGCCGTCGACGCTGACAAGCGGGTAGTTGTCCTTAATATAAGACCCTGCGTCCGCGCAGCCTGCCATTAATGCGAAAACAAGGAGATATATGATCCATGATGTCCATTTCTTCAATGATGTTCACCCCTGACTATTTGGCCGATTTCATGAATTTAATCAGGCCCGCCGGCGTCCGGGTCGCTTCCATGGCTACATATTTGCCGTCCTGCCATTGCAGAAAGAAATATTTGTCCTCCGCTCCAAAATATCTCCATACCATAACCTCGTCATTGCTGCGGAAATCGGTGTTCCCTTCTGAGCGGACCATATCCGTACGGTAATGCTCCAGTTCGTATGTCATCTCGCCGCCGACGTCGAGTCTGGTTGGAACATCGTTCGGATCGTCCAGCGACCCTTCGACAAATTCGCACAGAAAACATTCGTACGTCCGTCCTTTTTCAATGAGAAGACATGAAATATGCTTCCCGTTTCTTAGATAATAAGCAAACCGGTGGGGAGCGAAGCCCCGGTCAAAGTAGACCGCCTTTCCGGAAACGACATATTCCTCAAGATCGACGTTGACAATATCCCCGACGGCCGTTTCCTCGAACGGATTCGCCTCTCTTGCCGGCGGCTCGGCTTTGTTGCTTTTCCAAATATCGCTGACTCTTTTAAAAATGGACATGAGGCCCACTCCTCTATCGTGAATGATTCAAGATGCTTGCCGGAACATACACTTATTATATACGATATTTCAAAGCGGCGGTTTCGATTTCACGAAAAAAAGCAAAAACGGCATAGAAATGAATGGAATTATGATTCTGCTTTGTGGTATAATAATAAAGATATTCTTAAGTACGGCTTTATGACGCCGGCCACCGGCTGTCCTTTACATCTGTTCGGTATTATCAATGCGGACGCGAGAACACTTTGTAGATATTAAATAGGAGTCGGACTTAAGGGTATAAATAAAAAGAACCCAAAAGAAAAAGGAGATTGACATCATTTGAAAACATTTAGTGAATTTGGCCTCGAGCCGAAAGTATTGCGCGCCATTACGGAAATGGGCTTTGAAGAATCGACACCGATTCAGGAAAAAGCGATTCCGATCGCCATGGAAGGGCGCGATCTGATCGGTCAGGCGCAAACCGGTACGGGCAAAACAGCCGCATTCGGCATCCCGCTGGTGAACAGAATCGACGTTAAAGAAGAACGCATTGTTGCACTCATTATGTGTCCGACACGCGAGCTCGCCATTCAGGTAGCCGAAGAAATCGAAAAGCTTGGCCGTTTTAAAGGCATCCGCTCGCTTGCGATTTACGGCGGACAAGACATCGTAAAGCAAATCCGCGCACTGCGCAAAAAGCCGCAAATCATTATCGGCACGCCGGGCCGCTTGCTCGATCATATAAACCGCAAAACGATCAAACTCGACGACGTGAAGAACGTTATTTTGGATGAAGCCGACGAAATGCTCGACATGGGCTTTCTGGAAGATATCCAGTCGATCCTCAAGCTTTGCCCGACCGATCGCCAAACGATGCTGTTCTCGGCAACAATGCCTGCGAACATCCGCAAGCTGGCCGACCAGTTTTTGAGCAATCCCGAGCATGTGTCCGTTATTCCGAAGCAAATCAGCGCTCCGCTGATCGATCAAGCTTATATCGAAGTTCATGAAAGACAAAAGTTCGAGACGCTCTGCCGTCTGCTGGATATGGAATCTCCGGATCTTGCGATTATCTTCGGCCGCACGAAGCGCCGGGTTGACGAGCTCGCCGAAGCGCTGCAAAAGCGCGGATACTCCGCGGAAGGACTTCATGGCGACTTGTCGCAAAACCAACGCGATAACGTAATGCGCAAATTCCGCGACGGCAGCATCGATGTGCTCGTTGCTACCGACGTAGCGGCAAGAGGTCTTGACGTTTCGGGCGTATCCCACGTAATCAATTTCGACCTGCCGCAGGATCCCGAAAGTTATGTGCACCGAATCGGCCGTACGGGCCGGGCGGGCAAAGAAGGGACAGCTTGGACGTTCGTTTCGCCGAGAGAGATCGACCATCTGTACTTCATCGAGAAAATTACGCGCCATAAAATTGCCCGCAAGCCGATGCCAAGCCTTGCCGAAGCGATCGAAGGCAAGCAAAAGATTACGGCAGAGCGCGTGCTGGACATCGTGCAAAAAGACGAGCATAACGAATATAAAGGCATTGCGATCCAATTGCTGGAACAATACGATTCGGTTCACCTGCTGGCAGCCGCATTCAAACTGCTGACCGGCGGCGACAAAAAAGAGGTCGAGGTGGAACTGACTCCGGAAGAACCGCTTCGCGCGAAGAAACGCCGCTTCGACGTACGCAGCTCCGGCCGCAAAATGTCCGGTGGCTACGGCTCCCAAGGCCAGGGACAACGCCGAGGCGGCGGCTATGGAGACCGCGATCGCGGCGGCTCCGGCGGTTCCCGCTACCCTCGCAAGGACGGCCGCGAATACGGCAGCCGCGATAACCGCAGCGGAGGGGATCGCGAATACAAATCCCGCCCGAGAAACTCCGAAGGCCGGAATTTCTCCCGCTCGGAAGAACGCGACGACCATCTCGTCCGCAGCTAATATAACGTTTGAACAAAAAAAGAAGGTGAAGCTGAAGAGCTTCACCTTTTTGCATAGTAAAATGGAGGAAGTTATTATATGACGAAAGCCCGGAGAACGATTACCAACAAAATATAGAGAACGAGAACTACGCCGATGGTGGTGAAACCGAAACCGAAACCGCCAGTACCGAAGCAAGACATGAAAAATAACCTCCTTTACCTGTAACCTATATGATTGTTTTAACCGGGGGGGTAATATATCCTATGTCCTGTACACGGTTTGGTCTGTACAGCTACCTATTCACGGGAAAATAGGCTATAATGAAAACGTTAGCTTCACGGCTTGTCCGGATTCGTTCATGTCCCGGCATACGTAACTTGTAGGAGGTTGTCATTTTGGAGTTTAAAGGCGTCATGGGAGGGTTTTACCGTATATCCGAGTGGATTATGCGGCTTTCTGTCATCAATGTGTTATGGGTTATTTGTTCGATTCCTGTATTTTTGCTGATGCTTGTCATGCTTCAGGCTCAGGACGTCAATCAGTTTTTGTCGACACTGATGCTTGCGGCCATCGTCTCGCCGTTTACCCTGTTTCCGGCGACGACCGCGATGTTCGGCGTTGCCCGCAAATGGCTGACCGGGGAAGAGGACGCTCCGCTGTTCAAGACGTTTTTCCGTACGTATAAGGAAAATTATGTCCAAAGCATGCTGGGAGGCATCATTTATGTGCTGATCGGCGCCGTTTTATATACGAACTTCAAATTTTACGGTACGCAGTCGTCATCGCTCGGTATTTTGAAATTTCTGGTTCTTTCTTTAACCGTAGTGCTGACCGTCTCGCTGTTTCATTTCTTTTCGATCATCGTTCATTTGCATATGAAGCTTCTGCAAATCATTAAAAACTCGGTGCTGATTTCGATCGGCAATCCGATCCGGTCGATATTTATTTTGGTCGCCAACGGGGCCATCCTATATTTCAGCTTTTTTCAATTTACGTTTCTGATCCCGTTTTTCATGGGTTCGCTGATCGCCGTCGTCTCCTTCTGGAACTTTCATTTCATTTTCGTAAAAATTCAGGAAAAACAGCAGAAATGGGCGGAGGAAGAGGCTGAGGCGAGCCAGCAGGATTCGGAGGATGAAAGCGGTGCATCCGAAGACCAAGCGGCCTTGCGCGAAGCAAATAACCCGGATGCTGCCGGGAAACCGAATGAAAAAGAAGATCCGCGGCCATAATATGAATGCGGTGGAAAAAGCGCGCGAAAAAAGTAATAGTCGGCTGTTTACTTTCCGCGTCGAACCTACTATAATATAGACACAACAAAATCCTGCGATGTTCGTTTCGGTTTTAATGTTGTTTTGAACCAATGACTGTTTCTAGGGAGACCAATATTTCAGCGTGGCTGACATGCCCTCGAAAAGGGACTTCAAAAGCGCTGGTGCGGACACCCACCTGCGAGAGCGGGTTTGAAACGCAAAATCGGACGGCATATGCGGGTTTTTTTGTGTTTTTTTCCGCCAATGTGTTATTCTATATAATGAAAAAGGCATAATAATGCGCCTTATTATTTAGAAGGAGTGTGGAAAAAAGCGATGAAACTGTTTATCGACACAGCTAACGTGGAAGAAATTCGAAAAGCGTTTGAAATGGGCGTCATCTCGGGCATTACGACGAACCCGTCGCTCATTGCCAAAGAAGGCCGTGATTTTTTTGAGACGATCCGCGAGATTGTGTCCATCGTCGGCAACATCCCGATCAGCGCCGAAGTCGTCAGCCTGAAGGCGGACGAGATGGTCGAACAGGGCAAAAAGCTCGCCGAACTGGGCGACAGCGTCGTCATCAAGGTGCCGATGACCGAGGATGGGCTGAAAGCGACGAAGCAGTTTACCGAGATGGGCATCAAAACGAACGTGACGCTCATCTTCAGTTCCCCACAGGCGTTGCTCGCAGCCAGAGCCGGTGCGACCTACGTTTCGCCGTTCATTGGCCGTTTGGACGACATCAACATGATCGGCATGAACCTGATTAAAGAAATCAGCGACATTTTCAGCATACATAATATTCAGTCGGAAATCATTTCGGCCAGCGTGCGCCACTCGTCGCACGTCATCGAGGCGGCGCTCGCAGGTGCGCATATTGCGACGGTGCCGTTCAAGGTCATTCAAGGCATGGTCAAGCATCCACTGACCGATTCCGGCATCGAGCGGTTCCTGGCGGATTGGAACTCCGCAAATCAGAAGCAGTTTTAAATGGAAAAAGCAGGCCGACGGCCTGCTTTTTGCTTTCGATCACGCCTGCTCCTGCACGAGATCGGTGAGCTGATGGAACGTATCTTTGAGCGTGCCGTACAGACTGCGGTATACCGCGTAGATCTTCTCGTACTGTGCCTGCCTTGCCGGATCCGGTTCGACGCGGCTTTCGACCGCGATCCATCGCTCGCACAGCTCCTCGATGCTGCGGCCGAGCACGCCGGAGGCGGCCATCACCGCGGCGCCGTAAGCCGGGCCGTCGGTGGAGTTAACCGTCACCACCGGGTAGCCGAAGATGTCGGCGATCATTTGCCGCCAAAACGGGCTGCGGGCGCCGCCGCCGTTGACGCGCAGCTCCGTGATCGGTGCGCCCGACGCTTTCACCAGCTCAAGCGAGTCGCGCAGCCCGAAGGTGATGCCTTCGAGCACGGCGCGCGTCAAATGCGCTTTGTCGTGGCGCAGGCTCAGTCCGATGAAGCCGCCGCGCGCCTTCGGATCGGGATGAGGCGTCCGTTCGCCGGACAGATACGGCAGGAACAGCAGCCCTTCGCTGCCGAGCGGCGCGGTTTCGGCGAGCGCGGTCAAATATTCGTAAACGTCGCGGCCTTCCTGACGGGCTTTCTCCATCTCCTCGCCGGCAAAATGGTTCCGCCACCATTGGAACGAGCCGCCCGCCGCGAGCATGACGCCCATCCGGTGCCATTTGCCCGGCACGCCATGGCAAAACGCATGGAGCCGGCATTCCGGCTCCGGCTGGTAGCTGTCGTCGTGCACGAAGACGACGCCGGAAGTTCCCAGGGCGACGGACGCGACGCCCTGCCTCACGACGCCGACGCCGACGGCGCCACACGCCTGGTCGCCGCCACCGGCGACCACCGGCGTCCCTGCGGCGAGACCGGTCAAAGCCGCCGCTTCCGGCAGCAGCCGGCCGGCGATCTCGTTGCTCTCGTAGAGTGGAGGCAGCCACTCCATCGGAATGCCGAGCCGCTCCACGACTTCGGTCGACCAGCGACGGCCGGCAACGTCGAGCAGCAGCGTGCCGCTCGCATCAGCCATGTCCATGCCGAAGGCGCCGGTCAGCTTCAGCCGGACGTAATCCTTCGGCAGCATCAGGTGCGCCACCTGCGCGTAGCGCTCGGGTTCGTGATTGCGAAGCCAAATCACCTTCGGTGCGGTAAACCCGGTCAGCGCCTTGTTGCCGGTCAGCTCGCCGAGGCGCTCCTTGCCGACGGCCGCTTCGATCCATTCGCATTCCGCAGCGGTACGCTGGTCGCACCAGAGCAGAGCAGGGCGGACGACCTGCAGCGAGCGGTCCAGAAACACAGAGCCGTGCATTTGCCCGGATAGCCCGATGCCCTTTACTTCAGCGCCTGAGACGCCTGCATGCCGAAGCAGTTCCGCAATGCAGCCGGCCGTGCCGTTCCACCAATCCTCCGGATGCTGCTCGGCCCAGCCCGGCTGCGGCTGCAGCAGCGGATACTCCACGCTGTGCGCGGCTTTGACTTTTCCTTCCTGATCCACTAAAATACATTTCACCGCGGACGTGCCCAAATCAATGCCTAAAAAATAAGTCACGGTCTCACCTCGTTTTTTATTAACGCCAAACTTAGTTTAATAATTATACTAAGAACCTTGTATAATATATTCGAAGCCGAAGGTGAAAATCCTCCCGGCTCCTGTAAATAGTTTCGATTTCTTTTTCTGAGGAGGCGCTGAAGATGAATTCCGTTTCCAAGATATTAATCGTGGGCGGGGCTATACTAATCATTGCCGGACTGCTTTGGCAGGTGGTCGGCCGTTACCTGCCGCTCGGACGTTTGCCGGGAGATATCGTGGTGGAGAAAGAAAACGTCAAGTTTTATTTTCCCGTCGTCACGTGTATTCTCGTCAGCGTGGTGCTCTCGCTGATCGGCTATTTATTCCGGCTGTTCAAGTAAAACGGCGAGTCTGCGTGTTCATTAGAAAAATCGGCTCGATTCTCGTTTTCCTCTTTCTCTTCCATGGAAAGAGTGGTAAGATAAGACATAGTGTAGAAATGCCGATTTGTGGTTTACTTCTTTGAGGGGGGAACAGCCTTTTGCTTAAAAGAATCTTGATCGGCTTGATCCGCAGTCATGAAACGACCGGCGAGAAAGCTAAAGATCCGGCTCTAAAAACCCGCAATTACAAGCTTTCAAGAGACCAGGTTTGGGACGAAGTGGTCAGCACTTTCAAAAAGATGAGGGGTTACAAGCTGCTGCACGAAGTGAAAAACGTCGGGGAAATCGTCCTGGAGAAACGCACGATTACAGGGAGAACGCAGGACATTACCGTCACGATCATCTCCGTCAACCCGGTGAAAACCGCTGTCGACATTTATTCCGCCTCCCGCGGCTCGCTCGGGGATCTCGGTTCCAATTACCGCACGATACTGGAGATTTATAACCAGCTCGACAAAAAGCTCGCCCAATACAAAGATAATAATTAAAAAAACAGCGAGGAAGATGTCTCTTGCCTCGCTGTTTTTGTCGTAATTTGGGACTTTGTATTATGTATGACGTTACACGAGTTTCTTCACAGCTTCGACAGCCGCTTCGTAATTCGGATGTTCCGTCATTTCCTTCAAATATTCCACGTATTGAATCGTATCGTTCGCATCGAGTACGAAGATGGATCTCATGTCCAGTTGAAGTTCTTTGATCAGTACGCCGTAGGATTGACCGAAGTTGCGGTCTTTATAGTCGGACAGCGTGATGACTTTATCTACGCCGGCCGCGCCGCACCAGCGGGATTGAGCGAAAGGCAGGTCCACGCTGACCGTCAAAATAACGACGTTCTCGCCAAGCTTGGCAGCCTCTTCGTTAAAGCGGCGGGTTTGCGCGTCACACACGCCGGTATCCAAGGACGGAACGACGCTGATCAGCTTCACTTTGCCGGCATAGTCGGACAAAGATACTTGCTCTGTGAGGTTTTTGTTCAGCTTGAAGTCAGGAGCTTTGTCGCCCGCTTTCAGCTCGGGACCTACCAGTGTGATCGGATTACCTTTTAATGTAGCAACACCTGTACGCTCTTGCGCCATGATTGATTATCCTCCTTGAGATTAGGAATGATTGGTATTTCACCACAACTTATTATAAACTGTTGAAAAGGAACTTGTCCAATCAATACGTTCGGGTGAAGGAGAATGGCTTCATGTTGTTTTTGCGGTATGAAAATTTCAAGCAATATTTGCGGCTTTACCCAATCACCGTACTGATTTTATGCATAAATATAGGATTGTTTATCGCGATGGCCCTGCAGGGAGGCTCGCAGAATCAGGCGACGCTGCTGAAATTCGGCGCGATGGTTAATGAAGCGCCTTACATTTCCGACTATTGGCGCTACATCGCCGCGTGTTTTTTGCATATTGGCTTCGATCATCTGCTGTTCAACTGCTTTTCCATCTTCGTATTTGCGCCGCCTCTGGAAAGGTTGCTTGGCAAAACGCAGTATCTGGTTTTTTATCTGGGATGCGGATTTGCGGGCAATGCGGCGAGCGCGCTGCTATCGTCCGATGTTCATATGTCTGCGGGAGCTTCCGGGGCGATCTATGGCATTTACGCCGCGTTTATCTACCTCGGTGTGTTCCGCAGACATCTTTTGGACGAAGCGTCCCGAAAAACGATTTATACAGTAGTCGGCCTCGGCGTCGTTTATTCGCTGGTGATGCCGCAAATCAATTTCATCGGGCATTTGGGCGGATTTGCAGCCGGACTCCTGCTGTTTCGAATCATGAAATCCCGCATCTAAATAGCCGGTTGGAGGCATAAACATTGGAATTGCGACAGCTTCAATATTTTGTAACGGTAGCGAAAAAGCAGCATGTGACCCAGGCGGCCGAGGAGCTGCACATCGCCCAGTCGGCCATCAGCCGGCAAATTCACCAGCTGGAGCAGGAGCTTGGCGTGCAGCTTTTTGTGCAAAAAGGGCGCAATCTGCAGCTTACCCCGGTGGGGCGGCTTTTTTTAAGCCGGATGGAGGAGGTGCTCGCTTCGCTGGAGCGGGCGGTGAGCGAAATTCACGAATTTCTCGATCCCGAGGCCGGGGAAATTCGCATCGGCTTCCCGCACAGCCTGGGCATCCATTTGCTGCCGACGGTGGTGGCCTCCTTCCGCAGGGATCACCCCAACGTCAAGTTCCGGCTGCGTCAGGGTACATTTAACAGCTTGATTCGCGACGTCGTCAAAGGCGAAATCGATCTCGCTTTTATTTCGCCGTTTCCGGAAAATCATGAGCATGTCTCCGGCGAACTGCTGCTGCAGGAAGAGATGTATGCGATTCTTCCGGAAGGCCATGTTTTGGCAGGGGAAGATGTTATTCGGCTCATTCAGCTGAAGGACGAACCGTTTGTTATGTTCAGCGAAGAGTATTCGCTGCGGGCGATCGTGCTTGACGCCTGCGCGCAGGCCGGCTTTGTGCCGAAAATCGGCTTCGAAGGGGAGGAAACCGATACGATCCGCGGACTGGTGGCTGCCGGAATGGGCGTCAGCCTGCTGCCGGATATGGCGCTGACGGAGATCAGCCAGCTCCAGCCGGCCAAGGTGCGG
This sequence comes from Paenibacillus hamazuiensis, assembly GCF_023276405.1. NCBI lineage: Bacteria > Bacillati > Bacillota > Bacilli > Caryophanales > Paenibacillaceae > Paenibacillus > Paenibacillus hamazuiensis. The sequence goes on from NZ_JALRMO010000001.1 coordinate 1,347,716, forward strand.
GTCATCGAACCGCAGGTGACGCGGAGCATCGGGCTGATTCATCGCAAAGGGGAGAAGCTCCCGCTTGTGGCCGAGGTGTTCCAGAGCTTTTTGCTCAATTTCTTTCATTCCAAAAAATAACGCGTCAGCGTGCTGTCAGCCGTTTGTTACCGGCCATGTATTTTCCAAATCGTTAGGATGAGGTATTATGAGGAGGTAACGGTTTGGAGGGATAACGTGGATACGTTCGCTTGTTTATATTTGATCCGCGGTGAACCTTTTCGCCCGGGCACATGCATTAATTTGTCGGCCGAGGAAACGGTGGTCGGCCGATCGGCCGGCGACGTCTCGCCGGATGTTTCGTTTACCAACGCGTTTATTTCGCGCAAGCATTTTATGATTCGCAGGGAAAACGAACGCGCGGTGCTGTACGATCTCGGCAGCCGCCACGGCACGGAGATCAACGGGGATCGGATCGATCCGCATACGCCGTACGTGCTGCAGTCGTCGGATATCATCAAGCTGGCCAGAGGCATGATCGTCATTCATTTTTCTTATATTTTCGCCGATCAGACGCTGGAGTTCGAACCGATCATGAATACGCAGCAGCTGCATGCGCTCGAACAGCCTGTCGTCATTCATTGGGAGAAACGGGAATGCATCATCGACGGCAAACGCATTGCGATGTCGGAAAAGGAATGCAGCCTGATGAAAGTTTTGCACGATAACGCCAATCATCTTGTTTCCATTGAAGAGCTCAAGAAAACGGTATGGCCGGAGCGCAGCCCCGGTCCGGACGGCGTGCCCGATGTCAGCATCGACGAGCTGAACGCATTGGTGTACCGTATTCGCAAAAAATACGGCAAGCATTCCTTTATTATCAGCGCCGTGCGCGGCAGCGGTTATATTTTGGAAAAGGACTGAGGAAAACGTGATGAACGCAGCATATATCCAGGTCGAACAAACCGGGCCGCTGGACGGTTCCGTGCGTATTCCGGGCTCCAAAAACAGCTCGCTCGCCTTGCTGGCGGCGACGTGCCTGGCAGACTCCGCCATTGTGCTGGAAGGCATTCCCGATATATACGATTTCCGGGTCATTCAGCAAATCGGCAAAGATATCGGCCTCAGCATGCGCCGCGAACCTTCCGGTGACATCTTTATCGATCCGCGATACATTCACAGCTCGACGATCGATCCCGGCAAAGCGTCGTCTTACCGGGCTTCCTATTACTTTGTCGGCGCCTTGCTCGCCAAGTTCGGCAAGGTGACGGTCGGATTTCCCGGCGGGGACGATTTCGTCTCACGCCCGATCGACCAGCACGTCAAGGCGCTTAGCGCTCTCGGAGCAAAGTTCAGCTTCCACGGCGACTACTATGTTGTGGAAGCGAATGAGCTTGCCGGCGCCGACATTTATTTCGATACGATTACGTCCGGAGGAACGATCAACAGCATGCTGGCTGCCGTTAAAGCGCGCGGCCGCACGTATTTGCGGGGGGCGGCGCGTGACCCGGAAGTCGTCGATACCGCTAATTTTTTGAACCAGATGGGAGCGAAAATTTCCGGTGCGGGAACGGAAACGATCCGCATCGACGGCGTGCCTTATTTGCGAGGGGCGCGGTATCAGGTCATACCGGACCGGCTGATCGCCGGAGCGTTCCTTATGGCTCCTGGCATAGCCGGAGGACGTGTGACGGTTCTGGACGTCATTCCCGAGCATCTCGCTTCGTGCATCGCGAAGCTGAAGGAAATCGGCCTGCATATTGAATCGGGGGAAATGAGCATTACGGCCTACGGCCAAGGGAAGCTGCGGGCGACGCGGGTCAGAACCGGGATGTATCCGGGATTTGCCACCGATCTGCAGCAGCCCGTTACCTCTTTGCTGACGCAAGCTCCCGGGAAAAGCATCGTCACCGACAAGGTGTTTCCGAAGCGGTTCAATCATGTTCATCAACTGGTCAAAATGGGGGCTGACATCGAGCTGCGAAAGGAAAGCGCGTTTATTAAGGGAGGCCGCCCACTGCAAGGTACGCGGGTGCATGCGACCGATGTGCGCGCGGGAACATCGCTCATTCTCGCCGGCATGGCGGCGGAAGGAATCACGACGATTACAGGTGTGGAGCATATCGAAAGAGGTTATGATAATGCGATCGGGCTGTTCCGGGCGATCGGCGTTCCCATCTCCTTGCATCGGGAGCTTCAGGATACGGCGGCCTCGTGGCTGAACGAACAATACATGTAAGGTGATGATATGCGAATTGCTTTTTTGGACTCCGGCCTTGGCGGTTTGACAGTGCTGAAGGAAGCGATGGACCGGCTGCCTCACGAGAGGTTCGTTTATTTCGCGGATACGCTGCATGTGCCGTACGGCACCAAACCGAAGGAAGAGGTTAAACAGTATATTTTCCGGGCGGTGGAGACGCTGCTCGCTTATGATATCAAGGCGCTCGTCATTGCCTGCAACACGGCGACGAGCATTGCGGTGGAGGATCTGCGTGCGGCTTACGGTTTTCCGATCGTCGGGATGGAGCCGGCGGTCAAACCTGCAGTGGCCAAAGCGGCAAGCGCCCACAAACGGGTGCTCGTTACCGCTACGCCGCTGACGCTGCGCGAAGCGAAGTTTCAGGAGCTGGTGGCCAAGGTGGACGAGGAGCACCTCGTCGACTCGCTGCCGCTGCCGGAGCTGGTTCAGTTTTGCGAGGAGCTGCAATTTGACGATGAGGTTATTTTGCCTTATTTGGAGCAAAAGCTGGCCCCTTACGACATGCGGCAGTACGGATCTCTCGTGCTTGGCTGCACGCATTTTCCGTTTTACCGCGAACACTTTCGCAAGCTGATCCCAGGTCATGTCGAAGTGATGGACGGCAGCTTCGGCACAATCAAACGTCTGCAGCAGGTGCTGGGGGAAGCCGGTGCGATCAAGGAGCGGGGGGAATCCGAATTGATCTGGGTGACCTCGGGAGGTAAGCCGGAGGAGGCCCGCTCTCTGGAGAAGGCGTTTCATTTTTTGCAAACTAAATAAAAAAACAGGGGCTGTACCTAAGTCGACTGACTTACGGATACGGCTCCTGTTTTTTTTGATGTTTAGAAAATTACGCGACGTTAATTTTTGTGGATCCGAGGGGATTTGTTTCTAGGCCCAGGTTTTATTACTCTTCATTGCGGTTATTGAAAATCATGATGTACTTGACGAGCTCCAGCACGGAGATGAGGGCTGCAGCCACATAAGTGAGCGCTGCGGCGTTAAGAACCTTGGCGACTCCCCGTTCCTCGATGTTGCTGATGTAGCCTTCGGCGACCATCAAATCGCGGGCCCGGTTGCTGGCGTTAAACTCAACAGGCAGCGTCACGAGCTGGAACAGCACGGCCGCGGAGAAGAAGATGATGCCGAGACCGAGCAGGAAGTTGAACTGCTGGAAAATAAGACCGGCCAATATCATCAGCGGCGCTATGCCGGATGTGAAGTTGACGACTGGGAACATGTTATGTCGCATGACGAGCATCGGATAATGCACTTTATGCTGAATTGCGTGGCCGACCTCGTGGCATGCTACCGAAACGGCAGCAATTGAGCTTTCGTAATATACCGGTTCGGAAAGTCTGACTACGCGGTGGATCGGATCGTAGTGATCGCTGAGATGGCCTTGCACCGGCTCGATCGGCACGTCGTACAGTCCGTTTGCGTCGAGCATGTGGCGTGCCGCTTCGTAACCGGTCATGCCGGAACCGACCGGCACTTGCGCCCATTTGTTAAACGTTCCTCTTACCCGGAAAGACGCCCATAGGGAAAGGCCGAAGGCAATTAAGATCGGGATGTCCAGGGGATGAAAAAACATATGCTTTTCCTCCGTTTCAATTTTATCCTAAGGGACCTTTACCTAGAAGTAACAGCAAAGCCTCGATGCAAGCCGCCGTCTGCGGGGTCAGCAGCTTGTGGAAACGTTTGGCCTGGGCCGGCTTGAGTTGTTCCAAGAGCGGGCTGATTTCCTTGGCTTCCTTCTCCAGCTTCTGAAGATGAATTTGCAAGGATGTAAGTTTACTTGCCATAAATTCGTCGTGGCTGACTTTGCTCCATGTAGCCAGGCTTTGTCTAATTTCCTCTAAGGTATACTTCTCCCTTTTCATTATTTCAATACGTTTCAGGCGGGTTAAGGTTTCATCGCTGTACAAACGATAATTGGTGCCCGATCTTGCTTCCGGTTCGATAAGTCCAAGCTTGGTGTAATAGTCGATCGTCCTCGGGCTGACTTCGGATAATCTGGATAATTCGCCAATACGGTACAGTTTTGCCTCCATCCCGGAATTCACCTCGCTTCTTTATATATAAATACACTCCTATCTACCAATTTTATGATACTGAATTCAAACCATACAGTCAAACGTTATGCTTTTGACGGGGTATAATCGCCCGGTTTTTATGCCTGCAATCGATTTTCTGTGTTATCTTTGTTGACTACTCTATGAAAAAATGCGGAAAAATCCGAATTATGAATGTTAAATGTGAGGTTATTTTTCGTTTTTTTTGTTTTTTTGCGCAAAAACATATTGTCAAACCCGTAGAAGGTGTATATAATGACATTAAGAATTTCACATAATGTTATAAAAACTTACATTAAGGATGTGGTCGCAATGTTGAAGAAGTTCTTGTTAAGTCTCGGTATTGTCTCGGCGTTGTTCCCAACCGCGCTTGCTTTCGCGGCGGACGCTCCGAAGCCGGAACAGCTGCAAAGCGCAATTGACGCCGTGTGGGTCATGCTGGCAGCTATTCTCGTCATTTTCATGCAGGCGGGGTTTGCGCTGCTCGAAGCAGGGTCGACTCGAATGAAAAACGCCGGTCACGTCGCCGGTAAAACGGTTTTGACGTTCGGCATCTGTGCCATCGCCTTCTGGGCCATCGGTTTCGGCTTCGCCTTCGGTGACGACGGCGGCAACGGTTTCTTCGGTACGACAGGATTTTTCGTAGACGGTACGGAAGAGCAAGCGCAAGCGGCCTTTTCTTCCCTCAGCGCTTCCGATGTGCCGATCAGCATCAAGTTCCTGTTCCAACTGGCATTTGCGGGCGTATCGCTGGCGATCGCTTGGGGCGGATTTGCAGAAAGAGGCAAGCTTGCGGTTTACTTCATCTTCGGTACTTTGTTCTCGGTCATTATCTATCCTATCGTAGCTCACTGGGTATGGGGCGGCGGCTGGTTGTCCAAACTCGGCATGCAGGACTTTGCCGGTTCGACGGTCGTTCACTTGCAAGGCGCAACGGCGGCTTTGGTTGCTACACTTTTGCTGAAACCGCGTATCGGTAAATTCAATAAAGACAAGACGCCTAATTTGATTCCCGGTCATAACCAAGTGTACTCCGTACTTGGCGTTATCATTCTCTGGATCGGCTGGTTCGGCTTTAACCCAGGCAGTACGCTCAGCGCTATGAACGACGGCTTCTTCGGTTACATCGCGTTGACAACGAACCTGGCGGCAGCAGCCGGCGCGGTAGCCGCACTGACCGTGTCCTGGATGTACTTCGGCAAGGCGGATATTCCCAGCATGCTTAACGGCGTTCTCGCGGCTCTTGTCGCCATCACGGCAGCTTGCGCATTCGTAACTCCGGGCGCCGCTATCATCATCGGGGCAATCTCCGGCATCGTTACTTTCTTTACGGCTCAATGGTTTGAAAAAGCAGGGGTTGACGATCCGGTTTATGCTTTTTCCGTTCACGGTATCGCCGGTATTTGGGGCACGCTTTCCACCGGTTTGTTCGCCACTCCGGAGCTTGCCGGGAAAGTGGGCGTCGGTAAAGCGGGTTTGTTCTACGGCGGCGGGTTCGAGCAATTGGGCGTGCAAGCTCTCGGCGTGTTCGGCGCATTCGTCTTCGTACTTGTTCTTTCTTATATTATTTTGGCACTCATTAAAGTCACGGTCGGTCTTCGCGTAACGGAGGAAGAAGAAATCGTCGGTCTCGACCTTTCCGAGCACGGTTCCTACGGTTATCCGGAGCAAATGAAGAAATTGGCACAAGGTACACAAGCGTTGTAGTATAATGAGGCAAAAAGGGCAAAGGGGATTCCCGTATGGAACGACTCTCGATGGAACGGATGTTGGAACGAATATTTCAAGCAGAAAGGTTTGAGGAACTGCGTGAGATTCGTGACCGCATTCACGAGGACTTCCATAAGGATCTCCTTTTTCCTCATTCCTTGGACGAGAATAAACGTTTGAACGAAATCCATGATGCGATGATAAGCCGTATCGTTCATATTTCGGAACAGGAGATGAACGAGCAGGGAAAAGGGGAACCTCCGGTGCCCTACTCGTTTATCCTCTACGGCAGCGGCGGGCGCAAGGAACAAACGCTGTGGAGCGATCAGGATAACGGGATTTTATTTGATGATCCGGAGGAACGCGACGTCGAGCAAGTTTCTTCCTATTTTAAAGAGCTGGTCGACTGCATTGAGTGGGGCATGGCAATTGTCGGCTATCCGCCTTGCAGCGGGGACGTTATTTGCGCCAATCCTCAATGGAGGAAACCGCTCAGCGCTTACCGCAGCATGCTGCGCGAATGGCTCGTGGAACCGAATTGGGAGCATGTCCGTTATTTGCTCATCATGGCCGATATGCGCTGCGTATATGGCAGCGAAATGCTCGCTGAGAAGCTGAAGGACGACTTTTACGAATATGTCGAAGAGCACCGCGAGCTTCTGTACCATATGCTGCAAAATACGCTGCACCATAAAATTTCGCTCGGCGTTTTCGGCCAATTGATCAAGGAGCGGTACGGCGAGGATGCGGGCGGAGTCGATATCAAATATGGCGCATATATCCCGATAGTGAACGGAGTTCGGCTTTTGGCCGTGGAGGCGGGAATCCGCTGCACCTCCACCCAGGAACGGATCGAACGGCTGATCGCGGACAATCATGTGGAGGAAGAGCTGGGCCATGACTGGCTGGAGGCGCTGTCCCTTGTGATGAAATTGCGCGCGGAAACGCCGTTCCAAATTCAGGACGGCCAATATACAACCCGCGGCAAGCTGCCCGCAGACATGCTGACGAAGGAACGGACCAATCAGCTTAAATTTTGCCTGCGGATCGGCAAAGATTTGCAGAAGTATGTGCAGAACAAGGTCAAGCTTCAAAAAGGGTAGCGGTGCGTTTTCAGATAGAAAAAGGTTGGATATTTTCGGATACGGTGTAGATTATTTCGGCATCTTTATACGGGGTGGGGAATTATGAAAGACATGCGGCCTGCGGGCCGGTTTTTGCACTTGTACAAAATGGGCGGGCTGACACCTGCGATCGCTTCCATGTTTGACGCGCAAAACGCCCAGCAGATGGCTTTCATTCGGTCTATCATGAAGGAGCAGCGAAAAAATTCATTATACGACATTCCTCTGGACAGCGTGGAGCTGGTCGTTTTCGATTTGGAAACGACCGGCTTTTCCCCGTACAACGGGGATGAAATCATTTCGTTCGGCGCTGTGGAGGTGCATGGCGGGGATCTTAAGGAAGACCGGCAATTTTACAGCCTGGTCAACCCGAAACGGAACATTCCGCCCGAGATCGAGAAGCTGACCGGCATTACCAACCGGATGGCGGAAGATGCTCCGGAGCTTATTCACGCGCTTCGCGGCTTTTTGGAGTTCGTCCAGAATAAAATATTGGTCGCTCACGGGACCGGGCATGACAAGCATTTTCTGAATTCCGCCTTATGGAAAACGTCGCGTGTCCAGCTGTCGCACCGCATCCTCGATACGATGATGATTGCCAAATGGTTGAAACCTAACCTGAAAAGCTATGACCTTGACTATTTGCTGGAGTTATACGGCATAAAAATAACGCAGCGCCATCATGCACTTGAAGATGCGGTCATGACAGCCCGCCTATGGTCGAAGTTTATGATTGAAATTCAATCCCGGGACATCGCAACCCTTGGTGATTTATACTCGCATTTGAGCCATCATTGATTGCCCCTGAAGCCCCCCAAATCGGAGAAGTCCCCCCTAAATCCCCCCACCGGGGGACCCCAGGCTTCCGAAGCCGGCTTTGCTACGCAAAGCCCTTAAGGCGCTCAGGCGCCCTGGACCCGCCCGCCGGGAGTTCATGCTTGCTTCTAGGTCGCGTTTGTCTGGCATGGATTTTTTGCCTTCGGGTAAAAAAATCCTATGCCAGACACGCTTTATTTTTAGAGTGGTGATGCTGGGAGCGACTTCGTGCCTCGACCTCGCGTTTGTTCGGCACGATTCGGCTCTCGCCGAATTGGTGCCGGACACGCTTTACCAAATAGCTTATACGTAAGTACGACTAAAGGCAATGCACTTATGTGCACTGCCTTTTTTGAGTTGGTTAGCTGATTTTGCCCTCCGGCTTAATCAAGAAAAACACCGACGCCAGCGTCAGCAGTGCCAAAGCCGATACCGTAATGAAAACCATTTGATCCGATTTGTCCATAAGAAAGCTGAAAATCGGAGGTCCGAAAGCCACTCCCAAAAAGCGCAGGCTGCTGTAAATGGAAGTGATCATGCCGCGCTGCTGCTTTTGTACGGAGCCGGTGATCATCGTATTCAGACAAGGCAGCACGAGGCCGGTTCCGATGCTGCTGACGGTGAGCAGACCGATAAACAAATACAGGTTTTGCCGGTTGAACCAAATGCACAGCGCAAGCGCCGCCGTCATCATGAAAAGCCCGATATTCATCAGCCACCGCATCAAGGTTCCGTTTTTCTTGATCAGCGCACCGGTCGTATACGAGGTGACCACCATTCCGAGCAGCGGAATGGCCAGCACGAGCCCTTTTTGCACTCCATCGATATTAAAAGGCGGCTTTTCCAATATTTGCGACAAATAAAACAAAACTCCAAACAAAACGAACAAAGCGATCGATCCGGCAAAAAAAGAGGTGATCAGCCAGCGACCTTTTTTCTTCAGGATTCCGCCGATCGTATGCAAGTACTTGCCGAGTTCGGGCGGTTTGCTGTCTTTTTTCGGTTCCTTCAGCAGAAATATCGTGGCCAGAATGGAGATGAGACAAAAGATCGGAAATGCGAAAAATGCCGCATACCACACGATTAAGGCGAGCAGCGAACCCAAAATCGGGCTTACCACTTTACCCGTTCCGTTGGATGCTTCGGTCAGCCCCAATGCTTTGCTCTCCGTGCCACCGCTGTACAAATCTCCCGCCAGCGCCATGGCGATCGGAGCCGTTCCGGCAGCTCCCAACCCCTGAATCGCCCTTGCGACGATAACGATCGTGTAAGAGTTCCAAATAGCCCCGAAACCGGCCAAAACGCCCGCCGAACCGTAAATAATAAGCGCAGGAATGATGATGGCTTTTCGACCGAAGCGGTCGGACAAATAACCTGCAACCGGAATGACCAGTCCCGCCGTTACGGAAAATAATGTAATAACGAGACTGCTTTGAAATTTGGAAATACCCATCTTTTGTTCCATATCGGGCAAAATCGGCACTAACATGGAATTGCCCAGAACAAGTACAAGCGGAATGGTAGCGAGCGCGATAAATTCCCAAATGCGGCCCTTGGTTTCGGCTTTTCCTGTTTCCTTTGTTTTTTTCGCGGCTGAAGGTTCGAAGACAACTTCCCGCTCCATGTCGCTTTCAAAAACGATGTTCCAGTTCTTTTTGGTTTTCTGCATCGGTCCGCGGCACTCCTCCGGTGTAGTAGTAGCACGTAAGCACAATGTAAGCATAATGTGCCCGTGCGTTGGATAGCTCATACACCCGACTTATTCCATGCCGCAGAGGTAGGATTTTATCCTTTTTGGGCGATACTAGGAGGAAGTGAAAATGTGCCGAATGGCAAAAGGGAGATGAGTATGAGCAGACGTTTTCTGATCATAAGCTTGATGGCGCTTGGCTTAGCCGGGTTTGCCGTTTACCGGCATATAGGGGCTTTCCCAGCCGATGCCGCCGCTTACGAGACGGACGAACCGGCAGCACAAGGCATCAGGAAAGCGGCTCCTGCATTTCATTTGAAAGCGCTGGACGGCGCCGAATACGGGCTTAGGGGCCCGCGCGAAAAACCGCTGGTGCTCAATTTTTGGGCCTCCTGGTGCGGTCCTTGTCACGAGGAAGCCCCCGACCTGAAAAAGCTGTCGGAACGCTACCAAAAAGACATCGATTTCTACGCCGTCAATATAACCAAGGGAGATACCTTGAAAAATGCCAGGCAGTTTGCTCAGCAATACGGGTTCAACATGCCGGTTCTTCTTGACATGGACGGCTCCGTTTCCGGCCAATACCGGGTATTGTTTGTCCCGACCAGCTTCCTGATCGACAAAAAAGGCATAATCAGAGAAGTAGTCCATGTCATGCCTCCGGATCTGTGGGAAAAGAAGCTGGACCTTTTGTTGAAGGGGTAAAGTGAATAGGGTGAGAAGGCAGGAATGCTATAAAGGCAGTAAAGAGCAGTAAAAAGCTGCGCACTCCGAGTCGGTACTCGAAGGTATGCAGCTTTTGTAGTCGTATCTCAACGTAGTGAAGCGTGTCAGACACAGGTTTGCGCAGAGCAAACCTGTGTCTGACAAACGCGGGCAAGAAGCACATCCCCCCACCAAAGGCACCGCTCCAAAAGTGCAGCGTGTCCGGCATAGGATTTATTGCCAAAAGCAATAAATCTATGCCGGGCAAACGCGAACTAGCAGCGAGCAGTCTCTCCGTACGGGCGGGTCCAGGGCGCCTGAGCGCCTGGGGTCCCCCTATAAGGGGGAATTAGGGGGTGCCTCCCACGATTTAGGGGGTACCTCCCATTAATGGTTAAGCAGCCCAAGCCGTTCCTTATGCTCCTCGGCGGGAGCGAGCCTTTGTTTCCCCAGCAGCGCATACCGGATGCTGTCCGCCAGCGCTTCCCAGCTCGCTTCGATGACGTTCCCCGAAACGCCGACGGTATTCCAGGAGTTGTTGAAGTCGGTGGACTCGATCAGCACGCGAACCTTCGCCGCGGTGGCGTCTTTTTCGTCAAGTACGCGGACCTTGTAGTCCGACAGATGAATTTGCTCGATCGCAGGGTAAAACTGCAGAAGGCATTTGCGGAGCGCGTTATCGAGCGCGTTGACCGGGCCGTTGCCTTCGGCGGCATTGTATACAGTCTCGCCGTGAACTTTAACCTTGACGATTGCTTCCGATACGACCGGATTGTTCGCGCTTTTTTCCACGAGAATTTTAAAAGATTCGAGCGTAAAGACTTCCTCGGTTTTGCCGTAGGCGTCACGGATAAGCAGCTCCAAAGAGGCGTCGGCGCCTTCGAATTGGTAGCCCTCATGCTCCATCTTCTTGATCTTTTCAATAAGAAGTTTCGTATTCGCATTGTCGTTGCTGAAATCGAGGCCGAGCTCCTGCGCTTTAAACACGAGGTTGCTTTGGCCGGCGAGCTCGGATACAAGCACGCGCTGCTTGTTGCCTACAAGCTCAGGCTGAATATGCTCATACGTGCTGGAGTTGCGCAAAATGGCGGAAACGTGAATGCCGCCCTTGTGTGCGAACGCCGCGCTGCCTACGAACGGTTGGTTGACCGGCATATGCGTATTGGCGATTTCGCTGACGTAGCGGGCGATGCTCGTCAAGCTTTGCATCTGCTCCTCGCTGATCACATCGTACTTCAGCTTCAGTTGAAGGTTAGGGATGATCGAACAAAGGTTGGCATTGCCGCAGCGCTCGCCGTAGCCGTTGATCGTGCCCTGCACCTGGGTGGCGCCGGCCATAACGGCGGCTATGCTGTTGGCCACGCCGAGCTCGCAGTCGTTATGCGCGTGAATGCCGATCGGGCAGCGGGTGATTTCCTTGCAGACGCGCGCGACGATGTCCGAAATTTCGTGCGGCATCGTACCGCCGTTCGTATCGCACAATACGATCCAATCGGCGCCGGCCTCCTCGGCTTTTTTGATCGTTTGCAGCGCGTATTCCGGATTGTTTTTATACCCGTCGAAAAAGTGCTCCCCGTCATAAATGACTTCAAGCCCTTTGCTTTTCAAATATTTGACCGAATCGTAAATCATCGCCAAGTTTTCTTCAAGAGTCGTTTGAATGGCCTTGTGAACGTGGAAGTCCCAGGACTTGCCGAAGATCGTAGCCACCGAGACGCCTACTTCCAGGATGCGGTTCAAGTTGGCGTCTTCCTCCGGAAGCGTATCTTTTCTCCGCGTGCTGCCGAACGCCGTAATTTTAGCATGGGACAGCTTCAGGTCCTTGGCCCGGGTGAAAAACTCGATGTCTTTGTTGTTGCTCCCCGGCCAACCGCCTTCAATATATGTAACGCCCAGCGCATCGAGCTTTTGAGCGATTTTCAGCTTGTCTTCCACGGAAAGGCTGATGCCTTCGCCTTGCGTGCCGTCTCTTAACGTGGTGTCGAAAATTTTTACCGTTTTTGCCATGAAATGTCCTCCTGATTCCGCAAGCTTAAGAACAAAGCGATAATTTCTTATTATATCATAACCGTATAGCGTATTGATATGTTTTTCGCGAATTTGCAGCGATGCGCAGACCTTGACCGGACGCGGCAACGATTGTATGCTGGTATTGGTTCAAACATATTCTATTTATATTATTGGAGGTGTACAACATGTCTACGAAACCGTCAAAAACGATGCAACCCGTGCCGAATCCGCATCCGGATCGCGATTACGAGGTGGAGATCGAATGTCCGGAATTTACGGCGCTATGCCCGGTGACCGGCCAGCCGGATTTTGCCACCATTTCGTTTAAATATATTCCTGGTCCGTCCATTGTCGAGCTGAAATCTCTGAAGCTGTATTTGTGGAGCTTCCGCGATGAAGGGCATTTTCATGAAGACGTCACGAATCGGATTTTGAAAGATTTCGTGCAGTTCATTCAGCCGAAAAAACTTCAAGTTATCGGAAAGTTTAACGTCAGAGGCGGTATTTACACAACCGTTCGGGCGGAATATGAAGCCGGTCAGTGACAGCTATCCCAAGTCGGGCAGAGTCATTCTGCATATCGACATGAACGCCTTTTACTGCTCGGTGCATGAAGCGGTCGAACCGGAGAAATATAAAGGAAAGGCGATCGCCGTTTCCGGCAGCGTCGAGCAGCGCAAGGGCATCATCGTGACGTGCTCCTATGCCGCCCGCGGCAAAGGAGTGCGCACCGGCATGCAGGTGCGCGAAGCGCTCAAGCTTTGTCCGGGACTCATTCTGATCAAGCCGGATTTTGAGCTTTATCGGCAGTTTTCCCGGCGGTTTATGAAAATTGCCTACGACTATTCGCCGCTGGTCGAAACGATGTCCATCGACGAGTGTTACGTGGATATAACCGGTTCCAAGCAATTCGGCACCCCGCTCGAAATCGCCCAGACGATTCAAACGAGGGTGCGCGAAGAGCTGGGGCTGCCATGCTCGATCGGCGTTGCCCCGAACAAACTGCTGGCGAAGATGGCGTCGGATATGAAAAAACCGAACGGCTTGACCGTGCTGCGCAAAAGGGACGTTCCTGCGATATTGTGGGATAAGCCCTGTTCGCATTTATTCGGTATCGGCAAAAAGACCGCCGACAAACTGGCGCGCATGCGCATACATACGCTCGGACAATTGGCCGGGGCGGATGAAACGAAGCTGGTCGAAGCTTTTGGCGTGCTTGGACATTGGCTGAAGCAGGCGGCGAACGGCGAAGACCATTCGCCGGTCAATCCCGAGCATGAGCAGAGCAAATCAATCGGCCATACGACGACCCTGCCCTACAACTATACGGAATGGGACGATGTGCAGCGGGTATTTCTCAACTTGGCCGACCAGGTGGCCAGGCGGCTCCGCAGGCAAAAGCTGGTAGCGGAAACGGTGCAGATCACGATACGCGATCCGGATATGAAAACGATCACGCGTTCCGTTACTTTGGAACGTCCGACCGAACAGATGGACGACATTTACAAACAAGCGTGCGCGTTGTTTAAGCGGCACTGGCAGCTTCCGAAGCCCGTTAGGCTGCTTGGCATAACGCTGCAAAATCTTCAGGCCAAGGAAGAGGCGGCCATTCAGCTCGATTTGTTCAGCTACGAGAAAGAGCCTGTGAAGGAACGGCTTACGCAAGCGATGGACGCCATCCGCGATAAATTCGGAGAGCATGCGATTCTGACGGCCGGAATGCTGGGCGACGACCCGTCGACGCTTATCCGCGACCATCGGGCCCGCGGTACGTCGCTGCAGATGGACCATCTGAAGCAGCGGCCTTTGAGTGACGATTAGACGCAATACCTTTAGGAGGAATCGCTATGACCATCGTCATCGGATTTGCCGGATTTTCGGGCAGCGGCAAGACAACGCTGATCGCGAAGCTTATTCCGCTCATTCAGGCCCGCGGCAAATCGGTGGCGGTGATCAAACACGACGGTCATGGCCATTACAAGGAAGCCGAAGGAACCGATACGAGCCGTTATATCGAAGCGGGGGCGGCAGGTGTCATGGCACTCTCCCCGAACGGCTACGTGAAAATGGAACGGCGACGCGTGATCCTGCCGGATGCGATTCAAGGCATGTCCCATTATGACGTCGTGATGGTGGAAGGATTTAAAACGGAGCGGCATCCGAAAGTAGCCGTCATTCGTCTCCCGGAGCATGCAGCCATTTTGGAGCATTTACCTGAATTGCCGGAAGCGATCGTTTCCGCTGTTCCCATCATGGATCCGGGAGTTCCCGTTTTTCATTTGGACGATGCCGCCGGCATTGCCGAATGGATTGCAGCCCGCAAGGAAACAATGTAGTAGGTCGGCAGAAGCAGTTTTTTATTTGAACTTTCCACCGTTTTATATTATATTTTAGTATGAGGTTATAATTGAGGGAGGAATTTTAGAGATGGCAAAATACACTTGGGTGGATAAAGAAACCTGCATCGCTTGCGGCGCCTGCGGTGCAACCGCTCCGGACATTTACGACTACGACGATGAAGGTTTGGCGGAAGTTATTTACGACGGAGACGGCAACACAGGCAACACCGAAATTCCGGAAGATCTTTACGATGATCTGCAGGACGCTCAAGACGGCTGCCCGACCGACTCCATTAAAGTCGCAGACGCTCCGTTCGGCAAGTAATTTATAATTATAGAAATGACAAGCCTTTTCCCTGATCGGGAGAAGGCTTTTTTAATGTCGGGCGCTGCTGACTGCGCCGGCACCACTCCAAAAGTGAAGCGTGTCCGCCGCAGGTTTTGCGCCAGCAAAACCGTGGCAGACAAACGCGAGCCCAAGGCACGCAAGAACTCCCCCGGGACCGCTCCAAAAGTAAAGCGTGCCCGGCATCGGAATTTTGGTGCGCAGCCCAAAAATCCATGCCGGGCAGACGCAAATTAGAAGCGAGCAGTCACGCACAGCGGGCGGGTCCAGGGCGCCGAGCGCCTGGGGTCCCCCCGGTGGGGGGGATTTAGGGGGACGGAAAATTCTTTACATTACAAGCATGCATTTTATGTTAATATATTTAACGAATCTACAGTTTGATCAAGGGGGCTTATATGAAATCCGCCGTCAAAAAATCGACCGTGATTGCCGCGGGGAACGTGCTGGTCGTCTTCATTTGTCTTATACTGTTTGCTTCTGGGGCATTGGGGGTTTTATCGAACGCGGTTTACGACTTCAACATGAAAAACACGATGTCGCACGAACCGCACGAAGACATCGTCGTGGTCGGAATCGATACCGATTCGATCAAAGCGGTCGGACCTTACCCGTGGGATCGCAAGGTGTACGCGCAGCTTATCAATTTGCTGGAAAAAGCGGGAGCCAAAGTAATCGCCTTCGATATTGAGCTTTACACGGAAAGCAACAAACCGGAGAGCGATAAAGCGCTGGCCGACGAGCTTGCGAAGTACAAGAACATCATTATCCCGTCCCATGCCGATCTGGAAGGAGATCTTTCCCGTTCAACCAAGGTGAAAAAGGGCGAACTCGTCACGGCGGATAGCATCGTACACCCGATTCCGATCTTTGCAAAGTCGGCTCAGAAAGCGCACATCAACGCAACCTTTGACAACGACGGCATAGTTCGGAATAACTGGCTGCAAATCAACACGCCGGACGGCATATTTCTCACCATGGGCCTCAAAGCCGCGGAATTGGCCGGCGCTGACATTAAGCCGTATCTGGAGCTGCCTACACTGCCGAATCATCCAAAGTCGGAAATCGCGATCAACTGGGAAGCGAGCGAATACGATTTCGAAACGATTCCATTCATTAAAGTATTGAACGGCGGAGTGCCCGAAAGCGCCTTTAAAGACCGGATCGTCTTTATCGGATACACGGCTCCGGGCTCCGACGAGGGGACTACGCCGATTGAGAAACGTATACATATGGTTTACGCCCACGCCAACATCGCCAGCCAAATTTTAAAAGGGGATAAGGTGACGTTTGCAAACAGCTGGATTCCTTTGCTGCTGGCCGTTATCGTGATTGCCGTTATCGGATTCCTCACATGGAGGCTCAAGGCGATTGCCAGCGTCGTCTTGACGCTGGCCACGACGGTCGGTCTGCTCGTATTGCAATTTTTCATCTTTAAATCTTCTTCCACCGTGGTGGATATGGTCGGTGTCGTGACATGCGGACTGGTTACTTATTTGGGCAATATCGCGATGAAAACTTACTTTGAGACAAAGCAAAAAAACTACATTACGAAACAGTTCGGCCGCTATATATCCCCTGACCTGGTCAAGGAGATTGCCAGCAGCGACCAGGAAATCAAGCTCGGCGGCATCAGCAAGGAGCTGACGATTTTGTTCCTCGACGTGCGCGGGTTTACGCCCTTGTCCGAGAAACTGAAGCCGGAAGAAGTCGTCGGATTCCTGAACATGATGTTCGACTTGATCACCGAAAGAGCGCTGGTTAACCACGGGACGATCGACAAATTTATCGGGGATGCCGCGATGATTTTGTATAATGCTCCGCTGGACGTTCCGAACCATCCTTATTACGCGGTAAAAACCGCATACGATATCCAGAAGGGGATGGAGAAAGTGCGCGCCGACGTTTTGGAGAAATACGGAGTGACGATCAGCGTCGGTATCGGGATCAACACCGGCGAAGTGGTCGTCGGCAATATCGGTTCGTACTTGCGCGTAGACTATACGGCGATCGGCGACAATGTCAACACCGCTGCGCGGATCGAGTCCAATACGAGCCCGAATCAAATTTTGGTTTCCGAAGTCACTTACGAACTGACGAAAGATTATTTTGAGTACAATTTTGCCGGAGAAAAGCTGATGAAAGGAAAAAGCGTTCCGCTTAAACTGTTTGAAGTGACCGGCCTGAAAGGCGCACCTTCCGATGCTGCAGAACGCAGGGAGAATGCATCCGGCCACGCGTCCTAGTGATATCGGCCCTCTTTCCCATTGCCGGGGGAGGGCTCATTTTGTGAAATTCATTACATAAGTCTACAAAAATATCAAAAACGCCGAAAGAATCATTGTCAATTTGCACTCGGCCCCTTAAAATGAAGTTGAATGCTGTACGAGAGGGATAGGCAAAAAGTCTTAGTAGCGAGAGGAGATTTATAGTGGGGAATTACATGGCTTTACGAATGAACGGCAGGTCCTTTTTGGCAATGATTTTAGTGTTTTCGCTCATTTTCGGGCTATTATCGTCGGTTTTGGCCAAGCCGGTCCAGGCAAAATCGTCGGCAAGGGCGGCGATCGTTGCCGAAGTGAACGGAACCGTTACCGTGAAAAAAGCCGGCGGCTCCAAGTCCTATTCCGCTTATGTGGACATGAGCTTGAATCAAGGCGATTACATATCTACCGGCGCAGGCTCTTCCGTTGTGCTTCGTGTATCGGACCGTCAGGACGAGATTACGCTCGGCGAAAACTCTGATTTTTACATTTCCGATTTGGCGAACCAGGGAGATGGCTCTACTTCCAAATTCAAAATGTGGGCCGGCTCGATGTGGGTGAAAGTGAAAAGCCTTGTAAGCTCGGAGGACGAGTTCGAGGTCGAAACGCCGACAGCGGTGATGGGCGTCCGCGGCACCCATTATTACGCGGGTGTTTCTCCGATAACCGGCGAGACTACGGCAGCGGTTTTCGGCGGCTTCATTCGCGTCTCGTCGGTTACCGCAACGGAAAACGAAGAAACGAAAAAATCGATCCAGGAAAATAAAGTGGTCTACTTGTACCCGGCCCAGCAGATCAACCTCGATTCCAGGACGGAAGTACCGGATTTGAGACTGAAGGTGTCGCTGATTAATCCGGCGGAGATCGTCAAACAAGCTTCTCCTAAGGTACTCGAGGCTCTGATTAAGGATAAGCCTTCCATCGATCTGGAAAACAGCCAATTTATCGATAAGCAGAAGCAATTGCTCGGGCAAGGAACGGAATTCAAGGATGACAACTCCATCCTGAGACTGAAGTCAACGGAGGACTTGTCGAAGGTTGAGGGCAACCTGAACAATTTCATCAATGCGATCGCGAAACAGGCGATTGACGAGAAAAAAATCCAAGAGCAGGTCATCACCGATACGAACAAAACCATTCCGGATCCGAACAGAAAGATTGACCTCGAAAGAACCGGGCTTGACAATTCCGCCGGAATAGATCCGGAGGAGCAAAGGCTTCGAGATGAGCTGCTGAAATCGATTCAAGCGCAAAATAACGATCCGGCAGCGGAAGAGCAGCGGCGTTTAATTGAAGCACAGCAAAATTTAGCAAGCCTGTTGCAGCAAATTCTTCAAGATCGCCAAAAGCTGGAAGAGACGAATAAAGCGGTCGAAAAACAAAATAATCAGAAGGCGGCGGAGAAAGCTCAGCAGCAGACGGGCACACCTTCGAATAACGGCAATGGCGGCGGAGGAAGTAATAGCAGCGGCAGCAGCGGAGGATCTAACAACAAACCGAATCCTCCGGTCGTAACAAGTCCAACCGGACCTGCCACGGTGACGAATCCGGTTAAGGTAGCGTTGACGGCAAAGGCAGGGTCAACCATCCGAATTTATAACAACGGAACCGAAATCGCCAGCGGTACGGGGAACGGTGGCACGCCGACAGAAATCTTGCTCGGCAACCTGGCTCCCGGTACATATAATTTTACCGCGCGTGCCTTCTCGGGAAGCGACGGAAGTTCCAGCGTAACGATTCCGGCCATTACGGTGGTATCTGAGAATACCGCTCCGAATGCGCCTACGATAGTAAGTCCGACGCAACCCGTAACGGTTAACAATCCGGTTTCGGTGACTGTGAAGGCCCAGTCCGGAGCAACCGTTATAATTTATAATAATGAAACCGAAATGGGAAGAGGCACAGGAGCCGGAGATACGGAGGTCGTCATTTCGCTGGGAAGCTTGAACCCGGGAACGTACAATTTGACCGCGCGTGCCTATATCGGCAGCGCAGCGAGCGAGACCGTCCCAATCCCGGCCATAACGGTGGCGTCTGGAAACACTGTTTCGGAGCCAAGCCTGCTGTTTAAGCCGGGAACCGTGCAAGGATCGACGGCGAACGTTATTTTATCGTTGAAAGATTTCACGGGTTCTAAGCAGCTGTACGCCATTGAAGCGCATCTGCTTTACTCCGATAAGCTGAAATACGAGGGAAGCGGTACGGTTGCCAAGGTTTCCACAAATGTGTTCGGCTTGTCCCAAAGCGCGGAAACATTAACGGAACATACAAACACAGCTAAAACGGAAACCGAGCTTATTTACGCGGCCACCAATTATGAGCTGACGGGCGGAGCGCCGAGCCAAAATATCGAAGTCAAAGGCGAGAAGCAGTTGGTTACCATTCCGCTTGCCATCAAATCGAGCGATACGGCAGCCATACCGGTCAAGCTGATTTATTATAAAATCGTGGACAAAGATGGCAATGTCGTTAAGGAGTCCAAAGATCCGATTGAAATTTCCGTTCCTGTAAATAACGGTTAATTTAAGGAGAGCCATATGAAAAAACTGGGCACAGTGTTCGTCACTTCGGTGATGGCAGCAGCATTAATCGGCGGTAACGCCGCATGGGGAGCCGACATTTCCAAAGGCGTTACCGGAGGAGAAGGTCAGATCTTAACGGACGTCTCTACTTACGCGGGAGTAGGAGACTTCGGATCGTTCAACACGGTACGTCTGTTTTCATCGTTCCGCAATACGGCCGGTCTATTAGCTTTAAGCGACGGATCGTTGATCGTATCCGATATGAAAAACCACCTGCTCCGGAAAGTATCCGGAGGCGATGTATCGAACTTTGCCGGAGTGATCATCCAAAAAGACGGCAAAGGGTTTCCGGTCGGCGGCAGGATGGACGGAAAAGCCGACAAATCCGTTTTCCAGGAGCCGGCGGGACTCGCTGCTGACGCGAGCGGCAATATTTATGTAGCCGATGCGGCTAACAATGCGATTCGTAAAATCAGCGTGTCCGGCGATGTAACGACGATTGCCGGCAACGGCGTTCAAGGGAATAAAGACGGTTCGGGTGCTGAAGCTACATTTTATCATCCAATGGACGTTGCGGTAGCCGCGGACGGCACCGTCTATGTAGCGGATTCCTTAAATCATTTGATCCGCAGCATAAGTCCGGCGGGAAAAGTTACGACGCTGAACGGTCAGTCGGAGCGCGTCGTTCAAGTGGCTCCGGGACAGTATGTCCCCGCAGGGGATTACAAGGACGGGAATCTCGCCTCCGCCTTGTTTAACGAGCCGTCGGGACTGGCGATCGACAGCAAGGGGAATTTGTATGTAAGCGATTCGGGCAATCAACGGATCCGTTATATCGATTTCGCTCAAGGGCAAGTCACGACGGTGGCCGGTGCCAGCATGGCGGAAAACAAGAGCTCCCTTTACGAAAAGTCCGAATTATATGCTACCGGCGATTTTGCCGACGGCAACGCTTCGGAAGCGCTGTTTAATTTTCCGATGGGCATTGCGCTTACCTCGGAGGGCGGCCTGGTCATAGCGGACAGCTTGAATCATTCGATCCGCTATTTATACGGAGGCAAGGTGACGACGCTTGCCGGTTCCGCGCTGAGGAAGTCCGGAGAAACCGACGGCATCGACCGATACGCCGAATTCAAAAATCCGACGGACGTAGCCGTATCGGCCGATGGCAACATCTTCGTCGCCGACGCGTATAACAATAAAGTCCGCCGCCTTGATCTGTACAGTTTGCCGGCCAATCTGCCGAAGGACGACAGCGTCAAAGTTGCATACGGCTCCAAGTGGATCGAATTCGATGCCCAGCCGGAAATCGTAAACGACCGCACGATGGTACCGGTCCGGGCGATTACCGAAACCCTCGGGTATAAGGTGACTTACAGCGATGAAGGCCGAAGCGTTCAGCTTTCCAAGGGCAATGTCACCATCGAGCTGTACATCGATAAGACCGGCATCAAGCGGAAGGAAGCCGGCAAGGACGATATCTTCAAGGCAACCGATGTTGCTCCTTATATTAAACAGGACCGCACCTACGTGCCTGTCCGGTTTTTTGCGGAAGAGATCGGGCTCGACGTTCAATGGAATAATGAAACGAGAACGGCTATCCTTCGCGGCAAAACGTTTGTGAAAGAATAACGCGCCCGGCCTGTTCTGTACGAAGGAAACTCAGTTTTCTTCACAGGGCAGGCCGTTTCGTTTATGATAATAGCTAAAACAGCAAAGTTTGGGGGGAACCCGGTGTCCGACGTGCAGGAGCTACATGAGAGAATAAGGCAGCTGGAAGCGAAAAACAGAGAACTCACGTTGCTGGTCGAGTCTACCCACGAACTGAATAAAGCGTCTCTGACCGATCACCCTTTCTCGATCAATGTGATCCAGTCCCTCGTATTGGCGCTCGACTCCCGGGATCCGTATACGGCGGGCCATTCCTCCAGAGTCGCGCTTTATTCCTTATGGATAGCCAGAAAGCTGGGCGTTGACGAAGAGGAGTGCAAGCATTTTCACAGGGCCGCGTTAATGCACGATATCGGCAAAATCGGCGTGCCGGATCGAATTCTGCTGAAGGCAGACAGTTTGAATGAGGAAGAGTTTGCCGTCATGGCCTCGCATACGGTCATCGGTGCGCGGATTCTTTCGAAGATGGAGCCTGAGGGAAGAATGATCCAGGCTACGGAGGTAGCCAAGTATCACCACGAGAAGATGGACGGGTCGGGGTATCCGGAACGGCTGGTCGGCGACAGAATCCCGTTTTATGCGAGAATTGTCGCGGTTGCGGACGCGTTTGACGCAATGACGACCGACCGGCCATATGCAAAAGGCCGCAGCTTTCAGGAAGGCATCAAAGAGTTGGTCCGCTGCAAGGGAACACATTTTGACCCTCGGGTGGTCGACGCGTTTGAAAGTGTCATGAAGGAGAGGCGGTTCATGATTTCGTCATCAAGTTCCGTTTACAGCGAGGTGAACGAGTGAAAGGGATCAATTCTTTCGATATATTATTGCTTGCGCATTTGATCGGCGATTTTTTGCTGCAAAACGAGTGGATGGCCTTCAACAAGCAGAAGCGGTGGCTTCCGCTGCTCGTGCATAGTGCCGTATACACGATTGCGATCGCCGCAGCTTCGTTCGCTTTGCTCGATCAGCCGCTTTCGGTATACGGGATTTTGCTCGTATTCGCGGGGCATATCGTACTCGACCGAGGATCGTTTATCGCTTGGTGGTACAAGCGGGTTACGCGGTGCACCGATCCGAAAACGTGGTGGCTCAAAGTCGTTTACGATCAAACGTTTCACCTGATTTTGCTTTATGCGGCGCTGCAGCTTGGTTGAATATATATAGGCACTTCGCCCTATTCCGGGCGGAGTGCCTTTTTTCATCTACAAAATATGGATAAAAAAACCGATATTAGGGAGTAAACACCGAATTGGCGAAAGAAGTGATACATCCGTGAAAACGAAGGATCACGAGGAGCAGTTGCGCGAATTTTTCAAGCATCATCCGGACAATGATCCCCTTTATTTGAAAAGATACGTCAAGGAGCATCCCGACAATAAAATGGCCTGGTACTTGCTCGGAAGGGAGTATGCCGCACAGGGAAAACAGGGCAAGGCGCTATACTGTTTTACGAAGGCCGGAGAAGTGTACGAAGCGTTTGAGGAGCAGGCGGCCCCGGTCATTGAGGAAGAGAGCAAGGACGACCCTTTGCAGCAAAAGCAAATGCGGCGTAAAGGTTTCTTGCCTTGGACGAGACGAATCATTTTTGTGATGCTGGCGGCGCTGCTGCTTTTTTACATACCGTCTCCGGCTTACGAACGGGAAGGAGAGAGCATGCCGGCAAGCATCCCTCCGGCAGAAGTGCAGCAAACGAAAGTATATTATATCGCCAAGGAAAAAACGAAAGAAAACGTAGGCGCGGCGCTGCAGGAAATCATTGTCAAAGAGAAGCTGACCAACTATTCGATCCTGGTGCAAGGACAACCGAGCCCCGATAATAAATGGATTTGGTGGCTGAAAAAACCTCAGGTGCTGCTTTCCGTCGAAGGGAAAGCCGATTCCGCACAGCTGCAAATCGAATACCATGATGCGGCAAGCTGCGACTGTCAGCCCACGGAACCGGTGAAGCCGCTCGCTATTTTTGCACCATGGGCGGCTCAGCAGGAGCAGGAGCTCATATTGCGCTCAGCGCTGGCTGCTTTTTACCGCATCAACGGCAGGCTTCCTGCGGATCTTCCGGAGCTGAGCAGGCCGTACCCGGACAACTTGCTGCCGGGGGTAACTCCTTATATGGAAGAAAAATATCGGAAGGAAAAAGATTTGCTCGGATCGGAGGCGGTGAAGCTCGCGACAGCGCCGGCCGCGGACTCCGCAGCCGTCCCGAAAACGCAGCAAACGTTCGCCAAACCGCTTACGGAACCGCTGCAAATCGTCATCGACAAGACGGCGCACCGTTTGGCGCTGGTCAGCGGCAGCATTATTCTCCGCAGCTATCCGGTAGGACTGGGAGGGGCGAAGACGCCGGAAGCGGAATTTGTAATTTCGGAGAAGGTAAGAAATCCGAACGGCAAATCGAATGGCGAGTTCGGCAGCCGCGGGATGACGCTCGGGGATACGCTTTATGCGATTCATGGCACCAACAAGCCGGCCAGCATCGGCAAGGACGAATCCCACGGCTGCATCCGCATGCTGCAGCAGGATGTGGAGGAGCTGTTCGACATGGTGCCGCTCGGCACCAAAGTGACGATCGGCAAAGGGCTGCTGCCCCCTGACATTGAAAGAAGCGGCACCCCGTTTCAGATGCCGCTGTTTAGCGAAGAGACAAACCCTGGAAAAGTATACAAGTGGCTGGATTGAAGCGCTTTCCAAACGTTTCGTGGCTTACTGCTGAACGATCAGGAGTACGGCCATGGCGATGACGACAACGGCAAATCCCGCGGCCAGACCGATAAGCAGCTTTTTGTTCAATTCTTCTTTTTGTTTGGTTTTAAGCGGAGCCGGCTTCCGTTTTTGCTGCACCTATGAACACCTCTCTTGCGAATATATTTTCATATTAACATATTGCGGACGTTATGGGCAGGGGGAGTGAGAGCACTCCTCTTTTCCTTTTGCAGGGCAGATTGCCACTTTATTTTTGAACCGGAAACAGCTAAACTGACAGTTAGGGATTTCATAGACAGAAGTGGTTTTAGGACAGAGGAGTGGACAAGATGTTGTATAAAACTATCGCGAAGCCGGTGCTGTTTCGCATGGACCCCGAGAAGGCGCACCATTTGACGATCGACGGCTTGAGCACGGCGGCCCGCATCCCGGGGGCGATGGCACTGCTTCGCGGAATGTACGGAGTTGCTGAGTCGAAGGAACTCGCCATGGAGCTATGGGGCATACATTTTCCGAACCCGATCGGACTGGCGGCAGGGCTTGATAAAAATGCCAAAGCGGTGACCGGATTTTCTAGCATCGGCTTCGGCTTTATGGAGGTCGGCACGGTGACGCCAAAGCCGCAGGCAGGCAATGAGCTGCCCAGGCTGTTCCGCCTTCCTCCCGATCTGGCGCTGATCAACCGGATGGGCTTCAACAATGTCGGTATCGACGGGATGGTGGAAAACCTGCGCCAGACCGGAAAACGCCGCATCCCGCTTGCCATCAACATCGGCAAAAATAAAACGACGCCTAATGAAAAGGCGGAGGACGATTACCGTGCGTGCATTCGCGCGCTCTATGAATATGGCGATTTTTTCGTGGTCAATATCAGCTCGCCGAATACGCCGGATTTGCGGAACTTGCAGCATGGCGACGACTTGTCCCGTCTGCTGGCCGCCGTAACGGAGGAGATGGCTGCCCAGCAGGCGAAGCACTCGGCGGCGGCAAAGCCGATTTTGGTGAAGATCGCACCGGATTTGAACGACGACGAAGTCGCTTATACGATCCATACGATTCAAAATAGCGGGGTCTCCGGGGTTATTGCATCGAATACGACGATCAGCCGGGAAGGGCTCACACACCCGAACAAAGGCGAAACCGGGGGGCTAAGCGGACGACCGCTCACCGAACGCTCCACGCGGCTTATTTATCAAATATACAAAGCGACGCAAGGAAAATTGCCGATCATCGGGTCGGGAGGGATTTTTTCCGCGCAGGACGCATATGAAAAAATACGGGCCGGAGCCAGTCTGGTCGAAGTGTATACGGCACTCATTTATGAAGGCCCGGGTCTCCTGCAAAGCATCAACAATGGCTTGAGAGAGCTTATGCGCCGGGACGGGTACACCCACATCTCGCAAGCTATAGGAGCGGCACATCGGGGCAATTGAAGGAGGAAATTCCATGGATGGACGGGATTGGAGACGTTTTTTAATGCCATATGAGCAGGCGGTGGAGGAGCTAAAGGTCAAGTTCAAGACGCTGCGCACCGAGCTGAAAAGCAGGGAGGAATACGCACCGATCGAATTCGTGACCGGCCGCGTGAAAAAAATATCGAGCGTTCTGGAAAAGGCGAAACGGCTGAATGTCCCTATGGATCAGCTGGAAAAAGGCATCGAGGACATCGCAGGCATCCGCATCATGTGCCAGTTCGTCGAAGATATCGAGCGGATCGCCGAACTTATCCGCGCTCGCGAGGACATGACCGTGCAGTACGAAAAGGACTACGTGCGCAATAAAAAGCCGAGCGGTTACCGCAGCTACCACATCATCGTCGAGTACCCGGTACAAACGGCGCTAGGCATGAAGAGAGTGCTGGCGGAGGTGCAAATCCGCACGCTGGCGATGAATTTTTGGGCGACGATCGAGCACTCGCTGAACTATAAGTATAAGGAGGCGCTCCCGGAGGACGTACGAAGCCGGCTGAGCCGCGCCGCAGAGGCAGCCTATAAGCTGGATCAGGAAATGAGCAGCATCCGCGACGAAATTATGGAAGCGCAGAAGCTGTTTGAAGATAAATCGAACATCGTAAATCGTGTGCTGAACGGCATTCAGGAGCTTTATTTCTACCATCGGGTAAGGGAAGCGGCCCAATTTCAACTGCGGTTTAACGAGCTGTGGGAGATGGAGGACGGCTGGCATTTGAAGGAGCTGTCGAAAGAAATCGAGCAGGCGGTGGCCCGGGCGAAAAAGGAAAAAGAGTAACCTGCCCGCGTTACTGATCTGCGAGAGAGGAATCGAGCCATGATCTACGACCGGCTGTATGTGCTGTTTGTATATTATTTCAATATTGAAAGAGATTATTTCGAGTGTCATGAAGTGATGGAGGAGCTTTGGCTGGAGGAAGGCCGCAATCCGCTGTATCAAGGTTTGCTGCAGGTTGCGGTCGGCTTGTACCACCATCTCAACGGCAATCCGAACGGCTCCGTCAAGCTGTTTACCGCGGCGGTGGACAAACTGCAGGCATACCCCGACGTGACCCACGGCATTCGGCTCGGCAAGCTGCTCGCGGACAGCCGGGATTATCTCGCGAAGCTGCACCGGCTGGCGTCGCATCCTTTCGATCCTTACGATCTCGACATCGAGATCGTCGACCCTGATCTTGCGCAGCTCGTTGAAGAGCTGCGCCTTCATCCGCCGCAGGCGGAAGAAGAGCATTGAGGGCTTAAGCAGCAAAACCAGAGCGCCTGTTTGCGCTCTGGTTTTATTTTGGACACCACGTCCAACGTACAGCGTGTCGGGAATGCAAATTTTTGCCTAAGAGCAAAAATTCCATTCCCGACATACGCGAACTAGAAGCGAGCACTCCCGTACTGCGGGCGGGTCCAGGGCGCCTGAGCGCCTGGGGTCCCCCTTTAGGGGGATTTAGGGGGTGACGACCGAGGGGCAGGGGGGAGCCGCTCCCCCTTACTTTTTATATTTCATCAAAAACGCCTTAAAAGTGTCCGCCGTATTGCCCGGCTGTCCGGGTTCGGAGATGCCGCCTTCGATACGCTCCACTTCCTGGCCGCCCTTATAATAAATGAGCGTGGGCGTGTATTGGATGTTGTACTGCTGCCAGCCGTTTTTAAATTCCTCGAGATTGAACTGCTTGACGTCGACGCCAAGGTCTTTCGCGAGCGGGGCCAGCACCGGAGTCGTCTTTTTGCAGTGGGGGCAGGTGGATGCGAAATAGTAGAGGAAGAAATCCTCTTTGTTGCTCAGCTTTTTGTTAAGCTCGTCCGGCAAAATGATATTTTGATAGTTCGGATCGTTCAGCTGCTTTAAAGTTTCCGGATTCAGCTTCTCGGGCGGTATGCCGTAGACGTTGTTCCGGGCATCGCCATACTTGGCCTTGTTCGATTGCTGGTTGACGATATAGAGTGCCCCGAACAGAACGACGATAACGGATAAATAAATAACAAGCTTTTTCATCAAGATCCTCTCTTCCGTTGGAATATGAATTTACAATATATTCGCTCTTCTGGCATCCGATTCCTGTTTTCCGTTGCGTAAAATTTGAAGGATTTTCAACAATCCTTGTGGAATTGTACATGACGGCGGCCTGATTTGAACTAGAAAAAGGGGCGGAAATCATTGCAAATATTACGCAAAAAGATAAATCCTTACATCGTATACGCAGCCGCTTTTTTTCTGTTGGCCGGTTTTTTTGCCGTCATTCATGAAGTGGCGCAGCAGGGGGCGACGGCCGCTGCCAAAAAAGACGAGGACGTGCGCCTCCTTAACTCGGAAGCGGATTATAACGTGCGGGATAACTATAAGGCGCAAAGCGACAAGTTACCGGCTTTCGATTTTCCCGCATTAAACGTGGTGCCCGGTAAAATCCCGAAAGGCTGGCAGATTGCCGTAAAAGGTGCTCGCGTAATCGACCAGAAAGCGACGCCGGACGGCACGAAATCCGTTTGCATCGTTCAGCGAACCGAGAGTGCGGACGGCAAGGAGTGGACCGAGCTCGATTCGCTCGTCGCCGATCCTCATACGCAGTCGTTTTCCCATGAGGCGCTGGCGCTCGTTTATGGCCCCTGGCGGCAAGCGGCGGCGGATGCCACCAAAATCGCAGGTTTTCTCAGCAGCGATGATTTTGTATTTACAAGCGTCCGCAACGACGGAGAAGATTTGACGTATTTTATCGGCATCTATCAGATGCAAAACAATATGGTGAAACCGCTTTTGAAGTTCGGCCAATTGAAAACAAACGATGCAGGCAAACCGGCGATTCAAAGCGCTTGGCTTTCGCCGGATAAAAATAAAGTATATATCCGCGACGGGCAAAATGCGGTTTTTTTCTACGATCTGAAAGCCGGAGGAAATCCGCAAACACTCGCCGCGGCAGGCGGGGCAAACGGCGCTTTTTGGGTGTCCGATCAGGCGGGAATCGCCTATGCTTCGTCCCGTCCCTATGCTGCGGACGGCGTCCTGATCCAGCTTAACAGCGGGGAAACGAAAAAACCTTTCGCCGCAGAGCCCGGCTGGATCGAACCCGGTTTGGCGGCGAAAGGGAAAATGGTGTATTATAACTTTACGAATGACCGCAGTCCTGCGCATTTGGTCCAGGGGGACAAGCGAACGATGCTTTTGCCGCAAGGCGTGCAGCTGACGGATACGGGAGGCGCTCCGCTGAAGCGGTTCATACTTGGGACGGGCAGCAAAGAATATCTCGAATACGGCGGATACGCCGAGGAGAAAAATGCCGTCATTTTGCACAAATATACGGTTTCCGAAAGCAGCGGCGGACGGCTGTACAAAAAAACGACAGGCTGGCTGCTTGGCGATATGAATACCGGTAAAATGACCGAACTCATAAAAAACGATGTGCCGGACGGCTGGGACCGCAAAGACATCGCCTTTGCCCAAACGACGGTGGACGCTTATGCGGACAGCGGCAAAGTCCAGGCATTTATCAATATGCCGGACGGCACTTATTATATGACCCGGTGGAATACGCAGGAGGTTAACCTGATGCCTGAGGAGGATACGGTTATCTACGAGGATGAGCCGAGCAAGCGGGTTTTTATCAGCTCTTTCACGAGACCGGATTTGGTGGTATCTGCGTTAAGCTACAAAAAATACAATTGGGACAACCGCAAATTCGCATGGTTAAGCGGCCGCTGGCTGACAAGGTACCAATCGCTGCCGGACGGGGACAAAATTTATTTCTTTCAGATTATGTAGTTTCATGGGAAAAATGCTGCAGCTGAAGAAGAAACATAATGGATGACGAAGGTAGGATCAGAATGGTAAATCATTTGCCGGCTCCTTTTGTGGAAAAAATGAAACGATTGCTGGGGCCGGAGTTCGCCGGTTTTCTTGCGTCGTATGACGACCCGCGCTGGTACGGCTTGCGCGTAAATACACTAAAGGTGCAGGCGGCCGAGTTTCTGAAACTTAGTCCGTTTGAGCTTACCCCGATTCCGTGGACGGAAACGGGGTTTTACTATGAGGAAAAGGACCGGCCTGGCAAGCATCCCTACTATCATGCCGGCTTGTACTACATTCAGGAGCCGAGCGCGATGGCGCCTGCGGAGCTGCTGGGTGTGCAACCGGGCGACCGCGTTCTCGACCTGTGCGCCGCCCCGGGCGGCAAATCGACGCAAATTGCCGCCAAGCTCGAGGGTCAAGGCGTTCTCGTCGTGAATGACATTCACCCGGATCGCGTCAAGGCGTTGGTGAAAAATTTGGAGCTGGCGGGAGTGCGCAATGCGGTGGTGCTGAATGAACAGCCGGAAAAGCTGACCGGCCCTTTCGCCGGTTATTTCGACAAAATATTGGTGGATGCTCCATGTTCGGGGGAAGGCATGTTTCGCAAAGAAGAGGACATGGCCAAGGAGTGGGAACCGGACGATGTGCGCAGATACGCTTCGATGCAGCGCGAGCTGATCGCCCAGGCAGCCTCGATGCTGAAGCCGGGCGGGCGGCTTGTCTATTCCACATGCACGTTTTCTCCGGAGGAAAATGAAGCGATTATTGCAGAATTTATAGACGGTCATCCGCATTTTGCCGTCGAACCGATCCCGCCGGAGCATGGCTTGCAGCGGGGACGTCCGGACTGGCTGGCGGGTTTGGCGGAGCAGAACGGTCAGCTTACCGGGGCGCCGGCGGAGCGGTTGTCCGCATCGTCGATTCAAGCGGCAGCCGGCACGGCTCGCTTGTGGCCGCATCACCTGAGAGGCGAAGGACACTTTGTGGCGGCCTTAAGAAAAACTTCTTCGCCCAAGGACGAAAGTTATAATGAGGCGCGACCCGCCGAGCCGGAAAGGTTATACGTCCGAGCTGACAGGGCGACCGCCGGGATTCGTCCGGACGGTAAATCGGTTACCCGCGGCAAAGCAACCCGTAAAACCGCACCGGAGCCAAAACGGAAAACCGGGCCGGATATGGAACCGATGTATGCTTTTTGGCGCGAACACGTGCGGTTGCCGGTACCCGGGCGCATCGCCGCATTCGGCGATCATCTGTACGCCGCTCCTCCGGACTTGCCGGATTTGAGCGGTATTCGTGTGATCCGGCCGGGCTGGTATTTGGGAGCGATACATAAACAGCGTTTCGAGCCGTCGCACGCGCTGGCGATGGGGCTGAAACCGGCGGAATTTGCGCGAACCGTTTCGCTTTCCTCGGATTCGGCCGAAGCGATCCGTTACCTGAAGGGTGAAACGCTCGAGCTGCCCCAGGAACGGATTGAATACGCAGACGGACTGACGGCCAAAGGGCACTGTCTCGTCTGTATAGACGGGTTTACTGCGGGATGGGGCAAATGGGTGCAGGACATCTTAAAAAACGAATATCCGCCCGGATGGAGGTGGACTTGAGCTATGAAAACAACGCAGCGTTTGGATAAGCTGCTGGCGCATGCCGGCTTCGGCACCCGCAGCGAAATTAAAAAGCTTGTGAAGATAGGGGCGGTCGCCGTAGGAGGCAAAGCCGTCAAGGATAGCGGATTGCAGGTGGACCCCGGGCAGGATGTGATTACGGTTCATGGAGAACGGGTCGTTTACCGGGAGTTCATCTATATAATGCTCAACAAACCGCAAGGGGTCGTATCGGCGACGGAGGATACGCGCGACCGTACGGTGCTTGATTTGCTGGACGACGAATACCGGCATTTTCAGCCGTTTCCGGTCGGTCGTCTCGACAAGGATACCGAAGGGCTTCTGCTGCTTACGAATGACGGCAAGCTGGCCCATAACCTGCTTTCTCCGCGAAAACACGTCCCGAAGACGTATTACGCCGAAGTGGAAGGCATCGTGGATGAAAGCGATATCCGCGCATTTGCAGCCGGTGTCACGCTGGACGACGGCTACGAGACGATGCCGGCGAAGCTGGTTATTTTGGCGGCAGGAGATCCGGCTTTAGGGAAGCCTTCGAAAATCGAGCTGACCATCATGGAAGGCAAATTTCATCAAGTCAAGCGAATGTTTCAGGCTGTCGGAAAAAAAGTCGTTTTCTTGAAGCGAATGTCCATGGGCAGTTTGCTGCTTGACGAATATTTGGCGGCCGGACAGTATCGGGAGCTGACGGAGGCGGAGCTGGCCGGATTGCTTCAAGATCATGAAGGGAAAAAATAATCGGAGCATGCAAAAAAAGGTTAGCGCTCTCGCACTAACCTTTTTTTGCTGCTCAAGAAATTATGCATGGCTAATTATTGTGGGTAACCGGAGTTCCCCCAAAAGTAGTTGGAATAGGCTGCAAAGGTTCACTTCACTTTAGGGGGATTCGTTCTCGTATCGGAAATTATTCGAGGTACGGGATCATTAAATGACAAATGCGCGGGAAACGATAACCAGCAGGATGAATAATACAAGAATGATACCCGTAGTTGCGTAGAGACCGCCGTAAAGTGCAGACATCGTAAATTCCTCCTTTTTGGTCGTTATTTTCGAACCGATACCGCAGCTTTCGGGGATTTGTTTTCCATGCCGGCGAATATACTGCGTACATCGGTCTACTTTACTATATGTTTACCTATCCGATTGGATTGGACAGATGCCTGTGCCCATATATTTTGGGCGAAGGAAGGGCAATCTAGAAACAAACGGACTTTGCGCCGTATGATTACCCACCATTTCCTTTTGGAGGCGAGATCGTATGACCTATTGTGTGATTAGGCCCGATTTGAAAACATCGGGCGGTGAAGTTAGCGACATTTTATGGAAGGACCGTTTTGTAGGGACGATCACGCTTGTGTACCGGGAGGCGGACCGCATATCCGGCGCCATCCAACTGGAAGATGCGAGTCTTCATGCGCGGGACAAGGAACAGGTGGTCGAAGTCTTGCAGGATTACGTCCAATCGCTTGTCGATGCGCTTGGCGCGCTGGAATGCGATGTCGTCGTCACACATAGCCCGTATGACCGAATTATTGCCGACAAAAACGAATACGGAGCGATTTCGGTCGGGGATAACGAGTATTACGATACGGAAGACGACCGCGACTTCGATACGGAGTGGATAGACGATTCGGGACTGGCAGACCCGGATTATGCCGGGCAAGACGAGGTGAGCATGGCCGTTCACAGAAGGACGGTAAACCTGCCAAAGCGCAAAGCCGGGCCCGCCGCGGACGAAGCGGTTTACTACGAGCTTGTCGCCGTTGGCGAAAACCATAACAGCGTGGAATATCACGTATATGACCGAGACCAAAACTGGTTGGCCGAAGCTTTTTTCACGATCGACGACCGGGACGTTATGGGGACGGTCCGCTGGATGGTCGAGCCGGACGAGGACGGTATCGAACATGTGGCGGATTTGATCGTATCGGATTTTGACGAAAATGAAGTCGATACGTTCGTTATCAATATGATGTACGAAGATGATATCGTGGAAACGATCGAACTCGCCCATGAAGATTTGCTGGACGAAGTCGATGCGGCTTGGGAAGCCGGCGATAACGCTGCCGGGGAGCGGTGGAAGGCGGCCGAAGATGAATATACCGTTGTGCTCGCCAGAGACGACGGGGATATGCTGACCTATGAAATTTACCAGCAATCCCGCGGCGGGCTTCCGATCGGGACCGCGACAATCGATATCAGTCAGCGCCAATTGACCGGCTTTATCGATTTCCGCGAACCGGGCAGCGAGGACGACAGGGAACAAATTGCCACCTTGCTCATGCGTGAGCTGGACAAGGAGAAGGAATATGAGACGATCAACTTGACGCTGCTGCACCGCAATGAACCGATTGAGGAAATTTTGTTCGAGTCGGAGCATATTCATTAAGGGCATCCAGGCGAAAAACGCCGTTCTCCTCCTGGGACGAGAACGGCGCTTTTCATGTTTTTTCGGGAGCTTCACGTCATCCAGCGCAGGCCTTTCGGGTAGTGATTTTTGATCTGCCCGCCGCTGGCTTTGCCCCAGCCGAGCGGGAAGCCGTCCACGGCGACGGCAAGCCAGCCGTGGACATCCGCCGCGGCGAGCGTCTCGCCGCGCAAATAAGCGGCCGCCTCCGCCGAGCCGGCGGCCACGGACCAGACGCCGCGCGAGTCCTCGCGCCGCGGCAGGGCCAGCGCCAGCGCGTGCGCCGGCTCCGCGCGGCCCTTCTTCACCCCGGCCAAATGGAGGCCGGGGCGCAGCACCTTCAGGCCCGCAAGCCGGGCCTGGCCGAATGCGCTGCCCGCCGGGACGGGCAGCCAGTACAGCTGGTCGCCGAAGAGCAGCGGCTCTCCGGCGGCCAGCTCCAGCTCCGGCGCCGCTTCGCGCCGGAGCGGCTCCCACAGCGCCAGCGCATCGCGCAGCGCGCCGGCGGCCGGGTCGCGCCGGGGCCCGCGGCCCCCGGCGGCTGCTTTGCCGGCGGCGGCAGCTGCTGAGCCGCCGCCGGCCTCTCCGCGGTGGCGCAGCACCGCGACGAAATGGCCCTCACCGCGGTCCCGGTGAGGCCAAATCCGCTCCGTGCGCGCCACCTCGAACATCGGGTGCTCGCTCACGAAGGCGTCCAGCACCCGCTCGTTTTCCTCGCGGTTGAACGTGCACGTCGAGTAAGCCAGCGTGCCGCCCGGCTTCAGCATACGCGCCGCCTCGCGCAAAATGTCCGCTTGCCGGGACGCGCACATGGCGACATGCGCCGGAGACCATTCGGCAATCGCGTCCGGGTCTTTGCGGAACATTCCTTCGCCCGAACAAGGCGCATCGAGCATGATCTTATCGAAAAACTGCGGAAACTTCGCGGCCAGCCGGTCCGGGGGCTCGCAGGTGACCACCGCATTCGCGACCCCCATCCGCTCGATATTTTCGGATAATATTTTAGCCCGCGCGGGATGAATCTCGTTGGCGACAAGCAGTCCTTCGCCGCGCAGCTTGCCGGCGATCTGCGTCGACTTGCCGCCCGGCGCGGCAGCCAGATCGAGCACGACATCGCCGGGCTCCGGCCCCAGCAGCTCAACCGAAGACATGGCGGACGGCTCCTGGATGTAATAAAGGCCTGCGGCATGAAACGGATGTTTGCCGGGCCGCAGGTCGCCCTCATAATAATAGCCGGTATCGCACCAGGGAACCGGCTCCAGCCGGAACTGCGCCTTCACGGTTTCCGCAAACGGCTCCCCCGCCGGCAGCTTGAGCGGATTCAGCCTGAGGCCCTGCGTGCGCGGGGCGTTATAACTTTCGATAAACTCCGGGTATTCGTCGCCCAGCATCGTTTTCATTTGGTTCCTATAAGCTTCAGGCAGCTGCTGCATCGCGTAAACTCCTTTTTTCGCAATCATTCCGTTTCCAGTTTCTATATTATAAATGAACGATTCGCGATTTACGAGCCTGCCGGTTATTGCCTGAATTGCCGTCAGTTGAAGGAGCGGTTCGCATTGTAGGAAAATGCCCCGGCGTGCTATAATATAGGGATAATTTGGGGATGGGAGGATTTCAGAAGCCCGATGATAGAGAAAATGCCGAAAGAGATCAGGCTGCCGATGGTGGAAATTTTTGAAACGGTAGAGGGCGAAGGCACGCGGGCCGGGTTTCCGACCGTCTTCGTGCGGCTGTTCGGCTGCAATCTGCGATGCACCTGGTGCGATACGAAGTACAGCTACCCTCCGGAAGAAGCGGAGATGGTGCTTTCCATAGGAGAAATCGTCGATGAGGTGATGAAGTACCGATCGACGCATCTGTGTCTTACCGGCGGGGAGCCGCTGCTGTACGGGGAACGCTCGCAGGCACTGGTGGAGGAACTGGCCCGCATCGAACGTCTGACCGATATTCACATCGAGACGAACGGAGCCATCGATTTGGCTCCGTTTTTGGCGGCCATACAATCGCCCAAGGTGCGGTATATTATGGACTTCAAGCTGCCGGATTCCGGGGAAATGGACAAAATGATCACAAGCAACTTATCTTTGCTGCGCCGGCAGGACGAGCTGAAATTCGTGATCGGCAGCGAAACCGATTTTGAAACGGCGTGCCGCGTCCTGGACGAATTTCCGACCAAGGCGCTGCCGCTGTTCAGCCCGGTTTGGGAAACGATGCCGCCGGCAAGGCTGGTCGAGCTGATGTTGTCCCGCGGCTTGTCCCACGTGAAGCTGAACATGCAGCTGCATAAGATCATCTGGGACCCGGCCATGCGCGGCGTGTAATTTTTCAAGGAGAGGCGGTTTGTATATATGACAGCAAAAAAAGCCGTCGTTATTTTGAGCGGCGGACTGGACAGCACAACGTGCATGGGAATGGCGAAGGCGGAAGGCTTCGACTTATACCCGATTACGTTCGATTATGGACAGAGGCATCGCGGAGAGATCGAAAACGCAAAGCAAGTCGCGGAATATTACGGCGTTTCGCATCGCCATAAAATGATAACGCTCGGCTTTCTGCGAGATTTTGGCGGCAGCGCGCTGACCGACGACCGCATCGAGGTGCCGGACACGACGGGCGGGGAGCCCGCCGAAGGGGAAATTCCGGTCACTTATGTGCCGGGGCGCAACCTGCTCTTTTTGTCGATCGCCACGTCTTACGCGGAAGTGACCGGCTCCGAGGCGATTTATATCGGCGTCAACGCGCTCGACTACAGCGGTTACCCGGACTGCCGTCCGGAATTTATCCGCAAAGTGGAGGAGACAATCGCTCTGGCGACCAAGGTCGGCGTCGAAGGCGGACCTATTCGCATCGCCACGCCGCTCATCAACATGACCAAGGCGGATATTATCCGCGAAGGGAGCCGGCTCGGCGTGCCGTATCACTTGACGACCTCGTGTTACAACGGCAGGGAGCAAGCGTGTGGCGTTTGCGACAGCTGTCGTCTGCGGCTCAAAGGTTTTGCCGAAGCGGGGCTGACCGATCCGATCCCCTACGCGTGATATATTTTTTTCAGAGGCAAGCCGTTAAAAATAGCCCGGCATCTCTCCTCAGGAGTAGGCGTCGGGCTTTTCCGTTTGCAGATGCCGCTGCTTGTCTTTCCAGAACAAGGCCGTCAATATCCGCTCGATCCATTCTTTATCCTGCTCGGTCAACTCGATCCCGTCAAACACGAGATCGTTCTCCCGCAAAAATCTTCGTAAATTGACCGGTGTTTTTGCAACCCCGTCGTTACCGTCCGCCTCGCGGTCCCTGTCCAGATAACCTGCCAGCCGCATCAATTCGTCATACGGAGTGTTCAGCCCCTCCGACAGCTTCTGGAGCACTTCGGGAGAAGGGACGCCGCGGTTGCCGTTTTCAAGCTGGGAAATATAGGCCGCCGACACACCCGACCTGTCCGAAAGCTCGCGGATCGTATATCCTTTCAGCTTGCGCATATCTCGCAATTTTCCGTAAAAATCCATATTCATAGGACTCCTGCCATCAAAAGTAAACAAATGTTAACAAAGATATAATACCAGTAAACGGTAAATCGATCAATCGATTAATCATTGAATATTTTTCATACAAATGTAAACAAAAATAGTTGCAAAAGTAAATTCTAGTGGATATAATGGAAATAACTTGAAGGTTTGGGGGCGGTAGATTGTGAGGATTAAAGCGAAAACGCAGGAATTCGTGAAAGCGAGAGTTTGGAAAGGGTTGTCCCAGCGCGATTTGGCCAGGCTTTCGGGCTTAAGCCACTCGTACATCAGCCTGCTTGAACGTTCCGTCAAATCCGTAGGCCCGTCCACCGCCAAAAAGCTGAGCGATATTTTGGAAAAACAGGTCGACGAGCTGTTCCGGCTTGAATAGACGGGCCCATGAGCCGAAATGATCGTTTCTTTCATCATAGCAGAAATAGCCGCGATATACTCGCTTTGGCTC
Organism: Paenibacillus hamazuiensis; assembly: GCF_023276405.1. NCBI lineage: Bacteria > Bacillati > Bacillota > Bacilli > Caryophanales > Paenibacillaceae > Paenibacillus > Paenibacillus hamazuiensis. The sequence goes on from NZ_JALRMO010000001.1 coordinate 1,385,136, forward strand.
AAGTTTTTTTTCTGGTATGATTGATACATATCACAACTTATATGGAGAACGACAACCTATGGATATTGGAACGACGATTCGGACGATTAGACAAAAACGGGGCATCACGATAGGGCAATTGTGCGAAGGAACCGGGCTGTCTCAAGGCTTTTTGAGCCTCGTGGAAAATAACAAGACGTCCCCGTCCCTCGCGACGCTGGAATCGATTGCAGGTTATCTCGGCGTACCGATGGCTTATTTGCTGCTCAAGCATGAGGAGAGAATGAACGTGGTGCGCCGAAATGAGCGGACGTTCAGCATGTTTCGTGATAAGCATAAAATCGAGCATCTCGGCGAAATCGGCGGCATGCGGATGTACATCAGTGAAATTCCGCCGGGCAACCCGTTGGATAGAACGGTGAACGAACATGAGGGCATCGAAATACACTACGTGTTAAAAGGAAAGCTGCTCGTCGGCCAAGGGGAAGACGAGTGTACGGTCGAGGAAGGAGATACGTTTTCGTGGTACGCCTTCGTGCCGCATTGGGTGCAAAACATTGGAGACGAACCCGCGGCGATCCTGATCGTCAGCTACAGCGACAATCATCGAGGGAAAAATTGATACGTGATCAAACTGCAGGCGGGCGAAGGAGGCTCAACCTGCTTTTTTTGTATTTTCATGCTGAAATTAAGAAAACTTTAGGAACTATGCTTCCATTTTGTTAAGATCTGAGGTCTATTATGGGATACGTGGAAATAAACGCAAGAAAACTTCATTCGATTAGAGGAGGGTAGTAATGAGAAAGTGGGCAGCTGGCTTTTTCATTTGCAGCGTACTTGGTTTGTTCGGTTTGTTAGGTTGTTCCAAGGCGGTAGAATACAGTGGAGAAAGCATGTCATGGAGTGTTGAATGCTCCATTCATCCTTCCGCCAACGAAAAGTCGTATGTCATCCGTTATATTGGCGATGCCGGCCAAAACATTGACACGGTCAGTTACTCGTTTGAAAGCAGTCATAATTTCCGAGCCAAGGGCGAAAGCAAACCGCAATCGACAAGTTTAAAGATAGGCGGAAAGTCTAATCTCGATGCGCCTTATAAGGAGGAGGCAGGTTTTACTTTACGCATGAAATGGAATGATAAGGAGGAAACGATTCAGCTGACGAAACGGTAGCATATCTTTTTGTTTATATTTGCTTTATAAATTTATATTTTGTTTCATAAATATTTATGTTGACGGTCAACCCGCATGGTGGTATATTTCAAGTGTGACTAACAAAAAGTTAGTCTATAACATTTCTTATGAAAAGGGGATGACTAGCGATGGCAAAATCGTTTTTTATAGCTCACGGCAGCCCCATGCTCGCCATACAAGACAACGAGTACACGCGCGAATTGAAGCGGCTTGGAGATCGGCTCGGCTCGCCCGAAGCGGTGATCGTTTTTTCCGCGCATTGGATCGCAAGACCGGTGACGGTCACTTCCACGCACGATGTGTATGAAACGATCTATGATTTCGGCGGTTTTCCGGACGAGATGTATACGCTCAAATATAACGCGCGCGGCTCGGTCGATCTTGCCAGAGAAATGATCGAGCTTTTCCGGTCGGCCGGTTTGGACGCCGCCGCGAATACGTCCCGGGGACTCGACCACGGCGCATGGGTCATTTTGCGCCATATGTTCCCGAAAGCCGATATTCCGGTGATCAATGTTTCGGTAAATCCGACCTTGCCTCCGGATCAGCAATATAAAATCGGCGCGGCGCTTTCCTCCTTGAAGGACCGCAATATCGTGATCATCGGCAGCGGGGCGACCGTTCATAATTTCCGCATGATGAATTTGCGGGATCCTGAGCGGGTGGACGAGTGGGCCAAGGAGTTTGACGATTGGTTGATCGGGCGGATGGAGGTGTGGAACACGGCGGAGCTGTTCGATTATGCTCGTCTTGCTCCATACGCCAAAGAAGCGACGCCGGATTACGAGCACTTTCTGCCTTTGTTCATTGCCATGGGGAGCGGAGACCGCAAGAAGCAAGCGACGCTGCTTCATCAAAGCTACCAATACGGCTCGCTGAGCCATATCATCGTCGAATACGCATAACCGAAAGCCGCAGCTCCGCCACCGGAGGCTGCGGCTTAATTGTTTATCCGGACTCCGAAAACCTCATCTGCCTCAAATCGGCCCCATCTTCCTTTAGTCATTAGGAACTAGGCGAAATTCGTAGAATTTTGTCATATTTGGTCTGAAAACCCGGCAATTGTCAAATATTTGTCGATGTATGCGTAGTGAAAGGTAGATTTAGACAGGAATATCATATAAAATTAGTATATTGTTAGGAAAATTTAGAAATAGACCGCATCAATATGAATCCTTAGTTAGGAAGAAAGGAATATTGACAATGCCTTCAGTAAAAACAAGTTGTTCTTTTTCTCATGCCTATCAGCCTATCGTCCATATGGGAGACCGGAAAATACTGGGATTCGAGGCTCTGATCAGAAGCGGTATAGGCAATCCGGAGCAGTTGTTTGAGAAAGCGCGACGGGAAGACGGTCTATTCGATTTGGACACGAAATCCGTTCTGCAGGCCGTCGGCCGGTGCAATCAATTGATGCCGGGAAACCATAAAAAACAGCTGTTTGTTAATATATATCCGTCGACGCTGCTTCATGAACAATTTCATTCGTTTTTGGAAGAGTTGGTCCTTCAAAAATCCAGAACCGATCTGGATATTGTATTTGAAATTAACGAAGCGATCGAGGAGTTCGGCAATTGGAACGAGCTGCTGGACCGGGGCATTTTGAAGCTTTTACATAAAAAAGCGATCTTGATAGCTTTCGACGATGTCGGGGAAGGAGCGATTTCCTTGAAGCAGCTCGTCGACTTTGAACCTGATTATATCAAGCTGTCCAAATATTTCACAAACGGCATAGAGCACTCATCAAACAAGCAGCGTATTATTCGGGCGCTGGTCGACTTTTGCGGCGGCGGCTCCTCCAAATTGATTGTCGAAGGGATCGAAAACGAAGCGCAATTTCACATATTGGAACAAATGGGCGTAGTATACGGGCAGGGCTATTTATTTTCCAAGCCGCTGCCGTTGGAAGAACTCATAATTATTAATCCTAACTTGTAAAGGAAGTTTATGATGGGGAATCAATTGAATTATACTCGCAGAGCAAGCTTAACCATGAAGATGACGGAATTTGAGATGCCGCCGATGCAGGATTTGCTGATCATCGGCAAAAGAGCGCCGATCGGGCCGGAGGCGGTCAGAAGAATGGCTGAAGCGTTATCTCCCGATCAGTTCTCGATTTTGAAGATCGATCATCCCAAGGTTGAAGGGGTATTAATACGCAATTCTTTGCTCGAGATGCTCGATAAGCAGCTGCTGCTGGAAATTATTTTGGAGGAAGCGGACAGGCTCATTAACGAATCGATGGTATTAAGGGCGGAGATGAAAATCACGGTCTCCCTGCAGCGAGAGGTGGAGCTTCAGTGAAGGTGGAGGAGGTCATGTCGAATCAAGTATGCAGCATCTCTTCCGGAAAAAGCGTAAGATATGCGGCAGATCTTATGAACGAGCTGGGAATCGGCTCGCTTGTCGTCGTCGACGAAGGAGAAGTCATAGGGATCATTACATCGAAGGACATTCGTTCGGCCCACCCGAATCGAATCGTTGCCGATGCGATGACACCTGATCCGATCGCCGTTTCCAAATCGGAGTTCATCGGCAATGCACTGCATACGATGGAGCAGCATAAAGTGGAACGGCTCATCGTAAAAGAAGGCAATAAAGTGGAAGGCCTTATCACCAGAGAGACATTAAAAAGCACGATCGGCAATTATATCGATCCTTTGACTAATCTGTACCGTTCCAAATACATAGAGTACATCCATGAATATCTGGTCGGTCAAGGAATCCCGTTTTATCTGCTGTTCATCGATTTGAACGATTTTGGCACTGTGAACAAGAAGTACGGTCATGCGACCGGCGACGATCTGCTGATCCATTTCTCCGGCCTGCTCAAGGAGGTTGCAGAGGATCAAGACTACGTGTGCCGTTACGGCGGCGACGAGTTCGTCATTATTACACAAAGAAGCCACCAGGAGATTCAGGGCATGATCGAACGGTTATCGGCGCCGAAAACTTTCCATTCGTTTACGATTTCGGCGGCTGTCGGCGTGATCTACGGTTATGACGGCAGCGGGCAGCCGTACTCTTACCGGGACTGCATCAGCACCGCGAGCTTGAACTCGACTGAAACGAAGAGAAACCGGTTGCCGTCGGCACAGTAATTAAACCGATGGAAGGACGGGTCCGGCGGAGCAGCGAAAACAACGGCAAGTCCCTACCGGCTTCAATGCCAGTAGGGACTTTTTCGCCTAACGGTTTTCATTTTCTTTATTGTTCATTGCGTCATTTGTAAAATTTTGCACGGCATCCTTAGCTTGTTCGGCGGCATTCCCGACGGCTTCGGCGGTGTTTTTCCATGCGTTTTGCACGAAGTCTGCCGTCGATTGCGCCATGTTGGTTACGGATTCCGCCGTCTCTTCGAGAAAGGAACCTTGATTTTGTTCAGATCGGTTGTTGTTCATTAGAACCGTTGAGCCAATTGCTGTTCGGCGATTTGTACCAGACGGCGAGTGATGTGGCCACCGATTGCACCTGTGTCACGAGTAGCCATGAAGCCGTAGTAACCGTCCTGAGGAACCTGGATGCCGAGTTCCTGTGCTACTTCAAACTTCAATTGCTCCAATGCAGACGATGCTTGCTGAACCACCAGTTGATTGCTGGAACGACTTTGACCTCTTCCCATACCTGAATCCCTCCTGATGTATGTGTTCATTGGCTTTTGTCTGCCAATGTAGGGTTATTTTCCCCGGCATTTTGAGGAATATACCTGCACATACAAAAATTATCGGGAATATTCGCGGATGATCTTGCCGCTGCTGTCGTACAGCTTGCCCGCTCCTGACGGCTTGTCGTTCTCGAATTCGCCTTCGTACCGGGTTCCGTCTTTGAAATAAGCGATTCCGATCCCGGAGTAATGGCCGTCCTTCAGCTCTCCTTCATAAAACAGCCTGCCGTCCTTATCGTACATTCGGCCTTTCCCCGTCATCTTGCCCATGACGAACTGCCCCTCGTATTTGCCGCCGGTTGAATAGTTGTAAATGCCGGTTCCGTCGAATTGGCTTTCCTTGAATTCGCCGGCGTACTCGAGCTTATAGCTGCGGAACAGCTTGCCATTGCCGTTTGACGTGCCGTGTCTGATCTCTCCGACATAACGCGTGCCTTCGCCGTAATACAGAATGCCGGGATATACCGCATCCTGAGACATTTTGCCGGCCAGCCAAATGTTCCAATCGTTCTCAAGACGGGCTTTCGATTTGCCTGTAATGCGCGTGAGCTCTTCCGCAAACGGGCGGACGGAGAAAAACAAGCCGTTTATTTTTGCTTCCCCATACGTTTCCACGAGGTATCCGTAGATAGACTGGGCTTGGGCGTAAATTTTGCTTAAATCTTCCTTTTTCCAGTTTTTGTTGCTGGTTTCGAACTGTTTCCACGGCAGCAGGGTCCGTTTTTTATAAGCGTCATAAATAATTTGATGGCGATAAATTTCGTAATACGGAGCTTCCTGCTCATAATATGTAGCCGCACCTTCGGCAAACCAGGTCGGTATTTGGCTGCGCCTCGATTCGAGGCTGGATACCGTCAAAGCGTGGGTGAGCTCATGCTTGAACGTAATGATCAGATCTTCCAGCGATTCCTTCTTGTCCGGGGTACGGATGAACATCTCTTGCTCCTTCGGGCTCCACGAAGCAGAGGACCAGTCCGGCTCGATCGCACCTACATAATCGGCCGGACTCAAAAAATATACAGGGACGAGAAACGTCAATTTGTTGCCGAACCGTTCGGAAAGCTGCTCATACAGCGGGTCGAAATGCTGGGACAACGTAAAGATATCGTTTTCGTTTCCGTAGTAATAGATTTGGAAATATTTCGTGTTGAACGTTTTCCACTCGCGTTTCATCTTGAAGACGTGAGGTACCGACTCGGCCTTTTGCGGTTTCGGCGGAATGCTTGGGGGCGATAGCTTGGGCAGCTCCGTAAATGAAGGCGCCAGCATCTCTTCGATCGAAGGAACCGATTGCGGCTGCACGCTGGCCGGTGTGACGATCGAAACGGTGCGGGTGGAAGCGTCCCACTGCACCTGGGCGCCAAGCGATTCGCTGATGAATCTTGCCGGCACCATCGTGAAATTGTCTACGATCGTAGCCTCCTGCTCGAGCGTTTGCGTTTGCCCGTTCACGAGCGCCGTCTTGCTGCCGATCGGTATGACCATCTTTTGGCCGTATTTGGTTGCGATGGCCGCCTTTGCCTTATCGTCCCAAATGACGTTCGCTCCGAGCGCTTCGAAGATGGGGCGCATCGGTACGAGCGTTGAGCCTTGCAAAATAAGGGGAGGCTGTTCGTAGCTCTGCAGCTGCCCGTCAATCTTCACGGCGATCGGAGGATCCGCGGCCTGCGCCGAAACGGGGAACGTCGTGACCGCAATGGAACATGAAATCAATAAGCTGAAAATAGCCGGTGCTTTGCGCATGCGCATATGAACTCCCTTTGGTGTCGTTGTGAAATGAGAAATGCCGCTAAAGCGCCGCCTTCGGCATCGATTTGCCGAATTTGACGACTTTGTTTTTGCCGGTCTGTTTCGCGCTGTACATGGCCTCGTCGGCCTGCTTGACCAAATCGTGAGCGGTCATGCCCTTCTTGTAGCTGCTGTAGCCGACGCTGACCGTTGCAATCGTTTCCGCCTCAACCCGGCTGCGGATGCGTTCGGCGAGCTCGCCGGGATCGACGTCGCCGTCCGTAATCAGCACAAGCATCTCTTCGCCGCCGTACCGGCCGCAAATGCCGTATTCTTCCGCTTCCTCTTTCATAATTTCGGCCACGTGCTTCAGCACCTTGTCGCCCATATCATGGCCTTTCGTATCGTTCAGCTTTTTGAAATTGTCGATATCGCTGAAAATGACCGATACCGGCTCCTGCCTGAGCACGCATTGATTCACCCGGTTATCGAAGTATTTGCGGTTATAAAGTCGCGTCAGCCCGTCCGTAATGGACGACGTATAAATCGCCTGCATCAGTTCGATCACCCGATCGAACAGCAGCAAAAACAGAATGATATAAAACGCGATGGGCAGCATGTTTTCCAGCGCCGTGTAAAAGGGCTGCTTGCCCAGAAACATATATGTATTGACCATATGCGCCGTATGGCCGCAAAAATATATCGTCAGACCGGCCTGGTATTTGCCGGCTTGTCCGATTTTCGGCGTAATCATCGTGAAGCTTAAAAAGATAAGCACATACAAATACAGTTCCATCCATAAACGCTGCAGCAGCACAAGCTGAAAGCCGGTCGCCTCTACGAGGCCTTCGGTGAGAAAATAGGTGGACGAAACCGCAACCGTAATGAGCAAAAACGAATAAAACAGCAGATGGTGACGCAGCCTTGTCGCGTTATACAGCTGAAAAACGCCCAAGTTCAGCAGCAAAAACGAACAGATCTTCAGAAGCAGCAGACTGTAATCTTCCAGTCCGAGGTCAGCCGCACCGGGGGAACGAAGCATTAAAACATACTGGACAATCAGGGCAATGACGGAAAGCATCATGGATAAATAAGCTTTTTTTCTGCGGCTGAGCAGCAGGCGCAGCGAGATGACGAGCATCAGCACGAGGATCGTCAGGATGATCGTATACGATAGCACAGAGCCTTGAGGACCAAACAGCAGCTCGGTAAATGTCATGGAAGCCCCCGTGAGAAAAATAAATAGTTAACGCCGTAAAGCATATATATGTAATGATACTGTGCGCCGGGCCATTTTGGCAATGAATCGCAGGGACTAACCGGTAAAAATATGCAAGATTTGCGGAAGTTCTTTTCCGGATGCTTCGCCTTGTTCTCTTTTCGCGGGAGCCTTTAGCAGGTAAAATAGAATCGAGCCGTTCATGCTGGGCAGAAGACTTCGGACTTGAAAATGAACGGAACATCTCGGGAGGGGTACCATGAACATACTGCAAGCATTATTTTTTCCGCCGGAGCAACCGGGGGGCGTTTCCTCCATGGTTCCCTATATTTTAGACAGGTTCAACAAAAGAGGCTGGAGTATGGAGCTTTTTTCCTTGCCCAAACGCGTAAGGCAAAAAGGAACCGAAGAAGTCGCATTTTCCACATTCGACTGGCAGCGTTATGCTGGGAACCCCGTCGTCGACAAATACATTCAAACGTACAAGGATTACGTTTGGTGGACGAAGCTGCGGCTCCATAAAACGTACGATCTCATTCATGCGCATCATCCGATCGCCGCACTGGTGATGAAGCAGCTTTTTCCGGATACGCCGGTCATCATGACGATTCACTCCAGTTATGAGCGCGAGCTCATATTGAACGGAAAGATCAAGGAAAACGGTCCGGAGCACGCGTTTTTAACGTCGATTTACCGCGAGCTGGAAGACCGGCTCGATCAACTGATCACCGTTTCCAATTCATTCAAGCATTATTTATCCGATTATATCCAGGAACCGGAGCGGGTCGGCGTCATTCCGAACGGCTTCGACGAGAAAAGATTTCGTCCCGTTCCGCACGAAAATAAAATTCCGCAGCTGATTACCGTATGCCGCCTCGTCCCGGCGAAAGGGCTCGACATATTGCTTCAGGCGTGCGCGGAGCTGAAGCAGCGCGGGCATTCGTTCGTGCTCCATCTGATCGGAGACGGTCCGATTCGCCAGGAGCTGGAAGATATGGCGATGGATCTGAACATCTACGAGGAAATCATTTTTTACGGTTATATGCTCCATCCGGAAGATTTCATGCCGTTCTTCGACGTGTTTGTGCTGCCTTCCCGGGCCGAGGCGTTCGGCTCCGTATTCGCAGAAGCCGCGCTGTGCGGATTAACCGTGATCGGGACGCAGGTAGGGGGGATTCCGGAGCAAATCGAACACGGCAAAAACGGGCTGCTCGTGCCTGTCGACGACGTTCAGGCGCTGGCCGGCGCTCTGGAAAAAGTGATCATCGACCCGCAGTACCGCTACAACTTGGCCCGGGTTGCCTGGGATAAAGCGAAAAACACGTATTCGCTCTCGCGCGTCATCCAGCAGCTGAGAGCGGTATACCGTTCTTATCGGAAGGAATGAACGACATGAAGCCGTTTCGTTTCATTCATGTCGCGGATTTGCATCTGGACAGTCCGTTTCGCGGGCTGTCCGGGCTTCCCGCGGCGATCCGCGAGCGGATGCGCGAATCGACCTTCGCCGCGCTGGATAGGCTGGTCAGGCTGGCGATGGAAGAGCGTGCGGATTTCGTCGTCATCGCCGGGGACGTTTATGACGCAGCCGATCGTTCGCTGCGCGCGCAAATCCGCTTTCAACAAGCGTTGGAAACATGGGCGGGGGCGGGCATACCCGCCTTTGTCGTGCATGGAAATCACGATCCGCTGGACGGGAGAGCAGCCAAGCTTGCATACCCGCAGTCGGTAAAGTTTTTCGGAGCCGATGCGGTGGAGGGTTTTCCCGTCGTGACAAAGGACCGGGGTACCATAGCGTATGTCTATGGCGTCTCCTACGGCTCGGCGTCCGTTACCGACAATTTGGCGGCGCGCTTCGACCCGTCGGATACCGCACAGTACCGGATCGGCCTGCTTCACGCCAATGTGGACGGAGATCCTGCCCACGACAATTACGCCCCTTGCCGGTCGCGGGAGCTGGCGGACAAGCCGATCGATTATTGGGCCCTTGGCCATGTACATACGAGGCAGGTGATCCGGGATGAAAAACCGCTTATCGTATACCCCGGAAACATTCAAGGCAGACATATTCGGGAGTGCGGAGAAAAGGGCTGCTACCTTGTCGATGTCGATGAGCGGGGCGAGTCGAGGCTCGCATTCCATCCGCTCGATTCGGTGAGATGGTACGATGTCCGGCTTTCCATCGCCGGACTGGAAACGGAGCAGCAGCTCAAGGAGCTGCTGGAGGATGAAACGGAGCGGCTGCGCGAAGCTTCGGACGGAAGAGCTGCCGTTGCCAGGCTGGAGCTGGCGGGCAGGGGGCCGCTGCACGGCTTGCTGCATGAACGCTTTTACCTGGACGAGCTCACAGGTCTGCTGCGCGCGAAGGAAGCGAATGCAGCGGAGAGCTCGCCGCATTTCCCGTTCGTCTGGATCGAATCGGTTGTCGACAAAACCGGAGCGGATATCGACGCGGACCATCTTATGGAGCAGGCCAGCTTTCTTGGAGATTTGCTTCGTTTATCGAGAGCTTCGGCGCAGGAACCGGCCGCACTGGAAGCTTTATACGGCGAAGCGCTCGCTCCGCTGATGGGCCATTCGGCACTTCGCAAGCTGCTCGCCGGAATTTCGTCATGTGAGCGCGAGGAATGGCACAAATCGGCGGAGCAGCTTGCGATCGACCTGCTCGCGGACGAGGAAGCGGGTTGAGGCATATGGAGAAGAGATGCTGCCATAAGCCGGCATTGCCGGTTTTGCGGCGGACTGTTAAGGAGGGCGGAGGATGAGGCTGACTGGCGTCGATTTGCGCCAATACGGCGGCTTGCGCGATGTCCGGCTGCAGACGGATGCTTCGTTTACGCTCGTGTACGGACATAACGAGGCGGGAAAAAGCACCTTGATGCAGTTTATACGCGCCGTTTTGTTCGGCTTTGCTTCCCGCGGCCAAGGCGGAGAAGGCGCTTTGATGATGCTGGACGAAGCCGGCCGAAGAGTGCGCGTCGAACGGACGGCCGGCGCCAAAGGAAGAGTGCCGGCCGCCGGTGCGGTGAAGCTCACCTACGATGATGGGACGGGCGGAGGAGACAAAGAACTCGCCGAATTGCTCGGCGGCGTTACGCCGGAGCTGTTCCGCAGCGTGTTCGCCTTCGGTCTGACCGAGCTGCAGGAGCTGCGGACGCTGCAAACGGACGAAGTCGGAAGTTATCTATACAGCGCCGGGCTCGGGGCCGGCGTGAGCCGGATTCGCGAGGCGGAGAAACGGCTCGCCGGACAAATGGAGCAGCTTTATAAGCCGCGCGGCAAGGCACAGCCGCTGAATCAGGCGGCTGCGCGGCTGAGCGAGATCGAAGCGGAGCTGCGCGCGAGCATGGAAGCGGCGATGCAATATGACAGCCTGCGGAGCAAGCTGGCCGACGGCGACGGTCATATCGCCGGACTCGCGAGCCGCAGAGGCGATCTCGAGCGGCTGCTCCAGCTGCTGCGCAGCGGACTTCGTCTGCTCGATCCGTGGCAGCGGCTGCAGATTGTGCGCGCGAGGCTGGAGGAACTGCCGGAGCGGGACGCCTTCCCGGAGGAGGCGGCCCACAGGCTGGAGCAGCTGGAAGGCGAACGGGAACGGCTTCTGACGGATCTGGATCGCATCGGTCTCAAACGGCAGACGTGGGAGAAGGAGCTGCAGGAGACTGCAGTTCCGGATCGTTTGCCGCAGGAAGCGGAGGAGCGGCTAAGGCATTTGCTCAGCCGGGCCGGTTATTACGATGAGATGCAGCGCGATATCATCCAGCTGCAAACGGAGCTGGAGCGCGATCAGGTCGAGCTGGAGCAGCTTTTGAGCCGCATCGACCCTTCGTGGAATGAAGCGGCTTTGGCCGCTTTCCCGCAAACCGTCGCGGCCCGCGAACAGCTGCGCGGCTTTCAGGCTGCCTTCGCCCGGCTGGCGGAGCAGAACGCCGCTGCGGAGGCGGAAGCCGCGGCGCTTCTGCGGGACGTCCAGGAGGCGGCGGCCGCCAGCGCGAAGCAGGCGGAGCGGCTGCGCGACTTCAGGCAGCGGTACGCCGGTCCGCTCGCCGCTTTCGACGAAGCGGCGGCGCAGGCATGGAAGCGCGAGCTGCCCTCGCTCAGCCGGCTGGCTGCCGATTGGCGGCAGGCGCAGCAGGAGCGGCGCTACGCCGAAGAGCGCGAAGCCGCAGAGCGGGCCGGGCAGGAGGCGCTGCGCGAAGCGGACGAGCGGCTGCGCCGCGAGGCGGCGGCTTCGGCGCGCCGCCTCGCCGTCACGCTCGCTCTGCTAGCGCTCGCCGTGCCGGCGGCGCTGCTCGCGGCGGGCCGCGCGCTTGAGGCTGCGCTCGGCTTCGCGGCGCTCGCCGTTGCCGCGGCCAGCGCCGCGGTGCCGTGGCTGCGCGGCCCGGCCCGCCCGCGCCGCGGGCGCATGCCCGCCGCCTCCGGCGACGGCGGCGCCGATTCGCAGCTTCGCCGCCGGGAGGCGGAGCTGCGCGAACGCTTCGGGCAGCAGCTTCGCATGCTGCCCGCCATGCCCGAGGCGGCCGCCGCAAGCGCTGCGCTCCTACCGCTCGGGGAGGATCCCGAGCCGGCGGGAGCGTGGCTTGAGCTGCTGCAGCAGGCGCTTCAGCAGCATGAGGAAGCCGCCGCCGAGGTACGGCGGCTCGCCGGCCGGCTCGCGGAGCTGCATGAGCGAGAGCAGCAGCTCCGCGAGCGGCAGCGCGCCGCGGAAGCGCAGCGCCGCCAGCGCGAGACGGCCGCCGGCGAGCTGTGCAGCCGCTGGCGCGAGTGGCTCGCCGCAGCCGGGCTCGCAGCCGGCTGCACGCCCGAGGCCGCGCTGGAGGCGGCGCAGCTCGCCGAGCAGGCGGGCCACATCGCGCGGCGCCGCGACAAAGCGGCCGCGCGGCTCGCGGCGCTGGCGGCCGAGCGCAGCCGCTTCGCGGAGGACGCTGCGCGGCTGCTCGGCCCGGCGGCGCTTGAGGAGCCGGTGCTCGCGCTGAAGCGCTGGCAGGAGCGGGCCGAAGCGGCGGAGCAAACGCTCGCGGCCCGGCGGCTGCTCGAAGCGCAGCTTCGCGAGGCGGACGAGCAGTCCGCGCTGCTTCAGGAGCAGCTGCAGCGCGTGGAGCACCGTCTCGGCCGGCTGCTGGAGCAGGCCGGTGCGGCGAACGCCGAGCAGCTGCGCGTCATCGCCAAAGAGCAGGAGGAGCGAGAGCGGCTGCTGCAGGAGAAACGGCAGCTGGAAGCGATGTTCGCCGGCTGGCGGACGGAGGATGGCGCGAATCGTCTGATCGACCTGCTGATGCGTTCGGATGAAGCGGAATTGCGGCTGGCGATCGGTCAGGCCGAGAGGCAGCTTGCCGAGCTGGAAGCTGAGCTTGATGCGGCAAGAGACCGCCGGGGGCGGCTTTTGCATGAAATCGAAAGGCTGAAGAACGATGCGGACCATGGACGCAAGCTGCAGCAATTCGAGGAGCAGAAAGCGGAGCTGCTGCAGCTGGTTTCCCGCTGGGCAACGCTGTCGGTTTGCTCTCAGCTGTTTGCCGGCGCCAAGCGGGTGTACGAGAAGGAACGGCAGCCGGCTGTGCTGCAGCGGGCATCGGCTTATTTCAGCCGATTGACCGGGGGCAGGTATGTTCGCGTCGTCGCTCCGTTCGAGGAGCAGCGGCTTTTGGCGGAACGAAGCGAAGGTGGCATGCTGGAAACGTCGGAGCTGAGCCGGGGGACGGCGGAGCAGCTGTTTTTGGCGATGAGGTTCGCCTTGGTGGACGAATATGCCAATCATGTGCGGCTTCCGCTTATATTGGACGATATTTTGGTCAATTTCGACAAGGAGCGGATGAGCCGAAGCCTGACGCTCTTAAGCGAAATTTCCCGCGACCACCAGGTTCTGCTGTTTACGTGCCATGATCACATGAGGGAGGAAGCGCAGCGGATCGTTCCGGGATTGCATGTGATCGAGCTTGAGGGGCAGGGCTAGCCGGTTACCCGTAATATCAGTATGCCGGCGATGGCGAGCACCATGCCGCCGATTTCGAGGCGGCTGAATTTTTCTTTCAGCACGAAGCGCGCGTACAGCAAAATAAGCAGCACATTGGCGGCAATCACGGCCGAAACAAGGCCGGTCACCCCGAGACGGAAGGCGGGAAGCACGAGCATCATGCCGGAAATGTTGGTCAGTCCGACGACCATTCCCCACAGCAGCGTGCGCACAAGGGGCCATTGCGGCGCCGGTACCGGAGTCAGTGTTTCCGGGGCGGTTTTTGAAGCGACGGCTTCACGGCCCGCTGCCGTTTCGGCCCGTGCTTTAGCATCGGAAGCATGTCGTGTGCCTCGTTGGCGCTCCCGCATCCGCGCGGCCGCGCCCGACAGCAGAAACAATAGCGATCCGGTCGCATACATGACCGTCAGCGTCGGCAGCGTTTGTCCGCCAAGCAGCGTCGATTGTTTGGACGCCAAGTCGGTGAAACCGAACATGAGCATCGCGAGGATGCCCCAATGCGCGCCTTGCAAATTTTTCAGCGAAATGTCGTTCGAATACCTTACCATCAAGATGCCGGCGACGATCACCGCGAAGGAGAACGTCTGCCACGCATTCAATTTTTCTCCCCACAGCAAAAAGGCGATACCGACCACGACAACCGGAGGAAGCGCGGTCAATATCGCAACAAGTGAGGCTTTGCCGACGGCAAAGCCTTTATACATCGAGGCGTTGGAGGCAAACGAAAACAGCCCCATCAAGATGCCGATCCAGGCGCCCGTGGTCCAGGGCTGGCGGATAAAACCGTTTGCGATGAGCGCAACCAGCGTGCCCGATACATATACCCCTAAAAGCAGCATGTTGCGATCGATCGGTTTTTTCGACGTCCACTGGTATAAAATGCCTCGGAGGCCAAAGCAGACCGCCGATGCCGATGCGTAAAGTAACCACATGATGAATGTACCCCTACTCTCCCATGATGTCATTCATAAATCATTTTCACGGTCATGCCACCGTCGATGACGAGATTTTGCCCGGTGATGAACGAAGCGCTGTCCTCGGCCAAATAAAGACACGCCGCGGCAATATCGTCCGGTTTGCCGACTCTCCCGACAGGGTGCTGCAGCTTATCGCGCTCGCTGTGAACCGGTACGGACGCTCTCGAAGATTTTTGCCAGTCGCCTGTTTCTATCCAGCCGGGGCTGATCGCGTTAACTCGTATGCCGAACCCCCCCAAGCTTACCGCCATCGCGTGAGTGAGCGCCAAAATTCCGCCTTTCGAAGCGGAATAAGCTTCCGTATTCGGCTCGGACATAAGCGCTCTCGTTGAAGCGATGTTGACGATCGCCCCTTTGCCGAGCTTGCGCATTTCCCGGGCGGCGAGCTGGGAGCAGATGAACGTGCCTCGCAGGTTGACGCCGATAACCCTATCAAACGCCTCGAGCGGCAGCTCGAGCACGGGGCCGTTTTTGCCGATTCCGGCGTTGTTGACCAACACGTCGATGCGTCCGAGCTCCTGCACGGTAACCCGAATCCAGCGCTCCACTTCCTGCTGCTCGGCAACGTCGACCTTCAGGAACATCGCTTCACCGCCGGCCTTGCCTATAAGCTTCACCAGCTCCAGTCCGGCCTCTTTATCGACATCGGCGACGGATACTTTGTAGCCGGAGGATGCGAACCGCAGCGCGACGGCTCTTCCGATCCCTTGAGCGCCGCCGGTTATAATCGCGACTTTGGGCGACATTTGCACGTGTTCGTTGCTCATCCGAATGACCGCCTTTCTTTCGTCGGAGTTGGAAGTGCTTTTATTTAAACCATTATACTACAAAATATAGCTATATCGGGAAGGGCTTCCTGCGAGCAATACGATCGAGCGGTAGGGAAAAAGCCGCTCTCGGCCTGCATAGCGCGCCGAAATCGGCATCCAGGCGAGCCGAGAGGCGGAAAAACCGGCTCTCGGCCGAGGAATCGCGCACCGCCGACTCCGGAAAGGCGGAAAAAGCCGCTCTCGGCCTGCTTAGTGCGCCGGAACCAGCAACCGTGCGAGCCGAGAGGCGGAAAAACCGGCTCTCAGCCGCGGAACCGCGCAGCGCCGGCG
This sequence comes from Paenibacillus hamazuiensis, assembly GCF_023276405.1. Taxonomy (NCBI): domain Bacteria; kingdom Bacillati; phylum Bacillota; class Bacilli; order Caryophanales; family Paenibacillaceae; genus Paenibacillus; species Paenibacillus hamazuiensis. Next base: position 1,400,967 of record NZ_JALRMO010000001.1, read on the forward strand.
CCGGAAAGGCGGAAAAAGCCGCTCTCGGCCTGCATAGCGCGCCGAAATCGGCATCCAGGCGAGCCGAGAGGCGGAAAAACCGGCTCTCGGCCGAGCAACCGCGCAGCGCCGCCGCCGGAAAGGCGGAAAAACCTTCTCTCGGCCTGCTTAGCGCGCCGAAATCGGCTACCGAGCGAGCTGAGAGCCGGAAAAGCCGGCTCTCAGCCGAGCAATCGCGCACCGCCGGCGCCGGAAAGGCAGAAAAACCCTCTCTCGGCCTGCTAAGCGTGCCGAAGTCGGCTACCGAGCGAGCCGAGAGCCGGAAAAACCGGCTCTCAGCCGCGGAACCGCGCACCGCCGACGCCGGAAAGGCGGAAAAAGCCGCTCTCGGCCTGCAAAGCGCGCCGAAATCGGCTACCGAGCGAGCTGAGAGCCGGAAAAACCGGCTCTCGGCCGAGCAATCGCGCACTGCCGACGCCGGAAAGACGGAAAAAGCCGCTCTCGGCCCGCTTAGCGCGCCGAAATCGGCTACCGAGCGAGCCGAGAGCCGGAAAAACCGGCTCTCAGCCGCGGAACCGCGCAGCGCCGGCGCCGGAAAGGCGGAAAAACCCGCTCTCGGCCCGCTTAGCGCGCCGAAGTCGGCTACCGAGCGAGCTGAGAGCCGGAAAAACCGGCTCTCAGCCGCGGAACCGCGCAGCGCCGACGCCGGAAAGGCGGAAAAAGCCGCTCTCGGCCTGCAAAGCGCACTGAAATCGGCTACCGAGCGAGCCGAGAGCCGGAAAAACCGGCTCTCAGCCGAGGAACCGCGCAGCGCCGGCGCCGGAAAGGCGGAAAAACCCGCTCTCGGCCCGCTTAGCGCGCCGAAGTCGGCTACCGAGCGAGCTGAGAGCCGGAAAAACCGGCTCTCAGCCGAGCAATCGCGCAGCGTCGCCGCCGGAAAGGCGGAAAAAGCCGCTCTCGGCCCGTTTAGCGCGCCAATCTGGCTGCCTCTGAATAAGCTTGCCATTGCCAGTCCGGCGCAGATGGACTACTATGAAGATAAGAGCCAAAATCTTCATGAAACGGAGGTCCGTCCGTGGATACGGAAAAAAAACCGAACCGCGAAATTACTTATCAGGTCGGCTGGAAGCGGGGGAAAATTCGCCATGAATCGCAGGACGGGACCGAGCAGGGGCGTGGGAAGCCCGATGAGCTCCCGCGCACGCGGATTGAAACCGTCCATTTGTTTTTGAATCGTTATTTGTTTCGTCCTGTTCCGACGGTATCTGAACGCTTGCTGCCCTACGTGCTGTGGACGCTGCCGGCGGTCAGCTTTTTCGTTTGTCTAACGTTGGTTTATATTCTCATCAGAACGGCATAGGAGGAACTCATGAATTTTTTATTGGCTTTATTCGGCGGCCTCATCGGTTTGTTCGTCACCGGTGCCGCCGTTTTCATGGCATGGCTTTACCTTCAGCATAGGAAGCAGCCCGAAACTTCCGCCTACGAGCCGCCGGTGCTGCTCAAATGGACCTCGTTCGATTATGCTCTGATCATATTATTTCTGATCGGGTCGTTGTTTTTGTTTACCGATGCGCTTGCGGTCATACGGGACCGCGAAAGTTACCCGCTGTATCATTACGGTTACTTGCTGTGCGGCTTCGTCTTTACGTTTCTGGGCATGTTGTTTATGGTGGTTCGCCTTGCGTTAGTATTATCAATGGTTCGTTCCGGGAGCTTGCGTGCGCCAAATCATCATAACCATCCAGGCGATGCTGACCAGCCCGAATAGCGGGTACAGCGTGGAAAGCAGCGTTTTGAAGCCGAATTGGCTGACTACATAGCTTAGTGCGAGCACCGCGGCAATAACCGCACGGTTCGGGATGGAGAAGCGCTGCTCGATTTGCAGCGACAGCCCGTAAATATCGCCGACGAACGTCGTAAAAATTTCTCCGTAAATGACCAGGATAAACATCGCCTGCAAAACCCCGCCGAGCCGCTCAATGATGCCGCCCATCGGAATGTCGAACTGGGCGATGCCGGGCATATGCGCGGACAGTGCAAAATGGCCGGCCAGCAGCATAATCCCGATGCCGACCCCGCCCCAAATGCCGCCCCAAAACAGGACTGAGCGATCCTTAGTCTGGGCTCCGAGCGGGACGAGCACGGCTTGAGCCATCGCCAGATTAAACGCCGAATACAGGAACGGTGCGGCCCAGATCGTTTCCAGCGGATAGTCGGACGTCATCCGGAGCCAGTTCCCCGAACTGGGGGAATCCCACGTATGCCAAACGATGACGCCGCTGAAAAACAGCATCATCGGCACCACGATCGAATTAACAGTCAAAATCGCCTTCATGCCGCGGGTCAGAACGACATAGGCGAGGATGACCGTTACGATGAGCCCCGTCTGATAGGACCCGTGAAGCTGTTCGGCAAAAACCGAACCGCCTCCGGCCAGCATCACCGTTGTGACTCCGAACAAAACGACCATCGTAAACAGGCTGATCCAATTGCTCAGCTTCGGGCCGAACAAATACGCATTCATATCTTCATACGATTTGGCGCCGACCTGGCTTGCCAGCAGCATCAGCTTGATGCCGAGCCATACGAACAAGGTGCTTGCGACGGCGATCGTAAACGTAGCCATCCAACCGTATTTGGTGAAAAACTGGACGATTTCCTGTCCCGTCGCGAACCCGGCCCCGACGACGGTCCCGGTATACGTAAAGCTGATTTGCAGGATAGTGGCTATTTTTTTCATAAATACCGCGCCTCCGCCTTTGTACAACCTGTTTAGTACAAGGTATGTACGCAGCAAGCCCGGCATGCCTTTGTTTTGCTTTCTTGAGATAGGAGAAGTCAATTAACTGGAAATGAACGGACTATGGCGGGGGATAGGAGCAATCGAGGCGGGGGCTTTTCTTATAGTAATGTTCGCGAATGGTAGAGCTTGAGCGGGTCCGGGGCACCCGAGCGCAAAGTTGTCAAGTTCAGCGCGACCATAACGGAACTATGGTGCGCTAAATCGATCCTTTTCAGATATTTTTGGAAATTAGCGGAACTCAGGTGCTCTATTTGCCTGTTCGTCCGATACAAAATGCCATTTTCCATTGATTTAGCGCATCCCAGTTCCTTTATTTTTCCGATGCAGCTATTTTTTCGAGAATAGCGAACGTGTATTCCGCTATTTTAATAAGCTGCTTATTTTTAGAAGCAAGTCCTATCAGATATGGACCTCGATCCATCGAAAGCGTTAACCTGATAACATTGCCCGAGCCGAGCGCCTTGAGTGCTTTGGAGCAAAGCCGGCTTCGAATCCCGGGGCCCCTTCAAAGGGGACTTAGGGGTCGGGACCCTCTTGTTCGCCAATTGATCATTTTTCTGCTAGAATAGGATAGCAATATTTTTCAATACGGAGCGTGTGGGCGTGCAGGAACAACTATTGGATATGATCGCGCAATACGGATATGTCGCTCTATTCGGGCTGCTCGCGCTGGGAATTGTCGGTTTACCGGTGCCCGACGAGATTTTGATGACGACCGTGGGGTCGTTAGCCTCGATGGGGGTTCTTTCCTATTCCATGTCATTTGTCGTATGTTATCTCGGAGCGATGACCGGAATGATCGTCAGCTACACGCTCGGCCGAAAAGTGGGGAAGCCGGTGCTTTACCGTGTTGGCAAATGGGTGAAGCTCTCACCGAGCCGCCTGGAGAAAGCGGAGGGCTGGTTTCATAAATACGGTCTGTGGACCGTCGCTTTCGGATATTACGTGCCGGGGGTTCGCCATTTCACCTGTTATTTGGCGGGAGTCAGCGGCGTCGGCTTTTGGCGTTATTTGCTTTATGCCGGAACAGGGGCGCTGATCTGGGTGTTCAGCTTTTTGACACTCGGTCACCTGATCGGGGAAAACGCGCCGGCCCTGCTGAACTTGATCCATAAATATATGGGCATAAGCATTGCCGTTTTGCTTGTTATACTGGGCATCGTCGTTTATTGGTACATTCGCCGTAGAAAAAAAGCGGTCTCGTAACAAAGTCTCGTAACAAAATAAAAGCTCCTCTCCGCGTAACGCGCGAAAGGAGCTTTTATTTTTGCCGGGTCGGAAGCGTTTATTTGCCGGAGAACAGCTTGATCGAAGTGATTTGTCCCGACTTGGGGTCGACATCCAGCTTGAGCACCGTGCCTTCCGATTTGTACGATAACACGTAACTTGTGTTGGAATCCGGCTTGCCTAACGCATTGTAGGCGTCTTCTACGGTTTGGCCGAGCGTGAGACCGTTCAGTCCGGGGTCGACTTCCGCGCTGCGCACGTCGACGAACTGAAGCTGCTTTTGTTTATTAAAGCCGACCGTAAAATCGGTGTAATCGAACACCGTAAGCGGGTCGGTATCGTCATCCATCGTAAATTGCTCCTTCGGCTCGCCGAATTTGGCGATGACCGTCTCGGGAGAAGTTTTCATCGTAAGGCCCATCAGCGACGGCTTGGCTTGGCTGTACGATTCCTGTACCTCCACCTTCGGCTTGGGAGTGGGTGCTGGGGAGGAAGCCGGTTTGTTAGGCTCCGCCGTCTTCTCCTGTGCGGCTCCGCTTTGCTCTGCACTCGACAACGTCACCTTGTCTCCGGGATGGGCTTCCTCCGGTTGGCCGGCAAGCTGCGCCGCATTAACCGCAGAAGGTGCCTGAACTGCAGGCGTTATATCTTGATGGGCCGGGACGACGGTTATCGGCTCGGGTGTATTTACGGCTCCCGCAGCCCGTTCCGCCGATTCCGTTTGTTTGCACCCGGTGATGAGCATCATAAGGATGAAAGGAATAGCGGCTACCGAAATGAAACGATATTTATAATTCACGGGCAATCATCCTTTCATGGGCTTGCTTTCATGGGCTTGCTTTCATGGATTTACTTTCATTGGCAACATCACTAATCATACTCTGTGCAGCGCCTCGCGACAAAGGGCGAAAATGGGGGATTTTCAGCCGAATTTTATGAAAACGGGCCGTTTTTATTTTCTGAAAGCGAATTTCATGGCCAAGGTACATTTTTCATACGCTTTACTATTATAGACATCATTTCCTTTAAAAAAGTTGCGCTTCTTTTCAAATGTTTTGCAAAGATAGTACTTGAAACTCACTTTTGCGGTATGATAAGTTTAACTGCAAGTATGTCGGTGGAGGTAACGTATGGACTTATTGAAGAAAAAAATATTGGAAGTCGGCGTCCTGTTGTCCAAGGACGTGATCAAGCTTGATGCGATCCTGAATCACCAGGTCGATCCGGAGCTGACGATGGAGATGGGCAAAGCATTTGCCTCCCGGTTCGGGGAGGCCGGAATCGATAAAGTGATTACGATTGAGTCGTCGGGTATTCCGATCGCATTCGCAACCGCACTTCAGCTGAAGGTGCCGCTCGTATTTGCGCGCCGCAAAAAGACGCTGACAACCGACGAGGAAAACTGGAGCGAGCGCGTTCCTTCTTTTACCAAAGGGATCGTAACCGATATCGTGGTATCCAAGGAGTTTTTGAAAGAGGGAGAACGGGTATTGATCATTGACGATATGATTGCCAACGGGGATGCGGCAAGAGGATTAATTCGCGTCATTCGCCGGGCCGGGGCAGTCGTAGCCGGGATGGGCATCGCTGTGGAAAAGTCGTTCCAATCCGGCGGTCGCTCCATTCGCGAGGCAGGCATTGAAGTGGAGTCCCTCGTTAAAATCGCCTCGATGGAGAACGGGCAAATCATGTTCGAATAATGAAAATGAAGAATTATTTTCAAAATTGAAGTACCTTCCCTCTCAAACGTTTTTCCTTTATAATGTACCTTAAGTGAGAGAGGAGGCATAACTATGGGTGAGACTGTAATTCCGGCTGATTTCCTGTTGACAAAGCTGTCTGAGGCGAAGACCCATTTCGAACGTGCCCTGGATTGCAAACATACCGAGTTCGACGACCTTTATCCTTATATGATTGAGCATCCTCAATTTTTTTGGTACAAAAGGTACGTGGCGTGGTCCGAACTCTTGACGATCGTAAAGCTCTGTGACCAATTGAACGTGGAGTGGGAGGGGCAATTTTCCGCCCAGCAAACGGAGTATATCAAGAAACGCGTCATGTCCAGCAGAGTGCTCGATTACTGGTTTGAAACGAACGATTCCAAGGAACATGTCGGCTGAATAATCAACTGTCATATAGGGACCTGCGCAGACCGGATCACCGGAAGCCGGGTCTTTTTTTAATCAGCGATAAGGAGGTTTGGAAAAATGATTAGCGATGAACAATTGGATCAATACCGGCTGGACGGAACGCTGCTTCGGGTTATTCGCGATGCAAACCCGGACAACGATGTGCGGGGGATTGTCGTGGCTTGGGATGACGAGCATGTGGTTATCCGCAAGCGGAATAAAAATATGGTAAAGCTGAAAAGGAGCTACCGGTACCAGCCTTACAGCGAGCCGAGGAGCACGGAAGGGCTCGGTATTTGATCCGCGGCTGCGGGATATCCTAAGGGAAGAGGTGAGGTTAATGAATTACATTCCTTTGGATGAATTTCATGTAGTCATTGCTAAAAAGCAGCCGGACGGACAGTGGAAAGGCGAGGTCGTGATGCTGCCTGCAGACCGCAGGCAGGACCCGCTTGACGCGACTCATCTGTTTGACGTTCCCGCGCAGAAAAGCCCGGAGCAGCTTCAGGAATTGGCTTTTCAGGCGCTCAAGGCTTACCGCGAAGGCTAACCGGACCGCTCTCACCTGGCTCCCGTAAACAAGGAGATCAGAAACAGCAGGCCAAGCGTGCTCACCAGGGACAGCATGACAAAACCGATCCCCCCCAGCAGCAAAAGTCCTCCGGGAAAGATGAGCAGCAGCGCAAAAGCCGCGATGAAACCCCATAACAGCAGCTGAAACGTCAGTCTGAACAGTCCCCACAAAATGCAGGCGAGCAAAACGCCGAACAGCAATTGGACGATGATCATCCGGTTCATCTCCTTTTTCGTTTTTGCGTCTTACTGCATGTATATTCTGAACGGTTCGTCATATACTGATAATCCAACCAGGCACATAAGCGGGAGGAGAAGTTATGGCTAAGGAAGGCTCTGCGCTGAAAGGAACGGTTTACGGCATTTTGTTTACGCTTCCATTTTGGGGTTTTTTGGCCTGGCTTATTTTCAAATAAAAAGACCTTCTTTCACATCGTATGCGAATGAAGATCTTTAGCATGTTTAAAAAATGTTATTCGAGATTGGATTGCGATTTGCTGATCATTTTGTTGCCGCGGAAAGTAATCTTTGCCGATGAATTCGGCTTATCGCCTTTATACTGATAGGTAACGGTATAATCGGGGAGATTTTTATCGCCGGTTTCGGAAACAATCTGCCCCGGACCTCCGACAGCCTTTTGCACGTCCTCGTACGAAGCATCCGGGTTAATGCTGTCGAATTCCGCTTTCGTAATCGTTACTTCCTGTTGTTGCTGCTGCTGCTTTGGAGCTGCAGAGCAACCGGCACCGATCATCAGCATGGCGGCAGTCAACAAAATAGCCCACTTGCGCATCGTTCATCACTCCTTACTTTCATTCCGTCGTGTTTTGATGTTAGTAGTCCCTTGGATGGGCCCGCCTATTCATTTTAGCGAATAAAAGGGTGCTTTGTCCAGAAAACCGGGTATTGACTTGTCCGTTCCAGCGTGGTAATATCATGAATACGCGATTCATTTCATGCGGTCGTGGCGGAATTGGCAGACGCGCTAGATTCAGGTTCTAGTGGTGTAACAGCCGTGGAGGTTCGAGTCCTCTCGACCGCATCGTTTACGAACGAAAGGCTCATTAATCACGCAAATGTGATTGATGAGCCTTTTTGTATGCTCGGAATGACCCGCGTTCTTTCGTCGCTTCCTCTACTCCGTTCCTGCTTTTAAGGCTTCACTCATGGAAACGGCATTGACTTTTCTCTTGCTAAGCAGCTTCGACAACTCGTAGGAAAGCATGACAACAACAAACCCGATTCCGATGTAAAGCGGATTGATCGTCACGGGCGAGAATATTCATCAGTGTGGATTTTGTCCGGAACCGGACGGCCCGAGAATAATGCCGATTTCCCCCTTATTAAGCTGCATGCTGACTCCTTTTAAAACTTCCGTTCTGACCACGCCTGTTGTATAAGTTTTCTTTAAGTTTGCAACATGAATGAACATATTTAATCGGCTCCTTTTATCGATACAGGATTTTACGAAGAATTTGCAAATACTCTTCAAGCCCGTTTATCAATTCATCAGCATGCGACTTATAGGCATCGAAGTCATCGCCATATCGGAACTGACTGTCGAGAAGGCCGTTTATCGTCCATATAATGATGTTTTGCGCCTTTTCCTTATCGATGCCTTCCTTGAACAGCGTTTTGTCATCGTTGGATCTTTGGCAGACGAGCTGAATCGCCTCAAGGGGCGAATTCGACAAAGGGGAAATTTCTGGAGCTCGCCACGGACGAGCGGATCGTGTGGCAGATCGAGTTCGAATCCCTGCTTTTTTGGAGAACCAAGAGCGGCACACGGAAAGAAATTGACAGCTGCCGAAAAAATGCGTTACTCTAATATCAACTGATTGAGTCAATCAAAAAAAGGAGGCGTAAAAATGGCTGTTTTTTCCCCTGCTCGAACATTCGGTATTTCCATTGAACGAGACCCGGAGGAGGTGTACGCATTTGTCTATGACGGAGCAAACCTGCCTTCTTGGGTAAAAGATTGCACAGATGTTATTAAAGCGGGCCATGGATGGACGATGAAGACGGCAAACGGCAGCTTGGACATTCGATTTGTGGAAAAGAACGCGCTGGGTGTGCTGGATTACTATGTCGTTCCTGCCCCGGGTATGGAGATTTATTTTCCGATGAGGGCTTTTCCTAACGGTACCGGAAGCGAAGTGATTTTAACGATGTTCCGGCTTCCCTTTATGTCAGACGAGCAATTTGCAGCCGGTGCGGAGATCATTGAATACGATCTGGAAAGTTTAAAAAAAGTACTGGAAGCCAGCCGTTAATATCTTTGCACGGCGAGGCATCGTCGAACGCTTTACCGCTTCAAGTTAAAAATCATTCTTTACTTTTTTTGATTCCTTTATTAAAATAATTATTATAAAGTTGCATCAAAACAAATGAATTGAATAAAGCAAATGCGAGAGTGTTCTCGTTCTGCATGCTGCTCCTTATCAGGAGCAGCATGTGTCGTTTTAAGGGGAATAAAAATGCAAATCATTCTCAATGAGAAGGAGCGAACTCCAAATGAAATCATCTTCTATCGGCGCTGCAGACGGTCTAGCGCATGAGCAGGCTTCTATTTATCCTTCTACCGCCAGGAAACAAGCATATATTTGGATGGAACGGTACGGCGAGGGCATCGCCGCTTTGGCAAGCGGAGTTTTGCTTGCTGCGGCCTGGGGGATTGGCCATGCTTCCCATGGATGGTCCGTCGCCGTTTACGTGCTTGCCTTTGTGGTCGGCGGATTTGTGAAAGCGAAGGAAGGCCTGCATACGCTCGTTGCGGAACGCGATCTCGACGTTAATTTGCTGATGATAGTGGCGGCTATCGGCGCTGCCAGTATCGGTTATTGGACGGAAGGCGCCATGCTGATTTTCATTTTTTCAGTCAGCGGAGCTTTGGAAAGTTATACGATGGATCGCAGCCGGCGGGATATTTCCTCTCTGATGGATTTGAAGCCGGAGACGGCCACTCTTTATCGGGACGGGGTGGAAACCGTTGTCGCTATCGAACAAATAGAGGTGGGCGACGTTGTTTTGGTGAAACCCGGCGAACGCATCCCTGCTGACGGCACCGTAAAGGAAGGAACATCCGCCGTCAATCAAGCCTCCATCACAGGGGAATCCGTTCCGGTGGACAAAACGGCCGGGGACGATGTATTCGCAGGCACGCTGAACGGTCAAGGAGCGCTGTTCGTTGAAGTGACACAATCCAGCGAATCAACGTTGTTTGCCAAAATCATTCGATTGGTTCAGGAAGCGCAAAGCGAGAAGCCGGCCTCCCAAATGTTCATCGAGCGTTTTGAACGCATCTATGCGAGAACCATTATTATGATGACACTTTTGCTGATTCTTATTCCGCCGCTGCTTTTCGATTGGACGTGGAAAGATGCGCTGTATAAAGCGATGGTGTTTCTCGTTGTCGCTTCCCCGTGTGCTTTGGTGGCATCGATTATGCCGGCTATGCTGTCCGCCATTTCCAACAGCGCCAGAAAAGGGCTTCTCTTTAAAGGAGGGGCGCATCTCGAAAACCTGGCCCGGGTAAAAGTCGTAGCCTTCGACAAGACGGGGACGCTGACGAACGGCCGTCCCGAAGTAACCGATCTTATTGCCTGCGGGGGGATGACGGAAACCGAAATGCTGCAAGCTGCCGCGTCCATCGAGAGTTTGTCCGAACATCCGCTTGCCAAAGCCATCGTGCTTAAAGCAAAAGAACAAGGAATCCCGCTTGAACGGCCGACGGAATTCCAAGCTTTGACGGGTTGGGGAGTACAGGCGGAATGGAGAGGCGAGAGCTGGAAAATAGGAAAACCGACCTTGCTCGGCGGCGGGATGATGACGGGAGAACTGGAATCTGTGATCCGCCGGCTGGAGCAGCAGGGTAAAACCGTAACGGTGCTACACAACTCCCATAATGTTGTCGGCGTGATCGCGCTGCAGGACGGGATCCGGGAGCAGGCGAAGCGGGCAATCGCCGAAATAAAGAAACTCGGCGTCGAAGTCGCCATGTTAACCGGGGATCAGAAAAGAACGGCTCAAACGATTGCCCAAGAAGCCGGAATTGGATTGGTATACGCGGAATTGCTGCCTGAAGATAAGGTCAATCATATTAAGGAGCTGAAGCGAACTTACGGCCAAGTTGCGATGGTCGGTGACGGTATAAACGACACGCCCGCATTAGCCATGGCGACCGTCGGCATTGCGATGGGCGGAGCGGGAAGCGATGCCGCTCTGGAAACGGCCGATCTGGTTCTCATGAACGACGGCATCGAAAACATCGCTGCCGCCATAGCGCTCGGCAAACGTACGATAAAGATTGTCAAGCAAAATATGGTCATTGCCGTTTCGGTTATTGCATGTTTGATTGCGGCAAACTTTATAACGGGTATCGCGCTTCCTCTCGGAGTAATCGGGCATGAAGGAAGCACTATCCTTGTCATCTTGAACGGCTTGCGGCTGCTGCGCGGCTAGAGATGAACGGAACGGATCAAATTACAGACAAACAAGTGTACGGGCTCCTACACTTGTTTGTTTTTTTATTGACCCCAAAGGTTTGAGGCGATATAATGATAACAATTCTCATTATCATTATTGTTCATGGGGGATACACATGGAAGCTTTATTTGCGGTGGTTTCATTTGCTTTGATAGCTGTAGGCAGTTTGTGTATTTTTATAACTTTTGAAAACGACAGACGGAGACGCCTGTATTTTGATAACAAACAATCCGCTAAACAGGAGGCATTCTCTGCTTCGGCAGTTTTGTCCGAAAGAAAAGACACAATTGCACTCTAAGCAATTGCATTACAAATCATTTTTCAACGGCCCGCAAAATTGAGAACTGATCGGCCAGGGCGTAAAGCAGACCGAATGCGCTGAAGATTATCACTGCGCTGCTGACCTTTAAGTCGTAGTCTTTAACAAAGTAGTCGTCATACATCCAGTCGAAAATGATTACCCCGCATATGCCGCCCAAAAAGGTATACAGAGTAATTCGGGCGGCAGCAGACATTACCCGTGTTCGAAGGAGCCAAGACAGCGGCATCAAGGTAGCAGGGTAAATAAGGCTGGCCGTAAGGCCGATCATACCTATGAAAACGATTCCTATGTTGCGAAGTCCGTAATATTCGGTTGTTGTAATTTTGCTTCCTTCCATCAGCTCCAGTACAAGGATGGAGAGGCTGAACAGAAGGGCAAACGATGTCCACATTACCAAAATGTACCTGAAAATACGCAAGCCGGAATCCTCCCCGCGAAACATCTTACTGATACAGACGCAGCCGGGCTGGAAAAAGTTTTGGTTTCGGTGTATGTTGTACACTTTACTTTTGGTGCGATACTGATTATAATAATTCATGTTGTCCTTGCGGTCGTGGCGGAATTGGCAGACGCGCTAGATTCAGGTTCTAGTGGTGTAACAGCCGTGGAGGTTCGAGTCCTCTCGACCGCATAATAGTTGAAATCAGCCCTTCAGAATCAGTCTGAAGGGCTGATTTGTTTTATGGCTAAGATAATTCCCCGAGTCTCATATCACGTTTCCAAGTCTAATGCCAAAATGGCAGCTCGCCACGCAAATATTTGCCGGTGATCGAGCGCGCCGCGGCACCTTGCCCTTCGACGAGCTGCTGCGGTGTCCCTTGGAATATGACCATGCCGCCCCGGGCGCCGCTTTCCGGGCCCATGTCGATGATCCAGTCCGCACTCCGGATTATGTCCGGGTGATGCTCGATGACGACGACCGTGTTGCCGGCGTCGACCAAGCGGTTCATGATGTCGAGCAGTAGCCCGACATCGGACATGTGGAGGCCGGTCGTCGGCTCGTCCATGACGTAAATGCTGCCCGCCTTGTGCAGCTCACAGGCGAGCTTCAGCCTCTGGCGCTCGCCGCCCGACAAGGTGCTCAGCGGCTGCCCGAGCGTCACGTAGCCGAGCCCGACGTCCGCGACCGCCTGCAGACGTCGGCGGATGGACGGATGCTTGTCGAATACGGCCAGGGCCTCCTCGGTCGTCAACGCCAGTACGTCCGATATGGATCGGCCTCGGTACCGGTATTGCAGCACTTCCTCTTTGAACCTGCGGCCGCCGCACGTTTCGCAGACTGTGCGGATGCCCTCCATGAAGGCGAGGTCCGTATAGAGGACGCCGAGCCCCTGGCACGTCTCGCATGCCCCCGACGAATTGAAGCTGAACAGAGAGGCGTTGACGAAGTTCGCCTTTGCGAACAACTTGCGCAGTTCATCCATAATGCCCGTATACGTCGCAGGGTTCGAGCGGACCGACGCCCCGACTGCCGACTGGTTCGTCGCAATCGCCTCGGGATAGCGCGCCAGAAACTCGCCGTTGATCAGCGAGCTTTTGCCGGAGCCGGCTACGCCGGTCACGACCGTCAGCACGCCTGCCGGGATGTCGACCGATACCCGCTTTAAGTTATGAAGCGCCGCATCGACGATCGGGTAGGAGCCTGTCGGCTTGCGGACGTCCTTGCGCAGCGTCAGCTCGTGCCGCAAGTACCGGCCCGTCAAGGTGTCGGCATACAGCAGTCCTTCAACGTCCCCTTCATAGACGATCCGCCCGCCGTGAACGCCGGCGTGTGGGCCGACGTCTACGATATGATCGGCGGCCGTGATGACGTCGCGGTCGTGCTCGACGACTATCACCGTGTTTCCCTTGTCGCACAGCTGACGGAGCAGCCGGTTTAACCGAATAACGTCCCTCGGGTGCAGTCCGGCGCTGGGTTCGTCGAAAATGTACAGCATGTCGGTCAGGCTGCTGCCAAGGTGGCGCACCATCTTGATTCGCTGCGATTCGCCGCCGGACAGTGACGCCGTTTCCCGGTCGAGGCTAAGGTAATCGAGTCCGATGTCGATCAGTTGTTGGAGCCGCTCGGCTAGCGCGGATGTTACCGTCTCCGCAACCGACTCCCGGATGCTGCGCACGACATATATGAGCTCGCCGACCTCCATGGCGGCCATCTCCGCGATGTTCAAACTGCCGATACGGCAGTTAAGCGCCGCTTGATTGAGCCGCGTCCTGCGGCAGAGCGGACAAGGGGCGAACATCATGTACGGCTGGGCGCGGCTCAATGTCGCTTCGGCCATTTCCTCCGAATCCCGCTTGATGTAAAGCCGTTCGAATTTCGTGACAACACCTTCGTAGCTCGCGTCCATCGGGCCGGTTGGCGTATCGAACGAGATTTTCGCTTCCTTCCCGCCGATGCCGTAAAGTAATAAGTTCCATTCTTCGTCCGAGTAATCTTCCAATTTCTTATCATTGTCGAAAAGTCTCGACATCACGTATAACTTCCAGTACCACGTGCCGACGCGGAACGTCGGAAAAGCAATGCCGCCTTCATTCAGCGACTTTGTCCGGTCCAACAGCTTGCTGACGTCTGCCGAAACAATCTTGCCAACGCCGTGGCATTCCGGGCACATCCCGGCCGGATCGTTAAATGAGAACGCGTTCGAATTGCCGACGAATGGCTGCCCGACGCGCGAGAACAGAAGCCGCAGCAGCGCGTAGATATCCGTGATCGTGCCGACGGTCGACCGAGAGTTGCCGCCGAGCCGTTTCTGGTCGACGACGATAGCGGGGGACAAATGTTCGATCGCGTCCGCTTCGGGCGGGCTGAATTTCGGGAGCCGGTTGCGGATGAATGCGCTGAACGTTTCGTTCAGCTCCCGCTGCGCCTCGGCGCCGATCGTGTCAAAAACAATCGACGACTTGCCGGAGCCGGATACCCCGGTGAAAACCGTCAGCTTCCGCTTCGGGATGCGAAGCGTAATATCCTTCAAGTTGTTTTCTCTCGCGCCCTTGATGACGATGCAATTCTGATCCATACAGTCAACACCTTTTCGCGTAGTTCATACACGGATCAGTATACAAGTATTATTATGACATCTTCTGTCATAATCGTGCGGCGGATGAAAACGAAACGGTTCCGGTTTCCCCCGTGAGCCAACACTTTGACAAGTACCCCTCCTGTTATTAATATGACACAAGGTGACATATATAAGGTCTATAATGAGTGATAGATAGATCAACGAAAGGAGTAACGAATCTTGAAACGGAAAATCATTTTAGATTTAGCAGTTACTTTGGATGGTTTTATTGAAGGGAGAAATGGGGAAGTCGATTGGTGCATAATGGACTCTGAGATGGGGTTTATTGATTTCTTAAAACAAATTGATATTATTTTTTATGGAAGAAAAAGCTATGATTTATGGGGACAATTTACTCCAGAAATTGAACAAACGGATAATGATAAAGAACTTTGGGAATTATTTCATAGTAAAGAGAAATATGTGTTTTCCAGGACGCAAAAAGGGACTGATAACCAAGCAATATTCATAAATGATAATATTCTTGAAGAAGTAAATAAATTAAAGAATAAGCCCGGTAAAGACATCTGGCTATATGGTGGAGCAAATCTTATTACAACTTTTATCCATTTAGGGCTTGTAGATGAATTTAGATTATCTGTTCATCCTGTTATTTTGGGAGAAGGAAAACCGTTGTTTATTGATATAAAACAGAGGTTGAATTTAAAAATGGTTCATACAAGAACGTTCTCCTCTGGCGTTGTGCAACTAATCTATCATTTAAATGGGAAATAATGCAGCACAGCTGGCAGCGCACTATCGCTCATACAGAACAAATGAGGCTGCCGGCGATCGGCAGCCTCCATTACGTTAACTGGCAGCTATGCTCAATAAGAACGGGCAAGAATTTGCGGTGGCTTGAATATAGACGCAAAAAAAAAACCGCCGAAAGCCTTGATTTTACAAGGTTATTGGCGGCTGGGGATCACCGGATCTAATTTTTTGTACCTAATCAATTCCTTTACCCAGATTCCTCTGGCGAACCATCGTCGTCACGCTCCTGTTGCGGGCTTTCATATTCGAGGTGCATAACGGCTTTGCCCCATATGCTGCGCTCCATTAAACGCCTGGCAATGTCGGAAATGTTCGACCATGCAGCCTCCAGATGAATAGGCGGGCGGAGAGAGCCTTCCGCAACAAGCTCGGCAAGCCGCCTCAGGTCGGACGAAACCGGATGATGCCGCAGTTCGTCGTACAGAAATAAGCCGTATAAATGAGTGTTTCCCTTCGTATAAAATTCCCTTGCTTCGAACACGGTCGGTTGATTGGAGGCGTTGCCGCAAAGTACGCATGTACCGCCGGTCGCGAGCAGGCTTAAGGAGGAGGAAAGCGAACTTCCTCCTACCGATTCCAAAATAAGATCGAATGGACCGTAAGAAGACGCTGGTTCGGGATCGTCTCCAACTACAACGTTTTTCACTCCCTCAGAGCGTAAGGATTCGATGGTGTCGGGTTTTCTGATCCGCGCGGTTACGCTCGCGCCCGCTCGAACGGCCAATTGGCAGGCGAACCGGCCTACTCCGCCGGAAGCGCCTGTCACTAGCACGGATTTGCCTTGCAATGCCCCGCCTTTCTCAATGCCGTATAAAGCGGTTAATCCTGCAACGGGAAGGCAGGCTGCTTCGGCAAACGAAACGGAGTCCGGAAGCTCGGTCAGGAAAGCGGTAGGAGCGGCAACGCGCTCCGACCATGCTCCGGAAGGGACAAGTCCGACAACCCTTGCACCCGGCGGAGGACCTGAGCCGTCGGCAGCCGCCTTCTCCACGACACCGGCAAAATCCCAGCCTGGCCGCAGTTTTTTGCCGGAGAGAAAGGCATTGCGTACTTCTCCGCCGTTCAGCGAGAATGTTTTCACTTTGACAACCGCTTCCGAGTCGGCTGCAACGGGCGCTTCAACTTCGTCGATAACAAAGATGCCGGGTGTCTCCGGATCTGCCACAACAGCCCGGATGACGGGGTTCAAATGTTGTTTTTCTTTTCTCATCGGGAATCCCCCTTCGTTCAATTTATATGATCGACGGTCGATCGGATGAGTTATGATGTTCTTTGAAGCCGAATTTATCCCACCAGTTTGCAAGAGGTTTGGGAGACCACTAAGCTTTTCGGCCGAGCAGCTTCATTGTTGCCGGTACCAGGAGCCCACGCACGATGGTCGCATCAACTACGATTGCGATCACCAGGCCAACGCCGATCATTTTCATTAACGTCACGCTCGAAAGTACAAACCCGCCGACCACCACGATAAGGAGCAAAGCGGCGCTCGTTATGATTTTTGCTGTTCGCTGAACGCCAAGCGCAACCGATTCGACGGGATCTCCCGAGCGGACCCATTCCTCGCGTATGCGGGAGAGCAGAAACACTTCATAATCCATAGCGAGCCCGAAAGCAACGGCCACGATGAGAACGGGAAAGTTGATATCCACGGCGCCGACCGGTACGAAATTCAAAAGTTCGTCAAGGTAGCCGTCCTGGAAGATCAGCTTGATCGCACCAAACGATGCCGATAGAGACAACAAATTTAAAACGATGGATTTCAAGGGCAGAATGACGGAACCGAAGGCGAGAAACATAACGACGAACGAAACCACAACGACAAACAAGGCCATCCAGGGCATTCTGGAAATGATCATATCGACGATGTCGACTCTGGATGCAGGCATGCCGGTGAAAAAGGCTTGAGCACCTTGCGGAGGGGTTTCTCTTCGCAGCTCCTCGACCATTTGCCTTGCTTCCCGGGACATCGGATCGATTTTGTAGCTGAGTGTCAACCGCGCCAAGTTTTCATGCGTGCCGGTAATTTTAGCGCCGGTTACGCCTTCGATGCGTGCCAACCTTTGCACATAATCTTGCAATGCCGTTTTCGCTTGCGCAGAATCGGCTGTTCCTTGAAATTCCACGACGGAAGTAACGATTTTGGCCGGATCGGCGGAAAACCGGCTCGCCATTTCTTGGGTGACCATACGGGCATCCGCTCCGACAGGAAGAACCCAATCTCCGGGACGCGCCCAGTTTACACCGAGAAAAGGCAGTCCTAATGCGACGAGCAGGACGACGATCCCGACCGTTGCCGTCAGCGGTCTGCGCATGACGGCGCGGGCCACCCGGTACCACCGTCCTTGCCGCTCGTTAAACTCCGAGCTTTCCGCGCGTTTCCTGCGCAATCGCGGAAAGGGGACCCGGAGAGCGTTTACCCGTTTACCGACGATCCGCAGCAGAGCCGGCAGCACCGACAGCGAACTGAGAACCGCGAACAAAACGGTCGCAACGCCCGCGTATCCCATCGACAGCATGATACGGGAAGGGAAGACGATCAGACAGGCGAGCGATACGGCCACGGTCAGTCCGGAGAAGGCGACCGTGCGCCCGGCTGTCGCCATCGTTCTTATTACGGCCTCATCTGTAGTATGGCCATCAGCCAGCTCCTCTCGAAACCGGTTTACGATAAAAAGCGCGTAGTCGATTGCGAGTCCGAGTCCCAATATGGTGACCACATTAATGGCAAATGTCGATATATCGGCGAAAAAGGTCACTCCCCGCAGGACGACAAGAGAGCCGACCGCCACCATCACTCCGAGAATAAGGGGAAGGGCGGCCGCCACCGCACTGCGGAAAATGAAAACGAGCAAAATGAGAAGTATCGGTATCGACAACGTCTCCGCTCTGGCGATATCCCGTCCGATCTGGGAATTAACCTGTTCGGTCATCGGGGTCAATCCGCCGAACCGCACGGTCATTCCGGGTACAATCAAGTCGTCCTTGATCGCACCCAACTGCTTGACACGTTCGCGGTCATCTCCGGAGGCAAGCTGTATTCCTACATACGTCGCGTGACGGTCCTTGGATACGAATGCCTCATCCTTATTGATCCAATAAGAGTCGAGACGGCTGATTGAATCGCGAGGCAGTTTTTCCAAAGCTTGCTGAATCGGCCCATTGAAAGCGGGGTCGTCAACGGTAAGTTCCTTGTGTTCGTATAGAACAACGACATCGGTTACTTGACGCCCGAGCGGTCCCTGAAGGAATTCATCGGCAAGTGATGACTCGCTGGTGGGATCGTCAAACCCCGCTCCTCCGGTAAGCGAACCGAATACGCCTACTCCCCAAAAGCCTCCCAAAACAATAAACAAGATCATGCCGGCAACAATCCACCACCTGGCCTTGACGGCCGTCCTGCCAATAGCTGCAAAACCGTTATCCTTCATCGTCATATGTTCGCCTTCTTTCTTGTTACATTTTCATCACAAGTATAAAACAAAATGGTTACTAAGTAAACTAATTTGTACTAAATTAGTATAATATATTATTTTTAGTTTAAATTTCGCTCGTTCCAATCGCTATAAGTTAGCAGGGTTACAAAAAAAGAGCGCAAGATGACGTAAGATGGCGCCATTCATTTCGGATATGCTGGATACAAGGTTATACGGTGATCGCAACGATGCGCGAGAGCGGGGACGCGGAAGCAAAAAACGACGCGGCATTTAGCCGGCGTCGTTTTTTCAACATCCTTTTTCGCGGGAAGTGGAGGCGCTCAATACGGGATTTCGTTTTTTAGGAGTTTATTTCTGCAGTTTCCGCATCGAGCCGACGTACCTCACGGGAGGATAACGTCCAGAGGGCCCCCGCTAGCAGCAAAAAACCGCTAACGACAAAGATGAAGCCGATCCAGGACCCTGCACCATAACCGATAAGCATGCGAAGCCACGGCTGCTTCTCCATTGGCAGGGGCGTTTCAAGCCACCGGTCCGCAAGAGGCCCCGTCACGAGAAACGATAAGGGAGCCATCACGGCACACAGCTGGCCATAGGCCGCGAACACCCTCCCCTGAAGGGCAAGCGGCGTTTTGCGCTGTAAAATGGAGTGAAACAAAGCTCCCGTCATCGCGAGCGGAAGCATCAGCAGGAACAAGGCGGCCCCCATCATTCCGGTATGCCGGCTCATTCCGAGAAGTACAAACATCGAGGAGGTAAGTATGGATCCGGCAAAGATGAACCTGATTTTGTATCGGAAATGCCCCCACCATACGGCCGCCGCGGCCCCTGTTAACGCCCCGGCATTCATGGCTGCGAGAAGTACGGACAGCGTATCGGTGCCCCCCGTCCGTTGGAGAAAGTAAGGGATGGCCAGCTCCAACGGCCCATTTAATATAAAATTCCACCACCCGAAATAAAGAAACAGGTGTAGCAGCGGTTTCTGCTTCCAGAGGAACCGGTAGCCTTGGACGGCCTCGCTCCACAGGCGATTTTCTTCCTGCTGCGGCTCGTCGCGCTTCATTTCGGGAAGCGGAAGAAAAGCGATGACCCCCGTTCCTATTAGGAATGTGGTCAGATCCACAACCAAGATTCCGGCAATCCCGTAGGGTTCGTACAGCATACCGGTCAACGAAGGGGCGATGACCCCCGCAAGCGGGAAGAGCAACTCCTTCATCGAATTAACCCGATCGAGCTCGTCATCCCGCACCATAAGCGGGATCACCGCCGACGTTGCCGAGCTTTGCAGCGCCATAAACAATCCTTGCAGAGCGGCGATTCCATAGATGGGCCATAGCGGGAAATGTTCGCTGACAAGACAAAAAACAAGCAAAGCCGTACATACCGCTTGGCCTGTATCGCCGGCGATAATGGCCGTTTTGCGCTTCAACCTGTCCGCCGCTATACCTATCCAACTGCCGAAGAATAAAAGGGGAAGTTCATTGAATAGCGGCAGAAGCAGCAGCGGAGTCGCTTGACCCGTTTCATGAAACAATCGGATACCGATTGCAATGGAGGTCATGCGGCTTCCCATCATGGAAATTCCTTGCAGGGTAAAGAAAAAATAAGGTAATCGAATTGAACGGCACATGGCGATTTCTCCTTTTTATGCAGCAAAAAAAGCTTCCATGGAACTCAGATCCACGGAAGCTTGGAGTTTCGGCACGGGTACACGCCACCAATACGGCGCGGCCATTTTTACCGAAGGGCTGCTTGTTGTTCTGATGTTCTGAAGAGGAGAAGCAGGAAAGCCGCGCGACGAATCAAAGCTCTGCCTGTCGGACAGAACCATGGAGACCTATGTGCGGATTCTTGCTTCGTATGCGGTTAAGCTTACTCTTCAGAACGACCAGTGAGGAGCATGTGCTGTCGATTCCCCTTTTTAAGTCCGGTTGGTTAGTTCATTCATTTTAGCACGACGTATTTTTTAAAGCAATCGCACTTCTTTGTGCAACTTCTTTGGCGAAACGCATCGGACCATTCGCCGACGTCGAAAATGATTTTGAGCAATTAAGAAGAAATGTTTATCGGGAGCAAATGTTATTCTTAGGGTGGCATCCCGTTTCGGGAATTTTCGTTTTATGTAGACGCGCAGCAAATTCTCATATCCTTTGTTATAGAAAAGGAAAACGGCGGAACCAAAGTTTCGGCTAACATGGAGGGCTTCGATGAGTCGTTGGCCAATTTAAAAGCTTTAGTGGAGGGAAAAGATCTTCCCTATACATAGCCTGGAGTCCGCTCACCGTTCGATTAATTCGTTTTTTTCCTTGGGAATTGACCCAAGAGACAGCGTGTGTTACGATTTGATGAGATTAAGGAAGGGTGCTGAACGTGCTATATATCCGGTACGTTAAACTTGTGCGAAAAGTTCGCTCCGTACAATCGAACGCGATGAAGCGTTGTGCGGAGCCTAATCAGGGGGCATAAAGCTTCCTGTATTCATCGGCTGAATAGTCTTTAAAAAAGCATAGATTCCTATGCTTATTTAAATATGACTATTTTGCCGGTACGAAGCGGTAAGGGCCGTCGACAGCGCATTGTCGGCGGCCTTTTTTGCGTGCTTCGATTTCGGGCGGGTTAACGCCAATTGAAATCGGTTGAATTTGCGCTAAGCAGAGGGCCGGCGTCGTCAAGACGCTTAACCCTCTGCTTTTAATTTTTTTCAGGAAAAGAGGAATCGCAAATGAGTTTACTTAAGGTCGAAAATTTGTCTCACAGCTTTGCGGACAAAAAACTGTACGAAGGAGCCTCCTTCGAATTATATAAAGGCGAACATATGGGGATTGTCGGTCAAAACGGCACCGGAAAAAGCACGCTGATCAAAATATTGATCGGGGAAGTCGTTCCGGACCAAGGCACGGTTCATTGGCAATCCAACATGAAAATCGGCCATCTGGACCAGTATGCCGAAATAAATGGTACGTTGACCGTTTCGGAATATCTCAAAAAGGCGTTTGCGCATTTGTACGAAATCGAAAAGAAGATGAACCGTCTTTATGAGGAAAGCGCAGTTACCGGCGATGAGACGCAATTGCTGCAAGCAGCGGCGTATCAGGATCAGCTCGAAGACCAGGATTTCTACTCGGTCGAAAGCCAGATCGGCAAAATTGCCGCCGGTCTGGGCATTGACGCGATTGGAATGGATCGTCCCATTCATGAATTGAGCGGCGGGCAGCGGGCGAAAGTAATTTTGGCGAAGCTGCTGGCCGAAAAACCGAACGTTTTGTTATTGGATGAGCCGACCAACTTTCTCGATAAAGACCATGTGGAATGGTTGGCCGTCTTCTTAACGAACTTTGACGGCGCTTTTATTGTCGTTTCGCACGACTACGACTTTCTGGACAAGATCTCTTCCTGCATATGCGATATCGAGTTCGGAACGATCCGAAAATATTATGGCAAATATTCGGACTTTCTCCGGCAAAAAGAGCACTTGCGGCAGGAGTACGTCCGCCGCTACGAGGCCCAGCAAAAACAGATTGAAAAAACGGAGGAATATATCCGGAAAAATATTGCCGGCGTCAATTCCAAAATCGCCCAAGGGCGCAGAAAACAGCTCGAAAGGATGGAGAGGCTGACTCCGCCGGCTTTTACCCATCAACCGTCGATCCGTTTTCACGAATTGCCGCTTTCTGCGCAAAATGCTCTTACAGTTCGCGATCTGGAAGTCGGATACCGTTCTTCCCTGCTGCCTAAGTTGAATTTTCCGTTGCCGGTGGAGAAAAGCTTGTCATTACGGGCTTCAATGGAATCGGAAAGTCCACCCTGCTGAATACGCTGGTCGGACGTCTTCCGGCCATTTCCGGCTCGTTCCGGTTTTCGGAGCAAGTCGCAGTCGGGTATTACGAGCAGGAATTGACATGGGACGACGATGCATTGACGCCGATCGAGATTATTTCGGAATGGTTTCCCGGATTAAATACGAAAGAAATACGGCGTCATCTGGCATTGTGCGGGGTGAGGGGAAGCCATGCTTCGCAAGCGATCGGCACCTTAAGCGGCGGCGAACAATCGAAGGTGAAATTATGCAGGCTGCTGCTGTCACCTTGCAATTTTCTGATTATGGACGAACCGACGAATCACTTGGATGCGGAAACGAAAAAGGCGCTGCAAAACGCTTTGGAGCACTTTACAGGGAGCGTGCTGCTCGTATCCCACGAGGAAAATTTTTATAAGGGTTGGGTCGACCGTATTTTCAGACTCGAACTTGCTTAAACGGATGGTGAATCTGCCTCCCGCCAGACGCCAAAATGCGATGAACCCGCTTATAGCGGGCCATCGCTTTGGCTTGGTTTGACTCTAGAGCGTCCAAGAATCCGCTGCCGGACCGTACAAGTCGCGCATGGACACGGGCAGTCCGAACTGCTTCATATATGTATACAGCTGCCCCCGGTGATGGTAAAGATGGGTCGTAATTTCGATCAGCCATTTCACTTGCGTTACGGGATGGTTTTTGGCAAAAAAAGGGGCAGTTCCTTTGTACAGAAAATCGCCTTCGTCCAAGGAAGCCATATACCTTGTTAAGGCTTGTACCCCGCTGCGCATCACTTCCGACAACGAATCGGCATCACGCAAATGCACGGCCGAAACGGCGATTTTTCTGGTCTCCTCCATGGGCCGCTCCTGCAAAATCGCCAGCTCCATGGCGGGAACGATAGCCAGATGCTGAGTCAGTTCGCTTAAACTCCGCATGTTTTCGTGGGGACGTACATCCCATTGATCCGGCTGAATTTTAGCAAACAATACGCAGCTCGTTGTGAGCGCAAGTTCCATTTCATCAAACAGCCGGTCTCGGATGTGGGAAATATTTTCGTTCATTGACAATCATCCTCCAAACTTGATAGGTTGCTTTCAAAAAGACTTTACCATGTAAATAAGTCACATTCTGGCTTATTTATTTTGTTAAAATAAAAAAAAGTGCGGGCAGGGAGTGAACTTGATGAAATCGCAGCGGCTGATTCGTCTGATGATGGTGATCAATGCAAAAAAAGCGGTTACGGTGAGAGAACTCGCCGACGAGTTCGGATTATCACCGCGTACGATAACCCGGGATTTGCAGGAATTGAGCGAAGTTGGCTTCTCGATTTATGCAGTGCAGGGACGGGGCGGCGGCTACCGGCTGCTTCATGAAAGAATGCTGCCGCCGATCGCTTTCTCCGAAAGCGAAGCGGCCGCCGTTTTTTTCGCCTGCCAGTCTTTGCAGTACTTCGGCTCGGTTCCTTTCGACGAGAGCGCGGCTTCCGTCATTCATAAGTTCTATCATTATTTGCCGGCCGACGTGAAGGAGCAAATCGACCGGCTCAGAAACAAAGTGGTGATCTGGAATCCGTATCGTGCCATGTCCTCATCCTGCCTGCAAACTCTGCTGCATGCGATCATGAACAAAAGGGCCGTAACCATTGCATACAAGTCCAATGAAGGCTTAACGGAGCGGGATATCCAACCTGTCGGACTGTGTGCCAGCGAAGGTTATTGGTATTGTCCGGCCTTTTGCTTCCTGCGCCAAACGTACAGACTTTTCCGTGCAGACCGAATCGCCTCCGCTTGTCTGAACGAAACGATTGCTTATCAGGAGGTTCATGATCAAAGATCCGTATTCGACTGGATTACGCCCGATATGTCCCGGTTTGGGCAGATTGCGTTGGTCGTAAAGCTGACCCCGGAGGGGGTGCGGGCATTTGAATCCAATGTCTGGTTCGGGCCTCATATCGAAGTACACGAAGACGGAGGCGGCACGGCGCGAATCCGGATCCCCGCTCAAAAACTGCACTTCTTTGCGGATTTGGTATGGACGCTTGGGGAGAAGGCGAAAATACTGGAGCCTGCGGAAGCAGTAGACTATGTTAGACTAAAAATCGGTTCCATGATCAAAATGTATGGGCAAAACTAAAACCAATCTGCAGCTTCTATCCGGAAAATTGGCTCATAATTCGCACTCGCGCGATATTATGAGCTTTTTTTGTATGATGTTGCATTATTTGATGTATCTGTTATATACTATGTATAACAGATAGGCAATGTAGGTGTCCTGCGAAAGGAGGGTTTATCGTGTTGGTGGAACTTGACTTACAGTCGGAAATTCCGCTTTATGCGCAGCTTGCCGACCAATTGGTCGAAGGCATCGCCTCAGGACAGTTAAAGCCGGGCGATCCGCTGCCTTCCGTGCGCAGTCTTGCGGCCGATCTCAGCATTAATTTGCACACGGTGAACAAAGCTTATCAGCTGCTGAAGCAGGAAGGGTTTTTGCAGGTTCACCGCAAGCAAGGGGTCGTCGTTCAACCGGACGGGATGCCGGGGGTAACGGCCGCTTTCCGCGAAAAATTGAAGCGCCAGCTCAGGCCGCTCGCAGCTGAAGCGAAAGTGCGCGGGATGACGGAAGCGGAGTTTGTGGAGATGTGCGCCGCCGTCTACAGGCAGCGCCAAAAGCATGAAGGAGGGGATTGAAAATGACAAACTGGTGGAGTTTGCTCATAATGTGTATGATCGAATTGATCGCGGTCGTGCCGCTGTTGTTGCTGCCGCTTCTCGGGCCCCGCGCGCTGCTGTTTGGTGTTTACGTGCCTGAAAGCGACCGCAATTATCCGGAGGTTCGAGCAATCCGGCGAAAATTTGCCGTTATTTTTGCTCTACTGGCAGCACTGGGCATAGCGGTGGCTGCATCCGTATACGCCGTAACGGATGGCCGGCCCATTCCCGTACTGGCGGCCGGGCTTATCGTTCAGCATCTCGGAGCGCTTGCCGCTTTCATCATAAGCCGCCGCTCAGCGCTCCGGCTGAAGGCGGACCGAAAATGGAAGGTCCCGGCGGACGTGCGCAGAGTGGCCGATTTGAGGTTCCGTCAGAAGCAGGCCGTGCTTCGAAATCGCTGGTACGTGCTTCAATTGCTTTTTGTCGCCGCATGTGCCGGAGCCGCCGTATTGCTGTGGGATCGCATTCCCGATCCGCTCATCACGCATTATGGCTTCGACGGCAAGCCGGACCGTTACTCAGCGAAATCGTTCGGCATCGTTTTTAGCCTCAATATCATACAGCTGTTTCTGGTCGGATTGTTTGCGTTCATAAATACTGTTATACGTAAAAGCAAACAGCAGCTGGACCCGAACCGGCCGGAAGTTTCGCTCGAACAGCAGCTGAAGTCCAGGCGGGCATCGTCGATCTTTTCATACATTTTGTCGTTTGTTATCGTTGCTTTTTTCGGCTATGTTCAGGCGTCGATGCTGTATCAATGGTCGGGCGCGGAAGTCTTTTCGGTCCTATTGCCCTTGATTTTACTGGGAGGCATCCTTGGTTTTATCGTTTACATGAACAAGAAAGGTCTTGATGAACCCGCCGGTTTCAACATGCAGGACGATCGACATTGGCGCGGCGGAGTGTTTTATTACAACGTCGACGACCCGGCATTGTTCGTAGCAAAGAGATACGGCGTCGGTTGGACGCTTAATTTCGCCAGGCCGGGAAGTTGGTTTGTTTTGGCGGCAACTCTTCTGCTGCCGTTAGCGATTATTTCGATCGTAATTTTGCTGAGCCGATCTTGATACTAATGTCCGCTGCGGAATTAGCGAACCGTTATATTATTAATGATAAACCCTCCGGATAACCAGGAGGGCTTTTTATATGTTGCTTATACGGTTTCGATTACCCGGTCCGGTCATCCTGCTTTTGTTCCAGATGACGATCACGAGAGCGGCAATGCTGAGTCAAGCACAGCAAGTGTACATCAGGGAATAGGAGAACCGTTCCGCGAGCGGCCCCATCATCAATCCGCCAAGCGAAAAGCCGAGATCATAAGAGGAAATGAATAACCCCAGCAATATATGACGGGACTTTTCCGACAAAACGAATGTGAGATAGGTGAGCAGCGTCGGATAAATCAAGGCGACGGCAACACCGTTGCAAATGGCCGACAAGTACAAGAGCGGCCCCGCCGTTTGCAGCATGCCCAATAATAATGCCCCTGCAAGTAGATTCGAATAAAACCCGCGGATAACGGACGCGCAGTCCTCATTTTTGCAAATTCCCTTCCTGTGGCGACTATCTTGACACATGGAAATATATCCTGTAACATTCAATCGATAGTGATAATCATTATCATCAATATAGACCGAGAGGGGAAAACATTCAAATGTTTGTTTCAAAGGGCAAGTCGCTGCTTATTATGGCGCTTATCATAGCAACCGCACTTGCAGGCTGCTCCAAAGATAATGCCGCACAAGGCACCGCAGCGGGATCGGTGCAAACGGATAAAACGATCACGGTATCGTGGCCAAGAGATATAGGTACGATGAACCCTCATGTTTACAACCCTTCGCAATTAATCGCACAATCGATGATATATGAACCGCTCGTCAGCTATAAAGAGGGAGGCAAGCTTGAGCCTCATCTGGCGGAATCGTGGGATATATCGAAAGACGGGAAAGAATACACTTTCAAGCTCCGCAAAAATGTCAAGTTTTCCGATGGAACGGACTTTAATGCCGCAGTTGTGAAAAAGAACTTCGATGCAATCATGAAAAATATTAAAAATCATTCCTGGCTCGGTTTTCTTAATGTGCTCGATAAGACAGAGGCTGTAGATGAGCATACGTTCAAAATGACGCTGAAGCAGCCCTATTACCCGACCGTTCAGGAGCTGTCGGTCGTCCGTCCGGTGCGGTTTCTCGGCGAAGCCGGGTTTCCGGATGACGGAGATACCTCCAAGGTCGTGAAGAAGCCGGTCGGCACCGGACCGTGGATGCTGTCGGAATATAAGAAAGACGAATATGCGGAATTTATTCCTAACCCGAACTACTGGGGAGATAAGCCGAAAATCAATAAATTGGTCATCAAAGTTATTCCGGACGGCGAAACGCGCGTCCTTGCTTTTGAGAAAAAAGAGCTTGATCTGATCTACGGAGAAGGCGTTATCAGCATGGATGCGTTTAAGCAGCTGAAAGCATCCGGCAAATACGACACAAGTCTTTCCGAACCCATTGCAACCAGAGAAGTATTAATGAATACCTCCAAAGATATACTTTCGGATTTGCGGGTGCGTCTCGCCTTGCATCACGGTTTTAACAAGCAAGCGATGGTGGACGGGATTACGTCAGGCCTGGAGGAGAAAGCGGATAACATCTTATCCAAAAACTTGCCGTACACGAATATTGACGTAAAGCCGCTTGAATACAATGTAGACAAAGCAAAAGCTTACTTGGAAGAAGCGGGTTGGAAGCTTCCTGCCGGCAAGACCGTTCGCGAGAAAGACGGAAAGCCGCTGGAGCTGGAGCTGCTGTACGAAAAATCCGATCAGGTTCAAAAACCGATGGCGGAAACGCTGCAAGCCGAATGGGGAGCTATCGGCGTCAAGCTGAACATCAAAAGCCTGGAAATTACCGAACATGTGAAACGTTTGCGGGCGGCGGATTTTGATTTGTATTTCTGGAGCAACTACGGGGCACCGTACGATCCGCACTCTTTCATCAATATCGCAGCGACGAATAGCTACGGGATCTCGGAGTCGCTCGCGAACCTGCCTATGAAAAAAGAGCTGGATCAGCAAATAAACGAAGCCTTCCTCACGACCGACGAGAGCAAGCGCCAACAGCTGTACAGTTCCATTTTAAAGACGCTGCAGGAACAGGCAACATTTTTGCCGATCTCGTACCTTAAGAAAACGGCTGTTTATCAAAAAGATGTAAAGGGCTTTGTATTCCCGTCCAATCGGGATGACAACCCGTTCCTCGGACTCGATAAGGCGAATAAGTAAACGGCAGGGAGGTTATGAGTTGCTAAGCTATATCGGGAAACGGATCCTTGCCATCATTCCCATTTTTCTTTTTGCCGCCTTTCTTTCATTCGCAATGATTCACCTTTCGCCTGTCGATCCGGCGGAAGTATATCTTACGGCTGCCCACATTCATCCGACGGAAGAGCTGCTTGCCGAGGTCAGGCATGAATTCGGTCTGGACCGCCCGCTGTTTGTTCAATATGTGAACTCGCTTATAAAAATAAGCCGACTTGATTTCGGCACGTCTTATATTACGAAGGAGCCGGTTTGGCGGGAGGTTGCGCAGCGGATGCCGGCAACACTCCAGCTTGCCTTCAGCAGCATTATATTGGCTGTGCTGATCAGCGTGCCGATCGGCTTTTTATCGGCGGTTTATAAAAACGGCATCATCGACCATGTTACCCGGCTGCTTGCTTTCATCGGCGCTTCCATCCCGCAGTTTTGGCTCGGGTACTTATTGGTTTATTTCTTGTCCGTCAAGCTGGATTTGTTGCCGGTTCAGGGAAGAGGGACATGGGCGCATCTGGTGCTGCCTTCGTTTACGCTGGCACTCGGGCTGATTGCAATCTACAGCCGTCTGCTGCGTACCAGCGTGCTGGAGCAGATGCAGGAGCCGTATGTGCTGTACGCCAGAGCCAGAGGCATCAAAGAGAAGGTCATCATGGGAAAACATGTGCTGAAAATCGCGATATCGCCGATGATTACCGGCCTGGGCATGAACCTGGGAAAGCTGCTTTCCGGCACGATTATTGTCGAGGTTGTCTTTTCTTGGCCAGGCTTTGGCCGTTATTTTGTCGACTCGATTTTAAACAGGGATATCCCGGTCATTCAATGTTATGTGCTTCTTGCAGCTTGTCTGTTTATCGTGTGCAACCTGATCGTGGATCTTCTCCAGATGGCAATGGACCCGCGAATTTCACGCAAAGGAAGAACCGGATTATGATCGCCAGTATACTAACCGGCCTCAGAAGCCGGAAGACGGCTCAGGCATGCATAGTTTTTTTGCTTGTTCTCTTTATTCTTACCATCCTGGCTCCCTGGATTTCTCCGCATGATCCGATTCAGGTCAATTTGACGTTAAAGCTGCAGCCGCCTTCATTGGACTATCCGCTGGGCACCGATCATTTGGGACGCTGCATTTTATCCCGTCTTTTGCATGGCGCCCGGATTTCATTAGGTTTCGCGTCTCTGATCTTCATCTCCTCTTTGGGGATCGGCCTGTTCGTCGGAGCCATTGCCGGCTATAAAGGCGGGCCGGTCGATTATGTTCTGATGCGGCTCTGCGAAGGGGTGATGGCGTTTCCGAATCTTGTGCTCATTCTGGGATTGGTCGGGATCTTCGGACCGGGAATGCCGCAGGTCGTTTTGGCGATGATGCTCGTACAATGGGTATATTACGCCCGGATGTTCCGGGGCATGGTTCTCAGCTTAAAGGAGCAAAATTTCGTCATCGCCGCCCAAATAAGCGGATCCTCGCAGTGGAAAATTATTAGGCGGCACATCATTCCCAATGTGCTCCCCCCAATCGTCGTTATGGGAACTCTGGAAATGGGCTGGGCGATTATGGATATTTCCGCGCTCTCCTTTCTTGGACTTGGCATTCAGCCGCCTGCGCCGGAATGGGGGGCGATGATTCACGAAGGAAAATCGTTCATACGCAGCAATCCGGAATTAATGTTATACCCGGGAATCATGATTCTTCTCGTCGTCGTTTCGTTCAATTTGCTGGGTGAAGCTTTGTCGGAACGGTTTGGCGTCAAGCGACTTTTGGAAAAGGAATGAGAGCATTGAGTGATAAACAAGGCCATGTATTGCAGGTAAGCTGCCTTCACGTAAAGGTTAAAACGGCGCATGGACATCTTTCCCTTGTCAAGGGTGTTGAGTTCGCTCTGAAGCCTGGCCGTGTGCTCGGTTTTGTCGGAGAAAGCGGAAGCGGCAAATCGGTCACCAGCTTGTCCATTTTGCAGCTGCTTGATCGGAAATCAACCGTTGTGGAAGGCAGTATCCAGTTAAACGGCCGTGAGCTGAACGGGCTTCATGCCGAAGAGATGAGGCGCATACGCGGGAAAGAGATCGCTCTTATTATGCAAAATCCAATGAATGCCTTCTCTCCTGTGTTTACAATAGGCGATCAGTTTGTGGAAACGATCCGCACGCATACCGGATTCGGCAAAAAGCAGGCGGCCGAATTGGCGGCTGACGCTTTGCATGATGTGAATTTGCCGGATCCGGCCGCATTGATGAGGCGATACCCGTTTGAGCTGAGCGGAGGAATGCTGCAGCGGGTGATGATCGCCAATGCGATGTGCCTGCAGCCGTCGGTGCTCATCGCCGATGAGCCGACGACAGCGCTTGATGCGGCCAACCAACTGCAGGTGCTTCGCCAGCTTGAGCGCATTCGCTCGGATTACGGCACGGCGATTCTTTTGATATCCCACGATTTGGGGGTCATATCGGAAATGGCGGACGAGGTGGCCGTTATGCAGCAGGGACGGATCGTAGAGAAAGCGGACGTCTTCGAGCTGTTCGATCACCCGCAGCATGCGTATACGAAAATGCTGCTCGATGCCAGACTGACGCTGCCGATTCATCAGCCGGCCGAGGAGCTTGTATTGTCATGAATGCCGTGCAGCCGCAGGTTATTGTTCCGCAGGAGCGTCCGTTTGGTTCGAAGGCGATCCGGATTTACCTTGTATCGATATTATTTTACACCACGAGCCATGTCCTTTTGATTTTGCTTCCTCTGGAATCGCATGCGCTTGGGGCGAGCCCCGCCCAGATCGGTCTGATTATGGGCGCATATATGTTTACTTCCATGTTCTTAAGGCCTACAGCCGGTAAAATGGTCGACAAGCTTGGCACGAAACGAATATTTGCCGCAGCGCTTGTGATGAATGTGGTCGTCATCTCCATGTATCTCATCCATGAGCTTTGGGTGTTCGCTCTGCTCCGCATGCTGCAGGGGGTCATTCTTTCCTTTTTTTCCATGGTCTCGCATCTCATGATCATCCGGGTATTACCGGATAAAACGCGTGGGCAAGGACTGTCGCTTTTTTCTCTATCATCGATGCTACCCTATACGTACGGTCCTTTTCTCGTACTTTATTTTGCGGATAAAGTGCCTATATCCTATATCTTTTTGGCCTTGATCGCGCTAAGTTTGACGACACTTTTCGTCGGCATGACCCTCCGGTTACCGGATCTTCAAAAGCATGGGCAGTCACAAGCGGCAAATCCATACAGCAGCGAGCCTTACAGAGGATGGAAAGAGCGGAACCTGCTGCTTCCATCGGTCATTATGCTTATGGCTTCGGCCATGATCGGTACGATAGCGGCCTTTCTTCCGCTTTATCTGGAGAAGCGCGGATTGCCTTTTGCCGGAACGTATTTTTTGACTGAAACGGCGGTACTTATCGTACTGCGCTTCTTCGGCCGAAAAATGATTCCGACAGGCGGCCGTTTTCCGGTTCTTATCGTCGCCGTCCTTATTTTTCTTATGACGACTGCCGCAGGTTTGGTTCGGATAGCTGAATCCCTGCCCTTATTACTGCTTGCAGCGGTTTGCAACGGGATTGCTTTGTCGATGCTGTATCCGACTCTGCTGACGCATGTTTCGTTTATCGTGCCGGAACGGTTCAGAGGCAGAGGGATAGGGCTGTTCATCGCCGCCGCCGACTTCGGAACATCGGTAGGCACTCTGGGGTTAAGTCTGGTTGCAAACTCGTATTCTTACGAGGTCATGTTTTCCGGCTGTATGGTCATCGGGGCGGCAGCTTTTCTGCTTATTCTGATGCAGGCAAAAAAGGAGGGGGTGACGAAGTGAGCTTGCTGCAGGTGGTTGACATTACTCATGCTTATGCGCCTTCCCGTTTGTTCCGGCGGATGCAGCGGCAAACGGCGGTGCTTTCCGGCGTTTCCCTCTCGATTGAACCGGGACAATGTCTGGGGCTGCTCGGCACGAGCGGAGCGGGCAAAAGCACGCTGGGCAAAGTGATCCTCGGATTGGAAAAGCCGCAGAAAGGACAGGTCCTGTTTCAAGGAATCGATCTTTACCATGCGGACACCGCCGTCCGCAAACGGCTTCGCCGCGATCTTCAAGTCGTATTTCAAGATTGCTATTCCTCTGTAAACCCTCGCATGACGGTGGAACAAATTATCGCGGAGCCGCTGCAAAACTATGAGATCTTATCCACGCAGGAGCTGAAACGAACGATTGGGGAACTGCTCGAAAGAGTCGGGCTAAATCCGGATCATTCGAGGAATTATCCCCATCAATTCAGCGGCGGACAGCTGCAAAGGATCAATATTGCGAGAGCGATTGCACTTAAACCGAAGCTGATTGTTTTGGATGAGGCGGTCAGCAGTTTGGATATGGTGACGCAGGCGCATATATTGAGCTTATTAAAGGAATTAAAGTCGAGCTTCGGCCTTTCTTATCTTTTTATTACTCATGACATTAAAGCGGCTTACTCCATTTCCGATTCACTGGCTTTTATGGAAAAAGGCGAAATCGTTGAACGGATGGACGATAAATCGCAGCTTTTATCGTCGAATCACACGGCTGTGAAAAGTTTGGTGGGATCCGTTCTTTCCGAGCATCCGCGAAATCGTACCATCAAAGCTTGATGACGGCAGTCAGTCGTTCGAATCGAAGCCGTAATGACGGAGGAGATCTTGCGCCCGCTCGCCGATCCGGTCGACGATTTCCCGCGGTTCCAACACTTTGGCATCGGAGCCAAGCTGGAAAAAATACATGGCCGCGAATTCCGTCTCGCTTTTGTCGATCACGGTATCGATACAGCCGCGTTCCGGACCGGTTGCCACGATATGCGGCTCCAGCCACGGCTGGCTGCGGCACTGCCTCATGCCTTCTCTGGTTAACTCCACATAAAGACGTACCGGCAGTTGCGGGGGTTGGCGGGAAAGCCGGTCCAACCATGTGGGCAGGTCGATGGGCGGCTCGAGCTTTTGCCCTGTTTTTTCCAAGGCCGAGATCCGGTCCGTCCGAAACAGGCGAATTTCGCCGCTTTCCAGGTCGATGGCGGGCATGTACCAGAAGCCGTCGTGAGCATATACCCCGATCGGCGCAACCGCTCTCTCCGTATTTTTCGTTTTCGACACGTACTCGATTTTCAATACTTGCCGTTCTGCGGCCGCCTCGATAATTTCCTTCAAAAAGGGAGACGGGACGGTTCTTTTTTGATTCCAGAAGGAGATGACCGTCTCCAAACGGTCCACTTTTCTCTTCGCATCGCCGGGAAGATGGGCATAAAGCTTTCCGGAGACGGAGTTCACGTTGATATCAAACGGCAGCGACGGATAATACTTCAGCGCTTGAAAGGCGAAAAAAACGGCGAATGCCTCGTCTTCGTCGAACATGATCGGCGGCAGCATTCTGCTGCGCAGCAGCCGGTAACCTCCGCTTCGGCCCGTTTCCGTGTAAAGCGGAACGCCCATCTCGCTCAGGTCCGCCAAATACCGGTGGGCGGTCCGGACGGATATTCGGAACTCATCGGCAACCTCCTGCGCAGTAAAGCTGCGCTTCATATTGACGTATGCGATCAGATCGAACAAAAGCTTTGCCTTCGACATCCGAATCCTCCTGTATTTCAAACCATGACAGGTTTTGTCATGGTTTTAGTTTATTTTCATTATAAACGATACGAGGAGGGAAAAGCACCATGCAAAAATACGATTCCATTCAAGTCAGCGGTGCCAGGGAAAAAAATCTGAAAGCCATTCATATCGCCATTCCGAAAAAGCGGATTACGGTATTTGCCGGCGTATCCGGCTCCGGGAAATCGGCGCTCGTGTTCGATACGATTGCGGCCGAATCGCAGCGGCAGCTGAACGAAACGTATTCCAGCTTCGTCCGAAACAGGCTGCCCCATTACGGAAAACCCGAGGCGGATGCCATTGCAAATTTGCCGGCGTCTATCGTGATCAATCAGAAGCGGTTCGGCGGTAACGCCAGATCGACCGTCGGGACGGCCACGGACATCTATGCTTTGCTGCGTCTGCTGTATTCCCGGTTCGGGACCCCGTTCGTCGGCTATTCCGACGTATTTTCCTTCAACAATCCGCAAGGCATGTGCCCGGATTGTGAAGGCTTGGGCAAAACGAAGGCGATCCTTGTCGACCGTCTGATCGACAAGGAAAAATCGCTTAACGAGGGGGCGATCCTGTTTCCCACGTTCAGACCCGGCGAGGTACGGTGGAAACGGTACGTCTGCACCGGCCTGTTCGATAACGACAAAAAACTGAAGCTGTTTACCGAAGAGGAAATGGACACGCTGCTGTACAAGGCGGGGTTCAAGCCGCCGAATCCGACCGAGGGTTGGCCGCCGACCTCGTTCTACGAAGGCGTCGTCCCCCGAATCAAGCGAACTTTCCTGCATAAGGACTCCTCCCGCGACGCCGAGCGTTACAAAGAGGAGATCGACCGGATTGCAGCCGAGGAAACTTGTCCGGCATGCCGGGGCGGAAGACTGAACAAAGCCGTGCTCTCATGCCAAATTGACGGAAAAAGCATTGCCGACTGCTCGAATATGCAGATCAGCGAATTGATCGAATTTATCCGGTCGATCCGCGAACCGCAGGCACGGATGGTTACGGATGCGATCGTCAAGCAGCTTACCCATCTGATAGAGATCGGGCTCGGGTATTTAAGCTTGAACCGCGAATCATCCAGCCTGTCGGGAGGCGAGTCTCAGCGGATCAAGCTGGTTCGCCAGCTCGGCAACAGCCTGACCGATCTGGCTTATATTTTGGACGAGCCAAGCATCGGCCTGCATCCCCACGATGTCGGCAGAATCAATCGGCTGCTGCGGGAACTCCGGGATAAAGGAAACACCGTTCTGATCGTGGAGCACGACCCCGACGTAATCCGGCTTGCCGATCATATTGTGGAAATCGGACCGGGCGCCGGGTCGAAAGGCGGAACGGTCGTCTATGAAGGAGACTTGCACGGTCTGTTGTCGGCGGAAACGTTGACGGCCCGATTTTTGAAGCGCACGCTTTCCTTTAAAGACGAAGTCCGGCAGCCTTCCGGTTGGCTGGAGATCAACCGTGCCAACGACAATAACCTGAAAGAGATCAGCGTTCGTATCCCGACCGGGGTGATGACGGTCATTACCGGCGTGGCGGGTTCGGGCAAAAGCACTTTGGTGCACCAATCGTTTGCGAGGCGGTATCCCGAAGCAATTGTCATCGATCAGAGGGCGATCGGAGCTTCGAACCGTTCCAACATAGCCACGTATACCGGAATATTCGATGCGATCAGGGAGCTTTTTGCGAAGAAAAATGGGGTCAGCCCTTCGCTGTTCAGCTTTAACTCGCAAGGAGCTTGCCAGACTTGCAAAGGATTGGGGAAGGTCTATACCGATTTCGCCTTTATGGACACGGTGGAGTCCGTGTGTGAAGCGTGCCGCGGCAGACGTTTCACCGATGAGGTGCTCGCATATCCGCTTCGCGGCAAAAATATTAGCGAAATTCTTGCCATGTCCGTTGAGGAGGCTTTGTTATTTTTTCAGGAAAATGAAGTTACGCAGACGCTCTTGAGGCTGCAGGAGACAGGGATCGGTTATGTGCCCTTGGGTCAGCCGCTCAGCACGTTGTCGGGCGGCGAACTGCAGCGGGTCAAGCTGGCGGCCGAACTGGAAGGCAGCGGCAATGTGTACGTGCTGGATGAGCCGACCACAGGACTTCATATGTCGGATGTCGACCGGCTGATCGGCATTTTGAACCGGCTCGCCGACAGAGGAAATACGGTGATCGTGATCGAGCACAATATGGAGGTGGTTTGCCAAGCGGACTGGATCGTCGACCTGGGCCCCGGCGCCGGCGCTGAGGGAGGAAGGCTGATGTTCGAAGGCGTTCCCCGGGACATCGTCGATTGCAGCGGCTCCATTACCGGAAATTATCTGAAGGAAGCCGTCAATCGGAAGACGGGGGGATGATGAAAGGAACCCGGCCCAAGCTTGCGGCGCAACAGGTAGCCAGCATTCCGGAATGCCGTTATAATAGGTTTACCTTTTCGCGTTCAAGGAGTGTCCGGACTATGTTCAAGAGAATGAGCAGCCTTTCGCTGCGATCCCGGCTGCTGGTGTCTTACATTGTGCTGATAACCGTATCCATAGGCATTCTCGGGATCGGTTATTATTACAAAAGCTCCGAGGTTGTGCTGGAAAACGCAAGCCAAACGATCTTAAGCATCGTGAAGAAGGGGAACCAGTCGCTGGACGACAAGTTCAGCAGTGTAGAGAAAATTGCCGTCAACATGCATCTGGACGATGAGCTGTACCGTTTTTTCAACGAAAAGGCTAGCCAAAGCCACGGGTACGCTTACGAAGACGATCGCAGCATCTCCCGTATTTTGCAAAAATATTTCCCGATGTCCGAAGATTTATATTCGGTCAATTTGGTTACCGCCAAATATATATACGGGGACAACCCGAATTTCTGGATCCCGAAAACCAATATGTCGGATTCCGACATTTATCATGCGGGTCTTCAGTCTACCGAACGTACGACCTGGATTCCTACTTACAACCTGCTGAGAAAATATTATGCGATTTCCCGGCATGCCGAATCGAAAGACCAATACGTGTTTACCGCAACGAGACTGATTAATTTGTGCACCTCCAAAAATCATTTGCTGCAATGTTTAAACGAAAATGCC
The DNA here is from genome assembly GCF_023276405.1 of Paenibacillus hamazuiensis. Classification (NCBI taxonomy): domain Bacteria; kingdom Bacillati; phylum Bacillota; class Bacilli; order Caryophanales; family Paenibacillaceae; genus Paenibacillus; species Paenibacillus hamazuiensis. Next base: position 1,438,237 of record NZ_JALRMO010000001.1, read on the forward strand.
GATAAGCCGGTGCTGATCGTCAATTTTCAGGAGGATATGCTCAAGAAGGCGTTCGCGGAAAGCTTGGCGATCAAAGGCTCTTATTACTACGTGCTCACTCCCGGCAACGAAGTGGTGTCCCACTCGGGCAATGTAGGCGGAGATCCGAAATCATCGCCCGACCGGGAGTGGACCCGCAGAGCGTCAGAAGCGGGCAGCGGTACGGAAATCGTGCGGATCAACGGGAAAAAGATGGTCGTATGTTTTGACAAAATTGCCACAACGGGCTGGTTGTCCGCCGTATTTATTCCGTACGACAACCTGCTCTCCACCGTTCCGAACATGGTCACGTTTACGATCTATTCCACGGGTGTGGCGATGCTGCTGTCCGTTTTCTTCGCCTCCATTACATCCGGGCGCATTGTACGGCCTGTCAAGAAGCTGATGATCGGCATCAAGCGGATGGGGGAAGGCCATTTCAACTCGAAAATCGAAGCGGCCGGCTCGGGGGAGCTTGTGACGCTGATCCATAAATTCAACCAGATGAACGATAAAATACAGCTGCTTATCGACGAAAACTATCAAGTGCGGATCAAGGAGATGGAGGCGGAACTTAAAGCGCTCAATTTTCAGTTCAACCCGCATTTTCTGTACAATACATTAAATACGCTTAATTATTTGGCAATCGAAAATGAACAGCCCGTCATCAGCCATTTCCTGGTGGAGCTTTCGGAGATGCTTTCTTATACCGCCAAGGGGCCCGGGCTTGTGCCATTTCGCGAGGATTACCGCTATTTGCAGAATTATGTGTCCATCATGAAACTCCGGTTTCAGGAAAAATTTCAGGTTCGTTACGATATCGATCCGATGCTGCTCGAGGCTGATGTGCCCAAATTTCTTCTGCAGCCGTTTGTGGAAAACGCACTGATTCACGGTTTGGAAGAGCGGGAAGCGGACGGGGTGATCGAGATATCCGGCAAACGGTCAAACGACAGGCTGATTTTCACGGTTGCCGATAACGGCAAGGGGATAGAGCCGGAAGTTTTGCAAAATCTGCTTAAAGACCGCGATACAAACAGCAGCGGCCGGGGACATCATTCGATCGGCATTGAAAATGTGGACAAACGGATCAAACTTTTGTACGGCGCTGAGTACGGCGTAAACCTCGAGTCTGCCCCCGGAGCGGGAACGAAGGTTACGATCGTGCTGCCGTATACGGATAAAAACGTAACGAAGTCCACCAATAGTTGATTTTTACAGTGGGAACGAAAGCGCGGGAATATTATGATGAAAGCGTAAACAAAAAACTACCTGTTTCTAGGAGGGTCATCGCTTTGAAAAAATTAAAAATGATTATTCCCGTCGCAATTGGCGTATCCTTAGTGGCCGGGTGCAGCGGCGAAGCCGGCAAAACGGATGCGGGAGGCAATGCGGATGCATCGGCCAAAGGCGCGGTGCAGCTCACTTATTGGCGGCCGCAGGCGAGCGGGCCGGAGGACGACTTTTACAAAAACAGAGTGGAAGCCTTCAACAAGGCATACGAAGGAAAAATCAACGTCAAGATGGAAGCGGTCACAAGGGGCAACTCCTTCGCTTATGAGGACAAGGTGAATGCGGCGGTCGCTTCCCATACGCTCCCGGATGTCATTGCCCTGGACGGCCCGAATGTGGCGAATTATGCATCCTCGAAAATTTTGGTTCCGCTCGACTCTTATTTTACGAAAGACGATATGAACGATTTTGTTCCGTCGATTATTCAGCAGGGCACCTACGAGGGCAAATTTTATGCGGTAGGCATGCAGGAGTCTTCGGTCGTGCTGTTCTACAACAAGAAGATGATGAAGGAGCACGGCATTGAGCCGCCGACCAGCATGGATAAAGCCTGGACTTGGGACGAGTGGTACGATGTGATGAAGAAGACGGCCAAGGACGGCGTATTCGGAACGAATATGATCAACGATAAAGGCGAATGGATGACGTATGCGTTTGAACAGATGTGGATTTCGGGCGGCACCGATATCGTCAGCAAGGACGGCAAGACGGCTTCGGGTTACGTAAACGGACCTAAAGGGATCGAAGCGGCGCAATTTCTGCAAAAGCTTTCCAAAGAGAAGCTTTTCAACATTGATCCGAAGCCGACGGAATTCGAGGAGGGCAAGGCGGCAACCAAGCTGGGAGGACCGTGGAACATCCCGGGCTTTAAGGATTATCCAAACCTGGAGTGGGGCATCACGTATTTTCCGAAAAAAGCGGGCGGCACGCTTACGGCGCCTTCGGGCAGCTGGGCGATCGGGATAAGCGCCGACAGCAAATACCCGAAGGAGGCGGCGGAATTCGTCAAATGGATGACGAACACGGAATCGTCCGTCGGAATCGCCAAAGCGGTCAGCATGCCGGCAAGCCGCAAGAGCGCGTACGAGAAAATGCCGGAATACAACGAATTGCCTTTAAAAATCATTAAAGAGCAGGTCACCACCGTTTCGCACGCCCGGCCGGTAACTCCCGCGTACCCCTTGCTGACGCAAAAATTCGCCGAAGCGCTGACGGACATCATGATGGGCGGCGACGTGAAGAAGTCGCTGGACAATGTCGCAGACGCTTACGATTCGGAATACAAAAAGAATTATGCGAAGTAATGCCGCACCGGCTGAAAGGGTTGAGAAGCGCATGGAGATCGTATCCCATCCTGCCCGGGCGGAGCACGGCAGCAAGCCGGCGGCCAGCCTGAGAAGCGGCAAACGGAAGGAATCTTTAACCGGCTACGCCTTTGTTTTTCCGGCCGTGGTGCTCTTGATCGTGTTTTTGCTGGTGCCTTTCCTGCTTGCGATCGCGCTCGGCTTTACGAAGTTCAATCTGCTGCGCCCGGAGGATATTTCGTTTATCGGCCTGCGGAACTACCTGGATATTTTTCAGGATAAGCTGTTTTATAAATCGCTCTTCAACACGATGTACTTCACCGTCATCGTCGTTCCGGTCCAGTGCGGCGTCGCGCTCATCTTGGCGCTGCTCGTAAACAATGCGCTGCCGTTCCGAAATATGTTCCGGATCGCTTACTTCAGCCCGGTCGTTACCTCGATGACGGTAATCGCCATTTTGTGGATTTATCTGTACAATCCGAATGAAGGGCTGATCAATTCCTTGCTGGATGCGCTCGGTATTCCGAAGCAGCCTTTTCTCCGCGATAAAAGCCAGGCGATGAATTCGATTATTTTCATGTCGGTTTGGCAGGCGGCCGGTTATCAGATGATGATCTTTCTGGCGGGGCTGCAGGGCATTTCCAGAGACATGTACGAAGCATCGGCGATCGACGGCGCGGGCAAACTTCAGCAGCTGCGCTACATTACGCTTCCGAGCTTGTACAACGTTATCGTATTCGTGCTGATGATCACGACGATTCAGGCCGTCAAGCTGTTCACCCAGCCGTTTATTATGACGAACGGCGGGCCGGAGAATTCGACGCGAACGCTCGCTCTGTTCATTTACCAGCAGGGCTTTCAATTCCGCAACGCCGGCTACGCTTCCGCGGCGTCGGTTATTTTTTTCCTGATCGTCCTGCTGATTTCGCTGCTGATGCGGAAGTTTCTCAAAGATAAGTAGAACGGAGGAGGGAGGGACCCATGCCTGCCAAACGCAGCATCGCTGTACTGTACAGCCTTAACATCGTGATTTCCTTGTTGTTTATTGTCCCGCTGCTGTGGATGATCGTTTCTTCGTTCAAGCCGGAAAACCGGATTTTTGCCGATTTGAGCTCCATCAAGGCGATCCTGCCGGTCGATTTCACGTTGGATAACTACATCAAAGCGTTTCAGCGAATTCCTATGATGAAATATTTGTTCAACAGCCTGTTTTATGTGACGGTCATCGGACTTTGCGGCCTCGGCGTAAACTCGATTTGCGGCTATGCGCTGGCCAAGCTGAATTTTAAGGGCAGGACGCTGATTCTTACGGCCATCATCGCGCTGATGATCGTCCCGTTCGAGAGCATCTTGATGCCGCTTTACGTGGTGGTCAATTCGCTGCATTGGGTCAACACCTGGTGGGCGCTGATCGTTCCGTTCGTAGCGAATTGCTTCAGCATCTTCATGTTCCGGCAGTTTTTTATGGACATTCCGAATGAGCTTCTGGAGGCGGCCGCCATCGACGGCTCCTCCCCGTTTCGGACCTTCGCCACGGTGGTCGTTCCTTTGTCCGGCCCGGTGTTTACCACCGTGTTTATACTCGATTTTATATCCCATTGGGGAGATTTCCTATGGCCCATACTGGTGACGACGGGAGAAAAGCTGCGCAATGTGCAGCTTGGCATCCAAACCTTTTTCACGCTGCCGCCGGTGTATTACGGACAAATTATGGCCGCTCTTACGTTTACGACGCTGCCGATCGTGATCCTTTTCTTGCTGCTGCAAAAATATTATATTCAAGGTATAACAAACACAGGGCTAAAAGGATAAACACATGAGACGCATATTGGTTGTTGACGACGAAGCCATTCAGCGCAGAGTGCTCGGGAAAATTATCCGGAATGCCGTGCCCGCTTATGAGGTGCTTGAGGCCGGCAACGGCAAAGCGGCGCTGGACCTTGTCAGGGAGACGGCCATCGACATCGTGCTTACGGACATCCGTATGCCGATGATGGACGGATTACAATTTATCGAAAATTTGCAGCAGCTGCGGCAGGGCGTCAAAATCGTCATATTGACCGGGTACCGTTATTTTGAATACGCGCAAAAAGCGATTCAATTGGGGGCTTCCGACTTTTTGCTGAAGCCGGTGCGGGAGGAAACGATCGCCGAAACGATCAAAAGGATGGACATGACTCTGAAGCAGGAGCGGGAAACTTGGCAGCAAGTGTCCGCTTATTACGGGCAAATGCTGCACGATTGGGTCGTATTCGGCATTCAGGACCAGCGGCAGGAGATCATCGCGAAATTTTCGCTGCAGCATCGGGGGATGGTATTCGTCACCGAGCTGTTACCGTATGCCACTATCCCGGACCGCATGCAGGAAGAGCTGCGAAGTAATGTGAGCCGCAGGTTGAATGAATTTATGGAGCCGCACGGCTCTGCCGTTTCTTTTATGTCCAAAGAAAACAACGCGCATATCGTGACCTTGATCACGTACCGCGAGCATTCGCCCGTCGATGAGCTGTTTATGAGGCTGGCGGGCGAGCTTGCCGCCGAGTTCGGTCATGAAGCCGCCGTTTTTCTGGGCATCGGGAATGAAAAGCCGGTGGCGGAATCCGTCCGGCAGTCGTATTTGGAAGCGCTCGAGGCAGTCACATTTCGCTATTACCTGCAGGGGAAGGCACTGACGTTCAGACATGCGGCAGACCGGACGTGCGGGTTTGCCTATAACGCCGCCAAGGAAGAGGAGCTCATCAAGGAAGCGATCCGCAAGACGCGGGACGAAGAGCTCGCCGGGTTGGCGGAAGAGCTGTTTGCCGGTGCGCTCAGCAAAGGGTTTCCGCCGGTGGAGCAGTGGAAAAATACGCTCGTCCGAATTATGGTCAATGTCTCCTACGCGGTAAAGGATTTCATGCCCGAGGCTGAATACGTCAGCACTGTTTCCGTGCTGGAGGAACGGCTGCGCCGATGTTCCGATAACGCGGAGGCGAAGAATCGGTTTACCGAGGCGCTTCTTATGTTCAGCAGCACGATTAGGGGACACAGATCGAAGAAACACGAAACGGTGATCGAGAAGTTTGCTGCCTTTATGGACGGTGCGTATATGCAGGACCTTTCCTTGGAAACCGTGGCGAGGCAGCTGTATTTCAGCCCGAACTATTTGAGTGCGATGATTAAAAATCAAACGGGGATGACATTCAGCAAATATTTATCCGACGTCAGATTGAAAAAAGCCGTGAAGCTGCTGGAAGAGACGGAACTTAAAGTATACGAGATCGCCGCCAGGGCCGGCTTCCGCGATGAAAAATATTTTTACCGAGTATTCAAAGGAAAGTTTGGCTTAACGCCGGATGAGTATAGAAGAGAACGAGCGCAGTAGAAAATTGGTGAAAGATGGAGGTGGAGCGGGTGGTTGAAGGTCAAGGCAACCGGAATTTTCAAGAGCCGTACCGGCCACAGCTGCATTTCAGCCCGGCTGCCGGCTGGATGAACGATCCTAACGGGATGGTGTATTACGAAGGAGAATACCACTTGTTTTATCAATATTACCCGGATGGAACTAGATGGGGGCCGATGCATTGGGGCCACGCTGTAAGTCCGGACATGGTACAGTGGAAACATCTGCCGATCGCGCTTGCTCCTGACGAACACGGAACGATATTTTCCGGGAGCGCTGTTGTCGATTGGCGGGATACGACGGGATTTTTTCGCGGCGGCAGCGGTCTTGTTGCGATTTTCACGCAGCATGATACCGATCCCGGGACCGGAAAGCAGCGCCAGCGGCAAAGCTTGGCCTACAGCTCGGACAAAGGGCGCACCTGGACGATGTACGCCGGCAATCCGGTTCTGAGCGAACCGGAGCTCGCCGACTTTCGCGACCCGAAGGTATTCTGGTATGAACCGAAGCGGCAGTGGGTGATGGTCATCTCGGCTGCCGATCATATTCGCTTCTATCGTTCCGATGATTTGAAAAGCTGGGAGCTTACCGGACAATTCGGCAACGATGGACAGGGCTCTCACGACGGGGTTTGGGAATGCCCGGACTTGTTCGAGCTGCCCGTGGATGGGGGCGCAGCGGGGCTTAAGAAATGGGTGCTCATCGTCAGCATAGGGGAACGACCTGACCTGCCTGAGGGCTCGCGCACGCAGTATTTTGTCGGCAGCTTCGACGGGGACATGTTCCATAACGACAACCCGGCGGAAACGGTGCTGTGGCTGGATGCCGGCAGAGATAACTACGCGGGCGTCACGTGGTCGGACATTCCGGAGGAGGATGGCAGGCGGCTGTTTATCGGTTGGATGAGCAATTGGAAATATGCGAATTTGACGCCTACGGACAAATGGCGAGGCGCCATGACGATTCCGAGAGAGCTTCGGCTGTACGACTCGGGGCAAGGCGTCCGCTTGCGCCAGTTTCCGGTAAGAGAGCTCGAAGAGCTTCGCAAGTCTGCGGTTCACGTTACATCGGCGGCGCTTCGGGACGGGGAGCGTAAGCTTTTGATCGAATGCGGCGGTTTGCTCGACATGGAAGCGCAATTCGAATGGGACGAAGGCACCTCCGAGATCGGTCTTATCTTGCGCATGTCGGAATCCGAGTCGGAGGAGACGGTGATCGGCCTTGATACGGCAACCTTACGGCTGTTCGCAGACCGGACGCGTTCCGGCGACTCCGGCTTCCATCCGTTGTTTGCCTGCCGGCACGATGCGGTTCTGGAGGAGCCTGCGGGAGAACGGAAGCTGAAGCTGCGCATGATCATGGACCGGTGCTCGGTCGAGGTTTTTGCGAATGACGGAAGCGCCGTTATCACAGATTTGGTTTTCCCGCTTGCCAGGGACAAGATACGTATGGAAGCATATGTTAATGGCGGTCGGGCGACGGTTCAGGCGGAAGCGATTGAGCTGCAGTCGATTTATTCGACGGAATAACGGAGAACAAGCTTTTTCAAACCAAACGACAGGGGCGGTTAGCCAATGTTGTCAGGTTAAGCGGCGGGACCATAGCGGAACTATGGTGCGCTAAGTGGAGCAATTTCAGCTGTTTTTAAAAATTAGCGGAACTCAGCTGTGCTAATGGATTGCTTTCCCGCTCCTCAAGCCATTTTCCATCAACTTAGCGCATTTCAGTTCCTCTATTTTTTTCATGCGCCCATTTATGTGCAGATAGCGAACGTGGGTTCCGCTATGTAAATCCGATTTCCTTCAGATTCCCCGCGACGGACAGCCCTTGGCTGACGGTAGGCTTCGCCTTCCCCGGTTCGGGACATTCCCATAAAAATGATGCCTATGCCGGGTGTGCAGCGGAAGGGGCTGTCGATTATACGATCGACAGCCTTTTGATCGTAATCACTCTTTTTGTCCAGGACGAAAAGCCTTTTTCCCCCTTTTTTTCTTCCATTCTCCCTCCGCAGACGGCCCTGCTTCCATACTTTTCTGATGTGCCGGTGAATCAAATTTTAAATGTCGGAAAATTAAGAAAATTCTATTTATTCGATCCGCCGAATCTAGTATAATTGAAATAGACAACTGAATAATGATAGGTTCCCGTCGTCCGTCGCCATACACTGTGTCAGGGTTGGTTGCATCTGTTAAAAGCTGCATACTTTCATGCCTCGCGCACGGTGTTTTTGCGTTTTCCATTACAGCTTGAGGAGGCGAAAAGAGTATGTCGTTCATGGAAAAACTCGAAGGTTACCGGAAAAAACATCTCGATTTGGTGTGGGAAGGCTCGTTCGCCGATTATTTGCTCCTGGTCAAGCAGCGGCCGACTGTGGCGGCGCTCGCCCACGACCGGATTTATCGCATGATCGAAGCCGCCGGCATTATCGATCGCGGCAACGGGAAACGCGAGTATACGTTTTTCAGCAAAGCGCTGTTCGGTCTTGAAGAGCCGATTCAGACGCTGGTCGAGGAATATTTCCGCCCGGCGGCTCAGCGGCTGGACGTGCGCAAGCGGCTGCTGCTCTTGATGGGCCCGGTGAGCGGCGGCAAGTCGACGCTGGTCAGTCTGCTCAAGGAAGGGCTGGCCGAGTTTACCCGCACCGACGACGGCGCCGTATATGCGATCAAGGGCTGCCCGATGCAGGAGGACCCGCTTCATCTTGTCCCGCATGAGCTGCGGCGCGATTTTCAGCACGAATACGGCGTGAAGATCGAAGGCGATTTGTGCCCGGTGTGCCGGCTGCGTTTGGAGGAGGAGCACTGCGGGCGTATGGAGGATATGCGCGTCGTACGGGTATTCTTCTCCGAGGCAAACCGCACCGGCATCGGCACATTTGCGCCGTCCGATCCGAAATCGCAGGACATCGCCGACTTGACCGGAAGCATCGACTTCTCGACGATTTCCCAGTACGGCTCGGAATCCGATCCGCGGGCGTACCGGTTCGACGGCGAGCTGAATAAGGCGAACCGCGGTTTAATGGAATTTCAGGAGATGCTGAAGTGCGATGAGAAATTTTTGTGGAACCTGCTGTCGTTGACTCAGGAGGGCAATTTTAAAGCGGGGCGTTTTGCGCTCATCAGCGCCGACGAGCTGATCGTCGCCCATACGAACGAAACGGAGTACCGCGCTTTTATTTCCAATAAAAAGAACGAAGCGCTCCATTCGCGGATGATCGTGATGCGCATCCCGTACAATTTGAAGGTCAGCCAGGAGGAGCGCATTTACGGCAAGCTCATCGAAGCGTCCGACATTCGCGGCGTGCATCTTGCCCCGAAGGCGCTTTGGACGGCGGCCGTCTTCAGCATCCTGTCGCGTCTGGCGGAGCCGAAGAAAATGGGCATCGACCTTGTCAAAAAAATGTATGCCTACGACGGCGTCAGCACCGACGGGCTCAAGAGCGGCGATGTGGACGAGCTGCGGAAGGAATATCCCGACGAGGGCATGTCCGGCGTCGATCCGCGCTACGTCATCAACCGGATCTCGTCGGCTCTCATCCGCGGCGATAAAACGTGCATCAACGCGCTTGACGTGCTGCGTTCGCTGAAGGAAGGGCTCGACCAGCACGCCTCGATCTCGAAGGAGGAGCGGGAGCGGCTGCTCGGCCTCATCACGATCGCCCGCAAGGAATACGACCACTCCGCCAAGACGGAAATTCAGCGGGCTTTCGTATATTCGTTCGAGGAGTCGGCGCATACGATGCTGAACAACTATTTGGACAATGTCGAGGCGTACTGCAACGGCTTCAAGATGAAGGACCCAATTACCGAGGAGGAGCACGATCCGGACGAGAAGCTGATGCGTTCCATCGAAGAGCAGATCGGCATTACGGAAAACCAGAAGCGGGCGTTCCGCGAAGAAATTTTGATCAAAATTTCCAGCTTGGCGCGCAAAGGCAAAACGTTCGAATATACGTCGCACGAAAAGCTGAAGGAAGCGATCGAGATGAAGCTGTTCGCGGATTTGAAGGATGTCGTGAAAATTACGACATCGTCCTCGCACCCCGATGAAACGCAGCTCAAACGCATGAACGAGGTGTCGAAGCGGCTTATCGAACATCACGGTTACTGCGCCGTCTGCGCGAACGAGCTGATGAAATACGTAGGCAGCCTGCTGAACCGCTAGAGGGGGGAACTGCGATGAACAAGCCGATGTTTATTTTATCGCACGACGACTGGTCGCTTCATCGCAAAGGCGAGCTCGATCAGGAACGCCACAAACGCAAAGTGAAGGAAGCGATCAAGCAAAATTTGGCCGACCTCGTCAGCGAAGAATCGATCATCGTGCCGCAGGGCGACAAAGTCGTCAAGGTGCCGGTACGCAGCCTGGACGAGCCCAAGTTCCGATTCGACTACGCGAACCAAAACCAGGTCGGGCAGGGCGGCGGCGGAACGAAGCCGGGCGATGTGCTCGGCCGGGCTCCGGAAGACGGGCAAGGCGACGGACCGGGCAAAGGCAAGCAGGCCGGTGATCAGGCGGGCGTCGATTATTACGAGGCCGAGGTGACGATCGACGAGCTTGCGGAGATCATTTTCGAGGATTTGCAGCTGCCCCGGCTGAAGCCGAAAAGCTACCCCGACATGACGGTGGACGATATCCACTGGAGCGATGTGCGCCGCAAAGGCATGATGGGCAATGTGGACAAGCGGCGCACCCTGCTGGAGTCGATCAAACGGCAGGCGATGTCCGGTGAGGCGGGCGGCGCAGCGGCCGGTTCGATCCATAACGACGATCTGCGCTTCAAGACGTGGGACGACATCCGCAAGCCTCAGTCGTCCGCTGTCGTGCTGGCGATGATGGACACGTCCGGCTCCATGGGGACGTTCGAGAAATATATCGCGCGCAGCTTTTTTTTCTGGATGACGCGTTTTTTGCGGTCGAAATACGAATTTGTCGACATCCGCTTTCTGGCCCATCATACGGAGGCGAAGGAAGTGAGCGAGGACGAGTTTTTCCATAGGGGAGAAAGCGGCGGAACCCGCTGCTCGTCGGTGTATGAGCTTGCGCACAAGCTGGTGGACGAGCGGTTTCATCCGCAGCGGCATAACGTGTACGCGTTCCATTTTTCCGACGGCGATAATTTCGATGCGGACAACGCGCTTGCGGTACGGCTCGCGACCGAGCTGGCGGAGAGGATCAATATGCTCGGCTACGGGGAAATACGCACGTCTCCGTACGGCAGCAATCGGCTTTGGGAAGCGCTCGACGGCATCCGGCATCCGGCGTTCGTGCGGACGCTGCTGCGCGAGAAAAGCGACGTGCTTAAAACGCTGCAAGCTTTTTTTCGGGATGAGATTGCGGGGTAATAGGGAGGTGGGGCCGGGTGTTCGATACGGACTATGAAAAGCTGGAAAAGGCAATTGAAACTTTACACCAAATGGGTGCGGAACGAGGTTTGGATTATTTTCCGATGCGATATGAGATATGTCCGGCCGAAGTGCTATACTCCATCGGCGCTTACGGGATGCCGACGAGGTTTGCGCATTGGAGCTTCGGCAAAGCATATCAGCGGATGAAGTCGGAGTACGACATGGGGCTGAGCCGCATTTACGAGCTGGTCATTAACTCGGATCCGTGTTATGCGTTTTTGCTGGACTCCAATTCGCTGCTGCAAAATAAGCTGATCGTCGCTCATGTGCTCGGCCACAGCGATTTTTTCAAAAACAATGCGATGTTTGCCGCGACCGACCGCGATATGGTGAGCCGGATGGCATTGTTTGCCGATCGGGTGGGAGAATTCGAGCACCGGTACGGTCCGGACGCTGTGGAGTCGTTTCTCGATGCGGGACTGGCCATTCAGGAGCATGTCGATCCGTACATTCGTGCCGGCCGGGCGCGCGGTTACGTGGAGGCGGAAGGCGGCGACAAGGACGTCATCGGCTTCATCGCCCGCGAATCGCGGGTTTTGGAAGATTGGCAGCGGGAAATTTTGTACATGCTGCGGGCGGAGATGCTGTATTTCTGGCCGCAGATGGAAACGAAAATTTTGAACGAAGGCTGGGCGTCATATTGGCATTTGCGGCTGATGGAGCAGTTGGAGCTGGAAGAAGCCGAAATTATCGAATTTGCCAAAATGAACGCCGGCGTCGTTCAGCCCGGCCAAGGACGGCTGAATCCGTATTATCTGGGGCTGCGCATGCTGCAGCATATCGAGCGGAAACAAGGGATAGAGGCGCTGTTTGAAATTCGCGAGACCGATTCGGATGCCTCGTTCGTGCGTAATTATTTGACGCAGGAGCTCGTCACGGACATGGATCTGTTCCTTTTCCGGCGCGAAAGCGGAGTGTATAAAGTCACGGCGACCGATGTGGAGCAGGTTCGCGACCAGCTCGTGCGTTCCCGCACGAACGGCGGATTTCCATATATCACGGCCAAGGACGGAGATTTCCACAGTCGCGGAGAGCTGCTGCTGGTGCACCGTTTCGAGGGGCTGGAGCTGGACCGCAAATACATCGAGCGGACGCTTCCGCTCGTATTCAAGTTATGGGGCCGCCCCGTACACCTCGAAACGAATGCCGGCGGCAAGCCGATCACTTACGCCTGGGACGGCAGGCAGCTTTCGGCGTGAGCGGACTGACTTTGCGATAAGCAAGCACTTCGTGCAGAGGGGCCGAGGAACGTCATTCCAGCGCAGTTTGGAATGGTTTTCCCCGGGCCTCTTTACTTTTTTCGGCTGGCTGAGTATAATAGTCCATGTTGTCTTATGCGGTCGTGGCGGAATTGGCAGACGCGCTAGATTCAGGTTCTAGTGGTGTAACAGCCGTGGAGGTTCGAGTCCTCTCGACCGCACCATACCGTCAAACAAACTCTTCTCTTAGGAAGGGTTTTTATTTTGTTTTCTAACATGTTATCGTAAATATATATTCTACAAAGCGCAGAAGATGAGGCTCTCCACCTTCGGAAAGCCTCGCATTATCAACTGCTCCGCCGAATTTTCGCGTCACCTTGCGTTGCCGAGAAGTTGTTTGGAGAGCGTTCTGGAACGGCTGGAAAGCCGGGGCACGACCGTGGAACTGGCGGACGAAAGAGTGATGGGACAACCTCTTCAGATTGATTTTCGCGGCGACGACGGCGTTTGGCATCCATTTCTTCATCCTCTTCACTCCATATCGTTTAACTTGCTGTCAGATTTAATCAAATTCGAGTTTGAACCCTTCCGAGCCACTCTCTTTTTAATAATGCATATTGGAAGGTGTTTTCATATTTGGGTGTCCCATCCTCGTACTTAGTGAAAGAAATAAATTCTACAAAACAGCCTTCTTTACGCATGCCTAATTTTTCACATAGCTTTTGTGACCTAACGTTATCATCCTCGACATACGCATACAGCCTTCGGGCTTCTTTTTGCGTAAACAGATACCAGAAGAAGGCTTCCGCGCTTTCACTAGCATATCCCATTCCTTCATATTTGGCATTGAAGTTCCATCCAATGCTAAACGTATCAGGCTCTTCTTGCAGATAAAATAGTTCTCCTATTAGCGCATTGCTCTCTTTCAAGCAGACTGCAAGATAGGAGTCATCATAACTTCTTTCCTGAATCTTTAAAACGGCATCTTCCAATGTCGAAACTTTATCGCCAAGGAAGCAGTTCGCTCTGGGATTAGCCGCATATTCCAAAAATCCTTGAGCATCTGTCGCAGAAAAATTTCGTAACCTCAATCGATTGGTTTCAATGATTTGCATGGATAGTTCCTCTCTTTCGACTCAATTTTGAAAGCAGTTTAGAAGGTGTACTACAATTTTCCTTCATCCTTCTCCGATTTTGAAAATAGTTCAATCCATTTATCCTTGTAAAAGTACCCGATAATGAAAGCAAGAATAGAGATAATGGTTATCAGGATGGCGACCCCATATTGTTCTTGATGAATGGTGGTTCCAATAACAACGGAGGCTATTAACCATGGTAGACGACCAATAAGAAGCAAAGTGAAGAAACGTAAAGAACGGATTGGTGTTAGGGCTGCAAGATATATCAGTAGATCTTTTGGCAAGCCGGGAATAATGAAAAAGATAAATAAAAATACAGATAGCTTTTTTTCATTTTTCAAAACAGACATCCACTTGTAATTCTTTTTTTCTAGTAAGCGTTCAATCCAAGAACGTCCGATAAAACGAGTGAAGTAAAAAGCCAATGCTGCGCCTAACAACGTGCCAATTGTCGTATAGAGTGTTCCAAGACTTATACCATAAATGTATCCCCCTGCAACTTGAATAACTTCTCCTGGAATAGGAGCGACCACTATCTGAAGCATTTGGAAAAGAATAAACATTACAGGGCCCCAGTTCCCTGAGGATCGAATAAAATCTCTGAATTTATCCATGGATGATAATAGTTCAAGAATAGCAGGGGCATACCGTATAAATAGAAAAATCGACGAAATGGCTAATAAGAGTAAAATTATTTTTAGCAGGTGGTCTTTTCTTATTTGTGTCATGTGTAGCTGCTCCTTAGGTGAGAGATTTACAATAGATGAACAAGTGTCCGTTACTCCCATTCAAATACTCCTGTGTACAATTGGTGATAATACCCTCTTTGATCTATCAATTGATCGTGGTTACCGTGTTCCTTAATTCGGCCTCGTTCCATCACCAGTATCGCATCCGAATTTCGTACGGTGGACAAACGGTGAGCGATCACAAATACCGTTCTGCCATCCATCAGGTTATCCATTCCGGATTGCACGAGCGCTTCCGTTCGTGTATCAATGGATGATGTTGCTTCATCTAAAATCATCACAGGCGGGTTAGCAATAGCCGCCCTGGCGATGGCCAGCAATTGGCTCTGACCCTGGGAAAGTTCGTTCCCGCTGCCGTCCAGTCGGGTATGATATCCATCCGGCAAGCGTTCAATGAAGCTGGCCGCATGAGACAGCTTGGCCGCTTGTATAACCTCCTCATCACTCGCTTCCAAGCGACCGTAACGAATGTTATCGGCCACACTCCCGGAAAAAAGATGAGTATCCTGCAACACAATTCCTAGTGAGCGGCGTAAATCAGCCTTTCGAATGCGTTGAATATTGATGCCATCATAAAGGATTTCACCCTCTGTAATTTCGTAGAAGCGGTTCAGCAGGTTGGCGACAGTGGTTTTTCCAGCACCAGTAGCACCTACAAAAGCAAGTTTTTGTCCGGGTTTAGCATAAAGTGTCAGATCCTGAAGCACCTGCTTTTTGCCGTCATATGAAAAGGTTACTTGCCTGAACTCCACTTTTCCCTGCAATGCGACAACGGAACCGTCTTCCAGCTTCCATGACCATCCGGTATGATGTTGATTTTTTTCCAGCGTCACGCGTCCCTCATCCTCTTCGGGACTTTCATCCATCAAATTGAAAATCCGTTGCGCTCCCGCAAGGGCCACCACAAACATATTCATCTGCGAGGAGATTTCGGCGATCGGCATAGTGAAATTTCTGGACAAGCTTAGAAAGGCGGCGATGCTCCCCAGTGTCAAGCCTGTATTCCAGCCGGATATCGCCATAGCTCCGCCAACAATGGCAACCAGCACGTAGATGAAGGTTGCAAGATTTTCATTAATAGGCATCAGGATGTTTGAATATTTGTTTGCTGCAGCTGAGTCTTTAAACAATTCCTCGTTATATCGAGAAAATTGTTCCATCGCTTTATCCTCGCGACTGAACACTTGCACAACCTTTTGACCATGTATCATTTCCTCCATATAACCATCTACAACGCCAAGCGATTCCTGCTGCCGGAAAAAGTGCAGGGTTGCTTTTGTGGCCACTATCTTGGTCACCCATAACATTACAACTGATCCCATTACCACTACAATCGTTAACGGTACATCGAGATAAAGCATCGTCCCAAGCGCCACTAAAAGGGTCACAGTGGTGGATAGCAATTGTGGCAATCCGTCAGTAAGCATCATGTTAAGCGTATCTACATCATTCGTATAGTGACTCATCAAATCGCCATGTGCTTTTCGGTCAAAATACTTAATGGGAAGCCTTTGCATGTTTCCGAACAAATGGTCACGAATTTTTTTCATGATTTGCTGTGAGATCGTAATCATCAATCTCTTGGAGACAAACGTGCTGATGACCCCGGCAGCATAGATCACGGCAAGAATCGTTAAAGCCTGCAGCAAGGCATCAAACACCGGATGTTGATCACCCAGCAAAGGCACAATAAAGTCATCAATAAGCAGTCTTAAAAATGCGGCAGAAGAGACCGATACGGCGGCGCTAATCAGTACGAACAGCAATACCAGGCAAGAGCTGAATTTGAAATACCTGAAGTAGGCAAGTAGCCGCATAAGGGTTTTACCGTAATTCGTGCTGTCCGACATCTTCTTCAACCCCCTTTGTTTGCGTATTATAAATCTCCTGAAAAATCGCACTTCTGCTCATGAGTTCCCGGTGAGAGCCTATATCCACTATATGGCCTTCGTCCAGCAGGATAATTTGATCTGCTTCCTCGACGGAAGCGATGCGTTGTGCAATGATGATTTTGGTTATGTCGGGGATGCTTTCCTTGAAGACATTCCGAATCATTGCATCCGTTCGTGTATCGACAGCGCTGGTCGAATCATCCAGGATAAGAATTTTGGGATTTTTAAGCAAGGCTCTTGCAATACAAAGCCGCTGCTTCTGACCTCCGGAAACGTTGCTTCCTCCTTGAGTCAGGTGAGTATCATATCCGTTAGGAAGAGCCAAGATAAAGTCATGGGCCTGGGCTGCTTTGCATGCTTCAATCAACTCCTCGTCGGTAGCCGATTCATTGCCCCAACGAAGGTTTTCCTTAATGGAGCCTTCGAATAAAACATTTTTTTGCACCACCATCGCAACTTGGTTTCTGAGGACGCGTAGATCGTACTGTTTCACATTCGTTCCGCTAACGAGCACCTCGCCATCGCTTGCGTCATAGAGGCGTGGGATCAAGTGTACAAGCGTCGATTTTGCGCTGCCGGCTCCTCCAATGATACCGATGGTTTGTCCCGAGTGGATTCGAAGATTAATGCCGGATAATGCGTATTTCTCCGCTTTGGTTGAGTAACGAAACGAAACGTTGCGAAATTCCACATCTCCCGTGTGCAATTCCGTTACTGGCGATTTTGGACTCGTAATGTCAGGCTGTTCGTTCAATAAGTCATAGATTCGCCCTGCGGAAGCACGGGCAATGGCGATCACGATGACCACGATACCAAGGGTCATCAAGCTCATCAGAATCTGCATGGAGTAAGCAAATACGCTCGTCAGCTCTCCGGTCGTCATTGTGCCGCTGACAACCAGCTTGGCTCCAATCCATGAAATGAGCAGCATTACGGTATATAGAACGACTTGCATAAGTGGAAGCTCGTAAGATAGCATGCGTTCCGCTTTGACCATTTGCTTGAATATCTTTTGGGATATGGCCTGAAACTTTGAAATCTCGTGATCTTCCCGAACATAGGATTTGACGACGCGCATCCCTCGGACATTTTCCTGGACAACTTTATTTAATTCATCATAGCTGCCAAAGGCGCGTTCGAAGATAGGGAACGAATACTTCATAATGAGTAACACCCCCACCGCAAGAACAGGAATGACGACTAAAAACCATACGGCAATGGTTGGGCTGATTTGAAAGGTCATTACGGTTGCAAACATCATCATAACCGGGCTGCGAAAGGCAATCCTTATGATCATCAAAAAGGCGCTTTGCACATGCGTAATGTCGGTCGTCAGCCTTGTTACGATGCCGGAGGATGAAAATTTATCCATATTGGAATAGGATAACCGCTGAACATGACGAAACAGATCATGACGTAGATTTTTACCAAATCCAGCCATGGCGATTGCGGAGTGTTTGCCAGCGAGTGCGCCAAACACAAGCGATATCAGCGCAAATAGCAACAGAATTAAGCCATATTTAGCTATCGGGCTCATATTTCCTCCACTAATTCCCTTATCGATTAATTCCGCCATCAACCATGGAATCGTGACCTCCATAGCAACCTCGCCAAGCAAAAACAAGAAAGTCAGCCATGTATCTTTTTTGAATTCCCTCACACTTTGGAGCAATTTTCTCAACATATAAAATCTCTCCTCTAACAATGCGTAGTGGATGTGGTGCAGCGATATATGTTATCGTAAACTGTATAGTAACTATACAGTCAAATTGTTTTTTTGGAGGTAGCCATGCATCAATCCGATATGATGTCCATTAGTGATTTTTCCAAAATGTCAGATATTCCACGCAAAACGCTGATTTACTATGATCGTATTGGACTATTCAAGCCGGCATTTGTTGCCGACAACGGGTATCGCTATTACCATCGCAGCCAGTTGGATACTATCGGTATGATTCATGTCTTCAAGGAGTTTGGTATGTCGCTTGAGGAAATTCGGGAGCATCAGAGCCGTCGAACCCCTGCCAATACACTTGAATTTCTACGAAAACAGGGAGAGGTTGTCCAATTGCAGATGGCGAAGCTTGAACGGACCCGGCAAATGATCAGCATGCAAGCAGAGAGGATTGAACATTCGATTCATGTAGACACAAGCCGTATGAAGGTGATCCGGCAAGCCAGGATTCCTTTGCTGTTGAGTTGCCGCGTACATGCATCCAAGGAGCAAATTCCCGAATATCTCTGGGATGATTTTCAAATGCGTCTGGAGAGAGAGAATGCACCCATCGGATATCCGAACGGCGTTATTGTTAAGAAGGAGGATTTACTGAAGAAAGACGGAGATATGGTGTCCCATATGTTTAGTCGCATGACCACTCATTCAGAAGAGCAACAATATATGCCGGAGGGATTTTACTTGGTTTCGTACACCAAGGCGGATTATGGGGATACGGATAAAATTTATCCGCAAATTTTTGATTACATAGAGAAGAATCAATATGTAGTCATTGGTGATGCTTACGAGGAGTACTTGCAGGATGAGGTGTCGCTACAAAATCCGGAAGAGTACCTGGTCAGAATTATGGTGCATATTAAGGAACCATCCAACGTTAGTATTTGAGCAATCGCTTGCCAAAAGAAGAAGCGAGTTGCGCTATGTTCAAACATACGTTACTAAGGTGTGACACCAAGCAAGCTTTTTGGCATCTATTGAAATATGGTAAAATAAATTAATTCAAATATGCCGAATAGACTAGAAAAAAGGCAAACCTGATCGAAAGACAGGGACGCAAAGCCACGGGTCTTCTGCACTAATAGTGCAATGATCGCCGGGTTACCCTCTCAAATCACACCAAGGTTTCAGCTCATGGGCTGAAACCTTTGTTTGTTTTCAAGAGGATATGACATAGTATCGGGGCCTGTGTCGAGTTGACATATCGGTGTTATTATGCTTGCTAATGCTTTCGCGGGAGGGAATCGCTGCGAAAGTGGCTCTTGGAGATGGCTAGACCGAAGATTATGGCAGTGTAGCCGCAGAGCACCGTGAAGCCTGCCCACGGGGCCAACGGAAAATAGCCCACCTGCGGCGTATAGAGGCCAATCACTTGTGGGTACTCAGGAATACTTTGCTGGATTGCAAACCCGGCTGCAGGAGTAAGCCGGAGCAGCCATCGGGAAACATCCAAAGGTAAGGCGTTTACAAAAGCGAGAATGTAAGGAAGGATAACAGCTGCGATGCTGGCAGTCGCCGCCAATATGCCGCGCCGGAGCAAGCCTGCAAATGCGAGAGCAAGAACAGAGGCAAAGGCGAAGAGTGCCGCTGTGCCGAATATAATCCGCACCTCCGTGAGCGCGGCTGCCGGCAGGACGGGGTTGCCGTTTGAGAGCAGAATTTGTTTGCAAATCACAATCGTGAAAATGGCCGCAACCAGCCCGATAACAAAGGAAGTGATACTGATAACGACAGCTTTTGCCGCCAGTACTTTATGAGGACACGGTACAGCAAGCCCGGAGCCGCGTTTTTTTCGCCGATGGCATTCGGCTGTGACAAACAATACCGCCACAATCATCACTGCTATCAGACCGGCAAACGTTCCGATGAGGCAGCGTTCAACAGTCCAGCCGCCCTCAGCCCCCAGCGGCGCGATGTCACCGTTTCCGGTCACGGTGAACGTGCCGCCTGACCGGCTGGCGCGACCCGGATGGTGGACCGACCCGTCAAGCTTGATGGTGGCGCCGATGTCGCTGTAGCTCCACGAGTCGCCTGTTCCTTCCCCTTGCAGCTCCAGTTGATCAAAATCGGCGGTGGCGCTGGTAAAGCGGCTGGCTCCTTCAAGAACGGTTATATCTCCCGGGGACGTAACAAAGAGCCCGACCTCCGCAGTAGAAGGAAGTTCGACCAGATGAACCGTATCAACTTTCGTCCATTGCACACCGTCCATCGATTCGTACCCTGTGATGATGTCACCGGAACGTGTAAGGCGCAGCCAACGAGGCGATTCCGGGGAGACATTGCCCGGATGCCCGGCGGTGTCGTTTGTGTAGTTGTATTGCATTCGCACCCCGTTGGCTCCGGTGACCATCAGTGCCGCGTAAGCCGATCCCTGCTTGATGCCGTCCTTGATGATGACGCCTGCTTTCGCCCATGGTACAACGCCGGAAACTATCTGGTCATGGTTGGGCGGAGGATAGGTGATCAGGCCGGTCAGAGAGGTTAGGCGAACGGTAATGCTCCCATCCCCCGTCAACGGCTGGTGTACGAAATAAAACTTATCCGTCACTGCCTGACCATTAGGACTAATGGGGATTGTCGGGCCAATACCTGTCATGGCAGCCGAAATGAGCAGCCCCGGCAATACGGTTAGCAGCAAAGCAACTATAATGCCGATTACAAGACCGCGCGTTTTCCGGAATTTGATCCGCTCCATACGCAGTAATTGCGTGAAACCGTCGTCTTTTGAGTGTTCAGTGTGTTTGAGCGTCATCACATTATCTCCTTATTTTGTGGGATTAACATGATGATATCTAACACAAAGTTAAATTAAGGTTATTTTTTCGGCAAAACGACCGTTATTTTTGAAAAACCTCCAAGTTCGCTTTCTATCTCTATTTTTCCTCTATGCTTTTCAATGATGGTTTTCACGATGGACAAGCCTAGCCCGCTTCCTCCCAGTGCCCTTGAACGAGAAGTGTCGACCCGGTAGAACGGTTCGAAAACGGATTCCAGTTCGCCCTCCGGAATACCGATTCCGGTATCCTCGATTGTGACCGTCACCGATTCCTCACGTTGGACTGCCGAAATAATAACAGCTCCGTTATCCTCGTTATATTTCACGGCGTTCTGCACAAGATTTAGGAAGGCTCTTTGCAAAAGCGCCTTATCGCCAAAAAGCGTAATGTCCGTGATGTTGTTGTCGATACGGACGTTTTTTTCGTTGCTGCTCTCCAATACGGTGAAAATAATATCATCGAACATCGTTTTTGCATCAAAACTTTCACAATTGTCCCTATTTAACGAACTGTTCATCTTCAGCAGGTCGTATACGAGGAGACTCATTCTCTGCGCTTCCGCCAAGGTATCGTCCAACACCTCTTTATACTCTTGAACGGTAGGATGTTCATCCATCTGCAGAACCTCAATGTTGGCAATGATACTGGACAGCGGCGTATTGAGTTCATGGGCGGCATTGGCCGCGAACCGCTTCTGATGATTGAACGATTTTTCCAATTTCATGATCATATGGTTGAAGGAGGCGGCTAACTGTGCCACTTCATCATTTGTATCAAAGCTTTTAATCGGCTGGAACAAGTTGTTTTCATCGATATTTTTGACGGTTTCGCTTAAATTTGCAACCGGCTTTAACGCCTTGCCGGCAATGAAATAGGAGGCTCCCGTTCCCAGTGCAATCATGACGAGCATGTATACGAAACTCCAATATATGAAATCATTTTTTTCTTCCGATAGGGGGGTTCCCGTAGTTGAATTCAAAGAGAGATGGACATCGGCATTCAAATGGGTTGCCGGCACCGTAGCGGAGTAAGTTATCACCTGTGAGAGTGTCAACAGAACGCAAATGACGGTGAGTGTCAGTGCAGTCGATATCGTAAGCCTTAATCGCAGTGTAATTTTATTTAACTGTTTCATCCGCATACTCCTTGGAGATCGAGTACCCGAAACCTCTCGTGTTTTTAATCAGTTCCATATCTCCGATATAGGGGGCCAGCTTTTTTTTCAAAGAATTGAGTTGTACCTTAAAGGAATTAGAAAAAAGATCCGCTTCGTTGTTGTCCCATATGTGCTCGATCAGCTCCTCTGTACCCACTACCCTTTCGATATGCAGAAAGAGGTATTCCAGGATGGAATATTCTTTTTTGGTTAGCTCAACCTGGCGATCGTTCACAGTGACGCGCCTTAGGGCGGTATCGATTTTAATATCACCGTGTGCGAGGACGGTATCCTTTTGAATAAAAGCCCTGCGCAACAACGAACGGATGCGGGCATCCAGTTCTTTGAAATGAAATGGCTTTGCCAGATAATCATTGGCTCCGGTATCCAGTCCGGTAATTTTGTCTTCCACCGACGCTCGTGCCGATAAAATCAAGATGCGAAGCTCCCGGTTCGTTGCCCGGATTTCCTTGAGAACCTCGATCCCGTCCTTTTTCGGTAAATTTAAGTCAAGCACAACCGCATCATATGCATTTATTTCAATAAGCTCTAAAGCCTTTTCGCCATCGCCGGCAGCGTCAACAGCATAACCATATTTTTTTAATCCATTGCACAAGGCTTTTTGCATGCGCGCTTCATCCTCTACGACTAAAACTCTCACAATTTCCCACATCCTTACATAATACTGGTTTTCGAAATCATTATACACCATGAAAAGTTAAATAATCGTTTGAATGGACGAACAAAAACAATTGATCATATAATTCACTACTGTTATATTACATATATGAAATATTTAACGAGAGGGATCCCTTCATGAATCAACTTTCGAATGTTGAATTTATGCTGCTGCAAATTATAGCGGAGCGCAATCAAGCGTCGGGCTATGACATCAACAAGGTAATCGATCAGCGCGGTTATCGGGAATGGGCGAATATCGGTACGACTTCGATTTATGCAGGGCTGAAGAAACTGAACGATAAAGGATTGATCAAATCCGAGGATTCCGGCGAGAAATCCGGCAAAGGTCCTATGCCGACCCGATTTGTCATGACGGAAGCCGGGATGACGACGCTGAGAAGTGAAATCATCGCCAGCCTGTCTTCTTCGCGGGAGCGCGATAACCGGTTTGATCTCGGCCTTGCCGCATTACCTTTTATCGAGAAAGGTGAGGCTGTTAGAGCTTTGCGGAAAAGGCTGGATTTTCTCGGAGAGACTTTAAAAAATATAAGACAGAAATACGAGTCGCAAGGAGGCGTTCGATTGCCTCTGTATGTAAGGGGACTTTTCCTGCATCCGATAAGTCTTATCGAGGGTGAGCGGGAATTTGTCGTCAATTTAATCAACGAATTGGTGGAGGAGATGGAGGAACATGACTAAAATCATCGAAGGTTTCATTCCTTTTCAAGGAGAGCATTGCGAGACGACAGCAATGGGCAACCTGCTTCAATTTGCGGGAATCCGGCTGTCGGAGCCGATGTTGTTCGGGCTCGGACAAGGGCTCGGATTCATTTATTGGGATTCGAAGGCAATGGATTTTCCTTTTATCGGGGGCAGGGTGAAGCCGGATGAATTGTCTGCTTGCATAGCGTCCCGGCTCGGCTTAATCGTCAAGGTGCAGGAAACCTCGTCCGTTGAAAAAGCGTGGCAGAACGTAAGAAGCTCCATAGAACGCGGAATTCCCGTGGGGCTTAAATTGGACTCCTATTATTTGGATTATTTCACAAACAAAGTGCACTTTGCCGCCCACTACGCGGTCATGTACGGCATGGATGACGAATACGCCTATTTGGCGGATACGACACAACAGGGCGGACTTGTGAAGACACGTTTGGCCCAACTGGCCATGGCGAGAAATGCAAAGGGGCCTATGAGCTCGAGAAATCGTTCCTTTACGATCGAGCCGGCCGGCATTCTTCCGCCTCTTATCTCAGCTATACGGTCATCCTTATCCAACAATGCGCATGACTATCTGAATCCGCCCATTCGCAATCTGGGAAATAAAGGCATTATCAAAATGAGCAGTGAAATCGTGAAATGGCCTTCCCGCAGCAAAAATTTGGAGCAGGATCTAATCTTGACTGCGTTATTGATGGAAAGAGCGGGCACCGGCGGCGCTTTGTTTCGAAATCTATATCGGGATTTTCTCAAAGAGTGCGTGGATCTGTGTGGAGACCCCAAAGTAGAACAGGCCTATTTGCTGTTTGCAGAAATCGCTCCCATGTGGGTCGGCGTTTCAACTTTGATCGAACGTGCGGGAAAAACGGGAAACCATGGCGAGCTAAACCAGGTTTCCAAGCTTTTGTCCGAGATTGCAGATAAAGAACGGGTTGCAATGGAACTGTTATTGTAATCGAAACGTCAAGATAATGCCAAATAAAATATAACAAGATAGATTGATATATAGCGGATGTCGATATATATTAATTATGTTTAATTGTGTTTTGTTATAATTAGATAAAATTGATATGGGGGTGACGAGCGCGGTCGGCTGCCAGATTGAATCAATTTATGGATCGACTCGAAGATGGCAAGGGCCAGCCGATCAGATTTCGTACAAAATTTGTCCGGTTAACGACAAGTCGTAGCCGGATATCGCAGATAATTCCTGATGAAGGGCGTTTGATTTCAAAATTTGGAGAACGGCCTGAATCCAATCGTGATTTTCCGTTTTTTTCAACAGAACCAGGTCGTAACGCTCCTGAATCAGAGGGATGAAGTCGACATTGCCGACAATGGAAGCGGCTTTCTCAATGCCGACGCCGACGTCCGCTTCGCCGGAAGCGACTTTACCGGCTACTCCGATGTGGTTCGTTTCTTCCATGCCGTATCCTTCGAGCTCGCTAGGCCGAATGCCATGGAGCCGCAGCTGCTCGTCAAGCAAAACCCGGGCCCCGGAGCCTTTCTCCCGGTTCACGAGCCGCAGTCCCGGCCGGCCTAAATCGGCCCAACCGTTCAGCTTGTGCGGATTGCCCTGCTGTACATAGAAGCCCGCACGGCGCGATAGCAGATTCACCACCACGTATGACGAACCGACGAGCAGCCGGCGAATGTAAGGGAGATTGTACTCTCCGGTGTCGCCGTCCAAAAGATGCGTGCTGACGATATCCGCTTCGCCCCGGTACATGGAGATCAGGCTGTCGAGGCTTCCCACATAAGCGCGAAGCGGCCTTACACCGGGTATATTTTTCTCGATGTGCTTCGCAAGTATGTCCAGACTGATATCCTGTCCGGTGATGACGACAGGACGAATGCCATTCTGGGGAGACGACGAAGGCGGGCGCAGCGGGGAATCAGTCGTTATCGGTTTTTCGGCGACTTTCGTACCTCTCGATCTTTGTTTATAAGCTTCAAGATCCGCCGCATCCACCCGCATTTGCTTGCCGACCCGATACGAGGGGAGCTCGCCTTTTTTGATCAATTCGTAAACCGTGAGCTTGGATATTTTTAGAAGCTTGGCGATTTCTTCGGTTGTATAAGATATGTCGTTGGTCAAAGCAAGATCCTCCCCGGTCAACATCTCGAATCATTCCACTTTGAACTAATTATATCATAATTGAATAAAAGAAAGGCGAAAGCGGAAGCAACCAAACCAAAAGAGGAAGGGAGATATGCTTCTGTGTTGAACGGATATGAAGTGAGAGGGCAACGGACCCGGAAGTTTGCAATTTTCGCTTGCGATAAGGGCCTTCTAAAACCCCAATCCGGTTTGACGAGAGCAGAGTCGGCCCAACTCATTGCCAAAATGTTAAGAGCCGCCGGGCTGCTCTAGCCGGAACCTTCGTTTACAGCAACTTAGGTTGGAAGTATAATAAATATATCTATTTATATACATGTAGTAGTTTGGAGGGGAACCGATGTTAAAAAATATTAAAATTAGTATTGTTCTATCTTTAGTCTTCATGCTTATATTCGTACTTGCAGGCTGCGGTACTGAACCGAAGCCAACTGTCAACGGAAGCGCGACACCGGCAACACCGGCTTCGAGCCCGAATCCGGCAAATCAAAAACCTGCCGAAAATGTGGAGCTGACGATTTCGGCGGCTGCAAGCTTGACCGATGCGCTGAAGGAAATCCAGAAGGCTTATGAATCCAAGCATTCCAACGTCAAATTGAACTTTAACTTCGGCGCATCCGGCGCCCTTCAGCAGCAGATCGAACAAGGAGCACCCGCAGACTTGTTTCTTTCCGCGGCTTCGAAGAACATGCAAGCACTTGTCGATAAGCAGCTGATCGATGCGAATAAGCAAAAAAATTTGCTGATCAACGAGTTGGTTGCCGTTATTCCGACGGACGGGAAAGCGGCGATCGGAAGTGTCGCGGATTTATCCAAAGCGGAAGTGAAAAACGTAGCGATCGGCATCCCGGAAAGCGTTCCGGCGGGTAATTACGCCAAGGAAGCGCTCACGAACGCCAAGCTGTGGGATGCGCTGCAAGCCAAATTGGTTCAAGGCAAAGACGTCAGACAAGTGCTGCAATATGTAGAAACCGGCAACGCCGATGCTGGTTTCGTATATAAAACGGATGCGTTATCTTCTCAGAAGGTAAAAGTTGCTTTTGCCGTCGATCCGGGCACTTATTCCCCCGTCGAATACCCGATCGGTATGGTCAAAGCATCCAAACATGGCAAAGAAGCTGAAGATTTTTACACGTATTTGCAGTCGAAAGAAGCGCTCGATGTTTTCGTTAAATACGGATTTTCGATACCGAAGTGACTGCCAAAGACATGAACTGGAATGAATTTTGGCCCCCGATCCGATTATCGCTGCAGGTCTCATTGTTATCCAGCATACTGGTCGCCGTGTTCGGCGTATGTATGGCTTGGTGGATGTCCCGAAGATCGTTCAAAGGAAAGACACTGCTGGAAACGGTGTTTATGCTGCCGCTTGTGCTGCCGCCGACGGTAGTCGGGTTTTTGCTCCTGGTCATGCTTGGGCGCAAAAGCTGGCTAGGACGGTTCATCGAATGGCTTTTCGCCGCACCGGTCGTCTTTTCCTGGTGGGCCGCTGTGATCGCTTCGATCGTGGTGGCCTTTCCCCTTGTTTATCAGACGATGAAAGTTGGCTTTGCTTCCGTCGACCGCGACTTGGAAGATGCAGGGCGATCCATTGGCGCGAGCGAATGGCAGGTGTTTCGGCACATCACGCTCCCATTGACGCTTCGGTCATTGATCTCCGCCTATATCCTGGGCTTTGCCCGCGGTCTTGGCGAATTCGGGGCGACGCTGATGATTGCCGGCAACATACCGGGGAAAACGCAAACTATCCCCACGGCCATATATGTGGCGGTCGATGCGGGCAATTCCCCGATGGCTTGGGCCTGGACGGGATCGATGATACTCATATCTTTTATTATGTTGATGCTGACCGGTCGTAAAGAGGATGGCAAATAGCCGGTAGCAAGTCAGCAATCTGTAAGAAATGTCCTAATAGAGGGGAGGTTATAATATTTTTGCAAAATTATACTTTATGTTAGGAGTTGATTGCACGTATGGGAAACATCGTTTTAACCATGCAGCTGTCGTTGGACGGTGTTGTGTCGGATGAGTACCGGTGGATGAGTTTATGCGAAGAGATTTTCGAAGATTATTTGGAGTATTACAATACGGTGGACACGATCATCGTCGGAAGAAACTCATACGCCTCGCTCGCCGGGCATTGGCAGCAAGCGGAGAATTCGTCCAACTCGCTGGAAAGGGCTATAGCGAGGCGCATGAACGAAATCCCCAAAGTGGTGATTTCCCATTCCGAAGTGGAGTTGATATGGAGAAACTCGCAGCAGATTGCTGTTCGAGACGATCAGTCGCTCGCACGGGAGCTGGAGGATCTGAAAAAACGCAGGAATCGCATTTCCGTCGAAAGCGGAGTAAAGACATGGCAATCGTTTATTCAAAACGACCTTTATGACGAGTTGTGGCTGCTCGTTCATCCCGTCATTGCTTCTCAGGGGGATCGTTTATTTGCTCTTGCCGGCAAGCAGCAACCTCTTCGTTTAACTCGCAGCAAAACGTATGAGAATGGCGTAATCGGATTGCATTACCAAAAGTGAGGCCGGAACAGTCGCACTGATCGAACTTAACCAAATTCCTTCGGTTTATGGAGCTGAAGGAATTTTAACATTTTATCCCTATATCGGATTGTCCATATTGGTTTGTTCTTGGCTCCGCGAACGAAAAATAAGTCAGATTCCACCTATATTTTCCCATATTTCCTTGTGCTACCATAAAGTTGCGCCATCAATCCTTAGAGAAAGGAGAACGTAAAACCAAATCTTCTTCAGCTCAAATTATACATTTTCCAAATCGAAAGGATGGATGAATGATGAAAAAACGGTTGTTTGCCAGTCTTATCTTGGCCGCTTCAATCTTTTTGGCCGCGCTGCCCGTTTATGCCGCATCCAGTCAATACATCGATATAAACGAATACAGCCCGAGTTCGGTGGAATCCAGGTTTCATTACGGCAACCATGTATATATCTCGGTTAATAACAGCGCGCCTACAGGGAATTGGGGAGACATTAACTGGGAGCTGGTCGACGGATATTTCAATGTGATCGCCAGCGGAACCGTTACCAACCCGTTAACGCCGATAGGTCAACCTAACTCCGGAGATCATTACATTACTTTCGACATGCCTTTGGACGGCTACAATCAGCATAATGCCAAGCTGGTGTTAAGCTGCACCAGCGGCAGATGCCAAGGCGACGGCTATATCGAAACGACGGATTAATTTAGGCAATCTGAATAAAATGCACGTATCAACAACCGGAACGAGTTGAATGAGAAAGGCAAAAAGCGGCCCAAAGCGGAGTGTAACTCCAAATAGGGCCGTTTTTTCTGTTCGCCAAATTGGTTCCTTAAAATTGATGAAAAATGGATCTGATATAAACCGATTCTTCCCCTTATACTGATTTTGAATCCTATGAGAAAAAGGAGGCTGTACAGCATGCAAAAAAGAAAACTGGGAAAGTCGGGAATCGAGGTAAGTCCGGTCGGGTTCGGCTGCTGGGCGATCGGCGGGCCTTTTTGGCTGGATGGATTGCCGGACGGTTGGGGGGAAGTCGATGACGATGAATCGATTCGGGCAATTGAGCTTGCTCTGGAGCTCGGCATCAATTTCTTCGACACGGCGGATGCGTACGGCACAGGACATAGCGAAGAGGTGATCGGCCGGGCCTTGAAGGGACGCCGGCACGAGGCGGTCATCGCAACGAAATTCGGGTTCACCTACGATGCTGCGACCCGCAACGTGTACACGAAAGTCGACGTATCACCGGATTATATCCGCTCGGCTTGCGAAGCTTCGCTGCGGAGGCTCGCGACCGATTATATCGACCTGTATCAGATTCATGCCGGAGGCATACCGCTGGAGCAGCTCGATTCGGTCATCGAAACGCTGGAGCAGTTGAAGCGGCAAGGCTGGATCCGCGCCTACGGATGGAGCACCGAAGATACGGAGCGGGCCGAAGCGTTTGCCAAGAGGTCTACCGGAGCGGCTATCCAGCATCCTTTTAATGTGCTGATCGGTCATTCCGATATGATCGATTTGTGCGAACGGCACCAACTGGCCAGCATCGACAACGCACCTCTCGCCATGGGGCTGCTAAGCGGCAAATTTAACCGGACGTCGCGGTTACCGTCCGATGACGTGCGCGGCAGCAAGCACGAATGGGTCCTTTATTTCAAGGACGGCGAGCCGAAAGTCGAATTTTTGAATGCGCTTGATGCCATACGGGACATATTGACATCCGGCCGGCGAAGCCTGGTGCAGGGGGCGCTCGCCTGGATTTGGGGGAGAAGCGGCAGCACGATCCCGATTCCCGGACTCAAAAACGTGGGGCAGGTGGAGGAGGCGGCGAAGGCGACGAGCTTCGGACCGCTCGCCCCGGAGCAGATGAAGGAAATCGACGGCATCCTAAGGAGCCTCCAAGTTTCTTGATTCGAACGAAATTTGAACTTTTCCTGGATATGATGCGGTCAAACGAGCCCTCATGGTATATTTAAGTTGCCAATACGACGGAGGGAAGTGAACCGTTTGACATTCTCATATAAGGGAGCCATCGTCGCCTTATCGATCGCTTTTGTTTTATCGGCATGCGGATCCAATAAAGACCAAGGACATCAAAGCCATGCCGTAAGCGGCGATATTCAAGAAAAAACAGCTTCGGCGGATGTTGCTCCGTCTTTTTTGAAAGGCCAACCCGAACAAATCCGCCTGGTATATGAAGCTGCCGGTAAGGCCTCGGACATTCTGAAATGGATTCCTTGTTATTGCGGCTGCGGCGAAAGCGCCGGACACACAAGCAATTTGAATTGCTTTGTGAAGGAAGTGAACAGCGACGGTTCGATCGTTTGGGACGATCACGGGACGCGCTGCGGAGTATGCCTGCAAATAGCGGTTCAATCCATCAAGATGAAGCAGGACGGCAAAAGCTTGAAAGAAATACGAACGTTTATTGATAAAACCTACGAAAAAGGCTACGCCAAGCCGACGAAGACTCCTTTACCGGCGTAAGCCCCCAACCCCATCTGAACGATGGGGTTTGTTATTTATTGTTATTCGACTCTTGGAAATCATCTTTAACGATTTGTTCTTTGCTGCGATCGGCACCAATTCGGCATTAGCCGAATCGTGCCGAACTCATAAGGTTGCTCGTTGTAGAAGCTGTACCGTACGATTGTTGAGCGAGTCCTGCCATCCGTTTGCGAATGCAAAACGATGGCAGGACATAACGCGGCCCGAGGCACGAATTACCTCCCCCGGCATCACGTCGATTGTGCAGCGTGTCGGGCATAGGATTTTGACGCGCAGCCCAAAAATCCATGCCCGACAAACGCGACCCTAGAAGCGAGCAGTCTCGCACTGCGGGCGGGTCCAGGGCGCCTGAGCGCCTGGGGTCCCCCCGGTGGGGGGATTTGATGGGAAAATAACGTTTAGCTCGAGGTCACTTCGAAGAGAAAATGGATTGAAATGAGGTCAAAAGCCGAAAAAAGGCAATAGGATGCCCGGTCCCCATAATGAATATTTTTTAAAAGAGCCTAACTGGTTGAGGGAAGTTCGTCTACTTTTTGTATCGAGTAACCTAATTTTTGTAGCCTACGAATCATTAGCTCTTCCTTGGAAATGCTTCGTCGTTTCTCTAAATAGTCCGCACCAAGTTCTTTGTACGGTTCGTTCTTCAATAGGATGTGGTACGCAATGACTAGAATCTTATGGGCGATCGCAATGACAGCCTTGTTTTTCCCGCGCCGACTTGTAATGGACCAGAACTTTGCACCTAAGTAGGATTTCGTGTTGCTGGCGGCCCAGGCTGCTTCTGTGAGAGCAGACTTAAGAATTTTATCGCCTTTGGTTATGGTAGTACTTTTTTTTTACCGGCACTCTCATTATTGCCCGGACTAAGCCCTGCCCAAGAAGATAGGTGCATCTCCGTGGGAAATACAGACATATCCGTTCCCAGTTCAGCCAAGATGATCTTGGCGGTATGCTCGCCAACACCAGGAATACTATCCAATAGCTCTAATTGCCGCTGATACGGTGCGAAGTATACTTCCATGTCGGCCTCTAACTCAGCGATGGATTGTTCGAGAAATTCGAGATGTTTGAGCGATCTAGCGATCATGGAACGATGGTGTTTGGTGACGCGACCATTGAGAGCAGAAACGAGTTGCGGAATCTTGGAGCGCAGAGAGGCTTTGGCAAGATCGGCGATTTGCGCGGGTTCAATAACTTCGCCATTCACAAGAGCTTGAAGCATGAGACGGCCGGAAACGCCAAAAACATCGCTCATAAAGGTGGAGAGCTTAATGTTAGCCATCTCGAGAACCTTCAAGATGCGGTTTCTTTCGGCGGTAGCGTGCCCAACGAGTTTTTTGCGGTATCTCGTCAAATCTCGCAATTCGCGGATTTCCACAGGAGGCACAAAGCTGCCGCGGATTAAATCGCACCGATGAAGTTCTGCGATCCATTGGGCATCTTTCATATCGGTTTTACGGCCTTTGATGGCTTTAATATGGGCAGCGTTGGCCAGAGTGATGGTGCAAGAAGCTTCAAGTACATTGTAAACAGGTTGCCAGAAGATGCCGGTGCTTTCCATGGCGATCTCTGTGCATCCTTCTTCAGTGAGCCAGTCGGCTAGTTCGAGCAGGCCGGAGAGTACCGTAGAAAACTCCCGAATCACTTTCGTCGGCTTTTGATGAAGAGGGCCTTTTAACAAGCAAACAACAACGTTGGCCTGATGAACATCGAGGCCGGCGCAGCAAGTACGAATCGCATCCAAATAGATCATCCTTTCTACACAGGCTACCAACACCCTCCCAGACCGAAATTTGATGGGTGTGCTCGTGGCGACAAAGATTTGTTCTCAGGGTGTGGTAAGTCAGTTTAGGGGGCGAGGTCGTACACTCAAAATCCCGGCGACTTACCTGCACTGTGTAGTAAAAAGAATTCACGGTTTAAACAGAGTTTAAACCGTGAACCGCTCGAACATTTTCATATCTTATTGTGACGCTCTGTCATCTTGTTTAGGGGGGCGTTTCCCCACGAAAAAAATATGAAAAAAATTATAACTATTATTAAAATCGAAAATATGCGCGTTAACTATGGAAACCCCAAACGATGTGCTATTTTCTGAATGTAAGCGATAACAAAATGGAGGGGTTTCCGCATGACGATCAACTGCAAAAAATGGACCACGATTATGTTAACGAGTGTGCTCGCCGTAGGACTGGCTGCTTGCAGCGCCGAACAGCAGGCGCCGGCGGCGGATAAAAAAGAGGGGGCCATGGCTACCGCAGGGCAAAAAGCGACTGCTTCCGGCTACCCGGAAAAGCCGGTCACCATTATGGCCCCGTCCGGAGCGGGAGGCGGGCTCGACCTGACATCAAGAGCGTTAGTCAAGGCACTTGGCGGAGCGAAGCTGGTCCCGCAAACGATGAGTGTGGAAAACAAGCCGGGGGGCGGCCAAGCCGTCGGACTCGCGGAGTTTGTCACGCAGGACAAGAAAAATTCGTACAAGCTGTTTCTGCCTTCCCCGCCGCTGATCATCAACAATTTGAAAAAAGAAGGCAACAGCCCTTATTCTTTCAGGGACTTAACCCCGCTGGCGCAATTGACCAAAGATTACGGGGCGATCGTCGTCAAAGCCGATTCCAAATACAATGACTTGAAAACGTTGATGGCCGATTTGAAAGCGAATCCCAAAAGTCTTACGCTTGCCGGCGGTTCCGCTCCCGGTTCGCAGGATCATCTAATAGCGATGCTGCCGGCCGTGAAAGCCGGAGTGGATGCGAAAGCGATTAAATTCGTTTCCTTCGACGGCGGGGGCGAAGCGATGACCTCGCTGCTTGGAGGAAACGCGGATGTATTGTCCACAGACATTTCCGGGGTGACGGAGTATTTGAAATCGGGCAAAGTCAAGGTGCTCGGAGTATCCGCGCCGTCCCGGCTTTCCGGACAATTCAAGGATATTCCGACCTATAAGGAGCAGGGCATCGATGCGGAGTTTACAATTTGGCGCGGTCTCTTCGGAAGCAAAGAAATGTCCGCGGAGGCAGTAAAGTACTGGGACGAGAAGCTGAAGACGTTATCGGAAACGCCGGAATGGAAAAAAGAGCTGGAGAATAACGGCTGGGAAAACGGCTATAAAAATGCGGCGGACTTCCAGAAGTTTCTCGAGGAGCAGGAAAAGCTGATCAAGGATGTGCTCGGCGCTTTGGGCATGTTGAAATAATTACGGCAACAAAAAGGAGGGCGGCGGCCCTCCTTTTCAATTTTTCCGAATCCACCGGTATTTGCGCTCCGGCCTCCCTACCGTTCCGTAGAGGATGTCGACCTCCGCTTCGTTAACGGACACCATATACTCCAAGTATCTTCTTACGGTAGAGTAGCTCATTCCGGCGATCTCCGCCAAGTCGTCGACACTGACCGGTTCATAAATGGTCTTCATTTTATCCCTCAGCAGCCTGAGCGTCAGCTTGTCGATGCCCTTGGGCAGAGAATAGCTCTCCATCTGCGGGTTCGATTTGGTCTCATCCGACGGCCGGAAAAACCGGTCGACCTCATACTGGTCGATGCTTTGCCGTTGATGCAGGTGCGAACGCAGCTCCTTGTAGCGCTCGAGCGTACCGGTGAACTTATCGATCATGATGGGCTTGATAATATAGCTGAAAGCGCCCCCGCGGATCGCTTCGCTGACCGTTTCCGTATCGTTGGCCGCCGTAATCAGAATCACATCGATGCTTCGATGGGATTGTCTAATGTGCCAGAGCAGATCGATTCCTTTCATATCGGGCAAAAATACGTCGAGCAGAATCAGATCAGGAGTGAAAGCGTGAAGCAGCTCCATAGCTTGTCCGCCGGTGCTTGCCGAAGCGACAACCCGAAATCCTTCCAATTTATGAGTAAATTGCTCATAAATTTTCGCGGCGATGGCATCGTCTTCGACGATCATAACTTGAATGGAATTTTCAGACACATTTGATCCCTACCTTATCGTATAAAATACTGCCTAATTTCGGGTCTTCGGTACAACGACGGTAAATCTGGCCCCGCCGAGCGGGCTTCGATCGATGAAAAGCTGTCCGTTTAAGGCCGCCAACGAATGTTTGACGATCGTCAAACCGATTCCGTGATTTTCCCCCGTCTTCGTCGTGTAGCCTTCCGCAAAAATCGACCGCTCCTGCTCCTTTGCAATACCGGGGCCGTTATCCTCGATGTCGAACACCATATCTTTCCCCAGGTCGGTAAAAGAAACTTTGACCTTCGCGTAGGACCCGTTTTTATGTCGAGCCGCCTCCATGCCGTTGTCCACGATGTTGCCGAGAATCGTAACGAGCAGTTTCGTATCCGTTTCCGGGGGAATGTACGTCAAATTGCTGTCGGGGTCGATTTCGAGACCCACCTTCAGCTCCTTGGAACGGTTGATTTTCCCAAGCAAACAAGCGGCGACAAGCGGGTCTTTCACCGATGCCATCAGGAAGGCGATAACGTCCTGGCGTTCCTTGACTTCACCCGCGATGATCTCGAGGGCTTTATCGTAATGCTTCAAATGCAGCAGGCCGTAAATGGTGTTCAGCTTATTCAGGTATTCATGATTTTGCGCTCGCATATTTTCCGAAAACGCCTTGATTTTCGAAAATTCGTCCGTAAGCTGCTCGATTTCCGATTCGGGCAAAAAAGTGAAAACGGCGCCTTGGACGCCGTTATTTTGCAAAATCGGCTCGGCATGTATGGCGAACACTTGCGAATGTATGAACATCTTTCGGTTGCTGCGGCCTTGTCCGGCAGCGGCCACCGTTTTCATCATCTCCCGCAGCTGCGGGTGAGTGAGCTTCTTGCCGACCGCGAACGGCTGAGCGTGCAGCAGCTCGCGCGCTCTGCGGTTCATCGTGACGATCTGCTCGTTCATATCTACGGCGACGATGGCGTCGCGAATCGATTCGAGCGTAGCTTCTCTTTCCTTGTACAGGAAAGAGATTTCCTCCGGCTCGAGCCCCAAAATCAGCTTCTTGACCCTGCGGGCGATCAGGTACGCAAATAAGAGGCCGACACCGAGAATCACAGCCGTAAGCTTGAACATTTCCGCTTTGTACCCGGCTATTTTATCATCCACTTCATCGAACAGAAACCCGACCGAAGATACGCCGATCACGGTTCCCTGCCTGTCGCGGATCGGAGTTTTCGCTTTAAGGGCCGGTCCGGAAACACCGGTGCCCTCATAAATGACCGACATCCCGTCTTGAAAAACCGGATCGTTGGAAGTGCCCATCACGAGGCCGATTTGCTGCGGGTCGTAGTGGGAGTACCGGATGCCGTCCTTGTTGCCGATGACGACGTAGCTGGCGCCCGTCTCGGTCCGGATCCGCTCGGCGATTGGCTGGATCACCGACGGAGGGTCCGGCAGTTCGAAGGCGCCGGCGATCCGCTCGTCCATGGCGGCCAATTTGGCAACGGTCATCGCCTGCTGGCCGATATATTTTTTCAAAATATCGTCGAGCATGATCGAAAACATCGCTCCCGATAAAGCCATGCTCGCGATCACGACAGCGGATATCAAGATGACCATCTGGGCCAGCAACCGGAGGCGGAAGCCGCGAATCGGATTATACATAGGGCATCACCTTACCGTTTTATGAAAGCGCTTCATATGCGTTCTTTATTTATTATACACGGAGTGGACGGTGAGCGATAGAAGCAAGCTGCGCCTTCATTACCACCGTTTTCGTCCGGCATCCGCTTCATTGATAATCATTCTCAAAAAAATGATTGACGGCTGGAGAATACTGGGTTATAGTATTCAATGTTAGTAATGATAATCATTATCAACTATAAAAATTTCCTGATGTATGTTCTGGGGAAGCTTTTTCGGGAGGGTCTTATCGCAATGAACGTATTCGCAAGAAACAAAGCCATCGCCGCTCTTATGATCCTGAGTCTGGCCGCAGCGGCGTGCTCGAACGAACCGGTGGCGAAACCGCAGACTAGTGCGGAAACCCCGGCCAAGAAAGACACGCTGGTGATCGCGCAGTCGACAGAGACCAGAGATTTGACCGACATCGATCCGCTGCAGAAAGACATCACCCTGCCGCGCAGCATGGTGTTCGATACCTTGTTCGAACGCAAAGCGGACGGCAAACTTGTGCCTTCTCTGGCCGAGTCGTTCGAAGTGAACGGCAATACGGTGCATATCCAGTTGAAGAAAAATATTTCGTTTCATAGCGGCGACCCGCTGACGGCGGATTCGGTCAAAGCGACGCTGGAAAAAATTTTGGACAAAAACGTAACGACTTCATACAAATCCGGATTTTCCGGTATCGATCAGATCAAGGTGCTTAACGACCTTGCCATCGATATCGTCAGCAAGCAGCCTAACTACGTGCTGCCGAATTTCCTCGCCGAGATGCCGGTGCTTTCTGCGAAGCAGCTTGCGGCGGGCGACGAATATAAAACCAAATTAAACGGAACGGGCCCATATGTATTGGAAGATTGGAAGCGTGGGGAATTGGTGTCTTTGAAGCTGAACGATAAATATTGGGGAGAAAAGCCTGCTTTTGCCAAAGTGGTCGTCAAAAATGTCGCCGACGAGTCGACCCGCATCGCCGAGCTGCTGAGCGGCAAAGCGGATATCGCCTCCGACATTTCCCCGGCGTCCCTCGAGCGAATCAAAGGGCAGAAAGGGTTTCAGGCCGTATCGGAGCCGGGAGTCCGGGTGACCTGGCTCAGCTACCATTTCAAGGCGCCGTTCGATAACAAAAAAGTGCGGCAGGCAATCTACAAAGCGATCGACCGCAAAGGGCTGGCGCAAAACCTGTACGGGGATTTCGCTTCGCCGGCGACCGCTCCGGTTATTAAAGGCGGGGCGGGATATGTGGAGGCGTACCCGCTCACGGATTTTAATCTCGATGAAGCTAAGAAGCTGATTGCGGAATCGGGAATCCAGACACCGGTCACGATCGATTTGGACGCGCGCAAGGTGGATCTTGACATCGCGCAGATCGTGCAGGCCCAACTGAAAAAAATCGGCATCGAAGCGAAGATCAATACGATCGATGCGGGGGCGTTTTTTGATCCGAAACGGTTTGAGGAAAGAAAGAGCGGCTCGATCATGCTGTCCACCAGCTTCGATAACCCGGAGAAGGAAACATACCGGCTGCTGGGCACCGCCTATTCCGCGGAGTCGTTCTATAAGCGTTACGGGTACCAGCCGCTGCCGGAAGCCGATGCGCTCGTCAAGCAATATATCGCCGAGCCGAAGGCGGAGAACCGGACGGAACTTGCAAAAAACGTTTTGCAAATGTCCAAGGAGGACGCTTCCGTGCTTTGGCTGATGCATCCTTCCAATATTTACGGAATTTCCGATGCGCTCGACTGGAAGCCGGACGGTACGGGCAGAGTCGAAATCCGCCAAATCAAGGTGAAATAACGTGATGAACGGGATACTCAAGGCCGTCCGACGTTTTGTCGGCGGTCTCTCTGTCATTATCGCCGCTTCCGTTCTGCTGTTTTTTGCCGGGGAGTCAATGGGTGACCCGACTTATGCGCTGCTGCCGATGGAGGCGAACGACCAGCAGCGGGAAGCGCTTCGTGAATCGCTGGGATTAAACGGCTCTGCCGTCTCCCGGCTGACCGCTTATTTGACGCTGACGCTGCAAGGGGAGTTCGGCAGGTCGTATAAACTGAACGAGCCCGTTATGACGATTATCGCTCCTTATTTTTGGGGAACGATGAAGCTGCTCGGCATGGCGCTTCCCATAGGGGTTTTAGGCGGTATTTTTCTCGGGTTTTTCGGACTGTTTGCGGGCGCCCGGGCGGATCGCTGGTTTTATAAGGTGCTGCTCGCGCTTCATTCGCTGCCGGGGTTTGTACCGGCAATTTTGGCGATTGAGCTGTTTGCGGTGCAGCTTAAGTGGGTGCCGCCCTCGGGCAGTCAAGGCTGGTCGTCACTCGTGCTTCCGGTGGCTTTGCTTGCCGGCGCGGAAGCGATCAAGATCGGCAGTTTGCTGAGGTCCAAGTTTGCGGAAATTTTGGAAGAAAAATTCGTTTTGACGGCTAAGGTGAAAGGGGTGGGCCGGTTTCGTTTCTATGTGCACTATGTGCTGCGTCCGGCGCTGTCGCTCATCTTTTCGTTTGTATCGATTCAGGTCGGCGTGCTGCTCAGCAGCGCGGTTGTGGTGGAAAGCGTGTTTGCATATCCGGGTATCGGCAGCCTGGCCGTACAGGCATTATCCAACCGGGATCTGCCGCTGCTGCAGGCCTGCCTCGTGATTACGACGCTGTTCTTTTTATGTTCGCGGTTTTTGCTGGACTTGATACATCCGTGGCTCGATCCCCGGGTCAAACAAACCGCCGTATGGGAGAGATCCTTATGGTGAAGCGGAATCTGTTTCGCTCTGTCGCTGCCCTGGTCGTTATTATCATATGTATCGTTTCCGCGCTCTTCTGGCTGCTGAAAGGGCATTGGCACGATCCGCTCGCCCCGTTCGTCGGAGGCAAGCTTTCGCCCCCGTCCTGGCAGTTTGTTATGGGAACGGACCATTTGGGCCGGGACTTGTTCAGCCGCTTGCTCTATGCTGCCGGGATCACGCTCGGATTGTCGGGGCTGGCCGTTGTGCTGGCCATGCTTGTCGGCGTGCTCCTTGGGACGCTTGCGGGCTTTAACGTAGTGCCATGGCTCACTCCGGCGATTTTGTTTATCGCGCAGTTTTCGCTTGTTTTTCCCGTCAGATGGCTTCCGCTATTGATCGTTGCCTTGCTGGGCCAAGGGATGGCCGGCATGGTGCTGTCGATGGTGCTCGCCCTGTGGGGTCAGTTTATGTGGATCATTTATGACGAAGCAAGAGGTCTGAAAGGGCGCACATTCATTAAAGCCGCTTATTTGCTTGGAGCTACCAGATGGGGCGTTGTCCGGATGCACGTGCTGCCCCATATGATTCCGGTCGCCGCGGTGCTGGGCGTTTTTGCATTCCGCACGGCCATCGGGGTCATTTCCACGCTCAGCTTCCTCGGCATCGGACTGCAGCCGCCCACCCCAACGTGGGGGTTGATGATCGCCGAAGGTCACCCGTACTTTTTGCAGGCATGGTGGACGGTGGCGTTCCCGACAATAGCGCTCGCATGCTCGGTATTGATTGCCAGTGCGTTAGGTAACAAGCTGGAACTAAAGTGGAAAAAACGTATTTCGATAAAAGCAGGGGAAGGGAGCACAGAACATGAATACCGGAGATCGGCTTCTTGAAATATCGGAGCTGCGCACTTGCTTTGTAGGCCGGGGCGGGCGCGTCGAGCCGCTTCGCGGAATCGGCCTGCATATCGAGGCCGGACAGACGCTGGCGCTGGTCGGCGAGAGCGGCTGCGGCAAAAGCACGCTGGCGCTTTCGATTTTGCGGCTTTTGCCCGAGCGGGGGCACATTTGTTCCGGAAACATCCGGTTCGAAGGCCGCGATTTGCTTCAGCTGTCCGAACGCGATATGAGGCAGATTCGCGGGCGGGATGTCGGGATGGTGTTTCAAGACCCGAGAAGCGCTTTCCATCCTCTCATGACGCTCGGAGATCAACTGATCGAAGCGGTCAAGGAAGGCCCGAAAGCGGAGAAAAAGCAGCGGGCGCTGGATATGCTGGAAAGCGTCGGCTTGGCCGATCCTTCGAGAGTAATGAAAAGTTATTCGTTCGAGCTGAGCGGGGGGATGCTGCAGCGCGTCATGATTGCGATGGCGCTCATCAACCGGCCGAAGCTGCTTATTGCCGACGAACCTACGACGGCGCTTGATGTTACCGTGCAGTCCGACATTTTGCAGCTTCTGAAAAAGATGAAAGCACATTTCGGCATGAGCATGCTGTTTATTTCGCACGATCTCGGGGTTGTCGCGGAGATTGCCGACCGAGTGGCGGTCATGCACAAGGGTCAAATTGTCGAGTGCGGCGACGCAAAGCGGGTGTACCGGAAGCCGGAACACGAAGTGACCCGGCACTTGCTCAGCATGGCGCCCGTTCTCGGTCAGCCGCTGCCGCGCGGCGGAGAGAAGATGAAGGAAGCGGTGCTGTCATGATCGCGGCGAGAAACGTGCACAAGATCTATGAGAAGCGGACCGGCCTTTGGTCCAAAGCGCTCGTGCGCGCGGTGAACGGGGTGACGCTGGAAATCCGGCCCGGGGAAACCGTCGGGCTTGTCGGCGAAAGCGGCTGCGGCAAAAGCACGCTCGGCCGCTGCATCGCCGGGATGGAGCCGTTAACGGAAGGACAGATCGTCTGGAGACAACGTGACGTAAGCCGGCTGACCTTACACGAAATGAGACTTTTGCGCAAAGAGGTTCAGCTTATTTTTCAAGATCCATATGATGCGCTGAACCCGATCCTGACGGTAGAACAGCTCGTGACGGAGCCGCTCATCCACTTGGGTATCGGTTCTGCCAGCGAACGGAGCGAAAAAGCGGCGTATTGGCTCGAAAGGGTAGGGCTCGCACCCGAGCATGCGGGTCGTTACCCCGGGGAGCTGAGCCGCGGTCAGTGCCAGCGGGTCAATATTGCAAGAGCGTTCATTCTGGAGCCGGGTTTTGTCATTTGCGACGAGATCATTTCGGCACTCGACGTTTCCGTCGGCGCACAAATATTGAATCTGCTCCTTGATCTGCAGGAAGAGCGGGGATGCGGCTACTTGTTTATTTCCCACGATCTCGCCAGAGTGATGCAAATCAGCCATAAAATTGCGGTCATGAAGAGCGGCAGCATCGTGGAGGTGGCGGACAGCCGCAGGTTCCATCTGGAGGCGAGCCACCCGTATACCCGCTCGCTGATTGCCGCCGTGCCGAAGCTTTTGCCGAGATGAACGGATACGCTAAAGTTATATTTGAAAAGCCGTCTTCAGCGCGCTCATGTTTGGTGAGAACGCAGATCGACGGCTTTATTTAATGTCTAAAAAGTTATGTCTCTCCCACCTGTCGTATAGCGTGTCTGCCATAGGTTTTGCACCGGCAAAACCATGGCAGACATACGCGAGCAAGAGGCACGCGGTCCCGCCAATCGGCTGCACACCCAACGTGCAGCGTGTCCGGCACCATTTCGGCGATAGCCGGAACGTGCCGGACAAACGCGAGCCAGGTGCACGCACCTCCTCACCGAGCCCCGCGCCGATAGTACAGCGTGTCAGGGCATAGGCTTTTACCCGGAGGTAAAAGCCATGCCCTGACAAACGCGACCCTAGAAGCGAGTACTCCCGTACTGCGGGCGTGTCCAGGGCGCCCGAGCGCCTGGGGTCCCCCCGGTGGGGGGATTTAGGGGGGGGGGCCCCAGCCCTAGTATCCAGCTTCTTTATCGACGACGTTAAGCAGCGGCATTCCGCAGCTGAGGCGGATCAGATTGTCCGCGAAAATCGTCATGGCGCGCTGCATCGTATGGGGAGAGGCGGCTGAGATGTAGGGCGTCGCGATGACTTGCGGCAGCTCCCACAAAGGGCTTTCCTCCGGAAGCGGATGAGCGCTGAACACGTCCAGCCCCGCACCGGCAATCCGCTCCTCCCGCAGCGCGTCGATCAGCGCTTCTTCGTCGATAACAGCCCCTCTGGAAATGTTGATGATATATGCGGTTGGCCGCATCAAGCCAAGCTCCGTTTTGCCGATCAAAGTCCGCGTTTGTGCGGTGAGAGGAGCACATACGATCACCGCATCCGCTTCCGGAAGCATCCGGTGAAGCTTATCCATCGGAAGCAGTGAAACACCGTCGGGCTGGTCCAAGCGATCCGCCAGCGAAACCGAACGCTTGACGGCGATGACCTTCATGCCGAGATGCAGGGCTTTCTGCGCGATTTCGCGGCCGATTGCGCCGAATCCGACGAGACCGAGCGTCAGCCCCTCAACCTCGACGGCGCTGCGCAGCTCGCTGCGCCGCCAGGTTTTGCCTGTCTGGGCGCGGACCGACAGATGAATATTGCGGGTAAGCGCCAGCAGGAGCGCGATGGCGTGTTCGGCGACCGGCTTTGCATTGGCTCCCCGAGAATTGGTCAACATGACGCCGCTTTCTCGCAAAGCGGGGCAAAGCAAAGGCTCCATGCCGACGCTGATGGAATGAAGGAGCTCTAACCGCGTGCCGGCCGAAAATACAGCTTCCGGGAAAAACATTCCCGTACAGCACAAGACGTCGCTTTCACGCACTTCCCGGACGGCGGATTGTTCCGTTGTGCAGGGAATGACCTGAATCGCCGCGGGCAAGGACGGCAGCTTGTCGTAATATTCCATGGCTTGCTCCGCGTACAAGACGGCTTTTATCGGTCGCATAGACTTGTCGTCTCCTCCCGGATTAGGCCGTAACAAGCGCGTCCCTGAGAGCGGAGTCGAGAATCGACAACGCTTCGTCCACGTCCTGCTTTGTAATGATAAAGGGAGGAAGCAGACGCAGCGTGTTGCCGACTCCCGCAGCGACGAGCAAGCCCCGCTCGGCGGCGAGCCGCGCGACCGGCTTGTTGTCGGTGGAAAGCTCCACCGCAATGAGCAGCCCGCGGCCGCGAACGTCGGCGATGTTCGGACGAACCGTTTGCAAGTAGCGCAGCCGATCGATCAGATAATCGCCGACCTCCCGCACGTGACGGAGCAAATCGTTCTCCACGATCGTTTCGACGGTCGCGATACCGGCCGCGCACACGACCGGATTGGCGCCGAAGGTGGCTCCGTGATCCCCCGGGCGGAACGCTGAGGCGACGCGATCGGTCGCGGCGAGTGCCGCATTGGGCATGCCGCCGGAAAGACCTTTCGCCAACGTCAAAATATCCGGTTTCACGCCGACGTGCTCGTATGCAAAGAAAGCGCCGGTTCTTCCCATGCCTGTCTGGATTTCGTCAAAAATAAGCAGCGCCCCGTGCCGGTCGCACAGCTCGCGCGCACCTCGCAAAAACTCGCGCGACCCGACATGCGCTCCGGCCTCGCCTTGAACCGGTTCGAGAATAACTGCACAGACGCTGGAATCCATCGCCCGCTCCAAGGCGTCCAAATCGTTGTAAGGGATATAGCGAAATCCTTCGGGAAGCGGGCCGAAGCCTTCCTGCATCTCCGGTTTGCCGCTTGCCGCCAGCGCGCCGAATGTGCGGCCGTGATACGAACGCAGGGCGGTGACAAAACGCGTCTTTTGCCGCTCCCCTTGGCGGTAGGCGTATTTGCGGGCCAACTTCAAGGCTGCTTCCACAGCCTCGGCGCCGCTGGGGCAGAAAAATATCCGATCGCCCGCGCCATGCTCCGTGAGCAGCTGGGCAAGCCGAACAGACGGTTCGTTATAAAACAAATTCGAAGAATGAATAAGCTTGTCGGCTTGCTCGGCGACAGCCTTGACAACCCGCGGATGGCAATGTCCGAGCGTGTTTACCGCAAAGCCTCCGAGAAAATCGAGATACGGCTTTCCGTCCGTATCCCAGACGCGCACGCCCAGCCCGTGGGACAGAACGATCGGGCTCCGGTTGAATGCTGAA
This sequence comes from Paenibacillus hamazuiensis, assembly GCF_023276405.1. NCBI lineage: Bacteria > Bacillati > Bacillota > Bacilli > Caryophanales > Paenibacillaceae > Paenibacillus > Paenibacillus hamazuiensis. The sequence goes on from NZ_JALRMO010000001.1 coordinate 1,482,231, forward strand.
ATGAGGACTTGTTCACCTAATTGATATATTGCAGATGCCAACGAAGGGGCTCCTTTCATATTTTGGATGAATATAACAATTTTCATTGACAAATGATATTGATAATCGTTATCATTTATTATGATAATCGTTATCAAACAAAAGTTCAAACCTTATTTTTCCATATGACACATTTTTAAGGGGTGATGCCTTTGCATGACGGGCAAATAGTGTATTTAAGCGAGGATGACGTAAGGCGCTGCGGCGGCGGTGACTTTGCTGCGGTTCAGGGCGACGTCCGGCACGCTTTTGCGCTTCACGCGCAGGGAGAGCACGTGCTGCCTGCGAAAGTTCAGCTTGCCCAAGCCGACCGTAATAACGGCAGTCGGACGCATTACATCGTCATGCCCGCCTTCCTGGGCGGGGATGTTCAAATGGCCGGCATGAAATGGGTACGCGTGGGCAAACCGGAAAGCGCATCTCCGGCCATTACATCGCTGATGCTGCTGGCCGACCACAGCAGCGGGGAGCCGGCTGCGATCATCGACGCCACTTGGCTAAACGGAATCCGCACCGCTGCGGTGACGGCGGTTGCTGCGCTTGAACTGGCGAATCCGGAGTCGACTGTGCTTGCCATTGTTGGTTCGGGCGCGCAGGGTAAGGCGCATTTGCGTTATTTGCCGGCGGTTTTTCCCCGGCTTCGGGAAATACGAATTTACAGCCGCCGCTATGAAAATGCGCGGTACGCGGCAGAGGAAATCGGCGGCGGCTTCCGGGACCGCATAGTAGCCGTGCGGCATGCGGAGGAAGCGGTGCGCGATGCGGATATCGTCGTATCCGCCACTACGGCGAGTGAGCCCGTCATACGGGAAGAGTGGCTGAAGGAAGGCGTATTTTATGCGCAAATCGGCAGCCATGAATGCACCTTCGAAGCGGTTGCCGCATTTGACAAAATCGTTGTCGACGACTGGCAGCAGCAGCTGCACAGGGGGGTGCAGACGTTGGCGGTCATGGCCCGTCTCGGAAAGTGGAGCGAACGCGACCTGCACGGCACGCTCGGAGAGCGGCTGACCGGCCGGATTCCCGGGCGCGAATCGGAACACGAGAAGATCATGTTCGGCGGCATCGGCCTGGGCATCGTCGACATCGCCATCGCCGCCAGATTGTACCAAACGGCGCTCAAAGAGAGGATCGGGTTAAGATTGCCTTTTAGCGGGCATACGGAAGGGGATTCAGGATGACGAAACAAATGAAAGAATGCATGATGCGAAATCCGCATACGGACATCGTTCACGCCGGCGAAGAGATTCGCAACCCGTACGGCAGCGTGACGACGCCGATCGTGCAGACCGTCAACTTTTATTTTCACGATACGACGGAGCTGGAGGAGTATTACAAGGAGAAGAAGGATTTGACCGACCTCGGCAAGGAGCGTTACCCGCGCTTTAAGTACGGACGGACCGGCAATCCCACTCAGCAGACGGCGGAGAAAAAGCTGGCTGCGATCGAAGGCGGAGAAGCGGCGCTGCTAACCTCCAGCGGAATGAGCGCCGTCACCGCAGCGCTGCTGGATCTGCTGTCCGCAGGCGACCATTTGGTCATCGTCGGCGATCCGTATTTTCACATCAAGGAATTTGTCGACCGCTATTTGTCGCGATGGGGCATCCGGGCGGATTATGTGCCGATCAACGATTTTGCGGCGATGGAGCAGGCGGTTCGTCCGAATACGAAGGTCGTATTTGCGGAAACGCCGACGAATCCCCATCTCCGGGTGATCGACCTGGCGAAATCGGCCGCTTTTTGCAAGGAGCGTGGGCTAATTTTTATCGTCGACAGCACGTTCGCGACTCCATATAATTTGCGTCCGCTTGAATACGGGGCGGATTTGGTCATACATAGCGCGACGAAGTTTATGAGCGGCCATAACGATGTGATCGCCGGCGCCGTCATCGGCAGGGCGGAACATATCGTGCGGATGAGGGAAAGTCTGGAAATTATGGGCGGAACGATTCAACCGACAATTGCTTACTGGGTCATCCGCGGATTAAAGACGATGGGGCTAAGGATGGACCGCCACAATGAGACATCGATGCGAGTGGCTGAATTTTTGCATAAACACTCGAAAGTGAAGGCCGTTTATTTCCCGGGACTCCCTTCGCATCCGGACCATGAGATCGCGAAAGCGCAGATGCGCGGGTTCGGGGGCGTCGTCACGTTCGAGGTGGAGACGCTTGAGCAGGCCCGCAAGGTGGTCGACGCGATGAGCATTCCGAAAATCGCCAGCAGCCTGGGCGGCGTGGAAAGTTTGATCAGCGTAACGGCGATGAGCGCGATGGCCTATTACTTCATGACGCCGGAGCAAAGGAGGGAGCGCGCCATTCCCGAAGGGATGATCCGGTTCTCGATCGGCATCGAGGATCCGGAGGATATTTTAGCCGATCTGGAGCAGGCACTGGAACAAATATAACCGAAATTCAGGCGGGAGTGTGTACCATGAGCAGAGATCCATACGCGCAGGGCTTGATTACTTTCGATCCGTTTGTTGAGCGAAAAAGCGTAGCGGGGAGGATCGTCACCGTGTTGGACGGGAAGCTGGACAACCGCGGCATCGAGCTGATCCACGCCCGCTCGCGCGTTTTGCAAAAACACGAAATCCACGAGCTGATCATAAGTTTTGAAACGGATCCGGCGCCGGGAAAAAGAGTCGACCGCATCGGGTACGTGGGCTTTTTCGAAGTGCACGAAGGAGGCGTCATCGTATCGGGGGACCGTATCCGGATCGCCGACAAGTGGAGCGGTACGATCGCCGGTTTTGACGAAACGCACGTTCCGAATCATATTAACATCGTCGTTTGCGGGGATTTGAATCAAACCGGACTGGAACTGGGGCTCCGGGTCGGCGACATGGTGCAAATCGGCGACGGCCGGAACATCGGCGACGGGATGCAAACCAGGCGCTGCGCGCAGAGCGGTGCAGGGGGTGGGTCGGATGACCGGAACGCATGAACCGGATGCAGGCGAAGCGCTGACGAAGGTGATGGACGCCGTCGATCTGGAAACGTTTTTTATATGCCGCAGCGAATCCGAAGCGAAAAGCTTGATGCTTTCCCTGCTTGCGCAGATGGGATTCGCCCGCGGGGATGTCGTGTTCGTCCAGCATGAGGGCCCCGGGGCCCGCGTGCGGGGGCGGGCGTACGTCCATCCGGCCGGGGATATGCCGCCGTATTTTGGTTCGGAGGGGGGAGAACATTGAACTTGAGCGGCTGCAAACGACGGATTTTACTGGCCCCGCTCGATCCCGTTCACGATGTCGGCCTTAAAATCATCCGCAGGGGATTGGACGAGGCGGGTCACGATACAACGCTGCTTCCGCCCGATTTGGCCGTTCATGAAATCGCCGAGCGCGCCGTGCGGGAGCCGTTCGACTGCATCATGCTGAGCCGTACGATCGGTTACGGAGCGGAAGAGCTGCTTGCCGAATTTACGAAGATGATGGAAACGGCAGGGCTCAAGGGGCGGGTTAAAATCGCTGTCGGCGGTATGGGAATACGCCCGGAGCTTGTCGAGGGGCTCGGCTTTGACCGCGGCTTCGGACCCGGAACAACGGTCGAGGAGGCGCTTGCGTTCGTTGAGAATCGACCCGCGCGGACCGAACGGGTTCGTCTGCATAAAACGAAGCCCGATTTGACGGCGGGGTATACGTACCGCTTCCTTAACGGCAGAATCGCCCGGTTGCTGGACGATATTGCGCAGGATGCGCTCCGATGGGCGGAGCGCCGGACGACGGCGGCCGTGGAACGCGCACAAATCCGCGAGCTGGCGGGCGTCGGTGTTTTGACCGGCAATTTGCGCGCCGAATATGCCGCATTGTGTGATCCGGTCATCCGGGATTATTACGAGAAGGCGATCATTCCCGCTGCAGTACGGATGGTGGAAGAAGACGAAGTGGCGGGTTTGCGCCGGTTTTGCCGCACGGCGGACGGGAATGCCAAAGGGATTTCGCTGCGGCATACGCGCTCGAAGCCGGCGGTGCTCATTCAGTACGGCACCGGATCGCTGTTTCTCGATGCCTCGCATATGAAGGTGGCCGAAGCGTGGGGGGCCGACGGAGTCATTCATTTCGATCCGGCCTGGGGGGCGAGAACGGAAGGACTGCTTGAAGGCCATGTGAATTATGAAGGGGACGGCACGGTGATCACAGCGCAAAATTTGCGGCTGCTTCGCTCCTTTCTCGGCGAAGATACGCTGTTTCAAGTGCGCGCGCACCGCGGCTTGAATACGCCGGAGACGGTCGTTATCGCCGGACAGATCGGGGCCGATCTGACGAAAATCAACATCGCCTACGGCTCGCTTGGTGCGGGAACCGATCCCGAACGACTTGCCGTTGACGGGATCGCCGCTTTGAAATATGCCGCTGCGTACGGCCTCCCGTACGACATCGTGACAAACGAGGAGCTGTGCGGCGTACCGGCGTTCAAGGCGTTTGCGGGAATGCTGATCGTATGCCGTCTCGGTCTGCTGCTCGGCGGGCGGCCGATTCTTCAGCCGCTGTTTTGCCATTCGCCGGAGGCAATGATTACGCGCAAAATGGAGGACAACTATATCGATTTTAATGCCGCAAAAGTGCAGGCGCTTCGTCAAATCGTCGACGCCCCGGTATGGCCGGGAGCCCCGATCGGCTTTATGACGCATTCGGAGGACCGGGTTCAGTCGGCCATGACAACGTCTCTGCATGCCGCGTTAGGCGCGTCTTTGGAGGTGGACGCAGTTACGATCGCCTCCTCGGATGAAGCGTATTCCCGGGGACCGATCACGGCGCAGGCGAGGGTCGATACGCTGCGGGCGGTCAAGGAATCGTTCCGTTTTCTCGGCAGGGGCAAAGTGGAGCCGACCGCGCACGCGATCGATTTGGCGGAGGAGCTGACGGCCGGCATCGAAGCGGTGTTGGAGCAGGTCCGGGAAGCCGGATTTGTCGAGGCCTTGTACCGCGGCATGCTCGGAAGCCCGGAGGACGGCGCTTATCCGGGAAGAGCGGGCAAAGGAACGGTCAAGCATTATGTCTTTTAACCTGCGGTCCCTGCCTTTATGGATCATGTTGTCAGGATTTTTCTTCATCAACTGCGGCGCCAACATGGTCATTCCGTTTTTTGGCATATACCTTACAACCTATATGCATCTGAGTCCGGTTGAGGCGGGCTTGGTGCTGACGGTTACCGTAGGCACGCCGAGAGCGATGGCGCTCTTCGGCGGGTCTGCGGCCGACCGCTTCGGAATCCGGCGTTCGATGCTGTGCGGTCTTGCGATTTTGATCGTTTCCGCATTCGGTTATGCGTTTTCGCAGTCCTTATGGGCGTTTGTGCTCTGTTCGTTTTTCACCGGAATCGGCTATTCGCTGTTTACGCCGGCCGGCAAAGCCGCCGTGGCCCGGCTGACCGCGGAGCAGTCGCGCGTGCTCGCTTTTTCCCTGCGCAACATGGCGGTCAACATCGGCGCTGCGGTCGGACCGGTCGTCGGCATGCTGATAACAGTGGAGTCGCTGCGCAAAACGTTTTTGCTCACTTCGCTCGTATATTTTGCATTTTTGGTGCTGGTCTGGCTCTTTTTGCGCATGGACGAGGGCGTTCCGCCCGCTTCCGTTCCTTTGGCCGTTATTAAAAATCTCGTTTATGTGTTTCGCGACAAAAGGCTGCTCGTATTCTCCGTACTGATTATCGCTTTTTATGTCATGCTGGCCCAATTCTCGCTCGTGCTGCCGTTGTTTGCGGCCGACCGGTTTGCGGCGCAAGATGCGATCGGCATGTTGTTTGCCGGCAACGCGCTGCTGATGATCGCCGCGCAGTATCCGCTGCTGGCGGTTTGCTCGCGATATTTGGCCGCCCGGCATATCGCTTTCGTTGGAGTGCTGCTGGCCGCAGCGGGCATCGGAAGCGCGGCGTTTGCCGGACACTTCGCTTATCTGGTGGCGGTGACGCTTGTCATCTTCACCATCGGCCAGCTGCTTATCATGCCTTCGATCGATACCGTTGTAGCCGACATGGCGCCGGACGGGCTTGCCGCCAGCTACCAGGGATTTTCCGGACTCGCCGCAGCGGCGGGAGGCATTTTGGGGAATACGGCAGGCGGGGCATTGTACGGCTGGGCCAAGGTGAGCGGATGGATCCAGCACGTATGGGGGCTGTATTTTGCGGCGGGACTGCTTTGCTGTCTGCTGTATGCCGTCCTTCAGCGGACGGCGAACCGTTAAACTTTAGATGGAAGGGGAAAAGATGGATACGATGACTCGCTTTGCCGCATTGCCGGGCCTCACTTTGGAATCGGGAAAAACGCTGGCGGCCGTTCAGGTGGCCTACGAAACGTACGGGACGCTGAGTCCGAGCAAAGACAACTGCGTATTGGTTTGCCACGCCTTGACGGGAGACGCCCGCGCAGCCGGAATCGGCGGTTGGTGGGATGGGTTCATCGGACCGGGCAAAGCGCTCGATACGAATCATTACTTCGTCGTTTGCTCCAACGTGCTGGGAGGCTGCAGCGGAACGACAGGCCCCGCATCCGTAAACAACGAGACGGGCAGGCGATTCGCCCTGTCGTTTCCGGTCGTTACGATCCGCGATATGGTACGGGTTCAAAAAATGCTGCTGGACGAGCTCGGCATCCCCGGTCTGGCCGCCGTTATCGGCGGTTCGATGGGAGGCATGCAAGCGCTGGAGTGGGCGATATTATTCCCCGGGATGGTGCGCATGTGCGTGCTGATCGCCACCTGCCACCGTTTATCGCCGATGGGCATTGCCTATAACGATATCGCCCGGCAGGCGATCATAAGCGATCCCGGTTGGCAGGGCGGCGATTATTACGGCGGAGCGGGCCCGGTGGAAGGGCTTGCCATTGCGCGCATGCTCGGCATGGTTAAATACGGGACCGCGGACATGTATAACCGCAAGTTTGGCCGGGCTTTGGTGCGGGGCGGAGATGAGCTTGATTTTTGGGCGGCTTATGAAGTCGAGCGATATTTGCGGTATCAAGGGGAGAAGCTGGTCGGCCGCTTCGATGCCAACAGTTATTTGTATTTGCTGAAGGCGATGGATACGCACGATATATGCCGCGGCAGGGGGAGCCTGGAGGAAGTGCTTCGACAAACCGAAGCTTTTTTCGTTGTGGCCGGTATCTCTTCCGACTCGTTTTATCCGTGTGCGGAGCATCGGGAGCTTGTCCTGTTGTTAAAAAGGGAAGGCAAGCGGGCCGTATTTCTCGAGCTGGAATCGCCGCACGGACACGACGCTTTCCTGATCGAAACGGAAAAGCTGCACGGCCTTCTCGGCGAATATTTGGCTCCCGGGATAAAAGCGAAAGCGGGACTTCACTAAACGGATGCGATTCCGCACGCCGCCTCCCATTCGAACGGCGTTTGTCGGCCTTAAGCGGGTCGTCTATAATAGAGGAAAAGGCGAGCGCGCAGGCAGGAAGTCGCTTGTCGGGAGGAGCTGAAGAAGATACATGGAGCCATTTCGCGTATTTTGGGTCGATAAAACGGAAGAAGCTTTTACGGCGGGAGTCAGAACGGTTGCACCCGACGCTTTGCCTGACGGAGAGGTTACGATCCGGGTCGTCTATTCCGGCGTCAACTACAAGGACGGCCTCGCGGCAAGCCCGTCCGGACGCGTCCTTCGCGCCTATCCGATGGTCCCCGGCGTTGATCTCGCCGGAGTGGTAACTGCCTCGGATGACCCGAAGTTTCGCGAAGGCGACGAGGTGATCGTCACCGGCTACGAGCTTGGCGTCGCGCATTTCGGCGGCTTCAGCGAGTATGCCAGAGTGCCCGCGGCATGGGTGCAGCCGCTTCCGCCCGGTTTGACTTTGCGGGAGGCGATGATTCTCGGCACGTCGGGATTTACGGCGGCGCTGTCGATTCAACGTCTGGAAGCAAACGGGCTTTCGCCATCGAATGGGCCGGTGCTCGTAACGGGGGCGACCGGCGGCGTCGGAAGCAGCGCCGTTTCGATGCTTGCCTCTCTCGGCTACGAGGTGGAGGCAAGCACCGGCAAAGCGGACGAACATGCCTATTTGAAGGCGCTGGGCGCAAGTTCGGTTATCGGCAGAGATCAGCTGTCTCCTGCGGAAATCAAGCCGCTGCATAAGGAAAGATGGGCCGCCGCGGTCGATCCGGTCGGCGGTCCGGCGCTGCCTTTCGTGCTCGGCGGCATCCGCTACGGAGGCTCCGTTGCGTTAAGCGGGCTGACGGGCGGCGCGAACTTCGCCGCAACCGTTTATCCGTTTATTTTGCGCGGTGTCAACTTGCTTGGCATCGATTCCGTCTATTGTCCGAATCCGCTTCGCGGCGTTTTATGGAAACGGCTCGCTTCCGACCTGAAGCCGAATAGGCTGGAGGAGATGGTGTACGCGGAAACGACGCTGGACGGGTTGCCCGCGTATTTGGAGCGGATTTTGCAAGGGGGCATTCGCGGGCGGGTGTTGGTGAAGCTCGGGTGATTTTTTGCCGGAATACACTTAATTAACGAGCCGGGAGGATAATGCGATGTCCGTTCCAAAGGTACTGCAGAAACCGTCGTTTCCGGAAGGGTCGCTTATGATGTGGAAAATGCCGAATGGGTCATGTTCGTGGACGACCGGTTTATTCCTATGGCAGCGCTGTATGCGAGCGTGAACGCGGAGCTGGAGCGGACGGGCCGACCGCCGCTTCGCGTCGGAGACGAAGTGACGGTGACCGTGCGCCGGGCGGATGGATAAACGAAAAACGGCTGCCCTCATGATTGTCATGACAGAAGCAGCCGGATTTGCTGATTAGCGGATCGATCTTTCAGTGGAACTGGACGTCGATCCGCTTTTTGTTTTCATTGCGGACTTTCGGCATTCTGACTTCCAAAATGCCGTTGCGATACGTCGCGGCAGTTCCTTCGGCCTCCACATGGGCCGGCAGCCCGACGGTGCGCTGGAACCTGCCGCTGTAGCGCTCCTTGCGGTGCATCTGGTCTTCGTTGTATTCCGACGTTCTGTGAATGTGGCCCTGAATCGTCAGCATGTTGTTCTCGACGTGGATGTCGACGTCTTCCTTTTTCTCCAAGCCGGGAATGTCGAAATGGGCGATAACTTCGTTTTCGGTCTCGTACACGTCCATCCGCGGGCTTCCGAATTCCTGGTTAAACCCGAAAGCGGACGGCAAACCTTCGTTAAAAAATTTGTCCAGCTCCTTTTTCCATAGATCGACATGGCGAAAAGGCTCAAAAGGCACTAATGGCATCGCAAAACAGACCTCCTCGGTTTGCTGATATTCGTTCGTAGTATGTGCCGTTTTTCCCAACATTATAGCTTCCTTGCGGGTGGAAAATGTTGAGCTGCGAGAAACAGGCGGCTTCAGAAGACGAGCATCGAGGCGGGCAGCCTGCTGACGAGCTTAACGCTTGACTTTCGCTTGTGCAAATATTTATAATAGAAAGCAATGTCAGTTTTGTGTTAGGGTGGCATGCTTATACGTTCAGAAAGCACTCCGCAAGGGGTGCTTTGTTTGTAAAAGTGCTTGCCGCAACGGGTCAACGGTCAACGAAGGAAGGGGATTGCTGTATGAATTACAAAACGCTGCTGGCGGATCACCTTGCGCCTCATATCGAAGGGATCAGCCGCGAACAATTAATGGAACTGATCGAGTATCCGCCGAATCCGCAGATGGGCGATTTGTCGCTGCCTTGTTTCAAGCTGAGCAAGCAGATGAGAAAGGCACCGCAGGCGATCGCCGAGGAGCTGAAAACGGCGTGGCAGCCGCATGAGGCGGTGGCCAAGGTCGATGCGGTATCGGGATATTTCAACGTGTTCCTGAAGCCGGAATTTTTTGCGAAGGATGTTATCGGGGAAGTGCTGTCCCGCGGCGACCGTTACGGCTCGCAGGATTTGGGCCGGGGCCGCAACGTGGTGATCGACTTTTCCTCTCCGAATATCGCTAAGTCGTTTCATATCGGGCATTTGCGCTCAACGGTAATCGGCAGCTCGCTTTATAAAATTTTCCGCTTTCTCGGCTTCAACAGCGTCGGAGTGAACCATCTCGGGGATTGGGGCACGCAGTTCGGCAAACTGATCGTCGCTTACAAATATTGGGGCAACGCGGAAACCGTGGAAGCCGAAGGAATCGACGAGCTGCAGCGGCTGTATGTGAAGCTGCACGACGAAGCGGAAACCAATCCGGCGCTTGAGGACGAGGCGCGGGCATGGTTTGTGAAGCTGGAGCAGGGCGATGAAGAAGCGCGCCGCCTATGGAAATGGTTCGTTGACATCAGCCTGAAAGAGTTCCATAAAATGTACGACTTGCTCGGCGTCCGCTTTGACTCGTATGCAGGCGAAAGCTTTTATGTCGACATGGTGCCTTCGGTCATCGGCAAGCTGGAAGAGAAGGGGCTGCTCGAGGAGGACGAAGGCGCTACGCTGATCCGCCTCGACGACTACAATATGCCGCCTGTGCTCGTTTTCAAAAAGGACGGCAGCACCTTGTACCATACGCGGGACATCGCGGCGGCCATTTACCGCAAGGATACGTACGATTTCGCCAAATGCGTCTACGTCACCGATGCCGGACAAAGCCTGCACTTCCAGCAATGGTTCAAGGTCATCGAGCTGATGGGCTACGACTGGGCGGACAAGTTGGTGCATGTGCCGTTCGGCAAGGTCAGCCTGGAAGGCGCCAAGCTGTCGACGCGGAAGGGCAACGTCATTCGCCTCGAAGAGCTGCTGTCTCAGGCAATTGAGAAAACGCGGGAAATTATCGAAGCGAAAAATCCGAACATGGAAAACAAGGAAGAGGTTGCCCGCAAGGTGGGCGTCGGCGCCGTTATTTTCAGCGATTTGAGCAATAACCGGATTAAAGACATCGTGTTCTCGTGGGAGGATGCGCTTAATTTCGAGGGAGAATCCGGACCGTACGTACAGTATACGCATGCGCGCGCCTGCAGCGTGCTGCGGAAAGCTTCCGGCGGCGACGCCGGAGAAATTGCCGTCAGCGCAGACGGTTTGGATGCGGGACTGCTCGGTAACCCGGAGGCGCTTGGCGTGCTGAAGGAGATCTACCTGTTCACCGAGCGCGTGGAGCAGGCGATGCATAAGCTGGAGCCCTCGATCATCAGCCGTTATCTGGTCGATCTGGCGCAAAGCTTCAACCGATTCTATCACGAGTGCCCGATTCTCGTGGACGATGCGGCGCTGCGGGCTGCACGTCTCGCGCTCGTGAAGTGCGTGCAAATTACGCTGCGCAACGGACTTGCGCTGATCGGCCTGGAAGCGCCGGAAAAGATTTGACGGTTGGTGTAACAACGAAAAGGAGCCGAAGAGGAACGAATGTTCTTCTTTGTGGCTCCTTTTTTGCGTAATTTGCAAGCTTTCATGTCGATAAAGGAAGACGCTGCTCCTTTAAAGACTCGAATTGGGAGAACTCGCCAGGCTGGCAGAAGTCACATTTCCAGTGAGACGGAAGTCGGATTCCGGAAACATTGTACGCCGGATGTTCTCGGGCAAGCAGTGCGATTTTGTTTGGCTAAGCCGGAGATTCGTCGAGGTATGATGGTTTGGTGGTGCGTAAAGTGGTGGTAGCTGGGATATATGCGGGAGGGAGGACTGCCGCCATGTAACGCTGAAGCGCATGCCCCGGTTGTGGGAATGATGTAACGGCAGGGATAATCGCAAAAACTTGGATTATTCGGGGATTCGCGGTAGAGCCCAGTGTTGTCAGGCTAGTCCCCGGTTCATAGAGGAACTACAGTGCGCTAAAATGGTCATTTCGAGCGGTTTGCCAAGATTAAAGGAACTCAGGTGCGTTATTTGCTTGTTTTGCCGCTCCTTACACCATTTTTCCCCGATTTAGCGCATCTCAGTTCCTCTATTTTTTCAGACACGTAAGTTTACCCGAGGATAGCGAACGTCAGTTCCTTTATGCTTAATGAATCTCTTATTTTAGCGGGAAAACAGATTTAGTTAGTTCGGTTTGTTTGGCGGATCTCCGCTGGTCAAACCCAAGATTCCGTGAAAGTCCGTTAAACTGACAAAATTGAGCCGGAGTCGCGATGGGCGGCCGAACCAGAGAAGCGGCGGCTGCTCGGGGCCGAAGTCGAGGTAGCCAGCCGAGCCAAAGCCACGGCCACGGCCACAACCTGTGCGGTCGCCGCGGCCGTCGCCTGAGCTTGTCGCGGCATGCGTTGGACCGGCATCGCCCCAACCCCGCCGAGCCGCAGCGGTAAACGGCGTGAGCGCGCGTCAACGCCCGCGGTGCTTGGCTTTCGCCTTCATGCGGGCGATCTCGCGCTTGCGTTCTTCTTCCTGCTCCCGCTGCTCGCGGGAAACAGTGCGCCGCGCCTTCTTGCGGTGCTCCAGCTCGAGCTGGAGGGTGGCATGCGCGGAGGATGAAACGCCCTTGCGCCGCATCTCCTGTGCGGCTTCGCGGGCAAGCCGCTTGGGGTTAATGCGCTGAGTCGGCCTTGCTTCCACGTCGACCGCACAGGACGTGCGCTCCAGCAGCCGGGGCAGCGTATGATCGATGAATTCGGCAATTTCCGCGTCATGCGGCTCCGCGCCAAAGACATGGCGAAAAGCCCTCAGCTTGCCGTTCTCTTCATCTTCAACCACGCCTACCCAAAACGGAGATTCGAAAAAAACGGTTAATTTCATAAAATTCCCCTCCTCGAAGTACAACGCAGACGACGGACATCCCGAGGGGGAAGGATACTGGCGCCCTTCCGGAGAAAAGGCGCGCCCGGACTACCAACCGGACCGTGTTTTTACGCTGCATCCATCATTGTAAATGGATAACAAGTTTTGAACAAGGGAAAGTTCGGTAAAACTAATAGAAGCCGTGGTTTATCCTAATAACGTGCAGAAAGGAGGGGGCTTGTGAAAGGGGAAGAACTCGTCCAGTACATCACCGAACGGGTTGTCGCCTACTTTGATACGCCGCGGGAGGTGCGCAAGCAGGCCAGACAAAACCAGAAAACGGTCCGCGAAGATTGGGTGTACCGCTGGTTCGGTCTTGTTCCGTTTTCGCTGAAAATGTGGGCGGATCAGCAGCGGCGGCGCATAAAGGAAAAGTACAAACAGCGCTAAACACAAGGAAAAGCTTCCTTTTCTCGCGAATCCGGACGACGCTAATATCCGAATCCGTGAGAAAAGCGAAGCTTTTCAATATAGGAAGAGAGAGGAGAAAAACCGTTATTCAGCGGTAAAACCGCGATGATGAAGGAAGAGTTTCATAATCGACGGCGCGCAGGCCGTCTTGGTCCAGCAGCACGTAACCGTCCTTGGACCAGGCATGATACCCGGTTACCGCAAGCGGAACCGTCACCTCATACCCGTACAAAAAACCGACGTACGTGATTTTCTGCTTTTCGGCGATACGCTCCTTGAGTTCGGCGAATGACCGGATTTCAAGCGGCTTGCCTTTCACCCAGGGAAGCTTTTCGTAAGGATCGAAGGCAGGGAGATCAAGCCTTTCTACTATTGTATGCGAGCTTGCGGTTTTGGTGTTTCCGTTCTCGGCCGAGGAGGCCTCACTTGGCAAAACAGCCTCCCGCACCGGAAGAAGCTCGCCGGTTTTCGCATCGATCAGATGGGTTTTCGATTTCAGTTTCACTTTCCAGACGGCCTGCAGCGGATTGTAATAAAGCTTTTCCCCGTGCAGCTCCTTCGACTCGGCAAATTTCGAAAAAGACATATCGATAAGTTCATGCTGTACCAAAGATTTGTACAGCGTGTTCAAGCTAAACAGCGGATATTTGCCGGTGCCGTATTCGCCGAGGCGAAGCGTACCGTCGCTGGCGGCGTGTACGACCATATAGCCGACTTCGCTGCCGCCTTGCTTCAGGATAACGATCCAGCCATGCATGCCGGGGCCGAGCGTGCTGCTCGTCCAGGTCGCTTTTTGCCACGATTCGAAGCCTTTCTGCTTGGCGAGCGACTGTTTCCACTGCGCGACGGCCTCTTCCAAAGTCGTTGCATCCGCAAGCTTCTCCGGTGCGGATGGCGCGGGCTGCTTCGATTCGGATGCCGTTCCGGGTTGATCTGCCGGCGGCTTGTCCGCCGAAGCGCTTCCGCTCGGCACGGGAGCGGGAATCTGTGCCGGTGCGTACACGCTGCCGGACGTCGTGGCCGTCTCGGCCGGTATATGCTGTGCCGCAGCCAGGACCGGTATTTCCTCCGCAGACGGCGCTGCGGCAATCGTACGGCTAACCTCGGAAGAACTGAGCGGCGCTCCCGTATAGAGGCCTGTCCCCACGAGGAGGACGGCGATGACTGCGGATAGCTTGGTCATTTTTTCACCTGCCCGAAATCTTATGTATATGCTTTCATTCTAGAGAATATGCGCTGAAAAGTTTGTTAGAACCTGTAAGCGAAAATAAATTTTTTTTGCATTGTTTTTTGCAGCCTTTTATCGAGATTCGTCAATTCATGGCCCGCCGGACGCATTCAGATGAAACAAACCGCAGTTTATGACGGATACATGGACCCGCGGGCGGTACTGCCATTCGACTTCGGCCTGCCTTCTCCGGTATTGCGCCTCGAAGTCGGGCTTTTTGTCGTCTTCGGCCGCCTTGATCAAGTTTTCGTAGTAGACGCGGATTCTGGCCAGCTCCTCCAGCAGCCGGTCGTGCGCTTCTTCCGCCCATGCGTGGTCATATAATTTCAACTTGTTTTCCAAAAAGCGCTCCAGGACGCTGGCCCCGTGAGACAAGGACATTTTGTCGGGAATGATGTGAACGTTTGCGGGCAGGCGGGGCGTCAGCTTTTTAACGGCCACCTTATCGAAAAAATGCTCGGCAATCTCGCCGGTCGACAATCGGATCGCCAGCGAATGCAGCTCATTGCGCTTCAAATCGCACGCCAGCTCCACCTTGTAATTCACATGAAACCACGTATCGTAGGCAAAAGGTACGGAGGCCATGCGATGTCCTTGCGGCGGCTCCTCGAACAGCCGCACATATTTGCCCTTGGCCCGCACAGCGGCGAAAATTTGTTCCAGCCGGCGGCTGCCGTACGTTACGTCGTCCCTCGGGATGCGGGTTGCCGCCGACTGCGGCACGAAGCCGAAATAGCGGCCGAGGATGCTGTCCGGCTGTCCGGCTGGCTGCGCCGCTGCAATCGTGCCGTTCGCCTCCGCGGCCCCGCTCGGCGCAATGCCGCCCGTCGGCTGCATCCCCACGGCGCCGGCACTTCCGCCGCCCGCCGCACCGCCAATTGGCGCAGGTGGCCCCAATGCCGCTCCCACGCTGTCTATCGGCCCCGGCTGCACCCCGGCCGCACTCCCGCCGCCCAGCGGCCCCGGCTGCGTCCCCGCGCCCCCCGGTGCCTGGGACCCGCCCGCGCCCCCCAGGCTGCCAGGAGGCGCAACGTCCACCTGCGCCTGCCACGGCTGTGCCGGTCCGGGCGGCCCTTTGGGCAGCGCCTCGCGTGCTTTTTCCGGCTCGAGGATAAACGTATATGTCACCGTCTCCGCCGGCGCCCCGGTGCGCTCGACAAAGCTCCAATAGTACGGCCGGTTCGTCAGATCCTTGTCGGCCGAAGGCGACAGCTTGACCGTCACGTAGGCCGGATGCTTCTCGATGATGTCGCACTCTTCGGCTTCCAGGTAACGCATGAGAAAATGCCGGATTTGTTCGACGTTCACGGTCTCACCTCGATATCGCGGTTGATGGTTTGGCCTACCGCATCGAGAATGGCGCCGGCCGAAGGTTTCTTCGCTTCGTCCTCATACTCCGTTCGGATGGAGGAAAACGAGCGGCCGAGATCGTCCATCTCCCTGCGGATGTCGTCTTCGCTGCGCGACTCCAGAATCATCCTGGCGATGCGCGATTCGAGCGACGTCTTTTTCTCGAAACGCTCCAAAATCGTGTCAAGCTCGCCGATGACAAGCTCGAACATGTTGATTTTTTCGTGGAGCAGGGAAAGAATGTATTCTTCAATCGTGCCGCGCGTCGATAAATTGTATATTTTCACGTCCTGCTTCTGTCCGAGCCGGTGGACGCGGCCGATCCGCTGCTCGACCCGCATCGGGTTCCACGGCAGGTCGAAGTTGATCATGTTGCTGCAAAACTGCAGGTTGATCCCTTCGCCGCCGGCTTCGGTGGCGACAAGCACCTGGGCGCGGTTTCGGAAAAGGTCCATCATCCAGTCCTTTTTGCCCCGGTTCATACCGCCCCGGTAAGGAACGGCGCTGATTTTATGCTCCTTCAGATAGGCGAGCAAATACTCCTGCGTAGCGCGGTACTCCGTGAAGATAATCGCTTTGTCGCCGATTTCCTCCAGCAGCTCGAGCACTTTCTCGGCCTTCGAATTTGCTTTGATGCTGCGGATCAGCTCGACGAGCTCCCAAATTTTCGCGCGGACCGGCGAGTCCTCGGGCGTCTTTTTGAACATGTTGACCAAGGTGATAAAAACGGCGTCGCGGCTCGAGCAAACCTCCCGCTGCAGCGTAACGAGCGAGAGGATGCTGCTGATGTCGCCTTTTGCTTCCTCGTAACGCCCCTTGACGAAATCGGTTACGCCGTCGTAAAGCGCCTGCTCTTCCGGAGACAACGTCAGATGGATGTTTCTGACGATCCGCTTCGTAAACGTCACATTGCCGTCGCTGCGGCGGTTGCGGATCATGACCTTGGACAGCTCCTGCTGTAGCAGCTCTTCGTTTTTCGGAATCCGCTTGTCGACGACGAAATTCGCCTGGAAACTGCCGTGGCCGCCGAGCTGTCCGGGCTTGAGCAGCGTGATCAGGTTGTACAGCTCGCCCAGGTCGTTTTGCACCGGCGTGGCGGTCAGCAGCAGGCAGTATTTTTTTCTAAGCTCATTGATAAATTGGTAGTTGGTCGTCTTCTTGTTTTTCAGCTTGTGCGCCTCGTCCACGATCAGCATGTCGTATTCCTGGGCGAGCACGATTTCGCGGTGCGGGTCGCGTTTGGCGGTATCCATGGAGGCGACGACGATGTCGTATTGCTCCCACATGTATTCCTTTTTCTGCGCTACCGCATGGATGCCGAATTTCTGGTTCAGCTCGCGCACCCACTGCAGAACAAGGGAGGCGGGAACGAGAATCAGCGCTTTTCTCACAAGGCCCCGAATGATGTACTCTTTCAAAATCAGCCCTGCTTCAATCGTTTTCCCAAGCCCCACCTCATCGGCGAGAATGGCGCGGCCGCGCATTTCCGTCAGCACTTTTTTGGCCGTATCGAGCTGATGCGGCATCGGCACGACCTGCTGTAGATGAACGAGGCACTGCAGCTCGTCGAAGCTGTGGATCAGACCGGCTTGCTCCGCTTCGTAGGCGAGCTGGAACATCGTCCAACCGTCCCACGGACCGTTTTTGTCGGCGCGGGCGGACAGCTCGTGAAACCACTCCCGGTCAAATTGAATGTGCAGCCTTTGATTCAGCTCGCGAACGATATGGGGGTGATCCGTTGTCGGCATGGCTGAACCTCCACGAATAAATTACACAAAGTGTTAAAATCTAGTATGCTCGAAAATAGTTGCTTTAAAACGCGCGGGTTCATGGTATGATGGGGAAAACGCAACTTGAGAGGCAACCGAAAGGAAGGACGGACGGATGAAGCGAAAACCTGCGGTTTACACGCTGCTCCTGCTGACATGCATGTTGGCCTCGGGCTGCTGGTATGGGACGAAACCTCAGGAAATCAAGCAGACGATCGGGACCGAGGTCAAACAGGCGGTCGACGAAGCCGGAGATTTGGTCGTGGCTTCGGATGACACCGTTTACAGCGTGGACAGCAAGACGCAGCAGATGAAACCGATACTGCGCACCGCGCAGCCGATCAGCCATATGGGTTACACGAACGACCATCTGCTCGTGACCGTGTACAATCCCAAGGATGCGCAGGCGTTCAAAGGATTTTATTTGCGGGACAAAGACTCAAATAGCTTTTCACAGATCGCCACCCCGCAGATGTCGCCGAAATTTTGCTACATTTACGGTGATCTCGCCTTCTTCGTCTCCGCGGATAAAACGCCGCAAAAAGGCGGCGATTACACCAAGGTGGGCATTTATCAGCTCGCCTCGCATAAATGGGTCAAGGAGTGGCTCGTTCCCGGAGGCATAGAGGATATGGAAGGCCGGGGAAAGGACGTATACTTCGTGACGGACAACGACCACGATACGAGCTCCAATTTGTACAAGGCGGACCTGACCACGGGCGATTGGGGAAAAATGATTCAGGAAGCGCGGAGGTATCCGCTTGACGAAGTGGCTGTCGACACGAACGGCGATGTTTATATGATGATTGCGCAGCGCACCAAGTCCGAATGGTCCAATAAGGTGTACCGCTTCAATCCGCAGCAAACGCCTTATGATCTGTTCAGCAATTTCATTTCGAATACGAAGCCGTTTTCCTACAGCATGGCCGCCATGAACGGCAAAGGACTGATCCTGCGCAACGATCTGACCGCCACGAATGATATCGAGAAGCCGATCGCCCTTCTTGACTTGAGCACACGAAAACAAGTATTTTTAGAATGGGACCATCGGCCGGTTTCAGTCGATCGAACGGCGGACGAGTTTGCGATTTTGGCGGACGACGGCGCGATCGAGTTTGTGAAGCCGGATTTGGCGGAGCCCGGCGCCCGCGAAGTGCGAATCGAAGGACTCGCTTCCGGGAAATTCATCTGTGTGAAAAAGGACGGGACGTGATGGCAGCTTCTTGGCGGTTCATACATTCGGGAGCATGCTCTCCCGCGGAGAATATGGCGATCGACGAGGCGATTCTCGTCGCGGTCAGCGAAGGCAGGGCGCTGCCGACCGTACGCTTTTACGAATGGAATCCTCCGACATTATCTATCGGTTATTTTCAAAAGGCGCTGGCTGAAATTGATTTTGACGCGGTTCGCACGGAAGGCCTCGGCTTCGTTCGCCGTCCGACCGGCGGCAGGGCGGTGCTGCACGACAAGGAGCTCACGTACAGCATCATCGTGCCCGAACAGTACCCCGGCATTCCGAAAAGCGTCACCGAAGCGTACCGGGTGCTTAGCGAGGGGTTGCTTCTCGGTTTCAGGGGCCTTGGGCTCGATGCGCAGATGGTTCAGCTTGTTTCGGAGGAGGAGAAGCAAAAGTACGAGTCGCTCGGCTCGGCGGCCTGCTTCGATTCTCCTTCATGGTACGAGCTCGTCGTTGAGGGCCGCAAAATCGCCGGCAGCGCGCAAACGAGGCAAAAGGGCGTCGTCCTGCAGCACGGCTCGATATTGCTCGATATGGATACGGAGCAGTTGTTCAGGGTGCTGAAGTTTTCCAGCGATCGGCTGCGGGACAAGCTCAAGGAGCAGTTCACGAAGCGGGCGGTGGCGATCAACGAGCTGCTCGCACTGCAGCATAAACCTCCGGTTGGCCTTAAGGAAGTGGAAGAAGCATTTAGGGATGGAATTGCCCGGGGGATGAACATCACGCTGGAGAAGGGCGAGCTGTCGGACTACGAGAAGGAACTGGCCCGGCAGTTGGTGGAAGAGAAATACGATAACGAGGCATGGAACCTTCGGAGGTAGAGCTTTTGGTTCTCCCCGGAGGTTTTGTAAACGATAATTTATTTGCAGGGGCAATTTATCAATTGGCTGACCAATATGATTAAAGTGCAGTTGCCGCCGGAAAGCCGGGATGTCGAGCATTTGATTCTTGAGATCAAGGAGAAGGGAGTGTCTGTCATGGGGCTGCAAAAAAACTTGGAAGCGATCAAGCTTAGAGGAATTGAAGAAGGCATTGAAAGAGGTATCGAAAAGGGAATTGAAAAAGGAATCGAACAAGGAATTGAAAAAGGAATTGAAAAAGGCAGAGCATTAGAAAGAGAAAATGTAGTGAGAAATTTGATCGCCTTGGGGCTGGATAATGCAGCTATCGAGGCCGCGACAGGCGTCCCGGAAGAAAAGATCGAGCAATGCGTAAACAGCTTCACTGACGGATTTTCCACAACTACAATTAAGAGAGCCATCGTTTGCCGGAATGATCGGTAAACGATGGCCTTTTTTTGTTGTCCGGTTAGCGGTTTCCCACATTCAATCTATTGCGGACTTTATGTACGTCTTTCTGTCATCCGCTTCCGACCACTGAATTGCCTGTTCAAAAGCATCCTGAAGCCGCTTCGTAATCGGGCCGGGGACGCCGTCTTTGACCGGCTTGCCGTCGATTCGCACCACTGGGGTAATTTCCGCCGTTGTTCCGGTAATAAATGCCTCGTCGGCAAGACGCAGGTCCTGAACGGCGAACGGTTCTTCGAGCACCGGAATGCCGAACTCATGAGCCAGACGGAGCGTTACCATCCGAGTAATGCCGTGCAAAATCAGATGGTTGGCAGGGTGAGTGAGCAGCTTGCCTTCCCTCACGATGAAAAAGTTGGATGCGCTGCATTCGGTGACCGTTCCGCTGCGGTGAAGAATGACATCGTCCGCTCCTTGATCGAGCGCATGCTGCTTGGCGAGCACGTTGCCGAGCAGATTGAGCGTCTTCAGATCGCAGCGCAGCCAGCGAATGTCTTCCATCGTCACGGCGGCTATGCCCTGACGCATCGTTTGCAGAGGCCGCTTCACCTCATTGCAGTAAGCCATAAGAACCGGCTTCGCGCCGGCCGGAAACGGATGCACGCGCGGTGCCGCCCCTCTCGTAACCTGCATGTAAACCGTGCCTTCGGAGATATGATTCATGTCAATCAGCTTGTTTAAAATGCTATGTATCTCCTCTTTGGAAAAAGGCAGCTCGATGCGAATGCCTTCCGCGCTGCGAACGAGCCGTTCGAAATGAGCCTCCGCTTCGAACAACCTGCCGTTATAAACGCGGAACACCTCATATATGCCGTCCCCGAAATAATAACCCCGATCGTCGGGTGAAACGGCAACCTCATTTTTTGGCATAAACCGATTTTCGAAAAAGTACAATGGAATCACCTCGTGCTGTTTTGGGGAACATATGTTTGATATTTGTTTGATGCTGTGTTAATCTAAATCTAGCGTATCAGATGTGACCGGACGCGTCAAAGATCATTGGAATTTCGCGATCGATCATATTGGATTGGTACTTAAAGTGCAAAGTCAAGACCCGTAATACCCGAATTTATGGTCGTTTTTTGTCGATTTGTATTGATTTGGAAGGCGCAAAAAAGAGAGGATGCGGGAGAAAATAAAAGCTTTCGGGGGGACGTCTTGTCCTAATCTTAAAATTTCGTTAATCACCCATTAGAAACACAATATCTAGTGTTGTATAATGAAATTCGCATACCATATATTGTGATTTTCGTTATACATAATTTTAACCTATATATGGTTGTTTTTCGCTGTATTTCGACGATTTTGCGTCAAAATGTTCACTATTGTCGGGAGGGTGTTGCTGTTGGATACGGTACAATTGAAATTGGAAGGATTAAGCGAGAAAATTTTTCTCGATCGTTACGCGCTGAAGGATGCGGATACGAACAACACGAAAGTCGGTGACACCGTACTCGTGCTTACGAAGGATGATCCGAAGTTTCCGGCCAAGGAAGTGGGCGAAGTCATCAGCAGGCAAGGGCAGCAGGTGAAAATCAAGCTCCGCAGCGGAGAAACGGTCGATTCAACTATAGAAAAGCTGACCCTATCGGTCGAAAAAACGCCGGAGCAGCTTTGGAACCGTCTGGCGAAAGCGATGGCTTCCGTTGAAGCAACCCCCGAGAAACAGAAAGAGTGGACGGAAAAGTTTAATTATATATTGCATGACTGGAAGCTGGTTCCGGGCGGGCGCATTGCGGCCGGCGCCGATGCCAACGACGAGCTGACGCTGTTCAACTGCTATGTCATTCCGTCTCCGCACGACAGCCGCGGCGGCATTATTGCCACTTTGTCGGAAATGACGGAAATTATGGCACGCGGCGGCGGTGTAGGCATTAACCTGTCCTCGTTGCGTCCACGCCGCGCGATCGTCAAAGGAGTCAGCGGTTCGTCCAGCGGTGCGGTTTCCTGGGGCGGCCTGTTCAGCTACACGACCGGGTTGATCGAGCAGGGCGGCAGCCGCCGCGGCGCTCTCATGCTGATGATGAACGACTGGCATCCCGATGTCCTCGACTTCATTACGGTCAAGCAGACGATGGGGCAAATTACGAACGCCAACTTGTCCGTTTGCGTGAGCAACGGTTTTATGAAAGCCGTTAAGGAAGATTTGGAATGGGATCTCGTTTATCCGGATACGACCGACCCGGAATACAACGAGCTGTGGGACGGCGATCTCGATAAGTGGAAGAAGCTTGGCAAACCGGTGAAGCACTACCGTACCGTGAGAGCTCGCGACGTATGGCACACGATTATCGAATCCGCGTGGAAGTCGGCGGAGCCGGGCGTCGTGTTCATGGAATATTACAACCAGATGTCGAACAGCTGGTATTTCAATCCGATCATCTGCACGAATCCGTGCGGCGAGCAAGGGCTTCCCGCCTGGGGTGTCTGTAACTTGTCCGCGATCAATCTTTCCAAGTTTTACGATGCGGAGAAGCATGACGTGGCTTGGGAAGACCTCGGAAAAGTGGTGCGCTATTCGACCCGGTTTCTCGACAATGTCATTGACAAAACGCCTTATCACTTTGAGCAAAACCGCATCAACCAGCAAGGCGAGCGCCGCATAGGCCTCGGGTCCATGGGACTTGCCGAGCTGATGATCAAGCTGGAAATCCGTTACGGCAGCCCGGAGTCGTTGGAATTCCTCGACAAGCTGTACGGTTTTATGGCTAAAGAAGCATACCTCGCTTCCTCGGAAATCGCCGCGGAGAAAGGTTCGTTCAAACATTTCGACAAAGAGAAGTTTCTGCAAAGCGGCTTCATGAAAACGATGGTTGCCGAATTCCCGGAAGTCGGCGCAGCCATTCAGAAGCAAGGCATGCGCAACGTGACCGTCATCACCCAGGCGCCTACAGGCAGTACAGGGACGATGGTGGGAACGTCTACCGGTATTGAGCCGTATTTTGCGTTCGAATACTACCGTCAAAGCCGCCTCGGCTTCGACAAGCAGTATGTGCCGATTGCGCAGGAATGGAAAGATAAGCATCCTAACGAGGAATTGCCGCCGCAATTCGTCACGGCGATGGATTTGTCGGCGGAGGATCACATCCGCGTTCAGGCAGCCATTCAGAGGTGGGTCGACAGCTCCATTTCGAAAACGGCCAACTGTCCGGCAGACTTCACGGTGGAAGAGACGAAACGTCTGTATGAGCTTGCGTTCGACCTCGGCTGCAAAGGCGTAACGATTTACCGCGACGGCAGCCGCGACGTTCAAGTCTTGTCCACCGATAAGAAGGAAGACAAAACATCTGAAGCAGCTCCTGCAGCAGAAGCTGCTCCGGCTGCAAGCGACAAGGAGAAGGCCAGCATCACCAGCCTGTCCAGCACGCTTGCCGTGAATGTCGATGCCAAGACCGAGCAGGTGTTTGACAAGGAATACAAACGCCGTCCGCAAATTCTTCGCGGCGCCACATACAAGATCAATACACCGTTCGGCATGGCTTATATTACGATCAACGATATGAACAACTCGCCAAGCGAAATTTTCCTGAATGTCGGCAAAGCCGGTTCGGACGTCTTCGCTATGGCGGAAGCGCTCGGACGCGTTTGCTCGTTGTTCCTGCGTTACGGCGACCACGGCAACAAAGTGAAGCTGCTGATCAAGCACCTGAAGGGCATCGGCGGATCCGGCGCCATCGGCTTCGGAGCGAACCGCGTAGAATCGATCGCAGACGCCGTCGCCAAAGCGCTTGAGATGCACGAGGAATCCCGCGTCGACGACGGCGGCGCCAGCCCGTACGTCACCGCAACGCGAGAAGTGATCGCCGAAACGCCGACGATCAACTACGCCGTCACCAAGAGCGCGGCGACCTCCCTCGACCTGTGCCCGTCCTGCGGCTCCGCGTCCCTCATCAACTCCGAGGGCTGCAAAAATTGCAGCAACTGCGGATACAGCCGTTGCAGTTAAGATGAAAGAAAGGCTCCCTTAGGGGGCCTTTTTTTGCTCTTCTCATAGAAGATGGAAAAACTCCAAATCCCTATTGCGGGCAAAGCACGCTTTGCCCTCTTATTTAGGCATCTTTACTATACGCTTACGACGAGTCAGATTGACCAAGCCCTTCGAAATGCTGACCTTAAGCATTCCGATTGGATGGATCTTATCCAATTCATGAAGTTTGACGAACCGGCTCCTGCCGCGGCTGATCCGCAGCAAGTGGACTGTGATAACTAAGAAGCTCTTATAATTGCTTTCCATGAGGGATTTTTGACCGATATTGTTTCCTA
Source organism: Paenibacillus hamazuiensis (assembly GCF_023276405.1). Classification (NCBI taxonomy): domain Bacteria; kingdom Bacillati; phylum Bacillota; class Bacilli; order Caryophanales; family Paenibacillaceae; genus Paenibacillus; species Paenibacillus hamazuiensis. The sequence continues at coordinate 1,506,471 of NZ_JALRMO010000001.1, forward strand.
TCAAGAAAAGGGGGCGCAGCTTATTCAAAGCTACCGTGCTGCCGGTTATGATTTTCTCCAGTAATAAAGTTATTTAAAATGGTCGCAAATAATGCAGTAAACCCGGCCTATGATGCGGGCCGGGTTAGAAATAAAGTTGTTTAAAATCATTAAACTAACGTACCCGTCTAGCTTAACAATTCGAGGTTCGCCCCCTTGTACGAATGAATCGTTGAACGTATCGCTGCCAGCGATGTGCCCTAACATGTTTGTCTAATAAAATAATAGATTCAAGAGTTATCCGAATTGATAAAAAACCCTGCATTCCCCTTAACCCACTCAGCGAAAGTATACGGTTTGTGTCCTGTTACTTCCTCAACTGTCGACAAAACCGTATAAGCAGATTTAGGCGGATTAAGGTGCCAACTAATCACGTAATCTATTGCATCCTCCTGAACACCCATTTTCCTCATCTGTTCACGTTCTTCTTCTTCAGAGCTTTCGATAAATCGAATATCATGTCCAATAACCTCACTGATTATCCGAACTTTATCTTGAACCGACAAACTCTCAGGCCCTGTTAATGTGTAAATTTTACCTGCATGACCTTCCTCAGTTAGTGCAACCGCTGCGACTCTTCCAATATCGGCTTCATGAACAGAAGCAATTCGTGATCCTCCAAACAGATCTCGAACAACCCCCTCAGAGCGTATAGAGTTCGCCCATTTCCGTGCATTTGCCATAAATTCAAAGGCTTGAAGTTGAGTCCACTCCAGACCACTAACCTCAACTGCCTTCTCAAAAGGGCCTTTCTCTCCGTTCCATAATACGGTAACTCTGCGCACCCCAGCCTTCTCAGCAAGTTCAACGATTTCGGGTCCCGTTTGTAACGGGGTATATTCGGCGCCTGTTGTAATCAAATGCATGCCGCTTATGCCATTCAACGCAGAAGCTAGCGTACTCGGAACACTTAAATCTCCCGCAACAACCTCTACATCTTTAGGAAGATTGGCTTGCAGCGGATTACGTGTCAATGCACGTACCTTTTTCCCCATTTGAAGAAGCTGGTCCACGACGTGTCGCCCTACGGTTCCCGTTGCCCCTGCAACTAATATAGTCATTCATTTTCCTCCTCGCGTTTTTGTGCCAGCAGATTGATTTTCTCAGCCAAATTGAACTTTGCTTCGGTTAAAGCAGCTATTTGTTGGTTGATCTCATGCATTTTCGACTGATACATAAGCATTAATTCTTCACAATAGACGTCTTTATCTTTATGCTCCTGCTCAGGAAATCTACAGAAGATAATGTCTCGAATTTGGTCAGTTGTCAGCCCTAAACCTAAATAAAGTTGAATTGCGTTTATGGATTCGATTACCTTTTCGTCATATTCCCTGTAATTATTTTCTTGGCGAGATGCTTTGATCAATCCTTTCTCCTCATAATAACGAATCGAACGGGCACTAACGCCAGTTATTTTTCTTACCTTTCCTATCTTCAAAACGATCACCTCATCGATTGGGAACGTTAGCTTTATTATAAAGCTTCACATTAGTGTAAAGGTCAAGAAAAAAGATTAAATAAAAAAAGGCCCCTAAGGGGATGGCAATTAGTCTAGTCATAACTCGCAGGATGTTGTTCGGTAGCGTAACCGTTAGTTTAACGGCGCCGAACGTTTTAAACAACTTTATTATCAAAATTAAACACTTTATTATTAATTCAACAACTTTAATATCAGACAACATATGAAGGGAAAACGACACTTCTTTTCTTTTTTTATTTTATAGAAGAAGTCTCACTATTCTTTTTTTTCAATTGAGTTACTTTTGGTATAGAAAACGGTTAGGAATGGAGCTTGTGAGCAACTATTGGGCTAGATCTGAGGGTTAAAAACATTTTAAACAGCAATATGAAATTTGTGGTAAAATTTTTACTGAATTCAATTCATTGAGGTGAAAAATGCAGAATGTTACTGCTCCAAATGTAGATGTACTGGATAATCCTGATCATATGATGAAAAAGGCACTCCTGTTTATCCCTGGCTTATATTTGGTATTAATTTCTTCAGCGCTCCTTACAATTGGGATTGGTATTGCAGTACTTTGGGTCATTGAATATTTAGCCCCACCAGTCATTTCAGCCATTATGTTATATTTTGCTTTTGCCGTTGGGATTGGAATCATCTTCGGAGTAATAGCGGTTATACACGGTTTATGGCGTTCAATATGGCGGCCGTCATCAATTGAACCGGCTATTAGAATAGATATTGAAAACGAACCGGCATTATTTGATTTTATCAAGGGCATTTTCATGCGCATGCAATGCGATCCTCCCGAACATGTTGTTCTTCAAGCAGATTCTTCATTTTATGTAACGGATTCGGAGCTTACTGTAATAAATGGAAAAGTAAAAGGGCGTATACTTGCTATAAGCTACCCTTTACTTAATCATTTGACGTTAAACGAACTGCGCTCCATTATTGCACATGAAGCCGCCCATTATACAGGGTGGGATGTGGAATACAGTAGACGTGTCTATCCCGTATATGTAGGAATTCAAACTGTTTTATCTCATAGCGGGAAAACAAATTTTCATACCAATTCTGATTTTGGTCCGTTAACATCTATTCCATCAATACTTCCGCGTTACGCTTTACGAACGTATCTTAAATGGTTTGATTCTTACAACAAAAAGATTTCCAAAGCCAGAGAGCAAAGAGCAGACCTATTGGCAACAATTTATTGTGGATCAGGAAGCTATTCCTCTGCCTTGAAAAAGACAGTAAGCATTGGCAGAGTTTTTGAACAAATAGCCCAGAACCAACTTCGTGGGCAATATCGTAATGGGCAAGGAATGATTGACTACTACCGAGTGTTTGATGATGAGTTGCAGAACTATCAGGGATTGGTTACACAAACGCTTGAGTTTGCTCTCAATCAAATACCGACCCCTAAAGATACGCATCCGACATTAAATAAGCGTTTGTCATATGTGCCTGTTATTAATGAAAAGTACCAAGAGCATCAACTTTCGAAATGCTTATTGAAGGACCAAAGATATGGGGTTCAACTCACGGAAGCATATATTTCATACCTAAATACCGGTAGGATCCAATGAAGGCGGACTGTCGGCATGACCTAACAACACCTTATTCACGCTGCGGCTCCTGACAGAGCTTTAGTCTGCACGAGGCATTTCGTGGGGAGTGGATTCAGGCAGAACAACTTCTGCGAACCTAACCGAGTTGCGGCCGGCAGCTAAAGCTGCCTCAAGGTTCTCGGGTTCGTGAAGTACAAGAACGTTAGCTGAAATACCTGGGAATAGAAATATAAAAAGCTAAAAGGAATGACTTTATGACATTGCCGTTAGTTCCATTGAATATCCCTAATGGATGGATAATCAATAAAAATATATTTACTGAAGTATGCCCGGAGAGGTTTCATAACGACGATTATGAAGACCGATGGGAATTCAACGAAGATATATTACAAATAGTAAATACCTCTCAAAGAAGAATAATAGACTTAGGTTGGTATCCAGAGTTTAATCTGGATGGTCAATACTGCCTCAAAGTCGTTGAATGGACTAATAATTGGGAAGAACAAACTGAGTACTGGATTCAACCAATAATGAAGTATTACTCAAGAGATATTAAGGAAATTAAAAATAAAATAGAAGATCTAATAATGAAAATAACTGAAGGACGATTATAAATCGAGATAAAGTAATTGAAACAATCTCGTTAGATATTTCGTGTATTTTTATGCAAACACGTCGAAATAGTACCGAAAATTATTCTAACGATTTCTGCAACAAACGGCCATTTTCGCCGCGAGGCAATTCAAATTCTAATCAAATATGGAACAACCCAAATGGAGCGGCGCGGGTTTGCGGGCTCCATTTTCTAAATAATTATGGAATATCACATTTCTCTTTCTTTTTTTTGTGAAATTTCAGAATTAATTAGAATTGTTTTTCCCTTTCGGTATAGCCTCTCATGCGGACAGACTGAACGTCAAAAGCAGGACAACTCTCTCTTCTCATCCGGTGCAGCATTTGATAAGCTGTGACGTAATTGAGTACGGTTGCGGCCGCCGCTGCGGGGTAAAGTTCATCGGCTTTGGCGCACACTAAGCGGAATACCCTCCGGTACTGTTATAAAATACGGCCACCCGGTCTCCCTGACGAAACTGCCCCATGTTTTCACCGGACTCATCCTCGACACCAACCACATCGTATCCCGGCGTAAATGGTGGTGCCGGCGGGTTCGGGTATTTGCCCTCCCGGCGCATAATATCCGTGAGCGCAACCCTCGCTGTCAGCACGCGAACGCGAACCTCGTCTGGCTCCGGACGGCGCAGCGGCTCCTCGACCATGCACATCGTATCCGTTCCGCCGTATTCCTTTAGAATCATTTGTGTATTCATCATTTGATATCTCTTCTTGGTAATAGGTGATGCCCAGTATTGTAAGGATTAGAGTTAACTCTAAGTCAATATTGTTTGCAGAACAAGTTACTTTTGAAGTCCGACGGAGGCACCCACTCCGTCTCTTTAAAAGTATTTTTTTGAAAATTGTTCCGCGTGTTGTCTCCAACACAATACCATCCTGCATAATGACTGAATTACAGCTTATCGATCGAACCAAAATCTGTTTAAGTTCTTTTAAGATAACGGATAATTTCTTGTGGTTACGCGAAATGGCAGCTACCCTAAAGCCGTTGCCCCCAAATTTTATGTGCCTCTTTTTGTGCAAGTCATTCATAAAAGTGCCTATCGGAGGGCTTCTGGGAGCGTAACTGTTAATAAAGAGGAAGTCGTCGAGAGGGTCTCATTACTATTAATACGAGGATATCAATCTCCGAACTAACAATACGCTATCTGAGAACAATAGCTCATTCAAAATACAGCGGCAGCCGGTCATAACAACATACGAATCGGATGAAATTATGGGGACATTCAATAGCCTCATGCCCATCTGCTGCATGGCGGGCTCAAACTCACCTTGACGATCACGGGGAATTTCAAGCTGAACGTCGCCATATTCAGATGCAACGATGTTCCTGCTATGCCGGTTCCGAGAATTCAAAATCTTCTTGTTCTTTACTTCATGCTTTTCGTAGCCCAAATGATCATCCATCTCGGCCTCTAGCATTTCCTGCAGGGTATTCGCAAATAGTTCCTTAAGTGTATTTTGGCTGTCTGTGATAGACATTACTGGCGAGGCCAGCGTCGATGTGTTCGATGATTACGTGAAGAAATTCAAAGAAAACGGCGGAGATGAACTGGAAAAGTCAGTAAACGATACGTACAACAAATGTGTGGTGTCAGTCGGGCAGTCCGTTTGAAAGCGGTTTCAGGTAAATAACAAAAATCGTACAGAAAGACCTAAAGATTCTTAAGGCTTGGAATGGAGGGACCGCAGTACAGTGTAAGCATCAAGTATATGATTCTCTAAGGAGGAAATTGATGTAATGAGGAGAGTCGGTTTGTTTGTTGTGTCCATGGTGGTACTGCTCGTCATGATGCTGACCAATATCGCCTATGCGGATGTATCATCCTCATATCTTAACCCGCTGATGAAAGGAGCCGACCCTACCATTGAACGGCAAGACGATGGATATTACTACTCGGCGGCAGGCGATGGCAATGTTGTATTGAAACGGCATGAAACCATTCTTGGCGTTTCCACCGCGAAGAGTAAAGAAGTATGGAAGTTACCCGATAATCTGGAATTTATATGGGGGCCCGATGCGCACAGGATCGATGGCAAATGGTACATCTATTTCGCTTCCGGTCCGAAGGTTAGTGATAAAGCGGGGCGTTTTGCTTATGGCCACCCCAGCTCTTATGTTCTGGAGAACAGCTCGCCCGATCCATTTGAAGGGACCTGGGAACTGAAGGGAACATATGATAATGGAGACGGACTTACACCCCAACAAGGTTTGCTGAATACGCAAAGCTATGGACTGCCTACCGGCTTTGTCACCATCAAAGGGCAGAGATACCTTACCTACACCAAATATTTCTACTATACAGATCCCAAAACGGGAAACGAGACATTTGATGAATGCCCCACGATTGTCAAAATGAAAAACCCGTGGACATTGGAAGGCGAAGAGATTACGTTAGCCAGGCCGACCTACGACTGGGAGAAGTATGTTGATAATGTGAATGAAGGCGCAGCCGTGGTGGAGCGAAACGGAAAAGTTTATTTTGCCTATTCCGCCAGCAGCTACACGAGTGATAACTATGCTGTCGGCCTGTCCTGGGCCGATTTGACCCAAAGTGTGGAGAATGAAGCGGCATGGAATAAACATCCCGAACCGATCATGAAACGTTCGGATGAAAACAGTTCTTATTCGACAGGCTCACCGTTATTCCTGAAATCCGAAGACGGCACAGAGGACTGGATTACATACCATGGCATACCGACCCATAGTCAAGGCGGCAAGAACAGGGAGGTTCGCGCTCAGCGGATCAATTGGACCGACAATGACTTTATCAATCTGGGCATCCCGTCCAATCCCGGCACCGTGCTTAGCCGCCCCTCCGGGGAAGAGAAGAGCGAAGTCTATGAAGCGGAAGACGCGCAATTATCAGGGGCCGCAAGAGCTACCATGAACAGCATCTATGCCTCGTCCGGCCGATATGTCCGGTTCAGCAACGGCAATGACAGCGACTATGTAGAGTTTACAGTCAACACGAATGCAGGGGGGATTTACTCGCTGGACTTCCGTTACAACAACAATACGACAGAACCGGTCACCATGACACTGGGCGTGAATCAGGAGGCTCCTGCCGCGCTTGTATTTCCGTCTAATGCCGGATCGGAGAACAAGCTGAACTTCGACATAAAAACCGTTCACAACGTCCGGCTGAACGACGGCAGCAACATCGTACGTCTTTCCGGCAAAAGTGCTTTGGGGCTGGATGCTATCATTGTCAAGAAAAGCGTATTGTATGAAGCGGAGGGCGCAGAGTTGTCCGGCGGAACGGGAATTGCTCAAAATCATGCGGGATATAGCGGTTCAGGCTTTGTCAGAGGGTTCACGAAGCCGAACGCGGCGATCAGCTTTAAAGTAAACGCTCCTCACGCGGGCAGCTATTCGGTCAAGCTGGCTTATGGAGCTGGAACTGGGAAAGATCGAACCTTGACCATGTATGTGAATGGCACCAAGATCAAACAAGTCAATTTCTTCGGTCAGAAGGAATGGGACAAGTGGGCTGACAGATATGACAATGTATTCCTGAAGGGAGGAAGCAATGTCATCACCTATAAGCGTGACGGGGGCGATCCGGCGAATGTCAATCTGGATTATATCTCCGTTACCGAAGCGGCGACCTGGACGTATGAGGCGGAATCCGCCAAAACGACAGGTGGAGCGGATGCCAGGGTCGTTCAGGCTCAGCATGGAAATACGGGAATCGGTTATGTGAGCGGTCTGTCCCAATTGAACTCATCCGTGGAATTCTCTGTGGATATCGAGTATGCGGCTTCCTACGATCTCAAGCTGCGGTACGCCACAGAGCAGAGCGGCAAAACATTGTCGCTGGAGGTGAACGGCACGCCTGTACAGGACATGGTCCTTCCCTACTCCGGAGGTGCCAAGGTGTGGAAGGAACAGATTGTAACCGTTCCCCTGAACAAAGGGAAAAACAGCATCACCTATAAGAATGCAGCCGGAGATTCAGGTGTCATCCATATCGATCATATTCATCTGAATAAGCGCACGCCCTGGAAATATCAGGCGGAAGCAGCAACCCTCTTAGGTACGGTGGGTATCGGAAGAGACCGTCTATGGTTCGAAGGCAACGGTTATGTCGGATTATTCCAGAAAAAAGGGGATTCTATCGGGTTTGAAGTGAATGTCCCCTATACAGCGGCCTACACGTCAACCTTGCGCTATTCGGGTGTACAATCGTCGAATCGAACCATGACCATGTATGTGAACGGCAAACGGATCAAGCAAGTTTCCTTGCCGCCGACAGAGAATTGGGATACCTGGACGGACGCGACCGAGACGGTCAATCTGGAAGCCGGGAAGAATAGCATTGAATTCCGCCGTGAGGAAGGGGATACCGGACAGCTCAATATAGACAGCCTGATCCTGGATAAATTCAGCGGAGGCTTCATCAGCACGAAGGCCAGGGAACTTACCCCCGAGAAGATGGTGAAAATCCAGCCGAAGCATAGCGGCAAGGCGCTGAGTGTTGCCGGTGAGAAGTACAATCAAGGAGCAGCCGTTATTCAATATTCCAATGGCGAAACCAATAGTCAATTAGTGCGATTCCTGGATCTGGGAACAGGCTATTACCGGATCCTGGTTATGCGTGGCGCACGCTTCCTCGATATCAAGCCTGATTCAGATATTCAAGAGCTTATTCTAAATCATACCCTTGAAGATGCCCCCACTCCCTCCGATACGGAACAGTGGCGTCTGGAAAAGGATGGCGATTATTACAAAGTGATCAACAAAAGCAACGGAAAGGTGATTACGGTCAATGAAGCATCCAAAGGAAACAACGCTGTTCTGCGGTTGGCTGATGACGAGGGGAAAGACAGCCAACGGTTTAAGATTGAGCCGCGCAACCTTTATGACACTACATTCCACGCGGTGTCGGACATTACCGCTGTCCCGGCGGCAGTGCAGGCAGGACAGAAGCTGACTCTCTCTGGAACAGTCTCACCGGATTGGGCCACGCGCAAGAGCATCACCTGGAGCATCAAGGATGCCGGGCAAACAAGAGCTTCCCTGAATGGGAATGTGCTGTCCGCCACAAGAGCGGGAACAGTCATTGTCACCGCTACGATTGAAGAAGGAAGCGGGATCGGCGTGAACTACTCCAAGGACTTCACCATTACCGTCTCCAAGAAGGACGCGGATGTTAGTCCTGAAAAGGCCACCTATGATCTCCATGTTCCCGGGGATGTAAGCACTAGCATCATATGGAATGATGCCAAGTCTGTGACCGGGGTGTTATACGCAGCAACAGTATCAGGTGCCGTTTACAATGGCACTTTGGGAACGGATGGTTATACGGTCAGTGGAGATATGTTGACCATCAAGCGCGAGACTATGGCCGCACTGGGGGTGAAGAGCGGTGATAAGGCGGACTTCTCTATCCTATTTAATCTGGGGAATCCGGCTGTGCTCAGTGTCAATGTGGTGGACAGCGTTGCTTTGACCAGCCATAGCATCACAGCGGCAACCGAGGGAAACTGCACTGCCTGCGCCAATGTATCATCGGCGGTCAAGGATACGGCGATTACCGTACCAGCAGATAAGAAGTGCGAATTCGGCATAGGTGATGAGATTAAGATCGGGATCCCTGACGGCGTCCCGAACGGAATTCCAGCTTAGCTGAATGGCGGTGCTTCTACAGTTCGTATTGCGGGGGAATCTATTGGTTTCTCCAGGTGAACATGAACGCTATAGACAACAGGATGATATGATTCGAAGGAGGATTGCACATGATCAAAAAAAAATTCAGACATTATCTGCTTGCTCTCGCAGTGCTGCTGATGCTGCTGCAATGGAGCGGAGTGGCTGCGACGGCAGAGTCGACGCCAGCTAAGCCGGATTCGGCTTCTGTGCAGGGGGAAAAGAATGTGTCGGATTTCTACAATGTCATCATGCAGACAGGAGCCGATCCTTGGGTTTACAAGCACACGGACGGCTTTTATTACAACGCATTTGCCAACTCCAGCGGCATCATGATCCGCAGAGCGAAGACTATCAGCGGCATCGAAGCGGGCGAGAGGAGCCTGGCCTGGTCGCCGGTTAAGGGCACCATGTACAGCTCCAATGTGTGGGCGCCGGAAATGCATTATCTCAAGGATACCGACGGCAAATTCAAATGGTTTATTTACTTTGCGGCTGACAACGGAACCAACGCAAATCACCGCATGTACGTGCTGGAGAACGCCAGTGAAAATCCGTTGACCGGCACCTGGGTGTTCAAAGGGAAGATTGCCGATTCGACCGACCGTTGGGCGATCGACGGCACGGTGCTGACAGTAAATGAGAAGCACTATTTCATCTGGTCCGGTTGGGAAGAAACGGACGGAAGCTTCCAAAATTTATATATTGCGCAGATGAGCGATCCGCGAACCATCAGCTCGGAACGGGTATTGCTCTCGACGTCTGAATATGATTGGGAGTCATCCCCGGCCAGAATCAATGAAGGCCCCGAAGTCACGATCAAGGGCGACACGATCAATCTGATCTATTCCGCAAACGGAAGCTGGACAGACAGTTACTGCCTCGGGCTGATCACGGCCAAGATCGGCGACGATTTGATGAATCCCGGCTCGTGGGTGAAAAAAGACAAGCCGATCTTTTCCAGCGCCAATGGCGTTTACGGCCCGGGCCACCACAGCATCGTCACGTCCCCCGATGGCGCAGAGGACTGGATCATCTACCATGCCGCCCGCTGGCCGGGCTCGGGATGGACCCGCAAAGTCCACACGCAGAAATTCACCTGGAACGCAGACAATACGCCGAATCTGGGGGAGCCGGCCGATCCGAATACTCCGATAGCCAAGCCTTCGGGCGAGCCGCTGCGGAAGCGCTATGAAGCGGAAAACGCGCTGCTGGTGAAGGAGCCGGGCGGTGAAACTTCTCCCGCTGTCCGGTTGGAAAGCACTGCTTCCGGCGGGATGAAAATCGCCAATATCAAGAACGCCAAAGATTATGCCCAGTTTACCGTAAACGTGCCTGAGGCGGGATTTTATATGCTGTCCGTGCGCAATGCCAACGGCTCGCCCAATGCGGCTGATGCCTCCCATATTTTGTCGGTCAACGGAAGCTCTGGCGTCAGTTTGAACATTGTCTATTCCGGTCTGAATCGTTGGGGGCTCTCGACGGCGAAAGTTTATCTAAGGGAAGGCGACAATATTCTCCGCTTCTCGAAGGGGAACAACCTTGCCGAAATCGACAGCATGGATATATTTAAGCTGGATGCATCGGAAATGTTATTCGATGCCCCGGGGTACACGTTGGGGCTCGGTGAAAGCCGCAGTTTGCCTCTGTATACCGTAACACGAACTACCTATGCCCCTGTAGACACAGGAGCCATCTTCAGTTCTTCCGATACGAAGGTCGCCGTTATTGACGGAGGAAATAGGGTTAAGGCTGTAAGTGCGGGCAGTACCACCATCACCGCCACATATAACGGGAAAACGGCTACAGCCACGGTTACCGTTGCAGCGGAGCCTAAAGCGGTGCAGTCCGTTGCCATCGGCGGCTTGCCCCGCATCCTGACTATCGGGCAGACAAGCGGACCTTTGCAGGTAACGGCACGTTATAACAATTATGAGATGCAGAATGTGACAGCGGCTGCCCAGTATACCAGCAGCGATCCTGAGGTGGCCAGGGTGGAATCGGCTTCCGTGACCCAATCGGTGTATGCGGCTAAACCGGGCACAGCTCTTATTACAGCCGAATACAACGGCAAGAAAGCAGCGTTCAGCTTGACCGTTATTGCAGCTTCCGATGCGGTTCAGGTTGCTTCCGTAGTGAAGATTCCTTCCGGAGTGGCTCCTAGGCAGCCCAGCGTTGTTGATGTTGTCTACAACGGCCAGTCGAAGAAGGCAGAGGTTGTCAGCTGGGAGCCGGAGGGACTTGATTTCAGCTCCTTGGGCACTGTTCAGGTGCCTGTCACACTAAAGCTGGACGGCCGTGATTTTCCTTCCACCGTTGCCGTAAATGTTATTCCGGGATGGGGCCTCGATGAGATTGTGAATCAACTCCGCAGCAAGCTGGCGAATTTCTCCTATCCTTTGGGAGACGGGCTTGGCAACTATAGCCAATCCAAGTACGATGCGTTCGTGGCCGAAGTGAACAAGGCGGAAGAGATGGCTGTAAACGCCGATCTGAGTAAAGAGCAGTTTGACGAGGAGCTGGATAAGCTTGCTCAAGCGGAAGCAGCTTTGTTAGGTTCGCTGAACAGCATTCGGGATGGCGTAATCTATAACGCTTACCGGGATTTCTCCGGCGATACGGTTGGCAAGTACCCTTACGGCTTTATCACCGAGGATCTGACCAATGGCGCTACTGCCACGGTACAGGAGGAGGCCGGGAATAAATTTCTACGGCTGACCACAACCGCTACTTCGGGCAAGGCAAACCTGCTGCTGCCGTATGCTGGCGAGGTAAAGGCTGCGGCAGGTCAGCGTATCGTCATCGAATACCGCGCCAGGTTAAACACCAGCTTCCAATACGCCAATGGCGCCATGGTGCGAAATGACAGCGGCACTGGTAATTATTCCATGGTCACGGCTTTTGATACGGGTAAATTTATAGTCCAGAATGGGCCTTCCACTAAGGTCAAAGTCAGAGACTCTCAGTTAAATAAATGGTACAAAATCAAAATGGTGGCAAACTGGGACGCCAAGACGTATACCGTCTATATAGACGATGTAGAGGTGGCCACGGACTACAACTTCCGCCACACGGGCGGCGACAAGCTGACAGCCCAGCGGTTCGGCATCGATGGCTATGCCAACGCCTCCATCGACTTTGACGATTTCAAAGCGATGGTTATCGGAGGACCGAAGTCTGCGCCCGAGGGGCTCGAGACCACCAATGAAACAGCTGTTGGGGCTAAGGACGGACGCATCACCGGGGTCAACTCTCTCATGGAATGGTCCTCCGACAATGGGGGCACCTGGTTGAAGGTCGAAGGGGATACCATCGCCAATCTTTCTCCCGGGACTTATTGGGTTCGTTACTCTGAGACGGATACCCATAAAGCTAGTCCCCCTGTGGGTTTGACCATTGCAGTCTATACTCAGCATGTCATCGGGGTGAGCCTGAATCAGACCACCGCCCAACTGTATACGAATCATGGGGCTTCGACGGTCCAGCTTACCGCAAATGTAGAACCCGCTGACGCAGCCAACAAGACGGTGACCTGGGGCAGTTCCAATCCGGCAGTAGCTACCGTGGATGGAAATGGGCTTGTGACGGTGCATGCCGCAGGTACAGCTGTTATTACGGTAACCACGGAAGACGGCGGTTACAGCGATACATGTACAGTAACCGTAAGCTTGTACACGGATTCGGAAAATCCGGGGACTCGACCAGTCCATGTGACGGGTGTGAGCCTTAAGATGACCACCGCCCAACGATATACCAACCATGGGGCTTCGACTGTCCAGCTTAACGCCAATGTGGCACCCGCTAACGCAGCCAACAAGACGGTGACCTGGAGCAGTTCCAATCCGGCTGTAGCTACCGTGGATGGACATGGGCATGTAACCGTTCATGCCGCAGGTACAGCAGTTATTACTGTAACGACTAATGACGGCGGCTACACAGCTTCTTGTGTTGTTAGTGTGGGTGTATATCAAAAGGACAGCGGTAAAAGCGGCACAGATACCCAAGTTGGCGGCAGTAATCTCACTATCCCAACTACACCCTGAAGCTTCCATTACCCGGGAACAACTGATTACTGTTCTGCACCGTTATGCCGGACAGACTGATGCAAGCAGCAGTGGCAGGAGCTTTGCGAACGCAGGCAAAAAACAAGGAGCCAAGCGGGAACATCCGCCCGGCTCCTTGTTTTTTGCCTTACGCTCCCGGCTTAAATGGTCCGGTGAATCCGGGAAACTCCTGCTGGCTTGAAGGAGAAACAAAAATCGCACAGAAAGACCTAAAGATTTTTAAGGCCTGGAATGGATGAACCGCGGTACATTATAAGCATCACATCCAACAAACACTTTCAGCTGGAAAGAAGGGGGAGCTATGAAAACAACGCCTGCCGCCGTAGGAACGGATAGAACACCGGCAGCCAAAGAGGCTTTTTACCAGACAAAGCGGTTTCGGCAAAATATTCCGCTATTTGTCATGCTTATACCAGGAGTGCTTTATTATCTGATATTCCGCTACTTGCCTATGGGCGGTCTTGTGATCGCATTCAAGAACAACAATTTTCACGATGGCATATGGTCAAGTCCGTGGGTGGGGTGGAAATATTTCGAGATTTTGTTCCAGTCCAACGTCACGCTGCAAATTATTTGGAATACCCTTACCCTGAGCATTCTGAACCTGATCTTCGGGTTCCCTGCGCCGATTATTATCGCCATTGCCTTGAATGAGGTCCGGAAGAGCTGGCTGAAGCGCTGGATTCAAACCATTATTTATCTGCCTCATTTTTTGTCCTGGGTTATCGTTGCAGGCATTATCCTGACCCTGTTCTCCATCGATGGCGGCACCATCAACAAGCTGCTGGGCCAATGGGGGATGGAGCCGGTGCCTTTCCTGTACCGCGCAAACTCATGGATCGCCATCTTTATCGGTTCCGGCATGTGGAAGGAGATGGGCTTCGGCGCCATTATCTATCTCGCCGCTCTCTCCGGTATTGACCCCAGCCTGTACGAATCCGCGGGGATGGACGGCGCAGGCAAGCTGAGGCAGATTTGGCATATCACCTTGCCGGGCATCCGTCCTACGATTATCCTGCTGCTGATTCTTGGAATGGGCCGTCTGATGGAAGTAGGGTTTGATCAGGTTTACAATTTGCAGAATCCCACTGTCATGCAGAAAGCGGAGGTCATCAGCACCTACGTGTACAAAGTGGGGCTGCAGCAGGCCCAGTTTGGACTAACCACAGCCATGGGCTTGTTTGAATCCTTTGTCGGCCTGGTGCTTGTGCTGTCGGCCAATGCATTGGCCCGTAAATTCGATCAGGGATTATTCTGAAGAAAGGAGGGAAATCCTCTTGAGGGATTCCATAGGGGGAAAAACTTTTGTAATCTTTATTCAATTGGTATTGATCATCATTTCGCTTACCTGCATCCTACCTTTCCTGCATTTGCTTGCGCTCTCCGTAAGCTCGGGGCATGCGGTTGACCTGGGTCAAGTCTGGTTCTGGCCGGTGGGGCTTGATTTTACCGTTTATAGATACTTTTTTGAGAATACGCCGGCCTTGCGCGCTTTTACCAACAGCGTAATCATCACCTTATGCGGAACAGCCTTGAGCATGCTGGCCACGGTGCTGACGGCTTATCCCTTATCGCGCCGTTACCTCTACGCCCGCAAGCCGATCACAACGGCCGCATTGTTCACCATGCTCTTCAGCGGAGGCATGATCCCTACTTATCTGGTCATGAACAGCCTGCATTTGACCAATACTTACTGGTCCCTTTGGTTTGGCGGGCTGATCAGCACCTATAATATGCTGATTATGAAAAGCTATTTTGAGAGCATCCCGGGAGAAGTGGTGGATTCCGCCCAGATTGACGGCTGCGGCGAGGTCCAACTGCTCATGCGCATTATACTGCCCTTGTCTCTTCCGATGCTGGCTACACTGACGTTATTCTACGGGGTGGGCTACTGGAACATGTTCATGAGCGTTATTCTTTACATCAATAAGACGAATTTGCAAAATCTTACTGTTATCGTTCAGGGGATGCTGCAAATACAGGGGAACTTCAATGTGTCGGCCATGGATATGATGCAGCAGCAGGAAATGGTATCCGAGAAGCTGAAAGCGGTTGGGGTTATGGTTATGGTTGTGCCCATGCTGGTGGTATATCCGTTCCTGCAGAAGTATTTTGTCAAAGGCATTATGCTTGGTTCTATCAAGGGTTAGCGGCAATAACGAGATCAAATCATAGATTGAGGGGGCTTCCACATGTTTGGACAAACATCCGCACCAAAAATGAAGATCACGTTGGCACTGGGACTGTCAGCGGCTATGGCAGCAGGGGCAACCGGTTGCAGTCAAAAGGAAGAGGGGACAGAGGGGCAAGCCGGAGCAAAAGCCACAATTACCGTTTCCAACTATGACAGGGGCAATATTCCTGCAGCGGAGGGAACGGTTGAAGACAACCGTTGGACCAAGTGGATCAATGAGCATTCTCCCGTTACGGCCATGTATGTGCCGGTGGCCCGGGCAGAGTCAGTCAAGAAGCTGAATGTGTTGTTCGCATCGGGCAGTGCACCGGATATTGTCAATGATTATGATACGGGGTTCCGGAATTCCCTTTACCAGCAGAAGCAATTGCTGCCTTTGGACGATTACTTGAAATATGCGCCTGAATACCAGAAACTGCTGGAAAAGTACCCCCAACTTCGCAAAATAGGGACTAAGCCGGATGGCAAGCTTTACGAAATCGGCAAAATTAATGAGCCCCATCTGCAAAGTGTAGCCTTTATCCGGATGGATTGGCTGAAAAAGCTGAAGCTGGAGGTTCCGAAGACCACCGACGAATTGCTTGTCGTTTTGAAAGCATTCGTTGAGCAGGACCCCGACGGCAACGGGAAGAAGGATACTTATGGAACCAATATGAGCTACACCTCGGACGGCATGGTGGATTCTATGTTCGGCTCGTACGGCTGGAAAATCTCCAACGATGACAAAATTATCAGGAGTTGGGATAATACGCTGGAGTCTCTTAAATTCAAGAAAAGGTTATTTGAGGAAGGGCTAATCGATAAGGATTACCTGGCGGACAAGAACGGAGCCAAAGCCAAGCAGGATTATTTGAACGGAAAAATAGGCGTGTATCTTCCTCCTGCTATCACCAACTGGTTTGAGAGTACGGTAACGGACGTCAAAACGCTCCGCAAGGTTGTTCCGGAGGCGGAGATCGCACCGATGGCGCAGCCCAAGTCTCCCATGGGGCAATTCGTTCATCATGTGGTCAATCCGGTTCAAATGACCACGGTGATTAATGCCGCGGCCAAAAATCCCAAGGCTGCTATGGAATATATTAACTTCATCCTCAAGCCGGAGACCGGTCTGATTCTGAAAAAAGGAATTGAGGGAGAGCATTGGAAAAAAGGTGCGGACGGTTTTCCCAAGGTCATTGATCCAGCAAAAAATGCCAAGGAACTGGATTGGGCTGCGGACTACTCCATGTTCTACTCGATCCCCGAGAATCCGCTTCTGATTTCCACCACTGCGTTCGACGTGAGTGATCCTGACCAGAAGGCGGGTCTGGACATGCTGAAGAAAGCCGACGAGTTTCTGCTTAATCCCGAGGCCCAGTATCCCGCGCTGAGTCACTATGAGCATATGCCTACCTTGCCGAGCGAGTTGGTGGTGATTAATACCAATGTCGACAAGGAAATCAAGGACATCTATACCAAAGGCATTATCGGCGGAGCCAAATATACCCCCGAGCAGGCCGTTGCAGATGCCAAAGCTGCCTGGGAGAGAGGTGGCGGCAAACAGATCGAGGAATTCATGAATACCTGGTATAAAGAAAATAAGGACAGAGCCTTCCTGGGTAAAGATATTCTGGAGTTGGTCCGCTCCCAACACAAGTAAGGGCTAAAATAGGATGAATGCGGACTTGGTTCGGCAAACGCCGGGCCAAGTTTGCTTTAGCAACATTTTAATAGAGAAGGAGTATATGAATCATGACAAATGAAGTGCTGCATCAAAAAATCGGACTGGTCGTGGACAAGCTTATGAATCTGGGCGGCAGCGACTATGAAAAGGATAAAGCCGTGGCCCAGGCCGATACAAGAAAAGGGATTGTCCAACGGGATTTCGGAATTGAAGAATGGGACTGGCCCCAGGGCGTCGGTCTTTACGGTCTGTACAAGCTGCAGAAGTATTACGGCGATCACCGTTATATAGCGTTTTTTCAGAACTGGTATTCCCGCAATTTGGAGGTGGGTCTGCCGTCAAAAAACATTAATACGACCGCCCCATATCTGGCTCTGATTTTGCTCTTGGATCAGCTTGAGCCTTCGAGCCAGCTCGAACAGCTATGCCGGAATCACGCAGACTGGCTCGTTCATGAGCTGCCCAAAACCAAAGAAGGCGGCTTCCAGCATACAGTCACCGCCATTGGCAACCGGGATGGAATCCACTTGCACAATGGGCAGTTATGGATTGACACGCTCTTCATGGCGGTACTGTTTTTGAACCAGGCGGGGCGCAAGTTCAACCGGCCGGAGTGGGAGCAAGAAGCAGTACACCAAATTCTGCTCCATATCAAGTACTTGTTCGACAAACATACCGGGCTGTTCTTCCACGGCTGGAGTTTCGAGCGCAACGATAATTTCGGCAGCATCTTCTGGTGCCGCGGCAATTCCTGGTTCACCTACGGCCTCGTCGATTACCTGGAAACTTGCCAGGATACGATGAACCCGGGCGTCCGTCAATTTCTGGTTGATACGTATAAGGCTCAGGTCAATGCACTGGTTTCGCTCCAGGCCGCATCCGGTCTCTGGCACACAGTCCTGCAAGACCGGGCCAGCTATGAAGAGGTATCCGGATCGGCCGCAATTGCCGCGGGTATCCTAAAAGGCATAAAAACCGGTATTCTGGATTCCTCCTATCAGGCTGTTGCAGACAAGGCCATCCAGGCGGTTTGTCAAAATATCAGCGGGGATGGAACTGTGCTGAATGTGTCGGCCGGAACCGGTATGGGAATGGATAAAGACCATTATAAAAACATTGCCATCATGCCGATGGCATACGGACAGTCCCTTGCTCTTATCGCCTTGTATGAAGCTATAATATAATACGGGTAAACCGGGCCGGGACGTGAGCGCTTCCTTCCACACAGATAGGTACAACGAAAACCTTGTTTGCGTGGAAAGAAGCGTTTTATAATACAATATGAAATTCAAAGGGGGGAGCCGACTGCATCCGACAAGCTGGCCGGGGGTTATAACCGGAAAAATAAAGGGCAGCTTCAAGATCAAACTGATCGTGCTGCTCTCGTGTATGGTAACAATTGCCTTTGCCTTGGCAGGCTGGATGGTTTACCGGTCAAATATCCAGTTAATGGAGGATGAAATCAGCAAGCAGTTCTCCATCGCCAACGAACAGTCTTTGGCCAGACTGGAGATGTCCTTCCAGGAAATCAACCGGGTATCCCAATCCATTATCCTGAATCCGTACATCGAACAGTTCCTCAGGGAGAACATCGTTCCCGTAAGCGATTCCTACACCCAATTCAAGAACCGCAAGTATGTGGAAGAGCAGTTGAATATGCTGCTGGTGGATGCTCCGTCTATCCGTTCCGTTTTCTTGTACAATGAGAACGGGGAGATGACGGTACTCTCTAAAACCGGCGCATCGGGAGAGCCGGGTATGGATGACTTAACCAGGATGATGGAAAAGCTTGAGCCCCATCGGGGGAATATGGTCTGGGGCCGGGCCGAGGCGGCCAGCACCATTGATCCGGACGGCCGCAGAACGGTACTGGTTGCTGCCAGACGGATGCTCAATGAGAAGCTGATCCCGTACGGCACCATGGTGATGGTGATGGAGGAAAGCCTGGTATCCAAGGTACTGCGGGATCTTACAGGGAACGGCAGCGGCAAGGTGCTGCTGCTGGAGCCTACGGGCGGTATGCTCTACTCCAATACCGACCAGAGCGAGATGGAGCAACTTTTGCAGCTGACAAAGGCAAATTATCCCCGTTATGTCAATATGAATGGCATCACCTATCTGTTTATCCGCCACGAGCTGATTCCGTCAGGTTTTACCCTATACGGAGGGGCTTCCTTGCAGGAGATACAGAGGAAAAATAAAGACATCATCCAGGTATTGGCATTTGCCGGAATCGGCGTGATCCTGCTCAGTGCACTGCTTATTACGATTTCCACACGGACGCTCCTGACTCCTCTGGCCCATCTGATGCAGGGACTGCGTATGCTGCGTTCCGGCGATTTCACGGTCCGTGTGAGAGTGGATTCCGGCGATGAGCTGGGCTACATAGGAGACAGCTTCAACAGCATGGCGGAGCAAGTGAGCGAGCTGATCAATAAGGTATATTTGGCTCAAATCAGCCAGAGGGAATCGGAGCTGAAGGCCATCCAGGCACAGCTGAACCCTCATTATTTGCACAACCTGTTCAATGAGCTGTATTGGAAGCTGTATAGTGACGACCAGGAGGAGGCGGCGCTTCTGATCAATGCCATCTCGGAGATGTTGAAGTATTCCCTTAAGTCTGTCCAGACGGATACAACTCTTGGCGAAGAGCTGCATCAGATCCGCAATTACATCAAGATCCAGACAGAGCTGTTCACCGGCGAGATTGAAACTATGATTCAAGTTGAGGAGTCCCTGCTGAATCTGCGAATGATGCGATCCCTCTTGCTTCCGGTGGTGGAAAATGTTTTTGTGCACGCTTTCCGTGATATGGAGAAAGATCGGGTGTTACGGATTAAAGCGTTCATGTTAAATGAGGCGCTGCATATCGAGGTGGCTGACAACGGATGCGGCATGGATAAAGAAACCCTGAGAACCTTGACAGAGGCGGAGGCTGATCTGCCTGACGGCAATAAGACGGGAATCGGCTACAAAAGTGTGCTGCGGCGCATTCAACTGGTGTATGGACCCGCTTATGGAGTGGAAATTACCAGTGGCATAGGGAAAGGAACGGTTGTTCACATGGCACTTCCTATTAGAACCCAAACATCTGGGGAGTTGTGAGGAGGGGAACGGGTGAAGGGCAAACTGTTTATTGCAGAGGATCAGCCCAACTTCCGCAAGGGGCTGCTGAAGCTGGCGGGGAAGCGGTCCGCCGAGTGGGTGTTGACGGGGGAAGCGGCCAATGGCCGGGACGCCTTGTTAATGATGGAGAAATGTGTCCCGGATCTCTTGCTGACCGATATCCGGATGCCCTATATAGATGGTCTGCAGCTGGCGGAAGAAATCAGAAGCCGCGGCTGGCTGACGAAGATTGTGATTATAACCGGATTCAAGGATTTTTCGTATGCCCAGTCCGCCGTCAAGTTCGGGGTGCTGGACTTTATCACGAAGCCTTGTGTGGAAACGGATATATTAAGTGTACTCGATCGGATTTATGTGCAGCTGATTGAAGAAAGCCAGTCCCAGCTCTTGGTAGAGGGCTGGAAGCGTCAGCATGAAGACAGCGAGCTGCGCTCGGTTATGATGGGCATGCCCTGCAGCGGAGAAGAGGTGGAGGCTCTGCTGAAGCGGATGAAGCAATGCGAGCTGTATTTTCTCCGCATTCCTACCTATTTCCCACCGGAAAAGCACTATTCCGTGCAGGATGTTCCGCTTTTGCCGTTCGCTTTCGCCAATATTGCCGGGGAGCACTTGAATAAGTGGTTTCCCGGCGGCTATCGCCTGTTTCCCTTGAACGCATCGGAATGGGCTTTATTGGTGGACCGGAGTGTTTCCCGGGCGGATACATCCTCTTCATGGCTGCAGGTACTCACTGACTCGGTCCATCATTATCTTAGGCTGGCTCTTGAATGCAGCGGTCAAGGGCTATGCGCTGGCTCGTGGGAGCTGCGCGAGGGCTACAGACGGTATTGCCGGGAAGGGGACAGGGATCACGGTTCTGCCAATGAATCACTGCTCAATCAGACGGCGCTTTACGAGAAGGAGAAGGAAATTGTAACCTGGCTTATGTCGGAGGATAACAGTCGGCTGAGCCGGGAGCTGCAGGAGCAAGCCGTCCGGATCAGCCGATTGCCCTCGCAATCCGCCAAGATCGAAGCGCTGCTGCTGGCTGCTGCCATTCTCCGGCTGGTGCAGGTCCAGTTTCCCGAATGGCAAATGGCCGTGCGCCCCATAGAGTGGGATTCTGTCTATAAATGTGCGACGCCGGAGGATATTGCGGTATGGCTGCAGGGATACATCCATGAATTCCTGCAGTCCCACAATAACTGGCTTGCCAGCAAGAAAGATAATCCGGTCAAGCAGGCCATCCGGTTTATTGAAGAATCATATATGGGAGTATGCGGCTTGGCCGAGGTGGCGGCCCATGTCCATCTCAACCCCAGTTACTTCAGCAATCTGTTTAAGAAGGAAACCGGGGAAAGTGTAACCGGCTATATCCAGAACCTGCGCGTACAGAAAGCGAAGCTTCTGCTGAAAAGCACAGATATGAAAATATTCGAAATTTCCGAAGCCATCGGGTTCAACGACTCCAATTATTTCACGCATATGTTCAACAAAATAGCGGGAGTCTCCCCCAAAGAATACCGCAAGCAGATGGCTAGCCAGTGACATGTATATCCAAGCGAAACTTCATTTCCAGGCTGTGATAGACCAAGTCTTTCCCGATTATAGAGGGATCTTCGGTTTCTCATATTTCATGACTCATTATCGTGAATTACTTCAATTATCACTTACAGAACTTATGCAGCTATTTGGCACATCGGAGCCGGAAGAGAAGAAAAAAGAACTACTTTATGAGGCTGAAATGATTGAACGTATGTTAAAAATAAAGCGACCCGTGAATGGGCCGCTCGTATTTATTTACTGATACCAAGCATTCTTAATATTATTCATAAAATTCGCGTCGTTGAATGGAACGTTGGCGTCAACAAAATCGGTTGTATTTAATGCGTTTCTTGCGGCCGAAGTTAAATCGTCCCAGCCTATTAACGGCTGAGTTCCGCCTGATTGACTGGTAATATATAAGGCATGGTTAAGCGGCCAAATGCTCTTGTATTCAATTTTGGGATGAGTTTCATTTGTATTAGAGCTGCTTGGAGCTGCTTTGGAAAAATTCCCATGCTGGGAAGCGGCAATTGATAAAATTTTCGGATTTGCAGCTGCCGGGTTATCAATCCATACTACGGCTGATTCCCAGTCATGCCGATGCCCCATTCCCGATGAGGGTTCATCTTTAGGAAAATACCATGCATACATAATGGCCCATACTCCATTGTACCATGTTGAACGTGAATAGACTTGTCCGATATGGGAACTGCAATTTGCATTAGACCCACCGGTAGGACTTAAACCGCCGCTTGTATTCCCTTGTGCATCTACAGCAGGAAAAGGAACACAACCGTTCGTAACCTTCAAAGTCGGTTGAAAGAGCTTCGCCGCTTTTTGAGTTGTCGTAGTGGGAGTTAATTCCGCGAATCCTACAACCTTATCGTGATCGATGACTTCTGCCTGAGCCGCTTGGACCAGGCAAATAGATGATACCAAAGATATCAAGACTATACGGGTAAATGTTTTTATTTTGTTGGCCATTTACAGTAACCTCCATAATAGAATGTAAAGCGTTGGTTTTGTCCGTATCGCCCTGGAAGGTTTCGCTCCTGCTCACCGATGGGAAGTCATACGCTTCCCTAGGGGACGGATTATCGAGTCTCTGATGAGAGCAATCCGCAATTCAACTCATTATTCATCTCTCCTTTTTCCAATAAAAATAAGGCACCGAGCTGTACACATGCAGGATCTCGGTGCCTTTATGAATATTATAAATGGATAAAAAAACAAACCCTTAAAAATTTATAGACATACCTATAAATTCGTTGGGTTTGTATGAACTTCAAGTAAATGCAATTCAAGAGGCAATCTTCATCTCGACATGTCGATTCCCTTGAAGGGGGTCTTTTTAAACGCCTTGAGCTAACATCGCATCGGCGACTTTCACAAATCCGGCAATATTTGCACCGATGACCAAGTTGCCCGGAACGCCGTATTCTTCAGAAGCCTTCATGCTTTCGCGATAAATATTTTTCATAATGATTTGCAGTTTAGCGTCAACTTCATCCATCGTCCAGGACAGTCTTGCGCTATTTTGTGCCATTTCCAGTGCTGAGACAGACACACCGCCTGCATTTGCCGCTTTAGCCGGGGCGAATAGCACGTTATGTTGAAGGAAGATATCGATGGCTTCCAATGTAGAAGGCATGTTGGCACCTTCTCCAATGGCTTTTACTCCATTTCGAACAAGCAGCTCTGCAGACAAATGGTTGATCTCGTTTTGGGTTGCGCATGGCAAAGCGATATCGCAAGGAATCGTCCAGATTCCGGAACAACCTTCCGTATAGACGGCATCAGGATGTTCCAGTACATAGTCACGACATCTTCTATTTTCTACTTCCTTTAATCGTTTGATTGTATCCAGGTTAATTCCGTCTTTATGATAGATATAACCGCTGGAATCACTGCAAGCAACAACCCTGGCACCCAACTGCATAGCTTTTTCCATTGCATAAATCGAAACGTTGCCCGATCCGGATACGACGACGGTACTTCCGTTAAAGCTGAGATCCTTTTCGTTTAACATTTGCTCGACAAAGTATACCGCACCATATCCCGTTGCCTCTTTACGGCCGAGACTTCCTCCGTAACCAATCCCTTTACCTGTTAATACACCTGCTTCGTATGCGCCGATCAGCTTTTTATATTGTCCGAACATATAACCGATTTCTCTAGCGCCCACACCAATGTCCCCTGCCGGAACATCCGTATCCTGTCCGATATGTTTACTTAGTTCTGTCATAAAGCTTTGGCAAAAGCGCATAATTTCCAGTTCGGACTTTCCTTTCGGATCAAAATCGGAGCCGCCCTTTCCGCCGCCGATCGGCTGTCCGGTTAACGAGTTTTTGAAAATTTGCTCAAATCCTAAAAATTTAATGATACTAGCGTTTACGGAAGGATGAAATCGCAATCCCCCCTTATAAGGACCAATTGCATTGCTGAATTGAACACGAAATCCTCGATTCACTCGTACCTTCCCGTTGTCATCCGTCCAAGGAACTCGGAAAGTGATAAGACGATCAGGCTCTACCAAACGGTCCAGGATGGCATATTCGATGTATTTGGGATTTTTCGCGAGCACAGGAATTAATGAATAAAAAACCTCTTTCACAGCCTGATGAAATTCGGTTTCATAGGGATTGCGGTGTACAACGGTTTCTAATAAATGATTGACGTAATCCTGTGCATAACGTGTGTGTGTTTCTTCAACTTCTTGTTGCAATTTCATGAATACACTCCCTTATGATCATTTCTACAAAAGATATTACTCTTTTTTTCATTATGGATTGATTTTATAATTAAATAATTAATCGCTCCAATATTTAAAAACGATGAAGTTGATGCGTTTTTTGCATGATTAGGAGGAACTCATGGAAATTAGACAAATGCGATACTTTATGGAAGTGGCTAAGCGGGAACATGTTACAGAAGCTGCCGATGCATTGCATGTAGCTCAATCTTCTGTGAGCAGACAGTTATTTAATTTAGAAAGCGAATTGGGGGTGGATCTCTTCATACGTGAAGGACGGAGAGTCAAATTAACGCCAATAGGCAAAATATTTCTGGATCGCGTGACGCAAGCAATGAACATGATCGGTGAGGCTGAAAGGGAAGTGAAGGAGTATTTGGATCCGGAAAAAGGAACGGTTCGCATAGCTTTTCCCATCAGTTTGGCGGCTCATGTTTTACCAACGGCCATCTATGCTTTTCGTAAGCGGTACCCGGAAGCTAAATTTCAGATGAGACAAGCACTTTATCGTGATTTAATCGACGGAGTGATCAATGGTGAATTTAATCTTGCCATGATTGCCCCTGTGCCGGAAGAAGAGAAGAAAATCAAACGGAAAATATTATTTACCGAAAGAATCGTTGCCCTGCTGCCGATTCATCATCCGTTTGCGAATCGATCTGCCATTCAACTGCTAGAGCTGAAAGATGATCCTTTTATCACCTTGCCTGAAGGAACGGTTTTTCGGAAGATTGCGTTACAAGCTTGCAATGAGCTTGGATTTGAACCGAATATAGCTTTTGAGGGAGACGATATCGATGCTTTAAAGGGGTTAGTTGCCGCAGGTCTCGGCGTGGCATTAATGCCCGAGGTTACATTGGTTGATAACTTTCCACGCTCTACTGTGAAGATACCGTTAGTTGATCCCAGTGTGTTTCGATCGATAGGTGTGATTTGTCCAACTCAACGGAAGTTGCTTCCTACTGAACAACTATTTTATAACTTTCTCTTGGAGTTTTATGCACAGATCAATGATTTTAGTAAGTAGGTGTTGTTCTGTACAAAACGGAGCTGCACGAGATCACAAGGGCTTTAGCAAAAAAACTTTTTTTATGATATTTATAAACTTGTGAAGCACTAGTTATACAAATGCCATTGGAATGGAGATAAATATGAAAAAAGATGATTTTGGTAATCGAATGAAGGAATACGAAAATGCTTTTAGGCAATACTTGCCCAGAAGACTTCCTGTCATTTTAAGGATCGATGGGTGTCATTTTCATACATATACGCGTGGCATGAAAAAGCCGTTTGACGAGCAACTAACTTATGCGATGTGGGAGACATGGAAATACTTGGCTCAAAACATTATGGGATGTAAGATCATCTATCAACAGAGTGATGAAATTTCCATATTGCTGACCAACTATGATAAATTAACGACTCAATCGTGGTTTGAAAATAATTTGCAGAAGATAGTTTCGGTCTCGGCTTCGATGGCAGCAGCAAAATTTAATGATGTCATTAAACCATATTATCCTGATAAACCCTTTGCTACGTTTGACTGCAGAGCTTGGGTTCTGCCACATGATGAAGTTGTTAATTATTTTCTATGGAGACAACAAGATGCTACAAAAAACAGTATCTCTATGATAGCCCAAGCAAACTTTCCTCATAAACATCTTCAAGGATTGGATAGTAAGAAACTTCAAGATAAGTTATTCTTAGAGAAAGGAATTAATTGGAACAACCTGCCTGTTTGGCAAAAACGAGGTGTATGCATCACGAAGCAAAATTATCAAAAAGGCGAAGCGACTCGCAGTAAATGGGATGTTGACCACGAAACACCGATTTTCAGTAAGGACAGGCACTACATCAATCAATATGTATATCTAGACAAGGATGAGTAGTCATGGAATGCATTATTTTTGTGGGGATTCAGGCATCAGGTAAATCAACGTTTTATCAAGAAAAATTTTTTAGAACACATATGCGGATCAACCTGGATATGCTTAAGACAAGAAATCGTGAAGACATCTTCCTGGCTGCCTCCATTAAGGCGATGCAGCCATTCGTAATCGATAATACGAACCCCACTGCAGCAGATAGGAAAAAATATATAGATTTATGTAGGGTGCATAAGTTTAAAGTGATTGGTTATTACTTTGAACCTGATTATGAATTGTCACAATCTAGGAACGAAATGAGGACTGGGAAAGAAAAAGTAAGTGAAGTTGGGATTAAGAGTACTCTTAAAAAATTGGAGATGCCAACCTATAGTGAAGGTTTTGATAAATTGTACAGAGTCAATTCAAAAGATGGAGTATTTCACATTGCCGAATTATAGTCGAAAGAGACTTTTTGGAAGGGAACCAAAATGGGACAAAGAGCCAACTTGGTAATTGTAAAGGAAGATGGATACAATCTATATTACAACCATTGGTGTGCAAATACTCTTCCCGGAGATCTATTTTGGGGACCAAAGAATGCAATTTCTTTTATAGAAGCGCAAAACAAAGTGGATGATTCAGGATGGCTCAACGATATTTGGGCGGAAGGTGGGGCCCTCATTGATTTAAACAAAAAGCTGCTTCTTTTTTATGGTGGGGAAGATGAGTTATGGAGCATTCCTTATAGAAGAATCTTCTTAAACTTGATGCAATCCGTTTGGGGTAACTGGGAAATTCGATGGGCCTACAATGGAATATTGGATATTGCTTCATACGTGGGAGTACCTGAAGACAAAGTGCGTACCAATAAAGACGATGATCTTTGTGTGGTAAATTTAGAGCCCCCTGAGGAAAAAAGTTGGGTGGATACAATAGGCAGTATCAAGTTTGATGACGGCCATATTCTGATTTTTCCACTTTATGGAGGTATTGAAGGGTATCTCTTAAACGGGCCGCGGCTCATCCAAAACTGCAATAAATCTATTGGACATGAGTGTATAAATTTTGACGAATGGACAAGCAACTTTCCGTCTTCAGGGTTTCATGTTGATCTCAATCAAATGCAAATTGATATTTGGCATGCAACTGTTTTTGCAGATCTAGCGGAAAAACTAAAAGAATTGTGGCCCGATTGGAAAATAATTGATCACTATGATCAATATGAAGTTCAATTAGAAAAGACAGCCGGCTGTTTGAAATTTCCAACTGTTGATCAGAAAAAAATGCTAAATGAAATAAAAGATGCTTTATTGCGATCTCCTACAAATCCACTTGACGCTTTATCTTCGTTAGTAGGTAGATTACAGGAACAGGGTCAAAACGTAGAAGTTAGCCACTATGCATTCATGCATGGAAGTTACGAACTATCTAAGGAAATCAGAGAGGAAATAATTGAAAATGCTTTTGCCACCCTTAATTGGATGGAAGCTAATTGATTCCACGCAGTCTATTTTTAAAAAGCCGATTTCAATCCAAGTACTTCAGAAAGTACTTTTCTAATATTTGAGATATTACGAATGTGGAGGAAAACACCTTCTTGGACATTTTTTATAAATCGAAAGATGGATTACATTTTGAAGAAATTACATCTGTCATGATGGATTCAGCACTGGGAGTTGGATACGTAGCGCCGTGGACCTTAATTATTGATGTGAATGCTTGTTTTATATTCGAGCAAAAGATTCCATTGGAAGTCTCTAAAAAGTTTAAAGTGAAGACGTTTTGGATCTCAGAATCCCTAATTTATAGAGATTATCATTTTAGCATCTTTAATAGCTGATGAATGGGGAGAGTCAATTGCTTTACAAATTATTGGAAAAGAAAATTTTTAATAAATCCGAGGGAGATATTGTTGGAGAGCTTAGAAGATTAAAATACCCAAGTATGAACTCGATTGACCCAACAAATGTAAAATAAAAGGTGTGTTTCACAGAATGTCATCGACATGGAAAGATGTAATATTTGCCATTACAGACAACATGAGTGCAGGACCATGCCCTGAATGTTTTGAAAGCAGAATCCGGTATAAATATGTTGGTGATGAAATCAAAAGAGTAGGTTTTTTGGCTATTTGGTGTGAATCTTGCAATCAAGGAATTCACATCTCTAGAATACATGCTCCGCTATATGAGGAAATTATTCCTTTCTGCGCGGTGAATACGGACATAATTCCCAATTACAAATTAATAACAAAACGAATTTTCTGAGTTTTATTCTAAAGGTAACTTCAAAAACACGACTATAATAGGAAAAGGAACTGACTCGTTTTTATTATAATCAACAACCAAAACGGAGCCGCGAGGGCTCCGTTTTCTGATTCATTCGGAATATCTTCTATTCCTCGATTAAAGCCCGAGACTTAAAAGGCGTTATAATCGTTGAAATAAGCTGCAGCGTCGTGGAGCGGTATCGGAAGAGTCCGTTCTTCGATTGCAATTAAACCAGTGCAGCCCGTTGGTGCTGTCAATTCCGACGCGCTTAATCTCAAAAAGGTTGGGGTAGTACTGGACTTTACAAAATGGGGCAAAATTTTAGCCGACCCAAAATTTCCGTTCAGAGTATTGACTTGGAGTTAGCTCCAGATTGTAAACTCGACTATAGGAAACCGGGTTCAAAGGGGAGGAGAAGATGTGACAAAGTTTCCACACTTCATTAATGGGTGCGATGAGCAGGGATTAAACTGCACATGAATGAAAATACCAATAGAAGGTGAGGAACGGTCATATGGAGTATGTGAAACTGGGAAATACCGGCTTGGACGTGTCCCGGCTTTGTCTGGGCTGCATGAGCTTTGGCGTAGCGGAACGGTGGACTCACCCATGGGTGCTTGATGAAGAACGCAGTCGTCCAATTATCAAAAGAGCTCTGGAATTGGGAATCAATTTTTTTGATACGGCGAACGTATACTCGGACGGAACTAGCGAGGAAATCGTTGGAAGGGCTCTGAAGGATTATGCGAGTCGCGATGAAATTGTCCTTGCGACAAAGGTTTATTTCCGGATGCATCAAGGTCCCAATGGCGCCGGACTGTCGCGAAAAGCGATCATGAGTGAAATGGACAAAAGCCTTAAGAGATTGGGAACCGACTATGTGGATCTTTATCAGATCCATCGCTGGGACTACCACACTCCGATCGAAGAAACGATGGAGGCCTTGCACGATGTGGTGAAAGCCGGGAAGGCAAGATACATCGGAGCTTCCGCCATGTTCGCATGGCAGTTTCTGAAGGCGCTGCATGCAGCCGAGAAACATGGATGGACCCGCTTCGTATCGATGCAGAATCATTACAATCTCATATACCGCGAGGAAGAAAGAGAAATGCTGCCGCTGTGTATGGAGGAAAAAATCGGCGTGATTCCGTATAGCCCTCTCGCATCGGGAAGATTGACCCGCGATTGGTCGGAAACAACCCATCGTTCCGAAACGGATCAAGTTCAGAAATCCAAATATGATGCAATGGCAAATACGGATCGATTGATAGTGGAGCGGGTTGCGGCAATAGCGGAAAAACACGGCGTTCCCCGCGCTCAAATTGCGCTTGCCTGGCTGCTGCAGAAAGAGCCGGTTACTGCTCCTATTATCGGTGCCACGAAAATGTCTCATCTTGAGGATGCGGCAGCTGCACTTACGATTAAGTTAACACCCGAAGAAATGGCTTCGCTGGAAGAGCCGTATGTTCCTCATCCGGTAGTCGGCCCTATTTCGATGCGTTGACAGCTTAATATAGCAAAAGCCAAGAACGCCTTATCATTCAGATAGGCGTTTTTGTTCTGCAATCAAAAAACTATGGCGGTGCAGAGTGTTTTCGCACGAATTTTTTTCCTGACGTTCATATTGCGTTCAAATTACTCCGATATTATGAAAATGGATACTTGTATCCAGTAAAGACTTTTTCTTTTATCATTTTTCGGGGGAAATGCGATGAATAAAATATTGGTTGTCGACGACGATCCGTTTATCCGGCAGCTCATCAGACTTACATTGAGAAACGAGGATATGCGCATTTTGGATAGCGAGAACGGGAGGGAAGCGCTGGAAACGTTGGAACGAACGAACGTGGACATGGTCATTCTCGATATCATGATGCCTTATATGGACGGTTGGGAGCTGTGCAAGGAGCTGCGTCTCCGTTATCCGGAGCTGCCGCTGCTGATGGTCACGGCCAAGGGCGAATCGGCGCATAAAATCAAAGGTTTTCAGCTCGGAACCGACGATTATGTGGTGAAGCCGTTCGACCCCATGGAGCTGGCGATGCGCGTTAAAGCTCTGCTTAAAAGGTACAAAATCCATTTTTCGCAAACGGTTCAGGCCGGCAGGCTGGAATTGAACCGGAAAAGCTATGAAGTTGCGGAGAACGGCAATTCCCATAAGCTCCCACCTAAAGAGTTCGAGCTTCTGTACAAGCTGGCCGGTTATCCGAACCAGGTGTTCACCCGGCATCAGCTCCTGGAGCAGATCTGGGGCATGGACTATCAGGGGGACGAACGGACGGTGGACGTACATATCAAAAGAATCCGCGAGCGGTTCCCGGCTCAGACGGCGGGATTTGAGATCGCCACTGTCCGGGGGCTCGGATATAAGCTGGAGCCGAAGCCATGATCCGGTCCCTTTATTTACGGGTGGCGCTTACTTTTTTGCTGGCCGTTATACTCGGGTTAACCGTCGCTTTTTTTACAACGAATTACATGTTCGGAGACCGGTTCGAGACGATGATGCAAAACAACCTCGATAAGGCGGCTCAGGATATATCATCCACTTTGGTGTCCATGACCATGAAGGAAGCTGATTCCTATCTGCGCAGTCGGCGCTGGCTCGAAGGGTATTATATTACTCTTTATGACATGTCGGGCAACAAAACGGGCTATGGATCGCGGCCGAACCAGGGCGAAATTAACAACGAAGCGGTACGCCAGGTACTCGGCGGACAAATCGTACGTGATTTTTCCCGAGGACCGATTAAGCAATTCGTAGGTTATCCGCTGTCTCTGAAGGAGGGCAGTTATGCCATTTTTGTACAGCTGAACAAACCGAAGCTGCCGGACAGCTTTACGCAGATACTACTGTCTGTCCTCACGGTTACGCTTATCATCGGCAGTCTGTTCGTGCTTGTTGCGGCACGTTACCTCGTTTTGCCGCTCAGGCTGATGACGTTGGCTGCCAGGCGCATCTCGGGCGGCAATTTTGACGTGAAGCTCCGATGGCTTAAGCGGAAGGACGAAATCGGCGAGCTGGCGCGCAGCTTCAGCCATATGGCCGGAGAACTGAAGCAGCTGGAGCAGATGAGGCAGGATTTTGTCTCCGGCGTATCGCACGAGATTCAGTCGCCGCTGACATCCATTGCAGGTTTTTCCAAGCTAATCCGCTATCACGATTTGCAGGGGGAGGAACGCGATCAATATTTGCAGATCATCCAGACGGAAGCGGAGCGGATGTCCAGAATGAGCGAAAATTTACTGAAGCTCGCTTCCCTCGATTCGGAGCATCATCCGTTTCATGCGGAGCCCTACCGGCTGGACGAGCAGATCCGGAAAATCATTCTTGCCCAAGAGCCGGAGTGGTCAGGCAAGGAGTTGGAGCTGTTTCTGACGCTGCCGCCGGCCATCATCAAGGCGGATGAAGATCAAATGAGCCAGGTTTGGATCAATTTGCTGCATAACGCGATCAAATTTACTCCACCGGGCGGGGCGATTCATATTTCGCTGGAGCTGCTGCTCGATTCGGTGCAGATCGGCATCAGCGATACGGGCATCGGCATTGCCGAAGACGAGCTTCCGCGTATTTTTGACCGGTTTTACAAATCGGACCAGTCCCGCCAGCGCGGCGCCGGAGGAAACGGGCTTGGGCTTGCCATCGTGCGGAAAATCGTCGATCTGCATGGCGGCACGATTACCGTAAAAAGCGATCTCGGGCAAGGCACCGTATTTCGAGTGACCTTGCCGAGCGGACTTTAGCCGCATACGTTATCGGAGATGGCACCTGCCATCTCCGTTTTTTTAGCACCTGCGCCGGATCGTCAAAAAACGAGTCCACCGGAACCTTTCGCGGTTCAAAAGCGTTGTATTTATATAATTGTATGAAACTGGAATTCAGTGCTGTGATAATGCAAAAGCCGAGTCTTCGCTTTTTGGAGGGAACATGCGATGAAACAAAGATTCAAGTCCATTCTTAGTAAGAAGAAACAAAACGGCGCCGCGCTTTTATGTGCTGTTATCCTCACTCTTGGCGTTTTAGCCGTCTGCACGAACGTTACGAACGGCAGCGGCGCAGCCATTAAACCCGGTACGATTTATTCCAGCCTCGACGGGAAGCAAGTCGTCTCGTTTGATGCAGGTAATTCGTATTCGATTAATGCGGAGGGCATTGTTTCCGTCTCGTACCGGAATGGAGAAGTTACCGCGCAAACACCGTTAAAATTGGATATGACCCGAAATGAAACGGATCGGGGAATAAGCGAAGGCGGCTTTTTCATCTCCGAGGATAAAACGGCTATCGTGTATAATCCGGCCCTGACAAATTATCGCCGCTGCATGTTCTGATCAGTGATGACGCGGGCAAAACGTGGAACGATTATATCGTTCAAGGCGCAAAGGGAAACGAGTTATTCATCGGCTTCACGTCGAAAAATGAAGGCTGGATGGTCAGCGGCCACTCCCGCGGCGTAGGAAGTGCGTTGAATGATGTATTCCAGACCTCCGATGGCGGGAAGACATGGGTGGAGGTAGGCAACCCAAATGAGGTTTATTCGGAACATCTGACGGGCGTAGGTTATTCCAACAAGGATGTCGGCTTTTTTGGCTTCCGCTACTATCGGGATGCCGGGCCTGAAATCTACTCAACCAAAAATCGGGGCAAATCATGGGAAAAACTCGCCGTCACGCTTCCGGAAAAGTTCAACGAGGATTATAATAAGACACCTCTTTCCCCTGTTTTCAACGGAAAAGAAGGACTTTATCCCATTCTGCTGACGAAGCGCGAAGACGGCCAAGCCGTAGGAACCATCTGTCTTTCCAGCATAGACGGAGGATTGACGTGGGTATATGACGAGAAGTATGATAAGCTGCAAAATAAGTAAACAGGCAGAAGATGTCGTTTTCTAAACATAAACCTCTTCACTACAACCTCTCCAGGTTTCGGGAGAGGTTTTTTCGTGGTTATTTTCGGAAATATTCACATGAAGTTCACACAGCCATATTATTCTAGCTTGGTGAGTGGAGGCCGACTCCGAGAGAAAAAGAAAGGAATGGAGGAGAACGCAGGAATGACTCGAATGACCCTATTTTCCATGAAAAATGTGTCCGCCCTGTTCATCATTATGCTGCTGTTGTTCGGCAGCGGTTTGTATGCCGCGTCGCAGCTGAAGATCGAGAACATGCCGGACGTATCTTTTCCCGTAGTGCTCGTGTCGACGACCTATACGGGATCGCCGAAGGATGTTTTGGAGCAGGTGACGGATCCGATCGAGAAGAAGCTGGCCAATATCGAGGATCTGGACACGATGAGCTCGACATCGAGCAACAATTTTTCAAGCGTTATACTGATGTTCAAGCAAGACGTCGACACCGACAAAAAGAAGCAGGATATCGAAAGCCTGCTGCAGGAGGTGGATCTTCCCGACTCGGCGGGCACTCCCAAGGCATCGACCTTCGGGGCTGCCAGCGCGCCGTCGATTTATTTGGTTGTATCCGCCAAAGAAGGCATAAGCCAAACGGAGCTTGACAAGCATTTCGACGATACGATCAAGCCGGCCTTCGAATCTCTTAAAGGCATCGACCATTTGGATATCGTCGGGGCGCGCGAAACGAGCCTGGATATCGAACTCGATGCCGATGCCTTGAAGGTGTACGGTTTAACTCCGACGCAGGTAACCGGCGCGATCAGGGCTGCAGTGACCAAGAGCCCGGTCGGCAGCGTAGAAATCAGCGGCAACGAGAAAAATGCCCGGGTTACGGGAGATATCCAAAGCGTGATGGATCTCGAGCAGATCGAAATTACGGCGGGCACGGGCGATATCATCACACTTTCGCAAGTAGCCAAAGTGAAGGCGATCAACGAATCGGATTTCTCCAGCCGGTTTAACGGGCAGCATGCGATCGCCGTTGTCTTGTATAAATCGAGCAGCGCGAATGCGGTTGATTTTTCGAACGAAGTTGAAAAGCTGAAGGAAGAGTGGAAAACCTCGTTGCCTAACGTCGAATTAAAAACGACTTACGACAGTGCCGACGAAATCAGGGAATCCATCAACGGTTTGCTGAGGGAGGGGGTTGTCGGCGCGCTGCTTGCTGCGTTCACGATCCTTGTCTTTTTGCGGAATGTGCGAATGACCTTGATTGTGCTTGTTTCCATCCCCTTATCGATCCTGATCACGCTACTATTGATGTGGGAGTTCGGTTTGACGCTGAACACGATGACGCTGGGGGGCATTTTTATCGCCGTCGGACGCGTGGTGGACGACTCGATTGTCGTTATTGAAAATATTTACGCTTCCTTGGAAAAAGCGCAGGAAAGAAACGAATCTGTGATTCTATTGGCGACGAAGCAGGTGGCTATGGCGATCACGTCGTCGACTCTCGCGACTGTGGGCGTGTTCGCCCCGATCGGCATGGTAACCGGCGTGGTCGGCGGGTTTTTCAAACCGTTTGCGCTCACGCTTGCGTTTGCGCTTCTGTCTTCGCTGCTCGTTGCTTTGACCGTCATTCCGATGCTGGCGAAGCTGATGGTGCTCAAAGGAAAGCCGTCCAAGCATCAAACGCATCATGAAGCCCCGCAGGGCAAATTCATGACCGTTTACGAAAACATCCTGCACTGGTCGCTGAAGCATCGGTTCAAGTCGCTGCTGCTGGCCGGGGTGCTGTTCGTAGGCACCATTGCCGTCACGGTACCGCAATTGTCGGTTGCGTTTCTGCCGAGCGGCAAGGCTTCGAAATCGATGTATTTCGTGGTCAAGCTGCCGAACGAAACGGCGTTTGAGACGACAAA
This sequence comes from Paenibacillus hamazuiensis, assembly GCF_023276405.1. Taxonomy (NCBI): domain Bacteria; kingdom Bacillati; phylum Bacillota; class Bacilli; order Caryophanales; family Paenibacillaceae; genus Paenibacillus; species Paenibacillus hamazuiensis. The sequence continues at coordinate 1,542,059 of NZ_JALRMO010000001.1, forward strand.
AGCGAAAACCGAGGAGCTGGAACAGCTGCTGAGGGATGCCAAAGACAGCCGGGGCAACACGCTTTTTACCTATGTGGAGGGGCTTGCCGGATTTAACGGAGACGATGATCAGCAAACGGCTTTCGCGGCGCAAATTTATGTGGAAGTAAACGATCAGGTTGACCCGGATAAAGTCAAGGAACAGGTGAAGCAGTTCATCGAGTCCGAGGTGCCGCAGGGCTCCGATGTGCAGGCCAAATCGATCGGCGGCGGAACGGGCGTGTCCAGCACAGACTTTTCCTACCGTCTGAAAGGCGACGACCAGGCCCGGTTGGAGCAGGCGGCGGCGATGGTCAAGGCCAAGCTCATGGAGTTCCCGGAACTGAGCGAAATCGAAGACAGCTTAAGCGACAAGAAAACCGAGGTGGAAATCACCGTCGATCAGAAAAAAGCGAGAGCCTACGGTCTGACGGCATCATCGGTGAGGGATGCGGCGATGACGTGGATTCAGAAGACAAACCTCGGCGATTTGGACATTGACGGCGACACGTACACGACGACCGTTTCGATGGACAAATCCGACAAAAATTCGATCGAGAAGCTGGGCAACATTCCTTTAACCAGCTCTTCGGGCAAGACGGTTTATTTGAAAGAAGTAGCCAAAGTGGAGCTGAAGCCTGCCGCGACTTCGTTAGGACGTGAAAGCCGGCAGCAGCTCGTCAGCGTAACGGCGAAAATCAACTCGGACAATAAAACCGCCGTCAGCGGTAAAGTTTCCGCCGCTTTGCGTTCGTTGGAGCTGCCGGATGGGATCAGCCGGGAAGTAAAGGGCGTATCCGCCGACGTCAACGAAAGCTTTTCCCAGCTTGGGATGGCGATGGTGGTCGCGATCTTTATGATTTACCTGATCATGGTTTTGGCCTTCGGCAACGCAGGCGCCCCGTTCGCGATTTTGTTCTCACTCCCGCTTGCCGCCATCGGCGGTTTGATCGGGCTGGTCATCACCGGCGAGGCGCTGAACATCACCTCGATGATCGGGTTCATGATGCTGATCGGCATCGTCGTGACCAACGCGATCGTGCTGATCGACCGGGCGCAGCAGCTTCGCGAGGAGGGCTACACCGTACGGCAGGCTTTGCTGGATGCGGGCAAGGTTCGGCTTCGCCCCATTATCATGACCGCCGGCGCAACGATCGTGGCTCTATTCCCGCTCGCTCTCGGGTTGTCGGGTGAAGGGGCTTTGATAGGCAAAGGACTGGGCGTCGTCGTGATCGGCGGTCTGGCTACATCCACGGTGCTGACTTTGGTGGTCGTGCCCATTGTGTATGAACTCATCGAGGAGTTCAAGGTCCGAGTCGGCAGGTTGTTTCATAGGGACAAGAAGCTGATAGAGCCCGCTGGTTCGATAGAAATATAAGGATGGAGGAGGCAGAGCGATGAAAAGGGTGGATATACAAAAAAAACGGAGCCGGTATTCGATGCTCCATACCATGGTTTTGCTGGGAGTGGTGGCCGCCGTCGCGGCGGGCTGCTCTCCTCCCGGCGGAGGTCCGGCCGGACCGGCGGAGGCGCAGCTTGCGACGAGACCGGTCAAGACGGAGCCGGTTGCGAGGCAAAGCATCGGCGCTCCTGTCGAGCAAGTCGCCGATGTCGTCTCGGGAACGACGGTCGATATCGTGCCGAAGGTCGGCGGAACGGTGGTCGAGCTTGTGAAGAAGCGCGGAGACTACGTGCATAAAGATGAAGTGCTGCTGCGTTTGGACAGCGTCGATGCGGAATCGGTTCGGCGGAAAAACGAGCTGTCCGTCAGAAGCGCCGAGGAATCGCTCAAAAAAGCGAAGGACGATCAGGCGAACAACCGCAAGGATTTGGCCGATTCGGTAACGAAGGCGGAGATGGCTTTCAAAAACGCCGAGCAGGATTACAACAAGCTCCGCAACGATTACGAGGACGGAAAAGCGACGAACCACCAGCTCGATCAAGCCAAGCAGCAGGTTGATACGGCGCGGATGAGTCTCGAATCGGCCAAAAACAAATTGGCCGCGAACGATAATTCGAATACGATCGCTTCCTACGAAACACAGCTGGAAACGGCGCGTCTGGCGCTCGAGGATTCGATCCGCACTCTTGAAAACTACAGTGTCAAAGCCCCGGCCAGCGGCCTATTGACCGATTTTACTCCGGTAGTGGGCCAGACGATCTCCTCCGGCAAGATCGGTCAAATCCAGCAGGTCGATCCGATCAAGATTACGACAGAGCTGTCCGAAACAAACTATCAGCTCGTAAAGAACAAGCAGGAGCTCGTATATTACAATCCGGATACTCCGGAGACGAAGGGGACGGCGAAAATCAGCTATTTGGCCCCGGTCATGAGCGCGCAAACCAAAACGTTTACCTTGGAGCTCGAAATAGCGAACCCGAACCTGGAAATTCAGCCGGGCAAAAGATACATGGTGCAGCTGACGACCGAAACGGAGCAGAAAGTGCCCGTGGTGCCTGCTTTGAGCATCATCCGCGAGGAATCGGACTCGTATGTCTTTATTTTGAAAGACGGAACTTATCAGAAGCGAAAAGTGAAGCTCGGGCGCATTAACGGACAGTATCAGGAGATTGCCGGCGGCGTCAATGAGGGCGAGCAGCTCGTCGTCTCCGGTCAGCATCAACTGAAGGACGGGCAGAAGGCGGACGAGCCGGCCAAGAGCGGGACCGGCGGCTCTGCGGCGGATACGAAACCGGTGAAATAACAATCGAGAAGGAGGCATCTCAATGAACAACCAGTGGAAACAAAGTATGGCAGCACTCATGATCGGCGCTCTGGCGGTTCAGGGAAGCTTGGGGCTTCCCGTCGTGCACGGGGAAGAAACGGCGGCTCAGATACAGCCGGCTTCCGAAGGCGCCAGCTATTATTTGACAAATACGATACAGGCCGCCGTCAAGAGCGCATCCGTGCAGTCGACGGCGAACGGCATACGGATTGCCGCCACGGTTCGGCTTTATAACGGCGGCACGGCCAAGGCCCGCATCCCCGATTTCGAGCTGCGCGTACGGACTGCGGACGGGGTGGAGTACAAGCTCGACGCCAGTGCGGACAATAAAACGGCGCTTAAACCGCTCGAAGTGGCGGAGCTCGTGTTTATGAGCGTCATCGACAGCAAAGACAAAACTCCGGTCAAAATCACCCGGCTCGCCTTCGTGAACGTAGACGAATATGCTTATCCGAAAATAGAAACGGAACTGCTTTCCATGCCGCTTGACCGGAAGGTATGGTATGACGCGGAAAGTACGGAGCCGCTTTCGGCAGTGCGCCTTGCTTGGGGACAAACATTTTCTTTGGCTGGAGTGAACTCCAATTTGCTCTATACGCCGGTCGGCTACTCTAAACAGCATACGGATCAAGGGGCTGCCGTGCTTGTCACTGTAGTTGTGGAAAACCCGGGCGAAGGGAGAGAAACGGTTCCCGATTTCCGCATGGACGCCCGTTCGGATATAAAAAAGTATGCCGGCAAGCGAACCGAGGAAACCGCCCCGCAGCTTGATCCCGGCGAAAAAACATATATTCATTTTGCGATACCTGTTGAAAATAACGACGAACCTGCCAAGCTGCAGGTGATGACGACCGATCCGTTCAAGTCCGGGAACGATTCGCTGCCACTCGATACCGGAAAAGCGGTGATCGCGCTGCCGGAAGGAGGGTTGGCCGATCCCGCTGCGATGTCCGCCTATACGCTCGGTACGCCGATTTCGGTCGATCCGCTATCCCAGCTCATCGATCAGACGGACATATCGCTCATGGAGCTGCATTTGCAGCAAAATCCGGCGGATGGCTACCAGACGGCGATCGCCAAGTTCAAGCTGACAAACAAGAGCGGCAAGCCGATCCCGACGCCTGCGTTCGATACGGAGCTTCGCAGCCCGAGCGGTTCCGCTTATGCCGGGGTTCGGCAAACGAATGTGCCGGCGGCTTTAAATCCGGGGCTCGGCTATACGCTCAGCTACGCATTTAACCTGCCTCAATCGGAAACGGGGGAAGGACTCGTACTTAAGCTGCTCGATGCGAAATCGGCCGCTCCGTACAAAGTGGCCATCGCCTCGGTGCCGGCGCCGGTGCAAAAGGAGACGGCAACGGACGTGCTTCACCTGTTCCCGCTGGACATCAAGCTGGAGCATTGGGAATTCGGAACGAACTACCTCTCCACGAACGCCACGTATTCCTATAAATTAAAGCTTACATTGGATATTACGCAGCAGCCGGATGTTGTGGTCGATCAAAATTTCCCGACGCTTCGCTTCGAAGCGGTCGACAAATTAGGGCGGGTGCTCAGCACGGCCGATGCCGGATTAACCGGCACGCAAAAGCTGATCAGCGGCACGCAAACGATAGTGACCGGTACGGTGCAAAGCGAGCAGTTTGAATTTCCGATTACCGTCAACGTCTATGAAGTTGTCGATACGCCAAGCGGGCAGGCCAAGCGCTTCTTGACCACGCTCGACTGATTCGGCGCTCGGGAGATGCGTCAACGCGTGATTAAACAAGAAGTATTAACGGAAAACATTTTTTCGTTAATGCTTCTTTTGTTTTTAGCGGCAGCCATCCGAATAGAATAACGACTTCTGGGAACAGTATTTGATGAATTTTCCAGATCGCGTAACAGAAGAACAGTCGTAGGGGGGAAGGCATGAACGAATTCAAACCGCCTAAAAAGTCCACTTTTTATTACTACGGGATCACCTTGCTTTTGATTTTGCTGATTAACTCCTTCGTAATGCCGCTTATTTACAATTATTCCGTGAAGGAAGTCGATTACGGGACGTTTCTGCACATGGTGAAGGATGGTCAGGTCAAGCAGGTGGAGATCCAGGATAACGCGATCGTCTTTACTCCGGTCGATACGACGGGGGCCAAGATGTATAAAACGGGTGCCGTCGAGGATCCGAAGCTGGTCGACCGGCTGTATGAGGCGAACGTTGCTTTTACCCGAGTTATCCCCAGAGAAATGTCGCCGATTCTAAACTTTATACTGAGCTGGATTCTCCCGTTTCTCATCTTTCTTTTAATAGGTCAGTGGCTGATGAAGAAGATGGCGAATCGGATGCCGGGAGGAGGCAATCCGTTTTCCTTTGGAAAAAGCAATGCCAAGGTGTACGTAGAAGCGGAAACCGGCATTACATTTGCCGATGTGGCCGGCCAGGAAGAGGCGAAGGAGGCGTTGAAGGAAATCGTCGATTTCCTGCATAACCCAAAGCGGTATGCGGAGATCGGTGCGAAAATTCCCAAAGGCGCTTTGCTGGTGGGCCCGCCGGGAACAGGAAAGACGCTGCTGGCCAAAGCGGTGGCCGGAGAATCGAAGGTGCCTTTTTTCTCCATATCGGGCTCCGAGTTTGTGGAAATGTTTGTCGGCATGGGGGCAGCCCGGGTGAGGGATTTATTTAAGCAAGCGCAGGAAAAAGCTCCGTGCATCGTTTTTATCGATGAAATCGATGCGATCGGGAAAAGCCGCAACTCCGGCATCGCAGGCGGCAACGACGAGAGAGAGCAAACCTTGAACCAGCTTTTGACGGAAATGGACGGTTTCGATGCGGACAAAGGCGTGGTGATCCTGGCGGCGACAAACCGTCCGGAGACGCTGGACAAGGCGCTTCTCAGGCCGGGGCGGTTCGATCGCAGAGTGCCGGTGGAGCTGCCCGATTTGGCCGGACGGGAAGCGATCCTCAAGGTGCATGCCAAAAAAGTGAAGCTTGCGGACGACATCGATTTTCATGTGATCGCCAGGGCCACACCCGGAGCGTCCGGGGCCGATCTGGCCAACATCGTCAACGAAGCTGCGTTGCGTGCCGTCAAACTTGGCCGCAGCAAAGTTACGCAAAACGATTTGGAAGAATGCGTGGAAGTCGTCATCGCCGGCTACCAGCGGAAACATGTGCTCATCTCGATGAAGGACAAGCTGACCATCGCTTATCATGAGGTGGGGCATGCATTGGTAGCGGCAATGCAAAGCCATTCCGCTCCCGTGCACAAGATCACGATCATTCCGCGAACTTCCGGCGCACTCGGATACACGATGCAGGTCGACGAGCAGGAAACCATCCTGATGTCCAAGGAGCAGGCGCTGGACAAAATTACAACCTTCATGGGCGGGCGCGCCGCGGAAGAAATCATTTTCAATCGAATCACATCGGGCGCCTCCAACGACATCGAGCAGGCCACGAAAATCGCCAGATCGATGGTCACCCGGTTCGGCATGAGCGATACGTTTGATATGATGGCGCTGGAGACGGTAAATAATCCCTACCTCGGTGGAGACACCTCGCTGCTCGTTTCCGCGGAAACAGCGTCCAGAATCGACGACGAGGTGCTGAGCATCATCAAAACCTGCCATCAGACCGCAATACGAATTTTGGAAGAGAACAAAGAAAAGTTGCATGAAATCACAAAGTATTTGATGGAAAAGGAGACCATCTCGGGCGAGGAATTTATGGCTGTTTTAAAACGCGAGAGCTAAAGACAGTAACGCACGAAAGTCGCGTGAAAACGCGGCTTTTTATCATTTTGGAAATGAGGCGCAGCCAATTTATGTGTATAACCGGGAATTTGTTCCTTGATCTAACGCGGCTGCCGCATGGACGACCGCAGCAGATGAAATTGTTTGGCCAAGTAGAGCGGGGTATACGGCATGTCGTTACGCAGCCAAGCCACGATCGTTCCGATCAAGGCCGATGAACCGTACCATATGGCGATATCCTTTTGAATACCGGTTGTCGTAAGGTAAGTGCCGTCCTCCAATCTCTCGATTTTTTCCGTAATCAATTCCGTCAGCAGCTTTAACAGCCGGTCCGTAAACACAGGAACCCGCTTCAAGGCCAAAATAACTTTGTAAAATTGGGCATGTTCGGCAATATGCTCGAGCAGACTGACCAGCATCGCCTGCTCTTCTTCTTCCGCACCATTCGGATTTGCCGGCGTTTTTTTCAAAATCGCGCTAATCTCCTCTACCATTTCGTCAGCCATTTTTTCCAGCATATCCGGAATGTCCTGATAGTGAAGATAAAAGGTAACACGATTGATGGTGGCCCGCTCGGCAAGGCGGTTTACCGATATTTTCTCGATTTCCATTTCCTGAAGCAATTCGACAAAGGAATCCCTAAGCAATTGCCGTGTACGGAGAATACGGGGATCTATACGGGAAGATTTTTTATCCATCCTCATTTTCCTTTCATCATATACATAAGCTACAGTTTTACCGATTATGTATTATTTTTCCGGGAAAAGCTACAGAACAAAAATGACGTGTATATTAATTTACAATTTGTCGTAATGTGTTGCTTGTAAAAAAGAACCATATCCATATAATTTAATTTATATGATGTTAATTATACAACATGTTGTAAATTAAATCTATGATTTACTTGGATGTGCAGTCAGGAATGCACGTCATTGCGGAACAGGCGGGTGTGCGGTATGGTGGAATCTCTCCAAGATGAGGAAAAGAACAAAAGCGACGGTTCGATGTGGCTGGCGTTGATCGCTATTGTGCTGGGCACATTTGTTTCCGTTTTAAACAGCAGCTTGATGAACGTGGCGCTTACCAAGTTCGTGGCCGTATTCGGCTCTGATGTAAGCACCATTCAATGGGTCATTACCGCGTATATGCTTGCCTCGGCTGTCGTCATTCCGATGAGCGGCTACCTGGGAGAGCGGTTTGGCAACAAAAACGTATTTATTTGGTCCGTAGCGGGATTTACCGTCGGCTCCGTCTTGTGCGGGCTGGCCTGGAACGCTTCGTCGCTCATTTTGTTTCGGATCATTCAGGGGGTTGCCGGCGGGTTTATTATGCCGATCGGCATGGCAACCATCTACACTATTTTCCCGAGGGAAAAAACCGGGATGGCGCTGGGATTATGGGGCGTTGCCGCGATGGTGGCGCCCGCGCTGGGACCGACGTTCGGCGGTTATTTGATTCAATATTACAGCTGGCGGCTTTTGTTTTTCATCAACATCCCGATCGGTATTTTCGCCGTGGTGATGAGCCAGCTTTTGCTTAAACCGTCCATTCCGAAAAAAGGGCTCAAGTTCGATTTGGCCGGCGCTGTTCTTGCCATATTGTTTTTTGGGTCGCTGCTTCTTGCATTGAGCAAGGGGCAGTCGGAGGGATGGACATCGCTGTTTATCGTCAGCCTGCTGTTCGTAGCGGTATCGAGTTTGCTGCTTCTTCTTTGGGTGGAGCTTGGTGCAGAGCAGCCTGTGCTGGATTTGAAAATTTTCAAAAACATGAAGTTTACGTTCAGCGTCATTTCATCCTGTCTCGTTATGATCGGGATGATGGGCGGCACCTTCCTGACTCCGCTTTATTTGCAAAACATCCATTCGCTGAATGCGATGGAGACCGGTTTGATCATGATGCCGCAAGCCATTATTATGGCGCTGATGATGCCGGTCGCAGGAAGGTTGTTCGATAAAATCGGCATACTGCCGCTCGGAATTTTAGGTTTAACGATTCTCGGGATTACGACCTTGAAGCTTCATCAATTGACGACCGACACGCCGAACGAATGGCTGAATGCCGTGCTGTGCATCCGTTCGATCGGTATCGGACTTTGCATGATGCCGCTTACCTCCGCGGGGATGAATGCTCTGGCGCCCCATCAGATAGGGAACGGTTCGACGTTATCGAACGTATGCCGCCAGGTTGCAGGTTCGATGGGGATTGCGCTGTTTACGGCCATCATGAACAGCAGGCAAATTGTCCATTACGCGCATATCAACGAAAGCGTCACCGTCGATTCCTGGGTCGCTAATGATGTCATCTCGGCGCTTTCGGGGCAAATATATCAGTGGGCTGTCGATATGGGCACGGCGACGGGCGTGGCGACTTCTACACTGAGCGGCATCATGCAGAAAGAGGCGCTGGCCCGCGCGATTGCCGATACGTTTTATTTATCGGCGATTCCCGCCATTCTGTGCATCCCGGTTGTGCTTTTCTTGAGGGCAAAAAGACAACCGCAGCCGGCTGATGTCCCGTCCAAGACAGAGGCGGAAGCGCCTGCGGCAGCGCGTCAAACGGAGGTGCAAAGACCCGAGCCCGTTCAGGCCTAAATGCCGCCGAATGTATGCATCGATCTTATCGCTATGTATAAAATAAAGCCGTCAAACCGATATTGAAAAAAGCCGCAAAACTGTTCGTGGCCTTGGGCCGAAATTGAAAGGAGAGATTGGGATGAAGCTGCAAAATAAAGTCGCGATCGTAACGGGAGCGGCATCTGGCGTAGGCAAAGCAATCGCAGAATTGTTTGCGAAGGAGGGAGCCAAGGTCGTCATCGCAGATCTTAATGGAGATGCAATCTCGGCGGCAGTGAATGAGATCAATCAAGCCGGCGGAACCGCGGAAGGCATTGTTGCGAACGTCACGAAAGAAGATGAGGTACAGGCAATGGTGGATAAAGCGGTTGATGCATTCGGAACCGTCGATATCCTCGTAAATAACGCCGGTATCATGGACGGGTTCAGGCTCATTGAGACGATTCAGGACGATCTCTGGGAGCGGGTACTGGCGGTCAACCTGACCGGCCCAATGCGTGCCATACGCAAAACCATTCCTTTGATGTTGGCTAAAGGCCAAGGCGTGATCGTGAACATCGCTTCGGCCGCTGGCATAAGCGGCGGCAAGGGCGGCGTCGCTTATACTTCCGCCAAGCATGGTCTCGTTGGCTTGACCAAAAATGTCGGCTACATGTATGCCAAGTCCGGCATCCGCTGCAACGCGATTGCGCCCGGTGGCGTCAAAACCAATATTGCCTTAAACAATATCGACATGGACGGGATGCAGGTGTTCCAGGAAGGAGCGGGAACTCAGCGGAGCGAGCCGGTCGATCCGCTACAAATTGCGACCGTCGCCCTCTTCCTTGCGTCCGATGATTCCCGTTTCGTCAACGGAGCGGTAATCGCAGCCGATGGCGGCTGGACGGCATATTAACGTGTATATAGCGAACCCCGCAATAATGAACTTCATCATTGCGGGGTTATTTGCGTTTACTGAGTCAGGATCGTTTTAAAGGGAAAAGGGCCGCTAACGCAGCATGACGGCTCTTTTTCCGCGTTATGGCCGCCGTGTCAAAGCTTTTTCCGTACATTTGCCAGATGCAGGTCGATCAGATGCGAGGCGATCGATTTTAACTGGGCCGCAGGTCCCGCAAATCCGTATACGGGAACGGAAGAGAGAGCTCCGTTGATCACCAGCATAAGCTGGTCGGTCAAGGTTTCGTCATGAACGCCCGCCTGCTGGCTCAGTCGGGATAACCGCAATTTGATTGCGCGATTGTATTCGACCGCTAACAAATGCACGGGATGATCTTCTTCGGAAAATTCAGCCAGCGCATTCAAGAAATGACAGCCGCGATGGTATCCCGGCTCCAACAGTTCGATGGTAGCGTCTATCAGCGCCAACAATTGCTCTTTGGGCGAGCCCTCGTGCCGGGCGATGGCCTCGTCGAAATGCTCCCAATTGATATGGTCCTGCGCTTCAAGATAGGCGACGATCAGATCGTCTTTGGTCGGAAAATGCCGGTAGAGCGTTGCTTTGCTGACTCCGGCTTTCTCCGCAATCGTATCTACTCCGATAGAACGGATTCCTTCGCGGTAAAATAAGTCGGACGCTGTGTTCAGTATGTGCTGACGTACGGATGCGCGTGCCAACTCGCCCACCTCACTTCCCATTTATGCCCAAAATTCATCACTCGTTATAGTACGAAACAGTTCTGTATGTAAATCTACCATATTCGCATTGAATTAACAAGAACACGAATAGCGGGTTAATCTTGACGCGTAATATGACACACAATTCAGCCGATTAAAAATGGAAAAACCGGCTTGACACGAAACTAAACTGTATTGTATTATTTCCATGAAACGAAACTAAACAGTGTAGTTTCGTTTTACAATCGATTCATTAGGGAGGAAATAACTACTATGAGTGATGTAACCGTAATCGGGCTGGGACCGATGGGCACTGCGCTAGCGCAGGCACTGCTTCGAAACGATCGCAGGGTTACCGTCTGGAATCGAACGAGCGAGAGAGCCGAACCGTTGGTACGCGAAGGGGCGGTTCTTGCTGCGACTGCTGCAGACGCAGTGGCCGCGAGTCCTGTCACGATCGTATGTGTCGCGAACTACAAAACCGCTTACAGTATCCTGGATACGCCTGAAGTTGCGGAGGCTCTCTCCGGACGGGTTTTGGTGCAGTTCAGCACCGGAAGCCCGCAGCAGGCAAGAGACAACGAAGCGTGGGCACTGGCGCGCGGGGCGGAATACCTGGACGGCGCCATCGCGGCGACGCCGCCTCAGATTGGAAGGCCGGACACCACGATCTTTACCTCAGGTAACCGGAGCGCTTATCAGAAGAGTGAACATCTTCTTAAAAGCTTGGCCGGAAACGTGCCTTATCTGGGGGAAAAGGTTAGTGCGGCTTCGTCGACCGATTTGGCGTTTCTCTCGACCTTGTTCGGATCGCTGCTGGGATTTGTCCATGCTGCGCGTATTCTTGAATCGGACGGTCTTCGCGTGGATGAATTCGGATCGATGATCTCCGCAATATCTCCGGCAATGGGAGAAATGATCAAACACGAGGGAGAAGTCATCCAGACGAATACATACACTCCGCCGCAAAGTTCTCTCAGCACCTGTATGGTGACGGTAAAACTGTTCATCGAACAAGCGCGCGAAGCCGGAATCAACGCCGAATTTCCAACTTTCGCTTTGGGGCTTTTTCAAAAGGCGCTTGATGCAGGGTATGGCAACGAAGAACTGGGAGCCCTGATCAAGGTGCTGAGATAGGATTTAGCGGAAAATTGGGATCAATGCGCTTGTTTGGGAACGAAACTGTTTTGTTTAACCGACAAATGTGAAGGGGGTTATTCAATTGAATACTGCAGCGGCTCATCACCGTTCGCCGGTGACCATTATCGGACTGGGGCCGATGGGGCAGACGATGGCGGCGGTTTTCCTGGATCGCGGCTTTGAAGTAACGGTATGGAACCGGACCGCAAGCAAAGCGGACTCGCTTGCAGCCAAAGGGGCTGTAAGAGCGTCTACAATTAGCGAGGCGTTGGCTGCGAACGAGCTGGTAATCCTCAGCCTGACGGACTATGATGCGATGTATGCTATCCTCGAGCAGGCTTCGGAGCATCTGTCCGGAAAAGTTTTCGTCAATCTGAGTTCGGACACGCCGGAAAAAGCCCGCGAGGCGGCGAAATGGCTTGCAGACCGCGGGGCCCGGCATCTCACCGGCGGCGTGCAGGTCCCGCCTTCCGGTATCGGCAGGCCGGAGTCATCCACATTTTACAGCGGTCCGAAAGATGTATTCGAGGCTCACAGAAAGACCCTCGAGGTGCTGACCGGTGCCGATTACCGGGGAGAGGACCCGGGACTTGCCGCGCTGTATTACCAAATGCAGATGGATATTTTCTGGACATCCATGCTCAGTTACCTTCATGCTGTCACTGTGGCGGCAGCGAACGGCATTACGGCCGAACAGTTCCTGCCTTATGCTTCCGCGACGATGTCGTCGCTGCCGAAGTTCATCGAATTTTACACGCCGAGGATCGATGCCGGTGAGCACCCGGGTGACGTGGACCGTCTTGCCATGGGAGTGGCAAGTGTCGACCATGTCGTGCACACTACGAAGGACTCCGGTATTGATGCTTCCCTTCCTGCAGCAGTCCTTCAGGTGTTCAAACGCGGCATGGCCGGCGGTCACGCAGGCGACAGCTTCACAAGCTTAATCGAAATCTTTAGAAAGCCTGCATCATAGGCGAATTGCATTTGGCCTTAAATAAGTCAGCCTGCCGGACTTCCCGGCAGGCTGTTTTTTAACGGTATACTAACGGATCAGCTCGATAAACCGGCTTGCCGCCGTTGAAATCGGCGTGTTTCGCATGATCATAATACCGACGTGGGAGGGCGGCAGCCTGACATCCAATTGAATTTCGAAGAGGGAGCCCTCGTCAAGCTCCCTGGAAACAAACTCCCGGGTCACGTAGGAGATGCCGAGTCCTTTTCGGGCAAATTCAATGAGCAGATCCACACTGCCGACCTCGATTTCGGGCTTCAGCTCGTAGCCGTATTTTTGAAACAGTTCGGTAATGGCCATGCGTGCCCGGCTGTTGCGCGAGAACAGGATGACCGGGTACCGGAGCAGCTCCTCCAGCGATAAAATCGTGTCCTTCAGATCGGCGTACTTCGCTCCCGCAACAAAACATTCCTGCACCTGGATGCTCTGAATGGCTTCAAGCTGCGAATCGACAATAGGCATGCGGACGACGCCCAGATCAATTTTGCCTTCTTTCAGAAAGGTGATGATTTCCGGCGTTGTGCCATGATTCAGATGAAGTTTGATGCCGGGATGCCTTTGATGAAAATCTTCCAGGTACGGAAGCAAATAATGCTTAAACAGCGAATCGCTTCCGCCGATTCGCAGCTCTCCGCTGTCGAGATTTTTGAGCGCGGCCATTTTTTCCTCGGCCATCGAGATTAAAACATGGGAACGCTCGATATACGAAAACAGGATGCTGCCTTCCCTCGTCAGCGCCACGCCTTTCGAATTGCGGTAAAACAACGTGATGCCAAAGCTGTCTTCCAGCTGTTTGATCGCATGGCTGACGCTGGGTTGGGTAAGGTACAGCGCTTTGGCGGCCTGGGTCAAGCTGCCTGTTTTCGCAGCCCAATAAAATACCTTGTACAATTCATAATTGTTGTTCATAAATGTGGTCTATGACTCCTGTGAAATATATTAATTACTTGTATGAATGCTACATGTATTATATTGGAATTGTGCAGCAGAAACCAGAGCTTTCCCATTGAAAGCGACAATGAGATTTGGCGGAAAGGGGATAGGAAGATGGAGCCGATCACGTTTGTCTTGTTTGGAGCGACAGGGGATTTGGCCAAGAGAAAAATTTACCCTGCCTTGTATAATTTGTTCGTCGAACGCAAGCTGCCGCCGTCTTTTTCCCTGGTTGGTCTGGGAAGAAGAGAACTGACGGACCAATCGTTTCGGGCAAATGTCGAACGGGCTGTCCAAGATTTTTCCAGGCGCCGGGTGGAGCAGCCGGAAGTAATGAAAGATTTCCTGAGCTTGTTCCGCTATTGTGCTCTGGATGTAGGCCGCAAGGAAGATTACCGGAAGCTGCGGGAGATGATCGAGCGGCGGGAGACGGAGCTTGGGATTACGCCGAACCGGCTGTTTTATTTGTCCGTCGGGCCCGAACTGTTTGAAACGATCGCAGCGGGCATTCAGGACAGCGGACTCGGTTCCGCGAACGGCTGGAAACGTCTGGTGATCGAAAAACCTTTCGGCCGCGATTTGCAGTCCGCCCGGGATTTGAACCGGAAATTAAGCGAAGCTTTTGCGGAGCATGAGATTTACCGGATCGACCATTATCTCGGCAAGCCGATGGTGCAGAAGCTTGAGGTGCTGCAGCAAAATCCGGTTCTTCAGGCGTTATGGACCAACCATTACATCGCCAACGTGCAAATTACGGCAAGCGAGACGGTCGGCGTCGAGGAAAGAGCGGGTTATTACGATCACTCAGGGGCCATAAGGGACATGTTCCAAAACCATATGCTGCAGCTGCTGATGATGCTTGCGAGCCACCTTCCGCAGGGAAGTACGTCGGAGATGGTGCGCTTTAAGAAGAAAAAAGTGATGGAAGCTCTTGAGCCTCTGCAGAAAGAGCAAGTGAGCGCGGATGTAGTTCGCGGGCAATACGTGGCGGGAACCGTTCAAGGCAAACCTGTGGCCGGTTATACTTCCGAGCCGGGCATCCCCGGCGATTCCATGACGGATACGTTTATTGCCGCCAGGCTGCGTATCGATGATTTCTTTTGGCGGGGAGTTCCCTTTTATATCCGCACGGGCAAAAGGATGAAAGAAAAGTCGACGCGGATCGTAATCGAGTTCAAGGAACCGGTAAAGCTGCATTCCGGTGCAGGCGACGACAGTAAAGCGCCTAACCTTCTCGTATTTGAAATCGGCCCGAGCGAAGGCATCTCGCTGCAATTAAATACGAAAGCCCCCGGACATAGGGGGGATTTCAAGCCGATTCGCATCGATTTTCATGAAAACCGGGACGATGTTCCCGAAGCTTACGAAAATTTGATCTTCGATGCTTTGCATGGAGATCCGACGTTTTTTGCGCATTGGGACGAAGTCGAATTGTCCTGGAAATGGGTGCAGCCGATCCTGGATGCATTCGAGGAAAATCTTGCTGCGCTTCATCCGTATGCGGCCGGTACTTACGGGCCTGCCGAGTCCGATGCGCTGCTCGCGGAAGACGGCTACCGCTGGTGGTTTGATGCCAGGGACGAACAAAAAATCGAAAACGAAGAAGGAGAGTTATATGCCTGTAACAACAAACATTGACCAGCTCGCTATCGATACGATTCGGACGTTGTCCATCGACGCCGTAAACAGTGCGAACTCCGGCCATCCCGGCCTGCCCATGGGAGCGGCGCCGATGGCGTACGCCTTGTGGGCCAAGCTGTTGAACCACAATCCCGGCAACGCCAAATGGTTTAACCGCGACCGCTTCGTTCTGTCGGCCGGCCACGGTTCGGCTTTACTGTACAGCCTTCTGCATCTGTTCGGATACCGGGTGTCGCTCGACGATTTAAAGCAGTTTCGCAAGCTGAACAGCAGGACGCCCGGACATCCCGAATACGGGCACACGGAAGGCGTGGAAGCAACGACGGGGCCGCTCGGACAAGGGATCGCAACGGCGGTCGGAATGGCGATGGCCGAAGCTCATCTGGCCGCAAAATTCAATCGGGACGGCTTCCCGGTCGTCGACCACTTTACGTATGCGCTTGTAGGGGACGGCTGCCTGATGGAAGGCATCTCGTACGAGGCGATGTCCATGGCCGGACATATGAAGCTGGGCAAATTGATCGTGTTGTACGATTCCAACGACATCTCGCTTGACGGGGAGCTGCGCCTTTCCTTCGGGGAGCATATGCAAAAAAGAGCGGAGTCGGCTAACTGGGAATATATACGCGTGGAGGATGGCAACGACGTTTCGCGAATCGTTGAAGCGATCGAAGCCGCCAAACGTAACGTTTCGCAGCCGACTCTGATCGAGATCAAGACGGTAATCGGCTACGGCAGCAAGGTGGCGGGAACAAATAAAGCGCACGGCGCGCCGCTCGGCAAAGAGGAAGCGAAGGCGACCAAGCAAGCTTACGGCTGGCCGCATGAGGAAGAGTTCGCCGTTCCGGAGGAAGTCAGAGCCCACTTCGAACGGTTAAAACGCGAGGGCGGGGAGAAAGAGGACCAGTGGAACCGGCTGATCGCTTCCTATAAAGAACAGCATCCTTATCTGGGCGAGGAGCTTGAGCGGGCCATCGACGGTTCCGTATCGCTTGGTGCTGCGGACGTTCTAGCGTTCGACGCTTCGAAAGCCGTCTCCACCCGCGTTGCCAGCGGGGAGGCCATCAACCGTTATGTGAAAATCGTTCCCGCCCTCTTCGGGGGAAGCGCGGATTTATCGCACTCGACGATGACGGACATCAAGGACGAGCAAAGGTTTGCCGTCGACTCCTACTCGGGACGCAACGTTTATTTCGGCGTCCGCGAGCATGCGATGGGCGCGGCCGGCAACGGCATGGCTTTGCATGGCGGCGTAAAACCGTTCGTCAGCACCTTTTTCGTATTCAGCGATTACTTGCGTCCGGCAATTCGTTTGGCCGCGCTGCAGAAGCTGCCCGTGATTTACGTATTTACCCACGATTCGATAGCCGTAGGCGAAGACGGACCTACCCACGAGCCCGTTGAACATCTGGCCGCACTGCGCGCCATCCCGGGGTTGACCGTCATCCGGCCGACCGATGCCAATGAAACGGCGAGCGCATGGGCGTATGCCCTGCAGCAAACGGAAGGTCCGGTCGCGCTGGTGCTGAGCAGACAAAACCTGCCTGTTTATGAAGCGACCAAAGCCAATATCGACGGGGTGGCGAAAGGGGCTTATATTTTGACGGAAACAAACGATAAGCCGGATGTCATCCTGATCGCGACCGGGTCTGAGGTATCCGTTGCGGTAAGCGCCAAAGCTGAGCTGGAGCGCGACAACGTCTCCGTACGTGTTGTAGCGATGCCGTGCAGGGAGCTGTTCGACCGGCAGCCCGACACTTATAAGTCGAGTATTCTTCCTGCTTCCGTGACGAAGCGGGTTGCTATTGAAGCCGGCATTTCGTTAGGCTGGGAACGCTATGCGGGACCAGGCGGAAAGGTGCTTTCGATCGATACGTTCGGCGTTTCCGGTCCGGGGCCGGCGGTGATGGAATACTTCGGCTTCACTCCGGATAACGTGGCTCGGCTTGTAAAAGAAATGCTATAATCTACAATATCAAAAAAATTGGAGGCAGTTACCTATGAAACTTTTTATCGATACCGCTAATTTGGAAGATATTAAAAAAGCTTATAAAATCGGCGTTCTGTCCGGCGTAACGACCAACCCTTCCCTCGTCGCCAAAGAGGGCGTCAAATTCGAGGACCGGATCGCCGAAATTTTGCGGGAAGTTCCCGAGGTTGAATCCGTCTCCGCCGAAGTGACGCCGGATGCGGTTACAGCCGAAGAGATGATCGCGCAGGCGAACGAGTTGATCAAAATCAACAACTACGACAAAAACATCACCATCAAACTTCCGATGACGCTGGCAGGACTCGAAGCATGCCGTTATTTGAGCAAAAAAGGCGTGAAAACGAATGTGACGCTCATTTTCACCGTGAACCAGGCGCTGCTGGCCGCACGCGCAGGCGCTACGTATGTTTCGCCGTTTCTCGGCCGCCTGGACGACATTTCGGAAGACGGAGTCCAGCTCGTGACGAAAGTGGCCGAACTGTTCCGCATCCATAACCTGGATGCGCAAATTATCGCGGCATCCGTGCGCCATCCGGATCACGTGACGCGCGTTGCGATGGCGGGCGCGCACATTGCCACGGTTCCTTTTGCGGTGATCGAACAAATCTCGAAGCACCCGCTTACGGATCAAGGGATGGAGAAATTCGCCGCCGATTGGAACAAAACGAAGCAGTAAGCCTGTTTAAAACAGATAGCTGAGATAAAAGCCACTCCCGCGGCTGATCGTGAAATGTTTATTTCATGATTTCAGACGCGGGAGTGATTTTTTTAGGGATAATAGCGGGGAACTGCAGATTCTTGGACTTGCGGGCGAAATAGGCGATGCTTGCTTCGTTGAAAAAAAACGCGGGGATACGGCGGCAGCTTGTGCCGGCGCATCTCGCGTTAAGGGGAATCGCACGTCCGTGCGTCATGATCTATTTCTGCCGCCGCTTCTCAAAGTTTCGTGATAGGCCCGAACTTGCTGCTCGGAATCACGGCTTTGCCGACTGAAGCTTCGGCGTTCCCTGCTGCGCCGCCGGCTCCGGCTGCTTCTTTTTGTTGCCGATCTTTAGCACCAGCAGCATCATGACGGCCACCAGCACGGCCAGGCCAAGCATGGGTTGTACGAAGCTTCGCGTTATGTCATGAACCATGCCGATAAAAAGCGGTCCAAGCGATCCGATCACATAGCCGCCGGATTGTGTCATCGCCGACCAGGCGCTGGCGTCGTCCGCATGTTTCGTTTCCTCGATCGGCAGCAGCAGTACGACCGGGAACAACCCGCCTGCGCCTATGCCGAGCAGCACGGAGATGATCCACGGGTTGCCGGAAAAGGCCAGCATAAGCAGGCCTGTCAGTTCCAGCGCGGCGAGCAGGAGCAGCCACAGCAGGCGGTTGCCGAAACGGCCGATCAGCAGAGGAAGCACGAGACTGACCGGCATTTGTATGACGGAGAAGAGCGTCAGCGCCGCTCCGCCGGCGGCTCTGCCGTAGCCCATCGCTTCGACGGCAGGGGCCAGCCAGGCCGTAATCGAATAAAAGATGAGAGCGACTACGCCGAAGAAGCAGGTCAGCAGCCAGGCGCGCGGAGAGTGCAGCGGGAGGTGCTGTCTCCCCGCGGCTGCGGCAGGCTGACCGTCAGCGGCGGTCTTTTCGGCCCGCCGGGCGATAATCAGCCAGAGCGGAAGCGCAGCGGCGGCGAGCCACCCCCAAGCCGCCAAAGAGGCCCGCCACGATCCGCCGAACGCCTCCTGAAACGGGACGGAAAGCCCGGCGCTCAAGGCTGCACCGACAACGAGCGCCGTAGAGTAGAAGCCGATGACGGCGGATGCGCGTTCGGCGAAATATTTTTTAATAAAGCCGGAAAGAAGCGGCCCTGCAACCGCGATGCCGACTCCGGCAAGGAACGAGGTTGCCAGCAAAAGGATCGGAAGCACGGTGAAGTAGCGCAGCAGCGTTGCACCCCCGATCAAACTTAACGCAATAACGAGCGAACGCTCCGTGCCCCAGCGCGCAACCCAGCGAACGGCACTGGGGGCGAAGAGGCCCATGCAAAGCACCGGCAGCGTAGTAAGCAGGCTGGCGGCAAATCCGCTCATGCCCAGCTCACCTCGGATCGTCTCCAGAAGAGGAGCGACAGAAGAGATGGAGGGACGCAGGTTTAACGAAGCCAGAAAAAGTGCGGCAATTAAAAGGATCACATTCATAGTCAACATCGCCTCCGCATGGTGGATCGAATTGGGTACTATCAGTGTACAAAGTTTAAAATGATTGATCAATATAATGAAATTTATGATAATAATTATAAATACCAATGATTTGGGGGGGATCAACGTGGAACTGCGCCAGCTCAAAACATTTATGGCGGTCTGTGAGGAGATGCATTTCACAAGAGCGGCCGAAAAGCTGGGGATTTCGCAGCCGACGCTCAGCCAGCAAATTCGCGCGATGGAAGAGGAGTTGGACGTGCCGCTGTTCGACCGGGTCGGCAAAAAGATCGTTTTGACCCAGGCCGGTCGGCTGCTTCACGAACACGGACTGCAAATCGTCCGGCAGCTCGATAACGCGCTGGATGCGATTGCCGAGCTGCGCGATCATCGGCGCGGCTCTTTGATAGTGGGCGTTCTTCCGTCCGATCTCGATTACCGCATTTCCGGCATGCTGATCGATTACCATAACGAGTTTCCGTTTATTCATCTTAAAGTCGTTTCTTCGATTGAGATTGTACAGCAGGTGCTCGACAGCGAGGTGGATATCGGCATCGGGCTGATGGCGGAGCCGGACAGTCGGCTGGTCCGTATGCCGCTATGCCGCGAGGAGTACGTGCTGGTCGTTTCGGAGCGCCATCCGCTCGCCGGTCGTCGGGAGATTACATATGAGGAATTGTGCGACGTGGATACCGTCATGTTTCCACGAGGTTACATCGGCCGGGAGCTTGTGGAGGGATGCTGTTCCAGGTACGGTCTATCCTTGCGCACCATAATGGAAACGGGCACCGTAACATCGCTGATCCAACTAGTCCGCGCAAATATCGGTGCCACAATCCAGCCGCGGCCGCTGATCGAATCGATGAACGGAGAAGGGCTGCGCTGCATAACAATTGCCGGTAGCCCGCCGATTCGCAGCCTGGAGATCATACATCGTTCGGACCGGTATATCGGCAAGGCGGCAAGCACGTTCATCCGCAAGGTGATCGGCCATTTTCGGCCGTGAGCTGACTCTGTTTCAATGTAAGCTATCCGGGAAAAACAAAAAACAGGCCAAATTTATAGAAGACTTCTCTATAATTTGACCTGTTCATTCGGAGGCGAAAATTCCGGCGAATTAGAGATTGCGGAGATGAACGTTAATGTTTACTCCAGTATCATGCCTCCAGCGGCGTCGGCGTTTTTCTCGGAGGTTTCTCCGGCGGCGGTATTGGCTTCTTTCTCGAGCATCACTCCACCTGCTGCATTGGCCTCACTTTCCGCTTGATTTCCTTCTGTTGTGTGTTGGTCTTTGTTGTTTTCTTGATTTGTCGTCATTACCAATTCTCCTCTCCGTAGTTGACCGGCATGCGGGCCAGCTTTTTGCTTGCAGTATTATCGTATCCGATTCGGCATGGAAAAAATATACTCAGAAAATAGAGTAACTACGCCCGTCTGCAGTATGGAAAAAAAACTCTCCTTTCTTGAGATATTTGGCCGAATGCGATAACCTTGTTAAAAGATCGAAGATATGGACTTTAATTGAAATAAGCTTATATTACTTATTTGTATACGGAGGGATCGTATAATGACTGACGACAACGCCAGGCTTTGTCCTTTTTGCAACGAAGATAACCGCTGCGGCCGAATGGCCGACGAACCGGACGGAGCCTGCTGGTGCAGCAAGGAAGTGTTTCCGCAGCGCATTTTTGAAAGCTTGCCGCCGGACCGGCTGGGCACGTCTTGTATTTGTAAAAGCTGCCTCGACAAGTTCAAAAACGGGCGGTCCGCACGTTGATTCACGTACCGCTTGGCGTTTTTTCAGCGGAAATTCAGCGGGTTCCATCACTCATTTTGGTTGATGAAATCGGGGAAATTTTCTTAAAATCATACGCAAATTTGCCGGAGGCGCTGCCTCCGGTTTTTTTTCGCGCCAGCCACGGAAAAATCGTAAAAAACTAAACTTTTCACAAGAGATTCCTCCACTCTTTTTTGTGGCTGCCGAGTTTACAATATGGGCATGGAACTCCAACGGACATAACCGTTACGAACCGAGGTGCTGGTGTACATGAGTGAAACGTTGGTGCTGATGGAAGGCATCGAAAAAAGATTTCCCGGCGTGCAGGCGCTGAGCGGCTGCCGCTTCGAGCTGCTTTCCGGCGAGGTGCATGCGCTCGTTGGCGAAAACGGCGCCGGGAAATCGACGCTGATGAAGGTGCTGACCGGTGTCTATGCCAAAGATGCCGGCCGCATCGTTTACAAAGGCCGCGAAGTCGACATTCCGGGTACGAAGGCGGCGCAGGATCTGGGCATCAGCATCATTCATCAGGAGCTGAACCTGATGCCGGATTTGACCGTGGCGCAAAACATTTTTATCGGAAGGGAACCTCGAAAAGCTTTCGGGCTCTTTTTGGACGAGAAGGCGCTGAATGCAAAGGCCGAGAGTCTTTTGGCAAGAATGAATGTGCAGCTCGACCCGCAAATGCCGGTATCCGAACTGACCGTCGCCAAGCAGCAAATGGTCGAAATTGCGAAAGCGCTCTCATTTAACGCCGAGGTGCTGATCATGGACGAGCCGACGGCAGCGCTGACGAATGCGGAAATCGAGGACTTGTTCCGCATCATTGAGCAGCTTCGCCGGGAAGGGGCCGGTATCGTTTACATCTCCCATCGGATGGAGGAGCTGAAGCGGATCACCGACCGGATCACCGTCATGCGCGACGGATGTTACATAGATACGGTACGTACCGCGGCGGTTACTACGGACCGGATCATTTCCATGATGGTCGGCCGCGAAATCTATCACGCATCGGGGCCGGCGGAAATAGCGGATCGCGGCGAGATGGTGCTCGAGGTGAAAGGGCTCACCCGCGGCACGGCGGTGAAGGATGTGAGCTTCAGTCTGAAACGCGGAGAAATTCTCGGCTTTGCCGGACTGATGGGTGCTGGGCGGACGGAGGTGGCAAGAGCGATATTCGGCGCAGACCCGAAGGATGCCGGGGATATTTTCGTTCATGGACAAAGAGTGGAGGTAAACAATCCCCACGATGCGGTGAGGCACGGCATCGGCTATTTGTCCGAGGACCGCAAGCGGTTCGGGCTGATGACGGATATGGATGTCAAGGCGAACATCGCGGTATCCTCATTCGATAAGTTCCGGCATTTTGGCTGGATGGACGACGCCCGGATCGAACGGACGGCGGAGAGATATGCGGACGATTTGAAAATAAAGACGCCGAGCGTTCACCAGCAGGTGAAATTTCTTTCCGGCGGCAATCAGCAGAAGGTCGTCATCGGCAAATGGCTGGAGCGCGACTGCGATATATTGATTTTCGACGAGCCGACGCGGGGGATCGACGTCGGTGCGAAAAGCGAAATTTACAAGCTGCTTGAGCAGCTCGTCCGGCAGGGGAAAGCGATCTTGATGATTTCCTCGGAGCTGCCGGAAATTTTGCGGATGAGCCACCGGATCATCGTCATGTGCGAAGGGCGGATCACCGGCGAGCTGAGCCGGGAGGAAGCGACTCAGGAGAAGATCATGAAATATGCAACGATGCGGAGTTATTGAAAAGGAGGGCGAGCGTCCATGAAACTGCCGGTTACCGTCAAGCAGCCGTTCGTGTCCGCCGGAAGCGGCGCGATGCAAAAAATATTGGCTTTTGCCAGCTTGATATTGCTCGTGATTGTGTTTTCGCTGTCTTCGGGAAATTTCTTTCAGTTCGATAATCTGATCGCCATCATTTTGTCCACCGCCGTCGTCGGGGTACTCGCGCTCGGCTCCACGTTCGTCATCATCACTTCGGGCATCGACCTCGCTGTGGGAACCGTGATGACGTTTTCCTCCGTCATGGCGGGGGTGATGATCACCTTGTGGCATTTGCCTATGCCGCTCGGCATTGTCGGCGGCATTGCAACCGGCGCGGCATGCGGTCTCGTCAGCGGCCTCGCAGTGGCGAAAATGAAAATACCTCCGTTCATCGCGACGCTGGCGATGATGATGGTGACCAAGGGGTTATCGCTGGTCATTTCCGGAACGAAGCCGATTTATTTCAACGACACGCCCGAGTTTACCCAGATTTCGATGGGGTCGCTCATAGGTGCGGTCATTCCGGGGTGGGATATTCCGAATGCGGTGCTGATTTTTTTCGGTCTGGCGATCGTAGCGAGCATTATTCTGAACAAAACGATCGTCGGCCGGTTTAACTTCGCGCTGGGCAGCAACGAGGAAGCGACGCGGCTTTCCGGAGTGAACGTCGATTACTGGAAGATCGTCATCTACACCTTGACGGGCGTGTTCAGCGGAATCGCCGGGATCATGATGGCATCGCGGCTGAATTCCGCGCAGCCTGCGCTCGGCTCGGGCTACGAGCTGGAGGCGATCGCGGCCGTCGTGATCGGCGGAACTTCGCTCAGCGGAGGCAAAGGCTCGATTCTCGGCACCGTCATAGGGGCGCTCATCATGAGCGTGCTGACCAACGGCCTGCGGATATTGTCGGTCAAGCAGGAATGGCAGACGGTGATCGTCGGGCTGGTCGTCATTCTCGCGGTGTATGCGGACATTTTGCGCAGAAGCGGGAAATAATCGGTATGCGCTCCGCAAGGAGTGAAACATACAATCAAAAGTTAGGGGAGATTCGGCTATGAAAAGAAGCAAAAAACTGCTCATGTGCACGGGGATCATGCTGGTGGCGGCGGCCTTGCTCGGCGCCTGCGGCGCGAACAATTCCGGCACCGGCAGCAAACCCGCGGCGGCGCCCGCATCGACTTCCGCTCCTTCGGCAGCCCCGTCGGATGCGAAGAAAACCGACAAGATCTACATTCCGGTCATTTCCAAAGGGTTCCAGCATCAGTTTTGGCAGGCGGTGAAGCAGGGGGCGGAGAAAGCGGCGAAGGAATTCCAGGTGGATATTACGTTCGAAGGTCCGGAAACCGAGTCCCAGGTCGACAAGCAGATCGAAATGCTCCAGGCAGCGCTCGGGAAAAATCCGAAGGCGATCGCTTTCGCCGCGCTTGACAGTAAGGCCGCCATTCCTTTGCTGCAAAAAGCCAAGTCCGCCAACATCCCCGTCGTCGGCTTCGACTCCGGCGTCGACAGCGACATTCCCGTCACGACGGCCGCAACGGACAATAAGAAAGCCGCTGCACTCGCCGCGGACAAAATGGCCGAGTTGGTCGGCAAAGAAGGCGAAATTGCGCTTATCGTTCACGACCAAACGAGCCGAACCGGCATCGACCGCCGCGACGGCTTCACCGAGCAAATCAAAGCCAAATACCCGAACATTAAAATCGTCGACACGCAGTACGGCGGAGGCGACCAGCTGAAGTCGACCGATCTGGCGAAAGCGATCATCCAGGCGCATCCGAACATCAAAGGATTTTTCGGCGCAAACGAAGGTTCGGCCATCGGGGTTCTGAACGCCGTTACCGAGCTGAAGAAAGACGGCAAAATCATCGTTATCGGCTACGACTCCGGCAAGCAGCAGATCGACGCCATCCGCAGCGGCAAAATGGCCGGCGCCATTACGCAGGATCCGATCGGCATCGGCTATTGGTCGGTAAAAGCGGCCGTTCAGGCGATCAAAGGCGAACAAGTGCCGAAAAACATCGACACCGGCTTCCACTGGTACGATAAGACCAACATCGATTCCGACCAGATCAAACCGTTGCTGTATAATTAAAAAAAGAGCGGTGTCGTTTCCCCGGATTGCCGCTATCCCTCATACCCGGGTATGATAAAATGGCATTAAAGAGAGGAGGCATGCGATGTATTCGGTAATCTTGGTCGACGATGAAGACGAAGTAAGGGAAGGCATCAAGCGGAAGATCAACTGGGACAGCTGCGGCTTCCGGCTCGCCGGGGATTACGACAACGGCCGCGACGCGCTTGGCGCCATCGATGCGCTGCGTCCCGATGTCGTCATCACGGATATATGCATGCCGTTTATGGACGGATTGGCGCTCGCGGGTCAGGTGGCCGAGCATTACCGGGGCGTCAAAACCGTGATCATCACCGGGTATGAGGAGTTCGACTATGCGAAGAAGGCGGTTAAGCTGAAGGTCAACGATTTCCTGCTGAAGCCGATCAATGCCCAAGAGTTTACCGGTCTTTTGGAAAAAATAAGGCGGGAGCTGGACGAAGAGCGGGAGTCGAAGGAAGATCTCAGCCGCCTTCGCCAGCAGCTTAACCAAAGTTTGCCGCTGCTGCGCGAAAGATTCCTGGAGAGGCTGGCCGCCTCGCGGCTGAAGCCCGAGGAGATCCGGCGACGGCTTGCCTATTTCGGGCTTGAGCTGCCGGGTCCGCATTTTAAAGCGATTATCTTCGATGCGGACGGCTGGCAGCACGATGGCCGCGGTGAAACGGATGCGGAGCTGCTCATGTTCGCCGCGTTCAATATCGTGCAGGAAATATTCGAAAAGGAAAACGGCGGCATTGCGTTCCGGACGCGGGACGACAAGATCGCCGTGTTTCTGTCCGGCGAAGCCACCGAATTGGAAGCGCTGTCACAAAAATTGGCCGGCCACGCCGTTGAAAGCGTCCGAAAGTATATCCGCCTCATGTTATCCGCAGGCATCGGAAGAACGTATGCGGACGTGCAGGCGGTTTCAGACTCGTTTCAGGAGGCGTGCTCTGCGCTCGACTACCGTTTTATGCTCGGGAAAAACAAAATCATCTTGATCGACGACGTGGAGTACGGTCCGAAAATCGGCTCGGCCGGCTATCACGATTGGGAGAAAAAGCTGATTGCCGCGATGAGAACCGGCAAAAGCAGCCAGGTGTCGCAGGTGCTGCGCGATTGGTTCGCCGACCTGAAAACCGTCGCCCCTATCGAACGGTGTTACGGCTTTTTGTACAAGGCGGTCGCTTCGCTCATGAACTTCGTGGCGGAAACCGGCTTTCACGATGCGGAGGTGTTCGGGCACGATCCGTTCTCCCGCATCGCCAAAGGAAAGACGCTGGATGAAGTACAGCTATGGATGGAGGAGACGTGCCACCGGATTATCGCGTATTTATCGGAGCAGCGCTCGCATGTCACTTTGGCGCAAATGAGGCAAGCCGAAGCCTATATTCAGGAGCATTACGCGGACGAGCTGCTTTCGCTTCAACAGGTGTGCGGCCATATTTATATGAGCGCCAGCTATTTCAGCGCGCAGTTCAAGCAGCATACGGGAGAAACCTTCGTCGAATATTTAACGGGAATTCGCATGGAAAAGGCGAAGGAGCTTTTGGCGTTAACCCAGCTGAAAGCCTATGAAATCGCGGCCAGAGTCGGTTACGCGGATCCTCAGTATTTCAGCGTCATTTTCAAACGGCATACAGGTATGACTCCGAAGGATTACCGGAACGCCGCAAAGGCGGATGCCTGCTTATGAGGCAGTTCCTCCCATTTCGCTTTCAAAGCATTCACAGCCACATCGCCATCGCCTTTTCTTTCCTGATTTTATGTACGACGGTTATTTTGAGCTTCAATGCGTACCGGCTTTCCTCCGATGCCGTGACGGAAAATTCCCTTGAATATTCCGCAGAGCTGATGAAGCAGGTGGGCATGAATATCCAGACCTATATCGGCAACATGGAGAGCATCGCCAGCCTGGCTTCCGGAAACGGAGATTTGAAGCGGTATATGTCGCTGGACGATCCCGGAAGTCCCGAAGGGACGGGTTTGGCCGCTCAGCTGACCGGCTATTTCCATTCGATCGTCGCCTCCCGCTCGGATATCGCTTCGATGGTATTCGTCAGCACGAACGGGGGGGCGATATCGAGCCGCACCGATGTGCAGCTGAGGCCGATACCGGAGCTGGTCGGCCAGGATTGGTACCGGAAAGCGCAGCTGAGCGGCGGACGCATTGCGATTTCGCCTTCCCACGTGCAGCATGTTTTTCAAAACGAATACCGCTGGGTCGTTTCGCTCAGCGTATATCTGGAAAATTCTCCGGGCATTTCCGGCGGCGGCGTGCTGCTGGTCGATTTGAATTACAAAGTCATTAACGACCTGTGCACGCAAATTCAATTGGGCAAGCGGGGGTACGTCTTCATCGTCGATCCGGGCGGCGATCTGATCTATCATCCGCAGCAGCAAATCATCTACTCGAAGCTGAAGTCCGAGGATATTCCGGCGGTTTTGCGGGCGGAGGGCGGCTCCGCGACAGCTGTGGAAGGCGATCGAAGCAAGCTGTACACGGTCGGCACGACGAGCTTCGGATGGAAAATCGCCGGTGTGATTTATCCGGAGGAGCTCGCGCGGAATAAACGTGCGATGCAGCTGTCGTCCGCTACCTGGGGACTCGTGTGCCTGATCATCGCGTTAGGGTTATCCTTCATTTTTTCGTTTACGCTGACGCGCCCGCTCAAGAACCTCGAAGAACATATGAAGCAGGTGGAAAGGGGCAACTTTGACATTCGCGTCGATATTGAAAATACGAATGAAATCGGTAAGGTGGCCCGTACGTTTAACCTGATGATCGGTAAAATCCGCGAGCTGATGGAGCAGATCGTGCAGGAACAGAAAATGAAGCGGATCAGCGAGCTCAAAGCGCTGCAGGCGCAAATTCATCCGCATTTTTTATATAATACGCTGGATTCGATCATTTGGATGGCCGAGACGGGTAAGATGGGGGAGGTCGTAACGATGACATCAGCCTTGTCCAAGCTGCTGCGCTCCAGCATCAGCAAAGGGGAGGAGCTCGTTCCCTTGTCCGCCGAACTGGAGCACGTCCGGAATTACTTGACGATCCAGCAAATCCGCTATCGCAGCAAGTTTACTTATTCCATCGAGGTAAATCCGGATATGCAGGAGTGCCTGATCCTGAAAATCGTGCTGCAGCCGCTTGTGGAGAACGCGATTTACCACGGCATCAAAAATAAGGCGGAGCCGGGGCGCATCCGCATTGTCGGAAAGCGGACAAACGGCGCACTGGAGCTGAAGATCGTCGACGACGGGGTCGGCATGGCTCCGGAGCAAGCGGCGGCGATGCTTACGGGTGTTGCGGGTGACCGGGGAACGGAGAAAAGAGCTGGCGTCGGTGTCCGCAACGTCAACCATCGGGTTCAACTGTACTTCGGGGAATCGTACGGGCTTAGCTTCGAGAGCGAACTCGATGAAGGGACGACGGTGACGCTGCGCATACCCGAGCTGCATCGGGAGGTGAGTCGGGATGGTTAGGAAAGCCGTCTTTTGGATAGCCGTCGCGGCTGCGATCGTATTGATATTCGCCGTATCGGGCGCCATATCGGACAAACTCGCGGAGAAGAGCAGGCCGATCCTCGTCGTGCCGAAGACTAACGATACCCGGATCGCTTTCTGGCATGCGCTGAACGAAGGCGTGATGGCCGCGGCCAAGGAATACGGCGTCGACGTTGAGGTGAGGGGGATGAGAGAGGAAGCCGATATTGACGGGCAGATTCGCCTTCTCGAGCAGGCCATTGCGGAAAAGCCGCAAGCGATCGTACTGGCCGCCTCCGATTACAACCGGCTCGTGCCTGTGGCGCAAAGCATTGTGAACGCCGGCATCAAGCTGATCACCGTCGATTCCGGCTTAAGCGGCAATATTTCCTCCAGCTTCATCGCGACGGACAATTACGAAGCCGGCAAAAAAGCCGGATTCGCAATGAGAAGCCTGGTGCCGCCTGGAGCATCCGTTGCGATCGTCAGCTTCGTGAAGGAATCGACGACAGCCATGGAGCGGGAACGCGGGGTAAGGGACAGCTTGAGCGAAGGCGGCATCCGCATCGTCAGCACCTCCTACTCCAACGGTTTGACAGACAAGGCATCGGAAATCACCGAGGGGCTTATCCGCAGCGAACCTAATCTCCATGGCATTATCGGACTCAACGAGGTGTCGACCATAGGGGCTTTGCAAGCGGTAAAGCGGCTGAACGCGGGCGGCACGATCAAGATGGTCGGTTTCGACAGTTCTCCCGAGGAAATCGCAAGTCTGGAGGAAGGCATTCTGCAGGTCATCGTCGTTCAGAAGCCTTTCAATATGGGTTACCTCGCCGTCAAGACGGCGTTTGAGGCGATAAGCGGCAAACGGGTCACCGGTTATATCGATACCGGATCCGAGGTCATCACCAAAGAAAATATGTATACGAACGAAAACCAGAAGCTGTTGTTTCCTTTTGTCGGAGAGAAATGAAAGCGGAGCTGAAAAGCATCCCTTTCCCTTTACAAATACAAAACAATCGCTTAAATCCCTGCTAACACTCCCGGGTTATAATCTAAATGAAGATGGATTTTAAAGGGGAGGCTGGAAATTCGATGAAACTGGTAGTCATGGGCGATTTGCATTATCACGAAGCGGACGCGGCGATTCCGGAATGGGTTGCGGCACGCGACGATTTTTACAGAACGATGCTGGAGCGGTTTTTGGAACTGGAGGCCGATGTGCATATTTCGCTGGGGGATTTGACCAATTACGGCCATCCTTCCGAACTGCAGGAGGTTTACGGGATCATCCGGCAGCATGACCGGACGTTCTACCATGCGCTGGGCAACCACGACCTGTATGCGCAAACGAGAAAAGACGTGCTTAATATCACCGGACAAGCCCGCTACCACGTCATTCGCACGGAAAAGGCGGACCTGGCGTTCATCGACACGGCGAAGGAGATGGATTTCGAGGATTGGGGCGGCTGGGTGGACGAAGAGCAGCTGCGGTGGCTGGAAGGCGTCGTTAAGGCGTCGGGCACAAAACCATTGCTTGTTTTCGCGCATCATCCGGTGTATAACACGACGACCCGATCGGATAAGGAAAAAGGGTCGATCCATCCCGACATCGATATGTGGAAGGTGCTCGGCCAGAAGGAAGGAACCGGCATTTATTTTAACGGCCATACGCATGTCGACTCCATCGTTGCGCAGAAAAACTGGACGTTCGTTCAACTGCCCGCCTGCCTTGACCAGCCCGGCGTAAGAATCGTGGAAATCGATGCCGAAGAAATCCGCATCTCCCCGTTGGACATAGCAAACGACGCGCTGGAGAAAAATGCGGAGATCATGTACAGCAACATGAAGCACTTCAGACCGAATCCGGAAGCGCGCGGCGCCGAATCGGACCGGGGATGCGTCGTCTCGCTGCTGCAGGCCGCGGAGCCTGGGCAGGCTTAGCCGATGAGCGAAATCCGAACAGCGGCGGACAGGGGGGAACGATGAAAAAGAACAGACAATGGGAAAACGAAGCTTTTTTCGAGAGGCTGCGCACCTATCAGATGGTCGCCTCCATCAAGGAGCCGAAGCAGCTGGAAATAGCGCTGTCGCTTAAAAACAATCTTGCCGGCGTCTTTCTGCTGACCGGGCATATTGGAGTTATCAAAGGTTACGTCGATTTGTTCAAAAAACACGAGCTGCCGGTTTTTTTACATTTGGAGAAGATTGGCGGCCTCAGCACGGATACATTCGGCCTTGATTATTTAGCCAAGGTGATCAGGCCGACCGGAATCATCACGACGAAAACCAATGTGGTCAAGATCGCGGAGAAGATGGATTTGCTGACAATACAGCGTTTTTTTCTGGTAGACACGGAGGGTTTGGACAATATTAGCAAAAGCCTCTGCCAAATCGAACCCGATGTCGTGGAGATCATGCCGGCGCGGATTCCGGAGATGATCGGGGAGATCAAAAAGCTCACGTCGCTTCCGATCATTACCGGCGGATTGCTGTTCGACAGAAGCCATGCGGTGGAATGCCTGAGGTACGGCGCAACCGCCGTATCCTCGTCCAAATCGGAGCTGTGGAACGAAGTTTCTTCACCGCATTTTGCATAATTTTTACACAGCCATAATATACGCATAACAATCGCGTTTTATGATAGGAATAGGACAAGTAAATAGCTTTTGGTTGGAGTGAAGGAGAAGCCTTAAGAGCTGCCGGCATCAAGCCTGCGGTATTTTAAGGCTTTTATTGTTATGCAAAATGATGAGGAGGGGTTTTACAATGACAAATCAAAGGAAAGCATCCATCTTGGCGCTCAGCGCCGTATTCATGCTCTCGGCATGCGGCTCGAACACCGCCGGAAGCCCGGAAAAAGCCGCTTCGTCCGGCGGTAAAATCGTCATCAAGTATTGGACAGCCAACGGCGGGAAAATTGAAGAAGCGAAGCAAAACCTGGTGAAAAAGTTCAACGAATCGCAAAACCGCATCGAAGTGCAGCAGGCGAACCAAGGAAACTACGACGATCTGCATGCGAAAGTACAAGCCGCCTTTGCCGCAGGAAACGCGCCGGCCGTCAGCGATCTGGAGATCGCATCGACAGGGGTTTTCGCCCGCTCGGGCATGCTGGTCGATCTGACACAGCTTGCCGCCAGAGACGAAAAGGAAATCGACATCAAGGATTTTAACCCGGGGCTCATGGGCAACGCGTATGTGGACGGCAAGCTGTACGGTCTGCCTTTCATGCGGAGCACGCCGATTTTGTATAAAAACGTGACGATGTTGAAAGACGCCGGACTCGACCCGGCCGGTCCGAAAAGCTGGTCGGAATTTGAGCAGTACGCCCGCGTGCTCAAGTCCAAAGGCAAAGTGCCGATGACGCTGAACGTCGATATCTGGTATTACGAAGCGCTTGTCGCTCAAAGCGGCGGTAAAATGCTGTCCGAAGACGGAAAAAAAGCGATGTTCAACTCCCCCGAGGGTGTTGCGCCGGTAGAATATTGGAAGAAGATGGCGGGAGAAGGCTTGCTGAAGTTCGTCGTGGGAAATACGGCGGGTGCGGATGCGGGCAAAGACTGGGATAACCAAATTTCCGCCTTTAAGTTCGGTTCGACGGCCGGCGTATCGGCGGCGATCGAGGTGGCGAAAGGAAACGGGTTCGAAGTACAGACCGACTTTATGCCGGCAAACAAAGCTTTCGGCGTTCCGACCGGCGGCTGTCAGCTCGTCATCACGTCGAAAGTAAACGAGAAGGAAAAAGAGGCGGCTTGGGAGTTTATCAAGTTTATGACTTCGAAAGAAAACACGATCTACCAGCATAAGTATGTCGGTTATTTGCCTAACCGTCTGTCCGCCCTGCAAAGTGACGAGCTGCAAAACTACTACAAAGAAAACCCGCAGTACAAGGTTGCTTCGGACCAATTGAAATATGCGGTACCGCGTCCGATGGCTACCGGTTATCCGGAAGCGACGAAATTCATTACCGATGCGATCACCAAAGCGATTCTCGAACCGAACGTGAAACCGCAGGACGCGATGAACGAAGCGGCGGAAAAGGCCAACAAACTGCTCAAGTAACAGCTTAACGGATGAGGAGGGGATCGGATGGCGAAGATCGTATTGAAAAACATTTCCAAGGTCTATAAAGACGAAACGGTCATCAGCAATTTAAACCTGACGATTAAGGACGGGTCGTTTACGGTGCTTGTCGGCCCGTCCGGCTGCGGCAAGTCGACGACCTTGCGGATGATTGCCGGTCTTGAGAAGGAGAGCGGCGGCGAAATATGGATCGGCGACAAATGCGTAAACGATACGGCTCCCGGGCACCGGGATGTCGCGATGGTGTTCCAAAACTACGCGTTATATCCGACGATGACCGTTCGCGAAAACATCGAGTTCGGACTGAAAAACCGCAAAGTCCCGAAGCAGGAGCGGGAGGCGCTGGTTCGCGATATTTGCGAAATCGTCGCTTTGACGCCTTATTTGGACAAGAAACCGCAGACGTTGTCCGGAGGTCAACGCCAGCGGGTCGCATTGGCAAGAGCGATGGTCAAGAAGCCGCAGGTGTTTATTCTCGACGAGCCGCTTTCCAACCTGGATGCGAAGCTGCGCAACCAGATGAGGACGGAGCTGATCCAGCTTCATCAGAGGCTGAAAACGACCTTCGTATACGTCACCCACGATCAGGTGGAAGCGATGTCGATGGGCGACGAAATCGTCGTCATGAACAAAGGGGTCATTCAGCAAATCGATTCGCCGATGAAGCTGTACAATGATCCGGACAATCTGTTTACCGCGCAGTTTATCGGCACTCCGGCCATGAACATATTGAAATTCGGCGATGTTCCGGGGCTGCGTGTGGAGACGCAGGAAACGATCGGCCACATCGGGTTCCGCGCGGAGCACGCGCTGCTAAGCCCGAAGGAGCCCGCGGACGGTCTCGCGATCGAAGGCGAAATCATCACCCGGGAAAGCCTCGGTGCGGAGCATATTTACCAGATCAAGTCGGCAGCGGGGACGTTTTTCGTCAAAACGTTCCTGGCGCCGCTGGAAACGGCGAATCACGTCCGCGTCGTCGTGCCGTACCGTTATGTTTATTATTTCGATCCGAATGGCGGAAGAATTCGCGGTATTGGCGGCTTGGCGGAAAACGCCGGTTCAGGAAAGGCAGCGGAAAATAAACTCGTTGCGGTCGGCGGTGCGTAACATGACGACATGGGAAAAGCTTCGTCCGTATGCTATGGTTGCTCCGGCGATCACCGTGTTTTCGCTGTTCTTCATTTATCCGATCTTGTACATGATTTATTTGAGCATGTATAACTGGAATTTTGTCAGTCCGGTCAAGCATTTTGTAGGCTTTGACAACTTCGTCGATCTGTTCCATGAAAAAGAGTTTCTGCAGGTCATCGCCAATTCGACGGCTTATACGATTTTGACGGTGACGTTTACGATCGTTCTCTCGCTGCTGCTTGCTCTTTGGCTGAACCGCAGCGGGTGGTTTTACGGGTTCGTGCAAGGGGCGATTTTCAGCCCGCATATCGTCTCCCTGGTATCCATCGCGATGATCTGGAGCTGGCTGATGGATCCGGAATACGGCCTGCTCAACTGGATTATCGGGTTGTTCGGCTTCGGCAAGCTGGCTTGGCTGGCATCCCAGAAAACAGCGCTGGTGTCGCTTGTCATCGTCGCCGTATGGAAGGGGCTCGGTTACAACACTTTGGTGTTTATCGCCGGGCTGCAAAGCATACCGAAGGATATTTACGAGGCGGCTTCGCTGGACCGCTCCAGCCCTTGGACCACCTTTGCGAAATTGATTTTGCCCATGCTGTCGCCGACGATCTTTTTCCTCGTGATCATCAACATGATCGGCTCCTTTCAAGTATTCGAGACGATTGCGATCATGACGCAGGGAGGGCCGGTGAACGCGACGAATACGCTGGTTTATTATATTTACGAGTACGGGTTCCGCTTCTTTAAAATCGGTTACGCTTCGGCGGCAGGCGTCGTATTGCTGTTCATCGTCGGGATCTTGACGATCCTTTACTTCAAGCTGCTGTCCAAACGCGTACACTATCAATGAAAAAGAGGTGAATCCGTTGAAAGGTGCAAACGACGCGGTCGATATTGGCCGCACCTACGTCAATGTTAGAAGCAAGGAAGCCTCCGCCGCAAAAACGTTCAAATATGTGCTGCGGGTAGTTAATATAGCCGGCATGCTGCTGCTGGTGCTGATTTTCGCCATGCCGTTCGCCTGGATGCTCTCGACATCGTTAAAAACGCTGCCCGAGACGATGATTTTCCCGCCGAACTGGATTCCGAAGCATTTCGTATGGAACAACTTCGCCCGGGCTTGGGGATCGGGCCCGTTCCTCCACTTCATCACCAACAGCATCATAGTGTCGATCGGAATACTGGTGATGCAGATGATGACGATCATCCCGGCGGCCTATGCTTTCGCACGCTACAAGTTTAAAGGGTCCGGGTTTCTCTTCGGCATGGTTATGATCACGCTGATGATCCCGTCGCAGCTCATTTTCCTGCCGGTGTACCTGCAGCTTAGCGCCTGGAAGCTGCTGAATACGCATCTTGCCCTGATTTTGCCGTTCGCATCGAGCGCCTTCGGGATCTTCCTGCTCAGGCAGTCGTTCAAGCAGGTTCCGGAGGAGCTGCTTGAAGCGGCAAGACTGGACAGCGCGAAAGAGTGGCAGATCATCCTGAGGTTGATGGTCCCGATGGCTAAGCCTGTGCTGGCGACCTTTGCTTTGTTCAGCTTCATCGCGCATTGGAACGATTATTTCTGGCCGCTCGTCATGACGACCGACGAAACGGCGCGCACGCTGCCGCTCGGCATTGCGCGGATTCGCCAAGAGGAGGGCGTGGCGAACTGGAACGTGCTGATGGCGGGAAATATGATTCTCGTTACGCCGATTTTGATCGTGTTCTTTTTTGCACAGCGGCAAATTATTCGCGCTTTTGTTTATACGGGTGTGAAGTAACGGAGATTGTGCCGATTCATAGAAACGGAGCCTTGCGGTACGGCGGGGCTCCGTTTTAACGTATATCCGGGGGAAATTCGTGACTTTCAGACAAATTAAGGAGTTTTTTAGCTATATCCGGTTTGAAAGCGATTTATTAAACTGATAGGGCCGCATATTTAGCAATTCAAGGAGGCCTTGATCATGCAAAATGCAATGAAACCGTCCGTTGAATTGAATGAAGAAGAGAAGCCGACCGGCCGGACGCATACTTGGCCGAATGCGATGATCTATGAGGGAGTCCGCGGGATGGAGTCCGGCGGGCTGCAGCAGCGGGCCCGCCATGAAACGATTTTGCCGTTTACCCGTTACTTGGCAGGCCCGGCCGATTATACGGCGATGATCTTCACCGAGCGGCGCAGAGATTCCACCTGGGCCCATCAGATCGCCTGTCTGGCGACGTTTCAGAGCCCGATTTTGACGATCGCGGCCCATCCGCAGAGCGTGCTCGACAATCCTGCGCTGGAGGTGATCCGGAGCATTGAAGCGGTATGGGATGAGACGATTGTGCTGCCGGAGTCGAGCATCGGGGAGCTTACGGTTTTTGCAAGGCGTAAAGGCGGGAAATGGGTGCTTGCCGTGATGGGCGCCGGACCGGCGAGAGCGCTGGATATTCCACTGTCCTTCCTCGGCGAAGGCGAGTACAAGGCAACGCTCGTTCGCGACAATCCGCAAAACGATGCTGCGGTTGTCGTAGAGCGAAGCACCGCGCGGCGCGGCGGCACATTGTCGATCGAGCTGAACAGCGGCGGCGGGTTCGTCGCCCTTTTCATCAAATAACGAAATAAGCCTTAGCTGCGCCTTCCGGGCCGGCTAAGGCTTGATTTCCCGGCGGCGGATCGGCGGTCCGTCTTAACCCCCCGGGATCAGCTTTATCCCCTTGTCCAAGCTCAGAAGCACGGCATGATTCGGATTAAACGTAAAAATACGCCGTATGCCGTAAGCCGACATCACAACCGCCGTGAGCGCCTCGCTCAGCGAATACTGCAGCTCCGGCCGCTCGATGAGAAGCTGCCTCGCCTCCTGCTCCCATTCGGAGCCCCCGGGAATGACGCTGAGTTTTCCGAGTCCGGCCGCCTTTTCGACCGCATTCAGAAAAAAATCGGCCAGCGCATAATCATATTCGTTTCGCAGCCACCGGTGAATCTCGAACAAAATGCTGTTCGTCGTCACAAAATCCCGTTCCAGATCGTCCAGATCCAAAAACAAGGAACGCGCCTTCATATGGTGGGGATCACGTGGGTTCATAAATGCGGCGAACGCCGTTTCGTCGATGAAAACGGATTGTCCGTAAAGCTGGGTATGGCTGATGCTCATCTTCGTCTCTCCTCCTTTCATCGAACCCGTCCGCAAATGCCGTCCAGCAGCAGCAGCGGGTTTTGTTCCTTGCTTTCTTCGGGGATTTGCCGGGTCATTTCCTTCACGCCGTGGGACAAATACTGCTCCACCATATGGCTCAGCACGGCCTGTACGGTCGTTTGCCGCTCGTCTGCGGCCATTTTCAGCTTTTGGTACGTATGCGGATCCAGCTCCAAGGCGTAGTCGGCGTCATCCTGGCCGGAGGAAACGAGGCGGGACGCCTTCGTTTTCATTTTTTCCAGACGGTTATGAATAAGCTGCTTGTAGTTCATCCGTAAATCTCCTCCTTCTCTTTAAAATACAATGATTCGACAGAAAGGGATATTTTTCGGGGATAGGCGGTGCGGCGAGCGTTCATAATTTGGTCATACATTGTTAAAGATTCGGCACCATTTCGTACATCGGCAGGTCATTTTTCTCCTGTACATTGGTTGATGTAAGAACAAACCGATTGAGAGAGGAGAGTATGACACATGAAAAAATGGGCAGTTTTATCGGCAGCGGCAGTATTATTATTGGGGGTGCTCGCGGGCTGCTCCACCTCCGAAAAGACGGACAGCATGAAGACGGACGTAACGACGACATCTCCATCGGGAGGGAACGCTCCAAGCAAGGCGGGGGAATCTTCATCCTCGCAGTCCGGCAAATCGTCCACATCCACTTCGGACAGCGTCACGGGCGGGAGCGGCAGCACAGGCTCCGGAGCATCCGGAAGCTCAGGGACTTCGGGAAGCACCTCGGCGCCAGGGGGCACAGGAGCTTCCTCCGGAAGCGCAGGCGGGACTTCAGCGAAGCCGACCGATTCGGCAGGCGGAGGGACTTCCTCCAAGCCGGCGGATTCCGCGGGCAGCGGGTCTTCCGCGAAGCCGGATGATTCGCAGAAAACGCCAAGCCCGGCGACAACCAAATAATTTCCGATTAACAAGAAGCCGTCTTCCTCTGCGGGGGAGTGACGGCTTTCCATGTTGTCTTCCATTTTGTACCATACCTCCGAAAAATCGCCTTTGCGTACGAAATTTATAAAGAGCGGCGCTTTCTCGTATGTCGAAATCGGTTCGATGCCGCTTTCGGATTAAGATGGGGCTCGGAAGTTTTCCAATTTTCGGTTAAGGAGTGATGCCCATGAACGGATTGAAAGTCCTTGTGGTAGACGACGACCCGAACGTAAGGGAGATTATCCGGCTGTATTTTGAAAAACAGCAAATTCGTTTGTTCGAGGCAGCAAGCGGTGAGCAAGCGCTCGATATGGTAGAGCAAGCGGCGCCCGATATAATCATTCTCGACGTGATGATGCCGGGGATGGACGGATACGATACTTGCCGCGAGCTGATGAAGCTGTACGATATTCCCGTCATCATGCTGACGGCCAAAGGCGATGAGTTCGACCGCGTGCTCGGTCTGGAGCTGGGGGCGGACGATTATGTGACCAAGCCGTTCAGTCCGCGGGAGCTGATGGCGCGGATCAAGGCGATTTTTCGCCGGATGCAGTCAAAAAGGAATGCAGGCGAGGACGATTCCAGGCATATCATCGAGTACGGCGGACTATCGATCCGTCTGGACCGCCGGGAAGTGCTGGCGAGGGGCGAAAAAATCGCCTTTCGTCCGAAGGAATTCGACCTGCTGGCCCATATGGCCAAATCGCCGGGACTCGTCTATTCCAGAGAACAGCTGCTCGAGCAGGTGTGGGGGTACGATTTTTTGGGCGATATCCGGACCGTGGACGTTCATATCAAAAGGACGCGAAGCAAGCTGAGCGACTTTGGCTTCGACTGCATTCATACCGTGTGGGGGATCGGATATAAGTTCGAGGTCGGGATATGATTCCGGGTTTGAGCCGAAGCATATTTCTCCGGCTGCTGTTCAGCTGCATGCTGACCGTGCTGCTCGGCTTGTGTGCCGTGGGACTGACGATATCTTTTTTCACGAAGGATTACATCGTGGAGTCGAAGAAGACGGAGCTGCTCCGCAAGGCGAAAAAAGTCAATTCGGCGATGCAGAACACAAGCGCGATCGATGAAGCGACCAAGGATTTGCTGCTGTTTTTCGACCAATCGTACGATACGCGCATCTGGGTATTCGACCGCAGCGGCAAAATTGTCGCGACCTCCACTCAAGACGAGGTGTCGATCGGCAAATCGGTGGACCGGTCGGTTGTGGATAAGGTGACGGCGGGGGAAAACGCCGTGCTGCAGGTAAAGTCGGAAATGATCACGCAGCCGATGCTTTCCGTCGTCGTGCCATGGGGCAAAGAGGACAAGGTGTACGGAGGCATCGTACTCCACGCTCCGATTACCGGCATAGAGGAGACGATCCGCAATTTGCGGGAAACGATTCTTTGGGCTACGCTGGCCGGTATTGTATTATCCGCAGGGATCGCCTCTTATTTGTCATGGTCGATCTCCCGGCCGATTCAAGCGATCGACCGTTCCGCTGCGCGCATCGGGATGGGCGATTACAGCGAAAGGATCCGCATTTCCTCCAAAGATGAAATCGGCGACCTTGCTTCGACGCTCAACAAAATGGCGGAGAAGCTGGAGCGGACCGACCGGGAGAAGAAGCAGTCCGAACAAATTCGCACCGATTTTCTCGCCAACGTTTCGCATGAGCTGCGGACCCCGCTTACGGCGATGCAAGGTTTTTTGGAGGCGCTGCAGGACGACCTGATCGACGAGACGGGAAGGAAGAAATACTACGACATTTTGTACAACGAAACGCTGCATATGAGCCGGCTTGTCGACGATTTAATGGATCTGATCAAGATGGAAAACGAGGAAATCAGCCTTGCGCTCATTCCGCTCGAAGCCGGGCCGCTGCTGGAAAAAGCTGCGTTCAAATTTGCTTCGGAAGCGGCGGAAAAGGGAACAAGTCTTGAGGTCCGCGTGGAGGACGGCTTGCCGAAAATGTATGCGGATTACGACCGGATCGAGCAAATTTTGAACAACCTGATCAAAAATGCGGTGAAGTTTACGGAAGGCGGTACGATCCGCATGGCCGCGGGCAAGGACGGTGACTACGTCAAGCTGACGGTGTCGGACACGGGTCGGGGAATTGCGGAGAAGGATCGAGAACTCATTTGGGAGCGGTTTTACAAAGTGGACCGAGGGCGTTCCGAAGTTGGGAAAGGGACGGGGCTCGGGCTCTCGATCGTCAAGGAGCTTGTAAAGCTTCATGGCGGCAAAATCGCCGTGGACAGCGCAGTCGATCAAGGAACGACCTTCACGATCTGGATTCCGAGTGTGAAGATGATTTCATAATGTAGTTTAACGGAGCCACGCGAAATGCGGGCTCCGATTTTTTTCGCTTGCAGATGAACGTTTTATGAGGTGCGGGAGAAGCGAATATAACGCCGGGATCGCAATCGCGGCAATCGGGCTTACAGCTTCTTCATCAGCCGCTCGCACCAAGCGATATAGAGCCGCTCGTACTCCACTCCGAATTCGACGACGGAGATGCTGGAGGCCAGCGGGTCGCTGCGGTCGGACGGATCGAGCTGCGCGGCAAGTTCCTCCACCTTGGCCTGGTAGACAGCCAGCTTCTTCTCGTGCTGCTTTTTGATTTCCGCAATTTGCGCTTTCATTTTCTCCGGCTCTACCAGCCACGAATTATACGCCTTCAGCAAAAAATCGTCGCGAACGTTTTCCGCGCCTCCCGGCTCCAAGGTCCACAGGACAAGCGCTTCCCTGCCGGCGTCCGTGATTTCGTAAAGCTTCCGTGCAGGGCGGTACGTCAGCTGCTCTACCCCCTGAAGTTTGACCAGCCCTTCCTCTTCGAGCTTGGCCAGCTCCGGATAAACCTGATTGCTGCCGACTTTCCAAAAGGGGCCGATCCGGTTGTTCATATATTGTTTGATATCGTAGCCGCTGAGCGGTTCGCGGGCCAACAAGGAAAGCACCGCATAACGAATGGAACTCATTTATGCTTACACCTCTTGACTTAAGATCGTTTGA
Organism: Paenibacillus hamazuiensis; assembly: GCF_023276405.1. NCBI lineage: Bacteria > Bacillati > Bacillota > Bacilli > Caryophanales > Paenibacillaceae > Paenibacillus > Paenibacillus hamazuiensis. Next base: position 1,583,095 of record NZ_JALRMO010000001.1, read on the forward strand.
ATATAGGTTAATTCTAATATATAGAGTTTTTCCAATTTTATCAAGATAATCGGATCGGGAGTATCCTTAAGTTTTTATTGCTGGTGCCATGGAGTCATGCTAAAATTGTAGAAGAAAGTCGAATTATGACGATAATATGTGGTGATATTCGTTGAAATATGTCGAAGGAGTGATACTGATCGTTACGGTCTAAGCTTCAGCTCAAACAGCTAATGTCTTTTATACCAAAATCATTGTGAATAGGGTGGAGCTATGAACTGGTACTTGAACATGAAAACATCCGCAAAGCTGATTTCGGCATTTATGGTCATTGCGTTTATTTTAATCGCGGTAGGCATTTATGCCATAACAAATCTGCAAATGATGGAGGAAAAATTAAACGACACTTACAACAATCAACTGATCTCGGTCAGGGATTTGTCGGCCGCCCAGATCAACTACGAGAAGATCAAGGTCAGGCTGCGCGATATCGGTCTCGAGTCCTCCAAAGAGCAAAAGGACGCGCTTGTGAAAGAAATCGCCGATCTGCGCAAAGAGCAGGCGGCTAAAATGAATACATATAAGGGCACTCCGCATACGCAAGCGGAACTCGATTTGATCCAAACATACGATTCGGCATATCCTGCTTACGAAAAAATGTTCGATGCGGCCGTTCAGCTCGCTTATAAGGACGATATATCGGAACTGGTGGCCTATAAAAACGGACCGCTTAAAGATCAGGAAAACAAAGTCAGGGACAGCTTGGTCAACCTGATCGGCGTTAACGTAAAACAGGCGGAGCAAGCCAATGCGCAAGCGTTAAGCGATTACAATTCGGCGCGTAACGTGACCATATCGATTCTTATCGTTTCCACCCTGCTCAGCATCGCTTTGGGTTTCGCCGTCGCCCGGACGATCACGCGCCCGCTCGCTCATATCGTCGAGGTGATCGGCAAGGTGGCGGCCGGAGATTTGCGGCAAAAATCCGCTGTCGACTCGAAGGATGAAGTGGGACAAGTTTCCAAATCGCTGAACACGATGGTCGACGGCTTGCTGATGCTGATCGGCAGCATCACCCAGTCGTCGCAAAGCTTGGCCGCCGCCTCCGAGCAGCTGTCTGCAAGCACCCAGGAAGTCGCCGGCAGCAGTTCGAGTCAAGCGCAATCCGCCCAGTCGATTTCCGAGCTGTTCAAGGAGCTGTCCGCAGCGATCCATTCCGTCGCCCAAAGCGCGGAGCAGGCTGCCGAAATGGCGAACGACACTGTGAAAACCGCAAGCGAAGGCGAGAAGGTGGTGCATGCCTCCGCACAAGGAATGCAGCGGGTAAATCAAATGATGTCTCGATTGGAGGAGGATTCCGGCAAAATCGGCAGCATTATCGAAGTGATCGACGACATCGCCGACCAAACGAATCTGCTGGCTCTGAACGCGGCGATCGAAGCGGCGCGCGCCGGCGATCAAGGAAGAGGCTTCGCCGTCGTAGCGGATGAAGTGCGCAAGCTCGCAGAACGCAGCAGTGAAGCGACCAAGGAAATTTCCGCAATCATCAAAGCGATGCAGGAAAACACGAAGCAAAGTGTCGAGGCGGTTTTGGTAAGCGCCGCACAATCGTCGCAAACCGGCGAAGCGTTCCGGGAAATCATCCGGATGGTGGACAACTCCTCCCACCGGGTAAATGAAATTGCCGCCGCCTGCGAAGAGGAATCGGCCCAGGCGTCCGAAGTGATGAAATCGGTGGAATCGATCGCCGCCGCCAGCGAAGAAGCGGCTGCCGCTTCCGAGCAGATGGCGACCACGTGCCAATCTTTGGCGCAGCTCGCCGACGAATTGAACAACTTGGTGAGCACAGTCAAAATTTGACGAGAAACGGATGTGACCGCTTATGGAAACGACACAGCAGGTTCAATATATCGAAATGTCCGTCGGCAAGGAAAATTATGCCGTCAAAATCGAAGATATCCACGAAATTATCAAGGTTCAGGCGATTACCGATATTCCTCACAGCAAACATTACATCAAGGGAGTCATCAATTTAAGAGGCAAGGTCGTTACCGTCATCAGCCTGCGCAATTTGTTCGGTCTCCCGGACGAGGAATATACGAAGAGGACGCGCATCGTCGTCGTCAACCATCGCGAGGAATCGGTCGGCATTATCGTCGACCAGGTCAATAAAGTAACGACCTATCCCGACATCCAGCCGCCGCCGGAACGGGTGGGCGGAGTCAACGGCGCTTATTTTTCCGGAATCGGGCTGCATGGGCCTAATCTGGTCGGCATTTTAAAATTGGACGAAGTGCTGCTGAGCGACTAGAGCAAAGGGGGAGTGCAGATGGAGGACCTTTCGCTTTACCGCGAAGTATTTGTCGAGGAACTGGTCGATCAGCTCGATCGTATCGAGCAGGATCTGCTTGTATTGGAAAAGGAAACGTCGGACGAAGTGGTCCAGTCGATTTTCCGCGCCGCCCATACGATCAAAGGCTCTTCGGCAGCCATGGGCTTCGAGGAAATGAAATCGCTCACGCATGAGATGGAACATTTGCTTGATCAGGTGAGGAGCAAAAAACTGCAGGTGGACCGCGATCTGGTCGATTTGCTGTTCGTGGCGCTCGACGGCATTAAAGATCTGAAGGATCAGTATACGGCCTGTGGCACTCTTCCCGATATTTCGGACGTGCTTGAACGGCTCCGGGGCTTTGCCAAAGATACGAAAGCTCCCGTGAAAATGAAGGAGCTGCCGGAGCTTACGCTTGAGCAGGCGCTGCAGCTGGAGGAATTTAAAGAGTCGGGGCTGCAGCCGCTCAAAATTCAGATTCGTTTCGCCAAGGATTGCCCGATGAAGATGGCCCGATTTCAGCTGGTCGCGTTGGAGATTAACGAGAAATTCGGTGCGGTCGTCTCCTCCGATCCGGCGCTTCCGATCAACGGTCAGTTAGAGGACGAAGCTTTTGCGGATGCGGTCTTTATGATCGGCAGCGGCCACGATTTGGAAGAGATCCGTTCGTACTTAGCCGATATGACGGATGTTGAGCAGGTTATGGCGGAGCCGTACCAATTCGCCAAAAAGCTGAGCAAACCGGCGCCGGCGGCGAAAGAGGCCGTTTCCGAAGAGCGGCAGAAGCAGGGGGCGCAAACGATCAGAGTCAGCGTCGAGCGGCTCGAGCATCTGATGAACCTGGTCGGCGAGCTGCTCATCGACCAAACCTCGTTGTCCGAGCTGAAGCGGTCGTTGTCGCGCCGTTTTTCCAACGAAGATTTCGTAAACCGGCTGACCGAAGTATCCGACCATATGGCGCACATCGTGGAGGAACTGCAGGAAAGCGTCATGAAAGCCCGCATGCTGCCGATCGAACATCTGTTCAACCGCTTTCCGCGCATGGTGCGCGACCTTTCGCAAAAGCTCGGCAAAGATATCGCTCTCGTTCTCGAAGGAATGGAAACGGAGCTGGACCGCACGCTCATCGAGGAAATCGGGGATCCGCTGATCCATTTGATCCGCAATGCGGTCGACCATGGCATCGAAGCGGCGGACGAAAGGGAACGGAAAGGAAAGCCTGCCAAAGGGAGAGTGCGCCTGAATTCGTTCCACGAAGACAATCAGGTCGTGATTACGATCGAGGACGACGGGGCGGGAATCGATCCGGAGAAAATCAAAGCGTCCGCGATCCGCAAAGGCATCATCACCCCGGAGGAAGCGCAGCATCTTTCCGAGCAGGAGCTCGTGCACCTGATATTTCAGCCCGGTTTTTCGACGGCGGCGACCGTCAGCGATGTATCCGGGCGCGGGGTCGGCATGGATATCGTACGCAACCAGATCGAGCGGCTGAACGGCCTCATCGATATTCAGACCAAGCTCGGAGAGGGCACCTGCTTTACGGTGCGGCTGCCGCTTACGCTGGCCATCATCACGGGCCTTATGGTAAACGTAGCCGGACGCCAGTTTGTCGTGCCGATGAACAATGTGCTGGAGATCGTGAAAATCCCGATGGACGAAATTCAGTCGATTCAAGGGGAGCAAGTGATCATTATGCGCAATCAGGTCATTCCGCTGATCTGGCTGCAAGATGTGCTGCAATACGAGAAAAAAGCGGACGTACCGAAAAATTTGCCCGCGGTTGTCATCGGTTCGGCCGAGAAAAAGATGGCGCTGGCCGTAGACGAGCTGCTCGGCAACCAGGAAATTGTCATTAAAACGCTCGGCTCGTTCCTCGGCAAAGTCCCGTTCATGACGGGAGCAACCATTCTCGGCAACGGCCGGGTCGCCTTGATTCTCGACGCGGTGTATCTCATTCAAACATACTGCAGGCGAAAATAATCGGCACATTGCAGCTGTTCTTCATCAATGATGAGGAGCAGCTTTTTTATCTATAACGATGCTGAAAATTATGGTAGATTATATAAAAACAAGAAAGGCGGGGAATGGCCATGCGGGAACATGAAGCCGAAATGACGGGTATCGTCGCTTTCATCAAGGAGCTGGAGCGGTTGAAGGATACGCACCGTACGGCCTGGACGAAGGAAGGCAGGAGGGAGAGCGTTGCGGAGCATACGTGGCGTTTATCGATGTTCGCCTTCATATTGGAAGACTACTTCCCGGGAGTTGATTTTAACAAGGTGATTCGCATCTGCTTGGTACATGACCTGGGTGAAGCCTACGAGGGCGACACCTCCGCGACGATAGCCGTGGATCAAGCCCGCAAGCTGCGTGTGGAGGAGGACGCTATCGCGAAGCTGACGGAACCGCTAAATGGAAGTTTGCGGCGGAAAATTATCGAGCTGTGGCGTGAATATAACGACATGCAAACCGTGGAAGCGAAGATCGCCAAAGCGCTCGACAAGATGGAAACGATTATCCAGCACAATCAGGGGAACAATCCGGAACATTTCGATTATGCGTTTAACCTTCGTTATGGCAAAAACTTGGCGGATTTCGATACGCTGATCCGGACGGTTCGCAGGATCGTCGATCAGGATACGGCAAGCCGGCTGGCCGGAGGCAAACCGGTGTAATCCTTCTTGTACAAGGTCCGGCTTTACTTTAAATCATCCAATATAATACAATAGTCAACACGATCATATAAGTTTGGAGTTATCCTGCATGTTCAAACGTTCCGGAAAAAAGCTCCGCCTGAATCCGCCGCAAGTGCTGGCGATCGGATTCATGCTGATGATAACGGTTGGCGCCGTGCTTCTGCGTCTGCCTGTTTCCTCCTCGGGCGAGGGGAACCTCAGCTTTCTCGACTCGCTTTTTATGGCGACTTCCGCCGTCTGCGTCACCGGACTTTCCGTGATCAATACGGGAGCGCATCTGTCGGCCTTTGGAGAAATCGTTCTGATTGTGCTGATCCAAGTCGGCGGGCTAGGGTTCATGACGATGTCCACGCTGATTGCGCTCGTGCTGCGCCGCCGCATCTCTCTGCAGGAGCGTCTCGTGCTGAAGGAGGCGATGAACAGCGAGTCGACGGAAGGGCTCGTGCGCCTTGTCCGCAAAGTGCTGCTGTACGCCCTGGTCATCGAACTGGCAGGAGCATTGCTGCTTGCGGTTCGCTGGTCCTTCGAGATGCCTGTCGGACAGGCGTTATACTTCGGCGTGTTTCACAGCATCTCGATTTTCAACAACGCCGGGTTCGATCTGTTCGGAAGCATCCCGGACAGACCGGGCAGCCTCATTCATTATGCCGAAGATCCGTTCATCAATATCGTTTCGATGGCTCTCATCTTTTTGGGGGGGATCGGGTTTATCGTCATTTCCGACCTGCTGACATACCCGAAAAACAAGAAACTTACCCTGCACAGCAAAGTGGTTCTCAGCGCTTCCGCCGCTCTCATTTTGATAGGAACGCTTGTCATTTTGCTGTTCGAGTATACCAATCCCGCTACATTGCAGCCATTGTCCGCAACCGGCAAAGGGCTCGGCGCGATGCTGCAGTCGGTGTCGTCCCGTTCGGCGGGCGTAAGTACGGTCGATATCGGTTTGATGCGCCAGGCGACGCAGTTTTTTATCATCATCATGATGTTTATCGGGGCTGCGCCGGGTTCCTCGGGGGGAGGCATCAAGGTAACCACCTTCGTTATATTGATCGGTGCGATGCTCGCCATGGTTCAGGGCAAGGAAGACATTGTGCTGTTCCGCCGGAGCGTTCCGAAGGACCGAATCTATAAGGCGATTACGTTTGCTTTGCTGTCCTTCTTCCTTGTCGTCCTGTCGGCCATGATACTTTCCACGACGGAGAGTTACCCGTTTCTCGGCATTTTGTTTGAAGTGACCTCGGCTTACGCCACGGCGGGAATGTCGATGGGACTGACAGCGCAGCTTACCGATTTCGGCAAGGTGTTCATCATCATCCTTATGTTTGTCGGCCGGCTGGGCCCCGTCTCCTTGGCGTACACCTTGACGCCGACACCGAAAAAAGAGCCCTACCGATATCCTGAAGGAAAAATAACGATAGGCTGACGTCCTGTCCGGTGTCAGGATCCGGCAGGAAAAATGCAAACCGAGGTGAAGCCGTTGGCATTAAAAAAGCGAAGCCGCATTCTGTTTTCCATCATTCTCGTTGCTGTCGTGTTTGGCGCAGCGGCCTGGATCGTTTCGCAAAAGCTTATCGCGCCGGCGGATCACGTGCTCATTTTCCGGAGCGATAAATATCCGGAGACGGCGCAGCACATCAAGGACGCGATCGCCGCAGGGGAGTCCGATACGTGCACGATCGACCGCAAGGGCGCGGATGAGCGCCGTGAGCAGTCGCTGAAAGGCATACCGACCAAACCCGGCTATGACCGGGACGAGTGGCCGATGGCGATGTGCAAGGAGGGCGGCTCCGGAGCGGATATCCGTTACGTCAGTCCGAAGGACAACCGCGGCGCCGGATCGTGGGTGAGCAATCAGCTCGAAGTTTACAGTGACGGAACCAGAGTGAAGTTCATTGTGAAGTAATTTTTTCAGAAGATATGGCGACGTTCTCATCCTGAGGGTTGGCGTAGAACTCGACGATCGCGTCCCGAAATTTGCGCGCAGCCAAGGAAAGATAACGTTTGTCATGCCAAAAGATTTGAAAATCGCGCTTGCAGACCGGATGTTCGATCGGCACCGTCGTCAGCATCGCGCTCGGATCTTTTCCACAGCCACCGATCAGCGCAACGCCAAGCCCGGCTTGAACGAGTTTGGCGATTGCGGATGGCTCGTCGACCCGGCAGACGAACCTGGGCGCGATGCCCGCCTCCCGGAAGAACGCATCGTTCATCTGTTGGAAAAGAACCCCTTCCTTGTACCCGATGAAAGGTTCATCGGCGATTTCCTTCAGCGAAATGCTGCTGCGTCCGGCAAGCCGATGCCCGGCAGGAACAGCAAGATACACTTCCTCCTTCAGTACGGAAGCCGAACGAATGCCATGCCCTTCCAGAGGAAGCGCAGAAAAGCAAAAGTCGACTTCCCCGGAATCGATCAAGCGCGCCATTTCCTCCGTCGAAGCCTGCGTAATTCTTACTTTCACGTCCGGATGCCGGGACAGAAAGGCGCCGAGCGGTTCCGTCAACCGGTCCAGCGTCGGAGCGGCAAGATGGATGCTGCCGTGCTCCATGCCTGCAAGATCGGCCGCTTCCTTCCGCCCTTCCTCCAGAAGGGCCAGTGCCGCATTCACCTTCCCCAGGAACGCCCTCCCGCACGTGTTAAGGCGGATGTGCCGTCCTTGCCGATCGAACAAAGGGACGCCCAAATCTTCTTCCAGCCTGGAAATTGTCTTGCTTAGAGCAGGTTGGGCGATTCGGAGCTCCTGCGCAGCCTTGGTCATGTGCTCGTGCCTGGCAACCGTTTGAAAATACTGCAGCTGAAGCAGTTCCATCGTTTTTTCGCCTCCATTCATATACTTGAAGGAATATGTCTTATTGAACAAGATATATTTTTGTTTATGATAAGCTCATTATAAAATAGATCTTGCAAAGAAGACAATGGATTCAATGGAAAGAAGGGGACTTCAGGATGGACGAATCCATACCGCGAAATAACGGGGAAAAGCTGATCCGCGTTCTCGCCTTTACGCTTGCCGTTTCCCTTATGAGCGCGACGATGTTTAATATCGTGCTGACCGAGATCCGTTCGGAGTTTCACTTATCTTTTGCGCAGGTCAGTTGGGTATCTACGATCTACTTGCTGATCTATGCGATCGGAACCGTCATGTACGGGAAATTGGCAGACAGCTTCAAAATGAAAAATTTGGTTACGTTCGGGCTTATCTTTTTTGCCGCAGGTTCCATGATCGGCTTGATTGCGCAGGCGTATTGGATGGTACTCGCGGGGAGGATTTTGCAGGCGGCGGGGGCGGCGGTCATTCCGGCCATCGCCTCGATCATTCCGGTGCGTTATTTCCCGGCGGAAAGCAGGGGGCGTGCCATCGGAATCTCGATGACCGGATTGTCGATCGGCAACGTGCTCGGTCCGGTTGTCGCGTCCGGTGTCGTCAGTATCCTTGATTGGCGATGGCTCTTCTGCATGCCTTTGTTTACATTGTTCACGCTGCCGCTGTATCGTAAATATTTGGGCGATCATGTGCCGAGCCCGGGTAAAATCGATTGGTGGGGCGGAGGGCTGCTCGCGGGAGCGGTGGCGCTGCTGCTGCTGGCGATTTCCAAAGGGATGTGGACGTTATTTGCCGGCTGTGCGATTTTGTTTATTTTATTCGCGGCAAGGGTCAGGCGGGCGGACAATCCGTTCATACCGCCCGGACTATTCGGCAACAAAGGTTACACTATCGGATTGACAATTGTTTTTCTGATGGTCGGGACTTATTATTCGATTCCTTTTCTCAGCCCGCAATTGTTGTCCCAGGTGAATGCGCTCGATCCGGGGCTGGTCGGCTTCGTTATGGTTCCGGCGGCATTCGTTGCAGCGCTGCTGGGGAAGAAGGCGGGCAAGTGGGCCGATGCCAAGGGCAACCCCTTTCTCGTCTATGCGGCTTTCCCGCTGCTGTTCGGCTGCTTTTTCCTGTTGTCGACATTCGCAGGAGGTTCGCCATGGCTCGTGATGATCTTCCTCATCATCGGCGTCGTCGGTCAAACGTTCATGTACATCGCATTATCCAATACGATCTCGCAGACGCTGCCGAAAGAGCAGGTCGGAATCGGGATGGGACTGCTGTCCATGCTGAACTTCTTGGCCGGTGCCGTATCCGCAAGCGTCTGCGGCAAAATCATCGATCTGGATGCCGCCGCCCGTTGGAATCCGTTCAACCCGAGTCCGGAAGCGGCCGTGTTCAGCAATTTGTACCTCGTCATCTCCGCTATTCAGGTCGTGGTTGTATGGCTTTATTATTCCAGGTTTGGGAGAGGGAGAAGGAGAGGGCAGCTATCCCCGTGATGGGGAGGCTGTCTTTTTCGTTGTTGGATTCAGTTATAAAAAAGGCAGTTGCCCGAAGGAATACAATTATGGTCGGCGGCATACGGTTTTGCGAAAGCAAAAACAAAGTCGGCATAAGGGGATTGCAGGAAACGGAGCCGAGAGGAAATGGTTGAAACTGGCAGCCGTTTTTTTAAGCTCTATCCCCACAAACGGGGCCCACGCCACGAATATATAATTGCGAGTTCCTTTTTTCTGGAAAATCAGCCATGGAAAATGAAAAAACAACCGAAATTTTAACGAGGGAGAGTCGATGATGATGAAAAAAATGATATCTTGTCTCGCCGCGGCCACGCTGGTTATAACCGCCGTACCGGCTTTGGCGGTGACAAATCCGGTCAAGGCGTATGCCTGCTCGAAAAGCGAATCGACAACGCCGGAATACGACTACGAAGTGGCTAAAGACGTATTTACCGGGACGGTCTTGAAGGTGGAGAACGTATATTTTGACGGCAAACCGTACCGCATGGCAACGTTTGTGCCGGGCAGCAGCTTTAAGGGCGGAAAATTTCCCGCCGTTATCACGGCGCCGGATGGGGACCGGTGCGGAATGACCTTCGAGCAGGGACACACATATCTGATGTATTCCGACGACCGGCAAGGTTATCCGTACGTCAGCATTTCCGACGTATATGAAGGCGACGAAGCCGCCGCGCGTGTGGATGCGCTTAAAAACAAAGGCGACGCGCCGCTTCCCGATCCCGTCGTATACCCAATTACGCTGTATCCCGGTCATGAGGTAAAGATGATGCTTAACAACAAGCCTTATCCGGTTTCGCCGGCGCCTGTGTTTTACCAAAATTCGCTTTACGTGCCGATCACTTTCTTTCGCGATACTCTTGGTTACGTGACTGTCTGGAACACGGAAACGCAGCGTTACGAAATAACACTCAAGTCCGATTGGGCGGGGATCGCCGCCAAGGGGGATGAGGCGCAGTCCCAGTTTAACGGTTATTCGCAAGGGATTCCGGACGGAACGGATGCCTTTACGGCGAACGTCACTTATTCGAACGTACAGGTGAAGGTAAATGGCCGGAAATACGCGCCGGAGCTCCAGCCGTTTACTTATGACGGCGTCGTCTACGTGCCTTTGCGCGACACGGCGGAGAAGCTGGGCATTCAGGTCAAATGGGACGCTGCGACATACACGGCGAGCATGAAGGATACGCGTCCAATCGAACAAACCGAACGACCGGTGCTGGTGATGAAGCTTTCCTCCAATACAGAAGGCGAAGCCGATATCATCGTCGACCGGATGGATAGCGATCAGGTGCAATTCCATTACGACAAACAGCTGGAATACGGGCAGCAGCACGAACAGATGACGGCGTCGTTCGACGAACTGGTCAAAGACCGCCGGCTGCGCCTGTTTTTAAAAGCCGGAGACCGCGAGAACGAGCTTGTGATCACCGGGGAACTGATGAACAAGCTGCTGACGGATCCGTATTTCCGCCAAAGAACCGCCGGATCGATCGGGCACGATACGTTCATTTGGCCGGATCACCGGATCATTGGAGTGTCTAACGTTTGACCGTCCGTCCGTGGGCCGCACCCGCCGGAATCGACCATTACTCCTGCCGTTTCGGCAGTAAATTGACATAGTCGTCGGAATACTCCATCAAATTCATGATGAAATCATAGTCGTCCCGAAACGAATTGATATCGGGAACCGGCTGCAGCGTTCGCAGCTCGGTAGCGGTGCCGTCGGCAAACGATTTGCCCGGGACGAACAAAATCCGGTCGTTGAAAAACGAGCCGGTCGGCAGGTAGTATCTCATGCCGAAGGCATTTTTTCGGATATTCAGCAGATCCTGGCCGAAATGGATAAACTGTTTCTCCTTCAGGGAAATGCCGAGCAAATTCGCGATCGTCGGCATAATATCGAGCTGTCCGCCGACCTGGTCGATCGTTTGTCCCGCTGTTTGTCCCGGCGTGCGGATAAACAGCGGAATGTTGTACCGGGTAATGGACGGATGGTAGGTGATGCCGAGCTGCTCGCCGACCCATGCGGGATCATTGTCGTTTGGCTGCAGCCCGAAATGGTCGCCGTACATGACGAGCACCGTATCGTCCCACATGCCGGCCGCCTTCAGCTTGTCGATCAAGGTGCCGATGGCGTAATCGGTATAATTTACGGCCAGCAAATAGTCCCCGAGCTGCTTTCCCTCAAGTGCCGCCGGAATCGTCATCTTTCGCCGATCCAGCGGCACCTTGAATGGAAAATGGCTTGAGACGGTGATGAACTGCGCGTAAAAAGGCTTGTTTTGCACGTGCAGCTCCGCCAGCTTTTCAACCCCGACGCGAAACAGCTCTTCATCGGATGCGCCGAATTCATTGAATTGATCGTTGACGTAATACGGCTTGTCGAAATAATGGGTAAACCCGATCGCCGGATACAGCTTATATCTGTCCCAAAAATGAACCTCGTTGACGTGGAACGTGTCGGCTTCATACCCGATCGCTTCCAGCAGCTTCGGCAAGCTCGGAAGGTTGCGGTCGCCGTAGCCCGTCGACATCGGAATAGTCCCCGTCGGATAAATGGACGTATTGGACATAAATTCCGCATCCGAAGTGTTTCCTTGCCCCACCTGCTGAAAAATATGCGGGAAATAATAGCTCTCCTCCCGAAGCCGATTGAGTACAGGCGTAATTTCCTGACCGTTCAGACGCAGGCCAATCGGAAAGTTTTGAAACGCCTCCATCTGTACGACGATGAGGTTGCGCCCTTTTTGCGAAGCGAACATGGCGGGTGCGGCTTGCGGATCCACTCCGTAGCCGTAGCTCGCTTGCAATTGTTCGATAAGCGGACCGGCCAGATCCAGGCCGGTGATCTTAGCATGTTTTTTCTCGCTGATGCCGTTGACGGCTACCGATACTTCGTAGCCGAGCAGGCCGAGCTGTTCGGCGCGCACCAGCTCGTTGGTGATGCCCTTGTCCTGTTTGACGGCATAAGCAACCGCTATAAAACCGACGAGCAGCAGCGCAAGCGCTATCTTCCGAAAACCGCCGCGCACATATTCCCGTTTTCCATACCTGTGCCGGGCCCCTTTTCCCACGATAACCCTAAGAAGCAAGGCTAACGCAATATCCGCGAAAAAAAGAAAATCCGCCGGGTCGATCGTCGCTTTGACGCCGGAGGAGATTTGCTTTAGCTGCTTCATCTCCAATACGGACGTATAGGTAACCACCGAACCGAAATGTTCAAAGTACACGGCAGCCGCGAAAAATATAAACGAAAGCACGGCGTTTAAAGTCCAGTAGGCCGGTTTTTTCCACGTACCGCGAAACAGCGCCTCGATCGCGCCGGTCAGCACGACGATCCCGGCCAAATCAAGCAGCCACCATCTGATCCCGACCCCGCCGAACAAAAAAATCCGGAGCAGCGCCATTTTCAGCCATAAGATCACCGTAAAAAAAACATACAGGCGCATCCCTGTACGGTACCGCAACGATTCCATATTGTTCAATGCCTCCGCAAATGATCGCATCGTAAGATCGATTCTATGTAGACATCATTGACGGAATAAACGGGAGGTAAACGTGCGCATGTTGAAAAAGGCTGCATCCGTCCCTCGAGGGACAAACGCAGCCTTGGCGATTTTAACAAGCTACCGCTCGGACCGCTGCTGCAGCAGCTGTACAAGCCGGTCAGGATAATTCGTAATGATGCTGTTTACCCCGAGATCGAGCATCTTGGCCATCAACACTTTGTCGTTGACGGTCCAGGCGTACACTTCCTTGCGGTGCTGCGCGGCCATACGCATAAACGCAGGATCGATGAGCGGATACGCCGAGCTGATCACGTCGTAGTCGTCGCTTTGGAGCAGCTTGTCCCATTCGGCAGGCTTTTTGTCCACGATGAGTCCGGTTTTGATCGCCCGGTCGAGCGCCCTCACCCGATGAATGAGCCGGGGATCGAAGGAGGTGACGGTGCAATCTTTCATAAAACCCGCATCTTCGATGATTTTCACCGTTTTTTCGGCCAATTGTCTCTCATGCCCGTTGTTCTTGAGCTCGATGTTCAGCTTCGTTTTTCCCCGGACCTCCGCGATCACTTCCTGGAGAGTAGGCACTTTTTCCGATTGAAACTGAGCACCGTACCAGGCTCCTGCGCTCGCTTCCTTCAATTCGTCGGAGCGTATTTCCCACATGTATTTGGGAATGCCGGTCGTCCTTCGCACACTGTCATCGTGCATGACCATGATTGCGCCGTCGGCGGTTTCCTGAACGTCGAGCTCGGAATATCCGGCGCCGTCGTCCACAGCTTTGCGGAAAGAGGCCAGCGTATTTTCCGGAGCGGTGCCCGAGCTGCCGCGGTGGGCGGTGATCAGATTTTTGTCGACGGCCGGAGCCGGCCGGGTGGGAGAAGCGGTTTCTTTAAGCTCCGGAGCGGCAGACGCGCAACCGGCGATCCAAAGCAATGCGATAAGGAACAAATATTTTTTCATGCAGGTCGGTCTCTCCCGGGAAGGTCGTATGGCGGTTCGATAATCATATTATCGGGCAAAAAGGTCCGTTTTGGAACAACTTCCCTCATGGTAAATAGAGGATAAATATGAATGGATTGCAAAACATTAATAGGAAAGTCATATATTCAATTTTAACTCGGCAAAAACCATTCAGCTATATAATATAGGGCCATATAGGGACGGAAGCGATGAGGGAAGAGACGAGGTGATAGCGGATAAGGAATTTGTAAATTTTTTGACCAAAATGTCAAATATATTTACACTACGCGGCAGTCCAAGGTAAAATGAACCAAAACACGACAGCGGGTGACAGCGATGAGAATCGGATTTCGTACGATAAAAACCGCCTTCGGCGTGAGCATTTCCATCATGATCGCCCAGTTTCTGCAGCTCGAATATTACTCGGCGGCAGGCATTTTAACGCTCCTGTGCATCCAAAAATCGCGAAAGCAGTCGGCCCATGCGGCGGTCAGCCGGTTTATCGCCTGTATGGCCGGGATGTTTTTTTCCACATTGCTGTTCCAGTTAATCGGTTATCATCCTTATTCGTTCCTGGTGCTGCTGCTGTTCTTTATTCCGCTCTGCGTACGTTTTCGGGTTCATGAGGGCATCGCCAGCAGCTCCGTCATCGTGATGCACGTCTATATGCACGGCAAAGTGGAGGCGGCTTTTTTTCTGAACGAGTTTCTAGTCGTGCTCGTCGGACTCGGCGTAGCGCTGATCGTCAACTGGTACATGCCGAGCATCGACAAGGAGCTGAACCGGTGCAAGGACGAAGTGGACAAGTTGATCGAGACGATTTTGCAGGAAATTGCGCTTTATTTGAAGGAAGGCAACACGCTGTGGGACGGCAAGGAGCTGCTGCAGCTCGGGGACGCTTTGCAGAAGGCGCGGCGGCTCGCGCAGCTCGATGTGGAGAACAACCCGCGGCGCAAAGAAAATTCGTACGAGTATTACTTTGAGAAAAAAAGGCGGCAGTACGAAATTTTGGAGCGGATGCTGCCTTCCATTTCCCGAATTACGGTTCAGATGGAGCAGGGCATCCGTATCGGGGACTTCATTCAGCAGCTCAGCGACAATTTGAATAACCCCGGCGAGGCCGCAAGGTTTCGCGAAACGCTGCGTCATATTCGGGAGTATCACAAGCAGCTGCCTTTGCCGGAAACCCGCCGCGAATTTGAAAACCGGGCCAGCCTGTACTCTGTTGCGAACGAGCTGGAGCTGTTTATCAATACGATTTAGCCGGACAAACGTGAATGTCCGGTTTTTTTGGTGCGCGGAAACGATGCGGAGCTACTTAATTGAGGAAACCATGGCTTTTTTATGTTCGCTTCAGCTTCGCTTAAGGTTAAGTTCATCTTTCCTTACTATGCTGAGAAAGCCTTGTCTATCGTACGTTTTGTTTATTCCGAACGTTCGGAAGCGAGGCCATATTATATATAGATGCTTTACATAGGAGGCGGAGAGATGAATTCGAAACAAATCGTCAGTGCGGTGGCGGTCATGATGCTCCTGCTCAGCGGCTGCGGCTCCAAACCGGCTGCGGAGAGCAGCGCAAATGCAAGCGCACCGGCGGGAACGAAGCAGGAGCAGTCCGCTGCAACGGGGCAAACGGGCCAGGCGCCGGCAAACGAGGGCAAGACGGGGGAGAAACCGGACAACTCGGGAAGGCGTCAATTGAGCGATAAGGAAAGACAGCAGGAGATGACGTTCCAGTCGCTGCTCATGATGGACCGGCAAAAGGACCTGGCCATCACCAAGGAACAAGCGGCGGCAATGCTGCCGGTTGTGCAGGAAAGCATCGCCAAGAAAGAGCTGACCGAGGACCAGCATGCGAAGCTGACGGAAAAGCTTACCGCGGAGCAGAAAAAGTTTTTGGACGATGCGGCGTCCCGCATGCAAAATCGCCGGAACGGCAGTGGTGGCGGCGAAGCGGGTGCGGCCGGAAGCAGCTCAGGCGGCGGAAGCGGAAGTACCTCGGCGGGCAGCAATGCGGGAGGAGGCGCCTCGGACGGCAAACCGGCCGGCAATGCTGCGGGTTCGGAACAAGCCAAGCCGAAATCCGGCGACGGCAGTAATGATAAGGCCGCCGGGCAGGACCGCAAAAACAGACCTGACGGCCAGCAGCCGAACGGAGGCGCAGGCGGCAAAAACCCGGGTGAACAGCTCGTCGAGCTGCTGCAAAGCAGGAGCAAGTAATTAAGCCTGAACGTAAGGCCCCATGACGGACTCACTGTATGAGCGGTCCGTATGCGGGCTTTTTTTGTGTTGTAGCGAGAAGTACGCAATCATCTCCTTCGGTGCCTGCCGATCCTGAGTAAAGCGTGTCGGCCATCGGTTTTGCGCCAGCAAAACCATGGCCGACAAACGCGAGTCCGAGGCACTCGGAAGCTCCCCAGGCACCGCGCCAAAGTAAAGCGTGTCGGGCATACGATTTTTTGCCTGAAAGCAAAAAATCTATGCCCGACAGACGCGAACTAGAAGCGAGTAGTCACGCTCTGCGGGCGAGTCCAGGGCGCCTGAGCGCCTTAAGGGCTTTGCGGAGCAAAGCCGGCTTCGGAAGCCTGGGGTCCCCCCGGTGGGGGGATTTAGGGGGGCCTCAATTGTTTAAATTCCGCCCAAGAGGACAAGAAATTATGCAGTTTTTTGCATGGCGATATGCTACTGTTGTTTTGTGCGCGCTCCAATAGCAAGCAAAGGAGTTTGTTCGCGAAACGTTCCCGTCAGGAGGCATATCCACATATGAAAATCAACTTGAACAATCACGCATGGGTCGCCGATATGGGCGACGGCACATTTCAAAATCCGGTTTTGCACGCAGACTACTCCGATCCCGATGTCATTCGCGTAGGGAGCGACTTTTTTCTCGTGGCATCCAGCTTCGCTCATACACCGGGGCTGCCGCTGCTTCACTCCAAAGACCTCGTCAACTGGAAAATCGTCAATTACGTCATCGATAAGGTGGACTTGCCGGGGTACGACCGGGTTCAGCACGGCAAAGGCATCTGGGCTCCTAGCATCCGCCATTATGACGGCAAGTTTTGGGTATTCGTCAGCACGCCGGACGAAGGCATCTTCATGAGCACGGCGGAGGATCCGTTCGGCAAGTGGTCGCCGCTGCATATGATCAAGGAAGTGAAGGGCTGGATCGATCCGTGTCCGTTCTGGGACGAGGACGGCAGCGCCTATCTGGTGCATGCGTTCGCGCACAGCCGCTGCGGTATCAAGCATAAGCTGAAACTGTGCAAAATGTCTCCCGACGGCAAACAGCTGCTTGACGAAGGGGAGATCATTTTCGACGGTACGGAAAACCATCCGACGATGGAAGGCCCGAAAATGTACAAGCGTAACGGTTATTATTACATCTTTGCGCCGGCAGGAGGAGTAAAGCCGGGTTGGCAGACGATTTTGCGGTCCAAAAACATTTACGGTCCATATGAGGACAAAATCGTGCTGCACCAAGGGGATTCGCCGGTGAACGGCCCGCATCAGGGCGGGCTGGTCGAGCTTGAGTCCGGCGAATCGTGGTTTATGCACTTCCAGGATCGCGACGCCTACGGACGGATCGTTCATCTGCAGCCGGTGCGCTGGGTCGACGACTGGCCGCTGATGGGCGTCGATACGAACGGAGACGGCATCGGTGAGCCGGTGCTGCGTTATCCGAAGCCGAACGTCGGCCGCGAATATCCGATCGAGGTGCCGCAAACGTCGGACGATTTCAGCGCGGACCGGCTCGGACTGCAGTGGCAGTGGCAGGCGAACCCGAACCCGGCTTGGTACTCGCTCGCTGAGCAGCCGGGCCATCTGCGGCTTTTCTGCACGCCTCTGCCGGAAGGCGTGACGGCGCTTTATGACGCGCCCCATCTGCTCATGCAGAAGTTTCCGGCGTCCGAGTTCATCGCCACGACGAAGCTCGGCTTCAGTCCGGAGCAGCCGGGCGACATGGCTGGGCTGATCGTATTCGGCTACAGCTACCGATATTTGGCGCTGAAGCAGGCGGATAACGGCGCTTTCCGCCTTGCGCTGGTGCATGGCGAGTCCGGCGAAGGCGGCAGCCCGGGGCCTGCCGGCGAACGGGAGATCGCGTCGGCTGAGCTTCCAAGCGGCACCGTTTACGTGCGCGTCGACGTTCGCGAAACGGCGGAATGCCGCTTCAGCTACAGCGCAGACGGCGACCGTTTCGAGCCGCTGGGCGATGTCTTTGCGGCTGTCGAAGCGCGCTGGGTCGGCGCGAAGGTCGGCGTTTTCGCGGCCAATATGGCAGGAGAGGCCGGCAAAGGCTGCGCGGACTTCGCGTGGTTCGCGGTCGAACCGGCGGCAGAGTAAATCAGCCGGATCGTAAAACGGCCGGACCGAAGCCGTTTTTCAAAAATGGACGCGAGGGCAATTACAGACGAGCCGCTCCAAAGATCAAGGTCATCTGCAAATTTATTTCAAAGAATTCTGCGTAAAGGAATTGGAATAAGCAGTATTTAGCGATATAATGTAACTTATGGGGTATCGCACAGATGATACTTATCGATCAAATTTCGACTAAGGAGTTAATTTTTCATGGCAAAAACACTTATTTTCGGCCACAAAAATCCGGACACCGATTCCATCTGCTCCGCCCTCGTGTATGCGGACCTCAAGACGAAGCTGGGTCAAGACGTGGAGGCAGTACGACTCGGCAGCGTCAGCAGCGAAACCCAGTTCGTGCTGGACTACTTCAAGGTTAGCGCTCCCCGCCTTGTCGAAACCGTAGCCGGCGAAGCGGAGAACGTGATTCTCGTCGATCATAACGAGCGCCAGCAAAGCGCCGCCGACATCGACAAGGTTCGCGTCACCGAAGTTATTGACCATCACCGCATCGCCAACTTTGAAACGGCTCATCCGCTTTACTATCGCGCGGAGCCGGTCGGCTGCACCACGACGATTTTAAATAAGCTGTACAAGGAAAACGGCGTGGCGGTGACCAAGGAAATCGCCGGTCTCATGCTGTCCGCGATCATTTCGGATACGCTACTGCTGAAATCCCCGACATGCACCGAGCAGGACGTGAAGGCAGCCCGCGAGCTGGCGGATATCGCCGGCGTGGACCTGGACAGCTACGGTCTCGACATGCTGAAGGCAGGTGCGGACCTGAGCAAGAAAACGATCGCCGAGCTCATTTCCCTTGACGCGAAAGAGTTCCAAATGGGCAGCTACAAGGTCGAAATCGCTCAGGTGAACGCAGTGGACGTAAACGACGTATTGTCCCGCCAAGCGGAGCTGGAGAAAGCTCTTTCCGGCATCATCGCCGAAAAAAATCTCGATTTGTTCCTGTTTGTCGTGACCGACATTTTGAACAACGATTCCGTCGGCGTAGCTCTCGGACGCCAGGCAGGCGCTGTGGAGAAAGCATATAACGTCGCTTTGGCGGATAACAAAGCGGTGCTGAAAGGCGTCGTCTCGCGCAAATCGCAGATCGTTCCCGTATTGACGGAAACCCTCAGCAATATGTAATCGATAACCGAATAAGTATTTGCAGGCTGCCGGACTTCACTGTCCGGCAGCCTTTGTTCAGTGAAAACGGGAGGAGCATCGAACGGATATGACACCTTGGAGAAAGTTAACATCCTCTTTAAACGAAAATCAGCGTTTTTTGCTGAAAAGCGTTGCCATTATTGAACTTGGCCTGTTTATCAATCAGCTTCTGCAAACGTTGGGAAGTATCGTGCTTGCGAGGGTAATGAACGATCCGGTGCAGTTCGGGGAAGTGAACCTGCTGCTGCAAATACAGGGTATGGTCGCATTGTTTCTGAACATCGGCTTCAACTCGGCGTTGGTGTACTCTTTTTCAACGGACAAGGAAGAAGCGCTGCAGCATAAATTCCGTTGGGCGCTGTTCGGGAGCTCGCTGTTCGGTGTGCTCATAAGCATTGCGCTTTGCGCGCTTGCTCCGATCTTGTCTCATATGTACGGACTGCCATCGCTTGAAGGCGCGCTTATGCTGAGCGGGATCATGCTTATATTCAACTCGATCTGCAACATCGGGTTGTCCTCGTTCTCCGGCAACCGCGATTTCAGCGTTCAGGCTTTATTTATGGTCGTTACGACGGTTTTCTCTACCGCGGGCACCGTCGCCGGGGTGCTGCTGCCGTTTCCATTCGGCAATAAACTGTGGGGAGTCGCTTTTTGGATGGGAGTCGGCTCTATTTTAACAACGTTGTTTATTTGCTGGAAGGTCGAAAAAGTGCATCGCCCGAAGTGGCGCGGAACGTTTTCGTTCAAGGAATTGCGGAAAATGATGGCTTTCGGCATTCCGATGTGGGCGGGCAACATCGCAAAGGCGTTTCAGCAGCCTTTCCTCGTCATGGTGATCGGCTCAAGCTCCGTAGCGGCGGTCGGTTATTTGGCGAACGGCCTGCGCATTACGGGTTTCATCGGCATCGTGACGTGGGTTTATGATCGTCACCTTTCCGTTTGTGGCCGAAAGCTCGAAGGATCATGCGGAGAGCCGAAGACGGGGCACGCTTTGCATCCGTTATAATAATTTTATTCTTTATCCTCTTACGCTGCTGCTTTGCCTGTATCCGAACGAAATCAACGGCTTTTTGTTCGGTTCCAGCTATACGACGGGAGATTCGGCGATTTATATCCGGCTTTTGGCTTTGGGCGTGTTTTTCTCTTCGGTCGGACGATTGGGAGGCAATATACTCGCGGGGATCGGCAGAACCAAAGCGAATTTTTGGGTGATGATCGTGGCGGGGATATTCGTGGTGACGA
Source organism: Paenibacillus hamazuiensis (assembly GCF_023276405.1). Taxonomy (NCBI): domain Bacteria; kingdom Bacillati; phylum Bacillota; class Bacilli; order Caryophanales; family Paenibacillaceae; genus Paenibacillus; species Paenibacillus hamazuiensis. Next base: position 1,603,675 of record NZ_JALRMO010000001.1, read on the forward strand.
TCGTGCCGTTTATCGCGGCGGCTCATCCCGTTTTGGCCGTATGGATATATACCGGCGGTTGGGCGCTTTCGGCACTCGCCATGATCGGCTTCTTTTATCTGGAGCGGTTTCCGCTCGATTGGTGGAAGGCATACGGAGAACCGGTTTTGCCCACATTATGCATGGCGGCGCTGTTGGAAATCGGAAGATGGACAGGAGCCTGGTTTGCCTTATTTGCTTTTGCCGGTATCGCCGGAATGGTCGTCTTGACCTTCGGACTCGAAACGAGTGCGATACGGATTGGGTATATTTGGAAAATCCAATCAAGGCGATAGGAAGAGGGGCAGGCGTTGCAGATTTGGGCATTGTGTCAGTATTATTGGAACGGCAAGCTGCATGGATAGCATCCGCCATGCTTCCAAGCGGAGCAACATAGAGGAACTCACATTCGCTATTCCCGGGGAAAGGAGTGTATATGAAAAATAAAGGTACTGAGATGCATTAAATCGATGGGAAATCGCTCGGATATCGGAAAAATAATAACCCGACAACATTGTGTGTGAGGCGCTTCCGCCGCTAGGCGGCTCGCTCCGGCCAACGATTCAGGTCGGAGCAAATCGCCCTCCCGGTGAAACAGAACGCTCAATTACACGCGGTTGCAGGAGACTTCTTCCAACTGGGGCAAGCTTTCGGTACGATCGGGCAATCCGTGTTTCTTCCCGGATTTATTCCTCAAATACGGCAGCAGCGAGAGCAAGCCCAAAGCCGCCAGCAAGGCGCCGACCCATAGCGGCGAACCGACGCCGTATCCGGCGTCGATGAACATCCCGCCGATCGAGGAGCCGACGACGATGCCTAAGCTGATGACGGAACCGTGAACCGTAGTGACCAGCGTTCCGGTATTGGCCACCCGGGTGATCCGGGTCGTCATCGCAGGATTCATGGTCACTCCCGCCAAACCGACCGCGATCACGGCTGCGATGCTGATGACCTTGCTGTGGGCAAAGAGGCCGAAGCCGATAAGAGCCGCGGTCAGGACGGCAAGTCCGGAGATCAGAACGGGCATCATATAGCGGTCGGCAAGCCTGCCGGTGACGGCGTTGCCGACCACGGTCGCCACTCCGTACAAAGCCAGGAGAAACGGCACCGTCTCGGCGGCGAAACCGGAGAGTTCGGTCAAGATCGGCGAAAAATAACTGAAGGCGGCAAAAGTGGCGCCGATAATCAGCATGCTCGTCGCATATGCAGCCCACAGGCTGAGATTGCGGAAGGCCTTAAGCTCACCGCGCAGACGCACCGATTCCGGCTTGGGGGACGAAGGGATCGCGATGAGCCCGAGCAATCCGGAGAGCAGCACAAGGATAACAACGGCCCAGAAACTGGCGCGCCATCCGAGGAACTGGTCGAACAGCATGGCCGCCGGCAGCCCCAGAGCGGTGGCGACCATTAGTCCGCCGAGCACGACGGATGCCGCCTGCCCATGCGACTCGGGTCGAACGAGGCTGAAGCAGATGGCGAGCGATACGCCGAAGCAGGCTGCCGAGGAAACGCCGGTGATGATCCGCGCGGCGAGCATCACCCCGTAGCCGGAGGCAAGCGCACCGAGCGTTTGCCCGGCAAGGAAAACGAAAGCCAGCGCCAGGAAGGCTTGTTTGCGGGGGACCTTCAACAGGACGACGGTCAGAAGCGGACCGCCGACAATCATGCCGGCGGCGTAGGAGGAAATGAGGTAGCCGACAGCAGCGATGGTAACCCCGAACTCCGCGGCAAGCGAAGTCATCATACCCGCCACCATAAACTCGGAGGTGGTCATCGAAAATATCATCAGACCTAACACATAGATTGCAAACGGCATACAAACAGCTCCCTTTTTATTAATATTGTATTATCCAGTACAAAATTGAGCGAAACAAACGCGATTTCTCGTCGGTAATTCTTTTAAAAATCCCCTGCGAAATAAATGGTCAGCGAAAAATGTAACGAACAGTACAAAATTGGGTGCAAGAGGCCTGCCTATACAAAATCCATCAAACCCCCGAGCGTACGAATCCGTCCGAGGGTGTCCTTAATCATAATGCCGCCAGCGTCCCCTCGACGATATCAAGCAGCACATTTTGATCCTCTACGACTTTGCCGAGCACACGGAGGCCGTAGTAGCTGCTCAGGAAAAAACGTGCCAATTCCAAGGCCGGACGTGCGGATACGATCTCGCCGGAGCGCTGACCTAACGCAATGACATGGCATAACGCCTGTTCGAGCCGTGCGACATGACCGCCGACCAAACGCGCCACTGCGGCATCCTTGCTTCCGCGTTCGATGGCGGCATTGACCGCCATGCAGCCGCGCCGCTGCGTTCCGTTGAAGTCCTGTTCGATCGCAAATTCCATCAGCGCGCGCAGCCTGTCTTTTACCGGACCCGGATGCTGCAAGATTTCAACCTGCGCTTGAATCCCTATCTCTTGATAGCGCCCCAATGCCTTTTGAAAGAGTGCGTGTTTGCTTCCGAAGGCGTTGTACAGGCTTCCCCTGCCAAGCCCGGTTCGTTCGCACAGCTCTTCCGTAGAGCTGGCTTCGAAGCCGCGTTCCCAAAACACTTCCATGGCTGCGTCAACAACCGCCGTATCTTTGAACTCGCGAGGTCTGCCGCTCATGCCTGATTCATTCCTTTCACCGGTAAATGTGCCTTGTTTCTTTTGCGCCGCTAACCGCAGGGAGCAATCGTATTATACCTATTTTGTAATGAGTAGTCAAATATTCGGTGTGACGCAAAGTTGCATAGTTGATGCCTGGACTTGAAAAAATGCTCATAATGAAATATAGTAGTACCGTAAAGAACTACTAGTGAGGTTGTGGTTGAAATGAATCATTGTTTCGTTGTTACAATCGAAGTGGATGCCTCCTGGCTGGCCCTGCCGCGGGAAACGAGGCGTACGTATGCAGCGGAAGTTTATGCTATCGCCGGGCGGTACTCCGGCGAGGTGCGCGTAAAGTATTTCGACGCGGACGCGTTCAGCGGGAAGTGCAGCGATTTTGTCATTTGCGAGACGGAAAACACGATGGCTTATCACAGTATCTGGGAAGAGATCAAGGACTCGCCCGTTTTTTCGAACGGATTTTTTCGTATAAAAGATGTTCTGTTCGGCATTCAAAACGCCTATCAGGCATATGAAACGGAAACGCTTGGGATGGAGCCGGAAGCAGGGACGGTATAATTCCGCCCCCTGCCGCCAGGTCTGATGTAAGAAAAGGGGGGACGTTTCATGGAAATGCTGCTGCAGCACCTGAAGCTGCTTGGGTTTACCGAGCTGGAAGCCAAATGCTTGTATGTCCTTACGGAGTCCGGAACGCTGACCGGCTACGAGCTGGCCAAGCGGCTCGGCGCATCCCGCTCCAACGTTTACTCGGCGCTGCAAAAGCTCACGGAAAAAGGCGTGGTGCTAGCGAGCGTCGGAGAGCCGATGCATTATTCCTGTTTGCCGGTGGACGAGATCGGCGAGAAGCTGCAGACGGACATTCAGGCTTCGATCCGTTTCGTAAAAGCAAACATGCCGAGAAGGGAAACGCAGCGGGCTGATTTTTTCAGCCTTGAGGGCGACGCCAAAATAATGGAACGGCTGCGGAGCGAGCTGAAGGCATGCCGGGAGGAAGCGTTTTGCGATTTGTGGTCGGAAGAAGCCGGGATGCTCGGGGATGAGCTGAGGCAGCTGCAGGAGCGGAGCGTACGCGTGCTGGTTTCGCTGGTCGGAGGCGGCGGACTTCCCGAAGGCGTCAAGGCGCTGCCGCACGAAAGGGATGATGCATGGCAGGAGCGAAACGGCCGAAAATTTTCGCTATTGCTTGACCGCAGACTGGCCATTATCGGAACGCGGGGCGGAGCGGAGCCGGCGAAGGCGATGCTGACCGAGCATCCCGCAATGACGGAGCTGCTGCTCAACAATTTCTATCATGACATGGTGATGCACGAGCTGCTAAAGGACATGGGGCCGGAGCTCGAGAGCAGGTACGGCAAACATTTCGAAGCTGTCGTCCGAAAATATATAACCTAGGCAATGATGGATATCGCAGCGGATTTTTAAACAAAACCGTCTGTTTTTTAAGATCGAACCGCAGCTGTGATCGGTTATAATGATTTTTAGAAATTGACCATCGCGGGGGGGATCAACGATGAAGCGAATCAAGCTGTTTATCGCCGGTGACTCCACGGCTGCCGACTATCCGGACAACGAATATCCGATGGCCGGCTGGGGGCAGATGCTGCCGCATTTTTTGACGGACAAGGTGGAGGTTGTGGATAAAGCGGCTTGCGGAAGAAGCTCGAAAAGCTTTATCGCCGAGGGGCGGCTGGCAGAAATCGACGGGCTGATCGGGGAAGGCGATTATTTGTTTATTCAGTTCGGGCATAACGATCAAAAACCGGACGAACGTTTTACGGATCCGGCGACAACCTACCCGGCGTATATGACGCAATATGTGGAGGTGGCGCGCATTCGCGGAGCGCAGCCGGTGCTGCTTTCGTCCGTGGAGCGGAGGCATTTCGACGAAGCGGGAAATCTGCAGCATACGCACGGCGATTACCCGGAAGCGGCGCGCAAGCTTGCCGCAAAGCTCGGAGTGCCGTTTATCGATCTGCGCATCCGCACGAGAGAGCTTTATACGGCGCTTGGGCCGGAGAAATCGAAAAAGCTGTTCGTATGGCTTGAGCCCGGCGAGCATCCGAATTACCCGGACGGCGCTTCGGACAATACGCATTTCAATGTGGAGGGCGCCTGGGAAGTGGCCCGGCTGGCGGCTGAGGAAATCGCCGGATCGGATTTGCCTCTTCGGCAATTTGTGCGTGACCCCGATGAAGTGAAACGGCCGCATGCGCAATAAGAAAGTATCAACGGCGCGATAAAAGCTGCGCTCCGTTCAGAGAACGAGGAGGCTGACTGCCGTGATTTATAAAAACGTAGAGCTGCACAATGTCGACCAGGTGGTCGAAACTCCGGACGGCCTCAGGTTGTGCCGCATTCCGGAGAAGGTGCGGGGCGCGATCAACGAGAGCGCTAGGGATGTGCGCGCATACAACACATGCGGCTGTGAAATCCGCTTTAACCTGACCGGCGAGGAAGCGCGCATCGTACTTCGAAAAGCAAGCGGGAACTCGATTACGGAAGCAGGACTCGCCGAGGTGTATTTCGGATCGTTCCAGGCGGGATACCCGACTACTCCCGCAGCGGTCGGCTTAAGCGGCCAGACGCTGATTATTCGCAAGCCGCCGAATTTGCCGCAGCTTAAAGCGATTGCGCAGGAGCGGCGGCTGCCGTTCGACCCGGAGCTCGTCCGCGTCATCCTGCCGTACGATTGGATTTACGAAATCGTCAGCATCGAAGGTGATCTTGCTCCGCCGCGTCCCGGCCAAACGCCGGGCCTCAGGTTTTTGGCCTACGGCTCGTCGATCACGCACGGCGGCGACGCGGCGCGGCCGACCGGCACTTACGCGATGCGCACGGCGCAGCGGCTCGGGGCGGATCTTTTGAACAAGGCGTTCGCCGGCAGCGCTCATATGGACGAGGCGATCGCCGAATACGTTGCGGGGCGGGATGATTGGGATTTCGCCACCGTCGAGATGGGCATCAACGTAATCCGGTTTTGGGAAACAGAGCTGTTCGAACGGAAGGTCGAGCGGTTTCTTTCCGTCATTTGCGAAAAACGTCCGGATAAGTGGGTATTTTGCACGGATTTATTCTTATGTATTCATGATCTGGAAAACCGCGAAAAAATCGGCGCATTCCGCGAAGCTGCGGCCAAAACGGCGGAGAAGCTCGGACATCCGAAGCTCCGCTATTTTCCGGGCACGGAGCTGCTGACCTCGTGGAACGGCTTGTCCGCCGATCTCGTTCATCCGTCGGCCGCCGGGCAGGAGGAAATTGCGGCGAATTTCGCAAGCAAAATCGCTCAGGCGATGGGACGATAACCGTCCGGTCTGCGGCGGAAGGCAGCGATTTCCTTCGCCCGCCGCTGCCGGCTAGTGATATACTAGAGCCAAATCCCGTTAACAGAAAGGAATGGCCTATGGGTTCGTTCGCATCGTTCAGGCGGAAAATCGGCAGCTGGCGAATCAAGCACAAAGTGTTTGCGCTGATCTCGCTGATCATGGCGGTATGCTTTTCGGTAACGTATTTTTCGCTCTCATACGCTTATTCGACTTACGACGAACAGCTATATGCGAAGTCGTCCCAGGTGCTCAATCTTTCGAGCAGCCGGATCGAAAACGAACTGAAGAAGATCGAGCAGCTGTCGTTTACGGTAGCGACCGACCCGCGGATACAGGACAACCTGAGCGTCGTTTCGGGCAGCGCCTCCGAGTATGAGAAGCATATTGCCAGGGCGGACCTGGTCGACAAGCTGATTCAATATTCCGGTTACGAAAAATATATCTCCTCCTTGCAGATCATCGATCTTTCCGATATCGATTACTGGGCGGGGCAAACGGAGACCGTTTCCTATGCCAAACGGAATCTGATCCGCGGAGAAGCGTCCAAAATTGCCGGCGAGCTGCAGTGGATTTACCCCGATCGCGAGGAGCCATACCTGATCGCTGCGAGGGAAATCCGCTCCTATAACGGGCGGATATTCGATCTGAGGCCGATCGGCACGCTTGTCGTTCGGATCAAAATCGACGCCATTGTGGACGATGTATTGGACGGCACGGAGCTAGGCAAGGGGGAAATCCGCATCGTGGCGGATGGCGGCCCCGTTTACCCAAATGGGGATAAAGAAGCTTTTTTTGCTGCGGGTATTCGCGAAAACTCGCGAAGCGGCTACCGCATCGAGCAGATGGAAGGGAAAACGTACTTTTTAACCCATTTCCGCTCCTCCGGGTACGGCTGGGTTTATTACGGGCTCATTCCGTTCGAGCAAATATTTAACCGCGTCATCATGATGAAACGCGTGCTGCTGATCGGCTTCAGCGTCAGCTTGGTGGCGCTGCTTGCGCTGTCCGTGCAGTTCGCCAAGGGCATCACGCGTCCGATCGAAAATTTGATCGGCCAGATGAAGCAGGTGCAGCGTGGCGATTTCAGCCTGGCCGAAACCGATCCTGCGGGAAGCGGACCGCTGCCTATGGACGAGGTCGGCCAGCTGCACCGGACTTTCCGCATGATGGTGCAGGAGATCAACGAGCTGATTACCGAAAACTATGCCAAGCAGCTCGTCATTAAGGAAACGGAGTTCAAGGCGCTGCAGGCGCAGATCAACCCGCATTTTTTGTACAACACGCTGGAGTCGATCAACTGGCTCGCCAAAATCAACAAGCAGACGCAAATTTCGCAGATGGTCGAAGCTTTGGGCCATTTGCTGCGCAGCTCGATCAGCCTCAAAGATACGTTGATTACGGTAGGGGCGGAAATCGATATCGTACTGAACTATATCGTCATCCAAAAATACCGGTTCGAGGAACGGCTTCAGTTTGAGCTTGACGTGGACGAGCGTTTCCGCACCTGTCAAATTCCGAAGCTGACCCTGCAGCCGCTGGTTGAAAACGCGATCAATCATGCGCTTGAGCGAATGATCGATCCTTGCCGCATTCGCGTCAGCGTCGTCCCCAGTTCGGAGCGGCTTGTTTTGTGCGTGGAGGATAACGGGCCCGGCATGGAGGAGGACGTGCTGGAGAAGGTGCTGAGAGGCGAGCTCCGCACAGGCGGCAAAGGCATCGGGCTGGGCAACATTCGCGAGCGGATCCGGATTGCCTTCGGGGACGCTTACGGCGTTCGGGTGGAAAGCGCACCCGGCAAGGGGACCCGCGTTTTTGTAGATTTACCGCTGGAAGCGAGGGAAACGTAATGTACAAAGTGCTGCTTGTGGACGACGAAAGAATTATTTTGGACGGCATCACCGCGATTGTCGACTGGACATCGGCCGAAACGGTGCTTGCCGGCACCGCGCGCAACGGCCTCGAAGCCTACGAATTCATCGCCCAACATCCGCCGGACATCGTGATCAGCGATATCAAAATGCCCGGCATGGACGGGCTGCAGCTTGCGGCCAAAGTATCGCAGGAGTATCCCGGCATCCGCTTTATCATGCTGTCCGGCTTCGGCGAATTCGAATATGCGCAGTCGGCGATGCGTTACGGCGTCAAGCATTATCTGGTCAAACCGTGCAACGAGAACAAAATCGCCTCAGCTTTGCGCGAGGTCGTCGCCGAGCTGAAGGCCGACGAAACGAAGGCGCAGTTCGTGCGCAGCATGAAGGAAGGCCTCGTCAAGGTGCTGCCGCATGTGAAGGAACAATTTTTGAAGGAGTTCGTTACGAACAAAACGTACGGCGGCGGGGATTGGGAATATTACCGCAAGCTGTTCGAGCTTGATCTCGGAGAGCGCAAGGTAAGGCTTGCCTTGTTCCAACTGGAAGGGGCCTTTGAATTCGAGCATTTGTTCGCGGTGAAAAATATCGCCGGCGACATTTTGTCCAACATCGTGCTCAGCTCGACGGTAGGCGACCATGTGCTGCTTGTGGCCGAAGATGCGAATGAAACGGACATGCACGAGAAGATGGAGCTGATCCGTCAAACGTTCCTGAAATATTACAAAATCGATTTGACCATCGCTTTGAGCGAGGCCGGGGACATTACGCAGGCGCGCTCCTTGTACAAGCAGACGCTGGAATGCCTGAACCACCGGTTTTACTTGGGCGAAGGCGGGCTTATAACGAAGCGGGATTTGGCAGGTACGGGCGAGCGCGAGCGGAAGGAATTCGTTTTTGACGAGGAAAAGCTGCTTCTGGAAATTAAGGCGGGCCGCTGGGACGGAGCCAAGGCCGGCATCGAACAGTATTTCGGACAAATCGGGGAACAGCGCTTCGACATCCATACGGCCAAATCATACGTCATCCAGCTGTTTATGGCGATCATCCGGCTCGGCGACGAGGAGCAGATGAACGCTCATATGCAGAAGCTCGTTTCTCTGATGGAGCTGAACACGCTGCAGGCGCTGCAAGCGTATCTTCAGGAAACCGCCTCGGACATTTGCCAAAAAAGGTACCGCGAGACGGTGGGAAGACACAGCGCGATCGTGCAGAAGGTGATCGACAGCATTGAGGAGCAGCTGGGCAATCCCGAGCTGTCGCTCGGCTGGGTGGCTCATGAGCTTCTTTACATGAACGCCGATTATTTGGGCAAGCTGTTTAAAAAGGAAACCGGCGAAAAGTTTTCCAACTACGTAATGAAAGCTCGCATCACCAAGGCGACGGAGCTCATCGAACGGAGCCCGGACGTAAAGATTTTCGAACTCGCGGAGCAGCTCGGCTTCGGCGACAATCCACAGTATTTCAGTCAGGTTTTCAAAAAATATGTCGGCTGCACGCCATCGGAATATATGAAAGCGTAAGCTGTCGGTTTTTTGAACAAACATAACGGTTTTTTAAATTAACGTTTTACTCCCGATCATGGATAATTGTTAATGTAAGCACTAACAAAAACACATCGGACGCGATCTATGAAGGGGAGGATTTACAGATGAAAAGAACGCTCACCGTTTTATTGTCGGCGGCGCTTGCTTTTACGGCCGCTGCGTGCGGCAACGCTAATCAAGGCAGCGGCGATCAAGGAAAATCGGGTGCGCCTGCCGCAACCGAACCGAAGAAGGAAACCGCCGCGGCGCCGTCCGGCGAGCCGGTCAAGCTGCGCATCGCCTGGTGGGGGGGACAAGCCCGTCACGATTATACGCTGAAGGTCATCGAGCTGTATCAGCAGAAAAACCCTAACGTCAAGATCGAAACCGAATACGCGGCATTTGACGATTACTGGAAGAAGCTCGCTCCGCAAGCAGCGGCAAACCAACTTCCGGATATCATCCAGATGGACGTATCTTATTTGTCCCAATACGGCGGCCGCGGCCAGCTCGAGGACCTCGAGCCGTACACGAAAAACGGCAAGCTGGACATAAGCTCCGTCAGCCAAAACACGATCGACAGCGGCAAATACGATGGCAAGATGTATCAAATGACGCTGGGTGTCAATGCACTTGGCATCCAGATGGACGCGGATATGCTGAAAAAAGCGGGAGCCGACGTACCGGGCAACAATTGGACCTGGGACGACATCGATAAGGTCGGAGCCAAGCTGAAAGCAAACGGCAAGCTGGTTGCCGACTATATGCGGTATGATGTGTTCTTCCCTTATTACTTGAGAACGATGGGTCAGAAGCTGTATAACCCGGACGGTACACAACTCGGCTATACGGATGACAAATATTTTGTAGACTACTACAAGCGTTACCAAAAGTGGTACGACAACGGTTACTTCCTTAGCCTCGACAAGCTGGCAACCAAGAAGCTTACACCGGAAGATGACGAGATGGTTATGGGCAACTCGGCATTCTCCTTCTCTTGGTCCAATCAATATGTTGCTTGGGCTGCGGCAGCGAAACGTCCGCTCGAGCTCATCGCACCTCCGGGTCCGGACGGCAAAAAAGGGCTGTTCATGAAATCGAGCATGGGCTTCTCGGTGACGAAAAACTCCAAGGTGAAAGACGAAGCGGTCAAGTTCATCAACTTCTTTATCAACGATGTCGAAGCGAACAAGCTGATCAAAGGCGAACGCGGCGTGCCGGTATCGTCGAAAGTTCAGGAGGCGCTGAAGCCGCTGCTGAAGCCGGAAGAAGCGAAAGTATTCGACTACGTCGCTTGGGCGCAAAACAACAGCAGCCCGGTTGATCCTCCGAACCCGGTCGGCTCGGTCGAGATCGAGAAGCTGCTGAAAGATACGAGCGAGCAAATTTTGTACAAGAAAATTTCCGTCGAAGACGCCGCCGCGAAGTTCAGAAAAGAAGCGAACGCGATTTTGGCGAAAAATAAAAAGTAACAGTGCTGGAAGGCAGGTCTGCAGAGCATGCAGGCCTGTTTTTTTTGTGGAGATTTATTGTTCTCGGACATATTGACAAGGTATAATGTAAGCAACTGGGACGTGCGTGACAGGTTGGATGGGGAGGTGGCAAATGGACCAAAAGAAGACGGATATCCCGTTTCCGCACGATTCATCATACCGGTATTTGTTATCCAGTAAAAAGCTGTTTATGGAGCTGCTGAGGTCGTTTGTCAGCCAAGGTTGGGTCAAGCAGGTCGATGAGTCGAGCATTGAGGAAATAAATCATTCGTTTGTTTTGTCAGACTTTAGACGCAAGGAAGCGGATTTGGTATATAAGGTGCGCCTGAACGAGCGAGATGTTATTTTTTATCTTCTTGTTGAGCTGCAATCTACAGTCGATATGGAAATGCCGTACCGGCTGCTGTTGTATCAAGTTGAAATCTGGCGATATGTGCTGCGGAACCGGGAAACGGCCGCAAGTGAATCGTCTTTTTCGCTTCCAGCGATCGTGCCGATGGTGCTCTATAATGGACAGAGGCCGTGGGCGGCGCCCCGCCGATTCCGGCAATTGCTGTCAGGTGAGGAGGCTTTCGGCTCGGAATTGCTCGATTTTGAATATATCCTGTTGGATGTGGAACGGTACACAGAGGAAGAATTATTGGCATTATCGAACACAATAGGATCTGTCTTTTTGCTGGACCAAACGGCCGATCAGGAACTGCTGCTAGAAAGGCTTAGAAGGCTGATGGATACGATCCGAAACTTGCCGGATGATTTGCAGGGGCAATTTATCAACTGGCTGACCAATATGATTAAAGTGCAGTTGCCGCCGGAAAGCCGGGATGTCGAGCATTTGATTCTTGAGATCAAGGAGAAGGGAGTATCTGTCATGGGGCTGCAAAAAAACTTGGAAGCGATCAAGCTTCGGGGAATTGAAGAAGGTATTGAAAAAGGTATTGAAAAAGGTATTGAAGAAGGAATTGAAAAAGGTCGAGCATTAGAAAGAGAAAATGTAGCGAGAAATATGATCGCCCTGGGGCTGGATAACGCAGCGATCGAGGCCGCGACAGGAGTCCCGGAAGAAAAGATTGAGCAGATGCGTAAACAGCTTCATTGATGGATTTCCATCTACTACGAGAGCCATTGCTTGCCGGAATGATCGGCAAACGATGGCTTTTTTGTTGATCTAGAACTACAGTGAGTACAAATCGTTCTATTTCCGACTTTAGGAAGCCAATTCTAATATTCGTAAGACAGATCAAACGACTGTTGATAATATAAAGTCCAGTAACGTTACTCCATATGAAAAATGAAAGCGGTCGCAAAAAAGAAGATGGATTTTATGTGTGCAAAGGAGCAAACATTATGCCTGATCACGTGAATTTATCAATTGCAGATTGGGTTTATCTGGCTTTTATCGTCATTATTTTCGTTTGCCTCGCTACAAGGAGGGATGCTTTGCTGCCCACGTTGGCGGGATTATTTTTAACCAGTTTGGCACTTAAAGGGGGAAACCTTCTCGAAGGCGTCCTGGTAACGTATAAGGCAATATTAGCCGCGGGTACGGATTTATTAAACATTATTTTAATTGTAGCGGCAATTACGACGATGACCGGGATCATGGCGGATATGGGGACCGATCGGATTATGGTAGCGCCGGCCAAAAAAATGCTGCGGAATCCAGTGATGTCTTTTGTTGTTTTAACCATAGTCACGCTGCTGCTGAGCTGGGTGCTTCGGGCAACCCCGGCGGTTGTCCTGCTGGGAGCTTTGCTCGTGCCCGCTGCAGTGGTAAAAGGAATGTCCCCCTTGGTAGCAGGCATGCTGTTGTCCATTGTCGGAAAAGGAATGGCCTTATCCAGCGATTTTCTCAGCCAAGGTACCCCGGCGTTTACGGCTAAAGTTACGAAATTGCCTGTGGCCGAAGTATTTGCCGCCAGCGTTCCGATTTGGGCGACCGTGTCCATTGTGACGATGATCGGTTTATGCCTCGTATCCCGGAAATTAACCAGAGCCGAAAAGGAAAAAAGAGAAGCCGGCGACGTTGCTCATCTTGAAGCCTACAAAGAAGCCCACGAAGCGGAAACTGCAAAGGTTACCCCCTTTGCGAAATGGATGGCTGTAGTCATTCCGTTAGCGTTTACCTGCGATATTTACGCCATGGTAAAGTGGAAGTTGTCCGGCAATGACGCGATGGCTCTGATGGGAGGGACGTTTTACATCATTTCTTTCATATGCGGCATCATTCATTACCGTAAAAAAGCTTTTGATGAAGTTTTGGAGAAGGCACGTACGGGCTGGATTTTTGCGGTTAAGGTATTTGGCCCTATCGTCATCATCAGCGGCTTCTTCTGGCTCGGAGGGGATACCCTGAAAGGGATTGTCGGCGATCCGAAAATCCAGGGTTTGGCTTTTGACTGGGGTTATTTTATCGCCGAGCAAATGCCGATTAACAAATTTATGATTGCGTTGCTGGCAACGGTAACAAGTGCGTTTGCCGCGTTTGACGGCTCAGGTTACGCGGCCATTCCGATTGGGGCGAGCATTGCAATGGCTTTGGGCAAACCGATAGGCGCCAATTTGGCTTACCTGGTCGTTATGGCGCAAATGTCGGCAATTTGGGTAGGAGCTACCTTGGTTCCGTGGGGGTTTCTCGCGGTTACTGGATCCGTAACGAAAGTGGACCCTCAGGATCTCGCAAGAAAAAGCTTTATCCCCGTCGCAGCAGGTTTGTTGGCCGGTGTTATCGTAACCTCTCTACTTGCATGACCCGTTTTTGAATAAAACAATATACAAACAAGCAGGTGGTATCTATGACCAGAGAAATGATTGATATGTTTTGCCATTTCATGCCTGAAGTGTACTATAAGAAGGTGGAGCAGCTGTGCGGTTCGGCTGCACATATGCTGGACAGAGCTTATCAGCTGCCTACGATGAGCAATCTGGATGCCCGGTTGAAAATGATGGACAAATTTGAGGGCTACCGCCAAGTTCCATCCATGGTTTCCCCCGCTTTGGAGGCGTTTGCGAGCGAAGATGTTTCGCCGGTGCTGGCCAGACTGGCAAACGAAGAAATGGCTTCTATCGTCAGCAAATATAACGACTATTTTCCGGCTTTTGTTGCGACATTGCCGGTGAATAATATCGAAGCTGCACTGATCGAAGCGGAATATGCCATCAAGGTTTTAGGTGCGAAGGGAGTGCAGTTTTTTACCAATACGACGAGCAAAGCGCTGGATCATCATGATTATTTCACCATTTATGAGACGGTTAACCGCGCCGGAGGCGCAATTTGGATCCATCCGACGCGAACCATGTTCACGCCGGATTACAAGGGAGAAGAAGCGTCCAAATATGAAATGTGGTGGTCATTGGGCTGGCCGGTCGATTCGAGTTTGGCGATGGCAAGACTCGCTTTTAGCGGGCTTTTTGAAAAATATCCCGAAATTCGCGTCATTACGCATCACGTAGGAGGCATCATTCCGATGGTCGCCGGCAGGTTTGCATCCGGGATGGAGGACTTTGGCACACGGACACCGAAACAATACGCCTATTTGGTTGAAACTCCTTTGACCGAACCGCCGGTTAACGCATTGAAAAGATTTTATGCGGATACGGCATCTTTCGGGGCCAAAGCTCCGATTGCCTGTGGGATTGACTTTTTCGGGATCGATAAGATCGTATTCGCTTCCGACATGCCTTTTGGGCCCGAAGCCGGTTACCATCATATTAAGGAAACGATTCAAGCGATCGAGGCTCTCGATATCCCGGAAGAGCATAAAGAGATGATATTCAGCGGCAACGCTAATAGATTGCTGAATTTATAGAAGATATTAGGTTAAAAATGCTCACCTGTTAAAAGGATCATAAGCGGTTTTTTACTGCGTCCTTTGATAAGATGAGCATTTTTCTTAACCTCCAGTTCGAAAATACAGTCAGACGCTGTATGCGATGGATTGTCATCAAGCCCTTGGTTTTACTATAATGGGGAAAAGTCGTGCATGCCAAGGAGATGTTGTGATGCTGCGCAAATTGAACATCGGAGACGCCAATATCTTACTGTACGAAAAAAAACATACGAAGAAGTATGAATTCGTCGAACATTATCATGATGTATATCAGATCGTATACGCGATCGAGGGCAGCGGAAGCATCAGGCTCGATCGGAATGATTACCCCCTCATGCAGGACGATGTCGCGATTATCACTCCATACACCAATCACATCATCAGGTCGGAATTTCGGCTCACGCTGCTCGTCATCGCGTTCTCTGACATTTCCTTTTTAGGCCCGGAACTGGCGGCACCATTATTCGGCGGGGCGAAGGTCATCAATTTTTCAGGTTATGAGGCGGACGAAATCAAGCGCCTGCTGCGCAAGATGATGTACGAACAAAATCGAAAATCGGAGCTATACGTATATGCGCTGAGATGCCATCTTACGGAAATACTCCTTACCTTCTACAGAGCGCTGAAGACAAGGTGCAGAAGCACCGATGCGAACTTTTTGCGTGCGGAAAGTATACGAAGCTATATAGACACCCATTTTTTTGAAAATTTTCTTCTGTCCAAAAATATTCCGGATCAATTAAACATCAGCATACGTTATGCGGACAACATATTTAAAGAATATTACCAGATGACGCCGCGCCAATATTTAACCGAGGTTCGGATAGGGCATGCCAAAAATCTGTTGTCGGAAACGGATAAAGACATTGTTACCGTCTGTTTTGAAGTCGGATATGAGAATTTGTCCACCTTTTACCGGACATTCAAAAATGTAACGGGAATGTCCCCGAAGAAATTCAGAAGCCTCAATAAAAATGCGCCTGTTTTGGCAAAGGAAGGGTAATTTCGCTCGATTCCCACCATACGCTTCGTCTTTCTCCTCGCTGTAAACGGCTTCCGGCTGCCGCAGCTTCCGCGGCTTCTTTTTTGCATATATCGGGTTTTTGAACAAAGTAAACGGTTTTTTGCCTTCTTCCGGGCGGCCCGATCCTTATAATGAAAAGTATAAGGCTTTGCGTCGCCGCATCGCTCGAAAACTTGTCGCTTAAGGGGCTGAAAAGGATGAAGCTGCGGGAGAACAATCATGTGGTAGGATACGTATTCACCTCCCCGTTTATTTTGGGTTTTCTCATTTTTACGTTATTTCCGATTATATCCTCGCTTTATTATTCGTTTACGGAGTACAATCTGCTCGAAGCGCCGCGCTGGATCGGCCTGCAAAATTACGAAAAACTGTTCATGGAAGACGATAAAATCTGGAAGTCGTTTCAGGTTACGTTTACGTACGTGTTCGCCAGCGTGCCGCTTCGTTTGGCTTTCGCGCTGTTCGTAGCGATGCTGCTGAACACGGCGATTCGCGGTGTCGGCGCTTACCGGTCGGCGTATTACCTGCCTTCACTGATCGGCGGAAGCGTGGCGGTTTCGATCATGTGGTCGCAAATTTTCGGCGATAAAGGGCTGCTGAACTCCGCGCTCGGACTTATCGGCATCAAAACGACGGCCAACTGGATCGGCTTGCCGGAAACGGCGCTTTGGACGCTGATCGCGCTGTCCGTCTGGCAGTTCGGCTCATCGATGCTTATTTTCCTGGCTGGGCTGAAAAACATTCCGGCCTCGTATTACGAAGCCGCAAACGTGGATGGGGCCGGCAGGATGCGCCGATTTTTCAGCATAACACTGCCGCTGCTCAGCCCGATCATTTTGTTCAACCTGATCATGCAGACGATCTCCGCGTTTATGACGTTTACTCCGGCTTACATCATTTCGCGCGGAGAGGGAGGTCCTCTGGATAATACGCTGCTGTATTCGCTTTACTTGTACCGAAGGGCGTTCCAATTCATGGAGATGGGTTACGCTTCTGCGATGGCATGGGTGATGCTGATCATCATCGGAATAATTACGCTTATCATTTTCAAAACGTCCACCCTTTGGGTGCACTACGAAGCGAAAGGAGAGAAGTGAGATGCGGCTTGCCGGAAAACAAAAATCCATTTTGTATCATATTATCGTCGGCGGATTGGCGCTTTGCATGATTTACCCGATCCTTTGGCTTGCCGCGAGCTCGCTGAAGCCTAACGACGAAATTTTCTCAACGGCATACAGCCTCATTCCGAGCCGTTTGGAGTTCGCGAACTATGCGAGCGGTTGGAAAGGCTTTGCGGGTACGACGTTTGCTACGTTTTTCCAAAACTCGTTTTACATTGTGGTCATCTCCACGATCGGCGCGGTCGCTTCCTCCGCTCTCGTCGCTTACGGATTTGCGCGCATTCCGTTTTTCGGCAAAAGCTTCTGGTTCGGCTGCGTCATGATGACCTTGATGCTGCCGCATGACGTGACGATCATTCCGCAGTACGTCATGTTTGCCAAGCTGGGCTGGCTGTCGTCGTTCAAACCGATTATCGTTCCGAGCTTTTTTGCAGCGCCTTTCTTCATCTTCCTGATGATGCAGTTTATCCGCACGATTCCGGGAGAGCTGGATGAGGCGGCGAAGATGGACGGGTGCAGCAAATACGGCATCTTCTTTAAGATTGTACTGCCGCTGATCGTACCCGCGCTGGTCACTTCGGCGATCTTCTCCTTCTATTGGAGATGGGACGATTTCATCAACCCACTGCTGTATTTGAACAAGCCGGAGCTGTATCCGGTATCCTTGGCGCTCAAGCTGTTTTTGGACGGGGAATCGCTCAACAACTGGGGAGGCATGTTCGCGATGGCTACACTGTCGCTGCTCCCTATCGTGATTGTATTTTTCATATTTCAAAAGTTTATCGTGGAAGGCATCAGCACGAGCGGCCTGAAAGGATAACACCCGAAAGGAAAGCCGATGAGGGGAGAAACTGACGTGCCGGCACTTGAATTCGATGAGAAGCAAATTTTAGAAGCGATTGACCGGGTCGTGCAGCGTACGTTCCAAATGGACTTCAACTGGGACTGGCCGGGAGGCGTCGCTTTTTACGGGGTTACGGAAGCGTACGAGGCGACGGGGAAGCAGGAATACATCGATATGCTTAAAGCTTGGGTGGACGAGCAGCTCGAGGACGGGCTGCCGAAGCTTTCGGTCAATGCCGTTTCCATTGGGCATTCCCTGCTCACTCTGCATAAGGCGACGGGCGATCAGCGCTACATCGACATCGCCACGCAGATGGCGGATTATTTGAAGCACGATGCGGTCCGGTTCGCGGACGGAGTTTTCCAGCATACCGTCAACTCGGAAACGTACAACTTCCCGGAGCAGGCCTGGGTGGACACCATGTTCATGGCGGGTTACTTCCTCGTGCGCATCGGTGCGATGCTGAAGCGGGACGATTATTTCGAGGATGGCCTCAAGCAGTATCACGGTCATGAAAACTTTTTGCAGGATCCGGTCACGAACCTGTATTACCACGGCTGGGACAACATCGCGCAAAACCATATGTCCGGCATCTACTGGGCGCGCGGCAATTCCTGGGCGGCGATCACGATGGCCCGGGCTCTCGAGCTCGTTCCGGTGCAGCATCCTTCGTTTATGATCATCGACGGTTCGCTTCGCGACCAGCTCAGCGCGCTTGTCCGCCTGCAGGACGAATCCGGGCTGTGGCACACGGTATTGACGGACCCGACATCATACACGGAAACATCAGGCTCGGCCGGCATTGCCGCCGCACTGTTGTCCCGCGGGAAGATGTACAACAAATACGTGAACAAATCGATCAAAGGCATCCTTGGCCGCATCGGCGAAGAAGGTTCGGTTAACGGCGTATCGGCCGGCACTGCGGTCATGAACGACGCGCAGGGCTACAAGGAAGTGCCGTACAAGCGGGTCCAGGGCTGGGGCCAAGGTTTGGCGCTGGTGTTCTTGTCCTCTTTGCTTGCCCGCCAGGAATGGTAAGCTTGCTCTATAGAAAACTCCGTCCCGTCCCGGGGCGGAGTTTTTTGCGCTGCAAACAGAACTAGTGCAGCAGCACGTCCATCTTCTTTTTCCTCGTAGATGCCGCCTTTTTCACGAGCTTGGGCAAATGCTTGTAGCTGCGCACCATTTTACCGCTGCACAGCGGACAGCCGGGGTTCGGCGATGCGGCCAGCTCCTCGCGGACCCATGCTTTGCAATCGGCGTTTTGGCATCTCCAGATAGGAACGGGGGTGTATTCCGGTTTTGTCACTTCTTTATCCAAAGTATCCAAAATGTTTCCACCTCCTGCATTAACTTGTCCCGGACGTCGCAAGCATATGCAGAAAACTTTCCGCAGAAAGCGGAAGTGCTGCGTGCTTGAGGGTGGCGATGCCGATTTGGCGCGGCGGAATCCCGGTGATTGGCTTAAGCTCGATCAGATCGCCGGCTTCCAGCTCCTTTTCGATAACCGGGCGGGCGACAAACGCGATCCCCAGCCCAAGCCGGGCGCATTCGACGAGCAGATCGATGCTGCCCAGCTCGATGTCCGCGTCAACGGCGACGCCCTGCGCAGCGAACCACGTCTCGACGAAACGGCGGGTGCTGCTGCCCTGCGAGAGCAGCAGCAGCGGCAGGCCGCCGAGCTCGGCTGCGGAAATCGGGCGGTCCGCCAGCTCCGCGTACGTTCGCCCGGCGACAAACGCGCAGGGCAGCTCGGCGAATGGCCGGACGTCCAGCTGCGGATCGGTCAGCGGCATATGCACGAGCCCGCAGTCGATCAGCCCGTCCTTCAGCCGCTGCGCGATTTCCGGCGTCTTGCCGTGCGAGAGCCGGATGCGGATATCAGGGTAGCGGGAGTGAAACGCATCCAGCTTCGGCAGCAGCAAAATCTTGAACAGCGAATCGCTGGCGCCGACGCGAAGCTCTCCCGCGGCAAGCTGCTTCAGGTCCTGGAGTCGTTTTTCCCCTTCGGACAGAAGTGAAAACGAGCGTTCTACGTAGTCCAGCAAAGATTTTCCTTCCGGCGTAAGCTCGACGCCTTTGGACAAACGGCGAAACAATTTCAAGCCGAGCGCCTCTTCCATCTGCTTGATCGCATAGCTGACGGAAGGCTGCGTGATGTATAGCGCTTCCGCCGCTTTTGTCAAATTGCCGAGCCTCGCGGTGTGTAGAAAAATTCGATACCATTCCAAATTGAACACGATATAAAACACCTCTATGACATCATTGGAAAATGATGATTTCATCTATTTCATTAGCTTGATTATAATCAAGTCAAGTCCGGTTGGCAAAGACCGGGTGCCGCGGTGAGGCAAAGCGAAGCGGACGTCAGTCGTGCCGGAGTAAAGATAGCGGTCGCCTTGGGGCCAAGGAGCGATCGAAAGCATGATCCGGGACACGTTGCGTTCGGTTTTCACCGTAATTTTGATGAAGAGGTGGATGCGATGAACGATCAGTCGATTGATGAGCCGGACCGGGGGACACGCTCCCCATGGTCGCGCTACAACGAAACGCAGGAGGTGCTGATTTTACCGGCGGCGGGGCCGGTTGATGCGGCGATCCGGGTGCCCGGCAGCAAAAGCTTGACGAACCGCGCGCTGATTATGGCCGCGTTGGCGGAAGGAACGTCGCGGCTTGAGGGTCTGCTAAAAAGCGACGATTCATATTGGTGCGTCGATAGTTTGCGGCGGCTTGGCGTAGGGATTGACGTTTCGGACGATACGGCCGTAGTGGAGGGAGCGGGAGGACAGTGGCCTGTCCCGCACGGTGCGCTTTATGTGGGCGCGGCGGGAACGGTTGCCCGCTTTCTGCCAGGGGCGCTGCTCGCCGGAAGCGGCGAGTGGAGCGTGAGCGGCGGCCGCAGGCTCAGCGAAAGGCCGCTGGCCCCGCTGCTCGAGGCGCTGGCCCGGCTCGGCGCCGACATCCGCTGCGAGCGCGAGGCCGGCTGCCTGCCGCTGACCGTTCGCGCAAGCGGTGGGCTGCCGGGCGGGGAAACGGCGATCTCCGGCGCCGTATCGAGCCAGTTCCTCAGCGGGCTGCTCATTGCCGCGCCCTATGCGAAAGCGCCGGTAACCATCCGCGTCGAGGGCGGCGTAGTGCAGCGCGACTATGTCGAGATGACGCTCGACATGATGCGGCGGTTCGGCGTGCGGCCGGAGGTGCGGGATGAGGGACGTTCGTTCGTTGTCGTTCCGGGCCGCTACCAGCCCGGAGAGTACCGGCTGGAGCCGGACGTCTCCACTTGCTGCTATTATTGGGCGCTGGCCGCGCTGACGAACGGGCGTATCCGAATCGACGGGATTTCCGCCGAAACACGCCAGCCGGATATCGAAATGCTCGATATATTGGAGCGGATGGGCTGCGCCGTCACAAAAAGTGCGGATTTCGTCGAGGTGCAAGGAACGCCGAAGCCGAAAGGCGGCTTTACCGTCAGCATGAAACGTTGGTCCGACCAGACGCTGACGATGGCGGCGCTCGCCTGTTTTGCCGACGGCCCGGTCACGCTGACCGATGCGGCACATATCCGGCATCATGAGTGCGACCGGATTGCGGCGATCTGCACGGAGCTGCGCAAGCTCGGCATCCGCGTCGAGGAGCGCGAAGACGGGCTGACCGTGCATCCCGGACAGCCTCGCCCGGCTTTGCTCGACCCGCAAGACGACCACCGCATGGCGATGTCGCTCGCCTTGATCGGGGCGAAAGCGGGCGGAGTCCGCATCGCCGATCCGTCGTGCGTAGCCAAGACGTGCCCGGACTATTTCGACCAGTTGGCGGCACTTGGCGTGAACGTGCAATTCGGTTGAGCTTGCCGCTGCTAAAGTGCTCTGATCGGGGAATATTGGAATTAGATGCAGGTTTTCCGGCTAAGTGCAAAGATAATCATTTTCTTCAGAAAAGCTTTTACGCTACTGACATAATGTTGTCAGCAGCGTTTTTTTATACTGGAGACAAATGATGAAAAGGAGCATAAACCGATGAACATTTCCGAAACTTTGCAGCAATTCGAAAAAACGACGAATCACTATATTCAGGAGTTGGACCGTTTCAGCTTGGAGCAGCTGCGGCGAAAGCCCGGTGAGGATGAATGGTCGCTCGGGCAAATGTACATGCATCTGATCGGCTCTGCGCTGAAAATGCAGCTTGCCAACGTCGAGAAGTGCCTGGCGCAGGGCGTTGATGCCACAGCTTCCGAAGGAGAAATGACGGATGCGGGCAGAGCCGTATTCGGCGCAGGAAGTTTCCCGCCTGTTCGGATACAAGCTCCGCAGCCTGCGCCGCCGCAGCCTGAGAGCAAGGAGCAAATCGTACAAGGCTTGCACCAGGTCGCGAGCAGGATGAATTCCATCGGAGAGCTCCTCGAAGGCGATCCGCCTTCCGGCACCGCCGCCCATCCCCGGTTCGGCGCACTAAACGCGAGGGAATGGTTCGGTATCGTCGAAATGCATTACCGGCATCACCTTCACCAGAAGGAGCGTTTGGAGCAATTTTTTAAGAGATAACTAGCAATGAACCTCTTGAAATTGTTGGTCATGAAACCGCAAGGCCGTCTATCCGACGGTCTTTTTTTTGCTTCCTGCCGAGTGCGGCAGCCACCTAAGAATAGGGGAGGTGATTTATTTTACCCTCTTGATTTTAATATATGTATGCGATATATTGCATATATGTTAACTAATCGGTAAAGGGTGATCATAGTGCCGGTACCTAAAAATTTTGTCTCGCCCGTACGGATGTCCGCAAAAGAAAGAGCCTTCGCTCAAATTCAGCGGTGGATTATCGACGGTACGCTGCAGCCCGGGGAAAAACTTCTCGATGCGGAATTGGCGGAGTCGCTTGGCGTCAGCCGTACGCCTATTCGCGAAGCTTTTCAACTGCTCGAAGTACAAGGACTCGTTTCTATGCATCCTGGAAAAGAAACAAAAGTGACGGCAATTGAAAAGGAAGACATTTTCAAAATGTATTCGACGATGGCGGCTCTTCAGGCTTTGGCAGCCGAGGTTACCGCAAAAATTATCGTTCCCGAGCAGGTCGACAGGCTGCGGGCGATAAACATGGAATTTGCCGCCGCCATTAAGAGCGGTCAGGCTTACCAAGCCATGGAGGCGGATGAACAGTTCCATAACCTTATTGTGGAGCTTTCGGATAACCCTTATGTCGCTTCGTTCAGCGCATCGCTTCAGATTCATATCCGGCGTTTCAAATACGTTTTTTTAAAGCAGCCGATTACGGCAACGCAAGCTTCCGTCGATGAACATGACTCGATTATTGCGGCTTTCGAAAGAAAAGACAGCGATAGCGCACGTGCGATGATGAAGCGGAATTTTACCCGTCCGATGCAGGAACTGCACGGATTATTTTAAACAGACAGGGGCGATTGAACGATGGAGAGCGGAAAAGATCTGCGGATTCGCAGCAATGTAATCAGCGAAGGTGTCAACCGGGTGCCGAACAGGGCTATGCTCCGTGCCGTTGGTTTTACCGACGAAGATTTCAAAAAACCGATGATTGGCGTAGCCAGCACTTGGAGTGAGGTTACGCCGTGCAATATGCACATCAACGAACTGGCCGTTCAAGCCAAGAAAGGGGCGCGTGACCACGGCGGCGCTCCGCTAATCTTTAATACGATCACAGTCTCGGACGGCATATCCATGGGGCATGGAGGCATGTTGTTCTCGCTGCCAAGCCGGGAGGCCATTGCGGATTCCATTGAGATCGTGGCAGGGGCGGAGCGCTTTGACGGTCTTGTGGCGATCGGCGGGTGCGACAAAAATACGCCTGCCTGTCTAATGGCGATCGGACGCATGAATATTCCATCCGTTTATGTATATGGCGGAACCATTCAACCCGGCAATCTCGACGGCAAAAGCGTCGATATCGTTACGGCTTTCGAGGCGGTCGGCCAATATCATGATGGAAAAATGACGGACGATCAGCTCCATAAGGTGGAATGCAGCGTCTGCCCGGGGCCCGGTGCTTGCGGCGGCATGTACACCGCCAATACCATGGCCGCTGCGGCGGAAGCCATGGGTATGAGCCTGCCCGGCTCCTCCTCCACGCCGGCCATCTCGCCCGACAAAGCGGCGGAATGCGCTGCGGCAGGCAGACAGGTCATATTGCTGCTGGAACAAGGTATCTATCCTAAAGACATCATGACGAAAAAAGCGTTTGAAAATGCCATTACGGTAGTTATGGCTTTAGGCGGTTCAACAAATGCGTTCCTGCATTTGCTCGCCATAGCGCATTCGGTTGGTGTCGATTTAACGTTAGACGATTTCGAGCGGATCCGCTTGCGTGTTCCTCATCTGGCCGATTTGAAGCCAAGCGGCCGATACGCCATGCAGGATTTGAACGAAATCGGCGGCGTTCCGGGAGTAATGAAATTACTGCTCGCCGAGGGACTTCTTCACGGTGATTGCCTGACAGTGACGGGCAAAACGTTGGCGGATAATTTGTCCGAAGCAGCACCGCTGCGAAACGATCAGGATATTATTCGTCCATTAAATAAACCGTTGAAACCGAACGGACCGTTGGTTGTGCTTAGAGGCAACCTGGCTCCTGAAGGGGCTGTGGCCAAAATGTCGGGTATGAAGAAGCTGCGGTTTGTCGGGCCGGCCAAGGTATACGATAGCGAGGAGGAAGCGACCGAAGCTATTTTGAGGGATGAAATCCATAAAGGCGATGTTTTGGTCATTCGCTATTGCGGCCCGAAAGGCGGGCCGGGAATGCCGGAGATGCTTTCGGTTACGGCTCTTATTGTAGGGAAGGGCCTCGGCGGGGAAGTTGCGCTTATTACGGACGGCAGATTCTCGGGCGGCTCGCATGGGTTTGTAGTCGGCCACGTATCGCCCGAAGCGCAGGTGGGCGGACCGATTGCGCTGCTGAGGAGCGGAGACATGATCACCATCGACAGCGAAACGCAGCAGATTATGTTTGAAGTGACGGATGAGGAGCTGGCCGCCCGCAAGCAAGCGTGGGTGCAGCGTCCGCTTAAAGTAAACTCGGGAGTTCTGGCCAAGTATGCAAGACTGGTTTCCTCTGCATCCACAGGTGCAGTAACCGACTTTTCGGAATAACATAATAAAAGCGGCGGCGGTCCAAGGACTTTTTGCAAGTCCCAATGCACCGCCGTTTCTTTTTAAGGCTATTCAGCCTGATGCTTTACCGGATCATCGAGTTTAAAACTTTATTCTCCGAGGATACTTCCAAGTTTTTCATGAAAACGACAATGTTCGACAGTCTTCTCCCTTCTTCGGATGTTACAATGGTTCAGGAACGGTGTGCGAATCCGAACCATCGTAAAAAAATATGCAAAAAGACCGGGAGCTATGAGCCCGGAACCCTAAGAAGGGAGACCTTAGTCACATGTTCAGCCAAAAACGGATGTTGATCTTTATTTTTGCTTTCCTGCTGTCGCTTTGCCTTGGCGCGACCGGCTTCGCCGCCGATATGCCGGCCCGAAAAGGCTATGTCACCGATCCGGCAGGCGTATTTACAAAAGAAGATGCGGCGCGGCTTGAGAAGGAGCTGGCTGCGAAAAAATTGAAAATCAGCGTGCTGACGGCGACAGGTTTGTCTGAGACGAATGCCGACGCGCTGGCTAAGGACGCTTACGGAAAGTGGGGACTGAAGGCGGATGCCGCCGCGATGGTCATCTCCACGAAACCGAATCTCGTTACGGTGTATTATGAAAACAACGAGCTGAAAACCGCCGTAGAGGCGCTTCCGGACGATTATGACAAGGACGGCAATAATAAAGAGAAGAAGCTGAAGGAGCTGATCGACAAGGAGTTCGTTCCGCTTGCGAGCAAAGGGAAGCTGGCTGACGGCGTCATCGCGGTAGCCGATGCGCTGGGCGGAATGATCAAATCTCCGGCCCCCGCGCCGGCTGCGGCAGACAAGTCGTCTTCCGCTGCCAAACCGGCTTCGCCGTCCGGAGCGGCGGCCAAGAGCCAGCAGCCTCTTGCGGCCAAGTCCGGCGGTGGCGGCTCCAAGATATGGCTTTTCCTCGTGCTGATCCTGATCGTTGCGGTGATCGTTTACGCGATCTACGCGTTCAGAAAACGTGCGCAGCTGAAAACGCAATGCGAGCAGCTGCTTGAGCAAAGCCGAGACGTTTGGGAGAAGGTTGGCTCTGTATTGGATCACAGCCTTATCACCAGCGATCTGGAAAAAGGATTCGTCCTCGCCAAAACGAAGATGATGCTCTCCGGCATCCGGGACGAAGCGGAGGCGCTGAAGGCCGCGATTAACGAAACGAGCCAGCGGCTCAGAGGTTTGGCGATTCCGTACATAACCTTCGGCACGGCTCAGGCCGTGTTGGCCGAAGCCGAGGAAGCGCTCGGCGGCTATGAAAACGACTGCGAGAGAATAAGCGCGGCGTTCGAGGAAATCGTCACAGCCGGTAAAGCGGTGAAGGAATCGTCTTCCCAAGCGAATGCGCAAATCATGCAGCTTGAAGCCGCGGTCGCCGAATGGCGGAAAAAATCAGGTTATCCGCTCGAATCGATGACGGCGCGTCTGGATCAGGCTAAAGCGAAAGCAGCCGAGGCGGAGCAAAACGACGATTTTAACGTGATGCAGGCAAAGGAAGAATTGGACGAAGCGCTGACGATTCTGTCTGTCCTTGAAGCGGATATCGGAGCCATGTCTGCCTGTATGTCCGAAATTCCGGAGCTGCCCGGTAAAATCGGCACCGCCAAATCGGAAATGGAATCGTTCGTGCAGAAGGAGCGTCTCCTGCTTGCGGAGCATAATCCGTTTGAGACGCTGCCGCAGGCAAAGGCGC
The DNA here is from genome assembly GCF_023276405.1 of Paenibacillus hamazuiensis. Lineage (NCBI taxonomy): Bacteria > Bacillati > Bacillota > Bacilli > Caryophanales > Paenibacillaceae > Paenibacillus > Paenibacillus hamazuiensis. The sequence goes on from NZ_JALRMO010000001.1 coordinate 1,630,158, forward strand.
TTCATGGGCAAGCCGTACAGCTCTTGGAATCCGGCTATGCATCCGAAGCTGCTGAAACCGCAGAGCGCGTTCGCACGCTGCTGGACAACGCACGCACATCGCTTGCGGCAATCGCCGAGCAGCGCGACAAAAACGCCAGCGGCGCGGCCGAAGCGGAGCGCAAGCTTGCCGAGCTTTTGCGTTTCGACGCCAGATTCGATGCGGAAATCGTCAGGCTGACGCAGGAATATGCCGGCAAGCATTGGAGCGATTTGCCGGCCCTGGCCGCCGACCTCCAGCGGGAAGCGGCAGGGCAGGCCGCCCGCATCCCGCAGGTGCGGGAGTGGAACGGCGAAGCCGTTCAATTGTACTCGAAAGCGGCGGCCGAGCTTCTGTCCATATTCGAGCAAATCGACAAGCTTGAAGGCGTGAAGCAAACGGTGCTGGGCCGGTTCGATACGCTCGCGCAGAAGGAAAGGGACTGCCAGGCTTCGTTTGCCGAGCAGAAGAGCAGGTTCCAGCAGGCGATCGCCGTCCTGGATACGAACGACGCTGCAGCAAGCGGTCCGCTTGCGACGCTGCGGCATCAGGTGCAGCGGCGTCTTCGCGACACGGATGCTTTATTCGCAAGCCGTCCGCTCGATCTGGACAACGTGCAGTACCAGCTGCAGCAAATCGGCGCGGAAGTGGAGTCGTTCGCACGCCATGTCGACGAGCTGATCCGCCAGAAGCGGGAAGCCGAGGAGCGGCTCGGCGAGCTGCAAGCGCTGTACAGAAGCAAGCATTCGCGGTTCCGCTCCCATTCACATCTTTCGCGCTTTTCCAGCGGCTACGACGATTCCATGTCCGAGGTGTCGCGGCTTATTTCGCTCGGGTTTTATGCCGATGCGCTGAACCAGCTCTCTCAGGCGAACGCGCTGCTTGACGAAATGGAGCAGGAGCACGACCGCCTTGTCCGCGAAGAGGAGGAGGCGCGCCGTCTGGAGCAGGAACGTCAGGCGGAAGCCGAAGCTGCGGCGGAAGAGGAACGCAGACGTTCGGCGGACAGCGCAACCTCGAGCTGGGGCAGCGATTCGTCCGCGGATTCGGCGACTTCGAGCTGGGACAGCGGTTCGGGTGGCTCCGGCGATTCGGGTTCCAGCGACTCCGGCAGCTCCAGCTCCAGCAGCGATTGACCCAAACGAACGCGCGCCTAATACGGCGCGCGTTTCGCTTCTGCACGCAGGCGGCTCAACTTGCGTGTAAAATATGGCCTCAATTCTCCCTCCGGCATCCATTCGGCTCCGTGAGCGGGCGGACACTGTTTGCCGGTTCCAGTAAAATGGAGCGGTAAACGTAAAAGGAGGGAAATTTCATGAGAATTATTTTCACATCCGTCATGATCGGTTTTGTCTGTCTCGGCATCTTGAACCCGCTCATGGCCCCCCGGAGAGACCTCATCCTGGCTGGTCAAAGGCAGCAAAACTCGGTATAATGAACTATTGCCGTTAACGGAAAAATGTGGATCCATTTTCCGAAATTCATTCACAGCGGGGTGAGCAGATTGGATGCAGCCGATTTTCGTCATTATTTCAATCTTTTTTTTGACGGGCTTGAACTGAGGCGCAATGCTCAAAACCGGACGGAAGAAATGAAGCTGCGCTCGCGGATCGGATCAGGAACCGTACGCCGCTTTGTGCCCCGCGGTGATTTGGAAGTAGCGCTGACCGAGTTTACGCTTTGCCGCCAGCGCCAAGTGAACATCCCCGGCGCCGCCGCCATGGTCGAACTGAGCTATTGTTTTCAAGGGACTCGGGAAACCAGCGTTTCCAGCTCGCGATTCGAGATCGTCCCCGGCAGCTGCACGCTTCAGTTCATCGATCAGGCGGAAGCCTGCCTCGAATTTGCCAAGGACGAATCGTTCCGGATGCTGGGCATCGGCATTCCCGTTGCGACCTTTCAGCGATTTATGGAGGATGCGGCCGGCGGGAGTCGGACGGTTGATTTTTACCGCATACTTGGGGATAAGAGGTTTCGGGTATTTCAGGAAAAGATAGATCCGGCTGCATCCGTTATTGTGAATCGAATCATGCGCTCTGCCGGATCACCGGGGATCACGAATTTCGAGCTGGAGTGCGGCGTGCTGGAACTGCTGTCTCTCGCTTTCCGAACGTTTCTGCAAGACGGCATTCGGGGAGCCGCCAGGTTGACGAAAAGAGAAATGGAGAAAATCCGTCAAGCCCGGGATATTTTGCTGGAGCGCATGACGGAGCCGCCTTCACTTATCGAGCTTTCCCGGCTCGTCGGCATGAACGACTGCAAGCTGAAACTCGGCTTCAAGGAAATATACGGGAATACGGTGTTCGGTTATTTGCGGGAGAAACGTTTGGAGAAAGCTTATCGTTTACTGCAGATGGGCGCCGTCAACGTGCTTGAGGCGTCCTGCGCCGTCGGCTATTCGAATCCGAGCCATTTCGCAGAAACATTCCGGGAAAAATATGGCGTGAACCCTGGTGAATTGGTGCGGTTCGGGAGGGTTCGTCCGTGAAGATGGCTTACAAACTGGGCACCGTCGCCGTCATCGCTTGGCTTTCCTATTATGCGATAAAGCGGCACCTGATAAGAAAAAAGACGTAATCAGCTGCCTTTCGGGGCAGTTTTTTTGTTCCCGTTAACCGTCATCCGAACTCCGGCTGCGGGTAGAGGGCGACGCGGCCGGAATGGTACGTTATGTGCATCGAAGTAATAAAGGAGATGCATAGAGATGACAACCGTTCCGCTCTTGAGAACATCCTTGCTGAACAATCGCGTCGTGCAGATGATTTTGGCATCCGCATTGTTTTTGCAGATCGGCGTCTGGGTGCGCAATTTCGCTGTTCTGCTTTACGTCACCGAGCAAACGAATGCGGATCCGCTCGCCGTATCGCTTATTGCCGTAGCGGAATACTTGCCGATATTCCTGCTTTCCTTCATCGGCGGCACCTTTGCCGACCGCTGGCCGCCAAAACGGACGATGGTGTGCAGCGATTTGCTCAGCGCCGTCTCGGTTTTCGCCGTCCTGTTTGCTATGTCATTCGGAGGATGGAAGGCGGTATTTGCGGCTACGCTGATCTCCTCGGCGCTGTCGCAGTTTTCCCAGCCGGCCGGATTAAAGCTGTTTAAGCAGCATGTGCCATCGCATCTTGTGCAAACCGGCATGTCGCTCTACCAAACGCTGTTTGCCGTGTTTACCATACTCGGCCCGGTGTTCGGTACATTCGTTTATCAGCAATACGGCATTGCCGTTTCGATCGGGTTTGTCGGGATCGCATTTTTGCTTTCGGCAGTTTGCTTGCTGCTGCTTCCTCCGGACCGCCATACGGAGGCTGCACCCGCAGGTCGGATACTCCAAGAAATGCGGGCGGGCTTCCGTTATATCGCAGACAAACCTTCTTTGAAAACGCTCGGCTGGTGTTTTGTGCTGGCCGGACTCGGTCTCGGAATCATTCAGCCGCTGGCGATTTTTCTGGTAACGGAACGTCTTGGGCTGCCCAAGGAATATTTGCAATGGCTGATGGCGGCGAGCGGCACCGCGATGCTTGCGGGGAGCGCATTCGTGACCGCGGTCTCAAGGAAATTGCCGGCCGAACGCGTCCTGTCATTGGGGATGGCTGTGTGCTCCGCCGGCATATTGCTGTCGGGCTTATCTACGAATCTCATCCTGACACTCGTTTCGCAGGTTGTGTTCGGCTTGTCCGTTCCCGCCATCCATATCGGGATCCATACGATCGTCCTGAAAAACGCCGACGAATCGCTCGTCGGCAGAGTAAACGGCTTTCTGACCCCGCTTTATATGGCAGCTCACCTGTTTTCGATGGGGGCCGCCGGCTGGATTAAAGGGTATGTCCCGATTTCCGCCATGTATGTAGCGGCGTCGGTGTTTTTTCTCATCGCCTTTTATATTTCCGGCTTCGGACGCCGCTGAAGGCCGCTGTCAATAAATACCCGGCTGGACTGACGGGTCATGATTGGCAATAGCCGCGATGCAATCCTCTCTTTGCGAAAATTCCCGCACCCATTGCAAAGAGGCCAAAGCTTGCTGGTCGTCAAACGTATAGCCGGGCAAAACCAGCTCTTTCCATGATTTTTCGGCATATCCCACATCGGAAACGAGCAAGAGCCACCCCTTTTCCACGCGGGCAAGAACGGATACGTGTCCGGCCGTATGCCCGGGGGTAAACACAAGATAAACGAGTCCGTCCCCGAACAAATCTTTGCCCGATTGGAAAGGACCGAAAGGAATCGGTTCAGGCTCAAACGTTTCGAACGATATGCCTTTATACCATTTTTCTTTGTACTTAGCCGCGTTCCTCAGCTCCGGGCCGCTGACAACAAATTTTTTGGCTCCGGTCAAAAGCTCCAGCCCGCTGATATGATCCTCATCCAGATGTGTCAAAACAACCGCATCGATGTCCTGCGGCGCAATGTTTTTGGCGGCAAGCTGCTCTCTGACCGAACTTCCCGCCGGAAGCCTGTACTCGATAAATTGATACAAGTCTTCGCCAAAATGCTCCTTGGGCTGAGTACGAATGTCTTCGTGCCATCCGGCGTCAATAACGATCCGTCCCTTGGGATGTTCGATCAAGTAACTGGAAACGGGGACCAATTGCTGGTACGGTTCACCGCGCCGGTTAACGGCCGGAATCTCGTCAAGCTCTTTAAAAGCCAGAGCCCGATCGTACTTTAAATCTCCGGTGTGCATCACATGTACTTTTACAAATGAGTTCATTTGCCTCTCCTCCGGATTTCATTCCTTATTTTTGTTTGGTAAGGTGATTATGCACGTTTGTGCGTTCCGTGAGAAGACGGCACTTTTTTGTTCCAAAGGGACTAAAAAGTGATATAGGCACCAAACGGTGCCGTGGTCAATAGGATCGCGCATCCGCTGGCCTCATACCGCAGAAACGATCCCAAGCTCGCTGAGCCGCCGGCGAAACTCCTTCCGCAAAGCCTTCTTCTCATGCTCTTCCAAAAAGGCGGCTTCCAGGCCGTTCATCGCCAGCTTTGCCAGCTCCGGCACGGTGAAGCCGAATTTTTCCGCGAGCACCCGGTACTCCTGCGTAATATTCGTACCCGACACGCTCGGATTGTCGGTATTGACGGTAATATGCAGCCCGCGTTCGAAATAGTCGCGTATCGGGTAGCTTTCCCATGAGGGAACCGCCTTTGTTTGGATGTTGCTGATCGGACACATTTCCAGAGGGATGCGGCGGTCCGCAACGATTTCCAGGATGCGCGGATTTTCCTTCAATCTGACTCCATGGCCGATCCGTGCGGCGCCGAGGTTCTCTACGGCTTCGTAAATGTTGTCGGCGCCGGCTGCTTCTCCGGCATGAATCGTTATGGGAATATCCCGCTTTTGGGAGAAGGCGAATACGCCTCGAAAGCGCTCCGGCGGATACGAAGCTTCGTCGCCCGCCAGATCGGCCGCGACGAGTCCTTTTCCGATAAAGCTTGCCGCCGCTTCGATAACCTCCCTGTTTTCCCGTTCGGAATGATTCCTCATGCAAATCGCGATCGCCCGCGCTTTGACTCCGAATTGCAATTCTCCCCGTTTCAGCCCCTGCAGTACGGCATGAATCGCTTCCTCCGCGGACAGACCTTTTTCCCGATGAAGCTGCGGGGCGAAACGTACCTCTACGTATTTGCAGCTATGACCCGCGGCTTGCTCCACAATTTCGTAGGCGACTCGCTCCAAGGCCGCCGCCGTTTGCAGAAATCGGGTCGTGAAATGGAATTTGCTCAAGTATTCGCCAAGACTTGTGCAGGTTTCGTTTACCTGCATAAAAGGAATCAGTTCCTCGGCGCATTTACCCGGCAGCTCGATGCCGTGCTCATCCGCCAAATCCATGATCGTTCCGGGCCGGACGCTCCCGTCCAGGTGCAAATGAAGATCGACCTTGGGCAGCTCGCGTATAAGCCGATCTATCCGATTGTTATCCATAAGCGCTCGCTCCTCTGTATGGAATTTTTATAATACTTTATTCTAATGTTATGTATATATCAATAAAAATTACATAAAGGACGGATTGTCAAAGATTTTCGTTGTGCTTTCGGGAAATATTTAATAATATGTTATATAAACTAACATAATTCTTCGCTAAACGGGTTGAGAACCTCATTTTTTGAGCTGACAAAACGCATTCAGGAGGGGATCGAACATGCATCTTTCCGTCGAACAGGCACTTACGATTTATCCTTTTTCCGAAGGGAAGCTGATTGCCGGACGTTCCGGCGTTTCCCGCGTCGTCAAGTCGGTCAATGTGATGGATGCCCCGGATATTTCCGACTGGGTAAAAGATGGCGAAATGCTGTTTACCACCGCTTACGTTATTAAAGACAGCTTGAACGATGCGATTTATTTGCTGCGCAAGCTGGACCGGCGGGGATCGGCCGGGCTTGGCATCAAGCTCGGGCGGTTTTGGGAAGCGGTCCCGGAGCCGATGCTGGAGGAAGCGGACCGGCTCGGTTTTCCGCTCATCGAGCTGCCTTACCAGTTTACGTTTTCCGACCAGATGAATGGGCTTTTCCAGGCCGAGTTCAAGCGAAACACACTGGAGCTGCAGTCGGTGCTGGACAAACAGAAGCGGCTGATGAGGTTTGCGCTCCAGTCGGGTCGCATTAGCCAGCTGTTTGACGCGGTTTCGGATATCGTCGGCTACCCGATGGCGGTTGTCGGCTCCCGCGGGCATCTGATATATAACGCAACGGATTATTCGCCGGAGGAGCTTCTGCGGGGCTGGCCGTGGAAAAATAAATTCCACCCTGCGCTCATCGAAGGAAGGAGACATTACCGGGTTCAGCTTCTGCAAAAGGAAGAGAGCCTCGGTTACGTGTTGTTTTTTCCGCCGGACATCTATGTCGAGAAGGTGGAGGAGGGGCTCTTTTTGCAGGCGGCGGAAATGATATCGTACCATATGGGGTACCAGTACAATCCGTATATGCTGAAATCGGCTTGGCAGGATTTGGGTGCTATGATGGCCCGTTATTTGAAAAACGAATTGTCCATCGAAGCGCTTGTCGAGTACGCCGACCGTTTGGAGCTCGGACAGTGGAAAAAGGGGTTTCATTGCGTTCTGACGCAAATGCCGGCCTCTTTGCGCCATGACGAAAAAAACGATTGGATGAAGGGGATTTGGGAAGAACTTCAGCATCATCCCGCACTCAAACTGTTTGACGGGTTTCACGTATGGCTGGAAGACGGTTTGATTTCCATTTACCCGGCCGAAGGGCCAGGGGATGCGGAGACGCTCCAGGGTATGCTGACCAAGTGTCTGGGTCCGCTGCTGCAGCACGACCGGGTTCCTTGTCCGAGGATCGCGATCAGCAGCGTAAAATTTCGGCCCGATTTGCTGAAGGAGGCGCACCGCGAATGCTTAGAGGCCGTTCAACTGGCGCAAGGGCTCGGCATGACGGAACGGGTTGTTCGTTTTGACGGGATGGAGCTGGCTTCCGTGTTCCGGCATGTGCCGAAGGATAAGATGCAGAGTTATTGCCGCCAGGTGCTGGCCCCGCTGCTCGAAAAGGACCCGGAATATTTCAAGGAAATGATTCGTACACTGGAAACGTTTATCGAGAACGACGGCCAGATGGCGGAAACAGCCAAAAGGCTGTATATCCACAGAAATACGGCGACATACCGGATGGAAAAGCTGAGCGAGCTACTGCAGGTTGACTTGAAAAAATTTAACGATTTGTTCCGGCTCAAGCTGGCGATTTTGTTCCGACGCATGCTTGATCAGGAGTAGAGCGTTCCCGGGAGGTTATGCCCATGGATGAGGTGGAAATTCTGTCGCGTTTGCTCACGGATCCCCGTCCTTGCGTCTTGGCAACCGTCGTTAACGTCAAAGGTCATGCTTACCGGAAGGCCGGAGCGTTTATGTTTCTTTATGAAAATGAGGAAACGGCAGGGAGCATCAGTCCCGGCTGCCTGGAGGCGGATTTGACGGAAAGAGTCGCCGGCGTTTTGCGTACGGGCGAAACGGTTTTGGTCCACTACGACATGAGCGGGGAGGACGACCCGTTTTGGGGCGCGAGCGTCGGATGCGGCGGGGAAATCCATGTGCTGCTGGAGCCGGTGACGGGCGATTTCCGCGAATGTTTAACGAGTGCGGCAAGAGAGCTGCTTGAGGGCCGTTCGGTTCGGCTTGTTCGCCGGTTGAACGGAGAAGGACGCCGGATGCGTTACGAATTGACGGAAGTACCGGCCGGCGGGGTTGCAGAAGCGGCCGCAGCGAGTATGTCCGATAGCGACGGAGCATGCGTTTTCGATCAAACCTACGTGCCGAAGGACCGGCTGATCATTTTCGGCGCCGGCGACGATTCCCGCAGCCTTGCGGAGCTTGCTGTCCGTACCGGTTTCAAAGTGGTGGTGGCCGATTGGCGCAGCGGGCTTTGCACGCCGCAGCGTTTTCCCAAAGCGGAGCTGGCGGTAGGGTTCCCGGAGGCATTGATCGCTTCGCTGGATTTGGCGCCGCGCGACTACGCGGTCGTCATGAGCCATCAGATGGAGAGGGACCGCGAGCTGCTGGAGCTGCTCGCGGTTCGTCCGCTCCGCTATGTGGGAATCATGGGCTCGAGCGTGAGGATAGGCCGGCTGCTGCACCAGCTGCACGTTCCGGCCTCGTTTCATTATCCGGTAGGGCTGCCGATCGGCGCTGTCGGCCCCGAGGAAATTGCCGTCAGCATCGTCGCGCAGCTGATCCGCTGCAAAAGAGTGCAAAATAACGTCGGCTCGTGGGAGGATGCGGTATGAACGTCATCGGCATCTACTTGGCCGCCGGGCAAAGCAGCCGGATGGGCACCGCCAAGCTGTCGCTGGAGCTGCCGGACGGGCGGCGGCTCGGCACGTTGGCGCTCGCGGAAGCGCTGCTTTCGCGATTGGCCGGCATTGTCGCGGTCACGCGTCCGGGGCAGCGGCTCGACTGGTGGCCGGGCTCGCCGGGGGGTGACAGGCATCATCGGGCGGAAGCGGGCGATGATGAACCGCCCGAGCTTACTGTGAACCTTCAGCGGCGGAGCGAAGCTTCCTGCCCGGACCGGCCGGATGGCCCGCAGGAGGCGAGCGGCAGACTTCGGCGGACGGTTAGCATCCGGGCGGCCGAAGGTATGGCCTACTCGATTCGTGCCGGGGTTGAGGTCGCACGCGAGCGAGGGGTGAATGCGGTGCTGATCATGCTCGCCGACCAGCCTCTTGTCACCGCCGCATGGATAGACGCGCTCATAGCGGCGTTCGCCGAAGATCCCGGACTCGATTTCGTCGCTTCCTCCCGAGAGGGCAAACCGATGCCTCCGGTACTGTTTTCCGCACGGCTGCTGGACGAATTGCAGCGGCTGGAGGGGGATGCCGGGGCGAGGCGGCTGCTTGCTTCGCCGAAGTATCGAGGAATCTGTGTGCCGCGGTCCGCTTCCGATTTTACCGACGTGGATACGCCGGCCGATTGGGAAACGTTCCTTGCCTTATGGTCCCGAAACGGGTGAGCGGCGCGAAACGCCGGGTGCATACCTGCGCCTCGTGGAACTGCTGCGTCGGAAGGCCGCGCCCTCCCGGGAAAATCATACTTTCGGAAGATGCGGCTCCGCGGCTTTCGCGGCATTTTTCTTCAAAAAAGTATGCATCCGCTCCAGCGCTTCGTCGAGCTGGCTTTGCGAGGTTGCGTAGCTGCACCGGATATGGCCTTCTCCGCCCGGGCCGAACACATGGCCCGGCACCGTCGCGACCTTCGTTTCCTGAAGCAGGGTTTGTGCAAATAGCTCCGAGGTTAAGCCCGTATGAGCAATCGAAGGGAATGCATAAAACGATCCGAGCGGCTCGTGGCAGGACAGTCCGATCTGCCGGAGCCCTTCTACGAACGACCTGCGGCGTCCGTCGTAGGCTTCGATCATGCGATCCTTCTCCTCAAGGCCGTTGCGGAGCGATTCTATCGCGGCGAGCTGGGCCAGAATCGGCGCGCACATGACCGTATATTGGTGGATCTTCAGCATGGCGGCAATGAGCTCCCGGTGACCGCAGACGTATCCGACCCGCCAGCCGGTCATCGCAAACGCTTTGGAAAAGCCGCTGACGAGAAGCGTGCGGTCTTTCATTCCCGGCAGAGAAGCGAAACTTACGTGTTTACTGCCGTAGGTGAGCTCGGCATATATTTCATCCGCGATGACAACGAGGTTATGCTTCTCGACCAATCTGGCGATCGGCAGCCAATCCTCCCGCGTCATGACGGCTCCCGTCGGGTTGCTCGGGTAGCAAAGCACGAGCACCTTGGAGCGGGGAGTCAGCTTCGCCTGCAGCGCTTCGGCGGTCAGTTTGAACCCGTTTTCGGCAAATGTTTCCACGGCCACGGGGGTGCCTCCGCTCAAGAATGTAATAGGCGAATATGAAATATAGCAGGGGGCCGGTACGAGAATCTCGTCTCCGCTTGTGATCAAAGCGCGCAAGGCGAGGTCGATCGCTTCGCTGCTGCCCACCGTGACCATCACTTCGTTCTCCGGTTCGTACGAGAGCTGAAAGCTTGCCGACAAATACTCCGCGATCGCTTCCCTCAACTCGACCAGGCCGGCGTTTGGCGTGTATTGGGTCCGTCCCTTTTCCAGGGCGGCGATACACGCGTCCCTGACATGCTTCGGCGTCACAAAATCCGGCTCCCCGACGCCGAGCGAAATAACGTCTTTCATGCCGCTGGCATAATCGAAAAACTTGCGTATCCCCGAAGGCGGCATATCCCGCACGGCCGGCGACAATAAATCCCCGATGGATGAATAAGTCATTTAAAATCTCCTCCTTTTTTTTGGAAAAACAAAAAAACCCGCCCCATCAAGGGACGAGTTTATACCCGTGTTACCACCCTAGTTTCACTCCGATGCGAAGTGACACTCCGTTCACGCATCCATCAATGCGTGTTCCCGTTAACGCTGGAAATGCGGCAGCACTTACTTCGGTTTCAGCCTGCTTCTCGGAGACGGCGTTCGGTTATCGTCTGAACGTTGGCTCGCACCTGCCCCAACTCTCTGCGGATCAGCCGGATAACTTACTCTTTCTCTTCATCGAATTTCGCTTTCGTATCAAGTTAGTCGTAATTATAAATCGATCGTCGCGGGAAAGCAATATGAATTTTTAGAAAAAAATTTCGTAGAACATCATGTCACTATATATGACGCACGAGATCTGGTTTATGCATGCGGCACAAAAAAACAGATGATACTTCATCGCTAGAAACGATTTTATGTCATATTAGTTGACGTTAATATTCCGCCGTGTGTATAGTGAAAACATAAAACAACATGCACTTGAACGCGCCGGACGGCGTACCGCTGCTTAAAACTTCGCCCGTCCCGAAGCGTCGGCCTGGGCGTGAATCGCTTTGGCGGGTTTTTAAGGCGCTAACCAACATGATCATGAGAGGTGGAGATGACGATGGCTATCGGAAAATACGACTTTGTGCCGTCTCCCCTGGTGTGGGAGCCGGAGTCGCTCGACGAGGCGTGGCGGCTGAAGCGCTCGCTGGGTAAAGAAAGCATTTACGTTTCCGGCTCGACCTTGCTGCGAACCCAGTGGGAGTCGGGCCTTGCGCCGATGCCGAAACATATGATCAGCTTGGCCGGATTGCCGGAGCTGCGCGGAGTAAACCTGGAGGAAGGCGGGCTGCGCATCGGTGCGGCGGTGACGCTGGGCGAATGCGTGAAGCATCCGCTGCTGCAGGAGAGATGCGGCTTGCTCGCCGAAGCGACCGCGCAAATAGCCGCCCCTTCGATCCGCAGCATCGCGACGCTCGGCGGCAACGTCTTCTCCCGCGTAGGCGACGCGATTCCGGCGCTGCTTGCAGCCGAAGCGATGCTGGAGCTGTACGAGGCCGGCCTCAGGGTGATTTTCCCGTTGGAGGATTTTCTGCAAGGCGTGCCTGGATTCGCAGGCAGCCGAAGCGATCCGGCTTCGCAGCAGCCGGAAGGGCAAGGGGAGAATGCGCTGCTTGTCGGGATCAGGCTGAAGGAACCGACGGGATGTTCCAACGCCGCGGAATCCGCGTCTGCATTTGTGGGCGGGAGGGCGGTTTATTTTTATCAGAAAGTGGGTCGTCGCGAATCGTTTACGCCGTCGCTCGTTACCGTTGCGGCTTGCGGCCGGCTTGGGGCCGACGGCAAGCTGCAGCGGCTGCGCATTGCCGCGGGAGGCGGTTCCGGCACGGCAATGAGGCTGCGGCAGACGGAGTCGCTGCTCGAGGGCCGCGCCCCGGAGGGGGGGCTGATGACCCGGGCTTATGAGGCGGTCCGCGAGGAGTTGGTCACTTATACCGATGCATTGGCAACCGAATCTTATCGCAAAACGACGGCGGCTGGCGCCTTGGCGGCCTGGCTTTGGCAGCTGATGCGCGAAGCGGGCCGGAAGGGGGAGTCGTTATGAGGCTGAGTAAATCGGCAAGCGACGACCGTTGGCACGTCCGTCCGGACGGCGTGGGCAAAGTGACGGGCGAGCTCAAATATTTGACCGATATGCGTCTTCCCGGCATGTTACATGGCAAGGTTCTGCGCAGTCCGCATCCGCACGCATGGATACTGTCCATCCGCACGGAAAAAGCGAGCCGGCTTCCCGGCGTGCACGCGGTGATCACCCATGAGGATGTGCCGGGCATGAACCGGTTCGGCATCGCGTTTCCCGATCAGCCGGCGCTGTGCGAGGACCGCGTGCGTTATGTCGGTGATGCCGTCGCGGCGGTCGCTGCGGAAACGGAGGAGCTCGCCGAGTATGCGCTTGGCTTGATCGAGGTCGATTACGAGCCGCTGCCCGTCATCGACAGCCCCGAAGCCGGACTTGATCCGGCAGCGCCGAAGCTGCATCCCGCCGGCAATGTGCTGCACCGTACGAATTACAAGCGGGGCGATGCGGAGGAGGCTTTTTCCCGCTGCGCTTATGTGGTCGAAGGGACTTACGAAACGCCGCGTCAAATGCACACGTACCTCGAAACGGAGGGCGGGCTGTTCGTTCCCGAACCGCACGGACGGCTGACGATATACTCGGCGACGCAGCACGGCTTCAAGGACCGGATGCAGCTGTCCCGCATTCTCGGTATGCCGGAGGCTTGCATTCGCGTCGTGTCCAGTCCGATCGGCGGTTCCTTCGGGGGCAAAGACGAGCTGAACGTGCAGCCGTATGGCGCGCTGCTGGCTTTGAAATCCGGGAAGCCGGTGAAAATGCACAACACCCGCAAGGAGTCGGTGCGTGCCGGCATCAAGCGGCATCCGATGAAAATCCGGATGAAAACCGGCATCGACGGCGAAGGGCGCATCATCGCCCATCAGGTCCGGATTACGGCGGATACCGGAGCTTATGCAACGCTTGGGGCACCTGTGCTCAACTTCGCGACGGAACATGCGTCCGGGCCATACCGGATCGGTCATGTCGACATCGAAGGCATATCGGTTTATACGAATAACGGCGTTTCCGGGGAGTTTCGCGGCTTCGGCGGCAACCAGGTCGTTTTTGCGATGGAAGGCCAAATGGACCGTCTTGCGGAAGCGGCGGGAATAGACCCGTGGCAGCTGCGCCACATCAATTTGCGCGGGATGGGCGATCCCGGCCCGTTCGCACAGCGGATCGTGCAGACGGACGGCGCCCGGCAAGTATGGGCTTCCGTCGCGGAGTGCGCGCTGTGGAGCAATAGACATGACCGCAGCGGCCGGCCCGAGGAACCATGGCTTCGCATCGGAACGGGCGCGGCGATCACGATGCACGGAGCCGGACTCGGCTTCGGCATTCCCGACCCGGCCGGCGGCACGCTGCGTCTGACCGCGGACGGGAAAATTCAGGCCGCCTTCGGCTACGAAGAGTTCGGGCAGGGGCTTTTGGCTTCGCTGGAGCTGATGCTGAAAGATTTGTTTTGCTGTGCGGCGGGTGATTTGGAAATCGTCATCGGCGACACGGACCGGGTGCCACATAGCGGATCGAGCACCGCTTCGCGCGCGACCAGCATGATGTGGATGGCACTGCAGCGAATGAAAGGGCCGTTTAAAAGCCGGCTGCTGGGCAAAGCCTCCGAGCTGACCGGCCTGCCTGCGGAACGGCTGGAAACCGGCCCCGGCGGCGTGTATGAGAAAGGCGGCGAGGGTCCGCTCGTCACATACAAAGAAGTTGCCGCCGCCTGCGGAGAGCCTCTGTCCACGCACACGGAGTTCCACTACCCGACGACTCCGGATGCGATTATGGGCGCGCATTACTTATACACCTACGCGGCCGTTTGTGTGAAGGTGATGGTCAACCTGCTGACCGGGCGCGTCAAGGTGCTGGATCAGTACCATGCCGTTGCCGCCGGGCCGGTCATCAACCCGCAGGGGTACCTCGGGCAAATCGAGGGTGGCAGCGTCATGGCGCTTGGATTTACGCTGACCGAAGATGCGCTGATGGACGGCGGGCAATATGTGACGAAAAATTTGGACACTTACCTCATTCCGACGTTAAGCGATATTCACGAGCGGTTTGAGCTGCACGCGATCGAGGAGCTGCCCGAAGGCGACTCGTTCGGGCCGCGCGGTGTAGGGGAAGTAGGCAGCGTTGCGCTGGCCCCGGCGATCGTTTCGGCCATTCACGACGCGACCGGGGTCAGAATCGCCAAACTGCCCGTTTCGCCGGAGAAGCTGCAGCGGCATTTTGCCCGAATTTTGGCGGGGGAAGGGGAGGAAGCATCATGAAAATGGCGCAGCCCGGACTCATTTATTGGAAAAGCGAAGTGAACGGCGTGGAGACGGTGCTGTCCGTTTCCCCGTCTTTGCGGCTGATCGACCTGCTCCGGGATAAGCTGGAGCTGACCGGTCCCAAGCTTTCTTGCGGCATCGGCCGCTGCGGCGCCTGCATGGTGCTGCTGGACGGCAAGCCGGTGAACGCCTGCCTGGTCATGGCTTACCAATGCTCGGGCAAACGGATCACGACGGTCGAAGGGATATCGGGGCAGGAGCTGCACCCGATTCAGCAGGCTTTTTTGACCGAAGGCGGATTTCAATGCGGCTACTGCACGCCGGGCATGATCGTCACGCTGAAGGCGCTGCTGGATGAAAACCCGTCCCCAAGTAGAGGCGAGCTCGAGGCCGGGCTGTGCGGTAACCTTTGCCGCTGTACCGGCTATGGCGGTATCGAGCGCGCGGTCCGGCAGTTCGTCAAGGCAAGGAGCGGGACGGAGCCGACGACGTCGGGGGAGCTTGCGGCCGGGATGGACGCCCATTGAGAGAGGCTGTACGTCCGGTGCTGCAGTGTTGGCCGTTTGCCCCGGTAGGCCGATCGCAGCCCGGGGGGGAGGCTTCGCAAACCGGCGGTCCGCTATTGGAAGACGCACCCGAACGACTGGTACCTCCCGGCAACCGAAGCCCACATTATGCGAAAAAGGAAGGCATACCACATGATCATGCAGCTTTGGCAGTTATTCATCGGATTTTTCCGCGCGACAATGCTTGGATTCGGCGGCGGGCCGAGTATCATTCCGCTTTACGAGAACGAGGCGGTCAAGACGTACGGCTGGCTGACGACGGAGGAGTTCGGTCAAGCGCTGGCGCTCGGCAATACGCTTCCGGGGCCGATTGCCACGAAGCTGTCCGCGTTCATCGGCTACCGCGTGGCGGGCTGGCTTGGAGCGGCGGTGGCGGTCAGCGCCGTTGTCATGCCGACGGCGCTCGTCATGATTGCGCTCGTCGGCATCATGAGCAAGCTGAACGGCAACAGCTATGTCAAAGGCATGGTGCGCGGCGTGCAGCCGGTTATCTTCGTCATGATGGCGATGCTGGCGTTCGACTTTGCCAAATACGCCTTTCAGACGGCGCCGCAAGCCGGGAAAATGTCGTTCCTGCCGTTTGCCATCGCATGTGTGTATTTTATCAGCGTGCAATATCTGAACATAAACGCCGTGTGGGGCATCGTAGGCGCGCTTGCAATCGGAGCCTTTTGTCTGAACGGATAAAGCACACGGTACACCGACACTTCGTACGGCAGAAGCTGCAATGAGCGGATGTTCCGTTCGGAAGCTCCATTTTAGCGCGAAAAAGGAGCCCTTCAAGGGCTCCGCACTATGAGGGAGAAAGTTACCATCTGACGAGCAGACGGCCGGGCTCCGCGGATATTGTCAAGCGCCCTGCAGGACGCCGAGCATCTTCTCCAAAGCTTCGACGCCGCGCTCCTCGGCCGCCTTGGCCCGCTCGAGCACAGAGATCGTATACTCGGCGTTGGCCGGTATGTTCGGATTGCCGCCCTGCGGGAACGGGTACAGCGGCGGCAGCTTGACCAGCTCGTCAAACACGGCCTGGTAATGCTCCGCAGCGACCCCGGCAAGCCGCGATATTTCCCGTTCCTCCGGCAAATCGCCGTTCCACTTAAGCGGCAAATCGCGCAAAAATTTGACGGCGTGCGCCCGCGCATCACAGACAAGAGCTGCGTTGTAGGAGTTGCCGAACATATCGACGGTACCACGGCGGAATGCTTCAATCCATGCGTCATAACCGGCGATCCCGTTTTGGTACGGCGGCTCGGGATGGCGGTGGTAGCGGACGCGGGCATGCTCCGTTATCATCTTCAAGGCGCCGGTCAGCGTCGTTTGTTTATCAACTTCAAAAAACTCATCCAACGTCAATACGAACAGCTCCCCGACTTGTCCGCGTCCCAGCTTCTGATAGGGGATCGTGCCTTCCTTGCTGACATCCTTGGCGTGAAATTCCGCCTTTTCATCGTCATATCCGAAAATAACACCGAATTCAGGGACAAACAAATCCCAGGCAAACGCGGGAATTCCCCGATCCAGGCTGGTCTGCACCTTGGAAATTGCTTTTTCCAGCAGCTCCGGCGTCGGAGGCGTAAAATTCGGCTCTCCCAAATACGAAGAGCGTATGCCCAAATTGAGCAGCCCTTCCGAAAGAACCGGGCCCCAGTCCCAAGCCGTCGGGCCCGCAACATCGACGTTGTCCTCGCGAATATTGATCCGGAACGCGTGTCCGGTATAACCCATCACATCGTTCAGCGACAGCTCGCGTTTTTCCGAAAATTTGATCGCTTCCCGGAGCGCCTGCGCCGCCGTCGTCCACGTATTTTGATACATGCCGCAGTGAGGCGGCTTTTTGTACGTAACCGGCACCCACACTTCCATGACGGAATCCTCATGAGCCGGCCCCAGGAACCTCTCGTCATAAACCTCCATGTCGTAACAGCCGGGGGCGTACATCGATTTGGGAAACCATTCCTTATATATTTTACCGAAAAATTCGCTTATATCGTCCATTTTTCCTCGATGCGTAAACACCGCATACGTTCCCGCTTCGGCGACATACGACTGCATTCCTTCGGGCAGCTCCGCCCCTTCGGCCAGATCGACTCCGGCCAAATAATCGAAATGATCGGTCTCGGGATTGAAATCCTTTTTGCCTGCAGGATAGATCTCGACCCCGAACGTCCGCCTGCTGGCGGCCTGCTTCACTTCATTTCTTCGCGATTCCCATTTACCGTACAAATCCCGGATCAGCCCGAACTCTCTGTTTTCCTGCAAATTGACCGGCCTCTTAAGACCTCCGATCACCATTTGTTCCTTGCGCACCAACATCGGCTGCATGTTCATCTTCTCCTCGCCGTTATTTAAAATGAATGATGGAGGGATCGAGAATTTTCTTGACCGGAAGTCCGAGCGCCCTGCGCTGCTGCACGTAACCTCTGACAAAGATGCGCATCCGCTCGTTTTGCAGTTTGACCTTGCTCCTCGAAAGACTGGTATACACGTAAGCCGGCGTCGTCTGAAAACATTCCGCGATTTCCTTCGGCGAAAGCTCGTTGAAAAAATGTGCCTCGAAGATGTCGCGTTCTTTACGGTTCAGGCATTTGATCAGTTCGCCGATCATATCGAGAAACTCCTTGCGCACCAGTTCTTCGGACAGGTCCTCCGCCAGCGCGCACCTCCGTTCGGAACGCTGACGCAGATGGAACAGGACGCGGTCCACGCTGTCCCAATAACCCGAGCCGGGTTCGTCCGCTTTGGCGCGAAGTCCGGTTAAAGGCATCTCCTTGCGGTACAATCCGCCACGGCGAATTTTCATCCAGGCCTGCGTGCGCACGATGCGGTGAAACCACGGAAGAAACCGGCTGCCGTCCGCGAGGGTGCCGAGATGAAGAAAAGCGCGGACCAGGGCTTCCTGCACGATATCTTCGGCCAGATGGTCGTCCCTCGTGAGCGAACGGGCGATGCTGCAAGCTTTGATCCGGTGGCGCCTGACCAGCTCGTAAAATGCCGCATGATCCCCTTCGCGCGCTTTGGCGACGAGAGTGCAATCGTCCTCCGCAGGTTCTTCAATCGTATCCTCTTGATCCGCGTGCCCTTCCGGGGCTGCAATCAGCTTCATGGTCATTCCTCCGATCCCAACCTCATAGATGCCAACCGAGATCCCGATCTATCAAAAACGAGAAAATTTTTATGAGATCCGATCCTTGCGATAGTATTAATGCCATTGTAACGCAGGAATGCATATTTTTCTATTAAATGCCAAATTGGAACGGGTAATCGTCAGGGCTGTTTTATTAAAATTTATATTTGTAAAATTTGCGCAAGACTGCTTTTTTTTAATCGTTAAATCGGTTACAATCAAAATGCCATTATTCGACAATATACGATATATAAATTGTCGTTTTATGTCGTATTATTGTGTTTCGTGGAATAAAATAGGGCGGCGTTAAACGACAACATGAAAAAGAGGGAGTGTTTCGCTATGAAAATCTCAACTCTGCTGAAGTACATTGGAGTTGCATTCGGACTTTTGTCCGTTTGCCTGCTCGTGTCCGTCATGCTTCTGCGGGCAAATTATTATTCGGTCCGGGATGCGGTAAACCGCCAGGCCGAATTCAAGAAGCTCGGCATCGATTTGGCGGACGCATCGGATTATTTAACCAACGAAGCGAGACAATACGTACAATTCGGCGACAAAGCCCACTTCAACAATTATTGGCGCGAGGTCAACGATACAAAAACGAGGGACAGAGTCGTTGCCAGGCTCAAAGAGCTGAATGCCCCGCAAGACGAGCTCGATCTCATTCAGGAAGCCAAAAACAAATCCGACGCATTGGTCAAAACGGAAGACGCCGCCATGAAGGCGGTTGAACAAGGAGATTTTAATACCGCCCGCAAGCTGATGTTCGATGACCGGTACGAAGCGAATAAGGCGATCATTATGGAGCCGATCAAAAAGTTCCAGGATAAAATGAACACCCGCGCTCAGAATGAAACCGAAGCGGCCGAAGATAACATGTTTTTTTACCTTTACGCCGTGATTATCATCATTGTTATCGTTGCGGCGTCCATGATCTGCTCCGTCATTTTGCTCGCGCGCAGACTTAAACCGCTGAAGCAAGTGGCGGTTAAGCTGGAAGAGCTGTCGGGCAACAAAGGCGACTTGACCGCTCGCTTGCCCGAAGCGGGACAAGACGAAATCGGGCAGCTCAGCCGCTCGTTTAATACGATGCTGGGCAACTACCAGCTGTTCATGCGGCAAATATTCGATTCTGCGCAGCAGTTGGCGGCGGCCTCCCATCAAATATCCGCATCGACGGAAGAAATCGCCGGGGGGAGCCAAAGCCAAGCAATGGCATCCCAAAACTTGACGGAGTTGTTTAAGGAATTGTCCGCAGGTATGAACTCGGTTGCGAGAAATACCGAATCCGCTTCCGAGCTGTCGGATAAGACTGCAAAATTGTCTTCGGACGGGAACCAGATCGTTACTTCTTCCATGGACGCCATGAGCCAACTCAACCAACAGCTCTCCGAAATCGTTCAACATTCGGACACTGTCGGTAAAATCATTGAAGTTATCGACGATATAGCGGATCAGACCAATCTGCTTGCGCTTAATGCGGCAATCGAAGCGGCGCGAGCAGGAGATCAGGGACGAGGCTTCGCGGTCGTCGCCGACGAAGTGAGGAAGCTTGCCGAACGAAGCGGCGAAGCGACGAAGGAAATCACGCAAATCATTAAAATGATGCAGGAAAGCATGAAAAAGAGTGCGGCAGTGGCGAATGAATCTTATGCAAATTCGCAAAAAAGCGGCGAGGCATTCAGCGGAATTCTTTCGATGGTGAGCGAGGTTGCCTCCAGAATGACGGAAATCGCGGCTGCGGTTGAACAGCAATCTGCACAGTCGACGGAAATCCTTATTACTGTCGAAACGATAGCCGCCAGCAACGAAGAGTCGGCGGCAGCCGCTCAGGAAGCGGCCGCTTCCACCCAGACGCTTGTCGGTCTGGCGAACCATTTGAACAAATCCGTATCGGCTTTTAATCTGGGGTAACGCTGGAGTTCCAACGAGAGCGAGGAGGTTGCCGCCGTACATAGAGCGGGTTGACAGGCGGACTTTTGTCCGCCTGAACTCGTTTACCATATCCTAATAAAAAATAGTGTTGAAGCTTCCTTCTATTAGCGGTATTATAAATTGGTGAGGTTAAGCGCTTAACCCTTGGCTCGCTTTTAATGCCGAGATTTCAATCCGCACGAGGGAGGACGAACGTTTTGGCACTCGTATCGATGAAAGAAATGCTGCTTCAAGCATTACAAGGCGGTTATGCCGTCGGGCAATTCAACTTGAACAATCTCGAATTTACACAGGCTATCCTGCAAGCGGCGCAGGAAGAGAAAAGTCCTGTCATCCTCGGGGTCAGCGAAGCATACATCCCGTACATGGGCGGACTGCCCTGCATCGCGGGAATGGTTAAATCGCTGATCGATTATTACGAAATCACGGTGCCTGTGGCGCTTCATCTGGATCACGGCTCGTCGTTCGACGTTTGCGTCAAAGCGATTCATGCAGGTTTTACTTCCGTTATGATGGACGCATCCCATCATCCGCTGGAGGAAAACATGGAGCTGACGAAACGCGTCACCGACATCGCGCATGTGCTTGGCGTATCGGTCGAGGCGGAGCTTGGACGCATCACCGGCCGCGAGGACGACATCGTCGTGGACGAAGCGGAGGCGATGTACGCCATTCCCGAAGAATGCGCGCGCATGGTGAAGGAAACCGGCATCGATTGCCTGGCGCCGGCGCTCGGCTCCGTGCACGGTCCGTACCGCGGCCAGCCGAAGCTCGGATTCGCGCATATGGAGAAAATCCGCGATCTGACCGGTGTGCCGCTCGTTCTGCATGGCGGCAGCGGACTGCCGGACGACGAGATCAAGCAGGCGATTTCGCTCGGCACCTGCAAAATCAACGTCAACACCGACAACCAGATGGCGATGACTGCAACGATTCGCAGGCTGATGGCCGAAAAACCGGAGATGTACGATGTGCGCCACTATTTGGGACCCGGCCGCGATGCGGTGAAAGCGTCCGTGAAAGCGAAAATCGGCCTGTTCGGCTGCGCCGGCAAGGCGTAAGCGGATCGGCCCGAATATCGGAAAAGGGAGACCGGACATGACATTGCCATGGATAACCGCGCATACCGGCTGTATGAATACGCCGGATAATTCGCTCGAATCGCTCCGCGCCGGACTTGCGGCGGGAGCCGACATCGTCGAGGTGGACGTCGGCGCGACCAAGGACCTCGTTCCTGTGCTGCTGCACGATAACAAGATCGTGCTCGAAGCACGCGGAGCTTGCTTGCTCTCCGAGCTCACTTACGAAGAGCTCAAAAACGACCGCATTTACGAACGGCACGGCGGCGGTTTCCATCCGCTGGTGAGCCTGGCCGACATTTTGCCTATCGTGAAGGAAAGCGGAAAGCGGGTCAACCTGGATCTGAAAGATGATGCCTGCATAGGGCCGATGGCGGAACTTGTTCATCAGGCGGGAATGCTGGACCAGGTGTTTTTATCGGGTGCGGAAACAGAGAGAGCGTTATACCTGCAGGAGAACCACCCCGAGTTCAACAAGCTGCTGAACGCGACCGGCGAGCTGTTCCAACAAGCCGATTATCCGGACGCCATCCGGAAAACCTGCGAGGACGCGCTCGCCGCATCGTGTATCGGCATCAACATTCACTACGGCTTTTGCCGGCCGGAGCTGATGGAGCTTGCGTCTTCGCACGGGCTGCCGATTTATGTATGGACCGTGAACGAGGAGCAGGAGATGAGACGGATGATCGAGCTTGGCGTCCGATCGATTACGACGCGGAATGTTCCGCTTCTGGCGACTGTGCTCAGCACTTTCAAAAACCGGCTTGGGGGCATAACTTAAATAATGACGTTCTATCATACCCTAAATTGATCGTGATGAAGCTCCCTGACCGGGGGCTATTTTTTTTGCGACGGAATAACCAACATACCGGAGACGGGGCTTAAGTTCTTGGGCGAAACGCCGGCTTCAGCCAAACGGTAAAGAGCAACCGGATGCGAACATTCCGGGTTAGAACAGCGATATGGAACTCTCCATGCCAAGATAACGCCTTGAAGCACCCAGATTGTCTTTCTCCGAGATGCAAGACGGAAGGAATACGGCGCTTGCGAGTAGAATAAAAACTATGTGAAAAAGACCCTTATAAGGAAAAGAAAGGATTGCGAATATGATGTCTGTATGGCTGGTGATCGGCAAGCTGCTGCTGGCGGGATTGCTGTTTCGTGACTACAAAGATGTAGCGAAACGGTGGGCCGGGTACTTTATTCTGTTCGGTATCGGATACGAAGTTCTCGAATTCGTCTTATGGTGGCAGCGGCAGCTCCAGGTGGAAGGGGCCGGATTTCGGCTGCTGGGCCATTTGTATGATGCCCTGCATTTGTTCGTGGAGACGGGGATAGTTTACGTGCTGATCCCGTGCGGACTCGTGTTTCATTCCTGGTCCTGGTTCGTCGGAAAACGAAAGGTCGTCATATTAGCGATGTTAACGATTCCGGCGCTCGCCCTGATGATCGAAGCGCTGCTGCGCGACAGCAGCATCCTGAACGAGGGGGTGCGATTCGTCTATGCGCTCCTGTCGACCGTTATCGCGATCGGCTTGATGGTGTGGGCGACCGTCGTGGAGCGCAACCGCAAAATGAAGCGGATGATGTTGGTCGGAACGGTGATTCTGTCCGCCAATTTTATCGCGCTGCTGATGGCCAGACACGTAGACCGATTCGCGTGGGACGACCTCTTGCAAGCCGTTACGATCGCCGCCGTGCTCATTATGGCGTTTCGCAGCAGGGTGCTCGGCTTTCGCCTGCGGTTCGAGAGGGAGGTGTTCGAGCAGTCCTATAAGGCAGTCACGAGTGGAACAGCTATGATGAATCATGCGATCAAAAACAAGCTGCAGCTCATCGACATGCTGGCTTCCCGCATCGAAACCGCGTCCGACAGCAGCAAGCAGACGGTGAAGGACGCCCGGCTGATTCAGGAGGAAATGAATCAGTTGATGGATATGATAGGGCGGATTCAGCATCGGATTCGGGAGATTCACCTTGTCGAAGAGCCGGTGTCGATCGGTGAGCTGCTGCGGGCGGCGATGGACGCTAACCGTCCGCTGGCCGAGAAGAAGGGCATTGCAATGGAACTGACCGTCGCAAGCGATGTCCTTGTATGGGGGGACCGCGTCCACCTTATGGAAGCGATCGGAAATGTGCTCCATAATGCGCTGGATGCGGTCGTGCAAGGAAAGGGGAAAGTGGAGGTCACCGCTGCGGCGACAAGGGGCGGGGTCGAGATCGACATTCGCGATAACGGCGCCGGGATTCCGCATGAGCTGCAGAGCCGCATCTTCGAGCCGTTCTTCTCCAGCAAAGGCCGTTCGGACAGCTTCGGATTGGGGCTAGCCTACGTTTTTGCCGTGATGGAGAAGCATGGCGGATCGGTTGCGGTCAAAAGCGAACCCGGCGATGGCGCCGCATTCACGTTGCGATTTCCGGCCCGGCGAATCGTGCGGGGCGCTGCCGCTTCATTTGATGAGCCCTATCGTAAGGAGAGGAGATCGGATGCAGAATCAACAAGCGTCCATTCGCGTGCTGATTTGCGAGGATAACGAGCCGTTCGGCGGTATGCTCGCGGATTTCCTGCAATCGCACCCGGATCTGGAGATAGTCGGGGTGGTCGGATCCAAGCCGATGTTGATGGAACGTTTGAAGCGATCCGTCATCGATATTCTGATCCTCGATATGCATTTGCAGGAGAATATTCAGGGAGGACTGGACATTCTCATGGAACTGCGCGAGTTTGCACCGCACGTCCAAACAATCGTCCTGTCCTCGTTCGACCGGGAGGATCTGATCACCGACGCGTTTACGTTCGGTCAAGCCGTCAACTACATCACGAAGCGCCATTACCGCGATTTGCCGGAAGCGATACGGGAGGTCCATAGCGGCAGGTCCGGTTTGCACCATTCATCGGCTTCCCGGCTGCTTCGTCATCTCACGGACTCTCGAGAGAAGCGGATTCGGGAGCGCATTACAGACGGCCAGCTGCAAATTTTGCGGATGCTGAATCAGGGCATGAAGCGCAAAGAAATTGCGGAAACCCTCTATTACACGGAGCAATCCATCAACAACGAAATATGCAAGGTGTCCGCTTTGCTGAAAGGCAGCTTTCCGTATTTGGAGTGGCTGCGTCTGAAGAAGCACAATTTGCCGGAAATTTTGCGTCTGGCCAAGCAGTTGAATTTAATTCCTTAAAAAATATACTCAATTTTTTGAGTATATTCAGCCTGTTGAAAAACCCAACAGGCTACTTTTTCGTTCAATATCTTTAACAAATTACCGCGTTAATATGTTATAATGTAAATATACTCTTAAGGCGGTGGATCCTATGCTTCGCTCTAATCCGAATGTCCAAAATGAATATGAATTGGTGTGTATCGAGGAACTGGTTCATCCAGATCATCCTCTTCGTAAAGTACATAAGCATATCGACTTTTCCTTTATTCTCGACTTAGTCCGTCCTTATTACTGCGAGGATAATGGACGTCCCTCGGCAGATCCCATCATGCTTTTCAAGATGCTATTGATCGGGTATCTTGACGGCATTCGCTCCGAACGACGGTTGGAAAGAGAGGTTTTCTCTAATAATGCTTATCGATGGTTTCTGGGGCTTGGGCTCAAGGATCGCGTGCCGGATCATAGCACCCTTAGCTACTTTCGTGAACGTCTTCAAGAAGGCGATGTACTTCAACAAATCTTCGACCGGGTCGTTCTGCTTGCTATTCAACATCGTCTCGTTGCCGGTCGGGTACTTATCACCGACTCAACTCATCTTAAGGCCAATGCGAATAAACGAAAGTTTGTTCAAGAGGAAGTAACCAAGAGTACGAAGGCCTACATGGAAGAACTGGACGAAGCAATTCGTGCCGATCGCGAGGCTCATGGAAAAAAGCTTTAAAGCCACGAGAGGAGGTGGAAGAAACCAAACTAACGAAGGTAAGCACAACCGATCCGGAGAGCGGTTATATGGTGCGGGACGGTAAGCCGGAAGGCTTTTTCTATCTCGATCATCGGACCGTCGACCACAAATACAACATCATCATGGATGTCCACGTCACTGCCGGCAATGTTCACGATTCTGTCCCTTACATAGAGCGTTTGGAACATATCATCAAGAAGTTTAAATTCGAAAAAACACTGGAAGCCGTCGCACTGGATGCAGGTTACTTCACGTCGCACATTTGCAAAAAGCTTCAAGACAAGAAAATATACGCGGTCATCGGAGGTAGAGCCTTTACCCCAGTTAAAGGATTAATGGCTAAGTGGCGATTTAAGTATGATGCGGAGAACAATGTGTATATATGTCCACAAAAACACGAATTGAAATATACGACAACGGATCGCGAAGGCTACAGACAGTATAAGTCGGATCCGAATCATTGTGCGAACTGCCCCATGCTCAAAGAATGTACCCGGTCCCGGAATCACCAAAAAGTCATCACCAGGCATGTATGGCAGGATAGTAAAGAGTGGGTAAAACAAAACGGTAGAAGCAAGTCCGGCAAATATCTCTACCGCTTACGATACCAGACGATTGAGCGAAGCTTCGCGGATGCCAAAGAGCTCCATGGGCTTCGCTACTGCCGGTTCCGCGGCCGAAACAAAGTGCAGCAGCAAGCATTACTGACTGCACTATGTCAAAACATTAAAAAGATCGCCAATATCCTGGCTAAAAGGGCCGGATAAGAGGCGATCTTCTATTTTTAGGGCTAAATTCAAAAAATGATCCTACAAAAGCCCCGAAAAACCGGGGCTTTGTCAACAATCTGAATATACTCAATTTTTTGAGTATATTTTTTTTGTCCGCGCTGCCCGAAGATAAGAACTGAAAACGGAGGTGATGCTCAAGATTGAGCAAAGGCATACCCTTATGAATCGTCGAGGTATGGTACGAAAGAATGGAGGAGAACAATGAAAACCGTATGGGCAAGGCTAATGATATGGCTGCTTGTGCTAACGCTTGCCATGCCGGCTTCGACCACGGCCGGCGCGGCGGAGACCGATACAGCGGGCGAGAGCTTGCGGCGCGGCGGCAATCAGTTTTTGAGTCTGGATCGCTATTACTACACGGTGGAAGCGGGCGCTTCCGCTACGATAAAAGTGACGCTGCACAACGGGCGCAACAAGTCGAATGTTACCGGCTTGTCAACGTTCAAGGTGAAGGATGAAGCCATAGCGACGGTTGACGCAAGAGGAACCCTAACCGGTATGAAAGCCGGTATCACGATGGTGACGGCATCCTACGAAGGGATGACGGCGATCGCACTCATTCAGGTTCATCGGAAAGGCAAGGCTGGTCTTTCGTTCGATGACAAACGCTATGAGCTGAAAGCCGGGGAGCGGAAGCAGGCCGCATTGTCGCTAAATGACGGCAAGGGAAGCCGGGATGTGACGCTCTTCGGCACGTACAGTTCGCATAAACCGGCGGTCGCCGCGATCGAGCAAAACGGAACGATCGTCGCGAAAAGCTTCGGTCATACCGTCATTACCGCCACCTATGCGGGATTGACGGCGAGAGCGCATGTGTTTGTGCGCAATTCAGCCGATACGGTTCCCCCTGCAGCGCCGGCCGGTCTGAATGCTGTCGCCGGTGATCAGCAGGTGAGCCTGTCCTGGACCGCCAATACGGAGTCGGATCTGGCCGGGTATTTGGTGTACGCTTCCGAGGACGGGGGCGCCAGCTGGTCCACCGACACGGATGCGGGCACGGCAACCGGGATCACGATCACAGGGCTGACCAATGGAACGATTTATCATTTTGCGGTAGCGGCTTACGACACGAACGGCAACGAGTCGTCGAAATCGCAGGCGGTCAGCGCAACGCCGGCGCCGCAGACGGACACGCAAGCGCCCGCAGCTCCGTCCGGATTGACGGCGGAAGCCGGCGTCGGCGAAGTGGCGCTGAGCTGGCTGCCGAACGTCGAGACCGATTTGCACGGATATAAAATGTACCAGTCAATCGATAACGGAACAACCTGGGATACGAGAACCGACATCGGTAATGTGACGGCTTACACGGTTACGGGTTTGACCTACGGACAACCGTACCTGTTTGCGATAACGGCGCTCGACACGAGCGGCAACGAATCGCTTCGCTCGGCATCCGTTTCGGCAACGCCGCTGGCACCGCCGGATACGACGCCGCCTGCCGCACCTGCCGGGCTGGCTGCAGTACCCGGGGACCGTCAAATCAAGCTGAGCTGGCTGGCGAATTCCGAGCCGGATTTAGCCGGCTACCAACTATTCGTCTCCGAAAACGGAGGGAACAGCTGGGATAGCGGCACAGAGGTCGGATTATCTACGGCCTATACGGTAACCGAGCTCACTTACGGCAAGCCGTATACGTTCGCCTTGACCGCAACCGATACGGCGGGAAATCGATCGGCGAAGTCGGCGGCCGTTACCGCTGCCCCATCCACCCTGGATGCCGAACAGCTTCCGTCAACCGGAATCGTCCCCTTCGTACAAGCGATCGATTTTCTGTATACAGGCGATAACGCCGTTCAAACCGGTGTTGCGGCAGGAGCGATTCAGCCGGAACGCGCTGCCGTGCTGCGCGGCCGCGTCACCGACGACGCTGGACAGCCGCTTCCCGGCGTGAAGGTGACCATACTTGGCAAACCTCAATTCGGCGAGACGCATACGCGGGCAGACGGTCAATTCGACATGGCTATTAATGGCGGCGGACCGCTCACGGTCGACTACCGGCTTGCCGGTTATATGAACGTTCAACGCAGCGTAACCGCGCCGTGGGAGGAATACACGTGGCTGCCCGACGTGGTTATGAAAGCTTATGATACGCAGGTCACCGCGATTGACTTGACGGAGCAATCGGTCTATCAGGTCGCAAGGGGCAGCACGGTGACCGATGCGGACGGCACGCGCCAGGCGACGCTGCTGGTCGCGCCAGGGACGACGGCGACAATGACGCTGCCGGACGGAACGGTACAGCCGCTGTCCGCGATGAACGTGCGGGCCACGGAATATACGGTGGGCGAAAAGGGCCCGCAAGCGATGCCGGGCGAGCTTCCGACCTTCGTCGGCTACACGTATGCGGTCGAGCTTTCGGTTGACGAAGCGGTCTACGCGGGGGCGACCGAGGTACGCTTCAATCAGCCGACGTATTTGTACGTCGACAATTTCCTGGAGTTTCCTAACGGGGCCGTCGTACCGATCGGTTATTACGACCGCAAGAAAGCGGCTTGGATTCCGTCGAAAAACGGCCGTATTGTGAAAGTGGTCGGCATCACGAACGGTTCGGCGAATCTGGATGTGGACGGCGACGGCGCGGCGGACACCGGCACAAAGCTGACGGAGCTGAGCATTACCGATCTGGAGCGTGCCCGCTTGGCGGAGCTGTATCCGGTAGGGAAATCGCTCTGGCGGTCGCCGGTCGATCATTTTACGCCGTTTGATTGTAACTGGCCTTATGGACCGCCAAAGGATGCGAAACAGCCTCCGAGCGACGAGGACGACAGCGGCGATGACGACGACAAAGATGATAAACGGAAGGATCCGTGCCAGGAGAAAGGCTCCATCATCGGCTGCGAGGATCAATCGCTGGGGCAGACGATCGGGATTCCGGGGACGAATCTGGTCCTGCATTATGCCAGCGATCGCACGCCGGGACAGCGGGAACGTTCGTCCGCGGAGCTACCTATAACCGGAGACGAAGTTTCGGATTCGCTTCACTCGATCCGGCTCGAGATCGAGGTGCAGGGGAAACGGATCGTGGAGGATTTACCGATTACAAGCAATCAACGTTACTTGTTTGAATGGGATGGTAAGGACGGCTATGGCAGATCCGTATACGGCCGTCATCCGGTTGATGTGAAGCTGACCTATTATTATGTGGCGCAATATTATGAGGCGAGGGCCGATTGGGAGACGAGCTTCGGGCAAGTTGGCGCTCCGGCGGAAAGCTTCGGCCGCGATAGAGAGAATGGCCAAATTTCGATCTCAACATCCTACCGGACGTATGTCGAAAGCCCAAACAACCCTTATCAGGAATATGGAATTGCCGGCTGGAGCCTGGACGTCCATCATTTCAAAGATAAGAAGGGCGAGTCGCAATACATGGGGTATGGCACGACCCAATTGCCGGTTCAGCGTTCGGTCGTGTATCAGAAGACTGCAGGTTGTCTCCCGGGTAAGTGCTTCTCTGGAATCGGTGACGGGAAGCCGGCATCGGAAGCACAATTCTATTATGTTTACGATATCGTGCATGCGCCGGACGGCAGTCTGTTCGTCTCGGACGGCGGTAACAACAGAGTGCGCAGAATAGGTACTGACGGCATCGTCACAACTTACGCCGGCGGCAAGCAGAGCGGCGATAACGGTGACGGCGGACCTGCGACTCAAGCGAGGGTGGCACCGAGAAATATCGCGCTCGGACCTGACGGCAGCTTGTATATTGCGGAGCTATACGATATTCGGAAAGTTTCTTCGGACGGCATCATTACGACCTTTGCCGGCAAAGGTACAGGGGGCAGTTACAATGACAAAATGAAGGACGGTATTCCGGCAACAGACGCCTACATTGAGCCGTTTGATGTCGAGGTCGGCCCGGACGGCAGCGTCTATTTCCTGGAACGTTTTTCGATATGCTGCTATCCCGAACCGCATTCGAGGGCCGCAATACGTAAAATTGGCCCGGACGGCATCGTGACGACGATCGGAGGGATAGGAACGAAAACGACGGAAAGCATCCCGTTATATGAGAAAAAATTGTATGCACAAGATATTGAGTTCGCACCGGACGGATCGCTGTATATTCTGGATAAGAGCGGGCAAAGCTCGGGAGGCTCTTCTTACCGGAATTTCATTTACAAAGTCGGGTCGGACGGAATCGTCCGCAGAGTTGCGGGATCGTTGTCCGCACCGGGGAGTCGCATCGATTTTCCCGGAGGCACCAACTCCTGGGGACAACTTGATGTTGACGGTCCTGCGCTTGATCCTTATTTGACAGCCAACCGGATGTCGTTCGCGCCGGACGGTACGCTTTACCTTAGCGACCAGTCTTTCAAACGAATCCTGAGGCTGGAGCCTAGCGGTCTGTTGAGCAAATATGCGGGCAATCCGATGTCGAGATGCGAAGAACTCCAGACAGGCAACGGTCTTGCGTACGAATCAAAACTCGGGTGTCTCCAATATGTTGCCGCAGGGCTGGATGAAACGGTCTATTATAGCTCGAACATCAGTACAACCGGCTGGAGCATCATGTCGCTTCATACTGATGAGGTAAATTTCGTTTCATTACCCAATTATATCGTTCCGAGCGAGGACGGACAGCAACTGTACGTCTTCGATCCGAATTCAGGCCGGCACCAGCAAACGAAAGACGCCATAACCGGACGGACGGTTCAGCAATTCCACTATGACGGCGGAGGACGGTTGGTCTCGCTTGAGGATGCTTACGGCAACACGGTTGTGATCGAACGCAATGTCCTCGGTGTTCCGAGGGCGATCGTTGCGCCGGGCGGACAGCGGACGGAGCTGGAGTTGGACGGGGCAGGCCAATTGTCCGCGGTGACAGTTCCCGGCGGTGCATCCTATGAAATGAGTTACGATGCGGACGGACTTCTCGTCAGCTTTACGGATCGGAACGGCAGCACCAGCGAATATGAATACGATGCCCAGGGACTGCTGATCGCAGCGCATCACCCTTCCTACGGGGATTTGACGATCGTACGCGAGAAGCTTCCGCTCGGCACGAAAGTGACCATGACCCGCGGCGAGGGAGAAGTGACAAGCTACAAGATCGAAAGCCTGGAAAACGGCGACATTCGGCGCGAGACGGCCGAGCCGACGGGGGCCGTCACTGTCGTGACCGTAAAGCCGAACGGCTACCGGGAGATCGCTTATCCGGACGGAACCGTTGTCGGCAAATCGCTCAGTCCGGACCCGCGCTGGGGTATGAGCTCTCCGCAGCTGGCCGGCATGACGATCAAGACCCCGCAAGCCCGGACGATAACGATGTCGGAGTCGCGAACAGCCGCGTTTGCCAGTCCGACCGATCCATTCAGCCTGACAACGTATCAAGAAACGTTTACAGTAAACGGCCGGACGACTATGGTTCAATACGACGCCGCACAGAAGACGGTCACAATGACAAGCGCGGAGAATCGACAGGTGGTCCACCGGTTGGACGATTTCGGGAGAACGGTTCGACTCGAGTACCCCGGTCAGTCTGTCGAGCCGATCGAATACGCGTACGATGCGCAAGGCAAGCTGCAGCAGATCAAGCAGGGCGTTCAAGTCGTCAACTATCACTATGACGAACAGTTAAGGCTCACCCGGTTGACCGATGCGGAAAACCGGGAACTTGAATACGAGTATGACGCATATGGGTTCGTCAGCCGCATCAATCTGCCTAGCGGCAAGAGCTTGGCGATGACGCACGATGCGGTAGGCAACTTGACGGGAATTACAGCACCGGGTGGCAACGACTTCACCATGGATTACGATGAGACTGACGAGCTCGTTTCGTTCCTTCCGGAAGGAAGTACGGAGCCGGTTCGATGGTACTATAACTTGAATGGCAAGCATACGCATACGACGTTTCCCAGCGGGCGCTTGATCGCGAATACGTTTGACCCAGGCGGGCGGTTGACGGAAAGCCATGATACGAAACGCAGCCGCACTTTCGAGTACGCAGACAATACCGATCGGGTTCATACGATGACGACGAAGGCGAAGGCATCCGGTGCAGTGGAGCAACAGCTGCAATTCGCCTACGACGGATCGGATGTGACGAAAACGGTATGGCTCGGAAAAGCGAATGCGACCTACGATTATACGTATGACGCTTTGTCCAACGTGACCGGCATCCATCTGAACATTCCGGCGAGCCAATACACAAGCGACACCGCCATCACGTGGGATAAGGAAGACCGGGTGAAGTCGTTCGGTTCGCAATCGTTCCAATATACGGGACCGGGCGGCATTCTCGGCAGCATTCAGGACGGCGGATTCGAGACCGCTTATCAATACGATGCCTACGGCCGAATAACGCATAGGACGGTGTCCGCGTCCGGAGTCCCGGTTTATCAAATGCAGCTGCAGTACAATGCTGTCGGCAAAGTGGGGCAAAAAACGGAAACCACACCTCAAGGAACTTCCGTTTATACGTATGACTACGATGCGGACGGACAACTGCTGGAGGTGCGGCTGAACGGAAACGTCATCGAGGCGTATGCTTACGACGCAAACGGCAACCGGACGTCGGCGGCTATAAACGGGGCGCCGGCCGAATCGGCCGTATACGACGGACAAGACCGGCTGATTACCCGGGGCGGCGTCGACTATATGTTTGACGCCGACGGCTTTCTGACCCATCGCGGCAGCGATTCCTTCACTTACGGCTCGCGGGGAGAGCTGCTGGAAGCGAACGTTGGCGGCAAGACGGTCACGTACTCGTACGATGCGCTTGGCAGGCATGTGGCACGGCATGACGAAACGGGTACGACGCAGTATTTGTACGGACTCCCGGATGCCATTATGACGATTACTGCAATCATCGATCCATCCGGCGCCGTGACGGAATATTACTATGACCTGTCCGGGCAGCTGACCGGTATGAAGCGCGAAGGCGTCACTTATGCCATCGCGACGGACCTGGTTGGAACGCCGAAGCTGGTTGTCGGCGCCAACGGACAAATCGTCAAGGAACTCGGTTACGACAGCTTCGGGAATCGGCTGACGGATTCCAATCCCGGCTTTCTGCTGCCGTTCGGCTTTGCTGGCGGATTGGAGGACACGGACACCGGCTTGCTCCGGTTCGGTCTCCGCGATTACGAGCTTGCTTCCGGACGATGGACGGCACGCGACCCGATTCTGTTCACGGGCGGTCAGACAAACTTGTACGTCTATGTCGGCAACGATCCGATTCTGTTTCGCGATCCTCTGGGATTGTTTTGTATCGGCGGTAACGCGTATGCGGGCGTCGGTGGCGGCGCGAAGGTTTGTGTTAACAGTAAGGGCCAATTTTCGTTCTGCAGCGAGCTTGGTTTTGGCGTCGGCGGGGGCCTCGAATTCAGTCCGCTAGAGGATATTACAAAGCGCGACAGCTTGGGAGTGGAAGGAACGGTCAGCGGCGCATACGGACCTGGGAAACTAACCGGCGGGTTCAAAACGAATTACGTGTTCGATACCGAATGCGCCAAAAAGGAGGGCGTTCTGAAAGTGGAGCTGGGAGCATTGAAATTCGATTTGCTAAATCCGCTTGAATCGGCGTACGGTCAAGATTGGAAAGATCTCGAGGAGAAAAAGGGGCCGATTGATTCCTTTAAGGATGCTATCAAGAAGGGCCAATTGTCCGCCAAGGTTGAAGCTTCGTTCAAAGGCCAGTTGTGCACTAGAGTCCGGTAATCGACCGGAAGCGATGAACCGTTCCAGTCTAGTTCGTTAATAGGAAAAACCTAGCGCAAAGATTGCCGCTAGGTTCTTTTTTTGTGCTATGAGATATGTTTTCGTGTTCATTGGGGGAAGAGGGTTAGGGTAGACTTATCCCTTCATAAATCCAGTCACTCGGGCATTAGACAAGTAATATTAGGCTGATAGCGTACAGCGTGTCGGGAATCGGATTTTTCAACAAACATCGAAAAAAATCCATTCCCGACAAACGCGACCTATCAGTGAGCAGCCGCTCCCGGCGGGCGGGTCCAGGGCGCTTGGAGTGCCTGGGGTCCCCCTTCAGGGGGATTTAGACGAGGGTTGATCGGTTGACTTAGGGGGTACTTCCACGATTTAAGGGTTGATCGATTGACTTTGGGGCTGATAAAGGGGCAGGTGAGTGGGCAAAAATAAAGTGACTTTTCCGCCCCATTGGAGTATTTTAATATATAGTGGCACTAAATATTTTTTTCATCCTGACGAGGGGGAGAGCGTATTGCATTTTTTAAAAAAATACGCGAGGAAGTACGGCGGGCGGTTCAGCTTAGCCGTGTTTTTCTTGACTCTGGAAGCGCTTGCCGACTTGCTGCAGCCGACCATCATGTCCAAAATCGTCGACGTAGGCGTCGCAAACAGCGATTTGCATTTTGTGCTGCGTATGGGCGGACTTATGCTGCTGATCACGGCAATGGGGGCGGTGGCGGCGTCGATGCGGAACATTTTGGCCACGCTGGTATCCCAGGCGTTCGGGGCGGAGCTGAGGGGCGATTTGTTCAAGAAAATCCAGTCGCTGACCTTTGAAAGCATCGACAAATTCGAACGGGCCTCTCTCGTGACGAGGCTGACGAACGATGTGACGCAGGTGCAAAACTTCATGAACGGGCTGATGCGGATTTTCGTTAAAGCGCCGCTCATCTGTATAGGCAGCCTGATCATGGCGACGCGGCTCGACCCGCAGCTTGCGATTGTGCTGGCGGTCGTTGTGCCGATCGTCGCTTTGCTGATCATTTTCAACCTGAAGCTCGGCTTTCCGCTTTTTATAAACGTGCAGCGGGCGCTTGACCGGGTGAACGGCGCGATGCGCGAATATTTGTCCGGCGTAAGAGTCGTCAAGGCGTTCAACCGCTTCGACTTTGAAGTGGACAAATTCAATAAAACCAATGAGGAATACCAGTCGCGAACGATCCGCGCCATGCGGACGATGGCGGTATTTAATCCGGCGATCATGCTGACGGTCAATTTCGGCATCATTGCCGTCATCTGGCTTGGCGGCCTCGGGGTAAGCCGGGGTGACATGCAGGTCGGCCATATTATTGCGTTTATCAACTATATGACGCAAATTTTGTTTTCGCTGATGATGATCTCAATGGTGTTCAACATGTTCATCCGCGCGAAAGCGTCGGCCGGCCGAATCGGGGAAGTGTTCGAGCAAAGTAACGATATGACGTGGAAGGAAAACGCAGGGGTCGGCACCGCGGTTAAAGGTCGGGTCGATTTTGAAAACGTAACCTTCTCTTATGAAGGGACGTCCGGGCTTCCCGCCGTGAAAAACGTGAACTTAACCGTGCTGCCGGGGGAAACCGTCGGCATTATCGGCTCCACCGGCTCGGGAAAAAGCTCTCTCGTCAGCCTCATTCCGAGGTTTTACGATGCGGTTTCCGGATCGGTCAAGGTGGATGGCGTGGACGTCCGCGATGTAGATCCGAAGATTTTGCGGGAAAAAATCGCGCTTGTTCCGCAGAAGACGGTGCTGTTCACCGGAACCGTCACGGAAAATATTCGCTGGGGCAAGGAGGATGCCAGCGCGGAGGAAATCGAGGCGGCCGCGAGGATGGCGGAAGCACACGACTTTATCGCTTCGTTCCCGGAAGGGTACAATACGATGCTCGGGCAGCGGGGAGTCAATTTTTCAGGCGGTCAAAAGCAGCGGGTATCGATCGCCCGGGCGCTTGTGCGCAGGCCGGAAATTCTCATTCTCGACGACTGCACGAGCGCAGTCGATGTCGCGACGGAAGCGAGAATCAAAGAAGCGCTGAAGACGTATGCAAAGGACCTCACCTGTATTCTGATCGCGCAAAGGATCACTTCCGTGATGGACGCGGACAAAATCGTTGTTATGGACAACGGGGAGATCGTCGGCATCGGCAAACATCACGAATTGATGAGAAGCTGCCTCGTGTACCAGGAAATTTTCCAGTCCCAGGTCGGAAAGGAGCTGCAAAAAGATGTCACAGCCTAACGAAGCCGGCAGAGAGTCGAGAGGGCCGCAGCCGCCGCAGGACGTTCCGATGCTGAACAACCCGGCCAGGCCGGGGGGATTCGGAGGTCCGGGCAGAGGGGCTCCCGTCGTCAAACCGAAAAATTTCAAAGGGACGATGAAGCGGCTTTGGTTTTATTTTGGCAAAGAACGAAAATGGCTGTCGGTGATTTTCGGGTTCATTGTGATCGACGCCGTCATTACGTTGTTCGGCCCTTATCTGATCGGCGTATCCATCGATGCGATGACGGCGGCCGGCGGCTCGGTCGATTTCCATCTGCTCGAGCTGATGATTCTGGTGCTGTTTGCCGCTTACGTATCGGACGGGGGGCTGACCCTGCTGCAGGGCTGGCTCATGGCGGGCGTGTCGCAGCGCATCGTTGCAGGCCTGAGGCGCGCCTTATTTGCGAAGCTGCAAAAGCTGCCCTTGGCGTTTTTCGACTCCCGCCGTCACGGTGAGCTGATGAGCCGGCTGTCCAACGACATCGATAACGTGAGCAACACGATATCCCAGTCGACGACGCAGCTGATGACCGGATCGATAGCGATTTTGGGTTCGCTGACGATGATGCTGATCCTCAGCCCGCTGCTGACGTTGGCCAGCATGATCACGGCGCCGCTGGTCATTCTGCTGGCGCGCACGATCACGAAAAGAACAAGCGTGCTGTTCAAGGAGCAGCAGGCGCAGCTGGGCAGGCTCAACGGGCACATCGAGGAGACGATTTCCGGCATCCAGGTCGTCAAGGCGTTCAACCATGAGCGGAAGGCGATCGAGGAGTTTGAAGAGGTTAACGAGAAGCTGTACAAGGTGGGCCTCAGGGCACAAATCATTTCCGGCTTCCTGATGCCGATAATGGCGGTCATCAACAACCTCGGATTTGCGGCGGTGGCGGTTGTCGGCGGCGTGTTGGCGATCAAAGGCCACATTACGGTCGGCGTCATCGCCAGCTTTCTCAGCTATTCCCGCCAGTTCGTTCGGCCGCTCAACGAGATCGCCAACATCTACAACATCATGCAGTCCGGCGTGGCCGGCGCGGAACGGGTGTTCGAGGTGCTCGACGAAAAGGAGGAGCCGGAGGATGCTCCCGGCGCGGTCGTGCTGGACAATCCGCAGGGGCGCGTCGTGTTTGAAAACGTCAGCTTCGGCTACCGGCCGGAGGTGCCGATTTTGAAGCACGTCAGCTTCGAATCGCCGGAAGGCAGCAGCACGGCGTTGGTCGGGCCGACGGGTGCGGGCAAAACGACGATCGTCAACCTGCTCACGCGGTTTTATGACGTTACCGGGGGGCGTATTTTGATCGACGGCCGCGACATCAAGGAATATACCCGGGACAGCCTGCGGAGGTGCTTCGGCATCGTGCTCCAGGATACGTATCTGTTCTCCGGCACGATCAAGGAAAACATCAAGTACGGCAAGGCGGACGCTACCGACGAGGAAGTGGAGCAGGCGGCCCGCATGGCTAACGCCGATGCGTTCATCCGCCGTCTGCCCGCCGGGTACGACACGATGCTGACGGAAAACGGCGGCAATTTAAGCCAGGGCCAGCGGCAGCTGCTCGCGATCGCACGTGTCATTCTCGCCAGGCCGTCGATTCTCATCCTCGATGAGGCGACGAGCAGCATCGACACGCGCACCGAGCTGCACATCCAGGATGCGCTGCTGCAAATTATGCGGGGCCGCACCAGCTTCATCATCGCCCACCGGCTGAACACGATTCGCGACGCCGATACGATCATGGTCATCGACCGCGGGCAAATTATCGAGCAGGGCAGCCACGACCGGCTGATCGAAGAAGAAGGCACGTACCATCGGATGTTTGTGAATCAGTTCAAAAATATCGAAGGCGCTTCGGCGTAAGCGGAAAAGATCTGCCTCCAAGTCATGCTGTAGACTTGGGGGCAGTTTTTTTTGTTGACAGGACTCTCCAAAAATAAAACTTCAGACAGATCATATGCGTCTAATCTATTGAAAAATAACAGGGAGTGAAGCGGATGAGAATAAAGCAATATGCAGTCGGGTTTGTTTGCGGAGCGATTTTATCGGCGTCTACCGCCATATTTGCGTCGGACGCGATTGAGGCCTATTTATTTCCAAGCAAAGTTTTGTTTCATTCCGGTGTGACGGTAACCGAAATCGACGGCTCGGAGGTGCTTAATTACAAAGAGAAAGCGTACGTTCCTCTTCGCTCCTTTGCCGAAGCGACCGGTTCGCAGGTTGATTTTAACGAGGGGAATGGAAGCGGAGAGAACGGAAATCGGCCGGCTATAAACATTTATTTGCCTTCCTTGGCTAATAACGCGAATGAATCCATTGAGGACCCGGATCATTATGTAACCGTGTCGGAACTTAGACTGGAAAAGGGGGAGGCTGGAATCACCCGCTTGACCGGAGGCACCGTTAAGATCAATAAAGAGCTGGCAGGCAAAGTAATCGATATCGAGATGATCCGTAAAGACGGTCAAATCTTAACCTCAACCGATTACGTATATTTGGACAATCAGGATACGGCCCCCCCGAAGCCCGGCGACATCCGCACTTTTCAGACCTATACTTCATTTGCCGGGGAGCCGGTTTCTTACCGGGTCGCAGTCCGGGATTTTCTGAAAACGGAGCCGCGAGGGATCGTATCTATGTACGACCATCCTTTTGTGATTCTTTTCAATCCGCCGCTCGGTTATCCGGGAACATTAACGATCGGCAAAGTCAGCCCGTTCAAGATCAGCTTTTATAACACAAATTCAAAAGCTGTTTCGTTGGAGCCGGTCAACATGCAGGTGGAAGTTTACACGCGGGGTGAAAACAACGAGCCTCTCGATTTGGTTTACAGCTTCAAGCTGCCGGAGATTGGCGGAAAAATGAATGCGATGACGGGGTATACCGTGACGGTCCCGTGGAATCAGCGGGGAAACGACAGGCAAATCATTCCCCCGGGTTCATACATTGCGAAGCTTTCGAGGCCGGACACGGTTCGATATGTCGAGGAAGGAAGCACGGAGGTCAAATCGTTTACCTTTTTGCCGGATACGCGGTATCCGACCCGATTTCCATTGAAGTACGAGATGAGAGTGCCGGAATCCGGCGATATGGGCGCTCTCAGTCATTCCGAATAACCATATAAACGATCAGTCCCGCCAACGGAAAAAACAATATCGCAAGCAGCACGAGGAGGGCGTATTCCGAGCTTTTGCCTCTGCGTTTGCAATCTCTGTAGGCCCATAGACAACAAAGAATATGTGCGACAAAAAGCGCGATCGAAAAAAGAAACAAAATTAAGCCCGTAATAATGGCCATGTTAACCTCCAAAACAAACTTTTTCTAAGTATACGGGGTTCGTTGCCAAAAGTTGCGTTTTAAGTAAACGGGTAAGCAACTGTCGCCGCTTGAATGACGTCTATAACTACATTGAGGAGAAATGGGGTGTCTTATTGAAAAAATTTACAATCGGATTATTTTGCGGGATTGCCGTCTCGTGCTCGTCCATAACTCAAACAATGAAAAAATCGGCGAGGCCGCCATCGGCGGCAGCGATTTTGGGGTTGACGCCGTGCCCTTCGTGACAGAAGGAAATGGGGATTTTAGACAATATTCGGCGGTTAACCTGCGCATCGACGCTGTCAATGATCATTCGATCGCTGCGGCGCCAAGCATCGTATACGATAACGCGGAGAGCGGTTTCACTCTTGCTCTTCCCGCAACCTGGGCCGGAAAATACTCGGTAGAGGAGCAGATGGACGGGGGTTCCCAAACCGGCAGCATTCATTTTATCGATACGGCGAATAAACGGTTTGGCAGAGTCATTTTTACGATCACCATATGGAACAAAGAAGATTGGGAAGCCAACGCCCAAACGGCAGCCGGAATCGGTTATATTGTCAAGATCGGCGAGCGGGGAGACAAGGTGTTCACTTTAAGTAAGCCGGGAGATGTCGAATACGATCCGGAGGACATGAAGCTGGGCGCCGAATATGCATCCATGAGGAAGTATGTGGGTACGATACAAACCAGCTTTAAAATCAAGGAGTAACAGGCGGCAATGAACCTTGTCCGTTGGAAAAAACCATTTATTGAACGTTTACAGCGGCGCTGCTACAGTTATGATTACATTGAAACAACGGGGGAGGATGCCTAAGTGATAACATGGAACAGACTTTTGGCTGCAGCTGCGTTATCGGCGGGCATTGCGGGGGCAAGCATGCTTCCGTCATATGCGGCGGGCCTATCCTTCAAGGATGTTTCGCCCGAATTTTGGGGTTATGCCAACATACAATGGGCGATTGACAATAAATTAGTCGACGGGTATCCCGACGGAACGTTTAAACCCGACCGGGAAGTGAGCCAAAATGAATTTTTAGCCATGCTTATACGCGCTTACGAGCCGGACGATCTTCATCCCGAGTCTTATAAAAATGAGCCGGACTGGGCTTTGCCGTATTTGCAATATGGCTCCAGAAAACGCTGGGATGTAACATGGGCGGCTCCCCAATCTCCGATCACGAGGGGCGATGTAGCGAGAATCGTAGCGAACGCTTCGGGAAAAAACTATTCCGTTGACGATTCGGTGCAATATTTGCTCGATACCGGTTTGTCGGATGGGAAAACGGCCAAAACGGTTGAAGGCTTCCAAAAGAACGATACGCTGACCCGGACGGAGGCGGTCGCATTCGTTCAGCGTTTGAAAAGCAGCCTGAAGGAGCTGCAGTCCAGTCCGGCCGACGAGCAAAAATACGTTGTGAAAATACCGGAGCAGCCGGCCGTTAACGCCGCAATAATCGATCAGTACATCAATTTGACGGCGAATACCGAGGTATATCAGCTTCCTTCCCAATTCTCGGGAGCTATAGCGACGATCGCGCCTCAAAGCGTTCAGGCGTTTGAAAAAGCGGGCAACTAGTATCACATTCACAGTACCTGGCTGGGCGATTCGTGGATTTACGTCGACAGCAGTTCTTTGCAACACAATTCCTCGGAATATCGTGCGCCCGCATTCGTTCCTCTGAGCGACGTGGAAGGGACGTGGGCTTTCGAGCACCAATACGACAATATTAGCTATAATATCAATTATTCGCTCGGAAATAACGTAGGTCCTAATCTGACTTATCCTCGAGGCGAGGAAATCAGGCAAGGCGATCCCGTGTCTTTAACGCTTTCCGTGGCGGGTAAAGCTCCGAATGCGGTGGAGACGATAACCGGCCATGATTTCGAGGTCCAGATTTTCGGCAGCCAAGGGTTGGTGTGGAGAGGAAAGCCGCCCGCCGCGCCGGAAATTCCGCTTAACACGTTCGCCACGATGGGCATCGATTTCAAGTGGGACGGGAAAGATTCCGATAGGAAGCAGGTCCCGGCCGGGCGGTACTCGGTGATCTTAAAAACTCCGACAACGATCGAATATAAAGTCGCCGGGAAGGAAGGCACTTTTACCGAGCATATTGAAAAAGCTGCCGACAAATCGCTCGGAGGTTATTTTACCATCAAGTAAGTTTGGGGAAGCATCACGGCCCGTAAAAAAAAAGACGACGAAAGCGGATTTGGCTCGTCGTCTTTTTCGTCGAATACGGAGGTTACGTTGAAACATGATTGATGTGGGCATAATCGCGCGTTTCGCCGATTCGTCCGAAAACAATGAATCCTCCGAAGGTGACAAAAATGAGATGCACATACATAAACGTATTGTGGAACGGACCGGTCGTGATGAAAAATCCGACGATCAGCAGAGCCAGAACGACCAGGCTGACGATGCCAGCCGCTTTGGGAAACACCTTAGCTTGAAGAGCGTTTATGCCGAGCAATAAAATCCCGAGAATAATTCCCGGCAGAATCGGAATTAAAATAAGCAGCTGCAGCGGAAACCGGTCGACGCTCAAATTGTTGATCTGTTCGGACAGCTTTTGCAAATCGTCCGCGTTATGCACGTAGCCGAACATGATCGGATAGCTGATGATCTGTACCGGGCCGTGGAAAATTTCCAGCATCAGCCCGATAAAAAGCAGCGGGAAGCCGAGCCAATTCCACCATTTCAGCTTATGGGCCTGTATGAGGTAAACCGCCGGCAGCCCCATTAAAATAAACGTCGATGCGAAGGCTAGCAGCACATGAATATTGACAGCACCGGTGAGGAACGACGGTATTTCATCGACCGAAGCCGGCACATCCTCCAGATGGATCGCTTGGCCGACCGTTCCCATCAATCCTCCGATCAGCAGCATCCATCCGGCAAACTTCAAATATCCTTTAGGCACTTGCATTGTTTTGATTTCCCTCCTCTTCGGCAGCTCCTGCTGCCCTGGCTGCATACATCGTAGCAGACCCCGAATCCTATCGATAAGAGGAACGAATTCCCGGAAGCCGGGATTTTGTTCGGGAAATGTCTTATGTGGCCCCGGAAACGATTTACGCGCTGCGGCTTGTGCTATATAATGCAATCAGATTTGCGCGAGTGGCGACACTATTCGTAAGGGAGGCGCTGCAGTTGAATGCCGACGCACCCGCTATTCAAGAGGAGCCGAGACGGTATCCCCGCGGAGCGGCAGACCTTGTTCCAAGAGCGGGCGTTGCCGCCGTTCTTCTGCTGGCTGCCGGTCTGCTGATCGCGGCTCTGCCGCAATATTTCGGCGAGCTGAAGGACCGCTGCTTGCTTGAGGAATGCGAAACGTTCTATAATCCTCCGCCGGGCGACGCATGGCTGGCTGCCCATGACCTCACACCGGCTTCGCTTGCCGCAGCCTATATGTCGATTTACGCTGCCTTCGGCTTCGTCTTCATTGGAGCAGGGGTGGTGCTGTTCTGGAAAAAGCCGCACGAGAAGATGGCCTGGATCGGGGCGATAGCGCTCGGGGCTATCGGGGCGACGTTTACGCCGGTTTTGGACGGACTGAAGGCGGGG
Source organism: Paenibacillus hamazuiensis (assembly GCF_023276405.1). Lineage (NCBI taxonomy): Bacteria > Bacillati > Bacillota > Bacilli > Caryophanales > Paenibacillaceae > Paenibacillus > Paenibacillus hamazuiensis. The sequence continues at coordinate 1,673,054 of NZ_JALRMO010000001.1, forward strand.
AGTCCGTTGATGGCCTGGTCGGCAAGGCTGCTTGACTCGCTCGGCTTCACAACATTTATTCTTTTTGTATGCACCTTTCCGTCAGGCCGCTTTGCGCCGCGATGGACTTTAGGATATGCAGCGGCAGTCATCGGCTTGCGCGTACCCGGCATTTTGCTGCCGGGTACCGCGGTGGATTTGCAAGCTTGGCCGCAGCCTGTTTTTATCTGCTGGTTTTGCTTTTGGACCGTAGGCATGCTGGCGGTGACGATTTACCGGTACCGCAAGGTTTTGGGTCCGGTCGAACGGCAGCAAGCCGCATGGGTCGTGTATGGCATCGCCTGGGCCTTGACCGGACTCATCGTCTTTACGGCGTGGTTTGTGATCGGAGGCGAAGCGGTCCAAGCCGATCCGCTGCAGCTGTATGCGATCGAAGTCGGCATTCATGCCGCGATGCTGGGAATTCCGGTGACGCTTCTGGCCGCCATGCTTCGCAAGCGGCTCTGGGATATTAATCCGCTAGTAAACCGGACATTAGTCTATGCCGCACTGACGCTTTGCATATCCACGATTTATGCCGTCGCCGTTTGGTATTTGGGAGCCATGTTTCAGACGGGCGCGAACATGATCGTTTCGCTGCTTGCGACCGTCGCTGTCGCCATGCTGTTCGCCCCGCTGAAAGAGCTTCTCCAGCGAAGCGTCAACCGGCTCATGTACGGTAAGGTCGAAGACCCTTACACCGTACTCGATCGGCTCGGCAAACGTCTTGCCGAACCGTTGGCTCCGGAGAAGGCGCTCGATGTCATAGCCCAAACCGTACGGGAGGGACTGCGTCTACCTTATGTCCGGGTCTCGCTGATGAGCCAGTGGGACTTCGTCGCTGCGGCTGAAGCCGGCGAGCCTGCCGGACCGCTGCGCTCGCTGCCGCTCGTTTACCGCGGGGAACCGCAAGGTCTGCTGGAGCTGGCGATGCGCGGCTCCGGCGAGGAGCTTGTCCCCTCGGAGGAGCAGCTTCTCGCGTCGCTGGCCAGCCAAGCCGGGGCTATCGCTCATAACGTGCGCGTCTCGCTTGAGCTGAAAAAGCTTGCCGCCGACCTTCAGGAGTCGCGCGAACGGCTGGTGCTGGCGCGGGAAGAGGAGCATAGGCGGCTGCGGGACAACCTTCATGACGATCTCGCTCCCCGACTGGCGGCGTTGGCGCTGACGTCCGCGGCGGCGGAGGAGCTGATCGCATCGGATCCTCACGAAGCCCGCACGCTGCTCGGCGGTCTTCGCCGGACGATTCGCGAGACGGTGGCCGACATCCGCCGGCTCGTGCAGGACCTGCGGCCCCGGGCGCTCGACGAGTTCGGCTTGCCTGAAGCGATTATGGAGCGAATCCGGGATATGTCCATCCCGCTCAGGCATGCCGGGACGTTGATCGATTTCGAGCTCGCCGTGCCGGAGCCGCTTCCGCATTTGCCGGCCGGGGTCGAAGCCGCGGCGTACCGGATCGTCTCCGAAGCGCTGGCCAATGTCGTTAAACATGCGGAAGCGGTCCGCTGCATCGTCCGTTTATATATGGAAACGGACGGAGAAGAACGTTTCGTTGTGGAGGTTTCCGACGACGGCAAAGGATTTCCGATGAACGAAGGGTACCCTTTAAGTTCCTGGCGGGGTGTCGGACTTCAATCGATGAAGGAGCGGGCGGAAGAACTGGGCGGAACGTTTGCAATCGAGAAGAGCAAACTTGGCGGCACCTGCATCCGTGCAGCCTTGCCGATCCGGGATTATTAAAAGGAGGATTGACCTCATGGAAGCTTTAACGATCCTGATCGCCGACGATCATCCGCTTTTCAGGCACGGCGTGCGCACGCTGATCTCGACCGTGCCGGACCTTGCCGTGCTGGACGAGGCCGCGGACGGAGAGGAGGCAGTCCGCAAGGCTTCGGAGCTCGCACCCGATATCGTGCTGATGGACATACGCATGCCGGGCGTGAACGGCATTGAAGCGACGCGTCGCATCGCCGACGTATGTCCGGCCTGCAAAGTGCTTGTTCTGACGATGTTCGAGGATGATACGTCGGTATTCACGGCGATGCGGGCCGGCGCCCGCGGATATGTCCTGAAGGACGCCGAAAAGGAAGATCTGCTTCGGGCCATTCGCGCCGTCGGAAGGGGCGAGGCCATTTTTAGCCCCGGCATTGCGGCGCGGATGATCAACTATTTTGCGGCCGCCCGTCCGGCTGCCCGCGAGGAAGCTTTCCCGGAGCTGACGATGCGGGAGCGGGAGGTGCTGTACCTGATGGCGGACGGCGTGTCCAACGCAGAGATTGCAAAGCGCATGGAGCTAAGCGGAAAAACGATCGCCAATTACGTGACGAACATATTGAACAAGCTGCAGGTTGCCGACCGTCAGGAGGCTATGAGGCTGGCGCGGGAGTCGCGGCAAGGGGCGGCGGGCGATTCGCAATTATAATGACGGGGTTTTATGGAAAGGTCGGATTAGCCCATCAGTGACATGTCAGCGACTCGTAATTGAAATGGGACGAGTTTTGGTACATAATTGGATTAATTACCCTTTCGATTTGGAGATGAGGCTGCGTGTTGTTTTCACCGTTCATAGGATTTGCAGTTTCCGCCATCATAGTTATTTTGATCATGCCGTGGATACGTCGGTTGTCCGTTAAAATCGGGGCGGTCGCCGTACCCAATCACCGCACGATGCACAACATCATAATGCCCCGCCTCGGAGGGCTGGCGATGTTCATTTCCTTCATGTCCGCTATTGCGCTGATGTATCCGAAAATATCCCCTTCCGTACCGGCGTTAGGGGGGCTTCTTGCAGCGGTGCTGCTTATTGAACTTGTCGGCATTTTGGACGATGTGTACACGCTGACAGCGAAGTGGAAGATGCTCGGCCAGATAGCGGCCGCACTGGCCGTAGCCCTGTCGGGGTATACGATCGATCAGGTCCACATTCCTTTCGGTCAGGACCTATATTTCCCTTCCTGGTTTTCGATTCTGCTTACCGTGTTTTGGATTGTCGGCATCATCAACGCCGTGAACTGGATCGACGGCTTGGACGGGCTCGCAACCGGCATAGCTGGCATTTCCTGCATTACTTTATGCATGATCGCCGGGCTGGTCGGAAATATACCCGTTCTTATTTTTAGCGCGGTGCTGCTCGGAAGCCTTGCAGGCTTTTACATATTCAACGCGGAGCCGGCCTCCATTTTTATGGGGGAATCAGGCTCGGCATTTCTCGGCTTTGTTTTGGCGGTATTGTCGATTCTCGGCTTCAAGCAGGCGGTATTTGTCTCTTTTATTATCCCGCTTCTCATTCTCGGGGTGCCGATTCTGGACACGTCCCTTGCGATGCTCCGCCGCTGGATTGCAGGAAGGCCGGTGTATGAGGCGGACCGCGGCCACGTTCACCATAAGCTGACGGATCTCGGCTTAAGCCGGCGTCACGTCGTATACACGCTGTACGCGATCTCCGCATTCCTCGGAGTATGCGCCGTTATTTTGACCAAAGCATCGAACTCCGCGATCACGCTCGTCATGCTGCTGCTCGCCGTAGCGATCCTTGTTCTTGCTGGGGCAGAGGTCGTCGGCATTTTGAAGAAAAACCGGCCGCTTCACCGAATCGTACGTATGCTGAGAAGATCGCTTCAGGGAAATAAATGATCGATTGACCAAACCATTCTGCGAAAGAATGGTTTTTCTATTTATACCGATTGTTTCCAAAATCGCTCATCCCTCTTCTGCTTACCCGGTCGGAATGCGAAGCATCCTCCAATCTATAACACAATGTATCTGGAGGACGGCCAAGGAAAACGCTACGAATTTACCGGGGAGTCGGTGATCACGGACGCGAGCGACAACGATATCGTGCTCAAAGATTTTGAAACGAGCTATTACGACAAGCCGAAGGAGCTGTACCTCGTCATCAAACAGCCAAATTTTGGGCAATAAAATCGGTAGAATAACTACCTCTGGCGAAGTAACGGAATTTAATATCCCGACGACGAACGCTCGGCCTCATGCTATCATTTCCGGGAAGCACGGGGATCTTTGGTTTACGGAATGGGGCGGCAACCGGATCGGCCGAATTACGATTGAAGGGGCAATTTCAGAATTCGCAATCCCTACAAAGAATGCAGAGCCCCATGGTATCGCAATTTGTTCAAAGGGGGACATTTGGTTCGCTGAAGAGTGCAATCAAATTGGACGTCTTGCTTTTTTGCCATAACTGCTTTGGGTCGTTCGAAACGGAGCTTGTTATTGCAGCTTCAGCAGCTTTGCACGTTGCTGGGCGTTCCTATTAACTTTGCTTCTGTGATGGCGGCGGAATCGGGCTGCTGGATAAACGTTCGCCAATCACTTCGGCGAACTTTAATATTGCTAATGGATACAAAATATAAACCCATGGATCCCACCAAACGTAACTGTGCAAAATCCCGACTTTTTTTAGAATAACCGTCACCGCTGCAAAAAAGAGTGCCGTTACCGCATACTTCAGCCAGCGATGCGTCCATTTCCGCTTGGTCATAAATACAAGGAAGAGGCTCTCGCAGACATAATAAACATCTCCGAAAGCGCTCGTGTCAACGTACAGATCTTTGTACCAACCGGGAATGTACTCTCTGTTCGAAAAAAACATGAACGGCAAAAACTGCAGCGTCCCCGATATCGGCGCGATGCATAAAAACAAAAATACGGAGTGAAGGATTCCGTGGAACGGATGCAATACTCGCCGGTACAGCATTTTGGTCAGCGGAAAATAAATTAGGAGTCCCAGCGCCGTATATTCGATCCGCCACCAATGAAGCGTGTAAATTTGCAATTTTACGAATAGCCATTCGATCGCTGCGAGAAAACCTATGCATGAAATGATCCAACCCCAGCCTAATTGAAATACGGATATGAAGGTGGCGAGCACGGGAATCGTAATCAAATTGGAGGCGAGCGCCCCCATATGGCTGTCATAATAAGCATTGTGCTTGATCAGTTTCGGGTGATAGGTATAGCTTCCCAAGAAAACATAAATAACGGCTTCGATGAGATAAGCGATTTCGATGACAACTAAAAATTGAATTAACGTACGGTTGTTTCTTTTTTTATAAAACATAAAAGTAAGCAAAGCGAGACTTAACGCAGTCAATCCCAAATACCAAAAGGCATTAAAGCTCATTCGGATGCACTCCGTTCATTCGGGTGTGTCATCCATATCATGCTTTTTTTGCCACAAATTTATTTGCCAAGTGAAAATATCACTTGATCCCTACAACCGCAAAACCACCCTCCCGGAGCGAAGAGTGGTTTTGTCGGTTACGCAGCGTGCCGCGTTTTAGCTTTGCAGGGCGTCCTTGGAAGCGATGGAAGGCTTTAAGCTGAAGGAACTGCGCAAAGCGCTGACGATACCTGCTGCGACAAGCGCCTTAAGCACATCGGGAAGCAAAAACGGAATACAGCCCGATGCCATCGCTTTGGAAAACGATATGTGCTGCACATGGGCGAGCCATGGAACCCCGGTTATGTAGACGAGCAGGCCGCCGATTTCCATGATTATAAACAGCAGGATAAAGGAGACGGTTTTGTTTGTGCTTCGGACCTTATTCGAGAAGTAACCGATGAACAGTGCCGCAAACGGGAACATCCAAATGAAGCCTCCGGTCGGCCCGAACACGAGCATAAAGCCGCCTTGGCCATGAAGCAGAGGCAGTCCGAGAAATGTCAGCAGCACGACGGTAAAAATGCTGTAAAATCCGTACCTCGCACCGAGGAAACCTCCGGCCAGCATCAAGCCGAGCCCCTGCAGCGTAATCGGGACAGCACTGAAGCCGAGCGTAATTTTCACAAAGCTAAGAACGATGAATAAAGCCGCGAATAAAGCGCTAAAAACGAGACCGCGAATATTTTTTGCAATCGACACTATTGCTTCATCTCCAATCATTTGTTAACCTGGTTATGGTGGTTTTTGGTTGACAATCGGATTATAGCACAACGGGTATGGATCGAAAAGATCATTTTTTAAGTTTGTTCCGGATAAACAGTAGCAAGGCGGAAGAGGGGAATGAATGTGCAGCGAGAGCTGGTTCTTTCGGGGGTTACCGTTCGCGTGATGAAAGGGACTCGGAACATCAGTGCGTTGGAAGATGTAAATCTCCGTATCCGAAGCGGCGAATGGATCAGCTTGGTAGGCCGCAACGGGAGCGGTAAATCGACGCTCATCCGGGTGCTGGCCGGCCTGCTTCCCGTTCAGGAGGGCAGTATGGACCGAGGTTTTTGCGGGGACGGGCCAATTCCTATCGTAATGCAAAATCCGGATGTGCAGTGGGTCGGCGATACTCCGTGGGAGGATGTTGTTTTCGCACTGGAACAGCTCGGGGAGCGTCCTGAGCGAATCGCTTCGCATGCGGAGGATACGCTCCGCCGGGTCGGACTCGGCCCGCAAATGCACGGCCGGATGGCCGAATTGTCCGGCGGGCAGAAGCAGCTCGCGGCCATCGCCGGCTGCCTCGCGGCCGACGCCCCGCTGCTGCTGTTCGACGAAGCGACGTCGATGCTGGATCCCGTCTCGCGCAGGCAGGTGCTGGAAGCTGCGCGGCATCAGCATCGGAGCGGGAAAACGGTCGTCTGGTCGACGCAGCATTCGGGCGAGATCGCCCCGGGCGACCGGGTAGTGGCGCTCCAGGAAGGGCGGGTCGTATTCGACGGCTTGGCGGAGAGCTTTTATTACGGGACCGGATCGGAGGCCGAGGGTATGGATGAAGCATGCTGCCTCCGGCTTGGCTTCGAGCCGCCCTATGCGGTGCAGGTCGCTCGCGAGCTGCTGCGGTTAGGTGCGAGACTGCGGCTGCTTCCGCTGACAACCGAGCAGCTTGCCGAGGCGGTGACGTGCGATGGCGAATGATCTGACCGTTTCCACGGTGAGCGTACGATACGGAACATGCGCGGTGTTGGAAAAAGTGAATCACCGATTCGCGTCGGGTACGGTTACGATGCTGATCGGCAGAAACGGCTCCGGAAAATCGACGCTGCTCGAGACGATTTCGGGTCTTCGGCCCCCGACCGACGGTCAGGTTATGATGGGGGAGCTGCCGCTTTGGTCCGGTATGAGGCCTTCCCGGCAAGTGCTGCTGCAAATCGGCATATCTTTCCAATATCCCGAAGAGCAGCTGTTTGCCCGCAGCGTCCGGGAGGAGTTCGCTTTTACGCTGAAGCCGTTCCGTTGCCCGGACGTTGAGACGAAAGCGATTAACGCGCTGCTTGCCGCCGGGGCGGATGCGTCGTGGCTCGATCTTGACCCATTCGGGCTGAGCGGCGGACAGCAGCGGAGGCTTGCTATGGCGCTGCTTCAGGCTGCCGATCCCGATTGGATCGTACTGGACGAGCCGACGGCGGGGCTCGATTCCGAGGGGGTACGGTTTCTGTGCGGCATGATCGACAAATGGAAGCAGGCCGGCAAAGGCGTTATCGTTGCCACCCATGATCCGGACGCGCTTATTCGCGCCGCCGATCGCATTGCCATCCTGCATGAGCGGATTATCGCGTGGGAAGGTCCGGCGGCAGAGCTTCCGCTTCAAGCAGAGCTCGTTCGCTCGGCCGGGCTTGACTTGCCGGAAAGCCTGCTCGCGGCGGAGACATTGCGCAGACGAGGGTTTCCGCTGCCGCAAGGGTGGGCAGACCCGCGGGTGACAGCGGCGGCACTGTTGGCAGGCCGAAACGGGCGGGGAGATGGCGAAGGCGGACGGCCGGAAGTAGCGGAGCGTCTTGTCGGGAGCAGCCTGCTTGGTGATGCGGCGGGAGCAGCCCCACGGGACGAAGCTGATCTGCTAGCGGCCGTTTCAGGCCCGCCGCAAGCAGACGAAGTTGCGGCAGCGGCGGAGCGGCCCGCTTTAGCGCGTGGGAGCTGGCTTGACGATCACGATCCGCGCGCCTTATGGCTAGCTTATGTACTCATCTCTTTCGGTATCTTGCTCCAGCGGAGCTGGACAGGCTGGTGTACGGCCGGCCTGCTGACGGCACTGCTGATTGCCGCGGCCCGCGTGCCTCGCCGAATATGGCTTCAACCGCTTAAAGGTTTCGTCTTCATGATAGCCGTTGCCGTTGCCGTATCGGGTTTCGCTTACGAATCCGCGGCGGATGCAAGCACAGTCGGAAGCGGGACCGCTAGCTTTGCTGGCCCTGCCTGGTGGCTGCCGACGGCCGGAAACAGCCGGTTCGGCTTCGCTCCCGCTGCCGCTGCGGTTACCTTTTACGAGCTCGGCCGCATCGCGATGGTGATGCTGATCGGACTCGTGCTGCTCAGAAGCAGCAGTCCGCTTCGCTTAAAGCGCGCGCTGGAGCAAAGCTTGAAGCCGTTCACGCGGCTCCGTTTTCCAGTCGATACGTTTGCTTTGACGGCAGCGCTTATCGTCCGTTTCATTCCGATGCTGCAAAGCCGGTGGAACCGCTTCGCCAAAATCGCCGTCTCCCGCAGCAAAAAAGCGGCCAAGGCGGGATCGGTGCCTTTTTCGCAATTATCCGCGGCTGCGGTTCCTTTTGTGATGTCGCTTCTGCGACTCGGCGACGAGCTGGCTATGGCGATGGAGGCGCGGGGGGTTATGCGGGGGAGCGGCTCCGTAACGTGGGCGTTCCGCTTGAAAATGTCGGGAGCGGACGGCCGGCTCATAGCCGTATCCGCGGTCGTGTGCGCCGGAATGTGCTGGCTTTCTTTTTATCGATAAGCGGTTTCCGCCGCATTTGTATAATTTTCCTGCTTGAATTTCATTGCGCATTGGCAGCTTTTTATCATCATGGTCGGGGTTTCAGTGCTGCTGTATTTGTATCAAATGTGGCAGGAAGGCTCGATCAGCCGCGAGGTTAAGGAAGAGGATGATCCGCTCGAGCTGCGCGTATCCCGCCGTGAGAAGGCGAGATGAGCCGCAGTTAAAGGGCCTCCGAAGGCAAAAGCTTACCGTCCTCGGTAAGCCTTTTGGTGGAACGCCGTAATGCTTTTGAACAACGCTTCTCCGTCATGAGGCAAACGTGCGCCTGGCGTCAGCGGCAAATACATCGCCAAATACGTTTCCGGCACCCAAATGTAACGGTGGATGTAGTCGGTTGCAGCAAAACCGCAGCGGGTCCAAAAGCGAAACCGGTCGCGGTTCGTCTCCGAATTCTCCGACTCGATTTCGATGACAATGCCGCTCAGTCTTTGCTCGGCGGCGGCCCATTCCCGGATGCGGCCGAAAAATTGCTGACCGACGCCGCGCTGTCTCACGCTCTCGCGGACTGCCAAATAATCGATCAGCAGCGCATTCAGCTCCGGGAGCTTGCCTGTCAGCGCCATGGCGATCACATCGGACCGCTCTTTGGCGACATGCAGGAAAACCATCTTTTTTTCGAACATGCTGCGTATAATTTTGCGCGGCTTTCTGCCGTGCTCCGGGAACGCCTCGGCATATACCGTCTCCGCCTCATTCCACAAAGTTTCGTCCCATTCGCCGACCGTTTTGAATTCCATCGTCTTGTATCTGCCTCCGTATCCGGTCCGGAATAGTGGGGCTGCGCCCGCCTGTTCTCTTGCCATCGAGAAATACAATGTTCCATTAATCAGTTTGCCCATTAACCGGCTCAACGTACGCTGTTCTGACAGCACGGACGTCCCGGCTATTTTTGCAACCGTTCTTCAGCTATATTTTACCTTATGAGAAAAATGGCGGCTATATAAAGTTTGTAATTGAAGGGGCGGTCGGATTACAATAGACGAAAGTATGTTATAGCGGAAGGTGGCGATTGCGTGACCAGGGTGACGGGCATCAAAACGTCCAGAATCCGCAACTTTTTCGCCTTTCAGCGCGATCCGCTAGGTTTTTTGGTCGAAGTGCTGCACGACGGGGATCTGGTCTCGCTGAGGACAAGCAAGCGGCGTCCCACGTTTATCGTCAACTCGCCGGAATTCGTTCAGGAGATTTTGGCCGGCAAAGACGAATTTTTCCGCAAAGGGCGGAGCTCGGACGTCCTGCGGAGAACGATCGGGGACGGGCTGCTGACGACGGAGCGGGCTCAGCATCACCGGCAAAAGAAATATATGACGCCGGCCTTCTACAAAGAGCGCATCCAGATGTACGCGCGCATCGTGGAGGAGGAAACCGCACGGATTGCGGATGAGTGGACGGACGGACTGCCGGTGGCGATGCACGACGCGATGATGAGGCTGACCCTCGGGATTATTGCCCGCAGCATGTTCGCTACGGAGCTGGAGGAGCGGAAGGCGGAGCTGGCCGAGGCGGTGGATGTAACGATCCGCCGGACGGCGCAAACGTTGTTTTCGCCTTTTTCGCTGCCGTTTGCCGTCCCGACGCCGCGCCATCAATCGCATAAGCGCGCCATCCAAAAGCTTGAGTCGATGGTGTACGAGGCGATTGAGGACGCGAAGGCAAATCCGGGGCGGTATAAAGATTGCCTGCTCGGCCTGCTGCTGGATACGAAGGACGAGGAAGGAACGCCTTTGCCGGATAAGGAAATTCGCGACCAAATGATGACGATGCTGCTGGCCGGGCACGAAACCACCGCAAACGCACTTGTCTGGGCGTGGCATTTGCTGGCGCGAAACCCGCAGGCGGCGGAGCTCTTTTACCGGGAGCTGGATGCGGTTTACGCCGAAGAAGAGCTTCCCGGCGCGACGGTGCCGCCCTTCGAGCTGTTCCGCAAGCTCGCGTACACACAGCGGGTCGTGCAGGAGACGCTGCGGCTGTATCCGCCCGCGTGGATCATTTTGCGCGAGGCGGTGGCGGAGGTGGATCTGCTCGGCGAAACATTTCCCGCGGGCAGCTCGTTTTTGATCAGCCCGTATGCGATGCACCGCAACGACCGGGTATTCGGCGATGCCGGCGCCTTCCGCCCGGACCGCTTCGCCGAGGAAAGCGGCGGCTGGCCGCGCTTCGCGTATTTTCCGTTCGGCTGGGGCTCGCGGGGCTGCATCGGCTCGCAGTTTGCGATGATGGAGGCGACGCTGATATTGGCCGGGCTCGGCCGGCGGTTTCGCTTCGTGTCGGAACCGGGGGTGACGACGGAGCCGGAGCCGCTCGTCTCGCTGCGGGTCAGAGGGGGACTGCGGATGATTCCGCAGGAAAGGGGGGCTGGAGGTTGAGGCTGTTTTTGCTTTATTTGCTTGCGATCAATATCGTCTGTTTTCTCGAGATGAGGTATGATAAGAGACAGGCTGTTCATAACCGGCGCAGAGTTCCGGAAAAAAGGCTGTTTCTGCTGGCTGCGCTCGGCGGTGCTGCCGGCGGATGGCTCGGCATGCGGGTGTGGCGCCATAAAACAAAACACCCGACCTTTTATGTCGGGTTTCCTGCGCTTTTGATCGTGAACGCCGCTTGTGTCTATGCGGCGGTCACGTATTTCATCCAATAAGGCGTTATCTTTTTTTCATGCCGAAAAATTCGCAGGCCGCTCTCGAATGGTAGGCGACATCGCCGACGCCGGATTGGATGATAACCGTCCTGTCGTCGAAGCGGATGACGATGCCGCCGGCGTCGATGACATGGTCGTTTTGAAAGACGCGGATCGGAACTTGCCGGTCCATCGCTTCCTGGAAGTCTTGATCGGTTTCGAGTCGGCGGTTGTAAGCCATTTTGCATCTCCTTTATAACCAGCGCTTGTGCCGCGTTTATCGCTGCATACGGATAATTATATAACGTCGGCTTATCATAGAAAAGCGGACGATAGAACGGAGTGGGGACAATATGATCAAACTGGTCGCTTTTGACGTCGACGGCACGCTGCGCGACAACGACTACTTGCCGGAGTCGACCCGCGAGGCGCTGCGGCGGCTGAGGCAAAGCGGCGTCGCGCTTTCCTTGTGCACGGGGCGCAGCGAATTCGAGATGGCGTCCTTGCGCGAAGAGCTCGGCATCGACTGGGCTGTCACATGCAATGGCAGCCATATCGGCTATCGCGGCAAAACGGTATTCGGCACCTCTTTGCAGAAGGATAAGGTGAGGATGTGGCTGCAAAAGGCGGAAAAGCTGAACCACACGCTGCTGCTTTACGGAGCGGAGCAAATGTGGATTACACGTACGGACGATCCGCTGTTTCGCCGCGCACAGCAGGAAATCGGCTTTATGGAGCCGCTGCCGCTCGGGGCGGACTGGGCCGATCAGGACGTATATCAATGCATCGCCTTTATCCGCGAAGAGGAGCAGCGGGAGTACATAGAGGAAGGGGAACGTTACTATCTTCACCGGTGGCGTCCGTGGGCGGTCGACATCAATCCGGAAGGGCTGAATAAAGCCGTCGGCCTGCATCGGTTGATGAACCGCCTCGGACTTTCGCCCGATGAGGTCGCGGCATTCGGCGACAGCACGAACGATCACGAAATGATCGAATCGGTCGGAGCCGGCATTGCGATGGGCAACGCGACCGACCTGCTGAAGAGCAAGGCAAGGTTCGTGACCAAGCCGCTGCACGAGGGCGGCATCGCTTATGCGGTGGACCGGTGGATTTTAACCGGGTCCGGTCAGGTTTAAAGCGGAAGATAATCCCGAAAAACGAAGCAACCGGATTTCCCGTACCGAAAGGCGGGGATCCGGTTTTTCTTATCCGCTAAAATTTGGCTATCAATCTCAGCAGCGTGTCTATTTGAGGAATCCGGTAGTCATCCGTTCCAAGCGCATGGATCACCATAAGGCCGGAGAGTACGGACAGATACCCGGCAATAAGCTCCGCCGGGTCGCCTGCCGCAATTTCTCCCACGCGCTGGCCTTCTTCAAAGATGGGCCGCAACCGCTCGATATAGCTTTCCATGGAATTTTGCTCCAGAAGCTGTTTGGCCTTCTCCGGGACACCTTCGGAAGTCCGGGCCTGGTGGATAAGAAGGAAGTAGGGAGAACCTTCTTCACTTAAGATATCGGCCGTTAACGTTCTCATTTTTTCAAGCGGCGTTCCGGGCAGCCGAGCAAGGCTCTTGATAGCGTCTTCCGCCCCGGCCATCGCTTCTTGAACAAGCGTCGTAAACAGTTCGTCTTTCGATTTGAAGTAATGGTAAAGCAGTCCGTTGCTGATACCGGCGACCTCCGCGATCATGCTCATCTTCGCGCCGGTGATGCCCTTTTGCGCAAAAACTTGAATCGCTGCCGCCATAATTTGTTCTCTTCGCTCATCGCGGATTTGATGCAGCTGTTCCTCGTTTAAAGGTGCCAAGTTCTTTTGCTCCTTTGCCTGGCAGATTGAGATTTGTTTATGAGTATACCATTTTTTTCTGGCAAATGCTTATCTTTCCGCGAGCTCAAACGGTCCTTCGGCAAACTTCGGAAGCATTTCCGAAAGCATCGCTTCGATCGGCTTCCCGTCCTGCTGCGGGATGCTCTCAAGCAGCTGCCGGCCTTCCTCCGATGCGGACAACACTTCCAACGCCATTTGCGGGTTAAAAATTTTACCCGGCGACACGGATAACGTGTTCACCGCCCAATAAAGCCCGTAGAGCTGCCAGTCCGGCTTGGTCACCGCGTGTTTGAGGTACAGTTCCATGTATTCCTCGGCGAAAACATTTCCCCTGCGTTCATCCGAGCCGGCGTATTCGACGCCCTCCCATCGCAAATCGGCGGTGCAGTTCAGCCAAAAAGCGGGTTCGATCGCTTCTTTGATTTTGCCGAGAGTTCGCTTCTCCCAGCCGGACCGGGGATTGTTCCGCTCTTCGCGCAAACAGGCTTCCAGCGTTTCCACGCTGATCGCGGCGACGGTCATTCCTTGGCCGAATATCGGGTCGTAGATGCAGTACGCATCTCCCAAAACCAGCAGCCCTGCCGGCCATCGTTTCATTTGTTCGTACCTGTGGCAGTATAATTCCGGAACGCGGAAACCTCGCGGCGCTCCGACGGGTTCAAATTCGCGCACGATTTCCGCTATGATCGGACTAGGGAGCTGGGCGACCGCACGTTCGAACTCTTCCGCTTCCGTCGGCGGGTAATTGCCGCCCGGCCGATAGAGAAGCACTTCGGCGGTTTGATTTTCAATGAAGGAAAACACGCCGCTGAAAGTTCCTTTGTCAGGCTGGCCCATCAGATTAATTACATCCCATTTCTCGATGATATGGGTCAAATGCGGGGGGACCTTGTACCGGCGGGTGCTGTAGCCGAGAGAAACCTTCAGCAGATCCGGCGCCGGCACTTCGTATCCCGTTTCATCGAGCCATGAAGCGAGCTTCGAGGACCTTCCGCTCGTATCCACCACCAAATCGGCGGTGAACGTTTTCGTTTGCCCGGCTTGATCGCGATCTCTGGCCTCTACGCCTATAACGGCCGATCGATCGGTCGTTGTCAGCAAACGGATCACATCATATTTGAGCAGAAAACGGACGTTGGGGATGCTCCTCACGCGGTTGCGGATAACCCATTCCAGTACGGATCTGCTGAACTTGATATCGTTCCGCTGGTATTTCATCTCCAGGCTCCCGTACTGATTCAGGAAAAAGACGGTTTTATTGAGCGATGGCGGGGAACCGAGGGCGACCAGATCATCCTCATAACCGGGGAAAAGCCGGTCGGTAATCGATTTGCCGCGTGCCGTGAAACGATGGGGATGAAACGCCTGCGGCGTTCCGGGGCGGAGGTCCGGCTCTGCGGGAAATTCGTCCTTCTCGACGATCAAAACTTCTTCGTAATAATCCGAAAGAATCCTTGCCGTCATCAGCCCGGCCATGCTACCTCCGATAACAATTGCTTTTCCGGTTTTTAAAGTGGTGTTCATGTAATCAACTTCCTCTCCGTATTTTTAGATTGACTCATTCAGTCGAACTGTTAACAAAAAAATATCGCACTCTTGCCGAAGACATTAATGAATGAATCAGCATTTTAGATTGACTCGTTCAGTCAATTAAAGATTACATCAGCTTCCTGCTGCTGTCAACACCTGATTTTCTCGACGTGTCCGTTAGTTTTTTTACATGATGCAGCGGTCGGTTTCGGCCAATGTGAACAATAGAGGCCAGCATCGTTCGCAGGCTAGCTCAGCCTCTTTGCCCACTCGGCTGCTGCCTGCCGCATCTGCCCCGCCTCTGCGGCAAATTGCCGGTGCCGGTGGCCGTTCGCGCCGGACGGATGCGGGAATCCCCACATAATGTGGCGGCTTTTCAGCAAGCCGTCCGCCGAGAGGAGGCGTAGAACCGCTTCCACCGTTTTGCCCAGCGGAATGAGGAGAAGCCGGTCCGATAGCGGAAGCTGGGCGGGCAGCCTGCGGCGCGCCGCTTCGAGCAGAAAGGGGTCGACAGCAGAGGGGGATTGTGGCCGTATAAAACATTTCGATTTCGCGTTCGCGGTGCATCAGAAAAGGTTCGGCCAGCAGCTGCTCTTTGGCAAGCGGGCTGTCCGCCGGAAGCGCCCGGATGGTCGCGGCATAACGGGAAAACAGGCGTTCCATCGGTTTACAGCTCCGCCTTGTCGCCGGTTTTCGATGCGATAGCGTCGCGGTGCTGCTCTCCCCAAATCTTCATCTGCTGGATGATCGGGACGAGCGTTTGTCCGAGCGGAGTTAACGAATATTCCACCTTCGGCGGTACCTGATGATACACTTCGCGATGAATCAGACCGTCCTCCTCCAGCTCCCGGAGCTGGAGCGTCAGCATCCTTTGCGTAATACTGGGGCAAATGCGGCGTAATTCATTGAAGCGCTTGGCCCCGTCAATCAGATGGTAGAGCAGTACGCCCTTCCATTTTCCGCCGATGACATCCAGCGTAAATTCTACCGGACATCCTTCCGAAATCGTTGCCAAACCGATACGTCGTTTATTGCTTTCCATTGGGCCTTCTCCCTCTCAGTATAAAAATGAATACTACATATCAAAAATGTGCGTACTTTTAAATCCTAATTATACAATATATAATCAGCACGTAAACACTAAAACCAAAATTTAGGAGTGGATCGTATGGTGAGCAAAGAGCAAATTATGGAAGCGTACCGGTTCAGACATGCGTGCAAGGAATTTGATCCGAATCGAAAAATATCCGCCGAAGATTTCGAGTTCATTCTTGAAACCGGCCGTTTGTCCCCAAGTTCGTTCGGATTTGAACCGTGGAAATTCGTCGTGCTGGAAAATCCGCAAATACGCGAAAAGCTGCTCCCCGTATCCTGGGGAGCACAGAAGCAGCTGCCGACGTCAAGCCATTTTGTCGTTATGCTGACGCGGACGAAGCGGGAAATGCTGCCCGATTCCGCTCATATCGCCCATATGATGGAGGATGTGCAGCAGCTGCCTTCGGAGGTTGCAGAGCGCAAAGCCGATCTGTACCGCGTCTTTCTCGAAACCGATTTCGGCATCATGGATAATGAACGTGCGGTGTTCGAATGGGCGTCGCGGCAAACGTACATCGCGCTGGGGAATATGATGACGGCGGCGGCGTTGATCGGCATCGATTCGTGCCCGATCGAAGGATTCGATCAGCGGAAGGTGGAAGGCGTTTTGCAAGAAGAAGGCATTATGGAGGACGGCTTCGGCGTATCCTGCATGGTAGCTTTCGGCTACCGCGTCAGGGAGCCTCGGGAAAAGACGCGTCAGCCGATCGAACAGGTGGTTCAGTGGATAAGATAAATTAAACGGGGGAGCGCCATTTTATAAAAATGGCGCTCTTGTGCGCTTGGCAGCGCATCGTACTAACGGGTGAAAGTCCCGAGCGCACCGCGGGGTGGCGGAAGCGCATAGCCGACTGGTAGTGCTCTGGCCGTAAGGGAGGGTGCGGAGGATCAGAAGGCAAAACCCGGAACAGGCGGCATGAACCATGTTGGCTGGCGAAGCCGGATAACCCTGCAAGAGAAGGGGACGTCCTATACCACCATAGGCTTCGAAAGTTAGGAGGACTGGATTCGGGGGAAAGACGATGACGTGACCCAAGGAGGGCTTATCGTCTTCCGCATAGCGGTAAACTCTTTTCAAGGCTTATAGGGCTAAGACAGAATGATGGATGGTGAGCAGTCATACGAAGGGATAGTAGTGAGAAAGCTTGCCGGAAAAGCCGCAATGGCAAGTGAACCGACACCAACGTTGTCGGTGCAAGCTTAGACCCAAAAGGCAAAGACTTGGTGCGAAGCCCGGAACCGTGGAAGAAAAGCATAACCACCTAGGAAGCCGTCATGTGCCAGACAGAAGCCGGGGAGCCAAGAAGAGCGAAGAGCCGGGGCTGAACAAAAGGGTAGGCCGTCTGGGGCGGAGTACCGAAGGGGAACCGGAAAGGCTGAAAGATTAGCTATACGTCCGGAAACTGAAAGGGAAGGAACACGAGACATGAAGGAAGGAAAAGGAGAGGTAGGCTTTCGTGAGGGAGTAGAAGTCCCGAGAAAACGCAGATGGCACAGCCTCATCGACAAGATATGGGCGATGCCGAACCTTGAGGAGGCATTCCGGGAGGTCAAGCGCAACCGGGGAGCAGCGGGAGTAGACGGAGTGACCATAAAGGTATTCGAGAGTGAACTGGAGCGTAACTTAAGAACGCTTCAGCAGGAGCTGCGGGCGAAGGCATACAAGCCGATGCCGGTCAGGCGCATGTACATTTCCAAGGAAAATGGGGGTCAAAGGCCGCTCGGGATACCCGCAATTCGCGATCGCGTAGTACAGGCGGCGACCCGCCGAATCCTCGAACCGATTTACGAGGCGACATTTATGGAGTGTAGTTTTGGGTTTCGCCCGGGACGCAGTGCACACATGGCGCTGGAGAACATTCGGAAAGATCTCATGGATGGATACGTTTATGTGATCGACGCCGACCTGAAATCGTATTTCGATCTCATTCCACATGACAAGTTGCTTAAGGCCGTCAAGGAAGAAGTGGTGGATGGTAGTGTCCTAAAGCTCATAGAAAGCTTCTTAAAGTCCGGAGTCATGGAGAACGGAAGTTTTCACCTGAACGAGCAAGGAAGTCCACAGGGTGGGGTTATTAGTCCGCTTTTGGCGAATATCTACCTAAACCCGCTGGATAAGCTCATGACTGAACGGAAGCACCGTATAACACGGTACGCCGATGATTTTGTGATCTGCTGCAAATCCCAAAAGGGGGCAGAGAGGGTACTCCAAGGTGTTATTCGTCTACTGGAACAAGAGCTTGGGCTCAAAGTACACCCGGAGAAAACCAAGATCGTGAACAACTTGGAACAGTCCTTTATGTTCCTAGGTCATGAGTTTAAACCGGGATTTTGGGTTACTCCATCCTCGAAAGCCAAACAGAAATTTAAAGAACGCGTGAAAGCAATTACGCGGCGGAACCAAACGGTGAATGTGGAACAGCTGATCCGAAAGAAGTTGAATCCATATTTACGTGGATGGGGTAGCTATTTTGGCTGGGGCAACGTAGGAAGTCTGATGAGAGAGTACGATGCATGGATAAGGAGAAGGCTCCGGATGGTACAGTTGCGGAGCTGGAAAAAGCCGAAGAACTTCTACAGGGCACTAAGAAAGAATAAGTGGAGGGGAGAGCTTCCCAAGATGCGTATGTTCGCATGGAGAAGCTCGCTATCCAAGCCAGCCAGTGTTGCAATGCCAAACGATTGGTTCAGAGAAAGAGGTCTCGTTTTTCTCGTAGACATCTATAATGAACATCATCCCCAGCGGGGATAAGCGCGGAGGAGCCGGATGCGATGACCCGCACGTCCGGTTCTGTGAGAGGCCCATGAATTCATTCATGGGCCTACTCGATTTCAACTTGACATATTTTGCAGAGTGTCACTATAATCCTACTATGGTCATCGGATATATTTACTAAACTAGGGGGCTTTTGAATCGTGAGTAGGATGATGCATGGGAGAACAATGAAAGGGCTGCTGCTTTTGTTCATGGCTTTTACGCTGATGACGATGGCGGCATGCGGATCGAACCCGAAGCAAGGAGCGGCAGGCGCCGGCGACCAATCCGGCGGAGCGACGGCCAAACCGAAGAAAGATTTTGTGGTTGGATATCTCAACGTCATGGACGACGCACAGGCGATGCTCGCTTATGAAGCGAAGCTTTACGATAAGCACGGGCTTAACGTGACGATGCAGAAATTCAACAGCGGCACGGATTTGATCAAAGCGATGGTCGGCGGTCAAGTTGATGCCGGAGTACTCGGCTTTACCAATGCGGTGTCCTGGGCTGCCAAAGGGGCTGGACTCAAGGTTGTCGGAGGTGCTCAGATGGGCTTCCACAGCATTCTTGTCAAAGACGGCAGCGGCATCAACAAAGTGGAAGATTTGAAAGGCAAAAAGCTCGCTTCCCAAGGTCAAGGCAGCACGGCGGATATCGTGCTGACCGGCGTGACGCTGAAAAATGCGAAGTTGACCAAGCAGGATGTGCAGATGGTATATGTGGAGCCTGCACAGGCGATCCAGTCGCTGGCTGCAGGAGCCGTCGATGCGGCATTTGTCTTCGAGCCGTATGACAGCATCGCCACGAAGACGATGGGCGCGAAGCAAATTTACGAGATCGGCAAAGTATGGCCGTTCCCTTGCATGGTGGTCATCACGACCGAGAAAAATTTGAAGGACAACCACGAAGCGGTCAATCAGCTGCTTGACGCGCAAAAAGAAGCGATCGAGATGCTGCAGAAAGATCCGGTTAAATCGGCTGAGCTTTTGACCAGCAAATTCGTGGATAAAGATACGATGACTTCGCACCACGGCGGGGAAGTCAAATCGGTCGACGTGATCAAGCAGGCGATCGAAACCCAGGTGTTCGACTGGAAAATCTCGCCGGATCAAATCAACCGCATGCAGGAAATCGCCAATATCATGAAGGATCAAGGCATCTTGGATAAACCTGTCAAAGTGGAAGATATCATCGACTTAAGCTGGCAGCAGCAGCAAAAATAAACGTCATTGCCTGATTTACAAAATCATTCCTACGTAAGGGGTTATTTCGGTGGGCGCAGCATCTTCGGCTCCGAATTCCGGGGCAAAACCGAAATCAGGCTCCTCTTGGCGGAAGGCGCTTCCCTACCTGTTTGCGGTAGGGAGCCTTCTTGCTATATGGCAGATAGCCGCATTTTTTTTGCCCGCTTATCTGCTGCCGGACGTGCCTGATGTTTTTAAGCGATTGTTTGCAAGTACGACGAACGTTGAATTTACCAAAGGTATCAAGAGCAGCTTGTTTCGGCTCGCCTGGGGGTATCCGCTCGCTTGCTTGTTCGGAGCCCTTCTCGGCTTGGTCGGCGGCGTTTCCCACGCCTTTGCGGTTTACCTGCGCAGTCTGATTTCCATTCTGCAATCGATTCCGCCGATTACGTGGGTGCCTTTTTTCGTAATATTGCTCGGCTTCGGCGATGCTACGATCATTACGGTTATCGTGATCGCCAGCTTTTTTCCGATGGCGCTGTCCGTTCTGAACGCGACCGAAGGCGTAAACCGGACCCATTTGGAACTCGCCCGGGTTCTCGGAGCGAGCAAGCGGCAGCTGATCACCAAAGTGTTCGGTCCCGAATCGCTTCCCGCATTTGTGACCGGCGCCCAGGTCGCCTTCGGCAACGCATGGCGTTCCCTGATCTCCGCCGAAATGGTCGGCGGAGCTTCCATCGGACTCGGTTACTACTCCCGCTGGCGCGGTGAGGTGGCCGATATGGAGGGCGTGCTGATGAGCATTCTGGTCATCGGCACGATTGCGGCTTTGCTCGATCTGGTCCTCCTCGAATGGCTGAAGCGGCGTCTGCTCCGCTACAGATATGTAAAGACGGGAGGGAATGACTGACGTGCAAACCATCCGCGTTGACAACGTATCCAAAACATTCGGAACGCTGGAAGTGCTGAAAGAAGCGAATTTTGTTCTGGAGCAGGGCGAATTCGCAGCGATCGTCGGGCCTTCGGGCTGCGGAAAAAGCACGGTGCTGCGGATGATCGCAGGGCTGGAAACCGCTACTCAAGGAGCGGTAACGGCAAACGGCAAATCCGTCGCGGAGCCACATCCCAGCCGCGTCCTTATTTTCCAGGAGCATGCTTTGTATCCATGGAGAACGGTCGAACAAAACGTCGGCTTCGGACTTGAACTCGCAGGCATGCCGAAAAAAGAACGCAAACAAAAAGTGGATGAGTGGTTGGGCAAAGTCGGCTTAAGCGGCTTTCAAACATATTATCCTCATCAGCTTTCCGGCGGCATGCGGCAACGCGCTTCCATTGCCCGCGCCATGGTGATGGACCCGGAAGTGCTTCTGCTCGACGAGCCGTTCGGCGCTCTGGATGCGATTACGAAAATATCGATGCAAAACGAGCTGATCCGGCTATGGGAAGGCACCGGTAAAACGGTGCTGCTGATCACGCACGATATCGACGAGGCGATTTATCTCGCGGATACGATCTACGTGATGAGTCCGCGCCCAGGACGGATCGTCACAACCGTTCGCTCCTCCATTCCGCGGCCGAGGAACCGCAATGGAGCGGATTTTGTCCGGATGAGAGAAAAAATCATGGAGCACTTGGACTTGACTCAGGCGGGGAAAAGCGAGGAATACAACATATAGGAATGAAGCAAGACGAACCTTTGCGGGAGATGACGATCTCATCATTCAAAGGTTCGTCTTTCTTTGCAGCGAATCTTGTCTGCTTAGCGGGATTTTTTCTTTTTGACCGATCTGATTTGCGCCAAAGATGGGGTAGGGCAAAATTCATCTCTAACGGCAACCGTGAAAGTGTGGCATGGAATAGGGACGCAGTGATGCCGGTTGATAACTTCAATCGGATGGATAACCTGTACAATTTGCGGATGATATACGTCATTGTAAATTACTCTCGGCGGATCGACGACACGGCTTGTAGGACAGTGAAAGCAGGTCATTCGCAATTCCCCTCTCAGAACTTTTTTTGAAATTACATTACTGTATATGTACCGGGTGTATGGCATGTTTGTTCATTCGTCCATATTCCCCGGTTTTTCCAAAATGAAAAACAAACGGCTCGGCCGGTTACCTTGAGGTAACTTAATCAACTATTTTTCACTTCTTCAATATGCCGGTGCCCGTTTAGTATGATGGAGGAAAAGGAGAGAAGACGAATGCGCAAAATCGTGTGCGTACACGGATTGACTGAGGAGCAGGCGAATAAGGTAAGACAAGCAGCCCCTGATTTTGAACTCGTTTTCGGCAAGGAAAAAGAGCTGTGGCTACCGCATTTGAAAGATGCCGAGGTGCTCGTAGGCTGGGATTCGGCGGCGGCAGATGAAGTTTTACAGCCGGACAGCAAACTGCGCTGGGTACAAAACTGGGGAGCCGGGGTGGACCGGTTTCCGCTGGATAGGTTGGCGGCGGCCGGAGTTGATCTGACGACGGCCAGCGGAGTGCATGCATACCCGATTGCCGAAACGGTGTTCGCGATGATGCTCTCTTTAACGAGAAAACTCCATGCATCCATCCGGTTTCAGCTGCAAAAGAAATGGGAAAATCCCGGTTCACTGGGCGAAATCCATGAAAAAACGATCGGCATTATAGGTGTCGGGGCGATCGGCGAAGAAGTGGCGCGGCTGGCCAAAGCTTTTCGCATGACGGTGCTTGGATTGCGCCGGTCGGGAGAGCCGTCTGCGTGGGTCGACCGGATGTATGGGGCCGGCGGCCTCGCCGAGGTGCTCGGCGAAAGCGACTTTGTGGTGGTGACGGTGCCCTCGACCGACGAAACGAGGCATATGTTCGGGAGAGAGCAGTTTGCGCAAATGAAATGTTCCGCCGTTTTTATCAATATCGGCCGCGGGGCGACGACCGATACGGAAGCGCTCATCGAAGCACTGCGGCGTGGTGAGATCGGAGGTGCAGGCCTGGACGTATTTGAAGAGGAGCCGCTGCCGGACTCGAGCCCTTTGTGGGAAATGGACAATGTCATTATGACGCCGCATAATTCAGGAGCGACGGTTCATTATCACGAGCGGGCATTCGATATTTTCATGCAGAACTTGCAGGATTATATAAAGGGGCGGAAGCCGTCTCTGAATCGCGTTGACTATGCCAGACAATACTGACTTTCTATTTTGCGTTATCTTCTAATAATAACCCGGCTGCTTCGCAGGAAGCCCGGGTTATTTTTTTACCGCGGCCTATTCGTTGGGACGGCTGGCAAATTGTTTGCGATGACTAGATTGATAGCTCGTAGTATACTCAGTTCTGCAAGCGAGCGATACACACTGATTGATATAACAAAGTCGCCCCGGAGCTTACGTTTTAGCATTGCCAAAACTAACTCAATGGAGGTAATTCCATATATGAAAAAGAGCGTATCTACGATTTTGTCTTTGGCTGTAGCGTTCTCGACGTTTTCGTCCGCAGCATTGGCAGCAACTGCGCCAAAATCTTCGGCTGACTTCGCCGATCTGAAAGATTTGGACGCAGCGACAAAGGCAAAGTTCGACGCGATGATTTCCGCCGGCGTTTATGACGGCGTGGCAGAAGGCACTTTTGGCTTGAAAGATAAAATGAACCGCGCACAATTCGCGAAAGTAGCCGCTTTGATATTCGGCTTGAAAGTGGACACGACGTTGAAAACTTCCACGTTCGCGGACGTTAAAGCGGACGATCCGGCTAACGGCTACGCGCTTCCTTACATCGAAGCGATCGTGAATGCCGGCCTCACCGACGGCGTAGCGCCAGGCAAATACGATCCGGCCGGAGAAGTGACCAAAGAACAACTCGCAACGTTCCTGATCCGCGGCCTTGGTCTGGAATCGCAAGCTAAAACGACCGAAGGCGTGAAAGACAGCACCGTTTCCGATTGGGCGAAAAGCTATGTAGCGCTCGCCATCGAGAAAAAGCTGATGGAGGTCGGCACTGACGGTACGTTTGGCGGCATGACGGCTGCAACCCGCGACCTGCTCGTCGTTTCTTCCTATGAAGCGAAGCAGCAGTTTAAACCGGTATTTAACGGCAAATACGCCATCGCTTCTTTGAAAGCTGCCGATGCCAACACGATGACCGTGCAGCTGAATGGTGCGGTAACCGACACGGATGCCGTAAAATTGGATATCGCCAAAAACGGAGCTCCAGTCACCGGCGGTTATGCCGTTAAATGGAGCGAAGATAAAACAACGGCCACTCTCACGTTCGACAGCAAGTTTGACGATGCAACATGGACCGTTACACTCGGCGGTTTGACGAATGTGGACGACGCAGGCAAAACGGCTCAAGTTTCCACAACGAAAGAACGCATTACGAAAATCGAATTGATGGCAACTGGCGATACATTGCCGATGCCTAAAGACGGTAACCAGAAAATTCGCGTCGATTTCAAAGCTATGAACCAATACGGCGCTCAATCGACACTACCTGCGAGCGAATTCGAAATCTACGCGAGCACGGGGACGGTAACGCCGATCGGCGGAGAGGAAGCATTCTACTTGACACTGCCGACGACGGTTGAACGCGGCGATGCCGTTGTGCTTTCCGTCCTGCACACGGACAGCGGAACGCAAGTGAACAAAACGTTCAAAGTGGGCGAGAAATCGATCGTATCCAAAATTGAAGTCGGCGATCTCGTGAACTCCTCCGGCAACAAAATCGACGCCATCGATGCCAACGGTACGGCATATCTGGATGTAAAAGCATACGACCAATACGGCATGCGCGTTGAAGATAAGGACGCTTTGAATAACGGCATTATCGTATCGATCCCTGACGGCGATCTGGAAGGATCGTTCGTGGACAATGCGATTGGTGACAACGCAGCGGACCTGATGTTCCGTTCGACTTCCGATAAGGAACAAGAGGTTAATGTAAATCTGTTCGCGAGCGGCGCCGGCCAATCCGTATCCACAAAAATCAAAGTGATGGCAAGCAAGGTTCCGGCATCAATCCAAGCAGGCGCTTATAACTACACGCTGGCTAAAGGCGACGTGCCGACAGGTGATGAAGACATTGACAACAAGCTGTACGTGCCGATCATCGTAAAAGACAGCCAAGGCAACGTGCTGACAGGCCAGGAAATTTACGACAACCGCGATAAGTTTACGATCAACGCAAGCAGCGGAATTACTTTGGCGCATGAAGAGATTTCCGGATCGGCCGCGCATAAAGGAATGATCGCCATCACTAGCGCGGATAAGAAAGGAACTGCGACAATTACGGTTCAATTGAAGGATAACCCGCAAGCATCGACTCAAATTTCGCTGAACGTTAATGACGAGCGCAGAGCCGATAGCGTTAAGTTCTCCACAACGCCGAAAAAATATATGATCGCAGGCTCCGACAACGAAATGAAAATCAAGGTATACGACCAATATGGAGCTGAAATGAAATACGATGCCGGCTCGAACTATGCGGTTCGTTATGCCCTTACGGCAACAAGTGGCGACGCGGCGTCCCTCGGTGCGGTATCTTTGTCCAGCACGCAGCGTGTCGATTCGAATGACGCGAACTCCGCAAGAAAATACGTTCTGCAGCCGACGGCTGTCGGGACTACGGCAACGAAAGACTTTACGCTCGCGAAAAATGTAACGGACAATACGGACTCCATGTTCGACAAATCGTTCAAGTTCTATGCGGGCGATGCGGCGAAAGCGGCAAGCTACAACTTCAAAGCGACATTGCTGAAAAAAGACGCTAACGGTGCGATTACGATCGGCTCGGATAAGTACACGGAAGTGACGAACGTTTCCACAACGATGGAAGTGCTTGATCCGAACAGCGTAAATACGAAGCTCACTTACGAAGCATACCTTAACAGCAACACGATGCTCGCTATGGACGACTTCGCTTCGCAAGGTACGGGTGAAGCCGGCGCGGCGAAAGTCGTAGCCGACCTCAAAGGCTTTGCTAAAGAAGTGAAAGTTAAAGCGAAAAACGCAAGCGGCGAAGAAGTGGCCGTACCGACAAACGTCGTATCCGCATCCTCCAGCGATTCCCAAATCGCTTCGGTGGCGAAGGACGGCAGCAAGACATTCGTAGCTGGCGGTAAAGCCGGCGCAGCGAAAATAACGGTTGTTTACTACGACGGTAAGAAAAACATGGTGACTAACGCGATCGACGTAACGACGAAAAAAGAAGGTCCGGTTGTTAATAGCATGAAGCTTGAGAAAACAGCCAAAACGATCAAAGGCTCCGATCTGAATGGTTTGTACCTGTGGGATGCGAAATTGGCCGAAAAGATCACTGTGAACGACCAATACGGTGACGAGTTCGTAGCCGAGAAAGCACCGGGCAGCAAGAACGAAGAAGGCGGCCTGACGGATAACTTGATCGTGAAGGATGAAAAAGGCGGTTACAACGACAATAATCTGCTCAACCTGAACTTCTATGTATCCGACATTGTCGGCACTAATCCGGAAAACATTTCCGTCGATGCAAATACAGGCAAAATCACGTACAAGGGAACTGGCGTATCCAGCTTCAAGCTGAACGTGATCGCGCCGAACGGCACAAAAACAGCGATGGATGTAACGGTGCAATAAGTACAACCGGCTTTTGCAAAAACCTTAGCCCCTGATCGGGCTAAGGTTTTTGTTTTGACACCGGGTGGTAAATCTTGCTATGATTAAGCCCGAATGCGGCCCTTCTTACCTGAGACATAAGAAGTCGCAATCATCACGGAAAAACTTGTTGTCGCCGACGGTCACTACCACAGGGTTGAACCCTTCCAGCCGACCGATATACTCGCAAGACCGGCTCCATTTCCCGCGAACGCAGACGGTCCTTTGGTTAATGAGCGCCTGTTCAAACTGACGGTCCGTGCGCAAATGCCGAAAAGGCATACCGTTCACCTCCGTATTAAAATTCCCAACCTGGGCGGGCTTTTATGCCGAGATTGCTATAAAACGTCAGGATGAGCGAGCCGATTGGGACGAACTATAAATGTAAAGCACGGAAAGGGGCGAGCGCATTTATGGTTCAATCCTTTGTGAAGACGCTGTGGAAACGAATCGGAGAAGATGAAGCGTTCGGCCTCGCCGCTCAATGCGCGTATTATTTTTTACTGTCGATGTTTCCGTTTCTGCTGTTCGTCATGAGTCTTCTTGCTTATCTGCCGATTTCTTCCCGGGACGTGCTGGCTTTGATTCACCAATACATTCCGCAGAACGTTTCAGCCGGTGTGGAGATTTACTTAAGGGATGTGCTCGAAATAAAAAGGGGCGGCGCGCTTTCGTTCGGCCTGCTGTTCTCTTTGTTCAGCGCCAGCGCCGCGATGGATGCGATCGTTCTTGCGATCAACAAAGCGTACGGCCTGCCTGACCGGCGAAGCTTCATCCATTCCCGGCTTCTGGCGATCGTGCTTACGGTCGGCATGTTGGTTCTCATCGCTACCGTTCTGCTGCTAAGCGTATTCGGCCATTTTATCGGCGATTGGATGCACGAGCACGTTCGCGTTCCGTTGGATCAAATCATGTGGTGGAACGTGCTTAGGCTTGTGGTTAACTTTGTGCTCGTTTTTATCGTCCTTACGGCGCTGTATTATATCGCTCCCAATACGTGTCTCGGCTGCAAAGACGTCGTTATCGGCGCTTTTTTCGCGGCCATCGCCTGGCAGGCCGTATCGTGGGGATTTGCGTATTACGTCCAGCAGTGGGGCAATTTTTCCGCAACGTACGGCAGCCTGGGCGGGGTGATCGTGCTGATGACGTGGTTTTATTTGACCGCGTTTATCATCATACTGGGCGGACAAATCAATGCGATCAGCTACAATTTCAAGAAAAATAAGTAATTTTGACGGGTACCAATGAAAAACCATATCATATTCCCCCGTCACATGTTATTGTTAAATGGGGGTGAGTTTATTGAATTATATCGTCTTCGATCTGGAATTTAACGGAAGAAAACATTATGAAATTTATCCGATGGAAATTATTGAAATCGGTGCGGTTAAACTAAACGAACAACTTGAAGTGGTGGATACGTTCCAAAGCTACATTCGCCCGAAATTTCATATCAATAAATTTGCTCTGCAATTTTGCGGCATCGACAGGGAGACGCTGATAAACAGCGATCCGTTCACGGAGGTAATCCGCCGGTTCGCTCAGTTTTGCGGCTCCGAATATAAGCTGCTTTGCTGGGGCGGCAGCGATTATTTCAACCTGTTCGTCGACAGCAGGGTGAACGGGATGGATTCCAACTGGCTTGTCCATCTGCTGGATGTAACGTCCTTCTTCAGCGGAGGCCTTCACAAGGCGCTGGAGGAGCACAGACTGGAGCCGATCGGGCAGCATCATTCGGCGCTGGACGACGCTTTTAACGCCGTGCAGCTGCTCAAGCTGAAGCCGGAAATTTTTCAATCGGAGCAATATTTCAAGAAAAACGAGTTCAAAATATGCACGGGCGGCATCAAAAAATGGATCCTCATGTGCATTGACGAGGCGGTGGCGAAAGAAACCATTCTTACCTGGGAGCAATTCTCCGCCTTGGACAACACGAAAACGTATTTCAGGATCATGCGCCTGAACGATGAAGAAATCGGGATGGTCAAAACGCTGTTCTTCAAGTTTTTGAAAATGAAATTCGGACGCAAATGGAAAAAGCTGCAGCTTGCCTAATTTAGAGCAAGCTGCAGCTTTTTTGTTGGATTGCAAGAGGCAGTCTGAAGCTTTTCGGGTTGGTTGCCGCACGCAGTTGAGCGTGTCCTGCACCAATTCGGCGCCAGCCGAATCGTGCGAGGACAAACGCGGGCAAGAGGCAGTCTGAAGCTTTACGGGTTGGTTGCCGCACGTAGTAGAGCGTGTCCCGCACCAATTCGGCGCCAGCCGAATCGTGCGAGGACGACGCGGGTAAGAGGCACGTAATAACTCCAAGCATCATCGCTCGAAATGTAAGCGTGTCCGGCATCGGATTTTTTAGCCGAAGGCAAAAAATCCATGCCGGACAAACGCGAACTAGCAGCGAGCAGCTCCGCAAACCAGGCGGGTCCAGGGCGCCCGAGCGCCTTAAGGGCTTTGCGGAGCAAAGCCGGCTACGGAAGCCTGGGGTCCCCCCGGTGGGGGGATTTAGGGGGGGAGGTATTTTTTTATAAAACCAAACAATTTGAAGCAAGCTAAGCATGATATTCGATTTGCAGGAAGGGAGGCTCCACATTGGCAAAGGCGACCCACAAAAGGAAGCTGCTCGCGGATGAGCCGCTCGAGGTCAACGATGAAGCCGGCGAAGCGGAGGGTAGCGGCTCCGGCGAGGGCGGGGGAAAGCGGCGCGGGCTGCTGATCACCGGACTTATTATCGCGATGCTGTTCGGCGCGCTTGACGGCACCATCGTCGGAACCGCAATGCCGCGAATCGTCGGCGAGCTTGGCGGGCTCGGGCTGATGGTATGGCTGACCACCGCTTATATGCTTACGTCGACCGTTGTCGTTCCGATCGCCGGCAAGCTGGCTGACCTTATCGGGAGAAAGGTTGTTTATGTGACCGGGCTTCTCATATTCATCG
Source organism: Paenibacillus hamazuiensis (assembly GCF_023276405.1). NCBI lineage: Bacteria > Bacillati > Bacillota > Bacilli > Caryophanales > Paenibacillaceae > Paenibacillus > Paenibacillus hamazuiensis. Next base: position 1,702,330 of record NZ_JALRMO010000001.1, read on the forward strand.
GCGCTTCCGCTTTATGCGGCATGTCGCAAAATATGACCGAACTGATTTTGTTCCGCGCCCTGCAAGGATTGGGCGGAGGCATCATGATGCCGATGGCGATGATTATCGTCGGCGATATTTTTACCGGCAAGCAGCGGGCCAAATGGCAGGGCGTATTCGGCGGCATTTTCGGACTTTCGTCGATCATCGGCCCGCAGGTCGGGGGCTGGATCGTCGATGCGATCAACTGGCGCTGGGTATTTTACATTAATCTGCCGGTCGGCATCGTGGCGACGTTGCTGATTGCAGCCGCGCTGCCAAAGCATCGTGCCGAAGGCAAGGTCCGGTTCGACATTCCCGGTATTGCTACGATGGTCATCGGCGTTGTCAGTCTGCTGCTCGCCCTGACGTTCGGAGGGAAAAATTATCCCTGGGTTTCATGGCAAATCATCGGCTTATTTTTGCTTGCCGCCGTCTCGCTGCTTAGCTTCGTACTTATCGAAACGAAAGCGGATGAACCGATTTTGCCGGTGCGCCTTTTCCGGAACCGGGTGTTTACCGTCGTGAACGGCATCGGTTTTTTCATGAGCGTCGGCATGTTCGGTGCGATCATGTTCGTACCTTTGTTCATGCAGGGGATCGTCGGCATCAGCGCCAGCGATTCCGGTACGGTAATGACCCCGATGATGGTAACGATGATTCTCGCAAGTATTGCCGGCGGACAGCTGGTGCAAAAAGTTCCCGTCCGTGTGCAGATGATGATCGGCATGGTCATTATGGCGGCCGGATTCGTGCTTCTGTCGACGATGGGAACCGCCACCACGAAGCTGACGGCATCCGCATATATGGTTGTGCTGGGCATAGGGATGGGGCTGGTCATGCCGCTTCTGACGCTGGCGCTGCAGGAAAGTTTTCCGAAGTCGGAGCTTGGGGTGGTGACTTCGTCCAGCCAGTTTTTTCGGCAAATCGGCGGCACGTTCGGCATGACGATACTCGGGGCGATCATGAATTACCGATCGTCGCAGCTTCTGACGGAAAGCCTGGTGCCGATCGTGGCCCGGATGCCGCAGCAAAATAACCCGTTGATCGCGGAAATCATGTCACGGGTCAATACCGATCCGCAAGCTCTGTATTCAATGCTGCTGAGCCCGGAAACATTAAGCCGTATGCCGGAGGCGCTGACCGATCAGATCGTGCCGATTCTCAAAACGGCTCTCGTCGATTCGCTGCACCGCGTATTTTGGTACGGGCTCCTGTTTGTCCTCCTCGGCGCTGTTCTAAGCTTGTTTACCGGGGGGATTCGCATTTCGAACCGGAAGGATGGACGGCAGGAGGAAGGAAAAGAGGGGACAGCCGTGCCGGAGTTTTAATCTGGATCGTATGAAAATATTGACGTACAAGCCGTTCGCAAGCCATACGTGGATGCGGACGGCCTTCTTTTTTCCCAAAACAGCAGAAAACTCCAGCCTTATGGCGTAGCATTGCCAATAATGACCGAAAAAGACGGAAAATCAAGGTTTCATTTTCATCATTTTTCTGTTATTATTTCGTATATAAAAATTTCGCACACGAAATATTTGTGAGCAAAATGTTTAGGAAAGGAAGGTAAGCTTATCGATCAATCGAACACGGGGGTGAACAGCATGCTGGATTATTACTACTTTGAAAAACTCGAGCGCATGTCGCGGCAGGTACAGCGCAAGTTTATTGCCGAATGGAACGCGATCAGCCCGATGAATCTCTCTTTACCGCAGGTGGCGCTGCTTCAGGCGCTCTCTCGGGAAGGCATTTACAAAGTATCGGATCTTGCGGAAGTCGTTTGTATTACGACAGGCGGACTGACACTGATTTGCGACAAGCTGGAGGAAAAGGAGTTGATCGAGCGTACGCGCGATGAAGTGGACCGCAGGCTTGTTTATATCAGCATAAGCCCGAAGGGCCGCAAGGTGGTCCAATCGATTCAAGGGTTAAAAGGAGAACTCGTCTCCCGGATGTTTGAAGGCATCACGATGGAGGATATGAAAGTAATGGATAAAGTGTATTCGACCGTGCTGCGAAATTTGGAAGCTCACAAAGAAGAGCAAGGCCAAGACTGATTGGGGATTTTTTTAGCAATTCTATTTCGTATGCGAAATAATTATTCGGGGATGAGGAGAAGTCATGCAGAGGAAAAAGATGCTCTATATTATTTTGGCTGTCATTGTCGTTGCCGGAGGAGGCATTGGCGGCGTTTTTTGGTATGAGGGGCAAAATTACGTATCTACGGAAGATTCCCGGCTAGCCGGGGATATTTACCGGGTGATGCCGCGCATAACCGGCAAAGTGACTTCTCTTCAGGTGGATGAAGGCGACCATGTGCTCGCCGACCAAATTATCGGACAGCAGGATAACAACAACTTGTCGACGAGCATGCTGGACCAAGCTGCCCTGCGTTCGCCGATCGAAGGTACCGTGATCAAGACGATGGTGAAACCGGGCGAGGTTGCTTCACCCGGCCAGACGGTTGCGATGGTCGTGGACAACCAGCATTTATACGTGTCTGCCAACATTGAGGAGACGGAAATTCACCGCATCAAGCCGGGCCAAAAGGTTGACATCAAGGTCGATACGTACCCGGGCGTCACGCTGACGGGAACGGTCAAGGAAGTGAGCAAAGCGACGGCTTCCACATTCTCTTTGCTGCCGTCGACCAATACGAGCGGCAACTTTACGAAAGTAACCCAGCGCATTCCGATCAAAGTGGCGATCGATGACCAGAAGGGGCTCGATTTATCGCCCGGAATGAGTACAGTGATAAAAATACATGTAAAGGGATAGCGAGGAGAACAGAACATGAACAACCAATCACGAAAGCTATGGGTTCCCGCCGTATTGGCTCTTTCCTTGGCCGGCGCCTTGGCCGGCTGCGGCGTAACCGGCGATGCGAAGACAAGCGGAGCCGGCGACACGCCGCTTAAGGTGATCAAGCTCGGGCAGCTTGCGGATGCGGGCTTGAGCGGTAAAATCAATCCGGATCAGGAAGTGAAAATCGTCAGCAAAATTTCCGGCAAAGTCGCAAGCATCCAGGTTGAAGAAGGCGCAAAGGTCAAAAAAGGCGACGTCCTGCTTCAGCTCGAAACCGACGATTTGCTGCAGCAGGTCAAGCAGGCCGAGTCTGCGGTAACTTCGGCGAAGGCAAAGCTGGCCGATACGCAGGCCGGAGCGCGGCCGCAGGAGCTTGCGGCAGCCGAAAGCACCGTTCGCGCCGCGGAAGGCTCCTACGGACAGGCACAAGCCGCCGTGGAACAAGCGAAAGCCGCCTTTAACCTGGCGACCAGCACATACAACCGTTTGCGCAATATGTATGACAGCAGCTCGACCGTGACGAAGGAGGATCTGGATCGCGGCACGCTCGATTACGAGAAAGCGAAAACGGCATACGAGCAGGCACAGGCAGCCGAGCAAGCAGCGGCAGCCCAAGTCGATGCAGCGCGCGCCAAGCTCGATCTCACCAAGGCCGGCGCGACCGACAATACGATCAAGGCGCTGGAAGCTGAAGTGGAGCGGCTGACCGCCTCGCTGGACCTCGCGAACAATTCGCTGAGCAATGCGACGATCACGGCGCCGTCGGACGGCATTGTCGTGAAGCGCAATATTCAGACGGGAGAGATGGCTCAGCCCGGCGTTGCGCTCTTTTCCATCGTCAACATGAACCAGGTGCAAATCGAGCTCAGCGTCGCGGACAACCAGATCGGCAAGCTGAAGGCGGGAACGCCGGTTGATGTGAAGGTGCCGAATATCCCGGACAAGACGTTCGAAGGCAGCATCACGTTTGTCAGCCCCGTCTCCAATACGAACAGCAACACGTTCCCTGTGAAGGTGACGGTCGATAACAAAGAAGGTTTGCTGTTCGCCGGGATGACCGCCCAGGTGTATGCGAAAGAGTCTCAGCAGAGCAAACTCGAGGTCCCGGCCTCGGCCATTATTAAAAAAGATAACAAAGAATACGTCGTCAAAGTGGAAAACAATACCGCCCATATCGTCGAAGTGAAAACGTCGGCGAAAAACAGCGATTGGGTGTACGTGGAATCCGGCTCGGGGCTCGCGGCCGGCCAGCAAATCGCCGTGAATCCCGGCAGCGGCATCGCCGAAGGCGCGAAAGTCAAGACGGAATAGGAGGGAGGCCCATGACCGAGTCCTCGGAGTTACAGAGTAAACCGGAATCGCAAGGCGGCATGTGGCTCGGGCTCGTTGCGATCGTGCTCGGCACGTTCGTTTCCGTACTGAACAGCAGCCTGATGAATGTGGCGCTGACCAAGTTCGTCGCCGTATTCGGCTCCGATGTCCAGACGATTCAATGGGTTATTACCGGATACATGCTGGCTTCCGCCGTAGTCATTCCGATGAGCGGCTTTCTCGGGGCGCGTTTCGGCACGAAAACGATCTTTCTATATTCGGTCGCCGGATTTACGATCGGTTCCGTGTTATGCGGAATGGCGTGGAGCGCTTCGTCTTTGATCATGTTCCGGATCCTTCAGGGAATTGCCGGGGGTTTCATCATGCCGGTAGGCATGTCGATCATCTATTCGACGTTTCCGCGCGATAAAATAAGCACCGCCATGGGGCTGTGGGGTGTAGCCGCGATGGTCGCCCCGGCGCTCGGCCCGACGTTCGGCGGTTACTTGATTCAGTACTACAGCTGGCGGCTGCTGTTTTTCATCAACATCCCTATCGGTATTTTTGCCGTCGTGATGGGGCGAATTTTGCTTAAGGAGACTCCGAAAAAGGAAGGGCTCAAGTTCGATACGCTCGGAGCGGTTTTATCGATTACATTCTTCGGCACGCTGCTGCTGGCGTTAAGCAAAGGCCAACAGGAAGGCTGGACATCGCTGTACATCGTCAGCTTGCTGTTCGTTTCCGCGGCCAGCCTGCTGCTGCTCATTTGGGTGGAGCTCGGCAGCCCGCAGCCGGTGATGGACCTGCGGATTTTTCAAAATATGAAATTTACGATCAGCGTCATCGCATCCAGCCTCGTTATGATGGGGATGCTGGGAGGAACGTTCCTGACCCCGCTTTATTTGCAAAACATTCAATCGCTGACCGCGATGCAGACCGGTCTGGTGCTCATGCCCCAGTCGGTGGCGATGGCGCTCATGATGCCGATCAGCGGCAAGCTGTTCGACCGCTTCGGCATTATTCCCATCGGGCTTGTCGGCCTGAGCGTGCTGGGCATCACGACGATGGATCTGCATCATCTGACGACGGATACGCCGCGTTTTTGGCTGGAAGCCGTACTTACCGTACGCGGGATGGCGATCGGGTTATGTATGATGCCGCTCACGACGGCGGGCATGATGTCCGTGAAACCGCAGCAGGTCGGCAACGCGTCGCCTCTGTCCAACGTATGCCGCCAGGTGGCGGGGTCGATGGGGATTGCGATCTTCACCGTGATCATGAGCGACCGGCAAATCGTTCACGGCCAGCATATTACCGAAAGCGTGTCGGTTGATAACTTTTTCGCTTCGGATACGATATCCGCTCTGGCCGGCTCCGTATACCAATGGGGAATCGATATGAGCACCGCAACGGGCGCGGCAACGTCCGTTCTCGCCGGCATCATTCAGAAGGAAGCGATGACGAGAGCGATTGCGGATACGTTTTACATCTCGGCCGTTCCCGCTTTCTTATGCATTCCGTTTTTGTTTTTCCTGCACACCCGAAAAAAAGCGGCTTCCGCTCCAGCGGACGGGGCGGCCGCAAAGGCGCCGGAAGCAGGGGATGCGCTGAAGCCGGACGCTCCGAAACCGGACGCACCGAAGCCGGTGCTGGAGCCCGTGAAGGCGTAAAAGAAGCTTCTGTTCAGATGTTTAACGCTTCCGGCTTATAAATTCTGATTCCTAAAGAAAGACCGGGCTGACAGCCCGGTCCGCTTTCTACGATATGTGAACAGATTTACGGCAAAATGGTAGTGATGGTCAATTCGCTGTGAAGCACCCGGTGGCTCGGGTTCAAGTTGTTGACTTGGGTGATGCCGAACACGCTGAGCAGCACATCGTTGATGGCGCCGGCGGTTTGCACGACAAGCTCAACCTCAAACTGGAACGCGTTATTCACCTGGTTCGGGAAAACGAAATTGGAAGAAACGGGATTCACAGTCAAGGGAAGGCTGAAAATCAACGTTTTGGTACCGTCCAGACGGTAAATGTTGACGGTGACAAACGCCGGAAATATAGGGTTATTGTTTAACGCTTTTACCGCAACTACGCCGGAACGGTTAGCCAGAGCAAAGTCGTTTTCCATCGGGCCTGTCGAATAAAAAATTGTAGGCATGCGGACTTCCTCCTTATATTTTCTTATAGCTCGTAAGCTACAATACTATTTAATGCAGCCGCAGATCATTGTGATAGGGACAAACTTTCCGGTAGAATCGGCCATTTTTTGTTATCGATTGAATATGCATTTATCCGATTGGGGAGGAACATCATGAAAAAACGATTTCATCAAGTCATATCCACCGTCGCCATAGCATCGACTCTTATTGTGGGCGCATCGCCCATAATGGCTTATGCGGACGCATCGTTTACGGCAGCCGAAGCGCCTTCGTATGCGATCACCGATATTACAAACGCGCAGGTAAAAAGCGTGCTGCAGGAAAAAACGCCTGACGGCTGGAGGATCGGCTCCGTCATTCGGCTCAGCAACACATCCGGCGCGATCGTGCGCATTCCCGATTTCGAGCTGCGCGCCAAAGCGGCGGACGGCACCGTTTATACGCTTCAGCCAAGCACGACCAACGCCCGTTCGATCTCGCCGCAGAGCAGCGTCGAATTAAGTTATATGGCCGAGCTTGATGCCAAACAGGAGATTGCTTTAACCGATCTGCTGTGGGTTGACGTCGACATGACGGTATATCCGAAGGTGGAGAAGACGCTGGCCGACGCTCCGATCGGTTCGCTCGTGTGGAAAGGCAGCGATGCGGTCGTTCCCGATGCGGCGATGCTGAAATGGGGGGACTCGTTCAGTCTGCCGATGGAAAACTCCGCTTTGAAGTATGCCGCAGCGGGACTCACGACACAGTTTGCCGGACAATCACCGGTTTATGTCGTGCAATTGACGGTAGAAAACCCGGGAAGCTACACCGAGACGGTGCCGGACTTTGCAATCGGGGCGAAAACGGACGGACAGACGTATGTCGGCAAACGGACCGAAACGGCGTCGATGACTTTAAATCCCGGCGAAAAGAAATACATCAATTTCGCGGTCACGACGGAGCCGGGACAGCAGCTTAAAGCCTTTTATGTGATGACGCCGGCCACTTACATGAAGACGGGACAAACCGCACCGCTCACCTATTATACCGGCAGCATCGGTTTCCAGCTTCCGGCTGCGGATAACGCTGCCGTCAGCCTGCCGCCGTACGAGCTGGGCCAGCAGATTGCGATCGATCCGGTGAGTCAGGCGGTCAGCCCGCAGCTGGCGGCCTCGCTGGTAAGCATCGAATGGTTCGAGAACGAAGGGCAGAGCTACAAAACGGTGATCGCCAAGCTGAAATTCACGAACCAAAGCGACAGCCCGCTGCCGCTTCCCGAGCTCGCAGCCGACCTCGTGAACGGCAGCGGCATTTCCTACAGCGGCACGCGCACGGCCAGCGCCGTGAAGGAGGTGCTGCCGGGTCTCGGAGCGCTTGCGACCTATGCGATCACGGTGCCTAGTTCCGAGAGCACGTCTTCGTACACGTTCCGGCTTCTTGAGCAGCAGGGCACTTCCGGCTACAAGTCGCCGATCGCGCAGCTTCCCGTGACCGTACAGCAAACGACGCCGGGGACAGTTGACCTCGCGCTCTATCCTTATGCGCTGAAGCTGAAATCATGGGCTTTGTCCAACGTCATTTCGCAAAATCCGGCGACTTTAAAATACAACTACACCTACAAGCTGAACGCCGATGTCGACATTCAAACAAACGATCAGGTCGTTGCGGACGCGGCAAACCCCAAACTGTTCATACAGCTGGAAAACGCGGCCGGCCTGCGGCTTGCCTACAAATCGTTCGCGCTGTCCGGGGATAACCGGTTGATGAGCGGCAGCCAAACGATTTATTTCGACAATGTAACGTCAGATTCGCTGGAATCGCCGCTTACCTTGAAAATTTACGAGACGCAAAGTACGCCGCTTGGCGATGCGAGACGTTTGCTGGCGGAGCTCAAGCAATAGCTCGCTTGGCGGCCTTCCGATTCTATGGTATATTTTTGACAATACGTAGCAATGCGGAGGGTATTCATGAATCAGGCGACGGAGATCGGCCAGGCTGTTCGGAAGTTGGCCAGACTGTACACAACGACGACCGAAAAATTGTTTTTAAACGAATATAAGCTGACCAAACCGCAAACGATGGTCATCGGACAAATTTATCTCGATCCGAAAACAATCGGCCAAATTACGGAAGCCGTTCAGCTGTCCTACAGCACGGTTTCCGGCATTATCGACCGGCTGGAGAGAGACGGCTGGATTCAGCGGGTGAGGGACGAATCGGACCGCCGGGTCGTATGGATACAGAAGACTGAGAAGTTCAGCGAAATTCGCAATACGCTGCTGACTCATGAGGAGCGCTTCTTCACCTCCGTTCTGGAGGGACTAAGCGAGGAGCAGCTGGATGGCATCGCTCAATCGCTCGATCTGCTGAACTCGCTGCTCGAGAAGAAGGCCGGGAAAAAATCATAGCGAACTCCCGCTGCACCTGTCGGTGAGGCGCAGGTGCAAATTGCCGCAGACTCGCATGAGTTCTGCGGCATTTTTCATTCGCCAGGAAATTATGCATGCTAATTTTTGTGGATAACCGGGGGTCCCCCAAAAGTACTGGGAATAGGCTGCAAAGGTTTATTTTGGGGGATTTGTTCGTTTGCCGAAACCTGCCGGATCATGCGATTGCGGCGCGTCAGGGTAATTATGTAAATTTTTTGCCCGCCCGAAACTATTGTTTGGGTTCTCCGTCTAATCATATTGTAAAAAAAATGTTTATTTTAGCGGAGGAAACATGTCCCAATCACACCTTATCCTGCTCACCGGCGACATCCGCAACCTGGACCCGCTGCTGCAGGAGCAAATATATAAGCAGTATTATCAATTGATTTACCCGACGGTCATGTACATCATGAAAGATCATTCGTCCACGGAAGATATCATCCAGGAGGCGTTTTTGAACATTATCAGAAAAAGTCCGCACAACGTAGATGAAGGCAAGCTGATTCCGTGGCTTAGGACCATTGCGCGCAACACGGCGATCAGTTATTTAAGAAAAAATCAAAAAAAACGTGACGAACTGTTTCCTGACAGCGTCTTTATTGATAACGCCGCTTCTTTGGCAAGCAGCAGCTTCCGTTCGACCGAGTCGGAAGTGGAAGCGAAGCTGATGGAGGAAGCGATCGTGCGGTATATTCACCAGCTGAAGCCGATTTACCGCTACGTCCTTCAGATGAGATGGATGGAGCAGCTCAGCTACAAGGAAATGGCGGAGCGGCTCGGGGTATCGGAGGAAAAAGTCCGCACGTCGCTTCATCGTTCCAGAGAAGCCATCAAGCGCAAAATCGAGCAGGATTGGAAGGTGGCCGAGCCATGAAAAAGGATCGGATGGACGAAACGTTTGACCGGCTGTGGGAACGCGCGGTTTCGCAGAGCGAAACGAGCGAGCCGGGAATCGTGCCGGATCCGGAAATGTCATGGCTTCGCATGCGCCGGGAGCTGGAGAAGGAGCGGCGCATGAAACGGCGGCGCCGGTCGGTCAAATGGGTTTCATTGGCAGCGGCTTCTTTGGGCGTAGGTGCCTTTCTGTTTCATTCGCTGCAGACGACGGAAGCATTTCGCACGATGTACGATATCGTGCATAAGGCGGCTGGAGGCACGGTCAGCATTCAAATCAACTCCCGGGAAAAGCCGGATGCGTCCGGAGCGTTAACGGCGCCGCCTCCGCCGGATGGAGGTCCTGAAGCCCCGCGCCCGGATAACCGCGATTTGCCGGAAGAAAACTCGATCCGCAAAACGGTCGCCCAAGAGGAAGCCTACCGCGAATCTCAGTTTACGCTGCCGCTGCTCGGGTACATTCCGGACGGATACGAGCTTAAGGAGTCCGTCGTGCATTATTCGCTGGGTGAAACGAAGGGCAGCGCCGTCCGGTTCATCTATGAAAGGGCGGACCGTCCGAAGCCGCTGAAAATCGTTTTCCGCAAACGAACGTTCAGCGCGAACGCGGATCTGCCCGACGGCAAGCGCAGCTTGACGGAAACGGCGGACGGCGCACGTATTCTGGAGTGGAATGAGCGGGAGATGAACATCGTCCTGCAAGGGCAGATCGGCGAAGCGGAGCTGAATAAAATAGCGGACGGCATGTCGCCGGAAACGAAATAAACGGCGGTGAGACAATTGGACAAGGGTTGGCTCCTGTTATTTAAATCGGACGTAATCTCGCAAAGCCCGGCCGTACAGAGGGCGCTTTTCGGGCAGTTCGTCCGTGTGGCGGCGGGTGTAAAGCAGCTCGCTGCGCTTGAACCGGTTTGCCGCCGGCGCGCGCTTGTGTCGGCGTTTCTCAAGGCGGCGTCCGCCGGATACGAAGGCAAAGATGCGGAGCAAATCGAGTTGTCGCTGAAACGGCTGACGGAACGCGCGGCAGCCCGGCAGTCCGGCGTCCGTCCGGCCGGGCAAGAGAACGGCACGGAGAAGGGGCCGGAGCCGGAAGTGGCGGCGGATCCTTCGTATGCGGCAACCAGCCTGATGCCGGACGAAACGGAGCTGCTTTCGGCGTGGGAGGAGCTTGCGGACAAGCTCCATGCCAAGCGGCGGTTGCGGAAATGGCTGCGTCAAACCGGTACGGTTGCGATGATGACGGTGACGGTGGTGGCCGGCGGCTTATTGTTTGGCTTCGCAGCGCCGTGGCCGGAACGGATGGCCGTGTCTTCAGACGATACCGCTTCTCCATCACCGGCGCAAGCGGGCGAAACGGCCGGAGTGCTGAAGAGCGTCAATGTGACCGAGAGCGGCATCAGGCAGTTTACCGATTTCCCGATCGTCATTCCGGCTTATTTGCCGCAAGGTTACCGGTCGGATGAAGCGGTGGTGTGGCTGAGGGACGGAGATAGCAAATCCGAACACGCGATGCTCGTTTATACGAACGAGGAAGGGTATTTATTGCGGATTTCCTTTTACAAGCTGCCGAAAAACGGCAACATCAGCTCCAGCATGTTCAGACCAAGCAGCCAGGAGGAACTGTTTTTGCGCGGCAGCAAGGCGATATTGACGACGACGGGCGACGGTTTTTTCAAGCTGGATTGGGTCGAAAACGAAACGTATATCAGCCTGTCGGGCAGGCTGCTCTCCAAGGACGAAGTGATCAAGATGGCCGAATCGCTAAAATAAGCACGGTGAACGCTGCCCGGCATGAAAAGGAAAAGCCGTCCATATATTGAGTGATAGGTAAGTCATTCAAGATATGTCCGGAGTGATGGATATGGATGTAAGCGGCAACCGGCCGGTTCAGCTGGAAATCGGCGGCATGACGTGCGCCTCCTGCGCTTCCCGCATTGAAAAGGCGGTCGGAAAAATGGCCGGCGTCGAGCGGATTCAGGTGAACCTTGCCGTCCACCGCGCGGCTGTGCTTTTCGACCGGCGCCTCGTCACGCTGGAGCAGATCGAGCAAAAAATCAGCAAGCTCGGCTTCCAGGCGAAGCCGGTGGAGATCGGGGCACGCCGGGAGGAGCGGCAATCGGAAGTGCGTCATCTTGGTTTAAGGGCGCTGCTGTCGGCGATTTTAACCGTTCCGTTCATCTGGAGCATGGCGAAGCACCATCCGCTGACTTCGAATCTGTGGGTACCCGAGGTTCTGTTAAACCCGTGGCTGCAGCTTACGCTGGCGGCTGTGGTCCAGTTTGCGATCGGGCTGCCGTTTTACGAGCGGGCTTTCGCCGCGCTAAGAAACAAAAGCGCCAATATGGAGCTGCTCGTCGTTCTGGGGTCTTCCGCGGCGTTTTTGTACAGCCACTATTTGATCTTCCGTATGCCGGCTCCCGCTCCGCATGCCGGCATGCATTCGGGTATGCATGCCGAGCATCCGATGCTGTACTTCGATACGAGCACGATGATCATCACCATCGTGTGGGCCGGAAAATGGCTCGAGGCGCTGGCGCGGCAGCGCACAGGACAAAGCATAGGCCAACTGCGCCGGCTGCAGCTTCCTTCGGCCCGCGTCATCCGGCACGGCGAGCAACACACCGTGCTGCTGGAGGAAGTGCGTGCAGGCGATACGGTGGCGGTTTATCCCGGAGAGCTCATCCCGGTGGACGGCGTCCTTACGGAAGGCAGCGCCGCAGTGGATGAATCCGCGGTGACCGGCGAGGGCATGCCCGTGGATAAATCGCCGGGAAGTTATTTGTACAGCGGCACCTTAAATCAAAACGGCGTGATCTACATGAGGGCGGACAAAGTCGGCGAAGACGCCGCGATCGGCCGGATGGCCCGTCTGGTTGAAGAAGCGCAGGCTTCGAAAGCGCCGATACAGCGGCTCGCCGACCGGTGGGCCGGGGTGTTCGTACCCGTTATCGTGGCCGCCGCGGCTCTTACTTTTGCCGTCTGGTGGCTGCTTGAGCCGGGCAATGTGAGCGGTGCGATCGAGAAGGCGATTGCGGTCGTGTTGATCGCCTGCCCGTGCGCGCTCGGCGTGGCCACGCCGACCTCGATACTCGTAGCTTCCGGAAGAGCGGCGGAGACGGGCATTTTGTTCAAGGAAGGGAAACATCTCGAGCTGCTTGCAAGGAGCGATGTCGTCGTCATCGACAAAACCGGAACATTGACTCTAGGCAGGCCGCAGGTGACCGATTGGATCGGCCCCATCGCTTCGTATACGGCCCATCTGAGGTTAGCGGGAGCCGCCGCGGCGCCCTCCAGGCATCCTTACGCCCGGGCGATCGTGAATGCCGCCTTGCAGCGCAAGCTGAATTTGCCCGAATGCCGCGAATTCGGGCAGCACCCTGGGCAGGGCGTCGAAGCGGTCGTCGAAGGCCGTCGTGTCGCCGTCGGGTCGCTGAACTGGTTTCGCAAGCTCGGCATCGGCTGCCCGGTTTCCCCGGCGCAGCTGGAGCGGCTGCTGCAGGGAGGCCGGTCGCTGCTGTGCGTCGCGGTTGACGGCGTGTGGGCCGGCGCCGCGGTGCTGGAGGACCCGGTGAAAGGGAGCTCGCGCAAAGCCGTGGATGCCCTGCGCCGGCTCGGGCTGGAAGTCGTCATGGCGACGGGCGACCGCACGGAAACCGCACACACCATTGCCGGACGGGTGGGAATATCCCGGGTTTACGCGGAGCTTTTGCCGGAAGCGAAAGCCGATCTCGTCCGGCGATTGCAGCGGGAGGGCAAAAAGGTGGCGATGGTCGGAGACGGCATCAATGACGCGGCCGCTTTGGCGGCGGCGGATACCGGCATCGCCATCCGCTCGGGCACCGATATCGCCAAATCCGCCGCCGATGTGGTGCTGATGAAAAGCGATCTGCATGCGGCGGTGCAATCGGTCCGGCTCAGCCGGTCCACGATGCGCAACATCAGGCAAAATTTGCTGATGTCCCTGGGCTACAACGCGGTGGCGATCCCTTTTGCCGTTACCGGTTATTTGGCGCCATGGATGGCGTGTACGGCGATGGCGCTCAGCTCGGTTACGGTCATTTGCAATGCGCTTCGCTTGCGGAAAGCGTAGGGCGGGGCAAACATAGCATCCTATACGTGAATACGGAGCGTTGACGGAACGATGGTTTCCGCCGACGTTCCGTTTTTCTTTTTTTTCACGGAAAAGCGGAAGCGCTGCTTGATGAAGGCCAACTTCTTTAACCGACACAAAATAGACAACACAGTAGCCCTGTCGAGTCATGAGGCGTGAAGCGGCAGCCGCTAAAATAACGGATATGAGCGCTCAAATAATTGGTAATGAAAGGAGCTTGGAAACTTGGCCGGAAACAACCGTTTCTTGCCGATGCTGATCGTCCTTGGCGGATTTGCACTTGCGGTCTGCGCTTGTTCGTCTTCGAACGGAGCCGCACACTCCCATGGCGGGGACGAGCCCGCAGCGGTCCGCGTGCAGATAACGACCGTTCCGGAAACGATACGGGCGGGACAGCCGGTTCGGATCGAAGCGAAGGTGACGCTGGGAGAGAGCAGCATCGATGATGCGAAGAAAGTGGAGTTCGAAATAGGGGAAGATGGGCAGAGCCAGGGATTGTTCACCGCGAAGCATCAGGGACAAGGCGTTTACAGCCTGGACAAAACCTTCGAACATAAAGGCTCCTATTACATCATCGCTCACGTACGGGCGAAGGGCATGCACAGTATGCCCAAGAAACAATTGATCGTCGAATAAACCGAAAGCGGGGGAATACGATTGGCGAATAAAAACCGGATGTACATGATCGGCATCCTCGGGCTTACAGCATCTCTTCTTGCGGCATGCGGAGGACAAGGCGGCGGGCAAAACGCCCAAGCGCCGGCAAGTCCGGCGATCGCGAGCGATAATTCCGAGGCTTCCGCCATCTACAAAAAGCAGTGCCTTTCCTGCCACGGGGCGGATTTGGGCGGCAAGGTCGGACCGAATTTGCAAAAGGCGGGAGCGAAGCTGTCCCAAGAGCAGCTCGCAGACAAAATCCGCAGCGGCGGCGGAGGAATGCCCGCATTCAAAAGCACGCTGAGCGAGCAGGAAATCGAATCGTTGTCTTCATGGCTGGCTGCGAAGAAGTAATCGTTTTAACAGGGAAGGTGAATGTGAATGAAAAAATGGTCTCTGACGGTCATCGCATTCGGGGCATTGCTGATGTTTGCCGCTTGCGGAGGCGGTAAAGCACCCGACCAACTGAACTATAAAGTGGGGCCGTTCCGCTTTACGGACCAGGGTGGGGGGCAGATGGCTCTTGAGGATTTGAACGGCAAGGTGTGGGTGGCCCATTTCATTTTTACCCACTGCACGACCGTATGTCCGGGGCTTACCTCCAATATGTCCCAATTGCAAAAAAAGCTGAAGGAACAAGGAGCCAAAGCCGAGATCGTCACCTTTTCCGTCGATCCGGAAAGAGACTCCCCGGAAGCGCTGAAGGCTTATTTGTCCAAATTCCAGGCCGACTTTACGAACTGGCATGCGTTAACCGGCTACAGCTTTGAAGATATCCGCAAGTTTGCCGGCCAATCGTTCAAAATCGCCGTGGAAAAAGACACGTCGTCCGACCAGGTAATCCACGGAACGTCATTTTACCTCGTCAATCGTGCAGGAACGGTCGTGGCGAGGTATGACGGGGAAGAGCCTCCTTACGATCAAATCGTCAAGGATGTTCTGGCGCTCAACAAATAGCCGGTTTCATGACGGGAAGGAAGGTGAGGCGATGGACGGACAGCCGATCCGGGTTATCGTTGCGGATGATCATGTGCGCGCCAGAGAAGGTATCCGCAGCATTTTGCAGATGGATTCCGAGTTCGAGATCGTGGCGGAAGGAACGAACGGGCGGGAAGCCGTCGAGCTTACGGGCGTCTGGATGCCGGACTTGCTCCTGATGGATATCAACATGCCGGAAATGAACGGGCTTGAAGCGACGAAACGGATCAAGGAAAAGTATCCGTACGTCAAAATCATCATCGTGACCGTGTCGGATGATGTCGCGGATCTTTTCGAGGCGGTCAAGAAAGGCGCTCAAGGTTACTTGCTGAAAAACATCAGCCCGCATTCGTGGATCGAATATTTGAAGGCGGTAGCGGGCGACGAAGCGCCCATGTCGAGAGAGTTTGCCGTGCGGTTGCTCAGGGAATTTTCCGTCAAGGAACATAAGGCGTCTCCGAAAAACGGCCTGACCGTCAGGGAGCAGGACATTTTGGAGCTCGTGGCCAAAGGGCTTTCCAATCGGGAAATCGCCGACCGGCTCGAGCTTTCGGAGCATACCGTAAAAAATCATTTGAAAAACATCATGTGCAAGCTGCATATGGAAAACCGCGTTCAGCTTACGCGTTATGTGTACGAACAGGAGATGGGATGGCATTGAAACGAAACGTTATCGTACTGATTGCAGGTGCGCTGCTTGCGGCATTAACCGGCTGCAGCCCTTCCGCAGAGCAGCCTGCGGCCGTCAAGGAGGAACCGAAGGCGGCCGTCGCAGCTGTGGAAAAGCCATTTTTTACGTTCAAGGATATGGCGGGCAGCGACGTTGTTTTGCCGAAAAAACCGGAGCGGATCGTCGTTTTGGCGACGGAGACGCTGGATTTGTTTTACCAGCTCGGCGGGAAAGCCGTCGGAAGAGCAAGCGCTCCGGGTACCCCCGTTTCGGAGGAGCAGCGGAAAGCCCAGGACGTCGGGCAGGTGAACAACGTAAGCATAGAGAAAATTGCCGCTTTGAACCCCGACCTCGTGATCGGTCAGTATTATTTTAATGCCGGACTGAAGGAAACGTTTGCCGCGAGCGGTGTCCCGTTTGCACTTTTGAAAATTACAAGCTATGAGGACGTTCAGCAGGTCGGCAAGCTGTACGGGCAAATTCTCGGGAAGCCGGCCGAAGCGGAGCAGGCGCTTAAAGAGGCGGATGCCCGCGTACAGGCGGTGACCGGCAAGGCGCCGGACCGCAAAACGACGTTCGCCCAAGTGACGATTATGCCGATGGGCATCTACATTCAGAAAGACGGCAGCACGATTTCGGATATCGCCCGAAGGTTGAAGCTGAGCAACGCGGCCGAGGGGATGATTTCCGGGGAATGGCCGGATTACGTTCCGTACAGTCTGGAGAAATTGATTCAAAGCGATCCCGATTATTTGTTTATGGTCGTACACGGCACCGAGGAATACGGGAAAAAGAAGCTGAAGGACAACATGGAGAGCAATCCCGCCTGGGCTTCGCTCAGAGCCGTAAAGGAGAACAGATTGTATTTCCTCCCGGACGGGTTCGAGAAAACTCCGGGCCTGCATCTGGACGAAGCGTTTGAATATATGGCCAAGCTGGTGTATCCCGATGTATACGGCAAATAAGGCGGCTGTTGGTTTTCGCAGAAGGTTCCCGCGGCGAGTCTGCGCCTTTGCGGCGCTCGTTACGCTTGCGTTTGCCGGAGTCCTCTTCAGCTTGATGAGCGGTGCGGTTCAAGTGGATGCGGCACTTATTTTTCGCGTGCTTGCCGGGGAAGAGCATGGCATGCAGCGCGACATCATCTGGAACGTCCGGCTGCCGAGAACGCTCGTCGCCGCGGTCGTCAGCGTCAACCTGTCGCTGGCCGGCGTGCTGCTGCAGGGGGTGATGCGCAATTCGATGGCGGACCCGCATATCATCGGCGTGTCCTCCGGTGCGGGACTGTTCGGCATCGCCGCGCTGGTGATGTTCCCGGCATATGCTTACCTGATGACGCCCGTCGCCTTCATCGGGGCGCTGCTGGCTGCGGCGCTCATCTACCTGCTTGCGTGGAGTGGAGGGGTACGCCCGGGACGGATGATTTTGGCCGGGGTGGCGGTTTCCGCTTTTTTCAGCTCGGGCGTTTCGGGGCTGCTGACGTTTTACAGCGACCGGGTGAACGGCGCGCTGCTGTTTCTGGTCGGCGGGCTTTCCGCCAAAAGCTGGCCGCATCTGCAGATGCTGCTTCCTTATTCCGCGATCGGCATTTTCCTTGCTGCGATGGCGGCGAAGCGGATGAACATCATGATGCTCGGCGATTCGGTAGCCAAGGGGCTCGGGCTGCATGTCGAGCGGACGAGGCTTGTGGCGACAGCGGCCGCGGCGCTGCTCTCGGCGAGCGCCGTCAGCGTCGTCGGTCTGCTCGGTTTCGTCGGCATCGTCGTCCCGCACGCAGCCCGGTTTCTGGTCGGGGGGGATTACCGCGTGCTGCTTCCGGCCTCGGCCTTGCTCGGCATCGCCGTGCTGACGGTGTTCGATACGCTCGCGCGGATTTTGTTCGCTCCGATCGAGCTGCCCGTCGGCATCGTCATGGGTGCCGTAGGCGCTCCGTTTTTCCTTTATTTGTTGAGAAAAAAAGGGATGGACGCTGGCGGCTGAACCGTAAGCAATCAAAAAGGCTTTCCCTTTAGGGAAAGCCTTTAGCGAATCTCGGTTCCTCGGGCGTCAGGAGATTTTCGCTGATTGATGCACCTGTTGATGCTCCCGAATCAAGAAACGAACGTACCCGATCGTCGTTTCCTTTGCTTTCCTGGCTTCTTCCAGGCTGTCGAAATGGTACTCCGCTTTATGCGTGCTGCCGTAGCGATGCAAATCGTCCAGGTTCATGCCGAGCGCAGAGTAGTTGTAAAACAGCTCCAGCTTCGTCTTATCCTCTACATTCCGGATAAAAATATCTTTCGTAAAAAACGATCCTTGATCGATCACTTCCAGCACGAGAGTATAGTAGGTTCCGAGCCCGGAGGCCGCATGCTTGATAGTCGCTTCGATCTCCATCATTTTATATGGCTCCGGCTGGCGCTTCTGCGTTTGCTTGTGAAAGAGCGATTTCAATTTCCGCAAAAACATACGCGTCATTTCCCCCCTAACTGCAAATCTATAAGAAGAATATACGGTAGCGTCAAGAAGTTTGTGTATGGCGGTAGGAATATCCATCGGGACGATGGATAGACGTTTTATTTGAGTATTCTGACTACTTTCAATAAGTGCCTTGAGCAGCGCGTTCTATCTAGGTTGCTAGTTACTTCCAAAGGCTTTATATGGAGGGGTGGGCATGATAGGCTCACGGCCAGGGCGACACGAGTTTACGAGGTGTCGCCGCGTCGCCTTGCATCATGCCCGCAGAGGCTCCATGTCAAGCCGGCTCCTCAGTTTCGTTCGAGGGATAGCGTTCCTCGAACATCAGGGTAAGCTCTTTTTTAACTTTGGCATCTCCAAAGCCGCGGACGACTCGATTGCCGAAGCGTTCGTTGTACTCCAGTATCTCTAAATAGACGACCTTCTCCGCGGCATCAATATTGGTCAGACTATTCATAGGCTTCAGGCGTTTACGGAACTCTTTGTTCATACGCTCAATCGGATTCGAGGTGTAGATCGCTTCTTTAATAAGCGCCGGATACTTGTAAAAGGTCAAGAGTGTAGGGAGTTGGTCCTCCCAGGACTGGATTTCCTTCGGATACTTCTTGCCCCACTTGGCCTTTACCGTATCGAAAGCAGCTATAGCAAGATCATGATCGATCGCATTGTAGATCGTTTTGAGGTCTTCGATAAAGTCGGTCTTGTCCTGCACTCGAATTTTCGGAAAAGTCGACCGAACCTTGTGAACAACACAATGCTGTACGTCCGCTTTCGGGTATATCTCCCGGAATGCGTCATCCAGTCCAGGGAGGCCGTCAAATACGCCGAGCAGCACTTCTTGAGCGCCACGTTTATACAAGTCTTTCAGGACATCTCGCCAGCCGTTGGCGCTCTCTTGACCGCCTACGTAAAAACCAAGAATTTGCCGGTGACCATCTTCGTCGATACCCATTGCAAAGTAGATGGCCTCACCACTCACCGTGCTTCGTTTCAGCTTGACATAAAGGCCGTCCAGGTAGATGACAGAGTAACGCTTCCTCAGCGGTCTCGACTGCCATGCTTGGATATCCTCCAGCACGGTAGCCGTAATGTTGCTCACGGTGGTCGGAGAATAGTGGCTGCCGAACATACTTTCAATGAAGCGAGCCACATCCCGGGTGCCCATGCCGCTTTTGTACATCTGGATCACCGCTTCTTCCAGCCAGCCATCTCTGCGTTGGTAGGGTTGAAACATCTGGGTTTGGAATTCACCGTTACGATCCCTTGGGACTTGCAAGTCATCGATGTATCCAAACTTGGTATGGAGCGAGCGCTTGTAGTATCCGTTACGGCTGTTGTTTTCAGCTTGATCTTCGCCTTCCATGAAGCTTTTAATCTCAGCCTTCATGATATTCTCGAGATTTTCTTGAATAAATTGAGTGACAAGATTTTCAAATAGCTCCGAGAGCATGTTTTGGTGTATAGTTGCCATGAGTAGGGTTCCTTTCTTGGTGACTTCGCCATCCCGAGAATACCCTACTTTTTTGTTGCCTGACTAGGCTCCAATTCTTGGTACACAAACAATTTTACACCGTCGAATATACCATCTGTTTTGCGAAAATCATATAAAAAGTTGCGAGAATGCCGAAAAAAAATGAGAAATTGTGAAACAATTCACCATTCTTAGCGTCAAAAGGAAACATAAGGAAGCGAACAGGGGGAGTTATACATGTATTACGGTCAAACTTCTTACGATTGCAGGGTGGAGTGGGGACCGCGCGGGGCCAGAGAAGCGGCGGAACGGGGAGATATTACGGTCATCGTCGACGTGCTCAGCTTCTCCTCTACTGTGGTGACCGCACTAAGCTGCGGTGCCGACATTTTCCCGTTTCCCCCGTCGTCCTGCGGGGAAGACCGGGAGTACGCGCAAAAGCTCGGGGCCGAGCTGATGGTAGGCCGCGCGGAAGGCTCGCGCACAGGCAGACCATCGTTGTCGCCTGTCACCTTCGGTCCGCTTCACGCCGGAAAAAAATACGTATTGTGCTCGCTGAACGGCGCGGTGTGCACATGGACGGCCTCCAAGGTGCCTTCGCTGCTTGTCGGCTGCCTGCTGAACGCCTCCCGTGTCGCTGCGGCGGCGGAAGCAATCCGGGCACAAACCGGAGCCGCCATCACCGTCATTCCGTGCGGGGAGAGGTGGAGCGACGCGCTGGAAGGCGAAGACGGGCTTCGCCCCGCGCTCGAAGATTACCTCGGAGCGGGCGCCGTGCTCGCCGGACTGCGGGGCACACAGTCGCCGGAAGCCGAAGTGTGCGCCGGTGCTTTCCGGCAGGCGCGGCACGATCTGCCGCGGCTCCTGCGGGAATGCGGCAGCGGCAGGGAGCTAGGCGAGCGAGGTTTCGCGGATGATGTCGCCCACTCCTGCCGTCTCGATGCGCTGCCGGTCGTTCCCGTGCTGCGCGAAGGGAGATTCGTCGCTTTTGAATGAAACGGCGTTAACAGAACATAACAGAGCAACATTTTTCCATGCCATGGCGAAATTTTTAAACCTGTCCGTTTGTTACAATGAAATGGAAAATGAACAACGGGAGGCTTTCCGCTATGGAACCGATTTGGACGCGAGTTTTTTTCGAGGAAGTGAAGAGGGAGACGGCCGGGCTTGAGTGGGCGCGGAGAGCGAAGGAGGAGCTGGAGCGGTCTGTAGACCGGCTGAGCGGCGGCCTGCTGGAAATTCCGCTTGTCGGAGGCGGCTGGAGTCACGATTACAACTGTCCGAAGGAAGGGAGCCGGCTTCGCCGGATTGACCGGCATCATCACGAATGCCCGACATGCGGTGCCGTTTGGAGCGGGTCACCTTGGGACGAGGTCGCCGTCGCAAATGAGCACTGGCAGATCAGTGAAGCATGCCGGAATGCTGCCGTACTGTTCGGGCTGGACGGAGTGGTAGAGCGGGCGGACTGGGCGAAACGGGTGCTGTTTTTTTACGCTGACCATTACGAGCAGTATCCGCTGCACGACAAAAAGGGCGGCAATGATCATACATCGGGAAAAGTGCAATGCCAGACGTTGTCCGAAGCGAGCTGGCTTATTCCGCTTGCGCAGGCTTGCGTAATTCTGAAGTCGCTGTACGCTCTTTCCGGGGAGCAATTAAACTTGATCGGCGGTCGGCTGCTGCGGCCGGCCATTGACGTCATCCGGCGCAACCCGGGAGGAATCTCGAACTGGCAAACTTATCACAATGCGGCAAAAGCATGGACAGCGGCGGCATTGGACGACCGGGCTTTATGGGACGAAGCGGTGAACGATCCGGATAACGGATTTCATTTTCAAATGCAAAACAGTTTGGCGGAAGACGGCTTCTGGTACGAAGGCGCTTGGGGATATCATTTTTACGCGCTGGAGGCGCAAATTCATATCGTGCTCGCCGGAACCCGGTTCGGCGAATCGCTGCATACGGACAAGCGGTTTCAGGCGATGTTCCGTTCTCCGCTGCGCGCGATGTTTCCGGATGGGACGCTTCCTCCGGTGCACGATTCCGGGATCGTCCCGGTGAAAAAATACGCGCACCAATACGAGTTCGCGCATCGTTTTATCGGCGTCGGCGGTGACATCGTGAAGGATGTGGAACGCACTTCGCTGTACAGCCTGCTGTTCGGCGCGGAGCCGGCGGACTCATCTTCCGCAGCGGGTGAGGCGTCCACGGAGCTGTTTCATTTGGAACGCGCCGGCATGCTGGTAGCGAAAGGAACGGATGTCAGCGGCATGCCGCGCATGCTGCTGATCGACTATGGGCCGCACGGGGGCGGACACGGGCATCAGGACAAGCTTAACTTGCTTTACTACGCGAAAGATCGCACTTGGCTGGGCGACGCGGGGATGCTGCCTTACGGCAACCCGGTGCATCATGCATTTTTCAAACAGACGGTCGCACACAATACGATGGCGGTGAACGGACGATCCCAAGAAGCGGCAGAAGGCACGCTGGTGAAGGCGGAAGTGGACGGGCACGTCGTAAGGATCGTTTGCGAGGCGCCGGACACGTACCCTGATCTTGGTGTAACGATGAGGCGGAAGCTGCTGTTTGCCGAGGAGTGGCTGCTGGACGTATGCGAAGCGGAATCGGAGCGCACGATGGATGCGGTGGACTGGATCATCCATGTGGAGGCCGCTGCGGTTGTTTATACTCCGGGCGCGGTGGCAGGCGGGAGCGACGGCATGTGGGTGCCGGTTCCCGACGGGAGTTTGGGCGGTCAAGACGGATACGATTTTGTAAAAGAAATTGGCCGGTATGCAGGTTCGAGGGGACCCAAGGTGCTGGAATGGAGCGCGGGAGACGATCAGGCCGGCGGGGGTGACGGCGTACGGTTCCAGTATTATCCGCTGGGAGCCGGGGGCGATGAAGAGTGGTATCGCGGCACGACCCCGGCTATGCCCCCTCATCTGCGCAGAGGCACATGGTTTCGCCGTCTGAGAAATACGCGGCAAGCGCGCTTTATCGGCGTCTTTCGCGCGTGCGGCGCCGGTGCCAATCTTTTGGACGTGCGGCTGGAGCCGCCGGAAGCAGCAGGCGGGGAGATGCGTATTCGGATAGGCGAACAAATTTATTCATTGTAAGGCAAATGCCGAGGCTGACCGAAATCATAAGATTTTGTAAATAATGCAACTTTGCCGCTCTTCCCGCGTCATATAGGCATATTGGAATTCGCTGGGAAAAGCGGTGGGCAATTTTGAATAAATTTATGCGAAAGTACGTCATTCCGTTATTGGTAGGCACCGCATTCATAGCGGCTGTGCCGCCGGTAGTTTCGGCCGAGCAGAGTATGCCGGTTCAACTTACACAGGCAGAGACGGAAGCCGCTCGCTTGCTGCTCGATCAAGGAGTTGAGCGCGGGAAAGTGGAGCGGTTGGGGACTAAAGCGGAAATTGCGGCTTATGTGTTGAAGAAGGGCAAGCCGGATTTTGCGGCGCTTAACCGGCTTATAGAGGGACTGCTCAAGTATGCGGACGATTCGGGTTACGCCGCCAACGGACAACAAGTCGGCGGAATGCTGGAGCTAAACGACGGAGAGCTCGGATACTCCCCGGGGGCACCGCTGGAAGCCAGGATGATGAGCCGAAAACCGATAGACGTTTCGTTGAACGGCCAACCGGGCGTCCTGGCTCCTTGGGAAGAATATACGGAGCCGCATTACTTCGACGGCATCGCCTATTTCCCGCTTTACCGGATGATGACGATGTTTGGCGGGGACGCCAAGTGGGATGGCGTCGAATGGGAAGTGACGGCAGTAACCCCTTGGGGAACCAAATGGAAAGTACCGATCGGCGGCCGTGAGGTGCGCAGCGAAAAAGGGGATGCGGTCCTCGCGGTGCTGTCCCATCCTTCGATTTTGGCCGACAATCAGGTGCTCGTGCCTTTCGACTTTTGGACTTCCTTGATCGGATTCCGCGTGGAGTGGGATACGGAGAGGAAGTCGCTGTCGATGATCACGGAACCGCTGTACCGGACGGAAGACAGGGGCGCAGCTCCTGCAGGAGATAGTGCCGCAGGGGATGGGGGTACATCTTTAGGGTTAGTAATGCCGGATTTGACTGTACGTGTGAATGGCCGTGAAGTAAAGCTGACGCACTTGCCTGTCAATTACGAAGGAAAGTTTTATTACCCGGTAGAGTTGATCCGGGATATTATGGACTTGAACGCAGAGTATGACAAACAGTCCGGCCGGTTGACGTTGGCGATGGACTACACGATCAGAACTATGCGTTCGGAGCAGTATGTGCCGAAAGCGTCGAATCCCGTTAGCGTGCCCGTGAATATCATCGCCGGTACGGAGTATTTGCTGGACGGTGCCGGGATAAGTGCAGCAGGAAAATCGCTGAGTCTGTCCAGCCCCATGGTTGAATATCGGGGGCGCCCGTATGCGCCGATCAACGAGCTTGCGGCAATCGCAGGGTATCAGGTCAGTTATACGGATGACAAAACATTGCACCTGAACAAGACGGTCGTGCAGCGCATCCGGGAGAAGCTGAAGCCGGGTATATCGCGGGACGATGTGCGCAAGCTGCTCGGAAATCGACTTAAGGTCGTTTACAACCCGCAGGACGGAACCCGGAGCTGGGAGTACCGCTTTCGATCGGAGACCGGTGACGCCTTCGTGGAAGCGCCGACGGAGGGCGGCGGCTACGAAAAGTTTGTCATGGGCAAGCTGGAGACCGTCGACTGGAAGGAACTAAGAGACGCTTCGCTTCAAGCGCAGCTGTTCGTACACCACGACCCGGCCGGATTGGTCATGAGCGGCTACACTCTGTATGTGAGCTCGGCTGACGGCATACGGGAGTACCGTCTGCAGCCGAACGGCAGCGTATCCGAGCGGATTGTCACGGAGGCAGGCGGAACGGCCTCATGAAGGCCGGATCCGGGAATCCAATAGAGGAGCCGCAGCTGCAAAATCCACTGTTGGCGAGATGCATTGGGGACATCTGCAAGAGGGTCGATGGAACTTCGATTTGAACAATGATGACGGGTAGGTCATTTCTGACATAGTCTATTTTATGGTTAAGATGGAATATTTTGATTACAGATAACAAATAATGGCGGTTCAAGACTTTTTCCGGGTCCTGGACCGCCATTGTTTCATTTCGGGGAAAAAGTGAATTCTGTACAAAAAAAGCTGAGGATCGGTTATGTCCCGGGTTGGAAAGACGAAGGTACAATAGGATGGAGTGTGGACATATTACCGGTCAAGCGGTACGAAAAGAGGAACCGCGTGGCTGTGCCGGAAGGGGATCATGGTGTGAAAGTACTTCTTGTCGGGCTTGGCGCAGCCGGTTTCAGTTGGTATAAAAAACTGAAGCGGCAGGGCGGTTTCAATATCGCCGTAGTTGAAACGAATGCCGGACATCGGAGCAAGCTGGAAGGGGACGAGGTGCCTTTTTACACAACGATAGAAGAGGCGCTTGACCGGGAGCTTCCCGATTTTGTGATCAATGCAACGCCCCCGCAGGTTCATACGGCGGTCAATAACCTAGCTTTCGACCATCGTCTCCCCGTGCTTTGCGAAAAGCCGATTTCGTTCCGTTACGAGGAATCGGCGGCTGTCGTGAGGCGCGCGGAAAAAGAACAAATTCCGTTTATGGTGGCGGAAAATTACCGCTGCTTCCCGTTTGTCCGCAAGTTGAAGCAGCTAATTGATGCAGGAACGATCGGGGGGCTATCGACGATCGACGTCCGCTTTCACCGTTATCACCACGTCCAGCGCAACTACACGGTAAGCCTGCTTGACGATATAGCGGTGCACCATTTCGATATGATGCGATATTTGACCGGCTGCGATGGCAAACGCGTTTTTGCTCAGCTGTTCAACCCGATCGGGAGCTGGAGCGAAGAGCAGGCGGTGATCGGACTGCAGGCGCTTGTGGAGATGGCAAACGGAATACGCATCTCGTATACCGGCTCTATTTCTGCGAGGGGACCGGCGACCGAGTGGGCCGGAGATTGGCGGATCGAAGGTACGCAGGGGGCGATCGAGTTGATCGGCAAAACGCTTCGCTTGACGAAAGAGGGCGTTACGTCCGTGATTGACGATTTCAGCGATGTTCCTGCCGCATATCCGTTGAGCGAATTTTTGGCGTCGCTGCGGGAAGGACGGGATGGGGAAACAAGCGGGAAAGATTATTTGCGCACGCAGGCACTGGTTTATTTTGCGGCAAAATCGGCACAAAGCGAACGAATGGAGGATGTCATCTTATGATTCAGCTTATTCAGCCGGTTTGGCAGGAAAAAGCCCCCGGCGTTTGGAGTGCCGTGGTCGGGCAGCCTAAAGGCGTTACGCCGCTCTCTGCGGCCGACTGCAAGCCGCTGACGGAAGCGCTGCGCCGCATGGGCGGGGCCGAGCTTCCGTTTGCACGGGACGAGGTTCAGGTTGAGGCGCTGGCCGGAGGCGGGTATTTGCTGCGGCTTCCGCTGGCCGAGCAGGAGAAGCTGTTCGGCCTTGGCCTGCAGTTTATGCGCATGAACCACCGGGGCCGCACGCGATATTTGCGCGTTAACAGCGACCCGAAGCAGGATACGGGCGAAAGTCATGCGCCCGTGCCGTTTTATGTGACGGACCGCGGCTGCGGCGTGCTCGTCAATACGGCGCGCGTCGTCACCGTGCATGCCGGCGCGACGGTTCGCGCGGACGAGCAGCGGGCGGACGCTGCGCGCGACCGCAACACCGACCGCGGCTGGCAAGCGACGCCGGTATCGGCGTACGTCGAGATCCGGCTGCCTGCCGAAGGCGCGGAGGTGCTGCTGTTTGCCGGCGCGAACGCGCTGGACACGGTGCGCCGGTACAATTTATACTGCGGCGGCGGGACGCTCCCGCCCCGGTGGGGGCTCGGCTTCTGGCACCGCGTGCCGAAGCTGTTTTCAGACCGCGAAGCGGTGCAGGAGGCGCTGGAGTTTCGCCGGCGCGATTTTCCCTGCGACGTGATCGGGCTCGAGCCCGGCTGGCACAGCCGAAGTTATCCGGTTACGTACGAGTGGGCACACGACCGTTTCCCGGACCCGCGCTCGTTTGTTGCCGAGCTCGGATTGCACGGTTTTCGCGTCAATTTGTGGGAGCACCCTTATGTGTCGCCCGAAGCTCCGCTGTACGAGCGGCTGAGGCCGCTGTCCGGCAACTATACCGTCTGGGGCGGGCTTGCCCCCGACTATACGCTGGAGGAAGCGCAGGTGCTGTATTGCAGCCAGCATGAAGAGCAGCATGTGCGCATCGGCGTATCGGGCTACAAGCTCGACGAATGCGACGGCAGCGAGCTGACAAACAATTCGTGGATGTTTCCGGCGCACGCGCAATTTCCTTCAGGGCATGACGGCGAGCAGATGCGGCAGCTTTATGGCCTGCTGTTCCAGAAAATGACGGAAGATTTGTACCGCAGGCAAAACGTTCGGACGTACGGGCTGGTGCGCGCCTCGAACGCCGGCGCTTCCTCGCTGCCGTATGTGCTGTACTCCGATCTGTACGATCACAGGCAGTTTGTGCGGGCGCTATGCAACGCCTCCTTCAGCGGGCTGCTCTGGACTCCCGAGGTGCGCAAAGCGCAAAACGCCGAAGATTGGGTGCGGCGCATGCAAAGCGTCGTCTTCTCGCCGATGGCGATGCTGAACGCTTGGGGCGATGGCACGAAGCCGTGGTCGTTTCCCGAGGTCGAGCATATCGTTCGGCATTACATCAAGCTGCGCATGCGGCTGATGCCTTATTTGTACACGGCGTTTGCCCGCTACCGGTTTGACGGCACGCCGCCCTTCCGGGCGATGCCGTTGGTTCTGGCGGAAGCCGCCGAGGCTTCCGGCGGAGCGGATGGCGGCGGGGGCATGGGGGTCCCTGCCTCACGGACAGACGCTTCGGCGGCGGGTCCGTCCGCGGCGGTCGTCGAAAACACGACCGACGGAGCTTACGGCAAAACGAAGGCGAAAGAATGGGACGACCAGTTTATGGTCGGCGGCGATTTGCTCGTTGCCCCGCTGTTTGCCGGCGAGGCGTCAAGGGAAGTGCTGCTTCCGCCCGGCGTCTGGTACGGCCTTGAAACCGGCGAGCGTTACGACGGCGGCGTGATTGTCACCGTTCAGTCGGGCCTCGAGCGCATCCCGGTTTTCGTGCGGGAAGGTGCGGTCATCCCGCTGATGCCCGCGCTCGACCGCGCCCCGAGGGCAGGCGAAAAAGTGCCGCTGGACATCGTCCACTTCGGCGACGCGTCGGGTGAAGCGCTTCTGTACGACGATGACGGAGAAACGTTTGACTACGAGCGGGGGCAGCATATATGGCGGAAGCTTGTCGTGCGCAGGAACGGGGACGGTTCACTGACCGGAGAAATCTCCGACGTTTCGGCGGATGAGTCGGGTGGTTCGGAGGTGCGGCAGCATGAAGCGGCAAATGAAGCGGGCTCGGCCGGCGATTTTTACACGTACGATTCCGTTCAATGGCATCTGGGCAAGCGCTCACTGGCAGACCTGATCTAATCGGATCACGGACGAACGCGAGAGAGGCAAAAACCGACTCTCGGGAGCGCGGGCAAGTGGCGCGAGCGGCTGAGAGAGCAAACGAGCGCTCTCGGCCCATTTTTCGCCTTGAGAGGGGCGTCGTCGCAGCTCGCCGAGAGAGGCAAAAACCGGCTCTCGGGAGCGCAGACTAGTGCCGGGAGCGGCTGAGAGAGCAAACGAGCGCTCTCAGCCCATTTTTCGCCTTGAGAGGGGCGTCGTCGCAGCTCGCCGAGAGAGGCAAAAACCGGCTCTCGGGGGGCGGACTAGCGCCGCGAGCGGCGCATTTTTCGCCACCTACGGGGCAAAGCGGGTAACAAGGAACCTCTTTCTGCGAAAAATAGTTTCTTGCATCGCGCCAAGCTGGAACATATAATCGATTCATGTCGTCCAATACATATAAAAAGACCAGCTTGGAAAGGGAGAGACTCCATATTATGCGCAAACCATTGGCGGCTGCGATGCCGATTGTTTTTGCCGTTGCCGTTTTGTCAGGCTGCGGCGATTCCGTGAAATCAGCTGCACCCTCGAATCCACCAACCCAGACTGCAAACCAGACGACTGCGCCCGGCGGAGCCGCCGGCAGAACCGACTCGGCGCAACCGGCCAATCCGGATAACGCTGCGGGCAAAACCGACCCGGCGCAAACGGAAAAGCCGAACGGCTCTACCGGAAAAACCGATGCCACGCAAACCGGCAAGCCGGATAATGATTCCGGAAAAAACGGTGCGGCACAACCCGCGGGGAAGGGAGACGCGCTGCAGGTCGTTGCCCAACCGGACAGCATCACCGTGCTGGTGAACAAGCAGTTCGCGCTGCCGAAGGATTACGAGCCGAAAGATCTCGTATACCCCGACGTACCTTTTACGTTCAAGGAAAAAATCGAGAAACGCATGATGCGCAAAGAGGCCGCGAAAGCGCTGGAGCAGCTTTTTGCCGGTGCGAAAAAGGACGGAGTGGCGCTCGCAGGCGTTTCCGCTTATCGTTCTTATGCCACGCAAACGGCAGTGTTCAACAATTATGTCAAAAAGGACGGAGAAGCCAAAGCGCGCACTTACAGCGCTTATCCCGGTACGAGCGAGCATGAGACCGGCCTTGCCATCGACATATCCGGCAGCGACGGGAAATGCGCGGCTGCGGATTGCTTCGCGGGCACGAAAGAAGCGAAGTGGCTCGACCAGCATGCGGCCGAGTACGGTTTTATCGTCCGTTATCCGAAAGGCAAGGAGTCCATCACCGGATACTCTTACGAGCCTTGGCACATCCGATATGTCGGAACGAAAATTTCCAAAGAAATCGCAGACAAAGGAATCACGTTGGAAGAGTACCTTAACGCCGTTCCGGTATCCCGGTAACGGATCCTAAATCGAAAGACAGGCCGGCGCGGCCTGTCTTTCGATTTTTTCGGATTGGCGGGACGTCTGCAAGCACTTTCTCTACACCCTTTCGAGGAACAGCAGGTTCCGGTACACATACTTGCTGAATTTGTATTTAAACGCGAGCGCAACACCTCCCTGCTCCACTCCGACTTCCACAGAGATAAGCGCCGGAGTCTTGACCAGGCCGATAACCATGCTTCTGACAACCGCTCCATCCTCAGCCCCCACCGCTTTGGCAAAAGCGATCGCGAAAGCGCGGTTTCGCGCGAGCTCCCGATACAGCGGCAGCACCGCCCGGCAGATTGCCCGATGCACCCGCGTCTCAAAGAAGAACTGCACCGTTCCCGCAGGAATCGTCGTGCCATTGGTTAGCTGCAGCTCGGTATTCGCGATCGGAAACGAGACGAAATAGCCGATGCCGTTCGAACCATAGGGCAAGCCGCTTGCCTTGGGGGAAACGGAGCGCAGCAGCCGACCCATTCCTGCCAGGTCATCTTTGGTAACGGCCCGGCTCCATCGACGGGCAAACGCTTCGCTTCCGGCCACCGCTCTGTAAAACGGCAGCATGATCTTCGCCGCCCTCTGCAGCGTCCGATAACCGACGAATTTATTCTCCTTTGCACGACGCGCCGTTTTCGTCTTCGCCATAAGTAAACGCTCCTAACCGTAACTTGTAGTTTGCTTCTCTCCTACAGCGTATGACAAATGACCCGCCGTGCCTGGGCTGCTCTCCCGTCACCAGCCCTCCATCATAAAAAAACACAGCTCGCCTGCAAGTTTCTCCATTTTCCTTTCCACGCTCCCGGTGTAACATCAAAACCATGACAAGCAGCAAACAAGACATACTGCACGAAGAGAGGAGCACAGGGCATGGCCGCCAAAATATTGCCAAGCGATCGGACCGGCGTAAGCTATGAAACGAAGCGGAGTTTTTTGAATCTCCTGCGCAAGCATAAGGCGATTTACCTAATATCGCTGCCGGGTATTTTGTATTTCATCATATTCAAGTACATTCCGCTGCTCGGTTCGGTGATGGCTTTTCAAAACTACAACATCTTCAAGGGCATCAGCGGCAGCCCGTGGGTCGGGCTGGAGCATTTTCAGCGGATGTTCGCCTACGACGAGTTTTTGCGCATTTTGAAAAATACGCTGCTGATCGGGCTGTACGATCTCGTCTTTGCGTTTCCGTTCCCGATCCTGCTCGCTTTGCTGCTGAACGAGATGCGCATCGCGATTTACAAGCGGATCGTGCAGACGGTCATCTATATGCCGCACTTCTTGTCGTGGGTCATCATCGGCGGCATCGCCGTAGGCATTTTGTCCCCGACGACCGGGCTTGTCAACCACGTGCTCGGCATGTTCGGGATCGAGTCGATTTATTTCCTCGGCGAAGAGAAGTATATTCGCGGCATTCTCGTCGGAGCGGGCATTTGGAAAGACAGCGGATGGGGCACGATCGTCTATTTGGCGGCGCTCGCCGGGATTAACCCGGATCTGTACGAAGCGGCGGTCATCGATGGGGCGAACCGCTGGCGGCAGACGTGGTCGATTACGCTGCCGAGCATACTGCCGACGATCACGATTTTATTTTTGCTGCATATCGGCAATTTCCTCGATTTCGGCTTCGAGCGGGTGTATGTGTTTCTAAACGGGCTGAACGCGGCGAACGGCGATATACTGGATACTTACATTTACCGCGTCGGACTGCTAGAGAGGCAGTATAGCTACACGACCGCCGTCGGGTTGTTCAAATCGGTCGTCGGCCTTCTGCTGATCGTGCTCGGCAATACGCTCAGCAAAAAAGCGACAGGCGAATCACTCTACTAGGCAGGTGAACACACAATGATTACAACGGCAGGCGAACGTTCCTTTCGGTTTGTCAATTACGTGTTGATGGCGGCTTTTGCATGCATGATGATTTTTCCGCTGCTTCACGTGCTGGCCCAATCGCTCAGCAGCAACCTCGCGATCAATGCGGGCCGGGTTACGCTCTGGCCGGTCGATTTTACATGGTCGAATTATGCGGTGATCCTGAAGGACGCATCCGTGTGGCGGGCGTTTAAAGTCAGCGTCTTCATTACGATATTCGGCACGCTGCTTAATCTCGTGGCGACGGCGTCGCTCGCTTATCCGCTGTCGAGGCCGGAATACGCCGGACGCAAATACGTGCTGCTGATGATTTTGGTCACGTTGATTTTTCACGCGCCGCTCATTCCGAATTACTTGCTGATCAAAAACCTGCACCTGCTCGACACCGTTTGGGCGCTCATGTTTCCGGCGATGATCAGCGCGTTTAACCTGTTTGTCATGCGTTCGTTTTTCATGAACATTCCCGCGGAGCTGATCGACTGCGGGCGCATGGACGGCTGCAGCGAGCTGCGCATCGTCTGGAGCGTCGTGCTTCCGCTGTCCAAGCCGGCGATGGCGACGATGGGGCTTTTTTACGCGGTATCGCATTGGAATGCATATTCGAACGCGCTTTTCTTCATCAACGACCGGACGCTTTACCCACTGCAGGTCAGGCTTCGCGAGATCGTCATCTCCGATTACTTCGGATCCTCGAACAGCTTCGATGTGGCCGGGACGATGTCGCCCGAAGGCGTGAAAATGGCCATCATCGCCGTCTCGTCGCTGCCGATCATGATGATCTATCCGTTTTTGCAGCGGCATTTTATTCAGGGGATGATGGTCGGTTCGATCAAATCGTAGGCGGACCGGAAAATCGTAAGAAAACACAGAACGATGATAAAATTATATATCCCGCCCGCTGCTTGTAAGCGCTAATATAGACGTGAGCCGGCAAGCCAACTATAATGATTGAAACGAGAAGAGGGGATTCCATGAAAAAAAGTGTTACTGTCGTACTCGCAAGCTCGCTTGCGCTTGGGTCGCTCGCAGCGTGCTCGCCCGCAAACGACTCCAAGGGGACAAGCACCGGTACAGGCAATGAGAAGCTGAAGTTCTCCATTTCGTTGACGACCAGCGGCAATAACTATGCGGAAAGCTCGCCCGACATCAACAAGGACAAATGGGTGCAAAAGCTGGAGGAGCTGACGAACGCCGATTTCGACATCCGCCTCATTCCGCTGAAGGAATTCGATCAGAAAATGGCGGTCATGTTCGCCGGAGGAGATATTCCCGATGTGGTGCAAAATGTCGGCGGGGCGACGGGAAAATCGATGTCCGGCTCGATCGAAGCCGGCATCTTCATGCCGCTGGACGATCTGCTCAAGCAGTATGCGCCGAACCTGATGAAGCAGGTGCCGAAGGAAGCTTGGGACGTGGTAAGCTACCAGGGAAAAATTTACGGAGTCCCGGCCTGGATCTCCAACCCGTCCCGCCGAGGTTTGTACATCCGCACCGATCTGCTGCAAAAGTCCGGCCTGCCGGAACCGAAGACGGTCGACGATTTTCTGAACGTGATGCGCGCGTTCAAAAAGTTGGGTGTGGAAAACCCGTACCAAATCCGGGAAAACTTCAAATACGCCGATACGATCCTCGGCGCCTACGATGTGCTCCCGTCCCAGTTCGAGATTCAGAACGACCAGGTGGTGCCGAAATTTTTTGACGTGGAAAATATGACCAAGGCGCTGCAGGCTTACAAAACGATGTACGACGAAGGCCTTATTCCGAAAGATTTCGCGACGGTATCGTCCACCGACTACAGCAAAAACATCGAGTCCGGGAAATCCGGGATGTGGACGGCCAATGCGGAAAGCTTGCCCAGCTTCCGTTCCAAAATCGCCGCGGCGGCACCGGGCTCCAAGGTTGACATCATCGGCTCCCCGCGCGGTCCGGAAAACCGCGGCGGCCATCTGCTGTACGCTCCGCTTTCGACTTCGCTGTACATCAATGCGAAGGTCAAGCCGGAGAAGGCGGCGCAAATTGTCAAGCTGCTCGATTGGATGCTGACACCGGAAGCGGAGAAGTTTTTCAGCATCGGCATCGAAGGGGAAAACTATACGGTCGAGAACGGAAAGATCAACTACAAGTTTCCGAAAACGAAGGAAGAGGTCGACGAAGAAGGGTTCCGCGGCAATTTGTGGTGGGCCCACGACATTACGCTCAACCGGCTGCGTTCCGGGCTGTCCCAAGACGGTCAAGACCTGATCAAAGCGTTCGACACTGTGCTTGCCAAGGAAGGGCTCGGCACGGTGCGGTTTAACCCGACGCTGAACACGTTCTCGAAATATCCGGACCTTGCCCCGATCGGCGACGATACCGGGCCGAAGCTGATACTCGACCATATGGTGAAAATGATTTACGGCAAGGAGCCGATCTCCGATTGGCCGAAGGTTATCGAGGAATACAAGACGAAAGGCGGCAACGAGATTTTGAAGGAAGCGACGGAGCGCTATAAGAAGAAAGAAGGCGTCACGGTCGTTAACAACCGCTAAACATGACGGGCTTTAGGCGAAATCGTAAAAAAACACAAGTCCGTGGAAAAAATCTACATTGCCGAACCTCCTGAGGCCATAGTAAGATCGACATAAACCAAATCCTCTGCTCCGCGGCGCTTCGCTTCGGGGCAGAACTTTTTCCAGATCATAATCGGGGGCTCCCCCAAAAGTACCGGGAATAAGCTGCAGAGGATTACTTCTTTTGGGAAACTTGTATAATATGGGGGTTCGACATGCACTTACTGATCGTCGACGATGAACCGGTCATCCGCAGCGGACTTGTCAAAATGGCGGAGCAGTATTCGCCGGCCTTTACCGGCATCCGCACGGCGGCAAATGGGCTGGAGGCGCTGCAAATGATCCGCGAACTCGAGCCCGGCATCGTGCTTACCGATATTCGTATGCCGAAGATGGACGGGCTGGAGCTGTGCCAAACGATTCATGACGATTACGAGCACATCCGGCTTGTTGTGATTTCCGGCTACAGTGATTTTGAATACGCGCAAAAATGTTTGTCGTACGGGGTCCGTCACTACTTGCTGAAGCCGGTGACGAAGCCGGATGTGCATGAGGTGTTCGATAAACTGGTCAAGCGGCCGGCTAAAGGTTACGTGCCTGTATTCAAGTATGTGGAATGGATCGAAAACCTGGAGATGAGCATATGGTCGCTGCAGCAGGAAGAGTTCGAAACTTTGCTCGGCCGCTGGCGGGAGCACTGTCTTGGAGCGCAGCTGAATGCAGCGCAGCTCCATGAGCTGCTTTCGGACTGCCTGGAGCTGCTGTACAGACGATTGCAAGCGCGGGGATGCCTGGCGGCAGCGCTGCTTGACTTCAGGGATGAAGGACGGCCCGGGACCGCATTGGATACGATGGACGCTTTCGAACGTGGGCTGCGGCGCGCGTTCCGGGAATTGTCAGCCTCCCGCAAAGGGATGTTTAAAGATCCGATGGAAGAAGCAAAAACGTATATCGACGAACGTTTGTCCCAGGAGATCACGCTGGAGGAAGTTGCCGAGCTCGTCGGCCTTACTCCCACTTACTTCAGCGCGCTGTTCAAAAAAATAACGAACGAAACGTTCGTCAAATACCGAATCAAAAAGCGGATGGAGAAGGCGCAGCAGCTTCTTGCTTTGCCGCACCTGCGGATTACCGATGTGGCGGCGGAGGTCGGATACGACGATTACCCACATTTTACGAAAACGTTTAAAAAGGTCGTCGGCGTTTCTCCTTCCGAATACCGCGCGGCGCTGGGGATCAAATGAAAAAGGCGAGCCTGTACCGGAAGCTGCTGCTCTATTTTCTCCTCGTCATTATCGTGTCGCTGACTTCCGTCGGTGTGTTCACTTACCGAATGTCCTCCCGGGAGCTGGACCGGCAGGTCAAGGAGCAAATGGCGCAAATTGCCGGCAACGCCCTGCACCATACGGACCTGTATTTGAAGTCGTACGAGAGGGCGATCGTATCGCTGCTGACGAGCAAGGACGTCAAGCGTTTTGTCGATTTGCCCGAAAACCGCGAGGATTATACGTATTACGAGGTCCGGCGCTCCATCAAGGAGTTCAGCATTGAGCCGATTTTCATCCGCAACCCGGAAATCGCCGCCGTCTACATCATCAGCTTTAGCGGCAATGCGGTGTATTACTACAACGATATTCCCGGCGAATCGTTCAAGCCCCGCGATATTCAAGAGCAGCTGCAATTTTTCGGGCGCACGGCGCGTGCCGGGGGAAAACTGACGATCCTGAACCATAGCATCTTGGAGGGCCAGCAAAACAAAATGCTTACCTTCGTCCGGCAAATCCGGGGGTTGTCCTCGCCTGAACCGCGGGGGTATTTGGCGATTGAAATGCGCAATATGGAGCTGTCGGCTTTATGGAAAGGAATCGATCTAGGGAAAAGCGGATATTTTTTCATCGTGGATGAAAACGGTCAGGTAATCCATCACCCGGACAGCGGCAAAATAGGGACGATGGTCGATGCGGATTTGCGGGGCAGCTTGTCCGCAGCGGGCGACCGGGACTTTGTGGCGAAGGAGAACGGGCAGGAGCGCATGTACATGAGCCGCCGTTCCGATTACTCCGGGTGGAACCTCGTGGTGTCGATGCCGCTGGACGAGGTGATGAAGCCGGTATCGAACATCCGCTTGACGACGATCGTCGTCGGCGGCTTTACACTGGTCTTTGCGCTATGGCTCGCCTACCGGCTGAGCAAATCGATCACCGGTCCGATCCAGGTGCTGAAAAACGGCATGCGCGAGACGGAAAAAGGCAACTGGGTGATGATCCCGTTGCCTGATCAGCGCGACGAGATCGCCGAGTTGATGGTGCGCTACAATACGATGGTGAAGCGGCTTTCCGAGCTTGTCGATCAGGTATACGCCGCCGAGCTGAACAACCAACAGATGCGGATGGAGCGGCAGCAGGCCGAGTTCCAATCGCTGCAGCTGCAAATCAACCCGCATTTTCTGTACAACACGCTGGAAACGATCGTCTGTTACGCCGTCGTTCGCGATTCCGAAGAAATTTCGGAGATCGTCAAGGCGCTGGCGTACATGCTCCGCTATTCGGTGCAGACGAATCTGGAGGAAATCACGGTTGCCAACGAGCTGAAGCATGTGCTGTATTATTTGGTCGTGCTGCGCCACAGGATCGGCCGGGATTTTGAAATCGACGTGGCTATCGAACCCCAGTATTTGTTGAAAAATATGGTCCGGCTTACACTTCAGCCTCTGGTGGAAAATGCGTTCCAGCATGCTTTTCCCGACGGCGTGGAGGATTACCACTATATCCGCATCGACGCCGGCGTGGAGGACGGCCGCTTCTGGGTGAGCGTCGAAGACAACGGTGCGGGTATGTCCGAGGCGAGGCTGAGCGAGCTGAGAGAGAAGCTGCGGGCCAACCGGCTCGCGGAGCAAGGAAGCGACGCGGCCGGGGGTAAAGGCGGCATTGGCATCGTAAACGTGCATCGCCGCATTCAGATGGTGTTCGGCGAGCAGTATGGGTTGAGCATCGAAAGTGAGGAAGATCGCGGAACGAAACTGATTATGGTCATGCCGGAATCGGTACCGGGCAGGGCGGCCGGGTAACGCGATTTATTTCGTTGTTGTGCGGCCGCGTTCCGGGGAGAAAGCCCGCCACAGCGTTCCCCGCAATCGATTTGATGTAACAAGGAAGGTGAATCAGATGAAAAAAGTGCTTGTTGTCGACGACGAACCGATGATTCGCAAAGGTTTGATTCACATGCTCGAACGTTACGAGTCCGGCGGAATTCGCGCTTTTGGCGCAGCGAACGGTGAGGAGGCCATCGATTTTATCCGCGCCGAGTCCCCCGATCTCGTGATGACCGATATCCGCATGCCGAAGCTGGACGGCCTTGAACTGTGCCGTTATATCAGCGAGCACCACGGCAGATCGATTCAATCGATCGTCATCTCGGGTCTCGGCGAGTTTTCCTACGCCCAGAAATGTTTGTCCTACGGTGTACGGGAATATTTGCTGAAGCCGGTTACGGCTTCGGATTTGTATCCGGTGCTGGATAAGCTTTTAAAGCCGGCGAAAGCTGCGGCCGTCGCGGCCGTATCCATCTCGCAATACGAGGAATGGATCGAACGCCTGGAAGCGGCGGTATGGTCGGTCGATACGGAGGAGATTGCCAAGTTGCTGGAGAAAGGTGAACGCGACTATTTCGGCAAAGGGATGAGCGCGGCACGGATGGCGCAGATCGTATCGGACGGCTTGACCATGCTGGTGAAACGGTTGAATGCGCGCAGCGTTTATTCATTCCCCGAACCGGACCGCAGGAGGGACGTTTCCTCCGCGGAACAGGCAGCGACGCTGCTGAAGGAAGAGGTGTTTCGGCTTTGCGACATGCTGCTGTTTTGGCGAGGCGGCAATCAGAAAAACGTGTGGGAGGTGGCGAAGGCGTTCATCGACGAGCACATCACCGAAGACATCAGCCTGGAGGCGGTCGCCGACAAGGTGGGCCTTGCTCCGACCTATTTCAGCCATTTGTTCAAGAAGACGGCCAACGAAACGTTTGTCCAATACCGCATCAAAAAGCGGATGGAAATGGCCAAGCGGCTGCTCGAGCTGCCGCACTACAAAGTCGTCGACGTATCGCTGGAGGTCGGATACCAGAGCTATCCGCATTTTTCGGTGCTGTTCAAGAAGGTGATCGGCTGTTCGCCGACCGACTACCGCAACTCTCTCGGCATCAAGTGAGGGTACCTCCCGGTTTGAGCCGGGGGCAGCGTACTTTTGAAGATTGGGAGCAGCACATCTCGCAGTCTGATCCGTAAAACAGCGGAACTCAAGTTCGCAGACCGAGGGTTGAAGTGACTTGCGAAGCAATAGCGGAACTCAGGTGCGCAGACGGAGGGTTGAAGCGACTTGCAAGGTAATAGCGGAACTCAGGTGCGCTAACCAAGGGTTGAAGTGACTTGCGAAGCAATAGCGGAACTCGGGTGCGCAGACCGAGGGTTGAAGTGACTTGCAAGGCAATAGCGGAACTCGGGTGCGCAGACGGAGGGTTGAAGCGACTTGCAAGGTAATAGCGGAACTCAGGTGCGCTAACCAAGGGTTGAAGTGACTTGCGAAGCAATAGCGGAACTCGGGTGCGCAGACCGAGGGTTGAAGTGACTTGCAAGGCAATAGCGGAACTCGGGTGCGCAGGCCGAGGGTTGAAGTGACTTGCAAGGCAGTAGCGGAACTCAGGTGCGCAGACCGAGGTTTGAAGCGACTTGCAAGGCAATAGCGGAACTCAGGTGCGCAAACGGAGGGTTGAAGCGACTTGCAAGGTAATAGCGGAACTCAGGTGCGCTAACCAAGGGGTGAAGCTGCTTTTTCCAGGAATAGAGGAACTGAGGTGCACTATTATCCCATTTTTCGGACAAAAGTGGTAATTTGACTGGAAATAGAGGAATATAGTTCCTCTATTTCGTTGATGGCCTTTTATTTAGTTCAAATAGCGCACTACAGTTCCGCTAATTCTTGGTGCTCGCCACTTATATCGTGCCACAGCAAACCAAACCAGCGACAGAAGCGACAGAGAAGCAGTTACACCATAGCAATTACTACAAAGCAATCACGCCAAAACAATCACACAAGAGCAGTCACACAAGAGCAGTCACACAAGAGCAGTCACACAAGAGCAGTCACACAAGAGCAGTCACACAAGAGCAGTCACGCCAAAACAATTACACCAGAGCAGTCACACCAGAGCAGTCCAACCCACCTTAAATCGATCGTCACCCAACCCATCCTGGGCAGCACCCGACTCACTCCATATGTCCACCCTCGAAGTTTCCCACCCGGTAAGTCCGCACAAAGGTGCGCATCGGATTCTCTATTTTCACTATCACCGAGTTAAAGGAAGTACCTTTTCCCGTGGGGGTTCAAACGGTACGAGCGGATGCGCTCTGTGCCCGAAGCAGGGAGCAGTACTCGCCGTTTGGCGAGAACATGCAGCAGTTCCCTGGCATAACGGACGCTGATGCCGAGGCGGAAGCTTACATCTCTGGGTGTGACGGAGTCATGGCATTGAACGGCGAGGCGTATGATCTCCTTCTCCTTGAAGCTGAGCTCAAGGTCGGCCGCGCCTTGTTCACCGAACCATCTGCCGAGCAGCTGTTGAACGATTTGCTGGCACCGGCGGGGCTTTTCCCGAATATCGTCGTAGGCGAAGCGGATGACCATCCATCCGTCCAACACAAGATGATTTTGCCGGATCAACTGGTCGGCGAATTGCCATCTGCTGATGTCGCGGCTGTGCGGGCCGTACCCGTCGATTTCGAAGCATGCCTTCAAAGGGCCGCGGATATACGCAAAATCAAGAAACCGCGTTCCGTCCCGAAAATCGCGAACTTCACATTCCGGATGCAGATAGTCAAAGTGCCCTACGGCAGGCCACCATACTTGCTCGAGGAACAGTTTTTCGGCATGATCGTGCCCTTCCTGAAGGCGCCTCAAGCTCTCTCCCGAACGTTCCGCTTCATGTAATCGCATAAATGCCTCGTAATCCGCTTCAAAATGCATCGATTTTCCTCCCCGTGTAGTAGTTCAAAGTAACGACGAACGATCGTGGCGGAATTTCCCGCACAAGCAAAAAGCCGCCAGGACTCCTCTCAGGAATCCGGCGGCGTGGGCTTCACGACACGAGACGAAACATCGTTTTTTTCATTGTACAGAAACGAATTCAGACATGCAATATTGCCATGATACACCGCCGGGTCGAATCCTTCACGCATCGTAAATTATCATATGCATGCGTAAATAAACGTAATTACCGTCCGGCTCCCAAGCGTTACGATAAAGATACGGTTCTGTCCGAATTGAATATGGAAGGGTGTAATGGATGAAGGCGTTATGGAAAAAACGAACCTGTGGCGCGCTTGCAGCCCTGTTGATGGCTCTTCCGGTGCCCGATTTGGCGCCGATTGAGGGGACCGCTTATGCGGAATCCGCGAACCTGGCGCTGAGTAAAAGCGTGACGAAAAGCTCTGACACGTCATCCGGACGATCGGCCAATGCTGTTGACGGAAATACCGGCACCTATTGGCAACCGCTTTCAACCGACCGTAAGGATGACAATCACGTGTGGCTGACGGTCGATCTCGGAATGCCGCTCGCTTTTAACAAAACGGTCGTTCAATTCAGAACAAGCACGTCCGCCATCGACAAGTACACCATCCAAGCTTCCGCAGACGGCGTGAACTGGCAGGACATATATGCAAGCGGATCTGAACAAGGTGCGATACCCGCCATCGACAGCAGGAACGTGGGGATGCGCCAGGGACGTTATGTAAAGCTGGATGTAACGCTGAACGATCCGGACCGAAATTTCCAGTTGAATGAATTTGAAATTTACGATACGACGGCAAATCCTCCCGAATCCGTGCTGGAGAGTGTCTACTTTGCGGCAGCCGACGGGAGGAAGCTGGCGACTGACGATACTTTGACGATAGGGGTAGGGGGCGGGACGGTCATCTCGCTGCAAGGCGTGATGTCGGACGGCCGAAATGCCGATTTGTCGAACGCGACGGTCGAGCTGTCCAGTTCGAAGCCTGCGATAGCGGCGGTTACCGGCAGCGGCGGCATCAGCGCGATACAGGAAGGGGTAACCAAATTGACAGGCAAAATGACGGTGGGGCAGACTGCCAAAGAAACGAGCGTTTGGGTCGACGTTTACGATCCGGTGCGGAATGTCGCGGATTTCCGGCTTCGTCATCCGTCGATAACAAGGGAAATCGGACTGCCGGCGCTGCTGAATCCTGGCGATCCGCTGCCGACGATAACGGCTCAGGCCGCGGCGGACGCAGCGCTATCCGCGGAGCTCGTTCATGTCAAAACAAACCGAGTGCTTCAGCGGATTCCGGAGACGGCGCTTGCGGCAGGAGCCGAAAAGGAAATCGCTTTTGCCGAAGCATCCCCGCTCACAGCCCCGGGGCTTTACGAAATCCGGCTCAAGCTGTCATCGCCCGGAAAGCCGGACGTGTACGACAGCTTCAGTTTTACGGTGAGCGATCCGGACGCGGACCGTACGGGGCAAAGCGCTGTTGCTTTCATCGGCGATGGCGGCAGGCTCGAATATGTGCCCGATTTCAAGGGCAACCGTGTGCTTGATTTTTCGAACAGCGGGTACATGGGCGGAGGAGTGCGGCTGCCGGACGTGCAGGCGAGAGTGGTGGTGGAGCCCGGCGAGGGCGACGATACGGCCCGCATACAAGCGGCGATCGATCGGGTGTCGCAGCTGCCCCAGTCGGTGGAAGGCTTCCGCGGTGCCGTGCTGATGAAAAAAGGGACTTACGAAATAGCCGGATCGCTTCGCATTAACGCCAGCGGCGTCGTACTTCGCGGGGAAGGGCAGGGCGAGGACGGCACGACGTTATATGCCACCGGTGCGACACGCCGGGATATTTTGCAAATCGGCGGTACCCGGGGGGCCGTAACGCTCCCGGAAACGAAAACGGCGGTGGCCGATCTGTTCGTTCCGTCGGGGGCCCGCTCGTTCCACGTCGAAAATGCGGCCGGCTACAAGGTCGGGGATACGATTATCGTGCGCCGTCACGGCAGCGACCGGTGGATACATGCGCTGTCGATGGATTCGATCGTGCAGCGGCCGGGTTCGGGAGGGACGCAGCAATGGGCGCCGTTCGATCTCGATTTTGACCGCGTCATTACGAAAATCGAAGGCAATCTCATCACCGTCGATGCTCCGCTGGCCAATTCGATCGAACGCCGCTGGGGCGGCGCGGATGTGTACAAATATGACGACCAGGACCGCATCGAGCAGGTCGGCGTGGAAAATCTTCGCGTCGACGTGCAGTTCGACCCTTCGGTGACGAGCAAAACGATGGATAACGGCAGCACCGACACGCCATATTACGCAGACGAAAACCATGCGGTCAGCTTCGCGGTGCTTGGCCATGTGAAGAACGCGTGGGTGCGCGACGTCACCGGCAAACATCTGGAGCATGCGCTCGTGCAAATGGATCGCGGATCGAAATGGATCACGGTGCAGGACTGCACGGTGACCGATTTTGTCAGCATCATTACGGGCGGCCGCCGCTATGCGTTTCATCAATCGGGGCAGCTCTCGCTCGTACAGCGCAATTACGTGGAAACGGCAAGGCATGCGTTTGTCGTCGACAGCCGCATTCCCGGACCGAACGTGTTCCTCGAAGGCAAATCGAAAACCGATTTCAACAC
The DNA here is from genome assembly GCF_023276405.1 of Paenibacillus hamazuiensis. Lineage (NCBI taxonomy): Bacteria > Bacillati > Bacillota > Bacilli > Caryophanales > Paenibacillaceae > Paenibacillus > Paenibacillus hamazuiensis. The sequence continues at coordinate 1,745,272 of NZ_JALRMO010000001.1, forward strand.
GAGCGAGCCGCATCACCGCTGGTCTGTCGGCGGGCTTTACGACAATGTGAAAAGCGATATCGCGATCCGCGACCGCGGCTGGCTCGGCAGCGGGCACGGCTGGTCGGGTGCTAACTACGTCACCTGGAATACCGAAGGAGAGCTGGTAAGCCAGCAGCCGCCAACGGCGCAAAACTATGCGATCGGCCACGTCGGCACGAAGGTAAAACCGTTCCTTCCGAACGCGGACGATCCGCGCCCGAGGAAAGACGCTTACTGGGAATCGCTCGGAGCGCACGTGCAGCCGGGCAGCCTGTATAAGCAGCAGCTGCAGGATCGTTTGGACGCGCAGGCGCTGCAAAATATCGCCCGGACACCGGTGGGCGGCGGGGCGCTCGATGTGCCTGTAATGGCGGACGATTTGCCGCTGCTGAAGGGGATCAAAATCAACGGCAAAGCGATGGAGGGGTTCAAGCCGTCGACGTTCGATTACGTCGTGCAGCTCCCGCCGGGAACCAATGCCGCTGCGCAGGTGGAAGCCCACGATATGCGCCACGATATGGAGTACATTCAGGCTTCGCACTTGTACGGCAAAGCGGTGATCATTTCGCGGGATAAAAAGGACCCTGCGAAGTCGGTCCGTTACACCGTGCGCTTCAAACCTTAACTTTATCCCGGAGCAATCTCGCGGCGCCGGCTGTCCGCCGGTGCCTAAACGACACAAGGGAGGCTTTTTCTAATGCAGGTGTTCGATGCCTCGCTTTACCAGCAGGACGCCATGAGGGACAGCCAGCTTCGGGTGCTGTCCATCGGCCGGCTTGATTTCGCCGATCCGGGCGGGCCGGATGGCCAGGAAGGCGATGCGGATTTTCGGCTGCTCGTCGTGCAGAAAGGCCGGGGAGAAATTTTGATCGGCGGCATTTACTATCCGCTTCTGGCCGGTTACTACTATTTGCTAAGCGGACACCGGCCGCACGGCTTTTTATTTAGCACCGACTCGCAGGTAATGGACGCCGCCTTGAAAATCATAGATGAGCCGTTCCGGCGGCTGATGTCGCTTTTCCCGGCGATGGGACCCTGTCAACCGAAGGAGATGGCGGAACTGCAGCGCTGCTTCGATCTGCAAACGACGGAAGGAGGACGGGTGCTGACGAAGTTTTGCCTGGATGCCGCCGTCAAGTCCGTTCTCGTGTCGATTGCACAGCGCATCGCGCCGGAGCAGCATTCGAGCCATGGCCAACTTTCCAAAGACAAGAACGAACCGCCTTTTCCGATCGCGGAATATATCCGGGAGCGTTTTTCGGAAAAGCTCACGCTGGAAGGAATCGGCCGGCATTTCGGGTTTCATCCGCATTATGTGATCAAGCTGTTCAACGACCGCATGGGCATGAGCCCGATCCAATATTTGCAGGAAGTCCGCCTGCTGAAGGCGATGGAATATTTGCAGACGACCGATATGACGGTGGCGGAAATCAGCGACCGGGTCGGCTGGACGATGTCGTATTTTTCACGGTTGTTTCACCAGCGCAAGGGGCTTTCGCCATCGCAGTATCGTAAACGGCACATGCAGACGCAAACGGTCAGCTAACTATATTTTGAGACGACGAGAAAAAGGAGATGCAGCAACGTGACGCAACAAGTGAAGGAATTAACGAACAATAACCTTCGGCTGTGGTACCGAAATCCCGCCAAAAAATGGACGGAAGCGTTGCCGCTCGGAAACGGCAAGCTGGGCGCGATGATTTTCGGCAAAGTGGAAGAGGAACTGATCCAGCTCAATGAAGATTCGGTTTGGTACGGGGGGCGGCGGGACCGGCTGCATCCCGATGCGGCGGCACATCTGCCGGAAATTCGCCGCATGCTGATGGAGGGGCAGATCGCGGAGGCGCAATATTTGGCGCGGATGGCGCTAACGCCGGTGCCGAAGTTTTTCGGGCCTTATCAGCCGCTCGGCGATCTTCAGCTGTGGTTCGAGCGCCACGGCGGAGCGTATTCCGACTATGAGCGCGAGCTTGACCTGGACACCGCCGCGGTGCGCGTGCGGTACCGGATGGGCGATGTCGCGTACCGGCGCGACATGTTTGCCAGCGCAGCCGATCAGGTGATCGTGCTGCAGTTTACCGCAGACAGGCCGGGCAGCCTGTCGTTCAGCGCGAATCTGAGCCGCCGCCCGTTTGACGGCGACGTCAATGCCGGAGATGGCCGCCTCGTGATGAGCGGCCAGTGCGGGCCGGACGGCGTGCGTTACGCCGCCTGCCTCGGCATGCACGCCGAAGGCGGCACCGTGCGCACGATCGGCAGCTTCGTCGCCGCGGAGCGCGCCGACCGCGTCACGCTCGTGCTGGCGGCGGAAACGACGTTCCGCAGCGCCGACCCTGATCGCGTCGCCCGCGAACGAGTGGAAGCGGCGCTCGCCAAAGGCGCCGAAGCGCTGTGGCGCGATCACATCGCGGAATACCAGCCGCAGTTTCGACGCACGGAGCTTGAGCTCGGCGGCGCTGAGGCAGCGTTGGCGCTGCCGACGGACGAGCGATTGGCCCGCGTGCAAGGGGGCGAGGACGATCCCGGCCTCGTCGCGCTGTATACGCAGTACGGCCGTTACTTGCTGCTCGCCAGCTCCCGGCCCGGCGGACTGCCCGCCAATTTGCAGGGCATCTGGAACGACCAGTTCAAGCCGCCGTGGGAATGCAACTATACGATGAATATCAATTTGCAAATGAACTATTGGCCGGCGGAAGTGCTCAGCCTCGCCGAATGCAGCGGACCGCTGTTCGATTTCATAGACCGTCTTATGGAAAACGGCCGCCGGACGGCGAAGGACATGTACGGCTGTCGCGGCTTTGTGGCACACCACAACTCCGATCTGTGGGCGGATACGGTGCTGAACGGACTGAACGTGAGGGCGGCCACCTGGCCGACGGCGGGGGCGTGGCTGGCGCTTCACTTGTGGGAGCATTTCCGGTACGGCGGCTCCGAGGAGTTTCTGGACCGCCGCGCTTATCCGGTTCTCAAGGAAGCGGCGCTGTTTTTCCTCGACTACATGACCACGGACAAGGACGGCTGCCTCGTTACCGGACCGTCCGCGTCGCCGGAAAACAAATATTTGCTGCCGGACGGCAGCATCGGTTACCTGACGATGGGGCCGACGATGGATGTGCAGATCATCGGCGCCTTGTTCCGCAGCTGCATCGAGGCTTCGGCGGTTTTGCGCAAGGACGAAGCGTTTGCGGATGAGCTGCGCCGCGCTTTGGAGCGCTTCCCCGAGCCCAAGATCGGAAGGCACGGGCAGCTCCTGGAATGGCGCGAGGAATACGAGGAGGCGGAGCCGGGCCACCGGCATATTTCCCATCTGTTCGCGCTTCATCCGGACGAGGCGATCGATGTGATTCATACGCCGGAGCTGGCCCGCGCCGCGCGCACGACGCTGGAGCGGCGGCTGTCGCACGGCGGTGGCCATACCGGCTGGAGTCGCGCGTGGATCATCAACTTCTGGGCGCGGCTCGGCGACGGCGAAGAAGCTCACCGCAACGTGCTGGCCTTGCTTCGCCATTCGACGAATCCGAATTTGTTCGACGAGCATCCGCCGTTCCAGATCGACGGCAACTTCGGCGGTGCCGCCGGCGTAGCCGAAATGCTGCTGCAGTCGCACGGCGGCGAGCTGCGCTTCCTGCCGGCTTTGCCCGCGGCTTGGCCGAACGGGCACATCCGAGGGCTGCGTGCCCGCGGGGCCCTGGACGTCGATCTTGCCTGGCGGGACGGCCGCCTTGCCGAAGCGGTCCTCCGCGCGCGCCGCAGCGGGATGTGCCGTATTCGCTCCTCTGAGCCGATCGCCGTCAGCAGCGGCGGCGCGGCCGTCGCGGTGCGGCATATAGAGAATGGGCTTTTCGAGTTTGCCGTCCATGAAGGAACTTCATACGTCGTCGCGTCGGCAAGAGAGCGGATTCCCTTAACGTGAAGCGAACTTTGCGGCCTATTCCAAATTGAATGAGCCAAATATAATGCAATCATACTGATCCGGTTAAAGTGTAATCTTGGTTGATGTTGGGACTGAGGCAAAAAGAAAATTTATAAATGATTTTTCATATAAATTGTTCGTTTTTTACCGTCCCAGGGTTACATGTATATGATTTTTCGTACAAATTCGTCTGGTTTACGATCTTAGTGAAACTTCTATATGATTTTTCATACAGAATCCATACGTGGAATCGTCGATAAAGCAAATCCGGAATTTTTGTTGCCGTCGGAACAAACGGATTTTAATTCAGGGATCGTCTACCGGACGGTTTTGCTAGGATAAAATAAGGGGGAACAGCCGGTTATGGCCAATCACGATGAAATATTGATGGATAACGCGGAAAACGAAACGCACAGGTATGCGGCCGGACCGGCAGAACAAAAGGATGCCGGGCATGATCGGATGATGGCCTGGTGGCGCGAGGCGCGGGTCGGCTTGTTTATCCACTGGGGACTGTATTCGGAGCTTGCGGGATATTGGAAAGGCGAGGAAGTAAAGGGAGCTTACGGCGAGCATATCATGCTGCGCGCGCAAATTCCGGTCCGCGAATACGAAGAAGTCGCCGGGCGATTCAATCCCGTCCGCTTCAGCGCCGAAGAATGGGTCAAGACGGCGAAAGACGCCGGCTTGAAGTATCTGGTGTTCACCGCCAAGCACCATGACGGATTCGCCATGTACGATTCGAAAGTATCTTCTTTCAATATAGTGGAGCGCACCCCGTTCGGGCGCGACCCGGTTGCGGAGCTGGCCGAAGCTTGCGCAAAGCACGGCATCAGGCTGTGCCTGTATTATTCCCATTCGATGGATTGGCACCATCCCGATTCGCAGGGCAATACGTGGGATTATCCGCACAATATCGGCGCCTACGATGAGGTCGAATCCTGGATCGGCGACGAGGACAAGCGGACCCGCTACGAGCGGTATCTGGAGCGGCATGCGATTCCCCAAGTGCGCGAGCTGCTGACGCAGTATGGCCCGATCGGCATCGTTTGGTTCGACTGCGGGCATAAACTGACGGAAGAGCAAGGTATTCGCTTTGTAAATGCGGTCAAAAACGAGCAGCCGCACTGCCTTGTCAACCGCCGCGTCTGGAAAGATCCGCTTGGCGATTACGGCAACTCCGGCGACAACCAGCCCCATGTCCGCGTGCCGCGTTCCGATTGGGAATCGATCGCCACGCTGAACGACTCGTGGGGGTATAAAGCGAACGACCATAATTGGAAATCGGCGCAGACCGTCATGCGGCAGCTCATCGATACGGTCAGCATGAACGGCAATTTCCTCATCAACGTAGGTCCGACGGGCACCGGAGAGTTCGATCCGACGTCGCTGAAGCTGCTCGGCGAAATCGGTGAATGGATGAAAGTGAACGGAGAGGCGATTTACGGCGCGGTGAAAAGCCCGATCGGCAAACCGCCGTGGGGCCGGTGTACCGCCAAAGGGAACAAACTGTATTTGCACATTTACGAGGCGCCGACAAGCGGCAATCTGATCGTGCCGGGGCTGCGCAGCGCTGTCAAAGCCGTTTACCTGCTGGCCGACCCGCATCGCACACCGCTGAAGCATGAGCGGCTTAACGAGGAAGACGTGCAAATCACGCTTCCGGCCGGTTTAGCGCAGCAGTATGAAATCGCCGCCGTTTTCGTCGTGGAGACGGAAGAGACGATCGAAGCGAATTCCGCAAAAAGGCTGTATGAACGCGACTACCCCAACGTGTTTGCCGCTTTCGACGGAGATCTGCACGGAATGGCGATCCGATACGATACAGGGAAAAAAGGCCGCGACTACGTCACCGGATGGTCCGCCCCGGCCGACTTCGTTACATGGCCATTCCGCGCCGCGAGCGCCGGCGATTACCAAGTGCAAATCGCCTACAGCGCGGATGCGGCGTGGGCGGGGGGCGCCTTCCGGGTAGTGGTGGCTGCCGCCAACCCCGCCTTGGGCGCTGCGTCCGCAGCCGATGCGGACTTCTCCGCCGTCCGCACCGGGGATGCGCCGGTGATCGCCTTGAGCGCCGCTGTGGAGCCGACCGGCGGCCCTTACGAGCCGCGCACATTTGATCTCGGTTCCGTACACATTCCCGCGCCGGGGCGTTACATTCTCGCCGTGAAGGCGGAGCGGATTCCCTCCGGCGCACTTATGAACCTGAAAAACGTAACGCTCACACATGTCGGATAAACCGTTATCCGACACAAGCCTCGGCAGCATACGCCGAGGCTTGTTGTTCTGTGTCCGCTTTTCGATGAGAATCGCATATCGGCCAAGCTGCCGCACATACATTCAAGTAAAACCGATAAACGGAAGGAGTTGCTGCGATGAGCGACAGGCCGCCCCGGCAGCTTCCCGTGCCGCAGCCTATAAGGGACGACGGCGCCGGGGCAACAGACCCGGGCCCCCGCGACGTCATGCGGGACCTCGAGAATCCCGATATGCTCGTTCCGCCCGCTACCGATGCGGGGCTGCTTCCCAACCTCAAATTCTCGTTTTCCGATACCCGAATGACGTTAAAGCACGGCGGCTGGTCACGGGAGATTACGGTCAGAGAGCTGCCGGTCTCGAAGACGTTGGCGGGAGTTAATATGCGGCTAACCCCAGGCGGAGTACGCGAGCTGCACTGGCACCAGCAGGCGGAATGGTCGTATATGATTTTAGGAAGCGCACGGATAACGGCGGTAGACCAGGACGGACGAAATTTTATCGCCGATGTAGGTCCCGGCGATCTTTGGTACTTTCCCCCGGGCATTCCTCATTCCATTCAAGGGCTTGAGGAGGGCTGCGAATTTTTGCTCGTTTTCGACGACGGGAGCTTCTCCGATCTTAACACGCTGTCGATCAGCGACTGGTTTGCGCATACCCCGAAAGAGGTGCTGTCAGCCAACTTCGGCGTCCCTGCGGATGCTTTTAACGACATTCCCCGGGAGCAGGTGTACATATTTCAGGACAAAGTGCCCGGTTCGCTGGAGAGCCAGCGGATTCAATCGCCATACGGAACGATTCCGCTCAGCTTCAAGCACAGCCTGCTGGCGCAAAAACCGTTTAAAACACCCGGCGGAAGCGTGCGGATTGTAGATTCCTCCAACTTTCCCATATCCAAAACCGTTGCCGCCGCGTTGGTGGAAATCGAACCGGGTGGGATGAGGGAGCTACATTGGCATCCGAACAACGATGAATGGCAGTATTATTTGACCGGTCAAGGGCGCATGACGGTGTTTGCCGGCAGCGGCGCCGCGGCTACGTTCGACTATCGGGCGGGCGATGTCGGTTATGTGCCTTTTGCTTTCGGACACTATATTCAAAATACCGGCAGCCAAACGCTTTGGTATTTGGAGGTGTTCAAAAGCGACCGGTTCGCCGACGTTTCGTTAAACCAATGGATGGCTCTGACCCCCCGCGAGCTGGTGCAGAATAATTTGCGAGTCAGCCCGGAATTTCTGGATGCGCTGCGCAAGGAAAAATGGCCGGTTGTCAAATATCCCGGATATACGGAAGGCGTGCGGCACCGGTAAGCGGCAGCGGACACCCTCGGCGGATTTACCGAGATGCACTCCGCTAAAATGTGCAGGTTAAGAAAGGTATACGCCAAGGTTATGAAAGGTTCATTTCCCTTTTGTTCCTTGCAAGGCGGTGCGGTTAATTTTGGTGCATGGAATGTTAGCCGGGGCATGATAAAATATGGAATACTACGGCAAAACCGACCAAAATGAACCGTGCTTCTTTGCAGGAAGAGGGGGGCCATATGCAGAAACGCAACTATTTGTTCAGACTGCTCGCGTTTTGTTTGCTCCTCGGCATGCTTCCGGTTATTTTTACCGGACTGATTTCGTATTCTATTTCTTCCCGCGACATCGAGCGGAAGGTGAACGAAGGCAACTCGCAAATTTTGCTGCAAACCCAGATGAGGGTCGAGCAGCTGCTCCGCAACATCGAGCTGACGACGACGCAGTTTGTCAAATCGCCGCTTGTAAGCGCATCCTTGAACGAATCGCTGACTGCGGACGATTTTAAGATGATCAACGATCTGTCTAAAGGGATGTACAATTTGCAAATATACCCCGGCATCCGAGACGTCTATTTGATCAATATTGAAAAAGACTGGATGATCCGCAACCGCGGGTTTTCCTCGTTCAGCCGGTTTGAAGATCACGACGTTTTCTTGAAGTACGGGCTATTGCCGCAACATTTGTTTTGGGTGACAAACGATTTCGGAAAAAGCGGCGGGGTCGATTCATCCGGGGACAAGCCTCCCGCCTATGTATCCAGGCTTGTGTTCAAGCTGCCGTTTCCGTTTTCGCGGAGCCGGGCGCCAAGGGCGCTGCTGGTGATGGATATAAGCAATGACGCCATTTTGGACCTTATTACGCAAAAACGGCATTCGGGCTCGTATTATTTGCTGGACGACAAGTACCAACAATTTGCCGCAGACGGAGAAACGTCGGAATTGCAGAGTAAGATCAGCCCTTCGCTCGTGGAAAAGGTGAAAAACGCAGAGGATCAAAGCGGCTCGTTTACGATGGAGATTGACGGAAGCAAATCGGTCATCAGCTACATCGTATCGCCTTACAACCGCTGGACGTACTTATCGGTCGTTTCGGTGAAGGAGTTGACTGGCGAGTCCAGGCGGATCGCCTTGATTACGCTGTATACCTGCCTCGGCGTAGTCGTCTTTGTCGCGCTTCTTGCGCTCTACGGCGGACAAAAAATGTATTCCCCGGTGCGCCGGTTGTTCGAGTTCAGCCGGGATATGGACGGGCAGGGCGCAAACGCTCCGGCGAAGGACGAGTTCGCATTTATCGAAGAGCGGCTCCGCTCGCTGTCCAGCAGCGGCAAACAGCTTCAGCAGCAGGTGCGTGGACAATTCCGGCATATGAAGGAATTTATGGTGCTCAAATTGCTTATGGGTCAGATTGACGCCGCCGAATTTGCGCAAAAATGCGTTGATTACGGGTTTCCGTCCGATTGGCGGACGCTTGGCGTGCTGACGCTGCAAATCGATACGCTGCAGGAAACGAGATTCCGGGAAAGCGACCGGGATTTGCTGATGTTTGCAATCAACAATATGGCAGGGGATTTGATTCCTCCGGCCAAGCGGTTCAGTCCGGTATTATTCGACCAATACCAGGTGACGCTGGTCGCTTGCGAAAGTGCCGATCCGGACATAGCCAGGTCGTTTTTTCATGAAATCGCGGAGCTGATCAAAGCGAAGGTGTACGAGTTTTTGCAGCTCAAGGTCAGCATCGGCATCGGCTCGCCGTTTACGAATTATTCCGACACCGCGCAGGCATACGAGCAGGGCGTTCAGGCGCTCAAGGGCCGGATGAATTTGGGGACGGACATCATTTTGCATTACGACGACGTTCGGGCAGGCAAGGAGCGCGGCGAAAACGTCGTGCCCGGGCTCAAGCTGCTGGAAGACCAGATCGTTCAAGCTTTGAAAATATGCGACCTGGACGAAACCGAACGCGTTTTCGGCGAATATCAGTCGGCGCTGCTCGGACATCATGTGAATTTTTACGAATATCAGGTATATTTACTGCAGCTCATTTCCCGCATTTTTATGCTTATTCAGGATCATGGCTCGTCCGTGCAAAAGGTGATCGGCGATCACGCGACGATGGAGCAGTTTATGACACTGGGTTCTCCCGAGGAAATACGCCGCTGGCTGACGAATAACGTGTTCGTTCAGGTGATCGGGCTGCTCGAGCAGCAGGCGGAAAAGCAATACTTGAACATCGCGAGCCAGATGATGAAGCTGATCCATGAGCATTACGGCCGGGATATTTCACTCGAATGGGTCGCCTCCGAGCTGAACTTTCATCCGGTGTACTTAAGCCGCGTGTTCAAAAAAGAAACCGGCGTCAATTTCAGCGAATATTTGACGGAATACCGGATGAACATCGCCAAATCGTGGCTGGAAACGACGAACATGAAAATATCCGAAATCGCCGAAAAATTAAGCTATATGAATGCCACCGGGTTTATCCGCACATTCCGCAAGTCGATCGGCGTGACGCCCGGCCAATATCGCGAACAGCATAGCAAAACGAAATGACTTTCACCGCCGTGAGAGTCTTTTTTGTTTGTGCGGGGAAACCCCCGGGCAAATTTGAAGGAGGAGGGCCTCAAAAGTTGATGGATGTGTACAGCGCTGAATAAGCAAAAATGAGGGAAAAAAAGCAATAATAACGTTGTTATTTTCGAAAATTTCGCCGTTTTTGCACATTGCCAAAGCGAAGGCTCTTCTAGTAAGCTATAGAAGAATTATCAGGTTTATAGTTTATGAAGTTAAGTATTTAGGTCAAGACAGCGAAATGTTAACGTGAACATGTTTCGAACCACATGCCTTTAGTTGAGCGAAACGTACCGAGTCGGATGTAGAATTTGTATATCTGGCTAAGGTTATGCTCTAGGGTTAAGCGCGAAGGCACAAGTTTGGCGGCAGCCAAACCGTGCCGCCCGGCGCAGGCAAGAGGCACGCCCCCCCCTCCCAAGGCACCGCACAAATGGTTAAGCGAGTCCGGCATAAAATTTGCTGCAAAATGCAGCAAATGCGTGCCGGACAATCGCGGACCCGAGGCACCCCAGTCTCTCCACCAGGGCGGGTCCAGGGCGCAAGCGCCTGGGGTCCCCCTTTCAGGGGGATTTAGGGGGTAGAAATCTTTTAGGGGTAGATATCTTTTAAAAGAAAGGAAACCCATCTCATGAAAAAACGCTACGCAGTTTGCGGTGTCAGCAACCGCGCCATCGGCATGTTTATCGGACCGATGCTGAAAACCTTTTCGCAGCACGCGGAACTTGTAGGATTGCTCGATGTGGATCCGCGCAGGCACGAGGTATGCAAAACGAAATTTCCGGAAACCGCTTCCGTTCCGGAGTACGGAGAAAGCGATTTCGACCTAATGGTCAAGGAGACGAAGCCGGATGTCATTATCGTTACCGGACGCGACGACACGCATGCAAGATATATCATCAAGGCGCTGGAACACGATCTTGACGTCATGACCGAGAAGCCGATGGCGACGACCGGTGCGGACTGCCGCCGCATTATGGATGCGGAGGCGCGCAGTAAAGGCAAGGTGACGGTGACGTTCAACTACCGCTACTCGCCGATCCATACGAGAATCAAAGAGATGATCCTCGAAGGCAAAGTCGGCCGCGTCACGTCCATCGATCTGAACTGGTATATCGACACGTATCATGGCGCTAGCTATTTCAAGCGTTGGAACCGCATTCGCGAAATATCCGGTGGCCTCTCCATCCACAAAAGCTCCCACCATTTCGACCTCGTCAACTGGTGGACGGGACAGAAGCCGGTCGAGGCGTTTGCATTCGGCGCTCTTAATTATTACGGTCCTAACGGCGAGCTTAATCCGAAGAAGGAAGACGGACGGTTCTGCGGCACTTGCGACGTGAAGCAGGATTGCGAATATTTTACGCGCTGGTCGACGCGCAGCAAGGACGTTGCGGTCAAGGACGACCATCTCGGCACGGTGCAAACCGGAGAAAAAGGCGGATACACCGGTTACCGCCCGGATATGTGCATTTACGATTCGGAGATCAACATCGAAGATACGTATACCGCAACGGTGCGCTATGATCAAGGCGCGCTGCTCAGCTACTCGGTCAACTTCTCCTTGCCGTACGAAGGCTACCGGCTGGCGATCAACGGTACCAAAGGGCGCATCGAGACGACGGAATATCATATGCCAAACCGCATTCCGTTCCCGATTCCGGAGCAGCAGACGATCGAGTATTACCCGCTGTTCGGCTCCAAGGAAATCATTCATGTCGTCATGCGCGAAGGCGGGCACGGCGGCGGCGATCCGGTGCTTCTGGAAGACATTTTCCTTGGCCCGGATCCGAAGCGGAAATATGCGATTCTGTCCGGCAGTCAGGACGGAGCTTACTCGATCGGCACCGGCGAAGCGGTATGGCGTTCGGTGAAGGAAGGGCGCCCGGTGAAGATCGAAGACGTGCTTCAGGTGAAATAATCGAAAAGGCAGGCGTTGATAGATGGAACATGTTCAGGGATCAGGCAGCGACTTTTTCATCCGGACGGTTCGCGAATATGCGGACCGCGTGCTGGAATACGGCCGCGACCGATACGGAAGCTATCCGACGCCGCTCTTTGCAGACGGGGTGCATGCGCAGACGCATGATCCCGTCTCTTGGCGTTCGGGGGGGGGAGACGTGGATTTTGTCCAACGGTGCGAACCAGCAAAACTGGGTGCGCACGCTCGTCGGATTATCCCGGCTTACCGGGCAGTCCGCATACGAACAGGCTGCATTCAAAGCGTTGGAGTATATGTTCGGGCAGGCAAGGTACGGCGATATGTTCAGCTGGGGCGGGCATATGGCGATAGATTTGAACACAAAGCGATCGGTCTTCGCTTCGGATAAAGGTCCGCAGCACGAGCTGAAATGCCATTACCCGTGCTACGATGTGATGGCCGAAGTGAACCTGGAAGAAACCCGCAAGTATGTGGAAGCGGTTTGGGACGGTCACGTCGCCAATTGGGCCAACCTTGAATTCAATCGTCACGGCCAGCCGAAACCGCCGCGCGAAGGCTTATCCGTGTGGGACCGCGAATACGCGGCGGAGGACGTTTTTTTCACCGGCAAAGGACTCACCTTCATCAATGCGGGAAGCGATTTGTATTACGCCGCGGCGATGCTGCATCGCCTGACGGGGGATGCGAAACCGCTGGAATGGGCGAAACGGCTTGCCCGGCGTTATGTGGAGACGAGAAATCCGCAAACCGGGCTCGGCGGTTACCAGTTCAGCATCTCCGTGCTGCCTGGCATTCGCGGCGACCGGGCGATCGATCAATTCGGGGAGCAGCTGAAAAAACATTCGCCGATCGAAGCGACGCTGTCGGTGGTGCGGCAAATCCACACGATCATCGGCGAATCCGCCTTATGCCGGATGGCGCTGGCCGATCAATTGGGCGAAGCCGGCAAGGAGTTCGGCGAGTGGGCCGTGCAGGACTTGCTCGCATACGGTGAATACGCTTACGATGCGGCAGACAATACGATCCACCCGATGCTCACGGACGGAACAAGGCTGACCGGCCTCGTGATGGAAAAAAGCGGCTACTACGGCAAGCAAGGGGACACGCTAAAGGCCGCAGCGGCCGATTTGCTGCTGCTCTGGTCTTTTGCGGCGGGTTATCGGCTGTCCCGCAACGAGCGGCTGTGGGACATTGCGCGAGCCATCGCCCGCGGAAACGGCCTGGGCGATATCGGCAGCGCGCCTACAGCCCGCGGCGGCGCAGAAAGCGCCGGTCTGTCGCAAACGGGCAGTGGCGCCGATTTGAACAGCGGCACTGAATGCGCCGATCCGCACGGGATTTTTGCCATGCTTGAGCTGCATCGGATCACGCGGAACGCAGCGTATTTGCACCTCGCCGAGCGCATCGGCAGAAATATCGTCGCGCAGCGGTATCATCATGGCTTTTTCATGCCGAGCGAACGTCACGTCTATGCGAAATTCGACCGGCTCGAGCCGGTAGCTTTGCTGCATTTGGCCGCGGAACTGGACGGAACGGGGGAGACTCAGCCGATATACTGCGGGGGCAAATCGTTTTTCGGAGCCGCGTTCGACGGTCACGGTCATGAGATCGATAACGATTTTATTTACGGTCAGACGCGGTAAAGAAATATCCGGCGTAACATCATACGAATGGCAGGGGAAGCACGCCTAAAGCGTGCTTCCTCAGATTGTTGACAAAGCCCCGGTTTTTCGGGGCTTTTGTAGGATCATTTTTTGAATTTAGCCCTAAAAATAGAAGATCGCCTCTTATCCGGCCCTTTTAGCCAGGATATTGGCGATCTTTTTAATGTTTTGACATAGTGCAGTCAGTAATGCTTGCTGCTGCACTTTGTTTCGGCCGCGGAACCGGCAGTAGCGAAGCCCATGGAGCTCTTTGGCATCCGCGAAGCTTCGCTCAATCGTCTGGTATCGTAAGCGGTAGAGATATTTGCCGGACTTGCTTCTACCGTTTTGTTTTACCCACTCTTTACTATCCTGCCATACATGCCTGGTGATGACTTTTTGGTGATTCCGGGACCGGGTACATTCTTTGAGCATGGGGCAGTTCGCACAATGATTCGGATCCGACTTATACTGTCTGTAGCCTTCGCGATCCGTTGTCGTATATTTCAATTCGTGTTTTTGTGGACATATATACACATTGTTCTCCGCATCATACTTAAATCGCCACTTAGCCATTAATCCTTTAACTGGGGTAAAGGCTCTACCTCCGATGACCGCGTATATTTTCTTGTCTTGAAGCTTTTTGCAAATGTGCGACGTGAAGTAACCTGCATCCAGTGCGACGGCTTCCAGTGTTTTTTCGAATTTAAACTTCTTGATGATATGTTCCAAACGCTCTATGTAAGGGACAGAATCGTGAACATTGCCGGCAGTGACGTGGACATCCATGATGATGTTGTATTTGTGGTCGACGGTCCGATGATCGAGATAGAAAAAGCCTTCCGGCTTACCGTCCCGCACCATATAACCGCTCTCCGGATCGGTTGTGCTTACCTTCGTTAGTTTGGTTTCTTCCACCTCCTCTCGTGGCTTTAAAGCTTTTTTCCATGAGCCTCGCGATCGGCACGAATTGCTTCGTCCAGTTCTTCCATGTAGGCCTTCGTACTCTTGGTTACTTCCTCTTGAACAAACTTTCGTTTATTCGCATTGGCCTTAAGATGAGTTGAGTCGGTGATAAGTACCCGACCGGCAACGAGACGATGTTGAATAGCAAGCAGAACGACCCGGTCGAAGATTTGTTGAAGTACATCGCCTTCTTGAAGACGTTCACGAAAGTAGCTAAGGGTGCTATGATCCGGCACGCGATCCTTGAGCCCAAGCCCCAGAAACCATCGATAAGCATTATTAGAGAAAACCTCTCTTTCCAACCGTCGTTCGGAGCGAATGCCGTCAAGATACCCGATCAATAGCATCTTGAAAAGCATGATGGGATCTGCCGAGGGACGTCCATTATCCTCGCAGTAATAAGGACGGACTAAGTCGAGAATAAAGGAAAAGTCGATATGCTTATGTACTTTACGAAGAGGATGATCTGGATGAACCAGTTCCTCGATACACACCAATTCATATTCATTTTGGACATTCGGATTAGAGCGAAGCATAGGATCCACCGCCTTAAGAGTATATTTACATTATAACATATTAACGCGGTAATTTGTTAAAGATATTGAACGAAAAAGTAGCCTGTTGGGTTTTTCAACAGGCTGGGGAAGCACGCCTAAAGCGTGCTTCCTGTTGTTTCCCACTGCTGCCGGACGAAGGCGGCCGACGGGGCGATGTTCTCTTCCTTCAGCCCTTCGAGCGAAATATGGACGTGAGGTTTATGTTTCTTAAGCAGGCTGACGAAGAGCGGGTAGTTCAAGATGCCTTGCCCGACAATAGGCGCGTATTGTTTTTTGCCGTCGGGGCCGAGAAGGACGTCTTTGGCATGAATCAGCACGGTGCGCGGTCCCAGCTTTTCGATAGCTTCGGTCATTACTTCGTCCCGGCGGTCGATGTTGTAGTCCTCCAGCAGATTGACCGGATCGATGACGACGCCGATGCTGGATGAAGGGACCTCCTCCATCATCCGGAGCATACCCGCCGTATCGTGAATCGTCAGCGAGGTGGCCGGCTCGATGGCGAAAATGACGCCCCATTTTTCCGCTTCCTCCGCAAGCTCCTCCACCGTCTCCCGCAGCGTATTCCACGCAATTTGCTCGTAACGTTCGGGCTCCTGCTCCTTGTATGTAGTGAGCTTTCCGGTCTCGGTGGCGACCATGGCCGCGCCGAACTGGCGGGCATATTTCAAATGCTCCTTGAACCGGTCGATTTCGTACCTTCTTGCTTCGCGGTCCGGGTTAATCGGGTTGATGTAGCAGCCGAGCACCGGAATGCGGACGCCGTGACGTTCGAACGTTTCCGCGATATGGTTCGCGAGCCCCGGGCTCAGCTTGCCGAGATCGGAGTCGATATCGGATATCGCTTTGGCCATCGCGAGCTGAATGGATTGAAAGCCGCCGGCCCCTACTTTTGCCGCAAGCTCCTCTAAAGGCAGTTTTCCGTAACAATGGGCTAAAATGCCGAGTTTCATTTTCTGGTGCCTCCTGTTCCGCAGCTACTGCGCGGGTATTGTCCATATCATTATACCGCTTATCGCCCTCGGCGGCACCCCTTGAATGCGATTCCGAAAATAGCTGAATTTTGCGCAACTCTCGCTGAATTTCGGGCATCGACACCGTCGTGGGCCGGGACTATAATAGACGGGAACTTGATCTGAATTCGAAAAGGGGGAACGAACGGGATGATCGTGAGAAACTTTTTGCAGGCCGAATATAAAGTAGCGCCGAGCCACAAGGGCAGCGGGGACGTGAAAAGCGTGCGTTTGTTCGACGACGGCGATTTCGAGACGAAGCTGAAATTTTTTTATTACACGGAAATTCCGCCGAAATCCTCCATCGGCTACCATAAACACGGGGACAACGAAGAGGTGTATGCGATCCTCGAAGGGGAAGGGACGATGACGGTGAACGGGGAATCCCGCAAGGTAACGGCGGGCGACGTCATTTTGAACAAGCGGGGCTGGAGCCACGGCCTGGAAAACCATTCGGATGCGCCGTTAAAAATCATCGTTTTCGAAGCGGAGATTTGAAGAGCTCATTAACGGATTATTAACAGACGGGGATGTGTTGGCTCATGGATCAATCGCAGCAGGTGAAGGAGCAGATCAAAAAGAAACTGATCGAAGGAGACCGGCCGTGGATTATAAGCAAGGCGGAGCAGGCATTGCGGACGGAGCCCCGGCACATTACCGACGAGCGGGCGGCGATGAGCGAAGGCGGTCCGCACGATTATTATTCCAACGGCGACTATTGGTGGCCGAATCCGGATACGCCGGATGGTCTTCCGTACGTTCAACGGGATGGGGAGTCGAATCCGGACAACTTTAACGCTCATCGGCTCGTGCTGCGTGAGATGCGCACGCATGTCGCACATTTGGCGGCGGCCTATGCGGTTACCGGCGAAGAAAAGTATGCGGCGCGGGCGGCACGCTGGCTGAAGGAGTTTTTCCTGGACGAGGAGACGCGGATGAATCCGCACCTGCTGTACGCACAGGCGATTCCGGGCATTTGCTCGGGACGCGGCATCGGGGTGATCGATACGCTGCATCTGATCGATGTGCCGCAGGCGGTATATGCGCTGCAAGGCTCAGCCGAATGGACGGAGGAGCTGACAAACGGCCTGAAGCGCTGGTTCGCGGATTATTTGCATTGGATGTGCACGCATACGTACGGCATTGACGAGATGAACGCGACGAATAATCACAGCGTCTGCTGGTTCGTGCAGGCGAGCGTGTTCGCGCGCTTTACCGGGAACGAGGAGAGGCTGGCTTTTTGCCGCGACCGGTACAAACACGTGCTTCTACCGGGCCAGATGGCGCCGGATGGCAGCTTCCCGCGCGAGCTGGCGCGGACAAAGCCTTACGGCTACTCGATTTTCGTGCTCGACAACATGGCGACACTGTGCCATACGTTATCTGTGCCGGGCGACGATTTATGGACGTTCGAGCTGGCGGACGGGCGCGGCATACGCAAAGGCTTCGATTATTTGTATCCGTATCTCACAGACAAAAGCAGCTGGCCTTACCCGCCGGATATCGAGCATTTTGCAGGCTGGCCGGCCCGGATATCCGGGCTGCTGTTCGCCGGGATCGGGCTTGGCAGGCCGGAGTATATTCGGTTGTTCGAGTCGTTGGAGAGGGATCCGCAGGATACGGAAGTGCGCAGGAATATCGCGGTTCGCCAGCCGGTTCTCTGGATATAAAAGTGAACCTTTGCAGCCTATTTTCGGTACTTTTGGGAGAGCCCCGGTTATCCAAAAAAATTAGCGGTGCATCAGTTCCTATGCTCCTAAGCAATAAAATAGCCGGGGCCCGGACAGACGATTGTCTGCCGGACCTCGGCTTTATTATGCCCCGCGGGCGAGCTTAAGCTTAAGAATACGGCACCCGTATTTCCCGGGCAAGCGCAAAAATCGATGCGTTTCGCCAAATCACGCCGATCCTTTTATTCCCAAGGGAAAGACGTAATTAGGTAATCGGCGAATTTCTTGCTTTCCTCCCGGCGAATACGGCGCATTTCCGCACGCTGAACGGCGGTTTCATGAAGGCGCTTCTCCTCTTCGGTTTCAGGCACCACATGGGGAACGGGCACCGGTTTTTTGTTTTCGTCCAATGCGACGAAGGTGAGGAACGACGTTGCCGCGATTTTCCGTTCGCCGCTGATCAAATCCTCGGTCATGACTTTTACAAAAACTTCCATCGAACTTTTTCCGGTCCACGTCACAAACGATTCCAATGATACCGAATCCGTCGGACGAATCGGGGACAGGAAGTCAACCGAGTCGGTCGACGCCGTGACGACGGAGCGGCGGCAGTGCTTGGAGGCGGAAATGGAGGCGATGTCATCGATATACGCCATCAGTTTGCCGCCAAACAGCGTGTTGTGGTTGTTGACGTCGGTAGGGAATATTCTGGATGTTTTGTAGCAGCGGGATTGTTTGACAAACCGGGTTTCCATAGTATCTTCCTTTCGGCGGTTTAAATATAGTTCATACTGCCATGTTGCGGCGGCGTTGTCAATGGATGTCCGATTTTATTGATTTTTGATGGTCCATGTCCTCACTCCTTATCCTTACTATCGTATCGCGTATCGTCGGAGGCGGGCCTGCCAAGCTTCCGGGCAAGCTCGCGGTAAGCTTCGGCAAGCCACGGATGAACGACCTTCAGCTGGTCCCGGCGCTCCCACATATATTCGAGGTAGGAGAACGTGCCGTGCGCGAGCGATATGTCCAAACCGCCGAGCAGCTTGTCCAAAAACGGCGGGGTACCGGTTTGGTCCCACTCGATTTTATCCGCCACGAACAGCACCATATCGAGAGGCGACGACGAAGCCTTTAGAGTGGTGTGGCAGCCGACAGCGCTGAGCACCTGCCCGCTTGTAACCCCGAACAGCTCGGCTGCCATCGCCGCGGATATTTTTTGATGGACGATCATCGGGAAAGTTTCTTCTTCCGGCAGCACGTCCAGCCCAAGCCGAATCGCTGCGTCAACGCGGCGGTCGTTCGGAAAAACGGCGCTGATGTCGTGCAGCAGTCCCGCCGCTTGCGCAAGCTGCGGATCGACCCCGAAACGCGCCGCCTGCTTTGCCGCTTCCCTGCCGACACGGATGCAGTGTTCCGCCGTATTCGGGCAGCCATGAAGCCGAAGGAAGCGGGGAACATCGTGCTCCAGCCTGTCCGTACGTTCAAAGCCTTGCAGAAAAGGCTGCAATACCGGAGAAATCATAAGAAAACACCAGCTTTCCGTAAGAAATGATAATACGTCCGCCAATCGATTGTGCTATAATCCGATCATACCGAAAAAAGGGCGGCACTTCCATCATGTCTTTGCAGCTTTGGCAATGCGGAGCCAGCTCCGCTGCGACACATAAGAAGCCGACCGCCGGCAGCGGTGCTTTCATCATGCCGGAGCATACGGAAAAATGTGTCAACATTGTTTTTGACATGCGGCGAAGGTTTCCTCTCGTATTTGCGGCCAAGAGGAGTATAATAGAGTAGGCTGGGTACAACAGTGCAGGGAGGAGAAACCATGAACGGAGTACATTTTGTTGCCGGAACGCCCAATGCATATATTCATAAGCCCGGTTTGCTTGCCAGCGCGGGGGAATGGATGGCGAGATACGGCAAGCGCGCGTTGATTGTAACCGGTTCCAAATCTTGGGCGGCCGCCGGGGAAACACTCGCCCGAAGCTTGACGGAATCGGGCGTGACGTACGAGCTTGCGTTTTATCGCGGGGAATGCTCCTACGGCGAAGTCGCCCGTTTGCAGTCGCTTGTCGATCCGCAGGCGGAACTCATCGTCGGTGTAGGTGCGGGCAAAGTGATCGATACGGCCAAGAAGCTGAGCAACGACATCGGCAAACCGCTCGTTACAATACCAACGTTGTCAGCGACGTGCGCCCCCGTAACGAATTTATCGGTCATGTACACGGACGAAGGCGTGTACGTCGACTTTCCGGTATTTTACCGCAACGCGCTCTTGACGCTGGTCGATACCGACGTGCTTGCGAAGGCGCCTGTGCGTTATTTGGTGGCCGGTATCGGGGATACGATCGCCAAGTGGTATGAATCGGTCGCCTGCTCGGCCGGCAAACCGGCCAACCTGCCGACGATCGGCGGCGTGCAGGCGGCGAAACTGTGCTACGATACGCTCATTCGGCACAGCCGGACAGCCATCGAGGATGCCAAGGCAGGCCGGTCGAGCGAAGCTCTGCAGCTTGTGATCGACGCGGTCATCCTGTTCAGCGGTCTTGTCGGCGGTCTTGGCGAGGACAACTGCCGATCGGCGGCGGCGCATGCCGTACATAACGGCCTGACGGCTTTGCCCGATTCCCACCGCGCCTATCATGGGGAGAAGGTGGCCTACGGCATCCTCGTTCAATTGATGCTGGAAAACCGTCCGGCCGCAGAGATTGATGAGCTGATCGGATTTTATAAAGACATCGGGCTGCCGACCAAACTCGCCGATATGGGGATCGGCCGCCGGCTTTCCGAGGAAGAGCTGGATGCTGTCGTCAAAGTCGCCTTGTCGCCGGAAGGCACGATGGGGAATATGCCGTTTGAGGTTACAGCGGATATGGTGCTGGACGCGATCCGCCGCGTCGAAGAGCGGGGCCAAAATCTTTAAAAGAGAGGAAGACTGATAATGAAATACCGCACACTGCAAAAATCGGGCATCCAGGTTTCCGCCATTACGTTCGGCTGCTGGGAGCTGGGCGGTGGTCCGTGGGAATTTACGAGCGACGAAAACAACATGAAGGCGCTTCGTGCCGCCTTCGATATGGGCATTACGACGTTCGACACGGCGGAAGGGTACGGCAACGGCCACTCCGAGGAAATCGTCGGCGCTGCGCTGGAAGGCATCCGTAAGGATGCGATCATCTCCACCAAAGTCAGCCGGGCCAATCTGGCGCCGGAAAACGTAAGGAAATCCGCGGAGGCGAGCCTGAAAAGGCTGCGCACCGACTACATCGACATTTATTACATTCATTGGCCGAGCTTCGAGATCCCGGTGGCGGAAACGCTCTCCGAATTCAACAAGCTGAAGCAGGAGGGGCTCATTCGCGCGATCGCCGTATCGAACTTTTCGCTGGAGCAGCTCGAGGAGGCGGGAAAGTACGCGCAGATCGATATGATCCAGCCGGAATACAGCCTGCTGCACCGCGGCATTGAAAAAGACGTGCTGCCTTACTGCAAGCAAAACGGCATCGCCGTCATGAGCTACAGCTCGATCGCCAAAGGCATTTTAACAGGGGCGTTTCACATCGGTGGCAAACAGCTTGCCGAAGACGATTTTCGCAAAACGCGCCGGCTGTTTCTTCCCGAGCACCTGGAAGCGGAACGCGGGCTGATTTTGAAGCTGAAGGAAATTGCCGATGCCAAGGGCAAAACGGTTTCGCAAGTGGCGATCAGCTGGCTGCTGCATCAGGACGGACTGACCACGGCGATCGTCGGCACGCAAAATGTGAAGCATTTGCGGGAAAACGCCGATGCCGTCGACATCGAATTGTCGCCGCAGGAGCTGGCCGAGCTGAACGCCGCCAGCGACAAGGCGCTGGCTGCAATCGACGGTTAGAAACTGCATACCGTCGGAAACAAAAAACGGAGTGATAGCGGAACGAATGTTCCTCTTATCACTCCGTTTTATTGTCGCCAAGCACAGAAGAACAACGGCATTGTCCTTGTTCCGGCATCTTAGGCTTGAGCGTATGCTTTCCGCACCGTAGCTGCCGCTTACTTGTTAACGACCTTAATTTCCACAGGCTTCGACTCCGCCAGCACAGTTCCTTTTTCGTCGATGACTTGTGCTTTGAGCTCAAGGCTGCCGGGCTTTTCGTACATTTCCTTGGGCAGCGTCGCGGTAACAGTCGACTCGCTGACCCACGTCGTTTCAAGCGGTTTGCCGCCCGCAGTCAGCACGGTGGCCTGGCCGAAGGGGCCGCCTCTGATGCTGACGGTCTGCCGGCCGAAGTCGGTTTTGAACGGTTCGCCGGCAGAGATTTCAGCCGGTGCAAATTCCGTGATGGCGAGCGAGTCGTAGCCCATGACAAGCGTTCGCGCACTTTGGTCGGTCAGCTCGCCGGCCAGCATTTTGGATTGCCATGCTTCGTATTCGGCGACATCGGCTTGGTTGATCCGGTACTTGTCAAAGTACTCCTTCGGCGGGAAAATCGGCATTCGCTTAGACAGGTTGTACAAAAACTCCGTATAAGGCGTTCCCTGCACTCCGGCCAAATTAAGCACGTAAGGGCCGAGAAACGACGGACTGATGTCGAGCGATTCTTTGGGCTGGCGGGAAAAATTGTTCCAGACGATGACCGGCGTTTTATGCATCTTTTCCAAAAATTGAGGATCGCTGTCCCCGCTTATATACCCGGTATCCCGGTACACCCGGTAGTCCTCTTCGAAATGCGGCAAATGATCGCCGAAAAAGACGATGACCGTCGGCTCCTGCGAGCGGGTGAAATAATCGACGAGCGTCTCGAGCATCCGGTCGGCATCGCTGATGCCCTGCGCATACGTTTCGAGGATGCCGATATCGGCCCGCGGAATATCGCCGGTGACGTCGATCGTATTGCGCCTGAACTTGCCCGGATAGAAATGATAATGATTTTCCATCGTATTGGCGTATATGAAATCCGGCCCGTCCGTTTTCCGGCTTTCCTCGATAATCCGCCTGGCGACCGCCCGATCCGCGAGATAGGGACCTTCGTATTCGTTCGCGCCAAAAAACTCGTTGCTGATGAAACGGGAAAAGCCAAACCGTTCGAACGTTTGCCGCGTATTTGCGAACCAGTCGTAGAAGGCGCTGACAGCCGTCGCCCGGTAACCTTGTCCGGACAAAATGCTCGCCAGCGAGTCGATGTTCGCATGCACATGCTCCTCGTAAGCGACCGTGTCGGTCGACAGAAAGCGGATCGAATTGCCGGTCAGCACCTCAAACTCGACGTTGGCGGTAACGCCGCCGAATTGCGGTGAAAGCAGCCAGCCGCTCGTATGCTTTTCGGCCAGCGCATGAAAAAACGGGATGGGGTCGCGGCTGAACTTGACGCTTTGAATCAGCGTCGGGTCCCAGAACGCTTCGCTGAGCACGACAACGATGTTCGGCTTTCGCTTAAGCTGTTCTCCGGTGAGCTCGGGAACGGGGCCGAGGACGATGACCCGCTTGCCGCTTTCGTATCCCGATGTGGTAACGGCCAGGCAGATGATGCTGAGGAGGCCGAAGCCGCATAGGCGGGCCAGCCATAATTTTCGGGCTGAAAGCGTTTTAAAAAAAGCTATTGCAAATTTGAGCATTGTGGCATCTCCCGAGGATAACGTGTGCAATCGGCCCTATTATATCATGCTTCGGTCCTGAGCCGAAGCGAAAAGTTTACGGAAAGCGGCCGAAAATAAACGGGACGGAACATAAAAAAATGTCCGGCCGGGACATCGCTTGCGCGTACGATTTCCAGCCGAACATATGATTGAGGCGGTTAAGGTAATTATAACGCGCTGCCTCCGAAAATAAAGCGGTATTCCCAGTGGCGGTTTGCGATGCTATCAATTCGGACTCCGCCGGACGCTTTGGAATATGTATGCAGTATTTTGCCGTCTCCGAGGTAAATGCCGACATGCTCGATGCGTTGGCCCGAAGTATCGGACGGATAGCTGGATTTCGATGTGCCGCGGTATCCCATGAAGAACATCAGGTCGCCCGGCTTCAAATTTTTCCAGTTCGTCGTCGTATTTCCTTTGGCCTTCACATAGTCGCCCTGCTTGCGGGAGTCGGTAGGGAGCGTGATCCCAAGCGCATCCTTGAAAGCTTGGCGCACAAAGTCGGAGCAATCGAAGGTCGAAGTATCGGAACGGTTCGATCCGAATTCATATGGAGTGCCCATATATTTTTTACCGGCCGCAATAACCTTGGCCGCCGCTGCCGAAGTGTTCGCGGAAGAACCCGATCCCGAGGACGAACCGCCCGAAGACGAACCTCCGGAAGACGATCCTCCGACAGTTATGTATTGGGACAGCGAGCTGACGTAGCCGACCTTGCCGTTTTTATCCTTGACTTTGTACCAATATTTATTGGGGGCATCGATAATTTGTACTTGTTCGCCGTCCTGCAAATAGCGGATGCGGCTTGCGTTTACGTTAGGCTCGGTGCGGAAGTTGACGTCGTGAACGATGGTCCCGTAGCTTGCCGCATCGGCTGCCTTCGTGCCGATCTGAAGAGTTCCCAATGCCAATGCAGGCAGTAAAAACAAACTTGTCCATTTTTTAATCATGCAGGTACCTCCTTGGTGTAATTAGTACAAGTTAACAATAACATATAATTATGGTTAACATAAGCTGAAAAATATTCCAGCCGCAAGGTCCGGCCTGTTATAAAGTTCGAGCGAATGTCGGAATTTGTGAGGGTGTGTCGAATTGTAGTCGTCAGCGGGAAAAAGGCGCCCGGTTCCGAAAATTTCACAATAAAACATATTGCTGAAACGATGTTTGTTGTCATATAGTAGAGGTGTAGCGAAATAGTAAAACATGGTTTTATAATATCAAACAAAATACATACAGAAGGAGTTTTTATGCCGATCATTCAGTCCGTGGAACGGGCGCTGCAAATTTTAAATTTATTCGACGAACAGACGACGGAACTGAAGATTACCGAGATCAGCAAACGGATGAATTTGCACAAAAGCACCGTCCATTCGCTGCTCAAAACGCTGGAGGCTTACCGATACATCAAGCAGGACGAGGAATCCGGCAAATACCGGCTCGGCATGGCGCTGTTCGAGCGCGGCAATTTGCTGCTGCAAACGATGGACGTCCGCTCCGTGGCCCGCAAATATTTGCTGGAATTATCGGCCCAGACCGGGCAAACGGTTAATCTTGTCATCCTCGACGGAAATGAGGGCGTTTACATCGACAAAGTCGAAGGGCCGAAGGCGGCCATCCGCTACTCCCGCATCGGCCGAAGAATCCCGCTTCATTGCAGCGCCGTCGGCAAAGCGCTCGGCGCGTACCTGAAGCAGGAGGAGCTGATGACGCTGCTGCAAAACTATCGCTACGAGCGGCGCACCCCGCAGACGATCGACAACGAGGCCGATTTCCTCAGGGAGCTTGCCGCCGTGCGCGAGCAGGGAGTTGCCTACGACCGGGAGGAAAACGAACCAGGCGTCCGCTGCGCCGCCGTACCGGTCAGGGACCATACGGGTCAGGTCGTTGCGGCGGTCAGCTTGTCGATGCTCGTTTCCGGCGTAGACGACCATATGTTCGAAGGGTATGTCCGGCTGCTTAAACAAACGGCGGCCGATATTTCCGCCCATATGGGCTATAAAAGCTAAAGGAGGATATCACCGCATGAAAATCGTTCGATACGCCAGGCAGGACAGGCAGCCGCAGCTTGCGGCCGTCACCGACGAAGGAGCGGTATACGAGCTTCCGCACCGCCATTTCATGGAGCTGGTCGAGGCGGCCGACGCCGCCGGAACTTCGCCGCTTCAGCTCGTACAGGACGCAATCTCGCATACGGCTCCACTGCCTGCACCGATGGAGTCGCTTCCGCTGCTGGTCCCGATCGAAGCGCCGGAAGTATGGGCGGCGGGCGTCACCTACGAACGCAGCCGCGCGGCGCGCAACTACGAGGCGACGGGCGGAAAGCTCGACGCGACAACCTTTTACGACAAGGTGTACGAGGCGGAGCGGCCGGAAATCTTTTTCAAATCGACGGCGGCGCGTACTGTCGGTCCGGGTCAGTCCGTCATGCTGCGCAGCGATTCGCAGTGGCAAATTCCCGAGCCGGAGCTCGGGCTTGTGCTGACGCGAACCGGCCGCATCGTCGGCTATACGATCGGCAACGACATGAGCTGCCGCGATATCGAGGGCGAAAATCCGCTGTATTTGCCGCAGGCTAAAATGTGGCGCAACTCCTGCTCGATCGGCCCCGCCATCCGGCTTGCCGAAACCGTCGACGATCCGTACGCGTTTTCGCTCGCCTGCCGCATTTACCGGGACGGAGAGCTGGCCGTCGAAGGAACCGCTTCCACAGGGCAGCTCAAAAGGCGCCTGGATGAGCTTGTCTCGTTTCTGTGCCGGGATAACGCGATCTTCGACGGCACCGTACTGCTGACCGGCACGTGCATCGTGCCTCCGAACGAGTTCACGCTCGCGCCGGGGGACCGCATCGAAATTGAAATCGGCGGCATCGGCGTGCTGGTGAATCCGGTGGCTGCCGCCGAGCGGCAGGAACGGACGCAGACCGCTTGACATCATTTTTTCAAATCGGAGGAGGAAACGGAGTTATGGGCAGCACCGTAAGCGAAACGAAAACCTATTTGAATTATGTAAACGGCGAATGGACGTCTTCGTCCGCAGGCCAAACCGAGCCCAGCCTGAACCCGGCAAACCGCGGCGATGTGGTCGGGTATGTGCAGGTTTCGGCGCCGGAAGATTTAAATAAAGCGGCAGCAGCGGCAAAGGAAGCGGCGGGAACATGGCGGAAGCTGGCCGGAGCGGTCCGCGGGGATTATTTGTACAAAGTGTCAAACCTGATCGAAGCGCGCATCGACGATATCGCCGCAACGATGACGCGGGAAATGGGCAAAACGTTCCCCGAGGCGAAGGGCGAAACGGCGCGGGGCATAGCGATACTCCGCTATTACGCCGGCGAAGGGATGCGCAAGATCGGCGACGTCATTCCGTCGACGGACAGCGAAGCGCTGATGTTTACGACGCGCGTTCCGCTTGGCGTGGTCGGAGTGATCACGCCGTGGAATTTTCCTGTGGCGATCCCGATTTGGAAAATCGCGCCGGCGCTGATCTACGGCAACACGGTCGTGTTTAAGCCCGCGCAGGAAACGGCGGTCACCGCAGCCAAAATCATCGAGTGCTTCCATGAAGCGGGGCTGCCGAAAGGCGTGCTCAACTTCGTGACCGGACGCGGTTCGGTCATCGGCCAAGGCATCATCGATCACCCGGATATTCAGGGCGTCACGTTTACCGGCTCCGATACCGTCGGCAAGCAGGTAGGTCTCGGGGCGCTGAAGCGCGGGGCGAAATATCAGCTTGAAATGGGCGGCAAAAATCCGGTCATCGTGGCAAACGACGCCGATCTGGAGCAGGCTTTGGAGGCGACGATCAGCGGAGCTTTCCGTTCCACGGGGCAAAAATGCACCGCGACAAGCCGGGTCATCGTTCAAAGCGGCATTTACGATACATTTAAGGAACAACTGCTAGCCAAAGTCAAAACGATCAAAGTGGGAGACGGCCTTAAGGCCGATACGTGGATGGGGCCGTGCGCCAGCGAGTCTCAGCTGAATACGGTGCTGCATTATATCGATAAAGGCGTGCAGGAGGGAGCTTGGCTGCTTTGCGGCGGAAACCGACTCGCCGGCGAGGAGTACGAGTCCGGCTGGTTCGTCGAGCCGACCGTATTTGAAGGCGTCGAGCGCGGCATGACGATCGCCCAGGAGGAAATTTTCGGGCCGGTCATCGCGCTAATGAAGGTGGAAACGATTCAGGAAGCGCTTGATATCGCCAACGATGTGAAGTACGGCTTAAGCGCTTCGATTTTTACGAAAAATATCGGCAGCATGCTTGAATTCATCCGCGACATGGACGCGGGACTTGTGCGGATTAACGCGGAATCGGCCGGGGTGGAGCTGCAGGCGCCGTTCGGCGGCATGAAGCAGTCGAGCTCCCATTCCCGCGAGCAGGGGCAGGCGGCCATCGAGTTTTTCACTTCGATCAAGACGGTGTTTGTCAAGCCGTAGAGCTTAGAGTGCACCGCAAAAATGAAGATAACCGGAGAGGCCCGCATCTGGGTCTCTTTTTTTGTCTTTGCGAAGGCACGGTAAGCCCGGAACGGCTGAGAAGAGTATGAAGGTATTAGAGCGCGAAGCTTGCCGGCTGTCACAAAAAACGGGAGAGCTCCGGCTCTCCCATTCGTGAAGGTATAGCTATTTATGACACTTGCCGCAGCCGCAGCTGCACGTTCTTTTCCGCGACACTTTTGCGACGCCGGCTTTCTTTTTGGTACCTCCGACGAGACCTGCGCAGTTTAAGCAATCGGCGATGCACTGCTGCCTGCCGAAAATAAACAAGCGGGTGCACACGTTTCGGCAAAATCTAGCGCAGTTCGGAACAAAGATGCTGCCGCCTCCTCTGCGGTAAGTGGATCCTCTGCCTGCCATCATTTCACCATCCTTTATGCAAGGTGGTACATCATATTCATTTGAAAGCGATATTTCTTGGGCGATTGTTGCTTTGCAGACCCCGACGTCATAAAATAAATTACATCGCTTGAGAACAAGACAACCTTTGCAAGGAGAATGGATATGGCGAAAAAGAAGGGAAATGCTTCGGCACCCGCACCTGCGCCCCAAGAAAAACCGGCCACGCTGAAGGATCTGCTCTCTCCCGAAGTCGCCCGCAAGCTGAAAGAGCAGGCGGATGAGATGAAGGCGGCGGAGGAGAAGCGCAAGCTGGAGGAAAGGGAGCGCCGGGAAGCCGAGCGCAAAGCCGAGGAAAAGCGGCTGGAAAACGATTTCGAGTATTTGCTGAACAACAGCAAGGATTGGAGCAAGTACCGCTGAACGGCATGCAGCACATGTGGAACGCATCGATATCATTTCAGGGCGGCGGAAATTTCAGGGCCGCGGAAATATTTAGCGCAGCTGCAGCGCGTCATTCCCTGTTCCGCCGGATCCGGCTCGACGCTCTTACATCACGGACTGGGCGTCGCTCGGTGATTAGCGGTTCGAGCCGGTCCACCTGCATGACGAAAAGGCGAGGAGCCCGGTACGTGGGAAGTCCCGCCGTTTGAACGGAATGTCGTCAGGTTAAGTGGGACCATAGCGGAACTGCAGTTCGCTAAGTGGGACAGTATCGGATATTTTTGAAAATTAGCGGAACTCAGATGCGCTAATTGTTTGCTTACCCGCTCCTCAAGCCATTTTGCACCGATATAGCGCATCTCAGTTCCTCTATTTTTTCAACATGCCCATTTATAGGGGAAATAGCGAACGCAGGTTCCGCTATGTTTATATACTACTTAATTTAGCGGTTGACGGTTCCCTGTTATTTCGGACTGCCGGGCGGTTCCCCGCTTAGGTCAAACCTATAAATTCCGTGCGACGCGTTAACCGGACCATATTGCTATTAAGCGAGTTCAGTTTCTGCTGCGCGATACTTGCCTCGGACGGATACGCGGGTTTTGTTGCAGCACGGCACCTGCTTCAGTCGGATCATCGGCTCGCAGCGCGGTATCAGCCTCGGACGGATACGCGGCTTATGTTGCGGCACGGTGTCCGCTTCGGACGGTTACTTCGGCTTCGCAGCGCGGTGTCTGCCCCGGCCTTTTACATCTGCTTCGCAGCGCGGTATCGACCCGTGTCGGTTACAGCAGCTTCTGCAGCACGGCGTCGACCTTGTCGATATGCTGGGCCATCCGTTCGGCAGCGAGCGCCTCGTTGCCGTCGCGAATCGCTTCGTAGATCGCCGTGTGCTCCGCGAGCAGCCGCTCCGCCGAAGCGCGCTCGCCGTAAAACCAGAGCCGCCGCGACTCCTTCATGCTGTCCTGCAGCCGCTGATGGAGCGATTCCATCGTCTGCAGCAGCAGCGAGTTGTGAGCCGCCCGCGCGATTTGCAGGTGAAACGCGATATCCGCCTGCTCGCCTGCCGCCTCGTCGTCCAGCGTGTCCGCCATCGTGCGCAGCGTGTTCTCCAGCCCGGCGAGGTCGCTTTCCGTGCGGCGTTTGGCCGCCAGAGACGCGCATCCGGCTTCGATGAACTTGCGCACCTCCAGCACCTCGCGGAAAGGCTCAGTCTGATACAATCCGCCTGTCGACGCCGGCTTGTCCCGGGGCAGCTCCTTGCTGACGTAGGTGCCGCCGCCCTGCTGGATATCGAGCCAGCCCATCGCCTTCAGCGCGCTCAGCGCTTCGCGGACGGTCGAGCGGCCGACGCCGAAGCTGCCGGCCAGCTCGACGACCGAGGCGAGCTTGTCCCCGGGTTTTAAACTGCCGTTTTCGATGCTCGTCCGGATTTGCTCGAGCACGATCTCCGATCCTTTTTTCGGCTTGATGCGATTAAAATTCATTCCGACTACCCCCTATGCAATAATTTAATGATACAGTATAATCGGTGTAAAGTCATCAGATGACCTGATTAATTTTGTGCAGATGAGAGGTGCCGCCGCTTTGCACGAACAATCATGTCCACGGGAGGGAAAAACATGTTAACAGATTCCGTTCGCCGTCGTTTCCGCGATATTGTGGGAGAGGCGAACTTTCGCGACGATATGGAGTCGCTTATTGCGCATTCCTACGATGCTACGCCAATGGTGCAGTCGATGCCCGATGCCGTCATCTATCCGCTGAGCACGGAGCAGGTGTCGGCCGTGCTGAAGGTGTGTAACGAACACCGCATTCCGGTCGTCGGCCGGGGGGCCGGAAGCAATTTGTGCGCAGGCACCGTGCCGGTGGAAGGCGGCGTCGTGCTGGTGATGAACCGGATGAACCGGCTGATCGAAATCGACCAGGACAACCTGACGGCGACCGTGCAGCCGGGACTGAACACGAAGGAGTTTCATATGGCGGTCGAGGAGCTGGGGCTTTTTTACCCGCCGGATCCGGGTTCGATGATCGTTTCCACACTCGGCGGCAACATTATGGAAAACGCGGGCGGCCTGCGCGGCCTGAAATACGGCACGACGAAAGATTACGTCATCGGGCTGGAAGCGGTGCTTCCAAACGGAGACATCATACGCACCGGGGGGAAGCTGTACAAAGACGTGGCGGGCTATGACTTGACCAAGCTGCTCGTCGGCTCGGAAGGGACGCTTGCGATCGTAACGGAAGCGATCGTCAAGCTGCTTCCCGCTCCGCAATACAAAAAAACGATGCTCGCCATGTTCAAGGACATTTACGCGGCGGCGCGCACCGTTTCCAAGATCGTCGGCAACCGGATCATCCCGTCGACGCTCGAGTTTCTCGATAATCCGACGATCCGCGTCGTCGAGGAATTCAACAAGATCGGGCTGCCGGTCGAGATGGATGCGATTTTGCTGATCGAGCAGGACGGCGGGGACGAAAGCGTCGTCGGCAAAGACATCGATGCGATCATCCGCATCTGCGAGGAAGAGGGCGCCGAGGTGAAGGTCGCGCAAAACGCGCAGGAGGCCGACAAGCTCATGATGGCGCGCCGCAGCGCACTGTCGACGCTGGCGCGCATCAGCCCGACGACAATTCTCGAGGACGCCACCGTGCCGCGCTCGAAAATCGCCGACATGGTGACGGAAATCAACCGAATCGCGCAAAAATATAACCTGCAAATATGCACGTTCGGCCATGCCGGCGACGGCAATTTGCATCCGACGTGCCCGACGGACGCCCGCAAGGAGGAGGAGATTCACCGCGTCGAGGAAGCGTTCGCGGAAATTTTCGATGCGGCGATCCGGCTCGGCGGAACGATTACGGGAGAACACGGCGTCGGCATGGTCAAGGCGCCTTATCTGGAGTGGAAGGTCGGGCCTGCGGGCATAGAGCTGATGAAAGCGGTTAAGGCGGCTTTTGACCCGAACGGCATCATGAATCCGGGCAAAATGTTCGCGAAGCAGTCGCGAAAAAGAGTGGTGGTGCAGCGATGAGTACACAGCAAACGATGCCGAAGGCGGAGCTCGCCGGCGAGACGAAGGCGCTCGCGGAGCGGATGAAGCTGACGCTGAATTACGACGAGCTGACGAACTGCATGCGCTGCGGCTTCTGCCAGCCGGCGTGTCCGACGTTTAAGGAAACCGGGCTTGAGGCCGCGTCGCCGCGGGGCCGCATCGCGCTCATGAAAGCCGTCGTCGACGGCTATATGGCGCCGGATGAGACGTTCAAGGCGCAGATGGACCTGTGTCTCGGCTGCCGCGCCTGCGAGCCGGTTTGTCCGTCCGATGTCAAATACGGCCACCTGCTCGAGCAGACGCGCGACGCGATCGAGCAGCATACCGAGCACCGGGCGTGGGTCCGCATGGCACGAAGTTTGACGTTCAAGCATCTGTTCCCGCATCCGAAAAGAATGAGGATGGTCGGTCTCGGGCTGAAGGTGTACCAAAAAAGCGGCCTGCGCGCCGCGGTTCGCGGACTGGGCGTTATGAAGCTGTTCCCGAAGCATATGGAGCAGATGGAGCGCATCCTTCCGGACGCTTCGTCCGAAGGCGTCGTGCAAAAACTCGGCGTGACGCTGTATCCGGCCGCCGGGGAAAAGGTCGCCCGCGTCGGCATGTTTCGCGGCTGCATCATGGACATCCTGTTCACGGATACGAACGTGAACACGGTCAAGCTGCTGGCGGAATGCGGCTTTGAAGTCGCCATTCCCGACAGCCAGACTTGCTGCGGCGCGCTGCACGCGCACAGCGGCGAAACGAGCCAGGCGAAGCTGCTGGCGAGGCAAAACATCCGCGCATTTCGCGAGGCCGGCGTCGATTACATCGTCTCCAACGCCGGTGGCTGCGGGGCACTGCTCGTCGAATACGACCATCTGCTGCACGACGACCCCGAATGGGCGGACGATGCCGCTTGGTTCGCATCCAAGGTGAAGGACGTCAGCCAGATCATATTGGAAAAAGGTCGCATCCCACAATTTTCGGCCGCAGCTGCCGGGAAACCGGGGATTGCGGGCCATGGACCGGAAGCGGAGCAGGCGGCGTCGGCGGAAATTTTTTCGTACCAGGACTCGTGCCATCTGCGCAACGTGATGCGGTCGGCCAATGCGCCGCGCAACCTGATGAGCCGCGTGGAAAACGCCCGTTTCGTCGAGCTGAAGCAGTCCGACCGCTGCTGCGGCTCGGCCGGCATTTACAACCTGATCCAGGCGGAAATGTCGACGCAAATTTTGGACCACAAAATGGAGCATGTAAAGGAAACGAACGCTTCCTACCTGTTAACGAGCAACCCCGGCTGCCTGCTGCAAATGAAGCTGGGCATCGAGCGGGAGCAAATGTCCTCGCGAATGCAGGCCGTGCATATAGCGGACTATCTGTACGAGCGGATCGTAAAAAAATAACCGTCATACGCCGTGTATCCCTTAAGGATATGCGGCGCTTTTTTTCTTGGAGGAAAAAGGCGGAGCCGTTAACAAAACCGAACGGTTCGCTTTACAATCGCATGACAAATGACCGCTATAATGGGGAAAACCTTACACAAAACAAAAGCAGGGGAGAGAAAGCACATATGATGAAAAAAGAAGCTTTGATTGCAGGTTTTGCAGCCTTGTTGGTATTAAGCGGGTGCGGCTCGCAGGACAAGCCCGCCTCCACGCAAACGGCGGGAAACCAGAGCGCTGCGGGCGGTGCGACTAAAGAGGCGTCGGCGCCGATTTCCGGAAAGCTGGTGTTCTACACCTCCCAACCGGAAGAGGACGCGACGAAGCTCACGGGAGCCTTCAACAAGAAGTATCCCGATGTGAAAGTGGAAACGTTCCGCTCCGGCACCGAAGAGGTGGCGGCCAAAATTCAGGCGGAGAACAAAGCCGGCAAAGTTCAGGCCGATGTGCTGCTGCTCGCCGACTCCGTCACGTTCGAAGGGCTCAAAAAACAAAATTTACTGCTTTCCTATAAATCTCCGCAGCTCGATAAAATACCGAAAACGTTGGTCGACCCGGACGGCATGTATTCGGGCACGAAGGTGATGGCTACCGTGCTTGCGGTCAACACGCAGAAGGTAAAAACCCCGCCGACCTCGTGGAAGGCGCTCTCCTCCGCGGAAAGCAAGGGCGCCGCCATCATGCCGAGCCCACTGTATTCCGGAGCCGCAGCCTATAATGTCGGCGTATTAACCCGCACGGACGGCTTCGGCTGGGACTTTTTCAAAGGCCTTAAGGACAGCGGCATATCCGTCGTTCAAGGCAACGGAGCGGTGCTGAAGGCGGTGGCGGCAGGGGAAAAATCGTACGGTATGGTCGTCGACTACCTGGTAGCCCGGGAAAAAGCGAAAGGATCGCCGGTGGAGCCGGTTTACCCGTCGGAGGGTGTGCCGGTCATTACGGAGCCCATCGGCATTATGAAGGATACCGCAAACGACAAAGCGGCAAAGGCGTTCGTCGATTTCGTGCTTTCCGAGGACGGGCAAAAGCTGGCTTCCGACATCGGGTACACCCCAATCCGCGAAGGCGTTCAAGCGCCGAAAGGGCTGAAAAGCCTATCCGAATTCAAAGTCATTTCATCGGATATTACCAAGCTGACGGAAGCTCGCGAAGCCGACAAAAAAGAATTTACCCAGCTGTTCGGGCAATAAGGGAGCGGGGCATTGTCAGCAATGAATACGAATCCGCAGACGATTCAATCCAAAAGAGACGGAGTCGAGGCCGGCGCTGGCCTCTTCTTCTTTTTATTTGCAGCCGCGAAGAAATGCGCGCTGCTGCTTCCGGTTGCCGTATTGGCGCTTTTCTTCGCCCTGCCGGTCGTCAAACTGATCGTGTTAAGCATGCAGCACGATTCCGGCTTCACATTTGCTCATTACGCGGATCTGCTCCAGGAGCCCCGAACGTGGAAAACATTGAAGGACACCGCTGCGATCGTCATAGGCTCTTCGCTGCTGGCGGTTATTCTCGGTGCGGTAACGGCCTGGTTTGTCGCATATACCGATTTGAAATATAAACAGGCGTTGCAAATGGCCATTCTTTTCTCCTATATGATCCCTTCCTATGTGCTGACGATTTCGTGGACTTCGCTGATGGGGACTCAAGGCCCGGCGGCGTATCTGCTTCACCTTGTCGACCCGAATGCGAAGCCATGGAGCATGTACAGCTATGGAGGTATCATTTTTATGATGGGGATCCATCATTTTCCGCTCGTTTATTTGCTTTCCGTTGACGTATTCCGAAAGGTGCCGCGCGATTTGGAATGGGCATCGAGGGCCGGCGGAGCGGGGAAGGTCAAAACGTTTTTTCTCGTTACATTGCCCATAGCGCTGCCGGGACTGGCCGGCGGCGGTCTGCTTGCGTTTTTGGCGGGCCTCGACAATTTCGGCATCCCGGCTTTTTTGGGGATCCCGGCCCATATTTCCGTCTTGAGCACGCTCATCTACGAGCAGATCATCGGCTTCGGTCCGTCCGCTTTTTCCAAAGGGGCCGCCCTTTCCGTCGTGCTAGTCCTGTTTGCCGCCGCCGGTGCAATGCTGCAGTGGCTGCTCGTCCGAAAAAACAATCCGTTTGACGCGGGCGTGCCGGACGACAGTCCAAGATATTTTCTCGGGCCGTATAGGACGCTTGTTAGTTTGCTGCTGTGGGGCTTCCTGGCCGTCATTACGGTTGTACCGTCCTTGTCCATGTTGGCGGTTTCTTTGAAAAAGGCGTACGGTGTGCCGTTTACGCTGCCTAACTTAACTTTGGATCACTACCAGTATATTTTATTCGAGAGCACGAAGGTATGGCGTTCCATGCAAAACAGCTTCCTGCTTGCAGCCGTCACGCTCGGGATTTGCTTTGCGTTCGGCACCTGGATCGCGTACGTTCGGGTGAGGAGGCCGTCCTGGCTTGCCAAAACAGCCGAAATCGTGATCGCCCTCCCGTTTACACTGCCGGGAATCGTATTCGGCTTGGCGATGATTTTCGTCTGGATGGAGCCGGTTCCCGGCTGGAACCCCGGCATTTACGGCAGTATGCAAATTTTGTTTATCGCATATGTTTGCCGCTTTTTAATTTTACAGGTGAGATCGGGCATCTCGGCGTTTATGCAAATAGACGTTTCCATGGAGGAAGCTGCGCATATTTTCGGCGCCGACCGGCGGAGAAAATGGCTGCGGATTCTTCTCCCGCTTTTGGCGCCCGGTTTGCTCGGCGGAGGGATTCTCGTCTTCTTGACGGCACTTACCGAGCTTACGGTGTCGGCGATCCTTTGGTCGGCCGGGTCGCAAACGATCGGCGTGACGGTGTACGGCTTCGAGCAGGCCGGAGATACGATGTACTCCACCGCTTTATCCAGCCTCGTCATCGCCCTGATTTTGGCCGGAATGGCCGTGATCTATACGCTGCAGAAGGTTCAGGCGAAAAGAGGTGTTCGGTCATGAGTATCGATCTGATTCGGATAACAAAACATTTTGGAAACGTTCATGCGTTACGGTCCGTCGATTTGTCGATAGCGGACGGGGAATTCGTCGCCGTCCTCGGGCCGTCAGGCTGCGGGAAAACGACGCTGCTCCGATTGCTTGCCGGTTTCGAGCAGCCTACGGAAGGCGAAATTTATTTCGGCGGAACTCTTGCTGCGGGCAAAGGGGTAAGCCTGCCTCCGGAAAAACGGAAAATCGGCATGGTGTTTCAGGCTTTTGCGTTATGGCCGCATATGAACGTGATGGAGCATGTGCTGTTTCCGCTCCGCCATCACAAGGAAACCCCGCCCGCCTTAAGGGAGAATGCGAAGCAAAGAGCTTTGCAGGTGCTCCGGATGGTCGGTTTAAGCGATTTTGCGAAGCGGATGCCTCATGAGCTGTCCGGCGGACAAAAGCAGCGCGTCGCCATCGCCAGGGCGATTGCCGCCGAGCCCGCCCTGCTTTTGATGGATGAACCGCTCAGCAGCCTGGATGCGATGCTGCGCATGGATATGCGCCGGGAAATTCAGTCGATTCACCGGCACACGGGAACAGCCGTCGTTTACGTCACGCATGATCAGGGCGAGGCGCTCGCTATGGCCGACCGGATCGTGGTCATGAAGGATGGCGCCATCGAGCAGGTCGGTTCCCCGGAGCAAATTTACGGCAGGCCGGAAACGGAATTCGTCGCCAAATTTGTGGCGAAAGCCAATTTGGTTCCCGGCCGGTGGAACGGTCATTTCTTTTTCCCGCATGGATCAGCCGGGGAAGCTCTATGGGACGGGACGGAGGTGGCCGAATATTTTAAAACGTGCGGATTGTTTCCGGTAAGACCGGATCAGCTTGCGCTTCTCCAGCCCGATCGGCCGGGGATTCCAGGCAAGGTGGTCAACGTCCAGTTTCAAGGGAAGGAGTATCATTACCACATTGAATCTGCGGGCGGTGTATGGGAAGCGCATTCCGCGCTGCGTTTTCGCATCGATGAACATGTTTCGCTAATCGTCGGAGGTTTGCCCGGTTGAATGGATTTGTCGAATGCGCCCCCATAAAGCCGCAGGGGGCTGCGAATAAGTTAGAGACATATTCGACAACATTTTCAGGGAGGAATCATTAGTGAGAAACAAAACATGGATCATCGCGGCATCCTGCATCGTCGCAACGGGCTTGATGAGCGGTTCGGCATTGGCTAAGCCGGAGAACGGGGGAGGCGCTGAAAAAGCGGCAACGGCGGCAACGGTCAAAGCTCCGGAGAAGGAAAAAGAAGTTAAATCGGGGACAGATACGCAAGCGACCGTTACATCCAGTACATACGAGGACAAGGGCAAAAACGGATTCAAAGGTCTTTTGAATGCTATTGAAAATGTGAAGGACAAGCCGGCGGGAGCGGTGATTGCCGACCTGCTCCTGAGCAAATACGGCAGCAAGCTCAGCGATGAGCAAAAGGCGGAATTGGAAGCATTGAACGAAAAGGACGCGGCCCTGTCCGCGGCGGCAGATTTGCTGGACAAGCAGGGAAGCGTGACCGATGCGGTGTATGTGCAGAAGGAAGCGATCAAAGCGAATATTAAAAACATCGATTCCTACAAAAAGCTTGGCAAGCTGTATGAAAAACTCGGCAAAAACGGCGTGCAGCTGTACGTCAACGGCGACGAACCTTCCATGGAAGTTCGGCCTTTCATCCGCGACGGCAATACGCTGGTGCCTTTTCGCGCTATCTCCGAGGCATTAAAAGCGGAAGTGAGCTGGAACGCGGATGAACGATCCGTAACGGTCACCCGCGACGGCATTTCGGTGAAGCTGTTTATCGACAGCAAAACGGCTTATGTCAACGGACAAGAGGTGACGCTTGAAGTGCCGGCGGCCATCGAGAACGGCAGCACGGTAGTGCCGGTCCGATTCGTCAGCGAAGCGCTGAAAGCGGTTGTAAAATGGGAAGACGAGACGAAATCGGTTATCATTTACGAAGAACAATAGTTCGAAACAAGAGGCTTTCTCCAAAGCGGCAATTGCCGCGTTAGGAAAGTCTCTTTGCGTGCCTGCGTAATTTGCCAAACATACACCGATGCGCTTGCTTCGCAGCGGCCCCACGAGTTGTTGCAGGATAATTTCAGCTGCTGATCGATCAATTAAAAATTGAAAGCACAGAGGCTGCCTTATGGTGGGAAACACCCGCTATTGACAGCCTCTGTTTATTTTGAAAAATGTTGATGGACGTCTTAAAGGGGTCATCCTTCCTGGAACAACGGAGTCGACAAATACCTCTCCCCGGTGTCGGGCAGCAAAACGACGATCGTTTTGCCTTTATTTTCCGGGCGGCGGGCGATTTGCACGGCGGCGAAGACAGCCGCACCTGAGGATATGCCGACAAGAAGCCCCTCCGTGCGGGCGAGCTTACGCGAAGTGTCGAAGGCGTCTTCGTTTTTCACCTGCACGATTTCGTCCACGACCGAACGGTCGAATACGGGCGGGACGAAGCCGGCGCCAATGCCCTGGATTTTATGCGGACCCGGCTGGCCGCCCGACAGCACAGGCGAGTCGTGGGGCTCGACCGCGACGACCTCCACCTTCGGCTTGCGCTCTTTGAGCACGCTGCCGACGCCGGTAACCGTTCCGCCGGTGCCGACGCCGCCAACGAAAATATCGACCTCGCCATCCGTATCCCGCCATATTTCCTCAGCTGTCGTTCGCCTGTGAATATCCGGGTTGGCCGGATTGCTGAACTGCTGCGGGATAAACGCTCCGGGAATTTGGCCGGCAAGCTCCTCCGCCTTGCGGATCGCGCCCCTCATTCCCTCGTTTCCCGGCGTCAGCACCAACTCGGCGCCAAGCGCGACGAGCAGCTTGCGGCGTTCGATGCTGAACGTGTCCGGCAGCGTAATGATCAGCCGGTATCCGAGCGCGGCGGCGGCAAAAGCGAGACCTACCCCGGTATTGCCGCTCGTCGGCTCGATGATGACGGAGTTTTTGTGCAGCAGGCCTTTTTCCTCCGCATCTTTAATCATAGCGAAGCCGATCCGGTCTTTCACGCTTCCGGCCGGATTGAAATACTCGAGCTTAGCCAAAAGCCGCGCTTCGAGTAGATGGCTTTTCATATAATTGTTCAATTGGAGCAGCGGAGTATTGCCGATCAGATCGGTCAAATTTTGCGCGACAGATGCCATAATGAAAGTTCCCTCCGAAATTAAGCATAGTTTTCCAATCGATATACATGGATATATTCAACCATATCATGTTGGCCGCAGCGTGACAACCGTTTTATATAAAAAAAGGAATACAGCCATCGTTGTACATTTGAACTTTTCATGAAAAACGGGTACATTGAATATGGTAAGTTTATGCAATTCCCGCCTATGAATCCGCGAGTTTAAAGGAGATTGGATAAACATGAGAGATCCTCGTTTGAAAGTGTTCGCCCGGAATCTCGTCCGGTATTCCGTCAATCTGCAGCCGGGGGAAAACGTACTGATCGAAATGATCGGCGTCCCTGACCACGAACTGACGAAATGCCTCATCGAGGAAGTTTACGATGCCGGAGGGCATCCGTTCATCGAGATTCGCGAGCCGGCCGTTACCCGCAGCCTGATGCTTGGAGGAACGCAGGAAATGTACGCGCGGCTGCGCGACATCGAGCTGAACCGGATGAAGCAGATGCATGCCTATATTGCGGTGCGCAGCGGAGACAACATCACCGAGCTGTCCGACGTGCCGGAAGATAAAATGAAGCTGTACACGACCCAGTACATGAGGCCGGTGCTCGATCAGCGCGTCAATCATACGAAGTGGGTCATTATGCGCTACCCGAACCCGTCGATGGCGCAGCTTGCGAACACAAGCACGGAAGCGTTCGAAAACTTTTATTTCGATGTGTGCAATCTTGATTACAGCAAAATGTCCGAGGCGATGGACGCGCTCGTCGACTATATGCAGCGCACCGATAAAGTGCGGCTCGTCGGTCCGGGTACGGATCTGCATTTCTCGATCAAAGGCATTCCGGCGATCAAATGCGCGGGCAAAAACAATATCCCCGACGGCGAGGTGTTCACCGCTCCGGTGATCGACTCGGTAAACGGCGTCATTTCATACAATACGCCGACGATCTATGCGGGGACCTCGTTTGAAAACGTCGTGCTCCGTTTCGAAAACGGCAAAATCGTCGAAGCGACGAGCAACAACACGAAAAAGCTGAACGAAATTCTCGATACCGACGAAGGCGCGCGGTTTATCGGGGAGTTCGCGATCGGCGTCAATCCTTATATCAAGCTGCCGATGAAGGACATCTTGTTCGACGAAAAAATCGACGGCAGCATTCATTTCACGCCGGGCAACGCCTACCAGGACGCGGACAACGGCAACCGTTCGTCCGTACATTGGGATATGGTGCTTATCCAGCGCCCGGAATTCGGCGGCGGCGAAATGTATTTCGACGACGTGCTTGTCCGCAAGGACGGGCGATTCGTTGTGCCGGAGCTGGAGCGGCTTAACCCGGAAAACTTAATGTGATTCAAGAGGGAAGCGGTCTCGGACGAGATGTCGGCTTCTCTTTTTTCCCCGAAAGTTACTCCCAGCCGGAGAGAGGAGGGTGAGGTTATGGATGTGGAGACGTTGTACCGCGAATATAAAGGGGTGCTGTTTTCCGTCGCTTACCGGATGCTCGGAACCGCGGCAGATGCGGAAGATATCGTGCAGGACCTGTTTGCCGCGCTGCCGGAGAAGCTGGACGAGCTCCGGGTGACAAGCTGGAAGTCCTATCTTGTCAAGGCCGTTACGAACCGCTGCCTGAACGTGCTGCAGTCGGCGCGCAAGCAGCGTGAGGTGTATACGGGGCCGTGGCTTCCCGAGCCCGTGCTCAGTGACAGCGCAGCGCTGCCCGAGGACGCCGCTTTGCTGCGTGAAGACGTTTCGTATGCGTTTCTGGTTATGCTGGAGCAGCTGACCCCAGCGGAAAGGGCGGTATTCGTGCTGCGGGAGGCGTTTTACTACGATTATGAGGAAATCGCAGAGGTGCTCGACAAATCCGAAGTGAGCTGCCGCAAACTGTACAGCCGGGCCCGGCAAAAGCTGCCGCAGCGCGGCATGGATCGGACGGCTGCAAAACAAACCTCGGGTCGTCTCGCAGAGCTGTTTATGGAGGCTGTTCGCACAGGCCGGTTCGATTCATTGGTGGGCGTTCTGGCCGAGGAAGCGAGGCTCGTTTCCGATGGCGGGGGCAAGACGCGTGCGGCGCTGGTTCCGATTGTCGGCCGGGATCGCATCGTCGCTTTCTTCCAAGGCATTTACGGCAAAGGCTCGCTTCAGGGCGATATTCGTCAAACTACGGCCAACGGGCAAAAAGCAATATTGCTGCTGACAGAAGGCCGGCTCAAGTTCATCTTTCTGTTCGATCTTGATCCGGACGGGCGTCTCGAGCAAATTTTTCTTATCTCGAATCCGGATAAATTGTCGCGGTTTTGGTCACAAATCTCCGAGGCGAATTGTCTTTCATAACGAAAGACCATTTTATCCGAAGGAGAGATTCATATGGAAGTAAGAGTGAAACATCGCGAAGTGTATCCGGAAGCTTACCGGACCATGCTCAGATTCGAGGAGCTGATGGCTTCGAGCGGTCTTGACAAGACGATTTACGAGCTGATCAAAATCCGCGCCTCGCAGATCAACGGCTGTGCGTTCTGTCTGGATATGCATATGAACGATTTGCGCAAAATGGGTGAGTCGGAGCGGCGGATGCAGCTGATCGGCGTCTGGCGGGAAACGCCGTTTTTTACCGATAAGGAAAAGGCGGCGCTGGAGCTGACGGAGTACGTCACGAAAATTTCCGAACACGGTGTGCCGGATGAGCTGTACAACCGGATACGCACCTTTTTCGACGAAAGAGAGTATGTTGTGCTTCTCATGGCGATCATTACGATTAACAGCTGGAACCGGCTCATGATATCGACGGGCATGTTCCCGGGGGTTCTGGACGGGGCGAAAGCTTAAATCAGGTGAAAATAAAGTAACCGCTAATCTTCAACGGAAGGGTGGCCGCATATGGCGCCGGAACTTGAAAATTCGCTGCCGGACCTCGTTCTCGGGTGGGTTATGGACGTTGCGGGTGCAGGAGCTGAGGTGAGATCGGTTCGCCCGCTGCATGGGGGCATGTCGGCTCTAGTTCACAGCGTTTCCGTTCAGGTGAACGGCGAAACGAAGCATTTTGTGCTGCGCCGGTTTCACGACAGGGAATGGCTCCGCAATGAGCCCGATCTCGCCCGGCATGAAGCGGAAAGCTTGCGCCGGGCGGCACGTACCGGGCTGCCGACGCCGCAGCTCGTCGCGTTCGACGAAACCGGCAGCGAATGCGGCATACCCGCCGTGCTGATGACGCGGCTGGACGGCGCGGTTCGGTTGCAGCCGCAAAACATGGATCGATGGCTGAACGGGCTGGCCCAAGCTTTGGTGCGGATACACGCTCTGGACGCCGGTGATTTTCCATGGACTTATTATACGTACAACGATGTGGCGTCGCTCTCAGTACCTTCATGGTCGCGTTTTCCGGAATTGTGGGAGTCAGCGATACGCATCGTTCAAGGACCGCGTCCCGAGTTTAAGCCGTGTTTTATTCATCGGGACTATCATCCGACCAATGTGTTATGGTCCGCAGGTGCGGTCAGCGGGGTGGTCGATTGGGTGAACGCTTGCCGCGGGCCGGCCGGGATCG
Organism: Paenibacillus hamazuiensis; assembly: GCF_023276405.1. Classification (NCBI taxonomy): domain Bacteria; kingdom Bacillati; phylum Bacillota; class Bacilli; order Caryophanales; family Paenibacillaceae; genus Paenibacillus; species Paenibacillus hamazuiensis. The sequence continues at coordinate 1,788,159 of NZ_JALRMO010000001.1, forward strand.
ATATCGGCCACTGCCGATTGAATCTTGCACGTCTGTTCGGTGTTGCCGAAGCGGACGCATTTTTATCGGCTTACGGAATATGCGCCGGATCGGCTTTCCGCTACGACCCGTACTGGGACCTTTTATCGCTTATAGAGGCGCTTCCCGGTCCGCCCGGTGTATACCCGGGTTGGACCGCGCTCGGCGTAACCGGATTGACGGACAGGCTGATGATCGAGCGGCTGGACGCTTATTTGAAAAGTTTGCTGGCGCGGACAGAAGGAGCGTAACTGCCGAGAATGCCGTACCGCAAAGCGGCTGCAATCCGGTTGTCCGGCACGTTATCAAGTATCCCGATATGCATCAAAACGGAGCTTTAACGGAACAAATCGTTCCGCTATTGCTCCGTTTTCTTTTTTGCGTTTTCCCGGAGATTACGCACACCACGGTGTCACGGCAGAGCAAAAATCAATAATTGCTAACGCCCTTCCGCTGGGGTACACTTGAGATTAGGTGCAACCGCTTTGAGCCGGGCAAGCCCGATTTTTCTTATTGGAGGCCTTATATGAGCAAATATGTAATCGCTTTAGATCAGGGCACGACGAGCTGCCGTGCGATTGTGTTCAATAAGCAGGGGCAGATTGTAAGCATGGCGCAGCAGGAGTTTACGCAAATTTTCCCGCAGTCCGGTTGGGTCGAACACGACGCGGGGGAGATTTGTCGCGTTCAACTCGAGGTTTTGCGGCGAGCGGTTAAGGACATCTCCGCCGCAGACATAGCTGCCATCGGCATTACCAACCAGCGCGAAACGACGGTCGTTTGGGACCGGGCCACCGGCAAACCGCTTTATAATGCGATCGTTTGGCAGTGCCGCCGTTCGAGCGGCATATGCCGGACGCTGAAGGAGAACGGCTTCGAGCCGACGATCCGCCGCAAAACCGGGCTCGTGCTGGACCCGTATTTTTCAGGGACGAAGCTGAAATGGCTGCTGGACGAGCATCCGGAAATCCGGGCGAAAGCCGATGCGGGCGAAGCGCTGTTCGGCACGATCGACAGCTGGCTCATCTGGAATTTGACCGAAGGGGCCGTCCATATGACGGATTTTTCCAACGCGTCGCGGACGATGCTGTTTAATATTCATACGCTCGATTGGGATGACGAGATTTTGGCCGAATTCGGCATTCCGCGTTCGATGCTGCCTGTAGTTAAGCCGTGCAGCGAAGTATACGGATACACGAAGGTACTCGGAGGTGAGAGCGCGGGCATCCCGATCTCCGGAGCGGCCGGCGACCAGCAGGCTGCGCTGTTCGGGCAAGGATGTTTTGCCGAAGGTATGGCGAAAAACACGTACGGCACCGGCTGCTTCATCCTGAAAAATACCGGAGAGAAGCCGGTCGCATCGCAAAAAGGGCTGCTCACGACGATCGCCTGGGGACTCGGCGGCAAGGTAACCTATGCGCTGGAAGGAAGCGTATTCATCGGCGGCGCGGTCGTCCAGTGGCTGCGCGACGGGCTCGGCATCGTCGATAACGCGGCGGAAACGGAAGCGATCGCCCGGTCGGTCGAGGATACGGGTGGCGTCTACTTCGTGCCGGCGTTCACCGGGCTCGGCACGCCCTATTGGGACCCGCACGCCCGCGGCATCATGACGGGTCTGACCCGTGCCACTGGCAGGGCGCATATCGTGCGCGCCGCCCTGGAGGCGATCGCGTATCAGAGCCGCGACGTGCTGCAGGTGATGGAAGAGGAGTCGGGCATCCGTCTGCCCGAGCTGAGAGTCGACGGCGGCGCTGTAAAAAACGGCTTCCTCATGCAGTTTCAGGCGGACCTGCTCGGCGTCAGCGTAACCCGCCCCAAAGTCAACGAGACGACGGCGCTCGGAGCGGCGTATCTGGCCGGACTTGCTGTCGGTTTTTGGAGCGGGTTGGATGAAATTCAAACACTGTGGGAGCTGGACCGAACATTTGCGCCGGAGAAAGACGACGAATTCCGCGAGCGGACATACAGCGGCTGGCAGAAGGCGGTTCAATTGCAACTCGGGGTAAGTTGAGCTTGAAAAATAAGACAGCGTTTTAATGCTGCCGACTTGTTGAACGTGCCGGCAAGCTTCGGGTGAAGCTTCCGGCACGGTGTATATTCCGCCAATATGGCGTGCCTTCTTGATTATAATCAAAGTGTACGAACCGGATAGCGGAGGAGAGTGTCCGATGAATGTATGGAGTGGAGCCGCGGCTGTTTGCATGAACGGCCGGGGCGAAATGTTGATGGTGCTGCAGGGCAAGCCGGACGAGGAGAAGCGATGGTCCGTACCGTCCGGCGGGATGGAGCCGGGGGAAACTTTCGAAGCATGCTGCGAGCGGGAAGTGTGGGAGGAGACCGGATACCGGGTGAAGGTTGTGCGGTTTTTGCATGAAAAAAGCGGCGCCGGATCGGAGGGCCGCTTCATATTCCGGTATTTCGAGGTGAAATGTATCGGGGGAGAGGCGGCGATTCAAGACCCGGACCGACTCATTCACGATATCCGCTGGCAGTCCGCAGAACGCATCGCCTCGCTGGATTTATGCTTTCCGGAGGACAGGGACTTTCTGCTGACTTATATATCCGACCGGTCCGCCGATCCCCAAACGAACTAAGCTTTGATGGAGGCGAGAAAGGTGGAGATGGCGAACGAGGAAGCCCCCAGCACTGCGGAGCGCGCACCGAGCGAAGAGAACCGCACCTGCAGCTCCTTGCGCGGAAACGGCAGCAGCCGCTGCTCCAAAGCCTCGTGCATCGGTTTCTCCAGCCATGGAGCGGCTTCCGTCAGCCGTCCTCCGATGATGATCAGCTCCGGGTTAAAGCTGTTGGCGATGCCCACGAGACCGACGCCGAGATAATGTCCGAGCCGCGAGAAGAGCTGCACGGCATCGGTGTTTCCTTCGCGCGCGCGGGAGATGAGCGTCTCGACATCGATGCCGTCTTCGCCGAGCAGCTTTTTCGCCTGCTGCAGCAGTGCATGCTCGGACGCATACAGCTCCCAGCAGCCGATGTTGCCGCAGCGGCATTTCGGCCCGCTGAGCTCGATCGTGACGTGCCCGATCTCCCCGGAAAAGCCGGTCGCCCCGCGGTACAGCTCGCCTTTTATGATGATGCCGGTGCCGATCCCGCTGCCGAGGCTGACATAGATGAGGTGGGAGGCGGAAGTGCCTGCGCCGAACTGCTTTTCCGCAACGGCTCCGGCATTCGCTTCATTGTCGATGGCGACCGGGATGCCGAGCTCCTGCTCGACCAGCTGCTTCAGCGGCACATTTTCCCAGCCGAGGTTCGGCGCGAACAGCACGGTCCCCTGGTCGTCGCTGATGCCCGGGATGCCGATGCCGATGCCGACGATGCCGTATGGGCTGACGGGAGCACGTGAAATGAGTTCACGGACGCATCGGACAAGATCGCCGATGACCGATTGCACCGAAATGTTGCGATGGGCGATTCGCAGCTCCTGTACGACGGAGCCCTCCAAATCCGTCAGCGCCGCAGCGATGTAATCGACGCCCAAATCGACGCCGATCGCGTAGCCGGCCTGCTTGTTGAACAGCAGCATCACCGGCTTGCGCCCGCCGCTCGATGCGCCGGTGCCGATTTCAAACACCATGTGGCTGTCGATCCATTCGCTTACGAGCGAGGATACGGTCGCCTTGGTCAGTCCCGTCAGAGCGGCGATTTCGGCGCGCGACACCGGCGAATGCTTGCGGATATGCTCCAGAACGATCGCTTTATTCATTTGTTTGACGAGGTTCAAATCTCCCGTTTGCTTCATGTTTGTGTCTCCAGCGGATGTTTTACTAGATTGTATCACGAAAACATATTTTTTTGCACACTAAGTTAGTTTAATCAATTTACAAAGTTTGCGGACAGTGATATGATAAAAGGGAATGATACGAAAACGCTTTTATTTTATTCCTATGATGGAGGGACGATCATGACGTATTTTCCGAACGTGCCGCAAGTGAAATTCGAAGGCCGGCAATCGACGAACCCGCTCGCATTTAAATTTTATAACCCGGATGAAGTGGTTTTAGGCAAAACGATGAGGGAACATCTGCGCTTCGCTGTCGCCTACTGGCACGCTTTCACCGGCTCAGGCGCCGACCCGTTCGGCAGCGGCACGGCGATCCGCGGATGGGACCGCTACAGCGGCATGGATTTGGCCAAAGCCCGCGTCGAAGCGTGCTTCGAGCTGCTGCAAATTCTTGACGTCGACTATTTCTGCTTCCACGACCGCGACATTGCCCCTGAAGGCGACACCCTGCAGGAAACGAACCGCAATCTGGATGAAATTGTCGCTTTGATTAAGGAAAACATGAAATCTTCCGGCAAAAAGCTGCTGTGGAATACGGCGAATATGTTCTCGCATCCGCGTTTCACGCACGGCGCCGCCACGACATCGAACGCCGATGTGTTCGCCTACGCGGCGGCGCAGGTGAAAAAAGCGCTCGAGCACGGCAAAGAGCTCGGCGGAGAAAACTACGTGTTCTGGGGCGGCCGTGAAGGCTACGAGACGCTGCTGAATACGGATATGAAGCTGGAGCTTGACAACCTGGCCCGCTTCCTGCACATGGCCGTCGATTATGCGAAGGAAATCGGCTTCGACGCCCAGTTCCTGATCGAGCCGAAGCCGAAAGAACCTTCGAAGCACCAATACGACTTCGACGCGGCCACGACGCTGTCGTTCCTGCGCCAGTACGATCTGCTGCCGCATTTCAAGCTGAACATCGAAGCGAATCATGCGACGCTTGCCGGCCATACGTTCGAGCACGAGCTGCATGTTTCGCGCATCAATGGCGCGCTCGGCTCGATCGATGCGAACCAGGGCGACATGCTGCTCGGTTGGGATACCGACGAATTCCCGACCGATCTTTACTCGACGACGCTGGCGATGCATGAGATTTTGCTGAACGAAGGCGGCATCGGCCGGGGCGGCGTCAACTTCGACGCGAAGGTGCGCCGCGGCTCGTTCGAGCCGATCGACCTCGTTTACGCGCACATCGCCGGTATGGACGCGTTCGCCCGCGGCCTGCAGGTGGCGGCGAAGCTGATCGAAGACCGCGTTTTCGCCAAAGTGTTGGACGAAAGATACGCTTCGTTCAAATCCGGCATCGGCGCCGATATCGTCGCAGGCAAAGCGAATTTCCGTACGCTGGAAGCATACGCGCTGCAAAATAAAGAAATCCAAAACGCCTCCGGCCGTCTGGAGCTGATCAAAAGTACGATCAATCAATATTTGATCAACGTGTAAGATCGGTAACATACAGGCAAGCAAAACCGCCTTTCCGCCCAACTGCGGAAGGGCGATTGTTTTTTTTCAGAAGATCTCTTGCCATCGTGGTATCATTTGTGTAATAAAAGTAGTGTGGAGCGATATACCGGTTTAGCCGAGCTCGGCACCGAGACGCCGCACCTTTTGCAGCCAGCTTGCGCGCTGACTTTCCGACGATGAGTTGATCGGGCTGATCTCGGTAATGCGCACAGGCTTGATCCCGCAAAAATGCAAAATGTTGTTTTTCATCACACGGTGGCCTGCGTGTCTGTAGATCAGCCGGTTATACCAGGACGGCGTATCCATCGTGACGATCAAACGGGCTGACTTGCCTTTTAAAAGCCGGTCCCACAAGGGCGAATCTTCCCGATACTTATACGCGAAGCCCGGCAAAAACACCCGGTCGAAAAATCCTTTCAAAACGGCGGGCATCGTTCCCCACCAGGTAGGGTAGACAAAAACCAGATGATCCGCCCAGAGAATCGACTCCTGCGCCTTCTGGAGCTCCTCCTCGAGCTCCGTTCTTTTCCGGTATCCGTATTTTAGATTCGGATCGAATGCGATTTGGCTGAGGTCGATGGCGCGTACGCGATCCGTCCGGCTTGACGCCCCTTCGATGTAGGCGCGAGCTAGGGCGGAGCAGTAGCTCTCCGGGTCGGGGTGTCCGATGATAACGAGTATTTTCATGATGAATCCTCCTCGTGGATGGTTATTGTAGGTTCGGTTGCTAAACTCAGATTACATGTTTCGGCATCATGCATAAATGATCCAACGTGTAAAAAACTTATGATTTTGCGCAAGGGGGAGCGGAAGATTGAAAAGCAGCAAGGGGTACGCCATTTCCCTGGTTTATCCGATCATGAGGTCCATCACGGGCAAAGGGCTTGATTTTCGGCGGTTTTGTGAACGGATTTCCTTCGATATGCGGCAGTTGCAGGATGTGGAAGCGCGGATTGACGAGGAAGAGCTGGAGCGATTGATGTACGAAGCGGCGAAGTTTACGCAGGACGACTACTTCGGCCTGCAGCAGGGCAAAGCGACGGACGTTGCGGATATGGGGATTCTCGGTTACGTCATGATGCATTCGGAGAAAGTGATTGACGCGCTTGCCGCATACCGGAGATACCACGTCATTCTTTGCAGCGGGTATCATCTGGAGTGGGAGGAACGGGGGGAGGACGTCTGGCTGCGGTTTTTCAAGCCGGGCCTTGCCCGGGCATCGCGCCACTGCATGGAGGATATGATCAGCTCGCTGTATCATCTCACAGTCCGCATAAGCAATCGGGCGATAGCGGTAAAAGAACTCAGGTTCGCGCACGAGGCCCCTGCGGATATCGGTCCGTACGTTGCGACATTTGGCGTGGAGCCGGCATTTGGCACAAACGACAATATGCTCCGCGTGAGCAAGGAAGTGCTGCACTACCCAATCTTGTACTCGGATGCCCGATTGCGAAGAGCGTTTGAGCCGATCGCCGAGGACATCATGCGAAAGCTGGTTCAAGGCAAAGAATTTTCCGACCGGGTATTTCAATGGATGATGAAGTGCATGCCTGCCCGTTTCCCTACTTTGCAGCAGACGGCGGACGCGTTCAAGATGAGCTCGAGAACGCTGCAGGCCAAACTGAAAGAAGAGGACGTCTCCTACAACGATTTGGCGCAGCGCGTACGCAAGGAATTTGCAGTGAGCTACCTCGCGAAATGGGAGCATTCCGTAGCCGAAATCGCCTATTTGCTGCATTATTCGGAACCAAGCGCGTTCCAGAACGCTTTCAAGAAATGGACCGGATTCACGCCGGGAGAATACCGGACCAACGCCAAGCGAAACACGGCAGCCTCAGAGTAAGGAGCAAAATTTTAATGACGACTCGAGGGATAATTCATGGCGCTGCGTGACAAAAAAGCTGAACGCAGGCGCATTCAAACGGCTGCCGAAAATACATAAACCGACTTTCCCGCTTATGAGGAAGGCCGGTTTTTTCATTTGGAAAAAACTTGATCAATTCGCGATTTCATCATATGATAATTAAGTAAATATAATCATTTATCGATTTGTAATTATATTAATCCAAAGGAGGCAATTCATGTGATGAACCAAATTTTAATCAATGCCGACGTAACGAAGGGAAACATCAGCAAATTCATTTACGGGCATTTCGCCGAGCATCTGGGCCGCTGCATTTATGAAGGGATGTGGGTCCGGGAAGATTCGCCGATTCCCAACACCGAAGGTATTCGCAATGACGTTCTGGAAGCGCTTAAGAAGCTGAACATTCCGGTGCTTCGTTGGCCCGGCGGCTGCTTTGCCGACGAATACCACTGGAAGGACGGCATCGGGCCGAAAGAGCAGCGCAAGCGGATGGTCAACACGCATTGGGGCGGCGTCGTGGAGAACAATCATTTCGGCACGCACGAATTTTTGCGTCTGTGCGAGCTGCTTGGCTGCGAGCCTTACATTTCCGGCAATGTCGGCAGCGGCACGGTTCAGGAAATGTCGGAATGGGTGGAATACATTACGTTTTCCGGCGAATCGCCGATGGCTGATTTAAGGCGCAGGAACGGACGGGAGGAGCCGTGGAAGCTGAAGTATTTCGGAGTCGGGAACGAAAACTGGGGCTGCGGCGGCAACATGCGGCCGGAATATTATGCGGACGAGTACCGGAGATACCAAACGTATGTGCGCAGCTACGGCGACAACAAGATTTACAAAATCGCCTGCGGGCCGAATACGTCCGACTACAACTGGATGGAGGTGCTGATGCGCGAAGCCGGACGCCATATGCACGGAATCAGCCTGCATTATTACACGGTGCCCGGCGAGTGGAAGCAGAAAGGCTCCGCCACCGAATTCGGCGAAAACGAATGGTTTGCCACGCTTAAGAAAACGCTGTTTATGGATGAGCTGATCACGAAACATAAGGCGATAATGGACCAATACGACCCGCAAAAACGGGTGGGGCTGATCGTCGACGAATGGGGAAGCTGGTACGATGTCGAGCCGGGTACGAACCCCGGGTTTTTATACCAGCAAAATACGATCCGCGATGCGCTTGTCGCCGGGCTCAATCTGCACATTTTCCATAACCATTGCGACCGCGTACATATGGCGAATTTGGCGCAGACGGTCAACGTGCTGCAGGCCGTGGTGCTGACCGAGGGAAGCCGGATGCTGCTCACGCCGACGTATCATGTGATGGACATGTTTAAGGTGCATCAGGACGCGGAGCTGCTGGATATTCATACGGCAAGCGCAGCTGTGTACGAAATGGAAGGAGAACAGCTCTCCCAGGTATCGGTGTCGGCCTCGAAGGATGCGGAGGGTCATATTCATATCAGCTTGTGCAACCTGGATCATCATTCGAAGGCGCCTGTCCGCATCGAGCTTCGGGGTTCAGGCGGCGATTTTGTGCTGTCCGGAACGATCTTGACGGCCGGCGATATGCGCGAACATAACACGTTCGAGCAGCCGGAGCGTGTTAAACCGCAGCCGTTTGAAGATTTCGTGCGGAGGCAGGACGCCATCGAAGCGGTTTTGCCGCCGATGTCCGTGGCCGTGTTGAAGCTGGCTGCGCAATAAGGTATGGAAACGGCGAAACTTTGCAGAAACTGCGAAGAAAACGGCGCTATCGTCGAGGAGAGGATCGGCAGAATGATCGCGGCGGCAAGGTTTGCCCCCGAGGATTGTGTTTCGGCGGAAGCTTACGAGCGGCGTCTTCAGGCATGCTTCTCGTGCGCGGGGTTGGCCGGAGGGCACACGTGCACGGTTTGCGGCTGCATCGTTCAGATCCGGGCGAAGCTGAAGGCGAAGACGTGCCCGAGGCCGGAAGGCAGCCTGTGGGATTAAAGGTTCAGCTTGCGGTATTGCAGCGGCGCGATGCCGGTGATCGCCTTGAAGACACGCCCGAAATGCGTGCTGCTTTCATAGCCGACTTTTTCCGTGATCGCGGTGATGTTCAAGGATGTCGTCCTAAGCAGCTTTTGAGCCTCCTTGATCCGCACCTGATTGACGTACTCCACAAACGTAAAGCCGGTCACTTCCTTGTAAATGCGGCTCAAATAAAACGGGCTCATATGAAAACGATCCGCCAGGTCCCTCAGGCTGAGCGGCTCCGCGTAATGCTCGTTGATGTACTTGACGATGTCCGACACTTTTTGGTGCAGCGTGTTTGGGAATTCCGGCTGCTTCGCTGCGGCGCTCTTCGTACACCGGTGGATAAAAACGAGCAGCTCGGCCAGCTGCACTTTCAGGAGGCCATGCGATTCCGGGGCGGCCAGCTTGTTTTCGCGGAGCATTTTATCGAGCATATGGGATACCTGGGTTTGTTCCTTGCCGTCAAGACGCAGCAGCGGAAACGCTCCGAACATGCCCAGCGGATCGAAATCCATGTCCACGAGAATGCCGCCGACAAAAGTTTTTTTGAAATTGATCAGCACCCGTTCGTGGTTGGGCGAATAAGCTTCGGTCGTCCGATGAAGCACCAGCGGCTCGATCAGTACGAGGTCGCCTTGCCTAACGTGGTAAGTCCGATCTTTAATGAAATAAAACCGCTCGCCGGAGCTCATATAGTAAATTTCGTAGGAGTCGTGGGAATGATCCTTGCTCATGCTGAAGCTGGCGGTTCGTTTGACGTGTTCGATGAGAAACGGTTTTTGCTGGGGGATGACTTCGTGTTTCAAAACGGCACCTCGTTTTCGGGTCATTATGATGTCTATCATAACAAAAAATGTAGAAAAAATCTCGATGTAAGCAAATGATGTAATGTTTTCATGTAATTTTTGCAATACAATAGGAGGCATGAAAGCTGTTCCAACAGACCAAATTATGCTGGAGGGAATATTCATGTCTCGTACCCGTTATGCTCAAGTCGGCACAGGCGGCCGCGCGCAATTTTTTTACAATGCGATCGCCAAAGATTTTAAGGAAACTTCGGAGATCGTCGCTTTTTGCGATGTGAACCAAACCCGCATGGACTACGCCAACAAGCAGCTGGAGAAAAACGGCGCCAAGGCGGTTCCGACCTACAAATCGAACGAATTCGATAAAATGATCGAAGAATCGAAGCCGGATGCGGTTATCGTCACGTCCGTCGACCGCACGCATCATACGTACATCATCCGCGCGATGGAGCTTGGCTGCGACGTCGTCACTGAGAAGCCGATGACGGTCGATGAAGTAAAGTGCCAGGAAATTCTCGACGCGGTAAAGCGGACCGGCCGCAAGCTGCGCGTTACGTTCAACTACCGCTATTCTCCGCACAACACGAAAATCCGCGAGCTGATCGAGGACGGCACAATCGGCGACGTCACGGCGGTTCACTTCGAATGGCTGCTCAACACGAAGCACGGCGCCGACTATTTCCGCCGCTGGCACCGCGACAAGCGCAACAGCGGAGGTTTGCTCGTACACAAGTCGACGCACCATTTCGATCTGGTCAATTTTTGGCTGAACACGCAGCCGAAAACTGTTTACGCGCAGGGAGACTTGATGTTCTACGGCCGCGAAAATGCGGAGAAGCGCGGCGTGACGGAGTTTTATTCGCGGGCACGCGGTTCGGAATATGCGAAAAACGATCCGTTTGCGCTGCATTTGGAGCAAAGCGACAGCCTGAAGGCGATGTACGCCGATGCGGAGCATGAGGACGGCTATTATCGCGACCAAAGCGTCTTCGGTGACGGCATCAACATTGAGGATACGATGAGCGTGCTCGTGCGCTACAAAAACAACGCGATGCTCACTTACTCCTTGTACGCGTACGCGCCGTGGGAAGGCTTCCGTGTATCGTTCAGCGGCACGAAGGGACGTATCGAAATGAACGTGATCGAGCAATCGTACGTCAACTCCGGCGGCGAGCAGGGGCTTGAAGGCGCGGTAGTCGGCAAAAAAATCATCGTGCATCCGATGTTCGACCAGCCGTACGAAGTGAAGGTGGTCGAAGGCAAAGGCGGTCACGGCGGCGGCGACCCGGTGCTGCTGAACGACCTGTTCGGCGCGGAAAAAACGCCGGACCGCTTCAACCGCGCAGCGTCTCACGTCGACGGCGCGATGAGCATCCTGACCGGCATCGCCGGCAACATCTCGATCCGCACCGGCCTTCCGGTGAAAGTGGACCAACTCGTGCAGTTTTAAGAGAGAGCCTATAAGAAAAAGAAGCGGCTGCCTTATCGTGAGGCGGCTGCTTTTTTTCTCGTAAAGGAGGAACTCTTCTTTGGGATTATAGGGCAGGATAATAGCCGATACATGTAGAATGTTTATTATAAAAATTTATATTTTTGCACAGATCTTTCATCCGATTTTGCGGGGGTGTACGCGTATGGAAAACAATCGAAACTGGGCAGGCAATTACAGCTACAGCGCGAAGGAACTTCTTGTTCCGGAGTCGGTGGAACAAGTACAGGAAATCGTGGCTCGCAGCAGCCTGATCAAGGCGCTTGGCACTCGGCATTCGTTTAATGGAATCGCTGATTGTACCGGGAGTCTCCTCTCGCTTCAAAAGCTTAACCGCGTTATAAATTTAGACGTTCAACGCAATAAGATTACAGTCGAAGCCGGTATAAGATACGGCGATCTGTGCCATTATTTGCACGGATGCGGTTATGCGCTGCACAATTTGGCATCGCTGCCGCACATATCCATTGCAGGTGCAATCGCAACAGCAACACATGGTTCCGGTGACCGAAACGGCAATCTTGCTTCTGCGGTTCACTCCCTGGAAGTCGTCAAAGCGGATGGGGAGAAAGCCGTTTTCTCTCGAGAAGGGCAAGACGGTCTCTTCGAGGGAGCGGTCGTGGGACTTGGAGGACTTGGGGTTATTACGCAAATCACTCTGGATGTGATCCCTACGTTCCAGATGAGCCAACACGTATTCGAAAACTTGCCTTTAGCGCAGCTGAAGGACCATTTTGACGATATTTTCTCCAGCGCTTACAGCGTTAGTCTATTCACGGATTGGAAAACTGCGGGTTTCAATCAAGTATGGCAAAAGCGTATTGCAAACGATTACACCCCTGCACCGGCGGACTCCGAATTTTTTGGCGCTGCGCCGGCAGGTGCGCACCGGCATCCGGTGCCCGGCTACTCGGCGGAGAATTGCAGCGAGCAGCTTGGCGTTCCCGGGCCGTGGTACGAACGGCTGCCGCATTTCCGGATGGATTTTACGCCAAGCGCCGGCGAGGAACTGCAAAGCGAATATTTCGTGCCGCGCCAAAAAGCTTATGATGCGTTATGTGCGATTGACCGAATAAAGGACAGCATTGCGCCGTATCTCTATGTGTCCGAGGTTCGTACGATTGCGGAAGATCGGCTGTGGATGAGCCCCTGTTACAAGCAGCAATCGGTGGGGATTCACTTTACGTGGAAAGCGGACTGGGAAGCTGTGCGGCAAATATTGCCGATCATCGAAGAGCAGCTGGCACCGTTTCATGCCCGTCCGCATTGGGGGAAGTTGTTTGCCATGCCACCCGCACATGTTCAATCGCTTTACGAAAAGCTGCCCGACTTTCGGCAGCTGCTCCTTCAGTGCGACCCTCAAGGAAAGTTTTGTAACAATTTCTTGAAAAGTTATATTATGGAAAATTATTCATAGTACCCATTGAGAAGCTGCAGATGAGGCTCAGCAGCTCAACGAGTAATAAAGAGGCCGCCGGGGATCGATCGGGCGGCCTGTTTGTGCCCTAACCTTTCAGCACGTAGATGTACCGTCTTTATCATAGCTATAAGTGCATCCGCAGCTTTATTCAAGTAAAATAAGAGGGACGACGACGGAACGAAAAAGGAGCTTGAACAACAATGAGAAGACTGCTTGAAACCGGACTCGTGACGGGCGCCGGCGGGCTGCTGTTTACGCTGCTGCATATCCCGCTCAGCTGGATGCTCGGCCCGATGGCGGCTGCGATGCTTTGGGGCGAGCTTGCGAAACGGACGCTCCGGTGGCCGATCGGGCTGCGCAATGCGGGGCTCGCCGTTCTCGGCTACATGATGGGCATCACGTTTACGAAGGAAACGGGGCACCAGATCGTCGTGCAGCTGCCGACGATGCTGACCGTCACCGTACTTACGGTTGCTTTCAGCTTGGCCACAGCCTGGCTGACGGCGCGGAAAGCGGAAATCACGATGGCCAGCAGCGTGATCGGCAGCATTCCGGGCGGCCTGTCCCAGATGGTCGTATTAAGCGAGGAGGTGAGGGGAGCGGAAGGGACGCAGGTCGCTTTTATGCAGACGATCCGGCTGATGGCCGTCATTTTTATCGTGCCCTTCGTGGCGGTGCACGGCCTTGCCGCAAGCGCCGACGGGGCGGTTCCTGCCTCCGCAGCGGCGAATGCTTACACGGCCTGGCTTGCGCATCCGGCGTTTTCCGCCGGCGTTGTCGCCGCTATCGCGGCAAGCTGCTGGGTTGCGGTCAAGCTGCGCTTTCCGACGCCTTATATGCTCGGGCCGCTGGTGGCGGCCGCGCTTCTGGTCGTCCTGGGCGAGCCGGCCCCGCATGTACCGCCGCTCCTGATCATCGCCGCCCAGTGGGCCATCGGCGCCTATATGGGTGTTACGACGAGGCTGGGCAGCCTCGCGAACTGGAAAAAGCTGCTGCCGTACTCCGCGCTCAGCGGCATCGGCGTAGTGCTTTTTTCGCTGGCTATCGCCTACGTGCTCAGTTTGCTGCATCCGATCACATTTCTGACCGCTTTCCTCAGCACCGCGCCGGGCGGCATGACGGAGATGGGCGTGACGGCGGCGATTACGCATGCGGATATTACGATGATCGTCGCCTATCAAATGTTCCGCATTCTGTTTATTTTGTTCCTCGTACCGCCGGTGCTCAAATGGGGCTTAAACCGGTTCGGGCGCATGGAGCCCGGTACGGACAAGGCATAATGTGGAACGGTCGGGCTCCCGGACTGCTCACGGGCTGAACTTGCGGTACTCGAGCGGAGCCAGCTTGGTCAGTTTTTTGAACACCCGCCCGAAATGAGCGATGTTTTCGAAGCCGACCTGATCGGCGATTTCGATGATTTTCGCATTCGTTTCCTTGAGCAGCTGCTGCGCTTTCTTGATGCGTGTCACGTTCAAATATTCGACGAACGAGAAACCGGTAATTTCCTTAAACGCCCGGCTTAGATAATACGGACTGATGTAAAAACGTTCGGAAAGCGCGGTTAACGTGATCGGCTCGGCGTAATGCCGGTTGATGTATTGCACGATTTCCGAAATTTTTTTGTGCAGCGGGCTGGCATGTTCAAATGGAACGGTTTTATGTTGTTCAAGGTAACGGGTCGCGAAGAGCAGCAGCTCGATCAGCAGCGTTTTCGCATACAGCTCGTACCCGGTGGCCTGGTCTTTTAATTCCTTCATCAGCTTGTCCAGCGTCGTCTGCACGAACAGCTGATCCTGCAGCTTGAGGCTGACGACGTGACCCGGATGCCCGAACGGAACAAACAAATATGGCGCTTTTAAAGGAAAATCGGCTCCGAGAAACTGGTCGCTGAAATTGATGACGATCCGCTCGTGACCGGGTTCGCCGATGTCCGACGTCTTGTGCACTTCGTGTTTGTTTATAAATACCAGATCGCCCGGAGATATTAAATAAGAACGGTCTTTAATGAAGTAAGTCCTCTGGCCCGAAAGTAAATAGTAGATTTCATAGTTGCCGTGATAATGATTCGTTCGTTCGAACGGCTCTGTTCGCCGGACGTGATCGATATAAAAATCGTCCTCTTCGGACCCGTAAGTAAAGGAAACCGTTTCGCTCATGCGGACACCCCCACCACATTGTAACAGCTTGCTTCCGTTATAGCAAAATATGCATGGTTTATGCTATTTACAGCAAAAATCGTAGAGATTCTGATATTAATTTGCGATATGATGAAAAAAGAGTTGTTACCATTAGTCGAGGAGGCTTTTTAATAGCATGAGCAAGTATGAATCGATCGCACAGGCGATCCAAAATGGAACCGTTTCCGCTGCGGCGGTAAATGGCGTCAAGGTATATGAAAAATCGCTCGACGAAGCGGCCGGCACGAAACTTCTTATGATCAAAGACGGCTACACGAAATATTTGATCGCCGTTGGCGAAGGAAGCTTGTACAGCGAACTGCAAGGAAACGCCCAAGGCGGGTACAAAGTATGTCCGCTGTCGCATGAAAACCGCCTTGTGCTCAACAAATATTTCCCATATACGGCGCCTCAGGCGTTCGGAACGCAAATCGCCACGATCGGTCTCGGCGACCGTCTCGGTCTTGCATCTCCCGGACATATCCAAACGGTGCGCGGCAAAAACGTTCGTCCGATTCTGGCCCAGCAAAGCATCCGCGAGCTGAACCTGACCGGCCGCAACTATAAAGAAGTTGTCGACGCCGCCGCTTACGCCGTGTTCCAGGAAGGCTACAAGGACGGCTACGGCGCAGACGGCGACCACTTGAAGGTCGAAGCAGACATCCAAATGTCGCTTGACTTGGGCTTTACGATGCTGACGCTGGACTGCTCGGAAAAAATCGACAATACCGTGGACGGAACTACGCGTGAGGCTCAAGCGGCCAAATATGCGCAGCTGCCCGAATCCGTCCGCAGCCACTACGAAAGCCGTTACCTGGACAAAACGTTCGAGGCTGCCGGCACGAAGTTCACTTTCGACAAGGCGACGCTAATCGAAAACGTGCTGATCTATGGCGCAGCGATCGATTTTATGGAGCACGTGTACAATACGTATATCAAGACGGCTCCGCGCGCGGTGGACTTTGAAATCTCCATCGACGAAACGGCTACGCCGACCGCTCCGGAATCCCATTTCTTCGTGGCGAAGGAGCTGTACAGCCGCGGTCTGGAAATTTACAGCATGGCGCCGAGATTTTGCGGCGAGTTCCAGAAGGGCATCGACTACATCGGCGATATCGCGCAGTTCGAGAAGGAGCTCAAAATCCATGCCGGCCTGGCCGACGAGTTCGGCTACAAGCTGAGCATCCACTCCGGCAGCGACAAGTTCAGCGTATTCCAGCTGATCGGCGAATATACGAAGGGTCGCTTCCACGTGAAAACTGCCGGCACGAACTGGCTTGAGGCGATGCGTACGGTTGCGAGAGTGAATCCTTCCTTGTACCGCAAAATGCACCAATATGCGCTTGAGCATTACGAGGAAGCGACGGCTTACTACCATGTCAACGGTACGCCGGACAAGGTGAAACCTCTGGATCAAGTGTCCGATGCGGACCTGCCGACGTACATGGACGAGGAAAACGCCCGCCAAGTTATTCACATCACTTACGGCATTTTGCTGCAGGCGAAAGACGCGCAAGGCAACTCGCTGTTCAAGGACGAGTTCTACCGCACGCTTAGCGATCACGAGGAAGAGTACAGTCAGGCGCTTATCAAACACATCGGCAAACACCTCGAGCTGCTCGGCAAGTAATCGGAAAATTTTTCGGATTTTGCGGGTGAAGCACTCGCTATGTTGTCCGAAACATGATATTGTTAATAGGGAGACCCGCTTATGGGTCTTCCTTTACCGTATGAATGTTAACGTGAACAATACTTTTGAAAGGTGGAATTTGCGCAATGAAACCGTTTTTGGATGACAACTTTCTGCTGAACAATGAAACTGCGATTCGCTTGTACCACGATTATGCCAAAAAAATGCCGATCATCGATTATCACTGCCATTTGAGCCCGCAGGAGATTTACGAGAACAAAAAGTTCAAAAATATCACCGACGCATGGCTGTACGGCGATCACTATAAATGGAGAGTCATGAGAGCGAACGGTGTCCTGGAAAAATATGTAACCGGCGGCGAAGGAGCCAGCGACTACGACCGTTTCCTCGCATGGGCGAAAACGGTTCCACAAGCGATCGGCAACCCGCTTTACCACTGGTCGCATCTGGAGCTGCAGCGTTATTTCGATGTATACGAGCTGATCAACGAGAAGAACGCTCCGGCGATTTGGGAAAAAGTGAATGCCAAGCTGAGCGGCGAAGGCTTCGGTGCGCGCGATTTCATCACGAAATCCGACGTTCGCGTCATCTGCACGACGGACGACCCGACCGATTCACTCGAATATCATATCAAAATCAAGGATGATCCGACGTTTGATGTGAAGGTGCTGCCTTCTTTCCGCCCGGACAAAGGGCTTGAAATCAACCGCGCGACGTTCCTGCCATGGGTAGGCAAGCTCGGCGAAGTTACCGGACAAACGATCACAAACTACGATCAGTTGCTCTCCGCCCTCGATTCGCGCGCGCGTTTCTTCCACTCGATCGGCGGCTGCGTATCCGACCATGCGCTTGATTATGTTCCTTACGCGGAAACGACGAAGGAAGAGGCAGCGGCTATTTTCGCCAAAGCGCTGAAAGGCGAAACGGTCAGCCTCGAGGAGGAGAAGAAGTACAAGACATACACGCTCGTGTTCCTGTGCAAAATTTACGCCGAGCTCGGCTGGGCGCAGCAGTTCCATATCAACGCGTCCCGCAACAACAACAGCCGCATGTTCGCACAGCTCGGTCCGGACACCGGCTTCGACTCGATCAACGACAGCTCGGTCGCTTATCCGCTGAGCCGTCTGCTCGATACGCTCGACAAGGACAATGCGCTGGCGAAAACGATTTTGTACTCGCTCAACCCGAACGACAATATTATTTTGGCCACACTCATGGGCAGCTACCAAGGCGGCGGCATCCCGGGCAAAATCCAGTTCGGCTCCGCATGGTGGTTTAACGATACGAAGGACGGCATGCTAGACCAAATGAAGACGCTGGCCAACGTCGGCCTCTTGAGCCGCTTTGTCGGTATGCTGACCGACTCCCGCAGCTTCTTGTCCTACACCCGCCACGAATATTTCCGCCGTTTGGTGTGCAACCTGATCGGCGAATGGGTAGAGAACGGCGAGTTCCCTCACGATATGGAGCTGCTCGGCGAAATCGTGCAAAACATTTCCTACAACAACGCAAACGAGTATTTCAATTTCTAAAAACGAACGAACTATATACAAAGAAAACCTGGCGGAATGTTCGCCAGGTTTTTTACATTCGAAATCGAGATTGGAACCATAGAAGACTAAATGACACTTGGAACTGTTATTCCTCGAAAATAAGTAGTTTATAAAAATAGCGGAACTCACGTTCGTTATTCTCAGAAAAATGGCTTCATCGAAAAAATAGAGGAACTGAGATGCGCTAAATCGGTAGAAAATGGCTTGTGGATTGGGAAATCCGACAAATAGAGCACCTGAGTTCCGTTAATTTCCAAAAATGTCCGAAATCGCCCCAAATAGCGAACCATAGTTCCGCTATGTTCCCGCTTAACCCTGACAACATTGCGCTTGGGGCGCCCGGGGTCCCCCTAGAGGAGGGGGGCAACAATATAGGGTACTCCTAGGGGGATGCCCTTACACAGTGATACTCATCATATCGCAAGCAAGCTCCACCTTGGACTTTGCAGCGTCGCTGCTGCCGGCCAGCACCTCTCCGTATGGCTCTCCGTCCGTAAGGTGAACGGCATACACTTTTCCGATGCGGTCTATAGGATAAAAAGCGAGCAAATCCTCCAGGCTCGTATGCGTGCTCATCCGGCCCCGGGCCCTCGTTGCTTCGTGAATGAGCACATCGATTCGCGGCTGATTGGCGATCCATTCGTTCGGACCCGTGTCCGCAGAATAAATAAGCACTTGACCGCCGTTCTGGACCGCGATGCCGGAAGCGGGTACGCCATGCAGACTCTGGAACGTGGAAATGCGGAAATCCGGCTGGTCGACAATGACATTCTCTTGCTCCCATTCATACGGACGGATCACGATATCGAACCCGATCGGCCATTCCGCCGCTTGATAGCTTTGCAAAATGCTGCGCAGCTGAGCTTCGTTGGGCTGCGGACAGAAAAGCGTCAGCGGTTCCTTCCTCCCCGCGATCCACATTCCCCAAAGCAGGGAGGGCAGGCCGTAAATATGATCGACATGAAAATGCGTAAAAATGACGCCTTTGATGCGGTCTATCGGGATGGAAGCCTGCTTCAGCTTGCCGAGCGGATTTCCGCCTACGTCGACCATCCAGCTCTCCTCGTTGTTTTGCAGCAAAAGATAAGTATTGTCCCTTTCTTTGCTGCCTGCCGCACTTGCGGTTCCCATAAAAAATACGTTCATGATGTATCCTCCGGATCGTTCATATTCGAAACGATTATACATCCTCGGTTAAGTGGACACAAGGAACAAATACGCTTGAAACGGAGTACAGTCGAGAGTGGTTGCCAACACGCAAGCGGTCCATTACGATAGTGATATGGCTGCATTATTGCGAGGCGAAGCTTGGCTAAAGGCCGGATATGAAACATCAGAGAAAAGGAGTGCCTGAATTGACCCGATTTTACATCGTTCGGCATGGGGAAACGGAATGGAATTACGATCATAACCGGTATTGCGGAAAGACGAATATTTCGATTTCGGATACCGGAGCGCAGCAGGCCCGCAAAACGGCCGAGTTTTTGGCCGGTACGCCGCTGGACGCCATATATGCATCTACATTGAAGCGGGCGCAGGAAACCGCCGAGCCGATCGCCAAGGTACACGGTATTGACGTGCGGACGGATTCTCGGCTTGAAGAGGTGGATTTTGGCCTGTGGGAAGGTTTGAGAGGCGACGAAATTCGTTCCCGTTACCCCGATGCCTGGCGATTGTGGTGCGAGCAGCCTGAAACGAACGCCGCCGGCTCCACCGGAGAAACCGCCCGTCAAGTGTTCGAGCGAATGAATTCGTTTTTCGAGGAAACGGCATTACATAATCCGGACGGGCGGATTCTTGCCGTCAGCCACAGCACGGCGATCCGCATATATTTGGCCGGGGTGCTGTCCATGCCGTTTCGCGCGTACCGCCAGCTGGTCCAGAGCAACACCGGCATCGCCGTTGTGGAAACATCGTCTGAAGGAATGCGCCTTACGCAGTTTAATTGCCGCTACGATTCGTTCGCCGCTAAGGTGCCGTAGACCCGGCGGTAAAAACAAAACGAAGGAGCAAGCCGATCCTTGGCCGGATTCGGGCTGTTCCTTCGTTTTTTCACGAAAGAGAAGGTTTCTCGAGCAGTTCGCTGATGAAATCGATCGCTTCCTTCTCGTCCGGCCCCTTGGTCACGAGGGTAATCTTGGTGCCTTTCTCAATCGGTACGAGCATCATGCCGAGCAAGCTTTTCATATCGACTTCCACTTGATGGTCCGTGATGTAACGGATTTTAATGTCGGAGCTGAACTGATTCGCTTCTCTTGTAAGCCTTTGCAGATCTTCTTTTTCAAAGTTTTTTGGAATTTCCAGGTCGTGAACTCTCATACGTATTCGTCCTCCGCAAAAGATGACCGATTGCCAGCAGCCTGAGGTCAGTAAGTTTGATTGATGCCATCCTTCATATTATAGCAAGATTTGCTTCCGTTGGGGATAGTTATTGATATTGTTCCTTCGATCAAGATGAACTATATTTATTCATAGGGCATGACATTAAACGAAAAGAGATGATATTTCATGGCACCACGGTTTTGCATGGATTGCGGCAGCCCGCTCGAGCTGCGCAATATCGGAGGGACGGAGAGAAACGCCTGCACCAAGTGCAGCTTCGTGCATTGGGGCAACTACAGCATCGGCGTGGGAGCGCTTGTGCAGCGGGAAGGCAAGGTGCTGCTTGTCCGCAGAGCGATCGAGCCCGGCAAAGGAAACTGGACGAACCCGGGCGGGTACATCGAGCAGCACGAGCCGATCGAGCAGACGATCGAAAGGGAAGTGAAGGAAGAGGCGAACGTGACGGCAAAAGTAAAAGGCATCGTCGCGCTCCGCGATCAGCCGCGCGACGTTCATAACGTCTACATCGCGTTTACGATGGATTATGTGGACGGCGAGCCGGTTCCGGACGGTACGGAGGTCGATGCAGCCGGTTTTTTCAGCCTGGAGGAGATGAAGGATATGCAGGTCGCCGGATTTACCCGGTGGCTCGTCGATATAGCATTGAACGGGGACGGGACCGGACTTTACGAGGATCGCGCGCCGATCGGGTCGTTTAACGGTACGGGATTTTCCATTTTACGCCGCGGGTAACGGACAGCAAGATTTTAGAGGAGATGACGAGAATGAGCATCACACCCCAGATCAAGCGGGTGCTTTTGATGAACGCGGCGTCGAACATTATTTTCAACTACATCGGCATATTTGTGAATTTGTATATTTGGGAAAGCGCGAAGCAAATCAAGGATGTGACGTGGTTCAATCTCGTCATGTTCATTTCATGGAGCATTGCATTTGCGGTCGGGGCGCGGCTTTTGTCTGCGTTTTCGACCCGTTTTCTGATTCGCACCGTTGCACTGAGCGGCACGGCGACATTTTTGCTTCTGTCGTTTCTGCATTTGGATAACCGGGTGCTCTGGATCGCGATTATAGCCGTGCCGGTCGGCATCATGTGGGGATTTTACGCATCGGCGCAAAACATTACGCTCAGCGTGTTCGGCAGGGGAAAAGATTTCGAAGGATACTTTTCGTATGCCAGCATAATAGGCCAGGCCGTGTCGATCCTCAATCCGGTCGTGTTCGCTCTCGTCATCAAGTGGGTCGGCTACAACGGCTCGTTTTTGCTTATGTTTCTGTTCGTCATTTTGCTTCTTGTCGTCTCTTTTTCCATTCCGCCCATCACGCTGGCGAAGGAACCGGAGCCGTTATTCCGCAATATGTCGTTTTCCAAAGTGTTTTGTTATCCCGCAATCCGCTGGATGGTGCCTTCCTGTCTCGCGGCAGGCGTATTTCTGCAATTTCAGGCATTGTTTGCGATCATTTTTACTTTTTCGGTATCGAGCGATAAACTCGTCATCGCGCTGCTTAATGTGATGTACGCGTTATCTTCGATCGGATCGATGTTTTTGTACCGGCGGCTGCAAATTCAAAACGGAATTTGGCTCGCCATCGGCATGGCATCGATGTGCATCGGCTTTTTGTGCGCGCTTCTGCAGCATTCCTTTTTTTTGGTGATCTCCAACATCCTGACGACAATAGGGTTGTTTTATTTCGGCACCGTATGGAATACCGGTCAATTTAAAATCATAAGCAAACATACGGCGATCGAACAGGCGCGAATATTTCTGTGGCGCGAATGGTTTTTAAACGTAACCCGGATCCTGCTTCTGGTATCCGCCATGTTCGTTAAAGATTTTCAAGGCGGGTATTTTATTGCGCTTATGATCGCGGCTATGGCATGCGCTTTGCTCGTTCCGCTGTTTTCCGGTAAAAGCGCAGCTTCGGAGGAGAATCGTCAGCAAGGGGTGCAGCTGCCCTCGGGCCATTAGCGATTTTTCGAACGAAACTCAGCAGCCTGATCTTAGCAATCGAAAAATCTCCTATCCGGCGGTGCGAACAATGCTTTTGCGCCCGATCGGAAGCGGAGGTTTTATTTTTTCCCCCAATTGCCGTCAAGTTATGGTACAATAAAAACATCATTGTTCACGTGTTCATAACGACAACAAGGGGACTTCGTCATGTATCCATTCCTGTTTCGCCTCAACAAAAAGCTGGAAAAAATCATGCCGTTGATCACGCCGACCGCAGTCTGTTTGGGCGTGATTTTTTCCGCCACGCTTCAGCCTTATTCGTTTCTTGTGCCCTGGATATTTGCTTTAATCACCTTTTCGGGCAGTCTCGGATCGAATTTTAAAGATTTGACCCGGGTCATCATGCATCCGGTTCCGCTGCTCACCTGTATGGCTTTGCTCCATCTGGTCATGCCGCTGGTCGCGCTTGTTACCGGGCATATCGTGTTTGCCGGGGATTCGCTGACGATCACCGGGCTCCTGCTTGCGTTTGCAATCCCGACAGGAATCATCAGCTTCATGTGGGTGTCTATTTACAAGGGCAACATTGCGTTTACGCTTTCGTTGATTTTGATCGATACGCTGCTGTCCCCCTTCCTTGTTCCATTTACGATGCACCTTCTTGTAGGAGCGGATGTAAAGATCGACACGCTGGGTATGATGAAGGGGCTGCTGTGGATGGTTGTGTTTCCTTCCGTGCTCGGCATGGTGCTGAACGGATGGACGAAGGGGAAAATCAAGGAGAAGCTCGGCGTGCCGCTGTCTCCGGTCTCGAAAATTTCGCTCGGCGTCGTAGTGGCGATCAACAGCTCGCTTGTCGCTCCTTACTTGAAATTGTTTAACGCCAAGCTGTTCGTCATCTTCATCACTGTGCTCCTTATCGCGATATCGTCCTATGCGATCGGTTGGCTTGTGGCGAAGCTGATGGGTTGGGACCGCAGCATTGTCGTCGCAATGACGTTCAACAGCGGGATGCGCAATATTAGCGCTGGAGCCGTGCTGGCGACCACTTATTTCCCGGCGGCGGTGGCGATGCCGGTTATTATTTGCATGCTGTTTCAGCAAATCCTCGCATCGTTTTACGCTTTCCTGCTGCGCTCCCGCTACGGCATGGGCACGGAGCCGCCGTCCTCCACGATTGCCGCTTCTGCGGGAAACGGCGGCAGACTGAGCGGCTGATGCCGCGATTGGATGGCGCAAAACGCACGAACCCCCCGGACCGAGCTTTCGTCTCGATACGGGGGGTTGGTTTATTTTAAAAGGCGTTAGCCTTGAACGCGGTCACTGTAGCCGGACGTTTCCACAGCTTTCCTGATTGCATCCTGTGCTTTCGTAATCAGCTGCGAGGCTTGATCACCGGTGATCAGCTCCTGCGATGCCGCATTTTGAATGTTAAGCTCAGCATATTCCATCAGCTTGTTCAGCAGCCCCTCTTCGCCGAGATCGGTCTTTTTGGCGAGGCTTGCCAGCGAATCTCCGTTATTCAAAGCGTCTCTCACGTCAATCCAGTCCATATCCAAATATTGCGAGGAAAGAGCTACGATTTTATCCAATCCGAGATCGATGTTTTTCGCCGGATCCGCGGCTGCGGAGGACGCATCCGAAGCGGCTGCCGCCGATTTCGGTTCCTGATAGCCTGCGGTGTTTACGATTTCTTTGACTTTGGCGTTTACGGCCGATTTCAGTTGATCGGCTTGTTCGCTGGTCAGCTTTTCGCTCGCCAAAGCGTTATCGATCTCTGTGACGGAGATATTTGTCAGCCGGGCTACGAAATCGTCCGCGTCAAACCCTGCACTTTTGGCGACATCCACCAAGCTGCTTCCCGCTCTCAGCTGCTCGATCAGGTCCCCATAGTCATCGAAATCGAGGAAAACGGCGCTGTTCTGAACGATCTGATCCAAGTGAAGATCAATGCCGGCTTGCTTGGCAATATCGAGTGCGTTGGCGCCGGCAGCGGCAGGTGTTGCAGCAGCTCCAGAAGTTCCAGAAGTTCCGGCGGCTGCGGATGCTTCCTCCGCAAAAGCTTTTGGCGAGAAGGTGCTGCCCAGAGCTCCTCCGAGCAGCAATGCAGCTGTCAATGTAGTAACGATCGCTTTTTTGTTTCTCCGATTCATGGTTCTCTCCACCTTATCCTTTTTATATGTATGGCTCCTTACATTTCCTAATGTAAATCTCAAATATGAAAAGAAGATGACGATAAACTTAATGACGGCTAAAAAATACCTTAATATAAGATTAAACCATTTACGGACAAACCGAGACGAAAGGCGGAGAAGTATGGTCAAAACAATAGGCTGCCTTCATGCACATCATAACAACATTCCGGGCATTGAAAGAACCTTAGGAAGCGATTACCGGCTCGTTCATTATGTAGATCCGGGATTTATTCCTTGGCTGAATGGCAAAGAGCGGCAGCAACATGAGCTGCGCATATATATGGAGCGCCAGCTGGAGTGGATTGGCGGATATCCTGCCGATGCCATTCTGCTCACATGCACAAATTATATCGCCGCGATGGACGAAGTTCGGCCCCGCACGCCGTGCCCTGTTGCTGCCATCGACGAGCCGTTTATGACATCGCTGTTCGAGTCGGAAGGCCCTGTCCGCATCTTGTTTACCAACCCGGCTACGGTGCAAGGAACGATGAGGAGGTTAAGGATGTTCGCGGATCGGCGAGGGGTTCGTCCGGATGTGGAAGCGTCGGTGATCGAACGATCTTTCGAGCTATTTATGGAAGGAAAAGAGGGAGAGTATCTCGAATTGGTCGCCGAGCATATTCGCCGGCAGCCGGCAAGCCGACTTGCCGTAGGCCAGCTGTCGATGACAGCCGCCGCCGAACGAATCGAACGCGAGACGGGAAGACGGATCGAACACCCGCTCAAGGAGCTGAAGAATCATATGGATCGGTTGATGGGCAAAACTGACCCGTCTCCGTGATATTTGCGTAACCATTGTGCATTATCTTTTAAATTGTCCCTCGGCAAACCCATGCGAAGCAAAAGCGGCAGCGTCAAGAACGCAAGAAACAAGAACAGAACGCGACCGTTAGCAGTTGATGTACCCTTTGAGCGGACCTTGCAGGTCCTTTTTTTGTTGTGATATGATGATCTTTAATTGATTGTACTGCGGTTGCTGCAACGATTTAGGGGTGATTACCTCAGGAAGGAACGAACCATGGTAAAGCTGCTGACCGGAGCCGTTCTTTTTTACCGTAAATGCATATCCCCGCTAAAGCCGCCGACGTGCCGGTTTTATCCGACGTGCTCCGAGTATGCGCTTGTCGCTTTGGAGCGTCACGGCGCGCTCAAAGGCTCCTGGCTTGCGGCAAAACGAATTTGCAAATGCCATCCGTTCCATCCGGGGGGCATCGACCACGTCCCTCCGCCGGATCCCGAATAGATGAGCGTTGGATGTACACCAGCAGACTTGACAAGAGAGGGTTGTCTTCGATATATTTGGCTAATAATATCCATATTTCCCATGAACGGATGAGTACTTTGCTTAAGCCTATGACAGAGAGCCGGGGAAGCTGAAAACCGGCATAGCGCGAAGCAGAGGAATATGGTCCCGGAGGAAGCGGTTGTGAGCTGGTTTGCCGCCTGCAGGCGTACCCGTGAGCTGCCGCCGTGATCCAGCGTTAATGGAGGTCGCAGAGACTTGAACAAGAGCCTCGGCAGGCATTTGCCGCTGAGGAAATTGGGTGGTACCGCGTGAGCTCGAAGCTCTCGTCCCAAAGGGGATGAGGGCTTTTTTAATTAAAAAAGGAGGAGCATTTATGTCCAAAGAGCAAAAAACGTTTTACATCACGACGCCGATTTATTATCCGAGCGACAAGCTGCATATCGGGCATGCCTATTCGACGGTAGCGGGGGATGTGACGGCCCGTTACAAGCGGCTGCGCGGATACGACGTCATGTATTTGACCGGAACCGACGAGCATGGGCAAAAAATCGAACGCAAGGCACAGGAGAAAGGCCAAACGCCGCAGCAGTTCGTTGACGGCATCGTATCCGGCATCAAGGATTTATGGAAAAAACTCGACATCTCATATGACGACTTCATCCGCACGACGGACGAGCGGCACAAACGCGCCGTTGAAAAGATTTTCAAGCAGCTGATGGATCAGGGCGATATTTATCTCGGTAAATACGAGGGCTGGTATTGTACGCCTTGCGAGTCTTTTTACTTGGAAAATAAACTCGTGGAAGGCAAATGTCCGGACTGCGGGCGGCCGGTGGAATGGCTGACGGAGGAAATCTATTTCTTCCGAATGAGCAAATATGCGGATCGTCTGGTGCAGTATTACGAGGAAAACCCCGGCTTTATCCAGCCGGAATCGCGCAAAAACGAGATGATCAACAACTTCATCAAACCCGGGCTGGAAGACCTCGCCGTATCGCGTACGACGTTCGACTGGGGCATCAAGGTGCCGGGTAACCCGAAGCATGTCATCTACGTGTGGATCGATGCGCTTTCCAACTATATTACGGCGCTCGGCTACGGCAGCGAGGACGACAGCAAATACCGGAAATACTGGCCGGCCGACGTTCACCTTATGTCCAAGGAAATCGTCCGCTTCCACACGATCTACTGGCCGATCATGCTGATGGCGCTCGGCCTGCCACTGCCGAAAAAGGTGTTTGCGCACGGCTGGCTGCTAATGAAAGACGGCAAAATGTCGAAGTCCAAGGGCAATGTCGTAGACCCTGTAACGCTGATCGACCGCTACGGCCTAGATGCGCTGAGATATTATCTCATGCGCGAAGTGCCGTTCGGCTCGGACGGCACGTTTACGCCGGAAAGCTTTGTCGAACGGATCAATTTCGATCTCGCCAACGATCTCGGCAACCTGCTTAGCCGCACGGTCGTAATGATCGACAAATATTTTAACGGCGTTTTGCCGGGTTACATTCCGGGTGCAACTGAATTTGATTCGTCGCTGCTGGGTACGATCGAAACTTCGGTCAAGCAGGCGGAGGAAGCGATGGAAAACATGGAGTTTTCCGTGGCGCTGTCGGCTATTTGGCAGGCGATCAGCCGCACGAACAAATACATCGACGAAACGCAGCCGTGGACGATGGTGAAAGACGAGACGAAGCGGGAGGCGCTCGGATCCGTGATGTACTGCCTCGCCGAGAGCTTGCGCATCGCGGCTGTGCTGTTGCAGCCGTTCACGACCGGCACGCCGGCGAAAATTTGGCAGCAGATCGGCATTCCGGCAGAACGGCTGTCTGAGCTTACAGCGTGGGATACGGTGCGCGAATTCGGCAAGCTGCCGGCAGGCCTGCGCGTGCAGAAGGGCGAGAACCTTTTCCCTCGTCTCGACGTGGAAAAGGAGGTTGCCTACATCGCGGGCACGATGGGCGGCGGCGCGGCGGCTGCACCGGAGCAGCCCCAGCCTGCGCCGGGTGAAACCGTCGCAAAAGCGGCCCCGGCGCCTGCTGCGGAAGCGAAGGAAGAAATCGGCATCGACGATTTCTTCAAGGTGGAGCTGCGCGTCGCGCAGGTAATCGCCGCCGAGCGCGTCGAGAAGGCCGACAAGCTGCTGAAGCTGCAGCTCGATCTCGGCTATGAGCAGCGGCAGGTTGTCTCCGGCATCGCCAAATATTACACGCCGGAGCAGATGGTCGGCCGCAAGGTGATTCTTGTCGCCAACCTGAAGCCGGTAAAGCTGCGCGGCGAGCTGTCGCAGGGCATGATCTTGGCCGCATCGCAGGGGGATGAGTTAACTTTGGCCACAGTTGCTGATGACATACCGGTAGGATCAGTGGTAAAATAATATATGTTAACGTGAACAATGTTATTTACCATTATCCATTCATGGGAGGCAGTTATGGTACAAAAAAGCGACGGTATGAACTACGCTCCGCAGGGCAAGCCCAATCCGGTCGTATCCAAAGGCGAGTTCGCTTTTGCCGCGGTCGCGCTCGATCACGGGCACATTTACGGCATGTGCAACGGTTTGGTCGAAGCCGGAGCCGATCTGGTAAAGGTGTACGACCCGGACCCGGCCAAAGTGGACGCATTCGTCCAGAAATTCCCTCAAGCGCAAGCTGCAGCATCGCTCGATGAAATTTTGCAGGATCCGAACATCAAGCTGGTTGCCGCTGCCGCCGTTCCAAGCGAAAGAGGTCCGCTCGGCGTCCGCGTCATGAAACACGGCAAAGACTATTTCACGGACAAGACGCCGTTCACCAAGCTGGAACAGCTGGAGGAAGCGCGTGCGACGGTTAAGGAGACGGGCCGCAAGTACATGGTTTACTACAGCGAACGGCTTCACGTGGAAAGTGCGGTGTTCGCCGGACAGCTGATCCAGCAAGGAGCGATCGGCCGCGTCGTACAGACGCTGGGCACCGGCCCGCACCGATTAAATGCGCCGAGCCGTCCGGAATGGTTTTTCAAGCATGAGAAGTACGGAGGCATTCTTTGCGATATCGGAAGCCACCAGATCGAACAGTTTTTGTTTTATACCGGCGCGAAGGACGCGAAGGTTATTTCGAGCCGCGTAGCGAACTACAACAACAAGCAGTATCCGGAGCTCGAGGACTTCGGCGATGCGACACTCGTGGCCGACAACGGTGCAACCAGCTATTTCCGCGTCGACTGGCTGACTCCGAACGGTCTCGGCACCTGGGGAGACGGCCGGATGATCATTCTCGGTACGGACGGATATATCGAGCTGCGCAAATACATCGATATCGCGCGCGAATCGAGCGGCAACCATCTCTACCTGGTCAACCATGAAGGAGAAAAGCACTATTCGCTTAGCGGTCAGGTCGGGTATCCGTTTTTCGGCCAGCTCATTCTCGACTGCATCAACCGTACGGAAAACGCGATGACGCAGGAGCATGCCTTTAAGGCGGCCGAGCTTTGCCTGCTCGCTCAAAAGCAAGCGATTCGCGTCGAATAAAACTTTATATTTATGCACAAGGAAGCACCTTGACCGCCGATCGATCGGCTGGCCGGGTGCTTTTTTGCGTGTGACGGATTCTTTTCACGTCATGAGGATTGATTTATAATAAAAATAACAGCCCGAGGAGAATGGGAATGCCTCAAGATCAGGAACATGCGGCCGGGTTCCATCGACACGATCGCGGCTACAAATATTTGCTGTCCAGCAAGCAGATCTTTTTGCAGTTGCTGAAAAGCTTCGTACACCGGGACTGGGTGCAGCAAGTCGATGAATCCCGGCTGGTCGGCGTCGATAAATCTTACATTTTACCTGATTTCAGCAAAAAGGAAGCCGATATCGTTTACCGCCTGCAGCTCGAAGATCAGGACATCATCTTCTACGTATTGCTGGAGATGCAATCTACCGTCGATTATCAGATGCCTTATCGGCTGCTTATGTATCAAACGGAAATTTGGCGGGATGTATTGAAAAATACGCCCAAACCAATCCCCGCAAGAAAAGACTTCCGGTTGCCCGCCATTGTGCCTTTGGTCGTATACAGCGGGAAACGGAGATGGACGGCAAGCCGCAGCTTTCGGGAAGTTATCGGCGGCGAAAAACTGTTCGGCACGGAACTGATGAATTTTCAGTATATTTTAATTGATGTGCAGAGATATAAAGAAGAGGATTTACTGAGTTTATCCAACACGATCGGAGCTGTTTTTTTGCTGCAGCAGCAAGATGGTCTGGACGATTTAAGACGCCAGCTCAGCAACTTGATGGGGACGGTGGAACGAATGCCCGAACCGCAATTGCGGCGGTTTCTGACCTGGCTCACACATCGATTTGCTAGGAAGCTTCCACATGCGAAGCTGGATCAAGTGGTACTTGAAACGATTGAAACATTCGTCATAAAGGAGCCGTTTACATGCGAGACAACTTTGACAAAATCATTGATGAAGTCGAAGCGAAGGGATATAGGCAAGGCATTGAACTAGGTATTGAACAAGGAATTGAAAAAGGAATTGAGGAAGGTAAGGAGATAAGCAAAGAACAAATGGTCAAAGCAATGATCGCCGAAGGTCTGGACATTTCGATCATTGCACGAGTAACCGGCTTGAAACCCGAGGAGATTATAAAAAGAAAAGAAACGCTTCAATAAAGCGAAATGCGGGGATAATGGGACAAGGGGAACCTTGTCTTTTTTGTTTAATTTTTTTTCAAAAAAATTACGATTAGGCATTGACAGGAAGCGCTAAGCCCGCTTATAATCCTGAATGTATTAATAAAAAAAATTACGATTAAACATCGGAATGTCTCGGAGGAGTGCAAGCATGTTCAAAAAGCAGGTTGTATCGATAGTTATTATGCTTTTGGTGAGTTCACTTTTATTATCCGCTTGCGGCGGGACCAAACAAACGCTCGTGACGGGAAAAGTGAACGTGGTCGCCAGCTTTTATCCTCTTTACGATTTTACGAAAAAAATCGGCGGCGATCATGTGAACGTGATCAATCTCGTGCCTGCCGGGGTGGAGCCGCATGACTGGTCGCCGAAGAGCCGGGATATGAGCAATTTGACGGGGGCCGATCTGTTTATTTATCTTGGAGCCGGTTTCGAAGGCTGGGTGAACGATTTTCTTGGCAGCCTGAAGCCGGGAGTCAAGGTGAAGGCGGTGGAAGCCAGCAAAGGATTGGAGCTGCTCAAAGCCGCCGAAGAAGAGCACGGTCACGACGAAGGCAAACACGAAGAGCACGAATCCGAATGGGATCCTCACGTTTGGCTTAGTCCCGTGAATGCAAAAAAAATAGCGCAGACGATCAAAGACAATCTTGTCGCTGCCGACGAAGCCCACAAAGCCGATTATGAAGCGAATTATACAAAGTTTGCCGCGCAGCTTGACGAGCTGGACAGCAAGTACAAGTCGGCACTGGCACAAGTACAGAAAAAGGAAATCGTCGTCTCCCACAATTCATTCGCTTATTTGTGCAAGGAATACGGGCTAACCCAAATGCCGATCATGGGCTTATCTCCAGATGCGGAGCCTACTGCGAAAGACATGCAGCAAATCAATGCATTCATCAAAGAGCATAACGTGAAATATATATTTTTTGAGGAGCTTGTATCCGATAAACTGGCCAAGACTCTCGCAAAAGACGCGAAAATCGAGACGCTTGTGCTGAATCCGCTTGAAGGGCTGACGGACAAAGAAGCACAAGCCGGTCAGGACTATTTGTCGGTTATGGATGCGAATTTGAAAAATTTATTAAAAGCGTTACAATAGAATATATCATCATGAAACAAGGAGCTGCCATGAACGGATATCCGAACGGATGCCATCAAAGCGTCGTCACCATCGATGGCGTCTTTTTTTTCTATGAACATAAAAAAGTGATAGATAATCTCAGCTTTACTATTCTCGAAAGGGACTTCGTCGGCCTCGTCGGCTCGAACGGAGCCGGCAAAACGACGCTGGTGCGCATGATGGTCGGCCTCTTGAAGCCGAGCCATGGCGAAGTGCGGCTGTTCGGCGAACCGGTGAGCCGGTTTGAGGACTGGGATCTGATTGGCTACGTGCCGCAAAAAAACTCGCTGAATCCGCTGTTTCCGGCTACCGTAAAGGAAGTTGTCATGTCCGGCTTGTACGGGAAAAAGAAAATGTTCCGCCGGCTGACGAAGGAAGATTACCGGAAATGCGATGACGCGCTGCAGGCGATGGGTATCGAGGACTTGGCGGATCGGCGGATCGGCCAGCTGTCCGGCGGGCAGCAGCAGCGCGTATTCCTCGCCAGGGCGCTTATTAACAACCCGCGGCTGCTTATTCTTGACGAGCCGACGGTCGGCATCGACGCCAAGACGCAGGCCGACTTTTTTCAATTGATCCGGCATATGCATGAGCACCATCATATTACGTTCGTGATGGTGACTCACGATTTGGAGATGGTTCAGTCGTATTTGGGGCCGAACTCGGTACAGACGAGCGGGGGCCTGAAATTTTATGTCAAGCATACGCATCAGCCCGAGCAGTGTTTGGAAACGAATTTGACGCACTCGATTCAAGTATGAGTTAGGAGTAGAAAACATTGAGCATTTTTTCCGAATACTTTTTCCAGAGGGCGCTCGTCGGAGGGGCGCTGATCGGCATTACGGCGCCTCTGATGGGCGTATTTTTAGTGCTTAGAAGGCTTTCGATGATCGGGGATACGCTCGCCCATGTATCGATTGCCGGCGTGGCGTTAGGCTTTTTGATCGGCATTTACCCGGTAGCCGTCGGACTTGTGTTTGCGCTCCTCGCTTCGTTTGCGATCGAACGGCTGCGCAAGGCATACCGCACTTACGCAGAGCTGTCGATCGCGATCATCATGTCCGGCGGCGTTGCTTTGGCAACGCTGCTTTTTACGATGGGCAAAGGATTCAACATCAACGTAATGACCTACTTTTTCGGCAACATTTATACGCTGGACCAGACGGATTTGTGGGTAATCGCCGGTGTTGCCGTTCTCGTCATCCTGGTCGTTATCTTTAACTTCAAAGAGATGTTTTTGATGTTTTTTGACGAAGAGGCCGCCGGGGTCAGCGGTTTGCCGCTGCGTACATACAACATCGTCATCACGATGCTGACGGCGCTTGTCATCAGCGTTTCGATCAAAATCGTGGGAGCGCTGCTCGTTTCGTCGCTGCTGACGATTCCGGTCGCCTGCAGCCTTATAGTTGCGAAAAGCTTTCGTCATTCCGTCGTGCTCGCTTGCATTTTTTCCGAGCTGTGCGTGCTGGGCGGACTGATCGCGGCCGGGCTATGGGATTTGGCGCCGGGAGCAACCGTTGTGCTGCTCTTGATAGCTGTTCTGATCGGCACGTTGTTTGTGAAGCGGGGGCTTAGATTGTAAGACGTATCGAGAGGGGATCAGACTGTGGAGCATGTCAACTTATGGATCGCATTATGGGCGGGGCTCGCTTCGTTTATTTCACCCTGCTGCCTGCCGTTATATCCGTCGTATCTTTCCTATATTACCGGCATATCGGTCAGCCAGCTCAAGGAGGGCGGTTCCGCCGATGTGCGGCTGAAGACGATTTTGCATACCTTGTGCTTTATCGCCGGGTTCTCGATTATTTTTTACAGTCTCGGGTGGGGAGCCGGTCTTGTCGCCGCGCTGTTCATCGACTACAAGGATTTGATCAGGGAAATCGCGGCAATTCTTATTTTGGTGATGGGACTTTTCCTGCTCGGAATTTTTCAGCCGCAGTGGCTGCTCAAGGAAAGAAAAGTGCAGTGGAAGCTTCGTCCTGCCGGTTATGTCGGGTCGGTTCTGATTGGGATGGGGTTTGCCGCGGGCTGGTCGCCATGCGTCGGACCGATTTTGTCCGCGATTTTGGCTTTGGCTGCATCAGAGCCGGGTTCCTGGTTTCCGCTTATCACCGCTTATTCGCTTGGATTTGCGATTCCGTTTTTTATCCTGGCATTTTTTATCGGGACAACCAAGTGGATACTCCAATATTCGGCAAAAATCATGAAAATCGGAGGGGCGCTGATGATCGTCATGGCTGTACTCTTGTACACCGACCGGATGACGAAAATTACGATCTGGCTCAACGATATGACCCCTCCATGGCTTAAGTTTTAAAGTCATGTAAAATAGTCGATATTTGCCTTAGGGAAGTTCTCGAAGATTTGCTCGGTGATAAACTCCCGAAGCGCATCGGCTTGTTCGTCAGGGTATACGTATTTACCTTGCCCCCAGCGGCCCCATTTATATTTCCGTTTCGTTTCGTCCAGTTCCAGCTTCGTTTTCGGATAACGCAGCTCAATCACCCGTTTGGCCGTTTTCGTGAAACGATGCTGGATCAGCTCGAACGTCAGGTCTTGTGCTGACTCCTCGGGAACGGCCTCCTTCAGCCTGTGCAGCAGTGCCGCGTATCCTTCCTCCCATCCTTCATGCCAAATGATCGGCGCGATGATAAAGCCTAGCGGATAGCCGGCCTTCGCCACTTTGCCCGCCGCATCGATCCTCTCTTGAAAACTCGATGTCCCCGGTTCGAAGTTTTTAATGACGTAGTCGGCGTTGACGCTGAATCTGAACCGGGTATGCTTATTGTGCTTGGCATCCAACAGCGACTCGACGTGGTGATATTTTGTGACGAATCTGAGCCGTCCAAGCGGCTGACGTCCCATAAATTCGACGACTTCCTTCAGCGAACCGGTGATGTGCTCGAGCCCTACGGGATCGGAGGTACATGCCGCTTCGAAGCGTGTGATTTCCGGCGCTCTTTCGTCGATGTATTGCTGCGTCGCATTCAATATGTCGTCCATGTTGACATATACTCTAATATACGGCTTGGCGCCGAGCGTCGTCTGCAGGTAGCAGTAATGGCAATGACCCATGCAGCCGGTGGCGATCGGAAGAGCATATTCCGCGGACGGCTTGGACGTATCGAATTTAAGCGTTTTGCGGATGCCCACAACAAGCGTTCGTTTGGCGATTTTGTATTTTTCCAGCTCGCTTTCGCCGGGTAAATTGGTGATCCGGTTATGCGAAGGCGTGATGCGGATGGGCAAACCTTGTTGTTTCGCCCATTCATGAATTTTTTGCCCTTTCGGATATTCGAGCGCATTCGGTTCAAAATAAACAAGCTCCGGAATAAACAGCTGCGTATGCCGGTGGCTCATGAGTTGAGTGGACATATGGGAGAACGTCACCTCGCCTTCTTGCTTTTTCCAATGGCAATATGGTATAGTAAGTATTCACTCAGCCTGGGTTATTGTATGATTTACTCGGGAAAAACACACATGGGAATTTCGAGCTTCATACACTTGCAATTTCGAGATAAAACAAGGTATCATAACATATGAATCGCTCACTGACGTACAGGGGGAACTTGGATGGCCACGCCAAGCATGGAGGATTATTTGGAAAGAATCTATAAGCTGATCGACGAAAAAGGATACGCGCGCGTTTCCGATATCGCCGAAGGCTTGGAAGTTCATCCGTCCTCCGTTACGAAAATGATCCAAAAACTGGACAAAGATAATTATCTTGTATATGAAAAGTACCGCGGACTAGTTCTGACGTCCAAGGGACAAAAGATGGGCAAACGTCTCGTAGACCGTCACCAGCTGTTGGAAGAGTTTCTGATGCTGATCGGCGTATCCGACGACACGATTTATAAAGATGTGGAAGGGATCGAACACCACCTGAGCTGGGATTCGATCAACTGTATCGCCACTTTGCTGGAATATTTCCGTCGCGACCCTGCCCGCACCATGGAATTGCAAAAACTGAAGGCCGAAATGGACGCGGATTAACATAATGTAGAGAAAAACCGGGACTGTCAGCCGATGCTGACGGTCTTTTTGCTTTGCCTTGGAAATAATGCGGAGCTTGGCGGGGGTGCATGAAGTAGCTTCGGTTCTAGGACAATCGCAATCTTGCATACATACCACTAGAGGCTGTGTGCGAGAGGTGATGGTAGGCATGCTCGTGAATGCGGTGTTTGAAGGCGGAGGGGTGAAGGGGATCGCGCTGGCTGGCGCGGTGCACGCTGCGGAAGAGAAAGGCGTGCGGTTTCATCAAGTGGCGGGAACGTCGTCAGGATCAATTGTCGCATCGCTCATTGCAGCGGGGTATAAGGGAGAAGAAATAAAAAAGGTGGTTGAGCAAACTCCGTTTTCGGCTTTTTTAAAACGTTCCTGGATTTTTGAAAACGTTAAAATCATCGGTCCGGCACTACGGCTGTTTATCAAGAAGGGACTTTACTCGGGTGAGGCGCTCGAATACTGGGTTTACCAGCTCCTGTTGAAAAAAGGGATCCGCACCTTCGGTGATTTAAAGCCAGGTCAGCTTAGGATCATCGCCTCGGATATTTCCCAAGGCAAGCTGCTTGTGCTGCCGGACGATATCGATCAATACGGCATCGACCCGCAAAAGCTGCTTATATCCAAAGCGATCCGGATGAGCACGAGCATTCCGTATTTTTTTGACCCGGTCATTGTCCGCAAGCCGGTGACGATCCGCAAAAAAGGGGATTTGTTCAAAAATCAGTTTATTTACATTGTGGACGGCGGACTGCTGAGCAATTTCCCTCTGTGGTTGTTCGATAAACAATATGAAACGAATATGAGCAAAATGATTCCGACGGTCGGCTTTCAGCTCGTAGGAAAACAGGCGGCGGTACCCCACGAAATTTACGGTCCTGTGACGATGCTGCGTGCGCTCGTGGCGACGATGTTAGAGGCTCACGATGAGCGTTACATCGAAGAGCATAACCGCTTTCGTACGATAAAAATTCCGGCTGTCGGGGTAAGGGTCACGCAGTTCGAAATTACGCCGGAAGCGAGCGGAAAGCTGTACGAGTCCGGGTACAACGCGGCGAGCGCATTTTTTTCCAGATGGAAGGCATCCGAGTACGAGAACCAATTTAAGATGATGGTGGAAAGGAAGCTTATTCCTAAGTCGTAGGAGGCATATCACCCCCTGAATCGGGCGGACCCCCCCTAAATCCCCCTGAAGGGGGACCCCAGGCGCCCCAAGCGCCCTGGACCCGCCCGGTGGAGGATATACTCGCTGCTAGTTCGCGTTTGCCCGGCATGGATTTTTTTGCCTTCGGACAAAAAATCCTATGCCGGGCACGCTTTACTTTTTGGAGCGAAGATGCTGGGAGATTCTGAGTGCCGCTTGCCCGCGTTTGTTCGGCACGATTCGGCTGGCGCCGAATTGGGGCCGAACACGCTAAACTTTTCTGCGCGCACACAACCAGTACAAGCCGTAGATAATTACAATGTGCAACCAAAGGCAATAAAAAAACAGCGACGCGAGGTCGCTGTTGGTTAGTGATATTTAGGCAGATCGTCGTCGTCGGGTTTGTTGCCCTGGATGACGCGGAAGGGTGCTCTGCGTTTTTCCTTCGGTTTTGCGAAGCGGGGACCGGGAGCCGTTTTGCGGCGCTGCCAACGGCTGGGCGGAAATTTGTAGAGCAGAAATACGACACCGAAAACGACAATCGGAACGATCATGCCTCTCGGATCGGAGACGAATCGGGCTAATATCCCGACGGCAACGAGCCCGAATATGACATAGGCGTATGCGGGTAATCGGCGGTTCATGCGATCATTCCCCCTAAGGTTAAAACATGAGTTTAAATATCTGTATTACAATCATCAGCTTATTGGTTTTGCATATCGATGGCCCGCATCCGGTTAAACGAAGCGATGGATACTTCTACCTGGGAATCGTCAGGCTGTTTGGTCGTCAGTTTTTGCAGCCAAAGTCCGGGATATCCCAAGTATCTGAGCACCGGCACTTCGCGCAGGCTGTTCGTAAAACGCAGCACCTCGTAAGACACGCCGATAACGACCGGCAATAATATAATACGCTGGACGATCCGCTCGATGAATGAATCATAAGTGAAAAACGAGTAAATGACGACGCCGACAATTACCGTAAAGACGATAAAGCTGCTGCCGCACCGGTAATGAAGCGTGCTGAATTTTTGCACGTTCTCCACCGTCAAATCGACTCCGGCTTCGTACGCGCTGATCACTTTATGCTCCGCCCCGTGATACTGAAACAGCCTTTTGATCATCGGAGTAAGCGAGATGAAATAAATGTATCCGACGAGCAAAATGATTTTAATCAAACCTTCGATCAAGTTATGCCCGATCTGGTTTTCGAACAGGCGGGAAAACAGCAGTTGCTCGATAGCGGGGGGAACTAGAGTAAATACAAATTTCCCGAACAAAAACGAAATGATGCCGATGACCGCCACGCCTAGAATCATTGAGATGTTGGCGAAAACCGATTCTTTTTTCTCTTCTTTCGTTTCTCCTTCTTCCTCGGCGAATACCTCGGCGGAGAAATTCAAATGCTGCGCACCCTTGGCGCTTGCTTCGATAATGCCGACAATACCGCGGACGAAAGGGATTTTTTTCAGCGCTTGAACCCAAGGGATTTCTTTCTTCGGCACCTCAAAGTATTGAATCGATTCGTCCTTACGGCGCACCGCCGTAACATGAACCGTTTGGCCGGCGAACATAACTCCTTCTATTACAGCTTGACCTCCGTAAATTGTGCATTGATTTTGCGACAACGTGCTCACCTTCTTCGATTGATGGATATAACATCTATTTTAACGAATTCGCTGGTATAAAGCTACCCGTTTATTGAACCCGGTTTTGTGCATACTAACCTTTAATTGGCTTCGTTAATGCACATATAGAGGAAGGGTCGAGCGGACATGAAAATTCAGGACGAGACGGTTCGGCATACAAATAAATGGTGGTTTGCCGGATATATCGGTTTTTTTGCCGGAGTTATCTGGGGCGCGCTGAAAATCATCGAGCATTTTTTCCGTTTTACCGAACTTACACCGGGTTTCCTGGTGGAGCCGTTTTTCAGGCATTCGTTTTTAATGACATGGCAAGGTTATTTGGTCGGTTGGGTCTTTTATATCTTGTTTTCGGTCGCCGCTTCGCTTATTTACGGTATATTTTTAGCCAAAGTTAAGGGGCCGTGGGGCGGAGTCGCATACGGCGTTTGCTGGTGGGGACTGCTGTATTTGCTTGTCGGACCGGCCCTTGGCATGATGCCGTGGCTCGGGCAAATCGAATGGAACACGCTGATTACCGACGCTTGTTTGTTCGTATTGTGGGGGTTGTTTATCGGTTATTCGATTTCCGTGGAATTTACGGACGAGAGGACCCGCGAACCATTTAAGAAAGGCGCTTAACAAACGGGGGAAAGTTATGGTAAAATGGCAAGGGTGTTACGCTTGATTCCAAGCGATTATGCAACCGGAGGATGCCATGAAGCGTGTTCTAGTCCTTAACGGACCTAATCTCAATATGCTCGGAATCCGCGAACCCGGCGTGTACGGAACGGTAACGCTCGCCGGAATCGAGGAACGTCTGACGCGGCTCGCCCAGGAGCTTTCGGTAACCGTGGAGTTTTATCAGTCGAACCATGAAGGAGACCTGATTGACCGCATTCACCAGGCGTTTGGAAATGTCGACGGCATTTTGATCAATCCGGGTGCGTTTACGCACTACAGCTACGCTTTGCGCGACGCATTCGGCTCGGTAAACATACCGACGGTGGAAGTCCATTTGTCCAACATCCATAAAAGGGAGGCGTTCCGTCACGTTTCGGTAATCGCTCCCGTTGCGGTCGGACAAATCGCGGGTTTCGGGGCGGACAGCTACGAGCTCGGACTTCGGGCCCTTGTCAAGCATATCGAACAGGCGGGGTGAATCTCATGCAGCTTTCGAGAATAGCGAAGCTTAGAACGGTTCTGCAGGAAAACGGACTGGAAGCGCTGCTCGTCACCAATGCGTTTAACCGGTTTTATTTGACCGGTTTTTCCGGCAGCGCCGGATACGTTCTGATTACCGGTTCCAAAGCTTATCTGTTGGTCGATTTCCGGTATACGACGCAAGCGGCGGAGCAGGCGGCACAATTCGAGATCGTCGAGCATGCCGTAAAACCGATGGATACGGTGAAGGAGCTTTTATCCGGGCTCGGAATCCGTCGTATCGGCTTCGAGCAGCAGGATGTGACGTACGGCGGCTACATCAGCTATCGCGAGCAGCTCGGGTCGATTGAGCTTGTCGCTACCGACAGTCTCGTCGAGAATCTGCGCATGGTGAAAGATGAGCAGGAGATTGCCGTCATGCAGGAAGCAGCGGATTTGGCGGACCGGACGTTCAGCCATATACTGGGCTTCATCAAGCCGGGCGTTTCCGAGAGGGAGCTGGCGGTCGAGCTGGAAATGTTCATGCGTCGCCATGGGGCGACGTCAACTTCCTTCGAGACGATCGTGGCTTCCGGTGAACGTTCCGCGCTGCCTCACGGCAAAGCGAGTGACCGCGTGCTGAAATGGAACGAATTCGTCAAATTCGACTTCGGAGCGCTGTATAAAGGTTACTGTTCCGACATCACCCGCACCGTCGTGCTTGGGCAGCCAACCGAGCAACATAAGAAGATTTACGACATCGTGCGTGAGGCCCAAAGTTATGCGCTGGAGCATATCAAGCCGGGCATGACCGGGATTGAAGCCGACGCACTGGCACGGGGCGTAATCGCCAAATACGGGTATGCGGACCATTTCGGCCATGGGCTTGGCCACGGACTCGGCCTGGAAATTCACGAAGCGCCGCGGCTTTCCAAAACCGGCGAGACGGTGCTCGCTCCGGGCATGATGGTAACGGTGGAGCCGGGCATCTATATTCCGGGGTTCGGCGGAGTGCGCATTGAAGACGATGTCGTCATCACCGAGCAGGGCCTGCGAATTTTGACGCACTCAAGCAAAGACTTGATTGTAATAAACTAGGAGGGTTATCACAGTGATCTCAGTAAACGATTTTAAAACAGGCCTCACTATTGAAGTGGACGGCGACATTTTTACGGTTCTTGATTTTCAACACGTTAAGCCGGGTAAAGGTGCGGCATTTGTCCGCTCCAAGCTGAAAAATATCCGCAACGGCAACACCGTTGAGCGCACGTTCCGCGCAGGCGAAAACGTGGGCAGAGCCCACATTGAAAACCGTCAAATGCAATACTTGTATGCCTCGGGCAGCGAGCATACGTTCATGGATACGGAAACCTACGATCAAGTCAGCCTTCCGGCGGAGCAGCTCGAATGGGAGCTCAACTTCCTGAAGGAAAACATGATGATCAACATAATGAGCTACCAAGGAGAAATTACCGGCATCAACCTGCCGAACAGCGTCGAGCTGAAAGTCGTCGAAACCGAGCCGGGCATCAAAGGCAACACCGCCACCGGCGCCACCAAAAACGCCAAGCTCGAAACCGGCCTTAACGTTCAGGTGCCATTGTTTATCAACGAGGGAGACGTGCTGCTGATCGATACCCGCGACGGCAAGTACATCTCCCGCGCGTAAGCGATTCGGACAAGCATCCCGTTTTCCACCTCGTGGGGAGCGGGATTTTTGCAGTTTTCTAATATGAAAGCCTTGTGATATAATTACATATTGTTATTGTTAGGCAGTTTGAATTGGGCGTTATAAATTGTACTGGGAGTGAGCAGCTTGTCTCTTATAGTCATGAAATTCGGCGGCAGCTCCGTCGGCGATGCGGAGCGCATGAAACGCGTGGCCAAACGGGTTGTGGAAAGACAGCAGGAAGGACATCAATGCGTGATCGTCGTATCGGCCATGGGCGATACAACGGACGATTTGATCGATTTGACGAAGCAAATATGCGATACAACGCCTCCCGCGCGCGAAATGGATATGCTGCTCTCAACGGGCGAGCAAGTATCCGTAGCGCTGCTGTCTATGGCGATACATAGCATGGGATTTTCGGCTATTTCTTTTACCGGCTGGCAAGCAGGTATGTACACGGAAGCGGTTCACGGCAAAGCGCGGATTACGGATATCAAGCCGGACCGTATTCATAAAGCATTAGACGAAGGGAAGATCGTCATCGTCGCCGGCTTCCAGGGAATGACCGAGGAGGGCGAAATTACGACGCTCGGGCGCGGCGGTTCCGATACGACGGCGGTGGCTCTGGCTGCAGCGATCAAAGCGGACGTTTGCGAAATTTTCACCGACGTAGACGGTGTATACTCTACAGACCCGCGTATTGTCCGCGTAGCGCGCAAGCTGAACGAAATTTCGTACGACGAGATGCTGGAGCTCGCCAATCTCGGCGCGGCCGTTCTTCACCCGAGAGCGGTGGAATATGCGAAAAACTACAACGTGGCGCTGGTCGTCCGTTCGAGCTTTAATTATAACGAAGGCACAATGGTGAAGGAGGAAGCGGTCATGGAGCAAGGCCTTGCGGTGCGCGGCATCGCTTACGATAAAAACGTGGCAAGAATCAGCATTTTGGGCGTGGAGGAAAAAGTGGGACAGCTGGCAAAGGTGTTCACCGCTCTCGCCAAGGAACAAATCGACGTCGATATCATCGTACAAAGCGGCGTTATGAACGGCGCGGCCGATTTCTCTTTCACCGTGGCGCTGAGCGATAAAGACAAAGCTTTGTCCGTCATCGAAAGCATCCGCCCGCAGGTCGGCTTCCGCGAAGTGACCTCCCAAGTAGATCTGGTGAAAGTATCGATCGTCGGCGCCGGCATGGTCAGCACTCCGGGCGTCGCCGCGAAAATGTTCGAGGTCATCTCGGACCTCGGTATCAGCATCAACATGGTCAGCACGTCCGAAATCAAGACGTCCTGCGTCATCGACGGCTCCCGCTTGAACGAAGTCATCTCCGCTCTCCATACGGCATACGGCCTTGATACCGACAAGCAAGCCTTCGTCGGCGGTCCTTCTGAAAGACGTTAAGTCTAAGGACGGAAGATACGAGATAGAAGGCAGTAGGCAATAAGCAAACGAGAAGAAAATAAATATAAATAAAAAGTAGATTAACTGAAGCGAAAAAATCCGGTGACGAAGTTCACCGGATTTTTGCTGTTAAGGTATGTGGCGCGTACCGCCAAAAGGTAGGGTAAAGCGTGTCCGCCATAGGTTTTGCGCCAGTAAAACCATGGCTTGACTAACGCGGGCACGAGGCACATACCCGCTCCCCGGCACAGCTCAACCGTACAGCGTGTCCGGCATAGGATTTTTACCCGAAGGTAAAAAAATCCATGCCGGACAAACGCGAACTAGCAGCGAGCAGCCCCTCCATACGGGCGGGTCCAGGGCGCCCGAGCGCCTGGGGTCCCCCTGGAGGGGGATTTAGGGGGTGAGCCCTAGATTTAGGGGGTGACATTGGTTTTACCCCTTCCCGAATATAATCTGAAATACCCGCAGCAAAAAAGCGGTAATACCTGCGGCCATCAACGGCCCAACCGGTATGCCGCGCAAAAAAATAATGCCGAATATCGAACCGATGACAAGACCCACAATGAGCTGTGGGTCTATTTTTAACAGCTCAAGCCCTTTGCCGTTCATGTAAGTGGCGATAGCGCCGCCGACAAGTGCCAAAATGCCGGGCCATGTCGTGAAGACGCTCGTCACGTCCTTCAAATTGATGCGTTCGCTGGCGAACGGTACAAGCACGCCCATCGTCAAAAACAGCAGCCCCAGCTCCAGCCCTCTTCTCTCGATGGTCGGCAGGTAACGCTCCAGGCTGATCAGCTTGATGACCAGCAAAACGCAGGCAGCGGTCGTGATGATATGCGAGCGGCCGATCAGCCCGATAATGATCAATACGACGAGCAAAATGTCTCCGTTCATAGTCCGGCTCCTTGTACTCATAGTTTCTGTTTTAAGTCTATGAGTGGACAACCGATTTAGAACGGAAGCAGAGGACAGGATGTTCCTTTGAAACAGCGGATTATTTCATAACGCCGTTGTGGTACATCGGAACCAGCGTTACTGCATTGACCCGCGAGCAGTACAAAATATCTTCCGAAAAGCCGAGTTTTGTCAGACGTTTTCCGTTATAGCAGTTGAAAAGAGCTTCGGTCAGCCGATCCTTCACTTGACCGTATGCATACATCATCGCCAAGCCGAAATCGCCTACCTGCAGTTCCGGGCCTGCCAGGCGAACCATTTCCTCCACGAGCAGCCCTGCGCACAGACCGTCCTCCAAGCTGTATACGCCGCCTGTTCCCGAGCATAGAATAGTGATATCCTTGCCGAGTTCAAGCGCTTTTTCCGCACAGGCGCTTGCGTTCAGAAGCGCACCGGCCAATATATACGCGGCTTTTTGCGATTTTTGCACGGCTCGGGTGCCGTTGGTCGTCGTCAAAATGACATTCCGGCCGGCTACGGTTTCCGGGCGGTACTCGAAAGGAGAATTGCCGAGATCGAACCCAGGGATTTTTTGGCAAAATCGCTCGCCTCCGAGCAGGTCCCCCGGCTTTTGCGCCTGTTTCGCCTGCTGTACCGTTTCCACGGGGACAACGCCGGCGCAGCCATGGACGAGCGCCGTAATCAATGTGCTTGTCGCACGCAGAACATCGATGACGACGACGGTATTGCCGGCAAGCCCGTCGCTAAGCGCTTCGTCTACGCTTGAAATGACTTGAATGTTCATCGT
The DNA here is from genome assembly GCF_023276405.1 of Paenibacillus hamazuiensis. Taxonomy (NCBI): domain Bacteria; kingdom Bacillati; phylum Bacillota; class Bacilli; order Caryophanales; family Paenibacillaceae; genus Paenibacillus; species Paenibacillus hamazuiensis. The sequence goes on from NZ_JALRMO010000001.1 coordinate 1,832,615, forward strand.
GCCGCCAGTCTCCTTTTCCGTTCAGCGATTCGTTTTGGATACGGATTAGTTCAGCGCCTCGTTCGGTTCCGCGGCCGTCTTGCCCAGCAGGAGCGTGTCGGAGCGAAGTCCTCGCCGCAGCGCTTCCAGGGAAATGATATCCTGCGGAGCGATATTGCCCAAATGGATATCGGTGCCGAGCGTGGTCAGAAGGTGTACCTGCTGCTCCTTGTGCGGCGCTTCCCACATCAGCACGTCAGGGCTTGGAATCCCTTTGAGCACTTGCTCGATTTCCTTGTCTTTGCATGCCCCGTTTTCGTCGTAAATACCGACACCTTTGCCGGATTCGCGTCCTTCGATCGTCACGAGATCGGCGCCTTGCTCCATATCGATCGTCACGGTTTCGATCAATTCCTCAAGTTCAATCGTCGAACCCCAGCATTTTTTTCCGTATTCCGTAAAGACGGTAAGGTCGGATTCCTTTCCGCGGGAGATGAGCTCGTTTCTCAGGTTACGGTCGATTTCTATCGTTCCGTCGGATACTTCGATTCCGTTGAAGCCGAAGTAGGCGACCATATCGAAAAACGAATCGATCGCGTTTTGGCGGATGGCCACTTCCAGGAACGTGCCTCCGGGATAAACGACGATGTTGTTTGCTTTGGCCAAGTCGATTTTCGTTTTCAGCAAGCTTTTTTTATAGAGGGGCGATGTACCGAAGCCGATTTTAAGCAGATCGATGTAGTCGGCGGCGGTGTCCATCAAATCTTGCAGAGCGTGAAGGCCAAGTCCTTTATCGATCACCATCGTTTTTCCTAAGGTTCGCGGCTTTACGTTCCGGGCGCCGGTCGGGTCGCTGAGCTGCGGATGCCAATCCAAACGAGATGTCACTTCCATCGTTTAAAACTCCTCGCTGTAATGTGGTTGTTTTCTGTGTCATCATATGCATTTTTGATTGGGGGTGTGCCCACTATGCCTAAAAAGAGACGTGCCCGCATAGGGTATAGAAAGGAGGGACTTACGTGCGGCGCGCATTCGCGTGAAGTGCGGACAGCCCGTGCAAGCCGACAGGGAAAGGAGTGAACGCAGATTGTGGGAGACGTTTAACAAGGTGGTGCTCGGCATGGCGAGCCTCAGAATGCTCTCGGGAAGCGTGGAAATCATCGCGGCATTGCTGATGCTTCGCTTCAATCAGATTGACAAGGCGCTGATGGTCAATTCGGGACTTGCCATGGTCGGCCCCCTCGTCTTGCTGACCACGACGACGATCGGCCTCGTAGGTCTAGCGGACAAACTATCATTTGGCAAAATGCTGTGGGTGCTGCTCGGCGTTTCTTTCATTTTTATCGGAATCTTGAAAAAGTAATTGGTCATATTCGGTAGAGGCGGGGCATACATATGTGGTAAAGATGGACAGCTTGGGGGTCTGCCTTGTGCTTGAATCAATTCTAGCAATTCTACCAAAAACGATCAAAGCGATCGTGCAAAATCTACCAATCGCAGTCAAAGAGCAATTGGAAGAAATACGGGTCAGGGAGCGGCGCCCGCTGGAAATCATTTACCGCGGAGGATATGGCTTCGTAAGCGCGGATTCGGAAACAGGCAGCGCACCGGATGCGGCATACCGGCCTTCCCGTGAAGATTGCGCGTCGATTCTTGAGCTGATCACCCGGTACTCGGTATACACCTTCGACGAGGAGCTGCGCCGCGGCTTCATTACGGTCCAGGGAGGCCATAGAGTCGGACTGGCCGGGCGAACCGTGCTCGAGCAGGGCAAAGTCAAGCAGATCAAGGACGTCACGGGCTTCAACATCCGCATCGCCAGGCAAGCGGTCGACGCAGGCAAAATGGTGCTGCCGTACCTGATCGATCCCGGGCTCTCGTCGGTTCACCCGACCTTGATCGTATCTCCGCCCCAGCAGGGAAAAACGACGATGCTCCGGGACCTGGCGCGTCTGATCAGCAGCGGATCCGGCCAGGACCCTCCGGTCCATGGGAGGGGGTTAAAAGTCGGCATCGTCGACGAGCGTTCCGAACTGGCCGCCTCCGTTCACGGGGTGCCGACGTTTGACGTCGGCCCAAGAACGGACGTGCTGGATGGCTGTCCGAAAGCCGAAGGGATGATGATGATGATCCGCTCGATGTCTCCCGATGTGCTGGCCGTCGATGAAATCGGCCGCCCCGAAGACGCTATCGCCATTCACGAGGCGGTGCGCGCCGGCATTCGCGTGCTGGCGACGGCGCACGGGAACGATCTGGCCGATATACGCAGCCGGCCGATTTTGCGGGAGCTGATGGCGGACGGTGTATTCAGCCGCTATGTGGTGCTCAGCCGCAGGCGGGGGGCCGGCACCGTCGAAGCGGTCTATGACGGACAAGGAGCCAGGCTGGATGCGGTTCCTTCATTTTCCGAAGGCAGGAGGCGGTAACTTATGCTGAAGCTGATCGGCTGCGTGCTTATATTGTTTTCCGGCACGATGTTCGGCTTTTATCAGGCATCGCTGCTCTCCCGCAGGCCGAAACAAATACGGCAGTTCATTCAGGCGGTGCAGCGGCTCGAGACGGAAATCGTCTTCGGTCTCACGCCGCTTGCGGAGGCGTTCGGCAAGCTGTCGTCGCAGCTCACGGAGCCGGCGGCAGGGCTGTTTCGCACCGCCGGGGAACGGCTGGCCGCCGCTTCGGACTGCTCGGCCGCAGACATTTGGCGGGAGGCCGCGGAAGAACAGTTCAGGCTCACCGCGATGAAAACCGGAGAGAAGCAAATATTGCTTCAGCTGGGCTGGGCGCTTGGAAGAACCGACCGGGACGATCAGGTGAAGCATCTTCGGCTGGCGGTCAGCCAGCTGCAGGCGGAGGAGACAGGGGCGATCGAAGAGCAGAAACGGTACGAAAGCATGTGGAAAAGCCTGGGGATCCTGATGGGCGCGCTTGTGGTCATTTTAATGTATTAGGAAGGTGCCGCCAATGAACGTCGATGTGAACGCGATATTCCAGATCGCCGGCATCGGAATTATCGTCGCCATGATCCATACGGTGCTTAAGCAGATGGGGAAAGAGGACATGGCCCATTGGGTGACGGTGATCGGATTCGTCGTAGTTCTGTTTATGGTCGTAAGCCTGCTCGACAGCCTGTTTAAAGAGATCAAGACCATCTTTCTTTTTCAGTAAGGTCAGGTGAAGGCCGTTGGAAATGATTCAGATCGTGGGTATCGGACTGATCGCCACCATATTGATATTGATCATCAAGGAACAGAAGCCGATGTTCGCCTTTTTGCTTACCGCTTTTACAGGCATAGCGCTGTTCCTCATGCTGATCGGCAAAATCTCTTCCGTCATTCAGGTGTTGGAAGATTTGGCGGTAAAGTCCAACATCAACATGATCTTTTTGAAAACGATATTGAAAATCATCGGTATCGCGTATATCGCGGAATTCGGAGCCCAAATCGTACGCGATGCGGGGCAAGAATCGATCGCTTCCAAAATCGAGCTGGCCGGAAAAATTTTAATCATGGTGATGGCCATTCCGATCGTGTCCGTCATCATAGAAACGGTTGTGAAAATGATTCCGGCTTAAGGCGGTAGGAGTTGAAGCAAATTGTCGCGGCCATGGAAACGAGTGCTATTTATGACGGGAAGCTTGCAAACGGCTGTATCCGGCAGCATGTCAGGCCTGACAGCGGCGGCTCCGTTCGATCAGGTCGTCAGGGAGCAGGCGGAGCATTTGCCTACGGATCAGGTTGAGCAATTTTGGAACAAGCTGGTCAACGAATACGGCGGATTTTTTCCCGACAGCCAAACCCCGAGCTTCATGGACCTGCTCACGGGGGCGAAGCAGCTGAGCATGACCTCGGCGCTGCAGAGCGTGCTCAAATACTTTTTTCACGAGGTTCTCTATAACGGCAAGCTGCTGGCGGCTATCGTCGTATTGACCATCTTCAGCATACTGCTCGAGACGCTGCAAAGCTCCTTTGAAAAAAACGCGGTGAGCAAAATCGCCTACTCGATCTGCTTTCTCGTGCTGATGATAATGGCGATCAACAGCTTCAGCGTAGCGATCGGGTATGCCAAGGGCGCGATCAATGACATGATCAACTTTATGGTGGCGGTCGTTCCGCTTCTGCTGACGCTGCTCGCTTCGATGGGCAATGTCGTTTCGGTGTCGGTGCTGCATCCGCTTATTATATTTATGATTCATACGGTAGGGACGGCGATTTACGCCTTCGTATTCCCGCTCTTGTTTTTTTCCGCCGTGCTGCATATCGTCAGTTCGCTGACGGACAAATACAAAGTAACCCAGCTCGCCAACCTGCTGCGCAACATCGGACTCGGTTCCTTGGGTGTATTCATCACCGTATTTCTCGGCGTCATCTCCGTGCAGGGGGCCGGCGGCGCCGTGGCGGACGGAGTCACGATCCGCACGGCGAAATACATTGCCGGCAACTTCGTTCCCGTCGTCGGCCGCCTGTTCGCAGATGCCTCCGAGACGGTCATCGGCGCTTCACTGCTTGTGAAGAATGCCGTCGGCCTCGTCGGCGTCGTCATCATCATCCTGATCTGTGCGTTTCCGGCCATCAAAATCATCACGCTCGCGCTCATCTACAATTTGTGTGCGGCCATCATGCAGCCGCTCGGCGACAATCCGATGATCGCTTGCCTGGAAACGATCGGGAAAAGCATGGTCTACGTGTTCGCCGCCCTGGCGGTCGTCGGATTGATGTTTTTCCTCGCCATTACGATCATGATCGCGGCGGGCAACGTCTCGGTCATGGTACGCTAACCGACATGAAGCTGAAGGAGTGAAGGCGCATGGAATGGCTCGGCGGGTGGCTGCGGCAAATCGTTCTGGTCATCCTGCTGGCGACATTTATCGATTTGATCCTCCCGAGCAGCACGATGCAGAGGTACGTAAAAACAGTCATCAGCCTGTTCATTCTGCTGACGCTGCTGAATCCGGTGTTCGGGCTGCTTCACGACAAATGGGATCCGGACCGGCTGATCGCCGAGGCGACTGCGGCCGGGGAAAGAAGTTCGGGCGGCAGCGGCGGGGCTTTGCCTTCGCTAAATGCGATCGAGCGGCAGTCCGATCAGCTCAGGGAGATGCAAAACCGGCAATCTCGCCGGCTTGTGGAAGAGCAGCTTGCGGCCCGCATGAAAGAGAACATCGAGAAGCAAAGCGGCATGGCGGTCAAGAGCGTACGCGTGACTACCGTCCAGGATGAGAAAGGCCAAGCTTCCATCGGGAACGTACTCATCGCTTTACAGGAACAGGGTACCGGCAAACCCCAAGCGGGAAAACCAGGCAATGACATCAGCATTGAGCCGGTCCAGCCTGTCAACATAAATATCCAGCCTCTCAAAACGGAGGCCGGCGCCAAACCTGCCCAATCGGCGTCGTCGCCGAAGGAGGAGCAGACCAAAGCCGCCGTGCTGAACCTGCTTCGCCAGGAATGGCAGCTAAAGCCGGAACAGGTCGACATTACTTTTGAAAAAAAATGAGGACTGTTTGAGATACCCAAGCGCAGGTGATGAGGATGCCGCAGGGGCGAAGCGAGCTGCTTTGAAATCGGCAAGTCCGGTGAATAATCATCTGAGGAGAAACGATCCGCACTCGAAGCGGACAATTATTCATTGGACTTCCGGAACGAAGCACCCTTCACCGAAGCGTTACATTTCTCAATCAATCCTCCACGAACCGAGGTGAACCAATGGGCAAATTCATCCAACTGATCGAAAAATGGCTGGGAGGCGGGGAAGGCGGCACGAAGCGGGTACAGACGTTCCGCTGGCTCATCCTCGTTGGGCTGATCGGTGCAGCATTCATGATCCTGAATTCTTTTATCCATATAAAAGAACTCGACCCCATTGGCGAGAGCCGCGGCTCGCCGCCCCAGTCGGAGAAGCCGGCCTTTCTCGGCTCCGGCGGCGGCAAGGAGCAGACATCGTTTCGCGAATACGAGGAGGCTTACGAGGCTCAGCTCCGCGACATTTTGACCAAAATCGTCGGAGTCGGCGATGTCGAAGTGCTGGTGACGATCGAGTCCACCGAAGAAGTCGCCGTCGAGCGCAACACCCAGGAAACGCAGCAGACGACGAACGAAAAGGATCAGCACGGCGCGACCCGGCACGTCACCGATGTTACCCGGAGGGGAGAAGTCGTTCTCTACGAAGTATCCGGCGGCAAACAGCCGCTCATTCTGAAAACGATCAAGCCGAAAATTCGCGGTGTCCTGGTCGTAGCGCGAGGGGCCGAAAACCTGACGGTCAAAAAGATGATCAGCGAGGCGGTCGAACGCGGATTGGACGTACCCGCACACCGCATCTCGATATTGCCCCGCAAGCAGTAACCGACGGCAATTCAACCATTAACCATACAGCGCAAAGCGCCTAAATTAAAGGAGGAATTTGAAGATGAATGCAAAAAGACAAACGGTTTGGCTGGTATCGATGCTCAGCTTGATGGTGGTCCTTTCCGCTTATTACTTGTTCACGGAAGACGTGAACCAGCTCGAGTTTACCGGCACAGGCGTTAAGCAGGGCAGCGAAATCAAAGTGACGACGAATGAACACAGCACTTCGGGCACCGAGGCGAAATCGTCCGGAGCAGGCACGGATGCGGCAGCAGACGCGAAAGCTGCCGCTCCGACGGACGCGAAAACCGACGCCAAAGCAAGCTCGACCGGGACTGTGGATGCTTCCAAGCAAAACGCGGGGGCTGCGGATTCCAAAGCAAGCAGCGTGAAAACCGATGCGAAAACGGACTCCAAATCGACGGCGGCGCAAACGCAGACCGGCACGGATGCGGCTAAATCCGACGCCAAAATACTCGACCAGGTGAAGGCGCAGGCGACGTCCGGTTCCGACTTTTTCGTCAGCCAGCAACTGAAGCGCAACGAAGAAATGGGCAAGCAGACGGAAAAGCTGATGACGATCATCACCGACTCCAAGCAAAACACCGAAGCGGTTTCGAAAGCCTATGAGGATCTGCGGAAGCTCGAGGATAAGGAAGCGAAAATCACCAATCTCGAAGAAAGCCTGATGAAGGATTTCCCGCAAGTCTTTGTGAACGAAGAAGCGAGCAAATGGAAAATTGTCGTTCAGACAAACAAGCTGGAAAAAAGCCAGGCGGTCAGCATCGTCGACAAAGTGATGAAAGAAATGAGCGTAGGCCCGGAAAATATCGTCGTTCAGTATATGCCTTAACCGGTAAATATCCCCTGCGGCCGTGCCGCAGGGCAGATTGTTGACAAAGCCCCGGTTTTTCGGGGCTTTTGTAGGATCATTTTTTGAATTTAGCCCTAAAAATAGAAGATCGCCTCTTATCCGGCCCTTTTAGCCAGGATATTGGCGATCTTTTTAATGTTTTGACATAGTGCAGTCAGTAATGCTTGCTGCTGCACTTTGTTTCGGCCGCGGAACCGGCAGTAGCGAAGCCCATGGAGCTCTTTGGCATCCGCGAAGCTTCGCTCAATCGTCTGGTATCGTAAGCGGTAGAGATATTTGCCGGACTTGCTTCTACCGTTTTGTTTTACCCACTCTTTACTATCCTGCCATACATGCCTGGTGATGACTTTTTGGTGATTCCGGGACCGGGTACATTCTTTGAGCATGGGGCAGTTCGCACAATGATTCGGATCCGACTTATACTGTCTGTAGCCTTCGCGATCCGTTGTCGTATATTTCAATTCGTGTTTTTGTGGACATATATACACATTGTTCTCCGCATCATACTTAAATCGCCACTTAGCCATTAATCCTTTAACTGGGGTAAAGGCTCTACCTCCGATGACCGCGTATATTTTCTTGTCTTGAAGCTTTTTGCAAATGTGCGACGTGAAGTAACCTGCATCCAGTGCGACGGCTTCCAGTGTTTTTTCGAATTTAAACTTCTTGATGATATGTTCCAAACGCTCTATGTAAGGGACAGAATCGTGAACATTGCCGGCAGTGACGTGGACATCCATGATGATGTTGTATTTGTGGTCGACGGTCCGATGATCGAGATAGAAAAAGCCTTCCGGCTTACCGTCCCGCACCATATAACCGCTCTCCGGATCGGTTGTGCTTACCTTCGTTAGTTTGGTTTCTTCCACCTCCTCTCGTGGCTTTAAAGCTTTTTTCCATGAGCCTCGCGATCGGCACGAATTGCTTCGTCCAGTTCTTCCATGTAGGCCTTCGTACTCTTGGTTACTTCCTCTTGAACAAACTTTCGTTTATTCGCATTGGCCTTAAGATGAGTTGAGTCGGTGATAAGTACCCGACCGGCAACGAGACGATGTTGAATAGCAAGCAGAACGACCCGGTCGAAGATTTGTTGAAGTACATCGCCTTCTTGAAGACGTTCACGAAAGTAGCTAAGGGTGCTATGATCCGGCACGCGATCCTTGAGCCCAAGCCCCAGAAACCATCGATAAGCATTATTAGAGAAAACCTCTCTTTCCAACCGTCGTTCGGAGCGAATGCCGTCAAGATACCCGATCAATAGCATCTTGAAAAGCATGATGGGATCTGCCGAGGGACGTCCATTATCCTCGCAGTAATAAGGACGGACTAAGTCGAGAATAAAGGAAAAGTCGATATGCTTATGTACTTTACGAAGAGGATGATCTGGATGAACCAGTTCCTCGATACACACCAATTCATATTCATTTTGGACATTCGGATTAGAGCGAAGCATAGGATCCACCGCCTTAAGAGTATATTTACATTATAACATATTAACGCGGTAATTTGTTAAAGATATTGAACGAAAAAGTAGCCTGTTGGGTTTTTCAACAGGCTGCCCTGCGGCCGTGCCGCAGGGGTTTTTTCGTCAAAAGAAGTGTTTTTTCGCGGAAGGAATCGACGGGCGGAAGGTGGAATCATAGATTTGATGTTTATGTCCGCGACTTGGTTGTGATATAATACATTAGTCTCACGGTTCCATGTTTCACCAACGTTGAAGGAGTGAATGTATTTGTTTAAGCTTAGCGAGATTAAAGAATTAATTAAACTGGTCGATCAATCTACTTTGCAAGAGCTTGAAATCGAAAGCGAAGGGTCGCGCCTTTTCATTCGCAAGCCTAATAAAACCGAATCCGTCATCGTCGCGCCTGCGCAGGTTCAACCAGCATATGCGCCGGTTTTGGCGCATCCCCGCGCGGAGCAGCCGGGCACGGACGCACTGGCGGCGGCGCCTGCGCCTGCCGCGGAGAAGAAAGCGGCAGCCGACCCAAATTTACATACAATCGTCTCTCCGATGGTAGGAACTTTTTACCAAGCACCGTCTCCGGGCGCGCCCGCATTCGTATCGAAAGGAGACCGTGTGAACGAGAAGACGGTCGTATGTATCGTCGAAGCGATGAAGCTGATGAACGAAATCGAAGCCGAAGTGAGAGGCGAAATCGTCGAGGTGCTCGCGGAAAACGGCCAGCTCGTCGAGTACGGACAACCTCTTTTCCTAGTTAAACCGGAGTAATTTTCAGGAGGAATCCCAGTGAAGTTTCACAAAATATTGATCGCCAACCGCGGAGAGATCGCTGTCCGCATTATACGCGCCTGCCGGGAGCTCGGCATTTACACGGTAGCCGTATATTCGGAAGCGGACCGCGATGCGCTCCATGTCCGCATGGCGGACGAGGCTTACTGCATCGGTCCGTTTTTGTCCAAAGACAGCTACCTTAACCTGACGAATATTATGAGCGTCGCGACCTTGACCGAATCCGATGCCATTCATCCGGGCTACGGCTTTCTTGCCGAAAATGCCGATTTCGCGGAAATTTGCGAAAGCTGCAACATCACATTTATCGGTCCTTCTCCGGAAGCGATCAGCAAGATGGGCGACAAATCCGTCGCCAAGCAGACGATGAAGGACGCCGGCGTACCTGTTATTCCGGGCTCCGACGGCCTTGTGGAAGATTTGGACGAGGCGATCCGGCTCGGCCGGGAAATCGGCTACCCGCTGATCATTAAAGCGACCGCGGGGGGCGGAGGCAAAGGCATCCGCATCGCCGAAAACGAAGAAATGCTGATCTCGCAAATTACGACCGCCCAGCAGGAAGCGCAGAAAGCGTTCGGCAACGCCGGCGTTTATCTGGAAAAATATTTGACGGGCATGAAGCACGTCGAAATTCAAATTTTGGCGGACAAGCACGGCAACGTCGTCCATTTGGGCGAGCGCGACTGCTCGGTGCAGCGCCGCCGTCAAAAGCTCGTCGAGGAAGCGCCTTGCCCGATCCTCACACCGGAAACGAGAAAAGCGATGGGCGATGCCGCCGTTCGCGCCGCCAAAGCGGTGAACTATTCGGGAGCGGGCACGCTCGAGTTTTTGCTCGGGCCCGACGGCCGGTTCTACTTCATGGAAATGAACACGCGCATTCAGGTCGAGCATCCGGTGACGGAGATGATCACCGGCATCGATATCATCAAAGAGATGATCCGCGTAGCCGAAGGCGAGCGCCTGTCGTTCCGCCAGGAAGACGTGCAAATTAACGGCTGGGCGATCGAATGCCGCGTCAATGCGGAAGATCCTAACCGCAATTTTATGCCTTCCGCCGGACAAATTCAGTTCTATCTCCCTCCGGGAGGCTTCGGGGTGCGCGTGGACAGCGCCGCTTATCCGGGATATACGATTCCGCCGCATTATGATTCGATGATCGCAAAGCTGATCGTATGGGGAACGGATCGAAACGACGCGATTGCCCGAATGAAACGGGCTTTATCCGAGTTTACGATCGAGGGGATATCCTCGACGATCCCGTTCCACCTGAAGCTGATGGACCATAAAAAATTTATCGCCGGCGACCACGATATCAAGTTTCTCGAGGAGCATGACGTAAACGATCCGGAATCTTGACGATTATTTGTCATATATTTCGGATAATGGTATAGTTATAAGATAAGACATGCTCCGGAGCCAGTCTGTCAGGCGAAAACTTACTTTTTAGGAGGTTCATACCATGAACGCAGCGCTTGCGGATTATGAAAAAACCGAGATGGGCACCATTCAAATCGCTCCCGAGGTTATTGAAGTGATCGCCGGTCTTGCTACGATAGAAGTGCCGGGAGTTGCCGGGATGAGCGGCGGTTTTGCCGGCGGCATCGCCGAGCTGCTCGGCCGTAAAAACTTGTCCAAAGGCGTCAAGGTGGAGGTCGGTCAAAGGGAAGCGGCGATCGACGTATCCGTAGTTATCGAATATGGCTTCCGAATTCCGGAAGTTGCCGGCGCGATCCAGCAAAACGTCAAACACGCGATCGAATCGATGACCGGCCTCAGCGTCGTTCAGGTGAATGTTCATATTCACGACGTGCTTTTCAAAGGCATGGACAAAGCGGAAGAAGCGGAAAACGTCGTACAGCGCGTAAAATAATACGACCAAGAGCCCCCCTGCTGATGCCAGGGGGTTTGCTCTATGTGGAAGGGGTAAGATTTTGTGGTAAAAATGCTCGACAGGCTGCTGTTGTTTCTGTATACGCTTGCCGTGCTTGTAGGCTCGGCCCTTGCGCTTGCTGCAGCCTTTGCTTGGATTCCGTATGAGGACGCCGGCCGCTTTTTGCGCGATGTTTATTATGATCAAAAAATTGCTTTTACGTTTATCCCGTGCATGATCGTTCTTTTTCTGATCAGCATCCGCTTTTTTTACATAGCCGTCCGTCCGGGGCGCGCCCAGGCGCCTTCCATCGACCAGCGTACGGAATTCGGCGATATCCGCATTTCAATTGATACCGTCGAAAATCTGGCTTTGAAGGCGGCGAACCGCACGCGCGGGGTCAAAGATTTAAAGTCGCGGGTCCGAGTGAACCACGCCGGACTTGACATTACGATACGCGCGATTGTGGACGGGGAGAATTCCATTCCGGCGCTCACGGAAGAAATGCAAGGCGCCGTGAAACGGCATGTGGAAGAGATAACGGGAATTCCGGTGGCGATGGTCTCCGTATACGTGGCCAACATTCAGCAAACTGCTCCGACATTTAGAAGCAGAGTCGAATAGAGGTGGACAGGCCCATGTGGAAACAGCTGTGGGAACATCACCGGGGAGTTGTGCTCGGCGTCGCGGGGGGCATCGGACTCGGCTTCATCTACTTGTTTTTCGGATTTTGGGACATGCTGATCTTTGCTTTTATCGTCTTTCTCGGTTATTATTTCGGGGTAAAGGCGGATCGGGGCGAGCCCTTGTTTCCGTTTGAAGACACGCGGGATTGGCTGTCCGACCGGTGGAGAATGTTCAAATGAGAACGTTTCGGGTCTTTCCGTTTGGAAATGGCCCATTTTGCCATTATAATAGGAGAAACGATTTCGTTTTTCCGATAAGGGGGACAATCATGAAACGCAGAGTAGCCAGAGAAATCGCGCTTCAGGTGTTATATCAAATGGAAATGAATCAGGTGTCCGCAGCGGAGGCGATCCGTATCGCCATAGAGGAAGCGGAAAACGACAACGAAGCGAATTTGGACGTAGGTGACGACAAAATTTCGCCGCAGTACATAAAGGAACTCGTCGACGGAACGCAGAAACATTTGCCTACGATTGACGAGCTGCTGCTCGAATATTTGAAAGGCTGGCAAATGGACAGGCTGTCCCGGGTGGACCGCCAGGTGCTGCGCCTTGCCGTATACGAAATGATCTACCGCGAAGACGTGCCGCCGAAGGTCGTCGTCAACGAAGCGATCGAACTGGCCAAACATTTCGGCACCGAGGAGTCGGGCAAGTTCGTCAACGGCGTTTTGGGCAGGATGATCAAAGAACTGGAAGCGATCAAATCGAAAGCTTTGCAAAAACACGAACAATAGTTTCGGTTTAGCCTGCTACCAGCGAGAATTGAAATCGTGGAGGGGAAAAAGCCATGTCGGCACATGTCATTAACGGAAAAGAAATCGTAAGTTCTTACCGCGCGGAAATCAAGGAAGAAGCTCATGCTCTGACGGCTCGGGGGACGCAGCCCGGGCTTGCGGTCGTCATCGTCGGGGAAGATCCGGCTTCGCAAGTGTATGTGCGCAATAAAGCGAAAGCTTGCGAAGAGGCGGGAATGTATTCGGAGGTTCACCGCCTGCCTGAACAAACGTCCGAAGCCGAGCTGCTGCAGCTGATTCGCGAGCTTAACGGAAACCCGAAAATTCACGGCATCCTTGTGCAATCCCCGCTGCCGAAGCATATTTCGGAAGAACGCGTCGTCGAGGAAATCGCGGTCGAAAAGGATGTCGACTGCTTCCATCCGACGAACGTCGGCAATGTGACAATCGGCAAAGATGCGCCACTGCCTTGTACACCGGCCGGTGTCATTCAGATTTTGAAAAAAGTCGGCATTCCGATCGCCGGAAAACATGCGGTTGTCGTCGGGCGCAGCAACATCGTCGGCAAACCGATGGCGCTCCTGCTGCTCAGGGAGCACGCCACCGTGACGATCTGCCATTCGCGCACACCGAATATGGAAGAAATTACACGGCAGGCGGACATTCTCGTCGTCGCCGTAGGCAAGGCGAACATGATCGGCAAGCGGCATGTCAAGCCGGGTGCCGTTGTCGTTGACGTCGGCATCAACCGGCTCGATACGGGAAAGCTTGCCGGCGACGTTGATTTTGAGGACGTACTCGACACAGCGGGCTACATTACGCCGGTTCCCGGCTGCGTCGGCCCGATGACGATTACGGTGCTGCTGCGCAATACATTGGAAGCGGCGAAGAGAGCGTCACAGGCTGAAACGGCCGTCAAGGCGTGAACGCGAAATGTCGATGAAAGAACGGAAAGTCCTGTCGATCAAAGATTTGAACCGCTATATCAAAATGCGTCTGGAGGGCGATGCGGGGCTGCAGGATGTGTGGCTGCGCGGGGAAATCTCCAACTTCACGCACCATTCCAGCGGACATATGTATTTCACGCTGAAGGATGCGGAGAGCCGGCTCAAATGCGTGATGTTCGCTTCGCAGAACCAGCGGCTCTCTTTTATGCCACGGGAAGGGTCGAAGGTGCTCGCCTGCGGCAATATTTCCGTCTACGAGCGCGACGGTCAATATCAGTTTTACGTTTCGCAAATGCAGCCGGACGGCATCGGGAGCCTCTACCTGGCCTTCGAGCAGCTGAAAAAAAAGCTCGAAGCCGAAGGTTTGTTCGCCGCTTCGCGAAAGAGACCGATTCCGCGTTTTCCGAAAGCGGTCGGCGTCATCACGTCGCCGACCGGAGCGGCGGTGCGCGACATCATCATTACGCTGCAGCGGCGCTATCCGGCAGTGCCGATTTTGCTTTACCCCGTGCTGGTGCAGGGTACGCAGGCGGCGCCGTCCATCGTCAAAGCGATCGAAGCGATGAACGCCCGAGCCGAAGTCGACGTGCTGATCGTCGGTCGCGGCGGCGGGTCGCTGGAGGAGCTGTGGGCGTTTAACGAAGAAATCGTCGCCCGCAGCATCAGCGCGTCGAACATACCGGTCATCTCGGCGGTCGGCCACGAAACCGACTTTACGATCGCCGATTTCGTCGCCGACCTTCGGGCCGCCACTCCAACCGCCGCCGCCGAGTTGGCCGTGCCGCACCATATGGAGCTGAAGCAGCAGCTCAGCTTCATAAGCCAAAGCCTCTACGCCGCTTTATCGCGTCAGGTGAACCGGAAGAAGGAGAAGCTTGGCGCACTGAAGCGTTCGCCATATCTCATGTATCCGCAGCGGCAGCTGCTTCAGCCGGCACAGCGGCTTGACCGGCTCAAGGAGCAGCTTGCGTACAAGATGAACGGCAGGCTGGCTAAAGCGGGCGAGCGGCTGATGAAGCTGGAGCGGACGCTGACGGCGCACAATCCGAAAAATCAGGCGATGTTCGCCCGCAAGCGGCTCGATTCGGCAGGGCGCCAGCTTGTGCAGTCGATGCAGGTGACGCTCCGGCAGCGCAAGCAGGAATGGCTCACGCACGTTCGGCAGCTCGACGCGCTCAGCCCGCTCAAGGTGATGCAGCGCGGATACAGCTTGGTGTACGATGAGAAGGAAAAACATATCATCAATTCTATCAATCAGGTACAAATCGGGGACATATTGAAATTGCGTTTGAAGGACGGGCGTGTCGACGCGCACGTCTGGGCGATGGAGGAGAAACCGGATGACAAACGAGGAAACGGCGCTTAGCTTCGAGCAGGCGATGGAGAAGCTGGAGCATATCGTGCTCCAGCTTGAAAACGGCGATGTCCCTTTGGAAAAAGCGATCGAGCTTTTTCAGGAAGGGATGAAGTTGTCCCAGCTGTGCAGTCAAAAGCTGGAGCATGTGGAGCGAAAAATCGAGATTTTGCTGGAAGAAGAGGGCGGCATGGTCAAAAAGCCGTTCAATCCGGCAGCGGACGAGAAAGGTGACAATCATTGAGCGTTGGCGTCTCCATAGAGGACTACATTGAAAATATGGCGCGAAAAGTGGAAGCGGAGCTTGGATTTGCTTTTCCGCCGGAATGGCACATTCCCGAAAAACTGAAAGAATCGATGCAGTATTCCCTGATGGCAGGGGGCAAAAGACTGCGCCCGATTTTGGTCATTGCGGCGGCGGAAGCGTTCGGCGGCCGGATCGAAGCTGCTATTCCCATTGCCTGCGCCGTGGAAATGGTGCACACGTATTCGCTGATCCACGACGACCTGCCGGCCATGGATAACGATGACTACAGACGGGGAAAACTAACCAATCATAAGGTATTTGGCGATGCGATGGCGATTCTTGCCGGGGACGGTTTGCTGACGCATGCGTTTTACAGCATCGTTCAGGCACACCGCAAATTCGGGGTGCCGGCCGAAGCGGCACTCTCGATCGTTGAGGATTTGGCCGTGCTGGCCGGGGCTAAAGGAATGGTCGGAGGCCAGGCCGCCGATATACTCGGAGAACAAGGGATCACCCGGCTGGAGGAGCTGGAATACATTCATGTCCGCAAAACAAGCGATCTGATCGTCTTCAGCTTAAAAGCGGGAGCCCGTCTGGCGGGGGCCGGGGAGCCGCAGCTCGCGGCGCTGGAGAAGTTCGGGCATCATATCGGTCTAGCTTTTCAAATCCAGGACGATATCCTCGATCTGATTGGAGATGAACAGAAGCTGGGCAAGCCGGTCAAAAGCGACGAAAAGCAGATGAAAGTGACGTATCCGTATTTTATCGGCATCGAAGCTTCGAAGCGAAAAATTGAGGAGCTTACCGAGGGAGCGAAGTCGGCGATCATCGAGGGCGGCATCCCCAAACCGGATCGGCTGCTGCAGCTTGCCGACTACTTGATGGCGCGCGATCATTAAGTGACAGGGAAGCAAGTTCGGCTTGAGCATGTTCCGTTGAGGTGCAGCGGCTTATCGTGGTATAATAGCCTTGTTTAACTTGCGGAGTGGTGCAGTATTCTAGTCAGTCCGGCATTTTGAGGGCGGGCCTAAAAATTCGCCGAAGGGCACATCGATGAAGTTCCTGGTGTTGGCTTTGGGCGCCCAGCCCGGGGCTGATGCTGGGAGTTAAGGTTGGAGGGCGATCCGCAATGGCATGCGGGCGTTGACCCTCCTTCCGCGGAGGCCCAAGTGCGTGGCTCCATCCTGACCCGGCTTGCCGGTAAGGATCGCTACGGCTTGGGGTATGAACCTGCATGGCGAGTCTCACCTGTATGAGGTTCTTATTTATGGATATCTTATGCTAAAACGACTTGCGTGCAGCGTAGCCTGCCTTGAGTGAGTCCGAGGGGATTGCAGATGGTAGGAGTTTGTTTTTTCGGCCAAAAAAACATTCGCCGTATGCTGTATGAAATCTGGCTTGCAAAAGAGGCTAAAAAATGATTCAGGGCTGCCGGGGAAAACCCCTAGACTGTTCACGGCTGTGAGGCTTCTTGGGGATTATAGTGTGGACTAAGTGGTAATTCAGTCTGATGACCGGCAACGGCATCAAGGCGGGCGTAAAGGGAAACCGCCTTTTCGGCGACGAGAGGGTGACCGCTTGGGAAAACCTACTGGACCTAAGCCACAGCGTTTACTCAAGAAGCTGCCACTCGAATTATTACGATAAAGACGGTTTTTTTGTTCATGAAAACCGAACAATTCTTTATCATATACATATAAGTTTTGCGTCTGGCCAAACATATATGTATTTCCAAGAAAAGGAAAGTGGGAATGAAATTTTCTTTCAAACACTCCATCAAATGGAGTCTTTTTATATCCGTTGTCACCTTCATCCTGGCCTGCGTTTTTACCGTCGCTTCGACGACGGTGATGGAAGGATTTCCTTGGGGCGTCGGGATGCTGATCGTCATTTTTTTGATCTGCAATGGCATCTTTTTTGATATTATGGGTTTAGCCGCGGCGGCGGCGAGCGAAACTCCATTTCATGCGATGGCATCGGAGAAAGTTAAAGGCTCGCGGCACGCGATATATATCGTCCGCAATGCGGATCGGTTTTCCAACTTTTGCAACGATGTGATCGGCGATATTTCCGGAGTAATCAGCGGCGCGGCCAGCGCGCTCGTCGTCTTCAAGCTGATGAGCGGAATGAGCGATAACGAAACGCTGCGTACGGTCGTCAGCGTCGTTTTTACCGCGATCGTATCGGCGTTAACCGTGGGAGGCAAGGCGATGGGCAAATCGTTCGCCATTCATTATTCTACGGATATTGTGCTGTTTATCGGCAAGCTGTTTTACATGATGGAGCACCGGCTTGGAATCAAGTGGTTTACCTCCAAGAAAAAGCACAAACAACACAACGGAAAGAGAGGGAACAAACGTGCTGCTCGAACAAATCAATCAGCCGGATGACCTTAAGCGGCTCTCCGTGGAACAGCTGCAGCAGCTGGCGGAGGAAACGCGCGAATTTCTGATCAAAAACCTTTCCGTCACCGGCGGCCACTTGTCTTCCAACCTGGGAATCGTCGAATTGACGATCGCTTTGCATTACTTGTATAACAGTCCGGTAGACAAATTTATTTTCGACGTCGGCCATCAGTCCTACGTTCATAAAATGTTTACTGGGAGAAAAGACCAGTTTCATACCTTGAGAAAATATAAAGGTTTGTGCGGATTCATCAAACGATCGGAAAGCGAGCATGACGTCTGGGAGGCCGGCCACAGCAGCACATCGTTGTCGGCGGCCATGGGAATGGCGATCGCCCGCGATCTGAAAGGCGAGCACAACCGTGTCATTGCGATTATCGGCGACGGTGCGCTTACGGGAGGCATGGCGTTCGAGGCTTTAAACCACATCGGTCACGAAAAAAAGAACCTGATGGTCATCCTGAACGATAATGAAATGTCGATTGCTCCGAACGTGGGTGCGCTGCATAATTATCTCGGCAAAATCCGCTCGGACAAACATTACATGAAAGCGAAGGAAGAAGTCGAGTACCTGCTGAAGAAAATTCCGGCTGTCGGCAATACATTGGCCAAAACCGTGGAAAAGCTGAAAGACAGCCTCAAATATTTGCTCGTTTCCGGCGTGTTGTTTGAAGAGCTCGGCCTCACTTATTTCGGCCCGGTCGACGGGCACAATATTCCGCTGCTGCTGGATACGATGAAACAGGCCGACAAGGTAAGCGGACCTGTTCTTGTTCACGTCATCACACTGAAAGGCAAAGGGTATTCTCCCGCTGAGGAGGATTCGCATGCGTGGCATGGAGCCAGCCCGTACAAGATCGAATCCGGCAAAATGCTCAAATCTGCCGGACCGCCGATGTACACGGAAGTGTTCGGAAAAACGCTCATTGAGCTCGCGGAACAGGATCCTCGTGTTGTCGCCGTCACTCCGGCCATGCCGGGAGGGTCCGGGCTGCTCGGCTTTGCGGCGAAGTTCCCGAAGCGCATGTTCGACGTCGGCATCGCCGAACAGCATGCCGCAACGCTGTGCGCCGGTCTTGCCACCGGTGGCATCAAGCCGGTGTTCGCGGTATATTCGACGTTTCTGCAGCGGGCGTACGACCAGGTCGTGCATGATATTTGCCGGCCGAATTTGAATGTGATCTTTGCGATCGACCGGGCCGGTTTTGTCGGGCCTGACGGCGAAACGCATCAGGGTGTGTACGACATCGCCTTTTTGCGCAGCATCCCGAATATGGTGCTGATGATGCCGAAAAATGAAAACGAGCTGCGGCATATGCTGAAAACGGCGATCGATTATAACGACGGACCGATCGCTGTCAGATATCCGCGCATTAACGGGGTCGGCGTCGCTATGGACGATGAGCTCGTACCGATTCCGATCGGCAAATGGGAAGTGCATCGGGAAGGCGATGCGGCTGCCATTCTTGCCGTCGGTCCTATGGTGCAGATCGCTGAGGAAGCGGCGGAGCAGCTCGGCAAAGAAGGCGTGCGCGTACGGATCGTCAATGCGAGATTTATTAAGCCTTTGGACGAAAAAATGCTGCTGGAGTTGGCAGGCGAACGCATGAGGATCATCACGATCGAAGAAGGCTCGGTGCAGGGCGGGTTCGGCAGCGCGGTGCTCGAGTTTTATTCGCAGCAAAACCTGCTGTCCCAATTAACCGTCAAAACCGTCGGCATTCCCGACTATTTTGTCGAGCACGGCTCCGTTGCCGAACAACGTCAAGAGGTCGGGCTCACGGCGGAGCGGATCGTCACGGAAGTGCGAGCGCTGCTGCCGAGAAGACGCCAACGGGCCTAGCGGGGAGAATTCATGGCAGCAGATAAGGAACGTTTGGATGTACTGCTCGTGGAGCAAGGATTTTTCGAATCGCGGGAAAAAGCGAAAACGTCCATTATGGCCGGACTTGTTTTCGTCGATGAAGAACGCGTAGACAAAGCCGGAACGAAGGTGGCCCGAACGGCCAAACTTCACGTTAAAGGCGCGGTTCATCCGTATGTAAGCCGGGGCGGGCTCAAGCTGAAAAAGGCGCTGGATACGTTTCAAATACCGCTCGCAGGTGCGGTGATGCTTGATATCGGCGCCTCGACGGGCGGTTTCACCGACTGCGCGCTTCAGCACGGGGCTGCATACGTATATGCGATCGACGTCGGTTATAACCAACTCGACTGGTCACTCCGCAGCGACGAGCGGGTGCATGTGATGGAGCGCGTCAACTTCCGATATATGAAGCCGGAAGATTTGCCGGGACCGAAGCCGACCTTCGCCACGATCGACGTCTCGTTTATTTCGCTCAAGCTGATTTTGCCGCCGTTGAAGGAGATTTTAGGCGATGCGGGAGAAACGGTGGCGCTGATCAAGCCGCAGTTCGAGGCGGGCCGCGAGCAGGTGGGCAAGTCGGGCGTTGTGCGCGACCCTGATGTGCACCGCCACGTCGTGCGGACCGTCATTGAATTCGCGGAAAGCATCGGTTTCTTTCTGAAAGGGCTGACATTCTCGCCAATCAAAGGCGGGGAAGGCAATATCGAGTTTTTGGCTTATTTTACTTGTACAAAAGAAAATGCTCTGCCGGACGATGCGCCGCTCAATCAACTGATCGGCGACGTCGTGGACCAGGCGCAAAGGACATGAAGAAGAACTCATCCGCGCGATGGGTTTTTTGTTTAAAAAAAGGAAATTGCATCCGGATTCACGAAGTAGTATCCGAAAAGAAGGTGATCCCATGCAAAGCGGCGACGGAATCGTCATTTTCCTTATCCTTATCGCGATAGCGGTTTGGGCGTTCACCCGAACCCGCGGCTGGGTTCGAGACAAAACCCGGCGTATCGAACCGGACGTTCCGGTCGACGAAGAAATTCCCGCAGACGAAGCGGTAACGCTTTTGGAGGAAAGCGGCTACGAGGTGCTGGCGGCCAAGAAGCGGCTGCCGATTCAAATCACCTTAAACGGCAGCGAATCGCTGCAAAGCCGTTTGTTCATCGATTACTTTGCGCAAAAAGATGGAGAGTATTACATCGTGAAGCTGGCTAAAGACCGCAAGCCGCTGGAGCTTACGGGGAGCGGCATCCGCGACGCATTTTTATGTTACCAGCTCGCCTATCCGCAAACCGCAGGCATTTTATACGTCGACATGGCTGCGCGCAAAATCAATACTATTCATATAAAGCTTGAAGTTTGAGGGGGATTTCATGAAGGGCCAAAGGCATATCAAAATTCGCGAGATCATCACGAACAAGGAAATCGAAACGCAGGACGAACTGGTGGAGGAGCTGCGCGCGGCGGGCTTCCACGTCACCCAGGCGACCATTTCCCGCGATATCAAGGAGCTTCACCTGATCAAGGTTCCGCTTGATGACGGCAGGTACAAATACTCGGTTCCGGCGGACCAGCGGTATAATCCGCTGCAGCGGCTCCGGCGCGCGCTAAACGATCATTTTGTACATATCGACTATACGGAAAATCTCGTCGTTCTGAAAAGCTTGCCCGGAACCGCCAACGCGATCGCCGCGCTGATGGACAGTCTGGAGTGGAACGAAATTATGGGGACGATATCCGGCGACGACACGATCCTGATCATTTGCCGGACAAAAGAACACAGCAGCCATGTCGTGAATCAAATTTTATCGATGCTAAGTTAAGCAAAGAAGGTGGATTATGTTACTTGAATTGTCCATTAAAAATTTGGCTGTCGTGGAACAAGTCAATCTCGTTTTTCACAAAGGCTTTCACGTGCTTACCGGGGAAACCGGCGCGGGAAAATCGATCATTATCGATGCATTAAGCCTGATCGCCGGCGGGCGCAGCTCGGCGGATCTCGTACGTTACGGCAGCGAAAAAGCGGAAATCGAAGCGTTGTTCCAGATCGAACATAGCCATCCGGCGTGGGAAGTGCTGGCAAAGCAAGGTTTCGAGCCTGATGCGGAGGAGCATTTGATCATCCGCCGCGAGATTACGTCTCAAGGAAAAAGCACCAGCCGCATCAACGGGCAGCTTGTCAATTTGTCGTCCTTAAAGGAAGTCGGGGATTGTTTGGTCAACATCCACGGGCAGCACGAGCACCAGTCGCTTTTTAAGGTGGAGCAGCATATGAAGTGGCTCGACCTGTACGGCGAAAAAGAAATCGGCCCTGTCAAGCTGCGGTATCAAGCATTATACGACGAATATGTTAAAACGCGGAAAAGCTTGAACGAGCTGCTCGAAACGTCCAAGCAGGCGCTGCAAATGCTTGATTTATACCGGTTTCAGAGCGAGGAAATCGCCGCGGCCAAATTAAAATCGGGCGAGGATGAATCATTGGCCGAAGAACGGCGCAAGCTAGCAAATGCCGAAAAATTATTCCAGTCCGCAGCCGACGCCTATGACTTGTTGTACAGCGGCAACAAAGGGCTGGATGCGATCGGAAAAGCGCTGCATCGCCTGCAGGACATAGCGGCTCTCGATCCTGCCGTTTTACAACCTGTCGTGGAGCAGGTCCAATCTGCTTATTATCAGCTGGAGGATGCGGCATATCAAATTCGCGACTACCGGGACAGCATCGAGTTTAATCCGGCCCGTCTCGACGAAATCGAAGAACGGCTCGATATCATTTCCGGTTTAAGGCGCAAATACGGTGCAAACATACAGGATATTTTGGATTATCTCGGCAAAATTCAAAAGGAACTGAGCGTCATCGAAAATAAGGATGACCTTATTCGGGATTTGCAGGAGAAAGAAGCGAAGCAAAAGGAGCAGCTGCGCATCTTGGCCGGCGAGCTGTCGAATGCCCGCCAGGCGGTCTCCGATCGGCTGGCGTCCGCCATCATGACGGAACTGCGCGATCTGCATATGGAGAGAACGCAATTCCGCGCCCAGGTGGCGCCCGACGAAAACCGGCTATCGCGGGACGGTTGGGATCAGGTGGAGTTTCTCATTTCCGCCAACCCCGGGGAACCGCTGCGCAGCCTGAACAAAATCGCGTCCGGCGGGGAAATCTCGCGTGTGATGCTGGCGTTAAAGGCGATCTTCGCCCGCATGGACCGCATTCCCGTGCTCGTCTTCGACGAGGTCGATACCGGGGTAAGCGGCAGGGCGGCGCAAGCGATCGCGGAAAAGCTGTCGGCGCTTTCGGGAAGCTGCCAAGTATTTTCGATCACGCATCTTCCGCAGGTCGCCTGCATGGCTGACGCGCAGTATTACATTTATAAGCAGACGGACGGCAACCGCACTTATACGATGGTGGAGGATTTGAGCGACCAAGGGCGCGTTCAGGAGCTGGCGAGAATGCTCGGCGGTGTGGAAGTGACGGACAAAACGCTTCAGCATGCGCAGGAAATGCTTTCCATGGCGGCGGAAAAGAAATCAAGGATATAACGTGCAGGACGTGGCATTTTTTCAGCGGTAAGGGATCATTTGCAGTTATAAAACAAAAGGAGTGGGGTTACCTTAAAGGTACAAATCGGCGAGCGCGAATTCATCGGTAAAGCAGCGGCTTTACCTGTCGTCATCGTCAATCCATTAGGCAAGGGAGCGTGAGCACTTTGAGTTCCAACCAAAGAAAAAGATTGATTGGATTAATGCTCGTCCTCTTCGTTTGTCTAGGAAGTTTCTCCACTCCTTTTCAAAGCTTCGCTTCATTCCCCGAAGAGCTTCGGCTTTTTGAAGGGCAAAACACCAAACTTCAGTTGGCCATGCCGGTGAGTGCGCAGGTGACGCTAAAAAATCCGGAAATCGTCAAAGTCAACGGAGTGGCCCAGCAATCATTCAAGGTAAATCTTAAGGATCCTATCCAACTGTCATCCGAGCAAACCGGACAAACCGAAGTCAAGCTGAAATTGTTCGGCAAAATCCCCCTGAAAACCGTCAAGGTCAATGTCGTGCCCGATCTGAAAGTCATCCCCGGCGGTCAAACGATCGGCGTTAAACTGAAGTCGGCGGGTATTCTGGTCGTTGGACACCATTTGGTTACCGTAGCGGACGATAAAAAAATTTCTCCCGGCGAAGATGCTAAAATTCAAGTAGGCGATTTGATTATGAAAATCAACGGTAAACCGATCAACGATGTTACGAAGGTTTCCGATCTCGTCAACAAGGCGGGGGAAAGCAAAACTCCGCTGCAGTTAACGATCAGCCGGGGCAGCGAACTCATCGAACTCAAGCTGCAGCCGGCCTATGATGTCGCAGACAAAGCTTACCGACTCGGTCTGTACATTCGCGATTCCGCCGCAGGGGTCGGTACGCTGACCTTTTATGCCCCGGATCAGGGCGTTTATGGAGCGTTGGGACATGTAATAACCGATATGGACACGCAAACCCCGATCGTCGTCGGAGACGGAGAAATCGTTCATTCCAACGTTACCTCCATCTCGAAAAGCCAAAACGGTGAGCCGGGAGAAAAACGCGCGCAATTTTCAAAGGAAAGCAAAGTGATCGGAAATATCGAAAAAAATACGCCGTTCGGCATCTTTGGCAAAATGTATGGAATGCCTGATCATAGTGTATCCAAAGAAGCTTTGCCGGTTGCTTTTGCCGAAGAGGTAAAAGAAGGACCTGCACAAATTTACACGGTCATCAACGGACAAAAGGTCGAAAAGTTCGATATCGAGATCGTTCATGTCGCCAAGCAGGATTACCCTGCAACCAAAGGGATGGTCATCAAAATTACCGATGCGAGACTGCTCGAAAAAACCGGCGGTATCGTCCAAGGTATGAGCGGCAGCCCGATCGTTCAAAACGGCAAAGTTGTCGGTGCCGTAACTCACGTTTTCGTGAACGACCCGACCTCCGGCTACGGCTGTTTCATCGAATGGATGCTTCAGGACGCCGGCATCATGCTCCGATCCGCCAATTCCGAATCAAAGGCAAGCTGACCGCCTTTGATTTTTTCTTTTCGCGGACAAAAGAGAAGCGTTATTTGCGGTAAATTGCGGAACGTATGTCCACATGATTTCAAAAATGGCCATTACTAAACAAATAGCGGACCTGAAGTAACCTGAAGTCCGCTTTTAAAGAAAACTATGTAACTGCAACACTTCGTTTATCTTGCGGTAAGGAAACTTTGCCTGTTGTTGCAAAGAATGCAACCTTTCCCGAATCCGAACCGTCTAAAAAGAAACTTATCATTACACATACCATTACACATACGCTCAAAGCGTGCGGGCCCTAGGCACGACGTATCCCCGCCACGCGGCCCGGCACCAAACGTAAAGCGTGCGGGCATAGGATTGTGCGAAGCACCAATCCATGCCCGGCAAACGCGAGCCCGAGGCATGCAGCCGCGCCACCCGGCCCGGCGTCAAAAGTAAAGCGTGCCGGGCATAGGATTGTGCGCCAGCATCAATCCATGCCCGGCAAAACGCGAGCCCGAGGCACGCAGCCGCGCCACCCGGCCCGGCGTCAAAAGTAAAGCGTGCTGGGCATAGGATTGTGCGAAGCACCAATCCATGCCTGGCAAACGCGAGCCCGAGGCACGCAGCCTGTCACCCACGTGCAGCTAAAGTGCAGCGTGTCCGGCAGCAGATTTTTTGCCTGAAAGCAAAAAATCGCTGCCGGACAGACGCGACCCTAGAAGCGAGTAGTCACGCAAAGCTGGCGGGTCCAGGGCGCTTGGGGCGCCTGGGTCCCCCCGTAGGGGGGATTTAGGGGGGATCATGTCGAATTTCCTCAAACTTTGCAGTTAAATTTTCATTATATGATAAACATTAAAAAAAATAAAGAAAAAATAAATTTCGACAGAAGGAAAATTAAGCCGCGTGTCGAAAACATAGTCTAGGTAAAAATTACAAAATCAATTACTTGCTTATTCGAAGGAGGATTTTGACGTTGCAAAAGATCGAAGTTTTATTGGCGGATGACAATCGAGAATTTACAAACCTGCTTTCGGAGTTTATCGACGACCAACATGATATGACAGTCGCGGGCGTTGCGTATAATGGGAACGACGTCCTTCGCTTTATCGAACAAAACGAACAAGTGCCGGACGTACTTATTTTAGATATCATTATGCCGCATTTGGACGGCCTGGGCGTTCTTGAAAAACTTCGCGAGATGGATCTCAATCCGCAGCCGAAAATTATCATGCTGACCGCTTTCGGTCAGGAAAACATCACACAAAAAGCAGTGCAGCTCGGTGCTTCTTATTATATCTTGAAACCGTTTGATATGGAGGTGCTGACCAACCGAATTCGCCAATTGGTAAGCAATCAGTCCGGTTCCGAAGCCACTGTTCCGTCATCGCATAAACCGAAAGTCATCCAAATGCCGAAAGGCAAAAACCTGGACGCCAACATCACCAGCATCATCCACGAGATTGGCGTACCTGCGCATATCAAAGGCTATCAGTATTTGCGCGAAGCGATTACGATGGTTTACAACAACATCGAAATACTGGGCGCCATCACCAAAACGCTGTATCCGGCCATTGCCGAAAAATACAAAACGACGCCAAGCCGCGTCGAACGCGCAATCCGTCACGCGATCGAAGTCGCCTGGACGCGCGGCAACATCGACAGCATCAGCCACCTTTTCGGCTATACGATCAATATCAGCAAAGCGAAGCCGACGAACAGCGAATTCATCGCGATGGTTGCGGACAAACTGAGAATCGAGCACAAGGTGTCTTGAAAGGGTAAGGAGTAGTGAGATTTGAAAAAGCCATTCCTCTTCCGTGATCATGATCGGGAGGGGGTGGTTTTTTTGAATAATAAACAGCTAACGCAAGCTGCTCATAAAAAAACCTCTTCAGACGTCAAGTGCCGAAGAGGTTTTAAGCATTAATGAATATCGCATTTGTTTCGGATAAAGCTGATTTGATTGATCAGGCGGTTGATTTGCTCCTGCGCTTCCTTGGATGCTTCGCCTCCGCTTTTTAAAGCGGCGAGTTCGTTTTGGAGCTGCTGCAAATCGTCGCCGGCCCGGGCGCAGTCATAATTGCTTTCGAGGTTATCGATCATGGCGGTTCCTCCTTATTTGTTCAAGACGGTACGACCATAATATGCGATAAGACGGTCCCGTTTATCACAGGGAAACATAAGCACAGGACCCACATGCTTTAAAAGGAAAAGAGCAGCAACGGCTGCTCTTTTCGTGAATTCCCCGTCCGTACTAGTGGACAACGCCCGCTTTGTGTAGGACATGATCCCAGCTCGGGTAATAGTAGAGGGCGTTTTTCATCAAGTCGGGGTAGTTTTTCTTGATGTGCTTCTTGTTGAGTGACTCGCCGCTGCCCTGAAGCCGAACTACCTGATGAAGAACTTCATCCATAGTCATGCTGAGCTCCATAGCATTCACTCCTTTGTTTTCGTAACGGTACGTATTAGCATTATTGCCTAATCCATGTAATTCATTCCACTGCATCTAATCATGCTGCATGAAAAAATGCGATGATTCTCAAACTAAAACGGTGCGGGAACTGACTCGGTTTTAGGATTTTTTGCGTTTCGCTTTAAAGCGGGGGGCTACATAATTTCTTTTGCGGTCGCGGAAAAAAATCCATCCGCCGATAAAAGAAACGCCGGCTGCAAAGCAAACGAAACCGAGGGCGAACTTTCCCCACTGTACATGGGCCTCCGGCGAACTGAATTGAGCGAACACCGAGTCCTTCATGGCAAGAAAGCCGTAGGTTGCGAGCACTCCGGGAATAACGAGAAGCAAAATAGCAATAAAACGGAAAAAAGCGATTTTCATGGCAGACTCCTTTTAACGTTTCGTATCCAGCTTATAAAATAACACATATCGTTCGATTTTTCATGCGGTTTGCAGATTTGACACTATATTTCTGCCGGCGAATAAGGGTAAAATAGAAGCTAGATTTTCAGAATGGCTTCAGGGAGGAATTCAAACAATGACACATACATACGATATTGTGGTGCTCGGTGGAGGAACCGGCGGTTACGTCGCCGCCATTCGCGCCGCCCAGCTCGGCAGGACGGTTGCCGTTGTGGAGAAGGACAAGCTCGGCGGAACGTGCCTGCATAGAGGGTGCATACCAAGCAAATCGCTGCTCCGCAGCGCGGAAGTATACGCGACAATGAAGGAAAGCGAAAGCTACGGCATCTCGACCTCCGGGGTGGAGCTTCATTTTCCAAAAGTGCAGGAAAGAAAAAGCGGGATCGTCGAGCAAATCCATAAAGGCGTACAGTACTTGATGAAAAAACATAAAATCGATGTGTTTTCCGGCAATGGCCGCGTCATCGGACCTTCGATTTTTTCACCCCGCAGCGGTGCGGTGTCGGTCGAGCAGGCGGACGGAGAAATTGTGACGCTGGTGCCGCAGCATCTGATCATCGCAACGGGCTCCAGGCCGCGTTCGCTTCCGGGGCTTTCGATCGACGGAACCCATGTGCTTACAAGCGATGAAGCGTTGGAACTGGAGTCGCTGCCCGAGTCGATCGTTATCATCGGCGGAGGTGTTATCGGCGTGGAATGGGCCTCGATGCTGAACGATTTCGGCGTCGATGTCACCGTTGTTGAATACGCAGACCGCCTCGTGCCGACGGAAGATGCCGATGTTTCGAAGGAGCTGCTGCGCCTGCTGAAGAAACGCGGCGTCAAGGTGTTGACGCAGGCCAAGGTGATCGCGGAAACGGTGACTGCGGCGGAAGGGGCGGTTACGCTCAAGGTGGAGCAGCAAGGCGAGCTGAAGGAGCTTGCTGCGGAAAAGGTGCTCGTTTCCGTCGGCCGCGAAGCGAATGTCGAAGGAATCGGCCTGGAAAACACCGATGTGAAAATAGATAAGGGGTT
Source organism: Paenibacillus hamazuiensis (assembly GCF_023276405.1). Classification (NCBI taxonomy): domain Bacteria; kingdom Bacillati; phylum Bacillota; class Bacilli; order Caryophanales; family Paenibacillaceae; genus Paenibacillus; species Paenibacillus hamazuiensis. Next base: position 1,861,071 of record NZ_JALRMO010000001.1, read on the forward strand.
CATCCGTGTTAACGAGTTTATGCAGACGGCGGAATCGCACATTTACGCGATCGGGGACGTGATCGGCGGACTGCAGCTTGCCCATGTGGCAAGCCACGAAGGCATCATCGCGGTGGAGCACATTTGCGGCCACAATCCGGAGGCGATGGAGGCGCACCGGGTGCCGCGCTGCGTCTATACGCGTCCGGAAATCGCCAGCGTCGGCTGGACCGAAGAGCAGGCCAAGGAGCGGGGATTCGACGTGAAAACCGCCAAGGTATCGTTCAAGCCGCTTGGCAAAGCTCTCGTTTACGGGGAAAACGACGGATTTGTCAAGGTGATTGCGGACAAGTCGACGAACGATATTCTGGGGGTACATATGATCGGGCCTCATGTGACCGATTATATTTCGGAAGCCGCGCTTGCCCAGTTTCTGAACGCAACGCCATGGGAGGTCGGGCAGACGATTCATCCGCATCCGACGCTTTCGGAGCTTATCGCAGAGGCCATGCTTGCCGTAGATGGACAATCGATTAATTTTTAAAAAAGAGCGCAAGATCAAATTGTATTCATAATGAAAAGGCATTATAATACATATATAGTGTCTAGTATTAGGACCTAGTAATAAGTTTCGGTGCTAATGAAGCAAGCATTGCCTGCCGGCAATGCCAAGCAAATGCTTACGAAGCCGGCATTGCCTTCGGCAGTGCCCTTAGGAGGGGACCCACATGTCCATCGGTCAATTGATGAAGCATAGGACGTTAGGATTGTCCGACCAGCAAGTCATCGACATGTACACCTGCATGGTAAAAGCCCGCAAGTTCGATGAACGCGGCCTTGTGCTTCAGCGTGCAGGGAAAATCGCTTTTCACGTATCCGGCATCGGTCAGGAGCCGGCGCAGGTAGGGGCCGCGTTTGCCCTGGAACGAGGAAAAGATTACTTTTTGCCGTATTACCGGGATTACGGATTTGTGCTTGCGGCCGGGATGACGCTCAAGGAACTGATGCTGTCGGTATTCGCCAAAGCGGAAGATCCGAACAGCGGCGGCCGGCAAATGCCGGGGCATTTCAGCCATAAGAAGCTCAACATCGTGACGGGCTCGAGCCCGGTTACCACGCAGCTTCCGCATGCGGTCGGCTTTGCGCTGGCAGCTAAGATGAAGCGGCAGGACTTCGTCGCTTTTACGACGTTCGGCGAGGGCTCCAGCAATCAGGGCGATTTCCATGAAGGCTGCAACTTTGCGGGAGTCCATAATTTGCCCGTTATCTTCATGTGCGAAAACAACCAATATTCGATTTCCGTGCCGCTTCACAAGCAGGTTGCCGGAAGAAGCGTCGCCGAGCGGGCGATCGGCTACGGTTTTCCCGGCGTCAAGGTAGACGGCAACGATGTGCTCGAGGTATACCGCGTCGTCAAGGAAGCGCGGGAACGCGCCGTGCGCGGCGAAGGTCCTACGCTGATCGAAGCGGTTATGTACAGGATTTCTCCGCACTCCACGGCTGACGACGATATGCTGTACCGGACGAAAGAAGAAGTCGAAGAGAACCGGCGCAAGGATGGAATTCCGAAATTTAAGCAGTATTTGACCGACTGCGGTTTATGGACCGAACTTCAGGAAGAAGAGCTGCTGGAAAATGTGAAAAAAGAAATCAACGAAGCGACGGATTACGCGGATAAGGCTCCGTATCCGAAGCCGGATGATGCGCTGAAGCATGTTTTTGCCGAAGAAGGGGAGGTGTAAGCATGGCGGTCATTACTTATTTGGAAGCGATCCGTTCGGCAATGCGCGAGGAGATGGAGCGCGATGAAAACGTCTTCGTCCTGGGCGAAGACGTAGGCAAAGGCGGCGTGCTGAACGCGACCAAAGGGCTCCGCGATCTGTTCGGCGAGGCCCGCGTCATGGATACGCCGCTCGCCGAATCGGCGATTGCGGGTGTGGCGATCGGAGCGGCGATGTACGGCATGAAGCCGATTGCGGAAATGCAGTTTGCCGATTTTATTTTTCCGGCGACCAACCAAATTGTCAGCGAAGCGGCCAAAATCCGCTACCGTTCGAACAACGATTGGAACTGCCCGGTCGTGATCCGCGCGCCGTACGGAGCGACCGGAGGCGGAGCTCTGTACCATTCGCAATGCCCGGAGTCGGTATTTTTCGGCACGCCGGGCCTCAAGCTCGTTGCGCCGTCCAACCCTTACGATGCGAAAGGTTTGCTTAAAGCGGCGATTCGCGATGCGGACCCGGTTATCTATTTCGAGCATAAAAAATGTTACCTGGCCTATTCCGCCGAAGTGCCCGACGAGGATTACACCGTGCCGATCGGCAAAGCCGACGTCAAGCGTGACGGTACGGATGTGACCGTCATCTCGTACGGAATTACGGTGCAGTATGCACTCCAGGCAGCCGAAGAGCTGGCGAAGGAAGGCATCAGCACGCTCGTTCTCGACCTGCGCACGCTACAGCCGCTTGACAAGGAAGCGATTTTGGAGGCGACAGCCAAGACCGGCAAAGTTTTGATTGTGCATGAGGACAACAAAACGGGCGGCGTCGGCTCCGAGGTGTCGGCCATTATCGCGGAGGATCTGCTGTTTGAGCTGGATGCGCCGATCATGCGCTTGTGCGCTCCGGACGTGCCGGCGGTCGGGATGAATCCGCCGATGGAAAAGTTTTTCCTGCTGAGCGCGGATAAAATCAAGGAAGCGATTAAAAAGTTGGCGTTATTTTAAGAAGATACCCGAGGAGGTCCGACGATGGCCCAAGTGAAGCAGGGAACCGATGTGACGGTTCCTCATCTGGCGGAAAGCCTCGTTTCCGCTACGATAGGAAAATGGTTGAAAAAGCCGGGGGATTACGTCGAGCAGTACGATGTGCTCTGCGAGCTGTTTACAGATAAAGTCAATACGGAAATGCCGTCTCCGGTATCGGGAACGATTCTCGAAATCGTCGTGCCGGAGGGCGAGACGGCGGCAGTCGGTGCCGTCATTTGCCGAATTGCCGAGGAGGGGGCGGCCGCCTCGTTCGCACCTTCCGCGGCGGCGCCGGAACAAGCGGCCGTCGCGGCCGACAGCGGCGAAGATGCAAGCATGCGCGGACGCTACTCGCCGGCGGTGCTGAAGCTCGCCGCCGAGCACGGCGTATCGCTCGACGCGGTGCCGGGCACCGGTCTCGGCGGGCGTATTACGCGCAAGGACGTCGAGCAGTTTGTCGCCTCCGGCGCGCATAAGGCCGCCAAGCCGCAGCAGCAGGCAGATCTGCCGCAAAACGCCGCAAGGCCGCCGCAGGAGGGGGCCGTATGGGCGGCGAATTCGTATGGCGGGGAAACGGTCGCCCCGGCGGGAACGCCGCTGTCGGGCCCGGGGTTCGTCGTGCCCGCGCCGGCCAAGGTACCGGTCCGCTCGACCGGACTGCACCTGTCGGAAAATCCGCCGCTGCCGAACATCGAGGTCGAAGGCCAGCCGCTCGAAGGCCGCGGCGAATATTTGATCGACGTAACGCCGATACGGAATACAATTGCAAGCCGGATGCGGCAAAGCGTCACGGAAATTCCGCATGCATGGACGATGATCGAAGTCGACGTCACGAATTTGGTCATGCTGCGCAATAAGCTGAAAGACGAGTTTTTGCGTCAGGAAGGTATCAAGCTGACGTATTTGCCTTTCGTGCTCAAGTCGGTCGTCAGCGCGATCAAGGACTACCCGATCATGAATTCGGTATGGGCTGTCGATAAAATCATCGTCAAACGCGACATCAACATCTCGCTCGCTGTAGGTACGGAAGATTTCGTCGTGACCCCGGTCATCAAGAAAGCTGATCAAAAAAATATCGCCGGCCTCGCGCAGGAAATCGACGAGCTGACGAAAAAGGCGAGAGCCGGCAAGCTGGCGCTTGGCGACTTGCAAGGAGGAACGTTCACGGTTAACAACACCGGGTCGTTCGGCTCGATCCTTTCTTATCCGATCATCAATTATCCGCAGGCGGCGATTTTGACATTTGAATCGATAGTGAAAAAACCGGTCGTCATTCAGGACATGATCGCCGTACGTTCGGTGGCCAATATGTGCTTATCTCTTGACCACCGCATATTGGACGGCGTCATCTGCGGCCGCTTCCTCCAGCGCGTTAAGGAAAACCTCGAAGGCTTCACGCTGGATACGAAGCTTTATTAAACGGTGATAAGATAGCGAAGTGGACGGAATCGTGCTGGAGAAGCGTTAGCGGTCGCCTTTGTGACCGGATTTCAACCGCCGAATGGCGATTGAATCAAGAAATCCGGGAACAAGAGCGATCGGAAGTACGATCCGGGACACGCAGCAGCCCTTTTTACCACACTTTTAAACGAACAAATTAATCGTAAACAGCAGCGTGGAAAGCAGCATCGATGCGATCATCAGGTAAATGATAACTTTAAAGACGAGTTTATTGCGGTACATGGTAACAAGCTCCTTTTCATGGGCATAATGACGTATGAATCAACTAACATGTCTATAAAGCCATTTTACCCTACCGGGACATTGGAGGAAAGCTATGATTCAGCAAAACCGGCTCGTGAACCATTTTTTGGAGTTGGTCCGGATCGACAGCGAAACGAAACATGAGCAGGAAATCAGCGCTTACTTGAAAAAAGCGTTCGCGGATCTGGGTCTGACAGTGGAAGAGGACGATTCTGCGGCAAAAACCGGACACGGCTCCGGTAACCTGATCTGCACGCTGCCTGCTGCCGATCCTGCTGCATCCATACCGACGGTATTTTTCACCGGGCATATGGATACCGTGACACCGGGGAAAGGCATCAAGCCGTCGATCCATGAGGACGGATTTATCCGCAGCGACGGCACGACGATTCTCGGCAGCGACGACAAAGCGGGACTTGCCGCCATGTTCGAAGCGATCCGGGTGCTGAAGGAACAAAATATCAAACACGGCAAAATCTTGTTTGTCATTACCGCAGGCGAGGAAGCCGGACTGAAAGGCTCGCGCGCAATGGATCCGAAATGGGTGAAAGCCGACTTCGGCTATGCGCTCGACTCCAACGGGGAGATCGGCGACATTGCAGTCGCGGCTCCGACGCAAGCGAAAATTCACATTTCGATCCGCGGCAAATCGGCGCATGCCGGGGTGAATCCGGAGGACGGCCTGAGTGCGATCCAGGTGGCAAGCAAAGCGATCGCCCGGATGCCGCTTGGGCGCATCGACCATGAAACGACCGCCAATATCGGGCGTTTCGCCGGAGGCGTCGAAGGTGCGACGAACATCGTCGTGGAGCGGGCCGAGCTCGAAGCGGAAGCGCGCAGCATCGTCCAGCATAAGTTGGACGCCCAGCTCGAAGCGATGCGCAAAGCATGCCTCGAGGTCGCCGCGGAAACGGGGGCGCAGGTCGATTTTCACAGCGATATCATTTACCCTGCCTATAAACACGACGATGAATCGCCGGTCGTGCAGCTCGCGATGAAGGCACTAAAAAAATGCGGCTGCACGCCAAAGACGTTTCATTCCGGGGGGGGCAGCGACGCCAATGTGTTTAACGGGATGGGCGTGCCTACGGTCAATCTCGCCGTCGGCTACCAGCATATCCATACGACCAAGGAACAAATTGCGGTCAAGGATCTTGTCAAAACCGCCGAAGTGGTGCTGGCGATCATTCAGGAAGCGGCTTCGGCGCAATAAGAAGTTTTCTTATGACGGCGCAGATTTCTGCATTTTGAGCAAAAACGGAGTATTGACGGAAAAAAGAATTCCGTTAACACTCCGTTTTTTTTTCGACCTTAGAGGCGCACCGAATTCCATTGTTTTTTAGCAGCGAATGATCGGCTATGCAAATTGTGCCCAGGTTTTGGGAAAGCTAGCGTCGTTCGTTCAAACTAAAAAACATGGAGGAATGTTGTCGATGAAACATCTGATCGTCTACGCCCACCCGAATCCTGACAGCTTTAACCATGCCATTTTGGAAACAATGGTTCGTGCACTCAAACAAAAAGGGCACGAAATCACGGTGCGGGATTTGTACGGCCTCAATTTTTCACCTGTGCTCAAACCGCAGGACACGGCTGCCATGAAAGCGGGGCAAACTCCGCAGGACATAAAAATCGAACAGGACTATATCGCTCAAGCGGATGTGATTACGTTCATTTATCCGATATGGTGGACCGGTATGCCGGCAATACTTAAAGGTTACGTTGACCGCGTCTTCGCTTACGGATTTGCGTACGCATACGGGGCGCAAGGAATCGATAAGCTGCTGACCGGCAAGAAAGGCTTCATCATCAATACGCACGGCACGCCGAAGGATATATACGATCAGATCGGGATGACGGCCGGGCTCAAGGTGACATCCGACACCGGAATTTTAGAGTTTACCGGAATTGAACCCGTAGACCATTTGCTGTTCGGAAGTGTGCCGAGCGCAGGAGAGGCAGCGCTTAAAGATATGTTAAAGCAGGTCGAAGACAAAGTGAGCTCTTTGTTCTAAACGATTAACCCTGTGCAGACTGCGCCGCCGGGAAGGGGATAATGCGGGCGGACGCCTTGTTTTCCCCGGAAAGCGGCAGTTTCGGATATGCAGGGTCGCCGCTCTTGGACGGAATGATCCGAACGTGATCGTTTAAAAGTTGCTGCAGTGTCACCGTCGGACCCGATTGATGCGCCAGTCTCTTCAGCTGTTCGCGGATCTCCCACACTTTTCCGACCAGACGCATATCGCGTTCGCTTACGTATACTTTCATAAGGGCCCCCTCTTTCCGGCAAAAAGCCGTAAAGTTTGTTATAATACAGCTTATGTGCAGGAAGGACAAGTTATGCCTTTCGGTGTAATGAGGGAGGAGAAGCGATATGGCGAACGATAAAAAATTTGAAGAAGTTACGGTGAAGACGGAGCCGATTTTTCAAGGCCGCGTCATTTCGCTGCAGGTCGATCATGTCAAGCTGCCGAACGGGGAAACGGCGACGCGGGAAATCGTTAGGCATCCGGGGGCGGTAGCCGTGCTTGCCCTGCTGGACGATAAGCTTCTGGTCGTTGAGCAGTACCGCAAACCCTTGGAAAAAAGCCAGGTTGAAATTCCGGCAGGCAAGCTGGAACCGGGAGAGGAGCCGGCGGAAGCGGCAAAAAGGGAGCTGGAAGAGGAGACGGGTTACCGCTGCGAAAGCATCCGGCATTTGTGCTCGTTTTATACGTCTCCGGGATTTGCCGATGAAATTTTGCATCTGTACGTCGCCGAGAAGCTGACCAAAGGCACTGTTCAACTGGACGAGGACGAATTTATCGACTGCGAAGCGATTACGCTCGAGCAGGCGCTTGATTTGATAAAACAGCAGCGGATCAGCGATGCGAAGACGATATTGGCCGTTTACGCGTGGCAGCTTTACCGGCTGACAGGGGCGTTTTCTCCCCATGAATGAATATTACGTCGATCTGCATATTCATATCGGGCGAACGGAGGCGGGACAGGCGGTCAAAATAAGCGCGGCAAACGATTTGACGTTTTACAATATCGCGAAGGAAGCCTCGGTGCGCAAAGGGATCGAAATGGTCGGCATCATCGATTGCCAGTCGCCCGGAGTGCAGGCCGAGATCGATTTTTACCTGGAGCGCGGCGACATGCGGGAGCTGCCCGGCGGCGGCATTCAGTACCATGATACGACGGTCGTCCTCGGCAGCGAAATCGAGGTGAGGGACCCGGGGATGAAAGCGGCCCACCTGCTGGCATATCTTCCGACGCTTGGGGCGATGCGGGAATTTACCGAATGGATGAAGAAGTCGATGAAAAACGTCGGACTCAGCTCGCAGCGCATTTACGTGCCGTCCCGCGTGCTGCAGGAGGAAGTGGTCGGCCGGGGAGGGATTTTGATTCCCGCCCACATTTTTACCCCGCATAAAAGCGTCTACGGGAGCGCGTCGACGAGGATGACGGATTTGCTGGACTTGGAGCAGGTCGCGGCGGTCGAGCTTGGCCTTAGCGCCGATTCGAAAATGGCCGGGCTCATTTCGGAGCTCGACCGGTATACGTATGTAACGAATTCGGATGCGCATTCTCTCGCCAAAATCGGCCGCGAATACAACCGCATCGCGATGAAGGAACCCAGCTTTACGGAGCTGGTGAAGGCGCTCGGCTGCGCGGACGGCCGTGAGGTAACGGCGAATTTCGGGCTGAACCCTCGGCTCGGCAAGTATCACCGCACATACTGCGGGCTGTGCGAGTCGATTTTGGACGAAAGCGAGACGACGGTGGAACGCTGCTTATACTGCGGCAGCACGAAAATCGTACGCGGGGTGATGGACCGCATCATTGCGATCGCCGACCGCGACGAACCGTTCGTTCCGAAGGATCGGCCGCCGTACTATTACCAGGTTCCGCTGGAATTTATCCCCGGGCTCGGCCCGAAAAAGTTCGACCAACTGCTGGAACGATTCGGTACCGAGATGAACATTCTTCACCGTGCGTCCCGCGAGCAATTGGCCGAAACGGTTGGAGAGGAGATTGCCGAATATATCGTCCAGGCGCGCGAAGGAACGCTTACGCTCCATGTCGGAGGCGGCGGACGTTACGGCAAAGTGGGCAAGCTGGAGTAAGCGCGGAACAAGTGATAAAGCCGGTTTTTCCTAAGGCAGGAAAACCGGCTTTTTTTTGGCTGCTCATTGCTGGGGAGCACCGCGAAGTTTTCATTATAAGAGAACTTGCCTTGGAAAACGTTCCATAAAAGGTTATATGATTGGAATAAAAACATATTAAAGTTAGGAGTCGTTAGCTCATGAAACAAAACAAATATGACGATCCCGGATTTTTCGAAAAATACAGTCAGATGCCCCGTTCGACCGGCGGCTTGAACGCCGCCGGGGAATGGCACGAGCTTCGAGCCATGTTCCCCGAGCTGCGCGATAGACGCGTGCTTGACCTCGGCTGCGGCTTCGGCTGGCATTGCCGGTACGCCCGCCAGCAGCATGCGAGATCGGTGGTCGGAGTGGATATTTCCGAAAATATGCTGGCGCGGGCCAGAGAGAACACCGACGATCCCGCAATTGAGTACCGGCGGATGGCGATTGAGGACATCGACTTCGCCGAGCAGGAATTCGACGTTGTCATCAGCTCTCTGGCATTTCATTATGTTGAACGCTTCGAGGAAGTATGCCGTAAAGTACACCGCTTCCTTACGCCGGGAGGCTCCTTTGTCTTTTCGGTCGAGCATCCGGTATTTACCGCGCTTGCCGCCCAAGACTGGCATTACGGACCGCAGGGTGAAAGATTGCATTGGCCCGTCGACAATTATCAAAGTGAAGGCCTGCGGCACACGTCATTTTTGGGCAGCGAGGTTACTAAGTATCATCGCACGGTCGCGACTTACTTGAATGCGTTGATCGATGCCGGCTTCAGGATCAGGAGACTTTCCGAACCTCAGCCTGCGCAAGAGCTGCTGGCCCAACATCCGGAAATGCGGGACGAAACCCGCCGGCCTATGTTTCTTATGATCGCAGCGGACAAAATATGAAACGAGTGGGCTGCGGGAGCGGCCAAATGATTTATTCGGCGGATTCGCCGTCTCCCGCGCCCAGCATTTTCAGGAGCCCGGGAGGGAGCACGAACTGCTGGTTGTCGATCATAATGCGAACCAGCCTTTCGTCCTCGGACTCGGATTCGAGCTTCAGGTTCTCAATTTCGCGGTGCAGCCGCTCCATTTTTCTGTCCAACGCCGTTGCCGCATCGGCCGCCTCCTTCAGCTCCTCGAGAAGACGGGCGGGCACATTTTTTTCATATTTGTAATAGATTTTGTGCTCGAGGCTCGCCCAAAAATCCATGGCAATGGTGCGGATCTGCACTTCAATGCATACTTTCTCCTGCCTGTCGGACATAAACACCGGGACCTCGATCAGCAGATGCAGACTTTGATATCCGTTCGGCTTCGGGTCGCGGATGTAATCCTTTTCCTCCAAGATAGTCAAATCGTTCTGCTTGGCCAGCATATCGCGAATCCGGTAAATGTCGTCGCGGAACGAGCAGGTAATGCGCAGTCCGGCAATGTCGCGAATATGGCGCCTGATCGAGTCGAAGGAGATCGGAACTCCTTTGCGCTGCAGCTTGTTCATGATGCTGTCGGGCGTTTTCAGCCGCGATTTCGTATATTCGATCGGGTTGTAGTCGTGCAGAAATTGAAACTCCTCTTTAAGAATTTCCACCTTCGTTTCCATCTCGTCCAAAGCAAATTTGTACATCATCATAAATCGGGTAATTTCCTGTCTAAAATGCTTCAATTGAGCCATGATCGGCATTTGATTCATAGAGCGTCTCCTTCTGAAGCGGCGTCCGGCTGCGCGATCTGCCGATCGTCGTACCTTATTCGCCATTGATGGTTGATCCATTTTATCTTAACAAACAATGATCGCTCGCGCGAGTCTCCGCATCGAAAAGGGCGAAGAGCCAGCCGGTGTGGAAGAAATATTCCGCCAAGGGGAATGTTTGTTTGGGGGGCGCAGGAATGGTAAGATGGAGTTATCTGATTATGGAAAAAAAGGGGACGGTACCGTGTTAGCCTTCGATTGGACTTCATTTCACCCGGTGCTCGCGGAATGGTTCCGCCGGACGTTCGGCGAGCCGACCGGCGTGCAGCGGCAGGTTTGGCAAGATTTGACGCCGCGCGAACACCTATTGATCGCCGCTCCTACAGGATCGGGCAAAACGCTGGCCGCGCTGCTGCCCTGCCTGAACCGCGTGCTGGAGGAAAAAGCGATCTCTGCGGACAAACGCGCTTCCGGCGTCCGGCTGCTGTACGTAACGCCGCTCAAGGCGCTGAACAACGACATCCATCATCACATTCTCCATTTCGCCGAAGAAATGAAGCGGGTGGCGGACGAACTAGTCGTGCCGTGGCCCGGTCTGACGGTCGGCGTACGCACCGGCGATACGTCGCAAAGCACGCGCGCGTCGATGCTGAAGCAGCCTCCGGATTTGCTCGTCACGACGCCGGAGTCGCTTTATTTGATGCTGTCCTCGTCCAAGGCGAGAGAGATGCTGAAAACGGTGGAGCAGATCATCGTCGATGAAATTCACGACCTGGCGGCGAGCCAGCGCGGCCTGCACCTGTCGCTATCGCTGGAACGGCTTATCGAGTGGTGCGGGCGTTCCCCGCAGCGGATCGGCGTTTCCGCGACGCAAAAGCCGCTGTCTCGCGTGGCGGCATTTTTGGGCGGCCGGGAGCCGGAGGATGGCGCTTTGCCGCAAGAGGATTCGGCGGCGCAGCGTCCCGGGGATGCGTATCGTCCGCGACCCGTGCGCATCATCGAAAGTGCGATGGACAAGACGTTTGAGCTGCTCGTGACGATGCCGGAGCAGCGGCTGCTCACCGCCGACAAGGAGGCGGTATGGACGCCGCTCGTCGAGCGCCTGCTGCAGCTGATGGAGGGCAGCCGCTCCACAATCGTGTTCGTGAACAACCGGCGGCTGTGCGAGCGGCTGACGCTGCACTTGAACGACCACGTCGGCTATGAGCTCGCGCGCTCGCATCACGGCAGCGTCGCGCGCGAGAAGCGGTTGGACGTCGAACGCGCACTGAAGGCCGGCGAGCTGCGCTGCCTCGTGGCGACGTCGTCGCTCGAGCTCGGGATCGATGTCGGCCACGTCGATCTCGTGCTGCAGATCGACGCTCCGCCGAGCGCCGCCGCCGCGATCCAGCGCATCGGCCGCGCCGGCCACGCCGTCGGCGAAGCGAGCCGCGGCGCGATTATCGCGCGCACGCGCGGAGCGCTCGCCGAATGCGCGCTGCTCGCGCGGCTCGCCGTGCACCGCGACATCGAGGACATCCGCGTGCCGCAGGATGCCCTCGGCGTGCTGTGCCAGCACGTCGTGGCGATGGTCGCCACGGACGACTGGCCCGTGGCGCGCCTCGCGCAGACGCTCGCGCGCAGCGACGGCTACCGCGGCCTTACGCGCGAGCACCTCGAAGCGGTGCTGGCGGTGCTGGCCGGCTATTTCCCGTTCGTGCGCCCGCTGCTCGAATGGGACCGCAGCGCCGGCCTTCTGCGCCGCAACCAAACGACCGCCATGGCCGCAATCATGGGCGCAGGCACGATCCCGCAAAGCTCATCGTATCCTGTGCATCACGCGGAAACCCGCGCTCATCTCGGCGAGCTCGATGAAGTATATATTCATGAGAGCCGGGTCGGCGACGTGTTTCAGCTCGGGACGTCTTCATGGAAAATTCAGTCGATCCGCAGCGACCGCGTTTATGTTACCGAAGCGGCGGGCGCTTTCAGTGAAATTCCGTTTTGGCAGGCGGAGGCGCCAGGCCGTTCGTATGAGCTGTCCATGAAGGCGGGGCGTTTTTTGGCAGAGCTGGAGGCGCGTGCGGAAAATGAGCCGATCGAAGCGGTGACGGACTGGCTCGGCGCTGAGTACTGCATGGATGCGGCAGCGGCCGGCCAGCTTATCGGGCTCATCCGTGCGCAGCGCGCCGCCGGCGCAGTGCCAACCGACCGCTGCATCGTCGTCGAGCATTACCGGGACGAGACGCACCGGCATCATGTGGTCGTGCACGGCTGGCTGGGCCGCAGGCTGAACCGGACCTGGCAGCTCGTGCTGCAGGCGAAGCTCGAAAGCCTCGCCGGCGTCAAGGTATACGCCGCCGCCAAGGACAACGGCATCGAGTTCGTGCTCGCCGACTGGAATCCGGAGTGGCTGCCGCTCTTGCTCTCCGTGCGGCCGGACGAAGCGCAGCGGCTCCTGCAGGAAGCGGTGCCGGGTTCGCCGCTGTTCGGCATGGCGTTCCGCCGGCTTGCCGAGACGTCGCTGCTGCTGCCGCGTTCGTTCACACGCGTGCCGGCGTGGAAAATAAGGCTCCGCTGCGAAGAGCTGCTGCGGGAGGCGCTGCCCCACGCGGCAAGCTTCCCTTTTATCGCCGAAGCGATGCGTATCTGTTTGTACGAATTTCTCGACACGGAGCGTCTGATGCGGCTGCTTGCGGACTTAAGCGGCGGCGAGATCCGGCTTGCCGTCAGAAACAGCCATTTTCCATCGCCGTTCGCCGCCCAATTTACCGCCGATTACGTCAATACGCAAATGTACGAATCCGACATCATCGGCAAAGATCTGCAGCTGCATCTGCTCAGCGTAAGCCGCGAGCTGGCCGGCCAGCTGTTCGGCAGGGTGGGCCTTGCCCGATTGCTTGAGGCCGTGACCGCCGAAGATTCCGGCGAGCGCATCGACGTTCGAAGCGAGCGGGAGCTGCTGCGGTTATTGAAGACGCACGGCGATCTGCCGGCGGAAGAGATAGCTCGCATCGCGTCGTCGCCGCTGCCCGTCGTTTCGGACATGCTGGAGGATTTGCAGCGCCAGCAGAAGGCCGCGCTCATCCGGATCGGGGGCGACGAACGGTGGATCAGCGCCGACGAAGCGGATACATACGCCCGGTTTCCCGGCGATCCGGAGGCGGCTGCGTTTATTTTGACACGGTATATGGACCGCCAGCTTTACTTTACTTCGCAGCAGCTGAGCTCGGCGTACGGCGTTGAACCGGACCAGGCGAAGCGATGGATCGCCGAATGGCGGGAGCGGCAGCTGATCGAGCCTTCGCCGTTCGCGGAGCCCGGTCGGGAAGAGCTGTGGACGAGCCGGAGCGCGGCATCCCGCATGATCCGCTTATCCACGAGGTACATGCGGCAAAAATCCGAGCCCGTCGATGCGGAAAAGTACTGCGATTACTTGACGCAGCTTCAGCACGTGCGGGCGGACTGCCGGCAAACCGGCAGCGACGGTCTGAAGCAGGTCATTTCCAGGCTGCAGGGAATATTTTTGCCGCTTTCCCACTGGGAGTCGGGCGTCTTTCCGTCGCGGATGACGGAATACCGGAAAGAATGGCTTGATTTGCTGTGCGCTTCGGGTGACGTGCTGTGGATCGGCCGCAAAGACCCCGGGGAGAAAGAAGGGAAAATCGCGTTTTTCCTGGCCGAGTCAAGCGAGCTTCTCGCTTCGTGCATCGACGGGGAGCTCCCGGAGCAGCAAGATGAGCTGTACGGGCTGCTGCAAAAAAAGGGAGCCAGTTTCCTGACCGCGATTTCCCGGGAGGTCGGACGCCCCCCGTCCGAGGTGATGGAGCAGCTCATGGAGCTTGTATGGCTTGGCAAAGTGTCCAACGACCAGTTCGCGCCGCTTCGTCTTCAAGGCTCGCGTTCCGCTAAAGCGCCGGCGAAATTCCAATCCGGCCTCGGCCGATGGTATGCGCTGGAGTCGATCGCCCCCTCCGGCGTGAAGCCGGAGCAGGCTGCGGTGCGCTGGGCGCATCATTTGCTGAACAGCTATGCTGTCGTGACGCGGGATATCGCCATGCAGCAGCATTTTATCGCTTGGGAAACGCTGCTGGAGGTGCTGAAGCAGCTGGAGATGTGGGGGCTCGTCACCCGAGGTTTTTGGATCAAAGGAATCGATTCCTTGCAGTTTTCCACGGCGGAAACGCTGGAGCGGATCCGGCAGCCCGCTGGGCTCGGCGAAGGGCGCTGGACGCTGCTGTCCTCCACGGACCCGGCCAACCCGTTTGGCCAGACGGTGAAATGGCCGGATATTCCCGGCATATCATTTGCCCGAAAGCCGGGCAATTATTTGATCATGGCCGGGGGCCGCTGGGTGATGTGGATCGAAAACAACGGCAGACGTTTTTTTACGATGGGAAAAGAACTTGTGCCGCTTAACGATGCCTCGTCGCTCAAGGACATTGTGAAAGCTTTGCTCGCACGGGCTTCCGTCCGCAAGCTCGTTGTCGACAGTTGGAACGGCGTGCCGGTGGGGCAGTCGGAGGCGGCAGTCCCGCTCAGTGAACTCGGTGCGGAGCGCGACCGGTCGTCCTTCGTCGTATGGCCGAGCAGTCTGAGGTAATGTTGACTCGCCACAGGTTTCCTTTTGAAAGAGCAGCGACCGGATGCAGCGGCTGCACCGTCGCGCCAGCGTGACGGACCCGGAGCGGAGTGTGCTAAAGGAAGCACACTCCTATTCGTTATGCCGTTTTTCGCAGAACATCTTAATTAGCGCCAATTCCTTCGTATAGATGCTTCGGGCAATCGGAGGATTCAGCTTGCTTTCCAGCCATCCGGCGAACCCTTTTTTCCTGCGCCATACGGTGTGCAGCGTTACGATGCAGCCGCTGCGTTCCGGCTCCGGCTCCATGAGAAAAAACGTTGTGATGCCGGCGACAGGATCATCTTCCTGCAGCAATCGGCCCGGCTCCGGCTCACTGACGTACATGCGGAGATGGGTAGCGACGCCCAGCGCTTTCATCCGAACTCGTATGATCGTCCCTGCGCCGATCCCTCCTTCTTCCACCTCGAGCGATTGAAAATAAGGCTTTGGGAGCACATGTGGATGCCCATCGCGGTAATCCGCCAGCACCCGGTAAACCGACCCCGCTTCCGCCTGAACACGTTCGGATACCTTCACTTCATACGTACTCATCTATAACTAACTCCCTTCGATATTGCCGCTTATGACTGCAAACGGTTTAGGTTTAACTTTCCATCGATCCTTCCAATTCCTACTATTCTTCTTGCAGACCCGCGGTTCCTCTTTTTCCGTCATAGTTTTGGACGCCGGTTCATAAGGTGTATTAACCGGACAAGGTTGACAAGCCAGGCATGCCGCTCCATACGCACGGCCGATTCCGATTTTGCGAAGCCGGCTTTCCCTCCGGAAAGCCCGGATAAGCCCTTACGAAGCCAGCTTTCCCATGCGGAAAGCTCAGCCTATCCTTACGAAGCCAGCTTTCCCATGCGGAAAGCTCAGCCTATCCTTACGAAGCCAGCTTTCCTTGCGGAAAGCTCATAGGAGGTACCCACCATGTCCATGTACAAAAATATGCAACTTTCCAAGTACGCCAAGGAGCATCTGTCGCTGTACATTTTCGTAGCGGTCATTTTGGTGACCGGTGTTATTTTCGGCGCTGTGATGGTAAACGCGCTCTCCCTGGAGCAAAAGCAGGAAATTACGCGTTATCTCGGCAACTTTTTTTTGACCGTCGACCAGGGTGGGCTGACGGATGCGCAAACATCGCTGTCGCAAGTTTTTTCCATGCATATTAAGTGGGTCTTGATCATTTGGATTTTAGGCCTTTCCGTGATCGGTCTGCCGCTCATCTTGATTCTCGATTTTCTGAAGGGCGTGCTGGTCGGCTTTACCGTCGGGTATTTGGCAGGCCAATTGTCATGGAAAGGCATGCTGTTTGCGCTCGTTGCCGTCGTCCCGCAAAACCTCATCGTCATTCCGGTTTTGATCGTCTCGAGTGTGACGGCGATGTCATTTTCAATTTATTTGGTCAAACACCGGTTTATGCAGCGCAAAGGCTCGGTCGCCCAGCCCTTGATCGGCTACACCTCGACGATTTTGGCCATGGGGGCTTTACTGCTGGCCGTTTCGGCATTCGAAGCGTACGTTTCTCCGGTCATGATGAAATGGGTCACCCCATCGCTCGTCTCGTTTGCTTCATAAGCAAACGTTTGACTTTCGCGGCATGCTCCCCCTATAATGATTACATGACATGTTCGTTGTTACGGCAAGCTTTTGGGCTTTAGGGGGAGGAATATGGAATCAAGAATCGAGAAAATTAAACAGCAGCTGCAATCGCAGGGTTACAAATTGACTCCCCAGCGCGAAGCGACCGTACGGGTACTGCTCGAGAACGAAGAGGATCATTTGAGCGCGGAGGACGTTTTCATGCTCGTCAAGGATAAAGCTCCGGAAATCGGACTTGCCACCGTCTACCGCACCCTCGAATTGCTTAGCGAGCTTCATGTCGTGGAAAAAATGAATTTCGGGGACGGAGTCGCCCGCTACGATTTGCGCAACGACAGCAATCATCACCACCATCATCATTTGATTTGCGTGCAGTGCGGCGCTGTGGACGAAATAATGGAAGACTGGCTGACACCGCTGGAAGAGCGGCTGGAGAAAGAGTTCCGCTTTAAGGTTCTCGATCACCGTCTCGATTTTCAAGGCATCTGCCACCGCTGCATCGATAAAACCAAAACCGAATAAGTGAAGGAAAGTCTTCCCGCAAGCGCGCTTTGTGGAAGGCTTTTTTTGCATATTCCTAGTAAAATGCAATGCACAGGCACATAATATGTAAGCATACCTTGCCAGTAAAAGGGAGGCGATACACGATGATTATCGGGGTGCCCAAAGAGATCAAAAACAACGAAAACCGCGTAGCCTTGACGCCGGGTGGGGCCGGCATGCTGCATCAGGCCGGACACCGCGTGCTTGTCGAGCGGGGGGCAGGTGAAGGAAGCGGCTTTTCCGACGACGATTACGTCAAGGAAGGCGCCGAGCTGATCGATCAGGCAGGGGAAGTTTGGGCTGCGGCTGATATGATTATGAAGGTGAAGGAGCCTTTGCCGGCCGAATACGGTTATTTCCGGGAAGGGCTTATTTTATTTACGTATTTGCATTTGGCGGCGGCCGGCGATTTGGCGAAACATTTGCTCGACAAAAAAGTAACCGGCATCGCTTACGAAACGATTCAGGCGGCGAACGGATCGCTGCCGCTGCTGACGCCGATGAGCGAAGTAGCCGGGCGAATGTCGGTGCAGGTAGGGGCCCAGTTTTTGGAAAAGTTTTACGGAGGCCGCGGGATTTTGCTTGGCGGGGTACCGGGTGTGCCTCCGGCCGATGTGATTATCCTCGGAGGCGGCATCGTCGGCACGAACGCCGCGAAAATGGCGCTCGGCCTCGGCGCAAACGTCGTCATCATCGAGCGGAGCGGCGACAGGATGCGGTATTTGGACGACGTGTTTCAGGGGCGGCTGCGCACGCTGATGTCGAATTCCTATAACATCGGCTATGCGGTGCAAAAAGCCGATCTCTTGATCGGCGCAGTGCTTATTCCGGGCGCAAGGGCGCCCAAGCTCGTCACGGAAGCGATGGTCAAAACGATGAAGCCGGGCGCGGTCATAGTCGACGTAGCCGTTGACCAAGGCGGTACGATCGAGACGATCGACCGGGTGACCACCCACAGCGACCCGACGTATATCAAGCACGGGGTCATCCATTACGCGGTAGCCAATATGCCGGGCGCCGTGCCGCGGACATCGACGCTGGCGCTGACCAATGTGACGATTTCGTATGCGCTGGAGCTCGCGGGCAAAGGGCTGCTGAAGGCGCTTAAGGAAAGCAGGCCGCTGCAGCTCGGCGTCAACACGTATCTGGGACATATTACGTACGAAGCCGTCGCCGAATCGCTTGGTTTTCCGTACAAGCCGTTATCCGAGCTCATATAAGAAAATCGCCGCCTGTAGCAATAAAGAACAGCGGATGGTTCCGTCAGCCGGGAGCTTGCGGGGCCATCCGCTGTTTTACGAAGCCGCCGATGTATCGGCTTCCACCGCTTCGGGCAAAGGCCAAAATCGACAGGATCGGTTTTGTTTGTCGGCTATCTATACGTATGATACTATCAAAGGGTAAGCAAAGGCGTTTTTATCTTAAAAGGAGTGATGTTACATGATCGCCGTTTATCCGGCCGGTTCCAGGTATTCCTACGATCACGGCTGGCTGCGGGGCAGCTTCAGCTTTTCATTCGGCCCCTACTATGATCCGGACAACACCGCCTTCGGTCCGCTGAGGGTTTTCAACGACGATACGATCGCCGCCGGACGCGGATTCGGTGCGCATCCGCACAGCGATATGGAAATCGTGTCCGTCGTGCTTCGCGGCTCGCTTAAGCATGAGGACAGCCTCGGCAACGTGGCGGTCACCTCCTTCGGGGAAATCCAGCGTATGTCCGCGGGCAGCGGCATTATTCATACGGAAGGAAATCCTTCCGATACGGAGGAGGTCACCCTGCTGCAGTTGTGGTTTTCCCCGGAGAGGCGGGGAATCGCTCCGGGTTATGAAGTCAGCAAGTACGATCCTGAGCAGATGGTGAACCGGCTGTTGCCTGTCGTTGCCCCCAACCCGGCGCCGGGAATAGCCGCCATTCACCAGGATTTGACGATTTATTTAAGCAAGCTGGAGTCCGGACACAGTCTTGTTTTCACCCAACCCGAGGGGCGTAAAATATTTGTATTTGTGATCGAAGGCGCTGTACAGGCAGGTGCGCGGGAGCGGCTGCACACCCGGGATTCGGCGAGAATTACGGACACGCGGAGCCTGGAGCTTGCCGCTCTGGACGATACCTTTTTCATGCTGATCGATTTGCCGTAATGGAAAGGATGGTCAAGTCCATGCAAACGCAAAATCAATTGCTGATCAAACATGCTGTCGGCGGCCGGACGTTTATCGACAGCAAAAAAGATCCGGTTCCGTACAGCGTAGAGGCGTCGCCTGAGGGCTGGATGTTTACGGTACAGACGACCTGGAACGACGATGTCCGGGAAATAATCCGCCTTAAGGATGAGCTTAATGTGTTTATATTTGAAGAGACGGAACGGGGAACGAAAAAAACGTGGTATTACGTGAAGGACGGGCGCGTCAGCTACGACGGGACAAGCGGAAAACTCACATTATTTGCCGGCTCGCGGATCGAGTATTTTCCCGGCGATTACAGCTTTTATTAACCTCTTCTTGACATAAAACAAGCCTGGCCGGCATAGCTTATCTTTAAGAAAGCGAGGTACAGGCTATGGTCCTTTATATGCGAAGATGGGTGCAGCGGGTCAAATTTATGTTGCTCTTTTGCGTATGTACGTTTGTTTTATATCATCTGCTGCTTATTTTCTCCGAGTGGGTGGAGCCGATGCAGAAATATAAGGAACCGTCCGGCCGCGCGGTTAAAGTATTTCAGCATCAGCACGCGTCGATCAGCGACCTGGGCTCGATGTCGGACCGGCTTCGCCTCTTTTACTGGTACGGGGAATAGCAAGCAGGAAAATCGCCATCGATGTGGAATGTATTACATTACGAAACATCGAAGGGATCGAATCAGCATGAAGCAGGAGATGCAGGCCTTTATCCGCTATTTGTCGGTGGAGAAAGGGCTCGCCAAAAACACACTGGAGTCATACGAGCGCGATCTGCAGCAATTTCTCGACTATTTGCACGGGCAAGGAATCGCGCGGCTTCCCGATACGACCAAATCTCATATTCACAGCTATTTGCATCACCTCAAGCAGCGGGGAAGAGCTTCGGCCACCGTATCCCGCAGCATCGTTTCCATCCGCGCATTTTACCAGCACCTGCTGCGCGAGAAAAGAATCGACAGCGACCCGTCGCTCGACATGGAAACGCCGAAGCTGGAAAAACGTCTGCCGAAGGTGATGAGCATAGCCGAAGTCGAGGCGCTGCTCGAGGCGCCGCAAACGGCGACGCCGGGCGGCATGCGGGACAAGGCGATGCTGGAGCTGCTGTATGCGACGGGTATCCGCGTGTCGGAGCTGATCTCGTTGGATGTCGGGGACGTGAACCTGGAACTCGGTTTTGTCCGCTGCGTCGGCAAAAACTTCAGGGAGCGCATCGTGCCGATCGGACGCATTGCGGCGGAATGCCTGAATACATACATACAAACGATGAGACCTCGTCTTCTCAAGCAAGCCAAAGCGGAGGAAGCGCTGTTCGTAGGCCATCTCGGCACACGGATCACCCGCCAAGGATTTTGGAAAATCATCAAGCGCTACGCTGTGGAGGCGCAAATACATAAAGAAATCACGCCGCATACGCTGCGGCATTCGTTTGCCGCACATTTGCTCGAGAACGGCGCGGATTTGCGGGCCGTGCAGGAAATGCTGGGCCACGCGGACATTTCGACAACGCAAATTTATACGCAAGTGATGAAGCACAAAATGAAGGAAGTGTACGACCGCACGCATCCGCGCGCGAAAATGTAACGGTTGCCGGAGAAAGGCTTATCGCCATTCTTCGGCTTTTTTTCAAATTTTGACAACCACTTTACCCAAATATTTGCCTGCAAGAAGATCGATAAACGCCTGTGGTGCATGTTCGATTCCTTGGATAACCATTTCTTTGTATTTAATCGCACCTGCACGCAGCCATTGGCTGAATTCCGCATTAAACGATGGGGCGCGATCCAGGTGATCCGTCACGACAAAGCCTTTTAAAGTGAGGCGTTTGCCTATAGCGAGAGATAAATTGGCAACGCCGTCAAAGCCGCCTTCCGGCGAACCCGCCGAGCCGCAAAGTACAATACGGCCCAGCGGGTTCATGACATCGATGGCGGCTTCAAGCTGCATGCCTCCGACATTATCGAAATAGACGTCGATCCCGTTGGGGGCGGCCTGCCGCAGCTGTTCCCGGAATGAGCGATCATGATAATCCAAAGCGGCGTCGAAGCCGAGTTCGTGGACCAGATAATCCGCTTTAGCCGGAGAACCGACTGAACCGATCACCCGCTTCGCCCCTTTCAAACGGGCGATTTGACCGGCCAGACTGCCTACGGAGCTCGCCGCATTCGATACGAAAACCGTATCGCCGGGCTTGAGGTTTGCGATTTCCAGCATTCCGACATACGAGGTTAAACCAAGACTTAAATGAGTCGAAAGTGTCGGAAATAAATCGGGATCTATTTTGCGGAAAAGATTGCCCTCGGCAAGCGCATATTTACGCCAACCGAGCGGATGCCGCACGATGTCGCCCGGCTTCAGGCCACCGTCCGCGGAATCGATGACTTCTCCGATCGCGTCGCCGTACATCGGTTCGCGTACAGCGTACAGCGGAACGGGCATCTTCAGATCGATCATGCGCAGACGCATTCCGGCATCAAGCGAGACAAACAGGTTTTTGACGAGCACTTGACCGCTGCGGACTTCCGGGACCTGTTCCGTTATGATCTCGAAATCTTCGGCACGGACGTGATTCGAAGGGCGATTTGCAAGACGAATTACTTTTCCTTTTAAAGCATACATCGTATGTACCTCCATATGTTTAATAGTTAAATGACTATTTGACTAATGGGTGAAAAAAAACCTGAATTAAAGGGTATTCAGGAACCCGGGCAAATAACGTTCGAACACCTCCGTATTTAAGGTTACGTACTTGGTCTGGGCCTCCTGCCTGACGCGGATTAATCCGGCCTCTCTCAACGTGCGAAAGTGATACGAGATGTTGGCTTTCGGCGTTTCGCATTGCTCGCCGACCGCTCCGAAGCTTTTTTCCTGATTGCTGTGGTGAAGCATTCTGACGATTTCGATTCTTGTCGGGTCGGCCAGCGCTTTGAAAATTTTGATCCTGACTTCGTCTTCATCCATTAGTTTAATAGTCATACAACAAGCATACAACTTGTTTTTCATTTTGGCAACGTAAAAGCGCGTGCTCACTTTCCTTTTGCAATCGAAAACGGTTTTTGAGATAATCGGAGGATACGATAGACAATTTTTGGAGGGATTTTGCCTATGCGCTTTGAACGCATTGCTTTGATTGTGCTCGACAGCGTCGGAATCGGCGAATTGCCGGATGCGCCGCGCTTTGGCGACGAAGGCGCGAACACTCTCGGCCATATCGCGGAAAGGATGCCGAATCTGGCACTCCCCAATATGGCCGCCCTCGGGCTCGGCAATATCGCGCCGATTCCGGGCATCGCGCCGGCTGCATCTCCGAGAGGATATTACGGCAAAATGGCCGAGGTGTCCGTCGGCAAAGATACGATGACGGGACACTGGGAAATTATGGGGCTCCGCGTGCAAATTCCGTTTAACGTGTTTCCCGAAGGTTTCCCGCAGGAGCTGATCGAACGTTTCGAAAAGGAAACCGGCCGCAAGGTGCTTGGCAACAAACCGGCCTCCGGCACGGAAATATTGGATGAGCTCGGCGAGGAGCAGATGAAAACCGGCTCCTGGATCGTCTATACGTCGGCAGACAGTGTGTTTCAGCTTGCCGCCCACGAAGAGATCATTCCACTGGAGGAGCTGTACCGTGCCTGCGAGATCGCGCGCAAGCTGACGCTGGCGGATCCTTATGCGGTCGGACGGGTGATAGCCCGGCCGTATGTCGGCAAACCCGGAGCGTTCACCCGCACGCCGAACCGGCACGATTATGCGGTCAAACCGCCGGCGCCGACGGTGATGAACCATGTGAAGGATGCGGGCCTGGACTGTATTGCGATCGGCAAAATCAACGATATTTATTCCGGAGAAGGCGTCACCGAAGCGCTGCATACGAAAAGCAACCTTGACGGTATACAGAAGACCATCGAGACGCTGCAAAAAAAATTCCGCGGCATGTCGTTTACGAATCTCGTCGATTTCGATTCGCTCTACGGACACCGCCGCGATCCGATCGGCTACGGCAAAGCGCTCGAGGAGTTTGACCGGCATTTGCCGGACATTATGGCCGGTGTCGGCGAACGCGATCTGCTGATCATAACCGCGGATCACGGCAACGATCCGGTCCATTCAGGAACCGACCATACGCGGGAGTACGTGCCGCTGCTCGTATACAGTCCGTCGCTAAAGGCCTCGGGTTCGCTTGGCGTAAGGAGCACTTTTTCCGATATCGGCGCTACGGTAGCGGACAATTTTTCGGTCGCATCGACCGGAAACGGAGCGAGCTTTTTGCCTCAATTGCAATAGATATAGCTGTCAGTCCTACAGGGAGGGATGTTCAATGAACGATACGCCGCTTTCAGCGAAAATCAAAGAGGCTGCCGCCTTCATTCGCGAGCAGTTCCCGAAAAAACCGGAAATCGGCTTGATTTTGGGTTCGGGTCTCGGCGTTTTGGCGGAAATGATCGAGGAAGCCACCGTCATTTCTTATGATCGGATTCCTCATTTTCCGGTTTCGACGGTCGAAGGTCATGCCAGCGAGCTGCTGCTCGGGACGGTTCGGGGCAAAACGGTGCTGCTGATGAAGGGCCGCTTCCATATGTACGAAGGATATGGCGTCGATGTCGTTTCGTTCCCGGTGCGCGTCATGAAGGAGCTTGGCGTTCATACGCTGATCGTCACGAACGCCGCCGGCGGCATTAACGCGTCCTATGAGGTCGGCGATTTGATGCTGATCAAAGACCATATCAACCTCACGTTCCGCAACCCGCTGATCGGGCCGAACGATAACGATCTCGGCGTCCGGTTTCCGGATATGTCCGAGACGTACGACCGCTCGCTTCGCAAGGTCGCGCACGAAGCTGCGGGAGAGCTCGGCATAAAGCTGCAGGAAGGCGTCTATGTCGGCCTGCTCGGGCCCAACTACGAGACGCCTGCGGAAATTCGCATGCTGCGCACGCTTGGAGGCGATGCGGTCGGCATGTCCACCGTCCCGGAAGTTATCGTCGCGCGTCATGCGGGCATCCGGGTGCTCGGCTTTTCCTGCATCACCAACATGGCGGCGGGCATGCTCGACCAGCCGTTGTCCCATGCGGAAGTGATCGAGACGACCGAACGGGTGAAACCGAAGTTTTTGCAGCTGGTGCTGAACATCATTCCAAAGTTGGAGGCTTAAGTCATGGCAGAGCTTACATATAAACAGCAAATTGTGGAGGCTGCGGCCGCTTTGAAGGAGCGGCTTGGCGGCAGGCAGCCGTCGATCGGGCTGATTCTCGGCTCGGGGCTCGGAGATTTGGCGGATCACGTGGAAAACGCCGTGAAAATCTCTTACGACGAAGTGCCGCATTTTCCCGTGTCTACCGTAGAAGGACATGCCGGTCAATTCGTCGTCGGTACGCTCGAAGGCAAGACGGTCATCGTCATGCAGGGCCGTTTTCATTATTACGAAGGATACTCGATGAAAAAAGTCGTGTTTCCGGTCTACGTGATGAAGCAGCTCGGCATAGGCACGCTGGTCATCACCAACGCGGCCGGCGGCATGAACCGCGCTTTCCAGGCGGGTGATCTGATGCTGATCAGCGATCATCTCAACCTGACCGGCGACAACCCGCTGATCGGGCCGAACGACAGCGAGCTGGGCGTCCGCTTCCCGGACATGTCGGAAGCGTACAGCCGCGAATACCGCGAGCTGGCCAAGCGGATTGCCGGTGAACTCGGCACGGAAGGCGGCGAACCGATCCGCCTGCAGGAAGGCGTGTACAGCGGCATTACCGGCCCGACGTACATGACGCCGTCCGAGCTGAACATGCTGGCCCGCGTCGGCGGCGATGCGGTCGGCATGTCCACCGTCGGCGAAGTGATCGCCGCGCGGCATGCCGGGCTCAAGGTGCTCGGCATCTCGTGCATCACCGACATGGCGATCGGCGACGAGCTTGAGCCGCTCACGCACGAGCAGGTCGTAGCTGTCGCAAACCGCACGAAGCCGAAGTTTATCTCACTCGTTCGGCGTTTTGTACGCGAGGTGACGGTTTAAGACATTTGCTGTTATGATTTGAAATCAAATAGCTGCTTCCCGAGGTAAGACAAAACCGAAGGTTGGCAGCTTTTTTAATTGCCGGGAAACTATGAGTTGTGGATAACCGGGGGCCCTCAAAAAGTTCCAGGAATAGGTTGCAAAGGTTTACTTCCCTTTCGGGGATTTGTCTGCATAACTTGAGCGGATGCGGAGTGAAGCAGCGGTGGAAAGCAAACGAATGTTGATCGACGGCATGTGGAATCAAGAAGACAGTCAATATGTCAGAAACAAGCTGGTTGAGTACAATTCCCGACATATATCCGATGGTCTAAAATCTGTCCATGAAAACGTCAGTTTGTTCCTTAAGGATGAAGAAGGGAAGATATTCGGCGGAATTACGGGGGTTTTGAAGTGGAATTATTTAAAAGTCGATATTTTTTGGATAGATGATCGACTTCGTGGTCAAGGGTATGGGAGCCGTCTGCTTCACGAAATGGAAATCGTCGCGCAAAATCATCAATGCGATTTTATAGAGCTGGACACGTTCAGCTTTCAAGCGCCGGAATTTTACTTGAAAAACGGTTTCGAAATCGTCGGCGTCGTGGAAAACGCGCCAAAAGGCCATAGTCATTATTATATGATCAAACGCTTAACACGCCCATAAAACCGGCAATATGCTCAGCCCCTTCCGCTCAGGAAGGGGCTTGTTTATTAGTTTCCTCCGCCGCAAAGTCCGATTCTTACGGGCGGGGCAAGGGCACCCAAGCGCCCAATGTTGTCAGGTTAACAGGCATGGACGAAATCAAGGGTTGAACCATATAAGAGCGAACGACACTAGGAACGTTATTCCTCGAAAATAAGTAGATTATAAAAATAGCGGAACCCACGTTCGCTATTCTCAGAAAAATGAGCGATTTGAAAAAATAGAGGAACTGAGATGCGCTAAATCGGTAAAAAATGGGCTTGAGGAGTGGAGAAACAGACAAATAGCGCACCTGAGTTCCGCTAATTTCCAAAAATACCGAAATCGACCTAATTAGCGAACCATAGTTCCGCTATGTTCCCGCTTAACCTGACAACATTGCCCAAGCGCCCGGGGTCCCCTAGAGGGGGATTTAGGGGGTGTCGTTCACCTTTGCCTGCAAATGGGCGAGTTGAGCTTGATCGAGCAGTTCCTGCGCGGCTTGAAGGTCCTCTTTATCGTTGCTTTTTCTTGCATCATTTAACGCATGAAGCGCGTGGTTCAAATCGTGCTGGGCTTCGGTTTTGGCATTTTGTTTCATCGTTTATCCTCCTGAAATATAAGTTTCGTCGCCAAATCATAGTTAATATGATCAAAATATGCTCCCGCGATGCATGAATGTTTGGATTTTTTTGAAAAATTCAGTTGGATGACGCATGGATGAAATTTTATTTCAAAAAATTTTTTTGTGTCGACAAGGTTTTACAACATTTAACAACCATCTGTATTATAATGCATTTGTCGTGGTATTTAGAGGAATGGAGAGTTATCAGGTGGAACTTTATTTTGAAGAGAAAATTGAAGAATTGCGCTTGCAGATGGTTGAAGAGGCAATGTTCCATGGCAGTTTTGCTAACGAAAGAGTGATCGAGCTGAGCCAACGCTTGGATAAATACATTGTTATGCTTCAAAAAATAAGGAAAAAGACTGCAAGCCAGCAGGCACAAAAGCAATCCTTGATGGTAGTCGGATAGGTATGATCGAAGGCTGCACCAAGTCGATGGCAGGATCGACATGGCGCGGCCTTATTTTTTTGAGTCGGCTGAATACAAAAGTGGAAACTTGTGGTAAGATGTTGTTGCGTATTATGACGGCATTCCTGTGCGGCATGAAATCGAATTTGAGTATGTTTTTTAAGACGAATAGCGAAGGGAGGAGCGGAGGATGTTTATCGTCAATGTACAGGGGGCTTTATATCGGGAGGATAAATGGCTTGTCATCGAAAGGAGCGCGAAGGAAAAACATGCGGGTGGCACGCTTGCTTTCGTCGGAGGCAAGGTAGACCGGGAAGGCGTTGCTCTGAATATATTGGAGAAAACCGTCAGGCGCGAGTTGATGGAAGAGGTGGGGGTTGAGATCGGGGACAACCTACACTACCTGCAAAGCTCCTCCTTTGTAACGGCTTCCGGCACGCATGTCGTCAATATTGTGTTCGTGTGCGAACATAAACGAGGAGAGCCGTATTGCAAAAGCAAGGACGAAGTGGAAAACGTTTATTGGATGACATGCGAAGAGGCGATCCTCCATCCGAAGTGTCCTCCATGGACCAAAGAAGACATCGTGCGGGCCGAGAACGTCCGTTTAATGCTGATTCGCCAGCAATAGAAAAAGCGGCCGGATGAACGTGTTCATCCGACCGCTTTTTTAATAGAATCAGAATTGATAAGCCCGGGGCTGTTAAACATCTGATTCGCAAGAAAAGCTTCCGCTAAAACAAGCTTCGTCGAATTTGCATCGATTCAGAGCTTTTCTTATGTTCCCCACCGCCTATACGGCAGCTTGCAAGTTCCTGTATGAATCTATATTATGCGTAGCACCATTTTCGATGTATACTAAAACAATGAAAGCCCTGCCTCTCTTTCATCCTTACGACTCCGATGATCGCGCCAGTGTGAATCAGTAATACGGGAAAACAAATTCGTTCAACAATTGGAATTTGAATCAAATGGCTGGAGGAAAATGATTCTTCGGGGAACTTCTATGAGGTAAACATTATTTACATAATATCATCATTTTGCTTCAAATGCAATACTGTGGTTTACATCAGCGTTTTCAAAGTATGGTTTACCTATGCTGCGGAGGTGTCGACTAATGGAACTATGGATTGGAATAATGATGAGCGGTGCGGCTGCTGCTCTGTTGCTCGGGATTTGGGCTGTTTCGAGAAAATCGCGCAACAGCGGCAACGTAACCCGTTTGAAAGATTTTAAAAAGAAAAAGCGGAATGGACAGCCTTGTTCCTTTTGCCGCAAAAAGTCGGAAGACTTGGCGTTTTATGCGGATGAAAACGGTCAAATCGTCGGTGTGTGCAAGTCGTGCAGGCCGATGGCGGAACGCCGGGAGCTTGGACGGCTGTAACTGCAATGTCAGCCGGCCATATTGGCATTTGTCGGCAGGGCCGCTTTGCATAAACCTGCGGAATAACGGACGGATTGGACGAAATGAAAGCCGGTTTTAAATACGATCTCACCGGCGGCGCCTTTCGGGTGAGTCGTTTTGCAGAATAAGCAGTAATACATCGAAATCTCCCCTTATATTTTTCTGCACGAAATTACATCCGTGCACTGATATGTATGAGCCTTGTCTGCGGAGTATTCCGCTTTTTTCTACAAAAAAAGCACCCCTTGCGGAGTGCTGCGACTCATTTCGATTTATTGGCGCTTTTGTCGCTGTTCGTATTTCGGGTTGTCGTATTTTGATTGCCGTGGCCTTGCTGCTTGTCCGCCATAAGATCGCCTCCCTTCGGAACGTCTCGAACATATCGTAGTATGAGTCCGATTAAAAAAATCCATGCCAAAAGCCAGGTGAATAGGTAATTTAGGCTGTTAAACCACCGTCTTTCATGTTATACTTAGGAAAACGGAACTATTATCCTGGTTAATTTGGACTAATCGCTGCATACTTAATTGACTCGAATCATCCACCCGGGAACAAGGAAGTGTTACTTATGAGCGTGCTGATGGTGGCCAACTGTCCGAAATGCGGCAAGGTGTTTCAAAAAAATTTGCGCAATATGTGTCAAGATTGCATGAGAGCGGTCGACGGCGATTTTCAGAAATGCTACTCTTATTTGCGGATGAACCGGAAGGCGACGACGGAGGAGCTGAACCGGGATACCGGGGTCAGCGTACAGCAGATCACCCTGTTTATTAAAGATAACCGTCTGCCGTTGATCGATTATCCGAATTTGACGTATGCGTGCGCATCTTGCGGGGGGCCGATCCGCCGGAATAATATATGCGTTCCGTGCGCCACCCGGTTGACTGCACAAATCAACGATATGAAGGAAAAGGAAGCGAAGAAACATCAAGGTGTCGGATTTCATTCGAGAAGAAGCTTTTGATTATCGAATCGCCAAACGTCGCAAGACGTTTTTCTTTTTGTATGCGATTGTGATACAATGTTTGAGGACATGGGGAACAGCATTCACGAATTTGTCACAAACTGTTCACCTGTTTGCCATGAAAATCGTGGAGTAGATCCTTCTATCTTCATGTAAAATATAAGTATTGACTTTACAGGCAACTCACTCTATGGGGGGAAATTTTCGTGCAAAAGTGGATTATGTTTAGCTTGTTTTTGGTAGCATGTATTTTGGGGGTTGGCGTTTTGTTCCAAAACATTACAGTACGCCAAGCCGAAATGGCTTCGGAAAAGGCGGAAGCCGGCAAAACGCTCAAAATCGCAGCTTCCAACTTCCAATTCGACAAACCGGAGTATACGGTAAAGGCGGGAGATAAGCTGACCGTTTCCTTCAATAACAAAGAGGGTTTGCATGCGATGGAAATCGTCGGCCTGAACGTGAAGCTGGACGCATCGAACAAATCGCAGGAAGTGACCTTCGACAAGCCGGGCACGTATGAAATTCACTGCATTCTGCCTTGCGGTACGGGCCACGCCAACATGAAGTCGACATTGATTGTGCAATAAGCTATTAAGGGAACCGCTGATCGGCTAACGCCGGACGGCGGTTCTTTTCTTTTGCCGGGCCGCGCTATATAATTACTAATACTTGGCAGAATAATCCGATGAAGATTGGAGAATTGACATATGAGAATGGTCGATCTGATTCAAAAGAAACGTTCCGGGCAACGTCTGAACGAGGCGGAAATAGACTATGTGATCCAAGGTTATACGAAAGGGGAAATTCCCGATTACCAGATGTCTGCGCTGCTGATGGCCATTTGCTTTCAAGGGATGGACGATCAGGAAACTTCCGATTTGACGATGGCGATGGTGCGTTCCGGAGATACGATCGATTTGTCGGCGATCCGCGGCATAAAAGTCGACAAGCATTCCACCGGAGGCGTAGGGGATAAAGTTAGCCTGATCGTGGCGCCGATCGTCGCTTCGCTTGGCGTCCCCGTCGCGAAAATGTCGGGGCGCGGGTTAGGACATACCGGCGGAACGGTGGACAAGTTGGAGTCGATACCCGGGTTTAACGTGCAGCTTTCGAACGGCCAGTTTATTGACGCGGTGAATTCGATCGGCATGGCGATAGTGAGCCAGACCGGAAATTTGGCTCCCGCCGACAAAAAAATATATGCGCTGCGGGACGTTACCGGCACGGTCGATTCGATCCCGCTGATCGCCAGCTCCATCATGAGCAAGAAGATCGCTTCCGGAGCGAACGCGATCGTGCTCGACGTCAAGGTCGGTTCGGGGGCTTTTATGAAAACGGTGGACGAAGCGCGGAAGCTCGCCGAGACGATGACCCGGATCGGCAAAGCGCTGAACCGCCGAACGGTGGCGATCATCACCGATATGGACCAGCCGCTCGGGCGGGAGATCGGCAATGCCGGCGAAGTGAGGGAGTCGCTCGATGTGCTTCGCGGGCGCGGCGACAAGGATCTGAGCGAAGTGTCGATCACGGTCGCTTCTTACATGGCTTTGCTTGGCGGTGTCAGCGCATCGCTGGAAGAAGCGAGAACGGCGGTTATCGGAGCGATCGAAAGCGGCCGCGCTCTTGAAACGTTCAAGCAGTTCGTCGCGAGCCAAGGCGGGAACAGCGCGATTGTCGACGATCCGTCCTTGCTGCCCGCGGCCTCGGTATCCGCAAAGGTAAAAGCTACCGCAGACGGCTATGTATCGAAAATCGAAGCGGAAGCGATCGGCGTTGCCGCCATGCTGCTCGGGGCGGGCAGGGCGACAAAAGAGGATGAGATCGATTATGCCGCCGGCATTACGCTGCATAAAAAAATCGGCGACCGGGTCAGCGCCGGCGATGTTTTGTGCATCATGCACACGAACCGCAGCGATACCGCTGAAGCGGAGCGGCTCATACTTAAGGCTTATGAACTGAAGGACACTGCACCGGAACCGGCGAAGCTGATTCACGAGATCGTTGAAGGCGATCGCTGATACGAATATTTTTTCGAAAGCCTCCCAAATGTTTGGGGGGCTTTTGCCGTCTGTTGGAATATTTTTCGAAAAATGGGTCAACACTGATTAGCAGTACATGAATGTTTGTTTCACTAATTCAGGAGGGGTAGAGAGACGATGAAGTGGACTCGATGTTTGACCTTATTTCTGGCTATCCAGCTTCTGGCATGGACGGCCCTGCCCGCGGCGCTGGCGGAAGAAAAAAAGCCGGCCGCTCCGCAGGTGGACCTTGCGCCTAATGCGCAATCCGCGGTGCTGCTGGACGTGGATACCGGCACGATCATACTGGACAAAAACAAAGATGCCAAGCTGCCTCCCGCCAGCATCACGAAAATCATGACGATGCTGCTCATTATGGAGGCGCTGGACCAGGGCAAGATCAAGATGGACGAGAAGGTAAGGACGAGCGAATACGCAGCCTCCATGGGCGGTTCGCAAATATTTCTCGAGCCTGGCGAGGAAATGACCGTGCAGGATATGCTGAAGGGAATCGCGATGGCTTCTGGCAACGACGCATCCGTAGCGATGGCGGAGAAGCTGGCCGGCTCCGAAGAGGCGTTCGTGCAGATGATGAACGAACGAGCCAAGCAGCTCGGCATGAACAATACGCATTTCGCCAATGCCAACGGCCTGCCTGCCGACAATCACTACTCCTCCGCGTACGACATCGCGCTGATGTCCAAGGAGCTGCTCAAACACGAGGAAATCACTCAATTTACCGGATTATACCAGGATTATCTGCGCAAAGATTCGCCGAAGCCGTTTTGGCTCGTAAATACGAATAAACTGGTGCGTTTCTATCCGGGTGTGGACGGGCTGAAAACCGGATATACGAGTGAGGCGAAGTTTTGCTTGTCGGCGACGGCCAGGAAGGACAACTTCCGCGTCATCGCTGTCGTCATGGGCGAACCGGATACGAAAACGCGCAACGCCGAAGTGACGAAGCTGTTCGATTACGCATTCTCGCAGTATACGAACTACCCGATCTACAAGGCGGGCGATTCGCTTGGATCCTTTACCGTCAGCAAAGGGGAGCAGGCCTCGGTACCGCTGGTCGCCAAACATCAATACAGCGTCCTCTTGAAAAAGGGCGATGCGGCTGCGGGCATTCGCCACGAGGTTCAGTTTAATCCCGGACTGAAAGCGCCCGTTGCTTATGGCCAAAACATCGGTAAAATCGTCGTCTACCAGGGGGACCGCGTACTGACGGAATTCCCGCTTGAATCTCCGGTTGAAGTGAAAAAAGCCGGATGGTGGACACTCACGAAGCGGACCGCGAAAAAGCTTTTATTTATCGACTAACAGCCAAGTCAGTCCCCAGTACCGACAGTCGTCCGCTGGGGGCTTCTTTGCATCGCTCGGCTCAAAAAAATGTCGCATTTCTTCTATTTCTAGCGCATTTCTTCTAGTTTTGTCGGGGGGCAGGAATTGCCAATTCCGGCGTAGAATGAGTTACGCAAGAAAGGGAAGGAGTGAACAGCTTGAGTTTGCAAATCGAATTGGAGCATGGCAAAAGCAAGGCATTGATCGTAAGGCTGAAGGGCGAGCTCGACCACCATACCGCGGATACCGTCAAGGCGCGGATGGAGGAGGCGATCGAGAAAGGCGAATGCAAACATGTGGTACTAAGCTTGAAAGACTTGACTTTCATGGACAGCTCCGGTCTCGGCGTTATTTTGGGAAGGTATAAGCAAATTACGGCCAAGGGCGGCAAAATGGTCGTCTGTGACGTCGGGCCGTCCGTTTACCGGCTGTTCGAAATGTCCGGGTTGTTTAAAATCTTGTCTGTTCAAGATAACGAGAGACTTGCGATCTCCAGTCTGGAGGTCGTATCATGAGCAAAAATTTCATGAATCTGCAATTCGCGAGCCGCTCGGAAAACGAGTCGTTCGCCCGCGTCACCGTCGCCGCTTTCGTCTCCCAGCTCGATCCGACTTTGGATGAACTGACCGATATTAAAACCGTCGTTTCGGAGGCGGTGACCAACTGCATCATTCACGGATACGACAACAGCCCGAACGGCATCGTTTACATCAGTGCCGAGATCGACGAAGATACGGTTGTCATCAGCATCGAGGACCGCGGTGCCGGCATTGCCGATGTGGAGCAGGCCAAGCAGCCGCTGTTCACGTCCAAACCGGAACTGGAGCGTTCAGGAATGGGCTTTACGATTATGGAAAACTTTATGGACGAGGTGGAGATCACTTCCGCTGTCGGCGTCGGTACGAAAGTGACGATGAAAAAACGTCTGGAATCTAAAAAAGCCCTGATGAATTAGGGTGGCACTTAGGGGTCTGATCTATGGATGTCGATTTGAAGCACGCCTCCCACAGTTATTTGGATGATGCCGAAGTCAAAAGATTAATAGCACTTAGCCAGTCCGGAGATCAATTGGCTCGGGAAACGCTGGTGAACTGTAACATCCGCTTGGTGTGGTCGGTCGTTCAGCGTTTTTTGAACCGGGGGTACGAAGCGGAAGATCTGTTTCAGATCGGCTGCATCGGCTTGTTGAAGTCGGTGGACAAATTCGATCTGTCCTACGAGGTCAAATTTTCGACGTATGCGGTGCCGATGATCATCGGCGAAATACAGCGGTTTTTGCGCGACGACGGAACGCTGAAGGTGAGCCGGTCGCTCAAGGAGCTTGCAAATAAAATTCGTAAGACAAAGGATGAGCTCTCCAAGCGTAACGGCCGTCTGCCGACGGTCAAAGAGGTTGCCGAGGAGCTCGGCATTTCGCCTGAGGATGTCGTTTTCGCCCAGGAAGCGAGCAAGCCGCTTTCCTCGATCCACGAAACCGTGTTCGAAAACGACGGCGATCCGATTACGCTGATGGATCAAATCGCCGATGAGAATCAGGACAAGTGGTTTGAGAAAATGGCGCTGAACGAAGCGATCGGAGCTTTAAACGAACGCGAAAGGCTGATCGTTTACTTGCGGTATTTTCGCGATCAAACGCAATCGGAAGTCGCCAGCCGGCTGGGCATCTCCCAAGTCCAGGTATCCCGGCTCGAGAAAAAAATATTGCAGTCCATCAAAGACCAGATCGCTCAGTGAAGCGTTCTGGTTTTTTTTGGTTTGATAAGCGTTCCGGATTTAGTTTAACGACGATTCTACAGGTGGATTAAGTATGAAAAATCGAATAGAAGTTCCCTTAACATCGTAAAACCGACCAATAAGCATGAAAAATCATATCCATATATGCCCTAGGATGGTAATTTGAAAAAATCTATTTGAAAAATCATATACAAATCTTCTTTTTGCGTCGGTCCCAACTTTTGAAGACGAAAAATCATACAGATTAATAAAAGGGTTGATTTTGAAACAAAAACTGAATCGAATGCGTTATAATGCTAGTCAATTTAAACTTAGGAGTGATGGTTTGTGAAAAAGTTTGTGATGGGGCTTTTATGCGGAGCTGCTTTATCCATGTCAACGGTCGTTATTGCTTCCGATAGCATTCAAGCTATTTTATTTCCCAGCAAAATTACATTTCAGGTGAAAGGAAATCAGGCCGTCTTAGATACAAGCGAGAATCCTGTTCTGAATTATAATAATAAAACCTATATTCCTCTACGTGTTTTTGCAGAGGCTATGGGGGCTAACGTTGATTTTGTTTCAGAGTCGGAAGCGGCGGATCATTTGAATCACATAACTGTTTCAAGCAATGAGTATAAGCTAATTCAATATGGACCTGATGATAACATAACCCCTGCAAATGCAGCCTACACTCCCTTAGGTGTGGGATTGGGACTTCCTGATGAGTATCGGCGAAACTCGGACCAACTGAGCATTGAAAATACGAATAACTTTGTTTTTTCCGTGATCAATAGAACAAACGATAACTTGCTTGTCGATCCTTCAACCAATTTGGCCTTAGAGGTATATACAGCACCGGAAGGTGTAGAGGATCAACTTGTATATCGATATGTTATTCCGCAAATTCCAAAACCTATCCCAAGCAGATCAAGTTATACTTTTACCATCCCGTGGAATCAAACTGGTTCAAATGGGAAAAAAATAGAGCCTGGCCGTTACATTGTTAAATTAGCCAAGCCCGAAAACATTAATTATCAGGTTGAAGGAGATAGCGACACGAAATCTGTACCAAGCTATGTGGATATGAGGTATGGACCAAGAAGTTATATCGTAAATTACAAATAAAAATTACCAGTTTTAAGCCCGAGCTTATGAGCGTTCATAACATGACTTATGAGAATGAAAGTTATATTCCCAAGTAGGAGTATGGCTTTTTTTGTTGTTCTCACGGACCAATGATTAAAGCGTGTCCGGTCGGAAATTCGGCGTCCGCCGAATCGTGCCGGACAAACGCGGGCCCGAGGCACGTCGCTGCTCCCGGCACCATCGCTCCAAAGTAAAGCGTGTCGGGCATCGGATTTTTACCCGGAGGTAAAAAATCCATGCCCGACAAACGCGGACTAGAAGCGAGTACCACCTCCTTCGGGCGGGTCCAGGGCGCCCGAGCGCCTGGGGTCCCCCTTTAGGGGGATTTAGGGGTTGGTTTGAACCGATTTAGGGGGTGATTTGAACTGATTTAAGGGTACTTATAGGGTTATGTAGGGGGACAGCCCATAAAAGGGGCGTTTCGGGGTGGTTATCCCTTCCATGACTAGACCGGCCCCACGGTTAGCATACTATGTCATATATACCAAGCCATAGTGGAGGGGGAAGAAACATGCCGGAAGTGTCCAACCCCACGCTGTATGTTCGTTTAAGAAAAAGAATCCGGCTTCCGCAAGGAGCCGCGATTTATCTTGGATCCGTTGCGCAAATAGTCGCTCCTCCCGAATATGAGCGCGATTTGCAGCATCTGCCGCTGCACAGCCCCAAGGAGCAGGACGGCAACCTGATTCTCATCGACATGCTGCTCATCGTTGAGAAAGTCAAGGCCATCTTCCCTTTTATGCAAATTGAACATTTCGGTGAACCGCATACGTTGGTGGAAGTGTACAAGGAGATCAAGCGGCCCCACTTGATCGTCATCGCCCTCGTGTGCTTCCTGCTTTTCATCGGCTCGGGGCTGGCGATTATGAATTTTCATGCAGATGTCAGCATGCTTACGGTGCACCGGCGCATTTACCAGCTGCTGACGGGCAAGTGGGTCGATCATCCGCTGCTGCTGCAAATTCCGTATTCGATCGGCATCGGCATCGGGATGGTCGTATTTTTCAACCATTTGTTCAAAAAAAAGTTCAACGAAGAACCGAGTCCGCTCGAGGTGGAAATGTTTATGTACCAAGAGAGCGTCAATCATTACGTCATCACCGAAGAATACGGCAAGCTGCATGACAAGGTTCACGAAGAGAAGGCGGTTAACAAGGCGGGTGCGCCTTGATGGAATGGATCGCGGACATCATGCTTGCGCTGATCGGAATCGCCGGCGGGATAGCCGTAGGCAGCGGGATGGTGGCGTTTCTGGTCGTACTCGACGTCATTCCCCGGCTAACGCAGCTGACCGACACTCACCTGTACATTCGGACATATGAGGGAGCTGTCGTGGCGGGTTCCGTGTTCTGGACGCTGACTGATTTTTTCGATTGGAAGATGCCGCTTTTTCCAATGTGCACCGTACTGGTCGGTTTGTTTGCCGGATG
Organism: Paenibacillus hamazuiensis; assembly: GCF_023276405.1. Taxonomy (NCBI): domain Bacteria; kingdom Bacillati; phylum Bacillota; class Bacilli; order Caryophanales; family Paenibacillaceae; genus Paenibacillus; species Paenibacillus hamazuiensis. Next base: position 1,897,969 of record NZ_JALRMO010000001.1, read on the forward strand.
CTTTATCGGTATGCTGGCCGCAGCGCTAACGGAGGTCATTAACGTGCTGCCGATTTTGGCGAAGCGGATCGGGATGGAATCCGTCATGGTGTGGCTGCTGATGGCGATGATCTTCGGCAAAGTATTCGGCTCATTGTTCGATTGGCTGATCTATTATTAGGACAAGGAGGATTCCGATGAAAAAATTGGCGAAGCGGGCAGTGCTTAAGCGAGGCGAACCGTCGAGAGAGAAACCGGGTCATCCGGAAAAAGACGAACGGCTGGAAATTGACAGCGAAGGCAACATTTTGCCTTCCGGCAAAGCGAGAAGTAAAGATCCTTCCGAAATTTTGACCCGCGAGGAGCTCAGGCTGAAAGAAACGGAGCGCATTTCGCCCGACATCGGAGAAGTGAAAAGAACGCTGGAAGAGCAGATCGGACTGAACAAAAGCTTCGACGTCGTGTTCCGCGAAATGGTATTCGGCGGCACGAAAACCGGGCTGTTGTATTTTAACGGATTTGCCAAAGACATCGTGCTTGTGGACGTGCTCGAAAGGCTCAGCTATGCCGAAGAAACGAAAAAAAGCGACGAAACGTTCGAGTTGTTTCTGGAGAAGTTGATACCGCACATTCAAGTGAAAAAGGTCGCCAAGATGACCGAGGTCGTGGAAAATGTAAACCGCGGCGAAGCGGCGTTTTTCTTTGAAGGCGAGACGCATGCCATCACGATCGACGCCAAAACGTATCCGGTCCGCTCGACAAAAGAGCCTGATTTGGAGCGGGTCGTGCGCGGTGCTCGGGACGGTTTTGTCGAAACACTGTTGACGAACGTTACGCTTATCCGCAGAAGGCTTCGCGACCCGAGGGTGATGTTCGAGATGCTCTCGGTCGGCAACCGTTCGAAGACGGATGTATGCATGGCATACATACAGGACATCGTCGATACGGATCTGGTCGAGGCGGTGAGGGATAAAATCAAAGGCGTAAAAGCGGATGGATTGCCGATGGCCGAGAAGCAGCTGGAGGAAGCGATTATCGGCAAGGGCTGGAGTCCGTATCCGCTGGTACGGTATTCGGAACGGCCGGACGTGGCCGCGGCTCATCTGCTCGAAGGCCATGTCGTGATCATCGTCGATACGTCGCCTTCGGCGATGATTTTGCCGACGACGTTTTTTCACCATGTGCAGCATGCGGAGGAATACCGGCAAAATCCGACGGTCGGCACTTATTTGCGGTGGGTCCGCTATACCGGGATGCTGGCCTCGTTATTTTTGCTGCCGCTGTGGTTTCTGATGGTCACAAACCCGGGGCTTAAGCCGCCGGGGCTTGAGTTCATCGGACCTTCGCAGGATTACCATCTGCCGCTGCTCGTGCAGTTCGTGCTCGCCGAAATCGGCACCGATCTGATGAGGATGGCCGCCGTCCATACGCCGACACCGCTGTCGACCGCGATGGGCCTGATCGCCGCGATCTTGATTGGCGAAATTGCCGTGAAAACGGGATTGTTCGTCAACGAGGTCATCTTGTATTTGGCCGTTGCGGCCATCGGCACCTTCGCCACGCCAAGCTATGAGCTAAGTTTGGCCAACAGGATTACCCGGCTTATTTTGCTGATCGCGACGGCGATTTTTAAAATTCCGGGACTTGTTGTCGCCTCGACGCTTTGGGTCGTTTATCTGACGGTGCAAAGGTCTTACAACACTCCTTACATGTGGCCGTTTATCCCCTTTAATGCGCCGGCCTTTTACGATATCCTCATTCGCAGGCCGTTCCTTGCGATGAAAACCCGTCTCAGCATCACGAAGACGCTGGACAACACGCGTCAACGATAGAACCTTTTTTACGGAAAAAGGGGCCGTTTCCTTGCTTTTCATGGAGATGGCTTCTTTTCGTCTGTTGTCAGTTTCCGCCCCATATGATACCTTAATATTAATGCATTTGGGTCCTTTTTTAACGTCATGGTAGAGGAGAAACTTTTTATGTACATGCACGGTACGAGCAAAATTAACGATAAAGGCCATTTGGAAATCGGCGGCTGCGATGCGGTCGATTTGGCGAAAACGTTCGGCACGCCGCTGTACGTGATGGACGAAGCGCTCATCCGCCGCCGCTGCCGCGAATTCGTGGACGCGTTCCGGACATCGGGATTGAAATTCGAAGTCGCATACGCGAGCAAAGCGTTTTGCACGATGGCGATGTGCCGGATCGTCGAGGAAGAGGGCATGTCGCTGGACGTCGTGTCCGACGGCGAGCTGCATACGGCGCTGCAGGCCGGATTTCCGGCGGAGCGCATTCATTTTCACGGCAACAACAAGACGCCTCACGAGATCGAGATGGCGCTCGATGCGAAGATCGGCTGCTTCGTCGTCGACAACTTCGTGGAGCTGCATATGCTGAATGCGCTGGCCGGGGAGAAGCGGGTCAAAGCCAAAATGCTGTTCCGCATTACGCCGGGCGTCGAAGCGCATACGCATGAATTCATTTCGACCGGACAGATCGATTCGAAATTCGGATTCGACATGGGGAACGGGGCGGCTTACCGCGCCGTGGAGGAAGCTTTGAAGCTTGAGCATGTGGAGCTGCTCGGCGTGCATTCCCATATCGGCTCGCAAATTTTCGAGGTAGCCGGCTTCCAGGCCGCGGCGGAGAAAGTCGTTGCTTTTGCCGCGAAAGTGCGCGATGAGCTGAACGTCACGTTCAAGGTGATCAACCTCGGCGGCGGATTCGGCATCCGTTACGTCGAAGGCGATACGCCACTGCCGGTATCCGATTATGTCGGCGCGATCGTCAGCTCGGTAAAAACGGAATTCGGACGCTTCGGCTACCCGGTGCCGGAAATATGGATCGAGCCGGGCCGCAGCATCGTCGGCGATGCCGGCACGACGCTGTACACGGTAGGCACGTTCAAAGATATTCCGGGAGTGCGCAAGTACGTATCCGTAGACGGAGGAATGACGGACAATCCGCGTCCGGCGCTGTACCAGGCGCAATACGAAGGGATGCTGGCCAACCGCGCGGGCGATGCGAACGAAGAGGTTGTATCGATCGCCGGCAAATGCTGCGAGAGCGGCGACATGCTGATCTGGGACATCGAGCTGCCGCGCGTCAGCTCCGGTGACATTCTCGCGGTTGCCTGCACGGGTGCTTATAACTATGCGATGGCAAGCAACTATAACCGCATTCGCCGTCCTGCCGTCGTTTTCGTAAAAGACGGGCAGGCGGACGTCGTCGTCAAACGTGAGTCTTACGACGACATCGTCGGCAACGACGTCATTCCTGACCGGATGAAGCAGGTCGTGAAGTCGGTGCAACAAGCTTGATTTTTTTAAGCAGGAGTCCTTCCATTTCGGGAGGGCTTCTTTTTTTCGAACCAATTTTGGGAAAAAGGATGGAGAAACATGCACATTTTATGTATAATAAAACCCGTTGACTATCGGACCCGACTTTTCTGAAAGTGAAAAGTCATTGAAACTGCCTTCTGATCTTCCTAATGCGAACGGACCTAAAATAGAGATAGAGGAGTGGAGCTTATTTTGCTGTATCAAAAACTGAAAAACGCCTGGTTCTCCAACATCCGAAGGGACGTGCTTTCCGGCATGACCGTAGCTTTGGCGCTAATTCCGGAAGCGATTGCCTTCTCCATTTTGGCGGGGGTGGACCCGATGGTCGGCTTGTACGCATCGTTTTGCATCGCCGTGACGATATCTATCGTAGGGGGCAGGCCGGGGATGATTTCGGCGGCTACCGGGGCGATGGCATCGCTGATGGGACCGATTATCGCCAAATACGGCATCGAATATTTGTTCGCAGCGACGATTTTGACCGGCATCATACAATATGTAATGGGTTTGCTTCGGTTCGGCAAGTTTATAACGTTCATTCCGCAATCCGTAGTCACCGGTTTTGTCAATGCGCTGGCGATCATTATTTTTATGGCCCAGCTTCCGAACTTCCAAGGAGCAAACTGGCAAATGTACGCCATGGTGGCGGGGACGCTGGCCATCGTGTACTTGCTGCCGCTGCTTACGAGGGCCGTGCCGTCGGCGCTTGTCGCGATTATCGTGATGACGGTTATTTCCGTCACACTTGACCTGGATTTGCGCACGGTCGGCGATATGGGCGAAATTAGGCAGGCTTTGCCGTTTTTCCATGTTCCGGACATAACGTTGTCCTTTCAGGTTATATGGAGCATCTTGCCGTTTTCGTTGGCGCTGGCGGTGGTCGGCATTACGGAGTCGCTGATGACCGCTACGATCGTTGACGAAATGACGGAAACCAAAAGCGATAAAAACAAGGAAGTCAAGGGCCAAGGCATCGCCAATATCGTATGCGGCTTTTTCGGCGGGATGGCCGGCTGTGCCATGATCGGACAAACGGTTATCAACGTAAAATCAGGAGGAAGAACGCGGTTATCCACCTTCGTCGCCGGCGTGTTTCTGCTGTTTTTGATCATGGTGCTGGGCAATGTTGTCAAACAAATTCCGATGGCCGCACTTGTTGGCGTCATGTTTATGGTGTCTATCGGTACGTTTGATTGGGGATCGCTTCGTAACCTGACCAAAATCCCGCGCAGCGACGCACTCGTTATGGTCGTTACGGTGGCGATTGTGGTGGCGACGTCGGATCTGGCGATCGGCGTTGTATCGGGCGTCGTACTAAGCGCGCTGATCTTCGGCTGGCGGTCGGCGAAAATCAAGGCTCAGGCATCGTTGGAAAACAACGGAGCAAAGGTGTACCGCATCACCGGGCAGCTTTTCTTCGGGACGATGCTGCATTTTGTCGATTTGTTTGATTATAAAAACGATCCGGATTCCGTCATCATCGATTTCGGCGCTTCGCACGTTTGGGATCATTCGGCGGTCACCGCCATAGCCAAGGTGGTCGCCAAATACGAGCAGCTGGGCAAAAAAGCGTCGATCGCCGGCTTAAACGAGGAGAGCCGGAAGCTGGTGGACCGGATCGGTCTGGCGGCAACGTCCGGTCATTAAAGACAAAGAGGCGCTTCGGCCGGTCCGAAGCGCTTTTTGTATATACGAGGTTACGCCACCCGATTTTGATTATCGGCGCAATTGGTGTAGAATAACAATTGCATAAATTTTTTTATAAAGGAGCATCCAAATGGCCAAAAAAGGTAAAATTACCCTTGAAAAGGGCGGAGAAGTGCATATCGATTTCTTTCCGGAGGAGGCGCCGAACACGGTAGCCAACTTTGAAAAGCTGGCGAACGAAGGTTTCTATAACGGCCTGACCTTCCACCGCGTCATCCCGGGGTTTGTCGCTCAAGGCGGCTGCCCGAGAGGCAACGGAACGGGAGGACCGGGCTACACGATCAACTGCGAAGTCGACACAAACGTCAGCAAGCACGAGCGCGGTACGCTTGCTATGGCTCATGCCGGACGCAATACGGGAGGCAGCCAATTTTACATCTGCTATCAGCCGCAGCCGCATTTGGACAAGCAGCATACCGTATTCGGCAAAGTGACCAAAGGGATGGAATTTATCGATGCCGTGAAGCCGGGCGACAAAATGTCCGAAGTGAAAGTTTGGGAAGAATAATAGCGCTGCAAGGACAACCTTCATTTTTTTTCGGAGGTTGTCTTTTTTGTTTGGAGATGTAAAACATGGGTTCGTTTGGAAAGAATGGTAACTATCGTCCGTTCCTTGCTTAGAAGCATCTAAGTTCAGTAACTTTGTTGTTTGCGTCTACAGCAAATTGCAGCGATTTGCAAAAGGAAGCTAAAAATCGAATCGCCAACTTATCTTTTATTGCATCTTCAAATATCCACTCATTGACATAAACGCCAAAACTGTCGCCCTTAACAAGGTGACTTTGTTGGGGAAAACGGGCCAGCGACTCTTGATTTATATCCATATCAAGCTTAGTTATTTGATCTAAATGAACCGAAAACCAATTTAGCGTTCTTGGTTTGGGCGGTGCATCATCATCACTGAATTTATCGCCAAACATTTCGTACGCAATTTGATTAAAATTATGTTCGGCAATTGATTTACTAACAATGGCTGCGGTACTTTCCTTAATTGACATTAAATTAATTTCTGTAACCTTCTTCGCATAAGTTATTATCCGAATATCATTAAAATGTGGGGCAATTTGTTTCATAATAATATCGCAATTTTCGTTTGAATGGACAGGAATTTGGATAAAAGCATGTTTGCCGGCAGCTAAAGCGCTGAAACAATAATATTGAGCGATATAGGAAATATCGTTCACTGCTTCCGTTGAGCTAACCTTATTTATTTCCATTTCGCTAATGTTTCCGGGGGCTACGGGAGTGTCCAATAAGCCGGCAGGATAATACCAAGTCATTTATATCCCCTCCTTGGGGCAAACAAATATTTACTTAATCATACACGGACGGTGTTCAGTGCAGCAAATGATATCGGCGAGAGCTTACGTTTATCGATGCGTGAACGATTAGTGAAATAAATAAGATGAAAATTTTTCATGACGAAGTAGACATATCTTGCTTGAATAGGTATACTATGCAATAAAGCTAAAAATCAATACGTTTCCTTCGGGGCGGGGTGCAATTCCCCACCGGCGGTGATATGGCCACCTGTGAAAGATTGGTTCTTTCGCGTGGCGGCCGTTCAGTCCGTGACCCGTGCCGCGTTTGCAACATGCGGCCGGTGGACTCGGTGCAACTCCGAGACCGACAGTATAGTCTGGATGGGAGAAGGAAAAAAATTCGGAATGACAGCCGGGTTTGTTATGTACTTTTTTTCACAAAAGCGCCGTAAGTGCGGTAGAGGTGTTTGCCGTGCCTGGATTTATTGTTTTTGTGTTTTTTAGTACAGGCAAACAGAGGCTCTGTTTCCGCATTTTTTCGTGCTGCTCCCTGAAGCCCCTTTGTACAAAAAGGCGGCTTTTTTGCATTTTATTCTCATTTTGCAACCGGCAAGGGAGGGGATAAGTTGGAGCTGTTAAACGATGAATACTATATGAGACTGGCGCTTCAGCTCGCGGCCGGACCCGCGGGGCAGACGGGCATCAACCCGAATGTCGGCTGCGTCGTCGTCAAAGACGGGCGGATCGTCGGCATGGGTGCCCATCTGCAGCGGGGTACCGCCCATGCGGAAGTGCATGCGCTGAATATGGCGGGCGACCAGGCGGAAGGCGCCACCGCCTATGTGACGCTTGAGCCGTGCAGCCATCACGGCCGGACGCCGCCGTGCTGCGACCGGCTCATCCGCGAGAAGGTGAAGCGGGTCGTCGTCGCTTGCAAAGACCCGAATCCGCTCGTTGCCGGAGAAGGCATCGCGAAGCTGCGCAGCCACGGCATCGAGGTCGAGGTCGGGCTGCTGGAGCAGGAAGCAGTGAAGCTGAACGAAATGTTTAACAAGTACATCGTCAGCAAGCTGCCGTTCGTCACGCTGAAGACGGCTAGCACGCTCGACGGCAAAATCGCCGCGAAAACAGGCGACAGCAAGTGGATCACCGGCGAAGCGGCCCGCGCCTATGTCCACACGCTGCGCCACCGTCACCAGGCGATCATGGTCGGCATCGGCACGGTGCTGCACGACGATCCGCAGCTGACGACGCGGCTGACGGTGCCGGGGCTGCATCCGGTGCGCATCGTCGTCGATTCGCTGCTGCGCATCCCTCCGGAGGCGAAGCTGGTCACGGACCGCACGTCGGAAACGATCGTGCTGGCGACTGAGCAAGCGCCGGGCGACAAAGCGCGGCGGCTGCAGGAGCTCGGCGTCACGGTGCTGATCAGCGGAAGCGGGCCGCAGGTCGATCTGCCTCAGGCGATGAAGCGGCTTGGCGAGCGCGAAATCGGCTCGATTTTGCTCGAAGGCGGCGGGACGCTGAACGGCGCGATGCTGACTCAGCAGCTGGTCGACAAGCTGGTGCTGTTTTTCGCTCCGAAGCTGATCGGCGGGTATGACGCGCCCGGAACTTTCCGATTCGCAGGCTTCGAACGGATGAGCGAGGCGCTCGAGCTGGATCGCGTCACGGTCGAGCAGTTCGGCAAAGATTTATGCATCAGCGGTTATCCCCGCTACGAAAGAGAGGTGTAACCATATATGTTTACCGGCATTATAGAAGAAATCGGCGCCATGCGGCGCATTTCCCGGCAAGGGCAAGCGATGGTGCTGTCGATCGGGGCGAAACGGATCCTCGAGGACGTTCATCTTGGCGACAGCATTGCGGTTAACGGCGTCTGTCTGACCGTCATCGCATTTGACAGCGATTCGATTACCGTCGACGTCATGCCGGAAACGTTCCGGCGCACGAACCTGCGCAAGCTCGCCGTCGGCGAACCGGTCAACCTGGAGCGGGCGATGTCCGCTCAAGGACGATTCGGAGGCCATATCGTGCAGGGGCATGTGGATACGACAGGGACGATTCGCTCGCGCATCCCTGAGGAAAACGCGGTGGTCTATACGGTGGAGCCCGCCGACCCGGCGGCGCTCAAATACGTCATCCCGCACGGGTCGATCACGATAGACGGGATCAGCCTCACCGTTGTGCAGGTGACGGACTCTTCCCTGACCGTGTCCATCATTCCGCATACGCTCGCGCAAACGGTGCTGAAGTGGAAGCAGCCTGGCGACGAAGTCAATTTGGAGTGCGACGTTCTGGGCAAATATATAGAAAAGCTGCTGCTCAGCAGGCAGCCCGGCGAGAGCGCCGCTCCGACCGGCAGGCTGACCGCTTCGTTTTTGGCGGAGCACGGGTTTATGTAAGTTCAAGCAATTACTATATAGAGAGGCCAGGTGAGATAGGCATGGGAGAAATCAAGTTTCATTCGATTGAAGAAGCGATTTACGATTTGATGCTCGGCAAAGTGATCATCGCCGTAGACGACGAAGACCGCGAAAACGAAGGCGACTTCATTGCGTTGGCCGACAAGGCGACGCCCGAAGTGATCAACTTTATGATCAAGGAGGGCCGCGGGCTCGTCTGCGTTCCGATTACCGAGGAACGGGCGCAGGAGCTTGATTTGCCGCTGATGGTCGCGAAAAACACCGACTACCACGGCACGGCGTTCACCGTTTCGGTGGACCATGTGGAGACGAGCACGGGCATCTCCGCATTCGAGCGGGCGCGCACCGTCAAGGCGCTGATCGATCCGCAGGCGAGACCGCAGCATTTTCGCCGTCCGGGGCACATTTTTCCGCTGATTGCGAAAAACGGCGGCGTGCTGCGCCGCGCCGGACATACGGAAGCCGCGATCGATCTCGCCCGCATGTGCGGATCGTATCCGGCTGCGGTCATCTGCGAGGTGATCAAGGAGGACGGGGAGATGGCCAGGGTGCCGGAGCTCATGGAAATCAGCCGCGAACACGATCTGAAAATCATTACGATCCGCGACTTGATCCACTACCGCAACCAAAAGGAGAAGCTCGTGAATCGCGAGGTGGAGGTGAAGCTGCCAACAGACTTCGGATCGTTCCATGCGATCGCCTATTCGAATATGGTCGACAGCAAGGAGCACGTGGCGCTCGTCAAGGGCAAAATCGACCCGGATCGTCCGACCCTCGTTAGGGTACATTCCGAATGTCTCACCGGCGACGTCTTCCATTCGCACCGCTGCGATTGCGGTCCCCAGCTTGCCGCTGCATTAAAACAGATTGATGAAGCGGGGTCCGGTGTGTTACTCTACATGAGGCAGGAAGGCCGCGGCATCGGTTTGATCAACAAATTGAAAGCTTATAAGCTGCAAGAGCAGGGATTGGACACGGTCGACGCGAATATTAAATTGGGGTTCGCTCCGGATTTGCGCGATTACGGCATCGGCGCGCAAATTTTGAAAGATCTGGGCATCCGGAAAATCCGGCTGATGACGAACAATCCGCGCAAAATCCGAGGCCTCGAAGGCTACGGACTGGAAGTGGTGGAGCGCGTGCCGATCCAGATGGAAGAGAACGAAGACAACAGCAAATATTTGCATACGAAACAAGAGAAGCTCGGACATATGCTCAAATTTGAGATTTAACAACAACTTTACTTAAATAGACGAAGGGATGTTTGCACAATGGTAAAATATTACGAAGGACACTTGGTCTCGAATAATTTGAAATACGGAATCGTCGTCGGCCGCTTCAACGAGTTCATTACCGGCAAGCTGCTGAGCGGTGCGCTCGATGCGCTCAAGCGGCACGGCGCAAATGAAGACGATATCGAGGTGGCGTGGGTGCCCGGCGCCTTTGAAATTCCGCTGATCGCGCAAAAAATGGCGGAAAGCAAGAAATACGACGCCGTCATTACGCTCGGCGCCGTCATCCGCGGATCTACGCCGCATTTTGACTACGTCTGCAACGAGGCTGCCAAAGGCGTCGCCGCAATCGGCCTGAAAACCGGCGTGCCGACCGTATTCGGCGTGCTGACGACCGATTCGATCGAGCAAGCGGTGGAGCGGGCCGGCACGAAGGCCGGCAACAAAGGCTGGGAAGCGGCCGTAACCGCGATCGAGATGGCCAATCTGACCAAGCAGCTGCCATGATTGCCGCGTTAGCCTATTATTTTCACACGGACACTCTGCTGTTCCGTGTGATCGCTTTTCTCATCGCCGCCACCGTTCACGATGCCGTTCATAGCGCCGCGGCTTTGGCCGTCGGCGACAGGACGGCGCGCGAGCAGGGGCGGCTCAGCTTGAACCCGCTGGCGCATATCGATGCGCTCGGGCTTGCCATGCTGCTGTTCGGGCCTTACGGCTGGACGAAGCCGCTCCCCGTCGCTGCACAGCGCCGCCGCGAGCGGCTGCTCGTTTACGCCGCCGGGCCCGCTGCCAGCCTGCTGCTCGGCATGTTTTTCTGGTGGCTTTACTTTTCTTTGCCCGCGGTTGCAGGTGCCGACATGCCGAATTCGGCATGGATCGCGGCACTACGAGGCGTTTTGCAATACTGCATCATTGTCAATCTCATGTACGGCGTCGTGCATATACTTCCTTTTTATCCGTTGGACGGAGCAGGCATGCTGAAAACGATCCTGCCGCCTGCGGCGCAGCCTTTTTGGCAAAAATACGAAAAGTTCGGCTTGATCGTCACCCTGATTTTGTTTATAAGTCCCGTCGGCCAGTCTCTTCTGGAGCGGGTTTACCAATATATCGCGCAGTGGGTTATGAATATATTCGCTTTTCCGATGTAACACCCGCCGCACCATCATACATCATCCGTCAAGGGGGTTACTTTAGTACGTGAAAGTTACATACAAGCTTCAAGTTTTCGAGGGCCCCCTTGATCTGCTGTTGCATTTGATCGACAAAGCGGAAATTGATATTTATAACATTCCGATCAAAGAGATTACCGACCAATACTTGGAGTACTTGCAGTCGATGCAGGAGCTGGAGCTTGAGGTGACGAGCGAGTTTCTCGTCATGGCCGCCACGCTGCTGTCGATCAAAAGCAAGATGCTTCTGCCCAAGCCTCCCGTGATTGAAAACGAATTTGACGATTATTACGAAGACGAGGAATACGACCCACGGGCCGAGCTCGTTCAGAAATTGATCGAATACCGCAAATACAAGTCGATCGCCGATCATTTGCGCGATAAGGAGCTGGAGCGCAGCCTGATTTATACCCGGGAGCCGGAGGACCTCACGCCTTATATGCCGGCGGAGGACCCGAATCCGGTACGCGGCCTTCAGGTAGCCGACCTCGTGCGTGCCTTCCAGAAGGCGATGAAGCGAATGGCGACGCGCAATACGGTGGCGCGGATCCGCAAGGATGAAATCTCCGTCAAAGACCGGATGCGGCAGGTTGTCGACTATTTGCTGGAGCAAGGCGGTAAAGTTCTTTTCTCCAAGCTGCTCGGAGAAGATACGACCCGCGATGACATCGTCGTAACCTTTTTGGCGCTTCTGGAATTGATGAAAATGAAAAAAATCGAATGCCATCAGCATAAGCTGTTTGACGATATCGTGATTCAGGCAAAAGAAGGGGAAGAGCTTAATGGATTTTCAGCAGATGAAGTCGGCTATTGAAGGCCTGCTGTTCGTTGCCGGAGACGAAGGCCTCGAGGCCAAACAATTGGCGGACGTGCTGGAAGTGGGGGCGGATTTTGTCAAAGATCTTATAAGGGACATGCAGGCGGAGTTTAAGCGGGCCGGCCGCGGCATTCAAATCGTCGAGCTCGCGGGCGCGTACCAGCTTGCTACCATTCCCGAGCACGCTCCCTATTTCGAGCGCCTCGCTTATTCGCCGACGCGTTCGGCTTTGTCCCAGGCGGCGTTGGAAACGCTGGCGATCATCGCATACAAGCAGCCGATTACGCGTGTGGAGATCGAAGAAATACGGGGCGTTAAATCGGACAGGGCGCTGCAAACGCTCGTGGCCAAAGATTTGATTCAAGAGGTGGACCGGGCCGATGCTCCGGGCCGACCGATTTTATATGGCACGACCAAGGCGTTTCTCGATTATTTTGCTCTTGGCGATATCGCCGAACTGCCGGATACTTCACTGTTCGAAAACGATCATAATCTGGAAGAAGAAACACGGCTGCTGTTCGAAAAGCTCGACGCGAAACAAATAACGATCGAAGACGTCGCGGCGGAATCGTAACAAGCCGAGCCGAAATGCATTTTTTGGGAATGCAGACACTGCATCGTTTGCCAAACTCAGGTCATACTAACTCCGAGGATAAGGAACAAGATTCCTTGATCGGAGTTTTTTTCGTTAGGCCAACCACGCTACTGGGGATTTGTTTTATACACGGGAGGTTAGCGTCTGTGTGGATTTGGATCGCATCCGTCGTTGTTTTGCTGGCAGTATTGGTGATGCTCAGTCATATAACCGTTCAAATCACTTCTTCCAGAGTGAACAATAACGATCAGTTCGAAGTGAAAATCACCGCTTTGTTCGGGCTTCTTAAGCTTCGCTTTGAAATTCCGATGGTTAAATTCAAAGGCTTTGCGCAGGGGGTCATGCTCCAAATGGAACAAGGCGGGACAGGGTTCGCCGGCAAAGGGGAAGAGCACGTTACGGCGGAGAAGATCAAACAGGCGTTTCGGAATCTCAAGGAGCTTGTCCGCTATACATTTCAGCTTAACGAGTGGCTTAAAGGCGTGCTTGCCCATGTCAAATGTACCAAGCTTAGATGGGAAACGCGGCTCGGAGTGGGCGATGCGGCCGATACCGCGGTCACGACCGGCGTCGTTTGGGGACTGAAATCGTCGCTGCTCGGTTTTGTGTTTCAATATTTGCAGCTTCGCACGAAGCCGCAAATCGCCGTCATTCCCCAGTTTAACGAAACCCATTTTTCCACCAATGCCTTGTGGGTGGCCAAAATTCGCATGTGGCATGCGGCTTGCGCCGGTGTTATGCTCCTGTATCGCATTATGAAAGTAAAGGGCGGACCGCAAAAATGGCAGCACATTTTGTTTAAAGCCTAGAAGCTCATATTAACTTCGACATTAGGGCAAACTTAGGTTGCAAAATGAATTATACAGAGGAGGACCTATTATGGCTGAACATCCGATACAAGGTCTGATGAAGACCGCGATGGAAAATATCAAGGAAATGGTCGACGTCAATACGATTGTCGGCGATCCTGTGGAAACGCCGGACGGCAGCGTTATTTTGCCGATCTCCAAGGTGGGGTTCGGCTTTGCGGCGGGCGGCAGCGAGTTTGTGACCGACGAACCGCAAACAGGGCAAAACAACGGTAAAAACGATGCCCATAATGCGGTCGTATCTCTTCCTTTCGGCGGCGGCAGCGGCGGCGGGGTATCGATTACGCCAATCGCTTTTCTGGTCGTCGGCCAGCAGGGCGTGAAAGTAGTGCCGCTTGACAATCAAACGCACATTCTTGAGCGCCTGATTGATTCGGCACCTGCCGTTGTCGACAAAATTCAGAGCATGATCAAAGGCAACAAGGCCGGCGCAACGAATGTTTCGGAATCTTCCTCGAGCGGCGCTCAAATCACGAATATCGAAAATCAAAACTTTATCGTTTAATTACTAAGCCGAAAGTCCCGTTCCAGTTAGTGCTACTCTTTCCAGCAACCTCTCTTTGAGAATCGGGCCGTTTTGAGCGATAATAATAAACAGAGAGAGAAACATAAGAAAAAGGTTGGAATTCAGCTGCTCTTTTCAAGGGCAGCTTTACATATTTTTTGTGGCATTTTTCACCAAATCAGGTTATTGCTCTTTCCAGCCGATTCCTTTATATTTATTAGCATAATAGTAAAAAAGTACTGGGAAGAAGGTAAATAGACCGTGCGTCTTGTTGCAACAAGGTCCTGTAGTCCCGGCATGAGACTAGGTAAAAGTATCTATAATGAAGATGGCCTCGTTTTGTTGAACCGTCATGCGGAACTTACGCAAAATCTGATTATTCGTTTGCAGCAGTTGGGAGTCGACTTTGTTTATATCGAAGATGCCGTTACGGAAGATGTCCGCATCGAAGACCCGCTTTCCGACGAAACGCGTATGAGGGCTTTGGCGGAAATCCGCGCACAATTTAAAGCCTCCATGGAAGGCGGCGGGAGAAGCAAATTTTCGAAAGGTCCTGTGCTCGGAAAGGTATTCGGAAATGTAATGAAGATGATATTGGAAGATTTGTCATCCAGGCAAGGCGCGCTGCTCATGCTGATGAACGTGAACGTGCTGAATAATTATGTTTTCCAGCATTCACTGAATGTATGCGTTTACTCGACGATGCTTGGGATGGTGAGCGGATATTCAAAGGAAGATTTGACGACACTTGGCATCGGCTCGCTGCTGCACGATATCGGAAAGACGAAAATCGACTTGAAGCTGCTCCAGAAGCCCGGCAAGCTGACTCCGGAAGAATATAAAGAAATTCAAAAGCATACGGAATTCGGTTTTCGCATGCTGAAGGACGAACCGAATATTCCGCTGCTCGCCGCTCACTGCGCATTTCAGCATCATGAACGGGAAGACGGCAGCGGATACCCGCGCGGGATTAAAGGAAACGAGATTCACGAATACGCCAAATGGATCGCGGTCGCCGACAGCTACGATGCGATGACGACGCACCGCGCCCACCGGTTGGCGATGCTTCCGCACCAGGCGATGGAGATCTTGTTTGCCGGGGTCGGCAAGCTGTATGAGCAAAAGAAGGTGGCGCTGTTCCGCGATAATGTCGCGATTTACCCGCTTGGGGTTTCCGTTACATTAAACACGGGGGAAAAAGGGTTCGTCGTCCGCATCAATTCGGCCGTTCCGCAGCGTCCGGTCGTACGTGTGCTGGTGGATCCGGACGGCCAGCCGACTCAGCCCTACGAAGTGGATTTGACCAAAATGTTAACGGTTTTCGTAGATAAAGTCGATGAATCTTAATAAAGGTTAAACTTTTCAGACGCGGTCTGCTTGAGGCAGGGTGCGTCTTTTCGTTTTGCGCGCGATCCGGGGACATGTTCGATTTGGGATAAGCATATACTTGTACAAATGCCTGGACAGGAACGATCAGACTTTAGGAGGATCTCATGAAAAAGATATGTCTGATATGCATCGCCCTGATGATGTTCGCATGTTTGATTCAGCCCTTGGCGGCCGGTGCCGCCCCTTCGATTTCCACGCATGCCGAGGCGGCCGCGCTGATCGATGTGGAGTCCGGCAGGCTGCTCTACAGCCAGCAGGGCGACAAGGTGATGCGGATCGCAAGTTTGACGAAAATCATGACGGCGATCGTCGCCATCGAGCACGGAAAGCTGACGGACAAGGTCAAAGTCGGCAGCAGCGCCTACCGTAAAGAAGGCTCTTCGCTTTATTTAAAGCTGGGTGAGGAGATGACGCTGGAAAACTTGCTGTACGGGCTGATGCTTCGTTCGGGTAACGACGCGGCGACAGCGATTGCCGAACATGTCGGCGGTTCGCTCGAAGGCTTCGTGTACCTCATGAACCAAAAAGCGGCGGAGCTCGGACTTAAACATTCCACATTCAAAAACCCGCACGGTCTCGACGAGGACGGTCACCGCTCCAGCGCCAACGATTTGGCGAAACTGACGGCGTATGCCTTGAAAAATCCCGTGTTCGCACAGATCGTCGGTACCAAGGTCAGGACGGCTCCGAATCCATACGAATCGTGGGATTACAAATGGCTGAATAAAAATAAAATGCTCGATATGTACCTTGGAGCCAACGGTGTAAAAACCGGCTACACCAAGCTGGCGGGGCGCTGCCTTGTGTCGTCGGCGACCCGAAACGGCCAGCAGCTCGCCGTCGTTACGCTGGACGACCGCGACGATTGGGCGGATCATTCCCGTCTTTTGGATTACGGGTTCAAATATTACCCGCTTTCCACCGTCATTAACAAAGGGGATGCCGCGCCCGGTACCGAGTGGGTGGCCGGCAACAGCTTCAAATATCCGGCCTCCGATGAAGAACGCGGAAAATTGACGATGAAACCCGAGGCGGCGGACACGCGAACGTTGGCATACCGTCTCGGGGAAAGGGGAACGCTGCACATCCTGCTTGACGGCGGAGAAATCGGCAAAGTTCCGCTTTATGAAAAAGGCAGCCCCAGACTGAGCGCGCGTCCCGCGCCCGCCTTCGGCGCGGGCGAAACGGATTTGTACCACTCGGAATATTCGCGCTTTTTATATTTTGTGCAATCGTTTGTCCGCACTTTGTTTACCGGTTCTCCAGAAGTATGATTTGCCAGGAAAGAGGGGCGCCGCATGATCAATTTCATTTGGTTGTTTTTTATTGCGGCCGGATTTGTCGCGGCTGCGGTGCAAGGGAAAATCGAGGTTGTGACCGAAGCTATTTTTGACGGGGCGAAAACGGGGGTGACGGTCTGCTTCGGACTGATCAGCATTATGGTGTTTTGGCTCGGCATCATGAGGATTGCGGAGGATGCGGGACTGCTGAAAAAACTTGCTCTCGCCTTAAGGCCGGTCGTCCGCTTTCTGTTTCCGAGCGTCCCTAAAGATCACCCCGCTCTCGGTTATATCATGTCCAACATGAGCGCCAATATTTTGGGGCTCGGCAACGCGGCGACGCCGATGGGGATCAAGGCGATGCAGGAGCTGCAAAAGCTCAATCCGAGCAAGGACACCGCCAGCCCGGCGATGTGCACGCTGCTGGCGCTTAATACGGCCAGCATCACGCTGATTCCGACGACGCTGATTGCGATCCGGATGAGCTTCGATTCCGTCAATCCGGCGGAAATCGTCGGGACGACGCTGATTGCCACGTTTATTTCGACGCTTGCTGCGATTTTGGTGGATAAATGGTACCGCCGCAACAATCCGCACCCTATTCCGCCCAAGAAAGGATGATTCCGGTTGTACTCCTTCGTCAATTTGATTTCCGTATGGGCCATTCCTGTTCTTGTCGTCTTTATTCCTTTATATGCAGCTTACCGCAAAGTGCCCGTTTACGAATCGTTTGTCGAAGGCGCCAAGGATGGATTCGATACCGCCATCCGCATCATTCCGCATTTGGTCGGGATGATGGTGGCCATTCAGGTATTCAGAGCATCCGGCGCGCTGAACCTGCTCATCTCGTGGCTCAGACCGATTTGCGAGGCGATGGGCGTGCCGACGGAAATTTTGCCGCTTGCGATCTTACGGCCGCTTACCGGTGCCGGGTCGCTCGCTTTTACGACGGATTTGATACAGCAGTTCGGGCCCGACTCGATGATCGGCCGAATCGCTTCGACGATCCAGGGCAGCACCGATACGACGCTGTACGTCATTACCGTCTACTTCGGGGCGATCGGCATCCGCAAAGCCGGCTATGCGCTGAAGGTCGGCCTGATATCGGATGCGGTCGGCTTCGTCGCTTCCATCGTCATCTGCTACCTCGTATTTACTTAAACTCAGAAGTCCGGTGAATATGGAGCGAGCCAGAACCCCACCATACCCGCCTACATATACTGTAAGCAGCCAACGCTTAAGAGGTGAGCTGCGTGCAGTTTTTTGGCATTGTGATCCACCATTCCGCATGTCCGTCGATCAACGGAAAAGGCTACGATTTTTTCATCTCCAAAAACGGCACGATCATTCCCGCATCGGAACAAACCGATCCTCATTACATTCATATTTGCCTGGAAGGCGATTTTCACGAGCGCCGAGCCTTGTTGGGCGCTCCCGAGAAAGAGCAGTTGTTTCTGCTGAGCAAGCTCATCCACAGGTTGTCGCAAACGCACGGCTTCGAACCGGACGACATATTCCCGCATACGGTTTCCTGCCCCGGCAAGTTCTTTCCGTGGCCCGAACTTGTGATTTCTCCCGAGGATGAGTATCATTAGCTTGAGGTGAATCCAAATGTCGGAAAGACTGCAGAAAGTGCTTGCCGAGGCAGGCATTGCCTCCCGTCGGAAATGCGAAGAGATCATTGCGGCGGGCAGGGTGCAAGTGAACGGAGAAACGGTGAACACTTTGGGGGTCAAGGTGGATCCGTCGCAAGATGAAATTACGGTTGACGGCCGGCCCGTGAACCTGGAGCGCAAGGTGTATTTGATGCTCCATAAGCCGAAAGGGGTCATCACGAGTGCTGCCGACCCGGCAGGCCGCAAAGTCGTAGGCGATTATTTGCCCGGAATCAAAGAAAGAGTATATCCGATCGGCCGGCTCGATTATGATACGGAAGGGCTGCTGCTGCTGACCAACGACGGCGATTTTGCCAATTTGCTGACGCATCCCCGTCATCATGTTCCGCGCACTTATTTGGCCACGGTAAAAGGGACGCCGCACGGCTCGCTGCTGGAAAAGCTGCAAAACGGCGTCGAGCTGGAAGACGGCATGACCGCTCCGGCGGAAGTCGACTATCACGACGTCAACCCGGAGAAAAACGAATCGGTCATCAAGATCACGATCTACGAAGGACGCAACCGCCAGGTGCGGCGCATGTTCGATGCGATCTCTTTCCCGGTGATTCGTTTGAAACGGGTACAGTTCGGCCCGCTTACGCTCGGCGGGCTGCCGCGCGGCAAATACCGGCTGCTCGCGCCGGACGAGGTCAAGGAGCTGCGCGACAGCGCGCTCAAGCTGGCCGGCAGAGCTGGGGAAATCGGGGACGAGCGGTACGTGGAAACGCCTGCGCCGAAGGCGAAGCGCGCAGTCCGGCCCGCAGCCCCCGGCGCGAAGCGCGGACCCGCCGCCGGCGCAGCGGCGGCTTCCCGCGGAGCGGTCGGCCGTGCGAAGGCTGCGGGTGCGCGCGGTGCGGGACAAGCCGCGGCCGGGCGCGGAGCCGCGGGCCGCGCGAAACCGGCGGCGCCCGAAGGCGGCGCACGCCAGCGGGGAGGCCGCTTAGGCAAAGCCGGCGAAGCGTGGTCCAATTCGCCGCGGACGGGCTCAGGCCGCCCGCGCCCCGGGGGCTCCCGGACCGGAGCGCCCAAAGGGCAAACCTCATCCGCCAAAAAAACGACCGGACGACCCGGACCAAAGACACATAAATTTCAAAAAGGGCGCTGAGATAATCCGCCAAATTTCGCTATAATGGGTAATAGTACGGATTAAGGGTGAGCGCGAATGGGAAAACATAGAAAATGGGTACAAATCGTCATTTTTGCCGCCGTTCTCGTCATCGGGGGCTTCACGCTGTTCAGCAACCTGTTTCAGGACAACAAGAAGCCGGTTCAAGGCGACAAGGCGCCCGATTTCAACCTCGTCGGCATGGACGGGAAGACGCATAAGCTTTCCGATTACAGAGGGAAAACCGTTTTGGTCAACTTCTGGGGTACGTTTTGTCCGCCCTGCAAGGAAGAAATGCCGGCCATGCAGCGGCAGTACGAGAAGACGAAGCGCGAAGACATCGAATTTTTGGCGTTAAACCTGGCGGAAAGCCCGATTACGGTGCAAAACTTCATCTCCCAATACAAGGTGACGTTCCCGATTTTGTATGACGACAAGGAAGAAATCCGCAAAAAATACGGCGTCATCAACTATCCGACCAGCTTTTTCATATCGCCGGACGGGAAAATCGCCGAGGTCAAGGTCGGCATGATGACCGACGATTATTTGCAGCAAACCATCGCACAGCTTACCAAGAAATAAACCGAAAACATAGAAGAGGTCGCCTATGATTGAGAACACGAAATGCGATTGCGGCCACCAAAACCATCTCGGCACGGTGCTTTGCGAATCATGCGGCAAGCCGCTGTTTGACGAGCAGAGCACGGCTCCGCTGGAAATGCGCTACGACGGAGTGGCCCGGCGTTCGCAAAAGGAAAATCCGGGACTTTTGGACAAGGTATGGAACTTTTTTTCCTCGGTCAAAATCGCGATTTATTTGATTGTCATCACATTGCTGGGGGCGTCGCTCGGGACGATTTATCCCCAGGAAAACACGTTCATCAACCTGGACCCTTCCACCTATTATAAAGATACGTACGGCACGCTCGGGCATTGGTATTACCTGCTCGGGCTTTCCCATACGTACGAGTCTTGGTGGTTCAAGCTGCTGCTTCTGATGATCGGCATATCTCTTGTCGTTTGCAGTCTGGATAGGGTGCTGCCGCTGTACCGGGCGCTCAGCAAGCAGCAGATCCGCAAGCATCTCAGCTTTATATTGCGGCAAAAAATATCGTACAGCGGAGAACTGCCGGAGAGCGTATCCACGGAGCAATGGATGACCCGTGCCCGGGAGGAGCTGAAAAAAAAGCATTTCCGTGTGCACACCGATGCGGAAGGAACCGCGCTGCTTGCCGAAAAATACCGTTTCAGCCGGTGGGGACCTTACATCAATCATATCGGCCTCATCATTTTCCTGCTTGCCGTATTGATGCGCAGCTTTCCCGGTTGGCACATGGACCAATACGTCGGCTTCCGTGAAGGGGAGACGAAAAAAATTCCGGATACGCCGTATTACTTGAAAAACGAAAAGTTTACGCTGGAATTTTACGACGAAAGCGAGATGACCCCGGAATTCAAAAACCGCCAGCAGACGGTGCCGAAGCTGTATGAAACGCAAGCCGTGCTGTATCGCTGCACGGCGGACTGCGACAACCCGACGAAAGAACCGGTGCTCGAAGAGGTTCACCGGCAAAACATTATCGTCAACAAGCCGCTCGAGTACAAAGGGCTGATGGCATTCCAGTTCGATTACAAGGAAACGCCGGTGCTGCTGTCGGTCAAGCCGTCGCTGAAAAACAAGCAAACGGGACAAGTGTACGGCAGCTTTAAATTATCGATGACCCGCCCGGAAAGCAGCTACGAGGCCGGACCTTACAAGCTTACGCTGAAAGCGTATTTTCCCGAATTCGCGCTTGAGAACGGAACGCCGGTCACGAAGTCGAACGAGCCGAAGGTGCCGGCATTTATATTTACAATCACCGGGCCGGATTTGCCGGCGCAAGGGGAGCCTTTCATCTACTTCCCGAGACAGATCGACAAAGAGGCTTTCCGGCAGGACGAGATCAACGGCGCGCTGGCGAGCAAGTTCGATCTGTCCGTAGGGTCGATGCAGGACGTTGAAATATCCGCGTACACAAGTTATTTGAACATCCGCGTGGACCGCGCGATGCCGTTCATTTGGGTCGGGGCAGCCATCTCGATGATCGGTCTAGTGATGGGCTTTTATTGGAATCATCGCCGCGTATGGCTGCGCATCGACGGCCGGACGCTTTCGCTTGGGGCGCATACGAATAAAAACTGGTTCGGTGCCCGCAAGGAAGTGGCCGGGGTGCTGGACAAAACGGGCATCCGCGTGGACCCGAAAGTTTTGGAATCAGGAGGGGGTAGCCCTTGAGTACGAGCTCGGTCAGCAGCACTTTTTTATTAATCGCCTTTGCGGTGTATAACCTTGCATTTTTGCTGTTCGTAGTGGCGATTGCGGGTAAAAAATGGGGGCACGGCGATCCGGAAGGGCACGTGAGAAGATGGGGCGGCGCCGCCTTCGCGTTTTCCGTGCTCGGCTTTTTATGCCATGCGACGTTCTTTTTCACCAGATGGTACGAGGGCGGTCACATTCCGACGAGCAACATGTATGAATTCATGACGTTCCTCGGCATGATGATCTCGCTAGCCTTCATCATCGTTTATTTGCTGTACCGGACGCCGGCGTTGGGCGTTTTCGCGATGCCGGTTTCGATTATTATCGTCGCTTACGCGTCCGTTTTTCCGCATGAGGTTCAGCCGCTGATCCCCGCGCTGCAAAGCTACTGGCTGAAAATTCACGTGACGACCGCTGCGACGGGAGAAGCGTTTTTCGCCGTCGGCTTCGCCGCAGGTCTGATGTATTTGCTGAAGACGGTCAACTTTACGGGCGACTCCGCTCATGATCGGAGAGAACGCCGCTGGGTGGAATTCACGCTGCTTACGCTGCTGACGATTATCGCTTTCGTCACGGCTATCTTCAGCTTTAACGCGGCCGGTTACCGGGCGCAATATGCCGAGCAGGTCACGGTGACCGACAAGGCGGGGCAGGAGCAGACGATCACGCAAACGGTCGATTACGTGCTGCCGCCGATCTTTCAGCCTCACAGGGCCGAGCAGCTTGAGATGAAGCCGTTCCTCGGCATGACGCAGGCGCCGTTTGAGGCGCCGTCATGGATGAAGGGAGCAAACGCCGGTCGCAAGCTGAACACGGTCGTCTGGTCGGTGCTTTCCGGCCTTGTACTGTACGCGCTGCTTCGGCTGATCGTGAGAAAGCCGCTCGGAGCCTGGATCAGCCCGCTCATGCAAGGCATCGACGCCGAGGACGTGGATGAGATCAGCTACCGGGCGATCGCCATCGGATATCCGATTTTCACGCTCGGCGCGCTCGTCTTTGCGATGATTTGGGCGCAGGAAGCGTGGGGCCGGTTCTGGGGCTGGGACCCGAAGGAAGTGTGGGCGCTCATCACGTGGCTGTTTTATGCCGCCTACCTGCATTTGCGTTTGTCCCGGGGCTGGCAGGGCAAGAAATCGTCATGGCTCGCCGTGCTCGGCTTCGTGGTCGTCATGTTTACTCTTGTGGGCGTGAACCTGGTCATCGCCGGACTTCATTCCTACGCAGGCGTTTAACTTTTACCGAAAGAGGGGAAAGTCGATGTCGGAAAACAAAGCTACCATCCTCGTCGTCGATGACGAAGAGCGGATTCGCCGCTTGCTCAGAATGTACCTGGAAAAAGAAAATTACGAAATCGACGAGGCCGAAGACGGAGAGTCGGCGCTCAGCAAGGCGATGGAGCAGGACTACGATCTGATTCTGCTCGATGTGATGCTCCCCGGCATGGACGGCATCGAGGTCTGCGCCAAGCTGCGCCAGGCGAAATCGACGCCGGTGATCATGCTGACGGCCAAAGGTGAAGAAACGAACCGCGTGCAAGGTTTTGAAGTCGGGGCGGACGACTACGTCGTCAAGCCGTTCAGCCCGCGCGAGGTGATATACCGGGTGAAAGCGATACTTCGCCGCTCGTCGGCGACCGCGTATCTGTCCAAAGAAGTGAATTCGAGCAATAACATCGTTTTTCCGCATTTGGTCATCGAGCACGACGCCCACCGCGTAACCGCAGCCGGCCAGGAAGTGGCGCTGACGCCGAAGGAATACGAGCTGCTGCATTATCTCGCCGTTTCTCCGGACAAAGTGTTTTCGCGCGAAGAGCTGCTGAAGGACGTATGGAACTACGAGTTTTTCGGCGATTTGCGGACCGTCGATACCCACGTGAAACGGCTTCGGGAAAAGCTCAATAAAGTATCGCCGGATGCGGCTTCGATGATTACGACGGTCTGGGGCGTCGGCTACAAGCTTGAGGTGCCGAAATAAGTGTTTCTGTTCAAAAGCGTCGTCGGCAAGCTGTGGCTGACCATCATCGGACTCGTCGCTCTCGTGCTGCTCATTTTGAGTATGTTTCTCGGACAATATATCGAAGCTTATTTCGCCAAATCGCAGGACCAGACGGAAACGCTCAAACGCCTTTCGTCCCGCGTGACCGGGGAAATCGTGCTGCATTGGGGCGATAAAGGCTATGTGCAAACCGTGAGCGAGCTGCTGGGCGCACAGGACGCCAGAATCGTTCTGCTGGATACGAATCTGCAGCCGATCTATCCCGAAATGGCGACCGGTTCGCCGGTGCCGTACTCCGCTTTCTTTCAAAACAGCGATCTTCAGCAGGTGCTTGCCGGACAAACGATTGATAACCAAGCCCAGCTGAAGCTGTCGCCGCGGCTCCGCCCGAACAGCGAATATTTGGCTGTCGCCGCACCGCTTGTCGCAAGCGGGCAAAACGGCAAAATCATCGGAGTTTCCGTGCTGTACCAAACGCTGCAAACGCTGGAGTCAACCCAAGCCTATGTCAAAAGGCTGTTCGCCTACGTCTCTGGCATGGGATTTTTGCTGACGACGTTTTTCGCTTTTTTCCTATCGTCGCGAATTACCCAACCTTTGCTGCAGCTCAAAAAAGCGGCCGATCTGATCACGCTCGGCGAATACGGCACCCGAGTGCCGATTACGTCTACGGACGAGATCGGAGAGCTTGCCAAAACGTTTAACCATATGGGTGAAGAACTGGAGGAAACGATCAAGGCGCTCAATCATGAAAAAGAGCACCTCTCCAGCGTGCTGCGCAGTATGACGGATGCCGTCATCACCTTCGACGCCGAAGGCAACGTCATTTTAACGAATCCGCAAGGGGACAAAATTTTGCGCGAATGGAGCACCATCGTGTGGGAAGAGGACGGCGTTCCGCCCGTGCAGCGCCATGCGATTCCCGAGCCGATGCAGCCGCTGTTCGACGCGGTAGTCAGTAAAGCCGCCGAAATGACCTCGAAGCTGCATGTGCAAAACGGCGTCTGGTCCGTCGTGATGGCGCCGTTGTATTCGCGGGATGTCGTGCGCGGAGCGGTTGCCGTCATGCGTGACGTGACGGAGGAATACCGGTTGGACCGGCTGCGCAAAGATTTCGTCGCGAACGTTTCCCACGAGCTGCGAACGCCGCTGTCGATGCTGCAGGGCTACAGCGAAGCGCTCCTGGACGATATCGCCGGAACGGCTGAAGAGCGCAAGGAGCTCGCTCAAGTCATTCACGACGAATCGCTGCGCATGGGCCGGCTTGTCAACGACCTGCTCGACCTCGCGCGCATGGAGACGGGCAATCTTGTGCTGAACTTCCGCGAGGTGGAACTGACTCCGTTCATCAGGAGGGTGCACCGCAAGTTCGCCGCCCTGGCCAAGGAGCAAGGAATCTCTCTCAAAGCCGAACTGCCGGATGAACCGCTCCGGCTGCAGCAGGCCGACGAAGACCGGCTCGAGCAGGTGCTGACGAATTTGCTCGATAATGCGCTGCGCCATACGCCAAGCGGCGCCTCGATTGTTATCAAAGCGGACGCCGCCCGCCTGAAAGACGCCGATGCGGTGCTCATCGAAGTATCCGACGAAGGGCAGGGGATCCCCGCCGGAGATTTGCCTTTCGTGTTCGAGCGCTTTTACAAGGCCGATAAGGCCCGTACACGCGGCGCGAGCGGTGGTACCGGCCTTGGACTTGCGATCGTCAAAAACATCGTCGAGGCGCACCAGGGGACGGTTCAAGTGCGCAGCGTCGTCGGACAAGGCACGACATTTTCCATCATGCTTCCGTGCGTACGCGTGTAAAAAATGTAGAAAGGGCTTCCGCCTTTGTAGCGGAAGCCCTCTTTTTTTGTAGAATCGGCGTGACAAATCTTGTTGTTCGTGGAACATGGACAACTTATTCCCGAATTTGACGCTTTTTGCAAATTGTAGGGAAGGTTCTAAACCTATCTCTTAGTACGTGGTAAAGCGTTTTGGAATAGGATTTTGCCGAAGCAAAATCCATTCCAAAATACGCGGGCCCGTGGCACGTACTAACTCCCACAACATCGCGCAAAAAGTGCAGCGTGCCCGGCATCGGATTTTTGGTGCGAAGCCCAAAAATCAATGCCGGGCAGACGCGAATTAGAAGCGAGCACTTCCGTACTGCGGGCGGGTCCAGGGCGCTCGAGCGCCTGGGGTCCCCCCGGTGGGGGGATTTGATGGGAAAATAACGTTTAGCTCGAGGTCACTTCGAAGAGAAAATGGATTGAAATGAGGTCAAAAGCCGAAAAAAGGCAATAGGATGCCCGGTCCCCATAATGAATATTTTTTAAAAGAGCCTAACTGGTTGAGGGAAGTTCGTCTACTTTTTGTATCGAGTAACCTAATTTTTGTAGCCTACGAATCATTAGCTCTTCCTTGGAAATGCTTCGTCGTTTCTCTAAATAGTCCGCACCAAGTTCTTTGTACGGTTCGTTCTTCAATAGGATGTGGTACGCAATGACTAGAATCTTATGGGCGATCGCAATGACAGCCTTGTTTTTCCCGCGCCGACTTGTA
The DNA here is from genome assembly GCF_023276405.1 of Paenibacillus hamazuiensis. Taxonomy (NCBI): domain Bacteria; kingdom Bacillati; phylum Bacillota; class Bacilli; order Caryophanales; family Paenibacillaceae; genus Paenibacillus; species Paenibacillus hamazuiensis. The sequence goes on from NZ_JALRMO010000001.1 coordinate 1,924,138, forward strand.
ATGGACCAGAACTTTGCACCTAAGTAGGATTTCGTGTTGCTGGCGGCCCAGGCTGCTTCTGTGAGAGCAGACTTAAGAATTTTATCGCCTTTGGTTATGGTAGTACTTTTTTTTTACCGGCACTCTCATTATTGCCCGGACTAAGCCCTGCCCAAGAAGATAGGTGCATCTCCGTGGGAAATACAGACATATCCGTTCCCAGTTCAGCCAAGATGATCTTGGCGGTATGCTCGCCAACACCAGGAATACTATCCAATAGCTCTAATTGCCGCTGATACGGTGCGAAGTATACTTCCATGTCGGCCTCTAACTCAGCGATGGATTGTTCGAGAAATTCGAGATGTTTGAGCGATCTAGCGATCATGGAACGATGGTGTTTGGTGACGCGACCATTGAGAGCAGAAACGAGTTGCGGAATCTTGGAGCGCAGAGAGGCTTTGGCAAGATCGGCGATTTGCGCGGGTTCAATAACTTCGCCATTCACAAGAGCTTGAAGCATGAGACGGCCGGAAACGCCAAAAACATCGCTCATAAAGGTGGAGAGCTTAATGTTAGCCATCTCGAGAACCTTCAAGATGCGGTTTCTTTCGGCGGTAGCGTGCCCAACGAGTTTTTTGCGGTATCTCGTCAAATCTCGCAATTCGCGGATTTCCACAGGAGGCACAAAGCTGCCGCGGATTAAATCGCACCGATGAAGTTCTGCGATCCATTGGGCATCTTTCATATCGGTTTTACGGCCTTTGATGGCTTTAATATGGGCAGCGTTGGCCAGAGTGATGGTGCAAGAAGCTTCAAGTACATTGTAAACAGGTTGCCAGAAGATGCCGGTGCTTTCCATGGCGATCTCTGTGCATCCTTCTTCAGTGAGCCAGTCGGCTAGTTCGAGCAGGCCGGAGAGTACCGTAGAAAACTCCCGAATCACTTTCGTCGGCTTTTGATGAAGAGGGCCTTTTAACAAGCAAACAACAACGTTGGCCTGATGAACATCGAGGCCGGCGCAGCAAGTACGAATCGCATCCAAATAGATCATCCTTTCTACACAGGCTACCAACACCCTCCCAGACCGAAATTTGATGGGTGTGCTCGTGGCGACAAAGATTTGTTCTCAGGGTGTGGTAAGTCAGTTTAGGGGGCGAGGTCGTACACTCAAAATCCCGGCGACTTACCTGCACTGTGTAGTAAAAAGAATTCACGGTTTAAACAGAGTTTAAACCGTGAACCGCTCGAACATTTTCATATCTTATTGTGACGCTCTGTCATCTTGTTTAGGGGGGCACACACCCGATTTAGGGGGGGGCGCACTATATGGTCAACTGTTTCACATCCGTCAAATCGTCCAATTGGCCAAGCTGGTTCAAGACATCCTGCGGCGTCATTTTATCGGTCGTCAAAATCATGACCGCCGATCCGCCGACGACTTTGCGTCCAACCTGCATCGTTGCGATGTTGACATCGTTATTGCCGAGCAGCGTGCCGACTTTGCCGATAATGCCCGGCTTGTCGTTGTGCGAAATGAGCAGCAGCGTGCCTTCCGGCGGGATGTCGACCGGATATTGGTCGATCTGTACGATCCGCTCGCCGTAGCCGCTCAGCAGCGTGCCGGCCACCGTCGTCGATTCCTTTTGCGTTTTGACGGTAACGGAGACGAGGTTCGTAAAGCTCTTCGAAGCGGACGACGTCTGCACCGTGATGTTGATATCGCGCGTTTTCGCCAAATGCATCGCGTTGACGATATTGACACCTTCGAGTTTGTTGGTGAATACACCCTTCACAATGTAGCGGGTGAGCGGGCTTGTGTCGACGTCCAACAGCTCGCCGGAGTAGTTCACCACGATTTCCTTCACCGCGCCGTCGGCCACTTGACCGAGGAACAGACCCAGCTTTTCGCCGAGATTAAAATACGGCTGCAGTTTGTTCAGCACGGTTGCCGGCACAGGTGGCATGTTGACCGCGTTTTTAAACGGCTCGTTGCGCAAAATGTGCAGCACTTCCTCGGATACGTCGATGGCCACGTTTTCCTGCGCTTCCACCGTAGATGCGCCGAGGTGGGGGGTTACGACGATTTTCGGATTGTTCAGGAACGGATGGTCCGGCTTCGGCGGTTCTTCCTCGAACACGTCGAAAGCGGCCCCGGCGACGATGCCTTCGCCGATCGCTTCCACGAGCGCCTTTTCGTCGATAATGCCTCCGCGTGCACAGTTGATGATGCGGACGCCTTTTTTCATGATTTCAAATTGCGGACGGGCGATCATATGCCGGGTTTCTTTCGTCAGCGGCGTATGTACCGTGATGAAGTCCGCGTTCCGGCAAATGTCCTCCACAGATCCGAGCTTAACGCCCATCTTTTCCGCGCGTTCTTCCGACAGGAACGGATCGTAGCCGATGACTTCCATCCCGAACACTTTCGCACGCTTTGCCACTTCGCTGCCGATCCGGCCCATGCCGACGACGCCAAGCGTTTTGCCGCGCAGCTCAACGCCAACAAACGTTTTGCGGTCCCATTCGCCGGAAACGGTTTTTTTGTAAGCCTGCGGAATCGAACGGGCGACCGACATCATCATGGCGAACGTCAACTCGCAAGTGGCGATCGTATTGCCGTCCGGAGCGTTGATGACGACGATGCCGCGTTTGGTGGCGGCTTCCAGATCGATGTTGTCCACGCCGACGCCCGCGCGACCTACGACCTTCAACTTGCCGGCCGCTTCCATGATGCGGGGAGTGACCTTCGTTTGGCTGCGAACGAGCAGTGCGTCATAATCGCCGATAATCGCAACAAGTTCATCCTCGGACAAGCCGTTCTTTTTCTCCACCGTAACATCCGGAGCGTCTGCCAGCAATTGAATACCTTGATCGCTGATGCCATCCATTACAAGTACTTTAAACATAATTTTGGACCCTCCTAAAGAAATTTTTGCTTCAGTAAACAGAAAAACTCCCAATCCCATACGTCTGCCGTACGCAAGGGACGAGAGTTTGACTTCGTGGTGCCACCCTAATTCGCTGCTTGCTCACACAAGCAACCTTAATCGGTCATTGATGACCCGGAACTGTAACGGGTTCCGCCCGACCGCACCTAATGCTGAGGGAAGGAAATCTCCGGCTCAGGTTCAGCACGGCAGCTCAGGAGTGCTCCTGGCGTCCATCCACGTCCGATTTGCACCTACCATCGGCTCTCTGCTCGTGTCCCAGACGCTTGTCTCCGTCACTGCTTGTTGCGTTTCTAAATTGTGTTTAATGTAACATGACCCTTTCGGGGGTGTCAATAGGTACTGCATGTATTGTCACGGGAATGACAAAATTGTCGATTCGGCGCCTTTCACCTTTAATATTCTATAAAAAACCTTCCCGATTTGCAACGGGTTTAGCTTGATTGCTTTGTAAATTTTCAGTATTCTTCAATAAAAGGAATGCTAATTTTCATCCAAAGGAGACAACCCTTCATGTCAGATGCAAGTTTCGGGAGGCAGCCCGAATTTCAATCGATCGACCCCGAACAGTTTGTCCGAGAATATGAAAACGGCGGGCTGGAGGACGATCTGGTCATCGATGTTCGAGAGCAGATGGAGTGGGATTATTATCACTTAGAAAATACCCGGCATATACCGATGAATTCGATACCGTCGCGATTGTCCGAGCTGCCGGACGACAAGACGATATATGTCATTTGCGCACACGGTGTGAGGAGTGCGGCCGTTTGCAACTATTTGCTGCAGCATGGCGTGGATCGGGTCGTGAATGTCGAAGGCGGGATGGCCGCCGTAGCATCGCTGCGCGGATTCCAGTATGACTGACGCGAGCAATCCTCCAAAAGTGAAGTGAACCTTTGCCGCTCATCTCTGGTACTTTTGGGACGCACCCGTAAAAGATAAAAATCCCTCGTCCGACTGATGCCTTCCGAGGGATTCTGCTTTAGTCCTGGCTAAAGAAAAATGGAACTTGGGGCAGATTTTCGTTTCCATACAGCTTGTTCTTTTGCCGGATAAAATCGCCGGGGCGAACCGCTTCGGTAGCGACGAGCACATCAACGGCCTGCTGCACTTCGCCGTAATTCATCTTTTTCGCTTGGCCGCTCGCAATGAGGTCGTCGATTTTGGCCGTCAAGTCCTGGGGCGTATAAGGCTTGAACGTTTTGCCGTTCAGCATAACGGCGGCTATGTAATCATTTTTCATATTCAGATTAAGCTGGCTCCAATCCTTGATGCCGATGCGCTTGCCCGTATCGGCCGGCTTAAACTGGGGATCGATCGTTTTGTTCCATTCGACCATCGCGTCGTAATAATTTTTTTGCGCCTTCAGCGTGAAGGTCTTTGCTTCCGTGAAATACGCGTCCTTTTCGATTTCGGCAAGCAGGTCGGTGCCTTTCATCGAATTTGCCTTGGACTGGAAGTTTTTCGCCGCTTCGCTGAACAGCTTCAAACTTTTTAAATAATTTTGCAGTCCCTCCTGAAGCAGCGGGGAAGAATCGGGCATCGTTTTCTTTGATAACGCATCATACTTGTCGGAAGCCAGCTTCCCGAGGTCTTTCATGATGCCGGACGCATCGGCCGAGCCTGTGGCGTCGATTTCATACATTTGGTCGAACCACTTTTTCTGAAATTCCTTATAAGGTTGGTAGATGGTGTGGTAAAATGAGACCAAGTGCTGCTGATGGTAGGCGGTTAACTCTTTGGTTGCTTCGTTTTGTTTGGCAATCTGTTCCTCGTATTTCATAGCCGATTTCTCTTTGCCGACCTTCAGCCCGTAGAAAAAGGCGCCCAGCGCCACAACGAGCATAAAGATAAACATGATGGCAAACAGATAGTCAGTGCGAGTCAGCCGCTTTTCCATACTCTGAAATGCTCCTCATCTTTTCTATTTTTTTGTTTTTAGTATAGGTGAAAAATGTCGAAAAGGGAATACTTGACGGCCTCAAATGGGAGAGGAATTCTATGAAAAAGATCAATTTCGACCAGTTCAAGCTGAAAAAAATTGACATCAGCGAGCTGGACGACCGCATGCTGCTCATCAATTTATATGGGACGCAGGGCTTTATTTTGCTAGTCGGACTTGTTATTATGCTCATTCAAAGACGCAATCCGCTCGGCTTGTTCGATTACCCGCAGCTGCTTCCCGTTCTGTTATGGGGAGTCGCTTTCGCCGCGGCCGTACTGATCGTGGATATGCTCATCTCCCGTTATGTGCCGGAAGAAATTTTGGACGACGGCGGCGTGAACGAAATGCTGTTCGCCCGGCGTCCGTTGTGGCATATCGCCGTTATTTCTTTGGTCGTCTCGCTGAGCGAGGAAATTTTATTCAGAGGCGCCATTCAGCACTCTTGGGGCGCGTATTGGACCAGCATCCTGTTTGCGGCCATTCATATCCGCTACCTGCAGCATTGGCTGATGACGGGGCTCGTGTTCTGTATCAGCTACGGCTTGGGATGGATTTATATGCAGACGGGCACCCTATGGACTCCGATCGTCGCTCATTTCGTGATCGATTTTATGATGGGCTGCATTTTACGATTCAGGAGGGAGAAGACATAATGGCCCGCAGACGTTCGCCCGAGCCTGGTTATTTGGAAGACGCGAGGGAGCAGGACGAGCATTTTTTGCCGCCGCGCAAAGCGGTGCATCCGACCGAGAAGGAAAAATGGGTAAAAATCTTTTACCGGTCGCTGCTCGGTTTATTTGTCGCCTTGGTCGCCGGACTGCTCACATGGGGCGTCACCCATTATATGCAATGAAAAAGAGCCCTTCGAATTGAGGGCTCTTTTTTACGGTTTTCGCTGTCTGCCGCTGGTCAGTAGTCTGTAGAGCGTGCCAGGCATAATTTCGGCGTCAGCCGAAGCGTGGCGGGCAAACGCGGGCCCGACGCACGAATCGCCTCCACCGGCACCGCGCCGATAGTGCAGCGTATCGGGAATGGATTTATTGCCAAACAGCAATAAATCCATTCCCGACAAACGCGAACTAGCAGCGAGCATGAGCTCCCGGCTGGCGGGTCCAGGGCGCCCGAGCGTCTTGAGGGCTTTGCGGAGCAAAGCCGGCTTCGGGAGCCTGGGGTCCCCCCGGATGGGGGGATCTAGGGGGTGACCCCTTCAATGCTCCGCGGATCGACAAAGCCGTATCCTTTCTCCTCCAGCTTTGTCAGCAGCGTATCCAAAGCTTTAACCGTCCACGGCAGCTCGTGCATCAAAATGTTGCTGCCAAAGTGAAGCTGGTCCAGCACGTTTTGCACGACTTCGTCAGGATTATTTTTCTTGACCGTCATCTCCCAGTCCTTGGAGCCATTGGACCAGGTCATGTACAGCAGATGTTCCTTTTTTGCCTTTTCCCGCACATAATCGCTGCCCGAGCCGAAAGGAGGACGGAAGAACACAGGGGTTTCACCTGTAAGTTCGCGTACGATCGATTGAACGTCGTCCAATTGCTGGTCTACCTTTTCGCTGCTCATTTTCTTCAAATCGTCGTGATCCCACGCATGATTGCCGATAATTTGTCCTCTGTTATGGATGAGCTTCAGCAGGTCCGGATTTTTTTTAACCCGGTAGCCGTTGACGAAAAAGATCGCTTTAGCCTTATGCTTATCAAGAGTATCGATGATGGAATCAATCATTTCCTTCTCCTTGGGACCGTCGTCGAAGGTGAGCAGGACCACTTTTTTATTGCCGGCCGGGTCGATCGGAACGATGTCATACGTTTTCGGATTCATCCGGTACAGCTTTTTGATCTCCGTCTCTGCAAGAGGTTTGGATACAGCGCCGGAAACCTCCGCTGCCGCGGTGGTTTGATCGGGCGCAGCAGATTTCGGCGGTTCGGTTGAAGGCGATGCGTTCACTTGTACCGTTGAAGGTGCGGAAGCGGCTGGAGGATGTACGCTTTCGGACGTATTCCGAGTTTGCTCGGGTACGGTTTTGGCACATGCTGCAAGCGTCATCAGCAAGGCGGTGAAAATGGCTAATCTGTTCATATGGAGCTCCCGTCTGCAGTTGTTGAAATGCGGTTTGCTTCCTTATTTTATCATGCATGCGTCTCTTCGAGGTAGCGAAAAATACGATTGTAACAAACTACAGCTTGGGAGGGATCATCTTATGAGAATGGGCGCATTTCTGCTCGGGGGTCTCGTCGGGGCTGCGGCTGTTGTTTATTTTCAACAAAACCGCAAAAACCTGATGATGTCCACAATGAGCAGCACATCCGATTCGATCGGCAAGATCGTCGAAAAGGGCATGTCGATGGCGGGCATCGGCGGCAACGCAGGCGGCGCGAACAATTCGAAGCAAAAAGCGAATTATACTTCAACTACATTTGATAACAAATCGTACGAAGCCGGCAAAGACGGATTAAGCAAAGTTGAAGATATGGTCAAGAAAGACCAGAGCGTCAAGCAGCAGGTGGACGAGATTTTGGAAGATAATAATCAGAAGTCCGCATACCAAAGCCATTAATTAATCCCTCGGCCATAAAAAGCAACCGGAGTCTTACAGACTCGGCTGCTTTTTTGTTCTTCCCCTATTTTGGACTCTTTCCGCTTATTATTAGCCGATCCCCGCCGCAATAACCGCAGCCAAAAACACAATTTGCAGAATCATACGCGGAATCAATGGCGTCACCGGCTTGCCGTCCAGCGTCAGTCCTTTTTGCGCGGCATAAATATTGGCCGGACTCAAAGCAATGAGCAGCAAGGCGAGTCCGATCGAGGCGAGATGGGCGGTCGCAGGGATGACGATACCGATCGCGCCGGCGATCTCGAGCCAACCCGTTAGTGTAACCAACATAGCCGGATTCGAAAAGGCGGGAGGTACCATCCGAATCAGGTCGGGACGCCGTTTGCCCCAATGAGCCGATGCTGTGAGCAGAAACATCACCGCGACGGCAAACCGCATTACAACCACCCAATCATTGAAATATGGGACGAACGTCCAGCCTAATACCCGAAACAGCAGGAAGGATGCGATAAGTGCAATTAGAGGAGCCATTTCTTATTACCCCCGATTCATACATTTTTAAATATCATCAGAAAAAGGATGACAACAGGCAGCAGCGTCGCCAATACGCCGAAAACGGCCCAATAAAGCGATGCCTTGTGATATTCGGACAAAAGCTTGCCGGCTTGGAGCGAGGCGGCGCTATGGCGGATCATGCCGCGCTGCAGCGGAATGAGCACGGCCAGCCAAATAACGCCGGTTAGGCCGAACAGCAAAAGGGATAAAGTCATCCAATGAAATCCGTTCATTGTATACCCACGCTCCACGGCCATCAAAATACCGGATACGATAATAAGCACAAGTCCCGGAAGTGTAAACACCCAATCCGCGATCATGACGTTGCGGGCTGCCTGATGAATGGCATTCAAGTCTCCCTTGATGTCCGCGCGAACTTTCCAAAACGCCGCCGTCACGATATTGCCGACAAAAAGCACAACTCCGAGCAAATGAATAAACAGGTATCCGCTCATCATCGATTCCCTTCTTTCTTATTTGGTTGTAAAGTGCTTGCCATGTACTTCATCAAATCCTCGGGAGTCATTGCGAAATTCTCCGGTGCAATGCCACTGCGCATGCGCAAACCGAAGGAAAGCAGTACAAAAAGCTCGGCTGTTTTTTCGGTGTCGATATCGGTCGGAATAACGCCGTGTTGTTGCCCCGTTTCGATCCAATGCCTGGAAATCTTCACGGAGTAATCGTAAAATTCCCGGAGAATATCGAGAGCCACGGGTTCATCGCTCCTGCCGAGCATATATCGGAAGATTTGATTGGCAACCTCATCCGATTTTTCCATTTTTGAAAAACTGCCTGCGATCTCCTTCATCGGTCCCTCAAAACCGGCCTGAGGCTGATTCGCCACCTCGAAAAACCTCCGGTTCGTATCGTCGATTTTCGATTTCAGAACGAGAGCGAACAATTCGTCCTTTCCTTTGACATAATGGAAGATCGCTCCTTTGGACAGCCCGGAACGTTCCATAATGTCGTTTAACGTCGTCTTTGCACAGCCTTTTTCTCGGACCAACTGTTCCGTACTGCCCAGCAACAGCTGAAGCGTCTGCTCGCGTTTCAATTCCCGTTTCATAATCAGCCTCCTAACCAAATCCATTATTTACAAGTGATTATAACAAACCGACCATCGGTATGTAAATGGGTCGCCAAAAATTTTTATTACGATCCGGAAGGCGACTTTTAATATAATTAAGCATTCTAGAGCATCCTGTGCTATAATATTATATGGATACAAGCCATTTTTCTTCACGTTTTATCAATCGGTTTCATAAGCTGTTATTATACCTGTCGGCAGGGAGGGATCCTGTGTGAAAATTGAGCGTTTAAGTCAGGACAAAATTCGGATTTTCCTCACATTTGACGACTTGTCTGAGCGCGGTATCCAGAAAGACGACATGTGGCGGGAAATTCCGAAGGTGCACGAATTGTTCAGCGAGATGATGGATCAAGCCTACACGGAGCTCGGCTTTGATGCGACAGGTCCGCTAGCCGTGGAAGTATACGGCATGCATGCCCAAGGGATGGTCGTCATTGTGACTAGAGGAAAAATGGACTTGCATCGACACATAGATGATATGGAGGAAGCGGAAGAGATCTACGAAATGGAAGTGACGCTGGAACAAAGCGACCTCATTTCGTACGCTTTCCACGATTTCGAAGATTTGCTGCGCGTCTCGCGGGTGCTTAATCCTCTGTTGATTGAAGGGGGCACGCTTTACTCCTATAAAGACAAGTGGATTTTGCAAATCGAACCTGTCGAGATGGAGGAGGACCGGTACCAGACAATCATCGCTATTTTGTCGGAATATGGCGAAGCGACTTCCGTCACTCAAGCGGTGCTGGAGGAATACGGGAAGACGGTCATCTCCGACGACGCGGTCAAAGTGCTCTGTTCGTATTTTAAAGGCTGAATAACGCACCTTATTGAAAAAGCATCTTCAAAAACGATTCGGTTTTTGTGGGATGCTTTTTTTATCGTGTCAGAAGTGGAGGAGCATTATGTCCAACAACGAACGCGTATCCGTGCATACGGGAAAAACCTCGTTTGATCTGGAGCAAATGGTTGCTCATTACCAGAAGCAGCTCCGGGAGGAAGCATTTTTCTATTTGCAAAAGCGCGGCATAAGCGAAGAAATCATAGAGCAGTACCGCATCGGCTTCGATCCGGGCAAAATCGGCTTTGTCGTCGATTCCGGCCAGCTTGGCAACTATTTCGAAAACCGGGTGATTATCCCGATTACCGACGAAAACGGGACAACCGTCGATTTGATCGGCCGCACGATCGATCACCGCGAGCCGAAATACAAATCGCTGTTCAGCTTGGAGGACCATTTGTTTAACGAGCTCATACTCGCCGAAACCGAAGACGTTGTACTTTGCAACGGCGTTTTTGATGTGCTCAGTTTGGCTCAAGTACGGCTTCCCGCCGTCTCCGTTCCGGATCTGTCCACCTTCAAGGAGCAGCATGCGGAGAAGCTGCGGGAAAAGCGGGTTTTTATCTGTATGGGGAACGACGAATTGGGAAGGCGAGAAAGTGTAAGAATACAAACGATACTGCAAAAGTACGCCAGTGAATCCTACATTGTGCATTTGCCGGAAACGATCCGCGATATTAACGATTTTTTCGTTCGCGTGCAAAACCCGCTGGATATGTTTATGCAAATATTGAACCATACGATCGAGGAGACGCTGCGGGTGCCGGTTTCTCCGGACGTCCGCAATATAACCGTGTATACCGAGGAATACATGAAGCGGTACCGCGGGCAAGTTTCCGGAGCGGCGACCGGAATCTCCAAGCTGGACGAGGCGCTGTTCGGCGGCCTGACGGGCGGTCTGTATTTGCTGGCCGGGGCATCGTCCACAGGAAAAAGCATGCTGATGAAGCAGATGGCGGACCATATCGCCGGTACAGGTACTCCGGTCGTTTACGTATCTTGGGATATGACCTCCTTCGAGCTCTGGGCCCGCAGCATCGCTAGAATTCTCGGCATAGCCCCGCAGATGGTGCTGAGCGGAAAAGCCCATCCCGAGCAAATCGCAGAGGCCAACAAAACATATTCGCAAATCGGCGGCATGCTGTGGACGCTCGAATGCTCGCTGGATACGACGCTCGACAAGGTCATTTCATCGATCGGGACGATTGCGGCGAACGTCGGGAAAACGCCTGTCATTTTTGTCGATCATCTTCAACGGATTCCGGCTTTGAAGCAGCAAATCCCGCATTCCCGGAATGAAGATCAGTCGACCATCGCTTATGCGCTGAAGCAGTGGAGCCGGGAACGGCAACTGCCCATAGTGGCGGCTCTTCCTACGGAGCCCGGGCAAACGCGGCTGCCGGAGGGAGTGGAGGCATCGGCGGATGTGATCATGTTCCTGAAATATGGAGGTTCGGCCGATGGCGGTGCGAAGCCCGTCATTTTGGAGGTCGTCAAGCATAGAAACGGCAATCTTGTTTCGATCCCGCTGCAATTTTTCGATTCGAAAGCACTTTTTACGGAATAACATCCTTTTTACCCGAGGTGGCTCCCTATGGCTGAAAATTTGAACGTTTTCCGGTCGACCCAGGTTATTATTGAAGAGGCGCTTACCAAATTGGGCTATTCGCAGGCGATGATCGAGCTGCTGAAGGAGCCGATCCGCGTTCTGACCGTGCGTATTCCCGTACGCATGGACGACGATTCCGTCAAAATTTTTACGGGGTACCGCGCGCAGCATAACGATGCGGTCGGACCTACGAAAGGCGGCGTCCGTTTTCATCCGGACGTGACGGAAGACGAGGTTAAAGCGCTGTCGATTTGGATGAGCCTCAAGTGCGGCATCGTCGATCTTCCTTATGGGGGAGGCAAGGGAGGCATCATCTGCGACCCGCGGCAAATGTCGTTCCGCGAGCTGGAGCGGCTGAGCCGGGGATACGTTCGCGCGATCAGCCAAATCGTCGGCCCGACGAAAGATATTCCCGCGCCGGACGTGATGACCAACTCGCAAATTATGGCATGGATGATGGACGAATACAGCCGTATCCGCGAATTCGACGCGCCGAACTTCATCACCGGCAAGCCGATCGTGCTCGGCGGTTCGCACGGACGGGAGACGGCAACGGCCAAAGGAGTTACGATCGTCATCGATCAGGCGCTTAAAACGCGGGGCATTTCCATTAAAGACGCTAAGGTAGTTATCCAGGGCTTCGGCAACGCCGGAAGCTACCTGGCCAAATTCATGCACGAAGCGGGCGCCAAGGTGTGCGGCATCTCCGATGTGCACGGCGCTTTATATGATCCGGACGGTCTCGACGTCGAATATTTGCTTGACCGCCGGGATTCGTTCGGTACGGTGACGAAGCTGTTTTCGAACACGATCAGCAATAAAGAGCTTCTGGAGCAGGAGTGCGATATTTTGGTTCCTGCGGCGATCGAAAACCAGATTACGTCGGAAAACGCAGAGCGCATCAAGGCCGGCATCGTTGTCGAGGCGGCCAACGGTCCGACGACGCTGGAAGCGACGCGCATCCTGACGGAACGCGGCGTTCTTATCGTTCCGGACGTGCTGGCCAGCGCCGGGGGCGTAGTCGTGTCTTATTTTGAATGGGTGCAAAACAATCAAGGGTATTACTGGCCGGAAGAGGAAGTCCATCAAAGGCTAAAAGAGGTCATGGAAAAAGGGTTCGAAAACGTCTATAATGTTCATATTACCCGCAAGGTCGACATGCGCCTCGCGGCCTATATGGTAGGTGTTCGCAAAATGGCCGAAGCCGCGCGATACCGCGGTTGGGTATAATTTAAAGAAAGGAGCGCGCACGATGCAATATTTTTCAATCTTCATGGCAGCCGTTGCACCGGGTGTCGCTCTTTTGTCGTATTTTTATTTGAAAGACCGGTACGACGCGGAGCCGATTCATCTGGTCGTACGGACGTTTATTTTCGGGATGCTTATCGTATTTCCGACGATGGTGCTGCAGCGGGCGCTTGTTCACGCGATCGGCGAAGATCCGTTCGTATTTTCTTTTATCATTTCAAGCGGACTCGAGGAGTTTCTGAAATGGTTTTTGGTTTATTTCATTATTTATAAACATGCGTCCTTCGACGAGCCCTATGATGGGATCGTCTACGCGGTGGCGGTGTCGCTTGGCTTCGCAACGCTGGAAAACGTCATCTATGCGTTTTTCAACTTTTCCAGCTTTTCCGCTCTGCTGTTGAGAGCGTTTTTGCCGGTTTCGGGCCACGCGATGTTCGGCGTGCTGATGGGGTATCATCTCGGCAAAGCGAAGTTCAACCCGCATATAGAAAAGAAGCATCTGATTTATTCTCTGTTCATTCCGATTTTTTGGCACGGCGTTTACGATTATATTCTGGTTGCCTATAAAACAAACTGGGCGTGGCTGATGGTGCCGCTCATGGTCTATTTGTGGGTGCGCAGCTTATGGAAAGTAAACCGCGCCAACAATACGTCTCCGTTTCGCGCGGTACACCGGGAAGATGAGGTTAAAATTTGAATCCGTTGCCTATAATGAATGGTAAGCGTTCCTTAACGCAAGCTGCGAAAACAACGGAGGAAAAGCATGACCACTCTAGGTTCCCGGGTAAAAGTGACGATCCGCTGCAAACATTGCGGTGAACGTTTCATTTTGAAAGGCAAAAGGGAGAAAGGCAAAATCGATACCGGTTTTAAAATGTGTATCTGCAATAATGAGCATGATTTTGACATCGAAGCCGAAGATTTTTAAAACGGAAGAAGCTCTCACGGGAGCTTCTTTTTGCTTTTTACGGATGCATAAACCATACCCCGGAGGCGAACACTAGAGGCAAAGCGAAGCAGAAGAAGGGAGACTGCCGTTTCATGTACAAACGACTCAGTATGGTGTTATTTCCGATTCTTCTTATCGCCCTCGTCGGGACGGGGGTATGGGGATACCAGGAGCATCAGGAAAAAAATGCGATTTTGATCAAAGCCGAAAACCAGTATCAGCGGGCTTTCCACGACTTGTCCTACTATGTGGACCGGCTTCATACGGAGCTTGGCAACACGCTGGCGGTCAACTCGGTATCGTCCGACGCATACCGCAAAGGGCTGGCCAACGTTTGGCGAATTACGAGCCAGGCGCAAAACGAGATCAATCAGCTGCCGCTGTCTTTGATGCCTTTTAACAAGACGGAGGAGATGCTGGCGAACACATCGAAATTCGCTTATACCGCGGCGGTGAGGGATTATACGAAACAGCCGCTGAATGAAGATGAGATCAAAACGCTTAACGCTCTGTACGAGCATTCGAAAGAAATCAGCAAGCAGCTTCGCGATACGCAGGACAAGGTCATCAAAAACAATTTGCGCTGGATGGACGTGGAGACGGCGCTCGCCACACAAAAAGAACCGCAGGACAACACGATCATCGACGGGTTCATGATGGTGGACAAGAAAGTCGCTTCCTACTCGGATTTGAATTTCGGACCGACATCGCTGAACGCGGAACAAAACAGGAACGTCAGCATGCTCGGAGGCAAGGAAGTCGGTGCGGAGGAGATCAAGCAAAAAGCTTCGCAATTTTTAAACGCCGATGCTTCCACCCTTAACGTTGTGGAGAATGGAACAAATACGGGGTATTCGACATACAGCGTGTTCGCTCCGAAAAACAACACAACCGACGGCGTGCATATGGATTATACGAAAAACGGCGGGGAGCTGCTGTGGTTTTCGGCTGACCGCAACGTGCCTGAGAAAAAGCTGGATATGCGGCAGGCTCGCGATGCCGCAGCGGAATTTCTCGATACCCGCGGTTACAAGGACATGACGCTCACCAGCTATCAGGAATATAATAATGTCGCTCATATGGTGTTCGCCACGAAGAAGGATAACGTTTTGAATCTTCTCGAGAAGCTGAGCGTCCAGGTTGCACTGGATAACGGCGAAGTGACGGGACTGCAGGCGACCGACTACGTGCTCGACCGCAAGGACGGCCGGCAAATCGGCAAGCCCTCGATCACTTCGGCGGAAGCCCGCAAGGTGCTCAATCCGAATTTCCAGGTATCGAGCGAAGCACTCGCATTAATTCGCAACGAGCTGGATCAGGAGGTGCTTTGCTACCAGTTCATCGGCAAAGTAAACGGCGGCAACTACCGTATCTACGTCAACGCGAATACCGGACTTCAGGAGCGAATCGAAAACCTGTACCAGCAAGAAACCCCGCCTTCTGCATAACCGAAGCGGCCCATATTGGGTCGCTTTTTTTGTGGTCGGATAGTGGATAAGAGGGGTAAGAATTGTCGGTTAAATCATCACTCAGTAGCGGATCGTGCAGCGTGTCCGGCATAAAATTTTTTGCCTGAAAGCAAAAAATCCATGCCGGACAGACGCGAATTAGAAGCGAGCAGCCGCGCAAACCGGGCGGGTCCAGGGCGCTTGGGGCGCCTGGAGTCCCCCTAAAAGGGGGATTGAGGGGGTGACTCCTCAGATTAAAAGGGGAAATCAAGAGAGGGGAGGATATGGTGTAAGCGGCCCCCTCTTGACGAACCGTGTTATAATAGCAAATGTAGGCAGCGGAAAAGCCCGAGGCTTTTCCCGGCGATCAGGAGGTGCGAGTGCAGTTGGGTCCAAAGATAGGTCAAATCTTATACATACAAGTCAATTCCATCGACGAGGAAGAGGCTAAACAAGAATATAAATCGAGAATTGCCGACGTAACGGATACGTCCATCAGCATGGAAATTCCGATTCATGAAAAAACAGGCCGGCTGAAACGGTTATATTCGGGTGACGAACTGTCCGTTTATTTCATTACCGACGGTGGTGTGAAAAATTACTTCACCAGCACGGTACTCGGCTTTAAAGAGGACATCGTCCGTCTGGTCATGATCAAACGGCCGGATCCCGAAACCATTACGAAGGTGCAGCGCCGCAATTTTCTGCGCGTTCCGGCCGAGCTTGAAATTGCCGTCAAATATTCGGACCAGCTGCAATTTGTTGCGCTGACGGACGATGTGGGCGGCGGCGGCATCTCGTTTATATGCGACGGATACGTTCCGCTGCAGAGCCAGCAATCCGTTTCCTGCTGGCTGCTCGTGAACTTCAAAAACAATCAGATCGAGCATGTGCCGTTTAAGGGCGAAATCGTTCGCATCAAACCGCTGGAAACCGGCAGACAGCAGGTGATGATGAGGTTTCAGGAAATATCCGACCGTGACCGGCAAAAGATCATCCGCTTTTGCTTCGAACGCCAGCTCGATTTTCGCAAAAAATGAAGATATCATAATTTTGCTGAAATAGGAAATACTATCCACCTATTCTGAAAAGAATGGGTGGTTTGTGTGTCGGACGGCAAACGGCAAAGACGATATGACCGATTGTTTAAGCTTTTCTCCGGCAAAGTGGAGAAAGCGTTCATTCGGTTTATTATAGGTTTGACGGCGCTGCTGATCGCTTCCCAGCTGCTGCTGCAAATTCAGGCGGTGCGCCTGTTTCTGGTCAAAGTCGAGCAGCTTGAGGGCACTCCGTACCGCCGGTGAAGGCGCCGGGGAAACGGAAGCTTTTTGCATAGCCCAAGCAGGTATGGTATAATTTTCTACGTTCGTTTTATGAAGTCAGGAGGCCCGCGGTTTGAAAAAGTTCAACATTGCTATAGATGGCCCGGCAGGCGCCGGCAAAAGTACAATTGCCCGTCTTGTCGCAGATAACTTGGGATTCATTTACGTCGATACGGGGGCCATGTATAGAGCTGTCACCTGGAAAATCATTCAGTCGGGCATCCGTTTGGACGATGAACAGGAAATGATCGAGCTGGCGAAGCAGTCTGAAATTCGGCTGCTGCCGGGGGAGCAAGGACAGCTTGTTTTCATCGACGGGAAAGATGTTACTTCGGACATTCGCTCGGCTGAAGTGACGGGGAACGTTTCGCAGGTGGCTCAGGTTGCGGGCATCCGCAAAGTGCTTGTGGCGAAGCAGAAAGAAATGGCCGCCTCGAAAGGCGTTGTCATGGACGGCCGGGACATCGGCAGCACCGTGCTTCCCGATGCCGAGGTTAAAGTATTTTTGACGGCCAGCGTGAGCATCAGAGCGGAGCGAAGGTTCAAAGAACTGAAGGATGCCGGACGGACCGGCATTTCCTTGGAACAGTTGGAGCGGGATATAGCCGCCCGCGACAAAATGGATCAGGAAAGAGAGACATCGCCTCTCGTCAGAGCGGAAGGAGCTGTGCTGCTCGACACGACGGAAATGACGATACCGGAAGTGGTGGAAAGTATCTTGTCCTTATGCCGGGAGCATGCAGGCGGGGGGAAATGAACTGATGTTGTACCGCTTTTTTAGAGGAATATTCCGCGTATTGTTTGCCGTGTTGTTCAGGCTTAAGACGGTCGGGAAAGAAAACATTCCCGCCTCGGGTCCGGTCGTATTGTGCGCTAACCATACGAGCAATTTGGATCCGCCGGTGCTGGGCACTCCTCTGGATCGGGAAGTTTATTACATGGCGAAGGCGGAGCTGTTCGAGATTCCGGTGTTCGGCGCAATCTTGAAAAAGATCAAAGCGTTTCCCGTCAAGCGCGGAGGTGTCAGCAAGGAGTCGATCCGGCTGTCGATCCAGCTTTTGCAGGAGGGGAATCTGATCGGCATCTTCCCGGAAGGCTCGCGCCACAACGCCGGGGGAATGGGAAAGAAAGGCGCGGCGATGCTTGCCTTGAAAGCAAACGCGACGGTCATCCCCGCAGCGATAATCGGAAACTATGCTCCATTCCGGCAAGTGGTGATCGTTTACGGCAAGCCTCTGGATTTGTCGGAATTTGCGGACGGCGGAGCCGACGCGCTTGAGAAGGCGACTGACAAAATTATGTCGACCATCCGTGCGATGAAGGCCGAATACGAAAGCGGAGTCAAATAGTTGAATGGAAAACAGCAATTGGAATCATACTACCGTTAAAACCGATTTTAACTGCGTTATCCGCGCAGATTAATTATATTGAAATGATAAGCGATTGTAACGCTGTATTGATGCAGGTTGCATATCAAGGAGGGTAATTTACCATGTCAGAAGAGACAAAAGTTGAGCAATTTGAGCAAGAAAACCAGCAAGCGGAAGTGACGCAAGAGCAATCCATGGGCGACGTTGCCGCATTGAAAAGAGGAGATCTTGTCAAAGGCAAGATCGTAAAAGTCGATAACGACCAGGCTTACGTCGATATCGGATATAAATATGACGGCGTCATTCCGCTTCGCGAGCTGTCCTCCGTCCAACTCGAAGACGCTTCGCAGGGCGTGCAGGTAGGACAAGAAGTGGAACTGCGCGTCGTTCGCCTGAACGATGCGAAGGAAGAACTCGTGCTTTCCAAGCGCGCGGTCGATTCCGAGAAAGCTTGGGAGAAGCTGGCTGCCGATATGGAAAATAAAACGATACTCGAAGCGACGGTAGCCGAAGTGGTTAAAGGCGGTCTTGTTGTTGATGTAGGACTTCGCGGTTTCGTTCCGGCTTCGATGGTGGAACGCCATTTCGTCGAGGATTTCAGCGATTACAAAGGCCGCACACTCCGTTTGCGCGTCAAGGAAATGGACCGCGAGAAAAACAAGGTTATCCTTTCGCAAAAAGACGTGCTTGACGAAGAATTCGAAGCGAATAAAAAGAACATCATCGCAGGTATTTCCGTAGGTCAGGAGCTGACCGGTACCGTTCAGCGTCTGACTCAATTCGGCGCGTTCATCGATATCGGCGGCGTGGACGGTCTCGTGCATATTTCCGAAATGGCTTGGCACCATGTGGAGACTCCTTCCGAGGTCGTTAAAGAAGGCGATCAGGTGAAGGTGCAGGTGCTCAAGGTCGATCCGGAAAACGAGCGCATCAGCCTCAGCATCAAAGCGACCCAGCCGGGTCCTTGGCAGCAAGCGGCCGATAAGTTCAAAGTCGGCGATATTATTACCGGAACCGTGAAGCGCCTCGTACCGTTCGGCGCGTTTGTCGAAGTATTTCCTGGTGTGGAAGGGCTCGTTCACATTTCGCAAATTGCTCACCGTCACATCGGTACACCGCATGAAGTGCTGAAAGAAGGCCAGGAAGTAAACGTTAAAGTCCTGGATATCAACGTGGACGAGAAACGCATCAGCCTGAGCATCAAGGAAACCGAGGAAGCGCCTGCCCAGGA
The DNA here is from genome assembly GCF_023276405.1 of Paenibacillus hamazuiensis. Lineage (NCBI taxonomy): Bacteria > Bacillati > Bacillota > Bacilli > Caryophanales > Paenibacillaceae > Paenibacillus > Paenibacillus hamazuiensis. The sequence continues at coordinate 1,943,227 of NZ_JALRMO010000001.1, forward strand.
AGCGAAGCCGGAAAAGGAAAGAGCACCTCGCGGCCGCGAACCGAAGGAACATGTGGATCTTCCGCCTAACCAAAGCTTGACCATGACGCTCGGAGAGCGTTTTGGCGACAAATTGAGCAAATTTAAATGATCTTGACAGGATAAAGGGGAGCAGGCGCATGCGAATCTCGCGTAAAATGGAGCATGTCCGTCACGCTCTGCAGCTTGGACAAAGCGGCAATCAAGGATTTGCGGACATCAAGCTGATCCATAGCCCTCTCCCTGGCACCTCCGTGGAACATATCTCATTATCGACCCGAATCGGCGATCTCATTTTGAGCTCGCCGATTATTATTAATGCGATGACCGGAGGAGCCCGCGAGACGGAGGCGATCAACCGGGAGCTGGCTGTAGCCGCCCGGGAACAAGGGCTTGCGATGGCGGTAGGCTCTCAAATGTCGGCGCTGAAAAACGAAGACGTTGCCGGCAGCTACAAAATCGTCCGTAAAATGAATCCGCAAGGCATCGTGTTTGCCAACCTGGGAAGCGAAGCTACTGTGGAGCAGGCGAAGCGAGCCGTGGATATGATTGAAGCGAATGCGCTGCAAATACATTTGAACGCGATGCAGGAGCTGATCATGCCCGAAGGCGACCGCGATTTTCGCGGTGCTGCTGAACGGATTGCGGAAATCGCGGCCAGCCTCGACGTACCCGTAATCGTCAAGGAAGTCGGATTCGGACTGAATATGGAGGCGGCCCGCTCGCTTATCGGTTTAGGTATCCGCATCATTGACGTGGGCGGCTTTGGAGGAACGAATTTTGCAGCTATTGAAAATGCGCGCCGTACAATGCCGATGGAGTGGCTGAACGACTGGGGCGTCAAAACGAGCATAGCGCTGCTGGAGACGCTGCAGTATCGCCGCCAGGCTTGCATCATCGCCTCCGGCGGCATTATAAGCAGTCTGGACATCTGCAAATCGCTTGTTTTGGGCGCTTCGGCCGTCGGGATCGCAGGACGCTTCCTTAAGGTGCTGCAGGAGCAGGGAACGGGCGGGCTGATCGGATATATTGGCACGTTGAAAGATGAGCTTAAGCTGCTTATGACGGCGCTCGGAGTTTCATCTGTCGAAGCTCTCACAAGCGTTCCCGCCGTTATCACCGGAGAGACGGCGGAGTGGTGCGAGCTGCGCGGTATCGATCGGTACGCATATGCACGACGGGGCTTGGAGTAAAAACAACCGAATAAGCCATACTAAGGAAAAGATCAAGCTCATATAAAGGAGAAGGAGCATGCTTTTTCCTGATGGTTTCCTTGACGGCTGCCGGCAATGGTGGCGATTCGGGCGGAAAGCGGGGAGACGGGTACGATGAATCCCGGTTATTTATCCCTTCTGCTTATTGCGATGACGCTCATTTTGCTGGCCAGCGGATGGAAGGACGTATTGGTAAGAGGTATTTCTCACAAGGCGATACTTCTTTTTTTTGTCTTATGGCTTGGCACTTCAAAAATCGTCATTCCGTTTGGCAGTTGGCGTATTTATGGCTGCGCGTGCGTTGCCGTAGTAATTTCGGCAGCCGTTATTGCGAAAACCGAAAGTTTCATGCTGCAGTGTCATCTGGTCTCGGTCGGGCTGCTGCTCGGTTCGATCTATTTTTTCCTCCAGGAAGCGTCACATCTTATTCCGGCGATGATGGCTCACCCCGACCTGAACTCAAGCCTGCTTGTCGGTTTTTCCGCTTTCCTGATGACCAGACTGCCTCTCGTGCAAGCGGCATGCGTATCCGTGGGACTGCTCCTCGGGGATGCGTATTCGGTTTACGTCCATTCGCCGGAAGGATTTCCCGCCGTGATTGGCGGCCCCCGGTTTCAGGACCGCTGGTGGCTGGCACTTTGGATGGCGCGGGGCAGCAGCGTCGTTTGGCAAGGTGTATGCGCGGGAGGAAGGAGCGCCGCTCGATATTGGGCAGGGCGCAGAAAGGAGGGAGCGGATGATCGCATGGGTGACTGAGCAAAAATATACCGTCGGCGTCGTACTCGGTATCATTTTCGGCATCGTCGCCAGGCTGGGCATGCTTCGCACCGATTACAGACAATATCCGACCTATCCGCATGGCAAAATCATACACGTTTCGCTGGGGGTCATCGCTGCCGGCTTGGGTGCGGTAGCCGTCCCGTCCCTGCTCGATAAAAACTACACGGCGATGACGTTTCTTTCCTTGGCGGCCCAACAGTTTCGCGATGTGCGCAATATGGAGCGCCAGACGCTGAGCAAGATTGACAGCATGGAGCTTGTTCCGCGCGGGGCCACCTACATTGAAGGAATTGCGATGGTGTTCGAAGGACGCAATTACCTCGTTATCTTTGCCGCCTTTATAACCTCGCTGTTCAGCATCGTTTTTGCCTGGTATTGGGGGCTTCTGTCGGGGGCGGCGGCCATATTGGTGGCGCATTTTTTCAAGTCGGGCAAAAGCCTATGCCATATAGCGGACGTGGAGGAAGCGGAGGTTCGGTTGGAAGGCCCGGATTTATATGTCGGCGATATTTACATTATGAACGTCGGCTTGAAGGAAGACCGCAAGCAAATTGTCGAGCATGGCATCGGCCTCATTTTAAAGCCGAAAAATAAAGACAGCCGCGTGACGCTTGCCAATCTTGGGCAAAGGCAGGCTTTGCTGCACGATATTTCGACCATGCTGGGCGTTTACCGCGACGAAGGGGAACCTGCGCTTGTGCCTTTGGCGAAGCTGGATTTAAAAGACGGGCGGCTGGCGGTATTTCTTTTGCCTCAGGAGCATGATGCGAAGAAAGCGAAACACGTCGCGATGAAGGTGCCTGTTTTGGAAAGCGCCGTGCGCATGCCTTCGGAGAGGAACGTAAGCGGAGCGCGAAAGGAGGGGCAGCATTGAGCAAAATCGTGGCCGTTGTGACGGCGGATCGTGACAAGGTCGGCGGTGGAGCGCCGATTTTCATCGCCGGGGATGATGCGGAAAAAGAGCAGCTCGCCTTCCTTCTGGAAAAAATACTCGACGCCAGCGCCCACGATATGAAAAACGGCACCTTCATCATCGTGAAGCACGGCGGTGACAGCAGCGAATAGGGCTGCGGTCCCGGAGCCGCATAGACTTGAATAAAAGATTTTGATATGATGTACATTGTGAAATTTTTCATGCTGCGCGAGACGGCATGTAAGGAGTGAAATGGATGGCGAGACCGATAGTTGCCATCGTGGGCAGGCCTAATGTGGGGAAATCGACGATTTTTAACCGCATTATAGGCGACCGGTTAGCGATTGTGGAAGACAAGCCCGGCGTGACACGGGATCGTTTATATGGAATCGGTACCTGGCTCGATAGGGAATTCAGCGTGATTGACACCGGAGGGATCGAGCTTGATGACGACGATCAAATTTTGCGTTCCGTCCGCATGCAGGCGGAGCTTGCGATCGAAGAAGCGGACGTCATCGTCTTCATGACCGATGCGAAGGCGGGAGTGACCGCTTCCGACAGCGAAGTGGCGCAAATGCTGTTTCGTGCCAAGAAACCGGTTATTTTGGCCGTCAACAAAGTGGACAATTTGCAAAGACATGACGAAATCTATGAGTTTTACAGCCTCGGCTTCGGCGATCCGATCGGCATTTCAGGCTCTCACGGTCTCGGCATCGGGGATTTGCTGGACGAGGTCGTCAAGCATTTTCCGGATGAGGAGGAGGAGGAGTACGGCGAAGAGGTTATCAAAGTCGCACTTATCGGCCGGCCGAACGTCGGCAAATCGTCGCTTGTAAACGCGATACTTGGGGAAGAGCGCGTTATCGTGAGCGATGTGGCGGGAACGACGCGCGACGCAATCGATACGCCGTTCGAGAAAGACGGCCAAAAGTATGTCATCATCGATACGGCCGGTATGCGCAAGCGGGGCAAAGTGTACGAGACGACGGAAAAATACAGCGTCATGCGGGCGATGAAGGCGATCGAACGGGCCGACGTCGTTTTGGTTGTGATCAACGGCGAAGAGGGCATTATCGAGCAGGACAAACATATCGCCGGTTATGCGCACGAGGCCGGGAAAGCGGCGGTTTTTGTCGTCAACAAATGGGATATCGTCGAAAAAGACGACAAGACGATGCAGCAATTTACGCAAAAAATCCGCGACCATTTCCTGTTCATGACGTATGCGCCGATCGTCTTTCTTTCCGCCAAGACGACGCAAAGGCTGCATAAGCTGCTGCCGGTCGTCGTCAATGTAGCGGAGCAGCATGCGCTGCGCATACAGACGCATATGCTCAACGATGTCATTTCCGATGCGGTTGCGATAAATCCTCCTCCTACCGATAAGGGGAGAAGGCTGCGCATCAACTATGCCACACAGGTTGCGGTTAAGCCGCCGGCTATCGTTCTATTTGTCAACGATCCGGAGCTGATGCATTTTTCGTATGAACGTTATTTGGAAAATAAGATCCGCGACGCCTTCGGCTTCGAGGGCACGCCGATTCGTATTGTGACCAGAAGAAAGTCTGACGATGAATAGGGGAGTTGCACCTTGACATTCGCTTTAACGTATATTATACCGATTGCGATCGCCTATTTGCTGGGCTCGATCAGCTTTAGCTACACGGCCGGCAAGCTGCTCAAAGGCATCGACATCCGCAATCACGGAAGCGGCAACGCAGGGGCGACCAATACCCTGCGCGTGCTCGGCAAAGGACCGGCCATAGCAGTGCTGATCCTGGACGCGTTGAAAGGAACGGCCGCCATCTGGATCGGCTATGCGATAAGCGGCGGTTCCTCGCTTGTCGAAGCGCTTTGCGGGCTTGCGGCGATCGTCGGCCATAACTGGCCGGTTTATTACGGCTTTCGCGGAGGCAAAGGGATCGCTACCACGATCGGCGTAATGGCGACGTTGGCTCTTGTTCCCTCGCTTTATGCCGGAGTGGTGGCGATTTTGGCCATCGTGTTTACCCGATACGTTTCGTTAGGCTCTCTCCTTTTTGCAGCTCTTTTGCCCATTCTTAGTTATTTTATGGGACGGCCTACCGAAGTTTTTTGGGCAAGCCTGGTTCTCGCCGTATTTGCATTTGTACGCCACCGCTCAAACATCGTCAAGCTGCTTCGAGGAACGGAAAATAAAATCGGTTCGAAAAAATCGCAGCCGTGAATCATTACGGCGAACACCGCAAGGAGGGACAATGGCTAACTTACGCAAAGTATCGGTGCTGGTAGCAGGGAGCTGGGGAACGGCGCTTGCTTCCGTACTTGCGGACAACGAACGCGACGTTACGCTTTGGTCCCGCAATGGACAGCAAGTCGATGAAATCAATACGTCTCATACGAATATCCGGTTTTTACCCGACGTTTCTTTATCCCCGCGCATCAGGGCGACGCGTTCGATGGAAGAAGCCGTAAGCGGCGCAGAAGCGGTGATCGTGGTCGCTCCTTCCGCTGCGATGAAGGACGTGGCCTCCGCAATGCGCCCCTTTTTGCAGCCGGAGACGCTGCTCATCCACGCGACGAAAGGTTTCGAAGCCGAATCGCTCGACCGGATGAGCACGGTGATCGCCAAGGCGCTTCCCGAGTATGACAGCCGGCGCATTGTCGTTTTGTCCGGCCCGAGCCATGCGGAAGAGGTTATACGCCGCAGTCCGACCACCGTCGTCGTCGCTTCCGAGCTGCCGGATGCCGCGGAGCATGCTCAAGATCTGCTCATCAACTCGTATTTTCGCGTGTATACGAATTCGGACGTGGTTGGGGTAGAGGTCGGCGGAGCTTTGAAAAATATCATCGCGCTAGGTGCCGGTCTTTCCGACGGACTCGGTTTCGGCGACAACGCGAAAGCGGCGCTTGTCACGCGCGGACTTGCCGAGATATCGCGGCTTGGCTCGGCGATGGGCGGCAACCCGCTGACGTTTTCGGGGCTGGCCGGTGTCGGCGATCTCATCGTCACATGTACGAGCAAGCACAGCCGCAACTGGCGGGCCGGGTCTATGCTCGCTCAAGGCCTATCTTTGGACGAGGTACTCGCACGGATGGGCATGGTCGTCGAAGGCGTCAAAACGACACAGGCCGCTTACAGGCTCGCCAGACGGTACGATGTAGAGATGCCGATTGCAGCTGAGCTGCATCGCGTGTTGTTCGAGGGCAAGCCTCCCAGACTGGCGGTTGAGGACTTAATGGGCCGGGACCGCACCCGAGAGCTTGAATAAGACGGTTACCCCTACGGAAAAAATCGACTCGGGCTTCGGTCAGGAGCCTATACCGCAATCCGATTCTTCACATACAATACGTTAGACTTTGTATGTCTAACTTTAGGTGTATGGGAGGATGCAGGATGCCAGGAAAAGATTTATCCAAAGAGGTTCTGAACGTCGTCAAGAAAAAGACCGGTAAAAATATATCGGCTCAAGATATCAACAAAATCGCCAGCGGCGTAAAACCGTCGACCTTGCAAAGCGATTCGCAGCTGAGGCAGCTTATCAAGCAGGTATCGAATATGGCGAAAGTGCCGGTTAGCGAGGCGACCATCAACGAAATTATTCAGGCGATCAAAGCAAGCAAAATGAATCCGAACAACATCGAATCGCTGATGAAAATGATGATGGGCAAGAAATGAACCGTTCGTCAAGCGCCTTGCAGAAGGCGCTTTTTTTCTTGTACGATATGCTTATTTCAAAGGAGGTCCGGAACGTGCGGAATGAAGCCATTCTACTAGTTGACGACGAGGAAGGCATTTTGATCATGCTTGAAAATCTTCTTCGCAAAGAAGGATACACTCATATTGCCAAAGCCGGTTCCGCTGCCGAAGCTGTGATGGCGGTGCGAACGACACGGTTTGATATGATCGTGCTCGATGTCATGCTTCCGGATATGGACGGATTTACATTGTGCACGGAGCTGCGCAAAACCTTAAAAACCCCTATTTTGTTCCTTACCGCACGTTCCAGCGATTTGGATAAGCTGCAAGGTTTGTACTTGGGCGGAGACGATTATGTCACCAAACCTTTCAATCCGATGGAAGTGGTCGCACGAATTCAGGCTCATTTAAGACGAAGCTCTCTGTATGCGTCCGATACTTTATTCAGCGAGGAAATCTACCGGTATGAATCGTTTACGGTGAACCGAACCGCCGGACAACTTATCGTGGGCAGCGTGGATACTCCATGTCCGGCCAAGGAGCTTGAGCTGCTGCTCTACTTTTGCAAACATCCGAACCGGGTGTTCACCGCCCAGCAATTATATGAGCAGGTATGGGGCACTATTGTGCAGGGGGATGAGAAAACGGTCGTTATTCACATCTCCCGACTCAGAAAAAAGCTGGAGATCGATCCGTCCGACCCCAAGCTGATCGTGACGCTGAGAGGGATCGGGTACAAATTCGTTCCTCCATCGGGAGGCTGAGTTATGAACTTTACTCTGCGCGTGGCGCTGCAATTACTGCTCGCATTCTTTTTACTGTTTATTGGCATTCATATCTTTATTTTCGCAGCCGCATGGTTAATCGAACCGCAATCAATTGTAAACAGGGGCTCTGACGGGAACGGTTCGGGTACTTTAGAAATTTATGTATTGGCCGCGTTTGCCGTCATGTTTATTCTCACCTTGCTTATAATCGGTTGGTATTTGGGGAAGCCGATTTATTTTATTATGATATGGATCAAACACTTGGCAAATGGTCATTATGATGTTCCCATGCGCCGGAATCAGATCCTTTCACACAAAACCGGCATGTTGAAGTTTCCGTATGCGATCTACAAGGAATTGTTCGAGCATGTACGGATGCTTGCCGGCACACTCCAAAAAAACGAGAAGGAACTTCAAGCTTCCGAACGGGCAAAGCGGGAGTGGATCAGAGGGATCTCGCACGATTTAAAGACGCCATTAACCTACATAACCGGATATTCCGCCATGTTGATTAATAACGAGTATCGCTGGAGCGAAACGGAGAGGAAGGAATTTCTCACGGTCATTCATCAAAAAGCGGCTCATTTGCAAGAGCTGGTGCAGGATCTCAACGAAACGATTCAGGGGCAAATCCCTTTAAAACTTGAGGTAGCGGACATCGTTGAACTTGTGCGAAGAGCTGTGGCGGACGTCGGCAGCGCGCCCTGGGCAAACGGCTACCTGCTTACGATGGAAGCGAAACCGGAGCGAGTTTCCTTGTCGTGTGATCCTAAGCTGCTTGCACGCGCAATCCGCAATTTGCTCGTCAATGCCGTTGTTCACAATCCGGAAGGAACGAGAATTACAGTCGGTGTAACTATGTTGCATGACGGGACCGTAGAGATTCGGATAAACGATGACGGAATCGGTTTCAGCAAAACCAATGTGCCCGGCAGTGAAACGACCGATTCCTTCGGGCGATCGGGTTTGGGTTTGTCCATTGCCGGCCAACTCATTGAAGCCCATGGCGGTAAGTTGATCGTCAGCAGCAATCCGGGTGAAGGGACTACACTGACGATTCAATTGCTTTCCACGCAAAGTTAGGGTAATGTTGATGATCCGTTTACCTCCTGTTTACCGGAGATCCTTATACTAACAGTAACGTTGTATAAGGAGTTGTGATTGCGATGAAGTGGGCAAGAAAGACGATTGTTTACAGTGCGATGGGGGTGCGGGCGAAATGAAAACCAACATATCCAAAGTGCTTTACTCTAAGGTTTGGGGTTATATCGCCGCAACCGCACTGCTTCCTTACGCTGGTTTGAAAACGCTGTGGGCATTCGGAATTGCTCTAGGATTCTCCGAATACGGGATTTCAGAGCTGCACGTTTCCATGAAATCGCAATCCGGTCCGGTCATTGCTTTTTTATATTCCATCGGTGTTGATATCACGGCTCTTCTTGCCTGTGCGGCTTCAATTTTAGGGCTGTCGTTGGTCCAACCCTGGGGGAAAAAGGCGGCTCGACGGTTAATACTTATTCCGGCATGGCTTGGCGGTCTGGCATTCATTTATTTTGGGCTTGCAGGATTATATCTCCTGATGACTTCAGGCCCCGAAGACATGTACGGGATGCAGCTATGGGTGTTTATCCTCGTTTACGGCGGTTTTTTTGTATGGGGGCTCGCCGTCACTATGGCGGCTATATCTTACCAACTCAGGGGACGAATGAAGCGGACAATAACAAAAGATTTATCCGAGGAATATGAAAATGCTTTCGAGCGATTTACAAAGAAATCGGTATGGCCGGCGTACGTTGGGTTCCTTTGGGCACTTTTGTATGCCGTATTTGTCCGCTTCTATACAGCGGCAGGCGGAACTTTTGAAATGATTGCTGCGGAGGCGATTCGAGATTCTGCGAATATGGCCAATTATTTCGCCGGCGTCCTGATCCTGTTCTGCGGCTTTGTTTTGCTCGGGCTTGTCAAGCCTTGGACGAGGGTTATTCCTGTATCGGTGCCATTGTTCGGGGGGATCAAGATTCACCCGCTTCTCATTCTGATCCCCACCCTGTTTTGCACTGCTTTTTTAATTGCGCACGGAACAGGCGGTATGTTGACTAAAATCATGTATTTTGCCGGTATCATTCGGCTTAACTTACCGCATTGGAGTGAAGCCGAAATGCGAAGCTTTGCTTTATGGGATTTATTGCTTTACGAACCATGGTTTCTCATCATGGGCATTTTGTCCGGTCTCACGGCTGCACATTATGCGCAAGCTTCCGGGGTTTCTCTTCCCGTTCTGAGGCGAGGTACGGTGCTCTATTTGAGTTTCGTTTTTTTGCTTACTTCATTTTTTGTGATTGTTATTGTGTTTGATTTAGTCGATAAATTTACTTTTTGATACCTCGGCCGTTCATTTCTGCTTCCACTTACATGGGCGATTTATGCTATAATGAAAGTTAGTGTTTTGAATCATCATACAGTTACAGGAGATAAAAATCGATGTCAAGCATGGATAAAATGTGGGCTTCTTTCATCGCGATCGGGCTGATGATTTTCGCTTCGGCATTAATCACGTTTGCGCGCGCCAAAACCAAAGGGGTGCTACGTTTCGTATTATCGTTCGTCGCTTTTTTACTGTTTATACCGATATTGCTCTATATGCTCGTATCGATGATTTGATTGCAGGCAAATGGGGGGAACTGGCAGGACATGTTGGAGCTAAAGGGACGTAAAGTGCAAAAGCAAGTGGATGCGGAAAAAGGCATGTCGATCCTCGACCTGGCCTTGAAGCATGAAGTGGATTGGGGTTTCTCGTGCACGAGAGGAACTTGCGCGCGCTGCCGCTGCCTTGTTACGGAAGGGCTGGAGCATTTGGCCAAACCGACGGATGAAGAGCTTGACCGGCTTGAACCCGAGGAAATCGAAGGCGGCTTCCGTTTGGGCTGCCAGGCGCTTATCAAACAGCAGGAAGGTACGATCGTCGTCGTACATAAGCCGTATTTTTAACGATGGAAACCGGTGTACACATGAAGCAAACGATTGCCGAAGTTGTGAAAAATCTTCAAGGCGTAAGTGCAAATTGGCTGATCGGCGGAAGCTGCGGGCTGCTGCTGCAAGGCGTTCAAATCGGTAAGGAGCCGAGAGATTTGGATATGTACGCGGACAGCGACGATGCGGCTGCCATTGCCATGCAGCTATCCCCTTGGTCCGTCGATTCCCCGCAATACAGCGAAACCGAGATTTACCGGTCGGTACTGAGCCACTACCGATTCAACCAGATGACAGTCGAGCTGGTCGGCGGCTTTCAAATTATCTCAAAAGGCAGCATTTATACGGTTGAAACGGCATATTTAAGACGCTCGCATGCCGTCATGATCGAAGTCGGCGAAGTTCTGGTACCTCTCATGCCGCTGGCGCACGAGCTTATTTTCAACCTGCTGCGCGGCCGGGAAGACCGCTACGGGGCCATTGCGGCCGTCATGCGCGCTGATCCGGACAACCATTGGCCCACGCTGAATTCGCTGCTCAGACGCAACACCCTGAGTAAGGAACTTCTTCGCCGCATGGAAGATTTGCTTGCGGTGGATGCTCCGGCTACGAGAGGAATTAATCGCCATGAATCATGAAGTGACTTTTTTGCCCGATCTTAGAAAAATATCGGTAAGGCCGGGCACGACGATATTGGACGCCGGCCGGCGGGCCGGAGTGGGCATACGGACCCGCTGTGGGGCGAAAGCGGCATGTCTGATGTGTAAAGTGATCGTAACGGACGGGCAGGGACTTGCTCCGCTTACGCAGAACGAAAAGCTGAAGCTCGGCGGTCTGGAGGAAAATGGATACAGACTTGCTTGCCAAGCGAAGATAATCGGGCCTGTAACCGTTACGGTCCCCGAAGATCCGCTGAAAGCGGTCATCAGGGAGCAGCTCGCCCGCCAGCGGGAGGAGGATGGCTTATGAGCGTCCGTCGCAGAATGCTGATACTTCTGGCCGGCTGCGTCTTTTTATTATCCGGCTGTCTTTACCCCAAAGAGCTGCGCAAGGAAAACCTGGTTGCGGTTCAAGAATCGATTTTGCTCGTACAAAACGCCATTGATCAATACCACGCCAAGACGGGTGTGTTCCCGATCAAAAACAGCGAGGAAACGACGCCGATCTACGAGAAATATATGATCGACTTCAAAAAGCTGAAGGAACGCGGGTTTATAAGCAATACGCCGGCGAATGCATTTGAAAACGGCGGCACGAACATTTATGTGCTTGTCGATCCGGAGACGAAACCGACCGTCAAGCTGATGGACCTGGCCGCTTTTCAAAAGACGGTGGAGCTGCAGCGGCTCGTGGACGAATACCGTTCCAAGCACGGGGGCGAGCTGCCGAAGGGTGCCGAGCTCGCACCGCATTTTTACGATGTCGACTACGTGAAGCTGAATACGAAGCCGATGCAGGTGCCGAGCGTGTACTCGCGGCAGCTGACACTTTCTTTTATTTTGCACGAATCGGGGCAGGTCGCTTTGGATTATACGGCGGAAATTATCAGGCTTATCGAGAGAAAATCATTGCAGGCCAAGTTGGATCCGAAGCAGGATTTGCGCCAGCTGCTGGTCGGCGAATCGCCTTATGTGCCCGCCCGTTCTTATCCGTATTACTGGGACGGCAAGCAGCCGATACCGGCCGACAAATAACAGGACGAACCTCTATTTTTACCTGAAATGGTAGAAATAGAGGTTTTTTTGTTCCGGCGAGCGCGGATGGATGAATAACGGATGGACTGCCAACATATATATTTTGACAGTGGGCAGGAGAAGGTGATGTCGCGGCAAGGAGATGATTCATGGGGAGCCGGGGCCAAATAATTTAATAAGGGGCATCAGTCATATTCCCAAGTCTAGTACATATATTTTTACTAGTCCGAAAGAATGTACAAGGTTCCGTCGTATACGGTCAAGGTTGGTGCCGGTTGACTCGTATCGTCGCTCTGCTTCATTAAACAACCTGTAGGAGGGATTGTCTTGGAAAAAGTGGATATCTTTAAGGACATTGCAGAACGAACGGGAGGGGACATATACCTGGGGGTCGTTGGAGCGGTCCGTACGGGCAAATCGACATTCATCAAGCGCTTCATGGAATCGGTCGTGCTGCCGAACATCCAAAACGAAGCGGATCGTGTACGCGCGACCGACGAGCTGCCGCAAAGCGCAGCCGGACGTACGATCATGACGACCGAGCCGAAATTCGTCCCGAACAACGCCGTTCAGCTGCGCGTCGCGGAAGGGCTGAACGTGAACGTCCGGCTTGTCGATTGCGTCGGCTACGTCGTGGAAGGCGCCAAAGGCTACGAGGACGAAAACGGTCCTAGGATGATCAATACGCCGTGGTTCGAAGAAGCGATTCCGTTTCAGGAAGCGGCGGAAATCGGCACCCGCAAAGTGATTCAGGAGCATGCTACGCTAGGTGTCGTCATAACGACCGACGGCAGCATTGCGGAAATTCCCCGCGCCTCTTACGTTGAAGCCGAGGACCGCATCATTAACGAGCTGAAAGAGGTCGGCAAACCGTTTATCGTGATAGTCAACTCAACCAGACCGGGCAGCGATGCGGCTATCGAGCTGCGCAACGAACTCCAGGCCAAACATGACATTCCAGTTGTCACGGCCAGTGTCGCCAACATGAACGAAGACGATATGATGTCCGTCATGCGCGAAGTGCTTTACGAATTCCCGGTACACGAGGTCAATGTGAATTTGCCGAGCTGGGTGATGGTGCTGGAGGAAAACCACTGGCTTCGTTCCCACTTCGAAACTTCCGTTCGCGAAACGGTGCAGGACATCCGCCGTCTGCGTGACGTAGACCGCGTCGTCAGCAATTTCGAGGGCTATGATTTCATCGAGAGAGCGGCTTTGGCCGGCATGGATATGGGGCAGGGGGTCGCCGAAATCGATTTGTACGCCCCAGACGAGCTGTACGATAAAATCTTGATGGAGGTCGTCGGCGTCGAGATTCGCGGCAAAGACCACTTGCTGCAGCTCATGCAGGAATTCAGCCACGCGAAGCGGGAGTACGACCATTTTGCCGAAGCTCTGGAAATGGTGAAAACGACCGGTTACGGCATCGCCCCGCCGTCGCTGGCCGATATGGCGCTCGACGAACCGGAGCTCATCCGTCAAGGTTCCCGCTTCGGCGTCCGCCTCAAGGCGACGGCCCCTTCGATCCATATGATCCGCGTCGATGTCGAAAGCGAATTTGCCCCGATCATCGGCACGGAGAAGCAAAGCGAGGAGCTCGTCCGTTATTTGATGCAGGACTTCGAAGAGAATCCGCTGAAAATTTGGGAGTCCGATATTTTCGGCCGCAACCTGCACTCCATCGTTCGCGAAGGCATACAAGGCAAGCTGGCGATGATGCCGGACAATGCCCGATACAAGCTGCAGGAAACGCTGGGGCGCATCATCAACGAAGGTTCCGGCGGACTCATCGCGATCATCCTTTGATCACAATCGACGAAAAGCGCACTCGTTTGAGTGCCTTTTTTGTTTTTCCCCTTGAAAAACGGCTTCGGCTGTATTACTATAAGTTTGTTGTTCAAACGGCTTTACACCAAGGTTTTCCTTTATTTGCCGCCAATTTTATGTATATTTTTGCAAAAATCGGTGAACAAAGAGAATAGAATCTATTCCACTTTTGGAGGGAGGTGAAAGGCATGAACAAAACTGATTTGATCACTAAAGTAGCTGAGTCCACCGAGCTTTCCAAGAAAGACGCAACGAAAGCGGTTGAAGCCGTATTCGAGGCGATCTCCGAGGCGCTGCAAAGCGGGGACAAGGTTCAACTGGTAGGCTTCGGTAACTTCGAGGTTCGCGAGCGTTCCGCACGCAAAGGACGCAATCCGCAAACCGGCGAGGAAATCGAAATCCCGGCCAGCAAAATTCCTGCTTTCAAACCGGGCAAGGCGTTGAGAGACGGAATTCAGTAATCTTGAACGTACATACATTTTCAGTATATGACACGTTTATAAAAACCGTGGAGCGACTTCGGGTCGTTTTGCGGTTTTTTTCGGTTTTCTCAAAAATTTCTTCCGGGCTATTGAAAAATATCAAAAAGCGTTATATAATATTCGTTACGTGAGTAATTCGGGGTATGGCGCAGTCTGGTAGCGCGCACCCTTGGGGTGGGTGAGGCCGTGGGTTCGAATCCCGCTACTCCGACCATGAGAAAGACATCGTACATGCGATGTCTTTTTCTTTTTGCCTTTGAGACGCTTCGATCTAATCCTTTCTTAATTTTATCTTAATGTAAAAAATTTATTAAGCATTATGATTTCTTTTTTGCTATACTTGTTGCAGCCTATGTTTTTTGATACTTAAGGGGGGCCCGTTGTTGAAAGAGAGAATTAACGATATCATCCGGTCTCAGGACTGGACGATGTACGGCATCATCGCATCCATTTTTTTAACGTGGCGGATTGGCGTCGTGGGCGGCTGGTCATCTTCGTGTTGGGTGCTTCTTTTAGTATGCTTGCTGGGGGTGCGTAAAGACCAGGTAGACGTCGATTGGAGACGTTTTTTCATCTTCGGTATTCCGCTCCTCGGCGTGTTTTATTACTTTTACGGTTCCGGCAACGGGCTCTGGTGGAAAATCGCCAACTGGATGTTCGAAAACAACCGGCATCCTTGGACATGGGACGACCTTATGAACAGCATTCCGTACAACGATGCCGCCTGGGCGCGCGCGTTCAACCACCCGAGGCTCGATAAGCTGATGGTGTGGATTTACAACTACGGTTTTGTGCTTTCGCTGTGGGTTTGTCTTATTCGCAGCTACTGGACGCGCAGCATCAAGAAAATGATGTCGTACGCGCTGTCGGGGCACCTGCTTCAGTTTCCGTTGATTTTGCCGTTTTATAACTTGATTTTGCTCCGTGAAGTATGGTGGGTGAAAAAGCAGCCCGATCTGCTGGGCCGCCACTTCGAGACGCAAAACGACCTGCTCGTCAATGTAATGAACTGCTTCCCGAGCATGCATACGTCGATCTCGTTCGCGATGCTGCTGCTCGCATTAAGAGAAAAAGACCGCATCTTTAAATACGTAATGGTCACCTACTGCGCGTCGATCATTTTTTCCACCATGTACCTGCAGATCCATTGGGTGCTCGACGTCATTGCCGGCATGCTGTTCGCCTACGGCACGGTGAAGCTGGCCGATCTGCTCATCAACGTCAGCACGAAGCTGATTCCTGCCAAGCTCAAAGGCTTTTATGGACAAAAGAAAAATCGTTACGCATCGGATTCGGTGGCTGCCTGACAGGCGGCCTTTTTTTTCAAAGCCCTGGTATGAGCACGTTTTCGATAGCGCAGTTGACAGGCGGCTTATTTTTTAGCATCATAAGGAAAGTGAATGACCTGAGGAGGGCTTAATTATGGAAACGAGCCAAGGCGAATATTTCGTCGTCAAAGCGAAGGATAACGGGGTTCAGGTAATCGGGCTTACGCGCGGCCTCGATACCAAATTTCATCATACGGAAAAGCTGGACAAAGGCGAAGTCATGATCGCGCAATTTACCGATCATACGTCTGCGGTCAAAATCCGTGGCAAAGCGATCGTGTTTACGAAATACGGCGTCATCGATACGGAGGAATAAATTTTCAGCTTGCGCAGGCATAGCCTGCTTTTTTTCGTTGTACAATGATAATAGTACGAGTATGGGGCTCGCAGCCCAATGCCTGGGAGGTTTGCCATGAACTGGACCAAACGTATTGTTATCACTTTGCTTTTGTCTATAGCGATTACATTCGGCTTGTCGGCGCTTCCCCATCTTGGACAGGACGGCGGCCGTTTGTTCAGTTCGGTGTTTTTGCCGAAAGCGGTGGCGCTGAACGACAAAAACGTCGTCGATGTGATCGGCAAGATGCAGCTGCATTTGCGGGTGCGGAAGGTCGATCTCAACCGATCTATTCTGTCGATCGATCTCAGCTCGAACGCCGCTGCGGCGAAAGACGATGTGCTTCGGGATTTTTATGAAATCCCCCAATATATGTTTGAGCAAACGACAAACATCAATCAGGTGTTCGTCCGTGTGATGGATACGGGGGCGGACAGTTCTCGGAAGTCCGGGGCAGTGCTGCTGGCCGCGTTGGATGCGCGCCGGGACAATTGGATGCCGGGGGACAAAACGGCACCCGCCAGCACTTATGAGCTGGCGCAATTCGTGGAGTCGCACTACCGTGTTACATATACTTCCAAGTGGAAAGACCGCTTCGAAGGCCAGGATGGATATATGCGATAACCGCACCGTTGTGATATAATTAATCAGATGATAAGGAAAGCTTGATCGCTTTCGTACGTTCGGAGGCAAATGAATGAGTTCATATCGGATCCCAGAAATCGCAAAACCGTACATCGAGTATGACATGATCCAGAAATATACGGAGCTGCCTCGCTTTCCCGAATTTCGGACCCGGCTGTTATACGCGTTTCTTAACAAAAATGCGTCTTTATCGGGAAACAGCGAGCTTTTTGCTCTCGTCACGTCCCTCGTTCAGCTGGGCATGGATACGCACGATATGGTCAGCAACCACAGCAACGACAAAGAAACGATCGCAGCCCGTTCCCGGCAGCTTAAAGTGCTGGCCGGCGATTATTTCAGCAGCCGTTTCTACCACCTGTTATCGCAGGCCGGACAAATCGATTTGATCGGGACGTTGTCGAACGCCATTTGCGAAGCGAACCGTTTGAAAATGAATTTGTATTTATCGATGAAACAGTGGAAGCTGACGGCCGAGGAATATATCAAGCAATCGGTCGATATTAAAATCCAGCTGTTTTTGTCATTTTCCGGATTGCTTGAGGACGTTTACTCGATTGTTTGGCCGGAGACGCTGCGGCGGTTTACGCTGCTGGAAGTGCTGATCGGCGAAATCAACCGGAGCGAAGCCGCCCACGATTTCGTCGGAAGCTGGGGGTATTGGCACGTGATGCAGAACGGCACGAAGGAAGAAAAGAAGCTGCTGCAAACGGAAGAACCCGACGCTTTTAAGCTGAAAAACCTGTGGCACAAGTATAAAATTACGGCCCAGCTGTACCACATGCTCGAACAGCAGACCGCTCAGCTGCAGTCGACGCTCGCCGAATTCGGCACGGATAAGCTGGCTGCCGAGCTGCAGCATATCAGCGAGCCGCTGCGCAATTATTTGGCCGCTCCGCGGGCGATTGAGGAAATTTGAGGAGATCATGAGGCATGCAGACTAAATCCAAAGAAGAGTTCGTCCATTCGGTGTTCGAGAGCATCGCGCCGAAGTATGACATGATGAACGACATTTTAAGCTTTCGCCGGCATAAGGCTTGGCGGAAATTTACAATGAACCGGATGAATGTGAAAAAAGGCACGACCGCCATCGATTTATGCTGCGGAACTTGTGACTGGACGATCGATCTGGCCAGGGCGAGTGAAACGGGGCACATGGTAGGGCTAGATTTCAGCCAAAACATGCTCGATGTCGGCGCGGCCAAGGTGAAGATGGCCGGACTGGACAAGCAAATCGAGCTGGTTCGCGGCAATGCGATGAGCCTACCGTTCGAAGACAATACGTTCGACTACGCGACCATCGGGTTCGCACTGCGCAACGTTCCCGATCTCGTCAAAGTGATCGAGGAGATGCAAAGAGTCGTGAAACCGGGCGGCATGGTCGTCTCTCTTGAACTGTCGAAGCCGACGTGGCAGCCGTTCAAATCGATTTATTATTTTTATTTTAAGCGGGTGCTTCCGATGCTCGGCAAGCTGATCGCCAAGCGGTACGAGCAATACCGTTGGCTGCCCGAGTCGTTGGTCCATTTTCCGGACCATAAGCAGCTTGCCGATATTTTTACCAAAACCGGCCTCACGGAAGTGAAGGCGTATCCGCTCACGGGGGGCATAGCCGCCGTTCATATCGGCATCAAACCCCGCATCTAAACGTGGCCTAAATGGCCCGTTTTTGTCGTCTAGGAATTTATGTGGATCTGATTCTTATGGGATAAGCTGGTTTACAAAGCGGGCTTTCCTGCCGGAAAGCTTTCAAGGAGTGTTTTTAATCATGCTGCTTAGAAAAACAAAAATCTTTTTGGAAATGATCAAATTCGAACATTCGATATTCGCGCTTCCTTTTGCATTCATGGGAGCGATACTCGGCTCGATGGTCGTTTTTCACTCCCTTCCGGCCTGGTCGCAAATCGGCTGGATCACACTCGCGATGGTAGGAGCGCGAAGCGCGGCGATGGGGCTTAATCGCGTCATCGATAAAGTGATCGATAAGAAAAATCCGCGCACCGCAGGAAGGGCGATTCCCGCGGGGTTGCTATCCTCCAAGGAAGTGATCTTGTTTATCATCGTCTCGTTCGTTCTGCTCTTTTGGGCGACGGCGCATCTTAGTTCGCTTGCGGTGAAGCTGCTGCCGATAGCGGTCTTTTTTCTCGTATTTTATTCGTACACGAAACGGTTTACGTGGCTCTGTCACGTCGTACTCGGCATCACGCTCGGACTTGCACCGCTGGGAGGCTGGGTGGCCGTTACCGGGCACATCTCCTGGGCCTCCATCGTCCTGTTCGTTGCGGTCGCCTTCTGGACGGCCGGATTTGACGTGATTTACGCATGCCAGGATATCGATTTTGACAGGCAGGAAGGGCTTCATTCGATTCCGAGCCGCTTTGGCCTCAAAAACTCCCTGCTGCTTGCGCGTTTGTTCCACATCGCTACGGCAATTGGACTTATTGCTTTGTTTTTTATGACGACGTTAAGCTGGTGGTATTTGTTCGGTCTTATTATCGCTTATATCATTTTGGCGTATGAACACCGGCTTGTTTCTCCGCAAGATATGTCCAAGCTGAACACTGCCTTTTTTACGATGAACGGCATCTTGAGTATGGTCATGTTTTGCTTTACGCTGATCGATCTGGTGGTGCAGCGCTGATGAACAAGCCATGGGTGATCGGGATAACCGGGGCGAGCGGCGCCATTTACGGCGTACGGCTGTGCCAGCACCTGCTTTCGGCGGGAGAACATATTCATTTGCTCATAACGGACGCCGGATGGCGCGTTCTTAAGGAAGAGCTTGGCTGGGACGCCGCGCGCAGGCTGGAGTCGCTCGAAGCGAATTTCGGCGGCCGCATGGGAACGTACAAATACCATGCAATTCAGGACATCGGCGGCGCAACGGCAAGCGGATCGTTTCGCACCAAAGGCATGGTTATCATGCCATGCTCCATGGGCACATTGTCGGGGATTGCGCACGGGGCGTCCGACAATTTGCTCGAGCGGACGGCCGACGTTATGCTGAAGGAAGGTCGGCCCCTGCTGATCGTTCCGCGCGAAACGCCGCTGCATGCGATCCATCTGGAAAACATGCTGAAGCTTGCGAACATGGGGGTGCGGATGATTCCCGCGATGCCGGCTTTTTACCATGGGCCGCAGACGATCGATCAGCTGGTTGATTTTTTGGTAGGAAAAGTGTTAGACTGCATGGGATTGGATCACGAATTGTACAGAAGATGGGGAGAAGCCGATGGACGAGACGCGAAATACCGTTCGGATCGGACAGATTGATTATACGAATGTGTGGCCGGTTTTTTACTACTTCCCGCTCGATTCCTTCGGAGGAGGGATCGAGCTCGTACATCAGGTGCCGACGGGGCTGAACGAGGCGATGGCCCGGGGAGAAATTGCAATGGGACCAATCTCGTCGTTTTCTTACGGGGAGCATCATGAGGATTATGTGCTTTATCCGGATTTGTCGGTCAGCGCCTTCCGCGAAGTCAAATCGATTTTGCTGTTTCACCGGGAACCGCTTGAGCGGCTTGGCCATGCTCGCATTGCGCTCCCTACAACTTCGGCCACTTCGGTCAATCTGCTCAAAATTATCCTGAAAAAATTTTACGGGCATGAGCCGGTTTATACGTATGCCGCGCCCTCATTGTCGGAAATGATGGAAAGTAACGACGCCGCCTTGCTGATCGGCGACGATGCGATCAAGGCGAGCTGGGCCGACCACGGATACGCGGTCACCGACCTGGGAGCCGAATGGCAGCGGCATACGGGACATTGGATGACGTTCGCCGTATGGGCGATCCGCAAGGCTACGCTGCAGCAGCAGTCGGAGCTGATCGGGCGAATTCACGAGGCGTTCGTAGAAAGCAAGCGGAAATCGCTTGCGGATCCGGCGGGCATGATTGCGCAGGCGATAACCCGCATCGGAGGCACATCCGCTTACTGGCAAAGCTATTTTTCCAATTTGTGCTATGATTTCGGGCCGGCGCAATGGAAAGGGCTGGCCG
This sequence comes from Paenibacillus hamazuiensis, assembly GCF_023276405.1. Taxonomy (NCBI): domain Bacteria; kingdom Bacillati; phylum Bacillota; class Bacilli; order Caryophanales; family Paenibacillaceae; genus Paenibacillus; species Paenibacillus hamazuiensis. Next base: position 1,963,879 of record NZ_JALRMO010000001.1, read on the forward strand.
CCTACTATCGGCATGCATCGGAGCTGGGGCTGCTGCCCGAGCAGGCGCCTTTGCAAATTTGGACCAAAGATTCTGTGGTACAGGTGACGGAATGAAACTTATTGATCTTTACGCCAAGCTGAGGAAAGATATCAACTACATAGAAAAAGAGCTTGAACGCAGCATCTATTCGGACCATGCCGTGCTCAGGGAAACCTCGCTTCATTTGCTGAAAGCGGGCGGAAAACGCATTCGCCCGGTGTTTGTGCTGCTCTCCGCGAAGTTCGGCAATTATGATCTGGAGACGATCAAACACGTCGCGGTGCCGCTTGAGCTCATCCATATGGCGTCGCTCGTACACGATGATGTCATCGACGATGCGAATACGCGCCGCGGCCAACTGACCGTCAGGTCGAAATGGGACAACAGAATCGCCATGTATACGGGCGATTATATTTTTGCCAAGGCGCTTGGTGTCGTAACGAAGCTGCCGAATCCGCAGATTCACCAAATCATGTCCAAAGCGATCGTGCAAATGAGCATCGGGGAAATGGAGCAAATCCGCTTCTTCTATAACACGCAGCAAACGGTGCGCGATTATTTGCTGCGCATTAAGAGGAAAACCGCTCTGCTGATTGCTATCAGCTGCCAGCTCGGAGCGATTGCGGCCTCGGTGCCGGAACGCTGGGCGAACCGGCTGTATTCGTTCGGCTTTAACGTAGGCATGGCGTTTCAAATTCGCGACGACATCCTCGATTTATGCGGCACGGAAGCGGAGCTTGGCAAACCGCCGGGCAGCGACATCAAGCAGGGGAATATTACGATCCCGGTGCTTTTCGCCTTGCAGGAGGAAAATCTGAAGGATCCGCTGCTCAAAGAGCTCGCGGTCATTCAGGAAGCCGACGGGCAAACCGATGTAAGCCGGTTTATCCGCATGGTTCGGGAGAGCTCGGGTATCCGCAGAGCGGAGCTGCTCGCAGAAAAATACATAGACAAGGCGATTCGGGCGCTCAACGAGCTTCCTGAAGGATCCGTCAAAAAAGATTTGATCGGCATCGCCCATTTTATTGGAAACCGTTCTTATTAATGCGTTCCATTTGCTCTAATAGTATGTTATTTTTATATTTGGACAACAATGGATGGTAAAAGATGACAAACTATTGGGAAGCGACTGCTTTCGAAGCAAGTTTTGCTTCGCAAAAACTCAAAGCGGATGCTTACGAAGCAAGTTTTTGCTTCGCAAAAACTCTTAGGGGGAATGCAGAATGGAAAGAACGTTTCTGATGGTCAAGCCGGACGGCGTGCAGCGCAATTTGATCGGCGAAATCGTAAAGCGGTTCGAGCAGAAAGGATTTCAATTGATCGGCGCGAAGCTGATGATGGTGACTAAGGAGCTGGCGGAAACTCATTACGCCGAACATAAAGGCAAGGATTTCTACGACGGACTTTTGAAATTTATAACTTCCGGTCCGGTGTTTGCGATGGTTTGGCAGGGGGATCAAATCATTGCCTTATCCCGCGCCATGATGGGCAAAACGAATTCGCTTGAGGCGCTGCCCGGAACGATTCGCGGAGATTACGCGGTACATACGCAAAGAAACCTGATTCACGGCTCGGATTCTCTGGAAAACGCGGAGCGGGAAATCGGGATATTCTTTAAGCCTGAAGAGCTTGTCGATTACAATCAAACGATCCAGATGTGGATATAACCAGCAGCCGATGATACGGGAATTCCCGTATCATTTTTTGTAGAATAAGCAGGAATTTCCCCGAACGCATGGAATTATGAAAAAGGATTCTAATGCTGGGAAGGGTGACTTCATGGAAGATCAGGATTTTTTGCTGTTTGTCAAAAAGGTTAAGGACTATACGACGATCGACTTGGCCCAGTATAAGGAAGCGCAAATGAAACGCCGTCTGACGACGCTTCGCCTGAAGAAAGGCTACAATACGTTTGCGTCTTTTTTTGACGCGATGACCAAGGATAAATCGCTCTTTTACGAGTTTCTCGATCGTATGACGATCAACGTCTCGGAGTTTTGGCGCAATCCGAACCGGTGGGAAGTGCTGGAGCAAAAATTTTTGCCGGACATGCTCAAGACGACCCGGCGCTTGAAAATATGGAGCGCGGCCTGCTCCACCGGTGAAGAGCCGTATACGCTGGCGATGATCCTCGCCGAGTTGAAGGCGCTGCCGGAAGCTTATCTGCTGGCGTCGGACATTGACGAAGGGGCGCTGGAGAAAGCGCGCAGAGGGCTTTATTTGGATCGCTCCGTCAAGGATGTTCCGGCCAAATATTTGCAAAAGTACTACAGGGCCGACGGCGTCCAATATTACATATCCGACGAGCTGAAGAAAGCGGTTAAATTTCAAAAGCAAAACCTGCTTACCGATACGTTCGATACGGGCTTCGACCTGATCGTATGCCGCAACGTGATGATCTATTTCACCGAGGAAGCGAAGCATTTGCTTTACCACAAATTCGCCAAGGCGCTTAAGCCGGGCGGCATTTTATTCGTTGGAAGCACCGAACAAATATTTTCGCCCGGCCAATACGGCATGGAGCCGGCCGATACGTTCTTTTACCGGAAAGTGCAGTGACCGGGGAAGGGCGGATGTATATTTTTTTCCATCATTTCCTATACTAGCTTTATAGAAACACCATGTCTGCAAGAGCTGGAGGAAACGATGGATAAACGGAAAGTAATCAACGCTTATCGCAGAGGTTTCATCACGATTCAGGAATGCGCGCAAATTTTGGGCATCGACTCCATGCAAATTATGGGAATGGTCGATGATCCGGATCTTGCGGAGCTGCCGAGAGCTCTGCGCAAGCAGCCGGTCAATGGGTAACGGGACCACGAGCAAACGTAAAGCGCGCTGCAGCCGATCGCTGCGGCGCGTTTTTTTGTACGCGTACGACCGCCGCTGTTTTTGTGCAAATCAATTGAAAACGGCTTAAAAAATACGAGTGCGGGCGGATGAGGTGTATTCTTCACGTAACCGATCCGGCTGGTCCGTAAAGCGTGTCCGTCATAGGTTTTGCATAAGCAAAACCATGGCAGACAAAACGCGGGCCCGAGGCACATTTGGTACTACATTGACATCACACCTAAGTGAAGCGTGTCGGGAATAGGATTTATTGCCTACAAGCAATAAATCCATTCCCGACAAACGCGAACTAGCAGCGAGCAGTCACTCCTAACGGGCGGGTCCAGGGCGCCCGAGCGCCTTAAGGGCTTTGCGGAGCAAAGCCGGCTACGGAAGCCTGGGGTCCCCCCGATGGGGGGATTTGATGGGAAAATAACGTTTAGCTCGAGGTCACTTCGAAGAGAAAATGGATTGAAATGAGGTCAAAAGCCGAAAAAAGGCAATAGGATGCCCGGTCCCCATAATGAATATTTTTTAAAAGAGCCTAACTGGTTGAGGGAAGTTCGTCTACTTTTTGTATCGAGTAACCTAATTTTTGTAGCCTACGAATCATTAGCTCTTCCTTGGAAATGCTTCGTCGTTTCTCTAAATAGTCCGCACCAAGTTCTTTGTACGGTTCGTTCTTCAATAGGATGTGGTACGCAATGACTAGAATCTTATGGGCGATCGCAATGACAGCCTTGTTTTTCCCGCGCCGACTTGTAATGGACCAGAACTTTGCACCTAAGTAGGATTTCGTGTTGCTGGCGGCCCAGGCTGCTTCTGTGAGAGCAGACTTAAGAATTTTATCGCCTTTGGTTATGGTAGTACTTTTTTTTTACCGGCACTCTCATTATTGCCCGGACTAAGCCCTGCCCAAGAAGATAGGTGCATCTCCGTGGGAAATACAGACATATCCGTTCCCAGTTCAGCCAAGATGATCTTGGCGGTATGCTCGCCAACACCAGGAATACTATCCAATAGCTCTAATTGCCGCTGATACGGTGCGAAGTATACTTCCATGTCGGCCTCTAACTCAGCGATGGATTGTTCGAGAAATTCGAGATGTTTGAGCGATCTAGCGATCATGGAACGATGGTGTTTGGTGACGCGACCATTGAGAGCAGAAACGAGTTGCGGAATCTTGGAGCGCAGAGAGGCTTTGGCAAGATCGGCGATTTGCGCGGGTTCAATAACTTCGCCATTCACAAGAGCTTGAAGCATGAGACGGCCGGAAACGCCAAAAACATCGCTCATAAAGGTGGAGAGCTTAATGTTAGCCATCTCGAGAACCTTCAAGATGCGGTTTCTTTCGGCGGTAGCGTGCCCAACGAGTTTTTTGCGGTATCTCGTCAAATCTCGCAATTCGCGGATTTCCACAGGAGGCACAAAGCTGCCGCGGATTAAATCGCACCGATGAAGTTCTGCGATCCATTGGGCATCTTTCATATCGGTTTTACGGCCTTTGATGGCTTTAATATGGGCAGCGTTGGCCAGAGTGATGGTGCAAGAAGCTTCAAGTACATTGTAAACAGGTTGCCAGAAGATGCCGGTGCTTTCCATGGCGATCTCTGTGCATCCTTCTTCAGTGAGCCAGTCGGCTAGTTCGAGCAGGCCGGAGAGTACCGTAGAAAACTCCCGAATCACTTTCGTCGGCTTTTGATGAAGAGGGCCTTTTAACAAGCAAACAACAACGTTGGCCTGATGAACATCGAGGCCGGCGCAGCAAGTACGAATCGCATCCAAATAGATCATCCTTTCTACACAGGCTACCAACACCCTCCCAGACCGAAATTTGATGGGTGTGCTCGTGGCGACAAAGATTTGTTCTCAGGGTGTGGTAAGTCAGTTTAGGGGGCGAGGTCGTACACTCAAAATCCCGGCGACTTACCTGCACTGTGTAGTAAAAAGAATTCACGGTTTAAACAGAGTTTAAACCGTGAACCGCTCGAACATTTTCATATCTTATTGTGACGCTCTGTCATCTTGTTTAGGGGGGCGGGCATCCGATTTAGGGGGTGCTTTTTTAGCGTGACATTTCTTGTCAAACCGGGCGACCTATACTATAATGAGCACATGTGCTTAGCGCATAAAAGCGTTAAAGTGCGCCTAAGCAGCGCTGTCTGGATAGGATGAAAGGGGAAACGAAAGTGAGATATTTGACCGCAGGAGAAACGCATGGCCCGCAATTGACAGGCATCATCGAAGGGTTTCCGAGCAACGTGACGATCGATTTTGAAGAGGTAAATTTTCAGCTGGCACGACGTCAAAAAGGGTACGGCCGCGGCCGGCGTATGCAAATAGAGAAGGATACCGCTCAAATCGTCGGCGGCGTTCGCCACGGCAAAACGACAGGCGCTCCGATCGCGCTTGTGGTGGAGAACAACGACTGGAAGCACTGGACATCGGTGATGAACATCGAGCCGATCGAAGGCAATGACGAAACAAAGCGCCGCGTGAACCGTCCGCGTCCCGGACATGCCGATTTGAACGGCGGCTTGAAATATAACCAGAAAGACCTGCGCAACATCCTCGAGCGCTCCAGCGCCAGAGAAACGACGATGCGCGTCGCTATCGGCGGCGTCGCACGCCAGCTGCTCAAGGAGTTCGGCATCAAGGTTGCCGGCCAGGTGATCCGCATCGGCGAAGTGGAGGTGCAGCGCACCGAGCTGCCGATCGATGAGCTGATCGCGCTCACGGAGGAATCGCCGGTTCGCGTAACGGACAAGGAAGCGGAAGCGAAAATGATCGCTGCGATCGACGCGGCGAAAGAAGAAGGAGATACGCTCGGCGGCATCGTCGAATGTATCGTCGAAGGCGTGCCGGTCGGCCTTGGCAGCCACGTGCAGTGGGACCGCAAGCTGGACGGACGCATCGCACAAGCCGTGCTGTCCATTCAGGCGTTCAAGGGCGTCGAATTCGGCATCGGCTTCGAAGCGGCCAAACTGCGCGGTTCGAAGGTGCACGACGAAATTATGTACGATGAGGAGCGGGGCTTTTACCGCGCTTCCAACCGTGCTGGCGGCTTTGAAGGCGGCATGACGACCGGAGAGCCGATCGTCGTACGCGGCGTGATGAAGCCGATCTCTACGCTGTACAAGGCGCTGCAAAGCGTCGATATCGACACGAAAGAAGCGTTTACGGCGCAGGTCGAGCGCTCCGATACGTGTGCGGTTCCGGCGGCAGGCGTTATTTTGGAAAATATCGTCGCTTGGGAAGTGGCCCGCGCGTTTTTGGAGAAATTCGGCGGAGATTCGGTCGAGGAAATTCGCCGCAACTATGAAAGCTACCTGCAGCAAGTGAGGAGCTATTAATATGAGCGAAATGATGGAGTTAACCGTTGACCTGGGCGAACGATCCTATCCGATCTATATAGGCGAAGGCATCTTGGACAACATCGGCTCCTTTTTCGAAAAACACGGACTGAGCAAAATTTCTCCGCTTTTGATCGTTACGGACAGCCACGTTGCAGAACATCATTTGCCGCGCGTGGAACAGCTGCTGCGGCAGGCGGGCTTCAAGGCGGTCAGTTACGTCGTGAAGGCGGGAGAAAAGGCGAAATCGCTCTCGATGCTCGAGGATATCGTCGGTGTCGCTTTGGACGCGGGGCTTGACCGCAAATCGGCGGTTGTGGCGCTCGGCGGCGGCGTGGTCGGCGATTTGGCCGGCTTCGTTGCTGCGAGTTATATGCGAGGCGTCCGCTTCGTGCAAATTCCGACGACGATTTTGGCGCACGACAGCAGCGTCGGCGGCAAAGTTGCGGTCAACCACCCGAAAGCGAAAAACATCATCGGTGCGTTTCACCAGCCCGAGATGGTGCTGTACGACACGGCGACGCTCAGAACACTCCCTCCGCGCGACGTCCGAAACGGCCTGTCGGAGATGATCAAACACGGCTTGATCTGGGACGCCGATTTTACCGCCTGGTGCGAAGACAACGTGGACAAACTGCTTGCCCTCGATTCCGATGCGCTGCAGTACGGGTTGTATCAGGGCTGCAAAGTGAAAGCGACCGTCGTCTCGCAGGATGAGAAGGAAAACGATCTGCGCGCCATTTTGAATCTCGGCCACACGATCGGTCATGCGCTCGAAGCGGTGGCCGGATACGGAGAGCTTGTCCATGGCGAAGCGATTTCCATCGGGATGGTCGGAGCGGCCAAGCTGGCGCAAAGGTTCGGTTATCCGGAAGAGATTTACACCGTTACGAAGCGGATTCTGAAAAAGTTCGGCCTGCCGACCAAGCTTCCGGAGCATCTGAACACCGACGAGATCATGAACGCCATGATGCACGACAAGAAGTTTAAGGAAGGCAAGATGGTGTTTATCGTGCCCCAAGCTATCGGCAAGGTGGAAATTCGCAAGGATGTTTCGGCGGACTGGGTCAGGGACATCGTAGAACAATTGAAACGGGAGGACTAAGCCATGTACGTTCGGGGAATTCGCGGAGCTACGACGGTAGAGCACAACGAGGAAAATGAAATTTTAACGGCGACTACGGAAATGTTAAATCATATTATTGCCGAAAATGCGATTAAACCTGAGGAGATCGCGTGCGTGTACGTAACGGTAACTCAAGATCTTACGGCAACGTTCCCTGCCAAAGCGATTCGGTCGATGGCGGGCTGGGAGCTCGTTCCGCTCATGTGTTCCCTGGAGGTGCCGGTTGAAGGAAGCTTGCCGAAATGCATTCGTCTGATGGTGATGGTGAACACGGAAAAAAGCCAAAACGAGATCGTGCACGTGTATTTGAAAGACGCGATGAGGCTTCGTCCGGATTTGAGCAAAGCGAAGTAAGGGCACAGCGGCCGAACCCAAGGATTTGGATTGACATCGTGATTTTCGCGTTGTATAGTAGGTGGTAGGATTTGATGAGAGCAGAGTCGAGTAGAGTTCAGATGAGAGTAGTCGAGACGAGTTCAGTACAATTCAGCTAAATGCAGAGCCGAATGGCAGATGTTTTTACGGTCATGGTATGCCTTGACAAGGGGCGATATGCCTTTGTTCGGCGTTCCACCGGAACGGAAGCATTTGCGTGCTGATCGATACTTTCAACCTCTACCGCGACGGTAGAGGTTTTTCTATTTGCACACAAAGGAGTGGAGCGTCCATGTATACCCCTGAGCTGAAGGAAGTCATTCGCTTATCCAAGGAATACAATCTGATTCCGGTCGTCCGGCACCTGCTGGCCGACACGGAGACGCCGATCAGGCTGTTTCAGCATTTTTACGAAGAAGAGCATGCGTTTTTGCTGGAGAGTGTCGAGGGCGGAGTGAAATGGGCGAGATATTCCTTCATCGGAACCGACCCGTTTATGCACATTCAGGCGAAAAACGGCGTCACCCACGTATTTGCCCGCGGAGAGACGAAGGAGCTGCGGGAGAAGCCGATCGAGGTGCTGAAGGGGTACCTCCGCAACTTCAAGAGCCCGTCCCTGCCGGATTTGCCCCGTTTCACGGGCGGAGCGGTCGGATTTTTCGGGTATGACCTGCTCCAGTATTACGAAAAGCTGCCGGCGCACCGCGTGGACGATTTGCAGATGAATGACGTGCAGTTCATGTTTTGCGATCAGGTGATCGTGTTCGACCATTTCAAGCAGCAGCTGAAAATCATCGCCAACGTGCATGTGCCTCCGTTTGCGACGGACGAGATGATTGCGGCGGAGTACCGCCGCACATGCGATAAGATCGACGAGACGATCGAGAAGATGAAGCGCCCGCTGCCATCCTATGCGCACCATCAAAACCCGATTCCGGACGACGTCGAGCTGGGCGAGATCAAGTCGAACCTGACGAAGGAACAGTTTATCGCAAATGTCGAAAAAGCGAAAGAATACATTCGCGCAGGCGATATTTTCCAGGTTGTACTGTCCCAGCGGTTCGAGATCGAGACCGACGTATCGCCGCTTCACGTTTACCGCGTGCTGAGAACGATGAACCCGTCACCGTACATGTACTACCTTAAAATGGGCGACGACGTGATCGTCGGCACTTCGCCGGAGCTGCTCGTGCGCGTCGAAGACGAACGGGTGGAAACGCGGCCGATCGCCGGAACCCGCCCGCGCGGCAAAACGACGGAGGAGGATCTGGCGCTCGAAAAGGAATTGCTTGCGGACGAGAAGGAGCGGGCCGAACATTTGATGCTCGTCGATCTCGGGCGCAACGATATCGGCCGCGTCGCCGAATTCGGCACGGTCAAATGCGATACGTTTATGCAAATTGAGCGATACTCCCACGTGATGCATATCGTCTCCAACGTATCCGGCAAAATCGCGAAGGATAAAGATTTCTTCGACGCATTTATATCCTGTATGCCGGCGGGTACCGTCTCCGGCGCACCGAAGCTGCGGGCGATGGAGATCATCGCCGAGCTGGAAAACGAAACGCGCGGACCTTATGCCGGAGCGATCGGATATCTCGGCTTTTCCGGCAACCTCGACACGTGTATCACGATCCGCACGATCGTGTTCAAAAACGGTAAAGCGTACGTGCAGGCAGGGGCCGGCATCGTGTGGGACTCCGTACCGGAGAGCGAATATACCGAAACGGTCAACAAAGCGAAAGGCATGCTGAAATCGATCCGCATGGCGGAAGCGATTTTCCAGCCCAAAGCCAGGGAATATTCGGTCATTAACCATGATTATTATAGTTAAACGCTTGGGAGGGGAACGGATATGGAGCGAAAAATGACGATTCAACAGGCGATTCAAAAGGTGGTCGCGCTGCAAAATCTGGAGCGGAACGAAGCGCGCGACGTGATGGGGGAAATCATGGACGGTGCGGCGACGCCGGCACAAATCGGCAGCCTGGTGACCGCTCTGCGGATGAAAGGCGAGACGGCTGCGGAAATTACCGGCTTCGCGGAAACGATGCGGGCGAAAGCGAACCGCGTCAGCACCGAGCAGATGAACCTTCTGGACACTTGCGGCACGGGCGGAGATGGAGCGGATACGTTCAACATTTCCACATGTTCCGCGATCGTTGCGGCGGCCGGAGGCATCCGCGTGGCGAAGCACGGAAACCGCGCGATGTCGAGCAAGAGCGGCAGCGCCGACGTGCTGGAGGCGCTTGGCGTGAGCATCTCACTGACCGGCGAGCAGGCAGCCCGCTGCTTGGACGAAGTCGGCATCTGCTTTATGTTCGCACAGCTGTATCATCAGTCGATGAAACATGCGGCCGCACCGCGCAAGGAGGTCGGCATCCGCACCATCTTCAACCTGCTCGGACCGTTGACCAACCCGGCGGGCGCCGACCGTCAGGTGCTTGGCATCTTCGACAAAGACAAGACGGAGCTGATCGCCGAGGTGCTTCGCGATCTGGGAATAAAGCGCGGGCTTGTCGTAGCGAGCTTCGACGGGCTGGACGAGATCAGCATTTGCGACGCAACCAAGGTGACCGAGCTGAAGGACGGCGATCTGCGCACGTATGAAATCACGCCGGATTTCCTTGGGCTTCGCGCCTCCTCGCTAAGTGAAGTGAAAGGCGGCGATGCGAAGCATAATGCCGAAATGATTCGCAGCGTATTCGCCGGCAGCCTCGGCGCTCCCCGCGACATTGTGCTTGCGAACGCCGGCGCCTGCTTTTATGTGACGGGCCTCTGTGCTACACTACAGGAAGGTGTCAAGTTGGCCGCGAACGTGATCGATTCCGGCAAAGCCGCCGAGAAGCTGCAGCAATTAGTTCATTTTACGGGAGAAATCAGCCATGTTTCTTGATAAAATTGTCGCCACAAAGCAAGATGAGGTCGCCCGCCTGAAAGAAACGCTGACCATAGCGGATATGGAGAAAAGGATTGCGGGAATGCCTGCATGTCTCGGTTTCGAGCGGGCCCTCACCACACGCCGGAAGAGGAGCATGGGGCTGATCGCGGAAGTCAAGAAGGCGTCCCCTTCCAAGGGGCTTATTCGCGAGGATTTCGAGCCGGTGGGGCTCGCCCGCGCTTACGAGGAAGCCGGGGCGGACTGCATTTCCGTGCTGACGGATGTTCAGTATTTTCAAGGGGCTAACGATTACTTGACACGCATTCGGGAAGCGGTGAACGTGCCGATTTTGCGCAAAGATTTTACGATCGATGCGCATCAGATCTATGAAGCCCGGATGATCGGGGCGGATGCGATCTTGCTGATTGCGGCTATTTTGACGACGGAGCAGATGAGGGAGTTTCTGGCTTTGTCCCGCGACCTCGGCATGGACACGCTCGTTGAGGTGCACGACCGGGAGGAGCTGGAACGTGTACTGACGCTCGATGCGACGCTGATCGGGATCAACAACCGCAACCTGAAGACGTTTGTTACCGACATTCGCACCACCGAACAACTGATCGGACTGATTCCCGCCTGCAAAACGATAGTCAGCGAAAGCGGTATTTCGAACTCGAAGGAAATCGATTATTTGTATTCCGCAGGTGCCCGGGCGGTTCTTGTCGGCGAGCTTTTCATGAGGCAGCCGGTTGTCGGCCAAGCGGTGCGCGATCTGCTCGGTCCTGTCGCGGCAGGCGTGAAGGAGTAACCCTACGTTATGGCTGCTACTGTTAAAATATGCGGTTTGATGATGCCGCAAACGATTCGGAGTATCGCTCAATTGCCGATAGATCATATCGGGTTTATTTTTGCCAAAAGCCGCCGGCAGGTCACACCCGAGCAAGTCGGAGAGATGATCCGTACTTACCGAGGTGAACGTCCGGACGGGACTCCGCTTATGTTCGGCGTATTCGTGAATCCGTCGTTCGAGCAGTTGGAGATGACGCTGGCTGAAGCTCCGCTCGATGTCGTTCAGCTGCACGGGGAGGAAACGCCGGAGTTTTGCCGGAAAGTGAAGGAAACGTTAGGAGTCAAGGTGTACAAGGTGTTCTCCGTAACCGAAGAGACAGGGTCGTCGCCGCGCGAGCAGCTGGAAATCTACTTGGGCTCAATCGACGGCATCCTGCTGGATACGGCAGGGGGAGGCACCGGCAAAACGTTCGATTGGGAACGTATTCCGGATTACTTGCCGGTGACGAGAGAGGCGGGAATTCCGCTCATCGTTGCAGGCGGCCTTCATGCGGACAATGTCGCGGAGCTGCTGAGCCGTTACCGTCCGGACGGCGTCGATATTTCCAGTGGCGTGGAAACGGACGGAGTGAAGGACGTTTCGAAAATTACAACGTTTGTCGAAAGGGTGAAAGCTTGTGTTTAATGCGAATGTGCCGGACGAATACGGCCGCTTCGGAAAGTTCGGCGGCCGTTATGTGCCGGAAACGTTAATGAACGCGCTCATCGAGCTGGAGGAAGCTTTTAACACATATACCAAGGAAGAAAGCTTTATTCAAGAGGTCAACTACTTGCTTCACCGCTATTCGGGCAGACCGACCTCGCTCTATTACGCGCAGCGGCTCAGTGAACATTTGGGCGGCGCGAAAATATACCTGAAGCGGGAAGATTTGAACCATACGGGCGCGCATAAAATCAACAATGCGATCGCACAGGGAGTACTCGCCAAACGGATGGGCAAAAAGAAAATCATCGCGGAAACCGGCGCTGGCCAGCACGGAGTAGCTACCGCAACCGTAGCCGCGCTGCTCGGGTTCGAGTGCAAGGTGTTCATGGGCGAAGAGGACATGAAGCGCCAGCAGCTCAACGTGTTCCGCATGAACCTGCTCGGCACGGAAGTCGTTCCGGTTACATCGGGCACCCGAACGTTAAAGGATGCCTGCAACGAAACGCTGCGTTACTGGGTCAGCCACGTTGACGATACGTATTACATTCTCGGATCGGCGACAGGCCCTCATCCGTATCCGCAAATGGTGCGCGATTTCCAGCGAATCATCGGGGACGAAGCGCGCAAGCAAATTCTCGAGCAGGAGGGCCGTTTGCCGGATGCGGTCGTGGCGGCGGTCGGCGGCGGCAGCAATGCGATGGGTATCTTTTATCCGTTTGTCGGCGATGCCGGCGTTCGGTTGATCGGTGCGGAAGCGGCCGGCAAAGGGATCGATACGAAGGAGCATGCGGCAACGATGACCTTGGGAAGCCCCGGCGTATTCCAAGGCTCGATGAGCTATTTGCTGCAGGACGAATACGGCCAGGTACAGGAGGCTCATTCGATCTCGGCAGGACTCGATTATCCGGGCATCGGACCGGAGCACGCCTATTTGAAAGATACGGGCAGGGCGGAGTACCATCCGATCACGGATAAAGAAGCGCTTGACGCACTGCAGCTGCTCAGCCGCACCGAGGGCATCATCCCGGCGCTAGAGAGCGCGCATGCGATCGCACAAACCGCCAAACTGGCGCCTTCGATGGGGAAAGACCAGATCATCATCGTCAGCTTGTCCGGTCGCGGCGACAAAGACGTGGAAGCGATCATGAAGTACGTGAATCCTTCCGAAGCTAGTTTTGCTACGCAAAACTTTAAGGGGGTGACAGGACATGACGCTCACTAATCAAAACCGGATTGACCGAAAATTTGCCGAGCTGAAGGCGCTCGGCGAGCCGGCCTTCATTCCTTTTATTACGATAGGCGATCCGGATCTTCGCACATCCGTCGACATTATTAAAACGTTGGAGCAGGCCGGAGCGGCGATCGTCGAGCTCGGAGTGCCGTATTCCGATCCGCTTGCGGATGGCCCGGTCATTCAAAGATCGTCGATGCGCGCGCTCGGCAAGCACCAAATCAGCGTGCGCGACTGCATCGAGGCGGCTAAATTGGCGCGGAGCGAAGGCTGCCAGCTGCCGTTTATTTTGTTCACTTACTACAATCCCGTACTGCAGTTCGGATTGGAGAAATTGTTCCAAACGCTGGCCGACAGCGACATCAGCGGGATTATCGTTCCCGATCTGCCGATGGAGGAAGATGAGGAGGTCCGCACGGTTGCCGAGCGTTTCGGCATTCATATCATTCCGCTGGTTGCCCCGACCTCCAACGCAAGAATCCATAAAATCGTCTCCCGCGCTTCGGGATTCGTTTACTGCGTGTCCTCGCTCGGCGTTACCGGGGCCAGAACGTCGTTCCACAGCGGCATCGACGAATTTATCACCACGGTGCGCAAATCGACCGATTTGCCTGTGGCGGTTGGCTTCGGCGTTTCGACGAACGAGCAGTTCGCGCGTTTTTCCAAAACGTGCGACGGTATCGTTGTCGGCAGTGCGCTCGTCCGGCAAATCGAAGAGGCGCTTCCGCTTCTTGAATCGGAAGCGACATATCGGCAAGGGCTATTGCAAATTTCGAATTTTGTGAGAGAATTAATAGGAAAATAACGTGAGGCTTTAAGATAATGTTGTGAAAAAAGACGGTTGCGGACATTTTCAACAACCGGCTTTTTTTCGGCTTTTATCAAAAGAAGCATCGCAAAAAACCAGAGGTGACCCGCATGCAACCGAAACAACATATTATGCATTTGCCGGTATATCAGCCGGGCAAACCGATCGATGCCGTAAAACGGGAGCTTGGACTGACGGAAGTGATCAAGCTCGCATCCAACGAAAATCCGTTCGGATGCTCCCCGAAGGCGAAAGAAGCGATCGTCGCGATGGCTGACCAGACGAGCATTTATCCGGACGGCGCCGCCGTTGAATTGACGGAGGAAGTAGCAAAGTTTTGGAACGTCGATACGAACCAGATCATTTTCGGCGCAGGCTCGGACGAAGTTATTTTGCTGATCGCACGCGCATTTTTCGTTCCCGGTGACGAGACAATCATGGCTACGCACACCTTCCCTCAGTACAAACACAACGCCGAAATCGAAGGGGCGAAGATCGTCGAAGTGCCGCTGGATGAAAACGGCAATCAGAACCTGGACGCCATGCTGGCCAAAGTGACGGACAAAACGAAAATTGTCTGGATCTGCAACCCGAATAACCCGACGGGCACGATGCACACGCATGAGGAAATCGCCAAATTTATGGCCGCCGTACCAAGCAGTGTGCTTGTCATATTGGACGAAGCTTACGCGGAATATAACACGACCGGACAATATCCGGACGGACTCGCACTTTTAAGACAATACAAAAATATTATTCTTCTACGTACTTTTTCGAAAATTTACGGTCTGGCCGCGCTTCGTATCGGATACGGCATCGGCCATCCGGACGTGATCCGTTCCGTCAATCAGGTGCGAGAGCCGTTCAACACGACCAGCTTCGCGCAAAAGGCGGCATTGGCGGCGATCCGCGACCAGGCTTTTATCGATTCGTGCCGCGAGCAGAACGCAGCCGGCATCCGCTACATGCAAGCGGAATTCGATAAATTGGGTCTGTCTTATTTTGAAGCTCACGGCAACTTTATCATGGTCGATGTAAAACGTCCGGCGGGTCAAGTATTCGAAGCGCTGCTGCGCAAGGGCATCATCGTTCGCGGCGGGCACCAACTCGGATTCCCGACGAAAATCCGCGTCACGGTCGGAAGCCAGGAACAAAACGAAAAATTCATTGCCGCACTGGAAAGCGTACTGAAAGAAGTTCCCGTCCAGGTGTAATGCTGCAAAAAAAGGTTGATTATTCCATGAAAATAACTATTTTCGGAGTCGGACTGATCGGCGGCTCACTGGCCCTTTGCTTTAAAGGCAAGCCCGGTCTGCATGTCGTCGGTCATTCGAACAATCCGCAATCGGTGGAAAAATATATGAAACGCGGCGTCGTCGACTATGCGACGACGTCGATGGAAGAAGCCGTGCGGGACGCCGATTTTATTTTTCTCGGCGTTCCTGTCGGTAATCTGGAAGAATACATGTGCAAGCTGAAGAAGCTTCCCCTCAAGCCGGGCTGCATCGTCACCGACGTCGGCAGCACGAAAGCGTCGATCGCTGCTTGCGCGGAAAAGCTTGAGCTCGGTAGCGGCGTCCATTTTATCGGTGGACACCCGATGGCCGGCAAAGAGAAATCCGGCGTTGAGGCGGCCACTTCGCGTTTGTTCGAAAACGCGTTTTACGTGCTGACCCCGTCCACAGATACTCCGCAAGACGCCTATGACCGGCTGGTCGACCTGCTGCAGCATACGCGTGCGCACATCGTCAAAGTCGACGCCAAACTTCATGACGACATCGTCGGCGCGATCAGCCATTTGCCGCATATCATTGCGGTTGCCCTCGTCAATCAGATCGCGAAGTATAATGAGCAAAATCCGCTCTACCGCGATCTGGCCGCAGGCGGGTTTCGCGATATTACGCGGATTGCGTCCAGCGATCCGATTATTTGGCGCGACATTTTGATTAACAACCGCGATATTATGCTGCGACTGCTGAACGATTGGAACGGGGAAATCGAACGGTTTATCCGGCTTCTGGACAATATGGACGGTGCGGGGATCGAGGAAGAGTTCCGCAAGGCGAACCGGTTCCGCAGCGAACTGCCCGAACGCCGCAAAGGCATGATCACGTCGGTTTACGAAATTTACGTGGACGTTCCCGATGAGCCGGGCATCGTCGGGCGGATCGCAACGCAGCTCGGAGATCACCGGATCAACATCAGCAACATCCAGATTATCGAAAGCCGTGAGGACGTGCCGGGAGTACTTCGGTTGTCTTTCCGCGACGAGATTCAAATGGACAAGGCATTCGAGCTTCTGAAATCGCAGTATTCGGTGCACATTTAATTTTTTAAAAATTAATAAAACGTTTACAAAAAAATGTTGACAAAATGAAAACGGATTCATATAATAAAAGTACAGTATGGTTTCTCTCCACTCCTATCCGAATTCTACACACTCCTTCATGAGTGTGGGCCACCTTTCTAAGGTGGCTATTTTTTTTTGTAAATGCAGCCTGGAAAAGGTTATGATATGTTCAGGAAGGGGGAAGCCGAAATGAATGAGCAGGATGATCAGCTCACATCGAACAAAAAAGCGATCGTCAATCACGACGAAGCGTTTAAGAAGCTGCTGCAGACGTTTTTCAAGGAATTTATCGAATTGTTTTTTCCCGGATTGGACCCATTGCTTGATCATACCCAGACACGATTTCTTATGCAGGAACTGCTCGTCGATATAGTCGGTGAGGAATCACGCAGCCTGGACTTGCTGTTGGAAACCCGTTACAAAGCTCTTGATGCGTATGTACTCGTTCATTTCGAGCCTCAGTCCTACAAAGACACGGATTTCCACGAAAGGATGTTTATTTATTTCAGTCGCCTGTTCGAAAGGCATCGGAAAGAACATAAGCTGATAATTCCAATTGCGATTTTTACGGCCGACGAAGCCAAGGATGAACCGGATACTGTGTCAATGGCGATTCCGGAGCACGATATTTTGCGATTTCAATTTTTGAAGGTCGAGCTGCGAAGCAAGAACTGGAGAACATTCATCGAATCGGATAATCCGGTGGCCGCTGCGCTGCTTGCAAAAATGGGGTATAATAAAAGGGAGAGACGGGACGTTAGACTGGCCTATTTGCGGATGATTTTACGGCTCCGCAAGAAGTTGGACGACGCTCGGCTGGCGTTGATTATGTCCGTGGCAGACTTGTATTTTAAACCTGATAAAGAAGAAGAAGAAGCGATACTTCGGGAGCTTCAGCGACAATTTCCGGAGGAGGGGAAGCTGATCATGGAACTTATGCCTGCGTGGAAACGATGGGGATACGAAGAAGGTATTGAAGAGGGAATTGAAAAAGGAATTGAAAAAGGAATTGAAAAAGGAAGAGAAGAGATCATTAGGAAATTGCTCGACAAAGGATTTTCCCCTGAAAAAGTGGCGGAGACGATTGATATATCTGTAGAAGAGATTCGCAAGCTAATCCAACAATAATTCAAGTGCCAACAATATTTGTTTTAAACAAATAAAAGAGATTGCATATTTAGAAACAAAACTCTAAATATACAATCTCTTTTTCATTTGGTAAAATAATGAAGGAGATTAATACCAAGTATCCGCGGGGGCCGATTTTCTGGTACGATCGTCTGCCTTTTCCGCAAAGAGCTTCGTTAGAGCGTGTTCCTCAGCAGCGGATAACGAGAAAGAAGAAAGCCACTTGCGATCCTTGAGCCGCTGAATGATTTGCTGAGAATCCATCTGTTTCAACTCGTAAACAACATGTTGGAGTCCTGAAGAAAAAATAGCGGTTTGCATAAGAATCACTCACTTTCCGACAAATTTTTACAGGTCTTGCTCTTTTATTATTCACGGAAAATATGGAAAAAGCAAGGGGAATCTTTTAATGAGTTCCGTTTTTTTTACGAGAATGGTTATTGTTTTACTAGTTTCGCTGCAATTATGGTTTAGTTATATTAGTTTTCAGTATCCATATCTCGGCATATTGCTTCAGCAAAACCAGAGCAAAGATTGGATCGTCCGAAAACTGGAGTTTTCCAGCGCCAGCTTAAATTTGAATCTCCAGCCTGGCGATGTTGTTAAACTAATCAACGGAGAAACGGTCGATCGATTTTTTACAGTACAAAAATGGGGAAGTATTGAGCAGGCAAATAGTATTGCAATAGAGCGAGACGGTCAAACGATCGAAGTAGAAACTAGAAAAGCAAATACTTCTGCTCATGTTGATGTTTTTCCTATATTCGGAGAGATTTTATGTATTTCATTGGCGATTCTGCTGTATACAAAACAGCGTTATTCTCGGTCGGCACTTTTTCTATCATTATTATTTTTGGACATCGCATTCATTTTCGCAAGCCTCGGTGCTTCCCAAAGGGGAGATACGCTCGGAAAAGTGGTAATCAGTACGTTAAT
This sequence comes from Paenibacillus hamazuiensis, assembly GCF_023276405.1. Classification (NCBI taxonomy): domain Bacteria; kingdom Bacillati; phylum Bacillota; class Bacilli; order Caryophanales; family Paenibacillaceae; genus Paenibacillus; species Paenibacillus hamazuiensis. The sequence continues at coordinate 1,982,412 of NZ_JALRMO010000001.1, forward strand.
GATGGCATTGCCGCTATTATTCCTTCAATTTCTTATAGTACTGATGCGAGAAAAAGGAAACACTATTATTACATTCCCAACTCGTCTACTTAGATATGGCTATTACTTTGTCATTTTTGCATTTTCAACAAGAATTACGTTTTTTTTGCCAAAAATCACGAATCTATTTTACGAGCCTAGTACTAAATTAGTTATCGCCTTCTTTTTGCTCGGAATCGTGGTCAATCTTCTATTTCTATCTTACCTCTATTTCAAATACCGAAAAGAAAACTCTTACGCGTCGACCATCATCAAAACGGTCTGGTGGTCATTTATCGTCTCTTTCTCTCCTTTTGTTTGTCTGAGCTTTATCCCTCAGCTGCTATGGAGAGACGATTTCGTAAGCTCGCTGTATACAGGCTGGTTTGTGCTGATTCTGCCGATCTCATTCGCGTACCTGATCATGTCGAAGCAGCTGTATGATATTCAGCTCGTGCTGCGTCGGCTTGTGTTCACAATGATCCTGTCCGTCATTCCAAGCGGAATCATTACAGGACTTGCCGCGGTGATCTTTGAACGCGATGCCTCGCCGAAGCATCTGGTTTTCATCTTTTTTCTTACTCTGATCATACTCACTTTCGTTTTGTATTCGCTCGAATACTTCGCTACGAAGCTGGAAGCGGTCATATTCCCACGCAAACATAACCTGCAGCTGGCATTGAAAAAAATTTCCACCAACCTGCAGACGATTTCCAGCTTCCGGGAGCTGAAGGAAATGATTTTGACCGATATCGTTCAGACCTTGCAGGTTTTCGGCGGGGCGCTAGCGTTTCAATATAAAGATACGATCGAAACGATTTGCGAAGGGGAAATCAGGGAAAGAGACGTCGAGGCGCTTATTCGCAGCGGCACCGGGACGGAAATGTATACGTGTCTGGAGATCAATCGACATGAAGAATTTACGAGTTATCTGGTTATGACGAGGAAAAAGACAAATACGCTTCTTGGCAAGGAAGAGGTGCAGTGGCTGACTTTAATAGTTTCCTATCTCGCAGTCAGTCTGGAAAATATGCATCTGATCCGCAAGCTGAATATGAAGCTTCGGAAAGTTGCCGCTTATGTGCCAAACGAACTGACGGGGCAGGATTTCATTTGGTACCGCAAGCTGATGTTCGAGCTGCAGGAGACGGAGCGCAGCAGAATCGTAACCGAACTGTACGACTCGACCATGCAGGACTTGGATCTCCTTAAGCAGCGACTCGCTTCGGCAGCCGGAAGCGGCACAATCCCGCCAAAAGAAGCGAAACAAGTCCGCAGCATAATGGACTATGTGGAGGTTATGCAATCGAACTTGCGCCATAGATGCTTTGAGCTGTACCCGAGCCTGCTGAGCGAGCTTGGTCTGATCCGGACGGTGAATAAATTGATGGAGGACGAAAGAGCAGCCTGCCCGTTCGAACTTGACTTCAGCGCCGATAACGCCGAAGCGGTTGAGGGGTGGGACATGGACACGAAACGTCATCTGTACCGCATTATCCAGGAGCTGCTAAGCAACGCAAAAAAACATTCGAAAGCGACTATAGTCACGTTTCTACTGCTCGTTATAGATAATGAAGCTCATCTCCATTATCACGACGACGGTATTGGCTTCGATCCGGTGCGCATCGAAACGGGGAAGCTGAGCGCTTCCGGCGCCGGGCTGGCGCAGATGAGAAGCCGTGTTTTGCATCTGGACGGCCATCTCGAGTTAAAAACGAGCGAAGGCTGCGGGCTTCGCATGCGTATTATTGTGCCGCTGAACGGCAAGATTTCGGCAGTAAGCTGAGGCAGGGAGAGGGAACAACGTGCGAAGCGAAATAATAGAAGTCATGAATGAGCTCTTGGATGAATATGTAAAAGCGGAGCCGTTAAATGCGTTGCTAAAATCGTTTATCGCGGACAAAGCGGCGGAGCATAGTATATGGGGAGACATAACGGAATACAGCCACCGCATGTTGGGGGGAGAATCTCCATTTATTAGAGAAATTGCTGCTCTTACGGAGCTCTTGATACTTACACTGGACATTGTGGACGACGTGCAGGATCGCGATAACATGGAGAAGCCGTGGATGCGGTGCCCACAGGAACAGACGATTAACGCGATACTCGCGTTTCTGATGGGGTTTATGGGAAAACTGGGGCAACTGGTCGAGCACTCGCCGCAAACGGTTCCGATGATTCAGGAAACGGCCCGCATCGTATCGCGCGCCATCGACGGACAACATAAAGATTTGCTCGGCCACTGCGTCGAATCGGAGCAGGATTACATAGCAGTAGTGCAAGAGAAATCGGGTTCATTAATTCGGCTTGCTTGTTATATGGGAGGCTTCGACGCACCTCAATCCGACGCCGCAGCGATCAGGCTCATGAATGAATTGGCCGACTGCATCGGGATTATGGCACAGATCAATAACGATGTAAAAGATGTGCAGCGGTACGATTTGAAAAACGACCTGTTGCACAAGAAGCGGACGCTTCCGATCTTGTATATGCTTGCCCATTGCGACGGGAAGTTCCCGGCATTGAAGCTGTTTTACGAGGGGAACATGTCAACGGAGCAGTTTTTGCGCCATAAGCCGGAATGCCTTGCGTTCGTCGCCGACTCCGGCTGCATCGAATACTGCCGCATCATCCAGTCGTTATATTACAATCGCGCCGAAGAGCTTTTCTCCAAGATCCCGGGCCGTTCGCCATGGAAAGAGAAGTTTCGGGAAACCACATTTGCTTCCTACGCATTGGATTCCTAGAAGTATATTTGTAATCGAATCTCATATAAAATAGAATAGATGTATGCCCGTATATAACTGTCGAAAAAAGCAGGATTTTTGCGTGTCTTTAACGAATGCTTTATTGACGGCTTGTCAGCTTTATCTTACCTGAAAATTTGCTGAAAACTTTTTAACATACGAGCGCAACTTTTTCCTCCCGGATAGGTAAAACTATGTGAATCACTGGGAGAGCATACGGAATCACGAGGAGGGTCGTAGGTAGAATGACCGATTCCCAGTTGATTAGAGAAATCAAAGACGGTAACGTTCAACTATACAACGAACTCATGCGCCGGTATGAACGAAAAATTCTCGCTTTCATCTATCATATGCTGAAAAGCGCCCAGATGGAGTCGATGGCGGAGGATCTGTGCAACGAAACGTTTTATAAGGCTTACCGAAGCCTGCATTCGTTCCGCGAGATCGAGGCAACTTTTTCCACATGGCTTTATACGATTGCGAGAAATACCGTGCTGAGCGAGCTTCGTAAAAATAAAACAATGAAAGTCTCTTTGGAACAAAGCGGCCACACGCCGCAGACGGACGTGGAGACGCTCCCCCTGCAGACCGTGCTGCGTAACGAAAAAGTGTCCATGGTACGGGATGCCATCAACAATTTGCCGGAAAAACAGCGGTCCGCACTCATTTTACGGGAATACGAGCAGCTCGATTATCAAGAGATTGCGGGGATTCTCGGGCAAACTGTCAGCTCGGTCAAATCGCTGCTGTTTCGGGCGAGGGCGAGCGTGAAGCTGCAGCTGGAGCCGTATTTTATGGAACCTATTTTTGAAGAGTATGAAGGGATGAATCAGCGATGAAATGTGAGGACATTCAAGAGTTGTTTGGAGTGTATTGGGATTTGCCCGATACCGATCTGAAAAAACAATGCGTGAATGAACATATAAAACATTGTCCCGCCTGCGCCGAAGAGTTTAAGATGTGGCAGGAGAGCGCGGAGCTAATCAAATTTGCCGCAGAAGGAACGATGCTGGAAGCAAGCACGCCGATTTCTTCCAGCGTTATGAAGCGGATCTACGAGGATGAGAATTGGAAAATGCCGGTTACGGACCGGATGTATGCCATCTCCTTCAAAATGCGGCGAAATTTTACGGCGGTCATCGCGTTTTGCCTGGCTTTGTTTATGTTCAGCTTCCTGTATTCCATCGTCCATGAGCAAAAACCTGAAACCCAGATGTCCGCTACCGACACTTCCGTATTCGGTCGTATCGGCGAACCGGTAGTCGTCGCCAGCAGCAAGCAGGAATCGATGAACGTACATGCGATGCCTTCCGCTGTGGCCAGTTTGAAAGGATTTAACGAGCCGTTTACATACCAGGTCGGACCGATTCATACGTATCGGGACTACATGCTGGCTCTTTCGCTGATCGGCATGACGGCAACGCTGCTCATCATGAACTGGCTGTCGCGGACGCGATCTTAAACGAACGAGATGCCCCTTCCAAAGGGGCTACTTTTTTTGGGACAAAGGAGAAGTCGACAATATGACAACGGTAGGACTCATTCGCCACGGCACGACGGAATGGAATTTGCTGGGACGCATGCAAGGACAGCTCGATACCCCGCTGGCCGAGGTAGGCATCAAGCAGGCGGAGGCCCTGGCACGCAGGCTGAAAGACGAATCTTGGGACGGGATCATTACGAGCGATTTGATTCGGGCGCGGCAAACGGCGGACATTATTGCAAGCGAGCTGCAAATTCCGATCTGGGCCTATGAGCCGCGCATGCGCGAGAGATCTTTCGGGCAAATCGAAGGAACGACGGAGCAGGAAAGGATTGAGCGATGGGGTGACAATTGGCGCCAGCGCGAGCTCGAGCTCGGGATGGAGCCGGACGAGCAGCTGCTCTCCCGCGGGCTGACGGTGCTGGAGGACGCTGCGGTTTCCTACCCGGGGCGACGGGTGCTTGTGGTAAGCCATGGGGGGATGATCGTGCCGCTGCTGAAGAAGCTGACGGGCGAAACGCTAAGCGACTTTTTGAAAAATACGTCCCTCAGCGTGCTGCAAAAAACGCAGATCGGTTGGAGTCCGCTTTTACTCAACTGTACTAAACATCTCGATGCGCTGGAATAATCGGTCCTTTCTTCAAAAGTCCAAGCTTAGGCAGCTTGGGCTTTTTTTCTTGGCGTCACGTTTATTTCCTCCGGATGGTTCCCATAATGGGAAGTAGAAACGATTATCGCGCAAGCGCCACGCAGGGGGTACGGCAATGAACTTGGCGGACATGCTCAGCTATGCGGACATTCACGAGTTGAGCCGAATTGCGAACAATTACGAATGCGAATGCAACGGACACTCCAAAAACGAGCTGATCCAGTCCATTTTGACTACGGTGAACCGGAGGGACGTGTTTGAACGGCTGGTTGAGAATCTGGGGATGGAGGATATTCGTTTTTTAAATTCGCTGCTGTTCGACCAGAGGAGTTCGTTTAGTCTCGAAGAGCTTATTGCTCGCGTGCAGCAAAGCAGGTTTCAAAAAGATGCAAACGATAACTGGAACCCGCGGGACATGATCACGAGATTTAAGCAGCGCGGCTGGCTGTTCAACGGCTACTCGCAGCAAACGCGGTATTTGTTCCAGGTGCCGGCGGATTTGAAGAAACGGTTCGGTGACGTGCTCGCCAAACATTTTCGCAAAAGCCTGGTCACGCTCGGGGAACCGGGTGTATATCGCGACGAGCAGAAGCTGATCGTGGACGACATATACCATTTCCTCCATTACCTTTATCAGCAGCCGGTTGCTTTGACTGCGGAAAGTTATATGTATAAACGTTCGCTGCAGCAGGTGCTGGACCGGTTTTCCGTCAAGGAAGAGCCGGTCGGCAAAACCGCGTGGCGGTTCGGCTACGGTCGGATGTTCAGGGAATACCCGAGCCGTTTTTCGCTCATCTATGATTATTGCTACTATCACGACCTGATCAGCGAACATAATCAGACGCTGACGTTGACCGATTTGGGGACGGCGAGGGTCGTGGAGGGATACAAGGAAGATTTGCTGCAAGTGTACCGTTTCTGGCTCAGGCTGTATAAAAATCCGGTGCCCAATGTTCAGGCTCTGGTGCAGTGGATCGACAAGCTGACCGGCGAGTGGACGACTTACGATTCGCTGCAGCAGGTGCTTGTTCCGCTGATTCGCCCGTTTTATTACGACACTCCGGAATCGATTCTTGAGACGAGGATCGTACAGATGATGATGCATTTGGGGCTTTTGCGCATCGGCGAGGACGGGCAGCACGGCAAGGTGCTGCGAATCACGAAGCTCGGCTCCGGGATCATTCAAGGAACATACGTGGCCGAAGAAGATAGAGTAGCGCTCCCCATTGACAAGCTGTAACGGGATTGCTACAATCACTCCAATTTCAAGCCGGCGATGGGCCGGCAAATATTGGACCGAAGGAGTGATCGTATGTTTCATTCGTATGGGCAATTCGTACCCAAGGTGCACTCTAGTGTATTTATCGCACCGGGCGCGCATATCATCGGTGACGTGACGATAGGCGAAATGTCGACGGTATGGTACAACACGGTGCTGCGTGGAGACTTGGCTCCCATTATGATCGGCAGCCGTTCCAACATTCAGGACGGAAGCGTCGGTCATGTAAACACGAACCAACCGCTTATCGTTGGGGAAGAAGTGTCTGTAGGACACGCGGCGATCATCCACGGATGCACGATAGGTAAGGGCACATTAATCGGCATGGGGGCTATTGTACTTAACGGCGCCGAGATCGGTGAATATGCTTTAATAGGAGCAGGTTCGCTGGTGACGGAAAACAAAAAGATTCCGTCCTACACGCTCTCGCTGGGTTCGCCGGCCCGGGTCGTCCGTGAACTTACCGAAGAAGATTTGCAGCGCATGAAACGGACGATGGAAGGCTACGTGCTCAAGGGAACGGAATACCGGACACAAGCGGATTAAACAATAAACAACATGGCAGTTAAACGCTCTCAAGCTGCTGGCTAGGCCGCTGCATGGAGGTAGGTCCTATGGGAAAATCAAATGTGTCGACCGATACAATGCTGAACCTGTTTGCGGAAATGGTGCTCGATGAGGCGCTTCGCAAATTCAGGGAACAGTATTTGTACCAAGAAATAGACAAAGCTTTGGCCGAGGGAGACGAACAATCGTTTATTGCCCTCACCACGGAACTGAAAACATTGTTATCCCAAGGTTAAGCTTCGCATGTGGTCTAAATATGACACCATTATGAAAGATGTATGGCATCCGGCCATATGTCTTTTTTTGTGCTTCGGAAGATTTCTTCCCTTTTTGGGGACTTTGTTTTAGACTAGGGAGCGGGGTGAAAAAACATGAAATTCAGCGATATATCGAAAGAACAATGGGATGAACTGCGGACGTATTTGGACACATGCCTGCTGCCCGTCACGGGACTTGCCGGCAGCGAAGCGCCGCATGAAGCAGCCGAAAAGCTGGAGCGTCTGCGCGATTTGCTCGATCTTGTCGAAATTCCGTTTAAAGGGAGGGTCGTTACGTATCCCGCCTATCATTTTATCGACGATCCGTTGGAGGCGGAGCGTCTGAACCGGTTGTGCCAACGGCTGAAGGACGAGGCGGGGTTCCGCTATCTGCTGGTGATGTCGGAGTCCGTGCCGTTACATACCGTCAATCTGCCGTCGGCAGATTTGATCGTTCATGTCGGTAGCGAGGGGCTGAGTTTGGATTCGGCCGCAGTGCGACTTCGCATTGCAGGTGAGGTCGGCGCTATGTGGCAAACTGCGAAGAACTTGAATCCCGGCGTATGATTGAGGAATAAATTGCCCATTATATAGCAAGAAGGCATAAGTTTTAGGCTGAAAATCAGTTGTGACAATTTCGTTAAACTTTGCCTGAAACGCTTGGTTTACCGGCTTTAAATCAAACCCGCCGTTCTTGACGCTACTGGAGCCGTAGGCTATTATTAGTTATGTCCTAGTATGAGGTGTAAAGTTGTGTCGAACGATAGTGTGATGTCGCTTAAAGGGGGTAGAACGGGAAAATGAATGATCACAAAAACCACGAGTCTGAGCATCATGGGGAGAAGCCGGTGAAACGACGCGAGATGTCCCGCCGTCAATTCCTCTCTTATACCCTTGGAGGAGCCGGCGCGTTCATGGGCGCGGGCATGCTTGTGCCGATGATTCGTTTTGCGATCGATCCAGTGCTTCAGCCTAAATCGAAGGCGGCTTGGGTTAAAGTTGTCGAAGAGTCCAAAATCACGAACACGCCGGCATCGTTTAAGTTCCAAGTGCATCAGGTTGACGGCTGGTACGAGAGCGATCCGGAACTCGAAGCATGGATTTCTAAGGATAAAAACGGCAAGATCTTCGCCTTGAATCCGACTTGCAAGCATTTGGGCTGTACGGTCAACTGGAATGCGAATCCGGAGTATAAAGACCAGTACTTCTGCCCATGCCACGGCGCTCATTATACGGCGGAAGGCAAAAACCTGGCCGTTGCTCCGGCGCCGCTCGACGAGTATGAAGTGAAAGTGGAAAATGGCTTCGTTTATGTAGGACAGCTTGGTCCGAATAAACACGTCTAACGAAGGAGGCGTAACATCAGATGTTTAAAAACATGTACAACTGGATCGATGAACGTCTGGATATCACGCCGATGTGGAGAGACGTTGCGGACCACGAAGTTCCAGAACACGTGAACCCGGCGCACCATTTCTCCGCATTTGTTTATTGTTTCGGCGGTTTGACGTTTTTCATCACCGTTATTCAGATTTTATCCGGGATGTTTTTGACGATGTATTACGTGCCGGATATTATCAACGCTTACGCGAGCGTCGATTACTTGCAGCACAAGGTGGCGTTCGGCGTCATCGTGCGCGGCATGCACCATTGGGGCGCAAGCCTTGTTATCGTCATGATGTTCCTACATACGCTCCGCGTGTTCTTCACCGGCTCTTACAAAGCGCCTCGTGAAATGAACTGGGTCGTAGGTATGTTGATTTTCTTCGTGATGCTGGGCCTTGGCTTCACAGGGTACCTGCTTCCTTGGGACAACAAAGCTTACTTTGCGACGCAGGTGGGCATCAAAATCGCGGCATCCGTTCCCTTCATTGGCGACTATGTGAAAACCTTCTTACAGGGCGGCGAAATCGTCGGTGCGCAAACGCTAACCCGCTTCTTCGCGCTGCACGTATTTTTCTTGCCGGGTGCTCTGCTTGGACTTCTCGCAGGTCACTTCTTCATGATCCGTAAACAAGGTATTTCCGGTCCGCTATAATAGAAAGGAGTGGCTGAAGTGGCTCACGGTCATAAATCTGACGAAAAAATCGTATACGTGGGCGATTCCCGCGTCCGCGCGAAATCGTCGCGTTTGCAGCAGCCCGATTTTTCCGCTTATCCGGGAAAATCCGAGGTGTTTATTCCGAACTTCCTGCTGAAGGAATGGATGGTTGCGGTCGTCGTGCTTGTCGGTATTCTGGTGCTCGTCATGTCCGATCCGGCTCCTCTCGGATATCCGGCGGACCCGACGAATACGCAGTTCATTCCGATGCCCGACTGGTATTTCCTGTTTCTGTACCAGTTGCTCAAATATCCGTACACATCCAACCAGTTTGTCGTTTTGGGTACGGTAATCGTTCCGGGGATCGCGTTTGGCGGTCTGCTTCTCGCTCCGTTTCTCGATACCGGCAAGGAGCGCCGTTTCTACAGACGCCCGATCGCATCAACGCTGATGGGACTAAGCTTAGTCGCATGCACGTACTTAACGATTGTTTCCTGGCATCACTATGAATTGGAACTGAAAGAAAAAAATATCATTCCCGAACATATCAAGCGTGAAGAAGAACTGCATGCGAACAAAGGGAAGGAAGGCAGCGGGCAAGGCGCAGGAGGCGGAGGACAGCAGAAGAAAGCGGCTGCTCCGGCACTCGTTGCAGCCGACGATCCGGCTGCGGAGATTTACAAGAAGGCGACTTGCGTACAGTGTCACGGCGGAGATTTGAAAGGTATGCCGAATGCCGGCATCCCGATGCTGCTTGGCATTGGCGACAAACATTCCAAAGACGAAATTTTAGGCATCATCAAAAACGGTCAAGGCGGCATGAGTCCTCAGTACGATGCAAACATCAAGAAAGGTCTGACCGATGCCGATATCGACAAGCTGGCCGAATGGCTGGCGAAGCAAAAGAAATCTTAAGCCAGTAAACCTGACCGATACTCTCGGTCAGGTTTTCATTTTGAAACAGGCCGCAGCCAGGGGGACGAGACCGATGTTAGGTTACTATTTTTCCAAATCATTTCTTTCCGGTCCGAAAATGCTTTGGGGGTTGTTCTGGGTCAATTTTCTCGGGACGATTTATGGGTACATCTGGTACGGAGAGCAACTGGTCGATACTTACGAAACGAAACCGCTTTGGTTTTTGCCGTTTGTTCCTGATAGTCCGACTGCAAGTCTTTTTTTTACGGCATTCCTCGCATGGATGATTTGGGACTCGCGGGGACGGAATAACCGCGCAATTGGGCCTGTACGCAGCTTTGTTGAAGCGTTTGCCGTCATCACTTCCGTTAAATACGGCATTTGGGCGGTAACGATGATCGTCGTCTCTGCCGTGCAGGGAGATGTGATGACATGGAAGGATGGCATGCTTGTGTTTTCCCATCTCGGCATGGCCGCGGAAGCGCTGCTTTATGTGATGTTTTACCGGTATGGCGTATGGGCCGCAGCCGTCGCGTCCGTCTGGACTTTATTAAACGATTATATGGATTACGGCCAAGGCGTTTATCCGTGGCTGCCGCGGGTGCTGGCCGACGACTTGCCCGATATTGCGACATTTACGGTCATCCTTAGTCTAGTCACCATTGGTCTCGCTTTCATCATGATGAAACTGCGCCGGCTTTCGGTCTAAAAGAGGACATCCCCCCATAGGATAGAAACTAGGAGGGATGTCCGATGTTTTTTCAAGGGGCAAGGAAAAAAGGTGCAGCAATATTAGTAGCGCTGACGCTTGTGGCGCTGCTTGCCGGCTGCAACCGGGACGGGGCCGGTACGGAGCAAAATGCGACGATACGCAGCGAAGAGCAGGTGAAGAAGATCGAACGTTTGAATGAGCTGGCCGACGACATGTATAAAAAGGTGCAGCAGGGCGATATAATGGGCGGACGGGATTCCCTGCAGCAGGTTAGCGACCAACTGACGCAAATTCACTTTGAAGGCATTACATCGGTGGAAGGGATGCATGCTTTAACGGAAACGGTCACACAAGCGAAACGCGTGTTTAATGCGGTTAAATTTTCGCCGGATGAAGGACAAGTTTCCACGATCAAGCTGCGTCTCGCCGTCGATGCGCTGAAGTCGATGAACGATCCGATGTGGCTGCAATATTATAACGTTCTGCAAAATGATATAAAGGCGCTGGAAAAAGGGGCAACGGAAGCGAGCCGTGCGGAAACGGACAAAGCTTTCGCCGGGCTTTATTCGCATTACGGACTGATCCATCCGTCCCTGCTTATTTCCAGATCCCCAACGGACGTGGAAAAAGCCGATTCGCTTGTTACATTCGTTCAATCGCAGCTGGCAAGTGAAACGGAGCCGTATAAAAGGATTTTGTCGGTCATCCCGGAGATTCGGCAAATGATCGATAGATTGTTCCATAAAAAAGATACGCCGGCCTACTTGCCGATCATCGATAACGGCAGACCGATCATTTGGTCGATCGGCATTGGCTCGGCAATCATAGCGGCGCTGGTGTATGCCGGGTGGAGGCTGTTTCAAAAGGAACGCGGAATCATTCCGGTGAGGAGAATCGATAAAATGTGACGGCCTCATACGGTTCGGAAACCTTCTCCGACGACGTCGTGGACTTCGTTGATAATAATGAAGGCGGCCGGGTCGACGCGGTGTACGAGATCCTTCAGATGTTTCATTTCGTACCGGTACACGACGCAGTAGACGACGTGCTTCGTTTTGCCGGAATAGGCGCCTACCGCCGGAATCAGCGTGGCGCCGCGATCCATGTCCCGCATAATCGCTGACGTTAAAGCCTCGGCATGATCGGTAATGACCGTGAACGCTTTGGCGGAATAAGCTCCTTCGATGATAACGTCGATCGTCTTGGAAGAGATGAACACGGCGACAAACGTATAAAGCACTTTTTCCTTCGGGATGAACAGCAGCGATGTTCCGATGACCGTCAGGTCGAACAGCAATATCATTTGGCCCATGCTCCAGCCTTTATATTTTTGGCCGATGCGTGCAATAATGTCCGATCCTCCGGTCGTTCCGCCATAACGGAACACGATGCCAAGTCCGATCCCGAGCGTGACCCCGGCATAAGCGGTAACGAGAAAGTAATCTTGGCGGCTGTGAAACGGCACTATCCAGCCCCGGGCAATGACAAGCTCCATGATCCAAAGGAAGACGGAAAGCGAAACGGTGCCGACGACGGTATACAGCATCGACTGTCTGCCGAACACTCTCCATCCTATATAAAACAGCGGGATATTGATGGCTAGCGTACTGTAGGAAGGAGGAATGTTCAGCACGTAGTGCAGCAGCAGAGCGATGCCCGTAATCCCCCCTTCCATCAATTCGTTCGAAATCACAAAATAATGAAGTCCGAACGCGTAGATCGCCGTTCCGAGCACGATGGGGATGATCGATTTTATGATGGCGGTGTTTTGGCGGGGTTCCATAAGGTCCTCCTGGAAATTTAGGCGCTCTCTCAGGTATGATGAATCCGCCCGCGGATCATTATACCTGTTTTTTCTTTTTTCAAAAAAAATTTGTCATTACCGCTGCTTTGCGTTAACATGTTAATATGGCTGTTTTCTATGATGAACGAACAGCCTGTTTCGGGAACTTAGGGAAGGCAGGTGGTTATATGGCGGAACGCTCCCTGAAGAGTTTGCAGCAGGAAGTCGACGGGTACATATCGCAGTTTAAGGAAGGGTATTTCAGCCCGCTGGCGATGCTTGCGAGGATGTCCGAGGAAGTCGGAGAGCTCGCGAGAGAAGTGAATCACCAGTTTGGACCGAAGCCGAAAAAGAAAGATGAAGCCGACAGCTCGATCGAGCTGGAGCTGGGAGATATTTTATTTATTACGATCTGCTTCGCCAATTCGCTGGGCATCGATTTAACGGAAGCCCATGAGAAAGTGATGCACAAGTTCAACACCCGCGACGCGAACCGTTGGACGAAAATAAACACCGATTCGAACTGAAGTTCATATGCTGTACCATCACCCTTTTTTGCGAAAGGAGGATGGCGCCGGAATGGACGGAAAGCGGGCGATTCAAAAAGCGTACGAGTCGATTTTGGCGGGGGATTTTGAGAAGGCGATCGAATGGTTCGAACGGGCCATCGAGCTGGAGCCGGGAAATGCAAATTACCATTACAAGCTGTCGATTACGTGCGCAAGAAGCAACAAGCTGGCCAAGGCGTTAGAGCATGCGGACATGGCCCGTCGGCTGGAGCCGGAGGACGAATATTACCGCTCCCATTTCCAAAACCTGCAGGCTAAAGAGCTGCTTCAGAAAGCTGAGAAATATTTTTCGCAGCCGGGCGGTCAAATCTACATGGCCATCGCGATGCTGAAGCAAGCGGTCGCGCTTGATCCGCTTGCACTGGAAGCCTTCCTGCTGCTTGCGTTGGCTTACGCCCGGACCGAGGATTACGGCCCTGCCATTCAGGCGGTGAAAGAAGCGCTCAAGCTGGATCCGCAGCATCAGGGGGCGGGGCAGCTGCTTTCCGAATTCGAATCGAAATTTCAACTATATATAGGCGGCTCGGCAAAGCCCCGCAGCAAGTAGAAAGGAACTGATATCATGACTGAACCAATCAAAGTTGCCGTTGCCGGCGCTAGCGGAAGAATGGGCCGGGAAGTGGTCAAAATGGTGCTGGGCGATCCCGAGCTGCAGCTCGTCGCTGCCGTCGGTCGATCCTCCGAAGGGATCGACGCGGGCCGACTGGCTGGCCTGGACAATTGCGGCGTCGCGGTGAAAACCGATCTGGAGCTCGCTTTGGTCGAAGCGAAGCCGGATGTGATCGTTGATTTTACGACGCCGCAATCCGTCATTTCCAACGCCAAACTGGCGATCAAACATAAAGTTCGTCCGGTCATCGGAGCAACGGGTTTTACTCCGGAGGATGTCGAAAACTTGGACAAGCTGTGCAAGGAACAAGGCATCGGCGGCATCATTGCCCCGAATTTTTCGATCGGAGCCATCTTGATGATGAAATTTGCAGCTCAGGCCGCAAAATATATGCCGCATGTGGAAATTATCGAGTATCATGGAGATCAAAAGCTCGACGCTCCGTCGGGAACTTCGATCAAGACCGCGGAGCTGATCGCGCAAAACCGTCCCGAGCTTCGCCAGGGCAACCCGAAAGAGGAAGAGACGATCGAAGGGGCGCGCGGGGGTTATTATAACGGCTTTCGCATACATAGCGTGAGATTGCCCGGCGTATTCGCACAGCAGGAAGTGGTTTTCGGCGGACACGGGCAAACGCTCAAAATCCGCCACGATTCCTACGAACGCGCGGGGTACATGCCTGGAGTCAACATAGCCGTCAAAAAGGTGATGAGCCTGACCGGCATTACATACGGCTTCGAGCATTTTATCGATTAATGAGCAAGGGGCAAAGAACGGGCTTTTCGTGCGCCGCTCTTTGTCCTTCTTGTATACAGGAGGGTCTCTCGATGAACATCGCATTAATTGCACACGACCGTAAAAAAGAAGAGATGGTCAACTTCGTCACGGCATACGAACCGGTGTTTCAGCATCATACGCTTTATGCGACCGGGACGACGGGCACGCGGATAATGGAAAACACCTCGCTTCAGGTTCACAGGTTTATGTCCGGCCCTTTGGGCGGCGACCAGCAGATTGGAGCGATGGTGGCGACCGACGACATGGATTTGATAATCTTTTTGCGCGATCCGCTGATGGCGCAGCCGCACGAACCGGACATCAGCGCGCTGCTTCGCTTATGCGACGTGCAGGGAGTTCCGGTGGCGACCAATATCGCCACGGCGGAAATTTTAGTGAAAGCGCTCGATCGCGGCGATTTCGCGTGGCGGGAGCTCGTACATAAATATAAACCGGGTGTGATCGAATAATGGCGGCTCAGCTTGATATTTTGGTGTTTGGCGCTCACCCGGACGATGCCGAGATCGGCATGGGCGGAACGATCCGCAAGCATTCGCTTGCCGGACGCCGCATCGGCATTTGCGATTTGACACGGGCCGAAATGTCGTCGAACGGCACGGTGGAGACGCGCAAGCATGAGGCGGCCGATGCCGCACGAATCCTCGGATTAAGTTATCGATCGAACCTGGAACTTCCCGATCGTGGGCTTGTCGGCGGGCGGGAACAAATTGACGCTATCGTTGCGGAAATCCGCAAGCTGAAGCCGGCCATCGTTTTTGCGCCTTATTGGCAGGACCGGCATCCCGACCACATCGCCTGCAGCCGCCTTGTCGAGGAGGCTGTATTCAATGCGAAGCTGCGCAAATATATGCCGGAGGAACCGGCACATACGGTGGAGCAGTTATATTTTTATTTCATCAACGATACGTATGAATCCGATTTGCTCGTCGATGTGACGTCATGCCACGAGGATAAAATGGCTGCTCTGCGAGCGTACCGCTCGCAGTTCGAAACGGCAGGGGCGGATACGGTGAAAACGCCGCTCAACCAAGGTTATTTGGAGCGTGTGGAGGCGCGCGACCGGATGCTCGGCCAAAAACGGATGGTCGATTATGCGGAAGGATTCGTAACCAAGCTTCCTTATTTGGTAAACCTATTTTAAAAAGGCTCTGAATACATTATGGTGAAGATTTGCACGGAAACGGAGGGAGACTCATGAACGGCAGGTTGAAAATCGGCATCACGTGTTACCCGACATTGGGCGGTTCCGGCGTCGTCGCGACGGAGCTGGGCAAGCTGCTGGCGGAGAAGGGACACGAGGTTCATTTTATTACGCACAGCATGCCTTTTCGGCTCGGCAAGTTTCATAAGAATATTTTCTACCACGAAGTCGAAGTGAACGACTATTACGTGTTCAAATATCCTCCTTACGATTTGTCGCTCGCCAGCAAGCTGGCGCAAGTGGCACAGCTCGAAGGGCTGGACCTGCTTCATGTGCATTATGCGATCCCCCATGCGGTATGCGCACTGATTGCGCGCCAAATGGTCGGCAGCCAGCTGAAGGTGGTCACGACGCTGCACGGAACGGATATTACGGTGCTGGCGCATGACGAATCGCTGAAAGACCTGATTCGTTACGCGATCAACCAGAGCGACGCCGTAACAGCCGTTTCCGAAGATTTGATCAGGGAAACTCGCGAATTGCTGGCGATCGAGAAGCCTATCGATCTCGCATACAATTTTGTCGACAAGCGGGTGTATTATCCGCGGGATGTCGAGAAGCTGCGCCGGGAGTTCGCGCACCCGCATGAAAAGATTTTGATCCATATCTCCAACTTCCGCCCAGTCAAAAGAGTGCTGGACGTAGTCGAAACGTTCTCGCTCGTAAGCAAGGATATTCCTTCACGGCTGCTTTTCGTCGGCGAAGGGCCGGAGCTGTCGAAGGTGCACTGCAAGGTCAAGGAGCTCGGATTGCTCGACAAAGTGACGTTTTGCGGGAAGCAGGACGATGTCGCGCAATTGCTGTCGCTGGCCGATGTGATGCTTCTGCCGTCGGAAAAAGAAAGCTTCGGCCTTGTCGCATTGGAAGCGATGGCCTGCGGCGTGCCGACGATCGCGTCGAATGCCGGCGGTATTCCGGAGCTCATTACCCACGGGGAAACCGGGTTTTTGGCCGATATCGGCGACACGGAGAAGATGGCCGCTTATGTGAAGCTGCTGCTGAACGACGAGAAGCTGTATGAGACGGTGAAAAAAGCGTGCTTGCACCGGGCGCGTACGACGTTTTGCAACGAGCGGATCATGGCCCAATATGAGGAAATTTATTACCGGGTGCTTGAACGCGAGCTTCCGGAAGATTTGACGAATAAACTGACCTGTTTGGGGTAAACGCATGCAAAAGCAACTGGAGCAAGGGGCCCGGCACATTCTGCAGAAACTGGCGGAGCATGGCTATTTGGCCTATATGGTCGGCGGTTATGTGCGCGATACGGTGATGGGCCGGCCGATCAAAGACATCGACATCGCCACATCGGCGCTGCCGGAGCAGGTTCAGGCGCTGTTCGAGCGAACGGTGCCCACCGGGCTGCAGCATGGAACGGTCACCGTGATGATCGGCAAAACGCCTTACGAAGTGACGACGTTCCGCAAGGAAGCGGATTACATAGAGTTTCGCCGGCCGGCGGAGGTCGAATTTGTCGGCGATTTGCAGGAAGATCTGCTGCGCCGCGACTTCACAATGAATGCGATGGCCATGGATGCGGACGGCGGGCTGACCGACCCGTTCGGCGGGCGGCGGGACATCGCGCAAAAGCTGCTTCGCTGCGTCGGCGAGCCGAAAGAGCGCTTCGGCGAGGATGCGCTGCGCATGCTGCGCTGCTTGCGGTTCGCGGCCGAATACGAGCTCGCTGTCGAACCGCGGACGTGGCAGGCGCTGCTTGAGCTGGCACCGCTGCTGGGGCATATTGCGCTCGAGCGGGTGCGGGCGGAGCTCGAGCGGATGATCGAAGGAGCGCACCCGAACCGGGCGCTCCTTCTGCTCGCGGAGAGCGGCGTGCTGCGGCAGCTGAAGGCTGACGTCGGCATGCCGCTCGAAGCCGAAGCCGTGAAGCGATGGAAGCCGCTGCACGTGCTAGTGAACCCCCTGCAGCGCTGGGGGTATCTGTTTATCGCGCTCGCCGCGGAGGCGGAAGCGGTGAAGGAGTCGCTGCGGACGCTGACGTTCGCAAAGACGAAGCTGGAGCAGATCGCGCAGCGGGTCGCCGCGGACCGCAAAATGCAGGAAGCGGTGCGAAGCGCGGGCGGCGCCCTGAATGCGCTGGGCGATCTGTGGAAACGGACGACACTGCAGTATGGCATCAGCTGTATGGAGGATCTCGCCGCGATTTATCGGCTCGATCCGGGAGTTGGCCTCGAACTGCCCGACGATGTCATCGTGCAAGCGAGGGAAGCGTTCGCCGCCGGCGGGGCGGCGTGGATCGAAGAGATGCCGACGGTGCGGATGAGCGACCTGGCGATCACCGGAACGGAGCTGACTCAGCATTTGCAGCAGCGTCCGGGTCCGTGGGTCGGCGAGCTGCTTCACCGGCTGCTAACTTTGACAGCTACCGGAGCTTTGGCTAACGACAAGCAGGTTCTGCTGGATAAAGCTTATACCCTTTGCAAAGAAAATGTAGATGAACCTAAACGGAGTCCGAATTCCTATGAATGAAAAAATTATCGAGCTGTTCGAGCGGCATCCGAACGAATTCCTTTCCGGCGAGCAGCTCAGCGAAAAACTGAACTGCAGCCGCACCGCGATTTGGAAGCATATCGAAGCTTTACGCCAGCAAGGCTACCGGTTTGAAGCGGTGTCACGCAAAGGCTACCGGCTCATCGCCAAGCCGGACAGGCTGGATGTAGGCCGTTTAAGCGCCAGCTTGTCAACGAAAGCGATGGGCCGCACAATTCGTTATATCGACGAAGCCGATTCTACACAAAACGTGCTGCACCGGCTCGCGGAAGAGGGCGCGGAGGAGGGAACGCTCGTCATCGCCGAGCGGCAAACGGCCGGCCGCGGCCGGATGGGCCGCGGCTGGCATTCGCCCAAAGGAAAGGGCATCTGGATGAGCCTGTTGCTGCGCCCGCGGGTACCGCTGCATTTTACGCCGCAGCTCACTCTTCTTGCCGCGGTGGCGTTGTGTCGGGCGATCCGGGGTGCCACCAATGTCGACGCCGGCATCAAATGGCCGAACGATTTGCTGGCAAACGGCAAAAAAATATCCGGTATATTGCTCGAATCGAAAGCCGAGGACGAAAGGCTGAAGTATATCGTGGCGGGTATCGGCATTAGCGCCAATCTGGAGCCGGACGACTATCCCGAGGAGCTGCAGGATAAGGCGACATCGCTGTTTATCGAGTCGGGCCGTCCGGTTGACCGGGCCGCTCTGATTGCCGCTTTTTTGCATGAATTCGAGGTGCTGTATTCGCTGTTTCATGAGCAAGGTTTTGCCCCTGTCCGAATGATGTGGGAGGCGCTCTCGGTATCGCTGCACCGGACGGTTCGCTGTCAGATGCCGAACGGCTATGTCGAAGGGGTCGCCGAGTCGATTGACGACAGCGGTGCATTAACGGTGCGGGTTGCAAGCGGCGAACGTGTCAAAGTTTACTCCGGTGATGTCGAACTTCGCTAATTTATGGAAAAAAGAGACTGTTCCTTTTCCCTGAAGTCTGTTATAATGGCGTTAACGAGACGGTATCTTTCGCGGAACCGTACTCCGCATGCGTCATTTCTGCAATACTGCACAACTGAATCAGCTGCAATGTTGTTCTATGTGGATTCTGCTCTGAGCCGAACGGACCGAGACAGAAGAATCATGAGATTCTTTTTGACGAATGGACCTTTTAGCTGCGGGCTAAAAGGTTTTTTTGCTTTTATCGGTTCATAACGGGCTGCTCGGGCGCATACTAACGGGGGAAATCCTCCGGCGAAAGGGGAAACCGATATGGAGAAAAAAGCTCTCACATTGACCCGGTTCAAAAAAATGAAGCAGGATCGCGTCCCGATTACCGTTGTTACAGCCTACGATTACCCGTCGGCGCGTCTGGCCGAGGAGGCGGGAGTTGACGCGATTTTGGTCGGCGACTCGCTCGGCAACGTCGTGCTCGGTTATGAATCGACCGTACCGGTAACGATTGACGACATGGTGTATCATACGCGGGCTGTCACCCGCGGCGCAACGAACACGTTTATTGTGACCGATATGCCATTTGCCACTTACCACGGAAGCCTGGACGTTACGCTGAAGCACGCGGCGAGAATCATGCAGGAGGGTCTGGCCAATGCGGTGAAAATGGAAGGCGGAGCGGAGATTGCGGAGGCCGTCCAAGGTTTGGTGCGGGCCGGCATTCCGGTCATGGCCCACGTCGGCCTTACGCCGCAGTCGATCAATCAGATCGGCGGCTACCGCGTGCAGGGGAAAAGCTCCAAGCAGGCGCAGAAGCTGCTGGAGGATGCCAAGGCGCTTGAGCAGGCGGGCGCTTTTTCCATCGTGCTGGAGCTGGTGACGGACGAGATCGCCGAGCTGATTACCGATAAGCTGGCCATCCCGACGATTGGCATCGGAGCGGGACCGGCCACGGACGGGCAGGTGCTCGTTTTTCACGATCTGCTTGGCTATGCGGCGGACATCGTGCCGAAAAAATTTGTAAAAACGTATGCCAATGTCGGAGATATAATCCGCAGCGGCATTTCCGAATATATCCGCGAAGTCAAGGAACGAAGCTTCCCGACGAAAGAGCATGCTTTTCATATCGAGCAGGAGGAATTGCAGCCTTTATACGGCAGCGTGCCTTCTAAATAAAGGGGTTATTAGCGATGCAAGCAATCAAGCGCATTTCGCAGTTGAAAGAGGAAATTCGCCGGCTTAGAAAAGAAAAAGGCGACGGCACCGTCGGATTTGTTCCCACGATGGGATATTTGCACGAAGGTCATCTGAGCTTACTTGCGGCGGCGAAAAAAGAGACGGATATCGTCGTCATGAGCATCTTTGTCAATCCGCTGCAATTCGGTCCCAACGAGGATTTTGAAAAATATCCGCGCGATCACGAGCGCGATCTGAAGATGGCGGAAGCGGCCGGCGCCGACATCGTCTTTTTGCCGGAAACGTCGGAAATGTATCCGCGTCCGATCAAGACGACCGTCAGCGTCGCCGAAGTAACGGAGCGGCTGTGCGGAGCGTCCCGTCCCGGACATTTTGACGGCGTTGCGACGGTCGTCACCAAACTGTTCAACATCGTACAGCCGGACAAAGCTTTTTTCGGCATGAAGGACGCGCAGCAAGTGGCGGTCATTCGCCGGATGGTCGACGATCTCAACATGAACGTGACGATCGTGCCATGCCCGACGCTCAGGGAGGAAGACGGGCTTGCGATGAGCTCGCGCAACGTATATTTAAGCCCGGAAGAGCGAAAGCAGGCGCTGGTACTGTCCCAGTCGCTGCGGCTGGCGGAAGCCCTCATCCGGGAAAGGAGCGCATCGCCGGATGAGGTCAGGCGGCGGGTGGAGGAGCATATTCGTACGGCACAACTGGCCGACATCGACTATGTCGAGCTGCTCTCTTATCCGGAGCTTGCACCTGTCCAGCCGGGACAAATGCCGCCGTCCGTCATTATTGCACTAGCCGTAAAATTCGGCAAAACGCGGCTGATCGATAATTTGATCATAGAAATGGGGAATTCGCATGTTTAGAACGATGCTGAAATCGAAAATCCATCGCGCCACCGTTACTGAGGCGAATTTGAACTATGTCGGCAGCATTACGATCGACGAGGATTTGCTTGACCAGGTCGACATGCTCCCCAACGAGAAAGTGCAAATCGTTAACAATAACAACGGCGCACGCTTCGAGACCTATATCATTCCCGGGCCGCGCGGCTCCGGCGTCGTCTGCCTGAACGGCGCTGCGGCGCGACTCGTTCAGCCGGGAGATACGGTGATCATCATCTCCTATGCGGTCATGACGGACGAAGAAGCCCGCCGGTACAAGCCGACGATCGCGATTATGGGGGAGAACAACAAAGTCGTCAGTTTGCTCAAAGAAGAGATCCATTCCACGATTTTGTGACGCATGAAATAGCGCATCCAAGCAAACAATGAAGATAACCTTCGGTAAGGTGGGATGCGCGTATGATAATTCAACTTTTTGCGTCAATGAACGAAGTGCTTGATGAAATTATAGCCGGTTATGCGGCGGCACCCCCTGCGAAAAAAGCGGAGATGGACGAAAAACTGCGCATTTTGCGCGGCATGAGTGACACGTTCATCGAACAGTGGCTGCTTTTTGAAGAAAAAATGGGGAAGTATGTACAGGAGCGCGCCAAGCACGAAGCTTATATACATGCATCCGATCCGGAGCTTTCCGGAAAACATTCGCTTCCGTTTCAAAGAGGACAGGGCTATTACAAGCTGCTTATGTATGACGAAGCGATCCGGGAGTTTGAAAGCATTGTAAGCGGACAGCCCGATTTTTTGCTCGCCCGCGTCTATTTGGCTATGAGCCATCTGCGTAAAGGGGATTTGGCGGAAGCTTACCGACATTTTCAATTTCTCACACATATTGCCGAAAACGCCAAAATGAAAGCTATCTCCTATAACGCCATGGGCTGTATTCAAGTGCAAAATCATAATCTCGACAAAGCGTGCGAATATTTTCGCAAAGCTTATAAAACCGACCCTGCCAGCATTGAGCCATTACTGAATATGGGATTATGTTACGAACATAAGGGTACGCTCGAATTTATGTTTGACTAAACTTTCTATTCCCATAAGTCCCCTCTTTTTGGTATGCTTAGAGGAAGAGCTTAAGAAGGGATTGACACGGGAAGCAATGAAATTCGCGGTTCTGGACTTCGAAACGACGGGAAGCCAGTCGAATGACGAAATCATTCAGGTCGGCCTTGTCATCATAAATCAATTTCAAATTACGGACAGGTATACTTCCCTGGTAAATCCAGGAATCGGTATACCTTCTTCTATTACAAGCTTAACCGGCATTACGGACGAAATGGTCCAGCACGCCCCGCGTATGGAGCAGGTCATCGGCGAGATGGTTCCGCTGCTTACGGATGCGGTGCTGGTCGGCCATAATGTCGGTTTTGACTTGTCTTTTTTGCAAAAAGCGCTGGACGAAAACGGCTATTTTCCGTTTGACGGCCGTGTGCTCGATACGATGGATTTGCTGCGGATGCTGTTTCCCGGCATGTCAAGCCTGCAGCTGTCGCTTGCTTGCCAGGCTTTCGGCATAGAGCACGAGCGCCCGCATCAAGCGGACAGCGATGCCGAGGTGACGGCGCTGCTCTGGCTCAAATGCATCGAGAGGCTGCTCGAGCTTCCTCTGCTGACGCTGCAGCGGATGTGCGCGCTCTTCGAGGCGCATGCAACCGATTTGGGCTGGTTTTTGGAAGAAATTCGCACCTTCAGAGAGCTGCAGCCTGCCGCCGAACCGGAAACCGGCAAATTTTTTCGCCAATTTGCACTGGCGGTTGATGACTGGGATCAGGACGAGTTCGTCCGCGAGGAAAGCGACGTCGCTGCGATACCCGATCAATTTTCCGAGTTTTACGCACAAGTAAAACGAAATTTGCAGGTGCGATTCGAAATGTACGAAGACCGGGAAGCGCAGGTGAAGATGCAGCAGGAGGTCGAAGCTGCACTGCAGGGCAAACAGCATCTGCTCATCGAAGCCGGCACCGGAACGGGGAAATCGCTCGGTTACTTGATTCCCGCCCTTTATTATGGCATGAAGCAGGACAAAAAAGTCGTCGTCAGCACGCATACGATCAATTTGCAGGAACAGCTTAAGGAACGGGACGTACCGCTGCTTCATGATATATTTCCCGTACCTTTCCGGGCTGCTGTGCTTAAAGGCAGAAGCCATTATTTGTGCCTGCGCAAATTCGAACATAAAATGAATGCACTCGATTTTGAAAACGCCAAAGAAGACCGCGTCACGGCCGGACAAATGCTCGTTTGGCTCGGGGAAACCGCCACCGGTGACGAAGAGGAGCTTCATTTCGGCAGCAAAGGTCCGCAGTTTTGGCATACGGTGGCGAGCGATGCCGATTCCTGCCTGAACCGCAACTGCCCGTGGTTTCGCAAGTGCTTCTACCATCGGGCCAGGTATGCGTCGAACAATGCGGATGTCATCATTACGAACCATTCGCTGCTGTTCACCGATATGAAGGCGGAAAACCGCATTTTGCCGGCGTACAAGCATCTTGTTATCGATGAGGCCCATCATTTCGAAGAGGTGGCGAGCAAACATCTCGGCATCGAACTGCATTATTTCCAATTGGTCAATACGCTGCAATGGCTGTATAAAGATAGCCGCAGCGGACAGCTGTCACACCTGCGCCAGCGTTTGCAAAAACACGAGGGCGAGCTTGCGGCCGGCTGGGTAATGACGATCGACCAAATTGTCCCCAAGCTTGTGCAGATTAAGGAAGATTGGGATTTGCTGACCGAGCAGCTGTATCAACTGCTTGCCGCAGGCAGCGACCCGTCGCAAAGCGAGATGGGTCAGCCGGTACTGCGGATGAAGAAGGAAAAACTTCCTTCGATTTGGCCGACGCTGCAGGGCATCGAAAGCAACCTTTATTTGAATCTGAACGATGTATCGAAGAAGCTCGACAAGATGTTAAGCGAGCTGAAAGAGGTTCAGGAGGAATATGAGGTGCAGAGTGTAGTAACGGACCTTGGTGGCAGCGGCAAAGAGCTTACGCGCCACAAGGATGCGCTGCATTTCTTTATGAATATGACCGACGATACGTACGTGTACTGGCTGGAGGCGAGCCCGACAATGAAGGCAAAATCGCTTCAGCTGTTCAGCGTACCGATGGACGTAAGTCCGATGCTGAAGGAATATTTCTTCGACGCGAAGGAAAGCGTCGTAATGACCTCCGCTACGCTGTCGGTAGACAAGTCGTTTCAATATACGTGCGAGCAGCTTGGACTCGGAACCGAAGATAACGGAGGGAAGCTGAAAACGGTCATGCTGCCATCGCCTTTTAATTACCGGCAGCAGGCGTTAGTCGTCATTCCGCGGGATTTCCCAAGCCTCAAGGGGATGGGCAGCGAGGCCGTTTTCGTGGAAAAGCTTGTCGATTCGCTCTCCGACATCGCGGTGGAGACCAACGGGCGCATGCTCGTGTTGTTCACGTCCAACCGGATGCTGAAGGCGACGCACCCGGGCCTTAAGGATCGGCTGACCGCGCATGGCATTCAGGTGCTCGGTCAAGGCGTCGACAGCAGCAATCGCAGCAAGCTGACGCGGATGTTCCAAAGCCACCCGGCATGCGTGCTGCTCGGCACGAGCAGCTTCTGGGAAGGCGTGGATATTCCGGGAGAAGCGCTCACCTGCCTTGCGATCGTTCGGCTTCCGTTCCAGCCCCCGAATCACCCGCTCGTCGAGGCGAAAACGGAGTTTTTGAAAAAGCAGAACTTAAATCCGTTTATGAAGCTTTCGGTGCCCCAGGCGGTGATCCGGTTCAAGCAAGGGTTCGGCCGATTGGTTAGGACTGCGGGTGACAAAGGCATTGTGGTCATTTATGACACGAGAGTGATCGATACGAATTACGGCCGTTACTTTCTGTACTCGCTGCCGGGACCGAAAATCGAGCATATGCCGACGACCCAGCTCGTTTCGCGGATTAAGCAATGGATGGGAGAGCATGAACAATGAAAACGCCGAAAATTTCCGAAGCCGTCGTCCGGCGGCTTCCGATATATTTACGTTTTTTGAACGAGCTCAGCATGAAAAACGTGCATACCGTTTCCTCGCAGGATCTGGGGCACAAGCTTGACCTGAACCCGGCGCAGATCCGCAAAGATCTCGCCTATTTCGGGGAGTTCGGGAAAAAGGGGATCGGTTACGACGTCGATTATTTGATTGAAAAAATACGGCAAATTTTGAAGCTGGACAAGCTTATTTCCGTAGCTCTGGTCGGTGCGGGCAACCTGGGACGGGCGCTTTGCAATTATAACGTTTATTTAAAGGATAACATGAAAATCGTCGCTGTGTTTGATGCGCATCAGGCCAAGGTCGGGGAGCAGATCAACAATTTGTTTGTGCAGCCGATGCAGGAGCTTTCCGAGACGATTAAACGGCTGCACGTGCGGATCGGCATCATCACGGTGCCGGCCCCGGAGGCGCAAAATGTCGCCAATCAGTTCGTCGAAGCCGGGGTTGAGGCGATACTGAACTTTGCTCCGGTGATTATTAAAGTTCCGAGTACGGTACGGGTCCATCATGCGGATCTCACGGCGGAACTGCAAAGTTTGGCGTATTATTTGGACAAATGAAAATCACTCCATAAATCAAAGGCACCCCCTAAAATCAAAGGGCACCCCCTAAATCCCCCTCTAGGGGGACCCCAGGCTTCCGTAGCTGGCTTTGCTCCGCAAAGCCCTTAAGGCGCTCGGGCGCCCTGGACCCGCCCTCCGGGAGCTCATGCTCGCTTCTAGTTCGCGTCTGCCCGACATGGATTTTGGGCTTCACTCAAAAATCCTATATCGGGCACGCTTTACTTTGGGAGCGATGATTTGGGAGCGGATGCGTGCCTCGTGCCCGCGTATGTTTGCCATGGTTTTGCTGGCGCAAAACCTATGGCCGACACGCTGTACTATGCCCATGTATCGATCATGTCAATACGAAAAAGGCTTGTTCTAATAGAACAAGCCGAAGATGATTTTATATATGATATAGGACAGCACGATGCTGATCGGAATGGTAATGACCCAGGTCATTACCATTTTTGTTACGACCGACCATTTGACGTCGTAAAACCTCATGACGCTTCCTGTGCCGATGATCGATGAGGAAATGACGTGTGTGGTGGACAATGGCATGCCCATGGCGGTGGACGTTTGGATAACGATCGACGAGTTCAAATCCGAAGCGAAGCCGTTGATCGGTTCGATCTTGATCAGCTTTTTGCTCACCGTATTGATGATCCGCCATCCGCCGATCGACGTTCCAAGCCCCATAGCCGTAGCAGCAAGCAGTTTAACCCATAAGGGGACCTGCAGATCTTGCTGGACGCCGGTGGCGACCAGCGCGAATACGATGACGCCCATCGCCTTTTGCGCGTCATTGCCGCCGTGCGAGAAGGACAGGAGGCCCGCTGAAAAAATTTGCAGCGTGCGGAACACCCTGTTCAGCTTGGAGCGGGAGCTGTTGCCTCCGCTGATGATAAGCAGCTTGATGATCCACATGATGACGAAGCCGGTACCGAACGCGACAATCGGAGACAAAATCAATATTTCGATGATTTCAATAAATCCCTTCCAATTGACGAAATCGACTCCGGCGCCGGCGATGACGGCGCCTGCCAGAGATCCGATCAACGTGTGTGAGGAGGATGAAGGAATTCCGAAATACCATGTCAACAGGTTCCAAATAATCGCAGCGAGCAGGGCTGCAATAACGATTGGCATACCGTTCGGAATATTGGCCGGGTTCGCAATTTTCCCGCCGACCGTCTTGGCGACCTCCGAGGAAAATACAGCGCCGACGAAGTTAAGGATGGCCGCTCCGAACACCGCGACTCTCGGCGATAAGGCGCGGGTGGAAATCGACGTTGCAATGGCATTCGCCGTATCGTGAAACCCGTTGATGAAATCGAAGAGCAGCGCCAGTATGACAATAAATACAAGTAGGGTAAGCATGGTTTCCTCCTGATCTAACAACCCTTAAGAATAGCGGAGCACGACACTCTCCAAGATGTTCGCGACATCCTCGCACGCGTCGGTTGTTTGTTCCAGACGCTCGTATATCTCTTTCAGCTTAAAATCGTGATAAGGGTCTGTCGGGTGGAGGAAAATTTGCCTGATGCCTTCCCTCATAAGCGTATCGCCTTCGTTTTCAAGACTGTTGATTTGCACCGTATGCTCGGTGAGCTGCATGTACTTTTTGCGGGCAAGCAGCTTGAAAGCGTCCAAAATGTGTTGGCACGACTGGACGATGACGGCGGAGAAATCTTTCATAAACTTGTCGGTTTTTTGTACGTTCATATAATCGAAACGGGCGATCGTCGCTTCAATTCCGTCCATCACGTCGTCCAATTTGGAGGCGAGCTCGAGAATATCCTCGCGGTCAAGCGGAGTAATAAACGTCTTGTTCAAGCCTTTGAAGATTTGATGCGTTATCTGGTCTCCCCTATGCTCCAGGTCTTTCAGCTCGGGATAAAAGCTCGCCGGCGGCTTGTCCCCCATCATGGCGTTACGGAACATTTGCGCCCCCTCCAGCGTGTTTTCCGCTGATTTGATGAGAAGCAGCAGGAAATCGGTATCATTCTTTTTGGCAAAAAGCACTGGTTAACCCCCCGTTCATAATGTGAAAACTATGTAGAACCGTGCAGAAATTTACACAAAATTAAAAATACCATACCCGATCCCCGAAAAGCAATCCTAGTTTGCCCCTTTCAAATTATGTTCATGTGTGCCGCTTTATGAGGCTTGGAACATCGACTTTCTTGATTTTATGCGGTGGAAAAGGTACATTGAAAAGGGAGTTTTTCTACATATATGGAAGAAGGGATTTTGACCTTTATGGCTAAAACGCTGATCACCAACGGATTATTTGTTACAATGAACGAAGACAAGCCGGTTATCTCCGGTTATATGGAGCTCGAAGATAACCGCATCACGGCGATCGGGGAACAGGCTCCTCCATCGTTGGAAGGCTACAATGAAGTGATTGACGGGAAAGGCAAGCTGTATATGCCCGGCCTTGTCAACACGCACTGTCATGCGGCGATGTCGCTGCTGCGCGGGTACGGGGACGATATGGCGCTTCAAGTATGGCTGCAGGAAAAAATGTGGCCGATCGAGGGAAAGTTTACCGCACATGATGTCAAATACGGCACGCTGCTGTCCATTTTGGAAATGGTCAAGGGCGGTACGACGACATTTGTCGATATGTACGACCATATGAACGAGGTGGCGCAGGCGGTGGAGCAGTCCGGCATGAGGGCCGTGCTGACCCGCGGCGTCATCGGGCTGTGTCCGCCGGAGGTACAGGACGCGAAGCTGAAGGAAGCGACGCAATTCGCCAAAGACTGGAACGGCAAAGCGAACGGCCGCATTACGACGATGATGTCGCCGCACGCGCCGTATACGTGTCCGCCGGACTATATCGAGCGGATCGTCCAGGTTGCACACGAATTGAATCTGCCGATTCATACGCATATGTCGGAATCGTTGCGGGAAGTGCTTGACAATGAGCAGCAATACGGACTGCGTCCGGTCGCACATCTCGAAAAACTCGGCGTATTTTCCAGACCGACGCTTGTCGCACACGGGGTTCATTTGACCGACGAAGAGATTGCGATCTTGAAACGTTACGATGTTCGCGTCTCGCATAATCCCGGCAGCAACCTGAAACTGGCAAGCGGAATCGCTCGCGTGACGGACCTGCGCCAAGCGGGTGTACTCGTTTCCTTGGGCACGGACAGCTCGGCCAGCAACAATAACCTGGACATGTTCGAGGAAATGCGTCTCGCCGCACTTATCCATAAAGGGGTGTCCGGAGACCCGGTTGCTGTGCCCGCCGCGGAAGCTTTCAAGATGGGTACTTCGGAAGGCGCCAAATCGATTTGGCTTGAGGATGTGGGAATTCTCGCTCCGGGCATGAAAGCGGATTTTATCGCCGTCGATATCGATCAGTCGCATTTTTATCCGAAAACGAACTACGTATCCCATATCGTCTATGCGGCTTCGGCTAAAGACGTGGTTGACGTTTGCATCGACGGCCGGTGGGTTGTACGCGGCGGCGAATGCTTGACTCTCGATGAAGAGCGCATTTTGCATGAAGCGCAAAAATGCTTTGAAAGGCTGACATCGTAAGGGGCTAACGGCCATGAAACTTCGTTATAAAATTTTAATCGGGCTGAGTGTGGTTGTGGCCGCGATCGTATTTTTCGGTTTTAAGTTTCTCGCTTCCGTCGAAGAAAGCGAATGGAGCGTGCAGCGCCAGGCCGTCAAGGTCGCATATGAAAAAACGATTTTGGTAAAGCCTGTCAAGGTGGAGCGGTTTATTGGAAACAAGCAGTATACGATCATCCATGGGGAAGACAAAATCGGCCAGCCGATCATTGTCTGGGTTAGCGATGACGAAGTGATTACCGAAATGGCGTCCGACGGAGTAACTGCAGACCAGGTGAAGGAGGCGGTGCTTGCGAAAAACCCGGACAGCACCGTTCTTCGCACCACTCCGGGCAAGCTTGGGGACAGGCTTGTTTGGGAAGCCTTCTACAAATATGAAAGTGAGCAAGGCTGGAAATATTTTTACGATTACTACGATTTCAAGGACGGCACGCTGATAGATACGTACAAGCTAAGCCTGCAATAGCCGGACGGAACTGGGGAGGATGCGGATGCGCAATTTTGTTGCTGTGACGGCCATCATA
Source organism: Paenibacillus hamazuiensis (assembly GCF_023276405.1). Taxonomy (NCBI): domain Bacteria; kingdom Bacillati; phylum Bacillota; class Bacilli; order Caryophanales; family Paenibacillaceae; genus Paenibacillus; species Paenibacillus hamazuiensis. Next base: position 2,012,263 of record NZ_JALRMO010000001.1, read on the forward strand.
TTTTTCATCATCGTATTAACCGCATGTGCCGGCGTGCCGGGTACGGGTCCGGCAGACGAAGCCGGGGCTTCGGGAACTTCGCCTGCTCCCTCATCCCCCCAATCTTCCCCAACCGATTCTTCGACGTTTCGTTTTGTCGTGATGGGGGACAGCCGCGGATCCGGCGACGCAATCGCGGAAGCGACGCTGCGCAAGCTGCTCGGCAAGGTGAAGGAGCTGTCCCCGCAGCCGGCTTTCCTTCTGTTTACCGGCGATCAGGTTAGAGGCAGCTCGGTGAACAGCGAACTGACGGAATGGAAACGGATTGTCAGCGATTATTTTCCATTGAATGTCGTCTATCCGGCGTTAGGAAATCATGATTATGACGAAAAAGTGTTCAGCAAGCAGTTCGATTACTTGCCAAGCGACCAGCTTGCCGGCTACGGGAGAACCGTATACTATTTCGATCACGGCGACTCCCGCTTTATCGTGCTTAATTCCAATCGGCAGGATGCGAAAAGGAAATTTATCGTCGACGGCGCGCAGCGCGATTGGCTGGAGAAGCTGCTGCAGACAGGCGATAAGAAACACATTTTCGTTTCCTTCCATATTCCGGCGTATCCGGGCAGCAGCCATTTCGGCAATTCGCTGGACGCGAATCCCGGCGAACGTGACGCGTTATGGGCGATTTTGGACAAATACAACGTCAGCGCCGTTTTTGTCGGCCACGAACATAACTACAGCCGGCGCGAAGTCGATTCTTCCTTTTATGCGGCATTCCGCAACAAAGTGCCGCAGCTGACGATCGGCGGCGCCGGCGCCCCGCTGTATACCGCCGTCAAGGACAAGAAAAACGTCGTTGTCGGCCCCAAGCCGGTGTACCATTATATGATCGTCGACGTCATGCCCGACAAAACGCAATTCAGCGTATACGATATTAACAACAACCAAATCGATAGCTTCGAACGCTAACCGGACCTCAGGTCCGGTTTGTTTGTTTTTGTTTGTCTTTTCGGGTATCGAAGTTGTAAAGCGGGGCGGCAGAAGATTCGGTGCACCTGCACCAATCCATGACGCCAATCGCGGGCCCGAGGCACGAATGAACTCTCCAAAGGATCACGCCAAACGTAAAGCGTGTCCGGCATTGGATTTTTTGCCTGAAAGCAAAAAATCCATGCCGGACAAACGCGAACCAGAAGCGAGCACTCCCGTGCTGCGGGCGGGTCCAGGGCGCCAAAGCGCCTTGAGGGCTTTGCGAAGCAAAGCCAGCTTCGAAAGCATGGGGTCCCCCTAGAGGGGGATTTAGGGGGGGCATCGGCAGATGGTACACATTACATTAGCCCAATTGCTATATCATATGATATACTCGGAGTATACAAAATATGATATCAGAAAGGGGGACGTTAGCTATGAGGTTACGTCTCTTACCTGTCTTTATAAGCGTCTTTTTAAGTGCGAGCCTGCTGTTCGGAGGGTATTACGCATACCGCAGCATGGCAATGGAAAACCCGCTGAATGCTATCGTGACATCCGCTCCCGGTGTAGAAAGCGCCAATATGGATCTGTCCGGCAGCAAGGCGGTTATCGAACTGAAGCTCCGTCCTGATGCAAATCTTCGTGAAATTGTTCACAAAATCACGACGGACGGCGCTTCCATCATCGGCCAGAAAGATGTGGAATTCCGCGTGACCGGCAATTCGACGCCGAAGCTGGATCAATGGTGGTCCAGCGTGCTGTTCGACGTCGCGCAGGCGATGGAAACGAAGCAGTACGCGCAAATTCCCAAAACGCTGCAGGAGCACGCGAAAAATATGAACGGGCTGCAAGTGTCGAGCGAAATGGACGAGAAAAATGTATATATCAGACTGACGGACGGTGATCAAAGCAAATTCGTCATTTTGCCGCGCACGCCTGCGAAGATCGGAGTGTGGCCAAATGAGTAAGTACGGTAAAGAAATATTGATAGGTACGATTCCAGTCGTTTTGTTGTTTTTGCTGTTCATCGGGGTGAATATCATCCCGGTTATTTTCATGACGGTATTGTTAGCTTCTCTTTTTTACATGACTCGTATGCGCGGCGGAAATATGGGAATGGGCGGCGAACGCCGCGGCAAAGTGCGCACGCCGGCGTTTCTGACGTTCGATGAAATCGGCGGCCAGGACCGGGCTAAAAAAGAGCTGCGCGAAGCTCTGGACTTTCTGATCCGCTACGAGGAGATTCAGAAGCTGGGCATACGTCCGCTCAAAGGGATTTTGCTGACCGGTCCTCCGGGCACGGGGAAAACGCTGATGGCCAAAGCCGCGGCGCATTACACGAATTCGGTTTTTATGGCGGCATCCGGAAGTGAGTTTGTCGAGATGTACGTCGGCGTCGGTGCAAGCCGCATCCGCGACTTGTTCAAGGAAGCGCGAAACCGCGCCTCCAAAGAAAACAAAGACAGTGCGATCGTCTTCATCGACGAAATCGACGTTATTGGCGGCAAGCGGGATGGCGGACAGCATCGCGAATACGATCAGACGCTCAACCAATTGCTCACCGAGATGGACGGAATTCATACGGCGGAAAGCCCTCGCATTCTCATCATGGCGGCAACCAACCGCAAGGAGATGCTGGACAGCGCACTGCTGCGGCCGGGCCGTTTCGACCGCCATATCGAGGTGGATCTGCCTGATAAAAAAGGGCGTCTGCATATTTTGAACATCCATGCGAAAAATAAACCGCTCGCCGAAGGCGTCAGCCTGGAGACGGTGGCGGAAGAAACGTTCGGCTTCTCCGGTGCCCAGCTGGAGAGCGTCATGAACGAGGCGGCGATTTATGCGATGCGCGATGATCTGGAAAGCATCGAGCAGCGCCACCTGTCGCTCGCCGTCGACAAAGTGATGATGGGCGAGCGAACCGACCGCGAATCGACGAAGGAAGAACGCGACCGTGTGGCGCTGCACGAACTGGGCCATGCGATCGTAGCCGAAATCGTACGTCCCGGGTCGGTATCTCAGGTCGCGTTGAGCCCGCGGGGCAAGGCGCTCGGTTATGTGCGTCATAACCCGCAGCAGGATCAATATCTGTACACGAAGGAGCATTTGCAGCAGCAGATCATGATCGCTCTCGGGGGGGCCGTGGCCGAGGAAATGTTTTACGGCGGCCGGAGCACCGGCTCCCGCAACGATTTCGAGCAGGCGCTTAATCTCGTACACACGATGATGGATTGCGGATTAACGAATCTCGGCATCATCGACCGGCAAATGGTGACGAAAGAAGAACTGATGAAGGAAAATGCGGCTATTCTGGAGCAGTTGACCGAGGAAACCCGCAAGGTGCTGGAACAGCACCGTTCGGTGTTCACGCAGTCGCTCGACATCCTGATTCACGAGGAAGTATTGTCCGGCGAACAATTTCGCGAGCTTCTCGCGGGTTCGGAGCTGCCGCAGCCTGCATGATTCGATCCAGTCCCTGTGGAGGGGCTGGATTTTTTGCATGCATGGAAAAATGATTTTAAGCCACAAAAAAGTCGTTTGTGCGCCATATAAGGGTATGATATGATTAACAGTCAAATCGGGTTTTATCGTGTAAAATAAAAGATATATTCGCTTAAACTTGTTTATTTTGTCATTGTTAAAAGGCGGTGTAACGGACTTATGACATTTAAAAAAATCGGCGTGCTCGGAGCGGGCACGATGGGGCAAGGCATTGCCGAAATGCTGGCTGCGAAAGGTCTCGAAGTATTTTTAACCGAGCGGACAATCGAAAAGCTGGATGCCGCTTGGGAAATGATCGAAAATAATCTGGACAAGCAGATGGAAAAATGGGCGATTACCGCGGCGGAGAAAAAGCTGATTTTGTCCCGCATACATAAGGTTACATTTCTGGGCGACGTGTCGCTGTGCGATATGGTGATCGAAACGATCAGCGAAGATTTGGAGCAGAAAATGGAGCTGTTCCGGCAGCTCGATGCAATTTGCCCGCCGGATGTCATCATTGCCAGCAACACGTCCACCCTCAGTTTGACTGAGTTGGCGGCCGTTACAAACCGGCCGGAGCGAGTGATCGGTCTTCATTTTCTTCATCCTGTGTGGAAAATCGATCTGGTGGAAATCATCCGCGGCTTGAAAACGTCGGATCAGACATTCGAGGAAACGAAGCGTTTTGTTACCGAGACGATTCAAAAGCACGGCATCCAGGTGTACGAGTCGCCGGGTTACGTGACGACGCGGCTCATCTGCACGCTCATCAACGAAGCGCTGCACGTTTTGTCGGAGCGGGTGGCGACGGCTGAAGATATCGACACGGCGATGCGCATCGGCTACGATTTTCATTACGGGCCGCTCGAAATGATCGACCGGTTCGGGCTTGATTCGGTGCTGGCCGCGATGGAACGTCTGTTCCGCGAATTCGGCGATATCAAATACCGGCCGGCACCGGTATTAAAGCAGATGGTCCGGGCAGGGCAGCTTGGCGTCAAGACAGGACAAGGCTTTTTCCGCTACAATAAGGACGGTGACCGGATATCATGAAAATTCTTGTTATCAACGCAGGCAGCTCCTCCGTCAAGTTTCAGCTATACGATATGCGGGACGAATCGGTGCTTGCCAAAGGCAAAGTCGAGCGCATCGGCATGGAGACGGCGATATTGAGCTGCGAGCCGACGGGCAAGCAGGAATACCGCGAGGTCAGCGAAATTTTGGAGCATACGACGGCGATCCGCAAAGTGCTTGATTCGCTGGTGCATCCGGTGTACGGCGTGCTCGGGTCGATCGGGGAGATCGATGCGGTGGGGCATCGTGTCGTACACGGGGGGGAGAGCTTCAAAGAGTCGGTTCTCGTCACCGACGAGGTAAAGCGGGAAATCAAACAGCTGTTCGATCTGGCGCCGCTCCATAACCCCGCGCACATGCTCGGGATTCAGGCGGTGGAAGCGAACATGCCGGATACGCCGCAGACGGTCGTGTTTGATACGGCTTTTCATCAGACGATGCCGCCGGTAGCTTATTTGTATCCGATTCCGATGGTGCTCTACCGGAAACATAAAATACGCCGGTACGGGTTCCACGGCACATCGCACGATTACGTGAGCAAACGCGCTGCAGCATTTCTGGGCAAGCCGATCGAGGAGCTGAAAATGATTACCTGCCATATCGGAAACGGGGCAAGCTGTACGGCAGTGCTGGGCGGCAAATCGTTTGACACGAGCATGGGGATGACGCCGCTGGAAGGGCTGATGATGGGGACGCGCAGCGGCGACATCGATCCGGCGATCGTACCTTATACGATGGCCAAGGAGGATTTGACGCTCGGCGAAGTCAATTCGATGCTCAACAAGCACAGCGGGCTGCTCGCCATTTCCGGCGGTTCCAGCGATATGAGGGAAATCGTGCAGGCGATGAAGGATGGCGACAAAAACGCCGCGCTCGCTTTTGACATGTACGCTTACCGGCTGCGCAAATATATCGGCTCGTATGCCGCGGCGATGAACGGGCTCGATGTCCTCGTTTTCACGGCCGGCGTCGGAGAAAATTCCGCCCGGCTGCGCAAGGCGGTTTGCGACGGTTTGACGTTTTTCGGAGTGGAGATCGACGATGTGCTTAACGAACATCATTCCGGCCAAGAACGGGCCATATCGACGCCTTCTTCGAAGGTCGCGGTGCTCGTCATCCCGACGAACGAGGAGCTCGTCATCGCCCGAGATACCCACGCCTTAATTGTCCGGGAGAATTAGTGTATAATGATGGAAATGACGTAGATCAGCGATGCAGGAGGTTGCCGTATGTCTGAAAAATGTATGATTCGCGATGTCAAAAATCACGTAGGCGGCGCGGTTACGATCGGCTGCTGGCTGTACAATAAACGTTCCAGCGGAAAAATCCAGTTCCTGCAGCTGCGTGACGGTTCCGGGTTCATTCAGGCGGTTGTCGTCAAAAGCGAAGTGGGAGCCGACGTATGGGAAGCCGCTTCAAAGCTGACCCAGGAAAGCTCGCTTTATGTGACCGGTTCGGTCCGCGAAGATGAGCGGAGTCAAAGCGGCTATGAGCTGACCGTCACGGCAATCGAAATCATCCAAATCACGGAAGAATATCCGATCACTCCGAAGGAGCACGGCGTCGATTTCCTGATGGACCACCGCCATCTATGGCTGCGCAGTCCGCGGCAGCGGGCGATTCTCGTCATAAGAGCGCAGATCATTCGCGCGATCCAGCAATTTTTCGACGAGCGGGGCTTCCACCTGGTCGATCCTCCTATTCTAACGCCGTCTTCCTGTGAAGGAACGACTAACCTGTTTCATACGAAATATTTCGATGAAGACGCCTTTCTGACGCAAAGCGGCCAGCTGTATATGGAAGCTGCGGCAATGGCGCTCGGTCGCGTTTATTCGTTCGGTCCTACGTTCCGAGCGGAAAAATCGAAAACACGCCGGCATTTGATCGAATTTTGGATGATCGAGCCGGAGATGGCGTTTGTCGACCATGAGGAAAATCTGAAGATCCAGGAGCAATTTGTCGCCCATATCGTCCAGTCGGTGCTGCAGCATTGCGAAAAGGAGCTGAAGGTGCTCGAACGCGATACGACCAGGCTGGAAAAGGTGCAGGCGCCATTCCCGCGAATTTCGTACGACGAGGCCGTACAGTTTTTGCAAAAGCGGGGGATGGAGTTCACCTGGGGCGAAGACTTCGGAGCACCGCACGAGACGGCGATCGCCGAGCAGTTCGACAAGCCGGTATTCATCACAAAATATCCGACGGAGATCAAGGCTTTCTACATGAAGCCGGACCCCGAACGGCCGGAGGTCGTTCTGTGTGCGGATATGATCGCCCCGGAAGGTTATGGGGAAATCATCGGCGGCAGTCAGCGGATCGACGATCCGCAATTGATGGAACAGCGGTTCCAGGAACACGAGCTATCCAAGGAAGCGTACCAATGGTACCTGGATTTGCGCAAATACGGTACAGTGCCGCATTCCGGCTTCGGGCTCGGTTTGGAACGGACGGTCGCGTGGATATGCGGCCTCGACCACGTCAGAGAGACGATTCCGTTCCCGCGGCTGCTGTATCGCTTGTATCCGTAACCTAACAGGCAAGGAGAGAGGATGGTCGGATGAAAGAACAACAATCGGTCATGGCCGGCTTCCTCGCCGGCATTCGAGAGGGATCCGTTCAGATCCCTTATTTGCTTCTTAAAACGTATGCGCGGCTCAAGCTGACCGAAACCGACGCGATGCTGCTGATCCATGTGATGGCGTTCGGGGAAAAGGAAAAAGCGGAGTTTCCGACGCTTGAGGATATTCAGGCGCGCATGTCGGTCGGGCAGGAGTCGGTAATTGCCAGCCTGCAAAGGCTGCTGAAAGGCGGCTTTATTACGATCGATCAGGATGTCGACGCCCAGACCGGCGTTCAGTTCGAGCGCTACAATTTTACCCCGCTTTACGAAAAAATGGCGGCCTGCTGGGCAGACGATTACCGGAAGCGGCAGGCGGAGACGGCGGCTTCCCTTTTGCAGGACGAGGGAAGCAACGTATTCACGATTTTCGAAAACGAGTTCGGCCGCCCGCTGACGCCGATGGAAATGGAGACAATCACCACCTGGCTGGACAAAGACCGGTATAAGGAAGAGCTGATTTTAGCCGCTCTGAAGGAGGCGGTATTTGCCGGCAAGGTGCATTTCAAATACATCGACCGCATTTTGCTCGACTGGAGCCGCAACCGCGTTGCTAACGTCAAGCAGGCCAAAGAATATGCGCAGAAGTTTCGCACGAAATAAGGCGTTGCGCCTTAAACGACCCTACTCGCCGAAAGGAGAGAGGGTCGTTTTTTGTGAGCAGGGTTTGAGGCAGCAACCACTCTTATCGCGCCAAATAAAGTGGAGCGGGGCAGCCATAGGTGTTTGCGTCAGCAAAAACCACGGCAGCCATCCGCGGGCACGAGGCACGAACCTCCTCCCCAGGCATCGCGCCAAAAGTGCAGCGTGTCCGGCATAGGATTTATTACAAGCAACAATAAATCCATGCCGGACAAACGCGACCTAGCAGCGAGCGGCCGTGCAAACCGGGCGGGTCCAGGGCGCCCGAGCGCCTTAAGGGCTTTGCGGAGCAAGGCCGGCTACGGAAGCCTGGGGTCCCCCTAGAGGGGGATTTAGGGGGTGATAAAGTTGTTCCATTTTTATCAAAAATATGCTAATATAAATACGAACTATTGTTCCCTTATTTCGGGCTGCGAAATAATTAGGAAGGAGTAACAGAAATGCTAACCGACCGTTATGCGGAAATCGACGGAGTCATCGAATACATTCATCAAAATATTTATGAGGACCTTCCGCTTACCCGATTGGCGCGATACGCAGGTTACAGCCAATATCACTTCATTCGCATTTTCAAAGAAAGAACCGGGCTTTCGCCGCAGTATTACGTCTCTTCGATGCGGCTGCAAAAGGCCAAGGATTTGCTGCTGCAAACGAACTTAAGCGTTCGCGATATCGGACTTGAGATCGGCCAGCAAAGTTTGGGCACCTTTACGACCCGATTTACCGAACGGGTAGGAGTGACGCCTTCCGAATTTCGCAACCAGACGCATCAGGCGGACAACCATTTCCACACTTTGCGCAAGCTGAACGACTGGAGCAGATGGCATCCGGTTTCAACGGCGTATAACCGAATAGAAGGGACCGTACAGGCGGAAGTTCCTTTTGAGGGCATTATTTTGATCGGCTTGTTCGCCAAACCGATTCCCGAAGGTTTGCCTCTCTACGGAACGCTGCTTCCGTCGCTCGGCGATTTTTGTTTTAACGACGTCAAACCGGGCACCTACTATTTGATGGCCACCTCCGTTTCCTGGGGGATGCGGGCAATGGACATTTTGCTTCCTCATACTACTTTGCGCACAAGGTCCAAGGAACCGATCGAGGTTATGCCCCATACGCCAATCCCCCGCCAGCAGGTGATGCTTTACCCGCCGCGCTTGGATGATCCGCCCATTTTGATATCGCTGCCATTGCTGATGAACATTTTTCTCAGACAAGTCCAAAACAGCAATCGATAAGAAATTGCCGAACACAGCTTATGTTAGGATAGGAGGGTATCGAACAAGATTTGAGTTTTCAATTAAAAATAGGAGGGAAAATAAAGAAATGCATGCAGTGGAGAGTGGTGCCCATTCTGTGACGCAGCACGCGGAGATAAAGAAAAGTGTGCCGTGGATCTATTTTGTTATTTTTTTCGCCGTACTGAACGAATCCGTATTTAACGTGTCAACGCCAAGCATCGCCGAACAGTTCAGCCTTACCGCATCCGGAGTAAGCTGGGTCGTTACGATCTTTTTTATCGTGTTCGGCATGGGCATGGTCATATTCGGAAAGCTGTCCGATATGTTCAGCGTCAAAAAACTGATTACGATAGGCATCGTGCTTTACAGCACAGGGTCGATTTTGGGTTTTGCGTTACAGTCGTGGTACCCGACGATCATTATAGCGAGAGCGATTCAAGGGGCAGGCTGCTCTGCAATCCCGGCGCTCGTGTTTGTCATGGTTGCCCGTTTCTTCTCGCAGGAAGAGAGGGGGAAAATGTTCGGGATTATCACTTCAACTGTATCTTTTGCGATCGGCATCGGGCCGGTGCTCGGCGGTTATATCGCAGGAACGTTTCATTGGGCCGTATTGTTTCTCGTACCGCTTCCTGTGCTCGCCGCCATTCCTTTTTTTCAAAAGTATCTGCCTACGGAAGGTCGCAAAGCGGGCAGCATGGATTTAATCGGTGCGGTGCTGCTCGGCCTTGTGGTCACGACGCTCATTTTGTTTACGACGGAAACGAACTGGCTTTATTTGCTCACATCCTTGGCGGCGCTAGTCTTGTTTATCGTTCGTATTCACCGGGCGAAAGAACCGTTTGTCGATCCGGGCCTTTTTACGAATTCGCTGTACCGGAGCGGCCTGGCGATCGGATTCCTGATCTTCGGAACGGTCATGTCCATCATGTTTGTCATCCCGCTCATGTTAAGCAAAATGTACGGTCTGAGCACGGAAAATATCGGACTTGTCATGTTTCCGGGAGCATTCAGCGCCGTTATCTTCGGCAAAGTGGCCGGCAATATGACGGTCAAGAGAGGAAGCCATTTTGTCGTATACCTGGGACTTGGTTTGATTGCAACCAGTCTGCTGCTGCAATCTTCGTCCGTCGGGCTTTGGGTCTGGTACATCGGTACGGCGCTTGTATTGATGTACATCGGTTTTTCTTTCGCGCAGACTGCCCTTGCGGAAAGCGTCACGCAAGTGCTGCCTGGTCATCAGATCGGCATAGGAATGGGATTTTTCAATATGATTTCGACGCTTTCCGGGGCGATAGTGACGGCGTTGGTCGCCAAGGCGATGGAAAAAGAGCTGTTCGCATTCCCGCTTCATCCGTTGATCTCGGACGCTCGGGCATATTTATACGGCAATCTTATTTTATTCCTAAGCGTTGTTGTAGTGTTCAGCGCGCTGCTGTATGTTTACTCGTTCGGCAAAAAGGCACCGCAGCCGGCAGTGTCGTAAGTTCCGGGGGAGATGGATCTCAGGCGCTCAGGCGTGCAATGTGAGAATTTAAGCATTTGCCAATACTGGGGTAAATGCGCACACCCAAACCATAGGTTGCTTCCGTTATGGGTTTGTGGTACATGATGGATATCAAACATTAGCCGAGTGGCAAAGAATGCCCCGTTTCCTTTCTGAATATCGGAAAGGATCCGGGTTTTTTTGTTTTTCAGGTGAATTAGTTAATCGGACGGTAGGAGCCGGGGAGACTTTATGTTTTCGGGAGCGGACAGCTAAAAGCGACTAGTAAAAAAATAATAGGATCGCTCGGGCGGGTTTTATACCTGCCACTAGCGATCCCTTTATTAGGAGCCTTACTTTTTCAACAAATGCCAGCGATAGACATATTCGAACAAAAATTCGAACGCCTCAAGGTGGCGTTTCGCTTCGAACGGATTGGCGCCCCAGGCGTAAATGCCGTGCTTGCGCAGCATGATGCCGGGAACGCGTTTGTCGAGTACGTCCGGTACGAGCGCGGCGATTTTCGGGATGTCCGCATAGTTGGGCAAAATCGGCACGTGAATGACCGCGTCTTCGTCCCAAATGTTAAACGCTTTGATCAGTTCGACCCCTTCGACCGGAATGCTGCGCTGTTCCCAGAACAGCTCGGATACCAGGTTGTTGAATACGGTATGCACGTGATAAATCGCGCCGCAGCCGGTCAGCCGGTATATTTCGCAATGAATGAGCGTCTCTGCGGAAGGCTTCAACCCCGTCGCTTCGGTGGGCTGGCCTTTTTCATTCACGAGCAGGAAGTCGGACGGGGTGTTTACCGACTTGTCTTTGCCGCTCGCGGTAATGGCAAATGTAAACTGCTCCGGCGAAAACTCGCCGACGCGGATCGATAAGTTGCCGCTGGTGGCGGGAAACCAGCCTTTGGCGGCAAGCAGCGTCTTCGCTTCGCGCAGCTCGGCGAAAGCGCGTTGTTTTTCCTCCAGCAAAATGGGGGCGGTCACGGACGTATTGCCTCCTTCGATTGTAATTTGTCGATGATGTCGTAAAAATCGTTAAACGGATGGTACGGCAGTCCAATCTCCTTGCACATGTCGATCAAGTGGGAACGGGCAAACACAGTATCGACCAGCTTGGCGCCTTCGAAGTCGGTGACGCTGTCGCCGATCAAAATTTTCTCGTACCGATCGCTTGGATACGAACGGATAATCGTCGTTTTGCACATGCCGCATTCGTTGTGGCACTGCTCATCGCACGGATGCGGCCAGACGATGCGGATGCGTTCTCCGGTAAAGTCGCTGCCGTTGCAGTAGATGTTTTCCTGAGGTATCGAAAACGGCGCCAGCAGCGGATAGACGAAAAAGTCGATGCCGCCGCTTGTCACAAGAAACTTAACGTCCTGCTCGCGGCAGTAATCGAGAAGTTCGCGGAAGCCCGGACGGATGACGGCGTTGCTGATCGCATAGTCGACGACTTCCTTTTGCCGGGAAGAGGGGAGCAGCGCGAACATAGCGCCGACACCCTCACTGATCGAGATTTGCTTGCTTAAAACCTGCTCGACGAGTTTGTCCCAGCCCTCCGGTTTGAAATGCTTCATAATCGCGACGATATTATCGTTCACGGTGATCGTCCCGTCAAAATCGCAAAAGATGATTCGTTGTCTGTTCATGCTGCCATTCATTCTTTGATCCCCCATGCGTTGATAGCCGCCTGCAGCTCCGGATGCGTTTCGGCATAGACGCGCAGCGGCTTGCCTTGAAGGCATGCGTCGATCGCTTGGCGGAAAGCGTGTCCTCCGGCTGCAGTGCCCATCGGGTGGCCGTGGATGCCGCCTCCGGCGTTCACGATCACTTCACCGCCGAAATCTTTCAAAATAAGCGGTACAAGTCCGGGGTGGATGCCGGCGGAAGGTACCGGAAAGCTGGTTTGAGGGAACGCCGTACCGGCCGGATTCGCCGTCCCGGAGCCGTTCCCGCTTCCTCCCGCATATATGTACTCGGGAGGTCCGGACAGCAGCGCGTGCTGGATCGCCATATTTTCTTCCCGCGGCATGACGACCGAGCCGTAAGGAGAAGGGAACAGCACGATGTCCGCCCCTGCGATCCGCATCAGCTTGCCAAGCAGCACCGAAGCGGCGATGCCGTGATACGGCGACGGGTACATCGCTCCGGCCATTGCGGGATGCGCCATGATCGGCACTTTGATTTCCGGGTCGCGTGCCAGCTCGTGCAGAACATCGAAGCCGTAGGCGAGGACGTTGAACAGAAATGCGTTAGCGCCGGCGGCAATCGCCTTGCGGGCTTGATTTTTAAGCTCGAATGTCGGTCCTGTCAAATTGACGGCGTAGAGAAGCTTTTGACCGGTTTCTTTCTCGGCCTGATGGGCGGCTTCCAGGCACGTTTCGACCCTTTTTTCGATCGGTGTCAACGGATTTTCGAACAATATTTCATCGTCTTTGATAAGATCGACGCCGCCGAGCGCCTGCAAGTAAAACTGCTCCCTTAACGCCGGCATGTCATGTCCGATAACCGATTTGAAGATGCTCATCAGAAGCGGGCGGTCATGAACGCCGAGCAGGTTCCGAACGCCGCGGATGCCGAATTTCGGACCGGGGAATGCGGATAGGAACTCCCCGGAAAACTTCAAATCGATCAGCTTGATCCGCCCGTCCATCGACAGCTTGCCGAACACGGTAACGAGCAGAGCGGGGATGTCCCGGCTGTAGTTCAGATCGGGGTAAGCGATATCGATATCGGCGTAACGCTCCGACAACGGAGCTCCCTCTGCAGGCTCATGGACGCGAATATCGACAACGCGGCCCAAATGCTTTTCCATCTCGGCTTTTTTGGCCTCGGGAAGATCCGTCCAGCTGCCGACGGTAAGTCCTACCGCAATGCCTTGGGCTTTTTTGGCGAAATCGGCTTTCTCGTCGTAGCAGCGATATGTGGCCAAACAATAAGAACTCACTGATCAAACACCTACTTTTGAATATTTTGGGAACGGAGAGCGGATGCGGTTCCGGCCGTCAATCCGGCGCCTTCGCTGATTGCATCGCCCATTTCCTTGGCGCGTTCCGCCGCGCGGAGGACAGCCTTAACAACGCCTTCCGAAAAATGATGACGGTCCAGCGTCTCGAGCGCAGCCTGCGTTGTTCCGTTCGGTGATGTTACCTTCCGGCGCAAATCGGCCGGATTTTCCAGCGTCGTCTGCACCATGCGGGCAGCCCCGAGCACGGTTTGCACCGTCAGCTCGCGTGCAGTCTCCTCGGAAAGCCCGCCCTGCACGCCGCCTTTGATCATCGCCTCCATCATATAGTAGATGTAGGCGGGGCCGCTGCCCGAAACGCCGGTGACGATGTCGAGCTGCGTTTCTTCGACGAGCGCGACGATCCCCGTCGCCTCGAACATCTCCCGGGCGAGACCGCGCTGCGTTTCACTTACGGCAGGGGAGAAGCTGAGGCCGCATGCGCCAAGGCCGATCGTACTGGACGTATTCGGCATCGTACGGGCGATCGGCATCTGCGCTTCGAGAATAAACTGCATCGTTTCGATCGACAAACCGGCGATGACGGATACGAGCAGCTGGCCGGGATGAAGCAGGCGGCGCAGTGCGCTCAGTCCTTCAACGGCATCTTTCGGCTTGAAAGCGACGACGACGATATCGGCTTTGCGCACGAATTCGTCTTTTTCCGCCGGTTCTCCCGTGATGCGGATGCCGTATTTTTCGCGCAGCGCCTTGAGTTTCGAGACATCGCTGCGGTTGAAGGCAAACAGGTTATCCGGCTTGGCTTTATGCTTATCGAGCAGCCCGCGAATGATCGCTTCCGCCATCGATCCGGCGCCGACGAATGTGATTTTGGCGTCCAGTAAAGTCATGCTCATTTTCGGTAAACTCCTCTCGGGCCCTTGCGTAATATTATCATGCGCAGCAGCCTTAGCCGCGAATTTGTCCGCTTCCGGTTACGACGAATTTGGTCGAGGTGAGGGCAGGGAGGCCCATCGGTCCGCGCGCGTGCAGCTTCTGCGTGCTGATGCCGATTTCGGCGCCGAAGCCGAATTCGAAACCGTCGGTGAAGCGGGTGGAGACGTTATGATAAACGGCGGCGGCATCCACTTCTTGCAAAAACCGCTGCGCATTCGCTTCGTTTTCCGTAACGATGCACTCGGAATGCATCGTGCCGTGGCGGCGTATGTGCTCCAGGGCTTCGTCGAGGCCGGATACGATCTTCACGTTCAAAATGTAGTCGTTATATTCGGTATCCCAATCTGCCGCGGCCGCCGCCTTCATGTCCGGAATGAGCCGGCGCGCACGTTCGTCGCCGCGCAGCTCGGTATTGCGGCTGCGGAATTCCTCGGCAAGCGTGGCGAGGTGCTTTTCGGCATAAGCCTCATGCACGAGCAGCGTCTCCATCGAGTTGCAGACGGACGGGCGCTGCACCTTCGCATTGATCGCGATGCGAGCCGCCATGTCCGGCTGCGCGCTCTCATCGATAAACGTATGGCATATGCCCGCACCGGTTTCGATGACCGGCACGGTCGCGTTCATGACCACGTTCCGGATAAGCGATGCGCCGCCGCGTGGGATGAGCACGTCGATCAGCCCGTTCAGCTTCAACATTTCGTCGACGGAGGAGCGGTCGGCGCTGAAGATGAGCTGCAGCGCGTCCGCCGGAATTGCCGACTCTGCCAATGCGCCGTGAAGCACTTCCACGATGCGCCGGTTGGATTCCAGCGCCGAAGAGCCGCCGCGCAAAACGACGGCGTTGCCCGTTTTCAGGCAAAGGCCGGCGGCGTCCACGGTCACGTTAGGGCGCGCTTCGTAGATCATGCCGATGACGCCGAGCGGCACGCGGACTTTACGGATGTGCATGCCGTTAGGCCGGTCAAACTCTTCGAGCAAGTCGCCGACAGGATCGGGCAGCTCCACAACCTGGCGCAGGCCGTCAGCCATGGCGGCGATGCGCGTTTCATTCAGCGCAAGCCGGTCAAGCAGCGACTCGCTGGTGCCGTTCTCGCGGCCGCGCTGCAAATCGAGCGCATTGGCGGAGATGATCGAAGCTTGCTCCGAGATAAGGGCATCCGCCATCCGCAGCAGCGCTTCGTTTTTTTGCTCCGTCGTGAGCATGCTCATCCGGTGAGCCGCTTGCTTCGCCAGCGTGGCCTTCTGTACCACTTCGCTGACGGCGGTTTGATGTATCGACATAGAGTGATTCCTCCTCTTGGATTCATATTGTACCTTCTTGTTTTGGCGTATGCGACTCAAACACTCGGCGTCATACGGCGGCATCCCGATGCAGCAGCGCCGCGGAGCATCAGTTCACCTGCTGCAGCGTAATCCACTCGTCGCGGTGGATGACCTCGATCCGCGGCACCTCGATGCGGCGCTGCACCTCTTCGGTCGACAGCCCGGCGACCGCCTGCAGCTGCCATGCCGCATAGTTGACGACGCCGCGGCCGAGCGTATGTCCGCCGGGACCGACGACCTCGACGACGTCGCCGGGGTGAAAATCGCCGCTCACTTCCTTGACGCCGGCCGGAAGCAGGCTTTTGCCGCCGCTCACAAGGGCGGCTTCCGCGCCGCCGTCGACGGCGATGCGGCCCTGCGGCAGCGAGTGGAAGCCGAGCCATTGTTTTTTGACCGGCAGCGCATGAGCCGTCGTCTCGAAATATGTACCCTTGCCGATTCCGTCAAGGGCAATCCGCAGGTCGCCCGGCTCGAGCACCTGGCCGATGAACACCGGCACGCCGCCGCGCATGGCGATGCGCGCCGCTTCGAGCTTGGAGAGCATACCCCCCGTCCCGACGGAAGAGCCCGAGCCGCCCGCGATACGGTAAAGCTCGTCGCCGATCGTTTCCACGCGGTCGATGCGCCGCGCTTCCGGATTTTTTCGCGGGTCGGCTGTGTAAAGCCCGTCGATATCGGTGAGAATCGCCAGTCGGCTCGCTTTGACCAGATTGGCGACGAGCGCGGAAAGCGTATCGTTTTCGCTGAATTTCAGCTCATCGACCGACACCGTGTCGTTTTCGTTGATGATTGGAATGATGCCGCGGCGCATCAGCTCGTCGATCGTCATCATTGCGTTATGGATTCGCTTCCGGTTGGAGAAATCGTAGCGGGTGAGCAGTATTTGCGCGACCCCTACGCCATGGGCGCTGAACGCCTCGTGGTACGCCTGCATCAGCAGCGCCTGGCCGACGGCCGCGGAAGCTTGCTTCTCGTGCAGTATTTTCGGACGGCTCGCGTAGCCGATTTGGCGGAAGCCCGCGGCCACCGCACCCGATGTGACGAGCAGCACCTCGAAGCCGTCCGCATGAGCCCGCGCCAGCTCCCCGGCAAAAAAGACGATTTTTTCCTTATTGAGTCCGCCTTCGTCCGAGGTCAGCGAACTGCTGCCGATTTTAACGACAATCCTTTGCTTCATGGTTTGAATCACTTCTTTCTTCGTTTCAGGAAATAGGGATGAAAAATGAAAAAGCTTCCGTCCGGCTAAGGACGAAAGCTTGAGCTTCCGCGGTACCACCTTGCTTGATGAATTTGACATTCATCCGTCTTAAGGCCTCTGTAACGGCAGAGGGACGCCGTCCAACTCATCGTTGGCCGTTCCGGGGCGGGTTCGGAAGGGCATCATGCGGTAAATTCTTGCAGCCTGCGGAATTTACTCTCTGGTCGCTAAGCCGACTTCTTACTATTCCCATCATTACGTTTGTTTTCTTTTTAGGATACCATGCCGCGGCCGCGCTTGTAAAGTTTCGGGAGCCGCTGCTTGGACAAAATGCACGGACGCCGCCGCTTCTAAAACAAGTTCAGCTTGCCGATGCGGTCGACCGCTTCTTCCAGGCGGGCTTCGTCGGACAGCAGTCCGAGCCGTACGAAGCCTTCGCCGCTTTCCCCGAAACCGATGCCCGGCGCGACGACGATTTTCGCTTTGTCAAGCAGCAGATCGGCCAGAGAGGTCGACGTATAACCTTTCGGCACGGGCAGCCAGCAGAAAAACGATCCCTGCGAAGGCTTTGCTTCCCAGCCGATGCGCTTAAGCGCCGCATACAGCGCGTCCCTGCGGCTCTGGTAAGTGGCAAGCAGATTCGCCACGCAGTCCTGAGGCCCTGTCAGCGCGGCAGCCGCAGCTTCCTGAATGCCGCCGAACAGGCTGCAGTAATAGTGGTCCTGGATCAAATTGATCAGGCGGACCACCTCGCGGTTGCCGAGAGCGAAGCCGACGCGCCAGCCGGCCATATTGTATGTTTTCGATAACGTATAAAATTCGATGCCGACTTCTTTCGCTCCCGGAAGCTGCAGGAAGCTGACCGGCTTTTGTCCGTCAAAGCCGATCGCGCCGTAGGCGAAATCGCTGGCGACGACGATGCCGTTTTTCGCGGCAAACCGAATCGTCTCCTCATAAAAGGAAGCCGGAGCCGTCACCGCGGTCGGATTGTTCGGATAGTTGATGAACATCAGCTTCGCGCGGTTCACATCGTCCTGCTTCAGCACGGAATAATCAGGCAGAAAGGCGTTATCCGCCCGCAGCGGCATCATTACCATTTCCGCTCCCGCGAGCGCCACGCCCGACCAATAATCGGGATAGCCGGGGTCGGGCACAAGGCAAACGTCGCCGGGGTTCAGCAAACATTGGCTGATCTCGACGAGCCCCGTTTTGCCGCCGAACAAAATGGCGACTTCGGTTTCCGGGTCAAGCTCGACGCCGTAATCTTCCTTATAACGCTGCGCGACCGCCTGCTTCAGAAACAAATACCCGTTAAACGGCGGGTACCGGTGGTATTGTGGATTTTCGGCCGCTTTTTGCAGCGAGCGCACGATGTGCTCGGGAGTCGGCTGGTCCGGGTTGCCTTGCCCAAGATTGATGACATCATGGCCTGCGGCGATTTGCTCGTTTGCCTTTCCGACCAGCTTGGCGAAAAACTGCACAGGCAGCTCCTGAATGCGCTCCGCCGCCCGAATCGGAAAAGCCGAAGCGCCGGCCTGCGTTGATTTTGTAGTCATAAACGTTCACTCCAATTTGCGATTTCACTTGTCTTGTCAGACTCAGGTTAGCAATAATGTAACATAAATTTAATCCCCATGTATAGGCGGCATAGAAGGGCATGGAAAAACGCTTCTCAACAAGGATATAAGCATGGTAAAATGAGATTGTTTCGTATAGCGGTACTTAGTTTTGTTAAACGAAACATAAAACTGATATTCGAGGATGGTGCCGAAAATGACCATCGATTTTCATGATGCCGCAAACCGAAGCAGCTACGCGCAAAGATCGGTCAATGACAGCTGGAAAAGCTGGCTTTCCGCCCGCATTTCCTTTCCGGGCAAAAAAGCCGCGGACATCGGGTGCGGTGGCGGCATATATACGAAGGCGCTGATCGAGCTCGGCGCCGCGGAAGCGGTCGGCATTGATTTTTCCGAAGCGATGCTCGCGGGGGCGGCAGAAAATTGCGCGGGTTTGCCGCAAATCGCATTTTGGCAAGGCACCGCTCAACATACGGGGCTTCCCGGCGGGAAATTCGACATCATCCTGGAAAGGGCGCTGATCCATCATCTTTCGCACCCGGATTTACTCCTTTGCTTTAAGGAAGCCCATCGGCTGCTTGCCGATACAGGAATGCTGATCGTGCAGGACCGAACGCCGGAGGATTGCTTGCTGCCGGGAAACGCCGAGCATATTCGCGGGTATTTTTTCGAAAAATATCGATGGCTTGCGCCGTTCGAAACGGCTCGCCGCCATCCGGACGAAGTGGTGTGTCAGGCTTTGGCGGCTGCCGGTTTTCAGACGGTCGAAACGGAAACGCTATGGGAAACGCGCGCGTCGTATTCCGGAATGGAAGCGTTGAGAAGCGATCTCATGGCCCGAACGGGGCGATCGATTTTGCATGAGCTTGCCGATCGGCAACTGGAGGAGCTTTGCGATTTTATTGAAGAGAGGGCAGCGTTTAAAACAGGCGGGCCGATCGTAGAAAAAGACCGCTGGACGGTCTGGCTCGCCGTTAAACAGTAAAGGAAGAGCCGCCCGGCGGGGCACTCCGGGGAGCTGTTCGACCTGCAATAATTTGCTGATCAAAAACCATTGAGCCCGGCGCCTTTTTCGCATATATTAAAAAGATAACTGCTGTCTATGTCATGGAGAGTGAACTTATGTCGACGAATACATTAAACATTGCGTTGCTGCAGATGGATATCGCGATCGGCGAGCCGGACGCCAACTTTGCCAAGCTGGAAACGCTGCTCGCCGAAGCGGTAAACGGATCGCCGAAGCCGGACGTCATCGTTTTTCCGGAAATGTGGAACACCGGCTATGCGCTGGACCGCATTCACGAGCTGGCGGATCCGAACGGCGAACGGACGGACGCGCTGCTGTCCGCCTTCAGCCGCGAGCATGGCGTCCATATTGTGGGCGGTTCGATTGCGGAAAAGGTCGGCGCCGACGTCCGCAATACGATTTACGTGTATGACCGCGAAGGGAACAAAGTGGCGGATTATTCGAAAATTCATCTGTTCCGCTTGATGGATGAGGAGAAGTATTTGGTCGGCGGCGAGCGGGTAGGTGCGGTTCAGCTCGGAGAAGTGCCGGCCGGCGTGATGATTTGCTACGACATCCGCTTTCCGGAGCTGGCGCGCAAGCTGGCGCTCGGCGGGGCGAAGGTGCTGTTCGTCCCTGCGGAATGGCCGAAGCCGCGGCTTCATCATTGGCGGACGCTGCTCACGGCAAGAGCGATCGAAAATCAAATGTTCGTCGTGTCGTGCAACCGTGTAGGCATTAGCGGCGCCACGGACTTTTTCGGCCATTCGATGGTCATCGGCCCTTGGGGCGAGGTGATCGCCGAAGGCGACGAAAGCGAACGCATCATCCGCGCGTCGATTAATCTGGACGATGTCGACCGGGTACGGAAAACGATTCCGATATTCGAGGATCGCAGACCAAGCCTTTATTAATAAAATCGCGGGTTTATACCCAGATGAAGAAAGCCGATCCTCAGCTGCCGGATCGGCTTTTCGTTTGCCCCAGCACGTCGCGAAACGTCGAGATGAACGCGTCGACCGCTTTGGACAAATAACGCCCCTTACGGTAGGCGATGACCAGCGTTCGCGTCGGATGCGAGGCGAGCTTCAAATAAGCCGGGGCATGCTGGCTCCAGCCGCTGCGGGACACCATATGCGGCACAAAGGCGATGCCCATTCCCGCGGCGACGAGCGACTGCACCGTTTCGATGTTGCTGCTTTCGAAAACGATGTTCGGCGTAAATCCGGCGTTTTGGCAAAGCTCCAGCGTAATTTGGCGGAACCCCTGGCCTTTCTTGAGCGCGATGAACGGCTCGTGGCGCAAGCTTTCGATTTCGACCGAAGAAGCGCTGCCGTTTGCTTCCGCCGCCGCAAGCGGATGCTGGGGCGGGACGGCGAGCACGATTTCCTCTTCGATGATCGGCTCGTAGGCGAGCGCGTCGTCGATGAGCGGCAGCGAAAGCAGACTGATGTCGGCTTGTCCCCCCAAGGTGAGCTGCTCCAGATTCGCGGTTGTCTCTTCGACGAGCACGATTTCGATTTCCGGGTATCTCTCTTGAAAGGCGGGCAGCACGAGCGGCAAAATATGCGCTCCCGTTATCGGCAGGCTGCCGACGACCACACGTCCTTTGCGCATCTGCGAAATATCTTCCATCTCCTGTTTAAGCTGTTCGACCATATCGAGAATCGACTGCGCTTTCTCCATAAACAGCGAGCCGGCATGCGTCAGCTCGACCGAGTTGGTCGTGCGCTGAAACAACAGCACGCCGATTTCCTTCTCGAGCTTCGAGAGCTGCTGGCTGAGCGACGGCTGCGCGATATGGAGCTTTTCCGCGGCGCGGGAAAAATTGCGCTCGATGGCGATTTGCAGCGCGTATTGAAGCTGTCTCAGCTCCATCGCTCAGCCCTCCCTCGGGGAAGGAGTTTCCTGCAGCGACAGCCATAGCTTTTTATTGCGGTATTCCTCTTCGCTTCCGAGCTCACGGCCGAACCATGAAGGCGCTTCGAAGTTTTCCGCGCTTAAAGTATCGGCAAACTCCACCTCCACGACCGTCAGGTCAAACTGAGGGCGGTACTCGTCGATGTCGAAATGAAGCGCGTCCGCGGAAACAAGCGTCGTGCGCACTTTTTTCAGCGGCGTTTTACCGGAGCTCCCGAGAAGCTGTGCATAAATATCTTCGGAGATCGCATATTCGATTTCCTCGCGGGATAGTCCGTTGCCTCTTTTAAAAGTATGCGTGTACTCATTGCGGCCGTTCTCGGACAGTCTGCGGATGCGGACTTCTTCGGTAGCGGAAAACGCGAGGTACGTCTGATCGATTTCTTTTCTCGATACGACGGTTAAAACGCCCTGCCGGATCTCATCTTCGGGGAACCTGGCGAGCATAAATTTGCGTTCGATTTCTTGACCCATGGGATACGCTCCTTCGTTTGGCATGAATTTGGATGACGTCAATCGTTATTGTTCGAACCTATTAATCTTATAGATATTATATCTTGGATCAATGAAGAAAGAAATGGTACGATGTTAACAAATGAAACGTGGTAATATGGGTGATGAGGTTGCACTTTTACTACGATTATACGAATACTTAATGAGGTGAGGATTCCATGGCAAAAACAATGTTCGAAAAAATTTGGGACAACCATGTTATTCATCAGGAAGCCGGCAAGCCGAGCATCATCTACATCGACTTGCACCTGGTGCATGAGGTAACGTCCCCGCAGGCGTTCGAAGGCCTCCGCATGAACGGCCGCAAGGTGCGCCGTCCGGACCTGACGTTCGCGACGATGGACCACAACGTTCCGACGAAAGACCGCTTCAACATCACCGACCCGATCTCCAAGCAGCAGGTCGACACGCTTTCCAAAAACTGCGCCGATTTCGGCGTCACTTTGTTCGACCTGAACAGCATCGACCAAGGCGTCGTTCACGTTATGGGGCCTGAGCTCGGCCTGACGCATCCGGGCAAAACGATCGTCTGCGGCGACAGCCACACATCGACGCACGGCGCGTTCGGCGCACTCGCTTTCGGTATCGGTACAAGCGAAGTGGAACACGTGCTCGCCACCCAATGCTTGCAGCAATCCAAGCCGAAAACGCTGGAAGTGCGCATTAACGGCAAGCTGAAGCCGGGCGTTACGGCGAAGGACCTCATTCTCGGCGTCATCGCCAAATACGGCACCGACTTTGCGACAGGTTATGTTATCGAGTACACCGGCGAAGCGATTCGTTCCCTGTCGATGGAAGAGCGCATGACCGTGTGCAACATGTCCATCGAAGCGGGCGCAAGAGCGGGCCTGATCGCTCCGGACGAAACGACGTTCAACTTCCTGCGCGGACGTGAGTACGTTCCTCAAGGAGCGGCATTCGATCAAGCGGTGGAGCAGTGGAAGCAGCTCGTTACCGATCCGGGCGCCAGCTACGACCGAGTGGTCGAATTCGATGCGGACTCCTTGATCCCGCAGGTGACCTGGGGCACAAGCCCGGGCATGGGTACCGACATTACGGCGAAAGTGCCGGATCCGAAAAGCTTCGCTACGGAAAACGAACGCAAAGCGGCTGAAAAGGCGCTTGAATATATGGATTTGAAGCCGGGCACACCGATGACGGAAGTCGCTATCGACTACGTGTTTATCGGCTCCTGCACGAACGGCCGGATCGAAGACCTGCGCGCCGCGGCTGCGGTGGCTCAAGGCTATAAGGTTAACCCGAATGTGACGGCAATCGTCGTTCCGGGCTCCGGACGCGTAAAAATACAGGCGGAAAAGGAAGGTTTGGACAAAATCTTCACCGAAGCCGGCTTCGAATGGCGCGATGCAGGCTGCAGCATGTGTCTGGCGATGAATCCGGACGTTCTGCAACCGGGCCAGCGCTGTGCTTCGACGTCCAACCGGAACTTCGAAGGCCGTCAAGGCCGCGGCGGACGCACGCACCTCGTATCTCCGGCGATGGCGGCCGCAGCTGCGATCGAAGGACGTTTCGTCGACGTGCGCGACTGGAAATTCAAAGTAAAGCAAGAAGCTTAAATCATAGATCGTGAGGGGATATAACCATGGAACCATTTAAACAGCATACCGGCCTTGTGGCTCCGGTCGACCGCGTGAACGTGGACACGGACGCGATCATTCCTAAGCAATTTTTGAAGCGCATCGAGCGTTCCGGCTTCGGCCAATTCCTTTTCTTCGAATGGCGCTGGGACGAGAAGGGCAACGTCATTCCTGAATTCAGCCTGAACCAGCCACGCTACCAAGGAGCTTCGGTTCTGCTCTCCCGCGCGAATTTCGGCTGCGGCTCCTCCCGCGAGCACGCTCCGTGGGCGATTCAGGACTACGGCTTCAACGTCGTCATCGCTCCTTCGTTCGCCGACATTTTTTACAACAACTGCTTCAAAAACGGCATTCTGCCGATCAAGCTCAGCGAGGAGCAGGTGGAAGAGCTGTTCCAGCGCACCGCGAAAAACGAAGGCTACAAGCTGACGGTCGATCTGGAGAACAAAAAGATCACTGACGGCCAAGGGCTTGAAATTTCGTTCGATCTCGACGAGCACCGCCGTCAGTTCCTTCTGCAAGGTCTTGACGACATCGGTCTGACGCTCCAGCATCAGGACAAAATTGCGGCGTACGAAGCGGCTCACGCATCCCGGCTCGCCTACAAATAAGCGGAATGTCCCGGCTGTCCCGGGTAGCCTTCACAGGCTTCCTCGGGGCAGCTTTTTTTATTGAGAAAAGCATCGATTTTTGGGGAGTCAACCGCAACTTTTTGGAAAAAAATCGGTCTAATATATCGTCGGATGTTCCCGTTATTTTCAGATTTATGTCTATTTCTGTTCTTTTTTGCATGCCATACATAATCCAGAACTAACAGAGGTGTAAAATGAGGTTTTCATTCGTATTTTTCGCATTGTTCGTGACTTTGTCGATTTTGCTGTTTCCGGTTTCAGCCGGCGCTGCGGTGCAGCCCATACAGCTGTTTTTGAACGGCAAGCAGTTGACTGCGGAGGTGGCGCCGCGCATCGTGAAGGAAGGCACCACAATCGTGCCTGTGCGTATTATCGCGGAAGAGCTTGGCGCCAAGGTGCAGTGGGACGGCGATGCCCGTAAAGTGACCGTGAAAAAAGAGCAGACGAACATCGAACTGAGCATCGATCAGCCTGTAGCGGTCGTGAACAATGCGAAGGTTGCGCTTGAGGCCGCACCGGCGATCGTAGAAGGCAACACGATGCTGCCGCTTCGTTTCGTAAGCGAGCAGCTCGGCGTTAAAGTGACGTGGGACGAGCTTACACGTTCGGTATTTTTGTTCAAAAATGCAGCGTCGGCCTCCGAGCCGCAAAATGCCGACGCATCCGATAAAAGCTCGCAAAATGCGGCCCAGCCGGTCGCGAGCCGTCCCGCTGTTAGCCCGCCGAATGCCGACCAGCCAAATGCGAACAAGCCCAATACCGGGCAACCAAATTCCGGCCAACCGAATACGAATGGACAAAATACGAACTCACAAAATGCCTCTCCGCAAAACGAGCAGCCCTCAGCGAAGCCTATAGAGGCGATCGGCCCGAAGCCGGCGGAGCAGCAAAATCCGCAGAACTTGCCGAATCCGGCGGCGGGCAAACCGGAAACCGGCACGCCGGACAAGCCTGCTGGCTCGGTCGGAAACGGTGTCTCGGACAAGCCTGCAGGCACAACCGGAAACGGGACGGCGGGCGGAGGCGCGGCGACATCCTCCGATGCGGCAGCAAAGCCGGGAACGGCTGCGGGAGCGAAACCTGAGGGTACAAAACCCGCCGAAGAGAAAACGATCGTGACGGTGCAAGGAATCAGCCTGAATGCGGAGCAAATCATCGTCAAAACATCGGCAAACGGAATGAAGCCGAACATCACGAAGCTGAAAAATCCGGACCGCCTCGTCGTCGATTTTCCATATGCCCAGCTTGATCCCTCCCTGAAAGTGAACGCGGACAAGCAGGGGGAAATTGCGGTCGATCACCCGGCCATTCAAAAAATTCGTTACTCCCTATTTTCAACTGAGCCATCTATCGTTAGAATGGTAATAGATTTAAAGAGTAAAATAGTTTTGAAGCCTGCGGATTCCAAGCAGACGAATCAGTTCGTATTTGACGTAAAGCCTGCGCCGAAATATAAAGTTGTCATCGATGCCGGACATGGCGATAAAGACACCGGGGCAGTTTCCGCCACCGGCAGATACGAGAAGGACTTTACGCTCTCTATGGTGACGAAGGTGGCCAACCTGCTGGAAAAAGAGAAGGACATCGAAGTGGTCATGACGCGCAAGGATGATACGTTTCTGGAGCTCGCCGAACGGGTTGCCGTGGCCAATGACGCGGAGGCGGACTTATTTTTATCGATTCATGCGAATAAATTTTCCAATGCAACAATTCGCGGCATTGAAACGTATTATTCCAGAAAGGAAAGCGAATCCTTCGCGAACATCGTTCATCGGCAAGCTTTGGCCGGCACCGGACTTAACGACCGCAGAGTCCGGCAGTCCGATTTTTACGTGATCAAACATACGACGATGCCTGCCGTACTGCTGGAATGCGGCTATTTATCGAACAAGGAAGAAGAATCGCTTTTATATCAGGATGCGTTCCAAAACAAACTTGCCGCATCGATTGTCGCCGCCATCGTAGAGACCCTTAACTCCAATTGAAGGCTATCATCCTAAGCAGGACGGCCCGCGCCAGCGAATGCCGATGCTTACTATTTAGGAGGATTTCGATGCTCAAGAAGATGTACGTCATAGCTGCAGGCGCATGCTTGCTATTTGCGATAACCGGCTGCGGACAAGCCAAAACGGATGGGCACCACCCGGCATCGGGGAACGAATCCCAAGCTGCGCCGGCTCCCGTACAGTCCGAAGCGAAGAAACCGGTTGAAGGAAAGACGCTGAAGGCTTATTTCGGCGATGAAAACGGAGAAAAGCTGATTGAGAAGGAGATCGCCGTTTCCTATAAGCAGG
Source organism: Paenibacillus hamazuiensis (assembly GCF_023276405.1). Classification (NCBI taxonomy): domain Bacteria; kingdom Bacillati; phylum Bacillota; class Bacilli; order Caryophanales; family Paenibacillaceae; genus Paenibacillus; species Paenibacillus hamazuiensis. The sequence continues at coordinate 2,038,725 of NZ_JALRMO010000001.1, forward strand.
ATGAGGACAAGTATTTGGCCGCACTCGGTGCGCTGGCAACATCCTCGGACGCCAAGCTGGTGCCTCTTTGCAAAGGTTTTACGTTCAAGAGCGCAGTACGCTCGGGATCGGCTCTTACCGTCGATTTGTCGATAAGTCCGGAGGCGCGAAAAGGAGCTCCCGGGGAAGAGCTCGTGCTTGAAGCGCTTCGCCGCACGCTGTTTCAGTTTCCGGAAATCGAGATGGTGGACATTTTGGTGGACGGCAAGAAAGCGGAAAGCCTGATGGGGCATATGGACCTTCCTCATCCAATGAAACGTTCCTGAATGCAAATCTATGAAACTATCACTCTAATATCGCCGCTTGGGAGAGGAGCAACATAATGAACAAAAAAAATAAACGCCGCACAAAGCTTGTTGCGAGTGTGCTCACGCTGGCTATGGCCATGGGCAACACGGCGGCTTTCGCAGCCGATACGACGACGCCGGCGGGGTCGACAACCGGTACATCAGCGGGAACGACGACAAACAGCACGTCCACCAACAACAACACGTCGACCAACACGACAAATAGCACCATAAACAGCACGTCGTTAAGCAATACTTCGGTGCGCACTTCTTTTACAGATGTGGTTCCTAACACGTGGTATACGAAACACGTTACGAAGCTGGCCACGCTCGGCATTATCGAGGGATATGCGAACGGTTCCTTTTTGCCCGACAACCAGGTTTCGCAGCAGGACGCGATTATTATGGCAATCCGCATGATGGGCCTGGCCGGTGAAGTGAAAAACGCTTCATACGCGCTGCCCGTTACCGTAGACGATTATGCCAAACCTTACGTAGCGCTCGCCATTGACAAGGGACTCATCAGCGCAGCGGAGGAAACGGAAGGAACGTCCGGCTCCTCCAAAACGGCGTGGGGCTCAAAACCGGCTACCCGTGAATGGGTAGCGAAAATCGTCGTCCGCGCGGCCGGAAAGGAAGTCGAGGCGAAGCAGGTATCGTCTGTGCCTTCATCGTTCCAGGATGCGAAAGAGTTTTCCTCCTGGGCTCTCGGATACATAAATGAAGCCTATTTGCTGAAGATCGTCAACGGCATCGACGATTACAATTTCGGCCCGAAAAATGCGGTTACACGGGCTCAGATGGCGACATTTTTAAGCCGTGCCGACCAATATTTGACCAAGCGCTCCGAACGGGTCATAACGGGCTACGCCGCGGAGATTACCGATAAAAAAATTACGGTGCTCGATGCGAAAGGCCAGTCGTACGATTATACGATCAGCCCGGAAGCAGCGGTGTACAGTGCAAAAAGCGAAAATAAGATCGCCGCATCCGCGATCAAGCAAACCTACGAGGTGTACGTCGTCGCCGTTTCGGGAACGGCCTATTACATCGAGATTACGAACGACCAAGAGCGGATGGAGTCGGCGGAAGGGATACTTTCCGAGTTGTACGTCGACCAAATGATGGTATCGATTATGCAAAACGGCAAAAAGAACCTCCAGCAGCTCGCGGCAAACGTAACGGTAACGGACAAAGACGGGCGGGGGATGAGTCTTGGCTCCATCCCGATCGGAAGTAAGGTGGAGCTGAAGAGAAGCCTGCTTGTGGCGAATTCGAAAATTTCGCAAATTATCGTCAAGGAAGTGCCGATCAACAAAAAAGCCGAAGGTTCCATCGTGAACCCGAAAGACCAGGACGGCCGTATGGTATTCCTTGAGCAATCGAGCGGCAATCAGGAGACGTATGCGGTGTCAAATCGGGTTACCGTAGTGAACGTCGACGGCAGCGTCGGAGAGCTCGGCAAGCTTCGCGCGGGGGATGTTGTCGGATACGAGATCGTAAACAACGAGATCGTGTCGATAAAGGTCCATAAAGCGGCGGACTTCGGCACGAACGTTCAGGGCACGCTTACAAGCGTCAATCAGGACAAAACGATCATCACGATCAACAAAACGGGCAACACGCTGGGCGCATATTATATCGCCGACAATACGATCGTTTCCGTCGAAGGGCTGAGCAACGCCGGGATTTACGATCTGGAGGTTGGCGATCAGCTGTCGCTGGATATTCTCAATGACAAAGTCGTGAAAATTACCGTGACCAACCGATCGGTCAACGATTTGACCTTTGCCGAAATCGTCAACTACGACCCGGACCTCAAGCTGCTTACCGTTGCGCAGGAGAATGGATCGTACAGCGTTTACAAGCTGACGGATTCCACTGTATACAAATCGTTTGATCTCGATACGCCTTACGATACGTTCAAGAAATATTTGGAGAAAGGCACGCATCTTGACATCCGTGCTTCCAAAGATAAGCTGATTTCGGTATCCTTATCGCAAAATATCGACGGAACGGTGACGCAGGTCAACACGAGCGCCGATCCGGACGAAATTACGGTCCGCACAGCCGGCGGGCAAAACCTGAGATTCAATGTGACCTACGGTGCATCCATCGACGTGATCGGCAAAGGGAAAAGCGCTACGCTTTCCGACGTCAAGGTGGGGGATACCGTCAGATTGGCACTCAACCGCGATCAGGATATGGTCAACTCGATCGTTTCGAAGAAATCGGGAATCTACAAGGTACTTGTCATCAATACCGCCGATCGCCAAATCAGCGTGAAAGACGAGACGGGTACACTCTCGACCGTCACGGTGGACAACAATAACAAAATCGTTAAGGCTACGCAAACCGGCGGGACGTTCGAAGATATCGTGCTTGATGAATATGTGAAGATGTCGTTCTACGGAAGCACACTGGAAAAAGTAAACTTGATGAATACGATCCGCGGCAAGGTGACCGGCGTCGACAGCGCTTCGAGTACGGTAACGGTGCAGGACTTCTCCGGTGCAGTTCAAGTCATTCCGGTCGGTAAAAATTTTACTATTAAACTGAACGGAACGACATCCGCGGCGTTGACGAGCGTGAAAACCGGCGACCGTGTCGAAGTGATCAAAGACGGAGGCGACCAGGTGCTCATCAGTGTGGCGCAAGCGACCAAGCGCGTTGTCGCTTCCTACGATTACGTGCTCAATCAGCTTCAGCTTAAATCTACCGCGAATAACGATAAAACGACCTACAACTTCCACGCCAAAGCGTATTTGCACAGTGGAACGAACACGATAGCCCCTAATGCATTTGCCGAAAACGACGAAGTGACGGTTTATGTGCTCGACGACAAGATCATTGAAATTGAAAAATAGTTTCGCTTGCAGCACCTCGGAAGAGGTGCTGCCGTTTTTGCAACGAAATGTTAATTTTAAAAAAATGTTCGCTTTTTGTCGGTTTTAGGCATTGATTACCTTTGCGCTTTTCGTTAAACTTGGATTTAACACCCTTTAAGAAGGGGGACAGGCAATTTGGCAACAACTTCGAAGGTCCGCCACATTCTGGATACGATCGGCGGCATGTTTCCGGACGCTCATTGCGAACTGCATCATTCGAACGCTTTCGAGTTGACTATTGCGGTTTTATTGTCCGCACAATGTACGGATGAGACGGTCAACAAGGTGACAGCTACCCTTTTCCAAAAGTACAAGCGGCCGGAAGATTACTTGGCGGTGCCGCTTGAAGAACTGGAGCAGGATATTCGCAGAATCGGGCTTTTTCGCAATAAGGCGAAGAACATACAAAAGCTTTGTCAAATATTGCTGGACAAGTATAACGGGCAAATTCCCGAATCTCACGAGCAGCTGACCGAGCTGCCCGGCGTCGGACGTAAAACGGCGAATGTGGTCGTGTCCAACGCTTTCGGCGTACCGGCTATCGCAGTCGATACTCATGTAGAGCGAGTGTCCAAACGGCTGGGCCTTGCGGCGGAAGAAGATTCGGTGCTTGAAGTCGAGAAGAAGCTGATGAAAAAGGTGCCGAAGGACGAATGGACTCTCACGCACCACCGGTTGATTTTTTTCGGGCGCTACCATTGCAAGGCGCAAAACCCGCAATGCGGGGTATGTCCGCTTTTGGATATATGCAAAGAAGGAAAAAAACGTATGAAAACCGGAAACAGTAGGAAATCTAATCCATAGAGATGACGAGACAATTGGCAAAGGATGGGAATGGCTTATGAAATGCATATCTGTATATACAAATGATTTTGAAGTATTTTCCGATATTTATGAAAAGGTGCTTGCTACGCCGATCGCCGAAAACGAAGAGAAGCAAGTGGAAGGCGTGACGGTTAACGGCTCCGGCGACGTTCCGGAAAGCTACTTGGACCGTATGAAGGCGAAACCGGATGTCGTGGTGATGAAAGTGAAAAACAAGGACATTACGATTCTTCAGCATGGCGGCGTTTTCGAAATTTTTATCCCGGAACGCGAAAATATGGTACACTAAAAACCGAAGCTTCTTCGGTTTTTTTTTATTTATTTAACCTAGACGTTAGAGAGAGACGGGGAGAGACAAAAGCGAGATGAACAACGTGCTTTACAGCGGGGAACGCATACTGACGGCGCTGCAGAATATAGAGAACAACTTCGAAACGGCAGGCGACCGGGTACAAACGAGAAAAATGCGGCAGCTTCTGGACAAATCGGAAGCGCAGCGAATGTATATCGCGTTTTGCGGGCATTTTTCGGCGGGGAAGTCGAGCATGATCAACAAGCTGTGCGGGCACGAGCTGCTGCCGTCGAGCCCGATCCCGACCAGCGCAAACATCGTCAGCATTGCAAACGGGAAGCCGGAGGCGAGGGTCACCCACAGGTCTTCGGAAGATGGGGAGCATGATGGCGGAGGCGGGCCGCAGGTACATTCGATTCCGCTGGCTGAGCTGGATGCTTACTGCAAAAACGGCACGGATATCGAAACGGTGGAAATCCGCTATCCGATCGATTTTCTCGGCGAGCATGCGGCACTGCTTGACACGCCCGGCATCGACTCGACGGACGATGCGCACCATATGGCGACGGAATCGGCGCTGCATTTGGCGGATGTCGTTTTTTACGTGATGGATTACAATCATGTGCAGTCGGAAATCAACTTTGCATTTACGAAAAAAATGAAGGAACGCGGCAAACCGCTTTATTTGATCATCAATATGATCGACAAACACCGCGAGCAGGAGCTGTCGTTCGAGGAGTACAAAGAAAGCGCGCTGCAAGCTTTCCGCAACTGGCATATCGAGCCGGACGGCGTATTTTATACGTCGGTAAAACAGGAGAACCATCCGTTAAACGATTGGGACCGTCTCCTATGGACGCTAAAGGAGCTGGTCGGACGCGCCCCTCAGCTGACGGAATACAGCCTGTATTCATCGGCCGTTCATCTGGTGAACGAACATGCCAAGGCGATGGCGGACCGCACTGAGGCGGTCAAATCCGCGCTGAGAGACGAGCTCGCCGAAGACGGGGCGGAGGAAGCGCAAGCCGAATACGCGCGTCTGGCGGAGCGGCTGGAGGCGCTGAAGAAGCTTCCGGAGCAAATGAAGGAAGCGATGCGCAAGGAGGCGTCCGGCGTAGCGGAAAACGCCAATATTACGCCCGCGGCGACGCGGGATTTGGCGCACGAGTACCTGCAGAGCCGGAAACCCGGCTTTAAGGTCGGATTTTTCGCCGGGGCGGCAAAAACTGCGAAGGAAATCGAGCGGCGGCTCGAAGCGTTCCACCGCGACTTTACGGAGAAGGTGCACACGCAGCTGGAATGGCATCTTCGCGACGCGCTCAAGAAGCAGTGGAGCGCGTTCGGCTTCCGGTCCGACGATGCGGCGGGCGTCGCCGAAGAGCTGCAAGTGGAAGTGACGCCGGAGTGGCTTGCCGCTCAGGTGAACCCTGCGGCCGGTTTTACCGGCGAGTACACGCTCAACTACAGCCGGCAGATCGCCGCCGAGGCGAAGACGCTCGGCCGCAAGCGCGCGTTTGACGCCGCCGACCGGCTCGCCGAGCTCGCGGCGCAGCTGGGCGCGCCGGAGCGGGCCGCGCTCGAAGCGCAGCTCGCGGCGCTCGAGACGCGGCTTCGCGCAGTGCGCGAGCTCGAGCGGCTCGCGGGCGAGGAGGCCGCGTACCGCGAGCGGCTGCTCGCCGCGCTCGCGCCCGCGCCGCTGCCGCCGGCACTGCCGGACGCGGCCGGCTACCGCGCGCCGGCCCGCGCAGCCGCGGCGCCTGCGCCAAGCGGCGCCGCTCCGGCTGCGCCAGCCGCGCCCGCACGCGCTGCGGCGGAGCCGGCGGGCGCGTCCGCGGCACGGCCGGCGGCCGGCGCGCTCGGCGCGAGCCGGCACCGCGAGCGGCTCGCCCGCGCCGCGGAGCAGCTCGCCGCGGCGGAGCGCGCCATCGCCGGCACGGCGGCGCTCGCGCGCGTCGCGCGGGCGATGCGCGACAAGGCGGAGCGGCTGCGCCAGAGCCGCTTCACGATCGCGCTGTTCGGCGCTTTCAGTGCAGGCAAGTCGTCGTTCGCCAACGCACTGATCGGCGAACGCGTGCTGCCGGTATCGCCGAATCCGACGACGGCGGCGATCAACAAAATCATGCCGCCGGACGCCGATTGGCCGCACGGCAGCGTCAAAGTGAAAATGAAATCGCTCGAAGCGATGACCGAAGATATTTTATACTCGCTGAAGGCGCTTGGAGCCGAAAGCCCGGATCTGACGGCGGCGCTTGCGCAGATTGGCAAGCTTTCCCCGGCACACGTGACCGCCAAAGGCAAACCTCACTTCACGTTTCTGAAGGCGGTCGAGAAGGGCTGGCAAGCGGCGGAGCCGAATTTGGGACGCGAGCTTCGGGTTGGGCTCGAAGAGTTCCGCGAGTACGTAGCGGACGAAAGCAAGTCGTGCTTTGTCGATGTGATCGAGCTGTATTATGCCAATCCGCTGACCGAGCAGGGGATTGTGTTCGTCGATACGCCGGGGGCCGATTCGATCAACGCGCGGCATACCGGAGTTGCGTTCAATTACATTAAAAACGCCGACGCCATTTTGTTCGTCACTTATTACAATCACGCGTTCTCTCAGGCGGACCGGGAATTTTTGCTGCAGCTCGGACGGGTGAAGGACAGCTTTGAAATGGATAAAATGTTTTTTATCGTCAATGCGGCGGATCTTGCTTCCAGCCAGGAGGAGCTGGACGGCGTCGTCGGACACGTCGAAGCGAACCTGCTGACGCACGGCATCCGTCATCCGCGCATTTTCCCGATTTCCAGCCAAATGGCCCTGGAAGGAAAGCTTGCGGGGGACGGCGCCCTTGCCGAGCAATCCGGCATTACGGCGTTTGAGCGCGATTTCGTCAAGTTTTCGCTGGAGGAGCTGACCGATATCGCCGTCCGTTCCGCGCAGCAGGAAATTAAACGCGCGGCTGACGTGATGGGGCAGTGGATCGCCGAGGCGCGGTCCGACGCGGAGGAGCGGCAGCGCAAGGCGGCTTCGCTGCGCAGCGCCCGGCAGGAAGCGGAGCGGCTTCTGCGGCAAACCGATGCGGCGAACGACGAGAAGGAACTGGCCAAGGAAATCGACGAGCTGCTCTATTACGTGAAGCAGCGAACCTCCTTCCGGTTCGGCGAGCTGTTTAATATCGCGTTTAATCCGTCCGTCTTCCGGGAGGACCGGGGCGATGTCAGAACGCTTATGCAGACGGCTTGGGACGATCTGACGGGCATGATTGCCTTTGACCTGTCCCAGGAATCGCTCGCGACGACGCTGCGAATCGAAAACAAAATGAACGAGCTCGCCCGCGCGCGTTATGCGGAATGGGAGCGGGAAATCGCCGGGCGGGTGGACGCCTATGAGGCGGACAGCTACGAGAGCGCGAAGTTTGCGACGCCGGAGCTGAATCAGAAGCTGTCGGCGGACGACGTTTCGGGCAAATGGCTGGCAGGCTTTTTCAAAAATGCCAAAACGTTTTTCGAAGGGGACGGCAAAGCGAAGCTGAAAGGGGAGCTGGAGGCCAGGCTAACCGAACCGATCAACCGCTACGCTGCGATGCAGGCCGAGGCGCTTAAACAAGCTTACTTAAGCGAATACCGGCAATGGTTCCAGCAGCTGCGAGAGCGGCATATCGTATCGCTGGAGGAACATGTCGAAGGCTTGACCGCCGCGCTTGAAATGAAGCTGAACGAGCAGGAGCTGGAGACGCGCAAGGCGGAGCTGCTCGGTCTGCTTGGATAGGCATTGCAAAGGCCGGACAACGCGAAAAATTAATTATACCGATATTTTCAGGCTGCCAAAAACCTTGATTTCATGCGGTTTCGGCAGCCTATTTGCGCCGTTTTCATGAAAGGGCTTTCTTTGGCAACATTCGGCACCATTTGGATGAATTAGTTGGATTGTTTCTCCATTTTGTGAGCATATCGGGTTAAATGTGGCGAAACCGTGAATTATCGGAAACGGCGCTGTTGCCGCTTGCGGTGGTTGGTGTTAAGATTCATAAAAACGCTTGCAGAGCGCGCGGGAATTTCGACGCTCCGAAGGTAAGAAGGCTTTTGAAAAGCCGTCTTTTTTGCTTTTTAGGCGGTTTTTCGGGCGAAAGCCGCCCGCGTTTCTCACAACAACTGGGAGGTAGTCATGGAAGTATTCAGGCAGCTGAAGGAGTTTTACTGGCCGGAGAGGCGATTTTTGTATGCCGCTATTCTCTGCCTGCTCGTCGCGGTTACGCTGGGGCTCGTTTACCCGAACTTGCTCAGGTACCTGATCGACGAAGTCATCACGAAAAAGCAGTTTGAAGGGGTCCCTTACTTGGCGCTGCTTGTCGTTACCGTAGTCACGATTAAAGGTTTGTTCATGTGGCTGCAGGGCGCATCGAGCGGTCAGCTCGCCAACCGCACGGCTTACCGGCTGAGAAATTCGCTGTACGAGAAGCTGCAGTATTTATCGTTCCAGTATTACGACAAAGCGCGCACCGGCGACCTGATGTCGAGACTGACGGCGGATTTGCAGGCTGTGCGCGACTTTATCGGCTTCGGTTTCGTGCAAATATTAAACGTCGTTCTCATGTTTTCGTTCGGCACGATCATGATGATGACGATCAATTGGAAGCTGACGCTGATCACGATGGCGGCGATGCCCTTGCTTGCTTTTACGGCGATCCGCTTTGAAAGCAAGATCCATCCGGCGTTCCGGCAAATCCGCAAATCGATGAGCGCCATGACGACTTCCGTTCAGGAGAACATCACCGGTGTCCGCACGGTCAAGTCGTTCGCGCGGGAGCCTTTTGAAATCGAAAAGTTTGCTCAGCGCAACGAGGAATACAAGCAAAACAACGTCGATACGTCGAACATTTGGGCGACCTATTTTCCGCGGATGGAGTTTTTTGCGAATGCGAGCGTCGTCATTCTTCTCGGCGTCGGCGGTTACCTGGTGCTGGGGAAAACCATTACGCTCGGCGAGCTCGTCGCCTGCTTCAGCTTGATCTGGTACATCATCGGACCGATGTGGCAAATCGGCTTTCATATCAACAACTTCACGCAGTCGAAGGCCGCCGGCGAACGGCTGCTGGAAATTTTGCATCACCATGTTCACGTGAAAAATAAGGACAATGCGATCGAGCTGAAATCCGAGCGGGTGAAAGGACATGTGCGCTTCGAAAACGTCACCTTCGCTTATCCGGAACAGCAGCCGGCTCTGCATGACCTGAACATCGATGCGCCTGCAGGCTCCATAATCGGACTGCTTGGCGGCACCGGCTCCGGCAAATCGACGGTCATTCAGCTGCTGCTTCGCGCTTACAACGTCAAGATGGGCAAAATTACGGTCGACGGCATCGACATCCGCGACGTGACGCTGGAAAGCCTGCGTCAGCAAATGGCGATCGTCTTCCAGGAAACGTTCCTGTTCTCCTCGACGATCCGCAACAATATCGCCTACGGCATTCGCGACGCGTCGATGGACGACATCGTTCGCGCGGCGAAGCTGGCCAAGGCGCACGATTTCATCATGGAGCTGCCGCTCGGCTATGATACGATCGTCGGCGAGCGCGGACTCGGCCTCTCGGGCGGGCAAAAGCAGCGGATTGCGATCGCGCGGGCGCTGCTGAAAAACCCGAAAATTCTGATCCTCGACGACGCGACAAGCGCCGTAGATATGGAAACCGAACACGAGATTCAGCTTGGCTTCCAGGAAGTGATGAAAGGCCGCACGACGTTTATCATCGCGCACCGAATATCTTCATTGAAGCACGCGGATGAAATACTTGTGCTCGATCAAGGCCGCGTTGTGCAGCGGGGAACCCACGAGCAGCTGATGAAGCAGGAAGGCCCGTATCTGGAAACATACAAAATCCAGTTTGCAGACGAGCCGGAGCAGGACAGCGAGGGGATCGAGTCCGACAGCGCTTCGGGGGTCGAAGCGGCGGAAAAAGTCTCTGCCTCCGAAGTTGCAGCCGCCGCCCAAAGGAGGTTTTCCCATTGAGCACCCAAGCCGCCCATGAAAAAAAGGCTGCGGAAAACGCAGCTCCGAAGCAGGACGTGCAGCACAGGTTCATCTATCAGGACGACGAGGAGCTCGACAAGCCTTTCGACTGGAACCAGGTCCGGCGTATGGCCAAATACGTCAAGCCTTACAGCAAGCAGCTGCTGCCGATCATCATCATCATGATGTGCGTCGGCGCGCTGTCGAAGCTATTTATCCCGCTGCTCATCAGCTTCGCCATCGACAAGGCGCTCCTCGCCGGCAACGGCAAGCTGCTGCTGTTTGCGGTCGGAGGCATTTTGGCGCTGTATCTTATACAATGGACCGCCAATACATACCGTATCCGCTATACGAACTTTATCGGGCAAAAGGTGATTTACGACCTGCGGGACGACTTGTTCAGCCACATTCAGAAGCTTTCGTTTAACTTTTTCGACAAACGGCCCGCCGGCTCGGTGTTGGTACGCATCGTCAACTACGTCAATTCGCTGCAGGATCTGCTGACCAACGGCGTCGTCAACCTGATGATCGACTGTGTGCAGCTTACCGGCATCATCATCATCTTGCTGTTTTTTAACTTCAAGCTGGGGCTTGCGATTATCGTGACCGTACCGATCATGTTTCTCGTATCGACCAAGCTGCGCGTCGCCATCCGCCGCTCGTGGCAGACGGTGCAAATCCGCACCGCGCGCATTAACTCGCACCTGAACGAGTGCATTCAGGGAATCAAGGTGACGCAAGCTTTTACCCAGGAAAAAGAAAATATCGCCTTCTTCGATCATATGAACCAGGATAACACGAAGCATTGGAACCGGGCGTCGACGCTCAACCAAAGCTTCAACCCGATCATCGAGGTGACGGGTGCGATCGGGTACTGCATTTTGTTTTGGTTCGGCGCCTACTTGATTCAAAAAGGCGAAATTACGGTCGGTCTGCTCGTTGCGTTCGCGAACTATATCGGCAACTTCTGGGAGCCGATCAACCGGCTCGGCCAAATGTACTCGAACCTGCTCATCGCCATGGCTTCGTCCGAGCGGATATTCGAATTTATCGACGAGAAGCCTTCCGTCCCGGAGAGAAAAGATCCGATCCAGCTTCCGCCGATCATCGGCAACATTCACTTTGAAAACGTGAAATTCGAATACGAGCCCGGACGTTATGCCCTGAAAGGGCTGAACCTGAACGTGGAAGCGGGGCAGTCGGTCGCTTTGGTCGGCCATACGGGCTCCGGCAAAAGCACGATCATCAACCTGCTGTGCCGGTTTTACGATGTGACGGCCGGCCGGATCACGATCGACGGCTACGATATCCGCGACGTCTCGCTGCACAGCTTGAGATCGCAGGTCGGTATCGTGCTGCAGGACACGTTCATTTTCTCCGGCACGATCCGGGAAAACATTCGATTCGGCAAGCTGGACGCAACCGATGAGGAAGTGGAGCGGGCCGCCAAGGCGGTACGTGCTCACGATTTTATCGTGAACCTGCCGAACGGCTACGACACCGAGGTGCAGGAGCGCGGCAACGTGCTTTCGATGGGACAGCGGCAGCTCATTTCGTTCGCCCGGGCGCTGCTCGCCGATCCGCGCATTCTCATCCTCGACGAGGCGACGGCCAGCATCGATACGGAAACGGAGCTGAAAATTCAGGAGGCGCTCAAGCTGCTTCTGAAAGGGCGCACCTCATTTATTATCGCGCATCGTCTCTCGACGATCCGCAGCGCCGACAACATCGTCGTGATGGATCACGGCACGCTGATGGAAATGGGCAATCACGAGCAGCTGATGAAGCACCGCGGCATCTACCACGGCCTCATCCAAGCGCAATACCGCCTTTTGAAGCAAGTGATTTGATGTGTGATCAAAGTTGATTTGCCGCGTTACATATCTTTAACACAAAAAACAAGCTCCGCCTGAGAACATGGGGGCTTGTTTTTTGTTTGGCACCACACCGCGCCAAAGTAAAGCGCGTCTGTAATAGGTTTTGCTACAGCAAAACCATGAAGGACAATCGCGAGCCCGAGGCACTCAGTCACTCCCGGCAGCTTCGCTCCCAAAGTAAAGCGTGTCGGGCATAGGATTTTTTATGCGCAGCCCAAAAAATCCATGCCCGACGAACGCGAACTAGAAGCGAGCACTCCCGTACCGCGGGCGGGTCCAGGGCGCCCGAGCGCCTGGGGTCCCCCCCATGGGGGGATTTAGGGGGGGCTCCCATTTAGGGGGGGGCCTCGAGTTTGCAAATTCCCGCTCAAACCTTTACTCTTAAAAACAGAGCAATCGACATATTTTAACAGAAGCAGGTGGAGGGGAAACGTTTGAAATCGTCCAAGTGGTTATGGCGCGCGGTCGTCATCGGCAGCATCGTTTCTACGGCGCTCTGCGCATTCGGATTTGTGTATGCGGTCAATCAAATTTTGTTTCCGAATCCTGTCGTGTCGAACGAGCCGGGGCTCCCGGCTTCGGAGCAGAAGAAGCCGGACGTGCTGGCGGACAGAGAGCAGCTTCGCATCGTCGCGCTCGGCGATTCGCTGACGGCGGGAACCGGGGATTTGACGGGCAAGGGGTACGTCGGACAGCTGCGGGACAAGCTGGAGAAGCAGGCCGGCAAGCCGGTTTTCGTATACAACAACTTCGCCATTCCGGGTTACCGGACGACCGATTTACTGAAGGATCTTGACGCGAAAAAAGAAATCTCCCAAGCGATCGCCGAATCGGATATCGTGCTGCTTACGATCGGCGGCAACGATTTGTTTGAAGGCGGCCAAGGCATACTCGATCAGTCTCAGGGCTTCAGCGCAAAGGCGGCCGCGGATCGGATGCCCGAAGCGTTAAAGCGGCTTGAGCAGGTGCTAAGCATCGTAGCCAAAGCGAACCCGAAGGCGATCGTATATTATGTCGGGTTATACCATCCGTTCCTTGATCTGGACGAAACGAGAGAAGGCTCTCTCGTCGTGCAAAAGTGGAACACGTCCGCCTTCGAAATGGCGAACCGGTACCCGAACGTCGTCGTCGTGCCGACCTACGATTTGTTTGAGCTGAATCTGACCAAATATTTGTACAGCGATCATTTCCATCCGAACCAGGACGGCTACGAACGGATTGCCGAGCGGATCGCGCAGATCTTGAAATGAGTTTAAAAGGAGGCGTGGGTTTCGTGGCTCAGCATGGGCAGCCTGAGGTCGTTTTGTCCGTTAACGGACTTCGTAAAAAAATAAAGAACAAATGGATCATCAAGGGCATTTCGTTTGATGTATATGCCGGTGAAATATTCGGCTTTCTCGGCCCGAACGGCGCCGGCAAGACGACGACGATCCGCATGCTCGTCGATCTGATCAAACCGACGGAAGGCTCCGTGAAAATTTGCGGTTACGACGTACATATGCGGCATAATGAAGCGCTCCGATATGTCGGCTGTATTGTCGAGAATCCGGAGCTGTACGGGTATTTGAGCGGCTGGGAAAATCTCGAGCATTTTGCCCGGATGCTGCCCGGCGTCGGCGAAAAGCGGATTCGCGAGGTGGTCGACATCGTCGGCATGGATCAGCGCATCCACGACAAGGTGCGCACATATTCGCTCGGGATGCGCCAGCGTCTCGGTATTGCCCAGGCGCTGCTGGGAAATCCTAAACTGCTGATTTTGGATGAGCCTACGAACGGACTCGATCCGCAAGGGATCAAGGAAATGCGCGAATTTATCCGCCAGCTTGCGGATACGGGGCTAAGCTTGTTCGTTTCAAGCCATTTGCTCAGCGAAATTCAGCAAATGTGCGACCGTGTGGCGATCATCAGCCACGGTGAAGTTATTCAGGTGGGTGAGGTGGACAAGCTGATCGCCCAGGCCGGCAGCCGCGTCGTCTGGAAGGCGGAGCCGCTGGATCGGGCGCTGGACGTGCTCGGCCGTTCTCCGGACATTCAGGTGCTCGCCGTTACGGAGCCGGACCCGCATGGCGAGCAAAACGGCGGTACGATTGTTACGCAAATGAACACCGGCGACGTGCCGCGCATCAATCAAAGCCTGGTGGAAGCAGGCGTTCGGCTGTTTGCCATCGAGATGAAAAATCCGACGCTGGAGGACTTGTTCCTCAGCCTGACGGAAGGTGAGCGCATTGAGTAGCTTAATACCGCTTATTCAGAACGAATGTATCAAAATCGTCAAAAAACGCCGTTTTCTCGTCGTCATTCTCATCCTCGCCGCCCTTATCCCGATGTTTACATATGCCCAGTACAAAGTGGCGCAAAGCAACCTGAAGCAGTTCGGTACAAGCGACTGGCGGGCGGAGCAGCGGCAGAAAATTGTCGATTATACGCGAAGCATCGGCAGCAACCGGGTGCCGGAGGAATGGAAGCAGTGGCGCCGCGTCGAGGTCAAGCTGGCTCAATATTATTTGGACAAGGACGTCAATCCGGCTTCGCCGAATGCGGTCACGTTCACCCGGGAGTTTCTGAAAAACGCAATCAGCCTGTTTATCCCGCTCATGGTGATGGTCATTGCCTCCGATCTCGTCTCCTCCGAGCATTCGACAGGCACGATCAAGCTGCTGCTCACCCGACCTGTCGAACGGTGGAAAATATTGCTCAGCAAGCTGATCAGCCTCGTGCTGTTCGTGTCGCTTACCGTCATCTCGACGGCGGTGCTCTGTTACCTTATTTCCGGCGTCGTGTTCGGCTACGGAGGCTGGGATATGCCGGTATTTTTCGGCTTTCGGGTAGTCGGAGCGGAGCTCGATTTGTCGTACGTCAGGCCGGTGGAGCAGTGGATATATTTGATCATGGAGTTCGGGCTTGTCTGGTTTGCCGCTTTGATCGTGGCCGTCATGTCGCTGATGATTTCCGTGCTCGTGCGCAGCACCGCGGCGGGAATGGGCATCATGCTCGCGCTGATCATTGCCGGCACGATTTTGACCAACATGGTGTCGTCCTGGGAGACGGCGAAATACTTGTTTATGGTCAATTTTCGGCTTACCGATTACTTGACCGGATCAATGCCACCGATCAAAGGAATGGACTTAACGTTCTCCTTAATCGTGCTTTCCGTCTGGGGAATCGCGTCGGTGATCGTGTCTTTTTGGGCGTTTACGAAAAAAGATATCTTGAACTAGCGCTGTCGAATGCATATAATGCACATTAGAACGCTGTAGAACGAAAGAGAACCGGAAAAAACAGACGACCATCGTTTTTTCGCATATTAGGGGGAACCTCAATGCCCGAACAGATCGACCTGTTTGCCAATATAGAAAATAAGCCGTCCGACTACGGCGCCGACGATATTCAAGTGCTCGAAGGGCTTGTCGCGGTCCGCAAAAGACCCGGCATGTATATCGGCAGCACCGGCCCGTCCGGCCTGCATCACCTCGTCTGGGAAATCGTCGACAACGCCGTGGACGAGCATTTGGCGAAGTTTTGTTCGAAAATCGACGTGACGATACATAAGGACAACTCGGTCACGGTGCTCGACAACGGCCGCGGCATCCCGACGGGCATGCATAAGATCGGCATCCCGACACCGCAGGTCGTATTTACGATTTTGCACGCGGGAGGAAAATTCGGCGGCGGCGGCTACAAAAAGTCCGGGGGCCTGCACGGCGTAGGCGCTTCCGTAACAAACGCCTTGTCCGAGTGGCTCGAGGTGACGATTTACCTCGGAGGAAAAACGCACCGGATGCGCTTCGAATATTGGGTTGACCCGGACGGCAAGGAGCATGTCGGCGAACCGGTAACCGGTCTGGAAGTGATCGGAAATACGAACAAGACCGGAACGAAAGTTACGTTTAAGCCGGACAAACGCGTATTCCAGGGCGGCATCGCGCTTAACTACGATACGCTGGCCGAACGCCTGCAGGAAATCGCTTTTCTGAATTCGGGGCTGCAGGTAACCCTGAAGGACGAGCGCGCCGACAAGGAAGAGACGTTCAAATACGACGGCGGCGCCAGTCAGTTCGTGCAATTTTTGAACGAAGAGAAGACGGTGCTGCACGATGTGATCCATTTTGCCGACGAGAAAGATGATATCGAAGTCGAGGTGGCGCTGCAGTACAACGACGGCTACACCGAAACGATCGTGTCGTTCGTCAACTCGATCCCGACCCGCGGCGGCGGAACGCACGAGACCGGCTTCAAGACGGCGTACACGCGTGTGATGAACGATTATGCGCGGAAGAACGGCTTTTTGAAGGAAAAGGATAAAAATCTCGACGGCCAAGACCTGCGCGAAGGCATGATGGCCGTCATCAACGTGAAAATGGGCGAGGTCGAATTCGTCGGACAGACGAAGGACCAGCTCGGCAGCGCTTCGGCGCGCGGCGCGGTCGATTCGGTCGTGGCCGATCATATGGCCGTTTTCCTTGAGGAGAACCCGCAAACCGCCCAATTGATCATGAAAAAGGCGATCCAG
This sequence comes from Paenibacillus hamazuiensis, assembly GCF_023276405.1. Taxonomy (NCBI): domain Bacteria; kingdom Bacillati; phylum Bacillota; class Bacilli; order Caryophanales; family Paenibacillaceae; genus Paenibacillus; species Paenibacillus hamazuiensis. The sequence continues at coordinate 2,055,432 of NZ_JALRMO010000001.1, forward strand.
TCGGCGAAAGCCCGCGAAGCGGCGCGTAAGGCGCGCGAGGAAGTGCGCAGCGGCAAGAAGGGCAAAAGCGAAAGCTCGAACCTCGGGGGCAAGCTGACGCCGGCGCAGTCGAAAGATTTTACGCGCACCGAGCTGTTCATCGTCGAGGGCGATTCGGCGGGCGGTTCGGCGAAGCAGGGCCGGGATTCGCGGTACCAGGCGATTTTGCCGCTGAAGGGCAAGCCGATGAATCCGGAGAAAGCGAAGCTCGTCGATATTATGAAAAACGACGAATACAAGGCGATCATCGCTGCCATCGGAGCGGGCGTCGGGCCGGAGTTCGACCAGTCGGAGAGCAATTACAGCAAGATCATCATCATGACCGACGCCGACACGGACGGTGCGCATATACAGGTGCTGCTGCTGACTTTCTTTTACCGGTACATGAAGCCGCTGATCGATAACGGCAAGGTGTATATCGCCCAGCCTCCGCTGTTCAAGGTGACGAAGAAATCGGGCAAAAACACCGTCGTCAAATACGCCTGGACCGACGAGCAGCTGCAGGCGCTGACCAAGGAGCTCGGCAAAGGTCTCGAGCTTCAGCGCTACAAAGGTCTCGGCGAGATGAACCCGGAGCAGCTGTGGGAGACGACGATGGACCCGGAAACGCGGACGCTGCTGCAGGTGCAGATTGAAGACGCCGCCAAAGCGGAGCGCCGCGTATCGACGCTGATGGGCGACAAGGTCGACCCGCGCAAACGCTGGATCATCGAGAACGTCGATTTTACCGAATACGAAGAATAAGACCGGTGAGCATGGTTCAGGGGCGGTATGTCCTGAAAGGCCATTGCTCGCCGTACTGTTATGAATCGACAGGGGGGTACATGTGAGCATTCTCGAAGAGTTTCTACCCGCATATTTGGAAGAAATCGTAGGCGACCGCTTCGGACGCTATTCGAAATATATTATCCAGGACCGGGCCATACCCGACGTGCGCGACGGACTCAAGCCGGTGCAGCGGCGCATTTTGTATGCGATGTATGATGCCGGCAACACCCCGGACAAGCCGTACCGCAAATCGGCCAAAACGGTCGGGGACGTAATGGGCAACTACCATCCGCACGGCGACGCGTCGATATACGAGGGTATGGTCCGGATGGCGCAGCCTTGGAAAATGGGCCACGTGCTGATCGACGGGCACGGCAACTGGGGCTCCATTGACGATGATCCGGCGGCGGCGATGCGCTACACGGAAGCTCGCTTGTCGGAGATTGCGATGGAGCTGCTCCGCGATATTGAGAAGCGCACCGTGCAGTTCAAGGATAATTTCGACAATACGGCGAAGGAGCCTGTCGTGCTGCCTTCACGTTATCCGAACCTGCTCGTCAACGGCGTCAGCGGCATCTCCTCCGGCTTTGCGACGGAAATACCGCCGCACAACCTGCGCGAGGTGATCGACGCCTGCATCGCGGTGATGGATAAACCTGACATCACGCTCGAAGAGCTGATGACGATCGTGAGAGGTCCGGACTTCCCGACCGGCGGTATCATCATGGGCGAGGAAGGCATTCGCGAGGCATACCGTACCGGCAAAGGCCGCATCTACGTGCGCTCGAAGACGGCCATCGAGGATCTTCGCGGCGGCAAGCAGCAGATCGTCATCACGGAAATTCCGTATCAAGTCGTCAAATCCCGTCTCGTCACCGCGATGGAGAACATCCGTTTGGAGAAGAAAATCGAAGGCATCGCCGAAGTGCGGGACGAAAGCGGACGAAACGGGCTGCGCATCGTCGTCGAGCTGAAGAAGGATGCGGACGCACAGGGCGTTCTCGCGTACCTGCTGAAGAAGACGGACCTGCAGGTGACGTACAATTTCAATATGGTGGCGATCGTCAACAAAACGCCGAAGCAGCTTGGCTTGAAAGAGATGGTGGAGGCGTACATCGAGCACCAGAAGGAAGTCGTCACGTTCCGCTCGCAATATGAACTGGAAAAAGCCGAGGACCGCGCCCACGTGCTGGAAGGGCTCGTTAAAGCGCTAAATATTTTGGACGAAGTGATTGCCACGATCAAGGCGTCGAAAAATCGCCAGGACGCGCAAAACAACCTCGTGGAGAAATTCGGTTTTTCCGAGCGGCAGGCGGATGCGATCCTGGTGCTTCAGCTGTACAGGCTGACCAACCTGGAGATTACGTCGCTGGAAAAAGAGCTGAAGGACGTGCAGAAAACGATCGCTTATCTGCAATCGATCCTGTCCAGCACAAAAAAGCTGCTTGGCGTCATCAAGGATGAAATCGGCGGCATTCGCAGCAAATACGGCGTTGACCGCCGTTCCGAGATTCAGGGCGAAGTCGAGGAGCTCAAGGTAAACCTGGAAGTGATGGTCACTGCGGAGGATGTGTTCGTGACGCTGTCAAACGACGGATACATCAAGCGGACAAGCAAGCTGTCGTTTACCCGCTCCGGAGGCGAAATCGAAAGCACCGGCGTGAAGGAAGGCGATTACGTCCGCTATATGCTCGACGTGAACACGCTGGAAAACCTGATGATTTTCACGCAAAAAGGGCAATATTATTTGCTTCCGGTCCACCAGGTGCCGGAGTACAAGTGGAAGGAAAACGGAACGGCCATCGTCAACATAATCCCGATTCCGAAAGACGACAAGATCGTGAGTGTCATTCCGGTCAAAGATTTCGAAGATCCGGCCAAGTCGCTCGTGTTCGTAACCAAAAAAGGCCAAGTCAAGCGGACTGAGCTGAAAGAGTACATGACGAACCGGACGACCGGAATCGTCGCCTGCAAGCTCGGAGATGGCGACGAAGTGATCGATGTGCGTCTCAGCCTGAACAATATGGAAATTTTACTCGTCACCAAACTCGGCATGAGCATTCGTTTCCGCGAGGATGAGGTGAACCCGATGGGCCGTGCGGCGGCCGGGGTGAGAGGTATCCAGCTGAAAGAAGACGATGAGGTGATCGCTTCCGAATGGGTGGAAGGGGAAGAAGGCGAGGTTCTCGTCGTATCCGATCTTGGGTATGCCAAACGTTCGCTGCTCATGGACTATTCCGTCCAAGGCCGGGGCGGCAAAGGCATATTCACCTTCGAGTTCAAGGAAGGCAAACGTGTGAAGCCGAACGGGACGATGCTGGTCGGCGCTTTCGCGGTCAAGGAAGCGTTTGACCTCGTCGCTGTGCTGAAGAGCGGAGAGCGCCGCACGTTCTCGACCGAAAGCGCTCCGATCGAGGAGCGCAAGTCGACCGGCAAGCAGGTCATCGCTTTGGACAAAACGGATTTCGTCCTTGATGTCATTCGTTTAGCCTGATCGGTTATAAGCCCGACGGTATGACTGCCGATCAATCATAACTTGAATATTCCGGCTCCAGCTTGCGGACAAGCTGCAGCATCATGTCCAAAACGGCCCACAGAGGCACAGGCTCATCGAGCTTTTGCAGCCACTGCGGGTCGTTTATTATGCCTTTCTCCAAAGCTTTTTCAGCGAGGTTCACCTTCCAATCGTCCATTGCCAATCGCTCCTTCGGAAAATTTTGGCCGAGTAACGCGCCGATCTGACAAGCCTCTACATCGTGTTATCAGCCTATACTGCAATATATGTTGAAATGGGTCAAGTGTTCCTCGTTTTTGCCGATTCATGTCCCAAAATATTAATGGGATTAACCTTTTTTTCGCGCACAAAGCTTGTTATAATTTTTTTAGGAAAGAGGAAAAGTTTGGTGTAGCAGGAGATGATCGACTTTGAGTCCGAACGATTTTGTCAAAGTATGGTCCAAGCTGTCCAAGGACATCCACTCGTACATGGAGGCCCAACTTGCGCCGACGCTGACCGAGGGGCAGCTGGGCGTGCTGGAGCTGCTGGCGACGCAGGAACGCATGAAGCCATCCGATTTTATCGAGTATTTGGCGACGACTCCGGCGGCCATTACGACGCTGCTGGACCGAATGGAAAAAGGCGAGCTGATTATCCGGGAGCGGGACGAAAAGGACCGGAGAATCGTATGGGTGCTGATGACGGAGAAGGGGAGAGCGGAATGCGAACGGGGAGTGCGGATTCGTGAGGAGTTCATTCGCGGATATTTGGGCCGGATTTCGTCGCACAACCAGCAGCTGCTCGTTTATTTGCTCGGAAAAGTAGCCGGGTAACGGAACACTCCCTGACGGAAAAAAAGACCGGACACTTGCCGTCCGGCCTTCATGGTGTGCTGCCTGGGCCGACCTGCAGCAGGTCGGCCGGCCAAAGGTGCCACGGATATTCGTTTGGCGGCATGGAGCTGAAGCTCATCGTTTCTTTGAGCGTCGGATGCTCGAACGTAAGCTGCGTCGCCCACAGCGCGATTTGCTGGCCTGCCTCGTTCAGCTTCGCTCCGTAGCGCTGGTCGCCGTACAGCGGGCAGCCGATCGCGGCAAACTGCACGCGAATTTGATGCGGCCGCCCGGTGTGCAGATGGATGCGCACAAGCGATAACCCTTCGGACGAACCGATCACGCGGTAATCCAGCACCGCTTCTTTGGCGCCGCTCTTATCCGGGGGCACGACGGAGACGGTATTCGTTCGCTCGTCCTTGAGCAAATAATGCTTCAGCGTCGCCTGCGGCTGCTTCGGCCTGCCGCGCACGACGGCGGTATACGTTTTGCGCAGCGTTCGGGTGCGGACCGCATCGGAGAGGCGGGAGGCGGCCTTCGACGTCTTGGCGAACACCATCACGCCGCCGACCGGGCGGTCCAGCCGGTGAACAAGCCCCAAATAGACGTTGCCGGGCTTTTGAAACCGGATCTTGATATCCTGCTTCAAATAGGTGAGCAGGTCCGGATCGCGCGAGTCATCCTCCTGCGTCGGCACATTCACCGGTTTGACCGCGACCAGCACATGATTATCCTCATAAAGGATGGGGACGTTCGGAAAACGCGTCTTCATTTTACGACTCCCAGCGTCCCAAAATGCCGCAGGGCAGCGTCAGGCCCGACGCCGTAATCGGCAGGCCGATTTCGCCGCACGTGATGGTGCCGTTATGCTTGCGTCCGAGCGACAATGTCAGGATATTGCGCAGCACCGTGGCGGAGAGGCCGGTCGTATAGGAGTTGATGAGGAAAAACAGCGGCTGTTCCGTCAAAATCCCCATGCAGGTCTCGATGAACGGATACAAGTCGGTCTCAAGCTTCCAGGTTTCGCCGTTCGGTCCGCGTCCGTAGGACGGAGGATCCATGATGATCGCATCGTATTTGCTGCCGCGGCGCACTTCCCTCTGCACGAATTTGAACACGTCGTCGGTAATGAAGCGAACCGGGCGGTCGCCGAGACCGGAAAGCTGGAGATTCTCCTTGGCCCATTGAACGACGCCTTTCGAAGCGTCAACGTGGCATACTTCGGCTCCGGCGGAAGCGCAGGCAACCGAAGCGCCGCCGGTGTATGCGAACAGATTCAGCACGCGGATACGCCGGCCGGACGCCTGGATCTTGTCCATCATCCAGCGCCAGTTGGCCGCCTGCTCCGGGAACAACCCCGTATGCTTGAAGCCGGTCGGCTTAATGTAAAATTGCAGCTTGTCATAGCGGATCGTCCAGCGCTCCGGGATTTGCTTTCTGTACTCCCAGTTGCCGCCGCCGCTGGAGCTGCGATGGTAATGGGCATCGGCGTTTTTCCAAATGCCGGTTTCTTTCACTAAGGGCCAAATGATTTGCGGGTCCGGGCGGCGCAGAACGATGTTGCCCCAACGTTCCAGCTTCTCGCCGCCGCCGGTATCGAGCAGTTCGTAATCGACCCAATCTTGAGCAGCAAACATATGTAGCGGTACCTTCTTTCACGGGGTATGTTCATCAGGTCTTGTTTCAATCTCCTATTGTACATGAATCCGCTGGCCAATACAAAAATGGCAAGCAAAAAGCCGCGCGAGGCGGCTTTAACAAGCGGAATGAAACCGGATCAATCCGGAATGTTGGTGCTCTGAATAAGGCCCGGCAGTTCGACTTTGTTGAATTGATCGAGCTGGTTGAATACGGCCTGCCGTTTGATTTGGTCTTTAGCCTGCTCGAACGTGAGCGTATTGCGGGACTCGACCCGGATAATATGATAGCCGAACTCCGTTTCGACCGGTCTGCTGAGCTTGCCCGGCTCCTGGTCCAACACGGCGTTTTTGAAAGGGAGCACCCATTCCTGGACAGGGGCGTTTTCGTACAAACCTCCGTTTGCACTCGAGCCCGGATCGTCGGAATATTCCTTGGCGAGAGCGGCAAAATCGCCCCCGTCCTTCAGTTTGGCAAGCACATCGTCGGCTCGCTTCTTGGCGTCTTCCTTCGTTCTTGCATTGCCCTTGCTGTCCGTGAGCCCGATCAGGATATGGCGTACGGATGCCGTCGTAAATTGACCGGTGCGGAACTTGATTTCGTAATCGTACAGGTCTTTCAGACGCACGTCGGTAATTTGCGATTCAACGACCTTTTGCGCAGTGACCACCGTTTCGATGTAATGCCGGATATCGTCCGGCGTCAGATTCACCTCGCCAAGCAGCCCGTCAAAATCGGCACCTCCGTTTTGCTGGGTGATCCGGTTTTTAATCTGTTCGTACTGGCTTTCGTATGTATCCTTCAGAGAAGCTTTCAGCGCATCGTCGGCCCGTCCCGCTAAAATTTGATAACCGATCCACTGGTTCAGCATGGTTTTCTTATAACCCTTGACCGTCTCGCGCGGCTTGTTTTCCGGATCAAGCAAGGTCCAGAAGGCGATGTAGTTGTCGAGCTGCCCGGAAGTGACTTGTCCGCCGGTATACTCGGCAACGACGGCGTTCGGAGTTTTGCCGATCCAGATCGTATCGTTCTCGCCGTCCCACGTCACCTGCTTGCCCAGAGCTTCGCTGACAAACCGGATAGGCACGTACGTCGTGCCGTCATACACGATGCTTTGCTGACCGTCCTGCTGCTTGACCTCTTTTCCGTCAAACATGTATTTCAGGTTTTTCAGGGTCACTTCGATTTGCGTAGAGTCGGCAAAAGCAAGCGAGCCTGTCAGCATGACGCCGATCGACATGCCGAGCAGAAGCCCTTTTAATTTGTCATTCACAGTAGTTCCACCCTTCTTTGGTAATCAGCTAATAATTCGACCTAATCCGTGAAAATCCTGCTTTTTTTGTCGTTTAGGTCCGTTTGAGTAAAAAGATTGTGAATTTACGCTGCAAGGAAAGGATTTTTACGTCCGATGTAGTATTTTCACATATAGGAGCGTGCGCACAGTGTCGATGACGTTTCACACAGCTCTCGAAGGGGATGGCCCGATGACAAATTTGATCCCAAGCAGCGAAGATTTGTACTTGTTCCACGAAGGCAGCTTGTACCACAGCTACCGTATGCTCGGCGCTCATTTCATGACGTGGAACGGCATCGCCGGAGTCCGGTTTGCGGTATGGGCTCCGCACGCGAGAGCGGTTCGCGTCGCCGGCGATTTTAACGGCTGGGACGGGCGCAAACATCCAATGGCCAAAGTCAGCACTTGGGGCGTATGGTCGGCGTTTATCCCGGGCGTAAGCGAAGGCCAATATTACAAGTACGAGATTGAAACGGCACAGGGCACGACGATTTGGAAAGCCGACCCTTATGCGTTTTACTCGGAGCTGAAGCCGGGCACCGCTTCGCGGGTTTACGAGCTTGCCGGCTACGAGTGGAACGACGGCGCATGGTTTGAAGCCAAGCGGGAGCGCTCCTCCTACAACAGCCCGATGCTCATTTACGAAGTGCATCTCGGCACGTGGAAAAAGCATCCTGACGGAACCTTCCGCACCTACAGGGAACTGGCCGACGACCTCGTCGCATATGCAGTGGAAATGGGATATACCCATATCGAGCTGCTGCCGCTCGCGGAGCATCCGTACGACCGTTCGTGGGGGTACCAGGCGACCGGGTATTACTCGGTAACGAGCCGGTTCGGCACGCCGAAAGATTTTATGTATTTTGTCGACCGCTGTCATCAAAGCGGGCTCGGCGTCATCATGGACTGGGTGCCCGGCCATTTTGTCAAGGACGATCACGGACTCAGGCTGTTCGACGGGCAGCCGCTTTACGAGCCGGAAGACCCGCGTCTGGCGGACAAGAAAGAATGGGGCACGCTCGCGTTTGATTTTTCCAAACCGGAAGTGGTGTGCTTTCTGATCTCGAACGCCGTGTTCTGGATGGAGCAGTTTCACATCGACGGACTGCGCGTCGATGCGGTCGCCAGCATGCTGTCGCTCAATTTCATGAAGCCGCGCGAGGAATGGATCAAGAATCGTCACGGCGGCGATGAGCATCTCGATGCGATCGCTTTTTTGAAAAAACTGAACGAGACGGTATTCGCTTATTTTCCCGACTGCCTGATGATGGCGGAAGATTCCAGCGATTGGCCGCTCGTTACGACACCGGTTTACACCGGAGGGCTCGGTTTCAATTATAAATGGAACATGGGCTGGATGAACGACATGCTTAAGTATATGGAGGTGGACCCGTATTTCCGCAGGGGAAGCCACCGCAAGCTGACGTTTTCCTTCATGTACACTTACTCCGAAAATTACGTGCTGCCTTTGTCGCATGACGAGGTGGTGCACGGCAAAAAATCCCTTCTGAACAAAATGCCGGGTGACTACTGGCAAAAGTTCGCCAATCTGCGCGCCTTATACGGCTATATGATGGCCCATCCTGGCAAAAAGCTGCTGTTTATGGGCGGCGAGTTCGGTCAATTCGACGAATGGAAAGACCTGGAGGACATCGATTGGGAAATGATCGAGCAGTACGACAGTCACCGGAATATGTTTCAATATACCCGCGATTTAAACCGACTTTACCGCACCGAACCTTCACTTTGGGAGCTTGACCACCGGCCGGAAGGCTTCGAGTGGATCGATCCTCACGATGACCAGCAAAGCATTGTTACCTTCATGAGAAAAGCGAAAGACCCGTCCGATTTTATCGTTTTTGTGTGCAACTTCACTCCGGTCGTGCATCACGGATACCGCATCGGCGTCCCGATGCCCGGCGAGTATATCGAATTTTTTAACAGTGATATGGAAAAATACGGGGGCTCAGGTGTGTGCAATCCAGCCGGGTTGAAGGCGAATAAGCTGCCTTGGCATAATCGTCCCTACAGCATCGAGATGACGATTCCGCCGCTCGGCGCCGTCTGGCTGAAACCCGTCCGCAGCGCGGCTGCATCCGGCACCAAACCGGGGAGGCGCCGCCGGACGGCGGATTGACGCCAAAGTTTGAAATACGGCCATACTCACTCATCCAAAGGGGGCATCAGCAATGCGCAAAAAACAATGCGTGGCCATGCTGCTGGCAGGCGGCGAAGGAAGAAGGCTCGGGCTGCTCACGAAAAATTTGGCGAAGCCTGCGGTTCATTTCGGCGGCAAATACCGGATTATCGATTTTACGCTCAGCAACTGTACGAACTCCGGCATCGATACGGTAGGCGTGCTGACGCAGTACCAGCCGCTTGTGCTGAACACCTACATCGGGATCGGCGCCCCTTGGGATCTTGACCGCAAAAACGGCGGTGTTACCGTGCTTCCTCCGTTTATGGAGCAGCAGGGGGGCAACTGGTATGAAGGGACGGCGAATGCGATTTACCGCAACATTCCGTTTATCGAGCAGTACGACCCGGAATATGTGCTCGTCATTTCGGGGGACCACATCTACAAGATGGATTACGACCGGATGCTCGATTTTCATAAACGCAAGGGCGCCGACGCGTCGATCGCCGTCATTCAGGTGAAATGGGAGGAAGCGAGCCGCTTCGGCATCATGAGCACGGACGACGACGACCGGATTACGGAATTCGCCGAGAAGCCGAAGGAGCCGAAAAGCAACCTCGCTTCGATGGGCATTTATATATTCAATTGGAGCACGCTGAAATCGTACCTGATCAAGGATGAGCAGAACGCGCAGTCGAGCAAGGACTTCGGCAAAGATATCATCCCGCAAATGCTGCGCGACCGCATAGAGCTGTTCGCTTATCCGTTCCAGGGCTACTGGAAAGACGTCGGCACGATCGAAAGCTTATGGGAAGCGAATATGGACCTGCTCGAAAACGATCCCGAGTTTAATTTGAACGACCGCAGCTGGCGCATATATTCGGTCAACTACGCTCAGCCCGGCCAATATATCGCTCCTACCGCGCAGGTGCGCAAATCGCTGGTCAACGAAGGCTGCTGCGTATTCGGCGAGGTGGACCACTCGGTACTATTTTACGGAGTGCAGACGGGAGAGGGCAGCTTAATCAAGGACTCGGTCATCATGCCGAACGTAAGAATCGGCAGCCATGTCCGCATTTATAAGGCGATCATCGGAGAAGGGACGGTCATCGAGGACGGCGTTACCATCGGCCACCCGGAAGGCAGTCAAGACATCACGTTGATCGGCAGCAACGAAACAATCAGCTTGACGACGATGAAAGGGTGACGGCGGATGAAACGGATGATGGGCGTTATCAACTTGGTTAACGAACCGGATGATTTGGAAGAATTGACCTATTACCGCTGCGTGGCTTCAGTGCCGTTCGGCGCGAGATACAGGCTGATCGATTTTGCGCTTTCCAGCATGGTGAATTCCGGCATCGAAAACGTAGCCGTGTTCACACAGCATAAATACCGCTCGCTGATGGATCATCTCGGCTCCGGCAAGGAATGGGATCTCGACCGCAAAAGAGGGGGGCTTTTCATCCTGCCGGCAGTACTGCACGAGACGACCGGCATGGCGCGAGGCGATTTGTTCCAGTTTTACAGCCATCGCGACTACTTTTACCGGGGACCGGAGGAATACGTCGTCATCTCGCGCAGCCACCTGGTGTGCAACATCGATTTCAACGCCGTGCTTGAATACCATATGGAGAAAGAAGCGGATATTACCGTCGTGTACAAGCGGGCGGATCACGAGGAGCTGGCCAAATTCCGCCGGCTGGCGGTGAAGGAAAGCGGCCAGGTGACCGTGATCGAGGAAAATACCGGCCGCCTGCGCACCGACAACATTTCGATGGAAATGTTCGTAATGAAAAAAGAGCTGCTGCTCGATATGGTCGAATCGTGCCTCGCCCAAGGATACGATCATCTCGTTCGGGACGGCATCATGAAAAATATCGACCGGCTGAGCGTTTACGGGTATTTGCACGAAGGGTATGCTGGAGTAGTGAATACGATTCAAAGTTATTACAAGCACAGCATGCAGCTGCTGAATCCGAACATTTGGCGCGAGCTGTTCTTCCGGCAAAATCTGATTTACACGAAGGTCAAAGACGAGCCGCCGGCTAAATACTTGGACAATGCTATCGCCAAAAACTCGCTGATCGCCAACGGCTGCGTCATCGAAGGAAAAGTCGAAAACAGCATCCTGTTCAGGGGCGTCAAAATCCGCAAAGGCGCCTACGTGAAAAACAGCATCATCCTGCAAAACTGCGAGATCGAGGAAAACGTCATCATCGAAAACGCAATCCTCGACAAGGATGTATTCATCAGCCGCGGACGCGTGCTGACCGGCGACAACAAAGCGCCGTTTATCGCCTCCAAAACGAAAGTGATCTGAACAAGCGGTTCTTCAGTGTATAAGCTCTCATTGACTTTACTATAGAGAAAAAATGCCGGTCGCTTCGGCCTTTGAGGTTTTGCCGTTTCTTTCGTGGCCTTCCCGGAACGCGGGTCGGCGGGTTTTGGTTTGAGACTGTGTGCATTTCATGGGCGATGATAGTTACCTGGGGATGTCCTGGAGAGCGAAAGCGAGTTCCCTTTGAAAAAATGGTTCAACTTCTAGCCGTTTCAATATGAGAACCATTTTTTCAAGAGGAACCGAAAGGATATCCCCTGCACCCAAGACACACGCCTATGAAACGCACCGCTCCCCCGAACAACCCGCAATTTCCGCTTCCTCGAACCGCCGCGGCAGGGCATAACCTCAACGAATCGAAACGCTCGGCAACAAATAAAAGGAGTGGATAAACGCCATGAAAGTGTTGTTTGCGGCATCGGAAGCTGTACCTTTTGCAAAAACGGGAGGGCTGGCCGACGTCATCGGTTCTCTGCCGAAGGAGTTGGCCAAGCTGGGGACGGACGTGCGGGTCATCCTGCCGAATTACGAGGACGTGCCCGCAGTTTACAAGGAGCAGATGGAAACCGTTGCTACGTTCAACCTGACGATGGGGTGGCGGAACCTGTACTGCGGCATTTTACAGCTCGTTCATGACGGCATCACCTTTTATTTTATCGACAACGAATATTACTACCGGCGCAAAGGCTGCTACGGCTACGGGGACGACGCCGAACGGTTCGCGTACTTTTGCCGGGCGGTGCTTGACGCGCTGCCGTACATCGATTTTATGCCTGACATCATTCACTGCCACGATTGGCAGACAGGGATGATTCCTGTTCTGCTGCGGGCGCACTTCAGCTGGCAGGAGCCGTACAAACATATCAAGACGATGATGACGATACATAATTTGATGTACCAAGGAGTTTTTGCCAAGGAGATGTTTGAGGATTTCTTCGCGCTCGGGGAGGAGCATTTTTCGGGGTATGCGCTGGAAATGCACGGAGGGGCGAGCTTTTTGAAGGGCGGGCTGCTGTACTCCGATGTGATCACGACGGTCAGCCCGACGTATGCCTCCGAAATCCAGATGCCGTTTTACGGCGAAAACATGGACAGCCTGCTGCGCAGCCAAAGCCACCGGCTGTACGGCATCGTCAACGGGATCGATTACGACGAATTCGACCCGATGACGGATCCGCGCGTCGATGTCAATTATCGCGATTCATTCGCCAAAAAGCAGCAAAACAAACTGCTCTTGCAGGAACGGCTCGGTCTCCCCATCCGCAAGGAGGTGCCGCTGATCGCGCTCGTAACCCGGCTTGTCGAGCAAAAGGGCATCGATCTTATTGACCACGTAATCGAGCAGCTTCTTGCGCTGGAGGCGCAGTGGGTCGTGCTCGGCACCGGCGAGCAGCGGTTCGAGCGGCTGTTTCAGTGGGCTGCGGACCGGTATCCGGACAAGCTGTCGGCGAACATTTTGTTTGACGAGACGCTCGCCCGGAAAATATATGCCGGCTCCGATCTGTTCCTGATGCCGTCCAAATTCGAGCCGTGCGGCATCGGCCAGCTGATTGCGATGCGCTACCGCTCCGTGCCGATCGTCCGCGAAACCGGAGGGCTGTGCGACACGGTGCAGGCTTACAATGAAGAAACCGGCGAAGGCACCGGGTTCAGCTTCAGCTACTACAACGCTCACGACATGCTGTATACGGTCGAACGCGCCGTGCGGATTTATTCCAATGCCGAGGCGTGGGCTGCCATTTTAAACAACATCAAGAAAAAAGACTTCAGCTGGCGCAAATCGGCAGCGGCTTATGCGGTGTTATACGACAAGCTGGTAAAGGGAACTTAGCGCCCCGGGCTCTTTACGGCTTTTCGGCATCGAAATAGTTCGCCGGCTGGTTAAAGGTTCGGTTAATCGTCAATAACGTATGAATCACTTCGAAAAACTCGGATTCGTTTAAGTGCAGCGATGCGGCCTCGGCGGCGGGCTGCGCTTTTTTTATTCGCAGCAGCACCGATTTGCGGCTCTGATCCGCCTGAATTTCCAAATGTTCTCGATTTAGGACACTTTCCCACATCGTAGCGACACCTCTTTCTGGTCAATCGTTATGCCTCTTAAGTATATGGACAGCATTGTAGTTTATGACAAAATAAATTGTAACAATTGACAACAATGCCCTCGAAACATCGGATCTTTCCATCCCGGAATACGCTCTGCCGAATCGGGAAAAATAAACCAAAAAAGAAGGCAGGGTATACGATGAATCGACTTGGTTTGTTATGGCTCATGTGTGTCTTATGGCTTGCTGCTTGCGGCTCAGGCGGATCGGAAGGCGGTGGCCAGGCGGCTACTCAGAAGCAGCAGTCTGCGACTCAGCAAGGCGGAGCGGGAGGAGAGCAAGGCGGAATCATCGACCACGAAGCGCAGTTTCATTTGAAGACGCTGCAGGAAATCCAAGATTACAAGCTTAAGCAGCAGGAAGAGATCGACAAGGCGACACAGAAGAAGTTGAAGCAAAGCGAGCAGGGGGAGGGCCAAAAGAAGAAAGACAAGCAAGCGGACGACCAAGGACAGGATCAGAAGTCGGGAAATAAAACGGATCAGAACGACGACCGGAAAAAAGGTACGGAAGATAAGCAGGAGGAGCAAGGGCAGGATGAAGGTCAAGACAACGACGAGCTTGATGGACACGGGCAAGGACAAGAAATGGACCAAGGCGGCGACAGCGGGGACGATCAGAACAAGAAGAAGAATAAAGAGGACGACGACACCGAATAACGTACCATCCGATTACGGCACCGGCTTGTTTCCGGTGTTTTTCTTTTTTTTCGTGTGCAGATAAAAGCGCTTTGAATAATGTATTAGGAACGCTTCTTAGGCAAAGGAGAATTGCAGTGGAAGACACGCGCAGGGTGCGCAAAGCGATATTTTTATCGGCCGTCGTCGCTCAGTCGCTTGAGCAGTACAAGACAAAGGGGACGTTCGTGCTGCCTCGCGGGTACCGGCTTGTCGCCGAGATGGGAGAAGAACGGTTTCCTTATCTCGGGTTCATCATCCATTCCAAAGAGAAGGTGATTGTAGCATTCCGGGGAACGGAAAACTTAAACGACCTGCTCTCCGATTTCGACTGGGAGCAGGTGCCGTATCCATATATTCGCAAAGGCGGACATACGCATAAGGGGTTTACCGAGCTGTATGCCCGTGCGGTCAGAAACAAGCTGCTGCGCCGGCTGGGCAGACTGGCTGCCGGGGGCAGGCAGCTTGTCCTTGCCGGCCACAGCTCGGGAGGCGCACTCGCCACGTTGTGCGCTCCCGATATTGCGGCTCACACGGCGTTCCGCCGTCCTTCGGTCGTTACGTTCGGTTCACCGAGAGTGGGCGATTCCGCATTTGTCGCGGCGTTTCGCCGTTCGGTCGGCGAATCGATCCGCATCTTCAACGAAAACGACGTCGTGCCTCTTTTTCCTCCGTCCTTCGGCCAATATGATTATCAACACGTGCATGCGGTACTGACGGTAAGATTTCAGGCCGGCAATCCGCTCGACAATCATAAAATCCGCGCATATTACCGCGGTCTGGCGTCCCTGCTGCCATCCTATGCCGGCAGACTGTGCAGGAGAAATCCCGGCTTTTGTCCGGAATCTTCGGCAGGGTCCAGGTAAATGATGGATTGAACCTTCACGCGGATGCCAATTTGGCCCTGCTTGCTATGTACGGTTGCGGCAAAGCCTGCATTCAGGCTATAATGATCATGACAAGGGAGGTCGGTAGAAATGGCAAATCAATTTGCCGGAACTTGTAACGGCTCATGCAAAGCCTGATGTTAGGGCGATACTTTGCATGAGGCGGTTATTTTAATATAGTCGCCCGAGTAAGCTTATATCGTTTCTAATAATGGGCTTTGCACCTTATTTTCCATCCATTCAAAATAAGGGGCTGACAAGCGATGAACCAACCATTTATTAGAAACCATCAATATAATTTGATCAAAAAACAGGCCGATCTGCTGCAAAAAACTTGCAGCACGGTATCCGATCCGAAAGTAGTGGAATCGGTAAGGTACAGCGCTCAGGTCAAAATTGTCGAATCGTTCGCAGACTCAACGGAGCTGCAGAGGCAGATGCTGGAGCGGATGGCGGGGCTCAATTCGCCGGGAGAATTCCAGCACTATTTGCAGTCGCTCGAGCCGTATATGACGGAGTTTCCGCGTGTGACGGAGAAGCAGCTTATGAAGCTGTTTCCGAAAAATAAAAAGTTAAAGGTTCCCGATTTGGCCGCAATCGATTACCGGTATTTGACTTATCTCGGATGGACCGATATCGCCACGAATAAGCTGTTCCTGGTTTATCATCTGGACGGGAAGCCTGTAGGGGTGGAGGGAAGATTTACCCCGACCAACAAGAAAAGCTTGTGTTTCTTGTGCAACCGTCATGAAGAGGCAGCTTTGTTTACGGCCGTCACCAAATCAAGACCGGCCAACGCTTCGCCCGATTACTATAAAGCGATCGGCAACTATTTGTGCGTGAACAGCGAATCCTGCAACAAAAACATTACGGATGTCGCCGCTCTCGAGAGGTTTATTCATGCGGTTATCGGGTAACCGAGCTCATATAGATTGACTGGAGGCTGCCGTAACCGGCGGCCTCTTAACTATTTTGTCGGAAGTATAAATAAGGCGATGTTCAAAGTTCGCCCCCTTCCAAAATCATGGAAGCGGCGCGACACGCACTCATAATGCTGGCATTTGCCAATTGAGCTTCATTTCCAACCCAATCTCCGGCAACGTAGAGGTGCGGCGTACCCGGAACTTGGGGACCGAACCGGCCGGCGAGACCGCCGCGTTTGGCCTGTATGATATCGCCGGCCACCATCATGCTCGGAAGGAACTGCTCCTCGACGATCAGGTCGCGCCAGCCGGGCTGAAGCGAATCCATCCAGGTGCGCAGTTCTTCACGGACAGCCGCATGATGGATCGTTTCCCCGGGCCGGACATATTTCATAAGGTGGACTACAGCTCCTTCGTCAGGAGCCAACCTGGCGGCATCGGAATGAGCGGAATAGTAATAAGGAGTATCGAATCCGAGCACAAACGGCTGTTCCGGATTAGGCAAATGCCTCAAGGCCACATTCAAAGCCGACGCGTAAATGGGTATCGTTTCCGTCGCCCAATTTCGAAGTTCCGGAAAGTCGGTTTCTTCCAGCAAATTTAACACAGCAGCGGGAGGAACCGCCAATATCACGAAAGAGACCGGATGGGGAGAACCTTCAGATAATAACAGGCTGTACCCATGCGCCGTCTCATGAATTCGGTTTACTTTGGAGCTAAGCGCTATTCGGACACCCGCCTCCCTTGCGGCTTGTTCCAGGCCGGAAATGAGCGTACCCCAGCCGTCATCCAAGTACCATACCTCCGGCATCGTGCGTAAAAGACTCAGAAACAACTCCGCATCAAACAGATCGGCAGCGGAACTGTAAGTAAGAAGCCGCAGGGCACCTTCCACAAATAATCGTGTATCGGGATGTGAAATGGAGCAGTCTTCCATCCATTCGGCTACGGATTTCCCACGCCATTTTGCGGTATCCGTCTGCTGTACACCGGAAAGAAGATTCAAAATTTCCTTTTTCGCGTCTTCCTCCAACACTTCATTATGCAAAATAAAAGGGACTGTGTTCGGCAGTTTGCCTAATTTTCCTTTAAGCTCCATAAGCTGTTTCGAGCGATCCGGTGTTCGACCGGTATAATTGACGCCGATATTTTCGAGGACGGACTTCACGTTTTCTTCCAGATAAAACGAATGGGGGCCCAGATTGAAACGAAAGCCGCCCACATCTTTCGTCGCTCCTCGTCCGCCAAGTACGCTTGACCGTTCGAATAGCGTGACGGAGCAGCCGGCTCTTGCCAATAATACGGAAGCGGTTAAACCGGCCAAACCTCCTCCAACCACCGCGATTTCTTTTTTTGCCATGTCGATCTCCTCTTTTCGATAATTTAATATGGGATAAGATGATGCCCAATTGTCAACGGGTGTTGACAATGTTTATTGTAAAATACCCAATATTTACATGTCAACATGTGTTGACATATTTTTGTGTTAAAATGATGTTATGCTGCGTGGAATCATCCATAACTGAAGATCGAAAGGTGAATACGAAAAGATGAGTGAATCGAAACATACGACCCGCAAAAATACCCGCGATTCCGAAGCTACGCGCCAGCAGATTCTTTTGGCGGCGCGCGCTTTGTTTTCGCAGGACAGCTACGAGAGGGTAACCGTGCGAAAAATCGCCGCCAGAGCCGGCATTGACGCCGCCTTGGTCATCCGGTATTTCGGATCGAAGGAAGAGCTTTTTCTAAGCGCTCTGACAAGCGTCGGCATATGCCCATCCTCCGTTTTCGAGGGGGAATTATCGGCTTTGGGAGCGAGGCTGCTCAATTCGCAAGTGCCGGAATGGGACAAACACGATCCGAACGATCCCATGCTGATCATCATGCGTACGCTGGCCAATCCCGACGCCGCTTCGTCGCTTCGCAAGCTGCTTGATCAAGATATCGTTCAGCCGATGGCGCAGAAAATTGCAGCACCTGACCGGGAGCTCAGAGCGGAGCTTGTCGTATCCCAGCTCATCGGCCTGGCGGTTGTGCGCAATTTGCTGCGCAGCGAGGCGCTTTCCGCGGTTCCTCTCGAGCAGCTGATCGGGATGATGAATCCCGTATTTCAATATTATTTGGGTGGAAAAACACCTGCTTCGGAGAGCACCGGCGAGCCCGCTCAATAAAGGAGGATTGAAACGGATGGGAAATGGAAATAGGACGGAAGTGTACTGGACATCGTTTAGGCATCCTGTATTGCAAAATCGAACGCTTTACCTGGCGGCGACAGATCGGGGGGTATGCCGGATCACACTGCCGAACGAATCATTTGAAACACTGCAATCGTGGGCGAATAAAAAAATACCGAACCCCGTATTGATCGAGGAGTGCGTTCGTTTGTCCGAATATATCAAGCAATTGTCCGAATACTTCGACGGGCATCGGGAAGCGTTCGACTTCCCCTTGGATTTGCGCGGCACCGCTTTTCAAACAAATGTGTGGGGAGCTTTAACCCGGATACCGTATGGGGAGGTTCGGAGTTATTCGGATATCGCGGAGGCGGTCGGAAGTCCGGAAGCCGTACGGGCTGTGGGCACAGCGAACGGGGCCAATCCGGTACCGATCGTCGTTCCGTGCCACCGGGTCATCGGCAAAAGTTCTGCATTGACGGGGTTCAGAGGCGGTTTACAGGTGAAAACGGCGCTGCTTCATTTGGAAGGGTTTCGCGATTTTATTCCGCAAGGACATGCTCGGTTCAGGTTTTGACCGAGCGGCGTTGGAGCGGCAAAGATTGCTTGCCAATTGCGTATAATTGCGGAACGAAGAAAAGTCAAGTATACTATAATAGCTATTGATCGATCACTAATGAAGATAAAGGCGGGATAACATGTCCAAAAACGAGACGGCTTCGGTCAACCGCAAAGCGGAGATCATTTCAGCGGCAATCGAAATATTTGCCGAAATCGGCTACTACCGGGCCACTACGGCGCAAGTAGCGGAGCGGGCGAAAATATCGCAGCCGTATATTTTTCGTTTTTTTCCTACCAAGGAAGCTTTACTGCTGGCTGCTTTGGAGGTTTCTTGGGAGAGGATCATCCAATCGTTTAAGCGGGTTGTGGAGTCCGCGCCTGCGGATCAGTTGGAAGGACGATTGATCGAAGCGTACGAGGGGATTTTGGCTGAGCATAACAACGAGATTTTACTGCAAATGCAAGCTCAGACTATTCAAGCGGATGTCATTCGCGATGCGATGCAAGCCGGATTTCGGGAGGTTCGCCAAATCGTGCTCGAAGCATTTCGACATGCCGGAATTGCGAAACCGGAAGAGCGTACTTTGTTATTTTTGGCCAGGGGTATGCTGTGCAACATTTCGATGGCACTGGGCTTGCCGGAGCTGATGGAAGAGTAACGGGAGGGCTCGAAAAATTTTTTTCGAAAATAGTTATTGACTAATCACTAACAAACAGGTATGATTTGATCATGAAATGATTGATTGATTACTAACTAATGAATGGAGTGGCGAAAATGAAAAAAGCAATCGTGGTTGGCGCAACAGGCGGAACCGGTGCGGCTGTGACGGCCGAATTGATTAAGCGGGGGGTGGAAACCATCGCGTTTGGGCGCTCGCGCACCAAACTGGAGCAGCTGGCGCTTCAGCTCGGGAATCCCGAACATTTGTCGCTCGCCGTCGGTGACGCTTTTCGATCTCAAGACATCGAGGCTGCAGCCGAAGGGGCTGACGTTTTATTTCATTGCGCGAACGTGCCGTATCATGAGATGGTCAGCAAGCTGCTCCCTCTCGGGGAAGCGGTCATGGAAGCGGCCCGGCGGCGAAACTTGAAAGTTGTTGCGATTGACGGCATTTATCCTTATGGCAGAAGGCAGATGGACAAAGTGACGGAAGAGCACCCCAAGCAGCCGCATACGAAAAAAGGGAAAACTCGGCTGGCCTTCGAACGGATGTTGTTTAGCGATCGTTGGCGCGACGTACGGCCGATGATCGTTCGTCTGCCGGATTATTACGGGCCTACCGCTAACGAAGCATCTTACCTTGGATCGACACTCGAGGCGATTGCGGCCGGCAAGCTGGCGTTTTTTATCGGCAATATGCATGTCCCCCGCGAATATGTCTACTTGCCCGACGCTGCAAAAATGATCGTCGAGCTGGCATACCGGGAAGATGCGTATGGGCAGAACTGGAACATTCCCGGCGCCGGGATCATCTCGGGGCGGGAGATCGTGCGCCTCGCCCGGAAAGCGAGCGGTCATACGAAACCCGTCATTCCTCTTGGCAGAGTCGGGTTGTCATTGCTCGGTATGTTTGTGCCCGTCATGAAGGAGATTATCGAGATGCTGTACTTGACCGAAGAACCTTTGACACTCAGCGGCGAGAAATATCGGAGACAGATCGGTCCGATAGTTGCGACGGATTTTGAAGAAGGCATTACCGAAACGATTCGCTCAATAATGAATCGAAAGTAAGGATGAATTGCGCACTTATGTAATTGATTAATCACTAAATACATCTTATAAAACCATTGTTAAGATATTTTTCATTAATTTTTATGCTTTCGTTCAGATTTCCTTTTGGTTTCCGCCAGTTTGTCGGGTTATACTGTAGGTAAGAAACGACAATTTTGATATGGCAAGGGGCCGAAAATGAATCTGATCTACGTGGTGGAGCAACTGTTTCAGCAATACGGATATTTCGTGCTGCTTCTCGGAATACCTTTGGATTTTATCGCGCTGCCGATTCCTCCGGGGAACAGTACGCTCACTTACACCGGGTACTTGGCTTACAAAGGCGTGCTTCAACCGCTGCCGGCTTTTTTGGCCGCTTTGGCGGGGGCTTTGCTGGGCGTTACGATTACGTACTGGATCGGCTACAAGCTGGGCATGCCTTTGATTGAGCGTTATGGCGGCTGGATGTCCATAACCCCATCGTTGGTGCAGAAGACGCGCCGTTATTATGACAAATACGGAGACAAGCTGCTGCTCGCCGGTTTTTTCATTCCAGGGGTTCGACAATTTATCGGGTATTTCGTCGGCATTATTCGCGTTCCTTATCGGACCGTTCTCATTTATGCATACGCGGGATGCTGTCTGTGGGTCGTCGCTTTTTTTGCGCTAGGTTATGGGTTCGGCGAGCAGTGGCAGCAGGTTTTTATATTGGTGGAGCGTTATTTGAAATTGTTGTTTATCGGACTCGGGTGCCTTGTGGCAAGCTTGATTTTGAGAAAGTGGGTTATGCGCCTTGTCAAGCAGAGATAGATAAACCAGGATTCGGTTGACAAAATCAACTCAGCTGAGGGACAATATGGTAAAGCCGTTAACGGAAAGGAACCGGTTGCGATGAACTCTTCGCGAAGTGCAGGCAAATCTCCCCATGTTTCACAAGAGATAAAGAAGCCCGTCCGGCAGACGGCGAGTCCGGTCACTGCATCTTCCTTGAATACGCCATCCGGTATTTTACAGCTGCAAAGCATCGTCGGCAACCGACTGGCGCTGCAGTACTTGCAGGATGCCTCTAACCACAGCATACCTGGCGGTCCCGTTGTCCAACGTTATTTTGAAGTTGATTCCGGCAATCTGGCCGGTTATGTTCAAGAACAAAAAAATAAGCAGAACCTTTCGAACATGCAGGTGAAAGCAGAATCCATAGAGCCGTTCACGACGGTCGGCTTCGAGCATGAATTTGCCCAGACCGAAGAAGAGACGCTTTCGGGAATTTCACATCTGGAGCTTGCCCATTCCACGGAGAAGATGCCCTATACGGATTTGCCGTTCATCCTGGAGACCGATGCTTTCGACGCATTGGAGCTGGTCAGTCCGCCTTTTCTCATGCGAACAATGGGGAGCAACAGTCCGATTCCGGATCCGCGCGACGTTGAACGGGTTGATACGATCATACGGAATTCGTTGTCGGGACTGATCAGCGGTAACCCCACTCTGGAAAAATTGACCGGCGAT
This sequence comes from Paenibacillus hamazuiensis, assembly GCF_023276405.1. NCBI lineage: Bacteria > Bacillati > Bacillota > Bacilli > Caryophanales > Paenibacillaceae > Paenibacillus > Paenibacillus hamazuiensis. The sequence continues at coordinate 2,077,523 of NZ_JALRMO010000001.1, forward strand.
TTCAAGTCCGTCGGACTTTCGTTTGCTCTGCAGGATGCAGAGGTGCAGCCGAAACATTTATCCCACCGCAGCGCAGGGCTTTATGACAAGAACAGCAACAAGGTAAAAGCCCAAAAGCTGAAACAAATCACAGTCAAAAAGTCGACGAAGGGAGGGGGCATCACCACACAGGTCAACTTTGCTACGGATGCCGAAACATTTGTCAAAATGCAAAATTTGGACAAACAAGACGAAAACGATTCAGCAGTGCAGAACAATACCGGCGAACCTAAGAAAACTGCGATCGAGCAAATATTCTCGGAGTTGGACAAGCAATTGATGCAGCTGATCTCCGAGCACATAAGCGACAAGACGGGCAATTTATCCATCTTTATTCCGATTATGGCCCGAACTTTAAGCGGCCAGTTTGCCGTTCCGTCCATCGGGTACATCAAGAGCAAGCAGGAGGAACTGTTTGCAAGCAAAAAGAAACAGCAGGAAAATATCGGAAGTCGGAAAGGCCCGTCCCGGAAGCCGTTTATTTTCAGCGCCGCGGCATCCAGTGCTGTCAAGGATACGAACGGCGTGTGGATCAAAGATACGCTGATGAATATCGGGCTTGGTATTTTGCAAACGGCGGATTGGAAGCATGTGCACAATCTCGTTAGAGACCCCGGTTTCCGAAGCAAAATCGATCAATTATCCCTGCCATCATATGAACGAATTAAAGGGTTTGAAGGGTTCGATCAGGAGGGGAACGCGCACATCCAAAATAACTTGCGGCAGGCCAAAGTCGGCATCATGGAAGCATTGGAAATTATCGCTCATCAAATCGAGCATGATATCCTGAAGGAGGAACCGGCCAGCTTTCTCGGTCCTGAGAAATCGATTCCGTTCATGAGCCACGAACCCACATTTATCGGACCGCGTCAGGATACTTACATAGCCCCTGCCGAAAAGGTACAAATCCCTTATTGGCAGCAGAAAGGCAAGCGGCTTCACGTCGTGGAAACGCGGGATGACAACATAGAATCTTTGTACAAGCTGGCCCAGACGACTCCGGAATACAAGGTGGAACTCGAGACAAAGATAAAAGAGCTGCAGGAGCTGACAGCACTCCTGGAAAAACCCGGATATGAAGGCAACCAGGTGCTTATGATGGAGCGGCTTATGCTGCAAAATGAAATTATGAACCTCATGCGTATCGGCAAATAGGCAGTGAGCTTGCGAGAAAACTTAAGAGAGGAGGCACCGGACCAAAATGTCAGAACAAACCGTGTTCCGTTAAGTCCGCGGTCCGCCGTCCATAAAGTAGGTCATCCTATTTTCCTGGATTAAAGGAGCGATGCCTATGGATGGACTCGACATCACCATCAGAAAATTGACTGCGGAAGATCGGTCGCTGCCGATCGATATTGACGATACTTTTACCGTGAATTCGACCATGGTCCTATCTTTAAAGGATAATCAAATCGGATATACCTTAAGAGAAATCCCGGCTTACGAGAAAAGCTACGCAGCCAAAGATTCGGAAGAAACCGGGGACATGGGCAGTTCCGAATATATCGATCATCCGGATCGGGCGATTTATGCAGCGTTTGCGAGCAATCGGGCAATAGGCCAAATCGTTTTAAAACGAAACTGGAACCAATATGCCTACGTAGAAGATATCAAGGTAGACAAACAATTCAGAGGGCATGGAGTTGGCCGCAGGCTCATCGAACAGGCCAAGCTTTGGGCGCAGGGATACGGAATGCCCGGTATCATGCTGGAGACGCAAAGCAATAACGTCAAGGCGTGCCGATTTTACGAAAGCTGCGGGTTTGTGATCGGCGGCTTTGATTCCTACCTCTACAAAGGCATTCACAGGCAGAGCGACGAAATTGCGCTTTACTGGTATTTGTTGTTTGACTAACCGCTGATTCGGAAGGATGGAGGGACGGCAGTGAAGAAAATGTTGAATCATTTGTAACGCAGCTGCTGTAATGCTTGTCGGGTTCGCGGACCTCCTGACGCCACATTCTTAACTTAATTCAAAATAGAATGTGGAGGTTGGAAAAAATATGCGTAACGAACAAGAGGTGCTGGCGCAGCTCGTGCAGTTTGCGGAGCAGGATGCGAATATCCGGTGTGTTATCATCAACGGCTCGCGAATGAATCCGAATGCCCCGAAAGATTTTATGCAGGATTATGATGTGGATTTTTACATGGCCGATTTGAAAAACCATCCGTATAACGCAGATAGAAGCTGGATCGACGGGTTCGGCGAACAGGTGGTCGTGCAGTACGAATATTTCGAGGACGGTTCTTCCATTTACATGATGCAGTTCGAAGATAGCGTCCGAATCGATCTCAGTTTTAAAGATATCCGAAATATTCAGGAAGTGTATGACGATTCGTTATGCAAGGTGCTGCTCGATAAAGACAACTTGAACCTGAATTTGCCCGAGCCCAGCGACCGCTCCTATCTGATCAAGCGGCCTTCCAAGGAGCTTTGGGATCTTCACATCGTCGAATTGTGGTGGCTGCAGGTGTACATTGCGAAAGAGCTGTGGCGGGACGAAATACCGAGGGTGAAAACCCTTTACGATCAATATTTCATGGAATCGCTGCGCTATCTTTTGGAGTGGCATATAGGCATTAACCATGATTGGAATGTGAACACGGGAAGTACCGGGAAATGGTTCAAACGGTTTCTGGAGCCCGATATTTACGACGAGTATATTTCTTTGTACGTCGGCGCGGACCCGGAAGAGCAGTGGAACAAGCTTTTTCAGGCCGGAACGTTTATTCGTAAAATCGGCATACCGCTTGCGGGCCGTCTTGGGTTCGAATACCCGCACGAAGAGGACCGCCGCGTCACGGCTTATATCGAAAAGGTAAGGAAGCTGCCTCTGGATGCGCAGTCTTTGGAAGGTTAGGCGGCATAAGCCGGGATGATCGGCATATAAAGAGAGCGGTTGTTTTTCCGTTGGGGAGTAAAGCGGGGAAACAGCCGCTTTTCCTTTTTGCCGCCGGAAGCTTTGGGAGTAGACAAACGGAAGTCGGTTAACGCATAATGAAGAAGCCTGTTCGGCAATCAAATAAATTTTATATTGGAGTGAAAAAAATGATTCAACGCACCGTACTTCTCAAGTTTGCAGAAACGACCACGCAGGAGCAGCTCCAAGAAGTCATTAGCCGCTATAAAGCATTAAAAGACGTGTTACCCGGAATCGTGGAGATTCATGCGGGTCTCAACATCGCAGAAAGAAGCAAGGAATATCAAGTCGTCCTGATGGCACGATTTGAAAATCAGGCCGCATTGGATGCATACACCGTAAACGAGCAGCACCAGGCCGTTGCCGCCTTCATTCGCGAGGTGGGCAGACTGGACAGCATCGGCGTGGATATTGAGATTTAATAGCACCCCTTTCTTAATCGGAGCATAGTCTAAGGAGTATTCGATTAAGAAAGGGGTTCCTTTATGTATTCCTGTCAGGAAATTTCTCCGACCCGGGCAGCCGAATCTTTAAGTGAAAGGAAAGACATACACGATGAATGTCTTTCTGGATGACACCCGTCCGAATCCGCCCGGATTCAAATTGGCCAGAACGGCTGCGGAGGCCATTCAATATTTGAAAACCGGGAAGGTGAGCGTTCTTTCGCTCGATTTTGATCTGGGCACATTGCCTGTAACAGGATACGATGTAGTTAGATATATCGTTGAAAATCACATATACCCGAAACAAATCATCATCCATTCGGCCAATCCGTTCGGAAGGCAGAAGATGCTGGGATTACTTTTGAAGCACAAGCCGGCATCGGTTAAAGTGTCCGTCAGTCCGCTTCCCTGGATTTAATCCGAAGTGCGCTCCGGGTGGATGTAATAATTTCCCTAAATCCGTGGAATAATACGCCGGAATAGTTTTTTTGGGGGAGGTATTGCACCCATTGACAAATATATTGGAATCAGTTGCGCATTTATTTAAGACACTTGTCGATAATCAACCCGAGCCTCCCATAAACGTGGGCGAAGTGATGGATTTATGGAAATACTTAGCTTATATAGAGGAAGCTATCGTTCTGGAACAAATCGGAAGAAATACAACAACGGACGCGGATCTTCTTAAATTGCTCGATGAAGCCGTTGCCATTTGCAGTTCCCAATCGGAACGAATAAAAAAGGTCATGGAAGTGGCAGGCATACCGATTCCTGCATCGCCGGGGGATAAACCGAGGTCGGAAGCCGGGGCTGTTCCAATGGGAGCGAAAATGAATGACGACGAAATTGCGAACATTCTTGCCGCGAAGCTTCTCCTGGTCTCTAAGGAATGCTGCCGGAGTATGATGGAAGCGGTTCGGTCCGATATCGGTTTGATGTGGGCTAACCTGCTATACGAACAAGCGAAGTTTGGAGCCATTCTAAAGGAAAAAATGCGGGAACGAGGGTGGCTCAAATCTCCGCCGCCTTACCATCCGCCGGGCGTTCCGAGGCAATAAAGGGATTTCGCCATAAGATTAAAATAGAGCATTACACGATAAACGTACTGCGGAGGTACGTTTATTTTATTGTGTAGCTATGAGGCTATCAGCTTGTTTGATGGTAATTAGCGATTGGTATAATAACAAAAATCATCCAAAGAAGGTGATGACATACAGTAAACTTCATGCAGAGGAAGTGGCTGTAATCAAACCGATGCAAGATGCTCAAGAAGCCCTGAAGGAACTTGAATACACTCATATCGATTTTGGCAGGATTGGTGAATACTCAAGTATCCATGGCTTGATTGGTTTAGATATGTTGATTCCGGGGAAATTCATAATTGATTTATCAAACTTGCAGTTAAATTCAACAAATAAAAGCAAGCCGTAGCCTGAATCAGTGACAGTGCTAGGCTTATTTTTTTGAAACAGTAACCATGTTATCGTCAACGAAGAACACAACCCTTTGGGTACTCGCTATTTTTGAGATGTGGTTCCCTAAATTTGGCACATGGTCGCCTGAATCAAGCCACACTGTTCAAGAAGATCGTGAGTCACTCGGATGATTGTTCTCCGCCTGCTTTAATTAACGTTGGTAGATGATAGTTTTGTTATGGTGCAGTGCTAAAGAATAACGCCTGATGGAGGTAAGTGGTGTACAGACCAAAGGACGCTTCCTATAACAAAGAAATAGATAAAGATTTGGAGCAACATTCATATTTTCATAGAGTGCTGTCTTCGAAATTCAGGTTAATATAAACAATCCGCGGTAGGTGGTAACGTGCTGTGGACGGAAGTACGGGAAATGTGGATATGGAACCGTAATCCGAGTAAAAAAGGTTTCCTTGATCATAATGAGGTTAAAAATTATACTTTAGATAAGTACAGAGTTACAGGCAAAGATTCAAAGGAAAAATTCTCTATATTAACATTAACCTTTCAGTTAAATCAATTGCTTATGTTGATCAATAATCCAATACAATTCCCTCATCTTGCCTATGTGGAGATGTTCAACAGCCTACATGGGGATAAGCGATAGGGGATAAAATCATGAGGTGCGAACCTGAAGCTCACATGAATTCCACAGGGATTCGCACCGCGCCTCAGATCAAGGATTTTTGCATGTTTAGGCGAATAAATTGACAGATTTTCGGAATAGCGAAGCCGATTCGCACTTTTAGGCTCTGCAAGCCTTGACCTGCAAGGCTTGATACGTGTCGCAGTCGCTCCTCGTGTAGGAGCGTGGATTGAAATAACAGCACGGCTCCTAAGACGGATTGCTCAGCCGTCGTCGCTCCTCGTGTAGGAGCGTGGATTGAAATAACTCGAAATAGAGAAGGTCATAAAAGAATCCGATCGTCGCTCCTCGTGTAGGAGCGTGGATTGAAATAGACCGGCGAATTTTGAAAAATACCTGAACCAGAGTCGCTCCTCGTGTAGGAGCGTGGATTGAAATGACTGTAGCGTCCGCATTTGTCGCAAAAAGTACTGTCGCTCCTCGTGTAGGAGCGTGGATTGAAATGCCGTAGCTGTCGTCTCCAGTATCGACGAGCGAGACGGTCGCTCCTCGTGTAGGAGCGTGGATTGAAATAGCAGATCGTGCGTACCGTCGATGAGCAAAAGCCGGTCGCTCCTCGTGTAGGAGCGTGGATTGAAATGAATCCGTAGGTATACCGCCATACGACAAGCAGTCGCTCCTCGTGTAGGAGCGTGGATTGAAATCTTTGGCGCGTAGCATCTTTAAGTATTGTTCCAGATCGTCGCTCCTCGTGTAGGAGCGTGGATTGAAATCCCCCGGACACTACCTCCAGCACATTCCTTTCGGTCGCTCCTCGTGTAGGAGCGTGGATTGAAATTCGCCGCCAAAGAGCTCGAAGATGCTTTTAAAGACGTCGCTCCTCGTGTAGGAGCGTGGATTGAAATCACTCCTATTGTTTTATTTTTTAAGCATTTTGCTGGTCGCTCCTCGTGTAGGAGCGTGGATTGAAATCCTGCGTTACCCCATTTGTATACCATAACATTAGTCGCTCCTCGTGTAGGAGCGTGGATTGAAATGTCGGGAACGATGTGGCAAAAGCGTTGGACTATGCGTCGCTCCTCGTGTAGGAGCGTGGATTGAAATCGGCATTCAGAGGGTTATTGAACTGCTTAATGCCGTCGCTCCTCGTGTAGGAGCGTGGATTGAAATAACTGCTTATCCGAATGGAACAACGGCAGAATCAGTCGCTCCTCGTGTAGGAGCGTGGATTGAAATCAATATGTAATGCTAGCGTTACATTAATGTAATGTCGCTCCTCGTGTAGGAGCGTGGATTGAAATGCGCGCAGACAGTGATGCAAATCCAACTGCTCGGGTCGCTCCTCGTGTAGGAGCGTGGATTGAAATGCTTCGAGCGCGGCAAACATCGTCAAGAACAACGTCGCTCCTCGTGTAGGAGCGTGGATTGAAATGGATCGATACCGTCCGGTACGCGCCAGCCATTGGCCGGTCGCTCCTCGTGTAGGAGCGTGGATTGAAATTCATTCGACTAGGAAAGGAGGCGAAACCTTGCTATTGTCGCTCCTCGTGTAGGAGCGTGGATTGAAATAATATCTCGGCCAAGGCGATATTAACATCGTCCTTAGTCGCTCCTCGTGTAGGAGCGTGGATTGAAATTCGGCTCTTGCTTTGATCTCGGTATTTCGCGATTGAGTCGCTCCTCGTGTAGGAGCGTGGATTGAAATCCCAACGACTTTGCTTTGGTCTGTGTCTTCGAGAGTCGCTCCTCGTGTAGGAGCGTGGATTGAAATCTCGCGAGTCATCGGACCCTTTTCCTTGCCGAGGTCGCTCCTCGTGTAGGAGCGTGGATTGAAATAAACGATCGCGGACGCAGACGATATCCGGCGCTAGTCGCTCCTCGTGTAGGAGCGTGGATTGAAATCCGCAGATGATTTATACCAGTGGGAAGATGTAGTGGTCGCTCCTCGTGTAGGAGCGTGGATTGAAATCATACTGAACGCTGACCCCTTGGCCATTTGCTCCGTCGCTCCTCGTGTAGGAGCGTGGATTGAAATGTGTTGTTCTTGACGATGTTTGCCGCGCTCGAAGCGTCGCTCCTCGTGTAGGAGCGTGGATTGAAATCATGTAAACGTGGTCTAATTGTCCAGACTTTAACGCGTCGCTCCTCGTGTAGGAGCGTGGATTGAAATTCGCCGTACCGCTTGCGACCGTAACGTCCGCGTCCGTCGTCGCTCCTCGTGTAGGAGCGTGGATTGAAATGTCACTCCTTTATTGCTTGTATACTTCGAGTTGATCGTCGCTCCTCGTGTAGGAGCGTGGATTGAAATATCATCCGACAAGTAATAATTTAATCATCGCGCGTCGCTCCTCGTGTAGGAGCGTGGATTGAAATGTATATTGACGCATAAAATGGCGTAGTGAAGCGGTCGCTCCTCGTGTAGGAGCGTGGATTGAAATATCTGCGAAATTATTCTAAAATTAGCGGACCCGGGTCGCTCCTCGTGTAGGAGCGTGGATTGAAATTTCGTGACGACGGTACGCTATGGCTGAACCTGGGTCGCTCCTCGTGTAGGAGCGTGGATTGAAATAGACAAAAATAAAAAGCCTGGGAAGTAGGTAAGTCGTCGCTCCTCGTGTAGGAGCGTGGATTGAAATTAATAAACATAAAAAGCGATTATTTCCCGGCCTTTGTCGCTCCTCGTGTAGGAGCGTGGATTGAAATCAGGCTGGGATACCCGGCCTGGCGGCTTAATAATGTCGCTCCTCGTGTAGGAGCGTGGATTGAAATGTACCTTTACGAAGCCGCTGGCGTTGATTTTGGCCGTCGCTCCTCGTGTAGGAGCGTGGATTGAAATAACGGCCCCCAGGTCGAGAATATCGACGCTTATAGTCGCTCCTCGTGTAGGAGCGTGGATTGAAATAAGACCGGATGGTCGCAAGTGCTCGAATTGCTGTGTCGCTCCTCGTGTAGGAGCGTGGATTGAAATTGGCTACCCAAGTGGTAGGTGGATCGTTTCCAGAGTCGCTCCTCGTGTAGGAGCGTGGATTGAAATAGATGGGGTACGGCGAACGCGAAGGACAGCAACCGTCGCTCCTCGTGTAGGAGCGTGGATTGAAATCGTCGATGGTTATCGATGAGACGCATCCCGAGGGTCGCTCCTCGTGTAGGAGCGTGGATTGAAATGTCCGAATCCAGGAAATAGATGGTGTTGCTGTCAGTCGCTCCTCGTGTAGGAGCGTGGATTGAAATGTGACTAACCCAGTATATTGCGGAAAATTACGCTGGTCGCTCCTCGTGTAGGAGCGTGGATTGAAATGAGTGAAGACGGGGTCAATCTCCGGCTGGAAATGCAGTCGCTCCTCGTGTAGGAGCGTGGATTGAAATGATAGATCAAGATTGTTCAGGGAAATCGATCGGCGTCGCTCCTCGTGTAGGAGCGTGGATTGAAATACGAATAGTTCTGGAGCTCAAACGGGAACGATGGTGTCGCTCCTCGTGTAGGAGCGTGGATTGAAATAGCATGTTAGCGATCAAAATGAGGGCGGAGTCACGTCGCTCCTCGTGTAGGAGCGTGGATTGAAATGTCAGCAGCCAAATACATACAAAAATCGGAAATCCGTCGCTCCTCGTGTAGGAGCGTGGATTGAAATAGCCGATATGGGATTGGATCAATCAACACGGATATAGTCGCTCCTCGTGTAGGAGCGTGGATTGAAATTTGGAGCGTTTGGTGCGCCGCTGACGATCATTTGTCGCTCCTCGTGTAGGAGCGTGGATTGAAAACTCGAATTTTAATCCTCAATTTTGAAAGTATATCTCTTTGAAAACGTGAAAAGAGCTCCGAATCTTTGGTAGAATGGTCTTTGTCGAAAACACATCACCCAAAGAGAGGAGCACCTTTAAGGTGAAGTCTACCAGAGAAATTTCAAAAATCAAGTGTGAATTTTCGCTACAAAATGCAACGAATGTTGCCGGGAGCAAGATTTTCCTAGAATACCTGGAACGCATCCAGCTTTCGCAGGCTCTTACACAGCTATCCGCTTTGGAACAATCCAACTCTCTGTTTCCCATTCACCGGATTCTTCTGTACCTGATCATCGGGTGGATGCTGGGCTGCCAACGGATTTTTCACTTTCGGACTCTACAGAAGTATAGCTTAATTCGCCGGTTCCTTGGAGGGCGTTGTCCTCACCATTATTTACTTTAATAGGAATTGGTTCGGTTTGGATGGACGAAGTTCGTGATGGTGAATGAGATGAAGCAATTGAACATCCAGATCTTATCGCCTTGTCTTCCAACCTCTATCATCTTAGACTTGGATTCTATAGTGGAGACGGTTTATGGCCATCAAGAAGGCGCGGCTGTTGGCGTAAACTCGCACAAGCGCGGCCGTAAGATTTCAGGAGCGAAAGGTGACACCGGTATTTATTCTCGATGAAATGCAAATGGCCAAGGATGTGTTCCTCAGCGATTTGAATCTGCTGTTTAATTTTTACATGGATTTGTCGAACCTGTTCCTTCTACTTCTATGTGGCCTGCCTTACCTTAGGGACCGGCTCACGCTCAACCACAACCGCCCGCTGGCACAACGACTCCTGCTGTCCCACCAGGTAGAGCCGCTGACCAAGGACGAAGTGAAAGAGTACGTCGTCCACCATATGAACCTCGCGGGTGCCAAAAACCCGATTTTCATGGATGCCGCCATGGAGGCTCTCGCCGTGAGTACTAAGGGATATCCCCGGCTGGTGAACAAACTTGCCGTTCGTGCGCTTTGCACGGTTTCCAGCGCAAGGCGGAACAGATTGACGCCGATCTGATCCGCATCGCGGCTACGGAGTACGGGATGTGATGACGATGACGCCAAAGAGTCGAGACGGTCGCATCCTGTACAATACACGATTCGAATACTGGGAAATCTGGGACGCCTACCCCCGTCCAGCAGTCGTGCAATGCGGAGAATCCTTTGAGATGAAGGTAGGGGACGACTTTCTGCCCTGCCGAATCGAACTGGATTCCGAATGGGTGGTTTACTTTCATAACACCCGGTTCCACCTTCATCCGAGCGTGAGTTACTGGATTCGGGTGCGATAGATGGAGTATACCGTGATCTTGTCTGATGGACAAGTCCCCTCGGCAGCCAGAAGAACCTTGGCTGCTTATTTATGGAAAAAACCTGCTGCCGAAATGCCGTGATTATGTGCAAATCCAGCGCCGGTCATGCTGAATTATTATGAAAAACTCTAGAAAATGGCCCCTGTTGTTGCGGCTGTAATTTGCAAAAGTAGTGCCGGATTAATTTGCGAATTCACAGTTGAAAAATGAATCAATCCCGTTCACTTAAGAGAAAATAAGATAAAAGAGGTTGCCCACCTGCTTAACGAGAAATCATTAAGTAGGTGGGTTCATAAATAAAATATGCTAATTAATTAGTATATTGATTAGTAAACAACATTCATACGAATAATAGGCTGCATCTATTTAACTCTAGGACCAGCCTATTTTTGTTTGCATCAAACATTCACTCGTCAAGGGGTGAAGGAATTTTTGAACTGTATGTTTTTCTTTTTTTTGGTTATGCTAAGCTTGATATATCAAAAAAATCCAGAAATCTAGGAGGTGGTGCCCCATGACAACGAACAGCGCACACAATGACTAGCCAATGAGAAGAAAGATTTAACTGACAAAACGAGATGAGAAATCAAGTTTTCTAATACATAGACATCGACGATCATTACGTGGCTGAATTTACATATCCAATTTTATGCCTTTATTTAGTATTGCACTGATTACTTGTCTTAAAAATGCTTCAACCGTTGCTATAACAAGATTACAAAACTCTTTTTCTATTTCGATACCGTATTCACCTGCTTCAGGTTCATACAGCCTGATATGTGGGGAGAAAGATTTTAATGATATTATAAGTTGTTTATGTTGAGTAGAGTAGATTCTATCTCCATTATCATGAACAAAGAAATTGCGGATATCATTAAGTGATTTTATTTCTCTCCATAATGAAGTTTGAAATGGTGACTCAATATGAACGACTTTACTTAAATACACAGCAGCTCGTTCAATTCCTGCTCCCTTTATATCTTTTACAGATAAAGTAAGATTTTTATTTTCTTTAATTTTATTGCAGAGATTATTAAGCTCGACTTCTAAGTATGAATAAATGCTTATAAATAATGATTTTCTCAAAATTGGTGGGTAAGAATATTTAAGGTGAAATACTTCAGAATCATCAAGGGAGGTTCTTAGGGTCTCTTTTTTTGTCTCTGGAGCATTGGCTATTAGTTCTTCTATTCCTTGTTCGATAGAGATAGTTTCTTCTTCAATTAATTTTTCTAACTTTAATACGTACTCCTTATATGTTTCAAGTTTAAAAAGAAAAATGAAAAAGTGAATATCTTGTTTCATATGATCCTCATAATAATCAGGATTTTCAAAATACACAATTTTCACCTCTCTCTATATGAGTATTTATTTGATTATAGAGAATAAACAAATATTTGGAAAGAGAATTACATATTTGAATTCTGAGGGCCAATATTCTATTCTTGCGACTTTCCCCGCCCGTTTGGGTATAATAACCATAAGCTTTATTTAATCCAAATCCCAAAAACCAAGGAGGTGGTGCCCCATGACAACGAACAGCAAACCCAATAGATTAGCCAAGGAAAAGTCACCGTACTTGCTGCAGCACGCATACAATCCGGTGGACTGGTTCCCATGGTCCGATGAGGCTTTTGAATTCGCCAAGCGCGAAAACAAGCCCATCTTTTTATCTATTGGGTATTCGTAGTGGCTTAAGCCGACTTGCCATTGGTGCCACGTCATGGAGCGCGAGTCGTTCGAGGACGTGGAAGTAGCCGAGCTGTTAAACCGCGACTTTGTGTCGATCAAGGTGGATCGCGAGGAGCGGCCGGACGTAGATAATTTGTACATGACCGTTTGCCAGGCGATGACGGGGCAGGGGGGATGGCCGCTGACCATCGTCATGACGCCGGATAAGAAGCCGTTTTTTGCGGGTACCTATTTCCCGAAAGGGAGGAAATACCGGCGGCCCGGGCTGATGGACATTTTGCCGCAGCTTGCGGACAAATGGAAAGAGGATCAAGAGCGGGTGAGCCAAATCGGCACGCAGGTGATTGAAGAGACGCAGAAGCAAATGTTGTCCAACTTGGAGGGAGAAATCTCCGAGGAGACGCTGCATCGCGCCTACCGGATGTATGAGAGCATATTCGATGCCCAGTACGGAGGGTTCGGCGATGCTCCCAAGTTTCCGACTTCACATAATGTGTCGTATTTGCTGCGTTACTACAAGCGGACCGGCAATGAAAAGGCGCTGCAGATGGCGGAAAAAACGTTGGACGCGATGTACCGCGGCGGCATGTACGACCATGTCGGGTTCGGGTTCGCCCGCTACTCGACGGATGAGAAGTGGCTTGTTCCGCATTTTGAAAAAATGCTGTACGACAATGCGCTGCTTGCGATGACGTACATTGAGGCTTATCAGTTGACGGGTAAAGGGCGGTACGCCGATGTGGCGGAGCAAATTTTTACCTATGTGCTGCGGGATATGACGGATCCGGAAGGCGGATTTTATTCGGCGGAGGATGCCGATTCCGAAGGGGAAGAGGGCAAGTTCTACGTCTGGACGCCGGATGAGGTCAAACAGGTGTTGGGCGAGGATGACGGCGATCTGTATTGCCAAGCTTTCGATATTACCGAGCACGGCAATTTCGAAGGGCACAGCATCCCGAACCTGATCGGCGCCTCCTTGGATTCGTTTGCACAGCGCAAGGGACAGGAGCCGGCTGCCGTGAAGTTGCGGCTGGAGGAGGCTCGCCGCAAGCTCTTTGAGCATCGGGAAACTCGGGTTCATCCCCATAAGGACGATAAAATTTTGACGTCATGGAACGGTCTGATGATCATGGCGCTCGCCAAGGCGGCGAAGGCGCTGCAGAAGCCGGGTTATGCGGAAGCGGCGGCCAAGGCGGTCAGCTTTATCACGACGAAGCTGAGGCGCCCGGACGGACGTCTGCTTGCGCGTTACCGCGACGGCGATGCGGCGTTTCCGGCTTATCTCGACGATTATGCGTTTCTCGTATGGGGGCTGATCGAGCTGTACGAGGCGACGTTCGACATCGGCCATTTGAGACTGGCGCTGGAACTGAACGACGATATGATTCGGCTGTTCTGGGACGATGAGAAGGGCGGTTTCTTCTTCTACGGCGAAGATGCGGAGCAGCTGTTTACGCGGCCCAAGGAGATCTACGACGGTGCGATGCCGTCCGGCAACTCCGCCGCGGCGCTCAACTTGCTGCGGCTGGCGAAATACGCCTACCGGGCGGACTTGTCGCAGAAGGCGGATGAGCAGCTGCAGGCGTTCGCCGGTTCGGTGGAGCGCTACCCGGCGGGACATGCGTTGTTCCTGATCGCGCTCGATTTCGCGTACGGGCCGACGAAGGAAATCGTAATCGCCGGAGATCCGGCCAGGGAGGATACGCAGGCGATGATCCGTACCGTGCAGCGTAAATTTTTGCCGAACGCCATTGCGATCTTGAATCCTTCCCAGCCGGCGGACGATAGCGTTACACAAACCATTCCGCTCGTTCAGGACAAAGTCGCGCTCGGTGGGCGGGCAACCGCGTATGTGTGCGAAAACTACGCGTGCCACGCGCCGACGGACGAACTGGAGGAGCTGGAAGCTTTGGAATAAAACGATCAGACATTTTGTAGGGCCATTTGACCAAAGAAAGAGCGCCGCAACTTTAACCGGTTGCGGCGCTTGTTTGCATGTACAACTGACGTTTTACTTCTTCTGGATCATCGTCTTCCACAGCTCCGCCGGATCGTAGCCGAGGCGCCATGCGGCGACGCCGGCCAAATCGTATTTCTTGGCGATATCGAGGCGGGCATTGACGGTGTCTTCGTTTTCCTGCCAGAACACGAATTTATAACCGTCTTCGCTGTATTCAACGCGGTATTGGTTAAATCGGCTGTCCCAGGTCAGCGTGGCCTTTTTGCTGCTGATCAGGTTCGGAATGTCTTTCAAAAGTACGGCGCGGTTGCTGTCCAGGTTGCCGCTGGCGTCGATTTTCCATACGCGCACGTAGAAAGGAATCCCCATAATGAGCTTATCCCGCGGAATCCCGTAAGACAGAAACTCCTGAACCCCTTCTTCAACCCACTGCAGACCGGCGACCGAGCCCGGTTCCTTGCTGCCCGAGTAATGTTGGTCATAAGTCATGGTGACGATGTAATCGACGATTTCAGCCAGCTTTTCGTGGTCGAAGGCGGTTTGGGCGTTCCACTTCACGCTGCCGCGCGGCAGGTCGATCGAGACGACCAATCCTTGCCCATGGGCGGCGTCGGTCAAGCTTTTTATAAACGCAGTAAATGCGCTCCGGTCTTTGCCGCTCAAGTTTTCAAAATCGATGTTCAGCCCGTTCACGCCAAGCTCGGACGCCCGTTTCACAAGCGCCTGAATAAACTTGTTCTGCGCGTCCTTATTGGCCAGGAACTGCGAGGTCAGCGCCGAATCGAACTGGTTGCTGACGAGCGGGTGAACGGCGATGCCTTGGCTTTTCAACCACGCGACCGTATCCTTGTTCGACTTGTCGGTTAACGTGCCGGAGCTGTCCGCAAGTTCGAAGTAAGTAGGCGAGTCGACGTCGAGGCCGGTTGTATTGTTCACATGCGCGCGGATCGTCGCGTCAGTGGAATTGCCGTTCCATCCCCAAAACTGCAGCTTGCGGTAATTGTCCCAAATTTTCGTGCCGTCCAGCAGTCGGATCGAAGCGTTGCTGTAACCCATCGCGTAAGACAGCGCATCCGGAATCGTATTGAAATCGTTGATCAAATTGTCGCTTTGATACACTTGATAATAAGGATAATTATTCCAAATGCCATAGCTGCCCGGAGCAGCCGATCTTGACGAGTCCACGACTTTGGCGTGCGCCCATTGTTTGGCGTAGCTGATCGCATCGTCCGGATTCAGAAATGAATCGAGTAAAGTATCATTCTGATACACCTTGTACGATTTCACATTCGAAAAAACGACCTGTCCGTTTTTCTCCAAATTAACGACCGTGGAGTCTCCCCAGCTCAAGCTTTCGTTCACGGCATCCTCGAGAGTGGCGAATTTCCAGTCCTCGCTCGTATATGTACCTTGGTACACTTGATAGATTTTGAGGCCGGAGGAGCGCGCGCTTTGTTTGGCGTCTGCCGGGATATTGTCCCAAACCCAGCGGTGATCCTTCAGGTCGATGATGTGGGAGCTACCCCATTTGCGGGCTTCCGCCATCGCTTGCGCGAGTGTCGCGAACTCCCAGTTGTCGAGCGTAATATCTCCTTGATATACCCGGTATTTCGGGTAATTATTCCATACCCAGCCGCCGGATTGCAGATCGCGGATGCTGGCACGCGTCCAATTGGCGGCCTCCCGCATCGCCTGATCGAGGGTGGCGAATTCCCAGTCGGAGCTGCTGTAGTCGTTCTGGTACAGCTTATATCGGGGGTAATTATCCCAGAGCCATTTGCGCGTGGCAATTTCCTCGACGTGACTCGAGCGGAACGATTTGGCATAACTTTCCGCTTTCTTGTAATCTGAAGTTTCCAGCAGGATCTTATCGTCCTGAAATACGCGATATTTGCTTGTTTTATCGGCAGCGAGTGCCGTTCCCGAAGCTGACGACATCAAGAGTGCAAGAAGGGACAAGCCTGCTATCGCTTTCTTATGTATCATGTATCACGCCTCTTTCCTATAATCTATTCTATTAAACGCGTTTTCCGCGAAATAGTTGCGATAGACTTATAGAAAGAAGAGGCAAAAAAACCACCTTCCGTTAGGAAAGTGGTGGAAACCCAGCAAATATTGGTTAAATTGCGTGATTAACGCGATTTTTTGTCTTAAACGATGTCTGCGACGATTTCGTCTTCGAGCTTCAGCTGAATTTGATCGCGAAATATGCGAAGTCCCTGCTCGGTAAAAAGATACCGCTCAATTGCTTCGAGCATATTGGCCGCAACCAGAATCTGGCTTCGTCCTTGAACGAACACTTCGGCGGAAAAACCGTAATCGTCGTCGTATTTCAGCTCGACCTCGACTTCCTCGGGCCGAACCTGTTTGCGCTGCGCCATGTTCAAACAGATGGCGTTCACGATGTCCTGCTCATAAAGCCGCATATGTCAGCACCCCGTTTTCGCGAAAGCTTGGATTAATATCGGCGTGCTTCGTTCATTTTTTTGCGGTCGCGGAAGTACACGAACAGCTTGCGGATGAGAACGACGACAACCACGATCGCCAGCACGTTGACGATGAAGCCGAGCAGGTTGCCGAGGAAGCCCATGCCTCCGAACAAACCGCCGAACAGCATGCCGGCAAGACCGCCGATCAGCAATCCCTTCATCAGACCGCCGCTGAAAAATCCGCGGTTTTGCGTGGGCGCGTTTGTCGTGGAGCCCGGCGTTTTATTGGCGGATGTCGTAGCATCGGGTTTCGTCACATTGTTCGTCGGCGCCTCGGATTTGCTAGGCGTGCTCGGGCTGTAGCTTCGCTTTGGCGACGAATAGCTTTTGGCGTCAACGGTCGCTGCCGGTGCGGCTACTGTGAAAACAAGTGTCGCTGCCAACATGAGAGCTGCAAATTTTTTTAGCATGTTTCATTCCTCCGGTATATACTGAATTTATGTGATTCACATTTCTATACGTAATATGTAGGCATTGGTTTCAGTTTTGATCGCTTCTTGTTAAAATATACGTTGCAAGTCTAAAGCATAACGTAAATGAGGTCATCCGAATGACAACTTATCCCGAAGCTTATATCGATTATCTGGTTTATTTTCACGCCGAGCGCGATTTTTTCGAATGCCATGAGGTGATGGAAGAATATTGGAAGCAGCACCGCGAAGATCCGTTAAGCCGTGCCTATGTGGGACTGATTCAGGTAGCGGTGGGGATGTACCATCATCGGCGCAGAAATATAACGGGGGCAGTTAAAATGCTGGAAAGCGCGGTAAAGCTGCTCACGGATGAAGATATGCAGGAGCTGGGGATCGAAGCGGCAAGCTTCAAGGAGGCGCTGCTGGAGAGGATCAATCAGCTCCGCACGGCCCCGGATGCGGCTTATGCCGATATCGACATTCCGCTGCGGGACGAGCAGCTGCGGCGGCTTTGCCTCCAGCGTTGCGAGCGGCATAAGCTGCAGTGGGGGGCGCCGAGCAATATGGAAGATGGCTATTTGATCCACAAGCATTCGCTGCGGGACCGGTCCGAAGTGATCGAAGCGCGGGCGGAGCAATTGAAAATGCAGCAAAAGAGGGGTTAATATGGCTGCACTGGGCAAAATCATGGTCGTGGACGACGAGCCGAATATTGTGGAAGTGATCCGGCTTTATTTGGAGCATGCCGGCTTCGAGCCGGTGATCGTATACCGCGGCGGCGAAGTGATGGATACGCTGCAGCGCAGCGAGCCGGAGCTCGTGCTGCTTGACGTGATGCTGCCGGATTTGTCCGGCTTCGAGCTGTGCCAGCTGATACGCGGATTGGACGGGCCGCGCGCGTCGACGCCGATTATTTTTTTGACGGCCAAAGGGGAATCGATCGACAAGCTGCGCGGCTTCAACCTGGGCGTGGACGATTATATCGTCAAGCCTTTCGACCCGAACGAACTGGTGGCGCGCATCAAAGCGGTGCTCAGACGCACCCAGTTCCAAACGGCTGCGGCCGTACCGGTGAAGACAGCGGCAGAAAAGAAAAAGCTGCTGCAGGTCGGCAAGCTCGTTATCGACCAGGAGCAGTACAAAGTAACGGTCGACGGCATGAAGATGGACCTCACTCCGAAGGAAGTGGAGCTGCTTTACTTTCTCGCCAGCAACCCGGGAAGGGTGTACACGCGGGAAGATCTGCTCGGCTATGTGTGGAATTTCGATTTTATCGGCGGGACCCGGACCGTGGACGCGCATGTGAAAAACTTGCGCAAAAAGCTGGGGCCCCGCGAGGAATGGACGATCCAAACGGTTTGGGGCATCGGCTATTCCTTTGAGGTGAATCCGCATGCTTAGGCGCTGGTTCGGCAGCCTGTACATCAAGATTTTTTTGTCGTTTCTGGCGACGTGCGTGCTGTTTTTTATCGGGCTCGCTGTTTTCTGGAATTACTACTTCACGGACTTATTTTATAAGGATAAAAAAGATTTGCTGCAGGCCCGGTCGGCCGAGGTGTCCAAGCTGCTGCCGAATTACCAGGAAGGAACCATTTCGATCCGCGAGCTGCGCTTCGGCATCCGAATTGTCGCACGCAGCATCAACGGGCATGTTTGGCTTGTCGACGAGAAAGGCAACATCATGAACGGCTCCTCGGAGAAAGAAGGCACGATGATCCCGAAGCAGATGGATCCGCTGTTCATTGACGGTTTAAAGGGGCACACCGGTTTTACGGTAAGCGGGTACCGCTTTGACGATTCGCAGAAGGATACACTGACCTATTACGCTCCGGAGCGGTTTAACGGCCATCCGATCGTCGTGTTTTTTCACGTGCCTGCCGTTGAAATCAGCGAAGCGATCGCCGCCGTCCGGCTTAATATTATGATGCCGATTTTGTTTTCGCTGCTTGCGGTCGGACTTATCCTTTACATCCTTTCGCGCAAGCTCGCGGGTCCTCTTCAGCAGATGAACCGGGCGGCGATTGAGCTCGCGAACGGCGATTTTACAACTCGCGTGCCGGTGAATTCGACGGACGAAATCGGCCAGCTCGCGCAAAGCTTCAACTTCATGGTGGACCAGCTCCAGAGCTGGGAGGATAACCGCCAGGAGTTTCTGGCCAACGTTTCCCATGAGCTGCGATCGCCGCTGACGACGCTGCGCGGCCTTATTGTGGCGATGAACGACAAGGTGGTGCCGGAGGACAAGTATTCGCATTATTTGAAAATATGCGAGTACGAGGTGCAGCGGCTGCAGCGGCTGGTGAGCGATCTGCTCGATTTGGCGCGCATCCAGAACGGCGTCGACGTTTTCCGTACCCGTCCGGTCGTCATCAAGGAAAAAATTCAGGAAGTGCTCGACGTCATCCATACCCGCATCGAAGAGAAACAGCTTGATCTGCACGTCAGTTTGCTTGACGGAGAGTTCGGGCCTTTGACGGCCGACCTGGATCCGGACCGGTTTGCGCAGGTGATGCAGAATCTGCTGTACAACGCCATTCAATTTACTTCGTCCGGCCAGCGCATTGATGTACTCTTATATGAAGAAGGGGATGGGGCAGTCATTGTCGTCCGCGATACCGGCATCGGCATGCGCGAGGAAGATTTGGCCCGTATTTGGGAGCGCTTTTACAAGGCGGAACAATCCCGTACCCCGAGCTCCGAAGGGACGGGTCTTGGTCTTACGATCGTAAAGCATCTGGTCGGCGGCATGGGCGGGAACGTCTCGGTTCGCAGCGCCGTAGGGGAGGGTACCGAATTTACATTGCGTTTTCCGCTGTCGGAGATTTAAAGATGAGTGACTGCGGAGGGCCAGGGGGTTATCAAACGTTTACACTTTTTTTACAATCTATCCATAGTTTCATCAAGAATACGAGGTATTCTTTCTTCATATAGCAGTAACGCCGGATTTTTCGAAGGAAGGGTGGGGTCGATTGATATTCAAAAGGTGGTTTCTGCCGATCGTCATGATTTGTCTGATCGTGAGCGGTTGCGTGAGCGCGAAGCCGCAAGAAGACAAACCGGCCGTCCTTCCGCCGGCGGAGGAAGAGGTGCAGAACCTGAGCGAGAAGCAATTGGTGCTGCTCTTTCAAATCCTGATGCAGATGGATAAGCGGGAAGGTCTCGCGATCAGCAAGTCCCAGGCGACAGTTCTGCTCCCGATTATCCGCAAAAACAGTTCCGAAGGAATTTTGACAAATGCAGACCAGAAAAAAATTGTCGATATACTGACTCCGGATCAAAAACAATTTTACGACGACTATCAGGAACGCGTGAAAAAAAAGATGCAGTCGGCCAAAAAAGAGAAAATCAACCTGGACGAGTTAAGCGAAAGCGAACGGGAAAAGCTGATCAAGGAATTCAAGGAACGGAGAAAAGGAGAGGACGGCCAGCCGCTCCATCCTCCGCCTTCGCACAAAGCGGGCGACGAGCCGCCGAGCGGAAAAAACGTCGAGCAGCAGCTGATCGAGCTGCTCGAAGCAAAAGCGAAGCAATAAGAGCGCCGGAGGCGGTAAGCCTCTTCGGCGCTCTTTTGTGCTTAGCGGTTGGTTAAGGTTTGCGTGGTTGATATGTTGTTGTATTCTCCCGCTGCATCGCGCCGAAAGTAAAGCGAGTCCGGCACCATTTCGGCGTCAGCCGAAACGTGCCGGACAGTTCGCGGGTCCGAGGCACATAGTACCGACCGCTGCATCGCGCCAAAAGTAGAGCGTGTCCGGCATTGGAATTATTGCCTGACAGCAATAATTCCATGCCGGACAAACGCGAACTAGCAGCGAGCTGCCGCTCCCGTCGGGCGGGACCAGGGCGCCCGAGCGCCTGGGGTCCCCCTTTAAGGGGGATTTAGGGGGTAATCCTACCCAATTGGGGGAAAGGGGAGATATAGGGTTATACCCCCGTGTACCCCTCGACAACAACATCGAGTTTCCCCGTCTCCGGATTGATGACCAAACCGTGAACCGGCAAATTTTTCGGCAGTAGCGGATGGTTGCGGATAATGTTGACGCTGCCCAATACGCTGTCGTGCACATAGTCGAAACCGGTCAGCCAGCGGTTCAGGTCGATGCCGGCATGCTGCAGCGTATCGATCGTATCGATGGATACGCCGCGGCTCTTGGCTTTGGACACGACCTCCTCCGGGTTGAGGCCGGTCATGCCGCATTCATAGTGGCCGATGACGAAAATTTCCTTCGCGGCCAGCTGATACACCGCAACGATGATGCTGCGCATAATACTGCCGAACGGGTGGGAGACGACGGCGCCGGCGTTTTTGATGATTTTGGCGTCGCCGTTGCGAAGGTTCAGCGCTTTGGGCAGCAGCTCCGTCAGCCGTGCGTCCATGCAGGTGATAATGACCATTTTCTTGTCGGGGAATTTCGTCGTACGGAACTGCTCGTACTGCTTATTTTCTACGAATTGCTGATTAAATTCGATAAGTTCGGATAACAAAGTCATGTGGTATCTCTCCTTGTAAAGATTAATGTGTTATTGATTTCTGCGGTCGCTCAGGCGAAGATGCGTCGTGTAAATTTGCTGATTGCTTTTCAATATAAAGCTTCGACGCTCCGGGTTGTAATCAATGAGCATCGCATCTTCGAAATAAATTTCGTCTTTCGCCTGAAACAGCACGTCGAACGGCTCGCCTTTCGCGCTGCGGTCCTCCGGATTTCCGTTATCTACGATCCAGAGGGCGGGTACCCCGTTTACCGCGCAGCCGCACCCTTCGTTGTCATAAACGAGCTTCAGCCTGGAGCTTGGTTCGGCAAGCTTAGGTTCCAGCTGTTCCGCGGCGGCGGGCGTAAATGTAATATGCATCCGGCTTCACTCCTTTCTTTAGAACGATTATAACATAAACAGGGTGATATTTGCTTCTGACTTACGGTCAGAGTATGATCAGGATAGCAAATAAAGGAAGGAGCCGAAGCAATGAGCGACGTTCAGACCAAATGGAAGGAATTCCGCGACTATTTGAAAAAAATCAAGAGCTACGAGGAAGCGCTTGGCGTCTTATATTGGGATTTGCGCACCGGCGCCCCGAAAAAAGGGGTGGCGACCAGATCCGAGGTGATCGGCGTGCTGTCCGGCGAATCGTTCCGGTTGTCGACATCCGAGCAAATGGGGGAATATATCGATTATTTCTCGGAAGCGTCCCGGTTCGAGCAGCTGGACCGTATCGGAAAACGCATCGTCACCGAATGCAAAAAGGATTACGAGCGCAGCAAAAAAATCCCGCCCGACAAATACGAAGCTTACGTCGTGCTGACGTCGCAAGCCGAATCGGTTTGGGAAGAGGCGAAGCATAGCGGCGATTGGGCGATGTTCCAGCCGTATTTGGAGAAGATTGTAGCGACCAATCTGGAGTTTATCGAGCTGTGGGGCTACGAAGGCCACAAATACAACACGCTGCTCGACATGTACGAGCCCGGCATGACGGTGGAGAAGCTTGATCAAGTGTTCGGAGCGCTGCGGGACAAAGCGGTGCCGCTGCTCGGACGCATCCAGGCGTCACCGAACCGGCCGGATACGAGCTTTCTGCACCAGCAGTTCGATAAGGAAAAGCAGCGCAAATTCAGCCTGTTTATTTTGGAGCAAATGGGTTACGACTTCGAGGCCGGGCGGCTTGACGAGACCGTGCATCCGTTTGCGACGGGGCTGAATCCGGGGGATGTGCGGATTACGACGCGTTATTTGCCGGACGATGTGAACAGCGCCTTGTTCGGCACGATTCATGAAGGCGGACATGCGCTCTACGAGCAAAACATTTCGCAGGAGCTGAACGGAACCCCGCTGTCGACTGGCACGTCGATGGGAATCCACGAGTCGCAGTCCCGCTTCTGGGAAAACATGATCGGGCGCAGCCGGCCGTTCTGGACGCGGTATTATGGCGATCTGCAAAAAAACTACCCGGGGCAGTTTGACAACGTGACGGTCGAGCAGTTCTACCGTGCGACCAACCTTGTCGAGCCGTCGCTCATCCGCATCGAAGCCGACGAACTGACGTACAACCTGCACATCATGGTCCGCTACGAGATCGAAAAGGCGCTGTTCAGCGGCACCGTCAAGGTGGCCGATCTGCCGGAAGTGTGGAACTCCAAATACAAGGAGTATCTCGGCGTGGAGCCGACGAACAACGGCGACGGTGTGCTGCAGGATGTGCATTGGTCCGGAGGCGCCTTCGGATATTTCCCGTCCTATGCGCTCGGAAATATGTATGCGGCGCAAATGATGAACACGATGAGACGCGAGCTGCCGAATCTGGATGGCTTGATCGAGGCCGGTCAGCTTCACCCGATCAAAGATTGGCTGGCGGAAAAAATTTATCAATACGGCAAATCGCTGAATCCGGGTGAAATCATCATGCAGGTGACGGGAGAAGAGCTGAATCCGGATTACCTGGTCCGCTATTTGGAGGAGAAGTATACGGACATATACCGCCTGTAACGGACGGGCAACTGCAAATCGCATGAAACGAATAAACCGTTGGGTTCATTGGCCCGGCGGTTTATTTTTGTTCACCCACAATTAAAGAAATCCCTTACATTCGGCGGGGCGTTCACCCCTTTCTGGGCTCGTGCATAGGTTATCATATCTCGAAACAAATGACTCAGGAGGGACTGGCCTATGAAAAAAGGAAAGTGGGCGGCATGGCTGGCTGCTTTGCTGGCTGCCGCGATTGTTCTAAGCAGCTGCGGACAGCAGGCGGGCGGCCTTAAAAAAGTACGGATCGGGGAGGTGACGCGTTCGATTTTCTACGCACCGGAGTATGTGGCGATATCGCAAGGATTTTTTAAAGATGAGGGGCTGGAGGTGGAACTGCAGACGATTCCCGGCGGGGATAAAACGATGACGGCGCTGCTCACAAACAACATCGACGTCGCGCTCGTCGGCTCGGAGACATCCATCTTCGTGCACCAGCAAGGTTCGCAGGATCCTATCATCAACTTCATGCAGCTGACGCAGACGGACGGAACGTTCCTAGTTTCGCGCAAGCCGATTGCGAATTTCGACTGGAAAACGCTCAAGGGAAGCGCGTTTCTCGGTCAAAGAAAAGGCGGCATGCCGCAAATGGCG
Organism: Paenibacillus hamazuiensis; assembly: GCF_023276405.1. Lineage (NCBI taxonomy): Bacteria > Bacillati > Bacillota > Bacilli > Caryophanales > Paenibacillaceae > Paenibacillus > Paenibacillus hamazuiensis. Next base: position 2,101,736 of record NZ_JALRMO010000001.1, read on the forward strand.
GGAGAGTTTACGCTGAAGAAAAAAGGCATCGACCCGCAGAAGGATTTGAACCTGATCCAAAACATCGAATTCGCGAACATACCGGCTGCTTTCCTGTCGGGAACCGGCGATTACGTACAAATGTTCGAGCCGCAGGCGACCGTGATCGAAAAGCAGGGAAAAGGCTATGTGATAGCGTCCTTCGGCGTGGAAAGCGGACATTTGCCGTATACGGTATTTATGACCAAAAAAAGCACGATCGACAAAAACGCGGACACGGTGCAAAAGTTCGCAAACGCCGTACAGAAGGCGCAAAACTGGGTGCAGGCGAAAAGTGTGGACGATATTACCGAAGCGATTATTCCTTTCTTCCAGGACACGGATAAGGAAATAATCAAGGGAGTCGTCAAACGTTACAAAGACCAAGGCTCCTTTGCGACCGACGGCATCATTGACGAGCAGGAATGGAACAACCTTCAGGATGTCATGCAGTCTGCCGGCGAGCTGAAGCAAAGGGCCGACCATAAAGCGCTCGTGAACAACCGGTTTGCCGAAAAAGCGAAGCAATCGGTGAAATGACGGGTTTACGCTTCCGAACACGGGCAAGGGGGGATGAACATGAAAAACGCGGTACAGCTGGAGGACGTCACCCACGTGTACGTGGGGGGAGGAGGCGCGTCGCTTGCTGTGGAAAATATCAATTTATCCGTCGAGCCCGGAGAATTCGTCAGTCTGATCGGACCGAGCGGCTGCGGCAAGACGACGATCCTGTCGCTGGTCGCGGGTTTGTTCGCACCGACGGCCGGGACGATTCGCATTGACGGGGAGCCGATTGTCCGACCTTCGCGAAAGATCGGTTATATGCTGCAGCAGGATTGCTTATTTCCATGGCGGACGATTTATGAAAACTGTGTGGTTGGATTGGAGCTGGTAGGAAGCGTCTCGCAGCAGAAACGGGAATACGTCATGTCGCTGCTGGCCGAGATGGGGCTTACCGGAGCGGAAAATAAATACCCGCATCAGCTGTCCGGAGGTATGCGGCAGCGTGTAGCGCTTGTGAGGACGCTGGCGACCGAACCGGAAATCATGCTGCTCGACGAGCCTTTTTCCGCGCTCGATTACCAAACGAAGCTGCAGCTTGAGGATCTGGTATCGGAAACGCTGAAGGCGCATCAGAAGACGGCCGTGCTCGTGACGCACGACATTTCGGAAGCGATCGCGATGAGCGACCGGGTGATCGTTCTGCAGCCGAGCCCCGGCAAAATCCGCAAAACCGTGTCGGTGCCGGGGCCGATACGCGCAGCAACCCCGTTTACCGCACGGGAGCTTGCCGGATTTCACGATTTGTTCCATGTGCTGTGGGGCGAGTTCGAGCAGATGGAACATAAGGGAGTTGATGGCCCATGACCGAACATTCCCGCTGGACGACGCAGCTGACGGCTAAAGTGCTTACCGATTACATGAGAGCGCAGCGCCGGGAGATTTGGAAGGTGAGAACGACGCAATCTGTGATCGTTGCGCTATTTCTCGCTTTATGGGAGATCGCCGGCAGGCTGAACTGGATTGACGTGCTGCTCTTCAGCTACCCGAGCAAAATTGCCGCGCTCCTGAAGGATAAACTGCTGGACGGCTCCCTGCTCGTGCACAGCCAAGTGACGCTGTGGGAAACGATCGTCGGTTTTGTATTCGGTACGCTGCTCGGCACGTTGATCGCAACGATCATCTGGTGGTCACCGTTTTTGTCCAAGGTGCTCGATCCGTTTATCGTCGTGCTCAACAGCTTGCCCAAGGTGGCGCTCGGGCCGCTCTTTATCGTTGCGCTCGGGCCCGGCGTAATCTCGATCATCGCGACGACGCTGTCGCTCACGGTCGTCATCACCACCTTGGTCGTGTACAACAGCTTTAAAGAGGTGGATCCGAACTTCGTCAAGGTCATCCGCGTTTTCGGCGGTACGAAGGCGGACACGTTCCGCAAAGTCATTTTGCCCGCATCGTATCCGACGATCGTTTCGACTTTGAAAGTGAACGTCGGCTTGTCGTGGGTCGGGGTGATCGTCGGCGAGTTTCTCGTTTCCAAGTACGGTCTCGGTTACTTGATCATCTACGGCTTTCAAGTATTCAACTTTACGCTGGTGCTCGGCAGCTTGTTCATCATCGCCGTTTTTGCCACGCTCATGTATGAAGGGGTCGCTTATATCGAACGCCGCATGTTCCGCCGCAAATAACCCGCCGGGCCGTCCGGCATTCTAAGCCTCGCACGGCGGGAGGTTTTCGAAGAATTGAGCGCCGCGGTATAAGTAGAATACTATACGCACCCGGCAAAACGGCGGTTTTGTTGCCTTTTTTCTCCGCATCATGCAGCATTCGGGCTTGTCCTTCTTTCGAACGGACAAGAAAAAAATAGCCAGAAATCGAGAATCTTAAAAAGTTTTTGTCACCCTAGACGAATGTCCTGCATACAAATGTAATGAATGATTGTATGGAGGAGGTTGAAAGGATGTCATTAGATAAAGATGTGCAGGTCAGAGAGATCTATACGAAGGCAGTATGCGGCAGGGGGCGTCGTTTTTCCCAGGTGAGCCATACGGTTACTCCGCCTCATGCTCCGACCAGCATCCTCGGCGCGTGGATCATCAACAATCAATACGATGCGGTGAAATCCGGGGATAGCGTGGAAGTGGTAGGTACTTACGACATCAACATTTGGTACTCCTACGATCGGAATACCAAAACGGATGTTGCGAAAGAAACGGTCTCCTATGTAGAAGTCGTTCCGCTCTCGTATCTCGACAAAAAACATAGGCCTTCCACTGCGGAAGTGTCCGCCACTGCCACTCAAGAGCCGAATTGCGTGGAGGCAAACATCTCTTCGAGCGGCAGCAGCGTCGTACTCCGCGTGGAGCGCGAGTTTAAGGTCGAGATGATCGCGGAGACCAAGGTTTACGTTTACGTGAACCCGAACGGCGGCGAAGATCTTGACGACAAGACGATCGATTTCGAGGATAGCGGCGAGGACATCGACTACGAGGATCTGGACCCGGATCTGCTTGATGAAGAGTTGAACTAACCGCTTACCATCTACCGCATTATATGCCGAAAATTCCGTTTCGGCAGGGGGCATCAGCCCCTTTTTTGCAAGTATCCGATTTTTGCGGATTCGCACATGCCGAACATTTGCAAGAAAACCAACCTCTAAGTCCGCGGTCGTTTTCCATCAATGGCCTCGTTAGAGGTTTTCTTGTTTCTCCGGCGCGATTCCGTTCCATTTCGCTTGTTTCACCAGACTTTTAGTCTTCGGGGGTGAGTAAGATTAGCGTCTGTTTTGTCCATACCAACGAACCGCAGCTGCGTCATTTGCTCAGCCGCCTGGAGGTTGCCCAGACGAGCCGAATGCCGGATCCCGGGGAATATGACGTCATCGTTCAATGGGGAGCTTTTCTTCAGGAGCGGTCCGGGCAGCGGCTGCTGCAGCCGGTCCAGAGCGTGCTGCGCGCACAGGATCGCAAAAGGACGGAGGAACTTCTGGCGCTTCACGGCATCGCATGCGAGCTCGATTCCGGGCAGCGAAACGATAATTACCGCTACATGTACAGGGTGCCGGTATTCCATTTGGAGGCGCTCACCGTTTATTTGAAAAAATCGGACGTCCTGCTCGCCCCACGGCCATCCGTTCATTCGCAAAAAGGCGGAGCGTTCGCCGAGCTCGGCCCGGATGCTTCCGGATACCACGTGAACCGGGCGAAACGGGAGGCGGTGAAGGCGATTTACGCGCTCGGGCTCGATTACGGCATCGTTACGGTGGGCATCGAAGACGCCAAATCGCCGGTCCGGGTGCTGCAGGTGGAGGCGGTGCCGGACCTCGACGAGCGGCTTGCCGAGCTGTTTGCCGCGGCCATTGTCCGGTATGAGCAAGGTTTGGAAAAAGAAGCATATCTGCAAGGAACGCCGGTCAAGCTCGGCATGGATCCGGAGTTCGTACTGCGGGACGCTTCCGGAGAAATCGTATTCGCCGACCGATTTATGGACAAAGACGGCCGGGTCGGCTGCGACTCGCTTATCCTGCCGGATTTGCGCAAAATTTTCCCGCTGGCGGAACTTCGCCCGAGCCCGAGCGAGGACGTCCGGCAGCTCGTGATCAACCTGCAAAAAACGATGCGGCTGGCCGCCGGAAAAATTACCGACCCGCATCTGGAGTGGCTTGCCGGGGGGATGCCGGTGCCCGGTTTTCCGCTGGGAGGCCACATCCACTTCAGCTCCGTCTGGATGAACGTGCATCTTGTGCGGGCGCTGGACAACTACGTGGCGCTGCCGCTGGTGCTGCTTGAGGACGTGTCGACGCGCGGGCGCAGGCCGCAGTACGGCTGTCTCGGCGACGTGCGCCGCAAATCATACGGCGGGTTCGAATACCGGACGCTGCCGAGCTGGATTTTATCGCCTACGGTGACAAAAGGCGTGCTCGCGCTCGCCAAGCTGGTCGCCACGCATTATTTGGAGCTCAGCCGCCAGCCGCTGCAAAACGTGGACATTCAAACCTTCTATTATACGGGAGACAAAAAACAGCTGCGCAGTACGGTCACCCTGCTCTTGAAGGATATCCGCGAAACGTCATCCTATCCGCAATACGAGAAATATTTGCAGCCCTTTAAAGAGCTGCTGCTGCGCATGGAGCCTTGGAAGGAGCAGGAGGATTTCCGGAAAAGGTGGAAAATTCGGACCGCGTCCGAAGATAGAGGTGCAAGCTATCAAATCATGGTATAATAGATTCCGACGCGCTTCGGGAGTCAGGATTGGCGAGGAAGCGGCGTCGGAGTCATTTTTTTGTGTATAAGCTGGAGGATCAAGTCGGATGGCCAAATATACGCCCATGATGGAGCAGTACCTCGCGATCAAAGCCGAGGTGCCGGATGCTTTTTTATTTTTTCGGTTAGGCGATTTCTATGAAATGTTTTTCGAAGACGCCGTAAATGCCGCCCGCGAATTGGAAATTACGCTGACCGGACGCGAGGCGGGGGCGGAAGAACGGGTGCCGATGTGCGGCGTGCCCTATCATTCGGCGGAAAGCTATATTGCAAGACTTGTGGAAAAAGGCTACAAAGTCGCGATTTGCGAGCAGGTGGAGGATCCCGCGGAAGCGAAGGGCGTCGTGCGCCGCGAAGTCGTCCGCATCGTCACGCCGGGAACGGTGATGGATTCCCGCTCGCTCGGGGAAACGTCGAACAACTACATCGTATCGATCGTCTCCGGCAGCGAAGGTTACGGCCTAGCCGCCTGCGATATTTCCACCGGCGAGCTGCATGTGACGCTGCTGGACGGTTCGCTGCAGCTATTGCTCGACGAAATCAACGTCTACAGCCCTTCCGAGCTTATGGGCCCGGAAGAGCTGCTGGATTCGGTGCGCGAGCATACGGCGCTGTGGACGAGATCGATAACGCTGACCCCTTGGACTCGCGGGGATTTTGACCTGAAGGGCCATTTTGCCGAAGAGGAATGGAAGTCCGTCCACCCAGGCACGCTGCGCGCGGTGCAGGCGCTGATGAGCTACCTGCAGGAAACGCAGAAGCGGTCGCTGACGCATATCAAGCATATTCGCAGCTATGAACAAAACCAATATATGATCATGGACCCGTTCACCCGCCGAAATCTGGAGCTTGTGGAAACGGTGCGCGACCGGGTGAAAAAAGGAACCTTGCTGTGGCTGCTCGATAAAACGGTTACGGCGATGGGCGGCCGCACGCTGCGCCGCTGGATAGAGAAGCCGCTCATGAACGCGGCGAAAATCGGCGAACGCCTCGAAGCGGTGGACAAGCTGTACGACCAGCTCATCGTGCGCGAGGAGCTGCGCCAGCATCTCAAGCAGGTGTACGACCTGGAGCGGCTGACCGCGCGGATTTCTTACGGGAACGCCAACGCGCGGGACCTGCTTGCGCTGAAGCTGTCGCTGCAGCAAATGCCGCTGCTTAAGGAAATTTGCGAGTCCGCCGGTTCCGGGACGCTGTCCCGCCTGACGGCGCAAATGGATTTGTGCGAAGACATCGCCGGTTGGATCGAAGCAGCGATCGTGGACGATCCTCCCGTATCCGTGCGCGACGGTGGCATGCTGAAGGAAGGCTACCACGCTTATCTCGACCAGCTCAAGGAAGCGAACAAGAGCGGCAAGCAATGGATCGCCGAGCTGGAGCGCCAGGAGCGCGAAGCGACGGGGGTGAAGTCGCTCAAAATCGGCTACAACAAAGTGTTCGGGTATTACATCGAAGTGACGCGGGCCAATCTCGGCTCGCTGCCGGAAGGCCGCTACGAGCGCAAGCAGACGCTGGCGAACGCCGAACGTTTCGTTACGCCGGAGCTGAAGGCGAAGGAAGCGCTCATTCTCGAAGCGGAAGACAAGATGGTCGATCTCGAATACGAGCTGTTCACCCAGCTCCGGGACAGGCTGGCCTCTCAGGTGACGAGGCTTCAGGCTCTAGCGGAAATCGTCGCTACGATCGACGTGCTGCAGTCGCTCGCTACGGTCAGTGCGGCAAACCAGTTCCGCAAGCCGGAAATCGCCGAATCGGGCGATTTGGTCATTGAAGAAGGCCGCCATCCGGTCGTCGAGGCGGTGATGACAAGCGGCCTGTTTATCGCCAACGAGACGAAGCTGACCGCGGAGGACGGCACGATGCTGCTCATTACCGGACCGAACATGGCCGGTAAAAGCACGTACATGCGCCAGGTCGCCATCATCTGCATCATGGCGCAGATCGGCAGCTTCGTCCCGGCGATGAAGGCGCGCATTCCGATTCTCGACCGCATCTTCACGCGGATCGGAGCGGCCGACGATCTGATCGGCGGGCAGAGCACCTTTATGGTTGAGATGATGGACATCCAGGTAATGTGCGAGAAAGCGACCGGACGGAGCCTCGTCATCATCGATGAGCTCGGCCGAGGCACCTCGACGGGCGAAGGGATGGCGATCGCGCAGGCGGTGATCGAGTATTTGCACGACGAGGTCGGCTGCAAAACGCTCGTGTCGACGCACTTTCACGAGCTCGCACACCTCGAAGAGAGCCTCGCGAATCTGCGCAACTATTGCATGGCGGTCAAGGAAAGCGGCCGGCAGGTGACGTTTTTGCGCAAGCTGATCCGCGGGGCGGCCAGCACGAGCTACGGCATTTACTGCGCGCAGATCGCCGGTCTGCCGGATTCGATCATCCGGCGCTCGTATGACCTGCTGAGCGCTTTCGAAGCGCGGGCTGAGCTGGCTGCCGCTTCGCAGCAGGCCGCTGCCGCAGGGACGCCGCAGGCTGCCGCGCCCGAGGCGCCGCCGCAGGCTGAAGCTATCGTGCAGCTGAGCTTGTTTGGCGGCGAGAGCCCGGCGGACAAGCCGCGCCGCAAGCACGACGCGAAGCTTGAAGCGGCCGCAGATCCCAAGGCGGCAGAGGCGGCGCAGCGGCTCAGGCAGGCTGATTTGATCAATATGACGCCGCTTGAGGCGATGAACTTTTTATACGAACTAAAAAAGATGTTGTAAAGCTTGCTCAATAAGTCAAGCGCAGTTACTATCAAACTTAGAACAAAGGGTGAGCGCTATGAAACTGCTCCAAATGGCCAAAATCAAAAAAACAATGTCCGCCGCACTGCTGCTGTTAATGCTTGCCCCGATGCCGGCGCTGGCCGCCGATAAAAACGCTGCCGCTCCCGCCGATCCCGTCAAGGAAGTGCTCAATCTGCTGGAGAAAAACCACGTCAGCGCACCGACGCACGACAGCTTGTCGGCCTCCGCGATCAAAGGCATGGTCGAATCGCTCAAGGATCCGTATACGGTTTATTTTACGAAGGACGAATGGAAGCAGTTCACGAACAGCCTGGAGCAAAACTATGTCGGCATCGGCGTCCGCGTCGGCGAAGACAAGGAAGGCATCCTCGTCGTGGAAGTGTTTGCGGATACGCCGGCCGCTGCCGTCGGGCTTCAGCGCGGCGACATCATCACTGCGGTGGAAGGCAAGCCGATCGCCGGAGAAAAGCTGGACGACGTGATCAAGAAAATTCTCGGTGAGGAAGGCACGCAGGTCGGTCTGACCGTGAAGCGGGGAGACAGCTCCTTTGACGTGAAGCCGACCCGCAAGCAGGTGCAAATCCCGGTCGTAACCAGCCATCTGTTTGACGGCGGAGTAGGCTACATCCAGGTCACCAGCTTCTCCAGCGAGGCGGACGAGCAGTTTGCCAGCCATATGGAGACGCTCAAGAAAAACGGCATGAAATCGCTCGTCATCGACCTGCGCGACAATCCGGGCGGTTTGCTCGACACGGCGCGCGGCATCGCCAAGCTATTCGTAAAAGAAGGAACGCTCATTCATACGAAAGACCGCGACAATGCCGATGATCCGGTGCCGATCACAAACGGCACGACGCAGCCGTTCCCGGTGACGATGCTCGTCAACGAGAACAGCGCCAGCGCCTCCGAGGTGCTGACCGGCGCTTTGCAGGACTACCTGCAGGTGCATGTCGTCGGCACGAAAACGTTCGGCAAAGGCAGCGTGCAAAACGTGTTCCCATTGTCGAACGGCGGAGCGCTGAAAGTGACGATTGAAGAATATTTGACTCCGAAAAAACGTCCGGTCAACCAGGTCGGGCTGACGCCGGATATTCCTGCCGAAGGCGATGTGCCTCAGCTCGTCACGGCGCTGCGCACGGCGGGCCTCTCCGGGTTTAAGCTGGACATCGACCGGCGCAATATTTCGCTCAACGGGTTCGATTTGACCGACAGCTTTAACGTTGTGCAGCAAAACGACCGCCTATACGTGCCTGCCCGCGTGCTCGCCGCGCTCGTAAATGCGGCGGTTACGTGGAACGATGCGGCTCAGTCGGTGGAGATCGCCTCCTCGGCAGGTTCCATATCTTATGCGGTGGGTTCGAACACGGAAGACATGATTTTCCAAAACGGCACGACGTATGTGGACGTAAGCCGCTTTGCGGAAACGTTCAGCCAGCTGAAATGGTCGCAAAGCGGCGGGCAGATTTCGCTTTCCGTCGGCTAATCGAACCAAGCGGTGTGATTCATCGCAATTACCGGGAAAGGGAATACAACGGCTATGGGCAAAATACAAATATTAGACGAGCATATCGCTAACCAGATCGCGGCGGGTGAAGTGGTCGAGCGCCCTTCCTCCGTCGTGAAGGAGCTTGTCGAAAACTCCATCGACGCCGGCAGCACGCGCATCGACGTAACGATCGAAGAGGGCGGGCTGTCGCTCATCCGCGTGACGGACAATGGCTCCGGCATGGAAAGCGACGATTGCGAGGTCGCCTTCTTTCGCCATGCGACGAGCAAAATATCCAGCGGCAAAGATTTGTTCTCCATCCGCACGCTCGGCTTCCGTGGGGAGGCGCTGCCCAGCATCGCCGCCGTGGCCAAGGTCGAATGCACGACATCGGCGGCGGCAACCGGCCTCGGCCGCAAAATCGTCATCGAGGGCGGAGCGATCAAGTCGCTTGAGGAAACGGCGGCGCCGAGAGGCACGGATATCGCCGTGCGGGAGTTGTTTTTCAATACGCCGGCGCGGCTGAAATACATGAAGACGATACAGACCGAGCTCAGCCACGTATCGGACTACATGTACCGGCTGGCGCTGGCGCATCCCGGCATCGCGTTTACGCTTCGGCACAATGGAAACACGCTGCTGCAGACGCTCGGAAACGGCGACCTCCTGCAGGTGATCGCTGCGATCTACGGAACGGCTATCGCCAAAAGCATGATCCCGCTTCGCGGAGAAAATCTCGACTATATGGTGCAGGGTTACATCTCCAAGCCGGACATGACGCGTGCGAACCGAAACGGCATTTCGACCGTCATCAACGGCAGATACATACGAAATTACGTGCTCATTCATGCTCTGCTGTCAGGCTATCATACGCTGCTGCCGATAGGTCGATTTCCGCTTGCGGCGCTGCATATCCATATGACTCCTTCGCTTGTCGACGTCAACGTGCATCCGTCCAAGCTGGAGGTTCGCTTCAGCAAGGAGCAGGAGCTCATTTATTTTATCGAACAGCAGGTCAAGGCCGTTTTGCAAAAGCAGGTGCTGATTCCGTCCGGAGGATCATCGGGAAAAACAAAACCTGCGGTCGTCCAGGAACAGATGGCGCTGTATCGCCCGCAAGCGTCGGAAGGAGCGCCGGATAAGCAGCCGGCGGATCGGACGGGAACGTCGTCGCGGGAGCCGGCGGGCTCGCCTGGAGAAGGCGGGGGGCAACCGGCGGATTCTGCATACGGTTCGTTTCATGCGCCGAAATCGGATGGGCCGCTCCCATGGGACGAACGCGGCGCAGCAGCGTTCCGGCCCGCAAAGCCCGGCGCGGATTTGTCCGGGGGCGGCAGCGGCTCGCCCGACTATCGGGGCGGATCTTTGCCGGCCGGCCCAAGCAGGAACAGTGCCGCTTCACCGACCCCACGGCCGGGAGGCGCCGCCGCCGCTCCGCGCACATCTGCCGATGCAGCGCGGCCTGCGGATGCAGCCAAGCTGAGCGAAGCGTTTATGAGCGCCGTGCTGCCGGAACCCGAGGAAGCGCCTCCCGCGCTGCCGGAATTTCCGAAGCTGACGCCGATCGGACAGCTTCACGGCACGTACATCGTCGCGCAAAACGAGGAAGGTTTGTTTTTGATGGATCAGCACGCCGCCCACGAGCGGATTAATTACGAACGGTATTACGAGCTGTTCGGCAAGCCGCAGGAGGCAAGCCAGGAGCTGCTCGTTCCGATTACGCTGGAGTTTACGTCCGTCGAGGCGGAGCGGCTGAAAGAAAAGCTGCCGCTTTTTGAACAGGTCGGCGTTTATTTGGAGGCGTTCGGTGGGAATACCTTTATAGTAAGAGCGCATCCGCATTGGATGCCCCAGGACGAAGTGAAAGAGCTGATCGAAGAAATGGCCGAATGGGCGCTGTCCGAGAAAAAATCGCTCGATGTCGCCAAGCTGCGGGAAAAAGCCGCCATCATGTGCTCGTGCAAAGCGTCGATCAAGGCGAATCAGTCGCTCACCATCCTTGAGATGGAGGCGCTGTTCGACAAGCTCGCCGCCTGCAAAAATCCGTACACGTGTCCGCACGGCCGGCCGATTGTGATCAGCTTCTCCACTTACGAGCTGGAAAAAATGTTCAAGCGGGTGATGTAGAGGCATGCTCGTAACGACATCGTACGATCCGACCGAAGAGCAGCTGGCACAAGCCCGCGATGCAGCGAAGAAGCTGGGAGCGCGGCTTATCCGCAGAGGACGGCTCGCCTTGGAGCGGATGAAGGAGCAATACGGCGATCCGTCCGTCGTTCTTGTAACGAAGGAACGAATCGAGTATCATCAAGAGGGATATCCACTTTTTTACTTTCACCCGAGCATGGCCCATGTACGCATCCAGCGGATGCTGAAGGGCGAACAGGACACGCTGATGGAGGCGGCCGGCGTTCGGCCCGGCGACCGCGTGCTCGACTGCACGGCAGGGCTGGCTTCGGATGCGATCGTTTTTTCCCATGCGGTGGGCGAAAGCGGATCGGTGGTTGCGCTCGAGAGCGAAAAGGTCGTCCAGTACATCGTAAAGGACGGTCTGGGACGCTACGAATCGGTGGTCGAGCCGATCAACCGGGCAATGCGCCGGGTGGAGCTGCTGCATGCCGATCATGCCGATTATTTGCGCGGCGCCGAAACGGACAGTGTGGACATCGTTTACCTGGACCCGATGTTCCGGCGGCCGATTCACGAGTCGAGCGCGATCAGCTCGATTCGCGGTTTGGCCAACGACATGGAAATTCGGGAAGAGACGATCCGCGAGGCGCGAAGAGTGGCCCGCCGTTGTATCGTTCTCAAGGAATCGAAACGCAGCGGAGAATTTGAAAGGCTCGGTTTTACGGATATCGTCGCCGTATCTCCGAAGCTGGCATATGGAGTGATTCGACTTTGAGCGACGGACCCGAAAAGCGGATGAAGCTGCTCGTGCTCGTCGGCCCGACGGCGGTCGGCAAAACGAAGCTAAGCCTGGAGCTGGCGGAGGCGCTGAATGCCGAAGTCATATCGGGCGATTCGATGCAGGTGTACCGGGGCATGGATGTCGGCACCGCCAAAGCGACGGAGGAAGAACGCCGCAGGGTGCCGCATCATATGATCGATATTCACGATCCGGACCATCCTTTTTCCGTCGCTGAATTTCAGGCAAAGGCGCGCGAGCTGATCGCGGAGATCGCCGGGCGAAACCGGCTGCCTTTTATCGTGGGGGGAACCGGACTGTATGTGGAATCCGTCTGCTACGCCTATGAATTCAGCGAAGGAGGCGGGGACGAGGAATTCCGCGAAGAGCAGCGCAAGTACGCGCTGGCTCATGGGGAAGAGGCGCTTCATGCCAAGCTTCGCGAAGTCGACCCGATCTCGGCGGACCGGCTGCATCCGAACGATCAGAGGAGGATCATTCGGGCGCTGGAAATTTACCATATGACCGGGATTCCGATGTCCGAACAGCTCGCCGCCCAAAAAAAGCAATCTCCTTACGAACTATGTATCGTCGGGTTGACAATGGAGCGCGGTTTACTATATAAACGTATTGAAGACCGCATCGACGAGATGATGGAGCAAGGACTCGTGCAGGAGGTGCGGCGGCTGCTGGACCAGGGATACACGACCGATCTGGTGTCGATGCAGGGGCTCGGATACAAGGAAATCGCCGCTTACTTACAAGGCAATCTGACTCTCGGGGAAGCGGTGGAGCTTCTGAAAAAAAACACGCGGCGTTTCGCCAAAAGGCAGCTGTCCTGGTTCCGCCACATGAAGGATATCGAGTGGGTGGACGTGACGGATACCGCAAATTTTCATGCCCATTTCCAGAAGATACATGCTATAATAACAGCAAAGCTGAAGCTGAACGACCATTTTGAAGGGGGCCCCTTTTCATGAACAAATCCATCAATATTCAAGACACGTTTTTGAACCAACTCCGTAAAGAAAACATCCCGGTAACCGTCTATTTGACGAACGGTTTCCAGATTCGGGGCCTGATTCGCGCATTTGACAACTTCACAATCATCATTGACAGCGAAGGCCGCCAGCAGATGGTGTATAAGCATGCGATCTCCACGTTTACACCGTCTCGTTCGGTAAACTTGCAGCAGCAGGATAACGCGGAAAACTGATATCATTCTGACGTTACCGTTATCAGCGCAACTTTTGACATGTGCAGCACGTCATAAAGAATAGAATGTAAGAGCAACCTTAAGTTTTTAGGGTTGTTCTTTTGCTTCTGGGGATTGGGAGAGGGAGGGGAGCAGCTGGGTATGGCAGAAAAAAAACAGACGGCCGTTAAGAAGCCGAGCGCCAAAAAGAAAAAGGGGAAAAAGGTTACGGCCGGCCGGGTGCTGGCGTGGACTCTTGTGGCGGGAGCTCTCGGCGTGATCGGAGCGCTCGGGTTATATGCGACGATTATTTTCAACGGGAACAAAATTTTGGCGGAAAACTGGGATAAGCTGGATATGCCCGAAGCTTCGCATGTGTTCGATGTGAACAACAACGAAGTGACGGTGCTGTACCGGGAAAACCGCGAAAGCGTAACGAGCAGCGAAATTCCAAAAAAGCTGGGGGAAGCGTTCATCGCCACGGAGGACCGCAGGTTCAACCAGCATTCCGGCGTCGATTTTGTCGCCATAGGCCGGGCGATCGTCAAAGATATTGTGGCGCGCAGCGCGGTCGAAGGCGGCAGCACGATCACGCAGCAGCTGGCGAAAAATCTGTTTTTGAATTCGAACAAAACGTTTTTCCGCAAAGCGACGGAAATGTCGATCGCAGTGGCGCTGGAAACCAAATTTTCAAAGGATGAAATTCTGGAAAGATATTTGAACCGGATCTTTTTCGGGAACGGGGCTTACGGGGTGAAGGCGGCGGCGAAAAAATATTTCGGCATCTCCGACCTGAACAAGCTGGAATTGTGGCAGATGGCGACGCTGGCGGCCATTCCGAAATCGCCGTCGAATTACAACCCGATCGACAATCCGGAAAAATCGAAGGAACGGCGCGACGTCGTGCTGAAGCTGATGGCCGACCAAGGTTATATCACTGAGGACGAACGCGCGAAAGCTTCGGCTCAGGAGTACGTTCCGCCGAAGGATACGAGCAACAAAAAAGATTACATGGCTTATCTCGACTATGTCATAAAGGAAGCTTCGGACGTGTACGGCATTTCCGAGGACGATCTGCTGCGAAACGGGTATAAGATTTATACCGCGATGGATGCGAGTGCGCAAAAGATCATGGAGCAGACGTACGAGAATCCGAAGTTTTTTCAAAAGGACGGCCCGGAGCAAAAAATTCAAAGCGCCATGGCGATCGTGAACAACAAGGATGGCGGCATCGTGGCGATGGTCGGCGGACGCGATTACGTCCGCAAAGGGCTGAACCGCGCAGCCGACCCTCGCGGCGCGCGTCAGCCGGGCTCGTCGTTCAAGCCGCTGATCGTATACGCCCCTGCCTTGGAGAAAGGATATTCGCCTTACAGCAAGCTGCAGGACGAAGAGACCACGTACAACGGCTATACGCCGCGCAACTACGACGGCGTGTATCGCGGCCAAGTCGATATGTTCGAAGCGGTGAAACGTTCGATCAACGCCCCGGCCGTTTGGCTCTTGAATGAGATTGGCATTAAGTACGCAACGGGTTTCGTGAATAAGCTGGGTATCACATTGGATAAACAGGATGCCAACCTTGCCATTGCCCTTGGGGGCTTAACGAAAGGCGTCACTCCGCTGCAAATGGCGACGGCGTATTCGGCTTTTCCGAACCAGGGTTACCTGAACCAGAGCCATGCGATCATTAAAATCATCGATGACGACGGCACCGAACTGGCGGCCTACAAGCCGAAGCGGACAGAACCGGTCATGAGCGCGAAAACGGCCTGGTACATGATCCAGCTGCTGCAGGGTGTTCTGGAGCCGGGAGGCACCGGGACGGCGGCGAAGCTCGATCGTCCGGCCGCCGGCAAAACCGGCACGACCCAGCTCGATCTGAAAGGTCTGGAGAAAAACAACCGCGACGTCTGGTTTGCCGGCTTTACGCCGGAATGGAGCGCTGCGGTATGGATGGGCTTCGACAAAACGGATACGAAGCATTACGTGCTGCCGTCCAGCGGTTCCATGCCGGCGGCGATCTTCAAGGAAGTGATGTCGAAGGCGCTGGCCAAGAAGCCGGCGACGCAGTTCGTCCGTCCGAACAACGTGCCGGATCTTACCGCGCCGCCGAAAGCGGTCGGCGACCTGAAAGCGGAGCTTCTGGAGGGGACAAATCCGGCAGTCGGGCTGACATGGTCGCCGATGGGCGACAAGCTGAGCTACAAGGTATACCGGAAAGAAGCGAAGGATAAGGACTTCCAGCTCCTCCAAACGGTTACGACAACCGATATGCGCGACCTGACGGTTGCTGCGGGCAGCTCGTACGAATATTATGTCGTTGCATTTAATCCGGAAAATAATACGGACAGCGACAAGTCCAATGTAGAAAAAATCGACGTGCCGCAACATGGCGCGGCGGATCCGCTTCATCCGCAGCAGCCGGGCGGTGCGATCGGACCCGGCGCCACGCCGCCCGGCACAACGAATCCGGGCGGCGTGCCGGGAACGACCCCGGGCGGTCAGACGCCCGGGACGACAAACGGCGGCGCGAAGACGAATGGCCCGGGAACCGGTGCCGGCAACGCGCCGGGAACCGGCGGGGCGGCGGGTGGAACCGCCCCGGGAACGTCACCCGTGCCCGGAGGCACGGGCACGGGGCAGACGGCGCCGGGTGCCGGTGGAACCGGCTCCGGCGCGCAAAACGGCGGCGGCCCCGGCACGGGCACGCCGGGCGGCACAGGCGCCGGCGCTACGCCGAAGCCGGCGGGCGGTGCGACGCCGGCACCGGGCGGAGCCGGCGGCAGCGCCACTCCCGCGCCCGGAGGCACGGGCGGCGGCGCAACAGCCCCGGCGGCGGGAACGCCCGCCGGGAACACTCCGGCGCCGGCCGGCAGCCCGGCGCCCGGCAGCGGCGGCACCGGGGCGATCGGCCCCGGCGCGGCGAATCCCGGCACGCCGGTCGTGACGCAGCCGGCGCGGTGATTTTTGATTTTTTCCGGTGTGATGTATAATGGACATTGGAAAAATCGCAGAATGGAGTGACAGTGGAACCAATGAAAGCAGTTCGCACATGGAAATGGATCGCCGTAATATCCGTCATTGTCCTGTTCCTCGCCGCATGCGGCACGAAGCCGGCGCCGAATCAGACGGCAGGACAGCAAGGCGGGCAAACGCAGGGCAGCCAGCCGAGCGGGCAGACGGGAGGCGCCGCCGCCGGTTCGGCGCAAGGACAAACGGGCAATCAGCAAGGTCAACAGAAAAGCTGGTCCAAACCGCCTGAAATGAAAATTGACCCGAATAAGTCGTATCAGGCAACAGTGAAAACCTCAAAGGGTACTTTCAAGGTGGAGCTGTTTGCCAAAGACGCGCCCAAAACGGTCAACAATTTCGTATTTTTATCCAAAGAAGGTTTCTATAACGACGTCGTTTTCCACCGCATCATGAAGACGTTTATGGTGCAAACCGGCGACCCGACAGGAACAGGGCGCGGCGGCCCGGGCTACCAATTCGAAGACGAGCTGAAATCGCCTTATAAATACGAGCCGGGCATCGTCGCGATGGCGAATGCGGGCCCGAATACGAACGGCAGCCAGTTTTTCATCTGCACCGGCGAAGACAGCAAAAACTTAAACAAAATGCCTAACTATACGATTTTCGGCAAGGTGATTGAAGGCATGGACATCGTGCAGGCGATTGCCGCTACGCCGGTTCAGGCAAGCGCCACGGGAGAAATGAGCAGCCCGAAGGAAAAAGTGACGATCCAATCGATCGAAATCACCGAAAAATAACGCGAAATTGCAGATTTAGTCGAACTTGCAACACTTGAAGCGGCACCAACACAGCGCAGAGATGCGCTGTTTCTTTTTCAGAGAAATTCGGGAAAAGGGGATGGGGATAGATGGCGCTGGAACGGCTGGACAGATACCGCGGCAGCCTGCTCGGATTGGCGGTTGGAGATGCGTTGGGGGCCCCGGTGGAAGGAAATTCGCCGGGCACCTTCGATCCGGTGACAGAGATGACGGGAGGCGGTACGGCGGGCCTCGCAGCCGGACAATGGACGGACGATACGGCGATGGCGCTTTGCCTTGCGGAAAGCTTGACGGAGAGAGGCGGATTTCATCCGCCCGATCAGATGGCCCGCTATGTGAAGTGGTATCGTGAAGGATACCTCAGCAGCACAGGAACCTGTATCGGCATCGGCGAGACGACGCGCGCGGCGCTGGAGCGTTTCGAAGCGACCGGAGATCCGTTTTCCGGCTCGCTGAACCCCATGACGGCAGGAAACGGTTCGATCATGAGACTCGCGCCGGTCGCCATGTTTTATGCCAGACAGCCGCTGACGGCGCTGATGAAATGCGGCGACAGCTCGATGACGACGCATGCATCCGTTCAGGCTGTCGATGCCTGCCGATATTTCGGCGGGCTGCTGGTCGGCGCACTCTCCGGGGAAAGCAAGGAAACGCTGCTTTCCGGGCGGTATACGCCGGCGCCCGGTTTTTGGGATCGCTATCCGCTTGTTCCCGACATCGATCGTGTCGCGCTTGGCTCCTATCGGTCGATGGAGCCTCCCGACATTCAGGGGAGCGGGTATGTCGCCAAATCGCTGGAAGCGGCGTTATGGGCTTTTTACCGGAGCTGCAGCTTCGCCGAAGGCGCGCTTCTCGCCGTCAATCTCGGCGACGACGCCGATACGACCGCTGCCGTATACGGACAGCTGGCCGGCGCCTACTACGGGGTGCAGACGATCCCGGACGAATGGCTGGGCAAACTTGCGAAGAAGGAATACATCGATGAGTTGGCACGCAAATTGTGCAGCCAATCCGAAGAGGTGAACGGATAATGACTTCAGAGCAAGTACCGTGCTTGTTGCTTCACGGATTTACCGGAGGACCTTTCGAGGTCGAGCCGATGGCCCGGTATCTGGAAAGTTTCGGATGCGCGTGCCGGACGCCGACGCTTCCCGGTCACGATCCCGAGCTGAAGGGACTGAAGGACGCGCGCTGGCATGAATGGATTCAGGCCGCTTCCGGAGAAGCGGAATATCTGGAGCGGCAGTACGGAACGTTCGATCTGGTCGGCTTCTCGATGGGGGGCCTGATCGCCGCATATTTGGCCAACCGGTTTGCAGTGAGGCGGCTGGTGCTGCTGAATGCGGCGGCGATCTACGTCAGTCCCGGTCGATTTGTGAGGGAGCTGGCGGAGCGGACGCGAACCTGGAAATGGAGCGACTGGAGCAAGGCGAAACGAACGCCGCTCAAGGCGACAGGACAGTTTCTGCGTCTCGCCCGCGAGCTGCGGCCCGAATTTTCCCTCGTAACCGTACCAACATTGGTCGTTCAAGGAGGGCTTGACCCGATCGTGCACCCTCGCAGCGCTCAGTATATATTTAACCGGCTTGCCGGGGAAAAAAAGCTGGTGACGTTTCCGGAATCCAAACATATGATCTGTCTCGAACCGGAAGCGGAGAGGCTGTTCGAACTCGTTCATCAATTTTTCAGATCAGAGGACCGGATATGAACGTAACGGGATTTAATCACATTACTCTGAAAGTATCCGATCTCGTCTTGTCGCTGGCTTTTTACGAAGATGTTCTCGGGATGAAGCTCGTTCACCGGGGACGTACGGACGTTTATCTCGAATGGGGCGGCGCCTGGATTTGCCTTGTGGAACGGCCCGTCCCGGATGAGAAGCCGCACACGAGTTTCCCGTCATCCTGCTGTGGAATGGACCATGTCGCTTTTTCCATAGGGGAAGAGGACTTCGATGCCGCGGTACATAAGCTGAAAAGGCACCAAGTGAACATCGTGAGAGGGCCGGTGGAGAGGGGAGGCGGACGATGCGTCAACTTTCTCGATCCGGACGGAATACAGCTCGAGCTCAATACCGGAAACCTCGCAGGGCGAATGGAGCACTGGAAGTAATCCTTAGAGCCACAAGACGGGTTGGCAAGCTCTTTGCGGCAGTTCTGTTGGTCATCTTGCTTTGGGCCGGATGGGTACAGTGGCGATTGTATTCGCTCGCCGATACGCTGCCGCAGCAGCCGGCAGACGTGGGCATCGTGCTGGGGGCGGCACTGTGGGGCGACGAGCCAAGCCCTGCTCTGAAGGAACGGCTCGACCGCGCCGCCGAGCTGTACAAGCAGCATATGTTTCCGCGGCTTATCGTTTCCGGCGGATACGATGTGCCAAACGCCAAGCTGACCGAAGCGGAAGGGATGCGCGATTATTTGGTCAATCTGGGGGTCCCGGCCAAGCAGATCGTTTTGGAAAACAAAGCGACGAGCACCTATGAAAACGTACTGTTCAGCAAACAGCTGATGGACCGCTCCGGATGGCGCAAAGCGATCGTTATCACCCACCGGTATCACGGGCTGCGCGCGCTTGAAATGGCGAAGAGCGTCGGTATGGAAGATCCGGGGCTGGCGGTGATGGACTCGAAGGCGCTTATCATGTGGTGGCATTTGGGACGGGAAACGCTCGCTTATACGAAATGGCAGTGGGACAAGCTGATGCTTCAGATCCCGGTCCTCCGGGGCGATTCCGTTCAAAATTAAAACAGCACCTCACCCGGCGAGACGGACGGCTATTGGCATGTCGTCCCTGCGTCGGGGAGGTGCTGTTCGTTTTGCGCCATTACCGTGATTCGTGAATGCTAATTATCCGTTTACGATCGTTCCGCCGTTCACATGCAGAATTTGCCCGGACATATAGGAGGAATCGCCGCAGGCGAGAAACACATAGCTCGGAGCCAGCTCTTCCGGCTGGCCGGCGCGTTTCATCGGCGTCGTGGAGCCGAACTTTGCCACCTGCTGCTCGTTAAAGGTCGACGGAATGAGCGGCGTCCAGATCGGCCCCGGAGCGACTCCGTTGACGCGAATGCCGCGCCCGATCAGCTGCTGCGACAATGAGCGGGTGAATGTGACGATGGCTCCTTTGGTCGCGGAGTAATCGACAAGCTGTTCGTTGCCTTCGTAGGCCGTAATCGACGCGGTGTTGATAATGGCCGACCCTTGCTGCAAATGCGGCAGCGCCGCTTTCGTCAAATAAAACATCGAAAAAATGTTCGTTCGGAACGTTTTTTCAAGCTGCTGGGCGCTGATGTCCGCTATGCTTTTTTGCGGGTGCTGCTCGGCGGCGTTGTTGACTAAAATATCGAGGCGGCCTAACGTATTGACCGTTTGCTCGATCGCTTGCTTGCAAAACGCTTCGTCGCCGATATCCCCGGCGATTGTCAGGCATTTGCGGCCTTCCTGCTCGACCTGGCGTTTCGTCTCCTCGGCATCGCCGTGCTCGTTTAAATAGACGATCGCCACATCGGCGCCTTCCTTGGCGTAAAAGACCGCAACCGCGCGGCCGATGCCGCTGTCTCCGCCCGTGATGACGGCCACTTTGCCGGTCAGCTTGCCGGCCGGTTTATACCGGTTATCCTCGAAAGCGGGGAGGGGGTTCATCTGCGATTCGATCCCGGGCTGCTGATTTTGGTGCTGGGGAGGGAACGTTTGCTTCTCTTGGGTTGTGGTAGGCACGTAAGCAATCTCCTTTGCAGAAATGGTTTCCCTTTTATCATGTTCCACACGTTCCCAATTATTCTTTGTCCCGGTAATGATAGTCATATAATCGGCGGTATCCTGACTTTTCGTAAAGCGAAACGGCAGGAGCATTGTCCGCCATCACTTGCAGATAGAGCCGCTCAGCACCGCGTTTTAACGCCCATGAGGCCAGATGATGCAGAATGAATGTCCCGACGCCGCGGCGGCGAAAGTCGGGATGAGCCGCTATGTTCGTAAAGCCGGCCCATCCGCGTTCGGTTACGGCCGTTCCGACTCCCGCGATTTTTCCGTTCATCCGAATCGATAAAAAAGCGCATTCGGGGGCAATACGCCCACAAAGCCCTTCGTAAAAAGGACGCCGCAATTCGGGAAACTGCTCCGCTTGCAAAAAGCCGTCGATCCAGTCGTCGTCCGCATTGTTCAGCAGCACCGCTTCAAATGCCGGCCCGTCAGATTTTTCGGGTGAGACGTCCGGCGGACTTGTCCGCTGAACCACCTCCCGGCAGTCGCCAATCATCATCGTGGTGACCGTATTTTTGACGTAACCTTCCTTTTCCAATCTCTCATCCAAGCCGTCCGGCGACGCCGGGCTGATATGGAAACGGGCCGGCAGCCTGTTCCTCGCATAAAACGCCTCGATGTCCTTCAACCAATCGTCGTTTCCCGGCATGCTGCCTGACGTATATACGCTGTTAGCCCTCCGCGTAACGCCTCCCGAATAACGGGCAATCCAATCTCCATAGCTCCACTGAACGGCAGCAGGCCACGTGTTGAAAGCAAGCTGCTCCAGCAATCCGATGTTGACCCCGGTAGCCAAGTTTTACCTCATCTCCTCTCCATGATGTGAAAAATAATACATAATAATGCATAAATATGCAATGGTTTCGTTGAAAATATGCAAAAAAGCGAAAATCCCATCGCAGGAATTTTCGCTTGCCCTCATGTTTTTTACTAAAAAAGCTTCACCTTAACCGTCGAGCAAACGGCCTATACCCGGTAATAGTCGCCTCTCCAATCTTTGACCGCTTTTTTGATCGCATCCGGCGACATGTTCTCCTTGAGCGCCTTTTCGCAAAGGGCAGGGAATTCCGCGTCACCGGCGAACCGCAGGGCGATCAGCTGCTTGATCGTCAGACGGGGGTCGATCCACCGTCCGGTCAGCTTGAAGTGGCGAATGTCTTCTTCGGTGCGAATCAGCCGATCCTGCACTTTGATCGCGTACACTCGCCCCATAAACGTCCCGACCAAACATACAACCCCGAGCAGCAGAACGAGAATGCTTACCAGCGCGCCGTTAGCGGCAAAGCCGGACACCGCATAGACGATTGAAAGGATGGCGGCGATGAGGCTGAGCGGGATAAGCACAAAATGGTAGATCGGCACCAACTGCCTATGATTGGCGTAATTTTGAGACGGTTGACTCATTTCCGGATTCCCCTTATCCATAGATTTCTTTACTCCCATTTAAATGAAAAGCTGGCGACGATAAAAGCGACCAGCATCCATCCGCCGAGCAGGGCCGCTTCCGGCCATAACGTGCCCAATCCCGATCCGACATTCATAATTTGCCGCAGAGCGGTGGAGAGGTGGGTGATCGGCAGCAGCTTGACGATCGGCTGCAGCAGCTCCGGCATGTTTTTGATCGGGAAAAACACGCCTCCGAGGAACATCAGCGGGAAGGAAATGAATCCGGCGATCGGGCCGGCGCTTTCCGGCGTTTTGGCAAGTCCCGCGATTATGAAGCCGATCGACATGAACGTGAGCGTCCCCAGGATAACGAATAAAATCAGCAGCAGCCACGAGCCGTTCACCTGCGTGCCGAAAAACAAATAACCGACCAACAGCACGATCAGCGCCTGAATGCCGTTTAAGACGAGCCGCGCCGTAATTTGCGCGGAAATAAACGTCGACGCCTTCAGCGTCGTGCTCTGCATCCTCCGCAAAATGCCGCGCTCCCGCCAGGCGGCGATTTGTCCGGCCACGCCGTTCAAGTTCGTTGACATGATCATCATCGCGACCATGCCGGGTACAAGGAAGTCGATATATTTGAGCTTGACTGCTTGAATGCCTTTCGCGTCGACAGTGATGAGCTGCTTGTATTGGACCAGCTGTTTGCTGATCGAGTCGGCCACTTGATCGACAACGGTGAGGCCCATCTGGGATACCGTCATGTTCGTTTCGTCGTAATAGACGGTAATTTTCGCATTCGCCGCGTTTCCGCTGCCTCCTGCCGGAGCATTTTTCAGCGTTTCCACCGCACTTCCATAGTTTTTCGGAATGACGATGACAAGCTGCCGGTCACCTTTTTTCAGCTGTTCCAGCGCCTGCGGCTGTTCGCTGAGCACGTCAAACGTGACGATCTTCAGCGAGCTCAGCGTGTCGATATATTGCTGCGATGCCGCAGAACGATCTTCGTCCACGAGCGCCGCATTAAGCGAAATGCCGTTCCCTCCTCCGAGAAACGAACCCAAAGAGACCATCAGCAAAATCGGGAATAGAATCGAGAAAAAGATGACGCCGCGGTTGCGCGAGAAAATGCGCAGCTGCGCCAAAGTCAGCTGTATGTACGCGTTCATGCTTCTCTGAGGCTCCTTCCCGTCATATGTAAAAAGACGTCCTCAAGTGTGGCCGTCCGCGTTTGCAGGTCTGAGAAGACAAGGCCGGTGCGGCTTGTGAATTGGATAAAATCGAGCAGCGACGCCTGCAAGTTATCGGTGTACAGCGTAATGACGTCTTCCCGCCGATCCGCCTGCTTCACTTCGTTCAGCCGGCCGAGCTTCTCGAGCAAATCGCCGTTCGCCTGACCGCCGGACAGCCTGAATTCGATCGCGCTGTCTGACTGCAGGCTGCGCACCAGATTGCGCGGCGTGTCGAGCGCGATGATTTCGCCTTTGTCCATGAGGCAGATGCGGTCGCACAGCACATGCGCTTCGTCCATGTAATGGGTGGAAAGCACGATCGTTTTGCCCTGCTCCTTCATGCGCAAAATGATGTCCCACAGCGTCCGGCGCGCCTGCGGATCAAGACCTGTCGTCGGTTCGTCGAGGAATACGACGAGCGGGTCGTTCAGCAGGGCGAGGGCGATAGCCAGCCGCTGCTTTTGTCCGCCGGACAAGTTTTTCACCCGGCCGCCGGCCTTGTCGGTCAAAATCATCTGCTCCAGCAAAGGTTCGACCGGAAGCGATTTTTTGTAAAAGCTGGCATACATGCGCATGATCTCTTTAACGGTGAGCAGCTCGAATAGCGAAGTTGACTGCAGCTGGACGCCGATCACTTCCTTGACCTTGTTCAGGGAGGTGTGGGTGTCATAGCCGGCGACTTTGGCGATCCCCGCATCCGGCTTGCGCAAACCTTCGATCATCTCCATTGTCGTCGTTTTTCCGGCACCGTTCGGGCCGAGCAGCCCGAAAATCTCTCCCTGCATCACCTGAAAACGGATGCCATTCACGGCGGTGAAATCGCCGTATCGCTTGACGAGGCCGTCAACCTCGATGACCGGCTTTGTGTTATCCGGCTTTGCATCCGCCACGTTTTTCATATCCGAAATCATAGGGCCCTCCTTTGGTAAGGTTGTTGGAGTCGTTCATACTGAACATTGATTTCATTTTGGTAATAAATTGCGGCATTAATCGTTACGCTGTTCCATGTTCGAGCGGATTTTCCGAAACAGCTCGAGCAGCATGAGCCGTTCCGCGGGGGTGAGAGGTTCCAGCATCTGCTGTGCCAGCGCATTGAGCAAATCCGGAAATCGCTGCATGAGGCCGGACGCTTTGTCCGTCATCGAGATGACGAAGCTGCGCCGGTCGTGCGGATCAAGCTTCCGTTCGATATACGTCTTTTGCTCCAGGCTGTCCAGAAGGCGGGTGAGCGTGCTATGGCTGACGTTAGGCATCCTCCGGGCGATTTCCTTGACTGCTTGCGAGCCGTTTTGCATAAGGATAAACAGAATGCTGCATTCATGCTGGTTCAGGTCGCAGCTGCTTTCAAAATGCTGGGCGTACCCTTTTATACGTCCGCCGATAAACATAATGAAGTCGCGGACCGATTCCGTCTGCCTGGTGTCTGAAGGTCGTTCCAACGCAAGTATCCTTTCTTTTCAAAATAAAATATTTTCAAAATGGTAATAATGTTCATTGTATATGGGGTTGGAACCATTTGTCAAACGCCGCTGCGGATAAAATCGTTGTACACAAATTTTTCTTAATCTTTCCTCTGCCGGCAGGGTATAATAAGAAAAGCTTCCGATCGAAGCCTACTCGATGAAGTGCATTCGTGTTTTGCTGGAAGCTTTTCTTGCGAATCAGATGTTTAACGCCTCCGGCTTATAAATTCTAATTCTAAGAAAAATAATAATTTCTTTTTACAAAATGGGCGAACCACTCACAAAATTCTGGGCTCCCGCGTATAATGCTAACACCAAGTGGAGAGGGAGTGGACCTGGGATGGCCGACCATATCAACATCACAAGGAATGCCCGCCAAATTAATGTCGTACTGCGGAGTCCCGAACCGGTTGTGACAACAGCCGCGGTCGAAGCGGAATCGCAGCCTTTTCATGCAAAACCGCTTTCCCAGCAAGGGCAATTCGGCGAGATCATGAAAGAGCTCGACCGGATGATTGGCCTCGATAACGTGAAAGAGCTCGTGTTTGAAATATACGCTCTGCTCCAAATCGGCAATTACCGGGCGGAAGCGGGGCTAACCAGCGGCTCGCAGGTTTATCACATGGTGTTCAAAGGAAACCCGGGCACTGGCAAAACGACCGTCGCCCGCATGATTGCCAAGCTGTTTCAAACGATGGGTGTGCTGTCCAAGGGCCATCTGATCGAAGTGGAACGCGCCGATCTCGTCGGCGAATATATCGGTCACACCGCGCAGAAGACGAGGGACATGGTGAAAAAGGCGCTTGGCGGCATTTTGTTCATCGACGAGGCTTACAGCTTGGCCCGCGGCGGTGAGAAAGATTTCGGCAAGGAAGCGATCGATTGCCTGGTCAAGTCGATGGAGGACCATAAAAACCAGTTTATTCTCATATTGGCCGGTTATTCCGAAGAGATGGATTATTTCCTGCGGATGAATCCGGGCCTTCCTTCGCGTTTTCCGATTCAGGTCGAATTTCCCGACTATACCGTCGATCAGCTGATGCAAATTGCCGAGCTAATGGTCAAGGAGCGCGAATATGTGCTGCTTCCGCAAACCGAGCTGAAGCTTCGCCAGCATTTGATGCAGGAGAAGCAAAATAACGAAATGTCCTTCAGCAACGCGCGTTACGTGCGCAATTTGATCGAAAAGGCGATGCGTCACCATGCGGTGCGGCTGCTTAATTCAAACACGCAGCAGCCTTCCAAGCAGGAGCTGATGATGATCCGGCCGGAGGACATCCGTTTTGACAAAAAATAAGGAGATTATGTCCCGTATATGAAAAAAACAAGCCATGAAATCAACGAACACATCCAGGACCGGGCCGTGCTGGTCAGCCTCGTTCTGAAAAATTCCAGGCAATCGGACGAGGAAGCGGAATATTCGCTGCAGGAGCTCGTCAATCTGGCGGAAACCGCCGGCGTGCAGGTGCTTGCCACGATGACGCAGCATAAGGAATCGCCGGATACGAAATGGTTTATCGGCAAAGGCAAGGCGGAAGAGCTGCGCGACCTGCTCGAAAAAACGGACGCGACGACGGCGATTTTCGACCAGGAGTTGTCCGGTGCGCAGGTGCGCAACCTTGAGGAGTTTCTCAACGTCAAAATCATCGACCGCACGCAGCTTATTCTCGATATCTTCGCGCAGCGGGCGCGTACGCGCGAAGGCATTATCCAAGTCGAACTGGCGCAGCTCAGTTATTTGCTGCCGAGACTGTCCGGCCACGGCAAAAACTTGTCGCGGCTCGGCGGCGGCATCGGTACCCGCGGTCCCGGCGAGACGAAGCTCGAGACGGATCGCCGCCATATCCGCGACCGCATCGGCGAACTGAAGCGGCAGCTGGAGGAAGTGACCCGGCACCGTACCCTACATAGAGAGCGCCGGAAGAAAACCGGCATTTTTCAAGTCGCTTTGGTCGGTTATACGAACGCCGGCAAATCGACGCTGCTTAACAAGCTGACGAATGCCGACGTTTATGCCGAAAATCAGCTGTTCGCGACGCTTGATCCGACATCGCGTACGCTTACGCTGCCGAGCGGCAAAGACATCGTGCTGACCGATACGGTCGGTTTTATCCAAAACCTGCCCCACGATTTGATCGCCGCTTTCCGGGCTACGTTGGAGGAAGCATGTGAGGCCGATCTGATTTTGCACGTCGTCGACAGCTCGTCACCGATGCGCGAGGTGCAGATGCGCGTCGTTGCCGAGGTGCTGAGCGAGCTCGGGGCCCATCAGGAGCAGATCACGCTGTTTAACAAAATCGATATGTGCGAGCCGCGTGAATGTGAGATGCTTTCGACCGACGGCGAGTTTTTGAAAGTATCGGCTTTAAACGAATCCGATTTGGATAAAATCAAATGGACCTTGCAGGAAAAGCTGATGGGGGACAAGAAGACGTTCCGTATTCCGGCAGAGAAAGGGGATTTGATTTCGCTCGTTTACCGTGTAGGGGAAGTGCTGGAGAACGAAGTGGACGGCGGCGATATGCTGTTCCAGGTTCGTATCAACAACAAGGAATTTGAAAAGGTCGGCTATTTGCTGGCGAATTACGACCTGTCACAAATGCAAAATAAGGGAGAGGCTTCACAGCATGAATTTTAACGAAACTATCGGCTCGCTGCAGGAGCGGGCCGAACGGATGATCGACGGCCGGATGCGCGAAATCGACCGGCTTATCGATCTCAATCAATGGAAAGTGATCCGGGCTTTCCAAAAGCATAAGGTCAGCGATTATCATTTTGCCGGGTCCACGGGCTACGGTTATAACGACCGGGGACGGGAGGTGCTCGACCTTGTTTATGCGGACGCGTTTGGCGCCGAAGCGGCGCTGGTGCGCCCGCATTTTGTGTCTGGCACGCACACGATCGGTACGGCGCTGTTCGGCGTTTTGCGGCCCGGCGACCGGATGGTTTCGATCACGGGCAAACCGTATGACACGCTGCACAAGGTGATCGGAAAACCCGGCGACGGAAAAGGCTCGCTGCAGGATTTCGGCATCGAATACGACGAGGTGCCGCTGCTGCCGGACGGTTCACCCGACTATCCGGCGATCGAACGCTCCATTACCGCGTCGACAAAGCTTGTCGCGATCCAGCGGTCGCGCGGCTACTCGTGGCGGCCGTCGTTTACTGTTGAGCAGATCGGGGAGATGGTGCGGTTCGTCAAGGAAATCAAACCGGATGTCCTCGTGTTTGTGGACAACTGCTACGGGGAGTTTACCGAGCTCAAGGAGCCGACCGAGGTTGGAGTCGATCTGATGGCCGGCTCGCTGATCAAAAATCCGGGAGGCGGCATCGCCCCGACCGGAGGATATATCGCCGGGAAAAGCGAATATGTCGAGCTTGCCGCTTACCGTTTGACGGCGCCGGGCATCGGAGGCGAGGTAGGGGCGATGCTGGGGACGACACGGGCGATGTTTCAAGGGCTTTTCCTCGCTCCTCATTTGGTGGGACAGGCCGTGAAAGGCTCTGTT
This sequence comes from Paenibacillus hamazuiensis, assembly GCF_023276405.1. Lineage (NCBI taxonomy): Bacteria > Bacillati > Bacillota > Bacilli > Caryophanales > Paenibacillaceae > Paenibacillus > Paenibacillus hamazuiensis. The sequence goes on from NZ_JALRMO010000001.1 coordinate 2,129,983, forward strand.
TTCGCCGCGGCATTGTTTGAGCAGCTCGGTTTCGAAAGCCATCCGCGCTGGTCTGATCCGCGCACCGATTTGATCCAGGCGATCCGCTTCACAAGCGCGGAACATTTGATTGCGTTCGTTCAAGGCATCCAGCAGGCCGCGGCCGTCGATTCGCATGTCGTTCCCGAACCGTGGGATATGCCCGGCTATGAAAACCCGGTTATCATGGCCGCGGGAACTTTCATTCAGGGCGGCAGCCTGGAGCTGTCCGCCGATGCCCCGATCCGCGAGCCGTACATTGCGTACATGCAGGGAGGGCTGACCTACTCCCACTGTAAGCTCGGCGTACTGACGGCTCTTCAGAACATGGCCGACCGCGGATTATTGTTACTTAACATTACATAATTCGGGAGTCTGTTTCACGAAAGAATCTTGAATTTATTCAGCAGTTTGTACAAAGGGAATGGATTTGCCTCGGAAAGCTTGCGGCCGCCTACTGACCCAAAAACCTAACACAACTTGACACGTTTTTGTTAGAACGTTACAATAAAGTTACGTTCACACTGTACAGGAGTGATAGGTCATGAGTGATGAAATTCGCAGAAATATGGCGCTCTTTCCGATCGGCATCGTCATGAAGCTGACGGACCTCACAGCGCGGCAAATCAGATATTACGAGCAGCATGAACTGGTCATACCGGCCCGGACTTCCGGGAACCAGCGTCTTTACTCCTTCAACGATGTCGAGCGGCTTCTCGAGATCAAGGATTTGATCGAGAAGGGTGTCAACATCGCCGGGATCAAGCAGGTGCTTCTGCCCGTATCCAAGGATTCCGAGGAAGCCACCGTCATCACCGAGCAAACCGAAGTTAAACGCAAGGAATTGACCGATACCCAGCTGCATAGAATGCTCAAGCAGCAGCTGCTTGGCGGCGGCAAACGCCCGGGCCAAGTATCGCTTATACAAGGGGAGCTTTCCCGGTTTTTCCACTAAAGCGTTTGCAAAGAGTATGTTCAAAACTTAAATCGGGTTTCGGGCATACTCTTCATTTTGTACATATCCTAAGGAGGAGATTTTTACAGTGGCTGACAAAACTTATACGAAAGAAGACATTTTGCGCATCGCGAAAGAAGAAAATGTTCGCTTCATCCGCCTTCAGTTTACCGACCTGCTCGGTACGATCAAGAATGTGGAAATTCCCGTAAGCCAGCTGGAAAAAGCGCTCAACAACAAAATGATGTTTGACGGATCCTCCATCGAAGGTTACGTGCGGATTGAGGAATCCGACATGTATTTATATCCGGATTTAAGCACCTGGGTTGTTTTTCCATGGGTGACCGAAGATAAAGTAGCCCGTTTGATTTGCGACATTTATTTGCCGGACGGCCGTCCGTTCCCGGGGGACCCGCGCTGCATTTTGAAAAACGCCCTGAAGGAAGCCGAGGAGATGGGCTTTACGGCGATGAATGTCGGTCCGGAACCGGAGTTTTTCCTGTTCAAGACGGACGAGAAGGGCAATCCGACCCAGGAGCTGAACGACCAGGGCGGTTATTTCGATCTTGCACCGACGGATCTTGGGGAAAACTGCCGCCGCGAAATCGTCATCACGCTGGAGGAAATGGGCTTTGAGATCGAAGCCTCCCACCATGAGGTAGCACCCGGACAGCACGAAATCGACTTTAAATATGCCGATGCGCTCAAAGCGGCCGACCAGATCCAAACGTTCAAGCTCGTCGTTAAAACGATCGCCCGCAAGCACGGCTTGCACGCCACATTTATGCCGAAACCTCTGTTCGGCGTGAACGGGTCGGGTATGCACTGCCATCAGTCGCTGTTCCGCGGCAACGAAAATGCGTTTTACGATGAAAGCGACAAGCTCGGCCTCAGTACAACCGCCAGATATTATATGGCAGGCATTTTGAAGCATGCCCGTGCGTTCGCTGCGATCACAAACCCGACCGTCAACTCGTACAAGCGTCTGGTACCGGGTTATGAAGCTCCTTGTTACGTAGCATGGTCAGCCAGCAACCGCAGCCCGATGATCCGTATCCCGGCTTCCCGCGGCCTCAGCACCCGGATCGAAGTGCGCAATCCGGATCCGGCGGCAAATCCTTATTTGGCTCTGGCTGTCATGCTGAAGGCCGGTCTTGACGGCATCAAGCACAAAACGCAGCTGCCGCCGCCAACCGACCGCAACATTTACGTCATGAGCGACGAAGAGCGCGAAGAGCAAGGGATCCCGAGTCTGCCGGTGAATCTGAAAACGGCAATTGACGAGCTTTTGCGCGACGATGTGATCTGCGACGCGCTCGGCGATCATGCTCTGGCGCATTTCGTGGAATTGAAAGAAATCGAATGGGACATCTATCGGACCCAGGTGCACGCTTGGGAAAGAGACCAGTACATGTCGTTGTACTAATACTAAGAAAAAAAGCCCCTCTTGCCTCGGCTTCGGCCGGCGAGAGGGGCTTTATTGCATTTGCATGAGGGATGGCGATCGTCGATTAATGAATGTCTCTGAACAGTCCGATCACTTTGCCCAGGATGGTTACGTTTTTCAAAATAATCGGTTGAAGAGTGGGATTCTCGGGCTGCAGGCGGAAATGATCGCGTTCCTTGTAGAAGCGCTTCACCGTTGCTTCATCATCTTCCGTCATGGCGACGACGATGTCGCCGTTGTTGGCGGTCGGCTGCTGGCGGACGATGACGTAGTCGCCGTCGTGGATGCCGGCATCGATCATGCTGTCGCCGATGACGCTGAGCATGAACACGTTGTCGTCGTTCACATAATGGCTCGGAAGCGGGAAATAATCTTCGATGTTTTCAGTGGCCGTAATAGGTACGCCGGCGGTTACCCGCCCGATGAGCGGCACCCGCACGACGGAAAGAGCGAAAGCGCCCGATCCTTCGCCGCTGCCGTCCAAAATTTCGATGGCTCTAGGCTTGGTGGCGTCCCGGCGAATTAAACCTTTCTTCTCCAGTCTTTCCAAATGTCCATGAACTGTGGAACTGGAGGCTAGTCCCACCGCTTCGCCGATCTCTCTGACGGACGGCGGGTAACCTTTGTCTTTGACCTCATTTTTAATAAATTCCAGTATCGCTTGCTGGCGGTTGGAAATTTTCCCCACGGTCATCACTCCATATTTGTATTCGTTATCCAAAGTATAGCACAGAACCGGAGTTCGTACAAACATAAGTTCGAGAAAACATATTGACCCAAACGAATGTTCGTGTTATTATGAGACCAGAACAAATGTTTGGAGGTCATTTCAATGTATACAAATTCAGCGTTAGTAAATAACAAAGCAGACACATCGGTGATTAAACATAAAAAGCTTGTTCGCTTTTTGTTCGTATTGTTTGTCGTTTCAATCATATTTACTTTTTCTGCTTTAGTAACGGTGTATGCGAGCGGAGAATCGGCCTCGGTCAAAACTTCCGGAACCGCGGAGACCAGATCAGTTGTCGTTATGCCAGGAGACACGCTGTGGTCAATCGCTTCCGCCAACAAAACGCGAGATCAGGACATACGTACATACATCGATAAAATCAAGGAAGCGAACAAGTTGAAGAGCAGCGTTTTGAAGGAAGGCCAGCTGTTATTTTTACCTTGACCTTTCGTACGTTCTGCCACCGTGTTATACTAAGTTTACCATTTTCATAGAGAGGGTGGGGTAGAACGTTGGAACAATTGCTAAGGGAATTGTTGGACCGCTTCACCGGCCTAGAAAATCGAATGATCGGCCTTGAAAATCGCTTCATCGGCCTCGAAGATCGGATGATCGGCTTGGAGAACCGCATGTCCGGTTTGGAAGACCGGATGACCAAGCTGGAAAACAATATGCAGGAAGTAAGGGCGGAAGTTCGGGAGCTGAATCAGCGGGTGGACAGGCTGGAGAAGACTCTTCAAGAATATCATGCGGAAAATATCAATGCCGACAATGTTATTCTTGAAAAAGTCAGGTTGACCCATGACAGATTGGATTACCAATTAAGCAGAATCGCCAAAGCTGAGGAACAGCTTCATTTACTTGTACATAATTAATGATCAGGCCCTATCGAGGGCCTTTTTACTTTGTCTGTGAAGCTGGCTTGACAATATGTACAGACAATGTCAAAGTATATTTTGTATTTTGGAAAAATGGACTATGAAGGCGAACATCGGGAGGACACTCATGAGCGAAAACAATCCGGACTATATTGAGCGAATTAATCAGTTGGCCAGGAAAGCGAAAGCCGAGGGGCTTACGGACGCGGAAATCGACGAACGCAACGAATTGAGAAAAAGGTATATAGAAGCATTTAAAACTTCGCTGCGTGTCCAATTGGACAATATCAAATTTGTCGATAAAGAAGAGTAGAAGATTAAGTTATTAGGGGGATCGGAATGTCGCGAAAATGGGAACGCATGGTTCAAAAAAATACGAAGCATCTGAATAAGCAGCGGGTGAAAGTTGGGAAAAAACCGCTCTCCGGCGCTTCATCCGACGAAGGGGTGACGATTCGCGGGAGAAGCTGGTTTTTTCCCGTCATATTGATCGCGGTCGGTATTTTCTGCTTTATTTCGTTCCGGGGCCTTGCCCAGCAGGACAATATGTATTGGATAACGGGCGGCTGTTATATTTTGCTCGGTATATTTACATATCTCGTTCGCCGGCCTTATTTGAAAATCGGAAAAAAGGAGCTGTCCACCCGCCGGTTTTCCGGAGTGCGCACGCTGGAAGCTGCCGATATTAAGCAGATCACGCTGATGAAAAACGCGTTTATCATCGAAGGTAAACAGAAAAATGCGCGGTGGATTTTTTCGCAATTTTATCATTTAATGGACATGGGTCAAGCGGCGGCTCAGCTTAGGGAATTTGCCAAAACTCACGCGGTTCCTTTAAAAGACGAAGTGTAATCGAAGCTAACAACAGAGGGGAGCAATAGATTTTATGGCCATTAAGGCAGTATTATTCGATTTGGACGATACGCTGCTGTGGGACGAACGCAGCGTTAAAGAAGCTTTCCGCGCGACCTGTGAGGAAGCGGGAAAACAAACCGGAGTGGACCCGGTTCGGTTGGAGGAAGAAGTTCGCAAGGAAGCCAGAGCTTTGTACGAATTGTATGAAACGTTTCCTTTCACCAAAATGATCGGCATCAACCCGTTCGAGGGATTGTGGGCCCACTTCACGGAAGGGAAACAGGAGCAGTTTCGCAAGCTGCAGCAGCTGGCACCCGGATATCGCCGCGAATCGTGGACTCGCGGTTTGAAGGCTTTAGGCGTAGACGATCCGGAACTTGGCTTTAAGCTCGGAGAAATGTTCGGCGCCGAACGGCGCGCCCGGCCGATTGTTTACGAAGAAACGTTCGAAGTGCTGGATCAATTAAAAGGCCGCTACAAGCTGCTGCTGCTGACGAACGGATCGCCGGATTTGCAGAAGGAAAAGCTGGCCGGCGTGCCGGAACTCACTCCGTACTTTGATCATATCGTCATCTCGGGTGATTTTGGCGAAGGAAAACCTGCCGTTTCGATTTTCAAACATGCGATGGAACTGCTCGGTATCGAAGCGGGCGAAGGCGTCATGATCGGCGACAAGCTGACGACCGATATTCTCGGTTCCAATAGTGTCGGCATGAAAAACATGTGGATCAACCGCCACGGAGTGCAGCGCTCCGACGAAATTATACCTGCTTACGAAATTCAAAACTTGCGCCAAATCCAAGGTATTATCGATTCGATATCTTAATATAAAAGATTAAGCCCGCCGCTCTTTCGTTAAGAGTAGGCGGGCTTTTTCCGTTCAGCGACATGCCATTCACGCAGGAGCGTGTTACGCTTTTTGGAAAGACGGATCGTCATACGGCTGGGCAACCCATCCGGCTGGTTCGATGAACAGGCGGACTGCAACAATTTGCCGATTTTCCATCAATGTAAAGAAATGAGGCTTGTTTTCCGGTACGGAAATAACGTCGCCGGCTTCAAGCTCCACGTCGAAATAACCGACGTCGTCGGTGCCCTTGATGATGAAAATGCCTTTGCCGGCTGTGATCGCACGGACTTCGTCTTCGGTATGCGTATGCACTTGCTCGAATTTTTTGAGCAGCTCATCGAGATTCGGCGTGGCGTCGGACAAAGCGATGACATCCCAAGTCTTATAACCGCGGCGTCCGGCAAGGTCGCGAATTTCGCTGTCGAACGCGGATAAGATTTGGTTTTTTTCATCGTCGGAAAGAACGAACTTTTCCTGAAGATCAGCAGGAAGTTTGTTTGCGTTCCAATGTTCGTACAGTACTTCTTGTTTATCCAAAAAAGCTTTTACATTCGCTTCTCCGGAAATGCGTTCGTTCGTATTGCGGATACGAATTTCAGCCATGGGATATCCCTCTTTTCATATAAAAGTTGTCGTCAATCTAATATTATAGTGGATTGCCCGAATGATGTCGATGAGAAAATCAACTCATTCTTATTTACATTATTCGTGTAAAATCGCTATAATAAACTGATAACGAAACGGTGAACAAGGCTCCGTAACGGCTTTGAAAGGATGCGATGTCATGCAGAAGCAATCATTACAGGATAGGTTGAAAGATAAAATATTGATCCTCGACGGCGCGATGGGGACGATGATTCAACAGGAGAACTTGACCGCGGACGACTTCGGCGGAGAAGATCTGGAAGGATGCAACGAGTATTTGGTCGTTACCCGTCCGGACGTTATCTCAAAAATTCACGAAGCTTATTTTGCCGCGGGTTCCGATATTATTGAAACGAATACGTTCGGTGCGACGAGCGTTGTATTGGCGGAGTACGGTTTGCAGGATAGGGCGAGAGAGCTTAACCTGATTGCGGCCAAGCTGGCGGTGGATGCGGCAAACAAATTCAGCACCCCCGAGTGGCCTCGCTATGTAGCGGGCGCCATGGGGCCGACGACGAAAACGTTGTCCGTCACCGGCGGCGTGACTTTTGACGAGCTCGTGGAAAGTTATTATGAACAAACGCTTGCGCTCATGGAGGCAGGGGTGGACGCACTGCTGCTGGAAACGTCGCAGGATACGTTGAACGTAAAGGCAGGCAGCATCGGTATCCGCAAAGCGTTTGAAACGCTCGGCAGAAAGCTGCCGCTGATGATTTCCGGCACGATCGAACCGATGGGAACAACGCTTGCCGGGCAAAATATCGAGTCGTTTTATATTTCGCTCGAGCATCTGGAGCCGATCTCCATCGGTCTGAACTGCGCGACGGGTCCGGAATTTATGCGCGACCATATCCGTACGCTCTCCGAAGTATCCAGAACGGCGGTGAGCTGTTACCCGAACGCAGGCCTCCCCGACGAAAACGGTAACTACCACGAATCGCCGGATTCGCTGGCCAAAAAGCTGGCCGGCTTCGCCGAGCAGGGCTGGCTTAACATTGCCGGCGGCTGCTGCGGCACGACGCCCGCGCATATTCAGGCGATGGCGGAGACGCTCAAGAACTACAAGCCGCGCTCGCAATACGGCGACCATCCGCCGGCTGTGTCCGGCATCGAGACGGTATACATCGAGGACGCCAATCGCCCGTATATGGTGGGGGAAAGAACAAACGTTCTCGGTTCGCGCAAATTTAAACGGCTCATTGCCGAAGGGAAATACGAGGAAGCTTCCGAAATCGCGAGAGCTCAGGTAAAAGGCGGCGCCGCCGTCATCGACGTCTGTTTGCAGGATCCGGACCGCGACGAGATCAGCGACATGAAGCAGTTCCTCGAACTTGTGGTGAAAAAGGTCAAAGTTCCGCTTATGCTGGATTCCACCGATCACCGCGTCATCGAACTGGGACTCAAGTATTCGCAAGGTAAAGCGATTATCAACTCGATTAACCTCGAGGACGGCGAAGAAAAATTCGAAAAGATCGTTCCGCTCATTCACAAATACGGGGCAGCGGCCGTCGTCGGAACGATCGATGAAAGAGGCCAGGCGATCACCAGAGAGGATAAGCTTGCGGTCGCCAAAAGATCGTACGATCTGCTCGTGAACAAATACGGGATGAAGCCGTCGGATATCATTTTCGACCCGCTCGTCTTCCCGGTAGGCACCGGCGATCAGCAGTATATCGGTTCAGCGAAGGAAACAATTGAAGGCATTCGCTTGATTAAGGAAGCGATGCCGGATACGCAAACGATTCTCGGCCTCAGCAACGTCTCGTTCGGCTTGCCGCCGGCAGGCCGTGAGGTGCTAAACGCTGTATATTTGTACCACTGTACGAAAGCGGGCCTCGATTACGCGATCGTCAACACGGAGACGCTGGAACGTTACGCATCCATTCCGGAAGAGGAACGCAAGTTAGCCGAAGAGCTGATTTACAATACGAACGATGAAACGTTGGCTGCGTTCGTCGCCGCTTTCCGCGAGAAGAAAGTGGAGAAGAAAGAGAAGGTCTCGAATCTGACCCTCGAGGAGAGACTTGCTTCCTACATTGTCGAGGGCACGAAGGAAGGTTTGATTCCCGATCTTAACGAGGCGTTGACGAAATATGCGCCACTCGAAATCATCAACGGACCGCTGATGAAAGGGATGGAGGAAGTCGGCCGGTTGTTTAACAACAACGAGCTGATCGTAGCCGAGGTGCTGCAAAGCGCCGAAGTCATGAAGGCGTCCGTGGCCCATCTGGAACCGTTTATGGAGAAATCCGAGACGGCGGTGAAAGGTAAAATATTGCTCGCGACGGTCAAAGGCGACGTACATGACATCGGCAAAAACCTGGTCGAGATTATTTTGTCGAACAACGGTTATGAGATTGTCAATCTCGGCATCAAGGTGCCGCCGGAGCAGCTTATCGAAGCTTACCGCAAGGAAAAGCCGGATGCGATCGGTTTGTCCGGTTTGCTCGTCAAGTCGGCACAGCAAATGGTTATCACCGCCCAGGATTTGAAAAATGCCGGCATCGACGTGCCGATTTTGGTCGGCGGCGCCGCGCTCACCCGGAAATTTACGAAAACGCGGATTTCGCCGGAATACGACGGTTTGGTTTTGTACGCGAAGGACGCGATGGACGGTCTCGATATCGCCAACAAGCTGAGCGATCCGGAGCAGCGGCAAGTTTTGATCCGCGAGCTGCGTGAAATGAAGGAATCCGATGTGATGGAATCGGGCAAAAAAGAAGAGCTGCCCAAGCTGACGCGCGTGAACACCTCGTCGATCGATCGCACGGTTCCCGTGCAGGTGCCGCCGGATTGCGAGCGCCATGTGCTCAGAGACTACCCGATCAGCCACATCGTGCCGTATATCAATATGCAGATGCTGCTCGGCCACCATCTTGGCCTGAAGGGTAAAGTCGAGCAGCTGCTTGCGGATAAAGATCCGAAAGCTTTGCAGCTGAAAGATACGGTGGACGGCATTTTGGCCGATGCGCAAAAAGACGGGTTGATCCGCGCTCACGGCATGTACCGGTTTTTCCCGGCGCAGTCGAAGGACAACACCATCTTTGTATACGATCCGGACGACCATACGAAGGTGCTGCAAACCTTCACGTTCCCGCGGCAGGAAAGCGAGCCGTATTATTGCTTGGCCGACTACCTCAAATCGGTCGACAGCGGAGAAATGGACTACGTCGGCTTCCTTGTCGTCACCGCAGGCCACGGCATCAGCGAGAAAGCGGCGGAATGGCGCGCCAAGGGCGACTATTTGCGCTCGCATGCTCTGCAGGCGACAGCTCTGGAGACGGCGGAGGCGTTCGCGGAACGCGTGCACCAAATGATGCGCGATACGTGGGGGTTCCCGGACCCGGTCACGATGACGATGCAGGAGCGATTCGGGGCCAAATACCGCGGCCAACGCTTCTCGTTCGGCTACCCGGCATGTCCGAATCTCGACGATCAGCAGCAGCTGTTCGCACTGATGAAGCCGGAGGAAATCGGCGTTCAACTGACCGAAGGCAGCATGATGGAACCGGAGGCTTCCGTTTCAGCGATCGTATTTGCGCATCCCGAAGCGAGGTACTTCAACGTCGAAAAGGCATAACAGCAAGGTGCGGCCTTTAGAGCGCCGCACTTTGTTTTTGCTTGGGAAATTAGGCATGGCCAATTTTTGTGGATAACCGGGAGCCCCCCAAAAAAAAGTACGCGGAATAGGCTGCAAAGGTTCATTTCATTTTTGGGGGATTTGTTCTTCCATGCCATCGCTTATGTCCGGCCGATTTTTGGAAAAGCTAACGGTTATGGATTATTGCGGAGGATAGGAGTCGATCCGTTTGGAATTATATTTTTTGGGGACGGGAGCCGGCATGCCGTCGCGTGAGCGCAATGTGACCGCCCTTGTCCTGAATCTGCTCGTGGAGCGGGGAACCTACTGGCTGTTCGACTGCGGGGAAGGCACCCAGCATCAAATTTTGAAATCGCCGGTCCGCATCGGGAAAATCGAAAAGCTGTTCATCTCCCATCTGCACGGGGATCATATTTATGGCATTCCGGGACTGCTCACAAGCCGGTCGTATCAAGGCGGGGAAACTCCTTTTGCGATCTACGGCCCGAAAGGGGTCAAACGGCTGGTCGAGCTGCTTCTGGAGACAAGCCAGGCTCATCTCGGATACGAGCTGACGATCCATGAACATGTGGAGGGCACGATTTTCGAGGACGAGCTTTTTAAGGTGGAGACGGCGGAATTGGATCACCGGGTGACGAGCTACGGATTCCGCGTAACGGAGAAAGACCAACCGGGCAAGCTGCTCGTCGACAAGCTGAAGGCAATGGGAATCGAATCCGGGCCGATTTTCGGCAAGCTGAAAAAAGGGCATACCGTGACGCTGCCGGACGGCCGTATGCTGAACGGTGCGGATTTTCTCGGTCCTTCGTGCAAAGGCAGAATCATAACGATTTTAGGCGATACGAAGCCATGCCCGAACGTCGTTCCGTTAGCGCGGAATGCGGACGTACTGGTGCATGAGGCAACGTTTGCCGAGGATAAAAAAGAGCTTGCCATGAAATACGACCACTCGACGGCGATGGATGCCGCCAGGGCGGCGCAGGAGGCGCGTGCGGACGCGCTGATTTTGACGCATCTGAGCTCGCGTTACCAGGGCGATGAGGTGGAGGCGCTGCTTGAGGAAGCGAAGCGGCTGCATGCCCACAGCTATGTTGCGCACGATTTTTGGAGTTATTTTGTACCTAAGCCTAATCCGCAGAGCCAGCAATAAAATTTTAATGAAACCGCTGCCTTTCGCGGTAAATAAAAGCAGAGCGCCCGATCCCAAAAGATCAGGTGCTCTGCCTTTGCTGCTGCCTTCTTATCAGGCGTTGCCGTCAGTCGCTTCGTCGCGGATTTCTTCGCGGAATGCTTGCAGGCTTTCGCGGCGGTGCTCGTTTTTCTCGAGGATGCTGCTTTTTTCCTCGGGACTGATTTCGTCCGCATGCTCATCCAAATATTCTTCCGCTTCTTCGAGATTTTCGATCGTATGGTTGATGTGCTGCTGCAAATGTTCCACGTTGTCAGAACGATTGTCCGGTTTGGCCATGTTCGGTCTCTCCTTAAGTTCGTTATAGGTATTCGGAAGAATACCACCTATAAAATCCCACCAAGCAGGAGGGAATATACATGCTGAAATTGCATCCGCAGCCGCCGTTCGATTTTGATAAAATCCGGCGGCGCCAGCAAGGAGTCGGCCACGAGCTTTACCGTTTCGAAGGGGAACGGATGTTTCGCACGATCCGCGTGAACGGGCGCGTCTATTTTGTGGAAATCAGCTCCGCAGGTACGGTGGACCGGCCCGAGCTGCATATCATGACCGCTCCCGAGCCATCCGACCCGAACGAAATAGAAGCTCTGAAGCATCATCTATCCCGCATGCTGTCGGCCGATCTCGATTTGACGCCGTTTTACAAGTATTTGGAGCAGGATCCGCTTCTCGCGCAGCTTGGGGTAAAATTCCGCGGCCTCCGGATCATGTTGGAGAGCGATCCGTTCGAATGTATGGCCAAAACGATCATCGGCCAGCAGCTCAATTTGGCATTTGCCGCGGAGCTGACCAGGCGGCTCATCCGCATCTCGTCGGCGCCTTTTGCATATCAAGGGCAGCTTGTTCCGGTGTTTCCATCGGCCGAAGAAGTCGCTTCCCTGTCCTACGAGCAGCTTCGTGCGGAGCAGTTCAGCCAGCGGAAAGCGGAATATTTGATCGATTTCGCGAGGTTGGTGGCGGATGGCAGGCTGGATCTGGGAGAGCTGGTAAAGCTGGACGACGACGCAGTTATCGAAAAACTCGTCAAGCTGAGAGGGATCGGGCGCTGGACGGCCGAATGCTTCCTGCTGTTCGGCATGGGCAGGACGGACTTGCTCCCGGCCGCGGACATCGGTCTGCGCAACGGGATCCGCAAGCTTCACGCAATGGGCGCGCAGCCTACGGAAGAAGAAGTGCGGCGGATCGGAGCGGATTGGTCGCCTTGGTCCAGCTATGTGACTTATTATTTATGGGAGTATTTAAACCAACCGTAAAACGAATGGCTTCGATACGGAAGTCTATATAAACGGGCTGCCGCATAAGGTTCCACTAGACATCGGTCTAAGGGGGAGCTTATGTGATCGCTGCGGAGCTGCTGATTTCCGTATTCATATCGGGGTTAGTGTTCGTCATGCTTAAAGAAATATTTTCATCCCATTCGTGAAGGGGATTTATCATGCTTGGCTTTGCTATTCTTATCGGTTTTCATATGATCGGCATGCTGCTCCAATATGGGTTACATGTGCCGCTGCCGGCAGGTGTCATCGGTCTCACTCTGTTTACGTTTTCCTTGTTTCTGAAGCTGGTCAAGCTGGAATGGGTGGAGGAAACGGCCGTTTTTTTGAACAAGCACATGCTGCTGTTTTTTTGCCCGATTGTCGTCGGCTCGATCGTTTTTGTTCCGTTTATCCGGGAAAATGCGGTGCCGATCCTGGGTGCTTTCTTCGGAAGCTGGCTGGCTGTAACGCTGGCATCGGGGTGGACGGCGAAGCTGCTGGGACGAAGCGGAGATGCGGATAGAAGGACCACCGCCCGCAGCAAGGAAACCTCCCTAGAGCCGCGCGTTACTTTTTCCGAAGGAGTCAACGGTCGATGACGCTTGTCCAATTTTACCAGCATCCGATGTTCGGGGTTACCGTCACCGTTGCCGCTTATGTCATAGCACTGATGCTGCATCGAAAATGGAGCTGGCTGCATCCGTTATTCGTATGCTCGGGGCTCGTCATCGCGCTGCTCGTGTGCGGCGGAATTCCATACGCGGATTACAAAATCGGCGGCGGTCTAATCGAGTTTATGCTTGGTCCGGCTACCGTTGCGCTTGGAGTCCCGCTTTATAAAAACGCGCAAAAAATCAAAAACAGCCTCGTTTCGATCGTAACGGGCATTTCCGTCGGCTCGGTCGTCGGCATCGCCAGCAGCGCGGCGCTCGTCTGGGCGCTCGGCGGCACGAGAGACATGATGATCACGATGATGCCCAAATCGGTCACGACGCCGATCGCCATCGAGATCGTCCGTTCGGCCGGCGGCATTCCCGAGCTGGGTGCCGTTTTGACCGTGCTTACGGGGCTGCTCGGCAGCATGATCGGACCGGAGGTGCTCCGCTTGTTCGGCGTCCGCGGCGATATTGCCGTCGGGACGGCGGTAGGCACCTCGGCCCACGGCATTGGAACGGCCCGGCTGATCCGGGAATCGGAGCTTTGCGGAAGCATCAGCGGTTTTTCGATGGGGCTTGCCGGTATTATTACGTCCGTGTTATTTATTCCGCTTTACTGGATATTTCGTTAACATTTCCCACTCTCATAAGCAGAGCGTCCCTTGCGGCGGCTCTGCTTTTTTCGTGAGATGGACCGGGGCCCCATAACCAATCTCCACAAAACCTTAATAACAAGAAAACGCAATCATAATATTCGTCTGTTACCTTGAAGATGTAATCGGCTATTGACCAAGGGGAAAGGCGAGTGATTTCTATGATGCAACCGGCAACAACGGCGAATCCGCAATCCAATCTGGCCGTCTCGATTGCGGCAGGTTCGGATGAAATCGAACAGGCGATGAGGCTTCGCTACCGTGTGTTTGTGGAGGAAGAGAAGAACTTGCAAATGCTGAACGAAAACGGTCTGGAGTTTGACGCTTACGATGCGTTTTGCGATCATTTGATCGTCAAGGATTTGGACTCGGACCAAATCGTCGGGACCTATCGGCTGCTGCCGGGGGAAAGGGCGGTTCGCAATATCGGGTTTTATTCGGAAACGGAGTTCGATCTTTCTTCCTTTGCGGAGCTGAAGCCTCTGGCGCTGGAGCTCGGACGCAGCTGCATCGCTCCCGAATACCGCGGAGGCAGAGCGATTCAGCTGCTGTGGGAAGGCATCGCCGCTTATATTACGGAATATCGATATTCGTATTTGATCGGCTGCGCAAGCCTTCATCTTCAGACGCTTGACGATCTGAACCAAATTTATACGCTGCTGCTGGACAAAAAGGTCATCACCAGCCGGTTCGGCGTGAATCCGCTGGAAACGCACAGAATCGAGGGGCTTGCCCGGACAAACGAGCCTTTGAGCGAAAAAGACGTATTCCGCAAGCTGCCGCCGCTCATGAAAGGATACCAGTGGCTCGGGGCTGAAATTGGCGGGGACCCGGCGTATGACCGCATTTTTAATACGGTCGACTTTTTTATCGTGCTGGAAAAAGATCGCGTCACCCGGCGGTATAAACGGCATTTTTTGAACGGTTAGGAGTTGTTTCATGTACGAGTGGATATCCAAACTGACCGGAAACAGTCCGGCCGTCCGCCGGCTCGCGGCGGTGTGCGGATGGTTGCCGCGTCCTGTCACACTTGCTTTGCTTCATTTCGCAGCGCTGCTGCTATATATGCTGGCGGGAAGCCGGATAATCGGGCGAATCGCAGCCAATATGAAAGATCTGCTGCCGCAAAGGCGAGAAGCCGGCATACGGCGGTATACGCGGCAATATTTGGCGAATGTGGTCATTTCGTTATATGAAATACTGATCGATTCGCAGCGGTTGTCTGAAACGGGAGCGGGGCGCTTCATAGTCCGCGGGGAACAATATTTGCGGGATGTGCTCCGGGAAGGGCGCGGGGCGATCGTTTTTACGCCTCATACTGGAAATTTCTTTTATTATTACTGGTATTTAACAAAATCTTACAATTGCTTGACAGTCGCCACCGGGGGAAGCCCCGAGCTGAGGCCGCTGTATGAGAAGTTTCAAGCGATGGGCTGTCCCGGTCTGGACTACGACAGCGTGCCGCCGCTGGAACTACTGCGCAGGCTGAAAAAACATTTGGAGGCGGGCGGAATCGTCTTTTTGCTCGGCGATTTTTGGCGGCCGGCGTTTCCGCTTTCCGAAATGTTCGGCAGGACGACCCGTTCGCCCGAAGGTGCGGCATTGCTGTCGATCGAGCAAAAAGCGGCGGTGATCCCCTTTTACGGACGCAGGGTTCACGGTTTCACTCACGAGCTCGTATTCGAAAGCCCTTTGCCGCTTTATGAGCGGTTTACCCGCAAACAGCGGGGCGAAGCGACCCGTTTGCTGAACCGTTTCATGGAAAAGGTCATCCGCTTGCATCCCGAGCAATGGTTTTATTGGTTTAACGCTGAGGAGCGCTGGGAGCGGGAAACGGCCGGATGGAACGATGATGCGTCTCCTGCGCAAACCGGTTAACGCATAATTTTTCAAGGAGGACTGAGAAGGTGGATACGGCAAGTCACCTGTTGTTTGGCGCGACGCTGGCAGGACTTTCGATGATTCAGCCGGAGGTGGCTCAAAATCCCGTATTGCTGCAAGCGATCATGGCCGGGACTTTGCTCGGCTCGCACGCGCCGGATTTCGATACATTGGTCCGCCTCAGAGGCTACAGCACGTACATTCGCGTTCACCGCGGGCTGACCCATTCGATTCCGGCGCTGTTTTTATGGCCCGCCGTGCTGACTCCGCCGATCGCCATTGCTTTTGGACTTCATGAGCATTGGCTGACAATATACCTATGGACGTGGATCGCCGTCGTACTTCATGTTGTGCTCGATTGGCTGAACGCTTACGGCGTGCAAATATTCCGGCCTTTTTCCAAACGATGGCATCACCTGGACGTCTTATCGCTGTTCGATCCGTTTTTGTTCGCGATTCACGCTGCAGGACTTTTGCTATGGGGGATGGGGGCGGCCGTTCCATCGTCGATGTTCTCGATCATTTATGCGGTGTCTGCGCTTTATGTCGCCATACGCTTCGTTCAGCACGGGCGTCTTGTCCGCAAGGTGCATAAGCAGCTTGCGCAATCCGGCGCCTGCCATGTCGTGCCCGGCCTCCATTGGTTCCGCTGGCAGTTCGTGCTGGAGACGGACCGCTACTTTTATACCGGCAACATTCGTTTCGGGCATATTGCCGTGGAGGACGTATATGCGAAAGATCAGCCTTCCGCTGTCGTTCAGGCGACTATGGGGACGGACGGCGTCCGCGCTTTTTTGCAATTTGCCCAAAGAGTGCACGTATGCTTTACGGAAAAACAGGACGGCTATGTCGTGGAGTGGCGTGATGTGCGCTTCTGGCATAATCACCGGCTTCCCTTCGGCGTCGATGTGACGCTGGACCGTAACCTGAAGGTGACGGGCACATCGCTGGGGTGGAGCAAGAAAGCATGGGACCCCCCGTATGTATAATTTTTATGGGATGGAAAAAAATCGAATATTCCAGGGCCTAAATGGTTAAACTGCAATAATGACACTGAAATCCCTCCAGGAGGAAAGCCCATGGATTTTACGAGCCACGACATTGCCGTCATTGAACATGCGCTTCGGTTTGCCATCAAGGCGGAAGCAGGCGGCAATGGGGTAAAGCAAAGCGAATACCGTGAAGTGCTGACCAAGCTTCAAAACAAATCGGCGGAAGCTCTGGCATTGGGAAACAAACGAATCGTTTCGGATGACGGCGTGCGCTTCGATTACGACGATTCGTCCGATCTGCTCTAAAAACTTTTCCCGGGAAAGCGCAGGATACGACATAAAATAACTGATTTTTCAGACACTTTTGCGCCTGTGTTCAACAATGTTCGACCGAGTTTCGCTAACAATCGCCACCGTTTAACCGAATAACGACACGAGTATCGGAGAAATAACCCTGTATGCAGGCAATGACATTGCCCGCAGCAGGGTTTTTGCGTTGTTTCGATTTGCGCTTTTATATTTAATGAGATAAATATTAAACATCACTAATAAAAAATGCTGATTTTGCGGCGTTTTTAAAATAATCGTTGATATGCGAACATACATTCTATATAATGGAAGAAGCATCTGTACAACGTAAGGAGTCGTTTTTAATGAATCGGTTAACGGGAAAAGTCGCTTCCATAGATGAATGCATCGAGTTGATCCGTTCCACCCCCGAGGTGATGAGCCAGGTCAATTACTGGCATACGATTCCGCCTCGGGAAGCCTCTTACAGCGATGTGCCGGAACGAATGAATCCGGCCATACGATCCGCGCTGAGCAGCAGGGGCATTCACAAGCTTTATACGCATCAGGCGAAATCGTTCGACGAGGCACTCGGCGGCAGCCACGTCGTAACCGTTACCCCGACCGCCTCCGGGAAGACGTTATGTTATAACCTGCCTGTGCTTCAGGCGATTGTGGAAAATGACGCGGCGCGGGCGCTTTACCTGTTTCCGACCAAAGCTTTGGCTCAGGACCAGGTCGCGGAGCTGCAGCAGTTTGTCGATCTGATGGGCATGGATATCAAAACGCATACATACGACGGCGATACGCCGCCTGCCGTCCGACAGGCAATCCGCAATGCGGGACATATTGTCGTAACGAACCCGGACATGCTGCATTCGGCGATTTTGCCCCATCACACGAAGTGGGTGAAGCTGTTTGAAAATATCAAATACATCGTCATCGACGAGGTGCACTCTTACCGCGGCGTGTTCGGCAGCCATGTCGCCAATGTGATCCGCCGGTTGAAGCGGATTTGCAAATTTTACGGGTCGTCGCCGCAGTTTATTTGCGCTTCGGCGACGATCGACAATCCGAAGGAGCATGCGGAACGGCTGATCGGCGAGAAGGTGGCGTTGGTCGACAATAACGGCGCTCCGGCCGGAGAGAAGCATTTCGTGTTTTACAACCCGCCGGTCGTCAACCAGCAGCTCGGCATTCGCAAAAGCAGCGTGCTGGAAACGAGAAAGCTGGCCGGCTTGCTGCTTAAGAACGGCATCCAGACGATCGTTTTCGCCCGCAGCCGCGTGCGCGTCGAGCTGTTGCTCACATATTTGCAGGATCTCGTGAAGCACGAGCTCGGTACGAAGTCGATTCGCGGCTACCGGGGCGGCTATTTGCCGAAGCTTCGCCGTGAGATCGAGCGGGGGCTGCGCAGCGGAGAAATACGCGGCGTCGTCAGCACGAACGCGCTGGAGCTCGGCATCGACATCGGTCAGCTGCAGGCGTGCGTGCTGAACGGCTATCCCGGCACGATCGCCAGCACGTGGCAGCAGTCGGGCCGCGCCGGCCGGCGCCAGGAAAGCTCGATTACGTTCCTGGTCGCAAGCAGCAATCCGCTTGATCAATATTTGATCCAGAACCCCAGGTACTTTTTCGAACGTCCGCCGGAACGGGCTCTGATTCATCCCGACAACCTGATCATTTTGGTCGATCATGTGAAATGCGCGGCGTATGAGCTCCCTTTCGAAGCGGACGAGAAGTTCGGCGACGAATCGCTGAAGGACATTCTCGAATTTTTGACGGAGGAGCGGATTCTTCACCACGTTAAAGACCGCTGGTACTGGATGGAGCAGTCGTTTCCGGCCCATGACATTTCGCTGCGTTCGGCGGCGCAGGAAAACTTCATCATCATCGATATGACAAGCGGCAGCCGGGTGCTCGGCGAAGTCGACCGGTTCAGCGCGCCGACGCTCATTCATGAGGAGGCGATATACATCCATGAGGGCGTCCAATACCAGGTGGAGAAGCTCGATTACGAGGAGAAAAAAGCCTACGTTCGCGAGGTGAACGTAGATTATTACACCGATGCGAACATGGCGGTGCAGCTGAAAGTGCTGCATGTGCAGCGGGAGAGCGAAGACGGCGGGCTGCAGCGCCAATACGGCGAGGTGACGGTCAATGCGAAGGCGACGATATTCAAAAAAATCCGGCTGCGCACGCACGAGAATATCGGCTCCGGGCCGATCCATTTGCCGGAGGAGGAGCTGCATACGAGCTCGTACTGGTTTACGTTTTCGGACGAATTGACCGCTTCGATGACAAACAACGATATGCAGTTCGCTTTGCTTGGCATCGCCAACGTGCTTGTGCATATCGCCCCGCTTTATTTGATGTGCGACCCGCTCGACATTCGCGTTGTGCCGCAGGTAAGGGCGGTTCATAACAAGATGCCGACGGTCTTTTTTTACGATCGTTATCCTGGCGGAGTCGGGCTTAGCGAGCGGCTGTATGAAGTGCATGGCAGGCTGATCGAGCAGGCCAAGCAGCTTATCTCCGATTGCTCCTGTCTGAGCGGCTGTCCCGCCTGCGTCGGACCGATCGAAGAGGTCGGCCTCACCGGCAAACAGCTGGCGATGCGGCTGCTGTCGCAAGTGGAGGGAGTGCGATGAGTGGACTGAAGGAGCGGCTGCAGCGGCTCAAAAAAAGCGAAGCGGCACCCGAACCGAAGCAGGAGATGGCGCCGGGCGGCGAATGGGATGCGGTCGGTGCCCGGATGGAGCATGGCGACTGGGGTTCGTTTGTGTTAAGAAGACGCGTTTATGAGGCGAACTACAGACACGGCCATTACGGGCTTTCCGAATTGTTCGGGCAGGCAGGGGCGCTGCAAATTTTTCAGGAGCCGGCCGGGAGCGCTGCGCGAAGAAAGAAAACGCCCCGCAGCGCAGGGGCCGGACCGAATGCAGTCCCGTTAAAACACCATGAGCAGCTGCTTTTTTTCGATACGGAAACGACGGGGCTCGGCATCGGAGCGGGCAACGTGCCGTTTATGATCGGCATCGGGTATTACGAAGGCGATCGGTTTGTCGTGGAGCAGATGTTCATCCGCAATCCGGGCGAAGAGATCGCCATGCTCGGTTACTTGAAAGACAAGCTGGAGAAGCATACGCATCTAGTATCATACAACGGCAAATCGTTCGATTGGCCGATTTTGAAAAACCGGTACATATTGAACCGCATGAAGCTGCAGACGGAGCCGGCCGCTCACCTCGACTTTCTTTACCCGTCGCGCGGGCTGTGGAAACATACGATGCCTTCGTGCAGACTGGGAGCGGTGGAGGAGGAGCGGCTAGGCGTCATTCGCCATAACGATGTTCCCGGATCGCTTGCCCCGACGTTATATTTTCAGTATTTGGCGGAGAGGGACCCGTCGCTCGTCCAAGGCGTATTCGTTCATAACGAGCTCGACATTTTGTCGCTTGCCGCTCTTGCCGTCCATTTTTCGCTGGCACTACAGGGCAAAATCGATCCGGAGACGCTGACGCCGGAGGAGCTTTTCCGGATGGGCGTCTGGCTCGATAAGCTCGGTCACTGCCGGCAGGCGGATGTTGTGATCGACTTTTTGCTGCAGTATGGCGCCGGAGATACGGCGGAATATTGGCTGCCGCTCGCCCAAATGTACAAAAAGCGCGGACTGGGCAGCCGCAGCATCGATTTGTGGGAGCGCTATATCGATGAGCGGGGAAATCGGGCGACGGCTTCCATCGAGCCGTTTATCGAGCTGGCGATGCACTATGAACACGCGGAGAAAGATTACCGGAAGGCGCTTTATTTTGCCGAGGAAGGCCTTAACAAAGCATGGAAGCGGAAGACGCTGAAAAGGGCCGGCACGCGGGAAGAGCAGGATCGGCAGGACAAGCAGATGGAAGACATCCAGAAACGGATCGACCGGTTGAAAAAGAAAGCGGCCACCGCAGGCAAGAAGCCAGCTGCAAGGAGGCCGGAATACGCGATGGACGGCCTGTTGTCGATGTAAGCCGCAGCGCCTCGGGAATATTTTCAGTGCTTTATGGGAATAAAGAGGTAAAAAAGCGGTAAGGGAAGATAGCCGATGCCGGAATTGCCGGAAATGGAAAATTATAAGCAACTGCTTGGTCCGAGAGTCGCGGGGAAAGTCATCACAGGGGTGGACATTCAGAGGGAAAAATCACTGAACGTTCCTGCCCCTTTATTTATACGTGAAGTGCAGGGCCAATCGATTACCCGCGTCGAGCGGAGGGCCAAACATCTGCTGTTTCATTTGTCGAACGCCAAAGTTCTGCTGCTGCATCTGATGCTCGGGGGCTGGATGTTTTTCGGGAGGCGCGAGGAGAAGCCTGACCGAACATGCCAGGTGACGCTGAGCTTCGGCGACCTCCATCTGTATTTTATCGGGCTGCGCCTCGGATATTTACACCTGCACGATCCGCATGAAGTCGATTTGCTGCTGCAAAAGCTGGGTCCCGAGCCGCTGGAGCCGATCTTTACATTCGAACGGTTTGTTCAGACGATGAAACCCCGACGCGGAAACCTTAAGGTTACTTTGGTGGATCAAAGCATCTTGTCGGGCATCGGCAATTGTTATTCCGACGAGATATGCTTTCATGCCGGCCTGCTCCCCGCCAGGAGCGTGAATGGTTTGAACGCCGAGGAGCTCGGAACGCTGTACCGCTCGATGCGCGAGGTGCTGCTGGAGGCGATCCGCTACGGCGGCTATATGGAATCGCCATTGTACGCCGGCGACGAGCTGACCGGTTCCTTCGACTGCCGGTGCAGGGTGTACGACCGCGAGGGAGAGCCGTGCGTCGTCTGCGGCACTTCGATCGAACGCCACGAAATTTCATCGAAAAAATCGTTCAGCTGTCCGAACTGTCAGCATTAGGAGACGAGCCATGAGATTCGGTTGTCATATCAGCATTCGCCACGGCTATCTGGAAGCTGCCAAAACCGCTCTTCGCATCGGAGCCGGAGCGTTTCAATATTTTCCGAAAAATCCGCGAAGCCTGTCCGTCAAGTCGTTTGCACGCGCCGATGCGGAAGGCTGCGCTGCGTTTTGCAGGGAACACGGCATCGCTTCCATCGCGCACGCACCGTATCCGACGAATCTTGCTGTGGACGATCCGGGGCTCCGGCAAGCGACGCTTGCATCCGTATTGAACGACTTGGAGATCGCCGAAGCTTGCGGATCCGTCGGCCTTGTCGTCCATTTTGGAAAATATAAGGGGTCGGACCCGTTACAAGGCTACAAAAATATTATACAATTAATCAATGACATTACCGCTTCCTGGCAAGGAAACGCGCTGCTGCTGATCGAGAACCAGGCGGGCGAAGGTTCCGCGATGGGAACCACTTTCGAGGAGCTCGTGAAAATCAGAAGTTTGGTGAGCCGGCCGCACAAGGTCGCCTTCTGCTTCGATACCTGCCATGCGTTTGCCAGCGGTTTATGGAAAGGTGATGACTGGCCGGAGGCGGCCGCCAGAGGGGCGGCTCTCGGATACTTCGACCATCTGAAGGCGATTCATTTGAACGACTCGCGATATGAATCGGGATCGGGCAAGGACCGCCACGCAAACATCGGCTCCGGCTTCATCGGGACTCGCGGAATGGAGACGTTTTTGCGGTCGCCTTTTTTCGCCCGCGGCATTCCCGTTGTGCTCGAAACTCCCGTTCCCCGGGGCGGGTCCCATGAGGGAGAAATTCGTTTTGCGATGCAGCTGGGGGGTTACACGGCCGGGAAAGTTTGATCCGCGTCTGTTTTAACGGGGAGGTGCACCACATCATGATTCGCGTATTCTTGGACGACATGCGCCGGTGTCCGGAAGGATTTGTTTTGGCTAAAGACGCTGCGGAGTGTATTTTGCTGTTGGAACAATGCGAGGTGGAAGTGCTCTCGCTCGATTACGATTTGGGGCCGGGACAGCCTACCGGCCTTGAGGTTGTCATGCACATGGTGCGGAAGCGGCTGTTTCCCCGCGAAATTTACCTGCATACGTCGAGCGCCTCCGGGCGTGTCAGCATGTTTAATTTGCTGTATGCGCATAAGCCGGAAGGAACGGTTTTGTACAATCACCCGATTCCGCCGGAGAAGGCGGCAGAGTGGATTTTGCAGCGGAAACGGGAGTCGGAAAACGGCAACAAAGATACAGACGGGAGTTGAAACGATTGATTAGCTTGAGCGGCATTCATTTTATTCGCGAAGATCGGCACATTTTATCCGATGTCAATTTGACGGTAAAAGAGGGAGAGCATTGGGTCATTTTGGGGCGCAACGGCTCCGGCAAAACGACGCTGCTGGAGATGATGATCGGTTATATGTTCCCGTCCAGCGGCAAGGTGGAGGTGCTTGGCAACGTATACGGGCAATGTGACGTGCGCGAGGTGCGCAAGCATATCGGCTACATCAGCCAATCGCTGTTTGAAAAGCTGACGCCGCGCGATCCCGTATGGGAAGTCGTGGCTACCGGGGAGTACAGCTTCCTTCGTTTCTATCAGGAAATTCCCGAGGAAGTGAAAGCGAAGGCGATCGGGATGCTGGAGAGAGTGAATCTTGTCCATTTGCAGGACCAGCCGCTCGGTACGCTGTCGCAAGGCGAGCGCAAAAAAGTGATGTTGGCCAGGTCGCTGATGCAAAACCCGAGCATTTTGATTATGGACGAGCCTTGCGCCGGACTGGACTTATACGAACGGGAAAAGCTGCTGGATGACATCAACAGCCTTCATTCGCAGCAGCTGACGATCATCTATGTAACTCATCATATCGAGGAAATTATGCCGGTGTTTACGCACGTCCTGCTTATAGAGCAGGGGAAAATCATCGCATCCGGGGCGAAAAACGATGTGCTGAATGCGGATAACCTGTATAAAGCGTACCGGGTGCCGCTGCAGATCGATTGGTTTCGCGACAGGCCGTGGATTAAAGTGCTGTGAAGGACGTACATATCGAAGGAGATCGCATGGACAGCATGACGAATAATGACAAGGCAGCCGGTTTTATCGCCACCTCCAATCATGGCTTCGGCGCGCAGGCGATGGAGGAAATTCGCCGGCTTTTTGAACAAGTGAAGCTGACGGCCATCGTGCCGGCGGAAATTTTTCGCTTCGATGCAGAAGGAATTTCCAAGCGGGAAGCGACGTTGCTGCTGACCGAGAGGGAGCCTGTCTTTGTAAGGCACGTTCAGCCGGTGGATGTTCAGGTGGCTATCGACCGGACGGAGTCCGATTTGCACCGTCTTCAGGAAACGGTGAAATCGTCTTTTAACCTGCCGGAAGGGGCCAAAGTTGCGGTGCAAACCCGCAAGCTCGACGGTGTGGAGTATGCCTACACGCCGTTTGCCTGCAAAGAGGCGATCGACGAAGCGATCGTACGGAACTTTCGGGCGGAGCCGGTCGTGAAAGGCGCCGACCTCATCATTTCCGTTTTTTTGACGGCGGAGCTTGCGCTTATCGGGTTGTCCGCGCCTGCGGACAATTTGTCCGATTGGTCAGGCGGCGCGGTCCGGTTTCAGCGGGAGGAGGGGCAAATCTCGCGTGCCAAATTCAAGCTGCTGGAAGCGGAGATGCGCTTCGGGCTTGATTTTCGCAGCTATCGGAACGCTTTGGACATCGGCGCCGCACCGGGCGGCTGGACGTCGCTGCTGCTGGAGCGCGGCTGCCACGTCACCGCCGTCGATCCTGCCCGGCTCGATCCCGGGCTTTTGCAGCATCCGAAGCTGACGTTTTTGCAAAAAAACGCCGGGGACGTTCGTTTCCGCGATGGCGCCTTCGACCTGCTCGTTTGCGATATGAGCTGGAGCCCGCGCCAGATGACGACGCTCGTAGGGGATCTGCTGTACGCGGTTCAGCCTGGCGGAACATGCATCATTACCGTGAAGCTGATGCACAAGAAAGCATTTCAGACGATGCGCGAGGTGGTCGGGGATTTGTCGCCGCAGCTTGAACTGCAGAAAGCAAAGCAGCTGTTTCACAACCGCGAGGAACTGACGATGTTTTTCATCAAAGCGCGAAGCTAGGGGTGCAGGGATGGGCGAAAATAATCCGGTATCAAGATGGGACCGCATTTTTGCGGATACGGATAGAGGCAAGCCGGTGTACGACGATTGGCTTGACAAGCACGAGCACATTTTGCGGTTGTCGGCGGACTTGCCGGTGATCGATCTGGGCTGCGGTTACGGATGCGATACATTGTATTTGGCGGAGCGGGGTTACCGGGTCATTTCCTGCGACATTTCGGAGGAGGCGTTGAAGCAGATTCGGCGTTATATTCCGGAGGCGGAGACGGTGCCGCTCAATTTGCTGGACGGATTGCCGTTTGCGGACGGTTCGGCCGCGCTGATTATCGCCGATTTAAGCCTGCACTACTTCCGCTGGGCGGATACGGTTCGCATTGCCGGTGAAATTCGCCGGGTTTTGCAGCCGGGAGGGTATTTGCTGTGCAGGGTAAATTCGATTCGGGACGAGCTGTTCGGGGCCGGACAAGGCCGGATGGCGGAGCCGAACTATTACGAGACGGAAGAGGGACATTTTAAGCGTTTTTTCGAACGGGAAGATTTGCTCGAACTGTTTAAGCATTGGAATGTCGAATATTTGCAGGAAGCGGACATGCACCGGTATGGCAGGAAAAAGGTGCTGTGGGAGGCCGCACTGCATAAAGCGTGAACGGGAGTGGATGAAATTGGAACAGCTGATTGCAAATTATTCCAAAGGGTATGACATGTTAAGTGAGGCGTTGGTCGGAGTTTCGCAGGAACTTCTGAACTTCAAGCCGGCTCCGGACAAATGGAGCATCAAAGAGATCGTCATCCATGTAAGCGACGCCGAGATGGTGGCGATTTACCGGATGAAGAAGGTCATTGCGGAAGAAAATCCGCTTCTGTTCAAATTCGATCCCGACGCCTGGGCCGGGCGGCTCCATTATTTGGCGCTCGATCATGAGCCTTATTTGCAGATGTTCCGATCGCAGCGGGCAATGATGACGCAAATTCTTTTGGCGCTGAAGCCGGAGAATTGGGAACGTACGGGTGTTCATAACGTCGCAGGGAAACAGACGCTGCGCGACATTGTGCAAACATTCGTCGGTCACGTCGACAGACACATTAAGCAGATCGAACGCAATAAGGAGGCTTTTTCCAGACGCTCACAATAAGCGCTCCGGAATATATGAAGCATTTTCCCGATAAAGGGCGATTCTTGCATTCGTCAAATCGATGATTTGCAGAAACAACAAATACCGAACATACAGTTGTTTTCTTCCGGAATTGTTGGTATAATGTGGGTAATTTCAAATGAGCACAAGCGGAAGCACCGCTGACGAACGAAAGGTTCGTTAGCGCGTGCTTTTTTTGTTGCCGTAAAAAGGAGGGGGTTGTCACTGGACGAACAATTGCAGATCAAGCTGGTTATCGCCGCCGCCATCCTTTCGCTCGCGCACGTCGCCGTTGGATTGCTGAAGCTGAATTCGATCCTGTAGGGAGGAACCGACATGCTGCTCGTATTGCTGGATGCCGACACGTTGTTTTTGGACATGGTCTCCGCTTATGTTCGAACGACGGAGCTGGCCGAACGATTTACCGTGAAGTCGTTCAGCTCCAGAGAGCAAGGATTATCATTTTTGGAAACGGCCCGGGAAAAATGCATTTTGCTTATTCACGAATCGTTTTTTCCGCTGCCGGACCGGGTGTTTGAGCAGCCTCTAGGCTGTACGTTGTTTTTGAGCAACTCACCGTCCGCCTCCGATGTGTTGGAATACCCGATGCTGTTCAAATACCAGCCGCTGAATCAACTGATGGCGCAAGTTGCAGCCCATTACAACGAGTATACGTCGTCTGCGCCGATCCGCGGCAAGCAAACGACGGAGGTCGTCGCCGTTTATTCCGCGACAGGAGGAACCGGCAAAACGGCATTGTCGCTGCACTGGGCCATGCAGTCGGCACTGCTGGACCGGAGCGTTTTTTACCTGAATCTGGAGCTTCACAGTGGGTTACACCCATTGCTTGCGGCTTCAGGCAAAGACCTGTTTGCTCAGGCGGTTTATTACGCCAAAACAAATCCGAAGCAGCTAGCCGCTAGGCTCGGCTCGCTTGTTTCGTACCATCCGCTTTACAAGTTCAGCTATTTGGAAACTTCTTCTTATGCCGAGGAACTGCTTGAAATGGGAGAATCCGAAGTCATCGCGTTGATCGACGCGATCGCCGCTACGGGCGAATACCGCACGATTGTGATCGATTTGGAGTCCAGTCTGCACCCGCGTATTATCGGCGCAATTTCCCGCTGCGACAGATTGATGTGGATGGTGCTTGACGAAGCTCAGCAGCTGCAAAAGACGCTGCATGTATTGAAAATGCTGCGGGACGGAGCCGTGCCGGGAGGCGGAGAATGGATCGGCAAAGCGGAGCTGATTGTCAACAAACATACGGGAAAGCTGTCGAACCGGCTGGAGAAGCTGGGACTTAGGATAGCCGGAGAACTTCCATATATTCCGCAGTGGAAGTCGTACGGCGAGGTGGAGCAGCTGCTTCATTGTCCGCCGTTTCAGGAGCAAGTGTTACGATTGATGCAGGAAGGAAGCGGAATGGTTGAGGTGAAGCGGGTTGCAGGAGCATGACCGATTTTTAAGGCTCAAGGCGCAAATTACCGAACGGCTTGATCTGCATCGGGAAACGACGGACGAGCAGCTTTACGAGCTCGCCGAGCAAGCGGTCTTCGAAGAGTCGGATCGCAGCTACATGACTGCCCGGCAAAAGCACGCTCTCGTTCAGCGGCTCTTTCATTCGTTTCGTGGATTCGACGTGCTTCAGCCGCTTATTGACGATCCGGCAGTTACTGAAATTATGGTAAACAGCCACGAACGTATTTTCGTCGAACAAGAAGGCAAAGTGACATTAAGCCCGGTTCAATTCGAAAGCAGGGAGAAGCTGGAGGACGTGATCCAGTCAATCGTCGCCAAAGTAAATCGAGTCGTCAACGAAGCGAGCCCGATCGTCGACGCAAGGCTGAAGGACGGCTCACGCGTCAATGTCGTGCTTCCTCCCGTAGCGTTGGACGGCCCGGCGATGACGATCCGCAAATTCCCCGAGAAACCGCTGACGATGGGCGATTTGATCCGCAAAGGCGCGCTGACGGAGGAAGCGGCACTTTTTTTGAAAACGCTCGTGCAGGCCAAATACAACATATTTATCAGCGGAGGTACAGGTTCGGGGAAAACGACGTTTTTGAACGTATTATCGCAGTTCATTCCGGAGGATGAGCGCATCATTACGATTGAGGACTCCGCGGAGCTGCAAATTCGCACGGTACCTAATATCGTCCGTATGGAAACGCGGAATGCGAACACCGAAGGGCGCGGCGAAATTACGATGCGCGAGCTCATCAAGTCGTCGCTCCGAATGCGGCCAAGCCGGATTATCGTCGGCGAGGTGCGTGGGGCGGAGGCGCTTGATATGCTGCAGGCGATGAACACCGGGCATGACGGTTCCTTATCGACGGGACATGCGAATACGACGGCGGACATGCTTGGCAGGTTGGAAACGATGGTGCTGAGCGGCGTCACTCTGGAAGTCGAGGTGATCCGCAAGCAAATTGCTTCGGCGCTCGATATATTGATTCACTTGTCGAGGCTCAGGGATCATTCGCGCCGGGTTATGGAAATCAGCGAAATCGTCGGCATGACGGACGGCGATATTGAGCTGAACCCGCTGTACCGGTTTGTCGAGACCGGAGAAAATGAGGCGGGTGTCGTGACTGGGCAGCTGGCACCTACAGGAAGCCATCTGCGGCGAACGCATAAGCTGGCACTGGCCGGCCTCCGGGTTCCCGGGTCGGACATGCAGGGAAAGGAGTCCACCGTTGATAACAGACTACCGCGTTTACAAAATGACCGCTAAAGAGAAGGTTGTCTCCATGCTGCTGGCGGGGGCGCTGCTGGCGTGCATCGGCACGGTGTTTTACAAAAGCGCCGTGATGGCGCTTCTGATCGCGCTGCTCGGCATCCTGTATCCGGCCATGCGGGCGAAGCAGCTTGCGGCGAAGCGCAGACAGCTGCTGAATATGCAGTTCAAGCAGGCGCTGTCGGGTATTTCCTCGGCGATCGGCGCCGGAAAATCGGTGGAGACGGCTTTTCTTGAAGCGGTGGATGATTTGAAGCTGCTTTACCCGGATCCGAATACGTTCATCATCCGCGAGCTTGAGCTGATCAACCGGAAAATCGAAATCGGCGGAACGATTGAGGCCGCTTTGCTTGATTTCAGCGCTCGATCCGGCTCGGACGATATACGTAACTTTACGGACGTTTTTGTAACCTGTAAAAGAACCGGCGGAAATCTCATTCATGTCATCCGCAGGACGGCATCGATAATTCATGAGAAGCTGGAAATCGAACAGGAGATAGCCGTTATGATGTCGCAAAAAAAGTTCGAATCGCGCCTGCTGACCTTCGCTCCGCTCGTCGTCGTCGGTTTGCTGGCGTATTCGTCCCCCGATTACATGGCGCCGCTTTACAACGGCATAGGTTATGTCGTCATGTCGGTTTGCCTGCTTGTTCTGTTCGGCTGCTACAAGATGACCGAGCGAATTATGGATATTAAGGTGTGAACAGCTATGTGGATCGTACTTTTTGCGGAATGTTTGGTGCTTGGATTGTTATACATAACGGCATGGCGAGGATATGGGGCGTATGTCCGGCAGCATAAGACGTTTCTGAAGCTGCCGGCCTTGGCGCCCGTCTCCTTGTACATCATCGATCGGTTCGGGTTGATAAACCGTTTAAACGAAGCGGTCGTCAAAATCCAATTGACGATGAGCGGCTTGTACGGGCGGAAATACGCCCCCACCCGAACGAAGCTGTTTTTGGCGGATACGGTGAGCTTAATAATTGCAGCGCTGCTGGGGATGACCCTACTCGGAGGGGCGGCGGGGGGCGACCCATCTTTTCTGGGATACGGAGCGGTGATTGCCGGGTTTCTACCTTTCCTGCTCTATAAACAGCTGGCCGGGCAGCTGGAGCAAAAAAAGCGCAGCATGCTGATCGAGCTTCCGGAAATGCTCAATCAGCTCACATTGCTGATCAATGCCGGCGAAACCGTGCATCGCGCCTTGCTTCGCTGTGTGGAGACCGGCAAAGACGCGGAAAGCAGTCCGCTGATGAAGGAGCTGGCTCAATCCGTTCACGAGCTGAACGTGAATGCTCCTTTTGCGAAAACGATGGAGGATTTCAGCAAGCGCTGCGCTTTGCAGGAGGTGTCGATGTTTACGACGACGCTGCTGCTGAATTATAAGAGAGGCGGCGACGATCTCGTGCTAGCCCTTAAGGAATTGTCGACCGCGCTATGGGAGAAACGTAAGGCGGTCGCAAGAACGATGGGCGAGGAGGCTTCCTCGAAAATGGTATTTCCGATGGTGATTATTTTTGTGGTAGTCATGGTCATTACCGCTGCGCCGGCGCTTTTTATGATGAACAATTAGCAGGACGAAACGGTTATCGCCGGAGCAAATATGGAACGGGAGGAATAACGATGTTGAAATGGATGGTTCCAGCAGGGAAAAAGCTGTGGAAGGACGAGGACGGTCTCGGCACGCTGGAGGTGCTGCTTATCGTGGCTGTGCTCGTCATCATTGCAATTGCGTTCAGAAAGTGGATATTCGCTTGGATTGAAAAAGTGTTCGGCGAATCCAACGGTCAGCTGACCAATACGGGTTCGCTCAACACATGCACCGATCCGACGAAGACGTATCCGAACTGCTAGTCCAATGAGGCGAAATCGTCGGTTCATGCGTAGCGGCGATGGCAGCTTCACGGTCGAAGCGTCGCTGACGTTTCCGCTGGTGATGTTGGCCACGTTTGCGATCGTGTTCGCCTGCTTGTTTTTCTACCAAAGGGTGGCGCTGCAGTTTGCCGCTGAGCAAACGGCGGAACGAGCGGCCTTCGTATGGGATAACAGCGCCAAAGAGCTGGAAACCGGTTTGTTTGCGATCGGACAAACTGACGGCTTGTACTGGCGGACATTTCAGGATCATGCGCTCGATATTTTTCACTGGATGACGGGCAGGACCGTTTCGGGGGTTTCCCTTCCTTCCGGCCGCAGCGGCGAAGGACTGCAGGGGGCGGAAAAAAAGCTGAACCGGTCGGCTGGGACGCTTTCCACAGCGGTCACCGGCGACCTGACATACACGAATTATTTGTTTCTGCGTAAGGTGGAAGCTAAGCTTAAGCAAATCTTCGTTACCCCGCTATACGTATGGAAATGGCTGAAACGCGACTCGGTCCATGCGGACGCCGCTTCATACGTGGTGGAGCCGGCCGAATTTATGCGTACAGTCGACCTGATTCGCACATTCGTGCAGGAGGTGAAAGACCGGATTTCGCCGGGACGAGCCTCGGCGTTGTTTCAGGAGCCTTCCCGAGTTCCGCCCGTAGATGTGAAAATTACAAGCCACGCGCAAGCGGCCGATTATTTGCGGAAGCTGGTCAGCGGCATAGAAAAGGAATTCGAGGTTTCTGCCGAGCCAAGGCGCATAAGGCGTGTGGACGCGCTCGATGCGACCGGAATCGCTCACCAGGCGTTTTATACGTTCAGCGAATCCCAGCTGCGAAATGAACAGCTGCCCAAGGATTTGGAGCTGCTGAAGCGGGGAAGCGAAATTAAAGGCGTCGTATGGCATTTTTTCAAACAGAGCAAGAAAGAGAAGGTGACTCTGTCCGCTTCCTTTCAAGAGGAGCTGCGAAAAAAAGGCGTCATCGCCGTCATTCATGAATGACCAACGTAAAACCGGAAAGGGCGGGGAACCGCTTGAAGCGTTTTTTAGTTTTTGTTAAAACACGGATGTATTTTCGCCGAAAGGCTTCGGTTAAAAACTTTTGCTTCAACGAACAGGGGGCGGTTTCGCTATACCTCATTTTGATCGTGGTGCCGATCTTTTTGTTTTGTTCGGTATTTATCGATTTTGCCAGAATCAAAGCAGCCGAAAACCAGGCGGAAAACGCGGTCAAAACCGGGCTGCGCTCCACTTTGTCCGCATATAGCCCCGCCCTTCAGCCCTACGGTCTGTTTGCGCTTGAGGCCGATCCCGATCAGTCGAAACAGCTGTTCGGAAAGGTGGTTCGGGGTAATTTGTCGGAAAGGGCGGACCCAAATACGTTCCGTTACATCGATACGGCGATGACGCCCGGAAGCGAGCAGCTGCTTGCCATGTACACGCTTGCCAATCATCAGGTGATGAAGCAGCAAATTTTGGAGGAGATGAAATACCGCGCACCGGTTCAGTTCGGTCTTGAAATAACGGACAAATTTACCTCCACCGGCGTCACCTCACAGATGAAATCGGCGGCACGTTTTGCGGCTCAAGCGGAAAAAGCGGAGAAGCTGCTTGAGAAGCGGGACAAAGCTTTGGACGAAGCGTGGGACGCGTTCGTAAAAATTCGGACGAAGGCCGGGACGGATTATCCGTTTTACGATACGGGCTTGTCTCAGCTTAACGAGCTGAGCGGTAGAGTCGGGATTCACACGGTGGACGAAGTCACGCAGATGATTAACGACGGAAAAGCCCGGCTGCAAAAATGGAATGACCGGCTTCGCTCGATTAACCATTCGATCCGCTCTCTTGCCGATGCGGGGGAAGGCGCGATAGAGGAGATTCGCGAGCTGCGCAAAGAGAAGGCGGATCTGCAAGCCGATATCGACGACCTGCAGCAAAAAATCGCTGATTGGGAGCAGCTCCTGAAGGATGTGCTTGAATATGCTAAGCTGCTGGCCGCCTTAAAGCTGAAATCGGCGAATGATTATGAGCAGCTGTCCGGGCTGCTGGCCCAGTTTAATGAAGAGCTTGCCAAAGCGAAAAAAGCCAACGAGGAGTTAAACGCCGAACTGAGGAAAGGGCGCGAGGAAGGGGCCTCGGGAAATCTCGCAGCGGATGAGGTGTTTGCGCATATTTACGGGATGGGCGCACAAGATTTCGACGATTATGCCAGCAAGGCGGCGGCCGTCGTTGCATTGTTCGGCGGCTTGAAATCGCAGCTGCAGTCTGTCGTTTTTTTCACAGCCGATGATTACGCCGGCACCTCCGAAGCCAACCGGCAGTATTTGGCCAAAGTAAACGAGCTGTATGCGGAGCAAAACCCGAAGGAATCGGCGCGAAACCGCAATAAGACGCAGGCAAGCGCCGGCCAAAAGGAACAGCGCAGCAAAGCTCAGAAGTACCTGGATCAGGCGTTAAAGGCGATGGGCGGCTGCGGAGTCATTTCCGGAGACCCTTTTTCATCGATGTATGCCCGTCTGCAAGGGGGCGATGACGGATTTTTTCAACGTTATATGTTGATTAATGGGCAGCAGGCTGCAGTGCCGCTTATGGAGGAGACCGATCTCGACAATGCCGACAAGGCGGGGAAAACCGCGATGAAGCTGATTGACGGACTGGCCGATTTGCTTACGGCGGCAAGGGATGATATGTACATGAACGAATTTGCGCTCGGCAAATTCAGCTACCGGACATACGGAATCGAGAAGGACAGCTCCGGAAATGTGAAAAACACGCTTGTTCTCAGCGCTCCGGAAACCCATCCGCTCTCGAATCAGGAAGTCGAATACATCATTTATGGCTCGAACTCATGTGCTGGAAACTATGGCAAAGCGTATGCCGAGCTGTTTGCGATCCGACTCGCCATCGGCACGATCGAATCGCTGATGGAACCGCAAAACGAACTGCTCAATGTCGGATCGCCGCTGCTTGTGTTTCTTGCCGCTGTCGCCGAAGGAGCCGTTAAAGCGCAAGCGGACATGATCAGGCTGCTGGATGGAGAGGCCGTGCCGTTGTCCGCGAAGATTGGCAAAGGGTTCACGCTGTATTACAAAGATTATTTGAGGCTGTTTTTGCTGCTGCACGGCCGCGATAAAGTGATGTTATCCCGCATGCAGGCACTGCTGCAGCTGAATACCGGCTTCGACCTTCGAGCGAAAGCGACGTACGTGCAGGGCTCGGCGACGATGTCCGTGAAGCTTTGGTTCATGCCGGGGCTTATGAGAGCGATCGGTCCGCTCGGAGTTCACGGCTGCATCCCTGCCGGGAACCGCTGCGAATTCGTAAAAACCGCTTATTTGGCGTATTAGCTTAACAATCAGGAGGGATTCAGTGGGCCGTTTCGCGCGAAACGAAGGAAGCATCGTATTGGAAGCGGCTTTGACGCTGCCGCTTTTTTTATCGTTTGTTATCGCGATCATTTCGCTCATTCAAATCTCCGTGGCTGAAATGGCGCTGCAATCGGCGGTATCCGAAACAACGAAGCTGATGGCGGCTCACATGTACCCGGTCGATGTCATGTACAAGGAAGCGCGCAGCAAATGGGGGCAAAGCAAGCCATACGCTATTTACAGCTCCGTAGCCGACAAAATCGCCGCCGCTCGCTCCGCCGTGCAAAATTCCGAATCGTTCGTTGAAAATTTTGCCGGCTTCATTCCGGATCCCATCGTCGATCTGGTGCGGTGGGAAAAAGTGAAAAGGGAAAAGATGGAAACGATGGCGCAGGACGAATTTACCGCTTATGTCGAAGCCGTGTACAAGCCGCTCGTCAACAAGGCGTTTACCGCGATTGTGAGTCAATACGCGAGCGGTTCCGTTTTGAAGCCGGAGCATCTACGAGTGACGGACGTCAAGCTGCCGAATTTGGAAAACAAAGAGGAAGCGTTCATCGGCATCGAAGCGGAATACGAGCTTAAGCTGCTCGTACCGTTTTACCGCAAAACGCTGGTGCTTCGCAAATCGGCTGTTGAACGGGCCTGGGTCGGAGCGAACTAGGCCAAGTGAGGAAAGGAGAAATGTTGTGATCGCTGCATTGGCATTGACCGCTTTGCTCGGCACCGCCTTTTTTACGGATTTGAAGACGATGAAAATTCCTAATGTTTTGACCGTATCCGGGGTCGGCCTCGGGCTGCTTGTGCATTCATTCGCGGACGGCTGGAACGGATTGCTTTATGCCTTTGCGGGAGCGGCTGCCGGCTTCGGCTGCCTGCTTTTACTGTATTGGATGAAAGCGCTGGGGGCCGGCGATGTGAAGCTTTTCGCTGCGATCGGGGCCATTGGGGGAGCCGGGTTTGCGCTGAGCTGCCTCATGTATTCCGTTGTTTTTGCCGGGGGCGCCGCGCTCATCATATGGCTGCTTCAAAGGAAGGCGCATCGGCTGGCACAAAGGTTGGCCGTACTGGCCGCAAACCTTCTCATGCTGCGCGATTTGGCGAGCTGGTATGAATTTGCCGGAGCGAAGGACCATATTCGTTTCCCGTTTATGCTGGCTGTCGTTCCCGGGGCGATTGCCGCGGCGTATTTAGGCTGAAAAAGAGGAGGCGAAGTGATGGAGCTGGAAGGGCTTAACGTCGAATTTATACACCGCCACGGACATTTTATGGTGCTGAGCAGCCCTGAAGGTTTGACGGAAGGGCAGCTGTCGCCGCTTCAGGCCAGCATGCTCAAATCGAACGACATTCCGCATTTGCTGCCGGTCACGGTGGAGGAAATGGACGGAAACGTCAGGCTTTACTACAACATATCGGGAAAAAAGATGCTGTCGCACATGCTGAAGCAAACCAGACTATCCTTCCCCGACTACGTCCGCACCATGCTTTCCGTCGTCACTGCGCTGGACGACTGCAGGACGTATATGCTGCTCGAAGCTCAATACGTGCTGCAGACCGAATATATGTTTTGCGGGACGGACGTCTCCGATATTTATTTGACTTACGTCCCGCTGGAGCGATTGATGGTGCAAAAAAAGTCCGTTCCGGGAGAGCTGCAGCAGCTCTCCTCTCAACTCCTGGCAAGCGTCGACTCGCTTCAAGGCGAACGCTTGCAGGAGATCATGACATATTTGCATTTGGACGGATTTCATATTGCCGGGTTTAAAAAAATATTGCTGGAGCAGCTGATGGACGCCTCGCCGCGCCGGCAAACCAAGGCTCCGCCGCATGTTATGCAGCACTCGGCGGAGCCGCAGGAGCGCAGTGAACCGTTTCCGGTACAAAATATCCAGCAGGAGATCAACTTGCGGTCGCATTCGGGTTTTCCGGAAAGGCATCGTGAAAATTTGGATCCTTCCCCGGTGCGGGAATTTGCCTCAACACCGGAGAGTTTGCACGATTCGGGGGCGTCTGCACAATGGCACGAAGCGCTAACCGAGGAGGAGTCCGGCGGAGGGAAACAGCCGGTCAAGCTGACCGTTCCCGTGCTGGCCGTCGCTGCATTAAGCTGCGCTTTGTGCTGGAAATGGTATGCGGAGCATCCGTCGGAGCCGGGTGTTTACATCGCTGCCGGGCTCACGGTACTCATCGCCGGTGCAGCTTTTTATGTGCTGCGCATTTGGCGGCCGCAAACGACGCGAGCCGGGTGGAAGAGTGGCGGAAAGGGGGCCGGGAGCTTGGCGGAACCGGGGTTTGTCGACCTTGCTCCAGCTCGTTTGTCTGAACGCGGTCTTTTCGCAAATGCAGATGTCTCGGCCAAGTCGGACTTCCGGTTTCAGGGGCATAAGGCGGATTTTCAAGCGCCTGCCGACTCACTGGGCCGCGGCTTTCCCGCGGGTGCCGGCCCCCGTTCCGCAGGACTCGGTACGGATCATGCCGCAGCACGCAACAACCGGACGTCTGCCGGTGGAGAATACCCTGCCGCAGTAAATAATCCCCCTTCGCTCAGCGAGGCGACAACCTATTTAACCGCTTCCGACGCCACAGTGTGGCTGGGAGATATGCAAGCTTCGCAGCAGGGGCCGTTTCTCGAGAAAATCGGCGACGGCCAAACGGAACGCATCCCCATCGCCGAACCGAGCTTCGTCATAGGACGCGGCGGGAACGGAGTGCATTATATTGAAGACGCGCCGGGCGTTTCCAGAGCGCATGTGGAATTTATGCAAACGGACGGCCATTATATGGTCAAAGATCTCGGTTCGAAAAACGGCAGTTTCTTAAACGGCGAACAAATGGTGCCCTACAAAGTTTATTCGTTAAAAGAAGGCGATACGGTCAAAATAATCGCCGCGGAATTTATTTTTAAAATGGGGTCGTAGAAGCGGCTCCTTTTGTTTTTTTAAATCAAAAAAATAGTTGCAGCCGACAAACAGGAACGCGAAGATTTATGTCGAATTTTCCATATCTGCGGGTAAAGCAGCGGAATTTACGTTAAAAATGGGGTCGTAACCATGAAAATAACGGTTGCCGTACATTGGCAGTACGGAACGTCTACACATTCGGGCTGGTATCGCGGAGAAAATGAAGACAGGTCGCTGCTGCGCATCGGAACTTCCGAACTAGGGGATCCTTACGCGGTCGCCATCATCGCCGACGGGATGGGCGGTCTCGGCAGCGGGGCCGAGGCAAGCGAAACGGCGCTGACGATCGTGAAGGAATGGATGGACGATGAACTGTCAGGGTTATTTTCGCAGGAGCGGCCGCTGGATGAGCTGGAACTTCGATTGACGCAGCTTTTTGCGCATATCAATGCCCGTCTGCAGCAGGACGGAGCGGCGCGCGACTCGAAAATGGGCACGACGCTAACCGTGCTTGTGCTGCACAAAGAGACGTTTCTGATTCATCATATCGGCGATTGCCGGGTTTATTATTTGAAGCAGGGCGGGCCTCTCAAACAGCTGACCGAGGACCAGTCCTGGGCGGCCGAACAAGTCCGCCAAGGCAGACTGAGCGCTGCGCAGGCGGCCAAACATCCGAACCGCCATGTACTGCTGCAGTGCCTTGGAGTGCAGGAAACGCTGCATATTTACAGCAAAAGGGGGTTCTACGATCCTTATTCGCTGTTTTTGCTGTGCAGCGACGGACTGTACCGCCGGTATAAGGAAGAGGAGCTGCGCCGCTTTTTGACGCTGATGGACGGCAAAAACATCGAGCTGCAGGACATGAGCGCCGCTTTGGTGGAAAAGGCGCTCGACCGCGGAGCCGACGACAACTTGACGCTCATGCTCATTCGGCCGGTTACCGCCTGCAGCACCGAAAAGGAGCGCAGAAAACGCGCGCGCGAGCAGTTTTACCGGCAAACGCTGCCGGATACCGGCCGCAAAGCTATGGAGCAGATGAAGAGCTGGCTGAATAACTTGCGAAAATGAGCCCCTTTTCACAATAAGCGGATTTTTCGGTTATAAAGGTCGCAGGCTATTCCCCAATCTCTCCGTAAAATGCTATAATGTATTGTCGCAAGTTTGCGATGAAAACATAGACGAACAGGAGATTCGGGAGTGCCATGAGCTTACTCACGGTTGAAGATTTAAGCCACACGTTTGGCGACCGCGTTTTATTCAAAAACGTTTCATTTCGTTTGCTGGCGGGAGAACATGTCGGTTTGGTCGGCGCCAATGGCGTCGGCAAATCGACGTTGATGAACATATTGACCGGACAATTGCTGAAAGATTCGGGGAAAGTCGAATGGACGCCGAGGGTGCGTTACGGCTATTTGGACCAGCATTCCAAGCTGACGCCGGGTAAAACGATCCGCGACGTGCTGAAGGACGCTTTTCTTCCATTATTCCAATTAGAGCAGGAAATGATGCAAATTACGGAGAAAATGGGAGAGGCCGATCCGGACGAGCTGGAGCTGCTGCTCGAGCAGATGGGAGAAATTCAGGACCAGCTTGAGAACAGCGGGTTCTACATGCTCGATGTAAAAGTCGAGGAAATGGCCAACGGGCTCGGGCTGGATGCGATCGGTCTTGATCGGGACGTTTCGGCGCTCAGCGGCGGACAGCGGACCAAGGTGCTGCTGGCCAAGCTGCTGCTGGAGCAGCCGACCGTTCTGCTGCTGGACGAGCCGACGAACTATTTGGATGTCGAGCACATCGAATGGCTGACGGGCTATTTGCAGGAATATCCGTATGCGTTCATCCTGATTTCCCACGATACGGAATTTATGAATAAAGTGGTGAATGTGATTTACCATCTGGAGTTCTCCAAGCTGACCCGTTATACGGCCAACTACGAGAAGTTTTTGACGATGGCGGACATCAACAAACAGCAGCATATCGATGCTTACGAGAAGCAGCAGGAATATATCAAGAAAACGGAAGATTTCATCCAGCGGAACAAAGCGAGATACTCCACTGCGGGTCGTGCCAAGAGCCGTCAGAAGCAGCTGGAAAAAATCGAGCGGATCGACCGTCCGGAAACGGCGCCGAAACCGACCTTTATTTTCAAGGAAGCCCGCGCGAGCGGCAAGGTCGTGTTTGAAGGGCAGGATCTGGAGATCGGGTACAATTCGCCTTTGCTGCCGAAGATGAACATCACGATCGAACGCGGCGACAAAATCGCCATCGTCGGCTGCAACGGCGTCGGCAAATCGACGCTGCTTAAGACGATGCTCGGCAAAATTCAGCCGTACAGCGGCAAAACGTATCAAGGGGACTTCCTGTTCCCGGCTTACTTCGAGCAGGAGGTCAAAGCGCCGAACATGACGCCGATCGACGACGTCTGGAACGAATTTTCCAGCATGAACCAGCACGAGGTTCGTGCGGCGCTTGCGCGCTGCGGGCTCAAAAACGAGCACATTACGCGTCCGATCAGCATGCTGAGCGGGGGAGAGCAGGCAAAGGTACGCCTGTGCAAGCTGCTTATGCGGGAAAGCAACTGGATCGCCTTCGACGAGCCGACCAACCATCTGGACGTTGTGGCGAAGGATGAGCTGAAGCGGGCGCTGAAGGAGTATAAAGGAACGATCGTGCTCGTTTGTCACGAGCCTGATTTTTACGAGGACTGGGTAACCAAGGTGTGGAACGTGGAAGAGTGGTCGCAAAAGAAGGTTCGCGCATAAAAGGGCAAAAGCCTACCCGAAGGTAGGCTTTGCGACCATAAACCACATCATGATAAACAGCAGGATCAGATAAAGATACAGCGCCCGGGCGAGCCTCCGCAGTAGGGGGGCGCGGGTTTCCGGAACGTTTCCGGTTTGCCTGAGCTCGCGAATCGTCGGGGAAAACGCTCTGGCGATGAAATACAGCGAGCTGACCAGGATGATGAGGGTGGCGACGATCCACGGCGCTTTCCACGAATAGCCGCCGATCCACACAAGCAGTACGCCGGTGGTGACGAGCACGTGGCCGGTATGCTTGGACAGCCTGACGGCCGATCTGAACGTATCGAGATGAAGCTGGAGAACCGTATCGTCTGCGGATTTCATTTTTCCAAGCAGCGGAATCAGGATGAAAAAAGGCCCGATAGCGCCGACGGCGCTTAAAATGTGCAAATATAAAAGCAGCGAATGCAGCAGATAAGCTCCCCCTTGTCTGCCATAATATGAGCGAAGACGGTCAAAAACAGTGTAGCCCGCTTAGTCGGGACTACACTGTTTACGGTTATGGCGTAAATGCTACAATGTAGAAGAGAGCTTAAATCTCTTTAAACTCGTGAACCCACACTTTCATGTGCGGAAGCCAGGGCATGCCGGCATGCATGGACAAAATGTAGTTTTTGTACGCGTCCAGATTGTCGAAGCCTTCGGATTTCACATTTTCGTCCGTCAGCTCGCCAAGCGACTGCGGATAAACGGAAATCACTTCGAATTTGCGGCCCTGCAGCTCCATAATTTCGCCGGGATCGGCGTAGCGGCCGTTGCGGCGGGTAGCGGTTTTGGCGCCGCTGAGCACCTTGGCGATATCGTCTTCTTTGGTGACGAGACGGTCGATCGTACATGTTTTTGGCGGCAAAGCTTCTGTCATGACGGTAAATCCTCCTTGATTCTGGGCGAAGCGAAAGCTTCGCGTTATGTATGGTTCCTTGTGTAGACTACCGTATTTTTCCGTGAAAATCAAACGAAAAGCGAGGGTTTTCGCATGATCGGCAAACTAAGCGAACGCTATATGCTGGATATATTGGAAATGCTCCTGCTTACGCCGAGTCCCAGCGGTTTTTGCCATGAGATTATGGGCAAGGTGGAGCAAGAGGCAGCCCGACTTGGCTACGCGATGACGTATACGAACAAGGGCTGCGGCGTCATTACGATCCCCGGCAGACGCAGCGACAAAGTGATCGGCATGTCCGCCCACGTCGATACACTCGGCGCGATGGTGCGGTCGATCAAGGACAACGGGCGGCTTCGTTTTACACCGGTGGGCGGCTACATGATGGGATCGGTTGAAAACGAATACTGCCGCGTGCATACACGCGACGGACGTTTTTACGACGGTACGATTTTGACGACGAAGCCGTCTGTGCACGTGTTTCCGGACGCCCGCGAGCTGAAGCGGGACGAAGCGGCGATGGAGGTGCGTCTGGACGAGACGGTCCGTACGAAGGAAGATGTGCTGGCGCTAGGCATCGGCGTCGGCGATTTCATCTCGTTCGACCCTCGCACGCAAATCAAGCCGAGCGGCTACGTCAAGTCGCGGCATCTGGACGATAAAGCGAGCGTAGCCGCCTTATTCGGGCTGCTTGAGCTGATTCGCCGGGAGACGCTCGTTCCGGCGTACACGGTGAAACTGTTCATTACGACCTTTGAGGAGGTCGGCCACGGGGCCGCTTATTTGCCTGACGATATTACAGAGCTGATCGCGGTCGATATGGGCGCCATCGGAGACGACCTCAGCTGCACCGAAGTGGACGTATCGATATGCGCCAAGGACTCATCCGGTCCGTACGATTACCAGATGACGTCGAAGCTGATCGAGCTGGCCCGCAGGGAAGGGCTCAGCTTCGCGGTCGACATTTACCCGCAATACGGGTCCGACGCTTCGGCCGCTCTTCGCGGAGGGCGCAACATTCGCGCGGCGCTCGTCGGCCCCGGCGTGCATGCTTCACACGGCATGGAGCGCACCCACGTGCAGGCCATTACGCACACGGCGGCATTGCTGGCGGCTTATATGCAGGAGGAGTAACTTTTTCGCAAAGGACGGTACGACATGCAAATTTTATCGGTAGATCAGCTAAATAAAAGCTACGGCGAAAAGGTTTTATTCGACAACATCTCGTTCGGCATCAATGAAAGAGAGCGCATAGGGCTCATCGGCGTCAACGGCACCGGGAAATCGACACTACTTAAAATTATGGCCGGGCTGGAGCCATTGGACTCCGGCAAGCTGGTTCACGCCAATCATTTCCGCGTCGAATATTTGCCGCAAAATCCCGAGTTCGAGCCTGGGTCAACCGTGCTCGAACAGGTGTTTTACGGCGATAGCCCGCTGATGCGGACGCTGCGCGAATATGAAGCGGCGCTGCTGGAGCTGGAGGCGGACCCCGCCGACGAGCGCAGGCAAAGGCGCCTGTTTCAGGCGCAGCAGCAGATGGATGCGGCAGGCGCATGGGAGGCAAACACGACGGCGAAGACGGTATTGACGAAGCTCGGCATCCGCGAGTTCGACAAGCCGGTCGGCCTGCTCTCCGGCGGCCAGCGCAAGCGGGTGGCGATGGCGCGGGTGCTGATTCAGCCGGCGGACCTGCTGGTCCTCGACGAGCCGACGAACCATATCGACAATGAGACCGTGGAGTGGCTCGAGCAGTTTTTGGCCAAGTGGAAAGGGGCGCTGCTGCTCGTTACTCACGACCGCTACTTCCTTGACCGGGTGACGAATCGGATCATCGAGCTCGACCGCGGCAAGCTGTACAGCTATGAGGGTAATTACGCCGCGTATCTGGAAAAGAAAGCGGACCGTCTGGAGCGGGAGGCCGCGATGGAGGACAAGCGGCAAAACCTGCTGCGCCGCGAGCTCGCCTGGCTTCGCCGCGGCGCGAAGGCGCGCACGACGAAACAGAAAGCCCGCGTGGAGCGCGCGCACGAGCTGATGGAGCAGGCGCCGGACCGAGCTGCGGAAAAGCTCGATATGGCGCTTGGCGCCAGCAGGCTCGGCAAAAAAGTAATCGAGCTGGAAGATGTATCCAAGCAGTTCGGCGAGCGCGAGCTAATCCGCGATTTCAGCTATATCGTCATGCCGGACGACCGCATCGGCATCATCGGTCCGAACGGCAGCGGCAAATCGACGCTGCTGAACGTGCTGGCCGGGCGACTTGCGCCCGACTCCGGCAAAATCGAAGTCGGGCAGACGGTCAAAATCGCCTACTATACGCAGGAAAACGCGGAGATGAACGAGTCGCTGCGCGTCATCGAATACATCAAGGAAGCGGCGGAAGTGGTGCACACGGCAAACGGCGAGAAAATTACCGCGGCGCAAATGCTGGAACGGTTTTTGTTCCCGCCGAATCAGCAGTGGACGCCGATTTCCCGGCTTTCCGGCGGCGAACGCCGCAGACTTTACCTGCTGCGCACGTTGATGGGCGAACCTAACGTGCTGCTGCTCGACGAGCCGACGAACGATCTTGACATTCAGACGCTGACCGTTTTGGAGGATTACCTCGAAACGTTTCCGGGCGCCGTCATTACCGTATCGCACGACAGGTATTTTCTCGACAAGACGGCGGAGAGGCTGTTTGCATTTGAGGATGGGGGCATACGGAAATACGAAGGAAGCTATACGGAATATTTGGAGCGCCGCCAGCTGGAGCAGCAGGCGGAAGAGGGCGAGGGAAAACACGGAAGCGGCGACGCAGGCAGGAAGGGGGGCAAGGAAGGCGCACCCGGCATAGGCGGTGCCGGCGACGCTCCGGCTGCTGCGGCGGGTAAGAGCGACCGGCCGCTGCGCAAGCTGTCTTTTAAAGACCAGAAAGACTGGGACGAAATCGAAGGCAAAATCGCTGCGCTTGAGGCGCGACTGGCACAGGTTCGCAGCGACATTGAACGGTCCGGCAGCGACTACGGCAAAGTGCAGGAGCTGTATGCCGAGGAGCAGAAGCTGAACGAGCAGCTTGAGCTGGCGATGGACCGCTGGGCGGAACTTTCCGAGCTTGTCGAGCAGATCGCACAAAACAAATAGCGGCGAATGTGCGGTGCTCGGGCAAACTTCCTGATTTTATGATATAATATCGGTTTGTGTAGGAAATTTGCAGAAAGTAGGTCGTTTATCCAATATGATCACTGTGACTAATGTATCCTTACGATATGGCAAACGCGCATTGTTCGAAGATGTGAACATCAAGTTTACCCCCGGCAACTGCTACGGTTTGATCGGAGCGAACGGGGCCGGGAAATCGACGTTTTTGAAAATTTTATCCGGCGAGATGGAGCCGAACAAAGGCGAAGTGAGCATCACTCCGGGCGAGCGCCTGGCGGTGCTGAAGCAGAACCATTTCGAATACGATGAAGTGGAAGTGCTGAAAACCGTCATTATGGGCCACCAAAAGCTGTTCCAGATCATGGAGGAAAAAAACGCGCTGTATGCCAAGCCCGATTTCTCCGAGGAAGACGGCATGCGCGCGGCCGAGCTGGAAGGAGAATTCCAGGAGCTGGACGGCTGGCAGGCGGAATCCGATGCGGCAGAGCTGCTGATCGGTTTGGGTATTCCGACTTCGCTTCACGAAGTCAAAATGAAGGAGCTCGGCGGCAACGAGAAGGTTCGGGTGCTGCTTGCGCAAGCTCTGTTCGGCTCGCCGAACATTTTGCTTCTTGACGAGCCGACCAACCATCTGGACATCGAATCGATCAACTGGCTGATCAACTTCCTCGCGAAGTTCGACGGCACCGTCATCGTCGTATCCCATGACCGCCACTTCCTGAACCAGGTATGTACGCATATTGCGGATATCGATTTCGGAAAAATCCAGCTGTATGTCGGCAACTACGATTTCTGGTACGAATCGAGCCAACTGGCGTTGAAGCTGGCGCGGGAGCAGAACAAGAAAGTGGAGGAGAAGA
Organism: Paenibacillus hamazuiensis; assembly: GCF_023276405.1. Lineage (NCBI taxonomy): Bacteria > Bacillati > Bacillota > Bacilli > Caryophanales > Paenibacillaceae > Paenibacillus > Paenibacillus hamazuiensis. Next base: position 2,174,597 of record NZ_JALRMO010000001.1, read on the forward strand.
GGAAAGAGCTCGAGGCGTTTATCGCCCGCTTTAGCGCGAATGCGTCGAAGTCGAAGCAGGCAACCTCCCGGAAGAAGACGCTGGAGAAGCTTACTCTCGAAGACATTAAGCCGTCCAACCGCAAGTATCCGTTCATCAAGTTTACGCCGGAACGCGAAGCGGGCAAACAGCTGCTTACCGTAAACGGCATCAGCAAGAGCATCGATGGAGAACTGGTGCTGAACAACGTCAGCTTTGTCGTGAATAAAGACGACAAAATCGCGCTTGTCGGCCCGAACGGACTTGCCAAAACGACGCTGTTCCGCATCCTGATGGGCGAAATCGAACCGGACAGCGGCGAATACAGCTGGGGCGTAACGACGACGCAGGCGTATTTCCCGAAGGACAACTCGGAGTATTTCCAGTCCGATCTTAATTTGGTCGACTGGCTGCGCCAATATTCGAAGGAGCAGGACGAATCGTACCTGCGCGGCTTCCTCGGCCGCATGCTGTTCTCCGGCGAGGAGGCGCTGAAGAAAGCGAGCGTTTTGTCCGGAGGCGAGAAGGTGCGCTGCATGCTGTCGAAAATGATGATGAGCGGAGCCAACGTGCTTATTCTCGACGAGCCGACGAACCATCTCGATCTCGAGTCGATTACGGCGCTGAACAACGGTCTTGTCGATTTCGATGGCACGATGCTGTTCGTTTCTCATGACCACCAGTTTATTCAAACGATTGCGAACCGCATTATCGAAATTACGCCAAACGGCATCATCGATAAAGTGATCACCTACGACGAATACCTGGAAAATGCCGATATTCAAAAACAGCGGGAGCAGCTGTACGCTTAAGGACCGAGCCGGCAGCGGTTACCGGAAAAATAAAAAGGATGAGCCTGCACATCGCAAGGCTCATCCTTGTTTTGAAATAGGGGCCGTGACCGAACTTTCTCCGCTGGAGAAAAGTCAGAGACGGCAAGCTGCAGAAGCAAACCGGGCGGTGTCGCATCGGTTGACTGTCCGCATGGCCGCTTGGCCCGGCGGCTGCTGGCAGCGAAGTTCAGCTGCCACCGGTTCTGCGCCGTTGGTTGTTCGGCTTTTTGTTGTTTTGGCTTTTCATGACGGCGCTGTTGCCGCCTCTGAGCTTGTTCCCGGACGGGTCGCTGGCCTGCGCCTGCTTCTTTTGCTCGAGTTTCATCTTCATTGCCTCGGCGAGGCTGATTTTCCGCGGTTCCGCCGCTGCGGGTTGCTGATTTTGTTCGTCCGACATTGACAAACACCTTCCTTGGGACGTTAATCTTGCTTGTACACACGCTATATTGTACAAGCAACCGGCATGACAAGCAACGTCCAAGTTCAATTATATGAAAAAAGGGGCTGATGCCTTGTTCGATCCGACCATCTACGACAACCTGAAAGTCGTTCTGGAGGGGGCGCTGTACGATCTTGACCTGGCCGGGCAAATCGCAGTAACCGGCCGGTCCGACCGGCTTGATCTGGCGACGATGTCCCGGTCGTTTCATATGGAATGCAGCTTGCGCGAGGACGGCGCCGCTTCGGCGGGAATTACGCTGCAGGCCGAACTTGCGGATCTTGCGGCGGAAATTTTGGAGCGGCCGGAGGAAGGCGGCAAACCCGGCTGCTACTGCTTTATCACGTTCCGGACGCCTGTGAATGAACCGCAGAGAGAGGCGCCGGAAATTGCGGATTTGATCCGCGAAACATGGGGAGGCCGCCCTCAGCTGAAGATGACGGTAAGCTACAGCCCGGATGAAGCGGATCCGGATTTCATGCTCCTGACGTCGATGCATTTCGGACGTAAGCTGGATGAAGGCCAAGCCGAAGATATCCAAAGCCTGGTCGATCATGTCGTGCTTACGCTGCAAACGTTGGACGGGCGGCTGAAGCTGGAGCAGGGATGAGGTGAGGCCTTTATGAAAGAATGCAGTCCGAAGGAGCTGTCCGACTCACTGCAGTCGGCCGGCAGCTTCTTCCTGTTCGTGCACACGCCGTTTTGCGGCACATGCAAGGTGACGGAGCGGATGCTGGACATCATTTTGCAAATGAAACCGGAGCTCGCTATTCGAAAATGCAACATCAATCTGGCTCCGGAGCTCGCTTTGCGCTGGAAAATAGCCAGCGTTCCCTGCATCGTACGCGTGGAGCGCGGCGAGCCGATCCGCCGCATATACCGAATGCAGTCGGTGGACGGCTTGCTTGCCTGGCTAACCTTAAACGATTCCGATTCGAAAGGAGTTTTACCGAATGAATGATCATCTGCAGGTTGGAAGTATGGTGCTTGCTTCGTACAAAACCGGCGAATACATCGGAGAGATCGTCGAACCGCCGACACCGGCCAAAGCGGCCGTACAAATACTGGCCGTCGTTAAACATCCGACGCAGGGGGATTTGCACAATCCGATGGACCCGGATGTGCCGTTTTTCCATCAGCGGCGGGCGCTGGCCTATAAGGAGATCGCGCTGATGCCTCTGCAGACGATCCGCCCGTACCGCGGCGAAGTGCCCGACTATATCGACTCGCTACGCGCAGCGCTGGCGAGAGAGATGCAGACGCTCGCACGCACCGCGGAGTGGGCGAACCGCTGCCTGCAGGAGCTGGAGCAGCTGCAGAAGGAATATAAGCTGTAGAAGCGGTGGGCGCGGCGCGATTCCGTTTGCCGCCGGGCTTTGACATGCCCCCGTTTTAAAACCGCTTCGTTTGCTCCAAATACCCCCGGTAATTGCGTTCGATTTCCACGAACGAATCGCCGCCGAATTTGTCCAGGAACGCGCACGCGAGCTCCCAGGCAACGGCATTTTCCATGACGACGGCTGCGGCCGGAACCGCGCAGCTGTCCGAGCGCTCAATTTGTGCGGCGAACGGCTGTTTCGTCGCGATATCGACGCTCGCCAGCGGTTTGTACAGCGTCGGAATCGGCTTCATGACGGCGCGCACCACGACCGGCTCGCCGGTCGTCATGCCGCCCTCGAAGCCGCCGGCCCGGTTGCTGGCGCGGTAAAACCCTCTCGCCCCGTCGTACATGATTTCGTCATGAACCTGCGAGCCGCGGAGGGCCGCCGCTGCAAATCCGACGCCGAACTCGACGGCTTTGAACGCCTGAATCGACTGGACGGCCTGAGCAATTCGGCCGTCCAATTTGCGGTCCCACTGCACGTGGGAGCCGAGACCCGCAGGCAGCCCCTCGGCGATCACTTCGATCAGCCCGCCGACCGAATCTCCCGCCGCCTTCACCTCGTCGATGTGGCGCATCGCGCGCTCCGACGTCTCCGGGTCCGCCATGCGGACGGGGGAAGCTTCCGCCAGACGGACGAGCTCGTCCAGCCCGCCGTCCCACGGCCGCGCCGCGACTTCGCCGATCCGCAGCACATGGCCCGCAACGCGGATGCCGAACGCGGCGAGCAGCCGCTTGCCGACGGCGCCGCAGGCGACGCGCAGCGTCGTTTCACGCGCGCTGGAGCGCTCGAGGATATTGCGTAAATCGCGCTGATCATATTTCAGCCCGCCGTTTAAATCGGCGTGGCCCGGCCGCGGCCGGGTAAGCGCGCGTTTGCCGGCGTCCGCATCCGCTACAGGCTCTGCGCTCATAACGCCCTGCCAATGCGCCCAGTCTTTGTTTTCGACGACGAGGGCGATCGGCGCGCCTGTCGTCCTGCCGTGGCGGACGCCGCCGGCAAGCTGCACGCGGTCCTGCTCGATCTGCATGCGGCGCCCGCGCCCGTAGCCCGTCTGCCTGCGGCGCAGCTCATGGTCGATGTGCTCCGCGAGCAGTTCAATATGGCTCGGCATCCCCTCGATAATAGCCGTCAGCTGCGGTCCGTGCGATTCTCCGGCGGTTAACATTCTCATCAAAACTCATCTTCCTCTCCGTTTTGGATGAATTGATTATAAGCCAGGCGCATGATATAAATAAAATATATACTTTCTATATCCTCCATAGACAGGGGCTATATTCTGTGCAAAATCTAGATTTGTACCGCGTGTTTTATCATGTCGTGCGGTCCGGAAGCATTTCCGGCGCGGCGCAGGAGCTTTTCATCACGCAGCCGAGCGTAAGCCATGCGGTGAAGCAGCTGGAGCAAAAGCTCGGGATGCAGCTGCTTCACCGCGGTGCCAAGGGGGTCAGCTTAACGAGCGAAGGGGAGCAGCTTTACGCGTATGTACATCAGGCGTACCATTTGCTGGCCGCGGCCGAGAAAAAGATGGCCGATCTGAAAAAGCTGGAAGCCGGCGAGCTGAAAATCGGCGTCAGCGGATCGCTCGTCAAGCACTATTTGCTGCCTTATCTGGAGGCATACTACCGCGAATATCCGCAAATCCGGCTGAGACTTGTCCATGGCAAAACGGCGGATATCGCGAATATGCTGCATGAAGGGAACATCGATATCGGGATCGTTCATCTTCCGGTGGACGACGAGCGGCTTGAGACGTTCCCGACCTTGACGATACAAGACATCTTTGTCGCCGGAGGTGCATACCGCCACTTTGCCGAGCAGCCGATTTCACTCAACGATCTGCTCGATCAGCCGCTTGTGCTGTTGTCGGCCGCAAGCAGCCAGCGCACCTTTCTGAGCCGCATAGCGGCCGCTTATGGCGCCGAGATCAAGCCGGCCATCGAACTCGGCAATATCGAGCTGCTTGCCGAGTTTGCGAAGCTCGGCTTCGGCATCGCCTTCGTGCCGCAATCGTTCGTCGCAGCGGAACTTGCGGCAGGGACGATTGCGCACATTCCGCTGATCGAGCCGATCCCTCCGCGGCAGGTCGGTATCGCGACGCTGAGAAACGCACCGCTTTCGCAAGCGGCGCAAAAGTTCGCCCGGCTTATGTCCGGCGGGCAGGAAATCGCGCGGTAACGTCAAATACAAAAAGAATGCTCACACGGAAAAAATAGGGGTGAGGAAACCCATGTTATTCGTTTGGATCGGCTTGTGGACCGTCGGCCTGCTGCTGCTCGTCACGGACCCGAAGCGGCCGACAACCCGCTGGATCAGCAGCATTGCGTTTACCGGCGGCTCCGGAGGATTGTCGGCGGTCATTGCCGAGACTATAGTTCCTGATTTCGTTCAGAGAGGGTGGTATACCGATCAAGCCGCTCAGGCGTTATGGATTCTCGAGCTGACCTGCTCGCGCATTTGCTACTACGGACTTCCTTATACGTTTTTGATGTTTGCTATCGTCTATTCCCCGTGGAATCCGTCCCGCACACTCCGGCGCGCCATACCGGTCCTGCTGCTCGTGCCGCTGGCTGCTTCTTTCGCGTTTCAGCCGCGAGGGACGGAACCGATCCCATACGATTACGTTACGTTTTGGACGACACCGTACATTTTGGCCGGAGTGGCGCTGCTGGCCGTCGCCGCTTTCCGCGAACGCAATTCGTTTCTGCGCAAAACGCGCATGCTGACGATGCTCGCGGCCGCGCCGACCCTGCTGTTCGCGATGTTTACGCTGTACATTTTGCCGGCGTATTTCGGCGTGTACGAGTATTGGCGATACAACGCGTGGGTCATCGCGTTCACGCTTGCCGTCATCCTGGTCTCCAGCCTCAGATACGGCTTTATGGGGCTGCAAATTTCGATCCGCAACCAGAAGCTCGATTATACGCTGCGGGCGATCACTTCGGGAACGGCGATTTTGAATCACGCGATCAAAAACGATGTTGGCAAAATCAAGCTGTTCACGCAAAAAATTAAAGCCGAAGCGGCCGCTTCCGGCAATGCTTCGCTCAGCGCCGACATCGATGTGATCATGGCGGCGTCGCAGCACATATATGATATGATTTACCGGATACAAGATCAGACCCAGGAGGTCAGTCTGCAGCTCGAAGAGCTGCGCCTCGACGCTTTGATCGAGGAAACGCTGCGAACGACCGGGCAGGAGCTGGCGGGCATCAAGGTGACGACCGAGCTGAATTACGACAAGCCGTTCGTCGGAGATCGCGCACAGCTCGGCGAGGTGATGACGAATCTGCTCACAAACGCGGCCGAAGCGATGCCTCAAGGCGGCAAGCTTCATGTCCGTTTGTACGAAACAAAACGCAGCATTGCGCTCGAAATCAAGGATACGGGCCACGGGATGGACAAAAAGCAGCTGAAGCGCATCTTCGATCCGTTTTATACGACGAAGTCCGGGAAAAAGCTGAACTTTGGCCTCGGCCTGTCATACTGCTATAATGTGATTCAAAAGCACAAGGGGAGCATGGAAATCGCCAGTAAGCCTGGGCTAGGTACGACTGTGTCCATTCAGTTTTCCAAAAAACGCAAGCTGATCTGATGGATCACAGAAGGCGGCGGAAGACGGCGACCATATTTTCGGAGGGGAATCGATGGATAATATAAGGGTAGTGATCGTCGAAGACGATCCCGATTGGCTGAAAGGATTGTCTTCGTATCTGGCGGCACAGCCGGATATTCAAATTGTCGGCACGGCCGATTCCGGGCAAGGCGCCGTTGAGCTGATGGAACGGACCGAAGCGGATGTCGTTCTGATGGACATGATGATGTCGAACAGCCCGGAAGGTATCTGGGCGACGGCGGAAATCGTGCAGTGCACCGGGGCCAAGGTGATCATGCTTTCGTCGATGGAGGAGCAGGAACTGATTTTCGAAGCGTTTAAGGTCGGCGCCGTCGATTACATGGTGAAATCGAATTTCGAAGAAATTCCCGAAGCGGTGCGCAATGCATACCGGAACCGGACGGCCATTCATCCGAGTGTCGCGGAAAAAATGCGCCAGGAATTCCGCCGCCTGAAAACGCTTGAACACGAGGTGCGGATCAAGGAATTGAAAAATTTGTTGACGCCGACCGAACTTCAGGTGCTCGGCATGATCGAACAAGGGCATACGCAGACGCAGATCGCCGACAAATTTTTCATTTCGATCCGAACGGTCAAGGTGCATGTCGGCAACATTTTGCGCAAGCTGGGGGGCAAAAGCAGCAAGGAAGCGGCGCAAAAGGCGAAGGATATGGGCATATTGTAGCCTGCGGCGGCGAAATGGTGTTACGGTGCTGCGGATATGATATAGTAGGATCGAAGCAATTTACTATACACGTTCACGGAGGTTTGAAAACAGAATGAGCAGCAGCGCACAACTCCGCTTCGGCCTGATCGGAGCCGGAAACATTGCCAACGTGCATATTCAGACGTTAAACCAAATCCCGGAGGCGGCCATCACCGCGATCACGGATACTTATTTGCCGATGGCCGAGCAGCGGGCCCAGCAATACGGCATTCCCGCCGTTCACAATTCGTACGAGCGGCTTTTGGAGGACCCGAACGTCGATGCCGTCATCATCGCAGTACCGAACCAGTTCCACTCGCCGATCGCGATTGCGGCGCTTCAGGCCGGCAAGCATGTGCTGCTGGAGAAGCCGATGGCTATAAATGCGCAGGCGGCCAAAGAGATCGTGCAGGTTCATCGCCAGTCGAACCACACGCTCATGCTCGCGCACCAGATGCGCTGGGAATGGCTCAGCCTGCAGGTGAAGCAGCAGATCGACAAAGGAGCGCTCGGCCGCATCTACAATGTGAAAACCGGTTGGCTGCGCCGCAAAGGCATTCCCGGCTGGGGCAGCTGGTTTACGCAGATGGCGCAGTCCGGCGGCGGGCCGCTGATCGACATCGGCGTGCATATGATCGATTTGTCGCTGCATCTGATCGGCGACGCGAAGCCGGTATCGGTCTTCGGCTCCACATATGCCGAGTTCGGCCCGAAAAAGAAAGGGATCGGCACCTGGGGTTTCCCGAACTGGAACGGCATCTACGATGTCGAAGACTTGGCGACGGCACTGATCAAGCTCGATAACGGCGCTACCTTGTCGCTTGACGTGAGCTGGGCGGCGCACACGGAAATGCTCGACTCCAGCCCGTTCCTTTATTTGATGGGCTCGGAAGGCGGCGCCTCGATGCGCGGAGCGAAGGGCAAGCTGCATACCGAGCTGTTCGATCGCACCGCCGACGTCGAGTTAGTGACGCCGGAGGGCGACGAAGGGCCGCGAGTCCGCATGGCGCGTCATTTCATCGAATGCGTGCAGGAAGGGAAAGAGCCGCTCACTTCGGCGCTTTCCGGGTATACGAACAGCCTTATTCTCGAAGCGATCTATGAGTCTTCCCGAACCGGCGGCGAAGTGAAGCTGGATTGGAGCTTGTAACGCAATGGATCTGCTGCAGCTAAATCTGAATTTGTTCAGCATCATCGGCACGGTCGCTTTTGCCGTGAGCGGGGCGGTCGTTGCGATGGAAGAAGAATACGATATATTGGGCGTATTCGTGCTTGGCCTGGTGACGGCGTTCGGAGGCGGTGTCGTGCGCAATCTGCTGATCGGCGTACCGGTGACAACGCTGTGGTCGCAAGGTCTTTATTTGAAAACGGCGGTGATCGCCACCGCTCTAGTGTTTTTTTTGCCGGTCAGCTGGATCAACCGCTGGAAGACGTGGGAGTCGCTGTTCGATGCTGTCGGGCTGTCGGCCTTTTCCATTCAAGGCGCGCTGTATGCGGTCAATATGCATCATCCCGTCAGTGCCGTCATCGTTGCCGCGGTCATGACCGGCATCGGCGGCGGCATCATCCGCGATGTGCTCGCCGGGCGCAAGCCGCTCGTGCTGCGCGATGAAATTTATGCCGTTTGGGCGATGGGAGCGGGTCTCGCCATAGGCCTCGGCTGGCTTCAGGGCGCGATTCCGCTGCTCGTCCTTTTCATCGGCGTCGTCGCACTGCGCATGATGTCGGTGTATTTCAAATGGCGGCTTCCCCGCCGGTCCTTGCGTTCCTCGTTGGAACGGATGCCGTAACGGCCAATCGGTCGGCAATTATCCAGTAACGTGCGTGCAGAAAGCGGGTATCCTCATGAACTTATCTTTTCATCATATGAAAAAGGTGTCTTCAAATCAGCTGCAGGAAAGGCTGGAAACGGTCAAAACGCTGTCTGACGGAGAATTGGAGCTTTACGAAATCGCGAAGGACCGCGATACAGGCGATCACTATTTGCATTATTCTTACTTGCACCGGGATATAGCGGCCGGAGGCCAGGAGGAAGTATTTCACCAACTGCTTCCGCTGGAAAACGACGATGTGCTCGGTATCATGTTTTCAGATCAGCCTTATACGTATCCGGACCATTGGAAACGCGCTTTTTTGCGGAACGGCCCGGAAGGGGATTATGTTTGGTTCGATCCCGGATATTTGGACGATGAGCGGGAAAGCGCCGAGGTCGGGAAACAGCTGAAGGAAATGCTTCTTAAATTCAAGACGCAAGGTGCCGTGGACGAGAACGCGGTGCGCAAGCTGCTGGAGGATGCGGATCGGCTGCGCGACCCGGAGTAAGATGTGTACCCATATATGAAAAAAAGGCATGTGCCCGGGAGTGACGTTCTTTCCCGCAGCACATGCTTTTTTTTGCTTAGGAAATTAGGCATGGCTCATTTTTGTGGATAACCGGGGGCTCCCCCAAAAGTACTCGGAATCGGCTGCAAAGGTTCACTTCACGTTTGGGGATTTGTTCGTCGCCGGACGCATTTTTTTCATGCAGAACATTCATCCTAACTATGTAAAGTTGTATATCTTTTTAAAATTGGAAAGGGATGAATGTATGCTGCGATTACTCGCAAGATGGGGGTTTGTTTTGGCAATAATGGCATCGGTTTTGACCGGCTGCGCAGGGGAGGGGACGGGCGCCGGGATGAGCGCAAACAGCGACCGGGCGCAGTTCGACCGCGACAGCCGCAACAACGAAGATGCGTCGCTGGGCGTCAAAAACCGGCCGGATGCCGACAAAATGAAGCTGTACAGCGAAGAAGTAGGGCTGGATCAAATCGATCAAACGAACCGGCATTACAACGAATCGGTTCGGTTCGCACCGGCTATCTCCCAGGAACTGTCCAAAATGGAAGGCGTCGAAGCGGCGCAAGTCGTGCTTACCGACACGAACGCTTACGTCGCGGTTAAGCTGAAAGGAAGCAACGGCACGGCGACACCCGCCGTTTACGACTACGCGATTACCGATAAGGGAGGCCGCGGATTGTTCGGAAGCGATGCCGGACTGCAGATCAATTGGTCGGACACCGGCGGCCTGCCGCAAAGCATGAACCAGACGATCGCGAAGAGGGCGCTCGATTTGTCGCCGCCGCAAATCCAGAGGGCGTTTGTAACCGCGAATCCGAATTTCCTCGGACGGGTGCAATTTTACGGCGAGCAGGAAAAGCGGAACGGGAGCTGGCTCGCTTACCGGAATGAATTCAACACGCTCGTCCAGCATGTATTTCCTGAGGACGCCAACAGCCGAAAATAATGTACATGAAACCGGGTAAGCCAGGCCATAATAATGTTCGGCGATAGCCGCATCTACCCAAAATTCAGGAGGAATAACCGAACATGTTCATGAATCAGCAAATTTCCCAGCAAATCAATCAATGCACGCAAGCCGTCAATCAATTGATGCAGCAAACGCAGCAATCAAGCCAACAGTACCAAATGATGCTGCAGCAGGAACAACAAAATTCGCAAATGCTTGAGCAGTTGGCGCAAAGAGAGCGTCAGGCGGTGCAAATCATCCAAACCGCTCTGCAAGGCCACCAGGTAGCTATGCAGCAGCTGCAGCATATCGCTGGGGTATGCCGCCAGCTGGAGCAAACGGTGAATACGCTAGCCGCTAACGCTCAGCAAGCAGGGCAAGGCTACAATCAGTACGGTCAATATCAGCAGCACTAATCGGTTACCTCCGGCAAAAACCCCTTATGCAGCACAGCATAAGGGGTTTATTTGCTTTTTTTAAAGGGAAAGCGGCATTTCAGGGCATTTCGAATTTATACCCGACACCCCAGACGGTTTTGATAAACTTCGGTTCCTTCGGATCTTCCTCGATTTTTTTACGCAAGTTGGTGATATGTACATCCACGGAACGTTCGGTCACGAACGAATCGATGCCGCGGATTTTATTGAGCAGCTCCTCGCGGGAGAACACCTTGCCCGGATATAACCAGAAGTTTCGCATCATTTCAAATTCGGAGTAAGTTGTGTCCACAGGATGGTTATTCAAGTAGATACATCGCTTGTCCATATCCAGGTGAATCGGTTTCACTTCGGGCGAATCCGTAGGCGTCGGATGTTTCATGGTAAGCGCCGATCTTCTGAGCAGCGCTCCTGTTCGGGCAGCGAGCTCGCGCATGCTGAACGGCTTGCACAAATAGTCGTCCGCGCCGATCGTTAAAGCGTTTACGCGTTCGGACACTTCGTTTTTAGCGGAAATGATCATAATGGGCACGTTCGAGACGGAGCGAATTTCTTTGCACAGCTGAATGCCGTTCGTATCAGGCAGCATAATATCGAGAATGATGCAGTCCGGTTCGCACGATGCGAACAGTTCCAGACCCTGCGCGCCGTCATAGGCTCGGCACACTTCATAATTTTCCTCGGATAAATATATCGCTATCATATCGGAGATGCTTTGGTCGTCCTCGATCAGCAGCAGCTTGTTCATTTCTTCACCCCTTTCTCTGAAAACTGGAAATACCGCGACTGTTAAGAAAGTGTGAAAAAAATTAATTGATTTTTAACCGGCAAACTTGATCTTTTTTAAAATAAATCGGAAATAATTGGACTAAGCTAGTATATTTTTCCGGTATCTATATTTAATTTACCTGAAAACAAACGGGAGAACAAGCTCTAATGGCATGTCGGCGATGATGACGAATGCATGAGGAGGAAGGTTAACATGAACAAGGAGCAGCGGCAAACGGAAATCGCGTCCAGAATCGAAGAATTGAGCCGTCTCGTCTGCGAATGCGGGTTGCGTTTGACCCACCCGAAGGTCGTGCAAAAAAGCATGGAGCTGGACGAGCTTATATTATCGGCCATGAAGGAATATCGCGCCCAGCGTGCGGGTTAGTCTTAAAACAGCTGTTTCCGGGAAAAATAAGCGAAGACTACCAGGAAAGGATTGTTCCGTCGATGCGCAGCTGTTACAAAGTCAAGGCGTGCTGCAGCACGCCCACTTGCGATTATGTCGTCCACGAGGATATAGTTCAGACGATTAATCACGAATCCTCGTTTTCTTTTGCGATGTTTTTGAACGGGCTGGATCATAAAAAAAGTTGTCCCCACTGCGGGCACGAATTGTTCTTTTACCCCGTTACTTATATTTCGGAACCGGTCTGCTTCGAGTAGGGACCGGTTTTTTGTTCTGCTTTGCCTATTCCCTCATATAGTAAAAGCGAGAGTAAAATAAATCGAGATAGTTACTTGACAAAAGTAAGCTATCCGTTGTAATATACTTACATAAAGTAAGTAAATAACTTGAGTGAGGGAAAGGAAGATGGCAATGATCGATCTTGGTTTGCTTATTATTCGGTTAGTGGTAGGCCTTACGTTTGCCGGACACGGAGCGCAAAAGCTGTTCGGCTGGTTTGGAGGCTACGGCCTCAAAGGAACGGGCGGCTGGTTGGAATCGATCGGCATGAAGCCCGGGGTGACGATGGCGCTGCTTGCAGGCCTTGCCGAACTGGTCGGCGGACTGTTTTTTGCGGCAGGCGTGTTCACTTGGATCGGCGCCGCGGCGATCATCGTCACGATGCTGGTCGCTATCATTAAGGTGCATGGAGCAAACGGCTACTGGGTTACGCAAAACGGCTTCGAGTACAACTTGATTCTGATCGCCGTCGCGCTTGGCGTAGCATTGATCGGACCCGGAGCTTACGTGCTGTTTTAATTACAATCATCGTGAAAAGGGGACACTACTATGATGCAGATTATTCGTTCCACCGAACGTCACACCAACGACCACGGCTGGCTTTTGTCGAAATTCAGCTTTTCGTTTGCCGATTATTACGATCCGTCCAACCGCAACTTCGGCGCTCTTCGCGTATTTAACGACGACGTGATTCAGCCGGGTACCGGATTCGGCATGCATCCCCACGCCGATATGGAAATTATGACCTACGTGATCGACGGCACCTTGGAGCACAAGGATAGCCTCGGCAACACAGGGGTCATCGAAGCGGGAGAAGTGCAGCGCATGACGGCCGGCACAGGTATTTATCATTCGGAGTACAACCATTCGAAGACGGAACCGCTGCGTTTGCTGCAGCTTTGGTTTTTGCCGAAACATAAAGATTTGGAGCCATCCTGGGAACAGAAAAGGTTTTCCAAGGAGCAGCAAGCAGGCAAACTGCTTCCGGTCATCTCCGGCGAACCCCAGGGCGAGGCGCTATCGATTCATCAAGACTTGAGTGTGTATCTCTCCAGCCTCGAAAACGGGCAATCGGTCGCCCATAAGCAAGCCGAGCAGCGCAGAATGTACGTATTCGTCATCAAAGGTTCGTTGACTCTCGGCGGCGGGGAACGGTTGGACAACGGCGATACAGCCCGCATTCAAAATGTAACCGAGCTGATCTTAACGGCGAACGAGCCGACGGAGTTTATGCTGATCGATATGGCGTAATTTTTAAAAATGGAGCCTCCGCAAAGGGGGCTCTTTCTAGTTGGTGCCTTTTCGCGATAAAAGTTAAGCGTGGCTGCCACAGGTTTTGCGATAAGCATAACCTGTGGCAGCCATACGCGAGGACGAGGCTCGCAGTGGCTTTCTAGGCATCGGACTAAAAGTACAGCGTGTCCGGCATAAGATTTTTTAGCGGAAGCAAAAAATCCATGCCGGACAAACGCGAACTAGAAGCGAGCAATTCCTATTAGCGGGCGGGTCCAGGGCGCCTGAGCGCCTGGGGTCCCCCTTGAAGGGGGATTTAGGGGGTGGTCGGGGGATTACCTTGCTCTCCCCGAGAATAAAAGATAAAATATGGATTGGTTAACCGCACCATTTATCGGCCCATTTTTTTGAAAAGTGAGGAATCATATTTTGATGTACGGATCTCCTTTATCGGCAACATCCCGCAAGATGATGCTGCTCGGCTCCGGCGAGCTGGGTAAGGAAGTGATTATCGAAGCGCAGAGGCTCGGTGTCGAGACGATTGCCGTCGACCGCTACGCGAATGCGCCGGCCATGCAAGTGGCGCATCGCTCCTACGTGATTAACATGCTGGATGAAGAGGCGCTGCGCAAGCTGATCGAGTCCGAGCAGCCCGACCTTATCGTGCCGGAAATCGAGGCGATAGCAACGCCGGTGCTGGTTGAGCTTGAGCAGCAAGGCTTCCGCGTCATCCCGACGGCCACGGCGTCGCGGTTGACGATGGACCGCGAAGGGATTCGCCGTCTTGCGGCCGAGACGCTCGGTTTGCCGACTGCGCGTTATGAATTCGCGGACAGCTTGGAAGAGCTGAAGGTGGCGGTGGCGAACATCGGCACCCCGTGCGTGATCAAGCCGATCATGAGCTCCTCCGGCAAAGGGCAAAGCGTATGCCGAACGTCAGATGACGTGGAAAAGTGCTGGAATTACGCGATGGAAGGCGGCCGCGCCAAAAAATCCCGCGTTATCGTCGAGGAATTCATCCACTTCGAATCGGAGATCACATTGCTGACGGTCCGTTCCGTATCGGGCACGTCTTTTTGCGCGCCGATCGGCCATGTGCAGAAGGATGGAGATTACATCGAGTCATGGCAGCCGCATGCGATGTCGCCCGGGCAGATTGTCGAAGCCGAGAACATTGCCAGAACCATCACGGAAGCGCTTGGCGGTGCCGGTATATACGGCGTCGAACTGTTCCTCGCCAAGGACAAGGTGTATTTCAGCGAAGTATCGCCGCGGCCGCACGATACCGGGATGGTGACGATGGCGACGCAGGACTTGTCGGAGTTTGCCCTGCATGTCCGCGCGATTCTCGGCTTTCCGATTCCGACGATCAGACTGCTTACGCCGGGCGCCAGCCATACGCTGAAGGCATGGGAGGAGAGCGGCGATTTCCGCATCGGCGGCCTGGAGGAAGCGCTCGCGATACCGAATACGCAGGTGCGCATTTTCGGCAAACCGGAAACGAAAGTAGGCCGACGGATGGCGGTCGCTCTGAACACGGCGGACACGGTGGAGGAAGCGCGGGCGAGGGCGGCTCAGGCGGCTCAGGCGCTGCGCGTCGAATACGGCGGATAATTCGCCTCATGGGAGGGTTTTACGATGAATGCTCATGAAATTGGTTACCGTATCTCGGGTTCCGAGATGCAGTACGTGGAAATCGAGCTCGATCCGGGTGAAAGCGTCGTCGCGGAAGCGGGCAGCATGATGATGATGGATGCCAATATCCAGATGGAGACGATTTTCGGCGACGGCAGCAGCGACAACAAAGGGTTTATGGGCAAGCTGCTCGGCGCAGGCAAACGTCTCCTTACCGGAGAGAGCCTGTTTATGACCGTATTCACGAACCGGGGTCACGGCAAGGAGCGCGTATCGTTCGCGT
The DNA here is from genome assembly GCF_023276405.1 of Paenibacillus hamazuiensis. Taxonomy (NCBI): domain Bacteria; kingdom Bacillati; phylum Bacillota; class Bacilli; order Caryophanales; family Paenibacillaceae; genus Paenibacillus; species Paenibacillus hamazuiensis. Next base: position 2,189,924 of record NZ_JALRMO010000001.1, read on the forward strand.
CCCCGTATCCCGGCCGCATTTTGCCGATGGATCTGACGACGCTGAACGGCAAGCTGATCTGCCAAAAGGACTCGTTTCTGTGTGCGGCCAAAGGCGTGTCGGTCGGCATCGATTTTCAGCGCAAGCTGGGCACCGGCTTTTTCGGCGGCGAAGGGTTCATCATGCAGAAGATCGAAGGAGACGGCCTCGCTTTCGTCCATGCCGGCGGAGCGATTTGCGAGCGAGAACTCGGACATGGGGAAATGATCCGTGTCGACACGGGTTGTCTCGTTGCGATGACCCAGGATGTCGACTATGACATCGAATTTGTCAAAGGCATCAAAACGGCGCTGTTCGGCGGGGAAGGGCTATTTTTCGCCACGCTTCGCGGACCGGGCCGCGTGTGGATTCAATCGCTGCCGTTCAGCCGGCTGGCCGACCGCGTTTTGTCCGCGGCAGGGGCGGGAGGACGCAAGGAGGAAGGCAGTATTTTGGGCGGCCTCGGCAATCTGCTTGACGGAGACAGATAAAATAGCTAATATTCAATGTAACCCGTTCTGAATTATTTTCGTAAAAAGAGGTGCAGCAGATGGCTTTCCAACCGCAAGTCGTTGACGCGAAAATCGTCAGCAACAATCCGAAAAACGGACTGTTCGAAATCGTCGCAAAGCTGAAGGACCGCACCGAATGCCGGCTCATGTATGAGAAGGATGCGACGGGCGAAGTCAAAGTTACGCATATCAACCGATTGTATAAGGAACCTTGCCCGGTTTGTCGGAAAGATTTTCTGTGCAACTGCATGACGCGTTTTATTGACGATATTTCGTCGCAGGCGCTCGGCATCGCCGGTACACCACAGTAAATCTGAAAGCCTTCCCTGAACGCTGTCAAAGCGTTTGGGGGAGGCTTTTTTTTTGCCATGAAACGCTATTTTTGCAGCAACCCGGAAAAAGGGAAAAGCCGCTCCGTGTCGAATGATTGTACATAAAACCTATGCAGATGCCTCGGAGTGACAGATGAAAACACGCGTTCCTATTCGGCTTGGCAGCTTTCAGTCCAGGCTGCTTTTATATCTGCTTTTAGTCGGCTCGATTCCGCTGCTGTGCGCGATTTTGGTGTTTTACCGGCAAGCCGGAACGTACGCGCAGAAGGAACTGGCCGCATATGTCCAGCAATCGCACGAACAGATGCTGCTTGCGCTCAAGCGGGCTTTGAACGAGATCGATCATACGGCTCGGAATATGGCGAACGATTACGCCGTCCAGCGTTATCTTGATCTTGCCGGAACCCGTGACCCGGAGGAGCGCGGACTCAAAGATTACATCGATGCGAGCCTGCGGCAGCAGATGAATCAAGCGAAATTTATCGCGGATTGGTGCGTTGCTTCTCATGTAGCAGGCTACGCGATTTGCACAAATGAAAGCGGTCTTCAAGGCTACTTGCTGGCCTCGGACGGGGCGGCGATGCTGAAAAAAAGCGAGCGCTTGCTGGAATCGGCCGACGCCGGCGGACGGGCCGATTTGACGAACATAGTCAAAATGACGATTCCCGTTTACGACCGGAGGACGAGCGCGGTCAAAGGCACCGTCGTTGCGGCGATCAACTTGAGCAGGGTGCTGGCCGAATCGCAGAGCCGCTGGCCGCTTGACAATCACCTGCTTTACGATGCGAAAGGGAGCGTCTTTTATCAAATGAAACCCGCACGGGCGGAAGAGTCGCAGGTTGATTTGCGGCGTACCGAGCCGTATGTTTTGTTCCGCGAGAGCGAGATCGTTTCGCAGAAAAAACTTTCTCTGGACGAGACGGAGTGGATTTCAGCGGTCACAGTGAAGGACGGTTTTTCAACATCCGCGTTCCGGGGACTTCGCGACACGCTGATCGCGATTTTTGCCGTTCTTGTCGTGCTGTCGCTCATGAGCTCGATCATATTCTCCAGATACATAACGAAGCCGCTCGGTCATTTGCGTGGGCTGATGAAGCGAGCGGAGCTCGGCGATTTGAAAGCGTATTGGGTGGCCCGCGGGACGCAGGAAATGAACGATCTCGGCGAGAGCTACAACCAGATGCTGAACCGGGTCGAGGAGCTGATCAAGCAGGTGAAGCGCGAGGAAGCGCTGAAAAAAGAAGCGGAAATCGAAGCGCTGCAGTATCAGCTCAACCCTCATTTTTTATACAACACGCTGAATACGATCAAATGGGTGGCCAAGCTGCATAAGACGCCGCAAATTTCCGAGGTGGTCAGCGCGCTGGTGCGGCTGTTGCAGGCAAGCCTGGGCAAGAAGGGCGATTTTCTGGAAATTCGCGAAGAGATCGGCCTGATTAAGGATTACATGGAAATTCAAAATTTTCGCTACGGCGACAAAGTAAAGCTGGTTTACGACATCGATCCGTTTGCGGCCCGCTGCCTCGTGCCGCGGATGATCTTACAGCCGCTGGTCGAAAATGCGATCATTCACGGCATCGAGCCCAGCGGCCGGGACGGCTTGATTACGATCCGCGCTTGGATCGAGCGCGACATTTTGTTTTGCCAGGTCGAGGACAACGGTGTCGGCATTCAGCAGGAGAGCGGGGGGCTCACCGAAGCCCGCGAGCTGAAGGAGCGGATGAGCGGCATCGGCATGCGCCATATCCGCGAGAAGATCAAGCTCTACTACGGAGATGATTACAAAATGTACGTTACCAGCAAAGAGCGGCAGGGGACGACGGTTCGTCTGACGCTGCCGATTCATCGAAACGAGGGATAAACGGTGAACGTACTGATCGTAGATGACGAGCCGATCGTGCGGCTCGGTTTGTCCACGCTGATCGAGTGGGAGCGCCACGGATTTGCGCTTGCCGGAACGGCGGCCGACGGCGTCGAGGCGTGGAAGCGCATTGAAACGGAAGCGGTGGATATCGTAGTCACCGATATCTTGATGCCGCGGATGGATGGGCTCGAACTGGTTCGCAAGCTGAAGGAGTCGTCGACGGACGTGGCGGTCGTCGTGCTCAGCTGCCTGGACGATTTCGTATATGTGAAGGAAGCGATGAAGCTTGGCGCACGGGATTACATCCTCAAGCCGACGATGGAACCCGAGGAGCTGCTTGCTATTTTGCTGGAGGCGAAGGAGGCGCTTGCAAGGCAAAGGCAGGAGCAGGCCCAGGTGGCGCGCTGGCGCGAGGAGCTGCAGCAGTCGAAGCAGGCGCAGCTCGGCCTGAAGCTGGAAAAGTGGCTGATTTCCGGCCTGCCCGATGAAGAACTGGCCGAGCAGCTGCTGCCGCCGGGAAAATGGCTGCACAGCATGGGCGTGCATGCCGCAGAGGGCCAGCCCGCGTATACGGATTGGTCCGACCTGGGCGTCCATGCCGCCGTTCGCTGCGGAGAACAGTCCGTGCTGCTGCTGTATGCGGCGGAGCCGCTCGTTTCGCAGCACGAATGGAACGTCATGTGTTACGAGCGGGCCGCATGGTTGGAGCGGTATATCATCCGTGAAATCGGCTTGGAGGAAAGTGCCTTCGTCATCGGTATCGGTATGAAAGTCCGATCGCTGCCAGATGTCGCCGCGGCTGCCCGGCTGCTTGAAAGCCAGGTAAACCGGTCATTTTACGAGGGCGCTTCGTCCCGGATCATACCTTTGCCGGACACGACTGCTGTCGCCCATTCGATTCGTCTGCCGCAGGAGGAGAAGGTAGATCTGCTGCGGGCCGTGGCCAGCGGCAATGCGGAAGCCGCGCTGCATGCCGCGCAGCGGCTTTGCGATACGCTGGCCGAGCTCAGGCCGCCGGTCGGTAAAACGCACGCTTTTGTCCATGAGCTGCTCGGCCTGGCTGCCGAATACGCCAGAGAACGCGGTTCAATCCGTTTGGATGATTTCGAGGCGGCTTATTTGAACGGAGGAAAGCTCCGTTCGATTATGTCGCTCGCAGGGCTGCGTCGCTTTCTATCGGAAGCGGCACTGGCACTCGCCGGAGCCGGGACGGACGGTTATGCACCGGACGCTGCGAAGCACCCGTTCGTGCGCAAAGCGCTTCAGTACATGCGCGATCATTTCCGCGAAAATATCGGAACCGCCGATATCGCCCAGTACGTGAGGTTAAGCCGCAGCTATTTGAGCGACTTGTTCGGCAAGGAAACGGGCGAGTCGCTCAGCGAGGCGCTTACGCGCATTCGCATCGAAGAAGCAAAGCGGCTGCTCGGCACCGGCGAGAAAAAAGTGTACGAAGTTGCCGAAGCGGTCGGCTTCCAGGATGCGAAAACGTTCGCCAAGACGTTTAAAAAGGTCGTCGGCTGCTCGCCCAAAGAATACGAAGCGAGGTAAGCGGGCTGCCGGACTGCGGAGTGCGGGTGACCTGCCGACCTACCTACCCGCTGCGGCCGGCTTATCCTGCTTGACCGAATAAGAAGAAAATGATGCCGATGGCGGCGACGGCGAATGTCCAGCCCAAGGCTGTGTGCAAACGGGGTAAAGAGCCTGCTTTCAGCAGAAGCCTGAAGCCGAGAGGAACGAGCGCCGTGCACAATCCGGCCGTGGCGACGAGCGAAAGAGGCGTTGTGCCTTTAAGCACGCCTAACGGAAGAGCGGCCATCAGCGCTAACGCGGCGGAACGGGAGCGGACCGAGCGTACCGGAGCGGTACGCTCCGACGGCAAGCACGACCCATCCGAGCATGATGGCCAGGTTGAACATACTGAAGATGTGGAACGCGCCATAGGATTCGGCAACGGTTTTTGTCGCCATTTCGACAGATCCGGTGCGGACGAGTTGAAAGGCGAGGTGATCGACACCGGCGTGAAATGCCCTCGCAAACAGCCCGAATATCGCGAAGATGCCGCCCCATAACGCCCAGCCGGGCTTCCTCGCGCCGATCAAACCGGCCAATGCGAGAACGGCCGGCCAAAGAAGCACATTGCCGGCATTAAACGTACTGTACGCAGCAGTCAGCAGAGCAGGATGATCTTCATACGCCGCCAGCTGTGCGGGAAAAAAGAAATGAAACGGGAACTTCAGCACGGTTCCCGCAAGCAGCAGCACCGGGCCCAGAATGAGCGCGATTCCTCCCGCCCAGCGTCCGGGAAATCCTTGGGCGGAGATAACGGAAGTAAAGTTTTGTTCCGTTTTTCCGAAAGTGCGAAACATCATTGTACGTTCACCGTGCTTTCTATTAAGATTGACTATACCGTAACCGTTAAATCTTTCTTAAAGGTCATGCGAATTCTTATCGATTTCTTAATTTCCGAACCCAGGCGCATTAACCGCTTCGTGCATTTACGGGCGAGCTTCGGTATAATTTGAAGGATAATGGAACGGGGCAATGATGCCGATCAGCTTTCTTTCACTATAAAAATAAGGCAGGACAGGTGGGAGTGCATTTGAAAACGATCCTAATTATCGGCGGCGGAGTGACCGGGTTATCTGCCGCCTACTACCTTCAAAAAGCGCTGCAAGCCGGTCGCCGGGACGCGGAGATCGTGCTGGTCGAAGCAGACGAGACGTTGGGCGGAAAAATCAAAACCGTACATCAAGGCGAATTTATTATGGAAACGGGAGCGGATTCGCTCGTCGCGAGGAAAACGAATGTAGCTCCTCTTTTGGATGAGCTGGGACTTCGGGAGGAGGTTGTTTATAACGCAACCGGGATCTCGTATATTTATGCGGATGGTGAATTGAAGCCGATCCCGAAGGAGGCGGTATTCGGCATTCCGCTCAGCCTGGAATCGCTGGCCAAGACGGGGCTTGTTTCGGCGCAAGGCAAGGTTGACGCCCTCAAAGATTTTTATACGCCTAACGAATCGTTTACTAAGGAAGATTCCATCGGCGCTTTCCTCGAGTTTTTTCTTGGCGAAGAACTGGTCGAAAAACAGATCGCTCCGGTACTGTCCGGCGTTTATTCCGGCCGGCTGCACGAATTGACGATCGCTTCGACACTGCCTTATCTGCTTGATTATAAAAACGAGTATGGGAGCATCATCCAGGGCTTGGCGGCCAACAGGCAGCGGTTTTTGGGGACAGGGGACAGGAAGTTTTTGTCGTTCAAAAACGGTGTGTCCTCTCTGATCGACAGGTTGGAGGAACGGTTAACCGATGTCGAAATTCGTAAAGGCGTACGGGCGGAAACCATCGGCAGGCGGGGAGAGCGGTACGTCGTCGCTTTTTCCGGGAAGGAGGAGCTCGAAGCGGACTTCGTCGTGGTCAGCACGACGCATCAGGTCGCCCAGCGTATTCTGCGCGATGAAACGTTGGACGAGGATTTCCGTCTTCTAAAGAACAGCTCGCTGATCAGTGTATACCTCGGCTTCGACGTTCCCGACAGCGAACTGCCGAAGGACGGGACCGGATTTATTGCCGTGGAGGGCAGCGATCTGAGGTGCAATGCCTGCACCTGGACCAGCCGCAAATGGGAGCATACCTCGGAGCATGGGCGTCTTTTGGTCCGGCTTTTTTACAAAAGTACTTGCCGCGACTTCGAGAGCCTCCGGAACATGACCGAAGAAGAGCTGGTGCAGGTCGCGCGCAAAGATATTGAAGACAGTCTCGGGATCACCGGCACGCCGGTTTCTTTTGCCGTTACCGAGTGGAACGAGATGATGCCGAATTACCATCTGAAGCACCCGCAGATCGTAAAATCGCTTGAAAGCAAGCTGGCCGAACGTTATCCGAACGTGATTTTGGCCGGCAGCTCCTATTACGGGGTAGGTATTGCCGATTGTATCCTCAGCGGCGAGAAAACCGCCCGGCGTATTGCAGAGCTTGTGTAAGCGAGAACGATGTGCCGATTCCCCTATCTCCAAAAAAATTTTGGATGAAGATGTCGAAATCGAAGTCGTCCGTTCGTCATGTTATTGAGCAGGCCAAAAGGCCGCCCGAAATTATGGAGAGGGGAATATGAATATGCACTACACGATTTTGTTTTACGAAACGCCGGAGGATTTTGCACGTCGTTCCGATCCGGAGCGGCAGCAGGAATATTTGGCCGGCTGGTCCCATTATGTAAAAGCGCTGCGCGAATCCGGCATTGTTGTGAGCGGAGCCGGTCTCGATGCTCCAAGCACAGCCGCTTCCTTAAGGCGGCACGGCGGTGAAATGCGCGTCCAGGACGGGCCTGTTACGGAGACGAAAGAGCAGCTCGGCGGCTTCTTCGTCATCGATGTACCCGACCTTGACGCTGCGCTGGAATGGGCGGCCCGCTGCCCCAACAACGCGGTGGAAGTACGGCGGAATTTGCCGCCGATGAAATGATCGGCCGCCATGAACGTTCATCATGCGGTGGAACAGGCGGCCCGCGATTCCTACGGGCGACTCGTCGCGTATTTGGCCGCACGCTGGCATGATATCGCAACGGTGGAAGATGCGCTTTCAGGCGCCTTCGTCGCCGCGCTGGAAACATGGCCGCGCACGGGAGTGCCGGACAAGCCGGAGGCATGGCTGCTTACGGCGGCCCGGCGCAAGCTGATCGACGGAGCACGCCGCGCACGGGTGCAAGCCAAGGCGGAACCGGCTCTGCTCGCGATGGCGGAGGAAGCGCGGCGCTGGTCCCGATCGGACGAAGATTTTCCCGATGAGCGTCTGCGAATGATGTTCATGTGCGCTCACCCCGATATCGATCCGTCCATGCACACGCCGCTGATGCTTCAGACCGTGCTGGGCATTGATGCCGCGCGCATCGCGTCGGCTTTTATTGTCAAGCCGTCGACGATGGGGCAGCGTCTCAGCCGCGCGAAGGCGAAAATCCGCGAGGAGCGCATCCGGTTTGAGTTTCCCGACGAAAGCGAATTGCCACAACGCCTTGGCGCCGTGCTGGAAGCGGTTTATGCCGCTTACGGCAGCGGGTGGGACGATGCGGCCGGAGCGGATCCGCGGCGGAAAGGATTGACCGGGGAAGCGGTCTATTTGGGAAGATTGCTTGTGCGTTTTATGCCGGACGAGCCGGAGGCGCTGGGACTTCTCGCATTGATGCTTCATTGCGAGGCCCGCCTCGAAGCACGCCGCAATGCGGCTGGAAGCTATGTGCCGCTCTCGGAGCAGGACACCGCGCTTTGGTCGCGCGTACTGATCGGGGAGGCGGAGCGCATCCTGAGCTGTGCCGCTCAAGCGGGCCGAATCGGGCGGTTCCAGCTCGAAGCGGCGATTCAGTCGGTGCATGCGCAGCGGGCATACACCGGCCGCACCGAGTGGGAGGAGATCGCCCTCCTGTACGAAGGGCTCGTGCGCATCGCACCTACGATCAGCACGCACATAGGCCGTGCCGCCGCCGTGGCCGAGGCGCGCGGCGCCGAAAGCGGGCTTGCGCTGCTTGAGGCGATTCCGGCCGAGACGATCGCAAGCTATCAGCCGTACTGGGCGCTTGCCGCCCATTTATTCAAGCGATTGCGTCGGGACGAGGACGCCCACGCCGCATACAGCCGCGCCATCGGGCTGTGCACGGACCCGTCCGTTCGCGATTTTTTGCAGCGGCAGGCAGGTCAGCAATGATCTCTAAGTCCCCGGCAATATTCCCGAAGCGAAACCTTTTCTACGTAAAGGGTTTCGCTTTTTTTTGTTTGCCCGGGTGCGTGCCCTTCTCCGGCGAACGACGAAACGGACACCACGGACCTTATTTGCGCCAAGAAGGGCAGTATGCGAAATGCAGCGGACACGGGCGCCGCTATTTCGCCGCAAAACCATTCATCTTACGCTACCTGGTAATGCGCCAAAACGAAGCGAGCCCGAGACACGCATAAGCTCCACGCATCATCGCTCCCAAAGTAAAGCGTGCCGGGCATAGGATTTGGGCGAGCGGCCCCAAATCCATGCCCGGCAAACGCGAACTAGAAGCGAGCACTCCCGCACTGCGGGCGGGTCCAGGGCGCCCGAGCGCCTGGGGTCCCCCCGGTGGGGGGACTTAGGGGGGCAGAAGCACCTAACAAACTCACACCATTTTCTAACAAATAACGCCTGTTCATTTATTTTGAAAAGGGTTACATTGGTTATGATTTGCCGGCTTTTTCTGCACGCATTAGACGCAATAAACGTTAGGGGGACCCGCAAGATGGAGCATTCCGCCACTACGAAAATGGCTCATGCCGTACCGTCCACAGAGCCGATGATTCAGGCCGTCGGCGTAGCCCGTACATTCGGCCGGGGAAACAGCGCCGTTCATGCGCTGAAGGGCGCCAATCTGTCGATACCGCCCGGGCGGCTCGTCGCGCTGCGCGGACGGTCCGGCTCCGGAAAGACGACGCTGCTGAATATTTTGGGCGCACTCGACCGTCCGACGGAAGGGGCGGTTTATTTTAAAGGGCAGGAAATATCGGGGTTGTCCGAAAGAAAACGCGGCGAGCTGAGACGAACGCAGATCGGCCTGATTTTTCAATCGTTCGCGCTCGTGCCGCTGATGTCGGCGTACGAAAACGTCGAATTCGGCCTGCGCATCGCCGGCGTACCGACCGGCCGTTACAAGGAGTACGCGGAAAGAGCGCTCGATTTCGTCGGACTGAAGGCGCGCATGAAGCATCGCCCCTTCGAAATGTCCGGAGGCGAGCAGCAGCGCGTCGCCATCGCCAGAGCGATCGCGCACAGGCCGTCGCTTCTGCTGGCGGACGAGCCGACGGCGGAGCTCGACAGCAAGATGGGGCTGCAGGTGATGAAGGTGTTTAAAGATTTGGTCGAGCAGGAGGGCATGACGATCATTTTAACGACGCATGACCCCGCAATCATGGAAATTGTCGATCATGTATACGCATTGGAGGATGGACACATTGTGGACGAAGGATAGGCGGCCGCTTCGCTTCGTCCGGGTGGCTTGCGCGGGAATGCTGGCGGCGGCGCTCGCAGGCTGCTCGCTTTTGCCCAAGGAGGAAGAGGCGCTGAAGCCGCCGCTCGTGAAGCCGGTCAAAGAAAACTTCGAAGTCTATGAAGTGAAGCGCGGCAGCATCGCCAAGCAGGTGAGCGGTGTCGCCACGTTTGCGTCGGACAAGATGCAGTATTTGAATTTTACCGAATCCGGAGGGCGGCTCGCATCCATCGACGTGCAGATGGGCACCGTCGTTAAGGCGGGGGACGTCGTCGCACAGCTTGATAAAGGCGATATCGAAAACAAAATCAAGCAGCAGCAGATCGTCGTGGAGAAAGCGAAAATCGCCCTGGAGCAGGCCAAGGAAGAGAAGCGGGGAGACGTGCAGACGATGCGCCTTAAAATACTTGACATCCAGAAGGAGCAGGTGCAGCTCGAGATGCTGCAAAACCAGCTCGCCAAGACGCAGCTGGTCTCAAATATCGAAGGCATAGTGACTTTCATCGATACGAATCTGAAGCCGGGAGACCCGGTCGTCGCGTTTCGCCCGATCATTACGATTTCCGATCCGAAGTCGCTTAAACTGGTTTACGAATTCGCCAATACGAACGATTTGACGGGCATTCAGGTCGGCATGGCGGCGGACGTGAAAATCAAGGGAAATCCGTTCACCGGCAAAGTGGTGCAAATTCCCGCCACCGCGCCTCAGAGCGACGTCAAGGCGATTGCCGACAAAAATGCCAAGTCGGTCGTCATCGTCGTCGATAACCCGCCGGCTGACGTGGAAATCGGCGGCAATGCCGATATTTCAATCGTGACGGAAAAGCGCGACGACGTGCTCGTCATCCCGAGAGTCGGCCTGCGCTCCTATTTGGGCAGGGACTACGTTCAGGTGCTGGAAGGGGAGAGCCGCAAGGAAATCGACGTGGAGAAAGGGATCGTTTCCTCGACCGAGGTGGAGATCCGCAAAGGCTTGAAGGAAGGGCAGAAGGTGATTTTAAACAATTGAGGTGACAACATTCCGGTGGCCCTGTTCGTAATGATTTTACGCAAGATGGTGAAAAACAAATGGCTCGAGCTGAGCCTTTTGGCCGGCCTGATTATTTCCGTCGGCCTCGCCAGCAGCATGCCGATTTATACGGCGGCGATTTTGCAGCGGCTGCTCGTCAAGGATCTGGACCTTCTGCAGGTCAATACGCAGCAGTACTCCGGGGATTACTGGATGTCCATCTATCTCACCGGAGATATTCCATCCGATCGGATCGAAGCCGTGCTGCACAAGACGGACGATTTTATGGTTTCGCAGGCGCACCAAATTTTCGATTTGCCCGTGAAGGAATTTGTGATTGAACGGTCCACCGACAAATACAAGATGGAGCCGGTCGATGCCGAGCGGATCGACGGCAGCAAGCAGCGCATTACCGACATGACGGGGATCAAAGGGTTGGAACAGCACGTGCGGATCGTCGATGGCAGACTGCCTTCCGCGCAGCCGGTCAATGGGGTTTACGAAACGGCGGTGGTCGAAAGCGCCCTGACGAATATGAAGATGGTGCTCGGCAACGAGTTTATTCTGCGGGATGATGCCGGCCAAGAGATGATTCGTGTGAGGCCGGTAGGCGTCATTGATCAAAAAACGTACGACGACGTGTTCTGGTACAACAAGCTGAGCAGTTACAGCGGAAGCATGCTCGTCCCGTTCGAGCTGTTCGAAAAAGATTTTACCCACGAACGGAAGCTGAACGTGCGCTCGAGTTATTGGCTCACTGCGCTCGATTACACCAAAATGCGGCTCCCTCATATCAACCGGTATTTGACCGCTCACCAATGGGTGGAGAACCACCTGGCGGAGAATTACCCTAATTACAACATCAAAGCGCAGGCGATGCCGACGCTGAGCACGTACTTCGAGAAGGAAGAGAAGCTGCGGATGATGCTGTGGTCGCTTAACGTGCCGGTGATGATCATGCTGGCTTTTTACCTGTTCATGGTGGCCAACCTGATCACGGACCGGCAGAAGACCGAAATCGCCGTATTGCGCAGCCGAGGCGCCAGCCGTACGCAAGTGCTGCTCGGCTATTTGGCGGAAGGGGTGTTTCTGGGGGCGATCGCCTTTGCCGCAGGACCGTTTGTCGGGCTGCAGCTTACCCGGGTGCTCGGCGCGTCGAACGGGTTTCTGGAATTCGTGCAGCGGGCGGCGCTGGATGTGCGGATGAACCGGGAGGCCTACGAGTACGGGGCGGTGGCGGTCGCTTGCTCGCTGGTGATGACGCTGATACCGGCGTTTCTAGCAACGCGCGCCACGATCGTCGGCCATAAGCAGCAGATGGCCCGGCAGCAAAAAAGCTCGTTTGTGCATAAATTTTTCATCGATATCGCTCTGCTCGGAGTATCCTTGTACGGGCTGCAATCGTTCCGCCGCAGAATGGCCGATATGGTGTCGCTCGGACTCGACTCGAACGATCTGAAGATGGACCCGCTGCTGTTTCTCGTGCCCGCTTTGTTTATCCTCGGTTCGGCGCTGTTCATTTTGCGCGTGTATCCGTGGTTTATCCGGTTCGTTTATTGGCTCGGCCGCAAATGGTGGCCGCCTTCGCTCTATTCCACTCTGATTCAGGTGGGCCGGCAGGCGGCGCAGTACCAGTTCATCATGGTGTTTCTCGCGATCACGCTGGCGACCGGGCTGTTTAGTGCAAGCGCGGCCCGCACGATCAACAAAAATGCGGCGGAAAAAATCCAATACGGCATCGGCGCCGACGTTGCGCTGCAGATCAAGTGGGAGGACGATGCGCCTCCTCCGGGAATGAACGAAGGCGGCGGAGACAGCGAAGGGGAGAACGCCGTTCCGGCCGTCCCGCTGACGCTGTCCGGCAATACGAAGGTGCAGTTTTCCGAGCCGCCGTTTTTGCCGCTTACGCAGTTGCCGGGTGTTGAGCATGCGGCGAAAGTGTTCAGCAAAAAGGACGTTTCCGTCACCGTAGGCAAAGAGCGGGCGAACGTGCTGCTCATGGGCATCGACACCGACGATTTCGGTCAGGTGGCCTGGCTGCGCGATGGACTGCTCGATCATCATTTCTACGATTATTTGAATCTGATTGCCAGCGATCCGGCGGCCGTGCTCATTTCCCGATCGGTGGCCGAGCAATTCAAAATTAAAGAAGGCGACCGGTTGTATGCAAGCTGGCAGGGAGTGGAAAGCACTCAATTCAAGGTGTTCGGCATCATCGATTATTGGCCTTCCTGGAACCCGAATCCGCAGTCGGGGTTCGGGGCGGCATCCGGCTCGTCTGCCGCGAACAGCAAAAACAAAAAAGTTGTGCTGCCGATGCTCGTCGTCGGCCATCTGTCTTACATCCAGAACAACATGGCGCTCGAGCCATATAACGTATGGCTGAAGCTGAAGCCGGAGGCGTCCAGCCAGGAGCTGTACAAGGCGCTGGAGGAACGAAACATTCCGGTGACGAGCCTCAGCGACGCGAAGCAGGAGCTGATCAAGCAAAAAAACGATCCGTTCCAGCTCGCCATCAACGGCGTCATGACGCTCGGTTTTATCATCTCGATCATCATCAGCTTTTTCGGATTTCTGCTGTATTGGGTGCTTTCCCTGTCGGGGCGCATCCTGCAGTTCGGCATTTTGCGCGCGATGGGCGTCTCGTTTATGCAGCTGATCGGCATGCTGGTCGGCGAGCAGCTGCTGACGTCCGGCGCCGCGGTCGGCATCGGCGTGCTCACCGGGAGCTTGGCAAGCCGGCTGTTCGTGCCGATGTTCCAGCTTTCGTTCAACGCCGCCACGCAGGTGCCGCCCTTTCTCGTCACATTCGATCCGCGCGACCAGCTGCAGCTGTACGCGATCGTAACGCTCATGATTACGATAGGCCTGTTCATTCTCGGTTATATGCTGTCGCGCATTAAAATCCACCAGGCCGTCAAGCTAGGGGAGGATTAACGATGATTCAATGCGATAATCTGGTGAAAATTTACAAGGTCGCCGATCTGGAAGTCGTTGCTTTGCAGGGGCTCGATCTCCATGTCGAGACGGGCGAACTGATGGCGATCATCGGCAACAGCGGCAGCGGCAAATCGACGCTGCTCAACATGCTCGGCGGACTCGACCGGCCTTCGGCCGGCAACTTGGTAGTGGACGGCAAAGATATGCTGAAATTCACCGAAAAAGACCTTGTCAAATACAAGCGGGAAACCGTCGGTTTCGTCTGGCAAAATAACGCCCGCAACCTGATCCCTTATTTGACCGCACTTGAAAATGTCGAGCTGCCGATTCTGCTGCAGGGCCGCCGCAAACGCGAGCGGGCGCTCGAGCTGCTCGATGCGGTCGGCCTCGGCCACCGTACGAAAAACCGGCTCAATCAGCTGTCCGGAGGCGAGCAGCAGCGCGTCGCGATCGCAATTGCGCTGGCGAACAGCCCGAAGCTGCTTCTCGCCGACGAGCCGACCGGCTCGGTCGATACGAAGATGGCGAACCAAATTCTCGATTTGTTTCGCCAGCTCAACCGCCAGCTCGGGCTGACGGTCGTCATCGTCACCCACGACCCGCTGCTGGCCAAGAAAGTCGACCGCGTCGTCGCCATTCGCGACGGAAAGACATCGTCGGAAATCATCCGCCGCAAATCGTATTCGGAGGAGCTGGCGGAGCTAGAGCAGGAAGGGGCGGCGTCTGCAGAGGAGTCGCATGTAGAATATGCGGTGCTTGACAAGGCGGGGCGGCTGCAAATTCCGTCCGGCTATCTCGAAACGATCGGCGTGAAAAACACCAACAAAATCAAGGTTCATCTGGAGGACGGCAAAATCGTGCTGCTTCCTCCGGAGGAGAAACAATAGCGCGGGAAAGTGAGGGAAGACGTTTTGCATCGATATAAATCTTCTTGGCATCGTCATAATTCTTCACGGTTGCTTCTTTCCGCGGCGATAGCCGGGATGATCGCATTCGGCCAGACAGCGACGGCCATGGCGGAAGGCGAGCATTATATGAAGGCGGATATCGAAGAAACGCTCGCGCTGCCCGTCGTTTCGATAGGGGAGGGCAGCTACATCGAGTTGAAAAGGGCTGCCATTCTGCCGGCTGACGGCGGCAAAACGCTGTTTTTCACGATAACGGCGGTCAACGGCAGCGATCGTGAGATCGCTTTTGCGGACTACTGGGTCCGGCCGTACAGCAGTTCGTCCGGTATGCAATTTACGGCCGAGCTTCTGCCACAGGACAAAAGCAAAAACGAAATTCCCGCCGGGGGACGGATGGATTTCTCATTTTATGCAGTGGTGGGCGATGCCGCGGCACTGCAGGATATCGCGCTGCGCGTAACGAAGTGGGATTACACGCTGGAGACTCTCGAGCGGCCGGTCGGTGATATCCGCTTCCGCACGGACGACCTTTCCTACTTGCGCCCGGGCGGCTCATCCAGAGTGATGGAGGTCGGTACCGTACCGGTTCGAGGTACCGTTTCGCGGATGCTTCTCAAGAAGAACGAGAAATATTATTTCCCGCAATTTACGCTCAGGCTTGTCAACGAAGGCGAGGCGAGCGTGCCGCTGCCGGACTACCAATATGCGCTGAGAACGGCGGACGGCGTCATGTTTCCGCTGGACACGGCGGGTGGGGAAAAGCTGTCGCTTCCACCGAGGGTGACGAAAGAGCTGCAGCTTAAATCTTCCGGCGTTCCAGCCGCAACCGAATTTTTCGGCGCGGAGCTGGTCGTTACGCAGACCTTCCCAGGCAATGGCGATGGTAAAGTCACCGCGCCCGTCGCTTTTTTCCGGATTCCGGATACGTCCGATACGCCGGTGTCGCTCGGCCAAGATTACGAATATTCGAACCCGTCGGGGCTGTACAGCCTGAAAGCGGATCAGCTGCAGCGTCTTCCGTGGGACGACCAGGACCTGCTGACCGCGCAGCTCACGATTACGAATAAAGACGAAAGCGGGCTGCCGATTCCCGAGCTTCGCGCCTATTACGTGCTGGATGACGGAGTGAAAATCGAAGCCAAGGCGGTCAAAATCGATCGGCAGGTCGGGCTGCCTGCGGGGCAGGAAACGTTTTTCAAGCTGATCGGGAAAATTCCGTACGATTACCGGTACGGCAGCGCCAAGCTGCTCATCCAGGAGAAAAACGGCGACTCCTCCTATGTCGATGTATGCGAATTTGCGCTTCCACTCGAGTATAAGGGCATGCCAAGCATCACATACGGAAGCAAACGCCCGGTCAGCGGCAGCGGCAGAAATTTGCTGTACGCACCGAGAACTGTTCATACCTACACGGACAAGGGCTCCAAGCTGTACGAGGTGCAGGTCGAAGTGGAAAACACGGATAAGCGCAGCGCGGCGGTCCCCAAGCTGGCCGCATATTTGGAAACGCCGGAGCATGCGATATTTCCGACCAAGGTGCGCGAAGTGAAGGCCAAGCTTAATCCGGAAGGGAAAGCGCTCGTTTCGTTTTGGGCGAAGCTTCCGAAAGAGATGAGCACCGACGGGCTGAAGCTGATTCTGGGCGATGCGGTCACCGACAACCATTTGTCCGGCTTCGACGATAAGCCGGATGCGTTTCTCGATGCCGCCGTGTTCGACTTGCCCGTTGAAAACACCATGGTCAGCCCCGATTTACGGAATGTCGAGCTGTACCCGTACACCGTTTCTATTTGGAATATCAGCACATGGCTGGACGCCAGTCAGCTGCGGATCAATTTCCTGTACGATCTCAGCAAAGATTCGTATTACGAAACGAGCACGGACGGACAGAAGCTTGTGCTTCAGCTTGAGGATAGCAACGGCAACATATCAATGACGCAAAAGTTTTATTTTGAAAAAGGGCCTGACGACGACGACGTTTATCTCGAACTGGGCGAGCACAGCTACAAATGGGTGAAATCCGACAAGGATCTGATCGCCAACATTCAGACGCTCAAGACGTATAAACTGTCGATTTACCATGAGTTTCAAGGGCAGAGCAAGCTGCTGGCGTCCAAGGAGATCACCTGGTTCGGCTTGTCGGACTAAGCGATGGGGGATGTTTGTGCCGAAATCGATCGGCATAAGCATCCCTTATGCTTTTCAAGGTTACAAACATCGGTTTTTGCACAAAATAACATCATTTACCGGAAACATCCAAAATTGCCGCCGGAGGAGACTAAGCTATGACCGTTACGAAGCATGTCGACCCAAGTGTCGTTTCGCTTTTGCAGGAAAAAGTAAAATCGATCAAAACACGGAAAGGAGCCATCTACCTGGTCGGCCCGATCCGATTGCCGGTTAATTTGATGGGGGAGACAATTTTGTTCCAATGGTACTGCTGGTTAAATTGCGACGAGGCGACGGAAGATATGGGACGGATCATTGCCAAGCTATCTTCCGCCAATTTAGCCGAGTACCAGCAATCGAGCGTACTCGTTCACGGCGATTTTCAAAACGCCGATCATGCGTTGATCCGCTTTCATTCCATCTGCCATACCGGAGATATTTTCGGCAGCAAGCGCTGCGATTGCGGCTACCAGCTGAAACAATCGCTGAAGCATATCGCTGAGCATGGTGCGGGTGCGTTGTTTTATTTGGCCAATCATGAAGGCAGAGGCATCGGGTTGTTCAGCAAGGCGCTTGCATATATTTTGCAAGAGAACGGTTACGATACCGTGGACGCGAATCTGAAGCTCGGCTTTGCGGATGACGAGCGTAACTACAGCGACGCGATAGAAGTGCTGAAGGCGCTTCGAACGAAGCCGGTCACGCTCATTACGAACAATCCGCGAAAATTGGAGGCTTTGCGGGCGGCGGGACTGGACGTCGAAGACCGGGTCCAGCTTTGGGGAGACGTTTCCGAATATAACGAGAAGTATTTGAAAACGAAAATCGAGCGTTCCGGCCACCTGAATGAAGGGAACGGATGCTGCGATAACGACTGACTCGGCGCCCAAGGCGCTTTTTTTGTTCATTTAAATCTGAACTTGAACCGTTGAGATAAATAAAATGAGGTAATCAAGGAATAATAAGGAAATAGCTTCTATTGTTTTCAATCCTGAGCAAATCGGTGGGTACGATGAGAAAAAAAGCGAAGAGGATCGAAGCAATGCAGCTGGAAGAGCTCGCTCATACGACGGATGCGGAAATTTCCGAAAATCTGCAGGACAATGAAGCTTTTGTCCGCAATGTCTTCGACAAATGTTCGGACATTTCGGTCCGCAGGATTCTGCTTCCCGGCTCCTTATCTTGCATGGCGGTGTATCTGAGTGTTTTGATCGATGAATCGACGTGGGACGAGGGTGTGCTTGAGCCGCTGATGAGCTTCGAGCCTGAAAAAGGCGAGGATCCGGCCGGCCTGCCGGAGCGGTTAAAGGGCGAACTGGCATTTTCCACCCCGCCGCAGTTGGTCGGAACGATGACAGATGTCATTGAGCAGATCGTTCAGGGCAGTATCGTATTATTTTTCGAATCGTATAAACAGGCGCTTGCCTTTCACACAAAAAGCAAAAATCATCGCCAATTGGAAGAACCGCGAACGGAAGCGGTCATTCGCGGTCCCCGTTTCGGATTTATTGAAGATCTGTATGTCAATATGTCTCTGTTACGGCAGTTGATCCGCAGTCCGAAATTGAAGATGGAGCGGATGACCGTCGGCAAGATCAGCCGTACCGAACGTGGCGATTGTTTACCTGGAAGGTTATGCTGCGCCGGGCGTGGTCGAGGAAATCAAAAAACGCCTCACGCAAATAGAGATGGATTCCATCGTCGGCTCCGGTTACATCGAGGAATTTATCAGCGACCACCCATACTCGCCATTCCCTGTAACGCGATCGACCGAGCGGCCCGATGCTGCCGCGGCATCTTTAATTTCCGGAAAAGTGGCACTGCTCGTCAACGGTACGCCGATGACGCTTCTAATGCCCGTCACTTTCTGGTACGGCTTTCAATCTGTCGAGGATTATTACACCAACTTCATATTTGCAACGATGCTGAGGTGGCTCCGGTTTATATTTGCATTTTTTGCGATGGTGCTTCCCGCCGTCTATGTAGCCGTTACGACATTCCATCAGGAAATGATCCCGACCAGCCTGGCTCTAAGTCTGGCGAATGCCAGAGAGGTCGTTCCGTTTCCGGCCATGATGGAAATTTTGATCATGGAGGTAACCTTCGAGGCGCTTCGGGAAGCGGGCGTCCGGCTTCCCCGCCCGGTCGGCCAAACCATCAGCATCGTAGGCGCACTCGTGATCGGACAAGCGGCGGTGCAGGCGGGAATCATATCCGCCCCGATCATCATCGTCGTGGCTATGACCGGCATCGCGTCGTTTCTGATTCCTCATACGAGCATGAGCCAGGCGTTCAGCATTATGCGGTTCCCCATGGTGATTTGCGGAGGTATGTTCGGACTTTACGGTGTAAGCGCAGGGGTCATTGCGTTGCTGATCCACATCAGCATGATGAGTTCCTTCGGCGTACCTTATTTATGGCCGCTCGCGCCCTTCAACCGCACCGGACTGGAGGATGTTTTGGTTCGGGCACCCTGGCATGTCATGTATAAAAGGCAGCAACATATTCAAATGATGCTGGAGATGAGGAAGCGATGAAGCCGTCCGCAATCATGATGCGCTGCATCTTGATCTTGACCGTCAGCGCGATGCTTACCGGCTGCTGGGATCGTAAGGAAATAGACGAGCTCGCTCTCGTTATGGCAAGCGGCATCGATATGACAGACGACGACCAAATTGAACTGACACTACAGATCGCTTTGCCTACCGGTATGCCGGGACTGCTGCAAGGCTCGGCGAAAGGAAAACCGGTTATGGCGATTTCGGTAAAAGGATCCAATGCGCACGAGTTGATCGGCCAACTGCAGCAGCGGCTGTCCCGTAAAATTTTTTTCGGCCATCGCGGTATTGTTATTATCGGCGAATCCTTTGCCAGACACGGCATCGATCAAGTTCTCGATACACTGCTGCGGTTCCCGGAAAGTCGTTACAATTCCTATATTTTGACAACACAAGGGGCGTCGGCCAAGGAGATTTTGCAGCTGCCATACCACATGGAACTGATTCCCGCAATTGGGATGAAAACGATGCAAGCCGCAAAATACAGTACGGCCACCAAGATCGATGAATTTCTCAATTCGGTCTCCACCCATGAAATTCAGCCGTATACCGCGGCCATTCGGCGTACGAAGATGCAGGAGGGCGAGTCAGGGTTCGAGATCGATCAAACCGCCGTATATTTGGATAACAAGCTGGTCGGATATTTGTCGGGAAAGCATTTGAAAGCGTTCAGAATGATGCATGACCAAGCCAAACGGCTGAAGTTGGCAATAAAGATCGAACCGGAGAAAAAGTTCACGAAAGGTACCCTTACCGTTGATATTCTCCATTTCGAAAAGAACATTCGCACTTTTGTGGATGCTGGCGGGAGCTTGCAGGCGGAGGTGTCCGTCCGGGCGAATAGCAGGGTCTCAGCCAACGATACGACCTTGAATTTAAGCAAAACCGCGGATCTTACCCGCGCAGAGAGCGCGTTATCGCAGGAACTGCACGACATGATCGCCGGCATGATCTCGCAGACTCAAGACGAATTCAAGTCGGATGTTGTCGGTTTCGGGAAAGCGCTGCATACTCAGCATCCGGAGGAATGGAAGAAACTGAAGAGCGGCCCGTGGTTGGAGGCATATCCGAAAATGTCCGTCCGGGTGAACGCCGAGCTGCGAATCGTTCGTGTAGGAAGAACGCAAGAGTCGGGGCATTTGCTTGAGGAACGCTGACGAGGGGGGAGTCTCTTGAAAATTACCGGGCTTCAGCTTTTTTGGATGATTTTGATCATGGAAGTCGGGATGACGCTGGTCATGACGCTTACGCCGGGAGTACAGGCGGCAGGACAGGATCTGTGGATTTCCATCCTGATCGCCGGTTGCATTGCGATGCTGATCGCCTGGATAGTCACCAACGCCGCCCATCTCCATCCCGGACAAGATCTGATCCGCTTAAGTCAGACCATCCTGGGAAGCGTATTTGGCAAAATCGTTGTCGTCGTCTATTTGGTGCAGTGGTATACCATCATTCCGATCGTGCTCAGACAATTCACTGACGTCATCAATATCATGATCATGCCGGAAACGCCGAAACTTGCGGTTATGATCGTCATGGTGCTGCTCATTTCCTATGCAGCTTATTACGGTGGTATCGTATCCATTGCGCGCTGCAGCGAAATGCTCGGGCCTATCGTTGTTTTGATGATCGTGCTTGTATTGCTCACGAGCCTAAATAATGTTGACGTGAGGAATCTGTTGCCGGTATTCGTGGACAACGGGGCCCAGGCGATCCTCAAAGGCGCACTGCCTTCCGCTTCTTATCTTGGACATTGCGTCGAATATCTTATGCTCGCAGCGTTTCTGTATCAGCCCGAAAAAGGAAAGCCTTACGTTTACTGGGCCGTCGGCGGCGCCACATTTCTGGTGCTCGTTGCGATGACGATGACGCTCACGACCATTAGCGTCCATATGAGCCCCCGGCTATGGTATCCTTTTTTCGAGATGACGCGAAAAATATCATTGTTCGGATTTATCGAGAACCTCGATCCTTTAACCATAATCACCTGGGTGGCCAGCGTGTTCATTAAATTGGCGGTATATTTGTTCATCGCGGCTTACGGAACCGCCGAATTGCTCGGGATCAAAAATTGGCGGAACCTGGTGCTTTGGATCGCTCCGGTCATCGTGGCATTCGCTTTGCTTCCGAAAAACGTGACGCAAGCAACTTCGAATTATTTGCTTAATTACTGGGTGCCCGTCGCGATGCCCGTCAATATGATCGGACTTCCTTTGCTGCTTCTTGTAGTGGGGAAGATCCGGCAGCGGAGAAACGGAGCCGGATCTTCCTGATCCGCTTCGCAAATCTTTTGGCGGCGATCCCGGCTTGTTGATGCCGTTTTTCTTCACCTGCCCGTCTGTGGTAAAATAAAGGGACGTTAGCTTTAGCAAGCAGGAAGGAGGGGGCGGGATGCGCATAGGCGTAGTCAGCGATACGCACCTGAGCCCGCGGGCGGATCGGCTGCCGCAGGCGCTCGTGGACGGACTGCAGGGCGTGGAACTGATTTTGCACGCGGGAGACTGGACCAGTCCGCATATTGCGGATTTGCTCGGAGAAATCGCGCCCGTCGACGGAGTGGCGGGGAATAACGACGGAAGCGATATCATCGCCCGTTTCCGCATGAAAAAGCTGCTTACGCTGGGGAGCCACCTTGTAGGCATCGTACACGGACATATCGGCTCCCGGTCGACGCTGGACAACGCGATAGAGGCTTTCCGCGGCGATGGCCCGGATGTTATCATTTTCGGGCATTCGCATATTCCTTATATCGGAAAGCATCAAGGAGCGCTGCTGTTCAACCCGGGATCGCCGACCGACAAACGGTTCCAGCCCAAATATTCTTACGGTATTCTGGAGCTGGGGCAGGGAGAGGCCAAGGCGACTCATTATTATTACGAAGCGAAGCAATAATGATTAATCATCTGCAGGAGGGAACGTGTCATGGCCAATTGGAAAGAAATTACGACCGTCGAGGAATGGAACAGCTTGTTTGAAGGTTCGAATGAGAAGCCGTTCGTCATATTGAAGCACAGCACCCGCTGCCCGGTCAGCACGAACGCGCTGGAGGAATACGACAGCTATTTGGGTAAGTCGCCGAACGAAGACGTGAATTACTACATGGTCAAGGTGATCGAGTCCCGTCCGGTATCGAACAAGATTGCCGAAGACACCGGCATCACTCACGCTTCGCCGCAAATCTTGTATATCAAAGACAAATCAGCGTACTGGAATACCTCGCATTGGTCCATCACTTTGGAGCATATGACCGCTGTTCTTAATTAACCGGAGGGACGGTTTATGGCCATTCATCACGTGCCCTTCTTTTCGGGGGCGTTATACAGCCGCAAAACTTGCTGCGTTTACGTTCCGCCCGGGTATGACAGTTCCGATGAGGATACGGCTTATCCCGTCATTTACCTGCTGCACGGGCTTTACGGCCACCAGCTGAGCTGGCTGCAAAACGGCAGCGCCGAACCGACGCTCGACCGCATGATCGAAAGCGGTGAGCTTCGCCCGTGCATCGTCGTGATGCCGGATGACGGCGGGTACGACCACGGTACGTTTTATATCGATTGGTACGACGGCAGCGGCCATTTCGAGCAATACTTCGTCTACGATCTCGTCCCGCATATCGACCGCAACTTTCGTACCGCCGCGGACCGCAGGCACCGCGTTCTGTCCGGGTTGTCGATGGGCGGCTTCGGCGCCTGTTACCTCGCTTTGCGGCACCCCGATCTGTTCGGGGCTGCGGCGAGCCTATCGGGAGCGCTCGGCTCCACAGCCGAGTTCGGCGAGAAAGAATTCGCCCGCTCGAATTTCGGCCGTATCGTCGGGCCGGCCGGAGGGCCTTATGCCCGCGAACGCGATTTGTACCGGCTTGCCGAATCGAAGATCGGGTCGCCGGATCGGCCAGCGTTGTATTTTAACTGCGGCGTCGAAGACTATCTGCACCCGATGAATATGGCGTTTAAACGGCATTTGGACGCGATCGGTTACCCGTACCGGTACGAAGAATTCGCCGGAGAGCATAACTGGGCGTATTGGACCGGGCATTTGCCCGACGCGCTCCGCTTTCTGGAAGACTGGTTTGCCGGCCAAAGCCATGTCGGGAGCTGAAGCATACAAAGCGAACAAAACCCTCGTCCGTCATTTCAAGCTGCAAATGATGGGCGAGGGTTTATTCGTTTACTTCCGGCTCCAGCCTTATTGTTTTCGCCCGCAGCCCCATTCGGCATACAGACGCCGGGCTTCGTTCAAATATGTTCCGGCCTGGTTGTGGCCGGTATCCGCGTACAGTCGGCCGGCCCATTCGCTGGCCAGCGCCGCGATCTGTACGTAACCATGGCGCCGTGCCTCGCGGATGGCCTGATCGTATTTGTCCCATGCGACCGTGAAGCGCCCGGAGATGCGGTGCATCTCGGCTTCCACGAGCAGAAGCTGGTGCAAATAATTGTCGGGAGAATGTTTGGCCCACTTGGCGAGAAAGCGGCGGTGCCCGTGCAATGTTTTGCGGATTTGCCGCTGCTCGGGGGCGGAAGCTTTGCCGTAAAAACGCGTTAACGCGAGAGCCCCGTAAAACCGGTACAAATGAACATGAACGAGGCCGAACAAGGACGCAATGGTGGGGCCTGCCGCATCATACACCGTTTTGGCATCCTCGGGACGGTCCAAGATCAAATGCGCCTGCAGCTGCAAGCTGTAGTAAGTATGGATGGGGGCGTAGTTCGCCAAGCCTTTCAATGCATCCAATGTTTTCGCGTCAATGAATTCCCCGGGCTGCAGGTCTTCTTGCCGCCAGTCGCGATCTTTCATAAACAGTAAAAACCGCTGCACCGAAGTCAAAATAAGCATCGTATCGCGATCCTTTGTCCGGCACACGAACGGAGCGTATTCCTCGGACTCCCGGTATATATCCTCCAATGAATCGCCGCACATGACCCGCATCATAAAGCTGTGTGCGATCGCATAGCCGGCATAAACCAAATCGCCCGATTCGAGCCCGAGCCGGTAAGATTTTTGAAGCAGCCCAACATGGCCGGCCAAATGCTCCTTGATGTTGCATGTGAACGCTCCCGCCATAAAATATACTTTGCCGCGAATCGACAGGTTTTGAAACTGTTCGCTGAGCTGCCGGCTGAGCGATCCGAACGCGCAGCCGCTTTGCAGCCGGCCGAGCAGGGCGCTCAGAATAACGCCGTAAATCATGTAAGCGAGCGGGGAGCCTTCCGAGTTTCCGTGATCGAGCGAAAAATTAAACATTTTCAGCATCAGCAGCACGTAAGTATCGGGGTCGAGAAAATAAACCGGCGGGATCAAATTCACCATTAGCATGATGACGGCTTTATGATCGGGATCGGTCATTTGCGGAATGTAGAGCAAATCGACCGGCTTTTTGAGACCGAGCTTCCAGCGCGATTTGACAAGCTCCGCCGCAATCAAAGCCCGGTTCGGGGCGATCGGTACGCGGATTCCGAACAGCCTCAGTCCCTCGAGCCCGACCTCCATCGCTTTTTCATGCATGCCGATGTTCGTATACAGCACCATCATCAGGTTATACGCCTCGGCTTTTTCCCGGTTCGTTTTCACATGCTGCAAAATCAGCGAAAAGGACCGTTCCGCTTCCTCAAAATGACCGCACAAATATTCCGTTTCCGCCAAATTCATATACACGCTCAGCGTAAGCTGATATTGGAGCTTCCAGCTGTTTTTGTCGAGAAGCTGCGTGCATTTCGCAAAATATTTATGCGCCGTTTCGAAGGCGGTGTTTTGTTTGGCCTTGCGGCCGGCTGCGATATTAAGCCGGACGAGCTGCTCTTTCTCCCTCGGTACGGCTAACCGGTCCATGCCTTTGTTCCATTGGTCGGCGATGTCAAAAACGGCGGATTCCTGCTGCTGCGGGTTATAGAGCCGCAGCATTGCGGAGCCGATGCTGCGGTGAATTTCACAGCATTTATCTTTCGAAATCATCGAATAAACAGCCTGCTGCATCCGGTCATGGACAAAGTGGTAGATCTGCTCCGGCGCATCCGATTCCGGTGCCTCGGAATCGGAGGCGGAGGCGCGGTCTTTGCGGAAAACGGCGACGATTCCTTCACGTTCGGCAAGTTTGGCAAGCTGTTCGGCGGTACCGATCTCCATGCCGACTGCTTCGCTGAGCAAACGCAAGGAAAAGGTGCTTCCGATGCATGCCGCTGTCATCAGAAACCACTGCAGCTCCTGAGGCAACCGCCTAACCTTCTCGGCGAGGAAGTCCGTCATGTTTTCCGTTAGATGCAGCTCGTCGATTTCGCCTAAATCCCACTGCCAGCTTCGCTTTTGTCGGTCGAAAGAAAGCAGCTTGCGATCGTGCAGCGATTTGAGAAGCTGCCGGGTAAATAGCGGATTGCCTTTCGTTTTGCGAATCAACAGCCCGGCCAAAGGGGAGAGCGCTTCCGATTCGGCGGAAAACGTATCGACAAGCAGGTGAAGGGCCTGCTCTGCGGAGAACGGGTCCAGTCGGAAATGCTGCAGCCGGGGAAGGGGGGATTTGGCCAGCTTGGTCATCAGCCTGCCGAGCGGATGAGCTCCGCCGACCTCTTTGTCGCGGTATGCCCCGATGAGCAGCAGATAAGATAATTCCGAGCCTGCCGTAATCGTTTCGAGCCAATGCAGCGATGCAGGGTCCGCCCATTGCAAATCGTCGAGGAACAGGATAAGAGGCTGTTCCGCGGTAGCGACCGCTTTCATAAATTGCAGAGTCGTGCCTACAAGCCGGTTTTGCATTTCGGCCGGAGGCAGCTTTTGAACGGGAGGCTGCTTGCCGACAACAAGCTCGAGATCGGGGGCGATGTCGAGCAAAATTTGACAGTTTCCGCCGGCGGCGTCCGCAATGCGCCGCCTTATATTCGCCAGCTCCTCTTTTCGGAGCGTGAGCAGATGTCGGACGTATTCGTGGATCGCTTGAACGATCGCCTGATAAGGCTCGTCCCGCCTAAACTGCTCGAACTTGCCTTTCAAGAACAGGGCGCTGCCGCCGGCCACCGATTTGTGAAACTCGTAAATAAGCCGCGATTTTCCGATTCCGGAGTCTCCGGACACAAATATGGTTTCGTGACCGCCCTGCAAAACGCGGCGGTAAGCTTCGCCAAGCAGCAGGAGCTCCGCGTCCCGGCCGTATATTTTATCCGGTAATTGAAAAGGGTTTACCTCTTGTAATGGATCGGTTTTGGCTATCGGCTGCAAGAGTAAATCCTCCTTGGTAA
This sequence comes from Paenibacillus hamazuiensis, assembly GCF_023276405.1. Taxonomy (NCBI): domain Bacteria; kingdom Bacillati; phylum Bacillota; class Bacilli; order Caryophanales; family Paenibacillaceae; genus Paenibacillus; species Paenibacillus hamazuiensis. The sequence continues at coordinate 2,216,459 of NZ_JALRMO010000001.1, forward strand.
AAAACGCTCTTTTTTTACACTTTTTTCACACTTTTTTCACAAAATGATTGCGATCAGATAACGGTGTGTGCAATAATTAATACGGTTAAGGACAATCTGATGCTGTAGCCCGGAGCTGTGAATAAATGGACTTATTTTATCAAAAATACTTATACCGGTTGAATCAAATATATCATAAATACAAGGAGCCGGCATACAGGCTCTATGATAGATACAAGGATTGCGATTTCATCTATTATATCCCGTTCGCACTGCTTTCCCTCAATGTAAGAATCAGCCATTACTTCTACCGTTTGAAGCCCGGCAACAGTCTTCCCCAGGCGGATGATTCTCAGTGGTACATCGATTACGCCCGCAACCTGCTTGCCCATTTTAAGATAGGCTTGGAAATGAACGATATTTTATACTTCGGGTATAACGTGCTGCTTGCCGTACTGCTCGCCATTTTCAAGGATCCCCACGCCATTATTATCATTCAGGCCATAACCGCTGGCCTCAGCGTCATTCTTGTGTATAAAATTGCGAAAATATTGTTTAACCGGCTAACCGCCGTGCTCGCCTGCTATTTCTTTTACGACAAATACGATATCACGTTATGGGCGATGTACATTTTGTCGGACAGCTTTTTTATCAGCCTGCTGCTGTTATGCGTCTATTTATTGCTCAAATCGTTCGAATCCGAAAAGCGAATTTACAAGATCCTGTTTGCCGCATCGGCTTTATACATGATCGTATTCCGGCCGGCCGGCATCATCACGATAGCCTTTATTCTGGTTTATATCCTATTGCGCATGCCCGGTCAGAAGCTGCTCGGTTTTCTCAAAAAATACCGTCTTGCGATCGGAGGAGTGCTGGTTGCCGGACTGTCGGCTGTCATTTTTTTGTACGCAGGGCATAAGCTCGACCCGCTCATTACTTCCATGCAGTTCAATGCCAAAAAGGTATTGTACAATATTTACGCACGGGGGTGGATATACGACAAGCCGTCCGACTACGATATGCCTTACAAGCCGAACTACAACATTAATATATTGAACAGCCTGATACTTAGCTTTATAATAAACAATTGGGATCACGTGTTGGCATTATACGGAAGAAGGATCATCGCTTTTCTCGGGAGCTGGGTATGGAAGACGGATGTAAGCAGCATGAAAGGGATCTTCAACTTGCTCGTCAATTTGATTCCGACGGTTTTATTTTTGCTGGGCACATATGCCGCTATAGCAAACAAGCTGTTTCGAAGAGCCTCCATCTTATGGCTGCTTGTCCTGTCCGTATTTGTATTTTGCATCGTTTTTTTTATCGACGGAATGTATCGGTACAAGGCGCCCGGCATTCCTTTTATAGTAATCATTGCCGCTTACGGGGCGGACATTGTTATCCGTAGATTGATAGTCGTTGCCAAAAAATATGTGGGGATGCGGGTATGGGACAAGATAGGGTTCAAGGAAAAGCACTGATCGTCATTCCGGCTTTTAACGAGCAGCACAACATATTAAAAGTGATCGGGGATATCCGCGAGAGTCTCCCCGACTTCGATATTTTGGTCATCAACGACTGTTCGCACGACGCGACTTCCGCTTATGCACGAAAGGCGGATGGAATCAAGGTGATCGACCTTCCGTATAATCTTGGCATCGGAGGGGCCGTTCAAACCGGCTTTAAATATGCGCACGCACGCGGTTACGAGTACATGGTGCAGATCGACGGGGACGGGCAGCATTTGCCGCGAGAGGTCGTCAAACTGCTCGGCGCCATGGAACGAAGCGGCAGCGATATGGTGATAGGATCGCGTTTCCTCGATATCCAGTCGTTTCGCACGACGTGGCTCCGAAGATTCGGCATTAAAGTGTTTTATGTGCTGTTCAGGCTGCTGATTAAAACCAAGGTGACGGACAGCACGTCCGGATTCCGCATTTACAACAGCAAAAGCATCGAACTGTTAAGCAGGCATTATCCCGATGATTATCCCGAACCGGACGCCATCATTCTCCTTAAAAAGCACGGGCTGAGCATTTGCGAGGTCGGCGTGGAAATGAGAGAACGGGAGCACGGCTCTTCCTCTATTACGCCGATCAAAAGCCCTTATTATATGGCTAAGGTAATTTTATCGATATTGTTCTCCTATACGAGAACAAGGTGGTGAACGCACGATGGGGAACGGACTTCATATTTACAGCTTTCAGCTGATGGGCATCGCATTCAGCCTGATCGTGATCGTTTCCGTTTTTTTAATGGTCAGGGCGAGAATGATCAAAGAAAAATATTCGCTGATCTGGTTTTTGGTCGGATTGTTTACATTGGTGATGTCCATTTTCAGAGATTTGCTGGAGTCGTTTTCCCAGCTGATCGGGGTCGACTATGCGCCTTCCGCTTTTTTTGGCTTCCTGATCGTATGCGCTTATTTTTTGCTCCTCAACATGAGCGTCAGCATCTCCGGTCTCAAGATGCACAATAAAGCGCTGACCCAGGAGCTCGGACTTACCAAGCTCAGGCTGGAGGAGCTGGAGAAAAAGATCAACAAAAGCGAGGGGGACTTCAAATCCAGTATTTGATGTTGTTTGCCAGCGTTTCGATGACCGTCGTCGCGAGCACGCTGCTGAAAATCGGAAGCCGTGCCGTCAATTTTGACGGAGCGATATTATCGATACTGCTGGGGTACATGTCTTCTCCGCTTATTATCGCGGGTTTCGCTTCCTACGCGGTAGGAGCCGTTTTATGGGTATACTGCCTGTCCAAATTCGATCTGAGCTACGTCACCTTCGTTTCCAGCTTTCAGTACATTTTGCTCGTTCTGGTATCCATCGTCGTGTTTCACGAGCAGATCAGCATGATGAAGTGGGCGGGCTGCGTTTTTATTTTGATAGGCGTATTTTTCTGGTTGAAAGGATAACCGTTTGATGTTCCATTTTGCTCTTTACACCGAGTCCATGAAGGAGGAGTGGGACCGATTCGCGCAGCAGCGGGGGACGGTTTTTCATACGACCGCCTTCCGGCGGATCCTGCTGGACTCTTTCGGATACAGCTGCAAATATCATGCCGTTATGGACGGGCAAAACCGCATTCGCGCGATATTTCCGCTTGTGGCGGGCCGCAATCTCGGACTGAAGCAGGCCGCCGTTTCCCTCCCATTTGTCAATTATACCGACATTTGTGCAGACAGCGAAGAAGCCTTCCGGTTTGCCATCGATTCCATCGCACGGTTAAAGGATCAAGGCGGGCTCGACTATATCGAGCTGCGGCTGAAAGACCAAAGCTTGAACGACCCCGTTTGGAATCTGAATTTGCAAAATCATACATTTGTGCTGCCGCTGTCGGACGATGAGGAAAAAGTGCTGTCGCTTTCGAGCGGCAGCAACCGAAACCATGTGCGGAAGGTGTACAAAAACGACTGGTTTCAAGCCTCCTTCGACCAGGCCCATCTGGACGCTTTTTACAAGGTGTATGTGAGAAGGATGAAGCAGCTTGGTTCTCCGGCGCCGGACATCCGTTTCTTTCGTAATTTTTTCAAGTGTTTGCCGGACAACTCTTTTTTGCTCACCGTACTGGACAAGCAGACGGGACAAGTGGTCGGGGGGATGCTGCTGCTCACAAGTCCCGCCAATTCCACGTTATATTATCCGTATGGCGCGAACCTGATCGAGTATAACGGCAAATACTTAAACAACTTCATGTATTGGGAAGCCGTCAGATTCGGCATTCGTAGCGGCATGAAGCATCTGGATCTCGGCCGCTCGCAGACAGGGTCCGGGACGTACAAATACAAAGAGCAGTGGGGAGCCGTCGCGCAGCAGCTCAACTATTGCGTATACGATGGCGGCGCCGGACGGCATAGCGCTCCCGACAAGGAAAAACTGGGCTTTTTTATCGAAATGTGGAAGGTGACTCCCGGCTTTGTAACCGATTATGTGGGGAAAAAGCTGATCAAGTACCTCCTGCCGTAAAAAGCGCGTACAATTCTTATCCATGTGCAGAAATGCGATAATCAACATTTCGTTGCCATCATCGGAGGATGCAGATCAATGAGCAATTCCAACTGGAAGCAGTATTTTGACCAAAAAGCCGCAACCCACGGAGCATCCGTGAAATCATCCGACTATTTCGATGATGAAAGCTTCTTTATGCAAAGAGACAATACGCTGCGCTGGCTCGGCGAGCAGAAGGGCAAGGAAATATTGGACGCCGGCTGCGGCGTCGGAGCGTTCAGCGAGCCGCTTGTGGCGAATAACACCGTATACGGTGTCGATTTTTCCGTCAAAAGCCTGGAATTCGCCGCAGCCAGAGGGCTTGTAACGATGTCGGAGGACCTGACGGCGCTCCCGTTCGAGGACGGCAAGTTCGATGTCGTTTTATGCATTGGCGTCATCCAGCTTATCGAGCAGTATACGGCCGTGCTCCGTGAGCTGGCGAGGGTGACGAAGCCCGGGGGGACAATGCTCGTGCAGACGCTGCATCAAGGCTCCATACAGAGAAAACTGCTCAAATTGTTCGAAAAAGACAAAAAATTCGACCGGATGTATACGATGGACGAGCTGAAGCAAGTGTATGCCCAGTACGGCTTCGGGCAGATCCAATTTTTAAAAATGTACCATCCGTTCAAGACGGTCACTTCGGGCGATGAAGGTAAACTGTCCGACATGTTCTGCACTTCGTTTGCGATAAAAGGGAGCAAGAAACATTGATAAAATCCGGCGTAAACAATATGCTGACCTTTGACATAGAGGAATGGTTTCATGCCAATTACGACGATATCGTAACCCCTGCGGACGGCAAACCTTCCCATTTCCGCTACTGCATGGATACGCTTTTGGAAATATGCAGGAAGACGGACTGCAAGGCGACTTTTTTCGTGCTCGGCTACATCGGAGAACATTACCCCGATGTCGTGAAGGCGATTTTGCGGGAAGGGCATGAGGTGGCTTCCCACGGTTACGCACATCAGCTCGCTTACAAGCAGACGTACGAACAATTTAAGGCCGACGTGAAAAAATCGGTCGATATTCTCGAGCATATTACCGGAGTGAAGGTCATCGGCTACCGGGCTCCGTCTTGGTCGATCGTCGAGAGCAACCTGCATTACTTGCAGGCGCTCGAAGAGCTTGGACTGAAATACGATGCGAGCATTTTTCCGGTCAAAACGTTTCTGTACGGCATCCCGACGGCTCCTACGGAAATCCATAAGCCCCGGGTCGGCGGCAAGGAGCTCGGTATTTATGAGGTGCCGATGTCGGTCATGCAAATGGCCGGCAAAAACATCGGATATTCCGGAGGATTTTACTTCCGCTTTTTCCCTGAGTTATGGATCAAAAACGTTATTCGCACAGCCAACCGCCAAGGAAAAAGCTCGATCGTCTACCTGCATCCGAGAGAGGTCGATCCGACGGAGCAAAAACTCAGCCTGCCGTTTAAGGAGCATTTTATCCATTATTACAATGTGCGGGGGACCAAATCGAAGCTGGAGCGCATTTTGCGGAGCTTCGAGTTTACGTCGATTGCGGAGCAGCTGAAGACCAGGTATAATCTGGAAGTATAAACGGCTTAGAGAGACTGCCGATGGAATCGGGGAGAGCAGGGGGAGAGGATCTCTGCTGCCCGGCCGATTCAACGGCGGTCTTTATTGGTATTAGCGGTCAGCAACAAGTCCGTATGGGAGGAAGCTGTATGAAAATCGCAATAGCCGGAGGCACCGGGTTTATCGGCAAGCATTTGATAAGACATTTCCTTCAGGAACGGCATTCCGTCATCCTGATAAGCCGCCGCTATACGGAGCAGGCTGATCCGAACGTGCGGACGGTGACGTGGGCGGAATTGGAAAATAATACGGGTTCGCTCGAAGGAGTGGACGCGATCGTCAACCTTGCCGGCGAATCGATCAATCAGCGCTGGACGGCGGCGGCGAAAGAGCGCATATTGCAGTCGCGGCTTGATACCGTAGGGCGAATCGTCAGCCTGGTGGACCGGCTTCAGGCGAAGCCGTCCGTCGTTGTGAACGCCTCCGGCATGTCCATCTACGGTACGTCGGAAACGGAGGAATTCGACGAATCGAGCCCGAAACGAATCACCGACTTTTTGGCGGATACGGTGGAAAAATGGGAGGCGGCGATCGACCGCATCCGAGGGGTGCGGGTCGTCAAGCTGCGGGTTGGCGTCGTGCTCGGAAACGACGGCGGCGCTTTCCCGAAAATGGCCATGCCGTACAAGCTGTGGGTAGGGGGCCGGATCGGCAGCGGGCGCCAGGTGCTTTCCTGGATACATATTCGCGATATGGTACGGCTGATCGACTTCTGTATCCGGCATGACGGCATCTCGGGCCCGGTCAACGCGACCGCGCCGAATCCGGTGACGAACGACGAGTTCGGCCGCGCGCTGGGCCGCGCTCTCGGAAGGCCGCACCTGTTTCCGGTGCCGGCGTTTATGTTCAACCTTTTGTTCGGCGAGCTGGCCGTGCTGCTGCTCGAAGGGCAGCGGGTAATTCCGCGGGTTTTGCTCAGGCACGGATTTGAATTTGAATATCCGACCATTGAGCGGGCCTTGACCGCATTAACGAAGGGAGGAAGCGATTAGCGCATGCTGAAATATGGATCTCCGGAAACGGGCGAGCTGAGGTTCAAAGCATTTCGCTCGCGCGTGGAGCGCAGGGACGAGCAGTGGATCGACGTGGAGCTGAGATTCGAGCTTGAGGAAGGATCGGCGCTGCCCGATGATGTAACAGACTTGACGGCCTTAGTCATTTGTACGAAAAAGGGGGACGTATTCCAGGTGGTGCCGCAGGACGAAGGAATGGACTGCGAGTACCAGTTCACTCCGTCCGAGAAGGAACAGATCATCCGCTACGTGGAGCAGGAGCTGGATGTGACGGCGCTGGTGAAGATTAACCAAACCCACGGATAAATCCGTGGGTTGAGTTTGTTAATGGGGAAGTTCATAAATAGCTGCTCATGATGTGCTGTAAATTTTACTCAAAAAACGGCGCTGGCGATATGGTTGTTATGAGCATAGGCGTATTTTGCGCAGGAAACGTCAATACGACGGTTTGCTCTAAACGGCGTTCAGCTGGAAGGCAATTCCATCCATTTGTTGCCTGCATCGATAGGCCGGTAAGCGGCAAGCCGGTCAAGCAGCTTGTCCGGGTCAGATTCCACGACGAACAGATGCAGGCTCGCCTCCTTCATAAAACCTTCCCGTGCCGTATGCTGCAGCATTTGAAGAAGCGGCTCGTAAAATCCTCTTACGTTCAGCAGGCCGATCGGTTTGCTATGAATCCCGATCTGCGACCAGCAGGCAGCCTCAAACAGCTCGTCAAAGGTGCCGAGGCCTCCCGGAAGCGCGACGAACGCATCGGAAAGCTCGGCCATCTTCGCTTTCCTTTCATGCATGCTTTCGACCTCGTGAAACTCGGTTAACCCCGTATGTTCAATCTCAGCCCGAAATAAACCGCGCGGCATGATGCCGATCACCTTACCGCCGCAGCGCATCGCTTCGTCGGCGACTTTTCCCATCAGCCCCAATTTGGAGCCCCCGTATATGAGATCGCATCCGCGTCGGGCGATCGCTTGCCCGAGCCGGACGGCTGCGTCCGCATATTCGGGATGCGTTCCCGGATTCGATGCCGCGTAAACACAGATTCGTTTCATTGTGGCATACCTCCCTTATCCGATGTAGACCAGTATACCGGATTGAAGGCCGCTTCGCACGTTAAAGTTCGATTAACTCTGCTTGCCGTATAGCTGCCGATACTCGGAAGGTGTCATTCCTTCGTGTTCCATGAACCGTTTGTTGAAATAGCTGACGCTCGGATATCCGGCCTGGACGGCGATTTCCCGGATCGTCGCATCTTTGCGCTCAAGCAGCCACTGCTTGGAAACCTGCAGCCGGCATAACGTAATGAAATCCATCGGCGTCATCTGCATCGACTTGCGGAACAGCTTGCAGAAATAATAAGGAGATACTCCGGCACGTTCCGCCCATTCCTCCAAAATAAACGGGCTGCACGCTTCGCTCTGCATCAGCGGAAGCAAGCCGGTGACGCGCTCCACGGCGTCTCCGCTGCGGCTGGACGTAATCGGGACCGCTTGACTCATAAACTCGGTTAATGCCGCATAAGTCAAGATAGACAGCTTTGTCGGCCGAAGCAGCTTGTGCTCCATGGCCTCCTCAAGCAGTGCCAGATGCGCCTGCTCGAAAGATGCGGGCTGCCTGAGCGTCCACAGCGGAGAGCGATGAAACCCCCGTTCCAGCAAATAATCCTGCAGCTTGTGCCCGTAAAAGTGAAACCATCTCACGTCCCAGGGATCGTGCTCGCTGCTGTAGTAAATTTGCCGCTGCAGCGGAAAGTAGAGGACGGCGTCTCCTTTTTGCAGCGTGAGCACCTTGCCTTCCAGTTCGACGTAGCCGACGCCGGACGCGACATAATGGATGTTGAAGTTGTTCAGCGAACCGACATCTCGCTGTACGCTGTGATCCGGCTCTTCCCAGTACCGCCCGACCGATTCGGGGAAACAAAAATACGGCTGCTCCGCCAGCGTCGGGAACAAAAATTGGCGCTTCATAAGAGTTCTCCTGTAATGACAATATTGTTTTATCGTATGGCAAAATGATATTATATTCATTTTATTCCTGTTATTCTATAATGGCAATATAGTCATAATACATACCGTTTAGGAGATGAGGTTAAGCATGGAGAAACGCAAGCTTCGCTGGGGAATCGTCGGCTGCGCGGGCATCGCGAAACGCGCCGTCATTCCGGGAATTCAGCAGTCCGAATTGGGAGAAGTTGTCGCGATTGCCAGCCGCGACGAGCAAAAGGCGAAGGAAACGGCGAAGGAGCTCGGCATCCCGGTCGCTTACGGCAGCTACGAGGCTTTGCTCGCTGACGAGAGCCTGGACGCCGTTTACATCCCGCTCCCGAACCATCTGCACAAGGAGTGGACGATCAGGGCGGCGGAGGCCGGCAAACACGTGCTTTGCGAGAAGCCGATCGCGCTGAACGCACAGGAGGCGGAGGAGATGGCGGCCGCCTGCGCCAAAGCCGGCGTTCATCTCGCGGAAGCTTTTATGTACCGTCATCACCCCCGTTACACGATGATCAAGGAACTGATCGCTTCCGGCGAAATCGGCGACATTCGCGGCATTCACGGGGCGTTTACGTTCAACAGCTCGGCGAACAAAGGCAACGTGCGCTTCTATAAATGGATGGGCGGCGGTTCGATTTACGATGTTGGCGTTTATCCGATCAACGCTGCGCGCTTCATTTTGGGGCAAGAGCCGGAAGCGGCAACGGTCCACGCGTTCTTCTCGCCGGAGCACGACGATGTCGACATGATGGCCTCCGGGCTGCTTGAGTTTCCGAATGCGGTGGCGCTTACTTTCGACTGCGGCATGTGGGCGGCCGGGCGCAATGTGCTGGAAATCATCGGTACCGACGGGCGCATTGAGCTGCCTTCGGCATATGTCAGCAGGCCGGACGCCAGCTCGAATTTCTTCGTCACCGTCAAGGGAGAACGCAGAGAAGTGGAAGTGCCGCACGTGAACCAGTATTCGATTCAGGCGGACGATTTTGCCAAAACCGTGTTGTACGGAGAAGCGACGAAATTCAAGCCGGAGGATGCCGTACGCAATATGAAGGTCGTCGACGCATGTCTTGCCTCGGGACGCCAGCGCGCCCGCATTGAAATCCGATAATGGAGGCTGAAAACGCTATGGAGTACATTTCCATTCAAGGTTCACCCAAACCGGTATCGAAGTTGATTAAAGGTTCCGATTATTTCAAATTCGACGTATATGACAAAGTATGCGAAAACATCGATGCGTTTCTCGCGATCGGCGGCAATACGCTCGATACCGCCCACATTTATTGCGGTGGGGAAAGCGAGCAGGTCATCGGCCGCTATATGCGGGAGCGCGGCAACCGCGATGAGCTCGTCATTTTGACGAAGGGAGCGCATCATAACAAGGACGGTCCCCGCGTGAACAAGGAGTGCATCGACAGCGATCTGTTCACAAGTCTGGAGCGGTTGGAAACCGACTTCATCGAGCTGTATGCGCTTCACCGCGACGATCCGTCCGTGCCGGTCGGCGCTATCCTCGAAGCGCTGAACGAGCACATTGAAGCGGGGCGCATCGGCGCGATCGGCGGCTCGAACTGGTCGTGGCAGCGGCTGCAGGAGGCCAACGACTATGCGGCCTCGCACGGGCTCGTCGGCTTCACGTTCAGCAGCCCGAATCTGAGCCTCGCCAAGGCGAACGAGCCGTTCTGGGCGGGCTGCGTATCCGCCGATGCAGAAACTTGCGCATGGCACGAGAAGCACCAGCTGCCGCTGCTGTCTTGGTCTTCGCAGGCGCGCGGGTTCTTCACCGGGCGGTTCAGCCCGGAAGTGCGCGACAATGCCGACATGGTCCGCGTGTTTTACAGCGACGGCAACTGGGAGCGGCTGCGCCGCGCCGAGCAGCTCGCCAAGGAGAAGCAGGTGAGCGTCATTCAGATCGCTCTCGCTTATGTGCTGAACCAGCCGTTCCCGACATGCGCGCTGATCGGCGCGCAAAACACCGCCGAGCTTCGCTCATGCGACGAGGGCGCGCGGATCAAGCTGACGCGCGAAGAGCTGGATTGGCTCGATCTGAGCCGCGAGGCGCTGGCGAAGTAATATGAATAATCGGACCTTCCTTAAAGATGAGGAGGGTCCGATTTTTTGTTTGGAAAACCGCCGGAATGAACGATTGATAAGTACGATTCGTTAAAGCGAAGCAAACGAGAAGTATGATCGAACCATAGCTCCAAAGTGAAGCGTGCGGACTAGAAGCGAGCACTTGCTCCTACTGGCGGGTCCTGGGAGCTTGGGGCGTCTGGGGTCCCCCATTGGGGGGATTTAGGGGGGGCTTTACTTTATGGTATAATAAGGAACGGACTTTAATCATAATATATGGCCGCAAAAAGGATGAACGCGATGGATTTGCGTGAACAGTTCGGAGATATCGACATCTATTTGTTCGATCAGCTGCTGAAGGGGAGAATCGCCCCGGACATGACGCTGCTCGATGCCGGATGCGGCGAAGGCCGCAATCTGGTATATTTTTTAAGAAACGGATATGACGTCTATGCGGTGGACCGCTCGGAGTCGGCCATAGAAGCGGTCAAAGAGCTGGCGTCACGGCTGGCGCCGCATCTGCCGGAGGACCGCTTCGCCGTGGAGCCTTTGGAAAAGCTGAGCTACACCAATGACAGCTTCGACTTCGTGATCGCGAATGCAGTGCTGCATTTTGCCGAGGACGAAGATCATTTCCGGCAAATGGTGACCGAGCTGTGGCGGGTGCTCAAGCCGGGAGGCCTCTTTTTCGCACGGCTTGCGTCCAGCATCGGCATCGAGGCGTCGATCGAACGCATATCCGGGCAGCGGTACAAGCTCCCGGACGGCAGCGAACGGTTTCTGGTGAACGAAGATCAACTGCTGCGTCTGACCGAAAAGCTGTACGGAACGCTGCTCGAGCCGCTCAAAACGGTGAACGTGCAGGGAAAGCGCTGCATGACGACATGGATTATGAAAAAACCGCATATCGTATTTTTTGAACAGGAGAGAACGAGATGAAAGTAAGAGTTTCCGCCGTACAGTATCATCTGCACACCATTTCCGGTTTTCGGCAGTTTGCCGATCAAGTTACGCATTATGTCAAAACCGCCGCAGAGTTTGAAGCGGATTTCGTGCTTTTCCCCGAGCTGTTTACGACTCAGCTTATGTCCATCGGGGGCGCAGACGGAGAAGCGCTGACCATAAACGAGCTTCCTCGGTTCACGGACGAATACAAGGAGCTGTTTACCGGTCTTGCCCGCAGCACGGGGATACACATTATCGGCGGCACTCATATTATTTACGAGAACGGCAGGCTGTACAATACGGCGTTTCTGTTTTATCCGGACGGCACCGTAGCCGAGCAGCGCAAGCTGCACATTACGCCGACGGAGGTCAAGGAATGGAGCATGGCGGCCGGCGACAAGCTGCACGTGTTTCAGACCGCGAAAGGGACCGTGGCCATGCTGATTTGCTACGACATCGAATTTCCGGAAATCGTCCGGATGGCGAAGGCTCGCGGCGCCGACATCATTTTCTGCCCGTCTTGTACGGACGATAAGCACGGCTTCCATCGGGTCCGCTACACCTGCCATGCGCGGACGATCGAAAACCAGGTTTACGTCGTGACGACCGGGACCGTCGGTTCGCTGCCGACCGTCGATTTCATGAGAGCGAACTACGGGCAAGCGGCCGTTATTACGCCGAACGACATTCCGTTCCCGCCGGGGGGCATCCTGGCTGCCGGAGAAATTAACGACGATATGGTCATTACCGCCGATCTGGATTTGGACCTGCTTTATCAGGTGAGGGAAAAAGGCTCTGTGACGACGTGGCGCGACCGCCGCACCGATCTGTATGCGGATTGGAGCTAACTTTAACGGAAGGGGGGCGAGCTCGTTTTGTACCGAAAAGAGCAATACGTGTTTAACGGAGACACTCCGGAGAAGGCCGTCATCCGCAGCTATACCCGGGACGATTTTGCGGCGCTGATCGATATCCAAAAGATGAGCTTCCCGCCGCCATTCCCTTCGGAGCTGTGGTGGAACGAGGAGCAGCTGACCAACCACATCACGTTGTTCCCTCAAGGAGCGCTATGCGTCGAGATGGATGGACGTCCGGTCGCTTCGATCACGGCGCTGCTCGTCGACTTCGACCCTGAGCATGCTCAGCATACATGGGTGGAAATAACCGACGGAGGATACATAACCAACCACCGTCCGGACGGCAACACGCTGTATATCGTCGACATCTGTGCGCTCCCTGCGTACCGTAAGCTGGGACTCGGCAAATGGCTCATGCTGTCGATGTACGAGGTCGTCGTGCAGCTCGGTGTCGAGAGGCTGCTTGGCGGCGGAAGAATGCCCGGATTCCATAAATATGCCGATCATATGAGCGCCGAACAATACGTTCAAGCGGTGTTGGAGGGGACGCTCAAGGACCCGGTCATCAGCTTCTTGCTCCGCTGCGGGCGCACGCCGGTGCAGATCGTCCCCGGTTATTTGGAAGACGAGGAATCGCTCAACCACGCTTTGCTTATGGAATGGAAAAATCCTTTTAAACGAACGTAAAACAAGGTTTACATGCCTCCCTTTTGGAAACAATGAGCTACTGACAGCTAAATTGTGAGGGAGGTTTTTTGCTTGAAATCAAACATGTATTGGGCTGCGGTGCTGACAATAACCGCCGTTTCGCTGACCGGCTGTTTCGATAAGGCGGCGCCGACGATGAACAAAGTGCCGGAAGCCGTGACCGGGGAAAACCACGAAAGCCATGGTCTGGATTCGTCTGCGGAAAACGCGGCTGACAAAACTTCCGAAAAGACTTCGTCCGAAACGGCCGCGCCGGTACAGGTCGAAATCCGAAACGCCAAAGGAGAGAAGCTTGGCACCGCCGTGTTGACGCAGCTCGCAGACGGGCTCAAGGTCAGCGTGGAGGCAGCCGGACTTACTCCGGGAGAGCACGGCATCCATTTTCACCAAATCGGCAAATGCGAAGCGCCGGATTTTAAATCGGCGGGTGATCATTTCAATCCGTCCGGCAAAAAACACGGATTCCTGACTCCGGAAGGACCGCACATGGGAGACATGCCTAACCTTATGGCGGATGCGTCCGGCAAGGCGAAGACGGAGTTTGTGACCAAGCTGGTTACGCTGCAAAAAGGAAAGCCGAATTCGCTGCTGAAGTCCGAAGGGACCTCGCTGGTTATTCATGAAAAAGCCGACGATTACATCACCGACCCTGCCGGAAATTCCGGAAGCCGCATCGCTTGCGGAGTGATCAAAGGGTAGTTTGCGGAAAATAACGCCGATTCGCGTCGCTTGTAAAGCGGCTGCGGCTCGGCGTTTTTCTTGTTGTATAGGAAATTATGTGAGGCCAATTTTGTGGATAACCGGGGGCTCCCCCAGAAGTAATCGGAATAGGCTACAGAGGATTACTTCACTTCTGGGGGATTTGTTCCAGCATATGAAGTTGGATCATTTTGGTGTACAATTGCAATGGAAGAAGAAGGGACGGGCAAACATGGGAAAAGAGGACGAGCTTCTTGATATTTACGATGCGCAGCTGAATCATGTGGGCATCGCCCCACGCGGCGAAGCGCACGCCAAAGGGCTGTGGCACCGGACGTTCCACTGCTGGATCGTCAGCGGTAGCGGGGCGGATCGCGAGCTGTTGTTCCAGCTTCGCCACCATGAAAAAGATACGTTTCCAGGCCTGCTGGATATTTCGTCCGCAGGTCATTTGCTTGCCGGAGAAGAGGCTGCGGACGGGGCCCGCGAGCTGGAGGAGGAACTCGGGCTTGCCGTTCCTTTTGAGCAGCTGCACGATTGCGGCATCGTTGCGGAGGAAAATTTTCTGCAGAACGGTTTGATCGACCGCGAATTTTTCCATGTGTTTATGTACCGCTTCGACGGGCCGCTGCACATCTACCGGGTTCAACAGGACGAGGTGGCCGGATTATTCCGCGTGAATTTACAGTCGTTTCGCGAGCTGCTGCACGGTCGAACCGACCGCGTCATGGCGAATGGAGCCGTATTGACACCGGAGGGTACGCTGCTCGGCGAGAGCCGCTCCGTGACGATGGCGGATTTCGTTCCGCATTCGACGCACTATTACGAGCGGGTGCTGCAAGCGGCGGAAAAGCTGTAAGGCGGCTTAAGCCGGGCGCGCTAAAGCTCGATCCAAAACCGCTTGACCACGTTTCCGTTTTCCTCGGTGAAAGGTGCGTCCGGTACGCCGCCGTTTTTCAAGATCGTTTTTTCCGACGCGATATTGGTTTCGTCGCATACGACCAGTGCTTTGCGAATGCCGAGCTGCTTCGCTTTTTCCAGGGACAAAGCAAGCAGCCGGGTCGCATAGCCTTTTCTCCGCATCGAAGGGCGGATCCCGTAGCCGATATGTCCGCCGCATTGGAACAATTTTTCCGTAAGCCGGTGCCGGATATTTACCGCACCGACGATCGCGTTTTCTTCGGTGACGAGCCAATAGGTAGAATCCGGAACCCATCCGGCGATGCTGCTTTCCGCTTTTTCGCGATCCGATAGAAATCGGACCATGCCCGCAAAATCCGTCGGGTCTTTGCCGACCACCCACGGCACCACATCTTCGCCGCTGATCATCCATTCCCTGTAAAACGCCAAATATTCGGCTTCAAGCTCTACGGTTGGGCTTACCAATCGCACTTCGGTTTTCACTCGCATTCCTCCCGCTTAAGTTCTGTTTATCCTTTTCCTGAATTATACAGGAATAGACAGCGGCTGGCTCCTTTTTTTCCAAAATCGTTTGTTCGGCAGGATTATGCCTCCGCGCATCGAATAAGTTACCTTCGACATATGGAACAAGGAGCTGCAGCATGGATTTTACAGTGGAATATTTGTCTTTTTTTGTCATTCAAACCGAAGGTGACGAAAGCAAGCATTATAAGCATTTTCAAACGCTGGACGAGAGCGGATACGAGGAGAGCGAGCTGAGCTCGTTCCTGGACGGCGAGTTGGCGAAAATCGCAAAGCGAAAGGCCGAACGCAATCCGCGGGCGGAGCAGGTGCCGACGAAAATCGGCCGTTTTATCGTTGAGGCAGGCTACGATGTGGACAGCAATCCGAACTACAACCAGTTCAATCGGCTGCGCGAAGCCGAAACGAAGGAGCAATTTTTGAACTTTGCCGACGATATGCTGCGGGCGTATATGGATGCCAGCGCAATACGGGGAGGCGCCTTGTTTATCGCCAGGGCGAAGCTGCCGAAGTATACGGACGAGCGGTTCGTTTTCCTGATGAAATGCGATTTCGAGCAAAAAATCGCCCGCATCACCGACGAGCGCAGTCTGCTCCATCAAGTCGAAATGGCGATCAGCGCGAAAAATATGAAGTCGATCATGTATCCGCACATGCCGGAGGCGGGCATGGTCGAGCCGTGGGAGCTGAAGATTCATCAGTCGTCCCATGCAAAATATTTTGAGGACTTTTTGAAATTCGTCGAATATGAAAAATCGATACCGGAAATCATGAACGACCGGGTCGTGCAGATGGTGCAGCAATATATCGAGGAGAAATACGAGCCGGAAAGCCCGCTGCGGCAGCAGGAGGAGCAGGATCTCGAGCTGTGGGCCTACAGCGAGGAGCGCGAGCTTCAGCACAAATGGACCCCTCAGCAGGTTGTCGAGGCGGCCGCCCCGCTTATCGAGCAGAAGCCGGATCTCGAGCTGAAGCTGAAGCTCGGGCACATTACCGTTCGCGGCCTGCTCGCGGATTACGGCGACCGGGTGCACATCGCCCGCGAAGGGGGACGTTACGTCGTCCTGATCGAAGGCGACTCGCTGATGTTCGATCGCGCCGTTTCCCCGGTAGAGCTTGCCCAGCCCGAGACGCTGGAGCAGGCGGTGGAGCGCATCCGCAGCAAGGCGGAGGAAGAGGACGGCGTACCTTACTGAGCCGGCCGGAAACTCACACCTTCCCTAGATCGCCGCCCGGAAGTATCGGATAAATTGTCGGCTCAACATTGGCTTCCGCATATTGAGCCAGTATCGATTGTATGATCGCATCCGGCCGCTCAAGCGAAGCGATCACATAGTGATGGATTCCGGAATCTCCGGCTTCGTCAATCGTGCCGTACCGGAAGCTGCCCCACGGACGGTCCCGTTCGGTACGGCCGGATCCGATCAAATAACGGACGTCGATGCCGTGAAAATAGGCGGTTTGGATGATTTCATCCGCTATTCCGCCGGAGCCTGCGACATGAACGATGCTTGCCCGGTTTTGTTTGATTCGCAGCATCAGGTTGGCGAGCATCGTCTTTCGTCCGAACGCATCCTGCAAACGCGAAAAATAGTTGAACCTGTAATAAGGTAAGTCGCGGGTCACAATCCCTTGCGGCCAAAATGCATTGATCACCGATGGCGCCAAGTTGCAAAAGTCCATAAAATAATCGCCGCCATGCTCGAAATAGCTTTGTGGAAAAGACGGGCAAATCGGGAGAGACACTTCCCCGAAATGATTGTCTTGATGCGTCAGATCGCCCAGAAGCTGCGCTTCCTTCGGAGTCGGCATGTCAATCAGCCGGTGAAACGGCAGCACCCACTGCCGCCGGTTTTTCGGGACGTTCGGATCGATGCGCTTCCGGAAATAGTCCAGGTACAGCTGGAATGCGAATATCCCGCGTTGGCAAGCTTCCTTTAACGCAAAGTCATGCGATTTGTGTCGCAGAACGGCCAGTTCGGGCCGAACGGCACCGGCGTTGTCCGGCTTGTAGCCCAGCGTCGTGCCGAACGTCCCCATGGACAGCTCCTCCAAAAAGGCGGGAGTTCGCGCCAGCGTCTTGGCCAGATCCGCGTTTTCGCCGGAGTCGGTCATATAGCAGCGCACATCGTGACCGCTTAGTACGGTGCGGCTGATTGCCGAAGAACCTACGGCCAGCAGATGGATGGGGGCGTACGGCTGACCGGTCAGCCGAAAAATGCGGTCCAACGCCGTTTGAATGGTCCCGTTAAACCCGATATCCAATGTGACAAGAGCCGGGGAAGGGCCGCACTCCTGAACCAAATACCGCATAAGCAGCTCACGTTGGCTGCGGGCATTCCGTCGGACTTGCTCGAGTTGGGCGGATTGTCCGAGATAGTCCGCTAGCTGCTTTCGAAGCTCGGGGTGGTCCGAAAGCGGCGTCCGCAGCAGCTCTTCGGAAACGCCGGACAGCCGAGCAAACTCCGCCATCTCCAATTGTAACGCATGAAAAACGTCATTTGCTGAAATCTCGCTTCTTTGCAGCAGCTCATCCAGCTCCAGGACCCCGAATTGCTCCAAAGAAGGCAAGTACAACGCCTGTCTCGACACGTAGAGCGGTTTAACCTCAAGGGATAGGCCCCGCTGCCGCACGACGCGCTCCAGCATCGGACCAAGCAGGTAACCTTCCCTCATCAGTGGATGGATGGAGGATCTGCCGCTCCGGATGCATTCGTCGACGGCCCATTCGCAAAGATCGTGCAGAAACGGCCCGAACAAGGACGCCCCCATATGATGGAAGTAAGCTTCCTCCCCGGTATACTCCTCTTTATGCAAGGAACAGCCCGCCAGCTTACGGATCGATTTGATGTTCGGCAGCACGCTTCCGTGGCGAATAAATTCCCAATGAAAGGGACTGTCGAAATTTTCCGGAACGACCTGATAATGAATGCAGGGAATGTTTCGCGAACGCGCGCCATCTATGTCGGCGTACGTGCTGTCCCCGATATGTACGATAGCGGCACGGGAGATGCCGGGAAACTTAGCCAGCAAACGGTCGAATAAATACCCTGATCGCTTGTCGCCGTTCTCCTCGCACGATACGAGCAATACATCGATCGACTCGTCTGCGTTCAGCCCTGCGGAACGAAGGATGCTCCGAATAGCGGATGACGGCAAGTACATATCGGACAGCAGCGCAACCCGTTTGCCGTGCCGTTTGCACCAATTGACCAAGGAGGCGGCATTCGGATTCAGATAGCACATTTCGCTTTCGGTTTCTATCTCAAGGTCGAACCACATATTGGTATTTCCGATGGAACCGGGCATTTGCTCGTAAATTTCACGAAGCGACACTTCGGAGCTGCGTTCGCGCGCCCATTTTAAATCCCTGGCCGTATGTTCCGCGTCAATCCGGAGTTTGGCGAATTCGTCGGCATTCAGGGGAGGGAGCGAAGCGGAACGCGAGGCCGCTTTTTCCCACATGCGGTTAAAGACTTTTCCGGGAGACATGCATTTGCGAAACAGAAGGGTATCGAAAATATCCAGGCTGACCAGCTCGATCTTATTCTGCATCGGCACAAATTGCCTCAAATCACGGTCGGTTTTCCATAATTCCAAATTGTCAGGCGCAATTTCTATATCGCTGTTGCGAAGCATTGTCATCGTTCCCTCTCTCCATGTAAAAAAACTAACTTCCGCTGAATCGGCGAATTTTACGGAATAAATCAGTGAACACCGCATTGCGGTCAATATGATAAATGTAGCGGACCAACCTCGTTTTATCGTGTGTTGACCAGCGCAAATCCCGGGTAAGCCGCGGACAATGGGCGAGCCGGTGAAGCGTCCATTCGGGATTCGCCAAAAAAGCGAAAGGAGCCATATCCCACAGCACGCGGGCGTATCCGAAATGATCCGAACTGCATTTTACATAGATATCGTATAAAAATTGCCCAAGCTTTCCGCAAGGGAGGACATGCTCCCGTATTTCCGGCAGCGTCGTTTGCAGGTGCGAAGCTGCGCCGAAACAAGGGACGATCATAAGCGGCACGCCGCTGGCCATAACCGTCTCGAAGGCAGACTGATCCTGAAGCAGGTTGAATTCCTTCGTGTCCGGCCAATGAAACGCGTGTCCTCCTAACCAGATTACTACAATTTTGTCTATGATTCTAGAATCCGTCAGCAGGGCGGAGGCGATGTTGGTCAATGCGCCGATGGAGACGACATAAAGCGGCTCGTCGGGAGGCTGCCGCCTCGCGGCGCTTGCTATGGCTTCCGACGCCTCGCTGAGGACGGGAGCTTCGCTTGAAAAAAGAAACGATGACGCGCCTTTGTGGACGGGGACGCCGGTTTTTCCGAGCAGCGATAAAATTTCCTTGATCCTCCGGCAGCTTTTTTCGATCCCGCCTGCAGGGTTGCGGGATTTTTCGTGGCGGAAGGGAGCGGATGCAATGCCGCACGCATCAATTTCCGGGGAAAGCAAGGCGTAAACGATCGCAAACGGATCGTCGATTTCGTTGGATGTGTCGGTATCGATGAAGACGGGCAGCGGGTTTTGAGATGGAATGGCCAGTCTCGCCATCATGATCTCGTTTGAAAGCGCATATCGTTCCATGCTGGGCTTCCTCCTTTTGCAGCTTATGTCCATTGTTCCCGAATTCGGGGACCGGCATAAATGCCTTGTAGACTGCATCCCCCGAGGTTACAATGAATGTAACTTTTAAAAGGGAAAAGGAGGACTCCACCATGTCGGCCGAACCGTCCATCGAAACCAAAACGCTGAGTTCACTCAGCAAAGTATTTCCTGATGAGGATATTGCGGAGCAGCCGGTTTGCCAGGCTACGGCTCTTGCAGGCGAAACCTATTCGTTCCAGGTAGCCTACAGGGCTCAGGGTGTGACCAGAACGATTCGCGGTGTTCGAGTAAAGGTCGAATCTCGGCTCGAGCCGTTCGTTTCGGTGCGGACGGTCGGATGGGTGCCGTCGGAGCTGCCGATGTACCCGGAATACGAAGGGACGCTTCTGCGCTCTGCGCCGGGTTTGTTTCCCGATCCGCTGCTGCCCGTATCCGAGACGGAAGGGCATCTCGCCGTTCCCGGACAATGGCGGTCGCTTTGGGTCGGTGCCGAACTCGGCGGCAGCATTCCGGAAGGCGTTTATCCGATCCGCATCATGTTCGAAGCGGAGGACGGCCGGCTGCTCGGCGAAGCAGCGTTCGAACTGACGCTGCTTCCTGCGGCGCTCCCGGATCAAACGCTCATTCACACCGAATGGTTTCACGCGGATTGTTTAGCCGTCCATTACAACGTCGAGGTCTTCGGCGAAGAGCATTGGAGGCTGATGGAAGCATACGCAGACGCCGCTACCCGGCATGGCGTGAACATGCTGCTTACCCCGTTGTTTACACCGCCTCTCGATACGAAAGTCGGCGGGGAAAGGCCGACCGTGCAGCTCATCGATGTGATCAAAAACGGGGAGTCGTATTCGTTTGGCTTCGGGAAGCTGCGAAGATGGGTGGAGATGTGCGGCCGGGTCGGCATCCGTTATTTGGAAATGTCCCATCTGTTCACGCAGTGGGGCGCCAAACACGCGCCCAAGATTGTCGCTGCAGAGGACGGACAGCCCGTAAAGCTATTCGGCTGGGAAACCGACGCTTCCTCCGATGCTTACAAAGCGTTTTTGGACGCATTTTTGCCGGAGCTCGTCGCATTTTTGAAGGAAAACGGACTTGAGCGGCGATGTTTCTTCCATATTTCGGACGAACCGCATAAGGAGCATTTGCTGTCGTACCGGAGCGCAAGAGAGTCGGTGCGCCGCCATCTGGAAGATTTCCCGATCATCGATGCGCTGTCCGACTACGACTTCTACGAGCAAGGAGACGTGCCGACGCCGATACCTGCGAGCAACAAGATCGCGCCGTTTTTGCAGGGAAACGTTGAACCTTTGTGGACGTATTACTGCTGCTCGCAGTTTCGGAAAGTGTCCAACCGGTTTTTCGCTTTCCCGTCCGCGCGCAACCGGGTAATCGGCGTACAGCTGTACAAATTCGATATAGCCGGCTTTTTACACTGGGGATATAACTTCTGGTTTACGCAGTACTCCGTATCGTCCGTCGATCCGTTTCATACGACGGATGCGGGCTGCGCCTTTCCTTCCGGAGACGCTTTTCTCGTGTATCCGGGAAAGGACGGACCGATCGAATCGATCCGCATGGAGGTGTTTTACGAGGCGCTGCAGGATCTGCGCGCTTTAAGACTGCTGGAGAGCCTGATCGGCCGCGAGGAGACGCTCCGACTGGTGGAGGAGGGACTGGCCGAGCCGCTCACCTTCGATCAATTTCCGCAGGATGCCGAATGGCTGCTCGGGTTAAGGGAGCGGGTTAACCGGAGGATACAAGAGAAGATTGTCCTCTGAGATAACGAAAAAAAAGACACCCTCGCGGTGTCTTTTGATTTTTGGGTGATTTTAACAAGAGGGGGCTATTCCAAGCTCCCTATAATAGTATTATAAATCTGGATTTATTATAAGTCTATACTTTTTGGAAAAATTTCTATATCTTTATGGATGCTGCTGCCGCGAGCGCGATGTTATATATCGGACCGGCAGCCATAACGGGGAATGGGAGAGTGGTGGAATATCCGGGAGTATAACCGTTGTTTTGCAAACGCGGCATCGATTTTATATCGGGTCGAACGTGCGCCGGTTCTCGTATTGGCGGCGGCGCTGCTCATTAGCATCCCGATCGTGCCGGGAGAGCTGTGGCTGGTTAAAACATTGATCGACCGTGTCCAGGCTTGGGCAGAGCCGGATCCGATCGGGCCGATCATAACGGCGGCAGGCTGGCTTGCCCTGCTCATGGCCGTAAACAACATCGGGATGGTGCCGATCCCGATGGCGATGACGCGGCTGATTGAAATCGGCTCGCTCGAGGAGCAGCGGCTTCTGCTGAGGAAAACGGCGCGGTTGCCGCTCGCCGCGTTGGAAAATCCCGCGATGAAGAATCTCCGCGAACGGGCGTTTCATGTTTCGCTTTATCGGATTTACGATACGGGCTGCCAAATGATGAAGCTTGTCATGCAGGCGGCGGCATTGATTGCGCTTATCCTCGCATACGGTCACTGGATTCCCGTTTTGGTCGTATGTGCCGCAGCCTTTCTGCAAATCCGCTTTTTCGGAAAGTCGGCGGAACGGCTCGAGCAATTAAACCGGGAGCAGACCGCTGCCCGCAGGCTGCTGCGATATTATGCCGATCTGATGACCAAACGCGAGGCCGCCCAAGAAATTCGTCTGTTCGGCCTGGGGCCTGTGCTCGCGTCCCGTTGGTCGGAACTGCATGCAAAACGATCGCAGGAATCGTGGGATGCCGTCCGTACCGCCGAACTGCGAAAAATCGCTCCGGAGCTGCTGATGGCGCTGCTTGGCGGGCTGCTTGTCGCTCTTATCGTGCTGCTGCCGGGAGCAAGCGGGATTACCGCCGGACAGTTCACCTTGCTGTTTATCGCCTTTACGCTGTTATGGTCACAGCTGCCCGGGCTGATCGGGTATACGGTTACGATGCGAACGGAGTATATGAGGTGGGCTGATTTTCGCGAATATATGGAGCTTAAGGAAATCGATAATGACGAACTCTCCTATTCGTCGATACGTCCGGCGACAGATAAAGAGCCGGAAAGCACGCGGACCTTCAAGCCTGCCGAATCGACCGCTGCCGCTCTCTTCGGAATGGGCATGCTGCTTCAAGTGCGGGATCTTCGTTATCGTTATCCGGGCGCTGAAAAAGATACGTTATGCGGCGTCAATTTGACGATCCCTCAGGGGATCCGAGCAGCGCTGGTCGGGGAAAACGGCTCGGGCAAATCGACGCTGGTCAAGCTGCTGGCGGGTATGTATGCCCCGGACGGCGGAAGCATCGACTGGGCCTTTGAGCGGCAAAGGGGATCCGCCGGGGATGCCGGAAGGCGTATGTCCGCGGTGTTTCAGGATTTTACGCGGCTTTACGTGACGCTTCGGGAAAATGTCGCAATCGGGGATTTGTCCGCGCTTGATCGGGATGAGGAGCTGCAGGGCTCGCTTCGGTCGGCAGGCAGCCGACTCCGCGATTTGGATGCGCAGCTCGGTCCGCCGTTCGGCGGGATCGAACCTTCCGGAGGGGAATGGCAAAAAATCGCGACCGCGCGAGCGCTGCTGCGCAATGCGGAATTCGTGTTTTTCGACGAGCCGACGGCAGCCCTTGATCCGCAAAGCGAGAGGGAAGCGTTCGAGCTGTTTTTGCGGGTGACGGAAGGACGGTCGGCGCTGCTTGTTACTCATCGGCTTGGCGCGGCCAAGCTGATGGACAAGATTTTTGTGCTGAAAGGCGGCCGGCTTGTTGAAGAAGGAACGCATAGCGAACTGATGGAGCGCGGTGGCGAATACTGCCGGATGTTCAGGCTTCAGGCTTCCTGGTATGCGTGAACGGAATAGGGACGGAGATTAGCCATAAAACAACTTGGCCCGATTTTAAAGATTACGCCGCAGAGAGACAAGGGCTAGGCTGCGCTGCAAATATATAGCGAGGTGAACGGATGAGACGAACTTCAGGCGAATCAACGGTTCGAAGCGTTGTGTCGCTTATGGGCCGGGTTTGGAAAGGCATGCCGGTTCTGACGTCGGTTTGGCTGAGTATCCCGCTTTTGCTCGGCGTGCTGCTTGTGCCGGGTTATTCGGCGCAAAAAGATTTGGTTAACTTGTTTGCGGAGGGAGCGGCAGGCGGGGAATGGAATGCGACGGTTCGAGCCGCATTGCCGCCTCTCGCCGTTTTTACCGGCATTGCCCTGCTGCGCGTCATACTTTCCGCTTGTCAAAATATGGCCGATGCCAGACTGCGGGACAGAGCTTCCATGCAAATTCAAGCGGAGGTGCACCAAAGAGCCGTCTCCGACTCGCTTGAGAAACTCGACGACCCGCTGTACTATGACCGGCTGCAAAGGGCTGAAACAGTGGCGGGTACGGATTTGTTCGGCGTGCTGCAAAATGCGATCTCGTTTATTCGTCTGGCTTTTGAATTATTCGGCCTGTTGGCCGCCGTTTCGCTGATTCATCCGCTGCTCTGTCTGCTGCTGTCGGTCGCCTTTGCCTTGTCGTTTGCCGTCCGGCTGGAATCGGACATCGTCGTTCGCAGGCTAAACCGCGATTTGACGACCTCGGGGCGGCAGTCCGATTATTTGCGCGGGATGGCAGCACGACCCGAAACGGTAAAGGAGATGCGTCTGTTCGGGTCGCTTGACTATCTCATTGAAAAATGGAGCGGCATGATGCGTGGATCGCTCGGACTGCGGATGGACGCGAGGCGAAGGGAAATACGGCGCGGCATGTTTGTGTCGGCAATACAGATCGCAGGATTGTTTGCGGCAATGATATGGATGGCGCTGCATATGAAAACGGGAGTTTTCACGGCCGGGTCGATGGTCGTTGTGTTTCAAGCGATGCGCGAGGCGTACGCCGTTTCGTCCAAAATGGCGTTTCCATTCGGAAAAATATATGTCCAAAGCGGAAAAATATACGATCTGGTCGAGTTTTTAAAAGCATATCCGGATAGCGAACGATCTCCTGTGTATAAGCGGTCCCGCTTTTTGCCCCCGGGAAAAGAAGGGTTCATTCGGTTCGAGGACGTAACGTACCGTTACTGCGGTGCGGACGAACCGGTGCTGAGCGGCATACGGCTGGAGCTGAAACCGGGTGAGACGGTCGCGCTTGTCGGAGAGAACGGAGCGGGGAAGTCGACGCTGGTGCGGCTTCTGCTTGGTCTGTACCGGCCGACTTCAGGCCGAATTACTTGGGACGGCACCGATATAAACGACCTGGACCCGACTTCTTTGCGGAGCTCCATGGCCGCTGTTTTCCAGGATTTCGTCCGCTACGAAACGACGCTGCGCGATAACGTCGCTTTCGGGCAGCAGGACGATTTTCGAAACGATGCCGCGATTCGGCGGGCCTTGGATGTATCCGGAGCCGCAGGGCTGGAATTAGGACGGGGCGGACTCGATGCGCCGGTAGGACTTCTATCGGAGGGCGGACAGGAGCTGAGCGGCGGCCAGTGGCAGCGGCTGGCGATCGCCCGGGCGGCGATGCGGAATCCGCGCCTGCTCGTGCTCGATGAGCCGACTGCGGCTCTTGACCCGCAGCATGAGACCGAGCTGTACCGCTCGTTCCGCGAGCTGGCGCGAGGCCGTACGACGCTGTTCGTATCGCACCGACTCGGCTGGGCGCGTTTCGCGGACCGGATCGTCGTACTGCGAAACGGGAGGATCGCGGAGGAGGGCACGCACGAAACGCTGCTCGCCTCCGGCGGGGAATACGCAGCCATGTTCCGTACTCAAGCGGAATGGTACCGGCAGGCGTAACGAGAGCGGTTATGCTTGGTCTTTTTGAAAAAAATGTGACGGTTGCACACATGAACCGCGAAGCGCTTTCATACAATGGAGTAAAAGCTTGCAGGGAGTTGAGGCGAATGGCTCCGGGCGTCGAACTGTTTTTGTGGTGCATCGTTTTTGCTATTCCTACAGCAATTGTTTGTACGGTTTTAAACAGGTTGATCACGTACGATACGACGAACTTCGATCTCGAATTCGTCTGGGACAACAAGTACAGCAGGGAGCAATTGGAAC
The DNA here is from genome assembly GCF_023276405.1 of Paenibacillus hamazuiensis. NCBI lineage: Bacteria > Bacillati > Bacillota > Bacilli > Caryophanales > Paenibacillaceae > Paenibacillus > Paenibacillus hamazuiensis. The sequence continues at coordinate 2,242,379 of NZ_JALRMO010000001.1, forward strand.
TTTAAAAGTTGGAAATTATGGGCGTTCACCTATTTCGGCGAGAAGAATAATCTGGAAGTAGCGAAGCCGAAATGGAGGAACCTTTATGTATTCCAATTTCTATTACGGTCACAAGATCAAATGTGAAGATATTCCCGCTGAGTTTCCGCCGCAGTATCAGCCTTCGCAGCCGGGAGTGGAGGCCATTATGCAACCGCGACCGGTTTCGGAGTTGCCGGGGCGAATCGGATCGGGAAAGCTGCAGGATAAAGTGGCGATCGTTACAGGCGGGGACAGCGGAATCGGGCGTGCGGTCGCCTATTTGTTCGCTCTGGAAGGTGCGGACATCGCGGTTGTTTATTTAAATGAGCACGTGGATGCCGCGGAGACGAAGGAAAGAATCCGCCGGCTCGGCCGCCGCTGTCTGACGATCGCCGGGGACATCGGTAATGAAGAATTTTGCCGGCAAGCCGTAGGGTCCACGTTATCCGAATTCGGACGAATCGATATTCTGATCAACAACGCAGCAGAAAGTCATTATCAGCCGGACATCGGACAAATTTCCGCCGAACAGCTGGAGAAAACGTTTCGAACAAATGTTTTCTCCTGTTTTTATTTTGTCAAGGCAGTTCTTCCTTACTTAAAGCCGGGCAGCGCCATCATTAATACGAGCTCGGTAGCGGCGGTAAAAGGCTACCCGGGATTGTTCGATTATTCGGCGACTAAAGGAGCGGTCAGCGCTTTTACCAAGTCGCTCGCGGTTTCTTTGATTGACCGGGGCATTCGGGTCAATGCCGTTGCCCCGGGTCGAACGTGGACGCCGCTCATTCCATCATCGTTTCCTGCCGAAAGGTACATGTATTACGGGACCGAAGATCCCGCCGGTCCGATGAGAAGATCGGCCCAGCCGTTTGAAATCGCGCCCGTATACTTATATTTAGCGTCGGACGACTCCACCTTTGTTATCGGGCAGACCTTTCACGTCGATGGCGGCGAAACTTAGGGATTTTGATGCAGCGTTTTTCCGGTTGACTGTTTTTGCGCCGGCTTGCGAAATACATCGAGCAGCAGCTCGCTGCTTTCGGGATTTTGCGCTTCCCAGGTGGCGGCGAACCGCACATGATGCGATACTCCGAGGATGTCGTATTTCTGCGCCAAATGCTGGCGCGGATTGCCGACGATAAGCGTATGGAGGCGCACCTGCTTGCGCTGTCCGAGCTCGCCGAGCATTTCCCGCACGGGCGGAGAAATATGGCCGATCCCGTCGGTCACCATGACAAAATCGGCATCGCGGAATGCCGGGCTTGCGCCGACGATTTCGATCCCGCGTTTGATCGGCGCGTCGAAGTGTGTACCGCCGCCGAACGCCATTTGCGATAGAGCGTAGAAAGCCGGCCAGTCCGGCTTTTTCCAGTAAAGGCGCCGCTCGACGAGCTCGCCCTTGGCGCCGAACAGCAGCAGCACGAAGTCGCGTTTTTCCAGCAGCGTGAACGAAGCGAACGTGCCGGTGAAAATTTGCGCGAGCCGCAGCTTGCCGCCTCGCATCGAATGCGACGTGTCCAGCATGCAGACGACCGGGCCTTTTTGCGGTTCGAAAGTGCGTCCGGACACGTTGTAGGTGAGCAGCTTATGCTCCAGCCATTTGACCGTAAAATAAGCCTCGTAGTCCGGATCGGCGAGCAGGCTCGCTTCGCTGGGCAGCATATGGCTGATGTCTCCGGACTGGCGCAGGTCGTCATAGGCTTCCGGCATGTGCGGCGACCGTCTGCGGCGGCGTTTGGCGCGGAGCTGCTGGACATTCCGGCCGACCTCCTGCAGGAACGAGACGAGCTCGGGATGACGCCGCAGCTTCTCGACCCACTGCATATAACGCTCGTGCTCCTGCCGGTGCAGCTTGCCGAGATCGCTGCCCCAGCGGCGGTTCGCAACCTGCTGGCTGGCCTTCAGCAGCTCGAACACGTTGAGGCTCTCGACATCCTCTTTGGCGAGCGTTTCCTTGAGCGAGCGGTTCAGCCAATCACCGAGCTGCTCCTCCAGCTCCTTCATCGCTTCGCTTTCGCGGCGGTCCATGCGGTCCAACTGCTTTTCGCGTTGGTCGAGCTCGGCTTCCGCTTTTTTCAGCTTCTGCCGCAGCTTGTCTCGCTTCATAAACTCCGTGCGCATTTCCTCCTGCAGAGAGGCGATGCGTTCCTTGAGCGCTTGGATCTCCGCAGCGACGAGAGGGCGCGTATCGAGGGCGGCCTGCTTTTCCTCGACGTTTTTTTTTCCCATTTGCAGCGTATAACCGACGAGCTTCAGCTTCTCGAGCTGCTTTTCCGACAAATGCTCGCTCACTTGCGGCGACTCTTGACCCTGCTGCGGTTTGCGGCTTTCGATGCCGACGGTGAGCAGCTTCTCGTCCTTTTTACGCCGCTTCACTTCCTCTTCGAAGCTGTCCGTCAGCCACATCAGCGCCTTAACTCGACGGAAAACCACGGCGTTTTCGCCTGCGCCTCACGCACCCATTCCTGGGCGATGCGGGACGAATGAACATAGCCGTCGAACACGTAACGGTCGATGCGCGCGCATCGGATAATCATCGGTGTGCACCGCCTTTCCGGCCGTCAGCGCCGTTCACAATGTATAGTCGTATTGAAAGCCGGGAATTTCCCGGTCGAAGAGCGTACGGTACAATCCTTGGATCGTTTGCAAAATGCGCTCGCCCTGGATGCGCAGATGCGTATATTTGACCGCATATTGATCCGCATGCATGACGAGGAAATTTTGGTTGCGGATATAGCCCGGCAAATCTTTTTCCCGCTGCTGCCAGACGACGAGCTTGCTGCGCAGCTGGCGCGCGGTTTCCTCCAGCTCGTCCCGGCAGTGCTCGGTCAGATGTTTCATATGTTCCACGGCTTCGGCACTCATCTTGCCGCCGACTTCTTTTTTAAACTGGAACGCATGCAGCTCGTCTTCTTTTTCCAGCCATTTCGAGGCGACCTGGTCATAGGAGCGGAGCGGCAGCTCGCGTTCGACTTCCTTCTTCAGCGCATCCTGGAACACGGCGTGGTACAGCTCCTGCATCGTGTCCAGCTCCTCCGGAAAATCCCACAGCATATGCGGAGTGTAGACGGTATCCCACACGGAAACGCTGTCGCGCCCGTTGAGCGCGGCGGACGTTTTCCAAACATGGCCGATTTTTTTCCAGCGCCGGTCGGAGAGGCGGTAGTCTTTCTCCTCGAGCGACGTCTTGAGCTGGAACAGCATGTAGATCATGTTTTCCGGCAAGGTCGCCTGGGCGGCAGCCTCGCGGATTTTGTTCAGATCGCCGGTCGACAGAAGGGGAGGGAGCGCCTCCGTAGGTAAATCGAACAGCTGCTCGTAGCTCGACATTTGTTTCAGAAAGCCGACCTCGTACCGCAGCAAAAACCGGTCGTACAGCGCCTCAAGCTGCTCGTTTTCCTCCGGCAGCTCGTTGGAGGCGGCTATCAGAAACGTCAGAGGCACCTGCTGCTTTTCCCGGCCGTTAAAGAACATCCGCTCGTTTAAAATCGACAGCAGCGCGTTTAAGATCGCACTGTTCGCTTTGAAAATTTCATCGAGAAACGCAAAGCTCGTTCCGGGCAAGTACCCGTCGGTTTGCCGGACGTATCGGTCTTCTTTCAACTGCTGCAGCGATACGGGCCCGAAAATTTCGTCCGGCGTCGTAAACCGCGTAAGCAGGTAGTCGAACCATGGCCCGCCGAACAGCTGTGCAACTGCGCGGGCGAGCTGCGATTTGGCCGTACCGGGAGGGCCGACGAGCAGCACGTTTTCCCCGGCAAAGACGCCGAGCAAAATGAGCCGGATCAGCTCCTCGCGCTCGAGAAACCGCTCTTCGAGCAGGCGGATCGATCGCTGCATTTTATCTTGAATCGCTTGAGTGTCGTTCATGGCAACTCCTCTTTCGGTGTGCGTTAGTTCGCTGAACTAAGGACAGCTAATCTACATTGTACCAAACTTCGGGCATGACGCACCAATCTTTCCAAAGTTTTCCCGAAGCCGAACAAATGATACAATGGAAACAGCTTGATGCCAAGCCAAAATCCGAAGGAGGCTTTTTACATGTCCATCTATGATATTGAGGTCAAAACGGCCGAAGGGCAGCCCAAATCGCTGTGGGATTTCGAGGGGCAGGTGCTGCTGATCGTCAACGTCGCATCGAAATGCGGGTTTACGAACCAGTATGAGGGACTGGAGCAGCTTTACCGCACATACAAAGACCGCGGCTTCCGCATCCTCGCATTCCCGTGCAACGACTTCGGCGGGCAGGAACCGGGCACGCTGGAGGAAATCAAGGAGTTTTGCAGTCTGAACTATGGAGTCACCTTCGAGTTGTTCGATAAGGTGCGCATTCTCGGGGAAGACAAGCATCCGCTTTACGCTTACCTGACCGAACATGCGGAACCTGCGGGCGACGTGCAGTGGAATTTCGAAAAATTTCTGATCGGCAAAGACGGCGCCATCGCCGGGCGTTATTCCAGCAAAGTGACGCCTGACGACGAACAGTTGGTCAAAGATATAACGTCTTTATTGTAATCCGATTAATACCGGCAGGGTACTTACCTTTTATATAGTTCTTTCTCCTGAAGCGAAAAAGCCCTATAATAGACAATGTCAAATCTTTAATATGACATTACTTCTTGTCTGAAGCCCAGGAGGATGAATCTTGATGGATCACATAGAACAAAAGTACGAAAAACTCGGAGAGCTGCTGCAGTCGCTCGGCAAAGTCGTCGTCGCTTTCTCCGGCGGTGTGGACAGCGCCTTTCTGCTGAAGGCGGCGCTTGAATTCCTCGGCAAGGACAACGTGCTGGCGATTACCGCGGATTCGGAAACGTATCCGGTCCGCGAGCGGGAAGAAGCGATTGCGTTGGCGAAGGAGCTGGGCGCGCATCACGAGGTTATCCATACAAGCGAGCTGGCGATTCCCGGTTATGCGGAAAATCCGACCAACCGCTGCTATTTTTGCAAAAACTCGCTGTTCGATCATCTGATTCCGATCGCCAACGAGCGCGGCTACGACCATGTCGTCTTCGGCGCCATCGCCGACGATCTGGGCGACCACCGGCCGGGGCTGACCGCCGCGCACGAGAAGGGCGTTCGCGCTCCGCTGCTCGAAGCCGGCATCAAGAAAGCCGAAATCCGCCACCTGTCGCGCAAATTCGGGCTGCGCACGTGGGATAAGCCGTCGTTCGCCTGCCTGTCCTCGCGTATCCCGTACGGCGAGCTGATTACGGCGCAAAAGCTGTCGATGATCGACCAGGCGGAAGACTTCCTGATCCAGCTCGGCTTTAAGCAGGTGCGTGTTCGCCAGCACGAAAACCTCGCGCGGATCGAAGTGCCCGCCTCGGATATCGCCGAGCTGGCGGCCGTCGCCGATACGGTGCATGCGAAGCTGAAGGAGATCGGCTATTCGTATGTGACGATGGATTTGAAAGGCTACCGTTCCGGCAGCCTGAATGAAGTGCTCGATTCCTCTCAGCTGAAGGTAGGTGCGGGAAGCCATGAGTAAGCCAAAGGTGCTCATATCGAGCAAAATTCCGCAAGAGGTGGAACAATATATCGCCGAGCATGCTGAGCTCGTCCGCTGGCCGTCTGACCGGACGCTGTCGCACGAGCAGAAGCTTGCCTTTCTGCACGATGTCGAAGGGCTGCTCACGACGGGCGGAGGCATCGCCGTCAACGAGGAGCTGCTGCAGCACGCTCCGAAGCTGCGCATAGCCAGCAATATCGCGGTTGGTTACAACAACTTCGATACCGCCGCGATGAAAGCGCGGGGCGTGCTCGGTACGAACACGCCGCATGTGCTCGACGATACCGTCGCCGATCTTGTCCTTGCGCTCATGCTCGCCTCGGCCCGCCGTGTGACGGAGCTCGACCAGCTCGTCAAGCAAGGCAAATGGCAAAGAGGCAAGCTGAAGGATGAAGATCTGTTCGGGCTTGACGTTCACCATGCAACGGTCGGCATCATAGGCATGGGCCGGATCGGCGAAGCGATCGCCAAGCGGGCGAAATTCGGCTTCGACATGGATGTGTTGTATTATAACCGCAGCCGCAAACCGGAAATGGAGGAGCGTCTGGGTGTCAGCTACCGAGCGTTGGAGCAGCTGCTGCGCGAATCCGATTTCGTCGTGCTGATGACGCCGCTGACAAGCGAGACGACGCGCCTCATCCGCAAGGAGCATTTTGAGCTGATGAAGCGTACGGCTTTCTTCATCAATGCATCGCGCGGCCAAACGGTCGACGAGCGGGCGCTGATCGAAGCGCTGCAGGAAGGTTTGATCCGCGGCGCCGGCCTCGACGTGTTCGAGCAGGAGCCGACGGACCCTAACAATCCGCTGCTTGCGATGCCGAACGTCGTGACGCTGCCGCATATCGGCTCGGCGACCGCCAAGACGCGGTTCGATATGGCGATGAGAGCGGCCAAAAATCTCGTAGCCGGACTGAAGGGCGAAGCCCCTCCGGATCTGGTCGGCGAGTTAAGAGAATAATCTAAAGCAGGCAGCTAGCTGGCGCACATCCGAAGGGTGTGCGCCGTTGTTGTTTCGACTGGAGGTCTTGTTATGACATTAGACGAATCGATCCATCTGGAGGAATACCGGGCACACTGGGGGAAGCTTTTTCAGGAGGAGTATCGATTGCTGCGGGATGCGGTGGGTGACAGCGTCGCCGCAATCGAGCACTTCGGGAGCACATCGGTGCCGGGGCTCGTCGCTAAACCGATCATCGACATATTGATCGGCGTTTCGGATTGGAGCCAGGCCAGCGATATTGCCGGGAAGCTTGTGGGGGCAGGATACGAAAGCTTGGGCGAAGCGGGTATTCCGGGGCGGCTGTACCTCCGCAAAAGAGGAGAACATGACTTTAACGCCCACGTTGTCCTCTACAAGGGGGAGATCTGGAATAACAATCTCATCCTTCGCGATTACTTGCGCGTAAATGCGGATGAAGCCCGTCAATACGGGGAATTGAAGAAGCGGATTGTCAAAGACGGAGCCGGAACGCTGCTCAAATACTCGGATGAAAAGGGTGAATTTGTCGGCAATCTTCTGGAGCGAGCAAAAAGTTGGGCAAAAGACAGGCACGATACGCATGAATAAAACCGCGATGATGTGGAACGGCGATAAAATCGATAAGCACCGTTGCTCTTGCCGGTTTCCGGCGGGTATTGCATCGAATGCGGCAGGGGCGACGGAAGATGAAACTTTTTACGCGAAAACCGAATTTGTGTTATGAAAAGTAACATTAGTATTGACATGGTTTTCGATTTTGTTTTATACTCCAGTTATCACGTTACTTTATGTCACAAGAAAATAAGTCCTCGAGCAAAATTTGTAAGGACGAAAAAGCTGTCTAGGGTTCCGCTGGCGAATCACGTGATATATAAGATCACATGATTCGCGAGGTCTGGTCCAAGAGACGGCGTACGGAAGGCGGCTCACATTACGCGAGAAGCCGAACGTATAACACGGAAGGATAAAAGCCTGGGAGATTTCTCTCCCGGGCTTTTTATTTTTCTATCCAACAGGAGGCGAGGAAGATGAACTTGATCTGGAAGACAACCATGAGGCCCGGGGGCAAATGGTCCGGGTTTGTCGGCAGAGGAAAGCTGCTGCGTTTTACGGCGTTGGAGGCGGGCGCTAACGTATCGATGCTGATGTATAACGCCAGAGACTTATCCGAGCGCTACAACATGCCGGACACACTGAAGGCGCAGCACACGTCGCATTTGACCCGCGGCCATGTGCTGATGAGCGACAATGGCCGCGCGATGGCGAGCATCACGGAGGACAGCCTCGGGTGGCACGACGCGATATGCGGGTACAGCACCCGCGAGGCGACGGATATCAAGTACGGGGCGACGCGGTACCAGGAGCAGCGTAACGACTGGCTGCGCAGCGGGCAGGAAAACTTTGCCGTCGAGCTTGTCCGCTGCGGACTGGGGCGAAAAGATCTGGTGCCGAACGTCAATTTGTTTTCCAAAGTGTACTGTGACGAAGACGGCTGTATGCATTTTTGCGAAGATCATTGCAAGGCGGGTTCAACGGTGACGCTGCGTACCGAAATGGACATTTTGCTCGTCTTGTCGAACACCCCGAATCCGCTCGATCCGCGAAACGCATATCCTGCGGTTCCGGTTCTGCTGGAGGTGCTTCCGGCAGCTGGGGTGGAAAGCTCCGATTACTGCGTGAATTATCGCCCGGAAAACCGGCGCGCTTTTGAAAATACATGGGAGTATTACGCTCTGATGGGCGTGTGACCGGATCGGATTTGGCGAAAGAGACTGGAATTTATTTTCGAGGAGGAGCCGACATGGCTGTATTCAATAGAGTGGAAAGCCCGCGGAAGGCGGAGGATGCGGTTTTCGATCAAACGATTCTCGCTGGGGACGGTTGGGCGCATGAGCTTCAGCCGGGCCAGGTGCTGAGGATCGTCGATCTGGAGGGCAATCAGGCCGCCGATACGCTGTTTTACGATGCCGATAATCCGGATGACCATTACAGTGCGGCGGCGACGATCGTCGGTCAAGGCAACATTTACTTGACGGCGGGATCGGTGCTGCGCGCCGAATCGGGCAAAGTGCTGCTGAAAATCGTCGCCGACACGTGCGGACGCCACGACACGCTCGGAGGAGCATGCTCGGCGCAGAGCAACACGGTACGTTATGCGCATGAAAAGCTGCATATGCACAACTGCCGAGACACGTTTATGCTGCAGCTGGCGAATTATGAGGGCGCCTATACGAAGCGGGACCTCGCGCCGAATATCAACTTTTTTATGAATGTGCCGGTTACTCCGGATGGGGGGTTGGAGTTTGCCGACGGCGTCTCCGCCCCGGGCTGCTACGTGGAGCTGCAGTCGATGTGCTGTACACTGGCGCTGATCAGCAATTGCCCGCAGCTGAATAATCCTTGCAACGCATACAATCCGACGCCGATTCGGGTTTTGATTTGGAATAGTTAATTAACGTTAAAATTCAGCCGGGGAGAGGGTTTTATGTTTAAAAAAGTGCTCATTGCCAACCGCGGAGCGATCGCGGTGCGGATTGAACGCACGCTGCGCAGGCTCGGCATCGCTTCAGTAGCCGTCTATACGAAGGCCGACCAAGACAGCCTGCATGTGGATCTGGCGGACGAAGCTCTTTTGATCGGCGAAGGGCCGGCCAAAGACAGCTATTTGAATGCGGAGCTTATCCTGCAAAAGGCGGCGGAAACCGGAGCGGAAGCGATCCATCCGGGGTACGGCTTCCTCAGCGAAAATCCCGACTTCGCCCGGGCCTGCCGCAGGAAGGGGATCGCGTTTATCGGCCCGACTCCGGAGCAAATGGAGCAGTTCGGCCTCAAGCATTCGGCGCGGGAAATCGCCGTCAAGGCGGGAGTGCCGATGCTGCCGGGTACGGCGCTCATCGCGGAGCTTGAGGAGGCGCTCGGTGAAGCGGCGCGCATCGGATATCCGGTTATCCTAAAAAGCACCGCCGGCGGCGGCGGCATCGGCATGCGCGTCTGTACCGACGAGGCTGCGCTTCGCGCCGCTTTCGACGGAGTGCGCCATTTGGCGGAGACGAACTTTAAAAACGGCGGGGTGTTTTTGGAAAAGTACATCGCGAGAGCGCGGCATGTCGAGGTGCAAATTTTCGGCAACGGGTTCGGCGAGATCGTTACTTTGGGCGAGCGGGACTGTTCGATCCAGCGGCGCAACCAGAAGGTCATCGAAGAAAGCCCGGCGCCGAATTTTCCGCAACGTGTGCGCGAGGCGATGCTCGAAGCTGCGCGTGCGCTGGCTGCAGAGGTCGGCTACCGAAGCGCCGGTACGGTGGAATTTCTGTATGACGCACAGTCGCAGGAATTTTATTTCCTGGAAGTGAATACGCGGCTGCAGGTCGAGCACGGCGTTACCGAAGAGGTGCTCGGCGTCGACCTTGTCGAATGGATGGTCCGCGAAGCTGCGGATGAGCTGACGAACTTGCGGGCGCAACTGCGGGAGCCACGGGGACACAGCATTCAGGCACGGATTTACGCGGAGGATTGCCTGCAGCAGTTCCGCCCCAGTGCCGGCCAGCTTGACCGGGTGCAGTTTGCGGACGGGGCGCGGATCGAAACGTGGGTCAGGGACGGTTTGAACGTCACGACGTTATACGACCCGATGCTGGCGAAAATCATCGTTCACGGCGAAACGAGGCAGGAGGCGATCGATAAGCTGATTCGCGCTTTGCAAGGTACGCGAATATACGGTGTCACGACCAACCTGCAGTATTTGCAGGCGCTGCTGAACGAGAAGGATTGCCGTGAAGGCAGCGTATACACGCAGATGCTAAACGGCTTTGAGCCGGAGGAAAGAGCGCTTGAGGTGCTGGACGGCGGCGTGCAGACAACCGTGCAGGATTGGCCGGGCCGAGTCGGCCACTGGGACGTTGGTGTGCCGCCGTGCGGACCGATGGACCCGCATTCGTTCCGACTCGGCAACATGCTGCTCGGCAACAGCGAAAGTGCAAGCGGGCTCGAGCTGACGCTGCGCGGCGGCTCGTACAAATTCCGCTCGGGCATGTGGTTTTGCCTGACCGGCGCCGATATGGAGGCGAAGCTGGACGATGCGCCGGTGCCGATGTGCGAGCCGGTTTATGCCGGCCGCGGGCAGGTGCTGAGCTTCGGCGAAGCAAAGACGGGAATGCGCGCGTATTTGCTCGTTGCCGGAGGCTTCGATATGCCGAAAATTCTCGGCAGCTCGGCAACATTTACGCTTGGCGGCTTCGGCGGTCACGGGGGGCGCGCCTTGAGGGTAGGAGACGTGCTTGGCGTGAACGAAGGCAAAGCGCCGCAGCACATGGCGGGACTGGCCGCCGAAGATAGATCGGCGATGGCGCGGGAATGGACGATCGGCGTCATTCCGGGACCGCACTGCACGACGGAGTTTTTGCAGCCGGATTATTTGCAGCAGCTGACGGAAACAGGCTGGGAGGTGCATTTTAACAGCTCGCGCACCGGCGTGCGCCTGATCGGGCCGGCGCCGCATTGGACGCGCCAGGACGGTGGGGAGGCGGGCCTTCATCCGTCGAACATCCACGATAACGCGTATGCGATCGGCACATTGGACCTGACCGGAGACATGCCGATTTTGCTCGGGCCCGACGGGCCCAGTCTCGGCGGTTTCGTCTGTCCGGTGACGACGGCGTCGGCCGAGTTTTGGAAAATCGGCCAGCTGCATCCGGGCGATACGGTCCGCTTCCGGCTCCTTGCGTTGGAGGAGGCCGATGAGCTGCGCAGCGCACAGGAGCAGTTTTTATCCGAGGTGGGAGAGGGCCGCAGATCCGGCCTTTCACGTACTGCAGCTGCGATGATGACTAAGCCTGCCGCGTCGTTTACGCCGAACTACCCTTTGCTCGTTCAGGAAGAGAACGATCGTCGGTTTCCGATTTCGATCCGCTGCAGCGGCGACGAAAACGTGCTGGTCGAATATGGCCCGATGGAGCTGGATCTGCAGCTGCGCTTCCAGGTGCACGCGCTCATGCAGGCGATCAAGGACAGCGATGCGATTCCCGTGCTCGATCTGACGCCGGGCATCCGCTCGCTGCAGATTCACATCGACCGCTCGCGGATGACTGTGAGCGAAGCTTGCCGTCGCATTCTGGAGCTGGACCGCAGCCTCCCGCCGCTCGAGTCGATGCGCGTGCCTTCACGCATCGTGCGACTGCCGCTGTCCTGGGACGATCCGGCGACCCGGCTGGCGATCCAGCGTTATCAGCAAACGGTGCGTCCTGACGCGCCGTGGTGCCCGAGCAATCTCGAATTCATTCGCCGCATTAACGGGCTTGCCGATATCGAGGACGTCAAACGGATCGTCTTCGATGCAAACTATTTGGTCATGGGGCTCGGCGACGTCTACCTGGGAGCCCCTGTAGCGACGCCGCTCGACCCGAGGCACCGGCTGGTGACGACGAAATACAACCCGGCACGGACTTGGACTCCTGAAAACGCCGTCGGCATCGGCGGAGCTTATATGTGCGTGTATGGGATGGAAGGGCCCGGCGGCTACCAGTTTGTCGGGCGAACGATCCAGATGTGGAACCGGCTGCGCCCGACGGAAAGCTTTAAGCCTGGCCAACCTTGGCTGCTGCGGTTCTTTGACCAGATCCGCTTTTATCCGGTGGAGGCGGACGAACTGCTCAGGCTGCGCGAAGATTTCTTGCGGGGACGGTTTGAGGCGGATATTACGGAGACGACGTTTGATCTCGGCGAATATTTGCAGTTCCTCGAATCGATCCGGGACAGCGCGGATGCATTCCGAACGCAGCAGCAGACAGCTTTTCAGGCGGAGCGGGAAAGCTGGAGAGCGCTCGGACTCGCCGAATACGTATCGGAGACCGAGGCGGCCAAGGAAACTCCTGAGGAGGACGTTCCGGAAGGGGCGGAGGGCGTGCGCTGCACGATGCCGGGCAGCGTTTGGAAGGTGCTTGCGGCCCCCGGCCAGCGGGTGAAGAAAGGCGAGACGCTCATCATCGAGGAAAGCATGAAAATGGAATTTCCGATGGTTTCCCCTTGCGACGGTATCGTGCAATCCGTGAATGTAAAGCCCGGCGATCAAGTGAGCGCTGGACAGCTGATCGCGATTTTGACCAAAACGACCGAGGAGAAGGAGGCGCTTCCGGCATGAATGAGAACGTGCTGCCCCGCGAGCTGACTATCGTCTTGCTCCGCGAAATGTATGATAGGGAAGAAATCACGCCTTTGGAAGTCGTCCGCGAGATCGTCCGCAGGGCGGAACAGGACGCGGCGATGAACATTTGGATCGCTCCACCCTCAATGGATATGCTTATGCCTTATATCGAGCGGCTGAATGAAATGGATCCGGCGGATGCGCCTCTTTGGGGCATCCCGTTCGCCGTCAAGGACAATATCGACGTCGCGGGAGTGCCGACAACCGCGAGCTGCGCCGAATTCGCGTATACGCCGGACGAACATGCCGCTGTGGTCGAGCGCCTTGTCGCCGCGGGAGCGATCCCGGTCGGCAAAGCGAATCTCGACCAATTCGCCACCGGCCTTGTCGGTACAAGAAGCCCATACGGCGAAACGCATAATTCGCTGCGCGGCGAGCTGATCAGCGGCGGATCCAGCTCGGGCTCCGCCGTTGCCGTCGCCCGCGGCCAGGCGGCCTTCTCGCTTGGCACCGATACGGCGGGCTCCGGCCGCATTCCCGCGGCGCTCAATCGGCTTGTCGGCTTCAAACCAAGCATCGGCGCATGGCCGGTGAAAGGGCTAGTCCCCGCTTGCGCGAGTTTGGACTGCATCACCGTGTTCGCGAACAGTCTGGAGGACGCAGCGACCGTCGACCTCGTTGCGCGCGGGGAGCATGCCGCCGACCCTCGGTCCCGCTTCGTGCCCCGGCACGAGCCCAAGCTGCCTGAGAAAATATGCTTGCCTGCGGAGCCGCCGGTGTTTTTCGGCCCTTACGCGGACGAATACCGGAAAGCATGGCATGCGGCTGTGGAACGGCTGCAAGGGCTCGGCTTGCCTCTAGAATATATCGACGGCCGGATGTTCGATGAAGCGGCGGCCATTCTTTACGAAGGACCGTGGGTAGCCGAGCGATGGGCCGCCGTCGGCGGATTCATCGAAGCGCACCCGGGAGCGGCGTTTCCGGTTACCGAGCGCATCCTGCGCTCAGGAGCCGCACCGGAGCATTCGGCAGCTTCTCTCTTTCGGGCGATGCACAAGCTGCAGTCGTTCAAGCTGCAGGCGAAACAGCTGCTGGAAGGAGCGGTGCTGGCGATGCCGACATGCGGCGGCACTTGGACGCGCGAGCAGGTGCGGCAGGACCCGGTGGCGACGAACAGCGCGATGGGCCGTTACACGAACCATTGCAACCTGCTTGATTTGTGCGCCGTTGCCGTACCTTCAGACGATGCTGCGCACGATCTTCCGTTCGGCATTACGCTGTTCGGCCTTGCCGACAGCGAATCGCTTATCTGGGGAGCCGCGGGTTTGTTCGTGAAGGGAGCGGAAATACAGCTTGCAACCCCGGCAACGGCGGAAAACGCGGGAGAACCCGCCGTTCCGGAAACGACTTTGGTCGCCGTCTGCGGCCTTCATATGCGCGGGTATCCGCTTGAGAAGCAGATGCGCGAATGCGGCGCCCGCTTCGTCTGCGAAGCGTCGACGGCCGCGAAATACCAACTGGTCAGGCTGCCTACGACTCCGGCCAAGCCGGGGCTGATCAAAAGGCCGGCCGGAGGTGCCGCGGTTTCGCTGGAGCTGTGGGAGATGCCGCTGGCCAGCTTCGGCCGCTTCGCCGCTTTGATTCCCTCGCCGCTCGGCATCGGCAAAGTCGAGCTGTCCGACGGCCGCGAGGTGCCCGGCTTCATCTGCGAGGCGTACGCGGCGGCGCATGCGGAGGATATTACCGCGGCCGGAGGCTGGCGCAACGTCTTTCCGGCAGGCTGACGACCGTCAGCCATAGATACACCGGTCGCTCCCTCACATTTTCAGCGGGCGACCGGTGCACTTCTACAGTATCGTTGAGAACCCGATTCGATTTTACCATTTTCGTTCTCCCGGAATTGTGTTCTTAGGCCGGGAGCGCTATAATGAAAACGATTCACCGCTTTTTTCGCTTAAGGAGGAGCATCGCTCGTGTATTACAATGGCATCTTTTTCATTCGTATAAGGTAATGACGGCGCAGATTCGGTAAACCCTCCATTTTTTTTGAATTAAGGAAGGGTTTATTTGATCTGCGCCTTTTTCATTCCCAAAAACGAATGAACGAGGTGCTTTTTTGTGTCAAAAATCAATCATACGTACCGGGGAGCGTCGTGCTCTCCCGGCAATTTCTCGGCACAGCATCTGCTGATTAACGGCCGAGTGGTCAGGGATATGATACAACTCGCCGGTATCACGCCCCATGAGACTGTTCTCGACATCGGCGCAGGAACAGGAACCATTTCAATTCCTTTAGCTGAAAAAGCCGCCCGTGTGCTCGCAATCGAAAACGATCCCGCCTTTGTCCGCAAGCTTATAGACAAGACAGGGGGGATCCCGAACATTCGGGTTCAGGAATGCGACTTTTTGCAAAGCAAGCTTCCGAAACAGCCGTTTTCTGTAGTGGCCAATATCCCGTTTTCGATTACGACGCCGATACTCGAGAAGCTGCTCGGCAAACCGGACGCGCCGCTGCGCCGTGCCGTCCTGATCGTTGAGAAAGGGGCCGCCCGGCGGTTTACGGAAGCTCCATCCGCCAACCCGCGACTGCTCTCCTGGCGCATGCTCTACGAATTTCGTGTCGTGAGGACGGTGGAAAGGAGCGCATTTTCGCCTCCGCCCGCTGTAGATACCGCCATCTTAACGATAAGCCGCAGAGAACAGCCGCTTATTCCCGCGCATTTGCTGGCTAAATTCGCCGCTCTCGCCGCATACGCCTTGCGCAGCCCGCATCAGCCGCTGTTTACAGCGCTTGCTGGCGTTTTTACGCCACCGCAAATTGCCAAGCTGGCTAAAGCGCTCCGTGTCGACCGGCAGTCGCGGGTTTGCACGCTAAGAGACGGTCAGTGGGCCGACGTGTTCGCCGCGATGCTGCGGCATGCCCCGCCTGTCCGCCATCCGAAGCTTCGCCGGCAAGGGTGCCGCCCCTGTCGTAAATGAATCCCGGAAACTCGCGGTTAACGGCTCATGAAATTGAAAAAGGCAGCAGACAGCTTTGAAATTCAAAGCTATCGGCCGCCTTTTTCCGTCACGATTCCATTCCGGAGGCAGGCTTTACAGGAATCGTGCTGTCCGAATTAGACAAAGGACGATTTAATCTGCTTTTGAGGACATGATAAGCGATTCCGATGAGCAGCCAGACGCCTCCCATGAGCAGCGCGTCTTTATCGAGCAGGGACAGCAGCCAGCCGATAAATCCCGCGCCCGTCAACGGGAAAATCAGATACAGCCACGTTTGCTTGAAGGAGCGGCGTTTTTCTTTAATATACAGCTGAGCGATGACACATAAATTGACAACGACAAAGGCGCTCAAAGCGCCGAAATTGACGAATTTGACGGCGGTGTCCAGATTGACGACGAGTGCGAGCAGCGATACGGCGCTGACCAGCACGATATTAAATACGGGCGTATTGAGCCGCGGGTGCAGCGAACCGAAGAAACGCTTCGGCAGGATCGATTCCCGTCCCATCACGTAAAGAAGCCGGGAAACGCAGGTGACGGACGATAGGCCTTGCGTAAAAATCGCCATGATCAGCACGACGGTGAACAAGGAGGCTAGAGCCGAACCGCCGACGAGCCTGACGATTTCCAGCCCGGCGGAATCGATGTTGGCAAAGGTGACATGAGGGTAAACGAGCTGCGTCAAAATAGACGGGGTCAAATACAGGATAACCGCCGAGAAAATAATAATCATAATCGCTCTCGGGATCGTTTTGCCGGCATTCACCGTCTCTTCCGACATCGTCGTGATCGAGTCGAAGCCGAGAAATGAAAAGCAGATGATCGATGCGCCGGACAGTATTGTCGAGAAGGGCACGCCGGAAGCGGCGAACGTTTCCAACGGCTGCACACCGCCGCTTATATTATTGATCAGAAACCCGCAAAAGACGGCGATGAATCCGATTTGAACCCATACGAACAGCCTGCTGAGATTGGCCGAAAATTTGATGCCTATAATATTGACGGCGGCCAGCACGGCATTCAGCAATATGATCCAAACGTAGGCGGGGACAGATGGAAATTGCGCGTGAATATACAGTCCGAACGTCAAACACGCGATTAGCGGCGAGAAGAAGTAGTCCAGAAGCAGTGCCCATCCGACCAGATAACCCAAGACGGGATGAATGCTTTTTTTGGCATATGTATAAGCGGAGCCGGAGGCGGAGAACGTTTTGGACATCACTCCGTAGCTGTAGGCTGTAAAGAAAATGGCAATAAAGGCCAGTAAATAGGCTTGGCTGAGCATGCCGCCGGACGTTTCGTAAGCGATGCCGTAAATCGAAAAATAAATCATCGGCGTCATCCAGGCGAGCCCCAAATAGACAACCTGGAATAAAGATAGCGTTTTTCGGAATGACGTTTCTTCTCTCATGGGGGACACTCCTTTGAGCGGGTTATATCGGAAAAATATGAAAAACCCGGCGAGATATCTTGTTCAGATGATCTCCCGGGCTTTTATCCCTCCGTGAACACGGCTTGTGCCGTGCGTTTTCTCTCGGACCTGTCCGGCTGCTTGCAGACCGCGGAACCCTAGAAAACAAGCGTTTTGCATTTTTGTGTTACGAATTATCACATAAAAACCAGGCTGCGCAGCCAAATATATGTTAGATAATATAACATAATTAAATTTGTTTGAAAAGGATCTATGTTAAAATGTCACATCAAAAATTAGTTTTGAAAAATTTATGTGTTAGCTATATTGACATAAACGAAAATCACGTTGTATCATGACGTTAACAGCATACATCATGTCATCTAGGGTTCCGCGGTTATCCAAAGCCGGTCTGGTCCAAGAGAAGACACACGATGCGTCATCGTGCACACGGAGGGACAAAAGCCCGGGAGGATATCTTTTTCACGATATCTCTCTCGGGTTTTTTCTTTTTAGTGTCATAATTTCGGGAGGGATTGAGATGAAAAAAGGGTTGTTGTCATCGGTTTGTTTACTTCTTGCGTTAGCTTTCGTGCTGGGAGGCTGCGGCACTCAGACAAAGGAAGCCGGCAGTCCGGTGGTTTCCGGTGGCGCCGGGAAGCCGGGGGCGATCAAAATCGCGTTAAGTCCCTGGCCGGGTTGGTTTGTCTGGTACCTTGTGAAGGAGAAAGGCTTTTTCGAGAAAAACGGAGTTAATGCCGAACTGGTATGGTTTCCGGTATACAGCGATTCGCTTGCCGCATTGGCCGCCGGCAAGGTGGATGCAAACAGCCAGACGCTCAGCGATACGCTTGCGCCGGCGAGCAAAGGAATCCCGGTGAAAGCCGTGCTTGTCAACGACAACTCGGCGGGAGGGGACGGGATCGTCGTAAGGCCGGATATAAACTCGATCAAGGAATTGAAAGGCAAAAAAATCGCAACCGAGCTCGGCACCGTCGATCATCTGCTGATGCTGACCGCGCTGGAAAAGGAAGGGCTTAAAGAAAAAGATGTAAGCTTTACGAACATGACTGTCAACGACGCGGGTCCCGCATTTATATCCGGCAAGCTCGATGCAGCGGTGTTGTGGGAGCCATTTTTGAGCAAAGCGATCGAAGAAGGGAAGGGCAAGCTGCTGTTTTCCTCGAAGGATACGCCCGGTCTCATTCCCGACCTGCTCGTGTTTCGCGAAGATGTGGTGAAAAACAGGCCGGACGATGTGAAAAAGATCGTGAACGCCTGGTTCGACGCTTTGGATTACTGGCAAAAAAATCCGGAGGAGTCGTTGGCCATCATGGCCAAGGCGGCGGAAACTCCGCTTGATGAATATAAAAAAAGCGTGCAGAGCGTGAAAATATTCGGCATCGAAGATAATCGCAAGGCGTTTCAAAGCGGCAGCGACTTCCAATCCTTGCAATATACCGGACAGAAAACAGCCGAATTTTTGAAGGGGCTTGACATGCTGTCCAAAGTACCGGATCTGAAACCGGTGCTGGACGGGCATTTTATTGAAGAAGTCGCCAAGGAACGCGGCAAATAAACCCGGAGGTGAAAGGAATGAAGAAAAAAAGGCCCCGGCTATTTCAAATCCGCGAAGAAATAAGCAAATCGTGGTATTCCGGCGGGGTGGCCGGCGCGTTCGTGCTGCTGCTTGTTTTATGGGCTGTTCTCAGCTACGGGCAGCTCGTTGAGCGTACCTTTATGCCGACTCCGGATCAGGTTTTCGCCCGGTTTGTGGAACAGATGGCGAGCGGCGCTTTCTGGGATCATGTGGGAATCAGCGTGTTTCGCGTCAGCATGGGTTTCTTGCTGGCGTGCCTGATCGGCATTCCGCTCGGCATCGCCGCCGGGACCTTCCGTTTGGCGGAAGCGCTGATCGTACCGCCGACGGAATTTATCCGCTATATGCCAGCGACGGCGTTCGTTCCGCTTATCATGGTATGGGCGGGCATCGGGGAAACGGCGAAGGTGCTGGTTATTTTCGTTGGGTGCTTTTTCCAATTGGTATTGATGGTGGCGGACAACGCGAGAGCGGTGTCGAACGATTTGCTGCAGGTGTCTTATACGATGGGGGCCAAAAGATGGCAGGTGTTCGAGCGTGTGCTCATTCCGGCCCTGATGCCGGATTTGATGAACACGCTGCGCCTTGTGCTCGGCTGGGCGTGGACGTATTTGGTCGTAGCCGAGCTGGTTGCGGCAAGCAGCGGACTCGGTTTTGCGATTATGAAAGCGCAGCGGTTTCTGAACACCGACATTATTTTTGTCGGCATCATCGTCATCGGTCTGCTCGGGTTGATTACCGATCGCATGTTCGCCTATTGCCACAAACGGTTTTTCCCATGGCTGGAAGGGGTGCGATAATTGATGCTGCATGCAGTTCAAGCATATCCGGAGTCATATGCCGCTCCTGTAAAAATTGAAGCCAGCGGCCTCACGAAAGTATATACCGGAAAAAAATCGTCCTTTCTCGCGCTTGATCATGTGTCCTTCGACGTGAAGCAGAACGAATTTGTCAGCTTCGTTGGCCCTTCGGGCTGCGGCAAATCGTCGCTGCTGCGGATTTTGGCCGGGCTGGAGGAATCGACGGAGGGGCAGCTGCTCATATCCGGGCGCGAGATCGATGGGCCGGGAAGCGACCGGGGCATGGTGTTCCAGTCGTACACGCTGTTCCCTTGGCTGACGGTCCGGCAAAACATCGAATTCGGCCTGACGCTGAAGGGCGTCGACTTATTTGAAAAAAGGGCGATCGCCGACCGCTTCATGGAGCTGGTGAAGCTGACGCCGTTCGCGAAATCGTATCCGAAGGAGCTGTCCGGCGGGATGAAGCAGCGGGTGGCCATCGCCCGGGCGCTTGCCAACAATCCGGAGGTGATTTTGATGGATGAGCCGTTCGGTGCGCTCGATCCGATGACCAAAAGCTCGATGCAGGAAATGCTGCTCGACATTTGTGAGAAGGAGAAGACGACGGTCGTGTTTATCACCCACGATATCGATGAAGCGATATTTTTATCGCAGCGCGTGTTCGTCATGCAGGCGAACCCCGGCCGCATCAAGCAGGAGGTGCAGGTGCCGCCGGGTTTTCGCAATCAACCGGGTGTCAAGGATTCGGAAGCGTTCATCAAGCTGCGCAAAATGATCGTCGAGTTGATCGGAGATCACGGCTGACGCGAAGCTCTACAGATGTGACATAGTTTAAAATGTGGACCTGGCGGGGATCTTCCGTCAGGTTTTTCATGCTGCGCATATTTTTTGTAGTGATTTGGAAATATTAAGCATCAACCCTGTAATTTTGGAGGAAATCGGTATGAACTTAAACGACATCGTCGATTCAATGGATTTTAGCACCGGCTGGTGGTACCCGGTTGTACTTGGCCTATTTCTTCTTTTATTTGTCGCATTTATGCCGAAGAGGGGCGTGAACTGGCGGGAAATCTACCTGACCTTCGGTGTCATTGCCGGACTGGTCTGGGCGACCGATACGGTTTTTGCGGTGTGGTTTGATTTATTCGACGTCGGAGAACCTCACAAGCGGGGGATCGGCGAGTTTTTCCTATATTCGATTATCCCGCCGAGCTTTTCCGTCATTTATTTGAATTACTATGAGGAGCGCCATAAACTTCTTTATACGTTGATTTTTACGTCTTTATCCGGGCTTGCCGAGTGGGCAACCGTGGCTGTCGGTTTAATGAAGCTTAACAATTGGCACACCCTTTTTTCGGTACCGGTCTATTTGGTCGTTTATTACTACTACTTGCCCGTACATTTGCGTATTATGGAACGGACCGCCGATAAACTGGACTATCGTTGATGGCCGGTCAAACGGTGAGAACGCATTCTTAATTTCAGATAACCGACCTTAAAATCGGATTACGTCAAATATTAACCCCGGCTTATTCCGCAAAAACTTAATGGTTTCCGAATGGCGAAATCTTTGTAAAATGAAGAAATAGCGGAAAAGCCGGCGCTTCTTCACCGGTTGCCGGCCGTCGCCAAGCATGCAGCTTATATGAAGGAGGCAAAAGGGGTATGAAAAATGTCAGTCGGAAAAGATGGCTCGCCACAGGCACCTCGGCGCTGCTGTCCGTGTCGCTCGTCGCTGGGTGCAGCGGTTCGGGCACGGGGAGCAAGACGACCGGAAAGCAGGTGGTCGAAGAACCGCCAAAATTGGAAACGCTTACGTATTGGGTCGGCTTGGCTGGCAATGTAGCTGCAACGTTAAAAAGCTTCGGAGATATGACGGTTTATCAGGAGCTGCAAAAAAAGACCGGAGTGAAGGTGGAATTCCAGCATCCCCCGGCAGGGCAAGAAAAAGATCAGTTTAATCTGATGATTACCGGAAAAAAACTGCCCGATGTAATCGAATACGGTTGGACGGGGTATCCCGGCGGGCCGGAGAAAGCGATCAAAGATAAAAAAATCATCAAGCTGAACGACATCATCGATAAACATGCCCCCAACTTGAAAAAAATATTGGATGCCAATCCGGATTGGAAAAAGCAGGTTATGACGGACGAAGGCAGTATTTACAGCTTTCCGTTTCTGCGCGGCGACGATTATTTGTTGGTCAGCAACGGGATCGCGCTCCGCAAAGATTGGCTGGAAAAGCTGAATCTGAAAATGCCGGAGACGCTCGACGACTGGTATAACGTGCTGACGGCAATCAAGAAAAGCGACCCGAACGGCAACGGCAAGCCGGACGAAATTCCGCTCTTGATCGGCAAAGGCGATATGGGCGGAGCGGTGCCGTTTCTCGGCTCGTTCGGCGTCAATTACGATTTTTACCACGTCAATGGAAAAGTGAGCTACGGGCCGATTCAGCCGGAATATAAGCAGTTTCTCACATTGATGAACAAGTGGTACAAGGAAGGGCTGCTGGATCCGGATTTCGCCGTCACCGACAGCAAGCTGAAGGACGCGAAGATCACGGGGAACCAGCTGTTCGCCACCGTGATGAGCACCGGCTCGGGGATCGGCAACTACACCTCGCTCGTTAAAAATAAAATTCCCGGATTCAAGCTTGCGGCGGCTCCGTTCCCCGTCGTCAACAAGGGAGACAAAAAAATGTGGAGCGCCAAGACGTTCAACTTCTCGGGCGCGGTGGGCGCTGCGATTTCCACCTCGAATACGAATCCGGAAGCGACGGCCAAATGGCTCGATTATGCCTACAGCAACGAAGGCATGATGCTGTTTAACTTCGGGGTGGAGGGCGTCTCTTATAAGATGGTGAATGGTTATCCGACCTACACGGACGACATCATGAATCCTAAGGATTTGTCGGTAGCCCAAGCGATGGCCCGCCATGTGCGCGCCAATTTCAACGGTCCTTTCGTGCAGGACAAAAGGTATATGGAACAGTATGCAGCCATGCCCGAGCAGAAGGAGTCGATCCGGATCTGGTCGGAGCCGACCAACGAAAGGAAGCTGCCGCTCGTCACGCCGACTTCGGATGAGAGCAGCAAGTTCGCTTCGATCATGAACGATGTGAATACGTTCAAAGACGAGATGTTCAACAAGTTTATTATGGGCGCGGAGCCGCTCGATAACTTCGACAAGTATGTGAAAACGATCGAAGGTATGGGAATCCAGGAAGCGACCAAAATTCAGCAGGCCGCTTTGGAAAGATACAACAAACGATAACGCCCGATTGTCAGGAAACTCCACATGGCAGGGAGATGATCCGTTCATCTCCCTGATTTTTTCCAAGCGAAGGAGGTACGCCTTATGGATACGGTCAAAACGGCCGCAGGAGCCGCCCGGAAGCGGGCTCGTTCCGAGATGAGCATATGGTTGACGATAGGCCGCGATTTAAGGCGCAACAAGCTGCTCTATTTGATGGTTTTGCCGGTCATCGCGTATTACGTGATTTTCGATTACGGTCCGATGTACGGTTTGCAGATAGCTTTTAAAGATTACAGCCCGGGTGACGGCATATGGGGCAGCCCGTGGGTCGGCTTCGATCATTTTGTGGAATTTTTCAACAGCTATTATTTTTGGCGGTTAATCCGCAACACGCTTCTGATCAATGTGTATGAGCTGATTTTCGGTTTTCCCGCGCCGATCGTCCTCGCGCTGCTGCTGAACGAACTGCGCCGGCAGTATTTCAAAAGGATTGTTCAGACGATCACTTATTTGCCGCATTTTATATCGGTTGTCGTCGTGGTCGGGATGCTGGTCGACTTTTTGGCCAGAGACGGGATTGTGAACCAACTGCTGTCCTCTTTCGGCATTGCGTCCAAGTCGTATTTGTCCGAGCCGGAATGGTTTCGTTTCATTTACGTTTCTTCGGGCATTTGGCAGCAGGTCGGTTGGAGCTCCATCATCTATTTGGCCGCGCTGTCGAATATCGATCCCACACTGTACGAAGCAGCCAAAGTCGACGGGGCGGGGCGGTGGAAGCAGATGCTGCACATCACCATTCCGGGGATTATGCCGACCGTCATCATTTTGCTCATTTTGAAAATGGGTTCGATGATGTCCGTCGGCAGCGAGAAAATTTTGCTCATGTACAATCCGCTGACCTACGATACGGCCGATGTGATCTCCACCTTCGTGTACCGCAAAGGGATTTTGGAGGCGAATTACAGCTACACGGCAGCCGTAGGATTATTTAACGCCGTTATCGCCTTTACCCTGCTTGTCCTCTCCAACAGCATAAGCAAGCGGGTAAGCGAGACGAAGTTATGGTAGGGGGGAGGAGAAGTACGATGATCAAACCGACTTTAGGCGAAAAAACGTTCGATGCGCTGAACGTGACCGCAATGATCGTTCTTTGTTTTTTGACGTTGTACCCGTTTTTGTTCGTCGCCTTTTCATCGCTCAGCGATCCGGGATTGCTGGCGCAGCACCGCGGTTTGTTATGGAAGCCGTACGGCTTTAGCTTAAATGCGTATAAAGCCGTTTTTGCCAATCCGAACATTTTGAGCGGTTACCGGAATACACTGTTTTATGTCGTCGTAGGAACATTCTTTAATCTGATTATGACGGCGCTCGGGGCATATTTTCTTTCCCGGCGAAACGTTTTTTTTAAAAACGCGATTATGTTTATGATCGTCGTCACGATGTTTTTTCAGGGAGGGCTTATTCCGACTTACCTGCTTGTCAGCAATCTGGGGCTTACCGATACGCCGTGGGCGATGATTATTCCCGGAGCGATCAATACATGGAATTTGATCATTATGCGCACTTCGTTCCAGGCCGTGCCGGTCAGTCTCGAGGAGTCGGCGAAAATCGACGGAGCGAGCGAATGGACCGTGATGTGGCGGATTATTCTTCCTCTGTCGATTCCGGTTATGGCCGTCATGGTGCTGTTTTACGCCGTCGGCCACTGGAACGCCTGGTTTAATGCGATGATTTATTTGCGCGACCGCGAGCTGTATCCTCTGCAGCTTATTTTGCGGGAAATTCTTATCACGAACAGCACGGACAACATGACGACCGATGCGTCCGGTGTCGATAAGATGCCGATCGGAGAAGCGATCAAATACGCCACAATCATGGTCGCCACGATTCCGATCCTGGTGCTGTATCCGTTCCTGCAAAAATATTTCGTCAAAGGGGTCATGATCGGGGCGCTCAAGGAGTAGGGAAGAAAAGCAGGAAAACGGCGGCGTTTTCAGAATAATATAATATATCACCGAATTGGGAAGGGTGGTTCATGGTGCGGATTAAAGGCATACCGCGCGGAAGCGCTTTTATCACCCTCTTATTGTCCTATTTGGCCGTTTTCCTGCTTCCTCTTGCCCTCGGATCGATTCTGTACACGAAGACCATCAACATTATGACGGACAACGCCAACCGGGCGAACCTGGCGATGCTGGAGCAGCTTCGCCAGGTGATGGACAGTAAGCTGAGGGATGTCGAGATGATGTCCCAGCAGATCGCTTTGAATCCGAAGCTGCAGTGGCTGATGAATAACGCCGAAACGGCCGAATCCGCGGATGCGTACAAATTCGTCGAGTTCGTGTCGGATCATATGTCGCGGTATCGAAATGTAAGCGATCTCATACAAGGCTATTATGTCTACTTCGGTGCGAACGATACGGTTTTGCTGCCGACCGCCAAAACAACGGCGGATGTGCTGTATGAACGGCTGTATTTGCCGGTCGGCACCAGCTTTCATACGTGGCGCAGCGAGCTGCTCGGAAGCCCCCATTATCAGGATTATTTTCCTGTCACCTACGAGACGCCAAGCGGCACGCTCGATACGATCACCTACGTTCAGACGCTTCCCCTCGGGGAGCCATCCGAGATTCGCGGCGCGCTGGTCATTTTGCTCGATATGAACCAGGTTCGCAGCATGCTGTCCAAGATCGAATCCGCCAATCAAAGCTCGGTTTACATTCTTGATCGAGGGGACCGCGTTATCGCCGGGAAAAACAGCGAGTCGCTCCGCTGGGATAAGATCCTGCAGGAAGTAAGTGCGAGCGGCGTACCGTACGAATACGAGGATAACGGCGTCGATATGATGCTGTCTTATACCGTATCCGAGCATAATGGCTGGAAATACGTTCATGTCATGCCCAAGCAGGTTTATCTGGAGCGGGTCAATTCGCTGAGAAATTGGATGATCACCTTGCTCCTGATTTGCCTGGCCGGCGGCGGAGCGGCGATCAGCTTCTGGCTGCACCGCAATTACGCCCCGCTGCAGGCCGTGGTACGCGCGCTTCAGAAGGAGAAGCCGGCGCAAACGGGGCAGCCGGCCAACGAATACGAGTTTATCCGGGAAACGATTCGCATGACCATGAACGAGGAACGGGAGCTTCGGAAAATTTTGAGCCGCCAAACTCCGGTCATTCGGGCGAGCTTTCTGTCTCGCTTCATCCGCGGGCATGTGGACGCTTCCCGAATGACGGAGGAGTCGCTGCAGTTTATGGATATTCGCCTCGTCTCCGAATATTTTGCCGTCATCCTGATCGACATCGCCGATTTCAGCAGGTTCAGCGCCGATCAATCGGAACGTCAGTGGGCGCTCGTTCGCTTTATCATTTCCAACATTGCAGGCGACTTGATCCGCGAGCGGCAATGGGGATACGCGGTGGAACTGGATCAGCGCCGGATCGCTCTGCTGGTCAATTTTTACGCGGAGCGGCGTGCGGAAGCGCCGCAGGAGCTGGACAGCATCGCCGCCCGGCTCAAGCAGGTTATCGAAGAGCGGTTTAAAACGTATATGACGGTTGCGATCGGGGACGTGCACGAAGGATTGGACCGGGTCTGCGAATCGTATTTCGAGGCGCTCAGCGCTCTGGACTACAAAATGTTCAGAGGTCACGGCGCAATCATTCGCTACCGCGAAATTGCGGATGCCGACCGCCACTACTATTATCCGATCGAAACGGAAATTCAGCTGATCAACTTCACAAAAAGCGGCGATGTGGAAAATGTCGACAAGCTGATCGGCAATTTGTTCCATGCGCATTTCAGTCAGCGGCGGATTACTCCCGAGCTTGGAAGAAGCCTGTTCAACAACATGGTCAGCACGTTATGGAAAATCATCAATCCGATGGACCCGTTATACCGCGAAGTGTTCGGCGCAGGCTTCGACCCGTTAAGGGAGCTGTCCGTTTGTCCGACGGTGGAGGAGATGAAGCTGAAAATCCGCGACTGGTTCCTCGATTTGTGCCAATATTTGAATGCAAGCCGCAGCAGCCACGGTCGGCAGCTTGCGGAAAGGATCGCCGCGTACATCGAACGGCATTACGGCGACGACATGCTCAGCCTGACGACGATCGCCGAGCATTTCGGGCTGACGCCGCAGTATTTGTCGGCGTTTTACAAGAAGCAGACGGGGATGAACCTGACCGATTATTTGACGCGGGTGCGCATTGACGAGGCGAAAAAACTGATGCAGGACAAAAAGCTGACGTTTACGCAAATCGCGAACAAAGTCGGTTACGCAAACGATATCGGGTTTATTCGGGTATTTAAAAAATATGAAGGAACGACGCCCGGAAAATATCGCGAATCGCTGTAAAAAGGGAAGGGCCGCGGACTTAAGGTTTGTCCGCGGCCCTTTTACGGCCTTATGCGTGCACGGCGAAGTCGCCTTCGATACCGGCGATCAGATCGGACGGCTCGCCGCTGTAAAACAGCCGCAGCTCGTGCAGCGCGCGCGTACAGCCGACGTACAGCAGCTTGCCGTCCTGCGGAGTCGGTTCGTAGCGCCGCTTGTCGACATCCGCGATCAGCACGGCGTCGAACTCGAGGCCTTTGGCCAAATATACCGGCACGACCGACAGTCCGCCCTGGTAGCTCATCTGCCCGGCCTCGATCAGATGGGCCTCGAGGCCGGCAGCTTTAAGCGCGCTGTGCAGCTGCGCGCAATCGTCCTCCGTCCGCCCGATGACGGCGACGGTTGTAATCGCCTGCGCGGCCTGCAGCTCGCGTGCGGCGCGGACAAGCGCCTCGTGCATGCCGCCGGCCGGCGTCTTCACGAGGCGAACCGGGTCGCCGCTGCGGAACACCGGCACGGCGAGCGGCGTATCGGTGCGCGAACGTTTCAGCACCTCGTCCGCGAAATAAATGATTTCCATCGTCGAGCGGTAGCTCCTTTCGAGCTGGAAATAGCCGCGCTGTTCTTCCGGGAACAGCGCCTCGAATTCGCTCCACGCTTCGATGCCCTGGTACGCGTGGATGCCCTGCGACAAATCGCCGAGAATCGTAAACGACTGATTGCGCGTATGCTGCTGCAGCAGCGCGACCTGCAGCGGAGAGAAATCTTGAGCTTCGTCGATCACGGTGTGATCGAACATCAGCTCCGCTTCGATGCCGTGCAGGCGGTTTCGCAAATACAGCAGCGGAGCGAGATCGTCGGGATCGACAAGCTTTTTGCGGAAAAGCTTGTCGGTGTTCGCGTATACGGCCTCAGGCAGCTCCCGGAGCAGCACTTCCGGCAGCCAGACCGGACGTTCGGCAGGAGAGAGCAGCGTCCGGTAGAGCGAAAACGGCGTATGCTCCGTCCATGCCTTCGTATAATCGCGAAGCCGCGCGGCCGACTTCTTTTTCAGCTCTTTTTTGCGCGACTGTTCCCATATTTTATCCAGCTCCATCTCGAGCCAGCGCTTGATCCTCGCCAGCACGCGCTCTCGGCGTTTTGCCGGCGGATAATGCTTGTTCTCCACCTCATACCACTGCCGAATCGTCTCCGCCGGCAGCGAATGTCCCTCCCAAGGAACGAATGCGGCCGGAGGAAGGAAGTTCGCTTCGAACAAGATCATGCATTTTTCCAGCCATTGCAGAAAGGCGAGGGAGCCCTTAAAACGGCTGGGCGTTTCCGGCGTCACCGTCGGCCGGCCCGGACCGACCGCGAACCAAAGCTTCAGCCGGGACGCCGGATCGGTCAGCTTCACTTCATGCTCCAAAAGCTCCAATGCCCAATCGGCAAACGTCGTTTGCTGGATGTGACCGACGCCGAGCTCCGGCAGCACGCCGGAAATGTAATCGAGAAACATCCGGTTCGGTGCGAAAATAATCATTTTTTCCGCACGGATTTGTTCGCGGTATTGATAGAGGAGAAAGGCGAGACGGTGCAGGGCGACGGTCGTTTTGCCGCTTCCGGCGACGCCCTGGATGATGAGAGCGGTATTTTTCGCGGCGCGAATGATGCGGTCCTGTTCGGCTTGTATCGTGGAAACGATGTCCCGCAGCTTGTTATCCTTGTTCTCGCCGAGCCGGTAGAGCAAAAACTCGTCGGTTACGGACATATCGCCGTCCGCCTTGTTAAACGTATCGACAACACGCTGCAAAATCTGCTTGCGGATGACGATGTTGCGCTTCAAATAAACAAGCCCCTCGATCAAACCTTCGGGGCTTTCGTAGGAGGCCGTTTCGCTGCCCCCGGTAAACGAATAAAACAAGCTGGCTACAGGAGCCCGCCAATCGATCACGAGCAGCTCACCGCTGTTTTCCCGGTCGACGCCGACCTTGCCGATGTACAGCGGGGAAGGGCCGGGTTTGCCGGATTCGTGAAAATCGAGCCTTCCGAAATACGGCTCTCCGCTGGCGATGGCAAGCTGCTTGCGCTTCGTATCGCGGATCGATTCGAGCACCTGCTCCGTGTGATCGGGTCCGTGGTAAACGGGAATTTTTCGCAAATAAGCTAACTGGGAGTCGATTTCATGAAGCACTTGATCCAGCCGTTCTGATTCTTCGGTAAAAGCATCCTGAATCGTAGGTTCCAAGCGTCCGTTACCTCCATAGTTTCCTTATATTAGAAAAAAGCAGGATAATAATATATCACATAATGAAACCGGATTCAAGCGGAAACTTTGTCATGAAATGATCACAAAAACGAGGCGGTCCCGGCTGCAGAAACGTTTATCTTCGGGGTACAATGACAATATAGAGATAACCAAAGAAGTGGAGCGGGCAGCCATGAATCAATTCGACCGTCAGGAGAAAAAACTCGTCATTACGTGTCTTGTCGTCACCGGCGTGATGTTGCTGTCGCTGCTCAGGCTGATGTTTTCATAATCGGTTATTCGTGGTATTGTAAAAGTGCATCATCCATAAGACTTTGGTGGAACATGGAGGTAAAACCCGCGTGCTTTTTCAATATTATCCGCAGGTTCAGCATTCGTTTGCGTTTGAGCTGAACAAGGACTTTCATATGTCGGCGGCGCATTTTATTCCGTCCGCGCTGGCTGGCAAATGCCAGCACATGCACGGACATACGTACGTAATCAATGTGACGATCGCAGGAAACGAACTGGACGAAACGGGCTTTCTGGTCGATTTCAAAACCGTCAAACAGGCCGTTCACGACCGGTACGACCATACGCTGCTCAACGACCACCCCGAATACCGGGAACAGTTCCCGACAACGGAAGTTGTGGCCAGGGAAATTCACCGTTCGATCCAGGCTTTGCTCGATTCCAAATCAAACAAACCTCAATGCCTGCAGGTCATCGTCCGCGAAACGCCGACCAGCTACGTCATCTACCGGCCTGTGAAAAACTCATAAAAAGATTGAAAGCAGCATGCCCAATTACCGGGCAGCTGCTTTTTTTGCAGTTTGGGAGTTCAGGAAATTATAGCGGGTTTTCTTTGTGGATAACCGTTGCTCCCCCCAAACGAACCTGGAATAAGCTTCCGAGGATCACTTCGCTTTTGTACGAAAAATATCTTGCGTGCCCTATACAAACTACTTGACAGGTCACGTTCATATCAGAATTTAAATATCCCTAATTTGCCCTCAATAACCTCTGTGACAACCGTTAGAATCTCATCATATTCAATTTGCTTCATCCCCGGTGGCAGGTAAGTACGATAATCATTGGAAGTTTAGAAATATCGCCTTATAAGCGAGCGGTTAAGCGTGTCTGCCATCGGTTTGCGTCAGCAAACCATGGCAGACAATCGCGGGCCCGAGGCACATTAGTAACTTCACGTCACTCGCTCCCAAAGTATAGCGTGTCGGGCATAGGATTTGGGCGAAACAGCCCCAAATCCATGCCCGACAAACGCGACTCTAGCAGCGAGCAGTAACTTCAGGCGGGCGGGTCCAGGGCGCTTGGGGCGCCTTGAGGGCTTTGCGGAGCAAAGCCTGCTTCGGAAGCCTGGGGTCCCCCCGGTGGGGGGATTTAGGGGGGACTTCGCAGATTTAGGGGGCAAAAACGCTGTGCAAAAAAGTCCTATTGATGGAAAAAAGCCCCTTAACCTATAGTTGTGTTAAGGGGACGGACAATTGCTGACCCTAATCTGCCGAATGGGGAGGGAACTGATGAACGCCAAGAAGCTGCCGATCAAGCAGCCGTTTATTGACGGCTATAAGCATCATGCGATGCCGCTGTCGATCATATCGCTTTTCGAGGAAAGCGAGCCCTGGATCCTGAGCAACTACATTCAGCTTTACACCCGTAAATATTTGCAGGATGTGCACTGGCTGGACTTTTATTTACTCGATACGGTCATGAACCGTCCGAACAACCCGTTTGTTACGGTGCAGCGGACGGACCGGACGGTGATCGGTCCGTTTGCGGATCCGATCGAGGTGATCATCCGCTGCATCGAACAGGACAAATACGTGCCGATCGAAGGAGATCAGTATTATTTGCCGCACTGTAACAGCTACATGCAGCATCATCGTGTAAGCGGTTTCCTGGCGTACGGCTTTGACCGGGAGCAGGAAATCATTCACATCATGGATTACTCGTATACGACGAATAACCGGTTCGAAAGCCTCACGTTAAGTTTTGCCGAAATGAGGCAGTCGTTTTTGAGCGAGGTGCCCGGCGGAAGAGCGCAGCGCATCTGGATGCTGAAGCCGGTGAGCAAGCCCAAATATGTCTTCAACCTGAACGTCGTTCAGCGACTGCTGGAGGATTATGTGACCGGGACGAATCATGCCGAGCTGACGATTCAGTTCCAGGACCACCCGCTTATCCACACCGCCGATGTCGTGTACGGCATCCGCGTATACGATCATTTGGAGCATTATTTGCATTTGCTGCTCGAAGAGCAGGCCGGGAATAACGTGCTTCCTTTTCAGGTGTTATGGGAGCATAAAAAATGCATCGGCAAGCTGCTCCGATATTTGCGCGAGAAAGAATACGCCGCAGCCTCCGATCATATGATCGAAGGTTACTCCGCAATTGAAGACGGCGCTTTCATCATTCGCAGCACTTTTTTCAAGTATACGAAAACCGGGGATAAAGCTTGCCTGCAGCGCATACTTGAGCGGATGAGGCACATGGCCGCGGCGGAGACCGCTATTTTGTCGGAAGTGCTTGTGCAAATCAAAGCCCGCTGCCGGGAGTCCGCAGAGCGGATTGGTTTTGGCAATTCATGATTCAAAGAAGCAAAGGAGCGTGAGGAGATGGCTGGCGGGACGGAAGCGGAAAGGGTGTTACGAACGGATGCAAAGCAAGAAAACGTTTTTTGGAAGCTGCTCTCCTTCGCGAGACCTTTTCGTCTATGGCTCCTGCTGACCATCGCGGCTTCTCTGGTCAACGCGGTTGCGGACATGCTGGCCGGAAACCTGATTCGCGAAGTGACCGACAAAGGATTCGGCGGCTTGACCGAATTTTACGCAATGATTTTGCAGGTTATCGTTCTGACGGTCGTCACGGTTGCCGCGAAATATGTAATGAAATACGGCGCGGGAAGATTCAGCTCGCTGGCATTGCGGGATATTAGGGAAACCGTGGGCAATCATATCGCAAGCCTGCCTGCAAGGGAGCTGGAAAAACGCCATTCGGGGGATTTTGTCTCCAGGATGAACAACGATGTGATGATGCTGCAATCTTATTTTGAAAGCAGCTTGTCCGAAGCCGTCTATCGCCCGCTTGTTTTCATCGGCACGTTCGCTTATTTGCTGTGGCTCAATTGGATGCTGCTGGCAGCTGCGATGGTGCTGATTCCGCTGACGATTCACTTGGCGAACAAGGTAAGCCGCCCGATCAACGAATTCACGAAAAAGGCGCAGGAAGGAGAAAGCAGAGCAGCGGCCGTCGCCGTCGATGCGGTGAGCGGCGTTTATGTGGAAAAAGCGTTTAATTTAACGCAGCTGATGCAGCAAAAATATAACGGTGTGACCGGAGATATTTTGGAATTCAGGTTAAAGGAACAGAAGCAGCTGGCGAATCTGGCGCCGTATAACATGACGATCCGCCTCATCCCTTTCTTGTGCTGCGCCTTGTTAGGCGGGTATCTCGCAGTGAAGGGGCAGCTGTCGGCCGGCAGTTTGTTTGCGTTCGTTTATTTGCTGCAGTTTCTGACCGAGCCGCTGGCGATGGTTCCCGGTCAAATCGCCGCATTCCGGCAAACGATGGTCGCGGCCAAGCGGTTGTTTGAAATCCTGGATCTTCCCGTTGAACGTACGAACGGAGACGTATGTAAGGCGTCCGCCTCTAAGTCGGCCATCGCTTTTCATCGAGTCGCTTTCGCTTATAATCCGGATGCTCCCGTGCTGGCCGATGTCAGTTTTACGATTCCGGCCCATAAAATGACAGCCCTGGTCGGAGCGAGCGGCGGCGGCAAAAGTACGATATTGAAGCTGATTTGCGGTTTTTATGAGCCGCAGCGGGGGGCAGTCGAACTGTACGGCAAAGATTTGCAAGCATGGGATCTGGCCGCGGCACGTTCGTACATTTCGCTCGTTTCCCAGGAGGCTGTCTTGTTTCCGATGACGGTGGCGGAAAACATAGCGCTCGGAAGGCCCGGCGCGACGCTGGACGAAATCATCGAAGCGGCGAAAGCGGCTTATGCCCACGAATTTATTATGAAGCTGCCCGAAGGTTACCAAAGCATGGTCGGTGAAAGAGGCAGCACGCTGTCCGGAGGGGAAAAACAGCGGCTGTCGCTGGCACGCGCCGTGCTGAAAGATGCGCCGATCCTGCTGCTTGACGAACCTACCTCTGCGCTCGACGCGGAGTCGGAAACGTATGTTCAGGAGGCGTTTCTTCGCATCACGAAAGGACGCACCGTACTCGTGATCGCTCACAGACTGTCCACGATCCGCTCGGCCGACGAGGTCATGGTGCTGCATCAAGGCGTTATCGCCGAAAGAGGCACACACGAAGAGCTGCTTGCAAGAAACGGCTTGTATACGAACCTGTACGTAAACCAGATTGCCGAATCGGAAGGGGGGAACGCCGATGAACGCGAGGCGGCTTGCAAACGGTGAATTTTTCCGCACGATGAGCTACATGAAGCCGCGTATGGTACCGTATTTGACCGGCATGATCGGCATGTCCGTGCTGTCGTCGTGCATTGCAGTCGCTCAGGCTTATACGCTGAAATTCATTGCCGACGCAGCGGCGCAAAAAACGGCGGGCCCGCTGGTCTACGGAATTTTGCTGCTGCTCGCTGTGTGCGTGCTTTTGATCGCGCTGATTCCGCGGTTTCAATACATGTACAACCGCTGTGCCCATCAAACGGCGAGGGAAACGCGATCGGCGCTGTTTCAGCATCGCGGCCATCTGCCGGTGCGCTATTTCGAGAAGTATCATTCGAGCCATATGCTGACGCTGCTGACAAGCGATATCGGGACGATGAACGGGCTGTATACCGGCAGGTTGCGCCGGCTCATTTATCCGATCATATACGGAACGGCCGCAGCAGTGCCGATGTTTGTGCTGGACTGGCGCATTTCCTCCGCTTTGGTTGTGCTGAACTTCGTGTCGGTTGCCGTCAACGTGAGGTTTGCGGCTCCCGTCAGACGGGCCAGCGACCGGATACAGACGAGCATAAGCACGCTCAACGCACGGCTGATCGATGTGCTGGCAGGGTACTCGGCCATCCGTCTGTTCCAGGGAGAAAGGCTTGTCAGAAGCCGCTTCACCGCAGTCAACGAGGAATCGACACGGCACCGGATCGAACGTTATCGTCTGACGGCGCTGCTCGGCAGCACCAATCATATGCTGGGCATGGCGAGCAGCATCGGCCTCCTGACCGTCGGAGCTTTTTTGGCTGGCCGCGGTTTCGTCAGCTTCGGTACGCTGTTTGCGATCATCCATCTGCAGGGCAGGCTGAATTCGGCTTTTCTTGAGGTGGCCGCCTACATTCCGGAGATGCAAACGGCTTTGGCCGGATCCGGACGCGTGTTTGCAATGCTTGGCGAACCGACGGAAGCGGAATGCTGCCGCAATGCCGCTGCCGCTGCTGACGAAGAGGGCCGCGAAGCGATCGTTTTGCGGGACGTCAGCTTCAGCTACGATCCCGGGAAAAAAGTGCTGGACGGCATTACGCTTACCGCGGAGCAAGGACAAACGATTGCCTTGGTCGGTCCTAGCGGGGGAGGCAAAAGCACGATCGTCAAGCTGCTGCTTGGCTTTTACCCGCCGGACGGCGGCGCGATAACGATCGCCGGCATGCCGCTGGGGAAGAGCGATATGCAGGAGCTGCGCAGGCGCATTGCCTATGTGCCGCAGGATGCGTATATTTTCGACGGAACGCTGGAGGAAAATATTCGGCACGGCAGGCCGGGCGCCAGCGACGAGGAGGTGCGGGCTGCGGCCAAAGCCGCATTCGCCCACGATTTCATCGTGGAGCTGCCGCAAGGATACCGGACCCATGTCGGCGAGCGGGGCACCAAGCTGTCCGGGGGACAACGCCAGCGCATCGCCATTGCCCGCGCGCTGCTCAAGGACGCGCCGATCCTGCTGCTCGACGAGGCGACATCGTCGCTGGATTCGGAATCGGAGCTGATGGTGCAGCAAGCTTTGCACGGGCTGATGGAAGGCAGGACGACACTCGTCATCGCTCACCGGCTTTCGACGGTCGAGAACGCCGATATGATCTATGTGATCGACGAAGGCAAGGTCGTGGAAAGAGGAACGCACAGCGAGCTGCTCGTACTGGGCGGACTATACGAACGCATGAGCCGTTTGCAGCATCAAAAGAAAACTGTCGCGGCCAGCTAAAAGCCGGCAATTTCGCTTCGCTGCGAATTTGTACTGGGTGTGCAAAAAAGTGCACATTCCAAAAACGGCTGTTTACAAAATATTTACATTGCGCGCATATCGTTCCTGGAATATGATCATTTTACCGCAGCGGTTGCCATAAATATGCTGAGTGCGGAAAAAATGGATTTCTCCGTAGGAGGTGAAAGAAAAGCTTGGAGCTGGATCGGGACTTGCAGCAATTGGGAGTCGCCCATCGGATGGACCATCGCAACAATCCGGTCTTGATCAAATGTCTGGAAGCGGTGTACGTCGTTTACTATGCTTTGCTGTACCCGTTTTATTACTTTTGGAACAAACGGGATTTCAGCAGGCAGACGAAGAAAAATCCGTTTTACGTCAGCAAGCTTGTCCGCCTGATCGAGAAGCATCCGCTTCTGTACGAGCTGTCCATGTATGTGCTCAATTTTCCGCATCCGACGTCGGTGTATCGGTTTTTTCCGCCGATGGAGGGGAAGGTGCTGCAGGTCGGCTGCGGTACCGGCCTGCTCAACAAATGGGCGCGGCATATGGGCGGCGCCGAGTTCGTCAACCTCGACATCAACGAACGTTACCTGCAGTACGGCTTGAAAAAGGGCAGGTACCAGAACACCGTGCATTCCGGCATTTACGATGTACCCCTGGAAGACGAAAGCTTCGACATCATCGTGTTCGCCCGCTGCTTTCACCACATTCGCCACCATAAAAAAGCGTTCAAGGAATGCGCCCGGCTGCTCAAGGATGGTGGGCAGATCTGGATTGCCGATCCGGTCATTTTGCAGGAGGAAGGCTCCGGAAAGCAGATGAACGCCGGCTACATGGCCAACTCGTCGATCGACGGGGTCATCTGGAGGTTCACGAAGCCCGCTTTCGTGAAGCATTTGGCCGACTCGCTTTCGGAAAGCCTTCGGCTCGTCTCCATCACCGACGTCAGGCAGCCCCACATGACCAACTACAATTTGAAATACCCGCAGACCGACATTTTGGCCGTGATCGAAAAAACCGCAGACGCGCCGAAATGATCCTCATTGCCGAAGGAGTGGATTTAGGTATGATACATGAAAAAGTAATTTCGATCATCTGCGAGATCAAAAACGAGCCGGACTTGGCCGGGCGGCTCACCGCATCCTCCGACGTGCTGAACGACGCGGGCCTTGACTCGCTGCAGCTCATCAATTTCATTCTTCGCATTGAAGATGAATTCGGCATCGAGATCGATTTCGATCAATTCGACATGGAGCATCTGCAATCGATCGAACGTTTTTGCGAATTCATCCAGGCGCAGCACGTATGACCGGGACGGCTGCAGCCAAAGCGCTGCTGCTAGGGACGTTTGACGCGGAGACGCTTTGGCGGGACGAGGTGCTGGCGAAGCTGCCGGCGGTGCCGGATCCGCAATCGCGCCGGATCGTCCATGCGATGGATGAGCTGCTGTTTTTGTTTTGCCGCAAGGGCGACGCGCTTTTGACGCGCTATCGGATGGACCCGGCGCACGTCGATTATTTGCGCGGGCTCGGGTTTGATTTTACGACGAACGAATGGAACCTCGACGATCATCAAGATTCTTCCGGAGCTTTCGAACCGAATGTGTTCAAACGATTGCTCGCATCCTCTTCCTCACAGAGTATCCATCAATTTCTTCAAGAAAAATACACCATCGATGCCTTTGCCGTTTTGGACGGAATGGACGAATTATGTTCGCGTTTCGCGCTGCAGAGCCGCGCGCCGGAGATGGATACGATTCGCAATGTCAATTCGAAATTATATTCGACAAGACTTAAGGATCGGCTCGGCCTGCCGAACGTCAGCCGGATCGTCACGAGCCACCGGGAGCTGCAGGAGATCGGCGAGGAAATGCTGATGACCGGACCGCTTCTGATCAAAGATACGTTCGGCGTATCGGGCAAAGGCAACCTGCTCGTGCAGACGGAAGGCGTGTTGGAGCGGATCGCGTCCTACATAGCCGGGCAGGAACGGCAGGGAAAAGCGGTTTTGTTCATCCTGGAGCCGCTTCTCGCGAAAGAGAACGATTTCTCATGCCAGTTTTACGTGGATGAAGACGGCGATTATCGGTTCATTTCCGTGCAGCAGGTCGTCAATTCCGATTTTGCTTATCAAGGCTCGGTCAGTGCCAGCCCCGCCTTTCTGGAAAAACTCGAGCAGGCCGGGTATTTCCGGCTGATGCGCGAAACGGCCCGCTGTCTTCATGAAAGCGGTTATTTCGGCCACGTGTGCGTCGACTCGATGGAGCTGAAGGACGGTTCGCTTGTCCCGATCGTCGAAATCAATGCGAGAAAATCGATGAGCTTGATCAAAAATCAGCTGGATCGTTATTTGGCGGAAAGATCGCTCACGGGCAACCTGACCTATCTGTCCCTGGTTTGCCCCGGTGAGCTGCCCTTTGTGCATCTGCTTGCGGCGTTGGAGCGCGAACATCTCCTTTACCGCCCGGAACGGGATGGAGGCGTATTTCCGCTCAGCGCGAACACGTTTGGCGTCAACCAGCGGGAGGGCAAACGAAGCAAAGCCAGATTGTACGTATCCGTCGTGGCGGACGATGCCGCTAAGCGAAGCAGGCTGGATGCGCAGTTTAAGCAGCTGATTGCATCGCTTGGTATCGTTTTATCGAATTGAATGGCGTGATTTAAGCGGAAAGGAAGGGGAGACGTTGAATCCGAACATCGTAACCGTGCTTTGTTCCGGCTTCGGGCTCGGCTTTTACAATCCGGGGCTGATCGTCAGCCACCAATTGCGGCGGCGCGGCTTCGCCACCGAAGTGCTCGTTTTCGAAACATATATGGTGCAAGACAAGCAGGACAAAATTTTGGACAGCAAAAAGGCGTACCACGATAATTTTGCGGTTGCTCTCGTCGCTACAAAAATTCCGAAGGACATTCGCGACAGCATCGATTTCGCGCAGGTGGACCGGTTGCTGGGGCAGTGGGCGGAGGAAAGGCGCAGGCATTTTATATCGTTATCCGGGCACTGGATTTACATTTTGGATATGTACAGGGAGAAGCTTGGCGCCTTGGCCGAGCTCCAGGTTGATCTGCTGTATGTCGATTCGGATTTGTCGCCGTCCTGGAAAGGACTGAAGAAATTCAATCCGGACTATAACGCGCGCTACCGGGACGTATGGCTTTACGACGCGAGGGAAAGGACGATCCCTTTCTACATTCAGGTGGGGGATGAGGAAGAAATTCCGCTGGCGCAAAGGCCGTCGCGGTACGTCGTCCATGGCGGTGGCTGGGGGATGGGCACCTATCAGGGAAAAATCCCCGAGCTCGAGCAGCACGGACTGGCGCTTGATATCGTCGCGTATGAGCTGGAAGAGGCGCTCGCGCAAAAGCCGGGAAACCGGTATTACATGAATGACCCGCAGTGGGTCGCCTGGCGCAAGGGGCGGTCGGGGGAGCACGAGTTCCCGCTGTTCGGGCAGATCAAGCCGGAGGAACCGCCGGTCTATGCGAATTTGCCTTCGCATCACGGACTGTACGAGGTGATCCGCCGGGCGAAGGCGATCGTCAGCAAGCCGGGGGCGGGAACGCTGATGGATTCGCTGTCGTCGGCGACGCCGGTGATCATGCTCGAGCCGTTCGGCGCACACGAGAAGCAAAATGCAGCGGTGTGGGAGGCGAACGGGCTCGGCATTTCTTATGAAACGTGGAAGGAGTCGGGTTTCTCCGAGGAGCTGCTCGAGCCTGTACACAGGCGGCTTTTGCAGCGAAAGGCGGAGGCCCGCAATTATACGGAGGATCTGATCGGGAGAATCGGTTAGTCGAAAGGAGGGATCGTTTATGTTGGCAAAAGCGAATGCCGCGCCGGCTTCCGCACCGGGGCTCGATCTGAGTGCGCCGAAATGGGTATTTCTGCAGCTGATCGAAACGTGCAACCTGCGCTGCAAAATGTGCTTCGAGTGGGGCGAAAGCGGATCGTACAAGGAAAAGCCGGAGCTGAAAAAGCTCGATCTGAGCGTTGTCCGGCAAATTATCGAGGACTGCAGTCCGATGCAGCCTTATTATGAGCTGT
Organism: Paenibacillus hamazuiensis; assembly: GCF_023276405.1. Classification (NCBI taxonomy): domain Bacteria; kingdom Bacillati; phylum Bacillota; class Bacilli; order Caryophanales; family Paenibacillaceae; genus Paenibacillus; species Paenibacillus hamazuiensis. The sequence goes on from NZ_JALRMO010000001.1 coordinate 2,281,886, forward strand.
ACGGCGGAGAGCCGCTGCTGTATCCGTGGTTCGACGAGGTGCTGGAGCTCATTCACCGGCACGGCAGCAAGGTGCATTTTCCGACGAACGGTACGCTGCTGGAGCGCAATGCGGAAATGATCATGGCATATCCGCCCGAGCGGGTATGGGTATCGCTCGACGGGCCGGAGGAGATCAACGATGCGCAGCGGGGGGCCGGCGTTTTCGCCAAGGCGATGAAGGGCATCCGGACGCTGTATGAGCTGCGCGAGGCAAGGGGGAGCGAATACCCGAAAATCGGCATCAGCACCGCGGTGACCCCGACCAATTACCGGCATCTGGACCGGTTTTATTTCGAAAGCCTCGACCTGTCGATGCTCGACTGCATCAGCGTGGAGCTGCAGCAGTACGTTACTCAGGAAAGGTACGATCAATACGCTTATGTGCTGAAGCATCATTTCGAGATCGATTCGGCGCCGATCGCCAGAGGGTTTATCGCCGATCCCGAGCGGTTCCGGGAGATCGATGCGGCTTTGCTGGCCGGCCAGCTGAAGAGGATTGAGCGGTATTGCCTGGAGCAGGGCAAATATTTCAACGCTTATCCCAAAGTTATCAGCGAGGAAAACATCCGCCATTACTTCAGCGCCAACTGGTCCAAGGTTACCAACATGAAAAAGCGCTGCGTGTTTCCGTGGATCAGCGCCGAGATCAACGCGCGCGGGGACGTGACCTCCTGCCACAACTTTTACGATCTGACGCTCGGCAACGTGTATGAGGCGAGCATTACGAACATATGGAACGGGCAGAAATACAAGGAATACCGCGATTATTTGCGCAAAACGCTGTTCCCGATTTGCCCCGGCTGCTGCCTGTATTACAACGAGAAGCCGCGGATGTAGCAAATCTTCTTAATTGTAAGAAGGAGGGACCTGAATGCAGCCGAAAACAAGGATCAAGATGGACGAAAAATCGTTCGACATTCTCAAAAGAACGATTCGCAATGCCGTCGTTCCGATGCGCAAGCGTGCCGGCAGCTTGACATATAAGACCGAGCTGCCCGAATTTATCGGCATCAAGCTGACGAACCGCTGCAACCTGCGCTGCAAGCACTGCTACCAGTGGAACGAGGACGGCTACCACCAGCACATGGATAAGGAAGAGCAAAATCTCGACATCGATCTTGCCATCGTAAAGCAGCTGCTGGACGATACGAAGCAGGTGAAATCCCGGCTGTATTTGTGGGGCGGAGAACCGATGTTCCACCACCGTTTCGGCGACATTTTGCAAATGCTGAAGGAGGACCCGCGCGAGGCGACGATTTGCACGAACGGCCTGCTGATGGATAAGTATATGGAGCAGCTTTGCGATATTTCCGAAAATCTCGAGCTGCTCATCGCCGTCGAAGGATTCGAGAAAGATCACGATTTGATCCGCGGCAAAGGGTCGTTCCGCAAAACGATGGAAGCGGTCGATTCGCTGCTGGAGCTGCGCCGGGAAGGCCGTTTCCGCGGTCGTATCTCCGTTCATTGCGTGATCAATAACGCCAATATTTATTATTTGTACGACCTGATGGACAGCTTCGAAAAGACGGGGATCGATCTTGTGCTGCTGACCTTCCCCTGGTACATCTCACATGAAACGTCGGCGCAAATGGACGACTATTTCGCCGAGCATTTCGATTGGCTTCTATCTTTGGACGATCACCGAAAAAACAGCTGGCACGCCTTCAAGTATAAAATCGAGCCGCACCATCTGCCGCCGCTTATGGAGCAGCTGCGCAAAATCAACGGGCGCGTCTGGACAATGCGCCTTCGCTACCAGCCCGGCCTCGAGTTCGACGAGATCGAAAAATTCGTCACCGGCGAAGCGATGACGAGCCGCTGCGCGACTGACTGCCTGGCGCTGGCGACGCGGGTCGATGTCACGCCGACGGGTAATGTTTCCGCCTGCAAGTTTTTCTCCGAGTTTTCCGTCGGCAACCTGAAGGAGACGAGCCTGAGCGAAATTTGGAAATCGGAAGCGTATCACCGTATCCGGGAGACGATCAACAGCGGCCTTACTCCCGCTTGCTCCAAATGCAACGTGTTGTATCTGCATGGGGTATCGTCGCTGAAGCACATCTAGGAGCGGAGGCCGAAATATGGCGGAAATTTCACTTGGCATCGCCGGCTGCGCGGATATTGTAAGGCGCGCGATTTTCCAACCGCTGTCTTACGTCGGCGGCGTGCGGGTGTGCGGCATCGCCAACCGGACGCGCAGCCGCGCGGAAGCGATGGCTGCGGAATTCGGCGTGCCGCGTGTTTATGACAGCCTCGAAGAGCTGATCGGCTGTCCGCAGCCTGCCGCCGTTTACATCGCACTGAGCAATGAGCTTCATGCGGAATGGGCGCTGAAAGCGGCACGCGCGGGCAAGCATGTGCTGGTCGAAAAGCCGCTTGCGTTAAACGGGCGGGAATGCGCGATGCTGGAACGTGAGCTGGCCGGAAGCGGCGTTATTGTGCTCGAAGGGATGATGGTCCGGCATCATCCGTGGCAGCGCGAGCTGACGCGGATCGTGCATGAACAAACGTACGGCAGGCTGCTGCGGATGAACACCGAGATGTTCATTCCGTTCAAATCGCCGCCGGAGGGTAACTATCGCTGCTTTCCCGAAAAAGGCGGCGGCGTCTGGAACGACCTCGGCTGCTACTGGCTGCAGCTCGTTCAGCTGCTGCCCGGTTTGGACCGCTCGCGCGTCCGGGACATTCGCGGCGCTTCCGAGTTTGCCGGGCCGCGCGGCTGCGACTGGACGTTCGAGGCGGCGCTCGCGTATGCGGACGGGACGTCGGCATCGTTCGCCGCGTCGTTCGAACGCCCGTACCGGACCCGGCATGTACTGGAAACGGAGCACGCCGTCTTGACGATCAACGATTTTTTCCGGGCGAATGTCGGCAGGTACAAAATAACGATCAAGGTTGAGGATCATGATGGACGTCCGCTCGATAGCATCGTGTTCGAGCCGATGCATTACTACGAGAATCAGCTGAAGTATTTCCGCGATGCGCTGCTGGAGCCGGAGCCTGGCCCGGCCCCGCATATGCTGCTTCGGGAATCGTTTGAACGGGTGCGCTGGCTGGAGGAAATCCGCGAGTGCGCCTGCAGAATCCATTCCATATAGAAGCCGGTGATGACGATGATCAAGGTTGTGCTGCTCGCCGGCGGCTTCGGCACCCGGCTTGGCGAAGAAACGACGGTGAAGCCGAAGCCGATGGTGGAAATCGGCGGATTGCCGATGCTGTGCCATATCATGAACATTTACAGTGCGCACGGTTTCAACGAATTTATCGTCGCGCTCGGGTACAAAGCCGAGGTGGTGAAGCAGTATTTTTTGAACTATATGTACTTACAGAGTGATTTTACCCTTCATATGGGAAAATCTTCGATCGATGTCATGAAGCGCCGGCCTCTCGATTGGACCGTGCATCTCGTCGATACGGGGCTGCACAGCATGACGGGAGGCCGGATGCACCGGCTGCGGGACCGATTGGCCGGCGGCACGTTTATGATGACTTACGGGGACGGCGTAAGCGACATCGATCTGAAGCGGCTGCTCGATTTTCACAGGTCACACGGCAAACTTGCCACTTTGACGCTAGTCAGACCGCGGGCGCGGTTTGGTACGGTCGATTTGGCGGGCGATCAGGTCGTGCGCTTCAAGGAGAAGGTGGAGACGGAAAGCTGGATCAACGGCGGATTTTTCGTGTTCGAGCCGGGGGTTCTGAAATATGTAAGCCGGGACGAAGAGGTGCTGGAGAGCGATGTGTTCACAAGGCTTGCCGAGGATGGAGAGCTGATGGCTTATCGGCATAAAGGGTTTTGGGAGTGCATGGATACGATGCGGGACAAGATTTATTTGGAGTCGTTATGGGCTTCTGGCGAAGCGCCTTGGAAACGCTGGCCAAACGGAAGGGAGTGCGGGCCGTGATCGATAACGAAATTATGCTCGAGGACATGGAGTACGTGTTCGGCAAAAATGGCAGCGCGCAGCGGTTTGTGGACAAAACGATCGTCATTACGGGCTGCGGCGGTTTTTTGGGATATTATTTGACGAACTGCTTCGTTTATTTAAAAAGCAAAGGATTCCCATACCGCAAGCTAATACTGCTCGATACGTTTCTTTTCGGCCGGCCGCGCTGGCTGGAGGAACTTGAGCGGCATCATGAAGACGTTGAAGTTCACCGGTTCGATATCGCCCGGGATGAGTTGGAGCAGGCGGCTTCCGCTTTATCCGCAGATTTCGTTATCCATATGGCGTCTATTGCATCGCCTTCCTACTACCGCAAATACCCGGTCGAAACGATCGAAGCGAACGTGCTGGGACTGCGCCGTCTGCTGGAGTTTTATAAGCACCGCCCGCTTGACGGGCTGTTGTTTTTCTCCAGCAGCGAGGTGTACGGCGATCCGGCCCCGGAGGCGATCCCGACGCCCGAAACGTATCTCGGCAATGTCGCCAGCATCGGTCCGCGCGCCTGTTACGACGAGTCGAAGCGGATGGGGGAGACGCTTTGCTACGTGTATCATCAGACGTACGGCATGCCGATCCGCATCGTGCGGCCGTTCAACAACTACGGACCGGGCATGGCGCTCACGGATAAGCGGGTCCCCGCCGATTTCGCACAGGCGGTGCTGCGCGGCGAAGATGTCGTCATCTATTCGGACGGGAGGCCGACACGGACATTTTGCTATATCGCCGATGCGGTTGACGGATATTTGCGGGTGCTCACGCACGACGAGTTCGGCTGCTTCAATATCGGAATGGACCGTCCGGAAATTTCGGTGCGCCGGCTGGCCGACATATACCGGGAAGCGGCGGCGGAGCTGTGGGGATACGGCGGGGAAGTGCGGTTTATCGTCTCGGAGGAAAAAGATTATTTGACCGACAACCCGAACCGCCGCTGCCCGGACATTACGAAAGCGCGGATGGCGCTCGGCTTTCGGCCGGAAATTTCCGTCGAGCGGGGAGTGCGCCGCTACCTGCGTTATTTGCGGAAGGAGCTGCTGCCGGTATGACCAATGTCGCGATTATCGGGTTAGGATTTGTCGGCCTGACAACGGGGCTCGGTCTTGCCCATAAGCTCGGCTGCAGCGTATATGCCTATGAAGCGGACGCGGCGAAGAGGGAGCTGTACCGCAAGGGGATCGTCCCGTTTCACGAGCCGCACCTTGCGGAGCATCTTGCGCTGTACGGCGGCTCGCGTTTCGTCCTGTGCGAGACGCTGGCGGATGCGGTTCAGCCCGCCGACTATATTTTTTACTGCGTCGGCACGCCGAGCGGGCCTGACGGAGCGACGGATTTGAGCGATCTGATCGCAGCCGTCCGGGCATGCCTGGAGCAGCTGTCCCCGGACCGGTTTCGCGTGCATGCGATCAAATCGACCGTACCGCCCGGCACGACAGCCGGGTTTATCGGACCGATGATCGAACGAAGCGGCTTTCGGCTCGGCGAGACGGCGGGGCTCGTCAACAACCCGGAGTTTTTGCGGGAAGGCTCGGCGTGGCGCGACTTTATCGAAGCGGACCGGATCGTCATCGGGGAAGCCGACGCCGAAGGCGGCCGGCGAACGGCGGAGCTGTATGCGTCCGGCTTCGATGTGCCGATCCATCGCGTCTCCGCTGCTACCGGCGAGTTCGTCAAATACGGCTCGAACGCGCTGCTCGCCACGCTGATCAGCTTTTCCAACGAAATGGCGATGATCGCCGAAAAAACCGGGGACATCGACGTTCCCGAGGTGTTCCGGCTGCTGCATGAAGACAAACGATGGAGCGGCCGGCCGGCGAAAATGACGGAATACGTGTTCCCCGGCTGCGGCTTCGGCGGCTACTGTCTGCCGAAGGATACGGCGGCTTTGGTCCATCATGCATCGCAGGTCGGGTACCGGGGATCGCTGCTGCGCGAGGTTTTTGCGGTGAACGATGCGATCAAACGGAACATCGTGGAGCGAATTGCCGCGGTTTGCCGTCCAGCCGAGACGGTCGGCATACTCGGGCTGTCGTTTAAGCCGGAGAGCGACGATGTGCGCGGAGCGGTTTCCCGCGAGATCATCGAGCTGCTGCTGGAGCGCGGGTTTACCCGCATCGTGGCGTACGATCCGCTTGCGATGGAGCCTTTTCGCAAGGCGTACGCGCTGCCGATCGAATATGCCGCTTCAATGGAAGAGCTGGCGCAGCGTGCCGATGCGATAGCGCTGGTCACCGCCTGGAGCGAGTTCAAGCGGCATCAGCAGCTTTTGGCCGGGAAAAAAGTAGTGGATGGTAGATATTTCTTGGATACGGGCGAGGTGTCGCGGGATGACAGGGAATTTGCATATTCTCGATATTTTGGCGAAAGTGCTGAAACGGGAGAGGGCGGAGCTCGAACGGCTCGATCCGGATGAGAGCCTGCTGGAGTACAATTTAAGCTCGGTAGTGGCCGTGGAGCTGATTGTGGAGCTTGAGCTGGCATTCTCCATTTCGGTGGAGGACGACGATCTGACCCCGGAACAGGTTTCGACGCTTCGGCGGATAAACCAGTTGGTCGACAAATACAAGCGATTGGAACAATCGGCCGGATGATCTCGCGAGGTTTGAAGGGAGAGATACAATGACTCCGGTCGGAATGCAGGCATTACAAATTGAACCGGGTGTGCACTGCCTGTTTTCCGGGCTTAGGCACGTTTTGGTGCATCAGCTCCCGGAAGCGGCGGAAACGGCCGACGAAGCGGATATTTATTTTCAAACAGGCGGCTTGAATGTGGAATACGAACGCGGGGCGTTTCGGATTTGGCTCGCTTCCCGGGAACAAATATTGCGGCGTTTTGCCGAGCTGTACGGGATGCAGCCGCATATATCGCTTCACGTCGAATCCGGAGCCGATGCGATCGAGCCGCTCCGGGATACGCTTGCGGCGGGGCGGCTTGCCGTTTTGTTCCTGCGCACGTCGGTCATCGAATATCACGAAGCGTTTCGCGATGCGTCCGCGCGCCAGCATATCGTGCTGCTGCACGGCCTGGATGAGGTACGGCAAGCGGCTTTCATCGCCGATACGGCGTTTTACGATAACGCCGGCAGCGTGCAAACCTTTTCCGGCGCGATTCCGCTCCCTTTGCTTCGGGAGGGGCTGACCGGCTGCGCCTCGTTCGAAGCCGCTCCAGGCCGCGAACCGCTGCCCGAGCCGAGGCGGGTTCAGGAAGCGCTCGCACGGATGGACGCGTTCGTTCGCGGCCGGGAGCTGCCCGGTGGCCGCTGGCAGGGCATGTCCGCTTACCGGGCGCTGATGGACAACCTCGCCAATCTGAGCGACCTGGAAGACCGTATTTTTACGGACATGTGCAAACACGCGTATTACGGCTTGCGGATCGGCGGTGTCGTCCACCAGCTTGAATATTTTAGTCGGTTTCTGGCGCGGCATAGACACCGGTTCGAACGGATGGACGAACTGGCCGCAGCTCTGGAGGAGCTGCGCAAAGACTGGAGGCCCGCGTTAATGCAGCTGTACAAAATCGGCCTGTCCGTGCAGCGGCAAAAGCTCGCCTCCTTGCAGGAGCGGTGCATCTCGCTGCTGGACCGGCATGAGCGATTTGTTCGGGAACTGCTTGACGCAGCACGAACGATGCGTACACGCGAATCGGCACTGCTGTAATACAAAGAAGCTGTTGTAACGGTGGGTGGTTTCGCAGTCGTTGCATATAGCAAAATGAGGACCACGGTAACGGTCCTCATTTTTTGCGGGCAGAGAATGATGTGATTAAAGAAGTTTAACCGTATGCGGCGGGTTGTGAACGGCTGTGCCAACGACGACAACCCGTTTTCCTTTTTTGAATTTTTGAAGGACGACCGGAATTAATTTTCCTTTTACGATTCTATTAATAGTGATCGACGCGTTATCTTTAGTGGCAATATAGATTGCGCGGCCATTCCTGAAAACCCTTTTCCAGTTTTTGTCGAAAATAAGATCCTCATTGCTAAGGTCGGACAAAGTAAAATTTCGTTTGAAAATGACTGCCATGTTATACCACCCCCTCGCGTTAAAATATGCTTTCATGAATAGCCATGCTTGTACAATTAACTATATTTCTTGTGAAATATCAGGGTTGGCGGAAATAATTGCTTCTGTCATTGTCCAAAGCCTGGGCAAGAAACGGCTCACATCTGCGGCGCGGCTGATGTAGTCGTCGGCAGCGGAGAAGCCGAGGTCGGTCATGATCTCCTTGAACGCCGGTTCATGTTCTTTTTGCAGATGGGGTGCGTCTGCGGCGAATATTTTATGGCAGCGGGCGAAGGTTGCCACCATCCAGAACACCGCTTCGCGGTGGCGGCCGGAAAGGATAAGCTCGCGGCTGCCGTCGATGGCGATGGGCCTGGACGACGGAGTTACGTCCGTGCTGAAGAAAAACGGAGTTTTGGCAGCTGATGCGGCGGCGTCGAACGTGCTTGCGAGCCCCTCGAGATGATGGTCGGTCCGTTCCGGTGTCATACGGGCGCAGCCCAAAAGCTCCAGCAGCTCGGAATAGAATCCGGATAAGCCGTACCGGTCAAGCACATCTTGAGCGGCAAGGTAACGAAGCCGGACGGTGGGATTGCGGAGCGCGGCGACAAGCAGCATATGGGTCGTTATCCCGGTCGGAAACAGCCATGACGTCACCAAATCGTGAAACGGCGCTGAAGTATCGATGGCCCGCAGTCCGTTTTCGATTTTTTGCCGGACGTTCTCACATCTCCGGTATACCCAATACCGCTCGGCGAAACGGCGCGACACTTGCTGCTGCAGCGTGCGCAGATGTCCGGCAGGATCGGAGATGATCGTATCCGTACGGAAGCTGCCTGCCAGATGGTAAGACTCGAGAACTGCCTCGGCCGAGGAGAGCTGGTTCGCAGATAAGTACGTCGCCTCCACTAGCACGCCGTCGTAGCGGAACTTCCCCGGTTTGAGCGGCGGTTCCGCATGCGCGGTCGCGATCACGACATCGATGTCCGACGCCGCAGACAGCTGCGCCTCGTCCGGCAGCCCGACCGTAGAGCCGCTGAAATAGGCACCCCGAAACCAACTCTCCCCGCTCGCATACCGCATAACCCATTCGGCCGCTTTCATACGCGCAGTTCCGACGTTCATAGAGATCATCTCCCAACGGTTTTATGTGATGATTGTTATTATAATCAGACATACAGAAAATGGTAGTCTGTTTTTTGCGGCAAATATGCGTTATGATGTAGAGGTAAGGTTCCGGGTAACAATTCCACTCTGCCTTGATAGCCTCGACATTGGTACTTCGCGACGATACTTCCGTCTATCCGCAATTCATTTTTACTCAATAATATTGGGGTCTTTATGGAAAAAAGAATTAAACTGAATGGCAAAAGGCAGCCGATCATTCAGAACGGCTGCCTTCGTCTTTATCGCTAATATACAGTAACTTCCACTTGTCCGACATTCATTATATTAAATGTTTTTCTGCTGTCAACATAAGCTCATATATTTTTCGTGCCGTATTTACATTCCTGATCGTCATTTGTTGATACAATTTCGTACCAACCAACTTTGTCATGCTGCCTTTAGTCACGTTTATTTTGTCAATCGCCCACAGAATCGCGCCTGGAGCGTATTTCACCGTTTCAATCTCCGGTTTGAAGGTCAGCTTCTCAAGAACGGATTCGTCATTGATATCTTCCCATAAAAAAAGGACGTCGCTTCTCATTTTGTCATCGTTTGTCCATTGATCGGGGAGCGAGGACATCACTTTTTTCATGTCTTCCAAACTAAGCACCAGTACCTTGATTTGCAATCCGAAGGTTTCCAGAATAGCTTCTTCGAGAATATGCGCTATATCATTTTTGGAATGTTCGGTATTTGTAAAAATGATATTGCCCGAATTGATATAAGTTACGACGTTCTTCATACCGGCTCGTTCGAATGATTGTTTAAGTATTTTCATATCCACTTTGTTGTTTCCGCCGACGTTGATCCCGCGTAGCAGAGCAGCATAGACCATTATTACCTCCTGTATTGGTACGTTTTATTACGTAACCATTGATAACGAACGCACGTTCTGTTGGTAGTATACCATATAGCACCAATTAAACAACAGGCTGTAGACGAGGGATTTGGAGAAGAAATTAGAGTCCTATGCTCCTACAAAAAAGGGGAGACGTCTCCCGACAAGACGGTTCACAACCCCGGATAATGAGCTGTTCATTTACCCGTCTTACCCGGCCAATTCATTAAAAAGAAGTTCCCGGATATCAAATTCAAGCATCTTCATTGGGACAATTCGGGCAGGCAGGTCAAAGACCTGATCGCTGCCGGCACAATACTCCCACGAATCTGACAATTTACAAGACAGGTGCTAAAATAAACCATAATAGTACGTACAATATTCGTCATGTAAGTGTGGGAAGGGAAGCGGAGACAGCACTTGAAACAATCGGGATCGAAGTCGAGGAGTGTTACATCCATTGCGTTATCCGCTCGGGATTATGGAATCCTCTAACTTGGGCTGATAAAGAAACGCTGCCCGATCCGGCTCAAATATTGGCAGATCATGTCGATCTGCCGGGAGCGGACGCCGCTTCCATCGCACAAAGGCTGCAGGAAAGCTACACAAGACGGCTTTACTAAGCGAAGGGGGATTTTCAAATGTCGATCATCAAAGTTTTGGATCGCGGTTATGTGCGTTTGGTGGACCATATGGGGTCTGACCTTACTGTCGTAAATGCGGCCCGTGTATCTTACGCCAAGCAATCGCTGGAGTTAAGCGAACGGGATGTCAAGCTGATCAAGTTTCTCGCACGCGAAGGGCATACCTCGCCGTTTCGGCATGCGATGACACAATTCGAGGTCTACGCTCCGCTGATGGTAGCCAGACAGTGGTGGAAGTATGTCGTCGGTTCAGCTCATTACGAAGGAACCGGCGATAGTCTGGAAGCGTGGAACGAATCCAGCCGCCGTTATATTACGGAGGAACCGGCTTTCTATATCCCGAAAGCGGGCGAGTTGAGAGCGCAGCCCGAAAACTCCAAGCAAGGCAGCGGAGACGCGATCGCGTGGGAGCTTGGCGAGAAGCATACGCGGGAACTGATGGCGTATGTGGAGGAGGGAATTTCCAAATACGAGGCGGCTTTGGCGGACGGGATTTGTGCGGAGCAGGCGCGCCTGTTCCTTCCCGCATACGGGATGTATGTACGGTGGTATTGGACGGCTTCGCTGCAATCGGTCGCTCATTTTTTGGCGCAAAGACTGGAGCATGATGCGCAAAAAGAAACTCAGGAATACGCTAAAGCCATTCTGGAGTCGGTTCGCCCGATATTTCCCGTTTCGCTCGAGCAGCTATTGTCCGATTAGTTTCGAAGAGAAATGGAAGGATTTTCAACTTCGATATAGAACTTAGTGTATGATCGCTTTTCCGAATAAAAAAGGAGGAGAAACTTTATGGAAGCTCGTCCGCAAACGAACGAATACGCACCGATTTTCGGCATGTACGTCAATGCGGTTCCGGAGGGGAACATCGTGCATATTTTGCGTTCCAACCTCGATGAATTGGTATCTCTGCTCGAGCCTCTCAACGAAAAACAAGCCGAATTCCGCTACGCCGAGGGCAAATGGAGCATCAAGGAGGTACTCGGCCACATCACGGATAACGAGCGGGTATGGACTTACCGGCTGCTGCGCATCGCACGCGGCGATAACCTGACTTTTCCCGGATACGAGCAGGAACAATTCGTGCGCGAGGCGCAGTTTGACCGGATATCGCTGCGGGATTTGCTTGACGAGTTTATTTATACAAGGCGTTCCGCCGCACTGCTTCTGCAAGGTCTTCCGGAAGAGGTGTGGCTGAAGGAAGGACAGCTTTATCACAATAAATTGACCGCTCGCGCCGCGGCATGCGTCATTGCCGGACATGAGATCCATCATCGGAACATCTTGAAGGAACGTTATCTTTCACAATTATCCGTCTGACCTCTGCGCCCAAAGAATGGGACCGGATCTTCCGCCGCGTACGGCGGTCCGGTCTCTTGTTTTTTCTTTAAGAGCGTGTTCAAAAAGGTACGTCGCTTCGAAGTAGGGGAATGCTTCCGGTCACTCTTGAGATCGTAAATTTTTTTAAATAATATAAAGTGGATTATTTACGATCTCAAAGGCGAACGCTGGCGCTCCTCCAGCATACCCCTAAACTCCTTCGCTCGCTTTTTGAACACACTCTTTAGGGATTTCTTTTTCATAAGGAAATCGGTAAAATAGATGGGCGAAGAAATGCGAAATCAAGGAGCGATGATCTTTTGAAAACACTCATTATTGCGGAAAAACCGGATATGGGGCGGAATATCGCTGCCGCAATAGATCCTAAAGCAAAAAATCACCGTTCATATTTGGAAGGCGAAAAATATATCATCACGTGGGCGATCGGACATTTGATCGAGCTGGCCGAGCCGGACGCTTACGATGAAAAATATAAAAAATGGAACATCGCCGATTTGCCGATTATCCCCGACCAGTTCAAGCTCGTGCCCAATCCGAAAACGAAGGATCAGCTCAAGGTGATCGCCGAACTGGCCAAGCGGAGCGATATGCTCGTTAACGCATGCGACGCCGGGCGCGAAGGGCAGCATATTTTTTCGCTGATCCAGCGCCATCAGAAGCTGAAGCATCCCGTCAAACGTCTGTGGATATCGGACTTGACGCCGGAGACGATCCGCAAAGGGTTTGCCGAGCTGAGGGACGGCGCGGAATTCGAGAACTTGACGAAGGCGGCGCGGGCGCGCAGCGAGGCGGATTGGCTGATCGGCATGAACGGCTCGCGGGCGTTTACGACCAAACATAACGTGCTCATCTCCGTAGGCCGGGTGCAGACGCCGGTGCTTGCCCTCATTTACGACCGGCAAAAACAGATCGAAGCGTTCTCTTCTCTCAAGTTTTATGAGCTGGAGGGGCACTTTCTGCAGCAGGGCGACGTGTCGTACAAAGGGATGTGGCAGGGAGAGCGGATCACCGATCCGGCCAAAGCGCAGGCGCTCGCCGCCAAGGTGAAGGGCAAGCCGGGCCGGATCGCCTCGTACGAGGTGAAGGATACGAAGGAGTACCCGAACAAGCTGTACGATTTGACGCTGCTACAGCGCGAAGCGAACGGCAGATACGCCTTTTCCGCGAAAAAAACGCTCGATATCGCTCAGTCGCTGTACGAGAAACATAAGGTCATCTCGTACCCGCGGACCAATTCCAACTACGTGACGGAGCAAAACATTCCGGAAATGCATAAAGCGCTGTCCGCCCTGCAGGGTACCGCCTATGACGAGTTGGTTAAGGGCGCGAACCGCAGCCTGGTGCATACCGGTAACAAATTCATCTGCAATCCGGCCAAGGTGGAGGACCACCATGCGATTTTGCCGACGAACCGCAAAGCTTCCGGGCTGAACCCGGACGAGCAAAAGCTGTACGACCTGATCGTGCGCCGGTTTTTGTCGCAGTTTTATCCGGCGGCGGAATACAAGGTGCACACGGTGCTGACCGAAGTGGAAGGCGAAACGTTCAAAACGACGGTCAAGGAGCTGCTCAGTCTCGGTTGGAAGGTCATTTACGCCGACATGAAGAAGGAAAAGCCGAAAAGCAAGGGCAAGGAGAAGGAGGAAGAGGAAAACGAGGAGATTGAGGTGAGCGAGCCTTTCTTCGTTAATCCGAATGCCGGGGTATCCTGCGCCGATGCGGTTGTCAAGGAAAAGGAGACCCAGCCGCCCAAGCATTACACGGAGGGCACGCTGCTGAAAGCGATGGAAAGCGCGGGCAAGCAAATTGAAGATGAAGAGCTGCGCGAGGCGATGAAAGATTCGGGCCTCGGCACGCCGGCTACGCGCGCGGCGACGATCGAGCGGCTAAAGCGGGTCGGTTATATCGAAATGCAGGGTAAAAAGATCATGATCACGCAAAAAGGCCGCACTGTCGTCGAGCTGATCCGCGGCGCAGGCATCGAGCTGCTTACTTCGCCGGAGATGACCGGGCAGTGGGAACGCCGCTTGAACGAAATTTCGCGTGGAGCTGCGTCAGACAACCAGTTTATGGAAAACGTGAAAAAGTTCGCGACGATGATCGTCGATAAGGTGCGGGTCCAATCTCGCGCGGCGAAAACGTCGTTTGAGAGCGAAACTCCTGCCAGGTCGGGCGGTTCGAAAGGGCGGGGCAGAGGGGGACGCCAGGAGGCTGATGCAGGGGAACTCCAAAGTAAAGCAGCCGGTTCGCGTCGAAGTGCCGGTCGGGCTGCAGCCGCTTCAGGAGAAGGCGCAGGGAATGCCTCTTCGGCCAGCGCTGCCGGCGAACCCGGCTCCGCCCGAAACCGTTCCCTCGCTGTAAGCTCAGCGGATGCCGCCCGCCGGGAAACGGCAGCCGCCTCCGTCTCCGCCGCGCCGGGCGTAATCGGCAAATGTCCGCGTTCCGGCTGCGGCGGCACGATTTTCATGGGCCGCAAAGGGTACGGCTGCTCGCATTACAAGGAAGGCTGCAAATTCGTCATATGGAAAGAAAGCTACGGACGGAGTTTGACGGATGCCCAAGTGAAGGCGCTGATCGAAAAAGGCAAGACCGCCAAGCTGAAGCTGACTCTCCCGGGAGGGTCAGCTGCGGAAGCGAGGCTGGTCGTCAAAAATACGGAAACCGGTGAGCTTGCCGTCGAAATGTAGCGAGTCCAAGCGACAAGACGGAGCTACCTCACATACCGCAGCACCGCGAAAAAGTGCGCGGCGCTGCCCGCCGCGACGAAGAGGTGCCAGATCGCGTGATGATACGGGATTTTGCGCCATATGTAAAAGATAACGCCGAACATATACAGCAGCACGCCGCCGAGCAGTAGCCCGAAGCCCGCCGGCGGGAGCCGGTCATGCAGCGGCGGGACGGCAAAGACGGCGGTCCAGCAAACGGCTGCGTAATACAGCACCGAGCCGCTGATGCCGCTGCGGTACGTCCGCACCTTGACGGCGATGCCGGCGAGCGACAGCGACCATACCAACGCCAGCAGCGCCATGCTGCGCCGATCGTGCAGCGTGATGAGCAAAAACGGCGTCTGCGTTGCAGCTATCAACAGATAGATGGCGGCATGGTCGAGCAGCTCCAGTATGTTTTTTTGGTAGCGGTGCAGCAATGTCGACGAACTATAGACAAGAACAAGCGACGCTCCAAATACGCCGAAGCTGACCATGTGGCGGAAAGATCCGATCCGCAAGCCCTGTTGAAGCAGCATCGCCAGCGCGACGACGCTTAGCAGGGCCGCCGCGCCGTGGGTCCAAATGTTGGCGCATTCTTCCTTCGACAAATGAGTCTTTTCCATAAGCTGCATCTCCTGGGCCACTGGAAGTATGTCCCTTATTGTGCCCAAGATCGCAAAAAAGCTGAGCCCAAAAATTCCCTCGACCGGACGCCGCCATCGTACGGCTCTTTGCACGTCTCCAATAAAGAGACGTAAGCAGGAATTAGGGTTCAGCTTTTTTATTCGTTCCATGCGGGTACCGTCACAAAGGCTCCTGACGGCACCTCGTTCACTTTGCCGTCCTTCACCAGCCACAGCGACGGCGTATCCTTCACGCCTCGCACATACAAGCGAAAGCCGCCGGCGGGAAAATCGTCCGAATGCAGCACCGCCCGGTTGCCGTCTACTTCAGCTACTCCTATCGCGCATGATAACCGCCGGCCATCGGCACTCGCCTCATAATTGCGCTCATCCGAAGCCGATTCCGGATCGATCCGTTTGCTGAACGATAGCTGCACCGCTTGCCGGTCTGTGCGAACCGCTTTAAGCGGGACGGGTTTTTCGTCGTACATATATTTGCCCAAGTGGTACTCGTAAGCGGTCCATGTCGCATAACCGCAAGACTGCGCAGCGGCGGCAAACTTATCCACCCATTCAAGGCTGCGCCGGATTTTGCGGATTGAACCGATATCCGCCTGCACGCCGAGCGGAATGTCCCGGTGCACAGCGCGGATTTGCTCGGCGAACGGCTGGTACGCCTTGATGTAATCCGGCTTCAGCCAGCCTCTCATCCAATCCGGCCAATGCGTCTGAATAAAATGCACATCCGGCTTCACCCGCGTAATCATCGCGGCTGCGTCGACGCCTTGATATTCGCGGACGAGTTCCACCGGATCACCGCTTGCCTGTACGGCAATCGACCATGTCGCGATGCGGATGTCCGGCCGCACGTCCCGAACGCCTCCGAAGCCGTTGACCAGCTCGTGCAAAAAACGGTTGACCGCATCGACCCGAAACTGCACCCACCAGCGATAACGTTCTTTGTTATTCAAATAGTAGATGGGGGAAGTGACATGCCTGAAATCGGGCATATCGACTCCGTATTCGGTTTTGAACGCAAGTCTTGCCAGCGGCCCTACATCGCCGTATACTCCGCTGGACAAGCCGTTCCATTCGGGAAAATACGGCTCGGCAATCTCGAGGCCGTCGAACGGATAGCGCCGAACGAGCCCGGCGAGCACTTCCTTTTTCCATTTCACATATTTATAGCTGAACGGAGAAAACCGCCAAAATCCGTCCTTGACCGGCTTCAGCAGCGTCATTTGCCAATCGGGCCACTCCTTGGGCAGATGGTCCGTCGTATACGTCCCGTTGCCCAGCGTCATCGCCCACACCTTGATTCCTCTGCGGCGGAACGCTTCGACAAGTCGGCCGTTCACTTGATATTCATTCGTAACAAAATAACGGACGACGCCGTATCCTGCCAGCTCGATTTCATCGGCGATGCTGTCTTCCGTACGGTTCAAGTAATATGAAAACGTCGGGTCGATCTGGATCGAAGGGCCAAGATGCTCTTTCACAGCGATCCCCCTTTGCCATAGTGATCATGTCTATCTTTAAGTATTATACGCGTTCGCCTCGCAAATAGGTCCAGGCGGAAACGATATACACATGAAGCGGAAGTGTCTTTTTATCAAAATGACACGAAGTTTGACATCGGATGCGCGCGAAGAGTACAATTACCGAAAACGGAGGAAGCGAGATTTAGAGAGGGAGGAAGAGAACATGCTACCTACGGTGCCCGTTCATATTTTGGCCGGATTTCTCGGCAGCGGCAAAACGACGCTGCTTACGCAGGCGCTCGATTATTACAAGCAGCTCGGGAAAAAACCTGCCGTGCTGATGAACGAAATCGGCGACGTCAACCTGGACGGCATGCTGGTTGATGGGGACGTGCCGATGACGGAAATGCTTAGCGGCTGCATTTGCTGCACGATCCGCGGCGATCTGGGGCTTGAGATCCGCAATCTGGTGCAGGAAAGCTCGCCGGACGTCATTTTTATCGAAGCGACAGGTGTCGCGAATCCGCTGGAAATCATCGACGGCGTAACCGACGCCTCGCTGCTCGCCGCCATCGAGCTGAAGTCGGTCGTCACCGTGATCGACGCGGCGCATTTGCTCGGCCAAATGCAGCACGGCAAAGGCAAAACGTTCAAGCTTATGCAGGAGCAGATCCGCTGCGCTTCGGTCATTTTGCTCAACAAGACGGACCTGGTCGCTCCGCACGATCTGAAACTGCTGGAGAAGCAGATCCGCGAGTGGAACGAATACGCCCCGATCGAGGGGACGGTGATGTGCCATACGGATATCGCGATGTTCGATCGGCTGGGGAATGGCGGCAGTTTGCCGCGACCGGATAAAGGCGAGGAGCGGGAGGATCACGCCTGCGGTCCCGGCTGTTCGCACGAGCATCACCATCACGACGATTCCGCTGCGGAGCACCGGCATGATCCCTCCTCGGAGCACGATGCGCACACAAAAGCGCACGCGCATCATACGCATGACCATGTGATGGCATACACGCATTATTTTGCCGGACCGATCGATTCGCTGAAGTTCGAGGAACTGCTTTCCCGTCTTCCGCAAGAGGTTTACCGGGCCAAAGGCATTTTACGGTTTACCGATACGGCGAGCCGGTTCATGTTTCAGTTCGCTTACCGAGAAGCTGACTTTATGAAAATAACGCCGCAAGGGGACGTTCCGGATGTAGCGGTATTTATCGGCGAGCATTTCTCCAAAGAAGAGATCCGCAGTCAGCTCCTTGCGTTGGAGGGCCGCGAATAGTTGACTCCTCCGGCGAGATCGGGCATTATAATGATTAACGATATTAACGTTTGTGACGAAGGGCAAAGGAGAGCCTATGGGAGCGCATTCGCATGAAACGCAAGATACGATAAAAGAGATCATTGCCGCCATGGCGAACAAAGGCTGGCGGATCACCGACCAGCGCCGAAGCTTGGCGACGCTGTTTGCCGAAGCGACCGGTTATTTATCGCCCAAAGACGTCTATGAATATATGCGTCAGAAGTACCCCGGCGTCAGCTTCGATACGGTGTACCGGAACCTGCGTTTGCTGAGCGAAATGGGCGTGCTCGAGCAGTTTTATTTGAACGAGGGCGTCAAATTCCGCGCCCGCTGCCACTCGCATCATCACCATCACCTGATCTGTCTGCAATGCGAGAAGACGGTGTCGTTCGAGTTTTGTCCGATGAAGGACGTGCCGCATTTACCGGAAAACTTCCAGGTCGTGAACCACCGTTTCGAGATTTTCGGCTACTGCAGCGACTGCTCGCCCAAAGCATAAAAAACACCCCGAAAAAACCCGACTTTTTGCCAAGTTGGGTTTTTCGTTTTTTTGCGAAAAACCGATTGACACACTCGCAAGCACGGAATATACTGACAACAAATCTGAGTAATCGCATCGGAATTGTAAAGGAGGACGACCGGACCACCGGAGCCCGCGAAACATCGATGACGGATTGCAGATCATACCATTTTCGTTTTACACAGAGAGGGGTAAACCGTATGTCCAGATCAAACCAACCGATCGTCGCCAATTGGAAAAAGTGGTCCGCACTCACCTTGCTTTCGCTTTCATTGTTCAGCCTTGCCGCATGCGGAGGAAAAACCGAGACAACATCCGCACCGGCAGCGCCGGCCGATGGAAACAAACCCGCTGCATCCGCCGCCAAACCGGTGGAGCTTCTAAACGTATCGTACGATCCGACCCGTGAGCTTTATCAGGATTTCAACAAAGCGTTCGGCGCTTATTGGAAAAATAAAACCGGTCAAACCATAACGTTCAAGCAATCGCACGGAGGTTCGGGAAGCCAGGCCCGTTCGGTAGCCGACGGTCTGGAAGCCGACGTCGTCACGTTGGCGCTGCAGCCGGACATCGACGCGATCGCCAAAACCGGTGCCATCAAAGCCGATTGGCAGAAAGCTTTTAAAAACAACAGCTCGCCTTATACTTCAACGATCGTTTTCCTTGTGAAAAAGGGCAATCCGAAGGGCATAAAAGACTGGGACGATCTGGTCAAGCCCGGAGTGCAGGTCATCACGCCGAACCCGAAAACGTCCGGCGGCGCGCGCTGGAACTACATTGCAGCATGGGGCTACGCCTACAAGAAAAACAACAACGACGAGGCAAAGGCGCAGGAGTTCGTGCAAAAGCTGTACAAAAACGTGCCGGTGCTGGACAGCGGTGCGCGGGATGCGACCAACACGTTCGTGCAAAAAGGAATTGGCGACCTCCTGATCGCCTGGGAAAACGAAGCTTATTTGTCCATTAAAGAGTTCGGCGCGGACAAATACGAAATCGTCACGCCGTCGATCAGCGTGCTTGCAGAACCTCCCGTAGCGATCGTCGACAAAACCGTAGATAAAAAAGGTTCGCGCGAAGTCGCTCAAGCTTACCTGGATTACCTGTATACCGACGAAGGACAGGAAATCGCGGCAAAGAACTTTTACCGCCCAAGAAACGAGACGGTAGCGAAAAAATACGCCGATAAGTTTGCCAAGGTGAACCTGTTCACGATCGACGAAGAACCGTTTGGCGGCTGGACGAAGGCACAGGCGAAACACTTCGCCGACGGCGGCGTGTTTGACCAATTATATAAGCCGTAAGGGGAAATCATAAATGGCAAAAGTTTGGAAAGAGCGCAGTATACTGCCCGGCTTCGGGCTGTCTATGGGGTACACCGTATTGTATTTAAGTTTGATCGTTCTTTTGCCATTGTCGGGCATTTTCATTAAAACATCGAGTCTCAGCTTCGAGCAGTTTTGGAAAACGGTGACGGATGCAAGGGTCGTCGCGTCTTACCGGCTTAGCTTCGGAGCATCGTTCGGAGCGGCGCTCATCAACACCTTCTTCGGCTTTATCGTCGCCTGGGTGCTCGTCCGCTACCGGTTTCCGGGCAAACGCATCGTCGACGCGCTGGTCGATTTGCCGTTCGCTTTGCCGACGGCTGTCGCCGGCATTGCCCTGACGACGATATATTCGAAAAACGGCTGGATCGGCAGTTTTCTTGAGCCTCTCGGCATCAAAATCGCCTTCACGCCGCTCGGCGTCATGCTGGCGCTCACCTTTATCGGCCTGCCGTTCGTCGTCAGGACGCTGCAGCCGATTTTGGAGGAGCTTGACAAAGAGACCGAGGAAGCCGCGGTCAGCCTTGGCGCTTACCGGTGGCGCACCTTCATCAAGGTCATTTTTCCGCAGCTTTTGCCGCCGCTGCTTACCGGATTTACGCTTGCTTTTGCCAGATCGGTCGGGGAATACGGCTCGGTCGTGTTCATCTCCGGCAACATGCCGATGAAAACCGAAATCACGCCGCTGCTCATCATGACGAAGCTGGAGCAATACGATTATTCCGGCGCTACCGCCATCGCACTTGTCATGCTGGTGATTTCCTTCGTATTGCTGCTGATCACCAACTACCTGCAGTGGCGCACGACTCGTCACATGACATCGGCCTAGAGGCAGAGGGGGAGAGAACATGGCCGGAACTGTTACGGCAAGGGCTCACGGTCTGTCTGTCGACAGACCGAAGCATATTACCGAATCCAAGGTCATCCAATGGATTTTAATCACTATAGCATTGTTATTTCTCGGATTTTTGCTGATTTTGCCGCTTGTGCTTGTGTTTGTGGAAGCTTTTCGCAAAGGAACCGAGGTCTATCTCGCCGCTTTGACGGAACCGGATGCCGCTTCGGCGATCCGGCTCACCTTAAGCGTGGCGGCTATCGCCGTACCGCTCAATGCGCTGTTCGGCCTTGCGGCCGCCTGGGCGATTACGAAATTCCGCTTTAAAGGGAAAAATTTCCTGATCACGCTCATCGATTTGCCGTTCGCGGTGTCTCCTGTGATTTCCGGTCTGATCTTCGTCTTATTGTTCGGGGCTCGCGGATTTTTCGGGCCATGGCTCGGCGAACACGACATTAAGATCATTTTCGCCCTTCCCGGCATGGTGCTGGCCACGGCGTTCGTCACGTTTCCTTTTGTGGCGCGCGAGCTCATTCCGCTTATGCAGTCTCAGGGCACGCAGGAGGAGGAAGCTGCGGTGACGCTCGGCGCCAAGGGCTGGCGCATCTTCTGGAAGGTGACGCTGCCGAATATCAAGTGGGGGCTGCTGTACGGCGTGATCCTGTGCAACGCGCGGGCGATGGGCGAATTCGGCGCCGTCTCGGTCGTATCCGGCCACATTCGCGGCTACACGAACACGATCCCGCTTCATATTCAAATTTTATACAACGAATACAACTTTGCCGGGTCGTTTGCGATCGCTTCGCTGCTCGTTTTGCTGGCGGTCGTCACCTTGATCGTCAAAAGCGTTGTCGAATGGAAGTTTCAACAGCATGAGCAAAGGGAAGGGGAATGACGGATGCATATCGTCGCCAAACACTTGACCAAAAGCTTTGGCAGCTTCCAGGCCACCAAAGATGTCAGCTTTGAGATTGAAAAAGGCCGTCTGATCGGCTTGCTCGGACCGAGCGGAGGCGGGAAAACGACGATTTTGCGCATGCTCGCCGGGCTCGAGGAGCCGGACGGCGGAGAGATTTTGTTCCATGGGCAAAAGGTGAGCGGGCTGCCTCCCCAGGAGCGCGGGATCGGATTCGTTTTCCAAAACTACGCGCTGTTCCGCCATATGAACGTATTCGACAACATCGCCTTCGGCCTCACGGTGAAAAAGCGCAGCAAGCAGCAGATCAAGGAGCGCGTGAGTGAGCTGATCGAGCTGACCGGCCTGAAAGGGCTGGAGAAGCGGCTGCCGCACCAGCTTTCCGGCGGACAGCGGCAGCGCGTCGCCTTCGCCCGCGCCTTGGCGCCGGAACCGCAGTTGCTGCTGCTCGACGAACCGTTCGCCGCGATCGACGCCAAAGTCCGAAAGGAGCTGAGGACGTGGCTCAAGGACATGATCGGCCGGCTCGGCATCACAACCATTTTCGTGACGCACGACCAGGAGGAAGCGGTCGAGGTCGCCGATGAAATCATGATCGTAAACGAAGGCCGCCTCGAGCAAAAAGGCACGCCGATCGACATTTATAAAAATCCGCAAACGCCTTTTGTGGCCGGCTTCATCGGGGAATCGAACGTGCTGGACGACGTTTCGCGGTTCAAAGGGTTTGAAGAAGGCGCGCTCGGCAGTGCGAAAGCGATCATCCGTCCGGAGTTTATCGAAATCGGCACGCCGGGGGAAGTATCGTACCCTTCCGCTGCGGAGCAGGGAATCGTGACCAACATCTATTTCCGCGGCTCGAACTGGCAGGTGGAAGTCGAGGTCGAGGGACTGAAGCTTTTCGCTTACCGTTCACTGGAACGCTCCGCTTTACAGCCCGGCGACCGCGTGCAGGTTTTGATCCACAGGCTGTATATGTTTAACGATAATGAACATATTACACTCGAAAACGGTCTGAAAATCGATCCGATGCCGGTGCACATTTAATTTTCCGAAGGGAGAGGGTTGACTTGGAACATCACATCACGATAAAAAGCGGAACGTTGGACTTGGCGGCAACTCTCCATTATCCCTTGGCGGAAGACCGCCAAAGCCGCCGCTCCGGCTCCAAATATCCGCTCGTGATCATTGCGCACGGCTTCGTAGGCAACCGGATCGGCGTCGACCGGCTGTTCGTGAAGGCCGCCCGCGATTTCAGCGAACACGGCTACATGGTGCTGCGCTTCGATTACGGCGGCTGCGGCGAAAGCACGGGCGAATACGGCGCAGGCGGCCTCGATTCGCTGATCGAGCAGACGCGGCACGTGGTCGATTACGCACATTCGATCGACTGCGTCGATCCGCAGCGCATCATTTTGCTCGGACACAGCCTGGGCGGGGCCGTTGCGCTGCTGACCGCAGCCAAGGATAAGCGGATCAAAACGCTTGTCATGTGGGCCGCGGTGGCGCATCCTTTCAACGATATCGTCAAAATAACCGGGAAACAGGTCTATGAGGATGCCGTCCGCCTTGGCGAAGCGGATTACTTAGGTTACAAGTTTAAGCCGGCCTTTTTCGAGTCGCTCTCCAATCATCATCCCTTTGAGCAAATCCGCCGATTTAACGGCGATGTGTTCCTCGTTCACGGAACGGCCGACGAAGTGATTCCACCCGATTACTGCCCGCTCTACCAGAAGGTGTTCTGGCTGCGATCGCAGGGGCTTTGCGACAAGGACATCATTTTTCAGGCGGACCATACGTTCTCTTCGGGAGCGGCGGCACAGCAAGTGATTGAAAAAACGCGGAATTGGCTCATTTACCAAGAAAAGCGGCGGGAAGAATGGTACGACTGGACGATCTAGTCGTTCCTTCTGCGCAAAATCCGACTAAATAGATATGATAAAAGGAATATCGGAGGGATATGTATGGTTAAACCTTTGGAAGTCGACGACATTTGGGTGAAACGGATTGTGAACAGCGTCAATGGGCTGGAATACGGCAGCGTGCAAATCGTCATCCATGACGGGCGCATCGTGCAAATTGAAAGAACCGAGAAAAAGCGGTTCGAGCCGGAAGCTTCCATTGCCCAGAGAACGGCAGCGGAGCAGGCCAAACGGGCCAAATCGTAATTCCCGGTCTACCGGATCGCCGGAGACTTCCGCCACTCGCAGACAGTCTGCAAGTGTGCGGAAGTCTTTTTTTCACCCCCAATATATCCAGATACTTGAGAGGAGTGCATTTCCATGTCCAAAATCGTCATTATTTCCGGAAGTCCGTCCGAAACAAGCCGCTTAAACGGAATCACGGACTACGTAAGCGAGCAGCTGTACCAAGCGGGGGTTGACGTCGAATGGATTCGCGTCCATAAACTGCCGCCGGAGGATTTGATCCATACGCGGTTCGACAGTCCTGCGATCCAGGCCGCGAACCGCGCGATTGAGGAAGCGGACGGCGTCGTCGTAGCTACGCCGATCTACAAGGCGTCGTATACCGGCGTCATCAAGACATTCCTCGACCTGATCCCGCAAAAAGGGCTGGAAGGCAAAACCGTCCTGCCGCTTGCGATCGGAGGTACGATTGCACATCTGCTGGCTATCGATTTCGCGCTGAAGCCGGTGCTGTCCGCCCTCGGGGCGCGGAATATTTTTACCGGCGCTTATGTGGTCGACTCTCAGGTGCAGCGTGACGAAAGCAATCGGTTTACGCTCGCGGATGAAATACGCGAACGGCTGAACCATACGGTGCGCGAGTTTGTTCGCGACGTTCAGCTTTTGCGCGGGAAGCGGGATACGGTTTCTCCGTAATTTTTTTCACTTTCGCAGCTTTCAAAAAGGAGTGAGTCCAAATGGCTTATGCCGCAGAGCTTCAAACCGATAAGCAAATCGATGACGAGGTGCTCCATTTGCCGGATATCCGGTTTATCGAATACTGCTTCACGACGTTCGGACTCAATCGGGGTATTTACAATACGATTGACAGCTGGATGTTCGATGCCGGCTTGCGCGAAATCGTCGAGCGGCGTCAAGCGATCGTGCGCTTTTTGGCGGCGGCCCGGCAAGATCGGGAAGCGGAGCCGCGAAGATCGCTGCTCAAATTCGGCAAAGGCGGATTGACCAAACAGCTTCAGCAGTTCGTTTACCGAAACAGCCAGGGCGGGTGAGTCGCTTTTCACAATTATGTACGCCCAAAGCACACACTTACACCCAACACATCGCCTCAAAAGGAGAGCGTGTCAGTCATAGGATTTTTAACCGAAGGGCAAAAATCCATGACTGACAAACGCGGGCCCGAGGCACGTACCCACTCCCACGGCATCGCGCCAAAAGTGGAGCATGTCAGACATAGGATTTTTAGCCGAAGGGCAAGAAACCATGACTGACAAACGCGGGCCCGAGGCACGTACCCACTCCCACGGCATCGCGCCAAGAGTAGAGCGTGTCAGACATAGGATTTTTAGCCGAAGGGCAAAAAACCATGACTGACAAACGCGGGCCCGAGGCACCTACCCACTCCCACGGCATCGCGCCAAAAGTAGAGCGTGTCGGGCATAGGATTTTTAGCCGAAGGGCAAAAATCCATGCCTGACAAACGCGGGCCCGAGGCACCTACCCACTCCCACGGCATCGCGCCAAAAGTAGAGCGTGTCGGGCATAGGATTTTTAGCCGAAGGGCAAAAATCCATGCCTGACAAACGCGGGCCCGAGGCACCTACCCACTCCCACGGCATCGCGCCAAAAGTAGAGCGTGTCGGGCATAGCAGTTTTTGCCTGAAAGCAAAAACTGCATGCCCGACAGACGCGAGCTAGCAGCGAGTATGAACTCTCTGCTGGCGGGTCCAGGGCGCCCGAGCGCCTGGGGTCCCCCTTTGAAGGGGGATTTAGGGGGTGGGCCCTAGATTTAGGGGGTGGACCTCCTACGACTGCCCGAATCGATAAAAATCCATACTCCTGCCAACATGACGAGCCCGGCAAACAGCTGAAAGACGCCCACCGGTTCGCCCAAAAGCCAGAAGGCGAGAAGGGTGGAGCCGACCGGCTCACCGAGCACGGACATCGAGACGGAGGCTGCGTTCATATATTTAAGCAGCCAGTTGAACAGCAGGTGCCCGAATACCGTCGGGACGACGGCAAGCAGAGCAAACAAACCCCATTCACGCGCCTCATAATGGACAAAGGAATACCCAGCCGCTGCGTTATACAAAGCGAAGACGGCCGCGGCAACCGCAAAAACGAGCAGACTGTATACATAAGACGAAACGTGCCGCCGCAGCCGCTGTCCGAGCAGCATGTGTACGGCAACGGCGGCTGTGCCTAGCAGCGAAAGCAAATCCCCTTGAAGAGCCCGCAGCGACAAACCGAAATCTCCCCACGAAATCATCATCGCGCCGCTTACCGCAACCGCCATACCGACTACAGTTTGGCGGGAAGCTTTTTCCCCGAAGAAAATATATGCTCCTGCCATAACCAGCACCGGCTCCAGCGTCATCAAAACGGTTGAGCTGGCTACGGACGTATAACGCAATGACCCCATCCAGAACAGGAAATGCAACCCGAGCGCAGAGCCGGATAACAGCAGGAGCCCCCACTGTTTTGGCGTGAGACCGCGTATCTCCGAAATATAAGGTCGTATGAACGGGCTCATCAGGATGACGGTAAAAAGCAGCCGGTACATGCCAAGCACAGAAACCGGCGCTTCCGACCACCTGATGAAAATCGAGGAGAACGAGATGGCAACGATGCCTGTGAAATAGATCAATCCAAATTGAACGGTTCCTGGACGACGCGTCAATCCGGAAACCTCCTTTCCCGGGCCAAGCCCCATCCAAGATTATACAAACAATCAGGCAGCTTGGCTATTGCCTCAAATTACCATGTCCTTTTTCACAAAAAGGTCATAATCCGCAAACCGCATCCGTTGTTGAGCCGGGCATTATGGGATATAATGTGGAGCGCATCTTAGAAAAGGAGAATTGACCTATGATTAAAAAGAACGCCACATTGTTGATGATTTTTATTTGTTTCGCACTCGTATTGTCCGCTTGCGGGCAAAAGCCTGCCGCCCAGTCTCTATCCGAACCGCAGAATGCATCTGCGGGCAAATCCACCGCTGCCTCCGAGCCGAAGAAAGAAACGAAGCTGGATGAAATCAAGAAAAAGGGAAAAATCGTCGTGGGTACAAGCGCCGACTATCCGCCTTACGAGTTTCACAAAGAAATCGACAAAAAGGATGGGATCGTCGGATTCGATATTGAAATTGCGAAGGCGCTCGCTAAAGACCTTGGCGTCCAGCTGGAAATAAAAGACATGAAATTCGACGGCTTGCTCGCCGCATTGGATGCGGGCAATGTCGATTTCGTCATGTCCGGAATGACTCCGACCGAAGAACGCCAAAAAAACGTCGATTTTACCAAAATTTACTACACAGCCGTACAAAGCGTCGTCGTCCGTTCCGAAGACAAGGACAAGATCAAGTCGATCGACGATTTGAAGGGAAAGAAGGTCGGGGCGCAAAAAGGAGCGACTCAGGAGAAAATCGTCAAGGAACAAATGCCGGCTTCCGAGCTTAAGGCGCTTGGCAAAATTTCCGATTTGATGCTGGAGCTGAAAAACAAAAAGATCGATGCGCTCGTCGTCGAGGTTCCGGTGGCAACCGCCTATCTGAGCAAAAACCAGGATCTTGCCCTGACGGATATGAAGCTGCAAAACGAAGATAGCGGCTCGGCGATCGCCGTGAAGAAGGGGAGTCCGGAGCTCGTCGACGCGCTCAATAAATCGCTGGACAAACTGCTTGCGGACAAAACGATTGACAAGCTCGTAGCAGAAGCCAACGATCTCGTCGAATAGTGACAGGGTGATCTTATGGATTTCTCATTCATCCCGCAATATTACGGATTTTTTCTCGAAGGCGCCAAAAACACAATCATCCTGTCGGTGTTCACCGTGCTGCTCGGCGTCGTGCTGGGCATGCTGCTGGCGCTCATGAGGCTGTCGAAAGTAACGCCGCTGAAGCTCATCTCTGTCTCATACATCGAATTTATTCGCGGCACGCCGCTCCTTGTTCAGCTGTACATCATTTATTACGGGCTGCCGAAGATCGGCATTCATTTTCCCGACGTTCCCGCGTTCGGCTCCGCTTTTCCGGACTTTATGGCGGGCATTGTCACGCTGTCCATTAACAGCGCCGCTTACGTCGCGGAAACGTTCCGGGCCGGCATTCAGGCGATCGACAAGGGGCAAATGGAAGCGGCGCGTTCGCTCGGGATGACGCAAAGCATGGCGATGCGGTTTGTCGTATTGCCCCAGGCGTTTCGCAACGTGCTTCCGGCTCTCGGAAATGAATTTATCGTCGTCATTAAGGAATCGTCGATCGTTTCGATCATCGGCCTGAGCGAGCTGATGTACAACACCGATACTGTGAAGGGCAACACGTTCCAGCCGTTTGAGCCGCTCATCGTAGCGGCGGTCATCTACTTCGTCATGACGTTTGCACTGTCGAAGCTGCTCGGGGTCGCCGAAAGGAGGATGAGCCCTTTATGATCCAAGTGTACGGATTGGAAA
The DNA here is from genome assembly GCF_023276405.1 of Paenibacillus hamazuiensis. Lineage (NCBI taxonomy): Bacteria > Bacillati > Bacillota > Bacilli > Caryophanales > Paenibacillaceae > Paenibacillus > Paenibacillus hamazuiensis. The sequence continues at coordinate 2,310,155 of NZ_JALRMO010000001.1, forward strand.
AATCGTTCGGTAAAACGAAGGTGCTGAAGGGAATCGAAACGGAAATCGGCAAAGGGGAAGTCGTTGTCGTGATCGGTCCGAGCGGTTCCGGAAAAAGCACGTTTCTGCGCTGCCTTAATCTGCTGGAGCAGCCGACGGCGGGGGAGATCGTGTTCGACGGTGTGAACATTACCGATAAAAAGACCGACATCAACAAGCTGAGGCAAAAGATGGGCATGGTATTTCAGCAGTTTAATTTGTTTCCTCACTTGACCGTTCAGGAAAATATTACGCTGGCTCCCCGCAAGCTGAAGAAACTCACAGAGGGCGACGCGAACAAGAAAGCAGCGGAGCTGCTTGGACGTATCGGCCTATCCGATAAGTCCGCCGTTTACCCGGGACAGCTGTCCGGCGGTCAGAAGCAGCGGATCGCTATCGCCCGGGCGCTGGCGATGTCACCGGATGTGATGCTGTTCGACGAACCGACGTCGGCACTTGATCCGGAAATGGTCGGCGAAGTGCTCGAAGTGATGAAGGAGCTGGCCGCGGAAGGAATGACGATGGTCGTCGTAACCCACGAGATGGGGTTTGCCCGCGAGGTTGCTTCGCGTGTTCTATTTATGGACGGGGGCTGCATCGTCGAGGAGGGGGGGCCGGAGGATCTTTTCGGCAACCCTCGGCATCCGCGTACAAAGGAGTTTTTAAGCAAGGTGTTGTAGGCCGGCCCCTTAAAGTGAAGCGATTCAATGAAGCATATTCCGGTATTAAAAGCTTCCGAAACAAACTTCGGAAGCTTTTTAAAATTTTCGCTGAACTTGGGCGCACTTGATTGAAAGACTTTGTTAGAGGCATTTCCCAATGGCGGCATATCGATCTGTCATCATTGTTGACTACATGGTCAATAATTGATATTATAAACCCATGAGCAGACCAAGAGAATTTGATGTCGATCGCGCATTGCATCAGTCCATGGAAGTGTTTTGGACGAAAGGCTTTAAGTCGACCTCCTTCGAGGATTTGACCCGCGCGACGAAGGTTAAGAAGCAAAGCTTGTACTGCGTATTTGCAGACAAGCGGGCTTTGTTTTTGAAGGCGTTGGCGCTTTACCGCGAACAGAGCATAGCGATGCTGGAAGAACTGGCCTCCGGGGATGCGCATCCTTTGCAGAAGCTTGAGGCCATACGCGACATTACGTTATCTCATGGCAACGCAACCGTGTGCAGGGGATGCCTTATGGTCAATTCCATGCTGGAATTCGGCAGCTGCGACGAGGAGGTAAGCCGCGAAGTTGAGATGATGTTCGCCGAGGTCGAAGGAATACTTGAGAAAATAATACGCAGCGGCCAGGAACGGCAGCAAATTACGGCACGCCATACCAGCCAAGAGCTTGCGGCTTATCTGAACAACTCTCTACTCGGCGCGAAAATTATGGGGAAGTCGGGTGCTTCGCGTGAACGGATCGAAATGATCCTGCGTACATCTTTTGCGATGCTGGCACCTTGATTTTTTTGCATTTTTCTTGACTATGCAGTCAATAAAAATGGATCGATGTACAGCAAACTATATCATTCCGTTGGAGGTAAATTATTATGAATCAATCCCAATCGATTCAAAGCCTGTTTAAACCATTCGCATTCGGCGATAAGACGCTGACAAGTCGAATCGTGATGGCACCGATGACGAGACAATTTTCTCCGGACGGAGTTCCGGGTGCGGATGTGGCCGCCTATTACCGCCGCAGGGCTGAAAACGGCGTCGGTCTTATCGTAACGGAAGGTACGGTGATCCGCCATCCGGATGCTTCCAACCAAACGAACGTACCGCACATCTACGGCGAGGCTGCATTAAACGGTTGGGCAAACGTCGTGGCCGCGGTACACGAGGCAGGCGGACGGATCATACCGCAGATTTGGCATATGGGAGCGCGAGGCCATGTTGGAGATTATTCGGAAGCGGATATCGCCGCAATTGTCCAAGCTTTCGCGCAGGCGGCATCCGAGGCCAAGCGTCTTGGGTTTGACGGAATCGAACTTCACGGGGCGCATGGATATTTGATCGACCAATTTTTTTGGGAAAAAACGAACCCTCGTACGGACAGCTATGGCGGGGACATGATTGCCCGCACCCGCTTCGCGGCAGAGGTCATTGAAGCATGCCGCCGGGCCGTCGGACCGGAGTTCCCTATCGTGCTGCGGTTCTCGCAATGGAAGGCGACGGATTACACGGCGAAATTGGCTGCAACGCCGGCGCTGTTGGAACAATTCCTGGCACCATTGGTCGATGCAGGCGTCGATATATTCCACTGCTCGACCCGCCGCTTCTGGGAGCCTGAGTTCGAAGGCTCCGATCTGAATCTTGCCGGATGGACCAAAAAGCTGACGGGGAAACCGACGATTACAGTTGGTTCGGTCGGCCTGGATAACGATTTTATGAGTCTTTTTACGGAAGGAAAGAGCGCTGAAAATACCAAAATCGACGGGTTAATCGAAAGGCTGGAGCGTGAGGAATTCGATCTCGTAGCCGTAGGCCGGGCATTATTGGTTGATCCTGCTTGGGCAAACAAAATTCGTGAAAGCCGAACAGCCGACTTGATCCCTTTTACGCCCGAGGCAGTGAAAACACTGTATTAAGTTTTTTGACAGAATTAAAAAGACCGGGATTCCTTGCTGGCGAAGGGGTTCCGGTCTTTTTGCTTAATATTATCGCTCAGGCGCGTGAACGTTTTACGGCAGCCTCAAATTCTTGGCGGACCGAGCGCAGCGCATCCGGATTCACGATGACGTCGTAGGCGGTAGCGGCCAGCGCCTTGGCACCCAGCAGCATGCCGTCCATCGCACGATCGGTCATCGCCAGGTCGCGGAACTCGGCCGTGTGCAGCAAATGTTTTTCGTCGATCACCTGGATGTATGGGTGTATCGCCGGGCATCGCCTCGACACATTGCCGAGGTCGAGGGAGCCGTGATCTTTGCCGTATTCGACGGCGTTTTCGTCGATGCCGAGCAGCCCCAAATTACGGGTGAACAAAGAGGAAAGCGTTTCGTTTGTGATCAGCTCGTCATAAGAAAATTCGTAGTTGGACCATTTGAACGCGCATCCGGTTTGCAGTGCCGCACCTTCCGCACAGCGGATCACTTTCTGCACGACCTCATCCGTATAAGGGCGGTTTGCCGAACGGATATAAAACTGGGCGACCGTATAGTCCGGAATAATATTCGGAGCCTTGCCGCCTTCGGCGATGATGCCGTGGATGCGCACATGGCTTTGCAGCTGCTGGCGCAGGACACTGATCGAGTTAAACAGCATCAGTACCGCATCGAGTGCGTTGACGCCTTCGTGGGGACTGGCGGCGGCATGCGCCGCTTTGCCAAAAAACTCGAACTGAAGCGCGTCCATGGCAAGCGTTTGGCCGGATCTTTCAAAGGTGTGGTAAGGGTGGGCCATCAAAGCCACATCGACATCGTCGAAAAGTCCGGCTTCGGCCATCGTCACCTTGGCGCCTTTCGTCTCCTCGGCCGGCGTTCCGTACACGCGGATCGTACCCCCGATTTCATCGATAACCGACTTTAGAGCGATCGCCGCAGCGACGCTCATCGTGCCGATGATATGATGGCCGCAGGCGTGGCCAAGCTCCGGCAAAGCGTCGTATTCGCACAGGAAAGCGACGGTCGGGCCGGGCTTCTGAGCCCGGTACGTGCCGAGAAAGGCGGTGGCAAGCCCAAGCACCGGCTTTTCCACCTGAAAACCGTGGAAGCTGAGTTCGGCTGCCAGTTTTTCGGAGGCGAGAAATTCTTCATGGCCGAGCTCGGGATTTTTCCAGATAAACTGAGAGATCTCTTTAAAACGGCCGGCAAACCGCTGCACCGTATCGTAAATGCGCTGTTTCATGTACCGCTCCTTTGAATATTAGTTGGTTAGATTGATTTTAACATGAACCTTAACGAATTTAAAAAAAGACCTCTTCGGCGTATGCGGCCGAGAGAGGTCCGGATTGCGGAAACGTTTGCATTACTGGTAGTTGGCTCGTTCGGGAAGAATCTTATGCTCCAGGGTGCGCTTGATTTTTTGGAGCGCATCGACTTCCAATCGATGATTTTCGTGGAAACGGACTCCCATTAACGCAAGCGCTTCATTCACGGTGAGTTCAACGGAAATCGTTTCTTTACCGATGTGGCTCATCTGTTCCGAGTTCATGCTCATCGCTCCTTTAGAGATAGATAAAAGTAGGCAAGGCGAACCGTAGATTAGCAGAAAAAGAAGGGTGTCGATTGGAAAAAAGCCTTGATTTTCCTTGGTTTTAATATAACATATCATGTAATGTTTTTCAAGGGGATGATGGAAAAATGCATGCCTGTTTTTTTGTCGAAGCGCAAAATAAAAGCCGCCATACGGCGGCTCATATCGTATTGTTACTGTCTTCGCAAACGTTGAATTTCTATAATGAGCCGGTCGATGATCTGGCTCAGTTCCACAACTTCGGGTGCGACAAAGCTGCCTGTACGCTCGACGAGACTGTACAGCTTGTTTTTTAACAGCTCGATTTGTATCGTTAGCTCATCTTCTTCCATGGACATACTCCTATCAGCAGCATCTATCAGCAGTCACCGAAACATTATATTATATGTCTTGGGAAAATAGTGTAAATCCATGTCGAACCGGTTTGGCAAATTTTTCGACAAAAATCATCATTTTTTTCGAAAATCCCAAGGTACGGAAACTTGCGCCAGCGGCTGCATTTTGCCGTTATACGCGGTGAAGACGACAGGGTGGGAAGGATCGAGCGTTCGGATGTCGATGTCGAATTGCCACGGTATTTCATAGCTGAAGGCAATATTTGCGCCGTTTTGGCTTACGGCGACGACGACGGGCTGACGGCCTTCCGGCAGTTTGATATATGGGAGCAGCTTCAATCGTCCGCCGGCCTCGAAAGGAATGGCGCTTATCCGCGAAAACGCCGATTCCGGCGCCGGAGAAACGGATCCGATGTCGCTTAAAAAGTCCGCCTGCCGGATGAGCCGCTGATACAAATTGTCCATGAGCGGGTTTTCGCCGAGATCGTAAACATGCTCCATCCCGGTTTGTACGGCCCGCGATTTGCTGTAATTGAAATACGTGATCGCTTTCAGCTGCGGAAACAGCTTGGGCAGGTAGCCGTACATGTAGCCGAGCTGACCCTCGCCCCATTTGGCGAAGTCGGTGCCCGATTTCAGATGGTAGTGCGATACGGCACCTTCTGAAATCATGATCGGCTTGTGCGAATATTTTTCGTAAAGCGGGCGGAAATAATCGATCTGGTTGGTCGACAAATCGAGCTTCTCCAACGCATATGGAGTAGCGTACAGCGAAAAACCGATCCAGTCGACGTAGCCGTCTCCCGGATAATAAGCGTCAATATTGTCCGCCGGCAAAAAGTTGGGAGACCAAACCATCGCCACGTTAGGCGCTTCTTCTTTCATAATATCGTGAATGAGCCGGAACTTTTCGATATATGTTTGCGGATCGTCGTGCCACGGCACCCAGGCTCCGTTCATCTCCGAAGCGTACCGCAAGAAGACAGGGATGCCGGACGATTTGGCTTCGCGGGCGAATCTGCGCACATATTCGTCGTCCTTTACATCGTCGAGGCCGTATCTCGGCTCCCAGCCGATCTGCAGCGCGCCCCCGGCTTTCTTGGCCATGCCCGCCTGCCTGAACGGAAAGTACGAGTCGGTATCCGCCTGATATTTGCGCCATCCGACGTAGGACAAAAACATCGCATGCTTGCGGCCGTATACGGACTCGATTTTGGAAAAATCGAAGCCGACTCTGCGGTCCGCACCCAGCATGCCGAGATAAACTCCGCGGCCCGGCTCGAATTTGGCCGGCGGTCTCGCGTCTGCTGCTGCGGGCGCTTCCATATAAATTTCGAAAACGGATTCGCCCTGTACGGCGGACGACTCGCCGCCGGGCGGCGCTCCGGCTGCGCCGCTTTGCTTCCACAGCTCCGAGCTTCGTTCATACAATGCGGCCGCTTCAGCTTCTTGCCCGACGCTTTTGGCATAGGCCGCCCTGCGGTACGTGTAGTCCGCCGCCACATCAAGACGGTTCGTCTGCTTTGCTTTTTCTATCATTTCATCCCACCAGACGACGGTGGAAGGAAGACTTTTAGGCTCGGGCGCGGCGGGTCCGGCAGGTTCGTCCGGCTTTACAGCGGCGTAAGCGGCCAGGATGAAAACAGCCGCCGCGACGGCTGCCGGAACGAGCATCATTTTCGATCGGAACAAACCAGGTTTGGACGGAATCGCAAACACCCCATCTGCAAAGTGCTAAATGATTTATATTTACTATACATGAGAAGGGTTCTGAAAAAAACAATCCGATGAAGCCCGCTGACAAGCGGGCGGAGGAATATTTTGCAGCCGGAGGAAGCAATCTAACGTTAAACCCGTATTTACTGGCGAAAGGCAGGGGGATAGCGCCTATGAGCGATTTGTTCAACGAAACATCCAATACGGCTGCCGGCATCAATACACCGGAGGATCAGCAGGATTGCACGGCTACCGATTTGCTGAGCGACGCAGTCGAGGAAATGATCGATAACATCGAAGAAGAGTTTACGGGCAAACGGACCAAGCCGGAATAAAAAAGCTTCTTCGCCAAAATACTAATGGAGTATGTTCAAAAAGCGCCCTTTTTTGAACACACTCTAAGAGCCGTCGGAGGTGATACGATGGATAGCGGAAAAGCGAATACGCCCAACAATCCGAATTTTAAGGAGCAGAAGTTTACGGAGGACGAGGCGATCATGCATGCGGATAAAGCAGCCGACCGTCCCCCTAGCCTGAACGAAATTCCGAAGCAGACGAATCCGCAGTAAGATTTCATGAAAGATTTGCGGAATCATAAGCGAAAGTCCCGCGCATGGACCATACAATGATTTCGACCGCGAAAGCGAAAATTCCTTTAGGAAAGCAAAGGAGTTTTCGCTTTTTTGCGAGGCAGATATTTCATGCGAATCGCGAAACGAATGGCGGCCAAACCCGTATATTACTTTGGTCGGCCAAAACCGGTCGCCCCGGACGAACCACGGGTCCGTCGATTCGACTTTTTGCCGAAATATGGCGAAATCGGTTCAACCGCAGGGTGGCTTATGCTATCATAGGGTTTAGTCGGCTCGCCGAAATCGCTAGATTCATAGAGTGAGCCATCCAATACATATAACGGGGAGACAAAGTATATGAAAATCGTTCTGGCTCCGGATTCTTACAAAGGCAGCTTGACGGCCAAAGAGGCATGCGACGCGATGGAGGAAGGCATCCGCAAGGTTGTGCCGGACGCCGAGGTCGTCAAGGTGCCGATGGCTGACGGCGGCGAAGGCACGGTGCAGAGCCTCGTCGACGCGACGGGCGGCCGCCTGCTGAAGGCGGCGGTCAGCGGGCCGCTCGGCGGCCGGGTGGAGGCCGCCTACGGCATTCTCGGGGACGGCGAAACGGCCGTCATCGAGATGGCGGAAGCGTCGGGATTATATTTAATCCCGACGGAGGCGCGCAACCCCCTCGCCACGACAACGTACGGGACGGGGGAGCTCATTCGCGCGGCGCTGGATCAAGGCTGCCGCCGCTTCATCATCGGGCTCGGCGGCAGCGCTACCAACGACGGCGGCGCCGGCATGGCACAGGCGCTCGGCGTGCGCCTGCTGGATGAAGACGGCCGCGAGCTGCCGCCGGGAGGCGGAGCGCTGAGCCGCCTCACCCGCATCGACGCGAGCGGAATTGACCCGCGCGTGCGCGAGAGCGCGTTTACCGTCGCGTGCGACGTGGACAACCCGCTGCTCGGCTCTGCCGGCGCGAGCGCCGTCTTCGGCCCGCAGAAGGGGGCCACGCCCGCGATGGTTGCGGAGCTCGACGCGGCGCTCGGCCGCTACGCCGAGGCGCTGAAGCGCGATCTCGGCGCGGACGTGGCCGGGATTCCCGGCGCGGGAGCGGCCGGCGGTCTCGGCGCAGGCGTCGTCGCGTTTCTCGGCGCCGAGCTGAAGCGCGGCGTCGACATCGTGATCGCCGCATCCGGACTCGAGCGGCAGCTGGCCGGCGCCGACCTCGTCTTTTCCGGCGAAGGGCAATGCGACTTCCAGACGGAGCGCGGCAAGACGCCGTACGGCGTATCGACGACGGCGCAAAAGCAGGGGGTGCCTTGCATTCTCATTGCCGGGTCGGTCGGTACGGGTATCGAGGTGCTGTACAAAAGCGGCGTAGCGAGCGTTTTTTCGATGGTCGACAAGCCGATGAAGCTGGAGGAGGCTATGGCGTCGGCGCGCGCGCTGCTGGCGAATGCGGCGGAAAGAGTCATGCGCGTCTATACGATCCGCTAGCCGGGCATCAGGCGATTATAAACGAAGGAGCTTTTATGCATGAACACAAGCGGTAAATGGGCGCTCGCACTGCTCATGGCTTCGGGACTGGCAGTGCTGCCCGCAAGGCAGGCGGAAGCCGTTTCGACGACAACGACGTATATCCAACTGTTTTCCGGTCAGCCTGAGGCGTTCGTAAACGGGGAGAAGATGCGTTTGGACATACCGGTCCAATCCGTGGAGGAAGCGGTATATGTCCCGCTCAAGTGGATGGGGGAACGCCTCGATTTTAACGTTGATTGGAACGGGGAAACCGGCAAGGTGCAGGTACAAGCGCCGAAAGCGTTTATCGAATTCGATTTGGCGGAAAATCAGGTGGCGGTCAACGGAAAAAGCTCCCCCATGAGCGGTGTGGCGAAGATTGAGGAGGACCGGCTGCTCGTCAAATTGTCTTGGATTGCCGACTATATCGGCATGCAGACGAAATATTACGCAGGGCAGCGGCGGACCGACATCATCTACATTCAAAATCCGACGACCCGGTATAAGGAATCCGCGCTGCCCGGGGACGAGCTGCCGAATTCCCGTCCGGTAGCCAAATTTATGTTCGGCAAGGACTCGTACCGGATCGGCGAGCCGGTCGATTACATCGATCTAAGCTACGATCCGGATGCGGAAGGGCTGCCGGGGGTGGAATGGAAAGGCCGTCAGGACGCTTTTTTCAAACCGGGCGATTATACGGTAAGTCTCAAAGTGACCGATCCGAAGGGCAACGTCAGCGACGAGTTTTCGCGCACGCTGCATATTGAGGACAAAGTTTATCTCGACCCGTTCCAGTACTCGCTGCACTATGTTCCGCCCGGCTCGATTCTAAAGGCGGACAAAGAAGCAGCGATCATCGATTCATCCAAGCTGGCGGCGGTGAGCAAGCAAGTTCACCAATATGAAGAACGTCCGCTCGTCTCCGTCGTCACTAACGAGGCGGCTTCGGGCCCGGCGGAAAAAGGATTTTATTACCAGGAGAAAATCAAAGGCAAAGCGCGGCTGTATATCAATCACTTCAATCGCGGTACCGGTAAGGAGCAGCTTGGCATCGTTATCCGCAACGCAAGCGGCTCGAAACCTGTTACCGTCAAAACGACCCGGCACGGAGAATCGGCGCCGTCGCTGTTTTACCGGCAGCTCAGCCCTCAAGCGGTAGCGGACTTTTTGCTCAGCCATGCCGAGGATAGCGAACTTACGGTAAAACCGCTCGATGCGGCATTTTACAAGCAATTCGAACCGCTTTCTCCGGGACAAGGCCTCGAAGCGCTGTACGATATTGAAACGGACGGAGAAGCGATCGTCTCGATCGTCACTACGTCGCCCGGGGAAACGATTTACGATCTGGGGCAGTATCGGATGCTTGAAGGCAAAACGAAGCTGCGCGGCACGTTTCCGGCGGCCGATATTTTATGGAACGCGGACGTTTCCCGGGTCAACGTTCCATCGCGGCTTACGATCGGGGGCGACGATACGGACAAGCTGCTGAAAGGGCGGGACGCCCTTACCGGCAAAGAAACGGGCAGCGCCAGCGGGTCGGGCGTGACCTACACGGTGCGCCTGGAGCGTCCGGGCAAAGCGGCGCTGGTGCTTGTGCCGCGGGGCGGATACTTCCAGGGCCCGGTCAAAGTGGGCGGCAAAATCGTCGCCATGCCGCAAAACAGCGTGCTGACGCCGCTGGACGGCGGCTTGCTGCTTCATAGAACGACCGGTGCGGAGCCGGCCGTTGAGGTGGAATGGACATCGACCTCCGGCTCATTGCTGCCGGTCGATTTGCTTGTATATCCGTTGGAGGACGGGGAATAGCCCGGTATCGATAAAGACATACTGAAATCAGCCGGAACGCTTTACATTTTTTGACGAAAAAAAGGGGCTGATTTCAGTGAATCTCGCGTCGATTATCGAAGACATCCGGGAAAGCGGCCTTTCCTTTGACAATGAGACGGCCTATGAAGCGCTATTGGAAGCGATCGGCGAAGCCAAATATGTGCTGCTTGGAGAGGCGTCGCACGGTACGTCCGAGTTTTACAAGGTGCGGGCGAAGCTGACACAGCGGCTGATCAAGGAAAAAGGCTTTTCGTTTATCGCTGTTGAGGGCGACTGGCCGCCATGCTACAGCGTCAACGGCTACATCAAACGCGAGGGGCCTTCGGCCGAGGCGGAGAGCGCGAAAGCGCTGCTCTCCGAACAATATCGGCGCTGGCCGGCTTGGATGTGGGCTAACGAAGAAATCGCCGCATTGGCCGAATGGCTGCGCGAGGAGAACTCGTCCCGGCCGGATGGTCGGAAAGTCGGTTTTTACGGGCTTGACGTATACAGCTTGTGGGAATCGATGGACGAAATTATCCGTTACCTGGAGAAGGAAGGTTCGGAGGACCTTCAGAAAGCGAAGATGGCGTTCGAATGCTTCGAGCCGTACCGGCGCGACGAACAGTCGTACGGCATATCGGCGGCGTTTTTGCGAGATACGTGCGAAGAAGATGTGATCGGGCTGCTGAAGGCGATGCAGGATAAACGGAAGGCGGCTCAGCCGGGCGAGAAGGAGGATGCGCTCAGCGCCGAACTGAATGCGCTTGTCGCCGTCAATGCGGAGAAATATTACCGTGCGATGGTGCAGGGCGGGCCGCAGTCGTGGAACGTACGCGACCGCCATATGGCGGAAGTGCTGGAGAAGCTGATGCAGTTTCACGGTCCGGATGCCAAAGCGATCGTCTGGGAACACAACACTCACGTTGGCGACGCGCGGTTCACGGACATGAAGGAAGACGGCATGGTCAATATCGGGCAGCTTGTCCGCGAAAAGTCCGACTCCGTCTTCATCGTCGGCTTCGGTACCTACCAAGGCACGGTGATAGCGGGTAAAGAATGGGGAGCACCGCATGAGGTCATAAATGTCCCCGAGTCGCAGCCCGGCAGTTGGGAAGATTTGATGCACCGTGCCGGCCAGGGCGACCGGCTCCTTTTGTTCACACGCGGCGCATCGAGTCCGATCTACCGGACCGTTCTCGGACATCGCGCGATCGGCGTGGTGTACCGTCCGGAGCATGAGAGATGGGGCAATTATGTGCCCACCTCGCTTTCTCAGCGCTACGACGCGTTTATATTTATCGACCGGACGCATGCGCTTAATCCTCTCGTTCGCGAAGCTCAGCCCGTTTAAGGTTATCTCACTATCTAACTTCCGCTTTTGCCCAAAGGAGCAATCAACGATGAATCAGGATTTGATCAAAAAGCTGCGCATCCGGGAAGGCCAAGGTCACTTGGTCGTAGATGCGCCGGAAGGATACAGGCAGCAGCTCGGCGCACTGGGAGACGAAGCGGAGTTTCTGGCTTTTCCGGGCGATGCCCCGGCCATACGCGCGGCAGAGCGGCGCTACGGCTTCGTACAGTGGTTTGTCACGCAAAGCCGGCAGGTGAGAGAGCATATAGCGGATATGAAGTCATGTGCGAAAGAGGATGCGCTGCTGTGGATTTGCTATCCGAAACAAAGCTCGAAGGCGAGTTCGGATTTGAACCGCGATATTTTGTGGCAGATCGTATCGGACTATGGGCTGGAAGGGATCTCGCTTGTCTCGGTGGATAATACATGGTCGGCAATGCGCTTCCGTCCGGCTGACCAGGCCGGCTCGAAACGCAGAGACGAGCGGGGCAGTTCCGCCGCAGCGAAACCAAAAGAAGCCAAGGACCGGGTGATCGAAGTACCGGAGGAGATCTCGCAGCGGCTCAAGGCACATCCGGCCGCGGCGGAAACATTCGGCAAGCTGTCGTATTCGCATAAAAAAGAATACGTGCAGTGGATAACCGGGGCCAAAAAGGAAGAAACCCGGCTGCGCCGGCTTGAAAAAATGATCGACATGCTGGAGAAAGGGCTGAAAAGCCCTTCCGCCAAGGGAGAGTAAAGCAACCTGCGTGCAATCAAAGGGGAAAAAATGACTCATGAAAAACAAGTATAAAACGGCATTTGCGGCGCTCGCGATGCTTCTGCTATGTGCCGGGGCAGGGAATGCGGCGGCATCGGCCGCGGATTCGTCCGCGACGTCCGCCGCTCCGGCCGGGCGGGCTGCCGTAAACATGGAGAAAGATGACGCTGCCAAAATCAGTTTGTTTGTGCTTCTGTATCCCGGTGAAAAACGCGCGTTCGTCGGGTCCGAGAGCATTTCGCTGGACATTGCGCCCGAGGTCGTCGGCGATAAGCTGTATGTGCCAGCCAAATGGCTCGTTGAGCAACTCGGCAGCAAGGTCGAATGGGCTGCGCAGGAGCAGACGGTCAAGATGACGACGCCGAAAGCGTTTCTGGAATTCGACCTTGCCGGAAAAAAAATGTTCGTTAACGGCAAGGAAGACGACTTTGCCAAAGCCGCGCTTCTTCAAAACGAACGGCTGCTGGTCGATGCGGACTGGCTGTCCTCCTTCATCTCGTATAAACTGAATTACAATGAGGGACTTAAGCGCTACGAGCTGCTTTATATCAAATCGGGCTCCGTTTCGAACGGCTTTTACAACGATGCGATGCCCAATGCAAGGCCTGTTGCCAAATTCGCCACCTCAAAAGATACATACCGGATCGGGGAGCCGATCCAATATGTCGATCTCAGCTACGATCCGGACATGGACAACCTGACGGCGGACTGGACAGGCCGTGCGGATGCGATTTTCGAGCCGGGTGATTTTAAAATAAGCTTGGCGGTTACAGATAGTCACGGTAATGTAAGCGATACTTTTTCAAAGGTCATCACGATAACCGACGAACTATATTTGTCTCATTTCGATTATCAAATTTATTACGAGCCTGTCGGCACCTTCGTGAAATACGACGAACCGACGCTGCGCAAATATTTGCGCGGTATCCCTTCTCTGCCGAATGTCGTGAAACATCCGAAGGACCGGCCGCTGATCGTCAGCGACAGCCCGGAGACGTTTACGCAAAAAGGTTTCCTGTATCAAGAGAGAGTGAACGGCAAAGCGCGTTTATATGCCGACCATGTGAACGGGATGAACGAAAAGGTTCAGTTCGGCATTATCGTTCGCAACCCGAGCCCGGACAAGACGGTTACGATCAAAACGACGAATCAGGGCGAGGTATTCCCGTCGATTTACGCCAACCTGATCGGCAACGAAGCTTCCGTGGAATTTTTGGAAAACGACAAGCAGCCGCAGACGATGGCGGTCGGTCCGATGCAGACGGTATATTATAAAAAAATGCCGGACTTTTATCCCGGGCAAGGCATGAACGTCATGTACGACGTGGAAACGGACGGAGAAGTGTATTTCTCGTTCGTAGCGATGGATGCCGGGGCCGATCTTACGAATGTGGGCCAATACCGGCAGCTGGAATATACGGGCAACGTGCGCGGCACATTCGGCTGGTCGGACGTCGAGTGGACGGTCGACGCGAAATCGTTCACCAAGCCGTCCAGCCTGACGATCGGAGACGGAACTTCGGATCCGTTCGTAACCGGCACGGACTTTTTTATGAAAAAGGACGCGCTGAATTTGGGCAACTATGGTGTCGTTTATAAAATCCATATTCCCGAGCCGCGTAAAATGTCCGTCCTGCTGCTGCCGCGGGGCGGCGTGTTTAAAGGCCCGTTCAAAGTAAACGGCAAAATGGTGCTGGCACCGGCGTCGGGAGTCATGAGCGATTACGAAGGGTACACGATCCTCGCCCGGACGACGGGCGCCGAAAAGTCGCTCGATATCGAGTTTACTCCGGCGGCCGGTTCGGCATTTCCGGTCGATTTGATCTTTTACCCGCTTGACGACAAATAAGCCGATTATGTTTTTTGTCGCCGGGACACGCTATAGATAATACCGGACAGGAGGCTGGCGATGAAAAACAAGGAGCAGCTGGAGCAGGAAATTTACGAAAAGCTGACGGAAGGCGAATGGTCCGCGATGGACCCGGAATTCAGCGCCCGCCATATGCTGAACCCGAAATACGAAGCGCGCGTGCAGGCGAGCGTGGATCCGATCGTCGAGGAAACGAAGCGCATCCGCAAGGTCGCTCGTGAAGTAGACGACCGTTACGATGAGTATATGTCCCGTGTGAAGGACGGCCAGTAACGTCGGCCGTAACCGAAGTTTCCATGAAGTGGCGGCCGAGCCATTCAATTTTTCGGGCATCCTATCATCAAAAGAAAGCGATGGATGAGGGGTGATCCGGATATGAAGGTGCGAGGCGACGATAATTCCTCCCATGGCATCTTTTTGGGAGTCATATCGCTTTTGGCGTTAATCGCCTTTGTCGTTACCGCATATATGACGACTCAGTCTTAATCGCAGTACTGGGAAGCCCGGCCATCATCAAAGCCGGGCTTGTTTCCTTTTCACAAATGCCCGCAGACGGCCGGCAGCAAAAAGAATAGCTCCGCAGGCGGCAAGCGCTATGGCGAACCACGCGGGGCGGGAGACGGTGGCGAGAAGCGGGACTGCCAGCAGCATCGCCGCCGAGACATGGACGGATCGGACGACGCCGGCTGCTGCGGCGGTCCGCTGCCCCTCCGTCAGCGGGTAGACGAACATCCAATCGCTGTACACATGATATTGTTTAAGAGCGTGGAGCTGAAGGCCCAGCATATAGACGAACAGTACGTAAACGGCCGCTTTGATGCCGTCCCCGGAAATCCAGGCGATGAGCAGAACGCCGAGGACGGTTAAACGGACCGTGATGCCGAACAACTCCGAGCGGGACCAGGTGAGCGCGTACAGGTATCGGAAAGGATTGTTACGTCCCGACCTGCCGGACGCGAATACGCGGGCGAACCAAGGAGCGAGCTTGTTGGTCGATGCGGGCGGCTGCTCGCGGGGCACGTCGACAAAAACGCCGATAAACGAAAAATATTTCGACCGGTGCGACTGCTCGAGCCGGATCAAATGCTCCCAATGAACCGAATGAGCGGGAGGGAGGCGCAGCGCCAGCGAGTAGGAGATGCCGACGATACCGATCAACAGCAGGGACCAGGCCGGCCCGCCGGCCGCCACCGCGTAAAGCAAGCCGGCGGTCATCGGCCAGCGAAGTGCCTCGAACCGGAGACGGTGGCTTTTTTCGCGAAATTGCCGGATTTTCCAGCTGAACAACAGTTGAAGCCCTTTCAAAAGCAGCAGTTCGCCGTAAATGACCGCCATTTCATAAGGCATATGCCCGGCCCCGGCTTTCGTTCTGAACATCGGCCACAGCAGGAGCCAAACGGCGCCGATCAGCACGGACTGCGTGACGAAGGCGGAACGGAGGCAGCTGCTAAAATAACCGTCCATCCGGGCCTCCAGCGGCAGCAGAAAGGCGAGGTCGGCCTGACGCAAAAACGTCCGGACCGGACTGATCGCAATAAACGGCGTAAACGCCAGCGTGAAAGCCCAAACCGCCGTTTGACCCGGCGGTATTTGTTTGACCCACTCGGAATAAGCATAAAGGCCGACGATCGCAAAAATCGTAAAGCCGAGCATGCCGCTGGCCATCACATAACGCAGATAAGGAACGATCTCCCGCCAGAAACGGGCGGATCTTTCGGCTCTCAGCCGTTTTGCCACAAACGATGAAATAGACATTCGGATCACGGTCCTTTGACCATATCGTAAAATAAATCGTCGAGCGGCGCATCCGGCTTGCCGGCTTGCCTTCTTAACGATTGCAGGTCTCCTCCGGCAATCACTTTGCCGTCATGCAGCACGACGAACCGGTCGCAATATTTTTCAATCGTCGAGAGGATGTGGGAGCTCAGCAAAATGCCGGCCCCTTCGGCTTTGCGCTCCACCAGCATATCCAGCAGCGAGCGGATGCCGAGCGGGTCAAGGCCGAGAAAAGGCTCGTCGATGACATACAAATCCGGCCGGACGAGGAATGAGCTCATGATCATCACCTTTTGCCGCATCCCTTTCGACAAATGGCCCGGCAGCAATCCCAGCTTGTCCCTCATCCGGAATTGTTCGGCGAGCTCCCACATTCGCAGTTCGTAAACGGCGTCGTCAAGTCCGTAAGCCATTGCGGCAAAACGCAGGTGCTCCTCCACCGTCAGCTCATCGTAAAGCAACGGATTTTCCGGCACGTACGTGTAGGCGGAGCGGTACTGATGCGGGTCTTCCCGCAGCGTACGGCCTTTGACGCGGATCACGCCCTTATGCGGCTGCAGCACGCCGAGCACATGTTTGATCGTCGTGCTTTTACCGGCGCCGTTCAGGCCGATCATGCCGATCATTTCTCCTGGACCGACATCAAACGATACGTTATGCAGTACAGGCCTTGTGAGGCTGTACCCGCCTGTGATTCCGTCCACCTGCAAAATCTGGTTCATGCCGCACTTCCTTTCGGGAGGATGGCATTACCACCCTCGCGTATATTGTTTCGGAGCAGCAAGCTCGTGGCCCAGCGCTTTGGCGGCCAGGCGCGGCCAATACGGCTCGCGAAGCAGCTCGCGGGCCAAAAATACGAGATCGGCGCGGCCGCCCGCGACGATCTCTTCGGCGTGTGCCGGTTCGGTGATAAGACCGACCGCGCCCGTCAGTATGCCGGCTTGTCGTTTAATCGCCTCGGCATAAGGAACCTGGTAACCCGGATATGCAGTTATCGGGTAGTTCACGACCGATCCGGAGCTGCAGTCGACGAGATCGACGCCTTGATCTTTCATTTTTCGCGCATACTCTACGTACTGCTCTATAGAGTTGCCTTCCGGATGGTATTCGTTAGCCGATATGCGGACAAATAGCGGTCCGTCCCAAATCCGCCGGATTCCGTCAACAATCTCGCGCAGGAAGCGGTATCTGCGCTCCGCATCTCCGCCGTACCCGTCATCCCGATGATTGGCGAGAGGGGAGAGGAACTGGTTGATCAAATAACCGTGAGCCGCATGAATTTCAATGACATCGAACCCGGCTTGCTTGGCTCTGGCTGCGGCAGACACGAAGGCGTGAACGGTTTCCGCCACTTGGTCGGCCGAAAGGGCTTCCGGCATTTTGGACGTCTCCGAAAACGGAACGGCCGACGGTGCGGCAATCGGGCCGCTTACCTGCGATTTGCGGCCGGCGTGGGCGATCTGGATGCCGATTTTCGCATCCTGCTCATGCACAAGCCTGACCAATTCGGCCAGACCCTCGACATGCTCATCGCTCCAAATGCCTAGATCCTGTTCGGAAATGCGTCCCTGCGGCGTAACGGCGGTCGCTTCGACGATAATGAGGCCGACTTGTCCGACCGCTCTGCTCGTATAATGCGTCTTATGCCAATTGGTCACTTTGCCGTCTTTTTTTTCGCAAGAGTACATGCACATGGGGGACATAACGATGCGGTTTTTCAACGTCATCTCCTTGATGGTCAGCGGGTTAAACAGATGTGCCATGTGATCACGTCCTATCCGTTTTTTGTAATAGCAAGGCTAAAGTTATATTTTACCATGGTTGCGGCCGATGAACAAAAGAGAACCCCGAAGCAGTAAGTGACTGCCGCGGGGTTGGCCGACTGAGCGTTATAATCCGGCAGGAATTTGCAGAAGCTCGGGGATGGTGACAAGCTTGATGCCCCTTGCCTGAAGCCGCTCGATGATCGTCGGCAGCGCCTTGACCGTGCCGCTCAAATCTTCTCCGGTGCCTCCGGCTCCGTGCTGCAGCACGATCGATCCGGGATTGACGTGGCTGAGCACGTTTGTGGCTACTTGATCGGCGTTTAATCCTTTCCAGTCGAGCGAATCGACGTTCCAATTGATCACGTGGTATTGCTGGCTCGCCAGCCACTTGATCTGGTCTTCGTCGATATTCCCGTAAGGGGGGCGAAACAGCCTCGTGTGAATACCGGTGATATTTGCTAAAATATCCCCGGTACGCTTCACCTGATCGTGAAACACGTCATCCGACATTTTCGGCAAATTCGGATGATCGTAGGAGTGATTGCCCAGAACGTGCCCTTCGGCCGCGATTCGCCGAACGATGTCCGGATGAGCCTCGGCCCGGTTCCCTACGACAAAGAAGGTTGCGCGTACGCCGTATGCTTTCAAAACATCAAGCACCTGCGGCGTAAATTCGTTGTCCGGCACGTCGTCGAACGTTAAGGCAACCTCGCGCAGCGATGCCGGGCCGTTAAACAAAAACGTGCTCTTATACTTTTGATGCAAATCGGCAAGGGAGAGCGGTTGCGGCTGCCGGTGCACCTGTTCGGCACCTGCTTTCAATCGGGGCGTTTCGGTTGCATTCAGCTTCCGATTGTCCCCTGCCGACTGGGCGGTATAGGAACCCGTCCCCCGGCCGCCGGAATTGGTGTTGTCGCCGCCTTGCGCTGCGTTTTGTCCCGCCTGGCTGCAGCCGGCTAAGGAAAAAAGAGCTGCAGCAAGAAGCAGATTCTTTAGTTTCATCGTCTCAAC
Source organism: Paenibacillus hamazuiensis (assembly GCF_023276405.1). Classification (NCBI taxonomy): domain Bacteria; kingdom Bacillati; phylum Bacillota; class Bacilli; order Caryophanales; family Paenibacillaceae; genus Paenibacillus; species Paenibacillus hamazuiensis. The sequence continues at coordinate 2,328,842 of NZ_JALRMO010000001.1, forward strand.
CTCCGGGAACTTTGGAATTCTTCCCTTAATGTGCGGCTAGACGCGATATTTTATCCATATATGGAAGCCGGGCGCGACAAAAAAAGATGCGGGTCTTTCCCGCATCCTTGGTTCCATCAGCGCTGGCCTACGCCGTTTATGTATTTTTCCGTCCAGATCGTCAGCAAGCTGATGCCGACCTCGTTGTGAGCGCCTTCGGGGATAATGATATCCGCGTATTTTTTGGACGGCTCGATGAAAGCGTCATGCATCGGCTTGACGGTGGACAAATATTGATCATGTATCGATTGGATCGTGCGGCCCCGCTCATGGATATCCCGGACTACGCGGCGCAAAATGCGCACATCCGGATCGGTATCCACGAATACTTTGATGTCGAATATTTCGCGCAGCGCCGGATTGGACAAGACGTGCAGCCCCTCGACTATGACGATAGGCTTGATGTCAATCTCCACCGTTTCGGAAGATCTGGCATGGTTCGCGAAGTCGTACAGCGGAGAACGTACTTTATGGCCTAGTTTCAGCTGATTAAGATGCTTGAGCAGAAGATCGTCGTCAAAGGCGAGCGGATGGTCGTAATTGATCAGCTCGCGCTCCGCGAAGGGCAGATCGGAGTGATCGAGGTAGTAGTTATCCTGGGAAATCAGATTGACGTTTTGCTTGCCCAGCTTATCTATGACGGAGTGGGCTACCGACGTTTTCCCCGAGCCGGTTCCGCCGGCAATACCGATGATCAGCATGATAGATGAAGAGCCTCCCAATATATAAAGTCGGTTTATGTCGATTCGATTATTTTACCACAAAATAAAAGCCTTAGAAACGTCGCGGCTTCTAAGGCTTCGGGAGGGCGCTTACTGCAGCAGGCGGGAGCCGCCTTCCGGCCCGTTGCCGCCATTGTGGCCGTGAGCCAGGTTATCGATTTGCTCGGCGATTTCCGCCGGCAGCCGGTTGCGGAAGTAGCCGATGACGGTTTCGACCGCTTCGGTGGATTGTTCTTCGGAAATGCCTGCTTTTTCGCAGACCAGCTTCACGATTTGATGCTTCATGTCGGGACCTCCAATCGCTGAACGTTAGTTCCGTCCTTAGCCTCTGTCAACGGACGGTTTTTTATGCCAAAGCCGCAGTCCGCACTGTCCGTTTTATGGTAAAATAACAAAAGCGGCCCGTCCTCGCATTCACATCGATTTTCAGCACAAGTCTGCAGTATTCTTTCATCGGAACATCCGGCGCTCTCAAAATCTAACAAACGGTTAATAAATCTTTACGGATTCTATGAAGCTGTGTTAATATATCTTCTTGGGTTCCGGCTTTGTCGAATAGTGGCGACTCTTTGAAAAGAGAATATTGACGGTTTTCAAATATTGATGGTATAGTAGCAATACCTAGTAACCTCATTGGATTAATTATAGTATTGAAATGAAAAGGGGAGGAATTGTTAATGTCTTTTAAATGGAAACGCGCATTAGTACCTGCATTAGCCATTGTCATGTCCGCCAGCCTCATGGCGTGCGGAGCCAAACCTCAGGAAGCCGCCGGGCCCGCGGCCGACAAACAAGGAGCCGCTCCGGCCGCAGCCAATTCGCTGGAAAACAAAAAAATCGCACTCATCATGCAAATCAATCTCGGCACATTCTCCGCGCAGTACATAGAAGGCGTGAAGGAGCAGGTGGAGAAGCTCGGCGGCAAAGTGACCGTATTCACCTCGGATGGCGACCTTGCGAAGATGTCCTCTAACCTGGATGCGGCCATCAACCAGAAGTTCGACGCGATCCTGACAGACCATGGAACACCGGAAGCGCTGGAAGCCGGCGTGAAGAAAGCAGTGGAGAAGAAAATTCCGGTTATCGCTTTCGATGCCGATCTCAAAGTGCCGGGCGTCACCGTGCTCGAGCAGGGCGACCAGAAGATGGCCGAGCAGACGCTGGACCGTCTGGCCCAAGACATTGGCGGCAAAGGCAATATCGTCAAAATTTGGGTAGCCGGCTTCGCTCCGATGGAGCGCAGACAAATCGCCTATAAAGCATTCCTCGATAAAAACAAGGACATTAAAGAAATCGCCGCCTTCGGCGCAGCGACGCAAAATACGGCGCTCGATACACAGGCGCAAATGGAAGCGATTCTGAAAAAGTACCCGAACAAAGGCGATATCACCGCCGTTTGGGCGTCCTGGGACGAATTCGCGAAAGGCGCCGCACGTGCGATCCAGCAAGCGGGCCGTACGGAAATCAAGCTGTACGGTATCGATATGAGCGACGAGGACCTGCAGATGATCCAGGATCCGAAAAATCCATGGATCGCATCCGCTGCCGTCGACCCGAAAGATATCGGCCGCGTACAGGTTCGTTACGCATACCAGAAGATGCACGGCGATCAAACGCCGGACAAAGTGGTGCTTGATCCGGTATTCGTCTCCCGCGACCAGCTGCCGCAAAACCAAATTTCCACCGCCGATCTCAGCAAGCACGTCAAGGGCTGGGGGAACAGCCAGCAAGGTTATACCGATTGGCTGAAGGAACTGGAAGGCAAAGCGAAAAAATAATCGATTCGTATGCTGTCCCATCGGTCCCCGCGGCCGGTGGGATTTATACATTCAAGAACTTGGGGGAAGGAGCGATCCGCTATGGCCGCAAATCCGTCATTGCTTCAAATGAACGGCATATCCAAGTCGTTTCCGGGCGTTAAAGCGCTGCAGCAGGTCGATTTTGAAGTCCGGGGCGGGGAAGTTCACGCTCTGCTCGGCGCCAACGGCGCCGGTAAAAGCACGCTGATCAAAGTATTGTCCGGCGCCTATATTCCGGACGAAGGCGAGATCCGCATCGACGGGAAACCGCTGACGATCAGACAGCCGCTCGACGCGATGCGCTCCGGCATACAATGCGTCTACCAGGAAGTGGATACGGCGCTCGTTCCGCAGCTTACGGTCGCGGAAAATATTTTGCTTGACCGGCTGACCGAAGGAGGCGCTTGGATCGGCCCCGGTCATATGCGCAAGCAGGCCGAGCAGATCGTGCGCGATATCGGGCTGGATGTCGACGTGCGGAGGCGCGTGGACGAGCTCAGCATATCGCAGAAGCAGCTTGTGCTGCTCGCTCGGGCGCTGGCGCAAAAAGCCAAATTTATCATTTTCGACGAACCGACGGCTCCTCTCAGTCTGGAGGAATCGGAACGGTTGTTCGAGATCATGCGGCGGCTGAAGAAAGAAGGCGTCGGCGCGGTATTTATTTCGCACCGGCTATCCGAAGTTTTCGAAATATGCGACCGGATTACAGTCATGAGAGACGGCAGGCGGATCAGCACCAAAGCTGCTGCGGAAACGACGCCGCAAGGCACGATCGAAGAAATGCTCGGCAAATCGTTCGACGAGGAGTTTCCGAAAGCGCAGGCCGCAATCGGCGAAACGCTGTTCGCAGCGAAGGGCGTCACCAGCGGCACGAAGGTTCGCGGCGTGAGCTTATCGGTCCGGCGCGGGGAGATCGTTGGTGTCGTAGGCCTTGTCGGCGCCGGTAAAACCGAGCTGTCGCGCCTCATCTTCGGGGCCGATCCGCTGGATGCGGGAGAGCTTGCGATGAACGGTCGCAAGCTTGTGCTGAAGCAGCCGTCCGACGCCGTCCGCGAAGGGATTTGCCTCGTGCCGGAGGAGCGGCGCAAGCAGGGCGTCTTCGTGAACGATTCGATCCGCCGCAATTTGGCGCTGCCGTCGCTGCGCAGCCTAAGCCGGCTCGGCTTCGTGCTGAAGCGCGCGGAGGCGGGCAATGCGGAGCGGCTGATCGGCGAGCTCGGTATAAGTCCCCTGTATCCGGAGCAAATAGTGAGGCTGCTTTCCGGAGGCAATCAGCAAAAGGTCGCGATCGGCAAATGGCTGCCGACCGATGCGGAGCTGTTTTTGTTCGACGAGCCAACGAAAGGCGTCGACGTGGGAGCGAAAAGCGATATTTTCCGCCTGATCGGGCGGCTGGCGCAGCAGGGGAAGGGAATCGTTTATTTTTCCTGCGAAATCTCGGAAATATTGGGCATTGCCGACCGCATCCTGGTCATGAGCTACGGACGCATCGTCAAGGAGCTTGCGCGCGGCGAAGCGACCCAGGAAAATATTTTGTATTATGCCAGCGCAGGGGAGGATCTTAGGTGAACGAGAAATTTCTCAATTACAGCTACAAATACGGGGCGTTGGTCGTCATTTTCGCCGTATTCGTCGTGTTTACCGCCTTGAACGAAAACTTTTTGACCTATGACAATATTGCCGATATTCTTCGTTCCATATCCATTGTGACGTTCGTCGCCATAGGGGTGACATTCTCGCAAATTGTCGACGGCTTCGATCTTTCCGTCGGCTCCACCGTCTCGCTGACGACCGTGGTGGCGGCGACGCTGATGGTTTGGTACCAGATGCCGCTTGTCGTCGTATTGACCGTGCCTCTGGCGCTTGGCATCATCATCGGATTGCTCAACTCTCTGCTTATCGTTAAAGTGCGCATTCCGGATTTGCTGGCGACGCTTGCGGTGATGTACATCATCGGCGGCGTGCAAAAGACGTATACGAAAGGTTTTTCCATCTATAACAACATGCAGATGAGCGACGGCACGAAAGCGCCGGGTAAATTTCAGGACGCGTTTTTGTGGATCGGTCAAGGCAAAATTGCCGGTATCCCGGTGCCGGTCATCCTGATGCTGCTGGCGGTGGCGGTCGTTCACGTGTTTCTGACGTACACCCGCTGGGGGCGGCAGCTGTATGTGACCGGCGGCAACCAGGAGGCGGCGCGCTTATCCGGCATTCCGGTAAACAAAGTGCGCGTGGCGGCCTACGTGCTGTCGGGCATCTTCGCTGCGATCGGCGGCATTCTGTTCGCGGCCCGGGTCGGCTCGGGGCAGATCGACGCCGGAGCTCCGCTGCTGATGGAGGCGGTTGCCGCCGTGTTCGTCGGCTATTCCGTTTTCGGTGCGGGCAAGCCGAACGTGATCGGCACCTTTTTCGGTGCGGTATTGATCGGCGTTTTGCTCAACGGGCTGACGATGCTGAACTTGCCGTATTTCGCCTTCGACATTGTCAAGGGAGCGGTGCTCGTGTTCGCGCTGGCGATTACGTTCGTTCATTTGAACCGCCGCCGCACGTAAGCGTACAAAGACAAGTTCTATGATTTTGCGTCCGGTTTGTATATAATGGTACTAAATGCACATGCCAGTTTTACCTGGGACTGGTTGCTGGCGCAAAAAAATCTTAGGAGAACTCGGACCATGATCATCGTACGCAACTTGACCAAAACATTTCCGGCGACCGGCCAAGAGGTTCTGTCGCGCGTCAGCTTTCAGGTCGACGAGGGGGAACTCGTAGCGCTGCTCGGCTCCAGCGGGACGGGGAAGACGACGCTGCTGCGCTGTTTATCGCTCAAGGAATCGTGGACAAGCGGTCAATACATTTACGACAGCAAGGACATCACTCAGCTCAGTCTGCTCGATAAATGGAAGCAGCAGCGGCAGTGGGCGTACCTCGAGGAAAAGCCGTCGCTGAATCCGAATCAAACCGCTTACAAAAACGTGCTGCCGTCTTATGTGCCGTGGTGGCGTGCGATGCTCGGCATGGTATCGACCGATGAGCGCATTACCGTGATGGATTATTTGGAAAAAGTCGGACTTCTCGATCAGGCGCTGGAAAAAGCGGAAAAGCTGAGCGGCGGCGAGAAGCAGCGGGTTGCGGTAGCGAAGGCGCTGCTGCGCGGCGCGAAAGTGATTTTCGCGGATGAGCCGGTGTCCGGTCTCGACCCCGAGTCGGCGGAAAACGTGCTCAAAGATTTGAGGGAGATTTGCGTGAAGGAAAAGGTGGTCGTGATTTGCATCCTGCATCAGGTCGAGTTCGCGGAAAAATATGCGAGCCGCATTTGGGGACTTAACGCCGGCAGGCTGGTCGTCGATATTCCCGGCCGCCGTCTGACCCAGCGCGAGAAGGACCTTATATTCTCTTAACATCATATGTGGTGAAGAAAGGCTGCAAAGCCGCATCCGATGCGGTTTTGCGGCTTTTTGCTTTTTTGGCGGCGGCGAAGATTGCAGGCGAATCTGTCACAATTTGCAGACGTCAATTGTCTTTATAGATGAGTGTACTCAAAAATATAAGTTCATAAGGAGAGACAACCATGGAAACATTGCTTGTCATTAATGCGCACCCTACTGTGGATTCGGAGAAATCGGTCAGCTTGCAGGTGCTGGGCCGCTTTTTGCAGGAATACAGAAAGGTGAATCCTGACGGTCCCATAGACCGTATCGACCTGTATCGCGATTATGTGCCGGGCATTGACGCCACTTTTTTAAGCGCATGGGATAAAAGGAGGAACGGTGAACCGCAAAACGAAGATGAACTGAGAATCAGCGAACGGATGTCGGAAATCATGCGGCAGTTCAAACGTGCGAACAAGTACGTCATCGCCATGCCGGTGCACAATTTCAACATACCTTCCAAGCTGAAAGATTATATGGACAACATCATTATTCCGAAGGAGACATACCATTATACGGAAAAAGGCTCCGCCGGTTTGCTTACCGACGGGCGAAGCCTTCTGGTCATTCAAGCCAGCGATGCAGTGTATACCAACAACGATTGGTATACGGAAGTGGAATATTCGCATAAATATTTGAAGTCTATATTCAACTTCCTCGGGGTCATGGATTACCGGATCATTCGTGCACAGGGCAAATATTCCTTCGGCCGGGAAGCTCAATTGGCCAAAGCGTATCAAGAAGCGGAGATGGCGGCGGCGGCTCTTGCGGGAAAGCCGGCCGAAGCTAAGCGGACCAATGCTCCGGCCGGGTGAGTGCCGGCGGAAGTTTCGTTTGAGCGTCTCCCTTCGCCGCATTGATTTGGAATTGGGTTAGAAAAAGGGCTCCGGTAAGATCGGCTCCTCTCAGGTCGGCGTCGCGAACATCGGCTCCGATGAGGTCGGCGCTTCTTAAATCGGCTTCCCGGAGATCGGCGGCGATCAGGTAGGCTCCCCGTAAATTGGCCGCCCTCAGATCGGCACCTCTGAGCTTGGCGCCGATCAAGTCGGCGCCTCTGCCGTAGCTTTTGCGCCGGGGCGAGGCCCCTTTCCAAGTGCGCGCGGCTTCGGCCCGCACGAGTTCGCTCGTTCGCAGGAGCAGATCGTTAATTTCCGTACGGAGCGATGCCATATCCAGCTGCAAAATGGAGTCCGGACCCTGCTCAGTCAGGCGCTGCGTCTTTTCAAGCGCCGCGAGAAGCTCCTTGCGGATCGGATGGGCCGCTTCCTTCGTCAGCGCTTCGTCCAAATACCAGAGGAGCTCGTGGAGCTGCCGCATGACCGGAAACACCTCAAACATTTGCTCTGCCGTTTCCGGCGTCCGCCGCCAATCCTTTCCGCCGAAGGTTACTTGAGACACCTGCTGCCCTGCGCCGAAGCAGTCGTACACGGTGCAGCCCCGAAAGCCCGTCTGCCGGAGTTTGCTGTGAATGGCGCAGCGATAGTCAGGCTGTAGGTTTCGGCACGGCTGCCCGGCGGCTTTATCCTCTGCAAAATCCGAAGACGCTGCGAAAGGCAGTGCAACGCAGCATAAGCCGTAGCAGTTCCCGCAGTCTGCCTGTAGACGGAGCCGTCTGCTGCCTGGCGCCGGATGTTTTTTTTCGTTATTCTCAGACATAAGACGTCTCCCTTGGTGGTTCCCTTTAGATTGGACTTGCTCACCTTACATTCTCCGCGCTGCCGCCAAAATGCTCGGCAATAGCGACGCCGTGCAGGCGCCCCGTTTCGATAAACACTTCGTTTGCGTCTTTGCCCGTAGCGATGACTCCGGCGATGTACAAGCCGGGAACGTTGGTTTCCATCGTCTGCGGATCGAATTGCGGCAGCTCGTGTTCGCCCCGGAATGCGACGCCTGCTCCGGCAAGCAGCTTGCGGTCCGGACGGAATCCGGTTAAGGCGAGCACGAAATCATTGGCGATCGTATGCAGTTCGCCGTCCTCGTTGACGACGATGGTGCGCTCGTCGATGCGTTCGACGCGGCTTTTGAACATCAAGCGGATAAGGCCTTTATTTACCATGCTTTCAAATATGGGCCGCACCCATGGTTTGATGCCTGGCGAATACGTTTCGCCGCGGTAAACCATGGTTACGCGGGCTCCCGCCCGCAGCAGTTCGAGCGCCGCATCGACCGCGGAGTTGCTTCCCCCGATAATCGCCACTTCGGTTTCGGTATACGGGTGCGCTTCCCGAAAATAATGCGTCACCTTGGGCAGCTCCTCGCCGGGAATGCCCAGCATATTCGGATGGTCGAAGTAGCCTGTCGACACGACCACATGCTCCGCGCTGAAAGCGGTTTGCTCGCCCGCGCGGTCAACGGTTTGCAGGGTGAACACTCCCGCTTCTTTCGAAATCGCCGTAACCTCGCGGTAGGGCAATATCCGCAGCCCATAGTGGTTAGCGACTTTCCTGTAGTACGCCAGCGCCTCCTGGCGTGTAGGCTTTTCATGTGGCGTCGTAAAGGGAACCCCGCCAATTTCCAGCAGCTCCGGAGTGCTGAAAAATTGCATATAGGTCGGGTATAAATAAATCGAATGCACGACGGCATGTTTCTCAATAATGAGCGGCGTAATCCCGCGCTTCTGCAGCTCGACTGCGGCCGACAACCCGCAAGGACCCGCTCCGACGATAATGACTTGTTCCATATGGCTGTTTGCTCCTTCTTTGCGACATTGGCGTACTATCATACTACTGCATGAAAAGCTTACTTAGCAACAATTGGTCGTTGCAATTGAAGCGGGGAGCGGCAAAAATGGAACTATCGTCATTATAGTTTCATAGCCGGGAGGAAGATGAAGTGGATTTATCGAAGGGATGGGTCAGCGGGGAAGCGGTTGTTACCCATGCGGGCATCGCTTTTCGCTCCGACGTATACACTTGCGGGCTGGCCGTCAAGGAACGCTGGTTTGATAAGGCAAGATCGGAGGGAATGTGGAAGGTACGCATTAAATATGATCCGGTGGAGACTTCAACAATACATATCGAAGCGGAAGAATGGAGCGAGCGGCACATTTGCCGTCCGATTCCGGCAAACATGGAGCCTTCATACGATAGAAATCAATATTTCATACATATGCAAAGGTTAAAAGATCAGCGCCGTCATATGAAATACAGATGACATGGACAAGCTTGCTGCGCAAAAAAACAGGTTGCACCTATACCGCGGATGCTCCTGTTTTTTTTGTTGCTTTTGAACGACCATAGACAACAGCGAGAATGATTCCAATAAGCCGGAGCTGTTAATCATGAACTAATATTTTTCCGAGGCCTGTTCCGTGCCTTGGCGTTTCGCGTTATTGATCTTGGCTGCTGCTGCGTTTTTTTCTTTTTTTTGATTACGCGGTTATTTCCGGCCGGTGTACGTACGGGGACTTTCGTCTTGTTTTCAGCCGGGGGCGGTTCAGCCCCGGGAGTCTCGTCCAGCCATTCGAGTTCATTCATCGACGGGTCAAGGTATTGTCCATAGTCGGAAACACGTCTTTTCCTTTGTTTATTCACGAACGATTCTCCTTTCATTTTCTATTCATGAACGAATTGAACGGGGGATAAGGAAGGGGACAGCTTTCGAAACACGTAGCCTCTTTTTTTGAGAAGCATGAGGATGTCCGGAAGAATGGCTGCCGTCTCCTTCTGATCGTGCAACAATATAACCGGACTTACCTTAAGCTTGCCGAGACGGTTCACTTTCTTTCCGATTAACTCGATGGAGTAACGGTTTTTATATTTCCAATCCAGACTGTCGACATTCCAATCCCACATTCGATACCCTGCCGACTTCAAAGCTTTCAAATACGATCGCTTCAGATAAGGAGAACTTCCGTACGGCACCCGTATTAAAACGGTATCTTTGCCGGTAATCCGCCGCAAGGTTTGCCGTGTCCGCTTCATTTCTTGAACGACGGAGCGCTTCGAAGCGTAAAACCGGCTGACTTGATGCGTAACTCCATGCAATCCGACCGCATGCCCTGCGCGGATCATCCTTTTTACCGTTCGGGGGTAACGTCGCATATTAGGTTCCAACATGAAAAATGTAGCTACCGCCTTATAATCGGCCAGTATCCGTAAAATTTGGTCCGTAGCATCGTTCGGTCCGTCATCGAAAGTAAGATAGGCCGACTTTGGATAGGGAACCGCACGTTTGAATTCCTTTTTATTTTCCATACATTGCCTCCGTCGATTTCCGCTCATTCTCACCGGCAAAACGCCGTTGCATTACTTTATTCTCAACGTAAACATAAAGTGATAAATGGGGAGATATATGGGAGCTGCAGAAGGAGGCTGTATACGTGCCTGCGAACAAAAGTTTCAAATACGCCGCGAAGGGCGTTTCGATCATTACTTGCACCAAAAGAGCCGAATACATCCATAATTTGTTTGCCAACTATGCCCGGCAAAGATGGAGCAGGAAAGAGCTGATTGTCATTATCAATAATGATCGTATAAAAATCGACCCCTACCGGGAGATGGCCCGAAAATACAAAAATGTATCCGTATACCGCCTGCCGGGAAAAGTTACGCTGGGCAGCTGTATGAACTTCGGCGTCGCGAAAGCGAAATATGGCTATATAGCCAAATTCGATGACGACGATTTTTACTCCCCCAGGTATTTGCCCGAATCGATTCGTTTGATGAGAAGGAAAAAGGCGGATCTGATCGGAAAGAGAGCCCATTATGTATGGCTTAGCGGCAACAGGGTGCTGATATTGAGGTTTCCGAGGGAGGAGCATAAATTTGTGAAAATACTTCCCGGAGCCACCCTCATCTTTAAAAAATCGGTTTGCAATCGTGTGAGATTCCATAATGTCAACGTTGGTGAGGATGACCAGTTTTGCCGGGACAGCAAAGCTAAAGGTTATAAAATATATTCCGGAGGCAGATTTAACTTCGCCGCGTTTCGCAGGAAACACTCCAGGAACCATACATGGATCATTTCCGAGAAAACGCTGCTAAGCAGCGATGTCAGAGTGGTGCGCGGGGTCAAAAATTACAAAAGATATGTGACCAGATAAAACGGAAGATTACCTTCCGGGCGAGGTAATCTTCCGTTTCTTCTACGGTATCGTTACATTGTAATCTCTCGTACGGATTCGAATGGGGCCGTCCAGCCGGTAATTGCCTTTGGCTGCGATATACTTGAACACATCGACGCGGCCGACCGACTGCGCCCATACGTCCTGCGAGCTGCGGTCAGCCGGGTGCTGAAGATCCGCCCTGCGTACGTCCAAAAATTTGGCCAGCCATTTTTTTTCGTCAATCCCTTGTTTGGGAGAACCTCCCATAGCTTGGTTCGTCCGGTTGATTAAGGAGCGCAGCCCATCGGGATCGTCGCCGTCGCCATGCTGGATAATCGTATCGTAAATGACGGCCCGGGCGAGAGGGGTTGCAAGATTCAAATTGTTCGAATACCGTTCCGATGGTTTATAGTACATGTCGTCAACCACCCGATCCTGAACGGAACGGAACACGGCATTGTTCCCAAGACTGCTCCAATCGCGAATAAAGCCGCTTAGACGCGAGACGTCGTCCTTATTTCGCGCCGTGAGCAATCTTTTTAATTCCGGCAAATATTTGGCAAGTTTGTTGCCGGGCACCTCATCGGTATACAGCTTGACGACTTCGTAGGCGTCTCCGGTTCCCGTTGTGAAACCGGCACGCCCGCATGTGATGCCTCTGCCGTCATGCAGCCGTTCCGCATATCCGTACTGTAGCACCAGCGTGCCGTTTTCAAACAAACTGATAAGCTGCTCGGCGCGCCGTTTTTGGTTTGCATTCAAGCCTGCGGAAAGGACGGAGATTTGGCCGGCATTGTCCGTTTTTGCCGTCTCTTCGGGAACGGTTTTCGTACAGCCGGAAAGAAACAGCATTGTCAGCAGCAACATAACAAGTACAGATTTCATAACCACTCCTTCGGGTTCATTATGCTTGGGTCGGTAGTTGGCGGCGATATTTATCATTTCCTGAATAGGCAAACTCATCCGGCTGCTTCGGCAGCTTTTTTTAATTTATGTAAGACGATTCAATAGAGCTTTTCCGCGTTGTCATAAATAGGTAAACTATGAATATATCATAATAGTGAGAGAAAAATATGAGAGGAAGATAGAGGAGGTTTCCCTATGATCGTTTACCGGGCGACGTATCAGCTCACCATTAACCGCAAGCTGTACTCGCTGCTGCTGCTTGCTTCGTTTCTGTTCGGGTTCGGGATGGCCATCAAGCTGTATGGGCCTCAGGACAAGCCGTATGCACTGCCTTATACATACGAAAAGCTGACGGCTCCGGGCCGGATCGTGCTGCATACGATTCGCACCACACCGGACAATATTACGTTAAAGGCGATCGACTCCAACGTCACGGAAACCGGGCAATACGGCATCAACGGCGGCTTTTTCTGGGAAGGATACCTGCTCAGCATCGCGGTGATGGGAGACCAGCCGCTGAAGGGCAAGCAGGGCGATTACGGCTCCGGATGGTACAATATCGATTATCGTAAAGGAACGCTGGTTTGGGACGATGCTGCGAAGCAGTTTTCGGTGCAGGTCGTCCAGTCGGCGGACGAGCTGAAGGTGACGGACCGATCTCGCTTTTGGGCGCAGGGGGGAGTGAGCATGTCGCTGACCCGCGATGAGTTATGGGTCGATGAAGCGCTGGCCGAAGATATGCCGGCGTTCGACGAGAAGCGGCTGCGCTCCGCGGTTGTGTATGACCGGGAAGGATACGTCTACATGATTGTTTCGGAAACGAAGTGTACGGTGGAGGAATTTCGCAAAGCCATCCGGCAAACGGTGGCGCCCGGCCATCTGATCGACGGCGTATTTCTCGACGGGGACGGCTCGTCCCAGCTGCTTTGCCGGGAAGCGGAGCTCAAGGGAGATACGCGGCAGGTATACCAGATGATGGCGCTCAAAAATACGAATCCGCTGTGACTACCATTCGCGAAATCGGCGGAAAAACGGCAAGGACATGAACGAAGCAGCGGGGAGCTGCCGTCATGTCCTTGTTTCGTTTGCCTTTTATACTGCTGCCAAATATCCGTTTGCTTCGAACAGTCCGATATCCCATTGAATATCGAAATCTTGGACCCGCAAAAAGACGTTTTCCGCTCCAACCGTAATGACGATGGCGGGTATGTCGTTAAATGCCCGGAGACTGAGCTTGCGCCTTCGCAGCTCGCCGGTCGTTTCTTCGTCTGCCTCCATGTACACTTCGAGTCCGATTTTGCCTTTGACGCTAAACCGGTTGCAGATTTCCGTAGGCTCGGCGTAATACCATTTCACTCCGCTTATTTTGCTGACATACACGCGGTGTTCCCTTCCATCTTCATCCAGCAAGATCAAACGAGACAACTCCATGTTTTTCTCGTGACATTGATGGTGCGCCATTTCCAGAGCGGCCGATTTCCGGTTGGCTTCGATGAGCTGAGTTACGGTAAATTTGATGCTTCCGTGTACATAACGATTCGTCATTCGATATTGGACTCCCCATTCAACAGAAATTTGGTGACAAAAATAATTGTAAATGAATGGGAGCAAGAAGTCTGTCATAATACAGGGAGGGAAATACCGTTCTTTTTGTCGAAAAAGCATTATTCGTTAGACAGACCGAGTACATCCAGCAGCTTGAAAAACAAGCTGAGCAAAATGGCGATGACGGTGGCCAGCGCCATGCCTTTCAGCGACAGCGGACCGATCGTAACGGAGGTCCCGCTGATGCCGATGACGAGGACCACCGTCGTCAAAATGAGGTTTGACGCCCGCGAATAGTCGACCTTCGTTTCCACAAGCATCCGGATGCCCGACGCGGCGATGACGCCGAACAAGAGCAGCGATACGCCGCCCATGACCGGAGACGGGATCGTAGAGATAAGTGCGGCGAGCTTGGCGAAAAAGGACAGCACGATCGCTATGACCGCAGCGCCGCCGATTACCCAGACCGAGTAGACGCGGGTGATCGCCATCACGCCGATATTTTCGCCGTAGGTCGTGTTCGGCGTCGATCCGGCAAAGCCGGAGATGATCGTGGAGATGCCGTTGCCGAGCAGGGAGCGGCTGAGGCCCGGATCTTTGGACAGATCGCGGCCGACGATATTGCTCGTTACGATAAGATGGCCGATATGCTCCGCAATGACGACAAGCGCAGCGGGCGCGATGACGGCGATCGCGCTCCATTCGAAAGACGGCGCGTAGAAGGTGGGACGCGCGATCCAGGGTGCGCTTGCGACCGCATCGAACCGGACGTAACCCATCGCATAGGCGAGAGCGTAGCCGGCTACGATCCCGACGAGAATCGGGATGATTTTCAGAAAGCCGCGGAAAACGACGGAGCCGACGATCGTCACGAGCAGCGTTACCGTGGAAATCGTGATGACGCCGGCATCCGGCGTCCAGTTCGCCGGAGCCCCCGACGAAGGGCGGATATAACCGGCCATTTCAGCGGCGACGGGCACGAGCTCGAGTCCGATAACTGCGACGATCGCCCCCATCGCGGCGGGCGGAAATACGACGTCGATCCAGCGTGTGCCGACCGCCCGGATCAGCAGCGCAACGGCGGTAAAGATCAGCCCGGCGACGATAAAACCTCCCAGAGCGGCGTTGTATCTGCCGCCGGCGCTGCCGCCGAGCACGACGAACACCGGAGACAGAAAGGCGAAGCTGGAGCCGAGGTATGCCGGTATTTTGCCTTTGCAAATCAGCAAATAAAGCAGGGTGCCGATGCCGTTCATGAGCAGGACGGTTGCCGGGTCGACTTTGAACAGCACCGGCACGAGCACGGTGGAGCCGAACATCGCAAACAGATGCTGCACACTGAGAGGCAAGCTTTGCAGCAGCGGCGGACGTTCGTCCACTTGAAGAGCGCGTGGTTTCATGGGGGAATTCTCCTTTTCCATCGTATGTAATTCGACAAAATAAGCCATTGACCATATTACCAAATAATTTCTGGCGCGAAAAGGAGATCCGTGAAAAAAGCCGCTTCAAAACTGTACGGGCAGGAAGATCAGTGGTAATATAGGTTAGACATAGGTTTTGCCGCAGCATTATACGACCTTAAGGGAGGGAAACGCCGTGAACCGCGATTTTATCCAAATAAAAACGCTCGAAGGCGATTTGAAAATATCCCATAAAAAATACGATTTCGGTCTTACCGTGTCGACCCGGGAAATGGTTTTGCAAAAGCCGCATGTCAATTATCATATCAGGCTTGAGGATATATTCAGCGTCGTTCCGTTCGATCCGCCAGCGGCAAGAGGCATTTCGCAGCTTCAAACGTATTACGGCAGCGATTTCGCGCATTTTGGCGGACCCGGCAGTCCGCTCTTTAAAGTGTTTGCCCAAAAGGCGACGATTCATAACCGCAGCGGCATTTTTCCGATGGGGCCGACGGAGTTTGTCATGCCGATCCATCCGGACCTGCTTGCGGCGATTTCCCGCTATGGAGGAATGGGCGCGATTGCGACCGAGTAAACGACGCGCAATCCATCTTAAGCGAACATCATCAAGTAATGACGTTAAGCCGGCAATCCGCCAGGAACAAAAGTTCCGGGTTGCCGGCTTTTACATCATTTACTTGAAACAATATTTCAAAATAGTATTTACAAAATGTAATAATATTTTATAATGAAATTGTAAACGTCATTAAACCATGATCGCAAAGGATGAGGACCGATGATGAGCGGCGGACTGGTAAGCATCAGGGAAGCGTTAAGCTCCTTGAAGCCGACCGAGCAGAAGGTGGCAAAATACATTTTGGAGCATCCCGAGCAGGTGGTGAACGTTTCGGTGCAGCGGCTCGCCGAGCTCGCTCAGGTCAGCGAAGCGACGATCGTGCGGCTTGCCCGTTCGCTTCATTTAAAGGGCTTTCAGGAGCTGAAGCTGCGCATCGCAGCCGATTTGGCGACGAAGCCGAAGCATGCGGAATCGTCCTACCAGGAAATCCGCATCGACGGTTCGATCGATTCGCTGATCGACTCGATATCCCACAATAACATGCAGTCGATCCAGGATACGATGACGGTGCTGTCGTCCGCGGATGCGGCGAGGGCGATCGAAGCTCTCAGCCAGGCGAGAAAAATCGGCGTGTTCGGTGTCGGCGCATCGGCTGTCATCGCCGAGGATTTCAAGCAGAAGCTGACGCGAATCAACCGGTGGTGCGAAACGGCGTTCGATTTCAACTCGGCGGCGACGCTAGCGGCCAACATGACGGAAGAAGATGTCGCCTTCGGCGTATCTTATTCCGGACAGACGGAGGATATCATCCAGTCGCTGCAAATCGCCAAGGAAAACGGGGCGCGCATCGTGACGCTGACGAAGTTCGGCAACAATCCGGTTGCGGAAACGGCGGATATCCGACTCTTTACGAGTTCGCTCGAAAACAGCATCCGCAGCGGAGCCATGGCTTCGCGGATCGCGCAGCTCAATGTGATCGACATTTTGTACATCGGCATCGCAAGCCAAAATTACGAGCAAAGCGTACAGTCGCTGGAGCGCACGAGGAAGGCGGTCAGCTGGGCGAAGCGGAACGGATAGCGGCCCCGCTGCTGAAGACGCGGTACACCGGTTTATACCTCGCCGAGAGGATAAATATACAAAGGGATATATCCGAGGAGGAATTGGCATGAAACGTATGTTCAAATCGTCGATGATCGTCGCTGCCGCGGCGGCTCTCAGCCTTGCCGGCTGCAGCCAGTCGGGCGGGCCGAGCCAGGCGGGGGAAACGCCGAAGGATAACGGCGGGCAGAAGACCGAGCAGCAGCAGGCAAAGGTCAAGCTGACCATGGGCAGCTGGCGCACCGAAGACCGGGACGCTTACGAGAAAATCATCAAAGAGTTCAACAAGCAAAATCCGAACATCGAAATCGCCTTCAACCCGACCAAAAATACGGAATACAACACAGTGCTGAACACGGCGCTGCAGACGGGCAGCGGCCCCGACATCATCCAGCTCCGCCCTTATGCGGCCGGCATCGCGCTCGCCGACGCCGGATATTTGGAACCGCTTGACGGCGTGAAGGGACTGGATCAGTTCAGCAAGGAAACGCTTTCCGCGGCGACCGGCAAGGACGGCAAAGTGTACGGCATTCCGACCGTGTTCAGCTCGACGCAAATTTTTTACAATAAGAAGCTGTTCGCCAAATTCGGCATTCAAGAGCCTAAAACATGGGATGAGCTGCTCAAAGCGGCCGATACGCTCAAGCAAAACAAGATCGCTCCGTTCGCATTCGGCTCCAAAGAAGGCTGGATTTTGTCGCTGACGCACGGCGCGCTCGGCCCGCAAATTTACGGCGGCACCGATTTCGTGAAAAACATCACCTCCGGCAAAACGAACTTCAAGAGCAAGGAGTTCACCGATTCGATCGCGATGATGCAGGGGCTCGCCAAATACTTCCCGGACAACTATTCCGGCGTCAGCATGGACGATATGCGCAACATGTTCGTGACCGAGCAGGCCGGCATGATGGTGATGGGCGACTGGGAGATCGCGGTGATGAAGAAAATGAATCCGGATCTCGACATGGACGTTTTCCCGGTGCCTCCGCAAAAAGCGGACGGCAAGGCGTCGGTGACCACGTGGGTGGACGGCTCCTATGCGGTCAACGCCAAGTCGGCTCATAAAGCGGAAGCGATGAAGTTCATCGAGTTTATGACGACCAAAGAATTCGGCACACTTGTAGCCAACGAGCTGATGAAGCCGAGCACGATTCCCGGCGTAGAGGCAAAGGATCCGCTCGTCACGAAAATTTCGAAGTACGCGAACAGCATATCGACTCCTTATATGATGGTCGTTCATTTTGCCGCAGGCAATCCGACGACCAAGGCAACGCTGGAAACATCGATGCAGGGCATGTATTTGAACAAGCTGACGCCGGAGCAGGTGGCCGACGAAGTGCAGAAGAGCGCGGATTCGTGGTTTAAGCCGGCGGCGAAGTAATCCCGACAGGTGCAAACGTCATTTATTTTGAAAAGGGCGGCGAGGCCACATGAGTCAAGGAACGGCATTGGAACGTAAAATGAAAAGGCAGCCGGGAGCATGGAGCTGGAAAAACAGTTTCATCCATCTGTTCCCGATTCCGGCCCTCGCCGTGTATGCGCTGTTTATCGTATATCCGATCGCGGCGGCTTTCAGCTATAGCCTGTATGATTGGAAAGGGCTGCAAAAGGGCGACTTTATCGGCATCGGCAATTTCGTCAAGCTGTTTACGGTGGAGCCGTTTAACGGGCTGTTCTGGAACGCCTTCGGGCACAACTGGTATTACTTTGCGCTGGAAATGATCGTGCAGAACGGCATCGCTTTCGCACTTGCTTACATTATTTTCTCCAAAGTGAAAGGCGCCGAGCTGTTCAAAATCGCTTATTTCCTGCCGAGGCTGCTGTCGGTCATCGTCGTCGGCTTCCTCTGGAAGCTGATGCTTAATCCGAATTACGGACTCGTTAACGTCACGCTCAAAAAGCTTGGTCTCGACACATGGACCCGGCCTTGGCTCGGCGATCCGGAGACGGCGCTCACTTCCATCGTGCTGGCCAACTGCTGGTTCGGCATCGGTTTTTCGGTGCTCATTTTCCTCGCCGGCCTGCAGTCGATTTCGCAGGAGGTGCTGGAGGCGGCGAGAATCGACGGGGTGCGCGGCTTCCGCATGATCCGCTCGATGATCGTGCCGATGATGATGCAGTCGGTCGTCATTATAACGGTATTCACGTTTATACACGCGTTTGAGGCGTTCGAATTGGTGTACGCGATGCAGGGCTCGCAAGGGGAGCCGTACCATTCCACGGACACGCTCGCCGTATTTTTTTACCGGATTGCGTTCGGCGGGTCGACCGGAGACAGCGTGGCGATCGGTCTCGGCTCGGCGCTGGCGGTGGTGCTGTTCTTCATCATCGCAACGCTGTCGGCATTGTTTATGTTTTATGTACGCAAAAAAGAAATGGATCATTGAGGAAGGGGAGCGGCGGCCATGAAAACGAATATCGGGCTGCGCGTCGGCCATTACGCCATAGCGCTAGTCTTTGCGGTCATCAGTCTGTACCCGATCTTCCTGATGATCCTGTCATCGTTCAAGACAAATATCGAAATATTCAAAAATCCGATGGCGCTGCCGAAAAACTGGAGTACGACGGCGTATGCCAAGCTGCTGAAGCAGCTGCCGTACTTCGATTACTTCGGCAACAGCCTGTGGGTGAGCGTCATATCGGTAGCGCTCATTCTCATCTTCGGCGCGCTCGCGTCGTTTTATATCGCCAGATATCCTTTCAAATGGAACCCGGCTCTATTTTTCTTCTTCCTGCTCGGCATGATGATTCCGATCAAGCTCGGCATCGTACCGCTTTTCCTGCTGATGAAAAACCTCGGGCTGATGAACAGCAGCCTGTCGCTTATTTTGGTATATACGGCGATCGGCATCCCGATGTCGGTGCTCATTTTGACCGGATTTTTCCGGACGCTGCCGAAGGAATTGGAGGAGGCCGCAAAAATCGACGGCTGCTCCGATATGCGCGTGCTCACGAGCATCCTGGCTCCGCTTATGCGGCCGGCGCTCGGAACGGTCATGATCATAAATTTTATCACCGTATGGAACGATTTCTTTTTCCCGCTTATTTTCATTCAGGATGAAATGAAAAAGACGATTCCGGTCGGCATGCTGACGCTGTTCAGCGAATATTCAACCGACTGGAGCGTGCTTTTCGCAGGGCTTACGTTATCTTCGCTGCCGATGATCGTGCTGTTTGCGATCGCCTCGAAGCAGTTTATGGAAGGGATGACCGCAGGTGCCGTCAAATAACGCAGATCGACTTATAGGAGAGCGCAGGTTTATCGGCATCGACGGCGGCGGAACGAAGACGGCGTGCGTCATCGGCGACGAATGCGGGCATGTGCTTGCTGTGGTTCATGGCGATTCAAGCAACGTGAAGTCGAAGCCATGGGACGAGGTGAAGGCGGTGCTGAGCGGTCTGCTCGGGCAGGCGCTCAAGGCATCGGGCAGCGACCGTTCGCAGCTCGCCGGCGTCTTTCTCGGTCTGGCCGGTACGGACCGCCCGGAGGAGAAAGGACCCGTGCTCGCGTACATGAGCGAGCTGCTGCCGCCCGGCGTGCCGGTGACACTGCAGAACGACGCGGTGACGGCGCTGGCTGCGGGCACCTGGGGCGAAGCCGGTATCGTGCTGATCGCCGGTACCGGCTCGATCGCCTGCGGCTACTTGCCGGAAACGCAGAGGTATGTGCGCGTCGGCGGCTGGGGTTATTTGCTCGGTGACGAGGGCAGCGGCTTCGACATCGGCCGGCAGGCGCTCGCCGCCGTCATGCGGCAGTTCGACGGCAGAGGCGAGGAAACGGCGCTGACGGCGCTGGCTCTGGAGCATTTCGGGCTGGAGCGGCCCGAGCAGCTTATCACTTATATCTATGCGCAGCCGAATGTACGCGCATCGATCGCGGATGCGTCGAAGCTTGTGCTTGCTGCGGCTAAGCAGGGTGATGCCGTGGCTGAGCGCATTGTGAGCGAGGCTATCCGGCAGCTGCTGGAGCTCGCGCAGACGGTTCGCGCGAGGTTGCTTGACGGCGGGCCGGCGGAGGACCGCCGCCTGCCGCTTGTGCTGAGCGGAGGCGTGTTTGCGGACGAATGGTTCGCTGCGCGCCTGCAGGCGGCCGCCGATCTAGCGGCTGCCGGCTTCGAGCTGCGGCAGCTGCGTATCCCGCCGGTCGCCGGCTGTTATATACTGGCGCTCAAGCAAGCGGGAATCGAGATCAGCGAACAGATCAGACAACGGATAGGATTTATGGGGGACGAGGAGGGAACACATCATGGACTTAGGCGTTAGTCAACCCGTCACGGAGCAAAGAAATGAACGGACGGTTCATTTGGACCGCTTAAGCATTAGAGAAACGCTGGAAGTGATGAATGCCGAAGATCAGACGGTTGCCGTCTCGGTGCAAAAGGCGCTGCCGCAGGTGGAGGCCGCCGTTATCGCCATCGTGCAGCGCATGAAGCAGGGCGGCCGGCTGTTCTATATCGGCGCCGGAACTAGCGGCCGGCTCGGGATTTTGGACGCTTCCGAATGCCCGCCGACGTTCGGTGTAGAGAAGGAGCTCGTCACCGGCATCATTGCCGGCGGCGAAACCGCAATCGTAAACGCGGTCGAAAACGCGGAGGACGACGAGGAGGCCGGCGTCCGCGATATCGCTGCGTTGGTTTCTCCGCGCGACGCTGTCGTCGGCATCACGGCCAGCGGTCGCACGCCGTATGTGCTCGGCGCCATACGTGAAGCGAACCGGATCGGCTCGCTCACGGTCGGCGTTTCCTGCAACGAAGGGACGCCGCTCAGCCGCGCCGCTGTGCACGGCATCGAGGTGCCCGTCGGGCCCGAGGTCGTCACCGGCTCAACCCGGCTCAAAGCCGGCACCGCGCAAAAAATGGTGCTGAACATGATTTCGACGACGGCGATGATTCAGCTCGGCAAAGTATACGGCAACCTGATGGTGAACGTGCAGGCGACGAATCTGAAGCTGCGAGACCGCGTCGTGCGCATCGTCATCGACGCGACGGGCGCGGACCGCGAAACTGCGGAAGCGTACAGTCTGCGTGCAGACGGCGATGCCCGGGTGGCGATTTTGATGCTGAAATTCGGCATCGACCGCACCCAGGCTCTGAACGCGCTGCGAAGCAGCGGCGAGCATTTCGGCGAAGCGATGAAGCTGTTGGAGAGAAAATAAAAAAAGGCTGTCCCTTGTGCTCGCGATTGAACGAGTATGAAGGGCGGCCTTTTTTTGCGGTGCTTATTCATTAAAGACGTTTTCTACGGCAGGAAGCAATATGCGAATCGTCGTCCCTTTGCCGACCTCGCTTGCTATCGCAATTGAGCCGTTATGGTTTTGCAAAATTTTATTGCTGACCATGAGCCCGAGCCCGGTGCCGCTTTCTTTCGTCGTGTGGAAAGGAAGACCGATTTGGCTGAGCCGTTCGTTTTCAATCCCGCAGCCTTGATCCTTCACCTGAATTGAAATATAGGAGCCCGTTCTTTGGATCAAAATCGAGATGTCTCCGCCTCCGGGCATCGCTTCAATGGCATTTTTAATAATATTGATAAACACTTGCTTTAACTGGTTTTCCTCGCAGTAAACAATCGGCGACCCTTCCCCGGGCTGAACCTGAATATCGAGCTGCACGGAATGCAGGATGAGCTGGGGCTGCATAAACGACACGGTATCGCGGATCAGGTCGATGATGTTTTTGTTGCGAAAATGAGCTGCATAAGGCTTGGCGAGCACCAGCAGCTCGCTGACGATTTGATTGATCCGGTCGATTTCTTCCAAAACGATGTCGATGTAATGCTGCTGCTCGAGCTTCGGCTTGATCAGCTGCATAAATCCGCGGATGGTCGTGAGCGGATTGCGGATTTCATGTGCGATTCCGGACGCAAGTTCGCCGATGACATGAAGTTTGTCCGAGCGCCGCAGCATTTCCTCCGCCGCTTTTTCTTCCGTAATATCGGTTAAGGAACCGATCACTTTAGTGAAAACGCCGCCCCGGAATATCGGATTGGCGATCGATTCGACCCATAGGACCTCATCGCGGTCCGGGGGCAAAATGCGGTGCTGCAGCTTGGCCGGTTTACCGGACAAAAAATCGTTTACAAAACTGCGGACGGCTTCTTTGTCATCCTTATGGAACAGATCCGTATCGGCCCATTCCGTCGGATCAAGCAGTACGTCGGAAGAGATGCCGATAGTCTCTTTGGCCCCCGACGACATGTTAAACGCTTTGGTCGAAATCGAGTATTCCCATATCATGATGTTGCTGCTGTCAAAATAATTTTGCAGCTCTTCGCGGCTGCGCTCCAGTTCCTTCGTTCTCGATTCCAGTTCGCTTGCGTAATACCGGGCTTTGTCGTAATAACCGCCAAGCCACCAGGCGACGACGCTGCAGGCGACGGCCCCCAGAAGTTGCCCTTCCCAGGCGCTTTTAATGATAAAGTAATAATATAAGAAAAAGCATACACCGACGATCGAAGTAAACATCACACCGGCGATACGGCCCGTTTTTTTCATATTCATCTCCAACAAATCAACATTTTTCAACAAATTCTTACAAAACCTATCGTACCTCCATTCGAACCGTTATGCAACATTTATGACGCTTGCCGAAGGTAACTTTTTATGGCTTCATTTCGTCTGAAATGCAGAAAGGAGCGTGGCCGTGATGAAGTTATATTTTCGCGATAACTTTTTTAATGCCGGTCAGACGGACATTTTAAACGAAAGAAATGAACGGGTAGGAGAGGTTGATTTGCGCAGCGCGTTCGGTTCCACTCTCGATATATATGACCGAAACGGCAAGCCGCTATTCGGCGGGAAATTTCCGTTTATGTCCGGCAGGTGGCTGGTGACGGGGGAGGAGGGGGAAGAGCTCGGTCAGCTTAGGCATAGACTGTCTTTTTTTAATAAAAAATATGAATACGATGCGTTTGGAAGAGGACTTTATGAAATTACATCCCCTGCGTTTTCCCGCGAATACGAAATTCACCATGAAACCGGGGTTATGGTCGCGGCTTTTGCAAAGGTGAACGGCTTTTTTGAGGCTTCTGCATTTTGCCTTGAAAACCGCTCCCGCGAAATCGACAGCTTTGAGTGGATCGCCGTCATTCTCGGCATGCACGAAATCCAGAAGAGGCACAGGAGCAGCTGAAACTGATCTAGTCGATGCTTTCGATCACAAGCAAAAGTCCTTCCGCCACTTCCACCGAGCCGGATTCGGAGACGAGCACGTTGCTGATGCCGAGCGACTGGCCCAATGCGAGTGCTGCACGTTCCAGCGGGTATTGAAAACCGCGCAGTGTAATGCCGCGAACTTCCAGGCTTAGCGGAAGAAGGGAAACCTGCGCAAAGCGGCTGCGCGTGACGCGATGAATGCCCGGTCCGCTCACCATGGCAATCCGGTTATGCTCGTCGGCGATGAAGCTGGATATTCCGGCGTCTGCAGCCTTTCTCAGCAGATGGACGTTGGCAAGGGAATGGTCCCACCGTGTGCCGAGGACTCCGAGCATGACGATTTCCTCCGGACGTCGGCGAAGCGCCCATTCGAACGCCATCTCCGTATCGGTCAAGTCTTTGAACACCGGATCGCACGTAATAAACTGCCCGCTTGCGTTTTCGATCTGCCTCAGCTCGTCCGGCGAAACGGAATCGAAGTCTCCGATCGCCAGCGCCGGCGCGCGGCCATGCCCAACGAGAAACCAGGCGCCGCGGTCCACTCCGACAAGGATATCGCCGGACCGGGCATATTCGAACGCCCATTCGCCGAGATTTCCTCCTGAAAATATTACGATTCGTTCGGACATTGCCATCCCCCTTACTCTTATAAGGCCGAAAAAACGGATAAGGCGATTATACCATAGATTGCCGGGTTTCCAGCGGCATCGGAATAAAACACGGAGCGTCAGAGGAGAACGATATCCTCTAACGCTCCGTTTGCTGCAATAAAGCAGGCAGCCGGAATGACGAACGTCATCGGCCATAACGGGCGGCGCGGCCGTCAGCCGCCGATGTTTAAAGCAACTTCGCGGCCGCTAACCCAGACGCGCTGCAGGTTCAAATCGGCGTCCAGCAGCAGCACGTCCGCCAGCTTGCCGGGCTCGAGCGAGCCGGTCTCGCCGTACAGACCGATGGCGCGGGCGGGATTGCCGCTCGCCATCCGGCTGGCGTCCTCGATCGGCACGCCGACCTCGCGCACGGCGAAGCGCAGCGCGCCGATCATCGTCAGCGTGCTGCCGGCGAGGCTGGAGCCGTCCGCGAGCCGCGCGACGCCGCCTTTGACGACGACGGCGAGGCCGCCGAGCTCGTAGTCGCCGTCGCCAAGGCCGGCCGCGGAGATCGCGTCGGTGATCAGCACGACGCGGTCCGCGCCTTTCGCGCGCACGAGCAGGCGGATCGCCGCCGGATGCACGTGGTGGCCGTCGGCGATCACCTCGGCGGCGATGCGCTCATCGCTCAACACCGCGCCGACGGTGCCCGGCTCGCGGTGATGCAGCGCGCGCATCGCGTTGAACGTATGCACCGCGTGGCTGAGCCCGTGCTCCACGGCCGCTTCGATCTGCGCATAAAGCGCGTCGGTGTGGCCGCACGCGGCGACGATGCCGTGCCGCCGCAGCGCGGCGATGTAGGGCAGAGCGCCGTCCGTCTCCGGCGCGAGCGTCTGCATCCGGATCACGCCCGGATGCGCGGAAACCCACTCCTCCAGCCAGGCCGGCTGGGGCGGGACGATGTGGGCCGGGTTTTGCGCGCCCGGCCATTTGGCGCTGATGAACGGGCCTTCGAGGTGCACGCCCGCAAGCCGGGCGTAAGGCATCGGACCCTGCATGTAACGGTGGACGCGCTCCAGCACGCCGTCGATGTCGTTTTTCGGCGCAGTCACCGTAGTGGCCAGCATGGCGGTCGTGCCGTGCGCTGCATGAAAACGCGTAATCGCGTCAAGCCCCTCGGCGTCCGCGTCCATAAAGTCGCAGCCATAGCCGCCATGCACATGGACGTCGATGAAGCCCGGCAGCACCCAGCCCCCGCGGGCATCGATTTTCTCCATGGCGGGCCAATTCTCGCAGCTTTGCGCAGCCGGCGCCGGCATCGAGCCTATGTCCGCGATGCGGCCGTCCCGCCATAAAATCCAGCCGTTTTCCTTCACACCCTGAGGCGTTACGACTTTGGCATTAAAGATTAATATGGAGCTCATGGGAACAACCTCCCGGCTTCGTTATCGAGCAACACGACGAGATGAGGGTGCGTTTGCAGCAGCGAGGCGGGACAGTCGGTCGTAATCGGGCCGGTCAGCGCGCGATGCACGATTTCCGCTTTGTCTGCGCCGCGAACGACAAGCAGGATCATTTTCGCCTTCAAAATGGTGCCCACGCCCATCGTGATCGCCTGCGTCGGCACATCGGCCAGCGAAGGGAAAAACCGCGCGTTCGCCTGGCGCGTTTCTTCGCGCAGCGTGACGACATGAGCGCCGCTGATCAGCGCATGATCCGGCTCGTTAAAGCCGATGTGACCGTTATGTCCAAGGCCGAGCAGCTGCAGATCGATTTGCCCGGCTTTGTCGAGCAGGGCGTCGTAACGGCGGCATTCCTCCTGCAAATCGGCGGCGTTGCCGTTGGGGATGTGGGCCTGTTCCCGAGGCAGGTCGATATGCCTAAGCAGGTGCTGCTCCATATAGGAATGATAGCTCTCCGGATGCTCCTCGGGCAATCCGACGTATTCGTCGAGATTAAACGTGGTCACTTCCTTGAAGCTGACGAGCCCGCGGCGGTAGGAAGCGACCACTTCCCCGTAGATGCCTACCGGCGTTCCGCCTGTGGCGAGCCCCAGCACGGCGCGGCGGTTCGTTTGGATCAGGCCGGTTATAATGCCTGCGCCGGCTTCGTTTAATTTTTCCGTGGAATCGAATTTAAGCAGGTTCACGGCTTACAGCTCTCCTTTGCCGACATATTTTTTCACCATTTGAAAAGACTTCTCGAGTCGCGGGACATGCACCTCGAACTGCTCGCTGACCAGCCCCATGAACAAAATGTCGATCACGTGCAGCTGCGCGATGCGGGAGGCCATGTCGCCGCGGCGCATGCCTTCCTCAAGCGTCGACGTAAACAGCTGGATATCGGACAAGCCGGCCAGCGTGCTTGCGCCGAATTTGGTCAGCGAAATCGTGGTCGCCCCGTTCTCCGCAGCGCAGCGCAGGGCGGCGCACGTTTCCGGCGTTTCCCCGGAGTAGGAGATGCCGATCGCGACATCTTCCCGGGTCAGCGTGGATGCCGATGTGATCTGCATGTGCGGATCGGCGAAGGTGACGGCTCTCAGTCCGATCCGAACGAGCTTCTGGTAAAAATCCATCGCCACGACGCTGGAGGTCGCCACGCCGTACAAATCGATTTGCCGGGCGTTTTTCAGCGCACCGAGCGCTTTTTGCAGCTGCTTTACATCGAGCAGCCTCGTCGTATCGGTAATCGAGCGAAGGTGATTGGCTTCCATCGCCGAGATGATGCTGGATAACGGATTTCCGGCGACGATATCCTGATACGACTGCCGAGGATCGGGTTGGGCGAGCTCGGCGGCGAGCTTCATTTTAAATTCGGCAAACCCGTTAAAATGCAGCATCCGGCAAAACCGCGAAACCGTTGCCGTGCTGCCTCCGGATTTTTCCGCCAGCTCGGTGATCGACATAGAGACGACGTCGCCGGCGTGCTCCAGGATAAATCCGGCGATTTCCTGCTCCTTGGGATTCATCCCGGCACTAAGCTCGCGGATCGTTTGGAGGATGGCGGACAATTTTCGGTCACCTCGTCAAGAAAATAATTTACACAAATTAACGCATTGATTCGAAAATTATTTACATATTTAATATATACGATTACTTAATTGCTTGCAATCCGCATAATATTTAGATTTCGAAAAGAGTGGCGTCCCAATAAATAAATACTATCAATACTATAAAAACATAAAAATATACATTATCATCCGGAGGGTTTATGATGAAATCAAATCAGAAATTCTCGAGGGAGGTTTTTCATATGGCAAAAGTAACCGGTTTGGAAGGAGTCGTCGCCGCCGAAACCGCGATCGGTCTGGTGGACGGCGAGAAGGGGCAGCTCGTATACCGGGGTTATTGGGCGAAAGATTTGGCTGTCAGGTGCAGCTTCGAAGAGGCTGCCTATTTGCTCTGGTTCGGCAAGCTTCCGGAAGCAGACGAGCTGCAGCGCTTTACCGCCCAAATGGCGGCATTACGCGAGCTGCCGGATCATGTGTTGACCCTGATCGATGCGCTGCCGGACGATATGTCCATGATGTCGGTGCTGCTGACGGCGGTATCAGCGCTCGCCCAGCCCGAGTTCGCGTGGCCTCCGACAACGCAGCAGGCAATGTCGCTGACGGCGAAGCTGCCGACGATCATCGCATACCGGCATGCCAAACTATCAAAAGCCCCTTGGTCCGGCCCGGATGAGGCTCTCGGCCATACGGCCAATTATTTGTACATGCTGAAGGGCAAGCAGCCCGAAGAAGCGCATGTGAGAGCTTTAAATGCGTATTTGGTGCTCGGCATGGAGCACGGCATGAATGCATCGACCTTCGCCACTCGGGTTGTTCTGTCGTCGCAGTCCGATCTGGTATCTGCCGTATGCGGAGGAATCGGCACGATGAAGGGGCCGCTGCACGGCGGGGCGCCGTCCGAGGTGACTGCGATGCTGGAGGAGATCGGCACGAAGGATCGTGCCGAAGCATGGCTGCGAAACGTACTCGAGCAGGGCGGCAGGCTGATGGGCTTCGGCCATCGGATCTACAGAACGAGAGACCCGCGCGCGGAAGCGCTGCAAGCTGTGGCCGCAGAATTGAACGGCCAGGATCCGTGGCTCGATCTGGCGCTGCACGTCGAGCAAACCGGCATCCGGCTGCTGGAGGAATACAAGCCGGGGCGCAGGCTTTATACGAACGTGGAGTTTTATGCGGCGGCCGTGATGCGCTCGATCGGTTTGCCGGCCGAGCTGTTTACGCCGACATTTACGGTTGCCCGCGTTGTCGGCTGGACCGCTCACGCTTTGGAGCAAGCGGAGAACAACCGCATCTTCCGGCCGCAGTCGGTATATACGGGCGACATGCCCGAGTGATTTGCGCACGTATCCTTATCGGCGGAATTTCCTTAGGCAAACATGCACGTTGAAAAAACGCCTTTCCTTTATATGTTAGCGGCGGCTTATAACCGGCGAAACGGCTAACTATAAAAGGAAAGGCGTTTATTGCGATCTTGATTTTACTTAACTTTTAAATCGGGCTAATCTCCGTCTTACAAATATTCGGTAGATTGAGAATGTTCCGATTCCATGAAATGGCAGGAGGTATAGGTTCGATGAGCCGTGACGAAGCCAGTAAAAGTATGAGCAGGAGGGAATTCATTAAAGCGGGCGGGGCCGGGGCGCTGGCCCTTACGCTCGGAACGGCCGGCATACCCGGGGAATGGATCGGCGGCGGCACGGTACAGGCTGCTGCCGGCGACAATGGGAAGCTGCAGTTCAACGCCGACGGAAAGTTCAAAATCGTTCAGTTTAACGACATGCAGGATGACGAGCATATCGACCGAAGAACCGTGGAGCTGATGGAGAAGGTGCTCGATGCCGAAAAACCGGATCTCGTCGTCCTTAACGGCGACAACATCACCGGCGGCTGCGATACGGCGGCGGAAATGAAGCAGGCGATGAACAACATCGCTCAGCCGATGGAAAAACGCGGCATCAAGTGGGCCGTCACGTTCGGCAATCACGATGAAGATTCGACTCCGAGCGGCGGGCTGGACGAAGCGGACATGCTCAAATTTTATATGGCGTACAAGTTTAACGTGAACCCTCCCGGAGAACGGGGAATTACCGGAACAGGGAACGGTCATTTGCTGATCCGGGCCTCCAAAGGGTCCAAACCGGCTTTTAACGTATGGCTGCTCGACAGCGGAAGGTACGCGCCGAATGAAATAGCCGGTCAAGACTTTGAAGGATACCCGATTTGGGACTGGCTTCGGTTCGATCAAGTGGCGTGGTATTACGAAACCTCCAAGAAGCTGGAGGAGAAGTTTGGGTTTAAAGTGCCGTCGCTCATGTTCATTCATATTCCGCTTTGGGAGCACCGATTCATGTGGTTTGCCAGCGTGGACGGAAGGTCGGAGGAGGATCACGCGAGAGCTCTCGCAAAACACCGGATCGTCGGGGAGCGGAACGAAGACGAGTGCCCCGGTCCGATCAACAGCGGTATGTTCTCGGCGATTCTTGCCCGGGGCGATGTCAAGGGAGTCTTCTGCGGTCATGATCATGTCAATACATATCATGGCAATTATTACGGCGTGCTGCTCGGCTATGCCGGAAGCGCGGGTTTCGGCACTTACGGTTTGCCCGGCGCCGATCGAAACCGGCTTCGCGGCGCCAGGGTGTTCCTGCTCGATGAAAAGGCTCCGGACGTTTTGGTCGATACCCATATGGTGTTCGCCAAAGATTACGGCATCGATCTGACGGCGAACGACCAAAGCGTGGAACCGGCTCCGATCCCGGGGAACAAGAAACAGGAGAAGATTGTAAAATAAACCATAATGCAAAAAAAGCCCGCCAACTGCGGCGATTCGGCTGTAAGTCGAGTCGGAGCCGCGACAGGCGGGCTTTTTGCCAGGAAATGAGGGACTTTGTTCACGTATGGACTAGCGGTCATTTTTTACATAATAAGCTCCGCTAGGCAGAGGAATGCTTTTATCGACTACGACCAATCCGATTCCGGGAATAAACGCAACCTTCGAATCTTTCGTCACCACGTAAATACCGGGCACATTCACTCCGTTCACATTGGTTTGCGGAATCGAAATCGTTGCGATGGGGGCAGCTTTGCCGGTTGACACGCTGGCCGAAGAAGCGTTCGACGTTTCGGCTGAAGCGGCTGCGGCTTCACCCGCTGCTGCCAGCAGCATCAATGAAGAGCAGATGGCAAATGCGGAAACCTTAGCTTTTAACGCTTTCATCACAGACCACACTCCATTCGTTTTATGAATGAGGGGAATCTGTAAAAGCGTATGAACAATGCTTGGCCACTATTCCTATGAGTGGGCTTTTTGAGCTTTTTCCGGCAAAATTGCCAGACGGTCTAAACGATCCGCTCCGAACGGGTGATCAACGATATACCGCCAACTTCCGTCGGGCTGCATGGAGATGGATATGCCCTATCAAGATGGAATGTACGGCTGCCCGGTTGAAGTAGGTTTGCAGATGCTCGGCGGAAAGTGGAAACCGCGTATTTTATTTGAATTATTTCAAGGAACACGGCGATTCGGCGAACTGAATCGCTTGATTCCACAAGTATCCAGGCATGTTTTGACTGTACAGTTAAGGGAGCTGGAGGAAAGCGGAATTGTTGAGCGAAAGGTGTACCCTTCCGTTCCCCCGAAAGTAGAGTACAGCATAACCGAATTCGGCAAGAGCTTGCAGCCCGTTCTCGAACAAATGATCGCCGTGGGAGAGCACTATATCGGTTTAAAGAAAAGAGAAACGGATCTCAGGTAGGACCAGCCATCGAGAACCCGTTGTGCCGCTCAGCGGAGAACAACCGGATTTTCCGGCTAGAACCGGAAAGTTCCGCCGCTCCTGTCGCCGGCAATCGGCGTCTCCACCAACTTTTTTACCTCGTACAAATTATCCGTTTTCCCCAAGGCCCACATCAGCTTGGCAACAAGAGCCTCCGTAATCATATCCCCGCCGTCGATCAAGCGTTTCTTGTCGAGCCTTTTTCCCGTTTCATACAAATTCCAATCTTGGCCTTCCTCCAGACATTGTGTCGTCAGTACTATGGCCACCCCATCATCGAGAAGCTCCGCCAGCGGTTTGATGAGGTCCGGATGGCTCCGCGACGGAACGCCGCCGTTTCCGAAGCTTTCAATAACGACCCCTTTATAGCGATGCCGGATCAAATCAAAAATTTGAGGGCCCAACCCCGGAAATAACTTCAGAAGAAATACACCCGTACAAAAACCGACGTCCAACTTCCACTGCTCATGATGTCCGGGATTAACTGCAGACAAATAGTGGACGACCCCGTTTTCAACGGCGGCGATATAAGGATGGTTAACGCTCTCAAAGGCATTGAGGCTTTTAGAACGAAGCTTAACCGCTCTTGTTCCAAGAATGGCTTTGCCGTTAAAAACCACATAAACCCCGCTGACCGGCTCGCTTGCGAAACGCAGAGCGTCCGTAGCGTTGCGAATGGCGTCAGTTCCGTCGAAGCGAATCGGAATCTGCGAGCCGGTAAGTACGACCGGTTTGCCGATTCCTTGAAGCATGTAGGTTAGCGCCGCCGATGTATAAGCCATCGTGTCGGTTCCGTGGGTGATGACGAAGCCGTCATACGACTCGTAATGTTCACGGATCGTTTCGGCCAGCACTTGCCAATGCCTCGGTTGAATGTTGACGCTATCCAGCTGCATGAGAGGAAGGCAGTGGATATTGTAGTGCCCCATCGTTGCCTTCGGCAAATATCGGATGATATCGTCGGGACCGAGCACCGGCGTCAATCCTTCGGGTCCCTGAACGGATGCGATCGTACCGCCTGTCCCGGTGAGCAATATTTTCTTCATTCTTGGACAGCCTCTTCCTTCGAAACTGATTTTCCCTCAGGGTTCCGCATAATAAACGAATTTATCCTTTGATCGGAAGCAAGTTCATAAAATAGATTTTTGTGGTAATGATAAATGTACAACGGGCAGGGAAGGACGGAATATGGCGGGATGGTTCAACAGCTTCTGGACTTTTTATCAAACGAGCGGGTTTGGATAGGCGGTTTGGTTGCTTTTCTCGTGCCATGGGGGCTTTCCCGTATGTTCCGGCTGCTGTTGGCCTACAGAATGACGTGGGGAAAGAAGGGAAGAGGCTCCGATTTAAAAGACGGCGGTTCCGGGACACAATCCGAAAGCTCCGGGAACGATGAGGCCAAATCGGTTACCGGCGTACTCGGAGATAAACTGCACATACTGAACGAAGCGATCGGGCATAACCCCGATGTCGTTTTCCGGTCCTTTTTGCTTGAGAAGGGCAGCAGGAATGCCGCTATCGTTTACATAGATGGGTTGGTCGATATGGCTGCCATTCAGGAACAAGTGATCAAGCCGCTGATGCAGGCCGAAAAGGTGATGGCCGACCCCGAATCCGGTTTGCCGCTTCTGGATCCGCTTAAGGAATATTTTATGAAAACGGTTATTTCGCTTGGCCATTTGAAGATGGAGACTCGGTTAGATGCTTGTATTTCAGAGATTTTATCCGGAAATTGCGTTCTTCTTATCGACGGAGCAAACGACATGATGGTCCTGAATACTTCCAAACCGAATGGACGATCGATAGACGAACCGGTTACCGAAGCGGTTATACGCGGGCCCCATGAAGGTTTTGTGGAAATTTTGCATCAAAACATACCTTTGCTTCGCCGGCGAATCAAAGACCCGAACCTCACGATTATTCCTTACAAAACGGGCCGCCGATCGCAAACGAACGTAGCGGTTATTTATATCAAAGATTTATGCGAAAATCAGCTCGTAGACGAAGTTAGAAGGCGCATCGAAGCGATGGATATCGATGACGTTTTGGAATCGGGTTATATCGAGCAGATGATCGAAGACAATTACTTGTCCTTTTTTCCGCAGGTTCAAAGCACAGAACGCCCCGATCGCGCGGCGAGCGCCTTATTGGAGGGCCGCGTCGCCATATTGACGGACGGCTCGCCCAAAGCGCTTATCGTCCCGGTTACGTTTCAAACGTTCGTCACGGCGCCGGACGATTATTACGACCGCTGGCTTGCGGGGTCGCTCATTCGGCTGCTGCGTTACTTGGCAGTGTTTATGGCGCTTTTCCTGCCTTCCATCTATATCGCGATGATTTCCTATAATCATGGGCTTATTCCGACGAAGCTGGCGATTTCCATAGCCTCGGGCAGGGAAGGAGTTCCTTTTCCTTCGCTGATCGAAGCGCTGATGATGGAAATGACGATAGAAATACTCCGGGAGGCCGGCATCCGGCTTCCCAAACCGATCGGCCAAGCCGTCGGCATCGTCGGCGGTTTGGTCATAGGCCAGGCCGCCGTTCAAGCGGGCATCGTCAGTCCGATCATGGTTATCGTCGTCTCGCTGACGGCGATGTGTTCCTTTGCCATAGCGCAATACGAAATGGGACTTACGATCCGGACCCTTCGTTTTTTCTCCATGATGTCCGCCGGGATCTTCGGCATCTACGGGATTATTTTATTTGTCATTATCATTACGGTTCACGCCGTTAAGCTGCAAAGCTTCGGTGTTCCGTACACCTCGCCGATAGGACCTTACCGATTAAGAGGCTGGAAGGATTTGTTCGTCCGCCTGCCTCTGCCGTTTTTGAAACAACACAAGCAAAAGGAGCCCCGAGGATGAACGGATCCGTCCAAAACACCATTACATCCGTGCAAGCGATGATGATCGTCATTAACACCATTATCGGCGCGGGAGTGACCACGCTGCCCCGGGATGCCGGCAAAGCATCCGGAACGCCGGATGCCTGGATTTCCGTCATTCTCGGTGGGCTGATTACTTTGCTCGCTTGCTATGTCGTAGGGCGTCTTAGCCAGCGCTTCCCGGGACAGACGTTTTTCCAATACAGTCTGCAAATTTGGGGCAAGCCTATTGGGAAAATACTCGGGTTTCTGCTCATCCTTTATTTTTTTCTGATCGCCGCTTGGCAAATACGCGCGATGGGGGAGCTTATCCGTTTTTATTTGCTGGACAACACTCCGATCGAAGTAATTATGCTTGTCTTCTTATGGATAGGCGTTTATTTGGCGGATGGGGGAATTCGTCCGATCGCCCGGCTGTGCGAGCTGTTTTTCCCGGTTCTTGTGATCTCGTTATTATTAACGCTTTTCCTGGCGCTGAACGATTTCAGGCTGGACAACATACGTCCGATTTTGGGAGACGGCATTTTACCTGTGATCAAAGGTCTTAAGAGCACTTGTCTTTCCTTCACCGGTTTTGAGGTCATGCTTGTAATCGCCGCTTTTATGAAGGATCCGAAACAAGCAATGAAAGCCGTCACGATAGGGGTTTTGGCGGTCATTCCCTTATATGCGCTTGTTGTCTTCGTTACCTATGGGGCGATGACATTCGAAGAATCCAAATCTATCACGTGGCCCTTGATGTCCTTGGCCAAAACGATCGATATCCCCGGCGGTTTCTTCGATCGTTTCGAGGCATTGATTTCCGTTATGTGGGTGATCGCCAATTACACATCCTTCGTTCCGAACTATTATTTGGCCTGTCAAGGCATGAGCAGTCTGTTCAAGAAAGATTACCGCGTTTTTTTGCTTGGTTTGCTGCCGCTTGTTTACATGGTCTCCATTTTTCCCGAAAATCTGAATGTCGTCATGAAATTAGGCGCATCGATCGGTTATTTCGATATATTGCCCGGTGGGCTTGTTCCGCTCGTTTGTTTAATCATGGCCAAGATCAGGAGGATCGGCATTGCAAAAGGGTAAACGATGGCTGGCCGCAATCGCCTTTGCCGCACTGCTTGTGTTAACGGGCTGCTGGGACCGCAAAGAAATCGAGGAGCTCGGCATCGTTCTCGGCGTAGGCTTCGACAAGAAAGACAAGCAGATCGCTTCGCTGCACTGTTTCGCCCTGCCCAAAGCTTCCTCGGAGAAAGGAGCCGTGAAGACGGGCAATTTTGCCAACGTCCACAGCGTCGGCGATCTGGTCTTCGATAACGTTCGGACATTAACCAAGGGAAGCGTGCGGTATCCGACCTACGAGCATTTGAAAATCATCGTGATCAGCGAAGAGCTTGCCCGTACCGTCGATCTAAAAAACATGATCGATTTCTTGCTGCGAAATCCGGAAGCGCGAAGATCGACCAAGGTGATAATATCCAAAGGAAAAGCAAGCGACATGTTTAAAGAGGCGGCTCCGCTCGAACCCATTCCTGCGTTAAAGCTTTCAGAGCTTGCGGATACGGCCATCCGCTCGGCTGATATGGCGCCGAGAATGATTTTGGGCGAATTGTCGGCCAAACTGACTTCGAAGACAAGTTTTATCGTTCAAGAAACCGAAATGGTCCCGAACGTGGGGGCTAGAATAACCGGAGCGGCCGTCATTAAAGGAGACACAGGTAAAATGATCGGTTCGTTATCGGAAAAAGAGACGGAGGGGCTCGGTTTCATACTGGAGGAAAACAAGAAAAACTCGGGGATCGTCAAAGTTCCGGGGCAAGAGGGCGGGAAGCCTTTCGTCTATGAGTTTCGCAAAGTCCGCAGCAGCATCGTTCCGGTTGTCAGCGGAGATCAAATCTCATTTACCTTATCGATCGAATCGGAAGGAAAACTCCGCGAGGATTGGCGCATACCCGGAAATGCGTTCGACAATCATTTTATCAAGCAGTCGGAAAAGGCGACCGAGGAAACGATTAAACAGCTGACCGAAGCGGCAATTCATAAAACCCAAAAAGAGTTCAACGTGGACGTCGTCGGGTTCGGCAAAAAATTGAGCATTCATTCGCCCAAGCTTTGGAAAGATATGAAGGAAAACTGGGAGACGAGCTTCAGCGCTATGCCGGTCGACATTCAGGTTCGCGTAAAAATCCGCGACTACGGAAACCGCGGCAGCAAAGCTGCCGACGATGCCCGGGAAGCGGGCTGAACCGCAGCAGGTCGACCCGGACGGGTTCCGGGCTCAGAGCTCAGGGACGAAAATAATGTCCGTATTTCGCTTTGATCACAGGCAGCTCTTCGTTCAGCTTGCCCAGATGGTGCTCCAGCGCTTCTTCCGCGGCTTGTTCGTCTCGGCTTGTCACCGCGCGAATCAGCGATTCGTGTTCGGCAATCAGCCGCTCGCCGTCGTTTAATTCACTCAGCGAGAGCAGGCGGAGCCGGTTCAGATGGCCGCGCATACTGGAGACGACGGATATGAGCGTCGCATTGCCGGATAAGCTGAGCAGCAATCGGTGAAACCGCTCGTCCGCCTGAAGAAAAGCGATCATATCCCCATCGCGGGTTGCCTGCTTTTGCTCGGCGATGGTAACGCGGATTTGCCGGAGCAGCTCGGCGTGACGGCTGTCATCCGGATTCCAGCTGCCGGCCGCTTTGCGCATGGCGCTTGACTCGAGGCTGTGTCGGACGAAGCGGGCCTCCTCGACCTTTTGCTCGGAAATGAGCGAAATACGGCCGCCCCGCTGCGGCAGCACTTCGATCAGCTCCTCGGTGAGCAGCATGCGGAACGCTTCGCGAATCGGCGTCCGGCTCATGCCGAGCCCTTCGGAAATTTCCGCTTCATACACCATTTGGCCGGGCTCCAGCCGCAAATGGATGATCGCTTCGCGCAAATGCTCGTAAGCGAGCTCGGATAATGTTTTTCTGGAAGCGTTCGGTTGAAGCAAAGCAATCCCTCCATGCAAATCGTTTACTTCTAGTATTTCGTATACTTGTATGCCAGTCAATAGCAAACAGCAAGAAATCGATGATCCGGACGGAGTGAGGCAGAAGGGTAGAGCGTGAACAGCGATGCGGCAACGCGTGCGGTAAGGCATACGTTGCCGCTTTCGCTTTCTGCAGGATAGCTGGGGGAGGGAGCCGTTTGCCGATCAGTCGGCTCAATCGGCTTCACGGTGCCACAGGCGGCGCATCTCTTCGCTTGACGCGAGCAATTCGTCCAGCGTGCCTTCCGCTTCGATGCGGCCGTCCTTCAGCACGACGATGTGATCCGCCCGCGTAAACGCCGCCTTGCGGTGCGACACAACGACGCAGGCCGCGCTGCGCTGCTCCGCGAGCCGCTCCCACAGCTTGCGCTCGGTATCGACGTCGAGCGCGCTGGACAAATCGTCGAAGACGAGCATCTGCGCGTCCCGTACGAACATCCGAGCGGCGGCCGTGCGCTGCGCCTGGCCGCCCGACAGCTTGACGCCGCGCGGCCCGATTACGGTTTCGAGGCCGTGCGGCAGCTGCGCCAGGTCCGCCTCCAGCACTGCGGAGCGGACCGCGGCGTCAAGTCGCTCGGGCGGGGCCTCTAGCCCGAGCAAAATGTTTTCGCGCAGCGTGTCGCTGTACAGCCGGGGAATTTGCGGCGTATAAGCGCTCCGCGGCGGCGTGAAGAAGGTGCCGGGGTCGGCGACCGGCCCGCCGTTCCAAAGGATCTCGCCGCTGTCCTTCGGCAGCAGGCCCAGCAGTGCGCGCACGAGCGTCGTCTTACCCGACCCGATGCGGCCGGTGATCACCGTGAACGAGCCGGGCGTTATCCGCAAACGAATGTCTTCGATGCCGCGGCCCGTTTCCGGGTACCTGTACGTGAGCCCGCTTGCTTCCAGCAGCGACAGCGGCTGAGCATCGGCCTGTGCGGGCAGAGCATCCGCTCCCGGCTGGAACTTTTCGGGCGGCGGAATATCGCCGCGCAGATAGAGCGGGTGAGGCTCGAGCAGCTTGTGTGGATCGTCCCCCTGCAGCAGAGTGATCAATCGCTCTTTGGAAACTTGACACTGCTTATAGTAGGTTAAAAATTTCCCGAAATTTTGGATAAATTGGGTGACGAAGTTTAAATAATAGACAAAAAGCGCGAAGTCGCCCACCGTAAAACTGCCGTCACGCATCGCGTGGGCGGCGAGCAGCAAAATGAGCCCGGTGCCGATATTCACCGTATTGGAGAACACCGAGTCCAGCATTTGCGTCAGCAGCGCATCCTTCAGCATCGCCTGGCGCCGGTTGTCGTTGAGGCTGCGGAACCGGGAGATGACGCGATCTTCTGCGCCGGCGACCTGGATCGACTGGACTGCGCTGAACATTTCGCTGATCGCCCCGGTCACCTGCGCCGTCGCTTTGCGGCTGGCGGCGCGGTATTTTTGCAGCAGGGCGGTGGCCAGTTGGGCGACGGTCACGACGACGACGAGCGGAACGAACACCCAAACGGTCAGTCCCGCGTGAATGCGGATTAGGATGAAGAACGAAACGACGGCAAACACCGTCATGCCGAACGAGTCAACGGACCAGCTGACCGTTTCCTCCGCTTGATCGACGTCGTCGCGGAAGCTGCTGATCGCTTCGCCGGGGGACCCCGGAATCGCCCGCGCGCCGGGCTTTTTCAAAACATGGCTGAGCAAGTTGCGGCGAAGCAGTCCGCCAATCCTTTGCCGAAAGTTCACATCCGTCAGAAAGCCGAAAATGATCAGCACAACGCGGACGAGAGCGGAAGCGAGCAGCAGCGCAATGAGCGTCCAGACGCTAAGGGTCGCAGGGGCATCGCCCGACAATGTATCGAAAAAGCGCTTGGTTACGAGCCCCGGCAAAATGGGGGCAAGATAAATAAGCGACCAAGCCGTGGCGTTCAGCCAATATAACAAGGGACGATAAGAGATCATCCGGATTAAAAATGTAAACGTGCTCATCGGCGATCTGCCTCCTTTCTCCGAAAGGAACGTTTCTTAATGGTCATGCGAGCATCTCCTCCAGGCCGATTTCCAGCGTGCGGCTGTATCGCGAGCCCGGATCTGCGGCCAGACGGGCCCGTTCTCCGAACTCGGCGATTCGGCCGTTATCGAGAATAAGGATGTGATCGGCCTTTTGAATCGTGGCCAGCCTGTGAGCGATGATGATGCAGGTCCGGTCTTTCAGCAGCTTGGCTGTAGCCGATTCGATCTTTTGCTCGGTAGCCGGGTCCAGCCTTGACGACGCTTCGTCCAATATGACTAGGCCGGGATCAGCGAGAAACACGCGGGCAAACGAGATCAGCTGCGCCTCTCCGGCGGACAAGCCGCCGCCTCCGGATTCGAGCGGCGTGTCCAGTCCGAGCGGCAAAGAGCCGAGCCAGCGGCCCATGCCGAGCTCCTCCAGCACCTGCACGATGAAGTTATCCGGCACGCTTTCATCGAAAAACGTCAGGTTGTCACGCAGTGTGCCCTGAAACAGCTCGATGTTTTGCGTGACAAGTCCGACTTTGCCGCGCAGATCCGCAAGCTTCGCTTCACGGATGTCGGTGCCCCCGAGCAGGATGCGTCCCTGCTGCGGGTCGTAGAAGCGGAGCAGCAGCCGCGCCAGCGTAGTCTTGCCGCTGCCGGTTCGTCCGAGCAGACCGAGCACCTTTCCTCGCTGCAGCTCGAAGTCGATTTCCTGCAGCGTCGTAGAGTCCGCTTCATAGCCGAAGGTGACCCGATCGAAACGGACCGACAACGCGCCGGGGGGAAGGGGAGTCCCGGGACCGTCCTTAATCGCCGATTCGGTTTGCAAAAGCTCGCGAATCCGGATGATGCTTGCATCTGCTTTTTGCAAATCTTCCATTTGCGTACGGATTTTCTCTATCGGCTTTGCCATTAGTTCGGTATAATAAAACACCATGTAGACGGTGCCCAGCGTGATCGTGCCTTTCTTCCATAAATAAGCGGTCAAAGCGAAAGCGATTGCGTTGCCGATCGTAAATACGACCAAGGTGACGATCCACATCGACGCCCAGCCGAAAAACGCGCGAATGCGCAGCGGCAGCCATTTTCGCAGCATAAGATGAAAACGGTGCATGACGAAACCCGTAGCGCCATTGGCGCGCGTATCCTCGGTTCCTTCCAGATGTTCGCCCAAAAAGCCGTAAAAATCGCTGCTCATTTGGCGCAGCCTCCCCCAATGGGGGACCGCAAATTGGCGGATGTACTGGATTGCAAACATCGCAAATACGACGAATAGCAGCATCCCCGCGCCGATAATCCAATCTTCGCGGAACATCAGCACGAGAATGCCGGCCACGAGCAGCAAATTGCTGAGCAGCGATACCGCAAAGTTGGAAAAGAAGTTCGCCAAATTGTTGATATCACCGTCAACCTTTTCGATAATCGCTCCGGACGTATTTGATTTATGGAATGACATGTCGAGCCTGAGGACGTGGGAGGCAACATCGCCGCGAAGCTTGTTGGTTGCAATCCATCCGATGTTCTCTCCGATATAGGTGGCAAGTACGGTGACGCCCTGGTGCAATAGGGAGACACCAATAAATAGCGCGGCCGCATAGATGAGCAGGTTCGTATCGCTTTGCGCTTTCGCCGTATCGATGAAATAACGGATAATTTGCGGATTGACGAGCTGCATTCCGATTCCGGCGAGGAGTAAAACCATAAGCCACAGCATGTTTTTCCATTGGGCCGTAAGATAGCTTCTGAGAAGCAATACATACTCCTGTATCGGAATTTTTCGTTTCATATAGAGGGGCTCCTTTCAGAGGGCGGTAGCAGTATGTTTATTAAAGGTATTACTCAGGTGTACGGTGGAACACATCATTTGATTCCGGCAAATTTTGGGCATCCCTTTGTTACTTTAGACGAACACGGCCGTAGGGTCAATGGTGATTACGATTATACTTGAACTATGCAGAATAGCTTTATTATTTTAGTTAATCAAAATAATAATTAATGACATTAATTATAAATTTGACTAATATTAAATCAGATTTATTTTATTCGCCATTATTCTCTTATTCTCTGTTTCTATGCGAACTTTCAACAGATATGGCAGTCCGGAATGGTTGAGGTTATATCGTTATTTTGATATAATACCGATATAATAAATGCGAGGTGATAAAATGCCTACCATTAGACCAAGTTCGGATTTGAGGAACAAATATAATGAAATATCTGATTTTTGCCATAAATATGCAGAACCTGTTTACATTACGAAAAACGGTCAAGGCGATTTGGCTGTTATGAGTATTGAGACGTATGAGAAGCTGGTCGGCAAATTTGAATTATACAAATTGCTTGATGAAGGTATGGATGCTGTTAAAGAAAAGAGGGTAAGATCTTTTCGCGAAGCGCTTCATGACATTCAAAAGGATTTTGTAAAGTGAAAATCTATAATATCGCCATATCTGAACCAGCCGAATTTGATATACGGGGAATTGCTGAATATATTGCGCTTGAATTGAAGGAACCATTGACAGCAGAGAACATGATCTCTGGAATCGGAGAAGCAATATTTGAATTGGAGCAATTCCCTTATAGATACCCATTAGTTAAAGATGAGAAGTTAGCTTCTCAAGGTATCAGAATGCTGCCGGTTGGTAATTACATTGTTTTCTATGTTATATCTGAAAGTAACGATTCGATTGTTGTTACTCGAATCTTATATGGCAAACGAGAATGGAATATGTTTTTATAAAAAAGTTGGTACCGCAGAAGATAAGCCTTTCGTCCTTGATCGGACGAGAGGCTTTTTTTGCGTTATGGCGGAATAAACGAACCATTTCCCGGGCAACCGCAAAAGTCGCGGGAAAATGCCCCGAATCGATCTCTTTTAGCGAAATATGGAGCATTGCCGAAAAATGTGTCAGCGCATAGGAAGCCGCCTCAAGGAAAAACTATCGTAAAGATAAGGCAGGCAGGGAGCGGCTATGGACGAACGCATTTTGCTGATCGAAGACGAAGAGCATATCGCCCGGGTGCTGAAGCTCGAGCTCGAACATGAAGGTTATGAAACGGGTGTCGCTTATGACGGGAGAACCGGGGTCGAATTGGCGCTGGGCGAATCGTGGGATCTGATCCTGCTCGACGTCATGCTGCCGGAGCTGAACGGTATGGAAGTGCTTCGCCGAATCCGCCAAGCCGACAACTACGTACCGATCATCATGCTGACCGCACGCGGAACGACCCCCGATGTGGTAAGCGGCTTCGGCCAAGGGGCAAACGATTACGTCACCAAGCCTTTTGTGATTGAAGAGCTGCTCGCCCGGATCCGCAATTTGCTTACTATATCGAAACCGCGCGTAAACGAGGAACCCGTACTGAAAGTCGACGACCTGACCATCGATACGAAGGCGAGAAAAGTGACGCGTTACGGGGAGCAGGTCGACCTGACTCCCAAGGAGTTCGATCTTCTTCTTTATCTTGTCAAGCATAACGGGGAAGTTTGTTCGCGGGATCAAATCATTTCGGACGTTTGGGGTTACGATTTCGTCGGGGATACGAATATTGTCGACGTATACATCCGGTATTTGCGGCAAAAGGTGGACAAAGGGCGGCCGACCAAGCTGATCCAAACTTCGCGGGGCGTCGGCTATTACATCGATGCCGATGTGTAACGGGGAGCGTTCATTATGAGTTTAAAAACGCGTCTCATCATGCTCACCAGCATTTGGATCGTACTTCTCGTCGCCTTGTTTAACCTGTTCATCTATTTCTTTTTTGTACGGATGTCAACGCTTAGCGAAAATCGGCTTGTCTGGAACAAAGCGCAAATTATTTTGCGCGATCCGGACATTCATTCCCCGAAAAATTGGGACGATCCGAAGCTGCTCGATGAATTTCTCGAGCCGAATACGCTGATTCGTATCATTGACCGCGATAATACCGTGAGAACCGTTTCCTTCAGCGACGAAAATTTGCTGCAGCATCCGCCCGTGTTTCGCACCGATTATTACTGGGTGAGCAAACGGTACAACGGATTTCGCGCGATTTTTATCCAGGTGCCGATTTACAGCAAAAAAGAGCAGGTCGGCCAGCTTGAAATCGGCAAGTCGTTAAACGTATTAAACGATTATTTAAGTGTGCTTGTCACCGCGCTCACGCTTACTTCGATCGGGATATTGCTGTTTTCCGTCGTAGGCGGCTTTTTTTATACCCGCTTTATTTTCCGACCGATCCGCGAGCTGTTCTCGACGATGCAGACGATCCAGAAAAAAGGTTCCTTTGCCAAGCTGAGCCCGGAGCTGACGATGAAACAGGACGAATTGGGCAGACTCGGCATGACCTTTAACGAGATGATCGACCGTCTTGAAGAAAACGACCGCAGGCAAAGGCAGTTCGTCGGAGACGCCTCGCATGAGCTGCGCACGCCGCTGACCGTTATCGAAAGTTATGTCAGCTTGCTGAGCAGATGGGGCGGGGACGACCCGAGCATTCGCGAGGAAGCGCTTGAGGCGATCAAAACGGAGACGAAACGGCTGAAAACGCTGACCAGCTCCTTGCTTCGCCTTGCGGAATCGGAACGCGAAGCGGAGCCGAATCGCCAGGAAACGCCGCTTATCCCGCTGATCCGCCAGACGATCGATTCGTTTAAGGTGACGTTTCATCGAAATATCAGCTTGCTTTGCGAAGGGGACGATGCGGCCGTCTATGCCGACCCGGAACAAATTCGCCAGCTGCTTGTTATTTTGCTCGACAATGCAATCAAATACAGCTCCGATGACATCGAGCTTTCATTGGAAGATCGGCCGAGCTACGTCCTGTTGAAGGTGAAAGACCGCGGGATCGGCATTCCCGAAGACGAATTGCCGCATATTTTCGAACGGTTTTACCGCGTGGACAAGGCTCGCGGGCGAAAAACCGGGGGCAGCGGGCTGGGGTTGTCCATCGCCAAACGTATAGTCGATTTGCACCACGGAAGCATTGATGCGCTGAGCGAGGAAGGGGTCGGCACGACGATCCGCGTCAAGCTTCCGAAGCGGAGTGAAACGTTTACAAGGAGCAAATCATGAGATAATTCTCATTGTTTTCTAATAAAATGGGTTAAACCGCGTTCTGTCAAGTGTTCGCACGACTACAGGAAAATAGTGGAATTTTTTATTGTGTTATAGTGTGGTCAAGGCAATTGAACAGCCAAAAATCACGCTTACAATGGGAGGTTTTACTGATGATGAACATGTGGAACGCGAAACAATGGGCAAAAAAGCTGATGACCGCAGGACTCGGAGCTGCAATCCTGTTCTCCGGTAGCATGGCATTGCCGACGCATAGCGCTTACGCCTATTCGTCGTCACAAGCCCAGGGCGTAATTTCGACGGCAAAAAGATTTAT
Source organism: Paenibacillus hamazuiensis (assembly GCF_023276405.1). Taxonomy (NCBI): domain Bacteria; kingdom Bacillati; phylum Bacillota; class Bacilli; order Caryophanales; family Paenibacillaceae; genus Paenibacillus; species Paenibacillus hamazuiensis. Next base: position 2,373,165 of record NZ_JALRMO010000001.1, read on the forward strand.
CGGAACACCGTATAGATTCGGTTCGCCGATCGGCTCGACACGTACGTTTGACTGCTCCTCGTTCACTTGGACCGCTTTTCATTATAACGGCATTAACCTGCCGAGATCGTCGCAAGAGCAGTCCCGTGCAGGACAGTATGTGCCGAAAAGCAATTTGATGCCGGGAGATCTCGTATTTTTCTATTCGCCGATTCACCACGTCGGCATTTATATCGGGAACGGCAAATTCATTCATACGTGGGGTGGCCCGGGCGTTATGATTTCGGATCTTAACCAGGGCTGGTGGAAAAACAATTATACGACTGCCCGCCGTGTACTGTAACGGTATCGCGGATATAACTCACGATCGTCTGCAGCGGAGTTCCGGATGTAAATATCGCGGAAATGCCGGCTGCAAGCAGGTGAGGGATATGTTCGTGCGGAATGACGCCCCCGCCGATGACCGGAATCGGCAACTGCTTTTCGCGCAGCAGCCGAACCACTTCGGGGAAATGCTCCAGATGAGCGCCGGACAAGCACGATAAGCCTATGATGTCAACCTGCTTGCGGATGGCGAGCTGTACGATTTGTTCCGGCGTCTTGCGGATGCCGGAATAAACGACGTTCATCCCGGCATCGCGCAGCGCCTGGGCGACGACCAGCGCTCCGCGCGTATGGCCGTCCAGTCCGGGCTTGGCGATCAGCACGGTTATTCGTGGGTCCATGGGAAAAGCTCCTCCTCGTATTCGCCGAAAACGCAGCGGAGTCTGTCGCATATCTCGCCGACAGTCGCGTACGCTTTCACGCAGTCCAATATATACGGCATCAGATTGTCGTCCCGCACGGCGGCCTGCTGGAGTTGATCCAGCAAGGCTGCCGTTTTGACGTTGTCGCGACGGCGGCGAAGTTCGGCAAGGCGTTCCGGAAGCGGCATTTGCGGCCGCTTATGCTGCACGATACCTGAAACATGTTGCCTCGCTCGATAATGCGGGCCTGACTCCGGCCGCTCTGTTCGGTTTTCGCAATGCGTAGGATGGCCGTGCGGAGCAGGGGAGAGCGCGTCGGTTATGTACCCGAACAACGGTGAAGGCGATAGCCTCTCTTCGCGAAGTTCGGCAAACCCGTTGACGCCGACGACGATGCGCCGCTTCGCGTCGACATCAAGCTGGTGCCGGTACGACGCTTCACGGATAAGCCGCTGCATATAACCGGCGCGGAGCGCTTCGAACACGCCTCCGGTCCGCTCGATTTCCGCCATGTACTCCTGCGCCTCCCGCTCGAGCCGGTCCGTCAACTCTTCGACGTACCGGGAGCCGGCGAGCGGATCGGCACTGTCCGTGACTCCGCTCTCATACGCGATGATCTGCTGCGTTCGCAGCGCGATGCGGGCCGTCTCCTCCGTCGGCAGCCCGAGCGCTTCGTCGAGCGCGTTGGCATGCAGGCTCTGCGTGCCGCCTAGCACGGCGCCGAGCGCCTGCAGCGTAACGCGCGCGGCGTTGTTTTCCGGCTGCTGCGCCGTCAACTGCGAGCCGCTCGTCTGTGCGTGCACGCGCAGCTGCATCGATTTCGGCGAGCGGGCGCCGAATCGCTGCTTCATCAGCCGCGCCCACAGCCGCCGCGCGGCGCGAAACTTCGCCGCCTCCTCGAAGAGGTGCAGGCCGGCGGCGAAGAAAAACGAGACGCGCGGCGCGAACGCGTCGACGTCCAGGCCGCGCCCGCATGCGGCCTGGACGTAAGCGGCCGCATGCGCGAGCGCGAAGCCGATTTCCTGCGCGGCGGTGGCGCCCGCTTCGCGCAGATGGTAGCCGCTGACGCTGATCGGGTTCCAGCGCGGCAGATAGGCCTCGCAGTAGGCGATCAGGTCCACCGCGAGGCGCATCGACGGCTGCGGCGGGAAAATGTATGTCCCGCGCGCGACATATTCCTTCAGGATGTCGTTCTGCACGGTCCCGCCAAGCTTCTCCCGCGGCACGCCCTGCTTTTCCGCGACAGCCAGCACCATCGCAAGCAGGATGGGGGCCGTAGCGTTGATCGTCATCGACAGGCTCACTTCGCCGAGCGGAAGACCGGCGAGCAGCGTCTCCATGTCCGCCAGCGAGCTGACCGATACGCCGGCCTTGCCGACTTCGCCGCAGGCGAGCGGATGATCCGCGTCCAGCCCGAGCTGCGTCGGCAGGTCGAAGGCGAGGGACAGGCCGGTTTGGCCGTGCCGCAGCAAATAATGCAGCCGGCGGTTCGTCTCCTCGGCTGATCCGAAACCGGCGTACTGCCGCATCGTCCACAGCTTGTCCTTATACATATTCGGGTATATACCCCGGGTATACGGATATTCCCCCGGGCAGCCGATCCGGTCTGCAGCATTGTCGGCAGCGGCGAAGCTGAGGGCGCGTTCGGGTTCGTAGCCGACGTCGTCGTTGGTCGGATCCGCACCGCTGCGAGCGGAATCGTCCGACGGATTTCCGCGAACCGCACCTGCCGCCTCCGTCGTCAAACCATCGGCAGCTCCCCGCAGCCGCGCCCGGCCCGTCATTGGACATTCCTCCCGCGAACGACTGCTGCGATCGCTGCTTCTTCGGCGGCGATGCGCTGGCGCAGTACGAGCGCATTGGCGAGCGCAATGAACGCCGCGGTGCGAAGTGCGCCGAACGTCAGCGGCAAAAGGACGAGCTCGAGCGTTACAACGATGTAGTTCGGATGACGGAAATGCCGGTATGGCCCCCGCCTGACCGGCTCCATATCCGGCACGACCCAGATGCGCGTGTTCCAATACATGCCGAGACTGCGGATGCACCAAATACGCAGCTCTTGTGCCGCGACGAACAGCGAGAAGGGGAGCCACCACCATTCCGGCATCGAGGCGCCTCCAAGCAGCACCTCCGCTGCGAGACCGGCAAAAAAGGCGGCATGCAGCATCACGATATACTTATAATGCCCCGCACCGACCTCATAACCGCCAAGCTCTTTGACGCGCTCGCCGTTTCGGCGCGCCAGCCGAAGCTCGGCAACCCTTTGCAGCACGACGGCCGTGAAGATGACGGCAAAAAACGTATGCATCGCTGATTCCTCCCAAACCTGTTCATGTTCCCGAAGGGGATGACATCATCGGTTTATATAAACACTCCCGCTATGACCACTCCAGCAGCAGCAGCTCCGAGCTGAAGCCGGGCCCGAGCGCGCCGACAAGCCCGCGGCTTGCTTCCGATCTGTCCGCCATCGCTTCCTTCAGCACGAAAAAGACGGTGGCCGACGACATGTTCCCGTATCGCCGCAGCACGCTGCGCGAGTAGCCGAGCCGGTCATCCGCGAGACCAAGCGCTTCCTCATACGCACGCAGCACCTTCATGCCGCCGGGATGAAGCACGTAGCGGTCGATGGTTTCGACGGAGATGCCGTGCTGCTGTAAAAACTCGCTTACGTTCCCGTACATTTCCTGATGGATCAGCGTCGGAATATCCCGCGAGAAAACGACCTTGAGCCCGTCGTTTGTCACATCCCAGCCCATCACATCGAGCGTGTCCGGCCATATCGTGCTTTTCGCCGCGGCAATGCGCGGACCGCGCGAGCTCCTGCATGCGCTTCCTGCAACAAGCGCGGCCGCGGCTCCGTCGGCGAACAGGGAGGTGGCGACGAGGTTGCTTTTCGACCGATCGTCGGCAATGAACGTCAGCCCGCACAGCTCGACGCTGACGACGAGACACATGTGATCGGGAAACGCCGAAACGTATTCGTACGCGCGCGCCAGCCCCGCGGCTCCTCCGGCGCAGCCGAGCCCCCAAACCGGGGTTCTTTTCACATCCCGCCGAAACGGAAGGCGGTTGTACAAATAAGCGTCGATGCTCGGCGTTACCGTCCCGGTAGTCGAGACAAAGATCAAGTGATCGATCCGGGAAACATCCGTTCCGGCCGATTCCATGCATTCCCGGATAGCCCGTTCCGCCAGATCGATCGCGTTTTGCACGTAAAGCCGGTGTTTTTCCTCTACGGAATGCTTCGTTTCAAACCACTCCGCAGGCACGCACGAATAACGTTCATCGATGCCGCTGTTGTCGAAGATCGAGAGCAGCCGGTCCAAATGCTCGTAGGCGCCCCCGAACAACCGCCGCACCGTGGCGCGGGCCTCTTCTTTTGACAAGCGGTAGGACGGCACGGCGGTGCCGACCGAAACGACATAAGCCACCGCATTCACCTCTGAAGATGTATTGACGTTATTGTGGGTTCTTTTTGGAAAAATATTCTGCAATCTTAAAAATAACTTAACATTATTAAACAAGTAAATTTACAAAATTTTAGTATATTGAGAGGGTCTTAATACATATGGAGGTGCTCATTCGAGATGAGAAAACCGGTATTTAAAGTGCTGACCAGCGTAGCGCTCACCGCATCGCTGCTCGCGGGCGAGGCCGTCGTTTTGCCTGGCGGCGCAAACCAGGCGTACGCCGCCGAGGAAAACGGACAAGCTTCGATTTACATCGCTCCGATCGACCGGGCGAAATTTTTGGCGGGCAGTGTGTTCGATTTTCGCGTCGAGCTGAACAATCTGGCCGCCAAGCCGTCATCCGTCAGCATTTCAGTGAACGGTCAGGATGCGGAGAAATTTTTCGGCAAGCCGCTGACGAAAACCGAAACGGACAAAAGCCAGGAGTTTACGGTCCGCGACGTCTCGATCAAGGATGCAGGCTCTTATGAAGTAACCGTCAAAGCGGACGGCATGTCGAAAACCGTCAAATACGACGTCGTACTTGCGGAGCAGGGCGGCAAGAAAGCGAAAAACGTCATTCTCTTCGTCGGCGACGGCATGGCATTTCCGGATGTTACGATGTCCCGGATCATGTCCAAAGGGCTGACCGAAGGGAAATACAACGGACTGCTCGAGATGGATAAATTCGACCAACGCGCCGTCGTCACAACATCGGGCATGGATTCGCTCGTCACCGACTCGGCGAACAGCGCCAGCGCCTATAACACGGGCCATAAATCGGCGGTCAACGGGCTCGGCATTTATCCCGACAATACCGAAAGCTCGCTGGACGATCCGAAGGTGGAGACGCTCGCGGAAATGCTGAAGCGCAGCCGCGGCATGTCGGTTGGCGTCGTTTCGACGTCCGAAATCGAAGACGCGACTCCGGCAGCGGTCGTATCGCATACCCGCCGCCGCGCGGACAAGCCGGAAATTGCCGAAATGCTCTACAAGCTGCAGCCGGAAGTCATCTTGGGCGGGGGCTCGGCTTATTTCCTGCCGAAATCGACCGCAGGCTCCAAGCGCAAAGACGACAAAAACCTGTTCGACATGTTTGAGAAAAGCGGATACTTCGTCGTGGAAAACGCAACCCAGCTGAAAGCGACGGGTACTCCCGACAAGCTGCTCGGCTTGTTCCATACGGGCGATATGAGCGTATATTACGACCGGTCCACGGGCAATCAGGCGGAGCTGAAGTCGTTTACCGACCAGCCGAACCTGTGGGATATGACGCAGAAGGCGATCGACGTGCTCAGCAAAAACGACAAAGGGTTCTTCCTGATGGTCGAAGGCGCCAGCATCGACAAGCAGCTGCACCCGCTCGATTGGGAGCGCGCCGCTTACGATACGATCGAAATGGATAAAGCGATCGGGGTGGCCAAACGTTTTGCGGAAAAGAACGGGGACACCTTGATCGTCGTCACCGCCGACCATTCTCATTCCGTCAGCGTAGCGGGAACGTACTGGGAAGGCGACGGCAAATCGGGCAGAGAGGCGTTCCGCACATACGAGGAGTCGAAATTCCCGACTTATGTAGACGGTGACGGCGACGGCTTCCCGGACAATCCGGATGCTGACCGCAAGCTGGCGGTCGTGTTCGGATCCCACCCGGATTATTACGAAGATTACAAGTTCGATCCGGTGCCGACTTCTCCGACCGTGAAAAACAAAGACGGCGTTTATGTAGCGAATCCGGCGAAATTGGCCGATCCGGAAGATCCGAACCGCGACCGTTTCCTCCATCCGGGCACGGTGAATCCGCTCGTGGAGAGCCAAGGCGTCCACACGGCCGACGATGTTCCGCTGATGGCATACGGACCGGGTGCGAACTATTTCAAAGGCACGCTCGACAATACGGAAGTGTTCTACGGCATGGTTAACGCCCTCGGCTTGAATTTGACGGATGCGAAAAACGACGGGAAAAACTGGATTCCGCTCGCAAGCTTCGTCAACATGATGGGCGGTTCCGTCAAATTCGACGCGGCAGCCCGCGAAATTACGGCAGATATTAACGGCAGCCCGATCAAGCTGAACCTTTCCAGCGGCAAGGCGTCGAAAAACGGAAAAGATGTCAGCCTTGATTTCAAATTTGAAAACGGCACGACGTACGTCTCCGGCAGCTCGATGCTGGATGTGCTTTCCAAGTAATACTAGCCGGTTTTACAGCAAAATGGGGGGGAGTCAAAGCATGGTTTACTCAAAACGCGCGATGACCTCCTTGCTTGCCGGCACGATGGCTTTCATTATGCTTGTTCCCGGATGCGGTCAACCGTCTCCTCCCGTTTTGGAGGGGGCGGTTGATTTGTCCGTTAAAGCGGCAAATTCCGCATCCGGCAAAGAGGTGACGCCATCGGCATCGGCGAGTCAAGGGAATCGGAACGAACAGGCTTCCAAGCCGGAGTTGCAGAATCAACCTGCGGAAACGAAACCGGCCGATACCGGAAAAACCGGCGATGCCGGCGCAACCGCACCCGCCGGTACACCGGACGTTGCGCGCCCTTCCGCCAGCCCGGCGGCTTCACGCGAAGTCGCTGCCGAGACGAAGGCGGCATCACCCAATCCGCAGCCTGAGGCGCCGCAAGGCACTGCAGCAGCCAATTCGGAAACGGTCGCCAAACCGGACCCCGCCAATGCGCCGGTCCAATCCGCTCCGATTGCGGCGGCACAGAAGGCTGAGCCCAAAGCGGAAGCGGCTCCCGACGATCCTTCCGGCTCCGCGGTCAAAACGGCGGAAGAGGCCGCGTCTAAAGAGAAGCCGGCCGTTAACATCGCCACGGACGCCAAAAAGGTGCCGAAGATCACGTTTCAGGATCTGTATTCCGAGATCACGGTGCGCGGCGTGAAAATATCCGATAAAATCAACAACCTGAACGGTAAAAAGGTGGAGATGGTCGGTTTTATGGCACCTCCGCTGACCGCCAAGGTCCATTTTTTCGTGCTGACCAAGGTGGCGCTTACGATCTGCCCGTTCTGCTCTACGGACGCCGATTGGCCGACGGATATCGTCGTCGTTTTTATGCCCAATGGCAAGGACGTAACGCCGACGGAGCATCAGGTTAAAGTGACGGGCACGCTCAGCGTCGGATCGCAGACCGACGAGGAGACCGGTTTCGTCAGCTTGATCCGCATCAACGCGGACAAAGTGGAGGTGCTGAAGTAATGCTCGTGCTGGATAAAGTAACGAAATCATTTGCAATTTCGGCAAGCGAGCGGATTGAGGTCGTCAGCGTAGATTATTTTGAAATGCAACGGGGAGAGAAAGCCGCGCTGGTCGGTCCGAGCGGTTCGGGAAAAAGCACCTTGCTGCATCTTATCGCCGGATTGTTTCGTCCGACGAGCGGAAGCATCCGCCTGCTCGATAAACCTGTCCATGGGATGAAGGAAGCCGAGCTTGACCGATTTCGGGCTCAGCATATCGGCTACGTGTTTCAAAGCTTCAACTTGCTGTCCGGTTTTTCTGCGCTCGATAACGTCCTGGCGGCGATGAAGTTCGGGAATGTCGTTCCCCGCAAGGAGCAAAAGGAACGCGCCGCGGAGCTGCTCGCTCAGGTGGGACTCGGCCACCGGCTGGATCATAAGCCGTCGCAGCTGAGCGGCGGCGAGCAGCAGCGCGTATCGATCGCAAGAGCTTTAGCCAACAGCCCGGCGCTTGTGCTGGCCGACGAACCGACGGCAAGCCTCGATGCGGATAATGCCGCGCAGGTGTTTTCCTTGCTTGTGGATGCTTGCCGCTCCGGTGGAACCGCTCTGCTAATGTGCACGCACGATCCGGAGCTGGCCGGACAGCTCGACAAAACCATAAATATCCGTGATCTATCATTCACCGGAAAAAGCGGGGTGCAAAATCGTGTCGCTCATGCGCATGGCTTGGCTCAATCTCGTTAACCGGCGCGTTCAAACGCTGATCACCATCCTCGTGGTAACCGTCGGCGTTGCCATGACGCTGAGCATCATGATGATTTCCGGCGGAATCCGCTCGGGTATCGTCAAGGCGAGCGAGCCGTTCGGGATGATCGTCGGCTCGAAAGGGAGCGCCAATCAGCTCGTTTTCAACACCATTTTTTTGATGGATAATCCGCTTGCCAACATTTCGCTCGATTATTACCATAAGCTTGAAAACGACCCTCGGGTTACGCTGACCGTGCCTTTTGCTCTGGGAGACAACTACAGAGGTTTCAGGCTGGTCGGCACGAGCCGGGATTTTTTTTCACTCAAAGGAAGGCCCGCCGATCCGCCTTATTTTCAGCTCGCTGCGGGCAGGCTGTTCGAACGTCCGTTCGAAGCGGTCATCGGCGCAAAAACGGCTAAAGAAACCGGTCTTAAGATCGGAGACAAGTTCGTCTCGGGACACGGCGTGGCGCGGATCGCAGAAGGCGGGGAAGAACATAAGGAAAATCCGTTCACGGTCGTGGGCATACTTCACAGCGTAAATGCGCCGGCCGATCAAGGCATTTACGTCAGCATGGACAGCTACTGGATCAGCCACGAGCATGAGGAGCATCACGAGGGCGCGGCGGAGGCGGACGATCACGACGAGTCGCGGGGAGTAACGGCGGCGCTAGTCAAGCCCAAAAGCTACTCGGACCTGATGAGAATGTACCAGGAGATCAATAAGGATAAGGAAGCCCAAGCCGTATTTCCGGGTCAGGTGATCGCGAAAATTTTCGATATGATGGGCAGCGGAGAGCAAATATTGAGCTACCTTAGCTATGTCGTCTTGGGCATGGCCGGACTGACCATCCTGCTCGCCATGTACGGATCGACGATCGAGAGAAGACGTACGGTGGCGATTCTGCGGGCGATCGGAGCAAGCCGGGGAGGGGTCGTATCCATCGTTTTGTTCGAATCGGCTATGGTTTCGGCGCTCGGCTGCGTCATCGGAACGGCTGCGGGGTACGGGTTTGCATGGGGGATGGCGCAATATATCGGCTCGCACATTTCGATCTCCGTACCGGTTGAGCTTTCCGGCGGGCTGATCGCCGTCAATGCGGCTGTGTGCGCGCTAGGGCTTGCCGCAGGAGTTGCTCCAGCGATCAGCGCATACCGAACGGAAGCGGCCAAATATCTTCACGCGGTATAACAGCTTATCGCCGGAGGGAACGGAGCTTCTCCTCAAGCTTTTGCGGGGTAAGCTGGCCGATGAACCGGTCCGCAATAATGCCTTGTGCGTCGATCCAATACGTCGTCGGAATTGAAACGATGCGGAATTGCTCCGCCGCCTCGCCGCGTTCATCGAGCAAAACCGGAAAACGCACGTTGTACTGGCGGACAAAGGAACGGACCGAGTCCGGCTCGTCCTTGGACGTCACATTAACGGCATATACGCCGATATCTCCTTTATGCCGCTCGTAAAAGGCGATGAGATCCGGCGTTTCCGCACGGCACGGCTCGCACCAGCTGGCCCAAAAGTAGATGAGCAGTGGTTTGCGCTGCGAGGCGTTCAGTGCAACGTTTTTTCCGTCCAGCGACGGCAGGTTTACGGAGGGCATCGGGTAACCGGGCTTGACCGGCTGTCTTGGTTCGGAAGAGGGGGGGCGAACGGACAGGATCAGCAGAATGATCGCCATGCAGATGAGCGTAGCTTGTGTCCCCAGTTTCTTCATATGTTGTGGAACTCCTCTTTTAGGAAATGCGGCCTTTGAATATTTTACAATTCATATATTTTCGGGATATTAACTTTTGCGAAAACGCCGGGTTTCGATTGTTCGAGGCCCGGCGTATATATTTTTGCATAGCAAATTTGACGGTAATCGCGGTGCAGAATCGATCTATCGCAGCTCTTTTCCGATGCAAGCCCGCTTTGAGGCCCGGCATTCACCGGCGGGGACCGCTGCTGGGGCTGTTTTCTAAATTGTGGTATGATGGGTATTAATATCGTTAATTACGGACGAAAGGGGATACTTTTCCATGAATAGCGAATTGAAATCGTATCTTGCATCGCATCGCGACGAGCAGATCGAGCAGTTGAAGCAATTTTTGCGGATTCCGAGCGTCAGCGTCGGATCGGAGCATCAGGAGCACATCGGCCATGCTGTGGATTGGCTCATTGCATCGCTGCGCCAGGCGGGAATGGATAATGCCCAGGCGCTGCCGACCGGGGGCAATCCCGTCGTTTATGCCGATTGGCTGCATGCGCCGGGGCAACCGACCGTGCTGATTTACGGGCATTACGACGTCCAGCCGTCCGATCCCGACGACGCTTGGGATACCCCGGCGTTCGAGCCGGATGTGCGCGACGGCAAAATTTACGCGCGCGGCGCCACCGACGACAAAGGTCAGCTGTTCATACATATAAAAGCGCTGGAAGCGCTGCTCGCCGTCCACGGGAAGCTCCCCGTCAACGTCAAGTTGTGCATCGAAGGCGAGGAAGAGATCGCCAGCCGGCATTTGCACGCTTTTCTGGAACGCGAAGCGGAGCGGCTTCAGGCGGATGCCGTCGTCATTTCCGACGGGCCGATGCATGACCGTGCACGGCCCTCCGTGCTGTATGGACTGCGCGGGCTTTGCGGCTTTTCGGTGGAGTTGAAGGGGCCGAAGCACGACCTTCATTCCGGCCTATACGGCGGCGGCGTGCAAAACCCGATACACGCGCTCGTAGAGCTGCTCGCATCTATGAAAGACAGCGACGGACGCATTACGATCGACGGTTTTTACGACAAGGTGAATCCGCTATCCCCGGAAGATAAAACGAGGTTTGACGAGCTGCGTCATGACGAAGAGCAGGTGAGGAAAGATCTCGGAGTCGAGGAGCTGTTCGGTGAAAAGGGCTATTCGTTCCTCGAACGGACCACAGCGAGACCGACGCTGGAAATCAACTCCATTTCCGGCGGTTACCAAGGCGAAGGGATCAAGCCGATCGTGCCGACGTCGGCCGCAGCCAAAATCTCTTGCAGGCTTGTTGACGGCCAAGACCCCGACGAAATTCTCGCCTTGATTCAGAAGCATATCGACGAACGGAAGCCGCCGGGAGTGACGGTACAGGTGACGCCTGGCGTCAAAGGCAAACCGTTTCTCGTATCGCCGGACGATCCGTACATTCGGGCGTCCGCACGGGCCTACGCGGAAGGCTTCGGAGCGGAGCCGGTTTATGTGCGCGGCGGCGGCTCGATTCCGATCGTCGAAGCGTTTTACCGGCTGCTCGGTGCACCGGTCGTCATGATGAACTTCGGCCTGCCCGATGAAAACCTGCATGCGCCGAACGAGCATTTTCATCTCGACAATTTCGATAAGGGGATCGTCACTGTCTGCAGTTATTTGCAGGAAATTGCTCGCCGATGAAGGCTGTTGAGACACGCATTAACGCCATCGCCTCTGTTAACAGAAAAGAAACCGGGCAATCGCGAGTTAGAACATGGTCCCGCTTAACCTGACAACATCTACGCTTGGGCGCCTTAATCACTGACCGTATTTGTCAGTGGTTTTGGTTTATACTTGTTACAGACAGCGTCGGAAAGCTCCAAAAAAAGGACGGTAGATGAGGGTATGTCCAAGTCCGATAACATGTTGTCCATTCTGTGGCTGCTTCGTTCGGGCAGGAAAATGACCGCGCAGCAGCTTGCGAATGAACTGGATATCCACATTCGCTCCGTATACCGCTGCATCGATTCGCTGTGTGCCAGCGGGGTGCCGATCATCGCCGATTCGGGGCCGGGCGGCGGCTACAGGATTCTCGGCCGTTTCGCGGAATCGCCGCTGCTGTTCGATATGGAGGAGCAGAAAGCGCTCGTACATGCTTCGACATTCGCCAGCGAAGCCGGCTATCCGTTTCCGGAGGCGCTGAATCGTGCGGTCGAAAAGCTGAAGCGGTACACGAACGAGGATCAGCTCGATCACATCGAGCGGCACAGCGAAGGCCTCTCCGTCATTCACCCGCCTGTTGACGGGAAACTGCAGGAAGTGCTGCAGCTTTTGGAGAAATCCGCGGCGCGCGGCCAGTCGGTGGAAATGGAGTATGACAAGGGAAGGGGCGCGCCGAGCACCCGCGGATTCGATCCATACGGGATCGTTTTTTGGAAGGGGAGCTGGTACACCGTCGGCTTTTGCCGGCTTAGGCAGGAGGTGCGGAGCTTTCGTGCGGACCGCATTGTACGGTTGGACCGTGTCGACCGCCATTTCGAGCGGCCGGCGGACTTTTCCGCCAAGTCATTTTTGATGCAGAATTTGCTCCCGGAGTCATTCGCCTCGGAAGCTCTTGTCGATGTAAGAATTGAAGGGCCCAAGGAAGCGCTCGATCTGTTATGCCAGCACTGGCTGTTTGGCCATGCGCTTCTCGAGAGGCAAGCGGAACAAGCTTTATTCAAGTTGGGGCTACCTTCCTTGCAAACCTATGTTCCGTACTTTCTGCTCCCTTATGGCAGATCGCTCACCATTCTCGAACCTGAATGTCTTGTCGGCAGAATGGCCGAAGTCAGCGCGGAAATCGCCGCACATTACGCAGCGATGAAATCCGAAATTTTTTTGAGAAAAGGATGATAAATGATGAGTTTATTCGCCATGTTCGGAAAATTGACGGCTCATGAAGGAAAACGGGACGAGCTCGTGCAACATTTGCTGGAAGCGACGAAGCAGAAGGAAGCGATGGAAGGGTGCTTGCTCTATGTCATCAACGAAGCGGAGGACGATCCGAATGACGTATGGGTGACGGAGATGTGGAGGGATGCGGAGTCGCATGCAGCTTCGCTTAAAAACGAAGCTGTTTTGGCGACCATCCGGCGCTGCATGCCCCTTGTTGCCGGCGTCCATCCGATCAAGATTCGTCCCGTCGGAGGCATCGGTATTGATCGGCTGCAAACCCCGTAAATGACAGTGTGTTCAGGGAGGGACGTTTTTTGCTTGAAACAAAATGGCTGGAGCAATTGATAGAAACTTGGTACACAAACAACCGCATCAACCTGTTCCTCCTCGAAAAAATCGGCGAAGAAGGCCTGGATCTATCTATATCCAAACGCGGGGGAGGCACTCCGGCCAAACAGCTCGCCCACATCCACAACATGAGGTGCGACAAGCTGAACAAGTGGCATCCGGCTCTCGCGGAGGGCCTGCGGAAGCTGAGCATGAGCGATCGCCTTGGTAAAGCGCTGCTGACGGATTGTTTGACCGTTTCCGGGGAACATATCGCGGAGTTTATCGGGCGTTGTGCACACGGGGACATCGAATACCGCGGTTTTAAAAAAGGGCTTGTCACAAGCATCAGCTATTTGATCGCCCACGAAAGCCATCATCGCGGCAATTTGCTGCTTAACCTGAAGTTATGCGGATTCGAGCTGGACAAGGCAGCGCAATATGCGATCTGGAACTGGGACAACATGTGAATTGAAGCAAAGCGGGCAACGTCTGCGCAGACGGCCCGCTTTTTTTGTCTTGCAATGTGATTTGAAGCACATCATTGCCAAATCATTCATTTTATACTATCTGCTGTGGTATGATGTTCGGTGAACATACATCGATCACATTAAGGAGCAAGCTATGAAATCGTTAGTACTCGCCGAAAAACCGAGCGTCGCCAAGGAATTGGCGCGGGTGCTCGGCTGCAATCAAAAACAAAAAAGCTACTTCGAAGGGTCGAAATATGTCGTGACCTGGGCGCTCGGCCATTTGGTCGAACTTGCCGAACCCGAGGACTACGACCCGAAGTACAAAACGTGGAACCTCGACGATCTGCCGATGCTTCCCGCCAAAATGAATCTGAAGGTCATCCGTGAAACGAATCACCAATTCCGGGCAATCGCCGACTTATGCAAAAGAAACGATCTGGCCGAGCTCGTCATCGCGACCGACGCCGGGAGGGAAGGGGAGCTTGTCGCCCGCTGGATCATGGAGCTGGTCAAATGGAAGAAACCGTTCAAGCGGCTGTGGATATCGTCGCAAACCGATAAGGCGATCAAGGAGGGCTTTGCTCAGCTTAAGCCCGGCAAAGATTACGACAACCTGTATGCATCGGCCGTATGCCGCGCGGAGGCGGACTGGCTGATCGGCCTCAACGTGACGCGGGCGCTGACCAGCAAATATAACGCGCAGCTGTCAGCCGGCCGTGTGCAGACGCCGACGCTTGCCATGCTGATGGAGCGGGAACGGCAGATCCGCGCGTTTCAGCCGGTGCCGTATTGGACGGCCATTGCCGACTTCGGCACATTTCAGGCGATGTGGCGCGCCGGGGAGCAGCAGGATGGCCGCATCTTTGACAAGGCGCAGGCGGAGAAGCTGCACGATAAGCTCAAGGCAGCCGCTTCCGCCAAGGTCGTGCGGCTCAAGACGTCGGCCAAAAACGAGCCGCAGCCGCTAGCGTACGATTTGACCGAGCTGCAGCGGGACGCCAACCAGCGGCTCGGCTTTTCCGCAAAAATGACGTCTTCGGTGCTGCAGCGCCTGTACGAGCAGCATAAGCTCGTAACGTACCCGCGCACCGATTCGCGGTATTTGTCCAGCGATATGGTGCCAACGCTGAAAGGCCGGCTGGAAAGCATCGCCGTCGGTCCATATGCGCCGCTCGCCAAGCCATTGCTGAGAAAAGCGCTGAACATCACCAAGCGGATTGTCGACGACAGCAAGGTGACCGATCACCACGCAATTATTCCGACCGAGCAGTATGTGAACCTCGGCGCGCTGTCGAACGAAGAGAGGAAGCTGTACGATTTGATCGTGCGCCGATTCATCGCGCTGTTTTATCCGGCATATCAATATGATGAAACGAGCGTTGTGTTGGAGGCTGCGGGAGAAAAGTTTCATGCGAAGGGCCGCGTGCAAAAAGTTGCCGGCTGGCGCGAGGTTTACGGCACGGGTGCCGGCTTCTCCGGCGATGCGGATGCATATGATGAAGAAGAGGAGCGCGAACCGGCCGGTCAGCTGCTGCCGGAGCTGAAGGAAGGCGAAAGCTTGCCGCTCAAGCTGTGCCGGCTCGCCGAGCATAAAACGAAGCCGCCGGCGCGTTTCACCGAAGCGACGCTGCTTACTCAGATGGAGAAGCACCATCTCGGCACGCCGGCTACTCGCGCGGATATCATTGAGAAATTGCTCTCCAGCGAGACGATCGAGCGTCAACAAAACCGCCTCGTCCCGACGCTCAAGGGCCAGCAGCTGATCGAGCTCGTCGCAAGCGAGCTGCGGTCGCCCGAGCTTACCGCCGAATGGGAACGCGAGCTGGAACGGATTGCGAAAGGGCAGGGCGACAAAAACAAGTTTCTCTCAGGCATCCGCGAGCAGACCGTCCGGCTTGTTGGCGAAGTGAAGCGGAGCGAGGCCCAGTACCGGCCGCATAACCTGACCAGCTCGCGCTGTCCCGAATGCGGCAAGCCGCTCATGGAGCGCAAGGGCAAGCGCGGCAAAATGCTTGTCTGCTCCGGCAGCGAATGCGGTTACCGCAGGGCGACGGAAGCACCGCTTTCCGGCAGACGCTGCCCGCAGTGCCATAAAAGGATGGAAATTCATACGGGCAAGGCCGGAAAATATTTTCAATGCCGGCCCTGCAACATCGTCGAGTCGCTTGGCGAATCGTCCGGACGAATGAACAAGCGGGAGCAGGCATCGCTTCTGCGCAAATACAGCGAGCAGGCTGAGCCGACGAACAGCCTCGCGGACGCGCTCAAGGCGGCGCTGTCCAAAGGCCAAAACGACTGACGCGGGGCGGTTTTTCCGTCCCCCTCTTTTTCAAGGAAAAATTTTTTCCGGAAAGAGGATTTTGTCGATCAATTTAGAATATAGTAAATTAGTTCTTTTTGTCCATTTTGTTCATTACGAAAGTGGACCTGAGCCACATGATGGAAAGGAGCCATTACATTGGTTACATTGCCAAAAACAAACGAACTCGGATTCTTCGAAATTCGCCTTGAATCCATTGGGGGGCTTGGAGCGAATCTGGCCGGCAAAATGCTGGCGGAAGCCGGTATCATGGGCGTCAATTTGAACGGGGTCAGCTTTTCATCGTACGGCTCGGAGAAGAAAGGATCTCCCGTTAAAGCGCACATCCGCTTTTGCGACCTGGCCACCAACATTCGTGACACCTCCCCCGTTGAACGACCTCATGTTGTAGGCGTTTTCCATGAAAACTTGTCGAAAACGGTCAATGTCATCAGCGGCATTTATGAGGATTCGATTGTGCTCGTCAATTCCAAGAAAACACCTGAGCAACTAAAGGAAAACATGAAACTTTTGGGCGGCACGATCGCGGTCGTCGACGCTACCGGCATCGCGATGGAAGAGAAGAATCGAGTCAACATGGCAATGCTCGGAGGTTTGTTCCGTCTATGCTCGTTCCTCGATGCCGAATATATGAAAGGCGTTATCCGCAAATCGCTGGAGAAGAAATATCCGCAAGCGGTTCAGCCGGCGCTCAATACGTTCGAAAGAGGCTACAACGAGGTGCAATTCCAGACGTTCTCCTTAAACGAAGGCCAGCAAATGCCTGCTTTTGTCCGTCACGACACGCCGATGCTCGGTTACGAAACGCAGCCGATCGGCGGCATGATCACGAATCCGGGCAACAGCATTCTCAAGGATTTGAGCATTTCCCGTGCGGGAATGATGCCTGGTTTCGACGACGAGAAATGCATTCACTGCGCAGCCTGCGATAACGTTTGTCCGGATTTCTGTTTCGTGTGGGAAGAGCAGCCCGATAAAAAAGGCCGTCCGCAAATGTTTCTGCAAGGCATCGATTACCAATACTGCAAAGGCTGCTTGAAGTGCGTACAAGCATGCCCGACGGAAGCGCTGTCAAACCTTGTCGAAGTGGAAGGCTACGGCGAACAGCATCGGGTTCCGCACCGCTTTAATTTGGCAGCTAACGCTTAAATAAAATTCATTCCTACTAAAGAAGGGTGGAGACACAGTTGGCGATTGATGTGAAAAAAGAGCTGCCGCAAGGCAAGGTCGAGCAACGCATCGTCTACGAATCCGGCAACGAAATGGCGGCCTATGCGGCTCACCAAATCAACTACCATGTGATGGGTTACTTCCCGATTTCACCTTCCACCGAGGTGGCTCAGTTTCTCGATTTGATGAAGGCAAACGGACAGCACGACATCAAGCTGATTCCGGCAGACGGCGAGCATGGCTCCGCCGGCGTTTGTTACGGCGCTTCCACAGCCGGCGGCCGCGTATTCAACGCGACGAGTGCAAACGGTTACCTCTACATGCTCGAGCAAATGCCGGTGCAGTCCGGTACCCGTTTCCCGATGGTCATGAACCTGGTATGCCGTTCCGTTTCCGGTCCGCTCGATATCCATGGCGACCATTCGGACTTGTATTTTGCGCTGAATACGGGTTGGCCTATCCTGATGTGCCGCGATCCGCAAGCCGTTTACGACATGAACATCATGGCGATCAAGCTGGCGGAAGATCCCGAAGTCCGTCTGCCGGTGCTTGTCGCCTCCGACGGTTACTTCACTTCGCACCAGAAGCGCCGCGTCATGACGTTTACGCACCGCGAAGATGTGCATAAATTCATAGGCGAGCTGCCTCCTGCCGGTTTTGCACACGTTCTCGACCGCGAAAATCCGATCACGGTCGGCCCTTACATGAATGAGCCGGACTACATCAACAACTGCTATCAGCAGTCGATGGCGATGTATCGCGCCGCTGACGTATACGACCGGATCCGCAAAGAATATTTCGAGCTGACCGGCCGCGATTATCCGATTCTCGACCTGTACCGCATGGAAGACGCGGAAGTCGCGGTATTTCTGATGAACTCGTCGTCGGAAATCATTAAAGATGTCGTCGACCAGCTTCGCGAGAAGGGTATTAAAGCCGGTTCGATCGCTCCGAACATGATTCGTCCGTTCCCGGCCAAAGAGATCGCCGAAGCGCTGCGTAACGTCAAGGCGGTCACGATCGGCGATCGCGCCGACTCTTATGGCGGTCATGGCGGCAACATGACGATTGAGATCAAAGCTGCACTGTTCACATATGGCGTCAAAGATATCCTGGTGGAAAGCCGGATTTACGGTCTCGGCGGTAAAGACTTTTATGCGGAAGACGGCCATCAAATGTTCCAGTACGCTTTGGATGCACTGAAAGCCGGCAAAGTGGAGAAGCCGTTCGATTATCACGGCCATACTCCGGGCGACCCGAGCAAAGCGCCTAAGCGCGTGCTGGAGCCGATGAAATATGAGGATCTCAAAACCGGTCTGATTACCGTCACTCCGGACGAAGCTACCGGTAAAGTCAACGTGAAAATCCCGCCGCTCCGCTCACTCACGAAGAAACCGAAGCGGATTGCTCCCGGCCACGGAGCATGCCCGGGCTGCGGTATTTTCTCCGGCCTCGAGCTGTTCTTCAAAGGGATCGAAGGCGACATCGTCGCATTGTTCCAAACCGGCTGCGCGATGGTCGTGACGACCGGTTATCCGTACTCGGCCCATAAAGCGACTTACATCCACAACTTGTTCCAAAACGGCGCGGCCACGCTGTCCGGCGTCGTGGAAATGTTCTGGGAGCGCAAGCGCAGGGGCGAGCTCGATCATCTTGGGCTGAAAGACGATTTCACTTTCGTGATGATCACCGGCGACGGCGGTATGGACATTGGTATGGGCCCGGCTATCGGCGC
This sequence comes from Paenibacillus hamazuiensis, assembly GCF_023276405.1. Classification (NCBI taxonomy): domain Bacteria; kingdom Bacillati; phylum Bacillota; class Bacilli; order Caryophanales; family Paenibacillaceae; genus Paenibacillus; species Paenibacillus hamazuiensis. Next base: position 2,391,920 of record NZ_JALRMO010000001.1, read on the forward strand.
GGCTCTCCGCAACCATAAGATGATCATCCTCGAATACGATAACGAAGGTTACATGAACACAGGTGCCCAGCTGTCTTATTCCACGCCGATGGGTCACAGAACGTCCACGTCGAACGTAGGCAAAGCGCAAGGCGGTAAAGTGTTCCACCATAAAGATACGGCTCAAATTATGGCTGCAACCAACATCCCGTATGTGTTCACCGGTTCCGAAGCGAACCCTCAGGACCTCGTGAAAAAAGCGGCTAAAGCTCAATATTACGCGCAAAACGTCGGTCTCGTTTACGGCAAAATTTTGATCACATGCCCGTTAAACTGGTTGTCTGAGGATAAAGACGGCTCGACCATTATCGGCACGGCCGTAGACTCCTGCTTCTTCCCGCTGTACGAGATCGAACGCGGCGTTACGACGATCACGTACAATCCGGAAGAAAAAGGCAAGAAGGTGCCTTTGTCCGATTGGCTGAAGATGATGGGCAAAACGAAACATATGACCCGTCCGGAATACGACGCTTCCTATAAAGCGTTCGAGGAAGAAGTCGAGCGTCGCTGGAACGTGCTGAAAGCAAAGCACGAGAATCCTTACCTGTAAGCCGGCGCTTGCAAAGGAGCAGATGCGGTGCCTTACGTGCTGAAGCATAAAACGACGAATCAAATCTACACTTGTCTGCTAAAAAACCACTACAATCTGGTCTATTACGGTGTGAAGTATTGGGAAGAAGAAGACGCGGCGCTTTCGGAGCGCCCGGCTTTTTTGGCGGAGCAGGGCATCGCCGATGCCGATCAATGGGCTGTCGTCCCGTTGGAAGAGAACCGGATGAAGCTGTGCAACGTCAAGACCAAAAACAACCCCGACCTGATCGTCTCGATCACGGATGAAGGCCAAATTGTCGCCGGTCCCAGACCAGTTCAAACCTAATTTTTTTCAACTATAAAAAAGACAAGGAGTGCCTCCTACTAAGCGGAGCACTCCTTTGTTTTGTTTATGTTATGGCTTTGTGTGGAGGATGTCCCAACCGGTTCGTGTTTAATGATTTCATTATGTCGCGCAACTTTGCGTACGGATTATATATGAAAAATCGTATATAAGCTCCCCTAAGTTTTGTATACACAGAACAATATATATAAAAAATCATATACATATTGCCCGTAGGACGGTAAAGCCGAATATTATGTATGAAAAATCAAATAGATTTATTCTTTTTGCATTAGTCCTAACAATTGTATACGAAAAATCATACAAAATAACGCATGGATAGGGATAGGGGAGTGAGATTGGTCTAAATCGCGAGCAAAGTGGTTTGCAGTTGATATGCTGCAAATGGAGCGATGGTGGAGCAGGTGAGAGGCAAGACGAACCTCCATCATCACCACGCCGCAGTAGAGCGTGTCCGTCCAATGCTTTGCGAAGCAAAGCGAGGAAAGGACAATCGCGGGCCCGAGGCACCGAAGTCGCTCCGTAGGGGCGGGTCCAGGGCGCAGCGCCTGGGGTCCCCTCCTCAGGAGGGGATTTAGGGGAGGGAAACGTTTTAGCGGAGGGAAACGCCTTTAGGGAAGGGCGGTACGAAGAAGGAGAGAAATAACTTTTAATAGAGAATATTGCTTTACGATGTGTGGGGGGAAAGGGGGAAACTCCCCCTCAATCTCCGAACTCCATAATCACATTCTGAATTTTCTGCAGCCGAATATATTCGTTTTTCTCCAGCTTGGGGCGGAAATAACCGAACATGTAAGCGGCATCCATAAACTCCAGCCCCGGGTAACAGACGATATCCTGGACGGCTACAGGGTTATCCATCACGATTTGCCACTCGCCGTCGCGGTCCGCCTTCGGAATCGTTTGGAAAACGCGAATTTTAAGGCGGGTCGTTTCTGCCAGCTCATCCCACAAAGATTGCCACGAAGGGCTGAATTTTTTCGGCTCCGGAAACAGCTTTCTCGCTTTTTCGATCAATTGCTGAACTTCCGGACCGTCTTCGTCGACGAAGTTTTTGACCTTCTCGTGAAACCCTTCTTGAAGCTGATAAAAGGCCGAGTAACCGCCTTCATTTATCGTCTGCTGAAGTTCGGCCAACTGCTCTTCCGAAACCGCTTTTTCCAGCGTTTCGAAAACATTGCTGTACATCGTGCTTTTCATCGTCGTTTTCCCCTTTTTGAAGACTTGGCATTAATGTAGCATATTTCCAACGTGAAAAAAAGCATCGGCTCGAACAATTTTTCGAAAGCGTAATTTGGTGCAGCCGCCGCATCAAACCGCGTTCCGTATGCGCCGAATGACAAAAAAGAAACATTCGTCAAACGGAGCGATATTGGAATTAGAATACATTAATCCGCAATGTAAATTGCATAAATCCGAACGTTGACCCATTGACAACGGTTTTAGGTTCGTGTATGATCGAGAAGGACTTGAAATCATAGCGCTTTCCGTTTGTTCGTATATCCCCGAGATACGGTCTGGGGGTTTCTACAAGGAGCCGTAAATTCCTGGCTACGAACAGGTGCATTCGTGTACCTGCCGGAGCCGGGATTTTTTGCGTCCGAGAATAGAAACGGAGGAACGATCATGAGCAATTACGATTTGATTGTAGTGGGTGCAGGGCCTGCGGGTATTTTTGCCTGCTACGAGATGACGCTGAAACAGCCGAACGCCAAGGTGCTGCTGATCGATAAAGGGCATGATATTTACAGCCGAAGCTGCCCGATTTTAGAGGAAAAGATCAAGCTGTGTCCACCTCCGGCAGGGAAAAAGGAATTTGCCGGCTGCTTGCCGGCCTGTTCGATTACGAGCGGCTTCGGCGGGGCGGGAGCATACAGCGACGGCAAATTCAACATCACCACCGAATTCGGCGGCTGGATGACCGATTATATCGCACCTTCCAAGGTGCTGGAGCTGATCCACTACGTGGACCGCATTAATCTGCAGCATGGAGCGACGGAATCAATCACAGATCCGACGACAGACGCGATTAAAAATATCGAGCAGCGCGGTTATGCGGCAGGCTTGAAGCTGCTGCGCGCCCAGGTGCGGCATCTCGGCACGGAGCAGAACCTGCAGATTTTGCAATCGATCTATGAATATTTGAAGACCCGTATCGACATGACGTTCAAAGCGGAAGTGGAAGACATCGTGACCGAGCGAACGAAGGACGGACACAAGATAAAGGGAATCCAACTGAAAAGCGGAGACGTGCACTTTAGCGATTTCGTCATGATCGCCCCGGGGCGCGACGGATCGGCGTGGCTGACGGGCATTCTGAAGAAGCGGCGGCTGAAAATGTACAATAACCAGGTCGACGTCGGCGTGCGGGTGGAAACGTCCGATGTCGTCATGCGCGAAATCAACGAACATTTGTACGAAGGCAAGTTCATTTTTAATACATCGGTCGGTACGCGGGTCCGCACGTTTTGCAGCAATCCGTCCGGCCACGTCGTCGTGGAAAACCACAGCGGCGTCATGGCTGCGAACGGCCATTCATACAAGGACCCGGCGCTCGGCTCGCGCAATACGAATTTTGCCCTGCTCGTATCGCATAAATTTACCGAACCTTTCGATAAACCGAACGAATATGCAAGAGAAATATGCAAAAGAGCGAATGACTTATCTGGCGGCGGTGTGATCGTTCAAAAGTTCGGAGATATTATGCGGGGACGACGGTCTACGGCGGATCGGATCAAGGAAGGTTTTCTCGAGCCGACGCTGCATGAAGCGGTTCCGGGGGATCTCGGGCTTGTGCTGCCCTACAATACGATGAAAAGTTTGATCGAGATGGTGGAGGCGCTGGATAAAGTGACGCCGGGTATCGCTTCGGAACATACGCTTTTTTACGGAGTGGAATCGAAGTTCTATTCGGCACGGCCGAAGCTGTCTGCGTCGTTCGAAACCGAGATTGCCGGTCTGTTCTGCGGCGGTGACGGAGCCGGAATTACAAGAGGTCTCGCACAAGCCGGAGCCGCGGGTGTGTGGATCGCAAGAAACGTAATCGAGCGGATGTAATTGGCGGATTTTCACAAAAAGAGTGGACACGACCCTCTTGTGGTATTATGATACTAGAAGAATCTAGACATTGCGAAAGAGGAGGGGCGCTTCGATGCCTCGGCGATTTGTGATTGAAGCCGTAATGGTGACGATATACGGGCAACTGCTCATTCCGCCTACGGACGTGGAATACGTAATCCCTTATTCCACGATCATGGAATTGTACGAAATGAAGCAGCATAACGACCCGGTCATGCCGAATCCGGGAGATGATGCTCATGTCAAGCAAAAAATCGGCGAATTGATCGCTTTTTTCGAAGAATCGTTTAACAAGAAAAAGCTGGAGCGCGCACTGGCTGCGCCTTGGCGGGAAAGTCCGCCGCTCCCGATTAACGATAAAGTATCGTTTATTGTGGTGAACGCGATTGACAACGCCGAATACGGAGAGGCGATCGATCCGATCGAAACCGAGCTGATTTTGACGGCGCTTAAGGAACAAATACCGGTCCTGACCGATCAGCTCGAGTTTACCGACAAAGTGATCGAAGCGGCGATACCGGTTCAGGTGTTCGACATTGAAGATTTTGAATTTGCATTGGAGGAAGATTCTCAGTTCTTGTAAAAGAACTGGGATTTTTTTTGCCTATTGACATAGTCATATTATGAATAGTATTATTATGACTATGAAGAACATTAAAAAATCTCAACGTTCCCCTTTAGCTATGGCAATACTCGCCCTTCTTGTTGAAGAGCCGATGCACCCTTACCGCATGCAGCAGCTGATCAAAGAACGAGGAAAGGATGAAGTCATTAACGTACGCCAACGTACGAGTATTTACCAAACGATCGAACGCCTGCTGCGGGACGGACTTATTTCCGTTCGGGAAACTTCCCGGGAAGAGGGAAAACCGGACCGGACGATCTATGAGGCAACGGAAGAAGGCCAATCCACACTTCAAATTTGGGTGAGGGAGATGCTTTCCACGCCCCAGGAGGAATTTCCGGAGTTTCCCGCGGCTCTCTCGACTATTGCTGCTCTTACCAGCGAGGATGCTTTGCAGCAGCTTGAAAAAAGAATGGAAGCCTTGACAAAGGAATTGTCCCGTCTGGATGAAGTATTTGTCACACATCAAGACATTATACCAAGATTGTTTTTTTTGGAGGTGGAATACAAACGGGCTATTACTGTGGCAGAGCTCGACTGGGTGCGCTCCCTTGTTGGCGATCTTCGGACCGGGGCGCTGAGCTGGAGCAAGGAATGGCTCGAAGAAGTTTCGAACCGCTTAAAAAACGGTTGAATGGCAGCTGCCTGCTGCGGTTACTTCATTCATGGAGAGGAGAAAGATTTACTATGAAAGATCAGTTCAAAGTGTTGATCATCGGCGCCGGCACCGGCGGGTTATGTCTCGCACACGGCCTGAAAAAAGCAGGCATCCAGGTGGAAGTTTACGAAAGAGATCGGACCCGCACAGGCGGGCTTCAAGGTTACCGCGTCGGGATCAGCCCCGACGGGAGCCGCGCTTTGAAGGAATGCCTTCCGTCCGAGCTGTTTGACATTTTCGTCGCAACCTGTGCGCGGGCGCCCAAATTTTTCAATATGCTCACCGAACGATACTCGGAAGTGCTGAGCCTGGAGCTGGAAACCGGACACGACCCGGTAAATGAAGAAAAGTCGGTCAGCCGGATGACGCTGAGGCAGGTACTGCTGACAGGACTTGAAGACATCGTCCATTTTGATAAAAAGTTTACCCGCTACGAGCAAAACGAGGATGGCACGGTTACCGCATTTTTCGAAGACGGCACCAGCGCCTCCGGCAACCTCCTGGTCGGTGCGGACGGCTCCAATTCGCCCGTCCGCAAACAGCTTTTGCCGCACGCCAAATTGGAGGAGACGGGTATTATAAGCATCGGGGGCAAGCTGCCGATAACCGAAGAAACCAAATCGCTGCTGACGCATAAAGTGTTCAACGGCATCACGATGATTATGGCGCCGAAAGCGTACGGATGTATTTTGCACGCGATGGAGTTCAAATGGGACCACGGCGGCGTTAAAAACGGCATAGGCGGCAACGATGCTGAGCTGCTCTCCAGGTGGCCCGGTCTGCTGTACGACAACACCCGGGATTACATCATGTGGGGATTTTGGGCGTCCCGCCGCAGCTTTCCGGCCAATCCGCTGGAGATCAAGGACGGGGAACAGCTGAAACGGATGGTGCTCGGGATGACGGAGAGCTGGGATCCGAAGCTTCGCAAAATGTTCAGTTTATCCGATCCGACCACCATTTTCACGGTAAACATTCGCACCTCTGTGCCCATCGAGCCTTGGCCGACGAGCTCCGTCACATTACTCGGCGACGCCATTCATACGATGACGCCAGGCAGGGGAATCGGGGCGAATACGGCTTTGCGGGATGCCGCATCGCTTTGCCGCAAATTGATCGAAGCCCGCGGCGGGGGAAAATCGTTGATACAGGCTCTCCGCGAATACGAGACTGAAATGATCAAGTATGGCTTCGAGGCGGTCATCGATTCCAGAAAACAAATGGATGACAACACGGTCATGCATAAACCGGTAGTAGGACGCATTGCGCTGGCATGCATGAGAACAGGGATGCGCATGGTTAATCATCTTCCGCCGCTAAAAAAGAAAATGGCGGCGAACTTAAGCCATTCCCGCGGAGCGAATCGGGAGTCATCCGACTGACAAAACGCAAGATTTACTCTTGTGACGGCTTAACGCCTCTTTACAACGTAACAGTGTTATGTTACGTTAATCACGGAGGAGATAATATGGAACGTGAATTGATTTCCAAAAAAGAACTGCTTGAGCTGACGGGCATCTCGTACGGCCAGCTGTACCGCTGGAAGCGGAAGCAGCTGATTCCGGAAGATTGGTTCATCCGGAAGTCCACATTTACCGGGCAGGAGACGTTTTTTCCGAAAGAGCTGATCTTGGCCCGTATTGAAAAAATCATCAACTTGAAGGAAGACTTGTCGTTGGATGAGCTGGCCGATAAATTATCGCCTCATTTGTATGACTTCAGTTTGCGAAAAGATGAGATTATTAAACGTAACATTGTTTCGAAAATTGTGATGGACCGGTACGCAAGCAAGCAATGGGATGACGCGCCGTTTACGTTCGATCAGATGCTGCATTTTTATGTGATCGACAAGCTGCTGCAAGCCGGGGAGATGAGCCTCGAAGAAGGAGAGCTGCTGCTGGGTACGATTCGCGAACATCTCGGGAAATTCCAGGGCAAACCATGCGATCTCGTTTTCTTTCGCAAAATGGGCGTATCCGCCTTCGCGCTGCAGTCCGTCCCGGGCGAGCTGTATTTTGAGAGCGGCGTGAAAGTCGTGGCGAGGTTATCCATTTCGGAATGTATGGAGGAGTTAAAAATAAAGCTGTTTTAGGAGGCATGGCCGATGAATGCGTCGGATTATCCGGATTTGAATTTGAATGGCATGGCGAACGCATCCGGCGGCAAATACCGCTCGGTGACGATCGAAGGAGTCGGCAAGGTCGATGGCGACCTTATGTGCGAAACGTTCAAGTTAAACGGGATGGGTACGATCAGAGGGAATCTGGTGGCTTCCCGTTTTGAGATGAAGGGCAGAATGACCGGGGAGGGCAGCGTAACCGCAAAGTCGGTCCTCATTGAAGGGATTTCAAACCTGAATGGCTGTTTGCTGGGAGACGATATCCGACTAAATGGGATGATTAACGTAAACGGCGATTGTGAAGCGGAACGGTTCGCCGTCGAAGGAGGGTTTGCCATTGACGGTCTGCTTAATGCCGGAACGATCGATATCGGATTGTACGGACGCGGGCAGGCGAAAGAAATCGGCGGAGAATTGATCCGTGTGAAAAAATTGAAGAAAAACCGATGGAGCGGGCTGCTTAAATGGATTGCTCCTTCTTGGGACAACCGGTTAAAAGCGGGGACGATCGAAGGAGACGACATTCATTTGGAACATACGACCGCCAATGTCGTTCGCGGCAACCGCATTGTGATCGGACCCGGCTGCCGGATCGAACGTGTGGAGTACCGTACGGAGCTGCTCGTGCAGACGGGGGCTAAAGTAAACAAGCAAATCAAAGGCTGAACGGGAGGAAATGGCAATGGTGCAGACTGCAAATAGAAAGATGAAAATTACGGGTGTGGGATCGGTCTCAGGCGGCGTTTTTCAGCAAGTCGCCATTATGGGCGAAGGTCATGTGCTAGGATCGGTGGAATGCGAGTCGTTTCACTGTACGGGGAATTGTTCCGTGAAGGGGGCGGTTCAAGCCGAGCGGTACCGGCTGCTTGGCGATGCTTCCATTGACGGAGATTTACAGGGCGGTGAGCTGCGGGTCGTCGGACAACTTCAGGTGAAAGGGGCCGTGCGCGGAAAAACGGTCAAGCTGGACGGAATGCTGCAGGCGGAAGGGACTTGCGAGGCAGACCGGTTCCTTGCGAACGGAGCTTTTGAGATCAATGGTCTGTTAAATGCCGATGAGGTCAACATCAATCCGTTCGGACCATGCCGCGCCAAGGAAGTCGGTGGCGGGCGCATCACCGTTCGCCTTAAAAAATGGCTGGCGGTGAAGATGTGGTTCACCGGCGAAGGCCCTTCAGGACTTACGGCGGAGACGATCGAAGGGGACGATTTGTATTTGGAGCATACGAAGGCGGATATCGTCAGAGGGAACAAGGTGGTTATCGGACCGGGATGCCATATCGGGCATGTGGAGTACCGGATCAGCTTGCAAAAAGACGGAACTTCGATCGTTCTGCAGGAAGAAAAAGTATAATTTCCATTTATTGAAAAGGAGAAAAATTACGATGGCACTGCCACAAAACAAATTAGGTCTTGTCATTGCCGGGCTGCTGCTTGGGATTTTCGCGGCGGCGATCGATAACACGATCGTTGCAACTGCAATGGGTACGATCGTTGCCGAACTCGGGGGTCTCGACAAGTTCGTTTGGGTGACTTCCGCTTATCTCGTAGCCGAGATGGCCGCAATGCCGGTGTTCGGCAAGCTTTCGGATATGTACGGAAGGAAACGATTTTTTGTACTGGGCATCTCCCTGTTTTTGCTCGGCTCCGTTTTATGCGGTACGGCGCAGAATATTGTCGAATTGAGCATTTATCGCGCCATCCAGGGGATTGGCGGCGGTGCTTTGATGCCGATCGCCTTTACGATCATGTTTGATGTCGTCCCTCCGCAAAAACGGGGCGGTATGGGCGGCATGTTCGGAGCGGTTTTCGGGGCGTCGAGCTTGCTCGGCCCGCTGCTCGGCGCATATATCACGGACTATATGCAGTGGCGCTGGATTTTTTACATCAACCTTCCTATCGGTCTAATTGCGCTCGCTTTGATTATCTTTTTCTATCATGAATCGATGGAACACTCCAAGCAGCGGATCGATTGGTGGGGGGCGGGGACGCTCGTCGGCTCGGTCGTTTGCCTTATGTTCGCGCTTGAGCTAGGAGGGCAGCAGTATGCATGGAACTCCTCATTTATCATCGGATTGTTTGCAGCAGCAGCCTTGCTATTGGCGGTGTTCCTGTACGCGGAAACAAAAGCGGAGGAACCGATTATTTCCTATGCGATGTTCCGCAAGCGTCTGTTTGCGGCAAGCACGCTGACAAGTCTGTTTTACGGCGCGGGCTTCATCACCTTCTCGATGTATATCCCGATTTACGTACAGGGCGTAACGGGAGGGACGGCGACCAATTCAGGCCTCGTTCTGCTGCCGATGACGTTAAGTTCGGTGGTGGCGTCGCAAATCGGAGGTATTTTATCATCAAAAACATCTTTCAGAAATATTATGATATTCTCTGCAATTGTATTTATTTGCGGCACACTGCTGCTCAGTACGATCACTCCGGAAACCCCGAAGTGGCTGCTCACCGTTTACATGATCGTCGCCGGTTTTGGCGTCGGCTTTTCGTTCTCGGTGCTCGGGATGGCGGGCATACACAGCTTCGACATGCGCCAAAGAGGTTCGGCGAATTCAACGATGGCGTTCGTCCGTTCGCTTGGCATGACATTGGGACTAACGGTGTTCGGAATCGTCCAGCGGAACCTGCTGGCAAGCAAGCTGGGCGGCGCGTTCGGAGGAGCGGCCGGCGAATCGTTCGGCAGTACGCGCGAGCTGCTTTCTCCCGAGAAAAGGGCGGCGATTCCGAAGGAAATGATGGATCACATTGTCCAATTTTTGTCGTCCTCCATCACGACCATGTTTCTGTGGGCGCTTATTCCGGCCGTGCTCGCCTTCGTCGCGGTCCTGTTTATGGGGGATGCCCGGATGACGTTTCCGGTTAAGAACCAAACAGGCAAACCGGCGGGAGCAAAAGCGGAATGGAGCGGCGGGCAATAATGGCTTCTCACTCTACAAAAAAAACGATAAGCCGGTATCCTAAGCTTAATGCTTTGGATGCCGGCTTATTGCTTTTTATGTCGCGACGACATATAATCTATCGTGACGACATATCGATAAGACATATGACAGGAGGTTGAAAATGTACGAACTCTTTGTGTTGGGCCAGCTTATGTCCGGGGACAAACACGGTTATTTGCTGCAGGAGAGACTGAAGCATACGGTCGGTCCGATCCGGCAAATCAGCTCGGGAACGCTGTATCCGCTGCTCTCCAGAATGGCGGAGAACGGCTGGATCACACTTCGGCTGGAAGAGGAGCAGCAGGGAGGCAGGCCGCGGAAAATATACTCGATTACGGATGCCGGGCGCGAACGATTTCATGTGCTGATTTTGAGCCCGCTCGAACATAACCTGGATACGGAGCTCATTTTTCACCTGAAGATGGCATTGTTCAGATATGTTCCGAAGGACATACAAATCGCCTGCCTGGAACAATACATGGAGTATGTCCGGTATAATCTGAAGTACGTCAATTCGCTCCTGCAAATGTTTTCCAAAAAACACAACGACGAGCATATCCTTATTTATGTTATGCGTATGCTGGAGCATCGCAAGCATGTCGCTTTGGCGGACATCGCCTGGTTGACGGAGGAGATCGAACGGATCAAGAGCGGCGGCGATCCGCCGGATCCTCAGGAAAACGGCGGTAAGAGCCGTTAACTTTGGCCGAGACAGGCAACTGCTTATTTCAATTCGGGAGGAATGCAAGTGGAACGTTTATGGACGAAGCCGTTTATTCAAATGACGCTGGGGATGTTTTTCCTGTTTACCGGGTTTTACTTTTTGCTTCCGACGTTTCCTCTGTATATTAAACAGTTGGGAGGCGGCGAAGCGCAGATCGGATTCGTGGTTGGCACGTTTACGCTGGCTGCCGTCGTTTTTCGTCCGATCGTCGGGGGGCTGCTTGACCGTTACGGCCGCAGGCCGTTTATTTTGGCGGGACTCGTTTTATTTATCTTATCGATGTATACGTACAGCTGGGTGGGCGGCATTGCGATTTTGATCGTGCTGCGGATTATTCACGGCATGAGTTGGGCCGTTTCGACAACGGCCGTCGGGACGGCGATCACCGATATTATCCCCGTCTCCCGCAGGGGAGAGGGGATGGGTTGGTACGGCATGGCGATGACGCTGGCGATGGCGGTCGGGCCGATGCTGGGTATCTGGATACAGCAAAGTTACTCGTTCCACGGGCTGTTTCTGTCCGGGGCGATTTTAGCGGCAGCCGCGCTGCTGATGGCGTTTGTGGCGAAAATCCCGTTTCAACCGGGCGGAGCGGCAAAACGGATGGTTTTTTTCGATAAATCGCTGCTTTCCGTTACGGTGTCGATCTTTTTTCTTGCCTGCGCTTATGGCGGGATCACGACTTTCGTACCGCTGTTCGCCCAATCGATCCAGGTGAATTCCGGCATTTTCTTTACGGTATACGCAGTGGCGCTCACCGTCATCCGGCCTGTAGCGGGTAAGCTTTCGGACCGGTACGGCGAAACGGCCGTCATCGTTCCTTCGCTTGTCGTGACGGCGGCGGCGCTTCTCGTATTAAGCGTTTCGCAAGGGCTGCTTGGCGTCGTCTGCTCGGCGATTTTATACGGCATCGGGTTTGGCTCGGCGCAGCCTGCTTTATCCGCGGCGAACTTGCGGCTGGCCCACCCGGAAAAGAAGGGGGTCGCCAACGCTTCCTTCATGACCGCTTTTGACCTCGGCATCGGACTTGGCTCCATTGTGCTGGGCTGGGTTTCCCAGCATACGGGATATCAGGCTTTGTTTACGGTCAGCAGCGTGTCGGTCGTTGTTTCGTTATTGATTTTTGCGGCATTTGTAAGACAGATGTTAGCGGTGCGCGCAAAAGCGTAAATAGTGCAAATGATACATAAGCCGGACTAAGGGTCCGGCTTTTTTTAATGTTTACAATGTCATATTATATAACATTTATCAGTTATTCGGCGAAGAAGGCACAAAATAATCCGGCTAATTTGTGATGATGCACAATTGTATGTCATATTTATTGACGTTAAAATGAAATTTAACCTATAGTTAGAACAACGAATAACAACCATCGCGGGAATGGAGGGATGATCTGTGGAATCGCCAAAATATACGATCGAGCAAATCAATGGGATGAAGCCGGATTCGTTCGTTTCCGCATTAGGATGGATTTTCGAGCACTCGCCTTGGGTCGCGGAGCGCTGTTACGGTCATCGCCCGTTCGCCGATATGGAACACCTGCATGCCAGGATGACGGAAACCGTGGAGCTGGCTTCGGACGAGGAGCAGCTGGCGCTTATTCGGGCTCATCCCGATTTGGCCAGCAAGCTGCAAATGAGCGCCGCCTCCGTCAGCGAGCAGCACCAAGCCGGCCTCACCGGACTCAGCGGCGAGGAATATGAGCGCTTCACCGCGTGCAATCGCGAATATACTGCGAAATTCGGCTTTCCTTTTATCATGGCCGTTCGCGGGCGGAACAAGGGGGAAATTATGGCCTCCATGCTGCAAAGACTCGGTTCGAGTCCGGAGGAAGAACGCCGGAAAGCGCTGAGCGAGATCGCCAAAATCGCCCGTTTCCGCCTGGCCGATACGATTGCCGCCGATATTAACGAGGAGGGATCCCTGTGAATCCGATGACAAACAACCGCACCATGTATTACGGCAAAGGAGATGTGCTCGTTTACCGCACTTACGCCAAACCGCTGCGCGTCAAACCGATCCCGGAATCCAGCTTTGCCGGAAACGAAAACGCCATTTTCGCTTTAAATGTAAAAATCGCCGTCAGGGGGGATGCTTTTTTGCCTTCCTTTACGGAAGCGGACAATACGATGGTGGTCGCCACCGATTCGATGAAAAATTTCATTTTGCGCCATGCGGCCGACTTTAAAGGCAGCACGGTGGAATCGTTTCTCTATTTTATCGCCTGCAAGTTTTTGGACCGTTATCCGCAAATGACGGGCGTGCATTTGATCGCGGACCGCATCCCGTTTGACGGTGTACAAGTTTCGCAAACGGGCGGGACCTTCGCCGAAAGCGGTCTTGTTTACCGCCGTTCGCATAACGATCACGGCACGTTCGAGGTCGACGTCGAGCGGGCGCCGGAAGGAAACATCGTAAGGAGCCTGCGGGGGACGATCTCCGATTTGCAGCTGATCAAGCTGAAGGGCAGCTCTTTCGCAGGCTTCGTCCGCGACGAATATACGACGCTGCCGGAAACGTCCGATCGGCCGTTGTTTATTTTTTTGAACATAAATTGGACGTATGAGAATGCGGAGAATGCGCTCGATGCAGGCGGAGACATGTACGTCGCTGCGGAGCAAATTCGCGATATTGCCCAGACTGTGTTCCACGAGCTGAGCAGCGCTTCGATTCAAAGTCTCATCTATCATATCGGGCTGCGGATTTTGGAGCGCTTCCCGCAGCTAGCGGAAGTGAGCTTCGAGTCGAACAATCGCACGTGGGAGACCGTCATGTCTCAGGCGCCGGACGAGGAGGCCGCCGTGTATACGGAATCGCGGCCGCCATACGGCTTCCAGGGCTTCTCGATGACGCAGCGGGATTTGGCGGGCGCTGCCGCCAAAGGGGAAGCTGCGGCAACGAGGCTGTCATGAGCGGGCGGCTGACGACCCATGTGCTGGACCTCTCCGCCGGCGGACCCGCTCCCGGCATGCGGCTGCAGCTGCTGCACCTCGAAAAAGCGGGCCGACGCACGTTGATGCGCGAAGAGGTGACGGGCGGAGACGGGCGTTTGAAAGGTCCGCTGCTTGAGTCGGAGGAGATGGCTGCAGGGGAGTACGAGCTCGTTTTCTATGTCGCCGATTACTTTCGCTCGCGCGGTGTCCGGCTGGCGGAGCCGCCGTTTCTGGATCAGGTGCCGATACGCTTTGTCATCGCAGATCCGACGGAGCACTACCACGTTCCGCTGCTTGTCGCCCCCGGCGGGTACAGCACTTACCGGGGGAGCTAGATTCAGACGAATCCATCGCAAACGAAACATCTGTAGCAGGGCAAAGCATTCAGGAGGTGGCCCGCATGCTTGATTTGATCCTGTCCGGCGGCAGCGTCGTGCTGAAAGACGAGGTCGCGCGGATCGATATCGGAATAAAGGACGGTAAGATCGCGCTGCTTCAGCCTCAAATTTCCGAATCCGCAGCTAAACGCATCGATGCGTCCGGCCTTCATATTATGCCCGGCATGGTTGACGTGCACGTTCATTTCAACGAACCCGGGATGGGACATTGGGAAGGATTTGCCGGCGGATCTGCGGCGCTCGCCGCCGGAGGCTGCACGACGTACGCGGATATGCCGCTGAACGGACTGCCGCCGACGGTATCGACCGATGCGCTGTACAGGAAACTGGAAGCGGCAAGGGCAGCCGGCTCGACCGTCGATTTTGTGTTATGGGGCGGACTTATGCCCGGCCATTTGGATGATCTGGAGTCGCTGGCCCGGTCGGGAGTTATCGGCTTCAAAGCTTTTATGTCGGAGCCCGGAGGCGACGGGGAAGGGCGCTTCGAGCGCATCGATGACGCCACGCTGTACGAAGGCATGCGCCACATCGCCGCCTTGGGCCGCGTGCTGGCGCTGCATGCCGAAGACGAGACGATGGTCTCCCGTTTATCCGCTGCAGCTGTGGCGGAAGGTCGCACCGGGATGCGCGATTACGCCGCTTCCCGCCCGATCGCCGCTGAATGTGCGGCGGTCGGGAAAGCTTTAGAGCTTGCTGCGAAAACCGGGTGTCCGCTGCATTTTGTCCACATCAGCTCGGCCGAGGCGGTGGATATCATCGAAGAGGCCAAGCGCCAAGGGATACCGGTGACGGTGGAAACGTGTCCGCATTATTTGACCTTGTGCGAGGACGATTTCGAGCGGCTCGGCACACTCGCGAAGTGTGCGCCGCCGCTGCGGACGAAGGCCGACCAGGACCGGCTTTGGCAAAAAGTGATCGACGGGCGCATCGACATGATCGCTTCGGATCATTCGCCCTGCCCGCCCGAGCTGAAGCGGCGGGGCAGCGCCTTTGAGGCGTGGGGCGGCATTGCCGGCGCTCAGAGCTCACTCGAGCTGATGGTGGATGAAGGCCACTTGAAGCGGGGGCTGCCGCTGCCTGGAATCGCGCAAATGCTGGCGCTGAACCCGGCTCGGCGGTTCGGGCTGCATCCGCGCAAAGGCGAGATCGCGCCAGGCGCCGATGCCGATTTGGCGCTGCTCGATCTGCGCAGCCCGTATACGCTCGCGGAGGAGATGCTGAAGCAGCGCCACAAATGCAGTCCGTACGTCGGCAGGCAGCTTGGCTGCCGGGTCGCAGCGACGTACAGCCGCGGACAGCGGGTATACGATGCGGGCAGCGGAGAGGTGGCGAGCGGGACAGGGAGTTGGATACCTGTATAGAAAACAGGAAGGGAGCGGTAAGACAATGACGACAAATGATGCCGATCGCATATCCGCTCGCCTGCTGGGCAAACAAGATCCGCCGCT
Organism: Paenibacillus hamazuiensis; assembly: GCF_023276405.1. NCBI lineage: Bacteria > Bacillati > Bacillota > Bacilli > Caryophanales > Paenibacillaceae > Paenibacillus > Paenibacillus hamazuiensis. Next base: position 2,407,785 of record NZ_JALRMO010000001.1, read on the forward strand.
GGAGGAGCTACTCGCGCTCGATTCGGAAGATGAAGCAGGAACTGATGGCAGTCCGCCCGAGCGGTTGTTCGCCAGGCAGGCGACGGCGCTGCTGAACCGTTTGGGGCAGTTTGGCGCCGATCCCGAAGGGGGGACGAGCCGACTGCTTTATTCACCGGCTTGGCAAAATGCGCAAGCGGCGCTGGAGGAATGGATGAACGGCTGCGGGCTGAGGCCATATTACGACGACGCCGGTAATTTGTTTGGGCGGCTTGAAGGGACCGATCCGCTCGATCGCGGCGTTATTTTGACCGGCTCGCATATCGATACGGTACGCCGGGGCGGGCTTTACGACGGCGCTTACGGCGTTGTCGGCGCATTGATCGCCGTCTCGTATTTGCAGCGAAAGTACGGACCGCCGCGGCGCACGCTCGAGGTCGTTTCGTTTGCGGAGGAGGAAGGCAGCCGCTTTCCGCTCACCTTTTGGGGCTCCGGCAACGTCACCGGCCTTTATGATACCCGAAAGACGCCGGATATCGTTGACGCGGAAGGCGTAACGCTTGCAGACGCGATGAACGGCGCGGGGTTTGGTTTAAAGCGTTACCGCCCAAGCCGGCGCAGCGATGTTCGCGCTTTTATCGAGCTTCACATCGAGCAGGGCGCCGTGCTGGAGCGCGAGCGCAAAACGATCGGCATCGTTCAAGGCATCGTCGGTCAAAAGCGCTTCACGTTTCACGTGAAGGGGGAGGCGAACCATGCCGGCACAACGCCGATGAGCTACCGCAAGGACGCGCTGAGCGCTGCCTGCGAGATGGCGCTGTACGTGAGGGAAGCGGCGCTGCAGGCGGGAGATCCGCTTGTCGCCACCGTCGGCAAGCTGGAAGCCTCCCCGGGGGTCGCCAATGTCGTTCCGGGCGCCGCCTCGTTTACCGTCGACATTCGCCATGCCGAAGCGGAAGCGCTCATGCTGTTTTGCCGCAGCATGCGGGAACGCTTCGAACAAATCGCCGCCCGGTATGGGGTGACGGTGGATGGCGAAGAGTGGATGAGCGCCGCGCCGGTGCCGATGAGCGCCAAGCTGACCGCTCTTCTCGGCAAGCTGTGCATTTCCCGCGGACTGCCGTACAGGTCGATGTACAGCGGAGCCGGGCACGATGCGCAGATCGTTTCCGCGATATGCCCGGCAGCGATGGTGTTCGTCCCGAGCTACAACGGAATCAGCCATTCCCCGCATGAATTTACGAGTGAGAACGATTTGGCGGCCGGCATCGTCGTGCTGGCCGATTTGCTGTATATGCTCGCGTATGAGGGGGAAGCAGCCATATGAAAATATACCGGGATTTATCCCCTTCGCCGCGCACCATCATGACGCCGGGTCCGGTGGAGGTGGACCCGCGCGTGCTGCGGGCGATGTCGATGCCGATACTCGGCCAATTCGACCCGGAATTTACCGGTCTTATGAATGAGACGATGGACATGCTGAGAGCTTTGTTCCGCACGCAAAACCGCTGGGCTTACCCGATCGACGGCACGTCGCGCTCAGGCATCGAGGCGGTGCTGACCGGACTTATTCGTCCGGGAGACCGCGTGCTTGTGCCGATCTACGGCCGTTTCGGCCATTTGCTCGTCGAAATCGCCGAGCGGCTCGGGGCTGAAGTGGCGACGATGGAGCAGGAATGGGGCCACGTGTTCGAGCCGGACGACGTAATCCGCCGGATCAAGCAGGTGCGGCCGCGGCTTGTCGCGATCGTACACGGCGAAACGTCGACCGGCTGCGTGCAGCCGCTCGCCGAAATCGGCCGCGCCTGCCGCGAGCTGGACGTCCTGATCGCCGTCGATGCGGTCGCTACGATCGGCGGGATGAATGTCGCCGCCGACGAATGGATGCTCGACGCGGTTATCGGCGGCACGCAAAAATGCCTTTCCGTGCCGGCCGGCATGGCGCCGATCACGTACAACGACCGCGCGGCGGTACAGGTGGAGAAGCGCAAGCGCATCGAGCGCGGCTTGCGCGAACCGGCGGCAGGGCGGCCTCAGGACGATTTTATCCGCAGCAACTATTTTGACCTGAGCCAGCTGCAGGATTACTGGAGCCCCGCCAGACTGAACCACCATACGGAAGCGACGTCCATGCTGTATGCGCTGCGCGAAGGGCTGAGGCTCGTGCTCGAAGAAGGATTGGAGCGTCGGTTCGCCCGTCACATGCAGCACGAGCAGGCTCTCGTGACGGGACTTTCCGCAATGGGGCTCAGCCTCTTCGGAGATACGTCCTGCAAAATGCCGATGGTCACCTGTGTGAACATCCCGGACGATGTGGACGGGGAGTCGGTCCGTTCGATGCTGCTGCACGACTTTGGCATCGAGATCGCCGGCTCGTTCGGGCCGCTTAAAGGGAAGATTTGGCGCATCGGCACGATGGGCTACAGCTGCAGCAAAAAAAACGTGCTTCACGTACTCGGAGCGCTTGAAGCCGTGCTGCTCCATCACGGCCACCGCGTGCCCGCGGGCGAAGCGGTGCAATCGGCATTGTCCGTATATGGAAGGGAAACCGTATAAGCAATTTACTCTAAAACAGACATCCGTGCCGCTGTTGCCCGTTACATGCACAGACCGCGAATGCAGCAAACAGAATTTCCGGTTCCGGATTTGATTTTAACGACGATTCTACGTGTGGTTTCTGTATGAAAAGTCGTATACAAGTTACGCAGTGATCGTAAAACGGACCAATTTACATGAAAAATCAAATACATTCATACCTAATGATGGTATAATCGAAAAATATATATGAAAAATTAGATATAAATTTTCTTTTTGCGTCAGATCCAACTAGTGTATTTGAAAAATCACACAAATTAACGAATGAACTGGCGTTAAATAAAATTACATCATAATCGAATCATTATGGTTGTCAAAACACAGCCGCAGTCTGAGACTTTATTTTGCAGGTCTTGGTTGGCGGCTGTTTTACTTTTTGTAGGTATCAACTTTTTTTCCACACGAATCTTCCGCCATATCAAGCAATCCAGACTAAATCTATATGTTTCGCCAGTACGGAAACCAACTTCAACCCCCACTTACCTAAAGGTAAGCTTCTCTCAAACATTTCACTAATTTCGGCGGCGCGCCGGACGTACTATAATAAAAGAGGATGCGCCCATGGGCGAAGCATTTTATGAAGGAGTGAGTCCGCTATGAATCATCGCAAGTTAGGCCGCACCGGCTTGAAAGTGTCGGAAATCAGTCTGGGCTGCATGGCGTTCGGCCGCTGGATCGACGAGAAGATGTCGTTTCAGGTGCTCGATACCGCTCTGGACGCAGGCATTACGCTGTTTGATACCGCCGATGTATACGGCAGAGGAATGGATATCGGCGACCCGTCGCTATCCGGAGAATCGGAAACGATTTTGGGACGATGGCTTAAAGGGAAAAGAGACCGCATCATCCTCGCCACCAAGGTTCACGGCCGCGTAGGCAGCGGTCCTAACGATGCGGGACAAAGCCGCTATCATATTATGCGCGCCGTGGAAAACAGTCTGAAACGTCTTGATACCGATTACATCGACTTGTACCAGGTACACCGCTTCGATGAAAATACACCTCTTGAGGAGACGCTTCGCGCGCTGGACGACCTGGTGCGGCAGGGCAAAGTGCGCTACATCGGCTGCTCGAACTTCAGCGCCTGGCAGATCGCCAAAGCTCATGGCATCAGCGCCCTGCAGGGTCTGGAACGATTTGAAAGCGTTCAACCGCAGTACAGCCTGATCGCGCGCCAGATCGAGCAGGAGCTGCTGCCGTTTTGCCGGTCCGAGCAAGTCGGCGTCATCGTGTACAGCCCGCTCGGCAGAGGGATGCTGACCGGCAAATACCGGCTCGGCGAAGCGCCTCCGGAAGGCACCCGTGCCGCCGCCGGAGAGAAGCGGCTGCAGTCGCTGATGGCGCAGACGGACAACTTCGAGCTGGTGGATAAGCTGAAGCCGTTTGCCGAAAGGCGAGACTGCACCTTGGCGCAGTTTGCGCTCGCGTGGGTGCTGAACAGTCCCGTCATTTCATCGGCTATTCTCGGCGCATCGAAGCCGCAGCATATTATGGATGCACTGCCTTATGCGGAGCAGAAGCTGACCGACGAAGAGCTGGCGGAAATCGACAAGCTGTGCGGCATTTCACAAGCGGAATAATGAAGCGGGGAGGAAGTTGACATGCAAACACGCAAGCTAGGGCGTTTGAATCATTACAGCTCCGTCGTGATGTTCGGAGCGGCCAAGCTCGGCCAGGTGACGCAGGAAGAGGCGGACCGCTCGATCGAATTCGCACTGGAAAGCGGCATCAACCATTTCGATACGGCGGCCAGCTACGGCGATGCGGAGCTGAGAATGGGGCCGCTCATGAAGAAATATCATAACAAGCTGTTTCTTGCGACCAAAACCGGAGAGCGGACGAAAGACAAAGCGAAGGAGCAAATATACCGCTCGCTGGAGCGGCTTCAGGTCGACCGTGTGGATCTGCTCCAGCTCCATGCTGTCGGAACGATCGAAGAGCTCGATAAATGCACGGGAAGCGGCGGAGCGCTGGAAGCCGCCATCGAGGCGAAAGAGGAAGGCATCATAGGGGCGATCGGCATCACCGGCCACGGCCATTTGGCGCCGGCGACGCATCTGGAAGCGCTTCGCCGGTTTCCGTTCGAGACCGTGCTTTGTCCGCTCAACTACCGGCTGTATTCGATCCCCGAATACCGGGCGTCATTCGACGAGCTGCTGGAGGAAACCCGCCGTCGGCAAGTGGCGCTGCGCGTAATCAAAGCGATTGCCAAAGGCCCTTGGGCGGAACATCAGGAACGCCGCTACGCGACGTGGTACGAACCGTTCGACGAGCAAAAGATCATCGACGCCTGCGTCCATTTCGTGTTATCCTTCGAAGGCGTGGCCGGCTTCGCCAGCGCCGGAGACATTCATCTGCTGCCGAAAATCGTCAGCGCGGTGAACCGTTTGGGCGAGATGGGCAAGGATGAATATACGCAAATTTTAAGCAGCCTCGATTCGTACGAAAGCCCGTTCGGCTCGCCGACATCGATCGCCTAGAATCGCGCTATTCATGGAACCTTGGAAAAAACGATCTGGATTTTATGGATCGGCGTGCTGCTCTGCAGCTCCAGCTATTCGATGGCGGTTTTGTGTTAACCGGAGCGATTTTGATCGCTACCGGCGGAACGATTTTTGCCGGAGCGCAAAGAGGGTGGGCCGAAAAGGAGAGAGGGATCGGTATTTCTTAGATTGAGGGACCTTGCAGCTCCAAAACTCAAAAAGACGCTAAGATCAGCGTGCCGCCGCTGCTTAGCGTCTTTACTACGCTTTATCCCCGCGAAGTGTTCCGAGGCGGATGCGTCGCCAAGGGAGTCTGCTCAAACTGCATGTTATAGAACCTGGCGTAAATCCCGTTTTTCTTAAGAAGCTCCGCATGCGTGCCTTCCTCGGCAATACCCTGCTCCGAAAGCACGATAATGCGGTCCGCATTCCGGATGGTTGACAGCCTGTGCGCAATGACGAAGGTCGTGCGATTTCGGGCGAGCTTTTCAAAGCTTTCCTGCACGACGCGTTCGCTTTCGGTGTCCAGGGCGGATGTCGCTTCGTCGAAAATCAAAATCGAAGGGTTTTTCAAAAACACTCTGGCAATGCTGATGCGCTGCTTCTGGCCTCCGGATAACTTTACGCCGCGCTGCCCGATCTGAGCGTCGTATCCGCCCGGAAGCGACATAATAAATTCATGCGCATTCGCATGTTTGGCGGCTTCGACGATTTCCGCATCGGTTGCTCCCGGCTTTCCGTACCGGATATTCTCCTTGACCGTACCGGAGAACAAATACACGTCCTGCTGGACGATTCCGATATGGCTGCGCAGCGACCTCAGCTTGACATGTTTGATATCCGTCCCGTCAATTTTGATTGTGCCTTCACTGGTTTCGTAAAAACGCGGAATCAAGCTGCAAAGCGTCGTTTTCCCGGCTCCGGACGACCCGACAAGCGCAATGTATTCGCCGGGATTTGCCGTTATGTTGATATTGCTTAAAACGTAACTCGCGTCACCGGCATACTGGAAGCTTACGCCCTTAAACTCCACCTTGCCTTTGACGCCGTGGAGCTCTGCGGCATCCGGGACGTCCGTAATGTCCGGCCGGATGGCCATCAGTTCCATAAACCGCTCGAAGCCGGCGACCCCGTTTTGTAAATTTTGCGTGAAGTTCACGAGCCTTTTCACCGGATCGATGAGCGTGCCGATATAAAGCAGAAATGTGATTAGCTCGGTCAGCGCCAGACGGTTATAGCTGATCAGCAGGGCGCCCACGATGACGACTGAAACGGTCATGAACGAGATAAATCCGGTCAAGCCGTTGAAAAAAAGCGCCTCCGCCAAATAGCCGCGTTTCCGGCTTTCCAGAAACCGCCGGTTGCTGCTCCTGAATTTTTCCATTTCAATATGTTCGTTTGCGAACGACTGGACGACTCTGATCCCGGAAAGGCTGTCTTCGATCTGCGCGTTGACATCTGCGATGAGTTCCTTGTTTTTTTTCAGCGCGTTTTTCACTTTAATGCTGTAGCGGTAAGCAAAAGCAAACATAAACGGCAGGATCAAAAAAATGGTCAGCGTCAGAGACCCGTTGATATTGACCAATATACAAAACGAACCGACGATTCGGACCAAGGAAATCATGATATCTTCGGGTCCGTGGTGCGCAAGCTCCGAAATATCGAACAAATCGCTTGTGATACGCGACATCAGCTGCCCGGTGCGCGTATTGTCGTGGTAGCTGAAAGACAGCTTTTGGACGTGACCGAACAGATCGGTTCTCATATCGGCTTCCATGTCGGCCCCCATCGCATGACCGAAATAGTCCGTATAGAAGTTGCTGGCATATTCCACGATCATCAGGAATAAAAAAATGCCGATCATTTTTAACACGAGCGGTGTGTCGATGCCATGCTCGCTTATTGCTTTTTCCGTAATTTGGTTAATCAGCATCGGATAAGCGAGCACGATTGCCGATGCCAGCGAAGCAAAAAACAAATCCGCAATGAGCGCTTTTTTATAAGGCTTGTAGTAACCTGTAAACTTTTTCAGTTTTTCCACGAATATGCCTCCAGTGAACGATTCTTTGAAACAACACGGTATTTTCTTCCGCCGACATATCGCCCATCATCACTGTTATTGCATTTGTTCTCATGTGGAATCCCCTCCAAAGTTTTATTGATTTTATGGTAACATCGGAACACCGTTCGTAATATGTAACATTTTATTATAATCAGTTCATCCGCCAACTTTCCATTATAAGTAAAAAAATGAAATCATCCGAATTCGCTAAATGCAAAACGCCGTACCCACGGAGGGGAACGGCGTATTTGGCGTTTATACGTGTCGCTGGTTTAAGAAGGATTGCGGTGGTCAATCGCTTCGGACATCGTTTTGTCCGTCAAATGAGCGTAAATTTGCGTTGTTTCCGGAGAAGCATGACCGAGCTGTTCTTGCGTCTTGTACAAATCGTTGCGTAAATAATAATCGGTCGCAAAGGAGTGCCGCAGCTTGTGCACCGACAAATACGGCTTGCCGAACCGTTTGGCGTATTTGACGACCATCTCCTGAATAGCGCGTTTGGTCATCCGTTCGCCTTCATGTTTGCCGTTGGCGATCGCGAGAAACAGCGCTTTTTCCCGTTTTGCCGGACGGTACCGGCTTTGCCGCAGCAGCAAATACTGCTGAATATCGTCGATGGCTTCCTGCCGGAAATAGACCGGAGTTTTGAAAGTGTCGTCGTTTTTCCCTTTGCGGTAAACGTAGGCGAGTTTTTTCTTGATGTCCACGTCGTCGATGTTCAAATTCACCACTTCCGATACGCGCAAGCCGGAATTGAGCACAAGGCTGACGATGCAGGCGTCCCGTACCTTGTTGAGCTCGTACGAATACAGCGCCTGCTTGTTGCTGGCCACGTCCTGCGGATAGCCGTTTTTGATATAATGGATAAATTCGGCAATTTCTTCCTCTTGCAGCAGCTTGCCCTCCAGCTTGGCGGCGGAATCCTTAGGCTTATGCGTTCGCTTGATCTCCACTTTGGCCATCACGTTGCGCTTTAGCAGCGGATAAAAGTTTTCGTCCTCGGCAATTTGGCTCAAATAATGGAACAGCGAACGCAGGGAAGAGAGCTTGCGCGAAATCGTCGTTCGGGTGTTCGCGTTTTCCTTGCGGGTGGATAGGAACATCTTGAAGTTGTCGATGCTGTCCATATGCAGCCGCTCCAAATCGGTGATCGGGATGTCCCGGATCACGGACGCCTCAGTTAGTCCCTCGGCAAGCAGCCAGGAGAAAAACGTATCATAATCCCGCACGTATTCGAGCAGCGAGGACGGGGACAGATCCGGCAGCTTGTAATTGATGAACTTTTCCACATACCACGGCATGGAGGGCAATCTTTTTTCCAGCTCCTGGCGGTCTTTGACTTTAATGACGTTCATGGAAAGCACCTCGTCCAGCAAATAGTTAACATAATTATTGTTATGTAATCTTGATAAAAAAGGCAAAAAAAACCGGCCTCAACAATATCATACCATCTGTCCGAACATATTGCATTTCGCTGCAGTGACGATTGCAACTATGGCGGCTTGCCGCCGTCATATATTACAAACGAAGACTTCGAGGGAGGGACGATATGAAGACGCTGGTGTTTAACGTTACATTTATAATCCTGCTGATCTTTTTGCCATCCGGCTGCGAAAACGACAATCTGGCCATACGGGAAATGGCTTCGAATTCCGCAATCTCTTCGGAAAGCGCGGCGCCAAGTTCCGCCATGGCGCCTGCCTCTGCGCCATCGCAGGACAAACCGGATACGTATATTTTGTCTGAAAACAAACTGGAGGAGAGCCGCGATCTTCGGGGTTTTACGCTGCTGGTTCGCATGACGGAAGGCGTATACCGGGAAGAGAAGGAGCCCGGACCGTTTCAAGGCTGGCAGTGGGAAGGGAAGTTTCTGCTCGAGCTCATTGATGCGCAAGGAAAAGCCGATTCTTCGCTCAGTCTGAACGATGCCTTCGGCGAAACGCCGCTCCGCTTTCATAAGAAATTTGAGATCCCATTTGTGGATTACAACAATGATGGAGCCCTTGACTTCGCCATCGGCCAATACGCATCGAGCAATTTATACGCATACCGGCTGTTTACGGTCAAGCCGGACGGAATCGCTCCGCTGCCGGTGCGAGGGGTAGCTGAGCTGATGAGTTCGGACCGTTCTTATGCGGCCTCATTTCCAATGACTTCGAAAGATGCTTTTGTCGTGCCCGTATATGACAATGCAACGGGAAAACACCGGGAAGACCGCTATGAATGGCGGAACGGGGCGTTCTCGTTTCTTCAGCCTGATCGCTGATTGCAGAAAGAAAAATGGAGCAGACGGAAATTGTTCCGCGTTGCTCCATTTTTTATCGTCGTGTCATGCCAGCTCGGGGTGGGGCATGTCGAAATCGGCATCGGAAAATTTGCCGTTCGTCGAAGCGACCGCTTGGGACAGCATCCGGCGATCATCCATCGGCTTCAGCAGCGCCTGCAGCTCGAGCGGCTCTTTTAGCTCCTGAGCGAGCCAAAGCTCCACCTCCTCCGGCCCCAGAATAGCCGGCATCCGGTTCATGTACGGCGCGACGAGCGGATTGGCTTCGGTCATCAGCATCGTACAGGTGCGAAGCTCGTCGCCGGAAGATGAGCGCCATACGTCGTAAAGCCCGGCGATGCCGAACGTTCCGCCGCGCATCGTCAGCTTGACCCGTACGGTCCGCTTGTTCTCGGTTTGCGTAATATAAAATCCGCTGCTGGGGATGACACATCGCTGCTTTTTCAAAATGCGCTGAAACGCCCGCTTCTCCAGGATCGCCCGGCTGTCGAGCCATACGGAGTCTTTCGCCCAAAACGGCATCAGCCCCCAGCGAAATTCGTCGAGCTGACGTTCGTTTTTACGGACGAGGATCGCCGAAAGCGACTCGGTAGGGCTGATTTCCCGCCGGCCTGCCGAATAAAACAACACGTTATCGATGCGAAACTGCTCGGTCAACTGCCGAACGTCTGCCCCGATAGAAATCGAATTGCACATCCACGCCACCACCACATCATGATTTTTAGTTATTGTTTTCCATTTCGGCCAAAATGATGTAGAGGGGATAAAAAAACATGAGGTGATCGTAAGATAATTGCGTTGACACGACACCAAGTGGTGGCATATAATCAAATCGACACCAAATAGTGACTGATTGGGAATTCCCGCCCGTGGGCGCTTCGTTCGCAGTGCCGCATACTTTAGCAGGTCGTGAAATTACGGCTGCCCCTTGGTAAACCTATATATAGGAGGGGGTGTTATGAACGAAAACAACCATTTTCGGGATGTGTTTGACGCGATTGCAGACCCAACCAGGCGCCGGCTGATTCGTCTGTTGGCAGAGGCGGGGGAGACACCGCTTCATGAATTGACGGCACAGCTTCCAATGGGCCGGACCGCGGTATCCAAACATTTGAGCATTCTTAAAGAAGCCGGATTGGTACTTGACCGAAAAGTCGGCAGAGAAACGCTATTCAGGTTAAACGCCTCTCCACTTAGAGAAATTCAAGATTGGGTGGCTTTCTACAGCAAGTTCTGGAGTACAAATATGCTGCGATTAAACGAGCTATTGGAGGAGGAGGAAAAATGAGTTTAACATTAACTTTGGATTTTCAGTACACGACATCAATGGAGAAGCTTTGGTCCGCTTTAACCGATTCAAGCAAGCTTGCCAAATGGACCATGGAAAATGATTTTAAGCCCATCGTAGGACACCGTTTTCAGTTTCGCGCGCAGCCAACCGAATATTGGGATGGCATTGTTGAAGGCGAAGTGCTTATCGTGGAAGCACCCAACCGGTTGTCCTATACTTGGGGCACCGGGGATGAGAAGCACACGGTCACCTGGACGCTGCAGGATTTAGGTGACGGAAAGGTTAACCTTCATCTCGAACAAACCGGAATCTCAAACGCTCAAGCTCTCGGAGGAGCTAAGTATGGCTGGACCAATTGGTGCGGCGAGCTTGAAAAGTTGTTGGAACAATAACCGCTTTCGATACTGCATATGTTAATTGAACCGTGCCTGACCTGGATCAACATAAACCGGCTGCAAACTGTATGCAGCCGGTTTATGTTGATTCGGATGATCTTCAATGTGAAAATATAAGTAGAAATAACACCAGCGGAAGGATGGTAAGCATGAGCGAATCTAATCGGGAGTATATCGTAATCTCGGGTGCGAGGGAAAACAATCTCAAGAACGTATCCTTGTGCATTCCAAAACGGAAGATCGTGATTTTCACCGGAGTATCCGGTTCCGGCAAGTCATCGATCGTTTTCGATACCATCGCCGCGGAATCCCAGCGTCTGCTGAATGAAAATTTCAGCATGTTCGTCCGCACTTTCCTGCCACGCATTCCGCAGCCGGATACAGATGCGATCGAGAATTTGAGCATGGCTGTTATTGTGGATCAAAAGCGGCTGGGCGGCGGTTCCCATTCCACGTTGGGCACGATTACCGATATCTCTCCCATTCTCCGTCTTCTCTTCTCCCGAGTGGGCCGGCCTTATGTCGGACAAGCCCACATGTTCTCATTTAACGATCCGCAAGGCATGTGTCCCGAGTGCAACGGGATCGGACGCAGGCTGGGCGTTGACATGAGCAAGGCGGTGGACATGTCAAAGTCGCTTAATGAAGGGGCCATTATGCTGCCGGACTATTCGGTGAATGGTTGGGAATGGAACATGGTGGTGCAGTCAGGTTCCTTTGATCCCGATAAGAAACTTAGTGATTATTCGGAGGAAGAGCTGGAGCAGCTGCTGTACGGCAAGGCAAGGAAAGTGCAGATGGATTTCGCAGGCAAGGCAATGAATATTACGGTGGAAGGCGTCATCGAGAAGTTCACCAACAAATACATCAAGCAGGATCTGAAGTCAAAGTCCGAGCGCACACAAAAAGCGGTTGCGCCATACATCTCCGAAGGTCCCTGCTCCAGCTGCCGCGGCGCGAGACTCAATCAAGCCGCGCTGGGCTGCAGGATCAATGGGCTCAATATTGCGGAGATGTCCTCCATGGAGGTTGGGCAGCTCATCCGCGTCATTCGGGAGATTGACGACGCGATCGCCGCGCCGGCGGTCAAGTCGCTGACGGAGCGGCTGCAGCATCTGGTGGATATCGGACTTGACTACTTGACGCTCGACCGCGAGACGGATACATTGTCCGGAGGCGAGTCACAGCGCGTCAAGATGGTAAAGCACCTGAGCGGCAGTCTGGTGGATGTCACTTACATCTTCGATGAACCCAGCGTCGGATTGCACCCCCGAGACGTTCACCGGTTAAACGAATTGCTTCAAAAGCTGCGCGACAAAGGCAATACCGTGATTGTCGTCGAGCATGATCCCGATGTGATCAAGGTGGCGGATCATATCGTCGACGTCGGACCTCACGCCGGAAGCCGCGGCGGTACCATCGTGTATGAAGGAAGCTTCCAAGGCCTGCTGGAATCAGATACACTGACAGGCACCCACATGAAGCGGCCGCTTCAGCTGAAGCACGATTGCAGGAAGCCGTCCGGTAAGCTGTCCATCGAGAATGCCACACTGCATAACTTGCGGAACGTAAGTGTGGATATTCCAACCGGAGTGCTCACGGTAGTTACGGGTGTCGCCGGTTCGGGCAAAAGTACGCTGATTAACGAAGTATTCCTCAGCCGGCATCCAGATGCGATCGTCATCGACCAATCGGCGGTAGGCGTGTCGACACGTTCGAATCCCGCGACCTATACGGGCATTATGGATGATATACGCAAGGCGTTTGCTTCCGCGAACAAGGTGAATCAAGGGTTGTTCAGCTTCAACTCCAAGGGGGCGTGCGAGAACTGTCAGGGACTGGGGGTTGTGTATACGGACCTTGCATTTCTCGAAAGTGTGAAGCTGCCATGCGAAGTATGCGGAGGCAAACGGTTCAAGGAAGAGGTCCTCGCGTACAAGTTGAACGGCAAGTCCATTGCGGAAGTGCTCGAGATGACTGTGGAGCAGGCGTTGGATTTTTTTCAGCTCAAGGAGGTTGTGCGCAAGCTCCAGGCGATGAGCGATGTGGGGCTGAACTATATTACACTCGGCCAACCGCTCAGCACGCTCTCGGGCGGGGAATGCCAGCGCATCAAGCTGGCAAGCGAGCTGCATAAGAACGGCAGCATCTACGTGATGGACGAGCCGACGACCGGCCTGCATATGTCGGATATCGGACATCTTATGGAGATCATGAACCGCCTCGTGGATGCCGGCAATACGGTGATCGTCATCGAGCACAACCTCGATGTGATCAGCCAAGCGGATTGGATCATCGACATGGGACCGGACGGAGGGAGCAGGGGCGGTCAAGTGGTGTTCGAGGGCACACCCGCACAGATCATCCACGCGGAGCAGTCGATCACGGGAAAATATTTGATGAATACTTCAAATCCAGTGTAGTCATGCACGGATTCGTCATATGCGAAAAGGACCCCGGGTTTCCGGGAGTTCCTTTATTCGCCTTAACTTGCTGCTGCAGGTTAAGGCTTTTTTGCGTCCATAGACGTAGATCACATATTTTCCCACAATCCGGCGATAACGTGTCCATAATCGTTTTATATATTTAATGCCATAGGGACGCTGACCCAGCGAACCTGAACATATAACTCGAAGGGAGATTGATGATCCATGAATCCAAAAACAATGAAACGACTCGCTCCGATCGGAGCACTTGCCGCCATGATGCTGCTTTCGACCGGCAGCCTGGCCGCAGCTGAAACGGAAGGCGCAACTGCATCCAAGGAGACCTCGGCGGTGCAAGCCGTTCCGGCGCAAAAGCCGATCGTTTACGCAAACGTGATGAACGATGGGCTGCTCGCTAACCCTGCGCATGCGCGCAATTATTGGAAGCTTCTCGTAGGCGCATACGCGCCCGATCAGTCGGGAGCATGGAATGCCGCTTTGGAAGAACGTAAGCAGGTGGAAGAAACCTTTCCGAAATTAAAGGCGTCTAAGACTATAAGGATCCAGGGCTCGGGCACTGGCGTCATTGTCGGAGAAGCGAAGGACAAAGCTGATGAGGTCAACCCGGCTGATGCTGAAGCGTCTGAAAAACAGATAATCAAAATTCCCGATAAAAATGAGGGCGGGGATATTCCGCAAATCATCAAGGTTCAAAAGGCAACTGATGTGGACGGTAAATCGGAAATGAAGGAACTGCCTGCACACATTCAGCGACAAATCAAGCTGGGAGAAGCGGTAGAAGCGGGAGACGCCGATGCCATCCGCGCGCTGCTGCCCGATCTGCTCAACGACTATCGACAGGAGACCCAGAAGCAAAAAGAAATTCAGGAGAAGCTGAAAGTGGCAGAAGAACAAGCAGACAAAACAAATCCATAACTTGGGAGGAAACCGGATGTACCGCATATTTTTGGTGGAGGATGAAGAGCATTTGAGCGGCCTTTTGGCCGCTTATATGAGCAAGGAGAGCTGGCAGGTCCGAACGTTCGGCGACGGCGCATCGGCGCGCGCCGCCATTGCCGAACGCCCGGATTTGTGGGTCCTCGATATCATGCTTCCCGGCGGAATAGACGGTTTCCAGCTTCTTCGCGAGATTAAAGCGGACCGGCCATTCATGCCGGTCATTTTCATTTCCGCCAGAGACGCCGATATCGACCGGATCGTTGGGCTGGAGATGGGCAGCGACGATTATGTCTCCAAACCGTTTTTGCCCAGGGAGCTTGTCGTTCGTGTCGGCAAGCTGCTCGGACGGGTGTACGGAAAAAACATTGATGCGGATTCGAATCTGGCCGTAAACGTTCGACCGCGTTTGATCGTGCCGCCATATATCATAGACGAACAGGCCAGAACCGTACAAGACGAGCAAGGCCGGACGGTGGACCTCACCTCCAGAGAGTTCGACCTGCTGCTTTATTTTGCCGCAAACGCCGGGCAGCTGCTCATGCGGGAGCAGGTGCTGAACGCGGTGTGGGGCATCGATTATTTCGGCTCGGACCGCGTCGTGGACGACATGGTGCGCAGAGTCCGGCGCAAGCTGCCGGATATCAGGCTGGAAACCGTTTATGGTTACGGGTACAGGATGGTGAAAACATGAGAATCGGACAATGGCCGCTTGCCGTCAAACTTTGGGGGTTGTTCGCCGCGCTGACGCTGCTCGTTTTTATGCTGGTTTCCTTGCTGCTCCCCTGGATGCTGAAGAGCTTTTTTACCGAGCAGCTGTACGATATTTTGGTGGACTCGCAGGCTAACGTAAAGCTGCTGGGAAAAGCAAGCCCACTTTCGGTCATGGCAGTAGAGAGTAAACCCGTCATCCAACCCGACGTGCCTTCGGAAATCGCCGTCAAGCCTGCTGCAAAGACCGCATTTCCACTGGAAGCGGGACCGGCGAGTGTTTCCGGCGAGTCCGAAACCAATTCCGCCGATGCGGAAAAGGAACCTGTAACGCGCATGGTCGTCCAGTTCATGCCCCAAAATGGCGATGCCGAATCGGCGATTATCGAGCAAAAAATTCCCCGGCCGTTGGCTGCCGGCAAGGGAATCCTTGTCAGCAAGGCGCAACCCGCCGTTCCTGTGGTACAGCATTTTGTCATCAATGGCGACAACGAGCCCGGTTTGCCGGCGAAGGGAATGACCAATGAGCCCCCCGAAGCGTTTATGGAAGCGATAGAAAAAAATGCGCAGGAGCAGGCCGCACCTCTCGAAAAATATTCGCTGAGCGTGAACGATCAAAATCTGCTTTACGTCATCAAAAAAGAAATGCTCGACGGAAAACCGAATTATCTTGTCTCCTACGCCTGGGGCAATTACCGAAACGACCTGGTGATGTCGATGTTCGCGCGGCTGCTCGTGCTGATGGTCGGGGTAATAGCGGTCAGCCTGCTTCCCTGCATCGCGCTGGCCCGCTATTTGACGCGGCCGCTCGTTCAGATGGAACGCCATGTGGGGCGGCTTGCGGAACGCGATTGGCACGAGCCGCTCGAAACCCGCCGTAAGGACGAGATCGGCCGTCTCGCCCAGGCGATCGAAACGATGCGGCAAAGGCTGCTTCGCCAGGATAAAGCGCAGCAGTTCTTTTTGCAAAATATATCCCATGAACTGAAAACTCCCGTTATGGTCATACGCAGTTACGCGCAATCGATCCAGGACGGCATTTTTCCTAAAGGAACGCTGCAGGAGAGCCTGAACATCATGATGAAGGAAGCGGCACGCCTTGAAAAGCGCATCCGCGATTTGCTTCTGCTTAACAAATGGAACTACCTCTCCTCCCGGGTTAAAAACTTCGAACCGTTTCCGGTGAAGCCGATCGTCGAAGACGTGATCGAACGGCTCCGTTACCGTCGCCCGGAGATCGAATGGGAGCTGTCGATGGACGATTCGATTCAATTGAGCGGAGACCGCGAGCAGTGGATTGTCGCTTTCGAAAATATGCTCGACAACCAGCTAAGGTATGCACAATCGCGCATTTGCATCTCCGCTTCGCTGACGTCCGAATCCGGCGCGGAGCATTTTGCTGCAAGTCCCGTTATCCGCATCGCCAACGACGGACCCTCCCTCGATGAGGAAACGGCCGAAAGCTTGTTCGAACCGTTCAAAACCGGAAAGGACGGACAATTCGGGCTTGGTCTTGCCATCGTCCGGCAAATTGCCGAGCATCATCGGATGTCGGTGAGCGCCGTCAATGAAGAGGGGGAAGTGGTATATTATTTGAGGGGCACCCCCTAAATCCCCCTAAAGGGGGACCCCAGGCGCTCAGGCGCCCTGGACCCGCCCGCTGGGAGGTCATGCTCGCTGCTAGGGTCGCGTCTGTCGGGCATGGATTTTTTACCTTCGCGTAAAAAAACCTATGCCCGACACGCTGCACTTTTTTTGCGAGGATGCGTGGAGCAGGGGGGAGCGCCTCGGACTCGCGAAAACTAAAGACTGTAGGCCAAGCTGCGTTGTGAAAAGCAAAGGCGAAAATCAAAAACGCATAAGGCAAGAATATCCAAGAGAATGTCCTTTTCATTCGGCGTTCTCTTTTTATTATTTTCAAAAAGGCGATTGCCTTATTTTTTTGAAGCAGCACATATTGTTGCTTATCTAACCATTTGGGGTACCGCCAGCTGAATGACGTAAAACCCACGATATGACATTATTTACCATGAAAAATGCCGAAATCCTTACGCTAAGGAATTTTCGGCATCTTTTGCTTATTCTTGATCCTTTAGGATGGATAAGGACACTGTGGAATATACAAGTAGGGGGCGAACAGTTTTAGCTACGGGATAAATGTCTCCCACGGATACGCTCGTTCTGTCCTGGTTACCGTTCATCCACCCAGAAAGAAAAGTGGTCAACCAGCAAATGCTGGTTGACCTCATGATACGACGGATACGATAGCTGAATACAAAAAGGGCTCCCGCCAACCAAACGCGGATTTCGTACGTTAAGCAATTTGTGATGGCAATTTAATGATAAAAACGAAAGCTAATACATTTTATGATCGTGGATTTATTCAACTAATGAAGGTCAACGGAATTTAGATTTCAGTCGATTCTAAATCAAGTAAATGTGACACTAAAGTCTCTGGTTGTGAGAAAAACGGCGAGTGATCTGTATCCATAGATATGACCTTCTTACACGGCGTCGCAGAATACATTTCTCTTTGAAATCCTGTAGAAATCTGCGGCTTGAGTTATCACAATTCCGCCACTACTGTGTCCAACCATAATTACAGATTCGGATTCATTATCCAATACATTACATACGGTGTCAGTATAATCTTTAAGCGTAACGTCAGAAGAAAAGGTGTCATTTGAACCGTGTCCAGGCAAATCAAGCGCGATCACCTTATGCCCGTGTTCCTTCAATGCAAGTAATACTTCTTCCCAACACCATGCACCGTGCCATGCACCGTGAACCAAGACAAACGTACTCATCTTATTTCTCCTCACGTACTGTATCAGAAGGCGCTGAATTGCGTTGCATTACTGCACCAAAACGTCCGAAAATGGGCTATGCACGAAGTACAATTGATCTTCATGCGCTAAGGATTACCGACTTTTATTTTGGTAAAAACTGTATTAGCGTGAGTTTTACGTTAATTGGCTGGCGGTACCCCCATTTGCCCGAAAGGATGGATACGTCGCCTCCCGTAATATGTTTACATATTATTTGTTATGTCTACATTTTTCTTCTTGTAACAGCCCCGATTTTATGTAGAATAGGGGGAAAGGATTGCTTGGCTGCATAATTTGGCGGAGGTGCATGATGAATGGACGTAATTCAAAAGATGTTCGACCATATTCATTGGGCTAATTTGCGCATTCTCGAAGGCTTGCGGAGCGTGGAGCCGAAGGAACACGAGAAGGCGATCAAGCTGTTCGCCCATATTCTTCATTCGGAGCGGGTATGGTTCACCCGACTGCAAGGTAAAGACAGCTCGCATATTCCGATATGGCCGGAGCTCGATATTTCCGCCTGTTCGGAGCTGGTCAGCCGCAACCATGAAGATTTTAACGCTTATCTCGCAACCGTCACGGATGCCAATGTGAATGATACGATTACATACAGAAATCAAACGGGAAGGCAGTATACGACCTCCATCCGCGATATTTTGACGCATCTGGCTCTGCACGGACAATATCACCGGGGACAAATCAATTCCTTGCTGCGTGCCAAAGGCGAGGAGCCGGTAAACGTCGATTTTATTACTTATGTCAGATAGAAGGAAATTTGTCCCATTGTGTCGAAAGTTTTGGCCGAAGGATGTGAACGATGCATTCCATCCGTTTACTCGACGGCAGAAGGGACACTGCATATGCTGCAAAGAGAGTTCAACGCAAAGCTTTTATTCACCAACAAACAAATCAGGCTCATTTTCCTGCTCACCTTGCTGATTTCCACGTTCATTTCCTCGGCGAGCCTTTTTTTATATTACGATTACCGCAACAAGCTGGACAAAGAATTAAACCAGCCTAACGCAGAGCTTTTGCGAATCAATTTGGATGTAACGAACCGGGCTTTCCGTAATTACGATCATAAGGCGGTACAGCTTTCTTTCCACCCGCTGGTCGCAGACTTCGTTTCATCTTCCGGCGAACGGAAGCCGGAGGTTGCGGCAAGCCTTCTGTCTTACTTGAAAGCAAGCGCTTTCGAAGAGGATATTCACTCGGTCTATGTAGCTGATTTGACAAATCATAAGGTCATTTCTTCGAAAGCGGGGCAGGAGCAAGCGTTCGAGGAGATCAATGATCAAAGCTGGCTTGCGTGGATAAAGGATATGGAGAAAAAACCGTTGCTGATCAAAAAAAGGTCGACCGGAGACGGATCCGAAGCGTCACCTGCCAGGATAGACCTGATTTCGTTGTACCGTCCGATCCGCTTCGAAGATAAGCTCGTCGGGCTTGTCGTTTTGAATATCGATTACGACCGGCTGTTTACGAGCATCCATACCCAGTTAAACGCACCCCAGTATATCTTCAACCTGGACGGGGAACTGATTTATCCGAAAACCAATTTGCCTGTTACCGAGACGGACATGCACAAGGTGATCGAAGCCATCGATATTCAGCCTTTTAAGGAAGTGAAGCTGGGGAAGACGGTGTACCTGGCCAACCAGGCGTTTTCCGATATGACGGGCTGGCGCTGGGTTTCGTTAATATCTTTGGAGGATTTGCTCAAGAACGCTCGGCTGGTGCGCAACATCATCGTTATGCTTTCGCTTCTCTCGATTGTGATCGGGTGCGTAGCCATTTATTATTACAGCTTCACGGCCTCCCGTCCGGTCAAAAGAATACGCGAGCTGATCGGGCAGGATGGGAAGTCGCATGCGCCGGGAGATTTACATGATATTGAGCAGTACATTCATAAGCTGATCAGGGAGTTTGACTTGAACTCCGCGATCAGCAGGGAGAGTCTGCCGGAAATTCGCGCCAAGTATGTCCAGGATGTGTTGTTTCACCGCATAGGGGCCAAAGAAATTCAATTCAAATGGCAAAGATATTTCCAGGAATGGACCGAAGCGCCGCTGACCGCGGCCATCGTTTCAATTAACCGTTACAAGGCTTGGTCGGCTGAATTCAGCGAAGAAGACCAGCTTCTTCTGAAATATGCGCTGAACAATCTCATTCATGAAATTTTCGAGCCCGATTGGAACTCCATCGGCATCACTCTTGACAAAGAGAACCTGCTTTTGATCGTGCAGCCGAAACGAAGCCAGCCGGATTCTATACAGTCCGCACAGGCCCAGTTCGATAAAGTCATTGAAATGTCCCGAAAATATTTGCACATGCAGCTTTCCGCGGGCCTTGGAACGCCGGTCCCGTCGATTTCCGGGCTGCACCGCTCTTATTCCGAAGCCGCAGCCGCTTTGGCTTACCGCTTATATGCGGGCTTCGGGAAAACCATCTGCGCCCATCCCGTTATGCAGCATAAAGATTTTACCGAGGCGCAAGCGGAAAAGGTAAAACGCGAATGGCTCGGCTGCGCGGAGTCGGGCGAATCTCAGGAACTTGCCGAAAGCATCAAACGATGGTCCGAAGCGGTTTTGGAAATGCGCCATTCCCCGGATTCGGTTTATTCCTTTGCCGACGGGTGGATAGAATTGCTGGCGGAGCTTAGCCAAACACACGATCTCTTAAAGCCGGCCGCTCTGGAGGATTATACGTCCCATCAGCTGAAAATGATGGATCTTGAGGATCTCACCGCACTCCTTCTTGATGTATCGGTTCACACAGCGACCGCGCTCAAAAACCGGCTGAACCGCAAGGAACACTCGATTGTGCAGCGAATGATTCAATACATGAGAGAACGTCTGAGTGAAAATATCGGATTGCAGCACATCGCCGATTCGATCCAGATGAGCACCTCGTCCGTCAGCAGCATATTTAAACAGGAAACCGGTTTTTCGGTGTACGAGTATTTGACCAACCTGCGCATTGAGGAAGCTTGCCGCCTGCTGATCGAAACGGAACGTAAAATAGCGGACATCGCGATGCACGTCGGCTACCAGAACGAAACGAGCTTTATCCGAAGCTTCCGTAAGGTGAAGGGAATGACGCCCGGCAAATTCCGGGAGATCAGCAAACCGTATTAATCCAAAAATTGGGGCTTGTCCCCAATTTTTTTGCTTTTCCGGCATGCACAAGCATGCAGATCGAACTAAAAGTTTGCAGATCGGCCAAAAACAAGCGCTTTTGGCGTATTTGCCGATTTGCTGTAAAAACGGCAGATTGCCGGGAGCGTCTGACAGCCATAGACTGATCTTGCAGCTTGGAGCGCTGCGAGCGGGCAAACGGTCCGACTTTCAAACGAATACTTGGAGAAGAGAGGTAGAGGTATGAGCAGGTGGAAGTGGAATGCAGCACTCGCCATGACGGTTATTGCGGGGTTGACCGTACTCACCGCATGCGGCGGAAAGGCGCAAACAACCGGAACGCAGGGGGGTAAAAAAATCGACTTTCCGACAAAGCCGATCAGCTTGATCGTTCCGTTCGCAGCCGGCGGAGGCACCGATACGACGGCGAGGGCGCTGGCCAAATCAGCGGAAAAAATTTTGAAGCAGCCGATTACAGTCGTCAATAAAACGGGCGGCGGCGGCTCGGTCGGAATGACGGAAGGCTCGAATGCGAAAAACGACGGCTACACGGTAACGGTGATTACGGTGGAGCTTACAACTTTGTCGCACCTCGGTTTGTCGCCGATTACGTACCAAAACTTCAAACCGATCGCAATGATGAACTACGAGCCGGCAGCGATCACGGTACGTTCCGACAGCCAGTGGAAAACGATGAAAGAGTTTCTGGACTATGCAAAAGCGAATCCGGGGCAGCTCAAGCTGGGGAACTCCGGGACGGGGGCGATCTGGCATTTGGCCGCCGCCGCTTTGGAGAAAGGCACCGGGACAAAATATAACCACATCCCGTTTGAAGGAGCGGCGCCTGCGATCTCAGCACTGCTCGGAGGCCATGTGGATGCGGTGCCGGTCAGCCCGCCCGAGGTGAAATCCCAAGTGGAGTCGGGCAAGCTGCGAGCGCTCGCCGTGCTGGACGACAAGCCGGCCGAGGTGCTGGCGGGTGTCAAGACGCTAAAGGAAGAGACCGGCATCGAATTCAGCTATATCGGGACGTGGAGAGGACTCGGCGTTCCGAAGGATACTCCGGATGAGATCGTGCAGCTGCTCTCCGATGCTTTTATGAAAGGAATGGAGGATGCCGAATTTAAAGAATTTATGAAAAAGAACGAGCTCACCATCGTTGCCAAGGACAGCAAAAGCTTTGGCCAATATTTGAAGGAAAACCACGATAAATTCGGCAAGCTCATTCCTGAACTTGGCCTGTCCAAAAAATAGTTCCATTCCGCCGGAGGTCATTTTCATGAGTTGGAAGCAAAATTTGGGCTTTTATATGTCGCTTGTCGTGATGGCGTGGTCGGCCATGATCTTTTGGCAATCGTGGGAGCTTGATTATTATAGCAATTTGGGTCCGGGACCGGGCTTGTTTCCGAGATGGCTAAGCGGGTCGCTGCTTATCGTTTCCATCCTGTACATGCTCGGCTCGATCCGCCGACCTATCGTTTGGTCGATGGCGATGCCCAAAGGAAAGGACTTGCTCCACGTTCTGATGGTGCTTGTTTCCGTTGCCATCTTTATTTTGACGCTGGATTTGCTCGGTTTTATTATATCCGGAAGTTTGATGGTGACTTTGCTTTTGATACGTTCTTACCTGTGGCCGCGTGCTGTGGCCATCGCCTTGTCGGCATGCTTGCTGATTTATTTCACCTTCAGCGAATGGCTTGAAGTGCCGCTGCCGGGCGGCCAAATATGGGATTGGATCGGGTGATGACGCATGCCGGACTTTGATGTGATTGCACAAGGATTTGCAACCGCTTTAAGCGGATGGAATTTGCTGTACTGCCTTATCGGCGTATCGATCGGCATGCTGGTCGGCGTGCTTCCGGGCCTCGGTCCGACGACCGGAGTCGCGGTGCTGCTGCCGATCACCTTCGGCATGGAACCGGTTTCCGCGATCATCATGCTTTGCGGCATCTATTACGGAGCGATGTACGGGGGAACGATCACCTCGGTGCTGATCAATACGCCGGGCGAAGCGGCATCGGTCGTTACATGCCTGGACGGTAACCCGCTGGCCAAACAGGGACGGGCGGGGGCGGCATTAGGCATCGCCGGTCTCGGCTCTTTTATCGGGGGCACGGTTTCCATTCTCGGACTTGTGTTCATCGGGCCGCCGCTTGCCGAATGGGCGCTCCGCTTCGGTCCGCCGGAATTTTTCGCCTTGATGGTGCTGGGTTTGTCCAGCGTCATCGGGCTGATGGGCAAATCGATCGTTCGCGGCTTATTATCCGCGCTGCTTGGCCTGAATCTGGCGATGATCGGCATCGATCCGATGTCGGGTACGCTGCGTTTCACTTTCGACATTCCCAACCTCATGAGCGGAATCGATTTTGTCATTGTCGCTATGGGCTTGTTCGGCTTATCGGAAATTTTGATCGGAATTGAGAATATGGCTTCCTCCGAAAAACCTCCCAAGCTGCAGGGAATGCTGCCGCGCAAGGAGGAGTGGGGTCCCAGCATGAAGGCGATCGGACGGGGAACGGTCCTGGGTTTTATCATCGGCCTCATTCCCGGCACGAATTCCGTCATCCCCGCGCTTCTTTCCTACTCACTGGAAAAAAAGCTGGCCAAAGACCCGTCCCGGTTCGGCAAAGGTGCGCTCGAAGGGGTAGCCGGTCCGGAGACGGCCAACAATTCCTATTGCGGCGGGGCATTAATTCCGCTTTTTACACTGGGCATTCCGAGTTCGCCGACAATCGCCATCATTTTGGGTGCGTTCATGATGCACGGTTTAACACCGGGACCTACCTTGTTCGAAAATAATCCGGTATTCGTATGGGGCGTTGTGGCAAGCATGTTCGTCGGCAATATCGCCTTGCTGTTTATGAATTTGCCGATGGCCGGTTGGTGGGCCCGCATTGCGATGATCCCGCCGAAGCTGCTTTATCCGCTCATCCTGGTCATCTCCGTCGTAGGGGCGTATACCGCGAACAACAGCTTGTTTGACGTCGGAGTTATGCTCGTTTTCGGCATATTGGGTTATTTGATGAAAAAAACGGATATTCCGATGGCTCCGATCGTGCTGACCTTTGTGCTTGGCAAAATGATGGAGAGCTCGCTTCTGCAATCGTTAAAACTTCTGGACGGTTCATTTCTGAGGCTGTTCGAGAGGCCGATATCCGGAATGATACTGGGTCTGGCAATTGTGATCCTGCTCTTCGGCACCATATCGGGCTTCAGAAAAAAAGGCCGGGGGTATTCCGCCGACGTGGAGCTGTAGCTCGTTAGTAGAAACAAAACGAACATTTGCGGAGGAGTGATCTGAACATGCAAATCGATTTATCGGGAAAAGTGGCGCTTGTAACGGGTGCCAGTTCGGGCATAGGCGCGGGCATTGCGCAAGTATTGGCCGAGGCCGGTGCCAAAGTGGCCGTCAATTATAACAGCAGCCGCGAGAAAGCGGAAGATGTGGTGAGCCGAATCAGGCAGGCAGGCGGCATAGCGCAGGCTTTTCAAGGCGATGTTACTTCCGCGGAGCAAATCGCCGTGCTGGTGAAGCAGATCGGTTCGGAGATGGGCACGATCGACATTTTGATAAATAATGCGGGGCATATGCTTGAGAGATTGGCCAACGCGGAAATGACCGAATCGCTTTATAGCCGGGTCATCGATCTGAATCTGAAAAGCACCGTATTTATGTCCAAAGCGGTGCTGCCCGGCATGTTCGCCCAGAGAAGCGGCCGCATCGTAAATATGTCTTCCGTTGCCGCCCATCATGGGGGAGGGCCGGGCGCCAGCATATATGCGGCAAGCAAAGCGGCCGTCATCGCCTATACGAAAGGATTGGCCAAAGAGGCCGCTCCTTACGGCGTGCTCGTCAACTGCGTTTCGCCCGGTTTTATCGGCAGTACCCGCTTCCATGCGCAGCTAACCTCGGAGGAGGGACGGCAGGCGGCGATAGCCGGCACGCCGCTCGGCCGCCAAGGGGAGCCGGCGGATGTGGCGGGCGCCGTGTTGTTCCTCGCATCGTCGCTTTCCGGTTTTATTACCGGAGAAACGATCGAAATTAACGGCGGCGCCTATATGCGGTAACGAATCGAAAAAAAACGCGAAGTCGCGACCATGCGGCTTGGCGTTTTTTTCTTTTGCACTTGATGCGCGCGCGCATTTTCTTTAAGATGAGGGCACCGGGACATAGTCGCGGATATTAAAAATGAGCGCGGCCATCGTAGATTTGCTACATATGTAAGCGCAACCAAAATTGCTACGATAATGACGTAATCATAACCGTTACCTTAGAGGAGGTCAATTGACAAGATGAGAAAAACGGCTTTAAGCATGTTCGCCATCATTTTCGCTTTATCCCTGGGATTGATGGGGTGTTCGGAACGGCAGGGGGGAGGCGCGGCGGCGACGAACAGTCCGGCTCCGGCCGGCAATCCCGGCAGCGGTGGGAACTCAAGCGGAGGCGGCGACAAAACGAGAATCACCGTATACGGCTCGACCAGCGACAAGCCGGTTCAAGAGGTGTACAAGCAAATTGCGGCCGATTTCACCAAGGAAAATCCGAATCTCGAGGTCGATCTGCAGTTCCCAGGCTCCGAATATGAAAATATTCTCAAGGTGAAAATGGCGGCGAACGATTTGCCGGACATTTTCGATACTCATGGCTGGGCGATTATTCGCTACGGCAAATATTTGGCCGATCTGAAGGATCAGCCATGGGTCTCCCAGATGACCGACACGATCAAAAACGTCGTAACCGACAAAAACGGCAAGGTGCATGCGCTCGTCATGAGCGAGGCGAAAGACGGTCTCACCTATAACGAGGATCTGCTGAAATCGTATAACATCGAGCCGCCGAAAACGTTCGACGAGCTGATGGCGGCCGCCGAGAAAATCAAAAACGAAAGCAAAGGCGAAGTGACTCCGTTTTATTTTTCCGGCGTTGACGATTGGATGATCGGGCAGTTTTTCGATTATTTCGCGACGTCGCTCCTGATCAGCCCGCAGCAAAATGAAGCGCAAAATTTGCTCGACAACAAAATGGATTGGAACAAATGGACGCCGCTTCCGGAAAAGCTTCTGGAGATGCAGAAGAAGGGCTATATCAATAAAGACGTGCTTACGGCCAAATACAGCGATTTGCCGAAGCAGTTCGCACAAGGCAAAGTTGCGTTCACCTTGCTCGGCCCGTCGTTCGCGGACGAAGTGCACAAGATCAAACCGGATCTGCAGATCGGCTTCATGCCTGTCCCGGCGATGGTGGCCGGCGATGCACCTAACTTCTCGGGCGGAGAGCGTTACACGATGGGCGCATGGAAGGACAGCAAGCATTTGGAGGAATCCAAGAAACTGATCGCGTTTTTCGCGAAGCCGGAAAATATGGCGAAGTTCGCGAATGTGACCAAGCTGCCCCCGGGACTCAAAGGTGTGACGGCAAAACACGAATTCACCCCGTATTACGACAAATATTCCGGCATCCGCGTATTCCCGTACTTTGACCGCGTGTACTTGCCTAACGGCATGTGGGACGTGATGTGCAAAACCGGCACGTCGCTGCTCGCCGGCAACGTCTCGCCGAAGCAGTATTCCGAGAAAATGAAGCAGGAAGTCGAGAGACTAAGAAATAAATAACCCCCGATGACGATAGGGAGGAGGAGACCGTTACCTTGACGAAGACAGAAATGGCTGCGGCAGAGCTGCCATCGGCCGGACGGACGAAGAGCGGTGTCCGCCGCCTGTTCCATTCGCCGGCCATGCTGAATCTGCTCTATGCGCCGGCGCTCATTTTGTTTGCGCTGTTTATTTTTTACCCCTTTCTGAAGGGGATACAAATTTCTTTTACGAATTGGGACGGGTATTCCCAGGAATACAAATGGATCGGCTTCGCGAACTACGAAAGAATGACCACCGACCCCGACATCGGCAAAGTTATTTGGAATACGTTTATATACGGCATCGGCAGTACGATCCTGCAAAATATCGTCGGGTTGGCTTACGCGCTGTTTTTAAACCGAAGCTTGGCAACCCGCGGGCTTACGCGGACAATCGTCTATTTGCCGGTCATCATCAGCCCGCTAATAATGGGATATATTTGGTATTTCTTTTTCCAATACCAGGGCGGGGCGATCAACGATATTTTGCTGCTGTTTCAGGAGAAACCCGCCAATTTGCTCGGAGATTCGGATCTCAACGTCTGGATCATTACGTTTGTCAATACGTACCAATACCTCGGCATTGCGATGGTCATATTTTTGGCGGGATTGCAGTCGATCCCGAGAGATTATTACGAGGCTGCAACGATTGACGGAGCCGGATCTTATGCGAGATTTTGCCATGTCACCTGGCCGCTGCTTGCGCCTTCCTTTACGGTCAGCATGGTGCTTAATCTGATCGGCGGGCTGAAGCTGTTCGACGTGATTACCGCGCTGACGAACAGCGGTCCGGGCTACGCGTCGGCGTCTCTCTCCACGCTCATGTACCAGCTGTACTTTGGCCGGCAGGATGCCGGTTACGCGGCTTCGATCGGCAATTTGATGTTCGCGATCATTTCGGTCGTCAGCATATTCGCCCTGATGTATTTGCGGCGCCGGGAGGTGACGTCATGATGCGCAAACGGGTGTGGTTAAATGCCGCGGCGTTGATCATTTGTCTCATACACGTGCTGCCGTTTTACATTTTGATCACCACCTCGATGAAAGCGGCGGACGACCCCAGTTCAAAATGGATTATGCCCGGGTATTGGTACACCGATAACTTTACGAACGCGTTCCGGGAAGCGAATTTAGGCACCGCGTTTATCAATAATGCAACGGTGACGGGGTTTGCCGTCCTGCTGATCGTCATCCTCGGATCGGTCGCCGCGTATCCGTTATCCCGCCACCGAACGCCGTGGAACAAATTCATCTATACGCTGTTCATATCGGCGCTTATCGTACCGCCGCTGACGATATTGGTGCCGCTGTATAAACTGATGGTGGATATCGGCGCGATGAACCATTTTTGGGGCATCATTTTGCTGCATGTGACGTTTAATTTGCCGATGACGATCTTTTTGTACACCGGATTCATCGGCACGATCCCGCGCGAGCTCGACGAAGCGGCGATGATCGACGGAGCCGGACGGCTCGGCTTGTTTTACCGGATTTTGCTGCCGCTGCTGAAGCCTATCACCGCAACGGTCATCATCTTAAGCGGTGTGGCGATATGGAACGATTACCAGTTTTCGGTGTTTTTCCTGCAGCAGCCTTCGATGCGTACGGTGACGGTGGCGCTGGCGAGCTTTTTCGGACAATACAACAACAATATCGGCTGGGTCGCAGCCGGCTCTTTTATGGCGGCGATTCCCATTTCGGCGGTCTATCTCTTTTTGCAGCGTTATTTTATTCACGGATTGTCTTCGGGAGCGGTTAAAGGATAAAATGGACTATACCATACCATCGCTTCAGGGAGAGGACGTCCGGGTATGAAATGGCTGCACTCGATCCGCTTCAGGCTGACCTTGCTGTTCCTGGCAACGATTGTTTTTCCGGTAGCCCTCATTGTTATGAAGCTTCCCGATTATTACAGCTCGATCATTGCGAAGCAGGCGAAAGCCCTGACCGATAATACGCTGACGGCGCTCACTTACAATATTGAGACGTATTTGGACGATTTGGACCGCATGACGATCGCGCCGTATTTGAACAACGACGTCATGGCGGCGCTTAAACTCAAAGCAAGCCGCCAATACGCCGAGGCCAGCGCCTACTCCAAAATGCAGGCGGAAATCGCACTTGCGTATACGCTGCCCAAATTCCTGAATAACACCCGTAAAGATATTTTAGGCGTTATTTTGCTGCCCTTCGACGGCTCGGTTTACGTTACGTCTCCTTCAGGTACGACGGAGTCGACTCCGGACTTCGCGTTCTCCCGGCAGATTTGGTACCGTAAAGCCGTGGAAAGCGACGGAAACGTTGCATTCATTAGCGCGCATGTTCAGGATTACATCAGCACATCGCTGCAGCGTGAGGTTTTTTCCGTCGCGCGTCTTATCAAGGACCCCGACTCGCAGAAGCCGCTCGCGGTTATCATGGCGGATGCAGATACGATTTTGCTGGCCAAAATGATCAACGGCGTCCGTTTTGACAACCGCTCGATCGTGGCGGTCATGGACGATCATCATAATCTGCTTTATTCCAACTATCCGCTGTCTTCCGATGTTCTCGCCAAGCTGGCCGCACAAGGGGAGAAAGTGACAAGCGGGGGAGAAACCTACAGTGTCGTGAAAAAAACGATCAGCCGTTCGAATTGGAGCATCGCGGTGCTGTTTCCCGATTCG
Organism: Paenibacillus hamazuiensis; assembly: GCF_023276405.1. Classification (NCBI taxonomy): domain Bacteria; kingdom Bacillati; phylum Bacillota; class Bacilli; order Caryophanales; family Paenibacillaceae; genus Paenibacillus; species Paenibacillus hamazuiensis. Next base: position 2,437,232 of record NZ_JALRMO010000001.1, read on the forward strand.
GTCATCCGCGCCCAGCTCTCGTGGATCTATTGGGTAGGGCTGCTGTTTGCCGCAGGCGGGCTGCTTATTGCGCTGCTGCTGTTTTTCACCGTATCGCACTGGATTGTTACTCCATTCAAACAAATGATTCACGTGATGAAAAAAGTGCAGCGCGGGGATCTGACGAGCCGTTATCGGGCGCGCGGACATGACGAAATCGCCCAGCTCGGGGCAAGCCTCAACACGATGATCGCTCAGCTGGAAGAGCTGATCGACCGGGAATACAAGGCCGTTCTCGGACAACGGGTGGCCGATTACCGCGCGCTTCAATCGCAAATCCAGCCCCATTTTCTGTACAATACGTTAAGCGGCTTTATCGGCCTCAACCGGACGGGGCAGAGCCAGCTGCTGGAAAAAGCCATCTTGTCGTTAAGCGGCTTGCTCCGTTACATTTTGGGACATAACGACTGGTCCCTGCTTCGGGATGAGCTCGACTTCATTGCCAAATATTGCGAGCTTCAGCGCATCCGGTTTCAAGAGAGGCTGCAGTTTCGGATCGAGCTTGAGGCCGGCCTGGAGGAGATCAAGCTGCCGAAACTGCTGCTGCAGCCGCTTGTTGAAAACGCGATCATTCACGGCATCGAACCTTTGTTCCGGCCCTGCACCTTGACGGTTGCCGCAAGCAGACGGTTCAGGAGGTTCGATCATTCAGTGGATTCATTGGAAGAGGAAGTGTTGGAGATTCAAGTTGCCGATGACGGAGCCGGATTCGATGCCGCTGCGGGCGGGGAAAGCGTAGGTCTCAGCAACGTGCGCGAGCGTTTGAAGCTGGCATACGGCCGCGGCATGTTTCGCATCGACAGCGCGATCGGCCAAGGCACGACCGCCTCGATCATCATTCCGTGGAAGGATGTGAGCCCACTGTGAATATCGTCATTGCCGATGACGAGAGCCTCATACGCGCGAGCCTTGTCAGCATGATCTCGGAAATGGGCGCCTCCTGGCACGTTGCCGGTGAGGCCGCAACCGGGGAGGAATTGGTCGCACTTGTCGCTGCCGAATTGCCGGACATCGCCATCGTGGATATCCGCATGCCGGTGATGGACGGTTTGACGGCCATTCAGCGCGGGAAGGAATGTTCGCCGCTAACCAAATGGCTTATTCTCAGCGGCTTTTCCGATTTTGAATATGCACAAAAAGCAGTGAAGCTCGGGGCATCCGAATATTTGCTCAAGCCGGTTGACCCTCGGGAGCTTGAGTCGTCATTATATCGGATTTATCAGGATCATGCGGAATCCGAACGGATGTTAAACCGCCAGTTTGAATACAACCTGTTCTCCATGATACATGAGCTGACAGCTCCTGACGTCGAGAGGGGAAGCGGCGACAGCTTGTTTTACCAAGGGCATTTTCAAGGCATGGTGTTTTATATCGACAGCTGCTGTCCGGCTTCCCGCCTGGCCGATTTGCAGCGGGAGCTCGGCTCTGTCTTGCGGGATGAGCTTGGAAAGCATTTTACGTGCGGAATGAGGGTGGCGATTGTTTCGCTGCCGGGCGGAGAGCTTTCAGTGATCGGAGCGTGGGATGCCGCCAAAAATGCCGGGCACAAAGATAGACTGGCGCACTGCTTTCAGAGCTTGATCGAAAATTTGGCGCAGTTTCAATCGAAGCAGTCGGCCGTTACCGCGTTTCTAACCGGCGAGTGCTCCGGTTTTCTGTCGCTCGTCGACGAGCTTAAGCAGCTGCAAAGCTGCGCGTCGCTCAGACCTCTTTACGGCATTCGCCGAATGTGGTCCGCGCGCGAGCTATCCTCTTTGACAGAAACGGATTTCGCCGTGCTTGGCAGGCTGCTGATACTGCTTGCGCAGCATTTTAACGACAAGCTTTACGTGAATTACCACAAGACAGTCGATGAACTGGAAGCCTTGTTGAATAAAATTCAGCTTCGGGACCATCATGTTCAAGCGATCCGCGATTTTCTCGGCGCCGCGCTTTCCGCCTCCGTCTCCAGTCCCTTGTCCCGGCAAAAGCTTGCCGGCGAGCTGCGGCAGTTCGGCGAACAAACCCTCCTTCGGATGACCGGAACGGAGCCGGGTGGGGGGGACCTGGTCGAGCGAGCCATAGCCTATATCGAAAAGCATTATATGGAAGATATCGGGATCGGCCAAATCGCCGGGGAGCTGAATGTGACCCCGAATTACTTGAGCTCGTTGTTTCATAAAAAGACCGGCTGCACCTTTGTCAAATACTTGACGCGATTGAGGATGTATAAGGCCAAGGAATTGCTCGCCGAGACGGGACTGCAGGTTCAGCAGGTTGCGGAAAAGGTCGGGTATTACAGCTCGAGGCATTTTACGAAGCTGTTCAAGGATACGAACGGCGTTTATCCGTCGGATTTTAAGAAAAACTTAGGCAATCATACCGGTTGACATTAAGCGCTCATAGTAGAGCGCTTATTTTATTGGAATTTACGAAAACCCTTACATTGGAATTTTGTTCAGAGATTGTTCAGCAGAGATATGTATAATAAATATCTATGCATTGTTACCCTTAAACAACGCCGGTTACAGGAGGTATTCGTCTTGAGGATATCTTTTTACAATCTAAAGTGTCTGAGCAGCATAAGGATTTACAAGGGAGCCGATAACCAATATTACATAGAGGTTGAGGGTTTATATAACGACGACACGAAAGCCAAAGGTTTTGTAGATCCGTGGGAAACCTTGGAAGAAGCTTTGATTTGTGCAAGGGGCATATCCAAAATGTTCGATTTAGATCTTGCTTTGATACAAGTGGAAAGTTTATCCGGACACGAAGACAGGGAGGATGGGGGAGTACCGGCGTCGCTGTCACCCGGGGCAAAGTAGATGGGTTGCGTCAATGCTCAAAGACGGAGCTAGGCTGCCGATCCATGTCGGCAGCCTGGTCTTGGTTGGAGATTGAACTATCGATTCCGTTAGTTCAATCTGTTTTTCGCTAAATTAACCTCAATGATTTTAACTCCCGATAAACTTCTTCTGCATCACAGTTGGGATTTAGCATTTGAATCATCTCCACCGTTATAGGGACGCCCTCATAAACTTTTTCAACAACATCAACTGGCAGCGCTAATTCAAAATAATCTTTCGCAAATTGCACGAAATCCTCCGGTGTTTGGTAAATCGCTCCTATCAAAAAATCTGAACCATCATTAGCTCCTCTTGGCATTTTAACTTTTCCCTGCTGCCAGCTAGAATCACTATTTTTACGCCATATACAAAAAGTCACAGCTTCTTTTTCAATTCCTTCATGTTCAAGTAGTGGCAATATTTCGATCGGAACGTTATCATAAATCCCTGGCCATACCTTATGTTCGTCTTGTGCATATGGACTTAGTATGGATTCATGATCAAATCCCTTTATGATGGTGCCTTCAGCGGAAAATAAAATAATAACATGATCACCTGCTCCATTATTTATTTTTGCCATGCAAACGCCTTTATTCCATTCTTGAACAACGCTATGATAGCGAAGCCATTCAGTCTCACAAAGAATTGTATTTAGAGCTGCTTGAACAGCCATTAGCTTTTTTAAGCTTTCCGGTTCAGGTAGTTTTTCTAATGCACTCATAACATTTCTCCCTCCATCACTCTTATCATACTGCCCGTTAGGTTAATCCGCTCTCATTATCGAATTATTCGACATTAGACTGATAATCCCTGTCCTCTTAAAAAAGTTCCGTTTATTTTTGTAAAAGGATAGGGAATAAGAGTGGCGAGACGGATTACTACCCAAGATCGCAAGGCAGTTCAAGAGGATAGACAAGCTTTATTATTAACATAATATTTATTACGTAAACAAATGAAGGTGCACGATGAATAAACAAAATTGCGAAAAATGGGCGGAACGTCAGATGCGACGGACCATCAATCGAAATAGCTAACATGCAACCTTATCCAACCTTAGTCCGTTTAGTGTTTGTATCAATCACAATTTGTGAAACAACTAACACGACACGAGGTGGACAATATGAAAAAAGTTTTTAAAATGGTCAATCTTACAGTTGCTACAGCCGTCATGTCGCTTGCTTTTGTTGGGCACAGCTTCGCCGCTTCGTCTACGGATTTCACCGACTTAACCAATGTTGCAGCAAAAGATAAAATCATCTCTCTTCAACAAAGCGGTATTATCTCAGGAGTTGCACCAGGTCTGTTCGCGCCAAATGCGCCCCTTACTGAAGCTCAAAGCGTTCAACTCTTTGTATCCACACTCGGATTGAACCTTGATGCGGTAAGATTCGAGAAAGAACTGAAAGCAACAGACTATTTCACAAATGCGGACGATAAGGCCTGGTATGCAGCCTCATTCATAACGGCCGCCGTCCACAATCTCGACTTGCCGAAATCCCTCGATCCCAACCAATCGAAAAATAAAGAAGAATTCACACATCAACTCATTCGGGCAATAGAGAGAATAGGTCATTTACCGATGATTAAGCCGGTCTTAGTCGACATGAAAGACAAAGACCAAGTGAGCGAAGAGTATTCGGGCTCCATCCAGAGAGCCCTTTCCTATGGCATTGTCAAGTTGAATGCAGACGGTACATTCAATCCGAAACAAATTATGACCCGCGAACAAGCAGCTGAAGAAATCTTCAATGCCATTCAGTATTTGAAAGCTCATTCCAACAATTCCGCGTCGGAGATCATGACTGCCTCCCAAGGAGTGAAACTCATTGCGGAGCTGCTGGGCAAAGATGGCACCGACATCCAAATAAAAATCGATCCTGATGCGAAAATGACCCGCGAGTCGTTTATTAACCTGCTCATGCAAACGCTCAAAACAAGCGGGAAACTGCCGATGATTAACATTCAACCGATTGACATCAAGGATAATGACCAAATCGACGTCGAATATTCGGGATCCGTTCAATTGGCCATCGTGTTAGGCTTCATTAATCTTTCCGACGAAGGAACAATAAATCCGAAAGGCGAATTAACACGAACTGTCGCCACCGAAATTATCGGGAAAGCTTCCGAATATCTTAAGGCTCATCAGAAGCCATCCGTTGCCGTTTCTTACGGGGAAGGGGCGCAATTGATTTCGAAAGCTCTCGATCTTGCTGGCTCAGATATTGCAATTAAAGTTGATCCAAATGCGATAATGACTCGCGAATCGTTCGTAAGCTTGCTCGTTCAAACGCTCAAGTCGAGTGGAAAGCTGCCTATGATTAAGCCGGTAGTAATCGACATCAAAGATTTGGATAAAGTGGATAGTTCGAATAAGAGTTACGTTCAATTAGCGGCTTCTTTGGGAATCGTTAAATTATCTGATGAAAACCTGTTTAAACCAAAGGATGAATTGTCCCAAACGGATGCAGCTGAAATCGTCAACAATGTAAAAGCAGTGGTAGAAAGATTCCCAAGTAGTAAGTAAAACGTAATTCTTCGAATAAATTACATGTCGAATTCTAATCATGACATCTGTCCACGAATATGTTGGGCAGATGTTTTTATTTTTAGGGTTGAAAGACAGCATAACTGTTTACAACTTTATATTTTAAGTGACTTTATGGGGAGGCTCATACACACTCAGCACCAACTTTTCAGTCATGCTCTGAGAAATAAAGTTGTCGTAATCTGGCGAATTAAATAAATTATCCATTAATTATTTCAGGTCTTAGTGCCTATCGATTTTCACGAAAGAAAAGAGTAGATTTTAGATGTAGTGCTAAAATGTAGAAATCGACAATTAAATAAACCGTACGACAATGGCAAACCAGTTGAAAAACGGGGACGCAAAGCTACAGGGGCTAAGGTGGAACAAATATTCCATGATGCCAGCCAGTTGCCGAATACGACGGAAACCTCCGTCTTATTCATATTTATTCCGATAAGATAGGAGGTTATTTGGCATTCCCAAAAAGCGTTTCCTTCGGTAGACCGAAGCATTGGGGTTTATTAATGGGGAGGAGGACTCAGTCATGATGAGAAATGATGTAAGCCTGGAGATTGCGAGTCGACATCGTTCACTGGGTTTATCAGATCAGCAGGTTCTTTACATGTACCGTGATATGATGTTAGCGCGAAAAGTCGACGAGCAGATGTGGCTTCTTCATCGGGCGGGAAAAATCCAATTTCCAGTATCGTGCCAGGGCCATGAAGCGGCACAGGTTGGAGCTGCGTATGCGCTGGATAGCAGGAAAGATTATTTGTGTCCTTATTATCGGGATATGGGGATGGCCATTGTTTTCGGAATGACAGCCAGGGAATTATTGTTGGAAGCGTTCGCAAGGGCCGGTGATCCGAATAGTGGCGGCAGGCAAATGCCCGGAAGTTACGGCAGCAGAAAATATCATAAGCTTACAACCTCCAATGTCGTCGCCCCGTACGCTGCTCGTATGGCATTAACAGGGCGTTTGCAGGGTGAAAATTTCGTTGCATTAACCGCTTTAGGAGAGGGGGCTTGCAATCAAGGTGAATTTCACGAGGTAGTCAACTTTGCAGGTATGCACAAGCTGCCGGTCATTTTCTTCTGCGAGAATAACAAAAATGCCATTTCACATCCTTATTCGAAGCAAGTGACAAGTGAAAGTATCGCCGATAGGGTGACAGGGTATGGATTTCCCGTATTCCGTGTGAACGGAAATGATCCCCTGGAAGTATACAAGGTTACGAAAAATGCGGTCGACAGAGCCAGATGCGGCGAAGGACCAACGCTAATCGAGGCAGTCCATCACCGTTTGGCTCCTCATACAAGCGAAGACGACGATCGGACTTATCATTCTTGTGAAGAAGTGGAAGAGATCAAGAAGCAAGATTCACTTATCATCTTTAAGTATTATCTGAAGGAAATCGGATTACTGGATGAACGAACTGAGAACAAAATGCTTGACCAAATCGTGAAAGAAGTCGATGAGGCCTTGGATTATGCCGAACATGCCCCAAATCCTATCCCAGAAAGCACCCTGGACCATGTTTATGCAGAATAGGAGGACGGAATATGTCCGTCATTGAAGGAAGGAGTTGAACGAATTGTCTAAATTTTGTTCTGCTGACAATGTAGAATTCCTGTGGAGAGGGGTGAATTTATGTCTATCATTCAATCGAAATCGGTACCTGCTGTAGCGCCGACCGCTTTCCCGATTCTGATCGCCATCAGTATCGTGCATTTATTGAATGACACGATGCAGTCGACCGTTTCGGCGCTTTTTCCGATTTTGAAAGAGTCGCTGCATTTGACGTATAAGCAGATCGGGCTGATCGCCTTTTGCATGAGTATGACCGCTTCGCTGCTACAACCGATGGTCGGGAAATTGGCGGATGCTCATCCCCGGCCCAGTATATTGCCTATAGGGGTCATTTTCACATTGTCCGGTATCGTTGCACTGTCCATGGCATCGAGCCTCGGCGCCATTTTGCTCGCTGTTATCGCCATCGGGATCGGATCTGCCGTATTTCACCCGGAGTCTTCCCGTGTTGCTCACATGGCCGCCGGGAACAGACGCGGACTCGCGCAATCGATATTTCAAGTAGGAGGAACGATCGGCAACTCACTTGGCCCGATTATGACGGCGGTATTATTCGTCCCTTTGGGGCAGTTTGGTGTCATCTGGTTTACAATTGCGGCATCGGCCGGCATTGTGATCCAGGTTTACGTAGCAGGCTGGTACCGTGCCAACATGACGAAGCACGCCAGTACGAAGAGCGGGGCACCCCGTGCAAACCGCACCGCAACATTGTCACGGAACCGGATCGCTTGGGCGATTGCGCTCCTTGTGCTCTTACTTTTTTCTAAGTATGTATATATTTCCAGCATAACTAGCTACTATTCGTTTTATTTGATTCATAACTTCGGTTTGTCGATTGCGCATGCGCAATTGCTTTTATTCATGTTTTTGTTCGCGTCTGCGATCGGAATGCTGCTTGGAGGACCGATTGCAGATCGATATGGCCGCCGGAACGTCATATTCCTTTCCATTTTTGGAGCTGCGCCGTTCTGTCTTCTGATGCCGTATGCAAACTTGTTCGGTTCCGGTGTGCTCGTCATCTGCGCCGGGTTCGTTCTTTCATCGGCTTTTTCAATCATTGTCGTCTATGCGCAAGAGATGCTTCCGGGTAATGTCGGTCTCATCTCCGGACTGTTTTTTGGTTTGGCGTTCGGTCTCGGCGGTCTTGGCTCAGGCGTGCTCGGCTGGGTCGCCGATGCGAGAGGTATTGAATTCGTTATGCAGCTGTGCGCCTTCCTTCCATTGCTGGGTGTGTTTGCCTTACTGCTTCCAAAGGATCGCAATGCGGCGGAGGCTTGACTTCTCCGTCAACCAATTTGTATTTCAAGAAAGGGGATTGGGCCATGATTAGACTATTTGTTTATGGCACGTTGTTAAAAGGGGAAGCTAACCATCATATTGTCGCTCCTTATCTAATAGCTGTTGAGCCGGGCGTTGTCCGAGGGACGCTGTACAATGTCGGACCGTACCCTGCGCTAATGCTGTCCGAGAGCCACGCTGATGGCGTTATCGTGGGTGAATGGATGACTGTAAGCGAAGCCGGGCTGCCGGCGTTGGATCAGTTGGAGAACTTTTATGCACCGGGGGACCCGCGAAACGAATACGAGCGCATGCGCATCGTTGATATCGACGGAAATCGTGAAGGCTGGGTATATGTATATGTAAGGCACGATCCGAGTTGCTTCCCGGAAATCGCGACCGGCTCGTGGCGAAGCGTGGAGCGGCAGCGAGGCGTATTTAAATGTGAAACGATTAGTGTACAGTAAACATAATACTCCTAACTTTATGCCATGTGATAACTCAGTCATAATGCTACTGATTTGATATCAAGTTCGTATTTCAGGGTTTCGTTGGGAACCTGAAAATACGAACTTTTTGCGTTTTATAACACGCAATTGCAAACTCTACCGAGGAGTCATACAAACAGAGCTTATTAATACTATTTCACAAAACCCGTATTTTGTACAGATGTATGAAAATCAATCATGGTTGTCACGCGGCACAAAGTTCGGAGTTTTATGTTACTGCACACAAATCATTCTTTCTTCTACTCTACCGCCTCAAGTAAGGCACTTGTTTCGCGGACGATATCTTTCGCGCGGTAACACTCCTACAGATAAAACAAAAAGCCGCTAAAATAGCGACTTCTAATGTATCATGTTCAAGTTCCGAGTTAAACGATGCAAGAATAGCTCCCGTTGCTTACTTAATAAGTATCTTTCTTTCATTCATTATTCATCAAGAAATCAACTCCAATAAATTTCCATTATATTATGACGCTTACCAAGTGCCTTTATCTGAGCAGGACGTTGCGGTATTATTTCTTCACTTTACGTTTGGGTTTCGTCAGGTCAAAACTATGTTTTACCATATCGTGAAGATCATTTCCTTCCGTGACACAAATGAGCATATAAAATTCATAACGATAAGTAATTTTCATACGTTCCTCTGGTGTTCGCTCTTTGAGAGAAGATACACTAAAAATCTCCAGATCGTATGGGTAAGAAAGCACGGGTTTATATTTAAGAGGTCTTATATTATTTTCCTGATTGAATGAATGAACGATTACACGAACCTCCTTTAAAAGTATTTGATGAATTGAAATGTCCGTAAAATATCATTAAATTTCCCGTTTTTGCCTTCAGAAAAGCTGACAAATGACCTAAAATGATCATATCATAATATTGGAACGAAACAAAACAGGTAGTGGCTAGAAGTAACATGAAATCCTAATGTGAGATCATTGCCCAAAATAAGGAAGGATAACATGCGGGTTAATAGCATAACAGCAAAAAAAATCTTAACTGAAATGCAAGGAGATTCAAGTGTTGGTTTCACACATTCATTAAATCCTTATAGTGGTTGTGCATTTGGATGTAGGTATTGCTACGTTAGAGAAATGCCTATTCAGAAGTACAGTGATACTCCATGGGGAGAATGGGTAAGCATCAAAACAAATGCGGCCGACAAATATCGGAATGAGATGGTCAATCTCCGCCGGAGAAATAAGTCCATTAATCTTTTTATGTCTACTGCAACAGATCCCTATCAACCACTGGAACGGAAGACAGAGCTAACACGCTCTATTTTAGAGGAAATGGTCAAATACCCTCCAGATTTCCTTCAGATACAAACACGGAGTCCTCTTGTAGTAAGGGATCTTAACCTATTACTTGAACTAAATCAAAAATGCGAGGTCCTTGTCTCTATGACTATAGAAACAGATCGGGAAGATATGAAACGATTGTTCGCTCCCCATGCTCCAGGTATTAAGTTACGCTTGAAGGCATTAAAAGAAATGAATAACGTAGGAATCGCTACCCAAGCTTCCATTTCGCCTGTACTTCCATTCACACCCGATTTTCCTAAAACACTGGAGTCCATCGTTGATCGGATCTACATCGACACACTTAACATTGGAGATGGAACAAGGGGGAAACGTTCTGAGCGCTTAGGCATGCCATTTTTGTTTAAAGAGAACGGGTTGTCCGGATGGTATCAAATGGATATTCATCTTAGAGTGGAAAAGTATTTTAAAAAGTTTTTTCCGGAAGAAATGATATTTATTTCTTCAGATAAGGTTTATCCCTTAAAAGGAAAAGTATTTTAATAGGCGGGTTTTATCCTACTTTTAAGGTATTAGGAAGATAAAGGAGAATGAACTTTTGAATTTTACAGCAATTGATTTTGAAACCGCAAACTTAAACCGATCGAGTGCGTGCTCTCTGGGTTTAGTTCAAGTTAGGGATGGGATTGTAACTGGTGAATATGAATGGCTAATTGATCCACAACAGCCCTTTAATCGAATGAATATGGCCATCCATGGTATTACACCTTCCACGGTTGACAAGCAACCTATATTTGGAGAACTATGGACAACCATTGAACCACTAATATCCGGAGAAATTATTATTGCACATAATGCTGTTTTTGATATAAGCGTGCTGAGGTATTGTTTAGATGCCGCTGAAAAAAGCTATCCAGAGATACAATATTTATGTACGTACAGAATTGGGAAAAAGCTGCTACAAGAGCTATCCTCCCACAAATTAAACATTATTTCTCACTATTTCGGAATTCGTCTAAATCACCATAACGCGCTCGATGATGCCCGGGCATGTGCCCAAATTATGTTAAATTTAATGGAACAGCAAAAGGAATGTGATCCGCTGCTTTTTGCGAAATCCCTGGGATTTCAAGCGGGATCACTGTATTCAGGTGGGTATACGCCTTTCAGGAAATATAAAATAAATCAAAAATAGGTAGTTGGCAATGCCAACTTCAATCCAAGGCCGATGGGCTGATTGAAATGTCCGAAATATGTCAGTTATAGTCTTGATTTCACCTTTTATTATTATAAACAATGACTTAAAATGATCATATCATCTTAACTATGAAAGGACTATTACAAATGAAACCTGACCATACCCTCAACGGAAGCACCGAACATATGACCGATGCCGCTGGCCAAGCGGTCCGCTCCTGGCTGGGCATCCCCTACGCCAGTGCAGAACGCTTCCGCCGACCCATTTTGCTGCCGTTCAACCCGGCCCTGCCGTACGACCAGAAGGGACCCGCCCCGCTGCAACCCGGCGACAATAGCTGGTTGGAGGCCGACAACGGATTCAGCGAGGACTGCCTGAACCTTAACGTCTGGGCACCCGAAGACGCTGGCGACGAACCGCTCCCCGTGGTCGTCTACATCTACGGTGGCGGCTTCGAACGCGGCGCGAACACCCAGACCACCTCGAACGCCTCAGGTCTCGCCGCGACCGGCCGCGCCATTGGGGTGTCCCTGAACTACCGGCTCGGTCCCTTCGGTTGGCTCTCCCTCTCCCAATACGGTGGAGTGTTCGCGGACGCCACCAACCTCGGCCTACAGGACATCATCACCGCACTAAGATGGGTACAGGAGAACATCGCTCGTTTCGGTGGCGACCCTCAGAACGTCACCGTCACCGGCCACAGCGCTGGGGCGTTCTCCTCGATAGCGCTCCTCGCAGCGCCGGCAGCTGACGGACTCTACCATCGCCTCGCTGCGTTCTCCGGCGGCGCCTCTCGGATCGTTCCGGCCTGGTGGGCTGAAGAACTAGCGAACAAGTTTCTCACCGAACTTGGCATCGCTGACGATCCCGAACAACTGCTCACCCTGGATGGAAAGCTCCTCTCTGAGACGCTCTTCAAGGTTGGCCCACGTGACATCGGCGACCGAAACGGCATCGACAACACGACGATTGGCATTGTGAACGATCACTCTCAGACCGGTGGTGTTCTCATCGACACACCGCTGCGAGTTCTCGAATCCGGGCGTCAGCGCGATGTTGACATTCTCTTTAGCACGGCGACGAACGAGGTAGACTGGTGGGTTATTAACGATACCAAGCAGTTCGACCCGGGCAGCATCGACAACCTTGTTGACGAACTGGTAACGAAGTCTCGGATCCCTCGAAGCCGTGCTCGGGATATCGTCGCCGCCTACGACGTCAACGGACGTACTCCGGTCGAAGTACGCGGGGCGCTCTTGACCGACTACATCTATACCCTGCCCGCCGCCCGTGCGGCACTCGCCCACGCCGCTGCAGGCGGCAACGCTCACCTGCTCTCCGTTGGCCCTGTCGAGGGTGCACCAGCGGTACACGGCACGGAGATGTACGGCATCGTTGGCCAGCAACGCCCCCGACATAGCGACGAACAAGCGATCCGGGACACCTTCGTCCGCGACGCCCTCATCGACTTTGCCGCAGGGAAACACGAACGGCTTTGGAATTCCGTAACCACGGAACCTATCACACATGGGATTGGCAACCCACCATTCGACCCCACCGCCCATGCGGCCGAAGTCCTGCGCATCTTCGCGGGCATTGAACGGCCCTGAACTGCCCCTTACGCGCACGGGGTCGCGCACCGATCCAACTCTCACGTGCTGCCCCGGCCCCGCTTGATCGGTTAAGGATGTTTGTTCTTGTCCATTTCGGTAAAGGATATATATTCTTATCCTTCGATTTGGACAGGAATATATATCTATAAATAAAAAAAACGCGATTTACGCGGATTCTAATGACTACATATTCTTGTCTTTTGACATCTACACATCTTAGTTCAAACCGACCAGTCCTCCCAGTAGTCAGCAGTCAGTAGATGTATTGGAATAGCGTTATTAGGGTATAAAATTAAAGCATTTGATGTGCGTACAACCGAAATGGAGAAATCTTTATACGGGTATTACAAGGGTTAGATGTGTTATTGGTTGAATGATGGATTCATTCGGCACTTGGTAGCCCCCCACCATAGAAAAAAACCTTGAAAGGCACGAAGCCAATCAAGGGAAATTAAGTAATGTCTTCAATAATTATTTAATTAACCAAAAAACCAAGCCTCAGAACTTTTTTCATCTATTATTACAAATATTGGTCCCTCCAGCATTCCTCCATTTGTAGGTCTTACTTCAAAGGCAGCAGACCAGTGATATGGATTACGAGGAGACCTGTTAATGCTAATAAAATGTAATGTATAATGCTCTGAAGTATGGTTGCTTATGAATTTCAAAGCAATTTCTTTAGCCTCGATTTCTGTCATCTAATTCTTCCATATTGCAATTGCAAAAGATATAGCTTAACAATATCATTATCATTCTATAACACACTCGACTTTGCGCCCCGAACATCTCTACAAAATAGGCTTCACTGGTTAAGTGATTCTGTAACTGGTCAAGACTCCTGAATAAATATGTCTCTCAGCAATGAAGTAAATCCATTTCCAGGTTGAATCTTACGATCTTACGGTTTACCGTCTGGATCACTTTAGAGAGCGATAATAATACCCGTTCCACCACTCTGCCCGATAATTCAATCAGAATGCCTTGTGCTAGGTAACCTCCTTCCCTTCAAAGTGATCTCGGGAATGGGGTAATGTTCTTGTCAAAATCGGGAATGGGATAAAGTTCTTGTCATTGAAATTTGACAAGAACCTTATCCCATAAATAAAAAAATCCGCGGTTTACGTGACATTTAATGAGATAATGTTCTTGTCACCCGACACTTGGACATTATATATTGTTACACACTATATATGTGTTTTTTATGGATCAAAAAAAAATAAGTCCATCCGATTTTCATTTACAAAAAGAAGAACAACCCCATGTAAGAATGAAATCGTCTACATGGGGTTGTTCTTCTTTTGTGTACGTCGGAGGAAACAACTACACAATTTTGTGCGTTGAATTAATAAATCTTCATTTATTTTCTTTTTTCATGTAATGCTGCTAAGTTGTAACTTGTTCTGGCCTAGCAAATGATCTAAGTGTTATTCTGAATCTGCTCCCGTTTTCGTCGGTGTGTTCTAACTCCAGTTGCCCACCCATCATCTCGGCCAGATGCCTCGCGATGGAGAGTCCGAGCCCCGAGCCGCCTTGGTTGCGATTACGCGACGATTCTACTCGATAAAACCGTTCAAAAATGAGATCTCTCTGGTGAGCACGAATGCCTATGCCCGTGTCCTTCACACGTACTACCAAGTTCTCGGCCTCCGAAGTTAAAAGAATGTTGACGTCACCGCCCTGTCGGTTGTAGCGAACTGCATTCTCGATCACATTATGAAAAACATGGAACCATAGATGTCGACTGCCGACCACGTTGTCCGTAGGTTGTTGCAAAAGGACTTCCAGCCGTATAGAAACCCCAAGCGTTCGTGAGATCGGTTTAATTTCCACTATGATATCATGCAGCAACTGCCGCAAATCGAAAGTCTCGTCATCTCCCGGGGCATATCTGCCGTCGGACAAAAGAAGCAAGTCCTCAACAAGCGATTCCAGACGGCTTAACATGCGATCCGCAGCAAGTCGGAAGTCTTCCCTATCTGCAGGATCATCCGGAGATAGAACAAGCACATCCAGCTGCGTTCTCAGTATGGCCAACGGAGTGCGCAACTCGTGCGACGCATCGCTAATGAATCGGCTCTGTTGACGGAATGCAGCCTCTAACCGATCCAGCATGGAGTTGAATGACAGGCCGAGGTCGCGCAGTTCTTCTTCCCATTCTTCCAAACGTAACCGGGTATGAAGGGTGCGGCTATCGATTCCGGCAACTGCTTCGCTCATTTCGCGAACAGGTCTTAAAGCAAGCCCTGAGACCCAATACGAGCTAACCATCCCCGCAATTACAGTGAAAGCAAAGCTGAACAGCATGTTCGACAAGATCGGGGTGGAGTGAGAAAAGATAGCAAGCAAGCCGGCAAAAATCAAACATAGCATCATAAGAACGGAGGTGGTGTAGAGCGCTAATCGAGTACGCAAAGAGAGGCGGTATCTCTTCATTCGAAGCACACCGCCTCTACATGAGCCCCCGAATGCAGACGATATCCCTCACCTTGAACCGTTATTATATAGGGTTCCGTATGATCGGCAAGTATTCCGGTGGCAAGCTTCCGGCGTAATGAATTTATATGAACACGTACGGTCGTAGTAAACGGGTCAGCATGGGCATCCCAGATGTGCTCAAGTAAAGTTTCCGCTGATATCGTTGCCTCTGCGTTCAATAACATATATTCCAAGATCGCAAATTCCTTGCGGGTCAGCGGCAAGTACCTCCCCGCTTGCATGACAGTTCGAGCAGCCGAGTCCAGTAACAGATCCCGATAAGCAAGGCGAGAAACCTTAAGTGGAGTTTCCCGCCGTAGTTGCACGCGAATCCGGGCCAGCAACTCATGGTAATGAAAGGGCTTTCTGATATAATCGTCTGCCCCTACGTCAAGCCCATTGATAATGTTATGCGACCCGTGACGAGCAGTTAACATGACGATAGAAAGACGGGGTTGTGATTGTCGGAGTCTCTTGCAGACCTCGACGCCATCCATAACAGGAAGATTAAGATCCAGCAGCACAAGATTGTAGCGATTCGCTTCCGCCATCTCCCACCCTGCCGCGCCATCCTCTGCGATATCCACTGCATACCCTTCCCGACGCAAGCCCTTGGCCAGCGCATGCGCCATATCCACTTCATCCTCTACCAGCAAAATCCGTATCATCCCCACCCCCCTTGTCGAGCAATTTGAATGTTATTTCTATTTTAGCATGCTGGATGACTTCTTAACAGGGATGCTACAGGTCGCTGTACGAAGCTTGCGGAATCCGTACCAGGTTCCTCCCCCCCAGACAAGCGTCACCACCACGCCAGCGAGGACAAGATGCTCCCGGAGTATTACGCCCATTGCCGAACCCCCAAGCAAGCTGAGTCCCAAAGTTAGGGTAAATGGCAAGTGGCACGGACAT
The DNA here is from genome assembly GCF_023276405.1 of Paenibacillus hamazuiensis. NCBI lineage: Bacteria > Bacillati > Bacillota > Bacilli > Caryophanales > Paenibacillaceae > Paenibacillus > Paenibacillus hamazuiensis. Next base: position 2,453,464 of record NZ_JALRMO010000001.1, read on the forward strand.
ATGAGAAATGAAACTGCAACCCAGAAAATACCTTTGCGCTTCTGCTGCACTACTTGACGCTCCATTGTAAATAACTCCCTTCATGTGTACTATACAACTCCGTTGTTAAATTGATGTTAATTGCCTTCTTAAATTCACAACGAGCTTCTTGTTCTATAGGTTGAATAGAATTGCCAAAGCTCTCTGGCAACATGTCCGGTAGATCTTTGATTGAATTCACTAGTCTAGAGCATGTCCTTTATGACCTTTTCTTGCGAACGAAATAAATAATTCCTGCAACCAGCACAATCACAGCACCTACGCAATAAATAATGGGGTTCATGTTGTCGCCTCCTTCTTCGATCCGGATAGTTTCATTGTACGATAGGAGATGTTAAATCTTCGTTAAGTCCATGTTGTGACGGCGGCGGAAATTGAAATGATACAGAGCGAGGAGGCAGATTGCAAGCATTTGTTGCCTTTTCTGAAGTAAATGAATGAATAAACTGGTTTTTTGTACATATGTATGTGAATCCCGTTAAATCCTTATTGCCATTGACTTCTCATATATTGTCGGACGACAAGAACATATATCCTTAAAAGACAAGAACTTATATCCTTATCTGATCAACCCACAAATATCGACAATTAAATAACCGACAATTGGCGGTTATCATCTTTAAAACCTTAGGAATCTGGGTATCTGAATCATTCTTAATTTCCAACTCCGTCTGATACCATCTGATTAAGGTATCACTCATATTGAGTACGTTCTTTTTGTCTACAGCAATATAACAAAGTCCTGCTTTATCTGGTAAATAGCGGTAGCTGGTTGAAAGGTACTCGACCCTTCCATATAACGCAGGACAGAGAAAACTCTCCAGATGTTGCTTCAATTTGCTCCAGGCCATTTCATCCTCCTATGTTTATATTATAAAATACCTATTGAGGCACTCGTTCTATTATCCATATTACAATAACCAGCACATCGATCAAAAAGCAAACTTAAACCCAATCCTCCCTCCTCTATGTTCGAGATCGTAATGGATTCTCGATCCTAGCGCGGCAGTCCTTCCTCCATCAAATATCCGTTTAATTCCACATTGACATCGAACTATCCCGGCATTCGGTTCAAATGCTTAATTAAAGGAAACTGATCGCAATAAGCTTTTAAGCGTAATTCTTCGTCACTACGATGTTATGTAATCTTCGTCGGGAATGGGATAAAGTTCTTGTCATTGAATTTTGACAAGAACTTTATCCCATAAAACCAAAAAGCCGCGATTTACGCGGTATTTAATGAGATAATGTTCTTGTCACCCGACATGGGCCGCAGAAGTTATTAATGATACACCGCCGGAATAATCGGCATCGGCCTCTCGCTTACGCCAAGCGTCAGCAATTGTCCGCCGGTTTTGACTACACTCAGAGCTGATTGGAGCAATGGGATTGCCGGCTTTTGTATTAATTCATCTGAATTATGTCATATGGCTGATTAGGCTTGAGAAGCTTTACAAGGAACCTGACCTCATTGCATAGGCTTACATGCGACAGTTGACAAGACTGGGAAGGATAATCTCCCCAGCCCGCGATACCTCATTCCTTTATCTATCAAGCGCTATGTGGTTTATTACATTCTATGCAATACCGAATTGTACGCCCAACTCTCGAAGCCAGCGGCGATAGGAGATGGACATCTGGTCAGAAGGATGATTCAACTCAGCTTGCAAATCCAAAGGCAATTCTTCAGGTTTCTGATTTTCTAGGATGGCCACGTCCTGTCCGAAGACTAAGGCATTATTTTCAAGGAATGCCCGGTCGGTAGCTTCATCCTTGCTGAAATCCCTGGAGGTTACCATATGAACCAGGGTCAAATTCGGTTTAATCGGAACGGTATTAATCAGAATGGCAACTACATCCCCCGAGTCCGCATTTGTCTTCCGAAGTTTTGCTGTAGTAGGACGTAATGCAGATTTTACATAGATACTTGTTGCCTCTCCTCCCCACTGTGCATTTGCTTGATAAATTTTTACTTCTTCAGTTTCAAGGCCATGCTCGGTTTCATTTACCTTGTATGCCGGAATTTCTGAAAACTCTTTTTCTCCCAAAATACCGTTGTGGACCCACATCAGATGAGCGAAATCGAGAAAATTCTCGATGATTCTAGGAGCGGCAGCTTGTACCGTGTATGGTCCACTTACGGTGGAACGGAAGTTGGAGTCATCATACTCATGAAACATAGGGAAAGATGAAGGTTCGCCAATATTAACCCAAATTAATCCGTAATCTTCCCGGCATGAATAGGGTAAAGCTTTTGCCCGATCGGGTATTTTTTTATCTTTTGACTGTGAGGGTATGCATACACATTTACCTTCCGAATCATAGGACCAGCCGTGATAGGGACATACTATCGTGTCATTTTCTACCGTTCCGAGCGATAATGCCGATCCTCTGTGAACACATAAATCCTTGAATGCATGGACACCATTCTTCGTACGGAATAAAACGATCAGTTCCCCCATGATGTTAACCTGAACCGGTTTATCTTTTAAATCATCCGCTTTGTATACCCCATGCCATTCATGAGTCAATACCGGGTCACGAACTATTTCGATTGACATTTTCATTCCCCCTACATTTGTTTGTTTTCGCTTTGTCCTACTTTAGTTTACCAGGGAAAAATTCTGTGGTATAAGCTTTCGTCACAACAGGCATCGTTTTCAAAACGCCGATATCCGTAAGTTGTTTGGCCAACGTTTCCCATCTTTCCGGCGCTAAATAGCCAATGCCATGCGTGGCTGCGTCACCTTCATAAATAAAAGGCTGCATAACGGTAGATGTATAGTCCATTTCGCCAACGCTAAAATTTGAATTTTTTTCATCAGCCTTACCTTCCGCATCCGCATCATGATCCGGTTATATACCAGCGGCTTTCCTCCGAACCGCCCCGGAAAGGGGAGATCGGACCGATCGACCGCCACCAGTTACTTCCCAGCTCGAAGTATTCGACCTGTGCTGCGTCCGGGGCACCCGCATCCCTTTGTCCTTGAGCCAATAATCGAACCAATGCACCTGCTTGAGATGGATGTTCCCGTCGGCGCCCCGACCGTGATCGATGCTGCCGACCCGGCACCCCCACGGTATATGATCCCACGGCCCGATCAGTAACCGGTGAACCGTCTGGGCTCGCCGCAGCGCATCGAACGTTTCAGACGTGCCCATCAGGAACGGGTCGTACCAGCCGCCGATGTGCAGCTCCGGAACAGGATTATCCGCAAGCTTCGGAAGCCAATTGCGCTTTTCCTAATATTGGTCGTACTCCGGATGCTCGCACCATTCTTGGTAAGCCGGAAAATATCGGGCCAATACCGTATGTCTGTCGCTGACCGGCATATGTAAGAGCAGATCGTCGGGGGCCTTTCGACTTACAAGCGTACAAGATTCTTCCGTCTCGGGTCGCCGCCCTGCTTCCTCGCCGTATCCCTGGCCAGCTGGTAAGCCTAGGGCAAATGCTCCCATATCGCAAACCGGCCCTGTGGGTAAATCATGCCGCGGTACAGATCGGCACCGCACATCCCGGGAGCGATCCCGCCAGGTGAGGCGGATTTTCGGAGGCTGCCGCCCACTGGGTGAAGCCCTGATAGGAGAAGCCGTACATGCCGGCGCGTCCGCTGCTGTACGGAAGGCCCGCCGCCCACTCGATCGTGTCGTATTCATCTTCCAATTCCCGCACGAACGGTTCGAACTTCCCTCCGACGCCCCTCTGCCGTGAACGTCCTGAATGACGAAGACGTAACCCCGCTGCACATACCAGATGGGATGCGCATAAGTGACCGTTGAGGCGATCTTTTTGCCGTAAGGCTGCCGCATCAGCAGAACGGGATATATCCCGTTTTCGTCCGGACGGTAAATATCGGCGTAGTGTACAGTACCGTCGCGCATGGCGCAAGGCCCGGTCACATTCAAGGATAACTCCGGCAAATCGCTCGGCAGCCATCACTATCACCCTCTCGCATTTTTTTTCACTGCACGTTTTTCGTTATCACATCGACATGGCCGCCGCCCCAAATCCCGACGACCAGCTTTTCACCTTTGTATGGCTTATCTTTCGCCGCTTCCTGTTTCGGGCCTCAGCCGGAGCGCCGGAATTGGCCACCGGCTGGCTGGAGCCGCCGCCGCAAGCAGCCATGAACGCCATTAGAAAGCGATCAGTGAAAACCCTAAGACCCGAATAAGCTTCCCCTTCATTTCTGAATCATCCTTAATTGTGTTGTCAACTTTCCTCCAAATCATATAACCGATCCGAAATGATGTAAACTAAGATAACATGTAATTGGATTATAAAACAAATGCGAATCGTTTTCATTGGTTTACAATCTAAAAAATACCCGAATATGTCACGTTGTTTACTGTTGTGTGTTATATTTATACGATAATAATCGAGATCCGATTTTTATGAGATGGGGGGGATCGCCATGAACTTGACCGTAGAAGAAGCGCTTGCCATTTATCCTTTGTCGGAAGGTAAGCTTGTCGTAGGAGCGGACGGTGTTATACCGACTAGACCGTTTTGAATGGCAAAAATCACCGCTTGCGTACGATCACAAACCTCCATTTCTCATTACAAAGAAATGATCTTACTTTAAAATGTTAAATTTACAACTTATTCAATAAAAACTGCCAGTTAGCGCAACGACGATAGCCGATCTTTTCCGGCCGGCCACCGTCGTGATCCGTCGGGAATGAGATAAAAATTCTTGTCAATTTCGGGAATGGGATAAAGTTCTTGTCACCCGACATCCATCAGCTGGGCATAGTTGCTCTTGATCAGATACAAAGTTAGCTTTGCAATGCTCTTCCCGAATTTATTTTTCAGCTGCTTATCGAGATCCTGCTGAACTAAAAAAGACACCCGATTATAGGTGACTTTAATTTAATCAGTTTCAAGAGTTACAAGGTATTGATCCCACCGCAGCTGGAATTACTTTCTCATCCGGTAAATTTGTTTATTCTCAATGATCCGAAGTGGCTGTGTCCATTCTTCCGAATCAGGCGTCGAATCTAATGCATCCTCAACAACCTGAAGCTTTGCATCCATCGTATCAATATAATGCAGTGCTATAGCCTCAGGTATTTGTGGCTGTACTAGGCTACCCCATTCCCCGAGATTGTGATGCGAAAGAACCAGGTGTTGGAGTAAAACGATTTCTCACACGAAGTATCCATACCCAAAACCATAGCAGCTTCAATAATCCAGTTTGCCGCTATCGAAATATGCCCCAGCATCCTCCCGCTTGGTTCCGATATTTAGATAGCAAGGAATTTGAGAACACACCGTTGAATAAGAAAAACATGTTAGTTTCTTCTGTCTGTTCCCTGTATAGGAGACAAACATTTATCTTCGCCAAGCATTGTTTTCTTGCGGCGATGCCGGACAAGCGCTGTTTCAAATTGAGGGCGAGTCTCTCCCCAAGCAAAATGCTGCGGGCGGAGCCCACCATTTCGGCTACCATCGTACCCTTCCGGACAGCCGCTCCTTCTTGAACGAGAGCTGATAAATGAAAAGCGGGATCTACGACGCCGAATACGAGCTCGGCTACCGGCAAGCCGGCAACCAGCCCGTCTTCTTTGACATGAATTTCGCCGGACGGTCCACCGGAATGATCGTCATGGTCGTAATATCGCCGTTCCGAAGTCTTCCTCCTGCCATTCCGCAATGCTGCGTTTCGATCGTTCGCGGTTGATCTCAAGCATCTTGAATGCACTCCTCCAAATGGCCTTCTTCCAGCCGGTAGACGATATGCTTCACCCAGGCGTCGCTTCGCTGCGGATAATCCTCGCGGAAATGGCCGCCGCGGCTTTCCCGGCGCAGCAGCGCCGCTTTCGTAGTTAGCATTGCACAGATGAGCAAATTGGCAAATTCATACTCCTCGCGCTTAATCAAAGCATATTCGAAGAAGGCCGACTGCCGCTCGAGCTCGTCCAGCCCTCTTTGCAGCCCGGCGGCGTCGCGCTTCATACCCGCTTGACGAAGCATGACTTTCTGCAGCTTGAGCTTTTTCTCGACGACCGCTTGCTGCGGCGACTCCTTCCGGTGAACCGCAACCTGCAATTCACTCGGCGTACGGTTCAGCGGCGGCAGCTCGGCGATCCGTTCGATGATGCGGCGGCCGAAGACGATCGCTTCCGACAACGAGTTGCTCGCCAGCCGATTGGCGCCGTGAACGCCTGTCGAGGATACTTCGCCACAAGCAAACAGACGCTTGACGGCTGTTTCCCCGTGCAGGTCCGTTTTCACGCCGCCCATCATATAATGCGCCGCAGGAGCGACCGGAATCCAGTCCGTAGTCAAATCAAGCCCGTAGAGCAGGCAAAATTCGTAGATTGTAGGAAACCGGTGCTTGATCAGTTCTTCGGTTTCATGCGTAATATCGATGTAAACGAACGAGACCTTTGTTTCTTCCATCTCGGTTAAGACCGCGCGGGCGACGACATCGCGGGGGGCCAACTCCAGCTGCGGATGATATTTATCCATAAATCGCTCGCCTTTGATGTTCCGCAGAATCGCTCCTTCCCCACGGACAGCCTCGGAAATGAGAAAGCGCGGTGCGCCTGGGTAACACAATGCCGTCGGATGGAACTGAATGAACTCGACGTCCCGGATTTCCGCACCAGCGCGAAGCGCGATGGCGATGCCGTCCCCTGTGGCGATTTCGGGATTCGTCGTATAACGGTACAGTTGGCCTGCTCCTCCGGAACATAGAATCGTCGCATCCGCTTCCACGAACACGCGCTGCCCGTCCGGCTTCTGCACGAGCGCCCCGCAGCACTCCCCGTCCTGAGTAATCAAGTCGATAACATAATGGTCGTCCCACAGCTCGATGTTCGGATCCTGTTTTGTCCGTTCCGACAGCGAACGCACAATCTCTGCACCCGTCGCATCCCCATGTGCATGCAAAATGCGGCGATGGCTGTGAGCGCCTTCTTTGGTCAGCGCCAGCTCGCCATTCTCGATGTCGAACTGCGTCCCCATTCGAATCAGGTCCTTGACGCCGTCGGGGCCCTCATGCACGAGCACATTGACCGCTTGTTCGTCGCAAAGTCCCGCACCCGCCACCAAGGTGTCCTGCATATGATACTCCGGCGAATCTTCGTCGGAGATGACCGCCGCGATACCTCCCTGCGAATAACGGGTATTGCTGTCGAGCAGAGATTTCTTCGTAATCATGATTACTTTCTTCGTATCGCTAACCTTAATCGCGGTGAACAGTCCTGCGATCCCGGCTCCGATGACGATGACATCCGTCCGGACGCGGGGAAGCCGCTGCAAATCGAAATCGACCAAATACCGAGGAAACATCGCAACCACACCTTTTAGTTCAATTGGGAATTACATATTCTAAGGCTCCAAAAAACCCTTCTCAACCGCATCATTAACAATATTTTCAATATAACTCCACAGGAGGGCAGAACCGTTCTCAATTCTTCTATTTCTTGATAATACTTTTTCTCTTGTGACACCTAACTTTTTCCATTGTAGGCCACTAGTTCTATAGTTATGGAGGATAGGCATAAAGCTGTCCATTGCTTGGACAAATTTTGCTTCAGGAGTTTCTGCTTCTTCATATTCATTCCAGATTTCCTTTAACTGATTAGCTTGGTCATTTGGTAATATTCCAAATATTCTTTCTTCGGCTTTTTTTCTTTTTCAGCTGTTTCCTGCCAGTTCACATTACCATAAGCAAATGTATCTCCAGCATCAATTTCCACAATATCATGGAGCAAAATCATCTTAAAGACCTTTAACATATCCAAATTACTTTCATTGGCATATTCAGACAATATCATAGCTCCTACAGCCATATGCCATGTATGTTCAGCATCATTCTCTCTCCTTGAAGCATCCATTAGAATCGTGTTCCTAAGTATTTGTTTCACTTTGTCAATTTCTACAATAAACTCTATTTGTTTATTAAGCCTTTCAATATCCATTTAGCTACCACCTATTATTCAATTCTTAAAGGGATAGATTCCGTTCGATTATTGGTAACTCATATACTGCTCTCCCTTATTCCAGTATTTTCGATCGACAAAATTATTCTTTCATGAACTGGTACTATCACTCATTATACCATATGTTGGTATTTTCTTATTATCGTGTCGATTCTAACTTCACTCATAAATATAAGGGACACGTAGTATAAGTGACAGTAATTCTCATTCGACGGGAGACGACTCCCTAACTCAAAAACGGAGCCCGCCGGCTAGGCTGTAAACTCCGTTCCTGTATTGTCCCGTTGAGGGGCAAGTGCCAAACGCGCTATCGTATAAAAAAATCGGCCCGATTCATAAATATTCCTTCAATCTTCTCAATTATGGGCCCGCTTTCCTCGGATCTGCGTTTCACCTCGATCCATTCCGGGTCTTGTAGAAACGCCCCCCACAGCCGTTGCCGTTCCTCCATATCCTTATATTCCATCACGTAATATAACTTTGGAAGCCCCGTCTGATCGATCCAGAAATCGTACACCTTCATTTCCAACCGCTCGAAAATACCAAGTGTATGCTGGCGGAAACGTTGCAGAATCGCTTCCATTCTCCCCTCATGCATGGTATAAATGCGCAACTCGTAAAGCATGCCCATCCCTCGCTTTCTGTAAATCGTAGAGCTTTTTCGTTGATCATTGCCTATCAACATAAGTGTGATATAACATTATGAATTATTCTTAATCCTACTTCACCGCGTAAGGCCGCAGAATTTCTTCCAGCGTGAAGCGATTGGATCCGGTCGGCTGATACGACTCGTGTGTGCCGTACGTCGAGATGGCGACGCCGATTTCTTTGCCCGCCGTCTTCGAACCGTCCGGTCCGTACGCCCAGCCGTAGAGCAAGACGGAATCGAACCATTTCTTGAACAGCGGCGGCGTGCTGTACCAATAAAGCGGATATTGGAAAATAATCCGGTCATGGTCTTCGATCAGTCGTTGCTCCCGCGTCACGTATTCCTTATACAACTCATGGACCGTAATGTCCTTATGCTTGTGCAGTTCATTCAGCCAGGCTTGATTCCAATTTGACTACTCGATGTTTGGGTGTGTTACGATCACTATTGTTTTCATGCCGGTATGCGCCATTCCTGGTTGAATTCATATACTTGATAGTAAAAAAGGCCGCGTTCTTCATAAATAGGCTTTCCAGCTTCTCCACGAGCGGACCGTCAAGCTCGGAGATCCGTCTAATCTCCAACCACTCCGGATCGTTGCGGAAACGATCGTAGTTCAGGTTGCGCATGTTCATATCTTCATGCTCGACCAGATAATACAGCCGATTCTCGCCTTCGTCCCAGTCTTCCCAGAACTGCGTCACGTTCATGCCGTGCTTCGCGAACAAATCAATGGTGTGGTCACGGAACCGGTCCTGGATCGCCTTCATCTTGCCGGGATGAATATGATAGATTCGCAGTTCGTATAACATTGTTCTCACCTCCTCGTACGGATTCACTTCTATAGACGTCTCCAGATTTTCTGCTGATCGTCGCTTATTCAAACATTTCGTTTACCTACTTGTATTGCCGTCACGATAGGCCCGAATCCGGTCCATCTGTTCCTCCAAATCGCCGATATGGCGGTCCAAAATCTCGATCAGAGATAATGCCCATGGCCGCGATTCCGAGGAAAAAGATCACGCTTATCCGGCATGTTCGGTATGATTGAATCTTAGCACGATAACGTTTATGCTGAGAATGCAGGCGAGTTCGTACGAAGAGTTCGTGTAAGTTCGTGTTATCGGGAGGAGAATAAATGGCGGGTAATCAAACGGAAAGGGTATGGCCGGAAGAGATGATTCGCAAACTGCGGCAGAGACCGGGCCCGGCCGGAAAGGCGAAGCTGCGGCAGATTGATTTGTCCAAGCGGATCGGGGTGGAGACCAGGACGATTCAGCAGTGGGAAAATGGTGAACGGCTGCCCAGTGCTCATAATCTGCAATTGCTGATTCAACTCTTTGTAGTTGAACAAAAATTTCTTCGCGGTTCCGAGCGCGCGGAGGCTCAGTTACTGTGGGAGACAGTCCGTCGATTCCATGACGACAGGTCAGGAAATAACCGGATGTATCCCCTCTTTGACGAACAATGGTTCGAGGCGATTCTCGCGGATGCTTCTGCAGGTAGCGTTTCTAACGTTCACTCCGGAATCCGATCGGAAGGTTCGCCGGTTCACAGGACCGATGAATCGCCGCGAAATGCAGCCTCGCCATACGGGACAACGAATCTACCAAGCAGAATGTCCTCGTTTATCGGCCGCCTCGAACAGATCGGGGAGATTCGGCAATGGCTTGCCGACTCCCCTCTCGTCACGCTTGCGGGTCCCGGGGGAAGCGGCAAGACGCGTCTGGCGTATAAGGTCGCCTCAGACGCCTGTCTTTCTTATCCCGACGGCGTCTGGCTGTTCGAGCTCGCATCGGCGATGGATACGCTCTCGGCGCTGAGAACCATCACGTCGGTATTGGACGTCAAGGAACAGAAGGAAAGGCCGCTCATCGAGTGCTTGCTCGACCATATCCGGAACAAATGCATGCTTCTCGTATTCGACAACTGCGAGCACTTGATCGATTTCTGTTCTTCTCTCATCGAGCGATTGTTGTCGGCCTCCCCTAGGGTCGACATTTTGGCTACCAGCCAGGAGCCTTTGAACATCGGCTTGGAGCGCGTATGGAGGATTCCGCCGCTCACTTTCCCCACGGATAACGAGCTGCGGGATCATATAGGTCATGATGCCATTCTTTCCTTCGAGTCCGTTCAGCTGTTTATCGAGCGCGCGAGCGCCGTATCACCCACATTCCGCGTTACGGAAGAGGACGTGAAGATCGTCGGACGGATCTGCAAACGCCTGGAGGGCATCCCGCTGTCCATAGAGCTGGCTGCCGCCCGGACGAACGTGCTTAGCATCGAGCAAATCGACGAGCGGCTGTCCGATATGTTCGCCGTCCTTACGGCTGGGAAGAGAACGGCCGCCCCCCGTCATCAATCGCTTCGGGCCACCCTGGAATGGAGCTTCGCCCTGCTTACGGAGCAAGAGCGGCAGCTGCTGCGGAAGCTGAGTGCTTTTACCGGGGGATTTGAGCTAGAAGCGGTCGAACATATATGCACGGATGAAGAATCAAACCCTTCCCTCGGACAGTTCGATCGTCAGGAATCCTTGAACTTGGTTGCTAGCCTATACAATAAATCGTTTCTATCTGTTGATTCGTCAAGCAGCGGACCTAGACGCAGATATGCGATGATCGAGGCAATTAAACAATTTGGATGCGAACAATGGGAGCGGCACTCCACCGATGAGGAACGCGAACGGATGATCCGTCGCTTCGTCGAGTACTACTGTCGGTTCGTAGAGAGAGCGGAACGGGGATTTCGCAGTCGAGACCGGGATGCCGCATTCGTTGCGATTCGGCGGGAATACGCCAACATTCGCTCCGCGCTGCGAATAGCCTGCGATCATCCGCGGGAGGTGGGAGCTGCAATACGAATGGCATCCTGCCTCTATTATTACTGGCTGCATGAAGGAACTTTGCAGGAAGGATCCGCGCAGCTTCAAACGGCTCTGACGAAGCACAGCCAAGCTTCCGTTCAAGAACACGTGGTTAAAGCGAAGCATGGTCTTAGCGTGTTGTTATGGGTCATGGGAGATGTCGAGAAAGCCGAAGATTTGGCCAGACAAAGCGCGGATGAAGCTCGCAAGCTCGGACATCCGGCGCTCCTGGCATCTCAGCTTCGCATGCTGGCTCAGCTGGCATCGCGTTCGGGCTTAGCAGACGAAGCGATCCGACTAGCGGAAGAAAGCGTGCTTCATGCCAGGGATTCAGGTGACGATTGGAGCCTCGCGTCATCCTTAAGCTCTCTGAGCAACATTCTGGTGGTGCAACAGCTTTGGGAACGGGCTGAACCCTTGCTGGTCGAAAGTGCCATGCTATTCGAGAAAGTAAAAGACGATTTGGAGTTGTCGGGACCTCTGCGGGCATTGGGATATATTGCTTTAAACCGGCGGAAGCCCAGAGAGGCGTTGGCACTCTTTAAGAGAAGCATCGCCATCTGTCAAACGTATCAGGGAACGTGGTTCCTCGATCGAGGAGTCGAGGGACTTGTAAGCTCGTTGTGCGGGCTGGAAGAATACCGGGCGGCCGCTACGCTTATCGGAGTCTCCGAGAAATTACGAGCGAAGCTTGGCTCCGCGGCTCAGCCCCAGTTTCAATTGATTTACGAACAGGCGAAACGAACCTGCAGACTAGAATGCGGCGATGAGCCGTTTAACGAGGCCATTGCGATTGGAAGAGGAATGACGAGAGAGCAGGCCGTTTCTTATGCGTTGGAGGTATAGGGGGGCTCCCTCGCTTGATTTGTTGCCGATTTGCGATTCACCGTTTCGCTCACGTTCTGCTCGTTCACTTAATTCGCGGCCGTGCGCCGGTTCGTTACATCGGAAGCCGACCGCTCATTGGACTGGTTTTGGACTAGTTCGTGACGGATTTCCGGTTCGTCGTATCCTGGATATTCTGCTGCTCGGATACATGAATAGATTGCGCCGGTTTACCAGCTCCTCTACGCTCCGAGCATTCGTCTGTTGATTCGTACTTCGACGTTACTCGCTGTCATGAACGACGGTATGATCCGTCTGGCCACGCAGCCGGGTCCGCCCGACAACCCATTCATCGCATCCACTTCGGTAGATTGCTCCCGATTGCGCATTTGGTTCACACTCCGTGTAGCCGTCGCTGTGGGTTCGCGCTCCGTGCTCGAGGCGTTCTTGCGATTGCCGCGAATGTGCCTCAGGTTGGTCACTCTTCCGCTGACCGCAGCGACCGCCCCGGCAGCTTCTGCCTACCGTCCCAAGCTCGAACGCTAACACCGTAACAAGCAGCTTACATCGGGGAGCTGCTTGTATTTGTTATATTCAGTTTGTCTCGTAAACCATGCTATTCGAGACATAATAATACAACTCCACAGTAGGAGTAGCTATCATCTACGTTTTGAAAACACCTAATGACCACCGCTAAGCCCTTGAAAAAAGGGAATAATGACTTTGGTCTCCTATTTCCCTGGACGAAGCAGTTCTATGTGATACTAGCAAGCTTTCACGTCTAATTGAAAAAAAGGCTCATTTACGGATTTTGCCACATGCCTAAGCGCTGCGCAAATTTAGTAACAAGCTCCCCCATGCTGAATGGTTTGGTCACGAAATCATCAGCACAGCTACTTATCTTCTTCCCGATCCTTAGCTGTAAACACGATAATTGGTACTCTGAACGAGTCTCTGATACGCAGCAGACATCCATTCCGGTGATATCGGGAGCTATGGATAATAGATCCTCGCCAATACGCCTTCTTCTCCGGACGCAGCTTCACGCACGGCAAACCGTTGCGACTGTAACATAACTTTAAGCAATTTTCTGATCTGGGGCTCAACATTCCCTTAAACTCAAGCCGATAATAGATTTGTTTATAGAAGTTTGCTCAAATGCTTGACCAGATCCGTTTCATCGTAGCATATCTGATACCCGCGGGATACCCAGAACGGAAAACCTCCCGGCAAATAGGTGGACGTGTGCAGATAAGACATTTCGTAGCCCGCTTGCCGTGCAAAGGACTCCACTGTGCGATACAGAGCGGAGCCGACTCCCTGTCTTCGCAGATGGACGTCGATATATACCTTGGTCACCTCGCATACGGCACGGGAGCCGAAGATTTCATTCATGAAGGGGAACCGGCGGTCATAGGGTCGGACGGCTGCTGTGCCGATGATGGTGCCGCCGTTATCGCGAGCTACATAAAAGCACGCATCCGGCGGCTTCACATAGACTTCTGCGAATCGTTTCAAATCGTCCGGGTCTGGGTTAAAAGCTCCCGGAGGATATAATTTTTCCATCGTCGGAAGAACGAAAGCCGCTATATCCTCCACGTGGGCCAATGTTGCGGGCAGTATGCGATATGAGACTGTATCGATCAAACGTCATATCTCCTTTCATTCGAGTTCATTTTCGGCAACTGAAGAATTGATGAATTGAGATGCAATTAAATTCAAATGGGTATCGCTTCCCGATATTGAAGGTTCTGGTCGTTCTCCGCAATTCGCTTTCGCCCGGACGGATGCTCCGGCAGCTGCGCTTCCAGCAACCTTTTTGATGCCGGATGGGACAAGGAACCAATATTCGAAATGCGATCCAATCGCTCGACGATTTCTCCCCGATCCATCACGATAAGACGATCCGCCAAATAGCGGGTGGCCTTGAGATCATGCGAGATGAATATATACGAAAGCTTGTGTTCCGACCTTAACCGGCGAAGAAGCTCCAGGATTTGAGTCTGCAGCATCCGGTCGAGGCTGCTCACGGCCTCGTCCAGCACGATCAGCTTGGGGCGGAGCGCCAAGGCGCGGGCGATGCAAAGCCGCTGCTGCTGTCCCCCGCTGAATTGATGCGGCAGCTTGTCTGCATCCGCCGCACTCAGCCCTACCGCTTCAAGTCCATCCAGGCAGGCTCGTTCAATCTCCCTCTTGGTCAAGCGCTCGTAATTCAGCAGCGGCTCGGCCACGATTTGCCTGGCCGTCATTCTCGGGTTCAGCGCATCGCCGCTGTTTTGGAACACGGCCTGCAGGTCGCGGCGCAGCTTGTATCTCACACCCGAGGCGCCGTTCAGCCAATCCGCCCCTTGAAACCGGATGGCACCTTCGTCCGGCTGCTCCAGCCCGAGAATGAGCTTGCCGAGCGTGCTTTTACCGGATCCGCTTTCTCCGACGATGCCCAGGCACTCTCCGGGCTCCAGGCTGAACGATGCCCGCTGCAGCGCCGTGAACCGTTGCGAAGCTCCCCATAGTCTGCGTTCCTTCACGTAAGATTTGCTTAGATTCGTTACATCCAATAGCTTCATCCTCTACCCCCTTCCCCTCACCCGATTTGCTTCTCAAGCAGCACCTTCGTGTAAGGATGCTGCGGACGGTCAAATAGCTGGAAAACCTCGGACGACTCAACGATCCGGCCCTGAAACATGACTGAGACCTCGTCAGCCAGCTCGGCGATCACCCCGAGGTCGTGAGTGACAATGACAAGCGCTGTTCCCTCCGATCTGCACAGCTGCTCCAGCTCGCCGAGGACATGGCGCTGGCTGGCCAGATCGAGCGCGGTTGTCGGCTCATCCGCGAAGAGGACGTCCGGGCTCGCCGATAGGGCTATCGCGATCATGACGCGCTGAAGCATTCCCCCGCTCAGCTGATATGGGTACATCTTCATCAGCTCGGCTGGTCGGGGCAGGCCAATCCGCTTCAGGCAATCTACGGCCTGCTCCCTGGCATCATTGCGTCCGATGGAGGCATGTGCCCGGATCGTTTCCGTGAAATGCTCGCCGACCGTTCGAATCGGATTAAACGAAGCCATTGGATTTTGCATGATCATCGATAACCGGGTTCCGCGAAGCAGACGGCGCTCCTCCAAGGAGAGCGCGAGCAATTCGCGCCCTGCGAGCGAGATGCTGCCGCTTGCAATCGCAGCACCCGTAGGCAATAGCCCCATGCAAGCCATGCAGGTCATCGACTTGCCGCTTCCGCTCTCCCCCACAATGCCCAAAACGGAACCGGATCGGACGCGCAAATCGATGCCGTCCAAAATCCGTATAGTCCCGGTTTCTGCCCGAAGATCGACGGAAAGATCGGATACCGAAAGGATCGATTCATGTAGTGGATTGCTCATAAAATATTACTGCTCCTTCGGATCGAAATAATCTCTTAACGTCTCCCCGAGTACATTACTGCAGCCGACCACAAGGGTAACCGCCATACCGGGAAGCCACATCAGCTCGGGATGCTGGCGCAGGTGCTGGCGCGCTTCGTTCATCATCATCCCCCATTCCGCGGTGGGAGCCTGCACGCCCAGGCCCAGGAATGACAACCCGGTAACCTCAAGAATGACCGAGCCGAACTCGAGAGTGGCGAGAACGAGGAGCTGCGCCGATATGCCGGGAAGCACGTGACGCCAGATAAGAGTCCATCGCCTCGTACCGGCAACCTTTGCCGATTGATAATAAAGCTTAAGCTTCACTTTCAGCACCATGCTTCGCACCATTCGCGAATAGTAGACCCACTGGGAGAGCACCAACGCAAGAATGAGATTCCCCGTCCCGGGACCGAGAATGCCCAATATGGCGAAGGCGAGTACAAGAGTAGGGAACGCCAGCAGGATATCGCAGATCCTCATAAAAACGGCGTCGAGCCTGCCTCCCTTGAGGGCCGTTATCGTGCCCGCGAGCGCGCCGATCAGTATGGTTGACGCCATCGCCATCACCGAGATGGAAAGTGAGGTGCGTATTCCCATCAGCAGCCGGGAGAACGTGCACCGGCCCAAGTGATCGGTTCCTAAAGGATACCGGGCCGAAAAAGAGGCGAATTTGTTCATCAGGTCAATCTGATTCGGATCGTTCGGCACGATCCAAGGCGCCGCAGCACCGGCTGCCGCAATAATCAAAAGGATCAGACTGCATCCGATCACGACGGAAACATGCCGTTTTCGCCGAATGACATATCGGTGGGCGGTTAAAGTATTCATCCTCCGTTAGCCCCTTCCTTCTGCTGCAGCCGGGGATCAAGCATCCGGCTGAACACGTCGGCCGCCAGATTCGTAAGGACAAACACGACGGCCATGAGCAGCACATAACACTGAATAACCGGATAATCCCGGTTTAGTATCGATTCAATAAGAAACCTTCCAAGTCCGGGCCAGCTGAAAATTTGCTCCACGATCACCGTTCCGCCGAGCAAATGACCGAAGCTGACTCCGACCGAAGTGATCAGCGGGAGCAAGGAATTCGGCAGAACGTGGCGAAGCACAATCTCCGTCTCGCGAAGTCCTCGAACCCGTGCGTAGAGGACGTAATCTTCCTTCATGTTCTCCAGCATCGTGGAGCGGAGCAGGCGCGAGAACATTGCGATGTTGGCTACCGACAATGTAACTGTTGGAAGCACGAGGTGCTGCCAGCTGCCCCTTCCCTGGATCGGAAACCAGTCCAGCTTCACCGAGAACGCATAAACGAGCAGAAAGGCCAGCCAATAACGAGGCATCGAAGTGCCAATGAGCGATAGCACGCGGCTCAAGTGATCGATCCACCCGCCCTTGAAGATGGCAGTCAGTACACCAAGCGGCAGACTGACGAGCAGCGACAATAAGATGGCCGATCCTGCCAGCAGTAGAGTCGAAGGGAACTTCTCTTGAATGTCATCCCATACCGGCTTCTTGCCGACGAAGGACTTGCCGAAATCGAATTGCAGCGCTTTCCATAGCCAAGCGGCATACTGAACCGGGAGAGGCCGATCGGTGCCGAGCTCCTGACGCATCGAGGCGATCGCTTCCTCGGTGGGCGGAATGTTGGACATTCGCAGAACGACCTCGGCCGGCTCCACGGGAACGAGCCGGACGAGAATAAAAGCGAGCAGAGAAATGCCGAGAAAGATAAGCGGAAGCCCAAGAAGCCGTTTGCAAATGTAGATGATCATCTGCCGATCCATCAAGGGACGATGTCGAGCTGCTGAAACGGAAAATCGTACTTTGTCGCTCCAAACTTGAGCCCGCTCAGTTTCTTATTATGGATAGCGACCACCGTATCGTAAGAAATCGGATAAAACACGGCGCTCTCATGAATACTCGTCAGAAATTGGGTATACAACTCCTGGCGTTTCTTCTCGTCGGTGCTGCTGAGCGCTTCTTTGCCCAAAGCATCGATCTGCGGCTTCGCCGGCACTCCCAGGAGCGCTTCATGAATACCGGTTTTGGCTTGGGTGCTTGACGTTACAAAGTTGTGAGGATCGAGCGGCACTCCGTATGTATTCCAAAAATTCAAATGATAATCGCCGGTCTTCAAACGGCCGTTGCCGACCATCAGCTCCTCGCCCTTGGCCTGAACCTGGATACCGATTTTGGCAAGCTCAGCTTGAATGATTTCGGCTAACGGCTTCTGGACGGCGTCCGTGCTGACGTAGACGAGGTCAAGCGAAAGCGGCTTACCGTCCTTCTCGCGCACGGTTTTCCCGGAAGGAAGCTTCCATCCGGCTTCCTCCAGCAATCGCTCCGCCTTCTTCGGATCATATTCAAAAGCTTTCAGGTCGATGTTCGAATAAGGAAAATTGCGTGCCATCACCGAATCGGCTTTTTTCTCCAGCCCTAACGTGACACTGTTCACCATCTTTTCCTTATCGATGCCGTGCTGGATGGCTTGTCGAACAGCCAATTCGGATGTCGGAGCCTTGACGCTGTTCATGACGAAGGTGCGTGTGGTAAGCGGTTCGGAAGTTCCCGTGGCATACTTGCCCGACTGTTTTAAATATTTGAAGCTGTCCATGCTGATGATGCCGCTGCCTACAATCATGTCCAGTTCATTCTTCTCGAACGCGGTGACGATCGTCTCCGGATCGGGGATGATGCGTACCTTCACCGAGCTCAGCTTCGGCTTCGGCCCCCAATAATTGTCGTTGCGGCGGAATACCGCGTATTCGTCTTTTTTGTATTCGCTGAGCACCCACGGACCGGTACCGATCGGCTTCGCGATCGTTTCCGACGTTTTGCCGCTGTCCGGGAAACCGGCGTCCGCAAGAATCCGGAAAGGCCGAACGAAAGCGAGCTCTTGAAGCAGAGGATAATAAGGCTTGCTGAGGACCAGTCTTACCGTATAATCATCGAGTTTCTCCGTCTTCTCCAGGACAGGCACGACCCCCATCCAGGAATGACGCTCCTTGTTGGCCATAATAGCGTCGAAATTCCTCTTGACGTTGTCTGCTTTAAACTTTGAGCCGTCGGAGAAGACGACATCTTGGCGAAGATGGAACGTGTAGCTGAGGCCGTCCGGTGAAACCTCCCATTTCTCAGCCAAGCGGGGGGCGATTTTTCCCCCTTCGACATAGTCGACGAGCGGCTCATACACCATCGCCTGCGCGAACATTTGGCTTGGAGCGTATAGATGCGGATTCAGCGTTCCGACATCTGTGTTCCATGCTATCGTGACGGACTTCTCCACGGTTCCTTGCGCAGCTTGATCTTTGGAGCTGGAATCAGAACCGGTGGACGAGCATCCGGACAGTGCAAAGGCAACAGCTAAGGTGAAATGCAGCAAATATTTGTTCTTCGGAACTGCAAACATGTTAGAAATCTCCTCTCACAACCGGTAAACAGTTTATTTTTCAGCAGGGGCCGTCAAACGGAAAATGTACGCCTGCTCGTACTCGTACAGCATCTTGTCGGCAAAACTCCCAAACCACCGCTCTTTATCGGACAGTGCGATGTAGCCATGGGGCTGCATTCTGCGGATCCCGACCTGAAAGCCTTGCCCCAGGAAAGCGCCGGCAATGTCATCGAGCGTATGCTCATTCATCGACAGAGCGCCATGGCGATTGATTTTCTCGCGCATGGAGGGCAGGCTCGGATTGCCTGAGTAGTCCGAATAGGTGGCATAGTACACGCCGCCCGGCTTAAGAGCTTGCCGGATTTTCCAGGCATGCTCCTTGAGATCCGAGATCAAATAGATAACCGATATGCTGATGGCCAGATCAAACCGGCTGCGATACTGCTCAGGGGTCGAAGTAGCTTCGTATTGAATCGGCAGGCTGCCCTTTCTTTCATTGGCGATATCTACCGAACGGCGTGCCAGATCGATGCCGATGCCGTTCTTGAAAGGTCTTTGTCCGTACAGAAAGCGAAGGAAGCCTCCTTGATTGCATCCGAAATCGAGGACCTCGCAATTCCGCAGATCCTCCTCCTCCACGTAACCGAGCACCTTCCGCCAATGAGCCTGATGATCATCCTCCATGAGCTGCTCGCCGACCTCTTTCTCCGTCCACCATACATCGTATAGCTGATTTTCACTCATATGCTTTTCCTGCCTTTCGGAATTATTTGTAAGTATTACGATATAAAGACGTGAAAAACGATCCATTACTTTTTGCTACGCCGCAGCTTGATGGATACGCCGGTTATAAACGACGGCCGCACATGCGGCAACCGCAACAAGCCCCGAGCACACCGCGTACATCGCAGAGTAAGATATTTGATCCGCAATGACTCCTGCTGTCAAGCCCCCCAAGGAAATGCCGAGATCCGCCGATGCGATGAACAAACCGATCCGGATGTTTCGCGAGGCCGAGGGAAGCACAAAGGTCAAGTAGGTCATCAATGTCGGGTATAACAAAGCTTGGGCGATTCCCATCAGGACGGCTGCTGCATATAAAATCACCTGTCCCATGGACGCCGATAAAGAAAGCAGCATCGATGCGGCAGCAGCCAGCAGCAAAATGCCGACGATGAATCGGGTATGCCATTTTCCATCCGAAGGAATTCGCTTGCGCAGTACAAACCGCGAACCAACAATAACTCCCGCTTGAATCATTAAAAAGATGCCGGCGTTGCCGTATTCAACCTGACTCGCATACAGCGGAATAAAAACCGATACCGCCCCGAAAACGACGGACGCTACGAGCATTAACAAGCTGCAAACGACCAGCGAAGGATGATCCGCAATCCGGCGGAGCGCTTCCAGCATCCCTGTTCCGGCTTGCTCCTCTTCCCTCCTCCCGGAGGGGAGCTGCGCGGCCATAGTGTAGCCGAACAAACCTGTCATTGCCGTAATAACGATCATCGTTGCCGTGAAGCCCTTCATTCCTCCCCATTCCCAAATCCCCAGGGCGATCAAGGGCCCTACGATGGTAGGCATATACGTGAAGAGGGAATATAAGGATACTCCCTGGGAACGCTCCTCCTCCGGGAGCGAATCGATGATTCCCATCTGCAGTGCCATGGAGAAGAAAGCGGTGGAAACACCTTGCATAAGCCGGGCAATAAAGAAGCCTTCCAGTTCGGTGAACGTATATAACAAAAGAGCTAGCCCGTTAACAAGCAGCAGAATACGCAGCACCCGAACAGCACCGTACTTATGTACGAAATGACCTGCCCATGGGCGAAAAAACATACAGGTTAGCATATAAGTGCCCATAATCAAACCAATCATCGTATTGCTGGCTCCCAATGCCTCGCTCCGGAGCGGCACGATCACATTCAAGACCGAATTGGCGCTGAAAAATAGAAAGGCGAGCGCATAAAGTCGAAGAAAAGGCCACGAAGTGGCTCGGTAAACACTCAAATGCAGACAACCCCCTGCAAGTTTAATCGATAATAAGGGAGCTTTCTTGAAAGAAATAGCTCTGGGCAAGTATCTCCTCGTTCATGCGCAGCGTAGATTCCGGAACATCCAGCGTATAAGCCAAATCCGATCTGTAATTGGCAACATTCGCAGGGCATTCGCTCCAAGGCTGCAGTTGCTGCGCCATCTCACGCAGCGTTTCCAAGTCAATCGAGGTCTTGAAGCCTTGCTGCTCCATCCACTCATCGTTGAAAAGAGTTTGGATGTAGCGATCCCCTCCATCCGAAACCATGCAAACAATACGATCCTCTGGCGTAAGCTCTTGGGCAACCTTGAGGGCGACCAGTGCACAGGCTCCGCTGGAGGGACCCATGAGGATGCCTTCGTTTCGGGCAAATGCCCGAGCCGTGACGAACGCCTGCTCATCCGTTATTTTATAAGCGCAATCGATGTATTCCATATTCAGATTAACCGGCGTCCAACCCAGACCGATGCCGGGTATTCGATAAGAATCCGCATGGCCGCCAAATATGCCGGAGCCTACGGCATCCACGCCAATGACTTTCACCTGAGGCGCGAACGTCTTGAGATACCTGGATATCCCTCCTAGCTGTCCCCCTGTGCTAACTGCGGTAATAAAAACTGCAATTTTATTGGAGCAGGCATTCATGATTTCACGCGCCGTGCTTTTATAATGCGCCTCGCTGTTAAGAAGATTAAAGCATTGATCCGGGCGATACGCGTTTTCGATCTCCTTGGCAAGCTTGTTGGCGAGCGAGATTCTCGTTTTATGATAGCTGCCGCAGTCGTCTTTTTCCGTGACCACTATGACTTCCGCACCAAAGCATTTGAGCAGTGCCAGATTGCTGCTCGTCGTCTTCGGATCAACCAGGATGATGACGCGGTAGCCTTTCGCTGCGCCTATCATGGCAAGGGAAATTCCAAAATTGCCGCTGGAAGACTCAATAATGGTGCCACCGGGCTTCAGCAAACCTCTCCGCTCGGCTTCATTGATGATATGCATCGCCGCGCGGTCCTTGATGCTCCCTCCGGGATTGAACCGCTCGTATTTGAACAACACTTGGCCCTCGTCTGCCTTGTTGCTGTTAGGTATCGTGATTAGAGGCGTGTTGCCGATGGTTTCCAAAATACTGGATATCATAAGCTCTCTCCTCCTCTACCCCGGGCTCCCGCCCGCTATATAGCTTGCGCAATAACCTGCATGCGTCTGCCCAGCATGTCTTGACGGAAGGTCAGCGGCTCGTTCCACTCATAGGTTTGAGTATGCGGGGACGGGTGATCGAAAAGCTGGACAACCCGGAAACCGCAGGCCGTAAGATAATGGATGAGCTCCTGCGGGAATAACAGCCGATGCCTTAGATGCTCTTTGACCGGCTTAAAGCCGGTTATCGTCCAGCAATAGTCCCGATGAAGTATTTGGTTCGCCGGATCGATGCTGAACCTGGTCTGAAGCGTAACCGACGTGTTCTCATTCACGGTTCTCTGTTCAACCAGCTCTTCCGTCAGCCAGCGCTGTCCCTCTTTCGTAAGGAAGAAGG
Organism: Paenibacillus hamazuiensis; assembly: GCF_023276405.1. NCBI lineage: Bacteria > Bacillati > Bacillota > Bacilli > Caryophanales > Paenibacillaceae > Paenibacillus > Paenibacillus hamazuiensis. The sequence goes on from NZ_JALRMO010000001.1 coordinate 2,476,159, forward strand.
CGGCATTTCGCATATCCAGATACAGCAGGCCCCCTTGGTGAAGATGATTACGGAAACAGCGCAAGCTGGAGAGCACCGCTTCATTGGTGAAGTTGTATAAGAAAGTGCTGCCTACGCAATAAAGGGCATCGAACTGCTGATGTAGAGAAAAGTCGGATTGATCGCCATAAATAAAGGGTAATCCGGGATAACGCTCTCTCGCCCACGAGAGCATTTCCTCCGATTGATCCAAACCGGCGGTTTCGTAGCCCACGCTGTTCAGATAGGCGACATCCCGGCCTGTTCCCGAGCCGATATCCAGTATCTTCTTCCCAACCTTGTATTCGGAAAATAACTTATGTATGAAATGCGCCATGCTCAGGTCCTGCTCTCCATAAAAGGCAACATAAAGCGAAGGATTCGTATGCAGGAGGTTATCCGTATCCAGCTTTAATTCGATGGACATGAAACATGCTCCTTTCCGCTTGTGTAGCGATAGAGCTGTGAAGCGGCCGCGCTAAACTGGGTAAAAGGGAATGGTTCCGCTACAAGCGAAGTCACCCCTTGACGGATAAATCGAGCAATAATCGCGCTTCCCGTTTGTGCATAGACGGTTAACGGAATCTCTCTTTCCCTGACCTTTGTTAAAATGTGATCGAATGTCCCGTTGCTTAACGTCATGCCCGTACAAATGACAAGATCCGCGTCATCCAGGACGACATTCATATCCCTCTCAACGGGTTCGCCCCATTGGGTTTCCTTCAGCTGCAAATCGCATGGCAAACAAACGGCCCCATGCTGCTTGATGGCTTCGACCAAAGGATTGACGACTCCGATTAAAGCTACTTTTTGCCCGGCTTGGATATCCGCGATTTCCGCAATCAGCGCGTCACGCTGCTTGGCTTTATGGATCGGAGTTCCTGCAGAAATTTCCACCGCCATGGAGCAGTGCTCTTGATGCGGATAGACGGCGCCCAGATAAGCGTCCATCGCTGCTATTTGCACGGGCAGTCGTTGATCCGTCAGCACCGCATCGAGCGGCAGCCCCGATAATTGCGCCGCCGCTTCCATATTCAACTGGTCGGGTGTATGCGAACAGGCGCCGAAGGAGGCTTCCACTCTCAATAGCAAATAGTAGTTGTGATATTTCGTTGTAGAAGACGGGAATTGAGTGGTTTGATAAATATAAGATGAACCCGTAACCGTCAAGCTTTCCGGCTTAGGGCCAAGCCGACCTTCCAGTATGGCTTGCCGCAATTCAGCGACGGAATTCAGACTTGATATTTGGATTGGCTTCATCGGGCCACCTCGCTGGGCTCGAACTCAAGAACAATGCGTCCGACCGCTTCTTCCGCATAAGCTCTGGCGTTATGCCCTTTCTTATCTTCCGTAATGACGTGGCCTAAGTAGCAGGCATTATCTATGGGGCGCGCAACATATTTGCCTTCGCAATTTTCCAACTTATAACGGGCGATATGGGCGTCCGACTCGAGCGTTTCTCTCCCTCGAACCCGAGCAATGGTGCCGCCTTGAGGCGGAACGAGGAACATGACGGCGGCGCTGGTAATACCGCAATCTTTAGCTTCGATGACAGGTTTGCGCGCTAACGAGAGATCGACAAAGGTTTCAAGCAGATTGATGCCGGTCACCCGCTCGATAAGCTCAACGATATAGTTTCCGGCGGTTCTAGGATTAATTTCAACGATACGCGGCCCGTCCGGCGTGATTTTCACCTCCGTATGGGCGATCCCATGGTCGAATCCAACCGCTTTAAGCGCATCTTGAACAAAATGTGTCACAGCAGATCGGGTTTCGTCGTTCAACTGCGCCGGAAACATGTGGCCATTTTCGATGAAATAGGGTGTCCCGGTTACGGATTTATCCGTGATGCCGAGTATCGTCGTCTCGCCTTGATAGGAAATACTCTCTACACTAACCTCCTCCCCTTTCATGAACTCTTCAACCAGAATCGTGCAGTCCCTCTCCTGCTCTCTAAAATTAAGCGGGAACGCTTCAAGAGCACGATAGGCGTCCTGCAGCTCTTTCGAATTGTTAATGAAGCTGACAAACGCGCTGGATGCAAGATCTACCGGCTTGATGACCAGCGGATAGCCAATGGCCTCTGCAGCCGCTACGACTTCAGTCCAGCTATTCGCGAGGCGGTAGTGCGGATTTGCGAGTCGCGCTTTGTCCAGCGCCTGGCGCATCAGGTGCTTGTGACGTACGGTCTTAACATCTTGCGGGAAAGGACAAGGGAGTTCAAAGGCTTTGGCTACCTCTCTCACAACCTCGATGTAGTAATCACAGACCGTAATGACTCCATCAAATGTATAAGGCCGTAAAAATTCGATTAAGCCTGGCGTATCGTTCGTTTCCGTTACAAGAACGGAATCCGCGTATCGCACCACCGGATGCTGCTCCACGCTCAGCGGACTTTGATAATGCTCGAGCTTGCGGGTAACAAACGTATAGGTGTGCCCGAGGGATTTGATAAGTGGCGGCAGCAAATTACCGCTTGCGCCCACCCAGCTTTCAATCATCAACAGATGTGCCATTTTGGACCTACCTCCAATATCCCGATAATGAATTCTATTCCTGAAATCGACTTGACTGTTTTTTCTGACCGGCTGCTTCATTCAGTACATCAACCCACTCCTTTATTCGTAATATTTACTATCATTTGAGAGTATACAACGCGGCAAATTTCATTGTCAACCAGATTAGGAAAATATTTCTGGAAATACAATTTCGCCGCGCTGTCTGCTTCCTAACGTCCTGCAACCCTGAAATCGATTTCGATTACTTACTTTCCATACCCTTTTGCAATACCGGTGACAGACCTGCCTGTCGGCATGAAGGCATCCGTGTATATAAAACTCAAGTGCTCCGACATCAGCTCTCCTTGCAGCAAATGCTCGTTGACCAGCCTTCGGGCCAGCTCGGGCGTAGTCTGCTTAAACCAAGACCCTTCGGGATACACCGTAACGACACATGCATCCTCGCAGCGGCCTTGACATAACGTCCGTGTCGTATGAATGAGACCATCTGCCCCACGCACAGCAATCTCTTCGCGAATTGCACGCGTCACCTCTTCCGCTCCCTGCCTCATGCACGAGCTGCCATTGCACATAAACACATGATGCCGCGTTCCCGCAAGGTTCCATGTCGTCACAAGTCAGGCTCCTTCCACCGTAAAATTAATAATCACCGTATACGTCAATTGTCCGCTCTTACCTGAAAAAGCCGGACTAAAACAGCCCGGCTCTTGTCATTATCTCGTTTCACGATGAAGTGTGCGTTTTTTAAGCCGCGGGCAATATTTCATCATTTCCAATCGGCCCGGATGCGTCTTTTTATTTTTCGACGTTGTATAGTTGCGGTCGCCCGTTTCCGTGCAAGCCAGCGTTACAATGACGCGCATGTTGTTCCCTCCCTTCGAATAGTTTCTATGAATTGGACAAAACCATCTCCAGCTGTTCGATCGAAGAGCCTGGAAGCTCATCGGCAAACTGACTCCAGTCCATCTGCATCTCTTCGTCAGTTAACAGGCATTGATCCAACCCTGCGATGAGTTCCTCTTTATTCAAATCGATCCCGATTAAAACAAACTTCGTGATACGGTCTCCGTATACCGGATCCCACTCCTCCTTGAGCTCGGGCTCCTCGGCGAGCACAGCTTCCTTCTCGGCCTCCGGAAGCGCGGCAACCCAATATCCGGCCGGGCCAAATTGGATGGAAGGACCGGCCTGCCCCAGACTTTGCGCGAGATCATTGCGCGAAGCGAGCCAAATCATCCCTTTGGCCCGAACGACCTCTTCGGGCCACTCCACCATCCACTCCGTTAACCGTTCCGGGTGAAACGGTCGCCGGCGCTCATACACGAAGGAAGAGATGCCATATTCCTCCGTCTCCGGCGTATGGTGCTCCTTCTCCAGCTCTTGCATCCAACCGGCGGACGTACTTGCTTCGTCGAAATCAAACAATCCGGTATTCAAGATGGACTTCGGATCCACTTTGCCGTAGGTTGTACGAATAAGCTTGGCTCTGGGCTGCAGCTTGCGCAAGACCTGCTCCAGTTGCTCCAGCTCTTCCGGGCTCACCATATCGCATTTATTCAGCAGCAGCACGTCGCAAAATTCGATTTGGCTGATCAAGAGATCCACGACATCGCGCGTATCGTCCTCTCCGGCCGCCTGCTGCCTTTCCAGTAGCGTTTCGCCGGAAGAAAAGTCGTGCCAGAAGCGATAGGCATCGACGACGGTGACCATACAATCCAATCGGCAGATCTTCGACAGATCAATGCCGTGTTCTTCATCGATATACGTAAAGGTCTGGGCGACCGGAAGCGGCTCGCCGATCCCCGTCGATTCGATCAGGATATAGTCGAAGCGGCCATCCTTCGCCAACTGCTCTACTTCACGCAGCAGATCCTCACGCAGTGTACAGCAAATGCAGCCATTGGACATTTCCACCAGCTTCTCTTCCGTCCGCGACAACCCGCCTCCTGCCTTGACCAGATCGGCGTCGATATTGACCTCGCTCAAATCGTTGACAATCACCGCAACCTTAAGCCCTTCGCGATTGTTCAGTACATGGTTTAAGATCGTCGTTTTCCCGGCCCCCAGATACCCGCTAAGGACGGTAACAGGGATTTTATGTTCGTTCATTGGATTAACTCCTTCTGAGTTGGAATGAATAATATGCAAACTACTCGTTGCAAGAAGAACAATGTCCGTACACATCGAATCTATATTGCATCGGTTTAAAATGATCCGGCAGCTGTGCCGTCAGCTGGGTCGGTTCGAAATGCATGGATATGATTTTCTCGCAGCGTACGCAAATCAGATGATAGTGCTCTTGCTGTGCATGGATACAGCTCATTTTGAACTTCACGCAATCGTCGTAAACGAATTGTTCAATGAAGCCGAGCTCCTTGAACAATCGAATGTTCCGATAAACGGTATCATAACTGATACCCGGATAAATTTTGGCCAGATCGTAATAAACATCCATCGCGGAAACAAAACCGGGAGCCTCAAGAAAAAACAGCAACGTCTGTTTACGCTGCTTGGTAATACGCGCCCCGTATGCTGTCAGGCGGTGAATCATCGCATTCAGTCGCTCCAGGTCTGCAGCTTGCAAAGCTCTCCGGTTTTTCCGATTGGAGGCAGGCGAAGTTTCCGGCATAAGTAATCCTCCTCGCTGTTCGCACATCATCTTGGTTATGTGTAACTATTACGAATAAAGACGATGCCGAAGGTAAGTTCAGTTTATTTTACTGAGGATGCTGTTATTTGCTCAACCGCCAGACGCAGCTGCTCCTTATCGATGTGCTCCCCAATGAATACGGCGACCAGCTGTACGGTTTGCTGCGGAGTTATTTTGACAATCTCCAGCTCCCGATACGCATACTGGAACAAATAAAGGTCCTTACTATCGGTGAACTGCACGATCCCTTTCGCCCGATAAACCTCTTTCGGCAGCCTGCTGATCAGTTTCTCAAACTTCACTTGATCGACCGCTTCCTGAAAAAAATGCGTATAGGCCATCACATGATTATGGGTATGATGATGATGCCCGCCATGTGGTTCATGCGAATGTCCGTCGGCTTTCTTAGGGCCGGTATCCGCGCCTTTGCCGTCCAATTCGAACAACTTCTCCATGTTCACTTGACACCGAATCGTTTCTACAGCCGTTGTCTGCGGATTCAATATGTGGAGGCGATCTTTCACCTCCCGGATATGCTCCAAGGTAAGCAAATCCGTTTTATTCAGCAGAAGCAGATCGGCACAGCGAATTTGTTCTTCCATCAGCCGCAGCGTCTTGCCTCTCTCCCCTTGAGAAAGCTCTAGAAAATGCGGGGAAGAGACTACCGTGACGACAAGGCGCAGCTCGATACCAACGATCAGCGATGCATTCGTAATCCCCTCGAGCAGCTCGAGCGGATTGGCAACGCCGGTCGATTCTATAATCATGACATCCGGTTTATCCTTATGGTAGATTTCAAGCAATGACGTGCTCAAATCTTCGCGAATGGAGCAGCAAATGCAGCCGCTGAGCAATTCCGCCATCGGTACGTCGTCATCGACAAGAGTACCATCCAGATTTACGTCGCCGATCTCGTTCATAATCACGGCAGGACGAGCCCCTCGTCGTTTCAGATAGTCCAACATGCCCGTCAGTAAGGTTGTTTTACCGCTCCCCAAAAATCCCGAGAGGACATATACCGGTATAGTTTCCAAAAAATAATCCCCTCCTTGCTGCCATCGAATCGTGACCTTTTAAGCCGGTATGGGAAAGACCAGAGAATCAGCCTCTGTATAACTATTCCCTGGCATTCCGCTGCCCGAACTATTCGTTAAGCGCCGTCTTTAAGGCGTTCAAATTTTGCTTCATGATGCCGATGTAGTCCAGATTATTCTTTTTGTCATCGTCAGTGAGACCTTCGATAGGGTTCAACACGGATGATTTCGCTCCGATTTCCTTGGCGACCGTTTGAGCGACCTTCGGATCGACCAGCGTTTCAAAGAAGATCGTTTTGACTTGATGGTCTTTAGCGAATTTCACAATTTCCGCCATTTTGGCGGCTGCAGGCTCTTCCTCCGGAGACAGCCCGGCGATAGGTACCTGGGTCAGACCGTATCTCTTGGATAGGTAAGCGAATGCCGCATGCTGCGTCACAAATTCCTTGCGCTTGACATTGGCGAGACCCTCTTTAAAAGACTTGTCAAGCTCCTGCAGCTTGGCAATATATGCGTCGGCATTTTTCTTGTAGTCGTCTTTGTGAGCCGGATCCGCCTTCTCCAAAGCCGCCTCAATCGACTGCACTTCTTTTTGCGCAAGCACCGGATCAAGCCATACGTGAGGATCCATCACTTTTTCCGGTTCCTTCGCGTCTTTTTTGTCCTCTTTATGATCGTGTCCTTCTTCCTCTTCCTCCGCAATGCCTTCCATCAGCTCAATGCCTTTGCTTGCTTCTACCACAGTGACTTTATCTTTATTGATGCTCTTTAACGCGCTATCCACCCAATTCTCAACGCCGGCTCCGTTATACACAAATACGCTTGCTTCCTGAATTTGTGCCATGTCTTTAGCTGTCGGCTCCCAATCGTGCGGCTCCGCTCCGGCGGGAATCAGCCCGATTACATCTGCATGCTGCCCTGCTACCTGCTTGCTGAACTCATACATCGGATAAAATGTGGTCACCACTTTTAACCGCTTTTCCGCGTTTGCTCCGGCGGATTTCGTATCTCCACCCGGACTTGCAGAATTCGCGGGAGACGAGCTGCTGCAACCCCCGAGCACCAGGCTGGATACTGCAGCGAAAACAATGGCATTTTGAATGAATGACTTCATAAGAACCTCCTGAACAATTGTTTTATTTATTGCGCAAGCTTAGGGCTTCCGCTTGAAAAACGGTTTCTTTCACTTGGTCTTCCTGCTTTTTGCTTCTTGCTTTGAGAATCCGGATCGTCGCTTTTTTCAGCGTAAGTCCGGCAATGAGAAACGATAATAAGATAAGCGCAATCGAGCCGCCGGGCGGTGTGCTTATCTTGTACGATACGGCTATACCCGAAATGACCCCGGTAACGCCTACGACCATCGCGATGAGAATCGCCGCGGAAAAGCTGGGAGCAATGCGGATCGCCAGCGCCGCCGGCAAAATAATAAGCGCCGACACAAGCAGAACGCCGACGACCGGCATGGCGGCAGCGACAATCATTCCCGTCAGCACGCTGAATGACAGCGAGATCCACTTCACGGGAAGTCCGCTTGTGACCGCCGTATCTTCATCGAAGATCATTTGGTACAAAGGCCGGCGAAGAAAGAAAAAATAAACAGCCGTCAGTAAAGCCACACCGAGCATCATCCAAAGCTGCTCCGAGCTTACGGCAACAACGGATCCGAACAAATAAGCGGTGAATCCCTTGTTAATGCTTTGGTTAAGACTCATCAGCACAACGGCTGTCGACAATCCGCCGATCATGATAATGGCAATCGACATCTCGCTGTAAGCGCGGAACGATCGCCTGGCCACCTCAATGGCGACGCCGCCGAGTGCGGCAACCAGGAATCCCGTCACGGACGGATTCCATTTCAAGATGGCGCCAAGCGCGACGCCGGCCAGCGACACGTGAGAAAGCGTATCGGCCATTAGAGCCTGACGCCTCAGCATCAAGTACACTCCCAGCACGGATGCGATGAGTGCGACTATTCCACCGGCACAAAATGCCCGCTGCATGAAGTCGTAGTGCAGCATTTCCATCCGCCATGCTCCTTTCGCTCCAAATGGATGATGCGGTTAAGAAACGGGCGCACTTCCTCCAAGCCGTGCGTTACCATAAGCACCGTCATACCCTTGTCTTTCACCAGATGCGACATCAATTGATAAAAGCCGGTACGGCTTTCGAGATCCATGCCTGTTGTCGGCTCGTCAAGCACAAGTAAATCCGGCTGTCCGGCAAGTGCCCGGGCAATGCAAATCCGCTGCTTCTGCCCACCGGACAGCTCTCCGATTTTACGGTGTCGAAGCTCCCACATCCCTACCTGCCGCAAAGCGGTTTCCGTCCATTCGTAGTCCATCTTGTTCATTCTGCGAAACCATGATCCGGCAGTATGGCGTCCGGAAAGCACAAACTCCATGACCTTGCTGGGAAAACCGCTGTTGAAAGCGGCAATTTGCTGAGGCACATATCCGATAACGGGCCTCTTGCCTTCCATTCCCTTGCCGTGTAGCCTGATGTTTCCCTGCCATGGCTTAAGCAGCCCGAGCAGCAGCTTCAGCATGGTCGTTTTGGCCGCGCCATTCGGCCCGGTAATCGCTACAAACTCTCCGGACAAAATATGTATGTTCACATCTTCCAGACAAGGCGTGTCGGAGTAGCCGAACATCACATCCTCCATAGACGCTACAATCATACGGTTCTTCCCTTCTTTCGGAGTAAAAATGACAAACCTTATGTTATAGTAATCATTACGATTTGTAAATAGTAAAAATTACTTTTATCCAAAATTTTATTTGTAATCATTACGAATATGACCTAATATAATAGGGCAGTGTCAAGCCATCTATATATTGAGAAAAGGAGAATCCATATGAGCGGAATCCCCGTTTTTATTTTAAGCGGCTTTCTGGGCAGCGGCAAAACGACACTTCTTCTTCGATTGCTCGATCGGGCCAAGCGGAAGAACCTTCGAGCTGCCGTTCTGATGAACGAGCTGGGACGTATGGATATTGACGGTCATCTTATTTCCGAACATATGCCGGGACTCTCTCTGGAAAAGTTGCTCGACGGCTGTATTTGCTGCGACAAAAAAAGCGAAGTCGCGAGCAGCATGGAATTGCTTCTGCAAAATAACCCGGACGTCGTTTTCGTCGAGTTGACCGGCGTGGCCAATCCGGAGGAAGTAGCCGATTGTCTTGCCGAACCGCAGCTGATGGACCGAACGAAGCTGAAAATGGTCATCACGGTCATCGATGCGGAATATGTGCTGGACTACAACAGCATTTTTGCCGCAGACCGGGAGCTCGTCCGGACGCTCAGAAGGCAGATCGAGGTAGCCGACCTGCTGCTCGTCAATAAATGCGATCTCGTTTCCAAACATCATCTCATGAAGGTCGGCAGCAGCATCCGCAAATATAACTCAGCTGCCCCAATGCATTTTACCGTACAAAACGACATCGATCTGCAAGCACTGTTGCACGGAATCGAGCCGGCCGTCACCGGGCCTGCAGCTCCGAAAGTCACGTTCAAGGCGCTGAAAACCGTTCATTCCGCTCCTCACAATCATGATGATCACCAACAGCACAAGAACCATGAACGTTCCCACTCCCGTCTGCAAACCGTTACTCTCCCCTGCCCTGCCGACCGGTCGACAGATCCAAAGCGGATCGATCTTTTTCTGAAGAAATCCGAGGATCGCATACTTAGAGCAAAAGGATATTTTCATCTGCAGCCGAATACGGATACGCATCTAATGCAATATGCGGGGAAAAAAGCAAATTGGCAGCCTGCCGCCTATTTCGGCCAGCCTTACCTGGTCGTCATCGGCATCGATATGGATACCGAGAAGCTGAAGGACAACTGGTTGAGGTTGTGGGAACAATGACGCGCATCCATTCACGATCCCCATTTGACATGCCAGTCCGACAACGATATACTCATTATTAGTAATTATTACTATTAAAGGAGCGATATTCAATGACTACGTCTGATCCACGCATACCTGTCACTGTTCTGACCGGGTTTCTCGGCGCAGGGAAAACGACTCTGCTCAATCACGTGCTTACGGCCGAGCATGGTCAAAAAATCGCCGTCATCGTCAATGAATTCGGTGAGGTTGGCATCGACAACCAGCTCGTTGTCGGCGCGGACGAAGAGATTTTTGAAATGAACAACGGCTGCATTTGCTGCACAGTAAGGGGCGACTTGATCCGTATTTTGGGAGAACTGATGGATGCGAAACGCGGAATCGGCGATCGCAAAGCGGATTTTGACCGCGTTTTGATCGAAACGACAGGTCTTGCCGATCCGGCGCCGGTGGCACAAACGTTTTTTGTCGATGAGGAAATGGCGGAGTTTTACCGTCTTGATGCTATCGTTACGGTCGTCGACGCCCGCCATGCCGGCCAGCATCTGGATGAAGGCCATGAAGCCCAAGAGCAAGTGGCTTTCGCCGACGTCATGCTGCTGAACAAAGTCGACCTTGCTTCCGAAGATGAGCTGAAGCAGCTCGAAAGCCGTTTACGGTCCATGAATCCGACAGCCAAAATATACCGTACGGAGCGTTCGAACATAGACATAAACAAGGTGCTCGGCATCAACGCTTTCGATTTGCAGCAAAAGCTTGAGCTTGAGCCCGGCTTCCTTGAAGAAGAGGACCACGACCATGACGATGATGTAGCGTCCATTGTTTTACAGGAAGAACGCCCTCTCGATCTGAACAAGCTGGAGAGATTTTTGGGCGTTTGGCTCTCCGAGCACGGTGTTGATACGTTCCGTTATAAAGGGGTTTTGAACATTAAAGGCGTGAAACAGCGGGTCGTTTTCCAAGGCATACATATGCTGTTCGACTCAACGGCGGATCGGGAGTGGAAACCGGAGGAAGCTCGGCGCAGCGAGTTCGTTGTCATTGGCCGCAATTTGGATGAAGCCTGGTTTAAGGAACAGTTCGCCGCCTGCGTCGCCGTATGATCGCATCCTCTATCGAACAGCACCGTAAGGAAGCACCGCCCACCGTTCGCTGCTTGATTGTTACCGTCTCGGATACGAGGACGCTGGAAACGGATAAAAGCGGTCAACTGATGCGCGAACTCCTTGAAGCTGAGGGATACGTTATAGTCGGCCGCCATATCGTCAAAGACGATTACGCCGGCATCCAGCAGCTCCTTCGTCAGGCGGGAGACGATCCGCAGGTGGAAGCCGTACTGCTGAACGGCGGTACCGGTATTGCCAAGCGGGATACGACCTACGAGGCTGTTCGCGATGTGCTTGACAAAGAGCTGCAAGGCTTCGGCGAAATATTCCGCTTTCTAAGCTATACCGAGGACATCGGACCTGCCGCCATTCTGAGCCGCGCGGTCGCAGGCGTATATCGGGATAAGGCGATTTTTTCCATGCCAGGCTCTTCAGGGGCCGTTAAGCTGGCGCTAACGAAAATCATCATTCCGGAATTGAAGCATGTTATGCGCGAAATCTATAAAGATGTAACTTGAAAGCAGTAGCGATACTGCTTTTTCTTTTTGGGAGAAAGCTTTTATTAGATTTTAAGGTAACTTTCAGATTTATCTGCTAACATGTAAAACAAGCGTTTTTCTTGGGAGGCTTTACGTTATGCCGGCTTTGGCAATCAACTTCTTCTTCATTGCAGCTATCAGCTTCATGATCGTCATAGCGACGAACCCGAAAATATTTACATCCATACATATTCCTTTGCCTGATGCCGGTCATCTTCAAACGTTTAAAACGACGTTAATCAGCATCATGCTGGAAGCTCTCCCTTTTATCATTCTTGGAGTGCTCGTTTCCTCCTTGATGCAAGTGTTCATACCCGAGAAGTGGATTCAAAAGCTGACTCCGCGCAATCCCCTACTCGGTATTTTATTCGCTTGCGTCCTGGGAGTTATTTTTCCGGTATGCGAATGCGGCATGATTCCGGTCGTCAGACGGCTTATAGCCAAAGGAATGCCCCTTTATATCGGGACGGTGTTTATATTAGCCGGCCCTATTATCAACCCGGTTGTATTTGCAGCTACATACATGGCATTTCGAACCAGGCCTGAGATGGCCTATATGCGAATGGGATTGGCTTTTGGAGTTGCCGCGTGCGTTGGTCTGTTTATATATTATTTTGTGAAGAAAAATGCGTTCAGAACGAGCAAATCCGCTCTTCATCATGTTCATTCCCATGAGCATGGGGAATCCGTCCATCATCATACGCATGATCATACGCATGATCATTCCCATCAGCATCATCAGAGCAGCAAGTGGTACTCCTTGTTTGAACATGCTTGCTCCGAATTTTTTGATATGGGCAAATATTTGATGTTCGGCTCGTTCATTACAGCCACGATCCAAACTTTCGTAAGCCGCGGAGACCTTACTCAGATCGGTCATGGAATGTTAAGTTCACATCTGTTCATGATGGGCTTCGCCTACGTACTGTCGCTTTGTTCCACATCCGACGCCTTCGTCGCTACGTCGTTTTTGAGCACTTTTTCGGCAGGATCTTTGCTGACCTTTCTTGTTTTCGGACCGATGCTCGATTTAAAAAGCACTTTAATGCTGTTGTCCGCATTCAAGACTCGTTTTGTCGTCATTCTTTTTTTACTTATCGTCATCCTGGTACCGGCTGGAGCCTTTGCCCTGGAAAGCTTGTTTATCCATTAATGAAGTAAAGAGGTGTTCGAAATTGTCAGAAAGGCGTTTAGCTTTTCACTATGTATATAGAGCGATGATTATGGCAAGTTTATCCGTATACATCGTATTTTTAGTTAAAAACGAAAATCTGGTCTATTACATTGCCCCGCGCATGCAGATTTTTGTTAAGCTTGCTTCGCTAGCTTTGTTTGCCATGGCTGTTTTTCAGCTGTATGCAGCAGTAAAATCATTTCGGCGCGAACATGACAGCTGCGGTTGCGAACACCTCCCCTCCCGATCGTTGCCGGTGAATGTGTTCATTTACTCTTTGTTCATAGTCCCTTTGCTCTTAGGCTTTCTGTTGCCGGATTCCGTCATGAACAGTAACGTCATCGATGTAAAAGGCATAAATTTAACGGCCAGTCTGCCAAGTGCAAGTAAACCGGCCGGTACGGCTACAATAGCATCAGTACAAGGCAATCCGTCGACTCCTTCTGCAGGGATGACGAGTACTTCATCTCCAAGCGACACTCTAATAGACTCTCGTGAAAGCTCGGCGAATGCAGACGTCAAATCGAATCCGGTAAGCAAACCTGTTTCTGAGGACGATAAGCTGAAAGAGATGTTCCAAGCTGATAAGTTCACGCAAGAATATGCCAAAATGGGTATGTATCTGTACAAGCAAGACGTCATCCAGATCAAGGAAAGGAGCTTTATTGATTCGCTGACCTCACTCGCGATGTACCCTAAAAATTTTGTTGGTAAATCCATTGAAATCAGTGGGTTTGTTTACCGAGAGGACGACATGAAACCCAATCAATTTGTCATCGCCCGGTTCGCGATGCAGTGCTGTTCTGCAGACGCCGCCCCGTTCGGAGTACTCGTCGAATCGCCTCTCGGGAAAAACTTTTCCAAAGATGAGTGGGTAAAGGTATCCGGCACATTAGCCACGACCACCCGTGATGATATGGAAATCATAAAACTTAACGCTACAAAAATTGGAAAAATCCCGGCTCCGAAAACGCCTTATGTCTACCCTGACCCTGAGTTTCCGGACGATATCGGGAAATAAACTGAAATCTTAAAGCATACCAGCAGCGGCTATAAGGCGGGAGGAACATCAGCTGTAAGCGAGAAGCGTGTTCCTTTAAGAACGGTTGAATCAATTTGGCGTGATGAATTCAGGCAGTCCGGAAGCAAACTATTCGAAATTCTCTCAATCCTCTTTTCAATCTCTGGGGACATGTCTTTTTCTCCTTGCATCTCTGATTGTTGATTGCCATTTCATAATTTTACCATATTCACTAATTGGCGAGTAAAAAATCACACTTAGTTAAAAATCCTGCTTGTGAGCGTAAGAAAGCTGCCGGTCGTTCTCGCGGCAGCTTCTTTGTCTGGTTTATTAAGCTATCGTTCCTCGTTAATTGAACGACGATAGTAAATCTTGTCACTCTGCGAATTACATCTCTTTTTTTCATTTTGCTTGTTTCTGTGGTTAATTTCTGAAATAGTCGTCATCCAGCTTAAGCCATCTGCGTTATCCTGCCCGATCAATGAAGCTGCCGTCATTGTTCCGCGGCAGCTTCATTGTTTAAGTTTATTAAGCTCTTGTATCCGTTAGCGCAACAAAGTTCCGCTCACTTCGGCGGTTGCTCCAACACGAACGGCCGCGTCCGCGTCACGAATTGGAAGCCTTGCTTGCGCAGGATCGGCGCGGAAGTCGGCAGCGCGTCGACGAAAGCATGCGTCCGACCGCGGTCACGGGCTTCCTGCAACCTCGAGGCGACCAGCGCGGTAAAATGGCCTTGCCGCCGGTGTGTGGTCTTGGTGCGGCCCCCGGTCAGTTCGGCGTATGACCCGCCGGTTCGGAAGTATACTCGCCCACAGGCGACGGGCTCGCCGTCCACGTAGGCGATGTGGATGCTCATCTCGTCCAGACTCTCCTTCAACTTCAGAGCCAGCGCGCGCCGCTCTTCCTCCACGTTTCGCCTGCCAATCTCGCTGGACACCTCAGCGTAGTCGGCCAGGTCGCGCTCGTCCCGGACGATCCTGATATCGTACCTGTCGACGTCACCGAAGGTGGCCAGCGATACCTCGTCCAGCGGCAGAACCAGCACCTCCTCCTCGTCGGCTGCCTCGAATCCGGCGGCGACGAGCCGCTCGGGCAGGTCTACGGGCGTGTCGTGGCTGTAGTACTTCCACTCCAGACTATAGCCGCCGGCTACTGCGGCGTCCCGCTCCCGGCGGATCAGTTCATCGATCTCCCCCGCAGGACAACTGGCGAACACGATCCTACACTCCGATCCGTCCTCGGTACGCTCCACGACTACGTCACCGCTGGCAGACGGCGTGCCCATCGCCCGGCGCTCCACATCCAGGCCCACTAGGATGTCGGATCTCACAAATTGGCTCATGTTACAGCGCTCCTTTGCCGATCTTTGTTATTAAACTGGATTTCAACTTTTTACCACTTTCTATATATTACCATATGTTGTAATTAACCTGCCCGATAGCACAACGACGGTAGCCGATCTTTTCCGGGGCCAGCCGCCGTCTATCCAAACATCGAAGATAAAATTATTATTGAAATGAAGAATTTAAGTATAGCGACACAAATATATGCGTTTTTCTTTTTCATTATTATTTTTGTACGTTCCATCAGGAAGTAAGTGGTTTTATCCAAAGTGAAGAACAAAAACGGTGGCTCTGCTCTCGTTCCTCTTGAACGGTCATGCGGATCGACAAAAGAACCGGCACTGAGCGTCTTCATACGCCCAGTGCCGGTTGATGTCGTTGGATTCGTTAATTCGATATTTCACTTAGCTGGAGTTTGTACGGTAGCTTTGTTCTCGGGTTTACTCCAATAAATCGCATAACTGAACAAATTTCAAAGAATAAGGGATCCTCTGACTACCGTTACAACCGGAGAATCCCTATTAAAGTTACGTACCTTTTAGGCCGCTGGGTCAAACGCACAGCTAAGCTGGAACGTAGGTCAACCTGATCACCTGCTCGCCAATTCGATCGCTTGCCACGAGGCGCAGCGGCGGCCGCGGGCCGGCGAATAACGGCTTGCCGTGACCAAGCACGACTGGATGGAGATAGAGTCGGTACTCATCAACGAGACCGAGCTCCGTTAGACTGTGCGCCAACTCCGGCCCGGCAACTTCAATCTCCCCTTCATGCTGAGCCTTCAGCCCACGTATGGCCGCTGCGAGGTCGCCCTCGATCAGAGAAGCGTTCGGACCGACGGACTTTAACGTCCTCGACACCACCCACTTCGGTTTGCTTTGCCACGCCGCTGCGTATTCCCGTTCGGACGCATCCCATTCAAAATGTTCCTCGTCCCAATATCGCATGGTCTCGTACATGTGGCGCCCGTACAGGATGCCCGCCAAGCCGCGCACGTCGTCGATGAAATGACGGAATAGAACGGGGTCGGGCTGAAATGCCGTGTGGTCGACGAACCCGTCCAGAGACTGGTTCAATGCGAAAACGATCTTTGCCATGCGACTGACTCTCCTCCCTGGTTTTCTTGCACATTCATCGTCAGGATTACACATTCCATTTGCGGCCTCCTCTATGTCTACATTTTATCATCCAACAGCATGCCAGGTTTCTCATGGATTGCTAATGTGTACAGTCCTGGCCCGACCGAATAAAATTTTAGTTTAACGATGGATGTCAAATTAATCAATCCTGCTCGCAACGACGGCAGCCGATCTTTTCCGACTGGACACCGTCGTGATCCCACTCCGTAAGTGTGTCTTTTTCCAATTGAAACACCTCCTTCTTGGACGATCTAAAAAAGTGATTTTAACCGCTTGACATGTTACTATTAGGTAACATAATATAAAGATATCATAAGTGACTTTATAGTCACATGATAACACACTCGGATTTGTTGTCAGCCGACGGCATGCAAATTGTGGTGAAAATGAACAGGAGCTGATACTTGTTGGAACGACTTTAACAATACAGAATCGGATTTCGGTTGATCCGACCGCAGTTTCCGAGATGTTCGGCACCCCGGCTCACTTGAAGCCCATTTTAATTATCGCCGTCGGCCCTTACCCGGCGGAGACGAAGCAGCGCAAGTTCCGCTTCCCAGCGGAAGAAGTATCATCTTTTAATCTTACACAAGGCGGAGAAAGTAGTGAGCGCACATACAGAGGAGGAAAAACCAATGAGTGAATTTCAGAGAATTGTTGATCGCTTCGAGATCGAGGCGCTGCGCGGCGAGTTCACCGACACGGTGATGATGCGCGACCCCGACCGCCTCGCGTCGCTGTTCACGGAGGACGGCGTGTGGCGGATTCCCCAAGTCGTCGAATTCGTCGGCCGGGAGCAGATTCGCGCCGGGAGCAAACGGCTGCAGAGTCAGTGGGACTATTTCGTGCAAACCACGCACCCGGGCACAATCCGGCTCGATGGCGATACCGCAGTAGGCCGCGCCTACATCTCAGAGCTCGCGCGTCTGCTCGACGGCAGGGGCGGGCTAAACTATGCCGTGTACCATGATCGCTACCGGCGTACAGAAGAGGGGTGGAAGTTCGCCGAACGCGTCTACGAGGTCAGATACCTCGACACCACACCGCTTTCGGGCTCGGCGCAGGTCGACTCACATGAGTAAAGAGTCGATTTTCTAGGCTCCCCGCAGCGGGGCCTCGTCGTTAGATTCGGCACCAGCAAATATTCGCTAATCGATCGATTGAACTTAGAAGACCCACCCGTGGTTCGCGCCAACGGGTGGGTCTTCATTGGTGAGAAATGTACTGTTCCATTCGGAGTCTCACTGATCCAATTACCTGATCGTGGTAAAACTCCGTCAGAGGAATGAACGCCTCCTTCGATTCATCAAATGTTAATCCTCATCTGATCTGCTGGCTTCTTTATCAATCAAATTGAACATTTTGAATAGGCTTTCCGGTTAATGTGCTTTCGAACATGTCAATGATAACCAGAAATCTTTCTGCTTCGCGGAAAACATGGTCAGCTAATAACGGATGGATAATACTTTTTATTCGACAAGCCTCGATTAAGTCTCGGGCAGTTTTCTTGAAATCACGTAAGGATTTTACCGAGACTCTGTTTTGGTCTAAAAATTGGTCAAGTAATGGAACAGTTTGAGATTGAGGTCGCATGGAATCGATATCCCTTGCCTGAAATAATAATTGATCAAATTCCTCGCTAAATTGTCTTGCTTGGTCTACTAATTTTCTTTCGGAAGGATCAAGAAGATGACCAATGAATTTTGCATGGTCTGCCATAATTCTTAGAAAGAACACATTCTCGTTAATGATGGCATCCGGCAAAGCGTCTAACCGTCCTGTATTGAGCTGCTCAAGTCGGTTTCGAAAGTAAAATGCTTCTCTGCTTACATGATCCACCAGTAAAGGGAAATTGTTTTGCCCCGGTAATTGGCAATGTAAAATTAAGCCAAGAACTTTCCTTTTGAATGCCCATATATGGGATACAGCGGTATGGACTTCCACATTAAAACGTTGAATGCTCTGCGGGTCCGTTCCTGCATCAAAGGCATGTGCTCTACTCTCGATTGCTTCAAATGTTGAATAAAAAAAATTTGCTTCATTAATCAACTGAGTATCTTCACATCTAAAACCCAGTTTGAGAAACAGTGAATGTTCCTTCATGATACGCGACCAGAATTTTATTTCATCTAGCGAGCGAACGACAAAATCATTGGACATTTACTCCCCTCCCCTTGAAAATGCTCATGATATATATGTATTTCATACATGTTTTCCTTTATTCCCATAGACAAGCCAGACTTTTTAATTTCATTTTATACAGTCACCGCGATTTACGCGGCAAAAAATGAGATAAGGTTATTGTCACCCGGCCCGGCTTCCTAAAAGCTCAGTTCAATTGGTTCAAATGAGAATTGACGTACGTGCCTCTGCCCTGCCGGGATTCGACCAGACCGATTTTTCATGTCGTATAAGGAGTCAATCACTTGAGGTGTGACAATCGCCTATCCGCTTTCTCGAAATCAGGACGTTAAGCTATTCGTTTCAATCAGCTTGACAATCGTTTCTACCGCATTCGTTTCATTGTGGGATAACATGGCTTCTTTGTAGGCTTCTCGCTTCGCATAGAGTGTTTCAACACGTTCAGCAAAGGATTCGGGGGTTAGCTCTTCTTCCGGAAGCACATCGGCGTAGCCGGCCTTTTGGAACGATTTAGCATTTAAAATTTGATCGCCTCTACTCGCCTGCAGCGTGAGTGGAATGAGAAGCATCGGCTTTTTCAATAAGAGAAATTCATAAATCGAAGTGGCTCCCGCCCGGGAAATGACCACATCCGACATCGCCATGACGTCCGGAAGCTCGTCAAAAATATATTCGAATTGTTTATACCCTCTCTTGCCGGAAAGTTCGAGGGAGACATTACCATTTCCACAAATATGTACAATTTGGAATTGCGTCAGCAGCCTGTCCAGATTATCCCTGACGGCCTGGTTAATCACTTGAGAGCCAAGACTGCCGCCCATGACCAGAAGAACAGGCTTCCTGGAATGAAAATCACAGAAATGATAGCCCTTTGAAGCTTTTCCGTTTAAAATTCCCTCACGAATCGGAAGTCCCGTTAAAATCGCTTTTTGATCCTGCACATGCTGTATCGATTCCGGAAACGTGACACAAACCTTCTTTGCAAAAGGAATCGAAATTTTGTTGGCAAGTCCCGGCGTCATATCTGACTCATGGATAATGACCGGGATCTTGTTCATCCGGCTTCCAAGAACAACCGGGACGGAAACGAACCCGCCTTTCGAAAAAACGATGGCGGGCTTCAAACGACGTAATAATCTATAAGATTCGTAAACGCCTTTAATGACTCTGAAGGGATCTTTGAAATTTTGGAGATCAAAATATCTGCGCCATTTCCCGGAGGAAATCGGATAAAAAGGAACGCCTTCGCGTTCGATAATGTCTTTCTCGATACCGGTGGCTGAACCGATGTAGCGGACTTCCCAGCCTAACTGCCGAAGCTTGCTCATCAGCGCGAGGTTCGGCGTGACGTGTCCCGCCGAACCTCCTCCGGTAAAAACGATGGTTTTCATGTTATGTCACCTCGAATAACGGGAAATATTGCAGTGAATGTTTCATTTTACCGACAGCAAAGCGTTCTCGACCTGGGCGAAGTGCTTCGCCATCGTTGCTGCGGCCAGATTCGGATCTCTGTCGCGGATCGCTTCGAACAGCTTCTTGTGCTCCTCAAACAGCTTACCGGCCGTATCCTTCCCGCTGTAGAGCCAAAGCTTGCGGCTGATCTCGATGGTGCGGAACATCGCCTCGGAGATGTGTATCATCATCGTTTCCAGAATCGCGTTGCCAGTCGCTTTGGCGATGGCGAGATGAAAGTTCGTATCGTAAATCCGGCTGATCTCTTCGCTGTTGGCGGCGTTGCGCATTTGCCCGATGATTTTGCTTAAGTTTTCGACGTCTTCGGCGGTCCGGTGCTTGGCAGCCAGCTCGGCTGCTCCGACCTCGAGGATCTTACGCACCTGGAGCACCTGCGAAAGCTCGGTGTTCGAATTTTGCAGCGATTCCGGCATGGCCGGAGGCTCGAGCCCGGGCTTCTTGACGTAAGTGCCTCCACCCTGCCGGGATTCGACCAGATCGAGCGCCTTCAGATGGCTGAGCGCCTCGCGCACCGTCGAGCGTCCCACACGGTATTGCGCCGCCAGCCGGTCGATTGTGTCCAGCTTCTCTCCCGGCTTGATCAGTCCCGCTTCGATAATGCGCCGAAGCTCGTCCGTAATGATTTCGTAATTTTTCTTCTGTAAATTCATAGGAATCCCGGCCGGGTTATTTTGCTATTTGACGATTTATCGGCAAATACTTTTCACTGTCCCATGTTATAGGAAAATCAAAATAAGTATGGGGATATGGCTCAGTTTTCAATCGGTAATGCCACCATTCACATTCATATGCGATAAAACCGCTGGACTCCATGATAGAACGCAATAACCGGCGGTTTCTAGCTTCAGCTTCACCGATTTCCTTAGCTTCGTGATGGGAGATAACATCCATCAGATCAAAATCACCGCCCATCGGAACAAGAGCGCCGGTATCCAATCGATAAAGCGTCAGATCAATTGCACTGCCACGGCTATGACTCGATTGAGTCGCTACGTAACCCTTCTTAATCATATCGGTACGGTTGATATTAGGATAATGCTTTGATTTTGTAAGCCCATCTTCAGGCTCTTCAGACCACTGCAGAAAGCGATCCACAGCCCGTTGCGGACGGTAACCGTCCCAGAGAAGCAAGCCATACCCAAGATCAGCTGCCTGCTCCTGTGCCGCATGCAGCGCGGAAGCCAATGCATGGGTACCGACTATACGATTGACTTCATAACCGTCGACCGGTTTTCCGGTGAAATTGTCCCATGTGGCATACTTAGCATCCCAACGAATTCCGGGGAGAACTTCATCAAGGAACACAAATCCTTTTTCCATATGCTTATCCCTCCATCGCTAAAGTAACAACGCGTTCAATCACATCGGCGAGCGTTAAGCCGGCGGCGGCCATCATTCTTGGATAGCGGCTGTATGAGGTGCAACCAGGCATCGTGTTGACTTCATTGAGCACGACTTGCCCGTCTTCCTGCAGAAACATATCCACGCGAGCAAGCCCGCAGCAGCCCAAAGCCCGATAAATCCGCTTCGCTGTTTCTTGTATCCGTTTCTTATCCTGATCTGAAATATCGGCTGGAACCTTGATCGTAGAGTTTTCAGAACCGTTCTCCGGATTTTGTTCCTGATGGATTCGGAAGAAGCCATGTGACAACTGAATTTGATCCACCTCACCAACAAACAAGTCGTTACCGGTTCCGAGCACTGCGCAGCCTACCTCGCTGCCGGAAATCATTTGCTCAATCAAAATTTTTGTATCATATTGCCTTGCTTTTTCGATGGCTTCCGGCAATTCATCCCTATGGCGTACCTTACTGACACCAAAAGACGATCCGGAACGGGCTGGTTTAACAAAGACGGGATAAACCAATTGCTCCGCGTCCGGTTCGTCACCTTTGTTGAATGTCAAATAGTCAGGCGTAGCGATTCCCGCGTTTCTTACGATCACATAAGTCAAAGACTTATCCATACACAGCGCCGAGCTCTGGACATCGCAGCCTACATAGGGAATGCCGGAAAGCTCCAACAGTCCCTGCATGGCGCCATCCTCTCCCATCTTTCCATGCAAAACAGGAAAGGCAACATCCAGGCGGATGATCTTATATTCTCCCTGCTCCATCACAATCACCCCGCGGACATTTCTGTCCGGCGACAACATGGCGGGAATACAATGTCCGCTCTCCCAATTCGCATCGGGATAGTCGCAGAGCTTCCATCCGCCGGCTTTGGTTATCCCGATGTAAAGCGGATCAAATTTCTCCGGGTCAAGGTTTCTGGCGATCTCCTGTGCGGATTTTATGGAGACGTCATGTTCTTCCGAACAGCCTCCGAATAAAACGGCAATCTTGAGCTTGTTCATTTATCTTCTTCCCCTTTCGAATGCCAAGCAGTTCTGAATTGAGTTCTCCACGATATCTTGCAGCGCGTGATCGGTGTAAAAAGCGGTATGCGGCGTAATAATCACATTCGGCAATTTTTGCAGTCGCAGCAGCAGTTGATTATGGATCGGCTTGTTGGTACAGTCGCGATAAAATATACCTTCTTCACCTTCAACGACATCGAGTGCGGCGCCACCCAGCCTCCCAGCTTCCAGAGCCCCGACCAGCGCCTCTGTGTCAATAAGAGAACCGCGTGCGGTGTTAATAACAAAGGCCCCTTGTTTCATGCTTTCGATTCGTTTCCGGTCAAGTATATGGTATGTATCGCTATTTAGCGGCATATGGAGCGTCAGGACATCACTTTGCCGCAGCAGCTCGCTCAGAGTCACATATTCGGCCTTAGCTTGCGGATGCAAGTTGTAAGCCAGTATGCGGCATCCGAAGCCGTTTAGCCGATCAATAACCGCCTGACCTATACGCCCTGTCCCGAGTACCCCCACCGTCATGTCGCGCAGCTCCCGTCCCGGTACAGCGCAAAGCTTGTAATCATGGACGTCTGCCTTGCATAAAACCGACTTTGCATTTCGTATGGACATGAGTATCAGCATCAAAGTAAAATCCGCTACGCTGGCCGGCGAATATGCTACATTGCCAACAGTAATGCCAAGCTGTTCAGCCGCTTCCATGTCAATGTGATTGCAGCCTATGCTTCTTGTGGATATGTAAGCGATGCCGTTCTCTTTGAGGGCGCGAAGAGTGGAAAGATCTATTTCCGTTTTATGGTTAACGCTTATACAGCAATTGCCCGATGCCAACGCGGCGTTTTCTGCCGATACCGCGGATTGGACGATCGTCGGTTCAACACCATAATGCGGTGAATACCTTCTGAACAAATCCGCTTCGTCCTCTTCACATCCGTAAATCGTGATTCCTTTTTTCTCCACGGGGTCAACCATCCTTTCTGCAAAATAAAAAGCCTGTCTGCTTTGATAAACCCATGTTATCAAAAGCGGCCAGGCCGTTTTTTAATATGGAGTTGATGAATTCCTAAGAAAATCCTAACATCGGATTGAGTTTTTCCTAATGTCTAACAGGTAAAGATACCGTAAAGGTAACTATGTTCTCTTTGCTTTGAGCCTCAATGGTTCCACCGTGCAGGGTGACGATTTCTTTGGCGATGGACAACCCTAACCCGGAACCGCCGGTGCCCGCCGTGCGCGCTTCATCCAAGCGATAAAACTTCTCGAAAATAGCGGCCAGCTTGTCCGGTGGAATGGTATTGCCTTGATTTTGAAAAACGATCTTTATCGAACCTTCCATTTCCTCTGCAGAAATAACGATTTCCGTGTTGGGGTAGCTGTAGGCGGCCGCGTTTTTCAGAATATTATTGAAGACCCGCGCCAGTTTCACCGGGTCGCCGTACACCGTCAAATTTTCGTCTGCGTGAAGTACAGTGGTATTTCCTTTTTCGGATAAGATCGGATAAAACTCGTCTGCCATTTGCACAAGCATGTAGTAAAGGTCTATCGTTTCCTTTTCCAGCTTGATTTGCTGCAAGTTGTACCGGGTGATTTCAAAAAACTCGTTGATTAGTTTCTCCAAGCGATAGGCTTTGTCGAGAGTAATGTGAGTATATTTGGCTCTCTTCTCCATGGGCATATCGGGAGCCTCGTCCAATAAACTCAAGTAACCTATAACCGATGTAAGCGGAGTCCTGATGTCGTGGGCCAAATAAACGACCAAATCATTTTTGCGCTGCTCCGCTTCCTGAGCAGCCTTTTTCTGTCTTTGCAGCTGGTCCTTTATGGTATTCAGACGATTTTCCATGAAATCCATCTCCGGGGAGAGGGATATTCTATCCTCCGAATCTTCCACAAGCCGATCCATGCCGGAGCTGATTTCATCAAAATATTTTGTGAACCACGAGATAAAGAACCGGGAATGAATGACCAGCAAAACCAAAGTCAAAAGAAACAGAATGATTTCTATGTTATTGCGAAATACTAACTGATAGATTTGCTGTGCAGCGGAATTATCCAGATCAAAAGTATCAATCAGAAATTGAACGATGCGATCTCCAATCTGTCCACGTAGAATATCCCGCAACAAAAAAACGGTAACGACAGCGGAAACCGTAATCAGCAGCATCTGTAAAAAAGCTTTTTGCTTCAACCTTGCATAATTGCCCTTCTTATTGCTTTTCAATTTTATAGCCGACCCCCCATACGGTCTTGATATACTTTGGGTTTTCTACAGTATCGCCCATTTTTTCACGCAAGTGACGGATATGAACGGTGATCGTATTGTTGCTTTTGCTGTAATACTCGTCCTTCCAAATCTCCCGAAATAGTTCCTCGGCACTTACCACGCTGCCCTTTCGTTCCAGTAATATGCGGAGTATGGAAAACTCGGTGGGTGTCAGCTCGAGCGGTTTTTCATTCAGGAGGCACTCATGCGAGTTTACATTCATAACCAAACCGGAATGGACGATTACAGGGTCGGCAGCAAGCGCAGACTGCATCGTGTTGTATTTTTTATAGCGCCGCAGCTGTGCTTTTACACGCGCTACCATCTCAAGCGGACGGAACGGTTTTGTGATGTAGTCGTCGGCACCCAAGGTGAGCCCCGTAATTTTATCCGTCTCTTCATCTTTGGCCGTCAGCATAATGATGGGATATGTATGCCGTTCCCGTATTTTCTGGCAAAGCGCAAAACCATTGATATCCGGCAGCATAATGTCCAGAATGGCAAGGTCAAGCTCCGTCGTTTCAATGCAGGAAAGAGCTTCCTTTGCGGCATAAAACTTGAGCACTTCATAATTTTCATTTCGCAGATACACTTCTACTAAATCCGCTATTTCATGCTCATCGTCAACAATGAGAACTTTAGCGCACATGATTTCAGCTCCTTTTCAGACAAAACCTTGGCATCCTACTATTTTACTAAATTCGGTAACTTTATTTATGATTTTTCGCATGAGAAATTATTAAGATTTTCATAAGGCCGCTTTACCCATAATACAGAAAAAGCCGCGATTTACACGGCGTATTTAATGAGACAATGTTGTTGTCACCCGACCCGACTTGTAACGGAACGCAGCACGTCACACCTGCCGGACTACGTATTCAGAGCCATAGAACCCTGTTGAGGGGAGCGATATGTTTGTGGAGGGCATCATCTCGCATATGCAATATAGATATTCAGAGGCGCAATCTCACCACGAATAAATAATATAATAAAACAGGTAATCCAATTGCTGATAGTATTGTGATTGCTGTACGTACTTTTTTCTCATCTCGTAGTATAAACAATAAAAACTTATACCCTACAATACCAACTAATCCACCGAAACAATTTAAAATTATGTCATCAATGTCTGATGCTCCAATGCCTAAAAGCCCCTGAATGATTTCAATAAATAAACTCACTATGAATATAAATAGCAAATTGATTATTACTCTTTTATCGGTTTTGAATAATGATAAATATGTGCCAAGAGGAATAAAGATCATTATATTGCCAGCCACATTGGCAAACGCGAAATTTTTTATAGTGGCAGAGCTGGTAAATATATATTCCTTTATACTGTAAAAAGGAATGAGATTGATTGACCTGTTTAAAGTCCTTTGACTATTTAACAAATCAAAAAGCGAAACTCTTGATAAGAACAATAACTTAAATAAAAAAAGGATGTAACAAATGAAAACTCCATATAAAAAGACTGTTTCAATTCTCTTTAGTTTATTTATAATACTTCCATTTTTCATTTCTTCCCGCCTTCTCTCTGACCTCATTCGATTAACCACTTAATGGTAGAAATAGAGATCCTTCAATACGTATTAACCCCTGAAGAAGTCAAACGATTTGTTCAAAGGTTCTCATTTCCTCTTTTTATCATATTTTATTACATTTAAACTCAATAAATTTAATTTCTTCTTGTGCGGCACTGACTCCTGCTTTTAAGAAAAAATAAAGAGCTGCAGCAATGAACTGCAGCTCTCCGTAATATTGAAGCTCTTTATTAACCTAAGAAAGCAATAGAACGTTTTACTTTCCTTGCAAATGCGATGGGATTGTCAATGGACTCCCAGTGAATATACATAAGACGCGGCTTCTCATTAAGCCAGTGATTATGAACTGCCGTTACTTTAATCCCGTTTCTGCGAAGGTTTGACAGCAAACGATTGACTTGGTTTTGGAATAGCGCCGTTTCCCCCAAACAAAGTGCTCGTCCCGATTTATCCAGCGATTCAAACGAAAACAATTGGTAACGGACCAATGGGGATGTTGTACGTCTACCTAAAATAGTGGCATTGATTCTTCTATTTCTAGAGACAAAACAAACCGGCCCCTTAGTAATTTCATGCTCTGTTCCACCCAAAATGGTTGAAAATTGATTGCATAGTTTTTTAAAACGGGGACTTACGACCACTTTTTCCGTCATACGAATCCATCCTTTCATAAATGAAGTGAACCTACAGCTCCAAACTGAGCAGCCAATTAACCCAAGAATGCAATGGATTCTTTGGTTCTTTTTGCAAATACAACCGGATTCATTATGGCTTCCCAGTGCATATACATTAATCGAGGGTTTTCTTTAAGCCAGTGGTTATGAAGCGCTGTCACTTTTATTCCGCGTTTTCGGAGATTCGACATCAAGCGATTCACCTGATTTTGATGAACGGCAGTCTCGCCCAAGCACAGTGCGCGCCCCGACTTATCGAGCGATTCAAAGGAGAACATTTGCATTTGAACTAACGGGGAGCGCGTTCTTCTTCCTAGGATCGATTCCTTTAAGTTCGTCATTCGCGTGACAAAACAAACCGGACCTTTTTCAATTTCCGATTCGCCTCCCAAGATTTTTCCGAATTGCATACAAAGCCTTTTAAATCGTGGACTTACCTTCACATTTTCCGCCATATGAATCCTCCTCCATCGTAGTACAACATAACGTATGTTAAACGACGGAAAATGAATTGGACGAGACACTATTGCTTTAAAAATATGCGTTTAGTCCGAATACCGATCATACTTCAATAATGAGGGAATGTAAGAAAACCCAGCATCAAGATCGTTGCTAGGTCCTTTTGTATGCAACTTTATCCCATAAATAAAAAAGCCGCGATTTACGCGGCATTTAACGAGACAGTATTACATAAAAAATTATTTATTAGTTGACATCTATATATCCAGAAGCATCACATGAACCAGTACAGCCAATAGTCATATTAATTGAGGTTATTGAGTTATTTGTAGGAGGCAGATTCCAATAATTCCAAGCCAACGATGCCGCGCCATCAATTTGTGTGTCAGGATAAGAATAGCGACTATAGGTTATCGATGAATCAGGTTGTACCCATCCTACTGCAAGTAAATTATTATTTTGATCTGTCAATTCGTACCACACTTCATGGCCACCAAAATTATTTACATTAAAAAAGGAAACACTATCTCCTTCAAGTAATCCTGTAGAATAAGTTTGACCATAAGTGTCTAAATAAAAATTTGCATCGCTTGCGAACGCAGGCACAGCAACCGTGAACAAACATGAAGCAGCAAGCATTAAAGATATCAATCTCTTTTTCATTAAATAGTCATCCTTTCCTATTTTAAGTAGTTAAACGGTTTAGTTTAACAAAATTAATTATATCCCAAGCAGATGATTACATATATAGGTTTAAATGTTTAAATTACCCTGTGATTCTGCTGTTTATTTGTCCAGCAATTTGCGAATCACGATCTCATGCACGGGAAAAGCGATTCGGGGGAGCTCCTCGTAAGAGAAATAACCTATTTGGTCGATGTCGTCTCCCGCACGAAGCTCGCCGCCAGTCTCTTTGGCCAGAAACCAGATCATGACGCTCTGTTGCTCGGGATTATACCATTCAGTGCCCTTATACGGCTCGCCATAAAGGGAAGTAACCGTATAGAGAGAGGTAAGCTCTATGCGCAGCCCCGTCTCCTCCAACATTGGTTGTAGAATCAGCCGCAAATCATGTTTATTCACTTCCAATCCATTGACAATCCTTTATCTTTTGCACACAAAGTACGTGATGCTTTAACTGTTTTAGGTCCATAATGGTGTGAATATTATTATCCGGCATTCTCCAATGGTACTTATTGTTTATTATCATTGGAATGTGAAATATTATCAATTCCCATTCAAATGGTAGATTCATACGCTGTTATTTCTCATAACTGTACATCCGCGGGATCATCTTGATCATATTGCCGTCTTCCCATGCCTTCAGCATGTCGGACATAAACTGCTGCCACTTTACGTTGGCCGGATCGTTCTGCAATTGCGCCATGGCCGCATCGAAATCTTCCACCAGCATATATGCAAACAGTGTCCCTTCATGGTAAAAAATATGATAGCTGTGGATGCCAACCTCGCCAAAACGGCGCTCCAGCTCCGGATACACATGCTCGTGCCGCTCCTTGTAGGCGCCGAAATCCGCAGGATCGATCTTTAAGACGAATGATATGTGCTGCATACACGGTTCACACTCCTTATTGTTTTCGATTGGAGGGAACGCCGGCACATCAACAGTTGGGTTCCCTCCGCTCGCTACTAGTGCACATGCCGTTACAGGGTAACGGTAGGACATTTCAAGAGACGTCCGACCTTATCCAGAACCGAAGCGTTATGGCCGATCGACATCGCGCAATGATGCGTCGGCGCTTCGGCGAACCAACGCTCCATGTAGTCGTCCGGATGCAGCGTGAATTTAACCGGCGTCTGCGTATTGCCGATCCGCATGATCGGCCCGTCGGTCGATTCGCCTTCGCTGATAATCAGCTTCAGCTTGCCGTCGCCGGTCTGCGTCACGTTCAGCGTTGTAATCGGCCCCGCCTTCACCTTCGCTTCCACGGATACGCCGGTGCCCTGCTTGCCGTGGTACAATCCCATCCCGCGCAGTATCGGCTTGCCATCGGATATCGCGATATGAAATGGCCCGTCATGGCCGAGCAGGATTGTCTCATCCTCATAATCGACGACGACGATTTCCGAGAAGCTGCCCCCTGTGCCAAGAATATCGCATATTTTCATCGCAACCGCCGTCTTTAAGTCGCCCTCCCCGGAACAAGGAATGCCCCGCGCCGTGAGCAAGGAGTGGCCGACAATGAAGCCGCCCTGCAGTTTTTCGTACTCGCCGCCTGGTGCCCCGTGGTAATAATAAGTGAGCGCGTCGAGATCGAATTCCCGCACGAGACGCTCTTGCGCCGCCGCTACCCGGCACGACCATTCCATCTGCTCTTCCGTCGGCTTCCGGGCAATCGGGTCGGAGGGCGAGTCCCCGCTGATCCGGAACATCGCTTCGATCTCGGCTCGCTTCGCTTTAACCTCCGCATCGGTCACTTCCCTGAGC
Source organism: Paenibacillus hamazuiensis (assembly GCF_023276405.1). Taxonomy (NCBI): domain Bacteria; kingdom Bacillati; phylum Bacillota; class Bacilli; order Caryophanales; family Paenibacillaceae; genus Paenibacillus; species Paenibacillus hamazuiensis. The sequence goes on from NZ_JALRMO010000001.1 coordinate 2,505,912, forward strand.
TGCCGGTCCAGATCGCACATTTCGAGCACTTCCACGTGAAGGCCGGTTTGCGCCTGGATCATCGTAAAATCGCTGTACATATCGAGCATCCCGCTGTACGTATTGCCCAGAAAGCCGAACCGGCTGTGGCGAAGCGTCCGGACCACGGCGGCGGCGCAAATCCATTCTTCGATTTGCTTCCACGCGCGCACCGCTTCTTTTCGCTCATGCGTAATCTCGTTCGTCAGTGAAATGGCCGGCGTATAGTCAAGTCCAAGCAAGCCGTTGATGACCTTAAAGTCAATGCCGCTTCGATTAAAGGCATTCGAAATTTCCGGAACTGGGCATGCGCCGCAATGACCGAGCCATTCGCCTGTCGTCGTCTTCTCATAGTTGATCCGCTCCGTCGGCTGAAGATTCAGAATGACGACGGGGGCACCGCACTGCTGATGCACAGGGAGCACCGTGGAGCTGGTAGAGTAGGTAGCCGAATGGCAGAAGACGAGATCGACATTGCGGGCATTCAACCACTCCCCCGCCGCTCGCCCTTCCGCCTCGGTGTCGACCAGTCCATAGTTGAATACCTCCGCCCCAAGCGAAGTCATTTTCTTTTCCAAAAAAGCGCCGTACTCCTGAAGCCGCTCCTTCAGCCCGGGAAATTGGCTCCAATACGCCCGAAGCCCAATGGAATATAAGCCGATTCGCGGTTTACGGGTCGCTTTGATCGGTGTTAGCAGGGACATCCTCCCACCACTCCTTGTACAGAAATTTAGTAATCCTCAATCGATTGTAACGGCTTACATTCCAAAAAACATCGAAGAATCTTGCCCGCTTATCACAGTATCTTGCATAATAAGAGGACAAGATGTACCACAGGGAGGCCATGCGGTATGGAGCGCTACAAATTAAAGGCCGAGCTCGACTGGAGTCCCGCTTCGACCCGACTGATCGTCACGCCGAGCCTGCCGGCGAAATCGATGTTCTATTACGTGCAGGAAATCGGCCACCTTCGCGCCGGCCCTCAGTACTATACCGAGCGCGAGCACCTCCATTCGTTTCTCATCGTACATACGCTCTCCGGCTCGGGAACGCTCGAATATCGGGGGCAAACCTATGCCGTTCGGCCCGGTCAAACCTTTTTCATCGATTGTATGGATTACCAGCACTACTATACAAGCCGAACCGGCAGCTGGGAGCTGCTGTTCGTTCATTTCAACGGCAGCGCCAGCCGCAGCTATTTCGATCATTTCATGAGAGATGGAACGCCCCTATGCGACGTTGCCTCCGTTTCTCCCATTTCGGAGCTGATCCGCCGGTTAATCGAAACCCATCAAACCAAGGACGTGCGTACGGAGTATATTGCTTCCGCGCTGCTGGTGAACCTTCTTACCGAACTGTCGCTGTATAAATTGAGAGGGAACTCGGAAGAAACCTCACGTTTTCTGCCAAGCTACTTGGAGGAAATCGTTCAGCATTTGAATCGATGCTTCCAGGAACGAATTACGATGGACACGTTAGCCGGCCGCTTCGCCGTCAGCAAATTTTATTTGGCGAGAGAATTTAAGAGATACATGGGGATCGCTCCCATCGAATACGTCATCCGGAACCGGATCACCGCCGCGAAGGAGCTGCTGCAGTTTACGGATCAACCGGTGGCGCAGATTGCCGAGCAGGTCGGCTTCGACCATGTCAGCCACTTTATCAATATGTTCAAAAAGCAGGAACAGCTGACACCGCTCGCTTTCCGAAAAAAATGGCGCGGGAATTGACGAAGACGTCGCAGAGGACAAAGTCCCCCAAAAGTGACGTGAACCTTTGCAGCCTATTCCGATTACTTTTGGGGGAGCCCCCTATTATCCACAAAAATTAGCTTTGCATAATTTCCTTAAGCGAGGACAAAAAAAGAATCGGCGGGTCGCTTTCGACCACCGCCGATTTTTCTCACGATAACCTGGAATTAATATACTTTCTTCCACTCGCCGATATTTTTGGCATCGAATTTAAACGGATCGCCGAGCATAATTTGCGTTCCACTGCCGTCCGCAATGATCTGCTTGTCGCCGAGGCGTCCGGCCTTGAACTTGTCACCGACTTTGCCGGTGATCGTGCCTTTTACAAGCGCGTCAGCCGTATAGCCTGCCAGGTAGCCGACATCGACCGGATTCCACAGATACATCCATTGCGATACGCCGCTTTCAATATATTGAGCCATCTCGCTCGGCAGACCGAGACCGGTCAGCTGCACCTTGCCCTTCAGCCCTTTATCCGTCAGCACTTTGCCTGCCGCAGCGATACCGACTGTCGTCGGAGCGATGATGCCTTTGAGATCCGGATACGATTTCAGAAGCGCTTCCGCTTCCGATACGCTCTTATCACGCAGATCGTCGCCATATGCCACTTTCACCAGCTTGATGTCCTTGTACTTCGGATCCGTCAGCTCCTTCTTCATCCATTCGATCCACGTGTTTTGGTTCGTCGCCTGGGATGTCGCGCTGAGCACGACGATTTCGCCTTTGCCGCCGATCATCTCGCTGATCGCCTGCACCTGTACGCGGCCGATCCGCTCCGGATCCGCTTGGTTCACGTGCACGAGGCGGCTCTGCGCATTAACGGCGGAGTCCAGCGACAGTACCTTAATGCCGGCGTTCATCGCTTTCTTCAAAGCAGGCTGCAGCGCATCCGGGTCGTTCGCAGCGATCGCAATCGAGCTGACTTTCTGCGAAATGAGCTCCTCGATCATTTTAATTTGCGCTTCCGCCGTCGGTTGATCCGGCGCTTTCAGAATCGCTTCTCCTCCAAGCTCGGTGATGGCGTTCTTGAAGCCTTCCATTTGCTTCTCGCCGTAAGGATTGCCCGTGTTCTTGAAAATAATGGCATGCTTGCTCTTCGCGCCGGAATCAGCCGGTTTGGCGGTCGAGTCCGCCGGTTTCGAGCCGCTCGCCGGCGCTGCGCCGTTATTGCTGCCGCAGCCCGCCAGCATCGATAAAGTCAGTACAGCGGTCAAACATGTGGATAACAGTTTCTTCATTTCGTAAACCCTCCTTTAAAATTTGGCAAAGCTGAGCATGCTTTGAAATCGTCAGCTTTTTTATAAAAACACCCCGAAGCGCCGGAACATGCCCAACGCCCTATCATCCTCAGCTTCGGGCTGTAATATATCCTCTACGGCTTGCGCAGCTTCGCACGATTCAGCTTCGGAATCATCACCGCGAAGATGAGCAGCAGTCCCACGATAATCAGCAGCATCTGTGCCGGCACATTCACGAGTCCGAGCCCGTAGCTGAGCAGGCCGATCAGGAATACGGCGAGGATCGCGCCGATCATTCTTCCTTTGCCGCCCGCGGTGCTAATGCCGCCGAGCACAACCATGGCGATCACGTCCAGTTCGTAGCCTGTCGCGACATTCGGCCGCGTGCTGCCCATTCTGGAGGTTAAGAAAACGGCGGTGACCGCGGCCATCAGGCCGGCCAGCGCAAACACGATCACCTTGATCTTATCGACTTGAACACCGGAAAACCGGCTCGCCGTACTGTTGTTGCCGATCGCGTAAATACGCCGTCCGAACGTCGTTTTATGCAGGAGCAAGCTGTAGATGACGGCAAAAAACGCAAAGGCAATCAGAATAAACGGAACACCGCCGACATATTCCCAGCCGAAGAAGCTGAACCATTCCGGAAATTGCCCTTTCGCCTGATCCTCCAGGATCATATAAGCGATTCCCCGGTAGATGATCATCGTCGCCAACGTCACGATCACGGAAGACAGTTCCTTAAACTTAACGATCAGCAGCCCGTTAACGAGACCGCATACCGTTCCGACGATCAGACAAATGACGATGGCCAGTTCCATCGGGACGCCCCTGTGATACAGGTCGGCCATAATGACCGAAGACAACGCGACCGTGGAAGCAACGGAAATATCGATATCGCCGAGAATCATGACGAGCACCATCGGCAGCACGATAAATGCCTTGTCGAGAAAGCTCATCGTTGCGTCGCGAATGCTTTCAAAGTTCCAGTAGTAGGGTGAAAGGTTCGTGTTCATGACATTGACGATAATCAGAATGACGACGAGCAGCCATTCCCATTGAAAAAAGAACTGCTTTACGCTAAACGGCTTGTTGTGCTGCAGCGTTCTTGCATCCATGAGCTAGATCTTCCTCCTCATGAGGTGGTTGCGGTCCACACCTCTTTTGACTAGGGCATTGATGAGGACGGCAACGAGGATAATACCGCCTTGAATCGCCATTTGCCAAAATGGCGAAACGTTGATGAGCGGAAGCGCATTGTTCAGAATCCCGAGCAGAATTGAACCGAGGATAAGGCCGGATATTTTCCCCGAACCTCCGGCAATGCTGACGCCGCCGAGCACACAGGCCGCGATCACGCTTAACTCATACCCCATTGCGGTATCGCCTTGTGCGGATGCAAACTTCGAAACCCACAGCACGCCGGCAAGGCCCGACAACGCTCCCATGATTGTATACACCATCCACAAAATTCTGTCGTTATTGATACCGCTTACTTTCGCCGCCTCGGGATTGCTCCCGACCGCATAAATTTGCCTGCCGGTCCGCGTATGATTGACGAAGTAATAGAAGAACACGTAGATGACGACGGCGATAAAAATAAGCGTGTTCAGTCCGAAGATGGACCCGGTCGCAATAGCTTTAAACGAATCGGGCATTTGATGGGCACTGACCCATTTTCCACCGCTGACCATAAACGTCAGCCCCCGAAATACATTCATCATCCCTAACGTGGCGATGATCGGAAGAATGCCCATTTTGGATATCAGGAAACCGAGAACAACGCCGCATACGACGCCAACCGCCGTTCCAAGCACGATGGCGAGCAGAGGATGCAGCTCCGGGTTCGCGCTTACGGTAAGCGCGGATATCATCCCCGATAAGGCAAGCGTTGCGCCGATCGAAAGATCGATGCCCCTTGTTACGATAACCAGCATCATCCCCACGCTTAATATGCTGAGAATAGCCGTATTGGTTACAAGGTCGTTCACATTTTCCAAGGTTAGAAAACTTGGGTTCCGCACCTGGACAAGAATGGATAGCAGCAATATAAAGGCAAGCAATCCCAGCTCGCGGAACTTGGCGATGTTCGCGCTGATCGATGCTTTGCGAGACATGTTCCCCCGGGCAATTGAAGTTGAAGTTTTCTCTAAGGCTTTATCAGCCATGATGCACCACCTTTGAATTCATAATGCTTTCCGACATGACCGGAATTCCGGTCAGCCCGTTAACGTTTTATGGCTCATGGAGGCTTCCAGAATTGCTTCCTGCGTCGCCGAATCGCCGCTCAACTCGGCGGTCACCCGTCCTTCCTTCATGACGATGATCCTGTCGCTCATCCCGATCACCTCCGGCATTTCCGAGGAGACCAGCAGAATGCCGTAGCCTTGACTCGCCAGCTCGTTAATCATTTCGTAAATCGCCGATTTCGCTCCGACATCGACGCCCTTGGTCGGCTCATCGAGGATGATGATGTCGAGTTCGGCGGTAAGCAGCTTGGCGAAAACCACTTTCTGCTGATTGCCGCCCGATAGGGAGCTGACAAGATCATGAATGCTGCTTGCCTTGACACCCACTTTCTCGGCGAGAGATTTGGATATGTGCGCCTCCTTATCATCGTTCAGCCAGCCTTTCCTCGAGTAACCGTCGAGGGTCGGCAGCGTGATGTTGCGTCCGATTCCCCACTGAAGCACAAGACCTTGCTTTTGCCGGTCCTCCGGCAAATAACCGATACCGAGCTTCATCGCATGGAGCGGGCTCTTAATCTTGACTTCCTCGCCTTTCAGAAACAGCTTGCCGCGGTCCGGACTTTCAATGCCAAAGATCGCTTGGCATACCTCGGTGCGACCCGCACCGACGAGCCCTGTCAGACCGACGATTTCCCCGCGGTGCAGCTTGAAGGATACATCAGCGAAATAGCCGGTTCTCTCCAGCCCTTCGACGCGCAGAAGCTCCTCGCCTTTTTTCGCTTTCTTGGACGGATACAGCTGCGTAACCTCCCTGCCGACCATCGCCACGATGAGATCATCATTCGTAATGTCCTGAACGCCCCAGCATCCGATATATTGGGCATCCCGGAACACCGTCACGCGGCTCGCCAGCCGGTACATGTCCTCAAACCGGTGAGAGATGAAGATGATCGCCACTCCGCTGTCGCGAAGCTGCTCCGCAATCTTGTACAGCTCCTCGCTTTCACGCTTCGTCAAAGCCGCCGTCGGTTCATCCATGATGATAATCTTCGCATTCATGGACAACGCTTTCGCTATTTCGACAATTTGCTGCTGCGCCACGCTGAGCGACCCCATCAGCTCCTTCGGATCCAACGGCGCCCCGAGGCGATTCAGCAGCTCACGCGCCTCGCCGTGCATTTCGTTCCATAAGATGCGCTTTGTTCGGTGATGTACTTTTTCGTGTCCCATAAAAATATTTTCCGTTACGCTTAAATCCGGATAACAGGTCACGTGCTGATAAATTGCCGCGATTCCGTGCGCTTTCGCATCGTTCGGCCCTTTGAACTCGACTTTTCGGCCGTTCAGAAACATTTCGCCTTCATCCGGTGCGTGGACGCCGGTAATGATCTTGATAAACGTCGATTTTCCCGCTCCATTCTCGCCCATCAACGCATGGATTTCTCCGGGCTTGAGCGCAAACTGAACGCGATCCAGCGCTTTGACGCCCGGGAACGTCTTTGTAATCGCTTTCAGTTCGAGGATAAACTCTGACATAAGCTGGGCCCCTATCCATTATTTTTATAAAATCGTTCGTTGTTGTGTAGAGTATAACATAAGAATAATCGTTTGAGTATACATTTATTTTATTTTTTATTTTATTTATGATCGTTTATGTTTTTTTCAAACAAAACAATTGCTCCAGACCTATGGTCTGGAGCTGCGTCAATCCAATTTCATATTAAGCCAGATGAATGTCCATTCGGCAAACCGACTTATTTCACGCAGGATGTTGTCTGGAATTAAAGCTGTTTATAATAAAGTCTTTTAATTTTGATAATAAAGTTTTTTAAAAATGCGGCCCTTTTCGATTGACGAATTAGGACGATCGTGCTAATATTGAACTAAATTGGACGATCGTCCTAATTTTGTTGCAAACTTTGAAGGAGATGTGATCGTGAATGTCAAAAGATGTATTTGAGCCTGTTCAACTGGGTGATCTGACTTTGGCTAATCGGATGGTCATGGCACCGATGACTCGTAATCGTGCTGATGCAAACGGGGTTGTGCCCCCAATGATGGTGACCTACTATCAACAACGCGCCAGTGCTGGTCTCATCATCACTGAGTCTGTACCCGTTTCACCTGAGGCGGTCGGCTACCCGTTCACCCCGGGGATCTATACGGAAACCCAAGCTGTTAGCTGGCTCCGAGTGACCGATGCGGTGCACTCGGCCGGCGGCCGAATCTTTCTTCAGCTGCAGCATTGCGGGCGTATCTCCCACCCAAGCTTACAGCCGGACAATGCGACGCCAGTGGCTCCATCGGCGCTGCGGCCGGAGGGACAAGTCTTTACATATACTGGATTGCATAATTTTGTGACGCCACGCGCACTTGAGACCTCCGAAATTCCGAAGATTGTAGCTCAGTTCAAACACGCCGCCGAGATGGCCAAACATGCGGGCTTTGATGGCGTGGAGGTGCACGGCGCCAACGGTTATGTGATCGATCAATTCCTCCGCGACGGCAGCAACCACCGCGCTGACGCGTATGGAGGCAACGTGCAGAATCGTATGCGTTTGTTGAACGAAGTCCTCGATACGGTATGCGAGGTGTGGCCTGCGCAGCGCGTAGGTGTTCGCTTGACCCCGGAAAATCGGTTCAACTCCATGTCGGATTCCAACCCGCAGACGCACTTCTCGTATTTCGTCGAACAGTTGAGTTCGCGCGATTTGGCGTATTTGCATGTGCTCGAAGGTGATATGATGACGAAGAACAGTGAGTTGGACTATCTCGCCTTGCGTTCGAAGTATTCTGGACTGTATATTGCTAATAATGGCTATGACTTGGTACGTGCCCAAACGGCAGTACGTAGTGGCGCCGCAGACTTGGTTGCTTTTGGGACTCCGTTCTTGGCCAATCCGGATCTGGTGAAGCGCTATCGGGAGGGTCTGCCATTAAATGAAGCTGATCGGGCCACGTTTTACCAAGGCGGCGAAGCTGGTTACATCGACTATTCCTTTTACCGCGATGAGAAAGCATAAGCAAGTCGACTGGCCTTGGAAGTGTGGTCGGCTATGGAGGTGTTAGACATGAAGGGTAAATCAACTCGCGAGCACATCGTCGAATCGGCCGACCGTCTATTCTATCAGCGAGGTTATGAACATACATCGATTGCGGATATTGCCGATTCCGTTCAAATTTCTAAGGGGAACTTCACTTATCACTTCAAATCGAAGGATGAAATTCTGTCTGCCGTGATCCAATTGCGACTGGAGAACACCCGGAACATGCTCGTCCAATGGGAAGATGAAGGTGAGCGGCCCGAGGAACGTATCAAGAGCTTTATCAACATTCTGATCGCGAACCAAACTGATATTAAAATGTACGGTTGCCCAGTAGGTACGCTGTGCACGGAACTGGCGAAGCTGAATCATGCCTCAAAAGCGGAGGCGAACGAGCTATTTTCCCTGTTTCGGGCCTGGTTGAGCCGGCAGTTCGCGTTTCTCGGCCTCGAAGCAAACGCCGACGAGCTGGCGATGCATCTCCTCGCCCGAAGCCAAGGGGTCGCCACGCTGGCGCAAGCGTTTCAGGATGAGAGTTTCATCAAGCACGAGGTCGAGCTGATGTGTGACTGGTTGAGCCGTATGGCGAGCGCCGCGCAGCTTACGAACGAATCGGGAGGGACCAATGAACGCGACGATTGTTGGACATGATGGTAAACTGCGCTGCCGCTGGTGCGGGGCCGCGCCGGAGTTTCTTCATTATCACGATACTGAATGGGGATTTCCGGTCAGAGACGATCAGCGGTTGTTCGAGAAATTGAGTTTGGAGGGTTTCCAATCTGGACTGAGTTGGCGCACCATACTTGCGAAACGCGAGAACTTCCGTGCGGCGTTCCATAATTTCGACTTCGATCGAATCGCAAACTATACGGAGCGTGACCTCGACCGTCTGCTCGAGGATGAAGGCATCGTCCGACATCGCGGTAAGATTGAGGCGGTTATTAACAATGCGCAGCGGGCGCAGGAGCTCATCAAACGGGAAGGCTCGCTGGCCGCCTTCATTTGGCGGTACGAGCCAGGCCGGAGTCAGTTGGCAAAGCCGCAGACCGCATCGATCTCAGCGCAATCGACCGCGCTGTCGAAGGAGCTCAAAAAGCAGGGCTGGAAATTCGTAGGACCAACTACGGTGTATGCCTTTATGCAAGCGATGGGGTTGATCAACGATCATGTCGAGGATTGCGCGATCCGGGTAAAGGTTGAGGCCGCGCGCCAACATTTCCAGCGTCCAGGAGAAGCTATTGGCAGTCTATGAGCCGTACTATTAAAGTTAGAATGTCATCGTTATTCTAACGGGTGGTTAGTTCAATGATTTTAAATAACTTTATTTCTGACCCGGCCGGCCTCATAGGCCGGGTTTACTGCTTTTTTTTTTGCGACCATTTTAAACAACTTTATTATCAGACAGCACCGGAGGCATAGTATAAGATCTGTTCCTGCGTGGCCTCTTCGCGCTCGAATATTTTACGGATTTCTCCGTTATACATAACGAAAATCCGGTCCGACATGCCCATGATTTCGGGCAAATCGGATGAAATGATGATGATCGAAGCGCCGGACAATACCATTTCGTTCATAATGTTATAAATGTCCGATTTGGAGCCGATATCGATTCCGGCCGTCGGTTCGTCGATGATCAGCACGTGAGCTCCGGCAAACAGCCATTTGGCGAAGACGATCTTCTTCTGTTTTCCCCCGCTCAAATTGCCGACGAGCTCGTTCTCGTCCGCCGCAATCTCCAGCCTTTCAATAAACTCCTTGGCAAAGCCCGTTTCCTTGGCGTCATTCAAGAAGCCGGCGCGCGACACTCTTCCGAGATTGGTTAACGTAATATTCTCCGAGATGGGCGCATCCGCGATCAACCCTTCCTCCGTGTTGATCCCCGTCACATAGCACAATCCGTTCGTCTTAGCGATATGAGGCGTCATGGAGCGGAACGATTTGCCGCGAATCGTAATGCTCCCCTCGTATGGGCCATTAATGCCGAATAATACTTTGGCCAGCGTCCGTCTTCCCGCCCCGCTAAGGCCGGTCAGTCCGATAATCTCGCCCTGTCTGATGTCAAAATTAATATTCCGGATGCGCCCCTGAAAGTAAAGATTTTCCACCCGCATGATTTCTTTGCCTTTCTTGACATTCAGCTTCGGGTACCGGTCCCTCAGGTCTTTGCCGGCCATCGCTTTGACGATTTCATTGATCTCGACCTCGCCGACGGGACACGTCTGGATGACTTCGCCGTCTCTTATGACGGTTACCCGATCCGCGATTTGCTTGATCTCCTCAAGTCGGTGAGAGATGTAAACGATCGTTACCCCAAGCTGCTTAAGATGGCGGATAACGCCGAACAGCAGCTCGATTTCCCGCTCAGTCAAAGCAGCTGTAGGCTCATCCATAATCATAATTTTGGCCTGCCGGGATAACGCCTTGATGATCTCCACAAACTTTTGCTGTCCGACGCTGAGCGATTTGACCGACGCTTTCGAATCGATGTTCAGACCGAACATATCCAAATACCGGCGGGTTTCGGCATAAGCCTGGTCCCAATGAATGAACCGGCTCCACTTCTTCAGCGGTTCTCGGCCTATGTAAACGTTTTCGGTAATGTTCAAATCTTGGAACAGCCTGATTTCTTGATAAATCATGGCGATGCCAAGATCCTGCGCCTGCCTCGGGCTCTGGATCGTCACCTTTTCCCCGCCGATGATGATGTCGCCTTCGTCGGGCATGAACAAGCCCGCCAATATTTTCATCAGCGTCGTCTTCCCGGCCCCGTTCTCCCCGATTAAGGCGTGAACCTCACCACGGTCCGCGCTGAACCGGATGCGGCTGAGCACGGTATTGTCTCCAAAGCTTTTGGTGATGTCCTTCATTTGCAGGAAATGTTCCACCTGTTCGCCTCTTTTCTTCCGGAACTTGTTCATTTAGGTGACGCTCGCGTCAACTGGTGTATGCCTTCAATTCCCCGCGCTTGAACACGCTTTTTTATTATTCAAGCTCGAACGTGGTATACAGCTTGACCGCCTGTTCGAAAAAGTGCTTTTTATACTCGGACGGAATTTGTTTATTGGTGATCACTTTGCTGGCCAGCGATAAGTCTCCGAGCTTCGCAAAGCCGATCGCGCCGAATTTCGTATAATCTGCGGCAATGACAATATCGCTCGAAATTTTCATCACCTCTTGCAAAACCATCACTTCCTCATAGCTTCCCACCGTGTAACCGGAGTCAAAATGGACGCCTTTCACCGATATAAACGCTTTATTGATAAAAATGCCGGTGAGCGTCTGCATCGTAAAACCGCCCGTCAGCATCGACGAGGACGGCCTTAAATCGCCGCCGGTTACGACCACCTTGATGCCGATGCTTTCATTTAACATAAGCGCGATATATAGGTCATTGGTGACGACGGTCAGCCGTTTGTCCTTCAGGTTGCGCGCAATCTCCAGACAAGTGGTGCCGGGGCTGAGGTAGATCGCTTCCCCGTCCTCGACCATTTGAGCCGCTATTTTGCCGATCATCCGCTTTTCTTCGGCTATTTTGTCATCCGTTTCACTTGCATTCGTAGCAGGCTGAGCCTGCAGCAGGTTTTCATTCAATACCGCTCCGCCGTACGTCTTAAGCAGTACGCCCATCTGTTCCAGCTTATCGAGGTCCCGGCGAATCGTGACTTCCGTAACGGAAAACAGCTCGCTCAGCTCGTAGACATCGACCCGCTTTTTTTTAAACAGCAGCTCTTTGATTTTATTCAGTCTTTCAATGGGAAACATCGGATAGCTCCTGTGTGAATCGCCGATTTTTTAACTATTATAGCATAAGTCATGTCGCTTTGTGTTTTTTTATGTTCGATACGTAAATGAAAGTGATCGTTGCCCAATCGAGCTCAGCCCGGCCATTCCGCTGTCCGATGCGCTGCCAGTGCAGCCGTGGCGGCGTCGCGATAGGAATCGCGAGAGCGAAGCCTATCGCCGACAGATCGCCAATTCTACGCCGAAAACCATTTTAGTATCCGCCTTTTGGATTTTTGAACCGCAATACTCCAAGTTCCGCATTTTCTGTTCGAAACTTGAAATATAGATAATAATTACCGGCTTCATATCCGACTACATATTCCTCTATGCCGGCTTCGTTTGGCCCTTCATAGTTCGGTTTGCCCAAAAGTTCTTTTATTTTGGCTCCAGGCGTTTCGATTTTGACGTCGATGACATGGACACGATCATCCCGCTCGTTTAAGTAGAAGAAGCAATTTCCATACTTTAAATATTCTCCATCTTGGATGCCGATTTCATCTGGCTCGCCCAATAATCGAATCAAGTCTTGTTTGGAATTCCCTAGAGCCACATCAATTCCTTTGAGTTTTCCTTGACTTGCAGTGGAAATGAAGTCAGGATCAAGTTTTGGTTTAAATCTTTCCCGCTCCGTTTGATCAATTGGCTCTTCTTTCGTCGGGGGTTCTGTTTCGGTTAATGCCAAGACTTTACCGGTCACGGCGTCTATAAACACGATCATTTTGTTTTCGGCCGGGTAAACGGCGATCACCTTCCAAACCGCGCGGTTTTCTTTTGATATTTCGTCTTGAAAATCTCTTAGAAATTCAGCGTTCCACTGCGGATTGTTTACGGAGTCCATTTGTTTGGCGATTTTTATAGCGGCTTCTTTGTCAAGATATTGGTCATTTATTAATGACTTGATCCATGCATTTCCTTGCCAGCTATGAATGTGAAACCATTGTTCGCCGTCCGGAGATACCCATTTTTCAAAGGCTTTCACCGTTTGAGGAGCAATAGCGCCCATACTGATTTTCGTAAACGTTCGGATATTTCCGTAACGGTGTAACCGTGTGAAATTCAACGGATTCGTCCGTCCTATGAATGTTCTCCGGTTCCGAAAATTTCTTGTTTATCCATGTCTCCTCGCCGGATGCGGTTCTCACGTGGTACCAGTCGTTGTATTTTTCGAAAGAGGTGACGATTTGCGGCTGAAGCACTCCATTATCGCCATCGTAAGGAACCGGAAGATCGAATTTTGAGGTAGTTGTCGACAAAGCGATTTGCTCATTTACAATTGTTACAGGGAATGAGTGGTTCTCCGCATCAATTAGCCATTTTTCACCTGCCCACGTTTCGGCAAGATAACTGCTTTGAAATTTATTTTGGTAGCGTGCGACGATGCGCACGGTTTGTGGCGAAAGAGCAAGCTCGGTTGCGCTGTCCGAAAAAGGCGAGTCATTTAAACGCGTTTCTTTACTCAGCCATATACCCATGTCGGTTTTCTGAATAAAGCCCATCCGCCGAAGTTCCAAATGAATCCATTGGTCAGCACCCATCCAAGTTTGTACTTTGAACCATTTTTTGTCTGTATCTTTTTGAAAGGTAAGCCAATTCCCCTCGGCACCGATAACTTGGAGATTCTGGGGTGCAAGCGCGCCTATTGGCTCTATCGTCTCGTCGGGGGCAGTGTAGATCGGCGTTTCTTCCAAAAGAGTGATTACCGTTGACAATTTGCTTGGTTCTGGTATAGCTTCCGCAACCTTAAGTTGTAAACAAAACAAAACGGCGGCAAACAGCAATATTAACTTTTTTTTCAAAACAACCCCCCCCCCCCTTAAATTAATACCTAATACTTTCGAGGCATTTACCACGTTATCCTGCCAGTTACTTCAATGGGATATACCTAGGAAAAAATAAGCCATAGCAGGAGTATTGAATGTAAGTGTTGAATCCATGTAGAAAGATTATCCAAATGTCGAAAAAAGAGGGCTGGTTACGATGAAACGAAGCAATATATGCCGATTCACAATGACTTTACTTTTCTTGCTCTTGTTTACATTCCCTTTGTACAACGGATATGCAGCAGCTTCTGATAATCCGGTGGAAGTCTACGCCGATGGATACCGCGTTCCGTTCACTCAGCCGCCGTTTTTGGAGGATGGGGTGGTTTGGGGGGAGCTGCTGCCTTTTTTGGAGACCGTTGGGATGCAAACTGAATGGGAAGCCGAGACGCAAATGGTCACGGCCACTTATAAAGGTAGTTTGATCGAATTGAACGTAAATTCATCCGAAATCAAAATTTTTGGCTATTCGAAGCCTCTGGCATTTGTTCCTAGAGTGATCAATGACGCGGTGTTCGTCCCATTAAAGCCTTTTGTAGAAGTTTTGGGTGAAGTATCCTGGGTTGAAAGTGACAATCGCATCAAAATTGTATTCGACAAAGGTTATCCCACTTACGTGGCTGCCAAGAACAACGATTTGGAGCAAGCCACGTATTCGTTAAGTCACCGCGGAGGAGCCAATTTTGTCAATCGAGACGACGGGTCGACAACTTTGTCTTGGGCCATGCATCATAAAAATACAGAAATGATCGATCTGCTGCTTCAGTACGGTGCGGATCCGAATCACGAAATAGCCGTCTCCGGCGAATCTGTCAGCCCCTTGGAAGCTGCTGTCATGGACAAAGATCCGAAGCTCGTGCAGCTACTGTTGGAGTACGGAGCGGATGTAACCTCCTCGGATCGGGAAGGCACTGCTCTGGATTTGGCCAGAATAACTGGGCAAAAAGCTGTCAGCGAATCCGACAAACAAAAAATGCAGCAAATCATCGCTTTGCTTCAGAGGCAGCAGGAGGTCGTTTCATTGGCCGATCAAAGGGTACTTATCCCTTACAACGCTGGCGGAAAGATGAACCTGTTCAAAGGGGAATATGGTCACTGGGGATACTTCGATCAAACCGGTAAAAAAGCGATAAGGCCAAAATTCGCTCTAGCTTATCCTTTTTCAGAAGGGCTTGCCTATGCGGTAAGCAAGGATTTATCACAGGCGGGTTATATCGACCGGACCGGTAAATTCGTTATTACACTTGATTTAAGCGCTAGACTATATGCAGGAGATTTTAAAGAAGGGCTGGCTGCTGTCAGAAAGGATGGAAAGTGGGGGTTTATCGATAGGCAAGGCAACTTTGTCATTGCTCCGAAGTATGAGATTGTGTTTCCTTTCTCAGAGGGCTTGGCGCGGTTCGCAATAAATAACAAAGTAGGATTTATTAACCGCTCCGGAGAAGAGGTAATAGAGCCTAAATACACATCGGCTTCTGAATTCCTTAATGGAATGGCGCATGTGGAAGGGGACGAGAGAGGCTTTATCAACACGAAGGGCGAACTCGTTATTGATTTCGAACAATTGGGACTATCCGTAGCGGGAGGATTTTTCGGGGAATATGCGCCGGTTTTCAAAAATGGCAAAGCCGGGTACATTAACAAGCAAGGCGAATTTGCGATCCCTCCCATTTATTACGGCGCCGGTAACTTTCGAGAAGGCCTTGCCGCAGTTACATTCGATGGGAAGTCCTACGGTTACATCGACAAATCGGCTCAAATGGTCATAACGCCACAGTATGATTTTGCAGCTCCGTTCCGTAACGGCCAAGCGTTAGTTAAAGTGAATGGAAAATGGGGCTTTATCAATCCTAAAGGCGAAACGATTGTATCGCCAAGTTTTGATGGTTTCGATGGAATACTGGGCGCTGGTCCATTATGGCGGCATGACGCTTTTTCAGACGAAGCTGATGGCATGGCCATACTACGCAAAAGCGATCAAACCTTTTATGTACTTCCGGATGGTAAAATCATTGAATTTTCCAAAACAGTGGAATGACGGCTTTCCGACGTTCTCCACCTCAAGCATTACGGTGTCCCAGGGGGAGACGGTTTTCAAGCCACTCATAAACAAAGCATCGTCCAATTCTGGTCCGCTTTTGCTTGTTACGTAGGAAGATAAACAATCTTCTGCGAATATGCCGATTAATTTTCTGCAGAAAAACGGCTGGAAACTGTGGGTCAGTCTTACCGTAGTATCCTCGCCATCCTTGAATGACCGGGTTCAAATTCATTCACTATATCCTGAAGCGACCATGGAAGACGGCTTCTTGGAGCGGTTATTCTTTCACCCTAGCCCGCATCTTCTTCATGGCTTTCTTTGATGGGAAGCCAAGTAGGATGTGGGTTAGTCCTCCCTTCTCCTCCTCAGTAAATTACGGTGATGCATTCCCGAAAATCGACTCCCGCTGTTTCATTGTAAACGTTCACAAGCTTTGACTTTGCGCTTGAAGATACGCCGCTCACACCATCTCTTGATGGCCCGTTTGTTTCCATATGATTAGCTATAGACCCTTACATTCAGTTGTTCGTCAGTCCTTTTCGTGGAGCCCTAGTGACCATATCCAGTTTTTCGGCCGCGATTCTTATCTTTTTGGTATACCTTTCCATAGGAAGAGCTTCGGCCTCCATTCAGTCGAATTTTTGAATTAAAAAATCCCTATGTTACGGGGATCTCACAGCGCCTATGTTTATGTCGCCGGGCAGTTGACAAGAACTTAACCTTCTTTACGGATTACGCATAAATATTTTATGAAATAGAAAAAATACCCATTATATAATATATGGTATGTATGGGTTATTATGGTTTGCTAAAAATGAATTTTCAATAAATGATTTTAAGAACAACGGCTAACTTATTGGTATTACGTGCTCCCTTTAAAGTTTGGAAATGGACTTGGAATAGGAATTGAGGTTATCGAACTTGGGAAAAAGTTTGGAAATGGACTTGGAATAGGAATTGAGGTTATCGAACTTGGGAAATAGTTTTTCTAACGAACTTCGCCGTCCTAAGGCACATCTTTCGCAATATATCGCAAATTACATTCATGAACAAAACCCATGGACGCTTGTATGGTGGTCTGCCGCCCTTCCGGGAGCCGGACATATGCAATTATGCAAATATGGCTCGGGAACCATATTAATGATTTGGGAGTTTGTTACCAATGTACAAGCTCATATCAACGAAGCCATTTTTTATTCAATGATTGGTCAATTTCACCTTGCTAAATCCGTAATTGATACAAGATGGTTTCTTCTTTATATGGCCATTTATGTTTTTACCATGTGGGATTGTTACCGTATCACCTTGGATTTAAATAAATACTCCCAGTTAGCTGACCGAGTTGATTCGCCTATTATGCCGTTTAATATCGGAGCCTTTGAAATTAATTATCTTAATTATCGAAAACCGATAAACGGTGTGATTTGGACCCTTTTCATGCCCGGTTTGGGGGCCTTATACACCAACAGACTTCCCTTGGGCTTTTTCCTTCTGATCTGTACTTTGTTTACTATTTATCAATCTAAAGTGCTTCCATCCATCCATTGGATGGTTGAAGGAAAACTTGATTTGGTTAAAACCGAAATAAGTAAGCAGTGGTTATTAAATCTCCCCTCACTATTGGGGTTTGCTAGCAGTTCGACCTATATCGACATTCAATTTACAAATCAATTATATAAAACGGAACAGTCAAGGTATTTGGCGGATAACTATCAATCCATTCGCTTCAAGATGCCTAAAAAAAACAAAAGGAGTGAGTCCGTGCATATCATTTCAACATTTCAACATACTGCCTATTTGGAACTCGCTCTGAGCGATCTGGAACAAGAGGGAATTTCCAAAGATAATATTTTTGTTGCGACACTGGATAAAAATTCTCCTGATTCGCCAGATGTGCTGCGGTCGCATAAAGAAAGTGCCAGCAGATTTGAATTGGCTTTCATTTTGGCAACGGTCTTTATGCTGCTGGGAAGTATTTATGGATTTATTTGGATTTGGGGGCCCATTATTTGGGCGTTGATAGGATTGGTTTTTGGAGGTGCCCTTGGGGTTACGATCACCTTGCTATTCAAGAAAAATAAATGGTTCGTAAGAGATACGCCAATTGATGTAGTAGTCATTGTTGAATGCGAAAAACACCAGTTGGAGGTTGCCGAACGAATAATATGGAAACACAAATCTTTGGGAGTAGCAAAAACTTAAATAATGTTACAAACGGAGTCTTTCCTGTTATCATATCAAGTCCCCATTTGCGGACCCAAAACAACCCGATTTGCCCCAAAACCGTTGGTATTGCACTACGAATAAGGAAGTACCCTTTTCACTACGTACCGGAGAGCGATACCCGAGTGGATGGATTTCTATGCTGGGGCTCTCCGGTTACATAGCCCGAAAACGGATGATCATGACACGAACGCATACGATATGCGCTTATCCCGGTACGAGGATAGCCGGATTATGAGACAAAATCAAACATAGAACGTACGACCAGCTTCTCCGGATCGGCAGCCGTGTTGTTCTGCGATTGGAATCGGACGGTTTGCGGCTGTCCCGGGATCAGATCGAAAAAATTATCGGTAAATCGGCCGTCCGATTCCGCCGATAGCCATACCTGCTTGGCCAGCACATCCGTTTCGAGTACAACCTTCGTTCCGTCGCTGTCCGCCGATACGGCGAGCTGAATGGCCGGTCGCGTCAAACGTAAATTTTTATGCGATTCAAAGTAATGCTCCTTCTTGTCCAGAACGGAACCTTGCGATCGCAGCTCAGCCTGAAAGAGTACCGATGCCGGGTCACGGTCCCGGAGGAGCTCGTTCCGATCCCATGCAAGCACCTGTTGACTCGAATTGGCCGGTATCCTTACAGCGCACTGCTGCTGCCATAGAATGACACCGTCGAAGTCCATGAGTCGGAATGCCAATTCGCCGTTAACCTCCGCTAGCTGATCCGATAGGACATAGAGTTCCAGCTGCCCGCTCCCCTTCTCATAGAGAGAGACGGCGACGTCTTGAAAGCTTCGTCTCGCATAATACTGCATAGCCTTCCAATTACCGTAATAATCCATACCGGCCCAGGAGGCGACCGGCCAGCAATCGTTCATTTGCCAATACAGGCTGCCCATACAGAACGGTTTGCGGCGCCGATGCGCTTCAATAGCCATTTTCATCGCCTCCGCCTGAAGCACCTGACTCATGTATAGAAATCCGGCAAAGTCTTTAGGCTCCTTCATATAGATATCCATATATTCTTTAATCAGCTGATTGCCGCGGTTATTCTTCTGGTGAGCCAGCATGACCGGCGATTCCAAAGCCATCTCGGATTCTTCGGCGTAAGTTCGTACCGTTCGATATTCAGGAAACGATTGAAAGCCGTATTCGCTGACAAACCGGCTCACTTTCACATTATAATTCTCGAAAGGCTCCACGGCATGCCAAACTCCCCAATAATGCGTATCGCCGTCTTTGGAGGTCGCATACGCATGCTGTCTGCTATCGCCGGTCAGCGCGCAAAGCGGCGACGAAGGCCAGTAGGACATACCCGGTGCGTAAGCGTTCACTGCCGCCGGCAATATGCGGTGGAAGATTGCCTCATAATCCGCCCAAATCTTCTCGCGAAGCTCTCCCGAATACTGCTGCTTCCAACCCCAGCCGGCATTCTCGTCATAATGGGCCCATGCGGTATCGATCTCGTTATTGCCGCACCACAGCGCAATACAAGGATGGTTGCGCAGGCGCTTAACATTATACTCAGCCTCCGCTTGCACATTGTTTAAAAACGCTTCATCCCCCGGATACATGCTGCAAGCAAACATGAAATCCTGCCAAACCAGCAAGCCATGCCGGTCGCACAGTTCGTAGAAAGCATCCTGCTCGTAGATGCCTCCTCCCCAGACTCGCAGCATATTCATGTTGGAAGCGACCGCCGTCTCGATTTCATGCCGGTACCGGTCATAGGTGATTTCCGTCAGGAAGCTATCGTTCGGGATATGATTGGCTCCTTTAGCAAATACAGGTACACCGTTCAGCTCCACATAAAACGTGGACCCGGCGTCGTCTTTTTCCGTAACGAGTCTGACCTCCCGCAGTCCGGTCTGAACCGATTTCAGCGCTCGGCTCTTTCCTTCCCGTATGAGCTCGGCCTGGAAGGTGTACAGATTCGGCTCCCCAAGTCCTCGGCACCACCACAAATCCGGCCGCTCGATTTGCAGCTCCAGCTCCACTTGGTGAATCCCGGCGGATACTTCGATATCCCTTTCCCAATGAAGCTCGCCGGTCCCTATTTTAAGGGATCCGCTCCAAGGCGCTGCCGCCTCCACCTCGACCACTGCCCGAAGGTTAGCGGCGGAAGACGAGACCTCGGATTGATGGATATACAAATCCGTAATGCGGCACTCCGACCAGCCGATCAGCTTGACTTCTCGCCATATCCCGCTTGTAACGAAGCGGGGCCCCCAATCCCAGCCGTAATGGTAAGGCGCCTTACGGGCAAAGACACTGATCTTTTGCTCCCCAAGCCCGCCGACATCGGATTGGTCGTTCGCGGCGGGCAGAGCGTAACCGAGCTGCTCCAGCTTGGGAAGATCCACCGATATCGGAGAGCGAAACAGTACCCTGATGACGTTGCCTTGCGGCTTAAGTATGGATTTCACGTCCGCCTTCCACTCCCGGAACATGTTGTCGGCAGAAATCACACGCTCGTCATTCACCCATACGTCCGCGTAAGTATCCAATCCGGCAAAGACAAGCTCCAGCCTCTCGGTGGACTGAAGCTCTTCCGGGTAATCGAAGACCGTCCGGTATTCCCAGTCTTTTTTATCAATCCACTGCAGCCTCTTCTCATTCATTCCGTAAAAAGGATTATCGATGATCCCCTGCTTCAGAAGATCCGTATGGACGCACCCGGGTACGCTGGCCTGAAGCCATTCGCGGTCCTCCGTGCTTTTGAAGTCCCAATGAACGATATTCCAATGTGTTTCACTCATCGTTTTCGCCCCAATCCCTTTGTTATCAAAACCATGCTTCCTTGAAAAGTTAATTTACCTGGCGCGTTCGCGGTATTCCTTCGGCGTCATGCCGGTCACCTTTTTGAATACTTTATTGAAATAAACCGGGTCCGCATAACCCACCATTTCTCCGACCTCGTATGTTTTCAGCCCTTGTGCTCTTCGCAAAGTAAGTTTGGCCTGCTCAATGCGGACGGAAATGATGTAATCGGTAATGGTCTCCCCGGTCTCCGTCTTGAACAATTTACTCAAATAGCTGGGGGTCAAATATACGAGATTGGCGAGCTCCGATAGCTCCAGTTCTTTCGTATAATGTTCCTGAATGTAGCTTTTGACCTTATGAATCACTTGATTGCCCTTCCTTGCTTCCTTCAGTTGCGCCAGCTCTTCCCTCGCCATCTGCCGGAAGGAAGCGGCGAACGCAGCCCATTCCCCATATAGATGAGGGACCGGTTCCTCCCTCTCCAATGCTGCGGACGCACCCAATCCCCGTTTTTCGCGAATCTGGCCGAGTACATGGGTACAGCTTTCCTGCAGCTGCGGCCAAGGATACTTGCGGACTTTCAGCTCTTGAACCCAACGCGCCAATTCCTCCACCGCACGATCCGTATCCGACAGCTCAAGTGCCTGATACCATTCACGGCTTAATAAAAGTACCGGATATGGCGGCTTCTCGTGAATCGGCGGATCGAATGGCAGCATGAACACCTGCTTTCCTTCCGCAAACCAGGCCTCATAGAAGGCCTTCTCCACTCTGCGTCCTTCTTCGGCAAGATGCTCGGCACCGCTGAACATACCGCTCGCCGCTATTCGCACTCGCCGATAGGCGGCCAAATGCCGCATCATGATGTTCGAAAGCTCTTTCATCCTACCCGCATGTTCGCCGCTACCTATGGACAGCAGCACGAGGTAACGTGCCTGATCCCATTCCCAGACTCTGCATTCATGCTCCCAATACGTTCGGAGCCCATCCAGATCGTCCTTTTGCAAAACCGGTTCCGCATGAACCAGCATGAGTGCACAATGGCTCCGGAATAGAGGAAGTTCGTTCAGCTCTTTCGTTACTTGCTGTACATACGGCTCCGAAAGCACGGGAGCATGTTCGGTCAGCAAAAATCGAACGCGTTCCTCCAGCGCGCCTTCGGATTTCCGCCGCTTCTCCTTTATCCCGGATTCCACCATATGGAGAAGCCGGTCAAGCTCATCCTGGTCCACGGGCTTGAGCAAATAATCCAACACGTGAAACCGCAGAGCTTCTTGGGCAAACTTGAAATCGCTGAAACCGCTTAATATGGCTATGTGTACGTCCGGCCTGAGCGTTCGCAGCCGTTCGATCAGTTCAAGCCCCGTCATCCGGGGCATTTTAATATCCGTAATGATCAGATCCGGCTCCAGCATGGCAAGCTGACCCAGCAGCTCCGCACCGCTGGCGAATGTCCCGATCACCTCATACTGCTTCCCCGCCCGTTGAATCAGCTTCGCCAGTCCCTGACGAATGTATTCTTCGTCGTCAACAACGATAATTTTAACCATAGACTCACATCCAATCGCTATATACCCACATTATACCATTTGGGCTGGATGCGCGTCCTTGCGAAAACCGGTCTGCCCGGGAGCTTATCAACAGACCTGCATAAGGAACGGCTGACGTCGTGTCCATCGGCACGGGCGCCAGCCTCCTACTTCCTTCTCTTATGCTATACGCCGGCGTTCAGGAATTCCAAAGCTTAATCCGTTCCTTCAGCAGACCTTCGAATTGAGCCTCGAGCTTGTGGACTCCGGCTTGCTCGAGCTCCTTCTGAAAGCTGTCCCATACCTCGTCGAATTTCTCCGGCTTCGCCAGGATCGCTTCCGGAATCCGCTTGCGGACAATCTGCATGCATTTCTGCATAATGACGGCGCCGTCGGTTTCCTGCGGAATGTTGATTTGCCATGCTGCGCCATATGGCTTAACAGGGAACTCGGACACCTTGGGGAAGAGATCCATCCACATCTTGGCGTTGTATTTCGAAAGCACTTCCTTCTCGATGTCCGAATACTTGGATATGATTTGCTCCGGGCTCTCAATCTTGTAGGTTTGACCGGACGGATCCTTTACGCCGTAGCCGTATTCCGGGAACGGGTACGTGTACACGCCGATACCCGTTTTCTTGCCGTACTGCGGATCCTTGACACGCTGCTCCATTTCTTCCTTGGGGATAACCCGCTTGCCATTTTCGATCTTGTAATGTACGCCTTCGATGCCCCAGTTGTTGAGGATTTGCGCTTCGTCGGATGCGAGCCAATCCAGGAACTTGATCACCCGGACCGGATCCTTCGCCGACTTGGAGATGCCTACCCCCCAGCCTGCGGAATAACCGGCGCTCTGGAAGTTCTTATTCTTGAAGTTTTCATTCAACGTGATCGGATACATGCCGTATGTCAGCTCAGGTTTGCCCGCCTGCAGGAGAGATTGCTCGGGCTCGCGGTACTGCCATTTGGAATCAATGATGCCGAGCACGCGGCCGGAGGCAATCTTCGCCTTGTACTGATCGTACTTCTGCACGAAGCTTTCCGGATCGAGCAGGCCGATATCGTTCATATGATTCAGCCACTTGAAATATTCCTTCTCTTCAGGACGGGTCAGGTGAAATACCGGTTTCATCGTCTTCTCGTCGATATACCATTCGCCGTCATCGGAGCCGCCGGTAGCGAATACCGCCGGGTTCGTCACCGATTGCGCGATGCGCCAGTCGTCCGCCAATAGTGACAACCCGATGGTCGGTTTGCCGTCGATGGTCGGATGTTTCTCCTTATATGCTTTTATTGCGCTTTCGTAATCCTGCAAGGTCTTCAGCTTGGGGAAGCCGAGCTCCTTCACCACCTGGTGCTGCAGCTGGAAGCCGTCCTTCGGCTCCCACTGCACCTCGTTCACGCCGAACGTTCCGAGGAAGTAGATGGAACCGTCTTTGCTGCTCCACTTCAATCGCTTCAAATAGTCCCCGTACAGCTTCTTGATATTCGGGCCGTGCTTGTCGATCAGTGGAGCCAGGTCGATGAGTCCGCCTGCGTCCACAATCGTTGCGATTTCGTTTTTGGCGAAGATCAGATCGGGATATTCTCCGCTGGCCGCCATAAGCGATACCTTCTGCTTCGGATCCCCGACCGGATAATCCATTTTCAGGGTTACGCCGGTCAGCTCGGTAATTTTTTTCCCTACCGGGCTTTGCATGTTTTCGTACTGGGTGTTCGGGTCTGCCGAAAACATCGTCAGCGTAATGGGCGCCTTATCGTCCTTTCCGGCCGAATGGTCGGCGGCTCCCGAGCCCTTCGAATCGCCCTCGGAACTGCAGCCTGCCAACGTAATGGCCGCCGCCATGGTCAGCGCGGCGAGTTTTCTATTTTTCCTCATGATACAGCCTCCTTGAAAATACTCTATGTATGTATCCGGGCAAGCTGCCCGGCGATACCCGATTGAATCGGCCGCTCGCCGTAAGGCTCTTTAAGCTTTCACCGCGCCGAGCGTCAACCCTTTGACAAAATACTTTTGCAGGAACGGATATACGACCAAAATCGGCAGCGTGGCCACGATGGTGATCGCCGCCCGGATCGATTCCGGGGAGACCTGAGCGGATAACGCAGGGTTCCCGCTGCGCGCAAGATCCGCGTTATTGGCACCCGCCGTCGTATTCGCCAATATTTTCATCAGCTCATACTGCAGCGTGGTCAGGTGCTCCGCGCCGCTGTTATAAAGAAACGTATCGAACCACGAATTCCACTGGCCTACCGCAATGAACAGCGCGATCGTGGCGAGCACAGGCTTGCAGAGCGGCATAATGATTCGCAGGAAAATCGTAAGATCGTTCGCCCCGTCCAGCTTGGCGGATTCCTGCAAACTGATCGGCAGCCCGTCCATAAAGGAACGAATCACGAAAACGTTCCATGCGTTTACGAGGTTAGGCAAAATATAGACCCAAAACGAATTCATCAGATGCAGATCCCGCATCAGCATATAGACCGGAATCATCCCCCCGGAGAAATATAAGGTCAGGACGAAAATGAGCGACATCGGCTTTCTGGCGATAAAATCCCGGCGGCTGAGCACATATGCGATCATGGCCGAGCTGAACACCCCGATCGCGGTGCCGATGACGGTTCGCAGCACCGAATTTTTAAAGGCGATAAGCAGGTTGTTGTAAACGAAAAGCTGTTTATAGTTCTCCAGGGTAAACGCGCGCGGCCATAGGTAAATTCCGCCGCGGACCGTGTCCATCGCCTCATTCAAGGAAATCGCGAGGATGTTCCAGAACGGGTAGATCGTTACCACTCCGACGAAGATCATGAAGAGGTAAAGAAAGCATTCGAATACGTAATCGGTTGGCCGTAATCTCCAATGGAGTTTCATCATCCCTTCGCCTCCTAAATGACGCTCTCTTTGGTCCAACGCTTAAAAGCCCAGTTAGATGTAAGGAGCAGAAAAATCGAGACGATGGTGTTGACGATGCCGATCGCCGTACCGAACGAAAACCTGCCCAAACCGATTCCGTAATTCAGTACGTATAAGTCCAGAACCTCGGCATAATCCTGTACCAAAGCATTGCCCAGCAAATACTGCTTCTCGAAGCCGATGCTCGTTAACCAGCCGATGGAAAGGATCATCATCACCATGATCGTCGTGCGGATACCCGGCAGCGTAATATGCCAGATACGCCGGAATCTTCCGGCTCCGTCCACCCTGGCCGCCTCATAGAGCTCCGGATCGATGCCCGCGATCGCCGCCAGGTAAATAATGGAATTCCACCCCATCTCCTTCCAAAGGTCGGATAAAGTAACGATGACCCAGAACCATTCACCGTGCGCCATAAACTGTACCGGTCTGTCGATCACCTGAAGCCAGAGCAGAATCCGGTTCACAATGCCTCCGTCCGTCGACAGCATTTTCGTAACGATTCCCCCCACAACCACCCATGAAACAAAGTGCGGCAGGTACGAGATCGTCTGCATGGTCCGCTTGAATATCATGAAGCGCAGCTCGTTAAGCAGGATCGCGAACAAAATCGGTATGGTATAACCGACGATCAGGCTCATCAAGCTCATGGCCAACGTATTGCGAAGAACCAGATAGAAGTGCGGCTCCTGAAAAAGCTGAACGAAATTATCGAAGCCCACCCACTGCTGCTCACTGAACGATCGGCCGGGCCGGAATTTCTGAAACGCCATCGTCCAGCCCCAAATGGGAAAGTAATGGAAGATAAGAAGCCAACCGACGAACGGCAGCGACATCAGAAAAAGGTATCTCTGCCGGACGATCGTACTCCATGTTGACTTTTTCCTCCCTTCGGTAACAGCCGTATGAGATCCCGTCATAGTTTCCATTCAAGTGGCTCCTTTACAAAGTGTCAGTCCTTCTAGTGGTTACTATAAAGCAAATAAAGCGTTTGCAGTACCCGAGTGATGCGACATTCGTCATGTGAAAATGAGAGGTTTTTGAAACCGTTATCAATTTTCATCGATTAGCCCTCCATTTGTCGCGATAAGAGGAGGGAGATTCACCGAAAGCTTTCTTGAACTTAAGATGAAAGTAATCGACGGTTGCATAGCCGACCATCTCGGCCACTTCATATACTTTATAATCGTCGACCAGCAATTGCCTCGCTTTCTCCATACGGATCCGATCTAAATACGCATTGAACGATTCGCCTGTCTGCGCTTTGAACATCTTCCCCAAATAAGAGCGATTGTAGTGAAACCGGTCGGCCAGCGATTCCAGCGTCAGCTCGGTGCCGTAATGGTTACCGATATATTCGAGAATGCTGGAGAAGCTA
Source organism: Paenibacillus hamazuiensis (assembly GCF_023276405.1). Taxonomy (NCBI): domain Bacteria; kingdom Bacillati; phylum Bacillota; class Bacilli; order Caryophanales; family Paenibacillaceae; genus Paenibacillus; species Paenibacillus hamazuiensis. Next base: position 2,532,602 of record NZ_JALRMO010000001.1, read on the forward strand.
TGGCTTTTGCGGTCTTTGCCCCACTGCTCCGAAATATCCGCAAGCAGCCCCGCCATGTAGTCTTTCAGCGCTTGCAGCGTCGTCTGCCCGTCCATGGCTTCGATCGTTACGTTGAGCGCGGGGATCGCGGAACGAAGGCGCTCGTTTAGCGAGAGGAGGATCTTGACCAGTTCCGTATAAAGGGCCGCAAAGCTCGCTTTAAGCTGCTTCTCGTTCCAGCTCTGCCGCAGCATCACCAGCACCGCTTGTTCCAGCAGGACAAGGAGCAGCTCCCGGTTGCCGGCGGCAATCGCTTGGGACGTCCGTTCTGCAAAGCTCTCCAGCGTAAAGGAGCTTTCCGCCGCCATCGAAGGCAGCTGCGGGTATTTTACGAACGGCAAAACCCGGCTCTCCCTGCGTTCGCAGACGAATCGGTGCTTCATGACTTCGTGGGCCGCATGAAACGATTCCCGGAGCCGCTCGAAAACGCTCACGGGGGAGGCTAACGTATAGACCAGCTCTATCCCTACCTTTTCTTTCAGGGAAGCGATGCAATGCTCCAGCCGGCTCATGGCGGGCGCACGTTCCATCAGCATAACGACATACTGGCGAACAGGAAATACGGTACCGCCATCTTGCGTAATAAACGTTTGCTGTAACTCTTCGGTGATTCGCTCCATCTGCTGCGCTTCCATCTCTTGCCGGTCGGCACCGATGAGGACGAGCCGGTATTCGTTCCAAGGAAGCCCCAACTGCTTTGAAAGCATGGATAGATCTTCTTCCTTGCCATTCGTTCCGGCTTCTAGTGAGAGAAGCCGCTGCAGCCGATGCTCCGTCATGATTCGAGCCGAAGATTGAACCCGCTCCTGTTCTTCCCTCCGCTTGCTCCAAATCTCGCGCAGAGAATGAATGCGATGGATCAGCTCCGACTGCTCAATCGGCTTGAGCAAATAACAGCGAACGCCGAATTCGGTCGCACGCTGGGCATAGGAAAATTCGGAATGGCCGCTTAAAATGATAAAATCGCACGGGAGCCCGCTTTGCCGGGCCGCCTCGATCAGTTGAAGGCCGTCCAGTCCGGGCATCCGGATATCGACTATCGCCGCATCCGGTCCGATGTCCTTGCACAGCTGCAGACCGTCAATGCCATTGTCGGCTTCGCCGCAGATGTCAACCCCGAGAGCCTGCCAGTCGATCAGCTTCTTCAAGCCTTGGCGAATCATCGGCTCGTCATCAATAATGACCAGCTTATACATCGATATTTCCTCCTCCTAAGGGCAAAAGTATATGAACCGTCGTCCCTTGTTCGGGAACGCTGCTTATGCTTAATCCATACGATGCACCGTAATAAAGTTGGATCCGTTGATGCACATTCCGCAGTCCTATTCTCTGGCCTTCCTCTTCTTCCGGATCATCCAGTAAGTTCATGATCCGCTTGCATTTGTCCATATCGATGCCGGGCCCGTTATCCGATACGATCAAAGCGAAGTCCGTCATACGCCGCTCCAGCCTGACTGCTACCATCCCTTGCCCCATGATGTTCTCAATCCCGTGAATGATCGCGTTCTCCACAATCGGTTGGAGGAGCATCGGGAGAATGAGGATCCCTTCCGCTTCCTCGGGATCAGGGAGCTCGTAGCTCAGCTTATCGCCGAAGCGGAACTTTTGAATTTGCAGATAAGTCCGAACAAGGTCGATCTCGGAAACGAGCGAAACAGCCTCTTGCCCGATTTCGAGATTGTGCCGAAGCAGCTTGCCAAGCGACCTGACCGAATCGGCGATTTCCGTTTCCTCCTGAACGACCGCCTTCATCCGGATGGTTTCGAGCACATTGAACAGAAAATGCGGGTTCACTTGGTTGGCCAGCATTTTAAATTTGATCTCCCGCTGCTTCAGCTCCAGCGTATGCTGCTGCCGCTGCGCCTCATCCACCCGTTTCATCAGCTCGTCTACACTTTTCACCATGAAATTAAAATGACGGGAGAGCTGCCCGATTTCATCCGTACCCTGAACCATCGAGCTGTGATTCAGGTCGCCTCTGGCGACCATTCGAATGTCGCGAATCAAGAGCCCGATCCGTTTGGTCAGCGCTCCGGAGAAAAAGAAGATAGCCAGAAGAGCAAACAAAAGACTGCTGAATATGATTCCATAAGCGAAAATGCTAATTCGTTCGGACGCCCTAAGAATCGTTTCCAGCGGGACGATGCTGATGATTCGAAGGTGGTTGTTGCTGTTCTCCGGTTGCATCGATTGAATGATGACCTTAACCGGTTTTCCTTCGTAAACCGTGTCCTCCACCTGAGCGTCCTGACTGCCTAATGAATCAACCAACTGCAAATGCTTCATGGAGCTTCCGACGAGAGAGGGATTCTTGGCGGCCAGCACCTCATCCTGGTCCGAGAGAATCATCGTTTCGAAGGGCTCCTGATTAATAATCGAATGCAGAATGGCGGGATTTACCGTAATGACCAGCATGCCGCAGAAGCTCATGTTATCGTAATAGACAGGCCTGACAAGGCTCACGTATCGCTGGTCCTTCTTGGTCGGGTCCGGGATGAAATACCAGCCGATTTTGCCTCGTTTCTGCAGAGCTTCCTTGTACCAAACCTCCCCCGGCATATCGGGCCCCAGCTTGAAAATCGCCCAGTTCTCCAATAAGGTAGGGTTATCCACGTAGAAGCGAATATTCGCCAGCTCCTTGTACAGCTGTACGTAATCGTTCAGTTCGGTATAATCGGCATAAGCGCGGAAGACCTCCAATGTGGACTCGTAATTTCGGCTCACCAGTACTTTAAGCTGTTTATCGAAATAAATTTTATTGGATATATCCGTAGGAATCTTCAACGTTTCATCCACTTGCTTCTTGATCTTCTCGACGTTGTTCACCGATTGTGCAACCGCATGCTCCACCGCCATATCCTTCAAGGACTCCGTCAGGAGCAGCCCCACCGTCAGCACCGGTACAAAAACGACAAGCAAATAAGATAAAATCAGCTTCTGCTTGATTTGAATATTGTTAGTAATCCTTGTAATTGATTTCATGGAACATCGATCCCCTTTGCTGGATGAACATCAGAGAGAGTCAGTAAAGCGCTTGCATCCATTATTATACGGTAGGCTTCCGCGCAGCGATATGGAATGAATTGCGATTTATGGTCTTTGGTTGTCATGAAACCGCTGACAAATCGATGATTAAAACCTGACATGAAATGTCCCGGAACACAAAAATCCCTTCCGACTTCCTTGTGGGAAGCGAAAGGGTCAAAACCAACCCCGATGGTATGAGACTGACTAATGGGTCGTTATGGGCTTCTCCATACTGCCAAATACTCTCCACAATGACGAGACGAGTTAACGGAACCGGTTGCGCCGCCGCGGCTATCGAGTTTAGATCCTTGTTTTATTAATAGTTACTCTTACTTGTTTCGTCAAGAAAGAACGATAAAATTCAGTAAGTTCGATTTCCTTCACATTGTCCAACATCGAGGTTCGGCTTATCTCCTCGTCGAAATGGGTGCCAATATTATATGAAATTCAACCGTTCTTTGGCCGCATCTGACATTTGATCAGGCGTCCATCTCGGTTCCCAAACGACGTCAACCGCTGCGCTTTCAATCCCCGGAACCTCGCGCGGGCACCTGTGAACCCACCCCACGATCGTATCAGGATGATGGCCGAGCCGTCCGATTGAAGCTCAACCGTATACAAGTATCTCAACTGCTTGAGCTCTTCGATCAAAAACATCGGCACCCGGTCGTTGTGAATTTTCACTTGATCGCCCGCCTGGCAGTCCGCTAACGCATGGAGCGTGCGTACCATCGGCTCGGGAGGCTCCAAACCGCGATTATCCAGTTTGCATCGGCGTTCCCCTCTTCTTGCTCTTCCGGTTTGGCGAATTGTTTAAAATCTATAGCAGCAAGCCGTTCCTTAGCCTGACTTCCTTTGGCAAAAGCGGCGATCCAATGATCCGCCTCGATTTCCTCCACTCTGTTTGTATAACCTTTAACCTTCATCACACCAAGCAATGGAGTAGGCTTAAAGATCACATGCAGCAAGAAAATATGTTCCTGCTCCGGTGTCGCTACCGCCTCCATTATACGCTGAAACGGGTCCAGCTTCTTTCTTAGGTTCAGGCGAACATCCAATTCAACTATGCGGCCATGTCGGTTCATCCCGACCTCTCCTCTCATTCGTATACAGGCGAATGTCGTAAATCCGCGGATAAACATGCCCGGCAAAAGGCGGTCTGCCGCTACACGATTCGAATATGGTAAACCAGCTTGGCTTGTGTATCGTGCGATTCGAAAACGTCAGACTCCAGCACGGTATGCTCTTGATCAAACACGGGGACAGCCATAAACTGGTGATCACTGATGTAAAACTGAACATATCGGTCGTCCGGTGTGACCTCTATTCGGTGCAGCAAACACGTCCTCGGCTCTGCAATCGGATCCTGCCCCGCCTTGTCTTCGATCCGAATTTCAACGGTCCGGCCATGCCAATCAGAAAGGCGATTTTTCCACTTCACGTTCTCAACCTCTTTTCGTTTTGGCGCAAGCGCCTGCATATTCCTTGGGAATGAGCTGGAGCCGATAATCCTGCAGCCAGCAAGTTATCGAATCCGGACGATGGAATCGGGTGCGCCCGATGTTTCTTTCGCCGATTGCATCCCCGCCAACAGAATGGCACGTGCCCGTTCGACCTCGTCATCGGATGGAACCGGCACTCCTTCGAGCGGATAAGCTTTGCCGAGATGCTGCCATTTATAGACGCCCATTCGGTGATACGGCAGCAGTTCGATTTTTTCCACCCCCTGCAAAGTTACAATATATTTCCCCAATGCCGTCAAATGCTCGGGACTGTCGGTAATTCCCGGGACCAGCACATGGCGGATCCACATCCTTTTCCCTTGCTCCGACAGCCACTGAGCGAACCGCAGAATCCGTTCGTTCGGCATGCCGGTCAGCATTTTGTGCTCTGCGCTGTGAATTTGTTTTAAATCCAGCAGGACAAGATCCGTAGCTTGGATTAATTCCGCCGCATGCCCCGGATCGCAAAATCCCGAGGAATCCAGGGCCGTAGAAAGATCAAAACGCCGTTTGACCTCCCTGAACAGCTCTGCGACAAAAGGAGCCTGCAACGTCGGTTCGCCGCCTGTGACCGTGATGCCCCCGCGGGACCGCCGGTAATACTCCAAATAAGGCTCCAGCTCGGCAATGACTTCTTGAACGGACATCCGCTTGCCTCCGTCATTATTCCATGTGTCAGGGTTATGGCAATACATGCACTGCAGCGCGCAGCCCTGCATGAACAGCACAAATCGGATGCCGGGGCCGTCAACGGTGCCAAAAGTGTCTATCGAATGAATTCGGCCTTTCATGCGGGCCACGCCCCTCTCTATGCTGCAATCAATGTTGAATCAGAAAGCGCCATGGAACGTCCGGTTAATGACATCCAGCTGCTGCTCGCGGGTCAGTTTGATAAAATTCACCGCATACCCGGAGACGCGAATGGTCAGCTGCGGATAATTTTCCGGATGCTCCATCGCATCCAGCAGCTGCTCTCTTTCGAAGACATTCACGTTCAAGTGATGCCCCCGATTGGCGGTATAACCGTCCAGCAAAGACACGAGGTTGCGGATGCGGGTGTGCGGTTCCTTCCCGAGCGCTTTCGGAACGATCGAGAACGTATTGGAAATACCGTCCAGACTTTGCTCATACGGAATTTTAGCCACCGAGGCCAGGGACGCGAGCGCCCCCTTGCGATCCCGTCCATGCATCGGGTTCGCGCCCGGAGCAAACGGCTGGCCGGCCTGGCGGCCGTCCGGAGTGCTGCCGGTCTTCTTGCCGTAAACCACGTTGGATGTGATCGTCAACACCGACATCGTCGGCACCGCGCCGCGGTACGCCTTGTGTTTGCGAATCCGGTTCATGAACGACTCCACGAGCTCGACGGCGATGCTGTCCACCCGATCGTCGTTGTTGCCGTACTGCGGATATTCGCCTTCGATCTCGAAGTCGATAGCAATTCCCCGTTCGTCCCGGATCGGCTTCACCTTGGCGTACCGGATCGCACTGAGGCTGTCGGCGACGACGGACAACCCTGCAATGCCGCAAGCCATCGTACGCAAAACCTCCCGGTCATGAAGCGCCATTTCAAGCCGTTCATTGCAATATTTATCATGCATGTAGTGAATGACGTTGAGCGTATTCATGTACAACCGCGCAAGCCAATCGAGCACCCGGTCGTATTTGGCTTTGACTTCGCCGTAATCGAGCACGTCGGAAGTCACAGGCGCTATAACCGGTCCGACCTGAATGCCAAGCTTTTCGTCAATGCCGCCGTTGATTGCGTACAAAAGCGCTTTGGCCAAATTGGCGCGTGCGCCGAAAAACTGCATCTGCTTGCCGATCCGCATGGCCGAAACACAACAGGCGATGCCGTAGTCGTCTCCATAAAACGGCCGCATCAAATCGTCGTTTTCATATTGGATGGAGCTTGTTTCAATCGATACTTTCGCGCAATAGTTTTTGAAGCCCTCCGGAAGCCGGTCGGACCACAGCACGGTCAAATTCGGCTCCGGGGCCGGACCCAGATTATACAGCGTGTGGAGAAAACGGAACGAGCTGCGGGTTACGCGGGTTTGTCCGTTTAAGCCCATTCCCCCGATCGATTCCGTCACCCAGGTCGGGTCGCCGCTGAACAACTCGTTATAATCCGGTGTCCGCAAAAATTTCACGATGCGCAGCTTCATCACAAAATGATCGATCAGCTCTTGCGCCTCCGCTTCGGTCAGCGTCCCTTCCGCCAAATCCCGCTCGATATAAATGTCCAAAAAGCTGGAGACGCGCCCCAAGCTCATCGCCGCTCCGTTCTGCTCCTTGATCGCCGCAAGATATGCGAAGTAAAGCCACTGCACAGCTTCCTTGGCACTTGCGGCAGGCTGTGAAATATCAAAGCCGTAAGACAGCGCCATCCGCTTTAATTCGTCCAGGCTTCTGATCTGCTCCGACAGCTCCTCGCGGGCGCGGATTACTTCCTCCGTCATCGCGTCCACTTCGAGATGGAGCAAATCCTGCTTTTTCTCCGCGATCAAACGATCGATTCCGTACAGCGCCGCCCGCCGGTAATCTCCGATGATCCTTCCACGTCCGTAGGCATCCGGCAGGCCGGTAATAATGCCGGCTTTGCGGGCGGTCCGCATTTCCGACGTGTACGCATCGAAAACGCCTTGATTATGCGTCTTGCGTATCTCCGTGAAGAGGCGCATCATATCCTCCGGCAGCTTGAAGCCGTATGCTTCGCAAGCGTCCGCGGCCATGCGGATGCCGCCGAACGGCTGCACGGCGCGCTTCAGCGGAGCGTCGGTTTGCAAACCGACGATTTGCTCCTTGGGCCGGTCGATATATCCAGGGGCATGCGACGTAATCGTAGATACGGTATTTACGTCAATATCCAGCACACCGCCCTTCTCCCGTTCTTGCCGGAGCAGCTCCCGAACCCGCAGCCATAAGGCGCTTGTAGCCTCCGTCGGACCGGCGAGAAAATCCTCGCTGCCGGTGTAAGGAGTTATATTCGTCTCAATAAACGAATTAACGTCAATGTGTTTTTGCCAATTTCCTTTCTTAAAATGACGCCAAGCGTGAGCACGATTCTCAGCTTTATGCATTGCATCCGCTTCTTTCATCACCATGACCCGGGCACCTCCATTTGTATTCAATCCTGCTTACACGCCAACCGGCTCGGCGACCTTGCGATAGTTTTCGTACGAATTTTCCTCAAAGACTCCTACCGCCTCCCTTTTTCTTTTCTAATGTTATGTTACTTTTTTCACAAAGTATCTGCTGTGATCCTCCTCACACCCGTCGTGAAACCGCACCGGGCAGCTCTGTAGCTTATCGTTCCTCTGTTTACTGTTGTACTGCTCTAGGAAAATAAATAATCCATATCGGTCAGAACTTCTTCCGTCATCGGAAAAATAAGCCGCTCTTCTTTTTCGAGATGCTCTTTCAAAATCCGGCACGCATGGATCAAGTACAACGCGGTTTGATGGAGCCGCTCAATCTCCGTATCCCTGCGGGCCATGTGAACCGCTCTTAAAAAAGACTGCAAATAGTCGGCTGCTAGTTCATGATCCTTTTCCATCGTCCAAAACGATGCAATTATAGAAGGAGCCGACTGTCGTCTAAAATAACGGTTCAGGAAAGGAAACAGTTCCTTCTCCTCCCAGTTTGAATGCCGTTCCAATTCTTCCTTAAACGCGTGTGTCCAAAGCCTCAAATGCAAAAGCAAACGGATCGCCGTATCGGTATCATCTTCCTGCTCAACCTGCTTCGCCTTGTTTTCCAATTCAACCAGCACTTGCATCAATTCGTCATGCTCCTGCTTCAAACGATCCAGCGATAGGGATAACTCCGTCAAATGCGCAGCACCGGATTCGGGCAGCGATTGATAAGTTATTCTCATTTTTCGTCACTCCCATTGGGTAAAGTATATGTCTTTCCCCTGAATCCCTTCCGACCACCGCTGGGACGATAAGGAGCAATACGCAGAGGGTGCTGCCCCAACTTGAATAAGGTAACCGGGGTAACTATCAAGCCGGTTGATCGTGTCCGCTCCACCGATTTGTTCGTATAAGGCCGCCGTAGCACCGGCCGCGCGATTTTCGGAATAACTTCGTTTTGAATAAGTCATGGTCATACACCTCCGATGAATTTCGTTAATCATATTGTAATCGAGGGAAACGGCTTCGGGTGTGATCCTGCTCACCATAGGGATCTCCAAAGGCTTCGGTGTGAGAAATATCACATCCGTGCCCGATCCTTTTTGCTATCTTAATTATCAGATCGTTCGGTCGGAATGGAGACGACAAAGTTGACAAAAACAAAATTCGGTATTGTAAAGAAAATGGTGCTGGGAATCACGGGGGTTTCCGCTGTAACGTACGGAACAAGCGCTTTGTTTATTTTTGCTTTGCAGGATGTATTCAAAAATTACATCCCCGAGTGGCTATTCATAGGGGCGATCCTTTCCCTTGGCGTATTCTGGACTGGATTTTTAGGATGGTTCGCGGCAAAATGGTTCGTCGAACCGTTGCTGTACCTTACGAGAGCAGCCAACGACGCTTCAGCCGGAAATTTGCAAGTTAAGATCGTCCCGCCGAAGCCCGATGATGAAATGAGAGCGCTCGGCCTCTCGTTCTCCAAGATGATTGACAATCTAAGAACGATCATTGTCGGAATATCTACAAACTTCAAAACGACGGATACGCACGTGGAAGAATTGAGAATTGCGATCGCACGCGCCGCATCTCACGCAAAACGGATTACATCCACAATAGAAGAAATATCCAAAGGAGCCGAACGGCAATCCGAATTCTCGGAAACGATGTTCGCCTCCGTCGAACAAATCGTGAAAGCGACGGAGAATATCAATGAAAAAGCCGATACTGCCCGGCAGTTATCAATACAAATGGCCGCAACGATCGATCACAACGCAAAAGAGATTGAATCTTTAGTCGATGGCATACAGAAGCTTGCTGGCTTCGGTCGGGACTCCCTTTACGTCGTTCGAAGTTTGGAAGGCAAAGCGAAGGAAATCGGTGAAATTTCAGGGGTTGTCGGCGAACTTGCCGATCAGACTCATCTATTGGCATTAAACGCTTCCGTTGAAGCCGCGAGAGCCGGCGATCACGGACAAGGCTTTGCGGTCGTGGCTGGAGAAGTGAAGAAGCTTGCCGGACAAAGTTCGCAAGCGGTTCACAACATCAATCGGCTTATAGAAGAAATTCAGACGGAAGTAAAGAAGACGGTGAATAAAATTACCGAGCAATTTGAAGCCGCCGATCGGGAATCGGCCCATGGCCAAGCAGCTGTTGTCGCTCTTCGAACGATTATCGGGGAAGCCGGGCAAGTAGCGCAATCCGTGGACCATATCGCCTTCACAGCTGCGAACCAGACCGAACAAGTACAAACGGCCTTCCGCGAAGCCCGGGAAGTCGCTGACATCGCATCGAAAATTTGTTCGGGAGCCAAAGGAGTAGTGATCTCGACGCAAGAACAGACCGATGTAATGGAGGAAATCTCCGCCTCTACGGATGTATTGAGAGAACAATCCACCTCTTTGATGAGACAAATTGAATTTTTTAGAGTGAAGTAAAAAAAAAATTCGACCGTCATGGGAAACCGAAAGCCTCCTCATGACGGTCTTTTTATCATCTCTATTTCAGTACATCGGATTATTTTCCATAATCCAGATGGAGCCGTACACGACCACGACAACGATGACCAGGCCGAGAATCAGCGTCATCAGATTATAGCGAGGCCCCTTCTCTTCCCGCAAGTGCATGAAGAACAGCAGCTGCACTGCAAACTGCAGAACCGCTGTGCCGAGCAGGACGATGATCGTCGCCGTTTTCCCGAACCATCCGTTCAAAACCGCGAGAATCGGAATAATGGTCAGGACGATGGAAAGCGTGAATCCGAGAACATATTCCTTGAGCGAGCCGTGCCCACCGTGGTCAACAGAGCCAGAGCCATTGTGCGCCATGTCACATCACCCCCATCAAGTAGACGAACGTGAAAACGAAAATCCAGACGGCGTCCAAAAAGTGCCAGTACAAGCTTGTAATATGCACCTTGCGCCGAGTGACCGGCGTAATGCCGCGCCGGGTAAGCTGGATGATGAGCGCGGTTATCCAGCAGATACCCAGTGATACATGCAGGCCGTGAGTACCGACAAGCGTAAAGAAACCGGATAAAAATGCACTGGAATAAATCGTATGTCCTTCACTTACGAGCTTCGAAAATTCGGTCACTTCCATTCCGATAAAGCAGGCACCGAGCAGAACTGTAACGATAAGCCAGAAGATCAACCCTTTTCGATTGCCCGCATTCATGGCGAGAACTGCCAGACCGCTTGTGAAACTGCTGGTCAGCAGGATGAACGTTTCGGCAATGACGCCGGGCATTTCGAAGAGCTCTTTCGCCCCCGGCCCCCCTGCCGTATTCTCATGAAGAACGAGATATGTTGCGAACAGAGCGGAGAACAAAATACAGTCGGTAATCAGAAAAATCCAAAATCCGAACTTGCGAAGCTCTTCCAGATCGTGATGGCCTTCATGGCCCCCCGCATGGGCGAGTGCCTGCGAACGATTGTGGGTTTGCGCCATCATACGCCCCCCCTTGCTTCAGCTTCCATGCGTTTGATTTCATCCACAGGAATATAATAATCGGTGTCGTAGTTGAACGAGTGCGCCAGCATCGTCGCAGCGACGCCGATGAAACCGGGAATCGCAATCCAGAGCCAGTGAAACACGAGACCGAAGCCAACAATAAACCAGCAGATGGATTGTATAAACGGGAGCGGCGAATTTTTCGGCATATGAATCGGTTCGAGCTCCGGCTTCGCCTTCGGTGCCTTACCTGCGGCGATACGCTCCTTCTCTTCCCACCAGTCGTCGCGGTCTGTGACGATCGGCGTCATCGCAAAATTGTACATCGGCGCAGGCGACGGAATTGACCATTCCAGCGTGCGTGCGCCCCATGGATCTCCGGTGGTGTCCTTTTCCATAAACTTGATGCTGTGAGCGATTTGCCAAACCTGGAACAGGAAGCCGAGTCCCATCAGGAAGCCGCCGATCGTCGATATAAAGTTCAGCGCCCACCAGCCGGTATCCCAGCCGTAGGAGCTCACGCGGCGGGTCATGCCGTCAAGACCAACTACATATTGAGGCATAAAGCACACATAAAAACCGATGTTCCAAGTCCAGAACGCCCATTTTCCGATCGTTTCATTTAGCTTGAAGCCAAACATTTTCGGCCACCAGTAACTCAAGCCCGCGAAGTAGCCGAAGGCAACGCCGCCGATCAGCACCTGGTGAAAGTGGGCGATCAGGAAATAGCTGTTATGGAACTGAAAATCCGCAGGCGCGACAGAGAGCATGACACCGGTCATACCGCCGATGACAAAGCAGGGAATGAATCCGATCGTCCAAAGCATCGGTGTTGTAATCGTAATCCGGCCGCGATACATCGTGAACAGCCAGTTGAAAATTTTGACTCCCGTCGGAATCGCAATGATCATGGTTGTAATCGCGAAGAAGAGATTGACATCCGCACCGGATCCCATCGTAAAAAAATGATGGAGCCATGTAAAGTACGCCATGAGGCTGATGCTTATCATCGCAAACACCATGGAACCGTAGCCGAACAAACGTTTCTTCGAGAAGGTCGCCACGATCTCCGAGAAAATCCCGAAAGCGGGCAGCACGACGATGTAAACTTCCGGGTGCCCCCACATCCAGATCAGGTTAACGTACATCATGGCGTTGCCGCCGCCGTCCATCGTGAAGAAATGCGCTCCCAAAAAACGGTCCAGAAACAGAAGCGCCAGCGTGACGGTCAGCACGGGGAACGCGACGATGATCGCAATGCAGCTTGAGAGCACCGACCATGTAAACATCGGCACTTTCGACCAAGTCATTCCGGGCGCACGCATTTTGACGATGGTCACTATGAAGTTGATTCCCGTCATCAACGATCCGATCCCGGAAATCTGCACACCCCAGATGTAGAAATCCTCCCCTACGCCGGGGCTGCCCGTCAATTCCGAGAGCGGCGGATACGACAGCCAGCCGGCATTCGCCGATCCACCGATAACGAACGACATATTGAACAGCATCGCACCGAAGAAAAACAGCCAGAAGCTGAGCGAATTCAGGAACGGAAAAGCGACGTCACGCGCGCCGATTTGCAGCGGTACCGCGATGTTGAATAAGCCGAACATGAGCGGCATTGCCATGAACAAGATCATGATGACACCGTGAGTCGTGAACACCTCGTTATAGTGTTCCGGCGACAAAAACTTCATATCGGGAAAAGCGAGCTGCGTCCGCATCATCAGCGCGTCGACGCCGCCGCGGAACAGCATGAGGAGCGAAGCGATAATGTACATAATTCCGACTCGTTTATGATCGACGGTCGTCAACCACTCGCGCCAAAGCCAGCCCCATTTCTTGAAATATGTCAGCACTATGACGATGGCTGCCATCGTCAGAACGATGGCGACGTCCGCTCCGTAAATCAGCGGGTCGCCGGTGACGAAAAACCACGAAGCAAAATCTTTTATTTGGTCAATCACGGAAGTCATCCTCTCATTTGCCATGATTCATATGCATGCCGTCCATGTGATGATTGGATTGGCCGGAATTGCCCATGTCATGGACATCCTTCTGCGCATTATTGCCGGGTGGAAGCTGTCCGCCCTCGGTATGCTCCGCCGCCTTCTCGCCGCTGAGAGTTTGCGCCTTCCGGGTAATCCCCGGAGGCGCTCCGCGGCTCATGGAGTACTCGTGGACAATTTTCTCGAACAAGCCGGACGGAATCGAAGCGTATGTAATGCGGTCCGAGATTCCGGGCAGCGCAAGCTTTTGATAGCCTTCGTCCGTCAGCGCGTTTCCGCTCCCCTTGGCTTCCGTTACCCATTTATCGAAATCCGCCTGGGTAACGGCCTTCGCGGTAAAACCCATTTTCGCGAATTCGCGGCCTGTAAAATTGGCTCCGGTGCCCATATAATTACCCGGCTCGTCCGCTTGAAGATAAAGCGTCGTCGACATGCCGGACATCGTGTAAATCATCCCGCCAAGCTGCGGCACCCAAAACGAGTTCATCGGACCATCCGAGGTGAGCTCGAACTTAATCGGTGTACGTTCCGGAATGACCAGGTAGTTGACGGTTGCGATACCTTGCTCCGGATACTGAAACAGCCATTTCCAGTTTAAAGACGTCACCTGGATCGTGACGGGTTTCTTCTCAGATTCGAGCGGTTTAGCCGGATCAAGCGCGTACGTATAACGCGCCGTCGCAATGGCCAGGACCAAAATGACGAGAATCGGGATACCCCACCAAATAATCTCCAGTTTAGTACTGTGAGACCATATGGGCTGGTAGGGCGCATTGTTGTTCTTCTTGTCGCGGAAGCGCCATACAATCCAGGCCGTAAGAAGCAGAACCGGGACCAATATAATAAGACAGAGCAGTATCGTGAAATTGATCAAATCACGCTGCTGGGCGCCAATTGGCCCCTTCGGATCGAAGACGATCATCGACTCGCAGCCCGTGGTTAGCGTGAAAATGCCCGCGACGACGCCAAGCGCGGTAAAGCCTCGCAGCATATTCGCAATTTTCATAAGTCCCTCATCTCCTAAGCAGTACTGAGCATTCACTTATTTAGCCTCAGGGATGTCATTAACATGTATAGTGTCCGTAATAATTTGAAAAATATAACATATTTCAACTTTATTTCTAAAATAGTTTGTATACGCTATTGTCTGCCTCGAAGCCAGTTTATCGAATCCGGTGTTATCTTTAAAAGAATTTATGCTACTAAGAAGGAAATAACCGATTCATATCGAATAGTTGTTATTTGAAACTTATGAATTGCATACACTGCTAAATTAGGTGCCCTTGTGAAGACAAGGGGTAACAGGGAATCGGGTGCAAATCCCGAGCGGTCCCGCCACTGTAATCGGGGAGTTACTCTCAGGCGAAGTCACTCGTAATCATACGGGGAAGACGAGAGAAAACGAAGAACCGAGAGCCAGGAGACCTACCTAATTTAAACACCCACAAGCCTTCGCGGAAAGGAGAGGTGTACGAAACCATGTGCCGACTATTTTTCTTCATAGCCGTCTATTGAAGCGTACTCCGTAACCAATCCAATCTTGGGTTGGTTTTTTTGTTGTTCGATCCATTTTAGTTACAGGAGGAAATGCAAATGAAAGTCCAAAAAACAGCGAGCACCTTATTATTAATTCTAGGGTTTACCCTGTACTTTGCCGTAAATGAACCTCAGTCCGCTTATGCCATGCATATTATGGAGGGTTTTCTTCCCTTGGGTTGGGCAATTTTTTGGTGGGTTTTGTTCTTGCCGTTCTTTATATTGGGGCTGCGGGCGTTGATCAGAATAACAAAGGAAACACCCGAGTTGAAAATTATGCTGGGCTTAGCCGGCGCGTTTACATTCGTCCTTTCGGCGCTTAAGATCCCGTCGGTTACAGGCAGCAGCTCGCATCCGACCGGGACCGGTCTCGGAGCGGTTATGTTTGGGGCGCTGCCTATGAGCGTGCTTGGCTCCATCGTCTTGTTATTCCAGGCTTTGCTGCTCGCGCACGGTGGCTTAACCACATTGGGGGCCAACGCTTTCTCGATGGCTGTCATTGGACCGATCATTGGCTATACCGTTTATAAAGGAATGATGAAGTCGACGGGGAAGCAGAAGCTGGCTATTTTTACGGCTGCCGCATCGGCCGATTTATCCACCTATGTCGTCACTTCCATCCAAATGGCATTAGCGTTTCCGGCGGAGAGCGGCGGGATCCTGGTCTCTTTTGTTAAGTTCGGCGGCATATTTGCACTAACTCAAATCCCTTTAGCGATAAGTGAAGGTATTCTGACCGTATTGATTTGGAACTGGCTGCAAACCTACAGCTCGGAGGAGCTGTCCGTACTGCAGCGTAAAATGAAAGGAGCAAATCAATCATGACAAATCGAAGCAAAAATATATTGATGTTACTGGCTGTGATCCTGCTCGCTGTTCTCCCCCTGCTCTTCGTCAATGGTGACTTTGGCGGAGCAGACGATGCCGCGGAGCAAGCGATCGCCGAGCTTAGCCCCTCCTACCGGCCATGGTTTTCATCGCTGTTTGAGCTTCCTTCCGAAACCGAAAGCATGTTGTTCGCGCTGCAGGCAGCTATTGGAGCCGGCTTTATCGGTTATGTGATTGGATGGTTTAAAGGCAAATCCAAAGCCCAATGATCAAGATAATTGACACACTTTCATACAAGAATAAGCTAAGAAATGTGTCTCCCTTGTGGAAGTGTACATTCGCAGCTTTGTTGTTTATCCTCTCCTACCTATCGCATCCTTTCGTACAATTCGCCATTATGAGCTGGATGTGTATATGGACGGTCATATACGCCCGTATCCCTGTCAAATATTATTTCGTATTGATAGGTGTACCATGTTTGTTTTATGCGGCTAGTCTGCCGGCCATCATCCTCGAGATTGAGCCGCTCGGTGAAGCTCTTCCCATGGCTTCGAAGTCGATTCTATTCGTCATTGCCCATTGGGCGGTCAGTGTCACCGAAACTGGAATTTGGAAGGCGGGCCATCTTTTCGCTCGTGTTGCGGCTTGTTTATCCTGTCTCACTTTCGTAACGCTTACGATCCCGACTACGGAGCTGTTTCAAGTTTTGAAAAAGCTGCGCATGCCCTCTTTAGTCCTGGAATTGATGCTGATCATGTACCGGTTCCTCTTTTTGCTTCTGGATACCGCCTCTACCATGTACAAAGCTCAATTAACGCGCGGAGGGCATGCAAACTTTCGAAGCAAGCTTACTGACATGTCCGTCTTGATCGTAAGACTGTTCGATAAAACGATGCACCGTTACAAGGGACTATCATACGGACTCACCGCAAGGGGATTTACGGAGGAAATTCAGATGGCACCGTATGCCGCGAAGCCGATGCCGCCCCGCTATAACTGGGAAGGCCGCATAGGTATCGTGATCCTGGTGCTTATTGAAATATGGTTCCGATGGAGGGAAACGGTATGAAATCGATTCTGGAAGCGCGTAGCGTAAGCTTTAGCTATCCGGGCAGTGAACATGAAGCTCTCTGCGGCCTGACCATGTGCATACCGGCTGGAAAGAAGATCGCCATTTGCGGACACAACGGCTGCGGAAAATCCACCTTTTTCCTCCACGCTGTCGGCATTCACAGACCTGTCAGCGGGGAGCTATTGTGGAACGGCTCCCCTATCGTTTATCATCCCGCAGGTCTGAAACAGCTCAGACAACAAATCGGATTGGTATTTCAGGACCCTGAACACCAGCTCATTTTGAATACGCCTTTTGAAGATGTTTCGTACGGTCTCCGCAATGCCGGAATGCCGGAACAAGAAATAAGCGTACGTACGCAAAATATGCTTGCAAGCATGAACCTCGGGCATTTGGCGGGCACGCCTATCCATCACTTAAGTCTGGGTCAAAAAAAGCGTGTCGCCCTCGCAGGAGTTCTGGCTCTGGAACCTGAGCTTCTCTTGCTGGACGAGCCCACAGCTTACCTGGATCGTGTTTCCGAGCATAAATTGGTGGAAGAATTGAACCGCATTCATGCAAATGGCATTACAATCGTGATGGCTACGCATGATATGAATTTGGCCTATTCGTGGGCTGATTGGGTCTTCGTCATGGATCAAGGGAAATGTTTGGCGGAAGGACCTCCGTCTGAGGTGTTTGCCAGGGAGGAACAGATTCTTTCTCTCGGTATGGAGCTTCCCTTACTGCTTGAATTATGGAAGGCTCTGCCCAAAACAGTACGTATGGAGGCATTGCCTCCGCGAAGCTTAGCCGAGTTTAAGCTGCTCATGGAAAAAATGCAATAAGACTCAACATAAATTCTGCGTCATCAATCAAATCACTGTACAGTACAAAACGGAGCGTCGACGGATTTATTTCTTCCGTTAAACGCTCCGTTTTTTTATCTGCGAACCTCTTGTTTATTGCAATTTGAATGCGGCTATGGCTCTGTTCAAATCCAAGGCCAGCTGAGCGAGCGATTGGGACGTCGACCCCGTTTCCTCGCTGAAGGCTGCCGCTTCCGGCCAGTTGGCCGATAACTCTTCAAGCGGACAATGTACACCAATGTAGAATGTTTTTATGTTACACTAAGTATGATCAACACGGCCAGAAGAAAGACTCGGACCAAGGAGACACCCTTCCAAATGAAGAAATGGTACACCATCGGCATGTATATCGTGCTCCTACTCATTGTCTATATATTCAAGGATGAAATTTTGCATTGGATGCAGTATGGGGATGCGCCCGTTCTGCTTATTTTTGCGGCTGCTCTCGGTTTTATTATCGTACCGGTCATTCCTTACAAAATAGTTATCGGCATGCTCGGGTTTATGTACGGTCCTTTGCTGGGCGCTTTGATCAGTTGGACCGCTGCTTCTGTCGCGTCTGTCATTGTTTTTTGGCTGGCACGTTACTTGTTTCAAAAGCAAGGCCGTGCTTACTTGTCCAAGTACGAGAAGCTGGAAAAGCTCCAAGCCGCTATTGAAAAAAATCCGTTCCTGACTATTTTATTGGCTCGATTGATCCCGGTTATCCCTCAGGCTGTCGTTAATGTCATTCCTGCCATTACTTCCATTCCGGTCGTTACATTCGCCGTCGCGTCCGCACTGGGCAAAATTCCTGCCATGCTCCTGTTTGCGTTCATCGGCAGCAATCTGTTTGCCGGCACCAGCAAGCTCGTTTTGTCCGTCGGCGTGTATGTTCTTTTTTTGGCGTCCGTCTACGTCGTCTACCGCGTCTGGCTCAAGAAGCGGCTGCTTTAGCAGCTTTGCTTCGGGCCAATTTTTGGTGTTGAACTGTCGTAACCCGGCAGTGTCCGTCGGGAATGATATAAAGTTCTTGTCAGTTGTTAATTTGCTCCAAGAAAAACGACAAAAAAAAGACCCGGAGCCATGCACCAAGTCTTTCTCCCCACGAATTTTACGCCAAATTGATATCCCTGATTTTTTTCAAATCTATCTTCGGCTGCCGGTATTCCGTGAGCAAACCGTTAATTTCCTGCTGCACATCGGTCGTCTGCGTGTAGCAGTAACCGCAAACATAAGGCACGTCTTTGATCGCTTGCGTAATTTCTCGATACCGCCGCAAAAATTCTTCCTCCGACTGCACCATACTGCCGTAACCCCAGCCTTTTCCGCCCTTGAAGGCAATACCCCCGTACTCACTGATGATAATCGGCTGTCCCTTGTATTCATACCCCCCGGCAAAAGCCAGTCTATGCTTGCTGAAGGAGCGCTCGTTACGTACGATCGGCTCCTTGTCCCGGTAACGGGAAGCGAACTTCTCTCCAAACTCCTCGTAATCGTGTAGAGTAAGAATGTCCGAAACCGTGTGCTCCCATCCGTCGTTCACGACGACCGGCCTTGTCGCATCGAGCGACTTCGTCAAATGATAAATCGCCTCCGTAAATGCCTGCTGTTTACGGTCCGTAAATACTTGAGGAATTCCCCACGACTCATTGAAAGGGACCCACGTGATTATGCACGGATGATTGTAGTGCTGGCGGACGATATCCGCCCATTCCTGTGTAAAGCTGCGCACCGCTTCATCGGAATACTCATAGGTAGCCGCCATCTCTGACCAGACGAGCAGTCCTTTCCGATCGCACCAATACAGAAATCTCGGGTCTTCGATTTTCTGATGCTTCCTCACGCCATTGAAGCCCATCTCGAGGGTCTTGTCGATGTCCTCGATGATCGCTTCTTCGGACGGAGGCGTCAGAAGGCTTTCAGGCCAATAACCTTGATCAAGCAGCAATCGCTGATACAACGGCCGGTTGTTCAAATAGATGAACCCGTTCTCGATCGATATTTTCCGCATGCCGAAATACGAGGTAACCCGATCGACCGGCTTGTCGCCGTCGTACAAAACAAACTCCACGTCATACAGGTTCGGCTGACCCGGCTGCCACAGCATGACCCTCCACTCGTGAATGTCGCTTGTTATGTCGAGGCTCAAGCTGATCGTTTCTCGGTCGGCGACGGCGGATACATGCTTCACGGGCTTCCCCTGGAACGAAATAGCGGTTTCGACGCGAAGACGAGGTCCTGCCGAACCGTTAATTCGATATTGGAAGTGGACCGAGAGGGTATCGATGTCCGGCGTTATTTTCACATCCCTAATGCTCGTGTCGTTAACGAATTCCAGCCATGCGGTCTGCCAAATGCCTGTCGTTTGAGTATACCAGCAGCCGTAGTTTTCATCCCTCCATCGTTGCTTGCCCCTCGGCTGGAAGCAGCTCAGGCTGTCTTCGATTTTTACCACGATCGTCTGTTCGTTCGCATAATCACCCAGCGCCTGCGTAATGTCGAACGAAAAGGCGGCATACCCTCCTTCATGCAGGCCGATAAACCTGCCGTTAACCCATACTTTAGTCCGGTAATCCGCCGCCTGGAAATGGAGGACCGTTCTCTTGTCCTTATACCTCTCAGAAAGCGTTACTTTCTTCTGATACCATATGTTGCTATGATGCGCCTCTTCCCCGATACCGCTTGCTTTGCTCTCATAGCTGAAAGGAACGATAATCGTACGATCCATCGCAGCCCCGTTAAACCATTGCTGTTGCTCGCCCAGGTTGCCGTCGTCAAAACGGAAATCCCACTCCCCGTTCAAATTCATCCAATCCGCTCGGACAAACTGCGGTCTCGGGTATTCCTGCCGTACAGCCTTGTTCTCTTTACTCATGTCAATAACGCCTCCTCTTATCCTTTAATTCCGCTGAAGCTGATCCCTTTGACAATTTGTTTCTCAAACAGCAAGAACGCAATGATGACGGGGATGGAAGCGATAGCGTTAACCGTCATGGGGGTTACATAATCCACTGTATAATTCGATAGCAGCGTAGGAATACCGACTGGCAGCGTATATAGCTCCTCGCTTGTGATGGATAAATAAGGCCACAGGAAATTGTTCCACGAACCGATGAAGGTGAAGATGGCAATGGAAGACAGCGCCGGCTTGGCCAGAGGAAGGGCGATATGACTGTAAATTTTGAAGGATCCGCCCCCGTCCATTTTTGCGCTTTCCACAAGCTCCTTGGGGACGCCGTCGAAGAAGCTTTTTAGAATAATAACCCCGAGCGGCGCAGCGATTCCCGGTAAAATAATGCCAAGGTAGCTGTCCAGCAAGTCCATTTCTTTCACCACGGCATATAACGGAATGATCGTCGCTTCTCCGGGGATCATCAAGCCGGCGATAAAAAACAGAAAGATTGCATGTTTGTAACGAAAATCCAATTTCGAGATCGCGAAAGCGGCCAAAGAAGTGAATAGAACGGTCAGTACCGTTTTGATAAGCGCGATAAACAAGCTATTGCCCATCCACCGGAGTATCGGCGTTTTGGCAAGCACGTTGGCGTAATTGTCGAAGGTATAAGGAGGAAGAAACCAATCTATTAATGTTTTGATCGGCGTACCCTCCGTCTTAACGGAGACGAACAGCATCCAAATCACCGGGATTAGAAAGCATACGGCAAGGCTCAAGGCAACCACTAGCAATATTCGCTGCAGCAAAGAGACCGATTTCACCTAAACCTCCTCCTTTGGCCTTAGCTTGAGTTGGATAAAGGAGAGCACGAGCAATATGACAAACAACGCGTAAGACATCGTAGCTGCATAGCCCAAATCGTTATTTTTAAAGCCGGTTTCATATATGTATTGGATGATAGGCCTTGTTTTCGTCCCGGGCCCCCCTCTGGTAATAAGCCAAATTTGCGAGAACACCTTGTAGGAGGCAATGATTTGCAGAAGTAAAATGACCCGGGTGATCGGCGCAAGGAGAGGCAGCGTCACATTCCAGAACAACTGACCGTCCGTCGCTCCGTCAATTGTTCCCGCCTCGTACAAATAATCCGGGATTTCCTGCAAGGAAGCCAGGTACAGAATCATATTGAAGCCGACCGTCCACCATAACGTTACGCCTATAATGGATACCCACGCGAGATTTCTGTCTGCCAGCCAAAACGGCTCCGCCTTACTCCCCATCAGATGAAGCAGAGAATTCACAAAACCCGTGTAAGGCTGCAGCATAAAGATGGCCAAGAAAGAGATAACGGAGACCGATAAAATGCTAGGCAAAAAGAAGCTGCTGCGGAGAAATGTCCGGAACCTCGTTCTCATGTTGGCGAAAAGCGCCAAAACTAAAGCCAGTACAACCATCCCTGGAGTCGATAACAACACGAACAGGGTAGTGTTCCATAATGCCTCCCAAAACTGCCGGTCTTTGAACATAGCCGAATAGTTGGCAAATCCTATATAATCCATCTGTCTAATCAGCGTCCATTGATAGAGGCTCATCTGCAAGCCTTTCAACATAGGATAGACCGTAAACCATGCATAGACGACAAAAAAAGGAAGAAGAAACGGAACAGCCTTTACATCCCCTATCAGTTTCTTGCTCTTCATTGCGCACCTCTCTCACAAGATCCAAAAGAAGCCCGAAGGAAGCCTTCGAGCTTCCGGACGTAAGATTTCGTCAGTCGATTACTTAATGACCACCTTCATTTCCTCCAGCATTTTCTTAAAGGCGTCTTCAGTCGGAACGCTGTTATTCCAGATCGTATCCAAGTTGCGGATGATAACGGTTTTGAGCGCCCAGTTATAGGCCGACGGTTTGTTGAAAGCAACGGTATCTGCCACGGAAACATAATCACTTCGATAAGGCAGCTTCTTGAACTCCGCATCGTCGACGATTTTGGCTTTCGCCGGGATATGTCCGGCCTTAGCCCATACATGACCGTGATCGGCAATATAGTTCATAAAGGCGAGTGCCGCTTTTTGTCTATTTTGATCCGGTTTCTTCTGAATCGGGAGGATCAGCGTATGGGAATCTCCCCACGTAGCCTGCTTGTCGAAAAATTTAGGGATCGGCATGACGCCGAATTCCAGTCCATTCGTCTGCTCCATCGTGCCGGTGTTCCATACTCCCGACATGAAAAATCCCGCATTGCCCGCCTGGAACGATTTAGTGAAATTTTCAAGATTCAGCGGGATGACTTGCTGCTTGTGGTACAAATCTTTAATATAATCGGCTGCTTGAACCGCCTTTGCCATGTCGATCGAAGGCGTTTTCAAATCATCGGCTATCACGTCCTTCCCGCCGAGCTGATGATAAAGCGCCCACCAAAGGCGATATGGATCGTCTCCTTTGCTTGGGAAGGCGAATGCCATCTGGTTGCTTTGCAAACTGGACTTCAGCTTCACAGCGAAATCGACAAAACCTTGCGCAGATTGGGTCATGATCGGTTTACCTTTGTCATCCAGCAAGCCTGCTTGCTTCAGCATCGTTTTGTTATAAAAAAAGACGAAGGGGTGCGTATCGATAGGAATGGCATAATGCTTGCCGTTCAGCATGGTAGCGCTCAAAATGTTTTGATTAAACGTACTCCAATCCTGGTTCGTTACCTTGACTATCGGATCCAGCTCGCTAACGACGCCTTGTTTAATCAGCTCCGGAAGTTTGGACGTATGGGAAACGCCGATATCCGGCCCATTGCCGGATGATACGCCGGTAATTAGCTTGGTGTAATATTCTCCCCATTCCAGCTTCACATTTTTGATCTGGATATTCGGATTTTCTTTGTTAAAGGAATCGATCATCTGCTGCATAAAATCTCCGTCGCCCCCACTGAATAAAGACCAGAACACCAGCTCAACCTTTTCGTTCGAGGAAGGCGGCTTATTGTCCCCTTCCGCGGTTTTTGTGCCGGATGTACAAGCTGCAAGCAAACTAATGACAAGAATCAGCGACAATAACAATGAAAGCCCTTTCTTCAATGAACACACTCCCCTTCATCATAGTGTTCCATTCGCTTCCGAAACATGTTCTTTGTTTCATTACAATATTTATGTAACGATAGGTCAGAGAATGCCATCTATTCTCATTTCGATCAGCTGAGTATCGGGGAAACCATGCGGATGCTATCCGCTTATTTTCATCTGTCGTTGGATCATTTGATACGACATTTTTGTAATGAATGGACAACTTGTATCGCCGCGCAAAAAAGAGACTACCAGCGGTAATCTCTTGAAAACATCCGTATTCACTCTATGTAGGATACTTTCATTTTGATATCCTGATCAAAGTCTCCGAACTGTTTGCCAAACAAGTTAATGCCGCCCTTATGGACTGCATTCGATTTTACCCCTATCTTGAACGTAATAAAATCGCCTTGCGAAAGCTTCAAATCCGCGACGTTAACAGTCGAAATAGGGACATCGTCAATAGAAGACTTGGATTTATCGATTTTCCACGTTTTTAGCATTCCGTACTGCGTGTTGTGTTCGGACCACCAGGCCGGATTCAATTGTCCTCTCCGGTCTCCGAAATCCCCGGGACACGTCCACGTTCCGATTTCCAAGTCATTGACCCATACCGTAATATCCGACGGCCAGTCGTTATCATAGCTTGGAGCTTCCGAGCAAAGCTCCAGGCTGAATTGCAGCGATTCGATCCCGGACTTGTTGGATACTCCAAGCGGAAATTTGTACTGAACATATCCTTTGCGGAACCAGATCAGCTGTGCCGTTGCCCGGTTGGGATGAAAGAAACTGGAGGGGCTATCCTCAGGAATAATCATTTGCAAGGCATTGGCCATCCCGCATGTCGGGTACACCTCGCAATCGACAAACTGCCCTACTGGCATGTCAATTTCGTAGGTCATCCTACCGCTTTGCAAAAAAGTGCCGGGATTCAAGTTAATATGGACGTCATGAAAGCTTCTGCTGCATACTTTCATAACCCCCCGGATGCCGGGCTGTAATTCGGTCAAAATCAGACCGGCCTTTTCCAAGATGCGAATATGAGAGGCGGCCGTCGATACCGGGATTTGGATCGATTCCGCGATCTCAATAATGTTCATGTTTCTCGTATTCAGTAATTGAAGGATGCTGATCCGAACCTCGGAAGACAAAGCGTGAGCGACTTTCGCCAGCTCATCCGGCTTACTTATGTCCAAATTAAGCATAGATACCTAAGGTTGCAGGGAATAACTCAAAATAGCGAGGATGAATGAAGTGACCTGTCCTACCTTTGGTTCCATCATGATCCACAAAAACGGCTTGATCTGTGCGCAAACTAACCCCTCCCTTGTATACTAAGAGCAGCTCAATGATCGGTTTACATAATATCCGATCTTGAGGTGCTTTTTTTAAATGCTGCTCCTTGAAAATTGAATAATGCATCACTTTACTATGGTGGATGTGGACGTAGCCCAAGCGAAGGCGCGGGAGGCTTATGTTTTCACAGCCAACGTAGCAAATTTATTCGACTGGGTGCTTTACGATCCTGGGGTGTCTTTGGGAAAATAGCCAATAGGTGTTACCGACGGGAATGTTCCTTGCCCCCCTGTTGACCTTGCTTTCATGCGGGTTCTTCCAATTTAGAGTGTTCCCTTGGCCTCTTCCGTATTTTCCTACACGCTGACTGTTTCCCGGGCGTTCCCGTCCCTTCCGCATAGCAGAGGAAGGAAAGTGCACCGACGGGCCCCGGTGTATTCCTATAGCTCGCAAGGCTGTTAGCGGAGAGTTTCCCAAGGACATCCCAGGACCGTAAACACCGAGTCCCTTACGAAAGGAGGTGTACCCTATGCCCAGCATCTTATTTGTCGGGATCGATGTAAGCAGCAAGAACAACGTAGTCTGTTGCCTGCCGGAAGGTGATGTCCACAAACCTCTGAGCCGGTTTACCGTCACCAATGATGAACCCGGCGTGATGATCTTTCAGGAGAGGATCAAGGCGCTGATGAGCAAGCACGGGTTGACGCATATTCGTTTCGGACTCGAAGCTACAGGCCCTTTTTCCAGTCATCTGGCCCGTTACTTGCAAAGCGTTCTGACCTTCGAACCTTATGAGCATGCCGTCTACGTCTTCAACCCGAGTCTGATTAAGGAGTTCAAGAAAGCTCACTTTCTGTACGCCCCAAAAAACGACAGGGTAGACGCCTGGTTCATCGCCGCGAAGCTCCGATCCGGTCATCTACCCCGTGCCTACACGTGGAGCGAGTCCATGGCCGCCCTACAGCGCCTGACGAGAACCCGTTTCCACGTTGTACATACTTTGACACGGGAGACCAATTTCCTGCTGACCAACTTATTTTTAAAGTTCAGCAGTTATGCCAGCGGACCTTTCCGGCACAAGACGTCGGCGACCAGCTTGGCTGTCATCGAGGAATTTGCCAGTGTCGAAGACATTATTCACATGTCCGTCGAAGACTTGATGGCCTTTGTGATGGAGCGCGGCCGGAATCAGTTTGAGAACCCGGAGGAAGTGGCTTTGGCGCTGCAAAAAGCGGCGCGCTCCTCCTACCGCCTGCCAAAGGCCATGGCGGATGCTGTCAACTTTGCGATGGCTTCCAACATTCGCATCATCCGATCTTTACAGGAACAAGCCAAATCACTGCAAAAAGCGATTGAAGATCATTTGGCGTCCATTCCGCAGACCCTCACTTCGGTCCCCGGAATGGGCCCCATCTTCGCGGCGGGCATCCTCTCCGAGATCGGAGACATTGGGCGCTTTCCTAGCCATATGAAACTGGCCAAATACGCCGGACTTGCATGGACAGAAAACCAATCGGGTAACTTTAAAGGCGTTGAATCTCGGCTTATTAAGTCCGGCAACCGCTACTTGAAGTATTACTTCACAGAAGCAGCAAAGAGTGTCCAGGTGCACGACACTATATTTGCGCAATATTACAGCCACAAGAAAGCGGAGCCGGCTAAATACGCCGAAAAACGTGCCCTTGCGCTTACAGCTCGTAAGTTGGTGCGGTTGGTCGATCATCTGCTGCGAACCAACCGACTCTACGAACCCCAGGAGGTGATCCGACAAGAAGCTTAGACATAGATCCCTAGAAAAATCCACCTATTTCCATTATTAGACATGGTATTATTTACCATTTGATATAGTGGTAGGGTGGGTCTGATTTGGTGTTGCCTTTTTTCGGGTCACCTCCTAAAAAGGTTCGGAGCGAAAAATGTTATGTTAACAAAGGGGCTTGACATCGTACCGCTGCTCTAATATTATTTAATCCACAATTATGGTAATTCCCCAATTAATTGAATTATCCTTCCCGTCGCTCGGTTAATCGTTGCCCTTTAGCAGCTTTCGTTTCAAATTCATCTAATTTAATCAGGTTCAGTCATACTTCAAACAGTTCCTCTTAAAATCTATCTATATATGAAAATACATCAGGGCAATCGGCTTTTCCCGGCAAACGCCCATGTCTTGTTCAATACTTTCCTCCGACTGGTGCAGCGCCCCGGCCAGTTCAACAAAGTGACACCGCGCTCTTCAAAGTTATGATATTGGTCAAACGCAGTACATGCAGGACTCAGCAGCACAGTGTCACCCGGTGCGGGCCAGCTTGTGCACCTGCGCCACTGCCTCGGCCAGGCCTTCGCAGCGGACAATAGGCGGGCAATTCGGCAATCTGCGCGCCGCTGCCTCGATTTGACTGGCCGCTTCTCCGATCAACAGCAGTACCTTGACACGATCAGGCAGTAGCCTAGCCATCTCGTCAAACGGTACTTTCTTATCTCGCCCGCCCAATTGAATTGTTGTAATAATGTACGCCGCCCACAGTTGCCACCCACTGGTTTCGGTGCTCCACTCCGACGAAGTTGCGTACCGTCTCCAGGATTGCCTCATCTGGCACGGTTCCCCGCACAGCGGTTATGGCAGCCATAACGTTCTCTACGTTATACCAACCCGGCAAACGAATGTCACTGATGGGTAATAGACCGTCGATCACGCCATCACGGACAGTGTGCCCGCCGAAATACTGGGTCCGCCCCCACCCGCGCAGTGCGGCGGTCACCGGATTGTCGCCATTTAGGACGGCAAAGTCGTTTTCACTCTAAAATCCAGCAAGCGGCGCTTGGCGGCGGTATATTCGTCCATGTCGCGGTGCCAGTCAAGGTGATTGGGCGAAAGGTTGGTAATCACCGCCACATCGGGAGAGCGCGTCATATCCATCAGTTGGAAACTAGACAGCTCGATCGCGCACACATCCAGTGGCGACATCTCCCACGCGCGCGAAGTGGCGTTCCAATGTTGCCGCCCAAATGAACCGTACGCCACCCGTCAGCCAGCATGTCTGCAATCAACGACGTGTTGGTGGTCTTACCGTCCGAACCGGTCACTCCGAAAATAGGACAAGGACATAGCGCAAAGAACTCCTCCAACTCACCGGTCACGGCTGCCGCCAGCGTGGGCCGAGTCCAGCGCCGGATGGTCCGACGCATGCCCGGAGTGCGTAACCCACGTCGCCCCCAATGCGATCCAGATAATTCTCCCCCAGTCGTAACTCAACGCGTAGATTGTCCCACTCCTCCGGGGCAGGGCCGGATTGCGGTCGCGTACGGATAACACGCGCCCCTGCCGAGCACAGCATGCGGATCAGCGGCGAATTGCTGACGCCGGCGCCGATAACGGTCACGTCCCGACCGGCCAGCGATCGGACATAGGTGTAAAAAGCAGGATTCATAGGCACCTCCGCTTGGAAAATGTCATTTAATCCAATACACCACATTTTGGAACTAACCTGCCCGTTAGCTCAATCAGCAGCTGACATATCCAATATTACAGCAGCCGTCCTTATCCGGTAGCAGCGATCCATCGGGAGTGTCATTAAGTTCTTGTCATTCAAATTTGACAAGAACTTTATCCTATAAATTAAGAAAGCCGCGATTTACGCGGCAATATAACGAGGTGATGTTCTTGTCACCCGACAATTTCCATTGACATGACAACAAGAACTTAATGACACAACGAGCTCGGCATATTTTTCCAAGTTGATTTCATGCGTATCATACGAACCGGCAGGACCAACAGGGCCGGGGCCTGGGGCCGCTATGCTTCGGAGCGGATCCGCAGAGCATGCCCGCAGCGGGCACAGTAGCGGGCGTGCGGCGGCGACTCCGTGCCGCAAGCAGCGCATACGAGCTGCCGCCTTTCACCGGCGGACGGCTCCGCCTCGGGCTCTCCGGGCCGCTGCGGGTTCAGCGCCGCTAAGGCGTGACGCTCCTCCTTCGCTCCGGAGCGGACGAGGGAGTACAGGAGCAGCAGGCCGGCTGCGCCGACCACAATCATCGACGCGAAGCGCAAGAATCCCTGCGCTCCGTGATAGTCCCACAAAGCGTGCAGCACGACGGCCACGGCCAGCAAACCGGCCGCCAGCAGCAGACCGATAGATTTTGGCAAAGGTTTCATAATATGAAAAAAAAGAAATGTTCATTCCCGTGGATAATGGCAGGAGAATCGTGGACAATCGGGGGGCATGAACAAAGTTTGCTTCAAAGTTCAATGACCGCCGTTTTATACTCCGTTACGACAGGGCGCATTGGGGCTAGCAGCCTGTCAGCCACCTTCCTCATCCGCACATTGTTTTCCAATATTTGAATTACGAGATGCGAGGCATCCGTTTTGCTCACCCTTTGTGCCGATTGGGCAGCTAGCGCAAGCCCCAGTCCATGGTCGCGAAATTTCTCACGAATATACAACACCCTGTATAACAGCGTGTCCGCCAGCTCCCGGTCGATGATCGACCAACCTACGATCTCTTCGTCAAGTTTCAGCACCAAACTGCAGCTGCGCTCGATGATACCTTCTTTGTGAAGCGGCATGTAGTAAGCGTCGAAGCCCGCTTCCTGCAATTGATTCATTTCAGTCAATTCGTCCCGTTTCAGCTCACTCCATGGAATCACCCGGTAGCGGGCGGGCAGCTTGAACCGGTGGATCCATGGACTTTCCCGGCCGGTAAGGATGTCACAGCGGTAGAACCGGCTGTACACCGTGGGCGCTTTCCATCCTGATTTCAGAAGCAACGGCTCCAAGCCTTCAAATTTATTCAATGCGTAGTACTCCACACATGCTTGCTTCAAGTTTTTCCTCCTCAGACACGCCTTAAGCTCCTGCATAAGTGCGGAGGCGATGCCGAGCTTCCGGAATCGTTCGTCCACAAATACCGAGAGCACCCTTGCGGGTTCATCCAGCACAGGGGGATGGACAAGAAGCAGACCGGCGGGCCTGCCTAAGAAGCAAGCTCCAAGCGCGATCAAGTTTGCTTGCTCTTCCGTTTTCGGCTTTATCAGCAAGTCCCTATAGGTACGAAACGTAAAAGGTAGATATGGATCCGCCGTTTCCGGCGCGAGCGTAATGATTTCAAGCAAGGACACGACATTCTCCCTTTCCGAATAAAAAGAAGCCGAGACGTAGATCTCGGCTCCGATTCATAAAAGTATTATCTTTTCTTATCCGTATACCGTGGGAAACCCGGTTCATATTGGATAAATGACGCGAACGTCGTGCCGCCCGCTACATGCTCCAATTCAGCTTCGTCGAGCTCGCGCTCGGCAGCGGTTGAAGGCTTTGCGACCTTCGTCTGCGCCCGAAGCTCACCGTTCTCTTCCATCGAAAATACGATGTCCATGCCCTCGGGCAAGTCCATGCCGGTAAACTCCCGGATGGCCCGCTTTGGCTCGGCCAGCAGCAATGCCAGAAATTGTGCATCCTCCGCTGCCCTCTTACTTATTAATTCAAATTGCTCATCGGCTTTTTCGATCGTCCAACTCATGCACATACCTCCTCATCGGCCTTGATTTCATCATTTCATACAGAACTTATTTCTTCTTCCTTCCTTCCGGATACGGTGGACCGTAAAGAATAAACGCCGAAAACGACGTGCCTCCTGCGACTTGCTCCAATTCCGCGTCATCGAGCTCGCGCTCCACATCGCCGGATGGGGAGTTGATCAGCGTCTTCGCCTGAATCTCTCCGTTCTCATCCTCCGATATAACAATCTCAATCCCCTCAGGCAAATCAAGCCCGGTCAGCTCCCGAACAGCCTGAGTCGGGTTCGCCAGCGCCAACGCCCGAAACTCGGCATCCTCCGCGGCGCGCTGCTTAAATACCTCGAATTGCGCATTAGCTTTCTCAACAGTCCAACTCATGTGTATGCCTCCTTATTAGATCAACCGCTATGACACATTATAGCTGCAAGTTAAGCTAAAATCGTACCCCATTCGGGGTATCTTTTGACAAAATCAGACAACCTGGCGCAAAGCGAGCCGGGCAAACAGCCCTTCCTGCCGCATGAGTTCCTCGTAGCTGCCCTGCTGCACGATCCGCCCCCTATCCATCACGACGATTCGGTCCGCGTGAACAATCGTACTGAGCCTATGGGCAATGACGATTCTCGTACTGTTCATGCCGCGCAGCATCTCCGTTATTTTCTCTTGAGACTTTTGGTCCAGTGCACTGGTAGCTTCGTCGAGAAGCACGATCCGCGGGTTATGAACAATGGAACGGGCGATCAGAATCCGCTGTTTCTGCCCCCCGGATAAGCTTCCTGCGCCTTCCGAAAGGACGGTGTGCATCCCCATGGGAAGCTGGCCAATTTCCTCGGCCATCCCAACCAATTCCGCTGCGTTCCAGGCGTCCTCTACCGTATACTCGCTGTTTTGGCCGATAATATTTTGCGCGATATCGCCGGCCCACAAGCGGCCGTTCTGCAGCACGACGCCGCATCGTCGCCGTACGGCCCGAAGGTCCAACCCGCTCAAATCCTTACCATCGAAATACACCGCACCCTGCTCCGGCTTTTCGAACCCGATGATCAGACGCAGCAGTGTGGATTTACCGCTGCCGGAAGCGCCGACAACAGCAACATATTCCCCAGGCTTGATGTGCAGCGATACATTGTCGAGTATCGGCGGGCCGTTCACGTCATAACGAAATGTAACCTCGCTCAGCTCAATGGCCCCTTTCAAATCCCCAGGATCCTCCCGTTTCGCTTCCGTCTCCGGCTGTTCCTTCATGAGCGGCTTGACCCGCTCGTACAGCGGCTTCAGCTCAAACAGCGGAATCGACGAAGCACAGAAGGCGATGACCGAACCGATCAAGGTCGCGTATGCGGCATGAAAGGCGGCGAAAGAGCCCGGATTCATCCGTATGTCCGTGGATGAAATCATCCAAAACAGCACAAGGCTCGATAAAAGCGGATATGCGCTGTTAACGACGATAAGCCGGTTGGCAGACTCGCGCAGCCGGTAACCATGGGCGCGCTGTGCGCTGAATGCTCTGCTCCACCGATTGAAAGCTCGCTGCTCGGCTGCGGCCACGCGCAGCTTGGGCAGATTGGCAAGCAACTGAACCAGCAATCCGCCTACCTTTCCTTCCTGCTCGGTTTTACGCTCGGTATGCTTCAGCAGCCGAATGCTAATCATAACGAAAAAAACCGTATAGACAGCCGTCAGCAGCACCGCCAGCCAAGCCAGTCTAGGCTGATACCAGAACAGCAATCCGAATTGCAGCGTGGAAAAAAGCGCAATCGTCATCCCGGATATGAGCCAGCCGGATAGTAAATGAAAGATGGCGCTCACTCCCCCGATGCGGCTGGCCAAGTCCCCGGCATTGTATCGGCGAAAAAAACCTACGGGCATATTCAGCAGCCGATCCCAGGTCGCACTGTGAAGCGATGTTTCCCACGTCCCTAACAACCGAAGCCAAGCCATGGATTGCGTAACCCGGAAACCGAATCCGGCAAAGGCTATGCACATCAGCAGCACCATGACCTGAAACAGCTGGCCGGGCTCTGCCGATGGGAGAATGCGGTCAATGATCATTCCGGTTGCAGCAGGTAAGATGAGGCCTATCAAACCGAGGCTTAACCCTGATGCCAACCCCCACGACATATCCTTCTTCGCTCTGGGTGTAAGCAGAAAACTTGCGATGTCTTTGGGCATCAAGGAACGATAAGGCAACGGGCGGTACAGCTCATAGGCGAACGGACGCAATTGCAATGCAAGGCTCTCCGTGACGTTGACCGGCTTCTCCCCTGCCTCGCTCCTCATCTCATAGGAGTTCCCGGCGACCGGCAGCAGCGCCGCCGGCATGCCGTCCTCGCGGAAGGCGAGCAGCGGTCCGTTGTCTTCGCGCCACCACCCTGAGCGGAGCGCGACCTTACGAGTGCGAATGCCGGCCTCACGGAACAAGTCCTCCGCACTGCGGCCCTTCTCCCACCGTTTCGGTATTATTAGCTCAATGCCAATGTATTCGCAAACCGAGCGAACGCAGAAGAGCAGCGGATCGCGATGATCCGTTTCATCTTCCATCGACCGGATGCCATTCTTATCGGCAACCGCCGAAAAACGGCTTACCGCTTCCTCCATGTTGAGTTCATCCTGCTTCAGCCGCTTCGCGATCCTGATCTTTTCTTCCTTCTCCTCGTTATGCAGTTGGTGAAGCAGTTTCCGTACCGTGAGCCGGTGAAAGAAATGCAGCGATTCGGACAAGCCGTTTTGCATCAGCAGCGTTTGGGTATTCACGGTGTGCAGGCGATTGCCTTTGGGGGAATACGCCCATACGGAGCGCATGAGCGGCACGTATACCCCTGGCGGCACCGAAGGCAAGCCGCTATCCTGCCACAAACCGGGTAGACCGTCTTGGGCGCTAACCCAGACCACCTGAGCTTCCGAGGTGAATACCGCCGGCTCCCAGACGACAATATCGGACAGGGGCTCCACCTGCTGGGCTTTCACAGGCGCCGCTTCGGCTGCGGCAGCTGAGCTCAGGCGAAGAAGCCATTCGTTCAGCAAATCCGCCGCCTGAAGCTGGTCGAGCCCCCCGTCATATCCCATAGCATCGGTAAGGTTCTCGAAACGGCGGCTCGCCAACACGGTATCCGGCATCACTTCGGCAATCCAGCCAAACTCGCCTTCCTCGGTCTGCGGAAGATCAAACCAAATTTGCCCCGACTCCACCGTCAGAACATACGATTTCGTGCCTGCTGCTTTGCCTTCGTCGATTTTGACCGTATAAAGGTCCACCGATCCTTGCTCGATGTAATGCATGAATAATGAAGAAGACTCCGGCAGCATAAACGAGGTCCTTAATCGGTAATGTCGCCGTTCTCCGGCGTCATTAATCCCGCCTGGGTTCATGAAGCCTCACTCCTCTCCGACGCATGGAACAGCTCCCGATAAGATCCGTCGCGTTGAATTAATTCCTCGTGGGTACCCGACTCAACGAGCTTCCCCCGATCCAGCACGACGATGCGGTCGCAATCCCGAATCGCGCTTAACCGATGGGCAATGATGATACAGGTGCAGCCTCTTTTGCGAATATTCGAATAGATAGCGGCCTCTATTTCCGGATCCAAAGCGCTGGTCGCCTCATCCAGTATGAGAATGGACGGCTGCTGCGCGAGCGCTCTGGCAATTTCCAGCCGCTGAGCCTGTCCTCCGCTGAAATTTCGGCCGCCTTCCTCAAGCAGATGGTCATATCCGCCGGGCCTTGCTGCAATAACCTCATGAATGCAGCTGTCCTTAGCCGCTTGAACGACGACCTTATCAGGTATCGTTTGATCCCACAACGTGAGGTTGTCACGTATGCTTCCTTCGAAAAGCCTTATATCCTGATCGACCAGCGATACGGAATTGACCAAAACATGACGGGGCAACTCGGATCTCAGCCGACCGTCGAATTCAACGGTTCCGTTCCATGGCTGGTATAATCCCGAGATGAGCTTCGACAACGTCGACTTGCCGCTGCCGGATCCGCCGACGATAGCAACTGTAGTGCCGGGAAGGATTTCTAAGGTAACCTGTTCAATAAGCGGAGGATCGAGCGGGCTATAACCGAACGTAACATCCCGAACCGCAAGTGTCCCGGACAGCTTGGGCGGCAGCTTTTGAAGCTCCTTCTCCCCGCCGGATTCCGCTGCAGCGGAATGAGCCGCATCGGCAGGATGCTTAAGCACATCGTCAAGCCGGGATAAATGCCCCCGCATCTCCTGCACCTCCCCGCCCATCGACACCAGATTGTTAACCGGTGTAAGGAACCCGGCGGTAAAGCCAAGGAAAGCGAGCAGCATCCCGACCGTAAACGAACCGTTCAGTACGAGAAATCCGCCGATCACGAGAATGACAACATGATTCAACTGCTCAAGAAGTACAGGAATCGCCGACAAGTACTGATTGGATACGCCCAGCATTTGCTCCGTCCTCGTCATGTTGGCTTGATGTCCAGCCCAGCGCGCGAAAAAGTCCGACTCCCGGCCGCTGGCCTTAAGGGATTCCATATTGATAAGTCCGGCTATGGAAGCCCCCCAGAGCTTCCCCTGATCCATCTGCAGCTTCTGATTCCGATCCGCCTGTTTGCGCGATACATAAAGCAAATAAGCCACGTTAAGTCCGGCGACCAGCAAGGCGGCCAGCGCTAATCTGTCATCGTAAAGCACCATGAAGGTGAAATAAAATCCTATCAATAGTGTATCGATAACGGCACCGGCAAGCTTCTCCGTCATAAAATGTGCGATCCTGTCGTTCGCTTGCGCTCTTCCCGCGATTTCCCCTACAAACCGCTGCGCAAAGAAACCGACGGGCAATTTCAGGATGTGCCAGACGAAAGCAGCCGAAAGGCTGAGGGAAAATTTCGTTTCCAGTCTCAGCAGCGTATACTGTCTTAGATAGGTCAATAGCAAACGGAGAATCAAGGTAACGAGCATGCCCAGAAGCAGTGCACCCATCCATTCCATCTGTCCGGCCAGCAGCATCCGGTCTACGAACAATTTCAGGAACAGCGGGATGATCACGCCCGTACCCGCCAACGCGAGACCGGCGATAAAGAGGTAGACCATTTCCATTTCGTACCCCTTCATCCGTTGAATCAAGGACGAGTTCACCGAAAATGGGCGCCCTTCCCGAACGAACGAATCGCCCGGTACCATGGTTAGCACGACTCCCGTAAATGAGCTTTCGAACTCCTCAAGGCTTGCCGAGTATGGTCCATGAGCAGGGTCATTCAGAAACACTTTGCTGCCGGAGAAGCCCTCCACCACCAGAAAATGATTGAAGTTCCAGTGAATGATAAACGGAGGTTTCAAAGACTTGAGGCTTTCAGGCTCCTTCTTGTATCCTTTGGCTTCCATGCCGTATTTTCGAGCCGCTTTTAATATATTGCTCGCTTTGCTGCCGTCTCTGGACACCCCACAGTCATACCGGAGCGTCTCTATCGGGATATGGCGCCCGTAATAAGCGAGAATGATCGCGAGCGAAACCGCACCGCATTCGACCGCTTCCATCTGGAGAAGCGTCGGAGTAAACGCACGGGTACCGAATCGAATCTTGGATAATAACGACGCCTTCACTTCGAGATCACCTCTTTGCGCAATTAAGCTTCTCGCCGAAGCTCTGACGATGAACAATGATGCTTCTAGAAAATCCAGTCGATCGGATGAGCTTTGCCAACGATAAAATCAACAGAGATCAGCATTCCCGTCCGCAGTGTTAATCTCGGCTCCGCACGCTGGGCGGTCCAGCGCAAGCCGGTCGGGTGCGTGCGATCCTTTTGTAAAACAACCCGGACCTCCAACAGGGGACCGGATTCCATAAATTTCGCGGCAAGCTCGCGATTCCCAATCGTCTGCTCCATATCGTCCAGCCCGGCGGGGACCTGCGATATGGCTG
The DNA here is from genome assembly GCF_023276405.1 of Paenibacillus hamazuiensis. Lineage (NCBI taxonomy): Bacteria > Bacillati > Bacillota > Bacilli > Caryophanales > Paenibacillaceae > Paenibacillus > Paenibacillus hamazuiensis. The sequence goes on from NZ_JALRMO010000001.1 coordinate 2,568,683, forward strand.
CGACCTCGCCGAATATGGCTCCGTTCGCATTGGCGTGGTCGCGGTTCGGCCATACCCTTGCAGGTACGCCTGCCTTCAGACTCTTGCCCTGCTCTACGGGAACGTAAACGATAGCCTCGAACTTGTCTGTGGCGCCCTCCGCTTCCAGCGTAAATAGCGGCTGGCCGGGCTCGATCCATTGCCCAAGCTGCACGTGAACTTTCAGCACCCTGCCATTTTGCATGCTAACGACTTTCGATTTGAGAAGCAGTCGCTGTGCACTGTCGGGAGAAGCTTCCCGCGTATTGGCTTCAGGCCACGAAGGATCGAAGATCCGCGCAACCGCTTCGCCTCGAAGTACGGTGTCGCCGGGTTTGACCCCTATATCCGTGACTTGTCCCGCGGAGGTATGTACAACAGTGACTAAGCCGTCGTGCAGCCGGAATACTCCGCTTCCGCTCATCTTCACGGTAACCGTTCCGACCGCCGCCCACGTAAAAAATGCGGCAAGCAGCATGAAAACGGACAGAAGTGCTATCCAATGCCTTGGGCGGGCGATGGTCATCAGCACATCCAGCTTCTCGGGTGAGGACATTTTCTCCAAGGAGGACTGCCGGAAAATAGCCGGTTTCATCGCGTGACTCCCTCCGTTCGTCCTGATTTCGGTGTTAATGAAAGTATGTGTACGAGCTTTCCGCTGTCAGCCGCGTTGCCTGTGTTGAATTCGTAGCGGCGCATCGCTCCCTCCCAAATGCCGCTCCCAATAAGCGTCTCATACATACGGGCGGGTTCTGCCGAACCGGCCAGACCCGCGGATAAGGCCATCAGCCGGACAGCATCATATGCAGCCGCGGCTTGACGGCTAGGCGCAGTGCCGTAGGCATTGCGGTACCTCTCGACAAAAGCCGCCGTTTGTACCCTTGACGCATTGACGTCGAAGTCGGTAAAACCGTACACTTCGCCTTCATACGCCGAAAGAAATTCCACGCCTCGGACCGACGGTCCGACGATAAGCGGAAATTTCGCATTTGCTAAGCGGATGTCGGCGCCGATCGCGCCGGTCATAGCCCCGCTGCCGTCGTAAACAACCACAGCTTCCGTCCCCAGAAGCTTCCAACGGTCCCAAGATGCGGTCAGAGCCGACTGAGCGGCAATTCGGATCAACCTGTCCACCACTGCGATCCCCTTCCGATCAGCCGCTTTCTCGAGCGACGCCGCGAACTGCTTGCCGCAATCGCTATCTTCGTAATAAATAACGATTTTGCCATAGCCTTGTCGAGAAAGCAGTTCCGTCACTTCCTTAGCATAAACGTCCGGCGTTGGGGTGAGCGCGATAGTGTTCTTCGAGGCCGCTTCGGCTCCATCCAGGATGAAGGCAGGTATGCTTTGCGAACCCCCGAAATCCTGATCTGCTGCGGAGATTGCGAACACAGGGGGCAGGGCATCTCCCGGCCCCGTTTCCCTCCCGCCCCGGTAATCCGGCATCAGCTCCAGAGACGGTGAAGCGGAGCGCAGCCTCGAGTCCGCCACTGCCAGCTCAACTCCTTGCTTAATGGAGGCTGCTATGATTTCATCTTTTGGGAGGTTTACAGCAAACGGCACCTGAAGCACCTCATCGCTGCCAACCTTCATAGCCGGCATGGACGATGACGCCGACATTTCGGACCCTTGCGGGACCCAGTGCCATAACGGAACCGTGAGCAGGACCGCCAAGCAGGCGGGAATGATTTTAAGAACAACGGACAGATTCCGCTCCCCTTTCGCGAACAGTCCGCCGAACTGACATTGTGAAGCGAGCACAGCTATCACTGCCGTTTGAGCCGGACTCGCCCCTGCTTCGACGGAGCCGGCGCCGATACAAATTAACCCTGCAAAGATGGCCATCATAGGGGGAATAAACCGGCTAAGAAGCAAAACGACGGCAAACAGCGTAAGAAGGGCAACTACTGCCGTCATATGCTCGTTTACCCACGCGGCGGTCAGTCGCTGTATACCGACGCCTTCATACATGGCGGCCGCTCCCCCCAGCAAGGCAAAAACGATAAACGGCTCATATCTGACTTCTCCGGCGGTTTCTTTGCCGAGCAGTCCGCAAGCGGCGAATGCTAGCACCATAAGCAGGCTGACGACCAGCAGACTGACGCCAAGCCAAGGCGCCAATGCCATAGCCATACTGCCGCCAAGCATAATGATCAAAGCGATCGTTTCCTTGATCGACCAACTGCCCATAATCGATAGTTGAGCTGTCATGATGGAATGGTCGGGCGCCGCGAGTTTCTCCTCCCGCCTCAGGAACATAATGACCACATTGGACAAAACCATTATCGCTGCAACAGGCAATACGGCCACCATCCACTGCATAAAGCCATTATCGTTCGCAAGAGAGGCGGGAAGGATTGCCAATGCAAACCAGCACAAGATGGATGATTGTATAAACAAAATGGAATACGCATCCGAACGACAACTTTCCCTATCCTTTAGCTGCAAACATGCGAATGCTTCGTTTCGCAGCCTGGAGGAAGGAAGCAGCAGCACCGATAACACGGACATTAGCTCTATGATGGCTCCAAACCGCATGCCTTTTCCCTGAAAAAACAAAGCTGCCCTTAGCAGCAGACGCTGCACGACTCCGGTTCGGTAAACCGCTTGCGCGGACATCGCTAGCGCCAATGCCGTGATCAACCGGGAACCGACGGAAGCGGCGGCTCCACTATCGAACTCGATACCCGGCATCAACACGGCTGCGGCCGCGATGAACGCGGACGCTAGCGGCAGTGAAGCCAGCCTGCAAGCCACGAGCAGAAAGGAGGTTAAGGAAATTGCCCCGATAACGCATACCGCTACAGGTTGGCTGCCTGCTTGCATCACATAATAACAAAGCGCGCCGGAAAGAAGAGAAACCGTCATACTCAGCGCCCGGTAAAGAGGCGACCGCCGATTTTCCTGAGCGGTATGAATACCTCCCGACTGCTCGGCTTGACGCGAGATCGTCCCTGTTGCCCCTATACCCTCGGACACCATCGTTTCGGTTACCACGGGAGTATCGTGCGACAATTCATCTGATCTCGATTGCCGGTTCACCTGAGCGAGACGTTTGGCAAGTATGCCGGCAAATTGAACGGCAAGCGCGTTGTACCCGTACAAAATCCGGTCGAATGATTCCTTGTACAGCTTGAGTACGACCAGGTCGCTCTCGGCCATTGCGGACGCCGAACGCGGATCTCCCGTGAGCAAAGCCATTTCACCGAAGTATTCTTTCTCCCCTAAGATCGCAAGTGTCGATTCGCTTGCACCCGATCCCAAATATATTCGGGCCTTGCCTTGCATAATGATGTACAAGGAATCGCCGAACTCGCCCTCCTCGAATAGTAAATCCCCTTTGCTGTAGCTGAGTTGGGTAAATTCTTGCAGCAGCGTTGCCTTGTGTACCCGATCCAAACCTTCAAACAGCGGTATATCCAGAAATGTTAGTTTATTCATTTGCGTAGCCCCTTCCATGCACCGCCTGCACGCATGATTCCCTAACAAATGAAAAAGCCGAAGCATGTCCAGCACGCATTCCGGCTCTTCCTTTTTGTTTTTTCACTTTAGTGCTCATATGTATAATTATAAGCTTGCTTCAGAACATGTATATACCCCATTTGGGGTATATCGCTTGGGGTATTATTTCTACGGTGCAAGACCTAGAAGATCAGGCCGTACATGCGTCCCGTCTCTACGGCCTGCATTCTTTTGTTAACGCCTAATTTGCCGTAAATATTTCGAATATGAACCTTCACCGTTTCCGCCGCAATAATAAGCCTGACCGCGATCTCCTTGTTGGAAAGACCGGCAGCCATGAGTTCCAGCACTTCCAATTCGCGGGCGGTCAGTGAAGAATCAGTGGGCAATCCGTCTTGCAGAAGCGGCGCCGACAGCTTTCGCTCTTGCGCAGGGACAAGCCGAGTGGCATAAAACAACTGCATGGCTACCATTTTAAGCGTACCAATCCGTTCTATGGAGAAGGCATTTATAAACAGATGATTTTCCATATATAGCAAGATCGTGTCTTCTTCATTCGTCGGGATCGGACAACACATAACCGCCCGCAGCCCGGTCCGTTTAACATAATCCGTATTCGCATAACTTCCCGCCGCAGCCGCCTCCCCCAAGCAGGTTACCGACCTGCTTGCCGCTGTCTCCTGAATAATCTCAGCGCTGGCCCCTGTGTAATGCTCCAATGGGACCGGGGCGGATTCAATGGACCAGCTGTGATCGGCCGTCAATGCCGCGGCCAACTCCACGGTGAACCGGCCTTGTCGAAGGGAAACCCAACACCCTCTCGACGCGCCGGCTTGTTCCAGCAGGAGCAGCATCAGCAAGCGAACCCGCTCATGAGGGTCACCCACTGACGCAAAAATTTGCGATGCCTTGAATACGGCCGCAAGATCCAGCATCTGTGAACAACCGCTGTCGGAGAACGGCGTAACCCCGTTCTGTCTGATCGGCGTAGAGCTGATAGCTGCAACCGAATCCAGCAATTGAGCCGGTACCGGAACAACGTCTGAAGATTGGGATAACGTGACGATCTTCCCGTTTCCTTCATCTTCAGGACTCCAGGCCGGCTTATCGCAAAGGCCGAGCTCGAATTCCTTCAGCTCCTCCTGTTTCTCCAGTTGGTCCAAACACCGCTGCAAATCGGCCTTTAACCCCGCTGCGCTCTGGTAGCGGTCTTCGGGGGTTTTGGCGAGGAGCTTGGAAACGATGGCACCGATCGGCCTCGATACGCCATACGTGTCCGACAGCGCCGGAGGCTGCTTGGCAATATGGGCATGGGCCCATTCAAGCGGCTCCCGAGCCTGAAAGGGCAGTTGCCCCGCAAGCATCTCGTAGAACGTAACACCGAGGGAATATAGATCCGTTCGGCCGTCCAACTGCCGGCCAACCCCAGTGACGCGTTCGGGTGCCATATAAGGAGGATACCCTTCCAGCCTCGTCGCATGGAGCGATTGCCGGATCGGCACCGCATCGCTGAAACCCGTGAGACACACCTGCATCGACTCCGGCACCAACAGAATCGTATCCGGCCGCAGGTTCATGTGCAGCAGCTCTTGCCGATGCAGCTCCTCCACAATTTCGACAGTTCTTACAGCAATCTTCAAGAAATAGAGCGGTTCAATCGGACCTGAAGCCATATATTGACGCAGCACAATCCCGTTGATGATGTCAAACAGCAGCACCATCGAACCTCCCTGCCGGAGCAAGGTATGCGGTTTAAGCACCCCCTCCATTTGCAGTAGAGAAAGCGTTTCGTACTCATGAATCAGCTTCGCGTTCTCAATCATGGCGCGGGGCCCTTCCTTCACCATTTTCCACAAAACGACGCGGGATAACTCTTCCGAATACGCATAACAAATCCATATATTATCATCTTCGTAAACCAGATGGAGGAAGCGGTAACCAGGGGTTATAATCATGAAGAATCTCCTTTGATGCCATTGTTTCCTTCATTATAGCAAAAGCTTCATGACCCTTTAATTAAAAATTGGATCCTGGATTGGCAACCGTGACCGTATTAAGGCCATAGCCTACGATGTTTCCACTGCCCATCAACCCAGTAATATTGAATCCGGGTATGCTTTCTATGAATATCTCCTTGCCAAAATTCCGCCTCCCAAACGTTCATCGCATACAGCCTCCAATTGAGGGTTGTTATTTCCGGAGTTCGTTTTATCCTTTCCCTCTGCCTAGCAAGTGAATACTCCAGCTCCTCCTCATTTTCAAGCTCCTGACTCTGATTTCCCATTAGCGCAACAGCTCGGGCTTCCACCGACCGCTCCTTGAAATCGGCAGCACCGGCCTCATCTCCCAAATCCTCGACCGTCCCCCGCAAACGGATCTGCCTGCCCAGAATAGGCCAATAGAATGTTAACGACGCTTTCGGATTCCGTTTCAGCTGCTGCCCCTTTCGGCTCTCGGAACTTGAAGCGAAGTAAAATTTATCGCCGACCACATTTTTCAATATCAATACACGGGCATCCGGGCAGCCTTCGGCATCAATGGTAGAAAGGGTCATCGCATGAGGTTCTTTCACACCGTTTTCGATTGCCAGGTTCAACCACCGCAAGAACAATTCCCCCGGATTTTCCGGCAGCTGTTTTACATCAAATGAAAGGAAAGGACCGGACAACGATTTTAAATTTCTCAGCAGTTGCTTTGGGCTGGTCATATCGATCATCCTCTCGATATTTTTGGTTCGTTCAGCGCTGGTGTGCTGGTCTTTTTGAATTTTACTTTTTGATTTTATTGTAGTAGATATAAATTTATAATAATAATATATATTTCTGGCCAAATCATATACTAAATATATGAATCAAGGAGGATCATATGAATCTGCATGCATTGCGCTTATTCCACGTGATAGCTTCCACAGGAAGCGTGACCCGCGCTTCAGAATTATTGAATATTAGTCAGCCTGCTATTACTGCGCAGATGAAGAAGTTTGAAAAAGAATTGTCTCTTTCTCTTATTAAACCTCGAGGAAGAGGGATTGCACTAACGGATGCGGGCGAAAAGCTTTCATTACTCGCCGACAGACTTTTTGCGGCAGAACGGCAAATCGAGCAATTCTGTCAAGAGTACCGCGATGGTACGAATGGACATATTCGAATCGCGGCGACGTATTTGCCCGCTCATTTTCTTCTCCCGACCTGGATTGGAAAATTCAAACGGCAATATGAGCAAGTAGAAATGACTATTACGACAACCAATTCAAGCGATGCCTTGAAGCAGCTTTTGAATATGGAAGTTGATTTAGCTATTTATGGCGGCTTGCCGGAAAAATATCCGAATTCGATTTTGGCGGAAGAATTGTTTCGGGACGAATTATGGTTTGTTGTCGCACCAAGTCACGGATTTGCGAATCGGCAAGTTACATTATCCGAGATGATGCAGGTGCCTTTTGTGATGCGCGAGGTTGGAAGTTCAACGAGAGAAAGATTACTGGCATTATGCCGAACATACAGTGCACCTTCCCCGAGAATTACCCTGCAATTCAACGGTTTGCATGAAGCGATAACAGCAGTCATTGCCGGATATGGAGCAAACTTCATTTCTTCCCTGGTTGTGCGTGAATATGTTGAGCGCGGCGAATTATCTCGCGTTTATGTCGAAGGTGTACACTTACAAAATACAATCGCCGTATGTACACGAAAAGATGAACCATTACCTGCGGTCGTCACGAATTTCTTGAAGTTGATTCAGGAGGGCGCCTAGGTGTTGCAAACAGTTTTAAAAAAAATAGCACCTTTACAGGTGCTGTTACCAATCAGCCATTACAATAATTCGATATACCCTTCCGTTCCATGCACGCGAATTCGTTGCCCGTCTTTAATCAGCCTGGTAGCATTCTCCACTCCGACAACGGCCGGCAAGCCATATTCTCGTGCGATTACGGCTCCATGGGTCATCAGTCCGCCCACTTCGGTGACAAGGCCTTTTATGGATACAAACAATGGTGTCCAGCCTGGGTCAGTAAAGGAGGTGACTAATATATCTCCATCTTCCAGATCGGCATTTTCCATGTTTAAAATGACTCGCGCTCTTCCTTCTATCACTCCGGAAGAAACAGGCAGACCAACAATAGCTTCGGCGGGGAGGTTTTCCCGCTTGTACTTGCCTGCAATGATTTCACCGTCAGACGTGATAACACGCGGAGGCGTTAGCTTTTCATATAATTTGTACTCGTCTTTTCGTCTGCCGATGACTTGGTAGTCCAGTTTATTTGTGCACACGGCTTCGTGAAGTTCTTCAAAAGTGAGATAGTAGATATCTTCTTTATCATGAATAACGCCCGCTTGTACGAGTCGCTCGGCTTCTTTCATTAAAACCTGCTTATAAACGAAGTAACGATGAATCATCGCGTATTTGGGATATTCCCGATAACCGGCCAGATTCCGGATGAGATCGATCATTCGTTTCGTTTCTTTCGCTTTTTGCTCGCCATCCGGCAATTGCCTCAATCGATGCAATAACTCTTGTTCTTTTTTCAAAGCTTCCTGCCGCCCCTGCTCAAATTTCCGATTGCTTTCATTAGGCTCAAAGTTTTTGATATTACCCAGAATCGTCGGGACCAGTGTCATCGGCTTTTCACTCCAGCGGGTTCTGGTAATATCGATTTCTCCGGCACATCGCATTCCGTATTTGCGCAGAAAGGCATAGATAGCTTCCGCAGCTTCCTGTCCGCCATCCAGCTTAACCAGTTCATCCAAATAGTGATCATCTTTTACATGCTGCAAATAATCAATCACTTCCGGAAATGGACGAATCACATCTGCGACATCTAACAGCGCCCGACCCATTTCCGAAGTAATATTGTTTGGTACCGATTGAGAAAGCGTGTCTGCCGCGTTTTTTTCACCCAACCATTTGTTCATGTTTTCATTGATCCATGTTGAAGCATTCATCGCAGTCATAATTACACCAAAGCTTTGCGGATCAGATAAGCTTTTCTTTAATTGCTGGATATCTTCCAGAATAAAATCAAACAGATCCGCCCCTGATTTCGTCTGGATGTTTTGTTTTAACCCTTCTATCGATGTTTGACTACGCTCAATCAAATCGGAAACGATGGTCGGATCGTAGTCGATTAATGTTTGATAATCCGCTGGCGGCCTACCTTTATTGCTTTTAACCGGGCTTACTTCTTTTTCATCATTCGGTAACTCTTTGATAAAATCTCCTCGCTCCAATACGGTCATGAGTGCGTCTTTTATGAGCGGATCGGATTGTCCCAGTGTATTTAATATCGTTTCTCTGCCGGCAGGTGAAGCCAGCATCGGTGCAACATCAACAAACAACCTTCCACCGGCTACACGCATGGATGCAGGAGTCGTTAACAGCCAAAAAGACAATCCCAATGGTTTCATGGGGTCTGTCATCATTTGTTGGTGACCGACGGATAAATAAACGTGATTTTCCTGATCGTTAGCCTCCGGGATCGGGTATAAAGTCGTGATCGGCCGGCTCTGGACAACATAAAATGTATGATCAGCCAAGCACCACTCGATATCTTGCGGCTGGCCGAAATAAGCTTCGATCTGCCTTCCGATGCGTGCCAGCTGTAAAATTTGCTCGTTAGCAAGCGTTTGAATATTTTGCTGATCGGGATCGAGCTGCCGGGTCTCTGTTCCTCCTTCTTTTCGTCCGTAGATTGCCAATTTTTTGGTTGCGATCCTTTTCTCGACGATTTCCCCATCGCGAACTTTATAACAATCGGCAGATACCAGGCCGGAGACCAGTGCTTCTCCTAGTCCAAAACCGGCATCGATGGACAGCAGCTTTCGGTTGGAGGTCACAGGATCAGCGGTGAATAAAATCCCTGAAGCCTGCGGGAAAACCATCTTTTGAACGATCACGGACAAATAAACTTGGCTGTGGTCAAATCCATTTTGCATACGGTAAATGATCGCGCGGTCCGTAAACAGGGAAGCCCAGCATTTGCTGATATGCTGCAGGATCGCTTCTTTGCCAATGATGTTTAAATAGGTGTCTTGTTGACCGGCAAAGGAAGCATGCGGCAAATCCTCAGCAGTCGCACTGGAACGCACGGCATAAGCCTGTTCCTCGCCAAACCGGGAGAGATAATGGGCCACTGCTGTCACAACATCGGAAGGAATTTCTGCTTCCGCAATGAGTTGTCGGATCTTCCTGCTGATTTCACCAATTTGAACTTGATCTTCCACTTTCAGCATGTTTAGTCTACCCAACAAAGCATGATACGTTTCGTTTTGTTTGATGGCCTTTTGGTATCCCAGTGTCGTAACACAAAAACCTTCCGGTACTTGTATTCCTTCGATTTTCGATAATTCCCCTAAATTTAACCCTTTTCCGCCAACGAGCAAAAGCTGCGTTTGTTCCATTTCCTGAAAACCGAGAACCAAAGAACTCATTCAAATCTCTCCTCACCATTAAATTGAGAAAAAACATTTGACAAGAGCTTACCGGCATGGTACACTTAAAGTGTAAGATGCACTAATTATGTCCATGTAATAAACAAAGATGTAATCTGATTATATCATCATGTCTGTTTATATGCAATTATAAGAACCTGACGAAAATACCCAGGTTCTTTTTTTCATTTTCCGCATCTGAACTCCGTTACTGCCTAGTTCCCCGGCAGTCCTATCCTTTACCATCTCAATTCCCATTACTTTTCATAACTATAAATTCATTACTTTTCATAACCATAATTTGACACCAATCGACCTCCCGGTTGATGTATATTATCTCTGTAACTATCCTATTAAATGGAGTGAGTGATATGGAGAAAAAAGTTTATTCCAAACCTCTAGTTTGCTCTCATGAACAGATTTCTTTCGAAACATTGCTTTCGTGCAAACCACCGAATATTCCAGGCCAAACCTTACCGGATGGCACACCTGTATGTCTGCGTCCGGACGGTACATGGTTCCCCAGATAAAAAATCAAAAGCCCTTCGGGTTCATTTACCCGCAGGGCTTATTGCTTTCAGCGAGACATATCCGAAGATTTACGATCCTGGACAGTTATATTGAATGTCAGGACTGCTCATCTCCCCCCAGGAAATATGAATGTAATCCAGGTTTTGTTCAGCCAGCACATCAACGAAATGAAGTGTATCGGCCATGGTGATCCGGATTACTTGCTGATTCGATTTAAAAATTGTTTGGGTGTAAACCCCGTACTTTGCTTAAAGACTTTAAAAAAGTAATTATAGTTGGAAAACCCGACCTTTTGATAAATCTCTGTGACCCTTCGATTCCCGGCTTCCATCATTTGCAGCGATCTCTTGATCCGAACCCCGTTCAAATATTCGATGAACGGGATGCCCGTCTCCTCCCGAAAAATTCTGCTCAAATACGATGCGGTAATTCCTGCATGGTCCGCCACCTCTTCCAAAGATACGGGCCGCTGATAATGATCGGAAGCATATCGGATCGCGGCTCGAACGTGCACCGAATAATGACCGTCTCGATGATCCTCCTTTAATTGGCCCAGCAATAGGGCGAATAATTTGACCACCCTTTCCGTCATTTCCTCCCAATCGTATTGCAGTGCCGGTTCGAGCAGGAGTTGCCGTGACGTTTCCGCGATCTGCAGCTGCGTTACCCCTAATTTGCGACCGATTTTTCCTGCCAAGCCTATAAGCTCGCGGACGACGAACCCCCTCGACGAATTGTTCCGCACGCCTGAAAATATGCTGCGCAGCAGCTGTTCCACGTAAGCCTCATTGCACTGTTCGACGGCCCCCAGCAGCTCCTTCTCCTGTTGAATCGATAACGCGCACTCCGACATGTCCGAGGTTGCCCGGTGCCCCGCCAAGTAAGCCCGTATCCCTACATCCTTCTCCAAAGGGAGGCGCGCTTTTTGATAGGAGGCGGCAATGGCTTGCAAATCCGAAAATACCGAACTGAAGCCCGGCAATATTCGCAAATTTGTCGCTAATCGCACGGAATGCTCGATTCTTTGGGTTACCGTCTTCAGCGTGCTGAGGATCTGATGCTCACTGCGCACTTTTTCCGGAAAGGCCAGAAGCAAAATAAAGGCCCCTTGCTCCAGAGGAGCAACGATTCCGGCTGTAAATTCGCCGATGCTTTGCTGGCATAAATCGGTCACCGATCGCAGCAGGCGATTTTTTCCAAGATCCGTTTCCATTTCTTCTATCAGCATATAATTCGCAACTTGCAGTGCGGCAACGACAAGCCGAGGATTCGCACCTACATTGCTTGAAAAATAATGGCTGAGGTGAAGGAGTGTCGTCTCCCTGTTCTCGTCAATCCCCATTAGCAAGTCGCGCAGATCGTTCCGAATAGCTGAGAGCCGGATCACATTCCAACTGGCCGTACGGCGGGATTCTTCGCTCTTGATCAACTCCTCTTCCGTAATGGCGCCGGCTACCCGCAGCAGCACTTCGATGAGGCGGTCAGCATTCATCCGATGCTTGAGCAAATAATCGACAGCACCGTTCTTAAGCGTTTCCCGGACATAGTCGTAATTGTCATGACTGCTCAGCACGATGATTTTGATCTCCGGGTGCGAGCGCGCGATCTCTTTACATAATTGAACGCCGTCCATCCCGGGCATATGAATATCCAAAATGATGATATGAGGCTGCCGCTCGCGGATAAGTTCCAACGCGGCCAGGCCATTTGCAGCTTCCCCGCATATGGCGAATCCGTTTCTCTCCCAGTCGAGCAAAGTTCGTAAATCATTCCTGACCAGCAGCTCGTCGTCGACGATCATCACGTTGTACATGGTCGTCCTCGTCCCCTTTCGAAAGCGGCAGCGTCAATTCCATGACGGTAAATAAATCGGGCTGGCTAAAAATTTCAATTCCATACGATTCTCCGTACACCATTCGTATCCGTTCATGTACGTTATGAATGCCTATGCCGCTGAAGCTTCCGCTTTTCGCCGGCCCTCCCTTTTTCTGAAGCAGCTTTTCGATTTGCTCTTCGTGCATTCCCTTCCCGTTATCCCTAACCTCCAGCTTCATCAGAGAGCCTTCCCTAAACACGCGGACAGATACGATACCTCCCTGCTGCATGTGACCGATTCCGTGCAGCAGCGCATTTTCGACGATCGGCTGCAAAATAAACTTTAAAATTTTGCAATTCAAAATTTCGGGCTCTGCCTGAATACTATACGAGAACTCATTCATATATTTATAAGTTTGTATCGTCATATAGCTGCGCACATAGTCCAATTCTTCGCGAAGCGTTACAAATTCCTTCGTGTTGCCGAGAACGCCGCGCAGCAAATCGATCAACGACGCCGTTACCTCGGAAATATTGTCCGCTTGGCGAATGTTGGCCATGTATTTGATCGTATTAAGCGTATTATAAAGAAAATGCGGACGAATTTGCGCTTGCAGGGCTGCAAGCTCCGCATCCCGTTTTTGCTTCTCTTGAAGCTTGTTGTCTTCGATTAATTGCTTCAGCTGCAGGATCATGCTTTCAAATACTTCCTTCAGCTCGCCGACTTCGTCCTGTGAGGTAATTTTGGAAGGTATCAATAAATTTCCTTTCTTCACCCATAACATCGTGTTGCGAAGTCTTTTCAAGTTTTTTGTGATTTGAGAAGATAACGCAATGGAGACTAACAGAACAATAATAAAAATGAGGAGCACACCTTCAATAATTTGATTACGGAGCTTTGCCACGCCTTGTATCAAATTATGTTCGGGAATCGTCGCAATCGTAGTCCAGCCGGTGGTGATCGAGTTGTAGCTGACAATCAAGTTTAATTCCTTCTGCAGTATTTTTTCTTCGAGATAACTTGACGTAAGCGCTTTTTGATAAATAGATTCTAAAAAAGTCCCATTTACATTATCGTATGGAAAACTGGAAGACGAGTTATAGATGAATTGACCGTTCGAATCGATTACATAAACGAAGCCGCCTTGCGATGTTTTAATATCATAGGCATGTTCGATTACGTTATAATCGATATCGATCATTACTACCCCAATCACCTGCCGATTGTAACGAATCGATCTTCCAAAAGTGATGGTATCCGCCTGACCTGTCTCGCCGGCTGTTTGCTTGATCAGCACCTTCTGGCCGTCAGCATTGATGATTTTATCGATAAGCGGCCGGTTTAACAGCGATTTATCCATGTAGGGAGTGCCGGTATAGACGATTTTTCCGTTTTCCCCTACGACAGCAATTCGTTTAATGAAGGATTTGTAGGCGATCAGGGACTGTAAAAAATCCTCCGTCCGCTTTCTCTCCAAAAACCAATCATAGCTCACTTCATAATTCGGGCTTAACAACTCATCAATGACATTCGGTTTATTCGTAACGATAACCGAACCGATGTGGTCGACATCTTCAAAAAAGACGTTTAAATTTTTATCCGCATGTCTGAGGCTGTCAAGAACGTACCCCTTGGTATTCTGCTTCAAATTATCGATAAAATTCTGATACATCAAAGTACCGATCATAGTCAGTGAAAACAGCACAACCCCGTTGAAGGCAAGAAAGATTTTGGCTTGTATGCTCCTCTTGAAATTGAAGCATCTGAACAGCATATTCAATAGATTTTGTTTGTTCATTGACGTTACCGGTCTCGCCTCATCAGGCTGAAGCTTTGTGCCGTCGGTCCGATATCCGGCTGCGAAGCGAGGAACAACGCCAGCGGCGCCACATCCTGCGGCTCTTTGATCCATTCTCCGATGGCGGCAAACCTTCCCTTGGGCGTTCCTTCGTCAGGACGATTGACGATACCGCTCATCTCGGTGACGACAGGTCCGGGTATCAGCTCGTTGACGCTGATGTTAAAGGGCTTCAGCTCCTGGGCGAGCACCCGGGTCAGCATCCAAAGGCCCGCTTTCGAGCATGAGTAGGCCGAATCCCCTACGTTGCCTCTGTATCCCAAGCCGGAGCCGATCGTAATGATTTTGCCGGCGCCCCGCGCTTTTAAATGAGGGATGGCGGATTTGACGGTATAATAGGAACCGATCAAATTGACCTGCACCGTCCGCTCCCAAGCGGCCGGGTCGCTCTCTTCCACCGGATCTCCGGTCAAATTCGCTCCCGCGTTGACAACGACAATGTCCAGCCCGCCGAAAGCTTCAGTGGCGGCGGCAAACACGCTTTCCATCGCGGAAAGCTCGCAGACATCGGCGGCGATCGCCAAAGCTTGCCCGCCGCGTGCCGCAATCATCGCGGCCGTTTCGTCGATTTCCGACCGGGTGCGGGCAACACAGCAGACGGAGGCCCCCGCTTCTGCGTAAGCCAAAGCGATAGCCCGGCCAATGCCGCGCCCTGCTCCCGTAATCACGGCCGCCCTCCCCTTCAGTTCTTCTCCCATTTCTCCCGCCTCCCAGCCTTCAAAGGATATCCCTTGTCTATCCGAGCCTCTTTGAAGAAGAGCCCACCGCCGTCACGATGGGCACCTGCCATTATTGTAAACGCTTGCCCAGGGGTTACACAATACAAGATTACGGTTTTGCTATGATGAGGCTGTCAATCCAGGGGCCGCCATTTCCGTTTGTCTCGAGCTTGATGGTATTGGTTCCGGCATTTAATGTGACAGTCTGCGTGGAGCGGGTATAATTCCAATAATGGTCTCCCCAGTTATCCGTTCCGTTTCCTGTCGAGATAAAACCCAGGGCATTGTTGACCGCCACTCCGTTCACGGTAAGCTTCAAAGTTGTGGATGTGGATGTATCGTTGGTGTACCGGAACAACAGGTTGTAAGTCCCTGCAGCTGCAGCGGTGACGGTAAACTGGATGGAGTCTCCGGAATTGTTAACAAATTTCACATAGCCGGTACCCGAAAAACCATTAAAGTCGCTTTCGGCAGTAAACGTCGTTTTCACTGCCCCGGAAACCGTCGCATCCTCTGCTTGATAACGATCAGTCGGGTTATCCCCGGACGGAATGGCCAAAATCGTATTTGGACCTTCGGGAACCCCAAAATTGGGAGTATTGCCGTTCCAGATGACTTTTTGTATTCGGAGGCTGCGAATACCGGAGGAATTGTTTCCATGGAATATAAACCAATCTTCCGTTCCATCGGTTGACTTGAACCAACCGTTATGACCGGGAGCCGTTATGCCGTTTGCCGCTTGGAAAACAGGTCCCGTCTTTGTCCATGAAGAGGCGTCCAGCAAATTGCCGCTTGCGCTGGCTGTAAGCAGCCCCATGGAGTATGCTGAATTCTGACTTCCCGAGTAGCTGATATAAACATTGCCGTTCTTAACGAGCGCGCTGGGACCTTCACACACCCCCACACCGGTAGCTCTTTCCCATGACTGGGTTGGCGCAGCGATCAGTGTGCGGGCAGAGTTGATCGTATACGGGTTGCTCATGGAAGCAATATAAATATGCTGATCGTGATTGGAGCCGTTCCACCCCGACCATGTAATGTAATATTGCCCGTTCACCTGAAATACATTGCTGTCCAGCGCAAACTCATCCGTGGAATCCGTGACCTTTCCGACATATGTCCATGTTCCCGTAAAGGGGTCCGGGGAAGTATTCTTCAAAACATAGTTTCTTCTCGTGCCCGATCCGTTGCTTCCCAGCAAAGAGGAGTAGTAGATATACCATACTCCGTCAAATTGCCTGATTTCAGGCGCCCAGATATCATGTTCGTTGCTGGGGAAACGGTACACGGTTTTTTGATCGCCATACATGATGTTAACCATGGACTTGGCCCTTCTTAAGACAATTTGCTTTCTTCCTTCGGTCTGAATCAAATAATAATTGCCGTCACTTGCCCTAAACACATCGGGATCTGCGGATCTGTGATATTTGATCGGGTTCGTAAATGTGGGCTGAATGCTTGCTTGCACCTGGGACGGATCTTGAACCGGCCCGAAACTTGCAAGGCATAACAAAGCGATAAGTACCAACGATACTCTTTTCAACATTTGTTGAACCTCCATATATATAGATCGGTTACCGCCATCTAATATGG
Source organism: Paenibacillus hamazuiensis (assembly GCF_023276405.1). NCBI lineage: Bacteria > Bacillati > Bacillota > Bacilli > Caryophanales > Paenibacillaceae > Paenibacillus > Paenibacillus hamazuiensis. The sequence continues at coordinate 2,585,108 of NZ_JALRMO010000001.1, forward strand.
CGCTTCGCCCGTTCATCGCGAAGATACGCTTACAGGCCCTGGCGTTTCATTTCCAATACATAAACGGAATGCGCGTTCAGGCGGCAGGACATACGGCCTTCCCCGGACCTCAGCTTTGTTTCGCGGCAGATCATTTGATCCGGCGTGAACACCGAGTTGATCGCTTCGTAATCGTCCCCGCTCATTTCCCACATCGTCACATCGGGACTCATGTTAAAGGCATCGACGGATATCTCCGCCTGAACGGGCTCAAGCCCCCGGTTGACCGCAAACAGCGTCAAAGTATCTCCCGACTCGCTCAGGCAGGTTACGACATCCAATACGGGCAGTTCGTCAAGTTTTGCGCCAAATGGATTGTTCTTGGCCGTAACGCTGAACGTGCCGCAAATTACATTGCTCGCTACCGTGCGGGCAATGTCGCGGTTCGCGTAAAGCTTCATGACGTGATACGTCGGCGTGCCGTATACGGTCAGGCTTTTCCCGCTCCAGCCCGGCAGCTTTCCGCGGTATTGATCGGCATAATGATCGCCTACGCGGATGCAGCCGCCCAGCCAGCCGTTGACCAGATCGGAATAGCTGCCGATTTCAATCATCGATGCCTGACGAATATACTCGTTGAGATTGGCTGCATTGGCTACCGCCGATTCGAGCGTATGCTCCATCGGGAGACCTTTGCGGATCGTGTTCGGATAATACATGGTGTTGTATTCCGTAATGGCCAGCTTCACATGCCGGTGCTTGTCATGGCTGCGGATCAGTTCGGACGCTTCGTTTACGATGTGCCGCGTGATTTCAGGGAAGGAGACCATCGCCTCATACCGTTCTTTCTTCGGCGTATTCGGATCAATCCCGACCGTGGGGAAGCCGTGATAAATATGGAGGGTCAAATAGTCCATATATTCTCCGGCAATATCCAGCACTGTCTTGATCCATTCGCTGTTCACTTCTCCGCAGGCCATCAGGATAATGTTGGGATCGGTCGCCTTCATCGCTTTAGCAAAGCTTAGATAGCGGTGCGCATATTGTTCCGCCGAGCAGTGGCCAACCTGCCATGGGCCGTAAATTTCATTGCCGATCTCCCAATATTTTACACCGTAAGGAAGCTCGTAGCCGTTCTTGATCCGTAAAGCGCCGAATGCCGTATGCTCATTGCCGTTGCAGTATTCCAACCATTGCACGGCTTCCTCCGGCGTACCGGAACCTGCATTGACGCAAATGAGCGGCTCCGTGGACGTAGCGCGGCAGAACGCCAAAAATTCATCGGTTCCGAAATATTTGTTCGTCCAGCCTCCCCATGCTTCGTTGATCATATTCGGCCGCTCCAAATCCGGACCGATCGCATGCTCGAAATGATAGGCGCTGATATAGTTACCTGCAATCCGCATCATGCCCGGATTCAGCGCGCGAGTCATGTCCACGACTTCCTTCTTGACGATACCGACGCTATCGGTCGGAAGCATGGAAACATGATCGAGCCAAACGATGCCGGAAGCCGTGGAATCTTTCCATGAAGCCCCTTCCGAGGAAAAACTCAGCCGAAATTCCGCCTGCTCCGCCGAAGCGGCGGGTGTGAATGCAAACGAATACTCCCGCCAATTATGGCTCGTGAGCTCCACATCGGCATAACAGAGTATATTGTCCGTATGCGGAATGGCGATTTCGCAGCGAAGCCGGCGGATCTCAAGTGCCGCCCGAGCCACCATCCGCACCTTGTATTCGACATTCCCCTTTACGGAAATGCGTTGACCGATGCCCGCCATACACTGGTCGGCGCTGAACAGCCGGATCTTCTGGCTGTGGCCGGAATGCCGGGGAGCCGCAGGCTCCAAGGCGAATTGGGTGTTTTTCCCGTTTGTAATCGGATACCAGCCGGAGGAGACGCCGTTCACCGCTTCATCCTCGAAATCCATGTCCTTAAGCACGAATGCCAGCATCGCATCCATATGGTCGCGGATATCCTCCACAAAATGGCCGAAGATATAAGGGTTAATCCTGCCCGGAAGGATGGATGCGGCATCAATTTGAACGGTTGCTTTTGAATTCATATTTAACAGGCCTCCTAATGTCTCGAAAGTAGCAGTATATTTATGCTAATAACTTCCGCATGAATAATTCCGTCAATTCGCGCTGCAGTCTGCACAGATGAGCCGCATGAGCCGGATCGTCAATGACGTTATCAAACTCATGTGGGTCCTGCCGCAGATCGAGCAGCTCGGCGAAGCGCTCGTCCGGCTTGTTTACCTGAACGTATTTCATCTCTCCGTCGCTGATGGCCGCAAAGCCCTCCCCTTCGCAAAACACGTAAGGATGCCCGCCTTGCGCGACGATGTCTTTCAAATCGAACCCGTCGGAAGGCACTGGCGGAAGCTGCGCAGCTTTTAAGCAGGTCGGCATAATGTCGGTGAGCATCACCTTTTCGTTTACGCGGACTCCTGCGCTCTCGCCGGGATATCGGGCCAGCAGAGGTACGTTCCAAACATCCTCATATGCGCAGTTGTACTTCCCCCATATCCCGTGATGACCCAACATTTCCCCGTGATCCGCGGTAAAAATAAGGAGTGTATTGTCCCCAAGCTTTTTTTTGACGGCGGCCAGAATGCGCCCTATCCATTCGTCGATCTGCACAATATTGGCGTAATAATTCCGCGTCAGCCTTCTCCAATATTCGTCGGTGTAGTTTTTGCAAGCCCGATCCGGAGCAGCGGCAGACCCGTCGATGCGTCCCGGACCGTGATAGCTCGTATGATGGATTCGGGAGGCATCGTCAAATTCGCCTTGCTTCACTTCCCGCTTTCGGGCGAGGTCCATATTCACATGTCCATAGTACTCGGCCGGCGCGTCAAACGGATAATGCGGCCCGCTAAACGAAACCCATGCAAATAGCGGATCTTCTTTATCGTACGAGGAAATGTATTCCTCCGCTTTCCGTCCTACCCAGCTGTCGGGATGCCATTCTTTAGGCAGCGGAGACGGATAAACCTTTTGCGTCGCTTTATCCCATGCGGCAGCCCTATAAGCCTCCAACAGTCCCTGATCTTCCAACTCCACGCTGTAATCGTCATAATGCCATGCGGAAACAAGCTTTCCGTCCTGCAAATATAAATCGTCCATGCCGAGACTCCGGTAATACCGGCGGTGCTCCTCATACGGCAATGTTCGGTCCTTTCTCGTCTCTCCGTAGTTCACGGGAATGAAGTGGCACTTTCCAAAGACGGACGTGCGGTAACCTCCCCGCTTCAATTCCGAGAACAACGTCGGGACGCCCTCGTCCAACCGGCATTCGCGGAAATTGCTGTAAGCTCCATTGTTGTGGGGCAGCCGTCCGGTAACGATGGCGCAGCGGGAAGGCAGACACCATGGGCTGCTCGTATACGCTCTGTCGAACATCAGCGACTCGCCTGCCAATTCATCGAGATTCGGCGTGCGGATCGCTTCGTTCCCGTAGCAGCTCAAGCTGTCCTTTCGCAATTCATCAGCCGTAATGAGAACAATATGGGGGCGGTTCATAAGATTAGCTCAGCTCCTTATCCGCTTATCCTTTAATTGAGCCGATCATAACGCCTTGGACAAAATGGCGTTGAACAAACGGGTAAATCAGCAGAACGGGGACACTGGCGACGATAATCAAAGCATACTTCATGCTCTCGGCAAGCAGCAGCTTCTCCGTCATTCCGAAGGAATCGCCCATAAAGCCGGTCTGGTTCATGATAAGAATTTGCCGAAGGATGAGCTGTAAAGGATACATTTCTTGTTTGTCTAGATAGATCAGTGCGTTAAAGAAAGCGTTCCAGTGACCGACCGTATAAAACAGGACTATCACCGCGATCATCGGCTTCGATAATGGAAGAATGATGCGGAGGAGCATACCGGAGTTGGAACAGCCGTCGATGGTGGCAGCCTCCTGCAGCTCCCAGGGAATGCCGGTTTGAAAATACGTGCGCATGACGATTAAATGATACGTCGCGATGGCGTTCGGGATCACCAAGGCCCATACGGTATGGACCATGTGCAAACTTTTTACGAGCAAATAAGTTGGAATCAGCCCTCCATTAAAAAACATAGTGAAGGTGATGATAAACATGAAAACATTTCTTCCGGGCAGATCTTTCCTCGACAATGGATATGCGGCCAGACACGTCAGCAGCATATTGATGCATGTACCGAGAAGCGTATACAAGATCGTATTGCGATAGCCGCTCCAAACATCTTTGTACTGCAATATCTCATGGTAAGCCTGAAACGTAAACCCCTTTGGCCACAGCCACATCGAACCGTTCATCACCAGGGCAGGATCGCTGAACGAGGCGCTTACGATAAAGATCAACGGATATAAAATGATCAGTACAACCAATGTCGATACCGCGTAGATGACGATATCGAACCCGCGCTCATCCCGAATTTTGCCAGCAGAAGCGATTTTCACGCCGTTTTGCTCCTCTCGTTACCATAGGCTGGTCTCTGCCTTCTTTCGCGCATACCGGTTAACCAGCAGCAGCAGCGTAAAATTGATAAGCGAATTGAACAGGCCTATGGCTGAACTATAGCCGTAATCCCCCTTTTGTATGCCATTCCGGTAGACGAAGGTTGAGATCACATCGCTTGACGTCATGTTCAAGCTGTTCTGCATCAGCAGTATTTTTTCGAAGCCGACATTCATAAAGTGCCCCACATCCAGAATCATCAGGATGATGATGGTTGGCAGGATGCCCGGGATCGATACGTGCAAAATTCGCCGCATACGCGAGGCGCCGTCCATCTTGGCCGCTTCATACAGCTGCGGGTTGACGCCGCTTAGAGCGGCAACGTAGATGATGGATTGAAAACCCATGTTTTGCCATATATTCGAACCGATCAACAGAGGCTTGAACCAGGCGCCCTCGGTCAGAAAGGGGATCGCTTTTCCCCCTGCCGATTGAATGAAGATGTTTATTATGCCGGTTTTCGGGTCCAGGAACAGCTGGAGCATTCCGACGATGACCACAAGTGAGATGAAATGCGGGATATACGTCACATTCTGCACGATTTTTTTAAAGCGATCACTTTGAATTTCATGGATCAGGATGGCCAAAATAATCGGAACCGGAAAGGCAACCAGCAAAGATAACAAACTGATAGAAGCCGTGTTCCATAATAAATCGAGAAAATAATAAGAAGAAAAGAAACGAGTGAAATTGTCCAAGCCGATCCACTGGCTGTGTAAAATACCTCGGGCCGGATTAAAGTCTTTAAAAGCGATTTGGACTCCGTACATTGGAACATATTGAAAAAGAATATACCATGCCATAGGGAGCAACAACATCAGATACAGGTCATAACGAACGACAATTCGCTTGAGATATTTCCTATGCGGGACGGAAGCCACGCTCTACGGCCCCTTTCCTGGAATTTTACGATCGGGTGTGCCTCAGCCGCACCCGACCCGCGCTTACTTCTTATTGTTTCGGTCAAGCGCGTCTTGATATATTTTCTCTACTTGATCCAGGTTCATCTTCTTCAGCGTTGCGACAAATTCATCCCACTTGTCGAAACTTAACGCTCCGGTAATAAATTTGGCGCTATTCGTGTTCACATAGGAATCGATATCCTGCCGCAGCGTATCCAGCTTCTTGGAGGTCGCTTCATCAAGAAGGGGCGCTCCGTAAATTTGCTTCGGCAAATAAGGGTCGATTTGCTTCTCCGCCTCTTCTACGGCGGGCCGATTAATCGCGGACGAATTGATCTCGTTGACCCACTGGGGCGAGCCCCCGCCCGGCCATGCGGTGAACTGTCCGATCGCAATGCCGGAGCCGCGCGGATCACCGAGAATTTGGTCCGTATATTCCGGTTTGCCGTCCTGCTTATAAGCAAATGTTTGTCCTTCGATACCGTATCTGAAAAAGATCGAGCCCTTATCCCCATAAAAATAATCGATCCACTTCATCGTCTCTTCCGGATGCTTGTTTTTCGATGTGATCGCAAACACTCCGAAGTCGCGCGCTATCGGGCTTGCACTCTGGAGCTGATCGCCGTGCGGCCCCTTTAATGGAGAAATTCCCACAAAATCGTCCTTGAATTTGGCAAACGGATCATTCGCTTGGTTATGGAAATAACCGACATTGCCCGAAGCGATCTTGCCGAGGAATTGCGCGTAGGTCTGAGTCAACGTGTTCGGATCGATCAGCTTTTCCTTATATATCTGATTCAGGAACATCAATTCTTCTTTGTACTTGGGGTCCGTGAACCAGGCACGAACTTTGCCATTCTCTATATTGAGGTTATATCCCATTTGACTGACCAAACCGAACGATCCGCTAAAATTTCCGATCAATGCGGCCAAATCGCTTTCCAGCATCGGGATTTCGTCCTTCTGCCCGTTGCCGTTCGGATCATTGTCGCGAAAAACCCGCAGGACGGTGAGCAATTCGTCCGTCGTTTGCGGTGCTTTCAGATTCAATTTTTTCAGCCAGGCTTGATTGATCCAGTTTTTCTGCGTTAACGCCGCTTTCAGCGTAATGATGGCCGGCAGCGAGTAAATATGTCCGTCCGGAGCGGTAATCGAGCTTTTGATCTCGGGGTATTGCGTCATCAATTTATTGATGTTCGGGGCATGCTTGGCGATCAACCCTTCAAGCGGAATCAGAATTCCGCTCGAGCCGTATTTCACCGATTCCGACGGATCTATACCCGCCTTGTAAAAAGCATCCGGAAGCTCGTTGGAAGCAAACACGAGATTTTTCTTTTCCGCGAACGACTCGTTTGGGACATCCTGCCATTCGATTTTAATATTGGTCATTTTCTCGTATTCCTTGAACACAAGCATATCCTTGTACGGACCGTTCGCCGCCGAACGCTGGGCAAACATCTTGATCGTAATGGGATCCTTCAGCGGGAAGGAAACAGCGGTGCTTGGCTGGTTTTGGTCCGAGGCCGGCGTCCCTCCCTTCGGCGAAGGCGCTGGAACCGCAGCATCCTCGTTCCCGCCGCTGCAAGCGGTCAATACGCCCATTGCCAGCATAGTGCCTATCGATACGGAACCAAATTTTCGAAAGCTCATTTCGTGAACCTCCCTTTTTTTGTAAGTGCTTTTATTGTAACATTCGCCTGGAATATCACGGACTCCAATATTTTTTAAAAGACTCCATGTTTTTGTTATCGCTTTCATAAGGGGAATTAACACATATTTTTAAGCTTTCTGCGTCGAAACGATTGTTTCTGCTCCGTATTAAAAAGTAAAAGACCGGGACTCCTTGCATATCAAGGAATTCCGGTCTATTAATCTGTAAAAATATTTCTCATTACTCATGGGTACATTATTTTACGTAAAAAAGCTCGGGATTATCGAACCGTAATAGATGCACTGCCTTCACAAGAGCCACCGCTGCACTCCAGCATGACTTGAATGGCTTGAACTCCTGAAAAATATTTATATTCCAAATAATCGTATTTATTGGGATTAAATGTACCGCCCACATAACCGAAATCAAGCGTGTTTCCGTTTTCATCCAATATGTACCAGTTGATCGTATCTGCCGAAGAATAGCCCTCCACGTAAAGCTCACGAACTTCGTCGCCGGGAATCAGCTGCGAATAAACGGGTTGTGAATCGTTATTATGATCCATAAAAATGATATCGAAGCCTTTCGCATGAACGGGCAATGCGGCCATAAAAATGGAAGCCGCAATTGTCAAGGAAGTAAGCCAGCGCTTTTTCATCATACATCATCCCTTCTTAAATTTATATTTTTTTGAAAAAATCTCGAATGTTTCTGCTCCTTTCCCCGATCATATAAACGCAATTTTATGGTATCACATTTGAATATGTCAAAATATAGGTTATTTGCGCCTTTTTGCTTTTATTAGTTACTTCCTGTAATTAGCTCCATTAAAACTTATTAATTCCCTTTTTCAACCAGTACTGGTCATAAAATGCACTTTGGTTCATATATTCAATTTTGGCTGTAAAGAAAAGTAATTTCTTTGCGGCAAATGCGACTAGGAGGGTTACAATGCCAGGATCCATCGTTCATTTGATCGTTCAACAGCGTTTAAAACAGACACTGGTCTCTCAAGGGGATACGGTGTTCTCAAAGTTGTTGGGTAACGACCCCGCAAGTCCCTATGCGGCTTTTGGCAGCATTGGGCCGGACTTTCTGTTTTTTTCCGCTAAAGAATACGGAGATGCGCTCAGCGGCTTTGTGAATTCGGTATTTAAAGTGTATGACGCCATTGAACCGATCATTGACTTTTTCGAGGAGACCATAGGACCCGTAGCGGATGCGATCGATGAGGCGGAAAGCTGGGTGGACGACACCATATTCCGGGGATTGTTTAAGCAGCTTGGAGAAACTGCAGACACCATTACGCAGACGGCCCTCATGGCAGTCGCTGCAACAGTCGGTTCCAATGTAGACGCATTTTACGGTTTTTATCCAAAAATTCAGCAAGGGGCGCAGGAAAAAGACTGGTATTGGTTTGACTTTTTGCATTATCGGAGGACGGGTCAATTCTGCAGTAAAATGTGGGAGCTGGCTCAAGGAGACGAGGATCTGCAGCGTTATGTCATCGGGTATGCGAGCCACATTGGCACCGATGTCGTCGGTCATCCGTTTGTGAATGCCATCGTAGGCGGCCCGTACCGTATGCATTGGCATCGGCATAAACTGGTTGAAAACTGGATAGACGCCTATGCCAGAAATATGTATCCGGACAGCGGTACAACCAAAACAAGTCTGAAGCTGGATCCGGCAGAAGATAAGTATGTCGCGAATGCGATTTCCGGCAGCTACTATTCCCGGCTGGTGGAATTTGAAGGGAAGAAACTGCCCGACAAGCTGGCCCAATTGTTAAAGAAAGCGATGCAGGAAACTTACGGAAACATGGAGCATCCCCCATTTCTTGGATCCGAAGATTTAGACAGCACATACCGCTTGTGGCTGAAATGGTTCGAACGCAGCACCCAGATCGGCAGTGTGAGTAAACCGATCCCTGTACCGCCTCCCTATTCATTGATTACCGACCTGCTTAACGAGTACGCAAGCAGCCTTCCTTCGCCTCCGGGAAGTGTTGGGGGCGGCTTCAACATTGCCGGCATTTTCGCTGCCATTCTCGCTTTTCTGGAATATTTGGCGGAAGTTATCGCGAAAACGGTGGAATTTATTCTTACACACCTGAACGATATTCTAACCTTGCCAATCGCCGTTGCCATCGAAACACTGAAATATTTCCTCTATCTCATCCAAAAAGCAATGTATGAATTTTATGAGCAGTTCCGGTTCATGCTCGTATTGGCCGGATATCTATTCCCGGAACCGAACGATTTGAATAAGCAGCCCTATGGCAGAGCGTTTCTCAACACGCGATATGTCTATCTTATCGGAGGCAAACGTTCGAGTTATGGAGATTATCCGTTAAAGCAAGAATCCCACGGCTGGCTGACTCCGGAGCATCATTTGGTTTACCCTCATACCATGCCTGAGCAGCCTTATGCGGAACCTGCACCACAAGTGTTTTTCGGTAAATTTCCGGAAGTATTTATTACAGGAAATTTCCCGTATGATGCATCCATAGAAATGCTGTATACCTGTACGGAGCCCTATGGAAATAACCAGCAAGCGACGCATTTTGTCGATGAACACTCTTGGTCCGGCGGGCAATTCGGCAATGCCGTCGAATTCTCCGCACGGCTAATTAAGGACCGCATGCAAAACCTTCCTAATTTCAATTTGGACGGAGACCGGGGTTACGCCTGGAAAACATGGAGGGCTCTAAGTCCTGAAAATATTGAAACCAATAATCCCGTTCACGTTAAGTATGTGGAATAATGGAAGGAGAGAGAGCTAATGGCTGTTACCAAAGACGGTTTTGATGGCCGAACCTATTTATTTATTCGTACGAATCCTTCCGATACCGGAATGGAGCCGCTTCCTGCCGGGCTTCCCGGTTGGATAAGTCCCGATATCGCCATACTGCACCCGGATGGCACACGCAATGGAGAAGCAAACGCGGGAATCGAGCAAAAAGTTGAAGTTTATGTAAACAATCTGGGCGGCATAACGGCAACGGACGCCTATGTCGAAGTATTCGTGTGCAATCCTTCCACGGTGATCACACCGGCAACCGCAACGTTAATAGGCTCGGCCTTTATTACGGTTCCAGGCTATGGACGGGAATCCGTACAACTGAGCTGGATACCGCAGGAATCGGAAGCCGGGCACCGCTGTCTGATTGCAAGAGTATGTTTGCCGGTGCCTCCGGATACATTCCTCGACGGTTCGGTATTCGACGTTTACGGAGATCGCCACGTTGCCCAACGCAACATCAATATTGTGAAGCTGAACGGCGAAAGCTCAAAAAGCTTTATGTTCACCATCGCAAACCCCGGTAAAGAAAGCGGCCGTTTCTCCATTTCCGCTAATTGGAAAAAAGTTGCCGCGAACGATGTGCCTGTTCAGAGAGCAATTGGCTGTGGATTGGTCAAATTCGCTTCTGTACCGCTTGGCGAGGTGACCGTTCGACTTCAGCCCGGGCGACAACAGCCCCTCCCTACAACAACGCCGATAACCGGTTCCCTACTTGGCTCCGGCACGGCAACCGTTTCATTAAATCCACAGGAAACTGCACAAGCTTCAGTCAATATATCGGTGAACCCGAATGCGGTTCCCGGTGAGCTTCATCTGCTGGAAGTATCGCAATGGGATTTGCTTCAAAGAAAGGTGATCGGCGGTATTTGGTGGGTAATCCAGGCGTAGTAACTTCCTTCTCAACTATATCCGTTTTATGCAGCGGGGCTGTCCCAGAAGCAGGTGATCTGCTCGAGGCGACAGCCTCTTGCTTTTGCCATATCATTTTTGGGTTTGCAGCAGGATTCAGTACCGTCTTTGTCGAATCTTGAACATATTAGTAGAATGTTACCTTATAATGGAAAGTTGGGTTGATGATGCTACGTTCAGCGAGCTATTTAGTCAAAACCATGTATGTAACAACTGTTGTTCTTCTTCTGGGGTATGCGTATCTAATAACGTTTCCTGGACACAGTACCATGTGGGATCTCCCCCGCTTTCACTTTTACGTCATTACTCCGACACTCTTTGCGCTGGCCATCAGTGCCGTTGCCGTTGGCTGGACGGGAATTCGACTTCGGGATATGAATGTGCTCATGCTGGCATTAGCAATCTTATCCCTGAACGGATTTTTTCTCATTCATGGACTTTCGACACCTGGATTCATTATTCCTGACCAACACCACTTGGCAGGTGTCGCTTCACAAGTTGCAATGACAACGTGTGCGGTATGGATTTTCCTGTCGACCTTTCCGTCTGACCACTCCTTTATCCGCTATGTATCGAAGCATCGGAGGAGTGTTGTCGTCGGTTGGGTCGCCATGATCGTCTTGATGAATATCGCGGCTCTTGCTTATCCCGGCATGTCCGATTTTATTCCCATCGATTTGGAGCCATTGAATTATTTGATGGCGTTTCTCACCGTTTTCCTGTATCTTTGGGCCGCCAAGAAATATTTTCAGCAATTTCGGATAGTCAAATTTCCTTTGCATGCGGCTATCGTATTTGGTTCCGTTTTGCTATCCATCACAGAGGTGGTCATGATCACAACCATGATGTGGACATTGGCCTGGTGGCTGTATCATGCAATCCTTGCGGTGTCCGCCCTGTTGCTGTTGTATGGTATTATAGCCCAGTATCGGTCGAACGTATCTATAACTCATACATTACATCAGGTGAAAAGGTATCAAGCTTTGGATCAACTTCGCATCAGCATTTCCGGCAGCATGCAAAATCTGATTGTCGCCACGGAAACGAAAGATGCTTATACGGCGGGTCATAATTACCGTGTAGCCATGTATGGATTGCAGCTGGCCCAGGCCATGAATCTGGATTCCGAACTGCTGCGAGCGCTGGCCCGGGGCGGTCTCATTCACGATGTCGGGAAAATACAGGTTCCTGGCGAGATCCTGAATAAACCGGGAAAGTTGACTTCTGACGAGAGAATCGTGATCGAGCAGCATCCTGTGACAGGTTACGAAATGTGCAAATATATCGGCTTCATGACCGAAGAGTTGTCCGCCATCCGGCACCATCACGAAAAATGGGATGGGACGGGGTACCCGGACAAGCTGAAAGGCGCAGAGATTCCACTGCTCGCAAGAATCCTCGCCATTGCGGACGTATACGATGCGCTGACCTCGCGAAGATCGTATCGCGAACCCTGGCCGCAAGAACGCGCTCTGCAAGTGATTGTCGAGGGCAGCGGCACCCACTTCGACCCCGAATGCGTCTCCGCCTTCGTACAACTATGCGATAAAGGTGAATTGGTTGATCCGCAGGCCATGGAACATTCCTATGAAAGAGTGTTGAGAGCTCAGGGTGCAGCAGCAGCGCGCATATCCGATTGAAAATTGTGCTCTTTTATAGAGAGCCTTCCTATCCCAATAGACCTCAGTCAAAGTCTTGAAGTTGACTTTGACTGAGGTCTATATGCTGCTGGAAGGCCAGTGAATGATGCGACTGCACAGCCGCTGAATCAACTTCATTTCATGGCTAATGACCAATATCCCGATATTCCTCTTCCTGGAAATGTCCAAAACCGCCTGCCAAAGCTGTGCCTGGGTGATCGCGTCCAGCATCGTCGTCATCTCGTCTGCGATTATAAACCTTGTGCCCGGTCCTAATGCTCTGGCTACACAAATGCGCTGCAATTCTCCTCCCGACAACTCGCCGGGCCAGCGTGTCAGCCATGTCCGCTCGATCGACAGAGCTTCTAACATGGAGGCATCAAGCGGGCCCGACTCTTCGAGAATGCGCTTTGCCCGCCACCGGGGATTAACCGCTTTCTCCGGATGCTGCAGCACAAGCTGGACCGGGTGGTACCCGTGCTTGGGGACCGGTAGATCCCCTAAGGTCACTTGCCCCTCATTAGGCACTTCGTACCCGGCAAGGACGCGTGCCAATGTTGTTTTCCCACACCCGCTCGGACCCGTTAGCCCGACAACCTCACCCGGCTGCAAAGAAATGTCGAATCCCTTAAACAGCCACGGGTTGTTCTCATCATATCGATAACCTAAACTTTTTCCTTCAAGATGCATGAATGCACCTCGCCATCCCGCCCCGTACCTCGCGCATTTCAGGCCGATCCATCAGGCATTCGGGCGTCACCTGACCACAGCGCGGCGCGAATAGACATCCGCCGGGCAGTGAGGATGGCTGCGGCGCAGAGCCGGCAATAGGAGCAAAATCGTTTTCGGGCAATGCCCTCCATAGCGCTTTCGTATAGGGATGCCGAAGAGAGTTTCCGTCATCCTTAAAATCTGCCGAAGGCGCGATCTCCAGCGTCGTTCCCGCGTAAAATACCGCGACTTTATCGCATACCGGCAGTACTGAATCTATATCGTGGGTGATGAGCAGCACGGCACAGCCTTTATCCGCCATCTCCCGCAGCTGCTTCAAAGCTTCGTTTAATATTTCGGAATTCAGCCCGGGGGTAGGTTCGTCGGCGACGATCAATTTCGCCTCGCCTACCGCTGCTGTTGACACAAGTACCCGCCGAGCCATTCCGCCGGACAACTGGTATGGATAATAATGTTCGACTTCCGGCGCAAGCCGGTATCGTTCAAACTGTTTGCGCTGCTCGCGGATCGCATCGGAACCGCGAACGGAAGCTCTGACCTGAGCCCCGACCTTCATCAGCGGGTCTAAATAAGTAACTGACTGGGGGATAAACGCTATCTCCTTTCCCCTCAGCATGAGCCGGCGCTCTTCGGTGAGAAGTTCACCGTCGTATCTGATTTCACCCGTTATTGCCGCATTTGGCGGAAGAATACCGAGGATGGCATGCGCGAGCAAACTTTTTCCCGAACCACTCGATCCGATTACCGCTACCAGCTCTCCTTGATCAACGGACAAATCGAGTCCTTGAATGATTTGAACCTTTTTTTGCCTCAGCCCCTTGTCATATTGTGTAAAAACCACCGACAAATCACGTACTTCAAGCAGCGGCATAACCACAATTCCCCTTTCAACCGGCTGACAGCATTATTCATGTGTGTGATGAGGACTGAGCATTAACCTCAGGTTGTCTCCTACAATATCGAAGCACCGCACGACGATCAGCAGGCTGATTCCCGGAAAGAAAGCCAACCACCACATGCCGGTCGATAAATAGCGCATCGACTCGGATAAAATGATGCCGATGGCCGGTTGGTGAGGCGATAACCCAAGACCTAAAAACGTTATCGACGCTTCGTGCAGTATGGCATGGGGAAACAGCAGCAGCAAGCCGACCAGCAGTTGCGGGACAAGATGAGGAAGCATATGTTTGGTGGCGATATACCATCCCGAATGCCCGAGTCGTCTGGATACTTGAACGTAGTCGGCGGATTTAAGCGAAAGGACCTCGGCCCGGATGACCCGGGCCAGACTAGGCCAATGGGTAAAGGCGACGCCGACTATCACCCCTTTTAACCCGCCTCCGCATACAAAAGCTATCAAGATGAGGGAAACCAGATGCGGCACGCTTAGAAATAAATCGATCATCCACGAGATGATCCGGTCCGTTGTTTGTCCCAAGGTGGCCGCCATAAGACCGAGGGTGGAAGCGATGATCACGCTGGATGCCGCCGCTGTCATGCCCACGCCGATGCTTAACGCAAGACCTTTAACGGTACGGGCGAACATATCTCTTCCAAGCCAATCGGTGCCGAATAGATGTTCGAAAGATGGAGCCAAGTTCCGCCCCTCCAACTCGGTAGACAACAGATCGGGACTTAGAAAGTACCCCCCGGCCACGGTTCCTGTCACCAATAATGCCGCGGCCGAAGTCATCCATAACGTTTTGACCCTGCGATTGAAAAGAGAGTCGGATACATGTGCGAATCTCATATGGACCTCCCCCTTCGAAGGCGCGGATCTACCCAGCGGTACACCAGATCGGCAAGAAAGTTTCCGGCAAACACAAACAACGCACTGAACAAGACAGTGCCGAGAAGCAATGGTACATCGCCGCGCAGTCCGGCCTCGATCGTCGCTTGTCCCAAACCGGGGTATGAGAATACTTGTTCCGTTAACACGGCTCCGCCAAACAGTTCGCCAAATGCGGTAAATTGCAGCGTAACGGCAGGCAAAGCGATGTTGCGGAGACCGTGCCGCCAAATGAGCCTGGTCCCGCGCTCTCCCCTGGCCCGGGCAAACAAAACATAGTCGCTTGCCAGCACATCGACCAATTTCTGGCGTGTATGCAGCGCGATCGGGGCGATGCCGACCACACTTAAAGTCAATGCCGGTAAAATCATGTGGTGTATCCGTTCACCCCAAGTCACTTGTTCGGATATGACGCCGGCCGGTACTCCCAGCGCCACCGGGAACCAGTCAAGCCATACGGCAAAAACCATAAGCAGCAGCAGGCCAACCCAAAAAGTGGGCGATGCCGCAACGGTATAACAATACCATTTGACCAAGCGATCCACCCATCTGTCCCGATGCGCAGCGGCGACAACCCCTGCAGTAAAACCGACGATCCCCGATAATAACCACGCAGAGCTCATCAGAGCGATGGAGCTGAAAAACCGCTCCTTTATGACCTCATCGACCGGTTCGCGGTAAATCATGGAAGTTCCCAAATTCCCGTGAATGGCTGCCGAGACCCAGTGAACGAATCTTTCTCCGACCGGTTTGTCCAGCCCCCAATATTCAGTAATCTGCTGCCTCTGCTCCGGGCTCACTTTCATCAAATCTGCCCCTATATAAGCTTGAACGGGGTCGATCGGTGCGTTGCTGACCAGTATGAACGAAACCAAGCTAACGGCAAATAACAAGGTAAGCAGCCGTATCAATTTATTTGCGGTATACCGAATAAGTCGCTTCGCCATGGACGCTTGCCCCGTTCTCCTCACTTCCATTTCCATTCTTCAATATTGTCCGTCACTGGCCAACCGTGACCGTGAGGATGAATAGGTTGTTTTCCGATATCCAAATTGTTTTTAACCAGATACAGATGGTCAATGTTGACGAGCCAAGCCCATGGAGCGTCCCCTAATGCGCTGAATCCCGTATCGCCGTCCCATTGCGCTTTCTTCCAATAGTCCAGAGCTTCTTCCTCGCTTCCGGACTTCAAAGCTTTCTCCATCCATTCGTCGACCTTCGGGTTGCCGTAATAACCCGGATTGTAGTAATCGACTCCCCGGTATTTCGTGCTGTACAAATTATACATTTCGAGCGGGTCGTGGCTCCCCCAGCCAAACATGACTGCATTCGAATGCATCATTGTTTTGATATCGTCCCAGCTCTTGCCTTCCACATTCATTTTAATGCCAAGCGGCTTGATCATATCGGAAACGGCAAGAGCCAGAGACTGTCGGGTCAAATCGCCTGCCGGATAGATGAGATTAAACTGTCCTCGGAGAGTACCTTTTTCCACGATACCGTCGCCATCATTGTCTTTCCAACCGCCATCCGCAAGTATTTTCTTTCCCAGCTCCAAGTTCGCATCTTCCGCGGTTGTTTTAGGATTCCACCAAGGCAGACCGTCGCTCGAGGAATATGCAGGAGTGCCGTATCCATCCAACACCCCTTTAACCAGAGCCTTTCGATCAACAGCGGCGTTGATCGCTTTGCGTACAAATATATCCGACGTTACATCATTGCCGATCGGATACCCTTCCTTGGTCTTTTGCCCGGAACTTATGTATGGAAACACGATGCCTCGGTTATCAACGGTTTTCAGAGACTCTAACCGCATGCCGTTCACCGCTTGCTTGCTGAATGCGGTAGGAATGTAAGATATATCCACTTTCCCGGCTTTTGCGGCGGCGAAGGCTGCATCTTCACTTAAGAAAAGCAGGGTAAGTTTTTTAAAATAAGGCTTTTTCCCGTAATACTCCGGGTTGGCCTCAACGATAACCTGCTGCCCTCTATCCCACTGGATGAGCTTGAAAGGACCCGAACCGACCGGTTTTTGAGCGTAATCCTTGCCATACGCATGTTTAGGTACAATTCCAAGAGTTGTCAGTATCGACAAAAAAGTCGACTGCGGTTCTTTCAGTGCAAATGTAATCGTATTCTCGTCGACCGCCTCCGCTGATTTCATGTTCGTGAGATCGATTACGGATCCGTTCTTGGCGGCTGTGTTAAATGTAAACTCGACATCCGCGGAAGTAACCGGTTTACCGTCGGAAAATTTGGCGTCTTTGCGAAGCTTTACCGTCCAAACCGTCCGATCGTTGCTCACTTCGTATCCCGTCGCCAAATCATTGACGATCTTTAGGTCGTGGTCCCTTTTTAGCAGGGTGCTTTGGAATAATGGCGCTCCGTAACGCCCCCACCCTGTAGTAGGATCAAAACCTGCTTCCGGCTCCGATCCGACGGCCAGAACAAGTTCGTTCTTCGATCCATCGGTATCTTGTTTTTTTGCGGATGTACATCCTGAAATGACCATAGAAAAAACGAGGACTGAAACAAATCCTTTACACCATCGCCTACTCAAACAAGCTCCCCCTTCGTCTTTAATTTGGTGACACGAATAATGATTTTTGTGTTACGTAAAAGAGCAAAAAAAATATAGGTTCGTGTTACGTTTTATATAAAATGTAACACAGATGCATCGATTTGTGAATCATTTTCTGAAAATGGGATCAAGCTCTTGTCATTGATTTTGACAAGAACTTGATCAATTATGCCGTCCGCAACGATCTATTTGGAGTTATGGATTATTGTTCAGCAGGTGCTTTGAAACGGAAGAGATGTACGCCTGCTCGTACTCATACTGCATTCGATAGGCGAAGCTATTCATATCAATCCCGATTAAAACAAACTTCGTGCTTCGGTCTCCGTTTCTACCATCCACTCCGCCAGTCGGCCGGGGTGAAACGGTCTCCGGCGCTCAAAGTGCTCGGCATAGATGCATTTGACTTGCAAAAAAAAGCTTGAACTGGAGCCCGGCTTCCTTGAAGAAGAGGACCATGATCATGACGATGATGTAACGTCCATCGTATTGCAGGAAGAACAACCGTAAGATCTGAACAAGCTGGAGAGATTTTTGGGTGTGTGGCTCTCCGAGCACGGCGCCGATACATTCCGTTATAAAGGGGCTTTAAACATTAAAGGCGTAAAACAGCGGGTCGTTTTCCAAGGCATACATATGCTGTTTGACTCCACTGCGGATCGGGAATGGAAGCCGGGGGAAGCAAAACGCAGCGAATTCGTGGTCATCGGACGCAATTTGGATGAAGCTTGGTTCAAAAGCAGTTTGCCGGCTGCATCGCCGTATGAATGTCTCCTCTGTACAGAAGGCAGCCTTCTATGCTAACGATAATCTTGAATATATCGGTTGAGCCCTGATCAGGGCTCTTTTCTGGCTTTGGTTGCATTCTTCGCCTTTTTCCGCAGGGCTGTCCTTCTGACAAATCGAAGCACCCGGCTCACCTGATTATAAGAAACGATAAAATTGCCCGCACTGTTTCCTAGCCCAAACAAACCGAAATTCCGAGGATTCAATCGAATCTCGTAGTTGAACAACTCATCTGCACCGGGTTCGAGCGTGCGAACGCGAAGCCGCTTCCCGGCGCCTCCGCCTCGTACCGAAATCGCCGTCCTTTCGGGCAAAAAATAGCCAAGCCTTTCTTTTAGTCCATTGCCGATTCCGATCAGATCCGCGTTCAGCGTATTGTCGGGAATCACCCTTATGTTTTCCGTCGAAGTCGGTTTTCTGCGAATTCGGATTGTTTTCGTACCGCTGTTGTAAACGAGCAAGTATCTGGCTCCGTTCACCAGCCTCAATCGGCGGGCAAGTGCAGCTCCCGTAGTGAAAGCATTGTAATTGCATTCGAAAGTCCCCAATGGTTCACGAATAACCGCGTTTTGCCGCACATCCCCCCGAATCCATGTTACCCGCGTGCCGTCCGGAATAGCCTCTACGTCAAAGCTTGTTCGCGGGCTTCCTCCGCATTGTTCGAACTGGATGTCGCTTCGATTCTCCTTTGCCCGAAAAAAATCGATCCCGCCTTGCACAATGCGCTGCGCATGTTTTTTCAAACCACCCACACTCCCAGGTTTTGTTGATGAATTATGCTATGAACCTGCATTGCAAAATGCATCATGTCCATAAGAATCGCATCCCATCAACCCTATTCGGGCGTTGCGTGGAAAGAAGAAACCCCGATTCTTCAAAAAAGAATCGGGGTCAGATTGTTGACAAAGCCCCGGTTTTTCGGGGCTTTTGTAGGATCATTTTTTGAATTTAGCCCTAAAAATAGAAGATCGCCTCTTATCCGGCCCTTTTAGCCAGGATATTGGCGATCTTTTTAATGTTTTGACATAGTGCAGTCAGTAATGCTTGCTGCTGCACTTTGTTTCGGCCGCGGAACCGGCAGTAGCGAAGCCCATGGAGCTCTTTGGCATCCGCGAAGCTTCGCTCAATCGTCTGGTATCGTAAGCGGTAGAGATATTTGCCGGACTTGCTTCTACCGTTTTGTTTTACCCACTCTTTACTATCCTGCCATACATGCCTGGTGATGACTTTTTGGTGATTCCGGGACCGGGTACATTCTTTGAGCATGGGGCAGTTCGCACAATGATTCGGATCCGACTTATACTGTCTGTAGCCTTCGCGATCCGTTGTCGTATATTTCAATTCGTGTTTTTGTGGACATATATACACATTGTTCTCCGCATCATACTTAAATCGCCACTTAGCCATTAATCCTTTAACTGGGGTAAAGGCTCTACCTCCGATGACCGCGTATATTTTCTTGTCTTGAAGCTTTTTGCAAATGTGCGACGTGAAGTAACCTGCATCCAGTGCGACGGCTTCCAGTGTTTTTTCGAATTTAAACTTCTTGATGATATGTTCCAAACGCTCTATGTAAGGGACAGAATCGTGAACATTGCCGGCAGTGACGTGGACATCCATGATGATGTTGTATTTGTGGTCGACGGTCCGATGATCGAGATAGAAAAAGCCTTCCGGCTTACCGTCCCGCACCATATAACCGCTCTCCGGATCGGTTGTGCTTACCTTCGTTAGTTTGGTTTCTTCCACCTCCTCTCGTGGCTTTAAAGCTTTTTTCCATGAGCCTCGCGATCGGCACGAATTGCTTCGTCCAGTTCTTCCATGTAGGCCTTCGTACTCTTGGTTACTTCCTCTTGAACAAACTTTCGTTTATTCGCATTGGCCTTAAGATGAGTTGAGTCGGTGATAAGTACCCGACCGGCAACGAGACGATGTTGAATAGCAAGCAGAACGACCCGGTCGAAGATTTGTTGAAGTACATCGCCTTCTTGAAGACGTTCACGAAAGTAGCTAAGGGTGCTATGATCCGGCACGCGATCCTTGAGCCCAAGCCCCAGAAACCATCGATAAGCATTATTAGAGAAAACCTCTCTTTCCAACCGTCGTTCGGAGCGAATGCCGTCAAGATACCCGATCAATAGCATCTTGAAAAGCATGATGGGATCTGCCGAGGGACGTCCATTATCCTCGCAGTAATAAGGACGGACTAAGTCGAGAATAAAGGAAAAGTCGATATGCTTATGTACTTTACGAAGAGGATGATCTGGATGAACCAGTTCCTCGATACACACCAATTCATATTCATTTTGGACATTCGGATTAGAGCGAAGCATAGGATCCACCGCCTTAAGAGTATATTTACATTATAACATATTAACGCGGTAATTTGTTAAAGATATTGAACGAAAATCGAGTAGGCCCATGAATGAATTCATGGGCCTCTCACAGAACCGGACGTGCGGGTCATCGCATCCGGCTCCTCCGCGCTTATCCCCGCTGGGGATGATGTTCATTATAGATGTCTACGAGAAAAACGAGACCTCTTTCTCTGAACCAATCGTTTGGCATTGCAACACTGGCTGGCTTGGATAGCGAGCTTCTCCATGCGAACATACGCATCTTGGGAAGCTCTCCCCTCCACTTATTCTTTCTTAGTGCCCTGTAGAAGTTCTTCGGCTTTTTCCAGCTCCGCAACTGTACCATCCGGAGCCTTCTCCTTATCCATGCATCGTACTCTCTCATCAGACTTCCTACGTTGCCCCAGCCAAAATAGCTACCCCATCCACGTAAATATGGATTCAACTTCTTTCGGATCAGCTGTTCCACATTCACCGTTTGGTTCCGCCGCGTAATTGCTTTCACGCGTTCTTTAAATTTCTGTTTGGCTTTCGAGGATGGAGTAACCCAAAATCCCGGTTTAAACTCATGACCTAGGAACATAAAGGACTGTTCCAAGTTGTTCACGATCTTGGTTTTCTCCGGGTGTACTTTGAGCCCAAGCTCTTGTTCCAGTAGACGAATAACACCTTGGAGTACCCTCTCTGCCCCCTTTTGGGATTTGCAGCAGATCACAAAATCATCGGCGTACCGTGTTATACGGTGCTTCCGTTCAGTCATGAGCTTATCCAGCGGGTTTAGGTAGATATTCGCCAAAAGCGGACTAATAACCCCACCCTGTGGACTTCCTTGCTCGTTCAGGTGAAAACTTCCGTTCTCCATGACTCCGGACTTTAAGAAGCTTTCTATGAGCTTTAGGACACTACCATCCACCACTTCTTCCTTGACGGCCTTAAGCAACTTGTCATGTGGAATGAGATCGAAATACGATTTCAGGTCGGCGTCGATCACATAAACGTATCCATCCATGAGATCTTTCCGAATGTTCTCCAGCGCCATGTGTGCACTGCGTCCCGGGCGAAACCCAAAACTACACTCCATAAATGTCGCCTCGTAAATCGGTTCGAGGATTCGGCGGGTCGCCGCCTGTACTACGCGATCGCGAATTGCGGGTATCCCGAGCGGCCTTTGACCCCCATTTTCCTTGGAAATGTACATGCGCCTGACCGGCATCGGCTTGTATGCCTTCGCCCGCAGCTCCTGCTGAAGCGTTCTTAAGTTACGCTCCAGTTCACTCTCGAATACCTTTATGGTCACTCCGTCTACTCCCGCTGCTCCCCGGTTGCGCTTGACCTCCCGGAATGCCTCCTCAAGGTTCGGCATCGCCCATATCTTGTCGATGAGGCTGTGCCATCTGCGTTTTCTCGGGACTTCTACTCCCTCACGAAAGCCTACCTCTCCTTTTCCTTCCTTCATGTCTCGTGTTCCTTCCCTTTCAGTTTCCGGACGTATAGCTAATCTTTCAGCCTTTCCGGTTCCCCTTCGGTACTCCGCCCCAGACGGCCTACCCTTTTGTTCAGCCCCGGCTCTTCGCTCTTCTTGGCTCCCCGGCTTCTGTCTGGCACATGACGGCTTCCTAGGTGGTTATGCTTTTCTTCCACGGTTCCGGGCTTCGCACCAAGTCTTTGCCTTTTGGGTCTAAGCTTGCACCGACAACGTT
This sequence comes from Paenibacillus hamazuiensis, assembly GCF_023276405.1. Taxonomy (NCBI): domain Bacteria; kingdom Bacillati; phylum Bacillota; class Bacilli; order Caryophanales; family Paenibacillaceae; genus Paenibacillus; species Paenibacillus hamazuiensis. The sequence continues at coordinate 2,607,438 of NZ_JALRMO010000001.1, forward strand.
GGTGTCGGTTCACTTGCCATTGCGGCTTTTCCGGCAAGCTTTCTCACTACTATCCCTTCGTATGACTGCTCACCATCCATCATTCTGTCTTAGCCCTATAAGCCTTGAAAAGAGTTTACCGCTATGCGGAAGACGATAAGCCCTCCTTGGGTCACGTCATCGTCTTTCCCCCGAATCCAGTCCTCCTAACTTTCGAAGCCTATGGTGGTATAGGACGTCCCCTTCTCTTGCAGGGTTATCCGGCTTCGCCAGCCAACATGGTTCATGCCGCCTGTTCCGGGTTTTGCCTTCTGATCCTCCGCACCCTCCCTTACGGCCAGAGCACTACCAGTCGGCTATGCGCTTCCGCCACCCCGCGGTGCGCTCGGGACTTTCACCCGTTAGTACGATGCGCTGCCAAGCGCACAAGTAGCCTGTTGGGTTTTTCAACAGGCTGACCCCGATTCTTCAAAAATGAATCGGGGTCTTTTTCCTTAGACTGAAATGAAACGATTGTTAAATCCGAACAACGTAGGCTTCCACGTCCTCCGGAATCAATCGGGTAGCTACCAAATCGCCGTTGGCATTTCTGACACGCAGCGTATAAGACACTGTTGTTAAAGTAGCAATATTGAATCTTGCGACGCCGAAATCATCGAAGTTTGCTGTCATCGTAACTCCGGGTCTTGTTACAGTTGCCGTCCAATTCGTTGTTTCACGGGGGACGCCGTTATTATTCGTAACGATGATATGAAGGTTGCCCAGCGTTTGGAGAGCTCGTTTCTTCTTTTTGACAACTTTTCTGACTTTTTTCATCAGCACCTTTTTGATCAATGCTTTTTGCGCGGAGGACAGTTGAGCACGGGCACGAATCGCCATAAGTTTCACCTCCTTCGCTTTCAGGATGATACAGTAAATGTACAAGACGCAACGATTGACTGTCTATTTACCTATTTTTCTATGAAAAGGCTGTAATCACGATAAATGATAGTTTGAAACCGGCAGTGCCCCATATTTGTACAATTTGTGTCTCTGTAGATACTGTTACTCATATCTGCGTGAAATGAGCGGGTTTGCCGCGTCCTTCGCCCTTTTCAACGCCGCCAAAGGACTTCGTTGCGATCCGTCAATCGCATCGTGGCCGTCCTGCGATGCTACAAATATATAATTTTCCTTTGAAATTATGTTAATATTCGGTATTCTTGTTAATAGGAAATTATAGCGATAAGGGAGATTACTTTGACCACACTTGCATTAGATATCCAACAATGGAAAAATATATGTAAAAACGAATTTGAGATGGATCCTAATGATGTTCCTGTCCCTCAAAATAGGCTCACGAAAACAGAACTAAATAGAAAACGATCTCAGCTGGATGAATTTTTATCCGGCAACAGCCGCTTTACCGAGTATATTGTTGGCGAAGTCAAGGACACTCCTTTTTTACTGGCGATTACTGACCATAAGGGCTTTCTTCTAAAAATGTATTGTGATACTACCATGGGAAATTTAATCCATAAAATGGGAATAACGGAAGGCGTGCAGTTCAGAGAGCAGGATGCCGGAATCAACTCGATATCTATGTCTGTTCGCTTTCAAGAGGCGGTCAAAATAACGGGGAATGAACATTTTCATTATTGCCTTCAAGATAAATCCTGTTTTTCCATCCCTTTGCGGTTATCGCATAAGGAAATTGGGACATTTTCAATTATGACGTTCGCTGAACATATGGGTAATAATCTTTTACAGTTGATAACTTCTTCCGTTAAAAAGGCGGAACAAATCAGAACCACTCATGAATTTTACGAGTTATATAATCATGACGTTTATCGTTATTTATGTTATTTGACAAAAGATAAAGAGATTGCCAAGGATCTGAGCCAACAAACTTTTTTATCCATCTTTAATGGAATAGAGTCCTTTAAACAGGAAAGCTCTCCAAAATCATGGATCTATCGGATTGCACATAATACATTTGTATCCTGGTATCGAAAAGAACGTAAACTGAAAACCCTTCATTTGGACGAACATGCCCAATTTATACAAACGCAATTTCATGAACCGCATCGATATGCGGAAATTCAATGGCAGCTAAATGAAGTTATAGAACATATATCAAAGCTGAAACCGGATTATCAGGAAGTCATTTACTTACGGGAGTTTAAGCAATTAAGTTATCAGGAAATTTCCGACTGCACGGGTTGGTCTAATTCAAATATAAAAACCATGTTGTATCGGGCTAGAAATAAACTAAAAATATTAATTGAGAAAGCAAACATCCGCAAGTGATAAAAGAGCCGCGGCAGGATTCCTGCCGTGGCTCTTTAAACGAACGTTAATCATGGAAATTGGTACCGTCTGTTGTCGCGGCGATAATGCCTGTGCGAATGACGAAATCGCCGAAGTGCTCCCCGCTTTCCCTTTCTTTCGCATACCGGGGTAGCAGCAAACGAAGTTCACGGAGAATTTCTTCCTCTCCGATATTTTCCCGGTACATCTTGCTTAACCGGCTGCCGTCAAATGCAGCGCCCAGATACATATTGTATTTGCCCGGTGCTTTTCCGATAAAACCGATCTCAGAGAGTGCATGGCGTGCGCAGCCGTTCGGGCAACCTGTCATCCGAATCGTAATTTCCTCATCCCGCAGCCCATTCTCGTCCAAAATCTCCTCGATTTTGTCGATCAGCACGGGCAGGTAACGCTCGGCTTCGGCCATGGCCAGACCGCAGGTAGGCAGCGCCACACAGGCCATCGAGCTGCGGCGGAGCCCGGAATGACGTTTGCCATCGTGCAGTCCGTAGCGTTCAAGCAGCTCGGTAATCTCCGCTTTCTTTTGTGGCGACACATTGGCGATGATCAGGTTCTGGTTGGCGGTTAAACGGAAATCGCCGGTATGAACCTTGGCAATTTCCCGCAAGCCCGTCATCAATGGATAACCTTCGTAGTCCGTAACGCGGCCGCCCTGGATGAACATCGTAAAATGCCACTTATCGCCTACGCCCTGCACCCAGCCGTACCGGTCTCCGTTATCGTTAAAGTGATACGGCTTGGCCTCGCCTAACCTCCAGCCCAGACGGCGTTCCAGCTCCTCCTTGACCGTCTCCAGCCCGAGCCGGTCCACCGTATATTTGAAACGGGCGTTTTTGCGCTGCGAACGGTTGCCGTAGTCGCGCTGAATCGTGATGACTTTCTCGGCAACGTCGTAAATTTGCTCCGGCTTGCAAAAGCCGATCACTTTGGCCAGCTGCGGATACGTCTCCTTGTCGCCGTGCGACATCCCCATCCCGCCGCCGATCGCAACGTTGAAGCCTGTGAGCCGCCCATCCTCGACAATCGCAATAAATCCCAAATCCTGCGAATAGACGTCGACGTCATTGGACGGCGGAACGGCAATGCCGATTTTAAATTTCCGCGGCAAATAAAGCGGTCCGTACATCGGTTCGATCTCTTCCTGCTCCGGAGTCGACGCAACGATTTCCTCATCAAGCCACAGTTCGTGATAAGCTCTCGTCCGCGGCAGCAAATCGTTGCTTAACCGCTTCGCCCATTCGTACACCTCGGCATGAATTTCCGATTGATACGGATTGGGGTTGCACATGACATTCCGGTTCACATCACCGCACGCGGCAATCGTATCGAGCAGCGCCTGATGGATGGATTGGATCGTTTTTTTCATATTCCATTTCAAAATCCCATGCATCTGGAACGTCTGGCGCGTCGTGAGCTTTAAGGTGCCGTTCCCGTATTTCCGGGCCAGCTCATCCATCACGAGCCACTGCCCGGGTTGAGCGACGCCGCCCGGCATCCGTACGCGCAGCATGAATTGATAGGCAGGCTCAAGCTTCTGCTTCTGCCTTTCGTTTCGAAGATCGCGGTCGTCCTGGAGGTAGCTGCCATGAAACTTCATCAGTCGGTTATCGTCATCCGGAATGCCGGCACTGAGCGGTCCCAGCATCGATTCGGCCAAGGTGCCCCGCAAATAATTGCTTTCGAGCTTAATGCGCTCTACATCACTTGGTGGCCCTTCCGGCGCGGTTAATTTTGTATTTGCCATACTAAGTCGTACCCCTCTCTATCTCAAATCAGTACACGTCTCTCTGATATCGTTTATTTTGCTGCATGGCTGCGAGATATTCTTCCGCTTGTTCGCGGCTCATGCCGCCTTCCTTCTCGATGATGTCCACGAGAGTCCGATGAACGTCCCGAGCCATCCGCTTCTCATCGCCGCAAATGTAAACCGCCGCACCCTGCTGCAGCCAGGTGAACAATTCCTTGCTATGCTGAAGCATGCGATGCTGCACGTAGACCTTCTCCTCCGTATCGCGCGAGAACGCCACATCCATACGGGTAAGGACGCCGTCTTTGATCCATCGCTGCCATTCGGTCTGGTACAAGAAGTCGGTCGTGAAATGCTGATCTCCAAAGAACAGCCAGGATCGGCCGGTTGCGCCAATTTCTTCCCGTTCCTGCATGAAGGAGCGGAAAGGCGCGATTCCTGTGCCGGGGCCGACCATTATGATCGGCGTGCTCGGGTCTTCCGGAAGCTTGAAGTTCGAATTGTGCTGGATGAACACGGGAACCCTATCTCCAGGCTGCAATCGTTCCGCACAGAAAATCGAGCAAACTCCGTTACGCTCCCGCCCGTGCGCCTCATAGCGGAGCGCCCCGATGGTCAGATGCACCTCATCGGGATTGGCCGACTGCGAGCTTGCAATGGAATACAAACGCGCCGGTATTTTTCTGAGCTGGGAAACCACATCTTGGGCGCTTCCTTGCATCGGGCCGTAATCGCGGACGAAGTCCACCAGGTCGCGTCCGTGGATGTAGGCTTTGCACTGCTCCTCATTGCCGGCCTCCAGCAGCTCAAGAACCTTCTTATTCGCTGCAAGCGGCGCTAACTTGTCAAGCAGCGGTTTCGTTAGGACCGTAATCTCGAAATATTCGATCAGCGCCTCTCTCAGAGGCCGGACCTCGCCTTGTTTATTGATGACTACCTGCTCGTTTGGATCCCACTTTGTATGTTCGAGCAGAAGATCCACCAGTGCCGGATCGTTGTGAGGGTAGACGCCCAAGCTGTCGCCAGGTTTAAAGTTAAGCCCCGAGCCTTCAAGAGAAAGCTCGATATGGCGCGTTTCTTTATTGGACCCGCGGCCGTTCAAATTGATATTCGTCAAGACCTCGGCCTGGAAAGGATTCGTTCTGGAATAGGCAGATTCCGAGGCGATCGTTTCAGCTGCCGCTGAAGGAGCAGCGGCGGAAACGGCCCCCCCTTGTCCTTCCTTCAAACGCTGAATCACGCCCTGCAGCCATTCCGCCGCCGGCTCGTCATAGTCCACGTCGCAATCGACACGTTCGAACAACCTTGTTCCGCCGAGCTCTTCCAGCCTGGCATCGAAATCTTTGCCGGTCTGGCAAAACAACTCGTACGAGCTGTCGCCAAGCGACAGGACCGAGAAGCTGACGCCATCCAGCCGCGGCGCCCGTTTGCTGTGCAAAAACTCATGGAATGAGATCGCATTATCAGGCGGTTCGCCTTCTCCATGTGTGCTGACGATAATAAGCAGCTGCTGTACCTTCTTGAGCTGATTCGTTTTGAAATCGCTCATTGACGAAAGGGTGACTTCAAAACCGTTCGCCTCAAGCGCCTTCGCCGACTTTTTCGCAAGTCCCTGCGCATTGCCGGACTGCGAGCCGTAGAGTACGGTCACTTCTTTACTTACGGCCGGCACACCGCTTGGCGCCGGCTGCGACAACCCGAGTGCACCGGAAGGTGCTTGAATCGCCGCCGACGCGGCGAGATATCCGCTGAGCCAAATCTTTTGCGACTCGTTCAGGGTCGAAATAAGTCGATTCAGAAGATCGACCTGTTCCTGGCTAAAGGGACTGTTATTTACCTGAAATTGCAACGTTCTCCACCCCACATTAAAATGCCTCACGGTTAGACACTATCTATTTCCGCAAGTTTAACTAATCTTATGGAAACTATACCACATTCTCCTCCAAAAAAGACGATCGAAAATATAACGATTTCTTATTAAACTTATAAAATTGTATGTATTTGTCGATCTGTGCTTTTTTCTTAACGAATAACCGGATAATGCTGCACGTAGTCAATGCGCTGAGCGAGTGTAGGGTGCGAGCCGAGAAACCATTGCACGAGCGAGGGCGGATTCACATCGGACAAGCTGTTTGCCGCGAGCTGTTGAAAGGCGCGGATTCCCGCGTCTTTATCCTGCGTGAGCGAAATAGCGTATTGGTCCGCACTGTGTTCGTGCATCCTGGATATGGCGTTATCGAGCGGCGAAGCCGCAAAGGTCAGCACCGATGTGAGCAGGAATAACACCGGAAGGCTTGCCATATCGTACGGTCCGCGCACATTCAGCTCGGTGCCGAACTTCGAATGGATCCTTCGGTACAGGCGGTAAACGAGCCAAAAGCCAGTGAGACTTTCAGCGATACCGTATAAAGTGCCCCACAATACATGATGTTTGACGTAGTGCCCCATTTCGTGGGCCATAATGAACAAAATCTCGTCTTTTTTCAGCTTCTGCAGCGTTGTGTCCCACAGCACGATCCTTGTTGACGCGCCGATTCCGCTCACATAGGCATTGAGCGTATTCGTCTGTTTCGATTTGTCCACCTGATAAACCTGATTCGCCGGAATGCCGGCTTCATCGGCAAGCTTTAATATTTTTTGACGTAGCTGCTCGTCCTGCAGCGGCTTGAATTCGTTAAACACCGGATCCAGCACGATAGGCTGAACGAATGTGAAAAAGAGCGTCAACGGAATGGAGACGATCCAGCCCCAAAGCCACCAGCGCTGAGGACTTTTTTTGATTGCCCAGAGCAAAAGGCCGTATAACGGAACGGATAAGCAGTAATCGATCACAAGGCTCTTCGCCTGGTCTCCGAGCCACGAACCGATTGCTTGGTTGGACAAGCCGTATGCCCGGTTGAGACTGTGCAAATAATAATCCAGCGGCAGTTCGATGAGCTGAAGCGTAACCTGCAGCAGGAACAGAAAGACGATCAACCTGAGGCCGGATAATCTGAACCAGTCTTCCGCTTTGTCACGGAACCACGCGGAAACGCCAAGCGCAAGCAGCAGCGCCATAATCGTCCATTTTATCGGAGTCGAAATGAAAAAGCTGATATATTCGATCGTTGACAGCCGGTGAACATTGTGAATCTGCTCCCCGGACATAAACGTGGCCGGATCCGCCGGCCCTCCCGCCATAGCTCCCGGTACTGCCCCTTCGCCCTGTGAAAGAAAATAAAAGGCAACGACTGCGGCATATACCGTCACCATACCCGCCCAGATCAACAATATTTTTTTCAAGCTCAAGCAAAGCCCCTCCCCTCGAAAAAGGTTTCTTATCCCAGTTTAAGCTTCGTTCGCATTTTTATAACAATACGACTAAAAAAGAAAGCTTTGATTCGGCCATGAACCAAATTACATCGTCACTAATCGTTTGAACCTACCTTCGTCAGGGTACAATACCCATTAATAATACGCCGAAATGCTTAAACGGAAGGCGGCATCGGGATTCATGCTCTTTCTTTTTGGCTCCATCCTTGTCCTCAACACGTTGGCATATTTCGTTCCCAAAAAAATGACATGGCCGCAGCTTTACCTTACAACTTTCTTCTCGTTCTGCCTTCAGCAGTTAGCCGACTTGATCCTGAACATCAAATACGATCTATACGGATTTTTCCAAAAAGGAGTGGACTGGGCTTCCTTTCTACCGATTTTCGGACTGTTTCCGGCTGTGAGTATCCTCTTTCTCAATCTGTTTCCATACAATGCCGGAATTGGACGTAAAACGCTTTATCTTCTCGGATGGTCAGCTTTTTCCATTTCCTATGAAGCATGCGCCTTAAAGGCCGGATGGTTTTATTACAACGGATGGAAGCTGTCGTACTCCGCTCTGATCCACCCTTGGCTGTTCCTTCTTTTGTTGTGGCATTTCCGTATTGTCCAAAGAATCTCATAATGCGGAGACTCTAATCATGCTGTTCCTTTATATTTCCGTTATTGTTTTGAATGCAGCTGCATATTGGATACCGAAAAAATTGACCAAACAGGAACTCTATATCACAACGATCTTTGCCTACGTTCTTCAATGGTTAACCGACATGATATTGGATTTGAAATATGACCTTTACGGCTATTTCGGAAAAGGTTTCAACTGGCCTTCTCTGTTGGTCGTATATGGGATTTTCCCTGCCGTTAACATCCTTTATCTGAACTTGTACCCTTACGGCCGAAGCGTCGGGCGTAAAGTGTTATATATTTTCGGTTGGACTGCGTTCACCCTGCTGTATGAAGTGGTTGCCTTGAAAAGCGGATGGTTCTATTACAACGGTTGGAAATTATGGTATTCCGCAATAGCGGATCCGGTGTTATTCGTCATGCTGGGAGTGCATTTAAAGATCATTAGGCGACTGTTCTACGAACGGAACGGGTAATATAAAAAAACGTATGGCTGAAATTCGAACAAGCCGCTATGATTTAAAGGAGGAAGGTGGTTGTTCCATGGAAAAAGAAATGTTTCTGTTTCCGGGCAAAGCTCCGGGATCGGAAAGAGTACAGCTGGAAGAAAAAATTTTTGAAGAACCTTGGGAACATACCTTTAAAAGGGTTGTTCAGGGGGTAACCGCGCCTTCAGTCATCCCCTATGTCCCTGAACAGCCAAATGGAGTTGCCGTTATTGTCATCCCCGGCGGAGGTTACCGGAGGCAGGTACTGAACCTGGAGGGCGCCGATATCGCGAAATGGTTGAATTCCTTCGGGGTCACAGCGTTTGTGTTAAAACATAGAATGCCCGGAGACGGACATGAGCATGCGCTTGACGTACCTTTGCAGGACGGGCAAAGAGCGGTCAGGCTTGTTCGCAGCATGGCCTTTCAATATGGGATAAATCCGGAAAAAGTAGGTGTAATGGGATTTTCCGCAGGAGGGCATCTCGCCTCTGCATTAGGCACCTGTTACGATCGGAAATTTTATGAACCTATCGACTCGGCAGATCAGATCAGTGCCAAACCGGATTTTATGGTTCTGTGTTATCCCTGCATTTCCTTGAACGGCTGGGACGGGAAAGATAAGGACTTCCCTACCCCGCTTATGGAAATGGTGAAAAAGTACAGCACCGATGAACTGGTTACGAAGGATACGCCTACATCCTTTATCATGGTTGCTGACGACGATACTACAACCCCGGCGGAACACAGCGTCAGCTTCTATCTTGCCCTGCGAAAAGCACGTGTCTCTGCGGAGCTGCATGCGTATAAATCGGGAAAACACGGCTTTGGCATGGGTACGACCAAGGGTCCTGTGCAAGGCTGGACTGCGGCATGCAAAAGTTGGCTGGAAACCGTAACCGCCATGTAGGCACTTCTCACATCGATGCAATCAGTTCCTTCAATTTTGACTCGTCTTGGTCTGCAAGGGTCGAAAAAAGCCGACCCTTGGGCCGGCTTCGATGTATAGCTTATTTGCGCAAAAGCTGCACTGTTTCCCTCTTTACGATACGGTTCGGCTTGCCATCTGTACCGGTACTTTTTCACTGAGACCGAGTATCCGCGCTGTTGAAGCATGAATGTCTTGGATAAGTTCCGGGTGTTTCAATAGCGAAATGCCGTAAGAAGGTATCATTTCTTTTATTTTCGGTTCCCACGTTTTTATTTGCTGCGGGAAGCATTTTTTTATAACTTCAAGCATGACGGAAACGGCGGTGGAAGCACCTGGGGAAGCGCCAAGCAAGGCGGCTATCGAGCCGTCGGCAGCGCTGATAACCTCCGTGCCAAATTGCAAAGTTCCTTTGCCGGCAGCCGTATCCTTAATAATTTGCACACGCTGGCCCGCGACCAGCAAATCCCAATCCTCGCTTTTGGCATTCGGTACGAATTCCCGCAGCTCTTCCATACGTTGTTCCTTCGATAACATCACTTGCTTGATCAGGTATGCGGTCAGTGAAGCATTTTTTACGCCTGCCGCCATCATCGTTACGAGATTGTGCGGTTTGACGGAAGTTATCAAATCAAACATCGAACCGAATTTTAAAAATTTTGGCGAGAATCCGGCAAACGGTCCGAATAACAACGATTCCTTGTTGTCGATATATCTTGTATCAAGATGCGGAACAGACATCGGAGGCGCGCCGACCGCTGCCTTGCCATATACTTTGGCATGATGCTGCGCTACGACGTCCGGGTTTTGACACACCATAAATAGTCCGCTAACCGGAAATCCGCCGATTCCTTTTCCTTCCGGGATGCCGGACTTTTGCAGCAGATGCAGGCTTCCTCCGCCGCCGCCGATAAAGACGAATTTTGCCGTATGCCGTTCGACCGCACCGCTGTCGATGTTACGAACTTTCAATTCCCATAAGCCGTCGCTCGTACGTTTAATATCATCCACATTATGTTTGAATTTTATGTCGACATTTTTACTTTTTAAGTGGGCGAACAACATGCGCGTCAAAGCGCCAAAATTGACATCCGTTCCGGATTCGATTCTGGTAGCTGCTATAGGTTTATTCGAGCCCCGGTCCTTCATCATAAGCGGAATCCATTCCTTCAGTTTATCCGGATCGTCGGAAAACTCCATCCCTTGGAACAAGGGATTGCCCGACATCGCCTCAAAACGTTTTTTAAGAAATGCAACGTCTTGTTCCCCTTGTACGAAACTCATATGAGGTAGCGGCATGATAAAATCTTGCGGATTACGAATCAAATTGCTTTTTACCAGATAAGACCAAAACTGCTTGGAAACCTGGTATTCTTCATTCACTTTAACAGCTTTGCTAATATCGATGGTTCCGTCCGACTTTTCCACGGTATAGTTAAGCTCGCACAATGATGCGTGGCCGGTACCCGCATTATTCCATTCGTTAGAGCTTTCCTCTCCTGCGCTTGCAAGCCTCTCAAACACTGTAATTTCCCAGTTCGGTACTAATTCTTTCAGCAGTGACCCTAAAGTTGCGCTCATAATTCCGGCACCAATCAAGATAACGTCTGTTTTAGTTTGTCTGTTGCTCATATTTACCGTCCCATCACGCTAGTATTTGAAGAAAAAAATGGTGGCGCCTGTGCGTAGGCTTCCACAGCAAGCCAGGGTGCGACCAGGTCACACCCCTTTTCCGGCTCTATTTTAACCCTATGGATTAAACACGTCTTTACTATTATATGATAGTTATAAGCCATACGACAAGAAGCGCGACGAAGAAACCTAATTCGAGCAGATTTTACCTATAGAAGTGCTGGAAAGTTTTGATCAATGAAGCTTACGGACAAGCGTGCTACAATGGAACGAACTCAGGCCCAGGGCACCGTTTTGCCTTTATTTGGGGCTGAGTGCTAATAAGGCCGAAGCTTCGTCAGAAAGCGCGGGGGACCCATTTACCGGGGTGAAGCCACTCACCATGGCGGGGTGTTTCCTCTTTGACCCTAATCCGTCAGCTAACCTCGCAGGCCGTAAAAAAAGGAGAGATTCGTATCATGAAGATGAAAAAAGTCATCATCGCGGGTGCGCTTGCACTCAGCATGGTCGTCGGAGCCGGAGCGGCATCCGCGGCATCAACGTACACCGTGACCGGACAGGACACGATGTGGAAAATTGCAGTAAGGCAGGGCATCCCGCTCAGCACACTGATCCGCATGAACCCGCAGGTCGCGAACCCGAACATCATTTGGCCCGGCATGAAGCTGATCGTCCCTGGCACTGCTGCGCAGCCTAGCGCTCCGGGAACCGGGAACTCGGCGGCCCCGTCTTCCTCCTCCCAGTCCGCTTATGCGGATCAAGTCGTCGCTCTCGTCAATCAAGAGCGCGCCAATGCCGGAGTAAAACCGCTCGTTGTCGACCAAGCTTTGGCGGCAATGGCCCTCGATAAAGCCAAAGATATGTACAATAATCATTACTTTGATCATACGTCGCCAACCTACGGCTCCCCGTTCGATATGATGAATTCTTACGGCATCAGCTACACCTACGCGGGCGAAAATATCGCGATGGGCCAGAAGACGCCGCAAGAGGTCATGAACGCCTGGATGAACAGTCCCGGCCATAAGCAAAACATTTTGAGCCCGAATTACACGAAAATCGGGGTCGCCTATTATAATGGCGAGTGGGTGCAGGAGTTCATCGCGAATTAATGAACGTATTCCCAAAACAAAAAAGCAAAGCCAGGCATGCTCATGCAAGCCTGGCTTTGCTTTTTCCATACTTATCCTTCTGAACCGGCCGGTTCATGGTCATCCGTGTCCATGCACTCTACCAGACGATCCAATCGAATCAACTGATACCCGTAATCGTAAATCGCCGCGGCGACGATAAAAAGCCGCAGCGAACCGTCTCTGTCTTCGTTGTAGCAGTTTGTCGCGTGCTTCATGAACGCATCGTTCGCTTCCTTGACAGACGCGGAGTTCCAGCTTTCCGGCTTTACCTTTTCCTCAAATTTGAGCAAAATATGCTCGTTGAACTTAATCAGCTTTTCCAAATGCCGGTCATAGCTCATATCGATGTCCGGTGTCCGCTCCGATTGAAAGTAATGCTCATGTACATCCTCCAGCACCTCGTAGCCTTTCTGCAAACATTGCAGCAGCTGCTTGTACACAACGATCTGACGCGTCCGTCGGTACTTAGCCCGCTTCAGCTTCTTCAGCTCCTCTTCCAGCAGCTTATATTTATCCGTAAGCGAGTGCAGAGCATCCTCCAGCTCCTGCTTTTGTTCCCGAAACACCTTCTCTTTCATCTCATCGGAAATGGCGGTGCGAAGCAGCAAGGACAGCTGATTGAAAACCGAATGGATCTGCTTGTTGAATTGCACCTTCGGATCCGGGGGCATGAATGCAATATTGAGCACAAAAGCCGATAATATCCCGATCATGCTGAGCAGGAAGCGGTTCAGTGCAAATTCCCACTGTCCGGAAGCCTCCATCACCGCCACGACCGTCACCAGCGTCAAACCGACGGACTCTCCCATCCCGATTTTCATACAGAGCATGATGACGAGGATGCAGACGACGCCGATGGCGATCGGCTCCTTTGAGAAATACGTTCCGGCCAGCAGCGCAATAACGGCGCCGAGCGTGTTCGTCTGCACCTGCTCGAGGAAATGCCGCCAAGACCGGTATATCGAGGGCTGCAGCGCGAAAATGGCCGCCACCGCGGCAATCACCGGCGGGGAAAAATGAAGCCATGTGCTGACGTACAGGGACAGCGTGACAGCGATTCCTGTCTTGAGCATGCGGGCTCCGAATGTCATGGTGTCCCCTCCTTGGACTGTTTGTACTTTTCATATTGTACCAGAGGAAGAGAACCAATCCAATCGATAGTTACGGCTGGATGGATGAAAAACCGGAACTATTATCGTATGATGAAAGTTGCATCTCTGCGGTCCAAATCGCTGGAAACCGCTTCGCTATAAAGCAAGCTATTGCGATGTCTGATGTATCTGCCGGGGAAATTATAGGATTCGAAGGATGCCAGATTGCTGTCGGCAAGCCCCGGTACTTTATAGAAGGTTGCATCGGCCAGGTACAAAGCATTGTTGCTGTACGGTTCCCGCCATATCTCCCCGTTCTTGTGGCGCAGAAATTCACCCGGGAAATTTACGGACTCGAAAGAAATGGCGTTCGGATCCGCCAAGCCCTTCACGATTCTCCATTCCGCATCGGCGGCAGGGCTGACTCCGGAATCGATTCTCCCCCTGCCGCTCGCGTGGCGGATAAAGGCGTCGCTGATGTTGGAAGCTTCTATCCGATTAACCTTTCCGGCTGTGAACGGATTCTTCGTATAGGTCGTGCTGAAATTGCCCAGATTGCTGAAATAATTGGAAATCAGGCTAGCCGGATCCAGGGCCAAGTAACCGCGCGGCACTTTGTCGTCCTTGTCGTCATAGCCCCATGAAGCATTGGCCATATTGGGCCCCTGCCCGTTGTCTCCATAGTGCGTCCCCCACAGCGCAAAGGTTTGCGGATCAAAACGATGGTCCCAAAGACCTTGCGGCGCAAAAATGTCTACAAGCTGATACTTAACGTCCCGGTCATTCCCGCCGGAAGGAACTTCACCTGTGGTTTTGCTCGGATAGTAAAGCAGGACATCCGTATTGGTATAAAGATTCCCATCCCAAGCTTTAATCCCGTGTCCCTTGGCTTCCTGAAAAATGACCGGATGGTCGTAGCCGTCGTACGGCAGCATACGTACGGTGCCGTCGATGGTCTCTTGACCGTTCTTCAGGGGACTCCCGGCAGGGGTGAAGGAGAAGAAATCGGTATGGGATACGGTGACCATGGCTTCCAGAGTGCCGTAATCGGAACCGTCCTTGCGAACCGACAGAAGAATGCCCTCCGAATCGTTCTCGTGTTGGTCCAACCCGAAGAAATCGACATCCGTCCAATCCCGCGGGTGGAAATAATTGTATCCGATGAACCAGTGAGTGCTTGTTTCAACTACGGAATAGTAGGCTTTGCCGATGAGCCGATTATGATCAACATGAAGGTTTTCCCAGTTGTTCAGCGTATTCCAGTCACCGTCATAATCAACGGCGGTCAAATAATCCGCCTCATAATCGCTGCTGTCCGTATCATGATAATTCAAAGGGGCCCAGCGGTACGCAAGGTCCAGGTCGCTGACGGCAGCGTGAGCATTTTTCGGCAGCGCCACAGCCCCCGGGAACAACAAAGTTAGCATAAGTACAACCAAGGCAAAATTTCTAAACATAACATTTAATTTCATGCTTGAATTCACTCCTTTTCCATAAAAAGGTTGTTTTATGCCTTAGCCAAGATGAAGCATAACGAGTCGTCGCAGCATCGTGAAGCTTAAGCCCTTACAATACCAGCGGGCATCACCCCCTTTCACGGCGAATCGTTACTTGGAGTTTGCGGCAGCCCCTCCGCTTATGATCTCATCCTCGCAGCCCAGCTCCCGCAAACAATCCAGAATGCGAACCGGAATATTTCGCCATAGCTCCGGCCAACTTACGTACAAACTATCTTCAAGTACGTATTTGTTGAAAATCATCGAAGGGATAAAAGCTTTTGTGCGCAAATATTGCTCTACCCGCCGATTAATCAAGGGGGTCGATTCGAGTCTCCCTTTGAGCACATCGGTAATGATCATACCGTGAGTTCCGGCATCTCTAGAGGTGCAGGTAACGAGATTGGGCAGTAATTGAAAGTAATCCGGATGAGGCATAAAAGCATGCTTTCCGGGCTGCGAGTACAGCTTCACCTGATTCCCTTCCAAATTGCTGCGGTCCTTAAGCAAACCTTTGAAAAAGCTTCCGTGGAAGCTGGCCTCGCAGTCCAGCACCTCGCCGCTCTCCCCTACATAAATCCACACATGCTCCAATTCGTAAAGATGCTGAATATCATAATCCCAGTAGATGGCGTACTCCATGATCGTCCTCAGGGGCGCACCGTCCCATTCAAACACCCTGCGAAAGGAGGCTGAAGCTTCGCCGGGTACATAATGGGAAATGCCGACCATGACCGGGAAGAAAGGTTCCCTTTCGTCGAAGTAAATCAAGGGGGCGTATGTTTTCGCCAATTCAAAATTGATTTCCATAGAGTTCATACGGATCTTCCTCTCTTTGAGAATAATCGTTTCTCGTATACCGTTTATACTCCCCTTAGCTGCAGCTCGGAAGCGAAGTGACAGGCTGCATAATGCCCGGGGGCGATCTCCTGCAGTTCCGGCGCGCTGACCGCGCATTGCTCTTTCCGATAAGGGCATCGGGTATGAAAGGCACAGCCTGAAGGGGGGTTCGCCGGATTCGGCACCTCGCCCTTTAAGATGATCCGCTCATTTTTCACACCCGGTTCAGGCTTCGGTACGGCGGACAGCAAAGCTTCGGTGTACGGATGCTTCGGCGCGGCATATAGAGAATCGGTATTAGCCAGCTCTACGATTTTTCCCAGGTACAT
Source organism: Paenibacillus hamazuiensis (assembly GCF_023276405.1). Taxonomy (NCBI): domain Bacteria; kingdom Bacillati; phylum Bacillota; class Bacilli; order Caryophanales; family Paenibacillaceae; genus Paenibacillus; species Paenibacillus hamazuiensis. The sequence goes on from NZ_JALRMO010000001.1 coordinate 2,623,347, forward strand.
GACTCCTACGCGGCTTGAAATATGCTCGACGACAGATAAATTATGGGATATAAACAAATAAGAAATTTGAAACTCGTCCTGCAAGTCGCTCAGCAGGTTAATAATTTGCGCCTGAATGGATACATCCAAAGCCGAAACGGCCTCATCGCATACGATCAGCCTCGGCTGACTAACCAGCGCGCGGGCTATGCTGATGCGCTGACGTTGTCCCCCTGAAAACGCATGGGGATAACGTCTCAAATAAGAAACGTTAAGTCCCGTCTTCTCTGCGAAATAACGCACCCGTTCGTCGATTTCCGATTTGCTGAGCTTTCCAAGGGCGGCAAGGGGCTCGCTAATAATGTCGTACACGGTCATCCGCGGATCGAGCGAAGAGTACGGATTTTGAAATATCATTTGGATATCTCTGCGGTACTCCTTGTACTCAGCCCCTTGTATCCGCAAGAAGTCCACTATGCGCCCCCCTTCCGTATGATAGAGGACTTCCCCGGAGGTAGCGTCGATGCCGCGGACAATGCAACGGCCTAAAGTCGATTTGCCGCAGCCGGACTCCCCGACCAGGCCAAGAGTTTCTCCTTTGCCGATGCCGAAAGAAACGCCGGATACCGCTTTTACCGTCGCTTTCGTCGTTTGGCCGAACCAACCGGATTGAATTTTGAAGTGTTTGGTTAATTGTTTGACCTCTATAACGGTTTTGGACATTCGGAGTCACCTGTTTCTTCGGTTAGATTGTCAATTGAATGTTTATGTCCGTCAGCGTACAGAAAGCATCTGACCGTGTGGTCCGAAGAGAGCCGGGTTATCGGGGCCTCCCGCCGATCGCAGAGACCGGGAATCCGTTCCTTGCACCGGTCGTAAAAACCGCAGATGGGCGGCAAATCGATCGGTACCGGAACCGTTCCTTCGATGGATTCCAACCGCTTTTGCTTCTTGCCGATCTTCGGGACCGATCCGATGAGACCTTTCGTATACGGGTGCATCGGACGGGAGAAAATGTCGCTTACTGAAGCTTTCTCGACGATTTTGCCAAGGTACATGACGGCAACCTCATCGCACATTTCCGCCACCGTAGCCAAATCGTGGGTGATGAACAGCATCGCCATTCCAAATTCCTGCTGCAGCTCCTTCATCAGCTCCAGCACCTGGGCTTGAATCGTTACATCCAGCGCAGTCGTCGGCTCATCCGCGATGAGCAGATCAGGCCGGCATGACAATGCCATTGCGATCATAATCCGCTGCATCATCCCCCCCGAGAATTCGTGGGGGTACCGGTTCATGGCTCTTTCCGGATCCGGGATACCGACAAGTCACAACATATGTACACAGATCGATTCGGCCGCTTTGCGCTGTTTCTCGCGGTGAGTCCTTACCATCTCGATCATTTGATTCCCAATCGTATAAAGGGGAGAAAATGCGGCCATCGGCTCCTGAAAAATCATCGCAATTTTACCGCCGCGGATGGAGCGCAGCTCTTTGCTTTTTCTGCCAAGCCGAACCAGGTCCACCGGCTGTTCCCCTTTTTGATGCAGCAGTATATTTCCGGAACAAACAAAACCTTTCGGCTGAATGTTCAAAATCGCTTTACCGGTCATGCTTTTTCCGCAACCGGATTCGCCGACAAGTCCGAGAGTTCTGCCTTTGGCTACGGTGAAATCCACACCGTCAACGGCTTTCAGAAGCCCGCCTTCCGTTTGCTGGTAAACCTTCACGTTGTTAAGCTCCAGCAAAGTTTGCTGAGAAATTTGGATTTCAGAGTTTGTCATGGGACCAGTTCCTCGCAGATTGAGATGAAATTTCACAAACAGCAACTATTTATATGGGTCTGCCGCGTCGCGGAGTCCGTCACCGAAGAAATTGAAGGCCAGTACCGTAGCAATGATAAAACCGAGGGGAATCAATTTCCACGGATATAAAGCCACATTTTGTATTTGCTGCGCTTCCTGGATAAGTACGCCCCAGCTTGTTGCCGGAGATCGGATGCCAAGTCCGAGAAAACTCATCGCCGTCTCTCCGAGAATCATAGCCGGTACTGCCAAAGTTATGCTGACCAGCAGGTAGCTCATAAAACCTGGGACCATATGTCTGGTAATAATTTTCATGCTGCCGACTCCGGCTATTTTGGCTGCCATGATATAATCTTCGTTTTTCAGGGAAATGAACTTGCTTCGAACGGTCCGGGCAAGCCCCGTCCATTCGATAAACGAAAGAATAATCGTAATGTAAAAGAACATGGTGACTACCGGGATCTCGGGCGGTATCGCTGCGGAAAGCGCCATCCATAGAGGAAGCGTCGGAAACGAACGGATGATTTCAATGACACGTTGAATGACCGAATCGATCCAACCCCCGAAGTAGCCGGACACGGCACCGATCGTCACCCCTAAAATCATACTGATCAATACCCCTGCCAGCGGAATGGTCAGTGAAATTTGACTGCCGAGAAGAACTCTGGAGAACAGATCTCTGCCCATGCTGTCCGTACCGAACAAAAAGAACTGTCCCGGCTGCTCGACCCCGAACAAGTGATTGTCGGAAGGAATCAATCCGAGAATCCGGTACGATTCGCCCTTCACCATAAATCGCAAGGGGTAACGTTTGGTCCGATCCTCTTCATATATTTTCCGCAACGTTTCCGGGTCCCGCGTGCTTTTTATACCGTAAACAAACGGCCTCCCGTGAATTCGCCCCTCCTCATCCATCATGTGAAGCCGGGTCGGAGGCATATTGACGTATTTTCCATCATAACTGGTCAAGCCTTGAGGAGACAGGAACGGAGCGAAGATAGCTCCCAGATACAAGAAAAAGAGGACGAACATGCTGATGCGGGCCAGCTTATGGTTTCTAAGCTTACGCAGCATGAGCCTCCACTGCGAGGCCATATAGTAGCTGTCGTCCAACTCGTTCCTTTTGCTTGCAAATATAAACCTCTTGAAAGTAGGAGAAAGATTGATTTTCATAGTCCCGTTCCTTTTCAGTAACGAATTCTCGGGTCCAGCCAAGCTAATAAAATATCCGATATTAGCGTCCCCAGTATAATCAGTACGGTCATAAACAAGAGCCACGCCCCGGCCAAATACATGTCCTGACTAAGAAGCGCCTTGTACATGACGGGTCCTTGCGTAGGCAGATTCAGGACGATGGCCGTAATGGTGGAGCCCGTTAAGATCGATTCGAGCGACCAACCGATGGTACTGACCATCGGATTAATCGCCGCGCGGGTCGGATATTTCAGTAAAATACGACGTTCCGACAATCCCTTGGACTGCGCGGTGACAACATAAGGCTGATTCATCTCGTCCAGCATTTGTCCGCGCATAATCCGGATAAGTCCGCAAGTGCCGCCAAGGCCGATCACAATGATCGGGATGACCATATGCTTGAGCAAATCGAGCAGTTTGCCGAAGCTCCAGCCGCCCTCCAGAAACTCCGGGGATACGAGACCGAGCAAGGGATCGCCGAACGTATAGTAGGAAGAAATCATCAATATAATCGCCAGCAGGAAGCCGGGGGTTGCCATTCCGAGAAATCCGATAAAACTGAACAAATAATCGCCGAAGGAATACTGCCTGACCGCGCTGTAAATACCGATTGGAATGGCTACGCAATAAGTGAAAAACATCGTAATCAACGAGACGAAAATCGTGATGCCCAGCCTTTCCTGGATGATGGACAGAACGGGACGATTAAATGAATACGAATATCCGAAATCCCCCTTGGTGATAATCCCCTTCATCCAATCGTAATACTGAACCAACATCGGCTTGTCCAAGCCGTAGGTCGCCCTCATTTCGGCGATTTGCTGGGAAGTTACCGTTTCGCCGCTTTGCGACATATCCGCGACCATTCGGCTTACGAAATCTCCCGGCGGCAATTGAATGATGAAAAAAATAATAATAGATACCAGTATAACAATCGGAATCATTAACAGAAGTCTTCGAAGAATGTATTGCAGCATGCTCTTTCTCCTTCCCGGAAACCCGCCTGTATCCGAAATGTCCATCAGGAGAGCCGCAATGGAAAGCTATTCCTTCCATTGCGGCTTATCGTCCCTGTGGAAAATTTATTGCTTGATGAAAAATTGCGCCGGGTGAGCATGACCCAGATTCCGGAATTCATCGGCATCGATGAGCTCTTTAGGTATATTTCGCATGTTGTTGCTTGCGACTACCATGGTAGGCAGCGCGCTTGTAAAACCGAGGAGCCATTGATTTTTCCGGTGGAGCTTGATAATTTCCTCGCTCCATTTGTTGATGTCCTCTTGATTGGTGGAGGCGCGCAGCTTGTCCCAGGATTGTTGAAGGGCCAGAATATCGCCTTCCGGTTTAATTCCTTTTTTGCCGTTGGAAGCGTAATACACTCCGTATTGCCCGTACCAAGGGAACCCTTCCCGATAAGGGACGATTTCGTCCGGGCGCAGCGGTACATCAATCATGAAAACATCTCTCGTAAACGCCATCAAATCGTTGGAGAACGTCATATCGGTCATCAATGATTCGTCAACTACTTTAATAACCGTTTTCAGCCCGATTTGTTCGAAATAGTTTTTCAACAACTCTTCCAGCTTATCTTTGTTGGCGTCTCCCTTATCGGCATGATGGAACACAAGAGTCAACTCGGAGCCGTCCGCAAAGGTCCTGTATTTCTTGGCGGCATCCCATTTCAAGCCGATTTCGTCCAGCAGCTTGTTCGCCCTGCCCTGATCGAACTTCGCCCATTGATCCGCCCAACCTTCCTGGTAGTGTGGAAGCCCTTTCGGCACGGAAGATTGAATCGGGTCGGCCAGTCCGGCTGTAATGATTTGGGAGATTTGCTCCCTGTCTACGGCAACGGAGAGCGCCTCTCTGAAGCGAATATCCTGAAACAGGGTGCGGTACTTCTCATCCTTGTAAGTTTGATTCAATTGAAGACCCGTGCTCGACCAGTTGGCGGTTGCCCAGCGCAGCACGCGGTAATTACCTTTGGCCTCGTTTTCCTTCAGCACGGTATAATTGGAGAAATCCGATCCTGAGAATGTAGTGAGATTCGTTTCTCCGGACATGGCCTTCAGCAAAAAGTGGCTTTTGTCTGCGATTTTGTCTGCGACCAAGCGATCTATGTACGGCAGCTGCTGACCTTTGGAATCGGTTTTCCAATAATACGGATTCCGTTCCATAACAAAGCGCTGATCCCGCGGATCGTTTTTGGCAACCCAAGGTCGCAGGGTCGGTCTGTCGGGCCACAGCCAGTAATAGTAGCCTGTCCATTGTCCCAAGCTGGCCACGTCTCCGAAGCCGCGTTTCTTCGCTTCCTGAAGAGCCTGCTCTTCGCCGATAAATTCCGGCAATATCGTCTTGTAATAGTGAGCCGGCGCGAAGAACCATTTGTTGTCGATGGCCAGTCTTTTCAGGAATAGAGGATGGGGATATTTGAAAGTGACTTTAAAGCTGTAGTCGTCAATCTTCGTCACTTCGCCCCGTACACGCTCTCCGGATACCGGGTCTACCGAATAGTAACAATCGTATAATTCCTTGCCGAACGTTTTGGGGATGAGCATATGCTCCCAGTAGAACAGCACATCGTCAGCCGTGAAAGGTTTACCGTCCGACCATTTCATGCCTTTGCGCAAATAAATCTTGTATTCTGTCGAATCCTTGTTGACGTCGTAGCCTTTGGCCACGTTAGGTTCCACGTCTTTTCCGTCTTTCGTAAACCGGAACAACGATTCTTCCGTCGGTTTTCCGACAGCCCACTTGTCGTCAATGCCCTGCCAGGCCATCTTCCAATCGCCGCCGTATTGACCAATCTCTTCGACGACAGGCTCGATCATAATGTCTTCCTTGGCAGGAAGTCTCTCCTCTACTGCAGGCAGCGCACCCGACTGTACGAGCTTTTTGAGCGTAGGAGCTTCCTGAAGTGTCGTGATCGTCGCGATGCTGCTTTTGTTCCCCTGGCTCCCTTGATTTCCTTGCATTCCTTGGTTACCGGTCTTCCCGGCTTCCGGATTTAGGTTATTGCTTCCTGATGCTTCCGAGGCTGCTGTTTGTTTGGCAGTTTCATTGCTGCTGCCGTTGCAGGCGGCCAGGAAAGAAGCCAGTAATACAAGTACCATAAGCACAATGGGGATCTTTCTGCGCAAAATCGTTCACCTCGCATAGTAAATAAGTTTCATTGTATTTTCACGAGGACCATTCAACCCGGAATTGAACAATCCAACGGGAAAATCGGAAGTTTTGGGCTGCCTAAAAAAAGAAAAAGCATTCACTAAATCCGTATCAGCAGCCATTAGCACATATCACCTGACAAAATAAAGATTATTACATGTCAGTGATATATTCAATGGATTGCATCTATAGATTTAGTAAATGCTGGGTATCCATGTTGACGACTCTTTGAAATTGGTTGTTCAGGAATGAAGTCTTTTCACAGTATCGCGCTTGATGAGCAGTGTGTCCACTTTAACGGTGACGGCCTTCCCTTCGGGAGCCGTCAAACGTTTATCCAGCAGTTCCACGGCCGCTTGTCCCAGCGGGCCTGTCGGTTGGCGAACGGTTGTAAGAGGGACGGGCAGTAGGCTTGCCAGCAATATATCTGAAAAGCCGGCAATGGACAGCTGATCGGGCACTTTTTTCTTCATATGGATTGCAGTGGACAAGCAAGAGGCAGCCAAATAATCGTCCATGCACATGATAGCGGTCAATGCGGCATTGCCTTGAATGAAGTCTTCCAATTGAGGATTCGCCGCATTCAGGTCGTTCATCATCTCCGAGCAGTTCAGAAAGAAGTTATAGCTGTTTAAGGGCAGCTTGTGATCCAGCATCGCCTGCAAAAACCCTTTGTACCGGTCCTCCCTGCTGGTCACTCCGTCAAACGGCATGGAGATAAAGCCTATTTCCTTGTGGCCCATGGCGATTAAATATTCCGTGAGCCGATAGGCGCCCTGAAAATGGTCGTGGTATACGCAATCGATCTCCACTTCCCGGAAAATCCGATCGATAATAACGAGCGGATAACCCAGCAGCCTCAGCTTCATGACCATTTCGCTGCATGTCTTACGGCCTCTGGGATATAAAATGATGCCGTCCATATGATCTTCGTACAGCTCCTGCAGGCTGGAACTCTCATCTTCCTTATCCTTCGTAATTCGCACCAACAGATGATAATGATGTTCTCTGGCCGCGGCTTCGGTAGATTGAATAATGCGCGAAATGTAGTCATCCAGATTAGGAACAACCAGCGCGATCCTTTTTTTCTTGGGTTTGGCCTGCTTTTCGTTAGCCAGGGAATGAATCGACTCGTGATCCTGCTTGGCGTAATCTCCAGCGAGAAACGTGCCTCTGCGCGGCAGCCTGTACACGATGCCTTGTTTGGTCAAAGCCTCCAAAGCCAGCTTTGAGGTCATCCTGCTGACTCCGAACATTTGCGCCAATTCTCCTTCCGACGGCACCGGATCGTGAGGCGCGAGATTTCGAATCCTGATCTCTTCTTTGACTTTCTCGGCAATTTGCATATAAAGCAATGATTTTCGTTGAATATCGCCCTGTTGTAGGTTCATTGTCTCATTCCTTTACTATGGAGACACTTTAAATATCATTGATATACTAACATAAATACTGATATATATTCCACATCTTTATTGCGGTTCTGTTAAGCAAATCCGGATATTGAAAAAATCGCATTTTGATCCCTACCAGCCGCTCTTTTAAATGTTAAGTTTTTCTAATTTTTCAAGTGTTATCGCATAGCGATCCAAAGATTATGATATGATGAAAAATGCGCCGAAACAGCGCGGCAAACTGCACAAAAGACGTAAAATGGAAATTATCGCGATTTGGAGTTGATAGGAATGAATACAAAGAAGCTGATTATTTTTTTGGATAGCGGGGATACGTTAATTGATGAAAGTACGGAAATCCGCGACGACGAGGATATCGTCATCCGCGCAGAGCTTGTGCCCGGCGCGGACGTGACGGTAAAGACGTTGGCGGAGCGGGGGTATACGCTTGCGTTAGTGGCGGACGGAAATGCCCAGTCGTTCAAAAATTTATTCAAGCAGCACGGACTGTACGATTGCTTCACCGCGATGATCAATTCCGAAAATATTAAGGCCTCCAAGCCCAGCCCGCGGATGTTCAAAGCGGCGGTCGGCGCGCTGGATCTCAGCGAAGCGGACTACGGCCGGATCATTATGGTCGGCAACAATTTGAGCCGAGATATCAAAGGCGCCAACGCACTGGGCATCACCAGCGTATTTCAGGACTGGACGCCGCGGTATCCCAAAGCTCCGGCCGACGAAAGCGAGCAGCCGGATTATACGATTCACGAACCTCTTCAGCTTCTGGAGCTCGTCGAACGGCTGAACTCCCGATTGGAAGAGGCGGAACTTTTGCCGGATACAAACGCTTTGGCTTCAGCGGCAAGGTCCGATCAATCGGACTGAAGCCCGGGAAGCTTGACGATAAGCCGCTCCCTGGCCAAAAGGGCGAACATTTTGCCCGCAATCTTGAGCTAGCCGGACATGCCGAACCGCTTCTTCGTTCGGTCGGTATCCGAACTGACGTGCGGATCCTGCTCGAGCATCTGCCTGGCGATCTCGGCGTAACGATCTTCCGGAGTGAGTTCACGATCGCTCATGGCAGCCTACCACAGCGGGCGAATTTCGACGGCTCCGCTCACTGCGGCCAGGGCACGGGAAGCCCATTCGGTCGCCAGGTTAATGTCGGGAACGTCGATCACGCAATAACCGCTCAGTTGGTCTTTCGTTTCCGCATAAGGTCCTTCCGTCTCGACTCCCCCCTCGGCTCGTCGAATTGTACGAGCCGAATCCCCCGGCTGCAAAATGTTCCCCGGATAAGCGAGAATTCCCGCTTCTTCCATCGCTGTAAAGTATGCCTTCCATTCGGCCCAGTATTGTTCTTTACGCCCGTTGTCCGTTCTGGCCGCGAAGTCCTCCTTCGACTCATATGTCAACATCATGTATTTCATCATCTCTCCTCCATTCGTATGTGGGATTTAACTGGAACTCAACCAAACTCGAGCCGGGATGTAACACTGGCGAACCGGACCATCCCCAAGTCATGACGACTGTTCAACGTACTTCCCGGAAACTACGTCGGCACCGTTAAATTAAATATTTTATTTGACCCCTAATCGCAGCCTGTAGCTGAACATGACGTCCAGCGTCCTCCCCTGAAAATGATTTTCTACACTTGCCCGAAATTTCTCGATATCCGGGTTCAGTTCATCCGATCCGAGTTTTAAAACCGTCTGAACGCCGCCTTGGCTGAAGGCAAGTCCCGCATATCGTTCCGCGTCGCAAGACTCGAAATTGTGAAAAACAATCTCCTTTGTAAAACGGAAAACCCCGCTCTCCGCCATACGTCTCAGGTGGTGATCTTTGTTCCATTTGTTCGCTTTTTTATCTTGGTCCGCCAGCCGTTCGATGATGGTGTCCGCTTTTTCGATCAGACTGGTATACTGAAGTTCAATTTCCCAGTTAACTGTCGGAGGCCAGTCGCAATCATAAGCGGCAAAAATACCGCCTCGCTTCAAAACCCTTTGCACCTCCTTCAAGGTGCTGGCCGGTTCCATCCAATGAAACGACTGCGAGCAAGTGATAATGTCCGCCGTTTCGGAATCGGCCTCGAGTTGGTTGGAGTAGCCGGGAATAAAGGCGATATGATCGGCATTCGACGTCATCTGAAGCTTCTGAAGCGCCTTACTTCTCATGTCGTCGTTCGGTTCGACGCCGATAACCCGATCCGCCCGATCTTTCCAAATAAAAGAGGAAAGCCCGGTGCCGCACCCCAAATCCATTACGACGGAAGGCTTACTTTGCAGGTAACCGGTAAGAAGCTCCACCACGAGCTTCGGTGCTTGGGGGCGAAATTTATCGTATACCTCCTCAAAGCCGGAAAAACGTTCGATATTACTTTTTAAATTACCGTCCGGAATCATGGCGCTCCCTCCAAATTTTGCAGATTCGTTTTTCTCCTAAGTCCCTTAACTTTTTGGGAAAATAAGGATGTCGTACGTGTTTATTATATCATCCGTTTCGCCGGAAATCGTAAATGGGCGGCTTCAACAAAAAAATCCCGTTCCGCCATCGAAAGCGTACCGGGATTGCATCAATCTTATATGGTCGTCGATAATTGCTTGGCCAAAGCGCAAATCTCGCGAACGGCGATATCCTTCTTCCCTTCCCAATGATGAATAGGCATGGAGCAGCTGATCGCCGCAACGACCTCCCCTCTGCGCCGAACCGGAGCGGCAACGCAGCAAAACCCCATCACCCCCTCTTGTATGTCCAAACAGTACCCGCGGCCTCTTGACGTTTCCAGCTCCTGCAAAAAAGCGTCCCTGGAACCGATCGTATGCACGGTCAGCTTGGGCAGCGTCTCCTCAGGAAATATTCGGCAAACCTGTTCGTCATCCATTTCCATCATAAGAGCTTTCCCGAGACCGGTCGCGTGGGCCGGAATCCGCACTCCCGGGCCGGACACCATCTGAACCGGAGAAGGCGCTTCGATTTTGGCAAGATACAGAACGTCGCTTCCATCCAGACGGGCGAGCTGCACCGATTCCTGCAGGATACGCATCACCGGCTCCGCAAGGCGGCGAAACTCCCGGGCAAGGTCGAACTGGCGAAAATAAGCGCTTCCGAAGTCCCCCAAGGAGCTTCCCAGAGCATAAGTCTCGTTGCGGTCACGGTGAATCCACTGCAGGCGCTCCATCGTTAACAACAAGGAGTAAAGCGTGCTTTTGCTGATGCCCAAATGTTTGGAGATGTCCGACAGCTTCCATTTGTAAGGCTCTTCAGTAAGCAGCGACAAGACGGCATGCGCCCGATCGAGAGCGGGGACCGCATATTTTTGTTCCAAAATACCACATCCTTTATCATTATAAACGCCGTTCCGTATTTTAACTTGTATCATTCGATACTATCACGGGTTCAAATGCAAGTCAATGTATAAAGGATGCAAGATCCACCGGTTTGACGACCAAGGGATAGCCGATTGCTTCGGCGGCCATTTCGGCTTCAGCCCGGCTCTGCGCGAGACGATAGCGCGGATTCGCAAGACCGGCGACGTCCAGCGCCTGGCGCATCAGATGTTTGTGCCGTACGGTTTTTACACCCTTCGGAAAAGGACAAGGGAGATGAAAGGCTTCAGCGACATTTCTTACAGTCTCAATGTAATAATCATAGACCGTTATGACGCCATCAAATGAATAAGGCCGCAAAAATTCGATTAAACCCGGCGTATCATTCGTCTCCGTAACGAGAACGGTATCCTCGTAGCGCACCACAGGATGCTTCTCCGAACTTAACGGACTTTGATAATGCTCAAGCTTGCGGGCAACGAAGTTGTAGGTGTGCCCCAGAGGTTTGAGGAGAGGCCGGAGCAGATTGCCGCTTGCGCCATCGTCAACCAGAAAAGGTGTTTTTTTCTTATTGGATCCATAATGGAAATTAATGTTAAGTTAAAACCTTTATTCCATGGAATAATATATGGAGAGTAAAGTAAAGGAGATGTTCATCATCGTTACCAACTATCACATATGGGGGCGAGTGTTGCTCGCTGCTCTATGTTTGCTTTGTGCAGAGCCGGAATATTTGTCAGCGGAAACCCCGGTAAAGAACCGCCAATATTATGAGTCCACGGGCGAGGTTGTATGGAATGTACCAACGGCAGAGAAGGTAATTTCCCTGACCTTTGACGACGGCCCTCATCCCGAGGATACCGCGCAAATATTAGATTTGCTGAAGATGTACCATGCCCATGCAACTTTCTTCATTGTCGGGAACAAAGCGGAGAGAAATCCGGAGCTATTGAAACGCGAATTGGCGGAAGGCCATGAACTGGCTAACCATACGTATTCACATCCTTATTTTCGAAGAAGCACACCGAAGGAAACCATCCTGCGGGAACTTGAACAAACCCAGGAAACGATAAACCGTATAGCCGGTGTGAAAACCAACTTATTTCGTCCGCCTGGCGGCTTCTATTCGGATAAATTAGTGCAAACCGTAAGGCAATCCGGATATACGGTTGTTTTGTGGTCCTGGCATTTGGATACGGAGGACTGGAAATCTCCCGGCGTGCAAAGAATTGCTTCCAACGTATTAAACCATGTACGCAACGGCGATATTGTTTTATTTCATGATTGGGTGGAAGGAAAATCAGATACGATCGATGCGCTCAAATTAATCCTGCCTGAGCTTGAAAAAAGAGGGTATCGCTTCGTCACTGTTAGCGAATTGCTGAAGTATAAGAAGAATACCCCTGTCCAATTACAAAAATCGTACAACCCAGAGTAAGCTTCTTGTTGAGCCGAAGGCTGTCTTCGATGACAAATTAAATAAACGGATGAGGATGCGGATTGAGCTGTTCCCTCTTTAACGGTTCGCTCACATACCCCAGCTCCGCCGGTATGCTCAGCACCCTATCCAGTCCGTTCAGCCGGGTGAACTGATGCCCGAACGTCATCGGCAGCATGCCGGGAATCAACACTTTTACGCAGTTTAAACGATTTCGCCCTATTTCCGGAGACGTCTGATTGATCACAATCACATCGAGATTCAAACGTTGAAATGTGTGAAGTATATCTTTCAGATCCTCCGTGAGATCGGTATGGCCGGATTTCCGTTTAAATTGCTCCGCAAACGATTGCATCGGCCGCCGGTCATCCAGTAAAAAACAAAATCTTTCCTCCGCTTGAGCCAGCCCGTTCAGCAGCGCATGATCCTCGATTTGCTTCACCAAATTGGGCTCATGGAACATTTCCATCAGCTCATCCCGCCGCTCCTCGAATCTCTCATTTAGCATGCCTATTAAGCCGGACAGCTCGTGGATGGCGCTTTTCGCCGCCCTGACGGGGTCCAAATGGGATCCGGCGGCACAGATCAAATTCATTTTCCCGGGCTCTCCGCTTTTCGCCAGCGCCAAAATAACCGGTATCCGGTTTTCCGTCGTTATATTAAACAAACGAACTTCGTACCCGGCAACAGCTTTCAGTCTTTCGATCATCAAACGGAGCTCCCGATCGCCCGAAGAATCAGGTTCCAGCCGGGGAACGGGCAATTGAGCGTACCAGGTCATTAGAAATGAATCGCGCTCCGCCACCTCCAAAATCCCGTATAAAATGGCTTCCTCCAAGCTTCCGCCCAAAGCGCTTCCGTTCGAGCCTTCCTGCACGAAGCTCTCTCCGTAAGTCCAGCTGTAATAAGCGATGCTTTCCGGAACCAAAATGGGACGCTGCTGCAGAAAAGAATAACCCCACACCCAATCCATAGGACGATCCGGGTCAAACGGTTCGAACGGGAAATCCGGCAGTGCATATTGTTCCTCGTTGTATAACCCCACCTTGACAGGGTTCAGCGCTTCGGCGGCAATATTGTTGTAGCTATCGCGAATGGTTGAACGTTTGCCCCGGGGGACGGAACCGCAGCGCCGCTCCAGCCCCTCCAAAATGGCGGTCAGCTCGCTCTCCGCGAAACAATGGCTTCGGCCTCCCGTTATTTCGTCTCCCATAAACGACGGCATATTCATATATACCGCGGCAAACGGCGACAGCAGATCGATCGTTTTGGCATTAAAGACACCGGTCCGGGAATCCAAATAATCGCGAACGAGCACCGTTTTCAATTCGTCTATGTTACGGGATCGGTAGCTGCCGGCAGCGATTTTGGGCCTTGGCTCCAGTTCGATTCGAGCCGACATTGAGAAATCCGCGGGCAGTTGCCCGCAAACCTCGCACAACGGGTCCGGTAAAATAAAATGGAGCGAACTGTCTAATGTATGAAGATTTACGATATATATGCAATCTTCCGTACGGGCTTTTTTTCCACGGAGCAACCGGCAACATTCGTTAACGATCATGTGGGAAACATGCGCCAGGCCCGAGAACGACGGACGGTCTTTAACGGGGATTTCCGCCGTCGTCAGCAGCGAATGTAACGAAGCCGCTGCTATCGCGTCATCTCGCCCTGCTAGCAGACGCCGATTATCGGCGCACTGAAAACACCCTCCAGCACCCGGACGAACCAAAGGCCCTATGATAGCCTCATCTTCGGAAACAAAGCCGCGCAGCCACGGAATGCCTTTCTGCCGCATAAGCTCCTCCGCTTTCCGATATGTGTCGGAATTTTCGGTATCATGGATCAGTAATACCAACTCCGCCGTCTCCGGCAAGCTACCGTCAGGTTCCATTTGCCATATGACCTCATACAGAGCGGACAGTTCCCTGCGAACTATTTCCGCCAGCAAACCTTCTCCGATCACCGCTATCGTCATTGCAAATCCTCCCACGTATTTCTGCTGCATCATCGTACAATTTATGTACCGTCAACAGCGGTCGTTACGCTTTTGAACATAAAACCGTTACATTCGTCCAGTCAAAATCGGTTTACGCTCATATATTGTGTTTGTAGTCAATGCGGAGGAGGTGACAAATAGTGAGCGCATTTAGCTGTGCAGGTTTCGGTTTTACCAGCATTGGCGTTATTCTCGTGCTTTTCATCCTCTTGGTCATCATCACTAGAGCGTTTGTGATCTAACAAACAGAAAAAAAAGAAAGACGTCCTCCGGGCGTCTTCAGCCTGTTGAAAAACCCAACAGGCTACTTTTTCGTTCAATATCTTTAACAAATTACCGCGTTAATATGTTATAATGTAAATATACTCTTAAGGCGGTGGATCCTATGCTTCGCTCTAATCCGAATGTCCAAAATGAATATGAATTGGTGTGTATCGAGGAACTGGTTCATCCAGATCATCCTCTTCGTAAAGTACATAAGCATATCGACTTTTCCTTTATTCTCGACTTAGTCCGTCCTTATTACTGCGAGGATAATGGACGTCCCTCGGCAGATCCCATCATGCTTTTCAAGATGCTATTGATCGGGTATCTTGACGGCATTCGCTCCGAACGACGGTTGGAAAGAGAGGTTTTCTCTAATAATGCTTATCGATGGTTTCTGGGGCTTGGGCTCAAGGATCGCGTGCCGGATCATAGCACCCTTAGCTACTTTCGTGAACGTCTTCAAGAAGGCGATGTACTTCAACAAATCTTCGACCGGGTCGTTCTGCTTGCTATTCAACATCGTCTCGTTGCCGGTCGGGTACTTATCACCGACTCAACTCATCTTAAGGCCAATGCGAATAAACGAAAGTTTGTTCAAGAGGAAGTAACCAAGAGTACGAAGGCCTACATGGAAGAACTGGACGAAGCAATTCGTGCCGATCGCGAGGCTCATGGAAAAAAGCTTTAAAGCCACGAGAGGAGGTGGAAGAAACCAAACTAACGAAGGTAAGCACAACCGATCCGGAGAGCGGTTATATGGTGCGGGACGGTAAGCCGGAAGGCTTTTTCTATCTCGATCATCGGACCGTCGACCACAAATACAACATCATCATGGATGTCCACGTCACTGCCGGCAATGTTCACGATTCTGTCCCTTACATAGAGCGTTTGGAACATATCATCAAGAAGTTTAAATTCGAAAAAACACTGGAAGCCGTCGCACTGGATGCAGGTTACTTCACGTCGCACATTTGCAAAAAGCTTCAAGACAAGAAAATATACGCGGTCATCGGAGGTAGAGCCTTTACCCCAGTTAAAGGATTAATGGCTAAGTGGCGATTTAAGTATGATGCGGAGAACAATGTGTATATATGTCCACAAAAACACGAATTGAAATATACGACAACGGATCGCGAAGGCTACAGACAGTATAAGTCGGATCCGAATCATTGTGCGAACTGCCCCATGCTCAAAGAATGTACCCGGTCCCGGAATCACCAAAAAGTCATCACCAGGCATGTATGGCAGGATAGTAAAGAGTGGGTAAAACAAAACGGTAGAAGCAAGTCCGGCAAATATCTCTACCGCTTACGATACCAGACGATTGAGCGAAGCTTCGCGGATGCCAAAGAGCTCCATGGGCTTCGCTACTGCCGGTTCCGCGGCCGAAACAAAGTGCAGCAGCAAGCATTACTGACTGCACTATGTCAAAACATTAAAAAGATCGCCAATATCCTGGCTAAAAGGGCCGGATAAGAGGCGATCTTCTATTTTTAGGGCTAAATTCAAAAAATGATCCTACAAAAGCCCCGAAAAACCGGGGCTTTGTCAACAATCTGAAGACGTCCTCCGGGCGTCTTTTTGTATTTTTATGGGGATCTCATCGCAGATGGATTAATCGGATTCTACCTATTTTGAAAGTTTATATACGGTATATCCGTCTTCCAGAGTGATTTTTTTAAAATGCATTTCGAGATATCGCTTTAATTTCCCGTCATCCCCATATATAAACCCTTTCAAAGGCACGAAATATTTCGCGCCATGATTGATAAAATATTGCAGTTCCGCTATAGAATCCTCGGGAATCGCGTTCGTTACTCTCCAGCCTTTTCGGCGGGCGGCGTTTAACAAGGACGGATCGTCGGTCCCGACTACAATTAAATCGTTTTGGTCCGTCAGCTCTTGCACGAGCCTGCCCTGCTTGATGACATCCGTATGTTGCGAATCGAACATGGGGCGAATATGCCCAAAACCGGAGAGACAGATTATTGCCAAAAGTCCGGCGACCCATACCGGACCTAATTTCTTTTGATACAGATATGATAAAAAGGCAGCGCCGAGCAAAGCGACAGGCGGGCTTATCAAAATGAGATAATAATTAAATTTGATGACCGCAACGACCGTCATCAATTCCAAAATCATGGCAAGAGCCCAAGCGCCAACGGCATAATGCTTTCTCCAATCGATCGTGATCAAACCCGCAACAAATAAAACGATCGCGCAGCCGGTAAACGCCGCCGGCAATTCTTTATAAAAAAAATGCATAGCCGTTTCCGAGAACACGGCGGTTAACATGTCCGGCAAAACATGCTTGCTCGCTATGCAGCTTACAAATTTATGTTCTGCGATGGAATACGACCATTGAAAGTATACATACGGCGGAACGAGCGAAATTAACAAAAACAACCAGAGCTTCCACTCGGTTAACGCTTTTGTTTTATATTTGACGAGAGCCATGACGATCATAGGGATGCCGACAAATATCGTCGGGACTTTCTCGGCAATGGCTAATGCCGTGAACAACCCGGCCAGCATCAAAACGGAGAATCTCTCATTTTTGATCCATAAAGAAAAGAAATGGAAGGCTCCCATAAAAAAGAAAAGCGCCGCGGATTCCGGCATAATCGCTCTCGAATATAAGATGTTAACCGGCGAAATTCCATAAAGCAATACGGCCAAAACGGCCGTGCGCCGCGAGTACTGCTGTTTGCCTATGCAGTATAAAAAAATCGCGGATCCGATAAAAAAAACGATAGGCACCGTGCGCGCCAGCGCATAATGGTAACCGAACCATTTATAAAGAAGCGCAATGAGAAATGTCGTGATCTGAAATTCAAGCTGTACATAATTGGGAGGCGGACCGTCGTAATTGAATTCGGGATAAAAAATATTGAATTTGGCTTCCGCAAAATTGTAGGCGATCGATTCGGTGTCCGACTGTCTCCAGGAATCGTATTCGTAAGGCGAATTCGAAATGTTCGGTATTCTTAAAAGCAAGATAAACAGGAAAATGAAAAAAACAAGCAGTTTCTTCGAAGATCGCAAGTTTATAATCATTTTAAAGCACCCATTTGATTCACTTTTTTGATTAAATGAAAATAACCGGCTATCGTTCTGGCCACCTTCATTTTACTTTTATTTTCCTTTAAATCATACTGCAGCACGAGCGGATATTCCCCTGCTTTAATTCCGATTTTACTGAATCGCGCGATAATCTCCGCCATACACTCAAAGCCTGTCGCCGTCACCAATTGTTTGTTAAATACGGACATCGCCTGCTTCAAATACCCGACGCGATAGCAGCGGTACCCGCTCGAATAATCTTTGACGTTGTGAATGGGGAAAAACATTTTTAACAATAACGCGGCTCCCCTGCTGTACAATTTTCGCGGCAATGACAACCCGATTTCTTTGCCTCCCTGGGTGAATCGCGAAGCAATCACAAGATCGAGCTGTTCATTTTTCAGTTTATTGACCATTTCCGGAATAATGCCGGGGTTATGCGTATTGTCCGCATCCAAAGTAATCAGCACATCCGATTCGTTAAAATGTTCGCACACATAGGCAAACATTGTTTTAACCGCTTCGCCCAGCCCTTTGTTATGCGGATGGTTAAGATACGAGATGAAAGGGTACCGGCTGGCGAAATGATGTAAAATGTTTTCAGTGCCGTCGGTGCTGCCGTCGTTCACGATAACCACAAAAAAACCGCGGTCAAATCGGCTTCCCAAATCGCTTAATTTCTCCAGAAGCTTCGAAATTCCCGGTTCTTCGTTATAAGCGGGAAGACCGATGACGATGTTATAGTCCATCCTGCTCCTCCTCGGCATATTCATAGTCATATTTTTAATATCTTACCCATCTTTTTAGAAAATAATGACAAGTAGCGGAACGGTCACTCCCCGTGCGTACTTGCGCCGAGCTTTCCGCGGGCTAAGGTGAATGACCGGCGTCAATCGTTCAAACGCATCCGGTTCGTTGTAAATCGATTCGGTTTACCGTAAAATGAGTGGGCGACGAGGAATTTTTTGAGAGGGGCGCCCGCATATGAACAATTTCAGTTACTTTTGCAATACCAGAATTGAAATGGGAATCGGAAAATCGGAGCAGCTGCCCGAACTGCTCAAGTCGATGCAAATCGGGCCTGCGCTTCTGCTTGTCAGCGATCCGGGAGTGGTAAAGGCCGGGATCATGCAGCCGATACGGGAGCGGCTAGAATCGGCGGGTTATCGCGTGGTTGTGTTCGATGCGCTTTCCCAAAATCCGCGGGACGCCGAATGTTTGGCCGGAGCGAAGCTCTTTACCGAACAGCGCCTGGATGCGGTCGTCGCCGTCGGAGGCGGAAGCGCGATGGATACGGGGAAAGCCATCGCCCTGCTCGGCCCGAACGGCGGCAATCCCATCGAGTATATCGAGGGGAAAAGGATGTATGCGGATATTGCCCCCATCGTATGTGTTCCGACCACGGCGGGGACGGGATCCGAAGTGACCCGCTCCTCGGTGATCACCGAAGCGGCAACGCATCGGAAGCTTACGCTCAAGCACGCATCCCTGCGTCCTCTTCTGGCCGTGCTCGACCCGAAGCTGACGTTCACGGTGCCGAAGCCGGTCACGGCCGCAACGGGTGTCGACGCTTTGGTCCACGCGATCGAAGGGTATTCATGCAAGGCGACCAATCCGGTTTCTCAAGCTTTCGGCGCAAGAGCGATGGGCAAGATCGTTTCCGCCCTGCCTGCAGTGTTCCGCGATGGAAACAACGAGCAGGCACGGTACGAAATGATGGAAGGCAGCCTGCTGGCCGGCCTTTGCTTCGGGTCCAGCGATGTCGCTGCCGTCCATTGTCTTGCCGAAGCGCTCGGGGGATTGTACGATACCCCTCACGGGGTGGCGAACTCGGTGTTTTTACCTTATGTGCTGCAATTCAATGCGGAAACGGAGAAATCGGTCCATGCCGAAATGGCGCGGCATATGAACTTGGCTCAAGACTCGGATTCGGACGACAAGGCCGTTCGGCTGCTTGTGGAGGGAGTGAAAGAATTTACGAGGCGGCTGGAGATTCCAAAGTTGAAGGAATTGCCGGGCGTTCGGCGGGAGGACTTCCCGCGCCTCTCGGAGCTGGCTGTGGCCAACAATTCCACGCCCAGCAATGTGCGATCGATCGGTTATGACGATTACATGCAAATTATAGAGCAAGCTTATGACGATGAGTGATAATGAGTGAAGGCTTTGCAAACGTGCGGTTTCGCATCCGATGGGAGGGACAACTTCAGGAATGGTCATTATGGCGGTCATACTTATGTATTTAACTTCAGGTTTTATAACGCCCCTACCTTTATCCTCGGTCGATTCCGCGCCTCATGGAAAGCCGAAGGCGATTTGGCTTTGGCATACTTCGCTCATCGGAACAAGCGAAGATCGAACCGATGTTTTGCAATTCGCGGCAAACCGGCAGGTCGGGCGCATCTTCCTGCAGGTCAATACGGGAGTTGACCCGGACGATTACCGCAGCTTCATCCGGGCGGCTTCCGATTTAGGCATTCAGGTGCATGCGCTGGACGGCGCTCCGGAGTGGGCGCTTCCGGAACACCGGCAGCATATCGCCGATTTGGTCCGGTGGGTAAATTCCTACAATGCCGCCTCTGAGGAAAGCGAACGTTTTACCGGCATCCAGGTCGATATCGAGCCGTACCAGTTGCCGGAATGGACCGCGGACCGCGATGCGGTTTCCGCCCAATGGCTGCAATCGCTTGTATATTTTCATGAGTTGGTGAAAAAGAATTCCGTCTTGACGACGGCTGCCGCCGTGCCGTTCTGGCTCGACAGCGTAAAGCTGCCGGACGGAAGCGGCACGCTCAGCGAAGCGGTTATGGCCGCTCTTGACGAAACAGCCGTAATGTCCTACCGCGACCAAGCCGAGGACGTGATGGCTTTGGCTGGGGAGGAGCTGGCTGCGGGCGACCGTTTAGGCAAACGGGTTTGGATCGGCGTGGAAACAAACGCCATGCCGGACACCCCGCACATCACCTTTTACGCCAAGGGCCTGAAACAAATGGAGCACCAGCTCGCTCTCCTTGACAGCCAGCTGAAAAACCGGCCTTCCTATGCAGGCATCGCCGTCCACGATTACGCCGGCTGGCGAGCCTTAGGCGATTAATTGCCCGGGGCGCCAGCTGAGTCGGTGGGAGCGGCTTGGGGAGCCCGCTTCCCGAGCTCGCCGAATGCGTCCTGCAAAATTGGATAGCTTTTCTTCAGCCGCTCATGCGAAGCCGGTATGTTCCAGCTGTCCCATTTGTACACGGCAGGCTCAACCGGATTCGGGTTTCCGGAACTATGCGGCTCCACGCGTACCGCCTTGCTTTCCTCCGTCTTAAAGGCGCCCGCCTCATACGGGTAACGCCACACCTTATGTGTGCTGGGATCGGTAAACCCGAGCAGCATCCAGGGTATGCGGACTTCAATTACCGAACCGGAAGCGAACCAGTCGGACAAATTGTTGAATTCCGCGCTCTTCGGATCCGTCGTGCCGGCATGCAGCTTCCCGAGCTCAACGTCCTCAAACGGCATCTTGACCTTGCTTTGCGGCAGCACGAGCGGTTTGCTCACCGGCAGACGCCACGGGAGAAACAATCCGTTATCCGCGCGGGACCAAGCTTCCTGCCAGGGCATCATCTTGTTTTTGAATCCGTACTGCCACGTGTGGTAATCGTACGCGCTTTCCACGTATATGGCCGAATCGCGCTCCCCGCCCAGCTTCATGACAAACTCCTGTCCTCCGCTGAAACTGATCCCGGGCGCTTTGTCCGCCTTCGCGCTCCCTCCGTCCACCGTATCGAAGCCGATATACAGCGGCTGCTCCTCCGGCTTCCAGTCGCCGGTTTTGCTTTTCAGCAGCAGGTACAAATAAGCTTCGTCATGCGAAACCGTGAGGCTGTATCCCGGATAGTCCCGCGTCTCCGCCCCTTTACGACGTTCCCAATCGTCCGTCTTTCCGTCGAGTACGATCGTGTCCTCCGGCGAACCGCCCGCTTCGACCGCCAGCACGCCGAAGTGCTCTTCATTCGTCAGCATGTTTCGCCACATCGGACGGCGGGCCGGCGGGCCATCCAGCTCCATCGTATTCCAGGTGATTTTAAACCATTCGTCGTGCCAGGAAAAAAGAACCGCTCCATCATAGCCTTCATTGAAAATGCTGCGGTACATATCCGCATCGATCCGGCCCTGCTCCTCTTCCGTGTGCATGCCTTGATTGCGGTCCAGCGGGCCGTAGTGGGCCATGCCTCGCGAGCTCGGCACGCCGTATTCCGCAACGATCAGCGGAATGCCCTTATGATGCTCCCGCAAATCGCGCAAATATCCTGCATAAGGATTGACGTTCCCTTCGATGTCTGTATACTTTTGATACTTGTCCTCAAACCGCAGCAAATCCGGATAATACGGATAAACGTGATACGAGGCGAAATACCCCGCCTTCCAGTCCGCTTGCGGACTTACATGCATCGGATCTACCGGGACCATATCCTCGTTTTCAAGCGGCTCGTTCGGATGAGCCAGCGGGTCGGTCGTCACCCAGTTCGTAAACGAGACGGGATGCTGCCAGCCGAATTTCATCTCCTCCTGCGCGAGCGTATCCATCATTTGAGCCAGCCAGCTTTCAAACGGGGAGGCGCCCTCTGCCGCCTGGAAATATGTACCTTGGAAAGGCTTCATGCCGGGGTGCGCATCGTTCGTCGCTTTCACGGTGTAAGGGTCCCACTCATTGCCGATTACCCAGCCGAGCACATAAGGCGCAACATTCGCGTCGAACTTGCCGGAAGCATGGCCGGGCTCGGATTTTCTCTTCAGCTGTCCGTGAACGGCCCGAACGGCGTCGCGGATTTCGCTGCCGAACAGCTCGGTTGCATCGCTTTGCAGCACATCGCCGCCCATGCCGGACGTACCGGCAAGCTGTTCCTCGGGCGCCCATATTCCTTGCAATATATACAGCGGATCGTCCCTGCCGGCATTGAATTCCTCCAGCGCCTGGTAAAAATGCGGCGGCAAAATCGTATATATCCGAACGACATCCGCATGCATCTCTTTGATTTGTCCGAACCAGCGCATGTAATCCTCCTTGGTCGGACTTAGTTCGCCCGGGGCATGGCCCGGGGTCGTAGCGCCCATGTTCACGCCGGACCAAAATCGCGGCCGCCAACCCGCCCCGTCGTATACCTCCAAATGCCCTTCCTTCGCGGCGGAGACGATCTTCACTCCTCCCTCCTCGTACACCGGTACGGTGGAGGCGGGAACGTTTTTCTCTCCGCCGGTCATTTCCTTTCGAACCGCTCCCCCCCATAACCAAAACGCGGCGCAAGCCGCAGCAATGGCAAGAAGGACCAAAATGACAAGGCCGGACAAAATGTTTTTTTTCACCGAAATGACGCGCATGGTACCCTCCCCTGTCTTCATTGCGCCTTAGCCTGCGCTCCTTTGTTTTCCACGCAAAGGGTCGTGCCCGATTTGATCAGCGTCACCTTCTCGCTGCTGCAGGAGAGCGGCGTTTCCTCGGTAAACCGAATGCCGTACGTTTTGAGCCGCTCCCGGTTGGACCAGCTGTACGTAAATTCGGCTTTTACCGGCTGAGGCGCCGATTGCAGCTGCGCCAGTTGGCCGCGAAGCTCCTCGCTCCAAGCCCACTGCTTCGACGTGTACGTTGCGCCGACGAGCAGCGTATTTACCGCAAGGACGACAGTGAGCGCCGCGCCCGCTCCTCGCAGCATCCGGCTGTCGCTGAAGCAGAATGCGAGCCAAGCGCCGACAAGCGGTACTGCCCACAGCTGAGGCACATACCGCGCCCACCAGGCCGCGGGGTTGATGAAGGAAGAAGCGGCGAGCACGGCGATGACTCCGACGGCGGCCAAGGTGATGCCGGGCCGTTTGCGGAACGCCAGTGCCAATACGATCAATGCGAGTACAATCGCACCGC
This sequence comes from Paenibacillus hamazuiensis, assembly GCF_023276405.1. Classification (NCBI taxonomy): domain Bacteria; kingdom Bacillati; phylum Bacillota; class Bacilli; order Caryophanales; family Paenibacillaceae; genus Paenibacillus; species Paenibacillus hamazuiensis. The sequence continues at coordinate 2,646,867 of NZ_JALRMO010000001.1, forward strand.
TGAACAGAGGACCGAAGCCGGCTACCGCCACGTCCGTTTCCGCGTAGGTGGGAAGATCTTTCGCGCTGAATGTAAACGGCCATTGGAAGCGTGTCGGCTTCTTTTCCGTGCTGTTGCCCATCGGCTCGGCGAAGTAGGAGGCGACAGCCTGCTCAAAGCGGTTCATCCGCTCCAGATTGCGCGGCGTAAAGTTCTTCACGACGTCGATGGCGTTTTCCCCGGCGAGCGGATAAAAGGGATGCCCGTCCCGGACCGTATTGGTGACGTACGGGTTATAGCCGAAAAGCAGCACGCTGGCCAGTCCCCCGAGCGCCGCCACGCGAAAAAGCCGCTTCAGCACGGTGAATTGCTCGCTCATGTACAGCGCAGCAAGCAGTCCTACAGTCAGCACTCCCGCGTAGCCGATGGCGGTAAATTTCACATTCATCGTCATGATCATCGTCAGCGTGTATACCGACAGCAGCAGCCAGCCAGACCGGGCAACAATCAAACACCCTAAAGCAAGAAGACAGAGCAGCAGCGAGCCGATAAGCCCGTCGACGTAAAAGGTGAACGACTGGTACACGCTGACCGGATTGAGTGCCAGCAGCAGCGCTACGACCGGTGCGGCAGCTCGGCTTTGAGGCCTTAAGACCAGCAGAGCGGCCAGGCTGAGCATGGCGGAAGCCGCCATCGCCAGCAGGTTGATGACCTTGCTGTGCTCAAGCAGTCCGGTCGCCTTGTAGATGGACGCAGCGGCAATTTCGGCTGCTTTGGCGTAATGATTGATCCAGATGCTTTGTCCCGTCGGCAGATCGATCGGCTGATCGTAAACCGGATTCCAGCCTTCGGCCAGATGAATGATCGCTTCTTGATGGTAAGACTGCCCGTCGTAGGACAAATCGTAAAACATCCCGCATACCATGAAGGCGCATATAAACAAGATAACGGACAGTACGGCCGAAACGGCGAATACGTTTGTCTGCCCTTCCTCCGCCAGCTTCATGGAGGAGATCCGGCAGATCAGGACTGCTGCCCCTGCCGCCAGCCATAAGTCCGCCTTCATGATCGGCAGTCCGAGAAGAAACAGCAGCGACGGCACCATAAAAGCGGCGGCTACGAAAGTGAGCAGCGTGATTCCGGTGACCAAACTTATGGATACGATACGGTTTTTCATCAGCAACTCCCCACATCCGATTTTTTGATGATCCAGGACGCCGATTGGTCGCGCCTTGGTTTATGTATCTGCCCTAGACGAGCAGCCGAGAGGCGACGAAGCCAAGCAGCATTCCCAGCGCAAGACCGCCCGACACCTCCAGCCGGGTATGTCCCTGCCTCTCCCTCAGCTTCTTTGTTTCCGCAGCGGCTGAGATTTCGAGCGTCAGCGCGTTGATTCGTTCGGCACTCTCTCCAACGGCACGGCGAATGCCGACCGCATCGATCATGACGATAAACGTCAAGGCGACGGCAAGGCCGAACAGAGGCGTACTCCAGCCTTGATCGAAGCCCGTCAGCATCGCGACTGACGAAACGACCGCCGTGTGCGTGCTCGGAAAGCCGCCGTTGCCGATCAGCTTCCGGGCTTCCTGCCCGTGTCGGATAGTGTTTATCGCATACTTGAGCGTTCCCGATGCAAGCCAGGCAATGAAAGGCAGCAGCGGGTACAGCAAACCTGAACTTATTTGCAACTGCATAGGACCTTCTTTCCCCCTTTCCGATTACGCGCGCGCAATAAGCAAAACGCCGAAGGAGATGAAGGCGGCGCCGAACCATTTTTGCATCGACAACGATTCCTGAAACAATGCATAACCGAGCACCATGACCACAATATACCCGAGACTGACCATCGGATAAGCGGTGCTGAGCGGAAATCTCCTGAGCGCGAATAACCAGAACACCGAGCTTAACCCGTAACAGGCAAGCCCTGCCGCAACGGGCCAACAAGCGGCCACCGCGGACCAGGTCAACCATCCGCTGCCGGCCGGCCTGGAGACGCTGACCCCCCATTTCATCAATACTTGTCCCGCAGCGCCAAGCGCAACGGAAACGATCAACCATACATAGTGGATCACCGCAGCTTCCCCCCCTTACAAAAACAGCAAAATGCAGACGACGGAAAACCCGTATAACACCACGGTCAGCAAAATATGCTTATCCTCGAGCAGCAGCTTCTCCGGACGCCCGCCCTTGCCTTCCATATGAATTAAATACAAGTACCGAAACAATCCGTACAGCACAAAAATAAGCGTCCACATCAGATGGATCGTATGCCCCGCGGTGAAAGTAAACAGCGCATAACTCATGATGGTCGCTGTCGTCACGACAACCGACATTTGATTCAGCATCTCCATCGAATACGATTCCAGCACTTTTCGGTGCGAGCCCGAGCCGCTTTGCATCAATGCAAGCTCGTGCCTGCGTTTGCCGATGGCCAGAAATAAAGCGAGCAGCATCGTGCAAAGCAGAAACCATGGCGTAAGCGGCACGCCGATCACCAGCCCTCCGCCTACCGCGCGAAGCACGAACCCGGACGCTACGATGATGAGATCGATGATCACGACATGCTTGAGCTTCAGCGAATACAGCACATTGACGGCAAAATAAACGGACAGCACGCAGCCGAAAGCAAACTGAAACCGGAACGCGAGAAGCAGGCAGCACGCAAGCAGGACGAAGCCAAACAGCAGTGCGGTCTGCGGATGGATTGCGCCGGACGCCAGCGGCCGGTATTTTTTCTCCGGATGCATCCGGTCGCGTTCGCGGTCGACGAAATCGTTCAGCACATACACGCAGCTGGAAACGAGGCAGAACAGGACGAAGCCGGCCAATGCTTGTCCGAGCATGGCCATATTCGCTTGCCGGATGGAAAAGATCAGGGCGGCGAATACGAGCAAATTTTTCGTCCACTGCCGGGGTCGCATCAGAGCCAAAAAACGGAGCGGAACCGGCCGGGCTCCCCAGCCGTCCAGCTTGACGTGCACTTTGGTTTGGGACATGAGCAAACCTCCTAAGATTTTTTTTTGCGCCAGCAAAAAACTGACTTCGTAAGCATTCGCTTAGTTTTTTGACGCCGGCGAAAAACCGATTTTGTAAGCATTCGATTCATTTTTTGCGCCGGCAAAACAGCCTTCTTTAAGACGTGTTTTTATTTTGAGTGACGAGGCGGCCTAATCGGGTGCCGGACAGCCCCTCGTCCGGAATTCATTATAACGAACAAAATATTCTTTATAAAGAACAATATTCGGTTGTATTTTGGAGTATTTGGAAGAATAATTGCGTTTTTTGTTCGTTAACATGAATTAATTCGATTTTCTACATTTTTATTTTAACTTTTTTTGCGTTATACTTCTCACATGTGTTCGTTATACAGAACACACACTATCAATCGACCTATTGGAAAAGAGGAGGAGTAAGCATGTGCGGCATTGTCGGCTATATCGGCAAACGGGATTCGCAAGGCATCTTGCTCGGCGGATTAAAAAAATTGGAATACCGCGGATACGATTCCGCCGGAGTGGCTATTCACACGAAAACAGGGCTGGAACTCCGCAAGTCGAAAGGAAGAATCAGCGAGCTCGAAACGAGGCTTGAGGCGCAGCCGTTGTCCGGATTCGCCGGCATCGGCCATACCCGCTGGGCTACCCACGGAAAGCCTTCGGATGCGAATTCGCATCCGCACACCGATAACGAGATGAACATTTCCGTCGTACATAACGGCATCATCGAAAATCACCTGCAGCTGAAGGCGGAGCTGGAGCAGCTCGGGTACCGTTTTGTCTCGGAAACCGACACTGAAGTCATCTCGCATTTGATCGCGCATCATTATAAAGGGGATTTGCCCGAAGCCGTCCGGAAGGCTGTCAGCCATTTAAGGGGCGCTTACGCGATTGCGGTGCTTTCTGCGCACGAGCCGGACAAGCTGATTGCGGTCCGCTGGGCGAGCCCGCTCATCATCGGCGTCGGCGAAGGCGAAAATTTCATCGGCTCCGACATCCCGGCCATTTTGGAGCATACCCGCAGCGTTTATATTTTGAATGACGGCGAAATGGCCGTGCTCACCAGAGACAACGTCGAGCTGATGACGCTGGAGGGCAATTTTATCGCCAAGCAGCTGCTGCGCATTGAATGGGACTTCGTAATGGCGGAGAAAGGCGGCTACGACACGTTTATGCTTAAAGAAATTCATGAGCAGCCGCGCGCTTATCGGGATACGATGCGAGGCAGGCTGCTCGAAGGAACGGGAATTTCCTTTCCCGGCACATCGCTGTCCGCCCGGCAAATTCGCGGGGTGAAGCACATTCATATCGTCGCCTGCGGGACGGCTTATCACGCGGCCCTTATCGGCAAACAGGTGATTGAACGTCTGACCCGCATTCCGGTCGAAGTCGATCTCGCTTCCGAATACAGGTACCGGATGCCGGTGATCGGCGCGAATACGCTGGTTATTGCGGTCAGCCAGTCTGGGGAAACCGCGGATACGCTGGCCGCCATGCGCGAGGCGAAGCTGGCCGGCGCACGCGTGCTGGCCATCACAAACGTGATAGGCAGCTCGGTTGCCCGCGAAGCGGACGATATCTTGTTCACGCACGCCGGCCCGGAAATCGCGGTCGCTTCGACTAAAGCCTACAGCTCGCAGCTGATCGCCTTTTATATGCTCGGCCTGTTCATGGCACGTTCGCTCAACACGATAGACCGGGCCGCGCTTACCGAGATGATTGCGATGCTGGAGCGGCTGCCCTATCAAGTAGAGCGGCTGCTCGAAGACAAAGAATCGATCCGGCGCATCGCCGAACGGATCTCGGGCCGGGAGCATCTGTTTTTTATCGGCCGCGGACTCGATTACAGCCTGGCTATGGAAGCATCGCTCAAGCTGAAGGAAATCTCATATATCCATTCGGAGGCGTATGCCGCCGGCGAGCTGAAGCACGGGTCTTTGGCGCTCATCGAAGAAGGAACTCCGGTCATCGCGCTGGCCACCCAGGAGCTGCTGCTGGAGAAAACCGCCAGCAACATCAAGGAAGTGAAGGCACGCGGGGCTTATGTCATCGCACTCACTCTGGAAGGTAATGAGGAGCTTGAAAAAACGGCCGATCAAGTCATATACGTGCCGCGCACGTACTCCCTGTTTACCCCGTCCGTCGCAGTTGTGCCGCTGCAGCTGCTCGCCTATTATGCGGCTTCGATTCGGGGCCACGATGTGGACAAGCCCCGCAATCTGGCCAAAAGCGTCACCGTCGAGTAGCCTTCGGCAGGCTAAAGTCAGGAGGAGGAGAAACCATATGTGGATGGAACCGTACGATCAGGCCGCCTCCGTGCTGAACGCCTTAAGCATCACTGTCGCCGGCGGCTTCTGCGCTCTGTTTGTGCTTAGAGCCAGGCGCAGGGCCGATGCGGAGCGGATAAAGACAAGCCTGGAAAAACATAAAAATTATTTCGCTTATCTCAGCATGAGCTTAGGCAGCACGGATGCGCTGCTCCCTCCACCCGGCCGGCTGACCCCCGCCGATTTAAAAGCGATCCAGATCAAGCTGCTGGAATGGATGGAAACGATCGGCGGCGAGTACCGGGACCAGCTTACCGACCTTTGCCGGGATCTCGGACTCGTGGAACTAGAGCGCAAGCGGCTTCGCAGCGCGAGACACGGAGTGCGCCTGGAAGCCGCTTATCGTTTGGGCATGATGCGGGCGGCGGAATGCACCGGCGAGCTGCTGCAGCTTCTGGAGAGGGAAGCCGGCGAATCGACCGCGTTTGTGGTCGGGCGAGCGGCTGCCAAATGCGCCGAAACGCTCGACGATTTGCGCCGTGTGCTGCTTCTGCTTACCGAACACCATCCGGAAGCTCATCAGTTGATCGCCGATATCGCCGCCTCCTCTTCCTTGGACCCTGCCCCGCTTTTTACCGAGCTGCTGGCCAAGGAAGACTGTGAAGCGCATCTTATCGTCGCTTTGACAGGACTTTCCGGACGGAACGATCCGGAAGTGGCGGGCGCCGTTCTACGTTTGATCGACTCCGGGTATAAGGAAGTTCGCATCAAAGCGGCGAAGGTGTATCTCCAGGTCGCCCATCCGCTGACGCCGGGGCGGATCGGCGAACTCATTCGCCATCCCGACTGGGAAATTCGCGCGGCGGCGGTCAAAGCAGTCGGCCGGCTGCAGCTTGATGCGCATATCGGGGTGCTGACCGATTGTCTGGGAGACGCCGAATGGTGGGTGCGCTACTACAGCGCCGAAAGCTTGTCCCGGCTCGGGCCTGCCGGGTTTGAAGCGCTTTGCGAAGCCGCCTGCGGCGGCGAAAACGCCGCCTCCCTCGACTTCGTGCGGGAGACCGTGCAGGAGGAGCTGAGCCGCGCCAAAGCTCTCGTCCCGCAGGACACACGGCAAACGGCTTCATACGATCGGCTGTTTTTCATCTATCAGCGCAAACGCAGAGGGGCCGGCGTGAACCGGGCGGAAGTCCAGACCCGGGGCCGATTGGCGGAGAGGGGGCCCCAATGAGATCGTTACTGCTTAGTTACGGAATCGTCGCCACTTATTTGATCATCGGGTCCGGCTTATTATATTTGTTCATTCTTGCCGTTTCGTATCGGAAGATGCTTTCCATGGTCAAAAGCGCCGCCAATTCGCGGTTCCGGGAGCTCGCAGGCTCGGAATACGTTACGCCCGTATCGATCCTCGTTCCTTCATATAATGAGGAGCTGACGATTATCGGGAGTCTGCAATCTTTAATGACGCTGGAGTTTCCCGTGTATGAAATTGTTGTAATCAACGACGGCTCGACCGATCGGACGCTGGAGGTGCTGATCGAAACGTTTGATCTGAAGCCCGGCCGTTTGTCCGGCTTCCGCCCTCTCGTGCCGTCCCGGGAAATCCGCTGCGTCTACCGAAGCCCCCTCTACCCCGGGCTCGTCGTTATCGATAAGGCGAACGGCGGCAAGGCGGACGCGTTGAACGCAGGCATCAATGTATGCCAATATCCGCTCGTCGCCACGATCGATGCGGACAGTCTGTTGGAAAAAGACGCGTTGATCCGATTGGTGAAAGTGTATATGGAAAATCCCGAACAGCATATCGCCGTCGGAGGCAATGTGCGCATCGCCAACGGAAGCTCCATCGAAGACGGCCGCGTGCTGTCGGTCCGGATGTCGAATAATTGGCTTCCGGCCATGCAATACGTCGAATATGTAAAAGCTTTCCTCGGCGGCCGCATCGGCTGGAGCGCCATCAACGGCCTGCTGATCGTTTCGGGAGCCTTCGGGCTGTTCCGCAAAGATATGTTGGTCATGGTCGGCGGCTACGAAGAGGGATGCCCCGGCGAGGACATGAACATTGTGATGAAGCTCCATAAGTATATGCTCGACCGCGGCTTGCCCTACCGGATCCTGTTTTGCCCGGATGCCGTCTGCTGGACGCAGGCGCCCGACTCGCTTCGGGTTCTCGGCGCCCAGCGCCGCCGCTGGATTCGCGGCAGCTTGTGGAACGTGAGCCGGTTTCGCTCGATGCTGTTCATCCCGAAGTACAAAGTCATCGGATGGCTGGCCCTTCCGTATACGATTGTTTATGAAATATTAAATCCGTTCGTCCGCCTATCCGGGCTGGCCGCGCTGGCCGGATACGTGCTGCTGGATATGACGCAGCTGCCGATTTTGCTCGCTTTTCTGCTCGTCAACCTGCTGATCGGCATGGCTTTTACATGCGGGTCCTTATTGATTGAGGAAGCGGCTTCCCGCAGCTCCATCCGAACGTACGATGTGCTCAAAATGATCGCGCTGTCGGCGTTGATGGCGCTCGGCTACGACCAGATCAATGCGCTGTGGAAGCTGCTCGGTTTGTGGGATTACGCGCGCCGCAACAACGCCTGGGGCAACATGGTGCGCCGCAGCTGGAGCGAGGAAGCGGCGCATTCAAGCGGTGCTCCCGGCTCGCAAACGCAAACCACCGAAGCCCGGGCCGTCTGACGGCGGCCCTATACCAAAGAAATGGAGAGTGAATAACGATGAATACTGCGAATACGGTGTTAGCGGAAAATAGTATATCCAAACGTCTTTACGCCCGCATGAACAATATGCTGCAAGCGGCCGGCTCTTGGACGGAAAGCTGCGGAGTCATTGCGGCGGCAGCGCACAGCGTCGACTCGGGCACGCTTCAGGAATTGGAATCGCGTCTGAATCTTGCGGGCGAAAATCCGGGCGTTGTCGCCGCTTACGAAGCGGATGCCAACCTGCTGCTTATCCTTCTTCCCGGACAAGCTTTGGCATACACGCATTTCGCAGCGCTGTCGGTGAAAGCATTACTTCAGGAAGCCGGTCTGCCGGCGGGAGGAATGGCCATAGCCTGCTTCTCCGAGAGCGCTCCGGCAACGGAACCGGATTTAAACGAATTCCTATCGCTGCTGAACGGAATGGATCAGGAGGAAATCGCCGTTTATGACGGCCCCCTTTCCTCCCCAGCGACTCCGACGGTCGTGATGATCGATCCGAACGCCGATTTGCTCGAATTCCTCAACGTCCGGCTGGGACGGCAAGGTTATGACGTCCGTCCGGCGCAGGACGGCAAGGAAGGACTTCGGCTCGTAGAATCGGTTCGACCGGATCTCGTCATCACGGAGCTGACGCTGCCGGCGCTCGACGGTTACCAGGTGATTCAGCGCATCCGGAAATCCCAGAGCCGGTCATGCAAAGTCGTCGTGCTGACCGACCTTTCCGTCGAACAGCATATTTGCAAATGCTTCGAGCTGGGTGCCGCCGATGTGATCAAAAAACCGTTCTCTCCGATGGAGCTTGAAGCTCGTCTCCGGCGGCTGCTTGCTTAACCAACCTTGACGATTAAAGGAGTCTCAGCCCATGAAGGCAAACACCTCACCCGTCTCCTGGCTGCTTCGTCTTGCCGCCGTGGCCGCCGCTTTTTTCCTGGTATGGCACTACTGACCCGCGAGCAAAGTGGAGAGCATCCGAAACGAAGACGGAACTCAGATCAAATTCCGTACGAAGGGCGATCGCATCGAGAAGTATGACGGACAGCGATGGACCCCCTTTTTTGTTAAAGGAGTCAACGTGGGTGCTGCTCTTCCGGGGCATGACCCGGGCGAACTGCCGATCAGCAAGGAAACGTACATGCAGTGGTTCGGACAAATTCAAGAGCTCGGCGCCGATACGATTCGGGTGTATACGATTTTGTCCCCGATTTTTTATCAGGCGCTGGTGGAATACAACGAGCGCCACGCAGACTCGCCGCTTTATTTTATTCAGGGAGTATGGACTCCGGAAGATGAGCTGATCGATAAAAAGGACGCTTATCTCGAGAGCATTTACAGCGAATTTCAGAAGGAGATCACCCTCGCCGTGGGAGCGGTTTACGGAACCGTCGACATTCCGGAACGGTTCGGCAAGGCGAGCGGCTCCTACCGGTATAACGCCGGACCTTATTTGCTGGCCTGGCATATCGGAACGGAATGGGATCCGATGATGGTGCAAAGCACGAACGAGAAGCATAAGGACAAGACAGGCTTTCAAGGCTCCTACGTTTCCGCCGCCCCGGCCGCATCCCCCTTCGAAAACTGGCTCGCGGAAATGCTCGACCATTTGGCGGTGCAGGAATCGCAGAACGGATGGAAACATCCGCTGACGTTCACCAATTGGGTAACTACCGATCCGCTGAAGCATCCCGGGGAAAATCTCGTTCAAGAAGATATGGTCAGCGTCGACGCGGCCCATCTGGAGATACGGGACTGGCCGGCAGGATACTTTGCCTCCTTTCACGCATACCCTTACTATCCGGATTTTTTCCGAACGGACAAGACGCTGACGAGCATGGCCGACGCCAATGGAGAGCCCAATACGTACCTCGGCTATTTGACCCAACTGAAGGCGCATTACAAGGACATGCCGGTTATGATTACGGAGTTCGGCGTCCCTTCTTCCGTCGGTATCGGGCACTTGGCGAATAAAGGCCGCAATCAAGGTGGGCATGACGAGACCGGGCAAGGTCTCATCAACGCTTCGCTGCTGCAGGATATCGCCGGCGCCGGCATGGCGGGAGGCATCGTCTTCTCGTGGCAGGACGAATGGTTTAAGCGCACCTGGAATACGATGCATTTCGAAATTCCGCAAAACCGCCGCAAGCTGTGGAACAACGTGCTCACGAATGAGCAGCACTTCGGTCTGGTGGCCGAACGGTCCGGCAAAGATGGACCGCTTGTCATCGACGGCGATGCGAATGACTGGCAAAAGCTCCCGGAAAGCGACAAAAAGCGGCTGACCGGAGTTTATCCGGGCTGGAAATCGCTTTGGATCACCCATGACGAAGCTTATGTTTACGTGATGGGCGAGCTGGAGCAGCCGTTTGATCCGGAACGCGAACGGCTCCTCTTCGGCGTCGATACGATCCCCGGCGGGAACCGGCATGCCGAGGAACTGGGGAACGTCAAGCTGGACGAAGGGCTGGAGACGCTCATCGTGCTTGGCAAAGACGATGAAAGCCAGGTAAAGATCGCTTCGAATTACAATTTTCACACAAGACTGTACGGCGGCATTTACGGCATGCTGCCGGTTCAGCCGGTGAACATGAAGGATGATTCGGGAGTATTCGATCCGTGGAAGCTCGCCGTCGATTTGGAGCAAACCCCGCCCGATTCCGCTGCATACAGTCCGTTCCAGGACGTGCCGGCAGGCAAGTTGATGCGGGGATCTACGGATCCGGCATCCGACGATTTCAATTCTTTGGCGATGTGGCAGGCCAAGGGGAGTGTCGTCGAGATGCGCATCCCCTGGATGCTTCTCGGCTTTACCGATCCGAGCTCACTGCAGGTGATGAGCTACGGCGAGACCGATGGCAAGCTTGCTGCAACGACGACCCGGGGGATTCGCTTGCTTCCCTGGATCATCCGGCGCTCGGACGGCAGCATCCGCGGCCTGGACGAAACCGGCGGCTTGTATCCGGTCTCCCGGCTGCCGATTTACGCCTGGCCCGCCTGGAACGAGGTGCAGTACAGCGAGCGGCTGAAAAAAAGCTACTACCTGATGAAAGAAGCGTTTCATCAGATCGGCACAACTTATGCTGCGAAGTGAAAAAGCCCCTATCGCCGATTCCGAAAGTGAATCAAGCGATAGGGGCTTCTTATATTCGTTATTCCCCGGTGCGGTTCTGTTTGCTGCGCCATTTCTGGTATTCCAGAAATTCCGCAAACTGCTCTTTGCTGATGCCGGAATTCATCGCCTCTCTCACCAAGCCGATCCATTCCTCATCGAGCTGCTCCCGAGCCGGAGTTTGATCATGAATAATCGTTTCCAACTGAACTCCCAACACCGCACATATCTTTTCCAAAAAGTGAATCGAGGGGTTGGACTGGACCTCGCGTTCGAGCGAGCTTAAATACGATTTGGCTACCCCGGCTTTCTCCGCCAGCTCTGTAAGGGATAGCCCTTGTTCCAAGCGAAGCTGCTTGACTTTCTTGCCAATCATCGTAGCGACCCCTTTATATTACATAGGATATAAACTTATATTAGCAAAAAACGCGCATGCTGTGGATAATTATTTTTAATCCTGAACAATTGTAAGCGCTGACAATACTGTTTAAAAAAAATTCCCCATGTCGTTATTCTCTCTCTGTATAACGAATCGACTCTTCATCGTTTTGCTCGCATTCACGAAAAAATTGCCGAACTTCCTCGGTCGTCAGTCCCAAATCGCGTGCTGCGATCATCAGACTCACCCAGTTCTCGTCCAGGTTCATGTTGGGTACAAGCGTTTGTTTTTTGGACATAGCCCCGTCCCTCCTGATTCTGGTGATTGGCGCGCAATATACGATTCGTGGCTTGTCCATTTTTTTAAGGGGTTATAATATATTTTTTACCATTTATGTAATACTTTTGTTTATTTGCTGCATTGGGCATCACCATTACAAGCCGGTCGCATCTTCAATCGATTACTCTTTTAACCCGGTCCAACCATCCGCATCATGTATGGCGTATCCGGCATAAGAAGCGCTGCCTCCCAATTGTTTTTCCACTTCGCCCAGATCGCTCGTCAATTGCGCTTTCGTTTTATGGAAGTAGGAAATGGAGAGATCCTCACTCGGCAATGTTTCCACGGCAACGATGACGGGTTTCCCGTTTCTTTCCGCTTCCTTAAGCTCGGTGGTTATGCTGGAGATGATATCCGGTACATTGTCGCGATAAGCCATAAGCGTAGTTTGATCCAGCTTGCGGATCATCCAATTTGATAAGGTCGTCCTTTCCCCCTGCCCGTCCGGCACATCGAACATCTCCAGCCACACCGGCAAATCCGCACCGGCGACAAGCTGCGGGGTCTCGAGTTTCATCTCTTCCACAAACCCGCTCACCGTATCCCGCCAAAGGCCGAGCATCGTATCCGTATCGGCATGCCATGCTTTCATGACGTAAGGCTCGACATCCAGATGGATTCCTTTAAACTGCTCCTCGGCGGCTGCACTTTGGTTGTAGATTTTCACCCAATCGATCAATTGGTACACTTTAATCTGTTTTTCCCGCAGAATCCAGTCGGGTGCACCTCCCAAAGCATGCACCTCGATGCCGCTCGCGGCAGCCTTTTTGTTAAACGTTTTGTAGGACTCCTTCGGAACGTCGGGATCAATCTGCATAAATACAAGATTGAACCCGTTGTCCCGAAAATATTGGATCGCACCATCCGCGTTCTTTAGACGGGAGCTTGTGTCCCATATCCATGTAGCGCTATAAGACGGACGATCGGCAGATGCGGCATTCGCCTGATTGGCCATGCCGGCCTGTGCCGGAACAGAAATGGCAATCTGCGCAAAAGCGGCACAAAGAACGGCAGCTTTTACAGCAAGGCGGGAAAACAACCTTAATTTGGGGCGATTCATGCGGTCAACTCCTTTGTTTCTGATTCAGAACAAAATTTTTGGTATTCGTGTTTAATTATACATGTTTTGTTCGTTATAAAGAATGTGTCCTTCGGCGCAATTATTTGTGCCGAACCCATCGCCCAAATTCAGTCCCTGCTGCTTCAGAAGTTTGGCCGTCCAATCCGGATGTGCAATCGGAAAATGATGCGCAGCCGCGATCTTCATCATACGTGATGAATGGAACTTTTCGCCGGTAATAAAAATATGTGCCAGAAATACCGCCTGCTTTCCCATTAAATTTATAGTACTGATCAGTACTAATTAAGCCAAAAAAAATTACTTTAGCATATAGGCTAAAGTATGAAGAAAATTTTGCGGCAAAGCCGCTTCGCTTCCCATAACCTGCTGCAGAAAAAGAGCGCCTTCGATCGCCGAAACGATGAACTGGGCAGTCGTTCCGGCCGGAAGATCGGCTCTAAGCTCCTTCCTTTTTACGCCTTCGTCCAGCAAAGCTTCCACTGTCGCGATTTGGCTGCGAAAAAAACCGCTGACTTTCCCCTGAATGAGAGGAACGGCATCTTGCGGCAGTTGCGCATAAAGGGTGAGAAACGGGCAGCCGCCCAAACAGTCCGGCTTCTGTTGAACGAGCAAGTTGAACAGCGTTTCGAATCGCTCCTGGACGGTCAAATCCCTGCGGGACGCTGCGTCATGAATCATTTCGGTATACGTTTGAATAAGCCCGTCAAAAATGGCCGAAAGAAGCTCCTCCTTACTTTTGAAATAGTAATAAATGTTCGTTTTGGACACTTTGCTTTCAGCTGCGATTTCATCCATGCTGGTAGCATGGTAGCCCTTCGTCAGAAACAGGGAGGCGGCCGCCCGGAGGGCGACATCCCGATTGGATGGTTTTTTATTCTTTTTTATCATGTTTAGAACTATGTAGCACTAAAACCTTTCTGTCAACCGCCGCAGCAAATACGAAAGAAACATGTCCGTACACCCCTTCAAGACGCCGCTGGGCTTCGCTAGCTGTGCAAGCTTCCTTCCAACCGCGGCCTCTGACGGTAATATCCGATCGGGATTTGGATGAGACTGGTTTTTCCTGACGGAGATAATTTGTAAATCTCATCGCATAAGCCCGAATGAAATCCGAGCAGAGGCCGGCCTCCCATTCCGACGGCGGCTGCCGATAGCAGCAGGCGGTGTACCAGCAATCCCGCTTCCATCTGCTGAATACGGTATCCCCGGTACCCCAGTACGGATTTGAGATGGTCTCTGTCTCCGGCCACGTGAAGGCAGAGCGGCACTTGGAAAAGATTGATGTTGTCCAGGGACATCCCCTGCTGCAGCCGCGGCCGGTGATCCCCGGGAAGTATTCTTCGCAGCGAATGAGTTGCCCGGTCATAGCGATATGCGCCGTCCGGAATCCCTTCGACATTATACAAACAACAATACAAGGATAAACGGTTCGTAACCTTATCGGGCGATTCGTTCAAATCGTTGTGATAATCCAAGGAATCGGCCGCCTCCCGCAGCAGAGCGGCCGCATTCGCCAGCTTTATATGGCTTAGCACGAACTCCCCTTCGGGCGAATAACGCTTTCGGCAAACTGTCGCCAGATCGTACGAGAGCCGGTTCACTGAGGGCATATATATGGCCTGCAGCCCGCTTTCAACAAATCCCGCCGCTTCGACGCATCGAAACGAATCCGCCCGATCCAGCATCGACGCCTCGTTCATTCTGGCCAGCATCGGGTACTCCTTCACGTTTTGCGACCTCACGAAGTGTTCGTGCCGAACGGCCGGAAGCTCGCGGCACAAATCGGATGCGAAAACGGCCTTTTCCCCATTTGCTTGATTATGAAACCAAGATGCCGCAGGCCCCGTTGAAAGCGGTACAATCGCATACACACTCTCTTCCCGCTCAGTCACTCCCAGCAGATGATGGATCGCCCGATCCAGAAACTGGTAATATACGCCCGATTCGAATCCGAACCGTTTCGCCACTTCAAGCAGTTGCCCGATCAGTACGCCCGAATCCAGTCCTTGCAGTCGATAGGCAAAGTTGTTGTACTTATAAAAATTTTTCCAAAACATAACCGACACAAATACAGCGGCAAAACAACCCGGCATATCGCACCGGTTGCCCAAAGCCCGGGACAAATAATCATCAAAATTGCCTTCACGAAGCGAAGCCAACCGATGGTGAGCCGCATCATAATGATAAATGCCGGCAGGTACGTCCGCTATTTTCAAATATACGTATAATTCGTTCGGATACAGTCCACCGCCGGATGGAACAAATCGCCGATATAACTGCAGCGGCTCCGTCGGCGATGGCACGGAATTCGCAGGCGCGTATTGGCTAAGCCGACCGAGTCCGTATGCATGCCAAAGCAGATGGCCTATCGCTGACAGATCGGGACCGGCGGGCGATTCGAATCCGGCCAGCGTCAGCGGCACTTCCGGGGACAAGGGTACGACCGGCCGTCTGCGGTACAGCTTATATGTAAGCGGCGCGTCGTCCCAATCGATCTCCCAATCCGGCGGTTTGGACTCGAAAGTATCCGCATGGAGATCGAACACGAATTTTTCCAGACTCATCGTTCTCCCTCCTTAAGGCGATTGCGGCAGCCGAGTCGAAATCATCGTCTTTCGCGTTTGTTATGGGAACGGGTGCGGATGCGGGTTGAGCTCATGCGGAAAAAGCGGGCGTTTCGCATAACCGAGCAGCTCCGGCACCTTGAGCACCCTCTCCAGCCCCGCCACACGGGTGAGATGATGACCGAACGTCATCGGCAGCATCCCGGGAATCAGTACTTTCACGCAGTACAATTCGTTTCGTTTCAGTTCCGGAGTCGTCTGATCCACCACGATCACATCGAGGTTCAACCGGCGGAACGCCTGAAGGACGTCCTTCAAGTCATCCGTCAGATCCGGGTAAGCCGGCATCCGGTTAAACTCCTCCTGAAACGTTCGCAGAGGGCGGTTTTCCTCCAGCAAAAACCGCAGCCGCTCTTCTGCTTGCGGCAGTGCGTACAGCATCGAATGGTCCTCCATCCCGCGTACGAGCGACGGGTCGTGGAGCATCTGCACATACCGTCCCCGGTTCGCTTCGAACTTCTCGTCCAGCGTCAGCATCATCCCCGATAATTCATGAACCGCGCCTTTTACCGCACGAACCGGATCCGGATGAGCTCCGGCCGCGCATATCAGGTTGACTCCCTTCGGTTTCCGGTTTTTAGCTATCGCCCAAATGCTGGGGATGCCGTTTTCCATAGTCGCGTTGTACAAGTGCAAATCAAAGCCCGCCACCGTCTCGAGCCGGCTGATCATGAGCTCCAGCTCCGGATCGTTCGCGGAACGGGGGTCGAGCCTGGGGAGCGGCAGCCGCGCATACCATGTAAGCAGGAACGAATCCCTTTCCACCACTTCCATGATGCCGTAGAAAATAGCCTCCTCCCGACTGCCCCCGAGGGCGCACCCGTTGGACGTTTCATAGACGAATCCTTGGCCGCAGCCCGAGCTGTAATAGGCGAGCTGCTGCGGAACGAGAATCGCTTTTTGTCCGAGCAGCGAATAACCCCAAACCCATTCGATTGGCTCGTCGGGATGAAACGGCTTGAACGGAAACTGAGGCCGCTCATACTGCTCTTTCGCGTATAAGCCTACGGTGACGGGATCAAGCGCTTGGTCCGCCAGATTGCGATAGCTGCCCGTGACCGTCGGCCTTTTACCGCGGGGCGTCATGCCGCAGTAGCGCTCCAGCCCCTCCATAATGGCGGTAAGCTCGCTTTCCGCATAGGAATGCGTTCGTCCTGCCGTAACTTCATCGTGGGCAAATATCGGGAGATTTACGCTGACATCGGCAAAAGGCGAAACGAGATCCATCATTTTTCCATTGAGGAAACCGGTCTTGTAATCCAGATAATCATCGACCAGAAAACGCTTCAAATCCTTGAGCGGGCGGCAGCGGTAACTATTCTCGCCGATCTTGCGGCTTGGACCGAGCGAAACGCGGGCATCTGCAGGCGTGTCATCCGGCAATCGTCCGCAAACGGGGCACAGCGGATCCGGCAAATAGAAGTGGTTTGAGCAGCCCATCGTTTTCATGTCTATGAAAAACATCCGTTCCTCACAGCGGGACCGCTGGCCCAGAAGCGCCTTTTGCGACTCCGCGGCGAGAAGGTACGCCATCTGCAGCAGGCCCGTACGCGATGCCCAAGCGTCGCGCGGAATTCCCCCGGTTTCCGCCAGCCGCTGCTGCAGCGCCCACATCTCCCTGCGGTCGCGTCCCGCGAGAAGCCGACGGGTGTCGGCACATTGCGAACACCCGGATATACCGGGGCGACTCAGCGGCCCCACGATACCCTCGCCGAAGGCAACGAACGCTCGCAGCCACGGAATGCCCGCCGACCTAAATCGCTCCTCCGCCTCGAGATGAACGGAAGGATGCCACGTATCGTGCAGCACTAACGCGAAATCCGCCGCTTCCGGCACCCCTCCCTTAAAATCGCTTTGTCGTACAATTCGGCATATGCCGGACATCTCTTCGCAGACATAGTCCGCGAGCTGCCCTTCGCCGATAATGGCGACCGTTTTGTTCACCGGGACCCCTCCTCTCGCAGCATAACGCCGTACACTCCTTCGAGGCCCTCTTGCAAAAACGGTTCCACGGCCAGATCCACGATGTAAATCTGCTTGCCGTTCCTCTTTACAATTTGCAGCGCTTCCTGCAAAACATTCGGCTCTGTGGCGGCTTCCATGGCCGGGACGGCAACGTCAACCGCGACCTCGCTGCCAAGATGAACGGACGATGCTTCCAGCGTCTGTGCCGTGCGGCATTCGGAGTGATTCTGCGCGTGATACAGTGCCGCTTTCAGCGCCTTTTGCAGCGCCAAGGTCGTGTTCAAGCCGGCACTGCCGTACCATTTATCGCCTGCACCTACCCAAACGACAGGGAACCCGCACAAATCTTTCCCTAGAGCTAACGCCGGCGCCCCTCTCATCACGGTCAACGACTCCAAATAAAACCGGCATCGCTTATCCTCCAACCGGCTTATCCGCGCCCGCGCGACAGGCTGCTTCCGAATCGCCGGTTCCAGGGCCAACCGCTTGGACAACCAGGCTTGCAGGCCTCGAATAGCCGCTTCCGCGGCGGTTTCCCCGGCTCCGATTCCGACCGTTTCTTCCGTTCTTAGAAGCATGCCGGAAAGCCGCGATACATACGCTTCAATCCCGGACAAACCCGCTTCCCGCCGCGCCTCCTCGTGCGTCAGACCCGAACAGACGAACTCCGGCAGCAGTCCGGCGGGTCCCGCTGCCAGCGGATCGACTGCCTGGACGCGGCACTGAGAGAGCGGAAGCTGGTGCAATTCGCCCTCTTCCCAAATATGGAAAATCCCCGTATGAGCCGAGGTCAATCGATTAAAATAAGCCAGCAATGTGCTTGAAGCGCTTCGGTTCGTTCCCCCGTCAAGCCGCAAGTTCGACAAATGAACCCTTTGGACCGCCTTGTAACCATGTACCAATGGGTGCGGTATGAATGAATGCCAGCTTCCTTCCAACGTTTCCAGATCAAGCAAATAAAACGAATTTCTTTTCTCCGATACACCGGTAACCGTTTTAAACAATTCGAATACGATCAAATTGGCCAGCATGGCCCCTGCTGTAGACGAAAAGGCATGCAGCTCCGGATCCTTATGAACGGCTGATTGGTGCACCCTACGCCATGCCGATTCCCAGCATCCGTCAGAATCCGGGTAGACAACCGGTCCCGCCATTCCTGTCTGATGAAGACATACTGCCGGCAGGAACATTTTCTTCTCCGCTTTGCAAAGCTTGTTCAGAAGCCGGAGCTCTTCGGCGTCTCCATCCTGAGACACATACAGAATCGCCGGGAACGGCTGCAGAGCGTCTCGCCAGCCGTCCTCCCCCGCTTTCTCCAA
Organism: Paenibacillus hamazuiensis; assembly: GCF_023276405.1. NCBI lineage: Bacteria > Bacillati > Bacillota > Bacilli > Caryophanales > Paenibacillaceae > Paenibacillus > Paenibacillus hamazuiensis. Next base: position 2,665,633 of record NZ_JALRMO010000001.1, read on the forward strand.
AGTGATTTCTTCGAGAAACACCTCGGGATCCGCTTGCCGGGCTTGCTCCGCCAATTCCTTGAGCCGCTGCCGATTCGTCGGCACGGAATCCGTTATCAGCATGCGGATTCCGGGCAGACCGGACTCAAGCAATGCCGATACCAGCGACACGAAAAACGGGCCGGACCCGACCGCAAGCACCGCAGTCTGGCGATAGCCCTGAAACCGGTATGCGCCGGAATCGCCGAAGCTGTCCAAAAAAGCTATCTGTGCCGCAAACTTATCGACGACGGCATCCGTCAATTGATGCGAACGTTCTTGACTCGCATCTCGAATAAAGCCCTTTTGGTGCAGCACCTCGGCAATTTCATACACCCGGTCCCGGTGAGGGTTCGGCAATCCGTTCGTCAAATCCGCCAATGTATGCTCCCCGTTGAACATTGGGATCAGTTTTTCAATCCACCGGTCGATCATCTCGCCTTCCATTCGAAACGTGCCCAGATTGTTGCGAAAATAGACGCCGTCGTTTGGAACCGGGAGAAAAAATGTGTCGACCTTTACCTTCGGTCGCGCAGATGGGGTCAATGCGGCCATTTCAGTCCTCCTGTCTATGAAATTTTACAATTTGTTACAACATCCGCTCTTCCTATCATATGTACGCCTATTCGTCCCACATGCCTTGCCGGGAATATGTAGTTGCCCCTGACAGCTCATCGCTGTCAGGAGCGTGCTTTTGTCCGCAGGCGAATGACTTAACGGCAGCGGGGGCCGCAAAAACCGCCGCAGCGATGAAAACCGCCGCAAAAGCCTCCGCAGCGGAATCCTCCGCAAAAGCCACCGCAGCGGAACCCTCCGCAAAAGCCTCCGCAAAAGCCACCGCAAAAACCGCCGCAGAATCCAGTGCAAAAGCCGATGAAGCCGGTACAGAAGCCGACGCAAAGCCGCGACGGATCTTCCGGAATCTGGCCCGCATACTGCGGGACTTCTCCATTCCAAGGCGTCATCTCGCCTGCCTGAAACGGGGAAACGTTCAACTGTTGAAGCTCATTTTGGAATTCATTCATTTTAAAAAACCTCCAAATTAATTTTTTTGATAATGACCAGAGTTCCAAGGAAACGTGGAACGGTATCGAAACATGATTCCAATTTATGGCGAAAACTCCGCACTTGTTACTGATTCAAACGCCCATTTTATGGGCATTTGTCCCCTTGCCGGGATGCCTACCGTTATTCAAATATCAAAATGCAAAAGGACTGCCCTCATCTGAGGACAGTCCCAGCTTTATGCCTTACCACGTTCGATATCCTTTGGAGCCTACGCCGGCGTTACCGATCAGGTCCATGACAGGCACGGTATACGCCACCAAAATCAGCACCGCCAGCACTCCCACCCATACACCCCAGCGTTCAAATATCGCAGGTGGTTTCTCCGCCGCATCGCCGGTCTCGGCGATCGGGAATTGCTCGGGAGCTCCTGCCGCCTTCGGCAGAAGCATCAGTTTGACGATGTTGAAGATCATCATCACAACGGCGATGAAAAGAATCGTGCCGCCGACAGCCATCGCCACGTGATAAGGAATCCAACCCAGCGCGTCCGGATTATCCTGATACGTGGTGTACGCCGTCCGTCGGGGAGATCCGAGCAGGCCGACCGTATGCATGGAGCCCGACATGAAAAACATGCCGATGCACCATACGATCGTCTGAGCGATCCCCATCCGGTGCATGCGCGGAGTCAGCACCCGTCCCGTTACAGCCGGAATCAGCCAGTACGCAATGCCGAAGAACGTCAGCGCCACGCTTGTAGCCACGGTCAAATGAAAATGTCCCGTCACCCACAACGTGTTATGAACCAAGGCGTTCATCTCATGGCTGGCGTTGATGATTCCTCCGGCACCGGCAGGAATAAAGACCAGCATGCCCATAAACGGGGCGAAGAAACGTACGTCTTTCCAAGGAAGCTTTTTCAGCCAGCCGAACAAACCTTTGGCTCCGACCTGCCGTCCGTGCATTTCGAAGGTGGCGAATAAGGAGAACGCCGTCATCAGAGAGGGGACGACGACCATGAAGGTCAGAACGACCTGAACATATTTCCATACGCTTGGGATTCCGGGTTCCATCAGCTGATGGTGGAAGCCGACCGGAATCGAAAACAGCAGAAACATAATAAACGACAAGCGGGCCAGCGCATCGCTGAACATTTTGCCGCCGATCACCTTCGGAATGACCACATACCAGCACATATAGGCCGGAAGCAGCCAGAAGTACACGAGCGGATGCCCGAAATACCAGAACAGCGTGCGGCTCAGCATAATGTTGACGGTTTCCGTCCAACCGAACGACCACGGGATGAGCTGGAACAGCACCTCGATGGCGACGCCCAAGGTCGCGATAATCCACATCAGCATGGTCACCACCGTCATAAATACGAAGATGGGCGTTACTTGGCCCGGATGTGTTTTTTTCCAATAGCGGTAATTCATAAACATTCCCGCCCCGCTCATCCAACTGCCGACAACGACCAGCACCAGAGAGACGTAAAACCACGGCGACGCTTTCAGAGGTGCGTAGAAGGTATACAGTACCGTCGCTTTGTTCAGCAGTATGAGCACCGTCGCCCATAACGTGCCGACGGTCATCAGGCCAAAACCGAGCCAACCGAACGAACGCGTGATGCGCAGCAGGTCTCCGCCAAGATTTCTGGCCAGTCCCGCAAACAGGAAACCGATGATAAAGTAGGTGGTAAAAACCAGCGCCATCAGAACGCCGTGTGCAGTCAGAAGCTGGTAGTAGCCGATGCCAAACGGCAGCGGGACGTTGCCGCCGCGGACAAGCCCTTGCGCCAGCCCGGCGATACCGCCGAGCAGGAGAGCCAAGAAGGCGAATAAAATGTGGGCCATCACGAGCTGCGAGTCTCCGCGGTCGAATCGATGATTGTTTGGTGACATGAGGAACGCTCCCTTTCGTCAAGCTTTACTTCACGATGATCGTCGTAGCCATCATTTCGTGAGCCGCACCGCAATACTCGTTGCACAGCACCAAATATTCGCCCGGCTTCGCAAATTTATAGGTGAGATGGTTGATTTCTCCGGGTATGACCATCATGTTGACGTTAGTGCCGACAATCTCGAATCCGTGAATCACATCCGGGCTGGTAATATGAAAATGAACGGTCGCCCCGGCCGGTATTTCCATTTTTTCCGGGGAATATCCGAACGCAAAAGCCACCATATAGGCTTCGTATTCGTTATCTCCGATCTTTCGAAGCCCCGGGTTGTTAAACGGCTCCGTCTTCAGCACCGTCTCGGGATCTACCGTGTGCCTGTGCTCGCCGGGCGGCTGCATGCCGTTCGCAAAAGCGCCGACACCGACCACGCCCAGAAACACGGCCAGCATAGTAATGCCGAAAGTCAGCCAAATTTTCTCCAAACGATGAATGTGCATTTCTTTTCACTCCTTTCCCGAGTTTTCAGCGATAACCGTTAATTTCGGTGCAGGAAGAGCGCAAATGCTCCTGCCCAAGTCAGCACCAGAAAAAATCCGAGCAGCATGACCGAAGCAAATGTCCCCTTCAGCGATGATTCCTTATGCTCTGTCTGCATTGTCCGAACGCTGCCGAGCTCATCTTTCGTCATTTTCGCATGATGCGGTTTTGCCATGAACGTTACCTCCCTTTGGCCCGCTTGATTTCAATCACGTGCTCATTGTAGCCGGGGACAGTTAGCGCCAACTATGACCAAGGTCACATTCCGCCGCCTGCGAAAGTGAACGTTTTATGACCGGAAGACCACTTCGGCAGAAAAAAGAGGCTGTCCTTCAAGCAGCTCTACCTGCTTGAAGCGACAGCCGTCAGATTGTTGACAAAGCCCCGGTTTTTCGGGGCTTTTGTAGGATCATTTTTTGAATTTAGCCCTAAAAATAGAAGATCGCCTCTTATCCGGCCCTTTTAGCCAGGATATTGGCGATCTTTTTAATGTTTTGACATAGTGCAGTCAGTAATGCTTGCTGCTGCACTTTGTTTCGGCCGCGGAACCGGCAGTAGCGAAGCCCATGGAGCTCTTTGGCATCCGCGAAGCTTCGCTCAATCGTCTGGTATCGTAAGCGGTAGAGATATTTGCCGGACTTGCTTCTACCGTTTTGTTTTACCCACTCTTTACTATCCTGCCATACATGCCTGGTGATGACTTTTTGGTGATTCCGGGACCGGGTACATTCTTTGAGCATGGGGCAGTTCGCACAATGATTCGGATCCGACTTATACTGTCTGTAGCCTTCGCGATCCGTTGTCGTATATTTCAATTCGTGTTTTTGTGGACATATATACACATTGTTCTCCGCATCATACTTAAATCGCCACTTAGCCATTAATCCTTTAACTGGGGTAAAGGCTCTACCTCCGATGACCGCGTATATTTTCTTGTCTTGAAGCTTTTTGCAAATGTGCGACGTGAAGTAACCTGCATCCAGTGCGACGGCTTCCAGTGTTTTTTCGAATTTAAACTTCTTGATGATATGTTCCAAACGCTCTATGTAAGGGACAGAATCGTGAACATTGCCGGCAGTGACGTGGACATCCATGATGATGTTGTATTTGTGGTCGACGGTCCGATGATCGAGATAGAAAAAGCCTTCCGGCTTACCGTCCCGCACCATATAACCGCTCTCCGGATCGGTTGTGCTTACCTTCGTTAGTTTGGTTTCTTCCACCTCCTCTCGTGGCTTTAAAGCTTTTTTCCATGAGCCTCGCGATCGGCACGAATTGCTTCGTCCAGTTCTTCCATGTAGGCCTTCGTACTCTTGGTTACTTCCTCTTGAACAAACTTTCGTTTATTCGCATTGGCCTTAAGATGAGTTGAGTCGGTGATAAGTACCCGACCGGCAACGAGACGATGTTGAATAGCAAGCAGAACGACCCGGTCGAAGATTTGTTGAAGTACATCGCCTTCTTGAAGACGTTCACGAAAGTAGCTAAGGGTGCTATGATCCGGCACGCGATCCTTGAGCCCAAGCCCCAGAAACCATCGATAAGCATTATTAGAGAAAACCTCTCTTTCCAACCGTCGTTCGGAGCGAATGCCGTCAAGATACCCGATCAATAGCATCTTGAAAAGCATGATGGGATCTGCCGAGGGACGTCCATTATCCTCGCAGTAATAAGGACGGACTAAGTCGAGAATAAAGGAAAAGTCGATATGCTTATGTACTTTACGAAGAGGATGATCTGGATGAACCAGTTCCTCGATACACACCAATTCATATTCATTTTGGACATTCGGATTAGAGCGAAGCATAGGATCCACCGCCTTAAGAGTATATTTACATTATAACATATTAACGCGGTAATTTGTTAAAGATATTGAACGAAAAAGTAGCCTGTTGGGTTTTTCAACAGGCTGGAGGCTGTCCTTCAAGCAGCTCTACCTGCTTGAAGCGACAGCCGTTTCCCTCAACTATTTTATTCCGGCGCGCTGCTTCGGATCGGATTACATCCGGCATATTTCTTTCGGGCAGTTTTCGCACCGGCAAACGTCCCGCAGGTAGGCCAAATCTTTTATAAGAATATGCCCGTCTTCATACTCCACGACATCTTCTTTTCTCAGGTCGCTCAACATCCGGTTGACGCTTTCTCTTGTCGCCCCTATCATATCGGCCATTTCCGTATTGTTAAGCTTCAAATCCACATAAATATGCGGGCCGCGCGGCACTCCGTACGAATTGCAAAGTCTGACCAGAAGCGAACAAAGCGCTCCCGTCTTTCCGTACATCATCAAGTCCCGGAATTTCGTCTGCGTTATCCGGTGCATGAGCCCCATCCATTTCATGAACTCGATAGCCAGATCCCCATGCTGCCAAAGGAGCACCTCCAGGTCCTTCCGCTGAATGACGCCGATCTGCGCATCCTCCGTCACTTCCGCACTGAAGGCGTGCACCGAATCCTGAAACGGATCCACCTGTCCGAACAGGTCGCCGTTTTGGTGAATATACATCGTCAAGTCCCGCCCGCTGTCCGAGCTTTTCAAAATGCGGACTCTCCCCGAGTGGATAAAAAACAGCTTATCGGCAGGATCCCCTTCCCAGAACAAATATTTCCCTTTTTGCACGTCCTTTGTATACATAATGCTTCTGAGCAGTTCGAAGCTCTCCTTCGAAATAAATTCAAGAATGCCGTTCATTTGACTTTTCGCAGGCGTCATTTCGACCCTCTCCTCTCGCGACTCTCGGTAATTCCATCATATCCGATTGCGCCTGCCGCAATAATCGGGAGTTTTCCTGATTTTTCGCGGAAAAACCCTTACCGGGAAGTGAGGAAAATCACACTGCCTTCCATATCTTACCGACCTTTTCACAGGGAATATTACGGCAGCCTGCAAGGGAATTCCCCGACCCGAACTTCAGGGATTCCCCCGAGATACAAACTCATGCCGCTTCTGTACAATAGGAATTATATTGGCAATCTGTCCTATTGGATCCGAGGGAGGTCCGTCAACATGGGAGTGTTGGGGCTTCAAATCATACAGGAACTGGAGCGGCTGTCTCACTTGACATCAAGCGACTTGGCCGCTCTTTCGTTCAACACCGCCCGTGAGCCTCAAATCCGCTGGCGGTACGTCTATGGGAACCGGAGCGAAAGATATAAACAGATGGTTCTGAAGCCGGGCGTAGGCCCCGCCGGAATTACTTTGCGAACCGGGCAATCCGTGATCGGGGACGTACACGGCAAGACCGGTTTCGATTGTCCGTTTATGTTGTCCGAGCAGCTTAAGTGCGCCGCTGCGCGGCCGATAAGGAGAGCTGATCAGATCATCGGCGTTTTGCTGTTCGGCCGGCGTTCCCTGCTGCCTTATCAGGATTCCGATCTGGCTTCCTTGGACGAGGAACTGGGTCGTTTGAATGCTAAGTTAAACGATCTGACAGGAATGGCGTAACATCTTTGCATGCTTTTAGCAATTTGTTATGATGAAAGGAATGCAGCGGCCGAGCGGCCGAGAATTTAAGAAAGGAGCCGGATATGGTCAAAATTTTGCTGGTTGACGATCACGCCGTAGTCCGTTCGGGGCTCAAAATGCTGCTGGGCAGCAAGGAACAGCTTGAGGTCGTCGGGGAAGCCGCCGACGGAAACGAAGCGATTCAAGCGGCGCTTATTTTGCGTCCCGATGTCGTATTGATGGATTTAAACATGCCCCACGGGAAAGATGGCCTAACCGCAACCGCCGAAATCAAGAAACTTCTCCCGGATACGGCTGTTCTTATCCTCACGATGCATGACGACGCCGAATATTTATTCCGCGCCATCCATGCGGGGGCCTCCGGTTATGTTTTGAAAAGCGCGCCTCATGAGGAGCTCCTGACCGCAATTGACACGGTTGCCGCAGGGGATGCATACCTTTACCCCACCGCGACCAAGCGGCTTATGGGCGAGTATGTGGACATGCTAAACCGCGGCGATACGGCGGGGACTTATGACTTGCTGTCCGATCGGGAGAAGGAAATAGTCGCTCTGATCGCCAAAGGATACAGCAATAAGGAAATTGCGGAGCAGCTGGTCATCAGCGTGAAAACCGTGGAAACGCATAAAAGCAACGTCATGGAAAAGCTCGGGCTCAAAACGAGGCCCGAGCTGGTCAAATACGCCGCCAAGAAGGGGTTGCTGAATTTTGAATAAGAAAGAACAGACGGCGCATCCTGAAGTGATCGGCCAATATGTAGACGATCTGCTGCAGCAGATCGATGCCCATATAGCGGATTCGGCGTTCCGTACGGAGCTCAAGCAGTCGCTCAAGCAGCTCTCCGATTTGAAATTCGCGCTGGATGAATCCTCCATCGTAGCCGTCACCGACCAGCGCGGTAAAATTCAATACGTGAACGATAAATTTTGCGAAATATCCAAATATGAGCGGCATGAACTGCTCGGACGGGACCACCGGATCATCAACTCCGGTTATCATGGCAAAACATTCATGAAAGATCTATGGGATACGATTTCTTCCGGCCGCATATGGAGAGGCGAGATCAAGAACAGGGCCAAAGACGGAAGTTATTATTGGGTCAACACGACCATCGTTCCTTTTCTTGACAAGAACGGGCAGCCCTACCAATACCTTGCGATCCGCAATGAAGTGACCCAATTGAAAAAGGTCGAGCAGGAGCTGCAGCAAATGATGACCCATGTCATGCAGGTGCAGGAAAACGAACGCAAGCGATTTTCACGCGAGCTTCATGACGGGATCGGACAAAGCTTGTTTTCTTTGCTTATTCAAATCGACAGGCTTCTTGTCGATCATCAGAGCTCCGAGCTCGCCGACCTTCGCAACAGCGCTGCAGCCATTATCGAGGAGGTCCGCGGTTTGGCCTGGGAGCTTCGGCCCTCCGTTCTCGACGATCTGGGCGTCGTTCCGGCCATTCGTACCTACATCGATAATTATTCCCGGCATTACGGAATTGAGGTCGATTTCGAATGCAGCTTGCGCAAGCGGCTGGAGGGCAACAAAGAAACGACCATTTATCGCGTCATTCAGGAGGCGCTCACGAATATCGGCAAATACGCCGATGTATCCAAGGCTTCCGTTAAAGTTCGGGAATTCGCAACGCATATCGATGTTGTCGTCAGCGATAGCGGCAAAGGTTTCATCCCGGACGCCTATTCCTCGGGCGTAGGTTTGTTCAGCATGGAAGAAAGAGCCCGGAGTGTCGGCGGCCAGCTGAACATCCGCTCCGAGCCCGGCCAGGGAACCACCGTAACGCTCACGGTACCTAAATAACGGATTTACATTTCCATTCGCAAATACCGATTTTTCACGGACTCGAACCAGGCTGCAAGCTCGTCGTAATCGTGCCGGGTATCGATCGACTTCACAAAACGGCAGTCGATGCCGCACCGATGAAATTCTGCCTCGCTGAGCTCGCGCCAGACGATTGTTTTCAGCAAACGACTCAGCTCCTGCTCCCCTTGATCCAGCAAAGCCAGGATATGCAGAACGCAGCTTTTATCGAATACGCCATGAAACGGGTATGAAATATGATTCACAAACGGGATGACCGCTTCGACCCCCTCCTCCTTCTTTTCAAGCAGCAGCATGGCGGCCTGTATGGAAATGAACGGCATATCGCAGCCGACCACCCACACATTCCGGTTTTTGGCGAGGGTCAGCCCGGCATGCATCCCGCTGAGCGGCCCTTTGCCGGGGATGTAATCCGTAATAATCCGGATGCTCCGATCCACGGTTTTCATGAAAGGTGCAGGATCGTTGGTTACGATGATGATCTCGCTGCAGCCTTTTTTCATCTCCCGAATTTGCCGTTCGACAATCGTCTTATTATCCACCAGGAGAAAAGCTTTGTTTTCTCCGCCCATCCGACGGTTAGGTCCTCCGGCGAGAATTACTCCTGACAGCATGTTCACCCTCTCCTTTACTTAATTGCGATTCTGCTGATGCTATTACACCATAGAAAGCGGATTCCCGCAGTGATGTGCATCACGGACACGTTCCCGCATACTCCCCTTCCCTCTTCTCCCGATCTTTCGAAATCCTTAACGCGTGATCTACCTCACTTCTTTCAACATCAAGCCGCCCTATACTGAAGGTGAATGAAAACCAACAAAACAAATATAAAGGAGATGGCTGCATGTTTTGTTATCAATGCGAGCAAACGCCTCGCGGAGGCTGCAGAGTGGTCGGAGTATGCGGCAAGGACGAAACTATCGCAAGCTTGCAGGATACGATCGTTTTTGCATTAAAAGGAATCGCAGCTTATGCCACCCACGCCAGACAGCTCGGCTATTCCGATCCGGAGGTCGACCGCATCACGCACGAGGCGCTGTATATGACACTGACCAATTCGAATTTTAACCTGCAGGAGCATATCGACATGGCGATGAAGGTCGGTTCCGCAGCGGTGCGAATTATGGACGTGCTTGACCGGGCGCATACGTCGCATTTTGGCGTACCCCGGCCCGTCACCGTGTCTCAAAACAAAATCGAAGGTCATTCCATCGTTGTCACGGGACATAATTTATACGCGCTGGAGCAGCTTTTGCAGCAAACCGAAGGCAAAGGAATCAACGTGTACACCCACTCCGAAATGCTGCCCGCCCACGGGTACCCGGAGCTGAAGAAATACTCCCATCTTAAAGGAAACATCGGCAAGGCATGGTACGATCAACGAAAATTGTTCGAGTGGTTTCCGGGTGCCATCCTCGCGACGACCAACTGCGTCATGCCGATTAAAGGGGCTTATGCCGACCGCTTTTTTTCCTATGATGTGGCCGGGCTTGAAGGTGTCACCAAAATGATTGGCGAAGATTTCGCCCCATTAATCGAAAAGGCTTTATCTTTGCCAGCCGTGCGGATCGAATCCGGGCAGGTTCTCACTACCGGCTATCACCACGAAACCGTAATCGGACTCGCTCCGGAAATCATTCAGGCGGTGAAAGACGGCAAAATCCGCCGCTTCTTCGTGATCGCCGGTTGCGATGCGCCGGGGAAAGAAGGCGATTATTACCGTGAACTCGCTACCTCGCTGCCGAACGATACGGTTATCCTGACCACGTCCTGCGGCAAGTTCCGGTTCAATGACGTCGATTACGGTACGGTCGGCGATACCGGCATTCCGCGTTACATCGATCTCGGGCAGTGCAACAACTCCGGCTCGACCGTCAAAATCGCTCTAGCCCTGGCGGACGCCTTCGGATGCGGCGTGAACGACCTGCCGGTCAGCATCGTGCTTTCGTGGTTCGAGCAAAAAGCGGTTGCCATCCTGCTCGGCTTGTTCAGTCTTGGAATAAAGGACATCCGCATCGGGCCTAAGGCACCGGAATTTATTACCCCTGGTGTGCTGAAAGTCCTGACCGAAATGTTCGGGCTCAAGCTCATTGGCGAAGCACAGCAGGATATGGCGGACATGCTCGGCCTATCTCACTAATACTCCGGCTGCCCGGCTTATAAATTCTTATTCTATTGCAAAAGTCCCCGGCTCAAATAAGCCGGGGACTTTTATGATCGGTTCGGAGTTATTCCTCTTCATCGATTTTTTGTTTCTTATAAACGTAAACGTCGGAGGATACCCGCTTCCCTTCGGGGGTTGTGGCTGTCAGCGTAAAGCGGGTCACATTGCCGACGACACGAACGGTTCCGTCGGTGTCGATCGTCACCGTACCTACGGGCTCGCTGCCGGTGTCGCCTATAATATCCTCCGGTAAGAACATAAGGCCCAGAGCAAAGTTATAGCTTTGGATTTCGTCTTGCTCGTATTCGTTGCCGTAATTATCGACCGCCTTGAGGTCCATCTTTTCAAAAGCATTGAAGGCGCCGGCATACACATTACCGGTTACCGTGGTTACGTACTGATTAAAGGAAAGGTCTCTGGCCTCAAGCGTTTGCACCATCACCCTTTCATTTTTCACGGTAACCGGAATCGAAACCTGCTTTCGTTTGTCGTCACCGGCGGCATAGATGATATTAATCGTCGCCGTACCTTCCTTGACGCCGAGGATATAGGCCTTGTGGTCCTCGGATACAGCCGCCTTGACGATCGTCGGATTCGTCGAAGTGGCGGACTGGACAAGGCCGGGCAGCACTATCTCCTCGCCCGAAGACGTTTTGGCTTTAATGACTACTTCCGTGGCCAATTTGCTGAGCGCCGGATTTTCCGCTTCTTCTCTGGTCGCATACCCGTTTGCCCCTGTAGCCGATCCCGTGATCCCGCTGTCAATTACGTTGCCTATTACGTAAGAGGACGCCGTTAAATATTGGATATTGCCTGAATTGCTGGTCGTGCCGATCGTGAGCGAGCCGGTCGCGGATCGGATCGCCGAGCTGTCCAACCCGCCCAATGTTACCGTGTAATAACCGATGCTGAGCGCAGCGTCGTTCTTTAGTGTCAACTCAGCGGATTTTGCGTCGCCGGACCAGGCCACATCCACAGGGATCACCGTTCCGTCTTTGCTGAGCGTTAAGGTTGCCTTAACCGTATCCACCGGCTGGTCAAGCGTCACCTTGACGACATGATCGCCGGACGCCTGAACGGAGGAAACGGAAACCTTGCCCGTGTTCTTTGGTCCGTGAGAAGCCTGCCATGCTCCATAGGCTCCTATGACCAGGTCCGCCCGGCTCGCTGCGTCGCCGCCGCTTTTATCAACGGGATGGATGCCGAGATCGGCCGCCTGTTTCACCGCATCCGCATACCATGGCTGTACCGAAGTATTAACCGCTTTACCGAGTCCCTTGACCAAAACGGTGTCCAGCTGTCCTACGGTCACATGCTCGCCCGGAGCGAATGTGGTATCGGTTACTCCGTCGATGAGTCCGGCAGCTTTGGCCGCCTCGATATACGGTATGGCCCAGCCGTTTGCGGCATCGTCAGCCTTAACGTCGGAGAAGCTGGAGGTTTGAAGCGTATTGTCGACTTTGAGGCCGAAGATAAGCGCAGCGACCTTTGCAAACTGGGCTCTTGTCATGTTTTGCGTTATGCCGAAGCTATCGTCGGATACCCCTTCGAAGATGCCCTGGGACAGCAGCGTATCCACCTTGTCTTTAAGGCCTGCGTCCAGATTCGTCAAGTCCTTGTAATCGGCCGCTGTTTTTGCCGGCCCGGCCATGACGGCGTTTGCGGTCATGGATAAAGCTACGGCAGCCGCGGCAATCAGGCTTATGCTTTTTTTCATTATGAAGGGTCCTCCCGATATGTTGGAAAATGAATCTATTACTCATAAGCATACTATTATTTTAGAGCAAAACACAATCAATTGGGCCTAGCGGTCCGCTGGGAATTCACCCATGATTTAACATGACTTTGGAAGTCGCTGCCCTGCGACCAATCAAATGACCGTGAAATTGACTCCGTAATAAAATAAAGACGATTTTCTGGCGACGGCTTGAGATGCGGTATTATCCCACGAGGTGCTGTAAAGCGGAATGGCTCCCGATTTCCGTACCTCCGCTGCCCATCCGGCCACAACCTCACCGGCATAACCTTTTCCGCGAAACTCCGGCAAGGTCTCAAGACCGGCTTCATGCGCCCCGGAGGTGATGCGAACGCTGCGGCAGATCGAGACCGCCCGATTTTCGCACACTAACGCGGTGCAAGGCTGAGCGTAGTCTATTTCCGATGCCAGCCATTCGAATCCATCGCCTAATAGATCCGTCATATTTTCCCGCGTGATGCCGACGACCTGCATGATCGGCGCGGTTTCGCTCGGTACGAGAAAGCAAGGTCCCATCGTAAACCGCTCCCCTTGTAATAGACTCATGTATGCTTCAAAATGTTTCGGTTTCGTACGGAAATCCCGGGCGATCGGTTCGTCGGCGCACAACGTCTCCAATTGCGCAATAAGGCGATCCGGAACATCATACCGGAAACGGCTACAAACCGCTCCATCTATAGTTCTTCCCAAGAAAAAACGAGGGGCAGGCGCTTCTCCCGGCCAAGGTTCGTTTATCGTGCGAAGCCTTGCATTCGTATCGTGTGTAAACATCGCTTCGATATGCAGCTCCATCAGCTCGAGAGCGGATAAATCCCGCGGCGTGTTATTCAAACTCATTCTCCTTCCCGAATCATGTCGTTTATCTCATTTAGTTCCTTCGTCTGCAGGTTCGAGACCGTATGCCTGTTTCAGCATCGATTCCAGTCGGCTCATCCTAATTTCCCTCCTCCTTAAATCGTTCACCTTGTCTCGGCTTCGGCATTAACCGATTACAAATATTATCCTCCCTATAAACCTTCACAAACAAGGAAGAGTATCGCTATAACGGAATTCAACTTGCTTCTTGATCCAAAACGAAAAACTCCCTTAGCCCGCGTACGCGGCAAGGGAGTTCTTTCGCTGTGAAGATCATGCGGATTTACAGTGAGGCGCGGTAAATATCAAGTACGTCTTCGCGGCTTAGCTTTTTGAAATTGCCGAACGGTCCGCCCGCCGACGCTTTGTCCGCCATCAGCTCCAGCTTGGCATCGTCGATGCCGTAGTCGGCCAGGCGCGACGGAGCGCCGATTGAGGTCCAGAAGCTGCGAAGCGCTTCTATCCCTTGCAAAGCGACCGTCCGGTCGTCTTGGCCATCCGGGTTGATGCCGAACACGTTCACGGCCATCTGCTTAAAGCGCAGCACATTTTCGTCCAGCACATGTTTCATCCAGTTCGGAAACAAAATCGCGAGCCCGCCCCCATGCGGGATATCATACACGGCGCTGACCGCATGCTCGATATTGTGCGTCGCCCAGTCGCCGCGCACGCCCATGTTAATCATGCCGTTCAGCGCCATCGTGCCGCAGTACAAAATCGTTTCGCGGTGCTCATAGCTTTGCAAGTCGTTCAGCAGTTTAGGCGCTGCAGTTATGACCGTGCGAAGTATCGTTTCACACATGCCGTCCTGGACCGGAATATTGGGCGTATGATTGAAATAATGCTCAAACACGTGGGACATGATATCGCAAATGCCGTAAATGGTCTGGTCTTTCGGGACCGAATACGTAAATTCGGGATCGAGAATGGAGAATTGCGGGTACGTGTAAGGACTGCCCCAGCCAATCTTTTCCTGCGTTTCCCAATTCGTAATGACCGAACCGCTGTTCATCTCCGATCCGGTCGCGGCCAAAGTGAGCACGGTACCGAACGGCAAAGCTGCCGAAGCAGCGACGCGACGCGTAATGATGTCCCAAACGTCCCCGTCATAACGAGCTCCGACAGCAATTGCCTTCGTGCAGTCGATGACGCTGCCCCCGCCGACCGCCACCAGTCCCTCGATGTCATGTTCCCGGCAAAGCTCGATTCCTCGCTTTACCGTGCTCAGACGCGGATTCGGCTCAACGCCGGCCAGCTCGAAAACGTCCGCTCCGCTGCTTCGCAAATGATTCAGCACGCTGTCGTAAAGGCCGTTCCTTTTGATGCTGCCTCCCCCGTAAACGAGAAGCAGCTTTTTGCCAAGGCCGGCTGCTTCGGCGGAAAGCTGATCCAGCGAACCTTTGCCGAAAATCAATTTGGTCGGGTTTTTGAACGTAAAGGAGTTCATTGCCATTCGTCCTTTCCAGTGAATTTGACATGACTTACGATATTCCGCGTTTGGTTACGGGCGGCTTGCCGCCTCCATCAGACGGGCGCTGCGCCAGTTGCCGAAACGGTAATACAATATGTTCAGCACCGCCGCGATTGCGAAGCTGATCGGAAAGCTCCACCAGATCATATCGAAGCCGTATTGATGACCGTAATACGATGCCAGAGGAATCCGCACCAGCAGCAGCGCAATAAACGAAACGACAAGCGGAACGACCACAGCCCCTGCCGAACGGACGACGCCGGCGACGACGTTGAAGATGCCGAAGATGATAAACGACCACAACGTAATATTGTTGATGTGCATGCCCAGATCGATGGCTTTGCCCTGCAGGGGCAAAAACAAGCCGAGCGCTTCGCGGTTAAACAGGTGGATCACGACGACGATGAGCCCCGTCAGACCGATGTTAAAAGCGACGCCGGTCCATGTAATCCGGCGAACCCGATCCCATTTGCCCGCCCCGATATTTTGCGAAGCCATCGATGTTACCGCTCCTCCGATCGCCATCGCCGGCATCTGCACGTAGCTGGAAATTTGGTTGGCCACGCCGAAAGCCGCCGTCGCTTCGGAGCCGAAAGCATTGACGATGTTGATCAGCACCAAATTGCTGAGAGATATGACGACGATGTTCAAACCCATCGGCAGCCCCTTGCGGATCAAAAGCCCGATGAGCGGCCAATCCAGCCGCAGCAGATGGATGTCTGCCCTTGTGATGCGGAGAAAATATTTTTTCGCATACAAATAAATAAGCAGCAGTGCAAAGCTGATCAACTGAGCGATAAACGTGGCGATGGCCGAACCGCTGATATCGAGCTTTGGAAACGGGCCGATCCCGACAATCAGCAGCGGGTTCAGCACCACATCCAAAATCGTCGACAGGAGCAGAAAATAAAACGGCGTTTTGGCGTCGCCCGAACCGCGGAGCACCGCCATAACCAGATTGAAACCGAACATAAACGGGATGCCGGCAAAAATGAACTGCGTATAGCTGACGGCCATTGCTTTCGCATCCGGCGGCGTGTTCAGCAGGTCCAATATGTGCGGGGTAAACACAATGCCGGCTACACCGACGATGATCGACGTCAATGTGAAAAACACGGTGCTGGTCCCGACCACGCGTTTGGCTTCTCCCACTTTTTGCGCGCCGAGATTTTGTCCGACCAAAATGACGGCGGCCATAGATATGCCGAAGATGAGACTAAGCAGAAAAAACAAGATGATATTTGCGTTCGATGTGGCGGCAAGCGCTGTCTCGCCCAGAAATTTGCCGACCCAGATGGAATTGATCGAACCGTTGAGCGATTGAAGTACGTTGCCTAGCAGTATCGGCAGCGAAAATAAAAACAGCGTCTTGCCGATAGGTCCTTCCGTCAAAACGGGCCTTGCCTTCGCTTGCGCTTTCATATCGTCCTCCTTATTCGTTGCGTAAGACGCAGCAGCCAACCTGTACCCGGACGGCGGCGGCGCCGGGGCCATCGCCTGCTCGCAGACACCATCATTCTGGCGCAATTTGCCATAATCTTTATTGTACGCCTATCCCGCTGGGGAATCAATGAAAATGCGGCATACGAATGCAACGAACAAAAACCTGCACGGCCTGTAACGGCGCGGCAGGTTCTGGGACTTCAAGCGTCAGGACGAAGCGCCGTCATTCATCGCGGCTTGATCTTCCGCCAGTTGATCGACCGCAGAGTTTGCAGCCGATTCGTCGCTGCCACTTTCGAGCGCCTGGTTTACGGCCGCTTGCGAATGGCGCAGCGAGCGTTCCGCCTGTTCGACCTGCTGGTCGGTCGGATTATTCAATGCCGACTCCACCGCGTTATGCGAATGTTCCACCGCATTTTGCGCCTGGTTCGCTTTATTTTGTTCATTAGCCACCAAGGGTGCCTCCTTTCGTTTTAGGCTCCCCTTTACTATGATACATATATTGGTAATTTATACTTCCATCATCCGGCGAATTGAAGAGGGTGTCTGATTGATACCAAGGTGCCTCTGCCGTGACAGGAGGATAAGTTGATCCCGTAGGGTTCGCCGTATTTTAGAAAAATCCGCGAATGAACATTGGAAATGCCGAGGGAATTTCTCCGCGCGATTTCAGGGGAATGCCCGTTCATCGTGATCGCCCTTAAGTCGCTAACAAGCTCCGATTTCGTATTCTCCGGAATGCCGTCGCCGTTATCCGCAATTTCTATGACAAGATCGTTTACTTCGTCATAAACACGAATGGAAATAACGGTATCCCCATCCCCCGAATGCACCGCATATTTGACGGCATTTTCCACGATAGGCTGAAGTGTGAGTTTGATGACCAGGCAGCTGTAGTATTTAGGGTCCACAGTAATATCGCTTCGGAACTTTTTCGGAAACCGGATCCGGGCCATTTCCAAATACTTTTCCAATATGGTCAGTTCTTCCCGCAACGTCACCTCATAGTCCGATATTTTCGCCGTATATCGGTAAACCTCCGCAAGATTTCCCGCCATGCTGACAACAAGCTCATTGTTATGGAGATAACCGATGCTTTTAATCACATCCAACGAATTGTAGAGCAGATGAGGGTTAATTTGATTTTGCAGAGCCTGGATGTAAGCTTCCTTCTGACGCAACCGGGCATGAAGCTCTTGAAGCTTCAAGTCGGCTATAGTATGAAGCTGCCCTTCGAGCTGCCGCACCATTTTATTGAAGCTGTTATTTAATTTTTGAAATTCGTTGCTCCCTTGCTGAAAATCCGCCCTCGTGTCGTAATCCCCCGCTGCCACCTTGTTCATGCTGCTCTCCAAACGCAAGATGGGCTCGACGAACAAATTCGATAAAACCGGGACGATAAGAATAACCATGACAGCAATAAGGACAAAAGCGCTGATCGCCGAGCTTTTGGCCGTATTGAGGCCGCCGGCCATCTCCTCGAACGGGACGATCGCCACGACCCGCCATCCCGTCGCTTTGGAGCTGTGTGCGGAAACCAATATTTGTTTTCCTTCAAAAAACTCCGTACCGACGCTTCCTTCCTGAGGAATATGAATCACACTCAGCGGCGTACGCGTAAGACTCGTTCCCCGCCACTCGCTGTTGCTATGATAAACGATCGTATCGTCATCCGAGAGCATCATGAAATGACCCGATTTTCCGATCTTCGAACGTTCCAATGTGGTCTCGATTTCAGAAAGGGACAAGTCGATAACAACACATCCGATGAGCGTCAGATCCGACCGACTGTACACAGGCATCATGATCGAAATCACGGACATCCCTTGGCTTTGCGGATAATTGATTCTGTAAGTAGGCAGCAGTACTCTTTTCTCCGGAACGGGCAAATGATACCACGGTTCCGCCATATAATCGGGCTCCTTAAAATTAAAGCTGGGCGCGGCGATGACCCGGTTATCGGCAGACTTCAAAAATATGCCGACGACTTCCGAATATTGAAAAGCTACGCTGCGGCGAAGCTGCGTCTCTATTTCGTCCACCTCGAACAAATTCAGCTCTCTGCTTTTGTCCATCCACGCTTGAATCAAGTCCGAATCGGCCAATGTCCTTGTAGATCTGGAAACCTGCTCCAAATAAAACTCAATATGATCGTTTAACCTTTTGGTCGCTTCGTCAGTGACTTTATGAAAGTCTTGTTTCACCGTATGGCTGTAGTAGATGTGAAAAAAGACTCCCACGAGGATCATGGAAATCAGGCTGACACCGAGAAAAAGCATAGCCATACTCCACTTGATCGAAAGCTTGCTCCATAGACGTCTCATATCCTCATACCTTTTTCGATTTCTTTCTCTTAAAAAAACAAAAAAACATAGCACCAGCCTTAGCGGCCCTGTACTATGTTTCCGGTGTTCCGGTCAACCATCGATATTCCTATTAATCCAGTCGGATATATTTGGTATCCTAACATGATATTTGTATGCCGTCAATATAAATCCTTCAATTAATCCGTAAAATGATCGCGTATATATGCGGTAAGCTTTCCTATGAGCTGCCCTTTAAAAGAATCGGGAACCGACTCCCCTGCCGGATTGGAGTAATAGTACGTTTTCTTGTCCGGTATGTATGCAAAACCGAGGTCGCTCATAAATCGTTGAATCTCCTCCGGGAGTTGATCGGTTCCGACGATTTCCTCGTAATGGTCCGTAACCCCGACACTGACATCGACATCGCCTTTTCCGGTGATGACCTCAATCATATCGCCGCTGTTCCGCGTCATCCACTGCCCTTTCGAAAAGATTGACAATTTGGCTTTTTCCAGCGCTGCGAGTCCGTTCAAGTTCAGACCGAAAATTTCGTTGATGACGCGCCTGACTTCCGAACCGGCGATCGGTTTCCCGTAGGCATCCAGGAATCGGTCCATTACTTCCGTTTTGCTCATCGACATGATCCGGGTATCCAATTCCGCTGATGCCGGATCGATGTTCAGCGTCATGCGAACCCCTTCCATAATATCCGCGGGATAAGAAGCAACGAGGCTTCCCTCGCCGCTGGCGGAGATGGTGTCCAAGCTAATGCCGAAAACGTCGTTTACAACTTCACGAATTGTGCGACCGTCCGCCCTGATTTCCTTGGATTCCAAGTATATATCCATAATTTCCGTCTTGAGCATATGTTCGATTTGGCTGTCCGAATCGGCGGAATCGGGGCTTGTCCCCAATCGCTTTCGAACGGCTTTCATCACATCGGACGGATATTTCATCCGCTCTTCCATCTTGTTTTCCATGGTGACCTCCAGTCTTATATTTTACATTGGTCAGATCAATTTCTACTAATTTTACCATAACAAACAAGGCCGGACTATGAAAAGAGAAGAAAAAAAGGAGCTGCTCAGGGGCAACTCCTCTATCGGCATTTCATCGGTTTATTTGGCTTGAATGTATCCTTCCGCCTTAAGCAGTTCGGCGATCAGCACGGCACCGCCGGCCGCTCCGCGCAACGTATTGTGCGAAAGTCCGACAAATTTATAATCGTACAATGAGTCCTCGCGCAGACGGCCCGCGGAAACGCCCATTCCGCGCTCGATATCACGGTCAAGTCCGGTCTGCGGACGGTTTTCCTCTTCAAAATACGTGATGAACTGCTGCGGAGCGCTCGGTAAACCGAGTTCCTGCGGCCGGCCTTTGAACTGCTTCCAGCGGTTCAAAATTTCCTCTTTCGACGGTTTGTTCTCAAACGATACGAATACGGTAGCCAAGTGCCCATCCGTGACAGGCACGCGGATACATTGCGTTGTAATCAAGGGCGCGGCCGCTTTAACGATTTCCCCGTTTGCCACGCTGCCCCAAATGCGCAAAGGCTCCTGCTCGCTTTTCTCTTCCTCGCCGCCGATATACGGGATAACGTTGTCCAGCATCTCCGGCCAGTCGTCAAAATTTTTGCCGGCGCCGGAAATCGCCTGATACGTCGATGCGACCACTTTGGTCGGCTTATAGTCCAGCAGCGCATGAAGCATCGGCACATAACTTTGAATGGAGCAGTTCGGCTTCACGGCAATAAATCCGGTCGACGTGCCGAGCCGCTTTCTTTGCGCCGCGATCACTTCCAGATGCGCCGGATTGATTTCCGGGATGACCATCGGGACGTCCGGCGTCCAGCGATGGGCCGAGTTGTTGGAAACGACGGGCGTTCCTGTTTTCGCGTAAGCTTCTTCCAGCGCTTGGATTTCGCTTTTTTTCATATCTACCGCACAAAAAATAAAATCAACCCCGGCGGCAACTTCCTCCACTTTCGAGGCGTCCTGAACGACGATCCGCTTCACGCTGTCAGGAATCGGCGTTGCCAATTTCCATCTGCCCTGCACTGATTCTTCATAGGTTTTTCCCGCCGAGCTGCTGCTGGCGGCAATCGCCGTTACCTCAAACCACGGATGCCGGTCCAGCAGCTGGACGAAACGCTGGCCCACCATGCCTGTTCCTCCCACAATGCCCACTTTCAATTTTGCAGTCATAGTCATCCAAATCCTTTCTCAGTAGCATATATTAAAAAGCGGTTGACGATATATCAAGTTTCTTTCTCTTACAGCAATAAAAAAATCCCACCCCCAAGACTCTAGTCTTAGGGACGAGATTTGCATCCTCGTGGTACCACCCCAGATTCGCCAATATGTCGCCATATCAGCCTCTTCGAGTACGGCATTGGAAGCAACGCTTATACTCTAGCTCTGTAACAGGAGCTCCTGGCACAGCATCCCCCTGCGAAAGGTTCCGATGTGCTGCTCTGAGGCTTTTTTCAACAAACGATTCTTTACTCCTTTTCAGCTGCCGGAGCTCTCTGCGAAAGAATTCATTTATTTACTCGTCTCTTCATCGCATTTGATATTGCAATTATTTTATCAAAAACCTTTTTCGAGGTAAACATAAATTTTAAAAAATTTGAAAAAAATATATGTCAGAAAATCAGCCCTCCGGGCGGGTCATTCTCTCCGGCCGCACGAGCTCGTCGAATTGCTCCGCCGTCAAATACCCCGATCGGACAGCCGCTTCCTTCAAGGTCAATCCTTCTTTATGCGCCTGCTTGGCAATTACAGCCGCCTTCTCGTAACCGATGTGCGGGTTTAATGACGTAACCAGCATGAGGGACTGCTCGACATTTCTTCGGATGTTTTCGTAACGGGGCTCGATACCTACAGCGCAGTACCGGTCGAATGAATCCATCGCATCCGAGAGCAGCCGTACCGATTGAAGGAAGGCGTTAATAATAACCGGCTTGAACACATTGAGCTGAAAATTCCCTTGGCTAGCGGCAAAACCGACGATCGTGTCATTGCCCATCACCTGGCAAGCCACCATCGTCATCGCCTCCGCCTGCGTCGGATTGACCTTGCCTGGCATTATCGAACTTCCCGGCTCATTCTCCGGAATCGTGATCTCCCCGATCCCGCTGCGCGGGCCGCTGGCCAGCAGGCGAACGTCGTTCGCGATTTTCATCAAATCGGCGGCTAAAGCTTTAAGAGCGCCATGGGCGAAAGCGAGCTGAGCATGGCTTGTTAACGCTTGGAATTTATTCGCCGCGGAAACGAAGGTTTTTCCCGTGATTCGGCTGATTTCTTCGGCGACCATCTCTCCGAATTTCGGTGGAGCGTTGAGGCCGGTTCCTACCGCCGTGCCGCCGATGGCGAGCTCCCTGAGCGGATCAATCGCGGAAGCAATGAGTGCGCCGTCTTTTTCCAGCATCGCCCTCCAGCCGCTGATTTCCTGGCCTAAAGTTAGCGGTGTGGCATCCTGAAGATGGGTTCTGCCGATTTTGACAATATCTGCGAACGATTCTTCCTTCTGTCTGAACGTATCGGTTAACCGCCGGAGAGGTGAAAGCAGACGTTCCTCAAGCGCGATTACGGCGGAAATATGCATCGCCGTCGGAAACGTATCGTTCGAGCTTTGTGACCGATTGACATCGTCGTTGGGATGGACGCGCAGTTCGCTTCCCGCTTTCTCCAGAAGCTGCCCCGCCCGCCGTGCGATCACTTCGTTTACGTTCATATTCGTCTGGGTGCCGCTGCCCGTTTGCCATACGACAAGCGGAAAATGATCATCCCACCGTTTCTGCAAAATTTCATCCGCGGCGGCTTCGATCGCCTCTGCTTTAGCCTGGTCCATGTTCCCCATGCTCCTCTGAACGCGGGCAGCCGATTTTTTGATCAGCGCCAAAGCATAAATCACATCGAGCGGCATCCGCTCGCCGCCGATGCGAAAATGTTCCAAACTTCGCTGGGTTTGTGCGCCCCAAAGCTTGTCGGCCGGCACTTTGATTTCACCCATCGAGTCACGTTCAATCCGTTCGCTCGTCAATATACTACCTCCAATGGACATTCGTACATGGAAATATCTTTTTCCATATACCCTCTTGTTATGCATCGCAAATCTCAAAAAATATGTCGGAATGATAGGTCCTGTACCATCCGCCGATCCCCCAAGTTTGTTTTTCAAATCAAGCGTCCCGACCGCTGCCTTTGCCGGCGTTTCACCGCCAAACGGTGCCGTTTTGCGGATTTATGGACACTTTCGGCAAACAAGGCGAACTCATCATACCAAACGGATGAAGATGACATATAAATACAATACGACTATCAATGTCGGGAAGTGATATGCATAACGGTAGATAAAACTTCATTGAAAGGGAGGGATATTGATGTTTGTCTTGTCTATCATTCTTTTATGCGGTTACGGACTGTTCGTCTTGCTGCAGCCTCCTGCCGATCTTTACGAAGAGGTTGAAACGAATGAAGCTTATGCGGACATTAAACTAAGCGGCATCGGTTTGCCGGATTATTCCAAAGTACACATGTCGGGTAACGAGGAGTGACGATCGCGTGTTCAGTTCAGCCATGGTAACCCTGACAGTCATCGCTTTTGTGTGTACGATGGTTCTGGTTCTCTGGCGTCCGAACGGGTTGAATGAAGCCATTCCGGCTGTGGCCGGGGCCGTGTTGGTGCTTTTAAGCGGGAGCGTTACTTTAGCCGATCTGGGGAAGATCGGTGCGACCATCAGCAGCGCCGCCATCACCATCATGGCAACGATTGTGATGGCGATCATATTGGAAAGCTTCGGCTTTTTTTATTGGGCTGCCGAAGGACTAGCTGCCCGAGCGAGAGGCTCAGGAATACGGCTTTTCTGGTATGTCAACTTACTCTGCTTTCTGATGACGCTGTTTTTCAACAACGACGGAAGCATTCTTATTACGACGCCCATTTTAATCATTTTGCTTGAGCGTCTTGGGCTTAAAAATCACGAGAAGATCCCTTATCTGCTCTCCGGGGCATTGATTGCCACAGCTTCCAGCGCACCTATCGGCGTAAGCAATATCGTCAATCTGATAGCGCTGAAAATCGTTCATATGGACCTTTATATGCATACGGCCATGATGTTTGTGCCGGCCACTCTCGGACTGTTATTTCTCGTATTCCTGTTGTTTCTGTATTTCTATCGGCGATTGCCGCGCAGGCTTCCAAGGAAACGCGTGATCTACACGGGGACCGAGAGGCATCCGCTGGCCGGCGCACAAGCCCCCACGGTTTTGGCATTACAAAACCGGAACCGGTTTATGCGAAACGTCCTTCTGTTTGTCTTGTCCATGCGCGTAGGACTATTTATCGCATCTTATATAGGGATCCCTATCGAAATCGTCGCCGTGCTGGGTTCGGCCATATTGCTGGGCTGGCGGTGGAAGGCATTGAAAATCCCTCCGACCGATATGCTGAAAAAAACGCCTTGGCACATCCTCGTTTTCGCTTTCGGGATGTACGTCATCATTTACGGTTTGAACAATATCGGATTGACGAAAATGCTCGTCGCCTTTTTCCAGCCGATCGTTTCCGGTGATTTGCTCAATGCCAGCTTGCTGATGGGTTCGCTGCTATCGCTCATGTCGATATTATTTAACAATCACCCTGCCTTGATGATAGGAACGCTGACTTTAACGAATATGAATCTCGATCCTTTAACGTTAAAAATCGCTTATTTGGCCAGCGTGATCGGCAGTGACGTCGGATCGCTGCTGCTGCCGATGGGAACTCTCGCTTCGCTCATCTGGATGCACATACTCAAGCAAAACAAACTGAAAATCACTTGGAAAGAGTATGTGAAAGTGACATTAATCGTAATTCCGCCGTCCTTGGTGTTTACTTTGGTGATTTTGGCATATTGGGTAAAATGGCTTTTCTGAGACGGGACCGGATTCATCTACGAATTGCGGCTGAGTTCCCGGTAACGGGTTGGAGTCATTCCTTCCAGGTTTTTGAAAATCCGGTTGAAATAACTGTGCTGGTATCCGACCTGTTCAGCCACGTCGTAAATTTTCATTTCGGAATCCCGCAGCAATTCCTTGGCTTTGTCGATTCGCAGCTCCGTCAAATAATCGATAAAATTTTTGCCGGTCACCTGCTTGAAAGATTTGCTCAAAAAATATGGATTGGTGCCGATATGTTCCGCACAGTTGTCGAGCGAAATGTCTTTCATGTAGTTTTCCTGCAAATAAATCATGGCCTGTTCAATAAGCCGTTTCACTTGGGAATCGGAACGGCTGGACAGCTCTTTCAGGAACGGGGTCACCACCTTTTCCTTAAACCATTCCAAGATCCGTTTCGGTTCGCGGATGCCGGAAAGCTGCTCGTACAGGTTCGCTCCCTTGAACAGCCGGTTCGGGTTGATGCCCGACACCATGATGGCGTGCTGAACGCTCCCCAGCAGATGCAGCATGCCTTGCTGTACATCGATTTCCTTGGCTCCGCTGCCTGAAATCTCGCTCAAAAACGACTCCAGCAAACTAAGCGTATCGGCTTCCCTTCCCGTCCGCAGCGCCTGGATCATTTCCCTTTCCAGCGTGAACGGGTACTGCAGGTCGGTTGCCGCGCCCGTTTCGAGATCGTCCGCTTCCAAATCGATGATCTGGTTCGCATTGTCGAAATTCCGGTAGCTGGTTGCCTGCCTGGCTCTTTCAAACACAAGCGGAACATCCGAAACATGCGGTACGGGACGCCCGATCGCAATGGTGACGCGCATTTTCAGTATCCGGTTAATATAAAGCGTCAACTCCTCGCTAAACGCTTGAAGCTCTTTGGCATACGACCCTGCGGCCGGCACGATGAAAAAGATTCCCGCCGTCATATCGTGAAAATTGATCGTGTCGCTTTGCTCGAAATGCTGGGAAGCCAGCTCCTCGATCATGTTGACCGCTGCGAACGAGACGAGTCCCTCATCTCCTTCGTGAAATTTGCCCTCCAAGCTCGTAATCCCGATCAACTTGACAAACAGCACGATAAACTGCCGGTCCCTTACCTCCCACTTGAATTGTTCCATCCGGCGAAGCAAGTCCTCTTCCGAATAGGAATACAGGTAACCCTGCAGCAGCCGGTGCAAAAAACTTTCTTTGACATGAGGCAGCTGCTCCGCGAGTTTTGCATTCAACTCGTGGCTTTCCCGGTGAAGGTTGTTCCAATGCTTTTCCAGCAGCGTAAACTCGTCGTCTTCCTCCCCACGGGCCGTATGTCCTCCAAGCAAAGAAACCAGCCGTTTCACGGGGGAATATATACGCCGGGACGCCAGCCAAGCGAGCAAGGCGGCAATGAGCAGAGCAAAGAGGCTGACGGCGATGATCAGCTTGGAAATAAACACGACCGGCGATGTAATATTCGTAATCGGGGAGGCCGATACATAGGTCCAATCGGCGGCAATTCTGGACAAGTTTCCGTACGAAACGGTATACGTCGTCCCTTTCCATTCGAAAAAGAAGGAGCCTTTCTGCGAACCGGATCCATCGACTTTATCCCGGAGAGCCTGCACAAAAGGCGAGTTGTAAGCGTTTCCGTTAGCGGAAATGAACAAATCGCCACCTTTTTCAATCAAAAACGTTTCCCCATCGTTATAGGGCGTCAATGTTTTCATCATATTGACCCATTTTTCGTTGTCGAACCGGAAGATGAGCGCGCCGAAAGGCTGCAGGCTCCCTCCGGGAATCAGATGGACGAGAGTCAGGTCCTTGGATTGCGGATAATTCGCATCAAACGCCCATTGCGTCCAATAAGTGACATGCTTATCGCGAACCAGCTTCTCATACACGTTCCCCGCCGTCTGGGCATCGAGAGCCATATATTCGGGATGGAACAAAACAGGCTGCTGGCCGCTGATAAAAAGCTCCGCGCTTTTGACCATCGAATTTGAGCCCTGCATGACGATCAGCGTTTTTGTGATGTCTTGGGTTCGCTCGAAATTTTTCACAAAATCGTTGCCGTATAAGCTGTAATCGAATTTATTATCAAACGCCCAGTGGGAAAGCAGCATCTCCAGGTTTCCCAGCTGATCGTCGATATTGCGCGAGCGCTGCTCGATCTGCCGGTAATGCAGCTGTAGCAGTTCGCTTTCCATCCGACCTCCAGCCATCCAGTACACAAGCGCCCCGAGGATCAGTCCGGGTATCCCCGACACGATAAAGATCATAATCAAGCTTTTTTTATAAAAACGGCCTTTGCCCCCGATCATTCTGCCGAGCCGACTGCCGATTCCTGCGATTGCCGTATTTTGCATCCTGTCACCTCCCGATTCAAATATATCACAAATCCGGGTACGTCTTACATGAGATTACACCGGATGCCGCGAAGTGTACAAGTGAAATTTCAGAGTGTTTTATGTATTTTTCCGACAAAAATAATCCCCCCTAATTCCCCCCACCGGGGGGACCCCAGGCGCTAGGGCGCCCTGGACCCGCCAGTCCGGAGTTCATGCTCGCTGCTAGTTCGCGTTTGTCCGGCATGGATTTATTGCTGCTTGCAATAAATCCTATGCCGGACACGCTGTACTATCGGCGCGATGCTGGTATGAGTGTAAAACGTGCCTCTACCCCGCGTCTGCCTGGCATGAATTTTTACCTTGGGTAAAAATTCTATGCCAGGCACGCTTCACTTTTGAGCGGTGACGCCGGGAGTTTGGGAAACATTGATCGCATGTGCGTCATGGATACGAGCAGTGTAACGGTTGCTGCTGAGCTTATTTGTCTCAAAAACGTCATTTAAACATTGTAACGGTTGTGGCAGTGCTTATTTCTCATCTTTTACCCATCAAAACAATGAAAGTTCACAAATAACCACTCTGGCAACCGTTACCGTTCTGAAATCACTCATTTGGCCCCAATTAGCTCACCTGCAACCGTTACACCATATACCTCTAGCCGAAACCGGCCGCTGCACCATGCAAATGTTTGGTTCAACATATAATATATAGCGACAGAGTAACATCACAAAAAGCCGCATCGTAAGATGCGGCTTTTTGTGAGAGTGCTGCTCATTTTTTCGCGGCAGCGTACAGTTCGTTCATTTCTTTCACGAGATCGTCGCCGCCGGTTTTTTTCCACGTCTCGAAAGCGGCCTTCAGACCGGCTTCGTCGAGTTGACCGACGATGAATTTGATCCGCGCGTCGTTGATGATGTTGTCGAGCTGTTGGCCTTTTTGCGAATACACTGTCGAAATGAACGGCTCCGCAGGATTGGATACGATATACTGCTCCGCTTCTTTCTGAATCTTCGCGGTTTGCAGACGAAGCGGCGTTTGCTTCACCTTAAGGCCGCGGTCTTCCGGAATGAAGGGCAGCATTTGGTTCAGGCCTTCGACTTCCGATTCGAGAAGGGCCGCGTCTTTGCTCGGCACGATCGCATCGCCGTCCTTCGTGTAATGCTTGCCTTCGATGCCGTAGCCCGCCAATGTCTGGAGCTCCGGCTCATTCAATTGATCGAGGAACTTCAGAACCCGCTTGAACTCCTCCTCCGTTTTGACCGTCGATTTCGGGATGGCGAGAATGCCCGCAAAACCTGAAGTCGGCAGCGCTTTAAGGCCGTTTTTGCCGGTGACGCCGATCATATTGTCCACAAAGTGTACGTCCGGCTTGTCTTTGCCTTCCTTCGCAAGCGCCTGATGAATCCGGTCGTCGATGCGCGCCGCCGTATCGGTGACATCGACAATAACGCCGGCTTGGCCGTTCACGATAGGATCGTTCCACTTGGCCGAATCGAACACGGCGAAGTCCTGGTTGATGAGCTTCTCGTCGTACAGCTTCTTCATGAACTTGAGCGCTTCCAGATATTCCGGGGTTTGATGCTCAGGCACAAGCTTGCCATCGACGACACCCCATTTGTTCGGCGCGCCGAACCACAGCTTGATCGTATCGAAGCCGCTGGCCCATTGGCCGGTCCACTTGACCAAAACCATGCCATACGTATCGTCCTTGCCGTTTTTGTCAGGGTCTTTTTCCTTAAACGCTTTCAACATGTTGTAGAAATCGTCGATCGTTTTCGGAGGCTGCATGCCGACCGCCTCCAGCCAATCTTTGCGGTAGTTGATCCCATTCCGGCCGAGCGCGCGGCCGCGGTAAATCCCGTAGTTTTTTCCGGCAATGGAAGAATTGTTCATAATGACCGGGTTCGCCTTGCTGAGGTTCGGATAGTCCTTCAGATAAGGCCCGACTTCCCAAAAAGCTCCGGATTTCGCCGCATTGACGAAGCTCGGGTTCTTCACGTCCCCAACATACAGGATATGCGGAAGCTTACCGGAAGCGAGCGTTATATTAAATTTGTCCGTATAAGATGAGTTCGGCACCCATTCGAAATGCAGTTCGGTGTTCGTTTTCTTCTCGATTTCGGTGACGACAGGACCGTCGTCCTTCGGATAGTTCGTTTTGAAAACCGGAATCATAACGTTCAGCTGGAGCGGCGCCGCAGTACCTGCACCTTGGCTCGGCGAAACGGCGGGTTTCGTCCCGCCGTCGGCTCCTCCGCCGCTGCATCCCGCGATCGCGGTCATCGCCATCGCACTGACGGCCGCAACGGAAACCCATTTCATATTGTTTTTGTACATCAAAAGTACCTCCCTTTTTTAATTTGGATGTATCGCAATCCGTATTACCCTTTGACGGAGCCAATCAGGACCCCTTTGGCAAAATGCTTCTGCAGGAACGGATAGACGAGCAAAATAGGAATGGTCCCCACAACGATAACAGCCATCTTGATCGATTGCTCAGCCTCTTTGACATAGTTGTAATCCACCGTTTGGGCGTCGCCGGCGGCCACCTGCGAGAGCAGTACAATTTGTCTTAACATGACCTGCAGCGGCCATTTCGACGGATCGTTGATATAAAGCAATGCGGAGAAAAAATTGTTCCAATGGCCGACGGCATAAAACAAAGTAAAAGTGGCGAGCACCGGCATCGACAAGGGCAGGACGATTTTCCAAAGAAGCCCCAGCTCCGTACAGCCGTCGATTTTTGCCGCTTCCTCCAGCTCCTGCGGGAGCTCTTGAAAGAAGTTTTTGACGATGATCAGGTTAAAGGCGCTGATCGCCCCCGGTATGATGAGCGCCCAGTAAGTATCCAGCATGTGCAGCTCTCTCACGACCAGATAGGTTGGAATGAGTCCGCCGCCGAACAGCATCGAAAATACGATCAGATTAAGCACCGTATTGCGCCCCATCAACCCCCGCTTCGATAAAGAATACGCTATCGTTACGGTAAAGAGAAGATTTACCACCGTCCCGACCACCGTTATGTAAAGCGAATTCCATATGCTTTTCAAAATCGTATCCGTCGAAAAAATATACCGGTAAGCCGATACGGTAAATTCCTCGGGAATGAGGAACACCGCTCTTTTCGTCAGCTCCGTGTCCGAAGCGAACGAACCCGCGATGACGTAAATAAAAGGAAGAACGGATACCAGACCGACGATTCCCAGGAAGAGATAGTTCGATACGTCAAAGACGGTTCCGGAAACGCTTCGATATTGCTTAGCCAACCTTCTCTCCTCCTCGCTTCAAAATATTCGCATTGCCACCGTCGATTTATGCGCATCAATAAATCCCGGATTGGCCGAACCGCTTGGCCAGCCAGTTAGCGCCCAACACCAGAATGACGCCGACAACCGCCTTAAACAAGCCGACCGCGGTGCTGTAGCTGAATGCGCCCTGCGTGATCCCCATCATATATACGTAGGTATCGAACACCTCGGCCACCTCGCGGTTTAACGGATTGAGCAGCAGGTAAATTTGTTCGAACCCGTTATCAAGCACATCGCCCATCCGCAAAATCAGCAGGATCACGATCGTGCTTCGGATGGAAGGCAGCGTAATATGCCAGGTCTGTCTCCAGCGGCTCGCTCCATCCATGATCGCCGCTTCGTACTGCTCCACATCCACTCCGGCGAGCGCCGCAAGGAAAATGATGGTGCCGAAGCCGCTTTCCTTCCATATCGTTTGCATGATGATCATCGGCCGGAACCAGTCGGGGCTGGCCAGAAAATCGATTTTGCTTCCGGTGTGCTGCTGCAGCAGTTCGTTAACGATCCCGCCTTGCGTTGTCAGAAATACATACGTCAAGCTCGCGACGATAACCAACGATATGAAGTGAGGTACATAAATCAGCGTTTGGATCGTCCTTTTATAGAAGGAGAGCCTGATTTCATTAAGCAGCAATGCCAGTATAATAGGCGTCGGAAAATAGAAGATCAAATTGTAAAACGAAAGCAGCAGCGTATTTCGCAGCAGCATGAAAAACTCGGGATTGCCGAAAAAAACGCGGAAATGCTCGAAGCCTACCCATTCGCTCCGCCAGAAGCCGAGAAACGGCTGATAATTTTTAAAGGCGAGGAGTATGCCCCACATCGGTACATATTTAAAAATAATGAAATATAACAAACCGGGAGCCATAAGCAAATATAACCATTTGTCTTTCCTGAATCGTCCCAGCACGCTCTGCCGGCGTCCGGTCACCGCGCGAATCGTTTGCTCCGTATTCAATTCGTTGGGAGCAGCCGCCTGCTTCATCCCCCTCCACCTCCAAGTGCGTTTACCGCTGCGTAAGCGTTTTAATCCGATTATGCCGAATCGGCAATTTTCCGACAATTAGAAATTATTGGCCTGCCCGATTTTTCGAGGTTTCATCGCAGAATCAACAAAGTGCAAATGCGGCAAAACAGTTGAAATCGTGAGGTAATGCCCGTTCTAATGAGGCATTTGCACAAGGAAGATCCTTCGATCTGCAAACTAGTTGTTCTCTCTTTCGTCGGGAAGTTTATCTCATTGCCCATTTCACACTCATTGGATTGAAACGGAAACTATACGTTTTGCCAGACGAATGCCGGCCATTTCCCGCGGAGGAACTCGCCTCCCATCTCCAGTGCTCCGACAACCATTCTCGGCGTATACTTAAAAGGCTTACAGAAAAGCATATGTTGACTATTGTAAACGGGAAACAAAGGTATCTCGTATGTGGCAGTTGGCGGACAGTCGCTAACGGACATTAGGGAACGCCAAAACCGGATTTTAAGATGCCGAGCTTGCCTGACGGACATTTTATCTTCGCAGAATGCCCAATCGGCCGCTTTCTACTCAACTATGCCCGCTAATGGGACAACATGTCCGTAAGAGATACGGAAGTTCAAAAACAGATCGCTAAGGTGATGATTTGTCCGTTAAATAAATCCACGCGGCGCGCCCCTTGGGTTCGCCCCCTCGTCGGCACATGAAAAAGGGAACAGGTACCCCTCAGATTTTATACTTTCTGATATGTCAAAAAAAACCGCGGGGGACCTTTCCCGCGGTTTTTTGCAGAAGATTTTTTTATGCCTCCAGCTAATGAACGGATTGCCTTATCGATTGCATCGCTTCGTGCAGCAGAATAGCTCCGTGCGAAAATGCGCTTCCTCCTCCATAAGCGCCTGCGACCGCCGCGGCTTCAGCCACTTCCTGTTCGGTTGCCCCTTCCTGCATCGCAAGCTCGAGGTGATAAACCATGCAGTGTTCGTTTCCGGAGCAGAGTGCAATGGCCATAGCCATCAGGTGTTTGTCTTTCGACCTGATCTCTCCCGTCTGAAAGCAGGTCGAAGTAAACTGGTTGTAGGCGCTCAGCACGTCAGGCATCCGCTCCCCAAACGACATTAGCCCTTCCCTATATTGCTGCGCCAACCGTTGTTCGGTCATCATGTACCCTCCCTTGTTCCACATCTCCCTTATCTTTCCTACATTCGTTTCCGTTCATACGTCAATGAAGTTTAGTGTATAAAAGCGTGCCGAATATTAAAAGATAAGGTGTGGATAAACTTGAAGATTATGAAGGCTATTATGGAGATAACGGAAAGCACCAGTCTGGAACGTCTGGAATCGGCAGTGGAGCAATTCGAAGGACTTGCTTCGGATGAACCGGAGATTTCCGCGGCTTATTCCGAAGTGATGGAGCAGCTTCACCGGGCCGTCAGCCAATGTCACGATTTGACCGCAGATACGGACCATAACGAGGAAGACATCTCCGAGATCCGCAAAAATTTGGCGTCCGTGCGGCAGAAGGTCAGAGATTGCCACCCGGCGCTTGAGAAAGCGAAAACAGATTGCGCCGAAGAATACCGCGCCATCCTGGGAGAACAAAAAGATGCTTTCGAGAAGCTGGCCGAATCGGAGCAGCAAACCTCCAATCCGAAAGCGTACGCAGCCTTGCAAACGTTCTATAAACTGACGCGGCTTGAAGAACTGGCTTCCGAAATTTCGGCGGAACTCATGGACCTAAGCGGCGACCTCGAGCACCAAAAGCTGCAGCAGCACGACACGCCTCCGATCGGTCATTACGATGCGGAAAGCAGCGATCCGGCACAGCCGAGCTTGTCCCCTTAAAACTTCCCGGTAACGAAATCCGTCATCCCCTTGACGGGGATGACGGAAGTTAATGATGGATTTGGGTGTAGCAAAATTTTTTTATTCAATAACCGGCAGCACCCTTGCTTCTTCCGGGACCGGCCATCTCTCGGCCTCCGGAACGTCGACCGCTCTGCCCCATTTTGCCAGTAAAACATGATGTTCTTTCTTTTCCTGGTATTTATCGACAATAGCGGAAATGTTCCATGTCCGGTCCAAGTAAGCTTGAAACCTCTCGGCAATATCCGGCCTTACCTTGTATAAGTTATTCATTTCGTACGGGTCCTCGGCGACATTGAACAATTGATGATGATCGTCGTGGAAAGCGTATGCGGAGTATTTCCATTCTCCCTGCCGCAGCATGCGTCCGGGTACCGGTTTTCCACCCGCCGTATACATAAACTCGCTGACGACTATTCGATCGGTATCGCCGATTTCTACGGCGAGCTGCGGTTTAAGGCTTATTCCATCCGGTCTCGGCGTCGTTTCCGCCCCGGCAAATTCGCATAAGGTCGGGCCTACGTCCAAAATGCTGACGGCACCGCGTACGGTTCGTCCCGCCACGATCGGGTCCCCGGCGAACACCATCGGGATTTTCGCCGATCCTTCGTAAAAGGTGCTCTTGCCGATCAGCCCGTGCTCTCCCGCCTGTTCGCCGTGATCGGACATGTACACGAACACGCCCTGCCGCCCGCTTCGCTGCAGGTATCGGTTCCACGCCGCACGCACTTCGCCGACCTGCCCGTCGATCGTTTCGATCATGCCGAAATAAGCGGCGCGCAGCTTTTTCAGGGCTTCCTCGTTGAGGCCCTCCTGTCGCATGCCGGATAACACCGGATGGTCGTCACGCTGCCCGAACGATTCGGGAATGTCGAGTACGTCTTTATAATGCGCATAAAGATCGGGCGGTGCCACAAACGTATGGTGCGGACCGTAAGTGCCCACTACGATGCACTGCGGTTTCTCATGATCCCGCGACAAATATTCGAGCGCAGCGCGGATCACCGCTTTGTCGTATTCGAGAACCGGCGATGTTCCGCCTCCGATGATTTTTAACGGCTCGTTTGCCATAGTGCCGACATAAGGACCGAGATCGCTGCGCACATTGCCGTATCTGCCCCAGAACAAAGGCGTGAGATCTCCCATAATTCGCCGGGTAAACCCGTGCCGCTGGTCCTCTCCGAGAAAATGCATCCGCCCGCACAAAACGGTTTCATACCCGGCCGCGGCGATAGCGTGAAGAAACGTCGTTTGGTCGCTGCCGATCGCCCCGTTGTTATCGTACACTCCCGTTTTTTCCGGCAGTTGGCCGGTCAGCATGGACACCCTGGAAGCTACGCAAATCGGCGCGGCCGTATAGGCCGCCTTCATGACGGTTCCCTCCCGGGCCAGCCGGTCCAGATTCGGCGTGCGCACAAAGGGATGTCCGGCAAAGCCCGCATAGTTCGCATGATGCTGGTCGCTCAGAAAAAGCAAAATGTCCGGTGTACTGTTCAAAGCGTATTCCTCCGATTCCACTGGCTTACAAGTTTATTTTGCCGCCGCATATTTCCCGGTGCGAGCATCGCGGATAACCCCGCTCCAATTAAGACCGAACGCAAAATCATAAGCGTTTCCGTCAGCATCCACGAAAACCTCCATGTCGTGCGGAACGTCTTCGCACTGCAGCTCGACCGTTTTCATATCGGCGGGCATCTGGAACGGCAGCAGCGCGCTCGGTTCGGCCCCGCCCGTAAGAATCTCCATCAGCGCCTCATCCTGCACGCCGAAGTGAGCAAGCAGAGCATCTGCCGCCGGCTCGAATTCGCCCACTACGGTCGGATTGGACTGCTGCAAAGAGACGATGACCGGCCTGCCTTTCATCAGTCTCTTTATGTGAAGTATCGTTTCGAGATCGCCCTGGTTCAGCACCGTGACGGTTTTGCCCTTGTACGTGCGGTTCAGCACGTCCTTCGGTCGAGGGTCGCCGGCAATGCTCGTTTCCCTCGCATGCTCGGCCGTGTAAGGCCCGTATTGCAGACTGATCGGAACGTATCCCGTTCCTCCGGCTTCCCGGTCCGTCTTGCTGTATCCCATCGTCGAGCGGGGGCTCTCGATAAACACGAGCGCATAATCCGCCTCGTCCGGTTGATCGGTTACCTCGAAATATTTCCGGACTGCGTCGAGATTTACCGGATAGCCGTTCACCGCCGGCACCGTCCCGCCCATCCAGCCCGTGCTCTCCGGAAGGCTGCGCTTCGGAATGTACACCTTTTTCCACTTCTCAAGGGGAAGCACGCGACCTGCGTTTTTCAGCAGCACTACCGATTTTAGCTGCGCCTCGAAGCCGGCTTTGACGAATTCGTCGCATCCGACGACGGAGGCCGTTTCTTCCTCCTGCAAATACGGATTCTCAAACAAGCCTACTCGGAATATGTTGATCAAAAGCCGTACGGCCGATTGCTCGAACCGCCTGCGCATATACGCTTCGCCGTGTTCCCTGACCCCGATGCGGTACGCTTCGACGATCGGTCCGGCTTGATCGTTGCCGCCGAACTGGTCGATGCCTGCCATGAGAAGCTTGTAGTGGCGCTCGGCGACCGTATAGCCATCCTCCACACCCCAGCAGCGCCCTCCGGGAATCAGCCTGGAAATCTCCTCAGGCTCGTCGTCGGTAATCGCCCAGTCGGTGCAGACGACGCCGTCGTAGCCGGCCTTCTCTCTCAGCAGGTCGTTTATGATGTAGGAGCTGTAGGAGTTGCCGACGTTTTCGCCGTTTTTCTTGTCCTGGCCGTACGAAACCGTATAATACGGCATCACCGCCGAGGCCTTGCCCGTAGGGCCGGCCAGCTTGAACGCGCCTTCGGTAAAAGGCACCATATGCTGCTCGAAGTTGCCGCCCGGGTAGACGGCGTATTTGCCGTAGCCGAAATGCGCATCTCGTCCGGCTTCCCCGGAGCCGCCGCCCGGCCAATGTTTGACCATCGCGTTGACGCTGTCGGCGCCCCAGCCTCCGGTGGTTTCCGCGTCTCCCTCCGACGTCTGGAAGCCGTCGATATACGCGCGGGCCATATCCGCGGAAAGCTGCGGGTCTTCGCCGAACGTCATGCCGAAGCGGAACCAGCGCGGATCGGTCGCGATATCCACCTGCGGCGACAATGCTGTCGTGAGGCCAAGCGCACGGTATTCCTTGGAGGCGACTTCGCCGAACTTCCGCGCGACCTCCGGGTCGAACGTCGCTGCGAGGCCCATCGATTCCGGCCAGATCGAGATTTTGCTGCCGCCGCCGACTTTGAATTCCGCGGAGGCGTCGAGACCGTGGCGCGGGTCCGAGCTGTTGTTCGCCGGTATGCCGAGAGGCAAACTTTCCGCGAACGCCTGCAGCCGGTTGTTCCACCTCGCCGCGGTCTCCGGGCTCTCCACCCGGGTCACCAAAATGTGCCGGATATGGTCGTCGGCCAAAAAACGGCGCTGCTGATCCGTCAGCTCGTCGGAGGCGGCGCCGCTTTCGTCGAACGGCTTGCCGCCGTATGTGGCCGGATACCAGCCCAGTTTGCCGGGGATGGCCTGATGTTTGCTGTACAGCATCAATCCGGCGATTTGCTCGATCGACATTTTCGCAGCCAAATCTTTCGCCCGCTCTTCCGGCGACAGCCGCCAATCCTCGTATTTATCCAGCACGCCGTCCTTGTTCAAATCCTTAAAGGCGAGACCGTCCCGATAAATAATGCTTACTCCCGACGATTCGGAAATCCCGAGCGTCGGGCCTCCGTCGTTTTGCACGTAACGAATTCGTTCGAGTCCTTCATTTGCCGTCAATTTCTTTCCCCTTCTTCCCCTATTCGTTTATCGTTCGACTAACCTTTAACAGAACCTAACAGCATCCCTTTGTTAAAATACTTCTGCAAAAACGGATACACGACAAGCAGCGGCAGAGCGGTGATGATGACGGCAGCCATCTTGACCGCCGGCGTATAATGAAATCCTCCGGAATCCGCCTCCATGCTCGAAGCCGTTTCGATCAGCATCTGCCGCAAGTACACCTGAAGCGGCCAATCCGCAGAATCGTTCAAAAACAAAATCGCAAAAAAGTACGTATTCCAGTTGAACACCGCATAAAACAGCGTAAACGTCACGATGGCCGGCATCGATAGCGGAAGCACGATGCGCCAAAACAACCTCAGCTCGGAGCATCCGTCGATGCGCGCGGCTTCCTCCAGCTCGGAAGGAATGTTTTGAAAAAAACTTCTCATCACGATCAGGTTAAACGGGGCGATCGCCGTATTCAAATACAACGCCCAGTAGCTGTTGATCAGGCCCAGCTCTTTAATGACCAGATAAGTGGGAATCATGCCCCCGGCAAAAATCATTGTAAACAGCACCATAAAGTTGAGCACTCGCCGGCCTTTCAGCCAGCTTTTGGACAATCCGTAAGCCATTAGACTCGTCAGCGTAATATTGATCAGCGTTCCGAAGAATGTGATCACGACCGCATTTTTGAACGACTGGGTAAAATTTTGGTTGGTCAGCAGGTATCCGTAGGCTTCAACCGTCCATTCCTTCGGGAAAAAGAAGAACCCGCGAGACAAAATCTCGTGTTCCGTAGCAAACGAGCTGGCGGTCACATAGACGAACGGAACGAGAATGCAGAGCAGAGACACGATCAGAAGTCCGTAAATGACCGTGATAAAAAGCGGGTCTTTTCCGCGCGCGTCATACGTATTCATCTCAATAAACCCCCTCTTCTCCGGCTTTTTTCGACATTTTATTCGCTATCACGATCAGGATCAGGCCGATGCACGATTTAAACAAACCTACGGCCGTCGTATAGCTGAACTCCCCCTGCAGCACGCCTGTCCGGTACACGTAAGTGTCGAAAACATCGGAAACCGACAGGTTCAAAGAATTTTGCAGCAAATAAATATGTTCGAACCCGATGTCCATGACATGCCCCAATCGCAAAATGAACAGGATGACGATCGTCGACCTTAGCGCCGGCAGCGTTACATACCACAGCTGCTTCCACCGGTTCGCGCCGTCCACCACCGCCGCTTCATACAACGTCGGGTCCACGGAGGCGAGCGCCGCCAAAAAAATAATCGCGTTCCAGCCGGCTTCCTTCCACACGTTTTGCAGCACATAGACGATGCGGAAATATTTCGGGTCGGTCATGATCTCAAGCCGCGCAAACCCGGCGTCAGCCAGCGCCTTGTTGATCGCACCCTCCTGTGTAGCGAACAGGATTACCGTAATCCCCACAACGACGACCCACGACAGAAAATGAGGCATATAGATCGCAGTTTGCACGAATTTTTTAAACCACTGCACCCTGACCTCGTTCAGCACAACGGCAATGACAATCGGAGCGGGAAAAAACAAAAACAAATTGAGCGCGCTCAGGATCAAAGTGTTTTTGAGCAAGGACCAAAAATCGGCCTCCCCGAACAAACGCTCGAAGTGGGCGAAGCCGACCCACTCGCTGCCCGTAAATCCGGCGAACGGGCTGTAGTCCTGAAAGGCGATGACAATGCCTCCCATCGGCAAATAACGGAAGATCAGGAAAAACAACAACCCCGGCAATATCATCAGGTACAGCGGTAACCCTCTTTTCCATACCTTTAATGACGATGATTTTCTTAATAACGGAGATCCGAGCCGGCGGATCTCGACTGTGGACTCATTTCTCAAGTCTGTTCCCTCCTGCAAGAAACGTCTGATTTGGTATATTTCCATCATAGAGAACCTTCCGCCGCAAGTCGTTACACAATTCTCTGATTTGCAAACCAAGCTGTGCCGAAAGAGCGTTCGTAAACACGACGTACCGCTTTACCCGTCTACTAAGAATCCGCCCGGCATGTTATGATGAATATATCCACACACACCAAGGTGAAACTATGACGATACTGCTTTTGATTTTGATGGCCGCTTCGATCACTTTGTTTATTACGAAAGCGCGGCATCCTTCCGCCTACTGGATGGGACTCGTGCTGCTCGGCTGGTTTCTCAGCATGTCCGGACTTGTGCTGTTCATCGCGAAGTACGGAGGTTTTTATTACAAAGTCAATATCGTGCTTTTCTTTAACGACTTTATCCGCAACGCGCTGCTGCACGCCCCGCTTTCGATCGACGCGATCAGCCGGATGATCACGATTGGCCGTTCGTTGTTCATTTTCAGCCTGACCGGACTTTCCGTCACGCTGTTCTACTATCGGCCGTTCCGCCGGCTTTGGAAGGTGTACGCCCTGAACGCTCTGCTGCCGCTGGCGAACATCATCTTCTATGATCCGATCGTCTACAGGTGGTCGCTCGGCGTAATCGCCCGCGAATGGACGTACCCGATCAGTTGGATCACCCGCGGGTGGCTGCTCGTATCCGCATTCGTCGCCGTCGCGCTGATGATTTGGAGATACCGCCGGATTACGATTCCCTGGTTTAAACATCAGGTGAAATATGTGATGCTCGGGGTTTTTGCACTGATCCTGTTTTATTTTTATCTCGGCTTTATGGGACCGCTGCAGGTTACCGACATCCGTACGTATTACGTGCTCTATTCGGATTTTTCCAACTTTAACCCGCCGCTGACGATTGCCGAGTGGTACATCAGCATCGGCATCACCGGCCTTCTTTCCGTGGTGAGCATCATTTTCATCTGGAAGTATACCGAAGTGGACAAAAAACTCGGCCAGCTGAACCTTCATTTGGAGCGAAAGCTGAAAACGGCCGATATGGGCACCAAAGTATTCACGCACGCGATCAAAAACCAGCTGCTGATGCTGCAGCTTCTGCTGAACCGGACGCAAGCTTCGCTCGAAACCGCGCCCGCGTCCGCAGCGCCCTCCGAGGTACCCGAGCATATCGGCAAAATGTCGGCCATCGTCAGCGAAACGCTGAACCGGCTCGATCAGCTGTATAACTCGTTCAAAACGACTTACCTGCAAATGAAACCGGTTTCGAGCCGCGACCTGCTGAATATGCTGCTCAAAAAGGTGCAGGTTCCGCCAAACATCGACCTTCTCACGGTGCACGCTTCCGGGGAACCGCTTGTGCTGGTCGACGAAAGCCATATGGTCGAAGCGCTGTCCAACGCCGTGATCAATGCCTTTGAAGCAATCGGCAAAGACCGGCGCGGCTCGGTAAAAATCCACGCTTACACGGAAAACAACTGGTTCATCGTGAAAATCGAAGACGACGGGATCGGGATGAATGCCGAGCAGCTGGAGCTGATTTTCGATCCGTTTTATACGAATAAAAATACGAACAAAAACTGGGGCGTCGGGCTCTCCTATGTTCGGCAAATCGTTCATGGCCATTACGGACATGTTCATGTGGAGAGCACTCCCGGCGTCGGCAGCGTATTTCAGTTTATGCTTCCGGTCTATTTGCACGAATACCGCAGCCCGGGGACAGACGTTTCATCCTAACTGGAGGGGGACTTGACATGACAGAACCGATACGGGTGCTGATCGCAGAAGATTTGGAGGTATTGAGGGAGCATTTTGCCCAATTGGTGCGCGGCGAAAGCGGTTTGACCCTGGTCGGTCAGGCGTCGAGCGGCAAGGAAGCCTGCCTGATGGCCCGGACCTATCGGCCGGATGTGATTTTGATGGACATCGAGATGGACGTCAAACACGACGGCATCATGGCGGCCAAAACGATACTGGAAGAACTCCCCGGCACGCGCATCGTTTTTCTTACCGTTCACGAGGACGACGAAACCGTATTCGGCGCATTTGAAGCCGGCGCGGTCGATTATGTGCTGAAAACGGCGCAACCCGCTGAAATCGTCAACAGCATTTATTCCGCCAAAGCGGGAAACTCCCCGATCCGTCCGGAAATCGCCTATAAAATCCGCAGCGAGTTCACCCGGATACGACGCAGCGAAGCGAAGATGTTCGAGGCGATGACGCTGCTCTCC
Organism: Paenibacillus hamazuiensis; assembly: GCF_023276405.1. Lineage (NCBI taxonomy): Bacteria > Bacillati > Bacillota > Bacilli > Caryophanales > Paenibacillaceae > Paenibacillus > Paenibacillus hamazuiensis. The sequence continues at coordinate 2,706,691 of NZ_JALRMO010000001.1, forward strand.
CAGCTGACGCCGACGGAAATGGAAATCGTCGATCTTCTTCTCGAGGATCGGAAAATAACGGAAATCGCCCAAGCCCGAAATGTGGAGATATCGACGGTGAAAACGCAGATTAACGGCATTTTGCGAAAATTCGGCAAACGCCGAACCAAGGAAGTAACCCGGCTGATTCGCGAACTGAACGTCACTCATTTGTTCCATAACGTAAAAAGAGGGAACTGATCCTTGGATCGGTTCCCTCTTTTTGCAGCGCCGCCGTTATTTAACGACTTTTAAATACGGATCCTTGCTGACGAATTTGTCTGCGGGTACGACCTCCGTCAATTTCTCGCCTTGTACAAACAGTTTTTCCAGATTTTCGAACCATTTGCCCACCGTTCCGTCTTTGAAATAATCGATTTGTTTCTTCGAATCGATCCACTCGGTTGTATCGACTTGCACCTTAAGCGAATCCTCCGGCACTTGCGTAAACTTCGCCGTCATCTTGACCGCTTCGTCGATGTTTTGAATCCGGTAATCGTTGGCTTTCGCCCACGCCGCCAAAAATTTCTCGACCAGCTCCGGTTTTTCCTTCAAGAACTTGGGATTCACCACCCAGCTTTGCGGGAAGACGTACTCCGGGAAAAACGTCTTGTTGTCGCCCAGCTTCACGATGTTGTCTTTACCCACCTGCTTCTCGATTTCCACGGTATACGGGGACCAGATCGCAACGGCGTCTACTTTGCCCGAAACAAATGCGCTGACGGCACCCGCGACGTCCATATTCACGATATTGACGTTGGACGGTTTCAGGCCCCCCTTCTCGATGCCCAGGTTGAGAATCATTTCGCCGGAAGTGCCTTTCGGAACGCCGACGGTTTTCCCTTTTAAATCTTTCCAATCTTTGATGTTCGATTTTTTCGTCGCAAATACCATATCGCCGGTATTCAAGCTGTCGATCGCGATAATGTTGCCCTTGCCCTGTGCCGCCAAAAACGCCGCACCCGGCCCGATATAGGCGATATCGATGTCGCCGGAAGCCATCGCCTGAAATTCGGGCGGCCCGCTCAAAAATTTAACCGCATTCACTTTTATGCCGGCTTCCTTGAAAAAGCCTTTTTCCTCTCCGATCACGATCGGAGTGGCTCCGTGCATGTCGGGCATGTACGCCACGTTGATGGTCGGCGCCTCTTTAGGCGCTTGAGTTTGCGTCGGTGCGGCTGTCGGCGCGCCTTGGCCGGACGCGCCGGGAGCGGTACCCGAGCCGCATGCGCTCAGCAAAACAAGCGTAGAAAGGAGCAGCGCTCCGGAAGCAAAAGCTTTTTTCGTGTTGCGGACAAAATGAAACATGTGACATCCATCCCCTTTTTAATTTACTTTTTCACTTCCAAATATTCTTTGTATACTTTCGCCCAAATGTCGTTTTTAATTTGCGAAAAACGCTCCTGCAGTTTCGTCTCCTGATTGCGCGGATAAGGAATGTCGACGTCCACGATCTCTTTGATCCGACCGGGGCGGGCGCTCATGATGATCACCTTCTGCGCCAAAATAACCGCTTCCTCCACATCATGGGTAATAAAAAAGCATGTTTTTTTCTCGCTTTCCCACGTATGCAGCAGCTCTTCCTGCAGCTGCGCCCGCGTCTGCGCATCGAGAGCTCCGAACGGTTCGTCCATCAGCAGCACTTCCGGCTCGGCCGCATAAGCTCTGGCGATCGCCACCCGCTGCTTCATTCCCCCCGACAACTCCTTCGGATAGGCGTTAACGAAGTCCTTCAGGCCGACGAGCTCCAGGTACTTCTCCGCTTTTTCGCGCCGTTCGCGCGGATTCATGCCTTTCAGCTTCAGGCCGAATTCCACATTTTTGAGGACCGTCTTCCAGGGGAATAACGCATATTGCTGGAATACGACACCGCGTTCCTTGCCCGGCCCGGTCACTTCCACTCCGTCCACCTTCACGGAGCCGGAGCTCGATTCCTCCAGTCCGGCGATGATGTTAAGCAGCGTTGTTTTGCCGCAGCCGCTGGGACCCACGACGCAGATGAACTCGTTGGGCTGTATCGTCAGGTTCACCTGCTGCAGCGCTACGACGTCCCCTTGCCGCCCCTGGTAAATTTTCGATAAGCCGGCTATTTCGATTTTCGGCCGGCTGTTTGCCGCCAAATCTAGGACTTCCGCAGTTCTTGCCACCCTGTCAGCTTCCTTTCCAAATAAAGTACGCCCTTATCCATCGCATATCCGATAAGTCCGATGACGACAATCCCCAATATAATCAGATCCATGCGAAAATACAACCCGGCTTCCATAATCATGTTGCCAAGGCCCTTCGAAGCGCCGGTCAGCTCCGCTGCGACAAGCGTCGTCCAGGCGCTCGCGAGGCCGAGCCGCACTCCGACCAGAATGTACGGAAACGAAGCCGGTACGACGACTTCCAGAAATATCGCGCGATCGGTCGCGCCCAGTACCCGGGCCGCCTTGATCAATGTGGGGTCCACATTGCGGACGCCTTGATAAATGGAGATGACCATCACCAAAAAAGTCGCGACAAAAATAACGGTAATTTTTGCCCCTTCCCCTACCCCTTGGGCCACGATGACGAGCGGAATGAGAGCGATCGGCGGAATCGTCCGGAAAAACTGGATCCACGGTTCGATCAGCCCGCGCAAGGTGCGGTACCAGCCCATAAGAAACGCAACCGGGATGGCCGCGATGAGGCCGAGCAAAAATCCGCCGATCACCCGGAACAGGCTGGCGTAAATGTTGTTCCAAAGCCGGCCGCTGGTTAACTCCGTTGAAAAAGTTTTCAGAATCGTCAGCGGATTCGAGATGATCGCCCCTACGGTCGGAATCACCGACAAAAGCGACCATACCGCGATGCCGAGCACGAGCGAAACCGCCACCATGACACCCGGCGGGATACGGTTCCAAACAGGCTCACGGTTTATGTTTCGAGCGGATATTTTCTGCGTGTTGTTCATGTTATGTTCCTTCCTCTATCCAAAATCTATCGAAAATCGGTTCATGCCCCGTAGGCGGATCTGAGGGACTCGCTTCCGTACTTTAAGGCGAGTATTTCCGCGGATTCATGCCAGCCGTCACGGTGGAGACGGCGCACCCAATCGTCTACCGTCATATATTTCCACGGTCCGGTTTCGATCACTTTTTGCAGCGGATCGACTTTCCGGCCGGCCCGGTAAACGTGCTCCTGCATCCATTCCATCAAGCGGTGGTCCATTTCCTTCACCACGTCGGGGTACATGGAAGCCACATTGTTCGTTTGGTACGGGTCGTTTTCCATATCGAACAAGGACACTTCCGGAAAATCGAACAAACCGGTGTGGTACGTCCGAATATACGACCATTTGCGGTCGCGGACGGCGCGCTGGCATACGTATAAGGCGTGATCCATGACGAGATAATCTCTGCCCTGCCAATGTTCGCCTTTTAGGGCGGGAACAAAGGATTGTCCGTCCCAGCCGGAAGGAATCGGCAAACCGGCCATGTCCACGATCGATGCGATCACATCGACATTATAGATAAACCCGTCCACGACTTGCCCCGGCTGCGTCAATCCCGGCACTTTTACGATCAGCGGAATATGGTGTACGGACTCGGAGGCGTTGGCATGCTCCATATATACGCCGTGTTCCCCCATCGACTCCGCATGGTCGGCGCTGATGATAAAGCAAACTTCGTCGCGGATGCCCAGCTCCTCGAGCGTTTCCAGCAGCTGTCCGATATGTTTGTCCATATAATAAATGCCGCCGTCATATCCGTTGATCAGATGAGCGAAATCGTCCCGGTTTCGGATCTGCTCCGGCATCGTCTCGGGGAAGCGATCGGCCCAGTGAAGGAATGTGGCGGATCGCGGAAAGCTGGCCTTCCTGTGCTCCTGGATCGTCTCTTCGTCCGGGAACGCTTTCACCGGTTCGCCGATCCATTGATCCGCATATTCCTTGGGGTAAGTGTACAGCGTATGCGGATCCCAATACTGAATATGAAGAAAATAGTTGTCCTCTTTCCCATGGGCTTTCAGCCACGGGATCACCGCATCGTTGACTTCGTTGGCATCCTCGTTGCCTTCCTTCAAGGAATGCGTATGCATCTCGTTCCATCCGGCAAAATACCACCAGGCGTGGTGCCGGTCTCCGAACGAAGAGAACGATACCGTTTTATATCCGGCTTTGCGCAAATATCTCGTAAAAAACGGAACGGTCTCGCTATGTCCGTCTCCCTCCGGATATTCGAACTCGCAGCCGGGCCCCCAGTGCGTCAGTGCGCCGTGATTGACGCCGAAGCGGCCTGACATGAAGCTGGCCCTCGAAGGTACGCATGGAGACGATGCGCAGTAGCAGTCGTTAAAACGGGCGCCTTCGGCAGCGATTTGATCGATATTCGGCGTCGTATTTCGATGATAGCCGTAGCAGCCCATATGATCGGGACGAAGCGAATCGATGTCGATGTAGATGATTCTCATATAACCCCTCCTGGTCAGCAAACAATTGCATCTGCAAACGCTTTCTGTTTTCGTTTACATTGTATCCTACCCTTGAGGAGCCGGTAAGTTTGAAATTTTTTCAACCTTTTCGATATGTGACCCCCGGAAAGAAGCAAACACCCCCTGCACATCTGCAGGGGGTGTTTGTTCAGCCTGTTGAAAAACCCAACAGGCTACTTTTTCGTTCAATATCTTTAACAAATTACCGCGTTAATATGTTATAATGTAAATATACTCTTAAGGCGGTGGATCCTATGCTTCGCTCTAATCCGAATGTCCAAAATGAATATGAATTGGTGTGTATCGAGGAACTGGTTCATCCAGATCATCCTCTTCGTAAAGTACATAAGCATATCGACTTTTCCTTTATTCTCGACTTAGTCCGTCCTTATTACTGCGAGGATAATGGACGTCCCTCGGCAGATCCCATCATGCTTTTCAAGATGCTATTGATCGGGTATCTTGACGGCATTCGCTCCGAACGACGGTTGGAAAGAGAGGTTTTCTCTAATAATGCTTATCGATGGTTTCTGGGGCTTGGGCTCAAGGATCGCGTGCCGGATCATAGCACCCTTAGCTACTTTCGTGAACGTCTTCAAGAAGGCGATGTACTTCAACAAATCTTCGACCGGGTCGTTCTGCTTGCTATTCAACATCGTCTCGTTGCCGGTCGGGTACTTATCACCGACTCAACTCATCTTAAGGCCAATGCGAATAAACGAAAGTTTGTTCAAGAGGAAGTAACCAAGAGTACGAAGGCCTACATGGAAGAACTGGACGAAGCAATTCGTGCCGATCGCGAGGCTCATGGAAAAAAGCTTTAAAGCCACGAGAGGAGGTGGAAGAAACCAAACTAACGAAGGTAAGCACAACCGATCCGGAGAGCGGTTATATGGTGCGGGACGGTAAGCCGGAAGGCTTTTTCTATCTCGATCATCGGACCGTCGACCACAAATACAACATCATCATGGATGTCCACGTCACTGCCGGCAATGTTCACGATTCTGTCCCTTACATAGAGCGTTTGGAACATATCATCAAGAAGTTTAAATTCGAAAAAACACTGGAAGCCGTCGCACTGGATGCAGGTTACTTCACGTCGCACATTTGCAAAAAGCTTCAAGACAAGAAAATATACGCGGTCATCGGAGGTAGAGCCTTTACCCCAGTTAAAGGATTAATGGCTAAGTGGCGATTTAAGTATGATGCGGAGAACAATGTGTATATATGTCCACAAAAACACGAATTGAAATATACGACAACGGATCGCGAAGGCTACAGACAGTATAAGTCGGATCCGAATCATTGTGCGAACTGCCCCATGCTCAAAGAATGTACCCGGTCCCGGAATCACCAAAAAGTCATCACCAGGCATGTATGGCAGGATAGTAAAGAGTGGGTAAAACAAAACGGTAGAAGCAAGTCCGGCAAATATCTCTACCGCTTACGATACCAGACGATTGAGCGAAGCTTCGCGGATGCCAAAGAGCTCCATGGGCTTCGCTACTGCCGGTTCCGCGGCCGAAACAAAGTGCAGCAGCAAGCATTACTGACTGCACTATGTCAAAACATTAAAAAGATCGCCAATATCCTGGCTAAAAGGGCCGGATAAGAGGCGATCTTCTATTTTTAGGGCTAAATTCAAAAAATGATCCTACAAAAGCCCCGAAAAACCGGGGCTTTGTCAACAATCTGAGCAAACACCCCCTGCACATCTGCAGGGGGTGTTTGTTCGAACCTATTATTTTTTGATGGCTTTCAAAATGACTGTTGCCGCTTCGGCGCGGGTTGCATTCGCTTTAGGCTTGAACGTTCCGTTTTCGTAACCGTTCAACAAGCCGCTCGCTGCTGCGGAAGCTACCGCATCTTTGGCCCAGCCCGCGATATCTGCGTTATCCGCAAATGCTTTTCCGCCGGATGCAGCCGGGAGCTTGGCCGCACGCGCAATCATCACCGCCATTTGCTCGCGGGTGATCAGGTCGTCGGGACCGAAGGCGGTATCGCTGTATCCCGTGATGATGTCGTAGGCCGCCGCGGTTTCAATCGACTTTTTCGCCCAATGACCGGCCGTATCGGCAAAACCTTTTCCGCTCTTCTCCTGCAGCTTGAGCGCTTTGACGATGACTGCGGCAAATTCGGCGCGGGTGATGTTTTTCTCCGGACCGAACGTACCGTTCGGATATCCGTCGATCGCCCCGTTCTTCACGAGCTCGCGGATGTTAGTTTCCGCCCAGTGTCCTTTAATGTCGGAAAGCTCGACGGAAGGTGCGGATCCGTCCGCAGTATCTTCAGCTTGTTTTTCCTTGGCAAGGACGGCAAACTTCGTGAAATGGCTGACCGATCCGGATACGGATGCATTGTCGGCGTCTACCGCAGGATTGCCGAGTTCGATCCATTTTTTCGCTGTTTCGTCCAGCCAGTAGATGGACACCGTCCATTTGGTCAAGTCAACCTTCATCTTATCGAACGGCATCGTTATCGTAACCGGCTTCGTGAATTCGCCTTCCTTGTCCTTCTTGATCTCGAACACGTCGCTGACCAGCTTAAGGGAAGCGTCCTTGACAAGATCGGAGGCATTTGCGACTTTTTCCACCGTCACTTTGACGTCCGTGCTGAAGGCGCCCGCAGGGATGACAATTTTTACACCGTTTTCCGTCACCGTTGCGCCGCTGGTGCCTGTAACAGTCGTTCCGGAGCCGGAGCCGCCGGACGAGCTGCCGCTGCTGCTCGATTTTTTATCCTCGGCATAGCTGACAAATTGAGTAAAGTGCTTCGTCCAGATGACCAAATCGCCGCCCACGTCAATTCTCGCTTCGCCGCCGGCTGCAATTTCGCGGTCCGCCGCTTCCTGGGAATCCGCGCTAACGGTGCTTGTGATCGGCGTGAACACGCCGCCACGCGCATATCCGGCTTTTTTGCCTGCTTGGCCCGGAATCAGCAATCTGACCGCTTTATCGAAGACCAGCGTTACGTCGGGCGAACCTACTTCGACTACCGCATTGACTTTTCCGTTTCTGACAGAAACGCTGTAATTCGGTTGAATCTCGGGCAATTTGATCGTTCCGTCCCAGCTTGCAGGAGCGGAAATCACTGCTCCGTCGGGGATGTTCAAGCTTACGCTGCCAAGCGAAGTCGATGCCGTCACTTCAACGAGCGGCAGCACGGCTTTCTTGGTATCTCCGTTTGTCTCCGCAGCGGCTTTGACCTTTGCGCTCACCCCCGAAGGCACGTTAATGCTTACCGGCGATGTGGACAATGGAATCGGCTCGCCGGTTGCCGTATGGAGAACCGCTCTTGTAACCAGCAGCTTGTATGTCTTCTGGGTCGTGCCGTCCTGCGCCGTTACTTTGACCGTGACAGTATTGAGCCCTTCGGATAGATCGATCTGCTTGCTGAGGACCGCCTCTCCGTTAATTTCAACTTTAGCTGCGGACGCATCCGCCTCTGCCGTTACGGTTACGCTTTTTACGCCATTGCCGACGCTGAGCGCATATTCCGTCTTATCCGCTGCAAAACCAAACTGCGTGCCGCTAAGCTGCAAAGTCTTCAGGTTCGCATTGTTCAACGAAGACGGCGCAACAATCTCGCGAATCCGGCCTTCCGACACATAATTGATCGGCCCTTGGTAATTTTTCACGAAGTTTACGGTTGCCTGTAAATCTTCCGGACCTTGCACCGAATTTTTACCAAGCGTATGCATCTTAATGTATCTTGCGTCGTTACTTGTATACATGAAGCTGTTGACGACGAGCGTGTATTTCCCGTCAGCCGGAATCGGCTTGCCGTCCGGGAACGTCAAATCGAACACTTTACGCGTCTTGCCGACTTGTGCCCATGTATAGCGGAATCCGCCGACGTGCGAATCCGGTCCGTATATCGGATTCGTGCCAAGCTGTGCTTCCACGATTTCCTTCAGATCGGCTCCGGTTACTTCCACCTTAATGAGCGTGTTGCCGAACGGTTGGATCGAGAACAGCTCTTCCCACGTGATCGGACCTGCATCGAGCGGAGCCCGTACTCCGCCGCCGTTCATCATGGCGAAGTCCGCGTTCATCTCGGCCTTCATCGCGTCGGCGATCAGGTTACCTAACGGGAAGTCGCCGTTTGTATCCGTTCCTTTGCCCGGATAGTTTTGCACCATCGGATTGACGTTTTCGCCTACGACCGCTTTCAGCTTCGGACCTGCTTTTGCTTTATAATCGTCGATTATGGCCTGTACGTCGCTGTCCGGTGTCACGGTGCGGAAATTGTACAAGATCTCGCCTTTTTTCGATACGACATTGCCTGTCGTGCGGTCGATCTCCAGATCGACATCCATCAGCGCTTTGCTGTATTCCCACGCCGCTACGACCAGCTTGCCGTCAATTGTCGTGTTGACCCGTTTGTGGTTATGCGCCGCAAAAATGACGTCAACCTCATCGTCCACTTTATTGGCCAGGTCAACTGCTTCACCGGTGAACGCGCCGTTCGTTCCTTGGTCCGCGCTCATATGCGCAAGTACGACGATCGTTTTGATTCCTTGGGCTTTCAGTTCGGCGGCCGCTTCGTTTACCGCTTCGGCCGCATCGGTAAATTCGAGATCCTGAATGCCTGTCGGGATGACGATATGCGGCGTTTCTTCGGTGACGACACCGATAAACCCGATTTTGACACCGCCGATTTCTTTTATCGCATAAGGAGGCAGTGCATGACGGTGGTCCGCTTTAAACTTGACGTTTGCCCCGAGAATCGGATATTTCATGCCCGCGTAATTCGGCGAGCCCGTACCGTCAGGATGTGCGCCGCCCTGTATCATGCGGATTAGTTCGGCCGTTCCTTCGTCGAACTCGTGGTTGCCGACCGCGCCGACATCGAAGCCGATTTCATTAAGCACTTCAATCGTCGGCTCGTCGTGGAACAGCGCGGATAAAGGCGGGCTTGCCCCGATCATGTCGCCTGAGTGAAGAACGAGTGTATTCGGATTCTCGGCTTTTTTCGCATGAATGTAAGTCGCCATGTACTGCATGCCGCCCAGATCTTTGTCCTTCTTGGCGTCACCGTCCAGGTCTTCGTTAATGCCAGAGTCTTTCTCGTTGAACTTGCTGTCGATATTGCCATGCAGATCGTTCATGGCGAGCAATTGAACTTTGATGTTTCCGGATGACGGAGTTTGGACAGTCAACGTATACTTATCGCTTTGCGTACCGTAGGTTGCGCTGATAACCGTTTGTCCTGCGCTCTTTGCGGTGATTTGACCGCTCGTGCCGCCGATTTCGGCAACCGCCGCATTGCTGCTCGCAAAGACGACGCCCGAACCTGCCGTCAGCTTCGTCGCGCCATAGGTTGCTTCTGCAACTGAGGTTTCCCCGACGGTCATGGTGGATGGGCCGCTCACTGTTACTGCATTAATTTGCAGCACCGCAACCGTTCCGCCGACTTCGTTCGCCACCAGCAGCAGCGGAGCTCCGGTCGGGCTTTCCGATGCAGGGATAAATTCCAGACCTTCCGGCCCGGTATCCGTATTCAGGTTATCAACCGGCTCGAAGTCGCGCGTATTGATATAGTTCGCGAATACAGGATGTGCGGGATCGGTTACATCATAGGTCATTACCCCGCCGATTCGCTCCAATCCGACAAACGCATAAGTTTTGCTTCCGATCCTGCCGATCGTGACGTATTCCGGTTCCGGCCCTTTTTTGGGACTGCGCTTGTCCATCCCCGTTGTGTCGTTGCTTGCGTTGAAATTGGCAGGCAGCCGCTCGCCGGTTATCGTCTCGAAATCGTTTCCGCTGTCATAGATTTGCTCCATTGTAGCTGCGTTCCAAACAGAAAAGGATCTGCCGCCATACAAGTACACATTGTCGGTCCCCATATCCCCGGCCACGGTAACTTTGTCGTATGCGGTTGTACCGCTCAGGAATTTGGCCGCTTCCGATGTCGGGTTGAGACTTCCTTTGATGTTTTTGATGGACGAGCCATTTTTCCTTCCGCTCCAATCCGTCTCGTCGCCTTCGTTAGCGGAGAACAGATACGTAGTGCCCTGAGAAGTGTATGCAGCAATGCCGTCCGGCATATACATCCCGTAGAACGGGACATTTTCCAGCTTGATCTGGCTGTCATTCACCAAATCGAGTGAATTTCCGGCCTTGCTAAAATCCTTATAACCAAGCCCTTTGACGGAAATGACGGACTTTGAGGCAATGTCTATGGCCGCGATCGCGTTATTTTCCTGCAAGCTGACATAAGCGATCGATTCGTCGCCGGACAACGCGATATATTCCGGCTCCAGGTCTTTAACCGCGTCCGCTTTCGTCCCGCTTCCGGTCACTTGACCCGTCCCGTCGGACGCTCCGCGGATATGGACGGAATTGTCAATGACAGCCGGGTTGTCGAATTTCACATGGGTTACCGAACCGTTTGATGTATCGACAATCGTCACGCTGCCTTCAGGGTCTACTCCTGCAACCCGCGGCTCGCCCTCGTCGGCGGACAGTATGTAACGGCCGTCTGAAGTAAACTTGACCATATCCGGCTGAACTCCAGCCTCGTATGAATTGAGCAGATTGCCTTCATAATCGAGCACAAGGATTTTGCCGTTCTTTGCCGCATCTTTTTCTTGAACCGCAACGGCTACCCGCTTGGATGACGTATTAATGTCTACGCTGGTCAAATCCCCGTACATAAATCCGTTCGTTTCAACAAGTGTAGATACATTGAGCGACTTTTCCTTGGTCAAAGAGCCGCGGGTGGCTCCGAGCGGCACGATATCCAGTGTCGCGGGAGTTGTGGAGCCGTTGACCAGGTAAAACTTGGCGTTATCCTTGTTGTACTTGACGATTTCCGCGACACCGCCGTCTTTGTTTGTTTGTCCTACGGAATAGGAAGCGATCTTCGCGATACTGATAGTATCCTGCTTATAAGTGCTGGATACAACTGTCGCGTCAGACGTACTCCCCGCCGTTGAGGCTTCCGCCATATGCGGCATACCGGCGATGAGCGCTCCGCCCATCATTTCCGCAATGACGAGAAGGGAAATCATCTTCTTCCATTTTCGCTTCAACATGGAATCATTCCTCTACTATGTAATCATTTGCCTCGTTTATCGTAGATTAGGAATGTTTTCGATATATTTGGTGTTTGTTAATTTTTTGTTAACAACGCCCCCTAAATCCCCCTAAAGGGGGACTACAGGCTTCCGAAACCGGCTTTGCAGAGCAAAGCCCTTAATGCACTCGATCATCAAACAAACCGAACTAACCGGAAACTGTTCACAAATATAGAGGAACTCACATTCGCTATTCTCGGGAAAATAAGCACATCTGAAAAATAGAGGAACTGAGGTGCGTTAAATATACGGAAAATCGCTGAAGGGCTGGAAAAACTGTAAATAACGCATCTGAGTTCCTTTATTCTTGGCGATTCAGTTGAAATGTCCATGATAGCGCACTGTAGTTCCTTTATGACTCGGTGACAGGCGCAAAGAGTCCATTCGTGCCTCGGAACGTGCGTGTGTGAGCCATGGTTTTGCTTATGCCAAACTATGGCTGACGCGCTTCACTACGGTTCTTGACGAAACATTGTCTAGCATCTTCCTGAAAAACAAAAAATGTAACCACTAAAATTTGATGGTTACATTTAACAATGTCCATTCATTTAATTGAGTTAATATTTTATGTCATTAATGATATTCGCCCGTTTGCTCTACTACCTATCGTACTCTCCCCCGAACGTTTCGTAGATTCGATCGATCGTCTCCTGCGGATAGCCGAATGCCGGAAGAAAGCTCAGAATGGTGCGGATCGGCATGCCCAGCAAAATCGGATACATCGGATTATCCGCATTCAGCTTCATCTGATCCATAACGTGCCGAACCTTATCGGCGTAACGATCGTCCTTCAGCCACGCCTGAAGCGAATGCAGCAGTGTCAGCGGCTCTCGCACGTCCACGGCGGAGGTGAATTCCACGATACCGGCGAGGCGGATATCGCGGGAAGAAGCTCCGACAAGGATTTCGAACTCGCCGGATTCGACAGCGAATTTGCCCAGATGTTCCACGTAATGGGAGAACGCGCGATCGTTCAGTTCCAAATGCACGGTCCCGGTTTCGCCTGGCGCCAGCTCGATTTTCACAAATCCCTTCAGCTCCTTATCCGCCTTCGGCACGGTGCATTTTACGTCGCGCACGTAAACCTGTACAACTTCTTTTCCAGCGCGGCTGCCGACGTTCTTTATATCCACGCTCACCGTCAGTATGTCGCCGTTTGTTAAGCTGCCGCACGACAAACGCAGGTTCGAATACTCGAACTCGGTATAAGAAAGCCCGAAGCCGAACGGGTACCGCACATCCAGCTTCTTCGCATCGTAATAACGGTACCCGACAAAGATGCTCTCCGTATATTTTACCTCACGGACATTGCCCGGGAACGAAAGATACGACGGGTTATGCTCCAGCGCCAACGGGAATGTCTCCGAAAGCTTCCCCGATGGGTTTACCTCGCCGAACAGTATGTTTGCAATGGCCGATCCTCCCGCTTGTCCCGGAAGCCATGCCTGGATAACAGCCTTCGCGTTTGATTCGAAAGCGCCGATATTCGTGGCGGAGCCGCTGTGTAATACGACAATCACGTTCGGATTGACCTCGGACACGGCTTCAATCAGCCGCACGTGGCTGTGCGGGATGTTCAAATCGGCACGGTCGTAGCCCTCGCTTTCGATCGCTTCCGTCGTTCCCGCAAAGACGATTACCGCATCTTGACCTGCCGCCAGCTCGCACGCCTCACGCAAAAGCGCCTCGTTAACGTCATCCGTATCATAACCGGCACCGTAAACTGCACAAGCGAACTTGGCCACTTCGTCAAAAGGAATGTCAAGCCGCGCAGGATTCATATGAGAGCTGCCCCCGCCCTGAATGCGGGGAGCGATCGCAAATTTGCCCAATACCGCAACTTTGGCCTGTTTCGGCAGGGGTAATACGACACCCTCGTTTTTGAGCAGCACCACCGCCTCTTCCGCCACTTTCCGGGCAACCTCGTGATGACGGTCCGCGTCGATTGACGAAACCTTCCTTTTATGCCCAAGCACCCGATCGATGACCTTCAAGATGCGGCGGACGTGGTCATCGAGCTGCTCATCGGTAACCTGCCTGGTGCGGTAAGCCTCCATTACTTCCTCATTGCGGCGGCCCGGTCCCGGCATCTCCAGATCAAGTCCGAACTGAACGGACGCCACCTTGTCAACGACCGCACCCCAGTCGGACATGACCAGCCCTTCAAAGCCCCATTCCCGCTTCAGCACGCCGTTCAAGTATGCGTCGTTGTTCGCCATATGGGTTCCGTTCACTTTATTGTAAGAGCACATGACCGTCCACGGCTTAGCCTCCTGAACAGCTATTTCGAAAGGCAGCATATAAAGCTCCCTTAATGCGCGCTCGTCCACTTCCGAGCTGACCACCATCCGGTTCGTTTCCTGTTCGTTGGCCACAAAATGCTTGATGGATGTCCCGACACCGCCCGATTGAACTCCGTTCACAAAGGCGGCCCCCATTTTGCCCGTTAAATAAGGATCCTCCGAGAAATATTCGAAGTTTCGGCCGCCCAGCGGAGAACGTTTGCCGTTCAGACCGGGACCGAGGACGATGCCGACATCATAGTATTGACACTCCTCGGCGATCACGGTACCCAGCTCCCGAATCAGCTCCGTATTCCATGTGGCCGCCATCGCCGCCTCGACCGGGAACGCCGTGGCCGGCTTCGTCTTCGACAGCACCTCCCCCGGCTCCGTCCCCATGGAAAGTCTGACCCCGTGCGGTCCGTCGGTTAACACGATGGGCGGAATCCCCAGACGTTCGACCGCCTGCGTCCCCCAGAACGAAGCTCCCGCGAGCAGACTGATTTTCTCGTCCACAGTCATCTTGCCGATCAGTTCCTCGATATTCACTTCACCGTTCCCCTCCCTTGATAAAAGATCGCCGGTTAGCTTGCCGGCTCAATCCCCATGCGGACATATTGCTCCGCGGGTGCATCGTTTTCCCGCATTAAACGTGCGATATGCCGCAGCATCCGGTCTTCGACCGCAGAATCGCGAAGCGGATTTAGCTGCTGCGGATCTTCCTGCAAATCAAACAGCATCGTTTCCAGTTGCTGAACCTTGACAAAGCCGGCGCTTTCGATTTTGAGCGGCTTCACGCCTTTGGTAAAATCGAACGGCTCGCTGAGCTCGGCATGCTGCAGCTCCGCGGCACTAAATCGGCTCCTCATATGGGTGGGCATCAGCGTGTAATTGTAAAGCGGCCGGTTATTCGCGTTCACCGGCGCTCTCATATATACATACCGCCCGTCCGTGCAGTTGATATGTCCCCCGTGAATGCCGAACAGCGCCGCCTCTCTCACCGGCACGTCCGAAGCGATCGTATCCTTGAGCGGTTTGCCCTTCATATCTTTCGGGATAGGGACCCCGAAAAACTCCAGCAGCGTAGGCGCCAAATCGATCGTCTGCACCAGACTGCTTCTGCGCTCGCCCATCCTTCCGCAGCGAGGGTCCCAAATGAACAGCGGCGTATGTGCCACCTCGTTGTAAAAAGGCTGTACGCACTTGGCCCACCAATCGTGCTCCCCGAGCAGGAACCCGTGGTCCGTATTCACGATAAGCAGCGTATCTTTCCATAAATCGAGCTCATCCATCAGATCGAGCACCTTGCCCAAATATTCGTCGCACATACTGAGGAGCGCCGCGTATTCGCAGCGCATGTGGGCCACCTCCTCGGGCGTCTGACTAACCGGCGCATAAGGCGGCCAATCGAAGTGTTTGCCGTCATAATTGTGCGGATACAGGTCCTTATATTTCTGCGGAGTATGAAAAGGCTCGTGAGGATCGAACGTCTCCAGCTGCAGAAACCAGCGGTCCTCCTTGTGGTTGCTCCTGATAAATTCCAAACCTCTGGCGAACGTTTGCGCTTGCGGAAAGTCCTCCTCCGTCTTAAGCCGCTTTCGGTTGATCCAATCTTGCCGAACAAGACGGCCCATTCTCGAATCGTTGATCGACTCCGGCGTCTCGGGATCTTTCACCTGGCCGATCCACGGATCTCCCTCCTGCCCGCGAATAAGCTCAAACGTACTGTAGCGTGTATGATAAGTGCCGCCGCCGTCTTCCCAATAATGCTGATGATCGGTGACCAAATGCGTATAAACGCCGCTTTGCCCGAGCAGCTCCGGCATCGCATCATCGAAAGGCTCAAGCGGGCCCCAGCTGCGGTGCAGAAAGTTATAACGGCCGGTCATCAGCTCCCTGCGCGCGGGCATGCAGGGCATGCTGCCCACATAGCTGTTGTCGAAAACGACCGTCTTCTCCGCCAGTCTTGCAAAATTCGGCGCATACGTCCAGTCGCAGCCGTACGGCGGCAGCATATGCCGGTTGAGCGTGTCAAACATGACCATAATCGCTTTCATGAAATCAATCTCCCTTCGGTTTCTTTACTTAGCGGCAGGCGAATCGATACGACCGTCCCGCGTCCTTCGAACGAATCCAGGCTCAGTCCATACTCTCTTCCATACTGCAAGACGATGCGCGCATGAACGTTAGCCATTCCCAGAGATTGATGAGCTCCGTATCCGCGCTGGCCGTTTTCCGTAATCTGAGCCAGCGTAGCATGGATCTGCTCCAGTCGGTCAGGAAGGATTCCCGGCCCGTTATCCGCAACCTCGATGACCAGATAAGGTCCGCTGTCAAAAGCATTGACAATAATGCTGCCTTTGCCCGCTTTCGGTTCGATCGCATATTTTACCGCATTTTCCACAATAGGCTGAATAATGAGCTTGGGGATCCGGCATTGCATAAATTTGTCATTCACGCTGAACTGGCTGCGAAAAGCTCCCGGAAAACGGATATGAACAATCGACAAGTAATGCTTGAGTTGATTTAATTCCTCTTCAAGCTTCACGAACGCATTCGTATCCTGTGCGGTATACCTGTAAAAGTCGGCCAGACCGCGCGCCATGGTGACGATTTCCGGCATATCCTCCAAATAAGCCATGCTTTTGATAATGTCCAGCGAATTGTACAAAAAATGCGGATTGATCTGGTTTTGCAAAGCTTTAACGAGAGCTTCCTTTTCCCTGAGCTGCAGGCTGACCTCCCTCAGCTTCAGGCTGCTTACCGTTTGCAGCAGCTCGTTGATCCGTTCGATCATCGTATTGAAGCTTCGGTTTAAATATTGGAATTCGTCATGGCCGGAAACCTGCGTTGCGCGAACGGTCAAATCTCCCCGTTCAACGCTGCTCATGACCTGGCGAAGATGCAATATCGGCTGGACGAAAGCTCGGGACAGAAACGGAACGGCGAGTACGATGCATAAGCCAATGATCACGAATGCGATCAACATCGCGTTAGGCGTATTTTTCGTGGCCGACGCCATCTCGTCGAATGGCACGACCGAAACGAAGGTCCAGCCGGTCGTTTCCGATTTCGTCGCCGCCACAAGCGTTTTTTTTCCTTCCCACTGCTGAATGGACGCACTTTCGTTATCCGACAAATTGAGCTTGCCCAATTTCGTTTGGCTGCGGGGAACCCCAAGCCAGCTGTATTCCGGATAATATACGATGGTATCCTGATCGGAGACGATAAAGAAACGACCCTCCGGAGCGAGGTCAGCCTTCTCAAAAGTGCGCCGAATCTCTTCCAAATGAAAATCGATCACAAGTTTCCCCAAATAATCCATATTGGCAATGCTGTAGATCGGCGTTTCCAAAGAAAGGACACGCACGTCGCCGGAGGTATATTTAACCGTATGCGTGGAAATTACCGATACTTTTTCCTGAAACCCGTTATGAGACCAAGGTTCTTCGTTAAATACGTCATCCCTGATGACCGACAGATTGGACATGGCGAGCGTGCGCCCATCCGGAGTCAACAGGAACATTCCGATAATCTCGGGATAATTCAGCGCCACATATCTTCGCAGTACATTTTGAACTTCAACTTTTTGTTCCAGGGAAAAACCATGACCGTGCAGCAGCCACATCTGAACGAGGTCGTCCTTCGCGACGGATGAAGTCGATTTGGCAAGTTGGTACAAATAAAATTCGATATGATGATTAAGCCGCAGCGTAGCTTCCTGGGAGATGCGGTAAAAATCCCGTTTAATCCCGGCACTGTAATAGGTGTAAGATAATAAACCCATGATTAATATCGTCAGCAGTCCGACCAACAGAAAGGCGACGGTCAGTTTCGTTTTGATCGAATACCTGAAATGAATGTTCGCTAATAATTTTCTCATAGGATTATATGCTCATCGACTTTCGGTATTCATTGGGCGACTGGCCTGTAAGCTGCTTGAATACGCGGTTAAAATGCGGCAAGGAATTAAATCCTGCGCTTTCGGCCACCTCGTACACCTTGAGCTCGCCTTCGATGAGCAATTGCTTCGCATGCCGGATTCTTAAACCGTTCAAATAGTTCACGAACGAATGACCGGTATATTTTTTAAATAACAGGCTGAATTGGGAGACGCTTATATGAAAACGCTGGGTCATATCGGAAACGGATAAGTCTTCGGAAAAATGGGCCTGCAAATAGTCGCAAGCCTTGCGAATAATTTGACGCATTTCACCGTTAAATACCTTGCTGCAAATTTGCTGCCAGTGTTCCGTCAACTTCAGAAAATGAGTGCGGATATAATCCGTCCGTGTGGAAGCGACCGGCATACGTTCGAAGGACGGATCGACCGTCTGGATCAAATCGTTGAATTTGCCGGAAAACGTTTTGAACAAGACGATTTTCTCGCTTTCCTGAAGCGTATCGGCAGCTGCAATGAGCTGAACAAGCTGCGCCTGCTCTTTAAACAGCTTCTGGGGGTCCAGATCGGCAATTTTGTCAAAAAACTGCTGGATCGCCAAATAAAATAACCTCAGAGAACCGAACTGCGATGTTCTCTCCCGCGCATTCGCAAGCGCTTTCCTCAGTTCCTCTTCCATCACAGGTTTAAGCAAAAAATCGCTTACATGGTACCGCAGCGCCTGCCTGGCGTATTCAAATTCGTTGTAGCCCGTCAGAATGACGGTGATGACCGGCAATTTCCTCTCATAAATCTCCCGCACGAGCCAAAGCCCGTCCTGAACCGGCATCATAATATCCGTAATGACGATTGTCGGCCAAACATGATAGATCGTTTCGAGCGCCTCTTCCCCGTTGCCGGCCTCGGCAACGACTTCATAGATGCCGTCCGTTTCCACCATTTTCGCGACTGCGCTGCGAATCCAATGCTCATCTTCGACAATCATAACCTGATACATAGGAACACCGTCCGGTCCGATATTTTAGAACGAAGACGCCGTGCTGCAGCCCAGACTATACTTGGGATTGTTTGCACCGCAGATTCATTATAACATCTTCGACTTCGTCCTTCCCGTCATTATTCGACTTCCTTCGTCATCCTTTCACCGAACCGACAAGCATGCCTTTATCGAAATATTTTTGAAAAAACGGATACATAACGAGCATCGGGATCGAAGCCATCACGACGACGGCCATTTTTACCGGCGGACCGAATTCATAACCGTCCGTGACCGACTCAAGCGAATTGCCGGACTCCAGTATAATTTGCCTTAAAAACACCTGCAGCGGCATTTTTTGCGAATCGCTGATGAACAAGATCGCCTGGAAATACGAGTTCCAGTAAAATACGGCATAAAACATAATAAACGTCGCCACCGAAGTCATCGACAAAGGCAGGATGATCCGGAAAAACAAGTTCCATTCTCCGCAGCCGTCAATCCGCGCCGCTTCCTCCAGCTCTTTCGGCGTATTTTGAAAAAAGCTTCTCATCACAATCAGGTTGAACGGTAAAATCGCATTATTCAAAAACAGCGACCAGTAGCTGTTGAGCAGTCCGAGCTGGCTGGTCAGCAAATACGTGGGAATAATGCCTCCGCTAAAAAGCATTGTAAACAGAACCATAAAATTCAAAGGTTTTCTGCCCCTGAGCCAGGTTCGCGATAACCCGTAAGCCATCAAGGTCGTCGCCGAAATGCTGAGCGCCGTCCCGCCCACCGTAATTTGCAGCGCGTTCCAATAGGAGGCAGTGAAATTGTGATTGCTGAACAAATAGCCGTATGAATTGAGCGTCCAAACTTTCGGGATAAGGTAAAATCCCCGCGACAGCATTTCGCTTTTGGTGGAAAACGAGCTGAACAGCACGTACAAGCAAGGAAGCAAAACGATAAGCAGCAGCAAACCAAGGACGAGGTATACAAGCGTATTGAACAGGGAAAACGATCTCGTGGCGGTAATACTCTTCATGATTAGTATACCCCTTCCTCGCCGATTTTCCGGGATGCCCGATTGGCCAAATAAACAAGCCCCAGTCCGATTAACGCTTTAAACAGTCCGACCGCCGTCGTATAGCTGAATTCCGCCTGCAGAATGCCGACCCGGTATACGTAAGTGTCAAACACTTCCGAAACGTCGATATTGAGCGAGTTTTGCAGCAGCAAGATATGCTCGAAGCCCGTATCCATGACATGGCCTAATCTTAAAATAAACAGGATGATGATCGTCGAGCGAAGCGCCGGCAAATTGATGTGCCATATTTGTCTTAGGCGGCTGGCGCCGTCCATCGTGGCCGCTTCGTATAAAGTCGGATCTACTGAAGCCAGCGCGGCAAGAAAGATGATGGCGCTCCATCCGGCCTCCTTCCAGATCACCTGAAATAAATACACCATGCGGAAGTATTCGGGATTCGTCATCAGCTCGATCCGTTCGTAGCCCATGGTGGAGAGCAGATTGTTAATTCCCCCGTCCTGCGCGGAAAATAACAAAACGGTCATGCTGACAATCACGACCCAGCTTAAAAAATGCGGCACATAAAGCAGCGTTTGCGCCCCTTTCTTAAACCATTTGAGCCGCACTTCGTTTAAGAGAAGGGAAACGATGATCGGCACGGGAAAAAACAAAAACAAGTTCAATGCGCTGATCATCAGCGTATTGCGGAAAATTTTCCAAAAGTCCGGATCTTGAAACAATCTCTGAAAGTGATCGAAGCCTACCCAACTGCTTTGAAGAAACCCGTCGAACGGATCATAATTTTGGAAAGCGATCAAAATCCCGCCCATCGGAACATATTTGAAAACGATAAAAAACAATAACCCGGGCAAAATCATGAAATAAATAGGCAAACCGCGCTTCCATTCCTCCCATTTACGCTGCCTGGTCTTGATATCCGCCGCTTTGGAACCGGTAACCGCCATGCTCAAACCTGCCAACCTCCTCTATTCGGAAAAAACCTGAATGACCGGTTGAATCATCCAGGTTCTCACCGTCTTCATGAATCACCCGTTACTTTGACTTCTGATATTCTTCGTTGATTTCCTTGATGATGGCGTCTCCTCCGCCCGCTTTCCACTCGGCAATCGCCTTGTCGATCGACTCCATCGGCTCTTGGCCTACAATGACCTTGACCATCGTATCCATCCATTTTTTATCGATGTTCGGCCCCACCTTGATCGCTGTTTCGGAAACAAAGCCAAACCCTTCGTTTTTCGTCACATATTTCGCATTGTTGTCAAAATACGCTTTGATGGTCGCCGTTTCTTTAGGATCCATCCATTTGTAAATAAGGAACATCGGATCAAAGCGTTTAAAGAACCAGCCCACAAGCAAAAACTGTCTGTCTTTCACCGAAGCTTCGAGCTGCTCGTATCTCTCGTCCGCCGTCTTTTTATAATGGACGCCTTCGATCCCGTGCTTGACCAGATCGTATCCTTCATCGGAGAGCATATAGTCCATGAGCTTCAAAATACGCTGCTGCTTCTTGGCGTCGATTTTGGAGTTGATGACGATCTTGTCGGCTGTCGGCAGACCCCTGGTTCCGCGAAGTCCTGTCGGGCCTACCGGAGGCAGTACTTGCACGAGCTCCGCTTTCGGATCCAGCTTCGTGAGGGGGGGCAGCGTTTCCACATAAAGCTGCTGCGGATTCACGTTGGCTATACCGGACTTGCCGGCCTCCAGCTTGTTCAGCGAATCCCGCGATTTCAGGATCGGGAAATCTTTATCGAGCACGCCTTCGGCATAGGCCTTCCTCATAAATCCGATAAAATCCTTGAGCTCCTTGCTTTGGGTTTGCATCGGAATCAGCTTGCCTCCATCCAGTTTCCAATTGTTAGCCAATCCGAAGCTGGAGGTTAAGAAATTGGCGGGGCCGCCAAAGCCGAACGTCCCCGCAGGGCTTATTTCCATAGAAAATCCGACCGTATTCTGCTTGCCGTTTCCATCCGGATCGCTTGTTGCAAACGCCTTGGCGACGTTATAAAAATCATCCATTGTCTCCGGCACCTTGAGTCCCAGCTTATCCAGCCAGTCCTTGCGGATGGCGAGCGAATCCCTCGCCTCCTGATAGTAAAAAGGAATGCCGTAATATTTGTCCTTCGGATTAAAATGTTTCAGCGATTCTTCCGGAATATATTTGACAATGTTCGGATATTTGCTGAGCTCGGGTTTCACATCCATAAAAATGTTTTTGCTTTGCCATTTCACATACTCCGTGTTCGTTATGTAATAGACGTCCGGAAAGTTGTTGGACGCCGCCATCACATTCAGCTTCTCCGGATAGTTGGCCGCAGGAACCCATTCGATCTTCAGGTCGATATTCAGCCGTTTATTCAATTCGTCGATGACGGGATGATTGGGAGGCCAGCCTCCCCCGGCGTAGCTGCGCGTCATCAGGTTAATCGTTATTTTTTCGCCGAGATCGTCCGCTCCGGCTTTGCTCTTGCCCGATTCGTTTTTATTGACCGCCGAACCCCCGGCACATCCCGCAATGGCTGCCGTTGTCAGCAGCACTCCGCTTAACGAAAGCGCTGTCAGTTTTTTCATGGTCTATTGGACCTCCCTTTATACGTTTCCCGCTTTACTTTTCTCTGGCATCTCTTTGGTGTGGCACAACGTCGCAGGTCATTTGATAGAAATCGAGCATTCTTTCTTTCAAACCAAGCAAAACAGGCGCCAATGTACGATCGTTTATTTTGTTTTCGGTTTCTCCGGGATCGTGCTCCAGATCATATAGTTCATCGGCTTCATAAAATCTGCGTACGTACTTGTATTGTTTCGTGCGCACCATCGTCGCTTTCGTATGCTCCGGCCCTTCGCTGCGCTGCATCTCGCCTCTTGGCCAATACAGCATCGATGGGTCGGCGTTGGCCGGGGCCGATTCGTTGCAGTGAAATTCGCCATGCAGCCGGCCGCCCTCGCAAAATACGGCATCCCGGTGTTCGTCGGTTTCACCGGCAATAACCGAAGCAAGTGTCTTTCCGAACAGCGTGTAATCCGGCGCAATGCCCGCATAATCGTGCACAGTCGCCGCCAGGTCGACCAGTTCTACCAGCGCTTCGCTGACTCTCGGCTTGACCGGGGCGTACGACGGCGGCTTCACAATAAACGGCACGCGGGTCAAGCAATCCTCGAACGTGTTTTGCGTTTTTTCGACGAGCCCGTAATCGCCGGTGAAATCGCCGTGATCCGAGAAGAAAAATACCGCCGTATCGTCATATATGCCCGCTTCTTTAAGCGCATCCATGACCAATCCGAACTGGTGATCCACCCTAGCGCACATCCCGTAATACGTGGCGCGAAGCTCCGTCCATCGGTCCTCCGTCCAGCTTTGCATATTGTATCTCTCCCGAAGCCCTGAGAGCATGGACGGCTTGTCGCCTTGGAGCCGGTCCGCCGCGATTCGTTTCGGCAGAAGAGACTTGTCGATTTTATTGTACCACGACTCTTCCACCGCATATGGAGGATGAGGGTACAGGATCGGCAGGTAGATGCACAACGGCCGGTCTTCAGGGGCATTTTTAATGAAATCGACAGCTCCTAAAATATTGGCCCAGTCCGAATCGTAATAAAATGACTCGTCTTGATCCGTTTCAATCTTCCCGACATAGAAAGAATAATACGTATCGCTGCCGGGCTCCCCTCTTCGCAAATCGCCGCCGAACGGAGGTTTTGGTTTACGTTCGGGCACGTATTTGATATCGCAATACGCATCGAAGCCGTTTTTGGCCGGAACGAGGTCGTTTTTGCCCCCCCACCAAACGAAATATCCGGCGTCCTTGAGTGTTTTCAGCAGCACCGGCTCGTTCGGCTGCATCATATGGTACATCGTGCGGTGCCCTCTTACATGCGGATACCAACCGGACATAAACGAGCATCGGCTCGGCGTGCAAACCGGGTTTTGGCAGAAGGCGCTGCGGAAGGAAACGGCGTCGCTTGCGACAAAACGATCCAGATTAGGCGTTACAGCGGCGTGATTGCCCATGTGTCCCAGGACGTCGCCCCTCCATTGATCGGGATTGAATAAAACGATATGCGGTCTCTTCAATAGAAAGCCCCCTCCTTGTCTTGAAGATACATTTACTATACGGCGTAAACCATGGAGGCGTCGTTAACGGATTTTCCGATTTTTTTGCATTTTTTCTTATGATCGGCCTTGTGCGGCATCGCGGAAAATACGTTAAGAAATCGGACAATCCGCAATCGATCATCGGATTCCTTCGCTGTATATTCGAGATGATACCTTTAAAACGAAAGGAGATCTCCCAATGAGCCAGCCTAACATTTTACTCATCATGGTCGATCAATTCCGTTTCGATTGGATGAGCTGCGCAGGCACCGATTTTGTGGATACCCCGTACATCGACCGGATCGCCGCCAGAGGCATTCGATTCCCCAGAGCCGCCTGCAACAGCCCCGTTTGCGGACCGAGCCGCTGTTCGCTCGCGGCAGGCGTGTACCCGCATCGAGTAGGAAACCTGGAAAATTTCGTGAATTACCCTTCGGAGCGGGCGACCTACTACCAAGCGCTAAGGCGGGCGGGTTATCGCGTAGCGATCGTCGGGAAAAGCGATCTGCATAAAGGAGATCATTTTTACGGAATGGACGGGGATCTCCCCTTCATGTATCATCTCGGCTTTACGGATCCTCATGAAACCGAAGGCAAGATGAACGCGGCGTTTCGCCGCAATCGCCTGATGAGTTTTGATCTTGACCCGGGCGATGACAGCCATATCGCCGGGCCATATCAACGTTATTTGCGCGATCGCGGGCTGCTCACCGCATTTACCGAAGATTACCGCCGGCGTTTTGCGGACTGGAAGTTTTGGAACGCTTGGCCGTCGCCGCTTCCGGCGGAACATTTTCATGACAGCTATATAGGGCGCAAATCATGCGAGTTTCTGGAGCGTGTTCCCGCTGAATCCCCATGGCACTTGTTCGTCAGCTTCGTCGGGCCGCACGATCCGTGGGACGCCCCGGCCGAATATGTCGATGCCTTTGCAAACAAAACGTTCCCTGCTTCAATCGGCGATGATCTCGATAAAAAGCCGGAGTGGATCAGGAAAAAATCGAAAAAACATTCGGCCGGCATGTCCGCCGATGATCTTAACAACGTGAAACGGCACTACGGCGCAGCTATCAAGCTGATCGACGACTGGGTGGGGCAAATTCTCGACAACTTGGAACGGAAGGGACTGTCCGACAATACGGTGGTCATCTTTTGCGCGGATCATGGGGAGATGATGGGGGATCACGGGTTGTTTCAAAAAAGCACGATGTACGAAGGTGCTCTGCGCATCCCGCTTATCATTGCCGATCCGCGGGAGGCTCGCGCCGGAACAAGCGATTCGCTTGCGGAATTAATGGACCTGCATCCGACTATTTTGGAATTAGCCGGCATTGAATACTCTCAAAGCCGATTGGACGCCCGGTCGCTCGTTCCGCAATTGAAACGGGGGACGGAGCCGCACAAAGCTTTTCAATTCAGCGAGCTGAACAATACGCGCATGATCTTCGACGGCAGATACAAGTTTATCGAAAATCACAACGACATAAACGAACTATACGATCTGCAGGAAGACTCCCATGAGCTGGTCAATATCATCGAAGAACATCCTGGGCTGGCGCAGCGGTTAATGGGTGAAATGCGGCTTCTGCGAAAATAAGGCGGATTTAAAAAGGGAAGACGATGATGCTCGTCTTCCCTTCGCGTCTTCCCTTCGTCTACGATCCTACTCCGCCGTCCCGTCACAATTCCACCACGTAAGAAGCAGCCGCTTCCTCGCTGTCTTTATAGCCGATGCGGACCGCCTTGGCGCGAATCGCCGTCGCCCCCGGAGGCAGCGCAATCGGGCCGGGGTACAGCTTCCATCGCGGGTTCGGCCCCTCCTCGATCGTGTAAGCGATGGAAGCGCCTTGGGTTGCCGAATGCAGCATAACCGCCGTCGGCTCGCCGTATACGCCTTCGTTTGAAGGTTCGATGCCCGGCAGGACGCTTGATCGGTATAAAAATAGGCGCGGCCGTTTGCGGCTGAACGCCTCCGGGCCACATTTGCGCCACCATCCGCTCTTCCGGCACGTCGCCCCACACGTCATATTTGCCGCACCAATCGTCCAATACGCCGCGAAGCCGCTCCAGCACCTCCCGGCAGGCCGGATCGTCCGCCAAATTGCGGATTTCATAAGGATCGCTCTCGCAGTCGTACAATTCCTCGGCGGGCCGTCTTTGCTGCATCAGCAGCCGCTGATCCCCTTCCAGCTGACCGGAGAGCTCAAGTCTCCAAAGCTCCTGAAACATCGGATGCTGATGGCTGAATTTGATCCATTGCAGACACGGCTTCTCCGGATAATAATTACGAATGTATTTGTACCGCTTGTCGCGGACGGCACGAACCATGTCGTAGGACTCGTCGTACCGGTCGCGGGTGGCGAAAACGTATTCCCGCGGTTTTGCATGGTCGCCCAGAAACGGCTGCCCTTGCAGATGGTACGGGACGGTTGCCCCCGCGAGCGACAGCACCGTCGGCCCGAGATCGATCAGGCTCACGAGCCGATCGCTCACCTGCCCCGGTTCCAGCACGCCGGGCCAGCGGACGATCAGCGGCACGCGGATGCCTGCATCGTAAGGCCATCGTTTGGCGCGCGGCAGTCCTTCTCCATGATCGCTCCACAAGAACACGATCGTATTGTCCGCGAGTCCGTCCTCTTCCAGCTGCCGCAGCAAGCGGCCGACAAACTCATCGGCCTCCGCAATCAGATCATAATACCTGGCCAGCGACTCGCGGGATTTCGGCGTATCCGGCAAATAAGGGGCAAGCCGCACCTTGTCCGGATCGGTGATAAGCGGCCTGTCCTCCGCTTGATCCGGGTAGTAGGCTTTGCGGATCATATCGCCCCACATGCCGCTTTCGTGCGTCAGCATATGGTTGAATACGGCGAAGAACGGCTGCCCCGGCCCCCGGTGGCGCCAATGCGCTTCCCGCCCGTCCTCATCCCACGCGGTTAACGGAGAAGCAAACTGATAGTCGGTTTTCCAGTTGTTCGTACAGAAGTACCCGTCGGCGCGCAAATATTCCGTGAACGTTTTCACGTGGGCGGGCGGAACCGCGAAATACGGCGTCGGCAGCTCCGGAGTATGCTTGTTGACATGCTCCGTACGCATATGGTGCGCTCCGATGGCGGTCGGGTACATACTTGTAATGACAGCCGAGCGGCTCGGAGAGCATACCCCGGCCACGGCAAACGCATTGCGGTAAATCGTCCCCTGCCCGGCCAGCTTGTCGATGTTGGGCGTGCGCGCCAACGGATCGCCGTAGCAGCCGAACCGCGGGCTCGTATCCTCAAGCGAAATCCACAGGATGTTAGGTCTGCCTGCTGTCTGCTTCATGCCCGTTCAGTCCCTCCCTAAGTTTTGGCTTGACTTGGGTGTTGTCCGTCGGACGGACCCTCGTCCCCCCTTATTTTCCGGCCATTCTGGCGCTTATCTTGGCCTGCAATTGCCCCAGCACGGGGTTCGGCGCTTTCGGGAACTCTTCGGGATGCCTGCGGATCAGCTCCTGCGCGAGATGGCCGCGGCCCGTTTCCTCCAGCCGCTGAACGTAGCCCGGCAAATAACCTTTCGCATGAAAAGGTCCGCCTTCTTTGATGACCGTCCACAGCGGATCGACCGCGTCGACGTTTCTGCGCATCATTTCGTCATGCCAACGATTCAAGTAATACACCGCTTCGTGGCAAATATCTTTTCGCTGCGCAGCGACATTGAACTGTTCTTTGGGATCTTCAGTCAGATTAAACAGCATTTCCTCATCGAACAGATGAAACCCGTCATGATAAGTGCGAATATAGATCCAGTCGCGGAAACGGACGCTGCGTTGGGCGACGTGCGCACATTGCGATACGACCAAGTAGTCGCGCCCGGAGTCCACGCCATCCTTCAGCACCGGAGCGTAGCTCGCACCGTTCCAGTCCGGCACGGGCGGGGTGTCCAGCATCTCCGCCAAAGTCGGCAGCAGATCGAGATGATAATGCAAGCCATCGTCAACTATGCCCTTCTTCATGCCCGGCCAGCGGATAATCATCGGGATGCGGCAGGTGCCCTGGTCGGCGGTGGCGTGTTCGCCGTAGATGCCGAGCTGCCCCATATTTTCGCCATGGTCGGCGGAAATGATAATGATCAGCTCGTCCATCACCCCTTGCTCTTCCAATGCCGCAAACAGCCGGCCCAGATGTTCGTCCATGTAGCGGATGCCGCAATCGTATCCGTCGATCATCTTCCTCATATCGTCCATATTCTGAATTTCCCCCGGGTGCCGCGGGAAGTTCGGAGACGTGTCGTTGTTGTATCTTCTGTTCCTATGATCGATATTCAGCTCATGAACGCAATGCGAGCCGACCGCCTGCTTGTGCCTTTCCAGCACTTCCTCGGTTATCCATTCCGGTAGCGGGTCGTTCTCGAACGGATTGCCGAACTCCATCGGGGCCCGGTAAGGCGTATGCGGATCCCAGTAATTGATGTACAGGAACCAATCATCCCGCGCTGCATTGCGCTCGATCCAGTCCAACGCGACCGGCGTCACATGCTCGGCGGATTCGTTGCCGTATCTGCCCGTGTTCATGATCTCGTTAAAGCCCGCGTAAAAGTGGAAGGTCGAATGTCTTTGCGCAAACGGGCTGATCAATACCGTGTTCAAATCCGCTGCCAACCCCAGGTATGACGGAAGCGATCCTCCTCGCGTCAGCTTGCCCATCAGCTCGCGGTCTTTCCCTTCCAGCTTCATATCGCCGGCCGTCCCTCCGTGACCGACCAAGCCATTGATAATGCCGAACTTGCCGCTCATCAGTGCCGTCCGGGACGGAGCGCACGGAGCGTCGGACGTATAATAATTCGTGAACCGGACGCCCTCCGCGGCGATCTTGTCAATATTCGGCGACGTATTTCGATGGTAACCGTAACATCCCAAGTGGTCCGGGCTTGTCGAATCCAAATCGAGAAACAATATCCTCATATTTTCTCAGCTCCTCTTCCGATTTTCCGGAAAATCCTCCTCAAGAGCCGCATAATGAGCTGTATGCAGCTCCGGAGGAGGATTACTCGCGGTTATTCCGTATAAGCTTTGTTCATTTCCTCAATGATCTTATTGCCGCCGCCCGACAACCAATCTTGCGAAGCTTTCTCAATGGCCGATACCGGCTCGCGTCCCATGATGATCTTGGATACCATTTCCATAAATTTGATATTCAAATTCGCTCCGACCCGGTTCATCGTATCGGAATCGAGCCCGGCCGCCGCATTGACCCACTTGTATTTCGCGTTTTGCGCAAACATGTCCTTAATCCTTTGGTGCTGGGACGGGTCTTCCCATTTGTAAAATTTGATGCTCGGATCAAAAGGACGGAATACCCAGTTGTTGAGCAAGTCCTGACGGTCTTTGTCCGCAGCTTCCAGCTTCTCGTATTTGTCGTTGGAAACTTTCTTGTAATGCACCCCTTCGATCCCGTGTTTGATGAAATCCGAGCCTTCCGGGGAAAGGAAATAATCCATAATCATCAGGATGCGTTTCTGCTTTTTCGGATCGATCTTCGCGTTGATGACGTTTTTGTCGAGCATATCGATGTTGCTGGTTCCTCTAAGGCCGGTCGGACCTGCCGGGGGTTCAAACGCGACAGGCGCTGCGTTCGGATCGAGCTTGGTCACGTTGGTCACATGCGTACCCCACTCATTCGGATTCAAATAAGCGAAGCCCACCTTGTTCCCTTCGAATTTTTCGACCGTGGATCTGATCTTGTTCACGGCAAAATCCTTGTCCAACACGCCTTCGTTATATGCCTTGTTCATAAACGTCAGGAAATTTTTCCACTCTTCCACCTGCGTCTGGTAAGGCACCAGCTTTCCGTTCACATCTTTCCATTGATTCGCGAGACCGAAACCGGCCATAATAAATTCAACGTCTTTGGGCGTATTTTGAGTCGTATCGATATAGAACGTAAATCCGGTCGTGTCCTGCTTGCCGTTACCGTCCGGATCTTTCGTCGCAAACGCCTTGGCGACCTCGTAAAATTCGTCCAGCGTCTTCGGCGCGGAGAGGCCCAGCTTTTTTAGCCAATCTTCGCGTACCGACAGCGAATCTCTCGTTTCCGTTATATAATACGGAAGTCCGAGCACTTTTCCTTTCGGATTCAGCCTGTTTAGCGCATCCGCGGGAATTTTTGCGAGGTTCGGATAATCTTTCAGCAAGGGCTGCAGATCCAGGAATAACCCCTGCTTCTTCCATTTATTGAACTCCGGATTGAGCACCAGGAACATATCCGGGAATTCGTTCGACGCAGCGAGCACGTTAAGTTTCTCTTTATAATTCGCCGCCGGCACCCATTGAATTTTCAAATCCACGTTGAACTTTTTGTTTATTTCCTTAATCATCGGATGATCGTCCGGCCAGCCCCCGCCTTGAAAAGAGCGCGCCATCCAGGTGATCGTCAATTTTTCGCCCAGATCGTTTGCGGCTGCAGTTTGCCCGCCGGCCTTTTGCGCAGCGGGAGCCCCCGCGTCCTGCTTGGAGCAGCCGATCACACTGCCGATCGAGATAATAACAGCGCACAATACCGTCATCTTCTTTTTCATTGTATTCCCCTCTCCGGTTTTAACAGTTTCAGCTTCATTACATATCATAGGGGATTTGTGTCATTATCGCGTTACACGATTCTCTGATTTCTTAACCGCAAATCTGCTAGGCGCAGCCGAATCTCATAGGGATGCGTATGGAAACCACCGTGCCCCGGCCTTGAAAAGTCGACAGATGAAGCCCGTACCGTTCTCCATATTTTAAAAGCAAGCGGGTATGCACGTTGGCGAGGCCGAGCGACTCCGAGCGAATGGAATCGTGTTCGCCGGTGCCGAGCACGATCCGGTTCAGCCGTTCGATGATTTCCAGCTGCTTCTCCTCCACCATCCCCTCGCCGTTATCGGCGATTTCGATAATCAAGTCGTCTTCGTCGCTGTATGCGCTGACGATAATCGCCGCATTTCCGCCTCTCGGCTCTACCGCGTATTTCACGGCATTTTCCACGATCGGCTGGATCGTCAACTTGACAAGCAGGCAATCATGAAACTTCGGGTTCACGGTGATGCGGCTTTGGAACTTCTTAGGAAAACGGATATGTGTAATCTCCAAATATTTCTCCAAAATGCTCAGTTCTTCTTTCAACGTGACCTCATTGTCGGAAATTTTCGCCGTGTAGCGGTATACGTCGGCCAGGTTGCCGGCCATGCTGACGACAAGTTCGTCATTGTGGATATACCCTATGCTTTTGATCACATCCAGCGAGTTGTACAGCAGGTGCGGATTGATCTGGTTTTGCAGCGCTTGGATGTACGCTTCTTTTTGCCGCAATCGGGCATGAATTTCCTGCAGCTTCAGGTTTGAAATCGTACCGAGCTGCTCATCAAGCTGCTCGACCATTTTGTTAAAGCTGTAGTTCAGCTTTTGAAATTCGTTGCGACTCGGGTAAAATTCCGCTCTCGTCCCGTAGTTGCCCTGGAACACCTTATCCATGTTATGTTTCAGATGAAGCACCGGATTGACGAAAAGATCGGATACCAAGGGCACAAGCAGCATCACCATGACGGCAATGAGGACAAAAGCTATGATCGTGGAATTCCGGGCCGTGTACAGCCCGCTCGCCATTTCGTCAAACGGAACGATCGCCACGACCTTCCAGCCGGAAACCTTGGAGCTGCTCGTGGAGATCAGCACCTTTTTGCCTTCGTACGTTTGCGTCCCGACATCTCCTTCCCCCGGAATGCCGATGGCGCGAAGCGGCGTTTCGGATAACTTGCGGCCGCGCCACTCCTTATTGGAGTGGTATACGATCGTATCGTCCTGCGAAAGCAGCATAAACTGCCCGGTCTCGCCGATTTTCGAGCGCTCCAGGGTGGCTTCGATTTCTTTGAGCGACAAGTCGATGATGATCGAACCGATCGGGGCCAGCGTCGTTTGGCTGTACACCGGGGTGATCATGGAAACGACCGCCATCCCGGTTTGCTGCGGGTACGTGATCGTATGGGTGGGCAGCAGCACCTTCTGCTCGGAAAACGGGACGTTATACCACGGCTCCCCGGTAAAATCGGGCTCCGACGAATAGTAGCTGCGCATCGCCAAAATCCGGTTATCGAACGATTTTAAAAATATGCCGGCGACTTCGGTATTATTTAGAGCGACATTTCGCCGCAGCTGCGCTTCGATCTCATCCGTGTCAAACGCTGTCAGCTTTCGGCTGCCGTCAAACCAGGCTTGAATCAGATCCGCGTTCGCCAGCAGCTTGGTCGATTTGGACAGCTGCTCAAAGTAAAATTCGATATGGTGATTCAGCCTTTTCGTCGCTTCGTCGGTCACCGTATGAAAATCCTGTTTCACGGCGTTGCTGTAATTGATATGCGAGAACAAGCCCATCAGGCTGATGGAGACCAGGCTGAGTCCCATAAATAAAACGACCATGCTCATTTTGATCGGAAACCGCATCCATAGCCGCTTCATATGCCCATACCTTTTCGGAATTCGTTCGGCGACAATCCGGTCATATTTTTAAACACACGCGTAAAATACGGTATCGACGAGAAGCCGACCATGTCGGCGACCTGGTATATTTTGAGATCCGGCTCGAGCAGCAGCTGCTTGGCTTTGTCAATCCGTATCCGGTTCATATAGTTGACAAACGAGTCTCCCGTTTGCTGCTTGAACAGTGCGCTGAAATGGGAGACGCTGAGCCCGACATGCTCGGAAATTTGCGACAGGCTGATTTCCTGCATGTAAAATTTCTCGGCGTAATCGCACGCCTGCTTGATCACAAGCCGGAACGATCGCTTGTTATGCTGGGTTTGGCTGATCTTGCACCAAAGCTCGGTCAGCTGCTGAATATGCCGCTTGAGCGACTCTTCGCTTCCGCCGTCCACCGGGATTTTTACATATTCGGGATCAAAAAATTCCAGCAAATCGCTTATTTTTCCGGCCAAAATGCGCAAAAGCCCCAGTCTGAAACTCGGGTGGCTCTGCCGGTTTTTCAAAATCGATTGGGTCAGCTGAAGCTGTTCCGCATTCAGCTGCAGCGCGTCCATCGACTGGATTCGATCGATAAAAGCTTGAATTTGCATGAGCTGCTCGTGTACCGGATGGAGCATTTCGAGCCGGTAAATCGATTTCTCCAGCGCCTCCTGCAGCATCTCCTGCCGAACCGGCTTCAGCAAATATTCGGATACGCCGTAACGGATTCCTTGCTGCGCGTAGGCAAAATTGTCGTATCCGCTGATGATGATGCTGACGATCGGAAACTTCATCTCGTCGATCTGCTTGATTAACGACAAACCGTCCATTTGCGGCATCATGATATCGGTTATCAGCACGGTTGGATTCAGCTCCTGAATCAAATTCCAGGCTTCGGTCCCATTCTCCGCTTCACCCACCACCTTAAACCCTCCGCCGATCCGGTCTATCATCTCGACGATTCCGCTGCGGATCCAGTGCTCGTCTTCGGCCACCAACACATGGTACATCGGGAAGCACCTCCATCTTGTTGTCTCTATTTAGTTCTTGCTGGACGCGGCATATCCCTTTAAGCGGCGGAGAGGAAAAATTATACGATTCTCTGAAAAGTTAACTGGTAACTTCGCCCCCCTAAATCCCCCCGCCGGGGGGACCCCAGGTGCTCGCGATCCTCCCCCCTAAACAAGATGACAGAGCGTCACAATAAGATATGAAAATGTTCGAGCGGTTCACGGTTTAAACTCTGTTTAAACCGTGAATTCTTTTTACTACACAGTGCAGGTAAGTCGCCGGGATTTTGAGTGTACGACCTCGCCCCCTAAACTGACTTACCACACCCTGAGAACAAATCTTTGTCGCCACGAGCACACCCATCAAATTTCGGTCTGGGAGGGTGTTGGTAGCCTGTGTAGAAAGGATGATCTATTTGGATGCGATTCGTACTTGCTGCGCCGGCCTCGATGTTCATCAGGCCAACGTTGTTGTTTGCTTGTTAAAAGGCCCTCTTCATCAAAAGCCGACGAAAGTGATTCGGGAGTTTTCTACGGTACTCTCCGGCCTGCTCGAACTAGCCGACTGGCTCACTGAAGAAGGATGCACAGAGATCGCCATGGAAAGCACCGGCATCTTCTGGCAACCTGTTTACAATGTACTTGAAGCTTCTTGCACCATCACTCTGGCCAACGCTGCCCATATTAAAGCCATCAAAGGCCGTAAAACCGATATGAAAGATGCCCAATGGATCGCAGAACTTCATCGGTGCGATTTAATCCGCGGCAGCTTTGTGCCTCCTGTGGAAATCCGCGAATTGCGAGATTTGACGAGATACCGCAAAAAACTCGTTGGGCACGCTACCGCCGAAAGAAACCGCATCTTGAAGGTTCTCGAGATGGCTAACATTAAGCTCTCCACCTTTATGAGCGATGTTTTTGGCGTTTCCGGCCGTCTCATGCTTCAAGCTCTTGTGAATGGCGAAGTTATTGAACCCGCGCAAATCGCCGATCTTGCCAAAGCCTCTCTGCGCTCCAAGATTCCGCAACTCGTTTCTGCTCTCAATGGTCGCGTCACCAAACACCATCGTTCCATGATCGCTAGATCGCTCAAACATCTCGAATTTCTCGAACAATCCATCGCTGAGTTAGAGGCCGACATGGAAGTATACTTCGCACCGTATCAGCGGCAATTAGAGCTATTGGATAGTATTCCTGGTGTTGGCGAGCATACCGCCAAGATCATCTTGGCTGAACTGGGAACGGATATGTCTGTATTTCCCACGGAGATGCACCTATCTTCTTGGGCAGGGCTTAGTCCGGGCAATAATGAGAGTGCCGGTAAAAAAAAAGTACTACCATAACCAAAGGCGATAAAATTCTTAAGTCTGCTCTCACAGAAGCAGCCTGGGCCGCCAGCAACACGAAATCCTACTTAGGTGCAAAGTTCTGGTCCATTACAAGTCGGCGCGGGAAAAACAAGGCTGTCATTGCGATCGCCCATAAGATTCTAGTCATTGCGTACCACATCCTATTGAAGAACGAACCGTACAAAGAACTTGGTGCGGACTATTTAGAGAAACGACGAAGCATTTCCAAGGAAGAGCTAATGATTCGTAGGCTACAAAAATTAGGTTACTCGATACAAAAAGTAGACGAACTTCCCTCAACCAGTTAGGCTCTTTTAAAAAATATTCATTATGGGGACCGGGCATCCTATTGCCTTTTTTCGGCTTTTGACCTCATTTCAATCCATTTTCTCTTCGAAGTGACCTCGAGCTAAACGTTATTTTCCCATCAAATCCCCCCACTGGGGGGACCCCAGGCGCTCGGGCGCCCTGGACCCGCCCGCTGAGAGGGACTGCTCGCTGCTAGGTCGCGTCTGTCTGGCATGGATTTTTGGGCTGCGCGCAAAAAATCCTATGCCAGACACGCTTTACTTTGGGAGCGATGATGCCGGGAGTGACTGCGTGCCTCGGGCTCGCGGTTGTCCGGCACGTTTCGGCTGACGCCGAATTCGTGCCGGACCCGCTTAACTAACGGCCGGCAAGAAACTTTCAATTTCCGCAAAGACAAGGAAACTCTGAAAATCCAAACAAAAAGGAAGACGAGCATGCTTCGTCCTCCTTATTACCACGTGTTCTTTTAATTAAATTTTTTTATCCATTCACTTTCGTGGTCTTCGATGGCCGGGCGGGTCAGGGCGCCGGTTGAGGTCCACCATTGTTCCACGGTGCGGCGCAGGCGGATTCGCGCTTCTTCCGCTTCGGGCCGGTCGGCTGCATTGACGATTTCGTCCGGATCGTTACGCAGGTCGTACATTTCTTCCAGGTCGTCTTCGAGATAATAGACGTATTTCCATTCGGGCGTTTGTATGCCGATCATCGGATGGCGTCCCCAGTAGGCTTTATAATGCTCGAAAAAGACGTGTTCGTCCGCGGGCGGCGCGGACCGGTCCAGGACAGGGAGCAGCGAGCCGCCTTCGCACTCTTTCGGCACCGGAATTCCGGCCGCATCAAGCAGCGTGCCCGTTACCGCAGCGGTGGATACGAGATCGGGGATGACTTTCCGTATCGGTTCCGCGCCAGGGATATATAAAATGAGCGGAACGTTGTACAGCTCCTTGTAAGGCAGCACCCCCTTCAACCGCAGCCGATGCGCACCCTGCATATCCCCATGGTCGCTGGTGAATAAAATGACGGTATCCTCCAGCATATTTTTTTCTTCCAACTTTTCCATCAATCGTCCCAGGTATGTATCCATAAGGACGAGCATCGACCGGTATTTCCGTGCGTCACTTCTTACAATCTCTTCCGTCAGGTCCGATTCGGCGGAGGAGGAACGCTCCCGCTGAAACGGCGGCTTGCCGGATAAATCGTCCTTGTAAAAGCTGTCCGGAACCGGCATATCCTCCGGCGGGAATTGCTGCGCAAAGCGTTCGATCAGCTCGAAGGGCTGACTTCTTACCGGCGTATTCGGATGCGGCATATACCAGCATAATTTCATAAAAAACCGTTTCGAACCGTCATAGTCGTCCAAATAATTTAAAGCTTGAGTCGTTGTGACTGCATCCTTATGGCTGTGAAAACGCGAATCCGGGTTCGCACCGGCAAGATCCAGTCCGTCCGTTCGATAGTCGGTCACTTGAAATTCATGATCGGCGGGAGATAATCCCAGGTGCCACTTGCCGAAATAAACCGTTTCATAACCGGCCCGGTTAAACTCCTTGGCGATCCCCCACTCCTGCGGATCGAGCACATGGCCGATTTGGTACACGCCGACCTGATGCGGGAACTTCCCGGTCATCCAGCTTGCGCGCGAAGGCGAGCATTGAGCCGATGTGCTGATTGCGCCTGTAAACCGGACGGACCTGTCCGCCAGATTGTCGAGGTTCGGAGTATAGTAGCTGGGGTCGGCGCAGCCCATCGCGTCCGCCTTTTGCTGATCCGTTGAAATCATTATGACGTTTCTCAAAAATAAGCCTCCTTTTTCAGTGGTCTCCCCCTTTACTATAAGCCTAATTTGAGCATATTTCGTTGCACGATCGGATGATTTGTTAACTGTGGGATCCCACCTAAAACCCAGCAGCTCCCTAAGTCCCTCCGCCGGGAGCCTAAGCTTCCGACGCCGGCTTTGCTCCGCAAAGCGCTCAAGGAACCCCAAGCGCAATGTTGTCGGGTTAATCGGAAACATAGCGGAACTAGCGTTCGCTATATGGAGCATAATCGGATATTTTGGAAAATTAGCGGAACTCAGGTGATCTAATTATGCGTTTGCTCGATGCACACGCCATTTTTACCGATTTAGCACATCTCAGTTCCTCTATTTATTTCAATGTACGTTTAAATCCAACCGAATCAGCACATTTCACACCGGCCGGATAATAAAAAAATCCCTTGCACCGATTCAACGGTACAAGGGAAAATATGCCTGATCAAGCAGCAGAGGTCTAAAGTTCAACCATCGCTTTGATCACCTTGGATTCGGGCTTGAGCCAGCTTTCGAATTGCCCGATCATGCTTTCCAGCGAAGAGCGATGCGTGATGTAGCGAGCGACGTCGATTTCTCCGCTTCGCAGCGCTTCCAGGACGTTATCGAAATCTTCCCGGGTCGCATTGCGGCTGCCCATCAGCGTCAGCTCTCGTTTGTGGAACTCCGGATCGCTGAAGGCGATGTCCGCTTTCACGAGCCCGACATAAACCAAGGTTCCTCCGTGGGCGGTCAAACCAAAGGAAGCGGCCATCGATTTCGCATTCCCCGTCGCATCGAATACGACCGTCGGGAAGTCTCCACCCGTTATCGCGGCAAGCTGCTCTTTCGGATCATGCGAGGCGTTAACGGTGTGCGCGACATTCGCCCACGCCCGGCTGAATGCCAGCCGCTCTTCGTTGATATCCATCGCTATGACTTGAGCCCCCGCATATTTGGCGAAAGCCATGACGCCAAGTCCGATCGGCCCGCCGCCGATGACGAGCGCCGTCTCGCCCGAACGCAAACCGGAGCGGCGCACCGCATGGGCTCCGATCGCGAGCGGCTCCAGCACCGCGGTCTGATCCAAGGTAAGCGCTTCCGTTTTGATCAGATGAGTGACCGGAACGGAAATTTTTTCCCGCATGCCGCCGTCGATATGGACGCCAAGCACCTTCATGTCGGTGCAGCAGTTGGTTTTGCCTCTGCGGCAGGCGATGCATGTTCCGCAGTGCATGTAGGGAATGACGCTGACCTGGTCGCCTTCGCGCAGCCCGGCTTCATTGTCACCTATCCACTCGATAATGCCTGCAAGCTCGTGCCCGAGTATACGCGGATACGTGAAAAACGGCTGGTTGCCTTTGAAGGCATGCAAATCGGTGCCGCAGATGCCGATCCGGCGAACGCGAACAATCGCTTCTCCGGGAACAATCTGCGGCTCGGGCATGTCGATTAGCGCGAATTTCTCAATTTCCTCGCAAATGATTCCTTTCATACGTCGATTCCTCCTTAAATGTAAGCGATATCTTCATTGTACCAGCCGCAAATGCAATATATAATAACTTATATTTGCTAAAACATACCCAATTTTGATATCGCTCAACAGCAGGAGGTTATGCCAGGTGGGACCCGTCCGCAAAGCTTTTTTCGAGGATCCTCTCTTCCCTTTCGAGCTCGTGTTCAAAGATACGAAAAGCCCGCAAAGCGAGCTGCCCGATCATCTCCACGACCGGTACGAAATCGTATATGTATATTCCGGGAGCGGAACTTTTTTTATCAACCAATCCTTCTATGATATGAAAGCCGGCGACATCTTCATCATACCGGGCAATACGATACACCGGGCATTCCCCGATACGGACGATCCCGTCACCTCGACGGCTCTCTTCTTCGCCCCGGCATTCGCCCATTCCGACGCGCTGGACGACGCTTACTCCAGCCTGCACGTTTTCGAGATCGTCCGCAAACGCAAGCAGTTCAAGCTTGACTTACCTTCGCCGCCTCGCGGAAGGACAGAGGATATTTTGCAGGAAATGTCCGCCGAAATGACAGCCAAACAGCCCGGCCATCGTCACGCGGTTCGGCTGCTCCTTCATCGTTTGCTGCTCGTTCTCAATCGGTTCGCTCAGACCGATCTGCCGAAAGTTTCGGATGGCATCCCAATCGGCCCCTCCTGGATGAATGAAAGCTTGCAGCATATCGACCGCCACCATGCCGAGCCCGGCCTCGGCCTCTCCGTTTTGGCTCAGCGGGCGGCCGTTACGGCATCGCATTTTTCACGCGTGTTCAAGCAGTTGACCGGGATGAAGGTGACCGACTACATTAACGCCAAGCGAATCGTTCATGCCAAGGAGCTGCTCGCCGGGTCCGACGACAGCATCGACACGATCGCCGCTCACTGCGGCTTTGAAAGCTTACCTTATTTTCACCGCACGTTCAAAGCTTTGGCGGGATGCACCCCGGGCGTATACAGGCGGGAAATTCGCAGCAGGGAATAGCGGACGCGTCGTTATGGTGCCAACTCGAAGGCGTTGTTTTCGTTGATCACGATCGATTCCGTTTCCTTGGCATCAACTCCGGTTCTTCTTACCCACCCTTTGGCGAGCAGCTTCGCCTGTCCGGAGCCCGCGACGATTTTGCCCATATAGATACGTTCGGAGCAGGTCTTGTTATTGCCGAAGTTCAAATGGTAAAACTCGGTGGCATTCGCCTTCAAGGTTAGGGGCGTCCCCGGAACGATGGTGGATTCCATGCCGGCATAGGAAGTTCCGCTCTCAAGAAACGAACTGCCGTTCTTTTGATACAAAAATAAAGTGACGTCGGTCGGCCGATCCGAAGCGTTGGACAATTGGAACGAGAAATCAAACGCATTGTCGTTGCTGCAGAAGTTGTTCATCGGAATTTGAAAGGCCATTTCGCGAGGTGCGGTCCGGGCCTGCCCGCCGTCTACATCGGGCGCTTCGAGCGCCGCTGCGGGCAATACGAACACCATGCTGGCGGCTATGGCCGGAAGCAGAGCTCTTCTGAACAGTTGTTTCATTGCTGGTTTCCTCCCCAAATCTGTCTGACTAAATGATAGCGTCTGAAGCGCTATAATATAGACGCATGGATCCGAGGTTGGTTGCGGCGCCTCTAGGGCACTTGTGCCGGCTTTATAGCCGATTTAAGCATGACCCACTCGACGATCATCAGATCGAGGACAAGTCCGACCCACATATTCACATTGAGTATCTCATTAACCATCGCTTCTCTTCCGCCGGGCAAGGCAAAGCCGTGGAGAACGTAATACAGAAGCATTAACACGGGCACTAGCAGACGCGCGCTGACCGCCACCAACGTCATGCCGAAGCTGCGAATCATCCATCGCCGATGCTCCTCAAAATTTCGTTTTCTGGCGGCGACATACCCTTTCCAGCCTGTAAACAGCCAGGCCAAAGCCAGCACCAGGAACGCGATCGCTTTCGTATAATTTTCTATATAGAAAATTGTTCCGATCGCCAGCAGCCCGCTTACGAACACGCTGTATACGTAAACTTTGCCCACATTGCGATGCGTTTCAGGATTGCGGACGCGAATCCGGTCAATGAACTGGAGCAAGCCGGATACAAGCGCCACAAAAGCGAAAGCGATATGAGCGACCAGAAGCGGGTATTGCACGGCGGACGATGTAATCTCGATTCGGCTTTTCGCCGGATCCAGCGTAACATAAGGCGCCATAAACGGGATCATCACCCCGATCGAAACGATTGCCAAAACCCACCAGCTTTTCCGAAGTTTCATGATTCCGTCCCCCCTTCCCTTATCCTCCTATCAGCTTAGCCTTTAAATCGCAACAAACTCTAAACGATTTCTAAAAAAAGTGTAAAAAACGCACTTAAGGAAAATTGTTGAATATAATTTTCGGCCTGTATCCGCTCATCTCGCTGTTCAAAATTTTGTCGACTGCCTGATGGATGGCTATCGCCGTTTCATTCTCGTTAAAGCCGTAAATGCCGGAGCTTATATTGCAGAAAATAATTGCCGTCAGCTTATGATTGGCAGCTTCCTGAAGCACGGATCGGACGCAGTCCTCGAGGACGGTCAGCGGCTGGCCGAGACGGTTATCCGGGCCGACTGTATGAATGATCCGATGGATGCCGTCTCCGGTCAGTTGGCCGCCTGTCGTCGACATCGCTTTGCCTTGGCCTTTATCCCAATACTTGGAATTGCCCTCATCCTGCAACCATGCTTGAGCCTCATCCGTAATACCCGCTCCCGCAACTTCATGGATCGCACCGTCAATGCCGCCACCACCTTTTAGCGATGCATTCGCTGCGTTGACAAGTCCCACGCGATCCGTATCCGGTTTGAGCGACGGGTCGATATCGGTCAAACTGAACGGAATCGCCACTTGCTCGACAGTTCCGAACAACGAATCGCTGAATACGGTCACGATATTCGGAATCGGCTGCCGTTTGTACAGTTCACCCGTATAAGGGGCGGCTTTTGATGCGGTCGAAGCTTGTTTTTTAACGGACGAGCCCGACATGACAAAGCCCGATTCCCGCCATTCGCCGTGTTGAATAAATTCCTCCGCATCCATTAAATTGAACGCGCCTTTGTCCGTCGTAAAGGCGCTCCAATGAACCGAGTTGCGGTTCATCATGCCGGCTACAATAGGCCGTGGCTGCGATGCGTTGTACACCTCCAAAAACTTATCGCGCAATCTTTCATTGTCTTGAAGAAGGTTCATGATCGTTCCGGGATCCGCAGCCCTAAACGTAATTCGCTCGGGGTTCGCTCCCGGGTCGTCGATAAGCCCACGCTGTATCAGCGTTTGAAGCTCTGCCGCTGTGAAAAATGCCGCCCGCTCCCCTTCCTGTTCATCCAGAATCATTTCGTGTTCCTCCCGCACGCGGATATCCGCCGTTTTCCCGGTTATCCGGTAACGATAGTACCGATCGTAAAGAGTCAGAAACCGCCTTTTTAAATCCTCGGGCAGATTGTTCAGCGCTTCCTGCACCTGCCCGCGATCCATCAGCCGGAAATAGATGCGAGGATTTTCC
Source organism: Paenibacillus hamazuiensis (assembly GCF_023276405.1). NCBI lineage: Bacteria > Bacillati > Bacillota > Bacilli > Caryophanales > Paenibacillaceae > Paenibacillus > Paenibacillus hamazuiensis. Next base: position 2,748,493 of record NZ_JALRMO010000001.1, read on the forward strand.
GTATCCATCGGAACGCCTTCTATGACGTTGGCTGCATCGGATCGCAGCAGCCCGATCTCCTCTTCGGTAAACGCAACCTCCGCGCCATTGTTCACCGTATGCCCCTGACCATCTCCGTCCGTAAACGTGTAATTCACGGCGGCGCTACCCGCCTCTCCGCCACCCATATCGAGGCCGAACGGAGTCGATATCGCCAGGTGAATGCCGAAGTGCCGGGCCAATGCTTGCAGCTCGGGCGCCCCTCCCCAAGTGTATTCCTGCTCCATATGGCCCAGGTACATTTCCTTTCCGACTTCGATAAACCATACGCTGAGCGCTTGTTTTTTCTCGTTCAAAAAATCTTTTAGCCGTTCGTCCAGGCTCTGGGGAGGCGGGTCCGACAACGCCTCCTCGCGCTCCATAAATTCGTTTAGAGCGTCGAGGGTTACCTCCTCCAGACGCTGTACGCCAGGCGAATTCGGATCCCGGAACAAATCCCCGCTTGCTCCCTGCGGAATAAGCCCGAGCCCGCTTCTTACCTTGTTTTCCAATGTAGCGAGCAGATCAAGCCGTATAGATTCGATCAAGCCGTCATTCCTCCGCAGCGCTCCCACGGCGAGCTGTCGAATGACCGGCTCAAATCGCTGCTGCAGCCCGCGCGAAGCGGTTCGAAGATGCTGATCAATCGCCTCTTCGCCATACTCCGAAACGAGCTTCGTCAGCTCGTCTGCGGAAATTGCGTTCGGGATATAATAATTGAGCCGCTCCAGCACGTACGGCTCCGACAGGCAGCCTTGACGGATAAGTCCGATCAAAGACAAGCCGAAGCCGTTAAAGGCGCAGTTGTTATCCCCGACGGTTTCCCATTTCAGGAACGCATCCGTAGGAAGCGCCCCTTTCGTATTCATCGAGAAAGAAGAGTCGACGGCATCTTTTGGCTCCGTCCCAAAACTTCCGTGGAAGCCGCCTCCTCCGTATATCGCTCTGGTTTGGTTCGACTTCGCCGCACGGGCGATCAGGGCGTGCACGTTCGCCACGCTTTCGTTATAAATCGGTTCGAAGTAAGGTTTATCCGCCAAAGCCTGGGCTTGATCGTAGAACTTGTTCAACAGCTCGTTGAACGATGAAAGATTTCCCGCTTCCAGCTGCTGCTTCATACGTGTGGTAAGCACCTTGAAATAAAATCTGACATTTGCCTCAGGACCGTTATTCTCGAGTTCTTCACGATCGAATTCGATCAGGCTGTCCGGTTCGTACGCCATGCTGAGAAACGTTTTGACCATCGCGGTCAGACGATCCTTGTTCTCCTCCGTTATTCCCTCCTCCTCTTCTTGGGATAATGCCGCAAGCTGCTGAAGAATGGCATTGATCAAATAATGCATAGGTTTCTTTTCCGTCCAGGTGACTTTTTTCAAAATCGATATCACCTTCTTGTTTTGCAGCTTTTCGTCCGTAGCCGCTCCTTTGTCGCTCATCGCATTGTAATTTTTGAATTTATCGGAAGGGGATAAATTCGTTGCCTGGTTGACCATCATATTCAAAATGCCCATCGGAAAGCTGCGGACGGTTTCCACGATGTGGTAAACCCGCTTCAGTCCGCCGAGCCGGTCAATGGCGCTGCGGTACGCGGCCAGCGGCTTGTAATAATCATTTTCCAAACTGGATGCCTTACGGTTTGATATGGATTCGACGGCGTCCGCAAGCTGCTCGAAGTCAGCCAAATGCTCCAGCAGCTGCTTCATGCTCTCCACTTCCCCGAAAGACAAATCGGCCATAAAGGCGAGGCTGTTCTCCCCGGCCTTTTTATTTTTTGCCAAATTGGTTATCTTTTGCTGTTCGACGGTGACGGGCTCGCCCTCTTCTTCCGCCGCTTTCAACACTTTTAATGCCTTGACCTGCTCTTGCAGCAAATTTTTTCCCGTTTTGAACAAATGCCCGATCGGGTGGAACACGTCACTTGCAATATCTCGGTATTCCCCGAAATCTTTATCGTAGATCGTGCTGGCCCGTTCGGAGTCGATCACCAGCTTATAAAAGGGATGGTACGGATCCGAGGTCAGCTCCAGTCCTTTGCGCAGGTTCGCCACATGCTTAACCGCCGTAGCCTTATTCGGATCTGCGTTGGCCTCGAACATTTCAAGGAACGTTTCATCCTTGAGCATTTCGTCCTCCAACACCCGCAGATGCCCTTGGGCGGCGGCCTTGTCGATCAGCCAAGTCTCAAATTCGTTAAACTTTATGGGGCGCTTGGCATGCTTCGGCTTATCTTGCCCGGTCTCCGACAAATCCATCGGTTTGGATTCGCTTGCATTCATGCCGTAATGCACGCGCATCAGCTTTTCGAACATGCGTTCGACCGCCTTGAATTCGGGCCAAGCGAAGATTGCATTCAAGTACGGGTTGTCCGCCAGCCTCCGGCTGACATGCCGGTCCATCTCCTCACGGTCGCCGCGCTGCTCCAGCGCGAACTGCCGAGCTCCTTTCTTTTCGTAAGTTTTGGTGGCCGCTTTCTCCCAGTCTCCCCCCAGTTCACGGGCAATCTCTACCGGGGACATGGACCCGACTTGTTCATCCGGTTCCGCCCCGCCAGATGAAATCGTCTCGTCGTCCATGGCTGAAACGGGTTTGTTTTTATCCCTTAGCTTGTTATAAAATACGTCCAGCGAATCGCGCAGGCCGACAAGCACTTCATGCCCCGAAGCGTCGATCATCAGCTCGTTAATGATCGTTTGCGAAGCGACAAGCTTGTACTGTTTGCCGTATAAAAATTGGTAGCCGTCCGATTTGCCGGAAGCTCCTTCAAAGTTCATGACATTTTTTACCGTTAGTGCTTCGACCGCTTCCTTCACGGAAATGTCTTTGCGGGTCAATGCCTTTTCCAGCAAAACGGTGTTAATCGCTCCTCCGGCCAACCGGCGTCCTGCCTCCAGCCGCCAAAGCTGGTTCATTTGCCAGCCGACCGTTCGAATCTGCTCCCTCTCTTCAGCGCTGACCTCGGTTTCCGGAATATCGTTTACAATGTCGGTAAAAACGGCAAACGAGGGGGCGGCAACAAGCCTCAACAGCAAATGTCCCGCCTGGTTCGCTTTTTTAAGTTCGCCGAATACGGCAAGAAGGTTTGCCCGAATGTCGTCGTAGGTGCCGCCGGGCAGTATGGATTCTCCCAAATTAAAAAATGCCAGCTTCGAATTGCGGGTATACCGGCTAATGTTCTTAGGCGGCTTATCGCTGTCCGCATGCAGCTTCTGGTACTCCCACAGCGTCTTGATGGCGCCGAGTGCACTGTTGATCGATTCCGGCACCGGAACCTGTTCGTCCAAAAACTCCTCCATCGCTTTTTGAAAAATATCCCGCATCAGCTTCAGCAGCTTGGTCTGGTCGTAGTCCTTGTCCGGCATAAGCGGCTTCGAGCCGATCTCCCCGTCCGGCAATTGGGCCTTTCGGTATTCGATCCGTTTCTTTTTAGTATGGCGCGGATTATCGCCTTTCTCATCTTGGGGCTCGCCGTAATTCTCTCCCTGAGTCTCCGAATCGCTCCCCCGCTTCCGTTTGAGGCTTCCTCCGTCGGCTGCCGTATTTGCAGATTCCTCTACCCGGTTTTCTTCGGTTCCGGAGTCCTCCCTTCGATTTTCTTCGGTTGCGGAAAATAATCGAAGCAGCACCTCATCGGTTATTTGGAACGCGGCTGTCTCGGCTTCCTCCTGCATGCTTTCGCCCTTCGGCTGCGTTTCCTTCTCCGGTTTTATAAATTCCGCAGCTATCAAACGCTGCAAAAAATCGAGCAAGTCGTCGTCCACCCGAACCCATTCCTTCTTCATCTGGATCGGTTTCCGCTGTGCAGGCGCAGCGAGGGCTGCCCCGGCAAGAGGCCTCCGCTCTGCATTCCTGCCGGCGCCTCTGCCAGCGGCAAGCAATAAGGCGAGCTCCCTGTTCCCGAGCAGGGACTGGAGCTGAGCCACCTGACCATATGTTAGCGATTCGGGGGTTGTCAGCATGCTTTGCAGAACGTTCTGCAAATTTGTCGACGGTTGTTCCGCAGCCGGCTGATGCCGTTTGCCTTGGCCCGGCAATACCGCGGTCCGGGAAGGAGTTTCTTTAGGCATACACAGGCCTCCTTCGTAGCTATGTTTCGTTCCATCAGGTACATATTCTCCAAGCTACGCCGTTTCCCTTCACGCGCCTTAAGTCGCACAAACGGCGGCTGCTGTTCGCAGGCCGCCGTTCATTACTTGTATGAGACGTTACCGTACCGGTACTCCCGCGGGCACCGGCTGCTGCCACACCTGAAACTTGTTGCCGTCCGGATCCTTGAAATTGAGCTGCAGGCCGCAGCCGCCTTCGTCCCGCACTTCCTGCTCCACCCACACGCCCGACTCGCGAAGCGATTCATCCAGCGCGCGAATGTCGTCCGTTTCGAAGCAAATCGGAAACATTTCAAACGGCGATCCGTCTTCCGTCCAGGCGGTCGTCGTAAAATGCAGCGGGTGTCCGTCCGGGCTCGGCAGCAGGAAAAGCCACTGTCCGCTGTCCATGATCATGATGGCTCCCCGCCCCGGCTGTACCGGGGAACGCAGCTTCAGGCCGAGCACGCGTTCATACCATGCGGCCGATGCGGCAACGTCCGTCACCGGCAAGTAAGCGCATTCGATGCGCTTTAACAATGCTTTCTTTTTCATGGGAAACCCTCTCCTTTATAAAGGATTTGCGCAAACCCTCCTTGTGACAGATCTCCTCTATTAAACGAACGGCCGCGGCGAATCCATACACCTCGTTGATTTTACGGCTCAAAAATGATGGAACAGATTTTTATTGGACTAAAAGACTCCCCAAATCGTGGAGTCTCCAAGAAAATCATGCACCTAATTCCCATTCTCCAAATATGCAAGTTGCTCGCCCGTAAAATGAACCCGATCCGCAAGCATGCATTCGTGCAGTTGTTCGCGGGTGTAACACCCGACGATCGGAATCGTTGAAAACGGTTGCGATAAAAGATAACCTAACACCACTTGGGTGACGGTTAAGGAGTACTCCGCCGCAAACTGGCGGACCCGCTGCAGCCTCCCGCGATTTACCTCCGTACGGTAATGCGGTTTGATTTGCCCGTCATCAAACGACAGCGCCCCCGATGCCAATTTGGTAAACAGTCCCTGTGCCTGGGATGAATAAGGGACGGCGGTCAGACCGGTTTCAAGATGAAGCTGCTTAGACTCGCTGTCCATGGTAACCAGCGTGGGATCGCCCAACTGCGTTCGGTCCGCCTCCGCAAGGCTCCACATCATCTGGTTCCCGGAAAAACCTTGAATCCGATGCGCAGCTGCATACTGCTGAGCTTCCCGGATGCGGGCGGCGGTCCAGTTGGAGCAGCCGAAGTAGCGGATTTTGCCGGCCTTCACCTGACCGTTTAACGTTTCCAAAATTTCTCCGATCTGCCGGTTCGTGTCGTCCCGATGAAGCCAATACAGGTCGATCGTATCCACCTGCAGCCGCTGCAGGCTGTCGTCCAAATCTTGGACGATTTCTGCCGGCGACAGCCTCGGAACGTTCATCGTCTCCAGCCGGGGATGCGCTCCTTTGGTGGTGACGATCAGCTTATGCCGGTTGTTTCTCGATTTCATCCACCTGCCAATCGTTTTCTCGCTGACGCTCGGTTCGACCGGAAGCCAGTTGGCATATACCTCGGCCGTATCGATCATATTTCCGCCAAGATCGGTATACTCGTCCATCAGCCTGAACGACTCTTCCTCATTCAGCTTGCTGCCCAAAGCGACGCCGCCAAGCGAAATCGAGGAGCTAACCAATTCCGTTCCGGTAATCTTCGTCCGTTTCATTTCAGCAACAACTCCATTCTTCGGGTTTCGTGTCCTTAGCCCCATCGCTTCGTATAATTGGATCGCATCCGTATTAAATTCGGCGACATTGAGCTCACTCATATCCGCAACTTTCACTTTGCATACTCGGCCTCGCTATAAAAGTCAGCGCTTACAGAAGATCCGGCCGCGCCGCCGCAAATCGATCAACGCCGCAGCGTCGTCCATCCGGGCTTCCCTGATCCGTCTGCCCATCGGCATCACCTTCAGTGAATATTTTCCTATGTCCTAACTTTAACCGAATTCAATCCAAAGGGAAAGAATATTTATCTTTTCCATGATAGTCAATCATCGATATTATCGATGCTGCAGATCGGTTTTTATCGATAACTCCGCTGAGCGAAGCCGTGTTAGTATAAGCTCAATAACCGCAATGGGAGTGAAAAAACATGTTAAACGAACGGGATATGCGAGGTATTTTTGTTCCGGTAGTAACCCCTTTTTTGCCGAATGAGGAATTGGATTTGGATTCGTTCCGGAAATACGCAGGAAACCTGCTGCGGCAAAATATTCAAGGTTTGGTCGTTAACGGTACGACCGGCGAATCGCCGACCGTTTCCTTGGAGGAAGTAACCGCCCTTGTGCAGGTCGTCAAGATCGGCATGGCGGAACATAAAGTTCGCATGCCGATTATATTAGGCACGGGAACAAACGATACCGCTTCAACGGTAAAACGGACGGAGCTGGCCGGGAAGCTCGGCGCGGACGCTGTGCTTGTCGTAACGCCGTATTACAGCCGTCCGTCCGAGGAAGGCATTATCGAACATTTTCGCAGGGTGGCGCAGGTCGGCGTACCGGTCATCGCCTACGAGGTTCCCTCCCGTACGGGTATTCGGCTTTCTGCAGCTGCCATTCTCAGGATCATGGATTTAAACGGGGTGATCGGGTTAAAAGACAGTTCCGGAGGCACTTCGCTCATCTCCGAGCTGACGCGCCATGAAACGAAACCGGTGCTTTGCGGGGACGATCTGTTTTTTCACGCCATGTTAAGCCAAGGCGCTTCCGGCGGCATACTGGCGTCGGCCAACATGGAAACGGACCGCTTTGCCGATGTTTACCGTCTTGCCGATCAGGGCGATTTCACCGGGGCGAAAAAAGCATTCGATTCCCTTTATCCGCTCATCGAAATGTTATTCCGGGAATCCAACCCCGCCCCGCTCAAATGGCTGATGGCCCGCAAGGGCATCCTATCGTCAGCCGCCCTCCGTTCCCCGATGGGACCGATTACGGCAGCGCTGCAGCAGGAGCTGGAGCATGTTTTCCAACTTCGTGCACAATAACCAAACCGAACCGTTTACCTAAGAACCTCCCACGCCGCTGTTTTTCCGTCTTAATTTTTTTTAAAAATCAGAAAATTGACCAAGGAAAAATCAGGGATTGCAGCGAATGATTACAATGCAATTGCATGCAAATCAATATGGGAGGTTCGAAGAATGCGAAAAAAGATGTGGTTAACAACGGCCGCGGCGCTTACCTGCAGTTTGGCGCTGGCATCCTCGGCGGCATTTGCCGCCGAACCGGTCAAGTCCGACATGCTGCTGCAAATTAACGGCAAGGATGCCGAATTTGCAAACCAAAGCTATTTGGTGGACAGCAGCTTGTATGCGCCTTATGAAGCGGTTGCGAAACAGCTTGGTGCAGAAGCGAAATGGAATGCGGAAACGAAGACGTTGACGATGCAAAAGGAAAGCAATACGCTGGAGCTTAAGGCCGGCAGCCGTTCGTACAAAGTGAACGGACTTGAGCTGGCTGCGCCCACATCCCTACAGGTAACGGACACAGCGGTGCTCGTACCTGTTCGCGTCGTGTTCGAAGCCTTCGATTACCGGATCGGCTATGACAGCAAAACCCGCTTTGTCAGCATGCAATCGAATACCGACGCCAAACCCGCCTTCAAGGTGCACGGCGTAACCCAGGACGGCTACGTCACAGGCAGCGAGCTGAAAGTTTCCGTCTTCGCCTTCAACCATGCCCTGAAAGATTTTGCGCAAGCGAAGGAAGCCAAAGCCGGTGAAGGCCATATTCATCTATGGCTTGACACCGATAAGCTCGATCCGCAAACGGCGGTGAAAGCGTTCAAAAACGAACCGGTCGTGTTCAAGGACCTGAAGCCGGGCGAACATACGCTCACCGTTCAGCTTGTCGGCAACGACCATAAACCTCTGCAGCCGGATATTAAGCAGGTTATCAAATTCCACTCCGTAACCGTCTCGATTTTGAAGGATCTGGATCCGGACAAAGCGACGGGCCTTCGGATCGAAGGCGTGATCGCCGACGAGAAACACCGCGTGTATACGGTCGAAATGGATAGCAAGAAGCTGTACCGCATTATGGCGGATACCGGCCAAACGGACGTGCTGACCGTGCTGCCGCGGACCGCGACTGGGATGGCTTTCGACGCCGAAGGCAATCTGTTCATTGCGAGCGGCGGCGAAGAAGGCGTTGTTTTCAAAGTCCGCAAGGCGGATCTGGAGGGCGGACCGTTCGAAACGTCAAAGGTCGAGACGTATATCACCGGAACGCAAGGCGCAAACGGTGTGACGTTCGACTCCAAGGGCAACATGTATGTCAGCGGCGGCGCGAACGGCAACATTTACTTGCTGACGAAGGGCGGCGAATTATACACCTTCAAGAGCGGCATAACGCCGGAGCGCCAGGAGCAGATGATCACAGTGAACGGTGTAGCCTTCGGCAAGGACGGCAAGCTGTACGTGGCCAACACGAGCTCCGGCGAAGTGAACCGCTTTGCGATCAACGAGGACGGCTCGCTCGGCGCGCGGGAACGCGTTGCCCAAAGTCCGCTGCTGTACGGCGCGGACGGACTGAACTTCGGACCGGACGGTGCGGTGTATGTGGCGGCGAACGAGCGCAACGCGATCGTGCGTGTCTCCTTGGACGGCAAGGTGACGGAAGTCACGCACAACGGCAACGGCGGACCGCTGGAATTCCCGGCGAGCCTGCATTTCGTCGGCCATACGCTGTATATCAGCAACTTCGACCAGCCGCGCGGCGATAACCGGCCGAACGAGCCGGGCATCGGAGCTTCGGTCGCGAAGATCGAATTCGGCTCCTCGAATAAATAGCAGCGTTATACCCAGGTGGATTTGCTGAAAATCGCTTGTGAAAAGAAAAGGGCTATCCCGGTTAGCCGTACGGCTCCGGGATAGCCCTTTATCGCTAATTACTTCGGAGACAGGTCGGCAGCCGCTTGAATGGCGGCGAGCATACTCCTTTCATCCGCTATGTTTTTGCCCGCTATATCGAAGGCGGTGCCGTGGTCGACGGATGTGCGTATGATCCCTCCGTTAAGCCCTACCGTTATATTGACGCCTTCTTCAAGCCCCAGCACCTTGATGGGAACATGGCCTTGATCGTGATAACATGCGACCACGATGTCGAAATCTTTGCGAACCGCCCTGAAAAACAACGTGTCGGCAGGATAGGGACCGCTCGCCTGTATGCCTTCCGCTGCGGCCTTTTGTATGCCCGGGATTAACTTCTCCTCCTCCTCCCCGTTGCCGAAGAGGCCGTTTTCTCCCGCATGCGGGTTAATGCCGCAAACGGCAATCCTCGGATTGACGTAACCGGCCCGGCTTAACGTTTCGTGTGCCAGCTTGATCACTTTATACGTACGCTCGGGAGTGATCGATTCGATAGCCTTGATCAAGCCTACGTGGGTGGTCAAATGAATGACCTTAAGTTTGGGCGAAGAAAGCATCATCGAGTAATCTTCCGTCCCCGTCAAATCCGCCAAAATTTCGGTGTGGCCCGGATATAAATGACCGCCCTTTTGCAGCGCTTCCTTGTTCAACGGAGCTGTGCAAATCGCATGAATCTCCTTGGCCATCGCAAGTTCAACCGCTTTTTTCAAGAATTGAAACGCGGCGTCGCCGGCTTTCGGAGATATTTGCCCTAACGGAAGATCGTCCGGCAGCAAGTTCATGTCCAAACAATCTATCGTCCCCGGCGCATATTTCCCTTCCCTTACATGAGGGATCGAATGAACGGCAGCTTCAGCCTGCACGATGCGGGCGGCGCGTTCCAATATAGCCTTATCCCCGATTACGACAGGCCGGCATATTTCGTACACAGACGAATGCGCGAGTGCTTTCACAATCACCTCCGGGCCTATGCCTGCAGCGTCTCCCATAGTGATCCCGACGATTGGTTTCATAATGGACCTCCTTGAAGTTTTTCTACCGCCTTTATCATGACCGACTCGGTACCGAAATTGCCCGCTTTGGTCACGGCAAAAATCTCTTTCTCTTTATAAAGCCTCCCCAGCGGAACCCCCGGCTCCACTTCGTCAAGCAGCTGAAATTCATCGGTCTGAAGCTGCCGAAACACTTGATGCGCCGTGTCTCCTCCGGTAAGAAACAGATGCTGCAAATCAAAACGCCGGATCAGAGAGACGGTCAATTCACCAAGCGCTTCCGAAATTAAATTGCTCACCTCGACCGGTCCGAGGCCGTATCCGCTGCCGATTTGCTGCGTAATCTCCACCTGATTGGACGAAAACAGCGCCGTATGGCGGCCTTGAAGAAAAGCGGCTTCAGCGAGCTGCATCACCCGCTGCCGTTCCTTTTGTTTCGCTTCCCCGTCCAGCAGCACATGTGCCGATTCCAGCTCAATTCCGGTCACATTGGGGGACGAAAGCAGCTGCTGCAGCTGCTTTCGTCCGGTGGCGCTGACGCTCCCTATGACGAGCAAAACAGGTTGTTCATGCTTAGCTATGGCGGCTTCCTTTTTTTCCTGCCTTAATCCATAAGCAAGCGGCAAATATTTCATTAAACCGGCTGAGCCTACCCAAATGACAGAATACCCGGTCTGCTTCAAAAACAGAACGAGACGGTGCAAATCCTCTTCAACTGCGGAATCCGCCGTTATGTAAGAAATGTTTCTGTTTTTAAACGATTTCAGTTTTTCCGCAACGGCATCGCGGCCCTGATTCAAATCATGGCAGGATAGGTGCCCCACTTCCCGCTGCGCTTGAGTTTGAATAAGCCGGCTGACGAGGGAATCTTGAACCGGAGTTTTCGGATCCCGCGCCACTTCCGTCTCATGCAGCCGCTTTCCGTTCAGAAAGTGAACCCCGTCGATGACCTGGCGTCCGTTTTCCGGGTAAGCCGGCGCAATAATGACGAAATCCGGGCGAAAAACGTCGTAAACCGCATTGATTTCTGTCCCGACATTTCCGCGCAGAGTGGAATCAATTTTTTTATATACGACATCAAAAGACTCATTCCCTATACGTTCGCACACTTTTTTTACCCGTTCGTACGCTTCTGCTCCCGAAACGGCGCGGCTGTCCGTATCGATGATCACGGCGTCTTTCACCCGCAAAGCTTCTGCATCGCCGTTTAGCGCAACGGACACATCAAGTCCGTAGCGGATTAATTGACCGCCGCAATCGCATGCCCCTGTCAGATCGTCCGAAATTATGCATAAGCGCATATACGAAATCACTTCCTTTTGGCCAATTTGAAAAAGCAGATCGGGGCCGCCAGGCTGCGATCCTGCTTCAACAAGCCCGGTTATTCGCCCTTGAGCAGTTACGCCTGCTTCAAAAAGCCTTGTTCACGATAGGTTTGAACCATCTTTTCCAGCTGCCCCTTCACTTCGGCGGACAGCTCGCCTACCGGTTTTCGCGAAGGTCCGGCCGGAACTCCGATCATGTTCAGCACTTCCTTAAGCACCGACGGCAGCGTCCCCAGTGCAAAAGCGCTGCGGAGGCTGCGGAGCACCCGCTGAGCCTTTTCCGCTTTCGCCAGCTCCCCTTGCTTCCAGTGCGAATAAATCGAAACCACCTCTTCAGGAAACACATTGGCCGTCGAGGCGATCGCTCCTTGGCCGCCGGCCATTAAGGTCGATAATATCAAAGAGTCCGTCCCGGCCAATACCGAGAACGTCTCGGGATCGGTCTCTTGGATGTAGGCCAAAATATGATCGTAGCTCCCGCTGCTGTCTTTAATGCCGACGATATTCGGCAGCTTGGACAGCTCCTTGACCGTACCCGCCTGCAAATGATTTCCGGTTCGCGCAGGAATGTTATACAGCACGATCGGCAAGGACGTGGAATCGGCCAATGTTTTGTAATGGTCGAGCAGTTCTTTTTGCGTAAAGGTCAAAAAGTAAGGGGTTATGACCGAAACGGCATCCACGCCGATTTCCTCCAGCTTCTTGGTCAGGCGGACGGTTTCTTCCGTACTGATTCCACCCGCTCCGATATATACGGGGACCCTTCCTTTGACCTCATCCACCACGATTTCGGCAATGCGAATTTTTTCTTCGCCGGTTAATGAGAAGAACTCGCCGTTCGTACCCAAACCGAATAACCCGTGTACCCCCGCATCGATAAACTTGTTGACCATTTGCCGCAATGCGGGCTCGTTCAGCTTATATTCCTCGGTGAACGGTGTCACCATAGCGGGAATGATGCCTTTTGGAATTAACAAATGAGCTCCTCCTCATGGTTGATATCGTAACATACCGCCTTATAACCCGTTGACGACATGCTGCGGTCTTTTCTTGTTAATAAGCACATCGATGATATTTTTCACGCAGGTCATGCTGAGCGTATTAATAGCGCCGCTGGTGTAGCCGGCGATATGCGGCATTGCGATAATATTGGGAAGCTCGAACAGCGCCACTTTCATAACGGAATCGTTTCTCCTTTCTTGAGTTTCAAAAAAGCTAAACCAATAGTTTAAGATAAATCGATTCGATATCCGTCAAGTTCAGCGGCTTGGGATTATTATTTAATAAACGCGTTACTTTGGAAGCGGATACAGCGAGTTCCGGAACATCTTCCCGCTTCACTCCGAAACTTCTTAAATCCTGCGGAATTTCCAACAGGTTCGTCCACTCCGCAATTCGCTCCACTACCCGCTCGGCTGCACGCAAAGCGGATCCGCCTTGAACATGGATTCCCATAGGTTCCGCCACCAAGGAAAGCCGGTCTGCAGTGGCATCCATATTAAAGCTCATAACATGAGGCAGAAGCATCGAATTGGCGACGCCGTGAGCAATTTTGAACTTGCCTCCCAAAGGATACGCCAGCGCATGCACGGCGGCCGTACCCGCAGCCGTCAAAGCCATGCCGCCATACATGGAGCCGAGTATCATTTTTTCTCTGGCATCTATACTGTTGGAGCCGTTCTGATATGACTCAACAATACCGGATGAGATTAACCGGATGGATTCCAAGGCAAACATATCGCTTATCGGATTCGCTTTGTTGGAAATAAACGATTCCAGGGAATGAGTGAACGCATCCATTCCCGTTGCAGCGGTAATCGGCTTCGGCAAGCCCAATGTCAATACCGGATCGATGATAACCAACTTAGGCAGCAAAAATTTGCTGATAACCCCTACCTTCAATTCTTCCTCAGGCAATGTCACTATCGCATTGGGAGTCACCTCCGCTCCCGTCCCCGAAGTGGTCGGAACAAGAACGGTCGGAATGCCCGGCTTTTTGACCAGATCCGTCCCCAAAAGCTCCCGCACCGAGCAATCGTTTGTTTTCAAGACGGATAAAATTTTCGTCGTATCGAGCACGCTTCCGCCTCCGATACCGATCAAAACATCGTAAGTTATATCGGCTATACCTGCAAAAACCTCTTCGATATTTCCTACCGTCGGCTCCGGAAGGACACCGGTATTCACATCGGCATGTATCCCTTTGCCGGACAGCTGCCTTACGATCTCGTCAATGACACCGAGCTTTATAATCGAAGGCTGCGTGACGATTAAAACCGATTTTACCGGGACTCCCGTTAAATGGAGGTGATCGCACAGCTGTTGAAGCGAATTTTGTCCCGCCGCGATATGATTTGCGGTTTGAAACCGGTACAACGCTTTCATTTCCTCAACTCCTTGTCGCTGCTTCCCTATTACGCTCCGAACCATAGGTTCCTTTTAACCACGCAAGACATTCAAATCCTTGCTATCATTATTATATTTATTACGGTCGTTTTAACAACACTTTTCTTGAACTATTATACATATAATAATTTATTGTTGTTATTTGCAACAGTTTATTCCGTAAAAAAAGTCCTACGGCCGGAAACTCCCCTCTGACCTTAGGACGCAAGACTTCGCGTTTCACTTTTTTTCAGAACCTTGCCGCTGCCTACGTTTGCTCTTTTAAGATTCTCCACAAGGTGGAGCGATTCAGACCAAGCCGTTTCGCCGCTCTCGACTGGTTCATGTTTTCTTCCTGCAGCACGATTTGAATAATATCCTTCTGTATTTCCTGAAACGTTTGGTTCAAATTGATCGTTTTCCCGACGCCCGCCTGCTGCTGCTCCGCTTTTTGCCTTTGCAGCAAAGCAAACGTCTCTTCGTCGATATATTCGCCGGTGCACGATTTTACAAGCTCCTTCACGGTATCCTTGAGCTCGATCAAATTACCTTTCCACGGCTGCTCATAAAACACTTCAAGAACGGCGGACCGGATGCCGACAACTTGTTTGCCGTATTTCTCGTTGTTTTCAGCGATAAAAATGCGCACCAGCTCCTCCAGCTCCTGCAAATTTTCGCGCAACGGCTTCATGCCGACCGTAATTTTACACATCAAATCATACAAATCCGCATCGAGCTGCCCTTCCTCCAGCAATCGGCCGGGCTGCTTCTCGAATGACGCAATCAGATGCGCTTCCGATTTTCGGAATATTTCCGCCAGCCTCCGCTGCAGTTTCGGTGAGAACCGCTCCAGCCCGCGAATATAACATAGGGCTTGCCGCGGAAGATCTTCCATCAGCAGCTTCAAATGCTCGAATGCTTCTTCCGAACCGCGCACCACAGACACTTCAAGCAAACGCTCGCTTTCAACTCCTAATCTGTCGGAAATGGCGCCGGCCAAAATCCGCTTGCCGGTCCCTTGTTCGCCATAGACGGTTAACGGTTTGTGTTCGCCGACATGATCCCATGCCGCGGCAATCGCTTCTTTAAAATCGGGCAGCGATTGGATAAGAGGTGGAAAGCTGCCGAGAAAACCTGCCAGATTTTGAATCTTTATATCGAATTCACCCTCCGGAACAGGGTGAACGTAAAGATGATACAGCTGCTCCTCCTGGTATTGCGGCTGAGGAACAATCACTACTTTATGTTTGTAGGTGCTGTCCAAAAACTCAAAAGAAGCTTCGGCTTCTCTTTTTTTCGATGCTTTTTGCAGCAAACTTGCCGCCTTGGGATATTTTTCGCTGAAGGCGCGGCTTGCCGGTAGACCGTTTCCGCTTAGTTTAAGCTGACTCGAGAAGCTTGCATTGCAAAGCTTCAGTTCACCGTTTCGGTCAACAACCGCCGCTCCCGTGTCCATCCCGTTCAACAAACCTTGCAAAAGCTTGTTCTCAGCTTGATAATGTTTGATCGAATAACACATGTTTTGGGCATGCTCGAAAGCTTCAAGCACCGATTCCCGTCCTGAAGTGACCAAAACGCCCTGCAATCCCATCTCTTTGGCGAGACGTACCGTATTGGAGCCTCCTACGATGACAAGCGCTCCGCTTTTCTTTGCATCTTCCAACGCACCGACCACTTCATCCTGCTCATGGATGATCGTGTGCGGGAAATGTACCTCGAGCAGCTTGGACACGGAAATGACACCCGATATAATATTCGGAAAGCCGATCATATGAATTTTCGTCTTATATTCTTTAAGCAGCGTGATAAGCCGCAAAATATCGTAACCCGACACCTTGATGTCGACAACGGGCAGCGAGCAGTGTTCGCGAATCAGCTTGGCTGTGCCTCCGCGGCTTATAATCACATCATATCCTTCCTCTTCGTACTTCCTCAAGCTTTCCAACGACAGTTCAAATAAATCGCCCTGAACCACCGTTACGTGAAAATGTTCCAATTGCTCGGCCAAAGATGAGGCTAATTCCGCCAACCCTCTATACGGCGCTATCACAAGAGCCTTAAGTTTCATTCGTATCCTCCCGGTATAAGGAGCTCAGTTATGCAAATTCATACAGCGAATTTGCGGCAAGCAATATTACTATATCTTTTCCAAGTTTAAAGTGTCAATTTTATGCGGCAAATTGCAACACATCATCAGATAGATAAATCAATCATATTAAAAAGAAAAACGGCCGATCAGGCATAACACCTGTTTGGCCGCTTCTGTCGTTTATTCTTCGAACTCTACGTTATGGTATACTTGCTGAACGTCTTCCAAATCTTCCAGCGCATCGATCAATTTTTCAAATTGTCCCTGCGAGTCTTCCGGAAGCGTCACGTAATTTTGCGCCAGCATCGTCACTTCCGCCACGGTAAATTCCGTAATGCCGGCTTTCTTCAAAGCCTCCTGCACCGCATGGAACTGATCGGGTGCGGCATAAACGATAACGGCTTCGTCTTCCTCCAAAATGTCGCGAACGTCGACGTCGGCTTCCAGCAATATTTCCATGACCTCGTCCACCGACTTGCCGGTTAGCCCGATCACCGCCGTCTCGTCGAACATATATGCTACCGATCCGCTCACGCCCATGCTTCCGCCGTTTTTGCTGAACGCGGCACGCACGGCGGAAGCCGTACGGTTCACGTTGTTGGTGAGCGCATCGACGATGACCATCGATCCGTTCGGCCCGAAGCCTTCGTAACGGAGCTCTGAGTATGTTTCATCGGAGCTTCCTTTCGCTTTTTCAATTGCCCGGTCGATGATCGCTTTCGGTACATTGTACGTTTTTGCCCGCTCCAGCACGAATTTCAACGACTGGTTCGACTCCGGATCAGGCTCGCCTTTCTTGGCCGCCACGTAAATCTCAATTCCAAACTTGGCGTATACTCGGCTTGTGTTGGCATCCTTCGATGCTTTCTTTTCTTTAATATTGTTCCACTTACGTCCCATACTGTTTCCGCTCTCTTTCGCTATTGAATCTGACTCCGCAATAACCTTTGTCTATTATATCTCGTTAAGGGCGCTTGAACAAGTTCAGGCTGCGCGTTCGAACCGTACGCAGCCTGGCGATTCACTGCGGGTTTTTCGCATCCGATGCGTTCTTGACTCCGAATCGCTTTACGTTTCTGGCACGCGCCCGCTCGATTTCGACCTCGCGGTTGCGGGGCTCGGCATTTGTGACGAGCGAATCCAGCAGCCCGCGGGCAACGGCGGCAATGTCTTGGACGGCCCGGTTAAACGCCTCCTCGTTCGCTTTCGAAGGCACGGTGAAGCCGGTCAGCTTCCTTACGAACTGCAGCGAAGCTGCCTGAACCTCATCGTCGGTTGCCGGAGGGTCAAAGTTAAACAACGTTTTAATATTTCGGCACATAGCAATCTCCTTCGGATTTTATTTATTCCTTAGCAGGTTATCCATTTATGGAGTTACAGTAACCTTTTGCCGGTCGCGCAAAGTTTCAGGCGCATTGACGACAACCTGTGTTCCGTACGACATGCTCGTTGACAATTTCGCCGTCCGCGACGATAATCGTCCGCTTAACCTGATGCGCCAAATCGTTGTCGTGCGTCACCATCACAACCGTTTTCCCGCGGTCTACCGGATCGCGAAACAAGGAGAATACGGATTCGGCCGTTCGCGAATCGAGACTTCCCGTCGGCTCGTCGGCGACGATAATCGGAGGATCGTTCGCGAGCGCCCGGGCGATCGCAACGCGCTGCTGCTGTCCGCCCGATACCGCGGACGGCATCTTGTGAGCGTGATCGGCCATCTGCACCTGGCGAAGCAGCTCGAACGCCCGTTCCTTGCGTTCCTTCGGTGTATAAGTGCGGCAAAAATCCATCGGCAGCATCACATTTTCCAGCAGGGAAAGCGTCGGCAGCAGCTGGAAAAACTGAAAGATAACGCCGATATTCATGCCGCGCCAAGGCGCAAGTTGTTTGGGGTGCAGCGTATGCAGGTCCGTGCCGGCGACGCGCACCTCTCCCGACGTTGGCCGGTCGATCCCGGTAATCATATTGAGCAGCGTCGATTTTCCGCTTCCGGATTTGCCGATAATGGCGACAAATTCTCCGGTGCGGATGGTCAGGTCGATTCCTTTTAAGACGGTGTACACGCCGCTTTCGCTTTGAAACGATTATACCACTTGCTTCAGCTTGCTCTCTACGGCAGCTTGGGCTGCTTGGTCGTGCCGCTGTGTGATCACTTGCACGAGAGATGCTTGCGAATCGTCATCCAGCA
This sequence comes from Paenibacillus hamazuiensis, assembly GCF_023276405.1. Lineage (NCBI taxonomy): Bacteria > Bacillati > Bacillota > Bacilli > Caryophanales > Paenibacillaceae > Paenibacillus > Paenibacillus hamazuiensis. The sequence goes on from NZ_JALRMO010000001.1 coordinate 2,766,479, forward strand.
CTCTGCGCATCCCTTCTTTTGTAATATAGCAAACCGGCTCGCCGACCATTTTTTGCGAAAATCCTTTAATGCGCCACAGCTTGGTTTTGTCGCCGATCTTAAGGGCGATGGTGTCGCCGACGTTCAGTCCGGGATGTTTTCTCAGCAAGTAGGAATCGAACACAAGCGTATCGTCTTCGCCGGGAGCCAGCCACTCCCCCTGCAGCATTTGCGGATGTATCATCCCGGAATCGGCCGGCAGCGCTTCTACGGTCAGCTCGGAGCTTTCGCTCCCATCCGCAAAAACGCGGTAGGCGCGGAGAAGTCCCCACTGCTCGGTCCGGACAACGCCGGGAACGCTTAAGGCGATTTCGCTGAGCTCATGTTGATCCTGCGGCGCTGCCGTGGCTACCCGAATGTCGTATTCGGTATACCGCAGCGACTGGTCGAGTGCCTTTAGCAGCGAAGCCTGGACGCTAAAGACGGAAATGACAATCGCTCCGCCCAGTCCGAGCGAAGCCAACGTCAGAAGCAACCGGCCTTTTTTGCGGAACGTATTTCTTAACGAGAGCAACAGAGGACGAGGCAGTCCCCGGATGCCTTCCACCATTCGGTCCATCCGGGAACGGGCGGCCATCCCCGACGGTATCCCGCTTATCGCTTCGCGGACGCTGATTCGCGTCCCTTTCACAACGGGAATGTAAGCGGACAGAAGCGGCAGCCCCAGTCCGATAACGACCTGCACCGCAACTATATAATAAGATATATCGTACCCTTCGCTTGTAAAATTGAGCAGCCAGGTAGATTGATTCGTTAGCCCCTTGGACCCGATCATGCCGACCGGCAGCCCGACCGAAAGCGCGAGTACGCCGAACAGACAAGCTTGCGTCAAATACATGCGCACCAAACTGCCAGGCTCAGCTCCAAGCACCTGCATCACCCCGATCTGCCTGAGCTGGCTGCCGAGTATGGCGAGCATCGTGTTGACGACGAGAAAACTTGCGGCAATCAATGCCAGAGCGCCCAGCGACTGAAGTATGGAGGTCATCGAATTCACGATATCCGACGCCCAATGCTTGCCCGCCTCCGGGATCCAGGTCGATTTCACTTCAATCGAATGATCCTTCAGCAGCTCTCTGGATGCGGCGGCCACCGCTTCGAGCTGCTTCATATCGGTGCCCTCGCCTTGAACCCGGATCGTAATTAGATTGTAATCGGAAGGCAAATCCAGCTTTTCCAGCGTATCCATCGTGATAAATCCGGAACCGACCTTGGAAACCGTTACCGCTTCTTTGCCTGAATTCCAAACCGTTCCGTCCACGCGAAGCCGGTGTAGCTCGCTGTCCGGCGTTTCTATCCAGACGTTATCATGCACGCTTGCCTGCAAATTTTCGGCCGTAAGCCACTCTATCAATATCCTCCCGTCTCCGGGAGGCCAACCTCCCCCCTCCAGTTCGGGTGAGATCCGGTCAATCCGTTTACCTTTAAAATCCGGCAGCGCATAAAGATCAAAATTTTGCCACGCGCTTGCCGCAGGAGCATCGTCCCCATTTTTCGATACGCTCAGCCTGACTCGGTAATAAGCTGACGCTTCCGCACCGCTGACGTCCGGAAGCTCAAGAAGCCGGTCAAGAATGTCCTTGTCGTGAAAAAGAGCCGTAGACAGCGTAATTTGCGCGGGCTGCGCCGAACGCAAGGTGTCCGACATCGCCCGGTTCAAAACGACGGCCGCTTGGCCTACGGCGCCAATGCCCGCCACGCCAACCGCAATCGTAAGCACGACCAGCAGCGAGCGTCCTTTGCTTACGAGCAAATCCCGGAACACTTTAGTCCATCTGGGGGAAAACAGACCGCTCCCCTTGCGGTTTACATTTGCCATGGCGACAATCCTCTTCGTATGTCGAATCTATTCTCTTTTTGGGCAACCGCCTCGCACCATAGTTCTCTAAGTAGTATATTATGAAATGAGAATTCATCCAAGAATATTTTGTCGTTTTGCCGTGTACAGTTTACTGAGGCGGGAAGCTGGTCGAATGGCTTGTCGCAAGGGCCGAATCGTTGTTAACGGGCGGCGGTAAATGGTATAATTTATATAAAACAAGGTCGCTATCTCTTTCTTTACTCATTCTTGTACAGACAAGGAGAGAAGACTTATGACGAAATATGTCAAGGAGTTCATGAGCCAGCGTCTTATCTTGTTTTTGTGCGCCGTTGTTATGGTCAGCGGCTGCGGAGCTGCTGTCACATACAGCGGTGCCCGCGCTGCCGCTGCCGTTTGCGCGGGTGCTCTTTTCTTCATTATCGTCGAATACGTCGTCCACCGTTATATTCTTCACGAGTTCCCGCGTATTGCGCCGTTTGCCTACAAAGGGCATGTGGCCCACCACCAAGCTCCCAGCGATATCAAATATTTGTTCGGCCCCGTCTCCATCGACATGGTCTCTTACGTTATCGTATTGCTGGCAACGTGGCTTTTGACCGGATATAACTGGAATATGACCTGGTCCGTCCTGTTCGGCGCATCGGGGTTCCAGCTCTATTATCAATGGAAGCATTACGTATCCCACCGCCCTATCACGCCGCTCACGCCGTGGGGCAAATGGCTTAAGAAAAAACATCTGCTGCATCATCATAAAGATGAAACCACGTGGTACGGCGTATCCAACCCCGTTTTGGACATCGTCATGGGAACGAACCGGCCCAAAGAAACCAAACCCCGGGGATCCGATAAAAATATGACCTTGTAGGCCGAGTTTTAGCAGCTTCGATGCCTAAAATAACTCTGGCATGCCGCGCTTCAATAGTATATGATCTTTATTATTGCTATTTCGCGGAGGTCGGAGACGGAGCATGAAAAACAAAGGGGTTATTATGGTTCTAAGCGCCGCCGTATGCTGGGGGTTGTCGGGAATCGCGGCGCAGATCGTTTTCCAGCATTTTGCAGCATCTCCCGGTCTGCTCGTATCCCTCCGCTTGCTGTCCGCCGGCATTCTGATGGTCCTGCTGCAAACCGTCGTTCAAGGGGCGCAGAGCGCATTTTCCATTTGGTCTCACAAAAAGGACAGACTGACGCTGCTTGTATTCGGAATCGCCGGCATGCTGGGCGTTCAATATACGTTTTTTGCGGCGATACACTATGGAAACGCGGCCACGGCCACATTAATTCAATATTTGGGGCCTGTGTTCATCATCCTTTTCGTTTCTTTGCGTTTGAAAAAAATGCCGAGGGGCGCAGAGCTCGCGGCATTTGCGATTGCACTGGCCGGCATGTTCTTCATGACGACCGGCGGTTCGTTACATTCGTTAAAAATAACGGCAAATGCTTTCGTTTGGGGAATTTTATCGGCGGTAGCCGCCGCGTTTTATACATTATACCCGGCAAAGCTGCTGAAGACGTGGGGAGCGGTGCCCGTTGTCGGCTGGAGCATGATCATCGGAGGTGCCGGACTGAGCTTCGTCTACCCTCCCTGGTCGTTTGATTGGAGCCAAGGCTCATTTCAACTGCCCGGTCTGCTCATGTTTATCGTGCTTATCGGCACGATCGTTCCGTTCTATTTGTTCCTCGACAGCCTCAGGCTCGTGCCGCCGGCCCGTGCCAGCATCTTAAGCAGCGCCGAGCCATTAACGGCCGTTCTCGTGGGAACCGTTTTTTTACATACGCCGCTGGATCTTGTGCAGCTTTTGGGCGGCGTTGGCATCATTGTCGCCGTCATTTTGCTGTCGCGCCAACCAACGCGTCAAGATACCGTCAGCAGCAAGCGGGCGGCTTGATGGAGATTATGCGCCAAAAATAACCTCCGACCGGGACGGATCGGAGGTTTTTGCGTTGATGCAGGCCATTCATTTTAATCGGAGTAACCGAACCACTCGTTCGTCTGCTCCGCGAGCAGCTTACGGTAACCTTGAAACTCGTCATACAGGCGAATCGTGTACGTTTTTAAAAAATTGGCTTTATACATGAGGTCCGTATCTTCGACGGTGATGCGGAAGTCGCTGTGCTTGCCCAATCGGAGCCCGGTCATCGTTTCCGCTTTGGGCGGCGTCGCCGGATCGATTTCGGCAAAATCGTACGAACGTTCGAACCCTTTGTTGCCGTTATCGTCCTCAAAGGCGACGACGAGACGGTGCCCTTCCATATTGGCTTGCAGCAAAGGATTTTTATCGATATGGTAATCGAATATGAGCGTCAATGTTTTTTGGTTGATGCTTGTTCCGATGCGGGTCAAGTCGATCGTGTACGGTGCGAGCGCAACCTCGGCCAGCTTCTTTGGCACCTCATATTCGCTCTTCGGAAGCTCCAGCCAGCCCGCATGCGCGTATGCGTCGGCCGTTTCCCCGGCGCGGGTCCAGCCGGCGCCGGTGAGCGCCTGGCCGAGCAGCAGACGGGCTCCGCCTGAGGCGAAGCCTTTCGGCACGTACGCCCACGCCGTCAACAGCGCTTTGGAGCGCGGGGCGATGCTGCCGCCGGCATCAATAACCGCTGCCGGATATAACGTACCGTCAACGGCTTCAATGGAAGCAATCCATTGGGGCAGCGCGACAAAACGGTTTTCCTTGTTTTCAATCTCAAGCTGCAGGGCGACGATGGAAGCTGACAAGCTGTCATACATATCGGCTTTTTTCACCGTGACGGATGACGCATACCCGGGTTCGTTCAGCTCAAGCGGGCTGCCCAGCGGAATTTGCGGAATCGCAGCGAAAGCGGCGGCGAATTCGGCCACTTCCCTCGTTTGCTTGTCGTCATCGGTTTGCCCGATAACGAGGACCGCCCGATCCAGTGTCGAATAATAAGGCAGCTTGGCGTAAGCTACAACCCCGACCTTTTCTCCCGGCGAAAGACCGATCGCTTCCGAAAGCGCCGTTTTCCCCTCCAGCGTTACGCCGCCGCCTAGCCGGTAATAAGCCGAAAGCTGCGGCAGCCTGGACATCGTTTCTCCCCGGTTCGTCAGCGTCAGTTCGGCAACGATCAGATCGCTCTTCTCCGACGGCATGCGTCTGACATGATTCAGCTTCAACCCGAACGTGCCCTCTTCCGTTTGAAAAAAAGTTTCGCCGCCCGTTCCATCGGCGGAGAAGGACGGGATTGCCGCTTCCGGCAGCGCGAAAGCGGAGATCGGCGCCTTCAGCTGGCTGTCCTTGAACGTTTGGAAAACGACAAGCTTCCAGTTACCGTCCCGGGCATCGTTCGGAGTGCTGCCTGCGAGCCGGACAACCCGCTTCTCCCGGCTCGGCACGGATAAAGCCGCAAAATCTTTCGCGGCAAGAGGAACCACGGCACCGTCCCCCTTGTTTTGCAGGGCAAATACAAGCATCGTGCCGTCGAACGCCGCCAAGTCGCTGTTTGCAAGCTCCACATCGACGGTAAACGTGGAAAGCCGCTCAGCCAATCCGCTTACCCTGGCAACCGATATTTCGCCGGTAACCCCATTCACCGTCAAGGAGCGGGGGATGCCGGCCGGCGTCGTATTCTCGTAGTCCGCCGGTATAGGGAGACGCCCCGTCAGTCGTTCGAACGTTTCTGCACTGAAATCCCAACGAACTGCTTCGATGCTGAGTTCCTCCGTCGGAACGCTGCCGATTTTCGCATAATACTTGATCGACTTGACGGTACGCCCGTCGATTGAGGTCACCTGCTTTTCGGTAGGCAGCAAACGTGCGGTAAACTCCGCTCCCGAGTTGTCTGTCAGCCGGATCCAATAGTCCGAAAGCGCGAACGTTTCCGGGGACGCATTACGAAGCGTCATCGTAAAGACCGCCGTCCGTTCGGCCGGATCGGCACCTGACATGACGAACAGATCGGAAAATTCGCCGACAACTCCGTCCGCAAAAACAATTTCGCCAACGGAACGCGGTGTGTACAATGCCGCCGCAGGCACAGCCGCAGCTGCCGGCGGCGGCACAACCTCTTGTGCGGCGGCTTCACCCGCAGCCTGCGCCGGCATTGTGCCAAGCAGCAGGCCGGATGCGAGCAGCGCGGCAAGCGCGCCGCAGCGGAGCGGTTTTTCCCAGCTCATGATGAATCCCTCTTTTATGAAGTAGTTTACTCCTGCAAATACGTGCCGACCTTGTTTTGAATCGACTTCGCCGTATCTTCCGCCGAACGCTGTCCGGCAAAATAAGCGGACGTCTCATCCCGCACGATTTCCGTCACCTTAGGGTCGGATTCGGCATACCGTTTGACTGAAGTGAGCGTCTGCCCAAAACGTGCGATGTCTTCCGGCGAGGCAGGCTTCGGCACGATCTCTTTTCCGTTTATCATCATCTTCATGCCCGGCTGTGTGCCGAACGTTTTTAAACTTTCCAGCCTCGCTTTGGAAGCATTTTTATTCACGGCGAACCCGCCGAGCTCCCTTTGTTTTTGCATGTTTTCGGAGAGCAGAAAGGCTAGGAAATCCCAGGCTGCCTTCTTGTTTTTCGATTTTTCGTAAATGCCCAGCATAACGCCGGAGCCAAACGACAGCGAGGCGTCGCCGCTTTGACTCGGAAGGTTGTACATCGCTGTTTTATCGCCGAAATTGGCCTGCGGCAGCATGATCATTTCCTCATAACCCGATATATTCGGGACACTCGCAAACATCGACGAGCCGGGAGCCATTTCGCTTGCGGGAATCATCTTCTCATCGTACATCGCCTTCGCCAGCTTAAGAAGGCCGATAAACTCCGGCGAGTTGAAATTGGCCTTCTTGCCGGGGACATCGACGAACTTTTCAAAGCTGCTGTTTACCATAATTTTCATGAGCAACGCAGGTTCGATCCGGTTCAATGGAGAAACGTCCGGAATACCGTCTTTGTTGTTGTCCTTCGAAAGCTTTTTCGCCAGGCTGACGAAATCGTTCCATGTCCATGTCGAATCGTTGATCGGCTCGCTGCCGATCGCATCCTGATTGCCGAGCAGCTTGTTAATTGAGAAGTTGACCGGCAGCGCGTACAGCTTGCCGTTAAATTTCACGCCCTCAAAAATGTTTTCGTAATACGCTTTGGTGTCGAACGATTTGTCATTTTTCATCAGTTCGCCGATGTCGGCGAGCAGCCCTTTTTCCGCGTATTTTTTGTACGGCAAATAGGAAGTGAAGATCAAGTCGGATGCTTTGCCTCCGAGCAGTTCGGCACTTACGGTCGTGACATATTTTTCGATGTTTTTCGGGTCTTCCTCCGCGGACCGCACCATCATGTTGCCGGGCTGCTTCGGTGTCGCGTAATACTCTTTGATGGAGATCGTCACACCCGGGTGCTTCTCCATATACGCCTGTTTGGCCTGCTCAAGAAAACGGCTTGAGGTCGGCACTGAAATCGTGATCGTTATCGGATCGTTGCCCGCCACCGTGCCGCCTTTTTCTCCCCCGCCGCCGGCGCTTCCGGCCGGTGCAGAACCTGCGCCGCAAGCGGCAAGCGGCAGCACGGAGGCCACCGCCAGCACGGACGCCAAAACGGTCGCCGGGCGATTTTTTTCATTGCCAATAGGTTTCATCTTGCATCTTCCCTTCCCATTCGTATTGAATACAATCGATATATAGCAAAGCAAGCAGCGCCAGCCCTTCCCGCCAATCGAACAGCGGGACAGCTCCGCAGGCCCATATCGCGGCTGCGGCCGCAGCATAGCCGAGCAATAAGCTCGCATGCAGCTCCGGATAAAGAGTGTCCGGTAGAGCCGAAGGCTCCGCCGCATGAGCAGCGAGGCCGCTCGGCGATCCGCTCGCAATGCGTTGCGCCGTTTTGCGGATGCGCCGGCCGAGCCGGTATGCGGGCCAGCCGAGCAGAAGTGCGGCTCCGCCGCATAGTGTGACGAGCTCGAAGATTCGCGCCAGCCGCCACTCGTTCATCGACGCGGCATAGCCGATTTTTTTCGTCTGCCCGTACCAGCTTTCCTCGATCCTTTCCGCGAAAAAGCCGATATCGATCCATTGTTCCGGGATCCATTCCGGCGGAATATAAGGCCGGAAGCCGACAAGGCGCCATACGGCGGCGTTAAGCGCAATCAATGCGGCAAGACCTGTGCCGAGCCGGACCGCCTTCCGCCACCTGACGCGAAGCTCGGCCTGCCAGTCCATGCCGGCTCGCACCGCCTGCAGCAAACCGACCAGCCGCCCTGTCAGCCGGATACCAAGCCGCATGCTCGCTGCGCCGGACACAAGCGCTGCGGCGAGCAGACATAAGGCGGGGACTTGCCCGACAAGCTCGCGTTTCTCCGCATAGTTCGTCACACCGAACAGCGACTTGTTTTTATCGAGTGCGGTTAACAGATTCCCCGCCTCGGTCTTGCCGCGTATGGGTGCATCGTCCGCCGCTTCCCATTCCACCGTGCCGATGCCCGCGCCGCTGTCCAAATCCAGCAGCGAGGTTGCCGGCACATAGACGTCCGGTACACCGTTGTCAGCCATTTTCTGCACCAGCGTCTCCCGCTCGCGGTAAATTCCCGCGACGGTGAACGTCTCCCCGTGGATGCGAATGGTCTTGCCGACGATTCGCTGCGAGCCGAACAGTTTCTCGGCCGTATTTTCACTGATGACGGCTATGCGGCTGCGGCCAAGGACCGCTTGTTCGGTGATCGGACTGCCCGACGTGACCCACAGTGCGGCAAATTCGCCGTACTGGCCGCCTACGCCGATCACGTCCGCCTGCGTGGACGTTTTTTCGGTTTCCAGCGTATCCAGCGTACGTGCGCTGTACGCCACCTTGCGCGGGGCGAGCCGCCGCTGCAGCTCCCGAATGTCGTCCTCCGTGATCTTGCCCTGCCCGTCCGAATAGCCGGGTGAGTAAACGGTTATGCCGATCTTGTTCCAGCCGGCCGGCCCGGATGCATCCAGCTCCTCGCGGACCAATGCCGCCGCAAGCGACAACCCGCAAACGATGATCACAATTCCAAGCGCCAGAGGCAAGCGATAGTTCCGCATTCGACGCATGCCGCCCCCCTCCTCACTCGGCAGTTTCCGCAATGACGCGGCTGCCTTCGTCGATCGGCTTGCTTGCCGACACGATGACGCGGTCCGTCGGACGAAGCCCGGACTGTACGGCCGTATTCGTATCGTCGGACGAGCCGGTCTGGATCTCGGCCTTCTCGGCGTAATATTCCGTGCCGAGCGGGCCTTTGCGCTCCTTCAGCACGAGCACGTAATAACCCCCGCCGTCGCTTTGCCGTATCGCTTCGCTCGGAACGAGAAACGCGCCGCCCGGTTCCTTTTTCGTGATGGAGAGCTCCCCGGTTTCCCCTCCGATCAGCCGATCGTCGTACATCGTCACCACGATTTCCTTCTTCTCCAGGGCCGCCGGCCCGGCCGATTCGGGATAGCGGATTTCCGTGATCGTTCCTTTCAACCGGGCGTTTTGCCATGAGGGGACGATCACTTCCGCCGCCTCTCCTACGCTCGCATATTTCGCTTTGCTCTCGGCAACCGGCACCGTCATCGAGAAGCCTTTGCTGCGGTCCTTGATGCGAACCGCTGCCTTCCCTGCAGGAATGATGCCGCCGGCCTGGGCGTTAACCTCGGCAACGATGCCGCTGGCCGGTGCCTTCAGCACGCTTTGCGTATCCAGCTGCCTGCGCAGCTGGGCGATTTTTCGCTCCAGCATCTGCAGCTCCAGCTTGGCGCTTTCGATTTGCCGGGCGGCGTCCTTAACCTCTTTGTCATCCCCTTTCATCCGGGCATCGATATAAGCATCTTGGGTTTTCTTGAGATTTAACTCTTTCTGCCGGTGCTGATCCTGCAGGTCGCGGATGGAGTCGGCCGCCGTATCCGTCTTGAACGAAACGAGCGGCTGTCCCGCCTCCACTTTGTCGCCGGCTTTTACAAATACTTCGTTCACAAACCAGCTGACCTCGGAAAAAACATCTGCAGTTTCGGCCGCTTCGATCCGCGCGCTGCCCGTAATGACATGCTCGAGCATGCCGGGCTTCGGCCGTTCGGCGGAAACGGTCGGCAGCGAGAACGTCAGGATCGTATTGGAAAATAACGTAAGCAGCAGCAATCCGCCGGTAGCAAGCGCCATCCACCTGCGGGCCGCTTTTTTTCGCGCTGCATTGTCCGCAGCAGGCACAGCTTCATGCGCTGCCGTCGTTTGCATGTCAGGTTCCTCCTCTCCAGGTTGCATCGCCAAAACGGCTTACCCTTTAATGCCGGAAAGCTGAATGCCTTCCACCAAATCGTTTTCCGCATGCAGCATGAGCAGCACCATCGGCAGCATGTACAGCGAAGCGGCGGCAAACGCGATTCCCCGTTCCTCTTCGTTGATCGACGACATAAACACGGACAGCGGCTGTTTCAAGGCATCCTGCAGAAATACAAGCGGCTGCTCGACCATGTTCCAGTTATCGACGAACGTCAGAATCAAAAGCGCCGCCATCCCGGATCGGCACATCGGCAGCACGATGCCGGCATAAATCCGCAGGTGCCCGGCCCCGTCAACCCGCGCGGCTTCAATGTAGCTGTACGGGATATACACCATAAACTGCCTGAGCAAAAACACGCCGAATGCGCCGAAAATGCCGGGCAGCACGATCGAGGCGTGCGTGTTCAGCAGGCCGAGCTTGTCGGCTACGATAAAGCTCGGCACAAGCGTCACCTGAAACGGCATCAGCATCGTCACGATGTACACGAAAAACAGCCCTTCCTTCAGCGGGAAGCGGAGAAACGAAAAAGCGTATGCCGCAAGCGAGGCGACAACCGCCTGCCCGGCCACGATCGGCAGAGTCAGCAGGACGGAGTTCCAAAACATGAACAAAAACATCGGCTTGTTCACAAGCGCCTCGTAATATTGGCTTAAGCTGACTCTCTCCGGGATCGGCTTCAGCGATACATACCGCTCCGACGCCTCCTTGTCCGCCTGCTGCGCCGTATCCGACAGAGGCTCGTAAAGCAGCTCAATTTCTCCCTTCGTCATAAACGAATTGGTCAAAGTGACCGCCAGCGGAAACAGCAGGACGGCCGCCAGAAAAACGAGCCAGGCGGTAAGCGCCGCCTTCCGCAGCACAGGAAGCGTCGTGCGGATTTTTTTGCGAATGTGCCGCATCATATGGCTTCCCTCCGATGTCATCCGAGCGATTGGCTGATTCGTCTCTCTGCGGCGAACAACACGAGCACCAGCACAATGACGACGATGGCCATGAGAAACGCGGCCGTCGTCAGCTTCTGGTAATCCAGCGAGCGAAACATGTTGTTCATGTAATGCTGCAGCATATAAATGCTCTCGTGCGGATAGCCGCCGGCGATCAGGTATGTTTCGCGAAACACTTTGAACGAATGGATGATCGACATGATAAAGACGAAAAATGCGGTCGGCATTAAATAAATGAGCGTAATTCCCCTCCATTGGCGAAACCGGGATGCCCCGTCAAGCGAAGCCGCTTCGTAATATTCGGCCGGAATATTTTGCAGGCCCGCGAGAAAGAGCAGCATGTTGTAGCCCGCGTTTTTCCACAAATAGACGAGCACGATTACCCACATGGCCGCATCGCTTTCCATCCAGTCCACCGGCGGTTTGCCAAGCGTAACCAGCCAGCCGTTCAGGACGCCGCCGCTGTCAAACAGCACCTGCCAAACGAGCACGACCGAGGCGACCGGAACAACGAGCGGCGTCACAAAAGCAAGGCGAAGCCATTTTCGCACATAGACGCTGCAGTTCAGCAGCATCGCCAGCGTAAGTGACACCGCCATGCCGAGCGGTACGCAAACCGCCGTAAACTTGGCCGAATTCGCCGCCGCCCGCAAAAACGCCTCGTTGCCGAGCAGCTCTTCATAATTGCGCAGACCGACAAAGGTTCCGTCGACGGGAGAGTCGACGAGCGAGTAATACAACCCGATGCCGAAAGGCAGCAGGAAAAACAGGAAATAGCCGATGAGGCTGGGCGACAAAAAGGCGGCGGCAATCCAGCGCTCCTTGACCATGGCCCTGCTAGTTTTCACATTTGCATTCCTCCTCGTTTGCTGGTTGGAGCTTGTATGGTTGGATCAAGCTGCCAATTGATCTCGATTTGCATTGTAAGATTCCAAAGTGACAACCGTGTGACAGATCTGATAGAATATGTGGCAAATGTGAGAGACTGCCGAATTCATGACAAGGAGTGTTCGGACCGATGGGGAAAACGGTGCTGATCGTCGAGGACGAAGTACGGCTGCAGCGGCTGCTGAACGATTATTTGCGGCACGGGGGCTATGAGACGGTTTTGGCCAAAAACGGCCGGGAGGCGCTCGAGCGCTTTAACGAACGGGGCGTCGATCTCGTTTTGCTTGACGTGATGATGCCGTTTTTGGACGGGTGGTCCGTATGCCGTGAAATGCGGGCAAAGTCTGGGGTGCTTATCCTGATGCTCACCGCCCGCTCCGAGGAAGAGGACAAGCTGAAAGGCTACGAGCTCGGCGCCGACGACTACATTACGAAGCCGTTCAGCCCTCAGGTGCTGCTCGCCAAAATTCGCGCGTTGTTCAAACGCCAGGAAATGCTTCTTGGCACGCAGCGCGAGCCGGACGACATCCTATCCGCGAATGGCCTCTCGATTGACTTAAAAGCCCGTACCGTAAGCGCGGACGAAGAACCGGTTTCATTGTCCCCGAAAGAATTCGACCTGCTGCTGTATATGGCCAAAAACTTCAATATCGCCCTGACCCGGGACAAGCTGCTCGAGCATGTATGGGGTTACGATTACGAAGGAGATGAGCGGACACTCGATACGACCATCAAGCGGCTTCGACAAAAGCTGGGAGGCAAAGCGAATATGATCGAGACGGTGAAAGGCGTCGGCTACAAATTTCAGGTGGGCAAATGAAAAAATGGCCGATTTCTCTCAAGTTGTTTGCGGTGACGTGCCTGTTTCTGACCCTGTTTTTATCCGCCGTGCAGTTCGTCCAGCTGTCGTGGTTCGAGCCTTATTACAAAAATAAAAAAATGAGCGAAATCAAAACCGCTCTCGATACGTTTAAAGCGCAGCATTACAAGTCACCGGGCGATTTCGAAACGCTGTCCCAATCGTTTTCGCCGCTCGAGATCAACTACGACGCAGTCGTCGCTACGGCCGACCTGAAAAACCCGGATAACATCGTCTACGATTTCGGGACAAACACGCCTCACATCCGTTTATTTCTCAAAATCAGAAATCCGGATGAAGCCGGCATGCTATCCCCCGAACGTGTTCAGGAGATGATGCTTCCCGATATCTTGAACGAAGAGCTGAAGTCATTCCTGGACGACCGGAAATTGTACGACGAGGTCACGGTGCAAGGTAGGACGGTCGCCTACGAATCCGACAAAATGAGCCCGATTTCGCGCGTCGTTGCCATCTCGCCCCTTCCGGCAGGCGGTTCGGCTCCGCGGCTGCTTGTCGCCATGCTGTCGCTGCAGCCCGTCGGCGAAGCGGGCACCGTGCTGAAAGACTTTTACGTTTATACACTGTTTGTTGTCATTCTCGGCATTTTACTGCTGGCCTGGATTTATTCGCGCATGATTTCCAGGCCGCTGGTCCGTCTTAACCATGCCGCATTGCGAATGGCCGAGCTCGATTTTTCGGTCGCCTGCGACGTTCGCACCGAGGATGAAATAGGCCAGCTCGGGCGTTCGCTCAACTCGCTTTCCGGCAATTTGCAGCGAACGCTCGGCCAGCTTCACGAAGCGAACGAGCAGCTCAAACGCGACATCGAAAAGGAGAAGCGGCTCGAGCAGCTGCGCAAGGAATTCGTCGCCGGCGTTTCGCACGAGCTGAAAACGCCGATCAGTTTGATCGGCGGTTATGCGGAAGGTTTGCGGGACAATATCGCACAAGGAAAAGCACGCGACGAATACCTGGATGTGATCGTGGAGGAAACGGAGAAAATGTCCGCGATTATAAACGATCTGCTCGATTTGTCGCAGCTCGAGGCGATGAAATACAAGCTGCGCCTTTCCGACTTTCCGCTGAACGAGCTGGTGTGTTCGGCAGCCCGCAAATATGCGGTCGAAGCGGAAAAGAAAGCGGCGCGGCTTGACGTGTCCGTCAGGCTGCCGGATGGCGGGCATGCCTTCGTGCGGGCCGACCGCCTGCGCATCGAGCAGGTGCTGACCAACCTGCTCGGCAACGCAGTCAAGCATACGCCGGACGGCGGACGAATCGAGGTTGTTTTGCGCCCGGAGGCGGACGGGAAATGGCTCGTTTCGGTGGAAAACGAAGGTGAGCCGATTCCAGAGGATGATTTGCCCCATATTTGGGATACGTTCTACAAAGTGGAAAAATCGCGAACGAGCGAAATCGGCGGAACCGGCATTGGACTGGCGATTGTCCGAAACATTCTGAACTTGCATGAAAGCCGCTTCGGAGCGGAAAATTTGCCCGGCGGCGTACGGTTCTTTTTCACGCTGGATGCGCATGCGCCTTGAGGCGATCCTCAAGACGACATGCCGCATGACCAGCCTTAAACGCAGTCCGACAGCTCCTCCATCCGGCAAATGACGTGCGTCGGCACGTAGGCGGAAGGATACGGATCCGTGCCGACATGGGGGTTTTCCTTCCTCAGCTTCTCCCTGCAAATGTCCAAAAACGCGGCTTCGTTCGGACGCTCGTCCGGGCGAAGCCGCTTCAGCGAATCCGGCAGCTTGCGGTAAATCAGTACCGACGAAACCCCGCTTTCGTTTGCCAAAAAAACGTCATGATCGAGCCGGTCTCCCACATGAGCCGCGATCCGTCCGGTCTCCCGCAGCCCGCGTAAAATTCCCGCGTCCGGCTTGCCGCAGCCGGCCTTTTCCGGGGTAACGATTTCGTCGAACCATTCGGCGAGGCCGAGTTCCTTCATGACGGGGTATTGGTATTTGTAAAAGCCGTTGGTCACCGTCGCCAGCTTGAAGCCCCGCTCCTTCAGCTTTTTTAACGTCGGAATGACCGACTCCTCAAGCAAATGTATTTTCGGAGACGCGGAATGTTTCACCACCAGCTGCTCCACGTCGATATGCAGATCGAGCTGCAGTTCGCCAAGCAGCCGGCGCACCATATCGTCCCAATCGTAAGCGGCCACCGTCAGGTTCAGCGACATGCGCCGCTCATGCTCGCGAACGAGCGCCTCCGTCGATTTGAACTCCCGCTGCAGCCGTTCGGAGATCAGCGCCTCGATTTCCGGAAACACCCACTTCCCGAACGGGTTTTGCATCAGCGTCCCGTCCAGGTCAAACGTAATCCATGTATGCATCATTTCACCGCTCCTGTCGTCATTCCCTCGATAAACTGTCTTGAAGCTGCCAGAAACGCCAAAATCATCGGGAGCGAGGACAGCGTAAGGCCGCAAAACAGCAGGTTCCAATCCGTATCATATTCGCCGAACAGCGTCAGCATGCCAAGCGGAATCGTCCCAAGCTCCGTGCTTTTGATAAAGATCAGCGGATAAAAGAAATCGTTCCATATCGCGATCAAATCGACGATGCTGACCGTGGCGAGCGCCGGCCTCATGAGGGGCAGCACGATTTTGTAATACACCTGAAAATCGCTGCAGCCGTCGATGCGCGCGCTTTGGTCGAGGTCTTTGGGCAGCGTGCGGAAAAAGCCGTAAAACACGAACACCGCAAACGATATATGCCCGGCCACATAAACGATGACGAGCGACATGAGCGTATCGAGCAGCTTCAGCTTCAGCATCATCATGTAAAGCGGCGAAATCGCCAGCTTCATCGGCAGCATGAGGCCGAGCATGAAAAACATCAGCACCAGCCCGTTCCAGCGGAACGAATAACGCGCGATGTAAAACGCCGCCATCGACGAGACAAACAGGATGAGCACCACCGACACGGCGCTGACGTAGACGCTGTTGACGAAATAATCGGAAAAATGTACCTTCTCCCACACGGACACGTAGTTTTCCAGCGAAAAGCCGGTCGGCAGGCCGAGCGGATGCGTCATGATTTCCAGCTTCGATTTGAAGGATGAGGCGATCATCAGAAAAATCGGATAAACGAAAATAAACGAGAACAAGAGCAGCACCACATATTTTGCCGATTGCGCAAGCCGCAGAGCCATGGATGACCTCCGATCGTATATTCGCCTGACAGAACAAATCTGTTAATGATCGACTTCCTTGCGTTTAAAGAAAAACATCGATACCGCGGTGGCGGCGGAAATGAGAATCAGCAATACGACGGCAAGCGCCGATCCCAGCCCGATCGACTCTCCCCCGCTGACCGATCCGAACGCAAGCCGGTAAAAATACAGCCCGAGCACGTCCGTCGAATAATAAGGGCCTCCCGACGAACCCTGCATCGCGAATATAAGCTCGAACGTTTCGAACGCGCCGATAAACGTCAAAATCGACATGATCATGATCGACGGCATCGCCAGCGGAACCGTGATTTTGTACACCATCGTAAGGCCCGACGCGCCGTCGATTCTCGCCGCTTCGTACACCTCCGGGGAAATCGCCTGCAGGCCGACCAAAAAAATAAGCACGGCAAAGCCAAGTCCGTACCAGCTGTTCACCAAAATGATCGCATACAGCGCCGTGTTCGGGTCGCCGAGCCACGGCTTCGCCAGCTCCTCCAGCCCGATCGCGCCGAGAAACGTGTTCAGCGCGCCGTAAGTCGGATTAAGAATCAGGCTGAACAAATAACCGACGACAATGACGGACAGCAGCTTGGGGATGAAAAACAACGTCTTGAACAGCTCTTTGCCTCTGATTTTGCTGTTGATCAGCAGCGCCAGGATAAAAGCGACAACCAGCTTGGCCAGCATCGTGCCGATGAAAAAGATGACGTTGTGTCCGAGCGCACGGACAAACGTTTCCTTGAACGGGGATTCGGTGAACAGACGGATGAAGTTTTGCAAGCCGATGAATGAACCCCGGGTGAGGCCCTTCCACGAAAAAAAGCTGTTCAGCAGCGCCTGGAAAATCGGATAAATCATAAACATCGCATAAAACAGCAGAGCCGGCAGCAAAAAGAGGTGGACAAGATGCTTCATGCTGCGCCTCCCCTTCCCTGCGGCCGGCTTGGACGGGGCAGACAAACGGACTTCCTTGGCCGGATCGATTCCTGTTCCTGTCATAGGCAGCTCCTTTTTCTATGGGATGCAGACCGTCTTACGCATGAAAAAGCGAAGCGAAAATTTCGTCGTGCAGCCTGCGGCGCAAATGCCGTAGAGGGTTGTTTCGCCCGAAGTGGACGGCATTCGTCAAAAAGATGACGGTCAGTTCACGCGAAGGGTCGATCCACAAACTCGTTCCCGTAAAGCCGGTATGGCCGAAGCTGCCCGGCGTCCAGAGCGTGCCGCAGCTGTACGGGGGCGATTGCGGGTCCTCCAGCACTTCCCAGCCGAGACCGCGGTTTTGAAACGGCTCGCGGGTCGCCTGCCGCATCAGCTCCGCCGGGATAATGCCGAACTTCTCCGGCTCCAGCCAAAATCGCGCATACCTCGCGAGGTCGTCCGCCGTGCCGAAAAGCCCGGCGCTGCCCGATACGCCGCCGAGGTGCAGGCATTTCTCGTCGTGCACCTCCCCGTGCACGTAGGCTCCGTCCACCAGCTCAGTGGCGGCAATGCGTGACTTCAGCGACGCATCCGGGTTAAACCGCGTTTCGGTCATGCCGAGCGATCCGAATACCGCCTTGCGCACATACCTGTCGAGCGGCTCACCGGAAATGCGCGCAACGATTTCGCCGAGCAAAATCATGCCGAGGTCGCTGTACAGCACCTTCGTTCCCGGAGGAGCGAGCAGTTCCTGCTTGAGCACGTCGTCAAGCACCCGGCGGCCTTGCGCCGTTCGCGGCTCATACGGGAGGTCGGCGGGCAGGCCGGAGCTGTGCATGAGCAGGTGGCGAATCGTCACCTCTTTGTGAGCGAACTCCGGGATATACTGAATCACCCGGTCGTTCAGACCAAGCTTTCCCGCCGCGACGAGCGTAAGCACGGCGGGCAGCGTCGACACGACTTTGGTCAGCGACGCGAGGTCGAACATCGTATCCAAAGCGATCCTTCTTTCGGCCGCGCCATCCGAAAAAGAACCGTACGCTTTCTGAAAACGGAACCGGTTATTTACATCCACGCTCAGCACACCGCCGGGAATTTTCCGCTCGCGTACCCAGCTTTGCACGAGTTTGTCTACGTTATCCATTTGCATTCCGAACCACCGTTTCTGAACCGGCCGTGCGCGTCGACTGCGCATGCCGGAGATTTACGACCAATATCTGACAGCCAGACAAAACTCCTTCGCCAGCTTATGCCCATTCCATTGTACCGTCTCAACCGCGCCCTTGGAATCCGGAGAATGGATCATTCTTCCTTCCCCTTCATAAATCCCGACGTGGTGGATATGCCCCTTCCCCTCGTCGCGCGCAAAAAAGAGCAGATCGCCCGGCTCAAGCCGCTCGCGGGCGACCGGTTTGCCTCCCTGCGCTTGCGCGGACGCGTCCCGCGGGATCGTGATGCCCTGCGCCTTGTGCATGGAATAGGCGAAACCGGAGCAGTCGTAGCCGAACGAGGACATCCCGCCCCACAAATACGGCAGCCCGATAAAGCGCTCCGCCTGCTCCACGATCCGCTTGCCCGCCCCGCCGTCCGCTGCAGTCGGCGTGATGCCGATGCGGATGCTCACGTCCCGGCGCTCCAGCCACCCTTCGCCCGAAGGCGTTAGCATGCGAACGCGGAGGTCCGTCTCTTCCAGCACCGGCAGCCGGGTCAAAAAGCTCAGCTCCAGCTCTTCAGCCATAGATGCCTGCGCTTCCGCCAGTTTCAGAACACTCGATGCCGCGGTCACTTCTGCCCATTTTTCCGCATCGACCGTCTCTCTCGTCTCCGCAAGCTGGCATCTCGGCACCCATCCGGGGTACCCGAGGTTATGTTTCGGTGTCGGCTGGTCGGGGATGCATATCTTAACCCAATCCCCCCACTCCTCCGTCACGACCACTTCGGTTCCGAGCAAAATCTGCGTCTGTACCCGGTTCGCATCGCACAAATCCAACTTGTCATCTGTCGTCATCGACCTTAGCCAGCCGCGCATATCCGCCGGATTGCTCAACGCCGGGGCGTCCAATGCTCTCGGCGAATCCGGCGAAGTCCATACGGTCGCCACCGCAACGGCCGCCCGCATTCTCGCAAGGCCGCTCATCCCAGCGCCTCCTCCCGGAATGCTTCCACACCGCGAATGCCGAGCCCGGCTTCTTCCGCAAACGTCATCAGCGGGCCGTCATATTTTACGCCGCCGTAGACGGGATCGTGCAGCAGCATGAGCGGCGCGTCCAGATCGACGCGCGTAACGTTCTTCTTGCTTGCGGCAAAATGAGCCGCCGCCGTTACGGCCACGCGCGACTCGATCATGCTGCCGACCATACATTCGATGCCGAACTCCTCCGCCATGTGGCAAATGATCTGAGCCTTGTAAATGCCGCCGGATTTCATCAGCTTGATGTTGAGCATATCCGCCGCACGGCTCCGGATTATCTCAAACGCCTGCTGCGGGGAAAAAACGCTTTCGTCTGCCATCACCGGCGTTTCTACGGCATCGGTGACGCGCTTCAGCCCGTCGATATCGTGAGCCTTCACCGGCTGCTCGACGAGCTCGATGTCCAGTCCCATGTCTTCCATACGGCGGATCGAGCGGATCGCCTCCTTCGGCTGCCAGCCCTGATTGGCGTCGACGCGGATGCGGACGCCGCTGCCGACGCGCCGGCGCACCTCACGGATGCGCTCGATATCTCTCTCGATCGAATCTTTGCCGACCTTGATCTTGAGCACGCGAAAGCCCGCATTGGCGTAACGGGCGGCGTCCTCTCCCATCTCCTCCGGCAAGTTCACGCTGACCGTGTAATCCGTCTCCAGCCGATCCCGGTAACCGCCAAGAAACCGGTACAGCGGCATACCGCAACTTTGGCTCATCAGATCGTAGATAGCCATATCGACTGCCGCCTTGCCGCTCGTACAGCCGACCGCCGATTGGTGAACGGATTGCAGCAACTGTTCGTAAGCGAGCACATTTCTTCCGAGCAAAAGCGGCGCAAACGTATGGCGAATCGCAGCTTCAATGCCCTCCAAATAGTCCCCGGTTATAACGACGGTTGGCGGCGCTTCCCCCCAACCTGTCTTCCCGTCATCCAGCGTTATTCGAACCAACACGGACTCCGCATGGTGCACCGTGCGCAGCGCCGTTTTGAAAGGTTTGATCAGAGGGACGGATTGACGCCGCACTTCAACGCTCTGAATGATCATTTGGCCGCCTCCCGATGCCGTTTATTTTACTTACAAATTATGCAGAGCCCAATTCGATGGATTAAGTGGGGATTTGTCACTTCGGTTTAAACCATTTGTCCGCAGATGCCTGCGTATCTTCGGCCACTTTTTCAGGCGTCAGCTTGCCGATGTACATGCCCTGCAGCGAATCCTCGAAAGTCGTCTTCGTCGTCGGCGTGCCTTGGCTGAAGTTGGTGAGCAGCAGGTACGGAGTGCTGCCCTTTTCGCTCAGCTGGGCCATTCTTTTCAGCAGCGGATTTTTCGGCTCGACCCCTTTGATCGGGCTAACCCGGGTCAACTCGTCGCTGAACAGCTGGCCGAACTTTTTGGAAGCGACGAATTCCATAAACTTGAGCGCCTGCTCCTGATGCTTCGAGCTCTTCGCCACCCCCCAGGAGCCGTCAACCCAGGTCGCAATATTCGCCGGATCGCCTTTTTTCGCGGACAGACCGGGGATAAAATCGATCGGAAACGGCACTTTATTCGCCTCGAACGTTTCCAGCCTGTGGCTTCCGTTTATGTACATCGCGGCTTTGCCGGTATAAAACAAACCTTGGGCGTCCTTGTCTTCGATCGCGACGAAATCTTTCGGGAAAAAGGCCTCCAGCTGCTTCATCCGCTTGATCGAATCGACGAACCTCGCGTCCTTGAAATTGGCCGCGCCTTTAAGCAGCGACTGCACGTATTCGTTCGCGCCGTATGCGCTCGGACCGATTACCGTATGCGTCATCGAAAGCAAATATGCCGCTTTCCCGGATTGCGCGATCGGCGTAATGTTCTTCGCTTTCAGCGCCTCGCACGTTTTGACGAATTCGTCCCACGTTTCCGGAATTTGCAAACCGTTGTCTTCAAACAGTTTTTTATTGTAAAAAATAACCGCGTTGTTCAGCATGAAGGGGACGCCGTACACTTTGTTGTCGCTGCCTTTGGCCGCGTCGAGGTAGCTGTCGGGAATATTTTCGAGGCCTTTCGTTTTGTCCAGCGGGGTCAAATAATTCGCATCGGCAAGCGCCTTGGCGCCGTCGTAAGGGCGAAGCTGCAAAATGTCGACGCCGGTGCCGGACTGCAGCGCATTCGTCAAAATCGTGTTGTATTCCGTCGATTTGAACGGCTTGAATTCCACCTTGATGTCCGGATTGTCCTTTTCGAACTCGGCGACGATTTTCGCGTAGCCATCCTTATCTTCCGGCCTCCAGCTGTACATGACAAGCTTGACCGGGTCGCCTTTCGGCTTGGCCGCTTCCCCGCCTTCGGCCGGCTTCGTATCGCCCGGCGTAGCCGCGCCTCCGCCGCAAGCACTCGCCATGGAGCTCAGCAGGATCATCGCAGAACCAAAGATCAGCTTCCTCTTATTCATATTTCCGTCCCCCCTCATGAAATTTACAATTCCTTAACAAAAATTATATAAAATAATATATCTTTCTGTAAATAAATTTGAGAAATTTTATTTCATGAATAAGACAATAAAACCGGCCGCCCGAGGCTGCCGGTTTTGTAACGGTTTTGTAAAATAACAGTTTTAAAGGGCGTTACCGGTCCGGGCAGCTCTTTGTACCCGGCTTTACGCTCTCACTGTTGCTGCGATAACGATTTTTGGCTTTTTGCGCGGATCGATCCGCTTCATCAGCCGCACGAGGCTGTCATAGGACATCGCTACACAACCTGCCGTAGGAGAGAACTCATTTTTCCATTCGTGGATAAATATCGCGCTGCCTTTCCCTTTCACCACAGGTTCCATATTGTACTTGACGATAATCGCGTGGCTGTATAAAGGGTCGGTCAGCCGTTCGAACGATTTCCACCTGTCCGAAGGATTGCCTTTATGATACACCCAGCGGTTATAATCATCCGAATCCGTATCGTCGATCCAGTAATCGTAATCCGTCACTTTGCGATAGCGGATCAGAATGTCTTCCGGAGCGGGCTTCGTACCGAACGATTCGCCCAGCTCGTAACAACCGGCCGGCGTTGTACCGTCTCCTTCGGTTTTGTCCGCAGCGATGCCGCTTCGGCCTATTGCGACGGGGATGGGGCCCATCGTTTGCGTCCAGACCTCCCCCGACTTCTCGAACAGCTTGAGATCAGCGCGAAACGAAGCAGGCTGCTCCGCTTCCACCGAAATAACCTGTTCGCATAGGCCGAGCTGATCCCCGCCAAACGGCGGATCCCAAAACTTTTCCATAGTCATCCTCCGGACTTGATTCGCTTCAGCCATTACTATATGCGACAATTCGCCCGTTTGACAACAGTTCATCCTCTTTTCCTGCAATAACAAGCGCCGGCCTCTTCCTTGGGGATGACCCGCACATGCAGCCCCTGCAGCCAATCCCAGCAGCCGGAGCCTATCTTTTGCTCCACGCTGAGCAGCAGCTCCTCCTCCGAATCAAACGGCGATAAACCGTTTACCTCCGCTACGGCTATCTCAAGCCGATCTTCCCGCTTCCGCTCTACGAACCAATGACCGATCCCTGCAAAAACCCGCTCCATCTCCCGCTCAATCTCGTCAAAGAAACGGGAGTTCTTCATTTGAGGCCGAATGAACACGAGATCGACCCGAAATTCGCTAGGCATTGACCGCACTGCCCTTCGCCGCAAAATCCGCTTTTTCCGTAATGTCGCTGAACATGCCCGAATAACAGACGACATCGCCCGCTTCATTTTTAATGGCGCTAATAGTTAACCACTCTAAATAAATTTCGCCGCTTTTCTTCCGATTCCAGATCGCTCCCTGCCAAAACCCTTGGCTCCGCAAGCAGCCCCACAGCGAATCGTAAAACGCGCGATCCTGTTTCCCCGACTTCAAAATGTTCGGCGTTTTACCGATGACTTCTTCTGCCGCATACCCGGTCATTCTCGTAAAAGACAGATTGACCGAGCGGATGACGCCATTGGTGTCCGTCACCAGGATGCCCTCCTGCGTCTGATCGATGATATGGGTGGATATCGCCAGCTTCTCCTGGTAAAACATCCAGATCACCAGGATCAGGCTGGCCAGAGCCACCTGGGAAAGCGCCATGAAGCCGATCGCATAGTGCCCGGTCAAACCGTACAGCGCCGTCAGCAGCAGCGGGGGAAAAAATCCTCCCAGCCCCCCCATCGCGGAGATCATCCCGTTTGCGATGCCCGCCTGCTTCGTAAAATAAAGCGGTACGAGCTTAAAGATCGTGCCGTTGCCGGTGCCGGCGCACAAAGCGACGGTCAGGCATCCCACCGTATACCAGCCCATCGAAGGCGCAAACGACAGCAGCACCGCCGACAAGGTTAGTCCGGCGAAGACGAACATCAAAATTTTAAAAGGATTGAATTTGTCTCCGAGCCATCCTCCGACCGGTCGCATGGCGGTGGCAAGAACGATGAAACCCGCGGTTCTCATTCCCGCGTCGACCTTGGCCAGCTGAAAATTGCTGACGAGAAAGTTCGGCAAATATACGGTAAATGCCACAAAGGAGCCGAAGGTGATGAAATAAAACAAACACAGCAGCCACAGCCTGGAATTGCGCGATATCCCCCGGATCTGTTCGGGGAGCGAAGATTTGACCGGCGTTTCCTGCCGGTCGCCAAGCCAAAAATTCATTGCCGCCAGTGCGATCAGCAGCACTCCGTACATCAGAACCGTTTTCGGCCACCCGAAATAACCGGCGACCACCGGTGCCCCGAACGAAGAGATGGCCGTTCCCAGATTGCCGATACCGTAGATGCCGTTGACGAAGCCATGACGTTCCTTCGGGTAATATTTAGGAAGCGATGTCACTCCAACCGAGAATACGGCCCCGCCGATGCCGAGGAAAAAACCTCCGACAACCAAATCCGCAAACGAATCCGCCTGGCTGACCCAGTATACCGGGGCCAGGCATAAAATGAAGCTGATCATAAACAGCTTGCGCGCTCCGTAACGATTCGTCCAATATCCGACCGGTATTCGCATCACGGAGCCGAACAGCACCGGTATCGCGGTCACAAGCGTCAGCTGCGACGGGGTCATGCGAATGGTTTCTTTAATAAACGGCATCAGCGACGACAAAATGACCCAAACCATAAAACCGAGGACAAGACTGACGGTTTGCAAAGGCAGCTGCATCTTTTTTACATTCACACGGCATCACGCTCCTTGCGGTAAATCAGATAAGCTGCGGGAAACAGCAGCACGTTCAGCAAAGCGTATACGACCACAGACGCATACTTCTCATAGAAGAAAGCCCCAACCGCCTTCTGGGTGAACACGATGTCCAGGAACAACACGACGCATAAATAAACGACGCCTCGCCAGCTACGCTTCATACCGCTTCACTCCCGTCGCATAAATGGAACCCTTCTCTACCGATAGCAATATTTCCGGCAGCGGCCTTCTCGGGGGTCCCGCGACAGGGGCCCCGGTTTTGACATCAAACAGGCCGTGGTGACACGGGCACACGAGCTCCGCCTTTTCCTTGCTCCAGAATACCGGACATTTCAGATGGGTGCAGGCGTTCTGGTAAGCAACGTAGCTGTTTTCTCCAAGACGGACGAGCAGTGCGGAATCGTGTTCTCCAGGATAGGCGAATTCCACGGCATCCCCTACCTGCAGCGCAGAGATATCGGCGATTTTAAGTTTGGAGTAAGCCTTTTGCTTCAGTCCGTTCAGCTCCTGCGCCGCTATGGCTCCCCAAGGCAATGTCGATACCGCGAACAGTCCCGCCGCACCGACCATCGTTTTCATAAAGCCCCTGCGGTCCAGCAGCCGCTCGTTGTTTTTTCGTATATTGTGGGTATAGTTATCTTCTTCAAAAGGCACTTTGCCGTTTCGCGGTTCTTTCGGCTGATCCATTATAGTCCCACCCCTTAGTCAGGTCGCTATAGTCAAAACAACTTCACTGTTCCTTGTAAAATTCCCGGCAAGCTTATCTTTACGTTCGTTTCTCCTTCAAGCGCGTCGTACGGATCGCGGCTTGCCGTCCACCGGCCCAGCTGCTGCCGGGATTTTTTCGCCGCGAGCTCCTCTTCCGTCAGCCACTGCAGCGTATTCGTCGGGCAAACCGAGGCGCACATCGGCGGAATGCCTTCCTTCGTCCGATCGTAGCAAAGGTCGCATTTGTACATCAGGTTTTGCGCTTCATCGAATTTCGGGATGCCATAAGGGCAAGCAATCGTGCAATTTTGGCAGCCGATGCATTTCTCGACAAGCGCCGAGAGCACCGCCCCCTCCTCGGTAATCTGAATCGCCTGGGCCGGACAGCTGCGGGCGCAAGCGGGATTGACGCAGTGCAGGCACATCAGCGGAATCGTCTGCCGGTTCACGAACGGATTGACATCGTAGACGTAATTCCGGTTGCGCTGGTCATGCCCGCCGCATTGCGTGCAGGCAGCCAGGCAGCTTCGGCAGCCGATGCAGTTGTCTATCTCGATGTAAAGATGCTGTTTCATCGCACGCCCTCCTTCCTCTTGCCGGACGCATCGCCGATTTTTTCAATTTGCGCCGCACACGCTTTAAACTCCGGCATTCTCGACATCGGATCGAGCGCCGCAATCGTCAGCAGGTTGACCGATTGCTCATGGCCGAAATGATATGGCACAAATACCGTATCGGGCCGGATCGCTTCGATGATTTTCACTTTATACAAGGCCTCGCCGCGGCGTGTATACAGACGTACGATTTCATCGTGTTCGATCCCGTACCTTGAAGCGGTCTCCGGATGTACCTCCACATACGGCTCGGGGCACATATCCCGCAAAAACGGAATGCGCCGCGTCTGGTTGCCCGATAAATAATGATAAACGACGCGGCCCGTCGTAAGCCTGAGCGGATACTGTCCGCACGGCTCTTCCGCCGGAGGGCGGTACGGCAGCGCGCACAGCTTCGCTTTGCCGTCGGCATGGTAGAACTTTTTATCGAGAAACATATGCGGCGTACCCGGATCGTTCACGCTGCGGCACGGCCAAAACAGGCCGTTTTCCTTCTCGATCCGCTCCCACGTCGCCCCGTAATAATCCGCATAACCGCCCTTCGAGGCCAAACGGAACTCGTCCCCGACGTCGCGGGCGGTTTTCAAATGGCGGAAAAATTGGCCGCGGCCGAGCCGTTCGGCGAGCTCCACCTGGATAAGCCAATCCGGCTTCGATTCTCCGAGCGGCCGCTGCGCCCGGTTGATCTTGATGATCCGTCCCTCCAGGTTCGTCACGGTGCCTTCGTCTTCGGACCAGGAGACGGAGGGCAGCACCACATCGGCAAATTCGGCCGATTCCGACAAAAACATGTCCGCGCATACCATGAAATCCAGCCCTTTCAGAGCGGCGCGCACATAATTTTGGTTAGGGGCGGAAACCGCCGGGTTCGAGCACAGCAAATACAATCCGCGTATCGTTTTGCTCTGCATCAGCTCAAACATTTCGTAGGCGGATACGCCGGGCTGCGGCATTTCCTCTTGCGCGATGCCCCACACCCTGCACACCTCCTCGACGTGCTTAGGGTTGGTGATTTTCCGGTAGCCCGGCAGCAGATCGGATTTTTGCCCGTGCTCGCGCCCTCCTTGCCCGTTTCCCTGGCCGGTAAAGGTCGCCACGCCCGACTTCGGCCGGCCGATTTTCCCCGTCACGAGGCACATATTCGTATAGGCGCATACGTTGTCCGCGCCTTTATGCTGCTGCTCGATGCCGCGGGCGAACATGACGACCGCATTCGGCGCCTTGCCGTAAATTTCCGCCGCGCGAATCAGCTTCTCCGGGGCAACGCCGGTAATTTCGCTCGTATATTCCGGTGTGAACAGCTTCACGACTTCCTTCATTTCCTCGAAGCCGCTTGTATGCTCGCGGATAAACGCTTCATCGGCATAGCCGTTTTGCAGCAGCAAATGGACCATGCAGTTCGCCAAAGCGAGATCCGTCCCCGGCCTCAGATCGAGATGAACGTCCGCGCGGCGGGCGATCGGCGTCTCCCGCGGATCCGCGACGATCAGGTAGCCGCCGCGGTTTTGCACCTCCCACACCCGAAACATCGAAGTCGGATGGCATTCCGCCGTATTGCTGCCGGCGATAAACAGGCAGTCCGTTTCGTGCAAATCGGTCCAGGGCAGCGTGGAACCGCGATCTACTCCGAACGAACGGAGAAATCCGGCTGCCGCGCTCGACATGCAAAACCTGCCGTTATAATCGATGTAGCGGGTTTGCAGCGCAACCCGGGCGAATTTGCCGGTGAGGTAGCATTTTTCGTTGGTCATGGAAACGCCGCTGAATACGGATAAGCTGTCTTTGCCGTACTGCTGCTGAAGCTCCCCGAACCTTCTGGCAATAAGCGTATATGCTTCGTCCCAGCTCGCTTCGCGGAAGCCTTCCTTCGTCCCTTTCAAGGAAGCGTCGTCGCGGATGAGCGGGCGCAGCAGCCGATCTTCGTGATTCGTCTGCTGGTACGCCGTCACCCCTTTCGGGCACATTTTGCCGAGCGTAACAGGCCAGTCGTAGCGCGGCTCGACGCCGATAATTTTATTCGTCGCCGTATCCACCCGCAGATTCATGCCGCACTGCATGCCGCAGTAGGAGCAATGCGTCGGCACGAGCTGCTCGTTCGGGTGCGTTTTGTTTGCGATCGCTTTGAAAAATTTATCCTCGGGCATTCTGGTTGGCCTCCTTGACCTTGATCTCGTGCGTAGGGATGCCGGTAAACCGCGACATCCGGTATTTGCGCCTGCAGGGCAAGCATAACTCAGCGAGATGAAAGCCTTCCGGCATGCTGAATTCGATCTCGTTTTGCTTTAACACCCGGATCACGTCGCTCGATTGTTCGGCGGATACGAACCCGGTGCCGCACACCCGGCACGATTTCATCGCCTGCTCGGCGTAATACTCCCGATAACTTCTGGCGAACACGCTCATCGGGCGGAACGGAATATGCGCCAGCTTGCCGAACGGAATGTAAATCAGCGTGACGATCACCGACCACTGGTGAACGAGAGTCACGACCGAATGTCCCCAGCCGTGCAGGAACACGTTGCAGAAGGTGAGCAGCAGGCCGGTAATACTGACAAAAAGCAGCATATAAAGCGGCAAAAAATCGTAAACCGCCGTTTGCTCCGAGCGGGCCTGCATGTTTTTGAGCCGGCGGTAGAGCGCCATGCAGACGCCGCCGATCACCATAAATGCCGTGATGTTCAGCGCGTTGTAGAATAAAAAGGCGATGGCCCCGTCCGCTTTTACTTTCAACACGTCGATGCCGAAAAAGACGACGGTATAGAAACCGTTGTTTGCCATTGTAAAATACATCCACCCGAATACGAGCGGGAACGTAACAAGCGCCGATAACATGCAGCCCCAGCCCAGCAGCACGTGCTGCGTCCAGCGGTACCAGCCGCGGTTCCAGATGAACCGGTAGGTCGCCAGATGCTCGACCGCCGTTTGCGGCGTGCTTCTGCGAAACAACCTTCGAAGTCCTTTCTGCAAAATCAGCTTTGTCGGGGGGCGGTCGGCCCACGCGATAAAGCGGTAAAAAAAGCCGCCGATAAACACAATCGTCCCCACCATATATCCGTAAAGCGCCAGGTCCAGATGCGTGAAAAACCGGGAGCCGATGTAAATCAGGATAAGTAATGCGCAAACGGTGAGGAAAAACGATTTGGCAAACTTCGAGGCAAACGCTCGGTCCATGGTTCATATCTCCTTTGGTCAGGTGATCTATGTCCCTATTACAGCATGCGGCAGGCTGTGCCCGCGATGATAATTATCACACCGCCAAAACGCCGGACCGGAAGGAATCGGCGCCTGTCGTTGCCCCAATGCGGCAAGCCGTCCCCCAAACTCCTTTAGAAACAATAAGAAAAGCTTCTGATCGAAGCCTTCTCTATGAAGATATATTCGTGTTTTAGCTGAAGCTTTTCTTGGTAATCTTTACAGACATCTACCCGACCCAGCTGTCAGGGCTTTCTGACCATCGGATTAGAGCTGAATGCGGTAAAATTCTAACGGTCGCCACGGAGGTTATTGCAAGGAATTTGCGGATTTTAAAATTCTAACGGTTCTGGTTAACGTTATTTGGGCAATATGATGATCTCTTATCGTATAATCTTTCAAATAAGCTCTCTGGTAACCGTTATAATTTGAAAATGAGCATTTTCAGCTAAATAAGCTCTATCACAACCGTTACAGTTTATGAACAGATTACGCGCTTTAGCGCGTTAATGAACTTAAACTTTCTGTCACTAAAAAAAAGCCGCGCATTCGCGCGGCCAACATCGTATCGGTTGTCATCCCATAACCGTTCTTTTCGCTGCGCCAACAGCTTTTCTTTCCCAATTGACGAGGAAAATACCGGCGCAAATCAACGCTCCTCCGACTCCGACGAACCACTCGATTTTCTCACCGAGCAGCAGCCAGCTCGAAAGGACGCCGAACAGCGGCGCAAGGAACAAAAAGGCGCTCGTCTTCGCGGGGTCTCCGCTGCGGAGCAAATAAAACCAAAGCGAGAACTGCACGATTGAAGAAACGATCGCAAGCCAAAGCAGAACCGTCACCGACACGCCATTGAACGCAAAATACGGATGCTCCGTAAAGGCGCTAACTATAAACAAGGCGATCCCGCCGAATAACATTTGGTAAGCCGCCAGCACATTCATATCGAATGCCGGTCCCCACCGTTTAATCAGCAGCGTTGCCGTCGAGAAGCTAAGCGCACCGGCGAATCCGATAAACGTCCCGGGCTGCAGCCCCAAGTTAAACCCGAAGCTGAAGGCGACGCCGACGATGCCGACGGCAACGCCGATCCATTGACGGATGCGATACACCGCACCGGTAAATATCGTTCCAAGCACGATAACGAGCAGCGGGTTCGTGAACGTGATGATCGCCGACTCGCCGGAGGTGATCCAATGCATGCTGTAATAGGCGCAGCCCATCACGCAGGCAGATTGCAGCACGCCGATCAAAGCCGCCTGCAGCCAGCGCACGCCTTGGGGTCGCGGCTTACCGGCGACGATCATCACCAAAAGCCCGCCGGCGAGCACAAAGCGGGTCCCCATGAGCAGAAAGGGCGGCGCGTACGCCATGCCGATTTTGCCGACGGGAAACGCCACACCCATAATAAGCGTCGTTAATAGGACAAGACTGAAATACTTGATCTGATTCATAGCGAGAACCTCCCATGCGGTTTCATATCTTCAGGTTGGCTCTATTGTAACGGAACTTTGGTTTTAAGTATAATGAATGTTATAGATGGCAATTATCATAATTTATGATATCAAGCTCGCATCGATTCCATATTGTTGATGAAAATAGCGGAGTGGACGGAATCGTGCCGAAGAAGCGAAGCGGTCGCCTTTGTGAGCGGATTTCAACCGCCGAACGGCGTTTCAATCAAGAAATCCGTGAACAAGAGCGATCGGAGGTACGATCCGAGCCGCAGCGAACAAAAGAGGTGACCTCCCCATGGAAAGCGCCGATCTGCGCGTATTTCAAGCGGTAGCCCGCGAGGGCTCGATTACGAAAGCCGCCATTCGGCTCGGTTACGTGCAATCCAATGTGACCGCGCGGATCCGACAGCTCGAGGCCGAGCTCGGGACTCCGCTCTTTTTCCGCCATAACCGGGGCATGACGCTTTCTTCCAGCGGCAAGACGCTGCTTGCCTACGCGGACAAAATCGTCGGCCTGCTCGACGAGGCTACGAAGGCGCTCAGCTCCGTAAACGAGCCGGGCGGCCCGCTCACGATCGGCTCCTCGCAGACGGCGGCCGCGGTCCGGCTGCCCCATCTGCTTGCCTCCTATTACGGGTTACATCCGAATGTACTGCTGACGCTGACGACCGGGCCGACATCGTTTTTGATGGAAAAAGTGCTGCAATACGAGCTGGACGGCGCCTTTATCGGCTGCCAATGCACACACCCCGAACTGCGGTCGTTCCCCGCTTTCGACGAGGAGCTCGTCATCGTGTCCGTGCCGTCGGTGACCGATTTGGAGGATGCGGTGAAAAGACCGATTCTCGTTTTAGGTCGAGGCTGTTCATACCGAGATCTGTTGGAGCAGTGGCTCCACTCCCGCGGCTTGACGCAATCGGTGATCATGGAATTCGGAACGCTGGAAGCGATTCTTGGCGGCGTAACGGCGGGACTCGGCATTTCCATGCTGCCCCATGCCGTCATCCGCAAGCTCGAGGCGGAGGGCAAATTACGCGCGCATGAACTGCCCGAATCGATCCGGCACGTGAAGACCGAATTCATCGTGCGCAAAGATTCGTTTATGACCGGCGCGCTTCGCGCTCTTATCGATTTGCTGCCGAGCGCCGAAGAAGACGCCGCCACCCCCCTTTTAAGCGGAGAATTCGTTGATTGACATTGTAGAGACGCGGCTTTAAACTTGTAAGAGACACTGATTTTTCGACATTACCCTGTCATTTTGACTAACTTATTATAAGTAAGGAGAGTGAAAGAGACGATGGAACAAGACGCCGCTTCCCAGGAAGCTTCCACCAAGACGTGCACGGAAACGGGTGGCTCGAACATTTGCGAGGTGCTCCGAATTCTCGGCGCCAAGTGGGCTTTCCTGGTCATCGACGAGCTGTACAAAGGCCCGAAACGGTTTAAGCAGCTGCAGAGAGACGTAGCGATCGTCAAAACGCAGTCGCTCACCGATACTTTGCGGCATCTTGAACAAAACGGCATCGTGCTGCGCAAAGTGTTCCCCACCGTCCCGGTCACCGTGGAATATTCATTGACGGAAAAAGGCAAGGACTTCCAAACAGCCCTGAAGGAAATGGATAAATGGGTAAAAAAATGGGGAGCGCCCCAGCCGCAGCCAACGAACTAAATAAACCGGGCAGCCCGGGATAATGAGCATCGCACAGCTTCCCGAACAAGAAAAACTTCTAACGTCGACTACTGGCGATAAAGTGAATTGGATGCGATAAAATTGTAACGGTTGCCACAGAGGTTATAGGGGGAAAATTACGGATTTTAATATTCTAATGGTTCTGGTTGACGTTATTTGGACAAAATGGTGATCTCTTATTGTATAATCCTTCAAATAAGCTCACAGGCAACCATTAGAATTTGAAAAATGAGTATTTTGAGCTAAATAAGCTCTGTCACAACCGTTACAGTTTTTGAACAGCGTTCGGACCGTGACTTGACCCGAATCTCCAGGAACAGCCAAGAGAAATTCTTGATTTACCTGCAAGGATGAGCCGACCGCAATTCCGCGGAAGAAAGCTCTCGTTCGCGCTTTCACGCTTTAGCAACTTAAGCTTTAAACGTCAAGAACAGACCTCCGGTCCCGTTTAACCGCGGTTCCGGAGGTTTTTCGTTAGCCGTAAGGTTTCCGGTCAAGCGTACAAAGTGCCGTTCCATCCGTCCTTCGAACGGTTTTGCAAATAACGGTCGCATTGGAAAAAATACAGCTTGGCCGGCTTATCCCCCTGATTGCGTTTGATCACTTCCAGGAAAAGCTCGCGTGCTTCCTCGAAATGACCTATTTGATAAAGTCCGACCGCCCTCTCAAACGCCGCCTTTGTGGCGTGCTTCAGCTTGCGCTGCGACTCCGTATCGCCTTCGTATACGTCAATCAGATGGATAGGTTTGCTTCTGCCTTCGAAATGAACCATGCCGAGATTTCGGTACAGAAACGTTTGCGGCCGGCCTAATTGCTCGTAGAA
Source organism: Paenibacillus hamazuiensis (assembly GCF_023276405.1). Taxonomy (NCBI): domain Bacteria; kingdom Bacillati; phylum Bacillota; class Bacilli; order Caryophanales; family Paenibacillaceae; genus Paenibacillus; species Paenibacillus hamazuiensis. Next base: position 2,799,214 of record NZ_JALRMO010000001.1, read on the forward strand.
CGAATCCGTAATCAGAACCGGCGTTTCCAGCTTCTGCGTCATCGCTTCCAGCATCGCCGTAATTTGCACGTTGTCGGACAAGACGGCGGCCCCCCGCCTCTCCTCTTCCCCGATGATGCCGAGCAGCAGCGTGCCGAAATGCAGTCCGATGCCGGTATCGATCTTTAACTGCGCAGGACTCGCCTCGTTGAAACGGTACAGCCGCTCCCGCAAGGCGATGGCGCAGCGCAGCGCTTCGCCCGCATCCTGGGGAAACAATGCAAGCAGTCCCGCATCCAAATATTTGTCGATAATCCCTTTATGATGATGGACGACCGGCACCATTTCCTGAAGGAAAGCGTTGATAAAATCGAAATTTTGCTTCGTGTCCAGCTGCTTCGCTACAGCGTAAAACGAATGGATGCTCATGTTCAGCATCACCATCGGCTTCTCCACCTGATCGCCGAGCTTGATATCGACGAAGGAGTTTTTCCCCAAAAACTTCAAATAAGGATCGGGCACAAACCGCGCATTCGCTTTGTTGATCTCGTGAAGCTCAGCCATATTGCCGCGGATCGTCTCCGCCATCCGGTTGAAGCTTTCCGCAAGCGTGGCGATTTCGTCTTTTCCCCGCACGTTAACCCGCAGCAAGTCGCTGCTCCTCCGGGTCATCGCAATGACCCCGTCGCGCAGCTCGCGGATCGAGGAAAGCTGCAGCGTCGTGACGAGTACGAACAAACCGAGCATCGCAAGCGCGACCGCGGCGATCGTGTACAGCGTATTGACGAGAATTTGCCGGCTTCTTTGATCGAGCGCGTTCGTATGAATGCCGACCTCGTACACGCCGACAACCTTTTTTCCGGCGGTGTCAAAAAGCGGACCGAGCGCATACAGCCAGTTGCCTTTTTCGTTCACATATTGGCATGTCGCGTATTCCCCCCGAAGCAGCAGGCGAAAATCGGTCATCGGATAAACGGCGCCGGTCTGCTCGTCCTTGTACTGGCATGTCTGCTCGCCTTCGATCGCCCCCAGCGAGTTCGGTTCCATCAGCCGCAGGCTGGCGATATCCTCATCGTGCACCACCCGCATTTGATCGCCGTCAATCTTGTACAGCACGCGGTAGAATTTGGAAAACCCGTCCGCATACGCCAGACTGCCCGCCAGCTGCGCATGCGCCGGACTCATATAATCGCCGGGGGTGCCGATGCTCTCCAGCTTGTCCGTCTGAACAAGCTTCTGCCCGTCGTGAGCAAGAAAAACGAGCCCCCGGCGCACCTCGTCGTGGACGTTTTTCGTATGCTGATACGTGACGATCCCCGCCAGAGCCAGCATACAGACCAGCACAAGCGGAATATAGACAAAGATTTGCTTATACATGATGGAAAACGGCGCCACATCGAACAGCAGCAGCTTGAGCAGGACCAGCAGCAGCAGCGCAAAGGCGGCGGCAGCAGCCCAATAGGCGTAGTCGGCGGCCATCGTTTTCACCGAATACTCCAGCGGATGGACCGCAAGTTCGCGGTCGATGCGGAGCACCCGGTGCGGCGTGGCCGCCCATATGCTGCCGTCCTGCCCCGGGTGGATGCTTTGAAAATCCGCATCCGGATCCTCGTTCGTCAGCTTATCCGCCTGCAGCCAAAGCTCCGGCGCGGACGTACCGCTGAGGGGCAGGCGCTTCACCTGACTGCCGTAATTGTCGATAAAATAAACGACTCCTCCGACAACAATTGGCTGCTCCGCATAACCCGCGCCCCCCTTAGCGGCGGCGTCTCCGCTGCCGCGCAGCAGAAGCCGGGGTTTTCCATCCGGCATCACCCGGTACAGCTCTCCCCGCTTGGTGGAAAACACGATGCTCCCCGGCTCGGTTCCGGCAAATGAAGCGGGATAAATGTCGCTGTCCAGAGCCAGCTGCAGCACGGTGTCGCTCTTCGTCCCGTTCGGGGCTGTGACACGCCTCAGCACCGCCGAATTCGCCGTCTCCAGCTCGTAATAAAAGAGCTCATCCCCTTTCAGCTGAAGCGAGCGGATCGCATTCATTCTTGCAGCCTGCCCGCCTGAAGCGGCTGCCGGCCGGGAGATCGGCTTCCACGAGCTGTCCGGACGTCCGTCCGGCAAATATCGCTCAATTTCCTCGGACAGGATCGCGAGGCCATTGTAATCAAGCACGGTGGTCAGCACGTACAGACGTCCCTGCGAATCCGCAGCAGCCTCGGTAAAAACCGACATCGTGCGCTCTCCTCTGTCTCCGGGGTGAATCGTATAGCGCAGCGTACCGTCCGCATCGAACGTTCTCAGGCTTTGCCGGGAATCGCTGATGACGCTGACCCCTCCCCGGGCATCCGTTCGGGCCATGGACACATGGTGAAATTGCACCTTGCTGCGAAATCCCCAGCCGCCGTATTCGTCCCGATAGACGATCAGCAGCACCCCCAGTAAAACGAGAGCGGCGGCGATGGCAAGCAGTGAGACGGCCAATCGTTTCACCTGTAAGTTCCTCCCTTCGCATCAATAAGCATCGATTTGGATCGTCTTCGTGTTTTCCATCCACTGCACGTGAAGGCCGAGTCCTTCCATCACAAGCCGCAGCGGCACATAGGTCCGCTCGCCGATCAGCTCGGGTCCCCGTTCGAGCTCCGCCTTGCTTCCGTTCACAAAGGCGGTTTTATCGCCAATCCGGCAGTAAACGACGGTGCCTTCCTTAAGAACGGTCACGCTTCGCTCCTGCTCGTCCCAGACGACGGACGCTCCGAATGCGGTGACGATCGGACGGATGGGAATCAAAGCGATGCCGACCGCCATAACGGGAGGCGCCTCGAATCGTATGTCAAAGTCCCTCGAAATGACCGATTCCACCGGCAGTGACTGCATGCCTTCGCCGTTTTTTTCGATGGCGGCCGCAATGTCTTGAAGAGCGGAGAGCTCCTCTTTACTGTATTTGCTTTTCTCCACCTGCCTGATCGCCGTAACGGTATCGCTCACAAGCTGCTCCATCGCGGGAGCAGCGGCCCCTCCCGACTTCGCAGCGGCCAGTTTCTCCTCATACCGCGCCTTGCGGAAAAAAAGGCCCGCCTTCTCCGCTTTCCTCACGTTAGCGGCGGCGGCGGCCACCTGGGGCTGCAGCAGCTCCGCCTGCTCGCCGTCCCCTTTGCGCACCGCCTCGCCGTGCTCGTCCTGCAGCTGCTGCAGCGCCTCCCGCGCGGCTTCGAGCTCGCGCGCAAGCCCGCGCTGCACCGCGCCCGCCTGCGCCTCGAGCTGCGCGAGCTCGGCCCGCCGCCGGTCCGCGGCGGCGCCGTCCCGCTGCGCCTCGGCTTGCGCCAGCGCGGCGGCAGCCTGCGCCTGCCGCTGCGCGAGGCTCGCGAGCAGCGCGCTCTGCCGCGCGTCCTGCGCGGCGGCGGTCGCCGCGGCGAGCGCGCCGAGCTGCTGCGCGGCGGCTTCGGCGGCGGCGCGGTCGCCGCGCTCCAGCGCGTCCGCGAGCTGCCGCTGCTGCTCCGCCTGCTGCTCGCGGAGCGCGGCGAGCCGCGTATCGGCGGCGTCCAGCCGCGCCTGCGCGAGCTTCGCGTCGGCCTGCTGCAGCTGCGCCGACAGCGTCGCGGCCTGATCGGCCTGCCCGCCGTCCCGGGCTTGCCGAAGCGCCGCCGCCAGCTTGTCGCGCTCGTCCTGCAGCGCCTTGTCGCCCGCATTCAGCGTCTCGTCCAGCTGCTTCGGAAGCTCGGCCAGAAGGGCGGCGGGGTTCGCCATCTTTTTCATCTGCCCGGCCGCAGCGCGTCCGTCCTCTTGCTTCAGCGCCTCCAGAAAGGCGATGCGCGCTTCGACATCCTTGATTTGCAGCGCAGTCTGCGCGGAATCGCTCGTCTTGTTTTTCTCCACCGCCTTCTCGTTGTCTTCCTGCAGCGATTTTTTTTCCTTGTTGAGCGCTTCGATCTGTTTGTCGATTTCGGCGTCGGATTGCAAGTTGCTGACATTGCCCGATTCGTCGATCCATACGGCCAGCTTCAGCTTGTCGATCGCCTCGTTCGAAACCGGCTTTGTTCCCTTCCCGTTCATGATGCTTCCGATGTCGGTGGCGTTTTCGATATTAAACCAGGCCCCGTCGGCAAATTCGGATTTATAATACATGCCTTGGCCGGACTGCTGTACGGACGCTTTGGCCGCCTTCAAATTATCCTCGGTCAGCGAGTCGCGGTGAATCAAATAAGTGCCGATCAGCAAATACCCCGCACTCAGCTCCGATGCGCCCGGCTTCGCTTTCGCTCCGGCGGAAGGCCCCGGCGTCAGCCCCAGCCAACCGGCAAAGGCCATTCCGAAGAGCAGCAGAACCGCCGTCCCCCGTTTCATCCGATTCATGGAGCATCCTCCTCTCCTGCGCCTCCCGGCGGCTCCGCCTTTTTCAGAAGTCCTCCCGTGCCGTTTCCGTCAAGCTCGGCTTCCAACAACAGCGTTTCGCCCTGATACAGTACAATCCGCAATGACGAAGGGTCGCCGAACAGAAAGCTCAAGTGCTTTACCTTGTCGCCCAGCTTTGTTTTCCCGCCGATCGTCTGCCCTCCGGCCGTCCGTACGGCAAAATCGGTAGCCGGTGTGCCGCTGCCCAGCTCGATCTCCAGCTCGCTCATCATCGTCCCGACGGTTTCGGTCAACGTCCAGCTGCCGACCGTTTGCGAATCGCCGGGAAGTTCCTTGAATGCATCAAGCCCGCTGTCGATCGTTTTCCACGGCAGCTCGCCGTCCCGGTAGCCGACGCCGCCGGCGGTATCGAGATGAAGCTGCCCGATGGCCACCCGGTAGGCAGCGGATGCGCCCTGCACCGCTTTCGCCGCTTGCTCCGCGGCGTCCCGGAAGCTTTGCAGCTCTTCGATGCCGACAACGCCCACCTTGTATTTTCGCTCCGCATCGCCCAGCTCCCGCTTCGCCGCCTCATCGGCGGCAAGCGCTTGCGCGTACGATTCCTCGGCCGCTTTTGCCGACAAATACGACTTTTTCACTTTGGCGACAAGAGCCACGCGCGTCTGGTTTTCCTTCATCCTCGCCTTGTCCCGCTCCAGCATCGCGACCGGCAGCGAATTCGGCAAATCCTCGAAATACCGGAGCCCGTCGTATTCTCCCTGCAGCACCACTTTAGGGATCGGCAGGACGATCGGAATAAACGGAATCGGCAGCAAAAAAATCCCTTCCCATTTGCGCTTGATCCTCTCCAGCATTTCACCGTATTCGTCCATAAACGCTTCGTCCGCCGATTCCGGCCGCTCGGCCATTGCATCGATCCGCGCGACATCGCCCGCGCCGAACTTGCTTTTGTACAAGGCGCGTATCGTCCGCACCTTTTCCTCCGCCTGCTTGCGCTTCTCGACGTCCTGATACAGCGTGTAATCGTGCTTCTCCGCCTGCTGCGTCATCCGCCAGAGCGTCTCCTGCGTCAGCACCGCATGCTGCGGCTTAAGCTCGAACGTGTAGCCGCTCTCCAAGTCCATGCCTATCGCCTGGCCCAGCTCGATCCGTTTCGCCCGGTAGGCGAGCTCCGCCTGCTTCTGCGCCGACTGCGCCCGCTGGACCTCCTTCAGCGCGGCGTCGACATCTTTCGATGCGGCGGCTCCGAAACGCAGCTTCGCCTTCATCGCCTCGGCGGCATCATTTGCCTGAGCGAGCTTCGCCCTGGCCGCATCCGCGGCCTGCATCGCCTGCAGCGCGCCCAGGTACAGCTGCTCGGCCTGAAAGCGGACGGCGCGCTCCTTGTCGAGCTTCTCCGTCATCGCTTGCTGCCAGCCGCTGCGCGCCAGCGGCACTTTCAGCTTCAGCTCGATATCCTTGTTCAGACTGTGCTGCCGCGCAAACAGGCTGGAATCCTTCTCTTCCTGGATGCGAACGGCCCGCTGCGCCTGCTGCAGCTCCAGCTTTTTTTGCTTGATGTTCGGATCCATCTTCGCGAGCTCGGGATCGCCGGCTACCGCCGCCTTAACCGCCTGCTCCAGCGTCAGCAGCCGTTCGGCGCGAACCGGCGCGGCCGGCGCCAGCGATCCGAGGGAAACCGCAGCGCACAGGATAACGATCGACACGGATCGGGGCAATTTTGTCAAATGATGCATTGTTGACAGGCTCTCCTTATAGTAAGATGATGGTAGCTTAACATTTCCATATAAGGGGATTGATAGAAATGGGTCAGATCGTATGCGGCGGCGCCGTGCTGCAGTGCAGCTTCGGCGCGGCTCCGAGCTCGCTCACGGTGCTGCCGGCGAATCGGGTGACGACCTCGGCGCCGATTGCCAACATTATGGACAACAAGCCGGGTGTAAATATTATGCCGTTCGGCATGTGCAGCTCTATGGCGAATCCCGCCGTCGCGGCGGCCACGTCGGCGGCCATGGGCGTGCTCACTCCGCAGCCGTGCATGCCGGTTACGGCGGCTCCATGGGCGCCGGGCTCCCCGACCGTGCAGATCGGCGGCATGCCCGCACTGAACAACAGCTCCAAGCTGATGTGCAGTTGGGCCGGAGTGATCCAAATTACGATGCCGGGGCAGTTTACGATTCAGGTGCCCTGACCGGCCGAATCTAAGATGTAAGGAGAGATCCTTGTTGGAAAATGGCATCGCCACCCAAACCCCCGAAGCCGGGAGCCAAACGGCCCGGTCCGCCGCAGCGCCCAAGGCGGCCGAGCTGCTGGGGAAGCTGCTCGCTTCCGCGCTGGAGGCGCTGAAACAAGCGGCCGCCGCTGCCGGCAGACTGCTGTTTCCAAAGCAGCTCACGCTGGCCGACTATATCCCTATCGGTCGTTACTATGTATCCAAGCGTCTGCTTGCCCTTATCGTCCTGCTGCTGGCGCTCATCGTCGTCTTCGGCTTCATCCACCGGCCGGTCTGGCTAAACAAGTGGCTTCGCCTGCCGACCCCCATCTATGAAAAAGCGGGCAAGCCGGTCGACTTTACGGGTCTGGTCAAGCTGTTCGACAGCCGGAAAAGCCTCTTCTACTTTGGCGATATGACGGACGGACAATACGACGGTCAAGGAAAGCTGTACGACGCCAAGGATCAGCTCATCTACGAGGGTCAATTTGCCAAAGGCGTCAAGCAAGGTGCCGGTGTCGAATATGACGGTAAGGGAAATCCCGTCTACCGCGGCGCGTTCGAAAGCGGCGCTTACGCCGGCGAAGGGACGTTGTATTACCCGGTTACCTCCGAAGCGCCGAATACGGTGCAGTACCGCGGCACTTTTCAAGGCGGCAAACCGGCGAGCGGCACGGAGTTATATCCAAACGGCAAAGTGAAATATGCCGGCACTTTCAGCGATGGCCTCTATAACGGAACCGGCGTACTGTTCAACCCGGACGGCGGCAAAACGTACGAAGGCGGCTTCGCCTCCGGCCAATTTTCCGGAGAAGGCGTCGCTTATTACCCGAACGGCGCCGTCAAATACAAAGGCTCGTTTCTGATGGGCGTCTATGACGGAAACGGCAAAGCGTTCCGCCAAGACGGAACCGCGCAGTACGAAGGTACATTCCGCAGCGGCGTGTATGCCGGCGACGGCACCCTGTTCGATACGAGCGGCAAAGTCGTCTACAAGGGCCAATTCGTTGCCGGCCTGTACGGGGGCGAGGGCAGCCTGTTCGACGATCAAGGGATGCTGCGCTACACCGGTACGTTCGCTGCCGGACGTTATAACGGACTCGGCAAGCTGCTCGAATCGGGCGGGTCTCCGGTATACGAAGGCAAATTCAAGGACGGCTTGTACGATGGGCTCGGCACCTTGTTTGACAAGGACGGCCATCCGAATTTCAAAGGTTATTTTAAAAACGGACTCGTTTATTACCCCGGATTCCTCGGCCTGCCCCGCAGCAAGCTGGAGGAAGTGCTGGGCAAAGCGACGGAGGCGGCAGCGCTGACGGACGGCCATGCCGATGAGCCCGCCGGAATCTCCCCGGATTCGCTTACGAACGTCCGGTTGTCGATGAAATACAATGACAATGGAATGACGTTCCTGTTGAACATCTCCGAAGCGAACCCGCTCGAGAACAACGTCTCGGCCGTGCAAATTTGGGGCAGCCGGCTGATGCAGCAGTTGCTGGGCGACCTGGAATCGGCCGCTGCAAAGAAGGATAAATCCGGCAATGCCGATGAGCCGATCCCGAAGCTGAAAGAAAAGATGCCGGACGGTACGGCGGTGACGACATATTTGTGGGACGGCTACCTTTACAAATGTTATTTCCGTCCGGTGGATCGCAAGCTCACCTTGATCGAAGTGACATCATCATGAAAATAAGCGCGGGCAGACCGGCGCCTTCTGGCACCGGTCTTTTTCTTCGCGGTCACGTGCCGCCGCTTCCGCTGTCGCTCGAGGCCGCCGCTTCGCTTGCATAAAGTTCCGAAGCGGCGTCTTCGCGTTTTTTGAACGCCCACCAGCGGAGCCGCACCGCTCCCGCCTCAGCCGACTGGTTCAGCCTGACCCCGATGCGGAACGTGCCTTTTTTCGGATACACGATCGTCCCGATCGAAACCCGCGGCCATTCGCATTCGTACGGTCCGCCGCCGAACACGTCGATATTTCCGTAATAGATGCGCTCGCTCGAATTCAGCATCTCGGAAAACGTGCCGCTGTTGTAAGCCTCGATGCCGACCTCGATAAAAACCGGTCCCGGGCCGAGGCCGTGCGGAATTTCCTCCGATACTTTTTCCGGACGGGAGAACGGGTTCAGGCTGTTTGAGCTGAGCTCCAGCTCAATGATGCCCATGCGAATATCCTCGGCGGCCGGCCGCGTTTTCGGCAGGACCAAATTCACATCCAGCTTGTTCGTATCCGAGCTGTAATCGACATCGAGCTTCGGTTTGCTGTCATAGTCCCCTTCGGACAGCGCCGAATGGACGCTTAGCGGCGCAGCCGCAGCGGCGGCGGGCAGCGCTTCGCTCAGCTTCCCCAGAAACGTCGGGTTGACGACCTGCCCGCGGAACGGAATCGGCTCGACCTTCTGGATGCTGTAGGTCGTGCTCATGTCGACCTTCACCTGGATCAGGCAAATTTTCGCCAAATAAATGCAGCCGTCCGTGTGGCTGCCGGCCTCATAGGCCGCATCCAGCGTCCGGTTATAATAATCGGCGACGATTCGGTCCTTGACCGGTTCGCCGATGATTTCAATCGGCATGCTTTCCATGCACGCCGTATTCAGCACGTTCGTTTTATCGCCCACCGTCAGTTTGGCGCTTTCCTCCGGAATGCGAAACGTTCCTGCGCCGAGGCCTCCCGAGGTTTTAAAACGGTAAGTTTTTGCGGCGTACGTTTCCCTCAAGCCGTCAGGCTCCTCATACACAATCAAGGAACCGCCGTTCCCTCCGGCCAACTCGAATTGATCGGAGATCAGCTCGAACGACAGCTTCACCTTTTCCGTTCCGAGCGCTTTGTCGATATGCACCGTTACATCGAAATAATCGCCGGCATTGACATATTTGGGGATTTTGATCCACACCTTCACCCGGCTGTCCGCGTACAGCTCCCCTACGTGTTCCAGCAGCCCCGCGTAATTCGGATCGGCAGGCGCCGGAGCGTCCGTGCGGATGACCAATTTGTACGTTTCCTTGATCCTGTTGAACTCCTGCACCTCTTCAGAGCGGGTGGCCGAGCTGGCCACGGAATGAACCGGCTCGTTGTCCTCCTCCCGATACTCAATGCACAGGTACACGTTCTGCGCATAATCGGACGCCGGAAAGCCCTCTACCATCGACAGCTGCTGCTTGACGGTAGAAGGCAAAACGATTTCGTTGCCATGGCTGTCAATGGCCAGCCCCGGCTGCACGGCGATGTAATTGTCGTCGACGCGCGACACTTCCAGTCCGGTGACGATTCCGCTGCCGTGCAGCAGCTTGTTCATCAGGCCTCTTTTATCGCCAACATACGTTTGCTCCAGCTGGAAATCGCGCACCGTCAGCAGCTTGCCGTAGAAATACCGGTTTTTTACAAAAGGATAACGCCGCGGTTTTTTCATCAGGATTTCCTCCCCTTCCCATCAACTTAAATAACCTATTCAAGCTCGGCGTCCATTTCTATCCGCGCGTGCATATCGAGTCGCGGATCCCGGTCTTTCTCGCTGAGCAGCGTATGGTGCGGCATCGTGGCGCCCGGCAGGAGCCCCATGGGCGACGGCTCCGACAAGGCGGTGTTCACCCCGAGGTACGTATGCATGCCAAGGTACATCCACGGCTCCAGCACGATCAGCTTCGCCTCCGTAAACGCCGGTTTATGATCCTGCAAAATGCGTTCCACCACGTATCGCTTGCTTTCGCTGTCCGCATGCTCCGGCTTCAGCAGCACGTGGAAGCAGTACGGATGGCCGCCGTACAGCCGCTCGGCGATCGGCTTCAGCTCCGCATGCTCGCGCATGCTCTTAAGCTGAAAGTGCTCGATAATAATCGGCTTTTCCCCGATAAAAATTTCGAGCATGCTTTCAAGCCCGCTTCTCGTCCCCCGACGTCGGTACAGTTCCGGAGAGCGGCGGATAAACCGGCGAAGCTGGCTGTCCGTCCAGTGCTGCTCGCCCGAAATGCCGATCCACGTCCCAATCCATTTTACAAAATCGCCCGACGCCGCACCCGCATCGAAGTTGGCGGCCATCCGGTCGATTTGATATTCCAGCTCGTCGAAAAAGGTGGCGAACAGCGACAAGAAGCGGTCCAGAAACTGCCGGCTCGCTTCGTGCTCCTGATAAACCGCCGGCAAATAATCGAGCAGCGATTGTCTCGGAAAATAGACGCGCAGCCGGCGGAGCAGCGGATTTTGCCCTTCGTTGCCGGACAGCTCGATTTTCAGCCACAAGTAGCGGCCTTTGGCACCAAAAAGCAGCGCGTCCCGCGGATTGACGATGGCCGGTCCACTTGCGCTGGCGGCGATTTCATCCGTGTCGGAAAGCCGCACCCAATCGTCCGGCGTCATTTCCTCGTCCGTGGCGTAATAAATGATGCGGATTTGCGTCTCGATCGGATTGTCCGCTTCCAGCTGCACCTTGTGCCATTCGGTGCCTTCAACCGTGCTGTCAAGCGCGTGGCTGTAGTAAACTCCTTTCGTTATCCCCGGCCGAAGCGGTTTCGTTCGCCAGGAAAGCTCAAGCAGCGTCAGTATGTTTTCCTGCCGGTTAAACGCGAACATCCGGTGGTACCGGTCGATCAGCAGCTTGTCGATGCGGCCGGGCAGCGGGGCAATCAGCGCGGAATCGTTGCCGTCCGGAGCCAGCATGCGGATAAACCGCCCGTCCTCGTCCGGTCCGATAGATTGGCTCTCCCCAAGATACAAACGGCCGTCCGCACCGACGACGAATCCCGATAACGACTCCGGGCGCATCGACGGCGGAAGCTCAAGCGGCCCTGTATGAACAGGGTCGCCCCTGGTCACATCCGCTCTGAACAGACGCCCCGTGCCGGAATCATACACAAACAGCTCGCCTTCCGGCGTAACCGCGGCATAGAAGGATTCGCCCAATCGATTCAAGGCGGTATCCCGTTCCACGGTCGTGAAAAAGTGAATGTCCGGAGCGTCTCGGGGCCGGTCCCCTTCCAGCACGATAAAGCCGATGCCCGTACCTTGCGGCACGACAAGCCCTCCATCCGTTCCCGGCTCGACACGTTCCGGGACGACCGCATACAGCCGGTCCGCCATGTCCGCCGCCGTCGCCAGCGGGTACAGCTCCATGCCGCGGATCCGGTTCATGCTCCAAACGATTTGTCCGTTCAAGGCCGAGTAAGCGGCAAGCCGCTCCGGGGCACCGATGTCCGCGACAAACAGAAACCGGTCGGAAGCAGCCAGCATCGCCCGGCTTGTAAACAGCCCGTGGCCTTGTACGAACAGCGGCTCGACCGCTTCGCCCGCCGCATCGAATTGATAAATCGCGGCGCTGCCCGTGAGCACGTACAACATGCCGTGCCTGCCGACGGCAAGATCGGTGGCTGCTCCATAAACGGCCGGATCCGGAAGCGCCACATGGCGCCGAAACGTATACGTCATCTCGCGTTCGATCCGCATGCCCTGGTCGTCGATCTCCATGTTTACCGTACGGCCTTTTGCCCAATCGGACTTTTTATTGAAAGAGAAAAACAGGTTTCTCGCCGCCAAGAAGCTCCCTCCTTACTTACAGCGCACGTCGACGATGTGGTCTCCCGAATAAACCAGCGCATAAGGAGGAATGCGGATATCTCCGGACCGCTCCTTGATCCAACCGGCTCCTCCCGCATGCAAAGTCAGGCTTTCCACGTAATGTACCCCCGGGATGCTGTGGATGACGCTGAGCACATCGCCTTTATGCACCGTTTTGCCGAACTCCCATCCGCCGCTTCCGCCGTTTTTATCCAGCGGTCTGAGCAGCCCGCAGAGCGCATCCCGAACGGCCTGATCGACCTCTTTCGCTTTTTGGTCGGCGACTACGGCCGCTTGCACGGTAATTTCGATATAAACCGGTTCCATGACGTGAAGCTCCGTCGTAATGAGCCGGTAAGGCTCCAGAAAGCGGCGGACCATTTCCATGAATCCGGCGCTCGGCAGCGGCATTTCCGCCTCGCTGTAAGGTACGACCACCAAGGTCATTTGCGCCGGAGCCCGGCGGTTCGGGTAATCGTGCATCCCCGGCTTATAAAGCGGCAGCGCCTTCACCCTCGCAATGCGAAGGCCGGGAGCCCGCTTGACGAGCGCTTCGTAGTCGCTTCCCGTCACTGCGCTGTGGCTTTCCTCAAACTCGGCGGCAACCCGCTGCTTCGTTTGCTCCATCGTTTCGGGGTCCGCCCCGCCCTTCGCGCCGAAGTGGTTGGTAAGGGCGAGCCCGTCCCATTCCGGTGCGTACCTGAGCGGCTTCAGCGGCAAACGGCTGATAATGTTGCCTTTCTCCCCTCCGCCGGTCGAACAGGAAACTATCGCGATGTTGCGAAAATTCGCTTTTTCCGGAATGCGGCCCTGTTCGTGATTGCCGAAGCCGATTTCTCCCGCCTGGCTGTCCAGCGTATAATGGGGATCGTCCGGACCGGACCGGTCCAAATCGTCGACCCGGCGCCAATCGAACCATACCGTTTCGCTAAAGCCGTCTTGCGTTTGCTCCTCACCCACCTGCAGACGAAAGCTGTCCGCTTCGATCCCTTCCAGCTCCGTAAGCACCGTTTGCAGCGGAAGCCCATTGCTCGCCGCCGGTTCCCGCCGATGGGCGAAGCTTTTATCAACCGCGATGATGCGGATGTTATTTTTCCCCTGAGGTGGGATCGCTCCGGCCCGCCCGTCGCCGAACACGATGACGGTCGTCTTCGACTCCTCGTCCCTGCGGACCGAATAGCATCGATCGGAAGGGCCTTGCTGCGCCAAATCTTCGGCTTCGTTCCAAAATATCCAGCCGCCGTCTTTCCGGCGCACCTGCACTTGTACGATACCGTTCCAAACAAGATCGTCCGTGGCGCCGATCGTCTGTCCGGCCTTGCCGGTCCCGTCGAATTCGAGCGTCCGCACCCATGTCCGCCGGTGCGTCGCAGGTACCGCATTCATACAAACCTTGAGGACTTGCGGAGCCACCTCATACCGCCCCTCCGCCATCGTACAGCAAAGCCAGTAGCGGGGGCGATCGGCCGCAGGGTACATCTTGAGCGGCTGAAGCCTGCCGCCGAGCCGGAAAGCAAGACGTCCGCTATAGGCCAAATGCTGCGTTTCGTCCCGGCTTACGTCCAGCGGGTGCCAACCCGTCTGTTCCGTATTCCCTTCGCCTGCTCCGTCCGTCCCGTAATACGACCAGACGAGACGCGCCGAAGGGTTCACCTGCGCCTGCATCGCCGTCCCGCCGATCGGTACCGGGTAATCTTCGAACATCTGAACGGTTAACGTAAGGTCCCTGCCTTCCGGCAGCGGGCTGTCAAAGCCGATATACCACTTGCTGCCCGTTCTCGCGTCCGGTCCGAACGCATAATAGGCAACGCCCAAATTTTCGTTGGCGGCCGAGCGGTCCCACAGCTCCGATTCGGTTCGCACGATAATTTTCGACACACCGTTCGGTACAAGCAGCACCGTCTCGTCCGTTTCGAACACTTCCTCCTCAGCTAAAAAAGGAGTCCCTCGGGGAATAACCGCTGCCTCGCCAATATTTTCAAAAAACAATTGAACTTTGGCAAGCGTCGCAGCGCGGCGACGAAAACCGAGCAGCTTCAAAAATTTCAGTTCGTTTTTCAGCGTAATCCGGTTCAAATAATACTGCTGCATCTCCGTCAGCCAAGCGAAAAGCTCGATGAACGTAATGCCGGGATCGTGGTAATTTTCGTCGGTCCAGGCGGGAAACAGCATCGGAATCATTTGCTTGGCCTCATTGACGATCTGCTCGAACCGCCTGTCGTCGAGCTCAGGTATCGGCAGCATGACGTCATCCCCTTTCATCCGGCCGCAGATGGCCGCTGCGCATCGCTCCCTGTTAGCTTACGATTGCAATCACCCGGTGTTTGCCGCTGACGACAAGCCCGTGCGCAAGCGCGGGCAGCGCGCCTGCATTAAGCGGCGTCCTCTCTCCGGCCTCGATTTTGACAACGCTCATCGTCACGTCCTCCACATAGCGCACATGCGGAACCGCCTTCAGCAGCCCGTAAAAAAACGACTCATGGATCACCGCCCCGATTTCCCAGCCGTTTCCGTCCGTTTGCCCGCGGATCGGATCGAGAAACCGCTCCAGCTTCTCGACCGCCGCCGTCTCGGCCGCCAATGCATCGTCCATCCGTTCCACCGCCAGCCGGGCGATGACGGATACCTCCAAATAGGCGGGCTGAATCACCTGAATATATTCGGGAAAAGCGATGACGCTTGCGGCCCGCTCCAGCAAATAAGCTTCCAGCTTCCGCTTCATTTCGTGAAAATAAAGCGCGTCTCCCAGTCCTCCCTGCGTCACGACGACGAGGGTGACGCAGCCGTATTCCCGCTCCATGCGCGCGTTCATATTCGGCAGGCATTTCACCTTGGCGATGTTCGGGTAAGCTTCCTTTGCCAGCCACTCGAAGTCGTTTGCGGCTATCGCCCGGCCCCGGTGCACGATGTAATGAGGGCCGCGCTCGAGCGCCTGCCCGACGCTTTCCATTTCCCCGCCGCCGCCCGACGGTTCGGGGTTCATGACGGCATTGACGAATGCGATCGAATTTTTCAGCTTGTTGATCGCTTGTGCAGGCAGGTTTCCCTTCGTCCCGCCGCCCGTTTTATAGTCGACTTTCACCGCATCGATCCCCTTGCCTGGAGGCGCTTTGCCCATTTTGCCGTCCCCGAAGCGGATTTGTCCGCTTGTGCGGTGAATCGTATAATGGCGGTCTGTCCCCGAAGACGCGTACAACGTCCGCACGGCCTTCCATTTCACCCAGCATTTTTGGACGTGGCCTTCCGAATCGCGAACGACCCGTGCGGGGTACCCCCTCGCTTCAAGCAGCGCAATGTCCTGTTCGGCAACATGCCCCGTCTCGTCGACCCACACTTCCTCGGAAACGACCGGAATCCGGCTGAGTGCATAAAAAGCGCCGCCAGGCCCGGTTATTTTTTCCGGCAGCTCGCCGTTTACGCTTTCCTGCTGCGTCGCCCGGACCGTATTCAGATACAGGCCGTTTACGACAGGCAAAGGCTGGCCGGCCTCCTGGTTTTCCGCGAGACGGTTGCGGTTGACCGCCCGGATCCAATAAAGCTTTCTGCCGAATACGGAGGCGAACGCGAAATCCGCAGGCCCGGCGAACTGCACGGTGCCGCTTCTCGTGAGCCCTCCGGTATCGTCCGCCGTCTTCAGCTTGCCCCACCGGTTTCCTTCGCTTTGGGCGCTTAAGTACTCCCAATCGATCGCGAGCTGCTGCCCATTGCCGTACGCCTGCTCCTTCAGCGAAAAATAAAGGCCGATCGGCCCTTTTACCGGCGGCGACGCGAAACCCATATAAAAGGCCGGGCAGTCGCCATCGACCGCGACAAACGGCTGGATGAGCCGCCCCCCCAAAGCCGCCTCCGCCGTATGGTCCAGGTATTCCGCGTTATTTCCGGTTACACAGCCCGACGCAGAATACGACCGGTCCTCAAACTCGTACTGCAGATGTACACCGCCGATCCAGGGGGAAAGATATACCGGGTTGCCGGCCGTCGGCGTATCCATCGTCAGCATGCGCGCCCGAATCCAGTAATTGTACTGCGAATTGACGAAGGTTTCCGCGATATCGGCCGGACAGCGGAACCGGATCGTCCGCTCGCCCGCTTCGGGCCTGTCGAAAAGCTCTTCATATTCCGTACCGGAAAACAGCCTCACCCAACCGCTGCCGTTCCAATATTCCCAGATAACCCGGCGGATGCTGATTTCCGGGGGTGCCGGACGCTCAAACTGCGACCGTTTCATGATCGGCTTCCAGTCGATTTGCGGAGGCGGCTCGTTTTGCAGCACGTTCCTGCGGGTGCTTACTCCCAGCGTAACCGTAATCAAACCGTCTTTTTTGCTGAACGCTTCCTGGCTGCCGATGTAAAACACGCCGTACGGCGCGAAATATTCGCCGAAAGGGTAACAGCCCGACGCATTCAAGTCCATATCGTTGAAAAACAGACGGTCCGGCGCAAGGCCGGAGAAATCGAGCTTCGCAGCATGCTCCGCTTTGATGCGCAGCCGGTCGAACACGATCTCCTGCGCCCCGGCCTCGCCCATTCCGCCTTTGACCTTGCAGCGGATCCAGCGGCCTTCATCGCCTGCAACCTCCCGAAGGACGATCCGGCCTGCGGCGTTTTTTCGCAAAACGACCGAGCGACCGTTCGCGCTCACCGCATCAAAAGGCGTCCAGCCTTGCTGCGTACCGTAGGACCACTCGTAATGGGCGGTATCCGCCAGCTTCTGAACGGTCCCGGCTTCCGCATAACGCTGAAGCGAATTTTCGACGGTCAGCTCGATTTGCGAGCTGCCGTGTACGTTGAATATATCCGGATGGCCGACATACAGCGCATGCTCCTGAAGATTGTCTCCTTCCGAATAGCAAAACATCGTAAACGGCCGCCGTTCGCTGCCCGCCGCCACCTGATCGAAACGGTCCGATACGCGCGAAATGAAGTCGCGGCTCGCGCTCACCTGGTAGGCGTCGACGATGGCGGCCGGCGTCGCAAGCAGCGGCCGGTCCGTTTCGAAGATCACCTCTTCGCCGTCCTCGCCGCTCCCTGCCAGCGGGGTCCCTTGGGGAATGATTACCGGTTCCTTCGCGCCCTCGCTCAGCCGGAACGTCACATAAGCGGATGCCGGTTTTGCCGGCAGCTGAGATACGTTCAGCATATTGAGAAAGGCGATGAAGTTTTTGTTCGGGACCTCGTTCAGCCGTTTTATATTTTGTTGATACATTTGCGCAAACAGGAGAAAAAGCGCCGCCCCCGGGTCCGGATGATCCGGAGAAAATGTCCATTCCGGCGTATAATGCGGCACCATCTCTTTCATTTGCTCGATCAGCATCTCGGTTGTTCTCGGATCGATTTTGGGCGGTTTCACCTATTTCGTCCCTTCCTGCAAATAGAAAGGATAGACCAGGTTGAACAAATTGTTCGTCGAACGGACCGTGTAACGAATCGTCACAAGCAGCCGCTGCGGCATTTCCGGATCCGGGTTGGCTTGAACTTCCACATTCGTCACCCGCGGTTCCCATGCGAGTATCGCTTCGTGGATCGCCGTTTCGATCAGGTGCAGCGTCGTCCGGTCCGTCGTGCCGAAAACGTAGCGCTGTACGCCGCAGCCGAAATCGGCGCGCATGACCCGCTCTCCGGGCGATGTGCGCAATATAATGCGGATCGCCTCGGCGATATCGTCTTCGTGCTCCGCCATCCGGATACGGCCTGTCGCCCCGTCCACCTGCACCGGAAACTTCCAGCCCCGGCCGAGAAAATCTTTATTCATCCGACGTCTATCCTTTCCCGCTTGGCATCGCGTTAGCTTTTTCGCCGTATCAGTTGATTTTCACCATGCTGCCTTTAATGTTGACCATGCCGTCCGAATTGATATCTACGGAAGCGCCGCCCTTTAAGCTGAGGGTCGCGGAAGCCTCCACCGTCACCTGAGCGGCTTTGAGCGCGATCGACTTCGGGCTCGAAACCGTCACTTCCCCTTGACCGGTCATCTTGATCGTTGTCGATTGGCTCGTCAAAGCGATTTCGTTTGCGCTGCCGCCTTTGATTTCGATCTTATTTTTGCCGTTTTTGTCCGTAAGTTCGATTGAATCGGCCTTGTCGTCGATAACGATCTTCGTGCCGCCCGTCGTCGTAATCGTGATTTTACCAGCCGAGTCGGTATCGTCGAACGTCAGCTCGTGTCCGGCACGCGAGCGGATTTTCCGCAAATTGTTTTTATCGTCGCCTTTGGGCGCTTTTTGGGTCGGACTCCACAGCGTGCCGATGACGTAAGGCTGGCGGATTTCGCCCAAATGGAACGCGACAAGCACTTCGTCCCCCACCTCCGGCACAAAATAGCTGCCCCGGTCATTGCCTGCCATCAAGGTGGCGATCCGCGTCCAGTCGGTCTCGTTTTCCGTCTCCCGCAGCGGCAGCTTCAGCTTCACGCGTCCGAGGCCGTCGGGGTCCTGATTGTTAGTGACGATCGCCACCATGACGCCTTCCGCCTTTTGATATGTCCGTTCGCTTGCCGGAAAGCTGCGTTCCCATACGCTCATACCGCATTTCCCCCTATTCTGAAACGGGTAACGTACCCGAAGCTGTCGATCGTATGTGTCACCGCTTTTAAATAATAGGGCTGACTGAGCTTTTTTCCGAGCCCTTCCATCTTGACGTAGAGGCCTGCCATCATTTCCGGAATGCCGTCGCATTCCCCGTAGCCGGAAATCAGCTGCATCGCCCGGTAATTCAGGATCGCCGTCGCTTTATCCTTCGCTTCCTGCTCCGTGTCCACGTTCGTATAAACGTACTCCGTATAGCTGCCGAGCGAATTCAAAATGTCGGGCCCCGTCTTGGAGTTGGAGCCGAGCTTTTTCACCTGCCCGGATGTTCCTTCGAGCAAGGCCGTTTTCTTTACATCCCATCCGCGCACGACCACCTTGCCCACCTGGGCGGCGATGTTCATCTCGGGCGCGAAGCTGCGCAGCGTCTTCCCCCAGGCCAGCGTGACGACCGGAGACGTACTCTCCAAAGCCTTGCGAAAATACATCGTCTTGCCGACGATGAAAAAGTCGTAATTCAACTCTTTCGCCAGCTCGGAAATAAACTCGTAATCGCTGCATTCGTTTTGCGCAGTAATCTCGATCGGATCGCCCGTATCGTCGGCGACCACCTTCGATACATATTGCTTCCCAACCTCCGACACGATGTCGCTGATCTTCTTTTTCTCCCACGACTGGGATCTGACGCTGCGCATCATCAGAAACGACATGTCCATGCCGCGCACGATGATTTTCGGCAAATCGTCGGAAGGAAATTCGCACGATACGGACGTTATGAGGCCGTAGAGAACCGTCTCCAGCTTATCCACGTAACCCATGCGGATTTCCACGTACGTGCCTAGCGTAAACTCGCTGTCCAGCCACTGAAATTCCTGCTTTAACGGATCAAATGCGTTGACGACGGTGAATTCGAACGAGCTCGCCTCCGACTCAATGCTTGTCTCGACCGTCACCTGCGTGATGGCTGCCGTCAAAGCTATGTTGGTGCCGTTGATCAGTACCTCGAAGGTCGGCGCAAAAAAGCCGCCGTATTTTTTTTCAAGCTCTTCGAACGTAAACGTTTGGGTGGATAATGTCGGCTCGGCCATGCGCTCACTCCAAACGGGGAACGATCAGTTGGGCACCCGGCTTCACGTCGCGCGGGTTGTCGATGCCGTTCGCTTGGGCGATTTGCCGCCAGTAGGCCGGAGATTCGTATTCCTCCTGGGAAATGTGCCACAGCTGCTCCCCTTGCTTCAATTGCCGCTCTTTGGTCCGGTCGGCGGACTGCTTCGAAGTCCGCTTCTGCTGCTTGATCACCGTTTCCGTCGACCGGAAGGTGACGTTCAAGGTGGCCCGGACGGGTGTGCCGTCCCCCAGAAACATCGTATATTTCTGGTTCACTTTTTCGAGCACGCCCTTGAAATCCATCGTTCCCCATACAAATTGGCATATCGGAGGCGTATGCAGGTCTTTGTCGATGTTCAGCAAATTGACGATTTGCATCGTATGGTCACGGACGTCCGTCCCCTTCTCATACGTATCGAAAAACAGATCCATCGTCAGCGTCATCGATTCGCCGCTGATGAACTGTAAAATCGAGCCGGACAGACCGGGCACCGTATCCCGCCCGAACCGGTTCCCTGCCGAAATGGAATATTCGTTCGGGTTAAACAATACTTCTATCGTCTGACTGGGACGATCGACGATGATCTTCGCTTTGGTCAACATGAACGTGAACGTCCCTCCCTCCGGCCGGTCTGAATTTACCTGCCTCTGCGCTGCTGATCGAAACGGATCTTCCGCTCGATTTCCTTGTAAACGCGCTCCACTATCTTGTGAAAATCGATCGCCGGGGTCTCGGGCGGCTGCACAACGTTGGCCTGCAGCTTCACTTCGCTTTGCGTCGTATTCGTACCGCTTCCGCTTCGCGATTCCGTCTCGTGCTCCGCTGCTCTCGGTCTGCTGCGGTATTCCAGCGATGGCGGGCGCAGCAAGTGCGGCTGCATGAAGCTTTCCGCGGCCGCCGGACGTTTTGCGGTCGCCGGTCCTGTCGGACCTTGAACGGGCGCCGATCGTGCCGCCGGACTATCACCGGATGCCAAGGCTAGGCCTGGCGCTTGCGAAATCGGTCGCAGCGTCTGCCGGAGCCGGTATGTTGAAGCAAAAACCGGAAGCCGTTCCGCCGCTCCGATACCGCTGCCGCTTATGGCAAGCATGGATGTCGCGCGGTGTTTGTCGGGAACGGATAATATGCGGGTGAGAATCAGCGCAGGGGCTCCTTCGCCCCGCGGACCTGCGCCTCGTCCTTGAGTCCGTTTCTCCGCAGGCCGAAGCTGCCGCTGAATAACCGTCCGTATCCATTGCCGGTTCAAAATGCGGGTTATATGCGGCTGATCGGTTTCCATGCGATTTGTCCGGAAGCTTTCCCCGAAGCGAAGCTCCGTGATTCGGCCTGATCCGCCGGTCATATCGACGCTTGATACAGCCGCTCCATTCACGGGTTCAAGCCGGCCTCGCAACTTCGTTAGAAGCAGTAAAGTCTGCCACCCTCTCCGAGCCCCGACGATTTCCGCCAACGTGCCTGGCGCCTGCTGCAGTTGCATGAAACCGGTTCTCCACTTCAGCGGGCTTACCGTTCCGGCTGCTTCCGCTTTCCCGCCCGGAGCATAAAGCGCCTCCACCGCCACGTTCGGACTGTCGCCTCTTTCCCTCGGCCCGGGTATTCCGAATAAACGCAGCGCAAAGCGATATGCCGCTGATCTTATCGGTAAATTTGAAGCCGTCTTGTCAGCCTTATCCGGTCCCGGACCAATAACAGGCCGGAGCGCCGTATGCCGAATAGGGACGCTTAATGCCGATCCGGCGCGGAAATCCGCGGCGGTTCCCGGTTGCCTCTGCAAAATCGGAAACAAAAACGGTTTTGCGCTGCGGTCGATTGCCGGGATATTCCTCGTCGACAAATCGTACGCGGCTTGACGGGACATGAGCTGTTCCCCGCGAGGGAAGCCTGCCTGCAATATGCGAGCGATGCGTCCCGCCGAAACGGAAATCTCGCGGACCAGGCGGCTTAATCGGATCGCTTGCTGCCCGCTCTGCCTGTCAGACCGACGGAATACTTGCGGTACGGAAAACGGCGTGAACTGCAACTGCATGTCCCGCCATCCTTCTCCGAAAACGCGCTTTGCCGCAAAGTTTTCCACTGCGCCATCGCCATGACCGCTTCGGTTCGGACGCCCCGCCGCAGCCGCATTTTGCCATACCCGCATATCGCGAACCGACCTGTACGCGTGCTGCAACTGCATCGGACTCGCCGCTGCGTTTGGAGCAGGGTGTCCGAGAGGCCATACCACTCTTTGCAATACGGGCATAGCCCTAAAGACCGCCGCATTCGGCGTTCCGTTTCCTGCCGCTGCCGAAGCGGCATAAGCGGCAGCCGTCTCCGGCCCGCCGCCGATGAACGGCATCGCAGGTATAAACCCACGCCGGCCATTGATCGCCAGAGCAGCTATGATCGCGGTATTTGCGGCAGTTCCGGCACGGGTCGCGAGCTGCAGTGCCGGAAAGCCGGACAGCCGGCTTCCGGGAGCGTCATACGGCCCGATCATTCGCCGTTCTGACGCATAGCCGCCGAATGTGTTTGACCGAACGTTCCGATTCATAAAAACCGGCATCATCCCGCCCCATGCGCGCGCAGCAGCGGTCTGAAAGCCGCCTGACCTGGCTTGCCGGACTGCACGCAGGTCGCTGGGCAGGAAGGCGGTCAGGCCGCTTACGATAGTGCTCCATAAACGGATTATGCGGCTGTCCAAACTGGGCAGGAGTAAATCGCCGCCGCCGGCCATATCCGGCAAATGAGATTGTGAAATAAAAATCGGCCGCGTTTTTTCCCTGCGGGTATCCGTTATGTTTCGCCATACATTTTCAGGGAAAAGCCGCATTCCGCTTTCAGCGTCGGTTAAAGGTACATAACGCGGGAAAAACGCGTCATTTGCACTCTGCATAAACACCTGACCGGCTCGTCCGTTCAGCCGATAGTCGGAAAACAAGGCGTCATCAGGAAGCATTCTCCGACGATTGAACATTTGCTCTATGACAGCCTTTGCCCCGCCTTGCAGCATCGTCGGGAAATCCGTTCCCATGTTGATCGGCGGCAGACCGGGGGGTTGCCCCCGTCCTGGACCTGCCGCCGCACCCGATTCGGGCCCCCGGAATCCCGGCCCCCTTATTCTCGTGCTTCGATCAGAAACCTCCTGCCGAACGAACCTGTTGGCAGCATTTTCCGCAAGGGGCGACAACGTCGACTTCGCTGCGTTTCGCCAAACGATTGCCGCAGGAATCCCGAATAAACCGCTCAACCAAGGCGCATTCGAGCCAACTGGTTGAATCGCAATCTCTCTCGCACTGCCCCCCGTGCGGCCAATAAAGTTTCGTTCGATAAAGCGCAGCTCCGCGCTCTCTGCTCTCCGGATTGGTCCGACAGAAGACAGCAGCATGGCAGGCAATCTGAAAAACATTGCATTCGGCAATCCTCCCACTATATCGGGAGCCGGGGCTGCGTTATTCGGCACGGCCGCCGTTTGACGAAGCATATCGCTGAAAAACGCATGCGGCTGAACGACAGGCCGTCGGCCTGTCCCCGTGCTTTCGGCCGGTCGCTGCTGCCCCCACGCTTGCTCGCGTGCATAAAACATGATCGGGTCCCATTGTGTCCCAGTTGCCCCGCGTATTGCCGACGCACCCACGGGACCGGAATCTCCCTGAATGCCGTCTACCGCCGCTATCCCCGGCTCCGCGCGAGAACCGGAGAAGATCCTAACTGTCGGTCCCCACGATGTTCGAGGCTGCCCGTATACACGCGGAAAACCCGGAAAGCCTGTACTTTTAGGTGCCGACAGCGGTCCCCCTATCTGCTGTGCGCCCCGGATTATGCGAATTTGCGGCTCCGGCGGGAATCTTAATAATCGTTGCCCCGCTTTGAAACCCGGCATATCCGGAACCGGCAGGGGTGCCTGCATTCTCTGCACGACAGGCAGCGCCGAAATCTCCGGCATGCTCCGCACTATAGTCGGAGTCGGAATCCCCGGCATAGATGGAATCGCGGGCAGCGCCGGAATTCCCGCAGGCTTTCCCGGCCCTCCGGTTACGCCCGGCGTTTCGGGCATAACCCGAGCCGCCGGCATACCGGGCCTTCCCTGCAGCGGCGTAAACGCGGTCACCCCCGGCAATCCCGCCCCCCCGGCGGCACTGCGCTTGCCAAGCACCATTGCGGTATCGGCGATCCTCGAGTATATCAACCGCAGATTTCCGTTTTCGCCGGTCGGCCCAAATGCGAAGCCGCGTTTTTCCGGGGCAAAATACTCCTTAATCCCCGGAATGAGCCCGTAAGCGGGTAACACCGCCGCATTCCAGTTGCGACGCCCGAGCTGCCCGGCCAAGCGAAAAGGATCCGCGGCCGGCTGTCTCTCGAGCATACGACCAACGCCCATGCCCGGCCATAGGGTTTCAGCCGCCGGTTCGCGGCTTTGCCCGGCCGTCCCGGCCAACTCTCGTCCGCGCGCGGCGAACCCATTGTCGCGGCCGGGCAGCTTTTGTCCCGCTCCCGAGACGGGAGCCTGTCCCAACCGTCCCGCGGAAGCCGCCGTCTGCTGGAGGAGCAAGAGAGCCTGCAGCCGCCGCATCGTCAGCGCCTGGTTCGTAAAAAAGGACGCCTCCTTGCTGTGCAGCGCTGTGAGCTCCAGCCGAATCTGCACATGGAACCGATTCAGCGTGTGCCAAACGGATTCGCCCCCCGCATCCGGAGCAAAAACATCCGGCTCTCTGAAAACAAGCGGCACGATCCCCAAATACGGCCTTTTCACGTACCCGTATTTGGACATGATCGCTTCGGCGAAACTTCGCGAGCCTGGTTGTTCCCGCACAAACCGCGAAGGCTGCAAGCGCACTCGAATCATACGTTTTCCCCTTATCCGCCCGTCAAGTATACCGTCTTGAGACCCTGGTGCACGATCTCCAGCGTCTCAACGGCTATCTCGTTGCCATGTGCGTTCAAGTCGCTGCCGATCCACTTCACCGGGTAAGCCCCGACAAAATCCCACCGGCACAGCTGTTTGCCGTCCTGCCTTTGCAAAATAACCGAACCTTGCCGCCGCTCGATTTTCCCCATCGTCACGTTGCTGTACCATTCCCAGAGCTTGGACGACTCGGTGATGCCCCGCTTGAAAACAAGCGGCGGGCTGGACGTTTTTTTCGGAAAGCGGTGCACGTAATCGTTGAGTCCTCCCTCTCGGTATTCCTCGAATTCGGTCTCCACCTGCAGCCCCCTCACCTCGGAAAAACCCGAGACGCCTTCAATTCCTTTGATTTCCACCAAAAACCGAAAAGCGCCGCTAGGATTGCTCATGTTGTCCACCTCGTTTAAAACACGTCAAAAATGTTTTCCGGCTCGTCGTTGAACTTCCGGTTGATTTTGGAAATCTCTTCACACCATCTGCGGCGGTCGCGATGCTCCATCGCCATAATTTGATCGTGAGGCCAGTGGAAGTGGTAAGCGATAAAGGCGACCTCCTCGAGCAGCTTCTCCGCAGGATAAACCGTCAAACCGCCTCGTTCCCGGCTAAAAAATCGATCGGCGCCTCATGCTCGTGGCCGCACTTCGGACAAACGGTCTGAACGCGCGGAGAATCGGCCTTGTTGATTTCCTGGTAAAACCCTTGAAGAAACGCCAAATCCGCCGTAAACAGATTTTCGATGACCATCGTATCGATCGCCTTCAGGTCCCCTAGCTTTGTAATGACACGCGCCAGCAAAATAATCGTCAAGTAACTCGGATTCGACTGCACGCGGTGGTCGCGCAGCGGAGCGATTTCATCGGCGGCCGTCGCCAGCCTCATGACGCCCCGCTTATGCAAATTGCCGTTTTCATCCACATACCCTTTCGGCAGCTCGAATGCATACTCCGTTTTAAAAACCATCCCTGATGCCTCCCTTTGGTTGTCCGGCTAGAGGAGCGAAAAAGCAAGCCGCCTTGCGGCGTGCCCATCCGCCCCGCCTATGGTTCCTGCTATTTTTTGCGGGTCATGCCCTCGTGAGCGATTTCCAGCAGCTCGATGGCTACCTCGTTGCCCGTCCCTTTAAAATCCGGCGCGGTATATTTGCACGGCCACGCATTGATGACCGTCCAGACCGCCTTCTCCTGCCCCACCTCGTCGATCGCCGTAATGGTGACGGATTTTCGCGCGATCTTGCCGTTAATGGCGTCCTCCATCCACTTGTACATATCCATCGAGTCCGTAACGCCCCATTTTAGCGTAATGTTGCTGTACTTGGTCAGACCCGGCAACTTGCGGGCCGTCGTCGCCGTTTCATTTCCTTCGCGGTACTCGATCACTTCGATGGAAGCGTCGTAGCCGGACACCTCGCTGAAACCGGCCTGCGTAATGTTGTCCAATTGAACCTTAAAGCGAAAGTTGCGATACGGATCTATACGATCTGGCATGAATGGTTCCCCTCACTTCGTTAAAAGATGCTGCCGCTTTAGCTGGCGTCTCCGCCGGTTTTTTGCGTGATGCGGAAGATGACGAACTCCGCCGGCTTCACAGGCGCTATGCCGATGACGCATATAAGCCTGCCGTTGTCGATGTCGTCCTGGGTCATCGTGCTGTGGCCGATCTGGATGTAGAACGCTTCGGACGGGCTCGACCCCATCAAGGCACCGCTGCGCCATACGCTGGTCAAAAACGCGTCGATCGTCAAATTGACGCGGCCCCACAACGTCTGATCGTTAGGCTCGAACACGACCCAATTCGTTCCCTGCTTGATCGACTGCTCGATGTAAATAAACAATCTTCGAACGTTGACGTATTTCCACAACCCGTTGGAGGAAAGCGTTCTGGCGCCCCATACCCGAATGCCTTGACCGGTGAAGGCGCGTATCAAATTGACACCGAGCGGATTTAAAATGTCCTGTTCGCCGACGTTGTACTGGCAATCCAGCCCCAGGCAGCCGCGAACGACCTCGTTGGCCGGCGCTTTATGTACGCCCCTCGTGTTGTCCGAGCGGGCATAAATTCCCGCCATCGAGCCGGAAGGAGGGATGAAAATATTCCGTTTCTCCAGCGGATCGTACACTTGAAGCCACGGATGATATAATGCGGCATAAGACGTGTCGAACAAATTGCGGTGGCTCTGCACCTCGTCCGTTTTTTTCTTGTGCTGCGGAATATCCAGGACGGCGAAACGGCTTGCCAGGTTTTCGCAATGCGCGACAAGCGCGAGCTGGGTAGCCGGGTCCGTGACGCCGGGAATGCTGATGATGCTTACTTCTTCGTTGTCGATGAACGCCTGAATCCCCGAACGTTTTCCCGGTCCTCCGTCCGCCCCTATGTATATGTCCGCCGGGAATTTGCTCGGATCGTCGGAAACGGTGCCGTCGGTTCCGCCGGCGAAGAATATCCGGTATATCGGCGGCTTGCCGTCCACGGGCGTTTCCGGCTTGCCGGCGAGCGTTTGAAACGGAGGCGTAATCCCGGAGGACGCCGTTTTGCCCAGACCCGCAGGCTCGTTCCCTTCATCGCCCGCATCGTTCGGACCGGCAGCCGGATCTTCCGCCGCTTTCGCAGGCGTCTGCACGTTTTGGGCGAAAACGATCAGTTTCGAGCGTCCCACGACCTTCTCGATGTAATTGGCGGCCGAGTCGTTCAGGGAGCAGTTTTCATACGTTTCATTTTCTTGCCCGCAATAAACGTTTAACGTTACTTCGCAGGTGGTCAGCAGCTTGACCGGAGGCAGCGTCTTGCCGTCGTCGACCACATCCGCATCACCGGCCAAATGGGACTCAAGAGTGATGATGTCGTCATGAACCGCCGTGATCTTGTTGTATGCTTTGGTTTTGCCGTCCGTCGTGAAAGCGACGATGTCGCCTGGGCTAAAGCCGGATGAATTTTTTACCCGGTATTGGAGAGAGCCGGCGGGATCGCCGACAACCGCCGTGATCGTCGTCTTTGCTTTGCTGGCCGGGGTAAACTCTAGACGGATCTGATTGCCCCAGGTTCCCGGATTTTTGGCGGCAAATCCTACCGTTGTGAGCAGCGTCGCTGCCGAAGCGGCCTTGGCATCTTCGGGTGCTACCCGCATCACATAACAGCGGCTCCCCCCGTTCATAAAGAAATGCTCCACGGCATACGCCAAATACCGCATGGAACCGTACGGATTCACCGGCAAATAAGATCCGTACTGGCGCTGAAAATCGCCGAAGCTCGTCACCAGCTGCGGCAGTCCCTCAACGCTCCCCCTCTCCGCCATGCCGATAAATCCGGCAGTGCTCGTACCGACCCCTTGCATCGGCACGCCGCCGCTGTCAAACTCTTCCACATACACTCCTGGCGATCTGTACTCTGGCATTATTACCCGGTTTCAAAAATCGAAACCAGTTCCTCCCTCCTGGTGGGTTTATATAGAAGACCGGCCGTGTGGTCCGATCGACTAATCATAATTGAATGCGGCCGGCGTAGTTCGACACGCCTTCCAAGATGTTCAGTTCCTTGAAGGCCGATCGCCCTGCGTATGTGATATCAAGCCTGACGGCAACCTGTTTGGTCCGGCAGCCGCGCAAAGCGAGCGCAGCCTCGCCTCTTTCATCGCTTCGGGACGAGGCGACGGGCAGAAGCGCGGCTCCCCTTTTGTAGCCGACAGGCAGGGGCGGGGAAAGCTCGAAGGTCCTCGGATCGCCATGCAATCCGGATACGGCATACGTTTGCTCCGAAACGGCGGTTTTATCCTTGATGCGGTATGTATCCCCGATGCTCACCGGTCCGGTCAGACCGGCAAGCCGGACGACCTGGCCGCCTTCCTCGGCATCCGCCGCCAGCCTCGCTCTCGCGCAATCGTCGGTCAGCACGCTTGCGATGACAATCGCGCCGGCCAAAGGCTGCCCGGAAGCGCTGCGCAAAGCGGCGCGAACCACCGTTTCCCTGTCGCCGAACGGATATTCGGGTCTCGGTTCGAGCGCCGCGTAAACGACCGGGTCCTCCGGCTCTAAGGACGCCATATCGACGGAGATCGCCCGCTCGAAAAACAAAGGCGACCGCACAGAAACCGTATACGTTTGCGGAAAAAGATCGACGAAAGCGTAAATGCCCCCCTGCTTGGCGATCGGCCGCCGGGATGTCTCTGCGAGCGTAACCGTAACGGAGCCATCGGGCGGCGGGCCGCCGGTGCAAGTATCGATTAGCCGGATGACAAAAGAAAGCCGGATCGTTGCGATGCGAATAACCCCCTTGTCATACGCCTTCCATCCTCGTATTGCTCCCGCGGACCCGCGGCTTGACCGAAAACTTGCCCGAATCGATGAAGACAGGCCCTACCAAATAGCTGACAGACAGCTTATAGGGCATTTGCGGAAATAATGACAGCATCGTATCGAGCGGAAGAGACTCGCGCACGATGCGGATCGCTTCGCGGTTTTCGGCAAGCGTGCCGCGCAGCGACGAATTGTCGATAATGCCGTTTTCGTGAAACACCTGCATCGCCCTGCCCAAAATAAGATGCTCGTCGAGCGCGCGGGTTTGCGGATCGGCTGCGGAGTGGGCCGTCATCAAATAGTTCAGCTCCACCGCCATCGGCGGCTTCGAGCCGCCGCCCTGCCCGGAGAACGCAGCTTGCCGGTATTCTATGCACTCCTTGATGCTGTAAAGAAACAACGTAAGGCCGAAGTCCCCCTTCTCCGCAGGGGAAGCGAGACCTACAAGCTCGGGACGCGCTATCGGATATGGAGTCAATTGCTCCCGAAGCAGCCCGATCAACGTTTGGCTCACATCGGCGATCGCCGTATAATCTCCCATAAACCCACCTTCGCTTAATAGGACGGCATCCGTTACGCCTCCGCATATTCGTCCCAATCGTTATCCGATATGATTTTGCCGTTTTTTTGCAGCTCGTAGCGCGCTGCCTGCATAATTTGACGCATTCCTATCGGCTCTCCCGCCTCCGCGGCAAGAAATGCCGACGACACAGCAATATTTTTGATATGTCCTCCGGAAAGCTCCAGCTTGCGGCCGAGATAAGCGAAATCGACCTCCTCCGACAGGGGCGCTTCCTTCGGAAAAAGCGAACGCCATATGTTTTCCCGGTAAGAAGCGTCCGGAAACGGAAACTTGACAATATAGCCGATGCGGCGCATAAAAGCCTCGTCGATATTTTGCAAATAGTTGGTGGCCATGATGCAGACGCCCTCGTACTCTTCCATTTTTTGCAGCAGGAAGGACGTTTCCATGTTGGCGTATTTGTCGTGCGAATCTTTCACCTCAGACCGTTTGCCGAACAGGGCGTCGCACTCGTCGAAAAACAAAATCGCATGGCTGAGCTGGGCTTCGCGAAACAGGTCATGCAAGTTTTTCTCCGTTTCGCCTATGTATTTGCTGACGACCTGGGCCAGGTCGATTTTATAAATCTGCAGCGCCAGCTCGCCCGCGATCACCTCCGCCGCCATCGTTTTGCCCGTGCCGGGCGGTCCGGAAAAGAGCATGCTGACGCCTTTGCCGTACGAAAGCTTGCGCGAAAAACCCCACTGGCCGTACACGATATGCCGATATTTGATCTGACTGCATGCATTTTGCAGCTGCCTGATTTGCTCCTTCGGCAAAACGACGTCGCTCCAGCCGTATTTCGGCTTCAGCCTCGTCGCCTTCGTCTCCAGACGATGCTGCGCCCCGCGATAGCAGGCTGCAATCACATGCTCGTAACGGATTTGCCCCGCATTCGGGCCATCCCCGGCATCCCACATGCTGAGCGTATGCGCCTGTTTCAGCGCCTGCACGATGCGCCCCGGGGTAAAGCGAAATGCGCCGGCGACCATCCCCCACGGGATGCCCGTCCGATCCATCGGGTAATTCCCGGACAACGTCGACCATAACCTTTCCCTCTGCCCTTCGTCCGGGATGCCGATCTCCGCTTCGATACATAAGCGCTGCTCGGCATGATCCGGTTTCCAGGACCGTTCCGACAATAAAAACACTATCTGCGGGAAGTGCTTAAGAGACGCCGAAAGCGCATCCAGCTTTTTGCTTGCCGCCGGATCCTCCTGCAGAAGTGGATCGAGCCGGCGGAAGCAGAGAACGGCCTGCTGCAGATGCGCCTCGCGGGTCACGTGCGTCAGCAGCTCGCCAAGCGGTTTGTCCTCCTGCAGCATACGCCCTGCATCCACGACAAGCAGCGGCTTTCGGAAAAACGAGCAAAAGTGCCGGACCTGAAACAGCTTGCCGGCTCCGGAAGCGCCGAACAAACAAAACAGCAGCCCATTATGCCCTTCGGAGTCCGCTTCGTCCGCCCTGCGGGCAAACGTCCTCAGCTTGTCCTGAAGCTTTTGGTCCACGAGCAGCTCGCCCGGATTGTCCTGTGGGCGGATCAGCTCGCAAAACGAAGAAAGCCGCCGGTCCAACCTGCCGGTGCCGAGCATAAACTCGACGATTCTTTCATCGAGCTGGAGCGGCTGGCTTAGCAGAGTGCCGCCGGGTGGCTGGGGAATCGGCGATAAGAACAGACGCTGCAGCGTGCTGCCGGCGGAAAAGCAGCTTCGCAGCTGCAGCTTCTCCTCCTCCGTGCGGCCAATCAGCTGCATGACCAGCTCCGCCGAGGCGGTTTTGCGGGTAACGTCGTCCTGCAAATAAGCGTAAATTTTCTCGTATTTCCGGTGAATCTCCGGCGCCAGACAGATGATCACGCACTGTTCTTCGCAGGCGGATAACCCGAAAACGCGGGATACATACTGCAGCGGCATGACAATCTGCCTTTCGGTCCCAAGCTGCAAGCGCTGCTCTATTTCCGCCTCCAGCGCCCCGATTCGCCAATCTTCGTCTTCTTCGGAAGCCGCTTCGGGCCCGCTCAGCCAATGCAGCACCTCCTGCTCGGACATGACGAGACCTTTCAAATGATCGAACGGATTGTCCGCGCCGGCCGCTCTTCGCTTCAGCCAAAGTGAATGAAGTTTCAAATCCAGCAGTGTCAATTCGGCCTGCAAATGTTCCGCAATTGTAGAAAACGGCTCATGCTGCTTGCTCTCCGCGACTCGCTTCGCCAAACATCCACCCCTCCGATCATAACGGCAACTTACCCGATCGCCGCCAGCGGCTCTTATATGCAACATACCAGGAGATAAGTCCCACTTCGTTAATAAAGGAACTATTCGACGATCGCCAACATTTTCCTCCTGCATTTTCAAAAAAATAACATAATATGCCGCATGGATCTTTCGAAATTCGACGGTGTGTTCCCGGAATCCCGGTTCCCGCTCTTTCGACAAAGCCTTTCCAGTGAACGTGGCCTTGGAATAACGGATTCATATCGCCAAGTTGGCAATATCGGCCATGATTTTTTAAGTCAAAAAGGGTATGTTGGAAATGTCGATAGTATCCATCTTTTTCTCGACCCGGAGGGATTTATGAAAATGGAGCCGCAGGTGAACCTGCTTGTCATTGTCGCCGACCAGTGCCGTTACGATTGTATCGGGTATGCCCGGAAATATCCGGTGCGGACGCCGAATTTGGACCGGCTCGCATCCGCGGGGGCGTGGTTTACGAACGCATTCACGCCGATCCCCGTCTGCTGCCCGGCCCGGCAAGCATTTATTCGCGGCCGCAGAGCGGAAACGTTCGGAGCGCTGTGGAATTTCAGCGGCGCCCTCAAGGTGTCCGCCCTGTCCCCTGAGCAGTACGCATGGCCCAAAGAATTGTCCGAAGCTTACCGCTCCTGCTATATCGGAAAATGGGGTGTGAATCCGGAGCATGACCCGATGGAATACGGCTTCGGCGAGTATATCGGGGAACGGGAATACGCTGAATTCCGCAAACAGACCGGCATTCCTGCGCCGAGTGCGAACGGTTACTTCGGCGAAAACGATCGCATTTCGCTGGAGCAATCCCGGACCCACTGGCTTTCCTCGCAAGCGGTCCGGCGTATCCATGCGTTCGCCAAGGAACGGAAGCCGTGGCACCTTCAAGTGCATTTTCCCGAGCCGCATTTGCCGTGCAGGCCGTCCAGCCCTTTCAGCGAGATGTATTCTCCCGCCGACATTCCGGAGTGGCATAATTTCAAGGAATCGTTTGCAGGCAAGCCTTACATCCAAAAGCAGCAGCTTTATAACTGGGGCATCGAGGGTTATACGTGGCAGGATTGGTCGGAAATCGTCGCCCGCTACTACGCCGTCATCAGTCAGATGGATGACGCGGTCGGACACATTTTGCAGGCTTTGGAGGACGCGAATCAGGCAGAACATACGATCGTCGTATTTACCGCCGACCATGGGGATATGTGCGGAGCCCACCGGATGATGGATAAGCATTACATTTTGTACGACGACGTCGTTAAAGTACCCTTGATCGTGCGCTGGCCCGGGATGGTTCGGAATGGAACCGTATGCGACCGGTTCGTGTGCAACATGCTGGACCTTCCCCCCACGCTGCTGGAGGCGGCCGGCCGTATGCCGGCTTCCGCCGATTTTCACGGCAGGTCCTTGCTGCCGCTGCTCCAGGGCGCTCCGGTTCCCGATTGGCGGGAAGAAGCGGTCGCCACTTACAACGGGCAGCAATTCGGGCTTTATACCCAGCGGATGATCCGGACGAACGAATGGAAGTACATCTGGAATACGACGGACACCGACGAGCTGTATCATCTGGAAGACGACCCGGGAGAGCTCGTCAACCGGATCGGCGATTCTTCCTGCCGCAATGTCGTGGCCGAGCTTAGAACTCGGCTGTATCAAACGCTTCTTGCCGAAGGAGACGGACTTGTGCAAAACGAGTGGATGCGCGATCAGCTGCTGCGGGGACGAAAGCTGTGACTTGATGAAATCCCCCGTCAAGCACGACATCCCCCAACGCGCATCGGAGAACCCGAATCGGGGAAAACAACTCTCGATCCCGCGTCCGAGCCCCGGCAAGTCAAAACCCGCCTTGCGGCAAGGCGGGTTTTCCCACGACTCCGGTACCTAATTTATCCGCTGCGTTTCCTTGCTGCGCCTACTTCGCCTCTTTCGCCTGAAGCGTCCGTGCGGTCCGCGCATTGCCGATATACAGCGCATCGTACGCTTCCTGCGACGTTTTGAACGGACCGCTCCCCTTGCCATGCCAATCGAGATTCGTATACATCGGGTTCGTCCGTCCGGTCTCCCGCTCGCGCTTTTGTATGTACGCTTCCATCCGGCTAGTCAAGAGCTGGATGATTTCCGGCTCCTGCTCCGCCACATTGTTCAGTTCGAGCGGGTCTTCAATCAGGTTGTACAGCTCGATCTCCGGTTTGAAATGGAAATCCGGCTCCAGCGCGCGAATCAGCTTCCAATGAGGCGTCCGCCAGCCGTGTTTTCTCATCCAAGTGCATTCGGTGATGTAAAACTCGCTGACAGGCTTTACGGAACTGCCTTCCAAAAGCGGAACCAGGCTTCGTCCATCGAGAGCCTTCGCCCCCTCCAGACCCATCAGATCGAGGATCGTCGGCATAATATCGCTGATCAGGGTAATGTCCGCAACGCGTTTGCCGGCCGGCACTTTACCCGGAAACTTGATGATCAGCGGAACGACCAGCGTGCAGTCGTACAATCCGTGATGATCGAAGTAGCAATCGTGCTCGTACAGCGTTTCGCCGTGATCCGACGTGATCACGACCAGCGTATCCTCATCCAGGCCGAGCGACGAAACGTGCTCCATCAGGTTTTGGATACAGGCGTCCATATAGGCGACAGCTCCGTCATATTGGGCGCATACATACTCCTGATCGGTCACCCCCTCCGGAATCCACGATTTCAGAAAATCGGCGAACGGCTTGAAGCCGTACACCGGGTCCATGGAACGGTTGGACGGATCGCGCTCGTCTTTGCCGTAGAACAGCCGCTCGAAAGGCTTGGGCGGCAGGTAGGGCGAATGTGGGTCCATATGGCGCAGGAACAGGAAAAACGGTTTATCCTCCCCGGCCAGCCGGTTCAGCTCCGGGATCGTGACGTCGTTCAAATTTTCCGCTTTCGGGCATCTTCCTTCCTCGTCCGGCATCCACGCCTCGTAGTCCAAATATTTGTCGAAGCCGCGTGACGACGGATTGCCCGTGAACCCTACGCAGGTCGTGTTATAGCCGTTTTCGCGCAGCACTTCCGCCAGCGTTCTGACGTGGTTTCCGATCGGCCCTTTATGCCTGAGCGCAACCACGTCGGTGCCGAAGATGTCCTGCCCGGTCAGCATGCTCGCATAAGCGGGAGTCGTCGGGATGCTCGGACTGAAGTGCTGCTCGAACAAAACCCCTTCGCGCGCCAGTTTATCCAGGTGCGGCGTCGTCAGCCTGCCGTAGCCGTAAGCGCTCATCCGGTCGCGGCGCAAGCTGTCGATGCCGAAAACAATCAGGTTCGGTTTGTTTGTTGCCATATCGTTCACTCCCCTATCAGGCGGATATGCGGCGCTCAAGCGGTCACCTTGCGCCAAGCTGCTTCAGGCAAGCATTCAGGTAACCGTACGTTTCGG
Source organism: Paenibacillus hamazuiensis (assembly GCF_023276405.1). Lineage (NCBI taxonomy): Bacteria > Bacillati > Bacillota > Bacilli > Caryophanales > Paenibacillaceae > Paenibacillus > Paenibacillus hamazuiensis. Next base: position 2,834,293 of record NZ_JALRMO010000001.1, read on the forward strand.
CGGCGATAATGGAGATTTGCGCCAGCGAATGCTCCGGCTTCGCACCGATCACTTCGAGTACGACTGGACCGTCGTACTGATGGTCGACCATCGCCTTGCAGTAGGCGAACAGATTGATGTCCCCGCGCCCGCACGCCTGCAGTTCGATCGGTCCCGGCCCCTGTTCGCGGCCTTTGCAGTCGCGGATATGCACGTGCTTCACGCGGCTGATCACCGCCGGCAGCGCCGTTTCCGGGTCCTCCCCCGCCCGGTAAATATGGCTCGGGTCCATGTCGATGCCGAATGCGGGGGAGGTCACCTCGGCCATCGCCCGCTGCGTCGTCGGCGTATCGAAGATCGACTGGCCGACGTGTGCCTTCACGCACAGCGTCACGCCAAACGACGCGGCTTGCTCCGACATGCGCTGCAGCATATCGATCGATTTTTGCACATCCTCCTCCACACCGGATTTCCCTCCGGGTCCTACATTCACGATCGGAATGCCGATTTCCGCAGCCGCCTCGAAGGCGGTCAAGAGGCGCTGCTCGCTTTTCACGCCGGCAAATTCCATGGACAGCAGAGCCAGACCGTTTTCCTGAGCGGCCGTTCGGATCTGCGCGGCCTGCTCCTTCCACCGCGCCAGCTCGAGATGCTCGCACATGCCTTCAATCGCGGAAACCTCCACCCCGTCGTAACCGCACAGCGCAATGTGACGGGCCGCCGTCTGAAAGTCGAATTCCTTGAATAACACCGAATTCACGCCAAGCTTGATCATTGTCGATACACTCCTTTATCTAAAAAACTCATCCCGCAAAAGACCGGCTTACATGACAAGCGGATCGCCGTGGAACGGCGGAAGCGGCTGCGGCCTGACGACGGCGCCGCCCTGTTCATACGACTCCATCGCCGCGAACGTATATTCAAGCACGGCCAGTGCGTCCCGCCCGGAAGCCCGGATATGCTCGCGCGGAACGCCATTTGCGATGTCTTCGAGGAAAGCGTGCAGCCGGTTGTTGAACGTCGTATTAAACTCGGTCACGCCGGATTCCGTCACCTCCGGCGCCGGATGCGAACCGATCGCCGGCACACCCTTTTGCGCCCGCCAGTAGGATACCTTCTCCACGCAGTTTTCGATCGTGAAGGTGCCTCTCGTTCCGCCTACCTCCATGCTCCACCAGCCGCCCAAACCGTACGTCGCGTCGCCGCGTTGGCTGAGCAAATAACCCGCTGCGCCGCTGGCGAATTTGACGTGGATGCTGTTGATCGATACCGTGACATCGCCGGCGCTTTTCCGGAAGCCCGCCTGGTTCGAGAACGTCTGGATATGCGTAATATCGCCGCAAAAATACCTCATTACGCTGAACGGATGGGTTAAAAACGCTTTCATATGGAAGTAGGGACGGTCCTTGTCCTTCATCGTTTTCGGCGCGCTGTACAGCTCCTCCCCGCCGTTGAAGCCCATCTTGGCCAGACAATAAACGACTTCCCCGACATCCCCCGAATCCATATATTGCTTGGCTCTTTCCGCCGGTGCGGTAAAGTAATGATTCAGGTTGCAGCCGAGATATACTTTCTTCTGTTCGGCAAACCGCACAAGCTCCCGGCCTTCGCGGATATCGCTCGACAGCGGCTTTTCCACAAGCACGTGCTTCCCGGCGTCGATCGCCTGCATCGCCGGCTCGAAGTGCCAGCTGCCGTTTTCGATGCCGCCGGTCGTCACATCGACGATCTGCAGATCGGGCTCGCTTTCGAGCATTTGCCGCAGGCTGTAATACGCTTTGACGCCGTATTTTTCCGCTGCCTTGTCCGCCCGCTCCTTCACGACGTCGCATACCGCCAGCACTTTCGCGAGCGGGTCCTTCGAGTAGCATTCCGCGTGGCGCATGCCAATTCCGTTCATCCCGACAATGCCGATGTTCAAAGCCATAGTTTGCGCCCCTGGGCCCGGAGACGTCAGGCCCGGAGACTGCACCACCTTTCCTGGATTATGGTAAACCTTACATATTTATCATACGACAGCCGGAACGCCGCTTTCATGGCCGATTGCGACATTCTGACAGCCGATTGTGTCGTCATGCCCGGCGCTGGTCGCCGGCTTCATATGCGTCGGAAATGACCGGGATAGACCTACGTTTGCCGGTATAGGAGCTTTCCCGGTATTTTCCCGGGGAACAGCCCACAAGCCGCTGGAACAGCTTGCTGAAAAAAGCGGAATCGTCGTAGCCGACGCGCCCGGCGATCATGATCACCTTCTCCTCCGTTTCCGCCAGCAATGTTTTTGCCCGTTCGATGCGGATCTGATGGATCATATCGAACACCGTCATGCCGAGTTCATCCTTGAAAATGCGGTTCAGCTGCCGCGAGCTGATGTTGAACAGCTTGCAAATATCGGGAATGCTCAGCTTCTTGTCGTAATAGCGCTCCAAATAACCGCAAATGCGGCGCACGAGCAGCTCGCGCTCGCTGTTGCGCGCAGAGCCGCGGACGGCCTGCTTTTCCCTGTGCCTGTAAAAACGCGACAGCAAAATGAGCAGCTCCACCATCTGCAGGCGGATCAGCGCTTCGCAGCCGGGCTGCCGGCCGGAGAGCTCGTTCATCATCGCTTCCAGCAAAAACAGCACCCGGGCCGCATCCTGGCCGCGCAGGTTGAGCTGATTATGGAAGCGCTCTTTTTTATTCAGAAAAGGATGCACGTAGAAGTAATCCATCGATTGATGAATGCCGAGCTCCAGCAGCATATTGCTTTGGATCAGGTCCGACAAAAAGAGGCAGTTGATGATTTCGAGCTCCTTGCCCATCTTGATCTCGTACGTATGCACTTCGCCCGGATTGATGATAAATACGTCGCCGGCCCGGATCTCGTAAGCGTTGCCTTCGAAGACGTGCAGCGCTTCGCCGCGCACCACGTACACCAGCTCGACAAAATCGTGTCCGTGAAGAGAAGGCACATGATCATGATCATGAAAATACCGGTCAATCCAAAACGGGAAAGATCGTTCCTTCATAAACTGGCTGCTGCTATAACGGTTCTCCAATGCAAGGCCCTCCTTTGATTTCCTCATTTAAGGTCAACGGCCGTTTGAAAGCAATAAGAACTGTCCGTGCATCCTGAAAAAATTCTATCGATGGTCGCTGCGGGCATCGTACCGCTCCCTGCGGGGATCGGACCGCCACTCGTCCCACGTCATGCCGGCCTGCGCCAAAATCGTCTCAATTCGTCTGCGAAACGGCAGCCCCTTTTCGCTGAGCTGGTGATGCATCGGGTCGGGCCGGCCGGCGAGCTTCGCTTGAACGAACTCAATCAGATCGCGTTCCAGCTCTGAGGCAACATCGGGCAGGCGCTCCGCGAGATTGTTCGTCTCCTCCGGGTCCGCAAGCAAATCGTACAGCTCCCGCAGCGGCCGCGTGAACGGCCCCGAATCGTAATAACGGATGAACTTGTATCTCTCCGTCCTTACAGCCCGGGCCGCCTGCCAGGCGCACTCGCTTAAGTATATGCGCCCGTTCGTCCCTTTCGAATCGGTACCTTCGATGCAAGGCCATAAACTTTTCCCGTCAAGCGTCCCCGTCTCACGCAGCGCCTCAAGCTCGATCCCCGCAGGCTGCCCGCGGCGCACCGCCTCCATAATCGTCGGCAGCAAATCCGCATGCTGCACCAAACCGCCGATTCGCTTGCCCTGCGGAATGCGTCCCGGCCAGCGCATTATGACGGGAACGTGCACCGTCTGCTCGTACAGCCCGCAATGATCCCAGTAGATATCGTGCTCCGTCAAGCTTTCGCCGTGATCGCCGAACAGCACGAGCAGCGTTTCCTCGCGGATGCCGAGAGCTTCAAGCGCTTCGTCCAGCTCGCGGAGACGGTCGTCGAGGTAGCGGATTTCCGCGTCGTACAGCGCGCTGACATAATCGCTGTCCGTTACCGGGCCGAGATGGCAGTAATGATGATGCTTAAAAAACGGATACGCCGGATGGTTGTAAGCGCGTTCCATGCTGCGGTTGGCAGGGTCGAACCGGTCGCGCCCGGCCGGATAAAACTCCCCGACGTACGATTCGGGAGGCAAATACGGAGTATGCGCGTCCCAGTAGTGCAAAAACAGAAAAAACGGCCCGGTACGATGCTGGCGCAGCCAGGCGAGCGCAAGCTCGTTTACCGTTTTGCCGTCGATCCAGCGCGTCCTGCCGGAGCTGTTGATATAGTAGCGGTAGCCTCTGGCAAACCACTCCTTCAGGTGATACAAGTTGTCGACCGCCGCCGTCGTAAATCCGGCCGACCGCAGCATCGCCGGCAACCATCCTTCCGATTTCGGAAGGTAGCTGAGGTCCGAGCCGTGCGATACGACGCCGGTCGTCAGGCCGATTTTGCCGGTAAAAATCGACGTATGCGCCACTTCCGTCGGGATATCGGAGGCGTACGCCCGCTCGAACAGCACCCCCTCGGAGGCGATGCGGTCCAGATAAGGGCTGGTCGGCTTTGCGTAGCCATAACACCCCAAACGGCTCGCGCGGAGCGTATCCAGCGAGATCATAATAATGTTCATAGCCGGTTCCTTCCTCTCAGCCACTCGATGATGGCGCCTGCGTTTTCGGCGAGCGGCCGGTTTTCCGTATCGATGATGAGATCAGGCCGCTCCGGCTCCTCGTAAGGGTCGGAGATGCCGGTGAAATGGCCGATCTCCTGCCTGCGCGCCTTGGCGTACAATCCTTTCACATCCCTCTTTTCGCATTCGGCCAAAGAACATTGCGCATAAATTTCCACATAACCGGGAAGCAGCGTGCGAAGATAATTCCGCATTTCGCGGTATGGGGTGATCGCCGAAACGATCACGTCGACCCCATGCCGCGACAGCAGCGAAGCGATATACCCGATGCGCCGGATGTTTTCCATTCGTCCCTCGCGGTCGAACCCAAGCCCTTTGCAAACCCGCGCTCTCAGCTCATCGCCGTCGAGCAGCTCCACCCCCCGGCCAAGCCGGACCATATACCCGTACACTTCGCGGGCGGTTGTCGTTTTTCCTGCACCCGACAGCCCGGTGAACCAAAGGACGTTCCCTTCCCGTTTATCCATCGCTGCGGCCTCCTTTAATTCGTCGCCAGTATGCACATGTTCGCTACAAACCTGCGGCGGGTACGTCAACCGCTTCACCTCCGGACTGGTGCGAGAGAATCGCCGCTTCAATCACTTCCTGCGCGGCGAGCGCGTCGGCTCCCGAAGCTTCGATCTCCTCCGGCGGCGCGCCGTTTTGAATCTGTACGATAAACCGCTCGAGCCGCCGGTTAAACGTATCGTCGAAGCCGAGCATGCCGCGCATGATCGGATTGCGCAGAGCCGTCGTCTCTTCGCTTCGGTGCGGGTACAGCGTGATGCTTTCGTATACGTTTTCGATCACGAAACGTCCGTCCGTGCCGGCAGCCTCGCACCATTCGATCGGATGCAGCATCGACATGTCGTAGCTGCCCGTCAGATGCCCCACCGCGCCGCTGGCAAACTGCATGTTGACGCTCGCCGTCGACCACGTGGACCGCCCCGGCGCTTTGGTCATAAACGACTGCACGCGGCGAATGTCTCCGAACATGTACCGCATCACGTCGATAGAATGCGGATGCAGCGCCCGCATATGAAACCATTCGGTATCGTCAGCTTTATTGGCGATCGTCAACCGCATATTCAGGAAGAGCGGCGCGCCGAGCTTGCCTTGGCCGATCCATTCCCTGCCTTTGGCCGCCGCCGGCGTAAAGCGGTGGTTCAGGTTGCAGGCGAAGCGGACGCCCTTGTTCCTGGCCGCCCGCACCATTTCCCGGGCTTCTTCGATGCTGTTGGAGATCGGCTTTTCCACGAGCACATCCTTCCCCGCTTCGATCGCCGCCATCACCGGAGCGAAGTGATGGCTTCCTTTCTCCTCGCCGCCCGTCGCGACACACACCATATCGATCTCCTCATTCGCAAGCATGGCGGACAAATCCGTATATGCCTTCGTTTGGAAAGCCTCCGCCGCCTGCCGGGCCCGGTCCTCCAGCAAATCGCAAACCGCAACGAGCTCCGTATCCGGATGGTCTTTGTAGAAACGGCAATGAATGCCGCCGATCCGGTTTACCCCCACTACCGCTACGCGAATCATAGCGAGCGCCTCCTTCCTGCGGATCAGCCTTTGACGGCTCCGGCCGTCATGCCGGCCACGATCTTTTTATTGAAAAATAAAAACAAGACAAGCGGCGGAATCGAAATGAGCACGATATCAGCGAACAGCAAGTTCCACTCCGTTTTATAAATGCTCGTGAAGTTGTACAGCGTCAGCTGCACCGTCGCGTTCTCCGATCCCGGCAAAAAATACAGCGGGTTCACGAAGTCGTTGAATATGCCGACCGCCGTCAAAACGACAATTGTCGAGGTGACCGGCTTCAGCAGCGGGAACACGATGCTGAAAAACAGCCTGAGTCCGCCGCATCCGTCGATAAACGCGCTTTCGTCCAGCTCCTTCGGAATCGTCGCCATGAAAGCTTTATACAATATCGCCGCAAACGGAAAATGCAGCGCGACCTCGACGAGCGTAAGCCCGGTCATCGTTTTGAACAGGCCGATGCCGTTCAGCACCCAGATCGTCGGCACAATCGCCGGAGGAATCATCAGTCCGGTCAAGATGAGGAAATTGATAAGCGACGACGCTCTGCCTCCCTCCCTGCGCTGCAGCACGAATCCGGCCATCGAGCAGACGATCACCAGCACGACGATGGAAAAGACGGTCAGCACCGTGCTGTTGTAAAATGCGCGGACCACCATGTAATCGTCGGCCGTCAGCACCGTTTTGTAATTGTTCAAGGCTTCGAACGCCGTCGGAAGAGCCATGTTGAACAGGGAGGCTTCCGCGCTGTTTTTGAATGAATTCATGATAACGAAGTAAAACGGCACCCAAAAGATTAATGTCGACAGCAGCAGCGAAATCAAACCGGTTACCCACTGGCTTTTGCTTCTGCTCATAGGTCAACCTCGCTTCTGTTCAAAAACTTGTACAGCGGGAAGGCGAGTACGGAAACGACGATAAACAGGATGACGTTGCCCGCTGTGGCGAGGCCGTAAAAGCCGGCCTGATATTGTTTATAGATGATCGAGGCGATAAGGTCGGTCGTGAAACCCGGTCCGCCCTTGGTCATCGCCCAGATCAGGTCGAAGCTGCGCAGCCCGCCGATGAACGCCAAAATAATGACGGAATTCATGGCCGGACGGCTGAGCGGAAGCGTAATATGCCGGAAGCTGTCGAAATTATTGCCTCCGTCGATTTTAAGCGCTTCATAATAATGCTGCGGGATCGATAAAATGCCCGCTATGTAGATGACCGTCGCGATGCCGACCCCTTTCCACACGTCGACGAAAGCGACCGACAAGAGCGCCAGCTTGACGTCTCCGAGCCAGTCCGGGCCGCTGATGCCGACGGCGGCCAGCGCTTTGTTGATGATCCCCTCCGTCGGGTGCATCATGCTGCTGAAGGCGATGCCGACGGCGATCGTACTGAGCAGCGTTGGAAAGAAGATGACCGATCTCAGGTAATCCTTGAACAAAATCCGGGACGTCAGGAACGTGCCGAGCAGGAGCCCCAGGATCACCTTCAGCCCGCAGGTGACGACCGCATAGATCAGCGTATTTCGAAAGCCGATGCTGAGGGAGTCCTCGGAGAAAAACATCTGAAAGTTTTCCAGGCCGATAAATTCCCATTTCGTGAGCGTCCACCGCGTCAAGCTGAAGAAAACCGACATGATCGTCGGCAGCAAATAAAAGACGAAATAAATGATGCCTGCCGGCAGCAGCAATGCATACGAGTACTTGTTCTTAAATACTTGCGTCATAGGTTTCCTCCCTTGAAAAGTCGGCCCCGCTGCTCGCGCATGCAGGGCCGCAACCGTTCGCTTAAGCCCTCTTACCAGCCGGGAAGATTAAGCTGCTTGGCCTGCTTCTGAACGTCTTTGTCGTAAGCCTCGGCGGCTTCCTGCGGCGTCTTGATGCCGCTGCCCGCTTCGATCGTAATGTTCTCGAGGCTTGGACCTTTAACCGGAGAAACGAACTCCAGCGCCGGGGCCGTTTTGCCCGAGTCGAAATACGGCTGCATATCCTTGACGCCTTCGTACGTATCGCTGGGCAAATTTACTCCTTTTACCACGTACGGGCCGGATGCCTTGTTTTTGGACGTCAGGATCGCCTGGCCTTCCGCGGATATGAAAAATTCAACCCACTTCTTGGCCGCATCGACGTTTTTGCTTTTCTTGTTAATATACAGCGCGCCCGGCATCCATACCGTGAGGCCGTTGATCTCGGCTTTGTCGCTCGGCAGCGGGAAGACGCCGATGTCTTTCACTTTATCGGGAAAATTTTGATTGACTACGTCGATGGCACTGGTCAACATAGGGTACTGGGCGCCGGTTCCTTCAGCCAGCATCTTCAGTGCGGCATCATAGGTGGTCGCTTGAAAATCCTTATTGTAATAGCCTTTCTTGAACGGCTCCTGCGTCTTCTCAAATCCGCGCAAAGCCGCCGGCGTGGTGGCGTATTTCGCCTTGTTCGCCGTGTAATCGCTCGCAAAATTCGGCGCCTGCGCCTGCACGTTATAAAAGTCGCCGAGTACGAACAACTGCGACGTCCAAGTGGTTTTGTAGGAAGCGATAATGGCCGTTTTGCCGGCGTTTTTGATCTTTTCGCTGTTGGCCATAAAGTCGGCCCATGTCTTCGGAATCTGGAGACCTAGATCGGCGTAGACCTTCTTGTTGTACAAAACGGCGCCGACGTTCGAGGAGCCGCTCGGCACGCCGAATATTTTGCCGTTTGCGGTAACCGTCGACTTAAAGGAGTCAAGAATATTCGCCATGTAAGGTTCTTTGGAGAGGTCGACGAAATTTTCTTCCGGTGAGAGCGCTTGCAGCAGCGAGCCCGAGTTGTACGCCAGAATGTCAGCCATATCGCCTGTGGCGAGACGCGTTTTGACCAGATTGTCGCCTTCGGTGCCGTCGGGTTTAATATCGAATTTGATCGCGATATTCAGCTTTTTCTCTGCTTCCGCCGCCACCGCCTGAAGCGCCGTGTAAAGCGTGCCCGTTTTGCCGACCATCAGGGTCAACGCCACTTTTTTGTCGGACGACGCCTGGCCCGAGGATCCCGTTTGCGAAGACGATCCCGATGAAGACGTGCCTGCGCCGCCCGAGCCTGCAGGGGCGTTAGTCGTGCTGCATCCTGTCAATACGGTGAAGAGCATGGTAGCACATGATGTTAACGTGACGAGTTTTGTGGTCTTTGTCATTCGTACATCACCCTTTTGCATAAAATGAAATTGGTCAAGCTGATTTGACACCAAGTAAGCGGTTTCAAACATTTGAATACTTGTGCTGCCCTTTCACTCTGCTCTCTCTGCAAAATGCGCTCGATTTGTCCGGTATCCCCCTTCCAAAGCAACGGGCGTTGGTGATTTTGCCTGTTTCCCTTATTGTAAAATGGTTTCTTCGTGCACATCATTGTCTATATAGCCATTCGCATGGCTGATTTTGCCATCTCTCCCGTTTTCTCGGACGCCATTCCCGGCAGTCCGCTCGGGCAAACCCGCTTTATGGGGTCAGGCAAGCGCAAAAAAGGAGCAAGCGCGAAACATCGCTGTTCCGCTGCCGCTCCGTCCATGCGGTAGTATGCTGTTGTTTTGCCCAAATCACTTTATACAACAACGGTTTTGGCCACCATCACCGTCGGATGGTCCGCCAGCGAAATCTCCTCCCCGGTATCGAGATACCGAATCGACGGGCGCTGCATATGAGCCGAAATTTTTACGACAATGGCGTTTTTCCCGTCGTTCATTTGCACCATCGTTCCGGGAGGATACGACGGTACGGACCTCGTGAACATATCGACGATATGGGGCGAGTAACCGGTGCCGCTCAGCGTCATCATATATTCCATAACTTCATGGGAAGGCATGTCCTTGGCCGTCGTCATATTTTCGTATACGTTGCACAATCCGCAAATCTGAGCATATTCGTGGAATGCGGCCCCGCTGATCGCCCGCGGATACCCTTTCCCATCCAGCGTCTCATGATGCTGGAACGCAACGTGCGCCGACAGCAAGTTCAACTCCCGGATCCCCCGCAAAATCGCGAAGCCCTCTTCGGGATGTTTCCTTTCGTCGGCTGCGGCAGCCTTGCCGATATCGTGCAGCAGACATCCGATCCCCAGATCGCGCAGCATTATTTCGTTGTAGCCAAGATTTTTGCCGATTTGCAGCGCAAGCAGCGCCACGTTGACGGCATGACCGTACGGCCTGATTTCGTCCGGCATGGCGTTCGTATGTATCGGAAGCACGATCGGTCTTCGCTTGACCTCGGCGATCAGTTGAGCCACGCTGGAGTGCACCCTCGCCAGCTGCAGCGCTTTTTTCGCCTTGACGGCGGCATACACGTCGCTGAGCACCTGAATGACGTCCATCCAGGTTGGCATATCGATCAGCTCATCCATCGTAATGCCCCGCGACTGCGCATCTTCGACAAACAAGCTGCGGATGCCGATTTCTTTCATTTTTTGCAAATACTTGGGGTGAATCGTTGTGTTCGCCGCAAGCAAAATGCGCCGGAACCGGTCGTAAACCGGCTTCGCCAGCTGCATGGTCAGTTCGTTATATTGCGCGATCGGAATAATTCTCATAAAGTCCTCCATTATGCGTGCATTCGATAATCGAATCGATTGTTTTTTTGCAGCCTTATGTATAAAGCACTAGTAATTATATCATCTTTTTGTCGTGTTGTGTATGAAGAACTAGTATTATATCGTTTTTTGTCGATATATGTCGTAATTGTTTTTTACGTCAGCCCCCTGTTTCCCGCCGTTTATGCCGAATGATATTGTAACCCGTTTTTGCGAGATGATTGTAGGAGCTGATATTATCGTGTTCTCCAATTATGATCTGCATAAAATGATTAAAAACCGTCAGGCTTTCCACATGGAAGCGCAGCTGCAAAAAAACGATGAGGCCGATCCGAACGCGGCAGACAAGCTGGAACGGATGAAAACGTACAAGCTGCTTTGCCAGCTGCGGGAGATCAAGCCGAAATAATCGCTCCCCACCGGAGGTCTGCAGCTAAATAGTTTGACACACATATGAAATTTTGTGCTATACTTTCCGAAACCATCATTTCATGGATCGGAGGGTACGTTTGTATGCAAACGAAAATGACGGCAGCCGCACGCAGCGTCCCGCTCAAGCAGAACGGCACGGTATTCGGCATCTTGCTCGCGATCAGCCTCGTTCATCTGCTCAACGATACGATTCAGTCGGTCGTACCGGCGATATTCCCCATCGTTAAAGATTCGTTGTCGCTCACGTATACGCAGCTCGGACTCATCGCCTTTGCGCTGAATGCGACCGCGTCGGTGCTTCAGCCGGCCGTCGGGCTATACAGCGACAGGAAGCCGCAGCCGTTTCTGCTGCCGCTCGGCGTCGTATCCACGTTACTAGGAGTGCTCGGACTTGCGTTTGCCTCCGGCTTTTGGACGATGCTGCTGTCCGTCGTGCTCGTCGGCGTCGGCTCGTCGGTGTTTCATCCCGAATCGGCCAAAGTCGCCTACCTTGCGGCAGGGCCGAGGCGGGGTCTCGCCCAGAGCATTTTCCAGGTCGGCGGCAACGCCGGTCAGGCGCTCGCACCGATCATGACAGCGCTCATCTTCGTGCCGCTCGGCCAGCCGGGCATTTTGTGGTTCTCGCTGCTGGCGGTACTGGCCATCGTCATTCAGCTGTTTACCGCGCGCTGGTACAGCGGGCGGCTGCGCTCGGATGCGGCGGGCAAACGGTCACGCAGCGGGGCAGGCATACCGCTCGCTAACCGCGGAAAAGTCGCAGCGGCGATATCGATTCTGGTGCTGATTCTCACCTCGAAGATGGCCTATTTGGCCGGTATCACCAGCTTTTACTCGTTTTATTTGCTGGAGCGGTTCGGTCTGTCCGTCGGGCAGGCGCAGTGGTGCGTGTTCGCGTTTCTGGCCGCCGGCGCAGTCGGAACGTTTTTCGGCGGCCCGCTTGCCGATTTGTGGGGACGCCGCAATGTCATCTGGTTTTCGATTCTCGGCGCGCTGCCGTTCGCTTTCCTGCTGCCTTACGTGAATTTTACGCTGAGCATCGTATTTTGCGTGATCATCGGATTTACGATCATGTCCAGCGGCTCGGTTAACGTCGTCTATGCGCAGGAGCTGCTTCCTGGCAACATCGGCACCGTGTCCGGCCTTTTCTTCGGGCTCGCGTTCGGGGCAGGCGGCCTCGGGGCGGCTGCGCTCGGCGCACTCGCCGACTCCACGAGCATCGAACACGTCATCAAGCTGTGCGCTTATTTGCCGCTCATCGGGCTGCTGGCGATTTTCCTGCCGTCGGACCGCAAGCTGAAAATATGGGCGGAAGAGGCGGAGCGCAGCCAAGCCGCGAAGAGCGGATCGGGCAGTTCCGGCGCTTGAAGCCGAAAAAGGGATAGGTTTTTCCGGAGCTCTTGCTCCGGCATGCCCTATCCCTTTTGCTGTTTTATGAATGCTCATATAATACCTAGTTCATCGGCCGGCTTGCCATATCCACTCCCCATCGTGCACAAAATTCGCCTTGACTCTGGCCAGTCTCATGCGCGGCAGCTTCGACCCTTCTTCCCAAGCCTTCTGTTCCGACATGACCATCGTGCGGAAGTTTTCGCTTTCGATCGCCAAATACGGAATCACGTTCCCTTCGTCGGCGGAAATCAGCGCATACACCCAGTCGCCTTCCGTCATCGTGCCGTGGTATGCCTTACCGCGATGCTCTTCCAGCCAGCTCTTAATCGTCTCAGGCAAACGGGGATCATCGATCTGCAGATCCTCATAACGTACTCCGTAACCGTGATAGACCCTTGGGGATACAGCCCCATTCGAGACTGCTCCCTTGGCTGCAAGCTCTTCCAATACCCGTTTGGCCTCGTCTACCTGGTCTCCGCCCGGGTACCGCTCGACGACCTGTTCGAGCCACTTTTTATCCCCGCTATGGTAGTACATCAGCATGAGCGCATCGTCGGCCAGCTCCGAATCCGGGTAACGCTCAACGAGCTGCCCGGCGTACTTCATCACATTTTCGTTCAGCTTGGATCCCGGCAAATGAAACGACACTTCCGTGCTGTAATGGCTCAACTTGCTATAAGTGAGCGCCGTGGAATAAAGCGTTTTTGCCGCCGTATTGCCGCTTGCCTGCTGCAGGTCGATCGCGGCGAACTTGTCGACCGCCTGAAACAAGTGATTGAACCTTCCGATGTAACCGTCCAGCGGTTCGTAGTATTCCATTTCCTTGATATGGCCGAACCAAAAGAAATTTTGACGTTCGCCCCGCCACAAATGATTGTAAAACAGCAACGGCTCGCGGTAAATCGCCGCGGCAAGCGCATATTGGCGGTCCGCCTTGTCAGCGGGGGACGCCGCTCCTTCGACTTCCTCCGCAAGCTTCGCCATCCGCTCCGCCAGAACAAGCTGCGAACGAACGTGCTCCCAGAACGGGTACTTATCCTGCGGCAGCAAAAACTCCGATTGCCCATCCGTGAGCCGGGGTGCGTACGCCTGAGAAAACAGGTCCTGACCTCCGTAGGCATCGATGAAAGCGCGCAGCGCATTCGCCGCTTCCCGATATTTTCCCGACCGCAGGGTCTCCACCGCCGAGGAATATTCGATCCACGGCTTCATCCAGGAAGGCAGCCGGTCTGTATGGACGCCGGCCAGCTTGTCCCCGGGCATCTCGACATCCAGCACGAACAGCAGCATGCCTCGGGCATCGTATCCGAGATCCCGGTCTCCCAGCCCCACCGCCCGGTTCAGCCAGTAAAGCGCATTTTCGCCGTCCCCGGTAAGCTGGTAACAGCGGGCAAGCCGGTACGCGGCATCGTCGGCAGACGGATGGTTCGGATACCGCGTCAAAAAATCAAGCCAGCGATCGATAGATTGCTGCGGGTGCTCATGGTCGATTCCGTCCGGGCTATACCAGGTGGCTTCGTCCTGCCAATAAAAATACGATTGGCCGCGAATCGATTCATACAGCCGGACACCTTCGGCCAGATTGCCGGAAGGGTACAGATCCGCGAGCACTTTCTCCACCCTTCCGTTCAACGGAAGGACGAAGCCGTCCCGCTCGCCACTGCGATAAAGCCTCCCCGCCGCTTCCTGATCGCCGTGGAACAGCACAAGATACTGGTCGATATTCTGTTCGATGACCGGGTCGCTTTCGGTGGCGGCGATATTTTTCACCCACTCCAGCGTCATCTTGTCTACATTCCGGCTTAACGCGGCTTGTATGACGGCTCGCCTCTGCGCCTTCGTAAGCTCGAAGCCTTCATAAATCCGGATCAGATCGGCGCCTTCCCGGCTGTTAACCAAATAATCGAGCACGCCGTCGCCTTGCGGCTTGCCGGAATAGGATACAAGCCATAAACCGACCTGATCCGGGTCAAGCCAGCCTTTGTTGTGCATGAGGCCGAGCAGCACCTCGGTCCCTTGGCGGTTGGCCGACGCGAGCCGCTCCAGAAGAAGCTGCTTCTGATCGCTGCCCAGCGCGCCGGCGACCAGCTCGAAGTACGCTCTCCTGTCGTAAATATCCGCGGGAAATGCCCGGGTCCAGTCCAAAAGCACGTCGACCAGACGCGAATCGTTCCAAAGCAGCGCCACCTCCGCCCAAAATCTCCAGTCGGGAGGCAAGCTGTCGCGTTCGGATACGGCATTCGTTTGACCCCCGTCATTCTTCAAAGTGAGCCGCTGCCGTGCTGTGCCGATCAACTGCTCTTTCGCAGCAGTCAGCTGTCCGGCCAGCTCCGGCGGGATCGACCGGTCATGCTCGTACGCCGCTTTGGCATCGTTTACCGTGCGGGTCAGCTCCTCCGGCCAGCCGGGATTTTGCGCCATCTCCAGCGCCGGCTCGGACGTCTTGAGCGCTTCGGCCGATGTGATGCCGGCCGCCGTCAGTGCCGCCGCGAGCGTCAAAATAACAAACCGGGGAGCTTGCTTCATCGTCTTCACCTTTTCCTATAATTTTCCACCATATGTTAGACGACGATAAAATAGCCGAAGTTGCAGCCTGGCCCGGAAAAATTTCAATTCCCTCTCACGAACCGCGCGTAGTAGGAGTTATCCGGTATCGCGCGGATAAGCCGTTCTGCCAGGTCATTCATGCGGGAGAGCAATCCGCGGGCTGGCCAGGCCGCCGGAAGCAGCTCGTCCGGTAGCATCGGATCGATCAAATAAAGCTCGCTGATCGCCTCCCCCAGCTGCAAATAAGCGACAAATACGTCCAGCGGCTCGGGCTCGCCGTCAAATATGCGGTTAACGACGGGTTCGAACTCGCTCACCAGCCAGCGCTCCTTCTCCCCGTACGCCGCAGCTACATCGCCGAGGCGCCATATACCGGCGGCCGCCTCCGGCGATAGTCCGCTCCCTTCCAGCCCGGCGCCGCGGAACACAGTGACCTGCTCTGCCGCATCATGTTTGGCGATCAGCTCCGCCACCTCCGCCTGGTATGGCCAAGGCGCCAAATAGACGCCGCCATGCAGCAGGCCGAAGCCCGTTTGCAGCAAATCTGCGCGGAATTGATCGCGCTTGCGGCGAAGCGCTTCGGGAAACTCCGCCAAAACCAGGTGCCATTTGCCGTCCCAAATTTGCCCGTACAGCCCGGGCTTCCTGTTGATGGAGCGGATAAAAGCTCTCCCCGCATCCGTGATCCGGTAAATGGAACGCGACGGAGAGTCTACGTACCGCTCCTTCTTTAAACGGGACAACGCATTGCGTATGTATGGCGCGGAATACCCCCTGCGCTCATAAATCCTGATCAATTCGTGAGGCTCCAGATCGTCAGCCCGCGACAGCAAAAATAAAACCTGTTTATCGATGGATAACAAATTTGTCCCTCTCCTTGACAAAGGCAACATTTGGTTATAACATAAATATCGTCGACAGATCATTTTATTGTTATATCGGTAGATCTACCCTATCTTATTGTACAACAAAACCAAATACGAGGAGAGGTTAAATATGTTGAACATTTATAAACGGAGCACTTTATGGGCCGGAGCGCTGCTGCTCGCCTTGTCATCCCCCGCTGCGGCAGGCGCGGAAGCCGTCAAACCGGCCGATACTCAGAAGGACGTCATGAAAAACGTCGCCTCCTACCAGCAGTGGAATACTCCTTTCAAAATCGTCTATAACGGCAAACCGCTGCAATCCCAGGGAATCATGATCGGCACCCGCATGCTTGTCCCGGTCCGCGAGCTGTTTGAAGCCGCAGGGGCCGCAGTGACGTGGGACGCGGATACGCAAACCTTGCATGTCCAAAGGAACGGGCTCTCCCTTGCCCAAAAGCTCGGGCAGCGTACCGTCATCGTCAACGGTACGTCTTATGAACTGGACAACGAATCGCTGCTCGAAAACGGCAGCTTCATGGCATCGGAGAAAATTGTGCCGCTTGCGCTCGGCTCGGAGCTCCGGTGGGATTCCGCCGGAAGAACGCTTGCGGTGAATGCCAGGCCGGACCACGAGTCTTTCCACATTAAGTCTGCCGCTTTTAATGCAAATGAAGATATTCCCGTGCAATACGCTCACGGCGGCGTCGCCGGGGGACGGAACATCAGCCTCCCGGTAAGCTGGGAAGGCGCTCCGCAGGGCACCAAATCGTATGCGGTCGTCATGTACGATATCCACCCGATCGCCGACAATTTCATCCATTGGAGTGTACTTAATCTGCCGGCTTCGACGAACCGGCTGGAGGAAGGCGCCGCAGGCCATCTGCCGGAAGGAACCGAATTAAACGCCTATTTCGGCATGGAACCTCCGCGTTATTCCGGCGACCACCTGTATCGCGTCGTTGTATTCGCCCTCGATACCGAGAAGCTGGAGGTCGCAAACGCACCCGTATTTTTCGAACAGCTCGAGCCGATCCTGAAGGAGCATACGCTCGCTTTCGCCGAACTGGACGGCTTCTTTAAGCAATAACGGAAAACCTTCGGGCCCGTCTTTCGGTGCAAAGTAACTTTGCAAATTAGGGCGGGTCTCCTCCTACTCCGCCGCATTCAGCAAATGCAGCAGCAGGCTTCCATGAAGCTAAAAAGAGCCCGGCCTAAGCCAAGCTCTGCACTATTCCTACTTCGCCGCCGCTTTGGCCGCCTCGATATCTTTGGCCGCCTGCTCATTCGCCTTGCGCAGCGCCGAATTGACGTCGGACTTGCCGAGAATTACTTCGGTAAAGGCGGCGTTCAGCTGCTTGTCGGCGAGATCCTCGTATACGTTTCTTTGCGGGATCGGTGCCGGTTTTGCCGGATAAAACGCCCTGATGTTTTTCCCCTTTAACTGAGGTTTGCTTTCTCCGAAAGCAGCGACGATTTTTTCGCTGTTTTTGATAACCGGAAGCCCGGTGCCGTCTTTGGCGAATTTGAGCTGCATCTCCTCGCTTGTCAAATAGGCGAGTATTTGGAAGGCGGCTTCTTTGTTTTTACTGCTGCTGACCACGCCTGCATACGTCGGATACATTTGCGAGCCAGTCCCCGGAGCTTCATTAAATGTCGGAAGCGTGACGGCGTCCAGATTCATATCCTCCGGAGCGGCAATCATCGCGCTGTTAAAATAAGCATACATGGCGAGCGTGCGGCTTTTCGTAAACAGATCCAGCTCGTTCGGCTTCTTGTCCTTCAGCTCCGCTCCGGGCACCATGTAAAACCGCGTATAATTTTCAATCAGCCTGCGGAACGAATCGGTCGCGATTTGCGGAGTATTCGTTTTAATATCGACATAAGGCAGTCCAAGCTGGTTGGTCCGCATCATATGGCTGGTCGACATCATCAGACCGTAGTACTGCGTCCCTCCCTCCACGCGCGTCATTTTCTTCGCCAGCTCATACGTTTCGTCCCACGTCATGCCGTCCTTCGGATAAGGAACGCCGAATTTGTCGAATAGGTCCTTGTTATAGATGAGCGTCTCCGCCGTGGTGAAAATCGGCAGCGCATACATGCCCCCGCTGCTGAAGTTTTTCATATACTCCACCATCGTCGGTTCCAGCCGGTTCAAATCGAAGTTGTATTTTTTGATCAGATCGGTGTGGTCCATTTGAAGCTTGTAGTTCGGAAATTGCGGCAAAAAGGCGATGGACAGCAGCATAATATCGATATCATTGCCCGATGTTATCACACCGTCGATCCCGACGTTTTTATCGTAAGGAATAAACTTCGGCGTAACGTTAGGAAACTTCGCTTTTATCGCATCGCCCATCAACTTGTTGAATTCGTCTTCGGTTGTCGCATTATTCGGACGGTAAAAGGTGATTGTGACAGGCTCGTTGCTTGAAGCCAAATCCTTCACATCCCCCGACTTCACCCCCTGATCCCCTTGAGAAACGCCGCCTCCACCCCCGCAGCCGGCCAAAGAAACCGCAGCAGCGACGGACAGCGACCAAGAAACCGTCTTCCGCCATGACATGACATTTCCCTCCCCTTCTTCGTAAAAGCGCTTTCAACATATTGTACCAAGGGAGGGCGGCGGTTTCGTTAGCGGATATTAAGAAATTGTTGTCTATTCTTCATTTCCTCGCCTATCATCCGAATAAAAGGTCCATGATCGTTCCCAACCTTCCCGATGTATGTCCTCTCAGCACATCGGGATTATACACCTCGACAAAACCGCAATTCGTACAAGACACAAATAAAAAATGGTTATACTCAATATCAAAAATTTTGCTCAACCCTGTTCCGCTCATGGAAACTTCTTTGGTTAAACATTCATTGTGGTTGCATTTCGAGCACCGGAACTTGTTCATGATGATTTCTTCGATGCTGGCATGCATAATTGCCTGATCGACAGAATTCGTTTTTGGTTGAACATGTTCGGGCAAAACCTCGTGTTTGCACTCCGGACAAATATTATCGACGAGTTCGACTTCGCAAGAGAACCACGGGCATTGAATCATAAGCCGTCCCTCCGTTTTGGATTATCCTCGCTCGATATTTTGAATCATCATTCCGGTGGTTAAATGGCCGGATTTTGCGATTTTCGTCGCCAAATAGCGAACGTTATGCTTGGATATACTGCCCCATATCGAAATATGACGATCGGTCGACAAGCCCTGCTCCCGCAGCGATTCCAATTTTTTCGGATTGTTTGTGATCAAAGTGACCGGCTTTGAACGTAACCCCCGAAGCACGCGGATGGCTTCGTCATAAGAACGTTGATCGTCCGCAAAGCCGAGACCGTGATTCGCTTCCACTGTATCGAAGCCTTCTTCCTGCAGCAAGTATGCCAGTGATTTGGCAAAAAGCCCGATTCCGCGTCCCTCGTGGTCGGCTAAATAAAAAAGAGCGCCGCTGCCATTGTCCGCGATCATACGCAGGGCGCGCTGCAGCTGGTAACCGCAGTCGCAGCGCTTGCTCCCGAAAATGTCCCCCGTATGGCAAATGCTGTGCATCCGGACAAGCGCCTGCTGCGAATGGGAGAAATCTCCGAAAACAAGCACGGAGGATTGCTGAAATGAAGCAAGCTCCGCCTTCGGCAGCATGTCGAGCAGGTCTTCCTTTTGCACATCGGTTTTTTCCGTGTTTAACCAAGTGTACCATTGAAAGGTGATTTCCCTATCTTCGAGCTGAACGGGAAGCTGAACCGGACCGACCAAAGCGATATCCGAAGCTCCCGGCTGCGTTAAAATGGTCATCTTGTCCGCCAGCATTTCTCTGACTAGGCTTGTTTGCATCAACGTTCCGCTCCTTGTATAAGATGGCTGCTGTTTGCTTCCGCAAAATCGTGACGGACCCGTTTCACTATGTGCTGACCCATGCTCTTAAAACAAAAAAACTTTGCGATCAACGATATTTGCGACAAAAAAATCCCCGCCATCGTTGCCGACGACAGGGATGGAGATATAAAACATCACGAAGAGACCGCAGAGACGGTCCTTCCGGGATTCTCCAAACGATACGGCAACTGGCTGGCATCGGACTGCAGCACCTGCAATCCCTTAGCCCCTGTAGCTTTGCGTCGCTAATTTTCACTAGCTTTGCCTGTTCGATTTCTCCAAAACACAAACTAAATATAAACTACAATACCTGAAATTACAAGGGTCATCCCCAAAATTCATCCAATATTTACTTGGAAGCCAGAGTCACAATCCAAGAAAGCTTTCATTCAAGTAGATGTTTTTTTTCAACATGTTTCTTACTCTTGCCGCGGTTTCTTTTCCTTTGATCAGATTAAACATTCTGTGCAGCAAGACCCATCTCAGACAAGCCATTGCTTCGAATAATTCCAGTTCATCCGCTTCATATCGAGTTGCCGCCAACAGGGCCGAACGGTAAATCGAGCCGTTTCTTTCACTCACAAACACGGTGATCAAAACGATCGACCAAGCCAGATCGTACCTCGGATCGCCCATTTGTCCATTCGTCCAGTCAATTACGGTATACCTTCCTGCGGTTTCCAAAATATTGCCTAAATTAAAATCTCCATGAATCAATTTATCCTGTTTCATTTGGCTTTGCTTAACGAGTTGAAGGAGCAAGGGATGTATATCTTTATGTTCTTCCACTCGCGGATAAAAATAAGTTACAAAGTCGTATTTTCGAACGATGCTTTCGTCCAAATCTTCAAGCGGGAACTTGTGAATGCCGGTCAATATTTTCGCAATTTGAGCAAATAACGACTTGTTCACTTTCCTTACTGGTTCGCCGTCAAAACTTGTTAACAATACCTGGTTATTATTGTTATCCAGTCCCCACCCCAAAGGTTCCGATACCGATAACCCCCGGTCAAATAATGCCTGCAGCAGCTTGTACTGATTCTCGATACTGGGCTTCGATGACCGGTTCCATACTTTGAGCACATAGTCGGCTCCTTTTAGACGAATTCTTGTCACTTCAGCCTCGAGGCCGGGAGCCAAAGGGATTGCTTCAATTGAGTCGCTTGACGAGAGCAGCACATCAACAACCCGGCTTTTTTCTTTCCAACGGATGCCGCTGATCGGGTTCATGGCACAAAATCCACCTCAATCTTTCCTTCTGCTATCATTGATTAGAATGTCTAGTCTTTCTATGATTCTTTCGTCGTTTTGAAGTTTTTTCCTTAGTTTGTAATCGATGCTGCTCAGTCCAAAAATCATAATTGAAAAACGTCATAATCTTCCGGTAATTTTGAAGCGGAAGGCTTATTTTTACAGGCATTAATAATTTCCAGCTTTAGCTTAAGATCGTACATTTCATTACATTTCTCAATAATTTCTTTTAATGGTTCAACGAAAGCCATTTCCGATTCCAGATATATAACTACCATGTATACAGCCACTTTTATTTGTTCAGAAATCATATATTGGCATAGCTGCTTTTCAATCCCGTGCTTTAACTTTTTATTTCTTGCCAGCTTCACTTCGATCAATAATCTTTCATTCGATCCCCTGCTTAATTTAAAATCTACAGGTCCTCTTCCTGTGTTTGCTTCACGAGATATATTAATATTATTTAAACTAAAAAAAACAAAGGAAATACCAAAAAACAGGTTTTGAACCGACGCTTCATCCCTTGGTTCCTGCTCGTTATCCCAAAGTAATTTGTAAATACCACGATTCATAATCGAGTGTTGAAAATATTTTATTCCTTCCCGGACTGTCCGCTCAAAATTATCGTCTTTTGAATTTTTGGTTTTTGACAGTCTCAGAAATTCTTCCTCTATATCAGTGGGCATCAAATCAGTATAAGTATGTAAATTAATTCTAAGTTGTTTAAATTGGGTATCTGTCATCGTTTTAAAGCAAGAGTAGTATAAGGCGACATCCAAAAAATCAACATCCTGAAAACAATTATTATAAAAAAAATCAAACTTAAAACGGTTTATGTCTTCAAGGCTCCAATCCTCATCCTCGTCAACGAAATTTTCAAAAATGGCTTCATTGGTATCCGTATGTTTAAAAAACAACGCTTCATTATTTTCTTTCCAGAATTCTTCATCGGCTTCTTCGCAATACTCGATAATGTTATACAGAGCATACTCGTGCAATGGAGTTAATGTATGTATAAAATCGTCTCTCGTCCAATAAAACAATTCCTCAACAGCCTTTATACACTTTGCTTTCCTGCTAAAATAGACCAGTTCCGGAAATATATCCGAATACAGGTCATCAAAATTTTCATCCAGATCCTTTTGAATGTCCATATAAAAGTGGATAAAAGATTCCAAGTGAGCATTTGCAGCTTCTTTTACTTCGTCTGGAACACCATGATAAATTTCAATCATTCTTAATCCCCTCGATTTTACGTCCAACACCGGTCACAATCCGACAACTTCCCCTTCCATTATACCAATCAAACCATTTATTAGAAATTAAAAAGGGAGCTCACAAAGTTTGTAAAACTTTGCAGTCTCCCGATGTTTTCGTTTTCTAAAGCCCCGAGTTCAAAATGTGTCAGAGCAGCGTCACGACAACGTCTCCCACTTGGCCCACAGCTCCGGTGGGTTCAACTCGTATACTTCATTCTCCCTGAACATGAATTGATGCATGATAAACTCCCTGCGTATCGTCGCGAAGTCGTCATGAAACCGTTTGATGAAGTCGTTGATTTCTTTCTCCGTATATTTTCGGCCCTTGTCCAGTTGGGAGACGACATGTTCCAGGACGATCAGCTTTTTCTTAAGCTGGACGGGAACATGCTTTAATTTGCCCTCCGCTGTAAAAAAATTTTTCAGAACGGAATCCTTTAACCGTTTGTTTTTCTCATCCATCGCTTCGGGACCTCCTGGCGCGCTAACGTTTTTGTAAATCAACTCGACCGTAGCCGCCGAGCTGCTTTTAAGGAAGTAGTGATTCAGCGAAAAATAAATCGTGTTTTTATCGCGCCGTTCGTTTATCAGGCTCGCTTCGCGAAGCTTGGCGGCATGATGCGTGACGGTTGCTGGAGATATGCATAATTTTTCCGCCAAAATCTGGCCGTTCATTTCGCCTTCCGCCAGAAGGATCAGAAATCGGATCCGCGTCGGATCGGCCAGTGCTTTATGGTAGCTGACGACTTTATCCAATTGCATAACGGATAGTTCACCTCATTATTTCATCATAATCGAATTTGGTATTTATCTAATTAGATAATAATCTAATTACAAACGATTGTAAATAGGCAAAACAAAAAGCCTGTTTGCACAGGCTTTTTTAAAAAAATCGGCTTTATCGGCCTTAAGCTTCTGGCTTCAAGCGTTCTCCCAAAGATTTTTCAGCGCTTCCGCATAGTTTTGGAGCGCCTGGCGCGCCGCCGGCGTGATGCTGTCAGCCATTTCGTCGCGGGTCAAATGCTTGACGAAATTGTCCAGAAATTTCGCCGCCTGCTTCACCGAGCCTTTGTCGTTTTGATGGCGAGCCTGATCCAGGCTGCCCATCAGCTGCGGTACGAGCGGACCGCGAACGGCCCCTGTCGTCACATAGCCGTCCAGCAAAGCAGATAACGTATCCCAAGTCGGAGTTACCTTGAACGTAATTGCCCCCGTCTTCACGTTGCCCGCAGTGTCCTCCGCCTTGAAGTCAATGCGGCTCTCCCCGAGCAGCCCGGCAAGCGGCAGAGCGGCTTGCGACGCGTAGGTAGCGCCCGCAACCGTAAAGCTCGTGTTCGCAATGCCGGACAAATTGTCCGAAGCCCGAAGCTGCAGCGCGAGCGTCACCGTATCGGCGAACACTGCACCGTCTGCCAATTGCTGCCCGTTCGCGAGTAAGGTCGCCAGCGGGGCCGATTTATCTATGCGGAACGTCTGCGCATTCTCCGACTCGGCCATTCCGTCTTCGTTCAGGTAACGGTAGCTCAGCGTATGCGTGCCTTCCTCCGTCAAACGGATCGGCGAGCCGGCATACTCCTGCCAAGCGGCCTCCGCATCCGTCCGGTATTCGACCCGCCCGACGCCGGGCTCCGTATTCAGCGGACTGAGTGCGACGCTGACGTCCGACCGGTACCAGCCGCTGTGCTCCGTTCCTTGCACCTTCGACTGTACGACAATGACGGAACCGGGGCCGACATCCGAGACGGTCAGCGGCCGTCGACGAACCGGGTCGCCCGAATATTCGTCCGCACCGGTATCCGCTGCCTGGCGCGGCTGACCGTCCATATCTTCAACGAGCAGCGGGCTGCTCCACATCGACGCGTCGATAGCCGGGCTTCCCGCCGTCAGCCTGCTCACGCCGTCCGCCTGGACAAGCAGCGGATCGATCTCCCGGATCTCGTCCGCGGTTCGCGAAACGTTCGAGAGCGTTCCGCCGCCGAACCCGATGTTTCCGTAAAAGGCGGTGTTTGTTTCTTTCATTTCGTTATACAGAGGCCCGCCGCTGCCGATGACGATGTTGTTCGCCACAATGCTGTCCACCGGTGCGTACGTATAGCTTTTGCCGATCACAATACCGGAAGAGCTGCCGACGATCGTGTTGTTGAACACCTGGGCGCGGTACACCCGCCAATGTTTGGTCAGTACGGACGAATCGTAGTTTTTGCCGTCCGGCCCCGCATCGTAATCGCCGCCGTCGATATGAATCGTGCCCGGAATATTTTCGAAGTAATTGTTGTATATTTTCTGATCGTTCGCATAAATACGCAAGCCGCCGACGCCCGGTTTGTCGCCGGTACGGAAAAAATAGTTGCCGTAATAGCTGTTTGCATGTCCGTGACGGGCGGTAACCTGGCCTTTGTTATCGATGAACGTGTTGTAACGGATCGTGTTGTTTCCGCTCTTTACGCTGATGATTTCGGCATCGCTGTCGCAGTTCACGAACAAATTGTACTGAATCGTCGTAAAACCGCTGCTCATCGAGGAGCCGGACAAACCGACGCGAATCGTCTCCCCGCCGTTCTCCGTCTGCGGCGCCGCGTCATGGAAATAATTGTACTCGATGACGTCGTATTGTGACATCACCGTTCCTTGAAAAGCGATCATTTGCCCCAAATCGCCGCGCGGTCCGAACTCGTTGCGATCGATCCGGTTATGGTGGCTGTTCGAGCCTGAAAACTGCAGCCATTTGAACCCGCTCGGATTGTTGATATTGGCCAGCGCGAACGTATTGCGGGTAACGCGAATGTGGTTCGAGTTGTTCAGATTTACCGCCGTAACGGTTCCGGTAAATTTCATGCCTTGAATAACGACATACGACGAGTTGCTGATATTGAAGCCGGCTTTCCCGCTAATGACCGCCTTTCCCGCGTGTCTGGCAGCAATGGTGATCGGGCTGTCGGAGGTGCCGTTTTTACCGCTGATGCTGAACGTGCTGTTTTGCGCATACTCGCCATCCTCGAGCAAAATCGTCGTGCCCGCCGTCGCGGCGGCGATGGCCGCAGCAAGCTCCGATGCGTTCGAAACGCTAACCGCATCAGCTGTATCGGCTGCGGAAACCGGCGCATAAGTCGAGTTGGAAGCGCTCACAAAGTTGCCCTGCTCTGCGTTGCCCGAACCCGCCGCCAACCCGGCTGCAGGCAATGCAAGAACGCCGATACAAACCATTTGAAGGACTTTGAACATATTTTTTTTCAAATCATCATAACCGCCTTTCCACATATGGGATTGCTTCAATCCGGAAGCGTTTCGAGGCGATTATAGCATACTTCAATATGTACAAAGCTCCGATGTAGTTGCACTATATTAACCATTTCGTGATAGCGCTTTCTTTATTTTCCGTGCCGCCACATAATTTTTCTATTAATACCGGCAGAGCCTGCGCGCACTCGTTTTTGTAGGTGCCGAAGCTTCCCTGCCGCATAATCCGAAAACCTGCCTGCAAATAGATGCCGATCGCTTTATAACTCCACGTTTGCGTGTGCAAGTAAATGTCCAGGTCGCCTTCCAAATGCAGCAATCTTTGCAGCCCTTCGGCAACGAGCGCCTTCCCGAGCCCGAATCCCTGATACTCCGGCTTAACGGCCACCCAATGAATGGAAGGATCGCGCCGCCGGCCGGTGTAATTCCACCAGCCGGTAATTGCGGCGACTTCTTCTCCCTTTTCCGTAACAATAAACAGCAACCGTCGTTCAAGTTCCGGAGAGAACGGCAAATATTCGCTTGCAAAATATTTCAATGCATCCGCAGTGCGCTCAAATTCGCCGACCGAGGTAACGATCTCCGCCCATTTCTCTTCCTTGCCTGGAGTAAACAATGAAAACCTGAAGCCCGCGGGAAGCGCGAATTTCGGAACGGATGAACCTGCTTGACGCAGCATGATAACGTGATAATAGGGCAGTGTTTTATCGAGCAAACGGGTTCACCTGCATTCATCGAAAATATACGCCGGCTTGCGTACGTTTAATCAATGGTTGGAAATAAACTGGCTTTCGAACGAAACGGCGGAAGTCACGGCAGGATCTTCAGCGAGCAGCTCCGCCACAGGGGTGGGGGCGGGAAATGCGGATATCAGCTTTTTGGTCGAGATCGCGAGTATCTTCGGCGTCAAAAGTTCAGGCCGCGCCTGCAGCCTGGCTTTGCCATCCGGGTGAATGGCATACAGCAGCGCCCGCAGGTAAATGCGGGAGGCGAATAAAAACCATCCGCGCGGCAAATCGGTAATCGTAAATCCGAGCTGCTCGGCGCCGCGGTGGATCATCGTGATGCCATAAACCGCCTTAACCGGTCCTTCGGCTGCGTCTTTCAGCAAATTAGCCGTAATTTGCGGCAATGCCTCTTTGACGGTGCGGATCAATTTCACCGCAAGCTGCATAGTCGAACGGGTTTCGGCGGCGATCGCCAGCAATACTTTATTGTTAAAATGCAGCTCGATCACGCGGTCGCCGCTTGCCAGCGTCTCGCCGTCCGCGAGCGGAATCGGTTTTCCCCGGTACGTGACCGTACGGTAAAACAGGAACGGATTTTCCGGGTCCACCTGCTTGATTCGGAACAGCAGATGAAAAAGCTCATCCCATTTGAACCACAGGGAGGCGAACAACCGTTTCGTGAGCCCAATTTTCGCATGCCCGCTTCGTTCGTCCTGCGAAATCTTTTCGTCTATCCGTTCAAAGTTGTATCCTTTGGCCTGCGCTTCGCCGATAAATTCATGCAGCGCCTCAAGCATGTAGACCGGGGCGTCCAGATCGGCGCCGAACGTCCGTCCGCTGTCATGCAGTACGATCACGGCCCCTGGCCGCAGCTTGGATAGCAGCCTCATTTTGATTTTTCTTTTGCCTCCGCGGCTTCTCCAGTCGCCGACAATAATGGACCACATAATCATCCGGAATCTTTTCATCAGCAAAAAATCGAAGATGTTGATGATCCCCCACGGCGGCCGGTAATGAACGGGACGAATTCCGACGATGCGTTCGATGACGCTGACGGAATGTTCGATCTGCCTTCTGACCCGCTTCGGCGTCATCAGGGCGTTCGCCCAATGCACATAATTATGTACGCCGACCAGGTGCCCCTCTTCATGCATCCGCACGATGAGCTCGGGATGCTGCTCCGCCTTCGAGCCGAGCACAAAAAACGTCGCTTTAATTTGATGCTCCCCCAGCAAATCAAGCAGCCGGGGTGTGTATTCCGGATCCGGGCCGTCGTCGAACGTGAGCGCGATGCTTCGTCCGGCCGTCCCTTGTCTGTATACTCCGAAGCCGAACAGCCGAATGACAAAGGTTGGAATGATCGTATACACGAGTAAACCGCACACGATTAGGATCAATATATGATTCATGCCCCGTCCTCCTCAGCCCAAAACAACTGGTCATGCGAGCTCTTTATCCCCTTCTAGCGGCACTGCGATATAGTAGGCGGCAATGGCGGCGAGCAAGGCGGCGCTGGTCCAAATCGCTACCCGGGCGTCGAAAAGATCCGCGAGCCAGCCCCCCAGCACAGGGCCGATGATAACGCCGATCCCCTCCACGCTGGAAAACAATCCCCAACCGAGCCCCTGCTGGTTGGCCGGAACAAACCCCGCAATGATCGCATTCCAGGCAGGGAGCACCGCGGCGTAAGATAAGCCGAGTAAAGCCGCGAGCAGAACGGCTTGCCACAACGTATGGGCAAACGTCAAACTGTACAGCATCACGGCGAACCCGGAAAAACCGGCGATCAGGAACCATTTTCTGCCCCAGCGGTCCGACCATTTCCCCATCGGTACGAGAAAAATGACGGTAAAAGCGCCGCCGGCTATAAGCACGTAAGAGTATTGGGAATACTGCAATCCCAAATAAGTTGAAGCAAATCCCGGCAAAATCGGGACGAGCATGCCGGCGGAAGCGGTTTGCAAAATCATGCCGGGCAGCAGCTTCTTCATCGCAATCAGTCGTTCCCACAACATGGAAATTTGCTGGCGGACGGGAATTTGCTCCGGCGCCGATTCCTTCGCATTGGAAATAAATAACGAAAGCAGCCAGCCCAGCCCCCACAGCACAAGCATGATCTGAAACGAGATGGTGTAGCTCCGATCGATGACGAAATTGATGACGACCGGTCCCGCCCCAAGGCCGCAAAGCCAACAAGTGTACAATAACCCCATACCCGCCGCGCGCTGCTCCGGCTTGACTTTACTTAAGCATACCAGCCAAATGGGAGAAATTCCAACCCCGAATAAAGCGGCAGCGGCGACAAGCAGCCAAAAGGAATGGGCGTATTGCATCATTATAAGTCCGGTGAAGGAAATGAACAGGCCGGACTGGACGATCAGCCGCAGCGAAAAGCGATCCAATAAATAACCTGCGTAACATTTGATGAGCGTATCCGTAACATAGTGGACAGATACGGCGGTGCCGACCGCGGCGGCGGAAAAACCCAATGCTTTTTCACCATAAGTGGGCAAAAAGGAAACAAGATACGCTCCCCTGACGAATTCGACGATAAATAATACAATCCCAAACATCAGCATATTCCCGCGCACGAGCGTCTTGCTTACAGCCTCCATACCCAGCCTGCCTTTCTTCAAACGAAGTTTAGATCAGGATGCTTGCCCGCTCCTTTACGTAATGCAGCACGTCCTGAACGATCAGACCGGCCGCCGAAGGTTTGCGAAGCAGCGCCATCTGCCGCCTCATCTGAGCCCCGGTAGTTTCCTCCGCGAGCAATTGTGCGATTTGCCCCGCCAGCTCTTCCGTGCTGCGGGCTATGCGGGCCGCCCCCTTGCCGGACAAATACGCGGCATTTTCTTTTTCCTGCCCGGCAAAAGGCTTAAAGATGAACACTGGAACCTGCATCGCAATCGCCTCGGACAACGTCAGCCCGCCGGCTTTGGTGACGATGCAGGATGAAACGGCCATCAAATCCTGCATTTGTTCGACAAATCCGAATATGCGGACATGCGGTTCATGTCCGTATTTGAGCCGCAGCTTACCCTCCAGCTTCTGATTTCGCCCGCAAACGACGGCAAGCTGGCAGCCCGTATTCCTGATTAACGCTTGAATCATGTCCTCAATGCTTCCAAGCACTCCATATGATCCCGCTAATATTAAAATGGTTTTGCGGTTCTTATCGAACAGGTCCGCGAACGAATTTGCCTCCCTGTCCGTGGTCTGCTCAAAAGCTTTTCTGATCGGAATGCCGCTGACCATAACATTCCTTCGTGAAATTCCTCTGGAGACAAGCTCTTCCCGTAAGTCCTCGGTCGCCACATAATATTTGTCGATTTTCGGATGAATCCAGCGCGAATGCAGGGAAAAATCCGTTACAACGGTAAAAGCGGGAATGCCTTCCTGCTCGCAAAGCTCGGGCACAGCCCCGAACGGAAACGTGCAGACAATCGCATCCGGCCGATCCTGCTCCACACGCTGCTTCAGCTTCTTTTTGCCCATCGCATTGAAATACCGGTTCCACCCTGCATATGGGTTGGAGTCCCGGGTCAAATAATAACTCCATCCGTAATAATCGAAGCCGAACTGAGAGGTCAGCATGCTTTTTATGTAAAGCGTCGTTGTAATCTTGTTGATAATAGGATGCGCTTCTTTCATCAAATCCATGATATGAACAAGCCCGGTTTCTTGCTGTTCGAAGGCAGCCTTCAGCGAACGGGCTGCCTGCAAGTGCCCGTCTCCGTAACTTGCCGTGAGAATCAATATTCGCGGATTGCGCTCCATTTTCTTTTCCTCCCCCCATGCAAGCGGCAATCAGTGAAACATTGGATCTATTTGCTCCAGTATAGTATTCATCATACAACCGAAAAGTAAATACCCTGTGAAGAAAATATTAACATTTTCTTAAGGAGTTCGCATGTGAAATCTTTATGATTCGGACGTACGGGCGGCAGTTTGTTCACCTTGTGGACACCCGCTGAATACGATAGCAAATAAAACCGATTTTGACAAAGGAGAAAGATCCGCCGATGGTAAGCTGGACGAAATGGGGCAAATATAAAATACTCCGAAAATCGCCGGAACTGGCGATCTATCTGCCGGAAACCCGCTACATGAAGATGCGAAATCTGTGGCGGATGCTGGATAAATACGGCAAGGTCATCGTAAAACCTTCGGGAAGCTACAGGGGCAACGGAGTCGTGCAAATTTCCGAAACCGTTGACCGCCGTTATGAGACGCATCACGAGAACAAAACAAACATGTTCGAAAGCCGCGAAACCCTTGCTTCCTATTTGCGAAAGCGGAAGCTGAAAAATTATATCGTGCAGGAGCGAATCCCGCTGGCCCGGGTGGATGGGCGCCCCTTCGATTTAAGGGTCATGGTGCAACGCCGCAAAAATTCCCCATGGGCGGTAACGGGCAAGCTGGCCAAAATTGCCGGAAAAGGCTTCATCGTCACTAATATATTACGAAGCAAAGGCAAAGTCGTTCCGGTCAAATATGCGCTGCAGCGCTCATCTTTAAGGAAATATTCTTCCTCGGAGATTCTTTCGGAAATCGACGAGGTGGCGCTCATGACAGCCAAGCTGCTCGGCAAATATTTTAAACGAATTCGAATGATGGGGATCGACATCGGTCTCGATCGCAAGGGCAGAGTATGGGTTA
The DNA here is from genome assembly GCF_023276405.1 of Paenibacillus hamazuiensis. Lineage (NCBI taxonomy): Bacteria > Bacillati > Bacillota > Bacilli > Caryophanales > Paenibacillaceae > Paenibacillus > Paenibacillus hamazuiensis. The sequence continues at coordinate 2,865,175 of NZ_JALRMO010000001.1, forward strand.
TCGAAGCGAATTTTAAACCGAACGTTCATCTGTTCCGAAAATTGAAAGACAAATCGGTGTTCCGCAGCATTGTTTCATTCAAATAGGTTCGGCGATGTCTCCCCGCCCTCTCGCACAAAAAGAGCAAGCCCTGCCGGGGATGTCATCGGCAAGGCTTGGCTGCGTTATTCTTTGGATTTGACCAGCAAATAAAGAAAGTAAGGCGCGCCGATGACGGCGACGACGATGCCTGCCGGAAGTTCGCTCGGCTGCATGATCCAGCGGGCCAATGTGTCTGCGACGATGACGAGCAGCCCTCCCGCAAGCGCCGAAGCCGGAAGCAGCACCTGATGCTTCGGTCCGACGAGCCGCCTGGCCAAATGCGGGCCGATCAGGCCGACAAAGCCGATGCCGCCCCCCACCGCCACGCACGATCCGGCCAAACCGACCGAAACGGCAAGCAGGCGGAGACGTTCCTTTTCCACGGAAGCACCGAGACCGGCCGCCATTTGATCTCCGAGGCTGATCACGTTCAATATTTGCGACTTGTATATCGCATAGGGCAGCAGCACGAGTATCCAAGGCAGCAGCGCCGCCACGAATTTCCAATTCGTCCCCCAAATGCTGCCCGCCAGCCATACGGAGACAAATTGGTATTTTTGCGGATCGATTCTCAGCGTAAGCACGATCATCGCCGCATGGATCCCTGCCGCGACGGCGATTCCCGTCAAGACCAGCCTCGTGCGCGACAATCCTGTATGTTTTTGATAAGCAAGCGCATATACGAGGGCGGCGGCCAGCCCTGCGCCGACCAGCGCCAGAAACGGCAGAAGAAATATCGAAGAAGCCGTGTTAGCCGGATAAAACGCGACAAATAACACGACCATCAGCCCCGCGCCCGCGTTAATGCCAAGAATGCCCGGATCGGCGAGCCCGTTGCGGGACAACCCTTGCATAATGCAGCCCGACACGGCGAGCCCCGCGCCGACAAGCACGGAAATCACGATCCGCGGTAGACGAAAATCAAACAAAATGATCTGCTGCTTCGCAGTCCCCGCTCCAAACAACGTCTTGATCACATCGAGCGGCGGCAGCCGGGTAAAGCCGGTGTTCATACTCACGATAAAGGCGATGATGATCAAAACCCCGAGTACCGCGCAAACGGCGATGCCGCGAATCGGCATTCGATGAGACGAGCCGGGAAACGGCTCTCCGTTCATCACAGCTCCCTCCCTTCCCGGCGCGCCAAATAGAGGAAAAACGGAACGCCGATCAAGGCGATCAGCGCGCCGATCGGCGTCTCGTACGGCGGGTGGACCATTCTCGCGCCAATATCGGCGAACACCATAAGCAGGCCGCCGAAGATCGCGGAGACGGGGATGATCCGGCGGTAGTCAACGCCGACAAAGTAACGCGCAATATGAGGTATGACTAACCCGACGAAGCCGATCGGACCGACGGCCGATACGGCGGCGCCGGCAAGCACAAGCACGACGGCCGCGCAGCCGAGCTTCGCCATCGCGGTCCGCCCGCCAAGCCCGGTCGCCACTTCCTCTCCGAGGCTGAGCAGCGTCACCGAGCGCGAAAGCAGAAGAGCAGCGGCAAGCGCACCTGCCGCCCAAGGAAACATGACGCGAAGCTGCGTCCATTTGACGCCGGCCACGCCGCCCGCATGCCAGAAGGCGAGATCTTGCCCGATGCGAAAATAGATCGCGATTCCTTCGCTTATCGCCGTGAGCAGCGCGCTGACCGTCGCTCCGGCCAGCGCCAGACGCACCGGTGTCAGCCCTTTGCCGGCCAGCGAGCCGAAGCCGTACACAAGTGCGGCGCCAACCGCCGCTCCTAGAAAAGAAAGCAGGATCAGCTTCAGAAACGGAAGCCCCGGAAAAAAGGCAAAACAAACCGCGAGCACCAGCCCGGCTCCGGCGTTAATGCCGAGCAGCCCGGGATCGGCGAGCGGGTTGCGCGTCATGCCCTGCATTATCGCACCGGCTACGGCGAAGCAGGCGCCGACAAGCGCCCCTGCCAAAGCGCGGGGGAGGCGAAGCTCCCGGACGATCTGATGCTCGGTCAGCTCCGGATTGTAGCTGAAAACGGCTTGCCATACCGCAGCCGGCTTGATGTTCGCCGCACCGTAGCTGACGGATAAGATAATACCTAGCGCCAGCAAGGCGATGCCGCCGAACATAATGAACGCGGCGGCAGCCGGCCTGGAGCGCAGCTTGGGTTCGGAAGATGCCGCTGTCGTCATCATTTTCCGGGCACCGACCGTTTGAAATGGTCGAGTATCAAATCGAGCGACTTGCTTTTAATATGCGGATAATCGCTGATGATCCATTGCGGCATCGTAAACACATGGCCGTTTTTGACCGCCTTGAGATTTTTCCATACCGCCGACTGCGAGATGCCGGCCAAATTTTCTTCGGCTTTCTTGTCGCCGCCGGCTGTCGGCGAACCGACTTCCATAAATATGTAATCCGCGTTATAATCGGGCAGCTTCTCCAGCGAGATCGCTTCAATCCGCTGCAATTGATCGAGACCCGGTGCGGGAGTCAGCTTCAGGTCGCGGAACAGAGTTGCGCCGAACAGCTCCTGTGTGCCGTGAAGCCGTATTTCCTTCGGCATGATCCGCAAATATACGAACGTCTCGCCGGGCTTTACGAAGCGCGCGAGTTCGCTGCGGACGTCAGCCGCTTTCTTATCGTAGTTCGCCAGCCATTCGGCGGCTTCTTTATCGCGCTGCAAAATGCTGCCCAGCTCCTTGAATCCTTCGCGCCAATCGGCCGGTACGTCCACAATGACGGTAGGTGCGATTTTGCTCAGTTGATCGTACACCTTCTCTTCGGTTCTGCGGGCAATGATCAGATCGGGACCGGCCTGGAGAATGGCCTCCAGGTTCGGTGTATCGCCGAGGGGAATCACATTCGAAAGAGAATTGCCGTCCACATAAGGCAGCTCGGTCGAACCGAGAAACGTCGTCATCGCATACGGCTTGATGCCGAGCGCGAGCAGCGAATCGGCGAGACGGTAATCCAGAACCGCGATTTTTTGCGGAGTGCCCTCGATCGTCGTTTCTCCGCCCAAATGTTTAACGACCCGTTTGGCCCCGCTGCTTCCGGCTTGCTGCGTATCGTTTTGCCCCGGCTGACAGCCGGCAAGCACAAATAAGACCAGTAACAAAATCACTGCCCACCGAGTGAAGTCGTGCCGGGATCGAAGCAGGTTGGCTCTATGGGCTGAATGACGCGTCATAACAAAAGTTCCTCCTTGAAATAACCATATGAGCGCGTTCCCATTCCGGATATGGTTTCGCAAAACCATCATAATTGATAACGATTATCATTGTCAACGAAAAAAGTCGTTTTGCATGGCTCATCTCATCTACGCTGAAATTTCCCTGCCCTTGAGAGCACCTTTTTTTTCTTTCGTTTGGCGGGGGAGGCCGGACGTTTTTTGGTGCGCTCCATATTGATTGTTTTCTTTTTTCGCCTTGAAACTTTTCGCCTCTTTTTGTTCTTCAGCGCCGCTTTACTTGGCAAAACGACCGAAGGACGGATCTCCTCCATCTCCATGGCGGTTTCCGGCTGGGGGGACTTCTCCCCGAGCTCCCCAAGATTTCCGTAATGAATCAGGTTAATGTTCGATTCCCGGATGATTTGGCTGACGAGCGGATGGCGAAAAACAGCCAGTTCCGACTCCCGTTCGTTCTTCAGACCGGAGATTTCGCGCACCGTATCGTCGATGTACCCGGGATGGCACATGAGTTCGGTCGTGCCGTTCGGAAGGTGGCGAAGATAGTGGAGCAGCCGCTGCAAGCCGTCCTGTTTATGGTAGGAATCGAGCAGCACGTAATCCGTAGTCCGCGGAGACGTGACGGTCAGTTCGTGAGGCGTTTGCAAACGGCGCATCGGGACGTTTTCTTTTTCGGCCAAGCGGATCATCGCCTTGTAAACGGCGGGAAATACCTGATGAATATGGTGATGCGAGTCCAAATGAGTCGGTTTTCGGCCTATCTCGACAAACCGATTCCACTGAGCGGCCAGCTCGGTTTCGATATCGCCCTCTTCTCTGGTGCACTGCGCGGTGATCGGGTGGAACGAGCCGTCCTTTTGTACAAGTGAGGGGACGAGCCTCGGATCCGATACCGGTTTGCCGTAAGTCAAATTGAAATGAAGACCCACACCGAGGCCCGGCAGCAAACGGGATAACCCGACGGCGTCGGAAAACCCGGGCATATTGACCATCAGCGTAGCACTTGTAATTGTTCCGGCCCCGTATGCTTCGGCGATTCCTTTGTTCACACCGGGCGACAAACCGAAATCATCGGCATTAATAATCAAATATTTCATGTGCTGCGGCCTCCGTCCGTCATCTTATACCTTTATCTCATGCGGCGGCTTGACGAATGGCAATGGACAAATACACCTACCCGATCACATTTTCTATCGCTTGCTTAAACAACTTTCCGGCTCGATCCCAAGACCACCGAAGCATATCTTGCCTGCCCTGCCGTCCCTTTTTTCTGCACAGGTCGGGATGGCTGTAAGCATATCTCATTTGCTTTCTCAGGCTGCCGATGTCCGGTTCGGCCCAGCGCTGCCCGCTACCCGCGAACAAATGGCGGAAAGTTCGGGAAATCGCGCTGCCCCCGTTCATGCTTGCCGTCGGCTTGGTCAGCTTGTATGCGACGATAAACGAATTATTGCGGGTTAAAAAGTCCATATGTCCGCCCCAGCCTGTGGCAATGACGGGGACACCGCTTGCCAGCGATTCGAGAAACGGCAATCCGACCCCTTCTCCCCTTGTCGGAAGTACGAAAACATTCCCGAGCGCGTACAATTGCTTAATCCGGTCTTTGCCCATCTGGCCGGCATAAATGGCAATCGGCGCCGTGTCCTTGCGGAGATTCAAGCTGTTTTTGTATCGCGCAATTTTGGTTTTGATCCACGCGGAATTTTCATAACGGGCATAGCCGTTCGTTTTAATTACCAACAAGACCCGATCCTTTGCGGAAAACTCCTGCCAATACGCCTTGAGCAGAGCTTCGGGATTTTTGCGGTGCTGAAAGCCGAACACCGAAATAAATACGAATCTTCCTGCGGCCTGTTTAAGCGGAAGCTTCTTATTGCCGGGACGAAATTGCTGCGTGTAAACGCCGTGGGGCACGACAAAAATCGGAACGGTTACGCCGCTGTTGCGCAGCGCGGTTTTGTTGTGCTCAGACGGCACGCAAACAGCGTCGAACCGGTTGATATTGGCCATCCATCTTTGCGGAATGCGCGTCGTTTCCCAAACGGTATTCAATATGATCCGGTCGAATCTTTTTCTTTCCTTATTCATGTTGATCATCGAAGGAGGATAATGGTAGATCAGTATTTTTCGTTTGCCGGTATCCCCTGCTTTCGCCTTTTCCGAAACGCCGGTATCGACCTTGACGTCCACGCCTTGTCTTCTTAATGCCCGAACGTATTCGCGGCTCGCTATCCCGAGACCGCTCGCTTTATGGACAGGGCCTCTCCAGACCACCCGATAATTTCCCATAAAACCTTTCTCCTCCCCGAATGTGACGGTCCTCGTTGCCGGCGCGACAAGGCACACAACCGCATTTTATATGGCTACATTATGATCCCGAAAACGATGCGTGTGGGCAGACGGAGAAAAAATTACCAACCGGATTCTCATTATTTTCTCATCGTCGGCACTTATACTGGAACACGCAGCACACCAGACAACATGAGAAGGGAAGAACGCCCGTGAACAAACTGCTTGCAGCCTCTGCTCTTGCCGTCACGCTTCTTGGCACATGCAGCGGTGTCGCTATGGCATCCTCTGCGGCCACCGCCCAAATCTCGTCATCGACCGCCGATCGCATCGTGAACACAGCGGAATCCTACATCGGCAAAGTGAAATATGTGTATGGCGTCAGAGATCCTCAGCGCCTTATTTTCGACTGCTCCGCGTTTACCCAATTCGTATTTGCCCAAAACGGCATTAAACTTCCATGGGGTTCGAACGCACAAGCTCAATACGGAAAGCCGGTTACAAGCAAAGCGAATCTGCAAAAGGGCGATCTTGTCATGTTCAGCGTAAGTACGCCCGGTCACATCAACCATGTCGGTATTTATATAGGCGGAGGAAAAATGGTGCACAATCATCCGGGACGCGGTGTGGAAATAACGGATATCAACTCGGGGTTCTGGCAAAGCCGGTTCATCGTCGGCCGCCATTTCTAAGCCGAAAACACTTCTCCATCTCCTCCGGATCTCTCCGAACACTTGGCGGCATCAAACAAAAACGACTTCACCCGTTATGGAGCGAAGTCGTTTTTGCCGCGGTTTGCGGCACGGAAAATTTCGGTTATCGAAGAACGTATCCGATCCCGCGGACGGTCTCTATGCAGCTCTTTTTCCCAGGATCCTTCAGTTTGTTCCGCAAGTAACGCACGTACACGTCCACCACATTGGTTTCCACGGGCGAATGATGGCCCCATACGTTATCCAGCAGCTGTTCGCGGGAAAGCACGACGTTAGGATGCCTCAAGAACATGACGAGCAGATCGAATTCTCTTTTGGTCAGGTCAACGAGCTCCGATCCTTTGGTAACGACGCGGGCAAGGATGTCCGCCCGGATATCGCGAAACGTTAACCTTGACGAGCGGCAAGGATCCATCATTTCCGTCCTGCGGAGCAAAGCGCGAATACGGGCTACAAGCTCCCGGGCGTCAAACGGCTTCGGCATATAATCGTCGGCACCGCTTTCCAGCCCCAATACACGGTCTGCGATGCCGGATTTTGCGGTCAGCATAATAATCGGCGTCGTTTTCTCGGCACGAATGCGCCGGCAAATCTCGATTCCGTTTAATTCCGGAAGCATGACGTCAAGCAGTACCAGGTCCCAGTCATCATTCAATGCGCACTCAAGTCCGGCTTGTCCGTCAAAGGCGGTTTGAACGATAAAATGCTCATGCCGAAGCTCCAGTTCTATTACACGGGACAAGCTGCTTTCATCTTCTATCAGCAATATGCGCTTCATTCCGATCGCCGCCCTTCCAAACTCTTTAAGGTGCGAAATGCTTCATAGTTTAGTTTATAACATCGTAACATGAGGGGAAAACAAGCAGCATTAGAAATCAATGAGAAGCCGATTAGAAAATGGAAGAGAATCCGCTCCATACACCCTTCTTAGCCCATTCCCTGCAGGACAAAAAACGGACATCGGGCTCTCCGTAAGGAGAAACCCGGTGTCCGTTTCATTACCGCATAAAGGCGGTCAGCTGTGGACCAGCAAAGGCACCACTTTGCCGGCGTTTACGTCGATCAGGCCGAAATCGGTAATTTTCAGCGCCGGGCTGACCGGCAAGGAGTGCGTGCTGATCGACATGATCGGGTTATAATGGCGATACCCGAGCGATTCCATCGCTCTGCGCAGCCGCTCCACCTCTTCGGCGAGCCGCTCCAGCGGCGCTTCCGTCAGGATGCCGCCGACCGGCAGCCGGAGGCTGGCCAGCACTTGGCCGCCATCGACGACGCAAAACCCGCCTTGCCCGCGGATGACTTCATTCGCGGCCAGCGCCATGTCGGCGGCCGAGTGCCCGACCACGAGCAGGTTGTGATTGTCGTGCGAATACGTCGTCGCCACGGCGCCGCGTTTGATCGTATCGCCGCCGATCAGGCCGTAGGCTCGGCCGCCGGTTTTGCCGTAGCGCTCGAACGTCGCGATGAGGCCGAAGCCGGTTTCCTGCCAACGGAGCTTGCCTTCGCGCACCTCCGCTTCGGCGATATATTCCTCCGTGAAGGTGGAGCCGTCCTTCACCGTCATAACACGGCACGGATACCGGCCGTCGTTCACCACTGCGGAGACGATAAAATCATCTTCGCTCAGCAAGGGCAGCTGCACGCTGCGGTAATAATGCGCCGGAAAAGCATAGGTGCCGGCCTTCGGCTCATACGGCTCCTGAGCGTCGTACACCTTCCGTCCGCTCTTGTACACCTGCTCGATCGCCAATTGCTGCACATCGCTTACCAGCACAAAATCGGCAATTTTGCCGGGAGCGATTGCGCCGCGGTCGTACATGCGCATCCGGCGCGCCGGCGTGAACGTAGCCGCGTATATCGCTTTTTCCGGCGGCATGCCCATCGAGATTGCTTTGCGCACAATGTGGTTGAGATGCCCGCGCTGCTGGAACGAATCCGGCATGACGTCGTCGGTGACGAAGCAGAAATGCTCGGCCACGTCATTTCGGATGAGGTAGTCCATCACTTCCGGCGTCATCGATTTTTCCTGAATCTCGATAAACATGCCCGCGGCGATCCGCGCCTCCATGCCTTCGATCGATTGGTGCGTATGATCGGAATCGACGCCGCTGTAAATGATCCGGTGCAGATCCAGATCGAGCAGCTTCGGGCAGTGTCCCTCGATGATCAGCTGCGGGTAATTCGAGCGGATGTGCCTGAGGATCTTGTTCGTTTTGCAGTCCGGATCGCTGATCACGTCGACGTAGTTCATGATCTCGCCGAGACAAATGATGCGCTCCGTGAGCAGCAGCTCGTCCATGTCTTCGATTTCGATCGATCCGCCGCTCGTTTCCATCGCCGTTGCCGGTACGGAGCTCGGAATCGCATAGAACATGTCCGCGGCGCAGTCCCGGCTCGCCCATATCATCTGCTTCACCCCGTCCAGGCCGAACACGTTGGCCATTTCATGCGGTTCCGGCACGATGGTGGTCACGCCGTTGCGGATAATTCCTTGCGAAAACGTCTGCGGCGTCACCATCGTGCTTTCGATATGCAAATGAATGTCGATCAGACCGGGAATAACGTACCGGCCCTGCGCGTCGACAACTTCATCCGGCTGAAAGCTTTCAGTCCCCCGAGGGCCGATATATAGAAACTTGCCGTCCAATACGGCGGCGCTGCCATGGATGAATTTTTTAAAGTAGCTGTTGTAGATTTGAGCGTTTTGTATCAGCAGGTCCACTCTCATGCTGTCTTCCCCTTCCACCGCATCTATTCCACCAGGACGAGCTTCTCGCCTGGAATAAAGAGCCGGACCTCCTGCCCGTTCGCATAGGGCAGCTCCATCTCTTTGTTGACGGTAAAATCGCCGAGCGTCGTCTCCACCACATATTGGTAGCTGCGACCGAGAAACGTGCTGACTTTGACGCGACCGTCCAAACACCCGACCCCTTCGCCGATTTCCTGCGCCGTCCCCATCGCGATATCGTCCGGGCGGATGGCGCCTTTTCGGCCTTTTTGCTCTCCCCTGCCGGCACCTTTAGCCGCAACGAACGTATATTCCTTCGCCTTGAGCGTAATTTCGTCAGCGTTATCCTGCCGCTCATGGAAATCGATAAAATTCGTAAACCCGATAAACCGCGCGACAAACTCCGTCTTCGGATATTTAAAAATAGTCGAAGGACGATCGAGCTGCTCGATAACCCCTTTGTTCATGATCGCGACCTGGTCGGAGATCGAGAAGCATTCCTCCTGATCGTGGGACACGTACACGGTCGTAATGCCCAGCTCCTGCTGGATTCGGCGGATTTCCACCCGCATGTTCACGCGCAAATTCGCGTCGAGATTGCTGAGAGGCTCGTCAAACAGCAGCAGGTCCGGCTCGATGACGAGCGCGCGGGCAATCGCGACCCGCTGCCGCTGGCCGCCCGACAGCTCCTTCGGGAACCGGTTCTCGAAGCCGGTCAGGCTGACCGTCTCCAGCATCCGGCGTACGCGCTTCTCGATATCGGCGCCGTTCACCTTGCGCAAGCGAAGGCCGAACGCCACGTTATCGAAAACATTGAGATGCGGGAAGAGCGCGTAGCTTTGGAACACAAAGCCGAAATTGCGCTTGTTTACCGGCACGCGCGTATAATCTTTCCCGCCGAGCGTAAACCGGCCGGCCTTCGCTTCAAGAAATCCCGCGATGAGCCGAAGCGTGGTCGTTTTGCCGCAGCCGCTTGGGCCGAGCAGCGAAATGAGGTTCCCTTTTTCCACGTTCAGGTTAAAATCTTTCAAAATATATTGCTGCTCGTAAGCAACCGAGATGTTTTCCAAAGATAGCAATGCCATGGGCAAAAGCCTCCGTTATCGTTTGGTAAAATAAGACAATCCCATCAGTCGTTCGATGATAAACATGAACACCGCCGTAAACAGCATCAGCAGCACGGAAATCGCGGCGATCGTCGGATCGAAATGGTTTTCCACGTACGTCAGCATTTGAATCGGCAAAGTGCTGACCCCCGGTCCCGTCATAAAGACGGAGATGTCGACGTTGTTGAACGACTCCAGGAAGGCGATCAGCACCGCCGCGATGATGCCCGACTTGATGTTCGGCAGCACGACTTTGAAAAACGTCGCCACGCGGCCGGCCCCCAGGCTGAGCGCCGCCTCTTCCACTGCGAAATCGAAGTTCGCGAGGCTTGAGCCGATGACGCGAATGATGAACGGCAGCATGATGACCGTATGCCCGAACAGCAGCGCGGCGTAAATCGGCAGATTGTATACCGCGATCAAATATTTCAACATCGTAAAACCAAGAACGATCCCCGGTATAAGCACCGGCGATATGAATACCGCGTTCAGCGCATCTTTTCCTTTAATCGGGAAGCGGCTCAGCGCATACGCCGCCGGAATGCCGAGCAAGAGCGCCAGCACGTTGCCCGCCAGCGACACGAGAATCGAGGTGTAGAACGTTTTGACGAACATCGTCACTTCCAAAATGTTATGGTACCATTTGAGCGAAAAGCCTGTCGGCGGAAACTTCAGCACGCTGCTCGGTTCGAATGAGGCTATGGCGATGATGACCAGCGGTCCGAGCAAAAACACGTAGACGAGCAGCGTAAACAGGCCGAGCCCGCGATTGTTCTCCTTCATCCCCTCACCCCTTCGGATTTACTTTGTTCGCCAGCTTGTTCATGAGACCGATCACGACAAACGTGATGACCATCATGATCGTCGCGATGACGGAAGCGAGATGCCAGTCGTTCAGCGTAATCGCGTTCTGGTACAGAAACGTCGAGATCACCCGCTGCTTGCCGCCGAGCAAGGCGGGCGTCGTATATGCCGTCAGGCTGCCGACGAACACGAGAATGCTGCCGATGATGAGGCCCGGCACGCTGAGCGGCACGATCACTTTAAAAAACGCCTTGAAACGGCCCGCGCCAAGACTTTCGGCCGCTTTGATCAAATCCGGGTCGATATTTTCCATCACCCCGACGAGCGTGATAATAATCAGCGGCAAAAACAGATGAATCAGGCCGATCATCATCGCCGCCGGCGTATACAAGATGTCAAGCGGCTCCTTCACGATGCCGAGCGCGACAAGGGTGTTGTTGAGCAGGCCCCTTTTCCCCAAAATGATCATCCAGCTGAACGAGCGCACGACGGAGCTGGTGAGCAGCGGAAAAATCGCCAGCGCCAGCAGCAGCGCTTTCTTTCGCGGATTTTGCCTGGAGATGTAATAGGAAACCGGAAAGCCGAGCAAAATGCAAAGCAGAGTCGTAACCAGACTGACCTTGAGGGTAGTCCATAATATTTTCAGAAAATAAGGGTCTTGGAAAAAATGCCAGTACCCGGCAAGCGACGGCCGGCCGTTCTCAAAGAAGGTGGATCCGACCGTGAGCAGGATGGGCACGAGCATAAATACGGCCAGAAAAAGCAGTCCCGGCAGCAGCAATAACGATACGTTCGCTTTCTTCATCGCTTGATATCTCCTGTTCGTGGGTTCGCGAGACTAGCCGCGCAGCGTGCGGACAAACAGCTCGAGGAATGCATCCGCCTCCACATCGATGCACACGTGGACGTTCGACTGTTTGCCGAGCCGGTTTTGAAAATCGCACACCGTTTGCCCGTCGCAAAGCTCGCTTCTCGTCTCGACATCGACGTAGTAAATCTTGGTCGTCACGAGCCCTTTGTCGAGCGCCACACCGACCGCCAGCGGATCATGCAGCGCGCACGCCCGCACGCCGTTTCGCTCGAAGTATCTTTGCATGTATCCCGCCGTGCTTTCGCGGACGTAGCGACCCAGATTCGTGTCGCCCAGACGCTCCATATGCTCCTCCGTGAGCAGCGCGCGGCGCGTCACATCGAGCCCGACGAGCGTAAGGGAGGCGAAGCCCGCCTGAAAGACGAGCCGCGCCGCCTCCGGATCGACGTACATGTTGTACTCGGCGGTCGGCGTCACGTTGCCGTAGCCGAGCACGACTCCTCCCATGACGATCACTTCCTTGACGTCCCGGACCAGCTCCGGGCATTTCATCAGCGCGATCGCCAAATTCGTCAGCGGCGCCGTCATAACCAGCGTCACTTCGCCGGGATGACGCCGCACCTGGCCGATGATAAAATCCGCCGCGTGCCCTTCGGCCGGCTCCTTGCTGACCGGCATGTCGGCCAGCGCCCCGCCGATGCCGTTCTGTCCATGCACGCGGTGCTCGAAATACGTCTGCCGCAGCAGCGGCTTATTCGCGCCGCGGACGACCGGGATACCCTCGGCTTCAGCTCCCAGCAGCTGCAATATTTTGCAGGTGTTTTCCGTCGCCTGATCGAGCGAAACGTTGCCGTTTGCCGTGGTAATTCCGAGCACATCCATTTGCCCGCTGCGGATCGCGAGCAAAATGCCCAATGCGTCATCCACCCCCGTATCCACGTCGAGGATCACTTTCTTTTTCATTGGAATCAGCCCCCCTTGCTCCTGGTCCCCGTTTATTCAACGAATGGTCTTTGCATCGATTTCCAAGCGAAAAACAAGGGTACATGCGGTTGTCATATACCCTTGTCCCATTAAGATTTATTGTGCGACTTCCTTGTTGAAGCGGTCGATCCAGCCTTTCAGGTTCTGGTTGACGAACTTCATGTCCAGCTTGCGCAGCTTGCTGACCGTATCCGCTCCGTAGGTGATGCCCTTCGTATCGTCACCGCTCAGCTGCAGCTTCGTGTTGACCGGAGAATCCACCTTCGCTTTGGCGATTTTTTCCTGAACTTCCTTGCTGAGGTGGTAATTGATGAAATCTTCGGCGAGCTGCTTGTTTTTGCTGCCCTTGACCACGTTCACCGTATTCATGACCGCATACCCGCCTTCCGCCGGGGTGATGAACTTCGTTTCCGGCACGGCCGCTTTCAAATCTTTCACGTACATTTCCATGATCGGTCCTGCGGCAATTTCGCCCTGGGCGAACATGTTGACGAACTCGGACGTTTGTCCGTAGTACTTCACTACGCTTTTGTTCAGCTCTTTCAGCTTCGCGAATGCCTGGTCGGCGTTAAACTGCGCACTGCCGGAAACAAGGGAAGCCGCGTCAAGCACCATCGGCCCCGTCGTGCCGGTAATGTTCGGCATCGTCAGCTTCTTGGCGAGCTCGGGGCTCCACAGGTCTTTCCACGAGGTAAGGTCCTTGCCTCCGAGCGCTTTCGGATTATACGCGATGCCGAGCTGGCCGATCGTGTACGCCGGACCGTAATCCTCTCCAAGCGGCGCTTTGGCGATGTCGTAAATATCGTTCAGATTCTGAATGCGGCTGCGGTCGATTTTTTCGAATACTCCCGCTTCGATACCCTGCTGCGCATAATAGTCGGATAAATAAATCAGGTCCACGTTGGATGTACCTTGGCGCACTTTGTTTAAACGGTCAGCGTTGTTTCCGGTGTCGAGCACAATTTTCACATTATGCTCTTTCTCGAACGGAGCGTACACTTCTTTTTTGAAGAAGTCGTCGGAGAAGCCCCAAGTCGAGATGACGAGCTGCGTCGGTTCGCCTTTGGGTGCCGCTGCCGGCGCTCCGGTATTCGCGTTCGTTCCCGCTCCCGCCTGATCCTTCGCCGGCGTGCCGCATCCGGATAAAGCGAGTCCCACCAAGGACAAAGATACCAAACCGCGGATCATTCGTTGTTTCATTGAGATAACCCCCATGTTTCATAAATTTTACAAGTATTGTTTCCATGAGTCCCCATTCTTACGCTCCAACCCCTCACCCTGTCCCGAAAAAAAAGAAAAAGCACCCTTGGAAGATAATAAGTCATCTCACAAGAGCACTCTTCGTCGTAAACAACGTCAAGCGACATCCGTTTGGCTTTCGTGCGGGCTTTCCTTAAGATAAATCAAAAGAAAAACTCCGCGGCTTATTCGGTTCGTCTTTAAGATTCGGCAAGAATGATGTTCGTGATCGCCCATTGCGTATGCGGATCGTAGTCCCTCAGCACAGCTTCGATCGAAAGTTCGAATTCCTGCTCCAGCTTCTCGCGGATCCTCTTCTTATAGATCGAGGACATGTAAAAATCGACCTCGTGCTTCAGCGTCGGAGCCTCGCCTTCCAAAGCAGTGGAGCGCGGCGACTTGCGGTGCCGGGCGTACAACGTGATCAGATTGGGTTCAACCGCCGCCCGCAAGGACGTTGTGCCGAAACCGAACAATTCCTTCGAAATCTCGTTGTACATATGGCACAGCTTCTTCTTATAATCGTTGGAATCTACAGGGGGCATGGGACCACCTTCTGGAGCGATATCGACCCATATCACAAAACCTATCTTAATAATACATAGGATGACCGATTTTATCAAGAGAATCGTTCGGTTTTATTCGCGAAAACAAGCAATTTCTGACATAACGTGTGACATAAAATTCATTTTTCCCGAATGGGGCGTTTTCATTGGAATGATTCGAGACGAATTTTGCTTCCCTTTTCGGTATCGATCTCCAGAAGCGAACCGTTTATGGTCGACGTTTCGTCCCCTCTGCGGACGATCACTTGACGCTCTCCCCATGGGTTGCGAATCCGGCATATGCCGCCGAGCGTGGACTCGATTTCCACGTAAGGAATCTCGCCGCCCCTCCTTTCGGACGTAACGACAAAGCCGCCGCGGCACCACAGCGAAAACTGCGCATCCCAATCGTCCGGACAAGCCGGGAATACGCGGATTACGGCCGGTTTCCCGGGGCCTGCGGGCCGGCTTTGGCACAGCGCGCTTTGCAGCCCGACGGCGGCGTTGCCCAGACGCTGCGCGCTGATGCAGTTGACGCCTTCGCGGACGGTCAGCCGGTTTTCGAAAAACTTCACCCGGCCCGTATCTTCGAAATAGCAGTATTCCCGCTCCGCGTTTCTGCATTCCAATTGCGCGAGCACGACCTGCTTGAACGGCTCCGCCTTCCCTAAGTTCGCGAGTACCCAAGGAACCGTCGACATCTCCGAAGCCGCGTTTCCCCAGTCGCCTCCATGTCTCGCCTGCTCGTGCTCGAACGTGGCTATAGTCGTACGGAACATATCCGGGTTGTCCTCAGCCGTTTCGAGTGAAATCAAATCGCAAACCCGGCCGACGTTCAGGCTGACCCCGCTTCGCCCGTCCAACACGGGTCCCAAAGCGCCTACCCAGACGGCAGGCTCATCTTCCTCCGTTCGCAGCACGGCTTCGGGATGATCGCTCCTCGGCAGCGGTGCGAGATGGTCGTAAAATTCCTGCCAGAGCGTCCTGAGCTCTTCGTCTTCGCCCAGAATCTCTGAAGCTCTCAGCAGCGCCGGGAATACGAAATGCATGGCCGCCATCGCATCGACCGTATCTTTGCCGTCAAAATATTTTTCATCGCTGCAGGTGTGATAAATATGGTATAAGCCGTCTTCATCTTTGCGCACCAGCGGGAGATGACGGAAAAACTCAGCCACTCCTCTTATCATCGGATATGCCCGGCCGCGCAGCCAAGCCTCGTCTCTCGTGTACTCGTAATACAACCAGAAGTGATAAGCGACCTCCGCCTGCGCCAAAAACATGAACGTCGTCGCACCGAACGGGCCGTATCCCCGGTCCGTATATACGAGCCTGCCGTCGATCCATTTTTCGTGCCATTTCCAGTTCCAACGGCTTTCATGCGGAGGTTTCAAGTATGCATATTCGGTGAACCGCGCCGAACGCTCCTCCCACGGCTTGCGGAACAAATACAGCTCCCGCATTTCCTCCGCGATATCGTCCGGCAGCTCCGCCGGACCGTTAAACCAGGTCACCTCGGGGATGTATATGCCCTCGCTCCCCCATTGCTGCCGGGCCGCTGTCCTGCACGCCTCGTACATTCCGGAGTACATGTCGAATAGCGGATGCATCAGTTCAAAATGTCCCGACGGGAGCACCGCATTGTAATACAAATTCAGATTGTTCCACCACTGCATCGCGCCCCAGTGGCGCAAATCGCCGCGCGGGCTCAGCAGCATACCGCCGAAATTCGGCGGGTAATGGCCTCCCCGCGAGTTCGAGGCCATGAGGTACAGGTAATACGTATAATGCGTCTCCACGAATTCGGCTTTACCGTCGGCACTGTTCAGGCGAATATACGACTTCGTCCAAAAGTCGTTCCACCATGCTTTATGCTCGGCCAGCAATTGCGCATATCCCTTCGTTCTTGCCGATTCGAGCTGCGCGGCAGCTAAGGCGGCGGCATCCTCCGTCTCATCGAACGCAGCTGCGCTGGCAATAAACAGCTCAAATTCCCCTGCTCCCGGTTCGATGCACAGCCGCATTTCCGTTTCGCCGGGCTGGCCGAGCACTTTCGTTTTCCGAAATGCTCCAACCGGCTGCCGCCCGCCGAACTCATCGTTCATCCGCGCTACCGCCTTTCGGCCGGATATGCCAATAACGACGGCCGAGCTGCAGTAATGGGCTCCTTCGCGGAATTCCTGCTTCAGCACGATCATATCCCCCAGCATGCTGAGCGTAGAAATCGCGGAGTGCTGCTTGGTCACCACCTCAGCCGGACGCAGCATCTTCAGCCTGACATTAATCGTCTGCGGCATGTCGCGGCTGTCCTCCACCCGAAACGCAAACACATCGCTGTGATCGTAAGCAAACGCTTCGGCCCGAACGCCTTCGCCGCAAATGGACGCCACAGCATCGTACATGCTCAAATGCTGGCGGATGCCGCCGTCCCGAAACACATCTTCTCCGTAATCGACGAAATCGATGTCGACAAACCCGCAAGCGTACGCGTAATCCGTATGCCTTTGGTTGAAGCTGAGGGTCGAACCGTCGCTGGCATACACGTCCACCCTATTAATCTGCAGTTTGACGGCCGACGGCGACGTCCAGATAAGGCTGCCCATCCTGCCGTTGCCGACCGGCAGCCCCCCTTCGCTGCGTTTGACCGTATGTTCGTAATGTAAATCCGCACGGGAAACGTGCTCCCGGTAATCCGGCTTGCTCATGATTCGGTTCCTCCTCCGCAAAACGCGCGTCGCAATGGAGCTAGAGTTCGCTCTCTCCTATTTTAAAAGAAAGGGCAAAGCTCTAAATTATGCTGAATTGCGGCATGCATACGTTTTTTTATGATAGGAGGTCCTCTATGACAGTCTCTTTATCCGATAATCCGGTAAACTTCCCTTCGCTTCCTTTTATTTGCTCTTCCTGATATAGGTGTAGTATGTATAGGGGATTGTTGAGCTTGTGATCCGCTCCTCATCGACCATTTCGAAATCGTCCTTATCCCATGCCGGGAAAAAAATATTGCCTTCCACTTCTTGATCGATGACGGTCAAGTAAATTTTATCCGCATGCGGCAAGGCTTCTTTGTAAATCTCTCCTCCGCCGGCAATAAAAATCTCATTTTCGTCCCTTAGCAGCTCATACGCTTCATCAAGCGAAGTTACCGTTACGCAGCGTTCCGCCGCAATTTTGCAGCTTCTGGAAACGATCACCGTCTTGCGGTCGGGCAGCGGTTTTCCTATCGATTCGTAGGTTTTTCTCCCCATCACGATCGTTCGGCCCGTCGTCAATTCCTTAAACCGCTTCTGTTCTCCCGGTATTTTCCACGGGATTGCCTCATCTTTGCCAATAACATTATTGGTTGAAACGGCCGCGATTAATGAGATCAGCATGGACTACCTCCGTTCCGAGTCACGTATTGTTCCAAGTTTCCAACTGCGCTTTGATCTTCCGTGCTCTTCCCCGCCCTTCCGCCCTTTCAGGGGCAACCGAAGTTGTTGCTGGGCTCACCGTCTCATCGCGTAAAACTGACGGTGCAGCTCGCGAACTTGCTCGGCGAGCTCAGGTACAGGGCCGTCTATGACGGTATCGCGAATGACGTCCTGGATCGGAAGATTGCGAACGCGCGGCGCAGCGACCCCCATTTCACTCAGCCATCCAGCCAGTTGCTCAGAGGAACTCGCATAAACAATCCGACCTAATTCGACCCAGCCGTGGGCCGCAGCGCACATAGGACAATGTTCGCCTGAGGTATAGACCGTTGCCTTGCCCCGTTCTTCCTTAGTCATGTTGCCGGCTGCCCAGCGTGCCAACGCGAACTCCGGGTGCTGGGTGTGATCGCCGCCGGCAACATGGTTATGATCTTCCGCAAGCACATCTCCGTCGGCGGAGACAAGAACTGAACCGAATGGTTCATCTCCAGCCTCCAGCGCAGCCCTTGCCAGTTCGATACAGCGTCGCAGATGCTTCAGATCGGTTTCATTTATCATGAACGTGCCTCCTCTATTCGTTATGCAGCAGGCTTACACGCTGCTTTTCCGCTCCTGCCTTCTTCGTTGTTATTCAATTATGTTAACATGAAGATACCTAAACGAAAAATATAAAAAAAATAGGTTTTGCTTAGGTTTTTCATATATATATAGGAGTGAACGCGACGATGGATATAAGGCAGCTGCGATATTTTATAGCGATTGTGGAGGAACGAACGGTTTCCGCCGCTGCGAAAAGACTTCATCTCTCTCAACCGCCGTTAAGCCAGCAATTGAAAGCGATGGAAGAGGAGCTGGGTATCAAATTGGTGGAAAAAAGCGGTAAATACTTGGAAGTAACGGAAGCGGGAAAAAAGTTATATGCTTATGCCTTGCAAATGGCGCAGTTAATGGAAGAAGCCACAGCGGAAGTGAAGGAAGTGGGAAACGGGGTAAACGGAACGCTGGCGATAGGCGTAAATACGTTTTCGGTAGCGGAGCTTCCCGAAATCCTCGAACAATTTCGCAAGATTTACCCCAAGGTGACATATAAAATTCAGCAAAACGAATCCGCACATCTATGCCGGCTGGTAAGGGACCGGACGGTCGAATTGGCGTTCGTTCGGCTGCCCCTTGAGCTTGGCGATGATATATGCGTTCTGCACCTTTATACCGAACCGTTTTACTTCATAACATCGGATAAACAGAAACGGATTGGTCATAACGTATCGCTTGCCGATGTTCAAGATCTTCCGCTCCTGCTGCCCAGCACTCAAGGATTGGGCGTGCATTATTTGATTCAGGAGGCATTCTCCAGACTCCATCTGCATCCCAACATTGCGGGCGAATGCTCCGATATTTCGCTTTTGATGAGCTTGGTTGCATCCGATTTTTGCGCATCGATCGTTCCGGAAACATTGTTGAAAAGGCACAAAGGATATGCGGTATATGCACAAAAAATATCCGATGCGGCCGAAATGTCTTCCCCGGTAGGACTCATATGGCTAAAAAATCACCGCTTATCCAGCTCGGCGCAAAACTTTATCGATTTATTCAAAACCCATATTTAATCGAAAAATATAAGGTAAAAAGAACAAAGCCGGCACCGCAAGCCGGCTCTGATGCCCTTAATCGGTTTTCGTCATTCCGAAATAAGAAGTACGGCTCCCCCATATTCTATCCAACGAGTATTTTATCCTCTTGTTCATCCCACATCGCGAACAAGGATTGCAATTCAGCTCCTGCATAGGCACCAACCACTCTTACATATCGATGCACCAACTGCACTCCAATAATGACCGACACAAACTCCTCTTCCACTCTTAGCTTAGCCACAGTCTCTTTGTCCCCTGTGATAAGGACGAAACCGTTAAAATCGCTGCCGTGAGGCTCAAGAACTACTACCTCAAAGCGGTCTATCTTTCCTTCCTGCTGCAGTCGAATACAGTATTGCATTGCGCTATTGAGCGTGGCCTGTGCCGCCTTCTCACGCCCCGGGATGATTTCGCCCCAACCAACGATCAGCGAACCTTTTGCCATATCAATTTCTCCTTTTCATTAATATAGGTTAATTTTAACTTATTATAAAAATAACACATTTGAATTTATGAGTCAATTAAAATATAGGTTATTTTTAACATATATTCATGCTATGTTCCTGACAATATTAAAGAACCTTTGACGCACGAGTGAGAAAAATAGGAAAATATAAACTTTTATTGCCTAATTTATCATGTTAAAGTATTCGTAAACGATATATTCGCGTCGATGAGGGAAGCCAATGAAACGAAACCGTATGAAAACAGCCGTCGTTTGTACGCTCCTGTTCGCCATGATGTGGTTTTATTCGGACAAAGTTCAGGCGGCAGATAACAAAAGCGCTAAAGTGGCGGTACAATCGCTGAATGTGCGCAGCAAAGCGGATGCTCAATCACCAGTCATCGGATCTTTGAAGCGGAATGACGTCGTTTCGATTTCCGAGGAATCGTTCGGCTGGGTAAAGGTCAAATCCGGACGTATGACCGGATGGGTGGCGGGACAATATTTGCAGAGAATGAGCGCCGGTTCAACGGACAAGCAGTCGGGTGCAGCCGCGCGCAGCAGCCAAACTGGCAAGGCAGAGACAAAGAAGCAAAAATCCGTTCAGTCCGGGCTAAAGGGGAAAGTGATCGTCATCGATCCGGGTCATGGCGGGAACGACAGCGGAGTTATCGGCAAAAAGTACGGCAGTATGGAGAAGACGCTTAATTTGTCAACCTCCCGTTATTTGGCCGATATGCTGCGTCAAGCCGGGGCGAAGGTTGTCATGACAAGGACTGACGACAAGGAGCAGCCTGAGCTCTCCGAACGAGTAGCCGTTAGCGAGCGGAACCGTGCGGATGCATTTGTCAGCATTCATTATAACTCGTCCTTGAAATCGAACTCCGGCACATTAACGTTTTATTATTCTGAATCGAAGGATTTGACGCTGTCGAGGAAAATCGAAAGCCGTCTTCGTCAAATAACCGGCTTGAAGAGCAGCGGCATTTCACACGGCAATTACCATGTGCTTCGCGAGAACGACAGGCCATCAACATTAGTGGAGCTCGGTTTTCTGTCCAATCCGAAGGATGAAGCGGTCGTCCGGACAAGCGATTACCAGAAGAAAGCGGCGGAAGCGATCGCTGCCGGACTGAAGGATTATTTTAAGCTGTAATGCAGCTAACCGCCCCGCAAACACGAATAGTGACGGCTCCGTAACCGAATGCCGAAAACTTCTATGGCCAACGTGGGCTGCGACAGGCCGTCCACTCGTACAAGAGAGGCAGCATCCTTTCTGTTTTAACGAAGCTGATTCTTTGTAACCAAGCGACGAATGAACGTTCGAATCCCGTAGTAAACCATCGCCAAAACAATGAAAATGCCTATTCCTGACACGTAAGACAGCCAATCCGGTCTGTAAATGACTCCAAAAGCGACTTTAGACTCCAGAACATCGGCTGTCCTGTAGCCGTTTGCGATATCCGGCACATATCTCAGCGTTAACAAGTAGCCTTGGAGCACTTGCCACAAAACCCAAAGCACAATGACTACAAGCGAAAAAATAACGGATTCAATCAGCAATCTTTTATTTATCATGTCTCTATAATTTCAACTCCATCGGCTCATTACAATGGCTGAATCCATTTCGTTCATAAAATTCGACGCTCCATTCACTCGGCCAAACGATGATGAACTCGTAGCTGTTCGTTTTTGCCCACACCTCAATCTCCCTAAGCAGCTTGCTTCCGATGCCTTTGCTTCTGAATTCGGGCAATGTATATACGTTGGTCATATAACAAAAAGGGGTCGTTATCCGCCCCGGTCGCGGCACTTTATCGATCAGCTGCATATAAACATGGGCAACAATTCGCCCGTCCTGCTCGGCTACCCAAATAAACCATTTGCCTCCGCGAATCGCTTCCGTCAGGAATAATCTACATTCCGGGTAAAACGATTCATATCGATCTTCCCCGATTTTGTTCTCCATGTATTCATTGGTGAAATCCCACCTCATTCTGATCAACTGATCCAGGTCGTCAGTTACAGCCAATCTATAGTTCATTAGGTCCTCCTTCGTTGTGATTCTTCTAATCTCTCAAATAAAATGAAATCGTTAACAGCGGGGGAACTTCCTTGGTAAAAGAGCCGACCAATGATTCTTGGGCCAACCTGATCTCGTGCATCGCCATGAAATCGCCTCCAACAGAATCCTTATACCCGCTCAAGCGGCCGAGGCGGCCCGGGCGGCAGCACGACGCGGATCTGGTCGCCGGGCCACACCTCGCCTCCGGCGAGCACAATGCCCATGATGCCGGCTTTGCGCACAAGGTTGCCCTGCTCGTCACGCCCCAGAACGGCCGCCATGAGGCCCGGCTGGAAGCGGTCGAGCTGCGCGCAAGGGTTGCGCAGCCCGGTCACTTCAACCATCGCGGAGCCTCCCAGATGCAGCCGAGCACCGACGGGCAGCCCGAGCAAGTCGACGCCGCGCGTGGTGACATTCTCGCCCATCTGTCCGGGCGAAACCGTGAAACCGGCCGCACGCAGCTCATCGTGCAGCTCGGCGTGAATCAAATGCACCTGGCGCAGGTTCGGCTGTGATGGATCTTGCGCCACCCGCGAGCGATGCTTAACCGTCTTGCCCAGATGAGCATCGCCTTCGACGCCCAAGCCTGCCAGAAGCCGAATGCAGCTCTCATTCGGCTTGCTGAACGTATGGGCCGCACTGCGGCTCACCGCCACCACGATGCCGCCTTCGTATGTCACTTTGCTTTCCGATTGGTCATTTGAGGTTTTTCCCGTCACGACACAGCGCCCCTTCCGCGAATCTCCCAAATCACCGCCATTATACCATATTTTGGCACGATTAAGACCATATAATATTCAATCGTTCTTCGGACCGCCCGATTTATTCTTGACGTTATCCATCAAATATCTGGCGTATGCAAGCGGGGTCAAATACGTGGAGTAAAACACGGTGCGCAGGCCTGCTTTTCCAAACGTAATCCGCTGATCCCTGCCGTTCATTTCGATGAATTTGATGCGTCCGCTCTCATCGACAGCCATGTCGAGTCCGATATCCGCCAAATGCGGAAGCCGCTCCCCCAAATATTCGGCGATCTCCAGGGAGGCCTCACGGACTCGGCTCTTCGTCTCCTCGACCGGCAGCCCGCTCGCTTCGAACAATTGCTCGCAACGCCTGACCTTGCCTCCTTTGGCGACGTTCGTGACATGGCGGCCTTTTGCCGCCACTTTTCCTACGATCCCCGTTACTTGCCATGAGCCGGTTCCGCCCCGCTGCACCGAAACCCTCAGATCATAAGGCCTTCCACGGTATTGGGGCAGCGGGATCGCTTCCTGGATGAGATAGCTTTTTCTGCCGATATATCGTGCAATTAATAGAGCGGTTTTAGCAGCCGATCTCCGTATCGCCTTCTTCTTTTTTCCGCAAATCTCCCACCGCCCGCTTTCTTTTCGCGAAATTTTCAGAACGCCGTCGCCGACGCTGCCGCTGGTCGGTTTAATGTAGAGATCGCCGAATTTCCGCATTGCACGCTTCAAATTTTGCCCCGAATATTTCATCGTCTCAGGCAAATATCCGCGCAGCGAGCCGCTGCGGGACAATATCCGGTAAATTCGGTATTTGCCGAAACGGGTGATTCTGTTGAACATGATGCACGAGCGGGCCAGCTTCTTCAGCTTTCGGGACCAATAGGGCGCCAGCACCATGGCGCGGTTATGGATCACCCCCGGAATCGGCCTTTTGACGAGGCGGTACTTCCCGGAACTGTACGTATAACCGCTGGCTGTCGCCCCGGATATTTTTCGCAAGCTCATATAAAATGGCTTCAAATTTAGCTCGCCCGCCGCCTTCTCGTAGAAACGGATCCGCTCGTAACCGGTTTTCCTGCTGCGGATCCCCATAAACGTCTCGTGATCGAGTAAGATGCCGACTGTCCTTTTCATGTCCGACCTCCGGTCAGTGGAACAAAGTAAAAATCGCCTTCTGCAGCTTATTCAGAGCCCGGAGCATTTTCATAGGCAGAAGCCCATATGGCCGAAAAAATAGGAGATGTCAGACGAAAAAAGAGACGGTTATCCGCGAAGGATAACCGTCTCCGTATTCCATCTAAAGCCGTTCGGCGCAGACCTCATTAGGGCAGCTGCCGATACTTGGCGATTTCCTGCTCGTACAAGTCGCCGCCGTACGCGTCGTAAGCCACAAGCATCGGGAACGCCTCCACCTGCAGGCGGCGGATCGCTTCCGGGCCAAGGTCGTCGTAGGCTACGACCTCGACGCCCCGCACCTTTTGGCTGAGAACGGCGGACAAGCCGCCGATCGCCGCAAACGAAACGGCGTTGTACCGCATGCACGCCTCCTTGACCATATCGCGGCGCGGACCTTTGCCGATCGTGCCTTTCACGCCGTACTCATACATGGCCGGCGCGTACGGGTCCATCCGGTAAGCCGTCGTCGGCGCGACCGGGCCGATGATTTGTCCGGGCTTCGGCGGACACGGGCCCGCGTAAAAGATGATTTGCCCGCGAAGATCGACGGGCAACGTCTCCCCCCGCTCCAGCAGCTCGATCATGCGCTTGTGCGCCGCGTCGCGGGCCATGTAAATCGTCCCGGTCAGCAGCACCTCGTCGCCGGCGCGAAGCTGCCGGATCGCATCGCCCGCCAGCGGTGTCGTCAGATGATATTGCGCCATCTACTTCGCTCCTCCCTAGATGACCGCCGATTTTTTGCGGGCGGCGTGGCACTGGATATTAACGGCGACCGGAAGCGCCGTTATATGGCAGGCGTACGTCTCCACCGCGACCCACAGCGCGGTGCTGGTGCCGCCGAGCCCTTGCGGGCCGATGCCGGTCTTGTTGACCAGCTCGAGCAGATCCGCTTCCAGCTTCGCGATATGCGGCTCGTGATGGTGCTGGCCGACCTCTCGCAGCACCGCCTCCTTCGCAATCGCCGTCACTTTGTCGAAGCTGCCGCCGATGCCGACGCCAATGATCACCGGCGGGCACGCCTTGCCGCCGGCGGCGATCATCGTGTCAAGCACAAACTGCTTGACGCCTTCTTCCCCTTCGCCTGGCAGCAAAAACTTCATGGCGCTCATGTTTTCGCTGCCTCCGCCCTTGGGCAGCAGCGTCAGCTTGACCAGGTCCCCTGGCACGATTTCCGTATGGACGACCGCCGGCGTATTGTCGCCGGTGTTGACGCGCAGCAGCGGGTCGCCGACGACCGATTTGCGCAGGAACCCTTCGTCGTATCCTTTGCGCACGCCGGCATGAATCGATTCGAGGAACGCGCCTCCGGTAATATGAACGTCCTGCCCTACTTCCGCGTAAACGACCGCGAGCCCGGTGTCGTGGCAGTACGGCATATGCTCGCCCGCGGCCAGCTCGGCGTTTTCGATCAGCTGGCTGATGATCGTTTTGCCAAGGGGCGACTTTTCCTCCTGCTCGGCTTTCTTAAACCCCTGCACGACATCGGCCGGCAAATAATAGCAGGCTTCCCAGCATAAGCGGGCTACGGTATCCCTGATTTCATCCACATGAACGGTACGCATGAAAAACCACCTTTCCGGCATGCCGCCGACGGCGCATGCCCGATTATTTTTTCGAAGCGGTGCGGTCCTGAAGCTGATGAACCGTCGAATTGCCCCAGCTCAAATCGTCGACCTTGAATCGGTCGATCTTCTCCCGGTCGAGCTCCATCCCGAGCCCCGGCAATCCGCGGTCCGGCACAAGCAAGTATCCGCTTTCATAAACGACCGGATTTTTGACGATATCGCCGACATACAGCTCCGGACCGGTTGGGTCGGAGGTGTAATTCAAATTCACCAGCGACGCACCCAGATGCGCCATCGCCGCTGTACCGATCGAAAGCTCTTGCGTCGTGCCAAGCAGCACGCCTTTGCCGGCAATCTCGGCCGCCGCCGCTGCCTTGCGCGCGCATGTCAGTCCCCCGATAAAAATCGGGGAAATGTTGAAAATATCGACCGAATCGTGCCGGATCATGTGATGCTGCTGGTAGAAACTCCATACGTGCTCGCTGACCGGATAATCGACCCGCGTGCGGAACTGGTACAGCCCTTCGAAATCGTTTTGCACGGACGGGCTTTCGATCAACTGGAACTTGTAGGCAGACAGCCGTTTAACCGCCTGCAGGGCCGATTTCCAATCGAGCAAATGGCTGAAGTCCAGCGACTTGATCGTCACCTTCGAGCCGAATTCCCTCTGCACCCCGTCGAGGAACGCTTCGTCCGCGTCCAAATTTTTGCCGACATAAAGCCTGAACACATCGAAGCCCATCTTGTATCTTTGGCGGACCACCTCGAGATTCTCCTCGACTTCCTCCATGAAGCGATGGCGGAAAATCGGGTAGCACACCTTGATCTTGTCCTTCACCCTGCCGCCGATAAAGTCCGCGACGGAGGTGTTAAGCGCCTTCGCGCAAAGGTCATGCAGCGCCGCGTCGACGCCGTTGCGGACGAAGTTGCCTTTTTCATAGTAAAAATGCGTCTCCGGAAAATGGCTGAGCAGCTCGCGGTTGATCAGCGAAATATCGAACGGGTTTTGCCCGACCAAAATCGACTTCAGCACCGAGGTCAAATCCTTGACATCGAGCGAATAATACGGCAGATGGGAAAAATCCGACATTTCGCCAATCCCCGTCAGTCCTTCATCCGTCATGATCTCGACGATCACATGTTTGCTGACAAAACCCGTTTGTCTGGGCACGCCCACCACCGTTAATCGCAAATCGGAAATTTTCATCGTACGCGCGCTCCCTTTCGGTTAGTTTTCGTTTTTCTTGACAAAAACGATCGTCCGGCGAATATGAGAGATCATCGCTTGCTCGGCGCCGTCGGGCATTCTCGCGGCGATTTTCTCGTAGATCAGGCGGTGCTCCTTGTAAGCCCGATCCAGCTCGTCCGTATGCGCCAGCGCTTTTTTCCGGAACGTTTGGTCATAAGAGCGGATCGCGGAAATTTGCTGAAAAATGTAATTGTTTTTGGCGGCGACCCGGATTATTTTATGAAAGCTGGCATTTAATACGATGAGCTGCCCGTTATCCTTGTTCATGGTCGCGATTTCCATCTTGTCGATCACCGAGGTCAATTGCGCCAGCTCCGAGTCCGTAATTTTCAGCGCCGCAAGTCTTGCCGCCACCCCTTCCAGCGCCGAACGCGCCCAGTTGATTTCCTCGATCGAATTCATGATATCGCTCGAAACGTACGTCCCTTTTCTCGCGGAAGTCGTCACCAGCCCCTCCTGCTCCAGCATGCGCAGCGCTTCCTTGAGCGGAGTCGTGCTGATGCCGAACGTCTCCGCCAGCTCCCTCTCCCGCAAATGATGCCCCGGCTGAAATTGCCCCGATAAAATGGCCTCCTTCAGCTTCTCGTATACGACCTCGCGAATCGAGCGGGTTTGCGACGTAATCGTATCCGCCATTTGATAAAGCTCCATCGACTGCTCCTCCTCTACGTTCATGTGATTTTTCCCCACGATTTCAAAATGCGGGTCACTTCCCGTTTGTCCTGTTCATCCAGCGGATCGACCGGCTCGCGTGTTACGCCCGCCCTCAGGCCGAGCTGCTCCATCGCTTCCTTCACCGCCACGACATTATTTCCGTTATTGTATTTCGCCCTTAAGTTTTCGAACGGCACGACGTTTTCCCAAAGCTGCCAAACCGTTTCCCAATCTCCGGTCCTCAGTGCCCGAAGCATTGCTTGCGAAAGCTCAGGGTATACGTTCATCAGTCCTGAAGTAAAACCTCTAGCTCCTGCATTGTAAAAAAACGGCGCCCATTTTTCCGCGGTACCGCAGATCCATGCAATGCCGCATTCGGCCGGAATCGTGCGGACCGTTTGGGTAAAACGGGGCAAATCGTTGATCGCGTATTTGACGCCGACGCATTTGTCCAGCTTTGTCACCTCTACCAGCACCTCGTCGGAAATATGCGGATCTCGCACGTACAGCACCGACGGGATATCCAGAGCTTCGATTACCTTGCGGTAATACGAGATCGCGCCGCTTGTCGTCATATACGGATGGATCGGCTGGTGGATCATGACGCAATCCGCACCGGCCTTCTCGGCATTGCGCCCGAGCTCGATCGCCGTCTCCGCCGAATACCCGATGCCCGGCATCACAATCGCCCGGCGGGCGGCCAGCTCCGTAACCCGCCTCGTCTCCTCCTTCGCTTCCTCAAGCGTAAGCGCATAAAACTCGCTTGTGTTGCCGCAAGGGACGATAACTTCGGCGCCGCCTACGATCAAAAATTCTACGTTGGCGGCTACGCCGTCCCAATCGATCGCCTTCGTCGTCTCGTCGAAAGGGGTCACCGTTATCGCTGTAATCGTTTCCAGCCTTTTACTGAATTCTCCGTAATTCATACATTTCCTCCCGACCGTCTCTATGTAATATCTGATATATCAAATATTACCACAATCTTGCAGCGGTCGAAATAAAAAAATAAGGACTTCGTTCTTTTTAGAACGAGTCCTTGAATACAGGCTGGATTAACCACCTTTTAAACAGCTTCATCATCCTCGCGGAACCGGATCGCTAACCTCTTTTTACGATGTACAAGCGGCTGGTCTCCTCCCAAATTTCGCCGGCATCGAGCGAAAACAACCCCGATTGTTCCGCCGGCATATCCACGTTAGGCGCATTGACCAGATTGATTTGCGGCTCCGGGCAAAAAAATCCGGGCGTCGCGTTGTTGTTCCAAATCATCCAATGCTTGTAGGAAGCCCCCGCATCGTAGACGAGCGTTACCTTCTCGCGCAGATCGCTAAGCTCGGCTCGGTTTCGGCCGTTTTGCGGAACCGACGTGTAGTGATTGTCCAGCGGCTCGAAGAACGGATAAACTCCCTCGCCCTTCAGCTGCTCTTCCTGCACGGAGAGCTGCTGAAATCGTCCGGTCGGCAGCATCCTTTCACTCATCTCGTAACGCTTGTCCATTGTCAGCTTCACGCGGTAATCCTCCGCCGTACTGCCGGCCGCGAAAGGCGCGTTCAGCGCGGTATGGAAAGCGAGCAGGCATGGCATCGTCTCCGCGCCGTCGTTGCGTATCGCCACGTGCTGCTGAAGCCCGTCTTCGCTCAGCGTATACCGAAGCCGGAACGTAAATTCATGCGGAAAATGATTGTAGACCGCGTGCTGCCGGTCCACCTTTAACACAAGCTGGACGTACGCTTCCTCTCCGTTCACGCCGCTGTGTTCCACTTCCCAAGGAATGTCCGCCAAAAACCCGTGAAGATGGTTTCCAGTCCGCGCCTCGTTAACCGGAAAGCTGTAAGTCTTTCCGTTCCACGGAAAACGCCCGTCCTCGTAGCGGTTAGGCGGGAACAAAACGGGAATTCCGTGAATGATCGGTCTCGCCTTAAACGCTTCCATTTCTTCCGCCGCCGGCTCGTGCAAAAACCGGTACCCGCGAACCGTGTCGCGGAAAGCAATCAGATTCGCGCCGACATTCGGCAGCATCACGGCCTCGTACGGACCTGCTGTCAGCCAGACGGCTCGTTCGCCGTTGTATTCTTTTTCAGCAACCAATGCCATAATTCCAATTACCTCCATCTTCGTCTGCTTCTATAAAATCATACCATACGCCGGGCCTGGAGCAACAGCAGATTTTGCTTTTCCGGCGGGTGCCCGATCACGGATAAAAAAAGAACCGATGTCCCGCTGAATGCGGAAGCACCGGCTGCTGACATTAAACTAAACGGTAAATTTGGAAACGATTTCGGCCAGCTTTTCGACGCTTTGCTCCGTAGACCTCATCAATTCGCCTACGTTGCCTGCCTTCTGCATCACGCCTTCTGCCATTTGCGCTATATTCTCCGTCCCCTGGGCTCCTTCGTTATTGGAGACGGTTACTTCGTTAATGGCCCGAATCATGCTTTGAATGGAAGCGAGCAGTTGTTCGGAAGTGGCGCTGAAATCTGTTACAAGGTCCTGGATCGACTCCGAATCCTTGTAATACTGTTCGCCGATACCGACCATTTCTTTATAATCGGAAATGACGGTTGTATCAATGAATTTCAGCGCCTTTTCGGAGCTTGCCTTCAAGCTGTCCACTGAGTTTACGACTAGCTCGGCCACATGCTGGATCTCATTCGCGTTGTTTTTCGAATCCTCGGCGAGCTTGCGGATTTCCGTCGCGACAACGGCGAAGCCTTTGCCCGCTTCCCCGGCTCTCGCGGCTTCTATTCCGGCATTCAGCGCAAGAAGATTCGTTTTACCCGTAATTTCAAGAATGGACTGCGTCAAAACGTGGATTTGTTCCACCGCCTTGGTCTGCTCCAAAGCCGCCCTCATCTCTGCATCAATGTCGTTTCGAATGTCGTAAGCCGTTTTTTGCGATTCAACGGCGCTTTCTTTCAAGCTTTGCGCCCGTCGGCTGATCGTCTCCGCCATCTCCGAGCCGTCCTGGGCTTTCATCGCGATCGATTCCACGGCATTTCCGATTTCCGAAGACGTGGCATTCATCTGCTGGGTCGATGCAGCCGTCTCTTCCATCCCGGCAGACATTTCCTCCGTTGTGGCGGATACTTCTTCGATCTGCGCGGTCAAATCGCGTACGTCCCGGTTAGAATTCGCAATATTTTCCTTTACGACGTTAGTCTCGCGTATGACATCCTGCACAACGGATCTGATCGATACGCCCATCGTTTGCATGGAACGGGCAAGCAGTCCGATCTCGTCTTTTCTTCTTTTTAATTTGTCGGGTACGGCTTGGCTGAAATCCGCATTGGCAAGCACGTTCAAATGGGTCGCCGCCTGCTTGATCGGTCTTACGACAAAACCGGATGCATAGAACGATACAAGTATTACCAGCAAAACGCCGGCAATGACAAGCATCTGCGATGTCCGGGCTGCCGAGTTTACCCGGGCGAACACTTCCTTCGCAGGAGCCGTTACGACGACTTTCCAGCCGGTCCTGGGCACGGTCGAAAAAGCGGCAATTTGCTGCACGCCGGAATCGTCCGTATATGTAACGGTCCCGGAATCCTGAGCCAATATTTGATCGCTTATCGTTTTCGAAAGATCCTCGTTTTTGACAACCTCTTTATAGCTTTTTCCGACGATCTCCTTGCTCGGATGATATATAAACTCGCCTTTGGACGATAACAAATACCCGTATCCGGTCTGGGCGAGCTTGATTTTCCCAATATAATTTTCCAGAGCGCTTATATTGATGTAAGTGGCGATGATGCCCATGAAATTTTTATTGCCGTCGAGAACGGGAGCCGCCACGACAATATTTCGGTTGCCGGAGGAGCGGTTGACGATCACGTCGCTGACGGCAATTTCTTTTGTTTCCTTGGCTTTTTTAAAATAATCCCTGTCGCTGAGATTGATGGTATCCGCCTTTCCATCCTTGTCAGCCGCGGAGGCCAGTTCAATTTCCGCATCACTTTCATCGAGGTAGTTCATCACTGACCGGATACCGTCGGTATTCATTTTTTGAAATTCCGGATGCGCTTTTTGCAGCTCCTTCAACTGCGATGCTTTGCTGTCCAGCCACGAACTGATCGTTTCCACATTGCTTGCTGCCAGGCCGATCTCCTGCTCTTTCATATTTTCACTGAGCACGGAGTTGAACTGATTAAGCAAAAAGAGGGATAAGCAAAGCAGCGGAACGAGCGCGACCGCTAACTGAATGAGTGTGAGCCTGAATTTGAGCGAATGGACAAATTTCATATGGTGCCTCCCCTTGCTGTTCGGAATTCTTCGAAATCAACGATATCTTGTTAGCATTTTTCAGAGAAGTTGTCCTTCTCTCGAAGTATAAAAGATGCGGCAGTCCACCTCGTCCTCTACGATCATTTTCGACATTTTTCGTTATATATTTTGTTGAATAATTGAATATTTTGTCGAATATCATCGTAATTATAGTACATTTTCCCAAAACGGTAAATAGAAAAAAATCCGACGTTCGCCGAAAAAAGCGATACATCGGATCTAAGCGCCATCGGTCATATTTTCCAAAAATAATGGCGAAACTCCTCGTCCATCACAAACCCTTGCATTTCATAAAACCGCCAAGCCCTTTCGTTCGTATGTTCTACCGACAGCTCCACTCCTTTTGCTCCGGTAAGCGTGGCAAACTCCTTTACGGCTTGAAGAAGCCGCCGGCCAGTCCCTCGATGACGGTACGGTTCGGAAATGAAAAAATCGTTCAAAATCCATACGCGCTGCAAGCTGAGAGAAGAAAACGACGGATACAGCTGGGCAAACCCGGCCATGGCCTCTTCCCCCTCCGCAATAAAAATTACGGATTCGCGGTGTTCGAATTTTTCAAACAGAAACCGCTCTACCGCAGCCGGATCCTTCGATTGCCCGAAATACTCCCGGTACGAATCGAAGAGCGGCACGAGTCGGGGCAAATCCTGAATAACCGCTTGCCGGAAGATCAATGGGCGATTCATTGCCTTCTATCGCTCCTTTCGGACAGTTTGCCGAATATCCGACCAACCGACAGCAAGTTCCTTCAATTCATCGTCGCCGATCTTTATCATTTTGTCTCCCACCACCTGGCCGCCCATGCGGGTGTAAAATCCGGCCGATTTGTTCGCCTCGAGCACCCACAGCAGCATGGATAAATGTCCTTTTTCATGTAGCCACTCCGCCATGATCTTGAAAAGCTGCGAGCCGATCCCTCTCCCCTGATACTCCTTCAATAAGTAAATCGCATATAATTCTCCGGTATACGGGTATTCTCCGCTTCTTTCCACTCCGCCGTTAACAAACCCGACGATTTGGCCGGAACTATCCTCGCATACAAAAATATTCTCGTCTTTGTTCAAATTGCGAAACGTCCAGTCCCAGCTTTTCTTCCGTTTCTCCACGCTTAAATTCGCAAGGTAATCTTCCGAGAGAATGCCTGCGTATGTCGTTCTCCAACTGTCAACATGCACACGTGCAATAATTTCCGAATCCGCTACAGCCGCTTCCCTGATTTTCATCTTCCAAAATCACCCGCGCCATTTACAAATATACATTTGAGCCGGAAAGCTTCACTTTGTACGAACCTAACGCAGGTTACTATACGACTGTGCAGACAGTGAAGCCCGTTTCGGTGGAAAAACTGGACGATCTGTTGGGCCGTATCGTGTCTCTCGGTGTCGAGCTGCGAATTACCCCGTCGTTATTGCCTCTGAGGGACGCGATTTTAGCGTCGACAGTCAACTTTTCCATGATCCGAATGAAAAATGCCAAACAAATCTGATCCGGCGGCCTTACTCACCCGCTCCAGCCAGTCCGATTCGATGGCGATCATCCGATTCGTTCGGGAATGCCCGAAAAAGAGCTGCAAATCGTCATCCGTCGTACTTTCCTGCGGCCATATGCATACCCTCGGGCAATCTCTCGGAAAAAAGTAATGCGGGGCGTGGAACTCGTCGATCGTCCAAACCATTGCAGGTTCGTCGGCCCGGTAGGCCAGCTTTCGCGGCTCGAACACTTCAATGCCGGACTCCTCGCTGAAATGATATAACTTCATAACCGGCTCCTTTTGGCCTAAGCTTGTAACAATAGCAGCATCGTAATGGACGTGCCTTCG
This sequence comes from Paenibacillus hamazuiensis, assembly GCF_023276405.1. NCBI lineage: Bacteria > Bacillati > Bacillota > Bacilli > Caryophanales > Paenibacillaceae > Paenibacillus > Paenibacillus hamazuiensis. The sequence goes on from NZ_JALRMO010000001.1 coordinate 2,898,666, forward strand.
ATTCCGACTTCCTTAAACCCGGTTCGCTTGTATAAGCTCATTGCGGGATTGGAGGGATCCACACTTAAGGATATCGCCTGAATTCCCGCCGCTCTTCCATACTCCACCAAAGCCTTCATCAACGCGGTTCCTATCCCTTGTCCCCGGTAAGCCGGTAGTATAGCCATACCTAATTCGGGCGTCTCGTCATTGACATAACCATACCCTTTATCGGCTTGTTTGAAAAAACGAAGGGTAATGGAACCAACAGGTTCCCCGGACTCATTTACGGCAACAAGCGCAAAATCGCCCTCACGCCCCCAGTTCTCCAAATATTTCGCGATGGAAGGATGAAAAACGATATTCCGATCCGGTTTCTCCTTCCCTTCGGCCACATGGATGGATTCGTAAAGCATTTCCCATAAAAATGGAACATCCTTCTTCGTTGCGGGTCTTATTGTAATGGAATTCATGAATTCAAACGTCCTTCCATACTTGGTTTACAAAACTCTGAATGCCGCCGACATGGAGATTTTTCCGGTCAATCGGCCCCAGCCGTGATATACGGGATTCGATTCGTTAAACATGTTGACTTGAACATCAATAATTAACAGCGCCTTACCCGAAGACATTCATTTAATCCTCCTTCATATTTGCAATAAGCTTGTCAAGCAACTCGGGCGAATACTGTTTGGGCCCCGGATTGTCGCGAACCTTTTTCCATAATTCCGCTGCGATTTTCATCCGGTCTTTCATATTTTTAGTTCGAGGGTCACGATTAAAATCTTTGACAAAGCCGTTCCATTGATACGTCCGTTCCTCGAGGTTGTCCGGATTTCTCCTTCCTTCGTATACCTCGATTAAGTCGGCAACGGTCATTTCCATATCGTTTTGACGTTCGGCTTCTCTTAAGGCCGCCGCCATTTCTTTGGTGAACGAAAATTTAGGCTTGTTGTAATAATTGGCAAAAAACTCCCTCGCCTGCCGGTTAAATTTAAAGCCGTCCGCAATAAGCCTCGTGCTCAGCTTTAATTCCTGAAGCTCCTGCTTTTTCCTGACAGCCGAATTTGCTTTGCGAGGATCGGTTATTTTTTCGCCGGACAACCATTTTTTAATTCTTTCTTCCAGCTCCGCTTTTGTTCCGGACACAGGGAGATTGCATTTGCCGCATATGGCAGTTAATTCGTTTTTATACCAATAATGCTTCTCGAATTCTTGCACGGACAGATGCTTGGAAAATGTCGGCCGGTCGTTGCTCGTCATAAAGCACTCCCTCTTGTACATTGCTTGATCGCATTATAAAGCGCTATCTCGATTTCTTCCAGCGTTTTATGGCCCCAATTTCGCATGATTTCCAACATTCCCCATAACCGCCATACCGGCGAGCGGTCTTCGAGTCGGCTTGAACTCCATCGAATACCTCCAAACAAACAATTTCATAGACTCATAAATAATACCATAAAATGGAACAACCTAGTTGTTTTTTCCCGTAGAAAAGGAAAATCCCGCCATCCGGCGGGAATGCAGATCAGCTATTTCGTGCCCTTATAAGTTTTGCTCTTTTTACTCTTTCTCCCACGAATATAAGCAGCTTGCGTCAAGTGATCGTAAGCTCGGCTGCTTAAAAATCCAAATCAGAATGAATCCAGCGATAGGGTGAGGGGTAACCCCCGAAGAGTTTACGTGCCGCCTTTGAAAACTTATTTGGTTGTATATTGATGAAAAGAAGCGGAGTGGACGGATTCGTGCTGAAGAAGCGGCAGCGTTCGCCTTTGTTCTCGGATTTCAACCGCTGAAAAGCGGTATAAATCAAGAAATCCGAGAACAAGAGCGATCGGAAGCACGATCCGGGACACGAAGCGGACCATTTTCATCGTACTTCATCATTTCAAGAGCGGCCGGAGGGGGTACCCGCCCATGACACACGGATTCACTCATTGTTTGAGGCTGCTTTTAAGCTCCAGCTCACGATCCCACGCAGCTGCTTATATTCGCTACTTCTTCTTCATTTCCAAATAAGCCTTCCTCTGCTCATCCATCACTTCTTTGCCGCCGATTTTCATGTATTCGTTCACCATGTCGTCGTACAGCTTGTCGAAGTCGGCAGGTTTCGCCGTCACCGTTTTCACGAGAATTTCGACGGATTTGTCGCCCAACGTCTGGTTGTACTTGATCTGCGCTTCAATCGGCCGGTCGAAGCGTGGAGGCAGCTGGCCGTCCTGCGTGCCGACCTTGATGCTGTTCATCGTGAAATCTTTATATTTCGGATCGGCCGCATTCGCCTTTAACGTCTTGTCCGGATCGCCCATGTCCTTGCCGTTGATAAGCATGCTGTAGTCGAGGTAATTGTACATAATCCGCTTGGCTTCATCCGTATCGAGGAACACCGGAATGCCGTCGTCGCCCATTTTGTACGTCACGCCTTCGGTGCCGTTTTGCAGGTCGAAAATGATCTTGTAATCCGACATCCAGTTGAGGAATTTGATCGCTTCCACCGCCCGCTGGCTCGATTTCGGGATCATTATATGCGCCGAGAGCGGATGGTAGGTCGCTTTCGGATGTTTGCCTTCGTAGTTGGTGAACGGATCGACCGGAAGCAGCTCGGAGCCGGGCACGTTTTTTTGCATCGTCGAGTAATAAGCGAAGTACACCGGCTCGTTCGTGTTCGTCACCGTAAAGCCGACGAGACCGTTGACGAGGTCGGCCTGAAACTTTTTACCGTCCTTGTCGAGCGCGAAGTCCGGACTGATCAGCCCTTCGTTGTACAGCTTGTTCAGGAACCGGTAAGCGTCCTTGTTCCCGGGTTTCATCAGGTCCGGCAGCGCGTAATAATCCTCTTCCGACATCTTCTGCCAAAACGAGCGGATCAGCGGGTCGAGGTTGTTGTTGTACTTGATCCCGTACGGTATCACCTTGCCGCCGGTACCGCCGGGATCCTTTTCCTTAAACGCCTTGAGCGTGGCATAAAGCTCGTCGGTCGTTTTCGGCGGCTGCATGCCGAGCTTGTCGAGCCAATCCTTGCGGATGATCGGCGTTTGTGAAGCAAGAATGATGCGTTTGGCCGGTATCGTATACTGCTTGCCGTTAAAATTGCCGTAGGCGAGCAGCTGGTCGCCGAGATATTTTTTCAAATTCGGGCCGTATTGATTGAGCAGGTCGTTCAGCTCGGTGAGACCGCCCTGCTTGATCCAGTTTTGCACAGCGGGGTCGCTGTACGTGAAAATAATATCCGGCGCTTCGCCCGCCGACATCAGCACGTTCAGCTTGGGCACCTCCTCGGTGCGCGGCACGGTAACGAATTCGAGCTTGATGTTGTTCGGATCGCCGAAGTTTTTTTGCATGTACTTGACGAAGTGGCTCTCGGTGAGCGGCGGCGCTCCCGGCGGCGTATTGCCGCGGTCGAACAGCTCGATTTTCAGCGTGACCGGATTGCCCTTCTTCGCTCCTCCGCCGCCGGCCCCTTGACCCGAAGGTTCCCCTCCGGAGCAGGCAGCCGCGATCCCCGCCAGCAGGCAAACGGCAAGCGAACAGCCGGCCGTTTTATATAACGGTCTGCGAATGCGCATATGCGTCAACTCCCTTTTCCATTTGTCCGATCTGCTCTTCAACCTTTGACCGCCCCGATCATAATGCCGGAAATAAAATAACGCTGCAGCCAAGGGTACACCAGTAAAATCGGTATCGTCGCGAACATGATGCTCGCCGCCTTCAGGCTCTCCGGAATCGGGGCCGTCGACGTCAGCCCTTCCGTAGCGGTGGCGTCGCTCATCTGGTTGCTGATCACAAGCTGGTACAACTTCAGCTGGATCGGGTACAGCTCCGCCTTCGTGATGTAAAACAAAGCGTCCATAAAGCCGTTCCAGCGGCCGACAGCGTAAAACAGGCTCAGCGTCGCCAGCACGGGCAGCGACAAAGGCAGCACGATGCGCACGAGCGTCCCGAAATGCGTGCTGCCGTCCATCTTCGCCGACTCCTCCAGCTCTTCGGGTATCGAAGAAAAGAACGATTTTAAGATGATGAGATAAAACGCATTGATCATGCCGGGAAGAACAAGCGCCCAAATCGTGTTCGTCAGCTTCAGCGTCTTGACCAGGATATATTCGGGGATCAACCCCCCGCTGAAAAACATCGTGAAGACGATCATCAGCAGGAACAAATCGCGGCCTTTCAGCTTTTTCTTGGTCAGTGGATATGCCGCGCAGATGGTCATGATCATGCAGATAATGGTATACAAGATGACCAGCAAAATCGTAAAAAACAGCGACCCGATCATTTTCGCATCCTTCAAAACGACCTCGTACGCCATGATGCTGAGCTCGACCGGAATGATCGTCACTTTGTTGGAGAGAATCGCACCGTTCGAACTGAGCGATATGGCGGCCAGGTGCAAAATCGGCACGAGACATAAAACGGAAGCCGCCGTGACCACGACAAGGATAAATGAGTCCATGATTTTATCCTGAATACTTCGTTTCACGTTACGCCTCCTTCACCAGATGCCCTGGTCGGTAATTTTTTTGGAGATGTAATTGGACGAGAGCAAAAACACGAGGCCGACCACCGCCTGGAACAGCCCGATCGCCGTCGCTATCGTGTAGCGCGCGGAATGAATGCCGACCTTGTACACGAACGTGCTGATCACGTCCGATACGTCGGTGACGAGCGGATTGCCCAGCACGTACGGACGTTCGAAACCGATGCTGGCCATGTGGCCGATGTTGATGATCAAGAGGATAATGATCGTCGGTTTGATGCCGGGCAGCGTGATGTTCCATATTTTGCGCAGCCGCCCTGCCCCGTCCACCTCCGCCGCTTCGTACAGCTCCTTGTTGATGCCCGTCAGCGCGGCGAGATAAATGATCGTGCCCCAGCCCGCATTTTGCCAGACGCCTGTGCCGACGTACGTAGCGACCCAATAAGCCGGTTCGGTCAGAAATGGAATCGCTTTCACCCCTGCGGATTTTAACAAAATATTGACCAGCCCCGTATTCGTGGACAGCAGCTGGTACACCATGCCCCCAATAATGACCCAGGAAATGAAATGAGGCAAATACAACACCGTTTGCGCACCTTTTTTGAACCATTTGACGCGGACTTCATTCAGTAACAAAGCCAGGATGATCGGCGCCGGGAAAGAGATGACGAGATCGAGCAAATTCAGCATGAACGTATTGCGCAGCACCTTGTAGAAATCTTTCATTTTGAAAATTTCGCGGAACGCGTCGAACCCGGCCCACGGGCTTTTCCATATGCCCTGAAACATGTTGAACTCCTTGAATGCAATCGTGACGCCATACATCGGAATGTACTTGAATACGACGAAGTACAGCATCGGAACCAGCAGCAGGGCGTACAGCTGCCAGTCCTGGATAACAGACAGCTTCCACCTTTTTTTAGTTAAACTTCGGGGCATCGCATGAGCGGTTATCACTTTGTCCGTTTCGTTGCCCGGCATAGGTCTCCTCCTTTTCGCAGATTCTACCTTTACGGTAATCCACCTTTCGCCGGACGGTCAATTTACGAAAATCGCCGTTTAACCAAATGTAATGTCGGGCTTCGCCCCGGACCGATTAACATTTTGTCACACTTAACGTTTTCGCAAAAACCCTGCTCTCGCTATCGGATCTCCGCTTTTTTCCGGTAATCGCCTGGCGGCATTCCGAACATGTTTTTAAACGCGCGGTGAAAAGAAATGACATGAACGTAACCGACCGTCTCGGCGACGCTTTGTACCGGCAGATCGGTGTCCAGCAGCAGGCGCCGCGCCTTCTCCAAACGCAGCCGCATCATATAATCGATGAATTTTTCGCCGAATTCTTCCTTAAACAGCTTGCTGAGGTAACGCGGATTCATCCCGAACCGGTCGCTGACGCGGATTAACGAGAGCTCAGGGTCGGCGTAATGCGTCTCGATATACTCTTTGACCTGGGTCATAACGGCATGTTGGTTTTTCACCGTTCGCACTTCCCGGATACGCGGCTCAAGCGCCGCAAACAGCATGCCGAGCCGGTCGTACCATTCCCCCAGCGTTTCCGCCTGGTCCGCAACAGCGGCCAGCTTCGAAGCGTATTCGTCCGCCCACAGGCGTCCTATGTCATCGCCCATTTCCGGCAACTCTTTACCGAACTGGTTTTTCAGGTAAAGCGTGATGCTCTTCAGTTCCCCCTGCGAGACAAGCCCGCGGGATAACGCTTCGTAAAGATGGTTCAAGTGGGATGTCCACTGCCCGTCATCCAGACGGAGCGATTTGGCGATCGACCGCACCAGCTGCAGATGGGGATATATGCGTCCTTCCTCTCTGTAACGGACGTCAGCTTGTGTGATGAGCGCCCCGACACCAAACACGGGTTTGCAGGACAACGCTTCCTTGGCCATCTTGTAGGAATCGGGCACCTCCACCATGCCGCGGCTGTATGGACCGACGCCGACGGAAACGGTAAATTCAAGGTTGGCGCCGACCCAGCTTTGCAGTTTTTTCATCATACCGCATGATCCCTCTTCGTTCGAAACAGGCTCACAGTTCAAAAAGAGGACAACCGCCATCTGCTGCGGCTCAAGCCACTCGTTCCAAATGAACATGCCCGACTCTTGGGCGATTTCCTGCAATACGTTGCTGACGACATACTTGAACAAATACCGGTCACGGTCGTTGTACGTTTCGGAAAACCGTGCAAAGCGGTCGATCTCCAGCACCGCTACGCCGAGCCACCGGTACGGCACGCGGATTTGCAGCTTCTCCAATTCCCGGCCCCACTCGGCTTCGCTTAGCTTCTTGTGCCCTTCCAGCCATTCGAAAAACAGCTGCCTTTTGCGGATCAGCAGATCGTCCTTATGCGACTGCTCGTATCGGATCGTTCTCTCCAGCAGCCCGTCGATGGCCGCGTCGATAAATTTGATCTCGTCCGGCGACGTTTGACGGATGAGCTCTTCGCTTTTGCGCTTCGCATACTCCCGGATGCGCCCGGCGATCGAGCGGATCGGCTTGTAGTTGCGGTGTGTGATGTAGGTGAACCCGATCAGTCCGGTCACAATGGCGGTAAATCCGACAACAAGCCACCAATTGTTTAAAAACGCCAGCAGCGACAGCCGCCGGCTGCTCGTTCCGCCGGAATAAAGCAGCCACCCCGTATACTCGGAACGGGTGGGGACGATTTCATCCCCCGCATCCGGTGGCAGCGCGGAATGGGAGTTGATTTTATCGAACGGAATGCGGTTCGGGGTAAACAGCTGAACGAGGCCGTCGTCGTAGCGGGTCAAATCTTTGACGAACCCGATGAGCGAAGACACCCGGACGTTGACGACGAGCACTCCCGTCTTATCCGCAGGCGAGGGGTACTGCTTCGCCAGCGAGACGACGTATTCCTCGGACGGATCGTTGACGAACTCCCGGAACGTTCTCGGGCTTGTCCATGCGTAGGCGGGTTTTGAACGGTAGGCTTCCTCCACAAAATCGCGGTCCCCGAACTGCTCCAAAGCCGAGATTCCGCTGCGGGACAGCACCTGGCCCGTTTTTTCGTTGTATAAATAAATCGAACTCGAAAAGGGCAGGACGGAGGCGAATTGATCCATTTTCTGCGAGATCATGAAGTAATCGTAAAGCTCTTTTCCGTCCGTATCGGAGAAAAACGATTTGAACGTTGCGTTCTGGTACATTTCCTTGATCACAACCCGCTCGGTCGCCTTCAGGTTGGCATCGATCACCTGCATCACCTTCGTGGCGATCGCTTTGTCGGTCAAGTCGATCTGCTTTTTCATGGAAGCGTTTAACTGGGCGAAAAAAGAGAAGATAAGCACGGAGATCACGACGAAGAAAATCGGGGTATACGACAGCAGCACACGATAATACCAGCTCATTTTCATAAGTTCGGTCCTCCCAGCGATAGGCGTTCCGGTTCCGCCCCGGCTTGCGGCTGTAACTTATCGTATGCTGGAACCGTTTGCAAATATGTGCCGGTTCATGGACGCGGAGCGAGTATGCTTCTATCATCACGCAATTGTCGTGTGGTGTAAATGGTCAAATTCGTCTATGGATTTGCCCGTGCGGCGGCGGCGCTTCCCTTCGCTTTCCCTATCCGCCCGCTCCTTCTCCCCCCTCGGCCCGAGAGCGCGTTTTCGCGCTCTCAGGCGTTGGAGCAGCGGGGCCACTTGGCCGAGAGCCGGGTTTTCCTCCTCTCGGCCTCCCGGTTCGCTCGCTCCTCCGCCTTCCCCGGTCCGAGAGCGCGTTTTTGCGCTCTCGCGTGCTGGAGCAGCGGGGCCACTTGGCTGAGAGTCGGGTTTTCCTCCTCTCAGCCTCCCTACCCGCCCGCTCCTCCGCCCTCCCCGGCCCGAGAGCGCGTTTTTGCGCTCTCAGGCGTTGGAGCAGCGGGGCCACTTGGCTGAGAGCCGGGTTTTCCTACTCTCGGCCTCCCGGTTCGCTCGCTCCTCCGCCCTCCCCGGCCCGAGAGCGCGTTTTTGCGCTCTCGCGCGCCAGAGCAGCGGGGCCACTTGGCCGAGAGTCGGGTTTTCCTCCTCTCGGCCTCCCTACCCACCCGCTCCTCCGCCTTCCGCGGCCCGAGAGCGCGTTTTTGCGCTCTCAAGCGCTGGAGCAGCGGGGCCACCTGGCTGAGAGCAGGTTTTTCCGCCTCTCGGCATTCCGGTCCGCTCACTCCTCCGCCTTTCCCGGCCCTTCGTCTCCCTTCTCAGGCCCCTCAACATGCCTGAGCACCCGCACAAGCCGGCGTCCTCCAAACAAGGAAAGGCAGCCCGCGATGGCTGCCTTTCCGTCCCCCTCAATACCCGCCGGCAAACCGGTCGGCCCCGGAACCGCCCGCCTGCGCCGCGCGCTCCATGAAACGCTCCCGCTTCTCCTGCGTGACGGCAGCGGCTTGCTGCGCCTTTTCCTGATCGCCACGGTGCACCCCGTCGATGATCCACTTTTGCCCGAACCCGGCGTGAACGACCTCGTCGGCCCAGTCGAAATCCTGGAACGTCGTCATCAGCGGCTCCTTGACCGTATCGCGGCAAAACTCCCATTCCTCCCGCTTGCCCGGAGGGTATTTCATCGCCGCTTTTTCGATCGCGATCGTTAAGTGCGTATATGCTTCGTCAATATCGTCGAATACGTTCCGGCACATCTCGTAAAACCCGATCCAGCTCGGGATCGCGTACACATCGCGGCCCCTCGCACGCAGCGCCGCCTCCCCGAACCAGGAATGCCGAGTTTCGTCCCATATGTGCCGGGCCACATCGCAGTAAAACGCCCACGGCTTATCTTCCGCGGTAAAATAAATATAAGCCAGCGCCTCGGCGGTCGTCATTTCATAATAGCGGTGCAGCAGCATCGCCTCAAATCGCCCCGCATCGCTGTCCTCGAACGTCATCCCGGCGAATTTGCGGACGCTTGTCGTAAACCGGCTGTCCCGCGGGCTGCTTTTTGGCACCTGAAACGGCGAGGTCACCACGGCCAAAAGGGAGTCGGGCTCCCTGCGAGGCCCCGCTCCCGTCACTTCCCCGGCAGCCTGCACAAGGTCCTGCAAATGCGCCGTCCACCGCGCCAGCTGCCGCAGCTCCTCCTCCGTCGCCCCCTGCTTCAGTTCCGCCAGCGCCGCGATGCCCCATTCGATCTGCGCCTCGCGGTCCAGCCGTTGGTGCCTAAGCAGCGCAATCGTCGGCTCGTCGACAATCGGCTGCGCCCTTTGCATGTAATCTTCGATCGCCTTCAGCTGTGCCGGCTTGACGACTTCGAACAGCGCGCCAAGCAAAAGCAGCGCCGAACCGGATTCCAGCACAAGCTGTGTCAACTGCTCCAGCAGCGGATCGGGACACTTGTCGAAAGCAACGGAGCTCATGCGCAGCTGCCTGCAGCGTTCGCGAAGCTGATCGCAGTGGACCGAGTCCTGCCACAAAATGCGGCCCAACGCGCCTTTGATTTCATATTCCGCACGGGCGATCATATGCCCCGCTTCGATCATCGCCAGCTGCCTGTCGAGATAGGCGATTCGCTGAAGCCGGCCGGCCGATTCGGCGACGGACATGCCGATTTTGTCCCACTCTTCGATTCCCATAAAAGGATGCATAATCTTAAATTCCTCCTGACTGTCCGCTAAACGTTTTGCTGCAAATCGACGACGTACACATTCCCGCGGGTCCGATCATTGTGAGCGTCGGATGTAAATAAAACGTACCGGTCATCGTGGCTGAAAATCGGGTGAGGATGCACATCCTGAACAGAGAAGCTGCTGTCGTGGCGGCAAACGAGAGACATTCCTAAGCTCCCCCGCCGCCAATCCATGCGGCACAAATGAATGCTGCGCGCATCGATGATGCCGTCCGTGACGAGCAGCGAATCGTCGCTGCTTGCCGTAAAATGCCCGTACGCCGTCATCTCCGGCTCAAAGCTGACCTCCTTATACTGCGACGAACGCATGTCCATATACCCGACAAAGCTGACGATGCCGCCGTCCTTTGCCACATCCTTCATCGCCGGATCGTTCGGAACGCCGCGCGTGCCGTGATAGATGACGCCGGCACCGCCGGCCGCCCACATTTCGTGGCAAATCCATAACGTCTCCGCGGAGCCTCCTTCCGACTGATCCCTCACCCTGCCGATGACGCCATGGTCATAAAGCCAAATACGCTGATCCACCATTCCCCCTTCGTGGTTGAACAAAATGACCCGCGGATCCTTCGGATGAAATTGCACGTGCGTCACCCAGCCCTGATGTGCAAAGGAGTAAACCTCGACGCCCGTTTCCGTATCGACGACAACGACCCGCGATTCAATGCCTTCCCTTTTCACTTTCTCCCGGATAAGGCTGAACGGATTACCCTCCCCCACTTCAAACGCCTCAGCGTCGATGTAGGGAATACATGCATACCGCCCATCGGCGGAAAGATGCGTAAAGCCGGTCATGACGCGCTCCGGCAGCGTATGGATCACCCGTTCCTCGAGGCTCTCCACGTCAAGCAGCCGCACTTCGCCGCCCTGAATGTACAGTAGCCGCCCGGTCCCCGGCGAGAAGCTCGGGCTTGCCTTGGCGAGTCCGCGGTACGGATGGCCGTCGTAGTACACATAGCTTTTCATATACCCATCGCGGTTGCCGGTTAACTGCACGGCGTTTCCGTCGTCCAGCGACAGCTTGAACAAGTTCGGGCTGCCGCTGCCGCCATCGCTAATGTACAAGACACTGCGGTTATCCGCAGTAAAGCTGCTGCTCGTAAAATACAGATGATGATGGTTTCCCGGCAGCGAAGTCAGCTGCGTCACCGTTCGCCCCGTCGCGGGGTCGGGGCGCCTCTCGAATCGATGCTGCAGCACGGTGCCTTTGGCCATATGGTTCATATCTCTTCTCTCCCTCATGAAAAAAATCTCGGCAGCCACCGGCGATTCGCCTGCAGCAGGTCGTCCGCCAGCTCGCCGAGCTCGGAAAAATCGGCGAGCCCGCTGAGCGGGTCGAGGCTCAGCGCTTCAATCAGCGTCCGGCGGCTGCCCTCCAGCGCGGCCTTCACCGTCAACTCATGCACGTCGGCATGAAGACGGCACAAGCTGCCGATAGCGCCGGGAAGATCGCCGGACGGCCATGGATGCACCCCGTCCCTGTCCACGGTGGCGAGTGTCTCGACGACAACGTCGCGGGGCATATTGGCGATTTGCCCCCGGTTCGGCGCATTCACGATGGCTGCCGTCTCTCCTCCGGTTACGACCGCCTTCATAATTTCCGTCATTTCTTCGCCGGACCGTTGCCAGGAAACTTCTCTCTCGCCGCTGGCCAGCTTGCGGATCTGCTCCAATTGGCTGACCTTGGTGAGGCGCCGCGCGTCAACGGTCGTTTTGAGCACCGAATATTTCATTCCGTATCCAATTCTTACATTGCACAGGCTCGGGTAAAACTCGATCAGGTGACGGTCTCCGGCAAGCGGCAGGCAGCCGAGCTGGCGACAAAGAGCCAGCTTCGCCGCTCCACGGTTATGGAACGAATCGACCGGTTTGGCCGAATCGCCGTCGAACTCCCAGCGGCTTTCGGCATAACTTCGAATTCTCGGCAGCACATCCTCGCCGTTCAGCTTCGCTTCGGTGAGCCAGATGAAATGGTTCACCCCGGCGACGGTATAGCGCAGCCCCTGCTCGGGCAGCCAGCGGTACAGGTAATCCGTCACTTCCATGCCTTCCGGCTTGCTTAAGCCGAGCATCGGGCCGAAATATTTCGGCGCCGCATGCAGCTCATGGCACATGCCGACCACCTTGACCGTTTTCGCCGCCATATTCATCGCGCGGGTGACGACGCTCATCGGATTGGTCACATTGAGCAGCCAAGCGCCTGGGCACATCTCCTCCATCTCCTGCACGAGCTCGTAAGCCGCCGGAGCGGTCCGCAAAGACGCGGAGATGCCGCAGGGCCCGACCGTCATCGACACCGGCTGGCGGATGCCGTATTTGATCGGCAGCTCCAGGTCGTTCCAGAACGCATCCATCGCGCCGGGACTGAACGTGGTGAGCACGAAATCCGCTCCATCCAACGCTTCCTTCCGGTTTTCGAAGATGCGTATGCCGTACTCTTTGCCTCTCAACCTGTTGAACGTTTGCAGCATCGCCGCAACCGCTTCCACGTGCTCGCGGTTCGGGTCGACAAGGCGGATTTCGCCCCCCTTGATCTCATCCAGCAAATAGACGTCGCGCATAAGCCCCGTCATCCAGTTGACGCTGCCGCCCCCAATGACCGTTAATACGATGTTATCCATAGATACCGCCTCCTGGCCCCAAAGTGAATCGGGCAATTGCACGCTCCTATCGTATCATCCCGGTTTTTGGGAAATCTTCGTCTATCTTGTTTTTCATCGCCAATATTCACGTATCTTGCTATAATTTATACGACTAAATTTCCAGGTGCTGGAGGTGCTCCCGTGGAACACGTTCCTTACGACCAAACTCCCCCCTGCTGGGTGAGCTATTCGAACGAACGGGATATCCGCAACAAACCGGCGATCCACCATTACCACAATGCGTTCGAGCTTGACTTTTTCGTAAAAGCGGAGCTGGATATTTTCGTGAAGGATAACAAATATACGATCCGCGACGGCGACTTCTTTTTCATCGACGAATATGAAATTCACCGCATTTTTTATCAGCCGAACCGGCCTTACGCAAGATATGTGATCAATTTCAGCAAAGATTTTATAAGGGGAGTTCTATGCGAAGCAGGTCTTGAGGAGACGTTGGAATGGATTGTGAGCGAAGGACCCCGCAAGGTTGAAACGACGCCGGAGCAAAGAAACGAGCTGCTTTCCTTATTTGCCGCGATGGCGGCGGAGTTCGGCCGATTTTCGGAATCCGGCGATCCGGTCGCGCTCGCTGCGCTCAAATGCAATTTGCTGCTTCTGCTCATCCGGTTTCGGCGGCTTGCCGGGCAGCAGCCTCCGCCGGTTCCATACAACCCGCATATCAAAGGGCTGATCCGCTACATCGACGAGCAGTATATGAATCCGATCACCCTCGAGCTGCTGGAAAAGCAGTTCGGACTGAGCAAATATTACATCAGCCATTTGTTCAAGGAAACGACGCGATTTACCGTGTTCGAATACGTGGCGAACCGGCGCATTTTGGAAGCGAAAAAGCTGCTCGAGCAAACGGACCAGCCGATCGTGCAAATCGCCCTCGGCTGCGGCTTTAACAATTTGCAGCATTTTTACCGGATGTTCGGGCGTTATGCGAAAATGTCTCCGCTGCAGTACCGCAAAACGTTCGGCGCGCTGCCGAAAACGTAAAAAATGAGATGTTATTCACGGAATGGAAGCCCATATTCCGCCAGCCGCGTAAGCATGCTCTCGTTATAGGCCGTCGACGCTGCGGTTCTCTCCCCCCAGCGCTTGCCCACGTTATCAGGCAGATGGATGCAGAACGCCGCCCCACTTGTCCCCCGGTTCATAAAGGAACTGCAGTGCGCTAAAATGGCCATTTTGAGCCGTTCGCCAAGGTTAGAGGAACCAAGGTGCGTTATTTGCTTGTTTTTCCGGCCCTCAAGCCATTTTCCGACGATTTAGCGCATCTCAGTTCCTCTACTTTTTCGAATGTGACGATTTTCCCGAGGATAGCGAACCTCAGTTCCTTTATGCTTATGAACAACTATATTTAGCGGGATAACAGTTCTTTTCTTGGTAGTTCGGTCTGCTTAGCGCTTGCCGGTTTGTGAAGTCGCACCGCACGCAGCTTCCCGTATGCGGTGTGACATCGCAGGACGGCCGTCAATCGCATGCCGCCATCAGCGCTGCATCGGCTCTTCAAGTCCAAGCCGCTCGTACTGCTCGGCGGGCGCATCGTGCTCCTGCATCAGGCGTACCAGGTGCCCGACCATCTTCGCTTCGGCCTCGGGATCGCGGACCGGCTGCCGCTGCTGCGGATCGGCATGCAGGTCGTACAGCAGCGTCCCGAAGTGATGGGCCGTATGCCGCGAGGCCGCCGGAATTTTCAGCGTGCGGACCCCCTTCGTGAACGAAAACGGTTCCGCCAGCTCCAACTGCCTCAGCTCCTCTGCGCTGAACATCGACGCCATGTGCGTCGGCATCAGTGTGTAATTGTAAAGCGGCGTATTGTCGGAGCGCGCCGGAGCGCGCATGTACACGTAGCGCCCGTCCGTGCAGTTGACGTGGCCGCCGTGCATGCCGAACAGCACGGCCTCGCGGGCGCGGTCGTCCCCCCGCAGCGTCTCGCGCAGCGGAATACCCTGCATGTCGCCGGTTGCGTCGGCGCCGAAGAAATCGAGCAGCGTCGGCGCCAGATCGATCATTTGGGTCAAGCCGCCGCACCGTTCCCCCTGCCGCCCTTCGCGCGGGTCCCACATAAAGAGCGGAGTGCGGGCAATTTCGTTGTAAAACGGCATGATGTTTTTGCCCCACCAGTCGTGCTCGCCGAGCAGGAAGCCGTGGTCGGTCGTGACGATCAGCATCGTATCCTTCCACAAATCGCATTCGTCCATCACGTCGAGGACGCGGCCCAAATAGGCGTCGCACATGCTGAGCAGCGCAGCGTACTCATACCGGCAGTGTTCGACTTCATCCCGCGTCTCCTGTACGCGCTGGTAAAGTGGCCAGTCGAAATGCTTTCCCGCGTATTCGTGTGGGTACAGCTCCTTATAGCGCTGCGGCGAAAAAAACGGCTCATGCGGGTCGAAAGCCTCGATTTGCAGCAGCCAGCGGTCTTCCTTGCCGTTCATGCGGATAAATTCGATCCCCCGCGCAAACGTTTCGGCTTGCGGATGAAGCTCCTCCTCCGCCATATATTTGCGATTGATCCAGTCCTGGCGAAACAGCTTCGCCCGGTAGCCCTGTACGTCACCGACATGGTCGGGAATGTCCGGGTCCGCCACTTCGCCTTTCCACGGATCGCCCTCCTGCCCGCGGATAAACTCCCACGTGCTGTACTGGCTGTGATACGTCGCCCCTCCGGGCTCCCAATAATGATAATGGTCGCTGACGAGATGCGAATAAACGCCGTGCTCCCCAAGAATAGCGGGCATCGAGTCGTCGAACGGCTCGAGCGGCCCCCAGCTGCGGTGCAGGAAGTTGTACCGTCCCGTCAGCAAATCGCGGCGGGCCGGCATGCAGGGCATGCTGCCCACCCAGTTGTTGTCGAAGGTGACGCTTTTGGCCGCAAGCCGGCTGAAATTCGGCGCATGCACGCCTTCGCCCCCGTAAGGGGGCAGCATATGCCGGTTGAGCGAGTCGAACATGACGATGATCGCTTTCAAGGTGTTCCTCCTCCTTCCCCTTCCTAACAACGAGGCACCGGCCCGTTCGATATGTCGGCCCGGCGCTCCGCTATCGACGCGCAGCGCTGCCCGCCGGCTCTGGATACAGCCGGCACAATGACAGGAGCCTGCTCGCCGGCCTCCATCATCCTCGCGATCAACCGCTGCCGCAGCTGCTCCGTAACCGCTTCATAGCTGTCCATGCCGATCAGGTTCGTGAGCTCATGCGGATCCGCATGAAGATCGTACAGAAACTGCTCCTCGTATCGGTCTGCACCTGCATCGTTCCAGCCGCTTCGTTCCGGAGCGTGGATAGCGTATTTCCACCGGTCCGTGCGGATCGCGCGGGCGACCTGGGATTCGCTGATCTGAACGAAAACTTCGGAGCGTCGCTCCGACTTCTCCCGCCGGATAAGCGGCATTACCGACCGGCCCTGCATATGAGCCGGCACCGGGATGTCCGCTGCGTCCAGCAAGGTCGGCGGCAGATCGATCAAGCTGACGAGCTCGCGGATTTGGCCGCCGTTCAACCAATCCGGCCCGGTCATCGCGCACGGAATTCGAATCGAGCTTTCGTGGCAGGAGCGCTTGTACTCGCTGTTCCGCGTCTTGAAATGGCAGCCGTGATCCGAGGTGAACAGCACGAGGGTCCGCTGCTGCAGGTTCAGGCTTTTCAGACAGTCCAGCAGCCTGCCCAGCGCCTCGTCGAGCCGCTTTACCATTCCACAGTAGCCGCCGAGATGCTGGGGGGCCGTCCCTCCGAGCGCCTGCAAATCCGGCGGCATCCATTTCCCCGCGTACATTTCCTCGTAGCCGTCCGGGGCCGGGTAATTGTCGGTATGGTTTTGATGATGCGGCTCCAAATAAGAAAGGAACAGGAAAAACGGATCGTCCCGGTGCCGGTCGATGTAGCGGATCGCCGCATCCGTCTGCGCGTCGACCCGGTAGCCGGGAAGCTTCACCTCCCGGTTGTCGTTGTCGTACAGCACCGTATCGTAGGCGTCCGAAGAAAATTCGAGGAGGTTTGCGGCCAACCACTCCTCATAACCGCCCCGCTCCTCCTGCGGCACCGGCTCGTGCGCGGCGAGGTGCCATTTGCCGATATAACCGGTCGCATACCCCGCATCCTTAAAATAATGCGCGAGCGTGCGGCTGCCCGGCGGCAGCGGAATGCCGTTGCGGTAGCAGCCGGACGCCGTCGCATACAGTCCGGTTTGCAGGCACGAGCGCGCCGGTCCGCACACCGGCTGGCAGGTGAAAGTGTTGAACAGATGGGTGCCGGCTCGCGCCATCCGGTCGAAATGCGGCGTAAGGCCCAGCGGGTTGCCGTGCGCGCCGGTCGTATCCCACCGCTGCTGGTCGGTAAAAAACACGATCACGTTCAGTTTTTCCGTCATGGATAACCGTCTCCCGTCATTTTTTTAGCGCGGCATAATCCTGATCCGTGTAATCCTTCTTCGGGTCCCAGTTCGGAAAGCTGAAATCGGAAGCGTCGACTTTGGCTCCGCTTTGCTTCACTTTCTCGAGGCCGTCCTTAAAGCCCTTGGCCATCTTCTCGTTATATGCCCTAAGCGCACTGTCGGGATCCTTCTCGGCTCCCATGATGATCGCCTGCAAAAGCTCGTTAAAGCTCGGCTTGATCTTCGGCTGCCCCATTCCGCCGATCTCCACCAAAACCTTCGTCGCCTCGGGGTTGCGGACCGCCGGATCCGGACGAAGACGCAGCACGTCTTTATGCAGCTTGGCGAACACTTCGTATTCGGGGTACGGATATTTCGATTTGTCCGCGTTCAGCTTCTCGATCGGCGAAAGCCCGACGCCGCTTTTCATGAAGCCTTCGTAAAACAGCTCGGAGGCGAGTCCTTCCTCGATGAACTTTCCAACCGCTTCCGGGTATTTCGTGCTTGCCGAGACCATAAAGCCGCCGTTATTCGCCAGCGTATGATGCATGATCATCGGCTCTCCGGCCGGCGTCGGCAGCGCCGCCATCCCGTACTTGGCATCCGGCGTATCCCGCTTGATCAGCCACATTCTCCATCGCCCGTCGAACAGAAACGCCGCTTTGCCTTGACCGAACAGCGCACCGGCCTCCGGATGCTTCAGGTTGTATGAGGATGGCAAAATGCTGCCGTCTTTTTTCAAATCCAAAATCAATTTGACCGAATCGGAAATCGCCTTGGAATCGTACGTGTAGGTTCCGGTCTTGTAGTTGAAGCCGCCCGATTCCAAATTGTTGATGCCCGCCGCAAAACCGGTCACGGTGTTGGTGGCGTAGCCGTTTTCCGCCAGCGCGAACACGACGCCGAAGACGTCTCCCTTGCCTTTTTCCGTGACGGTTTTGGCCATGCTCCTCAGCTCATCCCACGTTTTCGGCGGCTTATCCGGATCGAGCCCGGCATTTTTCAGCACGTCCTTGTTGTAGTACAGCAGTTGATTCAGCTGCGGCCCGAATATCGGCCACGTGTACGTTTTGCCGCCAATCACGTTGACCCCTTCGGCGAACGCCCCGTTGTAGAACTGCTTCCTCCACGCATCCGAAACGATGCCGTCGAGCGGCCGAATCCATTTCGAGGAGAGCACCTGCTGGAAGTCGATGTTTTGCGGCAGGTTGAAAATATCCGGCAAATCGTTTGATGTCACGGCCGCCTGTATCGCGGTGTTGTACTCGGCCCACGGCATGTACTTCATTTCCACGCGGATTTTGCCTTTGTTTTTCTCGTTGAACGCCTTGACCATCATCTGCCCTGGGCTCTCGTCGCCCTTCATGAAATCATGCGGCCCCCATACCCGGATCACCGCTTCTTTCTCCCCCAGCTTCCCTGCGCTTCCCGACTCGCTGCCGGGCTTTCCGTCGCCGCTTCCTCCGGTACAGCCGGCAAGCGCCGCGGATGCGAGCATGAATGCCGCCAGCGCGGAAGCCGTCGCTTTTCTGCTAGATGCCATTGGTAACTCCCCCTCAACCATCGCGTTCGCCTGCCTCGGATTTTAAGGACGCGCCCTCCGCTTTGCAGGCTGTGCCCTCATTGTAACCGCTGTCATCCGTCGCCAAAAGAATCGATTTTTTACTTTCGAGTGTCGATTTCTTACCCGAGGGCAGTTTCGTTGGTTCCTCGTCGAAATTCGCTGGGCGTCACGCCAACCTCCCTTTTGAACTGCTTGCTGAAATGCTTTTCGTCCCAATACCCCGATAAACGGGCGACCTCGGCCACATGCAGCTCCGGTCTCCCGATAAGCAGCTTTTTCGCCGCCTCCATGCGGATTTCCGTCAAATACTGCACGTACCCTTTCCCGGTTTCCTGCTTGAAAATGCGGCTGAGGTACGACGGATTGAAACCCGTCAGATCGGAAATGACGGAGATGGATAAGTCCTCCATATACTTCAGCTGTGCTTGCTCCTTCATCATCCGCACGATTTGCGCACCGCTGCGGAGCTCTTCCTGGCGGAAAGGCTCCTCCTTCGGCTTCTGGCCGTGGGAATACTCTCCCTCCTCTTCGAGTCTCTGCGCCAGCTTGCCGAGCACTCCGGAAATTTCCTGACGGTTCACCGGCTTCAGCAAATAATCGAACACGCCGTAGCGAATCGCCGTTTTCGCATAGTCGAACTCGTTATGCCCCGAAATGATCACAACCGGCTGGCGGTACCCTTCCTCCCGCATCCGGCGGAGCATTTCCAGTCCGTCCATGCCCGGCATGCATATATCGGCCACCACAACATCCACCTGACGTTCCTGCAGCGCGGCAAGGCCGTCCAGACCGTTTTCCGCCGTCCGCACGACCCTGAATTGCTCGTTTGTTTTGTGAATGATATGGACCATGCCCTCGCACATCCACGATTCGTCATCGACGACGAGCACGTTGTACATGACGCTCCCTCCTCACGCCGTCCCCATCGGGATCCCGATTTCCACCACTGTGCCTTGGCCTAACCTGCTGTTCAGATGAATTTTTCCTCTTTCTTCGTAATGCAAATGAAGCCGCTGGCGAACGTTAAGCAGTCCGATATGGTCCTTCATTCGGCGCTCCAAAAGACCGGGACGGGTTAACTGCCCGTTCAGTTCGGCGAGTCTCTCCTCCGTCATGCCGACTCCATCGTCGACAATACGGATAATGAGGTTCTCCTCACGGGAAAAAATATGGACCCAGATGTTGCCTTCTCCTATTTTGCGACTAAGCCCATGGTTGACGCAGTTTTCCACGATCGGCTGCACCGTTAGCTTGACAACATGCGCGCTCATCAGCTCATCCGGAACCTCAAGATGAAACCGGATCCGTTCGCGGAAGCGGATGCCGATAATTTTCATATAGGCGCCAACGTGCTCCAGCTCCTCGTGCAAGGTCGCATAATGGTTCGGGCTTATGCTGTATTTGAACATCGTGGCCAGGCAGCCGCTGATCACGGAGATTTCCTCCACCTCGTTAATTTCCCCGATGCAGGCGATCGTGTTCAGCGTGTTGTACAAAAAATGCGGATTGATTTGCGCCTGCAGCGCCTTCAGTTCCGCTTCCTTGTGCAGCAT
Source organism: Paenibacillus hamazuiensis (assembly GCF_023276405.1). Taxonomy (NCBI): domain Bacteria; kingdom Bacillati; phylum Bacillota; class Bacilli; order Caryophanales; family Paenibacillaceae; genus Paenibacillus; species Paenibacillus hamazuiensis. The sequence goes on from NZ_JALRMO010000001.1 coordinate 2,918,881, forward strand.
ATCCAGCTTGTATTCCCGCAGCTTGGACAAATAAATCTCCTCGCGCATCCGTTCGAGCTCGCTCACCATGCGGTTGAACCTTTTGCCGAGGCGGCCGATTTCGTCGCGGCTCCACCGCTCCGCCGTGGTGGTAAAATTGCCGCTTTCCACCTTGCGCATGTTGTCCTCGAGCCTTTTGAGCGGACGGGTGATCACCCGCGAAAGAACAACCGACAAAATGGCGATCAGCACCGCAGCCAGCAGAAGAATGACATACAGCGTATAACGCACGTTTTGAATGCCCCCGGCGATTTCCTCGAAAGGGACGACACCGACAATTTTCCAGCCGGTCGCCGGCGAGGTAAAAAAGCTGACCATCGTTTTCACCCCGTTATACGGGAGGATAAGATGGCCGCTTTCGCTCTGTAGTCCTTCGACAAATTCGGGCAGAGCGATAAGGCCCTCGGGAAATTTGCCCCCTTGGCTGACCCGTTTCCCGTCCGGCGTCATCAGAAACACGTATCCCGTTTTGCCGAGCTGGATGTTTTGCGTCATAAAAGCGATGACGTCGGGCTGAAAATTGATCAGCAGCGTGCCTCTGTCCAGATTGCGGTTCACGTCGAAAATCCGCCCGGCATAGCTCACCACCGGCTGCCGATCGACATAATCCTGCTCCCGCGCGGGATACAGGCGAAACTGCTTGTTATTTTTGATTTCCCGATACCAGCTCTGCGAGGAAAAATCGTACTTCGTCTGCACGATCCGGTTTTCGGAGTTCGCATAGACCGCAAGACCATGATCGTTGATAATGTAAATTCCCGCGAGGAAGCTGCGCAGATTCGCGATCGACCAAAGCATTTTGCGGATTTCTCCGTAGGTTTGAATCGTAAACAGGTCGTCGCTCAGCTCCTGCAAATCCATAAAATTGATCGTCGCTTCGGCGAAGCGGACCATATTTGCCATCCGTTCCGTTTCCTGGATAAAAGAGCCGAGCCTGCTGTCCACCTGCTTGAGTATTTCCGCGGTATTGACCGCAAGCTCTTCCTCAAGAACCTTGGAAGCGCTTTTATGAAAGGCGAAAGCCGACATGAGCAGCGGAATCAGGCTGGCCAGACAAAAGGCGAGGAACAGCTTTTTGACGACGCTGGCATCCTTGAGCGCCAGAAGCAGCTTTTCTCCAAGCCTCAGCATAGCCGGACACCCGCCCCGTTATCCTTTGACCGAACCTGCAATTCCTTCCACGAAATATCGCTGGAAGAAGAGAAAAATCGCGATGATCGGCAGCAGCGAGATGCTGGCCGCCGCCGCCATCCCCGTGTAATCGATGCTGTGCTCTCCGACGAATTGATACATCCCCACTCCCAACGTACGCAGGTTTTCCTTGCCTAAAGTAAATACTAATGGAATGAGGAAGGAATTCCAAGTCCACATAAACTGCATGATGGCGGTAGTGGCGATAATCGGTTTGGACAGCGGCAGCATGATCTGCACGAAGGTGCGGAGAAACCCGCAGCCGTCCATTTCGGCCGACTCTTCAAGTTCCTTGGGCAGCCCGCGGAAATGGGTCATGAACAGCAGGATGAACAGCACGTGCGCCCCGCCGGATTCGGCCAAAATGACGCCGAGCAGCGTGTTGTTCAGGCCGATCGCATTGATGAGCGAATATACCGGAATGATCGTAAATCCTTTCGGCATAAACATCGTCGCCGTCACTGCGGAAACGAATAAGATGCGACCTTTAAACTGATAACGGCCGAGCGCGTAGCCGGTCAGCGAGCAAAGCAGGACAACCAAGGCTACCGTGGACAACGTAACGATGACCGTGTTGAAAAAATACGTCGAGAAATGAGCCGTCTTCCAGGCGCGCGCATAGTTCTCGAACTGCAGCTTTTGCGGCAGCAGCGACAACCCTCCCGTCAAGTATTCCGAATTCGTCTTGAGCGATGAGGCGACCATCCATATGAACGGATAAATCCAGACGATCCCGACTGCGATCAAGCCCGCGTGCGTTAGCGCCTTCGGCAGCCCGCGATATATTCCCTGCAGATGCATGAGCTTCTCCCCCTATGTCAATGTCCTTGCGATGACTTGCCACCGGTCATTTTGACCAATGCGCCGAGTAGCAGCGAGATGAACAGCACCGCAATGCCGTAAAAAATGCCCGCCGCCGAAGCAAACCCGACTCTCGCTTCCCCGGCGCTCGAGAAGGCGTAGCGGTAAATGTACAGATCGACCATATCCGTAGCAAAGGCCGGTCCGCCCTCGGTCATCGCCTTGACCAGATCGAAGACGTGCAGCGCGTTAACGGCCGATAGAAGCACGATGACGCTTCCCACCGGAAGAAGCAGCGGCACCGTAATGTAGCGGAACTGATGCAGGCTGTTTGCTCCGTCCACGCGGGCCGCCTCATAAATTTCCTTCGGCAGCGACTGCAGCCCGGCCAGCCAATAGATCATTTTCATCCCGAAGCTTTTCCATATTCCTACCACGATAACGATCAGCAGCGCCGTATCGATGGAGCCGATCCAGTCGACCGGCTTGTCGAGCAAGCCCAGCTTGATCAGCACCTCGTTGACAAGCCCCTTGTAGGCGCCGAAAATAAACCGCATCACCAGCCCCACCACCGCCGTAGTCGTCACGACCGGCAGAAAAAAGATCGCCCGGTAAGCGGCGGAACCTTTAAGCCATGAGGAATTGAGAACGATCGCGAGGATAAGCGCGAGCGGCACCTGCACGCAAACTAACGAGACCATAAAAACAAAGTTGTTTTTGAACGCGTTCCAAAAAACCGGGTCGTACACCGTCTCCACAAAATTGCCAAACCCGACAAATTCCTCAAGCGGCCCGTATCCGTTCCAGCGGTAAAAGCTGTAAACGTAGCTCATCGCGATCGGATAAAGCGTGAATACAAGAAACATCAAAAGCTGCGGCAAAATAAACAAATAACACCAAAACGCTTTCCGTCTTCGAAAGCTGCCCATGGAGCGGGACGCCGTTGCCGGTTTTGCGGTCTGTGCAGCATTTCCCGCTTTATTCCCCCAAGTCGCAGGATTCAACGTTCTTCACCTCCTGTTTGTCATAGCTACATTGTAACCGCTCTCAATTAAGGCCGAAAGAATCGCGTTTTTACAATGCGGTGTGTTTTTTTTACTTTAAACCGCAGTTGCCGGACAAAAAAGAAAGAAGCCTGATTTCTCAGACTTCTATTCCAGACAATGTTCCGCTATGCGTACCTTTTAGCTTTACCGATGCTCCAAGACAGCGTGCGCCTGCAATCGCTGCTTGAGCTGCGACCGGCTGAGCCGGTTCAGCCTTTTGTCCAAAATTTGGCTGAGCTTAAGCAGGACAGGGTCACGAAAGTTTCCGCACTGCTCGTATCGGTCGATTATGCATTGTTTTAAAGCTTTGATTTCCGCCATCAGCAAATACATTCGGAGCGATTCGGACAACATAACACTGCCTCCTTTGCATGATTCGCATAAATCGGCGGAGGATGCTCGATTCGGCAGCTGGCTGGCATTGTTAGCTTGAACCCCCAAAAAGCGAAGATCAACTTTGCTGCTGGAGATAATGTCTTATGGGGGTCCCTTAACGTTAGCCCCTGTAGCTTTGCGCCGCCATTTTTCAATGGCTTTGCCCTTTCGACGATTTAAGCGATAATATAATTCTACAAAAATAATAACATATTTTTACTAGTAAGCGCTATCATTTTTCTGAATTTTCGAAAATATTTTATTTACATTCGTTTCAACTTCGTCACCCTCCCGTCCGAAATCCATTCGGACACATACACATCGCCTTTGGAATCTACACAAATCCCGTGGGGCGAGCTGAACTTATCCGGCCGGAAATACGATTTCTGCAAATTCGGCCAGCCCGTCTGGCGGAAAGCTTCCGGATCTTCGCCCAAGTGGGCGATCAGCCTGTCGCCGCCGTCCAAAATCGTGACTCTGCTGTGAAGATCCGGAATATACGTTTCCCCGCCGCGGAAGTAAAAGCTGCACGGCATATCTAAATCGTCCGTGACAAACCTTTTGTGTACGCCGTCCAAGGTAAAAACCTGAATCCGGTTATTGCCGCGGTCCGCGACATAAAGCTCGGGTTCTTTCCCCCGGAGACATACGGATACGCCGTGCGGACACGACATTTGGCCCGGCTCCGATCCTTTGCCGCCCCACGATTGGATGCGTTCGCCCCGTCGGTCGTATCGGTGAACCCACGATTGTCCGTATCCGTCGGCCACGTAAATATCGCCGTTCGGCGCCACGGCGACGTCGGTCGGAACGAATCTGCGCTCCGTATCATACACTCCTTCCATTTCCGGCGTACCGATCCGCAGCACTTCTTTGCCGTCCAGCGTCGTTTTGACCACAATCCCCAGCTTTGTATCGGTCAAATATAAATAAGCTTCGTCCGCCTCCTCGTGCAGGAGACATCCGTGGGCTCCCGGAAACTCTCCCCAGCCGGACAAATAACGACCTTCGCGGTCAAATTTCATCAAAGACGGAGCCCCTGTGTGAAATAGGTACACGTTGTCCTCGGAATCGACAACTATTCCGTGGGTATAGCCGAATGACGCATGTTCCGGCAGCCGTGCCCAGCCGTTTACGACTTCATACTGAAACTCGCCTTGACCGATTTTCATTTGCATCTGACCTCCAAATTTTTATGGTTACAGCTCGACGCTTTGCTGTCTGAATTCTGACGGGGTAAGTCCGGTCACCGATTTGAAGTTGCGGCTGAAATAATGAATGCTCGTATAGCCCAGTTTCTCGGCCACCTCTTCGACCGTTTCCGCTTCAAGCAGCAGCTGCTTCGCCTTCCGTATGCGCTCGAGAACGAGGTAATGCTTGGGCGAATGTCCGACCGTTTCCCGAAACAGCGCAGCGAAATAAGTCGGATGATAGCCGCACATGCCGGCCAGCTCTTCCGTTTTCCAGCTGATGTACGGATGCTTCCGTATCGCCTCCAGGGCCGGAGCAATTTTTCTCCTGTCGGCCGAAGTCTGCAGCCCGCTGATCTGATGGCGAACGATCACGACGAGCAGTTGGGTCAACAGCGCCCGCAGCGTGGACGCGTATCCGATCTCCTCCAACCGGTATTCGCGCACCACCTGCATGAACAGCCCTTCCAGATTCGGGATCGCAAACCGGTGAGGGATGGCGATATCCCCGTATTCGTTTACTTGAACAAAATAAGCGGCTGCGGGCGTGGACAAGTCTTCGAACCGGCAATTGACGATTCCCGGAACAGGGTGTACCGGCTCCGGCGACTCCCTGTCCCAGTTAAAGTGGATGCTTGCGAACATGAACGGATCGGACTCCGACGACATCAGCCGGTGCGGACTGCCTGAGCCGTAAAAAACGCAGTCTCCGGCGGTTAGAAGAAACCGCTCGGGGCCGAGCGCAAGCTCCGCCTGTCCGGAGATGACGTACAGCAGCTGGCAGTCGGGTATGATGCGCGGTCCCCACTCCTGCCTCGGCGAAGTGCTCATGCGGTTGGCAAAATTGACGGTGGGCCTGAGCGCGGAAAGCGGCCCGACATGGACATGACTCTGCATGTTCTCAGCTCCTTTGTTCACATCCTTCCATATTATAGCAGACAATTTATGCAAAAAGCGTTGCAGCAGACAACTTGTGTGAAAAGTGCAACTTATGTTGCGAAAGCTCTAACGACAATGAACCGGATTTCCTGCTATTCTCAAATTGTAAGTCTTACCGAAACCTAACCTTCGGAAAGGATGATTGCCATGTTGACCGACGAGCAAATAAAAGAATTTGACGAGAACGGTTTTCTTAAAGGCGATGTCGTTCTCAGCGACGAAGAGGTGGAGCGTCTGCGTGAGGATCTGGATTTGGTGATTGCCGGCAAATCCGTAAAACAGCCGGTGCTTAACCGCAATTTGCTGGATGGCGGCGCCGATTACGGAATGTCCATCACAAGCCGCGAAACCGTCGTACAGATCGTGAACATATGGATGGCCAGCGACGCCTTCTTCCAACACGCCTGCAACCCGCGCATTTGCGAAGAAATCGCCCAGCTGATGCGGACCGATACGGTGCGCATATGGCACGACCAGGTGCAATATAAGCCGCCGATTACAGGGGGGCCGACGAAATGGCACCAGGACCACCCGCTCTGGCCGATTATCCAACCTGCCGATCTGGTCAGCGCCTGGGTCGCTCTGGACGACGCGACCATCGAAAACGGCTGCATGTGGATGGTGCCGGGCAGCCACAAGTGGGGCGATCAGCAAAAGTATTTGGCGAGCACGCCCGACTTCAAGCCGTACCACCAAGCGCCGCACCTGCTGCCGGAAGGCGCCGTGGTGGAAGCGGTGCCGTTCGAAATTAAAAAAGGCCAGGTCGGTTACCACCACAGCCTGACCTGGCACGGCAGCCCGCACAACCGCTCCGAGCGAAAACGCCGGGCCATCGCCGTTCATTACATGCCGGGTCACACCCGGTACGTGCCGACCGGCAAACATCCGATGGAAGCCCATGTGCACGTGCCGGCCGGCGAGATATTGCAAGGCGACGAGTTCCCGGTCACTTATCAGGCGTACCGGGTAAAGTAGTGAGGAGGTTTGATCCGATTAGGGAGGATTAGCGGATTTCCCGTCCGCTTCCTCCCTCTTGCACTCTCCCCTCACGTTTTCCCATGTTGCATTTCAGCCGTTCCCCGTTTTCGTTGCCCCTCACAAGCCGCCCCAATGCAGCTCGTTCACCCCAGTGCCTCCCGATCGTATGCCAGCACGCGGTCGCGAATTTCGCAAAAGTTGCCGGCGTTCACGTACTCCAGGATAAAAGGCACACCTTCCGTATGCCGGTGATACAGCTGCAAAAAAAGCGGCCAATTGATGTCTCCGTCGCCTACAGCCCGGCCATACGCGTCGTTCACCTTCCGGTCCTTGCCGTGGAAGTAGGCGATATGCGGAGCCAGGTAGCGGAACATATCCTCCTCCGAGCTGTTCGCGATCAGATTGGCGGGATCGAGTAGCACCCGCACCCGTTCCGAGCCGACCTGGTCAATAAAATCGGCCGTCCGCTTCGCGCTCGGCACGACGTCGAGCACGCACGGCTCCAGCGCCACGTATACGCCGTAAAGCTCCGCTTTGGCGCAAAGCCATCTGAAACTGCCAACCAACCTTTGAAAAGCGGATTCGTACGTGTCGGCCTGTACCCCGCGATTTCCCTTGATAAACCCGCATTCCGTCGCGACATATGGAATCCGGTTCGCAGCAGCGATCTGCATATGCCTCTCGAAATAGGCCAAATTGAGCTCCAGCTCATGGTCGTCGGGTTCCAGCAAATTCGTAAACACGCCGATCGAAGTCACTTCGACGCCTCGGCTCCGGTAAGTATCGACGATGCTGCTGCTCCTCTCGTCGGTTAAATCCGTTAAATCCGATCTTCCGTTATACACCCAGTAGTTGGAGTCCGTCTGGGAAAAACAAAGCTCCGTCCATTTGAACCCGTTTCCCGCCATGAGCCCCGCCGCCTCCTCATTGGTCAGCTCCCGAAAGCTCCGCGATACGACGCCGACATTCATCATACAAGCTCCCTCCCGTTATTCGGATGACCTGCCTTTTTCAACAAACGGATGCCCGCGTACGACAAACCTGTTCCCAGAGCTCCTTCCGCGATCAGAATAACGGTTTGCGAAAGGCCGGTTCCGGCCGGACCGAGTGCGGTCGCCGCCAAACGGCAGGCGAACAATAGCAGCGTCTGAGCGCCGATCACGCACAGCGCCCGGCCCCATAAGCTGCGGACATCGGGCGCTTTCATCAAATAGTGCTGCACGAACAAAACAAACGACAGCCAAGCCATGCCGAGCAGCAAAAAAGAAAAGCTGTCGATCGCCTGCCAGGACCATCGGCTTATAGAGCTGCGGACGACGATCGTTTGTTCCGCTTCCCTGAGTATGATCCAATTGAGCAGTCCGAGCACCGCGGAAACGGCGCTCAGCAAGCTGGCTGCGACAATACCGGCTATCCATTTTTTACTTGCGGAAGGTTCGGACTTCATGTCACCCGTTTCCCCCCATTTCACCGCGGATCTGCTCCAGATCGGCAAGCAGCATTCGGCGGGTGTCCTCATCCTGTACGAGGCTCGTTTTTTTTACGTAACGCGTCAGCCGGTCCAGCTTTTTCAAACAGGTCCGCAATTCCTTGTCGCCGATCCCTCTTTCCGCAGGACGCCCGCTGCCGATGCTCCCGTTCCACCCTTCGAAGCTGCGCAGCCAGCTTTCCGGCACCTTTTTCGTCGTGACGATTTCCTCCAACTGCCGGTGCTTCGTACCGATATACATTCTCATGAACTTGTTCATGATCCAGATAGAGACGATCATAAACGCAAAAATAAATATAATCGTCACGAGCAATATCAGCCATACGTTCGTCATCGCGCATAAACTCCTTGCAGATTCAGTTCCCCTGCCAAATGACAGGCGGCGTAATGGTCCTTGCCGACCTCCGCCCATTCGGGCTGCTGCTTCCTGCAGATGTCCTTCGCATATTTGCAGCGGGGATGAAAATAGCAGCCGGAAGGCGGATTCGCCGGGTTCGCCACCTCCCCTTCGAGGATGATCCGCTGGGATTTGACCCTCGGATCGGGAATCGGCTTGGCGGAAAGCAGCGCCTCCGTGTACGGATGCTTCGGATGGTTGAACAGCTCGTCAGTGCCGGCCATTTCCACCATTTTCCCGACGTACATGACGCCGACGCGGTCGGATATATGCTGGATGACGCCGAGATCGTGGGAAATGAACAAATAGCTCAAATGCAGCTGCTCCTGCAAATCCTGCAGCAGATTCAATATTTGCGCCTGGACGGACACATCGAGAGCGGAGACGGCCTCGTCGCATACGACAAACCGCGGGTTTGTCGCCAGCGCGCGGGCGATGCCGATCCGCTGCCGCTGCCCCCCGCTGAACGCGTGCGGATAACGCTCGAGATGCCTGCTGTTCAGCCCGACGAGTTCCATCAGGTGTTTCACCCGCTCGCGCAGCTCCTCTCCTTTGGCGATGCCGTTGCAGACAAGCGGCTCGCCGATGATGTTCATCACCGTCATGCGCGGGTTAAGCGACGAGTAAGGGTCCTGGAAAATAAGCTGCATATCCCGGCGGATCGCTCGCAGCTGCCTGTGATCGAGCTTGGTGATATCAACCACGCTCCCCTTGCGATCCTTGAACAGTGCCGATCCTTCGGAAGGCTCTATAGCACGAAGAATGCACCGGCCCAGCGTCGTTTTGCCGCAGCCCGACTCCCCGACAAGCCCGAACGTTTCTCCCTCCTTGATATGCAGGTGTATGTCGTCGACCGCTTTCACGTATCCGGCAGTACGCTTCAGAAACCCTTTTTTGACCGGAAAATATTTCTTCAGCGACTTCACTTCCAAAATGCGGCTACCGCTTTCCATGCAGGCTTCCCACCTCCGCCGTCTCTTGATTTTCCACCAGCACACACCGCACAAAGTGGCCTTCCTTCACTTCGACCATCGGCACGTCGTCCACATTGCAAACTCCGTCCTTGGCCATCTTGCAGCGCGAATAAAACCCGCATCCCTTCGGCAAATTCATCGGGTACGGCACCGTACCCTCGATCGAATCGAGGCGCCGGCTCATTTTCGAGAGCGTTGGGATCGAATGCAGCAGCGCCTTTGTGTACGGATGCAGCGCGCCGTGAAACAGTGTATCGACATCCGTATACTCGACGACTTTGCCGAGATACATGACGGCGACGTCGTCCGACATTTCCGCAATGACCCCCAGATCGTGGGTGATGAAAATGACGGAGGTGCCGATCTTCGCCTTCAGATCGTTGATAAGCTGGAGCACCTGGGCCTGCACCGTCACATCGAGCGCCGTTGTCGGCTCGTCGGCGATCAGAATCGACGGGTTGCACGCGAGCGCCATCGCGATCATCGCCCGCTGCCGCATGCCGCCGGACAGCTGATGAGGGTACTCGTTAAACCGCTGCTCCGGATTCGACATGCCGACCTTTTTCAGCGTCTCGATCGCCACCCGTTTCGCCTCCGCCGGATCCTCCGTATGATGCAGCAGGATCGCCTCGACGATCTGGTTCCCGATCGTATGGATCGGCGAGAACGCCTTCATCGGCTCCTGGAAAATCATGCTGATTTCCCCGCCGCGAATCGAGCGGATTTCCTTGCCCTGCGGCTCCAGGCGGGCCAAATCGACCGTCTCGGTTTGGCCGTTTTTTCTTCGGCGGAGCACGATTTCGCCTTCCACCTTGCCCGTGTTCGGGACGATTCGCAAAATCGACTGTGATGTCACGCTTTTGCCGGAACCGCTCTCCCCGACGATGCCGAGCGTCCTGCCTTCTTTGATCTTGAGGTCCACCCCGTCCACCGCCTTGAGCACGCCTTCATCGAGGTGGAAGTATGTTTTTAACCCTTTTACTTCCAAAATCACGTTGTCTTCCATAAGCGGGCAGTCCTCCTTTACTTGTACGGGTCCGCGGCATCCCGCAGGCCGTCCCCGAGAAAGTTGAACATCAGCACCGTCACCACGATGAATGCGGCCGGCCAAAGCAGCCAAGGATGGTGCGCAAGCGTCTCCAGATTTTGCGCCGACTGCAGCAGCACGCCCCAGCTGACGACGGGAGGCTGTAGCCCGAGGCCGAGAAAGCTGAGCGACGTTTCCCCGAGTATGGTCGCCGGAATCGACAGCGTGACATTGACGATGATATAGCTGGCAAATGACGGCAGCAGATGCTTTGTGATGATCCGCATGTCGCTGGCCCCGGCAAGCCGCGCCGCCATCGTAAAATCCTCTTCACGCAGCGACAGCATTTTGCCGCGAACGACGCGGGCGAGTCCCGTCCAGCCGATGATCGACATGATCAGGACCATGCCGAAGTAAATTTGCAGCGGCGTCCAGTCCTTGGGCAAGGCTGCGGCCAAGGCCATCCAGAGCGGAATCGTCGGCTTGGAGATGAGCAGGTCGATCAGACGCTGAATGATCGTGTCGGTGATTCCGCCCAAATAACCGGAAAGTCCGCCAAGCAGCAAACCCAGAATGAGCGTAAAAAAGATGCCGATCAAGCCGAACGAAAGCGATATGCGCGATCCGTACAAAATTCGCGTGAACAAATCGCGGCCGAGATCGTCGGTTCCCATCAGGAAAAGCGGCCCCTTCGGGTCCTGCAGGCCGAACAAATGCACGTTCGTTTCGAACAGTCCCCAAAATTTGTACGTGTCCCCGCGTACGAAGAAATAAATCGGGAACTTTTTCGACGTATCCTCCTGGAACGTTCTGCGAAACGTCTCTTTGTCAACCTGCATCTTGATGTCGTAAACGAAGGGACGCAAGCTGAAGCCGTTTTCTTGGTCGACAAAGCGAATTTTCGAAGGAGGTGCGTTTTTGTATTCGGTAAACCGTTCAAGCGGAAGCGTCGGGCTTAAAAATTCGCAAAACACCGCCATCAGGTAAAACGCAATCAGCACGATGCCCGCGACCATCGCCATCCGGTGTTTCTTAAACTTCCACCACATGAGCTGCCACTGCGAAGCAACTTCGTACATATCCTGCCCGGCGGTATTTCTTTCGCGTTTGCCCGCTCCCGTTTTGCTGCGGAAACCGCCGATGACTTTTTTTACGATCGCGTTCATTCCTGCACCCCTCCAAACCGGATACGCGGATCGACGACGGCCAGCAGGATGTCGGAAAGCAGCGTCCCGACCACGGTCAGCACGCTTAAGATGAGAAGAAAGCTGCCGGCCAAATACATATCCTGAAACATAAGCGCCTTCAGCAAAATCGGCCCCGTCGTCGGCATGTTGAGCACGATGGAGACGATCGCTTCGCCGGAGATGATGCCCGGAAGGGTCCAGCCGATCGTGCTGATCAGCGGATTGATCGCCATGCGCACCGGATATTTGAACAGCAACCTCCGCTCCTCCACGCCTTTCGCGCGAGCCGTAATCACGTATTGCTTTTGCAGCTCGTCAAGCAGCATGCCCCGCGTCACGCGGATCAGCCCCGCCGTCCCCGACATGCCGATGACGACGATGGGCAGCCAAATGCGCTGCAGCATGTTGACGACCTTATCCCAGCTCCACGGCGCATTCACGTACTCCGGTGAAAACAACCCTGTGATGGAAACGCCGGTATTGACGAATACCGCATAAACGAGAATGAGCGCGATCAGAAATCCGGGCACCGCAAGCCCGATGAAACCGATAAACGTGAACACGTAATCGAGGAACGAATATTGGTGGGTGGCGGAGTAAATGCCGATCGGAATCGCCACCACCCATACGAACACCAGCGTCAGCGTGGAAATCAGCATCGTCAGCCCAAGCCGCTCCCCGATGACCTCGGAAACGGGCATATTCCATTGGAAAGACCGGCCGAGATCGCCGTGCAAAAGGATGTTTTTCATCCAGATGAAATATTGCATATACGCCGGCTGATCGAGGCCGTACTGCTGCTTCAGGCTGATGATCGTGCCCGCATCGACCTTCGTTCCGGACAATTCCAGCTGCTGGATGTACGTCGTTAAAAAATCCCCCGGCGGCAGTTGAATGATGACAAAGACGATGATGCTGATGGCGATTAAAAGCGGGATCAACTGAAGCAGCCGATGTCCGATGAAATGCAACATGAGCCCATCTCCTTTTCTCCGTTTGCGCTTGGCAAAAAAATCCCAGGCAGCGGCTCGCTTCGCGCTTCCGATGCCTGAGATCTTGCCGGCCGTTCACCGTGATATCTGTACGGTCCGGCTTATTTTTTGAAGAAAAACTGCTCGCCGCTGAAATTGCCTGCGATGGCAAAACCTTTCTCCGGAATATTGCCCAGCTTCGCGTTTACGACAAGCGGTTGTTTGACGTTATCGATGTGCACGAAATACCAGACGTTTTTGTTCATTTCGCTTTTTACTTCGTCAATTGCTTTGATCGCGTCCTGAGGCGGGCTCGTGGCGACCTTGTCGATCAAATCGTAAAATTTCTTGACGTCCGCCGGCGGCTCTTCGCCTTGTTTTCCTCCGGTATCCAGCCACAGCTTCCACAATCTCCCCCAATAGTTTTGCCCCCAGTCCGCCATGTACCAAAGCGGGGTATGCGTCCAGATCATCGTCGCCTGCAGCTCGTTGGCATCGCGTCTCGAACCCCAAAGCGTCTGGTCGATCGTTTTCATCGTGACGTCAAGACCGAGTTTTTTCCAAAACTCCACGACCAGTTGAGTCAATGGCACGATATCCGGCGCTTGCGCCCCTACTTCGATCGGAATGGTGAATTTTTTGCCGTCCGGCCCTTGACGGAAGCCGTCGGGCCCCTTTTTCATGCCCATTTCGTCAAGCAGCTTATTCGCCTGATCCAGATTAAAGGTGGAATCGACGATTTTTCCCGGCTCGGCAAAGCCGTAATAAATCGTGTCGATGATTTCCTTGCGGTCCAGCGCCAGATTAAGCGCCTTTCGGAACCTGACGTCCTGCACGACTTTGCGCCAGTTCGGGTCGTTGTACGTCTGATTGATGAAGATGTCGGTCGGCGTGACGTGCATGTCGGCAAGCAGCGTCCGGTATCCGCCTTTCTTCTCGTTTTCCTTGTAGAGCGGCATTTTGATCAGGGCGGCCGATTCGCGGGAGAAATCGACCTCGCCGGCGATCGTCTTCATCGTCACGCTCTCGATATTTTGCACGAGCGTGCTCTGGATTTTGTCGATGTAGGGCAGTTGGTTGCCCTGGGAGTCGACTTTGAAATAATACGGATTTCTCTCATATTCCGTGACCGTGTCGGTGCTTTTCGTCATGACCCACGGGTACAGCGTCGGGAATCCGATCGCCTGCGGCCTCGTCAGCTCCCGGCTCGTAATGTCTTTGTCGTTGAACAGCTTCACCCACTCGCCTTCGGCATATTTGCCTTCCTTGAGAGCGGCTTCAAGCTGTTTCGGATCGGCATATTTCTTATGGAACTGCTTTAAGAAATGCGCCGGCTTCAAAATGTAATCGTTATAACCCCGCCAGCTTTCGATCGCGAGGCGAATCGGAAAACCGCCATACGGCTTGTCGAACGAAATTTGGAATGTGTACTCGTCGATCACCTTGAATTTCATCGGCGTGCCGTCCGCTTTTCCGCCTGCTTTCAGCCATGCCGGGAATACGGGGGTAAGCTCCTCGTTGAACAGCACATCCTCGATGGAAAATTTCACATCCTCCGTTGTCACCGGTTTGCCGTCCGACCATTTCAGCCCTTTTCTCATGTAAAAATCGAACTGGGTTTGCTCCGGATTTACTTTGTAATCCTTCAGCACGTTGCCGGTAATTTCTTTCCCGAGAATACCCGGCGTGTTGAGCAGCGGTTCGTTGGTCATGACGAATACGTCCGCATCCCAGCCGACGACGGAAGTGACCGTGCGCAGCGTGCCGCCGTACGTTCCGATCTCGTATTTCAGCATATCGGGCGGCATCTCGTTGGCTACTTTGACGTCAGCCGGCAAGCGGTCTTTTACCGGCGGCAAATTTTTGCCTTCGAACATCGGCGCCTGCTTGAACGTCGTCGGCACTCCTCCGGCGTTTGCTCCGGCGCCCCCTCCGGCCTGACCGGTATTCGCCGGAGCGGGGGTTTCTTTTTTGTCCGTTTGTGTGGTTTGTTTTGGCGTTTCTTTGGGCGGTTCGTTTGCCGCTCCGCCGAAACAACCGCTCAAGGTCATGGACAGCAGGAAACTTGACGCCACCATCGACAAAAACGACCTTTTCATGTAATCCCTCCTGTTTTTTCGCGTGAGTGCGATTGTATGAAAGCGCTTTATTATTCTAGTTTTAGCTTACGATGGCGAGGAAGAAAAAATTACTTAATCTGACGTATTCCCAAAAATATTAAGGAGGCTCCCACAAAAACGGAAGCAAGGTCTCCCCCTAAACAAGATGACAGAGCGTCACAATAAGATATGAAAATGTTCGAGCGGTTCACGGTTTAAACTCTGTTTAAACCGTGAATTCTTTTTACTACACAGTGCAGGTAAGTCGCCGGGATTTTGAGTGTACGACCTCGCCCCCTAAACTGACTTACCACACCCTGAGAACAAATCTTTGTCGCCACGAGCACACCCATCAAATTTCGGTCTGGGAGGGTGTTGGTAGCCTGTGTAGAAAGGATGATCTATTTGGATGCGATTCGTACTTGCTGCGCCGGCCTCGATGTTCATCAGGCCAACGTTGTTGTTTGCTTGTTAAAAGGCCCTCTTCATCAAAAGCCGACGAAAGTGATTCGGGAGTTTTCTACGGTACTCTCCGGCCTGCTCGAACTAGCCGACTGGCTCACTGAAGAAGGATGCACAGAGATCGCCATGGAAAGCACCGGCATCTTCTGGCAACCTGTTTACAATGTACTTGAAGCTTCTTGCACCATCACTCTGGCCAACGCTGCCCATATTAAAGCCATCAAAGGCCGTAAAACCGATATGAAAGATGCCCAATGGATCGCAGAACTTCATCGGTGCGATTTAATCCGCGGCAGCTTTGTGCCTCCTGTGGAAATCCGCGAATTGCGAGATTTGACGAGATACCGCAAAAAACTCGTTGGGCACGCTACCGCCGAAAGAAACCGCATCTTGAAGGTTCTCGAGATGGCTAACATTAAGCTCTCCACCTTTATGAGCGATGTTTTTGGCGTTTCCGGCCGTCTCATGCTTCAAGCTCTTGTGAATGGCGAAGTTATTGAACCCGCGCAAATCGCCGATCTTGCCAAAGCCTCTCTGCGCTCCAAGATTCCGCAACTCGTTTCTGCTCTCAATGGTCGCGTCACCAAACACCATCGTTCCATGATCGCTAGATCGCTCAAACATCTCGAATTTCTCGAACAATCCATCGCTGAGTTAGAGGCCGACATGGAAGTATACTTCGCACCGTATCAGCGGCAATTAGAGCTATTGGATAGTATTCCTGGTGTTGGCGAGCATACCGCCAAGATCATCTTGGCTGAACTGGGAACGGATATGTCTGTATTTCCCACGGAGATGCACCTATCTTCTTGGGCAGGGCTTAGTCCGGGCAATAATGAGAGTGCCGGTAAAAAAAAAGTACTACCATAACCAAAGGCGATAAAATTCTTAAGTCTGCTCTCACAGAAGCAGCCTGGGCCGCCAGCAACACGAAATCCTACTTAGGTGCAAAGTTCTGGTCCATTACAAGTCGGCGCGGGAAAAACAAGGCTGTCATTGCGATCGCCCATAAGATTCTAGTCATTGCGTACCACATCCTATTGAAGAACGAACCGTACAAAGAACTTGGTGCGGACTATTTAGAGAAACGACGAAGCATTTCCAAGGAAGAGCTAATGATTCGTAGGCTACAAAAATTAGGTTACTCGATACAAAAAGTAGACGAACTTCCCTCAACCAGTTAGGCTCTTTTAAAAAATATTCATTATGGGGACCGGGCATCCTATTGCCTTTTTTCGGCTTTTGACCTCATTTCAATCCATTTTCTCTTCGAAGTGACCTCGAGCTAAACGTTATTTTCCCATCAAATCCGCTGGTCTCCCCCCTAAATCCCCCCACTGGGGGGACCCCAGGCTTCCGAAGCCGGCTTTGCTCCGCAAAGCCCTCAAGGCGCTCGGGCGCCCTGGACCCGCCCGTAGTTCGGGAATGCTCGCTGCTAGGTCGCGTTTGTCCGGTATGGATTTTTTACCTTCGGGTAAAAAATCCTATGCCGGACACGCTTCACTTTTGGCGCGATGCTATAGGAGTGGGTGTGTGCCTCGTGCTCGCGGGTGTCTGCCACTGTTTGCTTGCGCAAAATCGTGGCAGACTCGCTTCACTACGATCTCAGCCCATACTTTCAAAATAAAAAACTACGTGCTTTACCGATGCTTAATCCGCAAAAAATCTACGTGCTTAACCTGTATTCCAACACAAAAAAAGCCCTTGGATACCAAGGGACTGCGTTTAAATATGAAGTGGCTCTTTAGGCCTTTTTGTCGCTATCAGCGTATAATCCAGTGCAAAGGCGGCCGCAGCGCCAACGGTGTATCGAATCAAATCCGCATAAAGGAACCCTTTGCCGAGTATTAACCCGCCGATCAGCGTGTTCCGAATGTGGACGATCCAGTCCGCTTGGTACAGCTGGCTCAATTCGATAACATAACAGAACCCGAGACATAGGGCGAAGGCTATCGGAAGAGGTGTCCGGATGAGCCATACTCGGATGCCGAAATAGATCATGGCCGCCCAAAGAGCGTCGCCGAAATGTTTCGCCACAAAATCGGGCAGTAAAGAGGTATTCGTCCTGGAACCGAGCCCCAGCACGATGGTTACGATTACCGCTAGAATGTATTTCGCTCTTGCTTTCATCTTTTTTTCCCATCTGAAGTCTTTTATTAAATATACGCATTATTTAACATAACACCAAAAAAGCATTTGTGGCAAACCGTTTTCTGGACAAAGCCTCACCTTTTACGCAGCATCGGCTTACACCAGCTTCACCGGCAAATTCAAGCCGGTTAGCCGCTGGAGCATGGAAGGATCAAGTTTGCGGTCGGCAATGATCTCGTCCACTTCTTTGAGGGGGGCCAGCATGGCAAGCGCCTTGATCCCGAATTTGCTGTGATCGGCAAGCAGATAGGTGCGGTCCGCGATACACATCATCCGGCGTTTGATCATCGCATTCGATTCGCTGGAATCGCTTAACCCGCGTTCGAGATCGATACCTTTGCAGGAAAAAAACAGCTTGTTCACATGGTATTCCTTAAGCATTCTTTCCGCCGACGGGCCGATATAGGAAAGCGATGCAGGCGACAGCGTGCCGCCGGTCGAAATGACCCTGATGCGCGTCCGGTCGGCGAGCTCCACGGCTACTTTGATCGCGTTGGTCAGCACCGTAAGACGCATGTCCGGAAGCAGCCTCGCCATTTGCCATGCCGTCGTGCTGGCATCGAGAAGAATCGTGTCCCCCTCCTCGACGGCCCTCACCGCTTCTTTGGCAATGGCCATTTTTTCCTGCATATGGCTGATTTCCCTCTCCGAAAAAGGGGTCTCCCGCTCTGCGTTCTTGATGCTGATCGCCCCGCCGTGGCTTCGCACGAGCTTTCCTTCCGCTTCCAGCTTCTCCAGGTCGCGTCGAATCGTCTCTTCCGTTACCTGAAATAATCGGGCGAGTTCGACCACTCTTACGCTCCCCCCATGATCGAGAACATTCATAATTTCGCGGCGCCGCTCTGCAACCAGCATGAATATATCCTCCCTAAACGGTTCATTTTATCCATGGGTAAAATCAAATTTCAAAACACACAAGATCTGCTTCCGGGATCCCGCCGAATTGACAGCGCTTTCACATTGCCGCACCCGTCTTCCTGCGATGCCTTGGCCATATATACTGCCTATTCGGATAAAATGACAGATTTGCGGTTTGTTTTTTACTGCAATATATATGACCGTTTATTTTTGAATATGTTAGTTTCGCCGGAAACGGAAAAAAGGAGCTCCGCCAGAAGCTCCTTCACCCGGTAAACAACAAAACTCTATTCGCAGACGGACTCATCAAATTCGAGTTTGACGACCATGACCTCACCGCTCATTTCATTCGCCGGCAAACCGAGGATCCGCAGGTATGGCCGCTCCTTCCAATACACCGGCATCAGATCGACCTGCGCTTCCAGCTCCCGCCCATTATTCAGCAGCACGGCCCGCTTCGGCAGCACGTCCAGCGGCTTCAGCAAAATCGACTGCGTCTGCGGGTCGCGGTACAGGTGGACGTACAGCGTATTGGCTTTTCGCGTGATGAGTACCTGGTCCCGCTGGATGACCTGATTCGAGCCCGCCGTCGTCATCACATCCTGATGAATCATGTCGGTGGCCGGAACCGTTCCTTCGAACGCTTCCTTGACCCGGTTATACCATGACCCGATGCTTTGCAGCGCCTCCACGTTCTCGGACGTTATCGTTCCGTCGGCTTTCGGGCCGACGTTCAGCAAGTAGTTGCCGCCCATCGCCAATATTTTGTCGATGCTCTGCATAATAAATTTGTTCGTGTAATAATCCTCGTTATCCCGATATCCCCAGCTTTCCCGGCCGAGCGACTGGCACGCCTCCGTCGGCTTGCTGAAAACGCCGCCCTCCGGCACATGCCTCTCCGGCGTGTTGTAATCGCCTTTACCCGGACCCCGGTCGTTGATCAAAATGCCGGGCTGCATCGAGCGAATCCACTCGTTGATGGACGGTTCGTAATATTCCGCTACATTGACGTCCCAGAACAGCTGATATATGTTCCCGTAGTTCGTGCACAGCTCTTCGATCTGCTTTTTGACGAAATCGTAGTACTTCTCGATATCCGGGTCGTCGCCGGGGCGCGGGCCGAACATTTCATGGTGCCTGCCCTGGTTCGGATAATTCGGATGATGCCAGTCCGGGCACGAATAATACAAGCTGAGCGGAAAATTACGGCGATGGCACGCCTCGGCCAGCATACCCAAAATATCTTTGCCGTACGGCGTGTTCATCACATTGTATTCCGTATGCTTCGTATTCCACATGCAGAAGCCGTCGTGATGTTTCGTCGTAAAGCAGATGTACTGCATGCCGGCGGCTTCGGCGAGATCCAGCCATGCGTCCGGATCGAAACGGGTCGGATTGAACTCGCGGATCAACTGCTCATATTCCTTGCGCTTCACCTTGCCCCGCCACAAAATTTGCTCATGCCAAGCCGGTATGGCGTAAAGCCCCCAATGCACGAACATGCCGAAGCGCCTCTCGAAAAATACGTCTCTCGCATCTTTAAAACGTGGGATCATGCCATACCCTCCAGTCAGCGGTTCGCCGTATAGGCTTGCATGCTCATTATAGACGCGGCGCTGCTTGCGGCGAATGGCTAAACCTACTGGTTATTTGCACAAAAGTAAGGATCCGAATCGATTCCAATGTGCACGGGTACGCCGGCTAGCGCCAAATATCGCCGAGGGAAAGTCCGAGTTCCGTACACATCGTCTCGAGGCCGCTTATGACATTTTGCTTCAGCGGAATCCCGTTTGCGCTTCGCTCGCGGTAAATTTCGTTCTCCTTCTCCCCTGGGTACCTCATGCGGTCCGCCCCCTCTGCGGTAGGCGCCTCATGGATCTTTCCGATCATTTCGTCCATCAAGTCCGCAAACCCGCCCCCGGAAGGGAAAGCGTCTATGCGCAAGGCGCAAAAAGCGTGGCTCTCCTCTCCCTTACGGCGGAACATGCTGCCCCCGTCCCCCGTCAGCAGGCCGGTTAAAATATCGGAGACGAGCAGTAGGCCGAACCCTTTATGAACGCCGTGCGACGGCGTGCTGCCGAGCGGAAGAATCGCCCCCTTCTCGGCAAAATAAACGTTCGGATCGGTAATCGGCCGGCCTTTGCCGTCCACGGCCCAACCTTCCGGCATGCTTTTCCCTTCCCACTGCAGCATATGCAGCTTGTTCGCGATCGCCATCGTCGGCGCCATATCGAGGACAAACGGACCGTGCTTCCCTCCCGGCGCGGCAAAAGCCATCACATTGTTGCCGACCAGGCGGGACGTGCCTCCGGGGCCGGTAACGGTCGTGCCTCCGGTCGAAAAAAGCAGGCCGATCATGTTTTCCTTCGCCGCCATTTGCACATAGTAAGCTCCCGCACCGAAATGATTGCTGTTGTATACGGCAGCCCATCCCGTTCCGTAATCCTTGGCCATGCGGATCGTTTCGCTCATCGCCTTATGGCCGATGACGAAGCCGAGACCGTTATCTCCGTCCACGGAAGCGGTCGTCGGACTGCCGCAGGAGATCTGGATATCCGGATTCGGATTAATCCGGCCACTTTGAATGCCTTTGATGTAATAGTTGTAAAGATTGATCACGCCGTGGGAATCAATCCCTCGCAGATCGGCGTCGACGAGGATGACCGCCGTCAATTCGGCGTCGCCTTGCGGTACTCCCGCCTTTTGCAAAGCGATCGAGACTAGCCGTTCCAGCTTGCGGGGGTCCGCTTTTTTAGTTGTTTCGTTCATTGCTCTCAGCTCCTTAATCCGTTTGCTGAATTTTGCTGTATATGAAAAAGAACATGTTTATTTAAAGGACTATCTTTCTCAACTCGCGGGTGACCGAACATTTTAATAAAATTCATGCCGATTTTAATCATTACTTTTTTTGAAGGCTCATTAATATCGGCTGTGAAACTAAAAACTTCGTGAAAACCCAATTCGTTAAATCCATACTGTAGACAGGCTGCCGCCCCTTCCGTTGCATACCCTTTTCCCCAAGCTTCTTTTTTCAGCCGCCATCCTATTTCGATACATGGTGTAAAATCAGCCTCGAATGTTGCCCTGCGAAATCCGATAAAGCCAATAAACTCTTTATTTTCCTTTACTTCGACGGCATATAACCCGAAACCGCATTCCTCAAATTCGGAAATAATCGATTTATAAAATGCGTTTGTTTCTTCGGTCGACAAAGTTTTAGGAAAATACTTCATAACCCGTTCATCTGCATTTAGTCGACGAAATGGCTCCAAATCTGTTTCTTCCCAGTCCCGCAATCGCAATCTGGATGTTTCAAAATAAATCATGTTTACACCTCCGATGTTTTAGCGTTAATTGGCGAAATCATAGAATACCATGGTCAGCCAAGACCCTTTCCCTTTAGCCGGCTCTTACCAAAAATATGTTTACGGTGCATAGGATCGATACTTTCGCCCCGCCGCTACGGTCGAGTCGAATACTGTTTTCCCGATCAGGTAGCCGACCTCCGTGGCCGTTCCTGCATAGCGGTGATGGGGGCCATCCCCGATGGACGCAATGAGCACTGCATCGGTCGTCGTCCCCGTTGCATAAAGCGTTTCATCGCCTTGCACACCGGCAGGGGCGACACGCTCGTCCAGCGCTTGCAGCGCGGCAGCCTTCGCCTCGGTCGCCGTGATCACGGCGTTCACCATAGCCGCATCCGTCATGCTTCCTTGCACCAGAACGATCGTATTGATCGTGCCGGGATACAGCCGCCGATTCGGCAGTACGAACCCCGCTCGCGCTTTATTGCCGAATCCGGCCGTCACAATCGCCGCCACCCGGGCATCTCCATGCTTGGCTGTCTCTGCCGCAGCATCGGCGACGCGAGCCGCCGTCATCAAACAGGTTGTCGCTTGCGGGTTAAGCTGTTGTCTTTTCAGGAAATTCAGCATTTCGAGATTCGGGTCCTCACTGTCATACTTCAAGTCCACTTGCCGATTCACCAGACATCTATGCAGGCCGAAACCTCCGCCCCAAGGCGAAGAATTCAAGGTTCGTACCGGTTTATCCGTTTCTATCAGCAGATAAGGGAAAATATCCTTTCCATCTTCATGAGATCCCGCAATGCACCACGCTTGTACCCCGCACATTTGCACATCAACGAGCTCTCTTTGTCCGGCAGCATTGCGGTTATGGTCCTGTTCATCCATAAATAACACAGCTGTTCACCTCTTAGCCTTAAGCATACATCATTTCCCCCTTTCATATGAAAATAAAAAAAAAAATCAATTCCCATTCAAGCAACAGCTTGTGCTTGCGGGAACTGACTTTTGCAGCAACAATCATTCTTTAAACAAATATTCCCCCTGATCCTTTTTGTTAAATAATTCCCAATACACGTCGGCTATCCGGTCCGGATCGTAATAGGTCCCCTTAACGACTTGATCGGCGATAAGAACCTGGCCTACATAAATTCCGTAAGGAGCCAGTGTCTCTGCCATGGAAAGCGCAAGAGAGCGAACCGCGGCCTTGCCGATGGATAAAGACGCATAAAGCGGATTCGGCGTCAGCGCTATAGCTCCCCCTGTGAAAAAAAGCGTTCCCTGTCTGCGTTCGACCATATCCGGAATTACTTGTTGGGCACTGGTCAACGCACCGACGGTGTTCGCCTTAAAATCTTCGATAAGCTGCTGTTCGGACAACGAAAGAGGATCGCCTGGCACGATATGCGCCACATTATATACCAGAACATCTGTAGCTCCATATTCGTTTTTTATTTGATTAAAGGCCGCTTTTAAAGAATCCGGATCCGATGCATCTGCAGTAACTCCGTACGATTCGATATGGACCTGTCGAAGATCCTCCAAGCTGCGCTCCAGTGTTGCTTCGGTTCTTGAGATGAGAACCACCCGGAAACCATTGCTCCCGAATTTTTTGGCAATACCGGCGCTTACCCCCGGTCCGGAACCGACGATAACCAACAAAGGTTTATGACTCATTCTAAACACACCTTTTCATTATTAATTTGGATATATATAACTTCAATATTTCCATGATTATAAAAATATCGAAATATTGAGTATCTGTCAATCACTTTTTCTCAGACGTGCGCAATTGTCTACTGGCGATATCCCGCTTTTCGGTCAATGGAAAAAAGCCGGCCGCGCAGCCAAGCGCCAACCGGCTTATGTTCAGGAATTTAATCGCTGCCAATTGCCGAAAATCGCTTCCGGGTCCGGTTTCCTGACCTCATACATAAACGGCCCTGTGTAACCGACCTCCGCAAGTGCCCCGATAATCGCCTTCCAGTTCAAGATGCCGTCGCCGGGCATCCAATGTTTTTCGTCCACCCCATCATTATCGGAAATATGGGTTGTCACGATCCGCGATCCGAGTCTGCGGATAAACGCTTCCGGCGCTTCCACGAACAGATGGTTGACGTCGCAGCATACTCCGAGGTTCGGATGAACGCCGACCAGCTCTTCGATTTCCCGCCCGCAGTTGCCGAGACACGTACGCGGCAGGCATTCTACGGCAAGCTCCACGCCGCTAGCCAAAGCGACCGCTGCCAGGCGAAACAGCGATTCCTTCGCGTGCTCGATCCGGCGCTGCCGCTGGTTTTGCGCAATGGGCTCGTAGCTCGGATGGAGTATCGCCCGGCCGACTCCCCATTCCCGGGCCATACCAAGGATGTCCGCAATCCGGATAAGGATGTTTTTCCGCTCCTCTTCGTCCGGCGTCGAAATGTCCCAAGCATGCCCGTAAGGAATATGCACTGAAGCGATATCGATTCCAGCCTGCCGGATAGCCCGAACCGTCCGGTCGGCATGCGCCCTCGTCTCGGGATGATGCGGAAGGTTCGCCTGCTTGGCCTGCCAAGTCAGCTCAACGCAGGAGAGTCCTGCACTCCGAAGACGCTGCAGATCAAGCGGCTGCAATACGCTCATTGACGTGCCGACCTGCCATGTGCGCGGGTCGTACAGTTTTGTGCTCATGAGGCTCATATTCGTCGAATCTCCTCCTCACAATCCGCAGCCGAATCCATACGTTTCATTAACGCTGACCGGCAGCCTGCCCTGAGCCTGGCGGGCGCCGTAAACGACGTCGAGCGCGGCGTCGATCGAGTAATCGCAGTCGCTGTAGGCGCAAATGCAGGTGCGGAATCGCTCCATATGCCGCAAAATGTACGGGCTGCCGAACACGAGCATGATCAGATCCGGCCGAAGCCGCTTGATCCTGCGGATCAGCTCGAACTGTCCGCCGGGAATCGTGCCGCTTCCCTCCTTGTAGCTGATCACCCGCACGAACGCTGCATACATGACATGCTCGTATGCGGCGGAGTTAAGCGCATCCAGCACGTTTTGCATATCCTGCTCCGTCGGATTTTCATCGATGACCAGCACGTCCGTCCCAGGTTCATACCTTAAGCAGCTTTGCCGCAGGTAGGCCGCCTTCCCGGTAATGCGCGTCCCCATATCCTCGGCTTCCTTCCCTTCATCCGCGCTTCGAGTGGCGATCGCGAGCGTTTTAGTGCCGGCGTTTGCGTTTTGCCTCAGCGGGAGCCGCTCCTTTTCCAAAACTGTAATCGAACGCGCGGCAATTTCCTTCGACAGCTCGATATGCTCGGGCGCCCCCAGCGTTTTCTCCGCCTCCATCCGCGAAACCGGCGTATTTTCCAGCAAACCGAACTTTTCCTTCGTCTGCAAAATGCGCCGAACCGACGCGTCCACCTGCTCCAGGCCAAGCTCGCCTGAACGGACGGCGTCCAGCAGCGCGCGGAACGTCAGCTCGGGATCGGATTGATAATCTTGCAGGATGATATCGTTTCCCGCCCGGATAGCCATGACGGCCGCCCGTTCGATGCCGAACTGCTCTTTAATCGATTTCATCGTCAAGCTGTCCGAAACGATCAGCCCCTCAAACCCGAACTCCTCGCGCAGCAGCCCGGTCATCACCGATCGCGCCAGCGTCGCCGGAAGCTTCTCCTCGCCTGCTCCCGCAAGCGCGGGGTAGAGAATGTGCGCTGTCATAATGCCTGCCATCCCCCGCCGGATCAGCTCACGAAACGGTTTCAGCTCCACTTCCATCAAATATTCGCGGCTGTGCTCCACAATCGGCATCGCCACGTGGGAGTCGGTTTTCGTATCGCCGTGGCCGGGAAAATGCTTTCCGTTCGGGATCACCCCCGCCTCCTGCATCCCCTGCACGTACGCTGCGCCCAGTTCGATGATCAGATCGGTCCGGTCGCTCATCGCCCGTGTGCTGATGATCGGATTATCCGGGTTGGAGTTGACGTCAAGCACCGGATTGCAGATCATGCCGAACCCGGCCGCCCGGCACTCCTTGCCGATGACGTATCCCATCCGGTACGCCAGTTCGCTCGAAAACGTCGCCCCGAGCGCCATCATCGACGGAAACGAAGTGCCCACTTTCAGGTTGTGGTACGCCCCGCGCTCCGCGTCGGAAAAAAACAGCAAAGGCACCGGGGAACGCCTTAAGTATTCGTTCACCGTCTCCAGCAGCCCGCTCAAATCTTCATAACCCGGAAGAATCAGCACGGAGCCGACTGCGCCGATCTTGCCGGAAGAAAGCGCTTCGCGCACCTTCCCTTCGAACGGAAAAGCGCGAACGCAGATCATCTGGCCGATTTTTTGCTCGAGCGTCATGCTTTGAAACCATTGTTCCGCCGTTTTCATATTCTTGCTGCCCCTTCGATTATCGGATTGAAAGATAAGACTGCCGGTCAACGGCAGCCTTTACACCATCTTATTTCATAGCTTTATACCGGTTGTAAGCGTCCTGGTACACTTTAACCACCTTGTCCAGGTTCATTTCCTTCAGCTTCTTCACATAGTCGTCCCACTCGGCATCGATGCCGCCCTGCATAAGCCATTTGGCCTGCATCTTCGAAACATAAGCGGAAATATCGGTCAGGTAACGCGTGCGCACATCGTCTTCCTCCGTCGTGAAATAAAGGTTCGGGAAAACGTTTTTGTCGAGGAACGGCGCATACACTTTATCCATTTCCCCTTTGGTGATCCCTTTTGTTTTGGACGCAGGCGTATCCTTCGTTTTGGCGAAAACGGACGACGAAGCCGGCGCGTTCGAATGCCTGAATTCGTTGGCGTTCATGCCGCTTGGCGGATCGTTTACTTCGAGCGTGCCGTCCGGATTTTGCTTCTGCACCGCGCCGATCATGCCATTAACGGCCTGGATGCTGACCATCGGATCGTACATGTAATCGATCCATCTCATCGTAATTTCCGGGTTTTTGTTCGCGGAGGTGATCACAAAGGCCCCCTTGCTCAAAATTCCCGCCGGGTAGCTGTTCCACAGCTGAACCCCGTTCGGTCCTTTTAACGGCGGAACCGGAACGTAATCGGCCGCTTGGTCGTCCTCCATATAGGTGTTGGGCAGCCATGCGACATAAGCGCCGACGTTGCGGTCCTTGCTTCTCAGCTTCGAGCCGTACACCTTCTCATCGTGAGTCAGCGATTCCACATCTACAAGACCTTCCGCGAACAGCTTGTTGAAATATTTGGTCGCTTCTTTAAATTCAGGACGAATCGCCGAGTAAATGACCTGATCGCCGTCCATAAGGATGTGATCCTGCCTGTCGAGCAGGCCGAACGAACCGTACATCGAATAAATGCCGGTTATCGCGTGGACGCGGAAGGAGAACGGAACTTCGTCTTTCTTGCCGTTGCCGTTCATGTCGTTGTCCTTGAACGCCTTCAGCGTCTTGTAAAACTCGTCCGGCGTCGCCGGAATCGGAAGACCCAGCTTATCCAGCCACTTTTTGTTGATGAACAGCGCGTCTTTCGTCACCGGATACGTCGCGTCGATCGTCGGCAAGGAGTAGATATGCCCGTCCGGCGATGTCAGCTCTTTTTTGTACTGCGGATTTTCCTTCAAAATTTTGCTGAAATTCGGCGCATATTTCTCGATCAGCCCTTCCAGCGGGATGAAAATGCCCTGCGTGCCGTATTTGGCGACTTCGTCCGTTTCCAGAACATAGTGGCCGTATACGGCGTCCGGGTAATCGCCGCTCGCGAACAGCAGGTTTTTCTTCTCTTTCCAGTTGTTCTTGTCGTTCATGTTCCATTCGATCTGCACGTTCGTTTTCTCTTCCACGTCCTTGAAGAAAGGCAGGTCGCCGAACGGCTTTTGTCCGGCAATGCCGTACACCGCCGCGATTTTCAGCTTGACCTTGTCCTTGACGATCGGCAGGCCGGTTGCGTTCATATTGGCGGGGGCCTGCCCCTGCGGTGTCTTTCCGTCCGTCTTTCCGGCAGTTCCGCCGTCCGCGCCGCTGCCTCCTCCGCAGCCGGTCAGGCCGACGGCCATAGCCAGCGCGGTCGTCAAACCGCCTTGAAGCCATAATTTCCGTTTCATCTTTGAACCCCTTTCTACTACTATTTTTCATACAGTCTGCAGGGTTACTGATTTTGATGAATTATTATTCTATGTGTGAATGGAAGGTAAGGGAATGGCTTCAGGGCGAGTTTTTTGATTGCCTTGTTACCTTGTACATTCGAATAAAATCAAGGCAATCAAAACATGTTTGAGCTTCGAAGCCATCCCTTAACTGGAATGAACACTACGTATGAATAATAATTCATCACTTCGTGTAACCCCGCAGACTCCTACCCCTTGAGCGACCCGATCATGACGCCCTTAATGAAATATTTTTGCAAAAACGGATATAAAATCAGCACCGGCAAGCTCGATACGATAATGACGCCGTATTTCATCGTTTCCGCCATTTTGACCAGCTCCGCCTGATTGACAAGCCCGTCCATCATTTGCTCCGACGCTTCGTTGCTGATGAGAATTTTGCGAAGAATGATTTGCAGCGGCTGCAGGTTGTCATCCTTCAAATAAATCAGCGCCTGGAAATAGGAATTCCAATGCCCCACCGCACTGAACAAAATCATGACCGCCACGATCGGCAGCGATACCGGCAGTACGATTTGCAGGAAAAATCGGGTATTCGAGCATCCGTCCATTTTGGCCGCCTCCAGCAGCTCAGCCGGGATGTTGCCTTGAAAAAACGTTCTCGTAATGATGATATTATAGGCGGAAACCGCATTCGGGAGAATCATCGCCCAAACCGTGTTGACCATCCCCATGCTTTTGATGAGCAAATACGTCGGAATAAGCCCGCCGCTGAAAAACATTGTAAACACGATGACCAGCATAAACAGATTGCGTCCGCTCAGATCCGGCCTCGACAGCGCGTATCCGGCGGTTAACGTCAGGACGACGTTCAACGTTGTCCCGAGCACGGTATACATCAGCGAATTGCGGTAGCCCATCCATATGCTCGAATCTCCGAATATTCTCCGGTACCCTTCCAAAGTCGGCTCCTGCGGATAAAACGTCACCTTGCCGAGATTCACCATATCCGGATTGCTGATCGACGAGATGACGACGAAATAAAGCGGATACAATACGATGAGCAGCAAAACGGAAAGAGCGGCGTACGTAAAGCCGTCAAAAATTCGGTCCGAGCGCGAGCGGCTTATGACCATGGTGTGGCTCCCTCCTGTTACCATAAGCTGGCTTGCTTCATTTTTTTGGCCAATTGGTTGACCGTAATGAGCAAAATAAAGTTGACCACGGAGTTGAACAGTCCGATAGCCGCCGAGTAGCTGAACTGCGCATTCAGCAAGCCGGACTTGTACACGTAGGTCTGAATGACCTCCGACGAGTCGACGTTCAGCTGGTTTTGCATCAGGTACACCTTCTCGAAGCCGACGCTCATCATATGGCCGACATTCAGGATAAGCAAAATCATAATCGTCGGCATGATGCTGGGCAGGTCGATATGGCGAATGCGCTGAACCTTCGTGGCTCCATCCACGACGGCCGCTTCGTGCAGATCGGGATTCACTCCGGACAATGCAGCCAAATAAATGATCGTCGCCCACCCGAGGTTTTGCCATATGCCCGAGAACACGAAAATCGTCTTGAACCATTCCGCCTTGGCCATGAAATAAATCGGTTCCATGCCGAGCCCCTGCAGCGCGATATTGACAAGTCCGTGCTTCGGCGACAAAAACAGGTACAGCATGCCGACGACAACGACGACGGAAATAAAATGCGGAGCGTAGGTGACGGTTTGCACGAATTTTTTAAAACGCTCGCTCGTCACCTGGTTAAGCAGCAGCGCCAGAGCAATCGGAGCCGGGAACGCCACGAGCAGCTCGTACAAGCTGATGCCGAGCGTGTTGCGAAGCACCGTCATAAACTGATACGATGCGAAAAACCGCTCAAAGTGATCGAATCCTACCCATGGGCTGCCGGAAATGCCTTTCACCGCGATAAAGTTTTTAAACGCAATTTGCACGCCGTACATCGGAACATAATGGAATAGGATGAAATACGCCAAAGTCGGAATCAAAAACAGGTACAGCTCATAGTTTTGCCATATCCGCACCATCGCCGAACGTTTCCGCCATGCCGTTTTTTGCCGCTTCAGCGGCGCCGTGTTCGCAGCGGTTCTTGCTGTCAACGCTTCACCCCCCTTGTTTATGTGTTGGTCACAATTCCATAGTAGCGGGCAGGCCCGGGCAGTGTATATAAGCGCTTTCGATTCGCATATGCGGCATATGACTTGCATGTGCGACGATGATGAAAAAGCGGCGGAAAAGCGCCGTCCACCGGAATATAGGCGAAAAATGAACCGGACATATGCGAAATTTGACACGGCCTTTCAAAGAAAAAAAACCGGCTGCATGAACCGGTTTTGCGGCGACTCTTGTTATTTGCTTGCTTCCCGCGACATTTTTCGGTACTCGCCCGGCGTTACGCCGACTTCTGCCTTAAACTTGCGGATGAAACTCGACGTATCAAAATACCCAATGCGCTGGACGATATCTTTGATCGAATCGTCGCTTTCCACGAGCAGCCGTTTCGCTTGATTGATGCGAAGCGTGTTCATGTAATCGGTAATCGTCTGTCCCGTATGTTCCTTGAAAAAACGACTCAAATACGACGCGGACAGCGAAAAATCGTGCGCCATCGTCTGAACGGAAAAATCGTACTGGTGGCAGCGTTCGCGCAAATAATCGATCATCTGCTCGATCATCCGTACCCCCGGATCGCCTTTGCGCTCCTGAATCGCCTGGCAAACGTCGATACAAGCTTTCGAAATCAGCTCAATCAGATCTTGGGCGGTATGAAACTTCATCAGCGTCAGCACGTCGGGGAATTTCCCTGTAATTTCCGGAAACTCGTGCTTCATCTCGTCCGCCGTTTTCATCACGGTGTGAATGATGTCGAAGCACAGACAGCGCGCTACGAACAGCGTCGTGCCGCCGGTTTTGATCCTTTGCGCGAAATGCGTCAGCGTATCGGCGATTTGTCCGGTTTTTCCTTCGCGCAGCAAATAACTTAAATGCTCCATGTTATGGCTCGAGTCGTACAGCGTCGAAGCGTGGTCTGAGGCGACCTCGCGAAAATAAATAATTTGTCCGCTTCCGCGAATGAACTTGTAGTCGGCCGCAGTCGACGCCTCGATGAAGGAGCGTCCAAGCTGATTCAGCTCCTGCCGCAGCAGGCCCACGCCGCAGCTCAGCCGGATGCCGAAGTCGCGGTAGATCGCGCCGTGCCAGTCATCCATCCACCTGCCGAGCTGCTGCTCGGAAAAGTCGGTGGAAACAAGAAAGATCATCCGATCGTTCTCCAGGCTCTCCTTGCTGTACACGGCAATGCCGGGACCGGAGCGGCAGGCGATCGTTTCGGCGAGCTGCCGTTTGACGGCACCACTATGCTCGGAGCCCTCCACGACAAATACGCCCTGAGCCGCATAGTCGAACGATAGCGGAACACCCGCTTCCGCGCTGCGTTCGCTGAGCTGCTCCCTCGTTTCGATCTCGCCCTTCAGCAAGCTGAACAGAAGGTGCTCATAAAGCGCCGACCGGTGTTTTTCCCATTTTTGCCCGAGCTCCCGGTTGGACAACATCATCCTGTCGATGAGAGTGTGCACCGCCTCCAGCTCATTCGTTCTGGACAACGGCTTGCCCAAGTGCGTTTCGGCGAGCTGGGCCAGCTTTTTGATCGGATTGTAATTGTACCTCAGCGCCGTATAGATCGCTGCGCTGCCGATCAGCAGGATGACAAGCAGCGTTCGCATCCATTTGGCCACGACGGCGTTAAACGGTTTCATAATTTCGCCGACCGGCAAAGCGCTGACGTACGTCCACCCGGTTAGGTCCGATTTCAGGCGGGAGACGAAATAATCGACTCCGTCGATTTTTTGCACGGAAAACGGTTCGCCTTCCGGATTTGCAAAGCTTTGCATCGCATCTTCCTTGATATGACTGTCGCCTTTGTAGGAAGTAACGACGCGATTTTTCTCGTCATAAATGATCATATTGCCCGACCTGGGGAACGCGTCCGGCTTCAGATAACTCAGAATGGAGCTTTCCTTGATCAGAAAAATGACCGTTCCGTACGGATTGACGCTGCCCATCGGGATGGGCAGCAGGTAGCTGATATATTTTTCCTTGGAGGACGATACGAATGTGACGTCTTCCGCGGTTCGCAGCGTCGGCTTGCGAATGGAGTTCAGATCGTCCAGAAACTCCGCTTCCGGCCAGTTGTGGAAACGGTAAATATCGTTGATAAAATTGGGGACGCGGTACGTGCTGACCGAGGAAACCAGCGTATGTTGTCCTCTGATGTAGTAAAGCAGCTCCTGGATAAAATCGTTCGACACCTTGTAGTCCAGCAGCTGCTTGGCTTGGTAAGTGCTGAAAGCGTCCTTCGTCACGGCGTACGGAGTTAACTCCGGGTTGGCGGAAATGCGCGCCGAAATCCGGTTCATTTCGATGATCTTCGTATCGACGCTGTCCGCGAGCTGGCTCAGCATTTCTTTGTTCGTCCATTCGACGTAATGATTGACGATTTCGCTCAGCTGCAGCGAGCCGTTGTAGCCGAGCAGCCCGAGCGGAATGAGCAAAACTGCGACATACGAGAGCAAATATTTGTAAAAAACCGGTGTCAGTTGAAAGGTGCCTCTTCGCATGAGTCTCCCTTTTTTAAGGTGGGTATTACCCTCATTTTAACAAAACGTTCCTGCCTTGTATACGCAGATTGCTTCCATGGAATGTACTTGGTTACACTTTCAGAAGCTCTAAGCCTTGTATGGGTAAGTGGTAATTTTTCCGCCTCCCGGATGGTTTCGTCAAATTGACAGGGTTAAGCGGCCTCTGCCATAATAGTCGTATTCAACCGCATAAGGAGAAACCTTACATGGATCAGAACATCGAGACGTTAATCGATTTATTCGACAAATACACGGATGAACAAATCGCCGATTTATCGGATTTTTCTTACGAGGGCAAGACGATGTCGCGCGAGGAAACGATCATTATCGTTTCCACAATACGGGCATCGCGAATCGCCAGAGGGTATATTAACGGCGGCCGTACACGGCCGCAGGAAACGCAGAAATAGGAACGGTCATCACCCGGTATCGGACCGAATCGGCTTACATTCCTAACAAATAACCCTGCGCGGCCATGCATGATCCAACGAGCCGTTTAACTTTGCGCCTGCCGCCAGGCTGAAAAAAACTCCGCCACGGACGGGTATCTCTTCTCCCTGTCCGGTTCTACCGCACGCACAGCAACGTGATAAAGCTCATCCGCCGCCTCCCATATGTCGAGCGAACGGTCGCGTCCCCCGCCAACAAACTCAAAGGCCGCCGCTCCCATGTTATACACATTTGTCCTTCTGTCAATGACTGCCCCCATTTCGAATTCCTCTGGCGCCATAAACCGCGATGAGCCCCAAAGTCTCCCTACCGTATTGACGAAAGGCTGCCGGTACAAATCGATGTCGCAGATCTTTGTCGATTTCGTTGCGAAATCATACAGGATGCTGCCGTCGTAAAAATCAACGGCGACGAAACCGCACGCTTCCACATGAGCGTGGAACTCAAATATGCAGTCCAGCGCGGCAAGCCGCTCCTTTACAGGCAATTGTCTAAAGAGGATAAAAGGAGAGCCCGGCTGATTCCGGCCGAGATTTTCCCCCTCGAACCATTCGAAGACTGCGGCATAGCCTTGCTCACCTGCTTCGAAATAATCGAGCAACCGCACCAAGCGGCGATGCCGCAGCTTCTCGTACAACGGCATCGCTTGCCGTAAATTCGCGACAGCGGCTTGCGGATCGTAATTGGAACGGACGGTTTCAGCGCCGGCATATTTGACGAACCGCTTTACTCCATCGGCTTGAACACCGAAGCTGATGTTGCCCGAGTCCTGCCGGTCGAATACGCGGAACACCCGTCCTAAGCTTTGCAGCCAGGTAAAGTCGTGCTGTTTCTTCAGCGGGAATATAACGTCATCCAACGCGATTTCAATCGGAAGTTCTTTCATTTGGGCTCCTCCTCAAACTAATGCAGATCCCTTTGCCCTATGTATTTGCCAACCACTGCATCGTCCCATATTTGCACTTCGATGTACCTTTCCGGGCCCTTGCTTCCGTCCGCATTCCATGCCTGGGACAAACCGAACGTTTGAATCAGTCTGAATATTTCCGGCTTCGTATACACGTTTCCCCTGTAAGATTTGCCGTCCTTGAACCGCATCGTCGGGAATAAATCCCCATATGTAAAGCTGATCGAGCTTTCGTCAAATTCGTCTATGTCAAGCGCGAGCTCACGCCCGTTCTCATACCAAGATTTGATCCAGCTACACGCTTCGACGGTCATGTAATGCGGATAATCGTTCACGGGCCTGCCGCCTTTGCGTATAAAAAGCTCGCGTGCTTTCGCCTCAAGTTCCCGGCGAACGGCCATATAATCGGCCGAACGTTTGGAGGCAAATACATGACCGTTCCTCTTGAGTTCGTCAAGCACACGCTGCGCTTCGGCGAGGCTTAAGCGGGACAAATTATCGAATGGGCCTCTTTGGGCCTCGTAATAATGGTATAATAGACAGTCTCCCATGGCATGTCCTTTCGTTTCTCATGTGTTAAGAAGTGCTAGAAAAATCGAGCACGATATAATCGTCCCAATGGTTGTAGCTGTGCCTGAGCGGTATCATTTTTGGCAAATCGCTCAGTGCGATGAAAAGCGAGCCTTTCCATGTGTATAGAGGATGAAAAAGCATCATTTTGTAAGAGTCGCGGAAGATTTCCATCCGAATTTCTTCAATTTCATTGCTTAACGGATATGGGCTAGAAACGGTATTCTCCGATACAGACGACGTATGGTTAAACCCCTCTTCCAGTGAAATCCGAGCAACCCGATCAACCGGATCCCATTCAAAGGAAGCTCCAATAAAACGCAATATGTCCAGCAAGGGAACATAGTCGATTTCCTTATCGTTTCTGAATGGGGCCGGATTTTGCAAATGCTCGAAATGGTTCGAAATACTCAACGTCAGGCCTCTATAGAGGTACATCCCGATTCCCTCCGCTCTTGATTTCCTCTATCATAATACCATCAAATGGAATAGTTGGTTTGATTTAAAATTAAAAAAAGCATAAATCCCGGCTGCAGGGTAAAAAATATCCATATTACCCGCCAGTAAGGAGGATTCGAATTTGGAAAAGGAAGAGATTCAAAGGCTGGAAGAGAAATTCGACAGAGAGCTGTCCGAAGGGGAAGCGGCCGAGATCGCCAACACTCCGGTGCTGCATCAAGATGACGAAGCGTTTTATGAGGATGATAATGATGCCGCGATCGATGCGCCAACGGCGGTCGGTTTGTTGTACGGCGACAGCGGCAGGCAAAGTTAAATACGGAAGTGTGCATGCCAGCAGATGAAAACGGCTCCTCCCAAGGGAGCCGTTATTTTCATGAACGGGATTCAGCTTGCTTGTTTGATCTCAATCCGGTTTCCTTCGGGATCGGTGATGGCGCCGATGGTCCCCCCCCAGTCGAACCGGCGCACGCTTACTTCCACGCCGCGTTCGGTCATCTCCCGAACCGATTCTTCAAAATCGTAAACGTTCAAGCGGATAACCGTCGGATTTTGCGCCCTTGATTTCGCCGTTGCCGATGCGACTCCGTTATGTTCGATCATCAAATAGCTGCCCTCGAAGTCGAACATCGTCAGACCCGGTTTGCTCGTTCTTACGGGCAGCCCTAAGCGGCGAAACTCCCCGGATGCCGCCGCCATGAATTCCGACACAGGGATATTACTTCCGAAAATATCCTATACTGAGGCTAGCGAACCATTTTGACAAAAGGAATGAAATCCTTCGTGATATTGCCGATCAGCATGATTGTTGCGATTCTTATTCTTGCGATCCTGGTCACCGTACCGAAAAACATGCATTTGTTTGAGCTTTTCTTCAACAGCTTCACTTTGAATTATCTCCATACGTACCTGTTTAGCATATTTACCAATTTGAAGCTGATTACGGTCTCCGAGGGATTGGACAGAGAAATCTCGTTTATTTTGATCAGGTTTATCCTAAACCCGGTTCTCTTGTTATTGCTGCTCCAAATTTATATGACACTCCGTTCTTTTTTGGCCAAAATGGTTTTTATCCTCGTTTGTTCGGCTATTTTCACCTTGATTCATTCATTGATGAAGGCTTTCAGCCTAGTGAATTTTGCTGAGCCTGTGATCCTGTGGGTCTTTTTAGGTTGGCTTGTTATGTTGCTGATCTGCATCGCGGCTATGAGTTGGTTTCGCAGCATATTGCGCAAGGAGGTCTTTCTTCCATGAACGCATTGCCGCTGCCTAAACGTTTTGACGCCAACGAATGGTTTATTATCGGGGGGTTGATCGTCGGGTTCGTTATGGTATTTCCGCTCCGCAAAAAATTCCCGCCTTCAATTGGCATCCTTCTGCTCTTTGTCGGTTTGACGTTTGCCAAAGTTATGGATGTTATCGTCGGATTTCAGCCTTTTAACCTATACGATCTGAACGACAGTCCGCAATTGGAAGTAACGGATGTTTTCCTTCATTTCGTATACGCCCCTTTCGGATTCGTATTTATTTATTTGTATGAGCGGTGGCGTATACGCGGCATTTCCGTGATATTTTATATGCTGTTATACTCGCTGCTCGGCATCGGAATTGAATGGATCGGCGTTCAAATGGGAGTGTATCATTATAAAGGCTGGCATCTTGGTTATTCGTACATCGTCTACTTGTATATGCAATGTATTTTGCTGCTTTTTTACAGATTGCTTGTAGCACAATACCGTAAAACAAAGCGGCCGAACCGGTGAATCAGCTTTCAAAGCAAAGCCTGTTACGAAAAAAAGCCCGCTTCCATCCGGAAGGGGCTCTCTATCCTAAAGCCGCTATTGCGGCGCGGATTCGCGGCTGAGCTGCGCGCGGTTGATCTTGCGGAACTGCACGGCCAGCATGACAAAATGCAGGAAAAACACGCCGGAAATGATGTAGAAGACAACCGGGATGCCGAAATGGCCCGCCACCACCCCGCCGAAAAGTGAACCGGATACGTTGCCCAGCGAGTTGGCGCTCGTATTGTAAGCGAATACGGTCCCCTGGATCTCGCGCGAAGTCAGCTTGCGCAGCAGCGAGCTGATCGACGGGATGAGGCCGCCCACGCACAGCCCCGATAAAAAGCGGGTCGCCATCAGCACCCAAGGGTCGGTGATCCGCGCCTGCGGAATGTACAGCACCGAGATCATAAACAGCGAGCTAAGCAGCACCAGCAGGTGGCCGTAGCGGTCGCCAAGCCTTCCCAAAAAAGGCGCGGCGATCATCGTGCCTAGCGCGCTCGAGGCGAAGATAAGGCCGGCCATCAGCTCGATGTGCTTTTCGATGTGCATGCTTTTGACATACAGCGAAATGATCGGGCTGATGCTTTGAAAGCTCGCAGCAATCAGCAGCGTCGAGACGAATAAGGTCAGAACCGCCGGAGTTGTCCTCACCAGCTCGCGAAGGGACGTGTTCCGAGCGGCAGGTTTCTTTTCGTCCGGCAATACGCCGCCGCGGTTCCATAAATGTTTGAAGCTGAAACGGGGATATTGCCTCGTCTCTTTGACGCCGAACAAGATCAGTGCCGCTGCCACAAATATGAAAAATCCGGTAAAAAAGAACGAATTGCGCATGCCGAGCCATTCCGCCATTACCCCGCCAAGCAGCGGTCCGAGCAGTTGCCCGGACACCTGGCCGGTTTGCAGCGTCCCGAGCGCCTTGCCCGTATGCTCCTTCGGCGTCTCGATCGCCACCAGCGCGACAGTGTTGGACATGAATCCGCCCATCGTCCCGAATAACGCGCGTAGCAGCAGCAGCTGAAGCGGCGTATGGACGAAGCCCATCGCCGCAATGATCACCGAGAGGCCGAAGCCCGCCCGCACGAGCGACAGCTTTTGCCCGTAAGTATCGGAAAATTTTCCCCAAAACGGTGAAACAAGCGCAATCATCAGATGGTTGATGCCGAAAATCATCGCCGACCAAAGCGCGGCCTTGTTCGGATCATGAACGCCAAGCTCCTG
The DNA here is from genome assembly GCF_023276405.1 of Paenibacillus hamazuiensis. Lineage (NCBI taxonomy): Bacteria > Bacillati > Bacillota > Bacilli > Caryophanales > Paenibacillaceae > Paenibacillus > Paenibacillus hamazuiensis. The sequence goes on from NZ_JALRMO010000001.1 coordinate 2,956,481, forward strand.
GACGTATAACGGCAAAAAAGGAATGATCATGCTGATGCCTACGGAACAAAAAAAGTTTCCGAACCACAAGATGTACAAGTTGCGTCGCCATGCTTCCATCGGCCGAACCTTCTTTTTCTGCAGGATGTGTATGTACCTTACCACTGTATGCCCATTTGTCCGGCCCGTCAAGCAAGAAAAAAAAGCCCGCTCCCGCGGGCAAGCTTGATCTGCGGCAGCCGGGCGGCTCAATGGAACGACCTCCAGAATGGTTCGTCAACCGCGATAATAGTCATAATCTCCGCATAAGGAATCGTGAAAGTCGGGAAGCCGGCCGCGTACGGAGCGATTTCATACGGCTCGAAATACAAATGCAAAGCGTTCTGCGTTACATAAAACGGCTGATTCGGCTTGATGCCTTTATAGCTGCCCGGAAATACGTAGGAATATTGCGGGTCCTCTTTTATTTTCCTGCCGACGATGCCGCTCAGCACCTGCACGTAGTCTCTGCCCGGCTTGAACAAATCTTTTAGCTCGTAGAAGCGGCTGCTAGCCAGATCGACATGAGCATAAAGCTTGGACGGCATGCCGTGCGCGGCGCCGAACGGGAAATTGTAGGCGTTCATGTTCAGAACGACCAGATGCTTTTGGAAAAATGTTACGTCGAAATCGCCGGTATACGAATAATCAAGCTGCACACCGGCAGGCACACTTTTGACCCCGGACATCTCCCTCAGCGTCGCGTTCGCCTTTTGCTGCGCGGCGGTATCGGCCATTCCTTCGATTTGCGGGTAATAGACCAAATAATCCTTATTGGGTTTATACTTCTCTTCCTTTATCCGGTACGGCGGGACAAGCGGAATGACCGTGTTTTGGCTCCAGATCGCACGTCCGGATCGGTTCAGGTAAGACAACCTCTGATCTACGTTCGCCTGGATGAGACCGTCCGCCATCCGCAGGTTTCCGCTGCCGCTCAGACGAGGAAGACCGGGAGCCGGAAGACCGCTTTTGTCGATAAAAAACGTATGCGTCCGGTCGTAAGCCGACGCCAAACCCCGCTCGTATTCCGTGACATCGTAATATTGGTAGTCGGTAAGAAAGCGGCCATCGTTATCGGCAATCGCGAACAGTGAGCCGACATAGGGTTTAGCCGGATCGACCGGCTTGCCGACGGCGACCCTCATCTCGCCAAGCTGGCGGATGTCGTTAAACTCCGGATGGATGATGATTTTACCTTGCCTGTCTATCAAACCGTACCGGTAGTTATAATTTTCGGCTGTACTCACGACGGCCCGGCCGTCGCGGAACGGCAGCGCTCCCGTATAGGCGGGAGAGATGACGACGTGCCCCTGTTCGTCGATGTAGCCCATCCTGCCGGATTGTTCCTTTTGGAACGGCATCAGCCCTTCGCGCAGCGAACCGACATTGGAATACGGATAAGCCGCAAGCCTTTTGCCGGAAGGATCGATCAAAACAAATTCGCCTTCCTTCACCTTCACAACCGCTTTGCCGTCATGAAAGTCATCCGCCTGCATATACTGCGCAGGAATGACCTCTCGCCCCTGCAGGTCGAGATAACCGTAACGGTTGACACCGCCGCTTACTTCTGAAAACACGGCCCTTCCGCCGCGTACGGCGGATATATAATCATATGCTTTGCCCGTAACGATGCGCCCGGATGTGTCCATCAGCTTAAATCCTTGCTTGTCGATCACGACCGCACGGCCTTCGGAAAACGGGCTGATTGAATCGTAAACCGGCTGATCTGCAAAATGCCCGGACGTATCGATGAGGCCGCTTCGTCCATTGACCTGAACGATGGCGAGGCCGTTGTCCTGAAAATCGAGAGCATCGTCGTACTGCGGCCGGATAACCATCCGGCCTTGGCTGTCGATGTATCCCCACTTTGTGCCGCTCGCCGTTTTCACCGATGCCGGGAACAGAGCCGGTCCCCTCGTCGCAGCCCCAGCCTCCAGCTGCTCAAGCATTTGCTCCAGCTTTTCCCTGGACGGATAAGGCTGCCGGAAGCTGAGCGCCTTGCGCAGCGAAGCGATCGCCGCATTTCTCATTCCCACCTTGATTTGCGCGTCGGCGAGGTAATACCAGTAAAACCCGTAGTCCGGAAACCGGCGGACCATCCGCTCATAATAGCCGGCAACCCGGCGAAAATAATGCGGATATACGTCGCGGGCCTCCGTCCACCGGCCGTGCTGCCGCCGGATCACCTCCACGCGGTAAGCGTCCCCCGTATCGTGGATCCACAGCGCCAGCTCCGCCAGGCCGTCCCTTCCGGCCGGCCCCGGCATATCCTCCGTTTCCAGGAAGCTGAAGTAAGTATCTGCCGGGGCGATGTCGCGAACCCCTTCGCGGGCCCAGTCGTAAACCGACAGCTGCGACCAGCTCGCGCCGGCCTGCCAGCCGACGAGCAAATTTTGCCGGTTACGGATTGAAACCGTAGCGGCGGTCAGCACCGTCACATTATAGCCCGAGTTATGCAAACGGGCCGCTGCTATCCATGTGCTGCCCTGTCTTTTCAGCACGATGACGTAGACCTGCCCCTCAAGGCGGTAAGCCCCGGCCAGCTCCGCGATGCCGTCGCCGTCCAAATCCGCCGCCACCGCGGCCGGATGAGGAAACGGCCGCTCTATCGTAAGCAGCTCCGCGCCTTGCGGCAAATGCATCCGGATCCGACGAATTTGCGTTTCGTTAGCGATCATGTCATACCCATCTCCCATATGGTTGCTCGCCTATAGCATATGGGGTTTGGGCAAGTTATGTGCCGCTCACATAAGGAATCGTCAGCGGACCGAGCGGAAGTACCGCGACCGACATGTTTTCGCCGTATCGCGCCTTCAGTTGCTCCAAAGTCGCTGCGATATCGTGCGTCGGCTTCAGCATCGCCTGTTTCACATCTTCATCCGGCAGCGAGGAGTAGACGTACACGTCCGCCCACACCTGCACGACCGCCTGCTTTTGCACCTGCCATTGGTCGAACTTTTGGAACGAAGGGTCGCCAATCATTTCCAATATGTCCTTGGGCGTCGCTCTCATTTGCAAAATTTCCGTGTAGTTGCCGTGGTTCGGGATGCCGTCGGAGCATTCGGCCGCACAGATGATCGTTCCGCCCTGCTTCACGATTTTGTGGGCCGCGCTCATTCCTTTAACCGCTTGGTACAAGTTTTGGTCGAGCGGATAACCGGAGTTGGAAGTAATGACGACGTCGAAACGTTCCGAAACCGGTACCATCGCGTGCTCCTTGGCAAATGCGCAGCCTTTCTCATGCGCTTCGAACAGCTCGCCGGCGAACACCTGCGTTATCGCCTTGTCCTTGTTCAGCGTTACGTTCAGCATGAAATCCGGCTTGCACATGCCGTTCACCTCGCGCGCCATCCGCTGCAGAGGGTTGTTCTCCATGTTGCCCCATGTTGCGAGCGGATCTCCGATCATCCGCGCATTATGGAAAGTGAGAATCGTCTCGATGCCCGCGATGCCGGGCATGATGCCCTTCGGCCCGCCGGAGAAACCCGCAAAAAAGTGCGGCTCGATAAACCCCGTCACGATGCGGAAGTCGGCTTCCACGTACTCCTTGTTCAAATATACGTCGCAGCCGAACGAGCTGCGCCCGAGGTGGACAAGCTCGTCCTTGTTATGGCAGTGATGATTGACAACCCTTACGCGGCTCACGACCTTCTCCCCGAGCATCTGCACGAACTCCTCGCGCGTTTGATCGCGGTGGGTCCCCGTCCCGTTAATGACGACGAATTGCTCGTCCGGGACATGCGCCAACTCTTCGAGCAGCCACGGAACCAATTTATCGTTCGGCGTCGGCCGGGTGATGTCGCTGATGACGATCGCCACCTTGTCGGTCGATTTCACCAAGTCCTTAAGCGGCGGCAGCCCGATCGGACTGAGCAGCGCCTGCTGAACCGCCGCCTTCTCATCCGAAAGCCCCGCCAAAAATCGCGGTTCTATGACCACGGAGCTGTCCGGGACGGTAACGGAAAGCGACGTTTTCCCATATTGCAAAAAGGTTTCCAACCGCGTTCACCGGCCTTATATATAAAGTGTGTACAACGCCTGTGTGCCCTTGTCTTCTTTTCCATGTGCGGCGAGCTGCCCGTACAGCGATTTGGCGAGCTTCACGCCATGCGTTTCCAGACCCATCTCCTCTGCAGCCTGCAGCGCGATGCCGAGATCCTTGATGAAATGCTTGATGTAAAAACCCGGCTCGAAATTGCCGGCAATCATACGCGGCCCCAAGTTGCTGAGCGACCAACTGCCGGCCGCGCCGGTTTCGATGCTCTTCAGCACCGTCGCCTGATCAAGACCGGCTTTCTTCGCGTAGGCGAGCGCCTCGCAGACGCCGATCATGTTGGAAGCGATTGCAATCTGATTGCACATTTTCGTATGCTGGCCCGCTCCGGCCGGTCCCTGATGAACGATGTTGGTGCCGAGCGCTTCGAAAATCGGCTTGACGGCGTCGAATACTTCCGTCTCGCCGCCGACCATGATCGACAGGCGCGCCTCCCGCGCTCCCACGTCGCCGCCGGAAACCGGAGCATCCAGCGAATGGCAGCCCCGCAGCGCCGCTTCCTTCTCGATGCGCCGCGCGAGCGACGGGCTGGAGGTCGTCATGTCGATAAGATAAGCGCCTGGCTGCGCATGGCGGACGACTCCCGCTTCACCGAGGTAAATCTCCTCCACGTCGTGCGGGTAGCCGACCATCGTAATCACGACGTTCGTTTCCCTAGCCAGCTCCGCCGGCGTATCGTGCCATTTCGCGCCGAGCGCGACAAGCTCGTCCGTTTTCGATTTCGTTCGGCTGTAAACATGCAGCTCATAGCCGGCTTTGATTAAATTGCGTACCATGCTCTGGCCCATAACTCCCGTGCCGATAAATCCGATGCGTGCGGTTTCCTTCGTCAAACCCATTCCCTGCAGCTCCTCCTTCAGATCGCACAGCCGGCTTGTCCTATATAAACTTGCCGTTTTTCACTGCGCCTAAGTTTTGCCATCTCTTCTTTACATATCATCGCGCCTTCCGGCAAAATAATCAAGCTTCAATTGTTAAACAATTGGACAATTCGCGCCAATTCCATATCGAGCATCGAACTTAACCGCAAATCGTATTCGCCAAAAGGCAAATTCATCGTCAGCTCGTTCGGCACGATGACGCAGCGCATGCCTGCCGCTTTGGCTGCTTTGGCGCCGATCGGCGAATCTTCAATCGAACGTCTCCGTATCCCGGATCAATCCGTCAAAATCGAAAATAACCGCCCAGTTTGTAAATGTTGGATAATTGGGCTTACTCCCGGCAATTGCGAAAATACCGGCCTCACGTTGTGGCGGCCGGTATTTTCCGCTCCTTGATCCCGACCTTTAATATGCGGCGGCAGTCTCCCTCAAGACTCTATCCGGCGGCTTCGCTTCCTTCGCAACCGCCGCAGCACGGCCGCCATCCGTTTGATTTTGCGGTATGCCGTTAGATCCGGCAGCTTCTTAAACAGTTCATGGGACGGAAAATCGAAATTGATTTCGATCACCCAGATGCGGCCAGCCCTGTCGACGGCAAAGTCTATACCGATTTGCGAGGAACGCTTGTATTTATCGAACCTGCGGCAAATGCGCTCGCTCAGTTCGATCAGTTCTTCCTCGAGCATGCCGATTTGCTTCGAACCGAACAGCTTGGTTTTTTTCAGCGCCTCGGGAACCTCAAGCACATATCCGCGGCCGCGCCGCACATTGGTGACGATGCTGCGCTGGCCGGCAACTTTGGCGAGCATGGCCGCATACTCCCATTTTCCCCGGCCGTTTCGCATCATCATCACGCGGATATCAAACGGGCGGCCGTCGATTTCGGCGAGCTCGATCGTTTTTTGAATAATGTGGGAAGACGATTTCGGCGTAATGTTCAGCATTCGATAAAGCTCACGTACAGTTGGCACCGCAGGCGAAGGCTTTCCCCTCACCTTGACGAAAGTATAGCCCTCGGAAATTCTCCATGCTTTCACGATACCTTTTCCCATATGCTCCATGTTCGGCTTAATATAGACGGAACCGTACAACCGCATGAATTTCCTCAGCGTATTCAGCCGGAAAATCTCGGTCGGCGGCAAATGACCTTTAATGCGGTTGTCCTTGGCATAAAAGCGGTGCAGCCCCCATTTGCCCGGCATTGTCCATTACCCTTCTCTCAATGCATCGTCCTGCTCCCTCACGATCAGATCGTGAGTTTCGATGCGGGTCATTTCGTTGTTTTCATCGACAAACACCACCTTGGGCCGCAGCGTCTTCAGCTCCTCTTCGTCAAACAAGCCGAGGCTCAGTATGATCACGATATCGCCGGGCTGAAACAGATGGGCCGGCGGTCCGTTCAAGCAAATCTTCCCGGAACCTGCAGGCGCTTCGATCGCATACGTTTTCCAGCGGGTAGCGTTTCTCAGGCTGGTGATTTGCACCATTTCGTAAGGCCGAATATTCGCTTCCTTCATCAAACGGGCATCTATCGTAATGCTTCCTACGTAATCGAGACGGGCTTCCGTGACGGTGGCCCGATGTATTTTGCCTTTGCACATCAATCTTTGCAATCAAGGTCAACTCCCGGAATCAGACGTTACCCTATAGTATGAAAGAGCCCGCCTTTGTTTCGGGACTCCTGCCTATCCTGCCGCTATTTAGGTAACTGCCGTGTCCATATCCGCCGCGCGGATTATTGTAATAATGGCACTTCATGCATTCCGCTTCCATCCAGGCTGCATACTTCAAAAAGAAAATGTGGTGATGCTGATGACCAAGTTGGATCTGGTGTGCTTGCAATGCCACCGCCGCGAGCCGTTCGGGCTCAAGGCGAAATGCAGTTGCGGCGGCACCATGCTGGTCGAATACGATTTGGAGCGCATCGCTTCCGCTTTGACGAAGACGGAGCTGTGCGCGCGTATTTCATCCATGTGGAGGTATAAGGAATGGCTTCCCGTGTCGGACGAGAAATCTATCGTCACGCTGGGGGAAGGCTGGACACCGCTGATTCGCATGCCGGTGCTTGAAAAACGGCACGATGTCGCTGCGCTGCTCGTGAAACGCGAGGAGCAGAATCCGACGGGCAGCTTTAAATCCCGGGGGTTCTCGGCGGCCGTCTCCCTGTTAAAAGAATGGGGCATTCGCAAAGCGGCCGTGCCTTCCAACGGCAACGCGGCATCCGCGCTGGCCGCTTACGCCGCCAGGGCCGGCATCGAGGCGACGGTGATCGTACCCCGAGATTGCCCGGGGATCATCGTAGAGGAATGTCTACGCTATGGAGCACGAACATATTATGTGGACGGGTTGATCCACGATGCAGGCCGGATTATCGACGAAGGAAAAGACGAGCAAACGTGGTTTAATATCGGCACCATGCGGGAGCCGGGGCGAGTCGAAGGCAAAAAAACGATGGGGCTTGAAATCGCCGAACAACTTGGCTGGCGGCTCCCGGACGTGATCATCTATCCGACCGGCGGCGGATCAGGAATCGTCGGGTTGTGGAAAGCGTTCCGCGAGCTGAAACAAATGAATTGGGTGAGCGGCGATCTGCCTCGTCTCGTGAGCGTGCAGGAGGCCGGCTGCCAGCCTATCGTCGATGCGGTGCGCCAAGGAGGACGTTGGCCTTCCAAGCCTGCCCACGCGTCATCGAGCCCTACGGGCTTGCGGGTGCCGAATCCGCCGGACGGCGAGCTGATTGTATCTATATTGCTGAAAACAAACGGAACGGCCGTCGCGGTGAGCCGGGAGGAGATTCAGGATGCGGCACGGCAGATGGGCCGCCAAGGGCTAAGCTGCTCTCCCGAAGGAGCTTCCACTTGGGCGGGCTTTTTGCGGCTGCGGGCGAGCGGCTGGATCGGCAGCCGCGAAACGGTGGTGCTTTTCAACACTTCGCACGCGGATAAGTACCTCGATTGGGAACCGAGCGTAAAACCGCCGGTCATCCGGACCTACGCGGATATGAAGCGAAACTTCTGACCCGGCATGTTGAATGCGGCCAGCCGGGAATGGGCACGCAAGACCGTGCACGCACTGAAAACAGAAATAGAGCCCAACCGCCGATTGGGCTCTATTTCTAGCCGGTCCGCTTCTGCCATCCGGCAGCGCAGGTTACAGCCCGGCGGCGCCGAACACCTTGTCGAAGCCTGCCTTCGACCGCTCGAGCAGCTTCTCCGGAGATTCGGCCGGAGGCTTCGGCAGCAGCACTTCCTGCGCCACTGCGCCCGTGTAGCCGATATCGCGCAGGCCGCGCACGAAGCCGACCAGGTCGATCACGCCTTCGCCCGTATACAGCCGCTCGTTGTCGAGCACTTCGGCCACCGGCACGTCCGGCGCGTCGTTGATGTGCACATGCACGATTTGTGACGGCCGCAGCGCGCGTATGTCGTCCACGTTCAGCTCGTTCGTATACCAATGATATGCGTCAAACAGCAGGCCCACGTTCGGTTCGCCGATGGCATCGATCCAATCGAGCGTTTCCTGCAGCGTCCAAATAAACGGGTTCGCCCATCGGGTGCGCAAATGGTGCGGCCCGACGAATTCGAGGCCAAGACGCACGCCGTACGCTCCCAAAATTTGCGCGCACGTGCGCAGGCGCCGCGTCGCCAAAGCCATAAAATGCGCAGCCGGATAATCCGTCGACGGCAAAATGTACGTGGTGCACGCGGTGCAGCCGAGCTGTGCCGCCGCTTCGGCGTGCGCCGCCAGCCCGCTCAATCCGGCGCGAAACTCCTCTTCCGTCGTCCTCCACTGTACGATAAGGCCAATGGAGCCGATGCTTATCCCGTGCTTCTCCAGCAGAGCCCTGGCACCGTCCACACCATGCGCGTCGACAAGCTCCTTCGCGCTTGCATCGACCGACTGGAAGCCGTATTGCGCCGCCAGCTCGATAAAACGTTCATTGCTCCCGATGTCGCCAAGTCCGGCGCGCGTTAACCCTCTCAGCATACGTATTCCGCCTCCCTTATGAAATCGTCCATTAATCCCATTTCAGCCGCACTTCATGTCCGGTGCGGGACGATTCATAAATCGCATCCAGCACCAAATTGTTCGTATACCCGGTTAATGCCGAGCTGATCGGCTCCTTGCCTTCGCGCACGCATTCGAGGAAGTGGCGGCTCAGGCGCTGACGCTCGCCTTCGTCGTTGTCGGGCCTCCGCAGCTCCGTCTCGATCGGACGGTCGAACTTCTCGGTCAGCAGCTTGCCTTGCGGTCCTTTATAAGAAGCGCCGCCTTCGGTGCCCATCAAATGGATGAAAGGCACGTTGTCGGTATCCATGTGGACCGCCCAGCTGACTTCCAGCGTCAGCGTGCTGCCGTCTTCCATTTTGATCAGCGCGGTAGCCATGTCCTCGACGTCGTAGACCCCGTTCCAGTCCGGTTTGCCCCATGTGCCGATCCCTTTGCGGCGCGGCCCGAACTCGGCGTAAGTCGAGCCGAATACGGAAACCGGCTTCGGATTGCCCATCAGGTAGAGCGCGAGGTCGAGCATGTGCACGCCGATATCGATGAGCGGGCCGCCGCCCGATTGGTCCATCCGCGTGAACCAGGTGCCCCAGCCGGGGATCCCCTTGCGGCGGAACCAGCCGGTTTTGGCGGTGTAAATGCGGCCAAGCTCGCCGCGGTCCGCCTGCTCCTTGATTTGCATCGCCACGGATTCCCAGCGCATCTGATGCGACACCATCAGCACTTTGTCCGACGCCTGGCTCGCTTTATAGATTTGCCGGGCCGCCTCGGCGTTAAGGCCCATCGGCTTCTCCAGCAGCACGTGTTTGCCGGCTTCGAGGGCCTGAACGGCCAACGGAGCGTGAAACTGATTCGGCACGCCGATGATGACGGCATCAACGTCGCCGCTCTGGATGAGCTCCTCCGGGCTGGAAGCGACTTTGGCAATGTCATATTCCTTCGCGCGCTGCTCCGCCAAAGGCATATAGGCGTCGGTCACCGCCGTAATGACGCATTCATTCCCCAGCTTGGAAAATTCGCGCATGTGAACGTTTCCAATGTTGCCGGCTCCGATTACGCCGATTCTGATTTTACCGCTGTTTCCCATCGAAAATTCCTCCTCGGAAGCGTGTTCAACAAATTTTTCCTCACGAATATATGGTAAAATAAAGCGGAGAAAAAAGCGTTGCGCATTTTTCGGACAATATCCCATTTTTTCGGAATCCATTTTCGGAAAGGAACCGCCCGAGGCATGACTTACTTTCCAAAATATTTAAAAACGTACCCGAATATGCACTCCTCTTTTCCGTTTCACCTGAGCATGAACCGGCTGTCGAACGGCTATCCGGCCCATCGCCACGATTTTCTCGAGTTTTCCTACGTGGTCGAGGGAAGCGGCTCGGAAACGATCAACGGCATCAATCATCGCATGGAGCCCGGTACCTTTACGTTCGTGCTGCCGTATCAGGTGCACGAGCTGTTTACGGACCCTGGCAGCACGCTGGTGCTGTACAACTGCATGTTCAGCATGGACCTGCTCATGGAAAAAAGCACGGACGGCGATTTCTCCGCGCTGCTGGACGATGAGGAGCTGCTTCCTTCTTACGCGCAGCTTACCGGCTCGGATATGGAATGCATGGACCGCCTTCTCGATCAAATGTACCGCGAATATGGAGGCAGCGGGCGCTGGAGAGAAACGGTGATCCTGCTCAAGCTGAAGGAGGCGCTCGTCTATTTCGACCGTTTCCGCAGGGGACACGCATCCGACCCGGCCACTCCGTCCCGCCCCGCCGTCAAGCAAGGGTATCCGGTATGGCCGATCATCCATTACATTCACCGCAACTACCAGGAGGACCTGTCGCTTTCCGATCTGGCCAAAAAGTTTCCGCTCAGCGTCTCGCGCATCAGCGAGGTGATCAAGCAGACGACGGGGCAGACGTTCGTCCACTTTCTGCACGATCTGCGTATCCGCCACGCCTGCGGCCTGCTGGTTTCCACCGAAATGAGCGTGGCGGAAATCGCGCTGGAGGTCGGTTACGGCTCGTACAAGACGTTTTCCCGCATCTTTCGGGAGAGCAAAGGCGTAGTCCCGACCGAATACCGCAAGCTGAAAGCCTGATCTGACGCCCCTTTAAGCGTTTGACCGACCGCCTCCGCAGCGCCGAAACGCTTACCCTGGCCAAACGCAATCTTCCGGAGCCTTGTCCGGAACGAACCGTACAAACGACGTTTCCTTCAGCTGATGCGTATCCGTGCGGTCCGCATATTGGATGCGGCACACGAGGCGAGGCTCCAGCCGCTGAACGCCCCTTTCCCGGGCCGCATGCAAAGGCTGCGCCAACTCCAGAAAAAGCCGCCGCATTTCCTCGGAAATGCCGCTGCTGACCGATGCGACCGGTTTGTTTTTGACTGTTCGGAAATGAAGGCCGAGCACCAGTTCGAACGGCTCCATACGGTATCCGAGCACTACGGTATCAATGGTCCGGACATGCTTGAATTTAAGCCAGTCCGCAGTGCGCGAGCCCGGGACGTACAGCGAATGCTTCCGCTTCGCCACGATTCCTTCCAGTCCGAGCGCATCCGTCTGCTCGAACAAAACGCGTCCGTCCCCCTCCCGGTACATCGTAGGGGTCAAAAGAGCGGAAGGCCGGATTATGCCCTGCAGACGGCGCTTCCGTTCCATCAGCGGTTCGTTCAAGAGAGAATCGCCGCCGCTGAACAACACGTCGAACGCAACAAATGTCGCAGGATGCGTTCGCAGCGCCTGTTCGATTTTGAGCGAATGGCTGAGCCTGAGCCGATAGGCAAAATCGTCAAACGCCGGCCTGCCGTCACGCAGGCAGATGCCTTCGCAATCCAAAATCGCCGAATGCGCATCGATCGCGTCGGCCGCCTGCGCAAGCTCAGGGAATTTAAAGGTGACATTTGCCCCGTTTCGGGCATATGCCTCCACGCGGTCGCCGTTTTTGTGCAGCTGTATCCTCGCTCCATCCCATTTCGGCTCAAATATGTAATTATCGTCGTCAAACGGCGCCGTTCCCGGCGCGGCCAGCATGGGCGGTATGAACGTCGGCACATTCTCTCTCCTTTCCTAAATCCGCACCCTTTTTACCCATTGTAACCCCCATCTTGCGAAAAAACACGTAACCGGCGGCATAACAACGCGAACAAATCCCCAAAGTGCAGTGAACCTCCGCAGCCTATACCGTTAGAGCAGAAGGATCTGCCGGCACCGGACGCTCCACCTAACCACGGATGAACTTCCTGGATTCGCCGATCAAAGCGTTTGGAAATACATTTTGGGGGCCCCCGTTTATCCTCAAATATCAGCCGCACCTAGTTTCCTAATAAGGCAAAAAAGCCGTCCCCGTCGGGACGGCTTTCCGCGATTCGCCGATTTATTTTCCGAAGCCAAGCGCCTGCAAATTGCGCAAGCTGATCTCCAGGCTGTCGAACGGATTGCGCTCATAGCACTGATCCTGCTCCACCGCGCCCCACTCGACGCCGGTATCCACGCATGCCTGCAAAATGCGCGGGAAGTTCATGTTGCCTTCGCCCACTTCGGCAAACAACCGCTCGCCGCGGTTATTCGTTACCTTCATGTCCTTCAGGTGCACGACCATCATGCGGCCTTTGACCTTTTCGATCCACGCCGCCGGATCGGCGCCGCCGGCCTGCACCCAATGCACGTCGAGCTCAAAATGGACCGCTTCCGGATCGGCCTGCTCGAACAAAATGTCCATGCCGGTTTTGCCGTCGAATTTGACAAACTCGAAATCGTGGTTGTGATAAATAAACTGCAGCCCGGCTTCACGCAGCTTTTTGCCGATATCCGTGGCGATTTTGGCAAACTTTTCGTACCCTTCGCGGGAATCCCGAAACTCTTGCGGCAACCCGCCGAGCCCGACATATTTGCAGTTCCACAGCTGGTGTTTCTCGATTACTTCGTCCAGCTTCTCCGTCAAATCTCCGTACGAAATGTGCGTCGCGCAGATCGCCAGCTGCTCCTGGTCCGCCAGTTCCTTCAGCCGGCGGCTGTCGATCGGACCTACCCCGGACACCTGAACCGCATTGTAACCGATTTGCTTCACTTTTTTCAGCGTCGCCGCGATGTCTTCCGGAGTTTTCAAAAAATCTCTTAACGTGTATAGCTGTGCCGCAATTTTCAAAATGATCACCCAATCTGCGTTTAATAAGATTCATCCCCATCATACCATCATCGCAGGGACAAAATCATCGCATCCCGTTTGCGAAAATAAACGCAAATTTAACTGTGGTTGGTGTCGTCATGAAGCCCATCCAGCACGGACTTCTCCGTTTTTTTCGGCCAGCGGATTCCCCGCTCCCAGGCAAGCACAAACTCCTCGTAGCGCCTCGCTTCCGGAACTTTATCCAACGTTCCGAATGCGCGTTCGATCGCCAGCAGCTGGGAGCGATGCGCCTTGAGCGCCTCCGCTTTCATCGCCCACATGTCCGCCGTGTCCAGCCTGACGGACGGAAGATGCCCGCTTAACTCAAGCGCGGGAGAAGAGCAGTAGTACAGCTTTTGCACCGACGGGCCTCCTCCGCCGAGCACCGCCTTCGTCGTCACCTGCGAGATCGCGATATGGTCGCGATGCCCGTTTCCCCCGTCCGGCGGAAACGTCACGACCACCTGCGGTTCGTGCCGCTGCAAAAAAGCCGTCACCTGCCGCAAAAACTCGTCCGGATCGGCTTCCTGCAGCTGCCCGTCCGGAAAATCGAGAAACTGAACCGCCTCTTGCGGAATCCCCAGGATGCGTGCCGCCTCTTCCATTTCCCGAACACGGATTGCTCCAAGCTGCTCTCTGGTCAAATTCAAATCTTTGACGTAGCCGTTTTTGTACCCTGCGTCCCCCTTTGTGGCAAGCAGCAGCGATACGGGCACCTGCGCGTCCGCCAGCTTGCGGATGAGGCACGAACAAAGAAACGTCTCGTCGTCCGGATGGGCAAATAAAAACGCGACTTTCGCCGTCATGCGCTTCTCCCCCGTCTAGTCGGCTCGGCGAACCGATGCGTACTCGGCAAGCTCGGTCCGGCCAATCCGGTGCAGCCGGTTCAGCAGCTCCACCTGAAAGGCGCCGGGGCTATCCGGGCCGGAAAGCCGTACGGCGGCTTCGGCCGCTGCGCTGTAATAGGCGAGCGCCGCTGCGGTAGCCGCCACCGGGTCCGGCTCCACTGCGGCAAACGCACCGATGATCGATGTGAGCAGGCAGCCCGTTCCCGTTACTCGGGTCAGGAGCGGCGTTCCGCCGCTGACTATGTACGCGAGCTCGCCATCGCTCACGACGTCTTCCTTGCCGGTAACCGCCACCGTGCAGCCTAACGTTTTCGCCGCTTCGCGGGCCAACGCGACGACATCGGCTCCCGACTGCTCAGCCGCATCGACGCCTTTGATCGACCAAGCTTTGCCGATGACATTGGCCACTTCCGCCGCGTTGCCTCTTAAGATGGACACCCGCAGCTCCTTCATGATGCGCCTGGCGGTTTCCGTACGGTAGGGCGTCGCCCCGGCTCCAACCGGGTCGAAAATAACCGGCACGCCATGCAAATTCGCCGACTCGCCGGCAATCCTCATCGACCGAACGACCGATTCGTCGAGCGTCCCCATATTCAGCACGAGGGCGCCGGCGATTTTCGCCATATCGGCCACTTCTTCATGGGCGTAGGCCATCACGGGCGATGCCCCCAAAGCGAGCAGCCCGTTGGCGGTAAAGTTCGTCACCACCACATTCGTAATGTTATGCACTAGCGGGCTTTGGGCCCGCACTTTCTCCAAAATGTCGGCGATTCGCCCGGAGTTTACGGTCATGCGGTTTTCCTCCTTTTTTTTCGCGAAGCAGACAAAAAAACACCTCCGCGTCAGGCAAAGGTGCTCTGCATCTTCGCTCTCCCTACGCCGGCATTATCCTGGCAGGTTCAAACGGTAAACGGCGGACCGGCCGTACTCTCAGCCCGCTCCTGCGGGCTCCCATGGCGTATGAAATTACTTTTTATGATACCGTACTGTTTAATCACGGTCAATCATCTTGACGAGGAGCGGCCTCCTCGTAAAAAACAATTCGGTTCCCGAACGGATCGTGCACGCTAAACTCCTTGGTGTCCCACGGAGTCCGCTCCAGTCCGGGACGGGCGTATTTATAGTTTTTACCGAGCAGTCCCGCATGGTACTCAGCGATGCCGCTTACGGGGATGCGAACCGCCGCCCCCGGGCAAGCGTCCCCATGATGCTCCGACAAATGGAGCACGCAGGAGCCGAGGGAAATTTGCATATACAGCGGCAAATTCTCCTCGAACCGATGCTCCCAGTCGCACCGGAACTCCAAAAAGTCCAAGTAAAACCGCTTCGCCTTCTCTTCATCAAAAATGCGGATGATCGGCGTTGCCGACCCCATCGCCACTTCGCGATGTTCCATCATCTGCACCTCCCGGTTAATTGGGCTGCAGGTCCGTCAGCGTACCCACAGCCATTGTATCACAATTGAACCGCGGTGCGGTATTCGGACGGAGTCTTGCCTTTCAGCTTCTTGAACACCTGGGTAAAATATTTCGGGTCCCTGTAACCGACAAGGGGCGCCACCTGATACACCTTCACTTCCGTATTCCGCAAAATGGAGCATGCCCGATCGATGCGCAATTGGGTTAAATATTCAAGAAACGTCACGCCGCTCTCTTTCTTGAACAGCACGCAAAAATGGCTGCAGCTGAGGCCCGCGAACTCCGCAACCTCATCGATGCCGAGATCGTAATGGTACCTCTCCGCCATATAGTCCATCGCTTTGCGGATCGAACGCTTCTCTTCCTCCCGGGAAACGTCGTCGGCAAATTCGTCGATATACCGCTCCAGCGTCGCCGCAAGCAGCCGTTCGGCTTCGTCGAGCGTGCCGCATTGCGGGAACTGGGCGATCAGCTCCTGCAGCTGCGGCAGCGGTTTGCCGCACAGATCGGCAAGCCGGCGGGACAGGCCGACCGACAGCTCGATCATCAGCGCGGCCGCCTCCTCCTGGTGCAGGTCGCCCTCCCGCATATCGCCGGTGAGCCGCCCGATATGCGCAGCCAGCCGCGGCTTGTCGAAGCCGGCCATCGCCTCGGCAAGCCGCAGCTCCCAGCCGGGCAGCGCCGCTGCGGCGGTCCGGCTGCGCGGTGACGTGCCGCCGCCTGCCTCCTGTCCGACTGCCGACGGCTGCGCATCGGCGTACACCCGCTCGCGTCCGCCGGCGAATCGCGCCAGCAGCGCATGCGACGCGCTGCGGTAGCATGCGTAAAGCTCGCTTACGCCGGAATGCTTCCGGCTGATGCCGACCGAACACGACAGCTTCGTGCACGATTTGACCAGCCGGATGATCTCTTCGGCGATCCGCCCGATTTCCGCGTCCGCCTGATCCCCGCGGGACGAATCGGCATGCTGCAGCAGCATGACCCATTCTCCGCTGCGGAACGGAAATACGGTGAACGCGCCGCATTTCTCCCCGTATTCGGTCAGCACGTTGCCGACCGCGAAAAACCACAGCTTCCGGTCCTCGCGGCTCCAGCGGGCGACCTCCAGCATGTCGTCGAGCGCGATGACCAGCATCGCGTACGGATGCTCGAGATCCCAGCCTCGCAGCCAATACGAAGGATCGAACGGCTTGTCGCCGCCCTCCAGCATGCTGCCGATCAGTCGTTCCCTGACGAGGCTGGACAGCGCCTGAGCCGACCGCGTCAAGTAATCGCGCTCCGAATGAATCTCGGCCTCCTGATCGAGGCGGGTTTTCGCTTCGCGCATCACCGACTCCAATTCCTCGTGGTCGATCGGCTTGAGCAAATAGTCGAAAGCGCCGTGCCGCAGCGCCTCCCGGGCATACTCGAACTCCCCGTACCCGCTCAGCAGCACGAAAAGAGGGGTTCCCTCGCGCTGCCCCGCCTCCTTCATCATGGAGATCCCGTCCAGCATCGGCATCCGGATATCGCTGATCACAATATCCGGCTTCGCGCTTCGGATCACGGCAAGCCCTTCTTCGCCGTTGGCCGCTTCGCCGACGATCGCAATGCCCAGCTCTTCCCACGGCAGCGCGACCTTTAGACTTCGCAAAATGATCGGTTCGTCGTCCACAAGGACAACCCGGTACATCCTGGACAAGTGAAACCTCCTCCCTTTTAAAGATTTCGTCTCAATCGTTCTTGGCGTGTTCCTTATTTCCCGGTCAGCTCATAATACTGGCGAAGCTCCTTTTCCATCGACTCCAGCGCTTCCCGGGCGGTGACGCCTCCGGAAATGAGCCGTTCGGCCGCCTGGAAAAAAGGCTCCTGCAGCGCCGGAGGAAGCGTGTTATCATACGGCACGAATGTCGCCTTGGACGCCTCCAGCAAATCGACGATTTGCTTGTACACCGGCCCGGTCCGGGCATAATCGACATCGATTTTCATCGACGGAAGGCGCGACGACTCATAGACGATGCGCCGCTGCACGTCCGGGGAGTAAATCGCCTTCAGCAGCTCCAGCGCCGCCTTTTTCCGTTCCCCTTCCAGATTGGCGGAAAGACCGATGCCGAACGTGTAGCCGCTGGCAAGCCCCTGCGAAGAATCTTTGGCCGGCTGCGCCAGCTCCGGAAAGTTGAACACCCCCACATTCTCCGCAAAGCCGTTTCTGGCACCGTCGCCCTGAAACAAATTCAGTTCCCAGCTCCCGTTCAAAAACATCCCGGCCTTCCCGTCCATGAACAAATTTTCCGCATACGCGATGCTGCGGCTTTCCGACTGGTCGGGAAACGGATTCAGCCGGGCAAATTCGGCAAAACGTTCGGTCGCCCGCTCGTATTCGCCGCTTAAGAAGCTGCCGCTTCCTTTCACGATACGGTCGATCGCTCCCGAGCCGGCATACCGCTGCAAAAAGTAATGGTAGTGCATGGCGCCCGGCCAACGTTCCTCGTTTCCCATCGCGAAAGGCACGATGCCCGCCGCCTTCAGCTTCCCGATCGTATCGACAAGCTGCATCCAATCGGTCGGCACGGTCAGCCCGAGGTTCGCGAATATTCGCTTGTTGTAATACACCGGCTCGGCGAAGCCTTCGATCGGCAGTCCGTAAACGCCTTGGCCGAATGTCCACAGACTGAGGTCGTGAAAGCTGTTTTCCATCCCGTTTTCCTGCAAAAATCCGGACAAATCGAGCAGCCGCCCTGCGCGTACGTACGGCTCGATCTCGGCGCCTCCGAACAAGGCGAACAAATCCGGCGGGTTGCCCGTCACCATCTCGCTCTTCAGTCTCATCTCACGATGGATCGTCTGGTGCAGCCCTTCGAAATCGACCCGCACGTTCGGATGCTCCGCCTCGAACTGCTTGATCACATCCCAGACGATGCGCTGCATTTTCAAATTATGCTCCTGTATCCATACATGGCGAAAGCTGAGCTTGATCTTCTCCTGCGGCGGATCCGCCGCTTTCGGCGAACAGCCGGAAGACGCTCCCAACATAGCCGCTGCCGCAAAGGTCAGCAGGCTCTTATGCAGCCGCCCGCTCATATCGCCGCCCCCTTTATGACTGCGTCCATGCGAGGAATTCGAATGCGCACGATCGTTCCCTCACCCGCCGCCGAACAAACCATGATGCCGTATTTGCCGCCGAAGCGGATGCGCAGCCGGTCATGCACGTTTCTCATCCCTACACCCCGATGCTTCGATTTGCTCATGCCGTCGGTTTTCTCCACAAACAGCCGCTCGAGGCGATCGGGATCGATGCCTTGGCCGTTGTCCGCCACTTCCACGACGAGGTCGTCCCCCGCCTCGATCACCCGGATGCGGATTATGCCTTGACCTTCCATCTGCTCGATCCCGTGATACAGCGCGTTTTCAACGATCGGCTGCACGATCAGCTTGAGCGTCAAATGCCGCTTCCACCGCTCGGGCACATCGATCTCGTACAGCAGCTTGTCGCCGAACCGGCATGTCTGAATGAACAGGTAGTGCCGGACATGCTCGAGTTCGGTCGCGATCGGCACAAGCTCCTGCGTCTCGCTGATGCTGATGCGCAGCAGCTTGCCGAGGGAGATGACAAGCCGGCTGATCTCCTTGTTGCCCTGCAGCACAGCCATCGAATTGATCGTCTCCAGCGAGTTGTAAATGAAATGGGGATTGATTTGCGCGACGAGCGCCTGCATCTGCGCTTCGTTTTTGCGCTGCTGCTCTTCCTCCACGCGCCGGATCAGCTCCTGAATTTGCCCGCTCATCCGGTTGAAACCTCGGACGAGCAGCCCGGATTCGTCCCGGTACATCTCGCGGTGCGCCGCTATTTCCGTAAATTGGCCGGACTCCGCCAGCTTCAGCGCCCTCACGACGGAAACGATCGAGCGCACCAGCTTGCGTGTGAACAGCATGTCGAACAGCAGCACGCTGAGCAGCGTGAAGGCAAGCAGCCCGAGCGCCAAATTGCGGATGCCGGCTGTATCGGCATACATTTTGCTCAAAGGGGTCAAAGCGACCAGGTACCAGCCCTCGATTTGCGACGGGTAATAGGTGATGAACGTTTTCTCCCCTTCATATTGATCCGTGTAAGCATGCCGCTCGCCGTTTTTATTCAGGAAAGGGAAGATCATGCGCTCGCCGAGGTGTTTGCCGGATTTGCTGAAAATGACCGTCCCGTCCCGGTTGACGATCATCATTTCCCCTTCCTTCAAGGTGCTCGCTTCCCATAAAATATGCTCGATGGCGTCCGTTTTCACAGTCAGCACAAGCGTCCCGATATCCTCCAGCGAATTGTAGTCCTTGACCGTTCGCACGTGGGTTAGCTGCTGGCCCGGCATCGCCGCATTTTCGAACGGACCGAGCCATAGCGGCCGGCCTTTCAAAGCGATCATTCGCGGAAACCACGGCTCCTGCTTGAGCCTGCTCAGCGATACGGAGGGCACGGGGCCGGTGGAATGCACCAGGTCGTTTTGATCGTACAGCGAAAGCGATATGATTTTCGGATGGGAGAGCAGCAAATTGTTCAGCTCCGTCGCGAGCTGCCGGCCTGCCGGTCCTTCCCCGAACCGGAAATCCGCGGCATGCTTCAATTTCAAAAACTGCTGCACGACCGGCTGAGTAATGCTCAGATCGGATACGCCGTTCATTTCGCCCAAGGCGTATTGCATTTTGCGGTCCGTTTCCAGCAAGCTGCTTGCATAGAAATGTTCGGTCTGCTCGCCGATCGCCCCCGTAAACAGCCGGAACGTCACGACGCCCATCAGCAGAACGGGGACAAACACGAGCAGGATCACACCAAGCATAATTTTATGGCGCAGCGACATGGTTGGCCTCCGGCGGAAAAGTAACGCTAAAAAGACGGGGGATGCCTGCGGCTCCCCCTTTCTCCTTTGCTCCCTTTCCAAAACATTATTCTACTTTTAAAATTCTCACCCCGGACAATTTTTTCCTGCTTACCCATGGGTCAGGCGTCAACTTTTGACGGCTCCCGACGTAAGTCCGGAGATGAACCAGCGGCTAAACAGTGCAAAGACAACGAGCAGCGGCAGCGTAGCGAAAAAAGTCGCGGCCATGATCATGCCGTAATCGATCGAATCGTTGCGGGAAAACAGCTGCTGCAGCGCGATTTGAATCGTGAAGTTTTCGTTGTTTTTCAGCACGACGAGCGGCCAAAAAAAGTCGTTCCACGTGTTCAAAAACGTGAAGATGCCGAGCGTGGCGAGGGCCGGCACAATAATCGGCAGCACGATCCGCACGAACGTGTAGAAATAACCGCAGCCGTCGATCCGGCTCGCCTCGATCAGCTCCTGATGGATGCTCGCCCCGATATACTGCCGCATCCAGAAAATGCCGAACGCCGACACCATCCCCGGCACGATGATCGCCTTATACGAGTCGATCCACGACAGCTTGCTCATCAAAATGTAGTTGGGCAGCACGCTGAGCTGCTGCGGAACGAGCAGCGTACCGAGCACAAGCAGGAAAAGCCATTTTTTTCCCGGAAAATCGAATTTGGCGAACGCGTAGCCGGCCAGCGAACAAAAAAACAGCACCGACGCCGTCGTCGAAGCGGAAACGACCGCCGAGTTCCACAGCGCCCGGAAAAAGATGATCCGCTCCAGCGCATGCGACATATTCGCGATCAGCTCAGGGCCCGGCAGAATCGCCGGCGGCATTTCGTAAACGGCATCCCTCGTCCGCGTCGCGATGACCAGCATCCAATAAAACGGATATGCCGACAAAGCGGCTCCCGCAATCAGCACGACATAAATCAGCGTGCGGGCAAGGAAGCCGTGTTTTTCCCCTACAGGCATTACGCTTCTCCTCCCATCCGGCGCGACACCCACGTATTCAGCAGCGAGAACATGATCGTAAAGACGAACAAGATGACCGCCGTAGCGGCCGCCGTGCCGAAGAACGAGTTTTTGAACGCCTCCGAATACAAATAGATGACCATTGTGACGCCTTCCTCACGGGTCGAGCCTGTGCCGCCCTGGCTCAGGAACACGTACGGCTCGGTGAACAGCTGCATGCTGCCGATCGTCGAGATGAGCGTCGTAAACAAAATAAACGGCTTCAGCAAAGGCACCGTAATGTGCAGGAACAGCTGGCGGCGGTTCGCCCCGTCGATGCGCGCCGCTTCGTACAAGTCCCCCGGAATGCTTTGCAGTCCGGCCAAAAAGATGATCGCGTTGTACCCGGTCCAGCGCCAAATGACCATGATCGCTACGGCGATTTTGACCGGCCAGTATTGAACCGTCCACGCGTAGGGACCGAGTCCGACGAGCGAAACGACGTAGTTGGCAATGCCTTTATTCGCAAATATTCCGCTGAAAATAATCGTCACGGCGACAATCGAGGTGATGTTCGGCAAAAAGTACACCGCCCTCAGAAACTTCGTCCCGCGGATAAATGCGGAATTTAACGCCACTGCGAGAATAAGCGCCAGAATCAGCTGCGGGATCGTGCCCATGCCGCCCATCAAAAACGTGTTGAAAAACGACGTCCAGAAGGTCGGATCGGTCAGCACGAGCTCGAAGTTTTTCAGGCCGACGAACTTCATGTCGCCGAGCCCGTTCCATTTGTACATCGACAAATAAAACGTAAAAAAGATCGGATACACCCCGAACACCGCAAACAGGATGAAAAACGGGGATATGAACAAATAAGCGGCAATCCGGCTTCTTCGCCGCTCGGTGAGCCAGGGACGTGCCGGAACTGCTGCGGGTGATGCGGAAACGCCTGCATTCATCATTTTCTACCTCCAAACAAGGTCCCCCGAAAGTGACTGACCCTTGATTTTCTATGTCATGAAAAAGGCTCCGAAAACGGCGGCAGGCTCACAGCCTTTGCCCGTGAACCTGCGCCTCTTCGGAATCGCCCGTCAGCTGCGTTTATTCAGCTCTTTGATTTTCTTGATCGCGTTGTCCCATTCGGCCTGCGGATCGGCTCCTTTTAGCTGGACGTTGCGCAGGCTTTCCTTGACAATCGCGTCCGTCGCATCGTGCAGCTTGCCGTAGCGGATCGGCTTCACGCTTTTCGTCGCTTTGGCGAATTCGACGGAGATCGCCTGGTCGGCGAAGAACTGATCCTTCAGCTCCTTGAACTTCGGATCGTCGTACACGGCCGGAATCGACGGCATCAGCCCGTTGGAGACGTACGATTTCAGCTGGCTTTCCTTGCCGACGAGCCAAGAGATGAACTCATACGCTTCCTTGGCGTTTTTCGACTCCTTCGGAATCGTCAGGAACGAACCGCCCCAGTTCCCCGCGCCTTCCGGCATTTGCGTGATCATCCATTTTCCGGAGGTGTCCTTCGCGTTGCCCTTGATGACGCCGTTCATCCAGGCCGGAGCCAGCATGACCGCGAAGCCGCCGTCGTTCGTATCTTTCGCCCACTCCGGCGTCCACAGCTGGTTTTTGCCGACCCAGCCTTCCTTGATGCCTTTTACGGTGAAATCGTACGCCTTTTTCACCTGCGCATTTTTATCGCCGATGAATTCGTCCTTGTCGTTGTAATAAATTTCGTTGCCCTGATCGCGGACGCCGTTAAACACCAAATCCGGCATATCGACGAAAGGTTTTCCCGTCTTCTCCTTGTACTTGTTCGCCGTTTCCGCAAACTTGGCCCAGGTGGCGATTTCTTTGCCGAAATCGTCCGGCTTGCTCGGCAGACCCGCTTTTTCGATCAGATCGGTGCGGTAGTAGACGACGGTAGGCCCCACATCGGTCGGCAGCCCGAGCTGGAACTTCCCGTCCGGGGACGAAGCCTGCTTCCATTTCCAATCCAGGTAGTTGCCCTTGATTTTATCGGCCCCAAGTTCGTTCAGATTGTTGAACTTGTCCTTCGCTTCGAGAAACTTTTCCAGGAAGGCGATCTCGAGCATGAAAATATCCGGAGCGCCCTTTCCTGCGGTCAAAGCGGTCATCATGTTGTTATGATGGGCGGTTTGGTCCGCCGTATTTTGGATTTTGATCGTCACGTTCGGCTTCACGGTTTTGTACTCTTCAGCCAGCTTTTCGTAACCGTTTGTGCCGAGCGACCAGAAAACCAGCTCCACCGGCTTATCCGTTGGCTTATCCGCCGGTTTATCCGTAGTCGTTCCCGGCTTTGCGTCTCCCCCGTTTTTCGCAGGAGCGGAAGCCGGCGCTCCTCCGCCGCTGCACGCGGTGACCGATGCGGCAAGCAGCAGTGCCGCCCCTGCGGCTCCCCATTTTTTGAACAGACTCATCTTTCGTTCCCCTTTCGGCTCATCGATTTCTTTGCAATTTCCTTGCATTTCCATCGTACAAAAAGGGAGCGCCTCTGCCGAGGAGGCAATCTTTCGATCTAAGGTTGAAATTTTGACGGTCCCGGCCGCCGAACGGAACAAATCCCCCGAAAGTGAAGTGAACCTTTGCGGCCTATTCCTGCTACTTTTGGGGGAGCCTCCAAAAAAAGAGCCTGCCTCATCTTCGAGGCAAGCTCCACAACGTATGCTAGTATGTTATTCGTTATTCTCGTTATCTTCCGGATCGTCCGCCTCGCTCCGGGCGGGTTCTTCCTGAGTCGGGGCCGCTTGGGCCAGCGAATCGAATGCGATGCTTTTCACCGCGGGGGGCTCCGGACGGGTTTGCCCATATAAACGAACGTGAATCTGTTCGATTTCCTCGCCCGTCAGTTCTTCCCTCAGCAGCAGCTCTTCCGCAATCGCATGGACAAAATCGGCGTGCTCTTTGACCAGCTTCTTCACCTGGGCCATTTGATCCTTCAGCAGCTCGTTGATCTTCGGCCGCAGCGCCTTGAGCGCATCGGCACGCGAGCCGAGGGCCAGCCAGCTGAACAGCTCGTCGCCCATACCGACCATGCCTAGATAAGTACCCGCAAGTTGGGTAGCCTGCTGCAGGTCGGAGGTGACGCCGTTCAGCTTTTTGCCGAGGAATTCCTCCTCAACCGCCCTGGCTGCCAAACAAACCTGAATTTCCGCCAAAATCTCGCTGTCGGTCCAGTTGTAGCGCTCCTGCGTCGGCTTCGTCACCGCAAGCCCTAATGCGTCTCCCCGTCGGATGATCGTCACCTTCCACACGCGCGCATGCGGCTTCAGGAAATATTGGGCTACCGCGTGACCTGCTTCGTGATAAGCGACATTGCGCTTCTCATCGTCGCTCATCGAGCGGTGCGGCTGCTTCAGCCCCCACTCGTACGTTTCCATCGCCGCCCGGAAGTCTTCGTATCCGGCCTCCAATGCGCCGCGCTGGTGGGCGATGACAACCGATTCGTTGACGATATGTTTGATTTGCGCCGGGCTGTAGCCGATCGTATCGAGCGATGCCCGCTCCGGCGTAAGCGTTGCATCCCGCTTAATTTTCTGCAAGTAATATTGGAAGATGTCCACGCGCCCATCGTAGTCGGGTACATCCACCCAAAGCTGCCGATCAAACCGGCCCGGCCGAAGCAGCGCCGGATCGAGAACACTGGGCAGGTTCGTCGCCGCCACCGTAAGCACCGCTGGACGCTCCGCCTTCTTGCGGCGCAGACCGAGCGAACGGAGCAGCTTGGCGATCCGCGAGTTGTCGAGGTTCGGCGGATCCATCTGCAGCAGCAGCTCATTGAGCAGGCCTGCGCCGCCCATGCCGAGCATCCCGCCCATGCCGCCGGACTGCCGCTGCATGCCGATCGCGTCGATCTCGTCGATGAAAATAATGCAAGCCCCGTATACTTTGGCGAGTTTGCGGGCTTTTTTGTATAAACTCATCACCTTCAGGTTGCCGACGCCGAAAAACATGTTCTGGAAGCTGGGCGCGGAGGCGTAAGCGAAAGGCACCTTCGCTTCGTTAGCGATCACCTGGGCCAGATAGGATTTGCCGGTTCCCGGCGGACCGCAGAGCAGGAAGCCGCGAATCGCTTCGCCGCCCATCTCCTTGAACTCCTTGACGCCGCTCAGCAGCGTCACAATCCGTTTGGCGTTTTCCACAATCTCGGGATTCCCCCGGTAATCGTCCCATGTCGCTCCGGTTTCGCCGGGCAATATCCAGTACGTGCGGCCCCGCGCCAAAAACCAGAACAGAGCGACGAACTGGATGATCATGAACAGCACGGCAAACAGCAGCTGAAACAGCAGGCCGGCGATCTCGAGAGCCACATACCACGTTCTCGGTCCACCCTGCCATATCAGCACGCCTACACAGGCGAGGGCGGCGACCCAGAGGAGGAATCTTCGCCACTTGATCCAACGGTATCTCCTCATTGGCCACACTTCCTTTACAAACAGTTTGGAATATTCTATTATGCAAAAACGAACCCGTCAATAAATTTTTATCGGCAAATTAGCAAAACTATTACAATTGTCTGTCCGCTACCTGTGCGCCTCGCCCCCCTCCGCAGCCAGCTTGCGTTCCAGCCATGGCAGGAGCGGCCTTAGCGTCTGCTCGAGGTTAGAGTTGCCCTCCTCATTGATGTAAGGCCGGTATCCGCGAAAATAGTCGGGATGGCCGCCGACCAGCGGAAAACCCGCGATCGCGTCCGGAGCGTGCGCATCCCGCTTCCACAGCGGAATTCCGCCTCTTCGGACCCAGCCTCCCCATCCGCCGAGGCGGACGATCGGATCTTTGCGTCCGCCGCCGTCCATCATGCCGTACAAGTACAGCACCCGGTCCTTCATATCGTCGCGGATCGGACATTTCGGGCAGCCGATCTGGACGACGAGCGGCGGTGCATGTCCCGCCCGAATGAGCAGCGCGGCCAGCTGAATGGCGGTAACCCCGCCCCCGCTGTGTCCGACCAGCAGCACGGTGCAGCCGTCCGCCGCCGCTTGCAGGACCGGCTCCCAAGCAGCCCGCGTGCCGAGTGAACTCCAGAACCGCTCATGGATGTCCGCCCAGTCCCAGACGATTTCCAGCACTTGGGCAGCGATCCGCCGCGTCCAATCTCCGTACGGATACAGCGAGGCCACCTTTACGGGGTAACCCCGGCTTCGCAGCCACAGTGACAGTTCCTCGCGGATCGGGTCCATAAACCCACGCTCCGTGCCGATGCCGGCGAGGGTAAACAAAGCGACGGCCGCTTTCGTTTGTGGCAAAATCCATTTCCCCTCCAACGGTTGCAACTTCCTAAGACTGGGATCGAAATCGGGCTTGTATCTTACGGCATCCGCTTACTGCCGGCGTTCAAATGCCAGTCGCACGGCAAGACCGGTCAGCACGCCGCCCATGATCCAGCGCTGCACCCGCAGCCACGCCGGACGTTTGCCGAACCACAGGGCGACCCGGCTTGCCCCGAGCACGATCAACAGGTTGACCGTGAAGCTGACGGAAATTTGCACGAGGCCGAGCGCTGCGCTTTGCAGCAGCAAAGATCCCCGGGCAGGATCCTCGAATTGAGGCAGCAGCGACATGTACAGGATCGCGATTTTCGGATTCAGCAGATTGGTCATGAAGCCCATCAAAAACAGCTTCTTCGGCGGGTCCACGGTGAGGGCGCGGGGCTCAAACACTGAAGCGGCACCCGGCTTTACGGCATTCCAGGCCAAATAAAGCAAATAGGCGGCGCCTGCCAGCTTGACGGCTTCGAACACGTACGGCACCGCCGTAAACAGAACGGTCAGCCCGAACATCGTCGCGACGATGTAGACGATGAAGCCGAGCATGACGCCGAGCAAAGAAATGACTCCCGCCAGGCGCCCCTGCGCGATCGAGCGGGAAATCAGGTAAATCATGTTGGGGCCCGGAGTGCAAACCATGCCCAGCGATACGACGGCAAACGCCAGCAGCGTACCTTGACTAACCATTACCGGATCCCCCTCACAAGAACGATACCGCGCATCTTATATCCGGCATGTTCTCTCCAAGTTTTTACCCAGTCTAAATGCCCCGCCGTTTTTTGTCAATTCCGAAAAAGTAGTGGTATGATGGCCTTTAGGAGGCGATCGTCATGAACAGCAGCAACGTCCGGACGGTGACACTGGGTATGGGGTGCTTTTGGAGCCCCGACGCTTTATTCGGCCATTTGCCCGGCGTCGTCAGAACGCGCGTCGGCTATGCCGGGGGAACGTCGGCGAATCCGACGTACCGGCAGCTCGGAGATCATTCCGAGACGGTCGAAATCGATTTTGACCCGCAAACGGTAACGCTGGGACATCTACTAAATGTGTTTTGGTCCCATCATAACCCGGCCAATATTAACGATTATAAAGGGCGGCAGTATAGATCTTTGGTTTTGTACCGCGACAAGCGGCAATTTGATGTCATCGTTCAGACGATGAAGAAGCTTGAAGAGCAGGGTGCGGGTAAACCCGACACCGAGGTATCGCCCTTCTCTGAATTTTATTTAGCCGAGGACAGACATCAGAAATATTATTTGAAGCGGTATCCCGACGCTATCGCCAAACTCGGCGCCATCTATCCGTCCCATGAAGATTTGGTCAACTCCACCTTGGCCGCCCGGTTGAACGGCTTGGCGAAAGGGTACGCCAATATGGAACAAATCGTCCGGGAAATCCGTTCCTGGCCGCTCGAAGCGGACGAGCGCGACGGCATGATCCGTCTGATCCGGCAAATCAAATGGTAATGAGAGCAGCTCGTCAGACGAGCAATGCACATTCGGCTCGCCTGCCCGGCTTTTTCCCATTGAAGCCGCTGTAATCGCATTCAATTATGCCGGTGTAATAAGGATATTCGGGGCAGGCGGCAAAAGCAAGCCCCCGGTCCTTTGGCCGGAGGCTTTTCGCCATGCTATAGGCTTACTTTACTTCCTGGATGCGGCCGTCTACAGCGGCGTTGATCGTTTTTTGCTTGATGAACGCTTCTTCCACCAGTTCATACAGCGTAACGCCGGAGTTCATCGCTTTCTTGTTCGTGAACATCGAGTAACCGTCTCCGCCCGAAGCGATAAAATCGTTCGTTACGAGCCTATACGTTTTGGCCGGATCGATCGGCTTGCCGCCAACCTTAACTTCGATCACACGTTCGCCGGCCGGCTTGTCCGGATTATACGTGAAGCTCATGCCGCCAATTTGCGGGAAACGGCCCGCTCCGTTTTCGACCTGGCTGACGCCGTTTTCCAGCGCCGCTTGGATTTCCGCTCCCGTCGCTTCGAGAACGACGAGCGTGTTCGGGAACGGCAGCACGTCGTACAGCGCTTTTTTCGTAATATCGCCTTGATTGATTTGCGTGCGGATGCCGCCGCCGTTCGTCAATGCGACATCGGCTTCGTAGCCCTTGAACGATTTCGATCTTTCCAGCATCGCGTCGGCGATGAAGTTTCCGAGGTTGCTCTCGCGTTTGCGCACGATCGAACGGTCCCCGTCAAGCGGCACCTCCGCTTTCGCGATGACGACGTTCAGCGCCTCGTCGATTTGGCCGGTCACTTTTTTCACCATTTCGGCAACCTCCGGATCGGCGGCCACCTTCTCGTCATATTCGACTAACCCGCCCGTAAAGTTGACCAACTCCTTGCCCAAGTAGTACAGGTCCGCTCGTCCGAGAGATTTCCCGTATTCCCAGTCCTGCACGATGTATGTACCGTTTACGTTTTCCGGCGTACGGATCGGGGTATGAGAATGGCCGCCGACGATGAAGTCGATGCCCGGTACGTTTTTCGCAATTTCGCGGTCGGTTTCGATGCCGACGTGGGACACGACAACGACGTGATCGACCTGCTTTTTCAGCTCGGGTACGAGCTTCTTGGCAATTTCGACCGGCTTCTTGAACGTCAGCCCTTTGACGTTGTCCGGGTGGGTCAAAATCGGCGTTTCGTCGGTTACAAAACCGATGAATGCAAACTTCTGGCCGCCAACCTCAGCGTAATAAACAGGTGTCAACAGCTCGGTGCCGTCCTCTTTAAACACGTTTGCGTTGATGACCGGGTATTTGAGCATCCCTTTCAGCTTCAGCAGCTGCTCGTAGCCAAAATCGAATTCGTGGTTGCCGGCAGCCATCGCATTGTACTCAAGCGAATTCAAAATCGGCACGATCGACTCGCCCTTAAACAGGTTGACGAACACCGTTCCCTGGAATGTATCGCCCGCATCCATCAGCATAAAATTCGGGTTTTCCTCGCGCCACTGCTTGATCAGCGTGGCGATTTTGGCGTAACCGAACTCCTTGTTCCCTGTGTTTTCTTCGATATGTCCGTGTACGTCATTGGTATGGCCGATCGTAATATGCAGGGTGATCGCGTCTCCGAGCGCATTGAAAAACTCCGCTCTCGTGACGGCATCCTTCTCCGGCAGCGACAAGCTGTAGCCCGCTTTGCTTGCCATCTCCGTGATTCTGGAAGCGGTCGGCGCCTGGTTCGGTGCCTTGGCCTCCGCATCGGTGATGATGCCGTTTTTGCTGGCCCAGGCAAGCGCTCCCGCCGCCCAATGAGAAGCGGAAGCGTCCGCCTTCAAATTTTTCTCTCCCTTTACGCGCGCGATAACGGTGACCGCTTCGGCGACCGTTAAATTCCTCTCCAGCGCAAGATTGCCGCTCCCCTCGCCCTCGATAAACGTTTTTTTCTGCATCCAGTCCGCATGCGAAACCGGTTTTACCGGAGCGGCCAGCGCACTTCCCGCGAACAACGTACTAGCAGTGAGGCCGGCCAGGACGGTTAATCTGATTTTCATCATCGATCACTCTCCCATTTTTGTATATGCAAGCTTCATTATAGTAGGTTCACGTTCTGCTAGAGTAAGTGAAATGTAAAGGGAACGTAAATAATTTGTTAAGATTTCACAATTTTCCCGACCGTCTCCGTATCCAGCTTCTGATTGTCATTCAGCAGCGTTCCGTCCAGGTCGGATACGTATAATACGCTCATACTTTTATCCCCCTCGCCGCCCGTTCGCGTTCCTATCAGGAAAACCTCATTCGGTCCACTTCCACCAGCTTTGTTCCTTTGAAAAGGAGTCGGTAAATATCGGGCATCGTCAATTGCTTCCAAAACTCGAAGTTATATGCCGGATCAAAATAGTTCATCATAAGGGTCATAATATCCCCGTGCGTGCCGATGGCTATCTTCTTCCCCTTATGCTCGTCCAGCAGCCTGAGGATAACGTCAATCGCTCTATGTTGAGCTTCCCTGCTCGACTCTCCGCCGAGAAACGAATAGTTAAAGTCTTCGTACAGCAATTGCTTCGACTGGATAAAGCGGTCCCCGATAATAAAGTCCGCCCCCGCCATCTTCCGCTCTCTCAAATCCTCTTCGATAGCGATATCCTTGCCTTGGGCAGCCGCAAGCGGCGCAATCGTCCGGATCGCCCTTTCATAAGGGCTCGATACGAACAATTCGATCTGCTCCTCCGCCAAAACGGCGCTTACTCTCTGAGCGTCTTCCCTTCCTTTATCCGAAAGCCCCCTTTCTCTTTCATTTCCCGGCGTATAGGGAGATTCAGCGTGTCTTATAAAGTAAATCGTTGTACCCGGTAAATCGGCCACTAGCTCGTCCAATCGGGTGCCCTCCTTCCCATCCATGAATATCGCTATAACGAGAGTCCTTTCATCTGCCGTAAAAAACTCCTTCCGTATTTTTGAAGACGGTTAAACTAAAGCTTCTTAATAGACTCCTTAATCGTTCTCTGTTCCTCTTGATCGTAGATCTCATAGATTTCAAAAGTTCCCTTTTCAAAAAACAGCGGAAATCGCCGCTTAAACCACGGCTGCATCGGATAACTAAGCGCCTCTTCGATCGGAATCCAACGCAGCTCGCCTTCCGGCGGGTTTTGCAGCAGCTCGCCTTCGAACGATTTGGCTAAATAATTGAACACCATATAGCGGCTGTTCTGTTTCGGGTCCACAAACTCATCCAGTCCTTTGTACTCCAGTTCCTTCACGCGAAGACCCGTTTCCTCCCAAACCTCACGAATCGCTCCTTCCGTCAAACTTTCCGGAAAGTCGACTTTGCCTCCCGGTCCGATCCATCCCGGAAATCCAAGCTTATCCGGTCTGTTTACAAGAAGCACCTTGTTTCCATTCTGCACCAGGCACATCGTATAAAGAGCAAACTTCACATCTTGATGACCTCTCCCCATTGTGCCGTTCTCCTATCCGTCAAGTTTTTTATACACGATTTCAAAAAAATCCTCATACCTTGTCAAGTAAATATCCGCCCCCGGCGTGTCGTTTTGAAACAGGCAGGTTCTCCGTAATGCTGAATAGCATGGGGAAAAGAAACTTTGAGCCGGGCGTAAACTTCTTCATAGGTGGCGGTGTCACCCAATACGTCTTTAACAATTCTCGTGTATGCCGGGTACGTATCAAACAAAGTGCCGTCAAAATCCCACAGAATGTTCATGGGTTTCTCCGTTCCGTGCTGCTGGAGTATAGCAGGATGCCATCTCTTTTTTGCCAGCCGGCATTCGTCCAGAAACGGTTTCCGACCTCGTTATCTTCGATCACCATGATATGGCACTTGGTTATCCCTTCCGATCTCAGCCTGGACAGGCCGTAATCCACCAACTTGCTGCCGATGGATTGGCCGCGATAGTCCGGGCTTACGGCAACATGGTAAATATACCCTCTCCGTCCATCGTGTCCGCAAAGTATGGTTCCCACGACCCGGCCGTGATCTACGCAAACGAAGCTCAACCCTTTGTTTCTGTTCAAATAAAGCTCGATATTTTCTTTGGAATCCGCATCGCTTAAGGCCATCCCCTCCGTTCGTTTCCATAATTCGATGCACATCTCGTAGTCTTGTAAAGCCATTTCTCTGATCTCGTGCATAGCGGCAGTCTCCTTCATCTTGTTACCAGAAGTTTACATGAAACCTATCCATCCATCAATACCTTTCATCATTAGTAGAAAAAAGAAAAGCCTAAGCAAGTTCCTTTGCTTAAGCTCCCTGATCTACTTATAGGCACCGGGGGGCCCGTTTCTTTAAAGCAGATTTATACGGGGACGTTATATGACATAATGAGGCAGTCTTCGGCATATAATGGCAATGATGTGCTGGGGAGGGATTTACGATGCCGGTTGCTAACGATCTGCCTGTTTGGGAAGAACACCGATTTTGGCTGGAAATATTGTGCGACCATGCCCACTTCTTGAGGGATTATATGTCTCCGGAAGAAGCCGAGTGGGTTTCTGCCGCACAATCCTATATCGACGAATTTCACCGGCTCCGTGAACGGTTGGAGACGTTGGGAAGGGATCTTCCGCCCTCTTCCCCGCAAATGATTCAATTCGCCTTCGAAAGCCAATCCTCCTCCGCCGGTTACTACCGGTTGGAAGGCCATATGCAGCACTTGCGCATTTTCAACAGGATCAATTTGAACCTAACCCCGTCTTTTCTGAACGGCACGTTAAGCGAAAATGCCGAATATTTGCGGCTGCTTTCTTATTTTGTGCGCGGCGAGCATCCTGACCCGCTTCCGCTGATCGCGCTATTGGATTTGTGGCTCGAAGACCAGCTTGGCCACGCTTTGCTGCTTGCCAATGTCCTTGATCCGGCGGAAATTCCGCTTGTCGAGCGGGTGCATGCGGCCGCAAAACAATTTCAGGCCCATATGGCCAAAAATTTAGCTATCAAAGGTTATCTGCGTTTTACCCCGCCGAACTTCCCGCTTCAACTCCGCTTTGCGGCAGAGGTTGCCCAAACGGTGACCGCCTTCTATGAGCTTGTTCTGGAGGTGATCGCCCTGTATAAAGATTCCGAAGTGCTGAACCGGGCGACGCTGCGCTTTCTGGAGCATCACATCCCGGAAACGTGTTATTTCTTAAGCAAGTTGTCGGACTTTAACCGGGACATCCCGATTATTCCCGACTGCCCGCTGACAAAACCTTCTTTTGGGGGGTAGGGTAGTTAACAGCCGTTCCCATCACTGACTAACAGTTTTTGCTTATTCCTCTTGATAGGCAGAGGAGGCTTGTTCTCCATGTGATGAATTCCGTGAGAGGCGATTTCCGAAACGTTTCCTTGCTATTGCTGCATAAGCCAGCGGTTTTCTTTGTATTTCTCTTTTTTCTACATTATTAACCAATGAGTAAATTGTATTTATTAATCCCGGAGTGCTTTCAATAGCCTTTGCTGAATCATTAGTATTAGCAGCATTTATCAAAGGAATCGCAGAAGAGGCAATTGAACATATCGTAGTAAAATTTATATTCCTCCAGTGAAAAGATCTCATTCGGTCTGTTATATAACCAACCTCATCATTTATATCTTCAACGAATATTTTGATTCTATCTTTTCTTTGAGTTTCCGGTATTAATTCTAAATCTAATATAAAACTCTCAACATATCTCCTTAACCTTAACAATTCATAATTGTATTTTTCTTTGAATCGATATAATTCATACGGATTGCCAATCTGATCTGGTAACGGAAATATATCCGGGAGTATTTGTGCGTATAGTTCTTGTTGAACTCTTTGACGAGGATTGCCTCTCTTATTAACAGGCAATAAATATGTTAATCCGTCATAACTATCCGTCGATGGAATAAAATCGGTCTCCTGACCAATTACAGTCGCTAGATAGGTCATGAATAAATTTCCAGTATATGAATCCATAACAAACCACGACCAGCCTTCCCTCCAGGCTAAGCCTCTTTCCATCAATTTTTCTCCTATGCTTTCCAGTTTTCCTAAATGAATTTTTATCGTATCTTTTATTACACCATTAGGATTAATCAATCCGGCATTATTAAGTGCAGCTATATTATGAAATACCGGGTTTCTGTCAATCATCTCAAGAAAAGAATCTTCAAATTTATGAATTCTCCAGGTATATTGTTCGGGAATAATTTGTTCAATCAGCTCCAATTCAACAAGTGAGCGCATATATTTATCTAATTTATGTGGTTTTTCAATAAATTCATATGGAACAATAGAAGCTACTTTATCCCAATATAAAATGGATGAGGTTAACCAAGCTCCCTTAGGTATCGAAATATATGGAAAGTACAGTATTTTATTCATATTTATCCTCCTGAAATAATTCATATGTCGTTGTTACATTTAAACCCCTATCACCACCAAATTGAAAAAAGAACCACCACCAAGATAATTAGTGCAAACACAATCACAAACGATTTGACAAACCCGGAAATAAACTGCAGGGCTTCGCTTTTTTCAAACTTGAACATGTGGAAAAGCCATATAACAACGATCGTTCCAAACATCATTTTTATGGAAAACCGGATCACTTCAAACAAATACTCCCTCATCAGTATAATTCTTGTCTCTACGACGCTGCCCGTATGAACCGTATCCGTATCCGGAAACACCAACAATCCCAGCAAAAAACTTAACACAAAGCTATACACAGCTCCTTTAACGAGCTTTTTCTCCATGAACACGTATCCCCTTCAATCTGCATCTCTGGATTTTTATGTATATTTCAACAATATCCCCTTGATCTCCTCCTTTTTCTGAAAAACAAAGGACAGCCCCCGAAGAGACTGTCCTGATTGTATCCGATCAGCCAAGCTTTACGACTTGACCTGTTGCCTGAGATTCGAACGCGGCCAAAATAACCTTGAGCGAACGCATTCCCTCTTCCCCGGAAATGCTCGGAGGCGTTTTCGTCACGATGCTTTCGACAAATGCGTCGATGACGCCGCTGCTCGTTTGCTTCTCGTTGGTGGCGATGGCGCCGACTTTATAACGCTCCACCGTGCCGTCCCGAAGCTCGACGATGACTTGGTCGTCAGGGTGTGTGCCGATCTTCATCACGCCGTTCTCACACCAGAACACCGTGCTGTTGTCTTCGCCTTTGTAATAAGTCCAGCTGGCGACCAGAGTGCCGATCGCGCCGCTTTTCATGCGCAGCAGACAGGTTGAGTTGTCGTCGACATCGGTGCCTTTTTTATCCAGCGTGCCGACGAACGCGGCAACTTCAACCACTTCGTCGTTCAAAAAGTAACGGATCAGGTCGGACTTATGAACGCCGAGGTCGCCCATAGCGCCCATGATCGCCTCTTCTTTGCGGAAAAACCAGCTGTCGCGTCCGTCGACGCTCCAGCGCTCCGGACCCGGGTGGCCGAACGACGTGCGGAACGTCAGTACCCTGCCGAGGCGTCCGGAATCCAAAATCTCCTTCGCTTTCACGTGTGGAGGCATGAGCCGCTGGTTATGGCCGACCATCAAATAAACGCCGTTTTTGCGGGCCGCTTCGATCATCGCAAGCGCTTCTTCCTCCGTTGCCGCCATCGGCTTCTCGACGAGCACATGCGCGCCGGCGTTGGCGGCGGCGATGGCCGCCGGAGCGTGCAAATAGTTCGGCGTGCACACGCTGACAGCGTCCGCTTTGACTTCCTTCAGCATATCTTCGTAATTGGCGTACGCCTTCGCATTGTGCTTCTTGGCATACAGCTCCGCTCTTTCCAAAACCGGATCGGCGAATGCCACCAGCTCGACATTAGGGTTTTCTTCATATTCGGGAATGTGACGGCGCTGAGCGATAGCTCCGCATCCGATCACGGCGACTTTGATTTTGCTCATGGATCTGTTCCTCCTAAAAATGTGGTTATCGCCAGTTATGGATCAGGCGTTTTGGAAAGCCGGCAAATAATGCTGCTGAAGCCACTTCATGCTGATCGTGACGCTTTCGATCGACGGTCCTTGGCAGCGGTCCTGCTCGACGATCAGCCATTCGACACCCGCATCGGACGAAGCGGAGATGACGCCGTTCAGATCGACGCTGCCGACGCCGAGCTCGACCGTGTTCATTTTGCCTTCCGCATCCTTCGTGAAATCTTTCAAGTGCAGCAGTGGAAGTCTGCCGGCGTATTTGCCGATGTATTCGGTCGGATTTTGTCCGGCGAACTGAACCCAGCATACGTCCATCTCAACTTTGACGGCATCGGCGGAAGTCGCCGTGTACATCGCATCGAAGGCAAACTCTCCGTCCACCTGCAGATGGAATTCGAAATCGTGGTTATGGTAAGCGAACTGCAGTCCCTGCTTTTTCGCTTCTTCGCCGACCTGCTGGAAGAAAGCGTAGATCCCTTTCCAGTCTTCGGCGGTTTGCCGGTCTTCAGGCGCTACGTAAGGACAGATGAGATAAGGAGCGCCGATCGTTTTCAGGTAAGCGATTTCACCGGCAAGATTTTCTTTCAGGTTTTTGAGGCTGACATGTGCGCCTATCGCCTTCAGGTTCAGCTCTTGAAGCAAATCGCGAAGCTCTTCTGCGGCCAAGCCGCCGTAACCGGCGAATTCAACGCCTTCGTAGCCCAGCTCGGCCACGCGGCGAAGCGTTCCGGTAAAGTCCTTGGCCGTTTCGTCACGGAGCGTGTACATTTGCAAACCGATGCCCATTCTTCTCATATTCTCTCTCCTAACGTTATTGAAGGATCAATGCCCAACTACTATTGTATAAGCAAATCGCTTATAATGGGAATGAACTATATGGTCAGTACATGAACTATTTTGCTAAAAAGTGACGGTGCAAAGATGTCGGCAGAGCTCTTGATTTGCGGATATTCGTATCATTCTCAACGTTTTTACAACGGTCATAAAAGCGGCTTGCCTTCCTACCTATTCCGGCTGCAAACCGAAGGAAGCTGCCACGCTTTGGTGAACGGAAGTTTCGTTCCGATCCAGGGCGGGGATTTGCTGCTGTTTAAACCGGGAGACCCTTACGAACTGCGGATCGAGGAGCACGATACGCCGCGGAACGGAGCGGTCGTCGCCAGCGGGGACTATTATGTGATGTGCCGCGGAACGTGGCTCGACGAATGGTGGAACCGGGTGCCTTCTCGCCCCCCGCTGACCCGCATCAATATGAGTGAAAGTTTGCTCGGGACGTGGCGGCAGCTCATTTTGGAACGGAGAAGAATCGGGGAGGAAAATCCTGAGATTACCGATTATTTGCTGCGCACGTTGTGCCTGCAGCTCGAGCGGGCCGTCTCGGAGACGAATGCGTACCGCGGCAAATCGTTTACCGGCGCGCGGATGAAAAGTTACGTGGAAGAACATGCGAATATGCCGTTCAAAGTCGAGGACGTGGCGAACCACGTCGGTCTCAGCGTTTCCCGTGCGGTTCATTTGTTCAAGCAAATTTTCGGCAAAACGATGATCCAATACGCACTGGAAATCCGGCTGTCCACCGCGATCGAACGGATGAAATACAGCACGATGACGCTGGAGCAAATCGCGGAAAGCTGCGGCTTCGGCAGCTATTCGTATTTTCACCGGGTGTTCCGGGAAAAATACGGCGTCTCCCCCACCGATTACCGCAGCAGCGAAACGGTGGAACCTGGTGCTCGTTCCGATTGAGCCGTTCACCGTGAACCCTTTGGCAAGTCTGCGGCAAATCTTGTTTAAAATACTCCACCTTTCTTAAAATTTTAGAATTACCAACCTGCCCGCCGTACGATTAATATAAATTTGTTTTCATAACATTAAACGGCGGGTGAGATGATGAAAGTCAGATTTTTGTTGTCGGCGGCATTAAGCTTCACCGTATTGGCCGGGTGCGAGGGCGGACCCGAATCCCCCATTGCGCAAACGGCTTCAAGCGCTCCATCGCCCCAAACTCCGCAAGCGCAATCATCCTCCGGCGGCAACGAGCTGCTGAATTACACGGTGTGGCCGCAATTTTATATCAAAGAGGAAATTTGGGAGCAGCAGGTCGGAAGGTACCTCGCCAAGAAGTTTCCCGGCGTCACTTTCAAACATATCCAATGGGATAACCCGGGCAGGCAGTTTAAGGACCTGCTCGCGGCGGGAACCGTCCCCGACATCGTGATCGACGATTCCGCCCGCAACACATACCGGGAAATTCGCAGGTACAATTTGGAGTACGACATGACCGAGCTCATCAAAAAGTACAATTTCGATACCGGCAAAATAAATCCGGCCATGCTGCAGCAGTCCGTTATCGCTTCGGACGGGAAGCTTTATTCGCTGCCGTACAGCTCCGCCGAATGGGTGCTGGTATACAACAAGGACATTTTCGACAAATTCGGCGTCGAATACCCCAAGCCCGGTTTGACGTGGGACGAAGCTTACGAGCTGGCCAAAAAGCTGACGCGGCAGGAAGGTGACATCACTTACAAAGGGTTCCAGGTGAACCCTTCCCATTACATGATGTGGAACCAGCTGTCGGAGCCTTCGCTCGATCCGAATGAAGACAAGGCTGCACTAATTTCAGACAATTGGACGAAAATTACAAATAACATTCGGCGTTTCTATGATATTCCCGGCAATCAGCTCGTCAAAACGAACGCATTCTCCCAAGGCAAGATCGCCATGGCCATCGATACCGTAGATACCGTAGCCAAATGGGCGAGCGAAAACAAAAACCTGAACTGGGATTTTTCCGCAGTTCCGGTGTTCCCGGAAGCGCCCCATGCGAAATTCCAACCGCAATCGACCGCCATGTTTATCACAAATCAGTCCAAGCAAAAAGAACTTGCATTCCAGGTGATCGATTATATATTATCGCCGGAAATGCAGAAAGCCGCCGAAGAACGTGGATCCTACAGCGAAGATCAATAATATTCCGCACCTATAATACGGCCTTCGCCAGCAGCTCGTAAGACCGCAGGCGCTGGCCGTATTCCTGCGCCAACGTGACGATCATAAACTCTTCCGCACCAAGCCTCTCCCGCAGCTCCAGCAGCCTTAGCTTCACCTGCTCCGCCGTTCCCGCAAGCAGCCGGGCCCGCCGCTCCGCAAGCGCCTCCTCCGGCAGCTCGGCGGCGCCGCGGCCGAACACCGTCGCCCCGGCGGCGGCAATCCGGCGCGCCTCATCCTCCGTCTCCGCGCACACGGCCTGTACGGTTACGATCGTCTGCGGCTTGGCGAACGCCGCCGACGGCCGGAAGCCGTCGCGATAAGCCGCCATCGCCTCCGTTCCGTCGTGCTCGCTCATGAAATGCCCGAACGCATAACCCGCGCCGAATTCGGCGGCGTACTTTGCGCTTTTGACGTTGGTGCCGAGCAGCCACAGCTCGGGCGGGACGGACGGCACCGGGCGCGCAATGACCGGCTCGCCTTCGATCCGATACGTGTGCGAGAGCAGCGCCGTCAAATCGCCAAGCGCTTCAGGGAGCCGGCCGACCTGCTCGAGAAACCGCTCGTTCAGCGCCATCGTCGCATGGGCCGACCCGCCGGGAGCCCGACCGATGCCAAGATCGATCCGGCCCGGATACAGCGCGGCGAGCAGATGAAACGCCTCCGCCACCTTCAGCGGCTTGTAATGCGGCAGCAGCACCGCCCCCGAGCCGATGCGGATGCGGCTCGTCCGCATGCCGATATGCGCGAGCAGCACCTCCGGGCTTGCCGACGCCAGCACCTCCATGTCATGGTGCTCCGACGTCCAGTAGCGGCTGTATCCGAGCCTTTCGGCGGTTTGTGCGAGCAGCGCCGCCTGGCGCAGCGCCTCCTCCGGGCCGCTTCCTTCCAGGATCGGCACCATATCGAGCACGCTCAGTTTAAGTTTCGGTTCCACATAACTCCCCCTTTTTTCTTATCCGCCCCCGCAAACAAAACAAAAACGGCAGCATCCCCGGATCGCTCCGGGGCTCTGCCGTATTTTGCTTATGCCCGCAAACGCATGATTTCGTTCAGTTCCGGCTGTTGCCGGTAATTGCCGCGAGAAACCGCAAAATGTAAAGGAACAAATTGATGAAATCGAGATAAATGTTCAGCGCTGCGAGCGGCACTTCTTCCGCCGCGACGCCGTGTTTATACTGCGAGACGTCGTACAGAACCCAGCCACTGAAGAT
Source organism: Paenibacillus hamazuiensis (assembly GCF_023276405.1). NCBI lineage: Bacteria > Bacillati > Bacillota > Bacilli > Caryophanales > Paenibacillaceae > Paenibacillus > Paenibacillus hamazuiensis. Next base: position 2,996,501 of record NZ_JALRMO010000001.1, read on the forward strand.
CAGAATGCCCAGCAACGACCAGACGAGATTCATCGTCCCGCCCATCGGGACAAACATCGCAATCAGGCTCATCACGATCAGGCCGATCGTCGCCGCAAACAGAAATCCGCCCAGGTAGCTGAAATCTCTTTGCGAACGGTGCGCGTAAAAAGCCAGTCCGCCGAAAATAGCCGCCGTCGCGAAAAACGCTCCCGACACGAGGTTTGCTCCGATCAGACCGCCGTACGTCTGAATGACCGGATAAAGCGTTACCCCGGAAACCGCGGTAAACGCATACAGGAACCCGTAGCCGATATGCCGCCCCCGGATCCGGATAATAAAAGCGGCTACGAGCATCACCAATTCCACAACGATGAACAACGGTACCAGCGAAGCCGGAATGAACAGAGCGCCAAGCAGCGTGCCTACGAAGGATAACAGCAGCGATAAAGCGAATGTCTGCAGTACGTGGGCGAAAGAACCGGAATGCGCGTAAGACACTGTTCTTTGTTGCATATAAACCGCCTCCTTCTTGAACAATCCTTTTGGTTTATATTATGTGGGATTTTCCATTTTACGTCAACGGAAATGCATATTGCTGCACAAGCCCGGCCGCGCCGCAAACAAGAGAAAAACCCGCGCAGATCGTTCATTCGCGGGTCGCTTGATAAGGTCAGGAGTGGCCGAGATCTTCAACTTCGGTTTGCGGCGTGTAAGCGACGACCGAAACCGGCTGATCCAGCTCGCCGGACAACTCCTGCTCGAACTTGCGGATGCGCTCCAGAACCGTTTTTTTATTATCCAGATTGAGAGGCCGGTAATTTCCTGCTTGAGAGTTGTCCATTTGAACGCTCCTTTGCTGCGAAGGTTTTCTTTACTCCCGCGGACCGTCAGTGCTTATGGTTAGGCAGCTTTTCCTCCGGATGATTGTTGCCGTGCGTTCTCCGGTTTTTATCATCCTTGCGCTGCGTATCGTGCAGCTTCTCTACGAAGCCGGACGTATCCATATTGTTCATGTTGTTCGTGTTTGGCATCCTGGCCGTCCCCTCCTTCCGCCGGTAATGGAACCAATCGGTAGTATGCCCGGAGAAAACGGCAAATATGTTACTTCGACACCTTGTCCAGCACGGCATCGACCAGCGCGTTGAACACGTCGTCGTCCTCTTCGATCAGATCCTCAAGCTGTTCGATCTCTTCCTCGGAGCCCGATTCCTTGGCGAAATTCAAGCTGTAGTTCCAATTTCGCGAATCGTCGCTCTGCAAAGTCACTTCATACGTCGATTTATGGCCGTCCATTCCGACTTCCACGTGGCCGAGGTAGCCTTTATCCTTGCTGTGGCTTGCTTTGACATTAATAATTCGCATACTCACTTTTGAATGTCACTCCTTTTTATGCGCTGGGGGGCGTCTCGGGCAGCGGAATCCAACCCTGGCCGACCCCGTAATAAAACAACACGATCGTGATGAGCCCGATCACGAGAAAAACGGCTCCCTGCACCGGCTTTCTTTGAAAAAAGCGGACAAATGCAAAGCTGATGAACGAACCCATAATCAGTAAGGCAATGAGAATAATAATGGTAGCCATTCGAACGATCCCCTATGTGCAAAAAATGTAAAACCTCATCTAACGTACCATTGTTCGGCCGAAATTTCAAACGGTACGGTCCGCCGCTGCCGAACGCTCCATCCCGCGGCTGACGATGGCGAATACGACGACGCAAGCGAGTGCGATAAACGAATTGTACAGAAACACCGTCCGCATCCCGACCCAATCGCTCGCCACGCCGCCCAGAAAGCTCCCGATAATCCGCGCCACTCCGAGGTTGAGCAGACCGTTCAGCGTTTGTCCGCTCGCCCGCAGCTCCTTCGGCACCTCCTTGCTGATATACGTCGCCATCGTCACGGTAATCACTATAAGGATGAGCCCGTGAAGCAGCTGAACCGGCAGCACGACAAGCGGATCGTGGACGAAATAATAAAGCAGCCACCGGAAAAACGTCGCAGCTCCCGCAACCAGAAATATCGTGCGGATCGGCACGCGTTCGAACAGCTTTTTCGAATACAGCAAAAAAGGAATTTCGCTCAGCGACGAGATGACCATCGACCAGCCGAGCAGCACGCTGTCCGCTCCAAGCTCCTTAAAGTATACCGGAAAAAACGAATAAAAAAAGCCGAGCGTCACCTGCAGCCCGAAGCTGATCGACATATAGAGCATCAGCTGCTTGTGCTTGAACAGCACCCATACCTGCATTTTGGGGCCGACCGACTGGTAGCCGGCGATTTTCGGAAATCTCAGCATTAGCGCAAAAGAAACCGCCATCACGAGAGCAAGCACCCAGAACATCAGGCCGAGATGAGTTTTCGCGACGATGCCGAAAACAAGCGACATGACGGCAAAGCCGATCGTCCCTCCCATGCGGATCATCCCGAACGACCAGGTGCGCCGTTTCTCCACCTCTTCCAGGGCGATCGCATCGCTGATCGCGAAAATCGACGTCTGGAAAAACGTGAAGATGCATATGACAAGCAGCAAATAACCGAACCGGTCCGATATTGGAAAAAATAAAGCGGAAATCCCTGTCCCGACGATCAAGGTTTGCAGCACGCGGTTTTTCGTCGGCGCCCTGTCCCCGACCGCTCCCCAGACGGGCTGGGCGAGAATTGCCACAAGCGGTCCGAGGCTGAGCAGCACGCCGATTTGCGACTTGGACAAGCCGATATCGTTAAAATAAACCGGAATGAATGTGCCGTACACGGCGTTCACCATGTAAATAAATGCGTAAAAAAGCGTGAAAGTCACAAGCAAATTCAATACCATCGTCTTCTTTCGCGAAAATATACGAGAGTCCGATGACCATTATCTCACGAGTCGTTCAAAAAGAAAATCCCTGCGGGGTGCAGGGATTTCTTTCAGGACCAATCGCTGTCTTGGCCGTTATGACCGATTGCGCCGTTTTCCTTCAGATCCACATCGGATTTGCTGTCGTCTATTCTAAATCCTAGTCGCTCGTGTGCAGCCGTATCCTCTTTCGGATGAATCAGCTTCGGGTCGTCGTTATGTTCGGCAGGCATGGAAAACACTCCTTGGCATGCAAAATGAAATGCTCCGGATAGTGTCCCCCGAACCGGTTCCGGTGATTCGCCCGTTTCCGCAGTTGAGGTCCGCTTGAGCAGCCCCGGGCAGCCGATTACCCGCGAGCGTTTGTGGCGTTTGAAGCGGGAGCCGTCTCTCGGGCGGCAGCCTTTCCGGCCGGCACGATCCGCAGCATCAGGTGGGCCAGCCATGCAGTGACGCAGCCAAGCGCCCCGACGATCATAAAACCTTGACCGAGCGTCAGCCAATCGCCCGCGGCCCCCATGAACAAAGGCCCGAGGAACATGCCTAGACCGTAGATCGCCTGGTAAAATCCCATCGCCGTCGCGCGCTTGCCGGATTCCATATGTTTGATGCTGAGCGACATCAGCACCGGGGAAGCGAAACCTCGCCCCAAACCGGCCAGCGCCTGAGTAAACAGAAGCATGCCGAAGCTCGGCAACACCGGAATCAGCACGGTGAACACGCCGCTCAGTACAAATCCGGCGATGACGACGTTTTTTTCGCCGATTTTGCGGGACAAGTACGATCCGCCGATCCACGAAGCGAGTGCGGTCGGAAATGTCGAAAAAAACGTAAGCAGCCCCATATCCAGCTTCGTCGCCCCAAGCGACTGGGCAAACACCGGCGTAAAGCCGAATACGGTCGCGAACGTCAGCACCTGGAACAGGATGGACAGAAAGGAAACGGTCAGCAGCGTCCGGTCTTTCGCCACTTCCACAACGCCGCTGTAAGTAATCTTTTGCGCGTTATCGTCGAATTTTTCCACCAGGAAAAATGAAGCGGCAAAACCGATCGTTCCGACGACCGCGCCGATCAGAAACGAAGCCTCCCAGCTGAAATGGTCGGCGAACCAGCCTCCCGACAGGATCCCGGTCATTTGCCCGAGCGAGTTGTAGAAGGATATCGTCCCCATCGCTTTTGTCGTTTCTTCCTGCTTGTAGTAGCTCGCAAACAATATCGTAAAGTCGACCCAGGTGGCGGCGGCCGCTCCGGCGAGCGCTCGAAGCAGCAAAATCCAGGTCACTTCCTGCGAGATGAGGATGCCGGCGCCGGCCAGCACGGAGAACAGCAATCCGAACGAAATGAACAGCCTTCTTTTATGAAAACGGTCGGAAACGATGCCGACGGGGATGCGCAGCAGCATCTGGCTTAAGCCGTACATGCCGACGATCATCCCCGCCATTTTGTGCGATGCGCCCAAATATTCCACATAAGCCGCCAAAATCGGGACGCACGTATACATCGAAAACCAGAAAAGCAAAGTGACTGTACAAAACAAAGGAATGCGGTAAGATCGGCTTGATTCGGACATTGAGGGCTCCTCCTTCGGCGATGTCGGACAAGGAAAAAGCCACCCGTTTTACGGATGGCTGAACTCAAATTGTACGCGCATACATCCTGATCCCATTATAGGAAACATTCGTATAGCCCGGCAAGCATGAAAAAAAAGGTACGCTAGTTACCTTGAAGTAACTTGGTCGGAATGCAAACGATCGTCCCCGGCGGGACTACGGCTTGCAGGCGAGCTGCCGGACGTTATCGCACCATCAATGTTGCAATCTGGCCGTTGCGCTGTTATAAATACAGCTCGTCGTCCGTATGCTCGCAACAAATCCGCACCTTATCCGCCGGAAGCACGAGCGTTACCTGGTCCTCCTCCTGCAGTTCGATCGTCTCCGCCGTCGACATATCGACCAGGCATAGTCCTGCCGTATGCCGCACAACCCAATACCGCCTTCCGTCAATTAGAAAGAGCACTTCGCCTTGGCGCCAATCCGTACGCTTATCGACCACTTGTCCCACCTCGATACAGCGTATGCCGGGAGATATCCATTCATTCCGGTAAATTTGCCGTTGCTTTTTTGCCGGAAGTGGTCCGGATTCGAAAATTCGCTATTGCGGCGCCTGCCGAATCGTGCTAATATACTGTTTGTGTCTTGGAAAACCTGTCCAAGCCGCTGCAAGTGGAGCTGTGGTGTAGAGGCCTAACATGCCTGCCTGTCACGCAGGAGACCGCGGGTTCGAATCCCGTCAGCTCCGCCATTGATTTACTTCTTGCAGGGATGAGAACCATGAGGTTCGTCGGAGCTTCGCTTCGTTAGCGTTACTTCGCAGTCTCGGAGTGAAACGGAGAGCATCCCGTCAGCTCCGCCATTGATATACTTCTTTTGCAGGGATGGGAACATCCTCCAACACCATAACCGACCGAGCAGGGTGATCCCCCTGCTCTTTTTTGCATTACATCCCAACGAAAAGGTGACGGTCGCCATGAAACGGGGACGCTTCGCCCCTACCCCATCGGGACAATTGCATATCGGCAACGCACGGACCGCGCTGCTCGCCTGGCTGCAAATCCGCTCGGCCCAAGGCCGCTTTGTGCTGCGCATGGAGGATATCGACAAGCCGCGCTCCAAGCCGGAATTGGCCAGGCAAATAGTAGACGATTTGCTCTGGCTGGGGCTTGATTGGGACGAAGGCCCGGGAGCCGGCGGCGATTATGGTCCTTATGTGCAAAGCGAACGCGAATTTTTGTACGGCGAAGCGCTGGATAAATTGATGCGGCAAGGTTTGCTGTATCCGTGTTACTGCAGCCGGGCCGAACTGGTCGGCATTGCGAGCGCGCCGCACGGTCTTTCCTCCGAAGGTCCCGTTTACCCGGGCACATGCCGCTCCCTGACTTCGGAGCAGCGCGCCGTCAAGCAGGCGGTTAAAACACCTTCGCTGCGCTTCGCGATGCCCGACAAGGAAATGGTCTTCGACGATCTGGTTGCGGGAAAGCAGCGTTTTCCCGCCGGCGCCGGAGGAGACTTCGTTGTCAAACGAGCCGACGGCATTTTCGCTTATCAGCTTGCTGTCGTTGTAGACGATGCGGCGATGCGCATCACCGACGTATTGCGCGGGGTCGATCTGCTCGATTCCACACCGCGCCAGCTGGCGTTATACGAAGCGCTTGGGCTGGACGCGCCGCGGTTCGCCCACGTGCCGCTGCTTTACGGCCCCGATGGGAAGCGGCTTTCCAAACGTCATGGCGCCGTATCCGTCACAGGCATGCGTGCGGCGGGAACTTCCCCGGAAAAGGTGATCGGCTGCCTCGCCTATTGGAGCGGTCTCATCAGCTGTCCGGAGCCGGTCAAAGCAAGCGACCTCGTTCCGCTGTTCGATGCGGCGAAAATTCCCACTGGCGATATTTTGATCGATTCCAATACGCTGGATCGTTTGTCACGAAGTTAAGCCGTCTGTTCGGCTCGGTAGTTCACCTAACCTCTGCCCAACTTAGTGCTGCCGCCGCAAGTCATGTATTATGTTAAGGGGATCCGACAGCCAATCCTTATATGACAAAATCAAGCACCTGCTCATACGGCAAATAATTGACCGCGCCTGCCAACGCCGGCGTGTAAACGTGAAATGTAATCAGCCGCTCTTCTCTTGCATTCCGCATTTGATGAACCTGCCCTTTGGGCGCTGTAAAAAATTCGTTTGTCCCGACAACAAAAGAGGCGGCCTCAATCGGATAACAGTACGCATCAAGCCGGTATATTGCGTTTTCCAGCTCGCCCTCCAGCACGATTCCGCAGCCGATGCTGTCCCCGTGATCGTGAATCGCGGTCTCGGCTTTTCCCGGCAAATGAATGAGTACGGCCTCCACCTCTTCGCTTTTGAACATAATCGTTCTGCCGTACGGCAAATAGGTCGGGTTTTGAATAAACGGCTGTACTTGCTCCGCGGTTAGCTCCAGGCTTTGAATCGCCCACTGCAGCTCGCGAAGCGACGGTTTTTTCACGCGCTGAAACGTTTGACGAATCGAGGTAATCAAATCCATATGGATTCCTCCCTAATTTATTATATTTCATTTGAATTTTCATAAATTTTTCTTATAAATTAGACGCATTTTTTTAGCTCCATAGCACTAATATATTCCGGTTTTTCCCGCAAGGTGAATGACAAAGACGGAGGAGATACTTTTTTGGAGCAGCAACCTAATATAACGCGACGGACTTTTATGAAAAAAGGAGTCACGCTGCTCGCGGCAGCGTTTGCGGCTCCTCCCGCTTCGTTCGGATATGCCCGTTACATCGAACCCGGGTGGCTTGCGGTCAAGGAGTTGACCTTGTCGTTCGAACGGCTGCCCTCCCCTTTCGACGGGCTGCGAGTCGTTCAATTCAGCGACGTACATATGGGGTATCATTATTCGGCCGGCGATTTGAGCAGGTTAGCGGATCGCATTGCGGAGCTTAAACCCGATTTGATCGCTTTCACCGGCGATTTGTACGACTCGGTCGTGGACGCCGATCCGTCCGCATGCATCGATGCCTTATCGAAGCTAAAAGCACCGCTGGGCGTATATGCGGTGCTTGGCAATCACGATTATTATGACGATGCGGGCAAAGCGGCCAAAGTGCTCGCCGAGGGTGGTTTGCGCGTGCTGCGCAATGAAGGCGTCCTGCAAAAGCGCGGCAGCTCGGCCATTCGTATCGCCGGCGTCGAAGATATGTGGGAAGGCAAACCCGATCTCGCCAAAGCTCTTAAACAAGGCGGCTCCGAAACGTTTACCCTGCTGCTTTCACACGCGCCCGATTTTGCAGACGAAGCTTTGGCTTCACCTGTCGATTTGCAGCTGTCCGGTCACAGCCATGGCGGACAGGTTCGGCTGCCGCTTTACGGGCACATTTTCACGCCGCCATATTCCCGTAAGTATGTGGACGGGCTTTACCGCCTCGGCGATAGTAAGCTTCAGCTGTACGTGAACCGCGGGATCGGAGTTTCCGTGTACCCGGTTCGTTTTTGCTGCAGGCCGGAGCTGACGGTCTTGACTTTAAGGCGCCAATAGCTTTTAGATTGAGTAGATACAATCTACCGAGGGCAGCCCTCTGATCTTAAACGAAGCACTTTCGATTCCTTTCCCGGTACTCCCCGGGAGTGAGGCCGTTCATTTTCTTAAACAGAGTGAAGAAGTAGCCTTGACTCACAAAGCCGGCCTTCTCCATGATCAGCACGATCGGCTCATCCGTTTCCGCAAGCAGTTTCTTTACTTCATTCAGCCTGACCTCATTGACATAATCCGAGAAGGATTGCGAGGTTAGCTTCTTATAAAGCCTGCCGAGATACACCGGAGACATATTCACCTGCTCGGCGATTTGCTCAATGGATAATGCCGGGTTGGAGTAATGGACCCCAACATACGCTTGAATTTGCTGCAGCAGCTCCTCGTATTTATCCTGCTGCCTCGTTCGGCTTTGAAGCATACACCGCTCCAATCGCGTTGTGAAATAGGCATGGATGTCCGTCAACGTCTCCAGCTTCGCCATTTCCGACATGCAGGTAGGAAAATGAAACGGCTCAGGCCCGTTCCCTCTCGCACGACTTGTGTCCTCCAACGCAAGCAGCAGCCGTGTGAGCATCATTCGCAGCACTCTTGGTTCGTAAGAAGCGGCGTCCTCTACCATCGCCCGATAGCCTTCCATCACAGCATCAGGTTTCCCCAACATCATGGCATCCGTCAACCGTTTCTCCAAATGCTGGGGATATTCATACGTCTCCGCCTCTTTGCGGCTGCGCACTTCGGATTGTACGTCAATGACACACTCGTGCCCGGCATACACCCGGTAGGCTGCACCTTCCTGCACCTCTTGGTAGAGCAGATCGATCTGCTGCAGCGAGGAAACGGGGGGACTAATCACGATGCTGGTCGATTGACGAATGTAAGTCCGAACCGCTTCTTGAATAGAGCGGCTCAGCGGCACGAGGTCGCAGTTCGCCTCACCGGGCCCCACAGGCCGGAGCTGCAGGATGAGCACAAGGGAGTCCTCCTCCAGCTCCACTACGTTGGAGCGGGCGTAGGGCTTACTTAGTTCCCTAGCAATATTCCCGATCCCGAATTTGAGCAATTGGCGGTCTCGGGGAGGATAGCTCTCGCAGAACGCAGCATGATGATCCAGCTTCATGAGCAGCAAACAGAAGCTTCCCTGATCCGTGAAGGGGTGATCCAATTCCGCCAGCTTCTTACGCAGAGTTTCCGCGGGAATCACTTGTTCCCCAAGCAGCAGACTTTTCATAAGCTCCTGCAGCCGCAAGGCATGCATCGAGCGCTTCTCTGTCTTCAGTCCGGACAGCTCCGTCATCATACGTCCGATCGGCTGAAACAGCTTCCTCGATAACAGAAAGGCTCCCGCCACCCCAAGCAAGAGGATCAGTGCGGCCAAGCCGAACGTCCATTGCTTCCATTGGGTGAGCTGGGCCAACACCTGCCCATAGGGGGTAACTCGAACAAATATCCATCCGTTAGGTTCATGTGAAATATAGCTGACAAGCGCTTTCTCTCCACGAGCCTGCTCCACGAAAAAACCCGAGGTCATCCTGCTGCCGAGTATTCTTTCAATGACACTGTCGTTTCGGCGGTCAGTACCGACGGGTGAACCTGCCTGTGCGGTGACGGTATGGCCTTCTTTATCAATAATGAATGTATTCTTTTGACCGCCCGACTCCAGGGCGGCTATGATGCTGTTCATACGTTCGGCCGAAACGTTGATAACGATCGCTTCCTGGGGAATGCCGCTGCTCCAATCGGAATCGCTGAACAGATAGGAATAAACGGATCGGCTTTCCCCCTCCGTATAAGGCTTATAAGGGTTAGGCATGAGTCTGGGAATGGGCAGGAACGGTTTGATGGACGTGGTGCCCTGCACTCGGGCACGGTACGTTTGCACAATTCCGCTGTCGAAGAAGTCCTGCGCCCGCTGCTCGCCGTAGTCAACCAAGGTGGAGTAGAATACGTCCCGGGAAGCGTTGTAAATATAAATGGAATCTATAAAAGGCGAAGTGTTGCGGTAGGCGGTCAGTCTGGCGAGCGCTTCCGTCAGTTCATCCGGAGCGGCCTTGCGGTACAAAAGCTTGGCAATCAAGGGATCGAAGTATGCCTGCAGGGCAAGCACCTTCACCGAATCATTCATCAGCGTCGCGCTGTAGCTCACCTGAAGCAAGCTGTCCTTGTCATAGTTATGAACCAGCCCAAGCGCAAGCCTCTCAAAGTTGATATACAGCAAGCTGGATACCGCAGCGATCGTAATCGTCACCGTCATGGTCATGGTAAGGAATAAACGAGAATAGAGCTTGCCTTGGTTTTTAAACGGGAACATGCCCTCTCCTCACCGCTTTCCGACGTCAGAATTTCATTTCTATTTTAGGAACTATTATTGTTCCTGACAATGAAAAATCGTTCCCGCTTCGCTTCTTATTTGATACACTATTCATGTAATCGAACAATTGCGAACAACTAGCAGGGCCGACCCGCACTGCGAATCGGCTCCATGGTTAGGCTGAACTACTTCATTTTTTTCCACTCGTCGACTTGCTTCTGAAGTTCGGCTACGATTTTGTCGGCACCGGCCGATTTGAGCTGAGCGATGAACTGCGGGTAATCCTTGCCGAGATCCATCAGTCCCAAATCCAGCGCCTTCATGTATTTTTCGGTTACGGCCGTTACCTGTGCGATTTCCGTCTTAATCGGCTCGAGGTCGGCAGAGAAGCCCATCACAGGAGAAGCGGCAGCACTCGCATTCAGCTTTTTGGTTTGCTCCCATACATCCGCCGGCTGACCTTTTAACAAATAGGCATTGAAGGTGGTGCCGAGCTCCCACGGCGTCCCCGGGTTGTAATTGCTGCCCTTCACCGGCTCGATATAATCACCGGATTGCTTCGTATAATGCTTGCCTTCCATACCGAAGTTGAGCAAATTGTACAGCTGTTTATCCGTATACAGCAGCTCCAGAAATTCCAGGGCACGCTCGGGGTTTTTCGAGCTTCGGTTGATTCCGAATAGTGTAGAGGTCACGCCCGAAGTGGCGATATGGAAATCGGAAAGCGCCGCACTGACTCCAGGGAAGCCCCTGACCAGTTCATATTCGGCATCGCCGCCCGGCTTATAGGTGCCGCCCGTCGAAATCGCAATTTTCTTCTCATTGAGCAAACTTGTGGCATCGGTAATAGCCAGCATTTTGTCTCCGCCCAAATACCCCTTCATCTGCCAATCCCGCTTTAGCTCTATATAGGATTTGAATTCGTCGGATTCATATTGATTGAACACCTTCAGGTTCTCAGGCGTGCTATCGAGACGGATCGCGCCAGGCACCTTGTCCCCGGCCAGAAATTCCTGCTTGTGGTATTCGCTCAAATGTATCCACGAGGAGGTGAACGGAACCGGGATCTTATCCTCTTTCATCCGCTCAAGCACCGGCTCCAGCTTGCGCAGATTGAACTTCGCTCCGGCCAAATCGATTTGATATTTATCTGCGTATTCCTTCGGGACGGTGATATGGGAGGATCGGGCAAAAATTTGCTCGTTGATCACTCCATAGATCTTCCCATTGATTCGCACAGCATCCCAATATCGCTTGTCCACGCTGGCATACAGCTTTGGTGCGTGCTTGGGCAGCAGCTCGTCAAGCGGCAGGAATCCGCCTTTGGCCGTGTTCTGGCGGTAGTTGTTGATCCAGTTGGAGGTAAAAGCGATATCGTAAGGCTCACCGCTTGCCATCAGCACCTGCATCTTCTTGTCATAGTCGCCCCAGTTGATGCCATTGAACTTCACGGTTGCGTTGATCTTCTCCTTGATGATCTTATTTGCCGCCGCGTATACTTCGTCTTGTTCCTTCTGAGGATAAGGTCCGACAAAATACATGCTCAGCTCAACGTACGGCTTGCCGTTATCCGCAGGCTGAGCAGGCTTGCCTTGTTCGACAGGCTTCGCAGCGGTGCACCCCGCGAGCCCTACGGCCGCTGTCATCGATAACAGCAGAATCGTTTTCAATTTCAAGTAATTGCCCCCCGTGATCATACCTCATTACCTCCCAATTGATGTATATTAATCCGGTCATTTCCGGGATTAACCTTATCCTTTGACCGCACCTACCGTCAAGCCTCGGACGAAATGCTTTTGAAAGAAGGGAAATATCAATACCATCGGCCCGACCGCAACGACGGTCATGGCCATACGGAGACTTTCCGTCGGCAGCTGCCCCGCCTCAATACCGCTTGGCATCGTACTAATCCCGCTGCTGAGGAACATCACATTGTTCATCATGCGGGCTAGCAGATACTGCAGAGGGACGAGCTTCTCATTATCGATAAACAGCATGGCAAGCCACCAGTCGTTCCAATACTGCAGAAGTATGAACAGCCCCACTGTGGTTAAGGCCGGCTTGCATAAGGGCAGGATGATGCCTGCGAAAACTCGGAACTCGCTGGCACCGTCGATTTTGGCCGCCTCAATCAGGGATGACGGAATTTGCTGCATGAAGGTTCGCATCAGAAAAATAAACCATACATTCGCCAAATACGGTAAAATCAGCACCCAGAACGTGTCGCCGAGCTGAAGCAGCTTTTTTATCAGGATATACCAAGGCACAAGGCCGCCATGAAACAGCATGGTGAAGAACAGATAGAACGCCATAGGGCTGCGCCAACGATAATCCGAACGGGACAACGGATAGGCCACCATGGCAATAACCGCCAGGCTTAGGAAGGTCCCTACGACAGCCACTCCAATCGAGACGGTATAAGCATTCAAAATCTCCCCGGGGTTGGCAAAAAGAAGCCGGTACGCTGAGAAGTCCAATGTTCTGGGTATCAAGGCGTAACCGAATTCCGCCAAGTCGGTCTGCTTGGAGAGCGATATGGAGATGAGCGATACATAAGGAACGACGCATACAAGTGCTATCGCCATAAGAACCGAATGACCAACGAATGTAAACCATCGCGGTGTGATATTCATAGCAGGGTGATACTCCTTCCTTACGGTTTAGAACAAGGCATTATCCTTGCTGTATCTCTTGACCAGGCCGTTGGCAAGCAGGATCAGGACGAAACCGACGAGCGATTGGTATAAGCCGGCGGCTGCGGACAGTCCGATATCCCCGGTAAACCGCAGCGAACGGAAGACGTACGTGTCGATAACCTCCGTCACATTGTAGAGAAGCCCGATATCCCGGGGGACGAAGTAAAACATGCCGAAGTCCGCATAAAAAATACGTCCGATTTGAAGCAGCACCATAATGATGATCAGCGGCGAAAGCAAGGGCAATACGATTCGGCGAATGATCTGCAGCTTGGTAGCGCCGTCTATGGCGGCCGCTTCGTAATACTCCTTGTCAATGGCAATGATCCCGGCGTAGTAGATCAAGGTGGAGTAGCCTGCTTGCTTCCAAATATTGGATAACAATAAAATATAAGGCCAATACTTGGTTTCCGTATACCAGGCTACAGGCTTCTGACCGATGCTCTTCAAAAACGAATTGATGAGACCCATGTCATTCTCCAGAAACGCATAAAAGATAAATCCGACGACGACCCAGGATAAGTAATAAGGGAAAAACATGGCCGTCTGATACCACTTCAGCAAAAAGCGCTGCCGGACCTCGTTAAGCAAAATGGCGAACAGGACCGATGCCGCGAGAACGCTGATGATAAACATCAGGTTGTAACCGAGCGTATTGCGCGTAATGACCCATGCCTGATTGGAGGTAAAGAAGAAGGCAAAGTTCTTCAAGCCGACCCATTCGCTTCCCAAAATCCCCAGGTCGAAACGGTAGTTCTTAAACGCCAGAATAATGCCGAACATAGGAACGTAGTTGAACAGCAGTACGAGCACAAGCACAGGCAGGCTGAGCACCGTTAGCTCCCATTGAGTCCGGGCATTGTAGCTCCGTCTCCTTCCTTGTCGTATCGTTTTTGTTACGGAAGATTTGATTGTTTGATCCAAATGGCCTCACTCCTTTCTTTCTGAGCCCATCCTAACGGATATTGCGTCATCCGGCTATTTCTCAATTCGAACATAAGTGTTGAAAAAATACTTTGGACCTAAAAAGAAGTCCCGCATCGCTGCGGGACTTTAGGGTGCTGCCTATTTAAGATGATACTTGCGATGTCAGTCGAAGCAAGATGTCTGCCGCCTGCTCGGAGATGTGCTTGCCGCGCTGCGCTTGCACCTCTTGCTTGAACGGTTGAAGTTGGCCATGCTCCAGCTTGTTGATCAGGCTGTCAGCGATACCCGCGTTGTCAATTCGGCCTTCCGTATGGAATCGACGAACCAGTTGTTTCAGCGTCGTACTCGATACGCTGACTTGGAAGCTGCTTGCCGAAGTGGCCTGATTACCGGCCAGGTCCGATCCGGTAATGACCAGTTGATGTTCTCCCGCACCTATCGTATACAGAGGGATCACCGCACCGTTGATTACCGGCTTGCCGTTCAATAGAGCGGAGGTTTGTGCCGGGTCCACTCCGGATAGATCGTCGGTAAGCGTGAAGTCAATCGTCAGATCCTGATGTATGCCGTAGCCGGTTGCCATCGGCGATGAGATTCCAATGACAGGCGCTTTCGAATCAATGCGAAGGGAGAAGGTCTTCGCTTCTTCTTGATTCCCGAATTCATCGATGCTGTAAAACTCCAGTTGATGCGTACCGTCAGTCAAATTCAGCGGTTGAGCGTACGTTGTCCAGCTACCGCCGTTGTGACGGTAGACGGTATTTGTCACGCTGCTCTCCTCGTCCGCCGCTGTAAGCGCGAGTATGACGGGACCGGTCAGCCAACCGTTACTTCCTGACAGCGGAGAATCATACACAGCCGCTGTCACAGGAGCTGTCATATCAGCGGGCTTCACAACGGTATCCGCCGCATTGTAGATGCAGCTGCTGGCCGATGCTTGACGATCATCGCTAATCAGGACGTACCAATCGGCATGCTTCTGTACCGCAGCGGCCGGCAGGAGCGCCTCATAACGGCCGTTGGCCAGACGAACCGCATCGACGGCAACCCAGCTGCGGTTCACCCAAGGTTTATCCCCGCCGCTGTAGACCAGTTTCGCTTGAGTTATCGCTGCTGCCCCACTCGCTTGGAATGTGATCTTCACATCCTGATTAGCCAGGCGCTCCGTTGAGATGACGTTGACCTTCGGTAAAGGGGCTCCGGCGCCCTTCAGATGATAATCGAAGAAGAGCCTCTCTTGTGCCGCAGCATTCGGCAGCGAGCTTAAGGAATGATTCGCGTTCGGAGCGAATACTTGATTTTTCGCGCCCGGGATCCGATCCAGCGTCTTCATCACAGCGGTCGGCCAGAAGTAGGTATCATTCGACGCTGCCGCCAAATAAAAGTCCGCTTTGATATGATCGGCCCGTCTTCCCGCGTCCAGATCGCGAAGCCAATTGGCTTTCTCAACGGAGCCCTTGTTATCAAGAAGACCGGCGAAGTAGGAGCCGCGGTCGTAGAATCCGCTTCCATAGATGGAATACGCCGCCTTCACTTGATCACCCAGAAGCGAGCTGAGCAAGGTTGCCGAATACCCTCCCCAAGACAAACCGCGGATACCCAGCCGGTCCTGCTTCACCCCAGGCTGCGCCTGCAGCAGATAGAAGCCCTGCAGCGCCGCGACCTCCCCTTCGAAGATGGAGCTGATCCCAGCGTTCGGAAGTGCCGTTAGCTGCTTCGCACCATACGGTTCATTTTTCCACAAGCCGGTGGACGGCGTTACGCATGTCTTGGGATCGGTGATGCCCGGCAGCTCCGGCGTAACCGCGACATAACCGCGCTTGGCGTAATCGATAGCGAGCGCATCCTGGGTGCATTCCGTGCCTCCATGCAGGATGAGTACACCGGGATAGCTGCCGGCGGCGGCAGGAGCCGCAATCACTGCATACACCTGATTCGATCTTGCCGCGTCAACGTCCGACTGATAGAGCACCTTCGTGACCTTAACGGCTCCCGACTCCGCTGTTGTTTCACTTAGCACCTGGGTAATCACAGGCGCCGTTCCCATCAAAAACGGTTGGAAGATATCCGGAGTGGCGGGAGGTGTTATAGGCATGGTATCCGTGATCGTCAAATCCATCGCGACGGATTTTCCGTTATACGATCCGGTAACCGTAATCTTGCCGCTGCGCAAGGCCGATGCTTGACCATTGGTCGCTACAGCCGCCGTACCTTGATTCGTAGAATTCCATGTCACTCTGGCTGCAGGTATGTCTTCGCCATCGATCCTCGCAGCCAGCTGCATCCGATCGGTCACATTCATCGTCTGCTCCCGATCTGCAGACAGCACGCGGAACTCCTTGAAGCCGCCCGACTCCGCTGCCGTTTTCTGAATGCGGACATAACGGTACGTGCCCGGATCCGTGACCGCATAGCTCCAAAGAGGACCCGCAAACGGTGTGGACCCAATCGTTGCAAGTAGAGCGGCAGCGGCGAAGTCTTCCGTATTCGAGCCGAAAATTTTATAATTGCGTGTTTCAAAATCGAGGGTCGTTCCCGGAGAAGCACCGTCTCTTGGAACGATCTGCAGCTTATCGATCCGCCGGGAGCTGCCTAAATCCACTTGCCAGTATTCCCCGTTGCGCCATTCGGATACCCATACGGAGCCGGTATTGCCGTCATTGCCGTTCTGCGGCGCATATTGCGGATTGTTGTTGAGATAACTGGAAGCTTTGACGGGCTTGCGATCGGAAATCGCAGCATACAAGGCATCCGTCGGCTGAGGAACGATGCCCCACACCTCAAATTCAGAGAAGCCAAGACTGCTGTTTGCCACCTGCTTCTCTACTCGAATATACTGGAATTTCTCCTGCACACTGACGGGCAGCACCAGCTCATACAGCTGGTTGGTCGTAAGATGCTCCGCCAGCTTCGCCTTCGTACTGAAATCCTCCGTATCGGAGCCGTAAACCGTTACGTTCGCCGACTCGTAGGCGGTGGTATTATAACGTGCTTTCATTCGAATCTCCGTCACTTGAACGGATGTCCCCAAATCCACTTGGAACCATGCCGGATTTTGGCCCCACGTGCTGTACCAATGCGTACTGTCGCTCTGGGCGGCATTGCCGTCTACCGCTCTAGGTGCCGCATCCGGGTTGGAGGAGGCGCTCACGGGTCTATTCAACGCGAAATTGCGCAGCTCCGGGTTCCACGCAGCAGCCTTCATCTCCGCAATGCCCAGCCCTTCCCCTGCCGCGGTCTTCGCGATGCGGAGATATCTGAAGCTTTGGGCAGCACTTGGCTTCAACACAAGCTTCTCCTTGTAAGGCACTGCATCCGCTCCGCGAACGCCAAGCACCTGATATGTGGCAAAGGTAGGATCGTTGGAGCCTCTCACCTCGAAGCTTCTTCGTTCGCTTGGCGTATCGTTGTCGATTGGGAACGTCAGCTCCAGCTCACTCACCCGAATCCCCTGCCCGAAGTCCACCTGCCACCAGCTTCCTGCTTCTCCTGCAGCAGAGCGCCAGAAGCTAAGCACCGAAAGGTCGTTGGCTTTACCGGGGGTATACGCTTCCCCTGCGTTGCTGGAGGATGAGGCTGCCCTGCCCGCCGCTGAATTCACCACCCCACTTGCCGCAGTGAACGAAGGAAAAACCTTGCGGAGCGGCACCAGCACCTCGGGCACACCCGCACGCTTGCTGTTCTGAGGGCCTGGAGCCGTGCTGCCGTCTTTCAGTTCTTCCGTGAGCTCTTTCACAAGGGCGATTTTATCAAGGAATGTCTCGATATCTCCTCGAACACCTTGCAATGTCAGCGTATATTCACCGGGCGTATCAACTTGTACCGTCAGCGGAGACCCCGCATCCGTTTTCTGTACAAAGGCAAATTCTATCGGCAAGCTCACGGCCCCAAGCAACGATGGACCGAAGGAAGCGACGATCTTCCCGTCCACGCTGGCTGACTTGCCCCTGATCAGCAAATGGTAAGTACCCGGTGATTGAAATTGAATACGGTACGATACCGTTGGCTTCCCCTGAGGGTACGTCTCGGTCCGCTCAATCTCCTTGACCTTGGTCATCAAGGTAAACTTGGAGGCAAATCCGCCGAACCAGCCCAACACGCCGATAAAGGAGAAATCCGCTGCCTCTAAGCCCTTATATCCGGTATAGTCCTTCGCATCAAAGACTACACGGCCGTTCTCCTCCAGAAAAGGTGCCTTCAGGTCATCTTCCCGAATAATCGTTGACCTCGGCTCAAAGCTGAGGGACTGCACATAGTTGATACCCGAGCTTCTCACATTCGGACGAGGCTCTTGCGGAAACGTTTTCACATGGGCCAACAGATCTTGATACTCCGGCTCGATGCCCGCTTGTGCAATGATCTGCTTCGCCTCCGCAGGCCAATCCGCTGTCGGATGAATATGTACCTGCTCCACCTTGACATTTGGCCCCGGTTTGTATTTCACCACGTTGCCGGTCGTGGTATACAGGTTGCGAATCAGTACGTCATCCACATTGTTCAGATTGTAGGCCAAATAGTCGCCGCGCTCGATGTCGAGCACATTATCGGTATCGACAAATCCACGGCTGCCCTCATCATGATACAGAGCAGCCGTATTGAAGGGAGAGAACACGTTTTTTACATAATTGTTCTTAAACGCGGAATTCTCATGACGGCTCAGGGAATAGATGGCCGCCCCGTCCAGTGACTTACGGGAAAAATTCATGATCTTATTGTATCCAACGGTGGTATTCTTCAATGTCGTCGCATTCTTATTCCAGCCCCAACCGATGGAAATCCCCGAATAGTTGACGCCGTCTATGTCGTTGTGTTCGATGTTGATCGTGTCGCCGTACAGGGTTGTGATGCCCGGAGAGCCCGTGTAATCGACCCCGATTTCCCTAAGCACGTTATTCGAGATTGTAATGAGGGTGGGCAGCTCCTCCCCCGGTTGGTCAATCTCATTGTTGGCTGTGTTCCCCACATTCACCGCACCGCCGGCGATATCCTGAAACACATTGCCGCGCACCGTCAAATTGCGCAGTCCATTCTCGGCGTTAAGGGCGCTGGCACCGATATGCTCGATAACGTTCCGCTCCAGCACGACATTGTCAGCATAATTGATGTTCAGGGCGGCCGGCAGCATTTCCGCGTATGCCCCTTTCTCCGTCACTCTGAGCGTAGCCTGCGTATGTGCATAACCCTCCGTATTCACGGCATGCCAGGCAGCGTAGCGGAATGTAAGGCCGCGAATCTCTACGTTTTGAATTTTATTCGCCGCGGACGAGCCGGAGAGATTCAGCAGCTTCTCCGCCTTCGGCACCACCACCTCGGCCTGTTGAAGATTGATGCCTTCCTGCGGGAGATAGTACAAATACTTCGACCGCTTGTCAAAATAAAATTCGCCGGGCTCATCGATGAATTCGAGCGCATTCTCCAAATGCGCCCATGCATTGTAGCTCATCTCAAAGTTAAACTTCGTCAAGTAGTTCGTAATATAAGGCTCGCGAAGCGTGGCCTTCGTCCACGGGAGGTCGATCTCCATCTTCTCGACAGGCAGCATGTAGGTCCGCCAATTGACATTCTGAATGTATAAGAGATCCTCCGGGTGTGCGATGCCCTGTGCCGGGAGATCCTCGGTGTCCAGCATAAAGCTGCGCTGGGTACCCTCTATGGCGGCGGATTGTATATTGGCCGATCGGGAACGCTGCTGCTTCAGGCCGTTGACATACAGCTCGCGGGCATCGCTCAAGGCAGGAAGTTTAGTACGATAAATCCCTTGCTGGTAGAGCTCCCACCCGTCTTCAACCCGGACGCCGCCATCCAAAATGGGTTTCTCGCCCGGGTAAGCCTCGTAAATCACCTTGTGTCCGTTTTTACCTGAATCCGCTTCCGTGAGCGTAAACGGTTCATAGAGGGAATACGTTCCCTCTCGGAGGTAGACACGGATGTCACCCGATGCAGAAGCCGTCTTGTCCCGAACGACCTCTTTCGCCTTATCAAGTGTGGCGAATGGCGCCGCTTCCGTCCCCGGGTTCATGTCGCTTCCTGACGGTGAAACATAAAAAGCTTGCTGGCCAGCCGGCTCTGCCGCCCATGCAGGGTTCACTGTCCAAGGGAGAAGTGAAGTCGTCAAGAGTAAGGCTAATGCCCCGTTCAGGAAACGGCTTCCATTTGAATACCTTCGACTCTTCAACAATACAACAACCTCCTTTTTTTTCATCACTTCCGCTCCAATGAAACATACATCTACCCCCATTGTATACTTCTGGATTCGACTGCAACTGTTTCAGGCATACATTTGCTTCGCCCATACTTCCGAGACGGGAACTGATTGTTTCAATGATAATAAAAAAAATAGACCGGAACTCCTTATCAATTAAGGAATGCCGGTCATATTCATTATGCTATAAATTGTTACCGAGCAACTCCGACGCAAAAAAGCGCCGGGGAACTACGGATAAACCGTATTTTCCGGCGCTTTTTCTTCATTGTGAAATCACGTTCACTCGCTGTACATCGGCAGGCTTTCCGCTTTGCCTTCTTCGACCGTAATTTTTTCCGATACGGTATCGCGAATGACGGACATGACGAGCTGCAGCAAATAATTGATATCTTCCTGCGATTGACGGAATTCGTTCACGATCGGAATTTCGTCGAGCTGATCCTGCAGCTCTTCGATTTCCTTCTCGATTTTCTCGACCATCTGCTTGTTTTTAAACGTCGTCTCGAAAGCGACAATTTCCTTTTGCTTCTTCTTAATGGCGCTGATCAGCTTCTGAATATGGTCGTTGCCGGCGATTTGCTGCTCCGCTTTGCGGAAAAACTGCACTTCGTTCGAAGTGGAAATCAACTCCGCCAGTTCTTTGGCCTTCGCTAAAATATCTTCCCTTACGATTAATTCCGTATTTGTATAGTGCTCCATGGAAGCACATGCATGCTGATGATCTGACACCGCGGTCACTCTCCTACACCTGACTTGGTTTATTAACTTTTTACCGGCGCCTTTACAAGCTCGCCTTTGATATAAAACGTCGGAGCTTCGACGATTTTCACATGAACGAATTCGCCGACCAGCTCTTTACCGCCGACAAAATGAACCAGTTTGTTCGTACGCGTCCTTCCCGCCAATACTTCGGGATTGTTTTTGCTTTCGCCTTCGACAAGCACCTCTACGGTTTGTCCGAGCAGCTTTTCGTTGCTTTTCTTGCTAAATACGTTGAGCGTGTCATTGAGCCGCTGCAGGCGGGCCACCTTCACCTCGTAAGGAATATTATCCTCCATCTCGGCAGCAGGCGTTCCTTCCCGCGGGGAATAAATGAATGTAAAGGCGCTGTCGTAGCCGACCTCTTTGACGAGCGAAACGGTATCCTCGAACTGCTCCTCCGTCTCTCCCGGAAATCCTACGATAATATCCGTCGTGAGCACTACATCCGGAATCGCCTTTTTGATTTTAGCTACCAGCTCCAGATAATGCTCGCGTGTGTATTTGCGCGACATCCGCTTCAAAATCTCGTTGTTGCCGGACTGCACAGGCAGGTGGATATGTTCCATCAGGTTGCCTTTTTTCGCCAGCACTTCGATCAAATGATCGTCGAAATCGCGCGGATGCGACGTCGTAAAGCGCACACGCGGAATATCGATCTTGCGGATATCATCCATCAAATCGCCGAAGCGGTAATTGATATCCTCGAAGTCTTTGCCATAAGCATTGACGTTTTGCCCAAGCAGCATGATCTCCTTGAACCCTTGACGGGCCAGATCGCGCACCTCGGCGATGACGTCTTCCGGTCTGCGGCTGCGCTCCTTGCCCCGGGTATACGGGACAATGCAGTACGTGCAAAACTTGTCGCAGCCGTACATAATATTGACCCATGCCTTGATGCCTTCCCGCTTCTTCGGCAAATTCTCAATGATGTCGCCTTCCTTTGACCATACTTCAACAACCATCTCTTTGCTGAAATACGCTTCTTTGATCAGATGCGGCAGACGATGAATGTTGTGCGTGCCGAAAATCAGGTCGACAAACGGATGTTTCGTCGTGATGCGGTTCACAACCGCTTCTTCCTGCGACATGCAGCCGCACACGCCGAGAAGCAGCGACGGCTTTGCGGTTTTCAGATGCTTCAGGTGGCCGAGCTCGCCGAACACTTTATCCTCGGCATTTTCACGAACCGCGCACGTATTCAGCAAAATGATATCCGCCCGCTTCCGGTCATCCGTAGGCCGGTAGCCCATCTGCTCGAGCAAGCCCATAATCGTTTCCGTATCGTGCTCGTTCATCTGGCAGCCATAGGTTTGGATCAAATAAAACTTATCTTTCCCGAGCTCCCGCAGCTCTTCGGGTATATCAAAATCATAGTGAACCGTGATGTCCTCTTTCCCCCGTTTTTTGGCGTCTGTCAGAGAAGGAGGCTGGAAATATATCGAATAATCCTTTTCAGGTTGTTTCGTCATCGATGAAATTCCTCCTAGAAAACTGCAAATTCAATATTTAATTATAACACGTTTGCAGCTTTCTTTTCAAAGAGAGAATTCACTCCAAAATAACCGCAATATCCCCGGTTTTCGTTCCCGCGGCATTGGCTTCGTCCGTATCGATGTGCATATCGAGAGCGAACTGGTCGGAAACCCGGGCAATCACATCTTCGAAAATAAGCGGCCGCTCACCGTTTACTTTTACCCGCAGCCTCGCCTTGTCCTGTATGCCCCATTTGGCCGCATCGCTTGTATGAAAATGAATATGGCGCGCCGCGACGATGACGCCTTCCTGAAGCTCCACCTCGCCAGCGGGACCGATCACCTTGATTCCCAGTGTGCCGGCAATGTTCCCGGATTCGCGGACCGGTGCATTCACGCCCAGCACGAACGTATCCGTTCGCGAAACTTCAAGCTGGCTTCTGCCGCGGGCCGGCCCCAGGATGCGCACCGTATCGAATTTGCCCTTCGGCCCGACGACAGCGACCGTTTCCTTGGCGGCAAATTGCCCGGGCTGGGATAAATCCTTAAGCACCTGAAGCTGATATCCTGCCCCGAATAAAATCGCGATATGTTCCTCCGACAAATGAATATGACGCGCCGAAACGCCGATAGGCACCTCTTTCATAAAAAAAGCCCTCCCTCTGCATTCAAAAAAAGAATATGGAAAATTATGTACTAACCGTATTATTGTTTCTATTATAAGATCAAATAAACCATTTGACAGTGAAAAAAGGCACACGGTCGCCCGTATGCCCTCTCCATCGGAGATTTATTTAAATTCCGCAACCAATTTTTCGAACTCGGCTTCGGTAATTTTAATGTTTTGCTTAGCCAGCGCTTCCTCTTTGAACCCAACAACAAGATCTTCGTAGCTCTTTTTGCTCTTATCTTGATAAATAAGGCCTGTGAGCAATCCGTTCGTTTCCATGATCTTCGTCATTGCCATAACACGGTTCGACGGGTCGTAATCCGGCATTTCTTCCAGATCGACGATGTTTTCTTTGAACCAGTCGTACGTATTGATCTTGTTGAACGTGACGCAAGGGCTGAATACGTTGATGAAGGAGAAGCCTTTGTGTTTCATGCCTTCTTCGATCAGCGTCGTCAGCTGCTTCAGGTTGCTGGAGAACGATTGCGCCACGAAGGTCGCGCCTGCGGCCAACGCCATTTCCAGCGGAGACAATGCCGATTCGATAGAACCGGCCGGCGTGCTCTTCGTCTTGAAGCCTTCAGCGCTTCGCGGCGAAGTTTGCCCTTTGGTCAAACCGTAAATTTGGTTGTCCATTACGATATACGTGATGTCGATGTTGCGGCGAATTGCGTGAACCGTATGACCCATACCTATGGCAAAGCCGTCTCCGTCACCGCCTGCAGCGAGAACGGTCAGCTCGCGGTTAGCCATTTTCAGGCCTTGTGCGATCGGAAGAGAGCGGCCGTGTACGCCGTGGAAGCCGTATGCATTGATGTAGCCGGAAATACGTCCGGAGCAGCCGATACCCGATACGACAGCTAATTGTTCAGGTTCGAGACCCACGTTCGCAGCGGCTCTTTGAATGGCGGCTTGTACCGAAAAGTCACCGCAGCCCGGGCACCAGTTTGGTTTAATATTATTACGGAAGTCTTTTAATGTTGCCATACTGGACTCAACTCCTGACAATATTTAGTGATTTCAGCCGGCAGGAACGGATTGCCGTTGTATTTCAGCAAGTTTTTGATTTTGTCGCCATAGCCGACGTTCAGCTTGATCAAGTTTGCCAGCTGTGCGGTCGCGTTGTTTTCGACAACGACGATTTGCTTCGCTTTTTCCAAATAAGGCTTCAACTCCGCAGCCGGGAACGGATGCAGCAAACGTACGGTAATGTGATTTGTTTTCACGCCCTGCTTCTCCAAGCGGCCTCTTGCTTCGTCGATCGTACCGCCTGTGGAGCCCATGCCGATGATCAAAATGTCCGGCTGCTCGTGAGGAGCGTCTACCAAGATCGGATTGTTCACCTTCACGTGCTTCAGCTTTTCCATCCGCTTATCCATCATCTTCTTGCGGTTCTCCGTGCTTTCGGACGGACGGCCTTCCTGGTCGTGCTCAACGCCGGTTACATGGTGGATGCCGTATTTTTGGCCCGGAATAACGCGCTTGGAAACGCCGTCAGCCGTGAATTCATAGCGCTTGAACAGCTTGTTCTCTTCCAGCGCAGGAAGTTCGCCGGTTTGCAGTGCGCCGCGGTCGATGACGATTTTATTATAGTCAAGCAGCTCGCTGGATTGTTTACCGAGCGACAGCTGCAAGTCAGTGAGCAAAATGACCGGGCATTGGTATTTCTCAGCCAGGTTGAACGCTTCAATCGTGTCGTAGAAGCATTCTTCAATAGTTGAAGGAGAGAGTACGATTTTCGGGATTTCGCCGTGCGTACCGTAAATCATCGCATTTACGTCGGACTGTTCTTGCTTCGTCGGAAGACCCGTACTTGGACCGCCGCGCTGCGTATCTACGATAACAACAGGCGTTTCGGTCATACCCGCCAGGCCGATCGCTTCCATCATCAAGGAAAGACCAGGACCTGCAGAAGCCGTCATCGTACGCACGCCGCCGTAATTACCGCCGATAGCCATCGTAACGGCTGCGATTTCGTCTTCGGTTTGAATGACCGTTCCGCCGAACTTCGGCAGCACTTTAATCAAATATTCCATAATCTCGGAAGCCGGTGTAATCGGGTATGCAGGCATGAAACGGCAACCAGCCGCCACTGCGCCAAGTCCGATCGCATCGTTGCCGATGATGAACAGCTTTTGCTTGCCGTCCGCAGGCTCCAATTGGAATTCCGGCAATGGACCGCCATTCAGCTCAAGCACGAATTCTGCCGCTTTGCGTACCGCTTCGATGTTCTTCTCAACGACAGCAGGACCTTTGCGTCCAAATTCTTCTTCCACCGCTTTATTGAATACTTCCAGCGGCAAACCGAGCAATGCCCAAGATGCGCCCGAAGCAGCCATATTTTTAAACAAGGATGTTCCGAGCTCTTCCGCGATTGCCGTAATCGGCACCGGGAACAGACGCGCTTTAATGCCTTCAGGTATAACCGGGTTAAATTTTGCGTCGGCGACGATAACCCCGTTTTCACGAAGCTCGTGTGCGTTCAGATCGATGGTTTCCTGGTCGAAAGCAACAAGGATGTCCAGATCGTCGGAAATTGCGCGAATCGGCTTTGTGCTGATTCGGATTTTGTTATTCGTATGGCCGCCCTTGATCCGGGACGAGAAATGACGGTAGCCGTACAAATAATAACCCAGACGATTCAATGCGGTGGAGAAAATTTTGTCGGTACTTTCCACGCCTTCCCCTTGCTGTCCACCGATCTTCCAAGATAATTGGCTAATCACCGTTGTCCACTCCTTTTGACATGTGCACTCACATTAAACAACTGTTAAGTATGCCCTGCATGCGCTTCATAAAAACTTATAATAAAAAATTTCTTTCAGTTGTCACACAAATTTTATGACTTTGCCGATCAAAAAGCAAGTATTTTCGTCTATTCCAAAACATAGTATTTTTAGATGAAATCGATATCGAATTGAGATCGTTTTTTGAAAGAAAAATCTCATTTTCAGAATCGTTGGTCAAGTTTACTCCGGAAGGTTTTTTTCCAGAAAGCGGTACCAGTTCCCCCATAAAAACGCTTCGATTTCCGAAGCTTTGTAATGCTTGCACAGCTCATCAACCAGGTTCCCGTACCTCCCCGCATGCTCCAATCCATGAACCCATTCCTTAATTCCGTCAAAATCGGACCCGAAGCCAAGATGATCCGCGCCGCCGAGCGAGCAAACATGATCGATATGCCGCAAAATATCCGTTATCCGGGCCGGCCCTTCGCTGCGGACAAAATACGGAACAAAAGTGATGCCGATTGTGCCGTCCGCTTTAATGATCGCCTTAATTTGCTCATCGTTCAGATTTCGCGGGTGCGGGCATACGGCCAGCGCGTTGGAATGGGAAGCGATGAACGGTTTTTGCGACAGTTCGGCGAGTTCCCAAAATCCTTTGACGGACAAGTGCGATACATCCAATATGATGCCCAAATCATTGCATTCCTTAATAAACTTTTTCCCCCGGAGCGTAAAGCCGCCTTTGCGAGGTTCCATAACCCCATCCGCCGCCCAATTCGCATAATTCCACGTGATTCCGGCGAACCTGACTCCAAGCTGATATACAATGCGCGCATACATTTCATTCCCCGCAAGCACATCCACGCCTTCCAAGGATAAAATCGCACCATGCCGTTCCTTGGTGAATACCGTTCTCAGATCGGATTGGTTTTTGATCAGCGAAACCATCCCTTTTCTTTGTACCTTGCGATAAAAAATATCTATATATTCGAGCAAATGTTCGAAACCGGGGCGCTCCAAAGCTTCCGGCAAAAATAACGCAAAAAACTGCACCTTCACCCCTGCTTCGGCCATCCGTTCGTAATTGACGTCCAAATCGGGCTCATCTTGATAAAAATCGAGCTTTCTATTCACGAACATTTTCATCAGAGCGTCGCAATGCGCATCGATGATGGTTGGCACTGGAATCCCCTCCCGCTGTTTAGGCATAAAAAAACCTGTCTACAGGGTAAACAGGCCTTAAGTATCTATAAAGTTGCATATAACCGTTACCTGGGCTCCACGATGAGCTTTATTGCCGTACGGTCTTCTCCGTCGATGACGATATCCGTAAATGCTGGAACACAAATCAAATCAACCCCGCTTGGAGCTACAAATCCTCGTGCAATCGCTACCGCTTTGATTGCCTGGTTGAGAGCACCCGCGCCGATTGCCTGGAGTTCGGCTGCTCCGCGTTCACGCAGCACCCCTGCTAATGCGCCCGCAACGGAGTTCGGATTGGACTTTGCTGATACTTTTAATACTTCCATGTAAAGTACCTCCTCGGGAATGTTGATGAATTCCAGTACTAATCATATTCTAGAGCCCAATTATTAATTCCTTCTTCCCGAGAAGGTATTTTCTAAAAATTTAGAATGATGCGTCAATTTGTCGGCTGTTCTTTAATCAAACAGCACGTCCTCTTCGTAAATCCGGATCGTTTCCATTTTTTTGGCCAGTCCCGAAGCGTCGAGTTCGATAAATACGGCATGAAAATGCCATTTTCCTTCGTCGACAACGAATCGGACCGGCAGTCCCGTGCGGAATTTCTGAAGGACGCTTTGCCTCTCCATTCCCAAAATGCCGTCTCTCGGACCGACCATCCCGACATCGGTAATATATGCGGTGCCTTGCGGCAGTATGCGCTCGTCATGCGTCTGTACATGCGTATGGGTGCCGACGACCGCCGAAACGCGGCCATCCAAATGCCAGCCCATCGCCAGCTTCTCGCTTGTCGCCTCCGCATGAAAATCGACGAGTATATATTTGTATTTTTTCTTCCATTCATTTAAAATGTCGTCCGCTTTCTGGAAAGGACAGTCGAGCGGCGGCAAAAATGTCCGGCCCTGCAAATTGATAAGTGCCAGCTCTCCATCCTTGTTTTTGATCACCGTACAGCCTCGGCCCGGTGTCCCTTTCGGAAAGTTCGCCGGACGAATGAGCCTATCTTCGCTGTCGATGAAATCGAAAATTTCCTTTTGGTCCCACGTATGGTTTCCCATCGTAATCCCGTGAACGCCCGAATCGAAAAACTCCTTGACGATGCTGGAATTGATGCCGCGGCCGCCGGCGGCGTTTTCTCCATTCACGATCACCATATGAGGCGAATATTTCGCCTTCAATTTCGGCAGCATCTGTTTAAGCGCATTACGGCCGACCGCGCCGACTATGTCTCCAATAAATAAAACCTTAATAACTCTTCTCCTCCTAAAGTGTCCCCCAAAAGTGAAGCGCTCCTCCGAAGCTTACTCCTGTTACTTTTGGGGGAGCCCCCGATATTAGTTCCGTTAATTCAAAAACATTCATACAACGTGAAAAAGTGGCCGAATCAGCCACTTTTTCATCATACACTTGTTATTTAGCGTATTCAACCGCTCTTGTTTCGCGAATGACCGTCACTTTAATATGACCGGGATAGTCAAGTTCGCTTTCGATCTTCTTCGTAATGTCGCGTGCAAGGCGGAACGCTTCCGTATCGTCGATCTTGTCAGGCTGCACCATGACGCGGACTTCGCGTCCTGCCTGAATCGCGTACGATTTCTCGACGCCTTCGAACGATTCCGAAATGTCCTCGAGTTTCTCCAAACGTTTGATATACGTTTCGAGCGTCTCTCTTCTTGCCCCCGGTCTTGCCGCAGATAAAGCGTCGGCGGCTCCGACCAGCATCGCGATGACGGAAGTTGCTTCGACATCGCCGTGATGCGATGCGATGCTGTTGACAACGACCGGGTGTTCCTTGTATTTCTTGGCGATCTCTACGCCGATTTCCACGTGCGATCCTTCCACCTCATGGTCCAGTGCTTTACCGATATCATGCAGGAGCCCGGCACGTTTCGCCAATGTCACGTCTTCTCCAAGCTCTCCGGCCATCAAACCGGTTAAATAAGCAACTTCCATGGAATGCTTCAGCACGTTTTGGCCGTAGCTTGTTCTGAACTTCAGTCTGCCCAAAATCTTGATCAGATCCGGGTGCAAACCGTGAACCCCTGTTTCGAAAGTGGCCTGCTCTCCGTATTCGCGAATACGCTCGTCCACTTCCTTGCGGGATTTCTCTACCATCTCTTCGATACGGGCCGGATGAATCCGACCGTCCGCAACGAGCTTTTCCAAAGACGTACGGGCAATTTCACGTCGGATCGGGTCAAACCCGGATAAAATAACCGCTTCCGGCGTGTCGTCGATAATCAGGTCGATGCCTGTCAACGTCTCCAGCGCGCGGATATTACGGCCTTCACGACCGATAATTCGGCCTTTCATCTCTTCGTTCGGCAGCGCAACGACGGAAACCGTCGTTTCCGCCACATGATCCGCAGCGCATCTTTGAATGGCCAACGTGATAATATCTCTTGCCTTTTTGTCGCCTTCTTCTTTAGCTTGCTGCTCCAGCTCCTTGATCAGCTGTGCCGTTTCATGGCGCACTTCCTGCTCGACGTTCGTCAAAATAATTTGCTTCGCTTCCTCCGTCGTTAAACCGGAAATCCGCTCAAGTTCGGCAACCTGAGCTTTGTACAACTGATCGATTTGAGCTTGGGTTTCTTCGATACGTTTCTCTTTGTTGGCGACCTGCTCTTCTTTTTTCTCAAGAGATTCTAATTTTTTATCCAGCGATTCCTCTTTTTGCAACAATCGTCTCTCTTGTCGTTGAATTTCATTCCGACGCTCACGAATGTCTTTTTCAGCTTCGGTCCGGAGCTTGTGAATTTCGTCTTTCGCTTCAAGAACCGATTCTTTCTTCAGCGCTTCGGCTTCTTTCTTGGCCGCTTCCTTAATTTGCTCGGCTGCGTGCTCAGCGCTGGAAATTTTCGCCTCTGCAAGAGATTTGCGGATAAAATAACCAATCCCTAAGCATAGTACACCAACAACGAGAATGATTACGACCCAGATGCCAAGTGTCATCCAGTTCACCTCCTCGTTGATTCTCCAAGGGGTAAGCTTGGGATAAATCGGTTTTTTAATCCGTTTCCATTACGCTTACATTACATTTCACGAAAATAAAGTAAAAATTGGCGATTTTACTTTCCGAATCCTATAAAATGGGTAGGGATTCGTGTATAAAAATATACAATATTATTTTATATTTTGCTTGAGAACATTGTCAAGCGCTTCAAAATTCCAGTCGCCTTTTGCCTCTGTTTATTCATGTCATTAATAATTAATCTGATTAATCAAATTCAATTTCATCTGCATGCTCATCTTCGTCCGAATGCTGTTTATTCGCATGCAGGTTTTTTACCACTTGCGAAACAACACTGCCCGGGTACCCTCTTCGCAGAAGGAACGCCGCGATCTTCCTCTTCGCTTCACGCGACTGGTCGCTGCTGCGGTTCCATCTTTTCAAAGCCAGCTCGAGCGCTTGCTCATATTCGGTTTCAGGATCGATCTTTTGCAGCGCTTCCGTCGCCAGTTCCTTCGGGATCCCTTTGTGCAGCAGCTCCTGACGAACATACAATCTCCCTTTTTTTTGCGACATCACCCGTTGCTTCGTTAAGGAAACGGCATATTCGTAATCGTTAATATACCCCTCTGCCTTGAGACGCCGAATGATTTCTCGAGAAATTTCAGGATCGTAACCTTTGCCTGCAAGGCGCGATTGCAGCTCCTGCTCCGTCCGCAGCCGTCTCGATAACGCAAGGATGGCGGTTCGGTACGCCCGCTGAAGCTCATCCGCCTTTAATATTTGTTCGATCTGCCCGATATCCACAGCCGTGCCTTTAAACAGCTTATATTTGATTAATGTATCCTCATAAACTGAAAAAGCATATTTATCTTCAATGTAAATATTGTACCTTTCCTGCTGCTTTTCTTGCTTCTCGACCTTGGAAATCACTCCGCTTGGCTTGTCCACTTGCTGATCCTGATTCATTAAAAACCTCTCCAATAGTGAAAAGCACCTTTAACATATCTTAAAGGTGCTTCACGTTTACTTAGATTGTAAATTACGTTTATTCAAATGCAGCCAACAAATCGTCTTCGTTCTCTTCTTCCTCTTCATCTTGATTCGGACCCACGGTCGTGATCAAATTGCTGTTCTCGCGGATCTTCTTCTCGATCGCGTCGGCGATATGCGGATTCTCCTTCAAAAACTGCTTCGCATTTTCGCGGCCTTGGCCGAGTCTTTCGTTATTGTAAGAATACCAAGCTCCACTCTTCACGATAACGTCCATCTCGGTGGCGATGTCTACGATGCTGCCTTCGCGAGAGATGCCTTCCCCGTACATGATGTCGATATCCGCTTGTTTGAAAGGAGGCGCCACCTTGTTTTTGACGACCTTGATTCTCGTCCGGTTACCGACCATATCGTTGCCTTGTTTGATTGTTTCAACGCGGCGCACATCCAAACGGACCGAAGAGTAAAACTTGAGCGCGCGTCCGCCCGGAGTCGTTTCCGGGTTACCGAACATGACGCCGACTTTTTCACGCAGTTGGTTAATGAAAATTGCGATAACTTTGGACTTATTGATCGCACCGGACAATTTGCGGAGCGCCTGCGACATCAGGCGGGCCTGCAGGCCGACGTGAGAGTCGCCCATCTCCCCTTCGATTTCGGCTTTCGGCACGAGGGCGGCTACGGAGTCGATGACGATAATATCGACGGCTCCGCTGCGTACGAGTGCTTCGGCGATTTCGAGCGCCTGCTCGCCGGTATCCGGTTGGGACAGCAGAAGCTCATCTATGTTGATGCCCAGATTTTTCGCGTAAACCGGGTCAAGCGCGTGTTCCGCATCGATGAAAGCGGCTTGTCCGCCGGCTTTTTGCACTTCGGCAATCGCATGGAGCGCAACCGTTGTTTTACCCGAAGATTCCGGTCCGTAAATCTCAATAATTCTGCCACGCGGGAAACCGCCGATGCCAAGCGCGATATCGAGGGCGAGCGAGCCGCTCGGAATCGTTTCAACTTGCATATGGGTGGATTCGCCGAGTTTCATGATCGACCCTTTGCCGAATTGCTTCTCAATTTGCCGAAGGGCCATTTCCAGTGCTGCGCGACGGTCTGTCAAAACACTCACTTCCTTTTTCATTTATAAGTATATAATACCTTCTTTTTCGGACATTGCCAAGTATTTTTTCGAACATACATTCGCTTTTTTTGGCAAAATAAAAACCGTAACCAAGTTAGCGACTCGTTACGGTTCTTCCGTTTCATCAAATATACCACAATTTCCGTTTTTTTGCAACGCTCAAACTTGCTTCAGCACTTTCCATAATTGATAAAGCGCGTTTTTAGCCGACCTCAGTTTATTCGTTTCCCGGTTGCCGGAAAGTTTGAGCAATTCCACGTTCGTACCGCCGCTGTGGGCTACGGCGACATATACCGTTCCGGCCGGTTTGCGTTCCGACTCTCCCGGTCCCGCTACGCCGGTAATCGCCACCCCGAAATCGGAGCCCGTCGTAAGGCGAACGTTTTGCGCCAGCAAAACGGCCGTCTCCGCGCTCACCGCGCCGGGAGCGTCCGGACCTTCCATCAGCTCCATAGGGACGCCCAGCAGCTTGTTTTTGAGCCCGTTGGAGTAGCAGATGATTCCTCCGACAAAAGCTTGCGAGCTTCCCGGTATGGCCGTGATCAGATCGCCCAGCAGCCCGCCGGTGCAGCTTTCCGCGACGGACAGCGTCTGCCCTTTCTCCTGCAAAAGCCGAAGCACCGCTCGCTCGATCGGAATGTCCTCATCCGCATAGATATACTGCCCGAGCCTGCTGCGAATTTCCCGTTCCACGGGAGCGATCTTCTCGTCGGCTTGCGCTTCGCCCGCTGCGCGGGTCGTCAGCCGGATCATCACTTCTCCTTCTTTGGCATAAGGAGCGATTGAAGGATCCGACTGCGTTTCGATCAAATCAATCAGCTCGTGCTCCAGGTTCGATTCTCCAATGCCGATAAACCGCAGCACTTTCGAGAACAGCGGATTTACGCCGCCCATCTTTTGCCGTATCCATGGATTGGCGTAATTGTCGAACATCACTTTCATTTCCCGGGGAGGACCCGGCAGCAGTATGTAATGAGTGCCTTCGTGAGTAACCCCGACGCCGACGGCAAGGCCGTTGTCGTTCAGCAGAGGATCGCCGCCTTCCAGCATCAGCGCTTGTCTCGCATTGCTTTCTACCATCGGGATGCCGCGCGAGCGAAACAGCTCCTCTATCTTGTCCATGGACGGCCGGTGCATGACGAGCCGATCGCCGACAAATTCGGCCAGCACATCTTTCGTCAAATCGTCCTGCGTCGGGCCGAGGCCGCCGGTGCAAATAATAAGCTCGGCGCGATTTTTGGCGATGCTTAGCGCCTCTTTGATCCGACTCGGGTTGTCGCCGACAACGGTTTGAAAGTAAACGTTTACTCCGATATCCGCGCAGGCCGAAGCCAAATATTGCGCGTTCGTGTTGACGATTTGTCCGAGCAAAAGCTCGGTTCCGACCGCAATGATTTCCGCTTTCACGTATGTACCGCCCCCTACTTTTGCTCGTCGCTAAAATTGATCACATGTTTGTTTTTCACGAAGTAGTCGATTCCCGAGTAAATCGTGATGATTACGGCAACCCAGCTGGCAAATAGGTCAAAGCGGAAATTGATGAAAGCAAACGGGAAATTGTTAATCAATAGCGATATGATGGCGGTAATTTGCGCCGCCGTCTTCCATTTTCCCCATTTGCTCGCAGCCATGACAAGCCCCTCCAACAGAGCGATTTGCCTAAGCCCCGTAATCGCGAATTCCCTGCTGATGATCACGATGGCGATCCATGCGTCCAGCTTGCCCATTTCGACCAAAGATACCAAAACGGCGGAAACGAGAAGCTTATCCGCCAGGGGATCAAGCAGCTTCCCCAGATTGGTAACGAGCTTTCGCTTCCGCGCGATGTATCCGTCGAGGCTGTCCGTGCTGGCAGCGATAATAAAAATAAGCGCGGCGATGATTTGATTGTAGGTGATGCTGAACTGCTCCACTCTGATATGAGGAAATTTCACCTTGACCAGCAAAAAAAACATGATGATCGGCACCAAAAAAATCCTCGCCAAAGTGATCCGGTTGGCCAGGTTCATGCCACAACCTCCCCGGATAGGTCAAACTCAAACGAGTGAGTGATGCGTACCTTGGCCAATTGTCCGATGTCAAGTTTTGCCCCCGTAACGAAGACTTCCCCGTCGATTTCCGGCGCGTCGTATTGCGTCCGTCCTACGTACACGTCGTTTCGCCCGTCATAACGTTCGATCAGTACGTCAACGACCTCGCCGATCCGCTGTCCGTTGCGCTCTTTGGCGATTTCCCGCTGAATCTCCATCAGCGTATTGGCGCGGAACTCCTTCACGTCGTCCGGGATCTGATCCGGCAAACGCGATGCCGGCGTATCTTCTTCCTGCGAATAAGCGAAAACGCCGAGACGGTCGAACTGTACATCCTGTATAAACTGCTTAAGCTCTTCAAAATCCTGCTCCGTTTCGCCCGGAAATCCGACGATAATGGACGTGCGAAGGGAAACCCCAGGGATACGCTCGCGGATTTTTTGAATCAGCTCTTTGGAATCGCGCTGTCTGCCCGGCCTTCTCATCCGCTTTAAAATCGCATCCGAGCTGTGCTGCAGAGGCATATCGACGTACTTGCAAATTTTCGGATTCGCCGCGATCGTTTCGATCAATTCATCGGAGAAAAAGCCCGGGTACGCATAATGCAGACGCACCCACTCGATGCCCGGCACTTCGCTCACTTTATTCATCAGCGTCGGCAGCATAAAGCGATCGTACAGATCCGTTCCGTAATTCGTCGAATCCTGGGCGATCAGGCTGATTTCTTTGACGCCTTGCGAAGCAAGCTGCCGGGCTTCCTCAATCACCGCTTCCATCGTGCGGCTGCGGAATTTGCCGCGCATGATCGGAATGCTGCAAAACGTACATGCGTTGTCACAGCCTTCGGCGATTTTCACATAAGCGGTGTAACGTGGAGTCGTCACGCGCCGCGGCAGCGGCTGATCGTAGTTGAACACCGGATTGCCGACCAGGATCGGCTTCTTGCCGGCGAGCGCTTCGTCGATAATGTCGTTGATTTTATGAAAATCCCCGGTGCCGACGATACCGTCGATTTCAGGCATCTCTTTCATTAGCTCTTCCTTGTAGCGCTGGGTCAAGCAGCCGGAAACGATCAGCGCCTTTAGGTTTCCAGTTTGCTTCAGTTCCGCCATGTCGAGAATCGTATTGACCGATTCTTCCTTGGCCGCATCAATAAAACCGCATGTATTGACAATGATTACGGTCGCTTCTTCTTTATCGGCCACGAGCGTATATCCCCGCTGATCTACCAAACCGGACATAATCTCGGAATCGACCAAGTTTTTTTCACAGCCGAGCGTAACCACTTTCACTTTCTCTGTCATGTAAAGTTCCTCCACCTGTTCAAGCCTGTCTATACTGGATACAAGTATAATATACCGCGAGCTAGGGTGTCAAAAAAGAATCCCTTGCCCGGCAAGCCGTTACACAAGGGAAATACGCAGGTTATGAATCTATTAACGGAAATTGACAAATTGCAGCTCGAGAGGCAAATCCGCCTTGCGCAAAAGCTGCATCACCTGCTGCAGGTCGTCTTTGTTTTTGCCGGAAACGCGAATCTGGTCTCCTTGAATTTGACTCTTCACCTTCAGCTTCGAATCGCGAATGAGCACGTTGATTTTCTTCGCGTTATCCTGATCGATACCCTGCTTGAGCTTCACCCGCTGTCTTACCGTACTGGATGCGGCAGGCTCCACTTTGCTGTATTCGAGGTTTTTCAGCGAGATACCCCGTTTTGCCATCTTCGAGTGCAAAATATCAATGACGTTTTGCAGCTTGAACTCGTCGTCCGAGACGAGTACAAGTTCGTTCTTTTCGATCGCGATGCTGCTCTTGCTGCCTTTAAAATCAAACCGTGTTTCGATTTCCTTCAGAGCCTGGTTCACTGCGTTGTTCAGCTCCTGCATATCGAGCTGGGATACGATGTCAAATGAATTTTCACTGCTCATTTCAAGATCTCCTCTTCCCTTAAATATCCTTAATTGGCATTATACCAACGAAAAAGACACCCGTAAACAAGCGTGAGTGTCTTAAGTGGAGCTATGCCGGCCGGGACGATATATCGTCCATTGTTCCCGCCCTATTCATTTTTAAACGTTACGATTTTTGCAGATCGAACTGAAACCGTTTGACGTTGGGCGCATCGCCTACGTTGATGGACGTCCCGTTCACTTTGACCTCCACTGCATTAGCTTTGCCCAAAATCATATACGCGGAACCGTCAACCTCCCACGATTTGGCTTGGCCGTTCGTAAAGGTGCCCTGCTCGATCAGCTTCTTCTCGCCTGCCACCGAGTCCACCTCGGCCCAACAAGCATCGCCGGTTACTTTCAGTTCGATCGTAAGTTTGCCGGAGTTTGTCACCGCATAGTAATCGACGCCGCGTTCGCTGCTGACCAGCTTCACCTCCGGTTTGGTGACGGGCGTGGGAGTCGGCGTGGGAACCGGTGCCTTCTTGGGCTCGGAGAGCGCTATCGAGCTGCCCGCCGCACTTGGAGCCGGAGCCGCTCCTTCCGTCTTATCGGTGATGCGCTGGGTACCGCCGGCGGGCTGGCCTTTGGTCGAATTTTCGTAGTTGGCGTTCACGTAATAATAAATAATCCCGAGGATCAGAATGACGAAGGAGATCATCATAATATTGGACGCCCATTTGCTGAATCTTTCCGTATTCCGCGAGCTGACCCTCGGCTTGGTCATCGTCTCGATGTTCGCTTCCGGGGCGGGCGCCGGAATGACATTCTGGTACATCCGCACGACTTCGTTCGGGTCGAGACCGACGGCTTCCGCATAACTTTTAATGAACGCCCGCACATAAAAGTTGCCGGGAAGCACCTTGTAATTGCCTTCTTCAATCGCTTCCAAATAAGCTTTGCGGATTTTCGTCACTTCCTGCAGATCGTCCAGCGAAATTTTCCGCTCCACTCTTGCTTTTTTCAGTAACAGTCCGAGCTCGGACACAAGTTCACCTCCCGGCTTTCCAATAATCCCCGCTTAGCTTGGCCATTAATATTCGTCGAAGCCGCTCGTAAAGGTTTCGTACGAAATTTCTTCGTCCGGCGTATTGCGCAGCTCTACGATATAGTCAAACGTATCATAAGTATATTCCGATTCGCGGATAAAAATATCCGGATGCTCAATCACTTTGGTGGACGGCATCGCCATCACTTCCTGAAGCAGACCGTAATGTTTTTCGTTGGAGCGGATCGTCGAAACGATGCCGTCGATTATGAAAACATTGTTCGGGTTAAGCTCGTCTTCCGACATTTGGCTGCGAACCGTTTGCCGCAGCAGCGTGGAGGAAACGAACGTCCACCGTTTTTTGGCGCAAACGCTGCCGGCAATGATCGATTCGGTTTTGCCGACGCGCGGCATCCCGCGAAGCCCGATCACCTGGTTGCCTTCGCGTTTGAAAATTTCGCCGAGAAAATCGACCAAAAGCCCCAGCTCTTCCCGGGTAAACCGGAACGTCTTGCGATCGTCGGAATCACGTTCGATGTAACGGCCGTGTCTGACCGCGAGTATATCGACAAGTTTCGGCGTGCGCAAAGCGTTCACAGTAATATTATCTACTTTTTTCAACATTTTACCCATAATTTCAATTTTTTCATCATCGTTGGTTTGCAGCAGCATGCCGCGGGTGCGGTCCTCCACCCCGTTGATCGTCACGATATTGATATCCAGCATCCCCATCAGGGAAGCGATGTCCCCGAGCAACCCGGGACGGTTTTTATGTATTTTATATTCCATGTACCATTGTTTCGTTTCCAATTCGAAGGCACCTCATTTTCAGTCACATTTCTACAAAAATATTCTACAATGTTCGTCAAATTCCTTCCGAAGTCCTATAAATTTATTTCTTAGTAACTGAAGCTTCGGAGTTAGAATAGTACTGAATTCCGGACGGATCGCTATTTTTGACGATATTATCCAATATTCCGCTCAAAATAACATCCCAATTCAATTCCAGCTTGTCTTGGGCCATATTCACGACAGGAATATTGAGCGACTTCAAGCGCTGAAGGGATGCTCCTTCAATCGGCGTATAGGTCACGATCCATCTTGCCCCGTGCTGGCGGGTTTGCAGGCTCAGCTGATTGAACCACGGATTGCCGCCGTCTGTGTAAACGATGTGATCCGCCTCCTCGGAAGGAGCCCATGCGGAAGGGATCGGCTTGGAGGTTTCCGTAATCCATTCGATCGGGAGTCCCAAGTTCTGCTGCTGCTTCACCCAATCGTCCCATACGTTTTGCCGAAGCGCCGGGTCGGCACGTTTATAGGTGACGTGCCCGTATACCGATTGCACGACGCTGCCCGGAAAATCATCGTCGAGCAGCACCCACTTTTTATCCGGCATTTGTGCGGACAGCGGCAGTGCTTGTTCGGATAAGCCGTTGCCGACTGTGATAACGTAGTCATAAGGGACCGTTTGAATTTTACCGGTAATCTCCTGAAGATTTTGAGCGCCGCTTATCCATTCGTATGATATGTTTTGCGTTTGCCGCCAAACAGGGAGTGCCTTTTGTACGGAAGCTTGCGCCTCAGGCGATAAATTCGCTCCGGTCACCATCAAAATCGCAGGTTTCTTGTCCATTTCCTCTTGGGATATGGCAGGGAGATTTTTACCGCAGCCACTTAACAACAAAGCCACAACCATCATGCAAAAAACGGAAGCCTTTCCTTTCATTAAGACGATTCATTCCTCTCTAAAGTTGCCAATTCCCCAAAAAAACCGATTCGACTTCCAGTATACCATGAAAAGCAGAGAAAAGCCTCCGTTATGGAGGCTTTCACATTTATGCGTTCGTTTTTGCCAGTTTGACCATCATTTTGGCGAGACATTTGCGCTCCTGCTCGTCGCCGACGTCCCAAAGCTCCTTCAATACGCGCTCTTCCTTGTTTTCCGGATCGACTTTATCGGAAAGAAACTCACCGATTTGGAATGCCAACTTGGAGATCGTTTCTTCCGTCATACCGGCTTGTTCCGCTTGAGTGACGCGCTGACCGAGGAATTCTTTCCAACGCTCGAACACTTTCAGCACAGTTGCCATGATAGCAGCCTCCTTTTGAAAAGTTGTCATTACGATTAGTAATGTTCTCAAAGAAGGCGGTTTTTATTCGAAGCTACGTGTGCCATCCGCCGTTCGGACTGATGATTTGCCCGGTAATGTAGCCGGATTCAGGCAGCGCCAAAAAATAGACGAGCGAAGCGATTTCCTCGGGAGAGCCGAAGCGGCCTGCAGGAATTTCGTTTTGCAGCGCCGCTTTCTCATCTGCATTGAAGCCGGACATCATCATCGTGTCGACGGCTCCCGGAGCCACCGCATTGACGGTAATGTTCGACGGGGCAAGCTCTTTGGCAAGCGCTTTGGTGAAGGCATTGATGCCCCCTTTGGCCGTCGAATAAACGACTTCGCACGATGCGCCGGAAATGCCCCAAATGGAAGAGACATTGATAAACCGTCCGTATTTTTGCCGGATCATATGCGGCATAAACGCCTGGGTGACGAGAAATACGCCTTTCAAATTGACTCCCATCACCTCGTCCCAGTCCTGCTCGCTCACATCGGATAAAAGCCCGTAATGGGATATTCCCGCATTGTTGACGACGACATCGGGAGCGAAGCCGTGGTGGATAATTTTATCCTGCATGCGCAAAATTTGCTCCTTCGAACGAAGGTCCGCCGTGACCGTCAGGACGTTTGCTCCATGTTTCATGCAGTTTCGCGCCACCGCGTTCGCCGATTCGTGGGACTGCAAATAATGAATGATCACGTTCATGCCGATCGATGCGAAGCGCTCCGCAATAGCCGCTCCGATGCCGCGGCTGCCCCCGGTAATGAGCACCGTCTGTTCGGTGAACGGTTTATTAAACGTCATGCCGCTCACTTTTCACAATCGAGATCGCCAACTGGTTCCAGTCGAAATGCTGCCGCAGCCTTTCATTCACATCATCCAGCGTCATCTGCTCATAAACCGGCAAAATATCGAACAGTTCAATACCTTTAAATTGGTATTTCGTAAATTCGTTGGCGATCGCTTCCGGCGAGTTGAGCTGGCGCAAAAAGCTGCCGATTCGCTTGCGGCGGCTGCGTTCGAAATCCGATGCGTCGATCCCTTTCTCCTTCGCCCGGTCGATGGCTTGGCGGATCCGATCGATCATTTGGTCCGGATCTTTCGTATCCCCCCCGATGATCGAAAACGCATATTGCTCGCTGATATTGTACTCGTGGCCGAAGTTGTCGGAGATCAGATTGTCGTCATACAGCGACTGGTAGAGCGACGAGCTGGCGCTCAGCATAATATCCATCATCAGCTTGGTGGCCAGCTCCCGCTTGAGCAGAGCCGCTCCGGCCAATCCATGCTCCGGCTCCTTGCAGCCGAACAAACATTTGGGCAGCGATACCGGAAGCGTGGATACCCGCTTCTTCTCGCCGACGGCCGTAGGCTCCGGATCGAAGTACCGTTCGATTCGGCCTTGCGGCCCGTAATTTTTTTTCGCCTGATTGTCCCGGATGAACTGGAAAATGCGCTCCGGCTCGACGCCGCCGACGACAAAAAGGCTCATATTGCTTGGATGGTAAAACGTGTTATAGCAATCGTACAGCGTCTCCTTGGTGATTTGAGAGATCGACTCG
The DNA here is from genome assembly GCF_023276405.1 of Paenibacillus hamazuiensis. Taxonomy (NCBI): domain Bacteria; kingdom Bacillati; phylum Bacillota; class Bacilli; order Caryophanales; family Paenibacillaceae; genus Paenibacillus; species Paenibacillus hamazuiensis. Next base: position 3,037,093 of record NZ_JALRMO010000001.1, read on the forward strand.
ATCGTACCGGCGATGTCGATATGCACGGGATGCACCTGATACATCGCTTCGATCAGCCCGAAATAGGAACGCCAGTCCGGGTTATCGCGGTACATATTGATCTCCTGGCCGATGATGCCTTTTTCTTTTTCCACATTTTCATCGGTAAAATAAGGATTTTGCACGAAGTTGACGAGCGTTTCCAGGTTTTCCATGATCGAGCCGGTGGCGGAAAACAAATACGTCGTGCGGTCAAAGCTCGTAAACGCATTGGCCGAAGCGCCCTGCGAAGCGAACGTGGCAAATACGTCGCCTGTCGGCTCCTCGAACATTTTATGCTCAAGAAAATGGGCGATGCCGTCCGGAACCCGGATATCTTGACCGCCTCCCACCCGAAAATGGTTGTCGATGGAGCCGTATTTGGTCGAAAACGTCGCATACGTTTTGCGAAAGCCTTCCTTCGGCAGGACGTATACCTTTAGCCCGTTCGGCATTTGCTCGTAGTATAACGTTTCGTCTACATGAGTATATGGCAGCACTTGCATCGTTCTATTCCCCCTTCCGATCCCGTAAAAAATAGATCGTATCCAGCTTGACGCGGCCGGCCATTTGCCGGATTTCCTGCTTGCCCACGCGTTCCACGGCTTCGATCAGCGTCGGTACCGTTCGGGAAGCTCCGGACAGCACATTGTTAAAATCGAACCCGATCGTTTCGAACGCGGAATCCTGAATTTCGTACAATTGGTTCGTGATCATCGCTTTCGTTTGATTGAGCTCCGTATCGGATATGTCGCCCTGCTCCATGGACACAAGCTGCTGCTTGATGATCGATACGGCTTTCTCATAATTGCCGATTTCAATGCCGGATTGAATCGTCATGATGCCTTTATGACCGTCCAACCGGGAAGACGCATAGTAAGCAAGACTTGCTTTTTCCCGGACGTTGGTGAACAGCTTGGCGTGCGGATATCCTCCGAGAATGCCGTTATACATCAGAGCTACCGGATACTCCTCGTCCGCATACGTTATGTAGGAGCGCAGGCCCATATTGAGCTTGCCCTGATTCACATCGAGCCGCTCGACAACCTCTTTCACTTCGCTCACTTCCGGATTGGTCGACCTCAGCGCATAAGTGGCCGCCGTGCTGCGATCCGTCCGGAAATATTGCTCGATGAGCGGCGTTACTTCTTCCAGCGTCGTGCTTCCGACGATGTAAATATCGATTGGCGCCGTTTTTAACCACGACTGATAATGCTCGTAGAGCGACTTTGCGTCAATTTCCTGCAGCGCTTCGATTTTGCCGAGTGGATGAAGCCGATAAGGCTCGTTTTTGCACATTTCTTCAATGCAGCGTTCCGCCGCGTAGCGAATTTTGTCATTGATAATCGCTTCCAGCCGTTTCTGAAGCGTCGTTTTTTCCGAATCCACGTATTTGCTGCGAAATTGTCCTTTTTCCAGGACGGGTTCGGTGAGCGTCTGTCCCAAAAATTGCAGCGCCTGCTTCAAAAGCGGTTCGTTGGATGAGACGAACCGGTCCTGAATGACGTCCATCCGGAATTGGACGATCTGGTAATCCCCGCGTTTGTAAATATCGAAGCCGAGTCCCGCTCCGTACATATCGTCGAGACGCTCGCGGAACTGCTTGGTTTCGGGGTAGGCCTGCGTGCCGCGGCGGAGTACGAAAGGAATTAACGCTGTCGGCGTCACCGCTTGCTCCGCCAGCGGAAGCCCGAGATATACGGAAATGGCGAAAGTTTTAAACTGATCGGTCGGCAAAACGTGAATGCGCATTTGACGGACGGTGCCGCGCTCAAATTGAATCGTTTTCAATGGCGTGTAGCTCCCTTCCTTTACAAAGGATGATACCATTATATTCCTCCTAAAAGAGAAGAAGCAACCGCAGACGGGTTACTTCTTCAATTTTTCGTATTATTTGCAGAAAATGTGTTTGCCGATTCGTTTGATTTGCGGTCGGGACCAAATCCATTTCGATGTGGCCGTATCCGGGTTAAAGTAATACAGCGCTTCTCCCGTCGGGTCCCATCCGTTTAATGCGTCTCTGACCGCTTTCTTCGAAGTTTCGTTCGGCGTCAGCCAAATTTGTCCGTCGGCCACCGCTGTAAATGCGCCCGGCTGGAAAATAACGCCGGAAACCGTGTTCGGAAAGCTCGGGGATTGCACCCTGTTCAAAATAACCGCCGCCACCGCTACTTGACCGATATATGGCTCGCCACGGGCTTCTCCGTGTACGGCATTGGCCATCAAATTTAAATCCTGTTCGGATAAGCCCATTTGATTGACAGGGGTCACATTGGTCGGAGCTTCTGCCCCTGCGGCATTCCCTGCTCCGCCTCCTCCTCCGCCACCGCCACCGCCTACGACAGATGGAGGCAGGTCCGCCGCTGTCGGCTTCCAATCTTTGGTAGCCTCCCACAGCTTTAGCTTCGTTTTGTCTCCGACAACGCCGTCTACGGGCAGTCCGAATTCGGATTGAAACCATTTCACGGATCTTAGTGTTCTATATCCGAAATCGCCGTCCACATCCCCGGTATAGAAACCCAAATGTTTAAGTCGCCCTTGAAGCTCATATACGTCTTTGCCTACGGCGCCATATCGGATATCCCAGTTCTCGAAGGTCATCTTCGAGTTCATGCTTTGCTTGAGCTGATAGCCGCCGAAAAGCAAGGTGACCACGCAAAACGTGATAATGATCAATCGTTTGTTCATCAAGTGCATTCACCTTTCCCCTTGTTATCAACCTAACCTATTTAAGGTTATTATGAGAAAGGTTGAGCAGTTCTATGCACAGAGGTCACCCCCTGCCCTCTTTAGGGGGCTTCTTCCCTCCTAAGTCCCCCAGCGGGGGGACCCATACGCTCAGGTGCAATGTTATCAGGTTAGGTCCAAATCTGGCCCAGGGTCATAAAGGAACTACAATGCGCTTTAATGGCCATTTCGACTGATTCGCCAAGAATAAAGGAACTCAGATGCGTTATTTTCCTTTTTTCCATATATTAAGCAATTTTCCGTATATTTAACGCATCTCAGTTCCTCTATTTTTCAGATTTGCTTATTTTCCCGAGAATAACGAATGTGAGATCCTCTATGTTAGTGCAACTATATACGCCGCATAACAGGTCGGTTGAATCCAAGATTCCAAGAAAACGAGTTAACTTGACAACATTGTGCTAAGGCGCCCTGGCCCCGCCCGTTAGCGGGGGTGCGCGCTGCTAGGTCGCGTTCGTCCTGCCATCGTTTTGCTGACGCAAACCGCTCGCAGGACACGCATGACTTTTGCGGGTGTATCTAATAACCCGGTTCGTCTGGGTCCGGGATACGGCAATGACCATTGCAGGCTGCACCTGTACAGAAAATCGAGTAGGCCCATGAATGAATTCATGGGCCTCTCACAGAACCGGACGTGCGGGTCATCGCATCCGGCTCCTCCGCGCTTATCCCCGCTGGGGATGATGTTCATTATAGATGTCTACGAGAAAAACGAGACCTCTTTCTCTGAACCAATCGTTTGGCATTGCAACACTGGCTGGCTTGGATAGCGAGCTTCTCCATGCGAACATACGCATCTTGGGAAGCTCTCCCCTCCACTTATTCTTTCTTAGTGCCCTGTAGAAGTTCTTCGGCTTTTTCCAGCTCCGCAACTGTACCATCCGGAGCCTTCTCCTTATCCATGCATCGTACTCTCTCATCAGACTTCCTACGTTGCCCCAGCCAAAATAGCTACCCCATCCACGTAAATATGGATTCAACTTCTTTCGGATCAGCTGTTCCACATTCACCGTTTGGTTCCGCCGCGTAATTGCTTTCACGCGTTCTTTAAATTTCTGTTTGGCTTTCGAGGATGGAGTAACCCAAAATCCCGGTTTAAACTCATGACCTAGGAACATAAAGGACTGTTCCAAGTTGTTCACGATCTTGGTTTTCTCCGGGTGTACTTTGAGCCCAAGCTCTTGTTCCAGTAGACGAATAACACCTTGGAGTACCCTCTCTGCCCCCTTTTGGGATTTGCAGCAGATCACAAAATCATCGGCGTACCGTGTTATACGGTGCTTCCGTTCAGTCATGAGCTTATCCAGCGGGTTTAGGTAGATATTCGCCAAAAGCGGACTAATAACCCCACCCTGTGGACTTCCTTGCTCGTTCAGGTGAAAACTTCCGTTCTCCATGACTCCGGACTTTAAGAAGCTTTCTATGAGCTTTAGGACACTACCATCCACCACTTCTTCCTTGACGGCCTTAAGCAACTTGTCATGTGGAATGAGATCGAAATACGATTTCAGGTCGGCGTCGATCACATAAACGTATCCATCCATGAGATCTTTCCGAATGTTCTCCAGCGCCATGTGTGCACTGCGTCCCGGGCGAAACCCAAAACTACACTCCATAAATGTCGCCTCGTAAATCGGTTCGAGGATTCGGCGGGTCGCCGCCTGTACTACGCGATCGCGAATTGCGGGTATCCCGAGCGGCCTTTGACCCCCATTTTCCTTGGAAATGTACATGCGCCTGACCGGCATCGGCTTGTATGCCTTCGCCCGCAGCTCCTGCTGAAGCGTTCTTAAGTTACGCTCCAGTTCACTCTCGAATACCTTTATGGTCACTCCGTCTACTCCCGCTGCTCCCCGGTTGCGCTTGACCTCCCGGAATGCCTCCTCAAGGTTCGGCATCGCCCATATCTTGTCGATGAGGCTGTGCCATCTGCGTTTTCTCGGGACTTCTACTCCCTCACGAAAGCCTACCTCTCCTTTTCCTTCCTTCATGTCTCGTGTTCCTTCCCTTTCAGTTTCCGGACGTATAGCTAATCTTTCAGCCTTTCCGGTTCCCCTTCGGTACTCCGCCCCAGACGGCCTACCCTTTTGTTCAGCCCCGGCTCTTCGCTCTTCTTGGCTCCCCGGCTTCTGTCTGGCACATGACGGCTTCCTAGGTGGTTATGCTTTTCTTCCACGGTTCCGGGCTTCGCACCAAGTCTTTGCCTTTTGGGTCTAAGCTTGCACCGACAACGTTGGTGTCGGTTCACTTGCCATTGCGGCTTTTCCGGCAAGCTTTCTCACTACTATCCCTTCGTATGACTGCTCACCATCCATCATTCTGTCTTAGCCCTATAAGCCTTGAAAAGAGTTTACCGCTATGCGGAAGACGATAAGCCCTCCTTGGGTCACGTCATCGTCTTTCCCCCGAATCCAGTCCTCCTAACTTTCGAAGCCTATGGTGGTATAGGACGTCCCCTTCTCTTGCAGGGTTATCCGGCTTCGCCAGCCAACATGGTTCATGCCGCCTGTTCCGGGTTTTGCCTTCTGATCCTCCGCACCCTCCCTTACGGCCAGAGCACTACCAGTCGGCTATGCGCTTCCGCCACCCCGCGGTGCGCTCGGGACTTTCACCCGTTAGTACGATGCGCTGCCAAGCGCACAAGAACACTTCTCCGCCCTTTAACGGAAAGTGTTCTTCATATTGAGCTGTTTCGTACTTCGGTCCCTCAATGACTATGAGCTTAAACGGTTCTGCTGATACTGCTCGAGGGTGACGAGCACCTCGCGCGGTTTGCTGCCCTCGTAAGGGCCGACGATGCCTCTGGCTTCCATCGTATCGATCAAGCGGGCCGCTCGGGTGTAGCCCACGCGCATGCGCCGCTGGAGAAGCGAGACGGACGCCTGCTTCGCTTCCAAAATGATTTGGACCGCCTGGTCGTACAATTCGTCTTCGAATTGCTCCGTTTCCGCGGATTGCTCTTCCACCTGCGGAACCATATCTTCCACGTAGGTGGCTTGACCTTGGTTTTTCCAATAATTCACCACGGTCTCAACCTCTTGGTCGGACAAAAACGCCCCTTGCACGCGAATCGGCTTGGAAGCCCCCATCGGCAGGTACAGCATGTCCCCGCGGCCAAGCAGTTTTTCCGCACCGACCATATCGAGAATCGTTCGCGAGTCGACCTGCGACGATACGCCGAATGCGATTCGCGACGGGATGTTCGCTTTGATCACACCCGTGATGACGTCGACGGACGGTCGCTGAGTCGCAATGATCAAGTGAATGCCTGCAGCACGAGCCATTTGTGCCAGGCGGCAAATGGAATCCTCAACATCGCCGGCAGCGACCATCATCAGGTCGGCGAGCTCGTCCACGATGACGACGATGAACGGAAGCGGCTCTCCGGAGCCCGTTTCCTTTAGCATCGTGTTGTAGCCTTCAATGTTACGCGTGCCGCTTTTGGAAAACAGCTCGTACCGTTTCTCCATCTCGACGACAACTTTTTTCAAGGCGAGCGATGCTCTGCGCGGGTCGGTAACGACAGGAGCAAGCAAATGCGGTATGCCGTTGTACACGTTAAGCTCGACCATTTTAGGGTCGATCATCAGAAACTTGACTTCATCCGGCCGGGCCTTGAACAAAATGCTCGTGATGATCCCGTTGATGCATACGGATTTGCCGGAACCGGTCGCGCCGGCTACGAGCATATGCGGCATTCTCGCCAGGTTGCCGACGATCACCTGACCGGAAATGTCGCGGCCGAACGAGATCGACAGCTTCGAGCCGGCATCCTGGAAAGCCGGACTTTCCATCACCTCGCGCATCGTGACGACGGATACCTCGGAGTTCGGCACTTCGATGCCGATTGCGGATTTGCCCGGAATCGGCGCCTCCATTCGAATGTCCTTTGCGGCAAGCGCAAGCGCAATGTCGTCCGTCAGGCTGACGATCCGGCTCACCTTCACGCCGACGTCCGGCTGGATCTCAAAGCGCGTCACCGCCGGGCCTCTGACAACTTCAAGCACTTTCGCGCGGACGCCGAAGCTTTCGAGCGTAGCCTCCAGCTTGCGCGCTACCGCCTTATAATCAAGCGATTCGGAACCTTTCCCGTTTGCGGGCCGGGCCAGCAAGCTGAGCGGAGGCAGCTCGTAAGGAATATCAGCCGGTTTGTCCGACATCGCAAATTCAACATGAACCTGCTCCTCTGCGCTGTCCTTCTTTGCAGGAGTTGGAGCGGATACGGGCGAAGGTGCGGGTGGTGCGGATGAAGCAACCACCGTCTTCTCCTCCTGCTTAACTTGTTCCTGAAAGTCTCGAATTACAGGGATATGCGGGTCTTCTTTCCCATCGTTCAGCGGCTCATCATCGTATGCGTCGTAAACCTTAACCGATTCATCCGCAGCCGGCTCAGCCTGTTCCTTCATCCCGATTTGCTCTTCTTCGCTTTCCACATTTTTACGTGACGACTTTTTCTTGTTCAGCTTTTCCTGGGTCGGGTTCAGCAGCTCGAGAAAAAGCGGTTTCTTTTTGCCCGTCCGCTTCGGTTCCGGTTTGTAGCTTTCTTCGTCGAATTCTTCATCTTCGAATATGTAATTTTCCGCAGCCGCAGGCTTCGGTTTTTTGACGGGAGCCGGCGCCTTTTTCGGCTGCTGCTTCCAGCTCTTAATGAGCTTGGCCAGCGAAGAGTCGGACCAGGACAATCGTCCCCGCAGCTTGCTTCCCAGTTCGATATACGAAATCCCGGTCACAAGCGTAAATCCGACGATAAATAACGTATATTGAAGCAGCCTTGCCCCCCAATTGTCGAACAAAAAATAAAGCACGCTGTAAAGCAGCGCCCCGATCATGCCGCCGCCGACTTCGTGGGTTAAAATGTCGCGGGCCTTGTCCGACGAATTAAATCCGTTCACCATGCTGCTCCACGTATCGCTGATAATGCGTCCGGCCGTGTAGTCTCCCTTCGGATACAGCATCCCGAAAAGGTTGATATGGCTCATGATCAAAAGACCGCATACAAACAGCAGCACGCCGAATTTCCTCGTAGACCGCCAAGTCGGCCACTCTCTTTTCATCATGACATACAAGCCTACGAATATAAAAATAAGCGGGATGACAAAATCCCACGTGCCGATCAGAAAACGGAACAAGTATGTCAGCGACCTGGCCACGGAGCCTTCCCGCGACAGCGCGATGACCGAAAAAATCAAGATGAGGATTCCGTAAAGCTCATATTTTAAAGTCGCTTTCAGGGCATTGCTCTTCTTCCTCGCCTTTGCCAAAACAATCCACCCCCAAGTGTTGATTATATCACACCTGGGGGTGAAGCTTAAACAATTCCCAAAAGGTCCGAAAGTTTCGAAAGTTCCACGGTGCTTACCGCAAAACCGGCTGAAATTCGATCAGCTTGCCCGGAGCGTATTGAGGGTTCAAATAATCCTGCAATTCACAGCTTAATATTCGAACAATCGAGGCTTGGCGTTCATTGATGGCTTGAACCTGCATATGTACGCCGTTCAGCGTAATTTCGAAGTAAGACGGTTCCTCCTGCTTATCAAAACCTTCCATGACGATGTCCATCGGCATCGGCGTGTAAAAAATCATTGCACCATCCCCCCGCTTTTCATCGATCTTCTTTCCTCGATGCGGCGGTTCAATTCCTTCATCGCGTCGCCGAGTCCTCCAATGCCGTCGATCAGGCCGTACCGTACGGCATCCGAGCCGATGACAGTCGTTCCGATATCCCGGGTAAGCTCCCCCGTTTTGAACATCAGCTCTTTAAACTTCTCTTCCGCCACCCTCGAATGGCGCGTTACAAAACGGATAACGCGTTCCTGCATTTTGTCCAAATATTCGAACGTTTGCGGAACGCCGATGACAAGCCCGTTCAATCGAATCGGGTGTATCGTCATCGTCGCCGTTTCGGCTATGAGGGAATAGTTGGCCGATACGGCAATCGGCACACCGATGCTATGCCCTCCTCCGAGCACGAGCGCAACCGTCGGCTTGGACAGCGAAGCGATCATTTCGGCGATGGCGAGTCCCGCTTCCACATCTCCGCCGACCGTATTTAACACGACGAGCACCCCTTCTATTTTGGGGTTTTGCTCGGCGGCAACGAGCTGCGGAATCAGATGCTCGTATTTGGTTGTTTTATTTTGAGGGGGTAAAATCAAATGGCCTTCGACTTGCCCGATAATCGACATGCAGTAAATGTTCGATTCGCCGGAAGTCGGCGTATTCGTCTGGCCCAGCTGCTGAATCGTATCTACGGTCGTACTGCGCTTATCATCCTGCTGAGGCATTTGCGGGTCTTGCTGTTTTGTTGTCAAATCTGTCATGGTGTCATCCTCCCGTCCTTGGTCACTCCCATAGTATGGATTGGCGAGTGAAATTTATTCTTTGTTTGACGGATGTCCGCCCCCCTAAATCCCCCCATCGGGGGACCCCAGGCCGTTGGCGGACGTGCGTGCCCTCGTGCCCGCGGTTGTCCGGCACGATTCGGCTGACGCCGAATTGGTGCAGGACACGCTAAACTGTACTGCTTATAGTCTCTATACTTTCCTAAACCATACTTTTCCAACACTAAAAAAGCTTTCCCGAGGAGCCATTGGCTGATTCGGAAAAGCTTTTGAATGTTTTATAAACGGTAAGTGACTTGACGTGGAATGTTAGACTTCCATGATGATCGGCAGGATCATCGGTCTTCTTCTGGTTTGTTCATATAAAAATCGTCCCAACGCATCTTTTACGTTAGTTTTTAGAGACGCCCACTCATTGACGTTTTCGCCCATCAAGCGATTGAGTGTGCTTGTTACGATGCGGTTCGCTTCGTCCAGCAAACCTTCGGATTCGCGAACATAAACGAAACCGCGGGAAATGATATCCGGACCGGACATAATCGAGCCGTCCTGTTTGCTGAGCGTTACGACAACGACCAAAATGCCGTCTTGTGACAACAGCTTGCGGTCCCGCAGCACGATGTTGCCTACGTCGCCTACGCCAAGCCCGTCAATCAGCGTATTGCCTGCCGGTACTTTGTGGCCTTTCCTCGCCGCACCGTCCTGGATTTCCACCGTATCTCCGTTATCGAGGATGAAAATATTTTCCTTCTCGATTCCGACGGATTCTGCCAGCTGCCCATGCTGACGAAGCATACGATACTCACCGTGAATCGGAATAAAATATTTCGGCCGCATCAGGTTAAGCATCAGCTTCAGCTCCTCCTGGCTTCCGTGTCCCGAAACGTGAACCCCGGTTACCGAACCCGGACCGTAGATGACATGCGCGCCGATGCGCATCAACTCGTCAACCGTACGGCCCACATACCGCTCATTGCCCGGAATTGGAGTCGCAGCAATAATGACGGTGTCACCCGGTAAAATATCGACCTTCCGGTGTGAGGATCTAGCCATTCGCGTCAGTGCCGACATCGGCTCCCCCTGGCTTCCGGTAGACAAAATGACGACACGGTCTGCGGCCAGCTTATTGATCTCTTCCGGTTCGATCAGCATGCCGTCCGGAATGTGAAGATAGCCGAGTTCGCTGGCGATGGTAACAACGTTTACCATGCTGCGGCCGATGACCGTCAGTTTTCTGCGGGTCGCAACCGCCGCATCGATTACCTGCTGAATCCGGTGAATATTGGAAGCGAACGTGGCGACAACGACGCGCTGCCGGGCTTTGCGGAAAATCTCCTCCAGCTCCGAGCCTACGCTTTTCTCCGAAGGAGTGAATCCCGGGCGCTCGGCGTTCGTGCTATCGGACAAAAGCGCCAAAACGCCGCTTGCGCCGATTTCCGCCATGCGCTGAAGATCCGCATACTGGCCGTTGACCGGAGTATGATCGAACTTAAAGTCGCCGGTATGGACCACATTGCCTTCCGGTGTGGCCAGGCACACGCCGACCGAATCCGGAATACTATGATTCGTCTTGAAGAAAGTGGCAGTCATAGTGCCAAGCTTAAGCTCCGAATCCGCATTAATGAGTATCCGTTTCGTTTCGCCGAGCAAACCGGCTTCCTTCAGCTTCGTTTCGATCAAACCGAGCGTCAGCTTCGTTCCGTACACCGGGACATTCAGCTGCTTAAGCACGTAAGGCAAACCGCCGATATGATCCTCATGCCCGTGAGTGATTAAAATGCCTCTGACCTTATCTCGATTCTCCGTCAGGTAGGAGATGTCCGGAATGACGATGTCGATACCGAGCATATCCTCCTCCGGAAATTTAAGTCCACTATCAATGACTACAATATCGTTTGCATACTGCACCACATACATATTTTTACCGATTTCGCCCACGCCGCCCAGAGCGAAGATCGTTAGCTTATCCGTATTTTTCTTTGACAAGAATATACCTCCTTAATGTAATTGACGACGATTCCCGTATGAGTTGCAAACCAAAGATTACCGCACCAGTCACTTGCCATCATTATACATGATAAAAAACATCAATTACAAGTTTGCTCCCGTTTACGGTATATGCTCTCCAAAAAAATAAAACCGATGCTTACGCAGCACCGGTTTTATCATATGGTTTACGTATTATGCAAAAAGGGATTGGATGAATTTCGCTTGATCTTCCGTCACGTCGACCAGCGGCAAACGAACGCCGCCGACTTCGATGCCTCTTTGATTCAGCGCATATTTGACCGGCACCGGATTCGGCGCGCAGAACAGCCCCTGAAGCACCGGCAGCAGCTGTCCGTGCAGTTTGGCTGCGTGCCGGACGTTCCCGGCCAAATAAGCCTCGATCATTTCTTTCATTTCCTTGCCGACGACGTGGCTGGCCACACTGACGACACCGTAACCTCCGACGCACAGGGTGGGCAGCGTATTGCTGTCCTCGCCGGTGTATACCCGGAAATCCGGAGCCGCATCACGAACGATCTGGGTCAGCTGATTCGTATCGGCGCAATCTTTCGTCGCCACGATGTTCGGGATATGGGACAAGCGGATCGTCGTTTCCGCGCTTACATTGACGCCCGTACGGCCAGGAACGTTGTACAGGATGACGGGAATGCTGACGGATTCGGCAACCGTTTTAAAATGCTGATACAACCCCTCCTGGGAAGGCCGATTATAATAAGGAGCCACCAAAAGCAGTCCGTCCACGCCGATTTTCTCGGCTTCTTTCGACAGATGGATCGAATGCTTCGTATCGTTGCTTCCCGTGCCTGCGATAATTTTGCAGCGGCCTTTCGCATAATTCAGGCAAAACCGGAACAGCTCCAGCTTCTCCTCGTCCTCCAAAGTCGGGGATTCGCCGGTTGTCCCGCTGACGACCAGCGCATCGCTTTTTTGCTCGTCAACCAGGTAATCGATTAATTTCTCCACCTGCTTCCAATCGATTTGCAGCTGATTGTCGAATGGTGTCACCATTGCTGTAATTAATCTTCCGAATTCCACGTACATCTTCCTCCTGACCGGTAAAAGTTACTAAGATTATTTATGAAGCTCAAATTTCCGATGAAGCGCCCTGACCGCACGCTCCATATCTTCACCTCTCACCAATACCCATATGGTAGCATTGGAGTCGGCCGATTGCAAAATCGGAATGTCCTGATCCGTCAGCGCTTCGACAATAAGCGCCATGACGCCCGGAACCCCGTTCATGCCGCCGCCGATGATCGACACCTTGGCGCAGCCGGACAGACATTTAGGCTTATGCCCGAGCGAAGTTAAAATATCGGTGGCCCGCCCGGCTTCATGATCGAATACCGTATAGACGACGCCTGACGGGTTGACGTTGATGAAATCCACGCTGATCTGATTTTGCGCCATTGCCTTGAACACTCTAAGGTGCAAGTCGTATTGTCCGTCCTCGGCCAATACTTGAATCTGCGTAATGTCCGAAAAGCTCGCAATCCCCGTTACGAAACGGTCGCGGATTTTGCTGCCTGCCGATTTGGCCGCTTCTGCGTTCGTTACGAGGGTGCCCTCTTCCTTGCTGAAGGTCGAGCGTACCCGCACCGGGATGTTCGCGTGCATAGCCACCTCCACGGAGCGCGGATGAATGACCTTAGCTCCGCTGTGCGCCATGTTGCAAATTTCCGCGTAAGAGACGACCCTGAGCGGTTTTGCATCCTTCACTATCCGCGGATCGGCGGTTAAAATACCGTTTACATCGGTAAAAATATCGACGACTTCCGCTTTCAGTGCACCTCCGAGTGCGGTCGCCGACGTGTCGCTGCCGCCTCTTCCGAGCGTCGTAAAATCCCGCCTCTCGGTTTCTCCTTGAAAGCCGGTGACGATCACCACCTTGTCCTGCTCAAGATGCTCGATAATTCGTGTCGGCGTAATCGACAAAATTTGTGCATTGCTGTAATCGTCATTCGTCAAAAAGCCGGCTTGGCCGCCCGTGAGAACGACGGCCGGAATCGTGGCGGCGTTCAGCAAGCTGCAAAGAACAGACGCAGAGATGATTTCTCCGCAGCACAAAAGCAGATCGCGTTCGCGCTTCGGCAAGCGATTGCCGTTTTGCCGGATCAAGTCCAGCAAGGTGTCCGTCGCGTACGGCTCACCTTTTCTTCCCATAGCGGAAACGACTACGACAAGTTTGTAGTTTTCATTGAGTGCGTCCCGGATGTGACCGATAACATGATCTCTAGCTTCAGGGGTGGAAAGGGAAGTGCCGCCAAATTTCTGCACCAAGATCTTCATGATCTTCCACCTCGCCGTATACATGATCGGGGAGCTCTCCGGCGAGGAAAGCTCCCTTCATGAAAAAATCCACGGTTATCGAAAGGCCGCTTTCCTGCTTAGGGAAAGCATTATCCGTTGGATTTAATCCGTTTCAATCGCGATATATTCCGCGATTTGCACCGCATTCCACGCCGCGCCTTTCAACAGGTTGTCGGAAACGATCCACATGTTGAGTGCGCGGGGATTGCTCAAATCGCGGCGAAGACGTCCGACATACGTATCCAGTTTTCCGGCCGCATTCGTCGCCATCGGGTATTCCTGTCCGGACGGGTCGTCCTGAAGCACGATGCCCGGCGCATCCGCGATGAGTTTGCGAACTTCCTCCATCTCGAAATCGGATTTCAACTCGACATAAACCGACTCGGAGTGGCCGTAAACGACCGGAATGCGTACACAAGTGGCGGTGACTTCGAGTGACTCGTCACCCAGAATCTTTTTTGTTTCATTAATCATTTTCATTTCTTCGTAAGTAAATCCGTTGTCGACAAATTTGTCGATTTGCGGAATGGCGTTAAATGCGATTTGGTGCTTCACCGGCAGCGAAGATACCGGCAAAATTTGCGGCTCGACGTCATTGCCGGCCAAAATCTCCCGGGATTGTCTCAGCATCTCGTCAATTGCACGAGCACCCGCTCCGGATACCGCCTGATACGTCGAAACGATGACGCGCGAAATGCCGTACCTGTCATACAGCGGCTTTAATGCGGCAACCATCTGAATCGTCGAGCAGTTCGGGTTGGCGATAACACCTTTATGTTCGTTAATTTTGTCGATATTCACTTCCGGCACGACAAGCGGCGTTTCCGGATCCATGCGGAATGCGCTTGTATTGTCGATGCATACCGCACCGCGCTTAACCGCTTCCGGAACCAGAACCCTGCTTACGTCGCCACCGGCGCTGAACAGAGCGATTTCGACGCCCTCAAAGCTTTCCGGCTTTGCGGCTTCCACGGTAATTTCTCGGTCTTTGAAACGGATAGCCGTGCCTGCCGATCTTTCGGAGGAGAGCAGCTTGAGCTGATCAATGGGGAAATTGCGCTCATCCAGCAAACGGATAATTTGTTCTCCTACGGCGCCCGTTGCCCCGACAACGGCGACATTGAATAATTTTTGGTTCGACATCCGGATGTCTCTCCCCTTGCTCTTATATATATGAAGTGAACAGGTTAATAATTAAACCTTTCGATGATGAGCGGCTGGTATTGCTTCCCTTGAAGGGCCGCTTCGCACGTCTCCATGATTAAATCCATGCGCGCGACAAGCGAATTCGGCTTTCCGGTCGGATTATCCTGGCCGAACGGCACGAAATATATATTTTTCGTAATAAGCAGCTTGCTGATGTTCATCGCGTTGAGTCCGAGACCATCGTTGGTCGAAATCGCAAGCACAAGCGGCCGCTGGTTTCTCATCTGCGCCTTGGCGGCCATGAGCACCGGACTTTCCGTCATCGCGTTGGCCAGCTTGCTGGTCGTATTCCCCGTGCAGGGCGCAATGACCATCACATCAAGCAGCTTCGACGGGCCGAGCGGTTCGGCCTCCACGATTGTTGAAATGATGTCGTTGCCGGTAATTTCCTTCAGCTGCTTCCGCCAGCTGTCGGACGTGCCGAAGCGGGTGTCCGTCGTCTGTACGGAATAAGACGCGATCGGGATAACCTTCGCCCCGGCGTCTACAAATCTCTGTATCTGCGGCATGATCTCTTCCAGTGTGCAATGAGAGCCTGTCAGGGCAAATCCAACCGTTTTTCCTTGCCAAGCCATTTATACATTCCTCCTCGTGCTGGCATCCTCCAGAATGAGCGTGCTTAACGTCTCGGCCATAATCCGCCCTGCCGTTTTGGGTGCTACGATTCCGGGTAAGCCAGGTGCGAGCATCGCTTTGATCCCGCGTTTCTCGGCAAAGCGGAAATCGGTTCCGCCCGGCTTCGACGCAAGGTCAATAATGACCGCACGATGAGGAATATTGGCTATAATTTGCGCTGTGACTATCATAGACGGAATTGTATTAAAAAGCAAGTCGATATTGGCTACTTGTTCGTACAAATCCTTGGTGTAAAAAGGCTTAAAACCCATCTCCCAAGCGCGTGCGAAATACTCCGGGCGGTTGACGCCGACCTTTACGTTCGCCCCAAGCCCCTGCAGCGTCCGCGCGAGCGTCACGCCGGTTCTGCCGAAGCCGAGCACCATGCACTGCGATCCGTGAATCGTAATATCCGTGTTCTGAATCGCCATCATCACGGCGCCTTCTGCCGTAGGAATGGAGTTGTAAATGGCGACATCGTCCCGCTCCAACAGTTCGACAAGTCCTATAGAACAGGCGGCGCACAGCTTTTTCAAGTACATTTTGGCCATGCCGGTGTAGATTTTGGCGTGCCTCGGCAGCGCTTCGAGATGTTCCGCCAGCAGCCGAAGTTCGCTCGAAGAAAATATCGACTCGATGTTCCCATGGTCGTCGGTTCCTACGACGGGAAGGATGACGGCGTCCGTTGTTTGCAGCGCCTCGGGAACAAGAGACGCTTTCGTGATGCCGCTGAATTGGTTTTGCAGATTGTCGAATCCGAACAGCGTTACCGTGGCGTCCAGCTCGGAAAACCTTTGGATCACTTCCAGTTGGCGGGCATCTCCGCCGATGACGGAAATTTGAATACCGGTCAACACTCCTTCCTCACTCCTCTCTTTCCTTTCGATAGGTTATCTTATGCTTGCGCCCAGAAATGGGTTACAGTGTGGGGGCGTCCCCCAGTAATCCCTCTTTTTCCTCAAAAAATTTGATTTTCCCCGTTCACCCCTTGCCTTCCCTTTCGGATATCCGCCCCCCTAAATCCCCCCACCGGGGGGACCCCAGGCTTCCGTAGCCGGCTTTGCTCCGCAAAGCCCTTAAGGCGCTCGGGCGCCCTGGACCCGCCTGGTTTGCGACGCTGCTCGCTTCTAATTCGCGTTTGTCCGGCATGGATTTATTGCTGCTAGGCAATAAATCCTATGCCGGACACGCTTTACTTTTGATACGATGCTTTAGGAGTGAATGCGTGCCTCACGCCCGCGCCTGTTGGCATGGATTTTGCCGGTGCAAAATCTCATGCCGCCGCGCTTAACTGTCACCCTTGGAGTTATGTGACTCGGACGAAATCACAATTTCACCACCAGCAAATTCACAAACCGCAAAACCCGAACAAACTAAAAAAGCACCCTGACATTGTCAGAGTGCAGTTGAATATATAAGATCAGGTTCGGCCGGTGTGGCCGAAGCCGCCGGCACCGCGTTCGGTTTCGGAAAGCTCCGAAACCTCTTCGAGCAGGACGGCCGGTACGAGCTGAAACACCATCTGCGCGATGCGTTCGTTTCGCTGGATGGTAAACGGCTCCTGCCCGAGATTGATGAGCAGTACCTTGACTTCGCCCCGGTAATCGGCATCGATCGTGCCGGGAGAATTGAGGCACGTGATGCCGTGCTTTAAGGCAAGGCCGCTGCGCGGCCGGATTTGAGCTTCGAGCTGGGCCGGCATCGCCATAGCGAACCCGGTCGGGATCAGTGCCCGTTGTCCGGGCGCGAGTACGACCTGCTCGGGCAGAGCCGCGTACAAATCGAAGCCGCTGGCGAGCTCGGACATTTTTTGCGGGAGTTTGATATCTTCGTTTCCCGGTAGACGTTGAATTTGTACTTTATGTAACAAGCTGATCCCTCCTGATATTTTGCACAGCAGGTTCAACTTTTCCAACCGTTGCCATCGTAAACGGATGTGCAAAAACCTGTGCGATCAAACGTTCGATATGTTCGAGCTCTACCGCCTCAATCCGCTCAATCAGCTCATCGAGGCTATAATGTTTGCCGAGCAGCAGCTCGTTTTTACCTATCCGGTTCATCCGGCTGCTTGTGCTTTCGAGGCTCAAGATGAGGCTGCCTTTGAGCTGCTCCTTGCCTTTTCTCAGTTCGGCCGCCGTAATCCCGTTTTGCTTGATATCGCCCAGCAGCTCCATGGTGATTTTCACGACTTCATTCGTTTGTTTGGGCGCCGTGCCGGTATAGATCGTAAACAACCCGCTGTCGATATGGGCGGAATGATACGAATATACCGAGTAGGCAAGTCCGCGTTTTTCGCGGATTTCCTGGAAGAGCCGGGAGCTCATGCCGCCGCCGATCGCATTGTTCAGCAGCACCATCGAATACAGCTGATCGTCTTTGATCGAAAGTCCCGGGAACGACATGCAGATGTGGTTCTGCTCCGTCTTTTTATCGTGAAAAATCGCTTCACCCTTAAACTGAGGAGCTTCAAAAACCGTTTCGGCCCCCGAGCTGTTAAAGCTGCCAAAATGCTTTTCGAGCAGCTCCAGCACGCTGTCGTCTATATTGCCGGCAACGCTGATCACCGTATTTTCCAAATTGTAATGCCGCTTCATATATTGGCGCAGGTCGTCCGAGCTCATTGCCGACAAATTGCTTTCGGTCCCGATAATCGTGAACCCGAGCGGATGATCGCCGTAAGCCGCTTTGGATACGAGATCGTGCACCAGGTCGTCCGGCGTGTCCTCATACATCGAAATTTCTTCGTAGATGACGTTTTTTTCTTTCTCGAGTTCGGCGGGGTCAAAAGCGGACCGGAAAAACATGCCCGCCAAAACGTCTACGGCAATCGGCAGATGCTGATCGAGCACCTTGGCATAGTAGCAAGTGTACTCCTTCGACGTAAACGCGTTGACGTTGCCGCCGATCCCGTCGAAAATTTCCGCGATATCTTTCGCCGAATATGTATCTGTTCCTTTGAACAGCATATGTTCGATAAAATGGGAAATTCCGTTATTTTGCTCGTTTTCGTTGCGCGAGCCCGTTTTGACCCAAATGCCGAAGGATACCGAGCGGCAGGTCGGAATTTTCTCGATGACCACCCTGAGTCCGTTGGACAGCGTATGTTTATTCAATAAAGTGCGCCTCCTAAGAGTTTTTGCGCCAGCAAAAACTGGCATCGTAAGTGTAGGCTGAGTTTTGCGAAGCAAAACTTGCTTCGTAAGCATAAGCTGAGTTTTTGCGCCAGCAAAAACTGGCATCGTAAGTGTAAGCCTAAACCAATCATTCAACTATGATAGCAAAAAGGCTACCCGGACTCAACTTTCCGGAACACGCTTCGGCGAAATGACGTCGCTGACCGTACCAAGCCGCAATTTTTTTTCTTTGATGATGGAGATCATTTCGGCGAGCGCCTCGCTGGACGACGACGTCGGATGCATCAGGATAAGGCTGCCCGGCTCGACTCGTGCGCGAATTTTATTAACAATCGTCCACGGCTCCGGCTTCCTCCAGTCGACCGTATCCAACGTCCACAAAATCGTTCGCAGCCCCAGGCTGTGGGCGATGTTCACCGTTTCCTGATCGTAATCGCCGGAAGGCGGTGCAAACAGCACGTTTTTGGCCCCGAGCTCCTTGCTGAGAAGGTTTTGCGTCTTCACGATTTCCTCGGTCGCTTTTTGGCGGCTGAGCTGGCTCATGTTTTTGTGGGAGTAGGCGTGATTGGATACCTCATGGCCCCGCGCCATAATATCTTTGGCCACGTCAATGTTGCTTTTCAGCCAAGTCCCGTCGAAAAAAAACGTCGCATGCACGTTTTCCTTGTCCAGCACCTCGAGCATTTTCGGCAAATATTCGTTGCCCCAGGCAACGTTGATCATAAGGGCAACCATCGGCTTTTGCGGGTTGCCTTTATAAATCGGCTGCGCCCCCAGGTCATCGAGTCCGATTTGCGGCGAAACCTCCTTGAACACGTAAGGAATTTCTCCGGGAACGGCATGTTTTTGCGCGAGCAAAAACGTTTTCTCCACATCCACTTCCACCCCGTTCAGACCCGGTATCGCTTTCCAAACATGATCCAGCTTGGCGTTAATCGCGGGCTTTCTTAACTGTTCCGCCCCCTCCTTGATCCTCGTGAGGAGAAGGTCGCGTTCATCGCCCGTCATTTCGACCGTAGCGACAGCCGGCAGCGCAATGGCATAAGGGTCGGACAACACCATGTGATCGGTATGGCTTTTCACCTGATCGATAAACGTATTCACATCGCGCATTCCGCTTAAACCGAATAACACAATGACGAACAACCCCGAAGCGACAAGCAGCTTTACATTGACCATAACCGAACTCCCATTCCAGCTTTTACCCCCATACGTATGCAGAGCCGGACAAGTTTATACCCTCAAAAAGCCCATAAAAGCAAAAAAAGAGACAGATGAATCTGACTCTTTCTCGTAGCCTTGGCACCTCTATTAGGATTGTGCGGAAACTTCGGCTGTAAGCACGGCTTTTCTCGACAAATTGATGCGGCCTTGCTGATCGATTTCCGTTACCTTGACGGTAATTTTGTCTCCGATCTTCACGACGTCTTCCGTTTTGGCGACGCGTTCGGTTGACAATTGCGAGATATGGACAAGCCCTTCTTTGCCCGGCAAAATCTCAACGAAAGCGCCGAATTTCTCCACGCGTTTGACGGTGCCGAGATACGTTTCGCCGACGATGACTTCGCGGACGATGCCCTCGATGATGGAACGTGCTTTCTCATTCATCTCCTCATTGGACGATGCGATAAACACGCGGCCATCCTGCTCGATATCGATTTTTACGCCGGTTTCTTCGATGATCTTGTTGATGACTTTACCGCCTGCCCCGATGACATCGCGGATTTTATCCGGGTTGATCTGCATCGTAAGGATTTTCGGCGCGTACGGCGAAAGATTCGTTTTCGGCTCGGAGATGCGCTCCAGCATTTTGTTCAAAATGAACATTCTGCCCTTCTTCGCCTGCTCCAAAGCTTGCTCCAAAATCGTCCGATCGATCCCGTCGATCTTGATGTCCATCTGCAGTGCGGTAACCCCTTTGGCGGTGCCGGCAACTTTGAAGTCCATATCGCCCAGATGGTCTTCCATCCCTTGGATGTCCGTCAAAATGGAGAAATGCTCTCCGTCCTTGATCAATCCCATCGCAACCCCGGCTACCGGCGCTTTAATCGGTACGCCCGCATCCATCAGCGCCAAGGTGCTGGCGCAAATGCTCGCCTGCGATGTCGAACCGTTCGATTCGAGAACTTCAGAGACGAGACGGATCGTATACGGAAATTCCACTTCCGATGGAATTATCGGCTCCAGCGCGCGTTCGCCAAGCGCTCCATGACCGATTTCGCGGCGGCCCGGCGGGCGGAGCGGTCTCGCTTCCCCTACGCTGAACGGCGGGAAGTTGTAATGATGCATGAACCGCTTGCTTTCTTCCAGATCGATGCCGTCCAAAATTTGCACGTCGCCGAGCGCTCCGAGCGTACATACGCTAAGCGCCTGCGTTTGGCCGCGGGTAAACAGTCCCGAGCCGTGCGTGCGAGGCAGCAAGCTGATATCGCATTCGATCGGACGAATTTCATCGAGCGCGCGGCCGTCCGGTCTTACTTTATCATGTGTAATCAGGCGGCGCACTTCTTCCTTAACGATATCATACAGCGTTTCCTTCACGTCGGCCATCTTCTCAGGCGTTTCGGCATACACCGCGGTAAAGTGCTCGACCGCTTCGGCATTGATCGCGTCGATCGCTTCCTGGCGGGCATGCTTTTCCGGGATCTTGATCGCTTCGACGAGCCGCGCCTGCGCGAAAGCTCTAACTTCCTCGCTGACCGACGGCTCCACGCTATGTAAAATCACTTCCATTTTCGGTTTGCCGTTTTCAGCCGTAAACTGCTCCTGCATCGCAACGATTTTGCGAATTTCATCATGGCCGAACATAATCGCTTCGAGCATGACTTCCTCCGGCACTTCGTCCGCTCCCGCCTCGACCATCATGATCGCGTCTTTCGTGCCGGCAACGACCAGATGCACGTCGCTTTTGTCCGCCTGCTCCAGCGTCGGGTTGATAATGAATTGACCGTCAACACGACCGACGATAACGCCGCCGATCGGTCCGTTAAAAGGCACGTCGGAGATGCTGAGTGCTGCCGATACGCCGATCATCGCGGCAATTTCCGGCGAGCAGTCCTGATCGACGCTCATCACCATAGCTACAACCTGCACGTCGTTGCGGAATCCTTCGGGGAAGAGCGGACGAATCGGTCGGTCGGTCAAGCGGCCGGCCAAAATTGCTTTTTCGCTCGGACGTCCTTCTCTTTTAATAAAACCTCCCGGAATTTTACCCACCGAGTACAGCCGTTCCTCGTAATTCACCGTCAGCGGAAAGAAATCGAGGTCCTTCGGACCCGGAGATGCGGTGACCGTACATAACACGGACGTTTCACCGTACCGTGCCATCACGGCGCCGTTCGCTTGCTTCGCCAAGCGTCCGGTTTCGAGGATTAAGGGCCTTCCGCCCAAATCCATTTGAATTCGTTTTTCCATGTTTGCCTCCTTCGAGCTAAATGAACAAGCCGGTTTTGCGCCAGCGTGATGTCTTACCAATTCTGCATATTGTCCAGTATTTCCTTCTTTTTATTAAAATAAAATGGAGGGTGGTTTCCCCCCTAAATCCCCCCACCGGGGGGACCCCAGGCGCTCAGGCGCCCTGGACCCGCCCGATATGCGTGACTACTCGCTGCTAGTTCGCGTTTGTCCGGCATGGATTTATTGCTATTAGGCAATAAATCCTATGCCGGACACGCTGTACTTTTGACGCGATACTTTTGAAGTTACTGAGTGCCTCGGGCTCGCGTTTGACGGCATAGGTTTTGCTGTCGCAAAACTGTATGTCGTCACGCTTTACTGCGCTGCTAGCAAATATTTTTCTCACCCAATAGCAAAAAGCAACCGGCTCGCACCGCCTTGCACGCCCGAAGGGCATGTGACTTGGCGGCGCGGCATGGTTGCTTTCCGAAGACAAAACAATTATCTGCGCAATCCGAGTTTTTCAATCAGGGCGCTGTAACGGTTAACGTCTTTGTTTTTCAAGTACGTCAACAGCTTCCGGCGCTGACCAACCATTTTCAAAAGACCACGGCGGGAATGATGATCCTTCTTGTGAGTCTTCAAGTGGTTCGTCAAGTTAACGATGTTTTCCGTCAGGATAGCGATTTGCACTTCAGGAGACCCCGTATCGCTTTCATGCGTTTTGTGAGTCTGAATCAGCTGCGTTTTGCGCTCTTGCGTCAATGCCATCCCAATCACCTCCAATTCTTCGTAATATCCCCGTTAGCCCAGAAGTCGTCGGAGTGCTCGAACTTCCAAGCCAAGGTTCGCATTTGGTGCCTGAGCCGCAATCGGCTGGGCAACGATTTACAGTATAACATACCGGGGAAGCAAAAGTAAAATGCGAATTACGCTTTTTCGGCGAAAAGCGATCTTGCCAGATCGGCGTCTCTCTGAATTTGCGCAATGAGCTGCTCCACGGATGCGAATTTTTGCTCCGCACGAATGAAAGAAATAAGTTCAACGGCAGCCTTCTTCCCGTACAGGTCGCCGGAAAAATCAAACAGATGAGCTTCGACCGTCGGCTTGCTTTCATCGTCCGCAAACGTAGGCTTGACGCCGATGTTCATCACTCCGTTGAAGACGGTGCCCTCGGTAAAAACCCGAACGGCGTACACGCCGTTCATCGGGAGCACGTAAGAGGAAGAAACGGCAATGTTGGCGGTCGGAAAACCGATCGTCCTTCCTCGTTTGTGGCCGTGCACGACGTCGCCTTCCAGACGGTAAGGGCGTCCGAGCAGCCGGGCTGCTTGCTCCACCTTGCCTTCCGCGAGGTGCTCCCGAATGAGCGTGCTGCTTACTTTGCTGCCGCCCTGATGAAAGGGGCGCACCACTTCGACGGCAAATCGCCCTTTGGCCAGCTCGCAAAGCGTGTCGGGGGTGCCGAGCCCTTTATAGCCGAATGTAAAATCGAAACCGACGATCACGGTATCGACCTTCATCGGGATCAGCACCTGCTCGACAAACTGCTCCGGGGATACACGCATAAAATCGGTGTCAAACGCAACCATATAAGTATACTGTACGCCGAGCCGCTCAAACTGCTTCAATTTCTCCTCAAGCGGGGTGAGCAGCTTCACATATTTCGCCTGACCCAGCACCTGCCTCGGATGCGGATGAAACGTCATGATCGAGCAGGGCAAATGAAGCTTTTCCGCCAGCGTCACCGCCCGCCGGATCACTTCGGCATGCCCCAGATGGACCCCGTCGAATTCCCCGATGGCCAGCACCTGGCGGCGAATTGGCTCCGTCTCATTTAATGGGTAAGTCAATTGTATCGTCTGCAAAATCGTTCCACCTTCAATTCCGCACCTGACTGGTTAAGAAAACACTTTGACCGGCTTCAGCTTCCGGTCCGCCGCTTCCCACTCAAAAATGCCGATAAACTCGTTTTGCGGGGAATACGCTCTAACCGTCGTATTCGCTTCGGCCTCAAACACGGGCAGCCGTATTTTTTGCCCTTGAAGCGCCTGCTTCGTCTGCGTTTCATTCAACTCGAGCTTCGGTAAAAATGCAATGGCACGGTCCGCCGCGAGAAGCAGCGTGTGCAGCGTCCCTTCCTTTTGATGCTCCTCCACCTGCTCCAACGTGACGCACTGGCCGATCCCGATGTTGCCCGTGCTCGTCCTCACCAAATGTGACATGACGGCAGGATAACCCAAATCTTTGCCAATATCGACACACAACGTCCGGATATACGTGCCCTTCGAGCAGCGAACGCGGAAACGAATTTCCGGATAAGGCCGGTCCATCTCGGCGGAAAGCATTTCGATTTCATAAATCGTCACTTTACGCGATTTACGTTCGATTTCCTTGCCTTCGCGCGCCAATTCGTACAAACGTTTGCCGTCCACTTTCACCGCCGAAAACATCGGCGGCACCTGCTCGATTTCGCCCACAAACGTCTGCAGCACCTGTTCAACCTGCTGTCGCGTGAGAGAAACCGAATCCGCTCTCGAGGTTACGGTTCCGGAAGCATCTTCCGTATCGGTAGCGAAACCGATCGTCAAGGCCGCTTCATACTCCTTCGGAAGCTCCTGAATGTATTCGACAAGCCGGGTTGCCCGGCCTATGCAAAGCGGAAGCACCCCGGTGACTTGAGGGTCCAGCGTGCCGGTATGGCCGATACGTTTTTCCCTCGTGATTCGCCGCACCTTTGCAACAACATCGTGCGAGGTCCATCCCGCAGGCTTCAAAATCGGCAAAATGCCTTCCAAAGCCGTTTCCGTCGTCGTCATAACGTTTTCCCCACTTCGTCCACCACTCGCTTGATGACCTCGCTCAGCTTTCCGTGTACCGTGCAGCCGGCGGCGCGAACGTGACCGCCTCCGCCGAAGCGCTTGGCGAGCTGAGCCACGTCGACGCGTCCCGCGGAGCGGAAGCTGACTTTGACCTGATCTCCTTCGCGTTCCTTGAACAATATGCCGACCTCGACGCCTTCCACGTTTCTCGGGTAGTTGACAAGCCCGTCCATGTCTTCGCTGGCGGCACCGAATTGCTGCACCTCGTCCATCGTTACATGAAGCCAGGCAACCTTTTGATCATGGGCGAAAGAAAGAGTTTGCAGCGCCTGCTTGAGCAGGCTGATTTGCGGAACCGTGATTGTTTCGAGCAGCCTCTCGGCCAGCTCGTACCCTTTCACGCCAAGCCGGAGCATCTCCGCAGCGATATGCATCACCTTCGGCGACGTGTTCGCGTAACGAAATCCGCCGGTATCGGTGAGCAATCCGGAATAAATGCAAATATTGAGCGGTTCGGTCATGTTCAGCTTCATATGTACGGCAAGGTCATAAAGCACTTCCACCGTCGCCGCGGCGTCATCGCGGACCAGATTCGTATGGCCGAAACGGTCGTTCGTGGCGTGATGGTCGATATTCAGCAGCTCGGCCTGAGGGGCAAACCATGTGTGAACGGCGCCGATCCTTGCGAAATCGGCGCAATCCACGCTGATGATATGGCGGTAAGTCCGCTGCATGGACGAATCGTCGCAGCTTGTTATCGTCTGATTCCCGGCCATATACAAAAATTTCCCAGGCATCCTGCCTTCGTTGATGAGCGTATACGTTTTGCCCAGTTGGCGGAGCATCCATCCGACCGCAAACGTAGAGCCGGCCGCATCTCCGTCCGGCTGTACGTGGGAAACGACGAGAAAGTCGTCGCGGTCCGAGATGAACCGGGCTGCCGCTTCAAGCTGAGCCTCGTAAC
This sequence comes from Paenibacillus hamazuiensis, assembly GCF_023276405.1. Classification (NCBI taxonomy): domain Bacteria; kingdom Bacillati; phylum Bacillota; class Bacilli; order Caryophanales; family Paenibacillaceae; genus Paenibacillus; species Paenibacillus hamazuiensis. The sequence continues at coordinate 3,062,657 of NZ_JALRMO010000001.1, forward strand.
CCTGCTGCCCGTCCATCATGAGTTTACGTTCCCCGTGTTGATGCGGTCCAGCAGCTGCTCGATCCGGCTTCCGTAATCGATCGACGCATCGAATTTGAATAGAAGCTCCGGAATTTTGCGCAGCCGGATCCGTTTGCCCAGTTCGGAGCGGATAAAGCCGGAGCTGCGGGACAACGCCTTTAACGTCTCTTCCTTTTGCTCATCGGAGCCCATGACGCTCAAAAAAACTTTAGCCTGGGAAAAATCGTTCGTGACTTCGACGCCCGTTACGGTAATGAAGCCGATTCTAGGGTCTTTGAGCTCGGCTTGAATGATTTGGCTGATCTCTTTCTTGATCTGCTCGCCGACTCTGCCTACGCGAACTTTAGCCATGACCTATCACCTCTCCACGGTTTCCATTACGAACGCTTCGATCGTATCTCCCTCTTTAATATCGTTGAATCTTTCGAGAGAAATTCCGCACTCGTAGCCTTGCGCCACTTCCCGGGCATCGTCCTTAAACCGCTTGAGCGAGTCGATCTTGCCCTCGTAAACTACGATGCCGTTGCGAATGAGACGGGCTTCGGCGTTGCGGGAAATTTTGCCCGAGGTGACCATACATCCTGCGATCGTACCGACCTTGGACACCTTAAACACATTTCTAACCTCAGCATGCCCAATGACGTTTTCTTTGTATACGGGATCGAGCATTCCTTTCATTGCCGCTTCGATTTCGTCGATCACGTTGTAAATGACGTTGTGCAGACGGATGTCCACCTTTTCCTGCTCAGCCGTCAATTTCGCTTGCGGCTCCGGTCGTACGTTGAAGCCAATGACGATCGCATTGGACGCGGAAGCGAGGATAACGTCGGATTCGGTGATAGCACCTACGCCGTTATGCAAAATTTTAACGCGCACTCCTTCGATGTCGATTTTCGCCAGCGAACCTTTGAGCGCCTCGACGGAGCCCTGGACATCGCCTTTGATGATGACATTAAGGTCTTTGATCTCGCCGTCCTTGATGTGCTTGTACAGATCGTCCAGCGTAACGCGAGCGTTGGCGCCCATTTCCGCCTGACGCTGGGTCACCGCGCGTTTCTCCGCGATCGCTCTCGCCTTGCGTTCATCCTCGAACGCCATAAACGGATCGCCCGCTTGCGGCACTTCGGTGAGGCCGGTAATCTCCACCGGTGTAGATGGACCAGCTTCCTTCAGCTTCTTGCCTTTATCGTTGACCATCGCGCGCACGCGGCCAAAGCAGTTGCCGGCTACGAAGCTGTCGCCGATTTTAAGCGTACCGTGCTGGATAAGAACGCGGGCAACCGGGCCTTTTCCTTTGTCGAGCTCGGCCTCGATGACCGTGCCGCGGGCACGTTTGTTCGGGTTCGCCTTCAGCTCCTGTACTTCGGCAACGAGCAAAATCATGTCGAGCAGGTTTTCCAAACCGATGCGCTGCTTCGCCGAGACGTTGCAGAAAATCGTATCGCCGCCCCATGCTTCTGGAACGAGCTCGTATTCGGTCAGCTCCTGCATGATGCGATCGGCATTCGCATCCGGCTTGTCGATTTTGTTTACCGCTACGATGATCGGCACTTTGGCCGCCTTCGCATGGTTGATCGCCTCGATCGTTTGCGGCATGACGCCGTCGTCCGCAGCTACGACCAAGATCGTAATATCCGTTACCTGAGCGCCGCGGGCACGCATCGAAGTAAACGCTTCGTGACCCGGCGTATCAAGGAAGGTAATTTTCTTGCCGTGAATCTCAACTTGATATGCGCCGATATGCTGAGTAATGCCGCCAGCTTCGCCTTCGGTGACGTTCGTTTTGCGGATCGAGTCGAGCAAGGTTGTTTTCCCGTGGTCGACGTGGCCCATGATCGTAACGACCGGCGGGCGTTCAAGTAAATCCGCTTCGTCGTCTTTTTCCTCGACAAGTTCGAATTTGTCTTCCTCAACCGGAATTTTCACTTCCACTTCCACGCCGAACTCGGCGGCAAGCAGTAGAATCGCGTCGATCTCGAGTTCCTGGTTGATAGTCGCCATCACGCCGAGGAACAACAGTTTCTTGATGACCTCCGAAGCATCCTTATGCAGCAGTTTGGCGGCCTCGCCGACCGTCATATTGCCGCGGACGATGATTTTCTTCGGTGTGTTATCAATTTTTTCTCTGCGCGGAGGTTCTGGCGTACGGCCTCTATTATTGTTGAAACGGTTGCCTCCAGGTCGGTTGCCCCCGCTCCTCAGGTTGCTTTGCTTGTTATCGTCGAAACGTTTCTGCGCCGGTTTTGTCTTTTTCGTCGTTTTGCCGGTCGATACGTTCGTATCGTCCAGATCAAGCTCGATTACGTCTTTCGCATTTTGCGGGCTGGACGCAACCGCTTTTTGCGCGACAAACTGAGCTTTCGGCTCGTGATGTTTGCGCGGACCTCCGGCGTTGTTATTGTTCTGCCGCTGCTCGAAGCCGCGGTTCCGGTTCTGATTTTGGTTTCCATTGCCGCTTTGCTGGAAGTTGCCCTGCTGCTGCCCTCCGCCGCGCTGTTCGTTCGGACGGCCGCCGCCTTGTCCTTGCTGCTGGCCGCCTTGTGGACGCTGCTGCTGGCCGCCGCGGTTATCGCGGTACTGATTGCCTTGCTGGCCTTGACCGCCTGGACGGTTTTGCTGCTGACCGCCGCCGCGGTTGTCGCGGTGCTGATTGCCCTGTTGGCCTTGGCCTGCCGGACGGTTTTGCTGCCCGCCGCGATTATCGCGCTGCTGATTGCCGTACTGGCCTCCGCCTTGGCGGTTTTGCTGGCCCTGCTGCTGCGGCCGGCCTTGGCCTCCTTGCTGGTGCTGCGGTCTGGCCTGCTGGGTGCCCGACGCCGAAGCCGCCTGGACGGATGCCGCCGGCCTTTGCCCTTCCGGTCTTTGCCCCTGCGGAGCGGCCGGTTTCGGAGCCCCCCCGCCCTGCTTCGCTGCCGCTCCCGCCTTAATATCGCGGAAAAATTTTTCGACCGCATCCACCGCTTCATTTTCCATGACGCTCATATGGTTGTTCACTGGAATGTTTAATCGTTTTAAAATCGTAATGATCTCCTTGCTGCTCATATTCAAGTTTTTCGCATATTCGTAAACTCGCAGTTTGTTGTCTTGTTTATTCAATCGCGTACACCTCCGGTAGTTTCCCGACACTTTTCCAACATTTGCGCGAAACCTTTATCGGTGACAGCGATGACGACGCGTTCCGCCTTGCCGATGCTCTGACCGAGTTCGTCCCTTGAGCCGAATTCCATGATCGGCACCCGATAAGACCTGCACTTGTCGTTCATCTTTTTGCGCGTATTGTCCGACGCGTCCTCCGCTACGATCACCAGTTTCGCATCGCCCGATTTTACTGCAGCCATGACGCCTTCATCCCCGGTTACAAGTTTGCCGGCACGCATAGCCAGCCCCAAATTCGATAAAAATTTAGTCTTCATCGTTCACCGTTTCTTTTTGGGCAATGAATTCATCTTCGACCCGGATAAAGTCCTGCTCTAACCTGTCATATATTTCAGAGCTGACCGCCGCTTTAAGAGCACGGTCGAACGCTTTGCTTTTTTTCGCCAGCTTGAAGCATGATTGCTTACCGCACAGATAAGCGCCGCGTCCCGATTTTTTCCCCGTAAGATCGATCATGATTTCGTCCGTGGGCGTTTTAACCACGCGAATCAGTTCTTTTTTCGGCATCATTTCCTGACACGCCACGCATTTGCGGAGCGGTATTTTTCGTGGTTTCATCGTTTTCACCTGCCTAAGCAGCCAAAACTTCAAGGTCAGTCGATGCTGACCGAATCCTGGTGCATTTCTTCGCCGTACGTCTTCGGACGGCCGTATTCCTGCTCGGCTTGCGTTTCGCTCTTAATATCGATTTTCCAGCCGGTCAGCTTTGCGGCGAGGCGGGCGTTCTGTCCTTTAATGCCGATCGCAAGCGACAGCTGGTAATCCGGAACGATGACGCGGGCCATTTTTTCGTTTTCAAACACCTGCACCTCAAGCACCTTGGACGGGCTGAGTGCGTTGGCGACATACTCCTCGACGTTTTCCATCCACCGGACGATATCGATTTTCTCGCCTTTCAGCTCGTTTACGATCGTCTGCACGCGCACGCCTTTCGGGCCTACGCAGGAGCCGACCGGATCCACCTCTGTATTGCGGGAATGAACGGCGATTTTCGAGCGGAAGCCGGCCTCGCGCGCCACGGAGCGGATTTCCACGACGCCGTCGTAAATTTCCGGCACTTCGAGCTCAAACAGCCTTTTCAGCAAACCGGGATGTGTCCGGGACAAGATGATCTGCGGACCTTTGGTCGTATTTTCAACCTTGGTGATGTAGGCCTTGACGCGGTCCCCTTGCTTGAACTTATCGGTCGGCATCAGCTCGGTCAGCGGAAGCGCCGCCTCGATTTTGCCGAGATCGATGTACAGGTTGCGCTGATCCTGCCTTTGTACGATCCCGTTGACGATATCTTCTTCCTTATCGACAAAAGCGTTATAAATAAGTCCGCGCTCGGCTTCGCGAATGCGCTGCGTAACGACCTGCTTGGCGGTTTGCGCCGCAATGCGGCCGAAATCGCGAGGCGTCACTTCGATTTCGACGATATCGTTCAGTTGGTAGTTTTGGTTGATTTCGCGCGCGGCCTGAACGGAAATTTCCATTCTTGGATCGAGCACGTCTTCGACGACGGTTTTGCGGGCGTATACTTTAATAAGCCCGGTTTGACGGTTGATATCGACGCGCACGTTTTGCGCGGTGTTGAAGTTGCGCTTGTAGCTGGAGATGAGGGCCGCTTCGATCGCGTCGATCAATATATCCTTGGCGATCCCTTTCTCTCTTTCGATTTCCGACAGTGCTTCAATAAAATCCATGTTCATGTGGAATTCAAGTCCCCCTTTCAAAAAATGCGGCTTCGGTGCCGTCATTAAAAAACGATCGCAAGTCTTGCACCGGCTACTTTGCCGACGGGAATCGCGTGCTTTTTCTTGCCGATTTCCACCACAAGCTCCTGCTCGTTATATTCGGCCAGCACGCCCTCAAATTCTTTCAGACCGCCCACCGGTTCATAGGTTGTAACAAACACATGGTGGCCGACCGCTTTTTGAAAATCCTGCGGCTTTTTGAGCGGGCGCTCCGCTCCGGGCGAAGACACTTCAAGGAAATAGGCGCTTTCGATCGGATCTTTCTCGTCCAGCTTCTCGCTCAAATATTCGCTGATGCGTCCGCAGTCATCGATGTCGATGCCTCCTTCCTTATCCACGAATACTCGCAGAAACCAGTTGCCGCCTTCCTTGACGTATTCGATATCGACGAGCTCAAACCCGTGCTGGTCCAAATACGGCTGCACGAGCGACTCGACGATCGATTTGATTTGTTCTGTGCTCAAACGCAAATGACCTCCTGTAATAGGTGTTTATGTGTATACAAAATGTAAAGAGTGGGTTTCCCCACTCTCTGACGTCAGCGTGATATTAATCATTATTACCAAAAAAAATTATACCATAACAATTGTTGGCATACAATAGGGAAATTGCATGGAATCCTCCCTGATCTGTAAAGCGTGTCCGCCGTAGGTTTTGCGACAGCAAAACCACGGCAGACATACGCGAGCCAGAGGCACGAATTATCTCATAGATTCTACGCTCCCAAAGTTAAGCGTGTCCGGTATAGGATTTTTTGCGTGAAAGCAAAAAATCCATGCCGGACAAACGCGACCTAGTAGCGAGCACTCCCTCCATAAGGGCGGGTCCAGGGCGCAAGCGCCTGGGGTCCCCCTGTCAGGGGGATTTGATGGGAAAATAGACGATGGCGCCCATTTTCATTCCCCATTGTGACGCTCGGTCATCTTGTTTAGGGGGTCTAAAACAACGACAATTGATTCGACTCCGGTAAACCGCGGAAGCAGCCCATTTGGGTAAGCAGCTCGACGATCGTTTTCGAAGCTTTACTGCGCTGCTGGAAATCTTCGATCGACAGGAACGGGCCATCGTCTTTGGCGGCGGCGATGCTTTTCGCCGCGTTTTCGCCGATGCCGGCGACCGCCGAAAACGGCGGGATAAGCGAGTCGCCGTCGACGAGAAATTTCGTCGCATGCGATTTGTACAGATCGAGCGGCTTGAAGCTGAAACCGCGGGCGGTCATCTCAAGCGCCATCTCGAGGATCGACACCATCGCTTTTTCTTTCGGAGTCGCCTGGAATGCCTTTTCCTCGATCTCAAGCAGCCGCTTCAAGATGGCGTCATAGCCTTGGCACAGCGTCTCGAGCTCGAAATCGGTCGCCCGCACGCTGAAGTAGGTCGCGTAAAATTCAATCGGATGATACAGCTTGAAGTAGGCGGTGCGCACCGCGGATATGACGTAAGCGGCGGCGTGCGCCTTCGGGAACATGTACTGGATTTTCTCACACGAATCGATGTACCATTGCGGCACTTTGCACTTCTTCATTTCTTCCTTCCACTCGTCGGTGAGACCTTTACCCTTACGTACGCTTTCCGTAATTTTAAACGCCAGCGCGGCGTCCATTCCCGCTTTATAGATCAAATACAGCATGATGTCGTCGCGGCAGCCGATAACCGTTTTGATCGTACAGATGCCTTTCTTGATCAGCTCTTGAGCGTTATCGAGCCAAACACCGGTACCATGGGACAGACCCGATATTTGCAGCAGGTCGGCAAAGCTGGACGGCTGCGCCTCTTCAAGCATTTGCCGCACGAACTTCGTACCCATCTCCGGCACGCCGTATGTCGCCACAGGAGTGCGGATCTGCTCCGGCGTGACTCCGAGAGCCTCTACCGAGTTAAACATGCTCATAACCTTCGGGTCGTTCATCGGGATCGTCGTCGGATCGACCCCTGTCAAATCCTGCAGCATCCGCATCATCGTCGGATCATCGTGACCGAGTATATCGAGCTTGAGCAGGTTCGCATCAAACGCGTGGTAATCGAAATGCGTCGTCTTCCAATCGGCGCTCGTATCGTCCGCCGGATACTGGACCGGCGTGATGTCGTCCACCTCGATGTAATCCGGCACGACGACGATCCCTCCCGGGTGCTGACCCGTGCTCCGCTTGACGCCGGTGCATCCCAAGGCGAGCCGGTTCAGCTCCGCCCCGCGCCACTTCTTGCCTTGGTCTTCCTCGTATTTTTTCACGAAGCCAAACGCCGTCTTTTCCGCCACCGTACCGATCGTACCGGCGCGGAATACGCTTTTTTCGCCGAACAGCACCTTCGTATAGTTATGCGCATGAGGCTGGTATTCGCCGGAAAAGTTAAGGTCGATATCGGGCACCTTGTCGCCCTTAAAGCCCAGGAACGTCTCGAACGGAATGTCCTGCCCGTCGCCTTTCAGCCTGCTGCCGCACTTCGGACAATCTTTATCCGGCAGGTCGAAGCCGGAAGGAACCGACCCGTCGAGAAACCATTCGGCATATTGGCAATCTTTGCATAAATAATGCGGCGGCAGCGGGTTAACCTCGGAGATGCCGAGGAACATTGCGACGACGGACGAGCCGACCGATCCCCGCGAGCCGACGAGATAACCGTCCTCATTGGACTTTTTCACAAGCCGCTCGGAAATCAAATAGTTCGCCGAGAAGCCGTATTTGATAATCGGCACGAGTTCTTTTTCCAGCCGGGCGGTCACAACCTCCGGCAGCTCCTCGCCGTACATCCGCTTGGCGGTATCGTAGCACTTCGTGCGGATTTCCTCTTCGGCACCCTCGATAATCGGCGTAAACAGCTTGGAAGGGAACAGCTCGATTTCCTCGAACTCATCCGCCAGCTCGCTCGTGTTTTTCACGACGACTTCATAGGCTTTGTCTTTGCCCAGGTGCGCGAATTCCTCCAGCATCTCCTTCGTCGTGCGAAAATGCACGTCCGGCTTGCGAATTTCCTTCAGCGGGCTGAAGCCGGTGATGCCGTGGATCGTGATGTCGCGGAATATTTTTTCCCGCGGATGCAGGTAATGCACGTTGCCGGTAGCGATCACCCGCTTGTTCAGCTTGTAGCCGATCTCGCAGATGCGGCGGTTCGTTTCCTCCAGCTGCTCCTTGCTGCCGACGAGCCCTTTTTCCACAAGATGCATGTTGACGCAAACGGGCTGTATTTCCAGCACATCATAAAACTCCGCCACCTGCTCGGCTTCCTCGACCGATTTGTTCAACACCGTCTCATAAAATTCGCCTTTCTCGCAGCCCGATGCGATGAGTAGCCCTTCGCGCATCTCCTGCAGCTTGCTTTTCGGAATACAAGCGACTCGGTGGAAATATTGGGTATGTGAAAGCGAGATGAGCTTGAACAGGTTTTTCTTGCCGATCGCGTTTTTTGCATAAATGCAGCAGTGGAACGGACGCTGGTTGGTCAAATCTTTGCCGACGTTATCGTTAAGGCGGTTTAGATTGACGATGCCGCGGTCCGCCGCTTCCTTGATCAGATGGAACAACACGTGGCCGAGCGCAATCGAGTCGTCGATGGCTCGGTGGTGGTTATCCAGGCTGACCTTGAATTTATCGGTGAGCGTGTTCAGACGGTGGTTTTTCATCGACGGAAACAGGAAACGCGCCAGCTCCAGCGTATCGAGCACCGGATTGGTGACCTCCGGCAGCCCGAGCTGCTTCAGGTTGGCTTGAATAAAGCCGATGTCGAAACGGGCATTGTGCGCCACAAGCACCGCATCGCCGACAAACTCGATAAATTCGGGCAGCTTGTCTTTGAGCTCGGGCGCGCCGCGCACCATATCGTCGGTAATGTTCGTCAGCTGCTGAATGTTGTAAGGTATTTTTTCATGCGGATCGATAAACGTCGCGAAGCGGTCGATTTCTTTGCCGTCCTGCATTTTAACGCCGGCGAGCTCGATGATCTTGTTGCTGGTCACCGACAAACCGGTCGTCTCGATGTCGAAAATGACGTACGTCCCTTCGCGGATGTCCATATCGACCGGGTTCAGCACGATCGGGACCGCGTCATTGACCACATTCGCTTCCACGCCGTAAATCACTTTGATGCCGTATTTATGCGCAGCATGGTTGGCCTCCGGGAACGACTGAACGCCGCCGTGGTCGGTGATCGCGATCGCTTTATGCCCCCATTTGGCAGCGGTTTTGATGTACTGATCGACCGGCGTAACCGCGTCCATCGTGCTCATTGTCGTATGCAGATGAAATTCGACGCGTTTTTCCTCGGCATCGTCTTTACGGTCCGGCGGGGCTACCACCTCATTGAGATCGGACGGGATCATCACAAGCTCAGGCACCTGCATGAACCGGTCGTACTCGACGCGGCCGCGCACCTTAACCCACTTGCCGTTGGCCAGCAAGCTTAAAATCTTCAAATCTTCCTTTGTTTTAGCGAAGCATTTCATCATCAATGAATCGGTAAAATCCGTTATGTTAAAAGTAAACAGCGTGCTGCCGTTTCTCAGCTCTTTCGATTCCAGGCCGAACACCATACCCTGCAGGACGACCTTCTTCTCCTCGTCCTTGATTTCTTGCAGCGGCACAGGCGGATCTTTGATTTCATAGCCGATCATCAGTTTCAGGTCGGCCTCCGGCAAACTCTCCTCCTCCGGCTCGCTGAAGCTCGATGTCATGATGACCTGCGAAACTTCTTTCTCTTCTTCTTCGATCTGCTTGGCGAACTGCTCGAACACCTCTTCGGTCGACGTGTTCACCGCCAAACGAATCTGGTAATCAAGCGAAAAATATTTGCTATAAAATGTATGAATGAATTGCTGAATGTTTTTCTTCTTCGCGAGCTCAAGGCCGATCTGGTCGAGCAGCAGCAGCGTGATGACGTTCCCCTGCGCCTCGATTTTCGCCTTCATGAGCCAGCCGTTGACGGAAACCGGCTCGCGCTGAATCCATTCGAGAAACAAACCCCAATACTGCTCGGCGACCGCCGCGCGGTCCACCTCTTCGGTAAACTGCAAAATAAAATGAATTTTCGCGATATGAGTGAACTTGTCGCGGATCATTCGGCAAAAGCTGAGGTACACGTCTTGAGGAACAATTGTGTTTTTAACGATGTAAAACGTCCAATCTTTGTTTTTCCGGCTGACTTCCACCTTATCGATATAACCGTCCGAGAAAAATGAATCGATCACTTCGGAAGGAACCTGCGAGTGCTTCATCAGCATCTCGAAACGCTCCCGTTTGACAGCCAAGTTGCTCATGCATGTCCTCTCCCCTTTTAAACAATCCCCCAAAAGTGACGCCAGCCTTTGCAGCGTAGTCCGGGTACTTTCGAGGGAGCCCCCGTATTAAAAACAAAAAGGGCTGAAGACCCGGCGATCGACGAAAACCGAGGGCGAATCGTTCTTTGATTGAAGAGGAACGATCCGCACCTGCAGCGATCCGTTTTCACCGGACTTTAAGCCCTTTTAATACGCCCGGCCAAAAACGACCGTGTGCTCGGCCTGTTCCCCGCAGACCAAACATTTTGATTTATGCTCCGCCGGCTCGAAAGGTATATTCCGGCTCGTAGCACCGGTTTCTTCCTTCACCTGCGCTTCGCAGGCTGCGGAACCGCACCAACCGGCAAGCAGGAAGCCGCGCTTTTCGTCAAGGAATTGCTTCATCTCGTCGAGCGAATCGACGGAGCCGAAGTGTTCGTCGCGGAACTGCTTCGCCCGCTCGAACATTTGCTGATGAATCTCCTCCAGCATCTTTTGGACTTCGGATACGAAATCAGCTTGAGCGACGACGCGTTTTTCCCCGCTGATTCGGGAAACAAGCACGACTTGTCCGTTTTCCATATCGCGCGGCCCGAGCTCGACGCGAACCGGTACGCCGCGCATCTCGTATTCGTTGAACTTCCATCCCGGGCTCTGATCGCGGTCGTCCACTTTGACGCGGATGCCGGCTTTTTTGAGCTGAAAGAACAGCTCGTCCGTTTTGGCCAGCACCTGCTCCCTCGTCTTCGGAGGGCCGATCGGGATGATCACCACTTGCGTCGGCGCCACCTTCGGCGGCAATGCGAGACCGCGGTCGTCGCCGTGCACCATGATGAGTGCGCCGATCAGGCGTGTGCTGACCCCCCAAGAGGTCGTATGGCAGTATTGATGCTGATTTTCGCGATCAAGATACTTGATATCGAACGCTACGGCGAAATTCGTTCCCAAATAATGCGACGTTCCCGCCTGCACCGCCTTACCGTCCTTCATCATCGCTTCGATCGAGTATGTATCGACGGCGCCGGCGAATTTTTCCGACGGCGTCTTTTGCCCCATGATGACCGGAATCGCTAAATAGTTCTCGGCAAAATCGCGGTAAATCTCCAGCATTTGCATCGTTTCGCGGCGCGCATCCGCCTCGTCCTCGTGCGCCGTGTGGCCTTCCTGCCACAAAAATTCGCTTGTCCGCAAAAACGGCTGGGTCCTCTTTTCCCAACGCACCACATTGGCCCACTGGTTGATAAGCACCGGCAAATCGCGGTACGAATTGATCCATTCGGAATACATATGACCGATCATCGTTTCCGATGTCGGGCGGATCGCCAGGCGCTCCTCAAGCTTCTCCCCGCCCGCCTCGGTTACCCAAGGCAGCTCGGGATTAAAGCCTTCCACATGCTCCTTCTCCTTCTGGAAGAAGCTCTCCGGAATAAACATCGGGAAATAGGCGTTGCGGTGTCCCGTCTCTTTAAATCTAGCATCCAATTCCTTTTGGATCAATTCCCAAATTTCGTAACCGTCCGGCTTGAACACGATACAGCCTCGAACCGGGGAGTAACTCATCAGGTCGGCTTTTTTGATCACATCGATATACCAGCGGGAAAAGTCTTCGCTCTGCGGCGTAATTTCCTTTACAAACTGCTTATCCTTTTCGCTTGCCATCCGCAACTACCCTTTCATCAACCGTAAAATATCGTTATACGTCACTGCAATCATCAGCAGCATCAGCATGGCGAATCCGACAAAATGCACCATGCTTTCGCGGCTCGGATCGACCGGCTTGCCCCGGATCGCCTCAAACCCGAGAAAAACGAGGCGGCTTCCGTCCAGCGCCGGAAACGGCAGCAGGTTAAAGAGGCCAAGGTAAAGGCTGAGCAGCCCGGCCCAAAAGATGTACTGAGCAAATCCGGCTTCCGCCTGCTCGCTCGTAAATTCGACGATCCGTACAGGCCCGCCGAGATCTTCCATCTTGAACTGCAACGTGGCCAGCTTGGCAAAGCTGTCCAGAATCGAAACCGTCGCGTTTACCATGTTAACTCCGCCGTAGCGCAGCCCTTCCATCGGACTTGCACTCCGGTAACCGTGCATCAAAACTACTCCGACGAGACCGCCGCCCTTGTCCTCCGGCGTGATGTCCTTGCGCAGTTGTTCCTGATTGCGTTCGATAACCCATACCATCGGCTTGTTCACCGATTGTTTGATTAAAGAAGTCAGCTTGGAGCTATCCGTTCCGATCGGCTCGTGGTTGACCGAAACGATGATATCCCCTGCCTGCAAGCCGGCTTTTTCCGCCGGTGACCCCGGGTTAACGCTGCTGACCTTTACGCTCGCGGGAATGCCCGTCATAAACACAACCGTAATAAACAGCACAAAGGCAAGCAAAAAGTTCATTACCGGCCCGGCCACGATCGACAAAGCGCGTTGGCCGACCGTTTTGCTGCCGAACTGCCTGTTCCACGGAGCAATCTGCGTCTCCCGTCCCTTGCTGATCATCATCGCCTGCGGATGCACAGGCAGGCGGCTGATTTCCTCATTAACGTTCAGTTTGATGAACAAATCTCTCTCCAGATCGATTTGTTCCACGGTGCCGATCAGAGCATCCGTAAGCCGGTCCAGCTGATCGACGTAAATATGCGTAATTTCCCTATTCATGAGACGAACTCCGATCGTCTGACCGGGATGAATCTGAATGATTTCCGGGTCCTCGCCCGCCATCCGTACAAATCCTCCGATCGGCAGCAGCCGCAGCGTATAACGCGTTTCTCCTTTTTTAAAGGAAAACAGCTTCGGCCCAAAACCGATCGCAAATTCGCGGACCAATATGCCGGCGCGTTTGGCGAAATAAAAGTGTCCCCATTCGTGAATCGATACCAGCACAAAAAACATCAGTACAATCTGAAAGGCGATTTGTATCGTCGACAAGCGGCAGGTCCTCCTTCAATTCGTAAGTATCCTCATGCTGCGAGCATGTTCTTAGATTAACATTATTTACGAATATAATACAAGCAAACCGTTGTTAAGAACTTATTACAAACCGGCGAAAAAGATGCTTGTATTAGAGGGATTTCCACGCCTCGGCGCGCTGCCTTGCCCACGCGTCCGCCTCAATAATTTCATCCAGCGACGGATTTGCCGTCGCCTGATGTGCGGCGAGGGTTTCATAAATGATTTCCTCGATTTGCAGAAAGCGGATTTCTCCTTGCAAAAAGCGGGCAACCGCCACTTCGTTGGCCGCGTTGAATACGGTCGTCGCCGTCCCGCCGCTGCGTCCGCTGTCAAACGCCATCTTCAAGCATGGAAAACGGCTGAAATCCATTTTGCGAAAATGCAGTTTGCCCAGTTCGGTCAAATCGAGCGGTTTTGTCGGCGTGTGCAGCCGATCCGGATATGTAAGCGCATATTGGATAGGCACCCTCATATCGGGGTTGCCAAGCTGCGCGATGATGCTGTGGTCGACGAACTCGACGAACGAATGGACGATGCTTTCCGGATGAATGATCACCTCGATATCGTCGTACGACGCGCCGAACAGCCAGTGCGCTTCAATGACTTCGAGGCCTTTGTTGACCATCGTGGCCGAATCGATCGTGATTTTGGCGCCCATCGACCAGTTGGGATGCTTCAATGCATCCTCCACCGTCACATGCGTAAGTTCGGCGCGCGTGCGGTCGCGGAACGAACCTCCGGATGCCGTTAACGTGATTTTCCGAATGCGCGATAAATCTTCGCCGTTCAAACATTGAAAAATCGCGGAGTGTTCGCTATCGATCGGCAGCAGCTTGACGCCGCGTTTTTGCGCGAGCTCTGTGACAAGATGCCCGGCGCTGACCAGCGTTTCCTTATTGGCGAGCCCGATCGCCTTGCCCGCCTCGATGGCGGCCAGCGTCGGACGGAGACCGAGGCTGCCCACGATAGCGGTTACGACATAATCCGCTTCGGTTCCCGCGGCGGCTTCGATCAGCCCTTCCTCCCCGTACAGCACCTCCGTGCCGGAAGGCAGCTGGCCTTTGATTTCAGCGGCAAGCTCCTTTGACGCCACCGATACTTTTTTCGGCCGAAACCGCTTCGCTTGCTCCACCAAAAGTGGAACGTTTTGTCCTCCGGCCAGCGCTTCAACCGCAAAACGCCCGGGATGATGCGAGATGACGTCGAGCGTCTGCGTGCCGATTGAACCGGTTGAGCCTAATATCGATACCCGTTTCATCGTTCACCTCGGACCTTTTTTATTGAGGAATCAGCGACAGCAGATGTACGGCCGGAAATACGATCAGCCAACTGTCCGTCCGATCCAGTATCCCGCCGTGCCCCGGTAAAATCGCTCCGGTATCCTTAATTCCTTTTACCCTTTTATAAGCCGATTGCATCAGATCCCCGAGTTGGCCGACAACGGAGATAACGCCCCCGAGAACGACCGCTTGTCCCATCGAAAGCAGCTGCGGCTTCGCATAAGCGAAAACGAGTGCCACAAGAACGGATAATACAATGCCGCCCAAAGCTCCCTCGATCGATTTTTTCGGGCTGATCGTCGGCCAAAGCGGATGTTTGCCAATCGCACTTCCCGTGAAATAGGCCCCGGAGTCGGTAGCCCAAATGCACAGAAATACGAGGAACGTCCAAAAAAGCCCGTCCGCCAGCATTCTCGTCGCAATCATATAGTGAAAGCCGAAGCCGACATACACGATGCCGATAAAATACATGGCAGCGTGATCGATCGTCACTTTGTTTTTCGACAGGACGGTTATCGCAAGTACAAGGAATAAAATCCACCAGGCAATGCCCGACATTACCTGTTCCGGATCGAGCCCCCAGGCGTTCCAGGGCACGACAAGAGCGATGACGCCCAACATTCCGATCCCGCCGGTAAGCCGGAACGAATGAAGGCCGTTCATTTTTATAAATTCTTGATAGCCGATCGCCGCCATCAGCATGATTAGCCCGGCAAACCAATAACTGCCCAGCACCAATAAGGCGATAAACAACGCTCCGGCCATAACGCCCGTTACGATACGCTGTTTCAATGCGATTCCTCCAAGTTTTATTGCCTATTGTCTTATAAACCGCCGTATCGCCGAGCCCGTCGCTGGTACTCTTTGATCGCTTCAAAAAAATGATTTTCGGTAAATTCCGGCCAAAATGCGTCGGTAAACCAAAGCTCGGAATAAGCGAGCTGCCATAACATGAAATTGCTGATTCTCAGCTCGCCGCTCGTGCGAATCATCAAATCCGGATCCGGCAAATCGGAGGTCAGCAGGTATCGGGAGAAAGCCTGATCATCCACATCGTTCATGGACAAACGTCCTTGCCCGATGTCTTCCATCATCTTTTTCATGCCGAGCAGCATTTCCTTTCGGCTGCCGTAATTTAATGCGAAATTCAAAATAAGTCCGGTATTGTTTCTCGTCAGCTCAATCGCGTCGCGAACGGCCTTGAGCGTGTATTCGGGCAAACCTTCCTCCCAGCCGGTCATGCGGATTTGCACGTTGTTTTGAATGAGCTCGTCGATTTCCTTCGGAAAAAATTCGAGCGGCAGCTTCATCAAATAATCGACTTCTTCCCGCGGCCGTTTCCAGTTTTCCGTCGAAAAAGCATACAAGGTCAGCACCTTGACCCCGATTTCGTTCGCCGCCATCGTAATTTTTTTGACGTTTTTCATCCCGGAGTGATGACCCGCTACGCGGGGCAGGCCCCGTTTCTGGGCCCAGCGGCCGTTGCCGTCCATAATGACGGCGACATGGTTTGGAATGTTATCAGTATCAAGCTCCGGAACCGTGTTCTCCAACGGTTCTTTGCTTCCAAACCATTTTTTCCATGGATTCATCGTGCTTGCCCCCAGTAAGGAAAGACTCAAAAACCTGAAAGACTAAAAACCCCCTTAAGCTCAAGGGGGACCTTATCGTTAAACTTCCATAATTTCCTTTTCTTTAGCCGCCAAAATTTTATCGACTTCCGCGACGAACTTGTCCGTAAATTTCTGCACGTCATCTTGATGACGCCGGGACTCGTCTTCCGAAATGCCGTTTTTCTCCAGCTTTTTGATCTCGTCGTTGGCGTCGCGGCGGATGTTGCGGATCGCCACTTTGGCCTCTTCACCGAACTTTTTCGTCATTTTGACGAGCTCGGCGCGGCGTTCTTCGGTCAGCGCCGGAATCGTAATCCGGATGGATGTGCCGTCATTCGACGGGGTCAGACCGAGGTCGGATTTCAAGATCGCCTTTTCGATCGCGGCTACCGACGATTTATCCCACGGCTGAATCATCAGCGTGCGGGAGTCCGGCGTGTTGATGTTGGCGAGCTGGTTGACCGGCGTCATTGCGCCGTAATATTCCACCTGCACCCGGTCGAGCAGCGCCGGGGTCGCGCGGCCGGCCCTCAGGCTCGCCAGCTCTTTTTTCAGCGCGTTCAAAGCTTTATCCATACGTTCTTCCGCATTTTTTTTGATCGATTGCGGCATGACGATACACTCCCCTTTTATGCTTTCACGATCGTTCCGATTTTTTCACCTTGCACCACACGTTTAATGTTCCCGTTTTCCGTAATCGAGAACACAATGAGCGGAATGTTGTTATCCATACAAAGCGACGAAGCGGTCGAGTCCATCACGCCCAAATTCCGGCTGAGCACTTCCATATAGGTAAGCGTTTCGAATTTTTCCGCCGATGCGTCCTTGAAAGGATCTGCCGAGTATACGCCGTCCACCTTGTTTTTCGCCATCAAAATGACTTCCGCTTCGATTTCCGCCGCGCGCAGAGCCGCAGTCGTATCCGTCGAGAAAAACGGATTGCCCGTACCCGCGGCAAAAATGACGACTCGCCCTTTCTCCAAGTGGCGAATCGCGCGCCGGCGAATGTACGGCTCGGCCACCTGCTGCATCGAGATCGAGGTCATCACCCGTGTCGGCACGTCGATGGCTTCGAGTGCATCCTGCAGAGCCAGAGCGTTCATGACAGTGGCGAGCATGCCCATGTAATCGGCCGTCGCCCGGTCCATTCCTTTCTTGCTGCCGGCGATGCCTCTCCAAATGTTGCCTCCGCCAACGACGACGGCCACTTCCACGTTCATATCAACGACTTGCTTCACCTGCTGAGCCGTCGTGGTAATCATCTCGGAATCGATACCGTAGCCAAGCTGCCCGGCGAGCGCTTCTCCGCTCAGTTTCAGTACGATGCGTTTATATATTGGACGTTCCACTCTGTCTACCTCCGTTTCGCCAAAAAAGACGCCTGCTCGTTCTTACACGCTTCTAAAAAAGAAGGAACACTCAGGTGTTCCCTCTTTTGGTCATCCTATTACAGGTTCACTTGCGACATAACTTCTTCCGCGAAGTTTTCTTGCTTCTTCTCAAGGCCTTCTCCGAGTTCGAAACGAACGAAGCGGCGAATTGAGATGTTTTCGCCGATTGTAGCGATTTTCTCGTTCAGCAGCGTTTGAATCGTTTTGTCCGGATCCTTGATGAACGATTGCTCAAGCAAGCAGTATTCTTCGTAGTATTTACCGATCCGGCCTTCCACCATTTTGTCAACGATGTGTGCCGGCTTGCCTTCGTTCAAAGCTTGAGCTTTCAAGATTTCGCGTTCTTTGTCAAGAGCTTCGGCCGGAACTTCCTCACGGCGAACATACAGCGGGCTCGCCGCGGCGATTTGCATCGCGATGTCTCTGACAAACTCCTTGAACTGGTCGGTCTTGGCCACGAAGTCGGTTTCGCAGTTAACTTCAACCAAAACGCCGATGCGGCCGGAGCCGTGGATATAAGATTCGACCAAACCTTCGGTGGCGATACGGCCGGACTTTTTAGCTGCCGCAGCAAGTCCTTTTTCACGCAAAATTTCGGAAGCTTTCGTGATGTCGCCGTTTGCTTCTTCTAACGCTTTTTTACAATCAAGCATACCTGCGCCGGTTTTTTCGCGCAGTTCTTTTACCGCTGCTGGGGAAATTGCCATGGTATGGACCTCCTGATATTTTGTGCTTTATTATATGTACTTTAAAAAAAGGGCGGTGACAGGTTTTTCACCTTCCGACCACCCTTTTCCTATTTATTAAGCCGTTGTTTGCTCGCCTTGATGAGCTTCGATCACGGCATCTGCGATTTTCGCTGTCAGCAGCTTAACGGCGCGAATTGCGTCGTCGTTGCCCGGAATGACATAATCGATTTCGTCCGGATCGCAGTTGGTGTCAACGATGCCGACGATCGGGATGCCGAGCTTGCGGGCTTCGGCAACAGCGATGCGCTCTTTGCGGGGATCGATGACGAACAGTGCGCTCGGAAGACCTTTCATGCCTTTGATGCCGCCGAGGAATTTCTCGAGGCGTTCTTTTTCTTTGCGAAGAATAATGACTTCTTTCTTAGGCAGCACTTCGAACGTGCCGTCCTCTTCCCACTTCTCCAAAGTACGGAGACGATCGATCCGCTTTTGAATCGTTGCGAAGTTAGTCAGCGTACCACCCAACCAGCGTTGGTTGATGTAGTACATGCCGCAGCGCTCAGCTTCTTCCTTAACGGAATCTTGCGCCTGCTTCTTTGTACCTACGAACAAAATCGTTCCGTTCTCTTCGGCAACCGATTTAACGAAGTTGTACGCTTCTTCGACCTTTTTCACTGTTTTTTGCAGGTCGATAATGTAAATACCGTTTCTTTCCGTGAAGATGTATCGATCCATTTTCGGGTTCCAACGACGGGTCTGATGACCGAAGTGTACCCCAGCTTCCAAAAGCTGTTTCATGGAGATAACTGCCATCCTCACACACCTCCTCAAATTTGGTTTTTTGTTTTCCGCCGCTGATCGCATCTTCGCAATAAAACTTCCCGTAACCGGAAAGCACCGTTATTGGAATTGATCGGCGTGTGTGGTTTAACACCGTCAATAACTATACCATAACTCACTTTTGTATGCAACAGCCGCCTCATTTAGAAGATGTTCGCAAAAAAATAACGGCGGATCCCTCTTAATCAAAGGAATCCGTCGCTATTTGGACGTCAAATTGGAGAGCACCTGAGCGATGTCCGTTTGCCCTTCGAATACGTGAATGCCGGCCTGGATTTTGCTGGTCAGCTTTTGTTTGCTTATTTCGTCCTCAAACGATTTGCGGTCGGTGATGACTCCGCTCTGATAAAGCATGTCCGCCACCTGGGTCGAATTGAAGCCGCTGGGCACGTAGATATAAATTTTTTGGGACGGTGGCGAAGCAGGAAGCTTCGCTTTTTCTTCCTCCACCCGCTTCTGGACGAGCGCATCGGCTTGGGACTGGTTATAGACCCGCTCCTCTTTCGGGAACACCTGATAATATTTGGCGGCAATTTCTTTAATTTGCTTCGCATCCAGCTGGTCGATGGCTGGGGTAACGGGAGCGATAGGCCCCTTTGGAGCGGCCTGCGTAACGGCGTTCATCATCTGAACGAGCATCGCCCCCAAAACCAATCCGCTGCCCAGTCCGTAAAGAAGCGTTTTGTTTTTAAGCACGCAAGCTCTCCTCCTGTTTGGCGAGCTGAATGATTAGGCTGATTTCCCCTTTATTCATCCCCAGCTTTTTGGCAATGTAATCGGCGGATTTGCCTTGGCGGTACAGCTGAAACAATTCGGCGTAGCGCTCTTGGATGTTCATCAGATTGGCCGGAGGCTCCGGCTCCTTCACGGTTGGCTTATCCTCGATATGCGGAACGGGGACGCCCTTGATCTCCGGCGAAGCCGGCTGAAACCGGTCAGCCGAAACGGAAGCGGATGCCGCGAGCCATTGCTTTTCGAGCTGGGCGTGAGCGATTTGCAGCTTTGCGATCTCCTGCGACATTCCGGCATTTTGCTTCTCCAGCCATTCGAGCCGGCCGGCGAGCTTGGCCAAATGCGATTCGTAATTTTGCTTCGTTTCGTTAAACAGCTGAATGACTGCCTGGTTTTGCTCATCCAGTTCGGCCGCGAAATGCTCCATCGTTTCCTCGATTTCTTTGACGCTTGCACTCTGCCGCGAGGAGGACGAAGCTGATTTCGGCAATATTTTCGCGTACACGACGAGCACGAGTCCAATCAGCACGATATACATCCATGGCTGGTCCAATGCAGTTCACCTTTTTCAACTTCAATTTTTACAGAGATAAGTCGATATAATGGCCTTTAAACGGATGTTTGCCGGTTTCCTTGTCCGCTGCTTGCCCATCTTTCCGTTTGCTGCCTTTGACGCCGGTTCTGCTCTTTCTCGCGGAATCGTGAGGCAGCCCTTCGTGTATCGTCGATCCTGATGTTTCGCTCAGCTTGGCGCTGACCTGCCGTTCTTTTTCGGTTTGCTTCACAGCTTGATCCGCCAAAGCGGCTTGGTCGTGCACCGGTTTATGAGACAGCTGGTTTTGCATCTGCCCGACCTCGTCATTTTTATGAAGCACAAACTGCATTTCAATGGACTTTAGGCTCATACGCTCACCCCTTGCCGGGTTAAGTCCCCGTTTGGTTATCCCATCGGAAGCGTGGCAATTTCCCCTTCGACCAGTTTGTAAACGACGCGCTGAGCCGCATCTTTTACAAACTTGGTGTAACGTCCGATCACAATTTTGGCGCCGCCGTAGATCATGCCGCTCACTTCCACTTTTGCCAACTCGGTGTCTTCCAACGTCTTCTCGATTTCCAGCACGCGTTCCCGCGCCGCCGTCTGTTCCTCGAACGCCTGCTTCTTCGTATGGTTCAGCTTGATTCTCATCGATATTTTATCCGGGCCAAGCTGCCCGCCGGCAGCCAATTGATCCAGCAAGGAAAGCGCTTTTTCGGTTTTTTCCAAGTTTTCGTTCAGCGCTTTAAGCTGGAGACGCAGCTGCTGCAGCTCGTTTCTGAGCTCCGGCAGCACGCCGACTTCGATGACGGTAGCCGTTGACATCGAATTGCCGATAGTCCGTGAAACGACGCGTTCGCCGGCCTGCACGACGCCGCCGACGATGAGTCCTTTCGTGCCGCGGCAAATGACATTTTTGCCGGCACGGATATGAGAATGCATAATGCTCTGCGATACGACAATCTCATCGCCGGCCTCAACGGTGGCATCCTGAATAAAGGAGCTTTTCACGTTTTTGCCGGCTTTGATGAGCCCTTTGTTTTGCCCCAGGATGCCGGCGCTGATTTCGATGGAGCCGCCCGCTTCCAGCTCTGCCGCTTCCACGCCTCCCGTAATGCGGATGTCTCCGCCCGCCTTGATTTTAAACCCGGGAAGAACGCTGCCGCGGATGACGACATTGCCGACAAAGTCGATGTTTCCGATCGCGTAGTCGACATCGCCGTTCACCTCGTAAATTGGAAACACGTTGACCTTATCCCGTTCCGTTTTGGTCACGATCCCGTCGATCGCCGCATACATGTTCGTTTGTTCGTTGTCCACGACAACGTTTTTGCCGATTTTGAACCGGGCTTCCTTGCCCGCTTTCGGGAACATCACTTCCCCGGTTACCGCCCGCCCTTGTATTCCTTCCGTGGCGGGAATCCGCTGTGCGATCAATTGGCCCTTCAGCACGTTATTGATGGTGGAAACTTCTTTGAAATCCACTTTGCCGTCTTCCAGCTCAAGCGGCTTTCGGTTGTCATTTTCAAGATCGTATAAATGTTTGATGTAGCCGTTTTGGCCGTCAATCGGAGGGTCTCCTTTGGCCACAACCACCTGCATAAAACAAAATGCCTTCGGATCGTTCGCTATTTGCTGCAGCTTATCGTAATCGATACCGTGTATAACTCGGCTGGCTTTCAGCAAATCCTCCAACTGGTCTGCCGTAACCTTCACATCATCGTCCGGATGGTTAAAGGTCAAATAAGCGGTCAACTTATCGTCCGATGTCGATATCGAAATATAATAATGCAGTGGCAACGCGTTATCGCTCACCTTGAGGCCACCTTCCCTTTGGGCTCATGTATCTTGAAACAATTGAACCTTCATTCTTCCAAGGGAACCTCTCAAACGCAAAATCGCTTTGGAATGAAGCTGGGATATTCTCGATGGCGATAAATTCATCACTTCGGCAATTTCACTTAAAGAAAGCTCCTCGTAATAAAACAGCGAAACAACCGTTCGCTCTTTTTCCGTCAAACGATCGATCGCCTTGGCCAACGTCTCCTTCAGAAAAAATTCGTTGACTTTATATTCGGGGTTTTTCGCCTTTTCATCGACCAATAATGAAAGTCTTGTTTCCGACTCCTCATCTTTGATCGGGTCGTCGATCGAGCAGATCGTCGTCACCGCGATATCCTGCACCATCTGCTGAAACTCGTTCTCGCTCACTTGAAGGTACGCGCTGATTTCCGCATCGGTGACGGAACGCAAATATTGCTGCTCCAGCTTTTGATAGGCGTCTTCGATTTTTTTCGCCTTCTCCCTTACCGAGCGCGGAACCCAGTCTCCTTGACGAAGCCCGTCGATAATCGCGCCGCGTATCCGCCACGAGGCATAAGTCTCGAACTGAAGTCCCCGCTCGTAGTCGAACTTTTCGATCGCATCGATTAATCCCATTATACCATAACTGGTCAAATCATCCCTGGAAACATTTTTCGGCAGCCCGATAGCGAGCCGGCCGGATACGTAATCCACAAGAGGCAGATAGTTTTCAATCAACGCTTGTTTGGCTTCAAGCAAGCCGTGCTCCTTCCATTGCCGCCAAACGTCTATGTTAGCTAAATGCGATTTATTCGAAATCATGACTGAAATCACCATCCTTACTCTTCAGACATTTGACGTAAGGCCTTAGCCAAATCCTCTGGTTCCAGGTCTACATTTTTCTTAAGTTTGGGAGGGCTCAGCGGAGAAAATCCCGGGTCCTCCTCCTGCTCCGGCTTGGGCGAAAGATTGTCCTTCAGCATTTGATGAATCGAATCTTGTTCCTCCGGGGTTACAACATCCAAATTAACGCCTTTGCCGGCTTCGTCCGGGACACCTTCCCCGGATTCGTCTCCCGATTGGAATTTATTTAAACCAACGACGGTACCAAGCACCCAGCGGAATAAAAATACAAGCACGAATACCGTCACAAAGCCGTACAAGCTTCGGAGCAGCGTCGTCGTCCAAATATTGCTGGAGAAGGAGAACAAAAACGTGCATATGAATGTAATAAAAGCTATTACTAGATTTAACCGAATCGATCCTATCATCTTCTACAATTCCTTTACCCCTTGTTGTACGCTGCGTATGACCAGAATGCCGGTTTCACAATCAAATTCTATCGTTCTTCCGTAATTTGCGCCCGTATCTTCTGCAATAAGAGGAATAGAATAAGCCTTCAGCTGATCTTTGCACGATTCGACGTTTCTCG
Organism: Paenibacillus hamazuiensis; assembly: GCF_023276405.1. NCBI lineage: Bacteria > Bacillati > Bacillota > Bacilli > Caryophanales > Paenibacillaceae > Paenibacillus > Paenibacillus hamazuiensis. The sequence goes on from NZ_JALRMO010000001.1 coordinate 3,086,073, forward strand.
GTCCGATTCTCATGGTGTCGTTGTTTCCGGCAAAGGCGAACATTTGTGCTCCCCCTGCCATTTTGGCCTCCATCCGTGACTTGACGGCACCGAGCCCCACCATGCGGCGGATCAGTTCGGGAATCGCGGTATCGGCATATTTGGCGATATTCAGCGTTCCCTCCCTTGCGATGTCGGAGCTCGGCAGCATAACATGAGCCATTCCCGCCACTTTTGCCCTCGCGTCGTAAAGCGTTAAGCCTACACATGATCCGAGTCCTGTCGTTTTAAGCACACCGGTCATGTGTGCGACATTGAGGTCGGCCATTCCCACTTTGATGAGATTGTCTTGAATCATGGAGTGTGTACTCCCAAGGCTATAAATATTTTCTCAAACGACTCCGGATCCGGAATCAGGAAAAAGTGTCCTTCCACCGCGTCGTTGCCCTCGAGAAATTTCGTGTCGATCAGCAATGCCTGATCCCCCATTTGACCGAATTGGAGCAATCCATAGCTGAGAATGGCGCCGGCCATGTCGATAGCGAGGGACGGCACCGTGGGAGACATGTTCAAATTTGTAAAATCCGCTAGCGATGTTAGGTAGGAGCCGGCCAAAATATTGCCGATTTCGCTTAGCGCCGAAAGTTCCATTTCCGAGTAATTTTCCTCATCGACTACATCGAGCCCGACCAGATTTTTCAATAATCGTTTGGCGGAATCCTGGGTAAGGATAAAAAACAGGTTGCCCGGAGTTTCCCCTACAACACGCAGAAAAATCGCTATGACGATCTGCTCGCTTCCCCCGACGCTATCGGCAATCTCTTCGAATGGGACCATCCTCACCTTGGGAACGAGCATGTCCACCGGTTTGTCCAGCAGCTTGGACAAGGCCGTTGCAGCATGCCCGGCTCCGATGTTTCCGACTTCCTTCAGGACGTCCATTTGAAATTCGGCAAATTGATTAAACGGCTCCACGTCTCTACTCCTCTAAATGTTCTAATTGGATGATTTCGCTTTTGTTCAGTACCTCTGACAAATTGAGCAGAATGAGCAGACGATCGTCCGCAATCTTCGCAATGCCGCGCAAATATTTGGCCTTGATGCCGCCGACGATCTCCGGCGGATTTTCGATCGCGTCGGAATCGACATCGATGACGTCATTGGCCGAATCGACGATCATACCGACCTCGATATCCCCTACCGCAACGATAATAATACGCGTATTATCCGTGTACTCGGCTTCGGCAAACCCGAACCGTCCGCGCAAATCGATCACGGGAACGACGACACCGCGCAGATTGATAACCCCTTTGATAAACTCCGGCGTTTTCGGCACGCGGGTCATCGGCATCATTCTTTCGATCGTGCGTACTTTCTCCACCTCAATCCCATATTCCTCATGAGCCAGAGCAAATACGATGACTTTTAATTCTTCTCCCATGGTCGGACCTCCTAAGAGCTTTTTTGCGCCAGCAAAAAAGCTGGCTTCGTGTATTACTTAATCAAAGCGTTCGTATCGACAATCAGCGCCACTTGCCCGTCTCCTAAAATCGTCGCGCCGGAAATGGCAAACAAGTTCGTCAAATATTTGCCCAGCGACTTCAAAACAATTTCCTGCTGGCCGATGAACTCGTCGACGGTCAGTGCGGCAAGCTTTTCCCCCTTGCGGATCACCACCATCTGCATTTCCGCGGACGATTCGCGGGCTTCCGCCGATTGCGGAACGTCGAACACTTGTGCCGTATCGACAAGCGGAATCACGCTGCTGCGGAAATTGACCATCTTGTTGCCGTGCACTTGACGGATTTGATCTTGCTTGACCGCCGCCGTCTCCACAATGGAGGAAAGCGGGATCGCATATTTCTCGGGTCCGAGCCGCACGAGCATCGCCGAGATGATCGATAAGGTCAGCGGCAGCTGCACGGAAAACTTCGTGCCGCGCCCCAACTGGGATTGTACGTGCACGCGGCCGCCCAAGCTTTCGATTTTCGTTTTCACGACATCGAGCCCTACTCCCCGGCCGGAAATATCGGAAATTTTATCGGCCGTGCTGAAGCCGGATGCAAACAGCAGCTGGTACACTTCTTCATCCGCTAGTTTCGGAGCCTGATCCTGAGTAACAACGCCGTTTTTCACCGCCGTTTTCAATACCTTCTCGCGGTTGATGCCCCGTCCGTCGTCCTCAATCTCAATGAAAACGTGGTTCCCGCTATGGAAGGCACGCAGCCATACGGAACCGGTTTCCGGTTTGCCGGCGGCAATGCGGTCAGCCGGCGGCTCTACGCCGTGATCCACGGAGTTGCGCAGCAAATGGACGAGCGGATCGCCGATTTCATCGACGACCGTCCGGTCAAGCTCCGTATCGGCGCCGGTGATGACCAAATCTATTTTTTTGTCGAGCGTCTTGGCGACGTCGCGAACCATTCTCGGGAAACGGTTGAATACCGTATCGACCGGAACCATCCGCAGCTTCATGACGATGCTCTGCAGGTCGCTGCTTACGCGCGTCATATGCTCGACCGTTTCTATCAAATCGTTTCGGCGAATCTCGCTTGCGAGCTGTTCCAGCCGAACTCTGTCGATGAGCAGTTCACTGAACAAGTTCATCAGCGCATCGAGACGCTCAATATCGACGCGGATCGTGCGGTTTGCCACAGGCGCTCCTTGACCTGCGGCTTTTGCCGGAGCCGCGTCTTTTTTGGCGGCGGCCGGTTCGGAGGTTGCCGGAGCAGCTGCCGATGCGGCGGCAGTTTCTGCGGCAGCGGGAGCCTGCGCTTTTTGCATGTCGGCCAAATATTGCTCCGTGATCGGAACGACTTTGACCGTTTCAATCTCCGAAACGCTGCCGATTTGCTTTTCGAGATCGGCTTGATTCAGTTGGGAGATGTAGTAAACGGAAAATGATTTCTCAAATTTTTCCTGTTCGATGTCTTCGACAGGCGGAGTCGCTTTAATCACTTCGCCGTTCCGTTCCAGCACGTCAAACACCATGTACGCTCGAGCCGCCTTTAAGACGCAATCGTCGCGCACCGCCACGTCCACGTGAAATACCATGTGCCCGCCTTCGATGGACTGGCTGATGACCGAAATTTGAAATTCGTCCAGATCCGCCGTTTTCCCGGCCGCAGCTTGGGCCGCAGGCGCAGCGGCCGCTGCGCCGCCCTTTGCATAATCGCCGGTCACGATCGATTTCAGAGCGGCTACAATGTCCCGCACATCGGCTTTACCCGTACCGCCCTGAATGATGTCATCAACCATGGATTCCAGCGAGTCCAAGCTTTTGAACAAGCAATCGAAAATAAACGGGTTCATCTCCGTCTTATGATTCCGCACCAGATCTAGCACGTTTTCCATCTCGTGGGTAAGCGAAGCGAGATCCTCGAAGCCCATCGTAGCCGACATTCCTTTTAACGTGTGGGCCGAACGGAAAATGTTTTGGACGATAGAAATATCCTGCGGACTGCTTTCCAAGCTGAGCAGGTTTTCGTTCATCGCTTGAAGATGGTCTCTGGATTCGTCGATAAACATCGAAAGGTATTGATTCAATTCCAAAACGTACACCTCCATAATTATGCAAATATGTATGCCCGAGAGCTGCGGACGGCGGCTCTCCCCTAACTTAGTTCATAACCGCCTTGACCAGACGAGGTGCGATACCTTGCTGAGGCAGTATGTCGGTCACGCAGCCCAGCTCTACTGCGGCGCGGGGCATCCCGTACACCACGCAGGTTTCTTCGGACTCGGCAATCGTCGTTACGGCCCCTGCCCGTTTTAACGCCTCCATCCCCTTCGCTCCGTCGCTGCCCATGCCGGTCATCAGTACAATGTGACGCTGCAGCTCTTTTAGAGGAAGCAAAGATTCGAACAGCATGTCGACGGACGGGCGATGGCCCGATCTCGGCTCGTCCTTAGTAAGACGGATCTTGTAGCCCTTACCATGCTCGCGGACAACGACCATATGCATGCCGCCGGGAGCTACGTAAGCCCACCCGCTTCTTAAAGGCAGCCCATCTTCCGCTTCCATTACATGAATCGGGGAGATCGAATCAAGCCTCTGTGACAACGATTTTGTAAAATTGGGAGGCATATGCTGGACGACCACGATCGGTGCCGGAAAATTTGCCGGTATTTGTGAGAGCACCTGATGAAGCGCGCGCGGTCCTCCGGTCGATGTTCCGATCGCAACGAGGTGTGAAAACGTTGCGGCCGCACCCGCTTCCGCTTTTTTAAATATCGGGGCGGCGGCCGCCGCATGCGTCGCGATCGGAGCGGACATTTTCCTCGCATTCGTTTTCACGGCCATTCTCAGCTTCTCAAGGAGCGAATCGCGAACCTTGTAAATATCCAGCGAAACCGATCCGGAAGGTTTAGTGATAAAATCGACGGCCCCCCATTCCAGAGCGCGAATCGTTTCCACTGCACCTTCCTGAGTCAAGCTGCTCAGCATGATGACCGGCGTCGGATGGTTCGCCATGATGCTGCGAAGCGCTTCCAGCCCGTTCATCTCCGGCATTTCCACATCCATGGTGATCACATGCGGATTCAGCAGCTTCGTTTTCTCGACCGCTTCTTTGCCGTTTTTGGCCGTATCGACCACGCGAAATTCAGGATCTTGCGAGATCAGATCGGAAATCATTTTGCGCATAAACACGGAATCGTCCACGACTAGAACATTATATTGTGACATTGGCTCAACTCCTTTGCGGTGTCGTACCCACAGATCTGATCGGGTCAGATCGGACTGACCGTCAAATTTTGGTGTTATTGCTTCAAAAGTCGCATCATCTTGTTTATAAACCCTTTAACGGCTCCCGTATTCGGTTCCGACACCTGCTGCTTGGCAATAAATGTATCGACGAGCTCTTGAATCCCTTTGGCGGCCGGCGAGTTCGGAAAGGCTATCGTAAAAGGAACTTGCTTTTTTACCGCTTTGGAGACGCTGCTGTCATCCTCGACGAAGCCGAGTGTAGGTATATCCAGCTGCAGAAATTGCTTGGCCACCAGGCTGATTTTATCTGCCGTTTGCTTGCCTTCCTTGTAATCGGCCACCCGATTGACGACAAGCTTGAAATTCACTTTATAGTCCATCGAATTGACCATCTTGATGATTGCATAAGCGTCCGTAATGGAGGTTGGTTCCGGCGTCGTGACGACGATCGCTTCCTCTGCGGCCAAAATGAATTTCAGCGTTTCCTTGGACAAACCCGCTCCGGTATCGAATATGATAAAATCGACATGACCGTTTAACTGGTTTACCTGATCCGCAAAGTAATTGATGTCATCTTCACTGAGCCGGATCAGATCGTTAAAGCCTGAGCCGCCGGCAATAAACAACAGGTCGTTGTAGCCGGTTTGCACGATTTCCCAAATCGTCTTTTCTTTTTTCAGCAAATGGTACAAATTGTATTTAGGGGATATCCCCATCAGCACATCAATGTTGGCAAGACCGATATCGGCATCAAAGACGAGCACCTTATAACCTCTGGCTTGCAGCGTCAGGGCAAAGTTAAGCGTAAAGTTCGACTTGCCCACACCGCCTTTCCCGCTTGTTACCGTGATGATTCTGGTTGTCTTGGCAGGTGTTTCACCCAGCGATTGAACGAGGTTCCGCAGACCTTGTGCCTGATCATTCATTGCTGTGTTCCTCCAATAGCTGATCAATGATTTGCATTTCGTCCACTTCGATGATGTCATCCGGCACGCTTTGCCCATTGGTCACATAGGAAAGCTGCAAACCGAAATCTTTCACAATATTTACAATAGCCCCGTAAGAGTCCGTTTCGTCCATTTTGGTGAACAAGACTTTGTCGAGTTTAAACTTCGAGAAATTGCCCGCTATGGCTTTCATGTCCTTGTATTTCGTCGTCAAGCTGAGCGCAAGAAACGTTTCGCTGGCCCCTTTGCTCTGCAGGAGGGCGTTGAGCTCGGATACATACATTTCATTGCGAAAATTGCGACCGGCCGTGTCCATGAAAATGATGTCCCGATCCTCAAGCTGCTTGAACGCTTTGGTCAAATCCTGCGGAGAAAATACGACCTCCAGCGGAACGTTCAAAATCGTCGCATACGTCCTAAGTTGGTCCACGGCGGCAATCCGATAGGTGTCCGAAGTAATAAACCCGACTTTACGTTGATATTTGAGCACCTGCTCTGCGGCCAGCTTGGCGATTGTCGTCGTTTTTCCTACACCGGTAGGACCGACGAAATGGGCCACCTTCGTTTCCGGAGCGATATGTTTGCTTCGGCTGGACTTTAACAGGTCCATGAGCTGGCGACGGACGGAGTCAACTGCAAACGTCTCCGTGATTTCCGCTCCGCCCTGCTCCTCGGCTTCCGCTTGCACCCGCTCGATCAATTGCTGCACGATCATCGGTTCCACTTCTTGCGCAAGAAGTCTTTCCTCCAGAGTCTGCAAGGCCGGGGGCAGCTTGGACACCACTTTTTGCTGATGAGACAGCTTGAACATCATTTCCTTCATTTGCTTGATTTCTTCGAGCAGAGCATCCTCCCGGGGCATGCCCGCGGACACGGCCGGCGCAGGAGATGACGTTATGGGAGCGGCGGCAAGCGTCTCCGGCGGAGCCTGCTTGGGAGCAGCTTGTACGAACGTTTCGTGTTTATCCTCTCCGGTCTTGGGCAGATCTTCGTCAAGCAATGCAACCTGAGCTGAAGCCGGAGCCGTTTGCGATTTTTTCATCGCCGCCGCATACGGATTCATCCCTTGCGGTATGGCCGGCCTGGGCGCAGCGCTCGCTTTGGATGAGGCCGTCGAAGCGGAGGCTCCTCCCGTGGGCGATGACACGGAACTGTCCGTAGCGGCAATCACTTCAATCTTTTTCTTTGCGAAAAAACCGAGAAATCCCCCCGAGCGCACTTCTTTCGTATTTAAAATAACCGCGTCTTTTCCGAGATCCGTTCTGATTTTCTGGAGCGCATCCGGCATTGAATCAACTACGTAGCGCTTTACCCTCATAAGTTGACAACCCCCATGCTTTGAATTTCAACGCTCGGCTCAAGTTCGCTGTAGGACAGAACCGGAATTTCCTGCATCGTCCTCTCCAGCAATTGGCGCAGGTACATGCGAATGGTCGGGGATGTAAGAACGATCGGCTGTTGACCGGATTGAAGCAGCTTGTTTACTTGCTCGCTCAACCGCTGGTATATGATCTGCGATGAAGTCGGATCCAGCGCAAGATAACTTCCCTGATCGCTTTGCTGCACCGATTCCGCAATTTTTTTCTCGAGCTGCGGACCGATTGTGATCACTTTGAGCGTATCGCCCGCCGCCGCAAACTGCTGGGTGATTTGCCTCGATAAAGCTTGTCTGACATACTCAGTCAAAATTTCCGGATCCTTCGTGTAGGAACCGTAATCGGCCAAAGTTTCCAGTATGGTGACCAGATCGCGGACCGATATTTTTTCCTTGAGCAGCTTCGCAAGCACTTTTTGCACATCTCCGATGGATAACACGCTCGGGATAAGATCGTCGACAAGTGCCGGGTAATTTTCCTTGACGTTTTCCACGAGCGCTTTCGTTTCCTGGCGTCCGATCAGCTCGTGTGCGTGTTTCTTGATCACTTCGGTCAAATGGGTGGCGACGACCGAAGGCGGGTCGACGACCGTATACCCGGAAAGTTCCGCTCTTTCCTTCGTATTTTCGTCTATCCACAGGGCCGGAAGTCCGAAGGCCGGTTCTGTGGTCTCTATCCCGGTTACGGAATCGTCATCTATCCCCGGACTCATTGCCAAGTAGTGATTAAGTAATAATTCACCGCGAGCGACCATATTTCCTTTAATTTTGATAACATATTCGTTCGGTTTTAGTTGAATATTGTCGCGAATCCGTATGACCGGAACGACGATTCCCAGTTCGAGAGCGCACTGTCTCCGGATCAGGATAATTCGGTCGAGTAAATCGCCGCCTTGCTGCGTATCGGCGAGCGGAATGAGCCCATAGCCGAATTCGAATTCGATTGGATCCACCTGAAGCAGCCCGATGACGCTTTCCGGGCTTCGCACTTCCTCGATTTGCTGCTCTTCTTCCATCTGCTCCACCTCCACCTGCTTGCGGGCCTGCGTTTGCTGCATTTTATGAGCGGCAAACCCGAGAAGCACGGCGATCGGAATCGCAATATACCAGTGGATCGGAGTAAAGATGCCGAGTACGGCAATCGTCCCTGCGACGATGTACAGCAGCTTCGGATAAGATAAAATTTGCGAAGTCAAGTCTTGAGCCAAATTGCCGTCCGACGTTGCGCGGGTAACGATAAGTCCTGCAGCCGTCGAAATAAGCAGCGCCGGGATTTGGCTGACAAGACCGTCGCCGATCGTCAGAATCGAATATATTTGTCCGGCTTCGGAAATCGACATGCCTTTCATCGACATGCCGATAATGAGGCCGCCCAACAGGTTTATTATCAGGATAATAATGCCGGCAATGGCATCCCCTTTTACGAATTTGCTCGCACCGTCCATGGCGCCGTAAAAATCCGCTTCCTTGGAAATTCTTTCCCTGCGCTCCTTGGCCTGCTGCTCGTTAATCATCCCTGCATTCAGGTCGGCATCGATACTCATTTGCTTGCCGGGCATCGCATCGAGCGTAAAACGTGCGGCCACCTCGGCAACGCGCTCAGAACCTTTGGTTATAACGATAAACTGCACCAGAACCAAAATGATAAATACGACAAAGCCCACAATAATATTTCCCTGGGCGACGAAAGAACCAAAGGTTCTGACCACACTGCCCGCTTCGGCGTGAGCCAGTATGTTTCTTGTTGTCGATACGTTGAGCGCCAAGCGAAATAAAGTTGTGATTAACAACAGGGAAGGAAAAATTGAAAACTGAAGCGCATCCTGCGTATTCATCCCGACGAGAATGATCAGCAAAGCGACTGAGATGTTGATGATGAGCAGGACATCCAGCAACCAGATGGGCAGCGGCAATACCATCATCAATACGATGCCGATAATGCCGATCAATACAACAAGATCTTTCGCTCTCATTGCAGATGTCCTCCTTTCCAGAATAAATTAAGCCGTTAATTGGCTTTGCCTTTGATTTTGTATACGTATGCCAGCACCTCGGCGACCGCTTGAAACAAATCGGCGGGTATCGATTCCCCGATTTCCACCTGTGCATACAGCGCCCGTGCCAGCGGTTTATTTTCCATGATAATAATGCCTTCTTGCTCGGCAAGCTCGCGAATTTTCAGCGCTACGTAGTCGGTCCCTTTGGCGATCACGGTCGGCGCTTGCATTTGCTTAGCGTCATATTGCAAAGCCACGGCAAAGTGCGTCGGGTTTGTGATGACCACATCCGCTTTCGGCACCTCCTGCATCATCCGCTGCATGGCCATTTTTCTTTGTCGCTCGCGGATCTTGCCCTTGATCAGCGGATCGCCTTCCGATTTCTTAAATTCATCCTTAATGTCCTGCTTCGACATGCGCAAGCTTTTTTCGTATTCGAACTTTTGATAGATCAGGTCGAAGACCGACATTATAATCAAAATCAATCCGATTTTTACACCTAAATTCAAGGTGAGCGACGCCGTAAACGTAAATATGTTCTCGAGCGGTATACGCGCGAGGTCCATCAGGCTCGATTTTTCTTTCCACAATGTCGTAAACACAACCACACCGATGATGGTCAATTTGAATACCGACTTCAATAATTCAATGGTGGTCCGGATCGAAAAAAATTTTTTCGCCCCTTCGATCGGATTCAGCTTTTCAAACTTCGGAATAAGCGGATCTGTCGTCATCAGGAAACCGAATTGCAAATAGTTTCCGAGCACTGCAATTACGACGGTCAGTATAAAAATCGGGGCCAGAATTATAAGCGTCTGCATTGTCAGCTGATAAAACAAAACTTCCGTATTGCCCGCGGTAATATCCCAATTCAAATAATCGTTGAATATCGATCTGAACATATGAACGATTTGCTGCTTCATATATCCGCCAAACATATAAAAACCTAAAAAAGAAAAAAACAGAATAAATGCGGCCGGCAGCTCCATGCTTTTCGCAACCTGGCCCTTTTGCCTGGCATCCTGCCTCTTCTTGGGAGTCGCGGGTTCCGTTTTTTCACCAGCAAATAACTGAAGATCCACCTGCAAAGCAAACCGCTGCACCTCGCGCTCCTCCTCTCCAAGTTATCTGGGTGTGGTCGCCGAGTTTCCGAGAACATTCGTCAATTTTTGCAGCGAGTCGAACATGGAGGCAAACAAATCCTGAAATATCAGGAGAAAACCCGGAAATAACAGGATGAGCAAAACAAATCCGATAAAAATTTTGAGCGGCATCCCTAACGCAAAGATGTTAAACTGCGGCGCCACCCTGGCCAAAAAACCAAGTCCTACATCCGTCAAGAAAAAAGCGACGATCAGCGGAGCCGCCATCTGCAGGCTCAGAGCGAACACCATAGCAAACGTCCGCAGCATAAACTCGGAAATTTGCCCGCCGTACACCTTCGCAAACGTCTCGTTATTCAGCGGAACCCACTGATAGCTTTCCATAATCGCTTTGAGCAAAAAATGGTGGCCGTTTAACGATAAAAACAGCAGCATGGCGATCATGTACTTGAAGTTGCCGAGCATCGGACTCGAAGCTCCGGTCATGGGATCGATGACGTTCGCAATGCCGAATCCCATCTGAATGTCGATAAAGGAACCGGCGATTTGTACTGCGGTAAAAAACATATAGGCAATAAATCCCAAGATGATGCCGATCAGCAGTTCTCTTACGATCGAAAGCCAGTAGAGCGAGTCGAAGGTCACGCTGCTCGAAAATCCCACCATGCTGAAGGTGATAAACGTGATAAAACATATGAACCCGATTTTAAAGGGTGCCGGCACGTTTCGCGAAGAAAACACCGGCGCCACGACAAAGAACGATGAAATCCGACAAAAAACGAGCAGAAGTCCGGGAAAATATTGAGTGATAAACTCCATAACGTCAACCTATGAACTTGTACAAATTGTTTAACAGATTAAACGTAAACTCTACAAGCGTAGTCAAGATCCACGGTCCGAATATAAGAATGGACAACAGCACGACTACGATTTTAGGAACGAAGGCCAAGGTTTGCTCTTGAATTTGCGTAGTCGCCTGGAAAATACTTATGACCAGTCCGACCACCAAAGCAAGAACAAGCATTGGGGCGCTTGCCTTCAGCGTGGTATACACCGCTTCGCCGGCCAGACGAATAATAAACTCCGAGCTCACATCTTATTCCTCCTACCGCATCGTCATGAGTTGTAGCTGAGCAGCAGCGACTTGACGACGAGATACCAGCCGTCAACCAGTATGAACAGCAAAATTTTAAAAGGCAGCGAAATCATGACGGGCGGCAGCATCATCATGCCCATCGCCATCAGCGTACTAGCCACCACCATGTCGATGACAAGAAAAGGGATAAAAATCATGAAGCCCATTTGGAACGCCGTCTTCAGCTCACTGATCGCATAAGCCGGGATCAAAGCCGTTATCGGCGTATCTTCCACTCCGCTTGGCGGGTCAGCCTTTGTATAATCCAAAAACAACTTCAGGTCCTTTTGCCGGGTATGCTCGAACATAAATTGCTTGATCGGCAGCGCAGCTCTTTCGAGTGCGGTCGTTTGGTTGATTTGCCCGTTTAAATAAGGCTGCAGCGCATTTTGGTTAATCTCGCCCAAAGTCGGAGCCATAATGAAGAAGGTCAAAAACAAAGCCAATCCGACAAGTACCTGGTTTGGCGGCATCTGCTGCGTCCCAAGCGAAGTTCTGACGAAGCCCAAAACGATGACGATGCGCGTAAAGCTGGTCATAAGTACGAGTATGCCCGGAGCAATGCTCAGTACAGTGATCAGCAAAAGAATGGAGACCGTGCTCGAAGCGCCCGTTGCGGAATCGGCATTGCCAATATTGACACTGACGCCCGGAATAGGGTCGGCCGCAAACGCAGATTGGCTCCACAGCGAAAAAACAATGAAAAGCAGCAGGGTAACTTTGAGTGCGGTATTTATTTTCATTACTTATCATTCAACCGATCTGCTTTTTGTTCATCCATTAATTGTTCGACCATCTTTTTGCGATTGGTTACGTTTTGCATTTTGCTCATAAATACTTGCTGAAATGACGAATTCACTTCTTCCAAATCTTCCTCTTGCTTCCGGCCTCTCCATTTGTTCAGCCAGGTTGCGAATACATCCAAGCTTTGTCCCGTGTTCGCCGGGCTGGACAGCATCTCTTTGATAAACTCCACCTCGTCCTGATCATCGATCTTTTCGAGGAGCTGAATGTTGTCTCCCACTCCTACGACATAAAGGGATTTCCCAAGCTCGATGACCTGAATCGATTTATTCGTACCGAGCGGTACCCCGCCTAAGGAACGGAACGATCGGCCGAAGCCAAAAAATTTATTTTTTTGCGATAAAAACTTAATAATTAAGAAAAATAATCCGATAATAACGATAAGAAAAAAAATAACTTGAACGATCATCTTAAACGTATCGAAGGAGCTAACCCCAGGATACAAATCCGGGGCCCCGCTGTTTACGGATCCGGTTGTTCCCGGGTTAGCTTCGGCGAAACACTTCGAGCTCAAACCATTTAAGTAGATGATCCATCCGGCAGACCAACAACTGATTTTGGCAACGAGTCTTTTCAATTGTTACATCCCTTTCGAAAATTTGCAGACTCATTCCTTTGCGCCGGCCATTATCCCAACGTCTTTTTAATAGCCTCGATAACGCGATCTGCCTGGAACGGCTTCACAATGAAGTCTTTTGCCCCCGCTTGAATCGCATCGATAACCATTGCCTGCTGTCCCATAGCGGAACACATGATCACTTTGGCGTTAGGGTCAATTTTCTTGATTTCCTTAAGTGCGTTGATGCCATCCATTTCCGGCATCGTAATATCCATCGTTATCAGGTCGGGGCGCAGCTCCTTGAATTTTTCAATAGCCTGGGCGCCGTCGTTTGCTTCCCCAACTACTTCGTAGCCGTTTTTCGTAAGGATATCACGGATCATCATTCTCATAAACGCTGCATCGTCCACAATTAAAATTCGGTTAGCCATCTGTATACAGTCCTCCTGGAATATAGTTGATAGATGATGTTTATTGTAATTTTTGAATGCGATCCCACTGGCTTACAATGTCCGTTACGCGGACGCCAAAGTTTTCGTCGATAACGACGACTTCGCCCTTGGCAATCAGTTTATTGTTGACCATTATGTCGACAGGTTCGCCGGCAAGCTTATCCAGCTCAATGATGGATCCTTGCGAAAGCTCTAAAATATCTTTAATGACTTTGTGCGTTCTTCCCAGCTCTACCGTTACCTTGAGCGGTATGTCCAGCAGTAGATTCAGGTTCGTCTCCTCTGCCTGCGTGAAGGGGGGAGGACCGAATCCTCCGAATTGTGCGGGCTGCACGTTTACATTGCGGTTCATGGCGCCGTATGTTGGAGGCGGCTGCTGCTGATATACCGGCTGCTGCGGCGGATATGGCTGTTGATACATCGGCTGCTGCGGTGCCATCGGCGGTTGCTGGTACATCGGCTGCTGGTAGCCGTAATCCGGCTGCGCATAAGGGTCCGGCATAGGCGGAGCCTGGTGCTGCGCAGGAGGCGGAGTATGAACAGGTTCCTTCTCAGCGGGAGCAGGTACAGGAGCCGTATCCTGAACACTCGTGTCTCCACCGCCCATCAGGATGGAAACCATATCTTTGGCAAACTGAACAGGCAGCAGCTGCATGATCGTGGAATCAATCAAATCGCCGATCGTCAGCCGGAATGAAATCTTGATAAATACGTCTTCCTCTGGAAGTGAATCTGCCCCTTTACCCTGAGCCAGGTTCATAATATCGATGCCGGGCGGAGAAATGTTGACGAACCGGTTGAATATCGTCGACATGGAAGTGGCCGACGATCCCATCATCTGGTTCATCGCTTCCTGGACGGCGCTGACATGAATTTCGCTCAGTTCCGCTCCTTCCTGAACATGACCGTCTCCTCCCATCATCAAATCGGCAATCACCTGGGCATCTCTTGTTTTAATTACAAGCAGGTTGATGCCGTCGAACCCGTCCACATAATTGACATGAACGGCGACATGAGGTTTCGGAAACTCCTTGTGCAGCTCTTCCTGAGCGATAATGGAAACTTTCGGCGTTGTGATATCGACTTTTTTGCCAAGCAAGGTAGACAAAGCCGTAGCCGCGCTTCCGAATGTGATGTTGCCTATTTCCCCTAAAGCATCCTGCTCCAACGAGGACAAATAGCTGTCGATGCTCAGACCGAACGAACCTTGCCCGCCGCCGTCACCGCTATCCTCCGACGTCTGCCGAAGCAAGGCGTCGATCTCCTCTTGTGACAAATAATCTTTATTATTCGTCATGTTCTTCTGCTCCTTCGTGGATAATTTCGGCGATCTGCACGGCCATTTTGCCTCTTGCAGTACCCGGGCTGCCTCTGAACTTCAATTTTTCTCCCAATTTGATATCAAGCAGCTCATCCACTGGTTTATTTAATGAAATGACATCTCCGACGGACAAATTCAAAAATTCGTGCACGGAAATGACAGAATTGCCGAGCTCGGCGATTATCGGCAGCTTGGCTTTATGCAGCCGTGATTGCAATGCGGTAATTTCCTCCGGAGCTCTCGTTTTTTTCTGAGAAACGAACCAGTGGTGTACCGACAATCTGGGCATAATCGGCTCAATGACGACATGAGGGATACAAAGGTTGATCATGCCGGTCGTATCGCCGATTTTCGTGCTGAGCGAAATCAGAGCAATCGTTTCGTTGGGCGATACGATTTGCATGAACTGAGGGTTCGTCTCCAGCGCCTCGAGCCGGGGGGAAAGGTCTATGACCGTTTTCCAGGCTTCCTGCAAGCTTTCAAAAGCTCTGCTGAATATACGCTCCATGACGATAGTTTCAATTTCAGTCAGAGCGGTAATCTTTGACGGCGACGTGCCCGAACCTCCGAGCAGCCGATCCAGCATGGCAAAAGCCACATTCGGGTGAACCTCCAGAACCATCCTTCCTTCAAGCGGCTCGGCCTCGAAAATATTCAAGATCGTCATCTTCGGAATGGAACGGATAAATTCGTCGTAAGGCAGCTGTTCCACTTGAACGACATTGATTTGTACGAATGTGCGGAGCTGCGCCGAAAAATACGTCGTTAAATAACGGGCAAAATTTTCATGGATTCTGGTTAAACTGCGGATGTGGTCTTTTGAAAATCGAACCGCTCTTTTAAAATCGTACGCACGGACCTTCTTCTGCGTCTCTTCTTTTTTCAGTTCTTCCGCATCCATTTCACCGGAAGAAAGCGCAGCAAGCAAGGCGTCTATCTCGTTCTGTGAAAGTACATCTACCATATAGAGTCACCCCCTTTAAAGCCAATTGAAAAACATGGAACCGTTACTGCAGCACTTTATCGGTAATCCATATTTGGACTAACTTGCCCTGCGTAAGCAAAGGGTTCATCTTGTTCATCAAAACGGCGTTTAACTGATCGGCGCCTTTGCTTCCTTGAATTTGTTCAACAGTCATGTCAGCCAACGTCTGGATAATGATCGCTTTCATTTTAAAGTCGAGCTTCTCAAATTCGTCTTTCGCTTTTTTGTTTTCGAGTTCGAACGCGAAGCTCGCTTTAATAAATTTGTCGTTTCCGGATAAATTGGTCAAAATATCTTTAATGATTACCGTATTTTCCTTCGATTCGTCCGCTGTCAGCTTTTTGGCAGGCTTTACTTCCTTTACGGAAGTTTGCGCCGCTTCCTGCGGGCTCTGCGTAGATTTCTCCATGTAGTTCCATAAAACAAAAGCAGCAGTCAAAATCAAGGTTATAGCAATCAATATGGCGATCACCATAATAAATACTTTACTTTTAAGCAACTACAACCCCTCCGAATCCAAGCTCTTGATCGTTGCATTGACGGCTCCGATCGACTGCATGTAGTTGTGCACTAAGCTTACCACATCGCTCATCTTTTCGAGAACAATTATTTTTTTTCCGTTGGTTAACGTAATCATCGTATCCGGGGTCTCTTCGATCGATTCTATCAATATGGCGTTGATCACGATTTTTTTGCCATTGAGGCGGCTTACGGATATCATGTACCCTCCGTCTTTTACGAAAAAGTAGGGGGAGGCCTGGCTCCCCCACTATCGGATTAGCGCTTCAGATTAACGACTTCCTGCAATACCTCGTCGGAGGTCGTAATAATACGCGAGTTCGCCTGGAAGCCGCGCTGAGCGACGATCATTTCAGTGAATTCGGCGGTCAGGTCCACGTTCGACATCTCCAGCTGGCCGGAGATGATGGCACCTGTACCCAATGTAGCGTTATTAGCCGTCCAGTTACCCCATCCATCAGCTACGGTTGCAAAAGTATCGCTGTTCATCGAGTTTGGAGTCGTCCGATACAGGTTTCCGCCGATTTTCTCCAAACCGGACGGATTCGATACTTTGACTACAGCAATGAACCTCCCGGTAGGATTCGAATTTCCTTGATCATCCACCGTAATGATTTCGCCGGAGTTCGAGATCGAATAGGCGGTGACAGGAGCAAAATCATCCAAATCGATGGTTCCGCCGTCACTGTCTAATACAAACATGCCGTCAGCGGTAACCAGCTGATTATTGGCGTCGACAATGAAATTGCCCGCGCGGGTTAAATATGGCTCCGTTTGTGCTGCATCGCCTTTGACTGCAAAAAATCCGTCACCGTCGATGCGCAGGTCCGTCGGCACGTTAGTGGTCATCGCACTGCCGGGAGTATGAATGGTATCGATCGCCGAAACCGAAACCCCCAGACCGATTTGCTTCGCATTGACTCCGCCTCTGTCGCCATTAACAGATGCTGAAACACCGGAAATCGTCTGACTCATAATATCTTTAAACATAACCCTGCCGGCTTTGAAACCAACCGTGTTGACGTTAGCGATATTATTGCCGATGACGTCCAATTTCGTTTGAAAACCTCTCATGCCGGATACGCCCGAATAAAGGGATCTTAGCATCTACACAATTCCTCCTTGGAATGTTGCTGACGAATGGAAAATGATGAACTGCTTCAGTCGGTCGGCAGTTCGGTACAGGCTTTCCGGGTCGGGCCAGCCTATATAATGCGATTTACGAAATGATGACCGCACTATCGATTTGCGTAAACACGTTGTCTTTCATGGACGAACCGTCCAGCGCCGTGACGACGGTACGGTTCTTGATGTTGACGATAAGGGCCATATCATTAAGCAGCATAAGCGAATCTTTGGCGCCTTTGGCCGCAGCTTTATCGATCGCCGATTCAATTTTCGCCAGCTGCTCGGGCTTCAGCTGTATTCCCCTTTGCTGCAGCCTCACTTCGGCATGATGACTGAAACGGACGAGCGAATCCTGGAGTAAGTTTTGGAACGACTTGCCCGTGTTCGCGGCGTTTTCTTGACCCGAAATCCGTTTTGTTGAAGCAGGCGGTCTGGCATTGGGATATAAATGTCCTACAGATATGCGCTCGGTCATTGTCCTTCCCCTGCATTCGCGATTTTAGTAATCTGTTCCAGAGGAATTTTCTCCCCCTTCACTTCCGCGGATTGGACTCCGTCTTTTACCGAAATGGATTCCACGACACCGCTTTTGGTCACCGTCTGCCCGTTGCTGTCCTTTAATGTCCAAGCAATCTCTTTGCCGATAAGACTGGAGGCAAATCCTAAAGATTGACGCAGCAGCTTCATTTCGTTGCTCATATTGGTCAACTGCTCAACGGATGTGAACTGAGCCATTTGGGCAATAAATTCCTTATCCTGGAGCGGCTGCGACGGATCCTGATTTTTAAGCTGTGTAATCAGGATTTTCAAGAAAGCGTCCTGACCAAGCGAGTTTTTGTCTTTTTCCGTTGAAGTGCCTGCGTTGGCGACGTTCGTTTTGGAGTAATAAGGCCAAACGTTTTTCGTGCTGATCGCGTCAGACAATCGTTTCACCTCCTGCCGGTTAAATCATTACTACCATTATTATGCCGTTACATCGATAGTGCCGTTATCCAATGTCCCTGATACGGAACCGGTCACGCTTTGAACAGCTTCATCAGCCGCCGCCTCAAATCCGGAGCCTGATTTATTGCCTTTGGATTGACGACCGGATTGCTGCTGCGATTGCTGTCCGCGCGAATCCTGGAACATGCCGGATTGCAGATTCGGGCTTTGGCTCACTTCCAGCTTATCCACCGCAATCCCTTGGCTTTGCAGGTTCGTTCTGAGCTGGCTGAGCTGGCTCTCGAGCATTTCCTTGCCTGCCACGGTATCGGCCATAAATTGGGCTACCACCTGCCCGTTATGTACGGTAATTTTCACATCGACATGACCGAGATGCTCAGGTGCCAGCGAAATTTTTGCTTCCGATAAACCGTTAGCCAACGTCACCCGCAAGTTTTTAACGACAAACTGGGTCATCTCTTCGGAGAAACGCTGAACGGGCACCGGCTGAGCTGGCAGCTTAACCGAGTTATCCTTCGGATTCAACGTTTTCAAAAGATCGTGCACTTGAACCGAAGGAGTCGAAGTAACCGTCTCTTCGTTAGCCGAAGAAGATTGGGGTTCGTCATCTCCTTGAGCAATGACATGCTTGATCATCGGGTTGGACAAAAGTGCTTTAGCGGCAAGCAGCTCTAATTTCGATTTGGGGACTGCCGCAGTCACGACGTTCTCAACGACCACATCGCTATTCTCCGAATCGTTGCTGAGAAGAGCCTCCACCGGTGCGGCATGCTTGCTTTGTCCTCTTGCCGTTACGACCGGTTTGCCCACTTCCGGCTTCGCTTGCGCAATTGCGCTTGAAACCGTCGGATCCGCGGAAATTTTGACATTGTCGGAGCTGCCGTTAACGCCGGAAGGCTCCGTTATTTTCGCGTCCTGACCCGCATTCTTTATCGACGCAACTGCTTTCTGTAGTTCAGCGCTTAATTGCGTCACTTCTGCGCGATCGGCAGTAAAGGGAAGTACCGCAGATAATACCGTCAGCAGTTCTTTTGCATCCTGAACTTGAAACTTTTGGCCTGCCGCTTGCCCAGATATCGTCTTGTCCGTGGCGGATTTCGCATCGGGAAGCTGCTGGTGCAAAGGTACGAACAGGTCGCTGTCGAGCGGTTCCGGCAGCACGGCCAAGTCTCCCGTTTGAAGCGGATCGACCAAAGTCGGTGCATCTTCCGAATCTTTCAACGTCTCCTGGTCAGGCAGCTCGGCGGACGGAGTTTGCGGCAGGACCAGCAAAAACATTTGAATTTGCGCAAGAAGCTGCTGCATGCCGTCGCTCGAAACAAGCTGCTCAGCCTGATCCTGATCGCCTTGGAGTGCTTCCAGAAGCTTGGCTATCCCCGCTTCCATCTGCGGAATGCTTACCTGCTGGTCGGCTGAAACATCCTTCACATTAGGCAAAATCGCGCTGACCAATTGAATCAGTTCCGGCATCGATAAATTGCCTAGCGCCGTTTGCGGATCTCCATTGCCCGCCATCAGTGCGTTCAGTGCGCTTAAAAAACCGCCATTTTGTCCGTTGTTCATGATGTCGGCTGCGCTCGCCGCCGGCTTGCCTCCGCCGGCGGAACCCCCGCCGGTTACGGCTGTCGGAGCTGCGGGCATTGATGTTTGCATTTGAATATCCATCGTTTATTGTTCACCTCCTTTCAAGTGTTGTTATTGAGCCAGTCTGGCCGAAATAAGCGCTGCGGTTTCTTTGGAAATATCGGCCATGGCGGCGATGATTTTAGAACGTCCCTGACTATCCATCGAACTGAGAATCGAGATGACTTTGTCCGGGTTGCTGTTTTGCATTTCCAGCAGCACCGTTGCAGAGCTTTTCGGTGTCATGTTCGCGAAAGTGGAACCAAGATCGTCTTTGGACAGCTTTTGCGTCGATTTGTTCGCCGCTTCGTTCTGCTTCAACCGCTCTTGCAATGCGGCGATTTCCCGATCCTTCACGGAAACCTGATCCTTCAGCATGATCGAAGCGTCCGCCGCTTTTTTGGCGTCCATCTTCTCGAGGATTTTCACCCGATCGTCCTGTTTCATCATGCTGAGCACAAGCACCTGCTCCTGCGGCGTCAAATTTTCAATTATCGGCGCCGATTTGCTCGGATTCATTTTCGCATACAGGGATGCGAGCTGCTGGATTTGGGTGGCATATTCATCGTCGCTTTGCGTCTTTTGCTTAACTTTGTCATCCAGCGAGCTACTTTTCGCCTGCAGGTCCTTGATCGTTTGATCGCGCTGCCGAATCGCCTCTTCCGCCTTTTGCAGCTCCGCATCCTTCTCCGCAAGCTTCTGGTTGACCAGCGCCGACATTTGATCCTGAGACTGCGCCTTGTCTTCCGTCTGCTGCTGGCTGTTTGCCGCCGTCTTGGAGTCGGCATTCGTTTTGGGTGCGGGAAGCACTTTGCTAAGTCCGGGAATTTTTTCTGCTGCCTTCAGCACATCACCTTTAATATCGTAGCCGAAAATCGTGAGCAAAACCCCGAGCAGTACGGCCGTAAACACAAACGGAATGAGAAACCATATCAAGAAACGTTCAAATGCACTGTATGACGATGAATTTTCCACATCCGCGTTTGCCATTCTCTTCACCTCTTGGGCACTTCAATTGTGATGCTACAACATCCTTTGAAATCGATTCGTGGCCATTTCGTCCAAGGCTTGCTGTTCCTGTTTCATCAGCTTCTCCGTAAAATTTCGGAAAGCCTTTTCCTTCGCCTTGTTCCAAACTTTCTCTTCCACCATTTTGTCCGTCAAATGCTCCTGCTTCGTTAAAACGACCTTTTGCGCCTGCTCCACGTGCTCGTTTTTCAAAACGATTTGTTGATCGATGTGATCCACGTAATGCTGCAGCAGCTTAAGCTGGGAAATCGTCGTTTTTCCGGCAGTTACGGCAAAAAGCTCCTGCTGCATCTCCTCTTTGGCGGAATGCAGGCTCGCGAGAGATTCTTTTTCGGAATTGAGCTGGCCGATGGCTTGGGATAATACCCATTCGGCTTGCGTTCTTTCGTTGTTTTTCAAATCGACGATTTTTTGAAAAGCATACTGAAAACGCATCGGCTTTCATCATCCCCTGTAAAATTCTGCGATTAATCGTTCGACCGCTTCGGTATAAGTCAACTTTTCGTCTACTCGCTGCTTGGTGTAATCCCAAATGGATTGGATATATTCCATAGAAAGGTCGATCTCCGGATTCGAACCTTTTTGGTACGCCCCTATATTAATGAGATCTTCCGAATCCTTGTAAATGGAAAGCAGCCTCTTCAGATTTTCCGCAGCAAACTGCTGCTCCTTAGGAACGATCTCCTTCATCACCCGGCTTACGCTCGCGAGTACGTCAATGGCCGGATAGTGACCTCTGTGGGCGATATTGCGGTTCAATACGATGTGTCCGTCCAAAATGCCGCGAACGGCATCGGCTATAGGTTCATTCATATCATCGCCGTCCACAAGCACGGTATAAAACGCGGTAATCGATCCTTTCGGCCCGGTTCCCGAACGCTCCAGCAGCTTCGGCAGCATCGCAAACACCGAAGGCGTGTAACCTCGGGTAGCCGGCGGTTCGCCGACGGCAAGTCCGACTTCGCGCTGCGCCATGGCAAACCGGGTGACGGAGTCCATCATCAGCATGACATTGAGGCCGCGGTCCCGAAAATATTCGGCGATGCTGGTTGCGATCAGCGCCCCCTTGATGCGGATCAGCGCCGGCTGATCCGAGGTCGCCACGATGACGACCGAGCGAGCCAGCCCTTCGGGACCTAGATCCCGCTCGATAAAATCAAGCACCTCGCGCCCGCGTTCGCCAATGAGCGCGATTACGTTGACGTCGGCGGAAGTATTGCGGGCAATCATCCCCATCAGGGTGCTTTTGCCCACGCCGGAACCGGCGAATATACCGACGCGCTGCCCTTTGCCGATCGTAAGCAGCCCGTCGATGCAGCGGACGCCAACGCTGATCGGTTCCAGAACCCGCGGGCGCTTCAGCGGATTGCTCGGTGTGTTATTGGTCGAATAATGAGTCATACGCGACGGCAGGAACGTTCCGTCCAGCGGTTGTCCAAGCCCGTCGAGCACTTTACCGAGAAGCTCGTGTCCGACTTGCACCGTTAAAGTTCGCCCCGTTCCGACGACGTCGCAGCCGGGGCCGATCGAATGCAGCTCGCCAAGCGGCATCAAGATAACCTTGTTGTTTTTGAACCCGACCACTTCCGCTTTAAGCGGCTCCTGGGACTTAAACGGATAGATGTAACAAACGTCGCCAACGCTCGCGTCGGGCCCTTCCGATTCCACAGTTAACCCGATGACCTGCGTGACCTTGCCGTTGACGCGGATAGGGTCGACTTGGCGTAAATGTTCCAAATACTTGGAGGTTTGCGGAACACTAACCATACGTTACATCCCTTCGTTTCGGATAGCCAGCTGGCGAAGCGCGTTCTTGATTTCATGCAGCTGCGTGTCGATGCGGGCGTCGATGCTGCCGAAGGAAGATCGGACCACACAGCCGTGGTCGGCTACGCTGGCATCGGGTATAATTTGCAGCTCCGCCTGCGAGTCGATGTGC
The DNA here is from genome assembly GCF_023276405.1 of Paenibacillus hamazuiensis. Lineage (NCBI taxonomy): Bacteria > Bacillati > Bacillota > Bacilli > Caryophanales > Paenibacillaceae > Paenibacillus > Paenibacillus hamazuiensis. The sequence continues at coordinate 3,108,621 of NZ_JALRMO010000001.1, forward strand.
AAAACAAGCTCTTCGCGGGCATCTTGGATATATGAAAAATGCTGCGGCGACACGCACAAAGTAATGATTCCCTGTTCTTTCCGGCGAACCAGTATGCTGCGGACCAGATCGATCACCCATTCCTGCTCCAGCGTAAGCTGCCGTGCGATAATTTTTTCCGCGATAGCGCAGCTCAGCTCGATCAGAAACGGTTCGGATTCCTGGATCAATTGTTCTTTTAATAGATAGGATTGCTCGAGCACGCTTTTGGCCTGGTCGATCATTTCTTGGAACTGGTCTCTCACCTGCTGCTCCGCTTGGAGCGTTCCTTGCTGGAAGCCTTGTTCGAAGCCCATTTGTTTGGCAAGCTCGATGTGCTCCTGGTCTTCGCTTCTGCGTTGATCCCACCAAGCCCGGATCTCGGCTTCCGCCTGCTCCCTCATTGCGGCCGTTTCTTCCATGACGGTGCGTATTTGCTGCTCGGCAAACGCCTCGGCATCCTGCAAAATTTGTTCTTTCATCGCCTGGGCCTGCAGAACATCGGGATGTTCGTCCGGCGACGCTCCGGCGGATTCCGACTCTAAAGCGGAAAGAGACGGTTTAGGACCGCTCTCGACCAGCTTTTTGTCATCCAACGAAGTATACTGGAAAAATTTGATGACATTAGACAATAATATCATCCCCTCCGCCACGGGCTATAATGATTTCGCCGGCTTCTTCCAGACGGCGGATTGTGGCGACGATGCGGGTCTGGGCCTCTTCCACGTCACGCAAACGGACAGGACCCATATACTCCATTTCTTCTTTAAATGTTTCGGCCATCCGCTTGGACATATTTTTGAAGATCGCATCGCGGACTTCCTCGCTGGCCACTTTAAGAGCAAGCTGAAGGTCGGCGTTTTCGATATCGCGTATGATTCTCTGGATGGAACGGTTGTCGATATTAACGATATCTTCAAAGACGAACATCCGCTTCTTGATCTCTTCGGCAAGTTCAGGATCCTGAATCTCCAGAGAATCAAGGATCGTACGTTCCGTACCGCGGTCGACGCCGTTCAAAATTTGTACGATAGCGGTAATGCCGCCGGCATTCGTATAATCTTGAGTGACCGTCGCGGATAGCTTTTGTTCCAGCACTCTTTCGACCTGGCTGATCACTTCCGGGGAAGTGCTGTCCATCAAGGCGATCCGTTTGGCCACATCCGCCTGTTTATCCTGCGGCAGCGACGATAAAATAATGGAAGCCTGCTCCGGCTGCAAGTAGGCCAGCACGAGCGCGATCGTCTGAGAATTTTCGTTTTGGATAAAGTTCAGGATCTGGGCCGGCTCCGCCTTACGGGCAAAATCAAACGGTCTGACCTGCAGCGTCGCCGTCAAACGATTGATGATGTCGAAAGCTTTCTGCGATCCGAGCGCCTTTTCCAATATTTCCTTGGCGTAAGAAATACCGCCTTGCGAAATGAATTCCTGCGCTAAACAAATTTGATGAAACTCCATCAAAATAGCTTCTTTCTCTTCGTTATCCACTTTGCGGACATTAGCAATTTCCAGAGTAAGCTGCTCGATTTCTTCGTCGCGAAGGTGCTTGAAAATTTGTGCCGACACTTCAGGTCCTAAACTGATCAATAAAATGGCCGCTTTTTGGCGTCCGCTTAATAGCTGCTGCTGACCTTTAGCCAACACGTACACCCCTATTCATCTACTAACCAGGTACGAAGCAAATTGACGAAATCTTCCGGTTTTCTCTTGGCGAGCTGTTCCAGCTGCTTGCGCACCTGATTTTCGTTACTCACATTATCAATGTCGATCGTCGGGAACTCGACTTTGGCCGGCGACGCCGCTGCTGCAAGCTCTTCTTCTTCGGCAAGCTGCGCCGCTCTTCTTCTGCGAATCATGATATATACGCCGGCTGCAATGAGCGCAAGAGCGATGCCGCCGAGTCCGCCGTAAAGCAGCATGGCGTTCGAGCTTAAACCGGTGCCCGTATTCGGCCTTGCAAAAGAATGGGCAAACACGCTTACCTTGTTGTTCAGATCTTGTTCAGTTAACTGCTGCTTATTATCGGCCAAAGCCGCTCTTACGACGTTTACAAGAATTTTTTGTACCGCATCCTTGGTTTCTTGCGTGAGCGAGTTCGGGTCATTCGGGTCCGGCGGTTCAATGCCGACGTTAATTGTCAAATCTTTAACGACATATGGCGTTGCGACGATTTCGTTCGTAATCCGGTTCACTTCGTAGTTAACGGTTCTTTGCGTCTCTTCCGATTTGGAATTGCCCGTGTTGGAGCTTCCCGGGTAGCCCGGAACGTCCGTTGCCCCCGTTCCCGGCACGCCACCGTTGTTGGCTCCGCCATCGCTGTTGTAATTTTTCTGAATCTCCTGAACGGAAATTTCCAAACCTCTTTGATCTATCGTATTCGGAGCGGTTACCAATTGCTCGCGTGTATTCCGCTGGTCGAAATTCATGGTTGAAAATACGTTGACGATAACTTTATCCCGGCCGAGAATGGCGCCCAGCATCTGCTGGACGTTGCGCTGAATCTCGTTTCGGAATTGATTGTTGATTTCAAATTGCTGCGTCGCCAGATTGCTTGCCGTCAATTGGTTGCTGGTTTTGGAGTACGGAAGCGTCTCCCCGTCCTGATTGGAAATCGTGATGTTTTCGATCGGCAAATCCTTCACACTGTGCGAAACCAGATTGTACATCGTATCGACCTTGTTTTGATCGAGCGTATACCCCGGCTTAATGTTCAGAACGACCGATGCGGACGCTTTCTCCTTCTCTTTCCCTTTCGGCAGAAATACCGATTCTTCCGGCAGATTGATAAGCACCTTGGAGCTCGCAATCGCGTTGTTTTGGTTGATCAACTGCTGCAGTTCTCCTTGAACCGCGTTGATATATTTGACGTTGAATTCCTTGTCGGTCGTGCCGAACGTGCTGCTGCTGTTAAAAGCCCCGTAGCCGACGTTGCCGTTTTTGTTCAAACCTTGCGATTCGACGGCAAGCTTCACGCTGGCCACCTGGCTTCTCGGAACGCCGATGCTTTTGCCGTCTTCGCTGAGTTGGTATGGAATTTTGGCACCGTCCAGATAACCTTTAATGGCGGCGGCATCGCTTGGCTGCAAATTCGTGTATGCCAGTGCGTATTCCGTTTTCGAAAAATTATAACTGATGATACCGACTGTAAGGATAATCAACACTACAGTGGCAATAAAAGTGATTTTTTGCGTTCTGCTAAACTGATTCCAATATTGGGTAATTCTGTTCCAATATTGGATAATATTCTCGTTCACTTTTTCACCCCATCCGGAAGACCGTTGCTATGCCGCATCTCTATCGCTAAATCTGCATTCTCATGATTTCCTGGTAAGCCTCTACCGCCTTGTTGCGAACTTGGACAGTGAGTTCGAGGCCGAGCGAAGCTTTTTCCGAGGCGATCATCAGCTGATGCACATCGGACAGCTCGCCTTTCACGAATTGCTGATTCAGCTTATCTACCGTGCTTTGATCATCGTTCAGCTTGGCAATCGCATCGTTCAGAAATTGACCGAAACGGTTCGACAGCTCTGCGGCACTGATCCCTTCGCTTGGCTTGCTTTCCGAAACAGGAACCGTCTTCATGGGAAGAGCGGCAATTTTGTCAATCATGGATACACCCCGTTTTTTTTATATGTATATGTACTATTTGCCTATTTCCATCGCTTTCGTAATGAGCGCCTTGGAGGCGTTAAGAGCCGTGACGTTTGCCTCGTACGACCTTGTGGCCGAGATCATGTCCACCATTTCCTTGAGCACGTCGACGTTCGGCATCATGACATAGCCGTTTTCGTCCGAGTCGGGATGCGTCGGATTATATACTTGCTTGAAAGGCGAAGTATCTTCGATAATTTTGGAAACCTTCACGCCTTCTCCGGTACCGTCGGTCATAGCCGACTGAAGCGACTGCGCGAACGTCGGCTGCGATTTCGGCTCCATTGTCACGAGCTTGCGCTGATAAGGAACCCATTTGCCGTTTACATATTTGCCTCTGGTCGTATCCGCGTTGGCGATATTCGAGGAAATGACATCCATTCTCAGCCGCTGTGCAGTAAGCGCTGAAGCGCTAATGTCGAATCCGTTGGTGAGCCTCATTTATTATCTTCCTCCGATGGCCGTTCTGATTTTTTTCAAATCATTGTTAACCTGCTGGATCATCACGTTGTAACGCAATTGGTTTTTGGCCATAAGCGACATTTCGTAGTCCACATCGACGTTGTTGAGGTTGTTGTTGATCGACGTGCTGCCGTCCTGCACAACCTTGGGCTCCATCGGTACGGCGGGACGGCCTATGTAAAAATGCCGCGGATCCGTTCTTCTGCCTTCCAGGCTGGCTCCGTTCATTTCCTGCTGAAGCAATTCTTCGAACCGGACGTCGGAACGTTTAAAATATGGAGTGTCCACGTTCGCCACGTTGTTGGCTATCACTTTTTGTCGAAGGGCGGAAGCGTCGAGAGCCCGTTCCATGAGTTGAAACCCGGGTTTGCTGAGCAGAAACATATCTTTATACCCACTTTCACAACTATGTTAAATCTCTTATTCAACAAGAGATGCAGAATATCCTCCTTCATTCGACAGATTTTATTAAAAATTATAGTAGTACCGTCATGTAACCCAAAAAATACATTTATTTTCTACAAAAACAATATATATCTTGAATAAACTCGACATACTTTACAATAAGAAAAAAGCCCTATCTTTGCAGATAGGGCCTCATTTTGTGAAATAATTAACAAAAATTCATGCCTTCAGTTGCTCGATTCCCGTGAGCAACTGGTCGTTAAGCACGCGAATATACGTTCCCTTCATGCCGAGAGATCTAGTTTCGATCACCCCGGCGCTTTCCAGCTTGCGCAATGCATTTACGATCACGGAACGGGTTATGCCCACACGGTCGGCGATTTTGCTCGCGACGAGCAGCCCCTCCATCCCGCTCAATTCCTCAAAAATATGCTCGACCGCTTCCAATTCGCTAAACGACAAAGATCCGACGGCAACATGAACAACCGCCTTGCTCCGTGCTTCAATCTCGATTTGCTCCGCCTTCTCGCGAAGAATTTCCATCGCGACGACGGTGGAGCCGTACTCGGCGAGAATAAGATCGTCGTCGATGAAAGGGTGCTCGTTTTTGGTCAAAATCAAGGTGCCGAGCCGTTCGCCGGCACCGATAATGGGAACGATCGTAATGTAGAGCAGCTCGTTTTCGCCAAGCCCTCTATGAACGTTGTAAACGCTCGTTTTGTCCAGGTTGGAGGACGTTTCGCTGACTTTCAGCAAGAGCTGGTTGTATTCCTGCGGGAAACGCTTTTCCTGCAGCGTCTCCGGATCCATCGTCGCTTTGAGCGACATGCTGTAAAAAGCGTTGCCCAGTATTTTCCCTTTCCGGCTGACCACAAAAATATTCGCGCTCAAAATGTCGCTGAGCACTTCAGCCATATCCAGAAAGCTGACCGGGTTGCCGGCTTCTTTCTGCAGCAATCGGTTAAGTCTTCGGGTCTTGTTTAATAACGTCATTCATATTGCCTCCAAATCTATACCGCTTGAGCGATCGGAAATGCTAAAAAATTTTTTATAATCTTTACAAAATATATTGGCTTAAATCGCGATTTTGCACGATGTCGGACAATTTTTCGCGAACGTATTCGGGAGTAATCTGGATTTGCTCGAGCGTGATGTCCGGCGCCTCGAAGGAGAGGTCCTCCAGCAGCTTCTCAAGTATCGTGTGAAGCCGTCTGGCGCCGATATTGTCGGTATTTTGGTTAACCTCGGCGGCAATGCGGGCAATCTCCCGGATCGCCTCGTCGGAAAACTCCACACGGATGCCTTCGGTTTCAAGCAAGGCAGTGTATTGTTTCGTGAGCGCGTTTTTCGGCTCTTTCAAAATCGATACGAGATCCGCTTCGGTCAGCGTGCTGAGCTCGACGCGAATCGGAAAACGCCCTTGCAGCTCCGGGATCAAATCGGAAGGTTTGGCAATGTGAAAAGCGCCTGCTGCAATAAAAAGAATATAGTCCGTTTTTACCGGACCGTATTTGGTCATTATGGTGGAGCCCTCCACGATCGGAAGAATGTCGCGCTGCACTCCTTCACGCGAAACGTCCGGCCCGTTGCCGCGGCCCGAGCTGCATATTTTATCGATTTCGTCGATGAAAATAATGCCGGATTGCTCGGCACGCTTGACCGATTCCTGGTACACCTCATCCATGTCGAGCAGCTTTTGCGCTTCCTCCTGGATGAGCACCTTGCGCGCTTCTTTAATGGGAAGCTTTCGTTTTTTCGTCTTTTTCGGCATCAGGCTGCCGAACAATTCCTGCATGTTCATGCCGGCTTGTTCGTTGCCCTGCCCTGCAAGCATATCCAGCATGGAAGGAGCATTGTCCTCCACTTCAATCTCGATCGTATCGTTTTCGAGCTCGCCCTTCTTGAGCCGCTCGCGAACCTTGTCCCTGCTCGCAAGCAAAGCGTAGTCGTTTTCCGCTTCATCTTTATCCGGCTGCTGTTGTCCGCCGAAAATCATTTCCAGCGGATTGCGCTGATTTTTTTGGCGGTTCGGGTTCGGTACAAGAATGGTCACGATTTTCTCGTTGGCCATCTGTTCGGCCTTGTCCTTCACTTTCTCCGTTTTTTCCGCTTTCACCATCCGGATGGAAGTCTCGACGAGGTCGCGCACCATCGATTCCACATCGCGGCCTACATAGCCGACTTCGGTGAATTTCGTCGCTTCGACCTTGATGAAAGGCGCGTGAACGAGCTTCGCCAAACGCCGGGCGATTTCGGTTTTGCCGACGCCGGTCGGCCCGATCATCAAAATATTTTTCGGAACGATCTCGTCCCGCATCGATTCGTCCAGCAAGCTTCTGCGGTAACGATTGCGAAGGGCAACGGCTACCGATTTTTTCGCCGATTTTTGCCCGACGATATATTTGTCCAGCTCGGCGACAATTTGTCTTGGGGTTAAGGATGCAGGTTTCAATGCGTTGGCCTCCTTCGAAAAAATGTGATCCGCCAGCGGTTATTCGATTTCTTCGACGATGATATTGTGATTTGTGAACACACAAATTTCCGCAGCCATCGTCAAGGCGGCATGGGCGATTTCCTTCGCCGACATATGCGGAGCGTAACGCTTAAGCGCCCTGCCCGCGGCCAGCGCAAAGCTGCCTCCGGAGCCGATTGCAAGAATACCGTCGTCCGGTTCGATAATTTCGCCGTTTCCGGAGATCAGCAGCAAGCCGGTGGCGTCCATCACGATCATCATCGCTTCCAATCTTCGCAGCACGCGGTCCGACCGCCAATCTTTCGCAAGCTCGACCGCTGCGCGCTGCAGGTTGCCTTGATGCTCCTCCAGCTTGCCCTCAAATTTTTCAAAGAGCGTGATCGCATCCGCCACGGAACCGGCGAATCCGGCAATCACTTTGCCGCGGTAAAGCCGCCTCACCTTTTTCGCGGAGTTTTTCATAACCATGCTGTTTCCGAAGGTGACCTGGCCGTCTCCGGCTATCGCACCTTTCCCTTCGTGTTTCACCGCAAAAATCGTCGTCGCGTGAAAGGTTTGTTCCAAGCTAATTTCCCTCCCAGGCGGCTCTTTCGGGAGCCCGTTATCTCCGATGATTTTTCTAAAAATGCCCGTACGAAAACAAAGAAACAGCATCAAAGTGACCGCTTGCTGCTGTTTCCGTTCTTGACCGATTTGTGCCAAGCTATAGGTGGTATAAGGGGAAAAACATTATTATATTACCACACTAAAGCGCCGGGTTACAAGTCGAATTGTATTCATTTTGTGCAAAATTCTGAATTTTCTCAATAGCTCGTCTGGCAATCGCTTCGTTTTTCAGCTTTTTGTTTTTGATCTTGTCAGTTAGCGGCGGGAATAACCCGAAGTTCGCATTCATCGGCTGAAAATGCTTGAAATCCGCCGTTGTGATGTAATGCGCCATGCTGCCGAGCGTCGTATCTGCAGGAAGCACGAGGCATTCCTGCCCCCTGGCCAGACGTGCCGCATTCATTCCCGCGATAAGGCCCGAAGCGGCCGATTCGACATATCCTTCGACCCCTGTCATTTGTCCGGCGAAAAACAGGCTGTCGCGGCCTTTAAACTGGTACGTCGGGCGCAGCAGCTTAGGTGAATTGATGAACGTGTTGCGGTGCATGACCCCGTAGCGGACAAACTCCGCATTTTCAAGTCCGGGAATCAGCGAAAACACCCGCTTCTGCTCCCCCCATTTCAGATGGGTTTGGAAGCCGACCAGATTGTATAGAGTGCCCGCCGCGTTATCTTGACGAAGCTGAACAACCGCGTAGGGCAACTGGCCGGTATGCGGGTTCACAAGACCTACCGGCTTCATCGGGCCGAATAACGCAGTTTGCTTGCCGCGCTTCATCATCACCTCGATCGGCATGCAGCCCTCGAAGTAAATTTCCTTCTCGAACTCTTTCACCGGCGCCGTTTCCGCGGCAATGATCGCTTCGTAAAAGACGTTGAACTCCTCCTCGGTCATCGGGCAGTTCAAATAGGCCGCATCGCCTTTATCGTAGCGGGATGCCAAGTACACCTTGCTCATATCGATCGAATCTTTCTCCACGATCGGCGCGGCCGCATCGTAAAAATACAAATATTCTTCCCCCATCAGCTCTTGCAGATGAGCGGACAACGACGGCGAAGTGAGCGGACCGCTGGCGACGACGACGATGCCGTCGGGAAGCCGCTCTACTTCTTCGTTGCGCACTTCGATCAAGGGATGACTCCGCAGCGCTTCCGTAATGTCGCCGGAAAAACCGTCGCGGTCGACAGCCAGCGCCCCTCCGGCCGGCACCGCATTGCGGTCGGCCGAGGACATAATGAGCGAGCCGAGCATCCGCATCTCTTCTTTAAGAACACCGACGGCGTTTGTCAGGCCGTTCGCGCGCAAAGAATTGCTGCAGACAAGCTCGGCGAATTTATCTGTAATGTGGGCGGGGGTTTTGCGAACCGGCCGCATTTCATATAATACGACCGGAACGCCCTGCTTCGCGATTTGCCATGCGGCTTCGCTGCCGGCAAGCCCCGCCCCGATGACGGTTACTTTTTGAACGTCGGACAATGTGTCAATCCTCCTGATTCGCTTCCTCGGCTTCCTCTTTATAATCGCATGCCGTACACTGCAGGTTGACGCCGCTTTTGCTCCGCTTCTCTACCATCAAGGATGAGCAGCTCGGACATGCTTTGCTGACGGGTTTATCCCACGATACGAAATCGCAGCCCGGGTATTGATCGCAGCCGTAAAACACCCGGCCTTTCTTGCTGCGGCGCTCGACCACTTTCCCTTCCTTGCAGGTCGGGCAGGTTACGCCGGTATCCTTCACGATCGGCTTCGTATTGCGGCAGTCCGGGAAACCGGAGCATGCCAGAAACTTGCCGAAGCGGCCGAGCTTGTAGACCATATGTTTGCCGCATTTTTCGCAAACCTCGTCGGAAACCTCGTCCTGGATTTCGATCTTTTCCATTTCTTCCTCGGCGACTTCCAGACGTTTCTCCAAGGAGCTGTAGAACTGCTCCAGCACTTTGACCCAGTCTTCCTTGCCTTCTTCGACATGGTCAAGCTCTTCTTCCATTTGAGCCGTAAACTCGACGTCGAGAATCTCCGGGAAAAATTCGACCATCTGCTCGATAACCAGCTCTCCGAGCTCGGTCGGCACGAACTTTTTGTCCTCGATCGCAACGTACCCGCGCTTTTGGATCGTTTCCAGGGTCGGCGCATACGTGCTCGGTCGTCCGATGCCCATCTCCTCCAACGCCCTCACAAGCCGCGCCTCCGTATACCGTGGAGGGGGCTGGGTGAAATGCTGCTTCGGTTCGATCCGTTCCTTTTTCACCTTGTCTCCCGACTTCAGCGGGGGAAGGAACTTTTCCTCCTCGGTGTTTCCGCCGTCGTCCGTGCCTTCCACATATACCTTCATGAACCCGGGGAATTTGACCTTGGAGCCGACGGCGCGGAAAATCGTAGTGCCCACGACAATATCGACGGTCATCGTATCCATGACGGCGGACGCCATCTGGCTTGCCACGAAACGCTCCCAAATCAGCTTGTAAAGCCGGTATTGGTCGCGGCTCAAATATTCCTTGATCTGCTCCGGCTCGCGGAGCACGGAGCTCGGGCGAATCGCCTCGTGCGCGTCCTGCGCATTGGCCGTTTTCTTCAAATAACTGCGCGGCGTTTCCGGATAATACGCTTCACCGTATTTGGCCGTGATATACTCTTTCGCTTCCTCCTGGGCGACCGGAGAAATCCGCGTCGAATCGGTACGCATATACGTAATCAAACCGACCGTACCTTCGCTGCCGATGTCGATGCCTTCATAAAGCTGCTGGGCGACGGACATCGTCTTGGCTGCGCGAAAGTTCAGCTTGCGTGCCGCCTCCTGCTGCATGGAGCTTGTGATAAACGGCGGAGACGGGTTGCGCAGCCGCTCCTTTTCCTTCACCTCGCGGACGATGAAGGTCTGGCCTTCGATCGCCTTCAGCACCGCCTGCACTTCGGCTTCGTTATGAAGCTCTTTTTTATCGCCGTCCGCCTGGTAAAACTTCGCTTCGAACGAGCTTTGCCCCGCCTTGAGCGAAGCGGTGATCGTCCAGTATTCTTCCGGGACGAACGCTTTGATTTCGTTTTCCCGGTCATAGATCAATTTGACGGCGACGGACTGGACGCGCCCGGCGGATAGCCCCTTTTTTACTTTCTTCCACAATAGCGGGCTGATCTTGTAACCGACCAAACGATCCAAAATACGCCGCGCCTGCTGCGCATTGACCAGATCCTGATTGATTTTGCGCGGAGTCTTGAACGCATCCTTGACGGCCTGTTTCGTAATTTCATTGAAAACGACGCGGCAAGCCTCGTCTTCTCCGAGCTCCAGATAATGCGCCAGATGCCACGCAATCGCTTCCCCTTCGCGGTCAGGGTCCGCTGCGAGATATACTTTTTTTACTTTTTTCCGGGCGTCCTTCAGTTCTTTTAGGACGTTGCCCTTTCCGCGGATCGTGATGTATTTAGGTTCGAAATTTTTTTTAATCTCAACGCCCATCTGGCTTTTTGGCAAGTCGCGAATATGCCCCATGGACGCTTTGACGATAAATTTATTGCCCAAGTATTTGCCTATTGTTTTTGCTTTTGCGGGCGACTCTACAATGACGAGTGAATCTGCCATAGGGTCTTTCCCCCCTCACGATATTAAACTCCGGTGAGCTTCGACATTATATGATTATATAAGCGGAACCGGGCAGCTGCTCGATCCTTTTTTTCAAAAGTAAGGATAACAGAACTGAATGCAAATGTCCAAAGTTAAATTGGCTGAGTGCGAGCAGTTCGTCGAAAGTAACCGGCTCAGCCGATAAAAAAGAGGCGATTGTCCGTTCGTCATCGCTCAGGCATTCTTGGCGGGAATTATCATTAATGTATGTAGTTTCTCCAAACGTCATGCGATGCCGGTACTCTTCCAATATATCTTCGGCGCAAGTGATTAATTTCGCTCCGTTCTTGATCAGAGCGAGCGTTCCCGCGCTTTTCGGAGACGTGATCGGACCCGGCACGGCGAATACGTCCCTGCACGCATCGAGCGCCTGATCGGCCGTGATGAGCGAACCGCTTCGCTCAGCGGCCTCGATGACGGCAACGCCAAGACTCAGTCCGGCGATAATCCGGTTGCGCTGCGGAAACAAACCCGGAAGCGACGGGGTTTGCGGCGGATATTCGGATACGAGCAGACCGCTTTCTTCGATCCGGTGAAACAGGCTGCGATTTTCCGGAGGATAAATGCCGTCGATGCCGCAGCCGAGTACGCCGATCGTGCCGCCGCCTCCTCCGCTCGCGCGCAGCGCTCCGACATGGGCAGACGTGTCGATGCCGCGGGCCAGGCCGCTGACCACGCAGGCGCCGGAGGCGGACAATGACTCCGCCAGCTGCTCCGCGACCTTTTTCCCATAAACGGTAGGATTGCGCGTGCCGACCATGCCGATGCAGGGGCGGCTCATCCTCGCGGCATCGCCTTTCAGATAAAGCACCCACGGCGGCTGAGCGATATGCTTCAGCAGCTCCGGGTAATCGTCATCCCAAGCAGTCATCGCCCGGACGCCAAGCGTACGGTAACGCTGAACTCTCTCCCGCTGCAGCGATGCAAGAAAAGAATTATGCACGGAGACGATTTTGGCAGGAGCGATCCCGAATGCCGCCCAGTCGTCCGACGGAATGTGCGGAAGTTCCTTCAGATCCTGCATGGAATCGACGATGCGCCGGATCGTTTTCCACCCGATGCCGGGGGTCTCGTGTAAAGCGATTAATAAAATACGATCGTCCATAGTATATAACAACTCCTTTGCATATCACAAATTTGACAAGGTCCCCCAGTCCTTCGTACGAAAAAAAGCAACCTTCCATATCCCGATAACGGAATGTGAAAGGTTGCTTACCTTCTTGTCAAAACAACGTATTATTTTTTAGTGATGCATTTTTCGAGAAGACCTTTTTCCTTGAGCACTTCTACAAGTGTGGAGCCCATTTCGGAAGGCGTCGGTGCAACTTTGATGCCGCAGCGCTCCATCGTTGCGACTTTCTCCGCCGCTGTGCCTTTGCCGCCGGAAATGATTGCGCCGGCATGGCCCATCCGTTTTCCCGGAGGCGCGGTTTGACCGCCGATGAAGCCGACAACCGGCTTTTTCATGTTGGCCGCGATCCATTCGGCGGCTTCCTCTTCCGCCGTGCCGCCGATTTCGCCGATCATGATGACCGCGTACGTATCCGGGTCTTCGTTAAACAGCTTGAGGATATCGATGAACTCGGAGCCTTTGACCGGGTCGCCGCCGATGCCGACTGCGGACGATTGGCCGATGCCGCGTGTCGAAAGCTGGTGAACCGCCTCGTAAGTGAGCGTTCCGGAGCGCGAAACGACGCCGACATGACCCGGAGTATGAATATATCCCGGCATGATGCCGATTTTGCACTCGCCCGGCGTAATGACGCCCGGACAGTTTGGTCCGATCAGGCGGGTTTTTTTGCCTTCCATGTAACGCTTCACTTTAACCATGTCGAGAACCGGAATGCCTTCTGTGATACAGATGACGAGATCGAGCTCGGCATCCACCGCTTCCATGATGGAGTCGGCCGCGCCTGCAGGCGGAACGTAAATGACCGAAACGGTTGCGCCCGTTTTCTCTACGGCTTCTTTTACCGTATTGTAAACCGGAAGCGTAACGGTAGAACCGTTTTCCAGCGTGAAGTCGACGTCCATGCCGCCTTTGCCCGGAGTGACGCCGGCCACCATTTGCGTGCCGTATTCGAGGCCGCCTTTGGTATGGAACATCCCGGTTTTACCGGTCATATTTTGGGTGATGACTTTTGTATTTTTATTGATCAAAATACTCATTTTTATGGTTCACATCCCTTAATATTATTGAGCGAATTATTTAACTTCCTTCACAAGAGCGACGATTTTTTGCGCGCCGTCGGCCATCGATTCGGCCGCCACGATGTTGAGGCCGGATTCGTTCAGCTTCTTCTTGCCGAGCTCGACGTTCGTACCTTCCAGGCGCACGACGAGCGGACGGTCCAGACCAACTTGCTTCGCCGCCTCGATAACGCCGTCGGCGATAACGTCACATTTCATGATGCCGCCGAAAATGTTGACGAAAATGCCTTTTACAGCCGGGTCGGACAAAATGATTTTGAACGCTTCGGTTACTTTCTCGGTCGTCGCGCCGCCGCCTACATCGAGGAAGTTCGCCGGTTCGCCGCCGTAATATTTGATAATATCCATCGTCGACATAGCGAGACCCGCGCCGTTAACCATACAACCGATGTTGCCGTCGAGCGCGATGTAGCTCAGGTCGAATTTGGATGCCTGAATTTCCTTCTCATCTTCTTCGTCCAGGTCGCGCAGCTCCAAAATTTCCGGATGGCGGTACAGCGCGTTGGAATCGAAGTTCAATTTGGCGTCAAGCGCCATCACATTGCCGTCGCCGGTAACGACGAGCGGGTTGATTTCCGCAATCGAGCAGTCTTTCTCGACGAATGCGGTATAAAGAGCGGTCATGAATTTAACCGCTTTGTTAACGAGCTCGCCCGGGATGTTGATGGCATAGGCCAGCTTGCGAGCTTGGAACGGCTGCAGACCGATCGCAGGGTCGATCACTTCTTTGAAAATTTTCTCCGGCGTGTGAGCGGCCACTTCTTCGATTTCCGTACCGCCTTCTTCGGAAGCCATCATCACGACGCGTCCCGTAGCGCGGTCAACGACCACACCGACATAATATTCTTTCTTGATATCGCAGCCTTGCTCGATGAGCAGGCGCTTCACTTCTTTTCCTTCCGGACCGGTTTGATGCGTCACGAGCACTTTACCGAGGATTTGCTGGGCGTATGTACGAACCTCGTCCAAATTTTTCGCAACCTTGACGCCGCCTGCTTTACCGCGGCCACCGGCGTGAATTTGCGCTTTGACCACGACAACAGGCGTGCCGAGCGACTTTGCGGCTTCTACGGCTTCATCCACCGAGAAAGCGACCTTACCTTCAGGAACGCTGACACCGTACTGTTTCAGCACTTCCTTGCCTTGATACTCATGGATATTCATTTAGCAAAATCCTCCTATCAGTAATAGCATCTATAGTGCTACGAAGGCGCGCAAAAAACAGCGACTTCGTCGCAAACGACATCTTATTTCGCTGTGTCGGCGGCATATTCTATTCGAACATGTAAGTAACCATTACACAACATTCAATATTGTACCACTTTTTTCGGGCGGTTTCCTCATTTTTTGTAGCGAACTACAATTTTTTTTGTTGAAATCGGTTGCAAGGAGGTAAAATTACCCGTTTTTTCTCTTTTTCCAGGTAATAAAAAACAAAAAAGGAACGCATCTCTTCCACAATAGAAAAAATGCGTTCTTCGGGTGTTACATATAAGTCGGATTCGTCTGCGTCATCGCTCGCGGCTCCCGTTCCGCCTGCTTGATAAAGCGAAGCTCGTTGCCGACAAAGCTGCAAACCAGGCATTGGATTTCCGGCTCGGCTTGCTCGATCGGAGCAGGTTCGCTCATTTCCTGAACTTCTCCGGTAATCGCATCCTTCAAAAAACGCTGCGAGTAGTTCGAAATGACGCTGAACTTGACGCGATTGGAACGGCAGTTCGGGCAAAAATAAGGTTTCTGCTGCATGATGATCACCTCATTATGTAGCTTTGCCCAATTTTGCATTTTTCAACCGTTTGTACTAAAATGGGACTAACCGTTTCATCGGACCATCGGCCAATAAGGAAGCACCTTTTGCCAAGGATGGGCAAGCGCGTGATTGTGCAGCTGCGCGTTTCGCCGGAATCTTTAGGATAAGAGGTGCTTTTTGTCATGTATGGAAAAGTGCTCAGCGCATGCTTGCACGGAATCGAAGGAAAAATCATCGAAGTCGAGTCCGACCTCAGCAACGGCTTGCCTCAGGTGTTTATCGTCGGTTTACCGGATTCGGCCGTCCGGGAATCGATAGATCGGGTGAGAGCTGCGATCAAAAATTGCGGCTTCACCTTCCCTCTGCAAAGAATTACGATCAACCTCGCTCCTGCCGATCTGCGCAAGGAAGGCTCCGCCTTCGACCTTGCGATCGCCCTCGGCATCTTGCTGACGAGCGGGCAAATTCGCGGTGCGGAGCTGGAAAAAACCCTCATACTCGGCGAGCTCGCTTTGGACGGAACCATCCGTCCGGTCCCCGGCGTCCTGTCCATGGTCGCCACCGCAAAAAAACTCGGAATGACCCGGATCGTGCTGCCCCGGCAAAATGTGCAGGAAGCCCTGCTCATTCGCGACATCGCAGTTTGTCCGCTGTCGAACCTGAGCGAGCTGAAGGAAATGAACGATACGATCGCGTTTAATGATATTAACGATTCGCTTCCCTTGTCTGCAAGCAGTCCCTCAGAGTCGGCAGGAGCCGGTCAGGACGATTTTGCCGACGTCTGCGGCCAGCTGCAGGCGAAGCGCGCCTTAACCATATGCGCGGCCGGCCTGCACAACGTGCTTTTTATCGGCCCTCCCGGCACGGGTAAAACGATGCTTATCCGGCGGCTGCCGACGATTTTGCCGGAGATGAGCGAAGCGGAGGCGCTCGAGGTGACGAAAATATACAGCGCTTCGGGCAAGCTGGCGGACCGCGGGCATTTAATCCGGTCGCGGCCCTTCCGGGCGCCGCATCATACGGTTTCTCCGGCGGGACTGATCGGAGGCGGATCGATCCCCAAGCCGGGGGAAGTGAGCCTCGCTCACCGTGGAGTGCTGTTTCTGGATGAGCTGCCGGAATTCCAGCGCAACGTGCTGGAGGTGCTGCGCCAGCCGCTCGAGGACCGGCGGGTGACGATCGGACGGGCGCGGGCCGTGTATACGTTTCCGAGCCACTTTATACTGGCCGGATCGATGAACCCGTGTCCGTGCGGTTATCTGGGAACGGACGGAGCTTCGCAAGCATGCCGCTGCAGCCCGCTCAAAATCGATCAATACCGCTCGCGCATTTCCGGCCCGCTGCTCGATAGGATCGATCTGCATGTGGAGGTGCCGCGAGTCGATTTCGCCGCATTCACATCACAGGATAAACCGCTTTCCTCCGCCCAAATGAAGCAAGCCGTGGAGCGGGCAAGACAGGCCCAGCTCGAAAGATACGGCGGGCTGACGGTTCAGTTCAACGGCGAGCTGTCCGGCAAGCCGCTGAGGCAGTTTTGCCGATTGAAGCCATCCGCGCTCTCGCTGCTCAGCGCGTCCTTCGATGCGCTCGGCCTCAGTGTGCGGGCCCACGACCGCGTGCTGAAAATCGCCAGAACGATCGCCGATCTGGACGGATCGCCGGATATTTTGGAGCAGCACGTCGCCGAGGCGCTTCAATACCGGACGCTCGACAAAAAGCCAATGCAGCCTTCGTAAAAGGCGGCATTGGCTTTTAAAATGCATTAACGATATGCTGCAGTTCGGGGTCCGTACCATCCGGTTCCATATGAACCGTCACAACGTCGAAGCGAATTTGACGGTCCGCAAGCCTGCGCTGCTGCAAAAACACCTGCGCCGTTTCCCGCACCTTGCGCTGTTTGCGGAAATCGACGGATTCCTGCGCGAAGCCGAACGTCCCGGTTTTGCGCCGCGTCCGGACCTCGATAAACACGATGACGGCTTCATGCTCCGCGATTAAATCCAGCTCTCCGGTCCGGCAGCGCCAGTTTTGCGCAAGAATCTTATAATTTTGCTGCAAAATATGTTCAAGAGCCAGCTTCTCCCCCTCAGCCCCGAGAAGCTTTCGGCGGTCTGACTTGCTATTATCTAATCTTGGCATCGGTGCTTCTGATCTCCTTCACCCGCTGGTCCGACCGGTAAATAAAGCTGAGCACCTCGGCCACGAGCTGGTACAGCTCCGGCGGGATTTCCTGCTCGAGCTCCAGCTTGGACAGCACCTCGACAAGGGACGGGTCTTCCTGAATCGGAACGCCGTGCTCCTTCGCTTTGTTCATGATCGATTCGGCGACGACGCCCCGGCCTTTTGCCACCAATACAGGCGCCGCCGATCGGCCCGGCGCATATTTTAACGCAACGGCCTTTTTGATGCCCGATTTATTATCGCTCATACGCGGATATCCACACCTTTGTACGATTTCGGGCTGTACAGCGATCTTAGGGCCGCGCTTGCTCCCGGGTCGGCGGAAGCTCCGGCGGATTTTCCGCCTTGAAGGTCGGAAAGCTTTTCCGGATAAGCGCTGCATTTGAGCGAAATGAACTGGTAGCCGATACTCTGCATCCCAGAAGCGATCTCCTCCCGGTTTGCCTCAAGCAACCCGGCGACAATCGGATAGTTATTGTGCACATGGAGGCTGACGATGCGGTCGACCACCTGCACGTCAACCAGCGTGTCGCCCATCTCTTTCATTCGCAGGTCGAACAGCAAGCGGCAGTTATTTGCATCGAGCTCACCGCGCGGTCCTTTCCGCGATTGGATATGGATCGCTGCGGTTTGCTCGCCGTTTTGCGACATAAGCGGCACGAACATCGTCACATGCGAAAACATGGCCGTGCGGTCGTTCGACATCATCAGCTGCTGGCCGGTAATTTGCTGCACGGCCTGCTGCGCGGTTTCCTTCACGGCCGCAGGAACATCGTCAGCGGCCGCGAGCTGCATCAGCAGCCCCTTCAGCGTTTCCCCGGCTTTCGCCGGATCCGGCAAGTCGCCGGCCGACAAATCTCCCACGGACAACGAAACGTTATTCGGCAAATCGGTCATACGTCCCAAAACGTCGGCGGTGCCTTTATCCGGCATCAAATGAACCCGATGTTCATGATCGACTCCTAGTGCCTTCAGCATGCGAACGATCCAATGACCGTTGTTTTCGGAAGGCGCTGGCTGAACCGGGCGATCGGCGGAAGACGCAGGAGCGGACGCCCCGCGTCCAGCCTCCCCAGTGCCCGAAGGGTGCGCGGAGGCTCCGGATTTGCCCGCCAAATCCGCACCCGGAGAAGAGGATTCATTCGTCGCCGCCGGTGCGTTACCGCTAACTCCGGTGTCCGCTTTTTGCGGCATGCCGAATCCGTTGGCCTCCGAAGCGTTCATTGGCGCTGTGGTGCCTCTGAGCGGAGGCGTCTGGCCCGACGGCTTCCCCGCTTGCAGAGCGGCGCCTGAGGGCTGCGCAGGCGTCAGCGGTGATGCCGGAGCTTCCGCTGTCGGAGAGTCCGCCGCAGGCGGTGCGCCGGCCTGCGGCGCCGCCCCAGCGGCGGCGGCAGCTTCCTGCCCGGCGGCCAATTGCCCGCCCGCCGGAGACGCTTGCGCTGCGGAAGCCGGTGGCCCGGGCGGAACGCTCCCCGGCGCGGCGTTTCGCGCTGCCGGTGCGGCTGTTCCCGCTTCGGCCGCCCCCGGCGCGGCAGCCTGGCTTGTGCCGCCGGCAGACGCCGGCACCGCTGACGCCTGCGCGCCGCCCGGCACGGGCCCGGCTGCACCCGCCGAGGGAGCGGCGCTTGAACCGGCCGCAGCGTTTCGCGCTGCCGGTGCGGCCGTTCCCGCTCCGGCCGCCTCCTGCGCGGCAGCCTCGCCTGCGCTGCCGGCAGACGCCGGCACGGCTGACGCCTGCGTGCCGGCCGGCGCGGGCCCGGCTGCGCCCGCCGGTGTGGCGGCGCCTCGCGACGCCACTACAGCCGGCGTCGCCGCGCCCGGCACCGCGCCCGCTTCCGGCGCTGCGCCTCCCGGCGAGGGCTGGCCCACGCCAGCCTGCGGCCCGCTCGGCACGCCGGTGCCGCCCTGCGCCGGCACCGTACCGCCGCTCGGCACCACGCCTCCGCCCCGCCCGGCTTCGGCGGAGGAGGAGGCGGCGGCCGTCTGCACCGGCCCTGCCGGCTGCGGCTCCCCGCCCGTTGCGGTAAGCTGCGCCGACGCCGATCGCACCGCGTTCAGCTGCTGAAGCAGCTTTTGCAGCACATCCTTCGTTTCCCCGGACATACCCGGCGCTTCCGTCTGCCCGAGCAGGTCGCTCACCTGCGCGGCAAGCTGATCCAGCGTCGAATGCATCGGCTCGCCGAATAACGTCTGACGTACTGCCTGAATCGTTTCTTTCGTCAGCGGGAGCCCTTTTTGAAAAGCGATGACCGCAGCCTGGTTCCATTCGTCCGCACGGATCTGATCCGGAATTTGCGCCTGCGCCTGCATAAACAGCTGGACATTTTCCTTCGTCAGCGGCACTCCCGACTGGTTCAGCAGCTGTACAAGCTGCCTTGCCGCCGGTTGATCCTTGAGGCCCAGCTCCTTAAGCACCGACCCGAGCGAATCTTCGGAAATTTGCACATCCGAGGACTGCAGCGGCTTCAGCATCACCTGGCCGTTTCCCGACTCCGGCTGCACCTGCAGCATCGTCACGTCGCCTTGCTTCAGCGGGGTTTCCAGCCGGGCGCGCACCTGTACTCCGCCAATGTTGACAATCGCTTCCTGCTCGGGCAAAGACTGCAGCACGACGCCTTTGACGACCTGACCGACCTTCAGCTCCAGCGTTTTCGGCTCCGATGCCTGCACATCGCCGAGCACGCCGCGAATAATGCCGCCAATGTTCATAAATGTTCCCCCTCTGCCGAAGGCGCAGATCAAACCATCGACCCTTTTTCGTTATGTATGTTATATCGGCTTTGTGCCGGCGAATATTTACAGCTCAAACAGCTCCTGCTGCTCGTATAAAATTTTGCTTAAAAACGTCTTGCGGTGCATCGGCGAAGGACCGTGCTCTACGATGCGCTCCCGGTGCAGCTTTGTGGCGTATCCCTTATGCATCGCAATTCCGTATTCGGGGTACTGCAAGTCCCATTCCAGGCAAAGCCGGTCGCGCGTCACCTTCGCGATGATCGACGCGGCGGCGATCGATTGGCTGAGCGCATCGCCGTGAATGACGGCAAGCTGCCGGATCGGCACATCCACCTTTTCCGCATCGACAAGCAAATAATCCGGTTCCACGGCCAGCCGCTCCACCGCCATCTTCATCGCCAGGCGCGCCGCCTGCTTGATATTGATCTTCTCGATGGTCGGCACGTCGACGATGCCGACGCCTACCGCCAGCGCCTTCTCCATAATGACATCGTACAGCTCTTCGCGCTGTTTTTTGCTTAATTTTTTCGAATCGTCCACGCCTTCAAGTTCAAGCCCTTGCGGCAAAATGACCGCGGCCGCCACCACATCGCCAAACAGACATCCGCGTCCTACCTCGTCCACACCGGCGATATGGGTGCGTCCCTTCTCCCACAGCTCACGTTCATATTCCAGCATGTGTCCGTTTCTCCTCTAATTCCCATGTATGTATACTCCCTGCATAATGCAGCGTATTCCCATTATAACGCGGCCCGTCCGAATTGTCGCCCCCACCCAGGAGCAAACGAAAACGCCACCGCAGCGCTCCCTTAAGGAAGCCGCGATGGCGTCAGTTATGCGTGAACGAGCTCCGGCGTTTCCAGCGTAATCCGGCCCAGCTTGCCGGCCCGCAGCTCGCGCAAAATAAGCAGCGACGTCTTTTCATAGTCGATCCTGCCGCCGCCGAGCAAAGCACCGCGCTTGCGGCCGATTTCCTCCATCACCTTGACGATTTCGTCCGTATCGGACGAATCCGCTGGCAATGCGGCAAGGCCGAACCGCTCTTTCATCGCATCGCCGTAATGCTCGACCAAATAACGCAGGGCAAACAGCGCAATGTCGTCTACATGCAAAATTTCTTCCTTGATCGCACCCGTTACGGCCAGCCGGAAACCGACCAGCTGATCCTCGAACTTCGGCCACAGGATACCGGGCGTATCGAGAAGCTGCATCTCTTCGCCTATCTTGATCCACTGCTGCGCTTTCGTCACCCCCGGCTTGTCGCCGACGGCGGCAATTCGTTTTCCCGCCAGCCTGTTGATAAGGGTCGACTTCCCTACGTTCGGAATACCTACGATCAAAGCGCGGATCGCCCGCGGGTTGATCCCTTTGCGAAGCTGCGCCTCGATTTTGTCCGCCCACAGCTCCTTGCAGCGGGGAATGATCTGGTTCACCTGATGGCCGGAATTCGCATCGATCGGCAGCGTTTTAAGGCCGAGCTCGTTTTGAAAATAGTCCTGCCACCTTGCGGTTACCGCCGGATCGGCCAGATCGGATTTATTGAGGACGACAAGGCGCGGCTTACCCTGCAAAATCTCGTCAATCATCGGGTTCCGGCTCGACATCGGAATACGCGCGTCCAGCAGCTCGATGACGACGTCGATCAGCTTCAGTTTTTCTTCGATTTGCCGTCGCGCCCGGGTCATATGACCGGGAAACCATTGAATCGTCACTTGCAATCACAACCCTTGCTTACGTTACTTGAAATGAACGAAGCCGATTTTATTAAACGGCCAGAAAATGAGGTCCGCCCGGCCCACGACCTTGCTGTACTCGATAAACCCGATATCGCGGCTGTCGGCGCTGTTGGAGCGGTTGTCCCCCATTACGAAAATCGCCCCTTCGGGAACGGTCTTTTCGTTAAAGTTCCTTATGTTATAAGGTCTCCCCTCTTTAGCGGCTTTATCCAGCGCCTCTTTGAGATACGTCTCGTCAAGCGGCTGATTGTTCACGTATACCTTGTCTCCGTCTACGCGAATCGTTTCCCCCGGGAGGGCGATAACCCTTTTTATGTAGTCTTTTTCCGGCGTCGCATGAAAAACAATCACTTCGCCCCGCTGAGGCTTTCGCAGCGAGTAAATGATCTTGTTCACAATCAAGCGTTCCCCTGTGTAAAAGTTGGGCTCCATCGAGGGACCTTCGACGATAAAAGGCGCAAAAATGAGCCACCGAATCAAAAACACGAGAGCGGCCGCGATCAGCAGCGCCTTGATCCATTCCCAGGTTTCATTTTTCAACGTCGTTTGTTTGTTATCCACCGATTGTTCTTGATCCATCTAGCTCTCTGCCTTTCGCGAAAAAGGATTGGAAAAAACGAAAAGGAGCTTGACAATACAAGCCCCCGGTTGTTCTTATCGAATTTCTTGAATTCTTGCTGCCTTACCGCGAAGACCGCGCAGATAGTAGAGCTTCGCGCGACGAACTTTACCACGGCGAGCCACTTCAATCTTCTCAATCTTCGGAGTGTGAAGCGGGAACGTTCTTTCCACACCCACGCCGTAAGAAATTTTTCTTACCGTGAACGTTTCGCTGATTCCGCCGCCGCGGCGCTTAATGACAACACCTTCGAACAGCTGGATACGCTCGCGGGATCCCTCGATAACTTTTACGTACACTTTCAAAGTATCGCCGGGGCGAAAGCTTGGGATATCTTGGCGAAGTTGTTCCTTCGTAATCTCCTGAATTAAGTTCATATATGACTCCCTCCTTCCACACAGGTGTTCATTCCGCCCTGAGACGGCTTATGCCGCCTAACGTATATGCGTAGAGGACCACCGTATTCAACAAAAACCACAACGTTAAATATATTATCACAGCTTCCATGAAAAAACAACTCCAATATCGGGGGTTTTTCAAATTGGAGCCCATTCATGGGGAAAAAGCCGTTTCATGGCTAAAATGTCCGCTCGAAACTAGTCCGTTTGTTCGCCGGTTTCCGCCCGCAGTTCTTCCAGCCATTTGCGTTCCTCCGCCGTAAGCGGGTAATTTTCCAGCAAATCGGGCCGTTTAAGCAGCGTTCGCCGGAGCGATTCCCGCTTGCGCCACTTTGCAATATTGTCGTGATGACCGGACAGCAAAATATCCGGCACTTCCCAGCCGCGGAAGCTGACGGGACGCGTATAATGCGGGTATTCCAGCAGGCCGGTGCTGAACGAGTCGGTGACCGCCGACGTCTCGTTGCCGAGCACGCCGGGCAAAAGCCGCACGACGCTGTCAATGACGACCATCGCCGGAAGCTCGCCGCCGGTCAGCACGTAATCGCCGATGGACAGCTCGTCCGTAACGAGATGCTCGCGTATCCGCTCGTCATAACCTTCGTAATGGCCGCATACGAAAATAAGATGGCTCTCCTGTGCAAGCTCCTCCGCTTTTTTTTGCGTGAACGTTTCGCCTTGCGGACACATGAGGACGACCCGCGGCTTGGCTCCGTCCT
Organism: Paenibacillus hamazuiensis; assembly: GCF_023276405.1. Classification (NCBI taxonomy): domain Bacteria; kingdom Bacillati; phylum Bacillota; class Bacilli; order Caryophanales; family Paenibacillaceae; genus Paenibacillus; species Paenibacillus hamazuiensis. The sequence continues at coordinate 3,132,203 of NZ_JALRMO010000001.1, forward strand.
CCGCAACCTCTGCACCATCTCCGCCGGCCAGCAAATCCTCCACCGCGGCAAAAATCGGCTCCGGCTTCAGCACCATGCCGCCCCCGCCGCCGTACGGGTAATCGTCGACCGTATTGTGCTTATTGTTCGAGTAATCGCGAAAGTTGACCGTGTTGAAGGAAACGAGGCCTTTATCCCGCGCTTTCCCCAGGATGCTGGAGGAGAACACGCCGTCGAACATGGCCGGAAACAACGTCAATACGTCGATTTTCATCAGTCCAGCAAACCTTCCATAATATGTACCTGCACGACCTTTTCGGCGACATCCACATCCAAAACGACATCGTCGATGACCGGAAGCAGCAGCTGCTTGCCGTTTTTCCGTTTCACGACCCACACGTCGTTCGCGCCTGGAGTTAAAATCTCGACGATGCTGCCGAGCTCCTCGCCTTCGTCCGTAACGACGCGGCAGCCGATGATCTCATGGTAGTAATATTCGTCTTCTTCCAGCTCCACAAGATGCTCCTCGGACACTTTGACAAGATAACCTTTATATTTTTCGACATCGTTAATGCTGCCGTATCCCTTCAGCTTGACGATGTACATGTTCTTATGCAATCGCGACGATTCGACCGTCACCGGAACGCGCACGTTTTTTTCCGGATCGAGCAAAATCAGTTCGCTTCCTTTGGCAAACCGCACATCGGGAAAATCCGTCTGCGATACGATTTTCACCTCGCCGCGAATGCCGTGCGTATTAACGAGTTTGCCAACGGTAAACAGCTTGTCACCCATCCTGTCCCTAACCTCCAACAACCGACTCTAAGAAACTTCACTAAAAGCGAGCGAACTTCGGATTTCACTCACACCTTCGCCAAAAAAAGTATATCGCAAAAGACAAAAGAGTTAGGACGCATGGTCCTAACTCCTCCTAGCATAGCCCATTTACGAAACAATTTCAACGTTCACACGTTTGCTTTCCTTGACGGCAGCCGACGTAACGACAGTGCGGAACGCTTTGGCGATACGCCCCTGCTTGCCGATCACCTTCCCGACATCGCTTGGATGGACGGACAGCTCATACGTGATCTCGCGTTCGTTTTCACGAGCCGCGACGCGAACTTCATCAGGATGATCTACCAACGCCTTGGCGATGACAGTGATTAACTCTTCCATCCGCGTAAAACCCCTTTACCGGAGATTACTTCTGAAGCTTCGACTCGTGGAATTTCTTCATGATGCCGGCTTTGCTGAACAGGCTGCGTACCGTATCGGATGCTTGAGCGCCTGTTTGCAGCCATTTCAGCGCTTTTTCCTCATCGATATTAACGATAGCCGGCTGAGCAACCGGGTTATAAGTACCGATCTCTTCGATAAAACGGCCGTCGCGCGGGGAACGGGAATCGGATACCACCACACGGTAGAAAGGAGCTTTGTGAGCGCCCATACGTTTCAAACGAATGCGTGTTGCCATGAATATCACCTCCTACATAGAATAAACGGCTTGATTATTTAAAAGGGAAAACGCATCCCTTTGCCGAGCTTGCCTTTCATGCTTTTCATCATCTTTTGGCCTTTCGGGCCCATCATCCCGGACAACTGCTTCATCATTTTGCGCATTTCCTCGAACTGCTTGATGAAGCGGTTGACGTCGTTCAGCGTGTTGCCGCTGCCCGCCGCAATTCGTTTGCGCCGGTTCAAGGTCATCATATCCGGGTTGGCGCGCTCTTCCTTCGTCATTGAGCGCACGATGGCGGTCACGCGGTCCATCTGCTTGTCGTCGACCTTGACGTCCTTCATGCCCTTCATCTTGTTTGCGCCCGGCAGCATGCCGAGAATTTGGTCGAGCGGCCCGAGCTTCTTGACTTGCTCCATTTGCTCGAGAAAATCGTCGAACGTAAACTCCGCCGTGCGCAGCTTGCGCTCCATTTCCTTCGCCTTGTCGGCGTCGATCGCCGACTGCGCCTTCTCGATCAGCGTCAGCATGTCGCCCATGCCGAGAATCCGCGAAGCCATCCGCTCCGGATGGAACGGCTCGAGCGCATCGAGCTTTTCGCCGGTCGCGGCGAACTTGATCGGGCATCCGGTGACCGCTTTGACGGAAATCGCCGCACCGCCGCGCGTATCGCTGTCGAGTTTGGTCAAAATGACGCCGGTCAGCTCAAGCTGCTTGTGGAAGCTTTCCGCTACATTGACGGACTCCTGGCCGATCGTCGAATCGATGACGAGCAAAATCTCGTCCGGCTTCACTTCCGCCGCGATATTCCGCAGCTCGTCCATCAGCGCTTCGTCGGTTTGCAGACGTCCCGCCGTATCGACGATCAAGTAGTCGTTGCCGTGCTCCTTCGCATGCTGAAGAGCTTGCTTCGCAATTTCCACGGGACTGACTTTATCGCCCAGCGAGAAAACAGGCACCTTGAGCTGTTCGCCCAGCACCTGCAGCTGCTTGATCGCCGCAGGGCGGTAAATGTCCGCCGCCGCGAGCAGCGGCCGGTGATTTTGCTGCTGCAGCAGCTTGGCGAGCTTGCCGGTCGTCGTCGTCTTGCCGGCTCCCTGCAAGCCGACCATCATGATGACCGTCGGCGGCTTGTTCGAGCGGGCCAGCTTGCTTTGCGTACCGCCCATCAGCTCGGTCAGCTCTTTGTTGACGATGTCGACGACGACCATCGCCGGAGTAAAGCTCTGCAGCACTTCCTGGCCGATCGCTTTCTCCTTCACCTTGGCGATGAAATCTTTGACCACCTTGAAGTTAACGTCCGCCTCGAGGAGCGCAAGCCTAACCTCGCGCAGCGCCTCGTTAACGTCGTCTTCGGTCAGCTTGCCTTTTCCCCGCAGCTTGCTGAATACGTTTTGCAGCCGGCTGGCCAATCCTTCGAATGCCATATCAGCTCACCTCTTCCGTTGGTAAAATAAGGGTTCTTTATTCCAACATCCGGTCCAGCAGCTGCCTTACCTGCTGCCGCAGATCGGCTTCGGCCGTCTCCAGCAGCCGATCGATTCCGCTCGCTGCGGCGACACGCCGCTCGTGCTTCGCCAGCAGCTGCAATTTATCTTCATAATCCGCGAGCGATTGCTCCGCGCGTTTAATATGCTCAAAAACCGCCTGGCGGCTGATTTGAAACTCCGCTGCGATTTCCCCGAGCGAATAGTCGTCGTGAAAATACGCCTTCATAAACATCTGTTGTTTTTCCGTGAGCAGCGGCTCGTAAAAATCGAACAGCAGATTGATCCGGTTCGTCTTCTCGAGCGGTTCCGCTTCGGTTCCGTGCTGAGTAGCGGCATCGGTCACGGGCGTTCACCTCCGTTAAGGTAAAACCCTTTACAGCAACTTTTATATCATATTTGATTTTGGGATGGATGTCAACCTTTAAACCTTGCCACCCCCTTGCCGCCTTTTCGATGCTTCATTTTCCGGGAGTCGGGAGCTGCATTTGCAGATCCAAGTTCCCTGCTGTCGAAAAATAAGCGCAATTTCTGTGCTTACGGGCTGTGCCAATGCCACTTCAGCTTCGATAAAACCAATCAGTTGTATTATTTTTTTAACAGATGCCCGATTCGGAAGATTTGTACAATAATAAACCAACTAATTGAGTTTATTTGGCCGGATTTGCTCATTTCCGTCTGAAATAAACCAAGTTGTTGCGCTTATCGACAAACCCCAAAAGCGGATGAGGGAGTACCCTCCCCTCATATCGAGGGATTCATCTTGGCACTGGGGTTCCGGTTAACCCAAAAACAACAAGTCCGGCCAGCCGGCCGGACCTTAATGAAAATTCACTTGCTCTCCGCTGCCCCGTCCTCGTCATCTTGTTCCTCGCGGATCAAGTCGGCAAACAGCGCGTGTACGAACTGCTCCGAATCGAAAGCCTGCAGATCGTCCATTTTCTCGCCGAGGCCGACGAATTTGACCGGCAGCTGCAGCTCCTGGCGGATCGCGATGACGATGCCGCCTTTGGCGGTGCTGTCCAGCTTGGTCAGCACAAGGCCGGTCAGGCCCGACTTTTCGTCGAACAGCTTCGCCTGGCTGAGCGCATTTTGCCCGGTTGTGGCGTCAAGCACAAGCAGCACCTCATGCGGAGCTTCCGGCACTTCGCGGCGGATGACGCGGTAAATCTTGTTCAGCTCCTCCATGAGGTTCACTTTATTTTGCAAACGGCCTGCCGTATCGCAAAGCAAAATGTCCGCGCCGCGGTTTTTCGCCGCATGCAGCGCGTCAAACATAACCGCGGCCGGATCCGAGCCGGCCTGCTGCTTGATCACATCGACGCCGACGCGGCGGCCCCATTCCTCAAGCTGCTCGATCGCGCCGGCCCGGAACGTATCCCCGGCGGCCAGCAACACTTTTTTTCCTTGCGATTTGAACATGTGCGCCATCTTGCCGATCGTCGTCGTCTTGCCGACGCCGTTGATGCCGACGATCAGGATGACGGTCAAGCCTTGATCGGCAAACCGCAAAGAAGCGTCCTGCTCCCCTTTGAGCAAGGCGACCAGCTTCTCGGACAGCACCGGGCGAAGCTCGCTCGGGTTTTCGATCTTCCGCTTTTTCACTTCCGTGCGAAGCTCGTCCATCAGCTTCATGACCGTGCCTACGCCGACGTCGGCTCCGATCAATATTTCCTCCAGCTCCTCGTAAAACTCTTCGTCGATCTTCTTGCGGCGCGAAAACAAGTCCTCCACGCTGCCGACCAGCGCATCCCTCGTTTTCGTGAGGCCTTCCATAAATTTGCTCGTAACGGCTTCCGCCTTGGAAGATATGCTTTCTTTCAGTCTTTTAAAAAAACTCATCGGTCCAGGGCTCCTTGCTTTCAGATTAAAATAAACATTCGCCTACGCAATAATCGCTTCTTCGTCCTCCAGGCGGACGGAGACGAGCTTGGATACCCCGCCCTCCTGCATCGTCACGCCGTACAGCACGTCCGCTTCCTCCATTGTCCCCTTGCGGTGGGTGACGACGATGAACTGCGTCTGCTGGGAAAATTCGCGCAAATAAGCGGCAAAACGCGCCACGTTCGCTTCGTCCAAAGCGGCCTCGACTTCGTCGAGCACGCAGAACGGCACCGGCTTCACGTGCAAAATCGAGAACAGCAGCGCCATGGCGGTCAGCGCCCGCTCTCCGCCGGAGAGCAGCTGCAGGTTTTGCAGCTTTTTGCCCGGCGGCTGGGCGACGATTTCGATGCCCGTATTCAGGATATTTTCCGGTTCGGATAAAATCAAGTCGGCCCGTCCGCCGCCGAACAGCTTGGCGAAGACGACGACAAAATGCGAGCGGATCGCGTCGAACGTCGTCTTGAACCGTTTGGACATCTCCTCGTCCATTTCCCTGATAACCATGTAGAGCGCCGTCTTCGCTTCGATCAGATCGTTTTTCTGCTCGGTCAAAAACTGGAACCGCTCGTTCACCCGCTGGTACTCCTCGATTGCGCCCAGGTTGACGTCGCCGAGCGAAGCGATTTCCCGCTTCAGCTCGCGCACGCGGTTTTGCGCGGCGGGGACGTCCTCCGGCACCGGATAGCGCATCTTGGCCAGCTCGAAGCTGAGCTCGTATTCTTCGGCGAGCTTTTTAAGCAGGTTTTCCAGCTCCACATCCAGACGGGCAAGCCGCACCTCGGTCTGATGCATCTGCTCCTCCACGTGCTTCAGCTGCGTGCGCTGCTCGCGGGTTTTGTTCTCCTCCTGCTCAAGCTGATGCTGCCATTTGGCGCGTTCGGCGCGTTTGAAATCAAGCTGCTCCGAGCATTCCTGCTTCTTCAGCTTCAGATCGTTTAGCAGCTCGATTTGCGCCACATGCTCCGTTTCGTGGTTTTCCATGTCCCGCTCGAGCTGATCCAGCAAACCCCGGCTCGTGGCGAGTTCCTGCTCGGCGGCGGCCAATTCGCTCTGCAAACGATGCTGCTGATCGGAGAGCGACATCTTCTCCTGGGTGAGCGAAGCCACCTTAATCTTGAGGTCGGTCAGCTGCGTCTGCAGCTCTTCCTTCTCCGATTCGCTCGCTTTCCGTGCGAGCTCGGCATTTTTGATCGCCTGCTGCAGCGCCGCTTCCTCCTGCTGAAGCTGCTGCAGCGATTGCTCGGCGGCCAGCTTGCGCGCCTCCAGATCGCGGCATTCGGCGTGAAGCGACTCGCGATCTTGGCTGTACAGCGCAAGCTGCTCGTCCACCTGCTTCGATTCGCTGTCCAGCGGCCCGAGCTCGGCGCGGATTTGCTGCTCCTCGATCCGCTTTTGCTCGCCGGTTTGCCGCAGCTGCTCGAGCTCCGCCGTTTCCCCGGCGATCTCCTGCTTCACCTGCGCAGCGCGCGTGCGCAGCTGCTTCAGCTGTCCTTCGGACACGGCGATTTCCTTGTCCATCTCCTCGATTTGACGCTGACGGCTGAGCAAGCTCGTCTTCTTCTGCTGCTGGCTGCCCCCCGTCATCGAGCCACCAGGGTTGACGACGTCGCCTTCGAGCGTGACGACCCGGTACCGGTACTGCACCTTGGCCGCGATCCGGTTGGCGTCCTCAAGTGTGCCGGCAATGATGACATTGCCCAGCAAGCTGGAAAAAATCTGCTCATACCGTTCATCGAACTGCACAAGGTCGACGGCTATGCCGATGAAACCCGGCGCGCTCGTCACCTGCTTTTTCTCGTGTTCGGCGACGGAGCGGCCGCGAATGACGTCGAGCGGCAGAAACGTCGCTCTGCCGAGCTGGCGTTTCTTCAGAAAAGCGATCGCTTCGCGTCCGTTCGCTTCGTTTTGCACGACGATGTGCTGGAGCGCCCCGCCGAGTGCGGTTTCCATCGCGATCTCGTATTGTGCCGGCACCTTGACGAGCTCGGCGACCGCACCGTGAATGCCGCGCAGCCCGTCCTGACGGTCCTTCGCCTTCAGCACTTCTTTGACGCCGAGCATAAAGCCGTCGTAATCGTTCGCCATCTCGCGCATCGTGTCGCGGCGGGAGACGAGCGCATCAAGCTTTTGCTCCCATTTCCGCACCGCGCCCTGGGCCTCGTCAAGCAGCAGCTGCTTATCTTTAAGCCCCTGCGACACGTCGAGATACCTTTGCCGCACGTCATTAATTTCGCGCACGACGACTTCCAATCTCGAGGTAAGCTCCTGTTTGCGTTTGGCGATCTGATCCTGCTGCTCCTGCCATTTCTTGCGCTCTTCCTCAAGCCTGTCCAAACGGCGGACGATGCTTTCGAGCTGCTGCTCCGCATAACGGGCTTCATTGCGGGCTTGCGCCATCTCGTTCAGCTTGTCCAGCAACTCTCCCTTGAGCAAATCCTCAGCCTGGCTGCTGATGCCCCCGGCCACGCCGAGCAAACGTTCCTCTTCCGCGGTAAGGCGTGCCTGATATTCCTTAAGCTCCGCCGAAACGCCAACCGCTTTGCCGCGAAGCTGTTCGATGTCGGACTGCCTGTCCGTCAGCCGCTGCTCCTGCTGCGCGATCGTCTGAATAAGCTGATGACGGTTCGCGCCGTAGTTCTTTTTGCGCTCCTTCAGCACCTCGCCGTGCCCTTCGCATTTCTCGAACTCCTCGCTAAGCACAAGAAGCTGCGCTTGCAGCCGTTCGACCTCCTCTTCCAGGCGTCGCGTTTCCAGGCGGTGCTGCTCGAGCTGCGCGTCATGCATGCTGACGACGCTCGACAGCGACAGCTGCTCCTTCTCCAGCTCCTTCAGCTTGTCTCCGGCCTCTTTCCAGGAAGCGTGGATTTGCTCAATCTGGTAAACATATACGGATATTTCGCTTTTTTTCAAAAGCTCTTTCAGCTCTTTATAACGGATCGCTTTCTCCGATTGGATGCGCAGCGGCTCGATTTGATCCTCGAGCTCGGAGACGAGGTCGTGAATGCGAAGCAGGTTTTGCTCCGTTTCCTCAAGCTTCCGCTCCGTTTCCTTTTTGCGCGATTTATATTTGACGATGCCGGAAGCTTCCTCGAAAATGCCGCGGCGGTCTTCCGACTTCGTGCTCAAAATTTCCTCGATGCGCCCTTGGCCGATGATCGAATAAGCTTCCTTGCCGATCCCCGTATCCATGAACAGCTCGGTAATATCCTTCAGGCGGCACGCCTGCTTGTTGATAAAATACTCACTGTCCCCGCTGCGGTGTACCCGCCGGGTAACGGTCACCTCGTTGAAATCGAGCGGCAGCGAGCCGCTGGAATTATCGAGCGTGAGCGAAACTTCCCCGTAGTTAACCGCTTTGCGTGCATCGCTCCCGGCGAAAATGATATCCTCCATTTTGCCGCCGCGCAGCGAACGGGCGCTTTGTTCCCCGAGCACCCAGCGGATGCCGTCGGAAATATTGCTTTTGCCGCTGCCGTTAGGCCCGACGACCGCGGTGATGCCTTGCACAAATTCCAGTTCGGTCTTATCCGCGAACGATTTGAACCCGGAAAGCTCCAGTCGTTTCAAAAACAATAGTCTCACCTGCCATGAATAATTGCCATTCCGTCAGACCGCCTCGTGCCGGACCGGGTCCGATGCACGGTGCCGATGCCGACGTATCAAACCGGCAAACGGGCAACCGGTTTAGTTCTCCGAAGCCCCCGTCTCACAATGCCGCAGGCTGTATGCCACCGTTGTCTTCGCTATTGTACCATAATCCGGCTCGTATGGGTGAGTGTTTCCGCGAACCAAACAAAAACAGCGCAAACGGAAGGATCCGTATTGCGCTGTTTCGCATAAGCTTATTCCCGCAGAACCTGCAAAGATTTCAGCGCCTGCGCCGCGGCATGCTGCTCCGCTTCCTTCTTGGAGCGGCCGCTGCCCTGCCCAAGCTGCTCCCGGTTCAAAAACACCTCGGCGACGAACTCACGCTCATGCGCCGGGCCGCGCTCGTCTACAATGCGATACTCCACGGCGCCCAGATTGTGATGCTGCGTGTACTCCTGCAGCTGCGTTTTATAATCAATGGTCAGCAGACGGCCGTGATCCGGCAAGTTCGGAAACATATGCCGGTTCAAAAACTGCTTGACCGTATCCAGCCCCTGGTCCAGGTAAAGTGCACCGATGAACGCTTCAAACACGTCGGCGAGCAGCGCCGGCCGCGTCCTTCCTCCGGTCAGCTCTTCCCCTTTGCCAAGCAGGACGTAAGCGCCGAAGTTCAGCTCTTCGGCAAAGCCGACGAGCGACGGCTCACAGACGATCGAAGCTCTCAGCTTGGTCAGCTCGCCTTCCGAGCGGTCCGGGTACCTGTCGAACAAATATTCGGAAACCGTCAGCTCCAGCACGGCGTCGCCCAAAAACTCCAACCGCTCGTTGTCTTTAAAATTGGCCATGCGGTGCTCGTTCACATAGGAGGCGTGCGTAAACGCCTGTTTCAACAGCTCCGGATTGCGGAACGAAAGCCGAAGCTTATCCTGAAGCTGCTTCAAATTCCGATGCACAACCTTCACCACCTGTTCTGCCGAAAATCGCATGAATTAGGCTTCTTCATCCGGAGAGGAATTATGCCTCGTATTGTTTCAACACGATGGTCGCGTTATGCCCCCCGAAACCGAACGAATTCGACATCACGATGCCGAGGTCCGCTTGCCGTGGCACGTTCGGCACATAATCGAGATCGCATTCCGGATCCTGATTATCCAGATTGATGGTCGGCGGAATCATGCCGTGCTTCAACGCCAACGAGCAAATCACAGCCTCTACCCCGCCGGCGGCACCGAGAAGATGGCCCGTCATCGACTTGGTCGAGCTTACCGCTACCTTGTAAGCGTGGTCACCGAGAGCGAGCTTGATCGCCGTCGTTTCCGACTTGTCCCCTACCGGCGTCGAAGTGCCGTGCGCATTGATGTAGTCCACATCGGACGGCTCGATGCCCGCGTCACGAATCGCTTTTGCCATGCACCTCGCGGCTCCGTTCGGATCGGGATCGGTCATATGGTAAGCGTCGCCGCTCATGCCGTAGCCGATCACTTCGCCGTAAATGCGGGCTCCGCGCTTTTGCGCATGCTCCAGCGACTCGAGAATCAGAATGCCCGATCCTTCGCCCATGACGAACCCGTCGCGGTCGATATCGAACGGGCGGCTAGCTTTCTCCGGCTCGTCGTTGCGGGTCGACATCGCGCGCAGCGCGCAAAAGCCGGCCACGCCGGTCGGGCTGATCGTCGCTTCCGCGCCGCCGCAAATCATCACATCCGCATCGCCGCGCTGGATCAGCTTGAACGAGTCGCCGATCGTATGCGTGCCCGTTGCGCAGGCGGTCACCGCCGTGCTGTTCGGGCCTTTGGCGCCGGTAATCATCGAAATTTGTCCCGACGCCATGTTGGCGATCATCATCGGGATAAAAAACGGGCTGACGCGCTTCGGCCCTTTTTCCAGCAAAATCTTGTGCTGCTCTTCCCATGTGGCCAAACCGCCGATGCCGGAGCCGACGTAAACGCCTACACGCTCGGGATCGGTATCTTCCTGTATATTCAGGCCGGCATCCTTGACAGCCATCAAGCTGGCCGCCACGGCGAACTGGACGAATCGGTCCATCCGGCGCGCTTCTTTCTTGTCTACAAAATCTTCCGGATTAAAATCTTTGATGGAGGCAGCAATTCGAGTCGGATACTCGCTTACATCAAAGGCTTCAATCAGGCTCACTCCGGATTTGCCGGCCATCAGGTTACCCCAGAACGTTTCCAAATCCCGTCCGATTGCAGTCATAACGCCAAGACCGGTAATGACAACTCTCTGCTTCAAGTGATCCACCTCTATCTGCGATAATTACAGCTCGTATTATGTAAAGGATTGTGAAAATGGAGTTAAGTCCCGCTTATGAGAAAACGGGACTTAAACGGGGTTAGGTATGGGATTGTATGTAGTTAACTACTTCACCTACAGTAGTTATTTTCTCTGCATCTTCGTCAGAGATCTCCATATCGAACTCATCTTCCAGTTCCATAACCAGTTCAACTACATCTAAAGAATCTGCACCTAAATCATCTTTAAAAGATGCTTCGAGGGTGACTTCAGCCTCATCAACTCCAAGACGATCGATGACGATTCGTTTTACGCGATCAAATACGTCGGACATCCGGTTCACCTCCTCTTTGGTATTATACTTAAGTTATGGACAAAATGCCATAGCTTGTTTCTGCCTTAAATATACAAGCGGAATGCCGAATTTTGCCGAAAACGGAGCGGTTTACATGTACATGCCGCCGTCGACGTGAATCGTCTGCCCCGTCATATAGGAAGCGTCGTCCGAAGCGAGAAAACGCACCGCCTTGGCGATGTCCTCCGGCTGTCCGAGACGGGCGAGCGGGATTTGCTGCAGCAGCTGGTGCTTCAGTTCCTCGGAAAGCTTGTCGGTCATGTCAGTCGCAATAAAGCCGGGCGCTACCGCATTCACCGTAATGCCGCGGGAGGCCAGCTCCTTGGCCGCTGATTTCGTCATGCCGATCACGCCGGCCTTGGCGGCGACGTAATTCGCCTGCCCCGGATTGCCAAGCGCTCCGACGATGGAGGAGATATTGATAATCCGTCCGAAGCGCTGCTTCATCATCGGCCGCGTTGCCGCCTTCAAGCAGTTAAACACACCTTTAAGGTTCGTGTCAATAACCTGGTCGAATTCTTCTTCCTTCATGCGCATAATTAAATTGTCCCGAGTGATGCCGGCATTATTCACCAAAATGTCAATTCGCCCGAATTCTTCCAGAACCAGTTTGAACATGTCTTCCACTTCGGCGGATGAAGCGACATTCGCTTTGACTTTGAACGACTTGCGGCCAAGCCCTTGGATCGCTTCGACCACTTCGGCGGCCGCCTGCTCGCTGCCGGCGTAATTGACGACGACGTCCGCGCCCGCTTCGGCCAAACCGATGGCGATGGCGCGTCCGATTCCGCGGGATGCGCCGGTCACTAATGCGACTTTTCCGATAAGCATGGATTTCCTCCTTCGAAACTTATATTTTCAGCGATTGGGCCGCTTCGAGGCTGTTCACGGAGTGGATATTGACGTTTTTGTCGACCTTTTTGATCAGTCCGGCAAGCACCGTACCCGAGCCGATTTCCACAAATGTGTCCACGCCTTGTTCGATCAGCCAAGCGACGCTGTCTTCCCAAAGCACCGGGGAATATACTTGCTCCACGAGCAGCTCGCGGATGCGCTCCGGCTCCGTGACGGCCCGAGCGGTTACGTTGGCGACGACCGGCACCGCTGCCGGCTGCATCGGCATACCGGCGAGCACGCCGGCCAGCTTCTCGGCCGCCGGTTTCATCAGCGACGAGTGGAACGGCCCGCTCACTTCAAGCGGTATGACCCGCTTCGCGCCGATCTCCTTGCCCTGCTCCTGGACCGCCTGTACGCCGGCTTTGCTGCCGGATACGACGATTTGGCCAGGGCAGTTTACGTTGGCGAGCTCCACTACGCCGATGTTTGCGCTGATCGCACCGCAAAGCTCGCGCAGCGCTTCGCGCTCGGCGCCGAGCACAGCGGCCATCGCGCCTTGTCCGCCGGGCACCGCCTGCTCCATAAATTCGCCGCGGGCGCGGACGGTTTTCACCGCATCTTCGAACGATAGGGCGCCTGCCGCAACGAGTGCGCTGTATTCGCCCAAGCTGTGGCCTGCCGCAAAGTCCGGCCGGATGCCTTGCGCCTTCAGCACCTCCAAATAAGCGATGCTCGTCGCAAGCAGCGCGGGCTGCGTATTGTATGTGATTTTCAACTCATCGTCAGGTCCTTCGAAAATAATCCGGGTAAGCGCAAAGCCAAGCGCCTCGTCCGCTTTGTCAAATACCGCCTTGGCTCCGGCATGCGAGTCGTAGGCGTCTTTGCCCATGCCGACCGACTGGGCGCCTTGTCCCGGGAATACGAATGCGATTTTGCCCATAGCTGTAAAGCTCCTTTCTGCCAAAAAATAGGCGCTGCATCCCCGGTTTCCGCTGCGTACGGAAATCGGAAGAGCACCAGGCTACAAGCCGACAAAAGACGCAAAAATTCGCGCAACCTCTTGAACCGGCATAACGTTACACGTATCGTCCATATTACCAGATCAGCACCGATGCGCCCCAGGTCAGCCCGCCTCCGAAGCCGACAAGCACCACGCAGTCGCCTTCGCGAAGACGTCCTTCCTCCGCCGCTTCCGCCAGCGCGATCGGGATGGAAGCCGCCGATACGTTTCCGTAACGGTGCAGATTGATCATGCATTTCTCCTCCGGCAAGTTAAGACGCTCCAGAGCGGACTGAATGATCCGGATATTCGCCTGGTGCGGCACGAGCAGATCGATGTCTTCCTTGTCCATACCCGCCTTGCGAAGAGCTTCTTCGGCGGCGTTGCCCATGATGCGCACGGCGAACTTGTACACTTCGCGGCCTTCCATGTAAATGTAATGCTGCTTCGCCTCAAGCGACGCCGGGGAAGACGGGTTGCGCGAGCCGCCGCCTTCGATTTTCAGGAGCGGACCGCCGGAGCCGTCTGCCCCGAGCTCGAACGAGCGGAAGCCGCGGCCTTCCGGCACTTGTCCGAGTACGACGGCTCCCGCACCATCGCCAAACAGGATGCACGTGTTGCGGTCGGTGTAGTCGGTAATTTTCGACAAACACTCCGCCCCGACGATCAGCGCGTATTTATAGGTTCCGGTGGCAATGAAATTAACCGCATTGGCGAGCCCGTAAATAAATCCGGAGCACGCTGCCGACAGGTCGAACGCCGCCGCTTTTTTCGCCCCCAGCTTGTCCTGCAAAATGCATGCCGTCGAAGGGAACGCCATATCCGGCGTAATCGTCGCAACGACAATCAAATCGAGCTGTTCGGCGGTGATGCCCGCTTTACCCATCGCTTTGAGCGCCGCCTGATAGGCCAAATCCGAGGAGGCCTGATCCTCTGCGGCAAGCCGGCGTTCGCGGATCCCGGTTCGGGTGACGATCCATTCGTCGTTTGTTTCCACCATCTGCTCCAGATCCTTATTCGTCAAAACCCGCTCGGGCACGTAGCTGCCCGACCCGATGATGCCTACGGGAATTAAGTTCATGTATTCACACTCTCGCTTCCGCTTTGAATTTCCAGCGATATGCTGCGGACCAGGTCGTTTTTCAGTGCGATCCTCGCCTGCCTCACCGCATTTTTCACAGCCCTTGCGTTCGAGGAGCCGTGGCTTTTGAGCACCAGGCCGTCTATGCCGAGAAGCGGAGCCGCTCCGTGCTCCGTATAATCGAACTTGTCGCGAAACGCCCTCAGGCCCGGTCTGACGATTGCCCCGGCCAGCTTCGTCAGCCATGTGCGGGTCAGTTCCGTACGCAGCGCCGTAAAAATCGTCGTCGCTGCGCCTTCGAGCGATTTAAGCATGATGTTGCCGGCAAAGCCGTCGCAAACGATCACGTCGCACCCGGCCTGCAAAATATCGCGGGATTCGACGTTGCCCACGAAACGAATCGGCGCCTTTTCCAGCATAGGAAATGCCGCCTTCGTCAGCTCGTTGCCTTTCATCGCTTCAGTGCCGACGTTGAGCAGACCGACCCGCGGCCGCTCGATGCCGTGCACTTTATTGCGGTAAATGCTGCCCATGATCGCGTACTGCACCAAATGCTCGGCGGACGCGTCCATGTTGGCCCCGAGGTCGAGCGCCAGCACCCCTTGTCCGTCGAGCGTCGGAATCATCGGCGCCAGCGCCGGGCGCTCGATCCCCTTCATGCGGCCCACCACAAGCAGCGCCGTCGTCATCAGCGCCCCGGTATTGCCCGCAGAGATGAACGCATCGGCCTCCCGCTCCTTCACCATCCGGCCGGCCACGACCATCGACGAATCTTTTTTGCGGCGAACCGCTTTCACCGGCTCGTCATCCGGTTCTATCATTTCGGAAGCATGAACGATTGCTATATTGGACGGCATGGACGAGATCAGCGGTTCGATCTTCGCCTGATCGCCGACTAAAATAATATCGGTATCGGTCCATTCCTTCGCTGCTTCGATTGCGCCCTGCACTATGACGTCCGGTGCATGATCCCCGCCCATGGCGTCAATCGCTATCCGCATCCATGTAACCTCCTTCGGAACGGCTTTTCGTCTTCGAATGAAAAATGATGAAGTTGCCTTGAAACACAACCTCGTCCCCTACGTAAGTAAACACTTCCACCTTAGCTTTCCCTTTCGATATCGACCGCACGTACGCTTTTGCGATACATTTTTCACCCAATTTGACAGATCTTAAAAAGCGGATGTCGGCGGAAGCCGTAAGCGCGATCTCATCGTTGATGACCGCTACGGCCAGCGAATTCGCCTGGGAAAAAATATGGTGGCCGCGCGCGATCTGATTCCGGGAAAACACATGCTCCTCGCGGATTTCAAACATCGAGATGCCACTTTTGTCGAGCTGCAGATCAATGACATCGCCGATCACCTCATGGATGGGCAGCGAACGGACCTGGTCGTATGTTTTTTCCGCCATATGTTTGATCCTCTCGCGCAGCTCGGGAATGCCAAGCTCCAGCCGGTCGAGACGAATCGTTTGAATGCTGACCTGGAACATTTTCATCAATTCTTCGTCCGTAATAAACGGATTTTGCTCGATGGCCTGAGTCAACCGCTGCTGACGCTCGCGTTTAGGGAGGCGTTCGATGGCAACGCACCGCCTTTGTCTATTTATGTATTCGCCAAAACTTGTTTTATTACCAGGTACTAAACGTTAGTATATTAAAAGTTGCCCCGAAAGGGAAGCGAAAATTGCCCGGAATCCAAAAAAAATAGCACCTCACCGACGATGAAGTACTATCCTTAGCAATTACTTGTTAATGATTTCTCTGCCTTTGTAAGATCCGCATGTTTTGCAAACGCGGTGCGCGAGCTTCAGCTCTCCGCATTGATCGCATTTCACCATGCCCGGAACTTCCAATTTAAAGTGAGTACGGCGCTTATCGCGACGAGTTTTAGACGTTCTTCTCTGAGGTACTGCCATATTCCCACCTCCTTCAACAAAGTAAGGCCTTAATCCTTGAAAAAATCCGCCAGCCCGGCCAAGCGGGGATCGATTTTTTCCTGTTTGCAGCCGCACGGCGACTCGTTGCGGTTCGTGCCGCAGACGGGGCACAGCCCCTTGCAATCTTCATCGCAGAGCGGAACGTAAGGGAGCGAAAGCAGCATGCTCTCCAGCACGAAAGGCTTCAGATCGACTTTGTCTTCCGTCACGTAGATCGTTTCGTCGTCTTCGTCTTCTTCCTGCTCGCCCGCGTCTGTTTTGGCAAACGTTTCATCGAACGGGATCTGCAGATGCTCATGCAGGTGTTTGAGGCACCTGGAGCAGGGCACTTCCACATCCATCGTCAGCGTTCCGTGCACATGAACCGCGCCGGATTCATAAGTTGCCTGCAGATCAGCCTTGAGCGGACTTGCGCCGAGCAAGTCTCTCCGGTCCCCCAAAATGCCGTTCAAATTGAATTGCTCCGTCAGACGTTCGGTGTTGCCTTTCTTCGCCAACTCTTTTATATTGATCAGCATGCGGTATCACCCCAAACAAACAAAAATTATTATATCGATATTTCCTTCGGTTTGTCAACATTTTGCTGTTTAAAAGCGAAATGCATGCGGACGGGCCTTACGTCCGTTTATCGATTCTTGCGGGTGAAGCGGGATCGGTCCTTGCCGCCGATCTGTCGCCGGCACGCTTCTTCCTGTATAATTGGTTAAAACCACGCTTTTTATTTTTTGCTGCCCGCCAGTTTCAAAAGGGAATCTATCATTTCTTTCCGGAGGCTCACTATGAAAACGGTCGGCCTGATCGTCGAGTACAATCCTTTACATAACGGTCATATGTTCCATTTCCGCGAATCGAAGCGGGTGGCGGAGGCGGATGCCGCCATCTGCGTGATGAGCGGCCATTTCCTGCAGCGCGGCGAGCCTGCGGTCGTAAATAAGTGGGCGCGCGCCGAAATGGCGCTGCATATGGGCGCCGACGTCGTGCTCGAGCTGCCCGTCGCCTTCGCCCCGCAGCCGGCGGAATGGTTCGCGTACGGCGCCGTGTCGGCGCTCGAGGCGACCGGCGTCGTGGACAGCCTCATCTTCGGCAGCGAAAGCGGCAGCCTCGCGTGGCTGGACGCGCTCGCCGCGCAGATGGCCGACGAAAGCGGCGGCTTCCGGGCGCTGCTGCGCGAGCGGCTGAAAAGCGGCGCACCGTACCCCGCCGCTTACAGCGAAGCGGTCGCCCGCCATGTCGGCGGCGTCGACGCGGAAGAGCTGGCGAAGCCGAACAATACGCTCGGCCTGCATTATTTGATCGCGCTGCGCCGGCTGCACAGCGGCATCCGCCCGTTTACGATTGCCCGGCAGAAAGCGGGCTACAACCAGGCGCACATCGACGACGAGCATATCGCGAGTGCGACGGCCATCCGCCGCCTGCTCTTCGAGGAGCGGCGGCTTGAGGCGGTGCGGCCGTATGTGCCGCAGGCCACGTACGACGTCCTGCGGCGCGAGTGGGAGGCCGGACGCGCGCCGCTGTCGTGGGACAGCTTCGCGAAGCCGCTGCTTCACGCGCTGCTCAGCCGCTCCGCCGCCGAGCTGGCCGAGCTGTGCGAGGTCGGCGAAGGGCTCGAGCATCGCATCAAGACGGCGCTGCCGCGCCTCGCGCCGGACGAGCCGCTCCCGGTCGAGCAGCTGCTCGGCGAGCTTAAGACGAAGCGCTACACGCGCACGAAGCTGCAGCGGATGCTGCTGCGCATTTTGCTCGGCCACCGCAAGCGGCAGCTGACCCCCGAGCTGCTGCGGCAGGGCGTGCCGTACCTGCGCGTGCTCGGCTTCAGCGAGAAAGGCCGGGAGCTGCTCAAAACGATGAAAAAAACGGCCAAAGTCCCGGTGCTGACGAAGGTAACCTCCGCCTCTCTCGCTCCCGGCAACCAAATCTTGCTGCAAATGGATATCGATGCGACGTCGGTGTACGCCCTCGGGTATCCGAACGCCACCTCGCATGATTTGTTCCGCGATTATTACGAACCGCCGGTTCGGCTGGATTAAATCTTCGGCGGCAGCTGCTCCAGGTACTTCAGCGCATCGTCCAGCGTCGCCACCGGAACGATCTTCATCTTGGAATGAATCTCCTCCGCCCGTTTGTTGGCGTCGGAATAGTTTTTGGCCGGCGGCGACGTCGTAGCCGTTTCCGGCGTTTCATCCCGGGGCGCAAAAAAGATTTCCGCCCCCTCCTTGTCCGCGGCGATCACTTTATGCTGGATGCCCCCGATCGAGCCGACCTTCCCGTTCGGATCGATCGTGCCGGTTCCGGCGATGCGGTAGCCCTTGGTCAAGTCGCCGGGCGTCAGCTGGTTGTAAATTTCCAGCGAAAACATAAGCCCGGCCGAAGGGCCGCCGATTTCCCCCGCCTGGATCGTCACCTGCTTGTCTTCCTGCTCTGCGAGAATCGACTGCACGTTGGCCGGCACGACGCCGAGCCCCGCCCGCTCCTCCTTGGAAATGACGTTGCCCTTCTCGTCCTTGTCCGGCGGCAGAGCGGTGAGTGTCAAATTGGCCGTCTTCTCTTCGTCTTTCCTTTTGTAAGTGAGCACCACGGTGTTCCCGGCTTTCTTCGTTTGCAAAACACGATTGAGCTCCACGGTCGTCCGGACCGGGCTGTCGTTCACCTTGACGATGTAATCTCCCGCCTGAAGCACTTTTGCCGCCGGATAGTCCGGCAGCGTCCGCAGCACCATTACACCGTCATTATGAATGTTGAACGGAATTTTCAAATGCCGGTAAGCGGCTTGAATCGCATCCATCTGCGACGTCTGCATCACCACTTCCTGCCGGGTCGAATATTCCTGCTCGTTTTCGCCGTTTCTGAAAACCGCCGACTTCGCGTAAATTTCCCGGTACGGATTCAGCAGCGCCGCGGCATAATTGAATACGCTGGCATCGCTGACGCGCACCGTCGTCAGCATGAAGCTGCCCTTTTCCTCGGGATCCGCCGCTTTCACATGCACCATCGGCTTGATCACGTCTGCCGTTCCGGGGGAAAACACGAAATACGGCAGCGGCATAAAAAACACCAAGTAGAGCACACCGAGCCCTATGAACACGGATGTAAAGATGCGGGATTTGCTCTTTGCGATCAAAGGACGGCGTTCCATCGCGCTGCTGCGCCCCTCTCCTTATATTGAATCTGTTGAATCTCGCCTCTCCGGCGCGCTTTTCGTCAATGCTTTGCTTTCCGTTCTGCCGGCACTTCCATAGAATATGCGCAAAGGGCTTGGTCTAAAGAACCGTTTCGCCGCGTAAACATGTACCATTCGAATTCCGTTTGGGGGGATTGGCATGAATGCACGGAAGCCGGCGTCCGCCCGCCCGCAAACCACGGTCGTTTTAGGCATGCTGGCGCTTATGTTCGTCGTGTTTATCATATTGTTTCCCGATAAAGCGTTTCAAGCTTCGCTGCAAGGCTTAAACGTCTGGTGGAAGCTCGTATTTCCGGCGCTGCTTCCCTTTTTCATTTTGACCGAAATCATGGCCGGCATGGGCGTCATACATGGTATCGGCAAGCTGCTGGAGCCGCTGATGCGAAGAATGTTCGGCTTGCCGGGGGCCGGGGGCTGGCCGCTTGCCGTCGGCTGGATCGCCGGTTTTCCCGGCGGAGCCGCGGCGACTCAAACGATTGCGGCGGACAAGCTGGTGCGGCCGCATGAAGCCGACAAGCTGCTCGCGCTTTCGCATACGTGCAGCCCGATATTTTTAATGACCGTCGTGGGCGTCGGCTTTTTGCAAAACCCCCGGCTTGGGCTGGTGCTTGCCGTCATCCACTATGCTTCCGCCGCCGTGCTTGCGCTGATCGCTGCGCGATTCCGTTCGGCTGCGGGAGCCGTGGATACCGCGGCAGACGAACCCCGCTCCCCCTGGCTGGAGCATCCCGATCCCGGCGCCGGCCTGCTTGCCAAAGCGATGTTCGCCATCAAGCTGGCGCAGCGAAACGACGGACGCACCTTCGGCAAGCTGCTCGGCGACTCCGTCGTTTCCGCGGTGCAAAACCTGATGGCGATCGGCGGTTATATGATGATGTTTTCCGTTTTGATCGCCGTTATCCATTTAAGCGGCCTGATCGAATGGATCAGCCGCCTGTCCGGCGCAATTGGCATTTCCCCGGAAGCTGCGTATCAGCTGCTGACGCTCATCCTGCCAGCTCTGACGGAAGTCCACCTCGGCGCCTTCGCGATCAGCCAATCGGATGCGCTGCCGCCGATATGGCAGGCCGCCCTGTTGAGCGCGGGGCTCGCTTGGGGCGGCTCCTCCGCCCATCTTCAGATAAAAAGCCTGACGGCCGGCATCGGTATCCGCTTCGCCCGTTTTATCGGGCTGCGCGCGCTTCATGCGCTGCTCGCTTTCATAACGACCTTGATCGCCTGGACTCCGCTTAACCGTTATTTCGTAGGTGCCGAGCCGAGCTTTTTTTCGCTGACCGGCGGCGCCGGAATCGATTCCGGCACCCATGCGCTGAAAAACGGGCTGTGGTTTCTCATCAGCCCGATGATGCTGCAGCTCGCCGTTATATTGCTGTTCCTGCTTGTCCTGTCGATCGGCATATCGTTTATTTGGCGCAACCGCCAGGGCGAATAAACTCGTGTGCCGTTATGTAAATTTGCGGTTCAGCGCCTGCTCCACCGCTTCCGGCACCAGATCGCCGACCGAACCGTGGAAGCGGGCGATTTCCTTGACGATGCTGGAGCTTAAAAACGAGTGCTGCGGCGACGTCATCATAAACAGCGTTTCGATTTCCGGATCCAGCTTGTTGTTGGTCGAAGCGAGCTGCATCTCCCATTCGAAATCAGAAATGGCTCTAAGCCCCCTTATGATAAGGCGGGCGTTTTTTTGCTTCACATAGCGGATAGTCAAATCCCGGAAGCTGTCGATCTCCACGTTCGGCAAATCTTTCGTGACCTCCCGCAGCAGCTCCTTGCGCTCCTCTACGGTAAACAGCGGATTTTTGCTTGAATTGTTCAGCACGGTGACGATCAGCTTGCCGAATACTTTCGACGAGCGGCGAATGATGTCGAGGTGCCCGTTCGTTACCGGGTCGAAGCTGCCCGGGTATACGGCGATGATCGATTGTTGGTCTGCAGTCATTGTATTCATCTCCTCTAAGAGTCCGAATCATTGATGTATTTGAAAATCGATACGGCCGTCTCTCCGTATTCCGCGCGGCGCAGCGGCACGCACCTGCCGATCGGATCGTCGTAGACATCGCCGGCATCATGCTCCATCACGATTGTTGCTGAATCCGCAAGCAGCCCGTGTTCCTGCATCGTTTCGACAAGCTCGCGCAATATTTTAAGCCGGTACGGCGGGTCGAGAAACACCAGATCGAACTGCGCCTTCCGTTTCGCCAGCGCCTTCAGCGCTTTGCCGGCGTCATTGCGGTATATTTCGGCTTGCTCTTCGAAGCCGGCAGCCTTGACGTTCTCGCGGACGATGTCGACGCTTTTTTTATCCATATCGGTAAAGATCGCCCGGCTCATCCCACGACTCAGCGCCTCAATCCCGAGCCCGCCCGTACCCGCAAACAAATCCAACACCAGACCCCCGTCGAAATACGGGCCGATCATGCTGAAGATCGCTTCCTTCACTTTATCCGTCGTCGGTCTTGTGCCCATGCCCGGGACGGCCTTCAAGCTTCTTCCTTTGGCCGAGCCAGATATCACTCTCACGCCTTGTTTCCGCCCTTTTTGCTAAGTTTTGGTGCTGCAGTATTGCTATCGTACCATAATAAGGTATGATTTCTCAAAAAAAAGTTTGGATGCCGATGTATATTTTCCCTGGATCGTGTGCATCATGATAGTATCGACATAAAATATGTCGTAGACAACCGCGGAGAAGACTTACGTTCCCCATAAGCTCTTCGTCCGGTTTCTCCTCTCCCATGAAGGGGCTCCGAAAGGAGCCCCGAAATATTATCTGTTATGCAGAACCCGCGAAGCCTTGTGCCGCGCGGTTTTTTGTTGTTTCTCGAACAAAGTTATTAAGTTTTGAAAAGCTCATTTCTGTTGACGAATTTAGTGCGTCATCTCTCGACGTGCTGCGTTTTTGCAACCCGACTTTTTTGTTTTTGTCTCCACCTTCTCAAACGCGTTGATCTTTGCACAAATTTCACGCAACCATTGATAGGGGTAATCTACACGCATTACAATAAATACAGAAAGGAGTGTAATATAGATTGGATCGATATGTTTATCCCGCGCTGTTCGAGACAGAGGAAGGCGTCGAAGGGTACACTGTTTCATTTCCAGATATCCGCGGTTGTCATACGGAGATACCTTAGAAGAAGCCTTGTCGAATGCAAAAGAAGCTCTGGCATTGCACCTGTACAGCATGGAAGAAGATGGCGAAGAGATACCCGCCCCTTCCGATCCCGGCAAACTAGAGCCGGTCGAGGGCGGTTTCTATACGCTTATCGAAGTTCGCACCGGGCTAATCCGCGACAAGCAGCTCAACAGATCTGTCACGAAGAATGTTACTCTTCCTCGGTGGCTTGAGCTTGAAGCCACCAAAGCCGGGCTCAATTACTCTCAGATCCTTCAAACACGCATTGAAAGAGGAATTAGGGATTGTCAATAAAAAGTAATGGATACTAACAATCCGCCGTTTGCTGTTGATCGAGGGATCTTTATGTCATGAAGTTTGATTTTGACAAGCGGCCCGACACAGGATAGACTCTTACAACTAGTTTTATTCCAGATAAGGAGGCCCCTCATGCTCTATTTGAAAATAAAGCCGTTAATTAAACTTATCGTTACCTGCCTTACCGCCTGGGGGCTTTATACAATTACACAATTTATTTATAAGTTACTTTAAGTTTCTTTGGCTGATCAGCGTCAATGCACAACCCCGGCCGCCGAGTCGGCCCCGAGCTCGGGCAAATATTTTCCGATCACGCTTGAAATATTAATCCCCAGATACAAGCTCATGCGAATCTCGACTTCATCCCGCGCGGTTTGCGCGGGGAAGCATACTTTGCCTTCGTAGCCGCGGCAGTTATAGGCCGCCTCCACCCCATCCCTGCTTACTTTTTCACCGTATACTTTCACGGCACGTCGGCGCATGCCGCGCTGAACCTCGCCCAGTTCATACGAAACCCGGTCCATCGCCGCCGTCATGGCGGAAACGATCGGACCCGGCGTCTTAAACACTTGCTCCGACTTGCGGATGTCCCGTTCGAAAACCATCAAAACGACCGTCAAAAAAATAGTTTCTTTAATTAATCGCATGTCCTCCGATGTGGGCATCGGCGCGTCCATAGCGAACACCTCGCTTTTATACGAACATATATTCGTATTATATACCGAACAAGTACCTTTCATGCAAGAGGGGCTTTAAAAAAATCGTGAGGAACCCTCCGATCTTATAACGGTTTGCTCATATTTTACCGGCGGCTGACAAATGCTATGGCCAACACTGTTAACGAGGTGAGCGGATGGAGCCCATCCTCCCTTTCGAACCGGTTCGCAGCGAACATATCCCTACCGGAGATAACTGGATCTACGAGATCAAGTGGGACGGAGTCCGCATTCTGACGTACTTTGACGGAACAAACTGCCGGCTGTTTAACCGCAAGGCAAACGACCGCACGCTGCACTATCCGGAAATTCGCGACGTCTCCGCTTATACCCGGGCCCATTCGTTTATTTTGGACGGGGAAGTGGTGGCGCTTGCGGCGGACGGCAAGCCGTCCTTCCACGAGGTGATGCGGCGCGACGGATTGCGGAGAATGGACCGGGTCGAGCAGGTGCAACGAACCGTCCCGATCTATTACATGGTATTCGATATCCTTTTCTTGAACGGAAACTGGATTCATCAGCAGCCATTGGAGCATCGCCGAAACGTGCTGCACAACGTCGTCAAACCGCGGGAACACGTACAAACCGTCGCTTCTCATGAAGATGGGGACGCTCTGTTTCGGCTGATGCGGCAGCAGGGAATGGAAGGCATCGTTTGCAAACGGCTGGACAGCACCTATGCGATCGGCGGCAAAGACCATCGATGGGTAAAAGTGAAAAACTACGGGGATATCATTGCCGCGATCGGAGGTTTTACGCTGAGCGGCGGGATCGTGAATGCCGTTTTGCTCGGCCTTTTCGATTCGCAGGGCCGCTTCTGGTATATCGGGCACACCGGAACGGGGAGGCTGAGCAAAGCCGACTGGCGCGAGCTGACGGATAAGCTGAAGCCCCACATCGTAAACGACCGGCCGTTTGTCAACAAGCCGGATCGCCATAACGACGCCATTTGGGTGCGCCCCGCCATTACGGTCAAAGTGATGTACACGGAATGGCGCCTGCATGAAGGACGGTCGCTCCGGCAGCCCAGCATCCAGGCTTTTACCCATATCCCGGCGGGAGAATGCGTTTTTCCCCAGCCTTAGCTAGGCTACCATGCCCATTCCCGCGAATCCCCCGACCCGCAGCTCAGGTAAAAAGGAACCGCCTTTCGGCGGCTCCCCTGAATCGGGTGAAGGGGCAGGTACCCGTCCGCCTTACCGATTTTTAGTTATATGCCCTTAAAACGGCGGCTCAGGATCGCTCCCGTGCCTCACCGTTTTCCGGACCAAGCTCGAACATAAGTTTCCTAAGCGACAGTTCCTTTTTCAACAACTCGATAAATTCTGCGTCCAATCTTAATTCACAAGCTTTTTTATAAGCATCCATTAAATGATCGTCACTTATTGGCAGCAATGATAACTACTCCTTTGCAGCGAACGGCATCCTGCCCCCTCACCTACGTTTCATTATGAAGATCGAAGCATGTGTGTTCCAGCATATTCCAAATGGCACAAAAAAATTAAGCCCCTGAAGTTCAGGGACTCTGCATTTGATATCAGGCTCACATCCACGGTTAATAACTGATCAATGAGGCCATCAAAATTCCGGTCGCCAAGCTGAGAAAAAACGAAAACATGCCGACCGATACGTTGCCTTTCGGGATTTCTTCCACCACTTTAAACGGAGTAAACCATTCAAATAAATAAAACGTGACGATTTGGAACGCGATGCCCAGCAGTCCCCACACGACCAGATCCAGCAGGCCGACGGAATGAAAAACGGCCGAAGCGAGCACCAGCGTCTGACCGACCAGCTTGCCCCCCAAATCGTAGGCCGCCGCTTTGGCCGCGGCGGCCTGAGTGCCATCGTTATCCTGCGCGCCATGCCGGATTAAAGCAAATTCGTTGTAAGGCGTTGTCCATGTAAAAAAGAGCAGCCCGAGTCCGATCATCGGCAGCGTTACCGCCAAATAGATCAGAAAGTTTATAATGTTGCTCCATTGATCCATCCGTTTTTGCACTCCTTGTTGCCCGATCCGGTTTTCTAGGAAGAAAAACCGGCCGGCACGTAATAAGATAAATTGTTCGTGATGGGTCCGCCCATGCGGGCGATGATAGCGGACGGTTTTCCCCCTATGTAAAAACATCCCCAAAGCAGCCTGCCCCGGTATGTCCCGCGCAGCGTCTCGGCCTCCCCGGCCGGAAGCTCGACGTACTCCTGGTACACGGCAGGCTGCTCCCAATAATGAGGCTCCGCATCTTTGGCGATAATTCGCCCGTCCGTTTCGGCGATGATGATGCCACCGCCTTCGCGGCCGAAAATCGGCTTCCGGACGTAACGTTTTCCGGCGAGCGGCCCGCTCTCCAGATAGGTGGGCAGCATATGGTCGCGTATCGCTGCATGCTCGTCTTCCGTGTAAAATTGGCCGTTCTCGTGCAAATTCCAGATCAGCGCCTGAAGCGCCTTCGTCTGCGCGACGAAAGCGGACGGCGGGTTGATGATCGCAAGCCGCCTTCTAGCGATCAGATCGAGCACATGGGCCCCCGTCGGATAACCGTCCTCATCGCATTCTTCGGCGAGCTTTTCGAGCGCATGCAGCCGGTACAGCAAATCGACCGGTGCCAGCCGGCCGTCCTCCCCCGGCGCCTGCAGCAGGTCCTCGTATACGCGCAGCTCCGCCAGAGGCACAAACGAACCCTGCAGCCCGGACTGGGCGAGCAAATATTTGGCCGTTCCGGCATCCTCTTCGTGCCAATCGAGCGCGCTGAACGCGATCCTCTCGGCAGCCCAGCCCAGCTCGCGGTATTTCGCGGCTTCCGCCTGAAACGCATCGCAAATCATACCGTTCATTCCGGCGTTTGGGTTTTCCGCGCCGTAATATGCGCAAACCCGTTCGTTGACATGAAACGCCTCGACGATACCGGTCGGCGTATCGCTGTTAAATTCAAGCATCTTGACGCCGCGCTCCGTGACGGCAAAGTCAAACCGGCCGACCACGGTCGTCTGTCCCCCTTCAAGGCGGACCCTGCAAGCAGCCAGCGCCTGCTGCGGAATGCCGAGCTCGAGCAGCAGCGCATCGTCCGCCTGCTGAACGATGTCCACCGTCCTCGCGATGACGGCGCCCAGACGTTCAGCCGCCAGGCGGATGTCCCGCACCGTTTCGCGGCTCACCCGGTGCAAGCCGGCGAGCGCATACTCCTCGTCATACATCGTATCCCACGTAAACACGCCTTCTTCGCGAAGCGGTCCGTAAATCGCCTCTCTTGCCAAGCGGTAACGCATCGCCGCTACTCCGCCGGCTTCGCATAGATGACGTACACCTTGCGGTCTTCGTCGATTTCCGCCGACGTTTTGCTCCATTCGATCCCGTCCGCATACAAGTAATCGGACATCATATGGAGCAGGGCCGCGCGGTTATCCGGAAATTCGTACCGACTCACCAGCCTGTAGCCGTCCGCCCTTGCATGAAGCTCCTCCGGTTCCCGGTATTCCCTCAGTTCTATGCATACCCCGTTTGCCGGACCGCCCGGCGCTTCCTCCAGCGCATACTCGTCTTCCGCCTTTTTCACATAAATGACGAAACAGTCCGTTTCCGCCGCAGCGGAAGTCTTCTCATACACCGTCTTGTCTTTGACGAAATAATCGCAGACAAACCGGACGGCGATCTCCTCTTCGGCAATTTGCTCGTAGTAATACAGCAATGGAAACGCATCGCCGCCCTCGAACAAGCGGTATTCCAATTTGGCCATATGCAGCGATTCTCCTTTTTTTGACATCTTCCTAAACGTTATACGTGCGAACGGCAAAAAAGATGCGCCGGATGGAGCATCTTTTGGGAACTCGTTTCTTAAGGATCTTCCAGCACGTCGACCAGATCCGCAAACGGCACCCGGATGCTGCCGCCGTCCGCGCCGGATAACGTGACTTCCCGCTTCAGCGGGTCCATCTTGACGACGACGCCCTTCACCCGTTCGCAGCCCCGCGCGCCGTAACGCACCAGCGTCGTTTCCGTTCCGGCCGCCAAGGAGTCCGTGAGGCAGCGGGAAATGTGTTCGGCCTCCTGCGGATCGAGCGACGGGCGCGCATATTCGCGAATTTCCTCCAAATGACGGTTGATCGTTAATTTATGCTCGGGGAGCATCATGCGCGAAGAAGCAAACAGGCCGTTTCCTTGCAGCTTTTTACTCATTTGTAGTGGCCTCCTATTTTTCGGGCGCGATCCTGCGCCTGTCCCGCCTTGGTGGCCGAAGAGGCGCGCATGATCGAAGCGTCCCCGTATTTTTGCTTGATGCCGTCCGTCACCCGGGCCAGCGCCATTTTTTGCACACGGTTATCAAACAGCGTAAGCTGGTACTGCTGATCGCTGGTCAGGCCGTCCAGACTAACCCCGATCCGGCGAATCGGCTCGCCGTCCCAATGCTTCCGGAACAAGCGGCACGCCGCCTCGAACACCTCTTCGGTGACGTAAGTCGGATCGGGCAGCTTCATTTGCCGGTGAAAGCCGGAGGAACGCCCGGAGATGCTGCCCGAGCATCCGACGGAAACCGTGTTTCCCATGACGCCGTGCTCCCGGCACCTTCGGCATGCAAGCTCGGTCAGCTCCAGCAGCACGACCTTGATCTCGTCCCAGGCCGCGTATTCCCGCGGCAGCGTCATGTTGTGCCCGATATTTTCCATTTGCCGGTGGGTATACGGGTCGACCGGCGAGTCGTCGATGCCGTTGGCGATACGCCAAAGCACCTCTCCGTTAACGCCCCATTTCTTTCTCAACTTCTCAATGGGTGTTACCGCAAGCTGGCCTATCGTATAAATGCCCATCCGGTTCAAATGCCGGGTCATACGCGAGCCGACCATAAACATCTTGTTCACCGGGAGTGGCCAAAGCATTCGCTCCATCTCCGTTTTCGGCATGAGGCAAAGGCCGGTCGGATGCTTTTTGGCTACGTTGTCGCATGCCATCTTCGCCAGCACTTTGTTCTCGCTGATGCCGATTCGCGTGTATACGCCGGTCTCGACGCGAATGCGCTCCTGCATTGCCTTGGCGATGTCCAGCGGCGTCCCGAACAAACGCAGGCTTCCCGTCACGTCGACGAACTGCTCGTCAATGCTGTACGGCTCGACCAAATCGGTGAACGACTCCAATATTTTCGTAATTTGCAGCGACACATCGATGTATTCCTGCATCCGCGGGCGCACGACAACCAGCTCCGGACATCTGCGCAGCGCTTCCCCAAGCCGTTCCGCCGTCGTGATCCCCCACTGTTTGGCGATCGGGCAGGCGGCCAGAATAATGCCCGAATGAAATTCGGGGTCTGCGGCGACGACGACCGGCCGGTTTTCATATTCGGGATGGGCGGCCTTTTCGACACTGGCGTAAAAAGACTGGCAGTCCGCCATCATGATCACTCTCGGCTTACTCTGTTCCTGCTTCATGCCGATCCCCCCCGCCGCCTTGGCCGATGCCCAAATAAGCGGACAGCTTTCGTTCCGCTTCCGGCTTCACGAGCGTCCAGAGGAGCGACATATGATGATGGTAGCCTTTGTGCACATAATCGACCTCAAGGCTGTGCGGCGTTCGCCGCTGGGTGTACACGCGGATGCCGGAATCGCGCATGCGCCTCCGCAGCACCGCGATGTCGCCGGTCACGCTGTCCTGCACGGCCCGCAGCCGCCGGATGTAAATCGCACTCATTTTCAAATCGGCGCCTTCCAGACGTTTGACGTCGCGCTCCAATATATCCAGCATCAGCGGAAGCACGACGTAGTCCAAAATAAGCCGCGATTCCCCGCCCGCCTTCATCCGTTCGCTCATCCGGCATCCCTGCCTGATACGGACGCGGGTCTTACGGGCATCGCCGCCAAAATATGGTCGGTCCGAAACCGCCGGGGCGCCCGGCGATGCAAGCAAAATGCCTTCATGACGCCGCCCTGCACGGCGCGCACTTGAACCGCCCGCTTCGTAATGCGGCCCCGGCCGTCGATATATACGATATCCACGGTATGGCCTACATATTTGCCAAGCTTTAAATCCATGTGCATTCACCCTCCACATAGAACATTTGTTCTTATTATATCTAGAATACCGAACAAATATTCGTATTTCAAGAGGAAAATGCATCCTGACGGCAACCTTATCATGGATGCGAAAGAAAAAGGACCCAGCATTTACAGCCAAGTCCTTACATCTCTTTTGTTAGTATGTAGCGCCTTCGAGGAATTTCACTCTCGCTCCCATCGGCGGCACTTCGTTGCCGGCGACGACGACCTCCACGATCATCGGCTCCTTGCGGTCAAGCCATGCCTTCACCCGGCCTTCGTGCAGCTCCTCCAGCGACGACACCTGGGCGTACGCGATATCCAGCGACTTGCCGATATCGGCAATCGATATGCGCGTTTGCGAAAAATCGCTGAGGCATCTTTTGTACTGCAGCATATGGCCGTGATACACCATGCCCAACCGGGCGTTGTTGATGACGACGAATAAAATCGGCAGGTTATATTCCTTGGCGGTCAGCACCTCAAAGCCGTGCATGAAGAAGCAGCCGTCGCCGGTAATGCAAACGACCGGGCGCTCCGGCTCCGCAAGCTGCGCCCCGAGCGCACCGCCGATTCCCGAACCCATGCCTCCGAAATTGATGTCGATATCGAACAACTGGTCCCCGGTAATTTTAAGCTGCTGCAGCGAATACGTCATGAATTCCCCGATATCGATGTAAAAGCGGGTATTGGGCGGAGCTCCGGCCCCGATGCTGCGGATAGCGTTCGCCGTGTTCCATTCCCCTTCGGCCGGCGGCATGTCCCAAGCCCGGGCATCATCGTAAATTCCCTCTCTTCTGTACATGTTGTTATTGTTCTCGGCTGTCAAAGAAAGTAAATGCTCCATAACGAGCTCAATATGCCCTATAACAGGCACATCCGGGTTGTAGTTTTTTCCTAACTCCGCCACATCAAAATCGATATGGATCAGCTTCTTCCCGCGGATCAAACCCGCCTCCCAGTTACCCGTCGCCAGCTCGCCAAGACTCGAGCCGACGACCATGAGCACATCGTGATCGGATCCGTTCAAAGTATCCATCGCTTTCGGATAACCGGCCAAACCGTACACCCCGAGCGAAAGCGGATGATCTTCGGGAAAAGCACCCTTGCCTCGCGGCGTCGTTGCGACCATCCAGCCGGTTTGCTCGGCAAACCGCAGTACCGTCTCCCGTGCGCATTTCGCGCCGTACCCAAGCAGCATCGCTCCTCTCGAACCTGTGGAACGAATGAGCTCGGCCGCCGCCAGCACGGACTTGTTATCCGGAATCGCCGGTTCGATGTATGACTCATCGGACAGCCAAGGCATTCCGATATCCGTCATCTGAATGTCGATCGGTATCGCCACATGCACCGGTCCCGGCACGCCGCTTTGCGCAATCCGCAGCGCCTCGGTCAAAACATACGGTACCCGGTATGCGTCCAGCACCGTCGTGCTCCATTTCGTCACCGGGGTGAAAATCGGCTCTGCATCGAGTTCCTGCGCGCCGCCTTTGCCCCGCTTAGTGGACGGCACCCCGCCGGTGATAAAAATGACCGGAAGCTTCTCCTTCCAGGCATTCGCCGCCGGAGTGACCAAATTCGTCGCCCCCGGACCGCTGGAACCGAGACATACGGACGGAATGCCGGTAATGCGCGTGTATGCAGTCGCCATGTAACCGGAGCTGGTCTCGTGTTTGGCGACGATTGGCTTCAGCTCCGGAACGTCCATAAGCGCGTCGTAAAGCGCGTTAATGGATCCCGCCGGAATGCCGAAAATGTACTTCACCCCCTTGTTTGCCAAAATTCTTAATACCGCTTCAGCTGCCCGCATGCTTCATCGCTCCCTCCTTGGGCAAAGTGAACGTAAACGTCGTTCCTTGCCCTTCTATGCTATCAAACCAAATGCGGCCTCCGTGCAGTTCGATCAGCTGCTTGGAGATGGCAAGTCCGAGCCCGGTGCCGTTCACCTGGTTGTTAGCCTGATAAAACTTCGTGAAAATGTGCTTCTGCTTTTCCTGCGGGATACCGATGCCGTTATCCTGCACTTCCACGATAATGGAGCTGTCCTTCAAATAGCCGTTAATTTTGATGACGCCGCCGGCCGGCGTAAATTTATTTGCATTCGCCAGCAAATTAAGCAAAATTTGCAATATGCGCTGGCGATCCACCCGCACCTTCAGTTCGGTCTGCAGCTCGACAAGCAGCTTCTGCTTCTTTTTGCCGAACAGCGATTCCACGATGGCCACCGCTTCGTTCACAATGTCCGCGAAAGATACTTCGGAATAAGCGAGTTCGAATTTTCCGCTCTCCAGCTTGGCGAAATCGAGCAGTTCGTTGACCTGGTTCAGCAGCCGTTCGATCGCCTTGTTGGACGTTTCGATCAAATCCATTTGGGCGGCGTTAAGTTCGCCGAGTATGCCCCGCTTCAATATATCGACCGAACCTTTGACCGCGGTAATCGGAGTGCGCAGCTCATGGGACAGAGAGGCGATAAAGTCGTTTTTCAGCTCATTTAAAAATTGCAGCTCCTTCACGAGCTCCTGCAGCTTGAAATTCACCTGCTGCAGCTCGACCGTGCGCTCCTTGACCAAATTATCCAAATTTTCCGCGTGCAACGCGTTCGATAGCGCCGTGGCTGTAATATCCGCCACCGATTGGCAAATTTCGATTTCACTTTCCGTAAATTTTTTCGGTTCGTGGATCGAAGGAGCGATCACTACGCCGAACACTTTCCCTTTGGCGACAAGCGGCACCAGCAGCAGGCTGTAAATATCAAATGTCTTGCAAGCTTCGTGGTTTGGACGCGGATCGGCATATACGTCGGGAATCGCGATAGCCCTGTTGCCGTTGATCACTTCGAAAAACAAGCGGTCCTTGTCGATGCTCAGGTTAATTCCTTCCGTTTTATGCTTGTTTTTCCACTCGTCCTCGGTCACATTTGCGCCGGAAAGGTGAAATGGGTACAAGATCCGTTCCTTTTCGTTGAACATATGGATGCCGACATCCTGAGTGCCCGCCGCCTTCTGCAAATAATGGAAGCCCATTCTCAGCACTTCGTGTACGGATAGCGACTTCGATAACGCATTCGTTGCGTCCAAAAGCAGCTGCTGCCGTTCCAGAAGATGCTGCTTCTGCTCGAACATGCGGATGTTGCGGATCGCCACGCTCGCCATATTGACGAACGCTTCGGTGACCTCCATCTGCTCCTCGGTCAAATTCATCGGCTTGCCGAAATCGTGCACAAACACGAGTCCGAATATATCGTCTTCGACAAAGACCGGAACGCCGAAAATCGATTTGATTTTAAGTAAATGAGTTTTATCGGAATCCGCACGACGGTCCAAGGACGTATCCGGGATATAGATGCTGGTTCTTTGCTCAATAATGTCCCGGACAAAAGGATCGCTTGCCGTATCGATGAACAGCTGAGTGATGTCTACCGGCATTTTATTGCCCTTGAGGCCGTGGAAAATGCCGTCCTCCCCTTTGAGAAAGAAACCGACCAGATCCGCCTGGGCGATTTCGCCGGCGATCGCATCCACCAGCACCTGAAGAATTTCCGACATCTCGAATCGCGAGTTGATCATCTTGGTCATATGAAATAGCTTTTCAAAACTTTTCAACCGCATCGGCTTCGTCTCTCCCGTTCTCATAAATGTCAGCCCGCCTTTGCCTAGCAAACGAACAGCCGGTTTCGCCCTAAATTTTTCGCCCCGTACAGGGCCGTATCGGACCGGGAAATAATCTGCTCGATGCTGGTATCTTCTTCCAAGCTGCAAGTCATTCCGACGCTAACCGTAACGTGAGTCGTTCCTTCGAACTTCGATTCCGCCGTCAGCGAGGATACGTCCTGAATGATCGATTCCGCCACTTCCATCCGCTTCGCGGCGTCCTGAAGAAATACGAGGAACTCATCCCCTCCGTAACGAAACGCCAAATCCGTTTGAAGGTCGATGCGGGACAGCAGAATCTGCGCCACCTTTTTAAGCACCTCGTCGCCGACCAAGTGGCCGTGCTTATCATTGATGTATTTGAAATGATCGATATCGATCATCATCACAACCTGGAACGTTTTGGCGCCTTGCCGGATCATATCCATCACGGTCTCCAGGTAAGCCCGGTTATACAAACCTGTCAGCGTATCAACAAACGCCTTCCCCGCAAGCTGCACATTTTCCTGACGCAGGGCGGTCACTTTCCTTTGATGTGCGAGAGCGATGGATACTTTTTTCTCAAGCAGGTCGAGATCGAACGGTTTGGTCAAATAATCGAAAGCGCCGAGCTGCAGCCCTCTCAGCACGTCCTCCTTCTGCGCTTTCGCGGAAAGAAAAATGATCGGCGTGTCGAAGCCCGGCCTTTCGTGCAGCAGTTTCGCAAGCTCGAAGCCGGATATATCGGGCATCATGACATCGAGCAAAATCAAATCGGGGTCCTTTTCGTCAATCAGCTTGAGGGCGTCGGCGCCACATTCGGCTTCATGGATGTCGTAATGCAGCGACTTGAGGAAAATTCGCAATATTTCCAGATTATGCGGTTCGTCGTCGACGATCAGCAGACGTTTTGGCACGTAAATTCCCACCTTTTATACCTTAGGTTCGGGCAGATGGATTTTGATCTGCTCCTCGATGATTTCCAAAAACAATGCGGTCAACTCGCGGTCAAACTGTTTGCCTGTATTTAAAATGAGCTGGTTTTTCACCTCGTCCACACTTAAAGAATTTCGGTAGACGCGGTTGGACGTCATCGCATCGAAGGCATCGGCCAGCGAAACGATGCGGGCGAGCAGCGGAATCTCATCCCCCTGCAGGCCGTCCGGATACCCGCGTCCGTCAAATCGTTCATGGTGCCAGCGGACGATCGGAAGCAGCGGCTCCACCTGTTGAAAATCTTTCAAAAGCTCGTATCCCCAGACGGGATGCTGCCGGATAATCTGAAATTCTTCCTCGGTGAGCCGCCCCGGCTTGAGCAAAACGGGGTCCGGAACGGCTAATTTTCCGATATCGTGCAAAAGCGAGCCGAGCCTCAGCGTTTCCAGCTCGGATTCGCTTAAGCCTGCTTTTTTGCCGAGCAGCGCCGAGTAGAACGAGACGTTGTAGCAATGGTTTACCGTAAAAGGATCCTTTACCCGCAGCGCGTTAAACACGTTTTCGTATACCTTCTGTTTGACGAACTGCTTGCGAAAGCGGATCTTCTCCATCAACTGCTCCATCTGTTGACGTATCCGGCGGCAGATGCTCAGCTTTTCTTCACCAAGCGCCGTCGGAGCCGGAAAGCCGAACAGCAGCAGCCCCCGCTCGGCGTTCGCGTTCAGAAAAAACGCGTACAAAGACTGAAACCCCGAACGGCGAAGCAGCTCTCCCGCGTTGTCCGGCGGCCGGAAGCCGCTCTCGTCCAGCAAAAAGTCCGTCCCGTCGGAGAAAGAGCTGTGCCACTCTGCTCCTTGAACGACCGTGCGAAGCAGGTTTTCCGAACCTTCGGACATATTGACGGAATATACCGCCGGCTGGAGCACCGGATTATCGCTCGCAATCACTACGGCGATATGAGCGGTGCCGATTTCGAGATGTGTGTATGATTTAAGCGATTCCAGCGATTCCGTGATGGACTCTGCAGATAGGACATTTTTAAAATATTGAAAGTTGTGCATGAAAGTTGCCCCTAGTCCAGAAGTACAAACACAATATACATGCTTTATTCTGCAAAATTCGAGCGAATCCTTCTTGTTTTTAATATTTTTTGGAATTTACCGATGAAAAAAAGTAAATTTTGCCATGAAAAAACCAAGAAACCCCTTTCACTGGGAAAGGGGTTCATCCGGAAATGCGGATGCGGGGACATCCGTCATGAATCGACAGTTCGGAATGCAAGGCTGTGCCGCTCTCTAAAATCCTGCCGTCACGGTCCCGGTGCCTTTATCCGTCAGGTTTTCTCCGTTGCTGCCTCCAAAATTGCCGAACACGCCGCATCCTTCGCAGCGAGGGGACATCAGTTTTACCGCGGATTTCGCGCATTGGAACAAGCCGTTTCCGACGACGAAATTTTTGCGGCTGAACCCGCCCGGTCCGCTTTCGGAAGCATCCAGGACGATGCCGTCATCGACGTTTCGGATATCGTTGTCCGTGATCGCGTTGTCCTCCGCATTGAAGACGCTGATGCCGACCGCCGTCTTGCGGATTGCGTTGCCGTTCACGCGGTTGCCGTTCGGCCGTTCCTTCTCCACCGAAGGAGCCCCTTCCAGCCGGATTCCGGCTTTCGCGATTCCCGTGACGACATTGCCGGTGATGGAGGTGCCGTAGCAATAAGCGGAAAGCAAAATGCCGTAAGAAGCGCTGCTATCGGCCGCTCCGGCAATGACATTGTCTTTGATGACATTGTTCGCGCAAATCGACTCCGTGGAAGTGAGCACAATCGGAGTCGATTGGGGCGACTCGATGAAGTTGCCCGCGACCACCGTTTGCGAGCATCCGGAAGCAAGTTGTATGCACGACTGCCCGATGCCCATGAACCGGTTGCCCTGAATGAGATGACTTCCTCCGGATTGGCACAATATGCCGAAGCCTTCATAGGTTCCGCCCGCACCGACGACCATGCGGAACGAGCAGTCCGCTACGGTAACGCCTGTGCTGTTGTTCAGGTAAATCCCGTTGACGATCGTTTTAAACACACAGCCGGCAACTCGGGCATTTTTCACATTTTGCAGCGTAACCCCCCGCTCGAGGGTCATATAATTGTTTGTGCCGGATGCGGCGCCGGTCCCTTCGAGAGTCAGGCATTCGACAGACAGGTTCGAGATGTCGTCCACACCGTAGAGCATGGCAATCGCTCCCGCATTATAGGAAAGCTTGATGGAAGCCGCTTCTGCCCCTGCCCCGAGCAGCCGCACGTTCGATTTCAGCAAAATCGTCGAGTTGATCGTATATTGGCCGGGCGGAAAAAAAACCGTTCCCCCTCTCGCCTTCGCAGCCGCATCGATCGCCGCCTGAATCGCCGCCGTATCGTCGCTGCTGATGCGATCATTCCCCGCAGCACCGTAATCTTTGACATTATAATAAAGCGAATTCACCGTGGTCGTCGCCGCCTGTACCGTTCCCGGAAGCACCGCGCCGGCCGCCGCCGCGAGCCCCGCCGCACCCAAAGAAGCGAGCAGCTTTCTGCGCGATATCGCCTCGCCTCGCTTGGCTTCGTCGTTATGCAGCATATGTTCATCCCCCCATAAAAATAGTATTTGCTGAAAATTATAACTTTTTAGTAGAGTTAGGGCAACAGCACGTCACCCCCTAAATCCCCCCACCGGGGGGACCCCAGGCTTCCGAAGCTGGCTTAGCTCCGCAAAGCCCTCAAGGCGCTCGGGCGCCCTGGACCCGCCCGGTAGAGGGGACGCTCGCTTCTAGTTCGCGTTTGCCCGGCATGGATTTTTGGGCTTTGCGCCAAAAATCCTATGCCGGGCACGCTTTACTTTTGACGCGAGGTTCGAGGAGAGGTTTCGTGCCGCGAACTCGCATTTGTCCGCCATAGGTTTTGCTCTCACAAAACCTATGGCGGACACGCTCTACTTTGGGCGCGGAGATGCGGGGAATGATTGCGTGCCTCGGGCCCGCACTTGCCCGGCACGGAGCTTGCTAACGCAGTTCCTACTTCTGCAGTCCTGAGAGCGGCTTTTTCCGCTCTCGGGACATTGCAACACGCGCTTCCGCGCCCGAGAGCCGATTTTACCGTCTCTCGGAACGTTGGCACGCCTCTTCCGCTACTTCTGCAGGCCTGAGAGCGGCTTTTTCCGCTCTCTGGACATTGCAACGCGCGCTTCCGCGCCCGAGAGCCGATTTTACCGTCTCTCGGAAAGTCTCCTTGGGTGAGCCTCCTAAGTCTCCCCACCGGGGGGATCCCAGGCGCTTGGGCGCCCTGGACCCGCCAGCAACGCAGGACTGCTCGCTTCTAATTCGCGTCTGTCCTGCATGGATTTTTGCTGTTTGCAAAAATCCTATTCCGGACACGCTTTACTTTTGGCGCGAGGCTCAATGAGAGGTTACGTGCCTCGGGCTCGCGGTTGTCTGCCATGGTTTTGCTCGTGCAAAACGTAGGGCGGACACGCTCTACATCCTGCTGGCCCAGATTAGTCAATTATTGAACCGGACCGTGAACCAATATGTCAAAACAGTCACGATTTTTTTCCAACAAAGTGATTAGACTCACTATGAATAAAACGAAGCAATTTGATAAGGTCATCCAGTCGACTCTTTTGAGAAGTGTATACACTACCAGACTCTCGGCGCTTGATGGCAATTGCCTCCCGGATAAGTCCGTGCCAACGCTCGGGTAAAACTTTAAGCCCATACTCTCCAGCACCAATCTTGCTGGTCACATTACACTCCCGTATCGAATAATATTGTCGCAACATACCAAGAACGCACCATTCGACTGCAAAATCGAGTTTTTCAGATGGTACAGCGTGTTCCGACAAGTTCTCCCAATTGAGTTTTTGTTCCAATCGTGCAATCCAATCCGACCAATACGTGTTCATATTTTCAATAACGTAATCTATCAGTTTGTCAGATGAAAGCTCAAAATTAAAAGGGGTGCGCTGCCCATAGACACAAATGCCGTGTTCCCGCATCACCCACCATGTAACAGGATTTAGATCGCCGTTTCCATCGGATTGCAGTTTTTTGTCGTGATAGGTTGGAACTGGGGGGATTTCACCGACTGACCTCCCAAGGTCTTCTCGTCTGATATAGGCCCCCATAATGTCCGAATCCGGCAGCGCTTGTTCAACTTCCTCATGCGCTTTCGTAATCAATTCGATGTCAGATTGCAGGAGCGTTCGATTGACAATTGCGAGAAAATCGATATCACTTGAGCCCTCAATATAAGCGTTCAGCGCCGTTGAGCCATAAACATAAACGGACTCTATCGTATTCGGCAGCAGATTTTGCAAACTTTCGCATAGTTTACGCATAGTCGTATCAACAACTTCCGGCAATTTTTCGATCATACTGATCTCTCCTGACTTATCATCATTCCTTAAGTCCATTATAGATTGAAAAATGTTGTCTTCTTCGAGTTCTCCAAACATTATTAATTGTAATTGATTAATTCGTTTTAAAAATGGAAAAAAAATCATGATATTTTCCTATTTTGGGCTAAGCGCGCATCAGAAAAGCACATAAAAAAAACCGATCCTTCGGAGGAATCGGTTTAAATAATTGCTGGATGAACTAGCGGAACATGCTCCAAAGCTTGATCAGGTGAAACGTGTTGCTTGGATCGATTTTTTGCGAGATGACATAGGAGACCATATTTTCCGTTTGCTGGGGGCTTAATCGCTCTCCCAGCACTTTGGCGAGCATATCGACAAAACGTTTGACTTTAACCCGGTCTTGCAGATCGTACTTGGTGACGTCCTTGAGAATCATCTTCACCCGTTCTTTAGTTTCGGGGTTTTTCATTTTCAGCTTGACGCGTTCTACAAAAGCAGGATCAATCCCGTATTTTTGGTAGCTCATCGACAAACACCTCCGTTCGCACTCCTCCTAAGTGTATGTCGGAGGGCTTGAACATGTTTCGTCGTTTGTCCCGGTCAATCCATCAAATCGCTATCAAAAATGCCTTCTCTTTGCAAATATTGGCGGAGCGGAAGGTAGGCGGCCGCCGTCCAAAACTCCGGCTCGCGCACCAGATCGGCCGCATCGTCGCGGGCTTGCTCCATGATTTCGAAATCCTTCAGCATGTCCGCCACGCGAAAATCGGGCAGCCCGCTTTGCTTCGTGCCGAAGAAATCGCCGGGACCGCGCAGCTCAAGGTCGCGCCGGGCGATTTCGAAGCCGTCGTTCGTCTCGGTCATCGCTTTCATCCGCTCTTTGCCGACCTCGTTTTTCGGATCGGCGATGAGCACGCAAAACGATTGATGCTCGCCCCGGCCGACCCGGCCGCGCAGCTGATGAAGCTGGGAAAGCCCGAACCGGTGGGCGTCGTAGATGACCATGATCGTCGCGTTCGGCACGTCGACCCCCACCTCGATGACGGTCGTGGAAACGAGAATATGCAGCTCGCCTGCGGTAAACTGCCGCATGACCTCATCTTTTTCCTGGGTGGACATGCGACCGTGCAGCAATCCCGCCTTATATCCGAGCGCAGAAAAATGATGCTGAAGCTGCGCGTGCACATCGATCGCGTTTTGCACATCCAGCTTCTCCGATTCTTCGATCAGCGGGCAGATGACGTACGCCTGCCGCCCCTGCGCAACTTCCTTCTCGATAAAGCCGAGCACCCGCGGCAGCATGTCGTGCGTGACGGCATACGTCTTGATCGGCTTGCGTCCCTTAGGCAGCTCGCGCAGTGTCGACACGTCCATATCGCCGAAAGCGGTGATGGCGAGCGTGCGCGGAATCGGCGTCGCCGTCATCGTCAGCACGTCGGGGTTCATTCCCTTGCGCCGCAAAATGCTGCGCTGCTGGACGCCGAACCGGTGCTGCTCGTCGGTGACGACAAGGCCGAGCTGGCGGAAAAACACATCCTCCTGAATGAGCGCATGGGTGCCGACAACGATGTCGATCATGCCCATCTGCAGCGAGGCGAGCACATCGCGGCGCTGCCGGTCGGTCAGGCTGCCGGTGAGCAGCGCCACCTGAATGCCGTACGGCGCAAACAGCTTGTCCAAAGACCGCTTGTGCTGCTCGGCGAGTATTTCCGTCGGCACCATCAGCGCGCCCTGATAGCCGGCCTTCACGACGGCGTACAGCGCGATGGCCGCGACGACGGTTTTGCCGGCCCCGACGTCGCCCTGGAGCAGCCGGTTCATGCAGTACGGCGCCTGCAAATCCTGCAAAATCTCGGCGACGACTTTCTTTTGCGAGTCCGTCAGCGTAAACGGTAGCGCCCGCACGAAGGCGCGCACATCCGGCAAATCGACCGGATGCGCCACACCGTCCGCACGGTTATGCGTGATTGCGCGGTACGCCTGCATTTTGAGCTGGAACAAAAACAGCTCCTCGTACACCATCCGCTTGCGCGCCTGCTGGCCCTGATCCGTGTTCTCCGGCGAATGAATCGCAGTGATCGCGGCTTTCCGCGGCATCAGTCCATGCTTGTTCACCAGCTCGCGCGGCAGCACCTCCTGAATGAGGCCGCCGAATTGGACCAGCGCCTGCCTGACCGTCTTGCGCATCCATTTTTGCGTGATCGGGCCGGCCACGGAGTAAACGGGCTGCAGCGTGCCGATCTGGCTCGCCCCTTCGCCGGGAAATTCCGATTCCGATACGGTCAGATGCTGCCGTTTCTGATCCCATTTGCCGGTCAGTACAATGTCCGTACCGGCCTTCAGCTTGTCCTTCAGAAAATGCCGGTTGAACCATACCGCCGTAATGAAAAACCGGTCGACGATCACCTTGCAGATCATCCGCGATTTGGTGCGGCCGTACATTTGCACCTGTGCGTCCCCGGCGAGCTTGCCCTGAACCGTTACTTTTTCCCCGTCCTTGACCAGACTTAAATCGCGAATCGTATAATCCTCGTACCGGAACGGATAATATTCGATAAGCTGTCCGACAGTGCGGAGGCCGAGGGCCCCCAGCTCCTCCATTTTTTTGCCGCTGACGCCACGGATGTCGGTGAGCGCAACGGCATGCAAATCCAGCATCGTCATGACAGCGGAACGACAAACGCCGCCACTGTTCCGGGTCCTGTGTGCGTGCCGACAACAGGGCCGATGCTCGTATACTGCACGCTTTCGATGCGGAAATGCTGCTGCAGTTGGTTGTGCAGCTCCGCGGCGTACTCCGGCGCGTTTGCGTGGGCGACGGTAAGGCGGATCGAACGGCCGGCTACATCCTTGTCGAACAGCTCGACAATCCGGGCCATCGCCTTTTTATGTCCCCTCACCTTATCGACCGAATAAACGACTCCTTCAGGAGCGATCGATAATATCGGCTTAATATTCAGCAGCGAGCCGACCAGCGCCGCCGCTCTTCCGATTCGCCCGCCTTTTTGCAAATATTCCAGCGTGTCGACGAGGAAATACAGCGCCGTTTCATTTCGCAGACGCTCGATCAGCTGAAGGATCTCCTCTTTGGTTTTGCCCTCCTTGGCGGCTTGCGCGGCAGCCACCACGAGCATGCCGATCCCGTAGGAAGCCGATTTCGAATCGACTACGGTAATGTTCGAACTGCCGTCCAGCGTCGATTTTGCCATTACCGCGGATTGATACGTCCCGCTGAACGCCGAAGAAAGATGAACCGAGATGATTTGAACCTCAGGGTCCTCCTCGATCAGCCGTCTGTACGTATCCATGAACTCTACGGGCGATGGCTGCGAAGTGGTAGGCAGGCCGGGAAATGCCGCCAACTTCTCAAAAAAAGCTTCGGACGACATATCCACGGCATCCCGGTAAGATTCGCTGCCGAAATGCACCTTCAGAGGCACCATTTCAATCCCGAGCTCCGCCCTTACGTCTGCCGGAATATCCGACGTGCTGTCCGTCACAAGCTTGATGCGAGCCAAATAGACACACCTCTCCCTGCAAATTACTCTGCCGATAAAATATAATGATACAGCGGCTGCCCGCCGTCATGAATTTCCAATTCGGAGTCCGGATAATGCTCGCCGATCAAAGCGGCAAGCCGTTCCGTCTGCTCCTGACGAGCATCCTCCCCGGCATATACCGTAATGACCTCGGCTCCGTCCGCGAGCAAGCTTTCAAGCAGCAGTCCGCATGTGCGAAGAAGTTCCGGATGGGAAGCGACGATTTTACCGTCAACGAGGCCGATATAGTCGCCTTCCTTGACGTCGATGCCGTCCATCTCCGTATCGCGCACGGCGACCGTGACCTGAGCTGATTTCACCTGCTTCGTCGCCTGGGTCATCTGCTCCTCGTTGGCCGAAGCATCCGACTGCTCCTGAA
Organism: Paenibacillus hamazuiensis; assembly: GCF_023276405.1. Lineage (NCBI taxonomy): Bacteria > Bacillati > Bacillota > Bacilli > Caryophanales > Paenibacillaceae > Paenibacillus > Paenibacillus hamazuiensis. The sequence goes on from NZ_JALRMO010000001.1 coordinate 3,174,277, forward strand.
AAGCGAGCGCCGCAGCAATGCCTTGCGGAATCGATTTGGACGGAATGACGATGACGGTCTTGCCTTCCGTCATATCCGCAGCTTGACGGGCCGCCATCACAATATTCGAATTGTTCGGAAGCACGAACACCGTCTCCGCCTGAATCCGTTCGGCCGCCTGCACGATTTGCTCGGTGCTCGGATTCATCGATTGGCCTCCGAACAGCACCTCGTCGACGCCGAGGCTGCGAAAAATATCGGAAATGCCGGAGCCGGCGGAAACCGCAACGAGGCCGTAACGCTTGAGCGCGGCGGCCGGCAGGCCCGCATGCTGAAGCGTAAGCTCCGGAGCGACTTCAATCCCGTCCCCGTACGTTTCATGTTCTTCCTGCTCGAGAATATGCGTATGCTGTTCGCGCATATTTTCGATCTTGATGCGAGTCAGCTCCCCGTAACGCATCGCCAAATTCATCACGTCGCCCGGCTGTTCCGCATGAATATGGATTTTGACCAGCTCATCGGTACAGGCGACGAGCAGCGAATCCCCGTGCTTTGCCAGCTGCTTGCGGAACTGCGCCTCATCGAAGGTTTGCCCTTGATTGGGGCCGGGCGCAAGCTTGATCATAAACTCGGTGCAGTATCCATGCTCGATATCTTCCGTCGCAAGTTTCGCCTGCGCCCGCTTCGGCTCTTTGCCGCGCAGGCCGGCATTAGCAGCGGGCCCGGCCAAAGGTTGTGCCTGAACGGCGGTATAACCGGCGGCTTCCGGCGCTATCCCGGCCGCATCCCCAACCAAAGCGGCAAGAAACCCGTCGTAGATGTACAGCAGACCTTGTCCCCCCGCGTCGACGACGCCGACCTGTTTCAGCACCGGCAAATAATCCGGCGTTTTCTCCAGCGCTTCGTACCCTTTCTTGACCGTCTCCCGCAGCAGTTCCGCCACATCGGGAGTACGCTTCGAGAAGGCGACGGCCATCTTCGCCGCTTCGCGGGATACCGTAAGGATGGTGCCTTCCACCGGCTTTACCACCGCCTTATATGCGGTGTCCACGCCGGTTTGCAGGGCGGCCGCAAACTGCTGCGCATCGATGTCCGCCTGATCCTGAACGGCTTTGGCAAAACCGCGGAAAAGCTGGGACAAAATCACCCCGGAATTGCCGCGAGCGCCCATGAGCAGCCCTTTGGCAAACGCTTCGGCCGCTTGGCCGATATGCCCGGAAGGGCGCTTCTTCAGCTCCTCCGCGCCCGATGCGACGCTCATGCCCATATTGGTGCCCGTATCGCCGTCCGGAACCGGGAATACGTTGAGCGCGTTAACGTTTTCCGCCCGATCCTGCAAAAACTGTGCACCCGACATCACCATGCGGTAAAATACGTGGCCGTCAATTCGATTTAAGCGCTTACTCAAGTCGATACCCCTTCCTGAAAACAATTGCTTGTAAGGCTTCCTTTAAATCCGGCTTATTTGGAAACGCGGACATCCTGGATCAGCACGTTCACCTGATCGACTTTCAACCCGACCACGTCGTTCAGCACATATTTGACACGCGACTGCACGTTATGCGCCACCTCGGAGATTTTCGTGCCGTAGCTGACAATAATATATAAATCAATCGCAGTGGATCCGCCACTGTGCCTCACTTCCACCCCGCGGCTCAAGTTGCCTTTGCCGAGTAGTTCGGCAATGCCGTCTTTGAGCTGCTTGCGCGAGGCCATGCCGACCAGGCCGTAACATTCCATGGCGGCCGCCCCGGCCAAAGTGGAAATCACTTCTTCTGTGATAAACACGTTGCCAAGTTCCGTTTGAAGTTGGGTAAGCATTGCTTCACATCTCCTTTATCACAGCCGTACGGACTTGTGTTACATTTTACTATAACCGTTTCAAGAAATAAATAAGAGAACCTGCGTTGACGCCTGAAGTTCCGCTGTGCTATTATATTATAGTGTGTTTTACAGGACTGGAAACGGTAAGCCTGCACGGGCAATTAGTACAAGTTTGCCACAATATCACTCCGTTCATGCTTGTTCGGTTTTTATAAGGAGGTGTAGCTCAATGTCCCGCAAATGTTATATTACCGGCAAAAAACCGGGAACCGGCAATCACGTGTCCCACGCCAACAACAAGGCGAAGCGCTCTTGGGGTGTTAACGTCCAGAAGGTTCGCATTCTCGTTGACGGCAAACCGAAGCGCGTTTATGTCAGCACGAAAGCTTTGAAATCCGGCAAAGTGACCCGCGTGTAATTCAGCCGCATAGACAAAAAGCACCTGACGCTCAGGTGCTTTTTTTGTGTATAAGTTATTGTTGACGGAGATTCGCCATACATAAGCCGGGCCCCCAAAAAAACCGGCAACCATCAAACGGCGCCGCCGCGGCAAGCCGGCTATTGGGGGACATCGGCTATTAAGTATTTTGACCTGCTCTTCAGTTTTTGCTGAACGTGTTAAGTACGGCTTTGACAAACCCACCCAAAAACTTAGGCAGCTTGATCGTGTAAAATTTCATGCCTACCCCTCCTTAACTGACGAAGATGCCCTTTCCCTTAGCGCGCCCGCCCCGCGAGGACCATCTTCCATTATGATACTCCATTATATTCCCATAGGCCGAAAACGTTCCACTCAAAATGCCCGCCCGCAGGCGCCCCGCACCTGACCGTCATCCCGTTTCCCGCACAAGAACAAATCCCCGAAATTTCTAAACAACAAAAAAAGGCTACAAGAGAAGCGACTCTTGTAACCATACGTATGCACGATGCGCCGAAATTATGAATGGTTATACGGGATTAGGGATTTCCCCCGTTTTTATGTACAAATACATGGCGTAAGCGATGGAAAATACGAAAAAAAGCACGACGCTTACAATTACGAAAGCGATACGCGGCCCCTTCGTATCGTAACGCCGGAAAAACTGGATGCCCGTATAAAGAGCCCCCAGGGAAAACAAGTATTTGAGCATGTCCTGGATTTGCGAAAACAACGTGAGCAGCAGCGCGCAAACGATGCTGTAGCCGATAATCCCGAGCGTCCTCATGGCGTCAGCGCCGCCCCCTGGCGGATATGCCGGATCGCTTCCGCACGGTTGGCTTCGCCGAATATGGCGTTGCCTGCAACCAGCACGTTCGCTCCGGCCGCCACCACCTGACGGGCGGTCGTCTCGTTGATGCCGCCGTCCACCTCGATGTCCACATGCGTAAGACCGCGCGCGTCCAGCTTTTGACGCAGCCGCGAAATTTTCGGCAGCATCGCGTCGATAAATTTTTGCCCGCCGAAGCCGGGATTAACCGTCATGATAAGCACCAGATCGAGCGCTTCGTCCGGTACATAATCGAGCGTTTCCAGCGGTGTAGCCGGATTCAGCACGACGCCGGCTTTTTTACCCTGTTCCTTGATCAGCGATAACGTCCGATGAAGATGAACGCACGCTTCCACGTGAACGGATATGAGATCGGCCCCCGCATTGGCGAAAGCCGGAATATACGGGTCCGGGTTTTGAATCATCAAATGAACGTCGAGCGGCAGCGCGGTGCGCGGGCGGATCGATTCGACGACCGGCGGTCCGATCGTGATGTTCGGCACGAAATGACCGTCCATCACATCGACGTGAATCCAGTCCGCTCCCCCCCGCTCAACATCCGCTATTTCGTCTCCCAAACGGGAAAAATCCGCTGATAAAATCGACGGTGCAATTCGCAGCATGTCAATACCTCCTCTTCCGGTCTTTCATCTCCCCTAAAAATTGTAAATAATGCTCGTAACGGGACGGTGCAATGTCCCCCCGCTCCTTCGCTTCGATCACCTTGCAGCCGGGCTCATGCTGATGAAGACAGCCTCTGAACTTGCAGCCGGCGGCAAAGCCGGAAAACTCCTTGAAGCAGGAGCCGAGCTCTTCGGTCTCCATATCGGCGAAATCGAGCGAACTGAAGCCCGGCGTATCGGCTACAAATCCGCCGTTGTGCAGCCGGATCAGCTCGACGTGGCGCGTCGTATGCTTGCCGCGGCCGAGCTTCATGCTGATTTCGTTCGTTTCGAGCGAAAGGCCGGGGATCATCGCGTTAAGCAGCGACGATTTGCCGACGCCCGATTGGCCGGCGACCACGCTGATGCGGCCGGCCAGCCTCTCCAGAATCGGCTCGACCCCTTCGCGGTACTTGGAGCTCGTCACGACCACGCGGTAGCCGATCCGCTCGTAAAGCGCAACGACGGCCTGCAGCGGCATATCCGTTCCCGGCGGAATCGCTTCGAGCGACGCAAGCTCGGCATCCTGCAGCAGGTCGAACTTGCTGAGGCAGATCAGGGTATCGACTCCCGCCTTCTCCGCGTGCACGAGAAATTTATCGAGCAGCTGCAAATTAAGCGCCGGTTCGTCGATGGAAAACACGAGAATGACGAGCTCCACGTTGGCGACCGGGGGTCTGACCAGCTCCGTGGAGCGGGGTAAAATTTCGTCCACGGTGCCTTCCCCGTTTTCGGTCAGCTCGAACAGCACCCGGTCCCCGACGAGCGGGGAAATGCCCTTTTTCTTAAAAATGCCGCGGGCCCGGCATTGAATCGTTTGAGCACAATCCTGGCCTTCGGGCAGGACATAGTAATATCCGCTTAATGCCTTGACGATCAAACCTTCTGGCATTAACTTCTGCCTCCTGTGGTCGGTGTCGTTCCCGTGCCTCCGGACGGCGCCGTGCCGCCGGAAGGAGGAGGTGTTGCCGCTCCTCCTTGCTTTCCGCTTCCCGGTCCGATCGGAGCGGTCGTGCCACCCGGCTGCGTGCCTTGCGTGCCCTGCCCGGGAGTCGTCGTTCCTCCCGGCTGCGACCCGGTCGTAGTGCCCGGCTTGCCGTTTTTGAGCGCCAGATAGTCCTGGTACGTGTACGTATAAATTTCGACGTTTTTGCCGTCGCGTTTGATCTGCAAGCTGGCATTTTTATCCGGAGATACGACCAGCTTCACCTCGACGTTTTGCGGCTTGCTGATATTGAGCGGTTTGCCGTACTCGAGATTGTCGTACACCGCGTCGCTCAAAATCAGCCTGACCTCGGACGTTTTCCCTTCCTGCTCCGGCTTGACCGTCACATTCACCGTCATCGGTCCGGCTTCGTCGGGCAGCCCGGAGCTGAGCACGAGACTGATTTCGGAGCCCACAGGCACGTCTTGGTTATACTCGTAAGGGAACTGCACGATCACCCGGTCCTTCGGCTGCTTGTAGCTCGGCTCGCGGCTGATGCCGTTCGGGGCTACCTTCAGCTTGCTGACCTCGATTTTGTTTCTTGCCTCCGCTTCGGTCATGCCGACAAGGTTCGGCATTTTGATCGTCTCGGGACCTTTGCTGACCGTAAGTGTAACCTTTGCCGTCGCCGCATCGATTTCTTCGTCCGGCGGCGGGCTCTGCTGAACGACCGTATCCGGCGGGTCATTTAAAAATTTGGTATCGACTTTAATCCGGTCGTCGCTGATGCCCATGCCGCTTAGCTTCGCCTTCGCTTCACTTAACTTGGATCCGGTCACAGTAGGCATCTTCTGCATCTCCACGCCTTTGCTGACACGCAGGGCGATCTTATTGTTCGGCTTGGTCTTCATATTTTTGATCGACTGGCTGATGACAACATCTTTGGGCACCTTGTCGCTGAAATCGTAATCGATGGGGGAAGCCTCGAGAGATTTTTCCTTCAGCATCGCCCGGGCTTCCTGCAGCGTACGTCCCTCGACCAGCGGCACGTCCACGTCGGGCGGCATCACGTTCAGGCTTTTGGCCCAGCCGACCAAATACCAGGCGCCGCCCATCAGAGCGAGCAAAATAATCGTCCAAACCGCCCACTTAATCCAGCGGTTTTTCCTGACCGGCGGCTCGTCCGATTCCTCCGCATCCTTGATGCGGCTCGGCGTCTCCATGTACTGATCCGGGCGGATCGCCGGAATAACGCGCGTTTTCTCCTCATCCAGCTCGTCATCGTCCATAAAGGCGAGCTTCGGCTCGTTGCGCCGGTCCGAACGAAGGCACGTATCAAGATCGTCCAGCATTTGCTTCGCCGACTGGTACCGCTCCCCCGGGTTTTTGCGCATCGCCTTCAGAATGATATTTTCCACGCTTTGCGGAATGAGCGGATTCACTTTTCGCGGTTCCTCCACATCCTCCTGCAGATGCTTAAGCGCCACGCTGATCGGACTTTCCCCGAGAAAAGGCAGCCTGCCCGTCAGCATCTGATAAAGCACGATGCCGAGCGAATACAGGTCCGATTGCTCCCCCGTCGAAGTCCCCTTCGCATGCTCGGGCGAAAAATAATGCACAGAGCCGACAACCGAACCCGTCTGCGTAATCGTCGACGAGGTGACCGCGCGGGCGATCCCGAAGTCGGTTACTTTGACGCGTCCGTTTTTGCCGATCAAAATGTTATGCGGCTTGATGTCGCGGTGGATGATCTGATTTTGGTGGGCATGGTCGAGCGCATCGCAAATTTGGCTCGCGATATGAACCGCTTCCTCCACCTGCAACGGCGCCCTTTCTTTAATCAGCTCGTTGAGCGTCGTGCCTTCGATATATTCCATCACGATGTAATGCGTATCGTCTTCCTGCCCGACATCATAAATGCTGACTACATTCGGGTGGGAGAGCGAAGCGGCCGACTGGGCTTCCCGGCGAAACCGGCGGATGAATTCCTCGTCGTGAACGTACTGCTGGCGGAGTACTTTCACGGCGACGTTACGATGTAATAAAATATCGAGTCCCTTATAAACAAGCGCCATGCCGCCGCCGCCGATCCGCTCCAAAATCTCGTATCTGCCGCCTAACTGCGAACCGATCATTCATCCCTCACCCCTTTTCACCGTGAATGGAAGGCTCTGATTCGTTTTTTACCAAAATAACGGTCACATTGTCGTCTCCGCCGGCGTCAAGCGCCCGCTGAACGAGCCGGTCCGCCTTCTCGTCCAGCGTCCCTTCCGACAATACCGTATCGATAAGATCGTCTTTGCTGACGAGACTGCTCAGCCCGTCGCTGCAAATCAGCAGAAACTCCCCTTCCACCCATTCGATTTCCTGAACGTCGACCTCGATCGTCGGCTCCGTGCCAAGCGCCCGGGTCAGCACATTGCGGCGAGGATGATGGCTTGCTTCCTCACGGCTAATTTGCCCGCTTTTTACCAGTTCATTCACAAGCGAATGGTCTTCCGTCAGCTGTTCGATAAGCCCCGGATTGATCCGGTAAGCCCGGCTGTCCCCGATATGTCCGATGACGATATGATCGAGAGCGGCCGCCGCGACGACGACCGTCGTTCCCATGCCGTGATAATTTTCGCGCTGGGAGGCAAATTCGTAAATGTTTTCGTTGGCCGTCTCGATTGCGTATTTAACGGCATCCTTGCATTCTTCACGGCTCATCCCGGTATGAATCGATTGCAGATGGAGCTGAATCTGCTCGATCGCCATTTGGCTGGCAATATCTCCAGCTTGGTGGCCGCCCATCCCGTCCGCCACGATGGCGAGGGTAAACCCGCCGACGTCCTCCAGGACGACGGCGCGGTCCTCGTTCACCATCCGCACGCGGCCGATGTCCGTTTTTACAGCCATTTTCATGGCTTAATCACCTCGCACTTGCCTCCATATGCTTCGCTCTCAATTGACCGCAAGCCGCCGCGATGTCGCTGCCCTGCTCGCGCCGTATGGTGGCGTTGATTTTGTGGCGCTCGAGCACCCGCTGGAACTCAAAGATGTCGTCCCTCGACGTCCTGACGAAATCCCGCTCCATGACAAAGTTGACGGGAATCAGGTTGACGTGGCTTAGCGGAATTTCTTTCAGCACCTTGGCGAGTTCCTCGGCATGTTCGGGCTGGTCGTTGACGCCGCCCATCAGGGCGTATTCGAACGTAATGCGCCGGCCGGTTTTGGCCACGTAAAATTTGCAAGCCTCGATCAGGTCGGCAAAAGGAAACCGCCGGTTCACAGGCATCAGCTTGGAGCGCAGCTTGTCGTTCGGAGCGTGGATCGAAATCGCCAAATTGATCTGCGTGTCCTCTTCGGCAAACCGGTAAATGTTCGGCACGATGCCGCTGGTCGATACGGTAATGTGGCGCTGGCCGATGTTGAGCCCTTTCGGATGAATCATGACCCGCAAAAACTTCATGACCGCGTCGTAGTTCTCGAACGGCTCCCCGATGCCCATAATGACGATGCTGCTGATGCGCTCGTTCGTTTCGTCGAGCTGCTTTTGCGCCTTGACGACCTGGGCGATAATTTCGCCGGGCGCCAGATTGCGCTTCAGCCCGCCGAGCGTCGACGCGCAAAACGTGCAGCCGATGCGGCAGCCGACCTGCGTCGTGACGCAGATGCTGTTGCCGTAATTATGCTTCATGACGACGGTTTCGATCGCGTTTTTGTCCTCCAGCTCGAACAGAAACTTGACCGTGCCGTCCTTGGACTGCTGTCTGGCAATTTCCTTCAGCGTGACGAAATTGAACTGCGCTGCCAGCTTTTCACGCAGCGCCTTCGGCAGGTTGGTCATCTCCTCGAAGCTGCCTACCCTTTTCACATACAGCCAATCGAAAATTTGCCCGCCGCGAAAGGCGGATTCGCCATTCGCCTTGACCCACTCCTGCCATTCCTCCAAAGAGTAATCGTAAGCGAACGGCTTTTGCGGCGCCGCTTCCTTCACTTTGGCCGCAGTCCCGCTCGCAGCGGACCTCTCTGCTGCGGCAGCTTCCGGTTCCTCGGATGCCGCTGCCGTCGTCCCCTTGATTTCCTTTGTATCCATCTTTTATCACTACCTGTCCTTAAGGTTCATGCAAGCCCACTCGGGGTGGAAAGGGGCCGCCGGAGAGCTGATCCTGCCTTGACGCTTTTGCGCCTGACGGACAGCCGCGGCCCTTTGCCGAATCCCGCATCATCAGCTTGGCGGCCTGTCATCATCCGGTTCGGGAACCCGTATCGGCGGTTTGGCATTCCGGCCATCATCTTTCCCGGAGAAGAGCCGACTCAGCTTCAGCGGCACTCCCGATGATGGGTTTGCTTGCCATGCTTTAGTTTGCACGAACCCGATTTATTCTATAGTACTAACTGGAAAAACTTCCGTTTTGCAGCCTGCGCAGCTTCGCGATAAAAAAACCGTCCGTGCCGAACTCGTGCGGAAAAATTTGCACCATTCCGGGTTCGCTCCGGTAGGCTTCGGCCATTGTGACGGCCGTTACAGGCGGAGTCGGCGCTGCCTTGGGCGCAGACGCGATTTCCGGCGCAGCTCCTGCGTCCGGTGCGTTCCGCGCAGGCGGCGTATTCGCCGAAACCGGTAACGCAGGCACATCGTCCCGCTCCAGCGCAAACTCAGGATGATCCTGCAAAAACGCGCGGATCATCTCATCGTTTTCGCTCCGCTCGATCGTGCATGTGCTGTACACGAGTACGCCTCCCGGCTTCACAAGCCGGCACACCCGGTGCAGGATTTCCTTCTGCACCGCGGCGATATCCGCGATATCCCGCTCGCGCTTAGTCCATTTGATTTCCGGCTTGCGCCGGATTACGCCGAATCCGGAGCACGGCGCATCAAGCAGAACGCGGTCGAAAGACGCCGGCGGGAAGCGGTCCGCCAGCTCGTTGGCGTCCGCCACAAGCGTGCGGATGCAGGTAAGGCCGAGACGGCCGGCCTGCTCGTCGATCAGCTTCTTTTTATGCTCGTGGATGTCGCTTGCGACAATGCTGCCCGTATCCTCCATCTTCTCCGCGAGGTGGGCCGTTTTGCCCCCGGGAGCGGCGCAGCAGTCGAGCACGGCCATTCCCGGCTTCGGATCGACGAATTCGGCGACCAGCATCGAGCTTTCGTCCTGGATCGAGAATTCGCCGCTCCGAAACAGAGGATGCAGCGCCATGTTGCCTGCATGCTCCACGACGATGCCTGCCGGAGCAAGCGGCGACGGTTCCGCCTGCACGCCTTCGCGGCGAAGCTCCGCCAGCAGCTCGTCCCGCGTCCGCCGCATCAGATTAACACGGATGCTGACATGCGGCGGCGTGTTGTTCGCTTCGCAAATGCGTTCGGTCAGCTCTTCTCCATACTGCGCAATCCAGCGGCGAACGAGCCATTCCGGATGCGAGTGGCGAATCGCAATGCGGACAGCGGGCTCCAGCGAATCCGGCACGACGAGATCGGCTTTTTGCCGGATTACATTTCTCAGCACGCCGTTGACCATGCCGGAAATGCCCTGATGGCCTTTGCGCTTCGCAATGTCCACCGCTTCGTTCACCGCCGCATGATCGGGAATCCGCTGCAAATAATACAGCTGGTAAAAGCTGAGCCTCAGCAGGCTTCGCACCCACGGCTCCAGCTTCGCGAGGCCTCCCTTTACGAAGCGGGCCAAAAAATAATCGATCGTGCCGAGCCGCTGAATCGTGCCGTAAACAAGCTCCGTCGCCAGCGCCGCGTCCGGCTTATTCAGTTCGCTGCGCGAGAGTGCCTGATGGAGCAGCAAGTTGCTGTACGACTGATCCTGCTCGACTCGCACCAGCACATCCAGCGCCAATTGCCGCGCGCTCGCCGGTTTCTTCCCTTTGTCTGCGGTACGTGATTTCACTGCCGGCATTCCTCCGTTCATGTTGTTTCAACCACTGCCGAGAACCGTCCCCGGCGCCATCGAGCTGCCCCGCAAAAACTGCGCGGCATCCATCGCCTTCTTGCCTGCAGGCTGAAGCTCGGTCACCCACAGCGTACCGCTTCCGGTCATCACCTCGATGCCTTGATCGGTCGCCTGCAGCACCGTTCCCGGCGCCGCATCGGCACGCGGCCGGCTTGCCGGCTGCCCCGGCTTCGGTCTCACCGGGTGGACGCAGCCCCACAGTTTCAGCACTTCTCCGTTCCACCACGTGTAAGCGCCCGGGCGCGGATGAAGCGCCCGCACCAGGTTGTACACCCGTTCGGCGGGCTGGGTCCAATCGATCTGCTCGTCCTCCCGTTTGATCGTCGGCGAATAGACCGCTTCCTCTTCATTTTGCGGCTGCGGCACAATGCGGCCGGCGAGCAGATCGGGCAAGGTTCGCTTCAGCAGTTCGGCGCCTTCCGCAGCCAACCTCTCGAACAGGATGCCGGTCGTGTCGTCGTCCGCTATCGGCACTTCGACCTTGCTGATCATGTCGCCCGTATCCATGCCTTCCGCCATGTACATGATCGTGACGCCGGTCACCGGATCGCCGTTCATGACGGCGTAATGAATCGGGGCACCGCCGCGGTATTTCGGGAGCAGCGAAGCGTGAATGTTGATGCAGCCGTGCTGCGGCATTTCGAGAACCGCCTTCGGCAGGATTTGCCCGTAAGCCGCCGTCACGATCAAATCCGGCTGCAGCTCGCGCAGCCCGGCAATCGCTTCGGGGCGGCGAATCCGCTCCGGCTGCAGCACCGGAATGCCGTGCCGCTCCGCCTCGAGCTTGACCGGCGGCGGCGTCAGCACCCGCTTGCGGCCGGTCGGCCGGTCCGGCTGTGTGACGACGCCGACGACGCGGTAACCTTCCTCGACGAGCGCGCGCAGCGAGCTGACGGCAAATTCCGGCGTTCCCATAAACACGATATTGACGTCGTTTTTACTCATGCTTCCTCAGGTCCTTGCGGCTCGCTCCGGTACATTTTTTCCGCCAAATCCGTATAGAGCACCCCGTTCAAATGATCGACCTCATGCTGAATGCAGCGGGCGAGCAGCTCCGTCCCTTCAATCACGATCTCATTGCCGTCCCGGTCAAGCCCTTTGACGGCCACTTTCATCGCGCGCCTGACGTCACCGGTGAAGCCCGGTATGCTGAGGCAGCCTTCCGTGCCGAACTGCTCTCCTTCCATCGAGATGATTTCCGGGTTGATCAGTTCGATGAGCCCGTGCTCGTCTCCCACGTCCATCACGATAACCCGCTTCAAAATGCCGATCTGCGGCGCGGCGAGCCCAACGCCCTGCGCGTCGTACATCGTATCGGCCATATCTTTGAGCAGCTTGTGAATGCTGGCGTTAATTTTCGTAACCGGCTTTGCTTTTTCCCTGAGCACCGGGTCAGGATCTTTCACGATGATGCGAATCGCCATACCTGCTCATCCTCCAATAACCATCAATATATATATTTACATCAACAGCTGCGGGTCCACGTCGATGCTGATCTGCAGCTTATGCTTTGCGATCGTCTCTTCAAGCGATTGCACCGCTTGCCGGACAAGGGAGGCGACGTCGCTCCCTCCCCGATATTTTATCATGCATTGGAACCGATATCTATCTTTGATTCGGGAGATCGGCGATGCGACGGGCCCCAGCACGTCCATGCCGGGTGCGTTCTCCGCCAGCTCCTTAAGCCTTTGCACGAGCGATTCGGCAAAACGGACGAGCAGCTGCACCTGCTCGTGCGACATCGTGATGAGAATCAGACGCCGGTACGGCGGGTATTTCCCCGCTTTGCGCATGCCGAGCTCCTCGCGCATAAAGCCGGAGTAATCGTGCCTGCTGGCGCTTACGATGCTGTAATGCTCGGGCGTATACGTTTGTACGTATACTTCCCCCGGCAGCTCGTGGCGGCCGGCCCTTCCGGCCACCTGCGTCAGCAGCTGAAACGTGCGCTCGGCGGAACGGAAATCGGGCAAGTTCAGCACCGAGTCCGCCGCCAACGCGCCGACCAGCGTCACATAAGGGAAGTCGAGCCCCTTGGCGACCATCTGCGTGCCTAGCAGCACGTCCGCCTGACGGTTTCTGAACAAGGTCAGCCATTTTTCGTGCGAGCCTTTTTCCGTCGTCGTGTCCATGTCCATGCGGATGACCCGGATGCCCGGAAACAGCTTGCCGAGCTCCTCTTCGACCCGCTGCGTGCCGGTGCCGAAGTGGCGGATATGCTCGCCGGCGCAGCTCGGACATTCCACCGGCTCCCGCTCGGCGTACCCGCAGTAATGGCAGCGCACGGAGCGCGCGTTTTGATGATACGTCAGCGAAATGTCGCAGTGCGGGCAGCTTGCCACATATCCGCAAGTGCGGCACATGACAAACGTCGAATAGCCTCTGCGGTTGAGCAGCAAAACGATCTGTTCTTTCTTGTGTAACCGTTCTTCGATCGCTTTATACAGGGGGCGGCTGAACATCGAGCGGTTGCCCGCCTTCAGCTGCTCCCGCATATCGACGATATGCACCTTCGGCAGCGGCCGGTTTTCCACTCTCGACGCCATCGTCAGCAATCGGTACGCATGTTTCATCTCGTCATTCGGACGGATGGCGACCGTCGCATTATAGACGCTTTCCAGCGACGGCGTCGCCGAGCCTAATACGACTGCAGCCCCATGGCGGCGAGCCCTCGCGATCGCAACGTCCCGCGCGTGATATTTCGGGCTTTCCTCCTGCTTGTATGAAGTCTCATGCTCTTCATCGATAATAATGAGTCCGATATTGGCAAAAGGAGCGAACACCGCCGATCTGGCGCCGATGACCACCTTGACCTTCTTCAGCATAATTTTGCGCCATTCGTCGTACCGCTCGCCCTGGGACAAGCGGCTGTGAAGCACCGCCACCTCATCGCCGAACCGGCCTTTAAACCGCTCGACCATTTGCGGAGTGAGCGAAATTTCCGGCACGAGCACGATCGCCTCGAGTTCCCGGTCGAGACATTCCTGGATCGATTGCAGGTATACCTCCGTTTTTCCGCTGCCCGTGACGCCCTGCAGCAAAAAAACCTCATGCGTCCGCGTGCGCACGCTTTCGCGAATTTCCGCAAATACGCCCATCTGCTCTTCGGTTAACGGCAGCGGCTCCGTTTTGCGGAAGCTTCGATTCGCATAAGGGTCGCGGAATACTTCGACCTCGCGGATCGTGACGATGCCTTTGTCGGCGAGTCCTTTGACGGTGCTTGCGCTGATCTGGAGCTCCGAGATCAATTCCGTCAATTTGACGGGGCCGGGCGAACGGGTGAAAAACTGAAGCACTTCCTTTTGCTTGGCGGAGCGGGCCGGGATTTGATCGATGTATTGTTCCGGATGATCGGGGGGGAATACGGTCAATACTTTTTTGGCCGACATGCGGTCTTTCATATAAGGAAATTCGATGAGTTTGCCGGAGCGGATCAGTTCCTTGACAAGCGCGCCTTCCGCTTGAAATCTTTCAAGCAGCGCTTCCAGCTGAACCGATTGCTTTCCTCTTACATAAGCCAAAATCTCTTCCTGCCCGGGAACGCCGATCAGCCCGTCCGCTTCATCCAAAGTGTCCGCGGCGCGAACGTGCCTTTCGTATTTCGATTTCAGCGCTCCCGGGATCATGGCCTGCAATGCAACGATGCGCGGGCATATGTATTTTTCGCTTAGCCAGCGGGCAAGATCGACAAGTTCCGGAGTAAGCGGCGGATACAAATCGAGCACCTGTTCGATCGCCTTCAGCTTGGACGGATCCATTTCCGTATGCTGCTGCAGACCGACCACAAACCCTTGAAGCACACGCGGGCCGAAAGGTACGCCAACCCGCGAGCCGACGGCAATCCATTCCCGCAGCGCTTCAGGCACGGCATAATCGAACGGGCGGTCCGTCTGCTTCGCCGGGACGTCGACAATCACTTTCGCGTACATATCAGTCCGCTCCTTTGCGGTCCGGCAGCCGGGAGGCGACCAGCTTAAGCAGCCTCGCTGCCACCTCGTTTTTGCCCATCATCGGCAAAGCCTCCACAAGCCCGTCCTTGTCGTAAATCCGTACGACATTCGTATCGACGCCAAAACCGGCGCCTTCGGCGCTCACGTCGTTGGCGACGACGAGATCGCACCGCTTTTTGCGAAGCTTGGCCATCGCATACTCGTCGATCTTTTCCGTTTCCGCGGCGAAACCGACGATAAACTGCTTTGTCTTGCGCTCCCCGATCGTTTGCAAAATATCCTGATTTTTGACGAGCGTAATCGTCATCGTCTCTTCGTTTTTCTTGATTTTTTGCGGGGCCTGCTCCGCCGGACGGTAGTCGGCCACCGCAGCAGCCTTGATCACGATATCGGCATCCTCAAACCGGTCAAGCACCGCCTGCAGCATATCTCGTGCAGACTCCACCCCGACATAGTTCACGCCTGCAGGTACGGGAGCGGTCGCTTTGCCGCTGACGAGCACGACCTCCGCGCCCATTCTCCTCGCTTCCTCCGCAATGGCAAAGCCCATTTTGCCCGACGAGTCGTTGGTCAAATAACGGACGGGATCGATCCGTTCGACGGTCCCCCCGGCGGTGACGATCACTTTTTTTCCTTGCAGCGGCTTGTCCTGCTGAAAAAACCGCGAGATTTCCGCGAAAATCTCCTCCGGCTCGGCAAGCCGCCCTTTGCCGACGTAACCGCAGGCAAGCTGTCCGGTGCCCGGCTCGATAAAACGAACGCCGCGCTCCGCAAGCGTCCGCATGTTTTGCTGCACGGCCGGATGGGCGTACATGTGCACGTTCATGGCGGGAGCGACAAAAACGGGCGCCGTCGTCGCGAGCAGCGTTGTGCTGAGCATGTCGTCGGCCAGACCGAGCGCCATTTTGCCGATCATATTCGCCGTAGCCGGGGCGACGACCGCCACGTCGGCGCTGTCGGCCAAATGGATATGCGAGACGACCGAAGCGTCCTTCTCGTCAAAAGTATCGATCATCACGTCGTGGCGGGACAATGTTTGGAACGTCAGCGGTGCGATAAATTCGGTCGCGGACTTGGTCATAATCACTCTTACCTGAGCCCCTGCCTGTGCCAGCTTGCTGCACAACGCCGCCGCCTTATACGCCGCTATTCCCCCGCATACGCCGAGCAGCACCGTCTTTCCTTGAAGCATCTCAATCCCTCCCTGAACAAAGTCCCCAGTTATTTTGAATAAGTGTGCTTCGCATATTCCCGAGCAAATACAAAATCCGCGAACGAAAAAAATAACAACCTCGAAGGGTTGTTTTGGCGAAACGTTACTTTAATGCTTCTTTGTTTTGCAGCTTTTCGTAATTGATGTGCTCTTCGTAAATTTCCTCCAGCGCGAGGCCTACGTATTTGTTCGATTTCCGGTCGCGCACTTCCGTTTTGGCGCCGTCGCGGAGCAGACGCGCTCTGCGTGCAGCGGCAACGACGAGCGAATATTTGCTGTCCACTTTTTCAAGCAATTTATCGATAGAAGGATACAACATTATGATCTCACCTCATCCAGCCATGGTCTGATTTTTGGAAAAACCTTTTCCTTGCGGCAATGCTCCGCAGTAATGATCGATTGAATGCGCGAGCAGGCAAGCTCCACCCGGTCGCCCACGACAGCATAATCGAAATGCTCAATGAGCTTCAGCTCGTTGACGGCTTCCGTTATGCCGCTGCGGATGACCTCCTCCGTTTCCGTACCGCGGCTCCGATTTCGCAGCTCGTCCAGCGACGGAGGCAGCAGAAATATGAACACGCCTTCGGGAAACTTCCTCTTCACCTTCAGCGCACCTTGAACTTCGAGCTCCAGAATAATATCTTTTCCGGAGTTCAGCGTCTCCTCGACAAACCTGCGCGGGGTGCCGTAGTAATTGCCGGCATACTCGGCCCATTCGAGCAGCTCGTCCCGGTCTATGAGCTGCTGAAATTGTTCCCTGGACTTGAAAAAATAATTCACGCCTTCGACCTCGTCCGGACGCGGCGCCCGCGTCGTTGCGGACACGGAGTACACAAGGCCGGCCGACATCTTGCGAAGCGCACTGCATACCGTTCCTTTGCCGACGCCGGAAGGACCGGATAAAACGGTCAGAACCCCTCTTTCACACGAAGCGGGATTTCCGTTTTTACTACTCGTCATGATCATCGTCCTTGTTGGAAAGTCGATGTGCTACCGTCTCCGGTTGAACCGCCGACAATATGACATGGTCGCTGTCGGTAATAATAACGGCCCGGGTACGGCGTCCGTAAGTCGCATCGATCAGCATGTGCCGGTCGCGCGCCTCCTGAATGATCCTTTTGATCGGCGCGGATTCGGGGCTGACGATCGAAATGATCCGGTTAGCGGACACAATGTTCCCGAAACCGATATTGATTAACTTGATAGCCATCTGGTTTCCTCCTAAGAGCTTTCCGAAGGAAAGCTTGCATCGTAAGCATAAGCCAGGCTTTCCGTAAGGAAAGCTTGCATCGTAAACATGGTCGATCTTTCTCGGATATTAATTCACTATTCCACTTTTTAGCTTATAGTATAATCGATTTATTCTATATTTTGCACTTGCTCCCGAATCTTTTCAAGCTCGGCCTTCATGCTCACGACCCGTCCGGTCAATTCCACATGGCCGGCCTTCGATCCGATCGTGTTGACCTCGCGGTTCATCTCCTGTACCAGAAAGTCCAGCTGACGTCCCGCAGGTTCGCCGCTGTCCAGCAGGCTGCGGAACTGAAGAAAATGGCTCTCCAGCCTCGTCAGCTCTTCGTCGACATTCGCCCTGTCCGCGAAAATCGCCACTTCCATGGCCAGCCGCTGCTCGTCGATGACCGCCGTCTGTGCGGAGAGCAGCTCCTGAATCCGCTGCCGCAGCTTTTGCGCATATTCCTGGACGACAAGCGGAGCAAACCGCCGCATTTCCCGGCGTTTCTCCTCCAGATCATCGAGCCGCTGCAGAAGATCGGCTCTAAGGTGGCGCCCTTCGGCTTCTCTCATCGCCGTTAAACGCTCCAGCGCAGCTTCGGCACACTTCTGAAACTCCGCTACGATCGTATCGTCCGCTTCCAGCAGTTTGTCCGTTATTTTAACGACGTCGGGAAATTGCAGCAGCTCCTTTAAGCCGATCGCATCCGTCAAGCCGAACCGTTCCTTGAGCTGCCCCGCCGCTTGCCGTATCCCTTCCGCAAGGCTCCAATCGATACTGACGGCCTTGCCCGGCGCATTCTCCCGTTCGATGGAGACGAACAGATCGATGCGTCCCCGTTTGACCGCCAGCTGAACCGTTTTCTTGAGCGGGTCCTCAAGCGCCAGCCATTCTCTCGGGAGCCGGATCACCGCTTCGCAATAGCGATGGTTAACCGATTTGGCATCGATCTGTACCCGGTAGCCGGCGATCAAGCGGTTCGCTTGTCCGAACCCGGTCATGCTTCGAATCATGCCCTGCTCACATCCATTGATTTCATCATTGATATATTCTAATTCATTTTACATGTGGGGACAAGTGGAAATCGCGGCGTTTCGCCTTTTCCCACACATAACTCGTCAATTGGACGGTCATATCGTACGCAAGGAACGGCGTCATTAAGTATATTCCGTTGAAATAGTTCATCGCCACGTCGAGCAGTTCCTTCGTGATCTGCACGCCCATCGCGCGCCCCTCTTCGCCTTTCAGACCGGCCATGCGGCCGAGCACTTCGTCCGACAATTGAATGCCGGGCACCTCGTTGTGCAGGTAGTTTGCATTGTTGCCGCTCGCCAGCGGCATAAACCCGATAAAAATCGGTACGCCGAGATGCTTCGTCGCTTCGTAAATTTTGACGATCAGCTCCGGATCGTACACCGGCTGCGTCATGATGTAATCGGCCCCGGCTTCGACTTTGCGTTCGAGTCTTTGCACCGCTTTGTCCAAATATTTTACGTTCGGGTTAAAAGCCGCCCCGACGATAAAGTTCGCTTTTTTCTTCAGCGGTTTCCCGGAAAAAGCGATCCCCTCGTTGAGCTGCTTGATCATCCGGATGATTTCAAACGACGTCAAATCGTATACGGAGCTCGATCCCGGCAAATCGCCGAAGCGGGCCGGATCCCCGGTCACCGCAAGCACGTGGTCGATGCCGAGCGCATGAAGCCCCATCAGGTGCGACTGCGTTCCGATCGAGTTGCGGTCGCGGCAGGCGATATGAATGAGCGGGCGGACGCCGTGCTGCTGCTTGACGAGATGGCCGAGCGCCAGATTGCTCATCCGCGTGACGGCAAGCGAGTTGTCCGCCATCGTAAGCGCGTCGACGTGAGCTTCCTTCAGCGCCTTGGCCCCCTCCATGAACCTCTCGATATCGAGATCGCGCGGCGGGTCCAGCTCGACGATAACCGTGTGGCGCTCGCGCACCAAATCGACGATCGTCGGCTCCTTCGGCGCCCCTGCGGAAGGCCCCGCCGGACGGGCTGCGCTTTCGATCACCTGCAGCAGCGGGCGCACCGCCGCCTGCGGCGCCGCGTCGATCGCAGCCGGCTGCGGCACGTAGCCGTCCAGCGACTTCGCGATGGCGGCGATATGCTCCGGCGTCGTGCCGCAGCAGCCGCCGATCAGGCGGGCGCCCAGATCGGCGAATTTGCGGGCCGTTTCGCCGAAATATTCCGGCGTCGCCGCATACGTATATTTCCCGTCGACATAATCGGGGATACCCGCGTTCGGGAACACCGAAAACGGGATATCGTGCAGCCCGCTCACTTTTTCGAGCGATCGCATAAGTCCGTTCGGACCGCTTCGGCAGTTGAACCCGATCACGTCGGCCCCGGCCTGCTGAAGCTTGAGGAACGCTTCCTGCAGCGTAAACCCGTCCTGGGTCGTGCCCGTCCCCTCGGTCGCAAACTGGCAAATGACCGGCAGCATGCTTACCTTCCGCACGATTTTAAGCGCGATCAGCAGCTCCTCCAAATCGTAAAACGATTCGAACAGCAGCCCGTCCACCTTCGCACCGAGCAAAATGTCGATCTGCTGCTTGAAATCATCCCGCACCTTCGCGGTGCGGATGTTTTTCCGCTTGCCCGCACGAATCGAGCCGATCGCTCCGATCACATAGGCGTCTTCGCCGACCGCCTTGCGCGCAAGCTCCACGCCGGCCCGATTGATCGCCTCGACTTCGTTTTCCAGCCCGTATTTGGACAGCTTTTCCCGGTTTGCCGAAAATGTATTCGTTTCGATCAGCCGGGCTCCCGCCTCGTAATATTTGCGGTGTACACCCTCGACGACGTCAGGCCTCAGCAAATTCAGCTCTTCATAAGAAATTCCGACGGGAAATCCCATTTGATACAAATAAGTGCCCATAGCCCCGTCGCCGATGATGATGTTCTGCTTGAGCGCTTCCCTTAAGTCGGGCTTCATGGTACCACACCCTTTTATGAAATATTGACGGTTCCCTGAAACACCTCTTCGGCGGGTCCGGTCATATATACGTGATTGTCGGCTTCACTCCACTCGATGTGCAGATCGCCGCCCTTGAGCGATACGACGGCGCTGCGGTCCGCATAGCCGTTCAGCACGGATGCGACCAGCGTCGCGCACGCGCCGGTGCCGCAGGCCAGCGTCGGTCCGGCTCCGCGCTCCCACACTCTCATATCGATACGGTCCCGCGAACGAACGGTTGCAAATTCGACGTTAATTTTTTTCGGAAACAAAGGATGGACCTCAAGCTTCGGCCCCCACGTGTGCAAATCGAAATGTACCGCGTCCTCGACAAAAATAACGCAGTGAGGATTCCCCATCGATACAGCCGTAAAGCGAAAATCGCGGCCGTCGGCGGAAACCGGATGCTCCACGACCGGATTTCGGTCCACCGTCGTCGGCACCTTCAAGCCTTCAAGCACAGGTTCTCCCATATCGACGCGAACCGTTTCCGCCTTGCCGTCCTTTACATGCAGCTGCACCCGCTGCGCACCGGCTCCGATCGTCTCGATCGCGATCTCCTTCTTGCCGGTATCGACAAGGCCGTTGTCGTATATATACTTGGCCGCGCAGCGGATCGCATTGCCGCACTGCTCCGCCTCCGAGCCGTCGGAGTTGATGATGCGCATCATAAAGTCGGCTTTGTCCGAAGGCAAAATGTAAACGAGACCGTCGGCTCCGATCCCGAAAAAACGGCTGCACAGCTTCGCGGCAAGCGTGCCGGCATCCGCCGGAAGCGCCTCTTCTCCCGCTATGACGATAAAATCGTTGCCGAGCCCGTGCATTTTTGTAAATTTCATCGTTTTTCGCTCTCCATAGTTCATTTTCATTTTTCGTTTAGCCTATCATAACGCAAAATGAACAGGATGCCTAGTCATAATCAGGAGAAAAACAAGAATATACGTTCGAATTATATGCAGGTGGACCGCCATCCGTATAGATATATATCCGATGCTAAAAAAAATGGACTGCCCGGAGACAGGAGGCTCCGGCAGTCCGGGTACAGCTTATCTTACGGCCGGCTTCGCGCTGCCGCCGCCGTATTTGACCGATTTGCGCTTCGACGGATTTTGCAGCACGCTGCCGATTCCCATCAGGAACGTCGGAATGCCGGCGAACACCAGTACGACGATCCAGTCGCGCAGGTTCAGCGGAACCGTTTTGAAAATCGGCTGGAGCTGAGGTGTATACAGCACGGCGAGCACAAGCAGCAGCGAGGAAATGACAGCCAGCACCAGGTAGCGGTTTTGCAGCGGGTTGCGGTGAAAAATCGACCGCGAGCTGCGGCAGTCGAATACGTGGATGAGCTGCGCCATCACCAGTGTAGCGAAAGCGACCGTCTGCGCCTTGACGAGGTGCGAAGCGCTGTCCGGATTTTCCTGCAGCGCAAGCCAGAATGCCGCCAGCGTGCATATGCCGATCAATACGCCGCGGCTGATGATCTTCCAGCCGAGACGGCGCGCGAAAATGTTTTCCTTCGCCCCGCGCGGCTTTTGCTGCATCAAATCTTTTTCGGCCTGGTCTACGCCGAGCGCCATGGCCGGCAAACCGTCGGTCACCAGGTTCACCCACAAAATTTGGATCGGCACGAGCGGAAGCGGCAGACCCGCCATCATGGCCAGAAACATCGTCAAAATCTCCCCGACGTTGGAAGCGAGCAGATACCGGATGAACTTGCGGATGTTTTCGTAAATGCCGCGGCCTTCCTCGATCGCTGCGACGATCGTCGCGAAATTGTCGTCGCTCAGCACGAGCGCCGACGCTTCCTTCGATACGTCCGTGCCGCTGATGCCCATCGCGATGCCGATATCGGCCGCCTTGATGGCCGGCGCGTCGTTCACGCCGTCGCCGGTCATTGCCACGACATGGCCTTTGCGCTGCAGCGACTTGACGATCCGCAGCTTATGCTCGGGCGAGACACGCGCATAGACATAGATATTGTCCGCCTTGTCGTCGAGCTCTTCGTCGGTCAGTTGGCTCAGCTGTCCGCCGTTCAGCACAAGTCCGTCCGGAGGGATGATGCCGAGCTGTTTGGCGATCGCTTCCGCCGTCGTCTGGTGATCGCCGGTAATCATGACCGTCTTGATGCCGGCCCGCTTGCACTTGACGATCGCATCGCGCACCTCGCGGCGCGGCGGATCGATCATTCCGGTCAGCCCGACAAACACGAGGTTGTTTTCCACCTCGAGGGTGGAATCGCTTCTTTCGCCCTGCTTCATGTCGCGGTATGCGAGGCCGAGGACGCGCAGCGCGTTTTTCGCCATGCCTTCGTTTGCAGCCATTACCTTTTGCTTCAGCGTCGGCGTAAACGGAATCACCTTGTCGTCCCACAGCACGTAGCTGCAGTGCGCCAGCAGCACGTCCGGCGCTCCCTTGGTGCAAACCATTTGCCCGCCCTGATGCTCGACGATGACGGACATCCGCTTGCGCTCGGAGTCGAAAGGCATTTCCGCAACGCGGCGGTACAAGCCGTCCAGCGATTCCGCCGTAATCCCCGCCTTCGCGCCGAGCACGACGAGCGCTCCCTCCGTCGGATCCCCCTTAATGCTCCATACCGGAGCGGCTTCTTCTTTCCCTTTTTTCTTCTTGCCTTCGCTTTCCTCTTCGAAAAGACTCGCATTGTTGCAAAGCACCGACACCTGCAGCATCCGCCGCAGCATCTGGTTTTTACGGATATCGACGCTTTCGCCGCGATAAACGATATCGCCTTGCGGATCGTATCCGTCGCCGGATACTTCCATCAGATTGCCGCCAAGCCACAGATGGGTCACCGTCATTTTGTTTTGCGTGAGCGTCCCCGTCTTGTCAGAGCAGATGACGGACGCGCAGCCGAGCGTTTCAACGGATGGAAGCTTGCGCACGATCGCCTTGCGCTGGATCATCCGCTGCACGCCGAGTGCGAGCGCAATCGTCACGATCGCCGGCAGCCCTTCGGGAATCGCCGCAACGGCAAGGCTCACTCCCGCAAGGAACATGCCGTACGGCGGCTGTCCGTGCATAATGCCCGCGACGACAACCATCACAGTCAGACCGAGGGCGACCATGATCAAAATTTTGCCGAGCTGCTCGAGCCGGTGCTGCAGCGGCGTTTCCATCGATTCGGTATTTTGGATGAGATCGGCGATTTTCCCCATCTCGGTTTCCATGCCTGTGCGAACGACGATTCCCCGTGCGGTTCCGCGCGTCATCATCGTCCCCATAAAACCGAGGTTACGCTGGTCGCCGAGCGGAATTTCGTCCGCTCCGAGCAGTTCCGTCTGTTTGGCTACCGGCACGGATTCGCCCGTTAATGCGGACTCTTCGATATATACGCCGTTCGTCTCGATAAAACGGACGTCCGCCGGCACCCGGTCGCCGCTTTCCAGCAGCACCACGTCTCCCGGCACCAGCTCTCGTGCCGGAATTTGACAGACCGTTCCGTCCCGAAGTACCTTCGCATGCGGCGCGGATAATTCCTTAAGAGCGCGCAGCGAGCGTTCCGCGCGGAACTCCTGAACGAAGCCGAGAATGCCGTTCATGATGATGATGGCGACGATCGTAATCGCGTCCAAATATTCGCCGAGCAGGCCGGAAATGAGCGTGGCTCCCATCAGCACAAGCACCATAAAATCTTTAAACTGATTGAGGAACAGCGTAATCGGCGATACTTTATCCCCTTCCGACAGTTCGTTGAGCCCGTGCTCCCCCTGCCGTTTTCGCCCTTCATCCGAAGATAAGCCCTGGACCGGGTCCGTCTGCCATGCCTGCGAAACCTCCTGTGCCGACATCTGATACCACTTTTTCTGACTCATTCGCGATTCCCTCCTGAGAGTTTTTGCGCCAGCAACAGTCCCCTAAAAGTAAAGTGAACCTCTCGCGGCCTATACTTTTGGGGGAGCCCCCGAAACCAACTGGCATCGTAAGCGTTCACTAGGGTTGTACTAGGGTAAATGTATTCAGACAAGCCGCAAAATATCACAATCTGCGGTGAAATATCCCTCCCTGCCGGAAATGGCCCGATTCCGTAAAGTATTAAACCGTTGCCGAAACCGCCGGACCTGTTATGCAATCCCCAAAGACCGTACATCAAATACGGCAACAATGATTAAAATCAAGCTGCCTCTTAAGTTTTCGCTCAAAATATGGCATGATAAGAAAAGCTTCCGATCGAAGCCTTTCGATGAAGATACATTCGTGTCTTAGCAGAAACTTTTCTTGTGATAAAGAATTTCATCAGCTCCGCTGATAACTTATAAATTCTTTATCGTTAAGAAAAGCTTCCGATCGAAGCCTTTTCGATGAAGATACATTCGAAATTTCTTCATTATAAAAGATTGGTAGCGGCATGGACGGAAAAAGTCGTGCCGAAGTCATCAGCGCTATAATCCGCCGTTTCGCCAATAACGATCCGGCAGTTCAATATACCTCAAGCACAGTTTTATTGCAGAATGGAGTGTCCATCATGTCTTTCGACGGCATTGTAGTCCGCGCCCTCGTACACGAGCTTCAAGCTTGTGTCGGCGGCAGAATCACGAAAGTGCACCAACCGACCGACCAGGACATTGTGCTGCAAATACGCGCACAAGGCCAAAATATGAAGCTGCTTTTATCGGCTAATCCTACCTATCCGCGCATTCATCTGACCCAGGCGTCCTATCAAAACCCGCTGGAAGCCCCGATGTTCTGCATGCTGCTGCGCAAGCACAGCGAAGGAGGCATCATCGAAGCGATCGAACAGGTCGGTATGGAACGGATCGTTCGTTTTCAGGTGCGGCAGCGCGACGAGCTCGGCGACATCAGCATCAAAACGATCGTCGTGGAAATTATGGGCCGGCACAGCAACATCATCCTTATCGATCCGGCATCGGAAACGATTTTGGACGGCATTCATCATGTGACGCCGGCGATCAGCAGCTATCGCATCGTGATGCCCGGCAGCAAATATGTCGCCCCTCCCGAACAGCATAAGCTGAACCCGCTGGACACATCGAAGGAACAGTGGAAAGAGCTGCTGCAGGATTCGCCGCCCGACCGGCCGGAAGAATCGCTTGAGCAAAAGCTCGTCCGCCAGCTTAGCGGAATCAGCCCTCTCGTCGCCAAAGAAATCGTTTTTCGCAGCGGCATCGGGCGGGATACGGATGTGCAAGAAGCAGCCGAACGGCTGTGGGCGCCTTACTCGGAACTGGTAAGCGAATGGTCCGCACACCGTTACGAGCCGAATATCAGGGAGCAGCCTGCTTCCGGAAAAACGTATTTTTCCGTCATTGCCTTGACTCATGTGGCCGCCGAAGGAACAGCATTTCCTGCCGTAAGCGAATGTCTGGAGGCGTTTTACGGGGATAAAGCGGAGCGGGATACGATCAAGCAGCGTGTTTCCGATCTGATTCGCCTGCTGCAAAACGAAAAAAGCAAAAATGTCAAAAAGCTTGAAAAGCTGCGGGAAACGCTCGAAGAAGCCCATGACGCCGATAAATACCGGATTTTGGGCGAGCTTTTGACCGCTTCGATGCACCTGTTTCAGAAGGGCGACAAGCAGGTTGAGGTCATCAACTATTATGACGAAGAACAGCGAACGATCTCGATTGAGCTCGATCCGCTGCTCACTCCGTCCGAAAACGCCCAGCGGTATTTTAAGAAATATACGAAAACGAAAAACAGCGTCGTCGCCGTCCGCGAGCAAATCGACAGCACGCAGGAAGAAATCCGCTATCTCGAAAGCCTGCTTCAGCAGCTGGACAGCGCCAATTTAAGCGATATCGAGGAGATTCGCGACGAGCTTGTCGGACAAGGATACATCCGCGACCGCCAAAAGAAAGCGCGCAGGAAAAAGAAAAACGACAAGCCCGTGCTGGCCTGCTACTCTTCCAGCGAAGGTGTGCCGATTTATGTCGGAAAAAATAATACGCAAAACGAGTACTTAACCAACCGTCTGGCGCATCCGAACGACACGTGGCTGCATACGAAGGATATCCCTGGTTCGCACGTCGTCATCCGCGCCGCGGAGTTCGGCGATGCCACGCTCCGGGAGGCCGCGCAGCTGGCTGCCTATTTCAGTCAAGCCCGCTCTTCCAGCCAGGTGCCCGTCGACTACACCTTGATTCGCCACGTCCGCAAGCCCAACGGCTCCAAGCCGGGGTTCGTCATTTACGATAATCAGAAGACGCTCTATGTAACGCCGGATGAAGGGTTTGTCAAAGGGCTGAAGGGCACCCCCTAGCCCCGGGACCACACCCTAATTCCCCCCTCCTGCAAGGGGGGGGCCCAGGTTTCCGAGGCCGGATTTGCGTCGCAAAATAGGAAAATAACGAATTACAGTTCCTTTATTTTTGGCGAATCACTCGAAATGGCCATTATAGCGCACTGTAGTTCCTTTATGGTCCGGTGGCAAGCTCAGCGAGCTGTTCGGACTTAAACTGAGCCAGCTGCGTCTCAGCAATAAAACACAACAAAAAACCAAGCAGCCTCCCCAAGGGGAAGGCTGCTTGGTTTTTAAACGATGCCTGCATACTCTTCCTGCACGTTTTTGCGTCCGACGGAATGGTAACGGAAACCGAGCTGCACCATAAGCTTCGGTTCGAACACATTGCGGCCGTCAACGACGACCGGGGTGCGAAGGCGCCGCTTCACTTCATGCAAGTCCATGTTTTTCACCTGGTCCCACTCGGTGCAGACGACCATTGCGTCCGCGCCGGAGATCGCTTCGTACGGATCGGAATATAGACAAACCCCCGGGAGATGCAGCCCGGCTTTTTCCGTTGCGACCGGGTCGTAGGCCCGCATTTGCGCGCCGCTTTGCCGGAGCACCCTGATGATGTCGAGAGCCGGCGCTTCTCTCACGTCGTCGGTGTTCGGCTTGAAGGCCAGCCCCATCACCGCCACGATGCGGTCCTTGACGCTCCCGTCCAGGGCACGCGCCACTTTGTCCGCGAACAGAAGGCGCTGCCGCTCGTTGACCTCGATGGCGGCCTGCAATATTTTCATATCGCATCCAAGTTTTTTCGCCACGTGCAGTTGGGCTTTCGTATCCTTCGGAAAGCAGGAGCCTCCGTAGCCGATGCCAGCCTGCAAGAAATACGGTCCGATCCGCCGGTCCATGCCCATCCCTCGGGCGACAAGAGCGATGTCGGCTCCTGTTTTTTCGCACACGTTTGCCATTTCGTTAATAAACGATATTTTTGCCGCCAAAAACGCATTGGACGCATATTTGATCAGCTCCGCACTTTCCGGGTCCACGAAAAGCACTTCCGTTCCCATGCTCTCGTGCACTCGGGCGATCCGCCGCGCAGCGGTGTCGCTCGTCGCGCCGATCACGATCCGGTCCGGATGAAACGAATCGCGGATCGCCGATCCTTCCCGCAAAAACTCGGGGTTCGACACTACATCGAACCGCGCGTTTTCCCCCGCAGCTTCTTTGACCGTCTGCTCCACGAAGCGAAATGTGCCGACGGGAACCGTGCTTTTGATTACGATGATTTTGTATCCGTTCAAATGGGCGGCTATTTGCCGCACCGCCTGGCTCACCTGCGAAAGATCGACTGCTCCGCTATCCAAGCCGGGCGTTCCTACAGCGACATAGACGATGTCGGCGTCGCGGACGGCAGTGTCGATGTCTGCAGTGAAACGCAGCCTTCCGCTTCCCAGATTTCTGCGAACCAGATGGTCCAGCCCGGGCTCATAAATCGGAATGTCGGCGGCCCGAAGCCGCTCGATTTTGCCTTCATCCACATCGGCGCAAACGACGCGATGCCCTATTTCCGCAAAACATGCTCCTGACACGAGACCTACGTAACCGGTACCGATAACGGCTATTTTCTCTCCCATGAGCACCTCCCGGCGCCGCAGCGCCCATTTGACGAAAGCGTTTTTTTTTACTCAGACGGCCATCGTTTGACAAGCTCCTGCAAATACAGTTTCAGGTCATTTTGCAGCTCCGGGCGCTCCAACGCAAATTCGATCGTCGCCTCGATAAAACCGAGTTTATCCCCTACGTCGTAACGCTTGCCCTCGAGCATATAAGCAACCATCTGCTGCCTGCCGTTCAAAATGCGGAGCGCGTCGGTAAGCTGGATTTCCCCGCCCCGTCCGGGCGCGCATTTTTCCAAAATATCGAAGATGTCCGGAGTGATGACGTACCGCCCGATGACGGCCAGGTTGGACGGTGCGGCGGCACGGTCCGGCTTTTCGATCAGATCCTGAATGTACGGATACGGTTCCTTACGTACTGCCGGCGAAACGATACCGTATTTGTGCACCTCGTCCCACGGCACCTCCTGGACAGCGATGACGGACGTGCCCGTAGCCTCGTGAATATCGATCATTCGCTTCAATGCAGGCGGGTCCGACACCATAATATCGTCGCCGAGCAGAACGGCAAAAGGCTCGTCACCGATGAATTTGCGGGCTGTCAGCACCGCATGGCCGAGGCCGAGCGGCTGCTTTTGCCGAATGTAATGGACATCGGCCAAATTGGATACTTCCTGCACGATGCGCAGAAGCTCTTCATTCCCTTTTTCCTCCAAATTCGCCTCGAGCTCGACCGATTTGTCAAAATGATCTTCGATCGCCCGCTTGTTGCGTCCCGTCACAATCATGATATCTTCGATGCCGGAAGCGATCGCTTCCTCCACGATATATTGAATGGCCGGCTTATCGACGATCGGCAGCATTTCCTTGGGCTGAGCTTTCGTGGCCGGAAGAAAGCGGGTGCCGAGGCCGGCGGCAGGAATAATGGCTTTAGTTATTTTCACGGATGTTTTCCCCTTTGCTTTGGAATCGGAATGTGTAAACCCGAAGGCGTTGGAAATCTGCTTTTTTGCAAGAAAGCTACGCATAGGCACAATGTATCCTAAATAGAAAATGCTTCGCCTCAGAAGCTTTTTCTTCGTAACTTTTCCAGCACTTGGGCGGAAATTTTCCGGGCGCCGATCGGTGCGTGGAACATTTCACCGCTGCGCTCGCCATGGAAATCCGAACCGGCCGTGGCGATGAGCTGCAGCTGCTTCGCCAATTCGGCATAGTGAGCTTCCTGCTCGGGGATATGGTCGCTGTGGTAAACTTCAAGCCCTTTCAGGCCGCCGCGGGCTAGCTCCGGAATAAGCTCATCGGCATCATATAAGCCCGGGTGCGCCAAAACCGGCGTTCCCCCGGCCTCCAATATCCACTCTACCGCCGTCCGCGGATGAATGCGCGGCGGATTGACATAGGCAGTCCCGCCTTTCCCCAAATATTTTTCGAATGCTTCACTGATCGTGCGAACATACCCTTTAGCGACCATGACGGCTGCGATGTGAGGCCTGCCGATCGTTTCGCCGTCTTTGTCCGAGAGCCCGCGCCCAGCCTCGATTTCTTCCATCGTCACGGGCAGCCCGAGCTCCGCCAGACGCCGCAGCAGCATTTCGTTGCGGTTCTCACGCACGCTTCGCAGCTCGGCGAGACGGGCAAGCAGCTTCGGATCGGTGTGGTCGATAAAGAGACCGAGAACGTGAATGTCCTGGCCGGCGGCAAAGGTGCTGATTTCGACGCCGGGAACGACGATGACGCCAAGCCTCTCTCCTTCGCGCATCGCTTCGTCGACGCCCGCCACCGTATCGTGGTCGGTGATCGCGATTGCGGCAAGCCCGGCTTCCCGGGCCATCCGCACGTTCTCCCGCGGCGGCACGGTGCCGTCCGAAGCGGTCGTGTGCGAGTGCAAATCGGCGAAACCTTCAGAATGATTCGTCATGCAGGTGGCCTTCTTTCTTAGGAAAGTGTAAAACATAACCGTTAAACCGGTGTTAACGGAATGCTCCGGATCTGTAAAAAAAGTTGCGGGTTGTTTAGCATGAGCGAAATATTTGTTATTGCCAATATAAAAATACGCGGCTACAGCCACTGGCTGAGCTCGCGCTCACGCAGAAACGACATGAAGGTGACCGCCGATATCGGCAGCAGCGTGGAATTGAGATAAATCGCATAAAAGCTGCGGGCGAATCTGACGTTTTCCACCTTTTTGATTTGGATGACCCCAAGCGTCACTTCATGCTTCACCGAAGACTGCGAAATGACGGACAGCCCGAGTCCCGCTTCGACGGCCGATTTGACCGCTCCGGTGCTGCCGAGCTCCATCACGATCTTCATATCCGACGCATCGATACCCGCCTTTTTCAGCTCCTCTTCCATCACTTTGCGCGTTCCGGAGCCTTTTTCCCGAAGGACAAAGGGATACTCAAGCATTTCTTCGAGCGTGACGATTTCTTTTTCCGCAAGCGGATGCTGCTTAGGCACGATAAGCGCAAGCTCGTCGCTGAGCAGCGCTTCGGTATGGACATCCGGATGACGCACCTCCGCTTCGACGAGTCCGAAGTTGAGCTGATGATTAAGCACCTCATCCAAAATTTGCGTCGTGTTGATCACCTTCATGCTCACCGAAATATTCGGATATTCCTTGCTGAACGGACCGAGCAGCCGCGGAAGTATATACTCCCCGATCGTCAGACTCGCCCCCAGGTGAAGGCGCCCTTCCAGCATATGGGTAAAACGCGACATGCTCATATCGGTTTCTTTCATCAGCTCGATGCTGCGCTTGGCATAAGGCAGAAGCGTACGTCCGGCTTCCGACAGCTCGATTTTTTTCGTGGAGCGGTGAAACAGTTTCGTACCGAAATAATCTTCCAGCGACTGCACCTGCATCGTCACGGCGGGCTGAGTCATATGCAGCGCTTGTGCCGCATGGGAAAAGCTGCCTTTTTCCGCAACCGTGTAAAAAATATGCAGCTGGTGAAAATTGAGTGCCATATGGCGTCAACCGCCTTTCTTTCTCCTGATTATACCATCCGCGCGGCTTGTATGACAAAAAAAGAACGTCCGCCGAACCCGGCTGGACGTTCCATCATACAATGCATTATCTTCGTTTGCGGCTGTTCTTGATCAGCGTCATTCGCCTGGAGTGGCGAAGCCAGGAGTAATACGATTTCAAATCGCGAAGCTCGATCGTTTCCGACATTCTTCCCAAAAAAGTGACAACAATCATTTTGTGAAGCGGATTGCCGGCAATGTCGGTTTCCTTCTCCAGCACGGAAAATTCGGCGACCATAACCAGGTCTTCGTCGATCAGGTAAACGTCTTTTTCGTTTCTATAGTAAGGCCGGATATGACCTGTTTTCAGCTTGCTCCAAAGAAATTCGCAGATGTCCTCGAAGCCGGTTTTGGCGGTTTCCACGCGGTCGGCCCAGCGCTGGCGGGCATGGTTCGTGATGACGATGTCGGCGATTTTTTTATCTCCAAGAGAAACGTGAAACGGCTCGTAGTTGCTCCATCTGTTCATGATCTTGTCTCTCATCATCTCATTCTCCTCTCGAGATAAAATTAGGCCAAAATGCCCACGTATGTAATCACGTTCAATTCTACTTGATTTCTGCAGCTTTTCCAAATTAAAAATTCTTTATAATTCAATATATTGAGTCTGTAAACGCAAAATTCCGAATTTAGCAAATATTTCGAAATTAAAGCAGCAAAAAAAAGGCCCCATCCGAAGATGGAGCTTGCCTCTGTACGGATCAACCTTTATAGTGAGTAGAAACGGGTTTTGTCAGGCATATTACTGTTGTATTCGGTTTTGATTTCATTGCGGTATGAGCGTTCTACCTTTTTAACAAAATGAAGGCGGGAAACCTGCTTCATCGTTTCTTCCACGCGATCCGCGTACGTATACATAACCACGTAATGCAGCTTTTTGGATATATAATGAATGCTGCCGAACCGTTCCAGTTGTTTGGCAGCCGCTTTCAAATCGTTTACCCATACGATAAACCCGGACCGTTGTGTCAACATCGTCTTACCTTCCTTCGAGAAATTAATTCTAGAAACTTATATGTGCGGAGGGATCGTCATTGAACGTTTCGAACGCTGTCGTCCATGTTTTGAGAGGTCCCGTCGTGGAGAGCAAACACAACGGGCATATCGCCGTTGTCGACTGGCAAGGCCGGCTGCTGGCTCATCTGGGCCAATATACCCACCTTACTTTCGCCCGTTCGACAGCCAAACCGCTGCAGTCGATTCCTGTTGTCGAATCGGGAGCGGCGGCCCGGACCGGCATGACGCAGCCGGAAATCGCCCTGATGTGCGCGTCGCACAGCGGCGAGCCGGATCATACGGAAGCGGCCCGCTCGATCTTGGCCAAATCGGGGCTCACCCCGGACAGCCTGAGCTGCGGGGTTCATGAGCCGTGGCACCGCCCCACGGCCGAAGCGATGCGGCTGCGCGGCGAGAAGCCGACGGCGCTGCACAACAACTGCTCCGGCAAGCATGCCGGAATGCTTGCGTTGGCCGCCTGCCGCGGGGACTCGGTCGCCGGTTATATCCGGCCCGAGCACCCCGTCCAGCGGCGCATGCGCGAGACAGTGGCCGATATGTGCGGCCTCTCTTCCGAAGAGCTCGCCGTCGGCATCGACGGCTGCGGCGTTCCCGTATTCGGCATGCCGCTATGGCGTCTTGCTTATGCGTTCGCGCGGCTCGGCCGGCCTGATAGCCTTGGCCCGACAAGGGCCGAGGCGGCTGCCGCGATTGTGGCTGCGATTCGCGCGTACCCACGCTATATTGCCGGAACCGGCCGCTTCGATACGCAGCTGATCGAAGCGACTCGCGGCCGCATCGTCGGCAAGATGGGGGCCGAAGGCGTCTTCGCGCTGACCGTCCCGGACCTTGGCATCGGTGTGGCTGTCAAAATCGAAGACGGAGCCGAACGGGCGCTGTACCCGACCGTCGTGGAAACGCTCTTTCAACTCGGTCTGTTGGACGAAGCGGAACAAAAACGCTTACAATCGTTTCGTACCCCGGCCAACACAAATTGGCAAGGGATGCAGGTCGGCGGGCTGCTGCCGGTGTTTCAGCTTCACCGGCAGGAGTAATGCCCGGCGACCGCCGGCGGCCGGCAATTAACCGCAATTGCCGCTGCAGCTTCCTCCGCTGCTGCAGCCGCCGCCGGTGATCAGCTTGTTGCTCGGCACCTTGATCGAATCGGATACGGAACCGGCGATCATGCCGGATATCGTATAAAGCAGATCGTCCAAAGCTTCCTCCGCTTGCTTGAAACGGTTTACCGCCTCAATGCGGTCAAGCTCATCCTGGACGGCTTTTACCTGTTCCAGCGCCTCGTGGTAATTCGGGTGGTAATGCCCGAACCGCTGCGTTTCTTCGAACAGCTCTTTCTTTTTGGCGAACAGCTTGACCAGAGATTGCACTTCCGGATCGCTTTCGACCTTTTGCTTCCAGTATAAATAATCCGCAACTTCGGCGGAACGATTGATCATATCCGCCACTTCGTAGGCCTGCAGCAATACGGCAGACATGTCCAAAGTGGCTGCTTCCATCACTGCCACGGTAAGCACACCGCCCTTCCTTTACAAGTGTTACTCTTCTACTATATCACATTCTTCCGGGCGATGGCGTATTATTATTTATCATTTATGCCAGGGACGATCAGTTTCATCTCGTCCCACTGCTCTGGTGCAAGCGTCAGCTCCCGGCCTTCCGGCGCATCGCTTCCGTCGCCGCCGACGGTCCCGTACAACAACCACGTGCCTCTCGTTTCCTGGATATGGCGCGGGATCAGCAGCGTGTCGCCGTTTTCCCTTCGCAGCTGCAGCGCCGTTTTCCACTCTATCGCTTTCTGGACGAGCTCCTTTCTGGTCGTCGGATGATACGAGCGGTAATCTTTCCACCACATGACCGGAATGTCCTGGAAGCTCGGGTACAAATCGCGGATGTCCGGAAGCTGGGGGGCCGGCTTGAAATATGCGGCCGGATCGCTGTGCAGCAGCAAGCCTTGACGGCCGCGGCTGTCCCGGGGGGCGTCGGATCGGCCGCTTCCCTCGTTCGCCGCTTCCTCGCGGCGCTCGGGCTGCCCCGGTCCTTTCACCGTCTTGGCCGGCAAGTAACCTGCATCCTTCAGCCATTTGTGCAGCCCGTCCGGATTGTCCGCCGATACCAGAAAATCACGAGGAGAAATTTTCTCCAGCACAAAACGCGCCGAATGCGGATGCGTTTCCAGTTCGCCGGCCGTCGCCTCGTCCCGGCAGCGCAGCAAAGTGACCTGCTCCAGCCGCACCTTGCCGTATTCGCTTCCCCACTCTTCGAGCGCGAGGCGAACGTTATCGGGTACGCCATACATCGCTTCGGCAGTTAAAAATTCGATGATGTCCCGAGCCGTCCGCCCTTGTTCCAGGGCGTAAATGATGCTTTCTTTCGTTAGTTTATACACCGCGGCATGGTCGTCCGTCTGCAGCTCCCCGATGCATTCGAGCTCCCAACGTACCGCATATGTTTCCGCCGGCGGGGCGACGATTTCGAAATCGGGCTGCACGTACAGCGTCGGATTATGAGCGGACGGCTTACCGGTATCGGAAAACTCCGGCAAACCATAGCGACCGACGCTCCCCGGATGTTTGTCATCACCCGCTATCGGCTTAGTCGGCCAATATACTTCGCCCTCATCCGTTACTTCGAGAAAGCCTAAGCTGACACACGGGCGGACCCAAACGCGCATCCATTCATTCCAGGCGTCCGCCACCTTGCCTTCATCTTTTTCAATATCGCGATGCACCATCCACCGTTTGATTTCATCCAGCGACAGCTTCTCCCGTTCCTTTTTTTGCTCCAAGGCAAAAATAAAATGGCTGAACAACACGGTCCCCCTCGACGTTACCGGTTTCCACCACCGGTAAAGCCGCCCGTTTTGCTCAGCCGCGGATAAGCCGATCCACCTCTTGACCTGATCCGGGCATAGGCTGTAACGGCCATCCACAGCTTCTATCAATCCGAAACGCAGAGCGGCGTCCAGTACGAGAGCGAGCGACGGGGCATACTGGTCCGCAAACGTATAAGCAAAACCGGCCTCGCCCAATCCGTCATCCGACAATCGAAGCCGCTCGCCGAGCTTTTGCAGATGCTTCTTATGGATCATACCTTTTTGAGTTAATGTCACTTCGTGTTTGGCTATATAAACGAGCAGCGAAAAGAGCGCATGGCCGATCCCCGGACGCGGAGCGGCCGCCTGCGCGAGCGCACCGCCTGATGATTCGGACGGGCCGAGCAGCAGCTGCTGACATAACCCCATCGTATCTTCCGGCAGCGCGTAGACGTGCTCCCCCCATGATTTGAGCATGCCGGCTACGAGCCCTTTGCGCAGCAGCAGCACAAAACCGACCTTCGCCTGCGCTCCGGTCAGCGCGGGAGCGCAGCATTTTTCCAGCTCGCTCCAAGTGAAAGGGTCGCTGCCGATTCGTTTGACGATGGCTTCCAGCACCCGCCGTTCGAATCGTGACATCGCGTGATAGACGGCCTCCAGCAAGTCGGGCGACGTATATATTTCCTCCAGCGTATGGCCCCGCTTCAGCCATACGGACAGCGCTTCGTTCGCCTCTATGGCGCGGCGCAGCGAATCGGGCATCTGCTCCAGCATGTCGCTTGCATTCATACCGAAAGCTCCTCCTTCCCAAGGTTCAATTCGACCTTTTCCACCCGGTACTTGTACCCCTGCTCGACCAGGAACAGCTGCCGGTTCATTGCAAACTGCTCCTCCTTCGTATCGCCGGAAACGACCGTATAGAAGAAAGCTTCATTGCGATCGGCCTTCGGCCGCAATATTCTGCCGAGCCGCTGCGCCTCCTCCTGGCGCGAACCGTAGCTGCCCGATACCTGGATGGCCAGGCTCGCGTCCGGCAGGTCGACGGCAAAATTCGCGACCTTGGATACGACCAAGGTTTGCAGTTCTCCGCTGCGGTAGCGGGCGTACAGCTGCTCCCGCTCCTCATGCGGGATTTCACCGCAAATGAGCGGAGCGCCGATCTCGGCCGAAATGAGCTTAAGCTGATCCAAATATTGGCCGATGATGATCGTTTGCTCCTGCGGATGCTTGTTCAGCAGCTTTTTCACGATCTCCAACTTGGCCGGGTTTTCCGAGGCGATGCGCATCTTCTGTTTTGCCTCGGCATGGACATAAGCTTTGCGCAGCGTTTCATCCATCGGCACGCGGATTTCCACGCATTCGACCGCCGCGATCCAGCCTTTCGTCTCCAGCTCCTTCCACGGCATTTCGTAACGTTTGGGCCCGACGAGTGAAAAGACATCCTCCTCGCGCCCGTCTTCGCGGACGAGCGTCGCCGTGAGCCCGAGCCGGCGTGTCGCCTGAATGCCTGCGGTAACGCGAAATACGGGGGCGGGAAGCAAATGCACCTCGTCGTATACGATAAGCCCCCAATCCCTTTTGCGGAACAGATCCATATGAACAAATTCGTCATCCGAAGATTTGCGATACGTCAAAATTTGATACGTGGCGATCGTGATCGGCCGGACCTCCCGCTTGTCGCCGCAGTATTCCCCGACCATATCCTCCGTGACGTCGGTTTTTTCCAAAATCTCTTTTTTCCACTGCCGTACGCTTGTCATATTGGTTGTCAAAATGAGCGTCGCACAGTTCAGCTTGCCCATCGCGGCTATGCCGATAACCGTTTTCCCTGCGCCGCAGGGCAATACAAGCACGCCGCTGCCCCCGTGATAGCTGCCTTCCTTGTAAAACGATTCGACCGCCGAACGTTGGTAATCTCGAAGCCGGAAAGGCTTGCCAGCATCGGTCTCCTCCTTCAGGTTGATCGGCAGCTGCTCGCCCGGATGGTATCCGGCCACATCCTCCACCGGAAGCCCGAGCTTGATCAGCTCCTGCTTGAGAATACCCCGATAAACGGGTGAGAACCGCAGCGTTTTGTCGTCCACCTGGCACAATCCGTAAGATTTTAACGATTTGTAGCGAACCATCTCCTTGATGACGTCTAGATCGTCGGATACGAGCACCAAATCTTCGCCGACGCTTTCCATGCGCACCACTCCGTAACGGTCGACAAATCGCCGGATCTCTTCCCGGATGTGGGCGGGCACACCGAACTTCGCGTTCGCATCGAGAAATTCGAGAATTTCTTCGCAGATCATCCCCGACGCCGCGGCATTCCACAGCGAGATCGATGACATCCGGTACGTGTGCAAATGCTCCGGCGACTTGACCAGATCGGCGAACCGGGCCAGCATGCCGCGGGTTTCATCAAACTTGGGATGCCGCGTTTCCAGCAATATCGAAAAATCGCTCTGCACAATCAGCGGCTTCTCCGGGTTGTAAGACATGATCGCATCCTCCACAATAACAGTTATTTACTAGTATGAAAGGAACGGCGCATCTTTAAACATCTTCTTTACTTCAAGGCGGGCGGATCCTACAATGGTAAAGGAATGATAAGCGCATGGAGGATTTGGCATGAAAAAATGGATTTTTTGCTTGGCGCTGTTATGGCTCGTCGGTTGTTCGGCCGGTTCGGGCGCGGCGGGAGACGCTTTCGTCTCGGAAATACTTAAGGTTTACCCCGAGTTAAAAAACCACAAGTATACGACTGCGGAAGTCAAGCGAGTGGTGGACGGTGATACGTTTGAGACCAAAAACGGGGAAAAGGTGAGGTTGATCGGAGTGAACACACCGGAAACGGTAAAGCCGAACAGCCCTGTCGAAAAATTCGGCAAAGAAGCGAGTGACTTCACCAAGAAGCAGTTGACCGGCAAAACCGTCTATATGTTCAAGGATACGGGCGATACGGATAAATACGGCAGATTGCTGCGTTACGTGTTCCTCCAAGGAGAAACGACGATGTTTAACGAAGTGCTGGTCAGGGAAGGCTACGCGAATACGATGTCCGTTCCGCCGAACGTGATGTTTCAGGACAAATTCGTCAAGCTCGAGCGCGAGGCGCGAAGCGGCAAAAAAGGGCTTTGGGGGGCTACACCGTAGAATCATTGCCCCTTAACAGGATGATAAAGCGTCCCAATGGGGGGATGAAACATACGAGCGTCGGCAATCCCACCAACGGAGGGGGACTCCGGACTTCCGTAGCCGGCTTTGCTCCGCAAAGCCCTTAAGGCGCTCGGGCACAATGTTGTCAGGTCAAGCCGGGCCATAGCGGACCTGTGGTTCGCTAAGTGTGTCAATTTTGGATATTTTCGAGAATTAGCGGAACTCAGATGCTCTATTTATCTGTTTCCCCACTACTCAAGTCATTTTTCACCGATTTAGCGCATCTCAGTTCCTCTATTTTTTCAATGTGCCCATTTATCCGAAAATAGCGAACGTAAGTTCCGCTATTATTTAGCGAATAGCGAGATAAAAGTTCCTATGTCGTTAGGTATGTCAGGTTTGGGCTCACGATCCGTGCGGAATGCGTTAACTGGCCCTGGACTGCCCGAATGGTGTATATCTGACAAGGATTTTTTTACCTTTCGGATAAACATCCTCTGCCTGACACGCTGTACTTTTGAGCGGATGCAGGAGTCGGTACGTGCCTCTTGCCCGCGTTTGTCCGGCAAGTTTCGGCTGACGCCGAATTTGTGCCCGACACGCATACGACGGGTGGTCGGTTCTCCTATCGACAATTTCCCTAATACGGTCAAAAGCCTTGGATCCCTTTGGGAACCAAGGCTTTTTTGAATCGTTTAGTGAGTACCTGCGACATCCATGTCTACTTTTTTCACTTCTTTTTGGAAGGTCGAATTTTTGATGCGCTCCTGCAGCTTTTCGTAGTACAGGTCTTCGTTGATCGGCAGGTCGACCCAGTTGTCAATCCATGTGGACAGATGAATTGCGTTGGAGATCGTCAGCCCCTTGATGCCTTCTTCTCCCGGAGCGAGCAGCTTGGCGCCTTTCAGGATCGCGTCGACGAAGTTTTGCGTAATGCCGAGATGCTGGGACCCTTCCGATTTGGCAATCGGAATTTCACATTTCCAGCATTCCGGAGATCCGAAGCCGCCTTTGTAAGTCGCGTTGAACTCGGATTCCGGCACGCGCAGACGGTAAAACGTCATTTGGCCTTCTTCGATCGTAATTTTGCCGCGGTCTCCCGACACCTCGAAGCGGTTCGTTCCCGGAGCTTCGCCGGTTGTCGTGATGAACACGCCCGTGGCGCCGTTTTCGTATTCGACATAAGCGGTCACGTCGTCTTCCACCTCGATGTTGCGCCATTTGCCGAAATGGCAGAACGCCCGGACACGCTTCGGCATAAGACCGGTCGTCCACTGCCACAAGTCGAGCTGATGCGGGTCCTGGTTGATCAGCACGCCGCCGCCTTCTCCAGCCCACGTTGCGCGCCAGCCGCCGGAATCGTAGTAGCTTTGCGAGCGATACCAGTTCGTAATGATCCAGTTCGTGCGGCGAATTTCCCCGAGCTCGCCGGAGGAAATCAGATCGCGCAGCTTCTGATACAGCGGATTTGTGCGCTGGTTATACATGATGCCGAACACTTTATCCGACTTGGCGGCCGCTTCGTTCATTTCGCGCACCTGCTTCGTGTAAACCCCGGCCGGTTTTTCCACAAGCACATGATAGCCATGCTGGAAACCTTCGATCGCAAGCGGAGGATGATCGTAGTGCGGAGTTGCGATAAGAACGGCATCAAACGCGCGCGACGCCCAAAACTTTTCCAGATTATCGAAAAGCTGAATTTGATCGCCGTAATTTTCCTTAACCCACTCCAAACGGGAAGCGTCTGTGTCGCAAATCGCCGTCAACACGCCGCCTTTAACTTCATTGTTCATCAAATACTTCGTATGGCCTTTGCCCATGTTGCCGATACCGATAATACCGATTCTTACCTGGCTCATGTTTTGTACCATCCTCCCTAAAGCTGGATTCTAACAAATTTGTCCCTTAGAAAACGCTTCCTAATCCATTATATGATGCACACGTGTTCAAGACAATCTAATCTTATCACAGCGATTACCGCGGCTCTTTATTTTCATTAACCAATCGGTCCGCGTATTTGACTATCATTGTTGTTTTTTCATTTGTTTGCGAAACTGCTCGGGCGTACACCCAACCTGAGCTTTGAACATACGGCTGAAGTGGGCCAAATGCTTGAATCCGACCTGGTAACACGCCTCCGTTACGGACATCTCCTTGTTCATTAAAAACAAGATTTTCGCTTGGTTGATCCGCAGCTGATACAGGTAATCGAAAATCGTTACGCCTGTTACATCCTTGAAAATTTTCGACAAATAATATTTGCTTAAGTGCATATGCCGCTCGAGTTGCTCCATGTGCAAATCTTCATTATAGTGGCTTTCGACAAAAGAAATGATATTTTGCACGTGTTTTTCTTTGTCGGACGGAAATTCCGGCCGTTCTTCCAAAGGCTTTTGGCAGTATTGATAGATGAAATAAAGCAAATCGATGAAAGCGAGCCGAAAACGATTAAATTCGATCGTCTCCTTCGGCGGATTCCACCGGTCCATTCGCGCAAGTATCTCTTCCAGCTCCGTTTTATCTTCACCCCTCAGCTGAATGCGGTAATTCCGCAAATCCTGAAAAGGTTTTAAAATGTTTACGGTGTGGGACATTTCCAAAAACGGCTGCACGTAAGCCGGATCAAAATGAATGATCGATCGGTGATATTCGGTTTCCGTGTCGACATTCGCGCAATGCAGCGTCATGCCGTTCATGATGATCAAGTCGCCCGGTGAAAGAACGTAAATTTTATCACCGATCAAATAGTTGCATCTGCCGCCATGAAAATAATAAATCTCATAAACGTTATGAGAATGAAATACGCCTTGAATCGGTTTGCGGTTGCTGTACGACATATGAAACGGATTGGTCGGAAGCGTTGCGAGTTCCATGAATCCATCTCCTTTAAATTTACCGGGCATTCTACATATCATCATATAGGAATTTTGATGTGAAGTCATCCCCCATACGGCGCCCCCCTAAACAAGATGACAGAGCGTCACAATAAGATATGAAAATGTTCGAGCGGTTCACGGTTTAAACTCTGTTTAAACCGTGAATTCTTTTTACTACACAGTGCAGGTAAGTCGCCGGGATTTTGAGTGTACGACCTCGCCCCCTAAACTGACTTACCACACCCTGAGAACAAATCTTTGTCGCCACGAGCACACCCATCAAATTTCGGTCTGGGAGGGTGTTGGTAGCCTGTGTAGAAAGGATGATCTATTTGGATGCGATTCGTACTTGCTGCGCCGGCCTCGATGTTCATCAGGCCAACGTTGTTGTTTGCTTGTTAAAAGGCCCTCTTCATCAAAAGCCGACGAAAGTGATTCGGGAGTTTTCTACGGTACTCTCCGGCCTGCTCGAACTAGCCGACTGGCTCACTGAAGAAGGATGCACAGAGATCGCCATGGAAAGCACCGGCATCTTCTGGCAACCTGTTTACAATGTACTTGAAGCTTCTTGCACCATCACTCTGGCCAACGCTGCCCATATTAAAGCCATCAAAGGCCGTAAAACCGATATGAAAGATGCCCAATGGATCGCAGAACTTCATCGGTGCGATTTAATCCGCGGCAGCTTTGTGCCTCCTGTGGAAATCCGCGAATTGCGAGATTTGACGAGATACCGCAAAAAACTCGTTGGGCACGCTACCGCCGAAAGAAACCGCATCTTGAAGGTTCTCGAGATGGCTAACATTAAGCTCTCCACCTTTATGAGCGATGTTTTTGGCGTTTCCGGCCGTCTCATGCTTCAAGCTCTTGTGAATGGCGAAGTTATTGAACCCGCGCAAATCGCCGATCTTGCCAAAGCCTCTCTGCGCTCCAAGATTCCGCAACTCGTTTCTGCTCTCAATGGTCGCGTCACCAAACACCATCGTTCCATGATCGCTAGATCGCTCAAACATCTCGAATTTCTCGAACAATCCATCGCTGAGTTAGAGGCCGACATGGAAGTATACTTCGCACCGTATCAGCGGCAATTAGAGCTATTGGATAGTATTCCTGGTGTTGGCGAGCATACCGCCAAGATCATCTTGGCTGAACTGGGAACGGATATGTCTGTATTTCCCACGGAGATGCACCTATCTTCTTGGGCAGGGCTTAGTCCGGGCAATAATGAGAGTGCCGGTAAAAAAAAAGTACTACCATAACCAAAGGCGATAAAATTCTTAAGTCTGCTCTCACAGAAGCAGCCTGGGCCGCCAGCAACACGAAATCCTACTTAGGTGCAAAGTTCTGGTCCATTACAAGTCGGCGCGGGAAAAACAAGGCTGTCATTGCGATCGCCCATAAGATTCTAGTCATTGCGTACCACATCCTATTGAAGAACGAACCGTACAAAGAACTTGGTGCGGACTATTTAGAGAAACGACGAAGCATTTCCAAGGAAGAGCTAATGATTCGTAGGCTACAAAAATTAGGTTACTCGATACAAAAAGTAGACGAACTTCCCTCAACCAGTTAGGCTCTTTTAAAAAATATTCATTATGGGGACCGGGCATCCTATTGCCTTTTTTCGGCTTTTGACCTCATTTCAATCCATTTTCTCTTCGAAGTGACCTCGAGCTAAACGTTATTTTCCCATCAAATCCCCCCACCGGGGGGACCCCAGGCTTCCGAAGCTGGCTTTGCTCCGCAAAGCCCTCAAGGCGCTCGGCCACCCTGGACCCGCCCGCAGGGAGTGACTGCTCGCTTCTAATTCGCGTTTGTCGGGGAGTAGGCTTTTTACCTTCGGGTAAAACGCCTACTCCCCGACACGCATATCTTTCGGAGTGCAGACGTTGGAAGTTCATACGTGCCTTAGGCCCGCGTTTGTCCGGTACGTATTCGGCTGTCGCCAAAATTGTACCGGATACGCTTCGCTACCAGCGGAAAGCAACATAGCACATCAAAAAAACCGCCCCCCTAGGTGGAGAACGGCTTGACTGGATGAAACCGGATTATTTCATGGTAACGGCTTGCTTGTCGCTTTTGTCCTGCTCGGAAATTTTGCTGAGCGCTTCACCGGCTTCGTCTTCGAAAATGTTGCGAACGGCCAAATCGCCGATCGACACGACGCCGACGAGTTTTCCGTTTTCGCAAACCGGCAGACGACGGATTTGGTGCTGGGCCATCATTTTAGCGGCTTCGTCCACCGTCGTTTCCGGAGAGGCGCAAACCGTTTCGTGGCTCATCACCTGCTCTACCGAAGCGGAACCTTCCCTTTTCTCGGCGTAACCGCGCAGTACAAGGTCACGGTCCGTGACACAGCCGATCAATTTGTTGTTGTCGTCGACGACAGGTATAAAGCCGGTGTCTTCCTGCTTCATCTTTACGGCAATTTCGTATACGTTATCCTTGAGCGTTACTGTGGCGCAGTCCGTCGTCATGATTTCCTTTAACATTTTGGACATTGGAAATCCTCCTTCTCGAGTTTTAAAAAGCGGCAGAGGCTATCCCCGCGCTTCTTCTAGATTTCCCCGAGAAGGACGGCCGCATGCGGACATACGTTTAGCACATATCGGATTCGTTCATATAATCAAGCGCCATGCCGATCAGCAGCTTGGCCGCATGGCTCATCGCTTCCTCATCGATATCGAAGCGCGGATGGTGATGCGGGTATTCCGCTTGCTTGCCGGCGTTCCCCGCACCTACGAACATAAAGCACCCGGGTTTATGCTGCAAATAATA
The DNA here is from genome assembly GCF_023276405.1 of Paenibacillus hamazuiensis. Lineage (NCBI taxonomy): Bacteria > Bacillati > Bacillota > Bacilli > Caryophanales > Paenibacillaceae > Paenibacillus > Paenibacillus hamazuiensis. Next base: position 3,217,707 of record NZ_JALRMO010000001.1, read on the forward strand.
AGAAAAATCTTCTCCGGCCATAATCAGCGGGCTTTCCGAGATGGCGTCCTTGCCGAGCAGCTGCGTTCCGACCTTGAAAAAGCGGCGCGCCTCCGCGTCGTGGTTGATGAGCGGCGGATACCCGTACTTATAGTCGAGCTCATAAGAGGCGCCGAACATCGAACATGTTGACGCTACGATCCGCTCCATCCGTTCCTTGACAGCTTCTCTAAGATCGGGGTTAAACGTCCTGACCGTGCCGATCAGCCTTGTCGTTTCGGCGATGACGTTAAAGCTGGTCCCCCCGTGAAACGATCCGACCGATACAACGCAAGCCTCGGTAGGATCTGCCGTACGGCTGACGATCGTCTGCAGGTTTACGACAAGATGGGAGGCGATGACGATGCTGTCGATCGTTTGATGCGGCAAACCGCCGTGGCCTCCCTTTCCTTTAATATCGATCACGAACTCATCCGCCGCGGCCATAAACGGTCCCGGCCTCGTCGCTGCGGTTCCGACGGGAAACGGGGTCCACAGATGAACGCCGTAAACGGCGTCGACACCGTCCAGCGCCCCGTCGCGAATCATCGGAAGCGCACCTCCGGGACTGACCTCTTCGGCAGGTTGGAACAAAAACACCACGTTGCCCGGGATTTGCTCCCTGATCTGCGACAATGTCCGGGCTACTCCGAGCAGTGTTGACGTATGCGCGTCATGACCGCAGGCATGCATAACCCCCGGATTTTTCGAGGCGTATTCGCACGACTTTTCATCCTGAATCGGCAGCGCGTCAATGTCGGCTCGCAAAGCTACGGTCGGACCGGGCCTGCCCCCCTGAAGGAAGCCGACGACGCCGTGGCCGCCTATCCCTGTTTTCACATCGATTCCCCATTGCCCAAGCCTGGCTGCGATAAACCCGGCCGTCTCCGCTTCCTGAAACGAAAGCTCGGGATGCTCGTGCAAATACCGGCGCCATTCCACCATTTGCGGAAAATTTTTTTGTATCGCTTGAACGAGTTCGTCCATCGCTTTCAACCTCCGGAGCCTTCCTGACATCAAGAATGCTAATTTCTCTTATTTTAGCAAAATGGGCTGACCGTTTCATCCCGGTGTCACATATATTTCATATTTTCGTGCGGCGCAAAGCTTTGCATGAGGGTTGCACAAGTTAGGGAAACATACTATCATGAATAAAGATATGGGGTACATAACGACTGAAAACATTAGGAGGTCTTTCCGTGATTATTGAAAATAGCGGTTTAAAAGGAATCAAAAGCGACCTGGCCCATCTGGACAAAGCGACCGAAAAACTCGGCTTCGTCCGTTGGCAGTGGGAATATTACCGCGCTACTTACGACTTGAAAATTGAAGATAAAACGACTTCCAACGATTATTTTTTAAGAGTAAACGTTCGTGTCGAATCGGGAAAACTGGAGTCGCCGTACGCCATTCTCTATGTCGAAGACGTATACATCGGACGCGCTACGTTCCCGCACGGACTCGATTACGCATCTCCTATTCCGGATCAAGTCATGAAAACGGCGCAGCACAAGCTGGCTGAACTGAAAAAAGCGTTAACCGAATAAACGGGGATTTCGCATGAGCCCTCCGCGCAGAGGAACACCCGATTTCCTGCTGTTGTTTTTAGCCTTTACGTTGGTTTGTTTCGGTCTCGCGATGGTGTTCAGCGCCAGCATGGCATACGAAAAAAACGATCCATGGTACCTTACGGTCAGACAAGCCATGTTCATCGCGATCGGCACGGTCGGCATGTTTTTTTGCATGAATGTCCATTATACCAAGTTTAAAAAATGGGTTGTCCCTTTTTTTGTCGCCGTCGTCATCATGCTGCTGGCGGTTCCGGTCGTCGGAAAGGAAGTCAACGGCGCGAAGAGCTGGTTTTACATTGGCTCCTTCGGCATCCAGCCGTCCGAATTCGCCAAGCTGGCGGTGATCGTTTATCTCGCATCGCTCATCAGCAAAAAAGAAGAGAAAATCCGCGACTTTCAAAAGGGCCTTATGCCGGCCCTGATAATTTTGGCATTTGTCGCCGGGCTGATTATGATGCAGCCGGACCTCGGATCGACGATGATTTTGCTGATGGGGGCGGGAATCGTTATTATCGTCGGCGGAGCGAATTTGAAACATATTTTCATGCTCAGCGCCGCCGGCGGCGCTTTTCTCAGCTTATTCGTAACCATTTACCTGCTTACTTCCAAAGAACACAGCTACCGGGTCGACCGGTTTACGTCGTTTCTGGATCCGTGGGCCGATCCGCTTGATAAAGGTTATCATCTGATACAATCTCTATATGCCTTCGGCCACGGCGGCATTACCGGAGCAGGGTTCGGACAAAGCATCCAAAAGCTGCACTACTTGCCCGCGGCGCACAACGATTTTATTTTTTCCATTATAGGGGAAGAGCTTGGCTTTATCGGAAGCTCCCTGTTTCTCCTCGTCTACCTGCTTTTTCTGTGGAGAGGGCTTCTCATTGCACTGCGCTGCAAAGAAACGTTCGGCACGCTGACCGGCGTAGGTATCGTAGGGATGATCGGCATCCAGGCGATCATCAATATCGGCGGGGTTACCGGCAGCATTCCGCTGACAGGCGTCACACTTCCGCTCATCAGCTATGGCGGCTCGTCGATGATCATCACGCTCGTCAGCCTCGGCGTCCTGCTGAGCATTTCACGGGATCATAACAAACCTGAAAAAGAAACAACAAAAAGAGCCTGATTTCGATCAAGGCTCTCTTTCATTTTCATTGAAGCTATTATTTAACGCGCTGCGGGTCTTCCAGTGCAAGCTCCTCTTCTTTAAAGGCCACGCCTTCCACCTTCACGTTTACTTCCACCACCGTCAATCCGGTCATATTCTCCACCGCTTCACGGACGTTTTCCTGCAAATGACGGCAAACTTCCTGTATCTTGCTTCCGTAATTGACAATGACCCTCAGGTCAATAGCCGCTTCCACCTGTCCCACTTCGACAGAAACACCTTTTTGCACGTTTTTGCCGCTCAGTCGTTTGGCAAGACCTTCCGAAATACCGCCCGACATTGCAGCCACCCCGGGAGTCTCCAGCGCTGCCAGACCAGCGATTGTAGATACGACATCATCGGAAATGCGGATAAGTCCTGGTTCTAATTGTTCGGACATGGGATCAACTCCTTCATGGGTTATACCCCTATTGTAATGTGTTGGCAAACGGAACGCAAGGACGCTCATGATTACTTCCTTATAAAGCTTTCACCGCGCCGCCGTCGACATAAAATACGGAACCGGTCATATAGCTGTTCAGCGGAGAAAGCAGAAAAGCCGATATTGCGGCAAGCTCCGCAGGTTCTCCATACCGGCCGAGCGGGATATCCTTGCGCAGATGTTCGCGAAGCTGCTCGACCGATATGCCTTCCCTGGCCGCGCGTGCGGAATCGAGCTCGTCCAGCCGATCCGTCATGATTCGCCCCGGACATACCGTGTTCAGCAGTATGCGGTCTTCCGCAAGTTCACCGGCCAGCGTCTTCATGAGACCCAAAACGCCGGTTCGAAATACGTTGGACAAGACGAGCCCGGGAAGAGGCGTTTTTACCGAAGTCGAGGCGATTGTCACGACATTGCCTCCGTTTTCCTTCATCAGCGGATAAAACCCTCTCACAAGCCTTACGACGCTCATCAGCGTCGTTTGGAACGCCTTTTCCCACGCCTCGTCATCGAACGACAGGAAGCTGCCGGCCGGAGGTCCCCCTGCGTTGCAAACGAGCGCATCTACGCGGCCGAAAGCTTCGGAGGCCGTATCCACAAGACGCGAAATATGATCTTTGTCGCTCACATCGGCGGCGACGGCGATCACTTCGACGCGGTGCTTGCTGCGGATGAGCTCGGCCACTTCTTCGATGCGGCTCAGCTCTCTGCTGCACAGGAGCAGGTTTGCCCCCTCCTCCGCAAGCTGCTCGGCGACAGCCCGGCCCAGTCCTTTGCTTGATGCGGTAACGACCGCATGTTTTCCTTTCAGCTTTAAATCCATACTCGTCATCCTTTCGTTTACTTTGCCAGCATTTCCCTGTATATTAAAAAGGGTTTATTATCATGCCAAATGGAAATGGTAAGATATACTATATCACAAGAGGTGTTTGCATTGAAACTGAACGGCTTTACCATCGGACTTGCCGCCAGCTTTATTTTGAGCGCGGTTGCCCATTATGTGGGGAGTCCCGTATTTTCGACTACTTTGCAATTCGTCATTTCCTGCGTAGCTATCGTTTTCGTTGCCGGTTTCCTCGGCAAAGCGACCGAAAGCGTGGCCCACTATGCAGGGGAACGCTTGGGCGGATTTCTCAACGCCACCTTCGGCAACGCCGCCGAGCTGATTATCGCGATATTTCTCGTCAAGGACGGGCTGTTTACGATCGTCAAAGCCAGCTTGACCGGCGCAATCATCGGCAACCTGCTGCTTGTGCTCGGACTCAGCTTGTTTCTTGGCGGCTTGAAATACAAGGAACAGAAGTTTAATCAAAACTTGGCCAGCTACAACGCGTCGCTCATGCTGCTCGGCTGCATCGCCCTGTTCGTCCCCGCCATCTTCGCAGGCAGCCTGACCACAGGCGAAAAAGGCAACTTCAGCATGGTCGTTTCCATCCTGCTGATCGCCGCTTATTTGCTGTGGCTGTATTTCTCCATGGTCACGCACAAAAACGAACTGGCGGACGAAGTGATCGAGCATGGCGAAGCCGCCTGGTCCAAAAGCACATCCGTGCTGTTTCTGGTGCTCGCTACGGCGATGGTCGCCTTCGAAAGCGAATGGCTCGTCAGCACCGTGGAATCGTTCAGCCATCAGTTCGGGCTGTCGGAGCTGTTCATGGGCGCCTTCCTGATCGCGATCATCGGCAACGCCGCCGAGCACAGCGCCGCGATCCTGATGGCGCGGAAAAACCGTATCGGTGCCGCCGTCGAAATCGCGGTCGGCAGCAGCCTGCAAATCTCGCTGTTCGTCGCACCCGTGCTCGTCCTCGTCAGCTTCCTGTTCGGCAACCCGATGAATCTCGTCTTCTCGACCTTCGAAGTCGCGGCGATCGGTGTCGCGGTCGTGATCGCGAAATCGATCTCGCAGGACGGTCGGACCAACTGGTACGAAGGTCTTTTGCTGCTTGTGGTCTACGTCATTTTAGGCGTCGCTTTTTATTTGGTGTAGTCGTGTAATTGACCTCGCATCCGAATCGGAAAAAAAGAGTAACCTTCGCGAAGAAAGGTTACTCAGATTGTTGACAAAGCCCCGGTTTTTCGGGGCTTTTGTAGGATCATTTTTTGAATTTAGCCCTAAAAATAGAAGATCGCCTCTTATCCGGCCCTTTTAGCCAGGATATTGGCGATCTTTTTAATGTTTTGACATAGTGCAGTCAGTAATGCTTGCTGCTGCACTTTGTTTCGGCCGCGGAACCGGCAGTAGCGAAGCCCATGGAGCTCTTTGGCATCCGCGAAGCTTCGCTCAATCGTCTGGTATCGTAAGCGGTAGAGATATTTGCCGGACTTGCTTCTACCGTTTTGTTTTACCCACTCTTTACTATCCTGCCATACATGCCTGGTGATGACTTTTTGGTGATTCCGGGACCGGGTACATTCTTTGAGCATGGGGCAGTTCGCACAATGATTCGGATCCGACTTATACTGTCTGTAGCCTTCGCGATCCGTTGTCGTATATTTCAATTCGTGTTTTTGTGGACATATATACACATTGTTCTCCGCATCATACTTAAATCGCCACTTAGCCATTAATCCTTTAACTGGGGTAAAGGCTCTACCTCCGATGACCGCGTATATTTTCTTGTCTTGAAGCTTTTTGCAAATGTGCGACGTGAAGTAACCTGCATCCAGTGCGACGGCTTCCAGTGTTTTTTCGAATTTAAACTTCTTGATGATATGTTCCAAACGCTCTATGTAAGGGACAGAATCGTGAACATTGCCGGCAGTGACGTGGACATCCATGATGATGTTGTATTTGTGGTCGACGGTCCGATGATCGAGATAGAAAAAGCCTTCCGGCTTACCGTCCCGCACCATATAACCGCTCTCCGGATCGGTTGTGCTTACCTTCGTTAGTTTGGTTTCTTCCACCTCCTCTCGTGGCTTTAAAGCTTTTTTCCATGAGCCTCGCGATCGGCACGAATTGCTTCGTCCAGTTCTTCCATGTAGGCCTTCGTACTCTTGGTTACTTCCTCTTGAACAAACTTTCGTTTATTCGCATTGGCCTTAAGATGAGTTGAGTCGGTGATAAGTACCCGACCGGCAACGAGACGATGTTGAATAGCAAGCAGAACGACCCGGTCGAAGATTTGTTGAAGTACATCGCCTTCTTGAAGACGTTCACGAAAGTAGCTAAGGGTGCTATGATCCGGCACGCGATCCTTGAGCCCAAGCCCCAGAAACCATCGATAAGCATTATTAGAGAAAACCTCTCTTTCCAACCGTCGTTCGGAGCGAATGCCGTCAAGATACCCGATCAATAGCATCTTGAAAAGCATGATGGGATCTGCCGAGGGACGTCCATTATCCTCGCAGTAATAAGGACGGACTAAGTCGAGAATAAAGGAAAAGTCGATATGCTTATGTACTTTACGAAGAGGATGATCTGGATGAACCAGTTCCTCGATACACACCAATTCATATTCATTTTGGACATTCGGATTAGAGCGAAGCATAGGATCCACCGCCTTAAGAGTATATTTACATTATAACATATTAACGCGGTAATTTGTTAAAGATATTGAACGAAAAAGTAGCCTGTTGGGTTTTTCAACAGGCTGAGTAACCTTCGCGAAGAAAGGTTACTCTTTTTTTGTATTCATAGCTTCATACAGCTGGGCCAAATTACGCTCCAGCTTCATCAATATTTGCTTGCCGGCCGGTTCCGATATCAGCTCCGCCCGAATCGCAAAATCAATTTCCCTGGACAATCCGTACATTTGTGTATCGAGCACTTCCTCATAAAGAGGACATTTGCGGGTCGTCAAGTTTTCCATTTGCACTTCGATCAGCTTTTCTATTTTATTGGCATCTTCCTGGAGAAGATTTAACGCTTTTTGAGATAACGTGAGCATCAGATCGGATGACGACATCAAACTTCCCCCCTATGTAAAAAAGAATCGTCTATCTTCTACCCACTATATTAGACGAAATTCATTCAATTCACAAGAGAAAAGCATCCCCATTATCCGAGGATGCTTGCCAAATCGCGATTAATCTTGAATGCTGTTGATTTTCAGGTTATGCTTGGCGAATACTTCAGCCATCGCTTTCTTCGCCTCTTCGGCATCAGGACCGTGCACATGCAGATCGTATTGGCCTGTCGTCAGCAGCGTCGTGAACAAGCCCAAGATGCTTTTCACGTCGATATACTTGTTATCGTATTGAAGTACGATGGAAGATCTGAACTTATTCGCGGTTTGGGAAATCTCTACGATTGCGGCATTATTAGCATTAGCCATATACGTCCCTCCAACATTTTCCAATCAGGCAAAAATGCCTTTTGGTAATATGATACCTTGGAAAGCGTTAACATGCAATAACATTTTAGAAAATGATCCACTTCCCCGATTCTTGCAAAATGAGCGGTTATTTTAAATTTTCCGGGTTCAGCCCAAGCAGCTCCGGAATGACGAAACGGCCGTCTTTACGGATCAGCACGTCGTCGAAGTAAATTTCCCCGCCCCCGAACTCCGGGCGTTGGATGAGCACAAGGTCCCAATGCACGGACGAACGGTTGCCGTTATCCGCCGCTTCATAAGCTTGCCCCGGCGTAAAATGCAGGCTGCCGTCGATTTTTTCGTCGAACAGCGTGTCCTTCATCGGGTATAAAATATACGGGTTGAACCCGATGCTGAATTCTCCGATATAACGGGCCCCTTCGTCGGCATCCAGCACCTCGTTGAGTCGCGCCGTATCGTTGCTCGTCGCCTCGACGATTTTGCCGTTCTCGAAGCGGAACTTGATATTCTCGAACGTAAACCCGGACTGCATCGAAGGCGTATTGTACGTGATCGTGCCGTTCACGGAGTCGCGGACCGGCGCCGAGTACACCTCTCCGTCCGGAATGTTGCGGCGGCCGCAGCATTTGACCGATCCGATCCCTTTGATCGAAAACGTAAGGTCCGTGCCGGGAGAGACGATGCGCACCTTGTCCGTCCGATTCATCAACTGCTGCAGCGGGTCCATCGCCCGGGACATTTTCGCATAATCGAGATTGCATACGTCAAAGTAAAAGTTTTCGAACTTGTCCGTGCTCATGTTCGCCAGCTGCGCCATCGAAGCGTTCGGATAACGCAGAACGACCCAGCGCGTATGTTTCACCCTTTGCTCCAAATGAACCGGCTGGCGGTAATATTTATTGTACAGCTTCATCTGGGCTTCCGGCACGTCGGACATGTCGCTGGCGTTTTCGCCGGCACGGATAGCGACGTAACAGTGCATCTTTTTCATCCGCTGCATATCCGTCTCGGCCCACTCCTGAATATGCTCGGCGGTCGCGGATGTCAAAATGCTGCCGAGCACGGTGCGGTCGACCAGTTCCACATACGGACGTCCTCCGCGGGCGTAAACCTCCTCCACCAAACAACGGACGATCTCCCGTTCCGAGCCGATCATTTCGATCAGCACGTTTTCCCCCGGCTGCACGTCGAGCGAGTAGCCGACGATCCCCCGGGCCAGCTGCTGCAATCGCGGATCCCTCAAATTTTCCGCCTCCTTCTGCGGTTATTTTTTCCCGAATAACTTTTTCTTGAAAAAGCTGCCGATGTAGACAAGCGCGATAAGAACTGCAAGCAAAATGAGCAGACGGTCTTTGTTTTGCCGAAAATGAAGCAGGTCGTGGCCGATGTAAGACTCCAGCAAAATCATCGGAAACTTGCCGACAATCGTACCCAAAATGAAGTTTCTTGCCGACACCTTCATGACTCCCGCGCCCAAATTGATCGCGAATGAAGGCAGCACCGGAATGATTCGGCTGATCGCGATGTAAACAAACCCGCTCCGCTCCAGCTTTTTGTTGAATTCCGATATAAAACTGTACTTTTCCAGCTTTCGTTCCACCCAATCGGACGCAAAATACCGTGCGATGAAGAAGGCGGTGATCGCTCCAAGACAAGACATTACCCAGTTGATGAGAAAACCTTCCCACAAGCCGAACAGGATGACGTTGGCGCCGGCTACGACGACAAACGGCACAAACGGAACGACGGTCTGCACATAGACAAGTGCGATTCCAAGCGCCTTGCCGACCGTGCCCATGTCCTTCAGAACATCGCTCAGATGCTGAATGTTCATGTGGGTCAGCCTGACGCCGTGGCGCGTGTAAAACAGCTCGTACACCGCAAACCCGATGAGCAGAGCCGCCAATATGTACAAACCCGCTTTTACAGATTTATGTTTGAAAAAAGAAATCAATGACTCCCCTCCCTGCCTGCACCCCCTTATTGTAGAACAAAAGTCCCCGAAAAGGGAAGCGATCCCCCGAAGCTTATTTCTGTTGCTCTCGCAGTTCTCCCGATGATCCGCAAAAATGGCTTCGCATGGATCGCTTTGCAAGCAAACATCCCTCATTGCTGAGGGATGGCGAGAGGCTTATCGTAATCTTTAAACTGATACGTCGCCCGGACGGTTTCCGCTTTGCCGGCCCCCTCCAGCTCGTAATTCAGCCCGGTTTCGATCGTGAGCTTGCTGGGCAGCTTCGTGCTGCGGCTCACCCACAGCATATAGGTGCCGGTTGCGCGGAGAGTACCGGCCATCTGCTCGAACCGGGTGAGCGATTCGCCCTCCGCCTGCTGCAGCTCCTGCTTCAGCCGGGCCTGGTCGGCTTCGTTCAGCCGCTTCTGCAGCGCAGCCGCCTTCGCCTGCGCGTCCTCGCTGACTTTGCTCTGCTGCGCGCGCAAATCGGCGATCACGGCCTTTTGCATATCCGCCGGATCCACCTCGATGCGGAGCACCGTTTCGCCGGCTGGAGCTTGCTCCGACGTATCTTTGCTCACCGTCTTTTTCATATCGGCGAGCTGCTCCAGCTTGCTAACGGGATTCCACGCCTTAAGCAGGGCCGATTCCAGGCCGGCGCCGCTTTGGGCCTCGATCCAGCGGTCGTTCGTGCGGCTGTACAGCACGCCCTTCGTATCGCTTTCGGCGGCGGCCGCCGTGCTGCCCTCCGCTTTGCCCGCGGCCAGCTGCCGGATGTACAGCTGATTGCGGCCGGCCAGCAGTCCTTCGAAGGCTGTCGGCATGCGCAGCGGGACCCCTTGCGAGCTGACTTCCGCAACTCCGTCGAACGCGAAGTTTTCCTTGCCGGATAAGGCCGCTATCGACGATTGAAGCAGCTCGCCGGCGTTTTGTCCGCCGCCCGGCGAAGCGCAAGCTGCACATAGCCAAGCTGCCAGCAAAACAGGCCACATTTTTGCATAACGCAGCAAATCCATGCATCGTCCCCTGCCTTTCCCTTCCATAGCGTTTCCCGGGAGGCGGATGTTATGCAAAATAGCGTCCTTCACCCCATGCGGACCTGGTTGCGGCCGTTGTTTTTCGCTTCGTAAAGCGCCATATCGGCTTTGTAAAACAACGATTCGACGCTGATTTTATCGTCCTGCCAGCTCCAATCGGACACCCCGCAGGAAACGGTGACCTGAGGGTTCGTTTCGGAATGGACGCGGGTGCGGATCCGTTCGGCCACCCGCACGGTTTGCTCGATCGTCACTTGCGGCAAATAGACGGCCAGCTCCTCTCCGCCCCATCTGGCAGCGATATCGCTTTCACGAATACATGTTCTCATAATATGACTGACCTGGATCAAAATCGCATCGCCGATCTGGTGGCCGAACGTATCGTTCACTTTTTTGAAATGATCTATATCGACGAGGATCAGCGAGCCGCAAAAGTCCTTTTTTTGAAACAAATGCACCTGCTCGTCCAAGTAATGCCGGACATACATGCCGGTTAAGCGGTCTGTATTCACCATACGACGCACTTCGGCATGAAGAGCGGCGTTCGTCATGGCTACCCCGACATGTCCGGACAGCGCCTGGAGCAGCTTGTAGTTGTCGTAAGTGAAATAATGCGGTTTCCGGCCCGCAAGCAAAATAACGCCGATTACCTCCCCGTTCGCCAAAATCGGCGATGCGATCAAGGAACGGGAATTCGTTATTTCCATCAGCTTCGACTTGACCTGCGGGCTGCTCCAATAGTCGGAAATGATGACCGGTTCCTTGGAGGTCGAGACGATGCCGGAAAATCCGTAATCCATCTCGAAGTTCTCGTTGGACAGCACGGGCAAATTGCTTGCCCGGACAACGAGCTTGTCTTTTTCCTTGTCCAACTGCAATATACAACAGAAGTCCGCTCCGAAAATATGCAGCATCTCGGTCATCGTAAACGTAAAAATATCGCTTAGCCGCAAGCTTTGGCTGAGCCGTTTCGTCAATTCGTTGATGAGGCGGAGCTCGCCGATCAGCAGATTGGACTGCCTGTACAAAATCGCATTTTCGAAAGCAATTCCCGCGCAGTCGGCCAGCATCGAGATAAACTGAACGTCCGCCGAATCGAACAAGCCGTTAATTAGCCGCAGCCTCAGCACGCCGTACACCCCCTGCTTTCCGGAAAGCGGAACTGCGATCGTCGCACAGTCAGACGCGCTGCCCGGCGGGTTTTCCTTGGCCGTACCCGGTTCGGAAATTTCGTAGACAGGCTGCCCTTCCATAAAAGCCCGCACGCAAATATCATCCCTGCCGCCTGCAAAAACAAGCGGCTTTACCGGGAGGCTGGAGCTGTCGTAATCCTGCGTCAATAACAAGTCGGCTTCCACGGCGGGGTACAATTTTTTCACATAATCGATCATCTCCGCCAGCACCCGATCGACGTCAATGAGCGCATTCAGCTTTTTTGCCGCTTGAAACAGCAGCTCCCGCTTATGCGCCATATTGCTGCTCATGTCCTGCAAAACGGCAAGCTCCCTGCTGCGGCTTCGTTCCGCGGCTATTTGCCGGCAGCACTCGTATACCGTTTTAATATGCTGCAATTCTATAGCCAGGCCGTTCCCGCCATCATTATCTTCATGAGCCGCGAGCAGCAGGGCGCCGTATAGCAGTCCTTCCTCCGTGATCAGCGGAGCTGCCGCCGTTTGCACTTCCTGCAGCCATGCCGAATCGTGCTCCCGAAAAGAAACGGTCGCCTCGCTGCGCGTCGCAAGGCAAACCGCCGCCGCATTTCTCCCGATCTCCGCGGCAGCCCAATGGTCCGGCATCCGAAACGAGCCCGCATTTCCATGCGAAGCAAGCTGTCTGCCGGACGCATCGCAAAGCGCAAGGACATCGTAACGGGCCACCAGCGGGCCCGCAAGCCGGCTCACACACAGCCGGAAAGCTTCTACCACCGCATCCGTTTCCGCCTCGTCTTCCCGCATATCCATGGGCGCCGCAGCATGAAAACCGGCTGCCCGATTCATACGCGGCCCGAAATCATCATGATCAAGTTCGCTCATACGGCGCCCCTCTCCGAAACTTTCATTTATTTGCTAATAATGATACTATGATTCCAGAAAAGTTGCACCAGAAATTTGCTTTCATTTTCATAGTTTATTTCATTCGATTTGTTTTTGCTTGACAACCGGCTTAGCAATCTTATAAAATTAGTAGTCGAGAATAAACGTCCCTGTTCCATAGAGCAGCGGTGCGTTTTTTGGTGGAAAGCAGGTGTTACCCTCACAGTTTCGATCAGCGGCGGGGCTGCGGCTGAACTTCTCCGGCGCATTCGCAACAAACGAATCGATCGAACCTGGCACATGCTTCACCCGAATATTTTCAACTTCAAATTTCATTTCACAAAGGAGCAATCTTTTACATGGCACGCTATACAGGTCCCAAGTTTAAATTAAGCCGCCGCCTCGGCATTTCCCTGAGCGGTACCGGCAAAGAATTGAAGCGCCCTTTCCCTCCGGGACAACACGGCCCGGGTCAACGCAAGAAGCTCAGCGGCTACGGCGTACAGCTTCAAGAGAAGCAAAAGCTGCGTCATATGTACGGCTTGAACGAAAAGCAATTCCGCAACCTGTTTGATAAAGCTTCCAAAATGCAAGGTATTTCCGGTGAAAACTTCATGATTTTGCTGGAAAGCCGCCTGGACAATCTCGTTTACCGTCTCGGTCTTGCGAACTCCCGCGCAGGCGCACGCCAGCTCGTAGCTCACGGGCACGTTACGGTTAACGGCAAAAAAGTGGACATCCCTTCCTACCTCGTCAGCACCGGCGATGTTATCGGCTTGCGCGAAAGAAGCCGCAACCAGGCATCCGTCAAAGAAGCTTTGGCTAACCGCAACTACTTGCCGGCATACCTGGAGTTCAATGACGGCGCAATGGAAGGCAGATTCGTTCGTTTGCCGGAACGTTCCGAGCTTCCTCAAGAAATCGACGAGAAGCAAATCGTCGAGTTTTACAGCCGTTAATCCTTGGCATTGCAATGCAAAAGCCTTGGCCCGACGAATACGTCGGCCAAGGCTTTTTTGTCGTTTAGGAAAATTTTCCGCAGCTAATTTTTGTAGATAGCCGGAGGGCCTCCCCAAAAGTACCGGAGCAGACTTCGATCCTGATTTCACTTTTGGGGGTGAGCCTGCCTTATTGAAATTTGGCGAGATAGTAGTTTTTCTTGCCGCGGCGCACGATGATATATTTGCCGTGCATCCTGTCGGCTGCCGTTAACGTTTTATCGAGCTCCGTCGTACGGACTCCGTTAATATACACGGCTCCGCTTTCGATATCCTGACGGGCCTGGCGTTTGGATGGCGCCGCCTTCACTTCGATCAGCAGATCGATCAGTGCAATTTCTGCCCCTTGAATTTCCGTGGACGGCACATCCTGGAACGCTTCTTCGATCTCCTGCTGCGATAACCCGCTCACATCACCGCTGAACAGCGCCGCAGTAATTTTCTCCGCACTGATTCTGGCCTCCGTGCCGTGGACGAGCTCGGTCACTTCCTTCGCGAGCCTGCGCTGCGCGTCGCGTTTTTCCGGCTGCGTCTTGAGCAGCTCTTCCAGCTCCGCGATCTCCTCGGCGTTCAGGAAAGTAAAGTATTTCAAAAATTTCACAACATCGTTGTCGTCGGTATTAATCCAAAACTGGTAAAACTGGTAAGGCGACGTTTTGCCCGCATCAAGCCAGATTGTTCCCGACTCGGTTTTGCCGAACTTTGTGCCGTCGCTTTTCGTAACAAGCGGTATCGTTAACCCGAATACTTTGGCGCCGCTCGTTTTGCCGATCAGCTCGAGACCCGCCGTGATGTTGCCCCATTGATCGCTTCCGCCGATTTGCAGCGTGCAGCCGATATCCTGATTCAGCTTGTAAAAGTCGTACGCCTGCAAAATCATGTAGCTGAATTCCGTAAACGAAATGCCTTTCTCCAGCCGGGAATCGACCGAATCTTTGGCCAGCATGTAGTTGACGGAAAAGTTTTTCCCGATATCGCGCAGAAAATCGATCACGTTCAACGGCCCGATCCAGTCGTAGTTGTTGACGGTCTTCGCCGGGTTATCCTTGGCATCGAAATCGATAAATTGGGAAAGCTGCCTTCTCAGCTTCTCCGTCCACTCATCGACGATCTCCTTGGAGTTGAGCGTGCGTTCGTTCGCTTTGCCGCTCGGATCGCCGATCAGTCCGGTGCCGCCCCCGACAAGAGCAACCGGAATATGGCCGGCCTGCTGAAACCGTTTCAAGCACAAAATCGGAAGCAGGCTGCCGATATGCAGGCTGTCCGCCGTCGGATCGAAACCTACGTACAGCGTTACGCGCTCTTCCGCCAGTTTTTTCGTCAGTCCTTCGCGATCCGTTACCTGATTGATCAGGCCGCGGTACTCCAAATCCTTTAAAATGTCCATCTTTTTATTTTCCTCCCTGGTAAAAAATAAAAAAAGCCTTATCATCCTAAGGGACGAGAAGGCTTCTGGCTCGCGGTACCACCCTAATTAAAACCGCTGCGTAACGGAATCGGACCGACTCACGCAGACAAGTTTTCACTCTGATCGGATAACGGGATGCTCCCGGCAAAAAGCTACTGAATCGCCGCAATCGCATCGACCGTTCGCTTTTCCTGCTCCGGACGGTAATTCGCTGCTAAAAGCATGCACCGGCTCGCACCTGCCGCCGGCTCTCTGAGCCATCGTCTTTTACGCTACTGATGTCCATCAACGCATTCGTCATATACATTTTAAAATTGTTTATAACATAAATGCCGCAGCATTGTCAAACCTTGGCCCCGGACCGCGAATTCGAACGCATGTGTCCATCATTTAGCCTTTATGGTATAATGGTAACGGATGGGAGGAACCTTTTTTTATGCAAAACGAAACGCAATCGGGTAAACGGATCGCCCGGCAAATACTAAAGTATACATGGGTTACCCTCAAATGGATGATGCTCGTCTTCGTCGTTTGCGGCGTGATAGCCGGCGGTGCGGCTGTCGGATACGTCGCCTCCATGGTCAAGGATGAGCCGGTCCGCACCAAAGAGGAAATGATCGCCAAAATCCAGGAAAACGCCATTACCGGCTTTGCTTATTTCAATGACGATACCGTGATCGGACAGTTTCGCACCGAAGAAGACCGGCGTCTTGCCGATCTTCAGGATATTCCGCAAGTCGTGCTGGATGCGGTGTTCGCGATCGAAGATAACGACTTTTACACGCACCACGGCATCGACTTCAAGGCAACGCTGCGCGCGGTGTACCAGAAGCTGACCCATAAACCGATCCAAACCGGCGGAAGCACGATCACCCAACAGCTCGCCCGGCGCGTCTTTTTAACGCTCGACAAGGAAGACAGCCGCAAAGCGAAGGAGCTGTTTTTGGCGCTGCGCATGGAGCGGCTCATGTCCAAAGACGAAATATTGCTCGCCTATTTGAACAAAATTCCTTATGGCAACGGGGCATCCGGCTATAATTTATACGGTATTAAGGCGGCCGCCAAAGGAATTTTCGGCATGGACGACCTGAAGGAATTGAATGTCGCTCAAGCCGCCTATTTGGCCGGTTTGCCGCAGCAGCCGAGCAACTACTCTGCGTTTACGAGCAAGGGCGAATTCGACGGAGCCGCATTCAAACGCGCGGCGGGCAGGCAGCAGCTCGTACTTCGCCGTATGCTCGAGGAAGGCAAGATCAACGAGCAGCAATACCAGGAGGCGCTTAATTTCGATCTGAAAGGCTCGCTCGCCGAACGCGAGCAAAAAGCTTATTCTACATATCCTTATCTGATGATCGAAGTGGAAAAAGAAGCGGCCAAAGCTCTGCTCAAAGTGCAGCAGCCGAAGCTGAATCCGCAGGCAAGTCCGGAAACCTACAACGAAGCGTTAAAAAACATACAATCCCAGCTATTGCGCGGCGGCTACCAGGTTTATACCACCATTGACAAATCGATTTACGATTCGATGCGGGAGATTGCCGCCAACAAGGACAATTTCTCGCCGGACGACCCGACCAAAGGCGTCGAGCAGATCGGCGCCGTCATGATGGAAAACAGCACGGGCGCTATACTCGGGATGATCGAAGGAAGAGATTTTTTCAAGCAGCAGCTCAATCACGCGACACAGGCATACCGTCAGCCGGGTTCTACGATGAAGCCGATCGCGGCGTATTTGCCGGCCATCGAAAAAGGCGCCATTCAGCCGGCTTCGGTCATCGACGACGTGCCGATCATTTTAAAAGACGGTTCCAAAGGCTACCATATCCCGCAAAACTGGGACGAAGGCTTTCACGGTCTCATCACGGCAAGGCGGGCGCTGAATCAATCGTACAATATTCCGGCGATCAAGCTGTTTTTGAACGTCGTCGGCATAAACGAGGCATGGGATTTTGCCAAAAAACTCGGGATCACCTCGATCACGAAGGATGATTACGTCGCTCAGACCGGCGTTATCGGCGGTTTGAAGTACGGCGTGTCCGTTAAAGAGCTTACGGGAGCCTATGCCGCGATCGGAAACAAAGGCATGTTTAACGAACCGTTCCTGATCCGCAAAATTACAGATTCGAACGGCAAGATCGTCTATGAGCACACGCCGAATCCGACCTACGCCTTCTCGGAGCAAACGGCCTACCTCATGACGGATATGATGCGTACGGTCGTGACGGCCGGAACCGCAACCGATCTGAAAACGAAATTCAAGCATTACGGCAAAGTTCCGATTGTCGGTAAAACGGGATCGACCCAGGACGACGCGGATGCGTGGTTCGAGGGCTTCACTCCCGATATAACGCTCGGCGTCTGGGCCGGCTACGATTCCCCCGTGCACAAGCTGAGCAAAACAACCGGCGGCACAAGCCGCGCCAAAAACATCTTTGCGCTCGCCCTGGACGCGGCCATCGACAAACGGCCGGAGAAATTCCCGACGAAAACGTTCGCGCGACCCGACGGCATCGTCGAGATGACCGTCTCCAGCTTGTCCGGAAAGCTCCCGAGCGAGCTGGTGAGAAAAACCAACAATATCGTGACGGACATTTTCAATAAAAACGATATTCCGACGGAAGAAGATAATGTGATGGTTCAGCAATCCATCATCGAATACGATGGCGCCAACTATATTGCCCAACCGGAAACTCCGGCCGATTTTGTGGAAAGCAAACTCGTCATCCGGCGCGAAAAATCGATCAGCGAGCTTCTTAAAGAAATTGGGTCGATTTTGCAAAAGGTGCCTCCGGACCGTCGGCAGCCCCTGGATGCGTACCGGCCGAGCGATTGGGACGACGATGCGCCGTCAGAAACCGACCCGCGCACCGACGACGGCAAGCCGCCGGCTCCGCCGACCACTGTCGTCGTGACGCGAAGCGAAGATACGAATACGCTGACGTTTCAGGCAAGCGCCAGTCCCGACGTCGTCGGTTACCGCATCTACCGCTCCGTCAATCATGGGCCGTTCCAGCGTATCGACGGGCATGTCATCAAAGCCGGGCACGAAACGAAATTTACCGACAAAGAACCCGGCGGCGGCGTCTACGGTTATTATTTGCTCGCCGTCGATGTGGCGGGTAAAGAATCCGTCCCCAGCAAGGCGGCATATACGGATGGCAGCTCGGTCGACCCGCTGTTCCTGACGCCGGGGGACCCGCAGTCCCAAACCGCCAAACCGAATTCGGTAGGCCCGCCCGCCGGCGGGAGCAGCACTCCGGCCAAAGAAGACGGCGCTCCTGTCAAGGAGGCTCCTTCCGCCCCCGGCGGGTTAACGGTCAAACCGAGCGGAGCCGGTCTGCAGTTCAAATGGACCGAAAATGCCGCCAAGGAGAAAGTAAAATCGTACAACGTCTATTTCAGCGAGAAAGAAAACGGCACCTTTACTAAACTCGGCTCTGTGAACGGCGGAAATGAATTCAACTACTATGCGGTCTCCTACGACGGCTTTTACCGGATCACCGCCGTCAACGACGCCGGCGAATCGAAGCCATCGACAGCAGTGCAGTTCAAAAAGTAAATAAAAGTAAAAGGACGTTTCGAATGGATACCATTCGGAACGTCCTTTTTTTGATGGAAAGAAGGTTCAACAGTTGTTTGGACAAAGCTTTGCACAAGCAAAGCGAGGCCGGACTAACGGGAGGTACTCGTTTCTTCCCTAATTCGTAAGCGCAACGCACGTACCTCCTCTCCCTGCATAGCCCCAAATCGTAAAGCGAGCCTGGCACCATTTCGGCGCCAGGCGAACCGTTCCGGGCAATCGCGGGTAAGAGGCACATGCTTCCTCCCAAGGCACCGCTCCAAAAGTAAAGCGTGTCCGAAATAGGATTTTTTGCCTGAAAGCAAAAAATCCATGAAGGACAAAACGCGAATTAGAAGCGAGCAGTCCCTCCCTGCGGGCGGGTCCAGGGCGCCCGAGCGCCTGGGGTCCCCGTGGGGGACTTAGGGGGCAGAAATTCTCAATCCTCGATGGTCGACAAGTCGCCGGTCGGCAGGTTCAGCTCCCACGCTTTCAGCACGCGGCGCATAATTTTGCCGCTGCGCGTTTTCGGCAGCTTATCTTTGAATTCGATTTCCCGCGGAGCGGCGTGGGCAGACAATCCTTCTTTGACGAACTTGGCGATGTCCGCCTTCAGCTCTTCGGACGGCGTATAACCTTCGCGAAGCGCGATAAATGCCTTGATGATCTCGCCGCGCATCGGGTCCGGTTTGCCGATGACGCCCGCCTCGGCTACCGCCGGATGCTCGACCAGCTTGCTTTCCACCTCAAACGGGCCTACCCGCTCGCCCGCCGTGTTGATGACATCGTCCACACGGCCCTGGAACCAGAAGTATCCGTCTTCGTCCATATAAGCCGAGTCGCCGGACACATACCAGCCGGGAATACGCACATACTCTTGATACTTCGCCGGATTGTTCCAAATTTTGCGCATCATGGACGGCCAAGGCGTTTTGATCGCCAAGTTGCCCATCCGATAAGGCGGCAATACGTTGCCGGCATCGTCGATAATAGCGGCTTCAACGCCGGGTATCGGCTTGCCCATCGAGCCGGGACGAATCGTCATGCAAGGATAATTGCAAATCAGGTGGCCGCCGGTTTCCGTCATCCACCACGTATCGTGAATGCGCTGTCCGTACACCTTCATTCCCCAGCGGATAACCTCCGGGTTAAGCGGTTCGCCGACGCTCAGCACGTGACGCAGGCTGGACAGGTCAAACTGCTTCACCACGTCGTCGCCGGCGCCCATCAGCATCCGGAAAGCGGTCGGCGCGCTGTACCAGACGGTCACCTTATACTTTTGAATCGTATTGTACCAATCCTGCGGGCTGAATCTTCCGCCGCGAATCACGTTTGTCGCTCCGTTCAGCCAAGGGGCGAAAATGCCGTAAGACGTTCCCGTCACCCAACCCGGGTCGGCGGTACACCAGTAAATATCGTCAGCCTTTAAATCGAGCACGATTTTGCCCGTATAATAATGCTGGATCATCGCGTTATGGACGTGGAATACACCCTTCGGCTTGCCTGTAGAACCCGACGTATAATGCAAAATCAGGCCGTCTTCGCGGTCTACCCACTCGATGTCAAGCTCATCCGAAGCGGCAGCCATTTCTTTGTGGAAGTCAACAAGCCCTTCTTCCGCCGGAACATCTTCTCCAACGATGATAATATGCTTCAAATTCGGCAATTCCTGAACCGGCACCCGCGGCAGCAAGGCCGGAGTCGTGACGATCGCCACGGCCGAGCTGTCCTCCAGCCTGTCGCGCACCGCCGTTTCCATGAACGCCTCGAATAAAGGCCCGACAATTGCGCCGACCTTGATCGTGCCGAGCAACGCAAAATAAAGCTCCGGTGTTCTCGGCATAAAAATGAACACGCGGTCGCCTTTCGCCACACCGAGCTTGCGCAGGACGTTGCCGAAACGGTTGGACCCTTGCTTCATCTGCTGAAACGTATATTGTTCATCACGTGCGTTATCGCTGTAATATAGGGCCACTTTATCGCGAAGCGATGATTCGGCATGGCGGTCGATCGCTTCATATGCCATATTGAGTTTGCCTGTCGATGACCAGCTGAACGCCTTCTCGACTTCCTTCCAGTCGAAATTCGCGCGCTCCTCCTCGTAGCTTTTCATATTTCCTGTCGTAGACACTGGCGCAATGGTTTCCACATTGTTGTGATCCATTCTCCTACCTCCCGATCGTTTTACGAAGCCGGCATGCTTCTTTATGATAAGGTTTTTGCCGCCGATTAAAACGCTTTCATATCCGAAATAATCATATGTCTAATTTATGGCAGCAATGCTATTATAGCATAGTCCTTTTTATTAGACTATCGTCTTTTCTGCCCAGGAATAATTTGATAAAGTTAGATAAGGCCTGCCGTGAAGGAGAAATTGTTGATGGAGCATATCAAAATTTACCATGCTTTACATATACCCTATCAAGACAGTGAGATCGTGGTGGAAGGCCCCGTCTCTCCCGAGTTTTTGCAAACTTTGACGATGCACCCGGATTTGGACGCATTCCGCCGGCCCAAGGATCAATTCGAGGCACTAATTGAAATTGCGCAGCTTCCGGAGGGGCGCATTATTTTATCCCGAGTCGGCACGCAAATCGTCGGTTACGTCACGTTCCATTACCCGGACGAGCTCGAGCGGTGGTCCGAAGGCGGTATGTCCGATTTGATCGAGCTCGGAGCGATCGAGGTAGCCGACGATTTCCGAGGGCTCGGACTTGGCAAAAAAATGATCAAACTCGCCTTCGAAGACGGACAGCTGGAAAATATGATCGTGTTTACAACGGAGTATTACTGGCACTGGGACCTGGAAAAAAGCGGGCTGAACGTCTGGGAATACCGCGAGATGATGGAAAAGCTGATGAAATGCGTCGATATGGTCTGGTTTGCAACCGACGATCCGGAAATATGCTCGCATCCGGCCAACTGCCTGATGGTACGTATCGGGAAAAACGTGCCTCTGTCTTCGGTCGAGCAGTTCGACCGCGTCCGCTTCAGACAGCGGTTCATGTATTAGGAAGCCTCCGGGAGGAATCAAAATGAAAAAGCCGTTGTTCTTTTTCGACGAACACGAAACCGAATATAAGTTTAACGACGACCATCCGTTCAATCAAAAACGTCTGCTGCTCACGGTCGATCTGCTGCGCCAGGCCGGCGCGCTTCCTAAGACCAGCGTCCGGCCGCCGTCTATGGCGCAGGACGAGCATATTTTGCGGGTGCACACCTCCTCCTACGTCGAAGCGGTGAAAGCGCTTAGCGAGAAGCTGCCGGCACCCGAATGGGTGCGTAAGGCCGGCACGTACGGCCTCGACACCGAGGATACGCCGTATTTTCCGAATATGCACCAGGCTACGGCTCGGGTAGTCGGCGGCTCCATTGCCGCCGCGGAAGCTGTCATGTCCGGTGAAACGGACCATGCGCTGCATCTCGGCGGCGGATTGCACCACGCGCTGCCGGGCAAAGGGGCCGGCTTCTGCGTATACAACGACGCGGCGGCGGCGATCGCTTACATTCAGATGAAATACGGCGCCAAAGTGCTTTACGTCGATACGGACGTGCATCACGGCGACGGCGTGCAGTGGATGTTTTACAGCGATCCGTCGGTGTGCACTTTTTCCATCCACGAGACGGGCAAATATTTATTCCCAGGCACGGGAGGCGTCGCGGAGCGCGGAGAAGGCGCTGCGTTCGGCACGGCGATCAACATGCCGGTTGAGCCGTATACCGAGGACGAGTCGTGGCTCGCCTGCTTTCATGCCGTGCTGGAGCGAGCGGTCCGGCATTTCCGGCCGGACGTCATCGTATCTCAGCACGGCTGCGATGCGCACGCCTACGATCCGCTCGCGCACATCCACTGCAGCATGGACATCTACCATGCGATGCCGGAAACGATCCATCGGCTGGCGCACGAGCATTGCGGCGGGCGGTGGATCGCCTTGGGCGGCGGCGGCTACGACATATGGCGTGTCGTTCCGCGGGCTTGGAGCCTGCTGTGGCTCGAGATGAGCGATCATGAGATCGCGCGCAGCCTCAAGAGCCATCCGCAGCTGCATTTGCCGGAAAGCTGGCGCAACCGCTGGCAGAGCGAAAGCCCGGTGGAGCTGCCGCCCGCCTGGCTCGACGACAAAAACGCCTGGGAGCCGATGCCCAGGCGTCTGGAAATCAACGCCAAAAACAAGCAAACGCTTGAACTGGCGCTCATGTATATCGGATAGCGGCACACCGTGGACTCTCCCAAAAAGTAATACCAACACTTTTGACGAAGCAAATCCGCGATGCCCGTTCGCGGGTCGCAGAGCTGGTGCAAGCGGCTTGGCCGCTCAAACGGAAGTAGGCTTTAAAGGCACGTCGCGTTTGGGAGACATGGTTACAGCCGTTTCACCATATCTTCGACAATGCGATACGAGTTGTCCGCCGCTTTTACCGTAAATTCGGCGAAGTTGATATGTGCGGAGCCGTCCGCCTTGTCGGACATCGAACGGATGACGACATACGGAATTTCGTTCATTGCGCACGCCTGCGCTACAGCCGCCCCTTCCATCTCGGTGCAGGTGCCGGACAGCTCCTCGTGCAGCGAGCGTACCGTTTGTCGGTCTGCTATAAACTGGTCGCCGGACAACACTCTTCCCCGCTTCACCTTGCCCTCGTGCAGCCGGTCCGCCGACTCCGCAGCGAGATCGGCCAGTTTGGCATCTGCGGCAAATACGGAACGCTCCTCGTACGGGATCGTTCCTTTCGGAAAGCCGAGGGCCGTCACATCCATGTCGTGCTGCATGCATTCCGCGGAAATCACGATGTCGCCGATGTCCAAATCCGGATCGAGCGCTCCCGCCACTCCGGTGAAAATAATCGCATCCACGCGAAACGTATCGATCAAAATTTGCGTCGTCACCGCCGCGTTCACTTTGCCGACCCCGGATCTGCAAAGGACGACGTTTTTGCCGAAAAAGACGCCTTCCCGGAAGACAATCCCCGCTTTACGGGTTTCCTTCACCTGCTCCATATGCTGATGGAACCGTTCGATCTCTTCATTCATCGCGCCGATTAAACCGATCCTGTTATAGCTCACTGTTCGTTTTCCCCTTTCTGCTGCTCCTCAAACGATAAGGCTCTGCCGGACAAAAGAAAAGCGGCTCATTATTTATGAGCCACCGAGTTTCTGTGAATGACTTCATGAGGCAAAATAACCTGCGTCAAGTCGCCTTCCTTCGTCTCTTTGTTCATCAGCTTGGTCAAGAGGCGCATCGAAACCGCGCCGATGTCGTACATCGGCTGCGCCACCGTCGTAAGCGTCGGCCGCACCATCGAAGCCATGCGAATGTTGTCTACACTGATGACGGATACATCTTCCGGCACACGCAAGCCGTTATCCTGCAGCGTATGGATCGCGCCGATCGCCATCTCGTCCGTTGCGGCAAAAATCGCGCTGGGGCGCTGCGGTAAGCCGAGGAAATATTTCGTCGCTTCCACTCCGGACTCATAGCGGTAGTTGCCGATTCGCACGTAATCCTCGCGCACCGGAATGCCGGCCGTTTCCAAAGCTCTCTTATAGCCTTGATAACGCGCATAGCCGTTGGCCGGATCCTGCAATGAGCCGCTGATCATCGCGATATCGCGGTGGCCGTTTTGAATGAGCACGTTCACGCCGTCAAAAGCGGCCCCTTCATGGTCGATATCGACCGAAGGAATCATTTTGTTCTCATCGGCCGTCGCGCAAAGCACGATCGGCACGGAAGACGTCTTGAACGCCTGGATATGCTCGTCCGTCACGGCGCCGCCCATAAACAGCAGGCCGTCGACCTGTTTTTCCAGCAGCGTATTGATGACGCGGATTTCCTTGTCCTTTTTCTTGTCGGCATTACACAAGATGATGTTGTAATGATACATGTTGGCGATATCTTCGATGCCGCGGGCCACCTCGGAGAAAATCGAATTCGAAATGTCCGGGATAACAACGCCGACGGTCGTCGTTTTTTTGCTGGCCAATCCGCGGGCTACGGCGTTGGGGCGATAGCCTAACCGTTCGATCGCTTCGAATACCTTCTTGCGGGTTTGCGGTTTTACGTTCGGATTGTTATTGACAACGCGAGAAACGGTTGCCATCGATACTCCTGCTTCTCTGGCTACATCGTAAATGGTCACGGTCACGGTCATTCTCTCCAATGTCATATAAAATAAAAGGCAAACTAATGTGCTTTGCATGAGTGTCACAATTTTAAGTTCATTAATGCGCTAAAGCGCTATGAAACTTCTGCACGGAGGAAAAGCTTCCTCTAAACACGAATGTATCTTCTTCGAAAAGTCTTCGATTCGGAAGCTTTTCGTATTGCTCTAATCATACGACAATTTTTTCACATTTTCAATGAAAACAGTTTTCATAAACTTATAGTAGCAAAAAAAAGCCAAAAAAGCCAACTCTCGCGAGTCGGCCAACAATTTTTTTGGCGATAATCAGTTAGAAGCTGTCAGCGGAACTGATGTCATCATTACCGCGAGATTCGCTTCCGCTAAAAACTCGGATATATGTTCGTCCATTTTGCTTCGAGTCAAAGCTTTATGCCTCTATGCTAGATTAGGAGAGGTCGTTAACGGACATTGCATGTTTGCTGATTTGGGACAGACGCCCGCGCACGTCCTCTATCCACGCCTCGTCCTGCACGGACTGGGCGAGCAGAAGCAAATCGAGCAATTCGTTGATCCTTTCCTGAATAATCGTTTCCACAGGATCCGACAAATGCCTCTTCTCCGTCACTTTCATCATCAGATGGGCGATCTCGCAATGCTCGTCAAAATGAAGCTGCTGTTTTTCCGGCTTGCCGCCCAGCTTGGCAATGAGCCCGGTCAAGTTCGGCTTCACCTCGGCAAACACTTCGCTCTTGTGGCACGAATCGCATGAAAAAATCGGCACGTTTTCGATCTCCACCTTGTTTTGATAAATAACGGTGCGCAGCCTTATCGTCATCGTACCTCCGCACCTGCAATTTTTTTGCACATCATCACTCCCCCAACCTGCGACAACAACGGCCAGTCTTAAACTTCGTTAGTACAAAATATTCGATTTTGCAGCGCAAACTCCTGCTTGCGAAGTTGTAGTAAAATATGGCATGTTTACAGGCTAAACCGTTTGCGCACGAACGGAATCGAAATGAACAGCATTGCAAGAAGCGCGCCGATTCCGTCGTTGCGCAGGTCGTGCCAATCGGGGGTGCGGCCGGGCACAAACGACTGATGATATTCGTCGGTGACCCCGTACAGCAGGCAAAGCAGGATAACCCTCAGCTTCCCCTTCCATGTCAGCTTGTGCGGAGGGAATGCCCAAGCGTAGGTGATCGCCAGAATGAAATATGCAAAGAAATGGCCTACATCGAAGCTTTCCAGCCCGGGAATAAACTGCCGGAAGAAAGGCAGCCATCCTCCGAGATCGTCCCCTGTCCGGGAGGATAAGTAAAAAATAACGCCCATCCAAATGACGGAGGGCGAACAACGCAGCAAATATTTCATCGGCTCATCCTTGCTTTCGGATGTATTCGGCAAGTACGCGAACATACTCCTTTGTAAATGCCGGCAGGTCCGGCGGACGGCGGCCCGAAACGATATTGCGGTCCACCACGACCTCCTCATCCACCCAGATCGCGCCGGCGTTCTCCAGGTCGTCTTTGATGCCCGGAGTTGACGTCATCGTAAAACCGTTCACGATTTTCGCGGAGATAAGCACCCAGCCGGCATGGCAAATTTGCGCAATCGGCTTTTGCGTCGCATGAAACTCCCGCGTCAGACGCAGCACGTCGGCATAACGGCGCAGCTTGTCCGGCGCCCACCCGCCCGGTACATACAGCCCTATGTAATCTTCGGACCGCACCTGATCGAAGGCATATTCCGCCGTAAGCGGAACGCCGTATTTGCCGTGATACGTTTGCCCTGCCTTCGGTCCGGCCACGTGCACCTCGGCTCCCGATTCACGCAGACGCAGCACCGGATACCACATCTCCAAATCTTCAAACTCTTCGTCGACAACCGCTAAAACTTTATGCCCTTTAAGTTCCATGTTGTTCTCCTCCTGTACATGATTTGGCCAACATCTCCTGACGAAGATGACGGTTCAGTATTTCCACGATCGCCTCACTTGTTTTGCAGGCGAACAATTCGTCCATAAGGCCGGCGGATTCCGCTTGCCCGCTTTGCAAAATGCTGTTCTTGATCCGCAGGATCGACTGGATCGACATGCTGAGCTCGGTAATGCCGAGGCCAAGCCAGATGGGCACCGCCCTGAGATCGCCTGCCATTTCTCCGCAAACGCTCACCGGAATCCGATGGCGCCTTGCCGCATCGACAGTATGCTTAAGCAGACGCAGCACGGCCGGATGATACGGATCGTACAGGTGTGCGATCGATTCGTTCATCCGGTCGACCGCCAGCACGTACTGCACCAGGTCGTTCGTGCCGATGCTGAAGAAATTCACCTCTTGCGCGAGCAGATCGGCGACGATCGCCGCGGCCGGCACCTCGATCATGACGCCGACCTCGATATTCCGGTTAAACGGAATCTGCTCGTTCTCCAATTCGTTCTTCGCCTGCTCCAAAATCTGATTCGCCTGCCGGACTTCGATGAGCGAGGATATCATCGGATACATGATCTTCACGTTTCCGTAATGACTTGCCCGCAGTATCGCCCGCAGCTGCGTTTTGAACAAATCTTTGCGATCGAGCGAAATCCGGATTGCCCGGTAGCCGAGGAACGGATTTTCCTCCTCCGGTAGGGAAATGTAGTCCAGATTTTTATCCCCGCCGATGTCGAGCGTACGGATAATGACCGGTTTTTGCCCAAGGCGGACGGCCACCTGCCTGTACACTTCAAACTGCTCTTCTTCCTTCGGCAGGCTGTCCCGATCCATATATAAAAACTCGGTGCGGAACAGGCCGACGCCGGACGCCCCGTTTAATATCACCTGGTCCAGCTCCTTGACGGAGCTGATGTTCGCTTCCAACTGCACGGTAAAACCGTCGGTCGTCGTAGCCGGAACGTCGGCAAGCTCCTGCAGCTTCTCGCGCAGCTGCAGCCATTTCTGCTTCCGCTGCCGATACTCTTCCACCAGCTTCGCATCCGGGTTAATGTGGACAACGCCCTCTTCGCCGTCGATGATGATGTAATCTCCGGTCTGGATAGGCCGCTGCAGCTTGCCCTCAAGGCCGAGCACGTAAGGGATGCCCATCGCTCTCGCCATAATCGCCGCATGCGACGTTTTCCCGCCCAGCATCGTCACAAGGCCCAGCGCCTGGCTGAGATCGAGATGGGCCATATGCGATGGAGAAAGCTCCTTGGCAACCAGAATATACGGCTGGTCAAGTGGCAGCGCCGTTTCCTCGAGTTTGCCGAGCAGATGCTTGAGCAGGCGGTTTCCAACGTCCTTGATGTCAAGCGCACGGTCTTTCATGTATTGGTCGTCCAGCAGATCGAACATGCCGACAAATTTGTCGATGGCTTCTCTTACGGCGACCTCAGCCGCCTTGTACTGCCGCTGCATGATGCTTTGAACTTCGTTCATGAAAATCGGATCTTCCAGTATCGCCAAATGCGCATCGAAAATCGTCGATTCTTCTTCGCCGATCAGCGCAGCGATTTCCGTCTTGATATGTTCGATCTCCGTCTTGGAGCAGCGGATGCCGTCATACAGCCGTTCAAACTCGTAGGCCAAGTCGGCCACGTCGATCATTTTCTCCGGAAAATCCCACTCCCACGCCGGAATGACAAATGCTTTCCCCATTGCGATGCCCGGTGATGCTCCTATCCCCTCAACCAAAGGAAGTCCCCTCCTCACGTGCTGCAGTTTTCAGTACGACGGACATCACGGACGCCTGCCCTTTTTTTACAGCTTTATACGGCGCAAAGCTCCATGATTTCACTTGGTCTACGTTCGTAATCAGCATAGGCGTCGCCAGCGAGGTGCAGTTTTTCTTCACCTTTTGCAGGTTAAATCGTACCAACGTTTGGCCGACCTCCACCTCATCGCCTTCCTTGACGAAAGCGGTGAACCATTTGCCCTGTAAAGCGGCCGTATCAATCCCGATATGAAGCAGCACCTCCAGCCCTTCCTCGGTTTTAATTCCCAGCGCGTGCAGCGTCGGGTACAGCAGCGTGACCGTTCCGGCAACGGGCGCCACGAGCTCGCCTTTTTCCGGGATAAAAGCAACGCCGTTTCCGACGATTTTTCCGGCAAAAATTTTATCCGGCACTTCTTCGAGCGGAATCATACGTCCCTGCATCGGCGAGCTGAACAGCACCTGTCGGATGTCTTTGCCAAGCACCTTTTTGATTTCCTCGCGGATCAGCTCGGAGTAGGTGCCGAACACGACCTGCACATTACCGCCGCCCAGTCGGATGACTCCTGCCGCTCCCAGATGTTTGAGCGCGGCGATATCCATCAACCGGTCGTTGACAAGCGTCAACCGAAGACGGGTGATGCACGCTTCGATTTTTTGGACGTTCTCCTTGCCCCCCAGCGCCTGCAAAATAAGCGGAGACCGGTACGGAATGTCGCCGGCCCATTCTTCGAGCGGCGAGCCCTCTTCCCGCCCTGGGGTCGGAATGCGAAAGCGGCGGATCGCCCAGCGGAACAGCACATAATAGACGGCTCCGTATGCTACCCCGATCGGAATGAGGAGCCAGCCGTTTTTCGCCAAATGCAGGTTGATCAGGAAATCGATCGCTCCGGCCGAATAAGAGAAGCCGTGATGGATGTCGAAATAATACGAGATCCACATGGACAACCCGGACAAAATCGCATGAACGACGAACAAATAAGGCGCAACGAACAAAAACGCGAATTCGATCGGCTCCGTGACCCCGGTCAAAAAGGAAGAAAGCGCCGCGATCAGAAACGTCGCCTTGATTTTCGGCTTCAGGTCTTCACGCGCTTCCTGAATGATCGCAAAGGCGATGGCCGGCAGTGCAAACATCATGATCGGGTACAATCCGGCCATATAAATGCCTGCCGTGGGATCCCCTGCAAAGAAACGCGGCAAATCGCCGTACACCATGCGTCCCTGGGTTTGGTAAGCACCGATCTGAAACCAGAAAAAGTTATTGAATACATGGTGCAGTCCCGAGGGTACGAGGAGCCGGTAAATGACGCCGTACAGAAACGTCCCGAAACCGCCGAGCGACAATATCGCCCAAGACAGCTTTTCCATGCAGCGCTCCAAAAACGGGCCGATTTCCACCATCAGCCATGACAGCAGCAAAGTGACGATCCCCATCACCAGCGGGACGATGCGGGATCCGCCAAAAAACTGGATGTATTCGGGAAGCTGGATATTTTTGAAGCGGTGATACGTGATGGCCGCAAGCAGCCCGATCAATATGCCTCCGGGCACCCCGAGCTGAAAAGACGGACCCAAATAATGCTGGGTCGTTTGCGTGAACATGTAGTAGCTGATCAGGGCGGACATGCCGGCGATTCCCGCGCTTTCCGTGAGACCCAGCGCTACGCCGACCGCAAAAATCATCGGCAGGTAGGTAAATACGATTTCTCCGGCGAATGTGAATATGTCCCCCAAACGTTCCAAAGAAACCCTTTCCCAGGGCAAATTCCCGAGCCGCAGCAAAATCGCCCCGACCGGAAGGGCGATCGTGGGAAGCATGAGGGAGCGGCCTAACTGCTGCAAATTCCCCATCCAGTTCAAGGACGTTGTCCCTCCCTATTAAAAACATACTATTACGATGGTAAATCGATACGGGCGTTTTGTCAAAAGTTTATTGCCCCGGCTCTTTTCCAAAGGGAGTTTTCAAAACGATTGCCTCCCCCTAAATCCGCCTCCGCAAGAGGGGAACCCCAGGCGCTGCGCCCTGGACCCGCTTTAACCCCAATCGTTTGGGACACGAAGTGCTCCCGAGGTACTTATGTGCTCAAATTCGCGATTGTCTTGCCCTGACCAAACATAAAAATTAAACAAAACAAACAAAAGATAAAACAAAGGAGTACCGGGCTAGTGCCTGTACTCCTCGTTATTGTTAAAACTGAGGGAACTGCGTTTTATAGTTTGCGAATTGCTGCTGGATTTGGCCGATCTCCTGCTGGTCGGCGGCTTTCATCTTATACCAGCCTTTTTGGAACATCGTGTCGAAAATTTTAAACTGGAGCTGATGAATGTCGTTCAAAATGTCAAAGACCGTTTGCCGCAGCTTAGGGTTTTGCATTTCGTTCAGGCCGGTGTTGTAGCCGTTGGTCAAATATTTTTCAAACGATAAAATATCGTTGATCCGGTCGCGGTCATTGATTTCCGGGCCCTTTACCTTCGGGAGTTGTCCGGTTTGGGGTACAGCGATTTGCGCAGCCAAAGAAAGTCCCCCTTTACAATGATGTTAAGATGGCAGCTGGGCTAAAAGCGTTTCGAAATGCTGGATATGTTTCTTCCCCGCTTCCTGAATCAACTGCTGGATTTCCTGATCTTCGCAGCGGCTTGCGGCATCGGCGCATTTTTTCATCGCCAGCAGCTCCCAGGACATGAAGTCTTTGATATAATGCAGCTCTTTATCGGAAAAAAGATTCCGGTCCGCTGTCATTTGAGCATTATTCGGCATGGCGTTTCCCCCCGTTTCAAGAAATGGGCGGGCCCTGAACAGGCCCGCCGCGGCATCGTTTTATTGCTAAATTTACAGCAGATTAAAATTGGCGGCCGAAGCTGCTGGCGCCGAATTGGCTTTGGTTTTGGAAGCTCGAAGACGGGAATTGGCTAAAGGAAGAGCTTGCGCCAATGCCGTACTGGGATTGAGCCGGCTGCACGGAGTCCGCTCTCAGGTATTGGTCATGACCTTGCTGGTTCCCGCGGTAGTTAGCCGTATGGTACGCTTGCGGGTTCGTTTGATAGCTCGAATAGGAAGATTGGCCTGCACCCCATTGGGAGCCGATGCTGCTTCCGAACGAAGAGATGCCTTGGTTAAAGCTGGAAGCCCCGATGCCAAATTGAGATTGGGCCGGCTGTACAGAGTCCGCTCTCAAATATTGGTCGTGTCCCTGTTGGTTTCCGCGGTAGTTAGCGGTGTGGTAAGCTTGCGGATTCGTTTGCTGCCATTGCTGCTGCTGAGAAGGCTGGAACTGGCTGCCGAACGCATTGGATGCAGCACCGCCGTATTGGGATTGAACGAAACCAACCGGCTGGTATTTAGCTGTGTTTCCGCGATAT
Organism: Paenibacillus hamazuiensis; assembly: GCF_023276405.1. Lineage (NCBI taxonomy): Bacteria > Bacillati > Bacillota > Bacilli > Caryophanales > Paenibacillaceae > Paenibacillus > Paenibacillus hamazuiensis. The sequence goes on from NZ_JALRMO010000001.1 coordinate 3,249,324, forward strand.
TGGGAACCTACAAAGCCGGTGCTGCCGAAAGAACCTTGAAATGCGTTGTTTTGGAACTGGTTATACATTCGTTAAAGCCTCCTTGGAGATTTTAAGTTGAGTCTTCCAAATGAGAACCTTTAAAAGTCGTTTCCCATTTACGAAGCCTTTCTTATTTTCTCAGGCGGCTTGTATTTTTATGAATGTTCGAAACTGGAAAGTCCGCCCACGGAATACCTCTTGCTTCCCCCCTAAGTCCCCCCATTGGGGGGACCCCAGGCGCTCGGGCGCCCTGGACCCGCCCGTTTAGAGTAGGTACTCGCTTCTAATTCGCGTTTGTCCGGCATGGATTTTTGCTTTCAGGCAAAAATCCTATGCCGGACACGCTTCACTTTTGGAGCGGTGCCCGGTTAAGCTTCTCAGTGCCTCGATCCCGCATTTGCCTGCCATGGTTTTGCTGCGCAAAACCTATGGCAGGCACGCTCTACTTTTGAATGAACCGTGTAAGCGAATCAATCAAAAAGTTACCATACCAAGCAAATACAAAAAAATGAAAACAAAAAGCTTGCCAATGAACATGGCAAGCTTATTTGCTCAGCGCTTCTTTGACGGTCTGATACAGCAGGCTGGCGCTGCTGCGCGGCGACATTTGCTTCGTGATGGCCGAAACGACCGCGATGCCGTCTGCGCCGCCGCTGATCACATGATGAGCGTTCTCGTGCGTGATGCCGCCGATGCCGACCATCGGTACGTTCCAACGCTGCCGGATATGCCACAACAGGCCCGTGCCTACCGGATCGCCGGCATCGCTTTTGGACATCGTCGCATAGATCGCCCCGACGCCCAAATAATCGGCCCCCTGCGCAATCGCGTATTCGGCTTCTTCCAGATTGCCGGCGGAGATGCCGATGATTTTGCCCGGGCCGAGCAGCTTGCGCGCATCGCTGCCCGGAATGTCGTCCTGGCCGACATGGACGCCGTCCGCATCCAGCAAGAGGGAGACGTCAATCCGGTCGTTAACGATGAAAGGAACGTGATATTTGCGGCACAGATCGCGGATTTGTCGGCCTTGCTCGAGCACCTTGTGCATCGGTTCGTTTTTCTCCCTGAGCTGCAGTAAAGTAACCCCGCCCTCCAACGCTTCGCGGGCCACTTCTACTGCACTCAGCCTGCCGTTCCCTTCCAAACCCATGACCAGATAGAGCGGCAAATATTGTCTGATTCGTTGACGAAGCACCATATTCACACCTTACCGTTCGCGTTTATGCGTTGCGCGGGTTTAAAATCGCGTCCTCCACCTTGATGCAGCGGTCCATAATCACTTCGAGCCCGTTTTGCTGCGCCAGCGCAGCCGCTTCTTCGTTGACGATGCCCAGCTGCAGCCAGAGCACCTTCGCTTTAATCGCAATAGCCTCTTCGGCAACCGGCATAATATGTTCGCTGCGGCGGAACACGTTGACGATATCGATCGGCTCCGGGATATCCGTTAAGGATGCGTAACATTTTTCGCCTAAAATGGTTTGCGCGTTCGGATTGACCGGAATGATCCGGTAACCTCTTTTTTGCATCGCCTCGGCGACCATGTGCGAAGTCCGTTCCGGATTGTCGGACAGCCCGACAACGGCAATGTTGCCGGCACCTGCCAGTATTTCCTTGATCCGTTCGCGGGAAGGATTTTCGAATGCCATTTTGCTCAACCTCCTTATTTGTTGTACGAAAGGGCCTGCCGTCCCATAGCTTCCCACGTTGCGATAAATTGATCCTTGTCGATGCGCTGCTTCGCTTTTTCGCTCAGCGGATCGTTCACATATACCGCTTCTTCGTCGACTCCGACCACCAGCACGGCATGCTCCATAAATGTGGTCTGAATCGGCCCTATCGGCGTATCCCATATGACCCACTCGCTCGGCACCCGATAATCGATCGTTGTCCAGGCAACGACAGGAATGCCGTTTAAAATTTGCTGCTCCACTTTCTCAAACGGCTGCCTGGTCAAGTCCACCGCCGTCGGCACGTATTTTTTCAACAAATCCGCCAGCGCCGTATGGTAGATGCCGAATCCTCTCCCCGATTGGCCTGTAGCGTCGCCGACAAATCCGAGGTTCGGATTGCCCCACGATATGATCGAGCCGTCCTTTCCTCTCACGAGAGGTGTCTTATCGACTTTCATTTCCGGCAAAAGTTCCATTTTGCTTTTTTTTACGCCGTAAAACTGCAGCAGCATCGTGAGGCTCGTAATTTCGCACCCGGATGGCAGCTCCGGCTTTTGGCGGATGAGCGGAGCGTCGATCATGTTTGATTTCTTGGGCGCGGGGTCGGGCGCTGCCGGAGCCGTCTGGGCCTTGGCGGTAGGAGGATTGCTGCCCGCAGCCGTTTCGGCATAAGCAATTGATCCTGAAACCTCCCGCTCAGCGGCGAAAAGCTCTTTGCCTGTATATTTGGCATACAGCAAAAGGGTGAAGACGCCGCTGGCAAACAGGAGACCGACGATGAGAAAAAAGCCGAATGTCACTTTCATCCCTGCCCACAGGACTCTAACCATCCACACCCCTCCTGATCATCTATGGATGCCGGTGAATTAATCCTGTACCAATTCGATATTCGCGCCAAGCGACAGCAGATGTTCGAAATATTGCGGATACGACTTGGCGACATGATGAGCGTCGCGAATCGTAAGCCCCTTTTCCGAACGCAAGCCGACGACGGTTAACGCCATAATAACGCGATGATCGTAATGCGCATTGATCTCTACTCCACCGGGTACGCCTTCCGGACGGCCGTGAACGATAATTTCGCTTTGCCGCTCCTCGACGTTTGCCCCCGCCTTGCGCAGCTCGGTTACGAAATCGGTGATCCGGTCGCACTCCTTGTAACGCAGGTTTTCGACGTTGTAAAACCGCGACGTGCCTTCCGCGAATACAGCCGCCGCCACCATGGCAAGCACCGCATCCGTGAAATGGTCGCCGTCGAATTCGCCGGCCGTAAGCCGCTGATTGCCCTGTACATGAACAACCCCGTTGTCATGCGTCAGGTTGACGTTCATCGCACGCAATACATCAACAACGGCGCGTTCGCCCTGGCGGCTTTTCTCCTCAAGACGAAGCACCTTCACATCGGAGTTCGTGACCGCCGCCGCCGCCAAAATCGCCGCAGAGCCGGGGTAATCACCCTGCACGACGTATTTCTGCGGGCTGTACCTTTGTTTGCCCGGCACCTTGTATCGCATCAGGTCAGCCGATGCTTCGATGCGTACTCCGGCCTGTTCGATAACTTCAAGCGTCTGTCCAACGATGACCTTCGATTTCAGATCGTGCAGCACTTCGATTTCGCTGTCCTCGTCCAGCAGCGGCGTCATGAACAGCAGCGAGCTGAGAAACTGCGAGCTGACGTTGCCGGATACGCTGATCTTTCCGCCGCGCGGATGGCCTCCGCGGATTGTTATCGGCAGCTTGCCGTTCTGGTGCTCGATCTCGACGCCCATTTGCTGCAGCGCAACGATCAAGTCGTCGTGCGGCCTTTTGCCGAGCGAGTTCGGATAGGCATTGATAAACGTAACTTCAGGGCAGAAGGAAGCGACGGACATCAGAAAACGCAGCACCGCACCGGCGTTGCCGACGTTCAGCTCCTTCACGTCCTTCGGCTTCCGGCCGAATCCGGTAATCGTCATCTTCTCGTCGTCTTCTTCGACGATGGCACCCAAATCTTTGATGCAGCGGCGCATCGCATCGCTGTCTTCGCTGTGCGCCGGATAATAAACGGTGCTTGTCCCTTCCGCCAAAGCGCCGATCAGCATATAACGGGTCGTGTAATTTTTCGAAGATAAGGCGTTAATCGTTCCTTCCAACCGGCCGGTTGGCTTGACAATGGCTTTCATCGTTATGTATCTCTCCTGTTCAACTTATGTAGCCCGCATATGCAAGCAAAATTCCGAGGCTGTAGCTCATTCCCGTGTATAAAATCGAGGCGCCCCATCGGCCCCCCCTGAGCAGGTTCACATTTTCCAGCTTGAAGGTGGAAAACGTCGTAAAAGCCCCCATAAATCCGGTGCCCCACAGCAGCACAAACCGGGGATCCGCAGAATGGCCTGCCATAAACCCAAGAAGCCACGAACCGAGCACGTTTACAGTCAGTGTACCATACGGAATCGTTCTTGGAAACCGTTTTGCAATGAACCCGGATAAGCCGTAGCGGGCGATCGCTCCCAAAAAACCGCCGGCACCGACCAGAACGACGTTCCAGATCATGCTTCGCCTCCCCCCTTTCCCGCTGCCGCGTAACCGAGCCAGGCCAACCCGAGGCCGCCCCATAGGCTGAAAAGAAAATAAGCGGCCGCCATACCCGGCAGGTCCGCCTGCAGCAGCTTGACCGATTCGACGCTGAATGCGGAAAACGTCGTAAACGAGCCGATAAAGCCGGTCGTTATCGCCGCTTTAAGGTTCGGGCGCGCGCTCAAGCCTTTGGCGTTTGCAAGCCAGCCGAGAAAGAAGCACCCGGCATAGTTGCAGATGAGCGTTCCTATCGGCATCGCCGTCAGCCGGTCGGGATTGAACAATATGGACAAACCGTACCTGGAGAGCGCTCCGAGCACTCCGGCCGCGCCGATATACAATATCCTCAAAGGGAATCCCCTCCGTTTGACTCTTTGCCGGCATTTCAATATTATGGAACTAACAAAGCCCGCAGTTATTCGCCAAAACCATATTTTTCCACAATCTTACAGAAAGCAGGTTCCCGATATGAAAACGATCACCGTACAACAACTGAAAGAGCGGCTGGCGCAAGGTGAAAGTCTGACTTTGATCGACGTCCGCGAGCCGGAGGAAGTCGCACAAGGCATGATTCCGGGCGCCGTCCATATCCCGCTGGGAGAAATACCGGATCGTTTCGCCGAAATTCCGAAAGACCGCGAGACCATTATGATTTGCCGCAGTGGTAACCGCAGCAGCCGCGCAATCGAATTTTTGCAGCATCATGGCTACGACAATCTGGTCAACATGACCGGCGGCATGCTCGCCTGGGAGCAAATCTGACCGCCCTTACAGCCGATCTTTTATATGGCGGACGATTTGTTCGACCGTATAAGCGGATGTATCGACAGCTACATGGGCGAAATCGTAGGCATGTTTTCTTTGCTCGGCTAGCGTCCGCACCCGCTCCTCGACGTTGCCTTGAAACAGAGGGCGGCTGCTGTCCGAGCGGACCCGCTCGATGATCACTTCAGCCGGAGCTTTCAGCGCGATGACGAGGCCTCCCTCGGTCATCGCGCGGCGGTTCGCCTCGGCGAGGACCGCCCCTCCGCCGGTGGATACAACCCGTTTTTCCCCGTCCAGCATACGCCGGATCATATCCGTCTCGATCGCCCGGAATTCCGGCTCTCCCCGCTCCGCAAAAATTTGCGATATCGGCATCCCCTGCTCGCGTTCGATTTCCTGATCCGTATCAACCCATTCCCAGCCGAGTGCTGCGGCCAGCGCTTGTCCAACCGTCGACTTTCCGGTGCCTGCCATGCCAATCAACACGATATTTTTTGCCATCATTTTTTGCCCCTTCTTTATGCATTCCCTTGATCCAAATATCTCGCCATTTTCATATCATACCACAGAAGGATAACCTGACGAATACAATCTTGTCTCTTTTCATATGATAGATTGTGAATAAATTCCATTTTATGATGTTATGCTTATATGTATACAAGCCGTGCTCTATCTTTGATCAAGGAGAGATGTACCGTCATGCATTCCGCCCAGCCGAGCCGCAGCCCGCAGCCTCCCGCTGCCGCTGCCAACCCGACCCAGCAAAAGCTGAACCATATCATGGATCCGGCCACTCCGCTTTGCCGGGACGAAGTCGTTTGGATTTTGGAGTATATCAAAAAAAAGGTGGCTGAGGAAGACCCGAACTTGCTGAGCCTTCCCCAACCACGTTTGCTGCAAAATTTCCGTTATTTCGCCGAGGTCGCGCTGATGTTGATTCAGCGCCGCAACGGCTTCGATCAAGAAGCCGACCGTTTGAAGAAATGGGTCACGGAAGCTTCCCACGGGCTGATTCCGCAAGAACGAAACCGGTAGCCCGCAACCTCCCCAGCCGTTACTCCATCCAGTTGAAGTGGAAGGTGCCTTCTTTGTCGAGACGCTGGAACGTATGCGCCCCGAAATAGTCTCTTTGTGCCTGCAGCAGGTTAGCCGGCAAACGCTCGGTCCGGTAGCTGTCGTAATAAGCCAAAGCGGAAGCGAAGGCCGGCACCGGAATGCCGCGGCTGACTGCGATCGAAATCACTTTTCTCCATGCCGCCTGATATTTCTCCACGACGTTTTTAAAGTAGTCGTCCAGCAGCAGGTTTTTCAATTCCGGATTGCGGTCGTACGCGTCCTTGATGTTTTGCAGGAAACGGGCGCGAATGATGCAGCCGCCGCGGAAGATCATTGCGATGCTGCCGTAATCCAAGTTCCAGTTGTATTCCTCCGAAGCCGCACGCATTTGCGCGAAGCCTTGCGCATAGGAGCAAATTTTGCTCGCGTACAAAGCCTGGCGCACCGCTTCGACGAACTCGGCGCGGTCGCCGTCGAACGGAGCGGCAGCCGGTCCGCTGAGCACCTTGCTTGCAGCAACGCGCTCCTGCTTCATGGCGGATAGGAAACGCGAGAACACGGATTCCGTGATGATCGACAGCGGAATGCCGAGATTCAGCGCATCCTGGCTCGTCCATTTGCCTGTACCTTTTTGGCCGGCGGAATCGAGGATCACATCGACCATCGGCTTGCCGGTGTCCGGATCTTTTTTCGTGAAAATGTCGGTGGTGATCTCGATCAGGTAGCTGTCGAGCTCGCCTTTATTCCATTCTGCAAAAATGCTGTGCAGCTCGTCGGTGTTGACGCCGAGCACGTCTTTCAGCAGATGATAAGCTTCGCAAATAAGCTGCATGTCGCCGTATTCGATGCCGTTGTGCACCATTTTGACGTAGTGCCCTGCGCCATCCGGTCCGATGTACGTGCAGCAAGGGTCGCCGCCCACTTTCGCGGAAATCGCCGTCAGGATCGGCTCGACGAGCTCGTAAGCGTCCTTCTGGCCGCCCGGCATGATCGAAGGTCCTTTAAGCGCACCTTCTTCGCCGCCGGAAACGCCCGTGCCAATGAAGCGGATGCCGTGTGCTTCCAGCTCCTTGTTGCGGCGCTGCGTATCCGGGAAATAAGCGTTGCCGCCGTCGATGACGATGTCGCCTTTATCCAGATGCGGAATGAGCGAGTTGATCGTATCGTCCGTCCCTTTGCCCGCCTGGACCATGATCAAAATTTTGCGCGGCGTCTCGAGTGAAGCGACGAATTCCTCAATGGAGTATGTACCTACGAGGTTTTTGCCCTTCGCTTCTTCCAGCAGAGCGTCGGTTTTTTCGCGGGAACGGTTGTACACGGAAACGGTAAACCCGCGGCTCTCGATGTTGAGAGCGAGGTTTTTGCCCATTACCGCCAGGCCGATTACGCCGATTTGTTGTTTGGACATGGTTTCTTTCATCCTCTCTATCTGAAATATTTAGATCGTCATTGCTCCGAAGCCGCCGTCCACGCGAATGAGGGCGCCGGTCACGAAGCTCGACGCTTTCTCGGAGGCCAGGAACACCGCTGCGCCTTGCAGCTCTTCGGCTTCGCCGAAACGGTTCATCGGCGTATGGCGCATGATCGATTCGACTCGGTCCGGGGACAAAATTTTGCGGTTTTGTTCAGCCGGGAAAAAACCCGGAACGATCGCATTGACGCGAACGCGGGCGGGAGCGAATTCGCGGGCCAAAAACCTGGTCATGTTGTTGACGGCCGCCTTGGATGCCGAGTAGGTGAATACGCGGGAAAGCGGAATTTCGGAAGAAGCGGACGAGATGTTGATGATGCTGCCGCCTTCGCCTTGATCCACCATATGTTTCCCAAAAATTTGACACGCTAACACGACGCTTTTCACGTTAACTTCCATGATGGAATCATATTCCTCCATCGTGATGTCGAAAAACGGCGTCGGACTGTTTTTGCCCGGGGCGTTCATCAGCACATCGACGCGTCCGGTCCAGGCAAGCACGTCCGCAAGCACCTGCTTCAAATCGTCTGCGCTGGTTGCATCGGCGCTGAACACTTTGGCGTTGCCCCCTGCTTCGCGTATGCGGGCGGCTACCGCCTCCGACTTCTCCGCGTTGCGTCCGACAACGGCGACATCCGCGCCGTGGCCGCCCAAAGCGACGGCCATCGCACCGCCCAAGGTGCTGTTGCCTCCGATAATAACCGCTGTTTTTCCCGTCAAGTCAAATAAATTCATCGGTGTTGCCTCCATTCGTCTCATTATAATCCACTTGAAAACAGGTGGGAAGACCTTCCTTCATTTTCGTTATCCGAAGATTAACGATGCGTTACTTCGTGAACTCTTTCTGGAATTCGGCAATCGCGTCGAAGTCGCCGCGAAGCTGGTGATACACGTTGCTGTAAATTTTCGTCAGACGGCGGTAAATCTCCACGTTTTGCGGGTTCGCCTCATGATGATGATTGACATGGAGCCAGTGGTTGACGCCCGAGAAGTCGCTGATCTCGCCCATCGCCAGCATGCCAAGCTGCGCTGCTCCCAGTCCGGAGCTTTCGATCGAAGTCGGCACCGCCACGTGCGTATCGAGCACATCCGCCATGATTTGCAGCCAGAACGGCGAACGCGCGAAACCTCCGGAAGCACGAACTTCTTTCGTTTTGCCGTTCATTTCTTCCAGTGCGGACACGACAGAATGAATCCGGTACATGACGCCCTCCAGCACGGAACGGATCATATGCGTCTTCTGATGGTACAGTGACAAGCCGAAAAATACGCCTCGGGCGTTGGCGTTCCAATACGGAGCCCGCTCTCCGGCAAGCAGCGGCAGGAAAATCAGCCCGTCCGACCCGGCCGGCACCGATGCCGCCAGCTCGGTCAGGTAATCGTAAGGATCCATGCCGCGGCGCCGGCCTTCCTCCGCTTCCAGCGTGGCAAGCTGGTCGCGCACCCAGCGGAACATGATGCCGCCGTTGTTGATCGCGCCGCCGACGCACCAGAAATGTTCGTTCAGCGCATAGCAGAACAAGCGGCCCTTCGGGTCGGTGATCGGTTCGCGCACGACGCCGCGCACCGCGCCGCTCGTGCCGATCGTTACCGAATAGACGCCCTTATCGAGTGCGCCTACGCCCAGATTAGCCAGCACGCCGTCGGAAGCGCCGACGACAAACGGCGTGTCGGTGCGAAGGCCCATCGCCTGAGCATATTCGCTTTTCATGCCTTCGAGCTTGTACGTCGTCGACACCGGTCTGGATAACTGGTCGCGGCGGATGCCGGTTGTCGCCAGCGCCTGCTCGTCCCAATCGAGATTGCGCAGGTTGAACATGCCTGTTGCGCTGGCGATCGAGTAGTCGATCACGAGCTCGCCGAACAGCTTGGCGAAGACGTACTCCTTAATGCCGATGAACTTGTACGCATTTTGATGCAGATCCGGCCGGTTGTCCTTCATCCACATCAGCTTGAGAAGCGGCGACATCGGATGAATCGGCGTCCCCGTATTCAAATAAATTTGATGGCCGTCCAGCTCGTTTTTGAGCTTGCTTACGTATCCCGCACTGCGGTTGTCGGCCCATGTGATGCATTGCGTGAGCGGATACAGATCGCGGTCGATCGCGATCAAACTGTGCATCGCCGAGCTGAACGACACGCAGAGCACCTGCTCCGGCGCGATGGCCGCCTTGACGACGACAGCCTGAATGGCGCCGAGCAGCGCCCGGAATATTTCATCCGGGTCCTGCTCGGCCATATCCGGCCTTGGTGTATACAGCGGGTATTCAACCGAATGGGAGGCGAGCACATTTCCGTCACGGTCGATCACAAGCGTCTTCGCGCTGGTCGTTCCCAAATCGGCGGCGATGATGTAAGGCTTGTTTGCGGATGTGGAACTCATTTCACCAAATTCCCTTCACTGTCAAATTGCAGATCGTAAGGCTCGGAAATAATTTCGATGTCGGGGTGACGGCGCGCTTCTTCCAGCATGTTGACGGAAATCTCGATTTCGCCGAGGTGCAGCGTATCTTTGATGCGGACAAGACGGCATTTGGTGTAATCGAGAATGTTGCACGTCTTGACGGCCGCCTTGATCGCGTAATAGTCGTTTTCCAGCGTCGTAGCGATCTTGGTCGGCGCGCATACCGTTGAAGTCAGCCCGTTGACTTGCGTGGCGTCGCGGTCCATCTTGTCCACGAGACGCTGCGTCGTAAAGTCGGCCGTGCCGACGCCGTTGGCGTTCCCCTTCGTTTCCGGAGTCAGATCGAGCACGACCATCTTGGACACGTCCGGACCGCCGTGCGCATAAGGCGTCGGATAACGCCCGGTGATGTTCGGATCCATGCCGTCGCCGCTGATGTTTTTGCCGATGTAGTCGATCACCAGCGCGTCGATCTGGTCGAACAAAATTTTCGGCAGGCGCGCCTTCGCTTCCTTAAGCAGCTCGATCTCGCGCTCTTCGATTTGCGCAGCCGGCAGCACTTCGACGCGGCACGTTTCGTCGTACGCGTTCTCCACAAGCGCAACGCCGAATTTGATCGGCAGCTTGTCGATCATGATGCGGGCCATTGCCGGCACGTTTTCGGCCATGTACTTAAAGCCGAGCTGGTGACACGCTTCCGCGCCCTTCTGCTTGCCGAGGCCGATGGCGATCATCTTCATGATGCCGCTCTCGATCGGACCGCGGAACGCCGTATGCGGCTTGACGCGGTTGATCACGACGATCGCGTCAGCTTCCGAGGCGATCTTGTCGACGTAGACCGGCAGGCCGTTCGGCAGCTGATCGAGCTGAATCACTTCCATCGACGAACGGATCGGAGCGCCCATCGCTTCCTCCGTCACCCCAAGATGATGCAGCACGTCGCGCTGCCCTTCGGCGGTGGCACCGCCGTGGCTGCCCATGCAGGGCACGATGAACGGATGTGCGCCAACCGCTTTGATCGCGTCGATCGTCGTTTTCGTGAACAGCGCGATGTTGGCGACGCCGCGGCTGCCGACGGCGACGGCAACCTGCTGTCCCGGCTTCAGCGTATCGACCGCTCCGGGCTTCTGCAGCTCCTGCTTCAGCACCTCCGCCGGATTGTCCAGCTTGGTCGCATCGAATTTTTGCCGGATGCGGACCATTTGCGGAATCGGAATGTCCTCCAGCACTTTTCTCAAAATACTCATCGCTTATGCGCCTCCCGATATGTGTTGTACGGAGTCCCGGATAACCAGTTCCGTGTGAAAGTAAATGGTTTCCTTCGCAATCTGCTTTTTCTCGATGCCCTCGAGCAGCCGCGCCGCGCCTTCCCTGCCGATCTGCTCGATCGGCCGGCGGACCGTCGTCAGAGCCGGCGACGTATACCCGGAAAACAGCTGGGCGTCAAAACCGACAACCGACATGTCGCCGGGTACCTTCAGCCCCTTCTCATGGATCGCTTTGATGGCGCCGAGCGCCATCTCGTCGTTGCAGCAAAACACTGCGGTCGGCCTATCCCGCTCCGGAAGCTTGAGCAGCTTGTTCATCGCGGTATAACCGCTCTCCAGGTTATAGTTCCCTTGTACCCGGTATCCAAGCGCAACGGTCAGCCCATGCTTTTTCAGCGCATCGAAGTAACCTTCCCGACGGGACTGCGTCGATTTGAAGCTTTCTTTTCCCTCAATAATCGCAATGCGCCTGTGGCCCTGCTCGATCAAATATTCGACGATGCGGTAAGCGCCGCCGCGGTCGTCTGGAATCATGTTCATCACCTGGGCGTTTTCCACCGGGCGGTTCATCACGATAAGCGGAATGCCTTTGGCCGCAGCATGCTCGATGAACGGCTGATCCGCTTCGCTTTGGCTCATGACCAAAATGCCGTCGAAGCTTTTCCGCGTAATCGACTCGTACGATTTATAATCGTCAATTCCGCGGACCACGAGATTGTACTGCGACTTGATGATGTCGTTCACTCCGCGAACGGCCTCATAGAAAAAACCCGCAGACGTTCCCGTTTGCAGCGTTGAAAAAAACAGCCCGATATTGTATGATCGATCCAGCACGAGACTTCTTGCGCTGAAATTGGGCGAATAATTAAGTCCGGCGGCAAGCGCCTTGATCCGTTCCTTCGTATCCGGATTGATAAGCGGGCTGTCGTTGAGCGCTCGCGACACCGTTGTGTGCGATACGCCTGCCAGCCTCGCAATATCTTTAATGGTGACCAAATCTACCACCTCGCGTCCATCATAACATAGTAGTGCACACGTTAACAACGGTTTTCACCATTTTCGCAAAAATCGTCATGGCCCCGCAAAAATAGAATAATGGCCTGCGCACGTATCGCGCAGGCCATTATATTTATGTTTAGCAAATCATGCGCAGCTGAATTTTTGCGGATCACCGAGAGCTCCCTAGGGATAGGCTGCCAGGGCTCCTTTCACTTTTCGGGGAATTGTTCCTTTTCCTCCCCTCACACTTCGAGCAGCAGCATTTCATGACGCAGCTCCTTCAGCCTTTCCTTGCTCTCCTGAATCGCTTTCAAGTCTCCAGCCTTCAGCGCATCGCTCAGTGTGGCAAGCTCGTAATCAAGCTCCAGCCTGAGCACCGGGATGCGTTCATCCGGACGTTTGGAACGAAACGCCTGCATCATTTCCTCCACGGTAACAAACGGTTCTTTTTGGAACAGCACCTTATGCTCCACCCCCGAAATTTCAACCATCCGGATGATTTCGCCGAACATAATATTTTCAATGAGAATTTGTCGGTCCTTGAACCGTTTGACAACCGCGTGGCCCCGGGTATCGCCGATCATTTTCTCCATAAGCTCTGCCAGCTTTTCATCTTTAAACGAGTAGTTGCCGACGATTTTGTAACGCTCGCCGATGCGTTGAAACTTCAGCTTCACAAGCTTGCGGCCGGTGCGGATCGAGATGATGAACTGCTGGTCGTTTTCGTTCCAATACAAGGAATAGCCTTCCTGGATCAGCGCTTTTATAAAGTTACGGATTAGCCGACGATCGAAACGCAGCTCTAGGTTGCAGTACTCCACTTCATGACTTTTACTCACGGCAATCCCCTCCCAAGTAGTGTTCCCGCCAGGCTTTCGCGGCCGATGATTCCGGTTGGACAACTGAATATTTGATGGAATTTTCAGATAATTATCCTTACTCCTATCTTATTATGAATAGTATGATTTAGCAACTTGGTTTATTGTCTTTTTATTAAAAAAATCGCCTCTTTTTTGACTGCCGATCCCCCCTAAATCCCCCCAACGGGGGGACCCCAGGCGCTCGGGCGCCCTGGACCCGCCCGAATTGCGCGGCTGCTCGCTTCTAGGTCGCGTTTGTCAGGGCATGGCTTTTTTACCTTCGGATAAAAAGCCTATGCCCTGACACGCTGTACTATCGGCACTGGGCTGGGTTAGGCGGTGCGTGCCTCGGGCCCGCGATTGCCCGGGCACGTTTCGGTTGCCGCCGAAACGATGCCGGACTCGCTTTACGATCGTGTAAGACGATAGAGAGGCAATGGTTCGGGTAATGCCTGAAAGTATGGGCTGAAGCGGATTTGGCCATTGCTTGTTCGAAGGTGTAAGAAATACTTGTGAAACCCTGGCCTCGTCAACAACACCGCGTACATCATACATTGACTCTAAATTTGTAACTTCGACGGCCTAACAAAAAAACCCGGCGGGTGCCGGGGTGAACTGTGACCCGTAGGATGGACACTTTGAAAAAAGTGCCCTTCTACGGGTCTTTTGTGTTTTAATCATGTTATAAGGAAAGTGAGGGAACGGGATGAGTAAAAAAATATTCACGGAATTAGAAATGAGGCAATTAGAGAGGAACCCAAATGTCCGTCATGTATCGGAAAAAGCCATTACCTATGAGCCGTCGTTTAAGTTGGCTGCCGTATTAGCTAATCTGGAAGGAAATACGCCTCAACAGATATTCTTAGAAGCGGGTTTTCATCTTGAGACGATTGGAAATGAGCAACCTAAACAATGCCTAAAGCGCTGGAGGGCAACATACGCCAATTACGGTGAAACTGGTTTACTGGAGGAACGCCGCGGGAAAGGGTCCCCCGGAAGGCCGTCAGAGAAGGCATTATCGATTGAGGAACAGTTAAAACGTGCAGAAGCTCGAATCGAGCTTTTAGAGGCAGAGAATGATCTCCTAAAAAAGCTCGAAGCGCTCGAAAGACAGAAGCGGAAATCCTGACGTGTTCCGAGCGCTTTCAAATGATTAATTCCACGGTCCGTTTGCATGGCATAAAACGTATGACAAGGTATCTTTGTAAGCTGCTAGCGGTAAGCTCAAGCGGGTACTATCGCTGGTTGAGCGCGGAAGAAACAAGGCAGAAACGCGAATATAGCGACGAGCAAGACGCTAATCTCATCAAAGAACACTTTGTTGCCTTACACGGTAAAGCCGGTGCTCTTGTGATCAAAATGCGGATGGAACAGCGTAGTAACGTGACCATGAACCATAAGAAAATCCGACGGCTTATGAAGAAATATAATCTCGTGGTCACGATTCGTAGAGCCAATCCGTACCGTAAAATCGCCAAAGCTACCCAAGAGCACGCTACATGTCCGAACCTGCTGGAACGTCAATTCGATCAAGGCGAGCCGGATAAAGTATTCCTGACCGATATCACCTACCTGAACTATGGGAACGGTCAGACTGCTTACTTATCTGTTATAAAGGACGGTTCAACACGCCAAGTGCCTGCTCATTACCTTTCCACGAGTCTAGACGTTTCTTTGTCGATACAAACCTTTGACAGACTCCTAGAACATTTAGATGGTAACATTCATCCAGAGGCCATGATTCATTCGGATCAAGGTATCCACTACACTCACCCTACATTTAGGGTAAAGGTGAGCGAGGCAGGCTTTCGGCAGTCGATGTCTCGAAAGGGAAACTGCTGGGATAATGCATCTATGGAATCATTTTTCGGTCATATGAAGGACGAGCTTGATCTCGCAGAATGCAACACTTTGGAGGAGCTCCGGAACCGTGTACAAGAGTATATCGACTTTTACAATTCCGAACGGTACCAATGGACATTAAAAAAGATGACCCCTGATCAATTCGAGGCCACTGAAAAAGTTCATTCATACGAAAAAGGTACAGTCCTTCTAGAAGGTAGAGGAGGCTGTACCTTTTTTGCCGAATATTAATTCATCACGAAAAGTGGGTGAGAGTAGATGATTCGGCAGCAACAAACTTTAGTTCTGAGTCCTTACGCGGCACTGTATGACATCGTCGTGCCAAAGGACAATATGCTCCGTCAAATCAACGAACTGGTGGACTTCACTTTCATATATGAGGAACTGGAAGCAAAATATTGTTTGGATAATGGACGTAACGCCATTGACCCCATTCGCATGTTTAAATATCTACTACTGAAAGCCATCTTTGAACTATCTGATATCGACATTGTCGAGCGCTCTAAGTATGACCTGTCGTTCAAATATTTTCTAGGCATGGCACCGGAGGATCCAGTTATTGACCCGAGTTCCTTGACGAAATTTCGCAAGCTACGGTTAAAGGACATCAAATTGTTGGACATGCTTATCGGGAAGACGGTAGCCCTCGCCATCGAGCAGAATATCCTGAAAAGTAACTCGATTATCGTTGACGCTACGCATTCGACAGCACGCTACAACCAGAAGTCGCCTCAAGAAATTCTACAAGATCGTGCGCGGAAATTACGAAAGGCCGTTTACAGTATGGATGAATCGGCCAAAGCCAAGATGCCAGCAAAGTACACGAGCAACGTACTCGAAGACGAAATTGAGTATTGCCAAAAACTCGTCGCCTTCATCGAAAATGAATCCGGAATCGCACAAGTGCCGAAAATTCTGGAGCCGCTCAACTTGTTGAAGGAGACGGTGGAAGATGACGTCGAACATCTTCGGCTGGCGGCGGATCCGGATGCGCGTGTGGGACATAAGAGCGCAGACTCCGCCTTCTTTGGATACAAAACACATCTAGCCATGACCGAGGAACGCATTATTACAGCGGCTATCATTACAACTGGCGAGAAGAATGATGGCAAACAATTGCAGGCACTCATCGAAAAAAGCAAAGCAGCCGGCATGCAGGTCAAAACTGTCATTGGAGATACCGCGTATTCGGAAAAGGATAATATTTCGTACACGAAGAGCAATGAAATTGAACTCATAGCAAAACTCAATCCGCTCATCACGCAAGGCAGCCGAAAGAAGGAAGACGAATTTCTGTTCAACAAAGATGCCGGCATGTACATATGCCCAGCTGGTCATATGGCGATCCGAAAGGCTCGTGAGGGCAAAAAAGGTGTCAACCGAAACCAGGCGAATACCTATTATTTTGATGTAGAGCTATGCAAGCGTTGTCCGCTCAAAGAAGGCTGCTACAAAGAAGGCTCCAAAAGCAAGACATATTCCGTAACCATTAAATCCAATGAACATTTGGAGCAGATGGCCTTCCAAGAGACGGAATACTTCAAGGAGAAGTCCAAGGAGCGGTACAAAATTGAAGCAAAGAACAGTGAACTTAAACATGGACACGGGTATGATGTTGCCACATCCTCGGGTCTACTTGGCATGGAAATGCAAGGTGCAATGACCATATTTGCTGTAAATCTTAAGCGAATATTGAAACTGATAGATTGAAAAACACAGCGATTAGACCGATTTAAAGTCTCAAAAAAGACATCCACCCCCTAAAACAATGGGGTAGATGTCTTTTTTGCAACTAGTAAGAGACGCCTGGAGAATAAAACATAAGTTTTTCAGTGGCCTCGATCAATTCAGAAGTCATCTTTTGACAGCTTAGGTTCTTTTTCAATCGTCCACTTTATGGGTCACAGTTCAGGGGATGGGATTATTGCTGGGTATCCGTATTGGAGTCGGAGCCCGTCTTGGACTGGCTTTCGCGGAGAGCGGCCTGGCTCTGCAAGTCGATCAGTTCCCCTGCGTTTACGGTGAACTGCTCTTTATCGTACATTTCGAAGCGCAGCGACAGACGGACGCGGATCAATCTGTTATTGGTCCTCGTCCCGTCGGTCCAGTAGCCGTTTTGGTAAAACAAATAGTCGTATGTATTTTCTTCAGGCAGAGCATCCACGATAATCGGCCTATTGGAAAAGCTGACATTTTTGATTTTGGCGTTTAATGTGTTTTTGATATGCGTCTGGATCGCTTCGATTTTGTTCGGGTTCGTTTCGCCGGTAACCACGTAGCTCCCGCGATTTCTGCCGTTCGACGAAACGGGCGCATTATTTTTTTTGCGAAGCTCCTGCTCGCTGACATACAGATCCTGCGTATATTTCTCCTTCACGATCGGAAGGCCGGTTAAATCCATCCCCATCCGCTTCACGTCCTTCAGACGCCAGTATTTGTTGTTTGTTCCGGACGAAGCTTTTTCATTGTATATGGTCAGAGCGGGATATTCGGCACCGAGGTAGTTATACCACCCGGCGTTCGGGCTGCTCATGACGATCTCTTCATAGTCGGGATTCGTTATGGGCTGCTCCTCATACATTCGGCTGTTGATGTAGATCGTTTTCGTTTCGCCCTTAAACAAAATACTCGCGCCGAGCAGATTGCCCAGTTCCTTGATTGGCAAATAACTGGACCCGTCATAAATGAGCGTGTCATGCTCCAGCTTTACCGGCTTGCCGTCAAGCACAATGTTGTAATCGGGACGCAAATACGCGTCTACTTTTCTCAAAATATCTTCCGCATAAACGCCCGCCGTAAAAGTCGTTGCGAGCAGCGAGCTGAGCGCTGCGATTCGCCATATCCGTTTTCGCATCGGATCGATCCTTTCTTGGAAAGTAAGTAGAAATCTACAAATTCAATTACTTACATGATACGGCATTTTTCGCATTTTGTCCCGCATCCGAAGAAAGAAATCGTCCTCAAGCAGCAAAAAAAGGAGCGCCGGCGGCCCATATTGGCTGCGCGGACGCTCCGTTTTACCGGCCTGCCGGGGCGGCCCCGGGTTAATACGCCTTTGGCACCTCCACCTTCCGTGTAACGCCGTTTTCGGTAAAATAAATGTGCACGCCGTGATCCTGATCGTCCAGGAAAAACGACACATATTTGCTGTCGCCCTTACGGATCGGCACAAGCAGCGTGGCGATCCGGTGACTGCGCGCTTCGCGGGCGGATGCGGTCAAATGCCATTCGCGCGGCAATCCTTCGATTTCACCCGGATCGGCATCGGCAAATTCGTCCGTCTGGGATAACGCCAGGTCGCCGGAGGAGCAGTATACGAAACGTCCGTCCATATCGGCTTTTTGGCCCTCCACGCGGAACGTTTGCCCTTCGAGATTCATCCGGTGAGGAGTATGGAACAGCCAATCCAGACGTCCGGGCCGGGACAAATCGACCTGGTCGACGATGACGGCGTACGACTGGTCGAAGAAATATATTTCCCGCACATAGCGGTCCAAATAAGGCACATTTTCCTTGTAGGCTTCGGTCGCGTTGCAGCGGGAATAGCTGTAATGCGCGTGCGATTCGACCGCTTCGACGACGCCTTTGGCCGCCATTTGCAGCGTTTTATCGCGGCCTGCATACTGCCCCTTGCCGTCGATCAATATGTTGTTGGTCGAACGTGTCTGCCGGCGCCAATTCATATGCATCGTGCTGCCGAAAGCGACATAATGGCCGCTCTCTATGGCGAGAGGTTCGCCGAACGCATGCAGCAGGAAGCCGTTTTGATCGCCGTGGCTGTGGCTGACGGAGCCGTACCAGCTGCTCTTGGTCAACAGCATAATATGGTCCTGCGGCCGATCCATGTTCGCATGGAAGGCGACCCAGCCGATATCGCGGAACCATTTGACTTTCTCAATCGCAGTCGGCGCTACCGGCTCCACAGCCGGGTAATCGTGGCGGTACACCATATCGTCGAAACGGAAATCCCACCAGCCGTAGTTGTAAAACTTCATCTCCGAATCGGTGTCCGTCTCTTTCACCCGCTCGTAATACCATTGATACAAGCCGTTCCCGGTCACTCCCGCAAACTGGCGGACGTTGAAGCCGGTTTTCAGGCTGACCGGATCGCCAAGCGTCGATTGGTCGCCGAAGCTGCAGCGAATCGTATCCGGACTGAAGCAGTACAGTGGAAAATCGCCGGTTTTTTGGAAAAACGGCCGCTCGTAAAAGTTGATGCCCGTATATTTTTTCAGCAGGTTCATCGCCTCGGTCACAAACGCCATGCCCGTCGTCCAGTACATCGGGCCTTCCGCCCAGCCCCCGTCGATGCCGCCCCATGGCGAGTACAGACAAGCGTAATACTCCAGCGTGTAATCAAGCCACTCCCTGGCCTTCTCCTCTTCCCCGAACATCGCAATACAGCAGGGCACAAGCACGGACGACAGCGAACGGACAGCGTGGCTGTCGAACGGTACCTGGTGAATTTTCGAACGTTCAATTACGTGAAAGGCAACCTGCGCCGTTCGCTTCAGAAGATTGTCCCGCACCTGCTCCCGCTCTTCCGCCGTCAAATACGCGTACAGCCAGTCGTAACCCCAGGCTAACGCGCCGGCGATGCGGAACGCCGCTTCATCGTTGTAGTCGCGGGAAGTCGTACCGTCGATTTCCCAAGTAAGGACATGGAGCAGCCAGGATTTGGCCCGCTCGATCAGCTTGTCATCATCCAACACGACGCCGGCGACGGCAAGATGCCGGATTGCGTACAGCGTCTCCTGACAGTCCATATACATTTGCCGCCACAGCTTGGCGACCCGTTTGTTGTCCGGGTAACGCTTCGGTTCCGCTATTGGCTCCCGGTCGATCCACGGCTTTACGGATCGCTCGTAAAAGACATCCCAGCCGCAGTAGGCCGGGTCCATCTTGACCTTGCTCTTGAACGTTTCGAGTTCATCCGCTTGCAGCCACAGGCGCGGATGCGTCAGCTTCACGCCGCCGTATCTTTCGGGTCGCGCGGGAAGCGGCGTTTCCGTAAGACCCTCGGGCACGGTAAAGGAGCGTGTCCGGCTCCACGCGGTACGTTCGTAACCGGCACCGCCGGGTGTGTCGGACTCCAGCAAAGCGTAGCGCCAGTAATACGTACCCGGCGGCAAGGCCCGATCCGGAGTGTAAAAATTATATGGTATCGGCTCGATCGTAACCGTGTCTTCGCTGGAGAAATCGGCCGATTTCGATATTTGCAGCGCATATCTGTCGTGCTCGAGTTTAGCCGGTATCCAGGTAAACCGCGGCGGATTTTCAAGAAGCCGGGTTTGTTCGTTCGGTTCGTACTGCACGGTCAAAATGCCGCTTTGCGGCTCGTACAACGGTTTGCTCACGTTGCTTCACTCCATCCCGCTAATAATGATGATTTGATAAAATGAATGTTTGTTCCGCTTGCCGGGCAAATCTTAGTGCCGCAGCCCCTCATCCGTCATCGTAAACCGAGAGGTTTTGCCGCTGCAGCGGACGGTTAATGTATCTCCAGACAGCTCCGCTTCCGCGGCTTCGCCGGCTGAGTAAATTTGGATAAAGTTCGAATCCGCTCCCGTAACCCGCTGCAGCAGCGCATAGGCAGGCCGGCTCGGATCAACCGAGCACCCGGGCGTTTCCGCCAAGTAAACGGAAGCTTGCCGCGGCGGAATAACCGTGACGTGCAGCCGATTTTCCGTACCGCCGGTGAGAAGCCGAAACTGATCGCCGGTACTGCGAAGCATATGCCGCGGCTTGACGAGAGCATATCCGCCCTCTTTGCCAAACGTTGCGGAGGGGTCGGTCAGTTTCGTCCCGTCCATCGCCGTAAAAGGATACAACGAGTGGAACCACAGGTCGATGATGTCCTCTTTTTCCAGCTTCGCTTGGGCCCAATCGACCACCAGCTGTTCGACTATCATCACGTGGCGATCCAATATGCAGCCTTCATAAGCTCCGGCCGACCGAGCCCATACGTACGAGGCATCGGGGCCGCTGATGAATTTCACGCACTCTCCCTCATGCGGCTGCTGCGACCTGCCGCCGACGGCGATCGTGTTGTGGCTGGCCGTTTCGGCAAACCATTCCTTGCGCAGCGCCGATCCGTAAGGCACCATCCCCATCTCCGGCGAGACGGCGCCGCTGCTGTGCTCAATCGACACGTGCAGCTTGTCGTAATGCCCGTGCGAGCCGCCGTGCGGACCGAAGTCGATCAGAAACGACAACGGATTTAACGCATGCCGTCCGATCGCGAAGCCGGAATCGGGCAGAAGTAAAGAAGAAGCGGCGGGGCGGGGCAGGGTCAAATCCGCGTCGCCTGTGCCGTACATGACGGCCTCCAGACCGGTTCGCACCGGCGAACCGCCGAGCTGGCGGTATGCTTCGGCAAGCACCGGTGCATAATCGGGTTTGCCGTACCGGGCGAAGCCGATTTCCATAATTTCGGCGATTTCCCGCGCGTACGGAATCCGCTTATACGGCCCGTCATGCAGCGCCGGCAGCTCGCCCCGTTCGTTCGCGAGGCCGGCCAGCACGTCAAACATGCTCTCGAAAGATTGCCCGCCATCCCCGCGCAAGCCGTACATATCGATGCCGAAACGCTCCGCCATTTCCGCCGTGATCAAATAAGCGCGCAGCACAAACACGTGATAATAGGCGCTTCCTTCGAATTCAAAGCCGTCCGGCTTCACGCCGATCGACAGGTGGTGCCGCAAGCCGCCTCGGTCATGGAGCAGCTCCTCCAGCTTGCCGCGTTCCCCCTGCGCCGCGTAGACGCACGACAGCGAAGCGTTAAGCCACGCCGTATAGTTGCTTTCGGGATTGCCGCGGTCATGGATCAATATGCGCCGGTATTCCACCATGCTGCTTTCCAGCATAGCCAGAAAATTCGCCCATACCCGATCCATTCCGCTCATGTTAACGCCTTCATCCTTCAGCAGCAGGTAGGCGCGAATCAGCGTCGTCGACCAGATCGCTTCCGTCAGCGCCTGATGGAAAGCGCGCCCTTTCAGCATCCACGGCTGCGCGTCCGGATGCACCGGGTAACGCGGAAATTGCGCCGCGTATTGCGACAAAATCGCAAGTCCCAGCTCGGCGTACCGCGCATCCTTTTCCGCGGCATATACAGCCGCCGCCTGGAGCGCATACCGGGCGAGCGACTGATGCTTGAAAACGAGCCACGCTGCACGGTACTCTTCCCCTTCGATGCTGCAGCCGTGCGGACACCGGAAGGTACGGGCGTCTTCCTCCGAAGGCTCGAACAGCAGTTCCGCATGATGCTCGGGACATACATATTGATGCCACCACCCTCCCGGCTCTTCGGGAATGCGGACGCCCCTATCGATCAGCTCATTAAGTTCCTGGCGCAGACCGGCGACCGCCTGCGCACACCACGACGTTTGCTCCAGCTTCTCCCTGATACTCGTCATCGTTGATACATCCCGCCGTTGATTTCGATCGTTTCGCCCGCCGAATAAGAGACCGAATACGGTGCGTCAGCGGCAGCGCGGCCGAGCTCCGTATTGGAGTAGGTGATGGGCGCAATTTGGCCCGACAAATCGATTTTCATAAGATCCTCTCCCCATAGATTGATCTAACGAAGTTGAACAAAACATTTACATGGCAGAGCCTGCTCAGAAAGCAATTAATGCGTTATCGCGATGCGTTTGTCGGAAGGCATGGTCAGCGTAATTTTAGTGCCCTTACCCACCGTGCTTTCAATGGAAAGTCCGTACTCTTCGCCGAACACCATCTGGATGCGGCGGTGCACGTTCATGAGTCCGATGCCTCCCCTCCGGTATCCGGACTGGGCCGGTTCGCCGGCCAGCCGGTTTTCCCTCAACTGCGTTCGCAAATTCTCCAGCCGCTCCGGCGGGATTCCGGCGCCGTTATCCTCCACGATGACCATAAAGAGCTCCTTTTCCTTTTTCGCATCGATGCGAATGTAGTGGCGCTCCTCAATCCCCTCGGGAAACGCATGCTGGAAAATGTTTTCCACAATCGGCTGCAGCGTCAGCCGCACCATTTTTTCCAGCAACAGGGATGGCGGAATAACGACGTCGATTTCGAATTCGCGGCCGATCCGGTGCTTGAGAATGATCAGGTAGTTGCGCACATGGTTAAGCTCGTTGGCAACCGTAATTTCCTCGAGATTCGTCTGCACGGAATAACGCAGCATGAAGGCGAGCGCTTCGACGATTTCGGAAATTTCGTGCGAGTCTTTCACGATCGCGTAGCAGTTGACCGTCTCCAAGGTGTTGTACATGAAATGCGGGTTGATTTGCAGCTGCAGCGACTGAAATTCGGCGGTCTGCCGTTCGAGCTCGATTCTTTGCATGTCGAGCGCCGTTTTTTGACTTACAAGCTCGACTTCGTATACTTTTTTGATCATTTCCTGCAGCCTCGTCACCATCAGATTATAGCTGTGGATGAGTCCGCCGATTTCATCGCTGCGGCCCGATTCGTCGATATACTGCCAATTGCCCTTCTCCGTCTCGCGCATCCCTTCCTTAAGCACGCGAATCGGGGCGACGATCGATTGCCCGAACCGGTAGGCGAGCCACAGCGCGACGATTAAGGTCAGCAGCCCGACGATCAAGGTCGTCGAGCGGATCGTCGAAATCGGCGCCCGCAGTTCTTTGACCGGCATCGAAACGACGAGCGTCCATTTGGAATAAGCCGACTTTCGCGAAACGAACAGTCTATCCTCCTGCCCGACCCGATCGACGAACATGCCTTTGCCGTCCGACATGACGTTTTCGGCCAAGCTTCCCTGCACCTCGGTGCCGAGCTTCTCCTTATCCGGATGGTAAATATAATGGCCGGTTTCGTCCAGGATGAAAAAGTAATCGTTTTTCCCGAGGTCGAGACCGTCCCATATGCGGGACAGCTCCTGCACCCGGAACTCGATCGCGAGCACGCCTTTGAAATCGAAAGACGATTTGCCGCGGATTTTCCGGGCCAGCGTGATCACCAAATTTTTTTCGTCCGGGCGCGAGCTTACATTCAAAATCGCCATGTCTCCGTTTACCGGCGTGACGCTCTGCAGCAGCTTATACTGCTGCTCAATGCTGGCGTCGTCCGGCATCCGGACGTTCTGGTTGTCGTAAAACACCGACCGCCCGTTGTCGCCGATCACATAAATCAAATTCAGCTGCCGGTACAGCGTGAACAGCGGCTGCAGCGCGTAACGCTTGATTTGATCCGAATAATAAAAGTATTCGTAATAATCGGTCGGCTCGATCTCCAAAAAGGCGCGGATATCCTGATTGGATATAAGCGAGTTACTGACGAGCTCGTAATTTTGCAGGTAAATGTCGGTTTGGTACAGCGCGTTGTTGATCGTCTGCGCCATATATTTTTCGACCTGCCGGTCGAGCGCCTGACTCGACTGGAAGTAAGAAAACACGCTGACCGACAGCAGCGAGAGCACGATCACAATGATGAAATAAACATAGATTTGCCCGGAAAGCGTACGCTGCTTCATTATTCGATCCCCATCATGTGACGATATTCCGAAGGCAGGAAGCCGGTATATTTTTTGAATGTTTTCGTAAAATGCGGATGATCCGCGTAGCCGACTTCGTTTGAAATGTCCGTAATCCGGTAATGCGGAATTTCCAGCAACTTTTTGGCTCTCTCCATCCGGCGCCGGATTCGGTATTGCACGAACGTCTCGCCCGTCATTTGCTTGAACAGCTGGCTGAAGTAGGAGGCGTTCAGTCCGATATAATCCGCCACTTCCTCCAGGGAAACCTCTCTGGCCAAGTGCTCCTCAATATACAGCTTGGCTTCTTCGACAGGGTCCTTCACCTTGCCTTTGCGCTTGTTTTTCAGCGTGCCGCACATGTCCGCAATAGCTCCCGTAAACCGCTGCCACGCCTCTTCAGCCGACAGCACATCGTGAAAATGCAGGCCGGAGGCGAAAGCGAACACATCGCGGGTGTTCAGCTTCTTGATAAGCAGCGCGTAATACTCGCCGAGCAGATCGGTGAGCTGGGACAAAGCAAGCTGCTGCCGTTCGCATTCGGCGCGGCATTCGGCAAACGTGCGGTCCAGCCTATCCTGCTGCAGCGTCCAAACCGCCTCCTCCGTATCCTCCACCCATTGATCCAGCTTCGTTACGGATACGAACGCTTTCGGCCGCTGCTTTTCGGCGTTCGCCACCAGCTTGCGGATGACGTCCTCAACGAGCCTCTTGTTCATCGGCTTCAGCAAATACTCCTTGACCCCGTAGGAGACGCATTTTTGTGCGTACTCAAAGTCGCTGTAGCCGGTCACGATGACAATCTGGATGTCGCCGTCATGCTCCGCCACGAGGCGGCACAATTCGAGCCCGTCCATTTTCGGCATGCGGATATCGGTGAACAAAAAATCGGGGCGCTTCTCCCGTATCTTCTCGAATGCGTCCGCTCCGTTCTCCGCTACGGCAACCTCCGAAATCGGCAGGCCCGATTGCTCGACCAGCTTTTGCAGTCCTTTGCGAATCATCGGTTCGTCGTCTACAATGAGTACGCGATACATGAAGGAACGCCCCTTTCTTTTAGTGTCAAATCGAGCCATGAAGTAGAGCTCCCCACGCGGAGATCACGTGAGGAGACGAAAAACGGGCTATTTTCATTAACGGCGCGGCATGGAAATCGTTACGCTGCCGTCTTTTTTGTTGAACTTCTCGGTCGCTTCCTTGATGACGTCATTGCCGCCCTTGGATTTCCATTCTTCGAGCACTTTCGGCCAATCGGAAATCGGCTCTTTGCCGTAAACCATTTTAACCATGTGATTCAGCAGCAGCGGCGGCGCGGTATCCGAGTTCGGAGCGATGTCCGGATTTTTCACGAGCGCATCGAGGCGAGGATCGAATTGAATGCCATCGCGGCCCTCTTTTGCTAAAATTGTATCATAAATGTTCATCAGTTTCTTGCCTTCTTCGGTCAAGCTGAGCGTTCCTTTATTGTAGGTCGTATCCTGCACGAGCCACAGGAACGCCTGTCTGTAGCGCTCTTCGTCGACGCCTTGCGGATCGGTCGGCGATTTGTAGTTGATTTTGCCGTTTTCTTCGGTGTACGTATCGCCTTGGATGCCAAAGGTGAAAAACTTCTCGGCTTCGTCGCTTACCATCCAGTCGAAAAACTTGACGATCGCTTCCGGATTTTTCACATTCTTGTTGATAAAGTAGCCGCGAGTCACGGAGCCGTACAAATAATGACCGCCTTTGCCGTCCGGTCCGACCGGAGATGGAATGACTTCCAGCTTCGCCGTCGGCACGTTCGCTTTCAGCTGCTGCTCCCATTGAAGCACCTCGTTGGCGTTCATCGACCAAATGCCCGCTTTGCCGGCTAAAATGTTGTTTTTGTAAACGGTCGGATTGATCGTCGCAAACTCTTTGTTGATGAGACCTTCGTCATACATCGTTTTGTACGTTTGCAGAGCTTTCATCATGTTTTCGGAGTCGAAAAATTTCGGAACGATCTGGTCGCCCTGCTTCTCGAACATCGAAAGGTACGGGAATACGTCGTACGCCCCGAAGAACGTATCCGCATACTTGAACGTTTCGCGGCCTTGATACGGGTTTTCGACACCCAATTCCTTAAACTTGCGCAGCACGTTCACATATTCGTCCACCGTCTTCGGCACCGGCAAGCCGGCTTTGTCGAGCAAATCTTTGCGGATGACCGTCGCTCTGCGCGAAGGATTGGACAAATACTCCGGAATCGCCATTATTTTACCCTGATAGCTGACATTATCCCATGCTTCCTTAGGGACTTTTTTCAACAGGTTTTGCCCGTATTTCTTCAGCAGATCGTCCAGAGGCATAAACACGCCGGCAGGAACGGAACCCGCCATTTCCTTGCCGTTAACCCCACCGGAGCCTTGCACGACGTCGGGAATATCGTTTGTCGCGAACATTTGGATCATCTTTTGCTCGTATTCCTTATGCGGTACAAGCTGAATGTCGAGGTCCGTATTCGTCAGCTCCTCGAGCTTTTTAACCCACTTGTCCTCGTTGATGTTCGGCGATTTCTCCACATAGTTAAATGCGAGCGTGCGGAGCGAAATCGAAAATTTCGCTTTTTCCCCAGGCTTGCCTGCGCCTTGAGCCTGATCTGACGGCTTGTCCCCGCCTGCACAGCCCGCAAGCATGCTTATCGCGAGCAAAGAGGCAGCGCTCACCTTGATCCATTTTTTCATGTTACCCCTCTTTTCTAAAGTTGAGTTTATTGGGAAGTGGCAATAAAACAGCGCTTGCAACCTAGATTCATTGTAAATTGACGGCTTGCCGCCAACAATGGAAAGACTTTGTATCCGTTTGGCTTTTCTTTAGGTCCGCCTTAAGGTCTATGCTTTGATCGAACCGATCATCATGCCTTTGACAAAATGCCGCTGCAGAAACGGATAAACCAATATGATCGGCAAGGTGGCGATGATAATCGTCGCCATCTTGATGCCTTCCGGGTTCATATGCGCAAGCGAGCTGAACTGGGAGGCGCTCGGATCGATGCTGATGTCGTCGCTTTGAATGAGCTGGTTGAGCTTTACCTGCAAAGGCCAAAACGCCGGTTTGTTGATGTAATAAAGCGCCTGCATGTAAGTATTCCAATGGCCGACTGCGTAAAAAATGCCGAGCGAAGCCATCACCGGTTTGGACAGCGGCAAAACGATGCTCCAGATCATCCGCATTTCGCTGCAGCCGTCGATCCGGCCGGAATCGATGATCTCGCCGGGAATTTGCATGAAAAACGATCTCATCACGAAAAAGTTGAACGAGCTGATCGCTCCCGGCAGCAGCAGCGCCCACAGCGAGTTGGTCAAATGCAGCGTCTTCATCAAAATAAAGTTCGGGATGAGCGGCGCGGAGAAAACGACCGTGATCAGCACCATCATCACGACATATTTTCTGCCGACATACTCCTGGCGGGAAACCGGATAAGCGAGCGACGCCGTTGCGATCAGGTTGATCGCCGTACCGACGACCGTGATATAAACGGTTACCCCGAACGACCGCCAAATGGCCGCATCGCTGAATACATACTGATAATTAATCCACGTAAAATTAACCGGCGTAAAGAGCACCTTTCCGGCGATGATCGCGTTCGAATCGCTGAGCGACTGGGCGAGTACGTTCAGAAAAGGCAAAAACATTAGCAGCGATAATATCGTCAAAAAGGTCAAGTTAGCCGCGTTAAAAATGTGCCATCCGGCACTTGCTCTGCGTTTCGTGTTCATGGCAGCCACCTCACTTTAATACAGGCTTTCGCCGGTCGTTTTTTTGCTGAGCACGTTGCCTATGACGATGAGCAAAAGCCCGACGACCGATTTGAATAATCCGATTGCTGTCGTATAGCTGTACTGCTGGGCCAGAAGCCCCTGCTTATAAATGTACGTGTCCAAAATTTCGCCGTTATTAACGTTCAGCGGATTCAGGAACACGAACACGCGCTCGAAGCCGAAGTCGAGAAACTTGCCGATGTGCAGCAGGAACAAAATCATGATCGTCGGAACAAGCGAAGGCAGCGTAATCGCCATCGTCTGCTTCCAGCGGTTCGCCCCGTCCACCTCGGCGGCCTCATACAGGTCCGGGTTGATGCCGGCCAGCGCCGCAAGGTAAATGATCGTCCCGTAGCCGGAATCGCGCCAAATGCCGGAGCCGACCAGGATCGAGCGGATGTACGACTCCTCCCCGAGGAAATAAATCGGCTGGAAGCCTAGCCATGAAAGAAATTGATTGACTGCCCCTGTCGACGGGGACAAAATGCCGACCGCGATGCCGCCGACGATGACCCAGGACAAGAAGTGCGGCATGTAAACGATCGTTTGCAGCACCCTTTTATACAAAACGACCCTCAATTCGTTAAGCAGCAGAGCCAGGATGATCGGCGCCGGAAACTGAAAGATCAGATCGTACAAACCGATCAAAATCGTGTTGTTCATAATTTTCAAAAAGTCGTAATGCTCGAACATGCGCCTGAAATGCTCCAAGCCGACCCATTTGCTGCCGGCGATGCCGTTAAAAATATTGTAATCCTGAAACGCGATGACCGAGCCGAACAGCGGCACGTATTTGAAGATGATGAAATACAAAATGCCCGGTAAGGAAATTAGATAAAGCGCTTTATATTTCCACATAAACGAAATGAGGCTTTTGTTCGTCTGCGTCCGGAAACCGGCGCGGTCCGATGCTTGGATATTAGTCGCCATGTCTGTCCCTCCCCCGAGTTGTCTGTTTTTCCGTGTACGGTTTCATCCGGCTTGCACGCTCTCCTTCCTTTCAGAAGCTTATGTTTTTCTAGTTATATCGTAAACGGAGCGTGTCGAACGAACAATGGAGTGCCTTTTTCAGCACTTGTGTTTTTTTTAGGTTACACAATCCGGCGGCAAGTATGTTACTATTTAGAAGATACATACGCTCAACAATCAACCGAGAGGTGAACCTCATTATGGCATTTTCCGGATTTTCGCCGCATGATTTCGCAACCTTTTCCATCGAAGGATTGGAGCCGCGCATGAAAGCGATACAGGAGCGCATCCAGCCTAAATTCAAGGAGCTTGGCGAGGAACTGGGAGCTACCGTTTCCGCACTGGCCGGCCACGAGATGTTCCTGCACATCGCCAAACACGCGCGCCGCAAAGTAAATCCGCCGGTCGATACGTGGATGGCGTTTGCTTCTAATAAACGAGGCTACAAGCAGTTTCCTCATTTTCAAGTGGGCCTCTTTGACGACCGGCTGTTCATTTGGCTTGCACTTATCTACGAACTGCCGGCGAAAACGAACATCGGCAAAACTTACCTGAAGCATATCGACGAGCTAAGGCAAACGATTCCCGGGAGCTACATGCTATCCTTCGATCATATGAAAAAAGACGCCGTTTCCGCAGCCGATTTGAGCAAAAAGGAGCTCAAGGCCGCACTGGAAAAATTTCGCGATGTGAAGAAAACCGAGCTGCTGATCGGCAAAGTGATGATGGCGGACGAACCTCTGATCTCCGACGGACCGAAGCTGACTGCGGAAATCGCGGCCGTTTTCGAGACGCTGTCTCCCTTGTACCGCTTGGCGATGCAAGTTCAGCCATAAAAATGCCGCAAAAAATTAAGGTAAATCTAAGCTTTCCTTAAAGTAGAATTAAGTTTGGTTGTATAACCTAAGGATGTTGGGAAAGCACGGTGCCAGGCGGCACCGCTTCCCGAACTTTAAAGCGGAAAGGTGGTATCGACTATTGTACAAACCGTACTCCAGGAAGCTCATTGTAAGCACGCTGGCACTCGCTATTTTGCTGGGCGGCAGCCTCGCTTACGGAGCTGGCGGGCGGGCGCTTGCTGAGAATCAGACGCAAAATGACCAGCAGCAAACCCAGTCGGGCGACAAGCAAAGCAAGCTTAAGGAATTCAAACAGAGGCTCGCGAACCGGCAGGCCGGGCAAAAGCGCGATGAAGAACGTTTTCCTATCGTTGAAGAAGCCGCTGCCATATTAGGCATGGATAAAGAAGCGTTAACCGAGGCATTGAAGGAAAAAAGCTTGGCCGACATCGCCAAGGAGAAGGGCATAACAGAAAGCGATCTCGTGGCCAAACTTCAAACCGAACGCAGCAATAAAATCGACGAAGCGGTCGCCTCCGGCAAAATCACCGCCGATAAAGCTGCGAAGCTGAAGGAAAGCATGTCCAAACATTTGAGCTTTATGGTAAACAAAAAAGGCCTCCATCTGCTTGGCAAAAGCCAAGCCTTGAAGGAACATCCGATGATGAAGGAAAGCCTTGGCAAAGTGGCGGAACTTCTCGGAATGAGCAAAGAGGACTTAAGCTCGGAGCTTAAAGCAGGAAAGTCTTTGGCGGAAATCGCCGAAGCGAAGGGCATCAGCAAAGACCAACTGGTCGCCAAAATCAAAGAGCAGATGACTCCGATGATCGAAAAAATGGTCGATCACAAGCGCGAAGCCAAATCTTCTGCGCAAAATTAAATTACTTACTTACCTATGCAAACCCATCGTTTCCATTCGACATATTTCCAGCAAAAACAGCCGCCTCCCCCAAGCGGCTGTTTTTGCTTTATTTGCAAAGGGAAACGTGAACGCTTGGAATGGCTAAGCAGCGACGAGGAGACCTTAAGTTATATGAAATACGGGAGAACTCGCGAATTGAAAGAAACAGCCTGATTTATAGCGCTAAAGAAGAAGGTAAATTAGAAGGTAAATTAGAAGTTGCCAAAAAAACGCATTCATCTTGATTAACCGAAATTGCTGATCTTATTGCCTTGACGGAGCGTTCTGTACTAAGGCGTTGCAGCGCAAGAAGGCTGACCTCCCCTTTCGGAATGGTCAGCCTTCTTGCTTACCGCTGCGCAGGTAAACTCGAGGATCTAGTGCGATCATCAATCTGCACCGAGCAAAGCCATTC
The DNA here is from genome assembly GCF_023276405.1 of Paenibacillus hamazuiensis. Classification (NCBI taxonomy): domain Bacteria; kingdom Bacillati; phylum Bacillota; class Bacilli; order Caryophanales; family Paenibacillaceae; genus Paenibacillus; species Paenibacillus hamazuiensis. The sequence goes on from NZ_JALRMO010000001.1 coordinate 3,280,635, forward strand.
GCGAGACTTAAGCCGCGCGGCTGGCCGGTTTGCTGCCGCGGTCCAGCGTCACGAAGCGGTAAAGCAAGTACAGGGCGGCGATGGAGAGCGCCGCACCGGTCCAAAACGGCGTCGCGTGGCTGTAGTCATACACCGCAGCGCCGAGCAGCGGGCCGGTGATGCGGCCGAGACTGTCCATCGACGAGTTAAGTCCGGAGGCGACGCCTTGGCCGACCGGCGTCTTTTGCGAAATGAGCGACGTCACACAAGGTCGGATCAAGGCGTTGCCCGCCCCAAACACGGACAAATAGATCGCCGCAGTGACGACGTTCGACGACAGCAAAATGAGCGCGAAGCCGGCGGCGGACAGCAGCAAGCCGACTGCGATCACCTTTTGCTCGTCGCCTTTTTTAATGTACCGCCGAACAATACCGCCCTGAATCAGTGCCCCCACTACGCCGCTAACGGCAAAAATAATGCCGAACTGAAGCGGAGTCGCTCCGATTTTATCCTGCTCGAACAACAGCAGCGTCGCTTCCAGCCCTGCCAGCGAGAACGAAACGAAAAACGACAGCACGTACAAATATTTCAGCGGACCTACGAACGCCGACCAGCGTGACTGTTTTTCTTTTTTCACGCCTCGCTTGTCAGGGGCAAGCGATTCCGGCAGCATCACGAAGGCAAACGCCATCGTCGCCAGCGCAAGCAGCGACGATGCGAAGAAAGGTACATGATGCCCCCACTGGCTCAGCACTCCTCCGAACGCAGGCCCGAAAATAAAGCCGAGACCGATCGACATGCCGACAAGTCCCATCCCTTTCGTGCGGTTTTCCTCCGACGTAATATCGGCCACATAAGCGACCGCGCAGGCGGTAGCCGCCCCGGAAAACAAGCCGCCGAGTACCCGCGAAACGTACATCAGCAGCAGATTGTCCCCCGAAATGCCAAAGATGAAAAAGCTGATGCTGAAGCCCAGCAGCCCGATCATGATGATCGGCCGCCTTCCCCAGCGGTCCGATATCGCTCCCCAGACCGGCGACATAAGGAACGATGCCGCCGAATAGACGGACAGCAGCATGCCCAGATGAAACGTATCCGCTCCCGATTCGGTCACCACCTGAGGCAAAACCGGAATAATGATGCCGAATCCGATAAAAATGGTCATCAGTAGTACCATGATGACGGCAAGCTGTTTTTTCATAACGTTGGAAAGCCTCCCTGGCCTTTATATGTAAATGGAGATGAATAAACATGCCTTTCTATCGTATCACAACTTTTTTCCCGAATAAAATAAACGTTCCGTGAACATGGAATGGTCACGCTCCCGCTGCAGCAAACTTAACATAAGATTTAGAATTGTCGCTTGCATCCATGCCGGAAAATGATATACTCAAATTTGTTTAATTTTGTCGGAAGGGACGTGTTGTCCGTGCTGGATCATCAGCGTACTCCTTTGTTCACGGCGCTTCAGCGCCATGCAGAACGAAATCCCATTCAATTTCATATTCCCGGTCACAAAAAAGGCGTCGGCATGGACCCCGAGTTTCGCCGCTTTATCGGCGACAACGCCTTATCCATCGACCTTATCAATATAGCGCCGCTCGACGATTTGCACCAGCCCACAGGCGTCATCGAAGAGGCGCAGCTGCTGGCAGCGGATGCTTTCGGCGCCGATTATACGTTTTTCTCCGTACAGGGGACAAGCGGCGCGATTATGACGATGATTTTAACCGTATGCGGACAAGGCGATAAAATTATCGTCCCCCGCAACGTGCACAAATCGGTAATGGCCGCGATTATTTTCGCCGGAGCAAAGCCGGTATTTTTATCCCCGGTGCGTGACGCCAACCTCGGCATCGATCACGGCGTCACGAAGCGTTCCGTTCAACGCGCGCTGGAGCGGCATCCGGACGCCAAGGCGGTGCTCGTCATCAATCCTACGTATTACGGCGTTTGCACCAATTTGAAGGAGATCGTCGATCTGGTTCACAGCTACAACATCCCTGTGCTTGTGGATGAAGCGCATGGCGTGCTGATCCATTTCCACGACAAGCTGCCGATGTCCGCCATGCAGGCCGGGGCCGATATGGCTGCGACCAGCGTGCACAAGCTCGGCGGTTCCATGACGCAAAGCTCGGTGCTCAACGTGCGGGAAGGACGCGTTAATGCGCGCCGAGTCAAGACGGTCATCAGTATGCTGACGACTACGTCGACATCCTATATTTTGCTCGGGTCGCTTGATACCGCAAGACGCCACCTGGCGATCAACGGCCGGCAAATGGCCGAGCATGCGCTTGAGCTGGCAAGCTACGCCCGCCGCGAAATCAATGCGATTCCGGGACTGTACTGCTTCGGCGAAGAAATTTTAGGTACCGAAGCGACGTATGATTACGATCCGACCAAAGTGACCATACATGTGCGCAAGCTGGGCATCACCGGGTACGACGTCGAAAACTGGCTGCGCGAGCATTATAATATCGAAGTCGAGCTGAGCGATATGTATAACATCCTCTGTCTTGTCACTCCCGGAGATACGAGGGAAAACGTGGAGACGCTGCTGGAAGCGATGCGCGAGCTGTCCAGACAAAACTACAACGTTCGCGAGGAAAACGAGCTGGTCATTAAAATTCCGTCGATCCCCCAGCTGACATTGACGCCGCGGGACGCCTTTTACGGGGATACGGAAATCATCCCGTTCAAAGAATCGGCCGACCGGATCATCGCCGAATTCATCTATGTTTATCCTCCAGGCATTCCGATTTTACTCCCGGGCGAGGTTATTACGCAGGAGCTGATCGACTATATCACCGAGCACATCGAGGTGGGGCTCCCGGTTAAGGGGCCGGAAGACCGCAGCATCGAACAGGTCAAGGTGATCGTGGAGACGCCGGCGATCTTCTAAGGTTTTTTACCCACCTGCCCACCCTAAAATCTAGCCCCGCCACCTAAATCCCCCTCCGGAGGAGGGGGACCCCATGGCTCTGCCCTGGACCCGTTCACCCCAATCGAAAAGAGATAATGGGGTGTGCCGATGTTCATTTCCGCTAATCCCTGCGGCTGTCCGGCATCGCTTTGCTGATGCAAAGCAGACGCCGGACATGCTACCCCAAATCCGGCCAGCTCCGCTCTATCCACTCGATCACATCGGCGAGAGCGTGCTCGTCGTGGTGCTTGCAGCTTCGCTTCGCCACTTCATGAAGCGCAGGCTCCGCGTTTAGGACGGCGATGCCCGTTCCGGCGCGGCGGATCATTTCCATATCGTTCATATGGTCGCCGACCGCTACGCTCGCCGACGGGTTGATTCCAAGCATTTCGACCAGCCGTTCGAGCGCATGGCCCTTGGTCGCATCTTTCGGCAATATTTCGAAATATTTGGCATCGGAACGGACGAAAGTGATATCCTCCATTTCCCACCCAGCCACTTCCTTTTCCACCGCATCAAGCGATTCCGGATTCCAGGCGAGAAGCACCTTATGCCACGGCTTGGGAACCTGACGGCAATCACCTGCAGACCCTCCCGCAAAGCCCTCCAGCATACGGTGTTTATCGGTAACTTCATTTTCCTTGACAAAATGCGGCTTACCCCCGGAGTAGATCTCGATGCCGATGCCCGGAAAAGCTGCGGCAATCCTCTCCACAACAACTGCCGCCCTGTCGGGAAGCGTTCGCTCCCACACAACCCGGTTTGCCGCAAAATCATAGATCATCGCACCGTTATAAAGAATCGCCGGAGCGCATACCGGAAGTTGACCCGCAAACACTAGCGCAGAGCTGGCGATTCTGCCTGTCGCAAGCGTAAACAGCCCTCCCTGATCGACAAATCGCCGAATCGCCGCCTTGTTTTCTTCGCTGATCCGTTTTTCCTTGTTCAGCAGCGTACCGTCCAAATCCGTTACGAGCAAGCAGCCTTTGAGTGTATCCAATGGACATTCCCCTTCCGCCGCATTTTTGAGCGATTGTAAAAATGCAGCCGTAATGCTATGATGATCATGGCGAATATGCAAATCATTCCAATATTCTTGAAATTACGAAAATGTTCAGGCAGGTGTATCCGTTCATGGCACAAAGCGCTTATATCAAATTTGTGGAAGGCTCCGCCGTATCCTCCTTGACGCTGGACGAATTGAAAGAGCATTTGCTGAAATATAAGGAGCAGCTTGCCTTAACCGGCAAACAACTCGGCTGGGAATACGCCGATGCCGGCTTCCCCTACACGATCGAAACAAAGCCGGAAGGCGAAGGAAAATGGTTTTATTTGAAGGGAAGCTCCCCCTTGTACAAATACATCGTTCTCGGCGTCGGCAGCGAAACAGAGGGAGAGCAGCTGCGGCATTACGTCCAGGTCGTCCTGCCGGACGACTGCACGCACGGAGATAAAGCCAAGGGCAACGAATTTTGCAAATATTTGGGCCGCCACCTGAAGGCGGAGCTTCATTTGTTTAACGGCAGAATCATGTATTTCAATCCCCGCAAGTAAGCAGTGCCCACGAAAAAACCCTTCTTTCGCAAGAAGGGTCAGATTGTTGACAAAGCCCCGGTTTTTCGGGGCTTTTGTAGGATCATTTTTTGAATTTAGCCCTAAAAATAGAAGATCGCCTCTTATCCGGCCCTTTTAGCCAGGATATTGGCGATCTTTTTAATGTTTTGACATAGTGCAGTCAGTAATGCTTGCTGCTGCACTTTGTTTCGGCCGCGGAACCGGCAGTAGCGAAGCCCATGGAGCTCTTTGGCATCCGCGAAGCTTCGCTCAATCGTCTGGTATCGTAAGCGGTAGAGATATTTGCCGGACTTGCTTCTACCGTTTTGTTTTACCCACTCTTTACTATCCTGCCATACATGCCTGGTGATGACTTTTTGGTGATTCCGGGACCGGGTACATTCTTTGAGCATGGGGCAGTTCGCACAATGATTCGGATCCGACTTATACTGTCTGTAGCCTTCGCGATCCGTTGTCGTATATTTCAATTCGTGTTTTTGTGGACATATATACACATTGTTCTCCGCATCATACTTAAATCGCCACTTAGCCATTAATCCTTTAACTGGGGTAAAGGCTCTACCTCCGATGACCGCGTATATTTTCTTGTCTTGAAGCTTTTTGCAAATGTGCGACGTGAAGTAACCTGCATCCAGTGCGACGGCTTCCAGTGTTTTTTCGAATTTAAACTTCTTGATGATATGTTCCAAACGCTCTATGTAAGGGACAGAATCGTGAACATTGCCGGCAGTGACGTGGACATCCATGATGATGTTGTATTTGTGGTCGACGGTCCGATGATCGAGATAGAAAAAGCCTTCCGGCTTACCGTCCCGCACCATATAACCGCTCTCCGGATCGGTTGTGCTTACCTTCGTTAGTTTGGTTTCTTCCACCTCCTCTCGTGGCTTTAAAGCTTTTTTCCATGAGCCTCGCGATCGGCACGAATTGCTTCGTCCAGTTCTTCCATGTAGGCCTTCGTACTCTTGGTTACTTCCTCTTGAACAAACTTTCGTTTATTCGCATTGGCCTTAAGATGAGTTGAGTCGGTGATAAGTACCCGACCGGCAACGAGACGATGTTGAATAGCAAGCAGAACGACCCGGTCGAAGATTTGTTGAAGTACATCGCCTTCTTGAAGACGTTCACGAAAGTAGCTAAGGGTGCTATGATCCGGCACGCGATCCTTGAGCCCAAGCCCCAGAAACCATCGATAAGCATTATTAGAGAAAACCTCTCTTTCCAACCGTCGTTCGGAGCGAATGCCGTCAAGATACCCGATCAATAGCATCTTGAAAAGCATGATGGGATCTGCCGAGGGACGTCCATTATCCTCGCAGTAATAAGGACGGACTAAGTCGAGAATAAAGGAAAAGTCGATATGCTTATGTACTTTACGAAGAGGATGATCTGGATGAACCAGTTCCTCGATACACACCAATTCATATTCATTTTGGACATTCGGATTAGAGCGAAGCATAGGATCCACCGCCTTAAGAGTATATTTACATTATAACATATTAACGCGGTAATTTGTTAAAGATATTGAACGAAAAAGTAGCCTGTTGGGTTTTTCAACAGGCTGACCCTTCTTTCGCAAGAAGGGTTTTATCATCTTATTGTTGATCCTGCTCCATCAATTCCTCGTAAACTTTGACAACGCGATCCCATTCCGCCTCGTCCTCGATGCTGGCAAGGAACGCCTCGTCGTTTTCTTCCTCAATGCGGAAAATTACTCCATCGGCTTCCGGTTCGTTTCGATCGAGCAATACGGCATAAGCTTGTTCCTTCACTTCAAATGTGTACACCATGACCATTTCATGCTCTTTGCCGTCCTGATCCGTTACGATAAAAATTTCCTCATCATGCTCATGATCGTGATCGTGTCCGCATCCGCAATCATCATGATGGTTGTGATCGCTCATCGAATGACCTCATTTCTCGTGAAATTAAGAACCCTTCCGTATCGTACCATTTTCGGATAGCGAGGTCAACGAACGCCGGATTGGACGGGTCAACGCCGAAAGGAACCGATTATTCCGAAACGATCACTTTTTTGGAAACAACCACGTAATCGCTGGAATCGTCCAATTTCACTGAAAACTTGACGATATAGTTGCCGCTTTCCGAGAAGGTGACAGTAAACGGCCAAGGATACCAAAAGCTGTCCTTCTCTCCGCCAACGGCTTTCTCATGCGGTGCAACCGCTTGTTCGCCGCTCGGCGTTTCAATCGAAATCTTGAACGAACTGATGCTCGTATCCAGACTGTCCACTTGCGCAAAAACGGCAAAATCAATCGTATCGCCCTTCTTCACTTTCCCGAAAGGCTGCTTGACGGAATAATCTTTTCCGACCTCCTTCGCCACAAACATATGTACATTAGGTTTAAAAACGTTAACCGTCTTATTGGCATTGTCCCACTTAACTAACGCTTGAAGCGAGTCGGCGAGCATTCTCACCGGTAATACGGCGCTGCCTTTGACCAAAAAGGCGGGAGTCTCACCGTCGCTGAATTGTTTCTCCACATTGTTGATGTACAGCTTCGCCCGGCTAAAGCCCTCGAAATCTCCCCAGAGCGAGCTTGCCGTCACCGATGCCGTTCCCAAGAGCGATAGCGCAAAAGCCAGAACAAGCGCCCGACGAACTTTCATAAATGAACCCTCCATCATGTCGTAAGCTTTAATCTATATGATTATACTCCCAAGGCGAAAAAGAGTTGCGCGCAGCGTTTGTATTTTTATAAAAAAAACTATATCTTGTAGCATACAACATTCTCCTCGTCACCCTGTCACAAAATATAGTGTCGAAAGCACAGGAACAGCTGTCGATTCCGCCCGCAATACCGCACATTTTCAAATCTTCTGCGGTTGCCCGGGAAATGAAAAGTTTAATCTATTTTTAGACAACGCACCGGAAAATAGCTTGATAAACCGAAGAGTTGCATGATAGATTTAAAAAGATACACAGTGTTTTGTCACCCGGAAGTGGAGGTTATGTTGTGAACCTGCAAGTTCAAATGCTGGGAACAGGTACAGTCTTTACAAAAAAATATTATAATAATAATGCCTTGGTATATGTAAACGGATATAAGCTGATGATCGACTGCGGCGTCACCGCCCCCCGTTCGCTTTCCGAATTGCAAATTCCGCTCCATGCCATTGACGGCATTTTGATATCACATATCCATTCCGACCATGTCGGAGGTCTTGAAGAAGTCGCTTTTCACCTGATGTACAGCGCACGGACCAAAATTAAACTGTTCGTTCCCTCCTCAATCGCAGACCCTTTATGGGAACGATCGCTAAGAGGCGGACTGGAAAATCCGGCTGATGGAATCAATAGGCTTGAAGATTATTTCGACGTCGTCACGATCGAGGATAATACGAAGACCGATCTGTTTGAAGGCTTAAGCATTGAAGCGATTCGGACGAAACATATTCCGCAAAAGCCAAGCTATTCTTTTGTCCTTAACGATTACGTGTTTTACAGCGCGGACACGGTTTTTGATTTTTCGTTGCTTAAAGAAATGCACGAAAATCGAAAATGCAAGTATATTCTGCATGAATGCCAATTCAATTCGCCCGGTCTCGTACATGCCACCCTGGACGAGCTGCTCACGCTGCCGGACGAAATTCAGGAAAAAGTATTTCTCATGCATTATAACGACAACAAAGACCAATACGTCGGCAAAACCGGCCGAATGCGTTTTTTAGAGCAGCATCAACTATATGAATTTCCGTTATAACTTACATTCGTCTTTTAGAGGAAGCACGCCTCCGTTATTTCATAGCGGAGGTATGTTTTTTTTGCTTTCCATCTGACTGATCATGGATAATTTTACATTTTCTTTTGCAGGGATTCAGTTACGGGCATAGAATTACTATTTTGGTCACTTATTCTCGAATCCTTGCGAGGTGATACCATGAGCTTTCGCTGGCTTATTTCCGGTTACACCGCAGCCGTTATCGTATCTTCGATCGTTTTTCGCCAATCGGAATCACCGCAGCTGTTGATATTGCTGGGTCTTCTATATGTTGTCTCCCATTCCATTGAAAAAAAAATATTTTCCAACGGTTATTTGCAATTTATGCTGCTCGTCGCCATCCATTGGTACAGCGGCACCGATTGGAGCTTAACCTTATATATGGCGCAGCTCGGACGATCTTTCAACCACATGCGTTCTTATGGGCAAGCTGCATCTATATCGACCTTGTTTATTCTCGCCTACGGAGTGATCGTCTTTGAGCATGACCGGGTGGAATCGGTTCAGGAAACGCCGATTCTTTTCCACATTCTTTACTACAGCGTGACCTTCTTTATACTTGCCTTGTTTTTATTTAAATATATGCGCACTTCCCAGCATCAAACGGTAACCTTAAACAGGGAAAAGGAACGGTTGATCACTCACGATTCGTTGACCGGACTCATCAACTTCGAAGAGTGCCACCGTCAGCTTGAAAAAATGGTCCATGACGGACGTCCGATCATCTTTGTGCTGCTCGATTGCCGGGATTTAAAATCGCTCAATTCCAGCACCGGATTTCAAGGCGTCAATCTGCTGCTCAAGCAAGTCGCCCAACTGCTCGGCATTATGTTCCCCGACGCATTATTTACTGCCAGATACGGCGGCGACGAGTTTGCGGTGGCGCTCCAAATGGACGACCATGAAGAGACGTACACCCATATTTCAGGCAAGCTCGGCTCCGAATTTCCCAAGCTGACCGGCATTCAAATTACTTACGGCATTGCCGCTTATCCTTATGAAGCCTCTACCAAAGACGATTTGATTTCGATCGCGGAAAAAAAACTGTTTATGATGAAACGAGATGCATGGTTAAAGCAGGAGGAACACATGCTCCGTTCGGAAAAGCTGAAGGTGGTCGGAGAGCTCGCTTCCGGAATGGCTCACGAAATTCGCAATCCGCTGACGACCGTCAAAGGATTTCTCCAACTGGCAAAAGCAAACGGTTACAATGTCCGGCAATGGTACGAGCTGATCATGATGGAAATCGACCGCATGAGCATGCTGACCGGGGAGTTTTTGCAATTTTCCAAACCTCATCCGAAAGAGTTTCAAATTCACACGCTGCAGGAATGTGTCGCCAGAGTGCTGTCCTTGATGGAGTCGGAGACGGCAAGGCTCGGGCACCAGCTCCGAACCGAACTTCCGGAACAACCGGTGCATATGTGGATGGACCCGGACAAAATACTGCAGCTTCTGCTCAATCTTGTGAAAAATGCATATGAAGCGATGAGCACGGAAGGTGTTGTACTCATACGCGTCAGTGTGGAGCGGGACCAGGCCGTTATGGAAGTACGCGACAACGGAAACGGGATGACGCCGGAGGAGCTGGAGCAAATTTTCACCCCTTTTTATACAACCAAGGAAAGCGGGACCGGCCTGGGCCTCGCCATTTGCCATAAAATCATTCAGGATCACAAAGGCAGGCTGGAAGTCGAAAGCGTCAAACACGCCGGCACAACTTTCACCATTTCATTTCCGCTCGCCGAGTCTGCTGCGGTCCAAGAAAAAACCCCGACATAATGTCAGGGTTTTTGTCCATGTGTGCACTTCGCTTCAGAACCATCTTTTTCGCCGATTGCGGTCCGTCAAATAACTTAATGTTCCAATCGCGACTCCGAATAATGCGCCTCCAAGCACTTCCCTGGGCATGTGGCCAAGCCGCTCCTCCAGCTCCTTTTGCATTTTTCGGTGATATATTTGAGGGTGCTGTTCCGTCAGTTTTTCAACCTGCGTCTCAAGGCGGTTCACTTCCATGGCAATTTCTCCGGCACGGCGGCGTATGCCCATGGCATCGTACATGACGATAAGTCCAAAAAGCGAGGCAAGCGCGAACGGAACGGAAGAAATTCCTTTTTTCAATGCAACGTAAGTTGCAAGTGATGAAACCCCTGCCGAATGAGAGCTTGGCATCCCTCCGGTCTGAACGGCGGTTTTCCAATCCCACCGTCCGGTACCGACAAATTTGATGGGAACCTTGAGCAGCTGTGTGGCCCCGATACTGATTAGGGATGTCATCAATGCCTTGTTCATCCGATCACCTCATGTATAGAATCCGAAGATTGCCGGTTTTCTATGCGAAGTCAATGCCGGATGAGGGAAGAACTATTTGTTAAATCTAAACACGGGCAATCAGTTAATAACGCGTTTGGCCGAAACGATGCGACTTTTCCAGTTTTTATCCAGCTCCGTCACCGTCACGCCGATGCCGACCCGAAACGTGTGCAGCAGCTTGTTGTTTCCCGCATAGACGGCCACATGCCCAATGTGATCGATGCCGGTTTTATTTTTTCTTTGGGGAGTCGTGAAAAATATCAAATCGCCTTTGCGGAGTTCGGCAAGATCGACCGGAGTTCCTTTCTGGCTCTGCTGCCGCGAATCCCGCGGCAGCTTGATTCCTTGCTTACCAAATATGTAGCCGACAAAGGACGAACAGTCAAACGTATTCGTTTGCCCTGCCGCTGCACCGAATTGGTATGGCGTTCCGAGGAAGGTGCCGCCAAGGCGAATGATCGCGTCAGCTTTTTGTTCCCAGGACGGCCTGTCCGCTTCCGCAACATAATCGGTTGCCGCCATATCCACATAACCTTCCGCACCGTTATTTTGCACCTTAATCAGCTTTCCGTCCTCGCCTAGAACTTTTAGCTTAGTACCGGCCGGAATCGATGTGCCGCCTTGCGAGTCCGCCGGTGATGTTCGGATGGAAGCCGCGGACAATACGGATACTTCCGGGGCAAGATCCAATATCGTGCTTTTGTTCGCAAACGGACCGGGGAGATCGCTGATTGGATCGTCCTCATTATCCGGTGGAACGATGGTTGCCGTATTGGTGCTGCCGTCCCAATCCACCTTGAAGCCTAGTGTTTCCGCGAGCAGGCGAATCGGTATATAGGTGGTGCCGTTATAGTTCAAGCTGGAGGGCAGCGTCGTAGTTCCATCGCTGTAGCCATCCTGGGAAGAATACGTCTTATCCCCGACTTTCCAATGAAACGGAGCCGCTACAGTTTCAAATGAAACGAGTCCGGTTGCTGCCGAGGCCGTCGTGATTAACGCGGCGCTTGCCGCCGCAACTAAAATGATCGTAATCCGCTTTTTCATATTCGTCCTCCCGGCTGACTGGTAAGGGGAAAACGCCCCTTTTCAACAAATCATTCGCAATGGGCCGGGAGGATGAATGGGTATCTGTCTACTCCAAATGATGGCAAAGGCGTTATTCCGCTTTTTCCAGCACGGAAATAAGGAAACTCGCTTCCTTTTCGCTGTCCGTTTCCCCCCAAGCCATCACCCCGTTCAAATACACCAAGCGAAAAAGCTCTTTCCGTCCCCGGACCCTGTAGGTTCCGGGCGTAAATTGCTCGGGGTTCAGCGTGTACGCCTTTGCCGTATCATACCTGCTTTGCAGTATTTCCCTCTGGCTCGGAAATTCGGCTTTCTCTATTTCGCCCAAGATGGACTCCATTTCCGCTTCCAGCTCAGTACGGGTCATTTCGCTGAATCTTTTTTTCATTCCTGCACCTCTCAACCAAATCAACAAAAATTGCGAATCGGCTTTTATTTCTTTCGGCTTATTGCCAGATTACCCCATAATCATATAAGATTAATGAAGAAACTTACTTAGATAAAGGTGCTGTCCTCATGAATACTGAAAACAAACGCAGTTTTTTCCGACTATCTTTCGTTCACCCGCTTTGTGCGGAACTCAAAATCATCGGGCTGCCGGATGACGCCGAAGTCAAAACCGCGAAAATCGCCATTCACGATATTAGTGCAGGCGGCATGCGATTCGTATCCGACATCAACTTCAGCGAAGAGCTGAACGTGCTGTTTGAAGTCAAATTTACCGCTTTGGGCAAACCATACAAAATCCTTGGGCAGCTCCTGCGGGTGAAAGAAGTCAAACCCCAGATTTACGAGTATTCGACCAAATTCTCCTTAAATGAACCGGAGGAATCCGCGCTGGTCAGCATGCTGAACGCCTTGTCGATCAAGCTTCGCAAAGTGAACGTGCTGTCCAGCTGCAGCTTCTGCACGGATGAAGAACTTGCCCAATTCAAGCTGCTCTAAGCTTGTATGCCGCTTCCCGCAAGGCCGGCGGCAACAAACTGCTTGTCCCTGCCGAGCGGCCATAGCCAGGTGGTGAAATGAGTTTGTTCCGGATTCATCCGGTCGAACGCACCCTTCATACCGGCTATGGCCGCTTCCATTCCATATTGGCCAAAGGCCGTAAATATGCGGCGAACCCGCTCTTTTTCCGTTCTCTCCATATACAATTCATCCATTACCTGCTGTGTTTGTTCGTTTACGATCATCATATCCGACCAGATGACGATTCGCCCACCCGGCTTGAGCATGGAAAACAACACCCGGTTGTACGCTTCCACACAAATATCCCTTACGGAAGAGATTTGTCGCGTCAATTGCGCCGTTTGCTCCGGCCCGTAATTTTCCATATACGGCGCGAGCATGAGCATCGCATCGATGTAAAACAATTGCGTATATACCGGCAACGAAACGACCAAAGAAAACTGCCGCCCGATCTGCTCCAATGGCCGCGCCTGTTTCACGTGCTCGCCCGTCTCGCCGAGAAATGCGATCAATTGCCCGGGCTCCGCCCCGCTCTCCAGCAGGCTCTGAAACCGCTCCTGGAATCGGACTTGCTCCAGACCGATCAAATCGGCGTTCGTATGAACGGTTACTTTACGCGAGAGCGGTCCCGTAAGCCCTTGCACAGCCGACTGCCCTCCTGATCTCCCGAGATCGAAGACCGTAATATTGGATACGCGTGCGGTTATTTCGGTCCAATCCACGTCGTCCCAACATCCCGTTCCGACTACCGCCGCTTCGACCGGCTCAGGAGATTTGTTCAGGGCGTGGATAATAAGCTGCATCGCTTCCCAGCGGTGCAGCTCCGCCTCTTCCTGCCAGCTTTCCACAATATCCCGTTTTTCGTCCATCTTCTTAATCATCATCGATCCCTCGCTCGCTTGGCTTGTGTCGTTTCTGAACAAGATTATAGCACAAAGCGTGCGCCCTCTAAATCCCCCGCATAGATTTCTCAACACAACAAATAAACCTTGATTTCTCAAGGTTAAAGCAGGATCGGTTGAATCGAAAAACTTGATACATTAGGTATTGAATAAGGACTATTTACGGATTTTTTCGATACTTTTTTGTATCGTAAGTTATTTCATTTTATAATAATCCATAGGTGTACGCTTTGGGAAAAAAATAGCCAATCTTGTTGTCGGCTTAAAAACAACCACCGCTAAAACAACCCCTATAAACTAATTAGGGGTTGTTTCTCCTAGTACGCCACCGCTCCTGATTCCGTATAAAATAAATAAAGCCCTTGATAATCAAGGACTCTTGGGTATGACCTGTAGTGGGCTCGAACCACTGACCCCCACCCTGTCAAGATGGTGCTCTCCCAGCTGAGCTAACAAGTCGTATTAGCAACACATAATTTTCGACGCGTTTACTATTATAAAATAAATAATTCCAGTTGTAAAGACTTCTTTTAAAAATTTATGAAGTCGATTACGCGCAATGTACGAGTAGATAACAGCTCCTTAAAAGGATCAAGGAGCTGTTGTCATATGACCTGTGCAGGGCTCGAACCTGCGACCCCCACCCTGTCAAGATGGTGCTCTCCCAGCTGAGCTAACAAGTCAAGTTCCAAACCGACCGCCGTTTGCGTCGGTTTTTATATAATAGCAGGGCTCGCGGGAGAAGTCAAGACTTGCCACGTAAAATATCCACTCTATGTTTTATCCTTTTTTTGTATATTCCATACAGGGCTGCCCGGAAGATTTCAACACCAGTGCGGAAGGCATCTCGCTTGTTTTAAACCCGAAAGCCCGGCAGCCGCGCGGGAAAGACGGATCCCACGTCACGTAAAAATGCTTGCAGCCGAAGCAATTAATTTTACCCTGCACAGCGGACGGTTCGTTTTTCATCGCGCCCTACCTGGTCGTTTGAAAAAATTCGATCCACTCGCCGTCCGGTCCGTAAAAGAAAAAGTACCTGGAGCCGTTCGGCAGCGTCGTAATTTCCTGGTCGATGAGCTGTACCGGAAGCGTCTTGATCCGGACAAACTCGACTTCGACATCATCTACCGTAAAAGCGATATGATGGACCTTGCCCTCTTGCGGCAGCTTGTCGTTGTACCCCTGAACCAGCTCCAGTTCCGTCTCCTCCGCATTGGCAAATCCGAGAAAAGCGAGCTCAATGACCCCATTCGTATGCCGCATCCGATATTTGAGCTCGAGACCGACAATATCGCGGTAAAATGCGATAGACGCTTCGATATCCTTAACCATGATACCGACGTGTTCAATTTTCTTTCCAGCCATCTGATGTACCTGCCTTTCCGCAGCGATTTCTCACGATTCGGAAATAGTGTACCATAAAATGGCGCACCTGTCCTCTGCAGACAGGCAAATGGGAACAAACAAATACCCGATCCGTCCTTAGGGAGAACGGGTCCGGGCGAATTTTCCCTTATCGGGGGTATTTCCGCTGAAACTTACGCTTGTTATACGGTTAAAATGCGCTTGCGCACCTGCACGTTGCTGCCGTATTTCGCTTTAACTTCCTTCAGTTTTCCCTGCGTCAGCAAGTAAATATCTTTCATCCGCTGACTCATCGGCTTGACCGTTTCCTTCACTTCTCCGTTGACGACAATATCGAAAACTAACACGTTTCACAGCTCCATTTCGTTTGTTTCATTAATCCTAGTGTAGTTTATATTTATTAAGCGAGCATTAAATGCAGATGCCGAATTTGTGAACTTTCAAAGGCATTGTGAAAAGAAAAAATGAAGGCTGATTTATTCGTCCGCCTAAGCTTTTACAAACGTCACGCCCGTCCTCTGGTCAGAATACATGGGACCCCTTTGCCTATTGCCCCAGGCAGAGACATTTTATCCAAATAAGCGATGCCGCGCGCACATTTGCGGCATGAACTGCACACGTCCGAAGTGACCACCTTCATGTTGAACTGCGATTTGTCTATGCTGCTGGGAGGCGTATTTTTTTTCTTGTTTTTAGCTTTGCTCATGGCTTGAATGCACCCCGTTCTCCAAAAATAGCCGCATTTATAGGTATGCAGCGGCACATCTCACGGACACGGCGTCAGCCTAGGTTGCCTTCTGCCGCCGTCCGGACTATGATGATCAGGTAAGCTTCATCGTTAAGGAGGGTTGCATCGGGTGGACAAGCTGCTTAATCAAGTGCAAATCGTACGTGCCATCACGTTGAAAACGCTGCGCGAAACCGATCCGGCTATCTTCGATACGATGCCGCCCGGGTACAGCAATACGATCCGCTGCAATGCGGGCCACATCCTGATCGTACAGGACACGGTTTCGGCGCATTTTGCCGGCCTTGAGCCCCGGCTTCCGCCCGAATACCTGCAATGGTTCGGCAACGGATCGCGGCCGTCGCTTTGGGAAGGGACTCCTCCCGGTACGGAGCGTCTGCTCGCCGAGCTTGAAGAGCAGACCGGGCATATCATACGGCAGCTCGGACCGCGCCTCAATGAACGGGCGGTCAAGCCGTTTTCAAGACTTGGCTACAAAATGGAAACGATCGGCGAGCTGCTGAATTACAGCTTATATCACGAGGGCGTTCACATGGGGATGATTAATGCGTTGAGCAAAGCTGCGGTTTCGCTGAAGGCGTAGGCTTCGACTCTTTCGAATGGACAAAACCCGCTGCGAAAGACTCAGCGGGTTTTTGGGGTCTTATTTGTCCAGTACCGTTAAAATAAACCGCTTCGTCTCGGCAATCGCTTGATCCAGCGATTCCGTCGTTCCGGCGAAAGGATGCACCGCATTAAACGTATGATTCCCGCCTTCTACGGCGACATACCGGATCGACGGATTCGCCGCAAGCAGCTTGGCGGAACCTTTGCGCAGCCGATCGTGATCTTCTGTACCCTGGATCAGGGCGACCGGAACATCGATCGTGCCGATGCGCCGCAATAGGTCGAATCGTTCGCGGTTTTGCGCAATATCGTCCAAAATGACCCGATCCAGCGGCATTTGCTGCTTCGTGCGTCCATTGAGCGTGTAGGAGCGGCCGCGCGACCGCATTTCCTCCACATTTTCCGCCGAAAAAATATTGACGTCGGCGATACCGTTCCAACTGATGACACCTGCGGTTTCGCCGGGATGGTCGAGCGCGTATATCAGGCTCGTTCCCGCTCCCTTGCTGTGTCCGAGCAGGAAAATCGGATTTCCGTGCACCGAAACGTCCCCTATCGCTTTGGACTTGACGGCGCGGACTACCGCAGCCAAATCCTCTACCTCCAGGGAATACGTATTTTGCGCGAATTTTTCGAGTTCGGTAAACTGCTGCAAATCATCGCCTACACCGTTATGTGAGAAATTGAAGCTGATCACATCAAGAAATTCGGAAAGTTGTTCCGCGGCATACGGGAAAAATCCCCAGTCCTTAAAGCCCTTGAAGCCGTGGCTTATAATCAAGGTACCACGTGCTTCCGTATTCACGTGAAACACGCTGGCGCGAATGACGCGGTTCTCCCCTAAATCAAGCTTTACGGATGATGGCATAACGCTGCTCCTTCCATACAAATTAATGTGTTACGACCCGAGCATCTTTTTGCCTCTCGGCTGGTTGCCGTTCGAATCCGGCTCCAGCGTGATGCCGATCGTATCGAAATCGTGCTCGGTCTCCGTGATCATATACGTATGGACGCCGTTGCCTCCGGGATCAACCTTAAACGTCCCGCAATTTTGACGTTTGCCGTCCTTGACGCCCCAAACTTGGTACGCCTGCTCTCCTTCCAAAACAGGCAGCCCGCTCGTCTGCAGTACGAGTTCCATGCTGGAGCCTTTCTTGGTAAGCCAAGCCTGGCCTTTGGCGGCAGGTGCCGAATTGTCGAACGATTTGAGCGTATACTGCTTAAGCATTTGCGACGGCGCCTTTTCCTGCTGCTTAAGGGCGGTTGGGGGATCTCCCTGCTTCTGCATTTGCGTCAGCCCCCACCAGCTTGCCGCTCCGAGCACAAGCAATCCGGCGGCTGTAGCCGCGGCATAACGGCTGAACCTTCTCCAAGCCGGTTCTTTAGTTACCGTAAACCCTGCAGTCCGGATGTTTTCCTGCGATTCAGCGCCGATAATGCCGCCAAGCAGCTCCTCTTTCCATTCCGCAGGCGGCTCCATCTCTTCCATTTCGTAAGGGAGTACCTGCCAAACCTGCTGCAGCTCCTCGTATTCTTCCCGGCAATCCGCGCAGGAGGACAAATGATCGGCAAAATCGGTTCTTTCTTCCTCCGTCATCTCTCCTGCCATATATAAAACGAGCTGATCGCAAGGACGGATCTCGCTTTTCATTCTGTAACCTCCTCCCGAAGCGATGCCAGATGTTTGCGAAGTATTTTAAGCGTCTGATGAAGCCTGCTTTTCACCGTACCGAGCGGCTCGCGGTTATTTTCGGCAATTTCGCTGAGCGTATAACCTTCCCAATAAAACGAGCGGATCAGGCTTATTTGCGCTTCCGACAAATGCTTATACGCTTTCTCGATATGCTCCTTAAGCCATCTTCGCGATACGATATCCTCCGGGCGAAGCAGCGCCAGTTCCGGCGCCTGTTCCCAAACCCCGGGCTCGTACGGCACGAGGGCCGCCTGCTTTCGGGATTTGCGCAGCTGATCGATCGTAATATTCCGCGTAATCGTAATCAGCCAATTGACGAATAGACCTTTAGCCGGATCATAGCCCTTTTCCGTCGTCCAAAGTCGGGTAAAGACAAGCTGAACGATCTCTTTGGCAAATTGGGGGTCCTTGTTTGTTTTCATCGCAAAGGAATAAACCAAGCGGGAATAACGATCATACAAGATCTCCAGCGCTTCGCCTTCTTTGTTCATAATCCTTTGCATCAATTGTTCGTCGGAAAATTGTTGCATACCGGGCTCTCCCCAAGGTCGCTGCGACCTTCAATATAGGTAACGGCGTTCAACGGCGTTCGGTTTCTCCATGTTATTGTAACATCAACCGGTTTGACAAAAAAAGACCGATTTTCCAAAGGAACGAAGCCATTCCCGGAAAATCGGCCTGATTGGGCTGCGAAGCGCGTTTTATTTAACGATGATGGTGCCCTTCATCGATGCCTTATGCGGAGCGCAGTAATACGTATATACGCCCGGCTTGTCAAAGGTAAGCGTTGCGGATTCGCCCTCGCCCAGCAGCGGCGTCTCGAACAAAGGTTTATCCCCGTTCATTTCATCGGAGACGACGTTATGTTTGAACTGATCCCGATTTGTGAAGGTGATGCTCGATCCGGCTTCGATCGTAATCTCCGGCTGCGCAAACTTAAAGCTCTTGATGTCCATTGCGTAAGCTTTGGCAGCAGGCTTCGCCGCTTCCGTCTGCTTGGAAGGAGTCGGATCGATCACGTACCATACTTTGCCGACATCCTGCCCTTTCACGTCTCCCGGCTTTTCGTCTTTGACGTAATAATAAAGCGGCCAGCCCTTGTAGGTTGATTGTTTTGTGCCGTCATCGCGAACGATGACACCGAAATCCTCCGCCTTCAAATCTCCGCCGGAGGTGATGTGCTCCGAGTAGAAGACCGGCCATGCGACTTCGCAGTTGCCGTAGCAGACGCTTTTGTTGGTTGTATCCTTGGTGTACAAGTACAGTGCCATGCCGCGGGAATCGGCCAAATAAGGACCGAGTTTGTCGTCCTTGGCGACGATGACGGCGGAATGAGGAACAACATACCACACGTTATTGACGCCTTGCCCTTTTACATCGCCCGCCTTTTCATCTTTGGCAAAATAATAAAGCGGCATCCCTTTGTACGTCGTCTGCTTTTTGCCGTCTTCGCGCACGATCGTTTTGAAGTCGGCAGCGTTCAGCTCGGACGAAACCTGGATATTCTCCGCGTAATAAATCGGCCAGTTCACCGCACATTGATCTTTGCACATGCTCATATCCGGCATATCTTTGGCGTAGTAATACAGCGTTTTTCCTGCAGCGTCGACCAGGAAGCTGCCAAGCTCCGGCGTCTGTGCCACGTTAATCCGGGCCGCTTGGACAAGAACCGCCTTCGCTTTGTCGACCACCTTTTGATCGGCCAGCATGTCGGCCAGCGTTTTCCCGCCCCCCTTGACTTTGAGGCCGAGAGCCTCTACCGTCGCTGTGGCGATATGGCTGTTGCGCAATCCTCCGGTACCCGCGATTTGCGACAACCCATGATCTTTGGCGAAGGCTATTACGTTGTCGTATGTAAAATCGCTGTCCTGCTTGTATCCGAGCGCTTCAAGCAGCACTTTGTAATATTGCTGGTCGGTAATGCTCGCGGACGGATCGAACTTGCCGCTGCCCGTTCCGGCCCAACCAAGGCTCGGATTCGCTTTCAAATAGGCGAGAATCGCCTTGTTGCTGTCGCTGACGGACGATGCGTCGGAGAAGTTGTCCGTACCGGTAAAAGAGAGCGCGGTTTGCTCCAGTCCTTTCAAACGCAAAAATAAAATGGCGGCTTGCAGGCGCGTCGTCGTTTTCGCCAGGTAGGCGGCTGTTACTCCGTTTCCGTCTCCCTGCAAAATGCCGAGATCTGCGGCAACCTCCGCATCGGTTTTAACACCGGGCGATGCCTGCGCATCGGCGGCAAGTGACGGCGCGGCAGCCGAAAGCACCATCGCACCTGAAAGCAGCGCCGCAGCAAACGAATGTCGTTTTGTCATTTCGAAAATTCCTCCTTGATTGATGAATTATTTCTGAAACGGCTTACATTGAAAGTAACGGAACCTTTAACGAAACGGTTTGATGTTTGATAAATAAAGAAGAGGATGCCCGGCGGGTCACCCTCTAGATCGATCGACGTAAAACATGTTCCATAAATAAATAGTAGTATCACGCAAAAAAATCCTCCTCTGCCTTATCCTGATAAGCAAAGGAGGATTTTCAAACCGTTACATTATGTATGTACTACACGAGACAATGCAATCCAATATAGATTGTTAAGCTTGAAATTTCGGAAAGTGCCGAAGACCGGACTCGAACCGGTACGGTAGTCACCTACCGCAGGATTTTAAGTCCTGTGCGTCTGCCTATTCCGCCACTCCGGCATGCTTCGGACATCGACGCTGCCTTTGCATGGTGGGCCCTGAGGGACTCGAACCCCCGACCAATCGGTTATGAGCCGACCGCTCTAACCAACTGAGCTAAGGGCCCCTAACAAAAGGGTTGGTTGCGGGGGCAGGATTTGAACCTGCGGCCTTCGGGTTATGAGCCCGACGAGCTACCGGGCTGCTCCACCCCGCGTTAATTTTCACCGTCTTTTCACAGCGACAAAAATAACTATACACCAATCCGTACGTGGAAGTCAATACTTTTTTTCTTTGAAGAATCGGAATTTATAAGCCGAAGGCGTAAAACATCTTATCACAATGAAAACTCCGCCTAAATGCGGGGCCTGTTATCTTGGTCTTATATCATATAACGTACGCCGAAGCGTCCTTTTTTCGAACGAAACACTTCCACTTCCTGAGGGCATTCGTAGCCGTAAATCCACCAGTCTTCTTCCATCCGTTTGGCAAGGCATCCGGCCTGGAATTTGCTTTCGTACAGCTTCACCCAATAAACCCATTTCACCTTGATCACTCCTGAAAGAGATTATAGTGTGCAGCTATAGCATAACCCAAAAAAAGCTCCCTTATTTCTAAGGAAGCTTCTCTTGCCTATTCGGCATCAGCTGGCATTTTCCCCCAGGAGCCCATCTTTTTGGGCGGCCGTTTTTTCTTCGACATCTCTCTGATGGTGCGCGATCCGGCTCGAGGCCGAAGCCGCTATGCTGGCGACCAAATCGTCCAAAAACGTATGCACGCGGCTGCCGATTTTCGTATCCAGCTTTTTAATAATGCCCGTCTTCTGTTTATCTAAATGCCCAAACGTCGTTACGGCTATGCTGCCGTAACCGAATACCGAGCCGAGCGCCAGCGTTTCGTCGCAGCCGAACAGCCCTTCGTCGGATTCGATGATCGATTGGATCGGTTCGGACAGCATTCCTTTTTCCGCAAGCACGTCAAGTTCGATTCCGACCAAAATCGCGTGCTGCAGCTCGCGTTTTTGCAGGACGGCTTTAACCGATTCGACGCATTCCTCCAACGTCAGGTTCGGGTTATAAGGGAGCTGCATCTCCCTGACAATATGCGCAATATCGACGAGCTCCACTCCGCGTTCGGCAAGTTTACGAAAGACGGCTTCTTTCACTTCGTTACTGTGGACTTGACGCTTCATATGGATCGTCCTTTCTCTATGCAAGTATACTCAGGCCATGCCCACACATGAATGTTTTGTGAACGTTTGTGGAACAGCTTCATTATAGCATGTTCATACTTCGTCTGCCGAAAAATGTTTGAAAAGGTGGTGATCGGGGGAACGTAGATTTATAATATATATGAGGAAGCGAAAACTCGTATGGGAGGGGATGCTTCATGTTATACGGAGTAGCGATTTTTCCGTCAAAAGAAGTGCAGGACGTTGCCAACAGCTATCGAAAACGGTTCGACCCTCATTACAATCTTATTCAGCCCCATTTAACGGTCAGGGAAAAAGAGGAATGGAACGACGAGCAGCTCGCCAAGGCAATTACCCACTTGCAGTCGGTCGCCGATCAAACGGCTCCGTTCACCGTTCATTTCAACCGGTTTTCCACCTTTTATCCGGTGGGTAACGTGATTTATATGGCTTTATCGCAACCGGAACCGCTGGTGAAGCTGTATCATAACATATGCAGCGGGTTATGGAAGGAACCGGGCAAGCCTTACGGCTATACCCCTCATCTTACGATTGGTCAACAACTGTCAAGCGACGAACTGCACGACGTGCTGGCCAGCCTGCGCAAAACGCCGCTCGATCTCACCGCGAACATCGACCGGTTTCATTTGTTATACCAAACGGAGAACGAAGCCTGGACGGTTCATCAAACATTTCAGCTTAAAGGCTAAATCGATCATCCCGGATAACTCGCCAAAGCGCGTGTCTATGGAAACGTGCGTTCCTCAATCCATGCAACAAAACTCCAACAAAGCCTTCTTTCTCTATTAAAAAGCCGTCCGACAATGTCGGACGGCTTTTTTGTCGCGGATACACCGCCTAGCTTTTGTATACGCCCAGCAGACGCTTCGATTCTCCCGCCGGGGTGGTGAACACCTCGTACAGCTTCACCGTGATCGGGCGTTCCATTTGCTCGGTCGTTCCTTCCAGCATAATGTTGTTTTCTCCGGTAACCAGCTTGCCGGTTCCGATCAGGCTCGCCTGCTTCGTGGCAACGAGCCGGTTAAGCGTGTCGTAAGCTTCGAACTGCAGCTTGGAGAATCCGGCATCCACCTGCACTTGAGGATCGCGATTGATCGTCAAATCGAATCTCAGCTTGTACGAATATGTCATATTGCCCAAACGGTTAAACAGCGGCTGTACCGTGTAATAATCCACCTTGACGTCAAACGGATAAAGCGTGAACTGCTTGTCGTCCATCCCTTCCTGCAGCGTAACTCCATAAGCCGCAATCGTGGACTTGTAAGGTGCCGCGGTTGTCACATCCTGAATCTTGATGGCGAGCCCTTGACCGGTCTCGGAAACTGGCAGCGTGAACGAATATCCTATCACGAGGCTGGAGTTCGGCAGCACTTGCGTCGTCGTTACGTTTTGCCGGTTGCCCGAGTACAAATAGCCGTCCGCGCTTTGCAGGTCGGCCTGGAATACCGGTACTGCCATCGGCCGATCGCTTTTGTTCGTCAGCTTGAACTTCGCGGTCATGTTTTTGGAGCCTTCGTCTTCGTTGTCGCTCATCCGGAATTCGACCATCGACACTTCCATATCCGGGTGAATGACATCGCTGACCCGGTCGAACTGCATCGGCTTGCCCATAACATACGGTTCGAAGGAAGAAGCGGCAGCGGACTTATCGGATGGAAGTATAATGTTAACGCGGCCAACGTTATAGCTGACGACCGAGTTCGATCCGGATTGCGCGAACTTCTCCGGAGTGAGTACGTTCAAGCTGGTGAGCTCGGAATCCAGCTCTGTGCTGATGACGTAATGAATGTATTTCTCTTCCTGAGCCTCGAGCACGATCGATTCCTGTTCAGCACGCTTGCCGCTGAACACCTTGACCTCCGTTTTTCCGTCGATATTGAAATCCGGCACCGTTTCGCGTTGGCTGCCAGGGTTTTTGACCAAAAGCTGAACCGTATAATTGGCTCCTTTATCCGTAATCTCTTTGTTGATATTGACCGGCGTATATTCAAGCGGAGAAATGAAAGGCAGCACCTTAAACGTTTCTCCCCATTTTTTCACCATCGATTTATCGGTAATCTCCGTATCGCTGCCTTTCCAGGTTTGGTCCGTCACAGGCACGGTAAGGATTCTCGTTTCCAGCTTCGGATACACATAAACGTCCACGTCGGTCCAGTTGACCTCGGTCAGCGAGAACGTATCGGTCCGGTCAATCACGGACATATAGCTCAGCTCCTGCGTCGTTTTCGGCTGGATCGAGCGCGGATTCGTCGCGCTCGGCTGGAGCGTATATTCAACGCCGTCCGACGTTTTAATCCGCAGCTCGTACGTATCGGGAACGCGGGTAATTTGCGTGCCTTTATTGGTCATGCGGACGACGACCCCAACGCGGGTGCCTCCGGTCACATATTCGCTGAGCACACTTTTGATTTCGACATCAAGCAGATCGGTAAGCTTATATTTGGCATACGCTTCGCTTGCGCTGCTTGCCGGCGCCGCACTCTGAGCCGGAGCATCGGCGGCGTATGCCGCCGCGCCGGCCGTCGTCAGCGCCATCGTAAGCACCACGGAAGTTACGGTCTTTTTCCAGTTCTTGTTCACAGTTTTCTCCTCCAAAAATTAGGGTGTTATTTCGCCAGTTGTACTTTCTCTTTATCTTTGAGCTGATGCTGGCCGGAAATGACGAGCTGTTCGCCTTCCTTAAGCCCGGAAATGACCTCCTGCACCGTTTCGTTCAAACGGCCGAGAGTAACTTTGCGGCGTTCCACCGTATCGCCGTTCAGCACGAAAGCGTAGGTTTCCCCACCTTCGCGAACGACGGCGAGGGTCGGTATCGTTACAACGATCTGGTCGTTGTCTTCAGTCAATTGAATTTGTACCTTCATACCCGGCTTCAGCTTTTTGTCCGGATTGGACACTTCCAGTTCGAGTGGATACGATTTGCTCGAGGCGCTCATGACGTCGGCAAGATAACTTATTTTGCCTTTCGTTTTCTCGCCGCTGCCAGGTACGTAGAAGGTCAGCTCGCTCTTGCCGCGTACAAGCTTAGCCGCTTCTTCAGTCAGATCCGCCTTGATTTTGATCGGATCGAGCTTCTGCATCTGTGCCACCTTAAATCCGCCCTGCACGCTCATTCCTACCTCTACAGGCAGATCGGTGATGACGCCGCTCGTCGGCGCCTTCACCTCGAGGTTGTCGAGCGTGCGCTCCACTTCCTTCAGGCTCAGGTTGGACGACTGCGCCTGCTGCTCCAAACCGGCCAGCGAGTTCGTGCTCTCGAGTGTCTTCAGCTTGTCCTTGTTACCCTGCAGATCAAGCCGCAAATTATTCACCTGCGTCTCCATCTGATCAAGTTGGAATTTAGTGACAAGCCCTTGATCGTAATCGTTTCTCATTTTGTTGAAAGATTTTTCCTGTTCCTTGAGCGAAGCTTCCAATTTGGCAATGCCGTTCCTAAGCTCCTGCTTGGAGTTTTCCAAGTCTTCCTTCGATTTGGTGAGCTGAAGCTCTGCGCTTCTTAACGCAACGGCAGCCTTGTCGCGGGAGAGCAGCACGTCGGTCGGATCCAGCCGAAGAATGACATCTCCCTGCTCTACGTAATCTCCACGTTTCTTTAAAATATCCTGAATGTCGCCGCCGGCTTTCAGCACGACATCCATTTGAATCGAGGAGGCCACGTCGGCCACCTGCTCAATCGGGTCTCCGATTTTTTGTTTCTCGATCTTGGCAACCTTTACGGTTTTCAGCTGCGCTTCCGCCGGCTTCTCCTCCGGCTGGGCCGCCGGGGCGCCTGCCGAGCAGCCGGCCACAATGGCCGTGCTCAGCAGAACAACGCCGGCAATTTTCGTGCTTTGTTTTACGGTATGGGCAAACAGCATCTTCATCGGTTGATCTCCCTTTCTCTTCACCTTAAGGTCCCGTTTCAGTTAGCCGGTACGGTTGCCGAATCGGCAGCGCCTGATTTGGCTTTCCGGTGGAACAAGCGGGACATTCTCTTTTTGAATTTATAGATCAGCTCGTAAGCGATCGGAACAATGACAAGCGTGAGCAGCGTCGATGTAGTCAACCCGCCGATAACGACGACGGCGAGTCCCTTGGAGATGATGGTCCCCTTGGATAAACCGAGTGCGAGCGGCATCAGGGCAATAATCGTTGCGCCGGCTGTCATGATGATCGGACGCAGACGCGTCATACCTGCTTCGACCAGCGCGTCGCGAATTTCGTAACCTGCTTCGCGCAGCTGCTGCACGCGGTCGACGAGCACGATCGCGTTGGTAACGACGACACCGATCAACATCAGGAAGCCGATCAGGGAAGTGATGTTGATCGATTCCTTGGTAATAACCAGTCCCAGCAAGCCGCCGATCGCCGCAAGCGGGAGGGAGAACAGAATCGCAAACGGCGCGCTGGCGTTGCCGAAGGCGAGAACCATTACGAGATACACGATGAAAATCGAAGCGAACATAGCCAAAAACATTTCTTTAAAACTTTTTTCGATATCGTCGGTAACCCCTTTGAC
This sequence comes from Paenibacillus hamazuiensis, assembly GCF_023276405.1. Lineage (NCBI taxonomy): Bacteria > Bacillati > Bacillota > Bacilli > Caryophanales > Paenibacillaceae > Paenibacillus > Paenibacillus hamazuiensis. The sequence continues at coordinate 3,306,899 of NZ_JALRMO010000001.1, forward strand.
CTGGGTCCGCACACCGCTCGGCAGGTCGACCGTTTTGAGCGCCTGGGACACCTTTTGGCTGACGCCGCCTTTGTCTTTGCTGTCGATATTGGCAGTCACGCTCACGATCTGCTCCTGGGCTTCCCGGCTGATCGAAACCGGAGCGTCCACCTGCCGCACTTTCGCCACCTCGTTGAGAGCAACTTCTGTTCCTGCAGGGGTTTTAATCGTAAGTTGGCCGAGCTTGTCGATGGAGTTTTTATACTTCGGATCAAGCTCGATTTTTGTTTTATAAAGGACGTTGTCGAAACGCAGATCCCCGACTTTATCCTCCATAATCCAAACGCGGACGCTGTCCATGATTTGTGCGGAGCTCAGTCCGTACAAACGGGCTTTGTTCTGGTCGACCGTAATTTCCACTTCCGTTTTCGATTCTCCCAGAGAGTCTTTGATTTCCGTAAGCTCCGGAAACTCTTTCATCTTCTCTCTGACCCGCTCCGCAGCAACCTTCAGCAAATTCAAGTCGTCGCCGATCAGCGCGTACGAGAAATCCGCTCCTCCGCTTGGCGGACCTCCGGAGAGCAATTGACCGTCGGCTTCAGATCCCTTTGGCAGCAAATAAGCGATTTTTTCCTTGAATTCCTTGGCAACCTGTTTGGCATTCGAGGCTTTCGACGCTTCCGCAAAAAACATCGTCCGGTATGCGACCCGGTCCGTACTTTGATTGTAGCCGATGAGCGATTCGTAGTAATTGAAGGTCGGCTGCCCTGCCGGATCTTTCGCTTCCTTCATCATCGCTTCGATTTCTTTTACCTTTTCATTCATCGTTTCGATCGTAGTTTCGCGAGGCATTTTGATCGTAAACATCATCAATTTGTCCGTCTCGCTTTCCGGCATGAAAGATGTCGGAAGGTTCGGAACGGTGCCAACGAGTGTCACAATGAACAGCAAGAATGCGATAACCGACGTTTTGATCGGATTTTTGAGCGACCACAGCAGTACGCTTCTATATTTTTTCGCCACTTTGCCGACTTCGTTTTCGTCATGATGCTTCAGTTTTTTCGACCGCAGCACCATCAACTTGGCCATCATCGGAATGACGGTCAGCGCCACGATAAGCGAGGACAACAGCGCGCAGCAGATCGTAATTGCGAACGGGCGGAACACTTCGCCGACGACCCCGCTGACGAAGGCGATCGGGGCGAACACGCCGACTGTCGTAATCGTCGACGAGGTGATCGCCGAGGCGACCTGCCCGGTAGCGAGTCGAATGACCGACTCGTTGCGTTCGTGCGCTTTTTGCAGCTGGCTGAAAATATTTTCGATGACGACGATACTATCGTCGACGACACGCCCGATCGCTATCGCGAGCCCGCCGAGCGTCATAATGTTAAGCGAGATGCCGAGCGGTGCCATGATCAGCAGCGTGATCAGGATGGACAGCGGAATCGAGACGAGCACGATCACTGTCATCCGGACGTTGCGCAGGAACAGCAGGATCATCAGCGATGCGAGCACGGCTCCCATGCCGCCTTCCTGCACCATGCCGTGAATCGATTGTTTTATGTCCGTGGCGCTGTTGTAGATCGTGTGGAACGTAATGTTCGGGTAATCCTTTTTCCAGCCTTCCATCAGCTTGTCGGCCGCTGCGGCGAACTCCACCGCATTGGCGCTTTTGGTTTTGTACAGGTTAATGCCGATCGCAGGCTGACCGCTGAGTCGCGACAGAAATTCGGATTCCTGAATCGCCTCGACACGGGCAAGCTGCTTCAGAAGCACTGTATCTCCTTTGGCCGTTGTGATTTTGACGTTTTCCAGACCGAAAATCGTGTTGGCGTCGCCTTTGACGCGAACCATCTGCTCGTTCCCGTTAAAATCGACGGAACCGGCCGGGCTCGACACGAGCGCCGCTTTGATGGATTGAGACAACTGAGCCGGCGTAAGGCCGTAGTTGTTCATCGCATACATGTCGAGCTTGATGTTCAGCACCGCTTCCTGATTGCCGATGGAATCGACGTGGTCGATCCCTTTGATCGAGTTGAAGCCCGGCAGGATGACATCCTTATAGACGCGATCGAGCTCCTCCTGACTCATTCCGTTTTTCGCATATGCGGACAAGTAGTAAACCGGCTCGGAAGCGAACCCGACGGTGAGCACCTTCGGTTTCTCGGAGCTTTCCGGAAGCTTGACGTTGGAAATGAGACTTTCCACGTCTTTTTTCACATCGTCCGGTTTTTTCTCCTGTTCCAGCTCGATGACGATTTGCGAAAAGTTGTCGCTTGAAGTCGACTTGAGGCTTTTGATTCCTTCCAGGCTCGCTATCGCTTTCTCCAGCGGCTTCGTGACGTCTTCAAGCACATCCTTCGGCGGTGCCAAATATTGCGTCGAGACGACGACGACCGGAAACGTGATATCCGGCATGCTTTCCACTTTCAAAGAGGTTGACGCAAATACGCCCCCCACGAACAGCAGCAAGATCAAAATGATAACCGCTGCAATGTTCTTCATGGAAAAATCGGTTAACTTCAACATTCTCTGTGAATCCTCCCATCCTTGGATGCAATTGCCAATATGATAAGACGCAATACGTCTGTAACAACCCTTCAGTACATCTTAAAACGTTTCGTTAAAGTTCAACTGCTCTCTCCGCTTCTGCCAATCGTCCTCCAGACCTGTCAGCTTATCGATAAACAGCTGATACATCGCCTGCATTTCGATAAACCGGCGCTTGAATGCATTGTGCGACGGCACATCCTCTTCGGATATGTCCCTGAGCTGGCCGAGCTTGTGCAAGGCCGAATCGATTTGGTTAAGTACGTCTTTCATTTTGCGTATAACGGAAGCTATCACAATCATGCTGAAATCGGGAGCTATGTAATAGTAGTCTTTGCGGTCGCTGCTGGTCGGCAGCTTGTTGCACATCGATTGCTTCTCCAGCGTCCTTACCTGAACGCTGACCGCCGCTTTTGTAACGCCGAGCGTCCCTGCCATTTCCTGAAGGCTGACCGGCTCCGGAGCAAAGAGGAGGAGCGCCAATATTTTTCCGGCGAGCGGACTGAATCCTTCGTTTTCGTACATAAGCGACATATGGTTGCTGATGCCGTTTTTCAAATCCGCGAAGGAAAAATCTGCATTACTCATAGTAGTCTCCTCGGTATTTACATTATTATCGTTTAGAAAGTTGTTAACGATAATAACATACTTTGCCAATAAAAAAGTGTCAATAACATTTTCATGAATTTAACAATTCGCTCACACCACCTGCCGTAACAATGAAATTCCGGGTAACCCGCATGCCGCTTTATGATGTCAATTTTACTTGATCTTCCATTTGCTTTCGCCCGGCTGCGGTCTGATTTTTCCAGTTCGAAATCTCCGTCTCGAGACGGAGGAAAAACGAAAAAACACCGTGTCTCATCCCTCGATCCGGAGATTTAACACGGTGTAATATTCAAAACAAAGAATTAGTCAGTTATGGAAAACCAGGCGATCTCTTGCGTACCGATCAGCTTTTTCTGTCCCTGGAAAGAGTCGTATACGCTTAACCGGTACGTTTTAAGCGTCTCCAGCTTATAGATAAGCTCCTCGTCCGTTTCCTTGATTTCGAACTTTTCCACTTTGCCGAGCCGGATTTTCGTATCTTTCGTTCCGTCGTTTGGCTCGCTTGCATCGAAATCTTTAAAATCGAACTCCCGCGAGAACGTTTTAGCCCCTTTTTCATCCTCAAACGTGATGATCAGCTTGCGGCCTTCCGTATTCGTTTCGAGCAGCAGGTCTCTCGTCAGCTCGTAGTTGAATGTCAGCCTCAGCTCCCGCGAATTCAGCCAAGTGGAAATGTGGTTGATGGTGAACGTGTACGGCGCCAAAACGAGCTTATCCAGTGTTTTCTGCACGGTCAAGTCTTCTTCCGGCAGCCAATACGCGGAGCCGTTGATGTATCCGTCCGGCTTGCCGTCGCCTTCCGTGAGCTTGCCTTCGGTGATCGCCTCGCCGATCAGCAAATGCAGCCCCGTAGCCGGGAATCCTTTCGGTACGTTCGCCCACAGGAATAACAGCGCCTTGCCGCCGGGATTGATTTTTTTCTTGACTTCGTTGATCGTGGCCGGATAAACGGTGCCGTCGGGCGTTTTAAACTGGGCGACCAATTTGGTGCCATTGACAGAGCGTTTCTCCAGATTCTCGACCTCAAGCTGCACCATAAACGTATCGTTCGCGTCCCCCAAAAAGGTATGCACATTGCGCACCTTGTAGCTCGCATTCCGTCCGACGTGCTGGACGGTGAACTTTTCGCCGACGTTGTTGTACGGAATATTCATCATTTCCGAGCTGTTGACGAATTCGAGCAAATCGTTCGTTTTCGTATCGCTCTCTTTTTCCTGCAGCACCAGCTTTACCTTGGAAAAATTATACGTGTACGGCAGCTTTCCGATGAATTGAAAATTGATCGACGAACCGACAGGAAGGCCGATAATATTGTCGGTGCGAATCAGCTTGGCCTCGATCTTGACGGCTTCGTCGAGAAAAAAGTAACCGGTCAAATCGGGAATCGGCAGCGCATCGACCCCCTGGTTGGACAAAACGAGATTGGCCGTCAGCATATCCTGATCTTCCCATGGCATACGGTTGAAGGCGGTCACTTTGGCGTGATACAGCCCTTTTTTCGTCGTGAAGGTGTAATCTTTGCCGACATCCACGCCCTCCGTTTCCGTTACGGCCGGCAGCTCGTAATAAGCGACCGACAGATTTAGCTTCAGATCGGCGATATTTTGGATGATGACAAGCTGCCACCCGTCCGGTGAAACGGAGACCGGCAAGGAACCGGACAACTCGAGTTCCTTGTCGACCTGCGGATCGATGGTCAGATCCTTCAGGTTTTTCGCTTCGAGCGGGTACATATAACCTTCGCTCGTACGGATCGCGAACTGATAGGCGGGAACGGCGATGCTTTTGGTACCGACGTTTTGCATGACAAAGACGACGGTGGCGTTGTAATTTTTCTCGTTTTTGCTCGTCAGCAGCTTCTTGATGCTCGTTTTCATCGGGATGCCGGTCATCTTCACGATGCGTGAGCCGCCGGCCGGCGTTACGACAGAGTAGCTGTCGCTGACGCTGATCTCCCCGAGATTCCTTTCGAAGTTCGGCTGGCTGAAGTCCCATTTGATGAACCGGAACACAAGGTCTGACAGCTCCGTCTTCTCGTTCACCGTCGCATAAAACCCGATGTCCTGCGTCGATTTCGGCGTAATGCGGTTTTTATCCTTGAATTCGGGCAAAATTTTCACCGATATTTGATTGCCGGACTTCGTCAGCAGGTGAACCCAATAGTCGATAAACATCAGGTCGGTCGAGTCGTTATTATGAATCGTGACTGTGAAGGCGACGTTTTTGGAGCCTTGGTCCGGCAGCATGTATACGTCCTTCAGCTCGAAAAAGCTGTTGTCCGTTATGTTGACTTTGCCGAGCGTCGGCACCCCTTCTTCAGCGCCGCCGTCGCCGTCCGCAAGGACGGTAACAGCATTGCCGAAGATCAGGGCGCAGACAAGCAGCAGCACGGTCAGCCTGTTATAAGTTCGTTTCATGGTGAGGTCCTCCTAAGAGTTTTGCGTCAGCAAAACTCGCATCGTAAGGATAAGCTAAGTTTCGCCCTGGCGGAACTTGCTTCGTAAGCATCTGCCGTTTTGCGTCAGCAAAACTCGCATCGTAAGGATAAACCGAGTTGCGCCTCGGCGAAAATTATTTCGCAATAGGCACTGCTGTAGCGGCTCCCATATCGATCTGCGCGTTCGGGTTATCCTTCAACTGCTGCAGCGCCGCATCCCCTTGCGACTGCCATTTCTTCAGGGCGTCGCGCGCACCGGTTTTGCCTTGGAGCACTTCCTGGAACACGTTGCGTCCTATATCGCGTACTTGATAAATGTTTTGCTTTTCCCTGTAAATCTTGTAATCATCCTGTCGGTTTGCCGGAGCCAGCTTCGCGAACGCTTCGATATTAAAGTCGAGTCCGTCTTTCGGCTTCAAATATTTTTTGCGGGAAACGAGCTGCTGGTTGCTCTTCGACTTGAGGCGCGCCCAGTCTTCGCCGTTAATGAACTTGATGAATTTCCATGCATCGTCCGGGTTTTGCGCCTTGGCGTTAATGCCCATAATACCGTTCATGCCGATGTACCCGCCCACGCCCGGCGCCTCCTGATGGGTCGGCAGCGAAACGACGTTCCAGTCGATCGGCGTGAACCCTTTGATGTTGGCCGCGCTTTTGTTCGCATTGACGATCTGATCGATTTGCCCGTAGCCGATAATCGTCATCGCAACGCGGCTCGACAGGAAATCGTCGTGCTGGAACGGATTGAAATCCTCCGGATTCGTGCTCATCATGCGTTCTTTCATTTGGCGCGGGTCCTGCACCGGCGGCATGATTTTTTCGTTGTTCAGCTGGACCATCGTCTTCCATACTTTTTCCCACTGATCGGAATCGACCGTCATTTTCTCGCCTTTGTCGTCAAAGACACGCAGCTGGAGAGGAGCCGTATATATATCCATCGAATAGAACAAATCTCCTCCGGAATACGGGCTGAAGGCGAAGCCGTATTTCCGGTTATCCCCTTCTCCTTTGGCGACGCGCCGGGCGAGGTCGAACGTTTCGTCCCATGTCATGCCGTCTTTCGGGTAGGGGACCCCCGCTTCGTCGAACATTTTTTTATTGTAAATAAGGGCGGACGAATAAAACGTCGGAGACAGCGCGTACAGCTTGCCGTCGCCTTGCTTCTTGATACCGTCGATCACCGCAGGCACGTAGTCCGAAACGTCGAATTTGTCTTGGGCGATCTTCGGATCAAGCTGCGTCAGCAGGTTGCTCGAAACCAGGTCGTTCAGCTGCTCGTAGTTCACCATGACGACATCCGGCGGATTGTCGCCTTCCATCGCTTTTTTCAGCTGCTCAAGCGGGTCCGGCATTTTTTCTCCGGGAGCCATCCGCCCGTAGCCGTAGCGGTATTTATCGTCCATCGTCTGCACCATTTCGATCTTGATATTCGGGTTCGCGAATTCGAATACTTCCGTGAACTGCTGACGGAAGTAATCGTCGTCGCCGAATCCCATGCTCGTCGCGATGCGCAGCACGCGTTCGGTTTTCGTATCGGTATTTCCCTGCCCTTTGCTGCAGGCCGCCAGCAGCGGTACCATCATGCTGACAGCGATCGTGAGCGGAACCGCTCGATGAATCCATTTTTTCATTGTGGTTTCCCCTTTTCTCTCACCGTTACGGCGTATTGGTCGGCGAATCGTTCAGGCGCTTCGGGGCCCGGATGATGATCGATTCGCCGTCAAACTCCATCGAAGCTTTATTGTCTATTTTGAGCGCCTGCAAATATGCTTTCGGTATTTGCAGGCGGCCGGCTTTGTCAAGCACGACGTATTCCTCGTGCACCTCCTGAATCGACTGGCCGGCTGTATCCAAATTCGGATTACGTTTAATAAATTCCGTGCTGGTCATCCCGTCGCGGATCGCGACGACGCGGTCCACCTTGCTCGCAAGCGACAAGTCGTGGGTGACGATGACGATCGTAACGCCGAGCTCGCGGTTCAATCGCCGGAAAATGTCCATGATCATGTCGGACGTCCGCGTATCGACGGAGCCGGTCGGTTCGTCCGCGAGCAGCAGCTGCGGCCGGTTGGCCAGCGAAATCGCAATCGCGACGCGCTGCTGTTCGCCGCCTGACAGCTGGTGCAGCTTGTTGTGGATCCGGTCCTTGAGGCCGACCCATTCAAGCAGCTGCAGAGCGTATTTGCGATCGTATTCGCCGCTCAGCATCATCGGCGTTTCGACGTTTTCCAGCGCGGTCAAATAGGAAATCAGGTTGCGCGCGTTGTTTTGCCAAATGAAACCGACTGTTTTCCGCTTGTACTGTACAAGCTGATCGTCGGTAATTTTCAGCAAATCCCACTCGCCGACGCGAACCTGGCCTGCAGACGGGCGGTCGAGGCCGCCCAAAATGTTAAGCAGCGTCGACTTCCCGCTTCCGCTGTTGCCGATGATCGCCATCATTTCGCCTTGCGAAACGGCGATGTTGAGTCCTTGCAGCGCGACGACCTCGATGTCGTCGGTTTTGTATATTTTCACAAGCCCTTCGCACGTGATCATCGCTTATTTCTCCTCCCCCAGCTTGACGGCCTGATGCACGCGCAATCGCCGGATATGCAGCAGGAGCAGCGTCGCCCCCGTCAGCATCATGAAGGCGACGACCATGTACAGCTGATCGGTATCGCGCGCGTTAAACACAACCCTGAACGGCGGCACCTGCGTTTTGACGTTGTCCGCCGTCTGCAGAAACGGCAGGAACAGGTAGCTCGTCAGTTTGCCGATGCCGATGCCGAGTGCGATCGACAGTCCGGCGGTGGAGATTTGCTCGAGCAGCAGCATGCCGGTGAGCTGTTTTCGCGACAGCCCCATCGCCCTCAGGACGCCGAACTGCACGACCCGGCTCGACAGGTTGAAAAACCAGTACAGCACATAGCCGATCAAGGACACGATGACCGAGACGAGGAAGCCGAGGCTGAGAATGCCGAACACCCCGCCGCGTGACGGATGTTTCTTTTGCGTGATCAGCTCGTTTCGCACATCCTGGACGCTTGCGACCTGGATGTTTTGGGCGGCGAGCTTCTCGAGAATCGGGGCGACCTTGGCGCCGTCGTTCATCTTGAGCCATACCTCGTACGGGATCACCGAAGCCTGGTCGTAAATATACTCCAGATTCGTAATGAAAAAAGGCATCTGATCCGGATATTGCCCGGGCCAATAAGGAAGCGACGCCACGACGACGAACTCGAGCTGCTGCTGCGCGACCGAGATCGTGATCAAATCGCCCTCCTTGATCTGGTACTTTTGGGCGAAGCCGCTCGGAACGATCACCGCCTGCTCGTATGTGCCGAGCAGGTTCAAATATTGATTCGGGTGCGCCTTGAACAGGTCGCGCCGGAACCAGCCGACCTTGGCGAAATCGACATTGTCGATGCCAAGCACCATGCCTTGGCCGGCCGACTTGCCGCCTACAACCACATTCCCTTTCGTCTTCAGCACGCGCGCTGCGGCGGAGACGCCGTCCAGCTCGCGAAACACCTCGAAAGGCGGCTCCACGTAGCGCACTTTCGAAGGAGGCGGTTCCCCGCCGGGCCCTCCCGGCATGCCGCCCGGAACTCCGCCAGCGCCTTGGCCGGATCCTTGACCGCCTCCGGCTCCCTGCGCTCCGCCGCCTCCCGCCTGGCTGCCGCCACCCTGCTGCTGGCCCGCGTTCGGATCGGGCAAATCGTCGGAGAAGCCTTCCCATACCGTCTGGATGATGACGTCCGTGCCGTATTTGTACAGCGTCCGTTCGGTCGAGTTCAGATCGATCGTGCGGGCTGCGGACGAGTTGTATACGCCGAGCCCGAGCGTCAGGATGAGCAGCAGCATGAGCGGGTAATACGCTTTGGACGAACGCGACAGCTGCGTCAGCGTTAAATACACCGGTACCGGCAAAAACCTTCTGCCGAGCCAATTGCCCAGACGCAGCAGCCATGGGAATACGCGCAGGAAAAAAAGTCCGAGCGCAATGATCGACAGCGCGGGCACGAAGAACAGCAGCGGATGCACCTGCAGCTGGTCGCTTGTCAGCCCTGTCTGCAGCGACAGCATCTGGCGCTGGTCGAAAAGGTAGTAGCCGTAGCCGACGAGCGCGAGCAGCGCGAGATCGAGAAACCAGCGCTGCCATACGGGAGCGCGGTCCGAACGGGCGAGCTGCTTCTTATAGTCGACGATCGACGCTCTGGCGTACAGGATCGCCGGGATCACGCTCGCGAAGAGTGCGATCACCACTGCGGCGACGCCGTACAGCAGCGCCTCCGCCGATACGCCGACAGGCACCGCCTTCCGGTCGACGAAGGTGAGAAACCCGCTGGAGGAGCCGATGCTTTTGGCCATAAACCAACCGAGCAGCGGTCCGATGACAAGCGAGATGCCGCCGAGAATCAATCCTTCCAGCAAATATACCCCGATGATTTGCCGCGTGCTGCCTCCCCGGCTGCGCAGCACGGCGATGACGCTCCGCTGGCGCTCGAGCGACTGGCGCGCATTCATCACGATGTAATAAAACACCATCGCGATCATCGGCGCCGCCAGCGTGAACAGCAATATTTGCAGCTGCAGGCTCATCTTCTTGAATTCGCCGAGCGTCGGCAAAAACGAAACGTCCACGCGGGTGTCTTTCAGCTTCTGGAACAGCACGATATCGAGCCGTTCCAGCTTTTTTTCAAGCGCTGCGATCTGGCTGGTCTGGATTTCCCGCAGGTCGAACGCGTAATACCAATTCGCCAAATTCAGCGGTATTTTTTTCTGCTTCAATATGTAATCGCCAAACATCGCTTCGCTTACGTAAAACTGGCTTAAAATCCCTTCCATTCCTTGATACCAGTAAGGATCGCCGTCCTGCTTCGGCTTGAACGTTCCGGTGACCTTCACTTTGAGCGGCGCGATGCCGAGTCCGCCGGCAATCGGGTAGCTGAATACGTCGCCGACGTGAATGTCGTTCCGGTACATCGCCTCCTCGTGAATAACGGCCTCGACGACGCCGTTTTCCACCTTGTCCGAAGGGAGCTGCCCGTTTGTCATCTCCACGTGGTCGGCAAGATCGTTTTGACCGACGATCGTCATTTGCCGGCGTTTGCTCGGATCCACCTTCGACGGGTCTTCCGGTGTAATTTGCGTGCCGCGGATCGAGTAGCTTCGCACATATGCGCCGTAAGGAAACCCGATTTCCTGCGGCAGCTCGCTTTGGATATATCCGTCCACATCGGCCAGCGCATCCAGGTCCGCCCTGTCGCTTCCCACCGCCTGGTAGCGGATCAGCACCGCTCCGGCCGGAAAGCCGCTGTTTTTCTCCTCCAGCGTTTTGGCGACGACCCGTTTCAGCGAACCGTCCGCGTACATCGGGATGCTCGTCGTAAAGGCGACCGCCATGATCAGTCCGAGCAACGTGCTGGCCGTCAGCCATCGGGTATTCCACATTTTGCGGTATAAAAACCGCAGCATCGGCATGCCCATCAGCGACCCACTACTTTCTGCCCCGGCGTAAGTCCCTTCACGATTTCCACGTCGGTTGAGGTTTGTTGGCCGATCTCCACATCGACTTCCCGCTTGTTGCCTTTATCGTCCACCACCTGCACATAGTTGCGCCCCGAATACGAACGCAGCGCCGCAAGCGGGATCGTGACCGCATTTTCCTTGCGCTGGGTAATGATGGACACGCTCAGCGGCGTCCCCCGGTTTAAATTAGGCGGAAATTCGTCCAATTGAATCAACAAATAATTGTCGATCGAATCCGGCACGCGCTGCTGCCCGTTCGATTGCCCGGGGAAGCCGCCACCGGACTGCGAGCCGCCGCTTGTCGAATCCGGGTTCGGCAGCTGCAGCACCTTGCCTTTTTGCTGGCCCACGCCGTTGATATCGACGACCGCTTCCATGCCGACCGCCACTTTCTTCAGGTCGTCCGGGCCGATCGTCGCCGCTACGGTGAGCTGATTCAGATCCGCAATCACGGCGACCGCGTCGTAAGCCTTCACGGTATCGCCTTTTTTCAAATAAACGGAGACGACGGTGCCGGAAAAAGGAGCGGTCAGCTTCGCCCTGGCCACATCCTGCTCAAGCTTGTTCACATCTTCGCGCTTCAGCTCGAAATCGATCTTGGCCTGTTCGAGCTGCTCGGCGCTCATTTCGTCGGCTTTGCGCAGCGTTTCGATCATCTGCAGCTCGTCCTTGCGCAGCTGCAGCTTCCTCTGCTTGAGCTGGGTCTCCTGTTCGGTCACATCAAGCTCGGCGAGCAACTGGCCCTGCTCCACTTTGTCGCCGGTTTTCACATACATCTCCTTAAGCCGCTTGTTCGTATCGTCGGTAAAATAAAGCTCTTCCTCCTTCGTCGCCATCAGCCGACCGGAGCCGCGCACCTTCGTTTCCAACGTTTCCGTCTTGACCGTGTACTCGGGTTTTTTGGACAGCTTCGGCGGATTGATGGCGGGAAGCGTCTCCTCTTCATCTTCCTTAGGGAGCACCGAGCAGCCGCTCGAAACAGCCAGCGCGGCTGCGACGCACACGAGCATCACCGGACGAACGGCTCTTTTAGCCGGCCAAAAATTTTCCATCCACCATCTCGTAGACATGGTCGGCAACCTCCATTATCGTCGTATCGTGTGTCGTCATGCAGATCGTGATATGTTCGTTTGCGATAATATCGCGAAACACCGCCATAATCTGCGCTCCCATCTGCGAATCGAGCTCCGCGGTCGGCTCGTCGGCCAGGATGAGCGACGGCCTGTGGGCAATCGCCTTGGCGATCGCCACGCGCTGCTGCTCGCCGCCGGACAGCTCGAACGGCCGGTGATGCATCCGTTTGCCGAGGCCGACAAGCTCCATGCAGTGGGTCACGCGCTGCTTCCACTGCGATTTCGGCACTCCTGCCATGCGAAGCGACAGCTCGACGTTTTCGTAAGCGGAGAGCAGCGGCATCAGCGCGAACGACTGAAAAATAAAGCCGATCTGCCTCCTGCGGATAAGCGTCCGCTCGTCGTCGCCGCAGCGGTGAAACGGATGATCCATGAACATGATCTCGCCTTTGTTCGGCTGGTCGAGTCCTCCCATCAGATTCATCAGCGTCGTTTTGCCCGAGCCGGAACGTCCCTTCAGCATGATGAGACGCTCCGGATACATCGTCAAATTAATCCCTTTGAGCACATGAAGCTGCTGTCCGCCGACCTGAAACGACCGCTCCACATCCGTGACGGTCAGCAGCGGCTTGGCCGGTGCCGGCGGCGTCTCCCGCAAGCCGGATTGCCCGTCTTCGGATCCGGAAGCGTTACTGTGTTCCAAAGTGCCTTCTGCGTCATCGGGTTCGCGGCGCTCTTGTTTTTTGCGAAACCATGATGCCATGTTTTCTCTTCCTCCTGCTCTGTCCTAGTAAACTAGCAAAATTATGTAAGTATGACATATTTATAGACGAGGCAAATTGGAGAAAGGTTACAGCTTTAAAAAAATTTTAGAAACCGAAATGCCGTTTGTGCCGATGAAATCGCTTTTACTCCTTGTCATTTAACCATAAATTGTCTATTATTACATTGGTTTAAACAATCATAAAGGAGCATTTTACCTATGAGCAGCAAAGAAACAACGGCTTTACACGCTTTGGTGGGCAGCAAGGGGTTCGGCAATTTCATTTTGCTCTGCATCTTTTTTAATGCAATCATCATGGGGCTGCAATCTTATCCTTCCATTAACGCAGCCTACGAATCTTTGTTCGAAATACTCGACGGGGTACTGCTCGGCATTTTTACGGTCGAAATCATACTTAAGATCATCGTTTACCGAAGCCGTTATTTCCGGGACCGCTGGAACCTGTTCGACTTCCTCATCGTGGCGGGCAGCCTTGCCTTCATGCAGTCCCAATTTATCAGCATATTGCGAATGCTGCGGGTGCTGCGGATTCTTCGGACGATTTCGTCCATCCCTTCGCTGCGCCGCATCGTAACGTCACTTTTTATGGCCGTTCCGACGATCGGCAGCATTTCGCTGCTCATGTTCATTATTTTTTATATTTACGGCATTATCGGATCGACCTTTTACGGAGAAATTTCGCCGGAATACTTCGGGGATTTATCTTCATCGCTGGTGACGCTGTTCCAAATCGCCACGTTCGACGATTGGGCGAATATTTACCGGTCAATTGCCGAAGTTTATCCGATCTCGGTGCTCTATTTCATTTCGTTTATTTTGATCGCGGTGTTCGTCGTGCTGAACCTTGTCGTCGGGGAAATCGTCAACAACGCGGCAAAAATCCCTTCGGATGACAATGGCGAAGATGAGCCGGGATCCGGGGATGCGGCGTCCGAAATCGCGCAGCTGCGCAAAGAAGTGCGCGAGCTGAAATATTTATTGCAGGGAGCATCCCTGCCGCCCCAAAGCGAAACGCTCCCGAGGACGCATTCCGGAAGACCCCAAGCTTCCGGAGGTTTTGCGGAGCAAAGCTCTTAAGGCGCCTCCGGCGCCCAGTCCCCACGAAAAAGCCGCAATTAATGCGGCTTTTTTTGTTCACCCGTTAGGGATCATCTGGTCACCTCAAAACCGGCTGTGTTCGTTTTCACTTGAAACCGGTTATCCTCAATCGCAAATTCGGCCGTCGCCGTTACCTCGTAATGTCCCGGTTTTTCAAGTTTATATGTATACGTTTCGGCAAATTTTGCCCTTGCCGGGAACGGACGGGTAATTCCCACCTCAGGCATAACAAAAGTATTCACCGTCTTGCCGCTGCTGTCCTTTATAATGAAATAAAAAATTTTTGCCGCATGCGCCATTGTGAAATCATTGTCGGACAAGTTTTCCAGCGAGGCTTCAACGACGAACTCTTCATTTGCTTTTACCTGTCCGGGGACGTATATTTTTGCCGAAAAAGATTGCTTCTGCTCAGAGGCAGGGATTGAAAAGTCACCCGCTTTGATGTTCGGATTATCGCGATTTTCGGCAACAGGCTCCGGCGGAGTTGAAATTGTACTGCACGCCGCCGCACTCATAAAAACACCGATAATAAGTAGCCACTTTCTCATTGATCATCACCCCCCAATAACAAACGAGAGGATTTCATCATTTGTTTCAAATTTTTTCCTGACAAAAAAATAATGGCCCCCTTCCGGGAGCCGCGGGGACTTCAAATTCAAATTATGCCAAACCTGTCGCGGTTTGGGCGTTTTGCAAATCCAGCTGAATTTGCTGTTTCACCTGAGTCGGGTGATACAGTCCTTTTTGGATCATGTAAGCCGAAATTTTTTCGTGGGAAGAAATCGCTTGGTCCAGCTGCTTTTTCAAAATTTGCCGAACCTCCGGCGTCGTCGCCTCGGTAAGGGCCACCGCGCAATCCTTGATGCCCGTTTTAGCGGCAATCAGCAAATCGTTTGCGATCACCTGATCGGTCATGCTGCCCATCCCCGTCATATTTTCCAGCAGCGTATTCATAAGATCATCTCCGTTCGTCATTGGTTATGTCATACTTTGGATAAAATTGCGGAAAGCTCCTGGATTGCTTGCTTGGATTGCTGTACATCCTGTTGAAGCAATGTTTTCAATTCCGGGTCGGAAGCCAGCGCTTGCATCGTTGCGGATTTGGTCAGGCAAACATTTTTGCTGGACAAAAGCTCTCTCATCTCCAAAATCTCATGCGTCGCCAAGTTGACGGCTCCAATCGTTTGCGCCTGAGGGGATTGCGTCGTCGCGTTCATCTGTTGCACCTCCTTTTGCAAAAGACCTGCCGAACACCACCTTACTTTTTGCTTGTTTCCGCAAGCTTATGCGGCAGGTCCTGTTTTTTCCACTTGCATAAAACCGTTCGGATAAGATACATTAAATACGAACATATATTCGCTATTATGAGGTGGAAAACGATGAGCAAACCGGTAACCTTTGAACATATCCGCTCGAAAACCGCTTTGAACCAAGTAACGGCCCCTTCCATGCCTTTTTCCTGGTCGCTCAATCCGTATCGCGGCTGCCAGCATGGCTGCAGCTTTTGCTATGCCCGCTCCACCCATTCGTTTCTCGGCATGGAGACGGACGATACGTTCCAAAAGCATATTTTTATCAAGGAAAACGTGCCCGAGGCGCTGGAAGAGCAGCTGCGGAAAGCGGCAAGAAGCCGCGGCGGGTTAAAGAAGTTCGGCAAAGTCGCCGTCGGCACGGCGACCGACCCGTACCAGCCGGTGGAGGCGAAAGCCCGGCTGACCCGGCAAGCGCTGGAGTTGTTCGCCCGCTACGGAGTCCCGGTCAGCGTGACGACGCGCTCTCCGCTCATATTACGCGACATCGATTTGCTTCAAGCGATCCCGGACGCTACTGTCAATATAAGCCTCAATACGCTCAATCTTAAAATATGGCGGGACTTCGAGCCGTTCACCCCTTCCCCGCTTGAACGGCTGAAAACGATCGGCCGGCTGGGAGAGATGGGTATCCGAGCGGGAATTTTTATGGCTCCGATTTTGCCGCTTTTGATGGATACGGAGGACGAGCTGCGCCGGCTGCTCGGCGAAGCCCGCTCTTATGCGCCGCGCTTTGTCATGCCGTCGTATTTACGCCTGAATACCCGGGATGTCAAAGTCTGGTTTTTCCAGACCTTGCGTACCGGCTACCCACACCTGGTGGAGGAGTATGCTCGTTTTTACGCATCGTCTCCTTATTTGCCCGCCGATTACCGGAAAGAAGGAATCGCCCGCGTCAACACCTTATTGGAAGAGTACGGATTCATCTCGTACGAACCGTACTCGGGACGGGAAGGCGACGAAGACGAAGCGTCCGAAGAGAAACCGGTGCAGCTCAGCTTCGCTTTTTAAACATCGCCCGTTCGCATAAGCAGCCGCTTCCTGAAAAAAGATATAGGTGTACCTAATCTTAATAAAGGAGCGACTTTCATGAACGCATTGAAAAGCGTTGCTATCGCCGTGCTGCTCATGGCAGGTTTGCCGATGACGGTCATATCCGCGGAATCGGCTTCTGCAAATACGGCTTCCTCCGCTTCAACCACCCGCAATAATGTCGTCACGAACAATAGCGATTACACGCCGTACGGTTCGCTCGGTACGGCGGGTCATTTGGGCACTTTCGGCAATAACGGAACAGGGCCTGCCGGTCTCGGCAACCGCGGCACCGATGCGACGCCGGTCCGCAATTTTGCCGCCCAGCAGGGGACCGGGTATGCAGGAGGGGATAACATCCGGCCCAATTCGATCGGATATGCCGCCGACGGCTCCGTTACCGGCATCACGTACGGAGGCCAGCGCGGAACCGCGTATCGCGATAACAGCTACACCGCCACCTCTGTGGATAACCGGACCAATTACGATTGGGTCGGCTGGCTTGGGCTGCTCGGCTTGCTGGGCTTGTTCAACCGGGGAAGGGCGGGCGAAAACCGCGGATAATAACCGATCCCTTTCGAAAACAGCTTCCTGCCTTTAAGGGAGCTGTTTTCCATTTGCAGCCGCCTATAAAAGACAATGCAGCCGGGTTAAATGTCTGCCTTCAGACGAATTGGTGATTATAGGAAGCAATTGGCACATTTTATACATTGAAACCATTCGGGTACTGTGGTACTTTTTATAAAGTGTCGAATCCAATACGGAAAGTATTGGTACGGGGGACGCTTCGCAATTGGGGTGAATGCAAGATTATTCAAGCTAGGGAAACCTCTTCCCGAACCCGTCAACTAACCTCGGAGGCAATAGGAGGTAAGCTTTGAACAAACTGATAGCAGGATTGGTTTTAGTCTGCTCGATGGTTTCTTTACATTTGTCCGCCCCTGCCCCGGCTAAGGCCGAACCGCTTTTGGCAGATGACGTGAAGGTGCAAGTTAATGATGAGCTTGTGCAATTTCCCGATGCGGAGCCTTTTGTGGACGAGAACAGCAAGCTGCAAGTTCCGGTTCGTACGATGACGGACAAGCTCGGCTATTCGATCGATTGGCAAAAGACGGGCGAACAAATCAAATTAACCATCGCCGGCAAAAAGAAAACAATTGCTTTAACGACGGGAGATTCCACCGCTGTCGTTGACGGCAACAAGGTAAGC
The DNA here is from genome assembly GCF_023276405.1 of Paenibacillus hamazuiensis. NCBI lineage: Bacteria > Bacillati > Bacillota > Bacilli > Caryophanales > Paenibacillaceae > Paenibacillus > Paenibacillus hamazuiensis. The sequence goes on from NZ_JALRMO010000001.1 coordinate 3,324,498, forward strand.
TTGGGCACGCAGGCCCGCATTTTGAACGGCCGCGTCTATATTCCGTTTCGCTTCATCTCCGAAACGATGGGAATCCGGGTACAATGGGATCCGGACAATCGGATCGCGATTTTGAACGAGGACGGCCAATATCACGCTCCGGCCTGGTACGCCCCGAAGTACGATAAAATCGTCGAGGCGAAAGCGACGGCGTACACCGGCGCTGCCAGTGAAAACGGAGGCAGAGCGGCAGTCGATTATTTCGGCAACCCTCTGCGGATCGGCACCATTTCGGTGGATCCTAACGTCATCCCTCTCGGCTCGCTCGTCTATATTGAAGGCTATAGCTATGACGGCCTTCCGCAGGGTGGCATGATGGCCAGAGCGCTGGATACGGGCGGCTCCATCAAAGGCAACAGGATCGACATTTTTGTCCCCGGCACACAAAAAAAAGCTTCCGAGTTTGGTATTCAAAATGTAAAAATTTACGTGTTGAAGAAATAAGCTCGAAAAAGCGGCCGCATCCCCGTGCGGCTGCTTTTTCTTGCTTTTTTTGTCATGCATAAGGACATTTTCCCCTATGAGATAATACAAAGGCGAGATGTGCTTACAAAGGGGGGCGGAGCCTTGAAGTCATGGAAACTTCGGATGGCTGTGTTATTGCTCTGCGGTTGCTTGACCGGCGCACCGCCGGCTGTCGCGGGACCGCGCAGCGAGGTTGTTTTTAATATCGAGACGGATCAGAAGCTTATCGCACTGACGTTCGACGATGGCCCTAACCCGGTATACACCCCGCAAATTTTGGACCTCCTGAAGGAACATGGAGCCAAGGCGACGTTTTTCGTATTGGGCAAAAGGGTGCAGTCGTTCCCGCAAATCGCTATTCGCGAGGTGAACGAGGGTCACGAAATCGCCAATCATACGTTTGATCACCATTTTTTGAAAAACGTATCTCCCGACAAGCTGAAGGAGGAGATTCGCCAAACGCAGGAGGTCATTTTCGACATCACCGAGCAAATGCCTCACGTGTTCCGGCCTCCCGGCGGATTTTACGACGATGCGCTGATCGATTTGGCGCGCGAGGACCATTTTACCGTCGTCATGTGGTCCTGGTATCAGGATACGAAAGACTGGAGGCGGCCGGGTGTGCGCAAAATCGTCGATACCGTGCTGAGTAATGTGCATAACGGCGATATCATTTTGTTTCACGACCTCGAAGGGGATTGCAGCCAGACGGTGGAATCGCTCAGGCAAATTTTGCCGAAGCTCAAGGAGCAAGGCTACCAGTTCGTTACCGTGACCGATTTGATGCAGCGAACGTACGGCAAATAGTTTGGGTATTAAAAAAAAGCCTTTCAAGCGGGCGAACTGCCCGCCTGGAAGGCTTTAATAATTTCCTTTCATTTTTCTCCGCACCCAGCGGTATACGAAATAAATAACAACCGCCCAAAAGGCAATTCCGAGCAGAGAAAAACCGGTATTGACCGGATAGCCGTAACCTCCTCCACCGAACCAGCCGAACGGATGAAACAGGCTGCCGAGCAGCGTCCCTGCGGCAAGCCCGCCGAAAAAACCTCCGAACCCCGTTCGGGCCGGAGTTGCCGCCGCTCCGCCGGGAGCCGTATTGCGCGGGTTCCCGGTACCAACCGTATTCGGGTTGCGCGGCCCCGTCGTATATCCCGCTCCTGTACGCGGGGCCGTCGTCGTGCCGCCGCGGGACGGGGAATAGGTGGAACGCCCCGACCTGTAGCCTTGAGTTTCGTATGTGCCGCTTTCCGTTTGCTCTACGCGATCCACCTGCTCGCCTGCGGCTGCAATGGCCGGCGTTTCGAGCAAACCGGCGTGCAGTTGAGCCGCCAATGCGAAGCATAAAGACAAAATCAGACTCCGGCGATGCAAATGAGGCCCTCCCTTGTTGTGCATACTTTGTATGAATAGTAGTATCGGCAGAGCAAAGAACGAGTATGCGAAAATGATGCCAAAATCAAATCCCCCTTTCCACAAAATTGGCTGCGCAAAAGTTCTAACACTAACAAAAATCCCGCCCAATGGACGGGATTTAAAATGTAACGTTGAAGACTCCGGCTGTTTACGCCATGACTTCCCACATTCTTTCGCTCACTTCGTAAACCGTCTTTTCATTTTGCAAACCGCGGATAATATCTTCCACGACTTCCTCCATCAGCGCAAGATGCCCCTGCACCGTAGCACCGGCTACGTGCGGAGTGATCAGCACGTTCGGCAGCTTGCGAACAGGATGGTCCGCCGGAAGCGGCTCCTTCTCGAACACGTCGAGCGCCGCGAAAAACCGGCCGCTTTCCAGCGCCTCCATAAACGCCTGTTCGTCAAGACATTGCGCACGGGACGAGTTGATGAAGATGGCTCCGTCCGGAATGCGCGCGATCAACTCGCGGTTTAACATTCTCTCGGTTGCCGGCAGCTTCGGAACGTGCACTGAAATAATCGGGCAGCTCATCACTTCCTCCAGCGATGCCTTTTTCGCATTCAAGTTCGCTGCCGCTTCATCGGATAAGTACGGGTCATAGATCAGAATGTTCGCATGGAACGGCGCAAGCAGCTTGATAAAGGCCCGTGCCGTCGAGCTGGCGGAAACGATGCCGACCGTGCTTCCGGTCAGCTCCCTCCCCTTCAGGCCGAGCTCTCTCCACTGCCCGGCACGGAGCGATGTGTCCAGCGTCGGCAAATAACGTAATGACGCAAGCAGCGCCGCTAGGCAGTATTCCCCGACGCTGAGGGCGATGCGGGGCGCCGCAGAATAAACGCGTACTCCGCGGGAAAAAATTCGCTTCGGAACGAGGTTTTTCACCGTACCGGCCGCGTGGCCGACCGCGCGCAGCTTGCCCGCCTTCTCCAGCGCCTCCTCGGTCAAGCTCGGCGAACCCCAGCTTGTCACGATCACTTCAGCGTCATGGACCATCCCGGCAAGCTCTTCCTTCGTATAATCGCGACCGGTTTCATTCCAGGTGACGTCGAAATATTCGTTTAACCGGGCCCGGCATTTAGCCGAACAAACCTCTTTCAAACGCGACTCGGGTGACAGCACTAATGCTTTCATTTTCATAAGTATAGTTTCCTCCTCGTAAAAGGCCGCCTTCTTCTTATTTGCCGGCTTTTTTATCTTGATAAGACTTGTTGAATTCGTCGATCATCTTCATATAGTTCGCATCGGCCTTTAACGATTTTACCATAGCGTCCCATGCTTCGATCGGTTCTTTGCCCATGATGATCTTCACCTTCAGATCGTCTATCTTTTTCTTATAATCCGGGCCCATCTTCAAATCGGTATCGGAAAGCAGCCCGATCGAGACATCGGCAACCCCGTATTTGCCGCGTTCATCGACGATTTTTTTGTTGCGCTCGAACATCGCCTTCGGCATGCCGACGCGATAAGCCCACAGATATGGGTCGTAGCGAGCGAAAATTTTACCGAACGAGCTTTGCGACACACTATCCTTCACCGCTTGCTCGGTAGCGGTTTTAAAGCCGTCCACCACCTTGAAATGGACGTCCGGAAGGCCGTAGCAGGCCAGCTCGAAGCCTTCCTCGGAAGCGCCGTAATCCATCAAGGCCAAAATTTTCTTCATCTTCTCTTCAGGCACTTTTTTCGGGATCAGGTACAACCCGGCGAAGCCGCTGCCCGTATGCACCATTTTGCCGGCAGAGCTCTCCAAATACGTCATCGCTACGAAATCGGCTTTCGGATCAAGCTTTCGCGCGCCTTCCGTGGCACGGAAAACGCCTTCCGTCGTATCCATCTGCACGCCGACTTTGCCGGCTTTGGCCATGTTTTCAAAATCGGTCGTTTTCATGACGGCGAAATCTTCCGGCAATATTTTGTCCTTGTACATTTTGTTCAAATATACAAGTCCTTCCCTGGTGCCCGGCTCCAGGTCGGTATCGACGATTTTGCCATCCATCTCTTTCCATTTGCCGTTGCTGTGGTTGAATATATCGATAACCTTTTCCCAGTTTTTCCCGTTGTAGCCGTACGTATCGTTTTTCCCATTTTTATCCGGATCCTTTTCCACAAAAGCCTTGAGTGCGGTATACAATTCGTCCATCGTGTGCGGCATCGGAAGTCCTACGTTATCGAGCCAATCCTGGCGTATGTTGAAAAAGCTGCTGCCGTGAAGCGGGCGCACCGAAGGTAGAATGTATTGCTTTCCGTTTACCTTCACGCTGTCCATAATTTCTTTCGGATAAGCGGACAAGTTTTTATAGTCCTTCAGGTACGGGGTCAAATCCCAGAAAGCGCCCTGCTTGATCATGTTGATCGCTTGCGTCTGCTTCATATCTTTGATCTTCATCAGGTCGGGCAGGTCGCCGGAGGCAAGCATCACGTTTTGTTTTTCCTCCCACGCATTGGGAGAAGCCCATGTAATGTTCAGCTTGGTGTTCGTCCTCTTTTCGAACTCCTTGGTGACCGGATTGTCGGCGGCCGGCGGTTCCGGCGTACTGAACTCGGTGAAGATGCTGATTTCCGTCGGCTTGCCGTTATCGGCTGCAGCGCCTTTGCTGCTGCCTCCCGGGCTTGGCGTCGTGCCGCCGGCACAAGCCGACAGGACGGAAGTGACCATGACGAGAGCAAGAGATGCAGGCAGCGACTTGCTTTTGAGCAACTTCTCTTTTTCTTTCATACGAACCCTCCTGATTTTGAAATGAAAATGAAGTTTATCCTTTCACCGAACCCAGCATCACGCCTTTGGCAAAATGCTTTTGCAGGAACGGGTAAACACAAAGGATCGGAAGTGTCGCGATCACGACGGCGGCCATTTTTAATGTTTCGGCCGGAATATTTTGCTCCGACATCATTTCGGCGGCCGCCGATCCTCCCGCCTGGGTGGACGAATCGATCAGCATGTTGCGCAAGACGAGCTGAAGCGGCCACTTCGCATGATCGTTGATGTAAAGCACCGCGTGAAAGAAAGTGTTCCAGTAAGCCACCGCATAAAACAAGCCGAAGGCGGCGAGCGCAGGAAGCGACAAAGGTAAAACGATACGGAAAAATACTCCGATATCGGTAGAGCCGTCAATCACCGCCGATTCCTCGAGCTCGACGGGAATGCTGTCAAAGAAACTTTTCATCAGGATGACGTACCATCCGCTGGTGAGCACCGGAATGATCAACGACCAGATGCTGTTGATCAAGCCCAAATCACGCACCAGCAAATACGGCGGGATCAGCCCGGGACTGAACAAAAGCGTGATGAGAATCATCAGCATGATGATTCTTCGGCCCTGCAGCCTCTTGCGGGATAACCCGTAAGCCATGGCCGCCGTGACGACCAAACTTAATGCGGTACCCACCGTCGCAAGAAATACGCTGACCATCGTGGCATTTTTAAAGGCGGAGGTGGACAGCAAATATTTGTAGGACGCCAGTGTCCAGTTTTCCGGAAATAAGATGAACCCCTGCTTCTGGATGTATTCTGCCGGATCCGTGAACGAAACGACAAAAACGTAATAAAGCGGATACAAAGTGATGATGGCTATCATGCCGAGCACGATGATATTCGTCGTATCGAATATGCGGTCGCCCAGGCTCAGTTTCATGACGATCCCCCCGTTTCGCGGATTGCGTTAATATACGCCTTCTTCTCCGAGCTTTTTGGCCAGCTTGTTGGCACCGATGACCAGGATAAAACCGACGGCCGACTTAAATAATCCGACGGCGGTGCTGAAGCTGAACTGCCCCTGCTGTATTCCCAGCCGGTATACGTAGGTTTCAAAAACGTCGGCTACGTTCGAAACAGCACCGTTCATCATCAGAAACACCTGCTCGAAGCCGACGTCCATGATGTGGCCGAGCCGCAAAATGAACAAAACGACGATGACGCTGCGGATCGCGGGCAAGGTGACGTGCCATGCCTGCCTTAAGCGGCTTGCTCCGTCCATTTTCGCCGCTTCATAGAGCTGAGGGTCGACGCCGGCGATCGCTGCGAGGAAAATGATCGTACCCCAGCCGGCTTCTTTCCACGAGTTTTGTATCGTCAGCAGCATCCAGAAATTATTTTCGTTCGTTAAAAAGTCGTATTTCGGATACCCCAAGCTGACCAACGCCTGATTGACGATCCCTTTGGACTGCGACAGCAGCAAAAAGGTGATTCCTGCGATAATGACCCATGATAAAAAGTGCGGCAGGTAGACGATAGACTGAATCCATTTTTTATACACTTCGCTTCGCAGCTCATTCAGAAGCAGGGATAGTACGATCGGCAAAGGGAAAAAGAAAATGAGGTTCAGCAAGCTGATCGCCATCGTGTTGCGGAACAGCAGAAAGAAGTCCTGATTGGAAAAGAAGCGGGCAAAATGCTCGAAGCCGACCCACGGGCTTTCCATCACGCCCATATACGGCGAGTAATCCTGGAAGGCGATAACGATGCCCCACATCGGAACATATTTGAAGATAAGAAAAAACAAGACGCCGGGAGCTATGAGCAAATAAAGGAATTTATCCCTCCTCAACCCGTGCAGCACCGATTTCCATCTGCTGTTTTGCGCCGTTTTCACGAGATTGCCGTTGCGTAGTCTTATTTCGCTTTGAGCAGCCATTCGTAGTGCACCTGCCTTTCAAATTCTCCATTGTTCAGTTGTCCGCTTCCAAAAGCGATTTCGCGTAGGCAAGATCCTCCGCGATATATTTGTCTTTGTTCGCCAGATCCGTATACTCGGCGGTTAAGCAAACGACGCCCGAGTACCCCCGCTCCTTCACGTATTTCGCGATGCGCGGCCAGTGGGCCATTCCGTGCCGACCGGTCGTAAAGTGGCGCTTCCATTCGGCTGTTTCGGCTTCGGGACCGTTGCTGCGGACGAAAAAGCCGTTTTTCAAATTCAGCATGGCGAGATGGGACCATACGATATCCAGCCCGTATTCGGGCTGCTGTCCCGCAAACGCATCATGCGCCGCGTCCCAAACGGCCCCTACATGCACAGGGTCGAGATGTTCCATCAACCGCATGAGCCCGTTCGAATCGTTGATGAAGTTTCCGTAATGCTGCTGAACGCCCACTCTCACGCCGTATTTTTCACAAAGCGGGACAAGCTGTTCGAGCTTCCGCTTCATCTTCTCCTCCGCTGCCTTGTAACCCTCCCGTTCTATGCCGGCCATAATCCGGATGAGCGGCACTCCGGCTTCCGCACACGCGGCGAAGACCGTTTCATCGATCTCGGCGGCGACGCTGAGAATGCCGACTCCCTGTTCGCCGAGCTGCTTGGCGAGCTCTGGCAGCGTCCGGAAAGCGGTTTCAGGTTCCACCCAAAAGCCGCTGCGGATCGGAAGTTCGATGCCGTCAAAGCCCGTTCCCCGGACAAAACGTCCGAGTTCGCCGGGCGTCAGGTCTTTCCAATGCTTGACAAAAAGCGAATAAGAAAACGGCTTCTCATTTATAGTCACTGTGCTTCGCACTCCCTTGTTTCAACATTTGACGCGGTTTATGACAGCGCTTACCGTTTCAACCGCCAAGGCCGCCGCAGCCGGCGGCACCGCGAATTCCCATGAGCTCTAATGAAAGGAAGCTTTTACGTCGACATCGATCAGGCTGCCGTCGACGTCCGGCTTCCGATACGTTGATTTTTCGATCAGTCTGCGAAGCGATTGTTCGTATTGTTCGGCATCGATCGGCACGTGCAGCTTGCACCCTTGGAGCGCGGACAGCACCATGCCGTTGATCATCATGAGCGAATGAAGCCCTTCTTCCGCCGGAACAAGCGGGGATTTCCGCTCTGCGACGGCATGCAGGAAGTCCGACAAAATCAACCTGTGGCCCGATTCGGCCCCGTCGTCCGCCTCGATCTCGCTTATATGGTGCTGAACTTTGCCGAACGCCTCCTTGGAGGAGTATATATATTCGAGGGCCGACTCCGTATTTTGGTACAGGCGGATCTTTTTATCCTCGCAAACCAACTTGCCGTATTCCCCGACAATTTCGAGCCGGTCCGTTCCCGGGCTTTCGGAGGTCGAAGCGACAAACGTTCCAACCAGGCCCCCCGAATACTCCAAAATGGCGTGGACTTCGTCCTCGACTTCGATATCGTGGTATTTGCCGAACGCGGCGGTTGCCGTAATCGCTTCCGGCCGTCCGAACAACCACCACATCAAATCGATATTATGCGCGCACTGGTTGAGAAGAACGCCTCCCCCTTCCCCCTGCCAGGTGCCGCGCCAATTTCCGACGTTAAAATACGCCTGCGGCCTAAACCAGTTCGTATTTATCCACGAAAAGCGCATAATTTTACCGAGCTTGCCTTCCTGAATCGTTTGTTTGATCGTTTTCCAGCGGCTTGCCGTCCTTAGCTGATAAATCGCCGCGAAGACAAGCCCGGGATTCATCCGTTTCTGTTTTTCGTAGACGGCGATCATTCGCATGGCGTCGCTAAGGTGCGCCGCCACCGGCTTTTCCACAAGAACATGGATGTTTCTCCGCAGCGCTTCGATCGACATTTGCGTATGCTGATAATGCGGCGTGGCTACAATGACGGCATCGAGATCGTCCGCATCCAGCATGGCGTCCACATCCGTGTAGCCTTGGATTTGGTAAGCGGCAGACAGCGTCCTGACCTTCTCTTCGTTTTGGCTCCAGATCGAAACGACGCGGCAGCCGTCCATACCATCCAGCAGCTCCAGATAAAGCTTGCCCATATTCCCCATTCCGATAATCCCAATCTGAATGTCTCCTTGCACCGGCCTCACCACCTCTCCGACAGCATAAAATGAACCGCCGGCTCGGGGAGCGGCCTCTGCATTTCCTCCACGCGGTAGCCGAACCCGTAGCCCTGCACCGTATCAAAACGCACTTTGCCTTGCTGCCTGCGATATAATCCGGGGTGAACGAGGGCCTCATACGACGAGGCTTCCGGGTAAAACTGCATCCCGTTCGTTTCCACGCCCATTATCGTGCCGGCATGGTAAGCCAGCAGCACGTGGGGGATTTGTGCGAGCATCGGATTCGTTAAATCCTGCACCATCAGCGTCATCCCGTGCGCTTTCGCCCAGCAAAGGCTGAGCAGTGCACCGGTCTGCGTCTTGCACGTTTTCAAGGCCACTCCGGTCCAGCCGAGCTCCCTGCCCAGTTTAATCAATTCCCAGTCGTGAGCGCTCTCGTCCATAAAAAGCGGCTTTCTTGCGCTGACGCTGCGGACATCGAGCCGGTTCGCTTCCAAATCGTACGGAAACGGCTGTTCGATATACAAAATGGCTTTGTAAATGTCCGGATGCTCGTTCATCAAACGGTCCAAAATATCGTTTACGTAAGCGCTATCAGTAACTTGGCAGTTAAAATCCGCAGTCAGCCAAACGACGTTCCGGCTCAAAGCAATGCCACCCACCTCGACAAGCCGGTTATAATCCCAGGCGGAATCGCTGCCTGTCAGCTTGATTTTTAAGCACTGCAGCCCGTCCCGCTCAATCCAGTCCTCCAGCGTGTAAGGATATCCGTCAACCTTTTCTTCCCCGGTCAGCTCGTGCCTGTGCAAAAGATCTTTGCCCCCGACCAGGTGCCAGGCAAGCAGCTCCTTTTGCGGCGGTTTTTGAAAAAAATGCTCCGGATAGAAACCGTCAAAACGAACGATGGCATCTTCGGCAGGCTGCAAATAGGCCGACAGGTCTGCATTCATATAACGACGGTTGTACGTTTCATAAACGGGGACCCGGTTAGTTCTTCCATAGGCGTCATGAAGTGCGATGTCGAAAAGGGAAAAGCAGACAAGCGCCGCCAAGTAAGGGAGCGGCTCCGGCAATCCGGAACCGGCGTTAAAACTGTCGACAAGACCGGGCAGCCGCTCTTTCTGGAATTTGTAGCCGAGCTCGAACGCATGTCCCTGCTCCTTCCACTGGGAAAGGTCGTTTGCGATAAGTTCGCACATTTTTTGCAAAGCTTGCTCGCGCACCTCATACCCGAGCGAGCTGGGCCATACCCACTGCACGCTCAAAGGCGTTTCTCCCCATCCATCCGAGCATTCGCCCCGCCGGTTTTCCGTAACGATGCAAACGCGGGCGCAAGTCACGTTCGTCAACACCTCCGCACCGAACTTCAGAGGAACACGGGTTTTTACCGGCAAAAAGTGCAGGGTAAGCCCTTTTATCGATATATCATAAGATTTCATGTAGTCCCCTCTCCTCGGGCGTATCTTTCTTGATGCAGTTCATGCTCGCTTACCTAGCAGACAATTACTTTTGTCGTGTTTTAAACAAAGTCCTCTTATCCACATCTTATACCACGCCTAAATCTTACGTCAAGATTTAAATTATGTTTCGCGGATACAAATTGTTTAGCAGCATAGCCCTTATCGCCTCGGCGCCCATTGCGCTTTTTTTTAAATGACAAAGGGTTCACTCGCAAAAAACAAACCGTTCCGCACTTTTTTGACTCTTGTCCAACTTACGTTTATATTTAAATTATGTTTACCGGATTAATCGCATTGTTATCTATGATATAATGGGTATATTCACTTACTCGGACCGAATGGCAAATTTCCCGAATTCTACGACACAGGGTGCTTGATTATGACGAACTCCATCGAACTGAAAGATCAAAAAGGAAGCAAATTGGCCATTCTGCAGACGCTGCGCGTCCACGGAAGCATGTCGCGCATAGAGCTCACGCGACTAACCGGCCTCAGCCGCGCTACCATCTCGATTTCGATCGCCGAGCTGATCGAATGCAACCTCGTTTACGAAACGGACAACCGTTTAACCACCAAAGGACGGCCGGCAACGACGCTGGAGCTTGTCCCCCATTCCACGCTGATTGTCGGTGCGGACCTGGACAATAAAACATGGACGCTCGGCGCCTTCGACCTGCTCGGCAATGTCGTTAAAACGGTACAAATTCCGGTCCATACGTTCGATCCGGAAGGCACCTTTAAAACGCTTGCAGCCGAAGTCGCCAAATTTGTCGAAGGGCTTGATAAAAAGCCGGTTCCGCTTCTCGGACTCGGGGTGCCCGGACTCGTCGATGCGGGACACGGCATCATTCGCAGCGCTTCCGAATCAGGCTGGCATAATGTCAACGTAGCGGAGCTCATGCAAAAGGAGATCGGCTGGCCGACGGTCGTCGTCAACCGCCATCGTGCGCGCGGTCTGACCGAATGCCGGTACGGCGCCGGCCAGCAATACGGCAATATGATTTATATCGGGGTCGGGATGGGGATTGCAGCCGGGCTGTACATCGACCGGCAGCTGCTTTCCGGATCGCTCGGCGGCGCCGGGGAGATCGGGCATACAACGATTGAGCCGGACGGACCGCTCTGCCCGTGCGGCAATCATGGCTGCCTGCAGATGCTCGCCGCAGGCCCCGCTATGGAGCAGGAGTACCGCAAACTGCTGCGGTCCGCCGATCAACCGCTCATATCGGACAGCATTGAAGATTTACACGCTCTGAAAGTACAGGACGTTTGCGCCGCGGCGGAGGAAGGGGACGAGCTCGCCGTCCGGGTCGTCAAAAAAGCGGCATCTTACCTCGGTATTGCAATGGCAAACCTGCTTAATACGTTTAACCCGGAAGCGGTTGTCTTGGGAGGCACCATTCCAAGCTCGAGCCCGCTTTTTGTGGAAACGGCGACGAAGGTGATGAAGATGAGGGCCATGCGTCCGCTTTCGGCAGGAACTCCCGTCAAAACGTCGATGTTCAAAGATATCGGCGGTGCGATGGGGGCGGCCAATTTTGCGTTTGATAAAAATATTTCGATTTCGTTTTTTACTTAGAAGTGCCCCCCTAAATCCCCCCGCCGGGGGGACCCCAGGCGCTCGGGCGCCCTGGACCCGCCCGTGGGAGGGAGTGCTCGCTTCTAGTTCGCGTTTGTCCGGCATGGATTTATTGCAGTTAGACAATAAATCCTATGCCGGACACGCTTTACTTTTGGAGCGCAGACGTTGGGAGTCCGGACGTGCCTCTTCCTCGCGGTTGTCTGCCATGATTTTGCTGACGCAAAATCTATGGCTGACACGCTTTACTGTTGTAGCAGCGATCCGGCTACTTTGAACAACGAGCATCGCATGAGTTCGGCACGGTTCGGCTGACTCCGAATTGGTGCCGGAACACAGCAAACAAATAACAATCATGAAACTACAAACTCAAGCGACAAACAAAAAACGCCCGAAGGAATCGGTGGATTCCACGGGCGTTTTTTGGTTGGTTCGAAGGGGCTCCCCAAATATATGGACAGGCTAACGGTTGCTGCTGAGCTTATTTGGCTCAAAAACGTCATTTTTACTTTGTAACGGTTGTGGCAGAGCTTATTTCTCATTTTGTACCTCTCCATACGATGAAAGTTTACAAATAACAGCGCTGGCAACCGTTACCGTTCTAAAATCACCTATTTGGCCTCAATAAGCTCATCTGCAACCGTTATACGATGCACCCGTGTTTACCGCATGAGCCGAAACCGATCTATGCACCATGTATATGTTTTGTTCAACTTGTATTGCTACGCTTGGTTGCCGTATGCGGACGGATTTTGTCGCCACGATTGCAGAGAGGCCATATCTTCCTCTTTGATTTTGCCGAGAGAAAGCGCTACGTCAAGCAGCGTCGAATAGTTCGACAGCGAGCCGAACGGAACACCCGCCTCGCCGAACGCCTCGGCCGCCTTGTCGAATTCGTACGAGAAGATCGCGTGAACGCCGAGCGCCTTGGCTCCGGCGTCGTTTACGGCCAAAGCGACTTTGAGAGAGCTTCCGCCTGTAGAGATCAAGTCTTCGATCACGACCGCCTTTTGACCGGGGCGGATGACGCCTTCGATCAAGTTTTCTTTGCCGTGTCCTTTGGCTTTGTCACGAACGTAAATCATCGGCAGATTGAGCTTTTGCGCGACCCATGCGGCATGCGGAATGCCGCCTGTCGCCGCTCCGGCAATGACCTCGGCGTCCGGATATTTTTCACGGATGACGGCGACGAAAGCTTCCGCGATCATATCGCGGATTTCCGGGTAAGAGATCGTCAGCCGGTTGTCGCAATAGATCGGCGATTTGAGGCCCGACGTCCAAGTGAACGGCTGGTGCGGGCGAAGGCCGACCGCTTCGATTTGCAGCAGGGCGGCGGCGATTTTTTCGGCAGTCGTTTCGGATGTGATCATGGGATGAACCCTCCTCTAATTTTATCAAACGATGGAATCGATGATCGCCTGTATAGCTTCCCTCGGATCAGGCGCCGCGGTAATGGGACGGCCGATGACGACGTAGTCGGTTCCCTGCCGAAAAGCCTCCGGCGGCGTCATGACGCGGGACTGGTCGCCGATATCCGCACCGGCAGGCCGAATGCCCGGTGTCACAGTGAGAAACGGGCTGCCGCAGGCGGCCTTGATCGCGGTTACCTCAAGCGGGGAAGCAACGACGCCGTGCAGACCGGCTCTTTGTGCAAGGCGGGCGTAGCGGATAACCGCCTCATCGACCGGGCCGGGGATGCCGATCTCGTCGTTCATCACATGCCGGCTCGTGCTCGTCAGCTGCGTTACGGCGATGACGATCGGCTTCGCGGAGCCGGAGGCTTGACCCTTGTCCACGCCTTCCAGCGCCGCCTGCATCATCTGCGCGCCGCCTGCGGCATGCACGTTAAACATGTCGACACCGAGGCGCGTTACGCTTTCCGAGCCGCCTTTGACCGTGTTCGGGATGTCGTGCATCTTCACGTCGAGAAACACCTTATAACCCCGGGCTTTCAGCCTCTCGACAAAACCGGGCCCCGCTGCATAAAACAGCTGCATGCCGACCTTCATCCAGCACGGAATTCCCTCCAGCTGCTCGATGAGCCGCTCCGCGTCCTGCGCGGTCGGGTAATCCAAAGCGACCATAATGCGGCCGGCAGCATTCGAAATCGTTGCCATCAGTCCGTTTCCTCCTCCAAACATGCGGTTAGCACAGCCATCCGCCTTGGGCAGGCCGGCGCTGTGCTAACTTCATGACGATTTATGCGTTGAATGCCGGCATCGGGCGCGATTGGAAATTGATCGCTTCGAGCATATGCAGCAGCGCACGTACCGTATCGAGCGACGTCATACAAACGACGCCGTTCTCCACCGCTTCGCGGCGGATGCGGAAGCCGTCGCGCTCCGGCGTCTTGCCTTTCGTGAGCGTGTTGACGACGAAATGCGCTTCTCCGTTGCGGATCAAATCCAAAATGTTCGGCGAGCCTTCGCTCAGCTTGTTGACGGTTGTCACCCGAAGGCCGGCTTCCGCCAGCGCTTTGGCCGTACCGCCGGTAGCGACGATTTTGTAGCCGAGCTTGTCGAAGCCGGACAAAATTTCGATCGCTTCCGCTTTATCTTTATCCGCTACAGTAGCGATGATCGCACCCGTCGGCGGAATTTTCATGCCGGATCCGATAAGGCCTTTATACAGGGCTTTGGCAAAATGCTGGTCGCGGCCCATGACTTCGCCCGTCGATTTCATCTCCGGTCCGAGCGTCGTGTCAACGCGGCGCAGCTTGGCGAATGAGAACACCGGCACCTTGACCGAAACGTAATCGTCCTCCGGCCACAAGCCGGTTTCGTAACCGAGCTCCTTCAGCGTTTGACCCATGATGACCTTCGTAGCGACGTTCGCCATCGGCACTTTCGTCACTTTGCTGAGGAAAGGCACCGTTCTCGAGGAACGCGGATTCACCTCGATCACGTACACCTGATCCTGGAAGATAACGAATTGGATATTAACGAGGCCGACCACCTGCAGACCGCGGGCGATTTTGACCGTGATATCGATAATTTGCTGCTTGATCTCTTCGGAAATCGTTTGCGGCGGGTAGACGGCGATCGAGTCGCCCGAGTGCACGCCCGCTCTTTCGATATGCTCCATGATGCCCGGTATAAGCACCGTTTCCTTGTCGCAAATCGCATCGACTTCCACTTCTTTGCCGAGCATGTAGCGGTCGATCAAAACCGGATGCTCCGGATTGATTTTTACCGCATATTCCATGTAGCTCAAGAGTTCCTCGTCGGAATAAACGATTTCCATCGCGCGTCCGCCGAGCACGTAAGACGGGCGAACGAGCACCGGATAACCGAACTTGGAAGCCGTCGCCACCGCATCGTCCACGGAGGTAACCGTGCCGCCCGGCGGCTGCGCGATGTCCAGCTGGCGCAGCAGCGCTTCGAACTTTTTGCGGTCTTCCGCTGCGTCGATATTTTCCAGATCGGTTCCGAGAATGCGCACTCCGGCTTTGGCCAGCGGAGCCGCCAGGTTGATTGCGGTTTGGCCGCCGAACTGCACGATAACGCCGATCGGCTTCTCATGTTCAATCACGTTCATCACGTCTTCGAAGAACAAAGGCTCGAAGTACAGACGGTCGGAAGTATTAAAGTCGGTCGATACCGTTTCCGGGTTGTTGTTGATAATAACCGCTTCGTATCCGGCAGCTTGAATCGCCCATACGGCGTGAACCGTCGAGTAGTCGAATTCGATGCCTTGTCCGATACGGATCGGACCGGAGCCAAGCACGACCACTTTTTGCTTGCTTGTTTCGCGAACTTCGTCTTCCGTCTCGTAGGTCGAATAGTAGTAAGGTGTCGTCGCTTCGAACTCGGCCGCGCAGGTGTCGACCATTTTGTATACCGGCTTGATGCCTTGGCCGATCCGATAAGCGCGAATATCCGCTTCCTGGGTAAAATTGAGCCCCTCCACCGTGCGGCGGATTTCGGCGATCGCACGGTCGGTAAACCCTTTGCGTTTCGCTTCGAGCAGAAGTTCGGCGGACAGCTCCGGCTGTTTCAGCTGATCTTCAAATTGGATCAAACCTTCGATTTTGTGCAGGAACCACCAGTCGACCTTGGTCAAATCCTGGATTTGCTGAAGCTCGTAGCCGCGGCGGAACGCTTCGGCGATCAGGAAGATGCGCTCGTCGTCCGGCTTTTGCAGGCGGGTTTCCAGCACCTCTTTATCAAGGCTCTCCGCATCCTTCAGGTACAAGCGATGGACGCCGATTTCCAGCGAACGGACCGCCTTGTGGATCGATTCCTCGAACGTGCGGCCGATCGCCATCACTTCGCCGGTCGCTTTCATCTGCGTGCCGAGCTTGCGGTTTGCCGCCGTAAATTTGTCGAACGGCCAGCGCGGAATTTTCGAAACGATATAGTCGAGCGTCGGCTCGAAGCAAGCGTAAGTTTGTCCCGTTACCGGATTGACGATTTCGTCAAGCGTGTAGCCGATCGCGATTTTCGCCGCCATTTTTGCAATCGGGTAGCCCGTTGCTTTGGAAGCGAGCGCCGAAGAGCGGCTGACGCGCGGATTTACTTCGATGACGTAATATTGATAGCTGAACGGATCCAGCGCGAACTGTACGTTACATCCGCCTTCGATATTCAAGGCGCGGATGATTTTGATCGCCGCGGAGCGCAGCATTTGGTATTCGCGGTCGGACAACGTCTGGCTCGGCGCCACAACGATGCTGTCGCCGGTATGAACGCCGACCGGGTCGAAGTTTTCCATGTTACACACGACGATACAGTTATCGTTGGCATCGCGCATGACTTCGTATTCCACTTCTTTCATGCCGGCGATGCTTTTTTCGATCAAGCATTGACCGATCGGGCTGTAGCGGATACCGGAGGAAACCGTTTCGAGCAGCTCTTCCTCGTTCGCGCAAATGCCGCCACCCGTACCGCCAAGCGTATACGCCGGACGAACGATGATCGGGTAGCCGATTTCATTTGCAAAATCAACCGCCTGCTGCACGGTAGTGACAATCGTGCTTTCCGGCACCGGCTGCTCGAGCTCTCTCATCAGCTCGCGGAACAGGTCGCGGTCTTCGGCGCGCTCGATGGCGGTAAGCTGCGTCCCGAGCAGCTTGACGTTCTCGCGTTCGAGCACTCCCGCGCGGGCAAGCTCCACGGCCATGTTGAGCCCGGTTTGCCCGCCAAGCGTCGGCAGAAGGCCGTCCGGACGTTCCTGACGAATGATCTGCGTGACAAAATCGAGCGTAATCGGTTCGATATATACTTTATCCGCCATGTTGGTGTCGGTCATGATCGTCGCCGGGTTGCTGTTGATCAGCACGACCTCCATGCCCTCTTCCTTGAGAGCCTGGCATGCTTGCGTTCCCGCGTAGTCGAACTCGGCCGCTTGCCCGATGACGATCGGGCCGGAGCCAATAACAAGTATTTTCTTGAGGTCTTTATTTTTTGGCATAAGTAAGCTCTCCTTTCTCTAAGGCAGGAGCCGGGTTAAATTTTGCTGCTGCGGAAAGCTGCGCCTGCCGGGGCAGACTCGGGTTATCCTGCTTGAACTTGCGGATATTTTCCAGGAAGTCGTCGAAAAGATAACTCGAATCGAACGGTCCCGGCGCGGCTTCCGGGTGGTACTGCACCGAGAAAGCCGAATATTTTTTATGGCGCAAGCCTTCGATGGTCCGGTCGTTGTTGTTGATGTGGGTCACTTCCAGCTCGGTGCCGGCAATTGAATCTTCCTTCACCGTGTAGCCGTGGTTTTGCGATGTGATGTAGCAGCGGCCGCTGAGCAAATCTTTCACCGGATGGTTGCCGCCGCGGTGGCCGAACTTCAGCTTCTCGGTATCCGCTCCGCAAGCGAGCGCAAACAGCTGATGTCCGAGGCAGATGCCGAAGATCGGGAATTCGCCGAGCAGCTCGCGGATCATTTGGACCGCATGCTGCACATCTTTCGGGTCCCCCGGGCCGTTGGACAGCAGGATACCGTCCGGAGCCAGACGGCGGATTTGCTCCGCCGTCGTGTCGTGAGGCACGACCACGACATCGCAGCCGCGCTTCACGAGGTCGCGCAGGATGCCGCTTTTCGCGCCGAAGTCGACGAGCACTACGCGCTCTTTAAAGCCCGGCGAGCTGAATACGCTCTTCGTAGACACGCGCGGCACCTGATCGGTCATGAGCGGGCTTGCCTTCATTTGCTCCATCAGCTCCGCCACGGATTTATTCGATGTGGTGAGAATTCCTTTCATTACGCCGTGGTGGCGAATGCGACGGGTCAGCATACGCGTATCGATTTCGCTGATGCCGATGATGCCGTATTCCTTCAGCAAATTGCCGAGCGAATATTCCGCCCTCCAGTTGCTGGGCACTTCCTCGTGCCGTCTGACGACAAACCCGTGTATGTAAGGGCGCACGGATTCGAAGTCGTCGCGGGCAATGCCGTAGTTCCCGATCAGAGGGAAAGTCATCGTAACGATTTGTCCGCAATAGGACGGATCGGACAATACTTCCTGATACCCTGTAATCCCTGTATTAAAAACGACCTCGCCTACCGAGTCGCCTTCCGCACCAAACGATTTTCCCGTAAACAAAGTGCCGTCTTCCAGCAATAATCTCGCTTGCATCGTTATATCAGCTCCTTCGCAGTATCAAGCTTTCGTTAGTTCGCTATAAACGCTCACGCCGTTAACGATCGTGTGAACGGGCCAGCCTTTAAGCTTCCAGCCGGTAAAAGGCGTATTGCGGCTTTTCGAAGCGAATTCGGCCGGGTCGACCGCTTTTTCCGTCTCAAGATCGATGATCGTAATATCCGCCGCTTTCCCGCTTTCCAGCGTTCCCCATGGAAGGCCGAACACTTGGGCCGGAATTTGCGTCATCCGCTCGACCAAAAATTGCAGCGTCCACTGACCCGTCGCCACGAACTTCGAGTACATCAGCGGAAACGCCGTCTCGAAGCCGAGAATGCCGAACGGCGCCAGCTGCAGTCCGCGTGCTTTCTCTTCTTCGCTGTGCGGTGCATGGTCAGTGACGATGATATCGATCGTGCCGTCCAGCACACCTTCAATGCAGGCTTGTACGTCCCTCGGCGTGCGCAGCGGCGGGTTCATCTTCCAATTCGCGTCCATGCTGTCCGGAATGTCCTCGTCCGACAGCACCAAGTGGTGCGGGCACACTTCCGCGGTCACGTTGATGCCGATCTGCTTCGCCTGGCGAATGAGCCGCACCGACTGCTCCGTGCTCACGTGGCACACATGGTAGTGCACGCCCGTCGCTTCCGCGAGCAGGATATCCCGCCCGACGTGAATCGCTTCGGATTCGTTCGGAATGCCTTTCAGCCCATGTTTTCGGGCAAAAGCGCCCTCGGACACCGCCGCGCCTTCGACCAGCGTATTGTCCTCGCAGTGCGCGACGATCGGCAGTCCGAGCTTCGCCGCCTCGCGCATCGCGTCCTTCATCATCTGCGCGCTTTGCACGCCCACTCCGTCGTCGGTGAAGCCGATCACTCCCGCATCCTTAAGAGCAGCGAAATCGGTCAGCTCGCGGCCGAGCTCGTTTTTCGTGATGCAGCCGTACGGCAGCACACGCACGACGCCTTCGGTTTCGGCTTTGCCGAGCACGTACTTCACCGTTTCCACCGTGTCGATGACCGGCCTCGTGTTCGGCATGCAGGCGACAGTGGTGAAGCCGCCTTTCGCCGCAGAACGGGTGCCGGTCGCGATCGTCTCCTTATGTTCGAAGCCGGGCTCACGCAGGTGAACATGCATGTCGATCAGCCCCGGCGTGACCAGCTTGCCCGCCGCGTCGATCGTTTCGTGCCCTGCTGTATCCGGATGGCCGCTCGCCGCGTCCACAATGCCGGCAATTTTATCGCCATCGATGAAAATATGCTTTTTTTCCAGCTCGTTGCCGGATTTAATGACGTTAGCGTTTAAGATCCAAATGCCCATGGTTCCCTCCTGAGAGCTTTTTAGCTTTTTCGAAAAAAGCTTGCTTCGTAAGCTTTAGCTGAGCGCCCGCTCGATTACGGCCATCCGGATCGGCACGCCGTGCGCGATTTGCGTAAACACCTTCGACTTGTCGCATTCCACAAGCGCATCGTCCAGCTCGACGTCGCGGTTGATCGGCGCCGGGTGCATGATGATCGCATGCGGCTGCATGCGCTTGGCCCGCTCGACCGTGAGTCCGTATTGCTCGCGGTACTCCTCGGCGGATTTGATCATGCCGTTTTCATGACGCTCCAGCTGTACACGCAGCATCATCACCACGTCCGACTGCAGCGCCTCTTCCATTGTGACATAGTCGGCGAATTCCGCAAGCTCCGGCGCCTTCATATTATCCGGTGCGCAAAACTTCACTTTCGCGCCCATCGCCGTTAAGCCCCACAGGTTCGAGCGCGCCACCCGGCTGTGCAAAATGTCGCCGATGATCGAGACGGTGAGGCCCTTGATCTCGCCGAAATGCTTGCGCATCGTATACATATCGAGCAGCGCCTGCGTCGGATGCTCGTTGTTTCCGTCTCCCGCGTTGATCAGCGGGATGCCGATCTTTTGCGCCAGCTCCTGCAGCACGCCGGTAGGTTTGAGGCGGATGACTCCGGCATCGATGCCCATCGACTCCAGCGTTTTGACCGTATCGTAAATCGATTCCCCTTTTTGCACGCTGGATACGGCGGCCGAGAAGTTCAGCACCTCCGCGCCGAGCCGTTTTTCCGCCACCTCGAAAGAGAACCGCGTTCTCGTGCTGTTTTCAAAAAACATATTCGCAACAAAACGGCCTTGAAGCTGGCCGGTTACCTTCACGGGATATTGTTCCCAATATGCGGCTCGATCCAGGATGCTGCGAATTTCTTCCGCGCCGACTCCCTTAAGTCCAAGCAGATGCTTATTCTTGTTCAGTTGCACGAGCGTCACTCCGTTTTCCCCCTTTGGTGAATGATCACGACTTGGTCCTTTTTGTCGACTTCTTCAAGCAATACTTCGATGCGTTCCATCTTGGAGGTCGGTACGTTTTTGCCGACGTAGTCGGGCCGGATCGGCAGCTCGCGATGTCCACGGTCAATCAGCACCGCCAACTGAATCATCTGCGGCCGACCGAGGTCGATCAGCGCATCCATCGCCGCCCTGACCGTTCGCCCCGTATACAGCACATCGTCGAACAAAATGATTTTTTTGTCCTGAATCGCCAGCGGTTCGCCCGTTTTCAGCGATTCCACCGCAGGCGCCTTCACCCGGTCGTCGCGGTACGAGGTGATGTCCAGTTCCCCCACGGGGATCGGCACCGCTTCGATTTCCTGAATCCGCTGGGCAAGCCGTCTGGCCAAATAAATGCCGCGCGTGCGGATGCCGACCAGCATGCAATTGTCGACGCCTTTGTTTTTTTCCAAAATTTCATGGGCGATCCGGGTCAAAGCCCGGCGGATGGCCGTTTCGTCCATGATGATGAGCTGCTGCGTCATAATGATGCGCCCTCCTGCTACCTGGTTCCCGTAATGTGAATCACGCGTTCGATTCTCATCCCCGCTTAATCCGCAAATATTTAGCTGCACAACATTGTTCCGGCAACAAAAAAACTCTTTGCCGGAGTAGGCAAAGAGTTAGGTTCGCACTTAACTGCATGTACGCAAACAGAGGAGGACCTTCGTCGCTTCGCGTACAGCGGTCCTTCACGGACACGGCTGCACCGGGCAGTCAGTCATTTCCTTCTCGAACACCTTGCCAGCCTCACGGGACTGTCTTTAAAGGTTCTATTCAGCTAAAAGGATTATCCCACTTTCGACAAAAGAAGTCAACACCATTTTGCTGAAGATTTCCTGTGCGCGGATTCAAGAACGGCTTGGAAAACGGAACGCTTTTTGGTACTATAACTAATGACCATTTTAAAAATCGACACGATATGTGAAAAAAGGAGAATCCCTTCATGTCCGAAATGAACACGATGGAAATTATCAACTTTATTAAAAACAGCGTGAAAAAGACACCGGTCAAAGTATACATAAAAGGCAACCTGTCCGCGATCGATTTCGGCGCCAATGTGCAGTCGTTCATCTCCGGCGGCACCGGCGTGCTGTTCGGCGAGTGGAACGAGATCGGGCCGATCCTGGAAGCAAACAAAGCGAATATCGAAGATTATGTTGTGGAAAACGACCGTCGCAACTCGGCGATCCCGCTGCTCGACCTGAAAGGAATCAACGCGCGCATCGAGCCGGGCGCGATCATCCGCGATAAGGTGCACATCGGCAACAACGCGATTATCATGATGGGTGCGGCGATCAACATCGGCGCCTCGATCGGCGACGGCACGATGATCGACATGAACGTGGTCGTCGGCGGCCGCGTGCAGGTCGGCAACATGTGTCACATCGGCGCAGGCTCCGTGCTCGCCGGCGTCATCGAACCGCCGTCCGCTCAACCGGTCGTCATCGAAGACGACGTGCTGATCGGAGCTAATGCAGTTGTGCTGGAAGGCGTGCGAATCGGCAAAGGCTCCGTCGTTGCGGCAGGCGCCATCGTCACCCAGGACGTTCCGGAATACAGCGTCGTCGTCGGCGCACCGGCGCGCGTCATCAAGAAAGTGGACGAGAAAACGAAGTCCAAAACGGAAATTTTGCAGGAGCTGCGCCAGCTGTAAGCGGCAGGCAGCCCGACATAAAAACACCCCTATAAGGCCGGAGGATCCCCTCCGGCCCCTACTATATATTCGGAAGGTTGTGGACTGCAATGACACCCGTTGCCTCAGAGAGTCCGTTTGTCCGGCTGCGCAGGGAGCTTCATCAAATTCCCGAACCCGGCTTCCAGGAGTTCAAAACGCAAGCGCTGCTGCTTGAAACCATCGCCAAGCTGCCTCAGGAGCATATCGAGGTTCGCACTTGGAAAACCGGCATTATCGTCCGCGTCAAAGGAACCGCCCCAACGAGGCGCTTCGGCTACCGCGCCGACATGGACGGGCTGCCGATCCCGGAGGAAACATCGTACCCGTTCCGCTCCCAGCATCCGGGTTTTATGCATGCTTGCGGACACGATCTGCATATGGCTATCGGCATGGGAGTATTGAGCTCTTTTGCCGCAAAACCGATGAAGGATGACTTGATCGTGATCTTCCAACCGGCCGAGGAAGGCCCGGGTGGTGCGCTGCCGATGCTGGAAAGCGAAGAGCTTCGCGACTGGATGCCGGATCAGATGGTGGCGCTGCACATCGCTCCGGAATATCCGGTCGGCACGATCGCCACGAAGCCGGGCATCTTGTTCGCCAATACGTCCGAGCTGTTTATCGACCTGACGGGCAAAGGCGGCCACGCTGCATTCCCTCACCTGGCTAACGATATGGTCGTCGCCGCCTCGCAGTTCGTCGGCCAGCTGCAGACGATCGTCGCTCGCAACATCAACCCGCTTGATCCCGCCGTCATCACGATCGGCAAAATCGAAGGCGGCACAAAGCAAAACATCATCGCCGAAAAAGCCCGCCTGGAAGGCACCATCCGTACGATGTCGATCGATACGATGAAAAAGATCAAATCGCGCATCGAAGCGCTGGCCAAAGGGCTGGAAGCCGCTTTCGAATGCAGGACGGACATCGATTACGGCTCGAATTACTACCAGGTGTACAACAACGAAGCGATCACCGGCGAATTCATGGACTGGGCCCGCGCCCATGGCTCCATGCAGGTGATCGAATGCAAGGAAGCGATGACCGGCGAAGATTTCGGCTATTTTCTCGATCGCATCCCCGGCTTCATGTTTTGGCTCGGCGTCGATACACCATACGGGCTGCACCACGCCCGCATCGAGCCGAACGATCAGGCGATCGACCCGGCCATTGAGCTCATCACGGGTTACCTGCGCTGGAAATCGGAGCAGCGATGATCAAGGCCGGCTGGGAAAGACTTCAGCCTATCGTTCCGCTGACCCCGGAGCAAATTTCTCATATGCTGGCCCCGCTTTACTCATTCTCTGCCGACCTGGAATATGCCGTTTCTCTGGGAGGGGGCTTTAGCAACACCAACGCCCGGTTCACTGTTTGAACGTCATTTCATTCGCAGCTACACGGAAGCCGGAGGGCAGCTGCCCGAACGTTGGCCGATTCTGGCCAAATTAAACGACTTGATCAGCCTCTGCGAGTTGCTGAACCATTCTTCCGGGGCGCCCAACCGGGTACGCGATCTCGTGAGGCTGATTCACGGCATTTTACAGGAGTATGATCGTTAAAAAGTAACTATTTTGTTCTCTATCCCGGAAAACGCAAAAACGGAGCGCTAACGAAAACAAAAATTTTCGATAGCGCTCCGTTTTCCTATCCTGTGCCCGTTTTTCCCGAGTAACGGAAATATACATTCCGCTATTGTTTCCGATTGACGATTTCCACACAAAAAAACCGCGATACGGCGCTCATAAAGCACCGATTCGCGGTTTTACTCACATCGCGCCGCTTTTCCGATCTATCGAATCGCCCCGACAAACCGCTCCAGCCGGTTCATCGCTTCGGCGAGCGATTCCATCGAATACGCATACGAAATGCGGATGAATCCTTCCCCGTACGAGGAGAACGCGTCTCCCGGGACCACGGCAACCCGCTCCCGCTCCAGCAGCTTCATCGTAAAATCCATTGAGCTGAGCCTGAACTTGGCGATGCTAGGGAACATATAAAACGCGCCTTCCGGCTTTTCGACCGGCAGCCCGACTTCGTCCAGACGGCGATGCACGAACTCGCGTCTTTCCCGGTAAGCCTCTTTCATCGGCTCGGCGTCGTCGATCCCGTTCGCGAGCGCCTCCAGCGCGGCATACTGGCTGACCGAGCTGGCGCACGTTACATTGTATTGGTGCACCTTCACCATATGCTGCGACAAGTAAGCCGGCGCAAAGGTGAAGCCGATGCGCCACCCGGTCATCGAATGCGACTTGGACAAGCCGTTGATGACGACCGTGCGCTCCCGCATCCCTTCCAGTGAGGCGATCGACCGGTGCGGTCCGTCGTAGACGAGCTCACTGTAGATCTCGTCCGAAATCACGAAGATCTGCCGATCCTTCAGCAGCTTCGCCATCGCTTGCAGTTCGGCCTCGCCCATCACCCGCCCCGTCGGGTTCGACGGGTAACACATGACGATGCAGCGCGTGCGCGGCGTAATCGCCTTCGCGAGCTGCTCCGCGGTCAGCTTGAAGCCGGTTTCCGTCGTGTCGACGTAAACCGGCACGCCTCCGCACAGCCGCACGAGCGGCTCGTAGCCGGGATAGATCGGCCCCGGCAAAATCACCTCGCTGCCCGGCTCCAGCACCGTGCGCAGCGTGATGTCCAGCGCTTCGCTCGCGCCGGCCGTGACGATAACCTCCTTGTCCGGGTCGTAGGACAATCCGTACTTTTGCTCCAGAAATGCCGCAGCGGCTCGGCGCAGCTCGATCAGTCCGGGATTGACCGTATACACGGTCTTTCCGGCGTCAATAGCCCGTTTCCCCGCTTCCAAAATATGAGCGGGCGTCGGAAAATCCGGCTGCCCGATCGTTAACGTAACGACATCCTCCATCGAAGCGACCATATTCGAAATTTTCCGGATGCCCGATATTTGAATGTCTTTCACCTGCCGATTCACTAACGATTCCATCGACGACATGCGTTCCCCTCCCATGCTTATGCAACCGACCGCTACTGCTTGCGCAGCACATCCAGCAGACGTTCCATCTCCGCCGGAAGCGGTGCTTCAAATTGCATGCGCTCCCCGCTTCGCGGATGCGTAAAACCAAGCTCCGCCGCGTGCAGCGCCTGCCCTTCGACCTCCATCGTAATGCCCTTGCTGCGACCATAGGCCGGATCGCCGACCAGCGGATGCCCGATAAACTTCATATGTACGCGAATTTGATGCGTACGCCCTGTCTCCAGCTTCAGCTCCACTACCGAGTAAGCGCCAAGCCGTTCGAGCACAACGAAATGCGTCACCGCATGCTTGCTGTTTTTATCCGTCACCGTGTACAACATCCGATCGTGAGGATCGCGGCCGATCGGGGCGTCGATCGTTCCGTGGTCGTGCGCCAGGTTTCCATGAACGATAGCAATGTACTTGCGGCTGACGCTGTGCTCCTTCAGCTGCTCGGCCAAATGCTGGTGCGCCAAATCGTTTTTCGCGGCCATCAGAAGACCGGAGGTATCCTTATCGATGCGGTGCACGATACCCGGCCGCATCACTCCGTTAATGCCGCTTAAATCTTTGCAATGGTGCATCAGCGCGTTGACGAGCGTTCCCGAATAATGCCCGGCCGCCGGATGGACAACCATCCCCCGCGGCTTATTGACGACGATCACGTCGCTGTCTTCATACACCACGTCCAGCGGAATCGGCTCCGGCTGGATGTTCAGCTCCTCCGGCTCCGGCACGGTGACGGCAATCGCATCTTCCGCAGCCAGCTTGTAATTCGGCTTGACGGGTTTGCCGTTTACGGTGACATGACCGTCTTTAATCCACTGCTGAACATGCGTTCGCGACACGTCCTCCTCCAGCGATTCGACGATATATTTATCGATCCTCTCGCCGGCATCCGCCGCCTCTACGGTCCATTCCAGCTGTTCCTGCTCCGTATGCGCCATATGCTCTAGCCTCTCCGTTCTTTTCTCCAATTGATGAGCGCATCGACAAAAATCAAAGCCACCCCGACGCAAATGGCCGAATCGGCCACATTGAAGATCGGGTACGTATAATCGACCGGCGTCCCGAACCAGTTAAACTGGAAACGGAATTTTAAAAAGTCGACGACTTGTCCGAACAGCAAACGGTCGATAAAGTTGCCCACCGCTCCTCCGAGCAGGAGGCTTAAAGCGAAAGGCATCAGCTTGTGGCCGGCCCGTCTCATTTTCTCCAAATACCAGATGACGCCTACGACGACCATAAGTGTGATCAGTATGAAAAACCACCGCTGATTTTGCAAAATGCCGAAAGCGGCGCCTTTGTTCCGATGGGACGTAATTTGGAAAAATTCTCCGATCACCGGCACTTCGTCGCCGATCGCGAGACGCTGCACGATAAGCCACTTGGTCGCCTGATCGACAAGCAATACGATAATGGCATAAATATAATATCTCAGCTGCTCCATCTCCTTATGCTTCGTAATCTTATGCTCCTTCGTGAAATGCAAGGAATTACCTCTCTAAAACGAGGAATTTTCGCAAAAACTAACCGCAAGATCTTGCCTTATGATTTTTTCTTAAGGAGGCACTTTATGAGTCCGCTATCCGCACAGCAATTGAACGAGCTGAAACAGCAGCTGCTCCAGGAGAAAAACGACCTTGAGCGCCGGCTCGACCAAAACGGTTCCTACGGACTGATCCAGTCGCTTGGCGATCAAACCGGCGAACTGTCCGCTTACGACAACCATCCGGCCGATCTCGGGTCGGAGGTATTCGAGCGGGCCAAAGACAACGCTTTGAACGAAAACTCCGAGCAGCAGCTGGACGATATTCATCTCGCTCTTTCCCATATCGAGTCCGGCGACTACGGAAACTGCGTCACCTGCGGCAAACCGATTCCTTTCGAGCGGCTGAAAGCTATCCCGACGACTCTCTACTGCTACGAACACGTACCCGATCCGCATTCCTCCGACCGCCGGCCGGTCGAAGAGAGACTGCTCGCGCCGCCCTACGGGCGGACGAGCCTGGACGAGCTGCCGGAGCAAAACCAATTCGACGGCGAGGATGCGTGGCAAATCGTCGAAAGCTGGGGCACGTCGAACACGCCGGCGATGCAGGAAAATCCGAACGTCATCGACGGGTACAACGACATGTACATCGAATCGGACGAAAACGACGGTTATGTCGAGAAAATGGAAAGCTTCTTGGCTACCGATATTTACGGCAACAACGTGATGGTTCTCCGCAACAAGGCATACCGCGAATATATGCACAGCGGCGAAGGCGATCCGGCGCTTGAACCGGATGCGGAAGCCGAAGACCGTTTTGAATAACTACCGGCCATAACGGAAAAATGCGAGCACGCCGGCGCCCCTCAGGGCCGACCGGCTGCTCATTTTTGTTACGACTGCGCTGTAACCGTTTCGATAACGGACGCGCACCGTTTGCACAAAGTCGGGTGCTCCTGGCTTTGGCCCACCTCCGGAGTAACAATCCAGCAGCGCTCGCATTTCTCGCCTTCTGCCGGAACGACCTGGACGGCCAGATGCTTGAACGCCATCACTTCGGCCGGAGCCGTTTCGCCAGGCGTATGAACCTGAACGGCCGAAACGATGAACAATTGATCGAGCTCGCCGAAGCCGGAGAGCAGCTCAGCCGTTTCCGCATCCGGAAACAAATGAACCGCAGCGCCGAGCGAGTTGCCGATCAGCTTGCTTTTGCGCGCCTCTTCCAGCGCCTTCAGCACATCGTCGCGCACGCTGATGAATTTTTCCCATTTGGCTTCAAGCTGTTCGTCGTACAAAGTTGCATTTACTTCAGGCAGCTCTGCCAGCTGTACGCTGATCAAATCCACTCCAGGAATATACTTCCACACTTCGTCGGCCGTATGCGGCAAAATCGGCGCAATCAGTTTAGTTATTACCGTTAACGTATCGTACAATACGGTTTGCGCCGCTTTGCGCAGCGGATGGTTCGGTTCGTTTACATACATGCGGTCCTTGATGATGTCCAGATAAAATGCGCTCATCTCCACCGCGCAGAAATGATGCACCGACTGATACACGGTATGGAACTCGTATCTGTCATAAGCGCCGATTACGCGTTCGGCCATCCGGTTCAATCGGATGAGCGCGTAGCGGTCGAGCTCACTGAGCTGTTC
Source organism: Paenibacillus hamazuiensis (assembly GCF_023276405.1). Classification (NCBI taxonomy): domain Bacteria; kingdom Bacillati; phylum Bacillota; class Bacilli; order Caryophanales; family Paenibacillaceae; genus Paenibacillus; species Paenibacillus hamazuiensis. The sequence continues at coordinate 3,352,909 of NZ_JALRMO010000001.1, forward strand.
TACGGACACCCGGTCTTTTTGCGGGTTGTAGTCGTACAGATTACCGAGCAGGAAGCGCAGCGTATTGCGGATTTTCCGGTAACCTTCGGTGATCTGGTTCAGGATGTTGTCGGAAATGCGGTGATCCGCCTGATAATCGACCGAAGATACCCACAGCCGAAGAATATCGGCGCCAAGCTTGCCACACACCTGATTCGGATCGATCGTGTTGCCGAGCGATTTGGACATTTTGCGTCCTTCCCCGTCGAGCGTAAACCCGTGGCTCAAGATCCCTTTATACGGTGCCTTGCCTTTGACGGCAACACCCGTAATGAGCGAAGAGTTGAACCAGCCACGGTACTGGTCGGATCCTTCCAGGTACAGGTCGGCCGGCCAGCGCAGCTCCGGACGTGTCTCCAGCACGGCTGAGTGGCTGGCGCCGGAATCGAACCATACGTCCATGATGTCGGTTTCTTTGCGGAAATGCGCATGTCCGCATTTCGGGCAAGCCGTTCCTTGCGGCAGCAGCTCGGATTCGTCCTTCAGGAACCAGGCGTTCGATCCTTCCTCGGCGAAAATGCCGGCCACATGCTCGATCGTTTGCTCGTTGACCAGCGGCTCATTGCAGCTGCGGCAGTAAAAGATCGGGATCGGCACGCCCCAGGCGCGCTGGCGGGAAATACACCAGTCGCCGCGCTCGGCGATCATGTTGTGCAGGCGGATTTCGCCCCACGTCGGAGTCCAGTTCAACTGCTTGATTTCCTCCAGCATCTCCTGGCGGAATTTATCGATCGAAGCGAACCACTGCTCGGTCGCCCGGAAAATAACCGGCTTCTTCGTCCGCCAGTCATGCGGGTATTGGTGCTGGATCGTGCCCATTTTAAGCAGGCGTCCGGCTTGCTCCAGCATGTCGGTGACCATCTTGTTGCCTTTTTCGTAAAACACTCCTTCGAATCCCGGCGCTTCGGCGGTAAAATGCCCTTGATCGTCCACTGGGCAAAGTACGCCGAGCCCATAGCGCTGTCCGATCGCGAAGTCATCTTCGCCGTGTCCCGGAGCCGTATGGACGCAGCCCGTACCCGCTTCGAGCGTGACGTGTTCGCCGACCATAACGAGAGAAGTGCGGTCATAGAACGGATGGCGGCACAGCACCCCTTCCAGCTCGCTGCCTTTCACGGTGGACAGCACCTTGACATCGGTCCAGCCGATCTCTTTGGATGCGGCTTCCAGCAGCCCCTGCGCCAGCACATATTTGCCGCCGCCGGCTTCTACGACGACGTAGTCGAAATCCGGATGCAGGCTGATCCCGAGGTTGGCCGGCAGCGTCCAAGGCGTCGTCGTCCAGATGACGATCGAAGCGTCTTCCGGCAGCTTGCCTTTGCCGTCCTGTACTTGAAACGCCACATAGATGGACGTCGACGTTTTGTCTTTATATTCGATTTCCGCTTCCGCCAGCGCGCTCTCCGAGGACGGAGACCAGTACACCGGCTTCAGCCCTTTGTAAATGTAACCTTTGCGCACCATCTCGCCAAACACGCGGATTTGCTGCGCTTCGTAAACGGGATTGAGCGTAATATACGGATTGCTCCAATCGCCGCGGACGCCAAGCCGCTTGAACTGCGCCTTCTGCTTTTCGACCCATTCCAAAGCGTAAGCTTTACAGTAATCGCGGAACTCCGGAACGCTCATCTTTTTGCGGTCGACCTTGCCGCTGTTGGCGATTGCCTGCTCGATCGGCAAGCCGTGCGTATCCCAGCCGGGAACGAACGGAGCGTCGTAGCCCTGCATCGTTTTAAAACGGACGATAATATCTTTCAGCACCTTGTTCAGCGCGTGTCCGATATGAATGTCGCCGTTCGCATACGGGGGCCCGTCGTGCAAAATGAACTTCGGCTTTCCTTTGCGGCTTTCCAGCACCTTCGCGTAAATGTCGATGTCGTCCCAATGTTTTTGCATGTTCGGCTCTGCCTGCGGCAAGTTCCCGCGCATCGGAAACTCGGTCTGCAGCAGATTTAATGTTTTTCCATAGTCCATCGTTATTTCACTCCTTGGCGTATCGTGATCATAAAAGATTGGAGAAAACGATCCGCTGCATGTCCCGGATCGTGCTTCCGTTGCAGCGGCAACAAAAAAAAGACCGCCCATCCCTGCAAAGGGACGAGAAGTCTCGCGGTACCACCCTCATTAAGACTCGCCGGCCGCAGCATCACGCCGACAAGCCGAAACAAATCTTCACTCGTGCGATCGGTAACGGGATCATCCGGTCTTCTTTACTCGCCCGGTTTTCTTCCGGCATTCAAGAGACGCTCCTGGGTGATTTTCCGGCGCATGCGTAAGATTAGGCTTCCACCAAACCCCTAACTCGCTGGCTTCGCAAACGCGTCGTACTCGTCCCAGTCATCGCTTTGCAATTAATACAATATTATCATGCAGTATAACCGAATTCATTGACTATAGTCAACAAGCGGACAAGACCCGTCCAAAAAATCAGGACTGTTCGACCTCGACTTGCTCCAACGATGCCCAGTCTTCCTTGCTGAGCAGCTCAAGCTGAGCCTCGAGCAGCGTGCGGAACCGGGTGCGGTAAATCGTCGCCTGCTTCTTCAGCTCCTCGATTTCCAGCGCGATTTTCCGCGATTTGGCGATCGATTCGTTGATGATGCGGTCTGCGTTTTTCTCCGCTTCCTTGATGATCAGCTGAGCTTCCTTCTTGGAGTTCGTCTTGACCTCATCCGCCGCTTCCTGAGCGACGATGATCGTCTTGCTGAGCGTTTCTTCGATATTGGCAAAATGATCGAGGCGCTCCTGCAGAGCGGCGATCTGGTTTTGCAAATCTTTATTTTCCCGGAGGATCGACTCGTAATCCTTAATGACCTGGTCCAAAAATTCGTTGACCTCGTCTTCGTCGTATCCGCGGAAAGACCGGCTGAATTCCTTGTTATGTATGTCCAGCGGTGTCAAAGGCATGGTATACCCTCCTAACAATTTTTGCGCCAGCAAAAATGTTCTTCGTAAGCGTCGATGGTTTTGCGCAGAGTGAGACGGTTGGGATAACGCGCTGCTCCGATTCGGCATACGCCGGGTTTTCCAAAGAAACCCGCAAAAGCGCATAGTGTACTGCTATATTCGACAGAAATAGCTACATTCCTGCATGCCTGCAGTTAATTTTTGCATCGCTTTTATACATATTTTCCGACATGGACGCGAATTCTGCCCTTTTTCGTCATCCCTTCGACTTCCAATACTTTAAACCGGCCGAACCCTTGGAGCGATACGACATCGCCTTGCTTAAGCGGCGTGCTCGGATCCTCCTCCTGCTTCCAGTTCACCTTGCAGCGGCCGGCTTTGATCGGGATGACGATTTTGGCCCGGCTTAGACGGTATACATCCCCGGCAATGCCGTCCAAACGCAAAGAAGCCACCGATAAGCTCATGCTCTCAAGCTGCTCCGCCGCGACTTGAAGCTGCGCCAGCGGAAGCGTCTCGGTCAACACATGAACCCGGTGCACTTGCTGCAGGTTCAGATGAATATATTCGGCGATTTCCGACGCGACAAGCAGATGCGCCCCGTTCGGGTGAACGTGGATATCGCCGATTTTGTCCCGTTTGATGCCGAGCCCGAGCACCGAACCGAGATAGTCTCCATGGTTCAGCGCTTTGATCTTCTCGTCGTCGGAACGGACGGACACTACGGCAATGCCCATGTCTTCGTCATCGACATGCCGATAGCCTGGCGCTACGATCGCGCGTTTTCTTTCCGCCTGTTCGTACCCGCCGTCCAAACGAAACTGCACGTCCGTCTCCCGGTTCACGAGCGTTTGCAAAATGAAAGCTTGTCTCGGATCGAGAAAGTCCGTCTTTTTTACCGTATGCTGATACACGGCCCGCTCCACCCATTCCGCCGCCTTGTCGACAAAACGGTGCTCGTCCGGATGAAAATGCGAGTAAATGTTATCGAATGCCACCGGATCACCTTACCAGATAATGAAGTATCGCAATGATGCCTTCCCCGATAAAACGCAGGGCAATCAGCGCAATGATCGGAGAAATGTCGATCATGCCGCCGATGGCCGGAATCAGCCTGCGGAAAACCGATAAATACGGCTCCACCAGCTTGCCGAGAATTTCCCCGATAAAGCTGTCCCTTGCCGCGGGCAGCCACGAAAGCAGCACGTAAGCGATAATCATGTATGTATAAATTTCGATCAGTGTAGCGATGTATCCGTCAATGTTTAGCAAGCCGTTCACCTCTGTATATTTGTATGGCTAACCTTCATTCATTATTTCCGAAATCGAACCGTGTATTTCAACGGAATCCGGCGTGCACAGAAAAATGTTCGGGCCGATCTTCGAAATGGAGCCGTTCAGCGCATATACGGTGCCGCTCAGAAAATCCACGATCCGCGTCGCCTGGTCGGGACGGACCCGCTGCAGATTGACGACCACCGGACGGCGGGAGCGCAAATGGTCGGCGATTTCCTGGGTTTCCTCATACGATCTCGGCTCGTTTAAAATGACCTTTACATTTTTCTGCGAATGAATGCTTACGATGTTGTTCTTACTTTTACTACGCTGCTCGAACGGATTGGTTTCAGGTTCTTCCACTTGCTCGACGATCCGTTCGCGTTCTACGATCTCTTCCTCTTCCTGCAGTCCCAAAAAATTCATGAATTTATTCATAACTCCCATGGACCTCTCCTCCTAAAATATTCGCGGGTTTTCAAAACGACATTTATTTCCCGACCAAAATGCTTCCAAGCCGGACCCAGGTGGCACCTTCTTCAATCGCAACCTCAAAATCGTTCGACATCCCCATAGAGAGCCCAGGCACCTCGTATCCGAGCACTCCCGAGCGATTCAGGCCGTCCCTCAGCTCGCGCAGCCCGCGAAATACCGGTCTTGTCGCTTCGGCCTCCGCTTCGAACGGAGCCATCGTCATCAGGCCGACGATCCGAATGTGCGGATACGCCTTAAGCTGCTGCGCGAAATCTGGAAGCTGCTCCGGTGGCAGGCCATATTTCGTTTCTTCCCCGGAAACGTTTAACTGAATGAAGCACTTCGCCTCCAACCCGAGCTGGGCCGCCTTTTTGTCAATTTCCTTGGCCAGGGACAGCCGGTCCAACGAATGAATGTAGGCGAAGCGGCCGACGACTTCCTTTACCTTGTTGGTTTGCAGATGCCCGATAAAATGCCAGGTGCCCTGCGAGCCGAGCCGCTCCCATTTCTCCTGCGCATCCTGCCAGCGGTTTTCGCCGATGTCGGCAAGACCTGCCTGCAAAACCTGTTCCGTCGCTTCCGCAGAAACATATTTCGTAACCGCAATGACATTCACGTCGCTCCTGGCCCGCCCGCTTCGTTCGCAGGCTGCGGCGATGCGCCGCTCCACTTCGGCAATTCTCTCTTGCAACGCAGACATGCTGCTCTGTATATCCAAAACGAAGTCACCTCACTTGTCGCTTTCAAGACAGCGGCCGAATGCCGATCCACGCAGCCATCCGCCCCGTCCTCCCGCCTTCCTTGCGGTGGGAAAAAAACAAGTCCGTACGGCAACTGGTACATAACGTAGATACTTCGATGTTCGACGGCAAAATTCCTGCTTTTATCATAATTTGTCGATTAAAATGTTGCAAGTTCAGCATATGCTTCCCGTTACCTTTGGAGATATAAAATTCCCCTTCGTTACCTGCTGCACTTGGCCCCGTCTGCTCGAGCGCTTCGCGAACGCGGCCGATCACCGCATCGTCCACCTCGTAGCAGCATACGCCGATGGACGGGCCAATCGCCGCCACTAGCTCGGACGGCCGCGAGCCGTAGGCGCGCTGCATCGCCGACACCGTCTCGCGGGCGATTTGCAGCACGCTGCCTTTCCAGCCTGCATGGCTGAGGCCTACGGCCCGGTGCACGGGGTCGTAGAAGTAAAGCGGCACGCAGTCCGCGAAAAGCGCATGCAGGAAAATGCCGGGTTCGTTCGTTATGAACCCGTCCTTTGCCTGGATCGCCTCTTCGCGCGAATAAACGCCTTTGCCGCCGTCGGCGGGCGAGATCACGGCGATGTCGCAGCCGTGCACCTGCTCCGCATATGTGGCGCGGCCGGCGGGGATGCCGAGCGCCTCGGCGAGCTTCTCGCGGTTAGCGATCACGTCGCCAGGCCGGTCCGACACATGCAAGCCGCAATTAAGCGACGTGAAAGGCTCCCCGCTTACGCCGCCGCGCCGCGTCGTAAAACCGGCGCTGATCTGCGGAAAGCGCGCCGCCCATGACGTTATATGTAAAAGCTCTGCTCCATTAGGCGCTTTCTCTAAAATAAACGGTTCCATGCTTGTCCGCTCCTCTTCCCTGTTTCCCACCCGGGTCAATCCAATCTTCGTAAGCTTACTATACAATAAACGGCGCACGAACATAAGGGCTTCGGCACTTTTTGTACCGAAGCGTCGCCCGTGCGTCGTCAGTTTCCGCGGTAAGGACGGTTGTCATACTCATACGTTTCCCCGTCTTCAGCCTGCCGGTACGTGGGGCGCAGATCGTCGAGCTTGACCAATACGACATCCATGCCGATTTTGACGATATTTTTCCACGGAATGATCACGTCGGTTGTGCCGCCGAACAAACCGAAAAAGCGGCTTTGATTCGGAACGACGATCGAGTCGATTCGGCCGTTGCGCAAATCGAGCTCAAGGTCGCTGATTTGACCGAGTTTTTTTCCGTCCACAATATTGATGACGTCCTTGGATTGGAAATCGGAAATTTTCATGATCGGCTCACCACGGCTTCCCGCAATTTGTATTATTAATACTATATGTAAGAGCCCAGCAAAATGTCCTTAAGAATCGAAAATCGGTCTAAGCAGCAAAAAAACCGCCTTCCTCCGCACCCGCCGGGCAATGGCGAGAAAACTTGCCGGCATGCCGGCATGGGTTGCGGCTGAAAGCGGTCGTACTGACAGCTTATTGTTTCACATGCTTCTGCATTTGCGAAATCGCCGATTTTTCGAGGCGGGATACCTGCGCTTGGGAAATGCCGATCTCGTCGGCAACCTCCATCTGCGTTTTGCCGTCAAAAAACCTCATCGACAATATCATCTTCTCCCGGTCTCCAAGCTTCCTCATCGCTTCGCGGAGGGCGATTCCTTCGATCCAGGAAACATCTTTGTTGCGATCGTCGCTAATTTGATCCATCACGTAAATCGGATCGCCGCCGTCATGGTAAATCGGCTCGAACAGCGATACCGGATCCTGAATGGCATCCAAAGCGAACACGACGTCTTCCTTCGGCACGTTGAGCGCTTCGGATATTTCGTAAATCGTCGGCTCCCGCGAGTTTTGGTTCGTGAGGTTATCCCTCACCTGCAGCGCTTTATAAGCGATGTCGCGCAGCGAACGGGATACGCGGATCGGGTTGTTATCTCTTAAATACCTGCGGATTTCGCCGATGATCATCGGCACCGCATAGGTGGAAAATTTGACGTTTTGGCTTAAATCGAAGTTGTCGATCGCCTTCATCAGACCGATGCAGCCGACCTGAAACAAATCGTCGACAAACTCCCCCCGGTTGTTAAAACGCTGAATGACGCTCAGCACAAGCCGAAGGTTTCCGTTGACCAATTTCTCTCTTGCAGATCGTTCGTTTTGCGTTTGAAGCTGAACGAATAATTCACGCATTTCCGCATTAGTCAGAACAGGCAGTTTCGAGGTGTCTACTCCACAGATTTCGACTTTGTTTCGGGTCACTCGTGATACCTCCCAAGGAGAAACATTACTGTTAATTATCTCCTCGGTCCCCTTTTTTATGCGTCGCAGACTCGGGGTCAAAATCCCGCTGAAAACGATTCCAACCTGCAACGGGGAAGGAAAGATTTCGCTTTCAAACATGCGAAAAAAAATTCAAGAGCCCCGTTGATCGTGCCTCGGGACTCTTGATTTTACACCATTTTGTTAAACTCTTTCCGCAGACGCTTGATGATCCGTTTCTCCAATCGGGATATGTAAGATTGGGAAATGCCGAGCATATCCGCCACGTCCTTCTGCGTCTTCTCCTCGCCGTCCTGAAGGCCGAAGCGCAGCTCCATAATGACGCGCTCCCGCTCCGACAACTTGTCGAGCGCCTTGTGCAGCAGCTTGCGGTCGACCTGCTCCTCGATGTTGCGGTAAATCGTATCGTTTTCCGTTCCGAGCACGTCGGAAAGCAGCAGCTCGTTGCCGTCCCAGTCGATATTGAGCGGCTCGTCGAACGATACCTCCGTGCGGATTTTGCTGTTCCTTCTAAGGTACATGAGAATCTCGTTTTCAATGCATCGGGAAGCGTACGTAGCCAGCTTGATTTTTTTCTCGGGATCAAACGTGTTTACCGCCTTAATGAGCCCGATCGCTCCGATGGACACCAAATCTTCGATGTTGATGCCGGTGTTTTCAAACTTTCTGGCAATATATACGACAAGCCGCAAATTGCGCTCGATCAGCATGGCGCGTATGGCGGCATCTCCGGATGGAAGCCTTTCCAGCAAATATTCTTCTTCTTCCCGGGAAAGCGGAGGCGGCAGCGCTTCGCTGCCCCCGATGTAATAAACCTCGTCGCTTTTCAGCCCCAGCGCCATAAGCAGACGATAGTAGGCCAGTTGCATGCGCAGCTTCCATTTTAACAGCATAGCGGTTGTGCCTCCTTGCACTTGGTGTAATTAAGATTGCATCAGCATCGGATGAATGATCGCCTGGTACGAATTGTCGGAGCTCAGCTTGCCTCCGTCCAGCCCGATTAATACTTTGGGGGACTCGATTTGTTTTTCGTTATGGGTAATGACCACCCGGTCCGGCTTGATCGCCAGCATAAATTGAGTTGCCTTGTTAATTCCCCGATAAGGGACCAGACGAAGGCGATCCTGCCATACGAATGTGTCCTGGCTGTCCTCGGAACCGATGCCGGAAATGATTTGGTCGACCTCGGCTTCCCGAATCCGATTCATCCATGACTCGGGAATATACTCTTTCCATTGCGAAGCCTCCATGATCATAACCGGAGTGCGCGTCAGCGGATCGTACAATTGGTTGCCGGTGTCGATCAGCCCTGTGCAGCTTGTTTCCGCCTGACCGATTTCAATCCGTACCTCGGCCATGAATGCCGTTACTTCCTCGCGTTTCTTGGCGCTTTTAAACACGTTGCGAAAAATCCATAATCCCGGCAAAAGCAGCACGGCAACCGCAGTAAACGTGAACGAAATTGTATGATGATCCACTCCGGTCTGGCCGATAACGATCCCATCCAGCACTTCGCTTGACGACTCCAAAAAATAGTTGATGCCCAGTATCGCACCCGCCACCGCAAAGTTAATGGCATAAAACATCCCCAAATTACGCAAAAAATGCTGCAGGCTCGGAAATCCGAACGCGACGGCAAGCATGCCGAGGGCAAAACAAAACTTCAGCAAAAACGTAAATAAAAACGACATCTCCGGAATAAACATAAAAACGACGTAAGAGGCGCCGATTCCGGTGGCAAGCAGCAGCCTCCACCACGCAAAGCGGATTTTACGGGCACGGGCGGTTGCGTACAGCAGCACCCCGTCGATCAGGAAGTTTGTCAGGAAAATAAGATCCAGGTAGACGATCATCGCTATTTTCCCTTCTGCCTTTTTCCAAAGCTGTATAACTGTCGGCTGAGACAAGTATATAAAAATCCGCCTTCAAAGTCTGTCTAAACTTGCCGTCCGGGAGCAACTATTTTTGTCAGTTTTTGTTACTGGTTGCCCGCCGCCCGCCCCTATCTTTTTTAACCCTGCTAAAATTCTACTTTTCTCCAATAATTCCACCCCTAAGGCTTGCTCCCACCCCTAAATCCCCTCCGGAGGAGGGGACCCCAGGGCTCTGCCCTGGACCCGGGCGCATATGTTCATACGTGCCTCTTATTCGCGGTTGTCTGCCATGGATTTTTGGCTTCGCCGAAAAATCCTATGTCCGACACGCTGCACTTTGGGTGCTTGGCGGGGAGGGTTCATGCGTGCCTCTTGCTCGCGTTTCTCTGCCATGGATTTTTGGCTTCGCCGAAAAATCCTATGCCCGACACGATGCACTTTGGGTGCTTGGCGGGGAGGGTTCATGCGTGCCTCTTGCTCGCGTTTCTCTGCCATGGATTTTTGGCTTCGCCGAAAATCCTATGTCCGACACGCTGCACTTTGGGTGGTGCTTGGCGGGGAGGGTTCAAGCGTGCCTCTTGCCCGCGGTTGTCCGGCCTCGCTTCTTCGAAGCATCGGGCGGACACGCTTTACTTTTCGCTGTAACTCTGGCCTCGGGCGGGATTCTGGGAGTACTTCTATATGAAAAATCGTATAGAAATTATGCTAAGATCGTAAAACAGACCAATTTGTGCGAAAAATCATATACATGTATACCTTGGGACGATGTAGTCAAAACATGAATATGAAAAATCAGATATAAATTTTCTTTTTGCGTCAGTCCCAATGATTGTATTTGAAAAATCATACAAAATAAAAATAACGAGGGGGTAACGTCTGAAACTGGAATACAAGACGGGGTCCGTGACTTGGTCGGATAATTATGGAGTGAGTCGGCCCAATAACTCAAATTTCCGAAGTGGCCGAGCTGTAGCTCCGCCCCCCAAATGATTGCGTTATCTTCGGATCGTTTTACAGTTCCTCTATACGCGAAAACTAAAAAAACTCCCTGCAGAGATATCTCTGCGAGGAGTTTTCATATCGTTAAATGCTACTTGTCGTTGAAGCCGCCGCGGTTGCGATTGCGAAGGAAGGTCGGGATGTCGAGCTGGTCGTTCGACGCCGGCTGGCTGCCGAACGGACGCAGATTGCCGAGTCTGTTGTCCTGAGGTTCAGACTGTGCGGCGCCGGCCGGTTTGCGGTTCGGGACGGATTGGGCGCGATGCTCGAAACCTGTCGCGATGACCGTGACCATAATTTCGTCCTTCAATCTTTCGTCGATGACCGCACCGAAAATCATATTGACCTCCGGATCGGAAGCGGTGGCGACGATGTCAGCCGCTTCGTTCACTTCGTACAGCGACAAATTGGCGCCGCCGGTAATGTTCATCAGCACGCCGCGCGCACCGTCGATGGACGTTTCGAGGAGCGGGCTCATGATCGCTTTCTTGGCCGCTTCGGCAGCGCGATTCTCGCCGGTGGCAATGCCGATACCCATCAGTGCGGAGCCCCGTTCGGTCATAATCGTTTTCACGTCGGCAAAGTCGAGATTGATGAGTCCCGGTACGGCAATCAGGTCGGAGATGCCTTGCACCCCTTGACGGAGCACGTTGTCCGCATGCATGAACGCTTCGAGCATCGGCGTCTTCTTGTCGACGATCTCAAGCAAGCGGTCGTTCGGAATGACGATCAGCGTGTCCACTTTTTCCTTCAATGCGGCGATGCCTTGCTCAGCCTGCATTGCGCGTTTGCGGCCTTCGAACGTAAACGGCCGGGTTACGACGCCTACCGTCAAAGCGCCGCACTCCTTGGCGATTTCCGCGATTACCGGAGCGGCTCCGGTACCAGTTCCGCCGCCCATGCCTGCGGTCACGAACACCATATCGGCTCCGCGCAGCGTGTTCAAAATCAACTCACGCGATTCTTCGGCCGCTTTTTTTCCGACATCCGGATTCGCTCCGGCGCCAAGCCCGCGGGTGAGCTTGTCCCCGATTTGCAGCCGGTGTTCGGCTTTCGCCGAATGCAGCGCCTGAGCGTCCGTGTTCACGGTAATAAACTCGACGCCTTGAACGCCGTTGTCGATCATCCGGTTGACGGCGTTGCTGCCGCCGCCGCCTACGCCAATTACTTTTATTTTCGCCAGTTGGTCCATGTCCAGATCTAATTCAAACATAGCGGTATTATCCCCCTAAAAATTTTTACGAAAAAAAGCTGCTGCATTTAAATAAATTCGCTCAACCAATTTTTAAAACGTTCGAACAAGCCGGATTTGGCGGAGTCCGCAGAGGATGATACCTTTTTGTTGCCGCTCGTTTTTTTGATGAAGCTCGTTTGCTTGCTGCTTGCCTTTATATATTTCGATGCGTATTGGATAATTCCTACCCCGCTCGTGTAAGACGGGTCTCTCACGCCGATATAGTCCGGAACCGCGATGCGCACCGAAGTTTGCAGCTCCGCCTGCGCAACCGTCAACATGCCCGGCATGGAAACGGAGCCGCCGGTCAGCACATAACCCCCGGGCACATCCGCATACCCGAGCCGCTGCACCTCGACCCTGATCAGGTGAAAAATTTCCTGCACGCGAGGTTCGATGATGTTGGCCAGATCGACCTGCGAAAACTCCTTATCCACATTGCTGCCGATCCGGTTCACCTTGAAAACCTGGTCGGATGCCGCGTCGTCTACGACGGCACAACCGAATTTCAGCTTGATTTTTTCCGCGATATCCATCTGCGTCCGAAGCCCGATGGCGATATCGTTCGTTACAAATTCGCCGCCGATCGGCAGCGTCGACGTTGCCACCATGTTGCCTTCCTGAAATACCGCGATCGTCGTGGCGCCCGCGCCGATGTCCACCAGCACGGTGCCTACCATTTTCTCATCTTTGGACAGCGCAAGCTGACCCGATGCAAGCGACATGAGAATGAGCCCGGCAACCTTGAGGCCGGCCTTCTCAACGACGCGAAGCAAGTTATGTATTCCTGTTTTCGCTCCGGTAATAATCGTCGCTTCCACTTCAAGCCGTACGCCGATCATCCCTCTCGGGTCGTTGATGCCTTCCAGTCCGTCCACCAAATATTGATTCGGAACGACTCCGATAATTTCCCGCTCCGGAGGCAAGGCGATGACTCTGGCCGCTTGAATGACCCGTTCGATATCCTCATCGCCGATTTCGCGATCCTCGTTCGAAACTGCAACCACGCCGTGGCTTGTTTGCAGCGCTATATGATTTCCGGAAATTCCTACATGCACTTCGGATATTTGAATACCGACCATCCGTTCGGCATGGTCGATCGCATTACGGATGGACTGCACGGTTTGATCGATATCTACGATTGCTCCTTTGCGAATTCCCTCCGAGTCGGCAGATCCAACTCCTATTATATTAATGGCTCCGTTAACAACTTCCCCAATAATAGCGCGAACTTTGGATGTACCGATGTCCAAACTAACAATGATGTCATTGCTGCTCAACCCGTGGCACCTCCTGTAACGTAAATGAATAAATGGTTATGGCGAGCAATACCTTCTGTTATCTATTCAACACAACAAGGGATTTCCCTCTTTTTTCAACAATATTTTTATCACAAACCCATAATTTCAATTCTAGCATTATTTTATAGGGTTGAGTAGTCTTTTCTCGTCATCTCGCCGATTCTTTCTCGTTTGTTTTCACAGGCTCCTTGTTGACCGGTTTCTTGGAATCCCCTTGCGCATTCGTTCCGGACGTTTGCGACGTTTTATTTGCATCCTTGGCTCCCGTATCTTTGCCCGCATCTTTGCTTGCATCTTTTCCCGCATTTTGATCTTTGGCATCTTTGGCCGGCGGCTCGTAAGGCATGTGATTGTCCGCTTCCAGCAGCTTTAAAATACCGTTCGTGATGTTGTTTTCCTTCAAATTGGTAATGTACAAATCCAAATAAGGAAGCTTGTCCGGCAAGTAGGAAATCGTCGTCTGCACCTCGAACTGCGACCTGGTGTACAGCTTGATTTTATCGGGATACGATTCGGAAGGATCCGGTTTGATCTCTGACACGTCGGAAAAATACGAAGGGGGAATTGCAGCCATCACCTTGCACAGCTTGACTTTGTTCGGATCGTCCTTGCTCCAGCCGGTTAAGAGAGGCTTGTCAATCGTAACGCCGCGCTGCTCGATGACGACCGAGCTGCCGTCGGCCAGCAGCACTTCCTTTTTCCCTTCCTCGTTGATTTGAAAAGCGACTCTCTGATATTCCTGGATATCGACATGAATGACGCCCGGAAACCGTTTGGTCACCTTGGCGGACTGGACCATTTTCATTTGCTGCAAAACCTGCTCGATCGTCTGTGACGATATGGCAAAAAAATGGTCGCCAGGCCTCACGGGCATCGCTTGCTTCACTTCATCCGCGGAAAGCAGTTCGTTGCCGGCCACTTCCACGGTGGTGATTTTGCTCAAAGACGACTGGAAAAACAAAATGACCAAAAGCGTGACGAAAAATATAAAAAGAAAAGCCAGAAGCTTCCGGCTGCTGCGATTCCGTCTATTCGGTTCTTTAATGGCAGGTACTTTCATGGGCTGGCTCCTTGGGTATGTAAACCGCCGAACATCCCTTATCTTTTCGTTGCTCCTGCGAAAAGAAAGGGATATTTCAGCGTCAATATTCATAATCATTAATGAGTGCTATTCCGTAGGTACAGGGGAAAATCTGTGAATTTGCGCCCCCAAATGCGTCAGCATCTTTTCGATGCGCTCGTATCCCCGGTCGATGTGATGTATTTGCTCTACGACCGTCGTGCCGTGTGCCGCAAGGCCGGCCAGCACAAGGGCCGCTCCCGCCCGCAGATCGGTCGCCTCTACCGTTGCCCCGTACAATCTGTGAACCCCCTTGATAAATGCGGAATTCATATCCGTCCGAATGTCCGCCCCCATGCGGGAAAGTTCGTCGACGTGCTTGAACCGGCCTTCGAAAACCGTTTCCTTGACAATACTTACGCCGTCGGCGAGAGAGAGCAGAACCATGATCTGGGATTGCAAATCGGTTGGAAATGACGGGTGCGGCGAGGTGACGATGCGTTCTACCGCTCTAGGTCTTGTCAGGCAGCTTACGTTCATTATATCACCGTCAATGGTGATTTGAACACCTGCCCGCTTGAGTACATGGATGACGGAAGTGAGATGGGATGGATTTACGTTTTCAAGTGTGACGTTTCCTTTGGTGACTGCGGCGGCTACCATGAATGTACCCGCTACGATTCGGTCGGGAATAACGCGGTATACGCAAGGAGTAAGCGACGTTACTCCCTTGATCGTGATGGTGTCCGTGCCGGCACCGATGATTTCCGCCCCCATGACGTTCAGAAAATTTTGCAGGTCTTGAATTTCCGGCTCCCGGGCCGCGTTCGAGATCGTTGTCATCCCTTCGGCCATGCAGGCGGCCATCATGATGTTTTCCGTCGCTCCGACACTGGGATAGTCGAGTACAATCTCCGTTCCTTTAAGCCCATTCGTAGTGCAAACGATCGTATTGCCGCTCTCCTCGATCTCCGCTCCAAGCGCCTGCAGGCCTTTGAGATGGAGGTCGATTTTGCGTTCGCCGATCGCGCAGCCTCCGGGCTGATATACTTGCACTCTGCCAAACCTGGCCAGAAGCGGCCCCATCAGAAATATCGACGATCTCATCTGACTCATCAAACTTTCCGGAATGTGAGAAGAATGCGCAGTCGACGTGTTCAGCCTGACCGTATCCGTCCCTTGCTCCGCTTGGCACCCGAGGGCGCGCAATATGTCCAGCATGACATGTATATCCGACAAATCCGGAACGTTGACAAGGGTAACCGTTCCCGGTGCCATCATGCTGGCCGCCAAAATGGGCAGCGCCGCATTTTTGGCGCCGTGAATTTTGATGGTTCCCGATAGGGGCTTCCCGCCTTCGATAACCAACTTCTCCAAAGTGCCACCTCCGATTTACCGTTCACCCACCACCAGTACTTCGGGATGCAGCTCGATGCCGTACTTTTCCAGCACCTTCGCTTTGACCTTTTCGATGAGGGTGACGACGTCCTCGGCTGTCGCCTCGCCGGTATTTACGATGAAGTTGGCGTGCAGGGTCGAAACTTCGGCTCCTCCGGACCGCAGTCCTTTAAGCCCGGCATCTTCGATCAGCCTGGCGGCATGGTGGCCCGGAGGATTGCGGAACACGCTGCCCGCGCAGGCGAGCGTATAAGGCTGCGTGCGCAGCCGGCGCTCCTTATTGGCGGCCATCTCCGCCGCAATTTCGTTGCGTTCGCCGTATTCGAGCTGGAATACGGCTTCCGTAACGATGCCGGGTTTGGTCTGAAGCAAGGAGTGCCGGTAAGCATACTGCAGTTCGTCCCTTTGAAGCGTTGCCAATTCACCTGTTTCCCACAAGACTTCAGCCTGCTTGAGTATGCGTGACACGTCCGATCCGTGCGCCCCTGCGTTCATGTAGACGGCTCCACCCACGGTGCCTGGAATTCCGCTGGCAAACTCCAGACCGGTCAATCCTTCTTTGCCGGCCATCACGGAAAGCTTGATAAAGGAATACGCGCCGCCTGCTATTGCCAGCGTCCCCTCGAACCGGACGGTTTCCAGCGTGTCGCCCAGCTTGATGACGACCCCACGGATGCCTTTATCGGTGACCAGCATGTTGGAGCCTCGGCCGATAACGGTCCACGGAATCCCGCGATCGTGGAGAAAACGTACGGCGCGGATCAGCTGATCCTTGCTTCGGGGAGTCAGCAAAATATCGGCGGGCCCTCCTATTTTCCATGTCGTATAAGGTGCCAGCGGTTCGTTGAAACGAACGTCCCCGTAAGCACCCGCCTGCAAATCGTTAAAGACTTGCCGCATTGGGTTAAACCTCCTTCACAGAACCCGGGGGCAAACACCGGGCGTCTGTCACGGTTATGGTGTATTTTATGTTGGGTCGGAGTAGAGTGTGACAAATGCCTAAGAGCTTTCGGAGAAAGCTCACATCGGAAGCATAAGCTGGGCTTTCGAAGAAAGCCGCCTTCGTAAGCGTTACTGAGCTTTCGGAGAAAGCTCACATCGGGAGATTAAGCTGGGCTTTCGAAGAAAGCCGGCTTCGTAAGCGTTACTGAGCTTTCGGAGAAAGCTCATATCGGGAGATTAAGCTGATCTTGTGGAGAAAGCCCGGCCGTTGTCCGTCAAATGCGGCCTAGCCGGTGTTTTTCGATCAGATCGACGATCGTATCGGTCCCGCTTGAGTGCCGGCTGGCGGCCATTTGCGCCTTCGTCAGCTCGCGGTTCTCGTAAGCAGCCGCCAGCTCCGAAAGCAGCGTCTCCGGCGTCAGTTTCTCTTCGTAGAGAACCCGCGCGTAGCCGATCTTTTGAAACGACTCGGCGTTCAAAATTTGATCCCCCCGGCTCGCCTGCCGGGTGAGCGGAATGAGCAGCATCGGCTTTTGCAGCGCCAAAAACTCGAAAATCGACGTCGAGCCGGCCCGCGAGACGACGATGTCCGCCATCGCCATCAAATCGGGCAGCTCCTCCTGCACGTACTCGAACTGCTTATACCCTCTGCGTCCCTCGAGCGCTTTGTCTACGTTGCCTTTTCCGCAAATGTGGACGATCTGGTACCTCTCCAACAGCGCATCCAGCGCACCGCGCACCGCATTGTTGATCGCTTGCGCGCCCAGGCTGCCGCCCATGATGAACAGCACCGGCTTCTGCCTGTGAAAATCGCACAGCGTGTAGCCGTTCAGCGCTTTGCCTTCCAGTATGCGCTCGCGGATCGGCAAGCCGGTGCACACCGCCTTGCCGCCTTTGATATGCCGGAGCGTCTCCGGGAACGTCACGCAAATTTTTGTGGCGAACGGCATCGAAATTTTATTCGCGAGTCCGGGCGTGAAGTCCGATTCATGAATGATGACGGGGATGCGGTTCAGCCATGCGGCCAAAATGACCGGCACGGAGACGAACCCTCCCTTGGAAAAAACGATGTGCGGCTTGATCCGCCGCAGCAGCCGGTAAGCCTGGCCGACACCCTGGATGACGCGGAACGGGTCTTTGAAGTTTTTCAAGTCGAAATAGCGCCGCAGCTTGCCCGAAGCGATGTGATGGAAGCGGATCCCCTCGTGGTCGACGATCCCTTTCTCGATGCCATCCTTCGAGCCTATGTACTCCATCTCCCAACCGAGCTGCTTAAGCCGGGCCATGAGCGCCAAATTGGGCGTCACGTGGCCGGCTGAGCCGCCGCCGGTGAAGACGATTTTTTTCATCGGAACAAGTCACCTCGAATACCGGGATATGTTGAGCAGCACGCCGATAGAGGCGAGTATGAGTGTCAGGGACGATCCGCCTGCGCTGATCAGCGGAAGCGTGATGCCCGTAACGGGAAACATGCCGATCACGACGCCGATGTTGATGACCACCTGTACGGCGATCATGCCGACGATGCCGGTGGCAAGCAGGCTGCCGAACGTATCCGGCGCCGTGATGGCCGTGCGCATGCCGCGCCAGACAAGCAGCATGAACAGCATAAGCACGAGCGAGCCGCCGATAAAGCCGAGCTCCTCGGCGATGATGGAGAAAATAAAGTCCGTTTGCGGCTCGGGCAAGTAGCTGTATTTTTGCCGGCTCATGCCTAGTCCGAGACCGACCAGGCCGCCAGGGCCAATCGCATACAGCGATTGAATCGCCTGGTAGCCGGCGCCGAGCGGGTCCTGCCACGGGTCGAGAAAGGCGGTGATGCGCTTCAGCCGGTACGGAGCCGCAAGAATGAGGCCGACGAGGCCGAGGGCCCCGATCATCCCGAGATACGACAGGTGGAGCAGTCTCGCGCCGGCCGTATAAATAATGAGCAGCGATGCGCCGACCAGCACGGCGCCGGTCCCGAGATCCGGCTGCAGCATGATCATGCCGAAAGCGACCCCGACCAAACCGAGAGGCGGCAGCAGGCCTTGCGTGAATTGAGTGATTTTCGCCTGGTTTTCCGACAGCATTTTGGATAAAAAAACGATCATGCCCAGCTTCATAAACTCCGAAGGCTGAATGCCGAAGGAGCCGATGCCGAGCCAGCTTCTCGCCCCGCCCCGGACGACGCCGATACCCGGAATGAGCACGGCCACGAGCAAAATAAAGCAGACGATGAGCCCGATTTTGGCGTATTTTTTCCATACCCAGTAGTCGACGTTCATCGTAAAAAACATCGCGATGACGCCGAGCACGGCAAACAGCAGCTGGCGCTTCAAGTAATAAAAATAGTCTCCGTGCTCATGAAACGACAGCACGGCGCTCGCGCTGTATACCATGACGACGCCGATGGTCAGCAGCGCCAGCGTGCAAAAGACGATGGCTGCATCCGGTGCAGATCGAGTTTTTCCCATACCGCGACACCTCTACCCTTACGTTTAAGGGGTGGAGCCGCAGCCTTCAGCCCATGCAGAACCGGAGGCCGCCTGTTAGGCTTGCCCACTCCCTTATACAAGGTTATGCACGGACTGCTTAAACATGCGTCCCCTTTCTTCGTAAGACGGAAACATGTCCCAGCTGGCGCACGCCGGCGAGAGCAGCACGATATCTCCCGGCTCCGCTAGCGCTGCGGCGGCTTGCACCGCCTCCCGGATGGCGTCCTGTGCATTAGCAGTATCGACCGTTTTAATGCGGCTTAAGCCTGCCAACTCGGCTACGCGCTGAATTTTGTGCCTCGTCTCGCCGAGCGCGACGACACCTTTCACCCGCTCCTTGAATACCGGGAGCAGCTCCATATAATCGGAGCCGCGGTCGAGTCCGCCCGCGATCAAAATGATCGGGCGGTCCAGCGCGTTGATCGCTTTGATCGTCGCCGACGGATTGGTTGCCTTGGCGTCGTTGTAATACTTCACCTCGCCGCGGCTTCCCACGAGCTCCAGCCGATGCTCGACACCGTGGAATTCGTGCAGCACGGTGGCGATCACCGATAAAGGCGCGCCGGCGGCGATCGCGATCGCGACAGCCGCCATGGCGTTTTCCGCGTTGTGGCTGCCGGGGATGCCCAGCTCTTTCGCGGGAATGACCGGATGAATCTGCCCCTGCTTATCGCGGTACACGATCGTTTGCTGCGAATTAAGATAGACTCCATGAGCGAGCTCTTCTTTGCGGGAAAACGGGATCACATCCGCCTTCAGCTGCGGCATCAGGCTGCGGCAAACCGCATCGTCCGCATTCAGCACGGCGATATCGCCGGGCTGCTGGCCCGCGAACAGCTTCGCTTTGGAGGCTACGTAATCCTCCATCGTTCCATGATAGTCGAGATGCGTTTCGTAAATATTCAGCAAACACGCGATGCGGGGACGAAAATCTACGGTCCCTTTGAGCTGAAAGCTGCTCAGCTCGACGACCATCCAGTTGTCCGCAGAAGCCTCCAGCGCCGCTTCGGTCAGCGCACGCCCGATATTGCCGGCGACGATCGGCTTCATGCCGGCGGCCTCAAAAATCAGGCCGGTCCACGTCGTCGTCGTCGTTTTGCCGTTCGAGCCGGTGATGCCGATGATCGGCGCCGCACAGATGTGATAAGCGACTTCGACTTCGGTGACGATTTCGATGCCCAGCTCCTGCGCTTTGACGATCGGTTCAATTTTGTAAGGAATCCCCGGGTTTTTCACAACCAGCGAGACGCCTTTATGAATGAGCTCGGACGGATGAGAGCCGCAAATAACAGAAATACCCAAAGCCGAAAGTTCGTCGGCTTCGGGACACTGTGAACGATCTTTTTTATCGTTAACGGTGACATTCGCTCCCATCTCGTGAA
Source organism: Paenibacillus hamazuiensis (assembly GCF_023276405.1). Taxonomy (NCBI): domain Bacteria; kingdom Bacillati; phylum Bacillota; class Bacilli; order Caryophanales; family Paenibacillaceae; genus Paenibacillus; species Paenibacillus hamazuiensis. Next base: position 3,373,303 of record NZ_JALRMO010000001.1, read on the forward strand.
ACAGCTTGGCTACGGCGACACCGCTTCGCGCCAAGCCCAAAATAACGACCTCGCGGCCGCGATACTTGCTCGGATGCTCCATCTGCTACAACACCTCATTAATGTATAATCCAAGTCCGGCCAGCAGCAAACCTGCCGTCCAGAACGTGATGACGACGCGCCATTCGGACCATCCGGACAGCTCGAAATGGTGGTGGATCGGGCTCATTTTGAACACGCGCTTCCCTCTCGTTTTGAAGGAGACGACCTGAATGATGACCGATAGCACCTCCATGACGAACACCCCGCCGATAATGGCCAAAAGGACTTCCTGCTTCGTTAAAATCGCGATGGCTGCAAGTCCGCCGCCAAGACCGAGCGAACCGGTATCGCCCATAAACACTTTCGCCGGGTGCGCGTTGAACACGAGAAATCCGAGCACTGCGCCGACCGCAGCCGCGGAAAAAATCGCCACCTCCGGCTGCGTGTTGTTCATCGCGATGATCGAGTAAGCGCCGAAAGCGACCGCACTCGTGCCGGCAAGCAGTCCGTCGAGCCCGTCGGTGAAATTGACGGCGTTGGACGTGCCGAGCATCAAAAAGGCGACGAACGGAAAATACAGCCAGCCAAGCGGAACATCTACGCCGATAACGGGAATGCGCACATCGGTGCTGTGTCCGGACTGGTACAGCAGCACGCAGACGATCAAGGAAACGAGCAGCTGTCCCAGCAGCTTCTGCTTTGCGGTCAGACCAAGCGAACGCTTGAATAAAATTTTGATGTAATCGTCCAAAAAGCCGACGAGCCCGTACCCGAGCGAGGCGATCAGCAAAATGATCGTATCCGTCGTTTTATCCGCAAAGCGGAGCACGGCCAGCGCCATGGCCAGCATGATGATCGTGCCGCCCATCGTCGGCGTGCCGGCTTTTTTCAGGTGCCCCTGCGGGCCGTCCGTGCGGATTTGCTGGCCGAATTTCAGCCTCCGCAATATGGGTATGAATAAAGGCCCCATGATGACGGCCAGCAAAAAAGCCGCACCCATGGTGAACATGACGACTTTGAATTCCACTTGATTTAACCCCCCTGCAGGCCGAAAACGACCTGCTCCAGCTTCATCCCGCGCGAGCCTTTCACCAAAACGACGTCGTCCGGCGCGGCTTGCGCAGCTAAAGCCTTTGTCAGCTCATTTTTGTCTTCAAACCATTTCACGCGGTCCGCCCCGAACGTTTTGGCCGCTTCCTCCGCCATATGCTTCGCCAGTGTTCCGAACACGTACACCGCTTCGATCTTCCCCGGGTCCAGAAGTGTCCCGATTTCACGGTGAAACTCCGCTTCGCGTGGACCAAGCTCCAGCATATCGCCGAGCACCGCGTATTTGCGGCCGTACCCTTCCAGCTCGTGCAGCAGCGCGATGGCGGCGCGCATGGAAGTCGGGCTCGCGTTGTAGGCGTCGTTCAGGATGGTGAGACCGGAAGCGGCCTTCACCGCTTCGATGCGCATGCTCGTCAGCTTCATCGTGCGCAGCCCATCCGCGATCCGCTCGGCCGGGATCCCCCAGCTTTGCGCCAGTGCGATAACCGCCAGCGCGTTAACGACGTTATGCCGCCCTAGCAGCGGGATATAAAACGTGACGCCGGGGATGGCGTTCACCTTGAACTCCGTGCCGTCTCCGCTCGCGGCGATGCCCGTCGGAAAATAATCGTTTTCCGGGGCAAGCCCGAAGCGGACGGACCGAAACGGGAGCAGCGGCTCCATTTCCGCAACGGCCTGCGGAATCAGCGGCTCGTCGCCGTTATGGACAAACAATCCGCCGGGCGCAAGACCGTGCAAAATTTCCGTTTTGGCCCGGGCGATTTCTTCCCGGCTGCCGAGCTGCAGCAAATGGGATTCTCCGATATTCGTAACGATAGCCGCTTCCGGCTGCGCAAGCTCGGAAAGAAACCGGATTTCTCCGCGGCCGCTCATCCCCATTTCGAGCACGGCCGCTTCCGTCTCCTCCGAAAACTGCAGCATCGTCAGCGGCAACCCTATATGATTATTATAATTGCCTATCGTTTTATGCACGCGGTAAGACGTCCCGAGCACCGCCGCAGCCATATCTTTGGTTGTCGTCTTGCCGTTGCTGCCGGTGATGCCGACGACGCGGATCTTCAGCTCTTCCGCGTAAGTTTTGGCAAGCCGCTGCAGGGCGGCAAGCGTATCGTCCACATAAATCAGCGGAACGCCCTCCGGAGCACCCTCGCGCCCTCGCTGCCAAAGCGATGCGGAAGCGCCCTTGCCGAATGCATCCAGCACAAAATCGTGCCCGTCGAAACGGTCGCCGACGAGCGGAATGTACAAGTTGCCCGGCTCGATCGTCCGGGTATCCTTGGAAACGCCGGCGACCGTAATGTCTCCGTAAGAAGCGGAGACGGCCGTGCCGGCAATCATGCTTGCGATTTGTGCGTATGTTCTGCGGATCATTCGTATCGTCTCCTTATCGCTTCCTTGGCCACCAGCCGGTCGTCGAAGTCATGTTTGACGCCCATGATATCCTGATATGTTTCATGGCCTTTTCCCGCTATCAATACTACATCGTGAGGCCCTGCCAAATCAATGGCTTTTTGTATCGCCGCACGGCGGTCCGCGATCAGCTCGTACCGGTCTTCCGGCAACCCCGCCGTTTTCACGCCGGGAACGATGTCCTGCAAAATGGCTTCCGGATCTTCCGTGCGCGGATTATCCGAGGTCACCAACACATAATCGCTGTATTCGGCCGTCACTTGGCCCATCAGCGGGCGTTTCGTGCGGTCCCTGTCCCCGCCGCAGCCGAACACGGTGATGATTTTACCGGGTGCAAATTCTTTAATGGTCGACAGCGCATTAGCCAGACCATCCGGCGTGTGGGCGTAATCGACCAACACGAGAAAATTTTGCGGCCCCTCGACGATTTCCATCCGTCCCTCGACAACGCTCATCTTTTCCAAGCTATGCCGAATTTGCTCAAGCGGAACTCCCTCCGCCAAAGTTACGGCAATTGCCCCAAGCGTGTTATACACGTTAAACTGCCCGACCAGCTTTATGCGGATGGAAGCCGTCCCTTTGTAAGTCGTGCATGTGAACGTTGTGCCCCGAGACGTTATGCGAATGTCGGAGGCGCGAACGTCGGCATCATGACGGATGCCGTAGGTGATGACTTGCGCGGTTGTCAGCTTGGCATAGTAAGCCGACGCGTCGTCGTCGCTGTTGAGCACGGCAAACTGCGTATGGGCCGGATCGCCTGCAAACGAATTGCCGAGCCGGGAGAACAGCAGTCCTTTGGCCGCTTTGTAGTTTTCCATCGTCCCGTGCTCGTCGAGATGATCCTGCGTCAGATTCGTAAATAGTGCCGTACGGAACCGGCATCCGATCACACGGCCTGCTTCGAGCCCGTTCGACGTCGCTTCCATTACGCAATATTCCACGCCGGCATGTTTCATTCGCCGCAGGCTCCGCTGCAAGTCGACCGATTCCTGCGTGTTGATTCCGGTGTTCGGAATGCGCTGCGCGGCGATTTTGGTTTCGATGCTGCCCATCAGCCCGGTCGTAAAACCCGCATCGCTTAATATATGCTCGATGATGTAGCTGGATGTCGTCTTTCCGTTGGTGCCGGTAATGCCGATCACCTTCATCTCGTTGCTCGGGTATCCGAAAAAATGGCTCGCCAGCACGGGCATCGCCCGCCTCACGTCTTTTACGACGAGCTGCGGGACATCCACATCCACCTTATGCTCCACAACAAGCGCGACGGCTCCCGAGCGAACCGCTTGGTCTGCGAACCGATGCCCGTCGAATGTGCGGCCCTTGACGCAGAAAAACAAGTCTCCCGGACGAATTTTCCGGTTATCCATCTGCATCCCGGCAATTTCCGTCTCCCCGTCGCCGACAAGCTCGCAGATCGCAAGCTTCTCCGCCAATTCTTTAAGTTTCATAGGTGGTTCCCCCCATGAGTTGCTTTTTTGCCAATCAGAGCAATAACGCACCATCATTCCGCCAATAACCGAATATATCACGAAATCCCCATTTTAGCGAACTTTATGTCCGCTATGCCTGGGGAAACCGCTGCTGAGAAAGGATACGGCGCGAGCGGTTAAACGCGAATGGCTTAACCGGCCAAACGCCGTATTTCTCCAGTATAGACAAAATAATGCCGTTCCAAAGCGTAAAACGCGAATTATTGCGGGCCCGGCGCCTGCTGCGTTTTCCCGTCGTCTGCCGGAGCGTCGGACAAATAGACGCGGATCGTCGACCCTTGACTCACCCGGGTGCCTGGCTTCGGCACCTGATTGACGACCGTAGTCCCCTCACCGGATTTGGCGATCAGAAAATTCGAATTCAAATCCTCATAGATGTCCTGAACCGTTGCGCCGATCAAATTCGGCACCTCGACGATCGGCGTATCCCCGTAAACGTACTTTCGCTCCAACTGATCCTTGCGGGGCGGCACGTTCAAATATTTGAGCGCGTCTTCCATGATGTTTTTTACCAGCGGGGCGGCGATAAGTCCGCCAAATTGAAGCCCTTGCGGATCGTCGACGGCGGCATAGACGACCACCTTCGGATCGTCCGCCGGAGCGAAGCCGATGAACGACACGATGTGTTCATCCGGAGAATATCGGCCGTTCACGACCTTCTGCGCGGTACCGGTTTTACCGCCGACCCGGTAGCCGTCGATAAACGCATTGCGGCCCGTACCGTTAGCGACGACGCTCTCCAGCGTCTCGCGGACCGTCTTCGACGTCTCCGGCGATATGACCTGCCGCACCAGCTCCGGCTGCACGACATCGACGACGTCGCCGGTTTCGCCGTTGTACCAGGCGCGGGCGACATGCGGCTTATACAGCTTGCCGCCGTTAATCGCCGCCGAAACGGCGGTGATTTGCTGGATCGGCGTCACCGACACGCCTTGGCCGAACGAAGTGGTCGCAAGCTCCACCGGACCGACGCGCGACGGTTTGAACATGATGCCGTTTTCCTCGCCGCCGAGGTCGATGCCGGTTTTTTTGCCGAATCCGAAGTTGTAGATGTATTCGAACAGCTTTTCTTTGCCGAGCCGCTGGCCCATGACGACAAAACCCGGGTTGCATGAGTTTTCCACAACCTGCCGAAACGTTTCGCTGCCGTGGCCTCCGCGCTTCCAGCAGCGGAGCCTTGCCCCCGCCACCTCAATCGACCCGGGATCGTGAAACCCTTCGTTCAGGTTTACTTTCTTTTCCTCGATCGCCGCCGCCAGCGTGATGATTTTAAACGTCGATCCGGGTTCGTAGGTCATCCAGATCGGCAGATTGCGGTTGTACGTTTCCACCGGGTAATCCTTGAAGTTCGCAGGCTCGTAGCCGGGTCGCGAACCCATCGCCAAAATTTCGCCGTTATTCGGATCCATCATGATGGCAATCACGTCTTTCGGCTGATATTTCAGCATCGTCTGATCGAGTTCTCTCTCCAGCACCGCCTGCAAATGGCTATCGATCGTCAGCTGCAAATTAAGGCCGTCACGCGGCTTGACGTATTGGTCGGACGAGCCGGGCATCTCCCTGCCGGCGGCGTCCGCCAGAAACGAAATGCTGCCGGGCAGGCCTGTCAATTCTTTATCGTATTTGGCTTCCACGCCGGTAAGCCCCTGATTGTCGATGCCGGTAAAACCGAGCACATGCGCAGCAAGCCCGCCGAACGGATAAAACCGTTTGTTGTCCTCCGCCACGACGATGCCGGGCAAATTAAGCGAGCGGATTTCCTGCGCTTTCTCTTGAGTAATTTTTCGCCCGGCCGGCTGGATGCGCACGATAAGCTGTCTTTTCGTAATCATGTTAAATATGTTCTGTTCGGATGTTTGCAGCGCAGCGGCCAGCTGGCGTGCGGTCCCTTGCGGATCCTTCACTTGCGCGGGAATGGCCATGACCGACGGCGAGCTGATGTTGTATGCAAGCCGCACCCCGTTTCGGTCGAGAATTTCCCCGCGCTGGGCGGCAAACGGAATGTTGCGCCGCCACGATTGCTCCGCCCTGTCGGATAGTTCTGGGCCAATCCACATTTGCACGTACCCCAGCCTTATGATCAAGGCTGCAAACAGCACTGTTCCTATGATGAGTGCAGCGTATAGCCGCCTGCGAACCGTGACGCCGGAAGCCCTCATGAATGCTCGTACCCCTTCCCGAAAATCCGATATGATCGCTGTCGTTTCATATCCAGACTATTCGGGACAAGATGGGGTTAGAACAAGCTTACCTGTTTTGCTGCGTAACTTTTTTCGGATCGTCCGGGGAAGTGACCGTTTCTTTTTTCGTCGCATTTGACGTTGTCTTCTTTGTATTTGACGCCGCAGCACCGGTATTGGAGCCGCTTTGCGCTTTTACGGAGCCGGGGGGCGTTTTTTTCTTGGCCTGAGTGGTAACTGTTTTATTGCTGGCAGTCTTCGCGGGAAGGATGGCCATCAGCTCGTTGAACGGCTTTAGCGTAAGCGTAAGCATCGCCGACTCGCCTTCGCCGCTCAAGCTTTGCGACGCAACGTAACCTTCCCCTTCGGTTTGGCACTGCGCCTTGAGGAAGGAACATACCTCCAAAGCGTCGCGGGCAGATTTTCCGGTCAAATCCGGTACCGCAATATCGCCGTCCTCCTGCATCAATACATAGATTCGTTGAGAAACCCCGATTTCAGTACCTTTGTCGGGAAATTGATCGACCACTTTGGGCCCTTTTCCGAGCGCTTCCACCGTCACGCCGTATTTGCTCACGGACGCCTTCGCCTGCTCGTACGTCATGCCGTTCATATCGGGCACCGATATTTTGCTGTCTTTGTCCGTTACCTCCATCTGCTGTGAAGATGTAGGGACTCCCAAATAATGCAGAGTTTGCGACACGATCTCCTTGAAAGCGGGAGGCGCCACATCGCCGCCGCGGTGGTAATCGCCGCCCAGATCAGGCTCGTCCGCGATGATCGTCACCAGGATGCGCGGATCTTCGATCGGCGCATAGCCGATAAACGAGATAACCCACTTGCCTTCGGCGTACCCTTTTTCCCCGGGTTCCACCTTGTTGGCGGTCCCCGTTTTGCCCGCCACGCGGTAACCGTCGATGTAGGCTCTGCGCCCGGTGCCGATCGCCTGATCGGATACGACCTGCTCCAAATATTCGGACACCTGCTTGGCCGTATTTTCCGATACGACCTGACGGATCACCTTGGGCTCAAACGATTCGATAACCTCTTTTGTTTGCGGATCGATAATCTCTTTCACGACGTGCGGCCACATGAGTTTGCCGCCGTTGGCAATCGCCCCATATGCCGCCGTTTCCTGGATTGCGGTCGACGTAAGGCCTTGGCCGTATGTCGCCGTCGCAAATTCGGAAGGATAGTTCAATTTCACGATGCCCGGCACTTCGCCCGGCATATCGATGCCGGTTTTATCCCCGAAGCCGAACTTCTCGATGTAGCTTTTCAGCCGGTCTTTTCCCAGCTTCTCATAACCCAGCTTGACGAATGCGACGTTACTCGACCGCTTGAGGCCCTCCAGATAGCTGATTGTGCCCCAACCGACAACGTTATGGTCGTGCAGACGCCGGCCCGGCACTTGAATCGAACCCGACAAATACGTTTCGTTCGGATTGAACAAGCCTTCCTCCACCGCTGCCGCCAGCGTGACCAGCTTGAAGGTCGAACCGGGTTCGTACTGCGAGGCGATGTTATGATTGATGAAATCGCTCTGATTGTTTACTTCCCAATATTTATTAGGGTTAAAATTCGGGTAGCTCGCCATGCCTAAAATTTCCATCGTTTTCGGATCGGCGGCGATAGCCATTAGCCCCTTCGGATGATATTTGTCCTGAACCTTCTCCAAAGCATTCTCTATGAAAAATTGAATATTTTTGTCGATTGTCAGCCGGATATTGTTTCCGTCTACCGCAGGCTCGTAAATCTTTTTCCCGTCCGGAAGCTCGACCCCTTTTTTGTCCTTCTGGTAGCTCAGGTAGCCCGGTGTTCCTTGCAAATATTTATTGAAAAATGCCTCAAGCCCCATCACCGGTTTGCCTTCTTTATCGTTATAGCCAATCAAATGCGCCGCCATCTTGCCGCCGGGATAAAACCGCTTTTCGCCCTCCAGCAAATAAATGCCGACACTCTTCGGGCGTGTGCCTTTTTTGTCTCTGCCTTGGGCGACATCCTTCAAATGTTCCGATAAACTTTTGATCTTGTCGGCCACTTCCGCGTCGATTTTCCAGCCTTCGTTGCGGATTTCCACCTGCGCGGCGAACGTGCCGTCATCCTTTTTTTTGTTCAGCAGAGTCCGGATTTTATCTTCCAGCGCCGCAAGCTGCGCCGGATCGTCGGAAAGCTTCAAAATGCCGGCAAGGCCTTTGGCTGTGTCCTCCGCGATGCCCAGCTGCTGAATGATTTGCGGACTGACCGCCACCGTATACGCCGGCGCGTCCTCCGCCAGCACGTTGCCGTGGACGTCGAGAATTTGCCCGCGCACCGGGGGAATTTCCTTGTCCATTTCCCACTTCTTCTCCGCTTTCGCGAGCAATTCGGAAGACTGCACGACCTGTACCCAATAAATCCTGCCCAGCAGCGCAATAAAAAAGAGGGTGAAGAACCCCCCGATTAATAACGAACGAACTTTTACTTTCTTGGTCATTGCTCCCCAACCTTTTCAATGGAGATGGAAAATGATAGAGACAGTCGACGAACGAAGATCGAGTGAATCGACTTCACGCCATTTTCGTTTACGGAGTAGTATTGGCAGCGACCTTGCTGCCCGAAGGAGCGGATGCAGATGCCGGCGCCTTCGCCGGAACGCGGCTGATCTGCTTGTCGCCCGCCTGCTCGAGGCCCAGCTCTTTCGCTTTCTGAAGCATCCGCTGCGGATCGGAGAGCGCCTCGACCTTATGCTTGAGCACGCTGTTTTCCGCCTCCAGTTGGCGAATTTCGTTCTCAATCTGCTGAATGCGCGTGTTCATTTCGTAAATTTGCGCATATCTCCATATGATAACGCCCGCAACGAACACACAAACGACAACAGTAAACAAATACAACAGCTTTTCCTGAACAGGAAGGGTCTTGTTGCGGGTTACGACCTTTTTCGTCTCTTTAATTTTCACACGTTGTCCGGACTTTTGCTCGACCGCCAAATTCCCGTGAATATATGCCGCCATCGTGAAACACTCCTTTCATTTCCCCCGGTTAATGGTTGATTATAACTTCTCCGCTATTCTTAACTTGGCCGAACGGGCCCGCGGATTCGCTTCCAGCTCTTCCCCGGACGCCTCGATCGGCTTTCTGTGCACCAGTTTCAAAATCCCTTTTTTCTGACAAACGCAGACAGGAAAATCGGGCGGACACGTACAACGTTCTACATATTTCGCAAACGTTTGCTTGCAAATCCGGTCCTCCAGAGAATGGAACGTGATGACCGCCACCCTGCCCCCCGGGGCCAGGCAGCGGATCGCTTGCTCCAATGCCTCCTCAAAGGCGCCGAGCTCGTCGTTCACCGCGATGCGCAGCGCCTGAAAGCTGCGCTTGGCCGGATGCGGACCGGTTCGCCTCGCCGCGGCGGGAATCGCCGCTTTGATGATTTCGACCAGTTGGCCGGTCGTTTCGATCGGCGCTTCCGCGCGTGCCTTGATGATTTCGGCGGCGATTTTCCGCGAAAACTTCTCTTCGCCGTATTCGAACAAAATTTTCGCGATCTCCCGCTCGTCCCACCCGTTGACGATGTCTTTTGCGGTCAGTTCCGATTCCCGATCCATCCGCATGTCAAGCTCCGCGTCATGGTTATAGCTGAAACCGCGGTCAGCCTCATCCAACTGCGGGGACGATACTCCGAGATCGAACAGGATGCCGTCGACCTGCGGCTTGCCGCCTTTTATCGCTCTGGGCACGCCGTGCAGCTCCTGTTCCAAATAGCGGAAGTTGCTCTTGATGAGCTGCACTTTGTCGCGGTATGGAGCCAACTGTTCTTCGGCGTTCGCCAGCGCCACCTCGTCCTGGTCGAACGCGATCAAAAATCCGAATTCGTTCAGTTTCGAAGCGATGAGCGAGCTGTGTCCGGCGCCTCCGAGTGTGCAATCGACGTATACGCCGTCCGGTTTTATATGTAATCCGTCTACTGATTCTTCTTTGAGCACTGTGATGTGATGAAACAAAGGGTTAGCCCTCCTAGATCAAGTCCGTGACCGGGTAGTTTACAGATCGAAGTTGAAATCGACCAACTTTTCGGCAATTTCGTTAAAAGATTCCTCCGACGCCTGGGAGTAGCTTTCCCATATTTGCTTGCTCCAAATCTCGACCCGGTTGGATACGCCGATAACGACGCAATCCTTCTCCAGCTTGGCATGTTCGACCAATGTGTTGGGGATGTTGATCCGGCCCTGCTTGTCGAGTTCGCATTCGGTCGCACCGGAGAAGAAGAAGCGGGTAAATGCCCGGGCGTCCGCTTTCATAAGCGGCAGAGCCTTCAGCTTCTGTTCGAGCACTTTCCATTCGGACATCGGATACACGAACAAACACTGGTCGAGGCCGCGGGTAACGACAAAGGTGGGTCCGAGCTCTTCGCGGAATTTGGCGGGAACGATCATACGGCCTTTTTCATCGATGCTGTGCTGATATTCCCCCATAAACATACCGCGTTCACCCCTTTTCCACCACTTTACCCCACTTTCCACCACTATTACATAAATATTTCGCTATGTAAATAAAAAATCCTGCTAAATAGCAGGATCTCCGCAAATTATTTTTCAGTTTCCGGCGTATCAAGCGGTTCAGCCGCCTGGGTTTGCCTGCGCAGCTCGCTGCGGATTTGCGCCAGACTCCGGTTTCGCCGCCGCAAGTAAAGCCAGACCGGGATGCCGACAACTGCGAGAATGATCGCAATCGGCACGGCGCCTGCGACAAACACGGCCAGCGCTTGAGCGACGGCGCTCACCGCCGAAGTGCCGAACTGAAACGCAGCCGCGATTCTTTTGGAAAACGGCGTTTGTCCCGCGGGCGTAAGGGTTACTCCCGCCTCGGCTTTTTGGTAAAGCCGGAGCTCGATCGTCGACATCGCCACGTTTTGATCGATGTACCGCATGCGGCCTTTGATCTTCTCGATCTCCTCCTGCACTTTGGCCAGCTCGTTCGAAAATGCGAGCAGCTCGTCGGTTTTCGTCGCCTTTTCCATAAAAGCGAGCAAACGGCTCTCCACCACCTGCTTCGCTTTGAGCCGGGACTGCAGATCGACATATTCCTCCGATACGTCCTGCCCCTGGACGCTTCGTTGTTTGGACGGGGAAATTTTCTCCAATTGATCCAGCAGCGAAATAAACCCGGTTGCCGGCACTTTGATCGTGAAGGTGCCGCCCACTTCGCCGGAAGTTGTGTTTTCGCTAAATTGCAAAATATAACCGCCGGACAAAGCGACGACATCCTGAACCTTGGAGCGGGCCTGCGCGTAGTCGTCCGTCTGCACGACCAGATTTGCACGGTACATGATTTTCCGGCTCAGCCCGTCTCCGATGTCGGCCGTTCCCGGGCTAGCCGCGGCGGCCTTGTTCTCTACGGAGCCGCCTGCGGGCTGAACCTGCAGCGCTTCCGCGTCTTTTTTCGCTTTGCCGTCCGCAACGTTCATATCCCTGGCCGCGGCCGATGTAGCGGCCGCCTCCGGTATCGCCGACGCCCCGTTCGCCGCCTGATCTGCCGACTTGCCGCTGCCCGCGCCGCAGCCGGCGAGCGCCGACGCCAGCAGCATCCACACCATAAGCGCCGCGGGTATCGCCGACCTCCATCGTTTCCGTTCGTCCCTTGCATTTGTTTTGTTTTCCATTTCAAGCCCCCTTTGGAAATTGCGATGCCGCTTAATTTCTTTTCGTGGATCTACTTTCCAAACGGATGCCGGCTGGTAAAAGTTGCAGAAACCGGTAATGATCGTCAAGCGAAACAGGAGCGATCGGAAAACGTTTCTTTCCCCCATGTCCGAAAAAACAAAAACGGAGCGACGAAGAACCGTTTGGAACCGATTCGTCGTTACTCCGTTTTACAACCCATTTGCTTACATTCGCCTTAATGCTCGGCCCAGCTGTCCAAATATGCTTTCTGTTCGTCGGTCAGCCGGTCGATGCCGGTGCCGAGCGCGTTCAGCTTCAGACGCGCCACCTGCTCGTCGAGCTCGTAAGGCACGTTGACGACTTTTTTGCCGATCGTCTTGTAATTGTCGTTTACGTATTTCAAGGACATCGCCTGCAGCGCGAACGTCATATCCATAATTTCCGCCGGATGGCCGTCACCTGCTGCAAGGTTGACGAGACGCCCTTCGGCGAGCAAATAAATTTTGCGGCCGTCCTTCAGTTGGTATTCCTCGATGTTGCGGCGAACGGTGCGCTTCGAGACGGACAGCGCCTCCAGCTCCGGCTTGTTCACTTCCACATCGAAGTGGCCCGCGTTGGACAAAATCGCTCCGTCCTTCATTACCTCGTAATGCTCGCCGCGGATCACGTCGCGGTTGCCGGTCACGGTGACGAAATAGTCGCCGAGCTTCGCAGCTTCGATCATCGGCATAACCGCAAAGCCGTCCATGTACGCTTCGACGCCTTTGATCGCGTCGATTTCCGTGACGATGACGTTCGCGCCAAGTCCTTTGGCCCGCATCGCCACGCCTTTGCCGCACCAGCCGTATCCGATGACGACGACCGTTTTGCCGGCAGCCACCAGGTTGGTCGTGCGGTTGATGCCGTCCCATACCGATTGACCCGTGCCGTAGCGGTTATCGAACAAATATTTGCAATACGCGTCGTTGACGGCAACCATCGGGAATTCCAGCTTGCCTTCCTTCTCCATCGCCTTCAGGCGAAGAATGCCCGTAGTCGTTTCTTCCGCGCCGCCGCGCACGTTTTTGAGCAAGTCCCTGCGCTCGGAATGGAGTGCGGAGACAAGATCGCCGCCGTCGTCGATCAAAAGATCCGGTTCGGTTTCCAGCGTTTTGATCAGCAGTTCCTTATACTCCTTCGGATCCGGATTGTATTTTGCGAAAACGGTGATCCCGTCTTCGACCAGCGCCGCGCAAACGTCATCCTGCGTGGACAGAGGGTTGCTGCCGCAAATCGCCACTTCGGCGCCGCCGGCCTGCACGACCTTGGCGAGGTAGGCGGTTTTCGCCTCGAGGTGAAGCGATATCGCCACTTTCAAGCCTTTGAACGGCTTTTCCTTTTCAAACTGCTCGCGGATCTTGTTAAGCACCGGCATATGGGCGTTGACCCAATCGATTTTGAGGTGCCCTTCCGGCGCAAGCGCCATATCTCTGACAATACTGCGGTCCTTCGTATTCATTTATTTACCTCCATCCAAAAATATTTTCCATTATATCATAATTCGACGATCCGATGAACTCCATCCGCCTGCAAATCGGCGTCCAATAATTCGCGAAGCCAGCGGTCGCCGTACCGGTTCAAGTAAGAAACGACGTTGTAGACGCGTTCCTGCGGCTTGCCCCCGGGCAGAATCGACCATCCGATGCGGCTTATTTGCCTGAGCGATGCGTCGAATTGCGAGCGGTGAGCATCGGCCGCTTTTTGCTCCAAGTAATCGATCTGCTCGACGATTTTGCTCATGTTCGTTTCGCCCAGCTTTTTCAGTCCGGGGTTGATGCCGGCAATAAGCTCGATCAGCGGCTCGTAACCCGCCTTGAACTGCCGCTTGACCTCACCGAAACGTTCATCCAGATGAAGGTTATCTTGCGAGGCGAGCCACGCCTCCTTCTTTTCCTCAAAGCGGTGAATGACATCGTCGAACGTGAGATCGTATTTCCCCATATGTTTGGCGACCGTTCCTTCGAGCAGCGTGAACTCGAGGCGCGGCACGATGAGCGGCATCTGCATGCCCATCGTCCGGAACGTTTCCCGGGTCAAACCCCAGTAGGCGATTTCACCCGGACCGAGCACGGTGGCCAGCACCGGAAACAGGAAGTCCTGCATGAGCGGCCGCGTCATCACGTTGTTGCTGAGACGCTCCGGCGCAGTATGCGCCCAGTCGAGCAGCTGCGCCTTCGAGAAGCTGCGGTCTTTCCGCCGGGTGGTGAAGCCGTCTCCATCCGCGTACAGCAGCACCCGCTCCTCCCGATCGTACACGAACAGGTTGGCGTTGCCCTCCTGAATGTCGACCTGCGGCGCAAATCCGAGCGCGCTCACGCGCTCCGCCCCGCTCTGCACCGCCGCCTGCACATCGCCATGCCGCTCGATCAGCCTTGCGAACATCGGCGCTTCGAGCCGCCGCAGCTCCGGATCGTCGGAGTCGACGAAGGCGAGGCCGGTTCCCCGGAACAGCCATGCCATCATGCGGCCGAAATAATCGACAAGCGTCCGCGACTGTCCGGCGATTTCCTTCAATTTGTCCAGCAAACCGGCTTTAAATTCCGTCTGCATGAGCCCGGCATCGAGCTGCAGCAGCGCAGCTTCCCAGGCCTCGGGCGAAATGGCCGTCCGGCTGACCGACGTCCGTTTGTCGCCGGGCGGTTCGAGCTTCAGCTTCTCCAGCTGCATATCGCCCGTCAACTGGAAAATATGGTTCACTTCATCGAAATCGTGGTCTTCGCCGGCGATCCAAAATATCGGCACGACCGGCCTCCCCAGCTTCCGTGAGGCGGCTTCGGCCGATTTCAGCAGCGTGAGCGCCTTATAGATGACGAGCAGAGGCCCGGTAAAAAGCCCGGCCTGCTGTCCGCCGACGACCGCCAGCGTCTCTTTGTCAGCCAGCTTATGTACGGACGCCAAAGCGGCGTCATCGGCCGCGATGTCCCGGTTAAACCGCTCCAGCACGCGGACAAGCCCGGACCGCTCCGCGCCTTCCGGACGCTCGGCATCGAGCCAGGCTGCGCGGCGTTTCCATTCCGCCTCCAGCCACGGGTTATACTCAAACAGCGGTTCTACATGCGCAAAGCGCCTGATATAGTCTTCAGCCAAGGGCTGACTGGACTTCCATTGCACCGTTTTTATATTCATCGGCCCTCTCCCCGCTTCCTTTTTTCAAGCAACATCTTGATTGTACACATGTAATCATCAGTCGTCAAAAGAAAGACGCCCACAAAAAGGCGTCTATCACATCATATATAGTCCAAAACGCGGCTATTTGATATACGTCCACTTCAATTCCCACTCTTTGGCTATCGCCGGAAGCACCAGGCCCTCTACGTTCGTCTTTTTGGCAAAAGGTCGGGCCCGAAAATAAAGCGGGATCAGCGGCATATCTTCCATCAGCCGTTTCTCCGCATCCACGAGCAGCCGGGCTCGTCTTGCCGTATCCGCTTCTTTGTCCGCTGCCTTGACCAGGTCGTCGAACGGTTTGCTTCGGTATGTGATGTAGTTGAAGCTTTTGTTATCCGTAAGCCACGGGTCGAGAAATGTCATCGGGTCGTTGTAATCGGCTCCCCATAAAGCGATCAAAGCCTGAAAGTCTTTGGCGTCCTGCATTTTTTGCGCACGCTGCGCGTACGGCATCGGATCGCCTTCCACTTCGATGCCCAGGTTCGTCTTCCACTGGGCCAGTATGAACTCGACCGTTTTTTTGGCGATCTCCGTATCGTCGGCCGACAGCTTGAATTTCGGCAGCTCGGTCAAGCCTATCTCCGCAAGGCCTTCGGCCAGCAGCTGCTTCGCCTTGTCCGGATCGAACCCGGACATAGTTTCGCCCGCCGTTTTGCGGAACTCCTGCCCCGCTCCGTCGGCAATCCCCAGCGGCACCAATCCGGCGGCCGGAACGGACACCCCTCCCATCAGCCCGTCAGCCAACTGCTTTGTATCGATGCTTGCCGCCAGAGCCCGGCGAATTTTCGCATTTTGCAGAAAAGGAGCATAAAGCGGATTTTGGTTGATCAGGATATACGCCGTCACAAATTCCCGCTTGACGGCGACATCCTGCCGGCCCTTGTACGCCGCAATCTGCTCGCCCTTCAGCTCCGCCAATCCGATCTGATCTTCCCCGTACAGCTTCAAGCCTTCTCCCGCATCCTTCACTATCCTGACGCTCACCTTGCCCAGCTTGACGTTTTTCGCATCCCAATATTTATCGTTTTTGACCAGCATGAGCTGATGATGATCCCACTGCTCCAATTTGAACGGGCCTGCACCGAGCACCGCGCCCGCTTCCGAGCCGTATTTGTCGCCTTGAGCTTTCACGAAATCCGGCTTTTGCGGGAAAAAAATCGGCATCGACAGCTGATCGGTAAAGAAGGCGACCGGTTTTTCGAGCGTGATCTCGAGTGTCTTATCGTCTTTAGCCTTGACGCCGAGCGCCGCTTTTTTCGCTTCCAGCTCCTCCGGCTTCGCCTTCATCAGCTCGCTGCCCCCTTTGATCCAGACGAGCATCGGCGCAAGCTTGGCCTTCGTTGCCGGATCGAGCGTCCGCTTGTAGGCAAACTCAAAATCGCCGGCCTTCAGCGGCGAGCCGTCCGCCCACATCAGCCCTTCGCGCAGCGGGATCGTATACACCAGGCCGTCCGCTGAAATATGCGGCAGCTCTTTGGCAAGTCCCGGCTCGGGTTTGCCGTCCTTGTTCAAACGGTAAAGCCCCTCGCCGATCGCATTCAATATCGTAATCGCCGGGCTGGCCGTCGCGGTGGAGCTGTCCAGAGCCGGCGGCTCCGCATACATCGCGATCGTGAGCTCCTGGGCAGGGAGCTTTATTTTGTCGTCTGTATCGTTTTGCGGCGGACGGACGGAGCAGCCGGGCAGCACGCTTCCGAATAGGCCGATGATCGTCCCGAGCAGTACCAGTTGCCTGAATTTCATTGACATCCTCCTCAACTCCAACATGGGGTAGAAAAAGAAAGAAGCCATAAAGGCTTCCGGATTGTGTCAATCATATACAAAATCAGTCATTTTTCTCGATCAAATCCGACGGACGGTCCGAATGCAGCACTTTATCGACCGCATTCGTCAATTCCCGATATACGTCCGTCTCCACCTGCATGCGAAGCTGCGTCTTCGCAAACACTTCCCCCGGTGCGGTCGCGACGTATTTGGCGGGCAGCCGGTTGAGCGCTATGGCCATAACGTCGCTTTGCATGCGATCGTCCAGGATTTGCAAATTCGGCTGATTGTGCATCAATTCCTTCAAACAAGCTTTCACTATATCTTCCATCAAATTATGTACGGCCACGCGGATATCCTCCTCAACTCATATATATGTATTTGCCGATGCCAACCATCAGCAGCAGAACATAACATGCGGACAGCAGCATAAAACCGAGCCTGAGCAGCACTTTGGCGATTTTGACCGGATTGACCGTCCCCCGAACTCTGTTCTGAAGGTTGCCGATCAGTCCCGCGGCAACCAAAAACAGCAGAAGGATGAGCCAGAACCCGAAGGAGCTGCCGAATATTTGGTTGATCATGAGGGACACCGAGCCGATCAGCAGCACAGCCGTCACATCCATGGCCGTCCGCGTC
Source organism: Paenibacillus hamazuiensis (assembly GCF_023276405.1). NCBI lineage: Bacteria > Bacillati > Bacillota > Bacilli > Caryophanales > Paenibacillaceae > Paenibacillus > Paenibacillus hamazuiensis. The sequence continues at coordinate 3,390,706 of NZ_JALRMO010000001.1, forward strand.
GCGCGCCTTGTATCCCGGGTAATTCCGTATAAAACTCCCCACAACAAAATAAAAACAACAAACGGCATTACCGAGAGCATCCCGTACAATTGCGAAAGCCACTCAACGACCGGATTCAAGGCAGATCACCCGACTTAATCTATAAAATTTGCGAAACCTCGTCTACCGGAAAAGCTTCCAAAGCTTTTACCATAACGTATACGGTTTCATGCGCCGGCAGTTGAATCCCGAGAAGCTGCGCTTCGCGAAGCAGGCTTCCGGTTATGCGATCGATCTCCGTCGGCCGTCCGGCGAGGATGTCCTGCAGCATGGAGGAACGGTTGTCCGCCGTTTTCACGCAAACCTCGGCAAGCTGCTCCCATGACGGCCCCGGCGGCTCAATGCCTTTGGCGGACGCCAGCTCCGATGCTTCTCTGAGCAGCGTTCTCATCAATGCTTCCGAATGCGGCGTGGCGAGAAGCTCTCCGTTGCGGACCCGCAAAATCGCCGTCAGCGGATTGATGACGGAGTTGACGATCAATTTATGCCAGACGTTGTATAAAATGTTGTTCGACGCCAAAGCGCGGAATCCTGCCTTGAGGAGAAGCCCGATCAGCTTTTTTTGCATTTCTTCGAAACGATTTTCCGCCGGACCCGCTTCCTCGAATCCGAGCCATGTCGTGCCGCCCCCGGTATGTTCGACTTCGCATGCGGAAAGCTTCAGCGCCGCCTCCGTCGTGACCGCCGTCAAAAGCCGCTCGCGCGGGATATGCCCGGACATCGTATCGATATGGCCGAGGCCGTTCTGGAAGCAGGCGACGATGGTGCCGCCGGTCAACTGTCGGCTAACGAAGCTTGCAAACTGCGGCGTTATGTGCAGCTGCTTCACGGTGACGATGATCGCGTCGATTTCTCCGTCCGGCGTCTTAACGGCGTCCTCGCCCCGGATAATGACCGGACGGACAAAGGCCGTTTGGGTATGCCCGGATATGCGGACGCCTTCTTTTTCCAATCGTTCTGCCTGCTCCGCGGAACGGACGACCAGCTCGACGCAAGCCCCGGCCCCGGCCAGCTTTGCCGTAAGCAGCATTCCCAACGCCCCGGCCCCAATAATGCGGATGCGCATAATCGCCCTCTTTTCATAGCGGAGTGATACTACCAAATATACCACAAGCCGCTAAACGGAAAAAAGACCGGACGGCATCGATTCTTTCGATCCGTGGTCTTTTCTGCTGGAAGTCTATGATTCCGCCGCCCTATTCGATACGCTCGAGATTTCCGTTCGCATCCATTTTAAAACGAGGTTTGTTTTCATCGTCTTCTTCCACAAGGAAGGCCAGCTTGCGGGCGCGATCCATAATTTGAATCAGCGCCTTATAGTCGTCGTTGACAACCCGGTAATCGGTTTCCACATCGTTAACCTGACGGCTGAGGCGGTCGTTTTCCTCGCGAAGGCGGTCAAGCTCGAGCTGCTTTTCGTTCAGCTCCTTTTCGAGCATGCGCAGCTGGCGGCCCATCTCCTGATAGGAACCTTTCCATTGCCGTAAAAAACGGATCACCGCATCGACGGAAATCGATTCCTCCGAAAATGTGTCGCCTCTCATGCTTCCGCTGTATTCTCCGGCTTCGAGCGTAGCTACTGCTGAAGTAACCGCCGCTCCCCCCTGGTGTTTCTTTTGCTGACTGCGTTTTTGGCGCTGTGCTTTGGCAATTTGTATGGCCGCTTCATATTTTTTGCGGACGAAGCTGTTCCACCGGAACCCGCAAGCGGCTGCGGTACGCCCGATTTTTTCTCCAACCTCTTCAAAAGCGGACAGTTGGGTGCTGCCTTCACGAATGTGCCGCAGCGTCACCTCCGCCAATATTAAATCATCTTCCTCGCTCCAAGCGTCTTGTCTGATTGCCGACATATAGTCAATCCTCCTAACGAAAAGTAAATATGCTGGAGTGCCGTTTATTAAACTCTATGCCCATGGTAGAGTTCATAGAATCTTTTTCTACTAAACGGTATTTCCATTTTTTTGCTGACTCATACATGTTTTGTCGGCAAACGGGAACAATATGAACGGATGGTCAGGCTACATCCGCTGTACAATCCTTTTAGCCGAAAAATGTTTCAAATTCGTCACGAGTTGGACGTTTACACTACTAAACGCGAGAGGTATAATGTAGCATAGTGGAATTTGAAAGACAGCGGTAGGAGAGGGGGACTCGCAATGGATCGCATGTTCCGGGTGCTTGGATTTTGGACGCTTGTAATCGGGCTTATGGGCCTCGCCGGCGATATGATCCCGATGGCGTTAATCTTTTTCGCGCAAACGGCCGTATTTGTTCTGCTCGGCTATATGAAGCTGACCGAACGTACCTACATATTGCTTTTCTGGGGGTACATGATTTTGGCCTTCACAGGCTTCACGTACTGGTCGTTCTTTAAAATGTCCATTTAAACGGGGAGCCTCCCCAAGTGCTTTCCCTGAATCAGGGGAGCACCCCCTAAATCCCCCTAAAAGGGGGACCCCAGGCGCTTGCGCCCTGGACCCGCTCCGTCGGAGGGAGTGCTCGCTGCTAGGTCGCGTGTGCCCCGGCATGGCCGATTGCTTTCAGGCAATCGGCCTATGCCGGGGCACGCTGCACTTTTGGAGCTTGTCGCGCGGGAGTCGGTTCGTGCCTCGGGCTCGCGTTTGTCCGGCACGATTCGGCTGACGCCGAATTTGTGCCGGACACGCTTTACGCTGTCGGTGTGGTGCAATGACACAGATTAGATTAAAAAAGGTGATCCGCTCCTTTGCGGTCACCTTTTTTGATTGGCCGACATGGTCAGTCACCGGCTCGTTTTGTCTGCACCAGCACCTTGAACAGCTCGCTCATTTGATCGCTCAGCAGAAGCTGGCGGATGGCGCGGTTTTTGCGAGCTTCCGGGCTGAACGGGTCGAGGCCCGGATGATTTTGCAGACGCTGCAAAATGCCGCATTCAAGCAGAAACTGCTTTTGCGTCATAAGGCGCGATTCCAGCCCGTTTTCCCGGCCGGCCCGAATGCAGGCGCTGAAGTTGACATGCGCGGTCATGTCCTGTTCGCCCGGAAAGCGGTACGGATCGTCAAACGCATGATGCAGGCGGTAACACATCAGCGTGCCGTTCATCCGATGTTCCGCATATAGTTCGCCGCCCTCGTCGCCATAGTCGATCGTGACGATCCGACTCCCCTCCGCAAGACTGGACGCGACTTCGCGGATCCAACGATCCGCCTCGAGATTGACTTCGATGATCTGACCTTCGCGCATGGAAATTCTTTCTTCCCCGATATAGGCACGAAGCCGATCATCGCCGAGCGGAAACTCTTTTTCAATAAATTGTCCGGTTTCCGGGTTTACGCTTACATGAATTTCGAACCATCCCCCGCCGCGCGCCTTCAAACGGTGAACCGGAAACGCGTCAAGCAGTTCGTTGGACAGCACCAGGCAGTGGGCATACGGCCCTCCGGAGAGCCACTCCTCCGCAGTTTGAAACGCCATCTTGGACCGATGTTCGGCTAAAGCCTGCCGCTGCAGCTCTCGGTGATACCCGCTCGCTTCGATCGATACGTAACTAAGCGATAAGTACAGCTGCGGCGCGCTTTCGCGCAGGCTGCTTAATATTTGTACAGCCAGTTCACCGCTGCCTCCCCCCCACTCGACCAATGTCCAAGGCTTATCCTCCGCCCCTTTGCGCCAGTCCGCCATATAAGCGGCGAGCATCTCGCCCATGATACCTCCGATCGAAGCGCTTGTATAAAAATCACCGTTTTTCCCGACCTTTGGCCTTGAGCCCGTATAATATCCGAATTCCGGATGATACAAGCACATTTGCATGTAATCGCGAAAGGAAATCGCCTGCTCGGGGCGGCTCATCATTTCACGGCGAAGGTATTCCGTCAATTTTTTCCCGTTATCCGTCACTTCTCGAAAAACCACCTTTTTGCTATAATGAAACGTATCTTTTGTACAAGGAGACTTCCCCGCATGTTTAAAAAATCGGCACTTATCGCCGTTGTTATCGCCTTTGGCGCTGTCGCTTCCGGATGTACGGATCATCAGCAGCTGAAAAACGACCTGCTTCAAGCCGTCGCCAAGCAGCCGGATATGAAATCGTACCGCTTTGAAGGGAGCGTGGATTTAAAGCTGCAGCCCGATCTTAAAGACGCCGCCCCGCTGACCGCCACCTTCGTCGCAATGCTGAAAAATAGCCGGATTAACTGGAAAGGTGTTTCCAGCTCGGAGCCGCGGATGGAAGCGGATATTTCCGTGCAGCCCCAAGGCTCTACCGCCGCGTTCGATATCCCGGCGATTCTCAAAGACGGCAAATGGTATTTCAGCATGCCGCCGATCACGAAAAAAGACGAATTTCTCGTTATCGATATGGCCAAATTGAAAGGCGGCGACGGTAAAAATCTGCAGCAGGCCGGGGTATTATCCGCATCCATCGTCAAACAACTGCTGAACGGCATCGACGCCAAGTATGTAGAGCAGGCCAAAGATCCTGTCGTTTTGAAAGATAATACTTCAGCCAAATTGTATACGGTCGAGATGACCGATAAAAACGAGAAAACCTTATCCGCAGCGCTGAAAGGAACCGTTCCGGGCATCATGGACCTGCTCCGCACGAACGGCTGGCCCGATGCCAAGCTGAATGCGGACACGCTGGAATTGCATGCTCCAAGCCGTCTTTCGTTCGCCGTGGACAACCAGGGGTATATTCGCGAGCAAAAGATCAGCTTGTCCTTTTCCGTCAAAACGGGCGAAGGTACAGCCGACAACCATATCGACTTCGAGCAATTTGTGTCCGAAGTGAATCAGCCGCCATCGTTCCAAAAGCAGGTTCCGGCTCAGGCGAAGCCGTTTGAAGACATCCTGAAGCTGCTTTCTCCCGGCAAAAAGTAACATCCCTTCCCAAGCTGCACGATGCGGCATGGGAAGTTTTTTTTCGTATGGACATATTCCCCGAGGGAAAACTATCGGTACGCCGTAATTCATACAACCCGAGGTGAAAATGATGCCATTTGCCGAAGTCAACGGAACCCGGCTGCACTATCATGTGAAAGGTTCGGGTATTCCGATCGTTTTTATCCATCCTCCGCTGCTGAGCAGCCGAACCTTTACCTATCAGCAGGTGCAGCTTTCTTCCGAGTATAAAACCATTATATTCGATATACGCGGGCACGGCGAGAGCGCCCCGTCCGAAGTGCCGTTAACATATCCGCTTATTGCCGAAGATATGAAGCAACTGCTCGATTTTCTGGACATCCGGCAAGCCTACGTCTGCGGTTACTCAGCGGGCGGTTCGATCGCTCTTGAGGCAATGCTCGCCTATCCCGGCCGGTTTCGCGGCGGAATTTTAATCAGTGCCATGTCGGAAACGAGCGATTTGTACAATAAAACCGGTATCTGGCTTGCGACACAGCTTGCCCGGCTGGGTGCGTCCAAGCTTGTAGCCAAAGCCGTTACGTGGACCAACTCGGATATGCAGCTTACGCACACCAATTTGTACGAATCGGCCATTAAAGGTGATATCCGCAATCATGGCCAGTATTATAAATACAGCGGCTTTTACAACTGTACGAACCGATTGCGCGAAATCGAACAACCGATACTGCTGCTGTACGGCGAAAAAAATTCCGTCTTTTATAAATACGCCCGTTTGCTTCATCACAACTTGCGGAACAGCACGTTATATTTCTTAAAGGACGGCAAGCATCATCTGCCGACCAAATCGGCCGACTTGCTGAACGAATGCATCCATTCCTGGATTTCCGAACTGGAGGGCCGACCGGAAGAGAAACAGGTTCCTCACCATGCTCCGATTTTCGAAGAAACGGCTAACGAAGGGGAACAATTGGTTCACTAAGTTTTATCATTACGCAGCCCATTTTTCTGTCATGTTTTATCCCTGAATATGATAAGCTTATTATAAGTTTTTGTCCCTGTTTGCATGGGACAAGACATGGGGGAAGCTTTGGGGATGAAACTACGATACCGGGCTGCGGTTTTTTATTTGTTTATTTTTCTGGTAGCCGCGCACCCGCTTTACGCGGCGATTGAGACCGCCTCATCCGAAACGAATAATGTTTTACAAAAAGGACTTACACTGTATGAGATCGATCAGGAACTGGCCCGAATTCAGAAGCAGGAAGCGGAGCTGCAGCAAAAATTGGCCGACACCGAGCAGCGTATCCGTGAGCAGGAGGCTTCCGCCAAGCATACCCGACTACATGCCGGGCAAGTTTTGCGGGCTTATTATATGGGAGACCGCGATGCGGTATGGCTGCTTGTTTTTCATATATCTTCATTGTCCGATGCGCTGGCGACGCTCGATTATTTGCTGATGATCGTCGGCAACGACCGCCTTGCGCTTCAACGTTTTGCCGATGCGGTCCAGGAGCTGAATGCATTGAAAGGCAGCTTGCTGCAGTCGCAGCTTGCGCTGGCGCAAACGAAATCGAACTATATAACCCAAAAGGAACAAATGCTCGCGCTGCAAAAAGAGCTCGATCAGGAGCTGGCGAAGCTGTCCGAACCCAAACAGGCGCAAAAACAAATTGCGGATTTGACGAAGGACTGGCAGGAAAAAGGAGTTCCGCTCTTTCGCACGTATTTTCAGGCGCTTGCCGCTGCCATGAAGCAGCTGCCCGAGCTTGTAACGGCAAACGGAGGAAAAAACAACAACCTGATCATGAACGGATTAAATTATACGTTTCAAATGACCGATCAGGAGTTGAATACGTTTTTGCGGCAAAAAAATCCGCTTTTTGAAAATATGGCGTTCAAGTTTACCGGAGGTAAGGTCGTTGCGGAAGGAAAACACGACGATGTCGCCATCTCTATCAAAGGTCATTACTTGTTCGAACCTGAAAAAAACAGCAACACGATTCGGTTTGTTACCGATGAGCTCCAGTTCAACGCCTTCCAGCTTCCGTCCACGACGATCGCCGCTTTGGAAAAGGAGTTCGATCTTGGCATATATCCGCAAAACCTTGCCGCCTTTTTGCAAGTAACGGAAATGACAATGGAGGAAGGCAAGCTCAGCATCCAGCTGAAATTTAAATTTTAACCAAATACATAAAATTTGTCGGAGATGATTGGAATGGAACGCAAATACGCGTTGCTGATGAATATGCCGGATAACAAGCTGCCCGGATTTTACGCACAAATCGTAAAAGCGCTAGCCAACAAAGCCCCTTTGTTCGACCGCGACAAGGAGATGCTGATTTTCTCCGCGGAGCCGGATCGTGAGGCGGCAATCGGCATTATGCAACAGTACAAGATCGAACATGAAACGTTAGAGCTGCTTTTGCTTCCGGCAGGCACCGAGATGGCGCCGACCTTCTCGGATTTCGGCTTCGTCAGCCGTGCGGAGCATATTTACGTTTACGCAGAGCAAGCGGCATTGTTTCGTCTGGTGGAAATCGCGGGAGGAGAACCTGCGCAGGCGCTTCAGCAGATGGACGAGCATTTGCTGGCCCGCTGCGTAATCGACGGCGTCCCGGCATATGCCGTGGAGACGCATCTGCTTGAGCTGATGGAAGGAATCGCGAAGGCTTACGGCTGCGGTGTGGAGGTTATCAGTTAATGTTGTCGGGGTAACTCCTCAGTCGCACGAAACAGTTGGTTTAACCCCCTATTTGCAATCATAAAGGAACTGATGTTCGCTATTTTCGAATAAATGAACAAATCCGAAAAATAGAGGAACTGAGATGCGCTAAATCGGTGCAAAATGGCGTGAAGAGCAGCAAAACATGCAAATAACGCACTGGAGTTCCTTTAATTTTGGCAAATCGCTTAAAATGGCTATTTTAGCGCACTATAGTTCCTTTATGTCCCCAGGTATTTGGATAACCTTTCACGCACCCGTGCCCCGCGAGACAAATTGCCTCTTCTTTAGTCTAGAGAGCTTGAGCCCCTCTTTTCTTCCAGTTGACCAGATTATGACATAAAAAAGCGTAGTCCGGCGCCATGCTGTGCAGAGCACAGCGAGCGCCGGACACTTACGCGTTCACGAGGCACACCCTCTCACCGTCCACCTGACGCCAACCGTAAAGCGTGCCGGACATGAGATTTTTTGCCTGCAAGCAAAAAATCCATGTCTGGCAAACGCGAACTAGCAGGAAACACCCCCTCTTAAATCCGGGTCCAGGGCGGAGCCCTGGGGTCCCCTCCTCCGGAGGGGATTTAGGGGAGGGAATTTCTTTAGGGGTGGGAACTCCTTTAGGGGAGGGAAACTACAAGAGATCCGCCGCCAATTGCGCCAAATGCGAGCGTTCCCCGCGCTCCAACGTAATATGGCCGCTGACGCCCTGCTCCTTGAACTTTTCAACGACGTATGTCAGCCCGTTGCTCGATGCATCCAGGTACGGATGGTCGATTTGCTCGGGGTCGCCGAGCAGCACGATTTTGCTGCCTTCCCCGACGCGAGAGACGATCGTCTTGACTTCGTGTTTGGACAAGTTTTGCGCCTCGTCGATGATGATAAACTGGCCGGGGATCGAGCGGCCGCGAATATATGTGAGCGCCTCGACCTGAATGCTGCCGAGACCGGCCAATATTTTGTCGATGTCGCCCGTTTTTTTCGTATCAAATAAAAATTCCAGGTTATCGTAAATCGGCTGCATCCACGGACGCAGCTTTTCTTCTTTTTCACCCGGAAGATATCCGATATCTTTGCCCATCGGCACGACCGGCCTTGCGATCAGCAGCTTCTTGTATTTGCGCTCATCCTCGACCTTCATAAGCCCCGCGGCAAGCGTCAGCAGCGTTTTTCCGGTGCCGGCCTTGCCGGTCAGCGTGACCAGCGGGATGTCATCGTTCAGCAGCAGCTCGAGCGCCATGCGCTGCTGAGCGTTGCGGGCGGCGATACCCCAGACGGGCTCGTTGCTCAGATAAAGCGGCTCGAGTTTTTTCCCTTCCGCGTTTACCTTGAGCAGCGCCGATTTGGAGGTGCCGAGCTCGTCGCGCAAAATGACGAATTCGTGCGGGTGCAAAGCAAATCCCAAATTTAACGAATGGATACCTAAAAAGCGGTATGTGTAAAACTCGTCGATCACCGACGGGTGCACATGCAAAGTCAAGTACCCCATATATATATCCGTACCGCTGACAATGCGGTCGGTCAAATAATCCTGTGCAGGAAGCCCGAGAACGTCGGCCTTGATGCGGACGAGCGTGTCTTTGCTGACGATGATGACCGGTTTCGGCTCCTGTTTTTCCTTTTCCTCCAGATGATAATTTAAAGCAACCGCCAAAATGCGGTTATCGCTTGTGATTTCCCCAAATACATCCTGCAGCTTCGTAAAGCTCCGGTGGTTCAATTCGATTTTGAGCGTTCCGCCGTTATCGAGCGGGATTCCGTCATGAAGCCGCCCTCTCTCGCGCAGGCTGTCGAGCGTCCGGGAAATTTGCCTGGCGTTGCGGCCGAGCTCGTCGGCGTTTCTTTTTTTCGAATCGATCTCCTCCAGCACGATGGCAGGAATGATCACTTCATTATCCTCAAAGGCAAAAATCGAGTTCGGATCTTGTAAAAGCACATTGGTATCCAGAACATAAATTTTTTTCATATGAGTCCCCTCCTATGAGCTTTCCGGACAGGAAAGCTTGCCTCGTAAGCTTCTGCCGCGCTTTTCCGGTAAGATAGGCCTTCCAGTGTTTTGGTTATGTGCTTGCATATGTTGCAATATCCCAGGACAAACTAACCAAAGCAATTCAGGAATAGAAAGGAACGATGTGCGTTGAGGATGATCTTGTGCGTTATTCTGCTTTTGGCATTACTCGCGGGGTGCAATCAAGCAGCGAAACAGGGCGCTTCCCCCTCTCCGAACAATAATCAGGTTCAGGTGCAGCAAACCTCTCCCGAAAAGAAGCAAATTTCAGACCCTACGGCCGTTGCAAATCATCTGGAGCAGCTTGCAACGAATGTGCCGAGAGTGGAGAGCGCCAATTGTGTGGTGTTCGGCAATACCGCCATCGTCGGAATCAATGTGGCTCCGGATGTCGACCGTGCGCAAATAGGCACGATCAAATATTCGGTGGCGGAAGCGCTTCGCAAAGATCCTTACGGTGCAAACGCAATCGTAACAGCAGATATGGACCTCGGGCAGCGCATCAAAAATATACGGGATAAGGTGATGAACGGACAGCCCGTCAGCGGGTTCACCCAAGAGCTCGGAGTCATCATCGGCCGAATCGTCCCGCAAGTTCCAAGCGATGTGCCAAACGCCCCGCAAAACCCGAAAATGGGTGATCCGGGTTTATAAAAGAGACGCGCCAAACACCAAAAAGTGACAAAAAAAGCCTATGACTGCAAAGTCTAGGCTTTTTTCATCGCGTCGAACACCTGCGTGTCGAGCTTTTCAGCCGCACGCTTGTCGTACGTTTTTTCATATTCAGGCGCAACGGAAATCCGCGAGCCGTAAAACATCGCATCGCGTACCGCGGTGATATCGATGTCGAAGCATGCCAGCTTGAATGGCACGCCTTCCAGCGCTTCGGCAACCTGCCGGGCATTGCCGTAAATGGCATGAACCGAGCCTTCGCCGATGAACGTCAGCGTGACAAGCCGATTTTGCGCAATATTCGTCACAATGCGGGAACGCTGGTCGATGGCAAAGCGAACCGTTCCCGGATCCTTGGCAAACAGCCAGGAAATCGCGTTCACGCTGGGCGCTCCGCTTTCATGATCGATGGTGCTGAGCAGCGCAAAAGGTTCCTTTTGCAGCGCGGAAAATAATTGCTCCGAAAGAGCTGTGACTGTTTCAGCCATTGAATCTCCTCCTGAAAACCGGCTTCGCAAAGCAGTCGGTGTGCTGCATCATGTTGTTTTGAAAATAGGCGGTTCTTACTTAAAGTATACCACATATGCTGCCAAGCAGCTACCGACGAATATGTACACCTCGGTAAATTGGGCTTGTAAAAGCAGGAACACTCCCTTCACCTGATATATCTATATTTTATCGCCAGGTGAAACGAGTTATGTCAATCATTGTATTTCGGATTTGAATTAATATCCGCGAGCAGTTGGTCCACCAGCTCCCTGTCGAAAAACTGCGTTTTGCGCTTGCCGTCCGCCTCGTAGCGCACATGGTACATCGTCTCGTCCACGCGCTCTACGCCAAATTCGCTCAGATGATGGTCCTCCCGCAAAATCGTTTCGAAGAAATCGAGCGTTTCCTTGGCTGCGTTATCGTCCTTGCGTGCATCCGAAACGACCTTGATCTGCAGCCAGTTAAACAGCGCATCCTGCAAATTCATTTTTCAGCCCCCATCCTCTCTGAGCAAAATCACCTGAAACCCCGCTTCAAACCAGCCGAGCATCAAACCGAGCCATTCCCCAAGCGGGTTTACCCAAGTGTCCGGTTCCAGTGCCCGGCGGCATAACATCTCCCCTTCCGAAGCGGCTAGCAGCCGGTCCATAAACGCTTCTGCACAGTGGGACAGCTTAAGCGCCGCTTCCACTTCGGCAAAACAAATATCCTCGCCGTTCCCCAGCTCGAAAGGCAGCTCATCGACGCCACATTGCAGGATGGCTTCGTCGCTGAGCAGCAAATTCGCTTTAAACATGGGGAGAAGCCGAGGGTGAACCTCATGCAGCTTCTGCCGAAAAAGCTCGGCCTCGCGGGAAGGCTCCAGCACCGTCCGTTCTTTTCCGAATAAAACCCCGGCGGACGTCGCTCGAACCGGAGTGAGCCAGTATGCCGGCATGCCGCGTCCCTCCTACTGCTTATTCGTACGGCCTGCGATCCAGTAGCGGATGCGGACGATCAGCATCATCGCGACGGCGACGGCGAGGCTCGGAATGATCGGCAGCCTGGCGTCGATTTGAAATACGAGCAGCAGCAGCGAACCGACGCCGAGCATGATGTAAACGATCAAATCTTTGAGCAGCGGCAGCTTGCGCGTGCGAAACACTTTATTGTACACGTAAGTAACCAGCACATAAATAAGAATAAACGTAATCCACGGATGTTCTCCGAACCAATCGTACACCGCCATTCATCCTCTCTTTTCATATACAGCTTTCATCTTACACCAAACGAGGGGCAAAAAAAAGAAGCGCCGGCACGAACCGGCACCTCATCTATCGATTTTGCGTCAAATTGTCCGTTTGCACGGGCATGTATTCCAACGATTATGCGTTCGCTTCCGCCATCTTGCGGTGCTTCTCCGCACGTTCCCGCTCGCTTTTGTTCAAAATTTTCTTGCGCAAGCGGACCGATTTTGGCGTAATTTCGCAATACTCGTCGTCGTTCAAATATTCGAGCGCTTGCTCCAAAGAGAATATACGCGGCGTTTTCATGCGCACCGTCTCGTCTTTGGTCGCCGAGCGAATGTTCGTGAGCTGCTTTTCCTTGCAAATGTTGACGATGATGTCGGTATCGCGGTTATGTTCGCCGACGATCATGCCTTCGTACACTTCCGTACCCGGCTCCAAGAACAGAATGCCGCGGTCTTCGATCGACAAAATGCCGTACAGCGTGGAGGTGCCGTTTTCGCTGGAAACGAGCACGCCTTCGTGGCGTCCGCCTACGCCGCTGCCCGCATAAGGGCCGTAGCTGTCGAACGCGTGGTTCATGACGCCGTAGCCGCGGGTCAAGGTCAGGAAATGCGTGCGGTAGCCGATCAGGCCGCGCGCCGGAATCAAAAACTCCAAGCGAACGTTGCCGGACCCGTTGTTGATCATGTTGACCATTTCCGCTTTGCGCGTACCGAGGCTCTCCATCACCGCGCCCATGCTGTCTTCGGGGACGTCGATAATAAGCCGCTCGATCGGCTCCATCTTCTGCCCGTCGATTACGCGGATAATAACCTCCGGCTTCGATACTTGCAGCTCGAAGCCTTCCCGGCGCATATTTTCGATCAGGATGCCGAGATGCAGCTCGCCGCGGCCCGATACGATAAACGCATCCGGGCTGTCGGTATCTTCGACGCGCAGAGACACGTCGGTTTCGAGCTCCTTGTAAAGTCGCTCGCGCAGCTTCCGCGACGTCACCCATTTGCCCTCGCGGCCGGCAAACGGGCTGTTGTTGACAAGGAACGTCATCTGCAGCGTCGGCTCGTCGATTTTCAGCACCGGCAGAGCTTCCGGATTCGCGGGATCAGCAACCGTTTCGCCGATGTTGATTTCTTTAATGCCGGCAATCGCTATGATGTCGCCCGCTCCGGCTTCTTCGATCTCGATGCGCTTCAGCCCCTGGAAGCCGAACAGCTTCTCGATGCGCGCCTGCTTCATGCCGCCTTCTCGGGTCATGACGGCAACAGGCTGGCCTTGACGGATTTTGCCGCGATTCACGCGGCCGATGCCGATGCGGCCCAAATATTCGTTGTAGTCCATCAAAGTCACCAAGAACTGCAGCGGCTGCTCCATATCTTCTTTCGGAGACGGAATATGGCTGATGATCGTTTCGTAGATCGCCTCCATGTTGGCATCCTGCTTCTCCGGATCAAGGCTGGAGGTGCCCATGAGAGCCGATGCGTAAACGACCGGAAAATCAAGCTGGTCGTCGTTCGCGCCGAGCTCGATGAATAGGTCGAGCACCTCGTCCACCACTTCCGCCGGTCGAGCGTTCGGGCGGTCGATTTTATTTACGACGACGACCGGAGTCAAGTTTTGCTCGAGCGCTTTGCGCAGTACGAACTTCGTCTGCGGCATCGTGCCTTCGAACGCGTCGACGACGAGCAAAACGCCGTCCACCATTTTCATGATCCGTTCGACCTCGCCGCCGAAGTCGGCGTGCCCCGGCGTATCGACTATATTGATCAAATAATCTTTATATCGAATCGCCGTATTTTTGGCCAAAATCGTAATGCCGCGCTCCCGCTCCAAATCGTTGGAGTCCATAGCCCGCTCCTGTACCGCTTCGTTTTCACGGAAAGCGCCGGATTGTTGAAGCAATTTATCCACGAGTGTTGTTTTCCCGTGGTCGACGTGCGCGATAATCGCGATATTTCGTATATGATCTCTCGAATGCATTGCAGATGTATCCCCTTTGTATGATTTAACTCCACCTTCGTACTATACGTGCATTTTTCGCAAAAAGCAAGGAATTTAGCCAAATTTAACGCCGATTTTACACGTCACCACGTGCCCGAACGGCGCATGATCAGTACGATCCCGGCCGCCAGCAGCCCTATTGCGATAAAGTAAACGCCAAGCTTGAGCAGCAGGGTCATGCAGAACAAAGCGGCGGAAACGATCGCCAGCACCATCGCTGCGGTCAGTACTCCCCGGGGAGCGTAACGGTCATACAAATGCAGCTCGTACAGACCGACGGCCACGCCGAAAATAAAACCGGGCCACAAGTATGCCATCAAATGCCAACTGAACAAATTGCAGACAAAAAAGATAACCGAATAAGTGACCAGGATGCCTCCCGGGATCAGTACGGGCGCCGGGAGCACCTTGCCGAAAAAAAGCATATGCAGCGCCGCCCCCGCGGCAAAAATCAGCAGCGGCCACAGCAGCCAGCCCAAAAAATGAAAGACCCCGAGCTTTCCTAACAGTAAAATGACGGCGATTGCGACGAGCACGATGCCGAGCGAATACCGATTATTAGACATCATTCCTCACCCTTTTCGGACAAAATGAAATTTCAACGGCCTTTTCAAGTAGTTTATCCGAATATGCGAAAAATTGCCAGAGAGGGCCCTCGAGTGAAGCCCCAAGAGCCCCGGACCCGCCCGCAGTAGCATGGCTTTTTTACCTCCGGGTAAAAAGCCTATGCCCCGACACGCTATACTTTTGCAGGGCAGTCGATGATACGCCAATCAAAAACGCCTGTCCCTCAGCGGGACAGGCGTCGTTTACGTTCAAGCATGCTTCGGAGGTTTGCCGAAGGCGAATTTTTTGATCAGTCCGGCAGCGATGACGATGACGGTTGTGATGACCGGCAGTACCCAATGCACGGTATGGGAATTGTGGAAGAGGAAGTCCATGACCGGCGTATCCTTGACAAACATCTCTCCCGCGGTATAACCGAGGATCCCTGCTCCGATGTAAACGAGGATCGGGAACTTGTTCAGCAGTTTCATCACCATCGTGCTGCCCCAAATAATGATCGGGATGCTGAGACCTATACCCAAAATAATGACGGCCAAGTTGTTGTTCGCCTTGGCGGCGATCGCGAGAACGTTGTCCAGACTCATCACAAAGTCGGCCATGATGATCGTGCCGATCGCTTTGCCGAGTGTAGACGCTTCCTTTACGTTTGCGTGACCTTCATCGTCAATCAGCAGCTTGATCGCGATCCAAATGAGAAGCAGCGATCCTGCGGCCTGAATGAACGGCACCTTAAGTATATACACCGCGATGACCGTCAGCACCAGGCGAAGCGCGATCGCTCCGAAAGCCCCCCACCATACTGCCTTGGTACGCTGATGCGCGGGCAAATTTTTGCTTGCCAGTGCGATGACGACGGCATTATCGCCGCTGAGCACAATGTTAATAAGCATGATTTGCAAAAAAAGCAAAAACCAATCCAACATGTGATCCTCTTCCTCCCGAAAGCTTCAATTATAAAAGTGTCCTTACGCTGCCAAAGGCTCATTCTCATTTCTACGCGGACAAGCGGCAAAGGTTTCATAATTCACTAAAATAATTTTTCATAAGGATCGGGTAGTTCTGCCCCGATCGTAATTACTTCGGTTTTGCGCACCGTCTCGGCGATCATTTCCGGCAGCCAAGGCAAATTTCGCTCAATGCCTTCCACGACGCGCAGGCTCGGATTCGTGCTCGGCGACGGCGGGAGAAAGATCGTACAGCAGTCTTCGTGCGGCAAGATCGAAATCGGATACGTCCCGATTCGCTGTGCAATATCGATAATATCCTGCTTATCTTGAAAAATCAGCGGCTGAAGCACAGGGATCGCCACCGCTTGTCCGATCGCTTTAAGGCTGGCCATCGTCTGGCTCGCAACCTGCCCCAAGCTCTCACCGGTTACAAGCGCGTCCGCCCCGCTTAGACCCGCAAGCTGCTCCGCGATCCTGAACATCGTTCTGCGCATGATCGTAATCAGCAAGTTTTCGTTATAATCTTGGACGAGCCGGGTTTGTATATCGGTAAAAGGAACCATGTGCAGCTTGATCGTGCCTCCGTAGTCGGCCAACCTGCGGACGAGATCCTGCACTTTTTGCTGGGACCGCTCGCTCGTATACGGAAAGCTGTGAAAATGAACCGCCTCGATTTCAAGCCCCTGCTTCATCGCGAGCCAGCCGGCCACAGGGCTATCGATGCCGCCGGAAATCATCAGCATTGCCTTGCCGTTCGAGCCGAGCGGAAACCCGCCCGTTCCCTGCGTCACCTGTGAGTACACGAAAGCCCGGCCCTCGCGAATTTCCACGCGGATGTCGGCTTCCGGACGATGCACATCGACGCTGAGCCCCGGCACCGACTGCAATATGTACCCGCCGACAAGCCTGTTCATTTCCTGCGAGTCGTAAGGGAACGATTTATCCGCCCGCCGCGTCGTTACCTTGAACGTTTGCGGAGGCGGGGTTTGCTGCCGGAACAAGGCGAGCGCGAGTTGACGGATCTCTTCGATCTCCGGTTCTACACTGAAAGCCGGGCTGAACGAGCCGAGGCCGAACACTTTGCGCAGCTCTTCGGCCACCGGCTCGTAGGTTTGCCCGTTTAACGCGATATATATGCGGCCGAACTCCAACTCGAGTTTGACGGTTCGATACGGCTTCAGCACCCGCCGAATATGGCTGATTACTTTTTTTTCAAAACGGTGGCGGTTGCGCCCCTTTAAAGTAAGCTCCCCCAACCGCACAACAATAAGATCCGGTTTCATGACTACCTCCGCCCCGGTTTTGTGGCTGTTGGCGCAAGCTGCTTCACGACTTGCCGGAGCGCCCGCAAAAACGTTTCCGCATCGCTTTTCGTATGCTCCAAGCCGTAGCTGATGCGCAGCCCGCTGATCGAACGCTCGCGCGGGCAGTCCATCGCTACAAGGACACGGCTTGGTTCCGCCTCGCCCGAAGAGCATGCCGACCGCGTCGATATGTAAATATCATGCTGTTCTAAAGCATGTACCACAACTTCCGACTTCATACCCGGGTATGAGAAATGAACGATATGCGGAGCCATATCTTCTTCCTCTTCCGAACCGTTAACGACCAGTTCGGGGATGTCTTTTATCCCTTGCACGAGAAGCCTTCTAAGCTCTCGCGTGTTTGCGTAGAATGCCGGCCTCCTCTCGTGCGATAAGCGGGCAGCCTTGGCCATGCCGACAAGAGCGGGCACATTTTCGGTGCCCGAGCGCAGCCCCTGCTCCTGTCCGCCTCCGAGCAGCAGCGGTTCAAGCTCGAGTCCCGAGCGGCAGTACAGGAAGCCGACTCCTTTGGGACCGCGAAATTTATGGGCCGAGCAGGCCATCAGGTCGATGCCGAGCTGCTTCGGCTTTACATCCAGCTTCCCGTAGGCCTGCACACCGTCCACATGAAAAAGCGCTTTCGGATAACGCTGCAGCAGCCTGCCGATCCGCTCGATCGGCTGGATCCGCCCCATCTCGTTATTTACGAACATGACGCTGACCAAAATCGTCTCCGGGGTCAAGCTGTTTTCCAGCTCTTCCAAACGAACCTGCCCCGTTTCGTCGACCGGCAAATACGTGACGCGAAAACCTTCCGACTCGAGCTTCCGATAGGTTTCGTACACGGAAGCATGCTCGATCTGCGTCGTAATGATATGGTTGCCGCGCTGCTTAAAGCGCCGTACCGCTCCTAAAATAGCCAGCGTATTGCTTTCCGTGCCGCTTCCGGTAAAAACGATTTCCTGCGGGCTGACCTCCAGCGTCTGCGCTATCGTCTCCCGGGCTCTGGCCACCAGCGCTTCAGCTTCCACGCCGAGCCGGTGCAGCGACGAAGGGTTTCCGTAATGCCGCTTCATCACTTCCGCTACCGTATCGGCCACTTCCTCATAGGGCGGCGTCGTGGCCGCATAATCGAAATAAATCAACGGCGATTCCCCCCTGATACAATGCCTGTAAATTGCAAAAAGAAAAGAGACCTGTTATAAGCCTCTTTTCATTAAAGCTTAAAAACGGTCTCAAGACAAGCCCGCTGTGTAGTTTTGCTTCAAACCGAGCACCCGCCGAACATAATGCCGCGTCTCCTCCGGCAGCATGTGAAGCTTGTCCATCATCTCGCGATCGCTGCTGACGCCAAGCCGGTTAACGCGGCCCGAACCGGCGTTGTATGCAGCGAGCGCCATGCCTTCGTTCCCGTTATATTTCACCAGCAAATTAGCCAAATATTGCGTTCCGGCATTGATGTTTTGCTGCGGGTCGAAGGAATCGGTCACTCCGAATCCTTGCGCGGTTCCGTCCATCAGCTGCATCAGCCCTTTAGCGCCGGCTCGCGATACGGCCCGCGGATTAAATGACGACTCCGCTTCGATCACTGCTTTCACGAGGCTGGAAGGGACGCCGTACTGCCGGCTGGCTTGCTGAATATACGCTTCGTAATCCACCCGTTTGCCTGACGCGTATTTGCCGGCATCCTGTGCACCGTCCTGCGCATCAAACATAAAAGGACTTATGCCCGGCTTAAACGCGGTTCTTGCTGCTGCGGACGAAGCCTTAGCCGTATCGCCGGTCGCTCCGGAAGTGGACGTAGTTCCCATCAACTCCTGCAGCATCCCGGCAAAATCGGAGGTTTCCGCTTCCTCTCCCGCCGCGGCGCCGCCCGACAACAGACTCGATTTACCGAGCAGCTCGAGCTGCAGCAATTCTTTCATGATCCTTGGATCGACGTTCATGAATCGTTCTCCTAAGTCAAGAAGTATGTATATGGCTATTGTACACTCTATTTCCGCACAGAACCAGTCCTATCTTTGCAAATAACGCAAAAACCGCCGTCAACACGATTTTGACGACGGTCTTTTCTTTTTAAGCATATAGCGGTACAAGCAAAAAATAACCTGCCAATGATATAAGTCCGATCACGATCGACCAAACGCCAAGCGCCCGGCTCCCCTGCACGAAGCTGAAAAATCCGAGCAGCGTTGCGGCGGAACCGAGTAAAGCCGGCGCGAAAAACAATGAGAGCAGCGCGAGCACAAGCGCGAAATACCCCATCGCCCGTCCGCCAGGTCTAACATAAGACTGTTCGACGTTTTCCTGTGTCGTTACCGGAACGCGGTTTACGATAAGAGGCGGAGCCGCTTCAGCTGCAAATTCGGCATCCTCTTCCCGTTCAAGTCCCGCTTCCCTGCGGATTTGGTCCCTTTGGTAAGCCGGCGGCCCGCTTTTCTCCCGATCCGGATCACGCTCGTCCAAAAAGTTTTGGCTCATTTGCGTTTTTTCGGCTCAAACGTTTTGCAGCAGGTAACGCGAGAGCTGGAAGCCGTATCCTGATGCACATCGTTAAAGTCTTCCCCGGCGAATTCTTCTGTAAATCCCGCATGCTGGTCGATCTCGATCATGATCTGGTCTGCGCCGCAGCGGTTCCCCTGCGCCCAATATTCGCAGTTGGCCACACTGCATTTCACCAATGGCTTATCCATGCTTCATCACCCCATTAACAATGTTCCCGTATCAGGGGGGCGATTATTCTGCCACCTGCTGGCGATAAAGCACCAGAAACATCGCATGGGACCACAGCAGCGGAATCGCCGGATGCCCCCAACGTTTCATCCAACCCTCATACGCTGCTTGATCGGCATATTGCGAAGCCTGCTCCGGCAGTCGGCCCAGTTCGTCAGATTGGTCCACAATCCAGTGGAGCGCCTTATCCGCTTCGTCCGTATTGCCGGTTTTCAGCTGCACCCAGCCGTGCCAAGCGGTGAGCAGCAGCCACTCCCCGCCGCCGTAATAGGTATCTCCGGCGTACCTGCGGATGCCGCCTCCCGGCCCTTGCAGCTCCGCTTTTATCATTTCTATCGTTCGTTTCATCGCCGGTTCTTCCGGACCAAATATGGAAAAGGGCACGGCAAGCCAAAGCAAGCTGGCATCGACGCCGGTATTGCCTTGCATGAAGCCGCCCTGCCCGTCGTGGCGAAAATTTTTCACAAAATGCCCGTCGTGAACCGCGTGCGCGAGCAGCAGCTTCCTGATGTCCTCGCATGTTTGCCCGAGATCGGGCCGGCCGAGCCATTTTTCAGCTGCCTTAAGCCCTCCGTAAATGCAAGCAAGCGTTGACGGATGCAGGCTGTCGCCGTGTTCTTCCCAGCAGTCGAAATTCGGCATCATCCAAAAAGCCTGCAAATAATCGGCCGTCGCTTCGATCGTTTCGCGGAATTTTTCAATCAATCGGTCGTTTCCGGTACGCCCGACATGTTCGGATAACCCCCAAAGCCATGTGCCGTAACCGTCAAGCTGAAAATGGCCCCATTCGGAATAATCCTCTCCTCCGCCCAAATGATACCTCGCGTTCAAATAATCGTTTTGCGGAATGAACTGATGTTCGCGGTGTCTTTGCAAAAGCGTGCGGATTTGCTCCTTTTTCCCGCCGACTACCCGGTCCACCCATTCGTAAAACTTTAAGGCGCTGTCGTGTTCACCGGAGCAATCCATCGCATAAGCGATAAACGTGCCGTCCCGCAGCCAGGAGTAGCCATAGTGCAAAAACATCGGGCACGCGACATAACTTCCGCTCGGATGCTGGTTCAGCTTAATGATTTGAATGCTGCGCTCCACCAACTGCCGCAAACGATTCATGATTCCGCCCCCTCAATATAACCCCGTAAAAATGAAAAGAGACGCCTATGCTTAGCATCTCTTTTTTAATCATTGTTGGCATGGGCACAGAGGATTATACTTTCTCGCCCTGCATTCTTTTTTGCGTGATGTAGTCCGTTTCATAATAAGAGAGGTCTTCGCGAAGCTCTTCGAAAATTTTCGAAAGTTCTACAGTCAGGTTGCGCACATCGCGGGCCGGCTTCTTGCGGAAGCGGATCGCATCCTGCCCGGTATAAGCGTAACGGCCGTCTTCGGAATAACATTCGTTTTTCGGATAAAAGAAATTGTTCACACAGCTGTGGTACACCTCATACAGCACCTTTTCCGCATACTCGACATTGAAAGTCGGGCGGCGCAGGCTGACGCCCAGTTTCTCATAAGCGACCTCGCTGAATACGAGCAAATGCCGCGTATCCGAAAGATAACCCTTATAAAATTCTTCCATCGCTCCATCGTTTTCCGAGTTCAACTCTTGCAGCGAATGCTGGTTCAAAAACTGCTCCATTTTCGAAATGGCTTCTTTCAGCTTGGCTCTCGTCGTTTCGCAGACGTTTTTCACGTTATGCACAGCCATGTCGGTAAGACCTCCTCTGCCTCTTGAAAAACTTTTTTTATTACCTTCATCCTACCACAAATTATTAGCAAAAGTAACTCCGTAAAAAAGATTAGACGATTGTGAATGTTTCGACGAATTCATTTGACCTTCATGTAAAACACATGCATGGAAAAAAGTGTGGCGATAAACATCAGCCGAAAAAGGGGATTCTATCCGTAAACGATTTACGGCTTTGCCGAAGGAGGCTTCAGCCTGTGAATAAAAGCAAATATGTTTGGACTTTCCTTGCCGTCCTTGCCGGAGGGGTGCTTCTTTTTCCGCGGGGGGAGCAGCAGATGAAACCCGAAACCGTAACCCCTGCGGCGGAGTTAAAGATGAAAGAAGCGACATTATCGCAGGACGTGGCTTTAACCGATGAATTGTGCCGCAACCAATGCAGCCTCAGCTTCCAAAATACGCTGTCGCATATCAAGGCGAACGCGGACGTGAAGTCCGCACTGCAGCAGCTTCAGCAGGAGCATCCTCATATGCAGCAGCTGATTTATTCCCGTGCCGGGCAGACGCTGGACAAAGGCATATCGGTCGGAAAGCTGGACGAAGCGGTCAGCGCCAAGGTGCGCCCGTATATGGACTCTGCCAAATACAATGCCGATGTAGGCACGGGCTTCAAATCACCGCCGGTTAACGTGCTGGATCACACCTATTTTGTCATCGGCGAACCGACCGGTGACGGCTCGTCGATCGTCGGGGTTGTGCAGCAGACGATTTTGAAGGAAGTAACCGAACATCAGCGTAAAAACTTGCGCCTCATCCCCTATCCATCGGAAAACAGGTTCAATGTCAAATCGGTGGATGCCGATACGCTTCGCGACCTTAAGGTCGATCATCCGGAGGACAACGAAGGAGCTAGCCATTACCACGCGAACGAAATCGTCGTCCGTTTCCGAAATACCCCATCGGAAGCGGATTTGACGAAAATTCAGACGGAAATCCGGGCGAGCGGTCACCGCAAGCTCGGCTACACGTATGTTTTCGATTCGGCCCATATGGAAGCGAAGCAGCTTATGGACTATTTCCGCAAATGGGATGTCGTTTATGCCGAACCGCATTTCCTTTATTTGACCAACGATTTGCCGCAGACGTCCGCCAATACGGACGATTCGGTTTTTGTGCCCAACGATGTTTTGTACAGCAGGTACCAATGGAATTTGCCTTTAATTGAAACGGAAAAAGGCTGGTCCTTGACCAAGGGTTCCCAGGACGTCGTCGTGGCCGTGGTGGACACCGGAGTGGATTTGAACCACCCGGATTTGAAAGACCAGCTTGTATCGGGACTCAACGTCGTCTCTCCCGATTCGCCGCCGCAGGATGACGTAGGCCATGGAACCCACGTTTCCGGTGTCATCTCGGCGCTTGTTAACAACAATCTCGGCGTAGCCGGCATGAGCTGGTACAACCGCATTATGCCGGTTAAAGTGCTTGATTCCAGCGGCGCGGGAAGCACCTATTCCGTCGCACAAGGCATCATTTGGGCAACGGACCACGGAGCCAAGGTGATCAACATGAGCCTGGGCAACTATGCCGACGCACAGTTCCTGCACGATGCGATCCGCTATGCGTTTGACCGCGATGTGGTGCTGATCGCGGCAAGCGGCAACGATAATACGGACAGGCCGGGTTACCCGGCGGCTTATCCGGAAGTATTTGCCGTAGCCGCCACCGATTCGCAAAAAAATAAAGCCAGCTTTTCCAACTATGGAGACTACATCGATGTCGCTGCACCCGGCGTCAGCATCGCCAGCACGTTCCCGCATAATCAATATGCCGCGCTGTCCGGTACATCGATGGCAAGTCCGCACGTGACCGCCTTGGCGGCACTGATCCGTTCGGCGAATCCGCAGCTGAAAAACACGGAAGTAATGGACATTATGCGCCAAACCGCCCAGGATCTCGGGCCGCAGGGCAAAGATACGTATTACGGTTATGGGCTGATCGATGTCGTTAAGGCGCTGGAAAGCGCGAGCCAGAACAACTCGTCGCTGGCGAACTGGCCGCAGCAAACGCAGCGTTTGTTGGAGAAAATCATCGGCCGGTATACGGGGGGGACCCCCTAAATCGGCGGGCTCCCCCTAAATTCCCCCACCGGGGGGACCCCAGGCGCTCGGGCGCCCTGGACCCGCCCGCAGGAGGGAGCGCTCGCTTCTAGTCCGCGTTTGTCGGGGCCTCGCTTCTTTCGAAGCTTTGGCTCCTCTACGCTTAACTTTTCTGCATGGTCTAGTGAGCTCCTGTGTGCCTCTTGCTCGCGTCTGTCGGAGCCTTGCTTCTATTGAAGCATCGGCTCCTCTACGCTTAACTTTGTGCGATGGCTTGTTGAGCTCCTCTATGCCTCTTGCTCGCGTCTATCGGGGGCCTCGTTTCTTTCGAAGCTTTGGCTTTGACACTCTTAACCTCTTCCTCTTTGAGGAAGAGGTACCACCGAAAAAAGCCAACAACCGATTAGAGGTTGTTGGCTTTTTTCGGTGCGTGTTCTAAAACACGCACAAAGTGCTTGGTTGTGAGAAGTTTGCCGTAAGCCGGGTTCTGTACTTCCAGTGGTCATAACGGGTACCACCCTCCCACCGTTGAAGCGACAATCATCTATCTAGGCGAACCATTGCTGATCCGCTCAAGCGACCAACCCGAACGCGCCCCGGGCAGAGGCTGCCGCTTGATGCGGCTGCGTTCCATTAGGTCTTGCTCCAGATGGGGTTTACCAGGACATATGTCACCATACCTCCTCGTGGTCTCTTACACCACGGTTCCACCCTTGCCTGTACGCCATGCAGCGCCATCGGCGGTCCATTTCTGTGGCACTATCCTTCAGCTCGCGCTGACTGGACGTTATCCAGCATCCTGCCCTATGGAGCCCGGACTTTCCTCTCGCGGTGTCACCCGCCAGCGATTGTCTGTCAAACTTCTCATTCGCAAAAGCCAGTATATCAGGACTGGCGGCAAAACACAACAGCAAATGCTTCCTCGCTTGCCTTTACAAGAACTGGAACGGTTCCGTATTTACCTGCGACGGGATAACCGCTGTTTTGTACTTTTGCTCGGCGAGCTGTTTCTGTAAATAATCGGCAACGCTGGCTTTCATGATTTTTTCAATATTGTGGCCGGGATCGATCAGCGCAAGTCCCGCAGCAAGTGCATCGTGTGCGGTATGATAATCGATATCGCCTGTGACAAGCACATCAGCGCCGGCAAACAGCGCATGCCGCACATAGCGGCTGCCGGAACCGCCCAATACGGCGACTTTTTTCACCGGACGGTTCAAATCTCCGACCACTCGGGCGGCAGGGACGTCAAATGCGGCTTTGACGCGTTCCGTCAGCTCGCGCAAAGTGACCGGCTCACCCAGCTTGCCGACGCGGCCCAGACCGAAAGTACGGCCGTTCAGGTCCATGGGGTACAAGTCGTAGGCGACTTCTTCATACGGATGCGCCTTCAGCATCGCTTGAACCACTTTGCGCTCGATGCCGGACGGTACGACCGTTTCCAAACGGACTTCGTTCACTTTTTCCAGCTTGCCCGGCTTGCCGATATACGGATCCGTTCCTTCCTGCGGCAAAAACGTTCCTGTCCCTTCAATGTTGAAACTGCAGTGGCTGTAATGTCCGATCCATCCGGCTCCGGACGCAAACAAAGCTTGCTGCAGCTTTTCGTGATGATCCTCCGGAACGAACACAACCAGCTTTTTCAGCTTCTCCGTATGTACGGCTTCGAGGTGGGTTAGTCCTTTTAAACCTAAAGCTTCGGCCATTAAGTCATTGATTCCGCCGTCCGCAACGTCCAGATTCGTATGGGCGATGTATACCGCGATATCGTGTTTGATCAGCTTCTCGTACAGCTTGCCGGCGGGAGTATCCGTTTGCAGATGCGCAAGCGGCCGGAAGATGATCGCATGGTGGGCGATGATCAGGCCCGCCTGCTCGCGAATCGCTTCGTCCACAACTTCCTCCGTCACGTCGAGGGCGACCAGCACCTTATTGATATCCTTTTGCAGCGTACCGAGCTGAAGCCCGATTTTATCGTCCGGTACCGCATAATGTTTCGGAGCGAGCCGCTCCATTATTTGAATAACGGTTTGTCCTTTTGCAAACAACGGAGCACCTCCCTGATTTCGTTCATCTCTTCTCTCAGCTCATGTTCTTTTTCGCGGGATGCCGGCAAATTCGATTTGCCGAGCTGCCGGCAAATCATCTCCATTTTGTCCAGTTCCAGCTCCCATTTTTTAAACCAAACGTCCACGGGGCGTTCCACCAGATAAGGCCCCATTTTCACGAGCCTGCGCCGCGACAAACGTACGCCTCCAATCATTCTCGGCTCATACAATCGATCGTTCGAAACGACTGCGGCTTTTTCCGGAACGGCGCATAAAATCTCGTAAATTTTCCCGTCTTCCTCCAGAATGTGCTCTTCCGTCAAGGACCAATGGTTGGCGATAAGCCATTCTCTGACTTGATCCTCACCAACGTTCGGCTGCAAAATCAGCCTATTAACGGAAAATAACTTGGAACGGCCCGCTTCCAATATGGAGGCGATCAAGCTCCCGCCCATCCCGGCGATCGTCACCACACCGACCTCGCCCTCGCTAACGACCTGCAGCCCGTTGCCGAGGCGCGCCTCCACAACATGCCTTACGCCCGCTTCATGGATTTGCTTGTCTGCCGCATGAAACGGGCCTTCGTTTACTTCGCCGGCTATGCCGAACGCGATGATCCCCCGCTCGGCCAAATAAGTTGGCAGCAGCGCATGATCCGACCCGATATCCGCGATCCGGCTTCCCGGCGGGACGAGATCGGCGATCGTTTGCAGCCGCTTTGACAATTTGATCATTAAACAACCCACTCAGTCCATTTTTTTCGTAACGAGAACAATAAGATGCCCGCAAGTATTATTTTACCCATGAGCGACAGCTGTATCAATTCTTGCCCCAAAGCCGCCGGGTACATCAAACCGTATAATTCCGGCATGAACCAGACGATACAGCTCAAGAGCAGAAATACGATGCCCGTCTGCTTGCTTTTTTGCTGAATGAGCCAGCCGATCCACGCAAAGAGGAAGCTCAGCGGAACCCAACTCAGCTGGAGCGCGCCCCAGCCCGCCCCGTCCAGCCGATGATGCAGCAGCCAGCCGTAAGCGAAGACAAGGCCGACCCAGCCGCAAAGCTGGAAGATGGCAAGTCTTGCGGCAAGACCGGAAGCAACCCAAACGATGCTGCAAAACGTTACATATAAAACCGTCATCGTTGGAGTGTTCAAACCTCGTTCTTTAAGCAAAAATAACCCGATAAACAGCAGAAACAAAGAGGCGACGCCGAACATCGCATATGCGATAAGCGGTGTTTTCTCGCGGTTTAACGCACCTATAATATAACATACGACAAGAAAAACGATCGATATCCCCATTTGCAATGGAAAATCAAAAGAGTTAAAATTGAGAGCAGTAAAGGAAATAACAGCCATTAATCCAAAAATAATCATCCATATTTTCCAGTTACTGTTTTTGATGGAGGCTGGGGATATGCCGAACATGCCGCCGTCGATCGGCTTTTCCGAACGGTCCTCCAAATACAAATTCAGCAAAAAATCGCAATAATGCTCGGGGAGCAGCTTGCTTCTTCGCCAGTGCTCGATTTCCCGGATTAAAATTTTCCTTTTCTCATCCATTCTATGGTTCACCTCAAGGTCGAAATGCAAATATATTTTCCAGTTTATAAGGTTTATCGGCCCCGGTGAAACAAAAAATTAGACCTATCTGCAGATTAACGCAGAAAGGTCACGGAAGTACAAGCTTTTTTATTCTAAAAAGTCTTTCAGCCGTTTGCTCCGGCTCGGATGTCTAAGCTTTCGAAGCGCCTTCGCTTCGATCTGGCGAATCCGCTCGCGCGTAACCCCGAACACTTTGCCTACTTCCTCCAGCGTTCGCGTACGGCCGTCATCAAGGCCAAAACGAAGCCGCAGCACGTTTTCCTCACGTTCGGTAAGCGTATCGAGCACATCCTCCAGCTGCTCCTTGAGCAGCTCATAGGCAGCCGCATCGGCAGGGGCGAGCGCCTCCTGGTCCTCGATAAAATCCCCCAAATGCGAATCGTCTTCTTCTCCGATCGGCGTTTCGAGCGAAACCGGCTCCTGCGCGATCTTCATGATCTCTCTGACTTTGTCCGTGCTCAGGTCCATTTCCTTGGCGATCTCTTCCGGCGTCGGCTCGCGTCCAAGCTCCTGCAGCAGCTGGCGGGAGACGCGAATAAGCTTATTGATCGTTTCCACCATATGTACCGGAATCCGGATCGTTCTTGCCTGGTCGGCAATCGCGCGGGTTATGGCCTGACGAATCCACCATGTGGCGTACGTACTGAATTTGAAGCCCTTCATATGGTCGAATTTCTCGACCGCCTTGATCAGACCCATGTTACCTTCCTGGATCAGATCGAGGAACAGCATTCCCCGGCCTACGTATCTCTTTGCAATGCTGACAACCAAACGAAGATTTGCCTCCGCCAGCCGGCGTTTGGCCTCTTCGTCCCCCTTTTCGATTCGCTTCGCCAAATCGATTTCCTCATCCGCGGAGAGCAGCGGAACCCGGCCGATTTCCTTTAAATACATGCGGACAGGATCGTTGATTTTAATGCCGGGCGGGAGCGACAGATCATCGTCGAAGTTGAATTCGTCGTGCTCCTGATCGCCTCCGAGCACAGGATCCTCGTCATCGGATTCGTTCCCCACATCGATGCCGAGCTCCGAGAGCTGCTCGAAAAATTCATCAATTTGTTCGGGATCCTGATCGAACGGCGCCAATTTCTCCATGATGTCTTTGTATGTCAGGGACGAGCGCTTCTTTCCTTGCTCGATCAGTTGCTCCTTGACCTGCTCCAGGGTCAATTCCGTCTCTATTTCTGTGCGCTGATCGTTCGCCATTTCCTAGCTCCCTCCTCCCTAGAAAGTTACGTAAGCGGCCTGGTCTTACGACGATTTCAGCTGTTTTCCTAGGGTTATAATCTCTAAACCAATTCTTGCGGCCAATAATACATCTCCTGAACGTTCCGCCCGGATCTGCTCTTCTTTCTTTCGCTTCATTTCTTCCTGGAGATAGTGGTTTTTCACTTGCCGGATGTAATCGTCGATGACTTTTTCGCTGGTGGCATGGCTTACACCGATATCGGCAATGTAGCTCGCTGTGCTTACCAGTCCGTCATCCTGCAGCATAGAAATATACGCGCTGACATTCGGCTCGTTACCCTGTGCATAATACGAGTATAAGTAAGCAGCCAACGCTGCATGAGCTTCCACGTGAAATTGTCCGCCTAAATGCCGCTCCACATAATGCGCCACTTCCCGGTCGTGCATCATCACGGCCAGCAATTTTTGCTCCGCATTATGGTAAGCGGGGAATAAAGCTTGAGCCCGCTGCGTCACGGGTCCATTATTCATAACATTATTCCACGGTTTGTCGTTATTATCCCCATGATTTTTGTTTTTTTCCATCTGAAGCCGGATTTCATTTAAGTTCTGCCAAAGAGCTTCGTACGTATAATGAAATTCCGAGGATAATTCCTTCACATAATGCTCCCGATCAACGGGCGATGCGACGCCGGCGATGATCTTCAGTGCATGCTGGATATAGCGTAGCTTTTCCCCATCCTCCTGCAGCTTGTAATTTTTGCGAAAATAAAGAAGTTTATATTTGATCGACGGCACGGCAGCATCGATGATCTCCCGCGCAAATCGTTCAGAACCATGCAATTTGACGTATTCGTCCGGGTCCAGACCATCCGGCAGCAGAGCTACCTTGACGTGGCATCCGGCTTTTTCCAAAATCGCGATGCTTTTGTAAGCGGCGTTTTGTCCTGCGCTGTCCCCGTCGTAGGCGACGACCACATGCTCGGCGTTGTTGCGGATGATCTTCGCATGCTCGTCGGTGAGTGCCGTCCCCATGGTGGCGACGCCGTTTTCAATACCGGCCTCCCACGATTTGATCACGTCCATGTATCCTTCCAGCAGGACAAGCTGCTGAGCTTTGCGGATGTGTGGGCGGGCCATGTGAAAATTGTACAAATTCCGGCTTTTGTTAAAAAGCATCGTCTCCGGGCTGTTCAAATATTTCGGCTGCGCATCTCCCATCGCGCGCCCGCCGAAGGCGATCACATGCCCTTTGGCGTCGCAAATCGGAAACATGATGCGGTCGCGAAATTTGTCGACATACCCGCTGCCGTCCTGTTTGGCGCTGAGCAGCCCACCTCGCTCCATCAAAACGAGATCGTATTCGCGTTTTTGCAGCAGCTGGGCGAGCGTATCCCACTTGGGAGGAGCGTAGCCGATTTGAAACGTATCGATCAGCTTATCCGTCATGCCGCGGGACTTCAGGTAGTTCATCGCCGCCTTGCCTTCGTCGGTATTTTTCAAAATATACTGATACAGCTTGGCGGTAAACTCGTAAGCTTGGAGCAGCGCCGTTTTTTCTTTGTTTTGCCTGACGCCTTCCTCGGTTGTTTCCGTCTCGATACCGAGAACGATGCCCGCTTCCTTGGCCATTTCGCGCACCGCTTCACCGAAGCTGTAGCCTTCCACGCCCATCAGAAAATGAATGGCGCTGCCTCCCGCACCGCAGCCGAAGCAGTGAAAAATTTGCTTCTCGGGCGTAACCGTAAACGAGGGCGTCTTTTCCGAATGGAACGGGCAAAGGCCTTTCAGGTAATGTCCTTGCTTCGTAAGATGGACATATCGACCAACCACATCAACGATGTCATGGTGTTTGAGGACAGCTTCGATCACTTCGTTAGGAATGCGTCCGTTACTCATCCTATCCACCTTCATTCCGTTTCACACATACTACATATTCGCCTTAAGACCTACATTCTCCTGCAAGTCCGACAAAACTTTTGTCAAACTTTGTAGAAATCGCTCCCGATCCTCGGAAGTAAAAGGTTTCGGCCCTTTGGAATGCTTTCCGGCCCTGCGGCGCTTCGCCTGCTCGTGCCGGCGGTCCAGCAAAAAATCGATGGTCCGATCGGAAAAAATTTGCCCTCTGGGAGAGAGCACCGTCGCCTTCTTCCCGAGCCCGATAGCCGCCAGGCCGAAATCCTGCGTCACAAGAATATCCCCTGCGGCGATTCGATTGGATATGTACAAGTCCACCGCCTGATCGGAGCGGTCCACCTGCACAACCTCCACCTCTTCCGGCACGGTCAGCCGATGATCAAAAGAAGCCACCATCATCACGCGAACATGAAACATGGCGGCTGCTTGCACAATTTCGGCTTTTACGGGACAGGCATCGGCATCGACAATAATTTTCGGGTTCATCACTTCCCACCGATCCACGAAGTCAGTTCTACCGTAATATTATATACGCTGGAGAAATAAAAAATCCTGCTTGCTGTTACGAAAAAACGAAGGAACGCGGAGAAGTGCGGTTATTTGCTGCGAAAACGGTCCAAAATAAGACTCGCCGTTTCCTCCACGGCTTTATTCGATACGTCGATAATCGTGCAGCCGATGCGGGACATTACTTTGCCGGCGAATTCGAGCTCGTAAGAGATCCGATCGACGTTGGCATAGCTGGCATTGCCGGGAAGACCGAGCATTTTCAGCCGTTCGGTCCGGATCATATTCAGCTTAACGGGGTTGATCGTGAGGCCGATAATTTTGTCTTTGCTTACGGTGAACAGCTGGTCCGGAGGCTGGATTTCCGGCACAAGAGGGACGTTCGCGACCTTGAATTTTTTGTGGGCGAGGTACATCGACAGCGGGGTTTTGGACGTCCGGGAAACGCCGACCAGCACGATGTCCGCCTGTAAAATGCCGGTAAAATCGCGGCCATCGTCATATTTGACGGCAAACTCGACGGCTTCGACCTTTTTGAAGTAATCCTCGTCCAGAGGATGAATCATGCCCGGCTGGTGGCGCGCTTCCTGCCCGAACGCTCCTTCCAGCGTTTGCAGCAGCGGACCCATCAGGTCGATCGTCTTGATTTGCAGCTGCCTTGCTTGAGCGATCAAATAGTCGCGCAGATCGGGAACGACAAGCGTGAAAACGACGATGCCGTTTTCCCTGGCTGCAGATTTAAGCAGATGGTCGACCGTGCTGCGGTCGTGGATGTAAGCCATCCGGCGCATATCGACCGTGTTTGGATAAAACTGGATGGCGGCCGCCTTGACGACCGCTTCCCCCGTTTCCCCTGCGGAATCGGAGGCTACGAAAATAACGAGCTTGCGCTTGGTCAATTTCGGTTTAACCACCCTTCGTTGACTATACTGTAGTATATGTTTGAAATCCCCGGTTCAGATGCCGTACTTTTCCATTTGCTCCAGAAAGTTTCGCGATTTGAGCTGAAGCCCGATATGGGTATCCAAATAAGCGCGGATTAACGTTTTCAACTGCAGCTTCGTTTGCTCCTTGACATCGGTTTGCCCGAGCCGGCGTATATCCAGCTTTTCAAAAAGACGAAGCAGCTTGAGAAGTCCCCCGGAAAGCACATGTGCTCTCGCATCTTTCGCTTTGCAGCGCCCGCATAAAATTCCGCCCATGGAAACGCTAAAAACCATCTCTCCGGATGGTTCGCCGCACGATACGCATTGCATCAGCTCCGGCGAGTAGCCGGCAAACGCAAGCATTTTCATTTCATAAATATGTACGAGAATATCGGCGTCCTTGCCTTCCGCCATCGACTGGAAAGCCGCCTTCAGCTGCTCGAACAAAAAGCCGTGAGCCTCCTGATCCTCCAGCATCCGGTCGGTCAATTCCGTCAAATAGGAGCAATAAGCCGCAAGCTTCAGCTCCTCCCGGAGCGTATGGAAAGAATCGATGATTTCCGCATCGTTCAGCGTCCCCATCGACCCGCCTTTGAAAAACGTATAATAGCCGTGCGTAAAAGGCTGAACCGCCGCAGCATGGCGGCTCTTTACCTTTTTGGCGCCGCGGGCCATCACGCTCACCTTGCCGACCTCTTTGCTGAAAAGCGTGATGATCTTGTTCCCCTCGCCGTAATCCATGCTGCGGATTACAATCCCCTCTACCCGATAAATCATCCTATAGACTCCCTCAAGTATGACAACTAAAAATTATATGACGAGTTCGCTGGAATCTTCCCCCGGTTCTTCCTCCTGCTCCTCGTCCTCCAAGCGCACGTCTGCGATTTGCCTGTACAAAAGGTACGCATCGACATCTCCAGTCATTGTAAAATACTTCCACGAAAAATCTCTCATGAGTATCATCCTCTCTGGGAATAATGACTGTTTCTGTGACAGTTATTAGGATGTACGGGCAGGAGAGAAGTATTCGAAGCAATAACTGGATAAGACCCCCAAAAGTGACGGGAACCTTCGCCGCCTATTCCGGGTACGACGGTTATTCCTCGCGGAAGCCGAGATCCTTGAGGACGCGTTCCTGGTTGCGCCAGTCTTTTTTGACCTTGACCCAAAGCTCGAGAAACGTTTTGGAGCCGAGCAGCGCCTCGATATCGTGACGTGCTCTTTTGCCCACTTCCTTAAGCAGCGCGCCTTGTTTGCCGATGATGATCCCTTTCTGGGAGTCACGCTCTACATAAATGACCGCGGAAATATGGACAACACCGTTTTCCGCAACCTTCATGTCCTCGATGGCAACCGCAATGGAATGCGGGATCTCCTCCCGGGTCAGATGCAAAATTTTCTCGCGGATCAGCTCGGCGCAAACAAACTGCTCCGGATGGTCCGTCACCTGGTCGGCCGGGTAATACTGCGGACCTTCGCTTAAATATTTGATCACCTGGTCCAGCAAAGTATTCACATTGTTGCCCAGCTTGGAAGAAATCGGCACGATTTCCGCAAACTCGTACAGCTCCTTATACTGCACAATGATCGGAAGAAGCTGCTCCGGCTGTACCTGGTCGATTTTATTCAGCACCAAAATAACCGGCGTTGTTACTTTTTTAAGCTGCTCGATAATAAAACGGTCGCCGCCGCCGAGCCCCTCCGCTACATCGACGAGAAACATGATCACGTCAACTTCGTTTAAGGAGCTGTGCGCGACCTTCATCATATGCTCGCCCAGCTTCGACGTCGGTTTATGGATGCCGGGCGTATCGAGGAATACGATCTGTGCGCCTTCGGTCGTATAAACGCCGTGAATTTTATTGCGGGTCGTCTGCGGCTTGTCCGACATGATCGCGATTTTTTGTCCGATCACCTGATTCATCAGCGTCGATTTGCCGACGTTCGGTCTGCCGATGATGGCGACGAACCCCGATTTGAATGCGGTTTTGTTGGTCATGCAATATCCTCCATATTGGCGGGTGGCCTGCACCCGTTACAAATCGTTTTCGGTAAAAGCGCCCGGCAGCAATGCGGCGACGGTCGTTTCTTCCACATTGCCGTTCAGATTGGACAGCAGCACCGGCATATCGGGCGCACAAAGCTCCACCAGCACTTGGCGGCATACGCCGCACGGGGTGATCGGGCGCTTCGTATCGCCGACCACGGCGATCGCCTGGAACGTCCGCCGCGGCTCCCCGTCGGCAATCGCCCGGAACAGTGCGGTACGCTCCGCGCAGTTGGTCGGCCCGTAAGCTGCATTTTCCACATTGCAGCCCATATGTATGCGTCCGTGCCGGTCCAGCAGCGCCGCGCCGACTTTAAAACGGGAATAAGGCACGTAGGCCCTCTCCCTTGCTTCCTTCGCTTTTTCGATCAGTTCTTCTTTAATCATTTTTACTCCCCTTTCCTGGAATTGTGGTGAGAAAGCGGAGTCGACGGAATCGTGCTGGAGAAGCGTTAGCGGTCGCCTTTGTGAGCAGATTTCTACCGCCGAAGGTGGTTTAAATCAAGAAATCTGCGAACAAGAGCGATTGGAGGCACGATCCGAAGCGCAGCGTCAATTTCACCACAATTTCCCTCTCCCTCTATTGAAGCAGCAATCCGGCGAGCAGCGAAATCCCCGAGCCGATGACGGCGCCAAGCAAAAGGGACGGGAAAGATCGGCTTTTTTTATCATATAAAATAAGCATAACCAAAAACGACAAACTGTAGGCAAGCAGTACGACATAGGCGATCGTCGACATGAAGCCGATCACGGTCGATACCGCAAACGCCACGGCAGTCAGCAGGCTAGGCTGAACGAGCCGCCCTTTGTCCGAAAACCGCGTCTCAATGACGATCACGGTCAAAGCGACCAGCGACAGCAGCACCCAGATCGTCCCCGCCGTCACGGGCTGATGCTGCAGCTGCTTGGCTTGCCGAAACAAGCCGTCTATCGGCTCGTAAAATACGATCATCCCCGCTACAGCGGCAAAAACCGCAGAAACCAATACGGAAGCTGCGGCGACGTCTTTTGCTATTTTGGCAAGCGGATGGCGGTCCGGCATCGCCAGATCGACCGCCTTCTCGATGGCCGTGTTGATAAGCTCCGTGACGATCATCATCGTGACGGCGAGCAGGATAAACAGCACCTCGACCTTGCTGAGACGAAAATATAATGCCGATAAAAGGACGACAAACGCTGCGAAAAAGTGAAACTTCAAATTGCGCTGAGTCGAAAGCGCGTATTTGATCCCCTCGTACGCATAACGAAAGCTTCGCCGCCATTTTTCCGGATGTTTCAACGCGTCAGCCCCGCCTTTTCCAATATTGCTTCCTGCTTGCCGAACATCTCTTTCTCCTGCTCCTCGTCCTGATGGTCGTACCCGATCAGATGGAGAAACCCGTGCACGAACAGAAAACCGAGCTCTCTCTCGAAGGAGTGTCCGTATTCTTCGGCTTGCGCGATCGCCCGGGGTACGGAAATGATAATATCTCCGAGCGGCTCGACGAACTCTTCAAGCGCTTCCGACTCATCGCCCTCATCGCCGCCGAAAGCTTCCGCTTCTTCGTACAGGATTTCGAGCTCGTCCTCTCCTTTCTCCTGCATCGCAAACGACAGCACGTCGGTCGGCTTGTCGATCCCGCGGTATTCCTTGTTCAACTGGTGAATCGTCTCGTCGTCGACAAGCGTCAGAGCAACCTCGCCATCCTCTATCCCTTCCGCTTCTCCCGCCAGCTGCAGCAGCTGCTTCAGCCGGACGATCAGGGTGTCCGGGATTTCATGAGCGTCCTGCTCATTGTTCCACTCCAAAGTTAAGCTCATGTAAGTTCTCCCTTGGCGGTTGTTTTTTGCTGCGGCACTTCGCTCGGGTATTCGATCCGCGAGTGGAAGATGCCGAGCAGCGTTTCATTCAGCGTTTTCGCGATCTGGTCAAGCTCCTTGAGCGTCAGGTCGCATTCGTTGAACTGGCCGTCATCCAGCCGGTTTTTGATGATTTTGCGCACCATCGAGTCGATCTGCTCGACCGTCGGGTTGCGCAGCGAGCGGACGGCCGCTTCTATGCAGTCGGCAATGCCGACGATGGCGGCTTCCTTCGACTGCGCCTTCGGGCCGGGATAGCGGAAATCCTCTTCCAGCACTTCCTTGCCCTCTCCGGCTTCCTCCGCCTGCTTTTTCGCCTTATGATAAAAATACTGCAGCAGCGTCGTTCCGTGATGCTGCTCGGCAATGTCCCGCAGCGATTTCGGCATGTTGTATTCCTTGAGCATCTCGACGCCGTCACGGGCATGCGCGATGATAATCGACTTGCTGAGCGCCGGGTCGATCCGATCGTGCGGATTTTCGATGTTCGTCTGATTTTCGATAAAATAGTTCGGCCGCTTCGTCTTGCCGATGTCGTGATAATACGAGCCGACGCGGCACAGCAGCCCGTCCGCGCCGATCGCCTCGGCCGCCGCTTCCGCCAGATTGCCCACCATCACGCTGTGATGGTACGTTCCCGGCGTTTCGGTCAGCAGCTTGCGCAGCAGCGGATGGTTCGGATTCGACAGCTCGACGAGCTTGAGCGGCGACAAGATGCCGAAGGCGATTTCGAAAAACGGCAGCAGTCCGATCACGAATACGGAGGTGATGATTCCGCCGGCAACCGCGAAGGAAAGCGCGAATATCGCGTCTTTTTTCGTAAAATGATCGTCCAGCAGCAGCAAGGAGGCAATCGCCAGCAGCCCGAACAAGGAAACCATCATCCCGGCGCGCAGGATTGTGAGCCGCTGGCTCGCTCTTTGGATCGAAAACATCGCGGCCAAGGAAGTGACGAGCGTCACAAGCCCATACCGGTAATCGAACAGCTGCGAGTGGTCGACGTTGTAAATGACGCTGGCAAGCGCGCTAAAAATGACCGAAGAGATAAAAGCGATGTTCTCTTCCAGCAAAATCGTAATCAACATCGCCCCGAGCGCCGTCGGTGCAAGAAAACCGATGTACGGGTAATCAAGGCTTTGTCCGAGCGTAATGATGCGCATTCCGGCGATGTTGATAATAAAAATGAGCAGCAGCATGATCAACTGCGAATTGTTATGATTGATCGGCAGCCGACTCTGTCTGACGAACATGTACAGCGCGCCGGAAAACAACGAAACAAGCAGCAAAAGCCCTATCTGAGGGGCGTAATTGGAATCTTCCTTCAGCAAATCGAGAGATTTCAGCTTCTGGTACAGCTCTTCGGTGATCGGCTCGCCTTTTTTGACGAGCACTTCGTTTTTATCGATCATGACAGGCTTGACGTTATCCCGGGCGTGTCCCTTCGCTTCGTCCGTTCCTTTCTGATCGAAAAACTTGTTCGGCGTAATCGAAAAGCGGATGATTTCCTGCACCAGCTCGCGGTTCACGCTTTTGGTCAGCGTCGAGGCGTTGACGAGCTCGGCCGTTTTGGCCCAAGCCGTTTGTGCGTCCAGCAGTTGATCGTTCATCAGCCGTCTGACAATGTCGATGGCTACCGGCTCCATCGTCGCCAAATCCTCTGCGGTAAGCCGGGGCAGCTTGTAAAAAGCCTCCTCGGGAATGCGGTACTCCTGCTCCCGCAGCTTCTTGCGGATTTCCTGCAGCAGTGCGTCCGCATACTGACCGCTGCCGGCAAGCGATCTCAGCTGCTTTTCCTCAAAATCGGTCTTGATCGTCGGCAGAATGGTGCGGTAAATGTTGACCTTGTCCGCAGGAGTCACTTCCGCGTCCCCGTTCAGCTGCGTCAGCTTTTCGAATATCGCTTCGATCAGCCCTTCGTTTTTCAAGGACACGATCTGGTACACCGGCTGCACCTTCTGGGCCGCTTCCTCCTTCGCCTTCTCGGTCGCCACCGCGTCCGGAATCGGCCCCGGAGCCAAAATATCCTTTTCGTTGATCGAGCCGAGCCGGATATCGTAAGTTTCCGGAACGACCTTATGCATCAACGCGAAATATAAAAGCAGAGTAAGCGCAAAAAAGAGCAGAAAACGGATGCCTGCACTGTATTTCCAACCAATTAGCCTGTATTGAAATTTTCCTTGGATGGAAACCTGGTTCTTGATCATGAAACTCAGCCCTTTCCAGCCCTTTCCACGGAACCTGTCGAGCTATTTTTCCTTATCCTCATTATAAGCGACAATGATC
Organism: Paenibacillus hamazuiensis; assembly: GCF_023276405.1. Lineage (NCBI taxonomy): Bacteria > Bacillati > Bacillota > Bacilli > Caryophanales > Paenibacillaceae > Paenibacillus > Paenibacillus hamazuiensis. The sequence continues at coordinate 3,428,397 of NZ_JALRMO010000001.1, forward strand.
TTTTGAACCAACGAATGTCTGACGACGTCTTCCTCGGCAAATGTAATGAAACCGATCTCCTCGATATTGCGCAAAATGCGCCGGGCCTCCACAAGGCCGGACGATTTGCCCCGGGGCAAATCGATTTGCGTCACGTCCCCGGTAATAACCATCTTCGAACCGAAACCGAGCCGCGTCAAAAACATCTTCATCTGCTCCGGCGTCGTATTTTGCGCCTCGTCCAAAATAATGAACGAGTCGTCAAGCGTGCGGCCCCTCATATAGGCGAGCGGCGCTATTTCAATAAGGCCTCGCTCGAGAGACTTGACGACATGTTCGGGACCGAGCACATCATTAAGTGCATCATACAACGGCCGCAAATACGGGTCAACCTTCTCCTGCAAATCGCCGGGCAAAAATCCGAGGCTTTCGCCCGCTTCGACGGCCGGCCGGGTCAGCACGATCCGCTTAACCTTGCCTTCCTTAAGCGCCGCAACGGCGAGAACGACGGCCAAATACGTCTTGCCGGTGCCGGCCGGCCCGATCCCGAACACGATGTCTTTTTTCCGGATAGCGGTAATATATTGCTTCTGGCCGATCGTTTTGACGCGAATCGGCTTGCCTTTGTACGTGGTCGTAATTTCCCCTTTGAACAAGTCGAGGAGCTGGTCCGCCTTCATTTGCTTGGCCAATTCGACCGCATAATGGACGTCCCGTTCGTTTAAGGTATAATTGTTTCGGATCAATTGAAGGAGAACCTCGAATAATTGCTGCAGCGCGGATACTTGCTCCGCATCGCCCTGAATGACAATTTCCTCTTCGCGGGTAAAGATTTGCGCCTTGATTTCATTTTCGATCAAATGAAGAAATTTATCCTGCGGCCCGAACAAAGCGAGCCCTTCCGCCGTATTTTTCAGCGCAATTTTCACGATGTTTGCATTGTCGATCAACAGGCCTCATTCTCCTTATCTTTTGCTTAGGCTACTCCGGCACGATTCCGTCCACTTCGCTAATTTTCGCCGCACTCACTGGTCACGGGACGATAGGCAGCTCTTCCATGATGTACTCTTCGACTTCCAGATGTACTTCCATATAAACTTTACCATTCTCCGCCTTTTCATGCAAAATTTTTTCGCTGACGACCTTCGCATCCGGCCCGGCGGCGGCGACAATTTCCGACCTGGCCTGCTCCAGTCCGATTTTTTTCGCCTCCTGCGGATCGATCGGCTGCTCTATCATATTCACTTCCATTACGCGTTCGTTCATCCAGCCGATAGGCAGCGTCCAGCTGCGCCACTGCAGCTGGTGAAGCTCGGGTACCGTTTCGAACCGCTCGAAGGGCACTTTGCCGTAGCCCGTCACCTGCAAGCCGCGGGAGCCGAAAACGAGATAAAACCGCTTCTTCACGTCCCCGGTGTACACTTTATACTCCTGCGTCAAAGGGACCTCCACCTTCGGCGTATACCAAACGATTCCTTTCACTTTCCCGCTCGCCACCACCGTCTGCTGATGCTGCTCGTCCCCAATAATGCCGGAAATAAGGATGTCCCCTTTGCGGACATACGTATTGGCTTTCACGAGAGGTTTCCCCTTCTCCGCGAAAATGCTCGTCACCAGCGCGTTTTTGCTCGCCACCATATGCCTCGGGCTGCTGAGCGGCTTTTGCTCCGGCAGCTTCGACTCCACCACCTTGATGACCACGTGCGTGCCGCGGACTTCGACTCCGACCCAGGCGGTGCCGGGCAAAGCCGTTTGCAGCTGGCGAGCCAGCATTTCCGGGTCCTTCAGGCGGAATTTCCACTGCAGCTCGTAAATTCCTTGCTGCTTCGCCGCTTCGAGAATGCGGCTTGTCTCGATCGTATCGTTGCCCTCCACCTGAACGCGCCAAATGATCGAAGAAAGCACATAAATGCCGATGACGAAACCGATCAGCCCGGCGGCGAAAAATTTACGTTTCCACAGTTTGTCCATCATGAAAGGAAACCCGTGCCGCTCCTTGGTGCGGATGCGGGAGCCTGTCTCCTTCAGCAGCGGGCGCAGCCGGAAAAAATCTTTCAGCCCGATGTACAGCCGCACGGCGGTCTCGTCCGAAAATCGGATATCCCAAAGCTGAAACCCTTTCTGCACCATCAAATTGATGAGCCTCTCCAGCTGGCGTCCCTTGATTTCAACCAGCACATAACCTCTCCACTTGGCAAAAAACGACGATTTCACGGCTTCTCCCCCGCTTCTTACGGATGATATTTAATATCGTGGATGACGCCCTCGATGAACACTTCCTCGCTTAAAATGGCCCGGATGGCAAGCTGTTTCCCGAACACCTCGAGCTGACCCTTGGACAACGCCAGCTTCAAATGCTCGCTGGAAAAATGAAGGACGCCGCGATGGTTTTCGATGTATACCTGCACATTGCCTACCATCGTGATGCGCGGCAGATCCATGACCACGTCCTGAGGCAGGTCTAGCAGTTTTGCGGTAAAGTTGTTGATTTTCTTCGACAAGCTGCGCATGAACTGTAAACCCTCCTGAGTGAACGGATTTGACGGCGTGCCGTTTTGACATAGGGCAAAACGGCGGCCTGAAGGCGGTCAAATACCTGCTATACCGGCTATTTACACCATATGCGGCGGCGGCTGCAATTATGAAGACTGTGCTTCTCAAGCGAGCAAAGCGCCATTTTTTCCAAAAAAAGAGTTGACAATCGAAGTGTACTAATCGTATAGTACACACCATGAGGTGTATGAACCACGTAGTACATACACTTGCCAATCCAGCGACCTAGGAGATGGGCTGATGAAGGTGATATTCAATAACCGGGATCCGGTTTATTTGCAGGTGGTCCGGTATTTCAAGCAGGAAATCGCCACCGGCAGGCTGCAGGCAGGCCAAGAGATCCCGTCGCGGCGCGAGCTGGCGGGACTTCTCGAAATTAACCCGAATACCGCGCAGAAGGCTTACAAGGAAATGGAGGAACAAGGATTGATTCGTACGGAAGGCAATTCCCCAAGCCGCATTACGACGGACCGGAGCGTGCTCAGTTCGATCCGTGAGGAGCTCATTTTGGAGGCGGTCCATACGTTCGTTTCGCAGGTTAAAACTATCGATGTCCCTTTGGACGAGCTGCTGCAAATAGTGAAAGAAACTTATACGGCAGAGCGGGCCAAGGAACAGGGGGAACCATGATGATTCAAGTAACGGGATTGACGAAAAAATACGGGCGGAAAAAAGTGCTGAACGGCGTCAGCTTTACCGCGGAGAAAGGGCAAATAACATGCCTGATCGGCATTAACGGCGTCGGCAAATCGACGATCATGAAGGCGATCATGGGGCTTACCCCGATACAAGGCGGTCAAATTTCGATCGACGGTCAACCGGTCGACAAACGCATTTACGAAAAGGTGGCCTTTATTCCGGATACGATTACGATGCCGCCGCAGATGACGGTAGGCGAAGCGCTTCTTTTTATGAGCGATTTTTACGACAAATGGAACGAAAAACGGGCCGAGGAGCTTCTCGCCTTTTTCAAGCTGAACCGCACCGATCGGATCTCGGAGCTGTCGAAGGGGAACGCCGCCAAAGCGAACATGCTGCTCGGGCTCGCCATGGATGTGGATTATTTGCTGATGGACGAACCGTTCTCGGGCATTGACATGTTCAGCCGCGAGCAGATCGCCAAGGTGTTCACAAGCCATCTCATCGAAGACCGCGGCGTGCTGATCACGACCCACGAGATCCAGGATATCGAGCATTTGATCGACAAGGCGGTGCTGTTGGATCAAGGAAGCGTGCTGAAGGAATTCCAGACGGAGGACCTTCGCCTGTCCGAAGGAAAATCCGTCGTAGACGTCATGAGAGAGGTGTATATGGGATGAGCCGTTATTTCAAGCTGCTCCATTATGAGTTGTTTCGCGTCCGGAAAATTTATCTCGCTTTGTTCGCCGTCATTTTGATTTTACAGCTTGCGGGAATGTATTTGTATGCCCATTCTTATTTATCCATGGCCGGCGAAACGATGCGTGCAGAGTCGCTCAGCGCGGCTCAGTACATCGCCAAATACAGACCGACGAGCTTCTACAGCTATACGGTGAACAGCGCTTTGTTTTCGGGAGCGATTGCGCTCGCGGCCTCGGTACTGCTCATTTACGTGTTTCTGATCTGGTACCGGGACTGGCTCGGCAAAAATATGTTCATTTATCGGCTGCTCATGATCCCGGCATCCCGAATGAGCGTGTACTTAGCCAAACTGAGCGCGATTTTGCTTATGGTTTTGGGGCTCGTGGCGTTCGAGCTGCTGGTTGTTCCGGTGCAAAATGCCGCGTTCAACGCACTCGTTCCTTCCGAACTCAGATATTCGAATACGGTGGCCGACATCGTGGCCTCGCATACCTATTTGCAAATAGTGATGCCGGTCCGGTTTGTGGACTTTATCGTGTATTATGCGGCGGGAGCCGCCGGCGTTGTTATCATTTTTACGGCAATACTTATCGAACGATGTTTTCGGATCAAAGGAGCGGTCGGCGCCATCGCGTACGGCGCCATCGCGGTAGTCGTCTTTATTTTGCCGGTGTTTATGGCGGAGGAACTGTTTCCGGCTCACTTTTACCCGCAGGAAATAGTTTGGATGGAAGCGGCGCTCGGCACCTTAATTGCCTGTGGTTCGCTCGCGCTAAGCGCTTATTTGCTTAAAAATAAAGTAACGGTCTAGGAGGCTTCCGAAATGAAGCGATATTGGTTTTCCTTCTTGTTTGTTCCTTTAATCTTGGCAGGGGTCGGCTCCTATTATATTCAGGCGGCGGCGAATCCTTTGCCCGAGTTCGTGCTGCAGCGGCAATCGGGCGACAGCGGCATAACCTCGAACGTAGTCCTGCAGGGCAACTTCGGAAATAACCCCGAGTTCACCGAAAGTGTCTCGATTGATGCCCAAGGGAGTGAGTATCGCAGAGATACGACTTTATTTGGAAAGCTGACCCGCAGCTGGTACGTCCCGGAAATGCGTAAACTGGTCAAAGATTATCCCGGGTTCATGCGGGGCAAGCTGAACGTTCGCTCTCTTTATGAGGATGAGAAACGGCTCGCTTATGTCGACGTGAATAGCGAAGGTCCCGCGGACTCTCCGGACTATACGTTCGATGTCTCCGTATTGGATAAATCAACGAAGCAAACGGTCACTTACAAAACTGCCGTGCCTGGCGGTAAACAATACCGAGTCCTCATTGTTCACGATGTACAGGCAGCGGACGAGAACCTGAAGGTGCTGACCGCCAATTACGCTGCACACGGCGAGCCGGAGCTTCATCTTTACACGCTCGGTTTGCAAAGCGGAAAAGAACCGACGGACCAACTGCTGACGTACGATGTTCCGGTTCCTTCGGAGAGCGAAGCGTCCTTGCAAACGAATTATATGTCCGACGACGTAAAGCCTTCCCCCTACTCTCTGCTCTACGTCTCGCTGTCGAAGACGGTTAAATCGGGCGGCAGCTACGTCTCGGAAGAAACGGGAGGACGATTGCTTGTCTTTAATATAACGAACGGACAGGAAGTGAAAATAAACTCGAAAGAAATCGACGATTTGCTAAGCGGCGGCCGCAGCAATTATATGGACATGATGCTCGCGGGCGAATGGCTCACTCTTGTCAAGAGAACGGATGAAGGAATCCGGACGGTCCGATACAACATCAAAAGCGGACAATCCTCCGGGCAGCTTTTTTCTCCGGTAACCAACCCGTGGACCATTGCCGTGAAAGATCATTTTATGTATGTGGTAACCGGCTCCAAGCCAAAAGGCGACTCCGCGCCCCTCTTGACGGTCGTCGATCTCGCCTCGGGAAACACGGTATATCAGGGAATCGTCGGTTTGCGGGAAAACGACCGGCATTCGGCGGAAATTGTCAACAACCTGAACGTTTATGGTTTGACCTTCCAATAAGCCGCGAGGAGATTCCGCTATGGACCCGCACAAAGTGGCAGCCGTATTGAAAGAGTATGAGGTCTATATATACCGAATCGCACATTATTTGCTGCAGAAAGAAAGCAGTGCGATCGCGGCGGCGGAAAATACGCTGCTCGAGCTGGCGCAAACGCCCTTCTTCCTCACGGGCTGCGAGGCGGAACGGAAAAGGCGGGCGAAGATGACCGCGATCAAACATGCGCTGTCGTTGGCCAAGCATACTGCCGGGCGGAAATAAATATATTATGCAAAAGAGCAGCCGGGAGGGTCAAACATCCCAGGATGATCATTTTAAACGAGAACAAATCCCCCAAAAGCAAGAGTGAACCTTGCCGCCTATTCCTGGTACTTTTGGGGAGCCCACGGTTGTCCGCAAAAATCAGCCATGCATAATTTCCTATGTAAAAAAAGTGCGCCCCCGGAAATTTCGGGGGCACACTTATTAAAGATTAGGTATTTCGTTGTTTAAAAGGCTTTTTGGCGCGCGGCGGACCGAGCACTTCCGCCCACAGCACGCCCTGCAGCAGCTGCCGCTTGGCGCTGCCGTCTTCCGCGAGCAGCGGCGGCAGAGCTTCGCCCGCCTCGCTGCCGCGAGTTTTCGGCGCCGCAGCGGGCGGCCGCCGCTCCGGCGCCGAAGCCGGCACCGGGGGCATCGCCGCGCCGCGCGGCTCTGCCGTTGCGGCTGCCGGCGCGGGCGCGCTCGCGGCCGGGCGCGCAGCGGTGCCGGGCGCAGCCGCCGGTCCTGCCGCGCGGCCGCTCTGCGCCGGCGGCTTGGCGGCGGCGGGCTTCGCCGGCCGGCCAAGCGGCGCACCGCCGCCAAACGGCGGCATCGCCCCGCGCGGCGGCTTCGGCTCGCCGCCGGATGCCGCCTGGCGTTTGGCGCGGATCATCGTATAGACGATATAGGCAATGAACAGCAAATACCAATGTTTAAACAGCAGTTCAATCAGGTTCATCGGCGCCCTCCCCTAGCTGAAGAAAACCGGCTTCCGCTTGCGGTCATCCGCCTCATTCCTTCTCATTTTTGTTCGGATCGGCCGCTTTGCCGAGCGAAGCGCGCATTTGCGTATCCGCGTCGATGTTTTTCAGATTCATGTAGTCCATGACCCCCATTTTACCTTCGCGAAGCGCTTCGGCCATCGCCAGCGGCAGCTGCGATTCGGCTTCGACCACCTTCGCCCTCATCTCGACGACGCGCGCGTTCATTTCCTGCTCCTGCGCGACCGCCATAGCCCGGCGTTCCTCCGCTTTCGCCTGCGCGATGCGTTTATCCGCCTCCGCCTGCTCCGTCTGCAGGTGGGCGCCGATGTTTTTGCCGACATCGACATCGGCAATATCGATGGACAAAATTTCGAACGCCGTCCCCGCATCGAGCCCTTTATCTAACACGGTACGCGAAATCTTATCCGGATTTTCCAGCACTTCCTTATGCGATCCCGAAGAACCTACCGTCGTGACAATCCCTTCCCCGACGCGGGCAATGATCGTTTCCTCGCCGGCACCGCCGACGAGACGGTCGATGTTGGCGCGTACCGTGACGCGCGCAATGACCTTCACTTCGATGCCGTCCTTGGCAACGGCGGAAACGGTAGGCGTCTCGATGACGCGCGGGTTGACGCTCATCTGCACCGCCTGCAAAACGTCGCGTCCCGCGAGATCGATGGCGGCTGCGCGCTCGAACGGCAGCTCGATATTGGCCCGGTGGGCCGCAATCAGCGCGTTGACGACGCGATCGACATTGCCGCCCGCCAAAAAGTGGCTTTCCAACTGGTTGATCGACAGGGTAATTCCGGCTTTCGTCGCCTTAATGAGCGGATTGACGATCCGACTCGGAACGACGCGGCGCAGTCTCATCGCCACCAGCGTAAAAATGCCCACATACACTCCGGAAGCGAGCGCGGAAATCCACAGCATTACCGGAACGAAGCTGAAAAAGACGGATAACGCGATAATCGCCAGCACTCCGAGAAGAAGCATATAAACGAGAGAATCCATAGGTAACCTCCTGATATTTTTTTATCCGGCAGCTGCCGCATTACGAATGTTTGACGGCGGAAACGACGACGCGGGGGCCTTCGACTGCTATGACCACAACCTCCGTATGAACCGGAATAAACTCGCCGCTCGTCACGACATCGACGCGCCGCCCTCCGATTTCGGCGATTCCGGACGGCCGAAGCGGAGTAACCGCCACACCGGACGACCCGAGCAATTGCGTTTTCGGCGGGCTCGCTACGAACCCCTGGTCGGTGTCCAAACGTTCCCGCAAAATAAACCTGTTCCAAATTCCGCGGTGTTTGAAAATCTTGACGACGACAGCCACGACGACTGCGGCGATCAGAAACGCAATCCCCAGCGATATGGCCGCCTGCTTCGTATTATATGCGGCCATGACGACGCTTCCGAACAGACAAGCAATGCCGATAATCCCGAGTATGCCGAAGCTGGGCACAAAAATTTCGATAACAAGCAGAACGGCACCGATCGCAAACAGCACCACGTCCTCGATCCCGGCGAAACCGGCCATATAGTGGCCGAAAAAATAAAGCCCGAAACCAAGCAATCCCAGTATACCGGGCAATCCGAACCCGGGTACGAACAGCTCGATCGCAATGCCGGCAAGCCCGATAACCAGCAGCAGTGCCGCCACGTACGGACTCGTCAAAAAGCGCGCCAGCTTCTCGGCCGGCGTCGGTTCGATCGTCTGTACCGGGTGGTCTGCCGCATTCAGGTACTGCAGCACCTCGTTCAAGTCTTTGACGATCTTTTCGGCGTAACCGACGGCGACCGCCTCTTCGGCCGTTAGGCTGACCAGCTCGCCTTTCTGCACCGTGCGGTGAATCGCGGCCATCTCCACGCCCGCGTTTTTGTCGACCATCGCTTCGGCAATGCGCGGGTCCCGCCCTCTCAGTTCCGCCGCAGCGCGCATCTCGCTGGCCCAGTGTGCGACGACTTTGGCGCTCTCCACCTCCTTGCCGGCTCCGTCAACAACCGCGGCTGCCCCGATCGAACTGCCCGGCTCCATCACGATCGCATGGGCATTCAGCGCGATATAACTCCCCGCGGATACCGCCTTTCCATGAACGTAGGCGATGACGGGAATCCGGCTCGACCGGACCGCCTCTCCGATTTCCTCGGCTGAATCGACTCGTCCGCCGAGCGTATCGATGTCGAGCACGATATACATCGCCCGCGACAACTCCGCCTCCCGAAACGCCCGCTGCAAAAATTTTTCCAGCCCCGTTTCGATCGTTTGGTGTACCGGAACGACAACAACAGGAGCGGAAGCTGCCGAATGAACCGGCGGCGGAACGGCCCGCGGCTCCGCCGCAACCGCCGCCCCTCCGATGACGGACAGCGCCAGAAGCCACATAAGCAGCATAACGCCGACCTTTTTTACCGATGGATTCACATGGTTCGCCTCTTTTCGTCGAATCCTATTTGACCTCAGCAATGTGTAATACGCAGCAAACCGCCAACTGTTTCAAATATGCCGGAAACGCCCCGGCAATGTGCGCAGCATCCGCCTCGCACTGCAGCCTTAAACGGCAAAAAAACACTCCCGGATAGAGAGTGTTTTTTCATTCACATTATGATAGGCTTTGCTGAACAAGCTGGTTAACCAACTTGCCGTCAGCACGTCCCTTGACCTTAGGCATCAGTGCGCCCATGACCTTGCCCATGTCCGCTTTCGAAGAAGCTCCCACTTCTTGGATGGTCTGCTCTACAATGGCTTTTACTTCTTCGTCAGTTAACTGCTGCGGCATGTATTCGGACAATATGGCGAGTTCCGCCTGCAAATTCTCGGCCAAGTCGGCACGCCCGGCTTTCTCAAATTCTTGGAGGGAATCTCTTCGCTGTTTGATCTCACGATTCAGAACGTCAAGCACTTCATTGTCATCTAAGGTTTTACGCTGATCTATCTCAATGTTTTTGATAGCGGCTCGAACCATACGGATTACGGAGAGTTTAAACTTGTCTTGACTCTTCATCGCTTGCTTCATGTCTTCGTTCAATCTCTCGCTTAAGCTCATCGATCAAAAGCCTCCTAGAACTTTCTCTTACGAGCAGCCTCGGATTTTTTCTTGCGCTTTACGCTAGGCTTCTCATAATGCTTGCGCTTTTTAACTTCCGCTAGAACGCCGTCCTTGGCGATGGAGCGCTTAAAGCGACGAAGTGCAGCATCTATTGTTTCATTCTTGCGAACTCGAGTTTCTGACACCAGTTTTCCCTCCCTCCGACAGACCGTCCAAGACGAAAAAAACAAATCACTCAAATTTCATTATATGTGAAAATGAAACCGGGTGTCAACCTGTGCATTTACTTACTGTTAAGCGGCCCTAATTTTTCGCCGCCCATGACATGAACATGCAGGTGGTACACGACTTGCCCGCCTTCGGCGCCGCAGTTGTTGACGAGGCGGTAGCCCGATTCTGCGATTCCGGTTTCTTGGGCGACCTGCTGCGCGGCACGGAGCACCTCGCCCATCAGTCCCCAATCGTCCTGACCTACATCATTCATCGAAGCGATATGCTTCTTGGGAATGACCAGCACGTGCACCGGAGCGGCCGGCTGAATGTCGTGAAATGCAACGACATGTTCGTTTTCGAGCACCTTCTTGGAAGGGATCGTTCCCTCTACGATTTTGCAAAAAATACAGTCCATCCTCGCTTGCCGCCTCCCGTAACTATTCCTTTACTAAAAAGCTTTTCTTCTATCATACCTAATTTTTCCGCAAAAAGAAAACGGCATCGCTTTTTATACAGCGTTGCCTTAAAAAAAACGGATTTCAAAAAGGGTTAATCTGCGCGCTCCATCCATTCATATGCGAAATCGACCGCCTGCTTGAATCGTAAACGAGCCGTTTCACGCACCCCCTGCTTGGCTCGTTCGTATTCTTTTTGCTCCATCCACGTCACATTTTGATCGCGCGCTTCCTTATAATGATTCCAGCTCGCCACAAGCCGGCTGCAGCACTCCCGGTCGCGATCCGATCGCAGCCCTGACTCAAGCCGATTAAAATACCGCTCGATCCGCTCATCGCACATCGCGAGCTCCTGCTTCCAAAAAGCGATTTTCGACTCCTCCGTCGCTTCGATCAGATTCACCATGATCAGCCGAATATGAAGCGCCGTCTCCACCCAAGAGTCCATGACGGCTTGAAGCGGGTGCATATGACCGCTGTCAGGCAGCTTGAATTGCGAAACCGCCGAACGAAGCGACATGCTGGCGCGCCTCGCCTCCTGTATAACGTCGTTCATCTGGACGATATGGCCTTGCTGCACTTCTGCCGAGGCAAGTACTTCCTCGCTGCCCGCCGCCACCTGCTGTATCATGGAAGAGATGTGATTGATCGAATCGGCGATGGCCGAGGTACTCCCGGTCACCCCTTCGAGACTGGTCTCCACCTGCTTCATATTTCCGGCAAGACCGTCCAGAAAACGTTCCATATCTTCGTATTTCGTATATGCTTTTTGCATGATCCCCATGCCGGAGACGACGGTTCCCTGCATTTGTCCGATGGAGCCGCGCAGCTCCTCCGCTTGTGAGGACAGCGCCTCCAGATGCTCTGCAATACCTTCGGTCGCCTGCTTCGTTTGGCCCGCAAGCTTCGTGATTTCCTGCGCGACGACGGCAAACCCTTTGCCATGCTCGCCCGCACGCGCGGCTTCGATATTCGCATTCAGCGCGAGAAGCTGCGTTTGCGTGGAAATGTCCGAGATCAGTCTCGTCGTCTCGGAGATCATCTCCAGCGCCGCTTCCAGGCTCGCCATCCGCTCGCCGACACGCCGGCTCTCTTCCGTAATGGTGCCCATCTGCCGGGCGGCGGAGGAGATTTCCTGCTTGCCTTCCTGCATCTTCGCCACAAAAGCTGCCGCGTCCGCAACTACAGCCCCATTCATCTTGTTCACATCCTGCAGCAGCGAGTGCATGCGGCTCATCTGCTCAGCGACCTGCTGCGTATTTTCGGCCGAATCCTGAATCCCTTCCGCGATTTCCTTGATCGTCGTCGTAACTCCGTCGACCTGCTCGGCGACAAGCTGGGATTTGGCACTCATCGTTTCCACATGCTTATGGAGTTTCTGGGAACTTCCTTCCACGATGCGGATGAGCGCCTTAAGACCTTCCATCGCTTTTTTCACCATAAAAACAAGCGGATGTTTGTAACGTTCCGCCGCCGGACTTCCCGAGCTGAAATCCCCCGATGCCATCCGGCCGAGCAAATCCGTCACTTTCTTTTGCGAAAATACGATAAATAATGGTTTCATAGACACCCCACCCTTTTTATATATGTAAGATATTATTACACATAAAGAGTTAAAGAGCTATAATTTGTTATGTTTTCTTACATGAAAATATAAATAGTTTTTGGGGAAACGTCAAGAGAGAATGCCCCGTGCCGCCCCCCTAAATCCCCCCACCGGGGGGACCCCAGGCGCTCGGGCGCCCTGGACCCGCCTGGTTTGCGCAACCGCTCGCTTCTAGTTCGCGTTTTGTCCGGCATGGATTTTTTTGCTTTCAGGCAAAAAATCCGATGCCGGACACGCTTTACATTTGGTGCGGGGCCGGATGAGTGACCGTGTGCCTCAGGCCCGCGTTTGTCCTGCCATGGTTTTGCTCCGCAAAACCTGCCATCGACACGCTTTACGTTTGGTGCGGGGCCGGATGAGTGACCGTGTGCCTCGGGCCCGCGTTTGTCCTGCCGTGGTTTTGCTGCCGCAAAACCTGCCATGGACACGCTTTACGTTTGGTGCGGGGCCGGATGAGTGACCGCGTGCCTCGCTCCCGCGTTTGTCCTGCCATGGTTTTGCTCCGCAAACCTGCCATGGACACGCTTTACGTTTGGTGCGGGGCCGGATGAGTGACCGTGTGCCTCGGGCCCGCGTTTGTCCTGCCGTGGTTTTGCTCCGCAAAACCTGCCATGGACACGCTTTACGTTTGGTGCGGGGCCGGATGAGTGACCGCGTGCCTCGCTCCCGCGTTTGTCCTGCCATGGTTTTGCTCCGCAAAACTGCCATCGACACGCTTTACGTTTGGTGCGGGGCCGGATGAGTGACCGTGTGCCTCAGGCCCGCGTTTGTCCTGCCGTGGTTTTGCTGCTGCAAAACCTGCCGCGGACACGCTTTACGTCTGGTGCGGGACGGATGAGTGACCGTGTGCCTCAGGCCCGCGTTTGTCCCGCCGTGGGTTTGCTGCCGCAAAACCTGCCGCGGACACGCTCTACTTATTTGATTGCCCGCCCCGCCTACATAAATCAAAAAGGCGACGTACGCAATTTATGCATACGCCGCCTTTGTTTATTTGGCAAGCTCGTTCAGCGATTCGGGTGTCCAGTCTTTCACGCCGTTGTCCTCAATGATGCCGATGACAACGTCCGTTATATCCGGATCGGAAATCAATTTATCTTGAACGCGGAATTTGATATCGTCCGCATCGGCTAAAGTCAATCCTTTACGCAGCTCAATCATGGCATCGACGTGATAATATCGCCCTTCCTGGATAATCCGGAAATGGTTGATGTCCGTAACATCCTTATCCGAAAGGATGATCATCGCAACTTTTTCCGCCACATCTCGCGGGGCGGCTACGCCGATCAGGCCAACCATATTATCATAGCCCACCCGGAACGCAACCCCGATCATCAACAAACCTATGACGATGGTCACGACTCCGTCAAGAGCTTCGAACGTTGTCAGGGATGTAATCAAAACCGCTATCATGGCTAATAATGCGCCCGTAACGGCAACCAGGTCTTCGTAAAACACCAGCCGGGTAGGCGGCGCTGAACGGCCCACATGTTTAAAAGACGCCCAAATAAATCCTAATCCGGCGGTCTGAACTCTGGCCTCTTTTGTGATCTCCTTCATGACTTTGACCAAGATCGCGCCATCGACGACAAGGTTAAGCAGCAATGCGCCGACGTTTAGCCAAAATCCGCCGCCGGCCTGAACCGGATGTTGAACCAGATGCCATCCTTCACGAATAGTTTCATAAGCCATGATGCTTACGACAATGACGGCAACCATACAGAAGATGTTAATTACGCGTCCGAAGCCTGTGGGAAATTGGCGGGTAGGCTTTTTCTCCGCCAGGACGCTGCCTGCAAACACAAACCCTTGGTTAATGCTGTCCGCCAAAGAATGCATCGCGGAAGCAAACATCGCTCCGCTGCCGCTCATGGCGGCGCCTATCCCCTTGGCAGCGGCAATAAAGGCATTGCCGACCATCGCCAAAGCGGACGACTTGTTCCCTTTCTTGATCAGTTCAATCCAATTTTCTCGTTCCGGTTCGGGGTCCATCGTTTCCTCCTGCTAAATTTTAAATTCATGAATTCTGTCCGGGCATGATAAATATGAAGCCCAGTCGTCAATAAGTATTACGAACAACGAAGCCAGCAGTTTCACGTTTAAAAGGGTTTCGGGCACGCAAGTTTATTTAAAAATAACGGGCGCCATCAAAAACGCCAAAGAAAAAACAAGCAGTATGTATATTGTTTTATGATTTAACCTTTTATTATTCGGCGACTTGAACCAGCCTTTGAATTGAAAATAATTCCGATACAGAACAAACCCTACGATCAGGTTCGAAACGGCAAAACACCAGGATAAATCGCGGTTCCAACCTATAGTTTGATTCAACATATAAATTTCAGCGGTCCCCAAAACGTAAATGAGAATCATTAAAATAAATATGAACCTTAAAAACTCCAAAAGAAATGCAATCAACCTCAGCATTTTAACCTCCGTTTTAGGGGCCGAACGGGCGATTTCGGAACGGTAAACGGTTGCCGGAGTGGCAATTTGTGAACTTTCATCGTATGGAGGGAAATAAGTTGATGAATAAACCCTCCACAACCGTTACCGTTTAAAAATGACGTTTTTGAGCCAAATAAGCTCGGCAGCGACCGTTAACCTGCCGTATACATGACGCGCATGCCATCAAGGATTATTTCCGTTTAACTTATCTTACCATAAGCAGCGGATATTCCATATCCGGTCCGCTTTATCCAGACTGCCTCCAAGTCACAACAAGCAAATTCCCACGGTGCAGCCGGCAAAAACAAAAACCCCCGCCTAAGGCGCCAGGGTTTAAAGGTTTGTCGTTATCTCTGAAAAGTTGACCAAACGGACAAAGAGAATACACCGGCAATCGGCAGTACCAAGCGGCGGAAGCGCGGATCCGGATGATAGCCGAACATATAAGGATATGTGTATGGGAATGGATATGAGTATGGGTGCGAATACGGGGAAGTATACGGAAACGCCGGCGGAAACCCGAACGGATCAAAGGCTCTTGCCTCTATCTCGGCGATATCGCCGATCGGTACCGCCAAATACAAGCGTTCTTCGTCCACATGCTCTACAATCCCGTCGTACATGCTCCCATCCGTCATGCTAATGACTACATACTTGTGCATATGTCTCCTGCAAAAGGCGACCACTTCCGTTTTATCCATAATTTCAAAGCCCCTCCCTATCGGCAATCACTTAAAATCAGGATATTCGCCCACATCGAATAGGTTCCTGCGCAAAATTAGACCGATAGTCTATAATCCGGTAGACTGGCGACGTTTTTTGGCATATACTTAAAACAACCGGAATTTCGAACGTGGGAGGTGATTCCGTTGTCCGATTTGATGAGAGCCGCGACGCGCAAAAAAAAGCAGTACATGATCGACGTCGCGCTCCGCATGTTTATCGAAAAAGGCTTCGAAAACGTGTCTGTCGACGATATTATCGCCGCCACCAATACGTCCAAAGGGACGTTTTACCACTATTTCAAAAGCAAGGACGAAATTATCCGCGAAGTTCCCAAACGTCAGGACGACATCATCCGCAAATGGATGAAAGAACCGACATCCAAGGTGCCGTCCCTGGAAACGCATATAAACCGGTTGTTTTTAGACTTGGCGTACAATATTCGCAAACATCCGAAGCTGATCCGCAGCCTGTTGTCGATGTCGCTGCAAAACGGCCCGCTGGCGAATCCGGAAAAAGACCATCAGCAGCTGCTCTACAACAGTTTGCTGCATTGGCTTCCGGATCAAAGCAAAGTGGAGCTGTTAGTTTCCGTTTATTGGGGAACGCTGTTAACCTGGTGTACGGATGAACAAGGAAATTTGGTTGAAATGGTTCGCGAACGGCTCGCCAGAGTGTGGTCCGGCATACGCACGGATCAGCCGGTGGCGCCGATTCAGCTCGAACCGAAAACGAAGGAGGAAACGACCATGAGAGTAGCGATCATTGGAGGCGGTCTCGCCGGGTTGACCGCGGCCGCATATTTGTCCGAGCATTCGGGCGTAGAAGGTGTTTTGTTCGAACGCAGTCCTCAGTTGGGGGGCCGTGCCTTTACCTATGAAAAATCCGGCTTTACGCTCAACTACGGAGCGCATGCCATCTACGGCATCGACCGCCACAGCATCGCCGGCATGGAGCGGGAGCTCGGACTTTCCTTCAGCTCCAAACAAGTCGATAAACGCAAGGTCATGTATGCGAAACACGGGCAGCTCACTCCCGCTCCGCTCGATTTCGTCAATCTGATGCGAACGGAATTGCTCAGCACGATGCAAAAGGTGCGTTTTGTCGGGGAGATCACGGCGATCATCGCCCACATCCATAACGTCAAAAATTACGCGACGTTGGGCGACTATTTGGCTGAATCGGATGCAGACGAGGATGTCAAGGAGCTTTGGGAGCATCTCGTATGCTCGAACTTCTTCATCACTCCGGAGGAAGCGCGCAAAGTGCCCGGTCCGGTCATCAGCGAATATTATCAGAACCTGTTTCTGTCGAGCCGCCCCGTCAATTACATTCTCGGCAGCTGGGCCGTCATCACGAACCAGCTGCGGCAAAAAATCGAATTGTCGGATCGGTGGGAGATCGCATTGCAGGAAGGCGTGGACGGTATCCGCTATGCCGACCGGCAGTATTACCTTAAGACGAAAAACCGCGAGCTCGCTTTCGACCGAGTCATTTTCGCCATGCCGGTTCAGCAGGTCGTCAAGCTGCTCAAGGGCACGGCGTGGGAGCCGTTCGTAGCGCCTTACGAAAAC
Source organism: Paenibacillus hamazuiensis (assembly GCF_023276405.1). Taxonomy (NCBI): domain Bacteria; kingdom Bacillati; phylum Bacillota; class Bacilli; order Caryophanales; family Paenibacillaceae; genus Paenibacillus; species Paenibacillus hamazuiensis. Next base: position 3,445,376 of record NZ_JALRMO010000001.1, read on the forward strand.
AACACGGCAACCGAGGTTATGGTGTACGATGTCGGCCTCTCCAAAGTCGTCGCCCGTCCGTTCAGCTACATCAGCGATATGGACAACAAGCTGTTCATCAGCGACGTGTCGGCGACCGACCATACGCTTGTGCCGGAAGGCGGGCAGCTGCTGCAAGGAATCGCCTATTTAAAGGACAGCTTCGATGATGAAACGGAGCGGAAAACATATCTGGACAGCAAGACGGAGCAAATGGAACAATTGTTCGATCATTATTATCCGGGCTGGCGGGACCATGTAGCCGTAAAACGGGTTTCGAAGAAAGCGATGGTTTCCAGCGTAAAAAACACCGTGGACAACAAGCTGCTGCCGGTTCGTATAGAAAGCGTGCCGTTCGTTTTCTGCGGCGACGGCTGCGAAGGCAAAGGCGAGCTGGCGGAGCGCGCATTTTCCAGCGCCCGGCAGGCGGCGAAGCTGATTTTGGAGGAGCTGCGGCAGCCGATCGCCTCCAGGTAACCCCATCTTTTCAAAAAAAGGGCAAATGTAGAGATGACCTTGAAAGTCTCCTTTTTTCGACAGGAGATCCGTCAAGGTCTTCTTCGTTATTGAAGGCGGCTAGGAAACGGACTTCCCTTTGTTATCCGCCATATATTGGGTTGAGCCTACGTATTCGCGGAACGATCGAATCCGGTCTTTTTCGAATTCAAACAGTATTGCCAGTTCATTGCCGTAGGGTGCGCCATCCAAAGTCCCTTCCGCACGGAACACCACGATCCCGCAGCGGTCATCCTCCAATTCGATAACCGGGGTCAGCCGAACCGCCAAATGTTCGCGCTCGAACCGGATCAACTCTTCGAAGCGCCTCGTGCCCCGCTGTTCTCCCTTCCATTCCGCAAGCGGTAGCGGAACGGTAAAATAAAAATCCTCGGATACGAGGGAAAGAAAATCCGCAACCTCCCCTTCTTCAATTGCCCGGCGAAAAGCTAAAAAAGCCTCGTTTTTCCGCATATTCCTTTTCTCCTCTCCCATTTGTCTTCGAAGATAAGAATAACAGGAGAACAAGACAGAACCTGTCTTGTTTGGGGAAAATATCAATTTTTCTTACGAATCTTTTTATCCGGCTTGTTCATGTTGCTATCCCGACCCTCATACAGATAGATTAGGAATCCTGCATTCCGCGATCTGTACGAGAGGTGACGGATATGATGCAACCTGCCGAATATCAACACAGGTTAATGCAATTTCAGAAGGCTTATTGCTCCTCCATGGATTGGAAAACCATCGCCGTCAAACTTCACGAAAGAGTGATTTATTTTGCCCATCAAGCTTCCTTGCAGCAGGAGGGATTGAAGAAGTTCGCTTGGGAGACGAAAGCGCTGCGCATATTAGATGACTTGACGCTGGGCATGAGGGAAGAGAAGTTGAGGGAAGGAGCCGATGAGGAGATTTGCGATTATTTGATCATGATCTACCTCGCCTGCTCGATTCATTTGTCGGCAGGCAACGACCGGAAGGCGATCGAGCTTATGAAGGGATTGCTGCGGAAACCATAGCGTTTTTCAGAGGAGGCTGCAGAGGATGAGTTTACAGTTCAGTTCGATTTTGCGGGCCGCTTTCAATTACAATCAGATGGAAAAGGCCAACGAGGTGTTACAGCGCCAACTGACGACCGGGAAAAAGTTTTCCTCCCCCGCCGACAATCCTTCCCTGTTCACCCGCATTTCCCGGTTTCAGCGCGAGGCTTCCGGCTATAGTGCGTATATAAGCAATATCGACGAAGGCAACACAGTCATGTCGATCGTCACGGACGCCGCATCCCGGCAGCTGTCGTTTTTGCAGAAAATGCTCGAGCTTGCGCAAAATGCCTCCAATTCGAATCAAAACGACAGGGACACCTACAATACGGAATATCAGAAGCTTTACTCCGAACTCGATCCAATCGTAAATAACGCGACGTTCAACTCGCAAAAGCTGCTGGACGGCACCTATGCGGCAACAGGACTCATGATCGCAACCGGACCCGGTCAAACCTACGAATTAAAAATAGCCAATACGACCGCATCAGGATTAGGGTTATCCACAAGCGGATCGATCTCCTCGAAAAATGCCGCCACGACCGCAGCCGCCAATATTCAAAACGCGATCGTCATGCTTACGAATGCGCAAACCGGTTTCGGCACCGACGGGTTTATTTTGTCTTCACGTTCCAGCATCATGGAGAGCAAGCAGACGGAACTGAACGCGCTCGTCGAAAAATATCAGCACGTCGATTTGGTTCAGGTGTCGGCGCAATTGGATCAAAATAAACTCATTCAGCAGTATACACTTGCGGTCATTGCATCGATCACACAATCTCAGCGGGATATGGTGAAATATCTTTTTTCGAACGTATAGGAACAACACTCCGGTTACCCGAAGCTGCCGCGATGCTGATGTCATCGCGGCAGCTTTTTATGTCAATAGCGTGACGAGCGCTTGTACGGTTTTGAAAAGGGCGGCCGCAAGCTTCGCGAGGCCGGTGATCAGGCCCGGAACGCTGATGCCGGGCGCTCGCTCTGCGCCGGGGGCGCCGGCTGTGGCGGATGAGGCGGGTGAGGCGGGCTGCGCCGCATCCACCGCGGCAGCCGCGGAGGCGGGGCCGCCTGCCCCGGCAGCGGTTGAGCCGCCGCCCTGCGGAGCGGCGGCGCTCAGCTTGTCGCCCGGGGACGGGGCGACACCGCTTTGGCCGGCGGCAGCCGAAAGGCCCGCCGCTTTGATTTGCACGGTGCGGGACGCCCCGTCCCAGCTCACCGTGCCGCCGAACGCCTCGCCGACGAAGCGGGCGGGCGCCATCGTAAAGCCGTTCACGAGCTGCGCCGGCGTCTCGAGTTCGACTGTCTTGCCCCCGACAGTCGCCCGTTTGTCGCCGATTTTCAGCACGACGGTCGCATCGCCCTTCCGCGCGGTCGCGGTTTGCGTCGCCGCGTCCCATGTAATCGCGGCGCCGAACGATTCGAAAATCGCCCGCAGCGGCGCCATCGTGCTGCCCGAAATAATGACCGGCGGCTGCTCGTACTTCTGATCGGCGCCGTTGATGGCGACGGACACCTGCGAGCGGATCGGGAACGTGCTGCTCCCCGCCTTCTCGCCGTTTTTATTATAGACCGCAATCTCGAATACGGAGCCGTCAGGCACTTGTCCGGCCTCCAGCTCGATGCCGTACGGCGCCTCCGTCCGGGTCGCGATCACCTTTCCGTTCAGCGAATATTCCAGCTTGCCGATGTAAATGTCGGGAATTTTGACGAATGGGTGGATCGTCGTTTTTTTGGCAAACGCCGCGGTCCCGCCCAGCTTGACGAAGCCGACGCCGTCCGCCGGTTTGGCCCCGTTTTCCACCTTGCTTAAATAAAACGGGCTGGAGATGAGCTTCGCATAAGCCGCCTTCAGCTCCGGGTTCGCGCTGAGCAAATAATTGTTGCGCGACTCCCTGTCTTTCAAGTCGACGTTATACCACGTGATCGCTTTCAGTCGCGGATATTTGTGCGGCATCACATTATACAGGCGGTCCATGTTCATCAGCGCCCAATCCGTAAACGATTCCTCAGGAATGTGCGCATAATGCGAAACCGCCGTTTCGCTAATCATCAGCGGCTTGCGGTCGGCATACGTTCTGTACAGCTCATCCAACCGTTCCACGGGGCTCGTACCCTGCATGTTGGCCTGCTGCGGATCGCCGTTCTCGTACGGCTCGGTATACAAGCTGACGCCGACCCAATCGACGTAATCGTCCCCGGGATAATACGCATGCATCGAATAAGCGGGAACGTCGCCCGGGCTCCACACCATCGCCACGTTTGGCGCTTCCTCGGCCATCACGTCGTGGACGAGACGGAATTTTTCGATATATTTTTGCGGATCCCCGTGCCACGGAACCCAGTCTCCGTTCATCTCGCTGGCGTAGCGGAGAAAGATCGGAATGCCGGACGCCTTCGCGTCGCGCGCCCACCTGCGCAGGTAATCGTTATCGGCGACCGTGTCAAGGCCGCCCGTCGGCTCCCAGCCGATCTGCAAAGCGGCGCCGGCCTCCTTGGCCCGCATCGCGTGCTGCTTCGGAAACTCTTTGCCGACCTGCGAATACGCCAAAAAAATCGCATGCGGCTTGCCGTACACCTTTTCCGCGCGGGTAAAATAGTTCAGCATCTCCGGGTCCTGTTCGGAATACATGCCGATGTACAGCCCGTATTCGGGCTCGAATTTGGCCAGCTTGCCGCCGGCCGGAGCCGCTTCCCGCCGCAGCGTATCCTCGTCTGCGACCGACATATAAGCTTCGATCGTCGTGCGGATTTGCTCCGCTCGCTGCATTTTGACAGCGCCCCAGTCTTTGCCCGCTTTCAGCCAATATGTATTTTCCAGCTCGTAGTAACGGATCGCCTCGTCATATTGCTTGATGCTGTCAAAGTATTCGTCCAGACGTCCGCAAAAGAGCGCAGCGTTTTCCCAATCGCCCTTTGACGCATAAAAGTCGACCAAAAACTTCCAATGCGGCACCGCATCGGCCGGTTTGCCCGATTTGACGGCGGCATCGGCCGCCTGCCAGCGGTCCCATATCGCATCCGCCCGCACGGTTTGCGGCTCGGATAAACCTGCGCAGAGCGCCAGCGTCAGCAGCAGGCTGATTGCCGGCTTCGTCCATTTTTTCCTAGGTTCGCGACTCATGTTGTTTCCTCGTTTCGTTCGTAAAATAAGTGCCTTGTCTCCGATAGTAAAGCATGCGGGGTGGGATGTAAAGGATCGGCAAGCCGGGAAACTTCCGTTTTTCTGCCTGCGGGATAATGCGTTGTTTGCCTGACTGTACGCCGACGGCCCCGACCAGGGGACCCCGACTCGCGAGAAAAAGCCGGCAAGCGATTGTACGCCTGCCGGCCTGCATGAACGGAGCTTATCTATTAGCATTCTGCCCCGGTCATTTCATTTGTAAACATTTGCTTGTATGCTTGCGGAGTCAGCTTGGACGCCGATTCCGGCGCATAATGGATTTGCAGCGAACGACGGCGTTTGGTCGAGAAATTCGGCGGCGTTCCGTGATGCAAGAGCCCGGAGAAGATGAGCGCCCCGCCCGGCTTCAGCGGCACGGCGACGTCGTGCTCAACCTTCACGCTGACATCGCACAGCTGCCAGTCCCGCACCGCATAATGCGGAGTCGCCCCTTCCCGGTGAGAGTAAGGAATGACGTGCATGCAGCCGTTATCGAGCTCGGCCGGGTCGAGCGCAATCCAAATGCCGATCACCGACTTGTCGTAGGCCAAATTTCCGTAAGCCATGTCCTGATGCCAAGGTTTTTCCGCTCCGCCCGAGGGGGGCTTCAGTATCGCCTGATCCTGGGCCAGCTTCGGCTTTTCTCCGAACAGTTTTTCCATCGCATTCAGAATGGACGGATGATACGCAATATCCCGCAGGCGGGGCTCGTGGTCGACGTATTCGTAGATTTTGCGGGCGGCAAGCTCCTTTTCCTCATCGGTATGGAGCTCGGCTTTCGGCTTCACAAACTGCACCTTCGAGCCGAGCGAACGGTCGAATAAAATATCCATCAGCGCTTCGATGGACGTTCGGATCTCCTGTTCGCCGAGCACCTCGTCGACAACCAAGTAGCCGCGTTCCCAAAACTGTTTTACATGCTCTTCGTTCAAATCCCCGATGCGGGAAATCCGCTCCTCCGCGATCGCATCGTATCGGTATAAGGTGTCCGCAATCGTCTGCGCCAGCTGAACTTCATCCGGGGTATCGTACGAATGCAGCGTGCGATTTTGATATACTTTCCCCATATCGCGCCTCCTTCGGCTCTTAAGCTTATGAGTTTGCTTTTCTAAGCTTATTGTAGCCGGGAAGCGATTTTCATCCAATGGCGGCAATCTTATATTATTTATACTTAAGCCGATAACGGACAGTTATGTCGGCCAGCTGCTGCAAGAGGGAGCAACGTTACCCTTTGTGCGGAAGGGATGGCGGCACATTGCCTTTGTATGCGGAGGGCGGCGCCCCGTAGCGGCCTTTGAACTGCTTGCTGAACAAGTAAATGTTGCCGTAACCGAGAGCCTCCGCGACCTGGGATACGTTCATCGTCGTTTCGGAGAGCAGCGTCACCGCCCGTTCGAGGCGCACGTCCGTAATATACTCCTTGATCGAAGTACCGGTATATTTTTTGAAAAGCAAGCTGAGATACTCCGGCGACAGCTGCACCTCGTCGGCAAGCTCCCGGTGGGAGATGCGCCGGCCGGGATTCTCACGGATTTTGCCGATCGCCCTGTCTATCAGCAGCTTGTGTTTGCCCGCCGGAGCAGCCTGCGATTCGTGCTGGAAACGGAACAAATGAAGCATCGCCTGCTTCAGGATCAAATCGTATTCTTCGCCGTGCCACGCGTCCCCGGTATGGACGATTTGCAGCATCCGGTTCAGCAGCATCTCGAATAAAAACGTATCCTCCACCTGCGTAAACCGGCCCGGCATCCGCTGCGGATCGATAGGCTCCCCCGTCTTCCGATCAACGGCGTCAAAATGCGCGAAAATGACGGTCAACCTGTCGTCCGGGTCCTGCTCCGCCTCCGGCCGGTCGCCGGGGCGAACGAGAAAGCAGCTTCCTTTGCGGATCGGATACGTTTGCCCGGCGACGATCATCCGGCCCTTGCCGGACACCGCATACCACAAATCATAATCCGGCAAAGGCTTCGGATACCAGTTCCAGCCCGGCTCGCAGCGCGCTTTGCCGGTGTTCCGTTTGCGAATGAACCGGACGTCGCCGAGCGGAAACAGCTCCAGCTGCATCGGCTTCCCTCCTCTGGTTTTCGGCGCCGTGCGGCGCGGCCTGCTAGAACGTCTCGATTTTAACCCTGCTGCCCCGTCCGCCGGGCTCCGCCGGTTCGACCGTAAGCCGGCGCGGCAGCCGGTTTTTCAGCTCCGGCACGTGGCTGATGACGCCGACGGTCAGCCGGTCGACATGCAGCTTCTCCAGCGCGGCGATCACCGTCTCGAGCAGCTCCTGATCGAGCGTGCCGAATCCTTCGTCGAGAAAGAAAAATTCGAGCGGATATTGGCCCTTCAGTTGGATTTGCGCCGAAAGCGCCAGCGCCAAAGCGAGCGAGGTCAAAAACGTCTCGCCGCCGGACAGCGTCGTGACCGGGCGGCGCACGCCGCCCCCGGCGTTGTCGCGGATGACGAAGCCGCCGCCCGAATCGACCTCGATCGCGTATTTGCCCCGCGTCAGCGAGCCGAGCCGTTCCGAGGCGGCGCGGCTCACCTGCATCAGCTGCTCCTCGGCGACGAATTCGACGAAGGCGTTGCCGCGCAGCACCGACTGCAGCTTGGAAAGCCGGTCCAGCAGCGTCTGCAGCCCTAGCCTTGCCTCCTCCAGCCGCTTCCACTGCTCATGCTTCACCAGCAGCTCCTCATGGTCGCGCTCGGCCTTCGCGCGGCTTTGCAGCGCCTCCTCGTCGGCCTGCTTCAGCTGCGCCAGCCGCTCCTGCAGGGCCGCCCATTCGTCGTCCGCGACGACGCGGCCCTGCAGCTTCGCTTCGAGCTCGCGCAGCTTTCCGCGCAGCTGCGCGAGCTCGCTGTCGTGGGCCTCCGCCTCGCGGGCCCACGCGGCTTTGTCCGCGGCGGGCAGCAGGGCGCTGCGCACCTGCTGCCCGTCCGCGAAGGCGGTGGCGGCGAGCGCCTGCCGCCACTCGCCCTGCGCCTTCGCGGCGTGCTCCGCTGCCGAGGCGAGGGCCTGCTGCGCCGCCGCCTTGCGGTGCGCGGCCGCCTGCAGCCGCTCGCGCGCCTGCTCGAGCGCGGTTTTGGCCGCCGCGGCGGAGGCGCGCAGCTCGGCGAGCTGCCGGGTCGCCGCCGCGACCAGCGCTTCGGCGCGCTCGCCGCCGGTGAGGGCGGCGAGCTGCCGCTCTTTCTCGCGCAGCCGCGCGTCGTCGGCGGCGAGCTTGGTGCGACGCTCGACCAGCGCCAGCTCAAGCGCCGCGCTTTGCTGCTGCAGCCGCTGGATGGCGGCTTCGCGCTCCTCGAGGAACGGCACGCTTTTCTCGATGCGCTGCTTCAGCTCCTCCGCCGCCTCGTCCTTGCGCTGCAGCCCGGCGACATCCTGCTCGAGCTGCTCCCGCTTCAGTCCGGGAAAGCTGATCTCCCACGAGCGAAGCTTGTCTTGATAAGTCCGCTCGGCGGCGCTCCGTTTCTCGGCGAGGCCGCCGAGAAATACATCGAGCTGCTGCTGCGCCGCACGCGCTTCGCGCAGGCGCCCGTCCAGCGCGGCTTCCTCGCGCTGCAGCTCCTTAAGCCGCTGTTCCAGCGAGGCCGCCTCCGAAGCGGCGTTCTTTTCCCATTCCGCTGCCGCCGCAAGCTCCCGGCTAATACCGACGAGCTGCTGAAGGATGTTTTCCAGCGCTGCGGTAACGGACGGCGACGCTGCCGCTGCGACTTCCAAGTATGCGCTTCCCGCCGCACCCGCGACGGCAGCATCGGTGGCGGAGGCGGCGGCATCCGCCTGCCCCAGCAAACCGCGCAGCCGAAAGCTCAGCTGCTGCGCCGCCGTCAGCCGCTCGCGCACTTCGTGCTGCTTCGCCTCGAGCTCGCGCTGCGCGTCCAGCGCCGCGTCCGGCTCGCCCTCGTCATGCGGCCCCGCCGGCATCGCGTGCTCGCGCGAGCCGCATACCGGGCAGGGCTCGCCCGGGCGCAGCCGCTCCGCGAGCTCGGCCGCCATGCGCCGCAGCTCGGCTTCGCGGCCCGCTTCGCGCAGCTGCCGGCCAAGCTGCGGCATCGCCTGCACGAGCCGCTCCAAGCCCGCCGCCGCTGCAGCCGCTTGCGCATGCGCAGCAAGCGCCGCACCTAGCCACTCGCTCTTGCCGCGGGCTGCGCGCTCCGCTTCGGCGGCAAGCTCCCGCTCCGCCAGCGAAGCGTCGCTTTGCTGCTTGCGGAGCTTCGCCAGCTCGGCGTCCTGCTCGGCGAGCTGCGTTTGCAGCCGCTCGAGCTCCTGCAGCTGCTGCGCCGCCTGCTGCAGCCGCAGCCGGGTTTCGGCGCCCACCTCGGCCAGCTTCAGCTCCTCCTTAAGCTCGGCCTGCCGCTTCAGCGCCTTTTCCCGCAGCTCCGATTCCTTGCGCAGCTGCTCTTTCGCCTGCTGCAGCTCCGTGTCCGCCGCCGCGGCTTGAACCGTCAGCTCACGCATCGCCGCCTCCAGCGAAGCGATGTCCCGCTCGTCCTGCAAAGCCTGCTCCAGCTGGCTGATTCGCACGGACAGCGGCGCTTCGCTTGCTTGAAGCAGCTGCTCTGCACTGACGTGAGCCGTCTCCGCATGCGCGTACTGCTCCGCCGCCGCGGCATGATCCCGCGTCGCGAGCTGCTCCTCTCGCTCCGCTGCAGCGACCTGGCGTTCGCCGTATTCCGCCTGCTCCAGGTACGGGCGCAGCCGTTCCGCCTGCTCCGCTTCGGCCAGACGGCGCTTCAGCGCTTCAATCTGAGGTGTTCGCGCCTCCAATCGCTCCAGCGCCTCCGTAGTAAGCTCACGATCCGTTTGCCATGTTTTCAGCTGCTTGATCTCTTCCACCTTTTGCTCGTGGGCGGCCAATTGGCCTCGTATTTCCTTCGCACGGAGTTCGGCTTCGCGAAGCCGTTCCTGCGCCGCCTGCAAAGCCTCATCGGAGGCTTCGCCGAGACCTGTCTGGGTTGCGGCGATTTCCTTGATCGCCACGTCGGTTTCCTTGAATTTGCCGCTGACCTTGGCACTCAGCTGGTCCCCGTAGCTTTCGAGATGAAAGAGCCGCTGCAGCATTAGCCGCCGGTCTTTTCCGGTCAACGTCAAAAACTCCGCAAACTTCCCTTGCGGCAGCACGACCGCGCGGGTAAAATCCTGCATGGACAAGCCCAGTATATCTTGAATTTGAGCCGTTACGTCCTTGGCTTTGTCGGCCAGCACGACGGTTTCGCCGTCCTTCATACGCACGAGCCGGCTGACCGTACCCGTAACGGATACTTCTCCGGTTCGTTTAAACTGGCGGTCTACCCGGTATGTATCTATGCCCGAAGCATTTTGGAGCTGAAATGAAAACGAGACGGACAGCGTATTTTCCGCCTGGTTCATGATGCCCTGAGTGCCCCCGGCGGCCCTTTCCACCACACCGAACAAAGCCAGCGTCATCGCGTCCAAAATCGACGACTTGCCGCTGCCCGTCGGTCCGAAAATGCCGAACACCCCGGCCTCGCACAGCTTCGTAAAATCGATCTCCTGCGGCTCCCTGTAGCTTTGCAGCCCGGCGATTTGAAGCGATATCGGTTTCAATGGCGATCCTCCTCCCCGCCGGCGGCCTCATCCTGACCGAGCAGCTCCAAAAACAGCTGTACGAGCTCAGGCTCAGGCTCCGCTCCGCCGGTCTGACGCCGGTAAAAGCGCCGGAACAGCTCGTCGATCGGCAGGCTGCCGGCCGCAGCCGCCTCCGTCGCCGCCACCTCCATATCCGGATACACCGGCCGGATGTTCAGGAGCCCGTCGTGCGCCGTGCGCAGCCGCTGTATTTGCTCCATGCCGAGCGCTTCCGTCACGTGCAGCTCGAGATCGATCCACGCCTGTTTATCGCGCCCCTCGTCAAGCCAGCGGTGCACTTCCGCGAGCCCCTGCTTCGCCGTCCATTTGACAACCGGCCTTCCGCTCGCTAAAAAGATTTCCTCCAGCACGGGAGGTTTACCCGGCTCCGCCTCAAGCAGCGTAACCGACTTCGCCTGACCCGCTTCGGAGAAGCTGTACGCGAGCGGCGAGCCGCTGTAGCGGATCGGCACCTCCGCTTTCATCGTCTGCGGCCTGTGCAGGTGCCCGAGCGCCACATACTGCGCCCCCGCGCATAAAGCCGTCGTGTCGACCGTGTACGCTCCGCCGACTTGAATCGGTCTCTCCGAATCGGTTTCCGCACCGCCCAGCACGTACAGATGGCTCATAATCAAGTTGACCGAATCCGGAGCGAAATATTTCGCCTGCTGCGCGACAATATGCTTCACCCGGTCGGAATAGGCGCTGCGCAGCGCCTCTTCGTCCGAGCTCAGAGACAGCAGCTCGCGCAGCCTCGCTTCCGAAGGATACGGCAGCGCGAAGATGCGCGCCAGCTCGTCCGTCCGCTTCACGCGGACTTCCTGCAGCTGCGCTACCGGCAGGCCGACCAGCGTCACCCCGTGCCGGGCCGCCAGCGGTGCCGCCGCCGCAAGCCGGTCCGGATGGTCGTGGTTGCCAGCGATCACGACGACCGGACGCGTCCCGTAGTCGGCAAGCCTCGCAAGGCTGTCGTAAAAGAGCTGCTCCGCCGACGCCGGCGGATTGACGGAGTCATAGACGTCTCCGGCGATCAGCACGAGATCGACCTTCCGTTCCCTGACGATCGCGACGAGCTCGTCCACGAACGCCTCCTGCTCCGGAAGCCGGCTCCGCCCCTCGAGCGTGCGGCCGAAATGCCAGTCGGCCGTATGTAAAATGCGCATCGGCTCAAGCTCCTTTCGCTTTATCTGCAATTGTTGAAATTAGCCGTTTTGGCGGCACAAAGTGACATCTCTTATATCCGAAACGGAACAAAGAGGTTCGCCATTGCCCCGAGGACCCGTATGTACCTGTATGCGCCCCAGGCGTCGAAATAATCCCAAATGGTTGGCTTATCACCGGCAAAAAGCTCCCATTCAGCCATAATAATACAAATTACTTGTTTTAAAATGGCGGCAAAAGTGTTTTTCCGAAAACAGTCCGAATATAATCCAACTTTTTGGGATTATCCGTTCCGGCTGATGGTAATCGTGGTGAATAAGCCAACAAATTGCGCCTATTTGTTTATCATCGGATTGTTTCTTTCATCGAACTCAGCGGCAGCCATCGACTGCCGCCGTTCACGCTTCGTCAGCGCGCTGTCCCGAGTGGAGTCGGGTGCGCATTGCTTGCCGATTCTTGTGCCTTACCCAAATTTAGATGCAGAAAAGCTCATCTCTCGCTAGAAAACCGGCTACACTTCCACTACATGAGCCCCGTCAAACAAAAATAAATATTTATGAACGACCGGTTTTCTCCATATGTGCTGGACCGCTTTCGCGTACAAGTCAAGCTGCAGCTTGTAACGCTCCTTCACCGTCTCGGGAGAGCGGCCCTGCAGCGCATCGGTCTTGAAATCGAGCAGCACAAGGCCTGCCGGCTCCTCAAACATGCAGTCGATGACCCCCTGGATCAAAATCGTTTCGTCCTTCGCCGCCTCGTCCGCATCAGGGTAAACCTCGCCGGCGGCCAGCCGGTAGCTGAAAGGAATTTCCCGGCGCACCTTGCCGGATGCAAGCAACCGTCTGCCCAGCGGCGTACGGAAAAATCCGGCGATCACGCTGACGTCGACCGCTTCGCTTTGCTGCTCGGTGATCAGCTCCTTTTCGACCATGCGGCGAACGGTTGCCCGCACGCTGTCCTCGTCCGGCTCGCCATCCAGCGGCACATGCTGCATCACTGCGTGAAACAGCGTCCCCCGCTCCGCCGCATTCATCTTGCGCTGCTCCAAAAAACGCGGACGTCTCGTAATAACCGGTCTGAAAAACGTCCCTGCTGATTGTGCCGGGAACAGCTCTCCCACCGCTTCCTCGCCCTGCAGCTCCTGCCAAAGCCGCTGATCTTCACCGATTCGCTTCAGCTCGGACACCGACGTTTTCGAGAACATCTCGTGCGCCGCCCCGTAAGGGTAAGTCCACGACAGCTTGCGTTCCACCTCGCGCTGCCAAACGCCCGAGCCGGGAACGGCGCGAAGCGCGCGCACCGCGTCCATCAGCCCGCTGTCGGGTGCGGCGGTCGGTGCCGCCTCTGCCGTATGGGCGAGAAGCTCCGGCTGAACGATATGTACGATCCAGCGGGACGTTTCGTCGGCGAGGAACGGCTGCGACCGGAAATCCGCACCCACTCTTTCGCGAAGCGCCTTCGCATGCGGATGGCGGATCATCGCCGGACCGACCCAATCCAGGTAGCATTTGGCCTGGGCCAGCTCGAAATCCGGCAGCGTCTGCTGCGGGTGCTCCAGCAGCCTGGCCCACTGCAGAAGTTTTTTATCCAGACCTTTGACGGTCGCAATCAAAAACATTTTTTCCTTCGGACGTGTAAGAGCGACGTACAATACGCGCATTTCTTCGGCAAGCGTCTCCAGCCGCATTCTCCGGCGAATAGCGAGCGCCGGCAGCGTCGGGTAGGTCACCCGCAGCTCCGTATCGGCAAACCTCGGACCGAAGCCAAGCTCCTTGTGCAGCAGGAAAGCATCGTTCAGGTCCATCTGGTTAAACATTTTCGCCATGCCCGCCACGAATACGACAGGAAACTCCAGGCCCTTGCTTTTATGTATCGTCATGATGCGCACGACGTCTTCCTGCTCGCCGAGCGCCCGAGCCGTTCCGAGGTCCCCGCCGGTTTCCTTCATCCGCTCGATGAAGCGGAGGAAGCGGAACAATCCGCGGAACGACGTCGCTTCGTATTGGCGGGCCCGGTCGTATAACGCACGCAGGTTCGCCTGCCGCTGAACGCCCCCGGGCATGCCGCCGCAAAAATCGTAGTAGCCGGTTTCCCGCAGCACCTTCCAGAGCAGCTCGGCCAAGGAGCCGCTTTGCGCATCGCGCCGCCAATCCGCCAACTGCCGTAAGAACAATGCAAGCTTGCGCTGAACCCCGGGATTGCGGGTTCGTTCGGAAGTATCCGCCGCAAATGGCGCCGTCTGCCGCTCTCCGATCATATCGAACAGGTCGAGCTGCCGCCCGGAATCCGTACCATCCGGGCCTCCGGCGGCTTCCGATCCGCGCTCTCCCCGAACCGCATCGCCGGAGCCTTCCGCGCCTTCCGATCCCCGCGAATCCCCGGCAAAGTCTGCAGATACGTCCCCTTCCCCGGAATCCTCATCCTCCCGGCCGCCTGCCGCATAAGCTTTCACCGCTTCGTAAAACGGCACTCCTTTGGCGAAAATGCGAATTTGCGCCAGCTCGTCCGCACTCAGCCCCACGATGGCGGACCGCAGCACCGCTGCAAGCGGGATGTCCTGGAACGGGTTGTCGATCACTTTAAGCAGCGACATCATCACTTCGACTTCCATCGCGGAAAAATACCCTGCGCTCAGCTCCGCGTAAGCGGGAATGCCCTGAAGCCGCAGCTCCTCGATAAACACCGGCGCCCACGCCTGGGTCGCCCGCATCAGGATGACGAAGTCGCGGAACGTTGCCGGCCTCATGCCGCCGGTACGTTTGTCGAATACCTCGAAAGCGGGTGCTCCGCTGCCGTCCAGCCCCATCATCCGGCGGATGTTCGCCGCGATCACCCGCGCCTCGAGTTGGGCCGTCTCCAGCTCTTGAGCCTCCTGCTGCGGATCGGCCGCGTCCGCTTCCGCCGACGCCGAAAACTCCGCCGAATTCGCGTCGTCGTCCTCGGTTTCCGAATACCGCTCCTCGCTTTCGGACGGACCGCTTTTGTCTATGAGCAGCAGCTCCGCGGACAAGTCGTGCGCGGCATGCTGCGCATCCGGATAACCCGCACCGTACACCAGCTTGGCCCGGTCATCGTAATCGATTTCCCCGACCGCTTCGTTCATGACCATTTTGAAAATGTAGTTGACGCCGCCGACAACCTCCTGTCGGCTTCGGAAGTTTCGCGCGAGGTCGATGCGCAGGCCGGGTTCCGTCTCATCCGGCCGGTACGATTTGTATTTGTCCAAAAACAGACCCGGCTCCGCCAAACGGAATTTGTATATGCTCTGCTTGACGTCGCCGACCATAAACCGGTTGCCGGGCGCAGGGCGCGAAATAAGCTCGACGATCGCCTCCTGCACGCTGTTCGTGTCCTGGTATTCGTCGAGCAGTACCTCAACGAACTGCTCGCGGTAATCAAGCGCGGCCTGCGAAGGTACGAGACGGTCCGGCGTCGAATCGGGATGACGCAATATTTGCAGGCAAAAATGCTCCAGATCGGCGAAATCGACCAGCCCTTTGGCGGCCTTCGCCTGCTTGTACCGCTCCCCGAACCGGATGACAAGCTCCGCAAGCGTGCCCATCAGCGGAGCGATCGCGCGCATTTCATCGGCATACTGCTGCGACGAGCGCTCGAACAGCTCCTCCTTGATTTTCGCGATCTGGTCTTTAGCGCGGTTACGCAGCTCCTTGACTTGCTCCTGCAGCTCTTTATCGCACTGGTCGCCGCGTACCGCTTTCAGCTTGCCGAAAGCGGCCGTCCCGAATGCGCCGTACAGCTCGTCCCACGACGTATGCGATGCTTCGAGCAGCTTCCCGACAACAGCGATATCTTCTTTCAGATTGTCTATGTAAGGTGCCGGGCCTTCAGGCTGCTCGGCGATGCGCATCGCCTGGCGTAGCAGGTCGCAGGTGCCGGACAGCTCGAGCCGAACATCGGCGAGCAGGCTCTTTTTCCACGGATCGTCCGTGCCGAAATCCGCTTCGAACAACGCCGCCGTCTCGCGCAGCCAATAATCCGGCCACGGATGGCTGCGCGAATAGTCGTACAGCCGCTGGATGAGCCGGTAGAGCGGCTCGTCGCTGCGCTCGCCCGAGAACGAATCGACCAGCCGCCAAAACGGACTGTCCTCCCCGCTCGCGCCATACCATTCCTCAAGCAGCTCCTCCAGCACATCCTGGCGCATCAGCTCGCTTTCCGTTTCGTTGGCGATTCGAAAGCCGGGATCGAGATGAATAAGCTGGTAGTAACGCTTCATCACTTCCAGACAAAACGAGTGCAGCGTCGTGATCGACGCCCGGCCCATGAGCGCCAGCTGGCGGCGCAAGTGGCCCGAATCCGGCTGCTTTACGAGCGCCTTCTCAACCGCTTCGCGGATGCGGTGGCGCATTTCCGCTGCGGCCGCTTTCGTAAACGTGGCGACGAGCAGCCGGTCCACATCGACGGGATCGCGTTCGTCCGAAATGCGGCGGATAATCCGCTCGACAAGTACCGCCGTTTTTCCCGAGCCGGCCGCCGCCGCAACAAGCACGTTATGGCCGGTCAGCGCAATCGCGTCCCATTGATCGTCCGTCCACGTGCTGCCCTCCGGTTTAGGCACCTTGCGTATCGTCATGGCGGTCTCCTCCTCCCGTGAACGATTTCCCGTATGCATCCGCGCTTGCTTCTCCAGTCGCTTCCAAAATCGCTTCCAGCGGCGCTTCCTTCTGAGCGGCCTGCTCGATCAGCTGCAGCGCATAGTCTTTGCCGTACTGCGGCAGCACCTCGAACCGGCTGCCCTCCAGCAGCGGATCGAACTGGCAAACCGGCTTGTACGGGCACAATTGGCAGGCCGCTTTTTTTCCCATCCTGTACGGGGCAATATCCACCTTGCCCGCCGAGATGTCGCTGCCGATGCGGCGTATCGTCCGCCGGACGTATTTGCGAAGCGACGTCCATTGCGCTTCCGTCGCCACCGACGACGATTTGTAAAAGCCGCCGTCCGCCTTCAGCGCAACCGGAATCAGCTGCGAATAGCCGCTTTTTCCTTCGAGCCCGCCGTCCATCAGCTTGACCGCCTGCTCGTCGGCCAGGACGAGCCCTTTCATTTTGTAGCGCTTCGCCAGCTCCTTCTCGATTTCGTCCGGCGTCGGCGCGTTTTTCCTGGGCAGCAGCGGGTTATGAACGTGAAAATACAGCACTCCCGCCGGGGCGGCCTTCGTGCCGATCCACCGCTCGGCATATGTGAGAACGACATCCAGGTACGTCAGCATTTGCAGTGACAAACCGTAATACACCTCGCCAAGATTCAGCGACGTCCGGCTCGATTTGTAGTCGATGACGCGAAGCAGCGTACCCTGCTCCGTTTCGGCCTTGTCGACGCGGTCGATCCGGCCGATGAGCTCCATCGTCGCTCCGTTGTCCAAACGGTACACAAGCGGCGGAAGCGTCTCGCCCGGCCCGAAGCCGAGCTCGAGTCCGACCGGCTCGAAACGGCCCCTGCGGGCGTGCTCCCCCAGAATGGCCGCGGCCCTGCCGACCGTTGCCTTCAGCTTTCTGGCGATGTAATGGTACCGTTTGGAGCTGAGCAAAATTTCGCTCTGCAGCCTCGGGGCCAGCACATCGACGACTGCGGCCGCTCGGTCCCGGCACTCGTCCGCCGATAATGAGCCCCAATCTGCGCCATCCTGCGTCACTTGCTCTGCGAACTTGCTGAGCGCGGCATGGAACAATTGGCCGATATCCGGCGCCTCCAGTCTGTAAATACGGCGTTCGGAAAGACGCAGGCCGTGTGAGACGAACTGCGAAAACGGGCACGAGACGAATCTCTCCATCCGCGAGACAGACGCTTTAAGCCGCTCTCCGTAGAGCTCCAAGCTTGTCTGGGGCGCCAGCGGGCGCTCGGCATTCGTAAAAAAGAGCGCCTGCACGATGCCCTGCAGCTTGCCGCGCCACTCCTCCCGCCCGGCGAACCAGTTGTACACGTCCCACCACAGATCGGCGATCGCCCCACCCTGCGCCGCGTGCTTCAGCTGCACTGCCAGGTACGATAATGCCCGCTGCGGATGCGCAATGTATTCGGCCTGCTCCGCCGGCTCCATCGCCGCACCCGGTTCTCCCAGGAGAAGCCGCTCTTTGACGGCCGGGAACAGCTGCCGCACCTCGCGGATCACGTCGGACGGCAGCAGCGACTTGCCCTCGTCATCGGCAAGCGGATAACTGAGCCACAAGCGATCCGAAGGGACGCACAGCGTGCTGTAGATGAGAAACTGTTCATCGAGCAGCTTTCGCCGGCTGCTCTCCGCCAGCTCGAGGCCGCTTCCGGCGAGCATTTCCCTCTCGCTCTCAGTCAAAATGCCGTCCTCGGCAATTCGCGACGGCATCACGCCATCACCGACTCCGAGCAGGAACAAATGCTTGACCGGCCCCGAGCGGGTCCGATCGACGCTGCCGACGAGCACCTGATCAAGGGCCGGGGGCACAAGGCCAAGCCGAATGCTTTCCAGTCCCGTCTCCACAAGTTCGGCAAACATATCGAGCGTGACGCTCTCCTCGCCCATCAGTTCGACGAGCTGATCCATCATGTCGACGACGCGGTCCCAAACCTGGGCGTGCTCCTTTGCTTTTTCCGGCCGGCCGGCTCTGAGGTTTTGCACGCTCCAAAGCTCCAGCCTTTGCGGAGCCCGCAGCCCGGACAACAGCTCATAGAGCGCCTCCACCCGTCTGCGCACCGTCTTCGCTTTGTTCATCCGCGTTTGAAACGCGAGCAATGGCTCCGCGATTCGGTTGCGGCATTCGTTGATCTTGCGGAGATAACGCTCTTGAGACTTTGTCAGCTCCTGCTCCTCATCGTCCTCAAGATCGCTTTGGAATGCGTAGGTCCACGGCTTGCCGTCGGTCCAGCGCGCCCCGTAAATGCCGAGAGCGAGCACGTAATTTTCCAGCCGGTCCATATCGTCGCGGGTGATTCTCGACTCCTCGCCGGGCATCGGCAGGAAAAAGTCGGTTTTCACGCAGCGGAACACCGGATCGTATTTCCAGTAGGAACGGATAACCTCCAGCGCCGAGCGAATGAGCTCGACGAGCGGATGGTGCAGCACGGTCCGTTTTTGATCGAAAAAATGCGGAATGCCGTAATCGCTGAGCGTAGCCGCGAGCAGGTCACCGTACTCCTCGCTGTTGCGGACACGCACCGACAGGTCGCGCCAGCGCAGCCCATCCTCGCGAACGAGGCGAACCATCTCCCGGGCTGCGGCCTCTACCTCGGCTCTGCGGTTCACCGCCCCGCAAAACGTAATTTGCGGGCGCTGCAGCGGAATGACCTGCTCCGATTCCGGAACGCGCCGATATGGCACTCTGATCTTCTTATCAAGGCTGCTTTCCAGATGCGCGAGCATCGGGCTGTTTCCGAAGCGCGCTTCCGCCGGCGGTCTGAGCTTTACGGTCTCTTTCACGACGACTCCCTGCTCCTCGGCGATCCGCTGCAAACGGACCATCGTGCGCGCGGTCGGATGGAACAGCGTCAGCTCGTCCGGCCGTTCGTCCGCGCCGTACTCCCGGTCGAGACAAAGCGTTACCGTCACTTCCCGGGCATGCAGCATCAGCTGCCCCAGCACGGCGAATTCCTGCGGCGTAAACCCGTTAAACCCGTCGACCCATATCTCGGCCTCTTTCGCGTAATCGACCTCTGCAAGCTGCTTGGCCAGCAGCGACAAGCAGTCTTCGCCGTCAAGATACAGCTTCGAGAGCTCCTCTTCAAATTCGCGGAATATGTAATGAATATCGTGAAGCTTGTCCGCAAACGACGCCGGGCCCGCCGATTCACCGAGCAGAGCTCCGGCACGTTCCCCAAGCTGCTCCGCCGTAATCGCATACCGTTTGAACTCGGTAAACAGCTCGTTCAAATTTTCGATGACGCCGAGCTGGTCGACGGATGCGTGAAACCATTTCAATTCGTTTTGACGCCTATGTAAAAGTTTATGGAGAAGCAGCTTTTTGCCCGTATCGTCGATCGGCAATCTGGCGGTTCCGCCCGCTTCCTGCATCACACGCCACGCCAGTCGCCGAAAGCTGAGCGCCTGAGCTCGCGCCATGCCGCCAAGCCCCGGAGTACGCACCAGCTCGTACTCCGCTTGAAACGTCGCCTGCTCGGGTACGAGCATAATGAGCGGGCTGCCGACCGGCTCGCCCATCAATCGGCTGCGAATCTCGTCCAGGCAAAACGACGTTTTACCGCTGCCGGCCCGGCCGATCACAAAACGTATCGCCATATGTATTACCCCGCCTTTTCGTGGGATATTTTTTTCATCCTATTATTCTACCATATTTGGGCGTTATACGGGTAAAGGCAGGTTCTGGCACACGTATTAACGTGTCGTGGGCCGACGGAAAACCGGTTGTTCCCAGCCGGATCGCTAAGCTATAATAAGAATAATCAAACTGCGTTTGACATGCTTTCGCTGAGGCAAGGAGGAAGAGATGGAAACAGGCCAAAAAAATTCGGAAATCCCGTTCCCGCATGACTCCTCCTACCGCTATCTGCTTTCCAGCAAAAAGCTGTTTATCGAGCTTCTTCGCTCCTTTGTACGCAGAGGCTGGACCTTGCAGCTCGATGAAACGCATGTTGAAGAAATCAATCATTCCTTTGTGCTGCCGGACTTTAAACGCAGGGAAGCAGATTTGGTATATAAGGTGCGTCTTAACGGCCGCGATGTCATCTTTTACGTGTTGGTGGAGCTGCAGTCGACGGTCGATATGGCTATGCCTTACCGTCTGCTTTTATACCAGACGGAAATTTGGCGTTACGTGCTGCGAAACCGCAAAACGGACGACAACGAATCGCCCTTCTCGCTGCCGGCGATCGTACCGATCGTACTGTACAACGGCCAGCGGCCTTGGTCGGCCAAACGCCGGTTCCGGGAGCTGCTTGCCGGAGAAGAGACTTTTGGACCAGAGTTGCTCGATTTTGAATATATTTTGCTTGATGTGGAGCGTTACACGGAGGAAGAGCTGTTGTCGCTATCGAACACCATCGGCTCTGTCTTTTTGCTCGATCAAACGGCGGATCAAGATCTGCTTCTGGAGCGGCTGCGAAAGCTGATGAATACGATCCGGCAAATGCCGGAAGATGTACAGTCGCAATTTATAAACTGACTGACGAACATGATCGCCATGCAGTTGCCCGCGGAAAGCCGGGACGTGAAGCAGTTGATTCAGGAGATGAAAGAAAAAGGGGGGAACACTATGGGGCTGCAAAAAAATCTGGAGACCATTAAGCAGAAGGGCATGGAAGAGGGATTCCTCAAGGGTCTGGAGGAAGGCCGGGAGGAAGGGCGCGAAGAAGGGCGCGAAGAAGGCATTGAACAAGTCGCCAAGCGGCTGATCGACATGGGACTGGACAACGCGGCAATTGCAGCCGCAACCGGATTCCCGGAGGAAAAGATTGAGCGGCTGCGCAAAAAGATTCACTAATAGAATAACCCTTATCACGCAATAAGCCGCCGGGTAATTATATACCGGCGGCTTCGGCATTTCCTCGGGCAGATTCACATCACCTTAATCCTTCACCCGCTTCTCATGATCTGCACCGTCCCGTCCACTGCGGTACTGCTCCGGCGTCTGTCCGACCGTTTTCTCGAAAACACGGTACAGCTGGCTTGGGCTGGCGAAGCCGACGCCGAAGCTGATCTCGGTTACGCTCTCATGGCTGTGCGCCAACCTGCGCTTGGCCTCTTCAACGCGCAGCCGCAGGACATATTGATAGGGGGTCATGCCGGTAAAATTTTTAAACGACCGGATAAAATGAAACCGGCTCTGCAGCGCGATCGTGGCAAGCGACTCCACGCTGAGCTGCTCGGCGTAATGCGCATGAATGTATTCCAGCGCCCGGGACAGATGCCGGTCGGGAAGCACGGCTCCGTCCCCGGGCAGCTCGCTTGACTGGCTGCCCCGCAGAGAACGCCGCAAATACCAAAGCACCTGCGACTCGGTTTCCTCCGCCGCGAGCCGGTCCACCCGTTCATGAGTGAGCAGCTGCGACGTCCACCTGCGGAAATATTGCGATACTTCGGCCGGGTCGAAGCGCTGCCGGAAGTCCAGCTCGATTCGCCTCTGCGCGCCCGCATCCGGCTGAAGCAAGCCGCGTTCGTTGATTTTAAAAATAATGACGCCCGAGGAATGCCCAATTTGAAACGAATGCCGATCCGCCGGATGCTGGACCAGACTTTCACCCGCCGCCAGCTCGTAAGTGCGGTGCTCATGCGTAAACCGGCATGTGCCGTAGATCGGGATCGTGATTTGAAATTCGTTGTCGTGCGCATGCGGAGCGTTTTCGTACCCGTCTTCGAACTTGTAAAGCTCCAGCTGCGGCAATTTGATCTGCATCTGCATCTTAGTTCACCCGCCTACATTATAGCAAAAGTTGCCCATTTGTTCCGCAATAATCGCGACGACACCCCGGCCACCCGACATGTATGATGAGGTGAAAAAAAAGAGGTGATGATACATGTCGCAAATCGCGACTACGCGGAACGCCGGCAATACGGCCTTTTATATGCTGCTGGGGGTCAGCATCGCACATCTGCTTAACGATGCGATGCAATCGGTCGTTCCCGCCGTATTTCCCGTGTTTCAGCAGCAAATGCAGCTCAGTTTCGCCCAGATCGGCTGGGTCGCCTTCACGCTCAACGTGACGGCTTCCATCCTGCAGCCTTTGATCGGCTACATGACGGATCGGCGGCCGATGCCGCTGCTTCTGCCGGCAGGTATGGCTTTTACGCTGCTCGGCATGCTGGGCCTCGCAGCGGCTTCGCATTTCTGGATGCTGCTCGCTTCCGCTGCGCTGATCGGCATCGGCTCCTCCGTACTGCATCCGGAATCTTCCCGCGTCGCGCATTTGGCGGCCAGCCGCAGCAAAGGATTCGCGCAGTCGGTGTTTCAGGTCGGCGGCAATACGGGCCAGGCGCTCGCGCCGCTGATGGCGGCCTTCATCATAGGCCCGCAGGGGCAGCTCGGCTTCGTCTGGTTTTCCCTGCTTGCCGTCGCCGGAATTATCGTGCAGTCCGCAGTCGGCAGATGGTATGCCGGACAAATCCGCCTGAACGCCGGCTCCCGCCACGGCGCGGGCCGGTCCGACGGGCGGCGGTTTGGCAAAGGCTTCATTGCCTTTGCGCTGACGATTCTGATCCTGATGTTGTTTTCCAAATTCGTTTATTTGGCCGGCATGACCGGGTACTACGCTTTTTACTATATGGAAAAGTTCAATTTGCCGCTCGAGCGGGCGCAAATCTGCCTGTTCGCGCTGCAGTTCGCCGGAATGGCCGGAACGTTTCTCGGCGGCCCGCTGGCCGACCGGTTCGGAAGACAAACCGTCATCTGGTTTTCCATTCTCGGGACGGCGCCTTTTTCGCTGCTGCTGCCGTATGCCGGGCCCGTCAGCTCGATTTTTCTATGTGTTGCCATCGGTCTCATCCTGATGTCCGGCTTCTCGGTCATCATCGTCTACGCGCAGGAGCTTCTCCCCGGCCATGTCGGAACGGTGGCCGGACTGTTTTTCGGCCTCGCCTTCGGCCTGGGCGGCATCGGCTCCGTTGTCCTCGGCGGATGGATGGACGCCGTCGGCGTATCCGCGATGATGAAGCTCTGCGCGTTCCTGCCGCTGCTCGGCCTGTTTGCGCTGCTGCTGCCGAAAGATTCGGTCATCATGGCCGGCGGGAAAGAATCGGCCGCTTAAGGGGGCCGTCCTTTACATTCGTTCCGGAGCCGGCAGCCCGAGAACCGAAAGCGCGTCACCGAGCGTTTCTTCGAATTTGGCGGTGAGCCACAGGGAAAGCTCTTGCATCGCCCTCAGCTTGGAGAATCGGGCAGTCGGCATAAAAGTTGTTGAACAAAGCGGCAAGCTCATGAGCGTAATGGCAAATGATGTTCGGAGCCAGTTCTACCAAGGCTTCGTGCAACGTATCCTGCCAAGCCGCCATATGCCTGATCAGCGCATATTCCGCTTTTTCCATCCGGCCGTTCCCTTCGGGGACGGCCTTTTTCAGGTTAGCCGCCGCCCCGGACTTATTAAGGAATCCGCCATAAAATCAACCGCAATTTACATCTCCCATTGTTCCCGGCAATTTGATAATATAGGAATACATCTCTCCTAAATTTTAACTATTGCTGAATGTTCGACGGAGGTTCGCCTTGAAAAGACCATCCCTTCCGGCAATCCGGCAGCTGCTCAAATTCAACGCGGTCGGAGTCGCGAACACGCTGCTCGATATGGCCGTCTACGCTTTGCTCGTTTGGACGGGGGTGCCCTATTATTTCGCACAAACGGTGTCTTACAGCTGCGGCATCGTCAACAGCTACTACCTGAATAAACGATGGACATTCGGACAAACGGAAGCGGCGAAAACGCCCAACCGCTCCTTTGTCAAATTCGCGGCTTTGAATGCGTTTTCACTCGCCGTCTCTCTGCTCTGCCTCCATATTTTTATGGCTCAATTCGGCCTCTCCAACACGGCAAGCAAAATAGGTACCACCCTTTTAACGATGGGCATCACCTTTGCCGGCAGCAAGCTGTGGGTCTTTTCTTCGCGCGGCGGGCGGGGCTTGGAATAAGCCCGCAAAAAAGTTCGGTGAAGTACTCTTGGTTAAAGAGGGTGATCAAAAAGCGAGCGAAGGAGTTTAGGGGTATGCTGAAGGAGCGTAAGCGTTCGCCTTTGAGATCGTAAATTGACCTTTATATTTTTATTCATAAATTTACGATCTCAAGAGCGACCGGCAGCATTCCCCTACTCCGCAGCGACGCACCTTTTTGAACACGCTTTTAAAGGAGGTCATCATGTCCAAATATTTAATCCGGATCCTCACCTACAGCTTTCTCATCGGACCGGTCCCGATCGTCTGCCTCGGACTTATGACGGCCTATTTTTCCTGGAACGACAACGAAGCCAAAGCGAATGCGATGCGTGCGGAAATTTTGCGGCAAAACCAGCTGAGGGTCGAACAGATGATGCGCACGCTCGAACTTTCGATCGCCCAATTCGCCGCCTCCTCCCCGGTGAAAAAAGCGCTCTACGAGGAGGTCAAGCCGGATGATTTCGTCTCGATTCAAGAGCTGTGGATGAGCCTGTACAACCTGCAGACGTTCGTCGATGTGCAAAAATCGTTTTTGATCCATTTCGATCACCGTTGGGTCATCGAGAGCGGCAGAATCGTCAAATTCGGGCCGCTGGAGCAGCTGGGGCAAAAGGAAAAGGAGCGGTTTCGGCAATTTGCGCTGGGCAAGGAAAGCATGAAATGGATGGCGGAAAGCGACACTACGGACGAGCCGGTCGTTCAGCTTGCCGCCAAGCTGCCGATGACGGACCCGGGCGGCGCGGCCAGAGCGATAGTCGTCGTCCGGATTGAAAAAAACCAATTCGCCGACCTGATGACGCAAAGCGGTTCGGAGCGGAACTATATTTTGGACGCGGCCGGCGGCGATTTTTTGTCCGACTCTTCCAGGGACAAGACGTATGCTGCCTTCAATGCCGGTCTGTTCGCCAAAATACAAGCGCAGCCCGGCAAGATGGGCCATTTCAACGCCGATTCGCCTTCCGGAAAAGCAAGCGTTTCGTACATCGTCTCGCCGCAATACGGATGGACGTACGTATCCGTGACGCCGGTTGCGGCGGTATACGGGCAGCTCGGCCGCATCTTTTTTGCCATCCTTGTCGTCTATGTGCTGATCTTTATCGCCGCGGCGCTGCTCGCCTATTACGGCAGCTGGCGAATGTATTCGCCGGTCCGCAATTTGTACAATATGGTGAGCGGTTTGCTCGGACATGAACATCCCGCCTCCAGGCCGGACGAGTTCAGGCATATCGAACACCAGCTGAAGCAGCTGTTCAGCTCGAAGCTCGAGCTGCAGCAGCAGGTTCGCGGGCAGTTCGCGCAGCTCAAGGAGTTTTTGCTGCTGAAGCTGTTTACCGGCCAAATATCGAAGTCGGATTTTTCCTCCAGGGCGGAAACGTACGGTCTTGCCGCGAACTGGCGCTGGCTCGGAGTGCTCGTGCTGCAAATCGATACGCTCGAAGGCACGAAGTATAAAGAAAACGAAAGAGAGCTGTTGATGTTTGCGGTCAACAATATCGTTAACGACGCCCTTCCCCTCGGCCAGCGGTTCAGTCCGATCCTGATGGACCTGAGGTCGCAGGTTACGCTGCTGTCGTGCACGATGGAGGATCCCGCCGCCGTCAAAACGTATTTATACGAAACGGCGGAGGCGGTCCGGCATGCGGTGAAGACGTATTTGGATCTGCCGGTCAGCGTCGGAATCAGCAGGCCTTTTGCCGATTATGCCGGTGCCCTCCCGGCCTATCACGAAGCGCTGGAAGCGCTCTCGTGCCGGATTCGCCTGGGCAACGAGCTGATCCTGGGTTATGACGATATCGGCGCGAACCAGCATATAGCGGCGGATACCTACAAGCAGCTTCAGCTGGTAGAGGAGCAGCTCGTCTATTCGGTCAAATCTTGCGATAAGGAGCAGATAGAACGTTTATTCGACGAATATATCCATATTTTACGGCAAAAGGAGGTTTATAATAAGGAGTTTTCGTTCTTGCTGCTGCAGCTCGTTTCGAAGGTGCTTCAGCTGCTCCAGGAGCAGGGCGGCACAATCAAAGGAGTGCTCGGCGAAAATGCCGCAGTCGAGCAATTTATTCAGTTTCAGACGATGGACGATCTGGTCAGGCATTTCAAACAGCACTTTTTCCCGAAAATACTCGCCTTTCTCGCCGAGCGGGATGAACTGCAAAACAGCAGCATAGCGGAGAAAATGGCGAAATTGGTGGAGGAACGTTACGATCAGGATATTTCGCTGGAAACGTGCGCATCGCTTCTGAATTACCATCCAAGCTATATCAGCCGCGTGTTCAAGAAGCATTACGGCATCGCTTACGTCGATTACGTGATCGAATACCGAATGAACATGGCTAAATCCTACCTGGAGCATACGTCCTTGAGCATCGCCGATATCGCCCGGAAGCTGCAGTACATGCATACGAGCGCGTTTATCCGCGCTTTCCGGAAAATCGTCGGCGTCACGCCGGGCAAATACCGCGAAGAAATGCAGCATGTCACATGGAATCGGGAGGTTGAGACATGACAAGGAAGCGGCTGGCCGCATCGCTTTTCCCCCTCCTGCTTGCTGCCGGAGCCTCGGCAGGCTGCTCCGGCGAACCGGCTGCGCAGCACGCCGAGGAGCCGTTTGACATCTCGATCGCCACCTATGTCAGGCCGGATGTCGTTATTCCGCCGAAGGAAAACGAGGTGGAACGCGCCATCGAAGCTTATACGCACACGAAGCTCGATATTCAGTGGATTCCGGTTTTTGCCTATGAGGAAAAGGTCGGGTTTATGATCGCCAGCAACAAGATGCCGAAGCTGCTCAAAATGAGAATGGAGCCGTCAACGATCGCGGCTATTCGTTCCGATCTGTTTTGGGAAATCGGTCCCTATTTGCCGTCATATAAAAATTTGGCCGCGCATGCGGCATATTTCGACAATATTGCGGTGGAAGGGAAAATTTACGGAGTGCCGAATTTTCGCGATATGGCGCGTTATGCCATCATCTACCGCAGCGATTGGCTGAACGCCCTGGGACTCAAGCTGCCGGCGAGCCTGGAGGACTGGTATCGCGTCATGAAAGCGATGAGATACGGGGATCCGGACGGCAACGGGAGCAAGGATACGTACGGGATGGTGCTCGGCAGAGACTATAACGCGATGAACACGCCGAACACCCCGGTGCTGCCGCTGCTCGCCATCGGCGAAGGAGGCTATAACGAATGGGGCATTGTGGACGGCAAATTCGTTCCCGATTTCGAGGCGAAGCCTTATTTCGAGACGATGAAGCTGTTCCGGCGTTTGTATGCGGAAGATTTGATCAACAAAGATTTTTCCGTCTATGACGACTCGCGGGACGACTTTAACAGACTCGGCCGTTCCGGCTTTATAAGCGGGGCAGCGCTTTCGGCGAAAATTTACCAGGAGGAGCTGGCGCAAAAGTTTCCCGGCGCTCAGGTCGATATCGCACCGATCGTCGGCTCGGCCGGCCGCAGAGTGCTTGCCGAACCGGGCAATAACGGCTTTTACGTAATTCCGAAAAAAAGCGTACCGACCGAAGCCGAGCTGAAACAAGTGCTGGCTTTTCTCGACCGGCTGATGGACGAACCGATGTCCACCCTGCAGCTGCGCGGCATGGAAGGCAAGCATTACGTCAAGCTTCCCGGCGGCAAGGCGAAGACGACGGATTTGATCAGCTTTCAAAACGAGGTCAAGCCGTACCGCGACAATTTGCTCAACATGGAAGGCTACAACGTTCTTCCTTTGGAGGACACGCCGCTCGGCGAGAAGGCAAGGAAACTGGTGGCGGACAACATCCGCTTTGCGGTGCCGAACCCGGCTTACAAATTGTTTTCGGCGACTTACATGGAAATGGGCTCGAAGCTGCGGACAATGATTACGGAAGCGCAGACGAAATATATTATGGGGCAAATCGACGACGCCGGCTGGCTCGCGGAAGTGGACAGATGGCATAAAGCGGGCGGCGACAACATGATCCGCGAGTACGAGGAAGCGTACCGCAAATCCGTGAAATAGCGGCCCTTGCAGACAGTTACCATTATCGGGCTTTGCCATAAACATTATAAAACTTGCCTAAAACGGCGGGCCGCTTTGGAAAAGTTGGAAAAAGATCATTGCGGTCAAGACGCGCCGGCACTACACTTAAAGGATAGGAAGGCGGAAAGGAGGGCTTGGCCCATCATACTTATTGCGATAGCCGGACTCATGTTCGCACTGCTTTACGGATTCATTCGGCGCAGCGTGTTTCCGCACGCATGGCTGCAGCATGACGGGAAACGGGCGGACCGGTACTTGCTTATTTGCCTTGCCGCGGGGCTGGCGCTTCGGCTGGCGATCGCGGTGAGCACGACCGGGTACGAAACGGACGTGAACACGTTCAAGGCCTGGGCTCATGCCGCTGCGTCCAACGGCTTTGCCCGCTTTTACTCACAAGGCATGTTTGCAGACTACCCACCGGGGTATATTTATGTGCTGTTTATCGTCGGTTTGCTGCAAAAAGCGTTGGCAATCCCTACGGGTTCGCCGCTGATGCTGGGGCTGATAAAGCTGCCCGCAATGCTGGCGGATACGCTCACTGCGTACTTGCTGTACAGGTTGGCCAAGAAACGCTTACGGCTGGAGGTCGCTTTCGGCATTGCGGCCCTATATGCGCTCAGCCCGGCGGTGATCGTGAATTCCGCCGCGTGGGGGCAGGTGGATTCGTTTTTCATGCTGTGGGTCGCGCTGTTTCTGGTCTTCCTGGCGGAGGGCAAGCTCAAAGGGGCCGCCGGCATATATGCAGTGGCTTTAGCTGTAAAGCCGCAGGCGCTTCTGCTTGCCCCGCTGCTCGCCATGTACGCGGTCCGAAGGCGCGGCGTCACGGAGCTTGCGGTGAGCGGCCTTTGCGGCATCGCCGCATTCGCGGCGATCATTTTGCCGTTCAGCCTGCAGGAAGGGCCGCTCTGGATTTTCAAGCTTTATTACGGAACGTTGTCTTCGTACCCGTATGCGAGCCTGAACGCTTACAATCTGCAAGCGCTGTTCGGAGGAAATTTCATCTCCGCCAGCGAGACGTTCCTGTTTTTACCGTTCAAAATATGGGGAATAATGGGAATGTGCGCCGTTTACGGCTACGCCGCGCTCCTTTATTTCAAAGGCGGGCGGGACGAGTCCCGGCTGCTTCCGATCGCGGCCTTTTTGCTGGCCGGCGTATTTCTGTGCATGACCAAAATGCACGAGCGCTACTCGTATTATCCGCTGCTCCTCGTGCTGCTCGGCTTTGTATATTGGAAGGACCGCCGACTGCTTCACGTTTATTTCGGCATGACGCTCACGCATTTCATCAACGTCGCGCATGTCCTGCTGGAAAGCTACCGGAAAGTTTACTTCACGCCGAAGTGGGATCCCGTCCTCGTTGCCGTTTCCGCTGCCGGCGTGGCGCTGTTCGCTTATTTTTGCCATCTGCTTTGGCAGCTCCTTGTAAAGGGGGCCGTTACAGAAGTGGCGGTTTCGTCGGAAAATTCGCACCGTCTGCATCGGCCATCCTCCGTAAACGGCAGGAGCAGCCGGCTGCCGGAAATGACCGAACATCCGCTGAACTGGCGCAGGAAGGATACCCTGCTGCTTGGCGGGCTTGTCCTCGCGTATACGGTGCTCGCTCTGTTCCGGCTCGGCTCGCTGCAGTCACCGCAGACGTACTGGAAGCCGGAAACGCCCGGAGCAAGCGTCGTCGCCGATCTCGGCGCGAAGCGGACGATCGAGCGGATCAGCCTGTATCCGGGAATCGGCGAAGGCTCCCTGACGATGTCGTTCTCCGACGACGGACAGACGTGGCGCGATCCCGTAACCCAGGAGCTTGACGTGTACAAGGTGTTCACCTGGCAGATCAAAGCCCCGAACGCTTCGGGACGTTATGTGCGAATTACGGCCGACCGGCCGGGGGTTACGCTGTACGAAATCGCGCTGTTCGAGCCGCAGCACGAGACTCCGCTGCCGATCTCCGGCATCGTACAGGACAAGAGCGGCCCCGGCGCGCAAGCGCTGTTCGACGAGCCGGAGCGGGCCGCTTACCGGCAAACCTTCTTGAACGGGATGTACTTTGACGAAGTTTATCACGCCCGCACGGCGTACGAGCACCTGCACCGGATGGAGCCGTACGAATCGACGCACCCACCGCTCGGCAAGCTGTTTATCGCCCTCGGCACGGTTCTTTTCGGGATGAACCCGTTCGGGTGGAGAATCGCGGGAACGCTGTTTGGCATCGCGATGATTCCGGTCATGTACCTGTTTGCAAAAAGGCTGTTCGGCAAAACGGAGTACGCGTTCGCAGCGGCGCTGATGCTTGCCTTCGATTCGCTTCACTTCGTGCAGTCCCGGATCGCCACGATCGACGTGTATGCCGTCTTTTTTATCATGCTGATGTTTTATTTTATGTACCGGTACTGCGGGACGAACTTTTATACGGCGCCTCTGGCCAGAACCTTGGTGCCGCTGGCCTTGTCCGGGCTGTTTTTCGGACTTGGCGTGGCGTCGAAATGGATTGCGCTGTACGGAGGCGCCGGACTCGCCTTGCTGCTGTTTGCAGCGTTGCTCCAGCGATACCGGGAGTACCGCTCAGCGCTATCGGAGCTGCGGTCGCCGCATGCGGGCGCTGAGAGGACGGCGCAGCTTCGCCACAAGGCCGCCGTGTTTCCGAAGTATACGCTTTGGACGCTCGTTTCCTGCATCGGCTTTTTTGTTATCGTTCCCGTTTGTATTTACGTATTGTCCTACATACCGTTTATGCTCGTTCCCGGGCCGGGACATGCGCTGACCGACCTTTGGGCCTATCAAAAAAACATGTTCCAGTATCATGCGCATTTGCAGGCGACCCATCCGTTCAGCTCCTCGTGGTGGCAGTGGCCGCTGATGAGCAAGCCCGTTTGGTATTACGGCGCGGCCGAGCTGCCGCCGGGACAAATTTCCAGCATCGTCGCGATCGGCAACCCGCTGGTATGGTGGCCCGGGATTATCGCCATCGTCTGCGCCGTTTACGCCGCTTGGCGCAAGCGGGAATGGGTGCCTCTGTTTCTCGCCGCTGCGTTCGCGACCCAATATGCGCCGTGGATGCTGGTCACGAGGCTGACGTTTATTTACCACTACTTCGCCATGGTGCCGTTCGGCATCCTCGCCATCGTGTACTTTTATAAACGGCTGGAGGAAGCTTATCCGCAAAGGAAACGTTATTTGCACGCGTATTTGGCTGCAGTCGTCGCCGTGTTTGTGATGTTTTATCCGGTTTTATCGGGACTGCAGGTTTCAAAAGCTTATGCGGAGCATTTTCTGCGGTGGTCGAAGCAATGGATATTTTTCTCGTAGGCGGGTGTAAAATGAGGCGTTTTTTTTTCGCTAAGGAGGGAGCCTGATGTCGGCGGACATCCGCTATTCCGTTATCGTTCCGATGTATAACGAAGAGGAAGTGATCGAGGCAACGTACAGCCGTTTGTCCGAGGTGATGGAGACGCTGGACGAGCGGTACGAGCTTATTTTCGTCAATGACGGCAGCCGCGACCGGACCCGGCAAGTCGTCCTGGATTTGTGCCGGAACGACCCCCGCGTGCGGCTCTTGAGCTTTTCGCGAAATTTCGGGCACCAGATTGCGATTTCGGCCGGCATGGACCATGCGCAAGGGCAAGCGGTCATCGTCATTGATGCGGATCTGCAGGATCCGCCGGAAGTCATACCGGAGATGATTCGCCTCTGGAAGACGGGCTACGACGTTGTGTATGGGCAGCGGATCAAGCGCAACGGGGAAACGCTGTTCAAAAAATGGTCGGCGGCCCTCTTCTACCGGCTGTTCCGCTCGCTGACCAGCTTCGAAATCCCGGTGGATACGGGCGATTTCCGGCTGATCGACCGAAAGGTATGCGATACGCTGAAAGGGCTGAAGGAAAAAAACCGGTACGTGCGCGGGCTTGTCAGCTGGATCGGCTTTCGCCAAACGGCCGTCCGTTACGTCCGTGAGCAGCGCTGGGCGGGCGAAACGAAATACCCGCTGCGCAAAATGCTTCGGTTCGCCAGCGACGCGATCGTCTCCTTCTCCTTCAAGCCGCTTAGGCTGGCGTCGTACCTCGGGTTTACGCTATCGGGCCTCAGCTTCCTTTATCTGATGGTCGTGCTGTGGCAAAAGCTGTTTACGGATACGACCATTGTCGGCTGGGCGTCGCTTATTGCGCTCAATCTGTTTTTCAACGGGATCATGCTGATGATTTTGGGCATTATCGGCGAGTACATCGGGCGGATTTACGACGAGTCGAAAGGGCGTCCGCTGTATGTGCTTCAGGAAAAAATCGGATTTGACGAACATGCCGCATCCGAGCCAAACCGGATTGCGGAGAAGATCGTCCACATGTAAAACGGCAGAACCCGGTGTGCGGATTTCCGGCACCGGGTTTTTTCG
The DNA here is from genome assembly GCF_023276405.1 of Paenibacillus hamazuiensis. NCBI lineage: Bacteria > Bacillati > Bacillota > Bacilli > Caryophanales > Paenibacillaceae > Paenibacillus > Paenibacillus hamazuiensis. Next base: position 3,477,820 of record NZ_JALRMO010000001.1, read on the forward strand.
TGCAGCTTTTCCCGGCCGGCTGGCCCTTTCTTTTCCCTTCCCTCCCCTCTCCCCCCAAAGTTATCGGATGCCGATGCACAAGTTTTGACTTGTTTACTGTACATCATATGACCGGTTAAAACGCTCGAAAATGCGGCAAATTGCCGCGGACAGGCTTATTTGGCGGAAAAATGGCAGGCTGGGCGCTTCTCTTGATGGGGCAGCGGCTCAATTGGTTATTTGAAGTCGATTGAAAGTAATGCGCCGGCAGAGATAATGAAATTGGAGGCGACGGCGAAGCCGCCTCTAACGGTTCGGTGGAAAAGAAGCGGAGTGGATGGAATCGTACCGGAGAAGCGCTAGCGGTCGCCTTTGTGACCGAAAGAGCGATCGGAAGTACGATCCGGACACGAAGCGACCGTTTTTCACCGTATTTCCAACCCGAAGCCGATAAGGAGGCGATACATTGCGGGATGCGGCGTAGAAGATGAACTGCACGTTCAGGATGTTTTGCATGACGCGTAAAGCACATGAACTGCCATTTCAAAAAAAGAGGAGGAAAACGTGATGGTCAAAATGTTAGGCGGCAAAAAGCAAGTTTCGGTTCTGGCTTCCTTGGTTCTCGGCTTCACGCTTATGTCCGGTTTGCTTCCGGCGAGTGCGGCAACGCTGTACAGCGACGATTTCAGCGACGGCAACGCTTCCGGTTGGTCGGTGAACAACGGCAGTTGGTCGGTTGTGCAGGATAACGGCAACTACGTGTACTACCAATCGAGCACAAGCTCGGAAGGCCGCGCTACGTCGGGCAGCCAAAGCTGGACGGACTACAGCGTCGAAGCGGACGTGAACGTTGCAAACTTTAACGGGAGCCGGGCGATCGTCGCAGGGCGATACAAGGACGGCAACAACTACTATGGCGCGTCGCTCGATATCGCCAACGGCGGAACGCTCGAGCTGCGGAAAAAAGTAAGCGGTTCCTCGACAGTTTTGAAAAGCAAGGCATACGCTCTCTCGACGAACACGACATATAAAGTAAAACTTGAGCTGCAGGGCCAGACGATCAACATGTACGTGAACGGCACGCTGCAGCTTACCACGACGGACAGCGGCCTGACCAGCGGGGCCATCGGACTGATCGGCTGGAAAGCGCAGACCAAGTTCGACAACATCGTTGTTTCCGACTTCGGGTCGACGTCCCCGACTCCGACTCCGACACCAACACCAACTCCTACGACTACACCGACTCCAACACCTACACCAACGCCGACTCCGACAACTGCGCCGTCTTCCGTGCTTTACGTTGCGCCTAACGGATCGGCCGGAAACAGCGGGACGATCGATTCGCCGACTACGCTTGAGGCCGCCATTACGAAAATTGCCCCCGGCGGCGCGATCTATATGCGCGGCGGAACGTATTCATACTCGAACGCCGTCACGGTGGCACGCGGCAACAACGGGACGTCCGGCGCCAAGAAGCAGATTTTGGCTTACGGCTCTGAGAAGCCCGTTTTGGATTTCTCCTCCGAACCGTACAACTCTTCCGACGTATCCGCCAATGCCAGAGGGCTGCAGCTGAACGGCGACTATTGGGTCGTCAAAGGTTTGGAAATCAAAGGTGCCGCCGACAACGGCCTGTTTATCTCCGGCAATTACAATCGGGTCGAAAACCTCGACGTGCACAATAACCGGGACTCCGGGGTGCAGGTCAGCCGCTACGCTTCTTCAGCTACAAAAGCCGAATGGCCCAGCTACAATGAAATCGTAAACGTTTATTCGCATGACAACTTCGATCCGGACAACGGCGAGGATGCCGACGGCTTCGCGATCAAACTGACGGTCGGTCCGGGAAATATCATTGACGGCTGCATAGCGGCTTACAACACGGATGACGGTTGGGATCTGTATACCAAATCCGACACGGGTGCGATTTCGCCGGTGACGATCAAAAACAGCGTCGCCCATCACAACGGCCAAACCTCCAGCGGTCAATCGACCAGCAACAGCGACGGCAACGGCTTTAAGCTCGGCGGGGAAAAAATCAGCGTGAACCATATCGTGATCAACTCCGTCGCTTATCAAAACAAAAAACACGGCTTCACGTACAACAGCAATCCGGGTTCGATCCAAATGACGAACAATACTTCCTATGCGAACGGCCAAAGCAACTTCGCTTTTGACTCGGGCACGCATCAATTCACGAACAACTTGTCCTACAAAGGCGGAGCAAGCGACAAAACGAGCGGCACCGACGTATCCGGCACCAACGTATGGTGGAAAAACGGCGCGAGCGTGAACGCCAAAGGTTTGGTGGCAAGCGATGCGGATTTTGTCAGCCTCACGCCTTCCTTGACGCGCAATGCGAACGGTTCCCCGAATCTCGGCAATTTCCTGAAGCTTGCTGCGGGAAGCGATTTGAAGGGAGCAGGTACACCTGGCGGTACGGATATCGGCTATATCGCCCCATGACAGGAGGAGCTTACATGAATGTTCGGAAAATGAAAAAAGGACTCTCTTTACTCACAGCACTGGTGCTTGGTATTTCCATATTTGCGGCGGTCCCGGTGACCCCGGCCGATGCGGCCAGTCTGTTCAGCGACGATTTCAGCGACGGCAACGCTTCCGGCTGGACGGTGAACAACGGCAGCTGGTCGGTTGTGCAGGATAACGGCAACTACGTGTACTACCAGTCAAGCACAAGCAGCGAAGGACGCGCGATGGCGGGCAGCCAATCGTGGACGGACTACAGTGTGGAAGCCGACGTCAATGTAGCCAACTTCAACGGCAGCAGGGCGATCGTCGCCGGTCGGTACAAGGACGGCAATAATTACTACGGCGCTTCGCTTGATATCGCAAACGGCGGAACGTTGGAGCTTCGCAGGAAAGTAAGCGGCTCCACCACCGTGCTGGCGAGCAAAGCTTTTACGTTGGCGACCGGTACGATCTATAAAGTGAAGCTGGAGATGCAGGGCACTTCGCTCAAAATGTACGTGAACGGCACCCTGCAGCTTACGGCAACCGACGGCAGCCTGACAAGCGGGGCTATCGGTCTGATCGGCTGGAAGGCGCAAACCAAGTTCGACAATATCGTTGTGTCGGATTTCGGTTCGACTAGCCCGACGCCTACGCCGACACCTACTCCGACCCCGACGCCTACGCCGACACCAACACCGACACCAACACCAATACCGGATGGATCGCTTGCGGTTTATAACCTGACCGGGTTCTCGGCCGGCAACACCGGTGGAGGCAGCGTTGCCGAGACGGATACGGCCCGCTACAAAAAGGTGTACAACGCTTCCGACCTCGCGGCCGCTTTAAAGAAAGGTTCCGGCGTAAAGGTCATTGAAATCATGAACGATTTGAATTTGGGATGGAAGGAAATCCCTTCCGCTGCACAAACTTCGCCGTTCTCGCAGGCCAATGCTCCTTTAACCCATCCCGTGCTGCTCAGCACCGGAGTGAGCAAAGTCTATATCGACAGTTTTAACGGACTGACGATCTTCTCGTCTAACGGCGCGAAAATCAAACACGCCGGCTTTATTATCAAATACAGCTCCAACATCGTCATCCGCAACCTCGAGTTTGACGAGCTGTGGGAATGGGACGAAGCGACCAAGGGCGACTACGACAAAAACGACTGGGATTACATCACGGTGGAAGGCGCCAGCAGCAAAGTCTGGATCGACCACTGCACGTTCAATAAAGCTTACGACGGACTTGTCGACGTGAAAAAAGGCAGCAGCGGCGTGACCATCTCCTGGTCCACCTTCAAAGGCGACGACCGCAGCGCGGGCAGCTTCGTCACCCAGCAGATCAACGCTATGGAAGCGAACAAGTCCGCTTACCCGATGTACAATTATTTGCGCACCTTGCTCAGCAAGGACGATATCATCGCGATCGCGGCGAGCCAGAAGAAAGGCCATCTCGTCGGGTCGACGGAATTTGCTTCCGATAACGCCGATTTGGAAATTACGATGCATCATAACTACTACAAGGATATCCAGGACCGGATGCCGCGCCTTAGAGGCGGAAACGCCCACGCATACAATATCGTCATGGATGCGGCGGATGCCCGGGCGGCAGGCAAGAAAATAACCTCCGACATGGCCACGGCCATTTCCGGCAAAGGCTACCACTTCGGCGTAACGAGCAACGGCGCTATCTCGACCGAAGACGGAGCGGTGCTTGTGGAAAAATCGCAAATCATCGATGTCGTATACCCGATCCGCAACAACCAGACCGATCCAAGCGATGCATCCTATACCGGCAAAATCCGCGCGCTGGATACGATGTACTCGCTCGACGGCTCCTCGTTCCGTGGAGGCAGCGAATCGTCGGGCAGCCCGCTTGCTCCCGTACCGGCAACGCCGAAAGCTTTCTCCTGGAACGGCTTTACGTCGCTTCCTTACAGCTACACTCCCGACGATCCGTCGACGCTGAAGGCGAGACTGACCGCAGCGGACGGCGCCGGAGCCGGGAAGCTGAGCTGGACGAAAACGAACTGGCTGAAAACAAGCTACTGATGCGCGAACTTGGCCCTCGGTTAATCTTGTAGTAAAGTGAATTCCATCAGTTCCGCGGATCATTTATAATTCCGGAGTTGAAAAAAGCCACCGGCCTGCCGGTGGCTTTTTATTGCCATTTTTTGACCATCCTCACCCGTCTTTAGTTGCCCCAGGCTCTGAAATCGTCGCCGCACTTGGTACGGGTTATTTTCAAATAGTTATGCTTGATAGACGTTAATCCTGTTGAAGATTCGCCGTTTCCTCCGACATGGACGCAGCTTCTGTCAATCGGCGTTCTTTGTCCGTCGCGGCTGATGTAAAAATATTGATCCGTTACAATTCCGTATTCCATATCGGGCTTGGAAGTATCGTAGGTTCCGTCCGCGCGGATCGGAATGACGTCATATTTCCCTTCCTTTGCGAGCCCGGGGGCGCCCGCAACGTTATAGTTAACCTGAATGTCGCCTTCAAAGCCTTCGGGTATTAAATAAATATCGTTCGTCACAGAGGTTTTGTAGGGCCAAAATACAATGCAATACCCGGCGATAATAAAGGCAGCCGCAGCAATGCCAAACGCAATAATCCGATTTTTAGCCAAATTGATCATCCTTTGTCCGTGGGCCGTTTTAAATAAAGACGAAGGACGGTCAGGAAATGTTGCGCTGATCAACCGGCAGGGCAGGTATTCGGATTTAAGCTCTATGGCATTTCCAACAGCGTTTTGACGAGCTGGGTGCGGTTTTTCACCGCCAGCTTCTGGAACATCGCGTTCAGATGTTTTTTCACCGCGGCTTCGCTGATGTACAGCTTCGCGGCGATCTCCGCGTTCGTTCCGCCTTCGATCAGCAGCCCGGCGACCTCGCGCTCCCGCTCGGTCAGCGCCGGACGCTTCGGACGCAGCGCAAACTCCGCAGGGGCGGACAGCCCCTGCGCGAAGGCGCGCCCGGCCGCACCGTCCGGCCCACTCCGCGCTGCCGCAGCTCCTTCGCCCGCCTCCCCCGCAGCGAATGCGGCATCCGGGGCGGACAGCTTGAGCAGCCGCCGCAAATAATCGATGCGGCGGGAGCCGCGCGTATCGATCATGAGTGTCGGCACCGGCGTCGAGCCGTCGTAGTCGTAGTGGACGATGCCCGGGATCGGCTCGAAGCCGAGTCCCCTATGACCGTCGCGGTAAAAATCAAGCGCCGGCGGCGAGGCCAGCAGCAGCTTGCCCTCCAGCGCATATTCGAGCGTCACGCGGACGCTCGCGGAGCGCAGCGAATCGTCGGCCATGTCCGTTACGTCAATCGCGCGGATAAACCAGCCCGGACTTTCCTCCCGGGGCACATACAACATTTTCAGCAGCAGGCTGTCCGCCTGCTCGAAGAAAGCTTGTGACACCGGCCCCCGCCGCAGCTCCCCGATCGTCCCCAGATGAATCGGCACGATCACGAACAAACCGACCATCTCGCCGCCGGGCTCCTTCAGCAGCAGCACCGCTCCCGGCTCCAGCGCCATCCAGCGCCGCAGCTCAAGGCCGGACAGCCGGTACAGCGTCTCCTCCGCGCTCAGCCGATACTCGAACACGGCGCCGGTGAGCGCATCGGCGCAGCGGACGACCGTATCCTTCGCCAGCTCCCGGCGCCGGATCAAATACCGCTCGGCCTCCTCGATATTGCTCATCTGCAGAGGTTCGACATAATGCGACGAGCCTCGTGAATGGCGGTAGTGCGCCCGCAGCAGCGGGTTGTCCGCGTAGCTCATCAGCTCCACCGTTTTCCAGGCTGCATCCGGCCCGGCAACGCCTTGCCCGATTTCCCGGAGCAGCAGTGCCGCACAGCGTTCCGCCATCTCTTTATACGATGCCGGCTTGCGCAGGCGCAGCTCCTCCTTGACCGCCTCCCGGATGACCTCGTGCATCGTCCATCCGCGATCCGTCTTATGCACATAGGACAAGCCGACAAGACGGTCGAACAGCAGGCCGCCGACAGGCCGCCCGAGCACCGACTCCAAGCTGTCCTCGTTGAAATAGGCGATTATCGAAGCCGCCCTGACGAGCTCCAGCAGCTCATTATCGCGAATGTCATCCAGCGCATGGCGCACCAAATGGCGGATATACTGCTCGTTAGTTCCCGCCGCCGGCGGACGCGCCGGATCCGCGGTAGCAAGCAGCAGGGAAAGGGCGAGCGGGTTGCCGCGGCATTCCACCATCGCATGCCGGAGCGCCTCCTCACCGATCACTCCGTGCCGGCGCAAAAGCTCGGCCGTCTCCTCCTCGCGGAACTCCGCCAGCGGCATGTCGCACAGAAGCTGGCGCCATCCCGGATTCAACCGCCATGGTCCGGCCAAAGGCTGCCGGCCGCACAAGATGACGAGCACTTCCTCTTGCAGCCGGGGAATCAGCGCCTCTCTCAGCCAGCCGTCCATCGCGCCCGCCTGTTCATAATGATCGAAAGCGAGAATCACCTTCCGCTCCCCTGCCGCCCGATTGATCGCCGCAATGCAGTCGATTTCTCCGACCGATCCGGCCGGTGCAGATGCCGAAATCCCGGCAGCTTGCAAGCTCTGCCCCAGACGCTGAACGACCGCTTCCGGCGAACGCATGAAGCCCCACCCGCCGCCAAGCGGCAAATAAAGCGCGCCCGCCTGCTCGGCTCTGCGCCCGAACTCCTCCAGCAAAAAGCTTTTGCCGCAGCCTACCGTCCCGTGCACGTTCAGCAGCCTCTCGCCCAGCGTGCCGTCCAGCAGCCGGCCGAATATAGCCAGCTCCTGTTCCCGTCCGACAAAGACACGGCGGTTCCAGTCCGCCACCGTCCGCCCGATGCTTTCTCCCTTCCGACCGTCTCTCTCCAAATCGTTCACGGCTTACACCTCCGCAAAACCCCAATAAAAGTGTAACTAAAAGTATACTATCGAAATCTCCGGTTGGATAGTGCCAGGCTTCTTATATCTCATGTTAGATTTAGGCCAGGGGTCAGAAAACATCTTCAATTTTAGGGGGAGAACGAACCATGAGAGAAACGCGGCTTGATCAAAACAACCGATCGGCAGCGAAAGAGCGGCTCCGGCAGCAGCTGCTGAAACCGGACACGGTCAGCGGCTCGGAAGCGCTGCTGCGTTCGCTGCTGCTCGAAGACGTCGATTGCGTATTCGGTTATCCCGGGGGTGCGGTGCTTTATATTTACGACGCAATGCACGGCAACGATGACTTCCGGCATCTGCTGACACGCCACGAGCAAGGCGCGATACATGCCGCCGACGGCTACGCGAGAGCGACCGGCAAAACGGGTGTATGCCTCGCCACCTCCGGCCCGGGAGCGACAAACCTCGTCACGGGCATCGCCACAGCGTATATGGATTCGGTGCCGCTCGTCGTCATTACGGGCAACGTGGCGACCTCGCTGATCGGCACCGACGCGTTTCAGGAGGCCGATATCGTCGGCATCACGATGCCGATCACGAAACACAGCTATTTCGTCCGCGACGTGAACGATTTGGCCCGGACGATCAAGGAGGCGTTTTATATCGCCGGAACGGGTCGCAAAGGCCCTGTGCTGGTCGACATTCCGAAGGACGTATCGGCCGCCTACACTGTGTTCCGCTATCCGGATACGATTGATGTCCGCGGGTACTCGCCTTCGCTTCCGCTAAATCGGGAGCAGGCGGAAGATCTGCTTGCGGCGGTAACCGAAGCCGAGCGGCCGGTCATCCTGGCCGGAGCCGGCGTCGTCCATGCGAACGCGGCCGATGAACTGGTCCGTTTGGCCGATGCGCTGCAAATTCCGGTTACCACCACGCTGCTCGGCCTCGGCGGGTTCCCGAGTTCGCATCCGCTCTGGATGGGCATGCCGGGCATGCACGGCACATACACCGCCAATAACGCCGTGCTGCAGGCCGACCTGCTCATCTCGCTCGGCGCCCGCTTCGACGATCGCGTCACGATGCGGCTGGACGGCTTTGCGCCGCACGCCCGCATCGCCCATATCGACGTAGATGCCGCGGAGATCGGCAAAAACGTCCGCACCGATTTCCCCGTTCATGGCGATATCGAAACGGTGCTGCGCTATTTGAACGACGCCGCGGCAGCCGGCTCTCCTGCCGCCGCGGCCGCATGGTCAAAGCCGCGGCAAGAGTGGGTTAACCGCATCAAGCAGATGGCCGGGACGTACCCGCTGACCTTCAGCCGCGAGCCGGGCGAGCTTAAGCCGCAATACGTGATCGACATGCTCAGCCGCACCACGCGGGGCGATGCGATCGTCACCACCGACGTCGGCCAGCACCAGATGTGGGTCGCGCAGTTTTACCGGTTCACGCGGCCACGCTCGATCATCACCTCCGGCGGCCTCGGCACGATGGGCTTCGGTTTTCCCGCCGCGATCGGCGCGCAGATCGGCCGGCCGGATGAGCTGGTCATCTCCGTCAACGGCGACGGCGGAATGCAAATGTGCGCGCAGGAGCTGGCGATTTGCGCACTTCACCGCATCCCTGTCAAAATCGTCGTGATCAACAACCGATCGCTCGGCATGATCCGCCAATGGCAGGAGCTGATTTATGACGGGCGGTACAGCCACATCGATTTGTCGGGCAGCCCCGACTTCGTCAAGCTGGCCGAAGCGTACGGCGTAGCCGGATTCAAGGCGGCAAGCGAGGAGGAAGCGGAGCGGGTCTGGCAGGAGGCGCTTGCCATTCAGGGTCCGGTGCTGATCGACTTTATCGTCGCCAAAAACGAGCTTGTGCTGCCGATGATCCCGCAGGGCAAAACGTTAAGAGACATGATTTTGACAAGGGAGGATTTGCCGTGACCATGATAACGGAAACGCATACGCTGTCCGTGCTTGTCGGCGATCATCCCGGCGTGCTGCAGCGCATCGCCGGCTTGTTCAGCCGCCGCAGCTTCAACATCGAAAGCATCACCGTGGGCCGCTGCGAGCAGCCCGGCCTGTCGCGGATGATTATCGTCACCAAAGGCGGTCTCCCGCAAATCTCGCAGGTCATCAAGCAGCTTGAGAAGCTCATCGACGTCATCCGCGTCGAGCATTTAAATGCAAATCCGATGGTTTCCCGCGAAATGGCCTTCCTGAAAGTAAGCGCTGTTCCGGAGCAAAGACCCGAAATCGTCGCCGCTGTGGAAATTTTCCGCGGGGATATTATCGATATCGGAACGGGAAGCATGATCGTACAGGTAACAGGCAGCGCGGAAAAGCTGGATGCGCTCAAACAATTGCTCGAGCCGTACGAAATCATCGAAGAGACACGCGTGGGCACGATAGCCATGGCGCGGGGAATGCGTTAACTCCACAGCATCGGCAGTCCGGATTCAACTTTGGATCCGCAATGCCGATGTTTTTTTTCACCCCTTTGTTGAAAATACGGTTGCAATCAAGGTCTTCTTGTGTTTTAATGAACTGACGAACGTTCGTCAGGGAGGGATTTCAATGACGTCAGGTAAAATCAGGGAAACGGCGCTGCGGCATTTTGCCAAAAACGGTTACGAAGGCGCCTCGCTCGCCGACATTTCCGCCGAGGTAGGGATCAAAAAACAGTCGATCTATGCTCATTATAAAGGGAAAGACGATTTGTTCCTCGCCGTCTTCAGCGAAGTGGCCGCAAAGGAGCTGCAGTTCGTCGAAGCATACTTGAAGCAAAGCGGCGGGATGTCTCCAGACAAGCTGCTTCTCGGCTTTTTGCTCGGTTACAAGGAACGGTACGAGCAAAGAGACGATACCAAGTTTTTTTTGCGCATGGCTTTTTTTCCTCCCGGCCACCTGCAAAGGGAAATCGTGGAATACGGCAACCAATACCTCGACCAATTGGAACTTTTGCTCATGCCGATATTTGCCGCGGCGGCGCGCTCCGGACAGATTCACCCCGATGTTTCGATCGAACGCGCGGCGGCTGCCTTTACCGCGGTCATGGACGGCATGTTTGTGGAGATGCTGTACGGAGGTCTGGAACGTTCGATGAAAAGGTTAGACGCATCCTGGTTTATTTTCTGGCGGGGCATTCAAAACATCAAGGAGGGACACACATGAACCGCAGCTGGATCTATATACTTATCGGAGTGTTGTTTGAAGCGGCGTGGGTGATCGGATTCAAGCATGCCGCAGATCCTTTGGCGTGGCTGGCTACCGTCGCGTCGCTGGTTATTTCGTTTTATTTGATCATTATCGCGTCGGCTAAACTGCCTGTCGGCACCGTTTATGCCGTCTACACCGGGCTCGGAACGGCCGGTACGGTGCTGGCCGAAATGCTCCTCTTCGCAGAGCCGGTGCAGCCGGCGAAACTTCTGCTTATTGCCATGCTGCTGGCAGGGGTGATCGGACTGAAATTAATCGGCGGTTCCTCCGCTGCGAAGGAGGCGGAACATTAATGGAATGGGTATCCTTATTTGTTGCGGGATTGTTTGAAGTCGTAGGTGTCGTCGGCATGAACCGCATCAAGCGGGATAACGATGTGAAAGCTTATTTGCTGTTCGGCATCGGCATCGTCTTCAGCTTTCTGTGCCTCAGCTTTGCGATGAGAAGTCTGCCTATGGGAACAGCCTACGCGATATGGACGGGGATCGGCACCGCCGGCGGCGCGCTTGTCGGCATGCTGTTTTTCGGCGAATCGCACGACTGGCGCCGCATCCTGTGTATCGGTATGGTGCTGGTTGCAGCCGTCGGGCTTAAACTGATTTCCTGATCATTTCGCGCTCGGGCCGACGCTTGCCCACACTTTTCCGGGACTCGTATCATATCATGTGTGCGAAAGTGGATTCGAATGCAAGCTGTTCCTGCGGGAAACTAAATGATATTGAGGTGTGCGAGTTGCTGAGAAAATCAATCAAGCGCGGCAGCGCCGGTCGCGCGGTCCGCGGAGATATTTGGGATGTGAAGACGCTCAAGCAGTTATGGCTACGGAAGCCTAAGGTTCTGTACAACGGCAGGAGCCGTTATCAAAAAATTACGCTGCTCGAAGCGAAAGACGTGCGGCTGTATTTGGATAAGCAGCTGCAGTTCAGCTCGCTCGACGAACGCTTCTACCATGAGGCGCTCGTTCATCCGGCGATGACGCTGTCATCCGGTCGCGGCAACGTGCTTATTTTGGGTGGAGGCGATGGATTCGCTGTGCGGGAGGTGCTGAAATACCGCGACGTCCGCTCCGTCGACCTTGTCGAATTGGATCCGAAAATCATTCGTCTCGCCAAAAGCAAGCCGCTGTCCTCCTTGAATAAACGTTCCCTGTACGACCGCCGCGTCAAGGTTCATATAAAGGACGCAAGGCGGTTTTTCCCTACGGCCAAATCGTACGATGTAATTATCATCGATTTTCCGGATCCGTCCGATAAAGCGATCAGCAAGCTGTACACGAAGGAATTTCTGCAGCGCGCAGCCAAATCGTTGGCAAAGGGAGGCGTCATGGTCATCCAGTCCAACTCGACGGAAGATATGCCGCGTGTGTACTGGAGTATTTACCATACGCTAAGAAGCATCGGGATGAACGCCAAAAGCTATTATGTGTATGTGCCTTCCTTCGGAGACTGGGGATTCCAGATCGCTTCTTTCTCCAAATTGAACCTGTCCGGCAAAAAAGTACACGTCCCCACCGAAACGCTCCCCAAAAAGCTGTCCGCATTGTTCAAATTGCCCAGCGATGTGACCTCCGAAAAATATGAAGCCAAGCCGAACAGCTTGAAAAATTTGCGCTTGTTCAAATACTACCGCCGGGATCAGAGAGAAGCGGTCCCTCGCTAAGACAATGAAGCTTACGTCCGGACAGAGGGCTGCAGCCCTCTTCCCTATTTTTCGCCCGGTTCGTCCGCTGCCTGGTTACATTCATTATTTTCGCCGGCACACACACCAAATCTCTTTCTCTTGATTATGAATAGATGTAAAGCTTTTTTTTCGAGGAGGAGAACCGGCGTGCTTGAGTACGTACAACTGAATGAATATAAAGCCTTAATGTACGCCAGAAAGCTGAAACATCTGTTTCCTGCCGAGGCGCATCTTTGTTGCACGGAGATCGGGGAAGGCAATTTAAATCTCGTCTTCCGCATTGCGGACAAACTGTCGGGACAAAGCATCATCATCAAGCAGGCACTTCCTTACCCGCGGGTCGCCCCGGAGTCGTGGCCTTTGACGCTGAACCGCTCGCAGATCGAAGGCCAAGCTTTGAAAGTTCAGCATACGCTTTGTCCGGACAGAGTGCCTAAAGTGCATCACAGCGATCCTATTATGGCTTTGACGGTAATGGAAGATTTACCCAACCACATGATATTGCGTAAAGAGCTCCTTGCCCGTAAGCGCTATCTTCATTTTGCAAGCCAAATCGGCGCCTTTCTTGCCGGAACCCTCTTTTTGACATCCGATTTTTCCCTGACCTCCCAGCAAAAAAAGCAGCAAATGGTACAGTTCACGAACCCGGACATGTGTAAAATATCGGAGGATCTCATTTTCAGCGATCCGTATTTTGACGCGGAAACGAACCGTTTCAACCCGCTGATCGAGGATACGGTGAAAGAGATTTGGCAGCATGATCCGTTACTGCTGGAGGTCGCCAAATTGAAGCATCATTTTCTCACCCATTCTCAGGCGCTGATCCATGGGGATCTTCACACCGACAGCATTATGGTCACGGAAAAAGATACGAAAGTTATCGACCCGGAATTCAGCTTCTACGGACCTGCCGGATTCGATATCGGTACGTTGTTCGGCAGCCTGCTGCTCAGCTATGTTTCGCAGGCGGGACATTGCGCGGACCTTCGCGAACGCAACGATTATCAGAAGTATCTGCTTGCGACGGTTGAAGAGATATGGGGGCATTTTACCGAGCAATATGAAGATTTATGGGGAAAATGCGTCAATGAACGAACGACCGCCATTCCGGGAACCCTGGATCACGTTCTCCATGAACTTCTTGAGGATGCTTGCGGATTTGCCGGCTGTATAATGATTAGCAGAGTCATCGGCCTTGTGCGTGCGGCGGACCTGGAAAGCATCAAAGATCCGAACCTTCGGGCGGCATGCGAAAGGATGGCCTTGAACATCGGTCAGAAGCTCATCCTGGAAAGAAAACAAATCCGAACCGTTGGCGACATAACATCCACTGCGATGCTGGCTGCAGATATGATTTAGAGAGGACAAGCCCCCAGTGTTTGCTGCCTCAACCTCCTTTATGCCAAAAATAAACAAGCCTCTCAAATAAACGGATGGCTTGTTTATTTTTTTGCCGGCAAATTCGTATTTCCTTTCATTGACGGAAATTATTCGACGACTTCGATTTCTCCGATGCCGCGGATTAATTTTTTCGCATACGTTTTCTCCGGCATGAGCTGTTCCACCAAAAAATCGATCGCTGCTTGCGGGTCTGCTTTTTGTCCGCATGTATAGCAATCTATGGCCGCGAACCGCTTTTCCGGATAAGTATGGATGGAAAGATGGCTTTCCGACAATAGTAAAACAATTGTGCAACCGTTCGGATCGAATGATTCGGAACGGACCGACAGCACTTTGGCCATACATTTATCGGCCGCTTCCGTCATCATGTGCCTCAGCGATTCCGCATCGTTCAAAATGTCGAAATCTACTCCCCAAACGTCAACTGCGATATGCCTTCCATAAGTGGAATACTCCATATCTGCGCCCGCCCCCTCTGAAGTAGGCTGGATTTGAAAGCTTTCACTCTCTCTTCTATGATACGGAGTTCCTCTCGGAATGCTCTGGTAGATTGACCAAATTTAATACAGAACGACCAGAAGTCTATCGGTTTGCCGTCATACGTTTATCCCACTTCGGCCATTTCCCTCTCGACACGCTCCTGTGCCGCCGATGCCGGAACGGCCGGCGGGCTCTCTTGGGCAGCATGCGTACTCTCACCCGCAAGCCCATACGGAAAACAGAGCGGCACCCCCGTACGCGGATCTGCAATGACATCCGCTTCGATACCGAATACTTCGCGGAGCATTTCCGGATGAATGACCTCGGCCGGACTGCCCTCGTAAATGACGGCCCCCTTCTTGATCGCCACCAGATGGTGCGCATATAAGGAAGCGTGGTTCAGGTCGTGCACAACCATGACGATTGTCCGCCCTTCCTCGCGGTTCAGCTTTTCCAACAGCTTGAGCACCTCAAGCTGGTGCGCCATATCGAGAAACGTCGTCGGTTCGTCCAAAAACAATATGTCCGTTCCTTGCGCGAGAGCCATCGCAATCCAGGCACGCTGCCTCTGTCCGCCGGACATGCGCTCGACCGGCCGCCCGGCAAATTCGCCCATGCCGGTCACTTCCAGCGCCCATGCAACCATCCGCTTATCCTCGGGGCTGAAGGAACCGATCCCTTTCTGATGCGGGAAACGTCCGTAAGATACGAGTTCGCTTACGGTCAGCCCTTCGGGCGATGTCGGGTTTTGCGGAAGGATAGCCAGCTGTTTCGCCACCTCCTTCGTCTGAAGCCGATGAATCGATTTGCCGTCAAGAAAAACGCCGCCCGACTGCGGCTGCATAATGCGTGCCATCGTTTTTAATATCGTCGATTTTCCCGATCCGTTAGCCCCGACAAGCGCCGTGATTTTGCCGTCCGGAATGCGCAAATTCAAATCGCCGACGATGGTCGTCTCGCCGTAGCCGATATGAAGACGTTCCGCAAATAACCGTGTCATAGGTAAGCCTCCCCGCCGTAATCAAATCCGAATGTATCATTAAATAATGATAATGATTCTCAATGACATCCAAGTAAATGATAACGATTATCATTGTTTCTGTCAATACAGGCCAGGTAATTTTTTCAAAAACGACGGGAACTGTCGAGGTACGGACTAATCGATCATTCCGGACCACGCTTTTTTCAACAGGTTGATGCCCGTTTCGAGCTCGTTTTCACTTAATCCGCCGAACCCCAAATATACCTTCGGTTTTCCTTCGGAAATCGGACTCATCCGCATCTCCCGGAAATCGTAGATGCGGACTCGTTCGGCCGCGGCCGCGTTCACCAGCTCTTCACAGGTTCGCTCCGTACGTACGGTTGCCTGTATGTGCAGACCGGCGCTCTGCCCTGTAATTTCGATGCTGTCTGCAAAATGGGCTTGGAGCAATTCGATGATCTTTTGATGTTTTTTGCGGTAAATGCCGCGCATTTTGCGAATATGGCGGTACCAATGGCCTTGCTCGATAAATGCCTGCATAGCCCACTGGTCTATACGTGACGGATTCAAAAGCAATCGCTGCATTTCTCCCAGCCGTCCTGCCAGTTCATGAGGCAACACCATGTAGTTCATGCGCAGCGCCGGCGTAAACGCTTTTGAAAACGTTCCGATGTAGATGACCCTTCCCCGATCGTCGAGACTTTGCAAGGAAGGGATCGGTTTGCCGTAATAGCGAAATTCTCCGTCGTAATCGTCTTCGATGATGTACCCGTTTCGCGAGTTCGCCCAGCCCAGCAGCATTTCCCGTTCGGCATACGGCATGACGCTGCCGGTAGGAAACTGGTGCGACGGCGTAACATAAACGGCGTTGGCTTCGCAGCTGCGAAGCTGATCGAGCGAAATGCCTTTATCGTGAACGGGTATCGGAATCACGCGGAAACCTCCCGCTATGAGTTGTTCCCTTACCGTGCGAAATCCGGGCTCTTCGATGGCCACCTCCCCGATCCCCGCCAAAAGTTTGGCAAGAAGGCCGATGCTGTAGGAAATCCCCGCACCGACAACGATCTGCTCCGGCGAACAAACGACGCCTCTCGCGTTCCTCAGATATTCTGCCAGAACTGCACGCAGAGCGTATTCTCCCTGCTTGTCGCCATAATCCCGCATTTCCGACGAATGCCGATCCAACGCATCATGGATCATTTTCTTCCAGACCCGCACCGGAAATATGCCGCTGTCTACACCGGACGGATTGAAATCGATAAACCATTCCGTCTCTTCGGGAACCCGGGCGGAACTCCGGAGATTCGCAGATCTGTATTCGGAATCTCCGCTTGAATATAAAGGCCGATTGGTCTCGTACGGCTTAACCGCATAGATGCCGGAGCGCGGCTTGCTGACGATGTAGCCTTCGGCCGACAGCATTTGGTAAGCCGTTTCAATAGGCGTTTTGCTTATGTTCAAATGCAGCTGCAGCGACCGGACGGAAGGCAGGCGCATGCCGTTCGCGATGATGCCGCTGCGGATATGGTCGCGAATTTGCGTATACAGCTGCATGTACAGCGGCTGATCGGTTTGATTCGAAAGCAGTATATCAAACATGTTTTGAAGCTCCTCTGTCTTTTAAAATACTTATAAACTGACCATTTATTAATGGTCAGTTATATTTTAAAGTGGAATATAATTTCCATCAAGCTTTGATTCCGAAGATTGCAGAGCGTGTTCAAAAAGGTACGCCGCTAAACTCCTTCGCTCGCTTTTTGAACACTCTCTTGTTAGTTTTAAAAAGACAGGAGTGGGATCGGTTATGTTTTCGAAAGACGAGATTAAAGCTTATTTAAACCGCCTGGGGGTTAAAGACGTTCAAGAGCCGACCAAAGCATATTTGTTCGAGCTGCACAAAGCGCATGTGAAGCATTTGCCCTGGCAGACTGTCGACATCTTTGCCGGGAAACCCGCATCTATGGATGTACGGGAATCGGTTCGGCTCATTACAAGCGGCCGAAGCGGTTACTGCTTTCATTTGAACGGAGCTTTCAGCACGCTGCTTCGCTCGCTCGGGTACCGCGTTCATTGGCATCGTGCCGGCGTTCAGCCGCTCGGCGAGGAGCCGCGGGTGAATTCGTTTCACCTTGGACTGACCGTCAGCCTGGCGAATGAGCGGTCGGAGGAGGAACGATGGATCATCGACGCAGGGCTCGGCGATATGCCGTACGAACCGATTCCGCTTAAGCCGGGAGTTTACGAGCAGCATCCGTTTACTTACCAAGTCGTGGAATCTACTGTGGCCGCGGGCGGATGGCGTCTGGTTCACGATCCGCTCGCCCAGTTCGCCGGAGTCGATTTTGACCCCGGCATCGTGGATGATTTAAGCGTCTTTGAGCCGAAACACGAATTTTACAGCAAATCCCCGGACTCGAAATGGATCAACACTTTTCTTTTGCGCCACAGGCACGAGAGCGGCAGCAATGAGCTGAGAGGTTTGATGTGGATCAAGCGCGATACTGACGGAATTGTAAAGACGGAGCTTGATACGAAGTCGCGATGGCTGGAGGTGCTTGCCGATGTTTTTGGCGAGCGTTTGGTGAACTACAGCCCGCTCGAACGCGACGACATTTGGAAGAAGGCGCTGGCACTTCACGAGGAATGGAAGAAGAGCAGGGTCGGTTCGTAAGGGCAGGCTAGGGCTTCCTCCCTTGGGCGCGGCTTCCCCCTAAATCCCCCCACCGGGGGGACCCCAGGCGCCCCAAGCGCCCTGGACCCGCCCGCTGTGCGCGAATGCTCGCTTCTAATTCGCGTCTGCCCGGCATGGATTTTGGGCTGTTCGCCAAAATCACATTCCGGGCACGCTTTACTATTGGAGCGGTGCCGGGGGAGCGGGTGTGAGCTTCTGCCCCGCGTATGCCTGGCATGGTTTTGCCGGTGCAAAACCTATGTCAGACTTGCTTAATGTTCTGCAATTGCCAACCTTTCCTACATTTCCTGTATTTCATTTTTTTTCAATCCTCCCTCATTTCCCGCCTTCTCACCGCACCAACCTCAGCACTCTCCCACTTCCCCTTCTACCCGCACCTGGCAGAAACAGAAAAATAAATCTTGTCTAACCTACTCCGCAAAACATGCCGGGATCTGTCTTGTTTACGTGATAAAGTCACTCTTGTAATCCAAAAAAACAGGGAAGAAGAGTGAATAAGCATGATCGATATCAACACATTCGCGGAGAAATACGCGGCGGTTTGGAACGAATCTGACGCCGGACGGCGCAGAAAACTCATTTCCGAGCTCTGGGCGGAGGATGCCGAGCATTATGCCAAAACGCTGGAGGCGCGAGGTTACGCGGAGCTTGAGGCACGAATCATAAGAGCGTACGAAATAAACGTTGTCGAGGGAGGTTATCTCTTTAAAGCGGCAGGCAGCCCGGACGGCCATCATAACGTCGTCAAGCTCGGCTGGGAAATGGTCCCGAAAGAAGGAGGAAGCGCTGCGGCGGTCGGCACTGTGTTCGTCATCCTGGGCGATGACGGCCGGATCGTTGCCGACTACCAATTCACCTACACGCTTCCCGTATCATGATGACCGGGAGGCGGTTTCGATGAAGAGCTATCATGTGAATTTGGGAGCGGGCCTGGAGGGGCTGCTGCTGCGGGAACACGACATGCCGGTTCCCGGTCCGGGGGAAGTGCTCGTACGGGTAAGGGCATGCTCCCTCAATTTCCGGGAAATCATGATCCTGTTTCACGGCAGCTACACGCTTCCCATTCGGCCGGACGTCATTCCGGTGTCGGACGGAGCGGGAGAGATCGTGCAGGTCGGCGAAGGCGTCACCAAAGTAAAAGCCGGGGACAGAGTTGCGGGCGTCGTATTTCCCCATTGGCTGGATGGGCCGTTCCGTTGGGAGAACTCCGGCCAGCTCGGCGGCTCGCTTCACGGAATGCTGACGGAATACGCGGTATTCAGCGAGGAGGCGGTCGTACGTTTTCCCGACCATCTTTCGTTTGAGGAAGCCGCAACGCTTCCCTGCGCCGCCGTCACCGCCTGGAATGCGCTAACGGGAGGCAAGCCGCTGGAGGCAGGGCAAGCTGTGCTGACGCTCGGTTCTGGCGGCGTATCGCTGTTTGCGATCCAGCTTGCCAAATTGTTCGGCGCGCGGGTGATCGCAACCACCTCCAGCATGGAAAAAGCGGAGCGGCTCAAAGCTCTCGGAGCCGATGACGTGATCGATTACAATGCGGTTCCAAACTGGCATATCACTGTGCGCGAGCTCACCGAAGGCCGCGGCGCCGACTGCGTCGTCGAAGTCGGCGGCGCCGGCACGCTGGAGAAGTCGATCCGATCCGCCGCGGCCGACGGACAAATCAGCCAAGTCGGCTGGCTTGCCGGCGGCACCTCGTCGGTCCCGATCGGCGCCATCGCCGCCAACGTTTATACCCTGCGGCGAATTGCCGTCGGAAGCCGCTCCCAGTTTATCGCGATGAACCGCGCAATCGCCTTAAGCCGGCTGAAGCCGGTCATCGACCGCGTTTTTCCGTTTGAGGAAGCCTCTGCCGCATTCGCTTATCTCAAAGATCAGCCGCGTTTCGGCAAAGTGGTAATCAAGATAGGTTGACGATAAATCTCCCGTACAAAACAAAAGCAGCTGGCCGCGCACGCAAATGCGCTGCGGACAGCTGCTTTTTTCCCAAAATGTCAGGGTGCTGCGATTTTAAGCGCGTTTTCGTTGGCGTCGGATTGTCCGGCCGCATTTTGCGCGCGAATGACGAAATAATACGTTTTGCCTGACGTGAGCCCGGTCACTTTGTCTTCGTACGGGTACCGTTTCGTGCGGTCGCCCGGGCCTGCGTAATCCGCCGGCACGCCGGGATGAAGCGCAACGGCGCGTACCGCCTGCGTTTTCAAGTCCTGCGAAAAATCGAAATTTTGATCCTCTTTCATATAAAGCGTGTACGTTACGGGACGGGCCGAAGAGTGGGCCACATCCCACTGCACGTACACCTCTTTGCCCCGAACAACGATATTTTGAATCCCCGCTCTCGGCTCGGCAATAGGTTTTCCCCAAGGAGGCGTCAGCGTGCTGCCCCATGCAGGCGGCTTCGGTTCGGAATCGCGATGATCGATCGTGTAGCTGTTCACCGACTTCACCAATGCGTCCGATATGTAATGAACCATGCCCAACTCGGCCGCTTCCCGAATATCCGCATTTAATATGTCCGCAGCTTCGTTTTGTTCTCCATCCAGCGCTTTTTTTGCCAGGTCGCCGCCGGGCCCTTCCGCATAGCCGAGACTGAGCACGCGAAACCCGTCCTCGCGGTCCGCTTCGGCCAGCAATTTTTGCGCGTAATTATATTTGTTGTCGTTGAAAAAGGCTTCGTTGAACCATTGGCCGGAGCTGCTGTCCAACCGGTAGCTCTCAAACAGCGCGAAGTCGATAAGCCCTCTTAAATTATAGGCGTAGGAAGACAAATCCGGATTGTATAAAAACAGCCCCCGATTCGCCAGCAAAAACCGGTTCGGGTACGCCTGCCGGATGTTCGCCACAAGCTGTCTGAGCCCCGGGGCAACCATTCGAACTGGCCTTGATTGGAGCTCGACGCATCGGTAAACGAGTTGGGCGCCGCCGTATCGAGCGTATCCATAAACAATCCGTCGCAGCCGTATACCGTAAGCAGTTCGTCGATCCCCGAGACATGATCCGCCTGAAGCGTCATCTCGCGTAAAACTTTAAACCATTCGGGATGGCCGGGGTTGACGAAAGCGGCTTTGAAGTTGGTATTGAAATCGGGCTCGCCCGCATTTCCGATCGTGCCGAACGTCGCAAAGTTATCGTTCAAATAAAACGGAGCGTACCCTCCGTTCGTCGGCTTCCCTTTCAAATTGATGTCCTGGGAAATCGGGGCGCCTTTCGGGAACGGAGCGCCCGGCCGCGGATCGGTGGAAGGTCCCGTACCGTCCAGTACGAATCTCGCGTCCTGCTTCATTTGCTCCGGGGTCATGCCCTCCGTCCGCAGATCTTCGCCTAACGAAACGTAACCCAGGACAAGCACGTCGTCCGAAGCGTCATGCGGGTCTTTGCCCGCGCGAAGCTTGGCAATTTGCTCGGGTGTAATGCCCGTACGCGTATCCAAAATAACCATCCGGTATTTCTCTCTTGCCTGCTCGATGAGAGAATCGGTCCACTGACCGTAATAGATCAAGTAATTGTCGATATGATTGCGGACGGCGTCCCGCCGCTCCAGGCGCAGCCGGTTCAGATCGTAGCCGGTCTCGCCCCCGTCCGCATCGGTTGCTGTCAACCGAAGATCAACGGAAGTTCCCGGCGGGATCGCGTCTTTTTCCTTGTTCCAGTATATCGTGAATTTGCTTTGATCCCCTGCGGTTTCAAACGATGTGCCGCCTTCCAGGGAAGCCTTGCGGTACTCCCCCGCTCCTTCGGGTTTGACCAGCAAATCGACCGTAACGGTCCCCGCCTTGCCGGTGGCATAAATGAAAGTCAGCGGGATTTGCGGAGCATCCACATGGGACGGAGTCCACAGGTCCAGCCGCGCCGCCGCCGTACTCTCGCCTGCAGCCGCTGAAACGGTCTCCGGAACGGCTCCCGTTGACGCCGCCGTGAAACCGAATAAAATAACAGCCGCCGCCACAGTGCGCAGCATTTTAAAGGGCTTGCTTCTCATGATTCACCTCTCGCGAAAATTCGTCCATTTTTTCCACAAACAAAGTTACTATACCATAAAAATGGCAAATCTACGAGTCTATTAAGAAGGTTTACAATGGAGTTGTCGAAAATTTGTCATATCGAACAAACAAGGAGCGAAATGGTTGAGATTGGTTATCGTTGCCTTTATACTAACACTAAATCGTACAGATGGCGGGTGATCGTTTTGGAGATTAAGCTGGATGACTTGACGGGAACCGAAATAACCTCGTTAATCAGGGGACATCTTGAACATATGGCGCAGCTTTCGCCGCCTGAAAGCATGCATGCTCTCGGTCCGGAGGAATTGAAAAAAACCGGGATTACGTTTTGGAGCGCCTGGGAACAAGGCGATTTGCTCGGCTGCGGTGCGCTGAAGGAGCTTGGAGACGGACACGGAGAGATCAAATCGATGCGAACCGCCGCAGCTCATCGGAGAAAAGGCGTAGCCAGAAGCATGCTTGCGCACATCGTAGAAGAAGCCAAGCGGCGCGGATACCGGCGCCTCAGCCTGGAAACGGGCTCCATGGCGGAGTTCGAGCCGGCCAGAAAGCTGTACGAAAGCTTCGGCTTTCGATATTGCGAGCCTTTTGCGGATTATGCAGAGGATCCGAACAGCGTGTTTATGACCAAGGAGTTATAACAGGTCCCAAAAAAGTTAATGCCCTGCGGTCCATTGCGAGGCCGGCAGGGCATCTTTCATTTGCTCGACAAATGTTTGTCCCGGTATTCCTGCGGGGTCAGTCCGGTGTGCTTTTTGAACACGTTGATGAACGAGTGCGCCCGCTGGTAGCCGAGCTTCGCGGCAATTTCGTAAATTTTTTCCTGGCTGCTCAGCAGCAGATGGGCCGCGTGCTCCATCCTTACACGGTACACATAATCGCTTAAATTTTCCCCGGTCTCGAGCTTGTAAATTTTTGAAACGTACACCGGATGCATGTAAACATGTTCGGCAATTGCGTTCAGCGACGCGTCCGCCAAATGGCGTTCCACATACTGCTGCACCTCGGCGATCAGCTGCGCCCGCGAATGCTTCACTTCCCCTTCGACGTCGAGTCTCAGCGAGCCGAGCACCTCGTTTGTCCAATCGTGCAGCTGCTGAACCGAGCGGTACGGCACGCCCTGCAGCAGCTTTTCGTAGCCGGGGCCGATGAGCTCGGCAAGCTGCCGGCCGTTTTTATGGGCGTAGTGCGCCGCCGCGGAAGACACCGCGAGAAACACCTCGAGCAGATGCTCCTGCGACTCGCCCCAGCGCTCCTTCAGCTCGCGGAAAATGCGCTCGCACCGCTCGCCGATCGCCTCCCAGCGGCTCGCTTCAAGCAGCTGCGCCAAGGTCGGCAGCTCATACAAGCTTTCGAGCGAGCGCACTTCGGCACGGGTTTCCGCCTGTCCTTCCGCCGTCAAAATCAGCTCCGACTCCGGCCCGATTTGCCGGCGCAAAGCGGAAAGCAGCTCGCCGTACAAAGCGTCCAGGTCGGCGGGAAACGTGCCGCGGCGGCTGATGGCGATCGATACCGCGCCTTTCAAATACGTGCGGACCGCCTCCTGCAGCTTGGCTGCCGGACGCTCGAGATGAAACAGCATGCCGCCGTCCGGCTGGCCGTTTTCTTTTACAAGGAAGATCAGGTAGTCGTGAACGTCTTTCCCGTGCCAAATCTCGAACTGCGGCGCAAACAGCTCCTCCGCCATGTTGCCGATCGCGTATTCGAGCAGCGCCAGCCCGCGCGGATTGTGGCGGTGAAACGGCTCCTCGAGACGAAGCAGCACCATCGCAAACGGCTCGCCGTAAAAGCGCGGCACCTCCAGCAGCTCCATCTGCTCGCGCAGCCTCTCCCCGGTAAAACGCCTCCCCTGCAGCAGCTCGGCCAAGAGATTGCCTCTGAGCTGCGGCAGGTTTTCCCTCAGCGTGCGCGCGATCCGCTCCTGCGATATGACGCGCTCCCATTCCTCGTGAAGCTCGCGCAGGACGCGGGACACCGTTCCCAGCAGCTCGCTGTCGGTGACCGGCTTTAGCAAGTAGTCCGCCGTTCCCTGCGCGATCGCTTCCTTCGCATATTCGAATTCGGCGTGGCCGGAAAGCAGGATGCATTTCGTTTTGGGCCAGCCGCTGCGAATGCGTCCGGCCAGTTCAAGGCCCGACATTCCCGGCATGCGGATGTCGGTGAGAACGAGATCGATCGGCTGCGAGGCGAGCACCTCCAGCGCTTCGTAGGCGGAAAACGCCTTATGCACGCCGGTAATCCCGGTTTGCTCCCATGGAACGAGCGTCGCCAGCCGCTCCACCACATGCGCCTCGTCATCCACGATCAATAGCTGGGACATCGCCGTCTCCTCCTTCCTGCCGCCGCGGAGTCCAGCGCAGCGTCGCTTTGACGCCGCCGGATGCGGAGCGGGCAAGCTTCAGCCCGGCGCCTTCGCCGAACATGATCTGCAGCCGCTGGTGCACATTCCATACGCCGTAGCCGGCTTCCGCTTCGACCGGGCGGCTCAGCCTCCGCTCGAACTCCTGCAGCGCCTGATCGCTCATGCCGGCGCCGTTATCCTCGACGACGAGCTCGTATACGCCGTCCCTAACGGAGCCGCGGATGGCGATCCATCCGTCGCCGGGTTTGTTTTCGATGCCGTGGACGATCGCGTTCTCCACGACCGGCTGCAGCAAGAGACGCGGAATCGGCGTGTCCAGCATCGCTTCGGGCACGTCCACCTCGTAATGAAGCCGGTGCATGCGCAGATTTTGGATCGTCAAGTAGTTTTGCACAAGTTTGATTTCGTCCCGCAGCGGAGCGGCCTGGTCGTCGATCCTCGTCGTATAGCGGTAATATTCGGCCAAGTTTTGCGCCATCGCGACGACCGCCTCGGTATCGCCAAGCATCGCCGTATTGACCACGTAAAACAGGCTGTTATACAGAAAATGCGGGTTGATCTGCGCCTGCAGCTGCTTCAGCGTCGCCTCTCTGAGCCGCAGCTTCTCCTCGTACACCCGCTCGACCAGCTCCTGAATTTGCGCGGCCATATCGTTGAACCGTTCGAACAAAAAGTCGAACTCGTTGTTCGCCTTCACTTCGATCCGCGCCGAAAAATCCCCCTTCTTGATCAACTGCACGCCGTGCACAAGCCGGCGGATCGGATACTGCACGTGGCGGTACAGCATGTAGGCGGCGAGCAGACTGGCCAGCAGCAGCAGCCCGATGCTCGTATAAAACAGCACGCTCGTCTTTGTGATCGGTGCCAAAATGTTCTCCACCGGCACGTAATCGACGAGAAACCAGCCGAGCTGCTTCGACTGCGCATAGTTTACGGCATACTGCCGCCCGGCGAGCTCGACGACCGTATGTCCCACGCCTTCGAGCGTTTGCCGCTCCAGCAGCGGAAGCAGCTCCTGGACCTTGTCCAAATCCGGGGAGCTGTTCGTAATCGGCGGCAGCCCTTTTTGGTAAAAAAACGGGTCGCCCTTGCCCCCCAGCTTCACCTGATCGAGCATTTGCGCGATGTTCGCACTCGTGAAGGCGACCTGCAGCATCGCTTTGATCTGCGAAGTGTCCGTGGCCCGCGGAGGCTCGACGATCGACAGCACGAACTGCGCGTCGTTTCGCATCCCGCTTGGAATTTGCGGAGCACCTGCAGCGCTTTGCCTTGCGGCCTGCGAAGAGGCTTGGAAAAGCTTCGCGTTCGCGGGACCGCCGGCGGAAACGGAAGGCGACGCCGGGGCATAATCCCCTGTTGCTGCCGAAGCGCTCTCGCCGGTAGAACGGCCCGCTTCGGGGGCTTGAGCGGCTTTTTCGCCGGCCGCCGCTTGCCGGCCGCTCGAGGCTCCGCCGGATGCCGCCGATTGCGCTCTTACCGCCGCGGCCATGCCGGCCGCAGGACCGCTCGCCGTGCCCGCCCCCTGACGGTATCCGCCCCCGTCCGGCGCCGTGAGCGGCTCGTAGTTCCAGCCGGCGAGCTTCGCATACCGGGCCACATCGTCCGCCCGGTAGCTTTTGAAAATATTCGTCGACACGACCTGCTGCTCCTGCGGCAAATACAGTGTCAGCTCGTTCATCCAGGCGCTGGACACGCTTTGCAGTCCGAGCTTCTCGGCAATACGCGTGCGCTCGCGCAGCACGTCGTACCAGCCGCCGCTGCGGCGGTCGACAAAATCGCGTATAAACGGATCGAAGCTCAGAATAACCGGGAACATCGACAGCTGCTCCACCGTAGCATCGAATTGACGAAGGAAAAAGATCAGCTGATTGAGGCTGGAAGATTGAAGCTCGCTCTTCACCACGTCAACGCTGACCTTATTCGAGTAGCTGTATAATATAAAAACCGGCGTAAGCAGCAGGACGATCAGCCCGATCACCCTGCCGAATATCGTCATTTTACCGACCAATCGCTTCAGCCCCTTATTTGACGCGCCGCCCTTGTGTACGGATTTACCCTTTGACCGCGCCTGCGGCAAGACCGCTGACGATATAGCGCTGCGCGAGCAGGGCGATGATCAGCACCGGCAGCGTAATGATGCAGGCGGCCGCCATCAAGGCGCCCCAGTTGATCTCGGAATAGGACAGGAAGTTGAACACCGCGATCGGCAGCGTCTTCGTTTTATCTCCCGCCAGTATAATCGAAAACATGAAGTTGTTCCACGAAAAAATAAACGACAGCAGCGACGAGGTGATCACCCCGGGGCCGGAAATCGGCATGATGATGCGCAGAAACACCTGCGTGCGCGTACAGCCGTCGATAAGTCCCGCTTCCTCGATCTCGTGAGGCAGGCCTTCAAAAAACGAGATCATGACCCAGATGATAAACGGCAGGCCGACGAGCATATGGCTTAAAATGAGCGCCGCATACGTATCGATCAGCCCAAGGCCCGAGAAGATGATGAACCAGGGGATCAGGAACGTGATGCCGGGAACGATTCTCGCCACCAAAATGACGAGGCCGAGTCCTTGCAGGCGGTATCTGGCGATCGCATAAGCCGCAGGCAGGCCGAGAATAAGCGAGCCGACCGTCGAGCCGACCGCCACAATAAAGCTGTTGACGATAAAACGCAAAAACTCGTACTGCTGGAACACGCTCGTGTAGTTTTTACCGGTCGGCGTGAAAATGAAAAACTGCTTCGTGGACATGATCTGCGCCTGCGTTTTAAACGAGGCGAGCAGCATCCACAGAAACGGGAACGAAAACAACAGGATGACGACGAACGTCAGCAGCGAATACAGCAGGTTGAGATGCCTCTTGTTCTTTTTCACATCGACGCCTCCAATCGTTTGCGCACAAAGATGAGCGCCAGCGTGAGACCCATGACCAGGATGAAGAACAACACGAGCAGCGCCGAAGCCATGCCGAGCTTGAAGTACTGGAAGCCGAGCACGTAACCGTACAGGTTCAGCGTCTCGGAAGCGAGGTTCGGTCCGCCCTGCGTCGTCGAATAGATGATGTCGAACGTTTTCAGCACGTCGATCAGACGCAGCATGACGGCGACGATAATCGTCGGACGCAGCAGAGGAAGCGTAATGTGCGTAAACTTCTGCCACAGCGTCGCCCCGTCCACGTCCGCCGCTTCATAGGGGTCCGAGGGCAGCGTGGACAACCCCGCCATGACGATCAGAGCGATCATCGGCGTCCATTCCCACACATCGACGATGACCAGCGACGGGATGACCTGGCTTTGCGAAGCGAGCCACAGCAAAGGCTTGAAGCCGAGCGATTTCAGCATCATGTTGGCGACGCCGATCGACGGCTCGTAAATGAGCAGCCAGACGAGGCCCATCGCCACGGGAGTTGCCACCATCGGCAGCAAAAACAGCGTCTTGACGATGTTTTTACCGCGAAATTCGCGGTACAGCAGCATTGCGATGGCGACGCCCAATACCGTTTCGAGCACCAGCGCGAGCACCGTAAAATAAAACGTTGCGTTCACCGCGTGCCAAAACCGCGCATCCTTCAGCAACGCGATATAGTTGGCGAGCCCTACCCATTTGGGCGGGGTCGTAGCCGACATGCTCCATTCGAAGAAGCTGATTCGCACCGTATATACAATGGGAAACACCATCATAAGAAGAACAAAGAGGACCGCAGGCAAGGTGTAAATCCATTTTAAATTGCGGTCGAACCAGTTCGTTGCCATAATCATTCTTCCTTTCTTCCGTTTAAGATAAAAGCCGGGGACGTCCCTCATCGGAGGGCACATCCCCGGGACTTTCGATGAAAACTTTACTTGCCTTTATCTTTGTCGATGATCGCCTGCAGCTCTTTGTTCGCCGTATCCGCAGCCGCCTTGATGTCTTCGCCGTTCATCGCTTTCAGCACGATGGCGCCTACCGCGTCGCGGGCTTCGCCTACGCTGATGACGGTCGGACGGTCGTGGTCGACGCCGCCTTTTTGCGACTCCTTGATGACCGGTACGAGGTCCGCCGGGAATCCGGTTACGCCTTCCGGCTTATCCCACACCGACAAACGAGCGCCCGGGTTGCCTTTTTGCTGTGTCGCGAGCACGATGTCCTTGCTGGTCGCCCATTTGATGAACTCCCAGGCCGCATCTTTGTTAGCCGATTTGGCGTTCATCGCGAGTCCCCAGGAGGTGATGTTGTACGGCTTCGAGCCGGCTTTTCCACCCGGAAATACGGCGAAGCCGACTTTGTCCGCAATCGTCGATTTCGCCGGATCGGTCGCGTTTTGGTAAATCGAGTTGGCATCCGTGTAGAAAGCTACTTTACCTTGAGCGAAAATGCCGATCGCCTGCGGCCAAGACATGTTCAGCACGCCCGGAGGCCCGTAGTTCTTGAGCAGGTCGGCGTACGTCGAAAACGCTTTGATCGCTTCCGGCGTGTTCACCGTCGCCTTGTCGTTTTGTATAAAGTCGGCGCCTTCGGAGTAAAGGAAGCTCGACACCTGCGTAACGAGCGGAGAACGCTGTCCGCGGGCGACGAAGCCGTACATTTCCTTGCCCGGATCGTGCAGCTTCTTGACCGCCGCGACGAGTTCGTCCATCGTCTTCGGCACCGCGATGCCCGCCTGCTGCAGCAGATCCTTGCGGTAGTACAATATTTCCTGCTCGGTGATGATCGGAATTCCGGCCAGCTTGCCGCCGACCGTCGTCGAACCGACGGCCGATTTGGAGAAATCGGCGAAGTCGTAGGAGGCGTCTTTTTTCGTATAATCGTCAAGCGGCTCCACCCAACCGTTTTTGAAAAACAGCTGCCCCTCTTGCAGCGGACGGTACATGAATACGTCCGGTGTCGCCGCGCCGGTCGTAAATTGAACGGTCAGCTTCTGCGTCAGCTGATCCTCGAAAAAGCTTTGCACTTCCACTTTCATGCCGGTTTTTTCCTCGAATTGCGGAAGCAGCGGCTTGATCGCTTCGCCCCACGGATGGTTTGCCGTAACGAGCGTCAGCTTTTTCCCTTCAAACGGCTTGGCGGCGGCTTGACCTTGGCCCTGCTGCCCTGCCTCCGGCGTTTTGCTTGTCGCGCAGCCCGCCAGCAGTCCGGTCGCCATGACGGCGGTCAGACCGATGCCGGCCATACGTTTCATCGATGCGTTCATGTGGTGTTCCCCCTGTCATTATCTTCCGGGCAGCCTTCCGCGTCTCTTTCGCATGCGAAAGCGTTTAACATTCGGCGCTACCGGTGATAAACTAAATCTAACCGATTTTATATTGTGTATAAATAACGGAAATTAAACTTCGATAACGCAAAATGAAGAGGATTGCGAAGCGGAGGGGGACGAGGGGTGCCCTTATTTTGAAAATTAGCGGGTCTCAATTCCGCAGCGTCAACCATAAGGGGGAGCAAGTTGATGGAAAAAAAGTACCGTGTGCAGGGGCTGATTTTCGATATGGACAATACGCTGCTGCGCTCAAGGATCGATTTCGCGCGTATGAAAAGGGAGGTCTACCTGCTGCTCGCAGAGCATGGCGTGCTTTCGGACGATGTGGCGTTGGAGCGATACACGACGGTGACGCTGATCGATTCGGTCCGGCATCGCCGCTCGTACACGGCGGAGGTGGAAAACGCCGTCTGGCGGCGCATCGCAGCCATCGAGGAGGAAGGCATGATCGGCGCCGATCTGGAGCCCGGCGTCGCCGATCTGCTGGAGGCGCTCAGCGGCAAGCTGACGCTGAGCGTGCTTACCAACAACGCCGATGCGGCGGCGATGAGGGCACTGCGCGAAACCGGCATCGCCCGGTATTTCGCGACTATTGTCGGCCGGGACGGGCTCCCGGCCTTAAAGCCTGCGCCGGACGGCGTGCACCGCGTCCTGCGGCAGCATAAGCGAATCCCCCCGGACCGGTGGCTGTCCGTGGGGGATTCGTGGACGGACGGCATGGCGGCTCAGCAAGCCGGCGTGCCGTTCGTAGCGTATGGCCCCGGCGCCGCCGGTATGGAGGCGCGGGGGGTTCGGCCGCTCGCGGCCATCGAACATATCCGAGAGCTGGTGCAGTTTTTGTAGGCGTGCGGTGTGGGCAGCCAGTAACACAAGGCGAGGCGTGGGCTCGAGCGGCGCAGAAGCGCGGCAAATGGATGGGCGCCCGGTGAGCCTGCTCTGCTGGGGCGCGAAGCCTCGGCGGCATGGGCTCCGCGGTGCACAGTAGGCTGGTGCTGCTTGCCCCACGGCGAGCCTACCTCGCTAAGAGCGCGAGGCCCGGGCGGCGTTGGCTCCCGTGCATGAGCACCCCCGGATGCTTGTGCGGCGAAGCGGCCTTCCACACAGGAAGCACGCGCCATCCTCCCGAGGTTAACGAGTACATACGGACCGTAGTTTAAGATTTTATAACACATAGCGGAACTCACGTCCGCTATCCTCGGATAAAAGGGCACACAGAAAAAATAGAGGAACTCAGGTGCGCTAAATACGTGGAAAATGGCTTGTGGAGTGGGAAAACAAGCAAATAGAACACCTGAGTTCCTCTAATTTGCCAAAATATCCGAAATTGCCCGTTTTAGCGCACCATAGTTCCTCTATGTTCCCGTTTAAGCTCAAAGCGCTGCCTTCCTCGTACAGTTTTGCATCACCGCCAAAATAGCCGCAAAGTTGCCGGCGGTCTCACTGCCGCTCCTATTGCGTTCCATCGCTGCCGTCCAGCCACACCGTTTTTGCCGCGGCCGGGGTGCGTTTGGCGTGGTGCGGCGTCATGTCCGGGTAACCGACGAAGATGAAGCCGACGAGCTGCTCGTCTCCGGTCAAGCCGAACGCCTCGCGCATAAGCGGATGATAGGCCGCATCGCCCGTCCGCCACATGGCGCCAAGTCCGAGCGCATAAGCGGCGAGCAGCATGTTTTGCACTGCCGCATGCACGGCGGCGAATTCTTCGGTGCGCAGCACCTTCGGCCCGCTCGACGGGCTGACGGCAACGGCGATGACCACCGGGGCGCGGAACGCCTTCGCCTCCTGTCTGGCCCGCAGCTCCGCCAGCTCCTCTTCCGAAAGGGTCTGCGCCTCTTCCGCTGCAATATCGGCATAAGCTTTGCCGAGCACACGACGGCCTTCCCCCGTCATAACGTAAAAGCGCCACGGCTCGGTGTGATAATGATTTGGCGCCCATACCGCAGCGTCCAGCATGGCATCAATCGCTGCGCGATCGACCGGGTCCGTCTTCACCTTCCCGATGCTTCGCCTGTGCCGAATCGCCTCCAGAACGGCGTTACCGCCGTTCGTTTCCCCCGCTTCCTGAACATGATGTTCACTCATCGAATGCCTCCCTCCTCGTCCCGGCGGCCCAGCGCCGGGATGAGATGCTCACAGTCATTTTTACCATACCAGTATATGAAAAATTCCCCGGCGGAGCGACATGCGTTCGCCTCTTCGCCATACGCCGGGTACCCGCTTTATACCTTTCTGCTCATGCTTAACGAATTCGGGTAGGTCAACTCGAAACCGTATTTCTTGTACCGCTGCACTGCCGGCACATCGGCCATCAATATCACTTCCGCCCCCTTCGGGGCATTCCTGTCCAGATAGTCCGTAAGCTCCTTCAAAATGACGTCTTCCAGCCCTTCCGCTTGGCAATCCGGATTTACGACGATATCGACAAGTTGAAAAAAACAGCCTCCATCGCCAATGATTCTGCCCATTCCGACCGGCTTTGAATCATCGTTTCTTACAATCACGGAAAAAATCGAACGGCTCAAAGCTTTCTCCGCCACAGATTCATCTTTGACTTCCAGCCCCGCCGCCGTTCTTAACACGAAATACTCTTCTGCACTCGGGTTTTCATAACAAATGTTCATCGCGATTCTCCCCTTCAACGTATTCTCACCATCCACTATACAACATAGATGCAAGTGAGAATGTATCGGGCAATCGGGCTTATGCCGGCGAAATCCACCTTATCGTGCAGCTTGAATGTTTTACAACAACATTTGCCTGGCGCTGCATGTTTTTGGTATATTGTAGCCTCGAAGCGTATCGTGAGGAGGTTGCAAAATGGACTATTACAAGCCGATCGAGATTGCGAGAGAACTTTATATCAGCACAAGCGCGCTGCGCCATTACGAATCGTGGGGAGTCGTACCCGCACCCGCACGAGCGGCGAATGGGTACCGGCTATATACGAAGGAGCATTTGGCTTATTTCCGCTGTCTCCGCACCATGTTCCCGGGATTCGGCGTTGCGGTCACTTGCGAGGTGCTGCGAAAAATTCAAAGCGCCGATGTGGATGGGGCCTTCTGGCTGGTCAACAAGGAGCAAGCGGTCCTGCAAAGCGAAAAGGTCGCTGCCGACCAAACGCTCGAACTGCTGCAGCATCCCGAACTTCCGACCGTCACGGGTAAAAAGCTGAAAAACCGCATGACGATCGGCGAAGCCGCCGCGTTCGCAGGTGTCGCGACTTCAGCGATCCGCCATTGGGAAAAGGAAGGGCTGCTTACGCCGGAGCGCGATCCGGAAAACGGGTACCGTTTGTTCACTCCGACGCATCTCCGAAAAATACTGCTCATCCGTACGCTCCGCAGCACCGTCTATTTTTTAAAAAGCATGAAAGACATTGTGCAAGCCGTCGAACACCAGAGCATCGAGCAGGCCAAAAAGTTGACGGAAGACGCGATTCGCAGTATCCATGAGCGCAACCGCCACCAGCTTCGGGGCATTCATCGGCTTATTGAGCTGTGCAAGGTGCTGCGGCTCCTTTAATCCCGGCGGCTGCGGGTGTGAAAAAGGACCTGGCCGGTGCAAACCGCCAAGTCCTTTAATTGCTTCGCGCCCGGTGACACCGGCCTTAGCGGCTTGTCACCTGAAACACGGCAAATTTCAAATAATGCCCCTCGTCGACGCCGAGAATCGTCGGATGGTCCTTGCCTGCGGCGCGAAACTCGAGCAGTCTGAGCACTTTTCCTGCATCGACGGCCGCGGCGTGAATCGTCTCCAGGAACAGATCCGGTCGCATGTGGTAAGAGCAGCTCGCCGTGACGAGAAAGCCGCCCTCGTTTACAAGCTTCATGCCGTGAAGGTTGATATCCTTGTAGCCGCGGCAGGCTCCTTCCACGGCCCCTTTCGTTTTCGCAAACGCCGGAGGATCGAGGATGACGACGTCCCACGTGCGGCCCTTGGCCGTCATCTTTTGCGACGTGTCCACTTTCTTAACGGCAGCCTGGCTGCGCAGGGACCGTTCCTCAATTCCCTTCACCTGCTCGCGCAAATAATCAAATGCATCGGCGACGACGAATTCGACGCGGTCCTCGAAGCCGTTCAGCTCCACGTTGCGGCGGGCACTGTCTATCGCATGCTCGGATATATCGAGACAGGTCACCTTCTTCGCGCCGTACTTGCAGGCGTGAAGCGTAAAGCTGCCGGTATGAGAGAAGCATTCGAGCACCGTTGCGCCGTCCCAATAAGGAAACGTCACTTCATTGCCGTTCGGGTTGACCGGGATGCGCCGCAAAGCGCCGTCCTCACCCGGCAGCTCCTGCAGCTCAATGCCGCTCCGACGCCCCCAGCCGGTCATCAGCGGTTCGATCGAGGCGCGGTTTTCGCGCTGGTCGAAGAAATATCCCGTCTTCTGTCCTTCCACGACATCGACGATCATCCGGATGCCGTTCTCGCGGATTTCCACGAGACGCGGTACATCGCCGTAAAGCACGCCTTTGCGCTGCTCCAGGCCTTCCAATTCGCGAACGGGCACGTCGCTCCGTTCGTAAATGCCCTTCGGCGCGAACACTTGAACAAGCGCCGCCACGATCTCTTCGCGCGCCCGGTCCATACCGAGCGATAAAATTTGCACGACAAGCACGTCGGCAAATTTGTCGACGATCAGCCCGGGCAGGAAGTCGGCCTCGCCGTAGACGAGCCGGTAGGAGTCGCTGTCTTGGACGAAGCGGCGGCGAAGCTCCGCACAGTCGCGAAAGCGGGCGGCGAAGAAATCCGCCGTCATCGCTTCGATCGGGCGCGAGGAGACAATGCGCACCGTGATTTGCGACGCCGGATTGATATAGCCGGTCGCCAAGTATTGCCCGAGGTGGCTGTGCACAGGAACGAGCTGGCCCGGAACGACGGCGCCCTCATCTTCAATGCGCTCGATTTCGTTTTTAAACACCCACGGATGCCCCTGCTCGAGGCGCTTCTTCCGCTTTTTCGTTAATATCACAATTGGCATAAGATGCTGTCACCGACCGTCCCGATTAATAAGATGAGGAGCTGGATAGCCCGTTCATGATCGCCACTCCGGAGCTCGTTCCGAGCCTTGTCGCCCCCGCTTCGATCATCGCCAGCGCCGTCTGCGCGTCGCGGACGCCTCCGGAAGCTTTCACTCCGATCTGATTCGATACCGCCGCGCGCATCAGACGAATGTCCTCCACGGTCGCGCCGCCCGGTCCGAAGCCGGTCGACGTTTTCACGAAGTGAGCCCCGGCTTGCTCCGATAAACGGCATGCCGTTTTCTTTTGTTCATCATTAAGGAAACCTGTCTCAAAGATCACCTTGACGATAGCTTGCCCCTCCACAGCTTTTACTACTGCGCGAATATCGTCTTCCACCGCCTGATGATTGCCTTCGAGCAGCAAGCCGACCTGCAGCACCATATCGATTTCGTTTGCCCCTTGCTCAGCCGCTTTCGCCGCTTCGAACGCTTTCGCATCGGATTGCATCGCTCCGAGCGGGAACCCGCAAACGACGCTGATGTTCACGCCGGAGCCGGCAAGCAGCTCCTTGCAATAAGGCACCCAGTGCCCGTTTACGCAAACACTGTAAAACTGATACTGCTTCGCTTCCGCGCACAGCTTCTCAATCGCCTGCCGGTTCGCGTCCGCTTTGAGCAGCGTATGGTCTATGTACCCGGCGATTTTTTTCACATCTATTTCCATGTCATTTCACCTCATACCCAAGTTTGATTAACGCTTTCTTCACGACGGAGTCATTGTTGCCGTATCCGTTATGTACCTGCTGATACCATGCATCCTTCGGGAGCAGCCATTCCACTCCGCGGATTTCTTCCACCTGCGCGGTCAGCTTGCCGCCGGTCGCTTCGACCAGGAAGTAGTGTACCTCCTTGTCCACCAAGCCGACGCCGATCATCGTATACTGGTAACGGATCGTTTCGAGCGGCTCCACGATGCGGCCTTCGATCCCCGTTTCCTCCAAAATTTCGCGAAGCGCCGTTTGCTCCACGCTTTCGCCGGATTCCATTTTCCCTTTGGGGAGCGTTATTTTTCCGTATCGGTCCTGTATCATTTGCACATACGTCTCTCCGTCCTGCTGCCGAAAAACGACACCGCCCGCCGATACTTCCTTCATATCCGCCCACCCTTTCCGCTAAGCCCTATGTAGAGAATATAGAAATAATGAGGATTTCACCCTGCCGTGCGGCAGGACAAAATCCTCCTTAGGTTTCTTTTAAGCATTGACCGCTTTCGCCGGCTCTAAAATGCGAACGACGCTGCCGCGGGATTCGTTAACGCCCGCCTCCGTCAATTTAACCTTGACGATATCGCCGATCCACTCCTCCGGCCCTTCGAAAACGATCTGCACGTAGTTGTCGGAGTAGCCCATCAAAAGGCCGCTTTTCGGATCCGCCTTGTACGTGCGCTCGGGAATGACCTCCAGCACTTGGCCGACGAACTTTTGCGCATACGCAAGCTGCATTTTTTCAGACAAGTCGATCAACTCGTGAACGCGCGCGTTTTTGATCTCCTCGTCGATCTGATCCTCCATGCGCGCCGCCGGCGTTCCGGTCCGTTTCGAATACGGAAATACGTGCATTTCGGAAAACTGCATCTGCTCCATGAATTTGTAGCCGGCGCGGAACATTTCTTCCGTTTCGCCCGGAAAGCCGACGATGACGTCGGTCGTAATCGCTACGCCCGGCATCGCCTTGTGCAGCTTTTGAATCTTCTCGCCGAACTCGGCGGTCGTATATTTGCGGCGCATTCTCGCCAGCACCCGGTCGTCCCCGGCTTGCAGCGGAATGTGCAGGTGGCGGCACATTTTGTCCGACGTATTCAGCACTTCGATCACTTCGTCGGTAATTTGACTCGCTTCGATCGAGCTGATGCGCACGCGCTGCAGCCCGTCCACGCGATCCAGATCTTTAAGCAGGCGGGCGAGACTGTAGTCCTCCAAATCTTCGCCATATCCGCCCGTATGAATACCGGTCAGCACGATTTCCTTGTAGCCCGCATCGACAAGCTGTCTTGCCTGCTTCAGTACGCTTTGCGGCTCCCTGCTGCGCATAAGCCCGCGGGACCACGGAATGATGCAGAACGTGCAGAAATTGTTGCAGCCTTCCTGGATTTTCAGAAAAGCCCGCGTCCGGTCGGCAAAATCCGGCACGTCCAGCTCCTCGAACGTGCGTGTCTTCATGATGTTGCGCACCGCGTTGATCGGCTGGCGCTCGCGTTCGAATTGCTTGACCAGCGGGATGATTTTATCCCGGTCCTGGGTCCCGATCACCAGATCGACGCCGGGAATCGCCATAATCTCCGCAGGGGAAGTCTGTGCATAACATCCGGTCACCGCCACGATCGCGTCCGGATTGCGGCGCACGGCGCGGCGGATCATTTGCCGGCTCTTTTTATCTCCCGTATTCGTCACGGTACATGTATTGATCACATAGATATCGGCCGTCGATTCGAAATCGACCTGCTCGTAGCCTTCGTTTTTAAAGAGCTGCCAAATCGCTTCCGTATCGTAAAAATTCACCTTGCAGCCCAAGGTGTGAAACGCTACGCTAGGCATCATCAGTCTCCTCCCATCTCTCCGGTTTCATATAAAATACACGTCAAACCGACCATTGCGGCGGTCTCCGTACGTAATATTCGTTTTCCGAGGCTGACCGGCAGGCATCCCGCCGCCTCCGCTTTGGCCACTTCCGTTTCCGAGAAGCCGCCTTCGGGGCCGACGATCAGCATGATTTTTTTGCGCGCTCCTTCACCGCTCTCGCCGCTCAGCAGCTTGCGCAAAGCCGGCTTCAGCTGCGAGCCGCTTTCCTTCTCGTAGCATATCCAGGCGGCATCCATTTCCTGCGCAAGCGCAAGCAGCGCCTTCCAATCGCAAGGGCTATCCACGGCGGGCACCCGGTTGCGGTGGGCCTGCTCCGCCGCTTCCTTGGCGATCTTCTGCCAGCGCTCCACGCGCTTGCCTTCCTTTTTCGCATCCAGTTGGACGACGGTCCTTTCGGAAACAAAAGGCACGAACCGCGCGGCGCCGATTTCCGTCGCTTTCTGGATGACGGTTTCCATCTTGTCGCCCTTCGGCAAGCTTTGCGCGATCCAAACCTCGACGTTCGGCTCGCGGTCCATCGGCAGCCGCTCGACGATCTCGGCGCGGACGCGGTCTTTGGCGATCTCGCGGATCTCGACAAGCGCTTCGCGGGCAAGCCCGTCGCTCACGATGACGCGATCGCCTTCTTCGGCCCGCATCACACGCGCCAGATGGTGGGCGTCGTCACCGGCAATAAGGACATAATCCTCGAAAAACTGTTCCGCAGGTATAAAATAACGCTGCATTCAGCCATCCTACTTTCCAGACAATCAAATTTCATCATACACCGTTTTCCGTCAAAATGCTACCATTTACAGCAATTCACCAGCGATTCGGCCGGTTCTTCAAAGCGGGGCCTGTCTTCCTAAGCCAGCAAAAATTTCACCCAATCGACCCGATAGCCGAAAATGCCGGACAAGAGCGCGTCGATCCCGGCGAAAATCGGCATTTGCAGCGCAAACACCGGTCCGAGTGTCACCCGGGAAATCGGCGGAATAAATACCATCAGCAAAAAGATGTAAATCGCCCACTGCTCGATTTTCGCGAACTTCAGCCTTAAGTGCAGCGGCAAAATGTCTTCCACAATCCGATACCCGTCAAGCGGCGGCAAAGGCAAAAGATTGAATAAAAACAAGGTCAGGTTCAGGAAAATGAGCAGCTTCATAAATAAGCGGACCGCTTCATACACGCCGGTCGACATCGCTTCGACCAAGTGGAACTTGAACAAAATGTAGCAAATGAGCATCCCGACAAAAGCGATCAGCAGGTTGGCGAGCGGGCCCGCCACCGAGACGACGATGCCCATCAGCCGCGGATGCTTGAACTTGCCGCGGTTGACCGGCACCGGCTTCGCCCAGCCAAACC
Organism: Paenibacillus hamazuiensis; assembly: GCF_023276405.1. Classification (NCBI taxonomy): domain Bacteria; kingdom Bacillati; phylum Bacillota; class Bacilli; order Caryophanales; family Paenibacillaceae; genus Paenibacillus; species Paenibacillus hamazuiensis. The sequence continues at coordinate 3,516,130 of NZ_JALRMO010000001.1, forward strand.
CGGCGATCAGAATGAGCAGCGTGCCGATAATATCGAGATGCACTCGCGGGTTTAACGTCACCCTGCCGAGATTTTTCGCCGTTGGATCGCCGAATTTGTAAGCGGTGTAAGCATGTGCAAACTCGTGCAGCGTAAAGGCGATCAGCAGCACGAGCAGCACGAACGGAATTTCGTCAAGCGGATAACGGAAAAAGTTCCAGTCCATGGCCACCTATCGCTTTCTGGCTACAAGCACGACCCAATCCTGATCGTAATTGCGTTCCACGATTTCGAAATGATGGGCGGTCAAAGCCTGCGCCACATCCGCTTCCTTGCTTTGTATGATTCCGGAAGCGATATAAAGACCGCCCGGCTCAAGAATATCGTATACATCCTTCACGAACAGCAGCAAAATTTCCGCAAGAATGTTCGCGACGACCACCTGCACCGGAATATGTACGCCGAGACCGGTCGTCCCCTCGCCGCTTTCCTTCATCACCTGCAGCAGATCGCTCAGCTTCACGGTAATTTTCTCATCCAGTCCGTTCAGCCGGGTATTTTCGGTTGCGCTCGAGACGGCGACCGGATCGAGGTCGACGGCCAGCACATGGCGTGCGCCAAGCTTGGCCGCAGCGATCGCCAGCACCCCCGAGCCGGTGCCGACATCGATGACGTCGACGCCCGGGCGGATCGTCTTTTCCAGCGTCTTCAGACAAAGAGATGTCGTCGCATGCGTTCCCGTGCCGAACGCCATGCCCGGATCGAGCTCGATGATCAGCTCGTCCGGCCCGCCGCTGTACTCCTCCCAAGTCGGCTTGATCGTCAGCCTCTCCGAAACGCGCAGCGGCTTGAAATACTGCTTCCACGCGTTCGCCCAATCCTCTTCGTCCACCGTGCGCAGCTCGTAGGTCGGATCGCCGATTTCGATATCGAATTCCGGAAGCTGATTGATCGATTTTTTCAGCTGCTCCAATATTTCATCCATATCGGTGCCTTCGACAAAATAACCCTTGATGACCGCGCGGCCTTCCGGAATATCGTTCAAAGGCACCTCGTACCATTGTCCGAGCGACGTGTCGCGTTTTTTATTCAGTGTGCCCGATTCTTCGATCGATACACCGCCCGCCCCCAGCTCGTGTATAAAATTGGAGATCATTTCGATCGCCATTTCGGTCGTATGTACCGTAATTTCATGCCAACGCATTGATTCGATGTCCTCCCGGTTCAATTGTAGGAAAAAAAGCGCATTATGCCTATTGTACTATAATTAATCGTTCGGGTAAAACAAAGAAGCAAACTCCCCGGTTATCCGCAGACACAACAAAAAGACCGCGCCCCAAGCTTTCCGCTTAAGGCGCAGCCTCTTGCTGCCGGATCTATTCGAAGATGCGAATATCTTTCACTTTCACGTAACCGTTATCCGTAGAATAAAACCGAACCTTGCTCGTCGTCACCGGGTTGAACGTTTTAATCACCTTTGTGCTTGTGTTGCCGCTGACCGACGTGCCCGGTATGTCGACCCACGACGTGCCGTTCCACGACTGCAGCCTGAAGTTCGACACCGCTTCGCCGTTACCCTTGCCCGTTGTAATTTCGGCGCTTTTGATCGTGAAGTTTTGGCCGAGGTTGATTTCCAGCCAGTGCGGGCCGTTCGTATTCGCGCTGATCCAGCGCGATTCGTCGGCGACGATGCCGTCGACGGCTTGGCCTGCCGCATAAGTGCTGTAAGTGGAATCGGCCGTAACCGCCTTTTTCAAAGCGACGTTAGGGCTGGTGCCGGCAACATAGTGCTGTTTCATCTTTGCCGCCATGTTTTGCTGCCAGGCGGTCATGTCCGCCTTCAGCTGAGCGTCCGTGCGCGTGCCTGTCCGCAAATCGGCCATAAATTTATCATATTCGTCGAACGCCCAGTTTTCGATATCGAAGGTGTAGTTTTGGATACCGCCTTCGGCGTAATAATTGTCGGTCGAACCGACAAGAGCCGCCGTATCGATCGTGTGGTCGACATTGCGCCCGCCGCTGTAGCCGACCGCATTGTCGTCTGTATAATCATAGACGAGATGGCGTTTGGCGTTGATCGCCTGATACATCGTGGCAAGCTCGGCCGGAATCGTTCCGGTATACGGGAAAATCGGGATGAAAATGCCGACCGTCGGCTCACCGAGGCATACCCACATCGTAGTCAGCTTGCCGCCGTAAGGATCGCCGATTTTGTTTCCGACCAGCACCGTGCCGAACGTCGAGACGAACCGGTTGATATGCCAGCCGGTCGGCTTTTGGTCCCCCGGAAGTTCGCCGATGTTTTTGTTTAACGTCTCCAGGTAATTTTCCGTACCGAGCGCGTTCGTTCCGACCACTTTATGCATGAAAAAACGGTAGTCTTTCTTGAACGGATCGTCGAGCCGGATGCCTGTCCGGGTATGCCGTTTCACCGCGCTGGTGGAAAATTCCCAGTCGTGAATGCCGTCGGGCACATAGACGGTGTTAATGACGTTCATGTCCTCATCGCCGGTATGAGGATCGGTTTCCGACGCCACCGTCGTCGTCTGCTCATCGAAGAAATAAGGGAATCCGCTCGCCTTCGTCCAGTTCACCTTGCTGAAATTGTTGCGCCAGTCGTAGCCGCTATAAGCGCCGTCGGCCGGGTTTGCCGCATCCTTGTCGTCGTTATGCGCCGCCGTGTAATACCCGTTCGCGTCCTGCTGGTATTCCTGTGTAATGTTGTCGCGCGTAAAGCTGTCGCCGTCAAATTCGAACACCGCCGCGTTGCCGTTTCGGTCAAACACGCTGATCATCGCCGACGTATTGCGGGCGAAGCTGCCGTGGAAACCGCCGCCGCCATTCGTATCGCGCAAAATTTGCTCGACCTCGTCCACCGTCTCCGCGCGGGACAAAATGATGTGGTTCATATATCCGCCCGACATGCCGTTTGTCAAGTCTTGCGAAACCGGGTACCCGTGATCGGAGGCAAAATCCGAAGACAACGTGTGCCCGGCCACCTGGACAAGTCCGAGCCCTTTATCGTTGGCACCGGCCCATGGAATCGTCGTGTTCGTGACGGGATCTTTGCCGGAATCGCCGTTCGCCGTAATGCCCATGTAGCCGAACCTGGCCTTGTAGCGGTCGCCGCTGCCGAAGGAGCTGTTGTCCGCCGTATAATAGTATGGATACACCTGCCAGCCATCCGGTGTCGACCAGTGGTCGCGGTTTTTGAATGCGACCGGCCTGCCGTCGATCGTGGAATTGCCGGTGGCAACCGCCATGCTGGACGCCCGCACGACCGTTTCCGCCGGCAGCATGACCGCCGCCGCCAGTGAAACCGCCAACATTTTCACAGCCCATTTTTTCTTCATTACATCGCCTCCTCGCATTTTTGTGCAGGGCACTTTTATGTTCGGGCCCCACATCTCCATAGTAAAAAATTGGTATCCCGTTTCAAGCGACAATAATTTACCCGGCTCGGCAGTCCCGTCATTTTTTGCAGCGGTATGATGCTTAACCGATCTGTCGAAATTCCGTTTTGCCAATATTGACAGGCCCATATGAAAGAAAGATCAAAAAATGACGGTGCGGGGACCGTCATTTTTTGACCGGGCTATCCGGAGGTTTTGGCATCATTGCGGATTGACAGCCCTATTTCGGGAAAACCGGGAGAACCTGTTCAAAAAAGAACCGTCAGCGGAACATTTTTGTCGCGAGGATGGGTTTCTAACATCAGAAAAAAAGAAGAGGATTTTCTCCTCTTCTCTCGGTCCGTATAAAAGGGGGAAGAAACATACGAAGATTTCGTATAGCCCTTGATTATCGATTACGTTGGAGCAGCAAATAACCGCTGATACTTGAAGTTTTTCTGCGAAAAACCACTTTAAAACCTACGTCTTTGTCTAATAAGCAAGCCAGTGCTTGTCTCAGCAACCCGTTTGGCACCAAGGAAATACGACAAGGTTGAGCGCTGCCGACAACTCGAACAGCTGTAATTCTTCGCGCGGATCCGGGGACCAAAGGGTTTCTTGACCAAGTGATCAAAACCAAGTCAGTCTGACGAACGGCTTTTACACGAGCCATAATTACAATCACCCCCAATGTCGAGATGATGTAACATATGTTCGGGAAAAAATCTTGTTTGTACTAAGGTCTATGCGCCGACTAGTCCTTATCCTGCCGTCAGCGCCCGATCGCGCATTTTCCTTGGCGGCGGGGATCGGCGATGCCGTACATCGCACCCTGTTCGCCGATCACCATGCCGTGAATGCCGCCGTACCGGATCGGCACCGGATGGTGCTGCAGCCGGTAGCCCATCTGCAGCAGCTTGCTTTTTTCGGCCTCCGGGAGGTCCTCCTCATGATAAATAAGCCGCTCATCGGAATAAAATCTCGGCAGCGAGACGGCGTCGCTCAGCGGCATGCGGTTTTGCAGGAAGCGCACGAGCAGGCGCGTCAGTATCGTCGGAACCCGGTTGCCCCCGGACGATCCGAGAGTACAAAAAGGCTTGCCCTCCTTGAAAATCATCGTCGGCGAGACGTAGCTGTGCGGCCGTTTGCCCGGCTCCGGGCGGTTCGGCGAATCCGGTTCCGAGGCGAAGTTGCGCATCTGATTGTTCAGGAAAAACCCGCGCAAGTAGATGCCGGAGCCGAAAAAATCGCTGACCGTGTTCGTGACGGAAGCGATCATCCCATGCCGGTCCACCGCGACGAAGTGCGTGGTGCTGTTGTAGTCCTTCGCTTCGGCGGCCGATGCGTCGGACAAACGGTCGGGGCGAAGCCGGCTCGCAAGCCTAAGCGAATAGTCCGGCGCAGTCAGCTTTTCCGCATTCACGGGTACAAAAGCCGGGTCGCCCATGAGCGATTTCCGGTCGTCGAAGCATGTTTTGATGATGTCGGCGATCAGATGGACAAATTCGGCCGTACCTTCCTCATAACGGCTCGCCTTCAAATACTCCGCTATTTGCAGCGCCTGCACGATCGTAATTCCGGCAAGCGGCGCCGGCGAGCCGATAATTTCATAGCCCGCAAAAAATCCGCTGACCGGCGTTCTTTCGAGCACTTGGTACCCGCGAAGATCGTCAAGCGACATGCCGTTCACGAGACGAACGATATCTTCCGCAACCGACCCTTCGTAAAAATAACGGGCCCCCTGCGCCGCAATATGCCGCAGCGTTTCCGCCAGCTCCTTCTGAAGGAGAACGCTTCCCGCCTTCAACGGCTCGCCGTCCGGAAAAAAATGCGGCAGCGCAGAGCGGTCCAAATACGCGACCGAATTCAGCTGGTGCTCCATGATGCCGCTGATCGCAAAGCCGTGTTCCGCCAGCTCGATCGCCGACTGCAGCAGATCGCTCCACGGCATCGAGCCGAGCTTCGCGTGCATGTGCTCCATGCCTTTGACGAACCCGCAGACGCCGACCTCCTTCGGCGAAACGATACCGGACGCGGGCAGCACTTCCCTGTAGTCGAAAAACAGCGGAGCTCCCAGCGATTCGTGGTACAGCATCGTCGCCCCGCCGCCGCCGATGCCCGACCCGTAAGGCTCGACGACGCCGAGCGCAAACGAAACCGCAATCGCCGCATCGACGGCGTTACCGCCTTGCGCCAAAATGCGCATGCCGGCGTCGGCAGCCAGCGGATGAGCCGCGCTCACTCCGTATGATCCTGATTTTGTCCCGTTCATCCCGTGCGATCTCCTCCTTTATGCCTTCCAGTGCATCCGCCAGTCCGCCAACCAGTCTCGCGAACGATTCCGCGTCGGTCTGCGGCGTGCGGTACTTGCCGTTAATCTCGACCTGCACGCATTGGATTTTCATATGCTCAAAAACATGCGATGTCACGGTCCCCGGATGGGTGGCGGCAAACGTATCGTTCAAACGGACGCCGCTGATTCCATAGTTTTGTAAGCGGCGGACGATGAGACCGGCTAGCGGCTCGCGCAGCGTCCTGCCGTGCTGCGTCCCGAGGTCGATGTCGAACTCCCGGGCCGCCGAAGCGCCGTGCAAGTCGATCACAAGCCGGATGCCGTGGCGCCTCGCGAGCCGGACTAGCTCGTTTTTGTACACACCGCCCTCCACGAAATTCGGATCCTCATCGTAAAGCCGTGTCGTGTACATCAGGTGGCAGTCGGTCATGCTCTTCAAAATCAGACCGAGCGCGCCGGTGTACTCGTCCATTTCCTTCACCCAATCCCCGCGCAGATGGTTGACCGTGTGCGGGCAGGAGACGAGGATCGGGCAGCCCCCCGTCTGGTATGCATACACGATGCCGCCCATCATATTGCCGTTGTAATCGTTCAGTGCAAAAGGCGCTTCCAGCGCCTCGGCCAGGCGCGCCAGCCGCTCGAGCCCGCCGGGAGGTGCCACGTCTTGCTCGCGCTCCTCCCCCGGACCATTCCTTTGCCCGGCCGACAGCCCCCGCTCATTTGCCGCACACGGCTCGTGTAAAGCATCCTGCCCGTCCGCATCCCCGGCAGGCGAGCTGCATGAGCTCCCTTTCGCGCCCTCCGCTTCACGCCAATACATGCGCCATCCCTCCTTCTTCCAGCGGGTAATGACATGCGGCATAGTGGCCTTGCGCAATTTCCGCGAGCTGCGGCTCTTCGTTCCGGCATTTGTCCGTCGCGTACGGACATCGCGGGTGAAACCGGCAGCCGGACGGCGGGTTGATCGCGCTCGGCAGATCGCCCTCGAGCAGCGCCGTCTTCTTAGCCCCCCGCAGCGTCGGGTCCGGGATCGGTACGGCCGAAAGCAGGCTTGCCGTGTACGGATGCGCCGTATGCTCCATCAACGCGGCGGTCGGAGCAAGCTCGACTACCTTGCCGAGATACATGACCGCGATCTGATCGCTGATATGCTTGACCGCTGGAATGCCGTGGGCGATGAACACGTACGTCAGCTTGTACTGCTTTTTGAGCGCCGCGAGCAAATTTAAAATTTGCGCCTGGATCGACACATCGAGCGCGGAAACCGGCTCGTCGCACACGATCAGCTTCGGCTTCAGCGCAAGCGCGCGGGCGATGCCGATCCGCTGCCGCTGCCCTCCGCTGAATTCATGCGGATACCTGCCTGCGTACGACGGATCGAGCCCGACCGCCTGCAGAAGCTCGCCGACCCGCTCGCCCAGCTCTTTTCGGCTTACGGCTCCATGCGTTTTTAAAGGTTCGGCGATCAGATCGAAAACGCGCATCCGCGGATTTAACGAGGAAAACGGGTCCTGAAACACCATTTGAAACTCCGCCCGCTTGCGCCGCAGCGCCTCCCCCTTCATCGTGTTCAAGTTCACGCCTTCGAACCGCACCTCGCCTGCGGTCGGCTCGAGCAGCCGCAAAATCAAATTGCCGAGCGTCGATTTGCCGCAGCCGGATTCCCCGACAATGCCCAGCGTCTCGCCCGCATAGACGGTCAGATCCACTCCGTCGACCGCCATCAGCTGTTGTTTCGGGGCGAACAAGGACCCGCCGCCGATGTCGAAATATTTTTTGACGCCTTTGAGCTCCAGCAGCACGTGCCGCTTATCTTGGCTGTCCGTCATCCGATAGCCGCCTCCTTCGTTTCCCCATAAAGCCAGCACCGGACTTCTTCCCGCTCCGCGAACGCGAACGTTTCAGGCGCCGCCTTCCGGCATACGTCCCTGGCCTGCGGACAACGCGGGTGAAACCGGCAGCCCCCGGGCATGCTGAGCGGGCTTGGCACCGCGCCTTCGATGCTCTCCAGCTCCTCCGACAGCTTGTGGATTTTCGGCGTGCTGTTCAGCAGCCCGACCGTATAAGGATGCTTCGGAGCGGCAAACAACGTAAATACGTCGGCCTGCTCGACGATTTGCCCCGCATACATGACCATCACGCGGTCGGCCACCTCCGCAACGACGCCGAGATCATGCGTGATGAGCAGAATCGTCGTTTCGTTCAGCTCTTTCAGCGACCGAAGAATGCGCAAAATTTGCGCCTGGATCGTCACGTCGAGCGCGGTGGTCGGCTCGTCCGCAATGATCAGCTTCGGCCGGCAGGCGATCGCCATCGCGATCATCACCCGCTGCCGCATTCCCCCGCTGAGGGAATGGGGATAAGAGCCGTATACCCGCTCCGGATGAGGGATGCCTACCTGCCTGAGCAGCTCGATCACCCGCTGCCTGGCCGCCTCTTTGCCGATTTTTTCGTGAATCAGTATCGTCTCGCGGATCTGGTAGCCTACCGTGAAAACCGGATTCAGCGAAGTAAGCGGCTCCTGAAAAATCATCGCAATATCGCTGCCGCGCATCCGTCTCATATCTTTTTTGGACAGCTTCAAAAGGTCCGTCCCTTCGAATTCGATGCTTCCCTGCACGACCTTGCCGGAGTCTCCGAGCAGGCCGAGAATGGATAAAGAAGTGACGCTTTTCCCGCACCCGGATTCCCCGACGATCGCCACCGTTTCTCCTTTTTGCACGGAGAAGGAAACGCCGTCCACCGAAGCGACGACACCGCCGTCCGTGTAAAAGCATGTTTTCAAATCCGTCACGCTCAGCAGCGCCGTTTGTTCCATCGCCCTCACTCCTTCGCGTATTTTTGGCCCTGGGAGCGCGGGTCGAGCAAATCCCTGAGCCAATCTCCAAGCATGATGATGCCGAGCACCGTCAGCGTGATCGCCGCCCCGGGAAACGTCGCCACCCACCAGCTTGTCGACAAATACGTGCGTCCCGAGCTGAGCATACCGCCCCACGAAACGGCGGGAGGCTGGATGCCGAGGCCGAGAAAGCTGAGCGACGCTTCGGCAATGATCGTTCCGGCTACATTCAAGGTCGCGATCACGATAAAGGAAGAAAATACGTTCGGCAGCAAATGCCGCAGCATGATCAACCGGTCGCGCACGCCGATGGAACGGGCCGCTTTGACGAATTCGCGCTCCTTCACGCTGAGCGCTTCTCCCCTGCTGACGCGGGCATAGGATACCCAGTTGGTTATCCCGAGCACAAGTATAAGCGTTGTCATGCTCGGACCGAGCACGCCCAGCACGACCAAGGTAAATAATATATGCGGGATGGCCAAAAACGAATCGACCAGCCGCATCAACACATTATCGATAAAACCTCCGTAAAACCCGGATACGAGCCCGAGCATAAGACCGATGGCCCCGGCCACCACGACGGCGCTGATGCCGACCGACAACGAAACCCGCGAGCCGTAAATGATGCGGCTGAGCATATCCCTGCCGAGATTATCCGTGCCGAGCAGATGCTGGCTTGAGCCTCCGCTCAGCCATGAGGGCGGCTTCAGTATGGCCGACGGATTGACCTTCGCCGGATCGTACGGGGCAAGCCATGGAGCAAATACGGCGATGAGCACCAAAAAACTGACGATGATGAGGCCGATGGTTCCCGTTTTACTCCGAAGCAAAAGCGACATCCCGCGTTTCAAGCCGTTTGTTTTCATATGAAATCGCTCTTTCTTTGGTTTATTGGTACTTAATACGCGGGTCCAGCCATTTATAAACAATGTCCGCGAGCAGATTGGACAAAATGACGACCAGCGTGATGATAAAGACGGACGCTTCAACGATCGCCATATCTTTGCGGCTGATCGCCTGTACGATCAATTGACCGAGCCCCGGCCAGGAAAAGACGGTTTCCGTAATCAAGGCGCCGCCGATGAGCGAGGACGCCTGCATGGCGATAATCGTGACGACGGGGATCAGCGCGTTGCGGAAGGCATGCCGGTAAATGACGAGCATCTCGATCAGCCCCTTGCTTCTTGCGGTGCGAATGTAATCCTGCTGCAAAATTTCCAGCATCGCCGAACGGATCAGGCGGGTAATTTGCGCCGCGATCCCAAAGCCGAGCGTTACCGCCGGGAGCACGAGGTGCTCCAGGGTCCCCCGGCCGGAAACCGGCAGCACGTGCAGCTTCACGGAGAAAAGCAGGATCAGCATAATGCCGAACCAGAAGTTCGGCATCGCCTTGCCCAGTACGGCGACACTGCTGATCAGGACGTCGAGCCATTTGTTTTTGTGGGTGGCCGACCAAATGCCGAAAGGAACCGCGATCACGATCGCGATGAGCATGGAAGCCGCTGCGAGCTCAAATGTCGCGGGCAGTCTCTCCAGCACGAATGGCAGCGCTTCCTGGCCGTAGTAATACGATTTGCCGAAGTTACCCTGAATCACTCCCCATAAAAAGGTCGCAAACTGGACATAAAACGGACGGTCGAGATGAAGCGCTTCCCTCAGCGCCTGCCGTTCTTCCTCGGTTGCCGTTTCGGGCAGCATCAGCAGCACCGGATCCCCGGTCATATACAGCAAGACAAATACGATAAACGTAATAATGAAAAGAACGGGTACGATTTGCAGCAGTCTTTTGGCAATGTAACCTTTCATGATACCTCCCCGTAAAACAAGGTTCTGTGAAGCGGCAAGTCAACCCGACAAAAAAGGACCGGGAAAGTAAACCCGGCCCCTTATGCCCGCTCTTACTTTTTCGTAATATCCGGCACGTAGATCATCTCATCGGTCCGCGGCTTGAAGTTGATCGTCTTTTTCACGCCGTACAAGCCCTGCTCCGAGTACAGGTAAATGTGCGGCCGCTCTTCGGCGACAATTTTTTGAATCCGCTGGTATTGGGCGGTCCGGTCTTTCGGGTTCATATTGACAAGCGCCGCTTTCAGCAGGTCGTCGACCTCCCTGTTGCTGTAGTCCAGCTCCGTTTTCGCCTTTTCGGTGCGGTACACGTCGAGCGCCGTGTCGGCGTCGAACAGCGAGTTGCCGTAGGAGGCAAGGAACAGCTCCTTGTTTTTGCCGGCCGCCCGCATTTCCGTAAATTTCGCCCGTTCCATCAGCTCCAGGTTCACCTTGATGCCGACTTCGCCGAGCATCGCCTGGATCATTTCCGAAACTTCTTTATCTTTCGTATACACGCCGTTCGGCGAATGCAGCGTAATCGTCAGTCCGTTTGCGTACCCCGCTTCCTTCAGCAGCTGCTTCGCCTTGTCCGGATCGTAAAGCGACGTGTTGTACAGCGAAGGGTCGGCGCCGAAATTGCCCGGAGTGACGCGGGTGCGCGTCGGCGTCGCATATCCGCCGAGCACCGTCTCGGCGAGCGCCTTCTTGTTGATCGCAAGGTCGATCGCCTCGCGCACCTTCGGGTCTGCGGTCGGCAGCCCCTTGGTGGAGCGGACGGCCAGCAGGCCTACGCGGTTGGACGTTGCCTTCAGCATCGTCGTTTTAGGCTCCGCGTTCACGACGTTGACCAGGTTGGCCGGCAGGTTCGCGATCAGATCGACACTTCCGGCTAAGAGCTCGTTGACGCGGCTGGAATCTTCCGGAATTTTGCGGAACACGACGCGATCCCAATCTTTCACGCGGCCTTCGAAATAGTTGTCGTATGCCTCCAGCACCACGCGGTCGTCCCGCACCCATTCCGAGAACTTGAACGGCCCTGTGCCTATGGGATGAGCAAGAAAATAGTCGAAGCCGTTTTTCTCGATATAAGCTTTGGGCAGCATACCCGAGCCGATCCGAGACAATCGGTTAAGCAAAGCCGGCTGGGGGCCGTCTGTCAATATTTGAAAGTTCTGATCGTCAATGATCTTGACTTCTTTAATCTGCTTGTAGTTTGGGTTTTCCTTCAGCCCTTTGTCCTTGGCTACACGCTCGAGCGTATATTTCACGTCGGCCGACGTAAACGGATCTCCGTTATGGAAGGTGACTCCCTTTTTCAGCTTGAATTCCCACGTCGTATCGTCGACGACCTTGTAGCTTTCCACCAGATCGGGTTTGATCTCCAAGTCGGAATTGCGCTTGAATAAGTAATTGAACATATTGATATGAATCGCTTCGGTCAAAATCGTATTGTGATTATGGATATCGAACGATACCATGTCGGTCGGCATGCCTATGGTCAGAATGCGGCTTCCCTTGTCTTCGCCTTTGTCCGCTCCCGCAGATTTCGCGTCCGGCGTGGCGGAAGGTTTCGAGCAGCCGGCCAGCACAAGCAGCGTCAAGATCAGAAGCAGCAAACGTTTTGCCCATGTCGAGCTATTTTCGTCGATCATCGTTATGGCCCCCTTTTTGTTTACAATTGTGCTGAATGTGTACGTAAAAACTTTAAAGCATATTCGGCGAGCAGCGCCGCTCCGATCGGCAAAGCCTCTTCGTCCAAATCGAAGAGCGGATGATGCAGCGGGTGGACGAACCCTTTTTCCTCATTGCGAACCCCAAGCCGTAAAAACAAACCGGGGACTTGCTCCGCGTAATAGGAAAAATCTTCTCCGCCCATGGATGGCTTCAGCTTCAGCACATCGCGGCCGAGCACGTCCTTCACAGTGTCCTCGAGCAGCGGAATAAGCGACGGATCGTTCATCACGGAGGGATACCCTTTGCGGTATTCCAAGTGGAAGGTTGCCCCGAAGCTTTGGCAAACCCCCTTGACGACTTGCTCCAGCAGCTCCGGAACCGCCTCTTGAGCGGCCTTGTCGAGCGTTCGCACCGTGCCCTCCAGCGAGACGGAAGGAGCGATCACGTTGCGCGTGTACCCGCCGCTGATTTTGCCGATCGTGACGACGACCGGCTGCAGCGGATCCGTCATTCGGCTTGCAATTTGCTGAATCGCCGTAATGACCTGCGCCGCTACTGTAACCGAATCGACCGCCTGATGCGGATGCGCCGCATGTCCGCCCTTGCCGCTGATCACGAGATCGAACCGGTCCGAAAAAGCCGTGCACGCACCGGGAGCAACGCCAACCGCGCCGACCGGCAAGCTCGGAAACACGTGCAGCGCAACGGCCGCATCCACCTTCGGCTGCTCCAGCACGCCGTCGGCGATCATCGCTTTCGCCCCCGCCAATCCCTCTTCGGCCGGCTGAAAAATGAGCTTGACGCTGCCGCGCGGGATGCGCGACTGCTTGAGCAGCGCCGCCGCCCCAAGCAGCATCGCCGTGTGAGCGTCGTGGCCGCACAGATGGGCTTTGCCGGGAATAAGCGAGGCGTACTCGGTCTGCTTTTCATCCTGGAGCGGCAGCGCGTCCATGTCCGCCCGGAGCATAATCGTCGGCCCCTCCGCCTCCCCTTCGATCAGCGCGACAACACCGGTTTTGGCGATCGTCTTCAGCCCGGTGACTCCTATGTCACCCAGCTTTTTCCTGACGAATTCGCTCGTTCTCTGCTCTTCAAAGCCGAGCTCTGGATGCCGGTGCAACTCTCTTCTCCATTCGGATAGCCGCTCCTTCAACTGCTGAGCTTTGGATAAAACTTCCTCCACATGCTTGCCCCCTTATCTGCCAAATTGGTCAGCGGTTGATGAGTTCATCTTAGAGTGGGGCATCGCCCTGCGGCAACTGACAATAATTTACCCGTCCGGATGCGGAATCGCACACAAGGGGCACCCGCCGCATTCCAAGCCTGAACCTGCCCGGACTACAGGCAATCCGCCATTTTTTTCACATCGAAAACGACACTGAAAAAAAATGACGGTATGCCTGCAAACGCAAAAATACGCCCTCAATCCCCGCCGGGTGATCCCAAGCGCTCGGGCGCATTGTTGTCGGATTAACAGGTATGTACGAAATCGAGGTTGAATCATAGAAGACCGAGTAGTTGAACAGGCTGCCGACAAATCGGCAGCCTGTTTTCATCATTTTTGCGTTGACTGATTATTGGATCGATATGCTCGGCGATGGAGAATATGGAGAAGTTTTCTTTTACGGATAAGGGTGCCCTTTTTCCATAAATACGGTGAGGAACGCTTTGGCGCCATTCTTGCCTGTTATTATTACCTTCGCTCTTGCAGTATCCTTTTGATAATACAACTGCTGGACTGAAATATAAAAGCCGTCATATCCCACATGAAGTAGTTTTTTGACAGAATCGTCGCAAATAATTTCAATATTATCTACATTATGATCCAGATTTGCAGGGAGCTTTATCCGTTTGAAATCTGAATCAAACCCTCCAAAGAAAGAAAGATATACAGTACCTAAATCCGCAGCGATTGCCGGTGTAATAGCGTGTTCCTTTGGCAATTCATATTGTATTTTAGGCAGCGGCTCTTGTTTCCTCGAATCCACGTATTGTGCAGATACCGGTACGCACAGTAAGGCAGACGCGACTAAACCAAATACTGACGTTTTTAATACTTTTCTCATACTCATTGAAATCAGCCTCCATATTGTTTTGTTGGATCACTCTTATGGATAACATCGTAACTGATTTCGCAGTATGAATATATACTCAATAGTCTGAGTATTTTTTGCATACGATGGTGGTCAGATTCAGTACCCGTCGGAAGATCGCACATATCAGCTTGGTCAGTTTTTATGCTGCACTCTGAAGCTGGCCGGCGTCGTGCCTGTCACATTTTTAAACACACGCCCGAACGTCCGCTCCGTATACCCTACCGCTTCGGCGATTTCAACAACCGACAGGTTCGTATTCAGCAGCAGCTGCTTCGCTTTTTCGATTTTCAGATTGGCGGTAAACTGCACGAAGCTTTGGCCGCTCAGCTTCTTGAACAGCCGGCTGAGGTACGACGGGTTCAGGCCGAACTGCTCCGCCACGGAGGTCAAAGAGTGCGTCTGCGTGACCGTTTCATACAAATATTCCTTGACCGCTTCGATCGTTTGCCGCCCCTTGTTTTCGTTCATCAAATCCATCGTCTTGAAAACTTCCGGAAAAAATCCCGTCTTGAACCACGCCTGCAGCTCTTCGATCGCAGTCCAACCCGGAGAAGCTTCCGGATCCCAGCGGACGGCAATTGCTTGTCCGTCCGACGCTTCGTCCACGATGCGAAGCACGGAAAGGTACACCGTGTAAGCCGCCTGAAGCGCTGCGGCCGCATTGACGCGGGCATCCGCCATATGCTGAATGATGCTGTCAAAAAGCCGCAGACACTCCTCCTGGTTGTTTTGCTTCAGCTCCTTGAGCATAAGGCTCTCCAGCTCGTAGGGATACGAATAGACGAACTTCCGATTCGTCTCCGCCGTCGTAATAATCCGCCCGGGACCGAGCACAAGCCTTTCCCGCAGGCAATCGCACGATTCGCGGTAGGAGCGGTGAATGCCCTCCCTCAGCGTGTACGCGTCCCCGATGCCGATCGACACGGACAATTTCAAGTAGTTGGAAACGGCGGCCTGGATCGACTCGGCTGCCAACATCGTGACGCCGATCAGCTGGCGTTCCTTCGTATGCAGCGGCGCGCTGCACAAAACGATCACATGCTTCATATCGAGCGAGGGCAGCACATGGCCATCCAAATGATTTTGCCGCAATATTTCGTCGCACAGATTGGATACCGCGAAAAACTGCAGCGGCTTCTCCTCGTTCGCAAAATTGGATTCGGATTCGTCCGGCTCCGGCTCCACGACGATCGTCCAATATTTGTCCCGCTCGTTCAGCCCCTGCTCATGAATATAAACGGCCAATTGCTCCGGCCCGGTCTCGGCAAACGATCCGTGAAGCAGCCGGAACAAAGCGAGCTCCTTAACGGATACGCCCTGCCTGCCGTTTTGCTCCTGCAGCCGGGCGAGCTCCCGCTCCATGTGACGCTTTCCTTCCTGCAAAAGCTCCCATTCGTCCGGGAAACGCACCTTCCGGTGAGGCTCCTCCTGCCGCTGAGCGATGCCCATCCCTCGAATCAGCCTTACGACGGGCGTATGCATGTAATAAAAAACCGGAGGCAGCAGCAGTATGGCCGCCGCGACCAGGAAAAACAGCAAAAACGCCGTGAAGCGGAACATGTCGGATTTGTACGAAAAAAACGAATCCGCCGGAAACCGCAGCACGGTAATCCATTCCGCGGACGAGGAGCGGCTGAACGCAGTAAATGTATCCGAGGAACGCTCCATGATATAGCCGGTATGGTCCGGCGAATCCAAAATGCTTTTCAGCATCCGCTGTTTGTCCGAATCCAAAAATTTACCGAGCTGCTGCTTGTTTTCCGAGGAAATGATTTTGCCCGATTCGCTGACGACCATCGCTTCATGCGGAATGTCGGTTCCGCCTGATTTTAAAATATTGTTGATCGCCCGCTCCCGGATATGGATCGCCAGGTACGCCTGGGGAAAATTCGACTGCACCGGCAGCGGCTGAAAAAACGAAACGACGTCCTCGCTGGACTGCTGCTTCGTATACATCCACAGCGGCTTGCGCAGCGCTTCGACGGTCTGGTACAGCCGCACCGTTTCATCGGGAATCGACGAGGAGTGAATGATTCCCTGCGTGCCGGAAATGAGCAGGTTGGACGTAGGCAAATACAAATCGGCGCTGTACAGGTTTTTCACATTTTTCGAATACGCGATCAGCTTCTGCTGGATGAGCGAAACTTTGCCCGTCTGCTGCTCCATGTCTTTCGCATAAATCGCCAGCAGCACCTCCGGGTCCATCAGCAGGCTGGACGCGCTTTTGACGACCGTTTCCAGCTCGGCATCCAGCTGCGCACCCAGCAGCTCGGCCATTTTCACGTGGTTGGATATATGGCTGCCGTCAAACGCGCCCGAGGCGTAACGGTAACCGGGCAAGGCGATCAGCAAAGCCATGGCCAATACGGCGGAGAGGGATACAAGTACGGTTTTCATATAATGTCGTCCGATAAACGGCTTCACGAGCCTTCCCTCCTCGTCATCGGTTCATGATATGATATTGTAGCACAATCGGCTAAATCCAACCTCTGTATTTGATGGCCTCGGCAAGCCGACGTACCCCTGCCATATAAGCCGCCGTCCTCATATCGACGTTCCTTTGGCGGGAAATGCCGTACACCCGTTCGAAACTTGCCTTCATCTTTTGCTCCAGCTTGCGGCTTACTTCATCCTCATCCCAGTAATAGCCCTGGTTGTTTTGCACCCACTCGAAATAGGAAACGACGACGCCACCCGCGCTCGCCAGCACGTCGGGGACGATCAGTACGCCGCGGTCCGCCAGTATCCGGGTCGCCTCCATTGTGGTCGGCCCGTTCGCCGCTTCCACCACCGCCTTGGCCCGGATGTTCGCCGCATTGCGCTCCGTAATTTGCCCCGCGACCGCGGCCGGCACCAGAATGTCGCAAGGCTTCTCCAGCAGCTCTGCATTTGTGATCGTATTCGGGAAGAGCCGGGTAACGGAACCGAATGAATCCCGCCGATCGAGCAGTTCGCCGACATTCAGCCCCTGCGGATCGTACAGCGCGCCGTGCTCGTCCGAGATGCCGACCACCAAAGCCCCGGCTTCGTTCATAAACTTGGCGAGGTAACTCCCTGCGTTGCCGAAGCCCTGCACAATGACCTTGGCCCCCTCGAGCGGCATGTCCAAACAGCGCACCGCTTCCCGGATCATCAGCACGACGCCTTGCGCCGTCGCCGTTTCCCGGCCGCGGGAGCCGCCGAGCACGAGCGGTTTGCCGGTAATGAAGCCGGGAGCGTCAAACTCGCGAATGCGGCTGTACTCGTCCATCATCCACGCCATAATTTGCGAATTCGTCATCACGTCCGGAGCCGGAATATCTTTCGTCGGCCCGACGATCTGGCTGATCGCCCTCACGTACCCTCTGCTCAGCCGCTCCAGCTCGCCGGACGACATCCGCCGCGGATCGCAAACGATGCCGCCTTTGCCCCCGCCGTACGGAAGATCCACGATGCCGCACTTGAGACTCATCCAGATCGACAGCGCCTTCACTTCTTCCTCCGTCACGTCCGGATGGAACCGCACGCCTCCTTTGGTAGGCCCGACGGCATCGTTATGCTGCGCGCGATATCCCGTAAAAATGGCGACGCTGCCGTCATCCATTTTCACGGGAAGGCGAACCTTGAGCACCCGCATCGGCTCCTCCAGCAGCTCGGCCATCGCCTCGGAGAAGCCGAGCCGCCGGGCCGCTTCCTTCACCAATTGCTGCGTCGATGCCAGAATATTCGGCTCATGTTTTGCCGACATTTTTTCGTCCCCCTCATCTTTATGCATCGTTTGAATCGTTCCCCCACAATATAATCCGGCTTCCGCCCGGGAAACAATTGACAATAATTTACCGGCGGCGGGAGCTGGCGAAGCGGCTGACCCTTCAATAACGGCAAGCATTCGGAGTGACTGCCGCCATTTTTTTCACCGGGCCGGAAGGAGGAAGCAATTTTTTACGGTGCAAAAAAGCTTGGCCGGAAACCTGATTTCGGCCATTAAACCGCCTTGGCTGATATCCGACGACATACGTCCAGATTTATCAATAATTTCGATGGAAGTCATTTGTTTTTATCGATAACGCTTCAAGGCATCTTTGTGTTAACATTATCCATCAAACACTAAACGAATTTTTAAGGGGTACGTACATGCATTTGGACGTTTTGTTTTTGGAGCACGAAATGAAGCGCTGTACGACGGAGGCCCGGATGAGGTAAGATGAGATGTAAAACGGCGTCAAACTTCAGAACGACGGATTGAAGGTGATCGGGTGGATTTCGTATATTTCAAAACGTTTATGGAGGTCGTCCGCTGCCAAAGCTTTACGAAGGCCGCGGAACAGCTCGGTTACGCCCAGTCCAGCGTCACTGCGCAAATTCAAAAGCTCGAGAACGAATACGGCGTCGTGCTGTTCGAAAGATACGGCAGGATCATGAGGCTTACCTCGGCGGGTGAGGAGCTGAAGAAGTATGTGGAGCGGATTTTAGCCCTTCATGAGGAGTCCAAGCAGCAAATAGCCAAGCAATCGATAGGCCAGCTGCACATCGGCACCATCGAATCGCTGCTGCCTTTTTTTCTGCCGCCGATTATAAGCGCATTTCGGGAAAACTTTCCGCACATTTTGTTAAACATTCATCCTTCGACGGAAGCCGGCATAATCGAGGCGATCAAAAAAGGCTCCCACGACGTCGGGCTAATCCTTGACCGGCCTTGCCGCGACGACGATTTGATTACGGTGCCGATCCGCGAGGAGCGGATGGTGCTTGTCGCAAGCCCCGAACATCCGCTTACCCGGTTGGAACGGATGTCGGTGGCCGATTTCAACCGCCAGTCGCTTGTCGCATCCGAGCCGGGATGCACTTACCGGGACGCTTTGGAAAAGCTGCTTACGGAAAACAACGTGAGTTACGAGCTCAACTACGAGCTGGGCAGCATCGAGGGGATCAAGATGATGGTGCGGCTCGGCCTGGGCATCGCACTTTTGCCTTATATCGCTGTCGCCAAAGAATGTCAGGAGCGGAATCTGGCGGTGCTGCCCTTTGCCCATCCGGATATTCGCTTCCAAACCCAGGTGATTTACCATAAAAAGAAATGGCTCTCGCCTTCGCTGCGCCGCCTGATCGAGCTGCTTCAGCAAAACGGCCCGCAGGAGGCGGAGCAAGATCAAATCCCCCCGGTTCCCCATAAAAATTAGCTTTGCATCATTTCCCAAGCAAAATTAAAAGCCGCGTCCGGGACGGATGCGGCTTGCTTTCGGCAAAAAGTAAGGGGCTGTTAAATTTGCCCCCCGCCTTCTTCAATCACGCGCCGGGCCTGCTCGTAGATGCTTTCGTCTACAACCGCGCTGAGCACGATGTCCAGTCCGGTCGGCCCGCCTTGCCCGCCGTCGCTCATCCCGCTTGCGCTCACATCGGCCGCGGCCAATATGCCGGAATCCCGGTCAAAATCGCCGCCCAGCGTCAGCCAGCCGAGGCTCGGAATGTTGCCGGTAAGCGGGTTTTGCGTTTCCTCGATGCCTTCGCCCGGGTATTTGCCGAACCGGTCGACGCTTACGTCGATCGCACGAAGCGACTTAAGCTTCGCAGCCACGCCCGACGCTTGTTCCGGCGTATGAAAGTATGCCAGTAAGTTTTTTTCCGCCATGTCTTAAACACCTATTGTCCTTCCTGGCGTGCATCCGCCTGATCCGCGCGCTGTCGGGCTTCCTTGTCTTCGGCATCTGCCAGCTCGGCGGAATACTCCACGTCTTCGTTTTTCGCAATCGGCAGCCGGTTGCGTTCGTTTTGCTGTTCAGTCATATTCGGGCCAGCCTCCTTGTGATGGATTCATATGCAATGTTTGTATGTTCTGCAATTTTGGCCCTCGTTATGCAGCCGCCCCGCCGTTTTAGTCAACGCAAAATAGTTCAAGCTAAAGAGCAAAAAAGAACCCCGAGAGAGTTATTTGAACTGTGACCCATAAAGTGGACGATTGAAAAAGAACCTAAGCTGTCAAAAGATGACTTCTGAATTGATCAGGGGTCATCTTTTTTAATGTCCATTGGTACCGTTCGGAATTGTAAAAGTCGATATACTCTTGTACACGGTTCCGGAGCTCCTCCAAAGTGTTGCATTCTGCGAGATCAAGCTCGTCCTTCATATGACCGAAAAATGATTCCATAGATGCATTATCCCAGCAGTTTCCCTTTCGAGACATCGACTGCCGAAAGCCTGCCTCGCTCACCTTTACCCTAAATGTAGGGTGAGTGTAGTGGATACCTTGATCCGAATGAATCATGGCCTCTGGATGAATGTTACCATCTAAATGTTCTAGGAGTCTGTCAAAGGTTTGTATCGACAAAGAAACGTCTAGACTCGTGGAAAGGTAATGAGCAGGCACTTGGCGTGTTGAACCGTCCTTTATAACAGATAAGTAAGCAGTCTGACCGTTCCCATAGTTCAGGTAGGTGATATCGGTCAGGAATACTTTATCCGGCTCGCCTTGATCGAATTGACGTTCCAGCAGGTTCGGACATGTAGCGTGCTCTTGGGTAGCTTTGGCGATTTTACGGTACGGATTGGCTCTACGAATCGTGACCACGAGATTATATTTCTTCATAAGCCGTCGGATTTTCTTATGGTTCATGGTCACGTTACTACGCTGTTCCATCCGCATTTTGATCACAAGAGCACCGGCTTTACCGTGTAAGGCAACAAAGTGTTCTTTGATGAGATTAGCGTCTTGCTCGTCGCTATATTCGCGTTTCTGCCTTGTTTCTTCCGCGCTCAACCAGCGATAGTACCCGCTTGAGCTTACCGCTAGCAGCTTACAAAGATACCTTGTCATACGTTTTATGCCATGCAAACGGACCGTGGAATTAATCATTTGAAAGCGCTCGGAACACGTCAGGATTTCCGCTTCTGTCTTTCGAGCGCTTCGAGCTTTTTTAGGAGATCATTCTCTGCCTCTAAAAGCTCGATTCGAGCTTCTGCACGTTTTAACTGTTCCTCAATCGATAATGCCTTCTCTGACGGCCTTCCGGGGGACCCTTTCCCGCGGCGTTCCTCCAGTAAACCAGTTTCACCGTAATTGGCGTATGTTGCCCTCCAGCGCTTTAGGCATTGTTTAGGTTGCTCATTTCCAATCGTCTCAAGATGAAAACCCGCTTCTAAGAATATCTGTTGAGGCGTATTTCCTTCCAGATTAGCTAATACAGCAGCCAACTTAAACGACGGCTCATAGGTAATGGCTTTTTCCGATACATGACGGACATTTGGGTTCCTCTCTAATTGCCTCATTTCTAATTCCGTGAATATTTTTTTACTCATCCCGTTCCCTCACTTTCCTTATAACATGATTAAAACACAAAAGACCCGTAGAAGGGCACTTTTTTCAAAGTGTCCATCCTACAGGTCACAGTTCAATTAGCTCTGCTCGGGGAGATTTTCAAAGTTTTGAAGCGTTCATAATTTTAGACTCCAAGACTAGCCATTTACGTTGAGACTAATTTCTCTAACTCAAGAACATCATCGTTCAACTGCCATTTTTTATCCTTAATAATTATCAGAACTCTTTTCGATACCTCAAGGATAGAACGCTTTAATACATGATTATTAACATCGATTGTATAGAGAACTTCCTCGACAGTCGATGTTCTTCTTATAAAAGTCAATGTAACATTATCAATGCCTATCTTCTTCCCCCGAACAAAAAATGGACCATCCATAAAACTGAAATTGGCGATTGTTCCTACTGGAGATCTTGCAAGTAAATCTGCTGATTTATTCCACCAAACTAAGATAACAACAACGAAATCGTTCCAGTTTTCAATAGGAAAAAAAGAATCCTTTAACTGGAAGTATAATTCTCCTGTTATATTACCTTTCTTACTTATCTCAGTTGTAGTTTCATTAAATATTATTTTGATCAAATCTCCCACCCTTTTTAATTGATTGGATATGCCGTTTCTATTGTCTTCGTATTTCTGTTAACCCACATTTCAACCTTAATACCGTTAGCCTGCCCTCTTACTAAAACGCGTTCTCCTTGAGTTTGTACCTTGCTTCCGTTTTTGTATGCTTCACGGACCGTCTGTTCAATTTGGGACTCATTCATATTCGACGGGAAGATAGTTTTTCCTCCACTCTGTTTGGCACGTGAACCATCGCTTGTATGACCTGATATTATATGTTCCATACCAATATCAATTGTCTTATACGAAGGTAAATTTATTGGCTTATATGCATTATGAGTCCATATTCCAAGATTCGAAACAAAGTAGGTATGGAAGTCTTTAACCATGAAGTTATAAACAATAGCATATCCTTTCTTTATCTCAATCTTCTCAATGGCTAATACCGTACCATTAGAGGTTGATAGTACATCACCCGACTCGAGATCTTTAGACTTAACCCAACCTTTACCGACAATCCAAAATGGATGTTCATCAGTAGTCGTTATGACCTCACTGCCTACAGTAATATTATAAGTTTCCTCAACATCACGTCTGAAGAGCCATTCGACTTCTTTATAACCTATTTCGCCTGTTACATCGTCTTTCGCTAGTACCTTATCCCCTACCTCGATTTCCTCGATAGGCTTCTCCCCTAAGTTTGTAAGAATCTTTGTACCTGCAACGAAACAATTGCAATCTGGCTCACCAAACTTGCTTTTCACTAACCTCGATGTTTTCCCTGCCAAACCATCTCCGCCAGAAGCAAATTCAACAGGGCTGACGTTGGAGAATATTATGGTTATAGCTACATCTTCCAAATATCCATTAACTTTCATTGCACCAATAAAGCCCTGTGGGTCATTTTGGAACCACTCATTGTACCACTCATAGGCTTATACTACCGTCACTTGAATTGCGCAGTACCCCATTTTCATCAGCATAATGTTCTGGTTTTTTTATTTTGCTCACTTTCATTGCAGATATCGTCTCCTTCAATACAACGACCACTTGGGTCAGTATACCTCAACGGATTATTCTGCTCATACGTATAAAGATTCAAACTCAGCAGATTATTCAAATCCCCTTCAACCGTATCCTGCGAGATAAGCCGTCCTACCGTCGGGTCATA
The DNA here is from genome assembly GCF_023276405.1 of Paenibacillus hamazuiensis. Classification (NCBI taxonomy): domain Bacteria; kingdom Bacillati; phylum Bacillota; class Bacilli; order Caryophanales; family Paenibacillaceae; genus Paenibacillus; species Paenibacillus hamazuiensis. Next base: position 3,539,257 of record NZ_JALRMO010000001.1, read on the forward strand.
ATAACCCGCCCTCAGATAAATCAATCCACTCTCATCATCCTGTGGTTCACCCGTATAGCGATACGGATTGTCCATAACACCAGTTTTGCTAGTTAAATTACCCCAAATATCATAGTCATAAGTATTGATGTTATTACCGCGGCGTCTTTAATGGCAACAACATCAACATGACCGTTGTAGAAGTAATATCCGCTCTTGCCACTCGTGTTATCCTGTCTCCGCAACAGCTCGTTAACCCAAATGTTTCGGGCCTTCTATTAAGGTTTTCAATGACTATAAACCCTTGATTTATAAGGACTTTGCTTTCTGAACCCCCTCGACCCAAATAATGGCTGAAAATAAAGCGATTTCACAACCCAAGTGTTAACGAGAGATAAACCCTTACCACGCCTGACTTTTCGGCATTTTCAGGTCAAAATCCACCCACGTAAAGTCTACGTGTTTTTTCAAAAATCACCCACGTTTTGACTTCCTTCTCCCATAAAAAGGGAATGTCACCAACCCCTACTTCGGGCAGCGACACACCCCTTAACTTAGGTTTAGCCATCGGGCTGTTCAGATCATGTTGCACTCGTAAATCGTTCGGATTCATCTGCACATATTTCCGCACCATGCTCAAATCATAATGACCGAGAATCTTCTGCAAGGTGAACAGATCGCCTCTTTCTCGAAAATGTACATCCTGAACGGCTTCAAATTTAACAGCCTGTCGCGATGAAACAGTCTGCTTGGTTTACTCTCAAGTATATCAACCGCGCCGCGGCACACATATTTACTGATTTTTCGTGTTGTCTTTAGTGCGGCAAAAAAAAGAACCCCGAGAGATTTGAATGCTCTGCTCAGTATAAAAATGTTTTACTTATTCATCATAAGCATCTCCTAACGGATCAAATGTATCATTAAGCCAGTACCATCTTTGCCCTTTATTATGTAATAATCGTTCGAGCAAATCTGTGAACGATACTGCAATAATAGGGCATTCTCCAACTATTCCATGTCTATCAACAAAACTATCATAACATCTACCGTTTTGTTCAGAACGAAGATTAATAGTAATAAATTGGCTTAAACCTTCCTTACCGATAATATACCAATTCGCTGAAATGTCCTCTTCACACCTCTCTCCCACAATTACGGGGTTAGCCAATACAAATTCATCAGGTCTAACAATTGTAATTGGATAAAGTTGTGACTCAAATAATCTTACCCCACCACATAACTTGTAAAACTCCTTAAGATCATCAGGCATAACCAAGTTTTTTTCAATTTCGGGTAGAAAATTATTTGGAGGAAATAAGGTACAATCCTGTTCTTTTCCTAGTAATTCTAAAATTTCAGCTATCCTCACTCTACTCATCACCACCTATATATTCTTCAAATTTTTTATAAAATTTATCTCTAGCTTCTTGTGGTACACCTGCTGCATCAAACATACGCTCCGAAAGCTTTTTTACTTCATCTTTTGTAACTTTTGTCAAATCAACCCTACCGCCAACCCTTTTCCCGGTCTTTTCCACTAACCAATCCCGATAAACCTTTTTGGTAGCGGCATGTTGTTCCTCTGTCAATGCTATTGCTGGAGTATCCGCTGCTCGACTTTGATATGAGGCTATGTTTTTACTGGCCCATACATCCAGTATACCATGATGATTTTCTAATGGAGAATTTGTAGGTCGATAAGTTACAACATCAAATGGCTTAATACTTCCTTTGGTTATAACCCCTCCTAAAGGTAGCGAATCCGATAATAATTCCGAAGCTTTTTCCTGTAAGCTCATATCTGGGTCTAAAACTGTTCCAATATCATTGCCAAATGTCTCTTCATAAATTGTAGATGTTTGACTTAATGAATCATTTTCTTGTCTAGCCCATTCTGTCACGTTATTCCAAACATCTGCAGCCCCGTTCCATAAGTCCTCCCGAGTTGGACCGAAGATATAATGACCACTCGGATCAGTATACCTCAGCGGGTTAATCTATTTTTAACGAAGTATCAACCTTGTTCGTTTACGAGATTAGACCGACGAAATGGCAGTTAATATCAAAGCGCTGCACACGCTTGCCGTCCACTTTCTCGGCATCAACTACAACGACTTTTGTCAATCAGTTCATTCAGGATTGGCTTCTCGAATCCATAGTGGGACCGAGTGTTTGAGAGATTTTTTGTGTTGTTTTATCTTCATTGGATATAATTAGAATGGGAGGATTATGAAGTTTTTTGGCGAATATTGTATAATCCTTAATTGAATTTGCTTGGTCGTCTATTGATTACTAAACTTGAAGTCAAGATAATTGAGGGCACTAGGGATAGAATACTGAGTAACGAGGGAGTGCAAGTCATATGGATATTTTAATGAAGGATCATCCATTTGGACAGATTGTTTCGATTACTGGCATGAGCGTGACCATAGAAATTTATCAAGATGTGTTAGCAAATAATTTGGAACAAGAAAAAGTATTAGAAGCAGGAAAAAATATCAAGTTCAATGTAGGGACGGTTGGAGATATTTTTCTAGTAGGCGGACCTTCAACTTATAATGTAATGCATTTTGGTATTTTCGAGGAAATTAAGCTGGTTTCATCATTTGAACAAGACCCATATAGCCTCCATAGAAGTACTGAACCAAAGAATAAGGCTATTGCGGTTGCAAAAGTAATTGGCTATCAAGATCTAAAAGAAAAGAATGAACTAAAGTTTATGCGTGGAGCAGGACATTATCCAAAATTTAATGCAAAATGTCATTTATTATCTCCTGAGGAGAAAAAACAGCTTTTTTCATTAAATGAAGGCACTGGGATAACAATTGGAAAAGCATCCGGTGTTCAGGAAGAGGATGTTTCCATCCATATAGACAAGTTTCTTGGAAAACATTCTGTGATTTTGGGTTCAACTGGATCAGGGAAATCATGTACTGTAGCCAGTATCATGCAAAATGTCCTGAAAAGTCATCCTTACAGTCATGTTGTATTTTTTGATCCGCATGATGAGTATGACAATGCTTTTCCAAATAAAAGGGGCGGCTATAAAGTAAATAAGATTGATTCTGTAGATCTTCACATTCCGTACTGGCTATTAAATTTTGATGAATTTCAGTCTGTTTTTCTTGGTGAAGTGGACCTTTACAAGAATAGCAACGGTATCCGTATCTTGAAAGAAACCATAGTATCATTAAAAGAACGTGAACATGAGAAAATAAAAGCTACTGTTGGGGAGATTGCCAAGGTTAATATTAACGCTCCGCTCTATTTTTCCTTTGCGGATGAATTGTTACCTACTTTGATTAGATTAAATAAAAGGACAATTTGGAGTTCTGATAACGAGCCTGCTATTGACTTAAATACAGGTGATTTTTTGCCCAGTTCAGGCAATACCAACATTCCTAGAGACGGTAAGATGGACAAAGTTCATCAAGATAAAAATTATTATGGAGAACTGGACCAAGTAATCGAAAAGCTACAAAGTATATATTCAGATCGACGATACCAATTTTTGTTTCCGAATAACTTTGATGTCTCCACTTCATTCTATAGATTTATGGAAAGTTTATTGTCCGTTCCATCTGGTGGCAAAACAACTCAACTGACTATATTTGACTTATCTACACTACCTTCAGAAGTTATGCCAATCATCATCGGGGTCGTATCTCGTATATGTTTTGAGTACAAGTTATGGGATCCTAACCCAAAAAAACTACCACTATATCTTGTTTTTGAAGAAGCTCATAATTACATACCTAAAGAGTCGAATTCTATAACACGACTGCCTAAAAAGTATTTAGGTAGAATTGCAAAAGAGGGGCGTAAGTACGGAATTAACCAGCTAATCATCAGTCAAAGACCATCCGATCTATGTGAAACGATTGTATCCCAGTGTTCCAATTTTTTTGTTCTTCGGGTGACTAATCCCAATGATCAAGCTTTTATAAATCAAGTACTTCCAGATCATTTAAATACATTATCGAGTATGATTCCCTTTTTTCAAAATGGAGAGTGCTTGGTCGCGGGCGAATGTGTCACTATACCTACTAAGGTTAATATCACTCCGCCTTCCCCTGAACCAAACTCGAGTGATGTTGGATTTAGTTCGGTCTGGAAGAGAAGGCTTAACAACTATAATGTAAGAGACACAATTCATCGTTGGTGGGATGTTGAATAATGTCGTATTTTATAAAGCAAATTTCCATTGAGCATTATAGAGGAGTAAAGAATAAACAAGTCCTTTTGCTAGCAAAAAGAAACCATGCAACATTTATTGTCGGACCGAATAACTCTGGAAAATCATTATTGGCCAGGCTCGTTCGGATTTTTCAATACAATTTGGATGGACAAGTCAAAAATACGACGAGGTTTGCCGCGGAGAAGATAACAGATAACGATTTTTATAACTTAGATACGAGCAACCCAATCGTTTTGGATTTTACTATTGATAATTCTATTCTCGCACAGTATCAAGACCCTAATTTAAATAAATTGGTGAAATTTGATGAAACAGAGATGGTCATTCAAATTCATAAATGCGGCAAGCAATATTTGGGGAATATCTGTATAGGTATAAATGGAGTCCGTTCACATATAGCAACAAATAAAGACCAATCTCTTGAAATAGCATTTAATACGGAGTTTTTAAATAACGTTGGAATTAACGACGAAGAAGTTGTGAAGATATGCAATGTTTTATATAGCATATTTCAAGGAAGTATACTGGTATTCGACCCAATTCGAGCTTTTGATCGTGCAGGTGAAGACAGTATAACCGTAAGTGGGTACGAGCTTGTGAATTGGTTGAATGAAACGGAGCACCTTTCCGAGAAAAGAACCGCAAAAGATAAAGTGAAGCAGTATATTGAAAAGCAACTTCATCTGGATTCACCTGTTGCAGTCTCATCAAATGTTAATCAGAAAGAACTGCGGTTCACCTTTAGCGGTAATATGGAGTTATCGTCCAGAGAAGTCGGAACAGGGTATACGATGTTGTATATCTTGTTAATGGAACTTGTTCGTAATAAAAAAATGTTAATAATTATTGACGAAATTGAAAGTCATCTGCAGCCGGGCCTCGTAAGAGAAGTAATGAAAGTTATAAAACAGATTGGAAACGCTCAATTTATTATTTCTACCCACTCACCTATTGCAATAGAAACAGCGACTGAAGAAGATTATTTATATCGTTCTCAAAAAATTGAAGGAGCATGTTCATTTAGTGGTTTTTTTAAACATGTCGGATCCGATCCTTCGGGTTCTAGAATTTCTAGAGAGATTTGCAATGAATTAGGGGTGCTCCCGGGAGATGTTTTATTGAGCAATAGTGTTATTTGGGTTGAGGGTCCATCTGAAGTTTTTTGGCTTCGAACTTGGATCAAAACTTATTGTGAATATCTAATTAGTCAAGGTAGGCTGAACTCTTATTTACTGGAGGGACTGCATTACTCACTACTTATGACAGGCGGTAGTACAATCTCCCATTATTCTTTTGAGGAAGCGGTAATTTCACTTAATGATATTGAAGAAGACACGTTATTAAAAGTGCTCAAAGTAAACCCTAATCCTTTTGTGGTGATCGATTCTGATCGTACAACCAAGGACTCTCAGAAGTACAAGCGATTCATAAGGATTGCAAAAGAATTAAATAGACAGAATCGGACGCATTACCTATTAAATGACTGTATTATTGATAACGAAGATAACATCGAAAGTCAAACTGATCAAATTCCAAATCTTTGGATTTTGTCAGGGAGAGAACTAGAAAACTATACTCATCCTGAACTCCTGAAAAAATTCTATTCTCAAAGGGAGCAGCATCCTGCATCCCAAATTAGCGGATCTTCGTCAGTATCAGATTGGGATGTATTTTCCCCTTCCGAAGGGGCAGGTCGCATATTAGAAAGCAGAGGGCTTACTGGAGTGGCTACAAAAAGCGGTACTATTAAGCACAAGGATGAACTTGCTAGGTACATATATAACAACTTTGAAGTTAAGCATTTATTAAAGCAAAGCATTATTCCACAGCCCAATGCTGCTATGATTGATGACCTTACTAAAGGTTTGGATAAAATCATTGCGTATATAAAAAAGGTTAATTACTTGTGAAACTTCTAATATCTCTTTAGCATTTTGCCCTACATCGTGGTTTTACCGGAGAGGATAGGTTCTGATATATGAAAGGCCACCTTCCTTTTAGTTCTTGAAGGTGGCCTTTCATGCCGATTTGCCGCTGATTCCCATGTTTTTGAATTTACCTCGTAAAAAAACAGAATACCGGATTATTCTGCACATACGTATAAAGATTCAGTGTCAGCGGGTTGTTCAAATCATCTTCAATCGTATCCTGCGAGATAAACCGCCCTGCAGCTGGACATAGTACCTCGCCCTCAGGTAAATCAATCCACTCTCATCGTCCTGTGGCTCACCTGTGTAGCGATATGGATTGTTCATGCCTTCGGTCTTGCTCAGCACGTTGCCCCAAATGTCGTAGTCGTACGTGTTGATGTTGTTACCCGCGGCGTCCTTAATGGCAACCAAGACTCCCCCCCCACTCTGGCAAACGAAGTTTGACAGAGGATTATTGTTTATAACTTCACTTTTGAAATACTAATAACATACTAATAATAGGTATCATTTTTTATAGCCCCTAGATTATATTTGATATCCAGTAAATTATTTTTTTTATTTTGGAATGTAAAAATTATCGTGTAAAAGTAGAAATTCTGTGTGAAACGATGAAATTAAATACAAAAAAACCGCTCTCGGCGGCGGACAGAGCGATTACATACGATCTTTCAAACGACGATGGGACAAATCGTAAAGTTCATTTAGCTTTAGATCAACATCTTGGCAAATAGCTTTGTATTTACTTCGAGCATCGTAATATCTACGAATTTGGATAAACCCTTTTTCTTGTAAGGATTTTACCGCCTTAGTAACTGTGCTTTTTGGCAAGTTGGTATTGCCTCTAATCATTGGTTCAGGAACGGAATAATACCCAACCTCTTCACTTTCCCTGTTAATTGCTGCCTATGAAACCAGTTCGAACATAACTAGCTTTTCAGACGCTTGCAGGAAATAACAACACAACATCTCAGGATTTCAGGCATCGGCAGATAAAAACCGATATTGACCGTTTTCAGTTCATTGAAATTAGCGGTTAATTCAACAAATGGCGCGGTATACATGGTTTCTAGAAACTTTTTCATTGTAATTCCCCCTACGACTTTTTAGGCTTGATTATCGCCTTACACGAAACCTATACGTGTCGCAGAGTTCTTTGTTTAGACCCTGTTTCTAGAATTGCAGTGTCCCATATTCTGAATTTTGCTATGCTTCTTTCTCTCAGTAATGCTCAAAATACGTTGTATGTTGCGGGGTTTGAGCCTTTTTATCATGCACCGCTATGCAACAAAACGGAATATTTGTCTTTATGGTACGGTAGGGGGCGGGGCAATGACAAAAGAAGAAACCCCGAGAGAGTTGTTAGCTCTGCTCGGGGTAAACATTACAGACTATTGCTAAGCTCATTTTTAAGTTCAACCAATGTGGGGGCATTTGGAAAGTCAATAAATAAGTCATCGAATAAAGAATTAACAAATTCATTGATCAATGAGATAAAACTATCCTTCTCAATAACAACGCTCCCAGTAGAGTGTAGAAATTGTATAGAATCTTTCTTGTAAATGTTTGAATTGCACCAAGAAACTTCGACAAGTTCATCTTTTAATCTGAAATATACATTAGGCAAATAAGAACCTGCTCGACTCGAAAACCATGAATGTCTAAATTCCCAATCTTGAAAAATTTCAAAAGCATCATATATATTTTCCAATTTATTCAAGTAAGAGTGACTATTAGAAACAAGTTCTAGTGCGTCATTACCTGAAACAGGTAACGGAAATGTCTGCTCATGAATTACGTACTTCAAGTTTATACAGAAGTATTCTGCTATATTTAATAAATTCCATTGATACGAAAATATACTTCCATTAATTTCATACTTACATATATCTTTTCCTTCCACCCATAATTCAAATTGTCCCCACGACTTCCCATATATCCCCACTTCATTAAAGGGATTGGGTGAAAGGTGATATCGAATGCCAAATTTTCCAATATCACCGAATGTTTTCATATATAACACCTCTTAGTCTTCATTTTTGATAAACTTCTTATATTGTGCTTTCGTGATCTTTCCGTCATCTAACATTTTTCTTAGCACATCGGCAGGAACTTCTTTCGCCGCATTTTCAACTAAATATGGATGCCAGCCTAGATCACCGTCTGGTTGGAATTTAATTAATTGACCTTCATAAATATTATACAACTGCTTATTTTTTTGGGATGAATAGGCTGAGTCAAGGATTTGCTGACCAGTTTCTAGATCAGGTATTGGATTAGCACTTCCCCAGCCACTGACTGGGTCATGTTTTGGACTGGGAACGTATAGTCTAGTATTACCAGTCACTTCTTTTAGCATCGTTTCTCCAGCACTAGACTTAAAAAACTTGTATACTTTCCCGCCAATCTCTACAAGTCCTTCTGCCGCTTTAACAACGATTTTCGCTTCTCCACTTCCAACAACAGTCCCTAATGCAGCTACTCCTCTTTGTACTCCTGATAGCTCTTCTTGAGTTATTGCGTCCTTTCCGCTTACAACCTCGATTGCAGATTTGGCATTTCCATAGCCGGGAGTAAAATCAACAGCAGTGCTTACCCAGCCTTTAACGCTATTCCATGTATTACTTGCTGCCTGTGAAGCTTGGCTCCAATAATCAGATAAGTAATCACAGAAAGCCGAACCAGCAATACAATGCCCACTAGGATCAGTATATCTCAATGGATTATTCTGCACATAAGTATATAGATTCAGCGTGAGAGGATTATTCAAATCCCCTTCAACTGTATCCTGAGAAGTAAATCGCCCAATCGTTGGGTCATAGTACCGCGCCCTCAGGTAAATCAATTCACTCTCGTCATCCTGCGGTTCACCTGTGTAGCGGTATGGGTTGTTCATGTTCTCCGTCTTGCTTAGAACGTTGCCCCAAATGTCGTAGTCGTAAGTATTGATGTTATTACCTACGGCATCCTTGATCGCAACAACATCACCATGACCGTTGTAGAAGTAGTACCCACTCTTACCGCTTGTATTGTCCTGTCGCCACAACAGCTCGTTACCCCAAATGTTTCGGGCCTTTATCTGTCGTTCCACAATGCCGAAATCCCTTGATACAATAGGATTTCTTCCATTTCATCCGAATTCACCCACATAAAGTTAGGTATTTGGATCACATTTTACCCCACATGTTTCCAAATGACTTTCCTTATGTATCAAGGCTTCCCAGCGTTTTCCCCACCTTTTCACCCACGTGTTTTCACCGTGTTTCGGTGTAAACTTGGGTGCTTTCATAAGTTATTTTCAAACATCTGCAAAATAAAAATAGCGATACACTCTATTGAAGAATGTTCGCCATTTGGAGTAAATTTCCTCTAAAACTGAGACATCGGACTATTCGTATCATGCTGCTTCCTCAAATCATCTGGATTCATCTGCACATATTTCCTTACCATGCTTAAATCGGAATGTCCCAGTATCTTTTGCAACGTAAACAAATCTCCACCGTTCAGAATATACATTTTGCTAAAGGTATGACGGAAAATATGCGGGGAAACTCGTTTATGCTTGAGGCCGACTTGCTCACCATGTTCTCTAATTCTGCAATAAGCCTGATTCTGCGAGAGTGGCTCTCCATAGTTGGACAAGAAAACCGACTCAGCTTGTTTACCAAACATCGTTTCATTCTCCTCAATCAACTGTTGCAGCAATTCCTTCGTTTTCTTCGTAAAAGGAACGCTTCTTGGTTTACCATTCTTCGCATCCTCAGCAGGAATATGTATAATACGGTGAATAAAATCAATATTGCTGATTTTCATGAGCAGAGTTTCATTGATCCGCATTCCAGTATCAAATAAGAAGAACATTAATACATAGTCACGAAATCCAGTGTATTCTTCTTTATTCGGTGCTGTCAGCAGCAACATCATTTCTTCTTTGGTAAAGGCTTCAACCGTATCATCCTTACTTTTGACTACTTTGACCAAAGAACCTATGTCTGTTTGGATATGACCCTCTCGGTACATAAACGTGAATAAAGCCTTCATAAAGTTAGTTCGAACAGAAATCGTCTTCGCTGCCAAGCCAATATCCGTTTGGTACTTGAGTCTAAGCCGTGGATGTTCGGTAAATCGAGGCCGCTCATGTTGCATGTACAGTATGTATTGACGGATATGATCCGCGGCAAATTCAGATACAGATAGCTTAGGATACTGCTGCAACAACCATTTTTGAAAGTATTTATAGCTGTTTCTGTAGCCCAGAATTGATTTAGGACGCAATCCCTCGGTTTCTTTGGCTCGAATGAATAATTGAAAATAATAGTCCAGTGGATGAATGTAATCATTAACGTGGGCGGTTTTTCTGCCTCGCGCTCGTGTTTTTCCTTTTTGTGGATCGCTCTTCATATAGTCTGTTAGGTTCCTCCCTGAATAGCGAATTTATTTATAGGCCGCAAGTGCCTTGTCCAAATGTAATAGTAAAAGTTCCATTTGCAGATTCGATGATAACGAATGTATGGAAATCAGAATATCTTCCAAAGTCAGTACATGCAGTTGATGACCTCGTTGTTCGATGGCATCAAAAATTATCTTCTTGACCTCTTCAATGGTCATTATTTGCTGGCTGAGCAATGCTTTCTCCTGTAACAAATGTTCATAATCGTCATTCATCATATGATCGCCTGATGCTTTCCGTCAGCTTTAATGTCCCCATAGAGATACAAGCCTTGATAAAATTCCTTGCGGTCTAGGATTCGTTTAACCTGCACTTTCGTAAATCGCTTGCCTTGTGCAGTCGTAAAACGGTCATAGTTCATCTGGTAGGCCAACTGTGACAATGACCAATCAGGAAACAATTCCTTTAATTCAAACAACCGCTGTACAGCTAACGCTTCGTCAAGATTAATTTCAATGGCTTTTTGACCCTTCTTGGCCCTGTAACCGAATGCCGCCCGACCTCCTGCATAGCCGCCATGCTGTGCTTTCTTGTTGCGTCCTCGGCTTAATTTCTTACTGATTTCAAGCCGTTGGTATGCGTCAAGTAGTTCCATCAAACCGTTGATTAAAAAGTCAGAATGGTAATTCTTATAAATGCTGTATGTTGGTTGTTCGATGCTTTTTACATCCACACCGTATTTCTTAAACTCTCGATGCACCAATACTTTCACAATGTCAGACCGCCACAAACGACTTGTATTGAGTACGATTACCGCATCTGCGGTTTTAGTAGACAAGGCGGCTAACATATCTTGAAAGCCGATTCTGTCAACCTCAAGCGTATCCTCGTCAATCTTAGCCCCACTGAATTCGCCGCGGCGTACATATTTGCGATTTTTCGTGTTGTATTTGGCATGGCAGAAAAAAAGAACCCCGATAGAGTTGTTAACTCTGTTTGGAGTCCCACATTGAAATATACTCGTACTCTATTTTTCCTCTGTCATTATTCGAATATATCCAAATAGTATTTCATCAAAATTTGGCTCATTACTTATTTCTTGGTGTTCATACAATAATTTCCTACCGTCAGATATACTGATAACTTCCATATCTACGAGACCAGATTCCCATACACTAATTTGTCCTAAGCAATCATCCGTTGTTTGATGTATTGTAATGCTTGGATTAAGATTATTCGATGACTTAATAATTTTTTCTGAAATGATACCTAGATCCTGTAGATTTAATTTATTTGATTCAATCCAAGAAGAAAATTTGCTTATCAAGATTATTTTTTCCCCTTTACTTCTACGTTTTTAGCTTCAGGCATTTCAGGCTTCGGCAGTCCCTTTTTTTCCGCAAGTCGAGCCTCAATTGTATTTGGACCCAATATTTTACCCCAGATATCAGAAGTTCTTACAACAGAGCCTTCAGGAACATCGAACTCAACATATAGGGAACCATCTGGTGCTTGTCTTCCAAAGGCACTACTGTCGGCTGGAAATGCTACGTGTGTCGTTCCTGTATCGCTTTCCTGTACCATTCCAGTTGAAATCATTTTATCGTATTCTTGTTGAGACATCCACCTACCAACCCTCACTGTATTACTTGACATTATTACATTTGGCCCCTGCTCAACAAATGGTTGTTGACTTACATAACCATTTTCTGGTTCAACCAAAGTCGGATTATCAACAACAGGCAATTGAGGTCCAATAAATGGTTGCTCAGTAACTGTTGGTGCGGGTGGCCCTATAAAAGGTTGATCTATAAAGGGGGGCCCATAAGTCGGTCCCTCAAGAGGGTATTCTATGATGGTTGGAGGTTGTTGAACAATTGAAATACCACTTGCTGCGGCCCCCATCCCTGCAATTGCCTCGGGCATAAACGGTAAAACACAAGCCGGGCAATGCCCACTAGGATCAGTATACCTCAACGGAGTAATCTATTTTTAACGAGGTAAGAACCTCTGTTGTTTACGAAATTAAGCCGACGAATCGGTAGTAAATATCAATACGCTGCACTCGCTTGCCGTTTACCTTCTCGGCATCAAACACAACAACCTTGTCAATCAATTCATTCAATATCGGTTTCGTTAGTTCCTTCATATCAGTGTACGCTCGTACCAGTTCCAAAAATCGGGTCGTGTTCTCCCGTTTGCTTTCTACCTGGTTAAGCTGTTCTTCCAGCAGCTTCAACCGTTCTTTCAATTGTGCTTGCTCTGCTGTAAAATCTCGTGATAGCGCCACATATTGCTCATCCGTAATTCGTCCTAATGCATTGTCTTCATAGAGCTTCCGCTGAATGGTTTGCAGTTCGTCCTCCCGTTTCTTCAGCTTGTCTCGCTCTTTCATTGCGGCTCCCCATTGCTTCCTCTGTTGGCTGTGGCTCATCGCGGCAACCATCTCGACAAAGGCGCTTTCCTGCTCCTTGGCCGTCCTCGCATGACGCTGAATATCCGCCAATATAATCTCGTACACATCCACATAGCTGATATAATGAAAACTGCAATAGGCTTTGCCGCGTGTCCGCGACTGATTGCATGCGAAGCTGCCACGCCCTCCTTTGCCGCCGCTGGTCTTGCTGCTGCCGCCGCGAGCGAAGGATAATCCTTGTCCGCAGGTGGAGCATTTCAAAAGTCCCGCAAAGATTTGATGCTCGCCTGTCTTGGTCGGGCGTTTTTTCACGCGAACCACCTTTTGCGCCAAGGCAAAGGTTTCCTCGTCAACCAGCGGCTCGTGTGTATTTGGAACCTCAATCCATTCGTCCTCTGGGACTGCAACCAATCCTTTTCTCTTGAAGGAAGGCTTGGTCGTCTTGTGACTCACCATATGTCCCAGATGCACCTTGTTCTGGAGTATGACCTTGACTGTCGTTGCTCCCCAATCATACGGATGCCTGGCATTGACTACTTTCAGGTAACGTTGATGCTGCTCGGCCAGGTAAGCGCGCGGGGTCAGAATGCGATCTGCTCGGAGCAATCTGCCGATTTTGTAGGGGCTATGCCCTTCGACCGCCAATCGAAAAATACGCTGTACGACAGGGGCGGTGTTCTCATCCGGAATCAGCTTATGCTTGTTCTGCTCATCCTTGCGGTAGCCGTAGGGAGCAAAGGCTCCGGTGTAATCGCCGTTCAACGCCCGTTGGCGGTAGCCGCTCTTTACCTTCCGGCTTGTATCGCGGACGAACCATTCATTGAACAGATTGCGCAGTTCCATGAAGTCGTCTTCGCCTTTGGCGGTGTCAATGTTTTCGCTGACGGCAATAAAACGCACCTGGTATTCGGGAAAGAACACCTGAATGCACAGGCTTGTTTCAATCTGGTTGCGCCCTAATCGGCTCAAGTCCTTTACCAATACGATATCAATGCCGCCGCTCTCAATATCGCGTTTCATCCGCTGAAAATCGGGGCGATCAAAGTTCGTACCGCTCCAGCCATCGTCAATGTAGACGTCCGTCACTTCAAAGCCGTTGTCTTTCGCATAACGCTGGAGCAAAATTCGCTGATTTTCAATACTCATGCTTTCGCCGCTCTGCTCATCGTCCCGACTCAGACGACAGTAAATAGCGGTTCGGGTCCGCTGCTGTTTTTTCATCCTCCATCCTTTCCCAGCAACATGTCGGCTGATTTCAGTATAATGGATCTTTGAACGATGTTCCTGTTCATTCCATGAAATAGCGTAGCGAGGGAGGCGGTCTACGGTTCCACACAGGGGCTTGTTCATTGTACAGCTTTTTTCTGAACGGGAATGATATCTCTTCATGAAGCGGCATAACCGAAAAAAGCTGGGAATCTTGTGGATTCCCGGTATTGGTCCTCATTCGCTCCGATGCTGCTCGTCTTCCCATTTTCTCAGAACAAGCCGCCTGATTTTGTCGCTGAGCGTGTCTTTGCCGATGTAGCAGCTTTGCACTATGTATATCGTTTTACCGATTTGCACTTCGCGTCGATGCAAACTTTCTGCCGAATGATTGCGATAGCCCGTCACCTGCTTGCCTGCCCCTTTTGGAACAGACAGGGTAGGTGACGGAAATCGCTGTTGATCGTCATTCATACACGCTCCTCCTCGCTACAGCTATTCAATTATCAAGGAACAGATTTCTTGCCTGCTTCTCCTTCCCTCGTTACTACATAGATAACCATAAATAATATATTACAATTGTCTATGTAATTTATATGCTACACTTCACTTGACCTATTGTCAACAAAAATATATAATCACTTTAATTAACATTCGATTGTCTATTCGAGGTGCGACATGAGCTATACCTTTCAGTCTTATATTGCCGATGGGCAGGAACACTTTCTGCACGGACCTTCCGGACATGTTCAGCATACGCAATATCCTTTCTCCCAAACTGTTCTGGAATGGATGGAACTGGACGCAGAACCGATTCGGGATGTAACAGAGCGCTTGCAAACCGATCTTCATCAGCTAATAACCGGGAAAGAGGAGCGACTGGAAAAGCCGATTGCGGAGGGGCTGGCCTTACTCAACAGCTATCATATGTATTTCGCCTGCTTGCGTTTACAATGGCTGGAACGCCTGAAACAAGCGCGGCAGCAGTCGTACAAGGACGTAGACAGACTGTTGCCTGTCGAAGAACTGGTACGGATTCCCGCTATGCTCGAAACGACACAGCAACAGCTTCGGGTGCTTTGGCATGACGTTCTGGACGTGGATGTATCCGAAGCGCCGATTCAAGCCAAGCTTATAAATCTCTATACAGAGAGCCCCAACAGCTCTCGATGCTTTACGTTTCAGCCGCTGCAACTCCGGTATGAATTCGTTAAAGAAGGCATTTTTACAGATATACTTGAGGCACAGAGCGTATTCGACATACCTGACTTTTTCGTGCGCGAATGTATTCGTCGTGAACTGCGTTTTCGAATATGTAAAAATTGCGGTCGCTACTTTGCGCTGAGCCGAAACAAAAATGCCGAATATTGTGAACGACCGTTTGCCACTCCCTCCAAAACCTGCAAGGAGATCGGAGCACTCAACCAATGGGAGCGCAAGAAAGCCGATTCGCCTGCGCTTAAAGCCTACACTCGGGAATACAAAAGACGCTTTGCATGGATTCGGTACGGGAAGACAACGGAAGAAACGTTCTATCAATGGGCAGAGCTGGCCAAGCTAAATCGGGACGCTTGTTTGCGCGGGGAAATCACCCTTGAAGCTTTTTTGGATTGGCTGAAACTGGACATGTAATCGAAGAAAAAGTCGGTGGAAACGTAAGGGGAATCAGGGGAGCGCCCCTGCCAAGCGAATTTGGGAGACCAAATTCAGTGCTTGCTGCAACGTAAGACAGCATTTCCATGTTGTATAAACCTGCCGGGAAAAAGAATGAAGGAAGCGTCGGGGGCGGCAATGCTTTCAAGCGTCATCCGTCCTTTCGGTTAGGTGATCTGAAAGCTACCTCTGCCTTATGCGCTTCCCTCGATAAAACGAAGTTAATCTCCATGCATCATGATTTCTCTCGCAATAGCTTGCGCATATGCCTTATCTTGATAGTGATCGGCAAGCTGCTCTGCCAGTTCGTTCTGCTGCTTCATGTATTCCCGGCTGTATTCCTCGGCATAGCGCTTCAAATCGTGTTGAAGAACCAACTCAGCATAGGCAAACGGCTCTTTTTCCTTTAGCCAGATCAGACGGAAACGCGCCGCTGTATGCGTATCCAGAGTTGCTTCGATCTCGCAGCAATTAAGGCGGCATGTTGTCCCATCCGCAAATACAACCGTCATGACGTCGTGATCTTTATCATAATGACACGCCCGAAGTTGCATTCGGAACCAACTCCTCGCGTTTGCTCATAACCTCAATGATCATGTTGGCACCGAGCCTGAATCCATGGATAAAGGCGGCTTCGACATGCAAGCTGTTCACGCTCACACAAAGATCAGAATACTCCTCAAGCTCACGAAACATCTCGTCGCTCAGTTCTTTTCTCCATTTTTCCGTCATAGCGCCGATTTGTCGGCTTAACGGCCGATATTCAGGATGAGACGGTACAATTATCTCTTCGGGATGAAGCTGCCCACGGTACAGGGCTTCAAGAATCGATTCCATATTCATCCTCCCACAAATGTCATCGCATCGCTTGAATGAGATTCCTGCACATGGTAGGATATTTATGCAGTCTGCTCACGTAGCGATTGCGGGATAGGAAGTGGCTGTGTTCTTCGTCGGACGCGCCGCTTCCTTCTTTATTTCTGGAGCTCGTCATACACCTTCTCAATCCCTTTGCGAACGACGTCTGAACGTGTCGTATTCAGCTTCTCGGCGGAAGCGTCGAGCTTGTTCATAATTTCCTGATCGACACGTATCTCAATCGTTTTGCTTTTGGGTTTGTCTGATGGAGGACGCCCCATCTTTTTGGAGGACATCGCTTCACCTCGCTTTTTGTCCTGACAATAATATATTATTGTCTGGACAAAAAGTCAAACCCAATGTAAATAAGCTCTTTCTTTTTCTCGGCAGGTTGAAGACTAACAACACAAGAGATACGGGAATGTGCGTTTCCCTCCTAACATTTTATGTGCAGGTAAAAGGTGATTTTGCTTTCAAAACCGGATATAATGACAACAGGCAGGAGGGATACGAAATGAAACCATTTTCGGATAAATATGTGCTAACCAAACAACAGAGTTTGTTTCTAGCCAAGAAAAAATGGGACGAAAATATATACTGCGGAATGAAGATGGAGAATCGGAATATTACCTTTCCGCAAACCCAAACGATACTGAACGGCGTCAATGTTCCCGGTGTCGCGCTGGACGACATACAAGCCGTCCTTAATATGAGGGATGCCTGGCGTTATTTGCTGAACGCGATTGATGAGCCGATTACGCTTTCCCTTATTTGCAAGCTCAATGAATACGTCGCGAGGAATGAAGCGCTGGAATGGGGTGTTTTTAGAACCGGGCGTGTCGGAATTTCAGGCACGGATTATGTACCGCCGCTCCCGGTACAGAGCGAGATCGAACAGGAATTGGCGGACTTGCTGGCCGCGGACATAACCACAACGGAGAAAGCCATTACGGCTTTTCTATGGGGAGCGCGGCGGCAAATGTTTTGGGATGGAAACAAGCGTACCTCCCTTCTACTTGCAAACAAACTTCTTGTCGAGAGCGGACATGGCATGCTGACCATTACAGAGAAAAATATGGAACGATTTAACGAATTATTATCTGCCTACTATACCTCGAACGATATGAGCGAGATCAAGCTGTTTTTGTATGAACATGCGATCAGCGGCATTGACTTCGAGCCGGAAAAACGCCGTGAATCGGAACAATCACGATAAAGTGAATACGGTATGCAAGCCTGTGTCCTAAATTGGTACCAGGCTTTTTATTTTGTGACAGGAGCGAGAAATTTACTTTGAACTGTGAATGACCTTGATGGGCAACACGAGACAATTGTCTCGTGTTGCAGCAAGCACTGAATATGGATAGCCATATTCTCTTGTTAGGGGCTTTGCCCCTAAGACCCCTCATTAGCCGCGCCGCATCCATTCAGTTCCCAGTGCTTAAATCGGTTTCAAATATCACCAACCACAGTGCAATAAGAACAATTCGTGAAAAGCAAAATGAATACGGCCCCCCTTTGGTTTACCAGCTTAAAACGTGCTCTTACTGTAATTTATAGGATATGATACAATGTACTATAGTTATTTATAAATGGTCCTTCACGGAATAATTAAGACTGCGCGTTTGGATTTAGGTTTTTCTCAAGAGATATTTGCTCGCGAACTTCATGTTGTATCTATACCGGTGAATTGATGGGAGAATAACCTTACAAAACCAAATCGGATTGTTCTTCATGCTTTAATTGAGCTTTGAAAAATATGTTCTTAACACAGATTGAGTTGATTTTTGAACAAAATAGACATGCAGTCCTTGAGAAATATGAGGAGATTAAATATGAAATCTGAAAAGCAAATTGAAGTAGACTTCATTCAAAAACTACAAGATTTAAAGTACACATATCGAGAAGACATTCGAGATAAAGTGTCTCTTGAGGCTAATTTCAGAGAACATTTTGAGAGATTGAATCGTGTTAAGTTAAGCGATTCTGAATTTGCACGTCTCAAGGACAGCATTATCACTGCAGATGTATTTGTGGCCGCTAAAACGTTACGAGAAATTAATACTTTCAAACGCGATGATGGCATACCTCTACAATACACTCTAGTAAACATCAAAGATTGGTGCAAAAATGAATTTGAAGTGATAAATCAGTTGCGTATCAATACAGACAACAGTAACCACCGTTATGATGTTATTATTCTCATTAACGGTATTCCTGTTGTTCAAATTGAATTAAAGTCTCTACAAATTACACCCAAAAAAGCAATGGAGCAGATTGTAGATTATAAAAATGATCAAGGCAATGGGTACACCAATTCGCTTCTTTGTTTTATGCAGTTATTTATCGTAAGCAATGAAACCAAAACATACTATTTTGCCAATAACCATAATGAACACTTTTGCTTTGATGCAGATGAAAGATTTTTGCCAATTTATGAGTTTGCAGATGAGAAAAATAAAAAGATAACGAACCTATATGACTTTGCGGATAGATTTTTACCCAAATGCACCCTTGGGCAATTAATTAACCGATATATGGTTCTTGTTGTAAGTGAACAAAAACTGATGATTATGCGTCCTTATCAGATTTATGCTGTTAAGGCGATTATGGATTGCATTGAACAAAATCGTGGCAACGGCTACATTTGGCATACTACTGGGAGTGGAAAAACGCTCACTTCTTTTAAAGCATCTACACTTTTGAAAGACAATCCTGAAATTGAAAAATGTTTATTTGTTGTGGACAGAAAAGATCTTGATAGACAAACGCGCTTAGAATTTAATAAGTTTCAAGAGGGCTGCGTTGAGGAAAACACAAATACCGAAAGTTTGGTTAGGCGCCTTACTTCTGACGACTATAAAGACAAGGTGATTGTTACCACCATCCAAAAGCTTGGATTAGCCCTTGATGAGGACAGCAGACGTAACCAAGAGAAAAAGAAAAAAGGTGAACTCACCTTTAAAGAAAGATTAGAGAAACTCAGGGATAAGCGAATGGCGATTATTTTTGATGAATGCCACCGTTCCCAGTTTGGAGAAAATCACGATGCAATAAAGACTTTTTTTCCAAAAGCACAGCTTTTCGGCTTTACCGGAACACCAATTTTTGAAGAAAACTCCACATATAAGAAAATTGATGGCACCGTGGGCTCTTACAGAACAACAAAAGATGTTTTTCAGCAGGAACTTCATGCCTACACCATAACAAATGCAATTGACGATGGTAATGTATTGCGTTTTCATATCGATTATTTCAAACCAGAAGATGATAAGAAGGCTGCAAAAGTTTCCTCTAAGGAATATAAGCAAGCAGTTGTCGAAGCAATCTTATCAAAGCATGATGCAGCAACATATAACAGACGGTATAATGCACTCTTTGCAACATCTTCGATTAATGACGCAATCGAGTACTTTGAACTGTTTAAAACACTGCAAGAGGAACTAAAAAATAGTGGAGATGAGAAATTTTATCCACTAAATATTGCTTGCGTCTTTTCTCCACCAGCTGAGGGCAATAAAGATGTGAAACAGCTTCAAGAAGACCTTGTACAAGAAAAAGCCGACAATGAGCAGGAGCCCGATAAGAAAAAAGCAGCTCTTAAAGCTATTATTGATGATTACAACGCCCAATTTGGCACGAACCACAGCATAAGCGAATTTGATTTGTATTATCAGGACGTGCAAAAACGTATTAAAGACCAACAATATCCGAATGCAGATTATCCGCACAAAAACAAAATTGATATCACTATTGTTGTGGACATGCTGTTAACTGGCTTTGATTCTAAGTATTTAAATACTCTGTATGTTGATAAAAACTTGAAGCAGCACGGCTTAATTCAGGCTTTCTCAAGAACAAATCGTGTTCTAAATCCCACAAAGCCATATGGTAACATTATTGACTTTAGAGGGCTCGAAAATGAGGTCGATGATGCGATCAAACTCTTTTCCGGCACGGAAAGCAGCGAGAAGGTAAAAGAAATTTGGCTTGTTGATCCGGCTCCTGCCGTGGTTAAAAAGTTGGATAATGCTGTTGCCGAGCTGGAAAAATTCATGATATCACATGGGTTGGAGTGTAAACCGGAAGAAGTAAGCAACCTGAAGGGTGATATAGCACGCGCGGAGTTTATTGATAAATTCAAAGAGATACAGCGCCTTAAAACGCAGCTAGACCAATATACAGATATAAAAGAAGATCAGACAGCAATTATTGAGAAGTTGCTGCCTGAGGACACCTTGCGTGCATTCCGTGGAGCATATATTGAAACGGCTCAAAGGTTAAAGGCGCAGCAGGGCAAGGATATTGCGAATAAAGCGCCGGAAATCGAACAAGTCGACTTTGAGTTTGTTTTGTTCTCCTCTGCCATTATTGACTATGATTATATCATGTCGCTGATTTCAAAATTCACACAGCCTGATGTTCCCAAAAAAGAAAAAATGACCAAGAAAGAGTTGATTGACCTTATATCATCAACCTCCAATTTGATGGATGAACGAGAAGATATAGGAGAATATATCAACACTTTGGAAGCTGGAAAGGGATTGGATGAAAAATCCATAAGGGCAGGCTATCAAAAATTCAAGGCAGAAAAATCGGCTAAAGAATTGGATGCAGTTGCAAATAAACATGACATAGAGTCAGCCTCATTGCAAGAATTTGTTGATAAAATTATGGAGCGTATGATTTTTGATGGTGAGAAGTTAAGCGACCTTTTAGAGCCTCTTGGCCTTGGCTGGAGAGACAGAACAAAGAAAGAATTGGAACTGATGGAAGATTTAATTCCGCTACTGAAAAAGTTGGCAGATGGACGTGAGATTGTGGGGTTAAAGGCATATGAGTAAGAAAGAAAAGACGGTTTTAGTGCCAAAATTGAGGTTTCCGGAGTTTAACTCAAGTGGGGAATGGAAAGTATCTACTCTCAATTCACTTGCTATCAAAATAACAAATAAAAATAAAGATCGTTCTTTAACTCGAATTCTAACAAATTCCGCCACTGATGGCGTTGTAGATCAAAGTGAGTATTTTGAAAGAGAAATTGTAACACAAAGCAATATCGACAACTATTTTATAGTTGATGAGGGGGATTATGTTTATAACCCTCGCATTTCAACTTCTGCACCGGTAGGCCCTATTTCCAAAAATAAATTAGGAAAAGGTATAATGTCTCCGTTGTATACAGTATTTCGATTCAATAACCCTCGAAATGAATTTTACGAGCAATATTTTAAAACCAATCTTTGGAATAGTTATTTAAAAACCGTTTCAAATACTGGAGCGAGGCACGATAGAATCAGTATATCAACAGAAAACTTTATGAAGATGCCGCTTCCTTATCCTTCTGACGAAGAACAACAAAAAATTGCCGACTGCCTATCTTCCCTTGACGACCTCATCACCGCCGAGGATAAAAAGCTGTCAGCTCTTAGGGCACACAAAAAGGGGTTAATGCAGAAGCTGTTCCCTTCTGAGGGAAAAACTCTACCCGAGTGGAGATTCCCAGAGTTTAAAGATAGTGGAGAATGGACTAAGAAGACTCTTGGTCAATTGGGTAAACTTGTCTCAGGGTTAACTTATAGTCCAGATGATGTAAGAGAAACAGGGTTGCTAGTATTGAGATCTTCGAATATTAAAAATAGTGTAATTATATTGGATGACAATGTTTATGTAAGGACAGATATTAGTGGTGCAAATCTGTCTTTAGAAGGCGATATATTAATTTGCGTACGTAATGGTTCAAAAACTTTGATAGGAAAAAATGCGATTATACCAAAGGATATGCCTTTGTGTACACATGGTGCGTTTATGACAGTCTTAAGAGCACAAAACCCACAATTTGTCTTTCAACTTCTTCAAACAACAGCCTATGAAAGGCAAGTAAAGGCTGATTTGGGTGCGACTATAAATTCAATTAATGGAACCCAATTGGAAAAATATGTTTTTTTTATTCCGAAAGAACAAAAAGAACAACAAAAAATTGCTGACTGCCTCTCTACCTTAGATGAACTTATTACCGCACAGGCAAAGAAAATTGAAGCTTTGAACACTCATAAAAAAGGATTAATGCAAGGACTGTTCCCTTCCATTAAGGAGGTGGGAGAATGAGTATTATCTCAGATGAAAATGTACAGACTTTGGCAAAGCAACTTGTTGAATCGAGAAAAAACATTATTTTAGTGTTTGCCTTTAATGGAACCGGCAAAACACGACTTTCTGTTGAATACAAAAATATTACCAAAGAATTGAACGGCGGTAATCATTCCGGTGTTTATTATAATGCTTATAGTGAAGATTTGTTTGTTTGGGATAATGATACGGAAAACACTGGTTCTCCAATAAAGCTGAATGTCATGCATTCCAGCCTGAATCAATATCATTCGTCAATGGATGAAGAAAAGCTTCGTGAAAAGCTAACTGCATACAAGCCAAAGTTTGATTTTAAGTTTAATTATCATACTGATACATCGCTTGGAATTAGCTCCATTAGTTTTTATCCGCAATCAGAAAGCGAAGAACAACCTGAAGCTATAAAAATTTCTCGTGGTGAGCAACAAATTTTTATTTGGTGCCTGTTTCTCACAATGTTTGATGTTCAAGGCTGGACAGGTGAACAAAATAGTCATTTCTTTATTGATGATCCTGTTTCAAGCTTAGATGACCATAACATCTTTATTACTGCATCAACAATAATGGATTTGATTGATGATCATTATGAGAATAGGAAGATCATTATTACAACTCACCACGTTGGACTTTTTTCTATTCTTTCAGACTGGCTGACAAAAGGCGAAAAAGCATCTTCGTATAAGAGATTTACCCAAATGCATACCTTAAAAAACTCGTCCAATGAATTATTTTTGTTGGATTGTAAAAAAGATGTTTTTCTTTATCATCTTGAGTTACTGCAAATGTTACAGCATGCGATAAACGACAATCTGTTATATGCTTATCATTTCGCAATACTAAGACAAGTATTAGAAAACGTTTCCTCCTTTCTCGGCGTTGGACGAATATCGTATGTGCTTGAACAAATCGGAGTGGATGACACTGATGATGTAGCTCGAATAGTAAATACATTGTCGCATAAAACTGTTTTCCGGTACGAGGCAAAAGAATTAGTTCCTGATAACGCAGAACTTTTATCAAATGTATTTAACAAGCTTCAAAATAAATATAATTTTGTATTACACATAGGTGGTGGTAACGATGCATGATTTACAACAAAAACAATTAGGTGCAACCCTGTGGGCCATAGCAGATAAACTTCGCGGAGCGATGAATGCCGACGACTTTCGTGATTACATGTTGTCTTTTCTCTTCTTGCGCTATCTTTCAGATAACTATGAACAGGCAGCAAAAAAAGAACTTGGTAGCGATTATCTTTATTGTGAGAATGAAATTAAAAATATCTATGCTGCGAGTAAGCAGGATGAGACTATTAGTGTGATGAAAGAGCAGGCAGCAGATTATTTTAGCAAACAAAAATTAGAAGAAAATGAAAAAAAGATGGTGCTCGATGATCATTTCACATTGTTTGAAAGTAAAAAGTTGACCCCGCTTATTATGTGGTATAATAACAACTTGGATCAAGTAGCCATGTTTGAAAAGCAAATGCGACGTAAGCTTCATTACGTAATCAAGCCGCAGTATCTCTGGAGTAATATATACGAATTAGCTCGCACGCAAAACAAATACCTCTTGAAGACATTACAAGCTGGTTTTAAATTTATAGAAAATGAGTCTTTCGACAGTACGTTTCGTGGGTTGTTCTCAGAGGTGAATCTTGACTCTGATAAGCTTGGAAGAAATTACAACTCTCGCAATGCAATGCTGTGTTCGATTATAACCGAAATTTCTGAGGGGCTAGATGAATTTTCTAACGAAAGTGATCTACTGGGCAATGCCTACGAATACTTAATAAGTCAATTTGCTGCAGGATCAGGTAAAAAAGCTGGAGAGTTTTATACCCCCCAGCAGATTTCGACCATCCTTTCTCGAATCGTTATACTTGATAGCCAAAAACCAAGTGAAGGGAAAAAAAAGTATATTAATAACCTGCTGGACTTTGCTTGCGGCTCTGGTTCTCTTCTAATTAACGTTAAAAAGCAACTTGAGCCAAACAGCATTGGGCAGATATATGGACAAGAAAAGAATATCACGACTTACAATCTTGCGCGTATGAACATGCTCCTTCATGGATTCAAAGACTCTGAATTTCAAATATTTCACGGAGATTCATTATTGAATGATTGGGACATTTTCAATGAAATGAACCCAGCCAAGAAATTGGAGTGTGACGCAGTTGTAGCAAATCCACCTTTCAGTTACCGTTGGGAGCCGAACGATACACTTGCTGAAGATTTTCGTTTTAAAAACTATGGATTGGCACCGAAATCAGCAGCAGATTTTGCTTTTCTACTTCATGGTTTCCACTTTTTAAGCGATAGTGGCACAATGGCAATCATTCTGCCACATGGTGTTTTATTCCGTGGTGGTGCAGAAGAAAAAATAAGGACTAAATTGCTTAAGGACAATAATATCGACACGATAATAGGATTACCCGCAAACCTCTTTTTCTCTACTGGTATTCCGGTCTGTATTCTTGTGCTAAAAAAGTGCAAGAAATTTGATGATGTGCTGTTTATTAACGCAAGTGAGTACTACGAAAAGGGGAAACGTCAAAATATCTTATTGCCAGAGCATATTGACAGAATAGTTGACACATATCAATATCGAAAAGAAGATGACAAAAAATATTCTCGCCGTGTCTCCATGGAAGAAATTGAAAAGAACGGCTACAACCTGAATATATCAAGGTATGTAAGCACAGCTCCGGAAGAAGAAATTATTAATCTTGCGAAAGTAAAAGAGGACTTAGACTGCATTGAAAAAGATATAAATGAAGCCAAGGAAAAACACAATCGGTTTTTAAGAGAGCTTGGGTTGCCGGAGTTGAAGTAAGCTAGATTTCGCTATTAGGTGTTTGTCGGTCCAATAAATCATCCAAAGGTGATCTACAATAATAATTTAGAGATGCCACCTTCACTTTGAAGAAACACTTTCATTTCTGCGTCTTAATACTTTTCAAGAAATTTATTAAGTCTTCTAACTATATTGGCTGAATGCGAAAGACCACCTTCAACGAATGCGAAGGTGGCTTCTCATGCCAATTTATTGCTGACTCCCTGTTTTTTAATCCACCTCGTAAAAAACAGAATACCGGATTGTTCTGCACATAAGTATACAGATTCAAACTCAGAGGATTATTCAAATCTCCTTCAACCGTATCTTGGCTTATGAATCGTCCCACAGTAGGGTCATAATACCGCGCCCTCAGGTAAATCAGTCCACTCTCGTCATCCTGTGGTTCACCTGTATAACGATATGGATTATCCATGATACCTGTCTTGCTAGTCAGATTACCCCAAATATCATAGTCATAAGTATTGATGTTGTTACCCGCGGCATCCTTGATCGCCACCACATCACCATGACCGTTGTAGAAGTAATATCCACTCTTGCCGCTCGTATTGTCCTGTCTCCACAGCAGCTCGTTACCCCAAATGTTTCGGGCCTTCACGTTGCCACCGGCATCCAACTCCTCAATGACTTTACCATTGAGATACACATAACGAGTCAGGTTCCCATTAACGTTCTTCGTTGCTCGCAGCCCATCCCCATAGTAGCTGTACGATGCCGATGTGCCCGCATTGTTGTTGAACGTCTTCAGCTCATTCACCGCATTGTACGTGAAATCCTGTGTACTATCTGGGATGTTCACTCCTGTCGACGTTTCCATCGTTAGTCGGTTGCCTTTGTCGTCATACGTGTATTTGTTCGTCCCGCTCGGCAAGTTTTCCTGCTGAATCCGATTGAGTCCGTCGTACTGGAACCCGTAGTTCGCCCCGTTGCGGTTAATCCTACTAATATTCCCGAAGCCATCGTATTCAAAAGACTCGGTCCAGGTGTTCGTACCGCTCACGGAATGGGTTTCCGCCACCAGTTCCTTAAAGGCATCGGTCTTCTTCTCCTGCTTTAACCCATTAGCCATCGTCAAAGCATACTTATTCTCGTTGTTCGTAACCCCGTACGACGGTACTACCGTTCCCATTCCAGGATAGGCCACGGAGTTAATGCGGTTCAAGTTATCATACCCGTAAGTAATTTGCTGACCATCCGGATAGGTCAGTGTCTTCAGCCGATCAAAGCCGTCATACCCCAGCGAGTAGGTTCTTCCTGCTGCCTTCTGCCAATCCATTCGTTTAAGGTTATCGTAGTGGTATTCAAGCGTCTCCCCTTCACTGCTGCTTATAGCGGTCAGCAAACGAGTCAACCCGTCGTAAGTGTTTTGCTTCCAATAGACTTCAGCCCCCGCCGGATTCACGATCGATATTCTGCTCTCTTCGTTGTAATCCGTGTACGTATACGTATATGCCTGTCCGGCCTTATCGGTATACCTACTCACCAGCCCGTTCTTGTTGTACTGGTACTGCTCCGCGGGATTCGTAAACAACGTCTTGGAAAGCAGCCACCCCAGTTCGTTGTATGTATTGAGTTTTTGCTGAGTGCCTCCCATGATCGTTTTGACCATGTTTCCAAACCGGTTGTACGTATATTGGAACACTTGTCCCTTATCGTCTTTCAAATACGTCATGTTGCCCAGACCGTCGTATTTGTACTGGGTCGTCTGTGCTGCACCCTGGCCGTTTAAAATCTGCTGCTGGGATAGCTTGCCCAGGGGCGTGTACGTATACCGCGTTTCCCGGTTTTTCGTCAGGCTCTTCTCCACCACCTGCAGCGTGCGCCCTTCCCGGTCCTTGATCGTCCACGTCTCTTTACCGTCCGGCTCGACCACCCGTACGGTGCTTTGCGGAAACTGGGTGGCATTATTTAAAGAGGTAGCGGTATTGCCATAATAATAGTTCGTTTGCTGCCCCAGCGCGTTGGTCGCCGTTTGAATATCACCGCTGCCTCCGTAAACGTAGGTCGTCTTCTTCGAGGCATCCCCGTACGGTTGCGTTTCTTTCAAAAGGACGCCGGTGCTGTCCATCACGTTTCTCAGCGTCAGGATCGTACTGCCGCCCACTTGGCGCTGCTGCTTTTCCACTTTCCCGTACGGGGAGTAGGTTATGATCCCTTTCTCTCCGTCCGGCAATGTCTTGGTGATGGTCCGTGACGCATCGTCGTAGGCAAATTGGGTCGTCCGCGTTGCTGCCGGATTCGCTGCCGGTGCGAATATCGACTGCGTCAAGCGGTTTTTAAAGTCATAGCCGTAGGTCACGGAATTGTTATCCGGGTACGTTATTTTTTTAACCCGGTCGTACGCATCGTATTCCCGGGAAATGACCAGATTCGTCGGACCTTGTCCAGCGGCCAGCGTAGCTCCGATCGTTTCCCGGGTGATATGCAGCCCGCCGCCGTCATATTCCAGATTGCGCGTGGTTACGATGGCATCGTTAAACTGGCTGCCGGAACTCGCTTCTTTTATTTGCGTCGGTACTTTTTTCGCTGTATCAAACAACAAATATTCGGTCACGACCGTATCCGATACCGCCTGACCGGTGTTGGCGTCCGGATACGTATCCTTTGTCGTCACCTTATCGAGCGTATACAGCGGATAATGGTATTCCGCAAGATAGGGCCAACCATCATTGTCATACTCGGTAACGAAGTAGGAGATTGCACCGGTTCGTGATGTATAAGCATAACTTTCTTCATACTGGACAAGACCGTCCGCGGATGTTTGCTTCAAGTAACTAAGCCGATGATCGGGATCCGCAATATACTGCCTTGTGACCTTATTGCCGTACGAGTCTTCCTCATACGTGACATATCCGTAATTATCGTAATCTTTTTTGCTGACAGTTGCGTAGTTCGATAAACCGGCTGGCAAATTGTTATATAATCCATAACGCAAAAAGTCCAGAATGTTCTGCGGCTTCGTATCTGCCGCTCCGCCGTCAACCCAGCGGATGATGCTCTTGGGATTCGGCTTGTTGACGTCATACCGGTACGAGGTGACTTCGATGTCCGACCAGGTGTACCGCTGGTTGCCGTTCTCCCAATTTACGGTGCTCGGACTACTCTTTTTCAATTGGTTGACCGGCACCGTGGAGCCTAACCCGTTTGCGGCATACTGCGTCGTCAGCTCTTCCGTGTAATCGCCGTAATACGTTTTCACGGTGGTCGCCGGACGATCTCCGCTGCGGTAGCTTCCGCTATACGTCAAATGAAAGTTGCCGTACGGGTTGTTTGTTTTCGGTTCACTCCATATTTCCGCCGAGACGGCGCTGTTCGAACTGAAGGTCCGTGTTAAGTTTTTCGCTGCTCCTGTGCTGTCGGTATAGCTGAACTTGACGTTGACCACAGGATGGTAACCATAATACGTCAGCGCATACGGATCCATGTAGTTGCGGATGGTCCCGCGTTTTCGCATCCGTTCCTCGTAGCTAGGATAACTCCTCCAGCTGCTATCGTAAGGCTGGTATTCATACGTGGTTATAAATCCGATATCATCGGTTACCGATTCGAGCAGCAAGTATTTGATATCTTTGGAATATTGCATGTCCTTATTATGAATCCACGAAGAGTCCACGCCTTGACCGTTTACGGTCAAATCCAGAACCGGTTTCCCAGAGTTATCTACATCGTAACGGTAATCGTCTTGGATATTGGCATCCGCGCGCCATTGCTCCGGATCTTTGTACTTATACGTCCGCAGAACTTTTTGCCCGTTATGCTGGTCCGTGACACTATCCAGTTTATAAAAGTACGTTTCACCGTAGTACTCTTCCCCTTCTTGCTGTACTTTCTTTGACCGGTTGTAACTGATCCGATGAGTTTCATTCCCTCCGGCGTCGGTTACCGTAAACCCGGATATGCCGCTGCTGTCGAGCGGCACCGATATTTGACGCCCCATCGTATCGGTAATTTGCAGGGTGCCTTCCGCAAAGCCGGTTTTTGAATTTACATGAATGCCATCTTGCGAATAATAAATCGCATCGCCGTATCGATTTTTTTTCATGTACAGTCCGGAACGTTTTGTCCGGTCATACATGTTTCCACGGTTCCACATGAAGTAGTACTGTACGTCATCATTAACCGTAAGAATGTAATAATCACTTCTGGCATCGGTCAATTTCACATTGCTGTAGGGCCAGTTGTAAGGAGTGGTCTCTCCTATGCGAAACGAATAGGTCTTACCATCCTCCAGCGTAAAGTGGAGTTCGTAAACAGGCTGAAGACGATAATAATTATAACCGTTTGGTGTCGTGTTAAGAGTAATTTTCCCACTCGTACTTGTATTCCGATAATCAACCGTTTTCGACATGGTAGGGAGATTAATACTCCATCCGGTAGCGATCTCGTTGAGCCGTACTCCTTTTTTAAAATTATCCGGTTGTGCCGTGGCGTTAAAGTCGTATCCTTCATCGGACCCCGGGTAATAAACCGAAGGAACTGAAACCACGTAACAATCCTTGCTGTAAAATCCGCAGTTGGAAAGCGACGTCACTTTAGCGGCCAGCGAATTATACGTGCGTACGATGCTGAAGTCCAGACCGTGTTTACCGGGCAAGTACAAATCCGTTTCCTGCTGCGCGCTAGTCCGGTGGATCGTATCGATGGCGCCGTCAATATTTGCCATATACGGTGTTGGATCTACCGGATCACGGTAGATGATATCATAGTTATCCTCGGCGGCTTGAACCTGCTTGGCCGCCGTATTTTCAACCGGGTCGTCTTTCGGTTTGGAGGCAGGATCCCATCGCTGTGCGACAACGGGTGTCCACTTCTTGATCAGCGCTTGTTGACTACCGTTCAGCTGCGTCCACGTTTGTTCGGCTTGCGCATCAGTCCAACCGGCTAAAACGCCTGCTTGTTCCTGGCTCAGCAGTGGGGATAATGTTGGGTACACGTATGCGGCGAGCAGCAGCATATCGGAACTGAATGTGCTTTGAATGGTGTTTACTTCTTCTTCCGTAAAGTTTCCGAGTGTTGACTTATCGTTCTTCGACGGAGGTTCTGGCGTGGGCTCGGTCCCCTCGACAGCGCTGTACCTTACGGACCCTAACGCGTTGACCAGTCCGTTACCGAATTGATTTTTATTACCGAGCGGAGTCGCACTTTGATTCAGCACTTGCCGAAGCTGTACATTCTTATATTCCGGATGCTGCTGCTTCACAAGCGCAGCCGCACCGGCGACATGGGGCACTGCTGCCGAGGTGCCACTTAGGGTACTGTAGGTTGTGAGGGAAAGTCCCTGTATGTTGACGCCCGGTGCGACAAGCTCCACTTCCTCCCCCGTATTGGAGAAGCTGGCGAGCTGGTTATGCTCGTCGACCGCACCGACGGCAATGACGGAGCTGTATTTGGCCGGGTAGGAGACGGTGGCAGCCCCATCGTTGCCGGTCGCCGCCACGAGCAGAATGCCGTTTTGGTATGCCAGCTGTGCCGCCTCTTCCAAAGCTTTGGAGTATTCAATGCCGGCAAAGCTCATCGAGACGATATCCATATGGTTATCTATCGCCCATTCGATGCCCTGGATGACCTGGCTGTATGTACCGCTGCCTTGGCGGTCCAGCACCTTCACCGCGTAGATCTCTGCGCCGGGTGCGACGCCCAGCAGCCCTTTGTTATCTTTTATTGCCGCGGCGATTCCCGCCATGGCTGTGCCGTGACCGTTTTGGTCTTCGTAGGTCGGTTCCGCAGGCACGAAGGAGACGCCACCGGCAATATGGAGCTCTGTCGAGGACGATGAAATGCCCGTATCCAGGATGGCGATTTTGACTTTGTCACCGGTTGCTCCCTGCTCTTGAGCCTCCGGGGCGTGAATTTGCAGCAGATTGTAGCTGATTTGATCCTTGTATGTCGCCTGTTCCACGGTTTGATGGACGGCATAATCTTTTTCGATGTATTCGACGTTAGCGTCTTTACGCAGCTGCTGGACTTCCGAAGCTTTCAGCTTTAGTGCTGCATGAGAAGGAAGGCGGGTAAATTGCTTGTCCGCTTTCCTTTTGTTCTTTTGCAGCTCCGTTTTTCCTTTGGAGACGTCTTTGAATTTGATGATGTATTGGTCTTCCTTGTCGGTTACTGTGCTGTTTTGAGCGGCAAAAGCTGGTACGGCGAGAGTAAAGAGCATGATGAAGCTGAGCAACGTTGAAATAAGCTTTTTTAACATTAGAATTGTTATCCTCCTATAAGAATATAGAATCTAACAGCTTGTATAACAGAACTTCTATGGTTTAATGACCTTTGTCTGATTCCCGTTTGCATCTGTTTGAATATCGATAATTTGTCCTGACGGTAACTTTATATAGTCAACCCTTCCAGAGGAATCATAGTGATATTCAGCAGAACTAATAAGTAAGAATTTCACAACATTGCTAGGCTCAGATACATTACCCTCTGCATCTTTCGCTTTTACCGTAATTGTGTGAGAAGTGTTTGCCAATAGTCCCGTTACCTTATAGCTATTCGTTGGACTGCTGCCTACTAACATTGTCCCGTTATAGATGTCATAACCTATTACTCCAACATTGTCAGTTGAAGCTGTCCATGTCAGATCTGCACTCGTAGTTGTCTTGTTAGTGATAACTAAATTAGTTGGAGCAGTTGGGGGAGATATATCAATGTAGACAAACACTGTATTGCTTGGGTTAGATACATTCCCCTCCGCGTCTTTCGCTTTTACCGTGAACGTGTAGGAAGTGCTTGCCAATAGTCCCGTTACCTTATAGCTATTCGTTGTACTGCTGCCTATTAATGTTGTCCCGTTATAGATGTCATAACCTATTACTCCAACATTGTCAGTAGAAGCTGTCCATGTTAGATCCGCGCTCGAAGTTGACTTACTAGCGACAGCTAAATTAGTTGGAGCATTAGGGGGCGATGTATCGATGTAGACATACACTGTATTGCTCGGGTTGGAAAGATTGCCACCCCGATCTATTGCTCTGACAGTTATATAATGTGGATAATTAGGACTTATTACGAGTGCACAAATTGTTGAAGACTCTTGACGAATGTACTCGTTATTGTCATAGATGTGATAGCTATATACCCCTACGTCATCTGTAGATTCTATCCATTTCAACGTTACGCTCCCAATTGTCTTGCTGACAATAGTTAAATTTCTTGGAGCAGTTGGACTTTGCGAATCTGTACTTACTGAAACATCATTATATATTGAAATATTTCCATTAGTATCAATCGCTCGAATTTTAAAGTTGTAAATACGATCGCCATACAGACCGGTTACCGTGTAGCTGAATGTTGATGCATTTACTGTTGCAATAATGTGTTCTTCTATCCTATTGTCATCTGTAATTGTAGTAGTAAAAATCTGATATCCTAAAACACCAACATCATCGGTTGACGCGTCCCATGCCAGAGTTACACTTGTTGCTGTCCTATCTATGACCCTGAAAAAATCCGGCATGGAAGGAGGTTGTTCTTCCCTTATCGTAAACCGGGCATTAAAGCTGTTAAAATCGTCGTACGCACGTAACAATATATAGTAATTCTCCCCTGCATTCATTCTAATGCTTACGCTTGAAAAATTCCCTTCTCCCCAATCATCATTTAGTACTAATAATGATTCGAATTCTGAATCTCTATAAACTTGGATCTCGGTATCATTATTAGATCCTATCCCTTTATAAGGCCCTGTGAATAAGCGATAATTTGCTGTTATTCTTGGTTTAAACAGATAAAATCCCGCTTTAAAAATGTCCATTGTTAAATCAATTGGACTATCAAGTTCAAGAGGTACAAATTGGTTGGGTACCTTTTCCAATATAATTCTTGCATGAACCCCTTGGTTCTCTGAGCCTGAGAGCTTTATATAATATGTAGTTGAATATGGTGAAACTAAATTATTAACAATCTGGACATTCAAATATGAAAAAGGGCTATTTAAGTAATCGTCGTTATAATCTATACAGGTCTTTAAATTCTGGTCTATGCACAGAGTTAAAAACGTATCATTCGCTCCCTCATTCTCATTATTATTGAAATAAGTTGTTCGGATTCGATAAGTTCCATTTAGTAAGACTCTGAACGTAAATACCTTATACTCGTAGGGGGCATTATGAACATCTATGGGTTGGTTAAATAAAATTGCTTGCGATTCAGGGGGGTTCTCTATTGAAAAACTTATAGAAATGGAAGTTGTTGTCTTGTTAATTAACTTAATATAATAAGTTGTCCCTGTAGTTAAGTCAGCAAGAAGATCTGGATATGACATATTTCTCCCTGAAGTTGATGCCATCAAGTCCGTCAATGTTGCATCCCTGTATATTTTTAGATCGCAACTCCATAAATCTTCATATTTTGAATACCAACCATGAAGTCGGTATTGCTTCGACTCATCTGCCTGGAAACTGAATACACGATATTCACCCGCGGCAACAGTAACATTTTTTACGTTACCAAATGAAATTGGCTCAGGTGTTACTGCAGTGATTGTTGACATCAAGCTTTGTCCATACACAGATTGAGCTACACCGTACACTGATTGAGTTACTCCATACACATGTTGAGTTACACTATTATTTTGCTTGTCATGAACAGGTTTTTTTAGTTGAACTTTGTATGTATCAATGGCATTTTGCAATTTATTTTTAAATACATCCAGAAATTCCCGATTTAATCTCTGTTTTGTTATGATCTTATTACTTATTTCGTTGCTTTTCATCTTGTTTTCCTTTGAAGATACGGACGTCAACATTGATTTGTATTCATTGCTTAGCTCGATACTTTTATCCAGTATCTTTTTGGTGAGTTCGATGTTCCCTTCACTAGCGGCAGAATTTAATAAAACATCAAGTTCCGAAAAATAACCTGTGATTGAGCTCTCAATTGGATTGGTTTCAACTGACTCATCTACGTTTTCTAGCATTGTTACATCTTGTTTATTTTGTTCCAGTTTTAAATTGTCTATGGGTCTAAATACATTAGCAAGATTAATAGTTCCATGTCCGTACTCATTCGGTTGACCCAGTGGTTCAGTACTTTGATATAACACATTAGTTATTTCTTCCGAATCCAAACTCCTGTCTCTTGACCACAAAACGGCTGCTGCCCCCGTTACATATGCCGCGGACATTGAAGTACCACTCTGCATACCGTACTGGCCATTCAAAACAGTACTTAGAATTTGTTCACCTGGAGCTACCATATCCAGTTCTTGACCAGTACTTGAATACATCGATCTTTCATTTGAACGGCCAATCGATCCAACCGATAAGACTTCGGAATAACGTGCAGGAAATAATAGTGTTTCTACCCCCGCCCCTTTGTTTCCAGCTGCAGCAATGAAAAGAATGCCCTGGTCTTTAGCTTCTTTGATGACCTGATGAAGTATTTTGCTATCCTCTACACCGCCAAAGCTCATAGTAATTATGTTGATTTTGTTTTCAACACACCAATCTATTGCCTGAATAATCGAACTATAGTAACCAACTCCAGCTTTGTCGAGAACCTTTAGTGCATACAGTTCTGCATTCGGAGAAATACCAACAACCCCGATTCCATTTTTTTGGGAATTGATGATTCCCGCAACATGAGTCCCATGACCATTATCATCTTCGTAATTGACATCCTCTATAAAAGAAATTCCCCCACTTACTTTCAGATCTGGGTGACTCGTTGATATTCCTGTATCAAGTACTGCAATTTTAATACCTTGACCAAGAAAACCTTGGTTATGTGCATAAACCGCATTCGTCACTTCGGCTCCCCAAGGAACTATCTCTTGACTACTATTGTTCTCAGAATTATCATCGACACTTAGGATCGAAGCACTCGAATCTCGCTCAACTAACTCAACGTCAGGGTCTTTTAGTAACTTTTCATAGTCATCCTCTTTTAAGTTAAGAACAATGTAGTTTCTTAGTAGTTTCATACCCTTGGTATTTAAACCCATTTTCCCCATCCATGCGCCTTTATCAACGTTTCCCTTGAGTTTTACTATCCATTGTGAACTATTATCGAATGATTTTAAATTATGTGCGGATACAACAATTGAATATGAAGGAAGCATAGTTGCCAGAATTAGAAAAGCTATTATTATCCTTTTTAATATAATCATGTATTTAGGCTCCTCTTTACTTTATTAAATAGCAAAAAGAAAACGATTGCGTTTTATAACAACTACTCTATCTTTAAACAGTAAACGTGAGTGCATTCTAAAATAAAACTATGATAAGCAGACAAGAATGGGGAAACACGTAAAGGAACAAATTATCCGTTCGTATGATCATCCTTTCAACGGTATATATTTACATGTAATTACATATATAGCAATTTTATATCAGTCTAATTAGCAAATATTGTCCTATTTTGTAGTTTACAAACATTTAATAAATCTAAGATCAAGAAGTAACCCCTAGGAAGGTTAAAGGACAATTACATTAGCTCGGTCTCAGAAGAGGAGCTTGTATTGATGAAGGAGGGACAGATACGGGGTAAATTTATGAATGTGAGCTATTTTGCCATAAATCAAATGATCGCAAAAAAATAGACCAACAACTTTGCAAGTTGTTGGTCTACTGGCATTTATTAATCGCCTAAAAACGCTTTTTTCATCCGTTCAAAAATGGTCTGCTCCTGCTCGTGCGTATGCTCGCCGGACAGCTGGGCGAATTCGCGAAGCAGGTCTTTTTGCTTCTCGTTCAAATTCGTCGGCGTGACGATGACCACCTTCACGTGCTGATCGCCTTGACCGTAGCCGCGCAGACGCGGCACGCCCTTGCCTTTCAGGCGGAAATACGTATCGGTCTGGGTGCCCGCCGGAATTTTCAGCTTGACCTTCTCGGTCAGCGTCGGAATTTCAATCTCATCCCCGAGCGCCGCTTGCGTGAACGTGAGCGGCACCTCGCAGTAAATGTCGTCGCCTTCGCGTTCGAAAAATTCATGCGGCTTCACGCGGATGACCACATACAAATCCCCCGGCGGGCCGCCCCGCGATCCGGCCTCCCCTTCGCCCGATACGCGCAGCTGCGCGCCGTCGTCGACGCCGGCGGGAACCTTGATATGAATCGTGCGCTGCTTTTTCACTTTCCCTGCGCCATGGCACGTGTTGCACTTGTCTCTGACGATCTGCCCCTGGCCGTTGCAGGTCGGACAAACGCGGCGGTTCACGATGCGGCCGAAAGCCGTGTTTTGCACGACCTCCTGCTGCCCGCTGCCGCGGCACGTCGAACACGTCTCCGGCTTCGTTCCCGGCTTCGCTCCGGAGCCTTGACACGTATCGCAAGTCTCAGTGCGCGGAATATGAATATCCGTTTCCTTGCCGAAAACGGCCTCCTTGAACTCGACCGTCATCGTGTACTGCAGGTCGCTGCCGCGCTGAGGCGCATTCGGATTGCGGCGCTGTCCGCCGCCGCCGAAGAACATGTCGAACAGGTCGCCGAAGCCGCCGAAATCGGCACCGCCGCCAAAGCCGCCGCCCATGCCCTGATTCGGGTCGACATGGCCGAAGCGGTCGTATTGCGCCCGCTTCTGGTCGTCGCTCAGGACGTCGTAAGCTTCCTTCGCTTCCTTGAACTTTTGTTCCGCGTCGGGGGCTTTGTTCACGTCGGGGTGATACTCGCGGGCTAGCTTGCGGTAAGCTTTTTTCAGCTCTTCCGGAGAAGCGTCCTTGCAGACCCCAAGCACCTCGTAATAATCGCGTTTACTCATCGTTCCACTCCCATTTCCCACGCCGGAAACAAACGGAAGTCAAAGCCAAGCGGAGCCTGGCTTTGACCGGCGTTTTCCTTAATTTTTCTTGTCGTCGACCACTTCGTAATCGGCGTCCACGACGTTCTCTTTCTTCGCTGCGCCTTCCGCGCCTCCGGCGGCTTGCCCGGCTTGCTGCTGCTGGGCTTGCTCATACAGCTTCACGGACAGCTGCTGCACGACTTGCGTCAGCTCTTCCGTCGCCGCTTTAATTTCGTCGAGGTCGTTTCCTTCAAGCGCTTTTTTCACTTTATCTTTAGCCGCATTGGCTTTGTCGATTTCGCCTTGATCGACCTTGTCGCCAAGATCTTTGATCGTTTTGTCGACCGAATACACAAGCTGGTCCGCGTTGTTGCGCACTTCGACAAGCTCTTTGCGCTTGCGGTCTTCCTCGGCATGCGCCTCGGCATCCTTCATCATGCGGTCGATTTCTTCGTCGCTCAGGCCGCTGGACGAGGTGATCGTAATTTTATGGCTTTTGCCGGTTCCTTTGTCCAGAGCGGATACGTTCACGATACCGTTGGCGTCGATATCGAACGTCACTTCGATTTGCGGAACGCCGCGCGGCGCCGGAGGAATATCGCCGAGAATAAAACGTCCGAGCGTCTTGTTGTCCGCAGCCATCGCGCGCTCGCCCTGCAGCACGTGGATTTCCACGCTCGGCTGGTTGTCCGCGAAGGTCGAAAACACCTGCGACTTGGTCGTCGGGATCGTCGTGTTCCGGTCGATCATCTTCGTAAATACGCCGCCTGCCGTTTCGATGCCAAGAGAAAGCGGAGTCACGTCGAGAAGTACGACGTCTTTCACATCGCCTGTCAGTACGCCTGCTTGAACGGCTGCGCCCAAAGCGACGACTTCGTCCGGGTTGACACCTTTATGCGGCTCTTTGCCGGTCAGCTTTTTAACGGCTTCGACAACGGCAGGAATCCGCGTGGAACCGCCGACGAGCACGATTTTATCGATTTCGTTTGCGGTCAGTCCCGCGTCGCTGAGCGCTTGACGGGTCGGCCCCATCGTTCTTTCCACAAGGTGCGCGGAAAGCTCCTCGAACTTCGCACGGGTCAGGTTCACTTCCAAGTGCTGCGGCACGCCCTCCACGACCGTAATAAACGGCAGGGAGATCGTCGTCGTCAGTACGCCGGAAAGCTCTTTTTTCGCTTTTTCCGCGGCATCCTTCAAACGCTGCACCGCCGCTTTGTCCTTGCTCAGGTCGATGCCCTGCTCTTTTTTGAACTCGGCTACGAGGTAATCGATGATGACTTGGTCGAAGTCGTCGCCGCCGAGACGGTTGTCGCCGCTCGTCGCTTTAACTTCGAAGAAGCCGTCGCCCAGCTCGAGGATCGATACGTCGAACGTACCGCCGCCGAGGTCGTAAACGAGAATCGTTTGATCTTCGGCTTTTTCCAAGCCGTAAGCCAAAGCGGCAGCCGTCGGTTCGTTGACGATACGCAGCACTTCGAGACCGGCGATTTTACCGGCATCCTTCGTCGCTTGACGCTGGCTGTCGTTGAAATATGCCGGTACGGTAATGACCGCTTGCGTAACCGGCTGGCCGAGGTATGCCTCCGCATCGGCTTTCAGCTTTTGCAAAATCATCGCGGAAATTTCTTGCGGCGAGTACTCTTTGCCGTCGATCACTTCTTTATGATTGGTCCCCATGTGACGTTTGATCGAAATGACGGTGCGATCCGGATTCGTGATCGCCTGACGCTTCGCGGTTTCGCCGACGACGCGTTCGCCGTCCTTTTTGAAACCGACGACGGAAGGAGTCGTCCGGTTTCCTTCCGCGTTAGGAATAACGACGGCCTCGCCGCCTTCCATTACGGCCACACAGGAGTTCGTCGTACCTAAGTCGATACCGATAACTTTACTCATGTCAGTTTCCTCCTTGTTCCAATCCTTTTTATGTGTATTACCGAATGATGCGATGCGTTACATGCTGACCTTGACCATCGCCGGTCTGACAACCTTATCTTTCAACATGTAGCCCTTCTGGACTTCCTCCACGACGATGCCTTCTTCATGTTCTTCCGATTCCACCTGCATGATCGCCTGATGGAATTCCGGGTTAAACGGCTGGCCGACCGCATTCATCGGCTGCAATCCTTCTTGGGCCAAAACCTGCTCCAGCTGACGGAACGTCATATCTAAACCCTTGACCAGGGCGTCGAAATCTTTCGTTTCCTTGCTCGTGGACATCGCGCGTTCAAAGTTGTCCACCACCGGCAGCAGCTGCTCGATCAGCTTAAGCGAAGCGTACTTGGCGAATTGCTCCTTCTCCTCGCGCGTACGGCGGCGGAAATTGTCGAAATCCGCCTGCGCCCGCAAGAAGCGTTGGTAATTTTCCTCCGCCAGCTTGCGTGCCGCTTCCAGCTCGCTGTTTTCCGCAGAGGGCTGCTCGCTCGCTTCCTGCGGTTCGCCGGCAGTTTCATCCTGCGCCTCCGCTTCGGCTCCGTATGTAGCCTCCGTCTGCTGCTCCGCCTCTTGCTCTTCTGCGCGATGACCGTTAGTTTTT
Organism: Paenibacillus hamazuiensis; assembly: GCF_023276405.1. Taxonomy (NCBI): domain Bacteria; kingdom Bacillati; phylum Bacillota; class Bacilli; order Caryophanales; family Paenibacillaceae; genus Paenibacillus; species Paenibacillus hamazuiensis. Next base: position 3,579,121 of record NZ_JALRMO010000001.1, read on the forward strand.
TCTTCCGTGTTCAAAAATGTCACCTCCCCATGTAGACTTCGCCTGAAGTCCGTGAACGCATGCCGCTTCGTGTCCCGGATCGTGCTTCCGATCACAAAGGCGACCGCTAACGCTTCTCCAGCACGATTCCGTCCACTCCGCTTTCCATCCATCGGACTTCGACGATCTATCTTACTCCTCCGCAGGCTGCTTCATCTTAATGACGGTATGGATTCTCAGCACGGCCGTCGCCACCTCGGAAGCGGCTTCCAAAGCGTGCAGCTTGACGGGTGCCGGATCGACGATGCCGCTTTCCATAAAATCGACCGTGTACCCGGTATCGCAATCGATGCCGATCGAGTCGCTTTTCGCGGCGATCTGCGCCGCCTTCACTTCTTCGACCTTCTCCAGCGGGTTGTACCCCGCGTTGACGACAATTTGCGCGAGCGGCTTGCGCAAAGCCTGGGCGACGGCCGTCACGCCGAAGCCCTCCATGCCCTGCACCGTCTCGCGGTATCGGTCGAGCTCATGCGCAACCGCGATCTCGACGGCGCCGCCGCCTGGCAGATAGCCGCCCTTCAGCGCGGCCTGCACCGCCGAGGCGGCATCCCGCGCGATGCGGGAGCGCTCGCCGACGACCTCGCTCGTGCTCGCGCCGACGACGATCGACGCGGTCGGCTTGCCGCGGCCTTGCTTGATTCGCACGCACTCGAGCCGCTCGTCGTACGCGATGTGTCCGGCGTGGCCGAGATAAATCGCGATTTCGGCCACCGGCTTCTTCAAAGCGCCGCGGCGGATCGGCTTCGCGCCGGTATATTCGGCGATCCGCTTCAGATCGTCGCGCGTCACGCGCTGCAGCACCATGATGCCGTGATCGGTGCAAAACTGCTCCGCCTCCGGATCGACGCCGCGATCCGCTACAATCAGACCGATCCGCAGATCGGTCAGCTTTTCCAGGCTGGCCCGGAACTGCTCCTTGAGCTGCAAATACCTCTGGAAGCCTGCGTCCGTCATCAGCGCTTCCTCGTCGATCGTCTCCGGCTCGAGCGCGTCCTGTACGACGAGCACCGGTCCGGAAAACGGTTCAAAATCGAGCTGGGAGTTCATCGGCACCTTCGGAATAAGCAGCCCCGGCCATACCTCGCTGCCGGTTTTGCCGTGCGAAGTGACCAGATCGGCGAAGCGGAAGCCTTCTTCCTTCAGTTTGTCGGCTCCGAGCTGCCGCACCGCATCGATGATCAGGCGCGCGATATCGCTCTGCTCGCGGCCGGCAATATAGGCGATCCGGTGCAGCACCGGATCGTCATGCCCCGTGATCTCGCGAGCTCGATCCCGCATCGACGCCAGCGCCCGCATGACGCCGTCCTGGATGCCGCGCACCACCTTCGCCACAGGCACCCCGCGCGTCACCTGCGTAACGCCTTCGGCGATCAGCGCCCCGGCGAGCACCGTGGCGGTCGTCGTGCCGTCGCCGACCTGCCTCTGCTGCGCGCGCGCCACTTGAATGAGGAGGCGCGCCGCCGGATGCGTCACGTCCATTTTTTCCAAAATGGTCACGCCGTCATTGGTGATGATCACTTCCCCGTGACCGCCGACGAGCATCGTATCGAGCCCCTTCGGACCGAGGGTGCCTTCCACCGCGGAGCAGATCGCCCGTACCGCCCCGGCGTTGTTCAGCAGCGTCGCGTATTTTTCTTCATTTTCGTGAACTCCCTGCTTCGATTGACTCATCTATACCAGCGCCCCATCACGTGATTGAGCTCTTTGGAGATTCGGTCCAGCAGATGAATGACCTTCCCGTACTCCATCCGCGTCGGACCCAAAATGCCGATCGTTCCGAGCGTCTGTCCGTCAACCGAATACGTCGCGGTGATCAGGCTGCAATCGTTGATCGCTTCGATCTGATTTTCCTGGCCGATGCGCACCTGAATGCCGGAGGGCGTTTCGGCAAACAGCCTGACGAGCGTATGCGTCTCGGAAAGCATATCAAGAATAGTCTTCACTTTTTCCACATCTTTAAACTCAGGCTGAGTGAGCATATTCGTGGTGCCGCTTAAGAAAACGCGGTCTTCCTCGCCGGCGTCAAGAACGCCGTTCAGCATTCCGAGCAGCTCCTCATAGCCGGAGACGTACCGGCTCATTTCCTGGCTGATTTCGTTAAAAAGCTTCGTCTTGAACTGGTAGAGCGGCACGTTGATCAAGCGGCTGTTAAGCAGGTTGACCATCTTCTCCACCTCGGACATTTGCACGCCTTCGGGGATCGTGACGGTCTTGTTCTCGACCTGGCCGGTGTTGGTGACGATGATCGCCACCGCAGTTTGCTCGTTAAGCGGCACGATTTGCAGACGCTTGAGCGTCGTGTTGAAAACCTCCGGCCCAAGTACAATCGATGTATAGTTGGTAAGATTGGACAAAATCATCGCAACCTGCTGGATGACCTGCTCCATCTCCTGAATTTTCTCGGCAAAATAAAGCTTGAGCCCGTCGACCTCATCGTTGCTGACGCTGCCGTATTTGACCAGGTGGTCGACATAATACCGGTACCCCTTGTGCGAAGGGATGCGGCCTGCAGACGTATGCGGCTGCTCAAGAAAGCCCATTTCTTCCAAATCGGACATTTCGTTGCGAATGGTGGCGGGGCTGAAGCCGACATTGCCCCGTTTGGAAATGCTGCGCGAGCCGACCGGCTCCGCGGAACGAATGTAGTCATCTACGATAGCGCTTAGGATTTGTCTTTGTCGTTCGGTTAACATATCCGCCCCTCCTCTTGCCCGCTAAACCTTTAGCTGTCCGTCGTTAGCACTCTTTGATCCTGAGTGCTAACTCATGTTATAAAAATAACAGACCCTAAGGTCTGTTGTCAAGTCAATCCAGCCGTTTGAGCACGGCGATTTCGTCGCAGCAGTGCTGCTTTTTGCAGTGAATGCAGTCCTTCCATACCTTCTCCGGAAAAATTTCCTTCGGAACGACCGTAAACCCGTTGCGCTCGAAAAAAGCGACCTCGTACGTCAGCGCCATCACTTTGGCGATCTTTTGCCGGCGGGCTTCTTCCACCAGATGATTTACGATCATTTTGCCGATGCCCTGCCCTTTATACCCCTCGCTTACGCCGAGAGAGCGGATCTCGACCAAATCCTGGCCGAGCCGGGTGAGTGAACCGCAGCCGATGAACCGATCGTCGTTTTCCTGTACGGCTATGACGAACGTGTCGATCTGATCGGTGAGCATTTCCTTGGAACGCGGCAGCATGATGCCTTTTTCCGCATAGCCTTGAATAATTTCGTATAAATGATCGACGTCCCGCTCCGTCGCTTTTCTGCATGTCACTGTTACTGTCATGTAGTCATCCCCACCCGTTTCGCTCTAAATTATATATGAATAAATATACAACAAAGCGAATAAAACATTCAATCATTTTTTTTATGGGCAGAGGATCGCTTCAATTTAGGCGGGCTTTGTCAGCTCAAAAATTCCGCAAACACTTCGTTGCCGAGCAGCAGCCCTTGCGGGGATAAGCGATATCCGTCCGCGGCTCGTTCGATCAGTCCGTTAGCCAGCAGTTTATTCAGCGTCGGCGCAAAAATATCCTCTATCGACAAACCTCCGAACTGCTCCGAGAAATCCCGGTTGCTTACGCCTTTCAGCATGCGCAGCCCGACCATCATAAAGTCCTCCATCGCTTCCTGCCCGGTCACTTCGAACTGCTCCAAACGGGGAAGTGCACCGCGGGTCGCATCGATATACGGCTGAACCCCCTTAATATTGACGTGTCGCTGTCCGTTTACGTAGCCGTGCGCCCCGGCGCCGATGCCGTAATAGCTGCGGTTGCGCCAGTACATGCTGTTATGGCGGCTTTCGAACCCGGGCCTCGCAAAATTGCTGATTTCATACTGCTCGTAGCCCGCTTCGCCCAGTCTCTTCATTATATAAAGGAACATTTGCAGCTCCTCGTCTTCGTCGGGAAGCGGAAGCTGGTTTTTCTGGTACAGCGTATGAAACAAGGTGTTTTCTTCGACCTTCAGGCTGTAGATGGAGTAATGCTTCAAATCGAGCGCCAAAGCTTCGTTCAGCGTTTCTTCCATGATTTTAAGCGTCTGCTTCGGCAGTCCGAACATCAAATCGATGGACAAGTTGGCGAAGCCGACTTTCCGCGCATTTTCCAGACTGCGGTAGACGTCGTCCGTATTGTGAATCCGCCCGATTTCCGCCAGCAAGCCGTTGTCGAACGACTGCACCCCGAAGCTGATCCGGTTGACGCCGCCTTCCTTCATCGCCTGCAGCTTTTCCTCATCCGTCGTGCCCGGGTTCGCTTCCATCGTAAACTCCAGCTGCTCGTGATCCGTCGGAAAATAGGTGCGGACAATCCGCAAAAATCGCTCCATCTGGTCCGGCAGCAGCACCGTCGGCGTCCCGCCGCCGACAAAGATCGTTTCGACCGTCCGCGGCGGGACAAGCCGCACCGTCTGCTCCATCTCCCGCTCCAGCGCGTCCAAATAGTCCGCCACCGGCTGGCCTTTCAGCACATAGGAGTTGAAGTCGCAATAATGGCATTTGTTCGTGCAGAACGGAATATGAATATACACCGCGCTCGGCGTTTCTTGTCGTACCGTTACGTTCATGGCAGGCTCCATATTTCAATAGTTTTGGAAATATTGTATCACAGCTGCACAGCGGCAGCATAAAGGAAAATATTTGTTCGGGCTGATCCACCATGTCCCGATATTGTGCAAGGCTCATACGAGGCCGCTTGGCTCATACAAAGAAAGTAACCCACTTCAGGAACTCCCGGTGGGTTACTTCTTGCCGCCTATCTTGTCTTTCCGAATATACCCGGTATGATCGGCTTAATTCTCGTCGATCTTCAGCACCGCCATAAATGCTTCCTGCGGCACCTCGACGCTGCCGACCTGCTTCATCCGCTTCTTGCCTTCCTTCTGCTTCTCCAGCAGCTTCCGCTTCCGGCTGATGTCGCCGCCGTAACATTTGGCCAGCACGTTTTTGCGCATCGCCTTGACCGTTTCGCGGGCGATGACCTTTTGCCCGATCGCCGCCTGGATCGGCACCTCGAACATTTGTCTCGGAATCAGCTCTCTGAGCTTCTCGCAAATGATCCGTCCGCGGTTGTACGCCCGGTCGCGGTGAACGATAAACGACAAAGCGTCCACCTGCTCGTTGTTCAGCAAGATGTCCATTTTCACCAGATTGGACTGCTTGTAGCCGGATAGCTCGTAATCGAACGATGCATATCCTTTCGTGCTCGATTTCAGCTGATCGAAGAAATCGTAGACGATTTCGGAGAGCGGTATGTCGTACGTGAGCGTGACCCGCGTCGTATCGAGATACTCCATGTTGATAAACTCGCCGCGTTTTCCTTGGCACAGCTCCATGATCGTTCCGACATAATCGTTCGGCACGATGATGGAAGCTTTCACGTAAGGCTCCTCGACGAAGTCGATTTTGCCCGGCTCGGGGAACAAAGACGGGTTCTCGATGTTCAGCACTTCCCCGTTTGTTTTCGTCACCCGGAACACCACGCTGGGTGCGGTTGTAATGAGCGGAATGTTGAATTCGCGCTCAATGCGCTCTTGAATAACGTCCATGTGCAAAAGACCTAGAAAGCCGCAGCGGAAGCCGAAGCCGAGCGCCGTCGACGTCTCCGGCTCGAAGCTGAGCGAAGCGTCGTTCAGCTGCAGCTTCTCCAGCGCTTCGCGCAGGTCGTTGTAATCCGACGTTTCGATCGGGTACAACCCGCAGAATACCATCGGATTGATTTTCCGGTAACCCGGCAAGGGCTCCGGCGTCGGATTTTTCGCATCGGTCACCGTATCGCCGACGCGCGTATCGCCCACGTTTTTGATGCCGGCCACGATAAAACCGACGTCGCCGACGTTCAGCTCGTCGACAATGCTCATGCGCGGCTTGAACGCGCCGACTTCGATGACCTCGAACGTTTTGTCCGTCGCCATCATCTTGATTTTCGAGCCGGCCTTGATCGAGCCGTCGATCACCCGCACGTAGACGATGACGCCTTTGTACGGATCGTAGTGGGAGTCGAAAATAAGCGCCTTCAGCGGTTTATTCGGATCTCCGCTCGGAGCCGGCACCTTCTGCGTAATCTGCTCCAAAATTTCCTTGATGCCGATACCCGCCTTCGCCGAAGCAAGCACCGCTTCGCTGGCATCCAGCCCGATCACATCTTCGATCTCCTGCTTCACCCGTTCCGGCTCCGCCGACGGAAGATCGATTTTGTTGATAACCGGCAAAATTTCCAGATTGTTGTCCAGAGCCAAGTATACGTTCGCGAGCGTTTGCGCTTCGATGCCCTGAGCCGCGTCGACGACCAGCAGCGCACCTTCGCAAGCGGCGAGGCTCCGCGAGACCTCGTACGTAAAGTCGACATGCCCCGGCGTATCGATCAAATTCAAAATATACTCCTCACCATCGTCCGCGCGGTAATTCAGACGCACCGCCTGCAGCTTGATCGTGATGCCGCGCTCGCGTTCCAAATCCATTTGGTCCAGCACCTGGTCCTGCATTTCACGGGACGACAGCGCCCCGGTGAACTCGAGGATCCGGTCGGCCAACGTCGATTTGCCGTGGTCGATATGTGCGATAATGCAAAAGTTCCTTATTTTCTTTTGTCTCGATTGGATGTCCATCGTTTCGCGTCCTCACTTACCTGCTAATATACAATACTTTTCATTATAGCAGTTGTAAGAGAACGCAGCAATTGGGGCCGTCATCCAATAATGGCGTCGAGTATGGAAACGATAAATTTGATTCCGTGGTAGGAGATAATTTGCAGAAGTTCGCCCGCCTTGTTGCTGACCCGGTTAATTCCGGTATCTTCCGTAACTTCGCTCCGCACCGGCTCCTCCTGCTTTGTTTTGGCGTCCTGGCCTGCCGCGGACGAACCTGCCGCCGGTTTCGCCGCGCCCGCATGGGCGGTGACGCCTGCAGGCTTCGATTCAGTCTTCGCCGGCGGTGCCGCGGTTTGCTTTACGGGCGCCGGACCCGTCGGTCCCTGCACGCGTTCTACGCCTTTGCTCGCAAGGTCGACGCCGAAGAAGATGCAGAAGGCGGCGATCAGCGCGACGATGAATAATCTGACATAATATTTGGCCATTTGGCTTCCCTCCTGAAAGCTTCCGCCGGGAAGCTTGTCTCGCAAGCAATTTCTCTTAACCCGCGTCACGCGGGGCAACCTTACCCTTGCTTCTGAACTTCTTTGCCGCCCGCCGGGGCATCTACCTTTTGCACGTTCAAAATAACCTCGGAGATGGCGGTTGCCAGCAGATCAACCGTGCGGTAACATTCCTCCAGCGAATTGTATGGTCCGCCCACTTCGATCAGCACGCTGTTCGGTGAAAAATTTTGGTTGTACACCCCGTTCCCTTCGGAAGCCTTGGCATGAATGCCTTTGGATATACCCGGATGCTTCGCTTCCAGCGCGTCGTGAATTTTGGCGGCGAACTGCTCGTTTTCCTTCCACTTCGGATTTTTGCCTCCGATGATGAAATACACCTGCGCATAGTCTTTGCCGTCAATCGTCACGGTCGTCTTGTCCCTTTTTTGCGAATCGCGGTGAATGTCGAAGTAAAACTTCAGGTCCGGGTGCGAGGCTACCGCCTCCTGCAGCGTCTTTAACGAATATTTGTAAGAATAATAGTAATTGAAGTCTTTGACCGCACTCGGGTAGTTCGTATCCGAATGCACAGCGCCGATGCCGTTTTGCTCCAGCTTTTCCGCCAGCCTTTTGCCGACGAGCGAGATGTTGACCTTGGCATCGTAAGCCCGGTCGGGATCGGTAACGCCGCTCAGCTCCGGCAAAAACGACTCCTGGTTGTGCGATTGATAGATGAACGCAACGTTGCGCCCTGCCGTTCGAGGCGGCTCCGCGGCGGCGACGGGCAGCGGCGGACCTTGAATCGGCAAGCTTTCCACATCCTTGATGCCGGTTTCGCCAGGCGCCTGCCCTCTGTCGATGACCTCCAGCTTCGGGCCGTAATCGGCGGGAGAGTCGGTGCCGGTGCCGACGCCTTTTTTGAGCAGAACCGTCTCGTCCTGCGACATCCCCGGCACCTCCCGGGCGATCATCGTTTTCGGTTCTTTCGGATTGACGTCGGTCACCAAATTAAACAGGAACATCGCCACGTTTTGCTGGGAAAAGGTGAACGATTGCCGGTCCGTCTTCGTGCTCGGCAGCTCCATTCCGATCATATCCATGAAAAATTGGCTGGACACCGAGGAAGCCATCCCTTTCATCGAAGATGAAGGCGCCTTGCTGCCGTAATTGGTTTGGACATACCCGAGCACGCCCATCAGCAGCATCAAAAGCATCGTACATACCATCAGCAAAACGAACACTCTCGTCATAATCCCCGGCTCGCTTCTCGTGCTTCGCATTTTGCTCAAGTTCAAGGTCAGTGCGTCCCATTTCATAGTTTTGCCCTCCTAAAAACTTTCCGCAGGGAAAGTTTGTCTCGTAAGGTTGCTGAGCTTCGCGGCAAAGCTAACTTCGCAATCGATAAAGCTATCTACTAGCAATCTATGAAGATAGGGAGATTGATAGAACAAAAAAATTGCGTGGCAAAGCCCCCTAAATCCCCCCACCGGGGGGACCCCAGGCTTCCGAAGCAGGCTTTGCTCCGCAAAGCCCTCAAGGCGCTCGGGCGCCCTGGACCCGCCCGATATGCGCGACTGCTCGCTGCGTCTGTCCGGGTCATAAAGGAACTACAGTGCGCTATAATGGCCATTTCGACCGATTCGCCAAGAATAGAGGAGCTCAGATGCGTTATTTGCCTATTTTTCCAGCAATTAAGCGATTTTTCGTATATTTAGAGCATCTCAGTTCCTCTATTTGTCAGATGTGCTCCTTTTCCTGAGAATAGCGAATGTGAGTTCCTCTATATTTGTGAACAGTTCCCGGTTACTCATCCGTTAAAATTTCAACGGGAAGAAAAACGGGCGAATAGCGTCGCCTCAGTCCGTTTGCGCAAGCGCAAAGAGATGAATAGAGAACTACCGGTGCAACCAAAAAACCTTTGCCCCGGTACGAGCCCTGGGAACAAAGGTTTTAACTCAATGCGTGAATGCCGCTACGTTGTTCGTGTCGATCGCTTCGTGCAGGGCCGCATTCAGCCCGCTCGCGATAATGTTGGCGATATCTTCGATGAACTGGTCGATTTCTTTCGGGGTAACGAGCAGATCGTGCCCGACCGGGTTCAAAACCTCCTTGACCAGCTCGATCCGCTCATGGTCCTGAAGCTGATCGAGCATGCCGAGAATTTGCCCGGTGTTGGACGTTTGCCGTTCGAAGTGCCTGTGCATCATATCGATGACGCTGTTGACGATGGTGCTGGCGTATACCACGGTCGGCACGCCGATGGCGATGACCGGAACGCCGAGCGCTTCCAGAGTCAGCCCCTTGCGTTTGTTGCCGATACCGGATCCCGGATGAATGCCCGTGTCGGCAATCTGAATCGTCGTGTTGACGCGCTCCAATGAGCGGGAGGCGAGCGCATCGATCGCGATGACAAGGTCCGGCTTCGACTTCTCCACGATCCCCTGCACGATTTCGCTGCTTTCGATCCCCGTCGTGCCGAGCACTCCCGGCGCCACTGCACTGACCGGACGGTAGCCTTTGCTGACCTGATCCGGCATCAGCTCGAAATAATGGCGGGTGACCATCACATTTTCGACGACAAGCGGGCCGAGGGCGTCGGGCGTCACGTTCCAGTTGCCCAGTCCGATGATAAGCACTTTGGCGTTTTGGGGAACCCCCAGCTTGGCCAAAAATTTTTCGAACTCCTGAGCGAATTTGGTGGCGACCCTGTCCTGCAAATCGGTATCCTTTTGCCTTAAAGCAGGCACCTCTATCGTGACGTAATGGCCCGGCAGCTTGCCCATCGCGCGCGAACCTTCTTCTGAAGTAATATCGATTAACGTGATGGTTATGCCGTCGTCTTCCTGCACCGACGTATGTACTCCCGGTATGGTCTGATTGCCGGACGCTCTGGCGGCGATGTCCCTTGCTTCCAGCGCTAGATCGGCATGGGCCGACGAAAAATCCAGTTGATCGAGCTCGCGGATTTCCAAGTAACGCACTCCTTTCTGACCGGTTGATTGCCAGATTATTGTTTGATGAAACCCGGCCGCTTATGCACAGGCGGGTAGATTCAAGATTCATCCTATTGCAATTTAATATCGCTCGTGGTAGAATATCTAAAGTTGTCGTCACGATGCAAATCTTGACGTTTGGATGCAGTCCGTTTTGCCCGGGGATCCGCGGCAAAACTTGTAGGAGGTGAACGTAAGTGCCAAACATTAAATCCGCTATCAAAAGAGTGAAAGTCAGCGAAAAGCGCCGTCTTCGCAATGCTTCCCAAAAATCCGCTCTTCGTACTGCTGTTAAAGCGTTCGAAACAGCTGCCGCTACAAGCAGTGTGGATTCCGCCAAGGAAGCTCTCATCGCTGCAAGCAAAAAGCTGGACAAAGCAGTAACGAAAGGATTAATCCATAAAAATGCTGCCGCCCGCAAAAAGTCCCGTTTAGCGAAAAAGCTGAATGAGCTTGCTGCGAAAGCTTAAGTTTCATAAGCATATACTTACTCACAAAAAAACCATGAAGCCCCGTTCGGAGCATCATGGTTTTTTTCATTCCAGGCGGAGCGCTATCCGGCCAAGGTCATCATAAACAATTCTAGCCCCATCACCTTGTCGACCCGGCCGCTTTTCATCCGGTAATCGAGATCGGCCAAATCTCCCAAAATGCGGGCAAGCTGCCGGACATCGTATTTCGCGGCCTGTCCGGCGGCGATTTTCACGGCATACGGGTGGACGCCGATCTGCGAGGCGATTTGCTGCTGCGAGTAACCCTGCTGCGTCAAATCTTTCACCTGGTACATAATCCGGAATTGCCGGGCGATCAGCATCAAAATTTTGATCGGCTCCTCCTTCATTTTGATCAGCTCGTGCAGCATCGTGAAAGCCCGATCCAGCTTGAGCTGAACGATATCTTCGATCAGGATGAACACATTTTGCTCGGTTGTGCGCGTCACCAGCTGCTCCACGTGATCCTCCGTCAGCACGCCTCCCTGACCGATAAACAGTGCGCATTTTTCGAGCTCCTGAGCGAGCGTCTGCAGGCTTGTCCCGACATATAAAACAAACCGTTCCAGCGCCCCCCGGTCAAAACGGAATCCGAGCTTCTCCGCCCTAGCGGCGACCCATTGCGACAGTTCCTCGGCCGACGGCGTGCCGCAGGCGACCAAGTACCCGCTATCCTTGAGCGATTTCACCAGCTTTTTTCGCTCGTCGAGTTTGTCCGCGGTAACCGTAAAAATAAGCACCGAGTAATCGACCGGGGACTTTATGTATTCGAGAAGCCGTTCGGTGCGATGCTCCACTTTCCCGCTTTCCTTGGCCCCGGTTAAAAAAAGCGCATTGCTCGCGATAACCAGCTTCTGCGGCACCATAAACGGCAGCGTTTCCGCATCCTCCAGCACCGTATCGAGAGGCGTTTCCGCCAAATCGTATTTGGTTACGGCAAAAGGGCGTTGGTCCGGTTCGATAAGCGCATCCGTCAGCCGGCGGATCAAATCGTCCGAAAAATAGCCTTCCGACCCGTAACATACGTATATCGGATTTATTTTGCGTTTGCCCAGTTCCTTCACTGCCGTTTTATAATCCATTCGGGTCACCTCGGAATAATCCATTCGTGTCTGGCTAATAAATTCTATAACAACAAAGGGATTACGTCAAAACCGAATATCGGTTTGACATAATCCCTTTGCCCCAAATCGCATCTATGATAAACGCTTGGGGAAAGCTCTAGAAACTTCCCGCCAAGCGGTCGTGCGACCTGTGTAAGAGGAGCTTCATTTGCTAACAATATACGCGGTACGCGGCAAAAAGGTGCTACTTCGAGGACGTTTTTTCCGCTTCCGCTTGCGTTTTTGCGTTGATCTCATACGTCTTGACCGTTTCCCCGGAAGTGACCTGATAGGTGAGCACGTCATCCTTCGACCAGCCTGTCAAAACGACCTGATCCGTCTCTTTCCACTGCTTGGCTGAAGAAAACACGACTTTGCCGTCTTTCCCGCGAATGACGACGCGGCGATCTTCCAGCTTGGCCGTATAGTTTCCGTCCGGACTTGTTTTTACACCGGCATCGGACGATGTCTCGGAAGCGAATCCGTTTTGGTCCTTCATCACAAAAGATCTCATGGGGGCATGTTCGTCCGAAGCGGCGGATGCCCCTTCCTTGCTGCCGTCGGCCGGTGTTTCCGCTCGCTTCTCTGAAGGTGCCGGAGACGGAGCCGGCGTCGGTACGGAAGATGCAGGCGCGGCTCCTTGTTTTGCAGCCGGCGGATTGGACGGCGAAGTTGGCGTAACATTGCTTGCCGCGAGCGGCGCTGCCGTCTTGTCCGTTTCGGCCGGTGGTGCGGAAGATTTGGCGCTGTTTCCGCTTGATGGCGAGCTGAGCGTGGCCGGCGGCGCGAGTTCTTGCTCCATCGGCGCCTTGGCGCTTGGAGTCGTCAGCATATTTTGTCCGTTATTATACTGTCCGAGCGGCTGCTTCGTGTCGGAAGACGGCGCTTTCGGCTCAGTGGAGGCTTTGGGTGTCGCTTTGAGAGCCGTGTCCTGCCTTTCGTTCGTCTTCCCCTTGGACTCCTCCGTCTCCTTTGCCGCAGGCGCCGGGGCCGCTTGATTTTGCATGGCGGAGGATTCCGCCGTCTGACGGCTCGCCGCTCCGGCGCTCGTCGAACCGGCGCTCGTCGCCGCTTTGCTGTCGGCTCGCTTCTCCGCGCCGCTTAGCAGCTGATCGGCATTATACATCGGAGACTGCTCGTGGAATATAAAAAATCCTATAGCAAGGCCGGCGGCAACGACACCGCCTACCCACTTGAACGAAACGCGCTCGCGAAGCCGTGAAAGCCAGCTCACTTTCGCTTCCGGCTCCCGATCCGTTTGCCCGTCAACCTCTTCGGACATGGCCATTTGCGCCTCGAAACGTTCCCGGTCCAGCTCCTCCAGACGGGGAAGAATGGCGTCCACCAGGCTGAAGGCCGGCGTCACCTTCGGCAAGTTTTCCAAATCGGAGGAGAGACGTTTCAAGCGGGAAAACAGCTCTGTGCATTCAGAACATTGCCGCACGTGCTGCGCAAGCGTTAAATGCTCTTTATCTTCGAGATCCTTGTCCAGGTATCTCTGCATTAGCTCCATCACCTCTTGACATTTCATCCTCGCACACTACCTTTCTGATATTCATGTAGCAACGTTTGGAGCTGCTGTCTCGCTCTGAACAAGTAGGATTTGACCGTATTGAGCGGCAAATCGAGAGATTCGGCAATTTCGTTGTAGGAAAAATCCTGCAAGTACCTGAGCACAACGACCGAACGGTGATGCTCCGGCAGCTTCCCGATCGCCTCTTTAATATCTTGGGCAATATACGCCGAGATAACCTCATCTTCTACGCTTTTTTCCGAAACAAACGTCATCTCGTGTTGTTCTATCGAAACGGTAGGCTTAGAACGGCGAAATTTATCGATACACAAGTTCGTTACGATCCGTTGCACCCACGTTTTGAACTGGGCTTTCTCTTCGTAGGAATTGATTTTCGTATATATGCGGATCAACGCCTCCTGAGCAGCATCCATGGCATCCTGCTCATTACCGAGAATATAATAGGCCGTCCGGTAAACGTGAGTTTCAATTTCACGCAACAGGGTAATTAGAGCGTCGCGATCGCCCGCTTGGGCAGCCTTGATTAATTCCGGTGCTACCACTGGGATCCCCCTCTCTTGCAACCTTATTAACGCAATTACGGTAATAGATGTTGCACGGTAAGAAAAATTTGCTGGCCCTCTCCCGAAATAGAATCAATACATCAAAAATATATCAAATTTCGGCATGAAGGTATACATATCATAGACTTCGAAACCGTTACAGTTTATGGCTGGTTTCGCAATTATTGAGCCGTCCCGACAAATAAAATTGTATGTTCTGCCAATGAAACCGCTTATTTTTTCGGGTAAAATGGGGAAAATCATCATCTTACTGGAGGACATGCCCTATGAATCCCGGAGAGCGCGACCGCACGTACTGGCTCGATACGTTGAGCCGAATCGCACAACCTGTCCTGTTTCACTTGGCCAATCGGGAGCTTAAGCTGAAAATGCCCGTTGAATCGAACGGTACCGAAAGGGAACAATTCACTTATCTGGAGGCGCTTGGACGCCTGCTCTGCGGGATCGCTCCGTGGCTTGAAAACGGAAGCAGGGATGCCGAGGAAGGTCGCCTGCGCCAGCGTTACGCGGAGCTCGCGCGGCAAGCGATCGACGCGGGCACCGATCCGGATTCGCCCGACTATATGAATTTCTCGCACGGCGGCCAGCCGATCGTTGATGCGGCTTTTTTGTCGCATGCGATTTTGCGGGCGCCGACCGAGCTGTGGGAGAAGCTGGACGATAGAGTCAAGTCGAACGTCATCGCCGCTTTGAAAGCGACGCGCACCCGTAAGCCCGGCTATAACAACTGGCTGCTGTTCGCTGCAATGACCGAAACTGCGCTGCGGCTTGCCGGCGCCGATTGGGACCCGATGCGCGTCGATTATGCGATCCGCCAGCACGAGCTCTGGTACAAAGGCGACGGCGTTTACGGCGACGGACCGGAATACCACGCCGACTATTACAACAGCTTCGTCATCCAGCCGATGCTGGTCGATATCATCGAAGCGGTCCGTGATCTCGATCCCGCCTGGGACGGGCTGCGCGAAAGCGTGCTGCGCCGGGCGAGCCGTTACGCGGTGCAGCAAGAGCGGCTCATCGGACCGGACGGCACGTTTCCGCCGCTCGGCCGCTCGCTCGCCTACCGTTTCGGCGCGTTCCAGCATCTCGCGCAGATGGCGCTGCAGCACCGGCTCGAGGAGTCGCTCGAGCCGGCGCAGGTGCGCTGCGCGCTGACGGCCGTCATGCGGCGCATGATCGAGGCGCCGGGCACGTTCGACGAGAACGGCTGGCTCACCGTCGGCTTCTGCGGCCATCAGCCGGGCGTCGGCGAGCCGTACATCTCGACCGGCAGCCTGTACTTGTGCGCCGCCGTGTTTTTGCCGCTCGGTCTGCCGGCAAACGATCCGTTCTGGCAGGGCGAAGCCGCCTGGACGCAGGTTAAAGCATGGCGCGGCGAGCCGTTCCCGATCGATAAAGCGCTGAAGCCGTAGCGGATACAGCAGCTCTAATATCGGCTTGCGACGATCATCACGGTGTTCCCCTATAGCGGCATATGCGCCATGGGGAACACCTTTTTTTCAATCCCAAAATCATCCCATCGATCGACCATCGTTCGGAAACAAAAACAGCACCCGCCCGGTAAAGAGACGAGTGCCCCTCGATAATTGGCAAATATTCCTTGATCGGTTTGCATTATACAGCTTATGCAGCCGTCCGGTCAAGGTGATCGCCCAAAGTATCAGTCAATTATAATCCGATCATTAGTCAAGGGTCGGCATCCACGAACCGTTCAACCGTTCCTGTCCAGCCGCGCCTTCGCTTCCGCGATCTCGCGATCCCCCGCTTCTTTGCCGCCGTAGCGGACCTGCTCGTACAGCGCGACAATCGGCTCCAGCTGAGACTGCGGCATTTTTCCCGAGCGGGCGATGTCCCTCTCCGTTTCCTTCGGCGTCAAATAAGGCTTGAACGTATAGCCGAGCGACAAGCTGCGCACGAGCAGCGCGCGGTACAAGTAGCGGACTCGCTCGCGGTTATCTGTAAGCTCCTCCCATTTGACGGGCTTATCCGTCCATGCCGTCCTCCAGTGGGCAAACCTTTTCTTAAGTCCGTCCTGGAGTTCCTTCCAGTTCATCAAGCTCTCGACGTCGTCCACGTAACCTGATCCCGCTTCAAGCCTCTCCCCCATATGAAGCACCTTCATCAGCCATCCGTAAAACCGTTTGACGAGCGACGGCAGCCTGCGGGCGGCGAAATACAGCAGCAGCAGAAACCCGGCGGCAAGCGCCACCGCGGTAAAAATCATCGCCGCGGTTTCCAGCCATTTAAGCCAGGCAGCCGGCTGTCCCGGCTCCAACATGCCGGCAGGCGGCGGTGCCGCCGGTTCGTCCCGCTTGTCGCCGGGCGATGCCGGGATCAAGGTCAGCAGAGCGACGATCGCCGCAGCTGCAAGCCTCGCCAGCCAGACAACACCCTGTCTCAGCTGATCGAACAACGCAACGATCAGCATCGCGATCAAAAGCATCGAAACAAGAATGCGGTTTTGCCACAAAATGGAGCCGGCGACGGACGGCGTTTTCTGCACCGATAACGCCTCCTGCTTGACCGTCGCCTGGTTTGTCGCGAACAATGTGACCGTCAAGGCCAGCAACCCGGTCCACGTCAGCAGCGGCATATACGGCTGGAACGTTTCCGCAAAGCGAAGAATGAACGACGCCAGAAAATATGTCAGCATGCCGATCAAATAAAAGCTGGCGGGGAAATAAGCGCGCCACGGGACAACGGCAAATCTCGTGCCGCGGTACGCCAGCGCGCCTGCGGCGACTGCCGCCCCGTATACGGGAAGCGAATCGGCATGGACCGCGTACGCATCGAGCGCGCCGACCGCCAGAGCGACCGCGAGCGTTCGGTAAAACCGGGTCAGCGGCAAATAAACCCCGGCCGCATAACCGGCCGTGTAGCAAAAAGGCAGCGTGGCAAGCCATTTCCAGCCCCCCGCGTCAGGAAATACATAAACGATGGCGGCCAGCAGCAGCGGAAAAAACAGCAGCAGCTCCACGCTTCCCTGGAGAATCGCTTGAACGAATCCTGCGAGATGTCGCTTCATACGTTATGCCCCCTCCTGCTCCACGGAGCTCTCGCGGGTGTACAAGATGCTGACCGAATTGCCGTTCGACCGCAGTCTCGCGATTGCTCTTTCCATTTTTTCGCTGACATAAGCGGAGACGACGACGATGTCCGCATTCGTGACAAACCGCTCCGCTTCCTCTTCCAAAAAAGCGTCGAACGGGATGCTGCGCGCGATCACAAGGCGGGCCATCGTTTCCAGCAAATAGGTGAGCTGCCCGGAGCCGTTTTCCGGCTCCACCCGAACCGGCTCCTTGGGAGCGTCGATCGAATAGGCGTTTGTCCCGAAGCCGGTTTCGATCCCCTGCGCAATCGTCTCGTGAGCGATTGCGGCCGCATAAGAGATCCCCCGCTCGATCAGCTCCTCGTCGTTCACCTGGCTCCACATTTTCTCGTGGTCTTCGACGTTCACATAAATCATCACCCGATGATCCGCGGTAAAATCGTGCTGGTGCACCTGCAGCTTGCCGCTGCGCGCCGTCGCCTTCCAGTTGATCCCTTTCATCGGATCGCCGAACCGGTATTCCCTGACGCCGGCGATCATAAACGGATCGTCGACGATCCAGCGGCGCACGGTAAAATCTCCTTGCCAGCTGTGGGACGGCAATCCGATTTCCTCCAGCGGCGCCGGCTTCGGAAAAACGAGCAGCTCGGCGTCGACGGCAATCTGCTCGGACGTCGTGTAAATCCCGAGCACATCGCCGCACGTCAGCGTGGCCGAGCTGAGCCGGTAGCAGCCTCTTCTCAGGCAGACGATCTTGTGCCGCCGCGTCATTTGCGTGTAAGGCATCAGGCTGAACAGGCTGCGATGATTTTGAAACAGCGTGCCGCTGTCGATGTTCAGGTTGGCCTGGCTTTGAAACTGCAGACCGGCGTGGATAAGCAACTCCAGCCGAAGCCACGGCACCGGCAGCAGCTTGCGGTTGGCAATGCGCTCCACCATCTCGACTTCCTCCCCGGCATAACACGAACGGGTGCTGAAAAATCGCTCGTAGGTCAGCTTTTTCTGTCCGTATTTGCGGAAGAAATAACCCTGCAGGAAAACGAGAACGACCGCCACAAAAAGTATCCAATGAATGCTCATGGCCGGCCGCTCCTATCGCGACAGCAAATTCGGCTCGCTCGGGACCGTCACGTCCCGCAGGATATGGTCGATCGCGGCTTCGGCGGCGTCTCCCTTCGTCCGGTAGGAGCCTTTCATGACGAGCCGGTGGGCGAGCACCGGCTTCGCCATGCTTTTCACATCGTCGGGCGTCACATAGTCGCGGCCGCGCAAAGCGGCGTGCACCTGCGCCGCCTTCAGCAGCGCCTGGCTGCCGCGCGGGCTGGCGCCCATCGCCACGTCGCTGTGGCTGCGCGTTTTTTCCACGATTTGCAGCAGGTAGGCGAGCACGTCGTCCTCGGCCCCGACCGCGGCGTAGCTGTTTTGCGCGGCTATGATATCCGAGGCGTCGGCAACGGCTCCGATCTTCTCCAGAGGGCTTTCCTCCCTGAACCGTTTCAATATTTGCAACCCTTCTTCATGCGACGGGTAGCCCATCCTGATTTTGAACAAAAAACGGTCAAGCTGCGCTTCCGGCAGAGGAAACGTTCCCTGGTTCTCGACCGGATTTTGCGTCGCTATGACCATAAACGGCCGCGCCAGCGCGCGGGTTTCCCCGTCGATGCTGATCTGCCGCTCCTCCATGCATTCGAGCAGGCTCGACTGCGTGCGCGGCGTGGCCCGGTTGATTTCGTCGGCGAGCAGGATGTTCGTAAACAGCGGCCCGGCGCGAAATTCGAATTCGCCCAGCTTTTGATTGTAAAAATGAATTCCGCTCAAATCGGAAGGAAGCAGATCGGGAGTAAATTGTATGCGCTTAAATCGGCAATCGAGCGATTTGGACATCGCCTTCGCCAGCAGCGTTTTTCCCGTGCCCGGCACATCTTCCAGCAAAATATGCCCCGACGCGATGATGGCGATCAGCAGCTTCTCGATGACATCTTCTTTCCCGACAATGACTTCGCTGATATTGCTCTGAATGCGGCCCGCCAGCTCGCGGATGTTGGCTATCGGCATGTACGTCCTCTCCCTTTGCAGCGTCTTTTAAATTAAACTTACCATAAACCGGCAAGGCTGCCTACGGGAAAAATCGGAAACCCCCGCGAATAACGCCGTTTGAAAAATTTAGCATACTTATAGGCGATATGGTAGAGTTAGAAGTAGATCGATAGTATAGGCGGTGCGCTCCGGATGAGGTTTTTATTCAGCGTTCTGGGAAGAATATCCGAGAATCGGAATGTAACTCACGAATTATACAAAATGAAGCAATACGAGCTCATGGAGTTTTTTAAAATGGCGGTAAAAAACGGTTACCTGAAACAGCTGAACGACCGGGCCGGAATATCGTACGAGGTCACGGACAAAGGTCATGCGTTTCTTGAATCTTTCAAGCACCTGGAAAAAGAAATGCCTGCCGATCCCCGCGAACTTCCTCATTGGGTTCGTTTTGAAGGCGATGTATACCATCCGCGGAAAAATGGCTATTTCCAACCACAGAGCGGCCGGGAAAACAGTTACAAGTACGGCGAATGGACTCAAAAATTAAGATTGACCCATAAAGCTGTTGCCGAAAAAGGAGGGCGGACCAAACTTTCCATCGATCCCCCTGCCTCCGAGGAAGAAATCGTGCAAGTGGAAAAACGGCTTAAACAGGGACTGCCCGAATCGTTCAGAAGAGTGCTTCTTCAATATTCGCGTAAAGTTTACTTTTATTGGGCTCTGGATGAAAGCAGAGGAATCGAAACATCCTGCGGCTTTATATCGGGAGGCGGATTTTTCGACCACGGCTTGTGGGACCTGGGCCAGCTGATTCATTTTGACCGCTGCCGGAAGGATAACGAGTATTTAGATGAATATGAGCCGGATCCGCTTTGGGCTCATTCGTTCGTTTTTGCGCTCAACGGAATGGGCGACTGCTTGGGCATCGATATGAAATATAATATCGGCGAAGTCGTGTATTTGCCGCATGAACGGGAATATTCCGGCTGGAGATTAGGGAGATCGTTCGAGTCGTTTATGGAAAATTGGATCCATATCGGCTGCTCGGGTTTGTTTGTTAAGGAATGGGCCGGATTTCAGGCGGCAGACGCTCCGTATATCGATCATCGTTCCGAAAATGCCGCACCGGTTAAAAAACAGCTGGGACTCGCCGAAAGTTAACCATTGGAACAAATCCCCTAAAAGTGAACCTTTACAGCCTATTCCTGGTACTTTTGGAGAAGCCCCCGATTATCCATAAAACAAAAAACCTCCGCGAGTGAGACGCCAACGTCCCGCCGGAGGCTTCATGCCTAGTATTCCTTCACTTTCATCTCATCGAGGCTCTTGAACGTATACCCTTGCGCACGCGCGTCGTCGATGATCCGCCCGAGCGCCTCGGCGTTATCCTTCGATACCGAATGCAGCAAAATCACCGCTCCCGGATGAAGCTGTTTCATTACGCTGTCATACGCGTAGCCGGCGCCTCTCTGCTTATTCGTTTCCCAGTCCCGGTACGCCACCGACCAGAAGACGCTCGTATAACCCAGCTTCTTGCTGCCCTGCAGCACTCGATCGCTGAAAATGCCGCGCGGCGGGCGCAAGTAACGCATCTCTTTTTGCCCGGTTATATCGGCAACGGCGTATTTGACTTTATCGAGCTCTTCCTTCAGCCTTTCGTTGGAAACTTGGCTCATATCCGGATGGCTCCACGAATGGTTGCCGATCAAATGTCCTTCCTCCACCATCCGCTTCAGCAGCTCGGGTTTGTCTTTAATGTATTGCCCCGTTACGAAAAAAATCGCCGGCACCTGCTTCTCCTTAAGCGTATTTAAAATGCCGGGCGTGTACCCGTTCTCATAGCCGTTGTCGAACGTCAGATACAGCTCCTTCTGCGTCGTATCCCCTAAAAAAATCGCCTCATGTTTCTTGACGATCTCCTTGAAGCCCTCTTGATCGATCGACGGGCGCGCGCCGTTTTTGCTTTTTTTGAAGCCGTAATGATACGGCTTGTCGGGGTAAGCGTCCGCCGCGGACGGCGCAAGCGCGAGGACGGATAACACGAGGGCGGCCATTACGGCCGGCATAAAAGGACGTTTCATGGGCAGGCAGTCTCTCCTTTACGTTCGGAAGCTTTCCGGTATCAAGTTACCGCACGTAATATTCCTCTCCGCCCATATTTTTATACCACTTTGATCGACAGCCCACTTATATGCCGATATACTTGGCCCCGTCCTTTTGCAGCCCGAGATATTCCAGAAACCGGACGACCTCCATATCCCAAAACTCCCACGTATGCCCGTGCCCTTCCGCCTCGTGGTACACGTAATCGTACGGATTGCCCTCGAGGCCGGCGAAAAAGTCGCGCATGATCTCGTTCAAATCGAGCCACGGATCCAGGCTGCCGCACGCATGGTACACTCTTGGAAGCGGCATTCCTTTCCTTAAAGCTTCGCGTCCCAAATGCTTCAGATCGTTGTGGGTGTTTTTCAGGCTGCCTTCCCCGAATAAGACAATACGGTCATAGGCACGTTTGGAGCCGTCGTTTACGAAAGGAATATCGGACTTGTCCCCCGCCGAAAAAGCCCCGATTGCCGCATACAGATCCGGCCTCGCCAGTCCCACCCTCAAGCAGCCGTAGCCGCCGTTGGAAAAACCGGAGATGTAGTTGTCTTCGCGCGCAGCGGACAACCGCGGGAACATATGGCGTAAAATACGCGGCAGCTCCTCGGAAACGTATGTAAAAAACCGTCCGCCGTGCAGCATGTCCGTAAAACACGAGTTAAGCCCGCCGGGGATGACGACCGCAATGCCGTATTCGAGCGCATATCGTTCGATCGCGCTCATCCTGAGCCATGCCGTCGCATCGCCGGAGCCGCCGTGCAGAAGCCAAAGCGTCTTCAGCTTGCCGTCTCCCGAGTAAGGACGTTTCTCCTGCGGCAATATGACATTTGTTTCCATGTCCATGCCCAGAATTTCCGAGTGAAAATGAGTTTCGATCCAAGCCATGTTTTGGTCCCCCCCTTTATACCGCACCGGATTCGCGAAGCGGCAGCCATTTGAGCAGACGCTCCAAACACGCATCCCGATATGCCCAGCCGCCGCGGTCCCCCGGCCCCTCGTCAAAGGTCAAAGGCAGTCCGAGCTTCAGCGCATGCTCCTTAAAGCGGACATTTTCCTCATATAAAACATCCCCGGTTCCGCACGATATGTACAGCGCGCTGCGAGGTCCGTCCGTGCGGGCCGCTTGTTCCGCTGCGGCAAAAAGGTCGTTTACGCTCCCAGGCAAAGTTTCCTTGCTCCCGAAAATATCTGCGGCCAGCTGCGGGTCCAGGCGTTCAAACAGACTGACCGCATCCATTGCTCCCGAGATCGACGCGACCGCGCCAAATGTATCCGAAGCGAGGAGCCCTGCCTTCATCGCTCCGTATCCGCCCATATCCGCCCCGGCGATAAAACGGCGCTCCCTGGCGCCCGACAGCGGAAACATGCGCTCGCATACCGCAGGAAGCTCCTCGGCAATGAACGTGAAATAATCCCGGCCATACGCCATGTCCGTATACCAGCCCAAATGTCCAGCCGGCATCACTACGGCAAGCGGCAAATCTTCGGCGTATCTCTCTATGCTTGTCCGCCTAAGCCAAGCGGTGTGATCGTCTCCCGCTCCATGCAGCAAATACAGTGCCGGGTACGGCCCCGGATCGATTGTTTTACCCGCTCCTTTGGATACGTGCTGCGGCAGGAGCACCTCCATCGGTACAGGCATGCGCAGCGTTTCGGAATGATAATGCACATGAAGCCATGCCATCGGAATATCTCCTTTTCGATAGAACTTGTTAACCACAGTTTCTATAGTAACGCATTAGCGCCGCACCGCCAACCATGGAACGGTCGCCCGGGCAGGATCGGATACCGGCACAACAGCAAACAACCGGTCCCCTGAGAGAGACCGGTTGTCTAAAGTTCGGGCAGCCCCTTACTTCACGAATTTGGCAACGAGCCGCTTGGCGTCGCCGTTTGCAGTCGGGAATACCTCAAATATTTTCAGCGTAAGCGGAGAATCGAACTGCTCGGACGTTCCGTTAAAAGGAAGATTGTTTTCTCCGGAGACAAGCCGTCCTTGTCCGATCAGCGGTTTGACACCTGTCGCCACCAGACGCCCGGCGTTATCGTACAGCTCGAATTGCAGATTCGGGAACGTAGCGTCAAGCTCCGTCTGTTGTGTGCGCTGAATGTCCAGGAAGAACTTTCCTTTATACGTATAGGTCTGGTTCGATGTGTTGAATAAATACGATAAGTCCCAATTTTCCACTTTCACATCAAACGGATAGACACTGAACGAATCGCTCGTATCCTCCGGTTCCGGCTGCAGCTGCACGGCATAAGCCGCAACCGTCGATTTATACGGCGCAGCCGTAACCGCATCTTCGATTTTCAGCTTCAGGTTTTGACCCGTTTCCGATGCCGGAAGCGAGAATGCATAACTCACGACGATCGAAGAGTTCGGAAGCACTTGTGACGGCGCCTTTTCCTGCCGCTTGCCCGGATAATCGTATCCGCCCGTACCGACCAGCCCGGTTTGGAAGAGCGGAACCGCCAGCGGCCGCTCGCTTTGGTTGTGAAGCACGAATTTGGCTATCGCCGTTTGATTGCCCTGCACGTCGTCTTCGCTCATATGGAACTCGACCAAGGAAACCTGCAATTGCGGATGAATCAGTTCGCTGTTCGCATCGAATTTCATCGGGGTTCCCATCTGATACGCCTCGGCGGTCGTAGCCTCCGCCTCGTTCGGCAGCAAAATATTAAGCCTTCCCACCTGATAAGTCACCGGAGTGGTCTGCGACGGGTCGCTGGAAAACTTCTCTGTCGTCAGCACGTTAAGACTGGAGAGTACCGTATCCTGATCGGTCGGGATGGCAAAATGAATGTATTTCTGCTCCTTCGCTTCCAGAGCGACCGTCCCCTGCTCCACCCGGCTTCCTGCAAACACCTTGCTCTCGGATTTGCCGTCAAGCGTAAATTCCGGCACGATCTCGCGCTGATCGTTCGGGTTGTAGGCGAGCAGCTGAACCAAATAGACCGTGCCTTTCTCCGTCGATTCTTTATGGATATCGACAGGCGTATATTGAATCGGCGACGGCTCGGAAGGAATCGTGAACACATCCGACCATTTGAGCAGCGCTTTCGGGTCGGTAATGCCGGTGTCGCTTCCCCTCCAGGCCGCTTGTGTGATCGGAATGTCGACGATCGGCGTCTCCTTTTTCGGGTACACGTAATAATCGACGTCCGTCCAATTTACCTGCGTAAGCGTAATCGCATCCGTCCGGTCGATCACCGCCATATAGCTGAGCTCGCTGTCGGCCATCGGTTCAATTGCTTTCGCATTCGCCGCACTCGGCTTCAGGGTGTACACGATGCCGGTCGAGGTCGTAACGCGCAGATCGTATTCCGGCACGCGGGTCAATTTGCTTCCGTTATTTTTCATCTTTACGACGACGCCGATCCGGGTACCGTTAAGCAGCGGCTCATTAAGCACGCTTTTCAGTTGGACGTCAAGCACCTCCGTCAAATGGTACCACGCAGCCTCTTGAACGGTTGCCGGTGCGGCAGCGGCCGAAGGTGCGGACGGTTCATCCGCCCAGGCTGCCGATGCGCCGGTGTTTAGCAATGATGCGGAAATAACGAGAGTGGCCAGCGTTTTCGATACTTTGGTATGCATGGATGAATTCTCCTCACTTTCATTTTTTATCGGCGGGCGCGGCGCCGGCAGGCGCATTACCGCCAGGCACCGCACCGGCCGGCTGAGCCGGAGCGGCCTCCTGCACTTGAACTTTATCCTTATCCTTCAGCTGATGCTGCCCGGAGGTGACGAGCATTTCGCTTTCCTTCACGCCGGAGAGAACCTCTTGATATGTATCGTTCAAGCGGCCCAACTCGACCTTGCGCCTCTCTACCTGATCACCGACAAGGACGAAGACAAACGTTTCTCCGCCTTCGCGGACCACGCTCAGCGTAGGCACCGTCACGACCACCTGATCCTGCTCCTCCGCCAGCAGCACCTGGGCTTTCATGCCGGGCTTCAGCTTCCGGTCAGGGTTCGCGACTTCCAGCTCCAGCGAGTAGGATTTTGTCGCGGCGCTCATCACATCGGCCAAATAGTTCACCTTTGCTTTGGTCTTCTCGATCGTTCCGGGGATGTAGAAGGTCAGCTCCTGCTTGCCGCGGATCATCGCCGCCGCATCCTCGGTCAGCTCCGCTTTGATTTTGATCGGGTCGAGCTGCTGGATTTGCGCCGCCTTGAAGCCTGCCTGCAGCGTCATGCCGTTTTCGATCGGCAAATCGGTAAGCACGCCGCTCACGCTTGCTTTGACTTCCATATTCTCCAGCGTGCGTTCAATTTCGCGCAGGCTGACATTCGCCGTCTGCAAAGCTTGCTCCAGCGCCGCCAGCGAGTTCGTGCTCTCCAGCGTCTTCAGCTTGCTGCGGTTTGTCTCCAAATCGAGACGCTGATTGTTGAGCGACGTTTCGGCAGTCTCCAGCTGGTTTTTGGTAACGAGTCCCTGATCGTAATCGTTGCGCATCTTGTTGTAATTTTTCTCGGCGTCCTTCAGCGCCGCTTCCTGCTTCGCGATGCCGTTCTTCAGCTCCTTCTTGCTGTCCTCGAGTTCCTCCCGCGCCTTGACAAGCTGCTGCTGGGTACCGGCGATCGTAACCTGGGCTTTATCTTTGGAAATCAGCACATCTGTCGGATCCATTCGGAAGATGATTTCGCCCTTCTGAACCGCATCTCCGCGTTTTTTCAATATCTCCTGCACGTCGCCGCCCGCTTTGGTGAGCACGTCCACCTGCAGCGACGAAACGACGTCGGCCACCTGCTCCAAAGGCTGGCCTATGCTTCTCTTTTCTATCTTCGATACCTTCACCGCTTTGACCTGCTGCGTTTCACCGGCGGCCTGAGCCGCTTGCGCCGGCTTTGTTTCGGGCTGTGCGGAACAGCCCGAAATCAAGGCGGCGCTGATGACGACCGCTCCGGTCAGCTTGGCGCCTTTTTGCACGGATTGCATTAATAACAGCTTCATTTAACCTTTCTCCTTTTCCTTATCTCGGATTAATAGCCGTTTCTTTCAGCGTAGCGGTCAATGCACGACGGAGGTGCTTCCGGAGTCCGCCATAACGGCTTTGTTTCTTTTGAACAAACGGGAGACGCGCACTTTCATCCGCTCGATTACCTCATAGATAACAGGCACCACGATGAGGGTCAAAATGGTGGAGGTGGTCAGGCCCCCGATAACGACTACCGCAAGCCCCTTGGAAATAAGCGCTCCTTCGGATGCGCCCAGCGCCAGAGGAAGCTGAGAAAAGATCGTCGCGCCCGCCGTCATAATGATCGGACGAAGACGCGTCATTCCCGCCTCGATCAAAGCCTCCTGCACGCCGGCTCCCTCCTCGCGCAGCTGCTGCACCCGGTCGATCAATACGATCGCGTTCGTTACGACAATCCCGATCAGCATGAGGAATCCGATCAAGGATGTGATGTTGATCGATTCCCGGGCGACGAAAAGCCCGATAAACCCACCGATCGCAGCCAGCGGAAGCGAGAACATGATGACAAAGGGCGCGCTCGCATTGCCGAAGGCGATAACCATTACCAGATAAACGATCATGATCGCGGCGCCCATCGCAACGACCATCTGGCCGAAGCTTTCCTGAATGTCCTCGTTGACCCCTTGCACCGAAGTGCGGACGCCGCTCGGAAGCTCGATGGTCTTCAGCGCAGCGCCCACCTTGGCGCTCACGCCGCCTTTATCTTTGCTGTCGATTTTAGCGGTGATTTTCACGTACTGCTGCTGCATTTCCCGAGTGATGGACGCAGGCGCGTCGACTTGATGCACTTTGGCCACTTCGTTCAAGCTGACCGTCTGGCCGACCGGCGTGTCAATCCGGATTTTCCCGATCTCTTCCAGCGAATTGGTGTATTCCTTGTCGACCATAATTTTCGTAACGTAGCTGACGTTATCGAACCTGATTTCGCCGATTTCGTTTTCCGAAAGCCACTGATTGACGGTTTGTGTGATTTGGGCCGAAGACAACCCGTACAGCCGGGCTTTGTTTTGGTCCACGCTCACGTTGATTTGCAGCTTCTTCTCACTCAAATTATCCTTGATTTCCCTTAGCTCAGGGAACTCCTCCATCTTTTTGCGGACCAAGCCCACCGCGTCGATCAGCTGATTCAGATCTTCTCCCTTAAGCAAGTAAGCAAAATCTTCGCCGCTGCCCCCCGACATGGACTCGGACAACAGTTTGCCCTCCACCTCCGAGCCCTGCGGCACCATATACTTGATCTTGTCGGTATAGTCTGCGGCCGCCTTTTTGGCATCCACCGACTCCGTGACGGAGGTCATGATCATCGCCCGGTAATCGGTGCGCTCCCCGCTTGTGTTGTTTTGGTCGTAACCGACCATCGATTCGTAATACTCGAACACCGGCTCGCCGGACGGCGTTTTCTCTTGACCGAACATCGCCTCGATTTCTTTGACCTTCAGGTCCATCGATTCGAAGGACGTTTCGCGAGGCAGCTTCAGCGTAAACTGAATTTGCTTGTCGGTCGCGCTCTCCGGCATAAAAGACGAGGCGAGAAACGGCACCGTACCCCCGATGGACAATACAAAGATGAGGAAAGAAGCGATAATCACCTTAATCGGGTTGCGCAAACAAAAAGCTAAAAACGCCTTATATTTCATCGAAAACTTGCCGTTCGCCGTTTCGTCGTGATGCTTGATATTGCGGCTGCCGAGCACCAAAAGTTTCGCCAGCATCGGAATGACCGTGAGCGCCACGATGAGCGACGCCAGCAGCGCCACAACCAGCGTAATTGCGAACGGACGGAAAATGTCTCCGAGTATCCCGCCGACAAACGCGATCGGTATGAACACGCCCGCCGTCGTAATGGTCGAGGAAGTGATAGCCGAAGCAACCCGGGCCGTTGCCAGCTTGATCACCGACTCGTCCCGCTGCTGCGCTTTCTGAAGCTCGGTATAAATGTTCTCGATAACGACGATACTGTCGTCCACGACCCGCCCGACGGCGATCGTGAGGCCCCCCAGCGTCATGATGTTCAGCGTCAAATCGAGCGAAGCCATGATACATAAGGTGATCAAAATCGACAGCGGAATCGACACGAGCACGATCAAGGTCATGCGCACGTTCCGCAAAAACAGCAGGATCATGACGGAAGCGAGAATCGCCCCCAAGGCGCCTTCCTTCAGCATGCCGTTAATCGATTTCTTAATATCGGTCGCCGAATTGTAAACCGTCGTAAATTGGATATTCGGATAATCTTTCTCCCATCCGGCAATGAGCTTCTCGACCTGGTTCGAAAACTCCACCGTATTCGCGTCCTTCGCTTTGTACAGTGTCACCCCGATGGCCGGCTCGTTGTTCAAACGGGTGATATACTCCGAATCGTAGATGGCCTCAACCTTGGAAATTTGCTTCAGCAGCACCGTCTGACCTGCCGATGTCGTCAGCTTCATATTTTCCAGGTTGTAGATCGTATTCAGATCGCTCTCGACCCGCACGGATTGGCTCGTTCCGTTTAATTCCGCCTTACCCGCGGGACTTGTGGCGATTGCGGTCTGAATGCTTTGCGTAACTCCCGCCGGAGTCAGTCCGTAAGTATTAAGCGCGCGAATGTCCAGCTTCAGCTTCAGCGTCGCTTCCTGCTCGCCGACGGAATCGACATGGTCGATGCCGTCCATCGCGCTAAGCGTCGGCTCGATGACATCTTTATATATCCGGTTTAACTCTTCATGGTTCGTATTGCCCTTGCCGTGCATGGCGGCGAAATAAACCGGGAAATCGTTGCTGCCGAATTTGGATACCTTCGGTTTGCTTGCTCCCGCGGGAAGCTTCACATCGGAGATCGCCGCCTCGATATCGTCCTTGGCGTCGTCAGGGCTGCGCCCGTTCACAAGCTGCACGGTGATTGCCGAGAACGTATCGCTGGATGTCGAGTCGAGCTTTTTCAGCCCCTCGATCCCGACGATGCGCTTCTCCAGCTTCTTGGTCACATCCTCCATGACGTCCTTGGGCGTCGCGGGATAGACCGTCGATACGAACACGACCGGCAGCGAAATGTCCGGCATGTTCTCCTGCTTCAGCGTCGTCGCGGAGAAACTGCCTGCGATAAACAGTATGGCGCTGATGATAATGATGGCCGCTACGTTTTTCAAAGAAAAGCGGGTTAATGAGTTCATCTCTCTACTCCTTATCTGAAAATCCTAAACTCGCGGCGTCCGCCTGCAGCCCATGCGAAACATGAGCTTCAGCCATGACGCTGCCTCCATTCTTCCTCCAATCCTTGAAGCCGCTTTGCAACGAGACCGTACAAATCGGAAAGCTCGGCGTATCTGCGTTCAAATACGCTTAGGGACTCCTGCTCGTCGGACTGCAGTCCCTTAAGCCCGGACAGCAGACTAAGCGTCTGATCCAGCGATTCTCTCACCTTTTGCATTTCCAGCATTTTGGCGCGAAGGATGGTCACGCACAGATCGTCCGATATGTAGTAGTAGTCCCGGCGATCGTTTTTGTTCGCCGCCTTGAAGCACAAGGCCATGCGCTCCATCGCCCGCACCTGAACGCTGACCGCGGCTTTCGATACCCCGAGCCTGCCCGCGATTTCCTGCAAGCATAAAGGACCCGGAGCGAACAGCAGCAGGGTAAAAATTTTTCCGACAAGCGGACTGTACCCGTGTTCCTCAAACAAAAGTGACATATACTGCGTTACAAAAACTTGAAATTCTGTAAAGTTCTCTGGGTTTTGTCTCATATCAACTCCCCGTTCATTTATGTAATATCGTTGCTGACGGTGTTAACGATACCCCTATATTTCAAAATGACCAGTCGGTCAATATGTAATATAATCCAATTAACAGCTTATATCAACAGTTTTTTGAAATAATTAATAAAAAAGCAAGAATTAATGACCGGTCGGTCACATTCTTGACGAAATATTTGCTACCGTATACAATGTCCTTAAACATCTTGCTGCTCTTCGGCAAGCATGAACCCATTAGGACGTGAATCTGCGCATGAATGACAAAAAAACGCAACTGATCCTCGCTGCCATGAAGCTGTTCGGCGAACGCGACTACCATACCGCTTCGGTACAGGATATCGTGAGCCTGGCCGGCGTATCCAAAGGCGCCTTTTATCAATATTTTCAGTCCAAAGAAGAGCTTCTTCTGTCCATTTTCAAGCACTATTTCGACCGCATCGGCCAAGGGTTGCGGGAATTGTTGTCCGATTCCTCCCTGGATCCGAGAGAAGTGCTTATTCGCGGCATTCGTCTGCAATGCCAGTCCATCCTCGAAAACCAGGATTTTCTCTGCATGATGGTCAAAGGGATCGCTTTTACGGAAAAATCCATCAGCGAGCTGATGGCCCAAGGATCCGTCGAACATCTTCAATGGCTTCAGGAGCGTATCGTTGCATTGTACGGACCGGAACTGGAAGCGCATTCTATGGACTGTGCAGCCATGCTCGCCGGCTACATGAAGGAATACTTCTTCTTAAACATCTTTTTCCAGTATCCGATAGACAGCGCCAAGCTTTCCGAATATTTGGCGGCCCGGCTGGACGATCTGGTATCCGGCATTCGCCGAAGCCGGCCCGCTCCTCTTCTTGAAACGTCCCTAGGGCGAGTCTTACTCACCGGGAAGGGCGGCGATCCCGGCGTCCTGGCAGCGAACACCGAGCGCATTCGTTCCGTCATCCGCACTCAAATCGGCGATGAACGGACCGTCAGCGCGATGCTGCAATCGCTCGATACCATCGAAGAAGAATTAAACAAAGAGCACGGCAACGAAATTATCGTTCGGGGGATGTACAGCTACCTGCTCTCCCTGGCGAAGGAAAATCAACCTCTTGTCGATCTGCTAAAAACCACGTTCGCCTCGCGAATCGAGGCCTGACCGGATAAACGTGCCAAATAGGCCCGCAGAAGGAGCGACTCCTTGCCTGCGGGCTTGTTTCGTTCGCCCCGCTCCGCCGTTACGTTTCCCATGCAACCGCCTCGGTCACGGCCACAAACTCCCGTCCGGCGGAGTTGAAATCGATTGCCGTCAGCGGGGAAATTTAGTCCGTACATGCACGTCTCCGTCGCGGACCTTCATCTGCACTTCGCCTTGCACATCGGTGCGTAACACGCCCACTTTCCTTTCCTCCAGCCTGCCGAGCACCGTCGGATGCGGATGTCCGTACGTATTGCGCTGTCCGACGGAAATAACCGCATGTTTTGGCTTCCAGGCGTCCAGCCAGTCGGCGGTTGTTGAGGTCTTGCTGCCGTGGTGCGCCACTTTCAGCACGTCGATCGCGGTAAAAGCACCGCTGCTGCTATCGACGCCCCCGGGAAAATCCGCAGCGCCGATCTCTGTGCGGCCTGCACCCACTTCTCCGCCGTCACCCCCGCTTTTGCTTCCGGTTTCACGGACGCGCTTCCCCTCAGCAGCTTCCGAAACGCTGCTCAGCACCTCGCTCTCCGCCGTCGCCTCCATGTCCCCGGTGAACAGCCAATTCGTTCCGTCCATCTCCATCCGGAAAACAACTGAACGGTTGTTTTGTTCTTTTTCCAGCACAATCGGCTGCTCGCCGCCGTACGGGTACAAAACATGCAGCGCCGTCTTCGCGTCGATCTCAAGTTTTTGTCCCGCGCGGACGGCTATGAGCTTGACTCCCTTGTCCAGCGCTGTACGAAACAGCTTTTCCACCGCGGGGGAAGGCTTGAGCGTGCCGTTAAACAGCAGCGCCGAAACCGGAATTTCCTCCAGCACGGCCTGCAGCCCGCCGCAATGGTCGGCATCCTCGTGAGTCAAAATGACATAGTCGAGCCGGTGAACGCCGCGCTGCTTGAGAAGCGGAACGACGAGCTTGCGGCCCACCTCGAAAGGGTCCTTCCGTTCCTTCCACTCCTCTCCCGGTTTGCGAAAAACAAGCGTTCCTCCACCGTCTATCAGCAGCCGGGCTCCGCTTTCCGGCGTGCGGACGAGGATGCTGTCTCCTTGCCCGACATCGAGAAAATCGACCTCGCCGTCCCTGGCCCATCGCTGCGGATCGTAGCCATGCCAAAGCAGCGCCGCCAGCACAGCCGAGGCGACAAGCGGGACAAGCTTCCCGCCGCGGGATCGGCTCTGCACACCCAAATAGGGCGGCAAATATTGGGCGGATTCGCTTAGGCGCTCGAGCAGCGATTTCATCAGCAAGGCAAGAGATGCGTAATAAAGCGCCATCCACATGACGCTCGGCGTCGGCCATAACGTTTGCGCCCAATCCCAGTGACCGAGCCATTCCACGCAGCGGAAAATCATGTCGTTCAGCACGGCGAGCATGCGGCCGAGCCATCCGCCCGCCCACGGCCATGCGATACCGGCGATCATAGCCACCGTGCCGGCCGGCATGACCGCCAGGCTGAACACGGGAACGAGGCAAAGATTGGCGAGCAGCGACAGCAGCGACAATTGATTGAAGTAATAGATGGACACTGGGAACGCGATCAGCTGCGACATCACCGTGATCGATAAGGCGTCCCGCAGCATCGTTTGGCGGATCGGCATAAGCCGGTTCATCGCCGGCACGCCGACGATCAGCCCGATCGTCACGAGAAACGACAGCTGGAAGCTGACGTCAAACAAATAATACGGCTCCCACAGCAGCATGATCAGCCCGACCAGCATGACGGAATGCAGCCCGTCCTTCAAAATGTGGCGATACGCCGCGTAGAGCGCGATCATGCCCATCAGCCCCGCCCGGACGATCGAAGGCGAGGCTCCGGTCATCGCGATGTATAGCGGTAGCAGCGCAATGCAGGTAAGCAGTCGCGTTTCCTGCGTCAAGCCGAACCGGCCGAGAATCCACATCACGCACCCAACGAAAATGGCGACGTTCAAACCGGAAATCGCCAGTATGTGCGTGAGGCCGAGGCGCGAAAACTGTCTGAACTGCTCCGGATCCATATCGTCCGTCATGCCGATCAGCATGCCTTTCATAAAACCGGCCTGCTCCGCCGGAAACACCCGCTCTACCGCTTCCCCGAGAAAGCCGCGGAACTGATCGTTCCAGCGCAGCACATGAACGAGGCCAATACGCTCGGGCGGCGATACGGCTGCCTGTGAAGCACCTTTCACCTGAATAAGCCAATGAATATGCTGGCGATGCAAATATTCGCGGTAATCGAAACCGCCGAAATTTCTCGCCTCCTGCGGCAGCCGCAGCGTCCCGGCCAGCTCGATCCGATCTCCCCGCCGCCAGCCGGCAGCGACGCTCTGCTCGCTTTGCTCGAGCAGTCTGACGTTGATCTGGAACCTCTCTGCGGGCTCATCCCCCCGCCCAGCCGTTTCGGCGGCTTCTGCTTCCGATCCG
Organism: Paenibacillus hamazuiensis; assembly: GCF_023276405.1. Lineage (NCBI taxonomy): Bacteria > Bacillati > Bacillota > Bacilli > Caryophanales > Paenibacillaceae > Paenibacillus > Paenibacillus hamazuiensis. The sequence goes on from NZ_JALRMO010000001.1 coordinate 3,612,390, forward strand.
GCGAACAAATTTCCTTTTACGATCAACGACGCCTTATCCCCGTCCACCTCGACAACGGAAGCGACGGTTCCATGCAGCCGAACCTCTTGTTCCGCCAGCTGCAAGGGCACGTGGGAAACGTTGCGATGTTCGGCCTCGCCGAAATATCCGGCTCCCGCCCCCATAAGAAGCAGGCCGCAAATCCACCATTTGCCCGGCACACGCATAGTCCATACAACGATGATCGCAATGCCGCACAGCAGGCTTGCATAAAGCGTCAGCAGTGGCAGCGGGCACCGCCAGGCCAACACGTACCCGGCAATCCAAAATATGCATACGGCCACGACCGGCCTGGTTGACATGGGATAACCTCCTTAGAATCGGGGGGCGCCGCCCCTAAATCGAGCGGACACCCCCTAAATCGAGCGGACGCCCCCTAAATCCCCCTGAAGGGGGACCCCAGGCGCTCGGGCGCCCTGGACCCGCCCGGTGGAGGGAATGCTCGCTGCTAGTTCGCGTTTGTCGGGAATCGATTTTTTGCTTTCAGGCAAAAAATCGGATACCCGACACGCTTTACATTGGGAGTGGGGTGCTGGGAGCTGCTGTGTGCCTCGGGCTCGCGTTTGTCCGCCATCGTTTTGCTCGCGCAAAACCGATGGCGAACACGCTTTACATTTGGTGCGAACGTTCGTAAACCTCCCTCCCTACTACGCCCGATCAAAGGTGTAAAAATGAGAGATTATACAACACAAAAAACCTCTACCATCCGCAGCTTGGCTGCAAATGATAGAGGTTCTTCCTCAATCTTTACGATATAGCGATGATACGGAACTGATATAACCTGCATGTTTAACGCTATTCCGCAAACAGATTTGTACCGCTCGATTCAACGACATTTGTCGTCATGCACGGTCGGTTCCTGCACGCACGAATCCGGTGCACGTTTCGGAGTCGCATGGCGGAGACCGGGGCTAGTTGGTCACCTCGGACAACACACCTTGCGGGGGCTCGTAGCCTTCGAGGCGGCGAAACGTGATGTTTCGCGCCTGCATCAGCGCTTCCACCTTCTCGCTATCCTTCGGATAAGCGCGGTGGTACACGATCTCCACGATGCCGCTGTTGGCCAGCATGTTGGCGCACGTCCAGCACGGCTGATCGGTGACGTACACCGTAGAGCCTTCGCGGTCTTTGCGGTCGGTAAACAGCAGCAGGTTTTGCTCGGCGTGAATCGTGCGGATGCAGCGCTGCTTTTTGATAACCTGCTCCTCGCCGCCGTCATGTACAAGCTCGAACTCCTCCACGAGCATGCAGCCCGCCTCCGAGCAGTCCGGCACGCCCATCGGCGCTCCGTTATATGCGGTGCCGAGCAGCTTTTTTCCCTGCACGAGCACAGCTCCGACATGTCTGCGGCTGCACTGCGAGCGGGTCGAAGCCATGTAGGCCATATCCAAAAAATACGTATCCCAGTCTTTTCTGGCTGTCATGGATAAGTAACTCCTTAAGATTGGCTGGCCCGAATCGCCTGGTCCAGATCGTAAATAATATCGTCGATGTTTTCCGTGCCGACCGACAAGCGGACCATGCCCGGGGTGACGCCGGTGGAAGCGAGCTCCTCGCCCTCCAGTTGGCTGTGCGTTGTGCTTGCCGGATGGATGATCAGCGACTTCGAGTCGCCGACGTTAGCCAAATGCGAGAACAGCTTCACGCTGTCGATCACTTTGCGGCCGGCTTCGAGGCCGCCTTTGATGCCGAAGGTCAGGATTGCGCCTTGCCCTTTGGCCATATATTTTTGCGCCAGTTCATACGCGAAGTGGCTCTTTAAGCCGGGATAGCTGACCCACTCCACCGCGTCGTTCCGCTCAAGGAATTCCGCCACCTTCTGCGCGTTCGAGCTGTGCCGCTCCATGCGCAGGTGCAGCGTTTCGAGACCTTGCAGCAGCAAAAACGAGTTAAACGGCGAAATCGCCGCCCCCATATCGCGCAGCAGCTGCACGCGGGCTTTGATGATATAAGCGATCGGGCCCACTGCATCGGTATAAACGACGCCGTGATAGCTCGGGTCCGGCTCGGTCAGGCCGGGGAATTTGCCGCTCGCCTTCCAGTCGAATTTGCCTCCGTCAACGATGACGCCGCCGATCGACGTTCCATGTCCGCCGATAAATTTGGTCGCGGAATGGATGACGATGTCGGCGCCGTGCTCCAGCGGGCGGCACAAATACGGGCTCGGGAGCGTATTGTCAACAATCAGGGGAATGCCGTTGTCATGCGCGATTTGCGCGACGGCCTCCACATCCAGCACATCGCCTTTCGGATTGCCGACCATCTCGGCATAAACCGCCCTGGTTTTGTCCGTGATCGCTTTGCGGAAGTTTTCCGGGTCGCTTGCATCGACGAATTTTACCTTGATGCCAAGCTTCGGCAGCGTCGTCGAAAACAGATTGTACGTACCGCCGTACAGGGTGGCGGACGATACGATTTCATCGCCGGCTCCGGCGATATTCAGGATCGAGTATGTAATGGCGGCCTGGCCGGAAGCCGTCGCCAAAGCGGCAGGCGCTCCCTCGAGAGCGGCGACTCTTTTTTCGAATACGTCGGTCGTCGGGTTCATCAGACGGGTGTAGATATTGCCGAATTCCTTGAGCGCGAACAAATTTGCGGCATGCTCGGAATCGCGGAAGCCGTAGGAAGTCGTTTGGTACAGCGGCACGGCCCTGGACATCGTTGCCGGATCGATCTCCTGCCCGGCATGTACGGCGAGAGTTTCTAATGCAAGTTTGCGTTCGTCTGCCATATCAATAAATCCCTCCCGAAAAAGATGGTATTGCCGGCATAACCGGCCAATCGAATATGCATCTATGAGATAAGAGCGCACGATTCCATTTTCGCACATTTATTGGAAAAGCGAAAGATCAACGTTGCGGCGGCCATAAGTCGGATTACGGGGCCGGGGATGCGGGCTCCACCGTAATTTTGTCCTTGATGTTTTCATACATTTTCGGGCCGATTCCCTTTACCTTCATCACGTCTTCCGGTGTCCGAAACGGCCCGGACTGCTCGCGGTAAGCGATGATCGCTTTCGCTTTGCTCGCTCCGATGCCCGGGAGCTCTTCCAGCTGTGCGCTGCTTGCGCGGTTGATGTCGATTTTTCCGGCTGCAGGCGTTGACGGCTTGTCCTCCTTAGCCGCGTCTTTCCCGGTTTCGGAAGAAGACGGCGTCTTGGTGCCCACCCCTGGTGCGGACGGTTTGGAATCGTCTTTTTTCACCGGAGCCGAGGCAGGCTCTTCCCCCGGTTTTTCTTGTTTTTCCAGCATCGCCTGCATTTCCTGGTTCAGCGGAGCCCATCCGGTCAGTTCGCTGTCCGCCGTAAAGAGAGGATAGACGATCAAAGCGGCGGCGGCCGCCAGTAAACCCATGCTGAGGGCAACCGATTTCGCAGAAATACTAACCAATGTTTTCCATTCCTCCTGTCCAAAATCCGTATATTCGCCGAATTGGTTCATATACATTAAAAAGTATTGAATAATTTTATGCGCTCAGAGTTTCTTACGAAGCAGGCATTGCCTGCGGCAATGCCCTTAGGAGGGATCGCCTTGAAAGTAGGGTTCATCGGTACCGGGAGTATGGGAAGTATTCTCATCGAAGCGTTTATTCAATCCGGCGCGCTCATTCCGGAGCAGATGCTGATCAACAACCGCACGCGCAGCAAAGCGGAGCGGCTGGCTGCAGCTTATTCGGGGCTTAGGATCGCCGATTCCCCCTTGAACATCGTGCAGGAAAGCGACATCGTTTTTTTGTGCATCAAACCGGGAGAATTTAAACCGGTGCTGGACGAGATCGCTTCCGCCGCCACGGCTTCCCACATTTTTGTCTCCATTACGAGTCCCGTACTGCTTCGTCATCTCGAGACCCAAGTGCCTTCCAAAATCGCCAAAATCATTCCGAGCATTACCAACTTCGTGTTAAGCGGAGCCACCTTGTGCATGTACAGCGATCGCATGACGGCCGAAGACAAAGAGCTGCTCGAAAACCTGCTGTCGCATATCAGCGCGCCGATTCGCATCTCTGAGCGGCATACGCGGATCAGCTCGGATTTATCCAGCTGCGGTCCGGCTTTTTTGGCCTATTTCCTGGAAAAATTCATTCAAGCCGCAGTGGAGGAAACGGGAATGCCGGAGGAAGAAGCAACGGCCCTCGCCAGCGAGATGGCACTGGGAACCGGCAAACTGCTTACGACCGGCGGGTTTACCCCATCCAGCTTGAAAAAGAGGGTTACCGTCCCCGGAGGGATTACGGCTGCGGGTTTAAACATGTTGGAAGAAGATTTGCACGGCGTGTTTAACGAACTGGTCCGCACCACGCATGCGAAATATGAGGAAGAACTGGAAAAAATGGAAGCTAAGTTTTTAGGGCAAAAGGTAGATTGATGTGCGGCACTACGCAAAACGTAATGCCGCACTTTTCCTTAGGGGCGGTTAGCCGACGACGATGTTGACAAGCTTGCCTTTTACGGCAATGACCTTGCGCACCGAACGTCCGGCAATCGCTTCTTTAACTTTGTCAAGACCGAGAGCCAGTTCCTGCATCGCGGCTTCGTCGCTGTCCGCGGCAATTGTGGCGCGATCGGCGATTTTGCCGTTCACCTGGATGACGATTTCGACCTCGTTATCGACGGTCCATGCCTCATCGTAAGTCGGCCAAGCTTCGTAGGTAACGGTGTCCGAATGGCCCAGCTTCTCCCACAGCTCTTCGGCGATATGCGGCGCGATCGGCGACAGCATCTGTACGAAATGCTCCATCGCCTGCTTCGGCAAGCGGTCGGTTTTGTAAGCTTCGTTGACGAAAATCATCAGTTGGCTGATCGCGGTGTTGAAGCGCAGCGCTTCGTAGTCCTCGGTCACCTTCTTGATCGTGCGGTGCCAAGTACGCTTGAACGACTCGCTGCCGAGCTGCTCATCAGCGCTTATTTTTTCACTCAAAGCTCCGTTTTCCCCGACAAACAGCCTCCAGATCCGGTTCAAGAAACGGAAGGTGCCTTCCACTCCGTTCACGTTCCACGGCTTCGTCGCCTCCAGCGGCCCCATAAACATTTCATACATGCGCAGCGTATCGGCGCCGTATTGGTTTACGATTTCATCCGGGTTGATGACGTTGCCGCGCGATTTGCTCATTTTCTCGTTGTTTTCGCCGAGGATCATGCCTTGGTTGACAAGCTTGTAGAATGGCTCCTTCGTGTCCACCACGCCCAGATCGTACAGCACCTTGTGCCAGAAGCGGGCATACAGCAGGTGGAGCACCGCATGTTCGGCGCCGCCGATGTACAAATCGACCGGCAGCCATTTCTTCTGCAGCTCCGGCGAGCACAGCTGGGCATTGTTCTTCGGATCGATAAACCGCAGGTAATACCAGCAGCTGCCGGCCCACTGCGGCATCGTGTTCGTCTCGCGGCGCGCCTTCATCCCCGTCTCGGGATCGATCGTATTGACCCACTCGGTGACGTTGGCCAGCGGCGATTCGCCTGTGCCCGACGGCTTGATTTCTTCCACGTCCGGCAAAAGCAGCGGCAGCTGGTCTTCCGGAACGGTTTTCATCGTACCGTCCTCGAGGTGCAAAATCGGGATCGGCTCGCCCCAGTAGCGCTGGCGGCTGAACAGCCAGTCGCGCAGACGGTAGGTCACTTTGCCCTTGCCTTTACCGTTTTGCTCCAGCCATTCGATCATGCGGGCGATCGCCTGTTCGTTGTTCAGTCCGTTCAGGAGCCCGGAGTTCACGTGCTCGCCGTCCCCGGCGTAAGCTTCTTTCTCGACGTCGCCGCCCTTGACGACTTCGATGATCGGCAGGTCGAACTGCTTCGCGAACTCCCAGTCGCGCTGATCGTGGCCCGGCACCGCCATAATCGCCCCCGTACCGTATCCGCCGAGGACATAATCGGCGATCCAGATCGGCACCTTAGCCCCGTTCACCGGATTGATCGCGTAAGCGCCGGTGAAAACGCCGGTTTTATCCTTCGCCAGGTCGGTCCGCTCCAGGTCGCTCTTGCGTGCGGCTTTCTCCTGATAGTCCTTGACCGCTGCCTGCTGCTCCGGCGTCGTGATGCGCTCCACAAGCTCATGCTCCGGCGCAAGCACGCAGTAGGTCGCTCCGAACAGCGTGTCGGGACGGGTCGTAAAGACCGTCAAAGCCTGCTCCGCATGGCCGTCGATCGCAAACTGCACCTCCGCGCCCTTCGACTTGCCGATCCAGTTGCGCTGCATGTCCTTGATGCTTTCCGACCAGTCAAGCTCTTCCAAATCCTCCAGCAAACGCTCGGCGTATTCGGTAATCTTCAAAATCCACTGGCGCATCGGCTTGCGGATGACCGGATGGCCGCCGCGCTCGCTTTTGCCGTCGATAACTTCCTCGTTCGCCAGCACCGTACCGAGCGCCGGACACCAGTTCACCGGCACCTCGTCGACGTAAGCGAGTCCTTTTTTATACAGCTGGATAAAAATCCATTGGGTCCACTTGTAATACTCCGGATCGGTCGTGCTGATCTCGCGGTCCCAGTCGTACGAAAAACCGAGCGACTTGATCTGCCGGCGGAAATTATTGATATTTTTCACCGTTATGTCTCGCGGGTGCTGGCCCGTATCGAGCGCATGCTGCTCTGCCGGCAGCCCGAACGCGTCCCAGCCCATCGGGTGCAGCACGTTGTATCCTCTCATCCGCTTGTAGCGGGATACGATATCGGTTGCCGTATACCCTTCCGGGTGCCCTACGTGCAGCCCGGCTCCCGACGGATATGGAAACATATCAAGCGCGTAAAATTTCGGCAGCGCGTCGTTATCGAGCGTTTTGAACGTTTTGTTTTCCTCCCAAAACTTCTGCCACTTGGGCTCCACAACCAGCGGGTTGTAGCCCGTCTGCTCCTTTACTTCCTGTGCCATTTGTGCCACTTCCTCCTCGATATCTTCCTGTATCTTTGAAAAATGAAAACGTCCCCGGTTACCCACAACAATTTGCTTTGCACCATTTCCAAGCAATTAAAAAACCTCCCGCCCTCTAGCGTATTCGCTAGGGACGAGAGGCTGAATTCCCGTGGTACCACCCTAGTTAACAAGAGGCATGCTTTGCCCTTGTTCACTCTGACCCTTAACGCGGGGCGACGAATCGGCTCGTCCGGACATTGCGGCAAGGCAGTTCCGAAGTTGACCTCAAGGCTCCAAGGCGAGTTCGCTGCTGGCATTTGCCGGCTTTCACCGCCGCCGGCTCTCTGGGAAACGCTCCGCACAGCTACTGCTCCTTTTCACAGCCAATCCGTATGTAATTGGTTAGATTATATGCAAAAAACGCCGCAAATGTCAAGCTCATCATCACCTGCGGATTAAACTGGGACGAACCCGGCCATACTGGGAATACTTACTTTGGAACCGAGGTGAACGCTCATGGCCGGAATCGTCAACGGCATTCTTCTTTCCCTGCCTTTGTGGGGCATTATTTTATGCGTGGTTCAGCTCATTTCGAGGTTATAGTCGAATTACCGCTTGACCGCCACGAAAAAAGCCCGCTGCGTCGATTCGTTCGGCGGAGTCCATGTAAAGTCGCCGTAGCTTTCCACCTCGCCGAAGCCGGTGCGGCGGAGCGCGCCTTTCCACCAATCAAGCGAATACGCCCGCTGTATATGCACATCCTCGATGCGCCGAAACTTGTCGGTGGACAAATCGTCCGCCGCACAATTGATCGCCGTCGTATCCTGCACGAAAATCGTCAGCGCATGCTCGATTTCGCATCGCCCCCCGTCAAAGTCGCATGTCCAAATATAAGCGATGTCGTCATCGTTCAAAAAAAACGGCTGGCTCTCCGCATAAGCGACGAGTTGTCCCGGCGTATGCACATCGAAGATGAACACGCCGCCCGGCTTCAGCCCGGCGTAAACCCGCCGCAGCGCGTCCTCCACATCTTCCTCTTCCAGCAAATAGTTGAAGCAATCGCAAAACGAGATGACCGAATCAACCGGCTCGGGCAGCTCCCACTCCCGCATATCCTGCTGCAGCAAAGTGACCGAACCGCCTCTGGGAAACGGCTGCCCTTGCTGCCTGATCTGCTCCAGCTTTTGCGAGGCGATGGCCAGCATCTCCTCGGACAAATCGATGCCGGTGACGCTCATTCCGAGCTGGGCGAGACGAAGCGAGATCGTCCCTGTGCCGCAGCCCAGATCGACCACCGTTTGCGGCCGTCCGAATTTGCTCCAGCACCGCTGGGCAAACTCGATCCAGTCCGGATACGGCATATCTTCCATCAGCCGATCGTAATGATTGGCGAATTGTTCGTAAGCCATTTAACCATTGCAGCTCCTTTTTTAGTTCCGCTTTTTCAAAAATATAGCATACGATGCCCGGCAACACAAAAAAAGCCGCATCGGCTTTACGGCCCCGCAGCTTTCATATGTCCGAAATATGCTTTCCATTCGCGCAGATGAACTTCCTGCTCCAACGACCGCATGAACAGCGCATCCAGCACATCGTCGCTCCGCTGATCCCGCTCCCGGCTCTCGTGCATCTGCTGATGAAGAGCCAATAACGAGCTCGCCAGCTGCCCCTGCTTCACCTGCATATCCGCCAGCTGTTTCGCCGCCGCACCCGCCGTGTCGGCGACAAGCTGGAGCAGTTCGCCTTGACGCTGCTGTTCGCCGCGAACCGAGCGAATTTCCTGTTCCATTATTGCGACGTATTTATCCAAACGTTCCATTTGCGCGGGAACTTTGCTTCTCTTGCGTTCGAGCCGCTCTACTCGGGTATCCAACGCTTGAATGTCCTGCTTGATAGCGTTAATATGGCTCTCAATATGATCCAGTTTGTGCAAAATTTGCTCAAGCAGCTTCTCTGGCATCGTGCGGTTCCCCCCTCGTATGTTATTATAGCTAAAATATGCAATTTTTACAAATAAATATTTACATTTGCGAAATTTTATACTGCGTCTCATCCCGCCCTGGCGATTGCTCGGCTCGCTGCGACGCAGCGCGGCCGGGCCCCGTTCATTAAGCCTTTGACTTGTGTCGGGCCGCGGCGGATCAGCGAGCGGATTTGTTCCGCCAATCCGGGAAAACGCAAAAAAACGGAGCTTTAAAGGAATGATGCGCTCATTCCGTTAACGCTCCGTATTACCGCTTATTTTCGTTTGTTGTTGCCGCCCACTCCCATGCCGGCCCCTCCGTCAATGGGCCGAGCGCCAGGATAGACTGCCGGAAGCGGAGGATCTGCCTCTTTTACGCCGCTTGCCGCTTTCCCTGCTCACTGCTCTTTATGCTTCAGATACGTCCAGCTGCCTTCCTGGTAGATGAGACCTTCCTTAAGCAGCTTGCCGATCGCACGTTTAAACGCAGATTTGCTCATCTGGAAGCGCTGCTGGATCAAGTCGGCCGGCGTTTCGTCGGAATACGGCATGGCCTGATTCGGACGCTCCCGCAAAAAAGCGAGCAGCTTGTCCGCGTCTTCGCCGCGCCCGATATGCTTCGGCTGCCGCATCGACAAATTGACGCGGCCGTCCTCCCGGACATGGGTCACTCTCACCTTGACCCGCTCGCCTACACGAAGCAGATGCGTCCTTTCCGACGCGTGGATCATCCCGATCGCGCCGAAGCCGACGACGCCCCCGTCCACAAGGACGAACGTCCCCATTTGCAGCGGCTTGTACACCGTCGCTTCGAGCCACTGGTTTTTCCACGCTGCCGGAGCGTTAAAGCAAAGCGGCTGCAGCTGTTCCTCACCGGCCAGCTTGGCTACAAGCCGGCCCTGCTTGTCATGGGCGAGAACAATAAACACCTTGTCGCCGATCTGCGGCCGCAGTTCCTTCAGTTCCGGCAGCTCGCGGAAAGGCAGCAGCAGATTGCGTCCAAGGCCCATTTCGAGGAAGCAGCCCATTCGCGGGTGGATGTCGACCACTTCCAGGAGCGCCACTTCTCCCAGTCGCACAAGCGGTTTTTTCATTGTAGCCGCAAGCCGGTCTTCGGTATCGTAATAAAGAAACACCTCGACGTCGTCGCCCGGCTGAACTTGCCCTGCAACTTCGCTGTAATGCAGCAGCACGTCGCGCTCCCCGTCGGTCAAAAAGTAGCCGTAAGGCGATTTTTCACGCGCTATCGGCAATGTGACAACCGTTCCGGCCTGCAGCAGGCCGGAATAGGCTTGCTCCCGCGGCTGCGGCTCGGCACCCCGGCGATCCGGCCGCGCATCGCGCTGCACGTAGCGCTTCTCACCGCCGGCATCCGCACGGCGAGGTCCGCCTTGCGGCCTGGCGCGGTCATGACCGCCGCGCGCATTGAAGCGGCCGCCGTCGCGCCCCTGCCAGCGCCCTGAGGCGCCTTCCCGGCTTGCTTCGCGGCCGCGATCTTCGCGCCCCTGCCACCGGCCCGGGGCGCTCTCCTCGCGGCTGCGGTCCGCCCGGCCCTCCCGCCGGCCTGCGCCGGTTATGCCGGCCGGGTTGTCCGTCTGCCCGCCGCCGGACATATCAGGACCTTGTCTCATACGCGTTCAACCACTTTCGCATCGGACCAAAGACGCTCGATGTTGTAGTACTCCCGATCGTCGCGATGGAACACATGCACCACCACGTCTCCCAGGTCTACAAGCACCCATCTTGCCGTCTCCATCCCCTCCATGCCGCGCACGCGCACGCCGCGCTCTTCGGCTTTTTTGCGGATTTCCGTCGCGATCGCTTGCACCTGCGTTTCGGAATTGCCGTGGCAGATGACAAAATAATCCGCTATCAGAGAGATTCCCTGCAAGTTTAACGTGACGATGTTCATCGCTTTTTTGTCGTCGGCAGATTCCACTACCATATTCATCAATTCGTCCGGTGCCAGGCTCATCAAATTCCTCCTCAAAGTGATTTGGCCTCGTCAACGAGGCTGTTTCGGGCAAGTACGGTTAAAGGATATATTTTTTTTCCTTGCTCTATCAAAAAACGGATCGTCGAGTCAAATCCGGCAATTAACGCCTTCTCTAAACTATGTTCGGCGATTTCCCGAATATTATGCACCCCGGGAAAATCCCGGTTCGGCTCGATATAATCGGCCAGACAAACGATTTTGTCCAGCAGCGTCATGCCCACGCGGCCCGACGTATGGTAGCGGATCGCGTCCAGCACCTCGTCGTCGTCGATGCCGTGCCGCTGCCTGACCACCCATGCGCCGGCATGGGCGTGCCACAGCTCTTTGTCATAATCGAGCAAATCCTGCGGCAGCCCGTTCTCGCGAATGATTTCGGCCTGCCTGTCGACCGGCCACGCTTTGCAGTAATCGTGCAGCAGGGCGGCCAGATCGGCCTTGATCGGATCGCCTCCATACCGCTTCGCGAGCTTAACCGCCGTCTCCATGACGCCCAGCGTATGAATCCACCGTTTTCCGGGGACCTCCCGCTGCACCGCTTCCATCAATTGATCACGATTCATATAGACGTTTCTCCTCGATATAATCGTTTACCGGGTCCGGGACAAAATACCGGACGCTCCTGCCTTCGGCTTTGCGGCTGCGGATCAGCGTCGAAGAAATGTCGACCACCGACATCGGCACAAGAGTAACCGCCTCCCGGATGTTCGCCGGCAGCAGCTCCAGCCGCAGCTCGGTCCCCGGCCGCTCCAGCCCGATGAAACCGATGCTGCTGACGATATCTCCGATCCGGTACCACTTCGGCAAATACTGCACCATATCCGCGCCGATGATGTAAAAAAATCGGTGCTGCGGATGCAGCTCCTGAAGTCTTGTGACCGTATCGACGCTGTACGATACTCCGCCGATCGCAAGCTCGACGTCGGTCGGCCGAAAATAAGGATGCCCGGCTACGGCCCGGCGGACCATCTCCAACCTTTGCTCCGGAGAAGCCTTCGGCGCATTCTCTTTATGCGGCGGGATGTGGCTCGGCATAAACCATACCTCGTCCAGCCCGCTCCCCTCGCGCGCGCATTCCGCCGCAATCAGGTGGCCGATATGGATCGGATCAAAGGTGCCTCCCATGATTCCCACTTTCATCGCTGCACCTTCTTTTAGACGTTGTTCCCGATGCTCCGCTGCTACACCGGCAGCTCGATCGTTTTGTTTTCCTTCGATTCCTTGTACAATACGATGATTCTGCCGATCACCTGCACGAGCTCCGCGCCGGTTCCTTCGGCGAGCTCTTCCGCGATTTCGTTTTTATCGTCCAGGCAGTTTTGCAGTACGGACACCTTGATCAGCTCCCGCGTCTCCAACGCCTGCTCTATACTAGTTATCATATGCTCGTTTACGCCACCCTTGCCAACTTGAAAAATCGGATTCAAATGATGGGCGAGCGAACGCAAATAACGCTTCTGTTTTCCCGTCAGCATGAAATTTCCTCTATTCCTTAAAAGATTGCTCGACCACATCGCGCATCGCCGCGATCGGCGCCGGCAGACCGGTCCAATATTCGAAGGCGTAAGCGCCCTGGTAAATAAACATGCCGAGCCCGCCGTGAATCACGGCGCCTCTTGCTTTCGCATCGTTCAAAAACTTCGTGATCAGCGGATTGTACACGAGATCGCTGACCACATGCCGTTCCCCGAGCAGAGACGTATCCATCGGCACCTCGTTCACATTCGGATGCATGCCGACGGACGTGTTGTTCACGATCAAATCGACTTCGCCTACGATGCCCGCGACTTCGTCCATGCCGATCCCTCGGGCTTCCGTGTGACGAGCCAAATAATCGGCGAGCTCCACCGCCTTCTCGCGGGTACGGTTGGCGATCCAGATGCGCGCCGCGCCGTCTTTGGCCAGCGCATACCCGACACCCCTTGCCGCGCCGCCGGCACCGAGCATGAGCACGCGTTTGCCGCGCAGGTCGATGCCCGTCTCTTCTTTCAAGGAGCGGACATATCCGATGCCGTCCGTGTTGTAGCCGATCAGCCGGCCTCCGTCGTTCACGACCGTGTTCACCGCGCCGATTTCCCGTGCTCCTTCGTCGATCTCGTCCAAGTAAGACATCAGCTCGACCTTATGCGGAATCGTGACATTGACGCCGCGAAACCCGAGCGCGCGTATGCCGCTCACGGCATCCTTCAGCGTCCCGGGCAAAATATGAAAAGCGGCGTAAGCGGCGTTCAGACCGGCCTCGCGGAACGCGCGGTTCAGCATGATCGGCGACTTCGAGTGCCGGACCGGATCCCCGAATACGCCGTACATGATCGTGTGGCTGTCCAGTTTCCATTCGCTCATGATTAAGTTCTCCCCCATTAAATCAACGATTCGCGCATGATCACTTTGACCCCTTTGGGAGCATGCACGACGATTTCCGCGCCGACTTCGGCGTTCGCTTTTACCCAGCCGAGTCCGGAAATATATACGTCCTTCTGCCCGCCGCGGGGAATGCGGATCGCATGTTTGGTCCACTTCGGCAGCTTGTCCAAGTCTTCCTTCGACGGCGGCGCAAGCAGCTCCCCCTTGTGCTCCTCGTAAAGCTGATCGGCCTTCTCCAGCTTCGTCCGGTGCAGATCCAGCGCATTCGACGCATAAAACGTAAACGACTGCCGCTCCCCTTGGACAAAATCAAACCGCGCGAGCGCTCCGAAAAATATCGACTGCCGCTCGTTGAGCTGAAACACGATCGGTTTGATCTCCCTCGTCGGCATCAGCTTTTGCAAATCCTTTTTCGTCACGAGCTCCGTCAGCCGATGCTCGTATACGATGCCCGGCGTATCGATGATCGAGGAGCCGTCGTCAATCGGGATGCGGACCGCATCGAGCGTCGTCCCCGGATATTGCGAAACCGTCAGCTCGTTATCCAGATCGCTGTAATCGCGGATCAAGCGGTTGATCAGCGTCGATTTGCCGACGTTGGTCGAACCTACGACATAGATGTCGCGGCCGTTCCGATGTTGATCCAGCGCCGCAAGCACCCGGTCGAAGCCGACGTTTTGCTTCGCCGAGCAAAGCACGACCTCCACGACCTTCAGCCCTTGCTCCTTGGCCTGCCGCTGAACCCAATTGACGATCTTATTATGGTTCACGAGCTTCGGCAGCAAATCGATTTTGTTCACGACCAGCACTACCGGATTGCCCCCGATAAACCTCTGTAAGCCGCTGATCAGGCTGCCTTCGAAATCGAAAATGTCGACGATATGCACGACAAGCGATTTCGTGTTGCCGACCTGATTCAGCAGCCGCAAAAATTCATTTTGATCGACCGTGAGCGTAGACGCCTCGTTATAGTTTTTAATGCGGAAGCAGCGCTGGCAAATGACCGGATCCCGCTCAAGAGCCGCGGCCGGTACATAACCGACCTTGTCCGACCTCTCCGTTTGCAGCTTGACGCCGCAGCCGGCGCATTGCGACGGGTGTGTGTTCGTTTCCGTCATGATAAATCCTGCCTTTTCATAAAAGATAATGCAGCCCTCTCCAGGCGGCGGTTCACCATTTTCGTGAAAAACCCTTCGTCCGCCGGGGAAATCGGCTGAACGAGAATGGTGTACAATCCCATCCGATTGCCTCCGAGCACATCCGTCAGCATCTGGTCCCCAATGACAGCGGTATGCTCCGCCTTCAGGTTCATTAAGGTCAGCGCCTTTCGGAATGCGGACGTTGTCGGCTTTTTCGCCCGGTAAATGAACGGAATGAGCAAGGGCTGGGCAAATTTGGTCACCCGCATCTTATTGTTATTGGACACAATGACGACCTGGAATCCGGACTTCCGCAGCTTCTGCAGCCATGCCTGCAGCTCCGGCGTCGCATACGGGGCTTTGGCGCCGACCAGCGTATTGTCCAGGTCGGTGATGATGCCGCGAATCCCCTCGTTTTGAAGCTGCTGCAAATCGATGTCGTAAATCGTATTGACTTGATGTCTCGGTATGAGCTTGCTTAACAACCGCTTCGTCACCTCTAAATTTTTCCTTGATTATATACGACACACTATACCATAATTGTTTCGGTTAAAAAAGTGCGCGACACAGCCGGGTCCGTAAGCGCCTCATAACTGATGGACAGAAAGTTAAAAAAATCTTTAAATAAATTAAATTTGTCGAAAAATGATTGAAATTTACAGCATATTTGGTATATATACAACGAATCGGACAATGTCAGGATGGGTCCTTCTATGGGATCGCTTCTCGGCAAGCACATTTTTTGGACTTAAGTATCGAGCGCACTATCCGTATTGAAGAAATCTATATATGAAGGGAAATGGGTGGAAAAACCGGCAATTATGAAGACGATTACTGCAGAACATGAGACTTTCATACAGTCTGAGAATTGCGTATTGAATTTGCAAGGTTTCGCCTCCCGTTTTAACTTTACTCCCAGGGAACTCGAGATCATATCCCTTATCCTTATGTACGGCTTGTCAAACAAGGAAATTGCAAATACGTGCCGCATCAGTGAAAAAACGGTCAAGAACCATTTGGCAAATATCATGGGCAAGCTTGAAATAGGCTCGATCCGCCAGCTTTTCCCGGTCGTACTGCATTTTATAAGGGGATCTTAGCCGTTTATCGGAGTAAGGTCCCATTTTCTCCTGCCATGGGAGGCGCAAAGTCGTCTTCATCCCGGAAGGATCAACTTTGCGCGGGACGGACAAGTAGAATTCGTGATGCAGGCCGCTTTGCACAGGACTTCGGCCGCTCAAAACCGATGCATCTTCTCAAGCGTAGCAGGCTCGTCGCTATAGGGGCGATATGCGTTATTTGTACGCAGGTCCCTTCGCAAATCGATTTCAAATGCGACGTACCGAATAGCCTCAAGCTCCTTTTTCTCGCCGGCGGGGAGCTCCCCCCGCCCCCCTTGTCGGAAGTTGTAAGGCGCGTATATTCAAACAAATCATCGATCCCCAAACGTTAAATACAAAAAAGTCCCTTAGCGGGACTTTTTTTGTAAGAGCACTTTCCGACAAACTTTAAAGCAAATAATTGCCGCGAGTTTATTAAAACAATCCGTTGCGGCAAAGCTATGCTGCAGCTCTCAAAAGAGAACGAAGTGTTGCATGAAAAAGTCGGTGAAACGAGCGGGGTGGAGGAATCTTGCTGAAGAAGCGCCAGCGGTCGCCTTTGTGAACGGATTTCTACGCCGAATGGCTCGTAGCATCGCTTTTTTGATCGCGCGCCTACAGCTGCGATCGGAGCTTCTGCACCGACTGTACCGTGTTTTGCCAATCCTGCTCGGTCACTTCCGCCTTGCTGTACTTCGCCTTTTCGAACGCGTTCAAAATTTGCTCGAGATCGGCCTTCATCCACTTGCTCTGCTTGGACCAGCGCTGCACCGCTTCGCGCACCGTTTCGTGCTCATGGCGGGTGTACCCTTTGCGGCGGAAAATGCGCAGCAGCTTCTCGCATTCGACGATGACTTTTTGCTTAAAGAGATGCGCCCGTCTTTGCTTGAGCCGCTCCTGCAGCACGGATAGCCACTCGAACCGGTAAGCTGCATATACAAGGATAAGCAAAGCGGCGATAATTCCGCCATAAGACGTAATATGCTCCGATGCAGGCAGCGCGCTTTCCGGCTCCGGCTCCGTTACCGTCGGAATCGTCGACAAATCGACGGGAAGTTCCGGAGCCTGAACGGCCCTCGGCAGCACGAAGCCCGATGTCGGCTCGAACGGAATCCAGCCCCAGCCGGCGAAATACGCTTCCACCCAGGAATGCGCATCGGCGTTGCGCACGGTGTAAATGCCCCCGGCATCGGGATCGACCATACTCGGATCGAGGCCGAGCAGCTCGGTTTCGTCCGTCGGCAAAACTCCCGAGGCGTAGCCTTTTACCCAGCGGGTCGGGATTCCGAGCGTCCGCAGCATGATCGCCATCGAAGTCGAATAATAATCGCAGTAGCCTTCCTTGATTTCAAAAAGGAACCGGTCCACGAAATCGCGGCTCCGCCCCTTGCTCACGTCCGGCTTGTTCGTATAAGGGAACGTGAGTCTCAAATATTCCTCGATGATTCTCGCCTTGTCAAAAGGATTGGTCGCATCTTTGGTCAAATCCGCCGCCAGCGTGCGCACCCGTTCGGGAAGACGGTCCGGAAGCTGCAAATAATCGGCAAATTCGTTTCGGTTCGGCAGCTCCGCAGGCGCTTTGCGGAGCCCCTCCTCGTCGATGATCGGCATTTGCGACACGATCGTATACGTTTTTGGGTACGGCTGCCTAGACTGTTCGTTGAAGCGCAGCTCGTCATGCTGCGGCGACCACAAGAAACGTTCCATCCCGCCGCCCGAAGTATCCACCGATTCGACCTTCTGCATAAAAAGCGAACCGAACAGAACCGGATACGTCTGTTCGTCCATCATCGTCACCGTCTGCTTGACTTCGACCGTTTTAAGCTGGCTGCCGGCCATCTTCGGATCGGGGGCGAGCGTCTGGCCGGTACGGACTCCCGTCAGCGCCGCACGGCGCTCGGCTTCGCTCATTTCCCATCCTTTTCCGTTATAAAAGGATCGCGTTTCTCCGCGCCAGTAGCTGCGGTGCGTCGTATCGACCGTCATGACGGGCGTGTAATCGAAATTGAAGCTGCCCCCGAGCGCTTGATCGCTTCGCGAGTAGCCCGACGACGTGTCCGCCGGGGATACCGCAACCTCGATGCCTTTGCCCGTCGTAAAGCTCGCCGGCTGGCCGCGCAGATTGCGCCACGCGGTATACGGATCGGTCATCAGCGGACCGATTTCCGGCATCAGCGCCCCAACGATGATCGTAAGGCTGACGAGCAGCACCACCGGCGTCGCAATGGATGCCGGGTATTCCGTCAAATAGCCGTATGCCGACGGATCTTTCTTTTTAAGCTGCTGGAAATGACTGATAATGAGCAAAAATAACCCGCAAAATAACATAACCGCGACCTGCGGCCATAGAAAAATCGAGGAGAACGAATCCCGGATGCAAAGAGCCAAAATACTGATGACGATCATCGCATATATGCGCCATTTCGCTTCGACCCACCAAATGGCGGCGAGGTATACGACCCATGCCCCGAGTGCGAACCACAGGTATGGAATCAGCATGACGATGTTTTCCATGAACCTGCCGGACAAATAGGTCGGGAGCCCGACCTTCGGGATATGGCCGATTCCCGTCAGCACGTAATGATTCGCCGCTATTATTGCAATCAATTGAAGCAAGCTTCTGATGACCCAATGAATCCGGGGAATGATTTCGATTACAAAGGTGAGAAGCAGCGTCAGCTTCACAATGGTGATCGTTTCCGGCAGCCAAACATGCTTTTCCTTCGCAATCCATTCCACAAACTGAAGCAAATAGATTCCGATGAGCAGGATGGAAAGCCGCCGCTGCCAATCGCCCAGCAGCATTCTTGCCCATGATTTTTCGGAAGCGCCCATTTTATCCGCGACCTCCCAACACGACCGGCAGTTCGGCGAGCGAGCCGATGGCATAGCCCATAAAGCCGTTCGCTCTCAATGTTTTCAGCCACAGCTCTTTCCGCTCCGGCTTCCCCGTCACCATGATGTGGCACGGATTGAGCTGCAGCTGCTTGAGCCAGCTCATCAGCTGCAAAGCGGCTTCCCCTTCCACGGGGCTGATGACGGCGATAAAGCTGCCCGGTACCAGGCTTTGCACGTGCTCCTTGAGCACCCGGCGCAGCGGGTGCGTGCCGTCCGCTTCCACGCCGATCAAATGCTGCATCACTTCCTTCTGCTGCAGCTGACCCGGCTTCGGCTCGTAATAGGCTGTTGCCGCGCCGACCGAAATGAGGCCGAGCGCGAAGCTGCGGCTGGCCCCGTACTGGAATAACGATGCGGCGACAGATACGGCAAGCTCGAAATGATCTTCGCCGGCATAAGATTTGCCGTGACGGTCCAATACGACATATGTTTTCGGAAGCGATTCGCGCTCGAACTCCTTCGACTTCCACGTCCCTGTTTTCGCCGTCGCATTCCAGTGAATGCGGGAGATCCGGTCGCCGTAAATATATTCGCGCACGCCGTTGATTTGCGTCGTTTCGCGCACCGCACGCGTCGTGGACGAATGGTGGTTCGTCCCCTTCATCATTTGATGGAATTGGTGCCATTCCCGGATCGGCACCGTCTGCGGCAGCACGGACAAGCTGTGCGGCACCTGCAAATAACCGGTATGCTCGAACAGGCCGAAAATATCCTCGGTAACGCACTCGGTCGTGCCGAACGTGTAAAACCCGCGGCGCAGCGGCGGCGTTTTGTATTCGAAGGAGCCGCGCCTCTTCCAGTCGGGAATAAGCGTAAATTCGAACGGAAACTCCTGGCCGTTCCGGTGGAACAAACGCTCCTTGACAAACACGTAAGGAATCGGCCAAACTCCGGGAATATGCAGCTGCATCTGCACCGAAACGGACGTACCCGCCTCGATCGTCGCTTCATGATCGAAGTTCATGATTTGCCGGGTGCCGGTCGTTTTCTTGATGCCGCTCCATTTGCCCAGCAGCAAATAAACGCTAAGGATCGATACGACCACAAACAACATGAGCGCCAGCTTTCCGCCCTGAAAGAGCAAAAAGCAGAGGCTTCCGATAAAGC
The DNA here is from genome assembly GCF_023276405.1 of Paenibacillus hamazuiensis. NCBI lineage: Bacteria > Bacillati > Bacillota > Bacilli > Caryophanales > Paenibacillaceae > Paenibacillus > Paenibacillus hamazuiensis. The sequence continues at coordinate 3,631,838 of NZ_JALRMO010000001.1, forward strand.
TGCCGCCGACCGCCCAAATTTTGAGCGTCAGCCGGTGCGGCTGAACCAGCTTGCGCAAAGCAAATTCCCTCATCGCGATCACTTCTCCAATCGAACGGGAACTCTCACTTGCTCGAAGATGGACTGCAGTACGGATCCTACGGACGCCCCGTCCATGCGGGCCTCGGAATGCAATATAATGCGGTGGCCAAGCACATAAGGCGCCAAAAACTTGATATCGTCGGGAATGACGTAATCTCTGTTTTGCAGCAGCGCATACGCTTTGGAGGCTGAGACGAGCGACAGCGTCGCACGCGGGCTCGCGCCAAGGAAAATAGCCGGATGCTGCCGCGTCTGGCGCACGATCGATACGAGGTAAGTCGCCACCGCATCGTCCAGATGCACTTCCTTCACCTTTTGCTGCAGCCGCAATATTTGCTCGACCTCCGCTACCGGCTGTATCGTTTCGAGCGGGTGCACGACGCTTTGCGACGTGATCATCTGCTTCTCGATATGTTCGTCCGGATATCCCAGACTGAATTTCATCATAAACCGGTCCAGCTGCGCTTCCGGCAGCACGTAAGTCCCTTCGAAATCGATCGGGTTTTGCGTAGCGAGCAGCAGAAACGGCTTCGGCAAATCGTGACATTCGCCGTCCACCGTAATATGCCGCTCCTCCATCGCCTCAAGCAGAGCGGACTGCGTCTTCGTCGTGGCCCGGTTGATTTCGTCCGCCAGCAAAATATGCGTCATCACCGGCCCCGGCCGGAACATGAACACTTCGTCTTTCGGGTGATAAATGGAGACGCCGGTAATGTCGGTGGGGAGAAGATCGGGATTGCATTGAATGCGGCGGAACTGGCCGCGGACGGATTTTGCAAGCGCTTTAATCATTACGGTTTTACCGGTCCCCGGAACATCTTCAAGCAGCACATGTCCTCCTGCCAGCAGGGTGGTCAAGAGCAGCATGATTTCATCCTGCTTGCCTAATATGCATGATTCCAGATTAGCTTGAATCAGTTTCAAAGCCTGTAGGTCGTCTCTTGTCGAAATCTCCATGTTCTCCCGTCCTCCTGTGCATGTTTTGCGCCGGCCACGCCGGCTTGTCACCTGGCTGCATATATGTAAACGCATAGATGCCCAAAAAGGTTCTTCTTTCTATATTACAAGATGGAAAAAACGCCGTATAGCTGTAAATTCTCTAAAAATGTTTGTAATTGTACACATTTACGCCATGTTTTCCCGGTTTTCCTGGCAAAAAGGCCCCAAGAGATGCTCTTGGGACCGATTTTCGAGTATCAGGACGGCTGCCGGAGCGGCGTTTGCAGCACCACTGCCGAAGCTGCGGCCGGAATCCGCTCTTCCCGGCGAAGTACGGCCAGGAAGGCGCGCGCCACCTCGGGATCGAACTGCGTGCCGCTGTGACGCTCGAGCTCATCCGCAGCGGTTTCCGCCGACAGCTTTTGCCGGTACGAACGGTTGGTCGTCATTGCGTCATAGGCGTCGCTTGCCGCCAGTATTCTCGCTCCAAGCGGGATGTCCGCGCCTTTAAGCCCCATCGGGTAACCTTTGCCGTCATACCGCTCGTGATGGTGCCTGACCATCTCGGTGACGCCCATATTTTGCAGGCGCTCGATATCCTTGATGATCCGGTAGCCTTCTTCGGCGTGCGTTTTCATTACTTCATATTCCTCGTCGGTCAGACGGGATTCTTTATGTAAAATATGCTCCGGTGTGCCGATTTTGCCGATATCGTGAATCATCCCGGCGAGGTAAACCGCCTCGGTTTCCGCCTCGCCGAGGCCCATTTCCTGCGCGATTTTGCGGGCGTAGTTCGCGACGTTTTTCGAATGAAAAGCCGTGTACGGATCGCGTGCGTCGATGCTTTTGGAAAAAGCGAGAATCGTGCTCATGAACAGCTGCTCGTTCTCCAGCTTCTGCCTGTTGCTTCTGCGGGATATTTGGATCACCCGCCGGAGCAGGACGATTGCTGCGGAGATCCCGGCAACCGGGATGGCCGACTCGATGCCGCCTTCGGTTAAATAAACCGAAAGTCCGGCCGTGGCTGCCCCGAACATAAGCAGCGGAACGATATGATTCACCAAGGAGGCGAGCAGAATGACCGGGACGATATATAAAACCGGCATAAGTGCCGAAGGAAATACGATGTTGCAAGTAACCGCGACCGCGAGCGATGCGAAAAAGCCGAGCCACATCCCCTTTTTCCCGTTTTCGCGCCCTCCTACGGGACAGTACATCGCAAATTTCCTGTCCATGCATTCCTTGCAAAAAAGTCGGCCATGCTCGTGCCGCTCCCGCTCGCAATGCTCGCATGTATCGATATTCATCTCTCTCCTCACCGCCTTTTGTTTTTGAAGTTACTTACCATTATATACTAAAAAGAGTAGACAGTACAGCGAAAACGGGCCAAGAGCGCGGGTTTTCGCTCCTGGTCCCCGGCGGGGCGCGCCGATCCGGTCGAGAGACGGTTTTTCCGCCTCTCATCCACCCTCCGCGCTCCCCGCCGCCCACATACATGCCCGAGAGCACGTTTTCCCCGCTATCGGACACCGGTGGGGCGCGCCGATCCGGTCGAGAGACGGTTTTTCCGCCTCTCGGCACGGCCCCGTACCCGCCTGGCGCCCGCATGCGCATCCTCCATCGCCCGCTTACGTGCCTGAGAGCGCGTTTTCCCGCTATCGGACACCGGTGGGGCGTGCCGATCCGGTCGAGAGGCGGTTTTTCCGCCTCTCGGCCCGGCCCCGTGCCCACTGACGCCCGCACGCGTGCCCGAGAGCCGCATTTTCCCGCTCTCAGACACTAACGGGGCGTGATGAATCGATCGAGAGACGGTTTTTCCGCCTCTCACCCGTCCTCCTCGCTCCGCGCCGCTCGCATGCGTGCCCGAGAGCGCTTTTTCCCGCTATCGGACACCGGCGGGGCGCGTCGCTCCGGTCGAGAGACGGTTTTTTCCGGCTCTCGGGCGCGGCTCCGTACGCCTCTGGCGCCCGCTTACGAGCCCGAGAGCGCTTTTTCCCGCTATCGGACCTCGGCGGGGCGCGCCAATCCGGCCCAGAGACGGTTTTTCCGGCTCTCACCCGCCCTCCGCGCTCCCCGCCGCCCACATACATGCCCGAGAGCGCTTTTTCCCGCTATCGGACCTCGGCAAGGTGCACCGATCCGATCGAGAGACGGTTTTTCCGGCTCTCGTCCCGGTTCCGTGCCCTCCATCACCCGCTTACGTGCCCGAGAGCGCGTTTTCCCGCTATCGGACACCGACGGGGCGCGCCGATCCGATCGAGAGTCGGTTTTTCCGGCTCTCAGCCCGATCCCGTACCCGCCTGGCGCCCGTATACGCATTCTCCATCGCCCGCTTACGTGCCTGAGAGCGCGTTTTCCCGCTATCGGGCCCCGGTGGGGCGTACCGATCCGATCGAGAGACGGTTTTTCCGCCTCTCCCCCGTCCTCCGCGCTCCCCCACCGCCCGCATGCGCCCCCGCGATCGGGTGCGCACAAAACAAAAAAACCAGCCCATCAATCGGACTGGCTTCGAAAATTACCCTCTCGGCCTTGCGACAAGCGCGGCGAGGAAAGAGAAGATGATCGCCGCGGAAATGCCGGCGCTCGTCACTTCGAATATGCCGGTGATGATGCCGATCCATCCGTCCGTTTTCAGCTCCGCCAGCGCGCCGTGCACAAGCGAGTTGCCGAAGCTGGTGATCGGCACGGTTGCGCCGGCGCCGGCAAACCGGATAAACGGGTCGTACAAGCCTAGCCCGTCCACGATGGCGCCAGCGACGACAAGAGCGCTCATCGTGTGCGCCGGTGTCATTTTTCCGACGTCCATCATCAGTTGGCCGATGACGCAAATGGCGCCGCCGACGACAAAAGCCCAAACAAACTGCATGTAGTCCATCCGTATCACCTCCCGCTCTCGATGGCGACCGCATGCGCGATACACGGTATGCTCTCGCCCTGCTGGAAAGAAAGCGGCGAATGCAGCGACCCCGTCGCGACGACAAGCACCCGCTTCAGATCGCCCTGCTTCAGCCGCTTCATGATATGTCCGTACGTGACGGCCGCGGAACAGCCGCAGCCGCTGCCTCCTGCCTGAACCATCTGCTTTTGGCGGTCATAGATCATTAATCCGCAATCGTTGTACTGCGTCTGCTCGATCGGAATCTGGTTCTTTTTGAGCAAATCGCGGGCGATATCGGAGCCGACCTTGGCCAAGTCGCCCGTCACGATCAGATCGTAATACCCCGGCTCGCGGTCGAAATCCCGAAAGTGCGCCGTGATCGTATCGACCGCCGCCGGAGCCATAGCCGCCCCCATATTGAACGGATCCTTGATGCCCATATCGACGATTTTGCCGATCGTTGCGCCGGTGATCACCGGACCGTCTCCTTGCGGCACAACAATGGCCGCTCCGGCACCGGTGACGGTGTATTGAGCCGTAGGCGGTTTTTGCGAGCCGTACTCGGTCGGGTAACGAAACTGCTTCTCCGCCGTGCAGTTATGGCTGCACGTGCCGGTCATCACCCGCTGCGCGGAACCCGAATTCACGATCAGCGCGGCGAGCGCGAGCCCCTCCATCGAAGTGGAGCAGGCGCCGAATATGCCGATATACGGAACGGCAAACGTTCGCGCCGCAAAGCTGTTGCTGATAATTTGGTTCATTAGGTCTCCGCCGATATAAAACTGAATCTGATCCTGAGTCAGCCCCGCTTTCTTGAGCGCATGCTCGGCCGCTTCCTCCAGCAGCTTTTTCTCCGCTTTTTCCCAGCTGTCCTGAGCCAAGGTCAAATCCCCATGGACGATGTCGAAATCACGGGCCAGCGGACCTGCGCCTTCGTCCGGTCCGACGATCGCGGCGGTCGACAAAATCGCCGGCTTGTTTTCGAACACCCAGCTTTGGTGCCCTTGCAGCATATCAGTGCGCCCCCCATCCGAACAAAGCATAAATGACGCCGATGATAAACGCCGCCACCGTACCGAATACGATAACCGACCCGGCCAGCTTGAACATGTTTCCGCCGACTCCAAGCACCAATCCTTCGCTTCGATGTTCAAGCGCGGCCGAACACAGGGAGTTGGCGAAACCTGTGACCGGGACGGCCGATCCGGCCCCGGCCCACTGCGCTATTTTATCGTAGACGCCGAAGCACGTAAGGACGACCGACAAGAAAATCAGCACGGCTACGGTCGGATTCCCCGCCTTTTCCGCCGGAAAGTGAAACCAATGAATGAACATCTGCATCAATGCCTGGCCGATCAAGCAGATGAAGCCGCCGACCAAAAAAGCAAGGATGCAGTTGCGCAGCACCGGACGCGCCGGTTCTTTTTTCTTGGCAAATTCCTGATATTCCTTCTGGGTCCAAGTCATCTTCTGCTTCGCTTTTGTCGCCATGAATGCATCCCTCCGTCATATTGTCAGCTACTGCTTCAAAATCGCCGAAAGCTTGCCGATGACCTCTTCCAGCTGCTTCGAGCTTTGCTCGTACATCTTTTGGGCCTCCTTGTCCTTGCTCGACAAACCGAATAAGGCGAGATCCGCTTCGCACTTCTTCAAAGTGGCCAGCAGCAGTTTGCGCTGCTGCGGCTGAGGAAGCTTGATTTTATCGTCATACAGATCGACCGTCAGCTCACCAAACGAATTAACCTGGCCCAAAAACACGTTTTCCCGTATTACGCCTATTTTCTCCAATTCGGTCTGCAGCCATTCCCGGCTAAGGCCCAGCACGGAAAGCGGCTCGTCCAATATTTTGCCGTCCATAATCACCGCCTGCGATTCCTTTCCCGGGTCCAGTTTAAGGCCCAAGTCGGCGGGAGTGACCGGCTGGCGGTCTTTTTTCAAGAGCACGCTGAGGTCGCCGCTTGCTTCCAGCAGTGCAAATTCGACGTCGGCCACGTTGAACACGTTTTTCGTGCGCAGCTGCTCAAGCAGATCGTCGGAGGTGTAACGTTCTTTTTTCAAATTGTTCTCAAGAATTTTGCCTTCCTTGATGACCACCGTGCTTTTGCCTTCGAACAGATCCCTCAGCTTTTTGCTCTTCAGCGTAAGCAGCTCCATAAGTAACGGAAACGTAAACCATACGAGCAGTGCGATGACACCGTTCATGTAGTGGGCTTCCATATCCGTCGAAATGAAACCCGCCAATTCCCCGAGCGTAATTCCGGTAATATATTCGAAAAACGTCAGCTGGGAAATTTGTTTTTTACCCAAAATGCGGGTGAGCAGAAACAGCATCACGACAGCGCCTAACGATCTTAAAACAATTTCGCCCCAGTTTAACACGCAATCTTCTCCTGTTCAGTCATCTTGTTGTCAAATACATTATTCGTTAAAAAGGGCTGTCCTATCAAAGAGCAATATGTAAATTATTGTAAGTTTATTGAACAATTTGGAGGGGACAATATGTAAGGTGCTTCGAATTATCCGATGCGGAGAAAGGAGGGACGACCAATGACGGTAGCATCGCAAGTAAAAACGACTCTTGCTTCTTTGAAAAGCGCCCAAGCAAGCTTGGAAACCTTTGCGTTAGGAACGCAAAACCAAGGGGCTAAACAATTGTTTGAGCAAGCGGCCAAAACGACCCAACAGGTTGTCGATCAGCTCAGCGCCCGAGTAACCGAGCTCGAAAACGAAGAACCTCAATATAAAGGTTTTTAATGACATTTCCTCATTTATGAAAGCTCTGCGCATATTCTGAGAGACAAAGTCCCTCCATGATGAAGCAGCCGTCCTTGCCGGGCGGCTGTTTTTGGGTTGTCGGATGCCGAGCCGTAATGGCGGAAGTTGTCTTGAAAGATCAGAAAGCCTCAACTCCGCTGAAAACTTAATCTTTCTGACCTTATAAAAAAGCATGAATTAAAAGTTTAACCTATTTTATCCGATGTTTCTTGAACTGTCATGAAATGTCTTCATAAAAAAAACCATCGTTGTCCGAAGACAGCGATGGATTTCCTCCTCATTTTACCCCAGCATGGCCAGCAATATAATCAGCAGCACAAACAACACCAAAATGATAATGGCTCGCATCGGAATGCTCATAAACTGTTGTCCCCTCGTTCCATAATCTCCTTTCCCTTCCACCATATGCGTTTGCCCATCGGGTGAACCGGTCATCCGCCTATGTGCGTTACTTTTATTTTTATCGGGGCAAATATCCAGCCTTATGCTCATCTTCACCCATATGATATGGGGACGATGGAAAGCGAGGTACATTGGCCATGATCAGGAGAAAAAAGAGCGTTTCGGCAAAACCAAAAAGATTCCGAAACAAAAGAAAGTCGCGGTCGTTGATTAAAGTGATCGTCCACTTCCGTCCCGGTTCTTTCGCCCGAAAGCTGCAAGCGCTGCGGAGCCATCTAGGGTCAAAACATATGCACAGCGTCACTAAGCTGCCGCTTATTCATGCGGTCGCACTGCGTTTGCCGAGGCATCATATCCGCAAAGCGTGCCGCTGCCGGGCCGTTCGCTACATCGGCAAAGACCGCGTCATGCGCGCCGCCTTAAATGTAGCTACACCTACGGTCGGAGGCGCAGCCGCGGCGCAATCGGGCTGGACCGGGAAGGGCGTGACGATTGCCGTGCTCGATACCGGCATTTACCCGCATCCGGATTTGACAAAGCCGAAAAACAGAATCGCCGCATTCCGCGACTTCGTGAACGGGCGCACAAAGCCGTACGACGATAACGGTCACGGCACTCACTGCGCCGGAGACGCCGCCGGCAACGGATACAGCTCCAACGGCAAATATCGCGGCCCTGCAAAAGATGCGACGCTCGTCGGCATCAAAGTTTTGGATAGCCGCGGAAACGGCCTCACTTCCACGGTCATTCGCGGGATCGGCTGGTGCGTCGCCAATCGCAGGCGTTACGGTATTCGCGTGTTGTCTTTGTCCCTGGGCAGTCCGGCCACGGCTCCCCCTTCGCGGGATCCGTTATGCCGGGCCATCCGCGCGGCGGTCAGACGGGGGCTGGTCGTCGTTGCCGCGGCGGGCAACAGCGGGCCGGGCGGCGGAACGATTCAAACGCCCGGCATTTCGCCGGAAGCGATCACGGTCGGCGCCAGCAATGACCGGGGTACCTCGAATGTGCGGGACGATACCGTCGCCCTCTTTTCAAGCCGCGGACCGGCAAGAGGCGGCGGCGTGAAGCCGGATCTGCTTGCACCCGGCGTCAACATCACATCGCTGCGGGCCCCCGGCTCCTTGCTCGACCGGGTGCTGCCTACCGCCCGCCGGGGACGATGGTATTTTACGCTGACAGGGTCCAGCATGTCGACTCCGATCACGGCCGGCGCCGCCGCACAGCTGCTGCAAAAAAACCGCTCGCTCACCCCGGGCCAGGTAAAGCTTCTGCTGCAAAGACATGCGGCGAGCCTCGGACGCGCAGCAGACATCCAGGGCAGCGGAAGCGTCAATGTGCGCTTTTTGGCCTCATCCTCCCGCACGCGAAGCAGAGCGGTGCGGGAACGGATTCTCCAAATGCGGAGCGCGGTTATCCGCAAAAAGTAGCTGCGCTACGGCCGGAGCATCAGCCACCGCCGGGAGCGCTTCAGCAGATGCATGGAGATCCCGAACAAAAGCAGCGCATCTATTGCGTGAACCGCTCGAAGCGATCCGGTAAAAGTGAGAATCGTCATATGCTGGAGCGAGGTTAGCGCGAACAAAGCAAGCGTCCACCATCGCAGCCCACCGCGAATTTTTCCGAAAAAAGACAGCAAAAACATGATGATCGACCCGAACTCGAAATAATTCGCGAATACCCTATGCAGCTGCAATTCGCCGGGACTCACAAGAACCCCTAATCCGGCGAAAAATACTTGGAGCACGACGCACGTCAAGTAAACCGCTGCAAGCAGCCCGTAGATGAACCTGACGGTTTGAATTCGTACGGACCTTCCGGCCTCCGCGTCCGCATCCGCCGCCTTTGCCGTTGTGCCGGTTATTTCGTTCTTTTTGTTTTCTTCTTTTTTCATTCCCATAACTTTTCGCTCCTTTTCCCGTACTGCAAATTCGAATTCGATGCGTTTTTCGCGCTTCCTGCCTTCCCTATTCATGATAAGGTTCGTTTCTAAACGGACTCTACAGGAAATCTAAAAAAAGTATAAAAACAAAAAAACACGGTTTTAGCCGGCAACCCGGCTAAACCGTGTTTTTTATATAATCCGTCACTTCATCGCGGCTTCCGCCGCGTTTACAGCCTGCTGGTCGACCTCCAGCGTGCCGCCTCCACTCACGGTCAGGATACGTTCGATCATCGTCACGGATTGCGCGCGGGTGGTCGGCTGATCGGGGCCGAGCGCCCCGCCTTCCAGCCCTTGCAGCAGCCCTTTGCGCGTGGCGGTCAGCATGACCCATTTGTCATCCAGCGCCGTATCCGGCTTCTGCAGCTCCTTCATCGTCGATCTTACGGCGATCCGCGCAATTTCAAGACGCGTAATCGGCGCATCCCAATCGGCGTGCACGTCTTCTTGCCCGTAGATGTTTGCCGCAAGCAAAGCCTCCGCATAAGGCATATACCAAGCCTGACCCGATGCGGCCGGCTCCGTCTTGATTTTCAGCGCCGACGCCGTCAGCTTGGCAAATTCGGCGCGCGTCACTTTGTTGTCCGGACGGAACGTATTGTCTTCGTAACCGTCGACGTAGCCTTTTTCCACCGTTTTCATGATGCTGGCGGAGGCCCAATGGCTGCCAAGATCGGCAAACGTTTGAACAAATCCGGTAATTTGCACCGGAACGCTGCGGTTCGTAAACGATCCGTCGCCGAGCTGGCCGGAAAAATTGGCCCCCCAGGCCCATACCGTGCCGTTAGCGCCGATCGCCAGCGTATGATTATTGCCGGCGGCAATTTCCGATACGTCCCTAAGCCCGCTTACCTCCACCGGCGCGGCGGCATTTACGTTCGTACCGCTGCCAAGCTGGCCGAAGAAGTTAAATCCCCAGGCCCGTACCGTGCCGTCGGCAAGCAGCGCCACGCTGTGGCTGCCTCCGGCGGCAATCGCCTTGGCTCCCTCTATGCCGATCACCTTTACCGGAAGAGACCGGTTCGTCGTTGTGCCGTCACCGAGCTGGCCGAAGGCGTTAAAACCCCAGGCCCATACGGTACCGTCTTTTTTGAGCGCCAGTGAGTAGGATTTTCCCGCTTTCACCGCTATAACGTCGCTGAGCTGGGATACCTGAACGGGGACGCCATGCCCGAGCAACGTATCGTCGCCGAGCTGGCCGTTGCCGTTGTCTCCCCACGCCCATACGGTACCGTCCTCCGCGAGAGCGAGAACGTGGTTGTATCCGGCCTCGACCTGCACGACCCTCGGCAAGTTATGCAGCTGCTCGAACCCGGAACGCGGCGTACGATTGCCGTCGCCAAGCTGGCCGTACGTATTGTCACCGGACGTCCAGACGGTTCCGTCGTTCTTGAGCGCTACCGTAAACGAGTTGCCTGCGGATACTTGCACGGCTCCGGATATCGCAGCGGCGTCGCCGGGCGTTTTCCGGTTATTGTTCGTACCGTCGCCAAGCTGGCCGAAGGCGTTAAGCCCCCAGGTCCAAATGCCGCCGTCCGCTTTGAGCGCTGCGGCATGGCCCGTTCCGGCAGCCACGGATACGGCCCCGCTCGCCGAGTTTACGGGAGTCGGGCTGTTCTGGAGCGTATTCGTACCGTTGCCGAGCTGACCGAAGATGTTATCGCCAAAGGCCCACAGCTTGCCGTTTTTCAGCAGCAGACTGAAGCTCTCGCCGCCGGCGATGCTGCTTGTCTTGCCGGCAATCGGGGACTCCGGTTTCGCTATTTCGTCCGGATCGGCCATCCCCAAATTCGCTGCGATCAAATTGAACCGCGGCAGCGTAAACGGAGTTTTCCGGTTAGCCGTCGTCCCGTCGCCCAGCTGACCCGTCTGGTTGCTGCCCCACACGACGAGAGAGCCGTCTCCCATTATCGCCATCGAATGGAAATACCCTGTACCGATCCGGGCCACTTGACTCGGTTCGCGCAAAATATACGATACCGCGGTCGGCATATCGGGGCTGATTCCAAGCTGGCCCAGGTTATTGGCTCCAAAAACGACGATCGAGCCGTCTTTTTTCAAAGCCATCCCGTGATTGCTTCCGGCGGCAATGTCGATAATGTCGCTGCCGCCGACGATTTGTCCGAAGCTGTTGTCGATCCTGCTGTTGCCGTTGCCGAGCTGCAGATTCAGATTGTTGCCCCACGTGTATGCATAGCCGGTATCCGACAGAGCGATCGAAAAATCGGCTCCGGCGGCGACCTTCACGATGTAGCCGAGAAAGGTCGTCCATGTCGGGGTGACCACAGACGTGCCGGTAATGTTGTAGTCGACTTGGCCGAAAGTATTGTCTCCCCAGCCGATCATTTGCTTTTTATCGGAAACGACCAGCACGTGGTACGCCCCCGACGCGATCGAAACGATCGTCCCAAGACCCGGGACTTCCGCGGGTTTAAATCTTCCTTCCGTTCCCCCGGTTCCGAGCTGGCCGCGGCTGTTGTCACCCCAGGTATAAACCATGCCGAATTCATCCAAAGCAACCGAATGCGCATTGCCCGCGGCAATCGCCTTGATATGGTACAAGCCCTCCACCTGGACGGGAGTGCCGCTGTCTTTCGTATCGCCGGTTCCGAGCTGGCCGTTCGTGTTATAACCCCAGGCCCAAACCGTACCGTCCTTGCGCAGAGCAAGAGTATGGTTCATTCCCGCCGCAACGGCGACGACATCATCAAGTCCCTGCACTTTCGACGGCGTGTATCGACCGAGCATAAGCGCATTGCCGTTGCCGAGCTTTCCCCGCTGGTTATCTCCCCATGTCCAGACGGTTCCGTCCGACTTCAGTGCAACTGTAAAACCGAGACCGCCGGTAACCTGCACGGTGCCGGGCAGCTTCGGCGCCGCTTCGCCGGCCGCGGCAGCATCCGAAGCGGGAGCGGCGGCCGGGGCATCCTCCGCGAACGCCGCCCCGCCGAATAACGCCATCGGGCTGAGCATTTGAACAAGCAAAACGGCCGCCATGATTGTATATCGTATCGATGATTGTAGTTTCATCTGCTTGTTTCCTCCATTTCTTCTGAATTAGCCTGCATGCTACGAAATTGCGGGCTGGTCGGTGTCCGCAGGCAGAGATGGAGGCGGGTTTTTCTTGAATTTACTGCGGATAATATCGATAAATCCGTCAAACAACGTATAAACGACCGGAACGAGCAGCAGCGTAACCATCGTGGATATCGTCAGTCCGAAGGCGACGACCGTCGCCATCGACGCCTGCGCTTCGGCGCCTTCCCCGAAGCCGATGACAAGCGGAAGCATCGCCAGAACGGTTGTCGCGGTTGTCATCAAAATCGGCCTCAGCCGCACTTGGCCCGCTTGAATCAAAGCTTCCCTGAGCGTCATGCCGCGAGCGCGCAGCTGGTTCGTGTAATCGACAAGTACGATGGCGTTGTTTACGACGATACCGATCAGCATGATCATCCCCATGACTGAGTTCATGTTGATCGTGCGATGGGTGACGTACAACCCGACGATGGCGCCGATCAAGGTCGGCGGCAGCGAGAACATGATGATGAACGGGCCGTATAGCGACTCGAACTGGCTCGCCATAACCATGTATACGAGTACGATCGAGATCAGGAGCATCATGTATAAGCTTTTAAAAGAGCTGTTCGAATCGTTTTGCTGGCCGCCCAGCTGGATGGTGTAGCCATCCGGCGGCTGGATCGCTTTCAGCCTCTCCTCGACCTGGGCGGACAGGTCGCCCACGGCATATCCAGGAGCGGCCGCAGCCTGCACGGTCGTCAGACGCTGCTGGTTAATGTGGCGGATTTGCGATGGGCTTGAGCCCGGAGCCACATGAGCCACTGCGCTGAGCGGCACTTGCGCGCCGCTGGAGGAGAGCAGCACGATCTGATTCAAATTTTCCACCTGGTTTGTAAATTCCGTCGGGTAACGGACCAACACCGAAATTTGCGTATCGCCCGCTTTATAATTCGTCGCGACGTTGCCCTGGTATGCCGTCCGCAGCGCGGTCATAATTTCGCGGGTCGAAATCCCGTAATGCGCCGCGGCATCGCGGTCGATCGTCAGATCGTAAGCAGGTATGCTGCGGTCGAACGTGTTTTGCACGCTGCGTAGGCCTTCCATGCCGCGCAGTTCTTCGGCGACCATATCGGCCAGCTTGCTGAGCACCGCGAGGTCCGGTCCGTTCAGATTGACGACGATATCGGCCCCGCCGCCTCCGCCGAGCCCCGGCAGACGGACGGAGGAGCGGCTGCCCACGTTGATCTGCGCTCCCGGATACCCTTGCGTCATTTGGCGAATTTGCTCGACAACCTGCTCGGTTTTCAGCTTGCGTTCGCCGAGCGGCTTCAGCTGCACGTTGATATTGCCGCTGTTGGTGGATGCGGATTGGAACGCCCCGCCGCCGGCGCTGCCGACCGTCGTAAAGATCGTTTCAACGTCGGGCAGCGATTTGATTTTATTTTCGATTTCCGTCGTCAATTGGTTCGTAATTTCAAATTTGGTGCCCTGCGCCAAGCTGATGTTTACGTTCAGGTTGCCTTCGTCCGTGCGCGGCATCAGTTCGTTGCCGATGAACTTGGCCAGAAAGATGCTGCCGCCGAGCAGGCCCACCGTGACAACAATAATGACCCAGCGGTGTCCGAGCGACCATTTCAAAACAGCGACATACCCTCTAGTAAACCGCTGCACGCCGCGTCCGAACCAAACCGCGGGATTGTACGAACGGCCTTCCGGCAGCGTTTCGTCATGGTGTTTGGTCAGCAGCTTGGATGCAAGCATCGGCACGAGCGTGATCGCCGCAAACAGCGCGGCAATATGGGAAAAGCTGACCGTCAGCGCCATCGGCGCAAAGAAGTTTTTGACGAGACCGTTGATAAATACAGTCGGTGCGAACACCGCGATTTGCGCGAGTGCGGACGCCAGCACCGCCGTGCCTACTTCCGCCGCTCCTTGCTTGGCCGCCTCCATCGGCCCCAGTCCCTCTTCCTTCTTGCGGTATATGCTTTCCAGCACGACGACCGCAAAGTCGACGAGGGAACCGAGCCCGAGCGCAAGGCCGCCCAGCGTAATCGTGTTGATCGTCTGGTGGCCGAAATACATCATGCTGAACGTGCTGATAACCGAAATCGGAATAACGACGCCGATGATCAGCGTTGCCCGAATGCTGTTCAAAAACAGCAGCAGGATGATGATCGAGAAGCCGCCGCCGAGCAGCGTATGCTCGACGACCGTGTTGACCGAGCTTTTGATGTATTTGGACGTATCGTTGACAACTGCAATTTTAACGCCCTCGGGCAGCTGCTTTTGAATATCTTCCATCGCCTTGCGGACACCGTCCGCTACCGAAACCGTATTGCCGTCGGATTGCTTCAAAATCGACAAACCGACGCTCGGCTCGCCGTCCTTTCGCGCTTCGAACGTCACGTCCTGGTACGTATCGACGATTTTGCCGAGCTCTCCGAGATTGACGGTTTGCCCGCGGCCGATCGACACCTGCACCTTTTCGATTTCGCCCGCCGATTTGAACTCGCTGTCGATTCGCAGCGGTACCAGCTGGTCGCCTTTGTAAATAAGACCCGCATCCGTCGACTGGTTGTCGTTGCCAAGCGCGGTGCTCACTGTATTCAAGGAAATGCCGTATTGCGTCAGCTTGTTCGGGTCGAGCAGCACCTGAATTTGCCGGGTGCGGCCGCCGGTAACTCCGACGGAAGCGACTCCGTCCACGCGCTGCACCGCGGGGCTGACGGTATTGTCCGCGATATCGCGCAGCGTGACCAGGTCGACGTTTTTGCCGGATAACGACAAGTTCATGATCGGCTGGCTGTTCGGATCCGCCTTCGATACGACCGGCGCGTCGGCATCCGTCGGCAGCTGCCGCCGCACGCGGTCCAGCCGGTCCCGCATCGTCAGCGTCGCATCCTGGATGTCGGTGCCGAAATTGAAGGTCACCGTGACGTTGCTTGATCCCGTTCGTGAGTTTGAGGTCACGGACTGCACATTGGCCAGCGTCGCCATTGACGCTTCAATCCGTTTGGTGATCTGGTTTTCCACCTGCGCAGGCGAAGCCCCCGGCCAGCTCACCGATACGGTGGCCGTCGGGATGTCCATATTCGGGTACAAATCGACCGGAAGCAGCGGAGCCGCAATGCCGCCCACCATGATGAGGGCGATCATCATCATCAGGATCGTAACGGGCCGGTTTACCGAAAAATTAGCTAAGTTCACTGGCCGGCACCCGCTCTCTGAGGCTGGGTTTCCGTACTGCCCGCTCCAGCGGAACGCTGTCCGCCTTCACCCCTTTGGCCGCCGGTGGAATTGTCAGCTCCCGCCTGTTTTTCCTGCTGTCTCTCCTGTTTTTTCTCTTCCTGCTTCTCCTGCTTTTTCGAATTATCCGTTTGAGTTCCTTCGCCTTGCTGCACTTGCCCGTTTTGACCTTGCTGTCTTGAGCCCTGCTGGCCTTGGCCGCTTTGTCCTTGCTGACCTTGCGGGCGATTTCCCTGCTGGCCTTCCTGGCCGGGTTTGACGACCTGAACGGCGGCCTTGTCGGAGAGCAGCTCCTGGCCTTTGACGACAAGTTCGTCGCCTTCCTTGAGGCCGCTCACGATTTCATACAGTGAGCTGGTCAAGGTGCCCACCTTCACGCTGACCTTTTTCGCGCGCCCGTCCTGAACGACGAACACCGCGTTGCCGCTCGGCTGGCTGAGCACCGCATCGGCGGGAACCATGATAGCCGTTCTTCCTTCGCTCTTCATGCTGGACGTCGCAAACATACCGGGCAGAAGCTCGCCCTTCGGATCGTTCACTTTAATATCTACGCCGTAGGACTTCGTCGTGGCGTCGAGCGTCGGACGAATCGCACTGATCACGCCGTCGTACGTCTTGCCCAAGGTCGGCACATTCACTTTCATCTCCATGCCGACCTTCATTTTCCCGATGTTCGCTTCGGACACGTTAACGGTCGCCAAAATCGGATCCACCGCCGCTACAGTCATAATATTGCTGCCGTTGCCGGCGTTTTGCCCGATCGGCGTGTTGATCGCCGTTACTATGCCGTCCACCGGAGACAGCAGCGTGCCGTCCTTCAGCTGCTCCATCAAGTTGCTCAGACTGACTTGTTTTTGCTCAAGCTGCGCTTTGCTTACCGCGAGGCTGTCTGTCGATTTCGCGTTTTGCAGCGCCTGCTCGGACTGGGCCAGCGTCGCCTTGCTGATATTCTGGTTAATTTGCAGCAGCGCTTCCGCATTGGCGAGCGACTGCTGGTCCTTTTCCAGCGAAAGCTTGCTTTGTTCCAGCGTCACGGCCAGCGTATTTTGCGCGTTGGTGAGCGCAACCAGACTTTGATTCAAGTTTTCCTGAGCGTTTTGCACCGTCTGGGAGTTTTGCGCCGTAGCGAGCGCGTTTTGCGCGTTGATGAGGCCGGACATCGCGGAAACGACGGACGACGGCGTCGTCTGCTGCGCTTGATCAAGCGCCAGCTGAGCCGATTGGAGCTTGGCCAGCGCATTGTCGATATCCGACTGTCTGCCACCTTCAATGGCGGTATCGTAAGCTTTGATCGCCTGCTGCAGAGCGAGCTGCAGAGAAGCGAGGTTGTTGCCCGCTCCCACCTGCGTCGTCTGCGTGCTGTCCTGCTGGGCGTTCAGCGAATTGAGCGCGTTTGTCAGGTTCGTATTGTATGTAGCCAGGGCGCTGCTCAGGTTTTGCTGCTGAACGGCGACCGCCTGCTTCGCGGCAGCGATCGCGTTTTGCTGATCGTTGACCGCCTTGTTGTAATTCGCCTGCGAGATCGCCACCTGCTGCTTCAAGCTGGCTATATTGTTCAACTGGTCGGCGATATTTTTTTCATAATTCGCTTGCTGCAAAGCGTAGTTTTTCTCCGCCGTCGCCACACTGTTCGCCTGATCGCTCACGGCTTTCTGATAAGACGCCTCGCTGGCCGCCAAGTCGGCCTGCGTGGAGGCAAGCGTCTGCTCCAGCGTCGAAGTATCGATTTTGGCAAGCGGCTGCCCGACTTTCACGCGGTCGCCGACCTTCACCATCACATCCGTAACCCGGCCCGTCACCTTCGCGGACAAATTCGTCGTGAACTGTGGAGAGATCGAGCCGGAAAACACCTGTCCCCCCGATACTTCCGCCATTTTCACGACTTGCGTTTCCACCGGAAACTGCCGCGCTCCGCCCGCCCTCTGCTGCTGTTGCTGCTGTGGGGCCGCTCCTTGTTTGGCCTTGGGCCCGAGCCATCCCGAGTAGCCGGCGCCCGCCACAGCGGCTGCCGCAACGACAGCGACCGCGGTAAATGCCCACTTTTTCGGAACCGTTCTCATCCACCGTATCATCTTCATACCTCCATATACTCTAGCAACAAGGTTTTTCTGAGGGTAACCGCTTTCTCCCGCCTTTTATCGCAAAAGATCGCAGCGCTTAAGGTCTAAAGGCCCACCTTATCCCAAAATAGCGCAGATTAATGATAAAACTATGATATAAATGTAAAAAAAGTGTGAAAACATAGGTCGGATCCCCCCAAATCGACGCCGCTCTGCGAGGCCCGTGTCGTTTTCCGAGCGCACCTTCTCCCGGCACGCTGAAACGATCGGATGCGATAACATTAACCATTAAAATTTGAAAATGAGTATTTTGAGCTGAATAAGCTCTATCACGACCATTACGGTTTATGAACAGCGGCATTCGCCGGGCAGGACAGATCCCGAGTCTTCGAGAACAGCCGCTACAAAAATAGACGCCTTGCGGCGTCCGCTGGCGTCTACTCTTTAACGATAACTCGAGTTCCTTTCGGAATGTGGCGGAACAGCCATTCGACGTCCCGGTTATACATGCGGATGCAGCCCGAGCTGGCGTGACTGCCGATCGAATACGGGTTATTTGTCCCGTGGATTCCGTAGGTGTATCCGCCTGTACCGGGAACGCTAAGACCGAGCCACCGTGTACCGAGCGGATTGCGCGGGCTGCCTCCGGGAATATTTTTGCGGATATACCAAGGATTTTTGATTTTCGTAGATATGCTGAAATCTCCTGACGGCGTGAGCGCCTTGCTGCGTCCTGTCGCGACAGGAAACGATCTGACGGGATGATTGTTTAAAAAAACGGTCAGCCGGTTGGCACTTTTATCGATGACAAGGTGGACCCCTTCTTCCATCTCGTCCGGCCTGTCCGGCAGCGCTGCTGCAGCTTTCTCCGCAAAGGCTTGGCCGGCGACAATGAAGACCAACATGAAGACGGCGGCAGCGGCAACCCGCAAGCCGCGAATAACGTTCCGATGCAACTGGTCAACCTTCCTTCTCGAGTGGTTCATGAACATTAGTTTTCGCTCCAAAAACCAAATTTATCCCCGATGACAGGCCCCCCTAAACAAGATGACCGAGCGTCACAATGGGGAATGAAAATGGGCGCCATCGTCTATTTTCCCATCAAATCCCCCTACCGGGGGGACCCCGGGCACCCAAGCGCAATGTTGTCAGGTTAACGCTTTCGATGGATCGTGATCTGAATTTGACAGGTCTTGCTTCTAAAATAAGCAGCTTATTAAAATAGCGGAATACACGTTCGCTATTCCCGGAAAAATAGCTGCATCGGAAAAATAGAGGAACTGAGATGCGCTAAATCGATGGAAAACGGTATTTATATCGGACGAACAGGCAAATAGAGCACCTGAGTTCCGCTAATTTCCAAAAATGCCTGAAATGTACCGATTTAGCGCACTACAGTTCCGTTATCGTCGCGCTTAACTTGACAGCATTGGCCCCAAGCGCCCTGGACCCGCCAGCCAGAGTTCATGCTCGCTTCTAGTTCGCGTTTGTCCGGCATCGATTTATTGCTGTTAGGCAATAAATCTTATGCCGGACACGCTTTACTTGCGGCGCGATGACGCAGGGAGAGGCTGCATGCCGCGGGCTCGCGTTCGTCTGCCATCGTTTTGCTCGCGCAAAACTTATGCCGGAGACGCTTTACTTGCGGCGCGACGAGCGGAATCGCCGGATTTTTCAAAATAAGGTCCGCGGGTCGATGTCCGCTAAACCGGGAATCGGCAGACCGAGCCGGCTTACCCGCAGGTTCGCCCACATCAGCCTCTAGAAGCAGGCACACTTATTCCGGAAACTCCGCCAGGCCCTCGTCCCCCTCCCCGGAAAAGCAAAAAGCATCGCTGCCCCATCGGGGAAACGATGCTTCGCTTAGGCGAATTTGAGCCAAATGCCGGTCTTGTCGTCGGATATTTTAAACCGCGGATACCGCTGGCATTCCTTATCGTCCTGCTCCAGATTGATCAGCCAGTCGGCGTAGCCGGATAACGTCCGGCTTTCGATTTGCTCCACGAGGCTGTCCATTCCGGCCGGCGCAAGATCAGTCTCCTTCGGCAAAAACAGTCCATCCGTCACGAGCAGCAGCGCCTCCAGCCGGATGCGGTTGATCGTGCCGTACTCGACCAGCTCGGCCGCTTCCGGCTCTCCGCTGATGACGGAGTAACCCTCGAGCGTGTTCATCTTCGATTTGTTTTGCAAAATGACGGGCTTCACCATGTTCCACAGCTGCTCCCGCGAAGTAATGCCGCTGCGGATGCCTTCCAGCCATATTTTCTTCGACTGCAGGTCGATATGCTCGACATGATCGCGTGAAATCGTCCGGACCGAGCCGTCTTCGTATTTGGCCGCGATCATGCAGTCTCCGGTTTGGGCGAAATCGATCGCATGCTCCCGCACGCGAATGAGCGCAAGCCCGCTCGTCCATAACGCCGCTTTGTCCGTCAAATCGATGCCGGCGTCGGCCATTTTTTGCCGGAGGCGGATGTTCGCCTGCACGGCGAGCTGCTTCAGGCTCGTTTCCGCGACGTCCCCTTCGCTCAGCGATTCGAGGTATTCCTTGATCGTGCGCGACGCCAGGTAACCTCCCGTTTCCCCGCCCGGGCCGCGGTATGGCTGGAGCGAAGTGGCTCCGTCCAGCACCCCATACAGCTTCAGCCGCTCGTTAACGACGAGCGCGTCCTCGTTCCATTCCCCGGTTCCTTGCACCGAGATCGTTTCTATGTTCATTTCGGCTCTCCTCCATATTTCATGAGTGCGTCTATCCGAATCTAATCGCCCGCCCGGCCTGCATCCCCCGCAAGCTCTGCAGTCGCTTCGTCTCCTGCCTCAAGCTCGATCCGCTCCAGCCGTTCCGTGAGCCGCAGCCACCGTTCTTCGTCGTCCGCCGCCGGCCTGGTCGGCTTCAAGGAGCTAACCGATTCCAGGATCGTCTGTGCCCGCGGCGAGCCGCCCGCTTCCTCTCCGGCCCGCAGCACTGCGCTTTCCCGTGCGGGAATGAGGCCTATGTTTCTCCAAATCATCGTCTGCGACGCCTCTTCGTCCAAAAAGGCGAGCAAGCGGCGGGCCGCCTGTTCCTTGTCAGCCGTCGAATGCATCATGGCGATCCCCGTTGCCGCCGGTACCGTACCCGCCGAATCCGCTCCGGGGAGCCGCTTCAGATCAAATTGAAATTTTCCGCCGATATACCGCTCGATCATCGGAAGCCGGTCGGAGGAACTGACAAACAAACCGATCTTGCCGTTGATAAAATCGCTCGCGGCCATCGGATGGCTCAGCGGCGGCATGATGCGGAGCGTCTTCGCCCATCGTTCCCACAGCGCGACGGACTCCTCCTCGGACGGTCCGATTTGCTGCAAATACCACGGCAGCTCGGTGTCGATAGCGAGACCCCAGTGCCCCCTGGCCTGCTCCGCCCCTTCCTTGGCCGGAAGCGATGCGGCTTTTTCCACATCGCTCCAGTCGAGCGAAACGACGGGCTCCAGCCCCGCCCTTCGCATCGCATCATCCCGGTAATACAGCACCGGAATGCTGCCGCCGACCGGCGCTGCCCACAGCTTGCCGTCGTAACGGAAAGGCTCGGCAAAAGCGGCAAGCGGCGCGGAACCACTGCGCGGATCCGCCTCGCCCTGCTGCGGCACGGCAGCACCGGATGACGCCAGCGCCGCCACACCGTAAAAGCTTTGCACCTCCGCAAGCTGCGGGGCGGCTCCCGCCGATACCGACGCCATCAGCTCTTTGTACAGCTGGTCGGCCGAACGGAAGGTGCGCAAGTCGAAATTGACCTGCGGATATTTTTTCTGAAACTCGGCCAGCACGACGTCCCAGCCTTTATGATAAACCCATATCGATAAGGTGGCCGCCTTTTCCCCCTCCGCAGATTTGCCGGGCAAGGGACGGCCCTCCTTCGTCCACGCGGCGGATGCCGCCAAAACAACGATCGCCAGCAAAACGTATAACCAGATGCGCCGATTCATAGCTGCCCTCCTTGATGTGTCCGCGGCTTTGATTTCATTGTAACACGGCATGTCCAAGGGCGGCAGCACTCAGCAGCTATATAAACAGCGAGCGATAACCGGCGCCGGCGGCAAAATGACAAGCATCAGCAGAGCGTTCGTCCAAAAAAGAATCCGCCCTAACAGCTTACAGCTGAAGCCCTTTTTTGCTCAGCTTATTGGCGATGAGCAGCGAGACGAGCGTCGAGATCGACAAGATTGAGGCCAGCGCGGCTCCCGTGCCGTAGTTCGACGTGAACACCTCGCTGTAAATCGTCACGGAAATCGTCGCCGTCGCTCCGTAATAAAGCACGATCGTCGAGCTGAGCTCGTTGATCGTCGTGATCCAGCTGAGGATCGCGCCGGACAAAACGCCCGGAGCCATCAGCCGGCCCGTCGTTTTGAAAAACGTCTTCATCGGCGGAACGCCAAGGCTGATCGACGCTTCCTCGACGCTGCGGTCGAGCTGGTGCAAAATCGCCGTGCTGGAGCGGATCGTGTACGGCAGCTTGCGCACGACATAAGCGATGATCAGAATGATCCAGGTTCCCGTCAAAACGACCGGAGGTTTGTTGAACGCGATGATCAGGCTGATTCCGAGCACCGTGCCGGGCATGACGTAAGGAACCATGAGCAGGCTGTCGAGCGCGGCCGTCAGCTTCGATTTGCGGCGGACGAGGACGTAAGCGACTAACATTCCCATAACAACCATGATGACGATCGATACGGCCGAAAAGCTGTACGTGTTGGCGATCGCCTTCGGCACGCGGAACAAAATTTCCTTATAGCTGTTCAGGCTGAAGCCGGGGTGAAATACCGGTCCCTTCGTCTTGATGAACGAGGTGACGATCACCGTTGCCTGCGGAATCATCGAAATGCAGGCGACAAGCAGCGCTCCCGCCGTCAGCAGTGTCTTCGGCAAAGGACGCAGCGATTCCACCTTCGGCGTCCGCATGCCGGTCATCGTGTAATTTTTTCGCGAGACGAAATATCTTTGGATAAAAAGAATGCTCGTCGAGCACAAAATCAGGACGACGCTTAGCGTGCTCGCCATCGCCGGATTGCCGCCCATCTCGCTGATAAACTGCTCGTAAGCGAGGATCGGCAGCACCTTGAAGCCTTGGCCGAGCAGCATCGGCGTACCGAAGTCGGCGAACGACGCCATGAACACCATCAGCGCCCCGGCGGACAACGTCGGGAAAATAAGCGGCAGCGTCACCGTCATCAGCCGCTGAAACGCATTGCGCCCGAGGCTTTCCGCCGCTTCCTCAAGCGACGTGTCGATCGTGCGCAGCGCACCGGACACGTACAGGAAGATGTGCGGGTAAAACTGCAGCGTGAATACGAACACGATGCCCTTCCAGCCGTATACGGACGAGAACGGGATGCCGATCTCGTGCAGGAAGCGGGTCAAAAAGCCGTTATTGCCGAGCATCAAAATCCACGAATAAGCTCCGATAAACGGCGGCGACAACAGCGACATGATCACCATGATCTGGATGAGAGCTTTGCACCTGATGTTGTAGCGGGTCATGACGTAAGCGAGCGGCACGCCGACCAGAATCGAAAACACGGTCGTCAGCGCCGACACCTTGAAGCTGTTCCACAGCGCGCTGTAGTAATATTTCAGCTTGAGGAAATTGGCGTAATTCTCCATGGAGAAATCGCCTTTATCGTTGAAAAAACTGCTCCACAGCAGCGAGAAGAGCGGATAAACGATAAACGCGAGCAAAAACAGATACACCGCGAACGTCACCCACGCCCAAAAGTCCCACCGCTTCACGTTCAGCGCACTCATCCATCCGGCTTTCCCGCGAACGGCGGGGCCGCCGGAAACTGCGCTTGCGTTAGAAGGCTGCACGGTAAAGCACCTCCTTGCCGCTTTCGTCGAACATCGTCGTTTTGCCCGGCTGCAGGTTGACAAACACGCGCTGCTTCTCCTGACGCAAATGATGCGGCTGGACGGCATGCTCCTGCACATCGAGCAGCGAGCCGTCGTCCAGTCTGACGAGATAGCTCACTTTTTCCCCGAGAAAAGTGACCGTTTCCACAACGCCCGGGATGAGTCCTTCCCCGGACGGCTCCGTCTGAAGGCGAATCCGCTCCGGACGGATCGCAAACAGCACGCCGCCCTCGTACGCTTTCGCCAGCGGCAGCTTGAAGGCCGCTCCGGACAGCCTGATCTCGGCTTCACCGGTGTCCTTCCGGTATGCGCCGCAGCTTCCGGTTAAAAAGTTCGAGGTGCCGATAAAGTTGGCGACGAACCGGTTGGCCGGATACGCGTAAATGTCCTCGGGCGAAGCGATCTGCTGCACGCGGCCTTCGCTCATGACGGCGATCCGGTCGGATACGGCGAGAGCCTCTTCCTGATCGTGCGTCACGTAAATCGTCGTAATGTTCAGCTCCTTTTGCAGCCGGCGGATGTCCGAGCGCATTTTCACCCGCAGCTTGGCGTCGAGGTTGGACAGCGGTTCGTCCATGAGCAGCAGCCCCGGCCGGATGACGACGGCGCGCGCCAGCGCGATCCGCTGCTGCTGCCCGCCGCTCATGTCGGAAGGGACGCGGTCCTTGAGGTGCGACAGCTCGACCATCTCCAGCGCTTCCATCACGCGTTTTTCAATATCCTGCTTCGCGACGCTGCGCGCCTTGAGGCCGTAAGCGACATTTTCGAACACGGTCATATGCGGGAAAATCGCGTAGTTTTGGAACACCATTCCGATGTTGCGCTGATGCGTCGGCACGTCGTCCATCTTTTTGCCGCCGAAGAAAATGCTGCCCTCCTCCTGCCGGTAAAAGCCGGCGATCGTGCGGAGCAGCGTCGTTTTGCCGCAGCCGCTCGGACCGAGCAGCGTGAAAAATTCGCCGGCTTCGATCGTAAAATGCGCGTCGTTAACCGCTTTGTTCGTTCCGAAATATTTGGTGACATGATCAAATACGATGCTTTGCATGGGGTGCCTCCTCCTAATCCTGTGCGAAAAAAAGGCGCCTTAACGTCGGATTAAGGCGCCGAAACGGCTGCAGCTTACTCTTGTCCGGTTACGATTTTACCGAAACGTTTGATGTTCTCGTCTTTGCGGCTCGCTGCAAAATCGAAATCGTATTCCACCAGCTTGATGTCCTTCGTCTGCGGCAGCCCCTGCATCGTCTCCGCATCCTTGCGCACGGAACGGCGCTTGAATTCCTTCTGGATGAGCGTCTGCACGTCTTTGCCGACGAGGAAATCGATGAACTGCTTCGCTTGCTCCATATTTTTGGCGCCTTTGATGACGGCCGCGCCGTCGGGTACGGCCGATGTGCCTTCGGACGGGTAAATGATCCCGACCTTCGCGCCGCCCTCCACATAACGCTGCGCCGCCTCCTCAAGCGTGACGCCGAGCGCGAATTCCTTGTCCGCTACGCCTTTGTAGACGAGGCCGGAGCCGGAAAGCACCTTGCCGTCAAGATTTTTCACGAATTTCTTGACAAAATCCCAGCCCACTTCGTCCTTGCCGTTAGCGGCGAGCATCGTTACGAGCTGCGTGTACGAGGAGCCGGATTTGGCCGGATCGGCGAAAGCGATTTTTCCTTTCCACTTGGCGTCGAGCAGGTCGTTCCAGCTTTTCGGCTCTTCACCCGGCTTGACGAGCTCCTTGTTGTACATGATGATCATCGGCAGTGCGGCAAACGGCGTCCATACGTTATTTTTGTCCACATATTGCGGTGACAGGTTATCGTACTCTTTCGTTTTGTACGGCTCGAAGTATTTTTTGTACGCCTCGAGCGAATCCGCCCCGCCGGCCCAAAATACGTCCCCGAGCGGATTTTGCGCCTCAGCCTGAACGCGCTTCAGCAATTCGCCGGTGCCTCCGGAGATCAGCTGCACTTCGATGCCGGTGCGCTCCTGAAACTCCTTGATGATCGGGTTGTTCACTTCCGCCGCATTCGGCGAGTACAGCGTCAGCTTGCCGCCTTTTTGCGGGGCCGCCTGCTGTGGCGCCGCCGGCTGCTGTCCGCCCGTCCCTTCCGATTTGTTTTCGCCCCCCGCCTGCTGCGAACCGCATCCTGTAATGGAAACGGCGAGCAGAAGCGAAGCCAAAATGCCGGATACCGCTTTTTTCATGTTCGTTGACCCTCCCATAGGTAGTCGAGATGTAAGCTTTGCGGCGTATTGTTGTCGTTTTATGTCGGTTATTGACGATGTTTGCCGCTGATAGTTTTACTATACCTGTAAGAGTAACCGCTCTCAATGCGGCAAAATTTCTTAATTGTTTAAATTTTTGCGCGAAAAAAACTCCCGCCTGACAGCGGGAGAGCCCGTTACAGCGGGAGATATTCGATGCCGAGCCGCTTGCGGAATTCCGTCGGCGTCTCGCCTGTATATTTGCGGTAAATTTGGCTGAAATAACGGGAATCCTGGTAGCCGACCCGCACGGAGACCTCGTAAATTTTCAGCTTCGGGTTCATCAGCAGCTCCTTCGCTTTCTCCACCCGCACCGTCGTCAAATATTCGAGGAAGCTCGTCCCGACCTGCTGCTTGAACAGCCGGCTGAAATGGCTTTCGCTCATGTAGTGGCGGTCCGCCATTTCCTGCAGCGTAATCTCCTCGCCGTAATGCTCGCGGATGTACGCCTCGATGCTGTGGAAGCCGCCGCTTTCCCGGCCTTGCTCCCGCAAGTCCCGCTCCGCCTGCGCGCGGTATGGCCGCTCCCGGTCCAGCTTGGCCCTCACGCGTCCGAACACGTGCTGCAGCTCGTCCGGGTTCGTCGGCTTCAGCACGAAATCGGCCGCTCCGAGCTTCACCGCCTTTTGCGCGTAAGCAAAGTCGTCAAACCCGGTCAGAAATACGATTTTCGTAAAAGGCAGCCGCTCCGCCACCTTCTCGGCGAGCCCGATTCCGTCGAGCGCCGGCATGCGGATGTCGGTCAGCACAACGTCGGGGGACAGCTCGCCGAGCAGGTCCAGCGCCGCGAGACCGTCGGAGGCCTCCCCGGCCAGCTCGAACCCCATTTGCTCCCACGGGATCGTCATCTTTAGCCCTTCCCGCACGAGCCATTCGTCTTCGACAATCATGATCTTATACATGCTGCTTCGCCTCCGCTGTCCGTAAAACCGGTATTTCGATCATGACGGAGGTGCCGTGCTGCGGCTTGCTGCGAATGCGCAGCCGCCCTTCCCCGCCAAAATATAGCTGAAGCCGCTTTTGCAAATTTTCCAGGCCGATGCCGGTTTTTTGCCGGCTGGTCGGGCTGAAGGCTCCGCGTTCGATCAGCTCCGGCATGCCGGGGGGCATGCCGACTCCGTCGTCCCGGACTTCGAATACGACCTTGTCGCCCGCAAGCGCGCCGGAAATGTGCAGCTGCCCTTTGCCCTGCTTCATTTCCAGCCCGTGGGTGATCGCGTTTTCCACGACCGGCTGCAGCAGCAGCTTCAGCGTATAAAGCGCTTCGATCTGCGGATCGATATCGATGATCGCCTCGAATTTGTCGCCGTAGCGCATTTTTTGAATGAACAGAAAATTGCGGATCTGCTGCATGTCCTCGCGGACCGGCAGCAGCGGATCGCCCTTGCGGATGCTGAAGCGGAGCAGCTCGCCGAGCGAAATCGCCGTCCGGCTGATGTCCTCCAGCTTGTGGATGCGCGCCATCCAGTTGATCGAATCGAGCGCATTGTACAGAAAATGCGGGTTAAATTGCGCCTGGATCGCCTTGATTTCCGCTTCCTGCACCATCAGCTGCTTGCGGTACACCTCGTCGATCAGCTGCTTGATCCTCTGCAGCATCGCGTTGAAGCTGCGGCCGAGCTGTCCGACCTCGTCCTTGTATTTCGAGGGGAAGGACACGTCCAAATTGCCGCTTTCGACCTGGTACATCAGCGATTTCAGCTTGCGCAGCGGGCTGGTGATCGTCACCGACAGCACGAATGCCAGCCAGCAGGCGACAGCCCCGCCGATCGCCATAACCCATAGCGTCAAATCGCGGATGCTCGTGCTTTCGCTCGTCAACACCGCCGTCGGCACGACGCTGACGAGCTTGAAGCCGGTCTGCTCCGACGTGTCGTAAATCACCATCGCCGGCGTCTCTTCGTTTCCATCCGCCTTCTGCCGGAAGAAACCTTTCGTTCCCGACAGCACCTGCTCCACATAGGGCGCTTCCAGCTTGGTGCCGACCTTATGCTTCGAAGGGGTGCTGGAAATGATGTAGCCGCTCTTGTCGAGCAGGAAAATTTGCCCGCCCGGCTGCAGGCGCGCCTTGTTGTATTTATCGGCAAGGCCGCTTTCCATGATGTCGACGACGACGTAGCCGAGCGGCTGGTTCGTGCCGATTTTTTTCAGCAGCCGTCCGCTGCTCAGCACGATGCCGAAATCGTCCGTTTTTTTCATGCTGTAATGAGTGTCCCACACGACGTTTCCCCCGGCAAGCCGCGCCTTGCGGAACAACCCCCAGTTCGGGTTGTAATCGTCGTAGGCCCCTGGCAGCAGGTCGCCGGAAAAATACCGGTCGCCGTTTTCCCCGAGCAGGTAAATCTCGATGTCCCAGCTTTTGAAGCCGAGAAACGATTGCAAAATGTCGCCGATCCGCCTGCGGTCCTGATTTTTCTCGGCAAGCGGCCGGTTCGGATCCTTCGACAGCACTTCCTGCACGTCCCGGCTGCTGTAGATGTACATCGTCAGCTGCTCGATGTCCTTGACGAAATAGTTCAGGCTGTAGTTGACCTGGGACAAATTTTCGAGAATCGTCCGGCATACCTGGTCCTGTACGACCTGGGACGATTTGTAATAGGAAAAAGCGCCGAGTACGGCCAGAGGGACGATGGCGAGCGGCAAAAACAGGATCAGCAGCTTTCTCTGCAGACTCATGCCGAGCAGCGTGCCTTGAAGTTTTGCGAGATAAGGCTGCATATGGGCCCCTCCCTTTGGCGTCAGTCGAAGGCCGCCGGCAGCGACGGGTCGGCCGCAAGCTTAAGCAGCAGCTCGATCTGGGAGTGCGTGATCCGGTCGGTCGACAGCTCGGGCAAACGCCCGGGATCGAAAAAGCCGACGCCGCTTGTCTCGATGCTCGTTGCCGCTTCTCCCCCGATAAGCTCGCATAGGATGAAAATTTTGTAAATATACTGCGCATGCGGAGGGTGCGGATGGCGGCTGCGGTCCAGCACGGCGAGCAGACGCCGCGCCTCCACGTCGTAACCGGATTCCTCCTTCACTTCCTTGACGGCGATTTCGCCGGGAGCGAGGCCGATATCGGCCCAGCCGCCGGGCAGCGACCAGCAGCCGTCCGAATTTTCCTTAACGAGCAAAATGTTCCCTTCCTTGATGACGACGGCGCGAATATCGACCTTCGGCGTCGCGTAACCGCGGTCGCCCGCGAACAATCCGGCCACCTGCTGCACCGGCATGCCCGTATAAGCCGACATGATCTCGACGCTCAGTGCGCGCAGCTCCTCGAACCGTTCGATATCGTAAGGATCTTTCGAGTAGGCCAGACCGCTTTGTGCGGTTGCCTGTATTTTTTGAGCCCATGTCAGCCAGCGTAAATCCATTGGTTTATCCTCCCCGCTTCATTTGCGGCGCCAAGGCGATTTCGGTGCGGACGCCTTTTTGCCGCAGCTTTTTATGAATCGCCGCGTCCTGCATATCGGTTACGACGATGTCGATATCCTCCAGATCACACACGTTAAACGCGTCCTTGCGGTGCCATCCTTCCTCCTCCACGAGCAAAACGGACGTTTTCGCCTGGGCGATCGCCGTTTTTTTGAGCTCCATGCTCTCCCGCAGGCTGGTCGTCACCTGCCACTCCGACGATATCCCCGAGGTGCGGAGAAATATTTTATCAAAATTAAACGTCCGAATGAGCGACAGCGTAAAAAAACCGTAGCTGGACTCGTCCTGCGCATGCACGTCGCCGCCCGTCTGGACGACCCGGACTTTGCCGGCCAGCTCCGCCAGCCCGTGTATGCTGTTCGTCACGACCGTCACCCCGGGGATCGGCGCAAGCTCGCGAAACATCAGGTTCGTATAACTCGACGATTCGATGAACACCGTCTCTCCGGGTTCGATCAGCGTGGCGGCGATTCGCGCAAGCGGCAGCTTTTTCTCCGGCTCGCCGCGTTCCTTATACGGGACGAAGCCGGCCAGCTTGGACGGAAGCACGGCGCCGCCGTACGTTTTTTTCAGCTGCTGCCGCCCTTCGAGAAAACGCAGGTCTTTGCGGATCGCATCTTCGGTCACGGAAAACAGCTCGGCCAGCTCCTTGACCTGCACGCGCCCCTCTTGCTGGAGCAGCTCGATAATTCGTTTGCGGCGTTCTTCGATAAACAGCCCTTTCGTCATGCAAACCCCTTTTCACCGGCAGAGCGCGTTCGCCTAGAGATCGGCAGTTTTTATCCGCCCCTTTGGAAACGCTCCGATTATTCTTTTGTATTGTTTCGTATTGTTTGGTATTATTTTACTTGAGGCCATTGTATAACAGCCTCCGAACATCGTCAATATGACGGCGGGATCACTTTTTTAAAAAAAGTTTGTTCAGAAAGCGAGCGAAGGAGTTTAGGGGTATGCTGAGCGAATCCTTCCGATGTAAGTTTTCCTTCGGAAAACTCTTAGAGCGATAGCGTTCGCCTTTGAGATCGTAAATAATCCGCATTTATATGATTCAAAAATTTACGTTCAAAGAGCGACCGGGAAATTTCCCCTACTCCGAAGCGACTTACCTTTTTGAACACGCTCTAAAAGGAGAAATCGTCATGGCAGATCGATTGGTATTTTGGGGAACCGGAGATGCGATGGGCGTGCCGAGGGTATATTGCGGCTGTGAGGTATGCGAAGAAGCCCGGAGCACCGGGGCGAACCGGCGCTACCGCTCCTCGGTCCTGCTTCAGGCGGCGGACGAGCTGCTGCTCATCGATTGCGGTCCCGATTGGACGGGGCAGATGGAACGCGCCGGGCTAAGGGCGATCGGGCAGGTGCTCGTGACTCATGCCCATTTTGACCATATCGGCGGATTGCCGGAGTGGGCGGATGCCTGCCGCAGACTGATGCAGCCGGGACATCTGTACGGCCCGGCCGAGGTGCTGGAGACGATATGCCGGCAGTTTCCGTGGATCGGGCGCCAGCTCGTCCTTCATCCGTTGGATGACGAGGGGATGACGTTTGCGGGGTGGTCCGTCGTTCCCTGGAAAGTATGCCACGGAAGAAACGGCTTTTCCTACGCTTATCGCTTCGAAAAAGACGGTTATTCGTGGGCATACTGCTCAGACTCGATTCGCCTGAACGAAGAGGAGAAAGCTCCTTTGCACGGGCTGAATCTGCTTGTGCTCGGAACGAGCTTTTACCATGAAAAAGCGGAAGCTTCGACCCGTTCCGTTTATGACATGGTCGAAGCTTCGGCGCTCATGGAGGAGGTGCGGCCGCAGGCAGTCATCTTCACGCACATGTCCCACGACGTCGACCTGCGCCGGGCGTATCCGCTGCCGGAATGCGTCCGCTTGGCACGAACCGGTACGGCTATCGAGCTGGAGTGAACCGCTTTTCGCTTACGATCGTTGCTGATTGCGAAGCTGCTTCCAGGAAATCAGCTTGATGTTTTCCCGCTCCCACAGTTGCCTGATGTCCGGGTCGCCGTACAGCCGTTACTCAAGCCCCCTTTTCCTAAAATGCGGCGGCAGCGGAGCCGACTCGCCCGCATCCGGCGCGGGGTGCTACCCCCCCGGCAATCGCCGCGTCGATTTGCGCCTTCAGCTCGAGCCGCACCTCCTCGGGATCGGCATACCGTTCGACATCGGCGGCATCGACCGGGAAAAAGCCGTTCTCGCAGATGAGCGTCCGCAGCGGCTTATCCCGGTAACCGGCTTATATCCTACCTGTGGAGAACTGGTCAGCGTAAGATGAACGCCGACGCCGGCCGCCCCGTAACTCCGGCAAAAAGCCGCCGCTTCGCCGGCGGCAGGGCACGGCATCATGATCGAGGCGGACGTGACGGAGCCTTGCCGCAGCAGCCGCTCCACCGCCCGATTGACCCCGCCGGACGCCCCGAAATCGTCGGCATTGATGATGACCGCGCGGTCGTCCGCTTGAAGCCTCCATTTTTCCAACATTGAATACGTCTCCCCTTGCTCCATCATCGATCACATTGAACGTAAATTCCGGCCATATGGTAGGCCTTATTTGCCTGCAATTTCATTGCTTACGAATGCTTCCGCCGAGCTTTCTTCCCCGTATAATTCGTTCAAATGCTTGATGTGCGCCGTCCCCCAATCGTTCATTGCAAGCAATACAGGCAGCAAACTTTGCCCGTAAGCTGAGATGGAATATTCGACTTTCGGCGGGATTTGGTGGTATACCTCCCGATGAATGATATCGTGATATTCCAATTCCCTTAATTGCTGGGTAAGCATTTTTTTGGTGATATCCGGAATCGCTCTTTGAAGTTCGCTAAATCTCATCGTACGATTTGAAAACAAATGGAACAAAATGACGGTTTTCCATTTCCCAAACAGAATCTCCAGCACCTTTTCATACTTGCAGTTAAGAGACATTCGGCATCTCCCTTATGGTTTCTTTTAATATACTATGTTTATTTAAAGTGCCTACTTACATGCAGTGAACTTTAGGGCTTATTATACGTCTGTAACTAACTTGCTTCAAGGAAGAAAACAAAACGAAAGAGGGCGAACTTGAATGAATGCGGCTTTGTGGGTAGTTCAGATCGTATTGACATTGCTTTTTCTGATGGGAGGCGTTATGAAAATCTTCTTATATGACAAGACATATGGGATGTGGCCGTGGGTAAGAGATTATCCGAAAGCGTTCGTAACGTTTGTCGGTTATATGGATCTTTTGGCGGGTTTCGGTTTAATCTTGCCTCAGTTAACGGGGGTGTTGCCTTGGCTTACGCCGTTAGCGGCGCTGGGGGCTTCCGTGATTTTGACTCTGGCCGTCGCGCTTCATATGAAAAGAAACGAGATGAAAGATGCAATCCCTAATATTGCTTTTCTAGCACTGGCTGTATTTGTATTAATCGGACGTTTCCATTGACAGCCGAGGGTTCTTTGCTTTTCAAATATACGAAGGCTCCATTGCCTTTTCGGGCAATGGAGCCTCGCGGCCGTCACCTGACATACTGTTAACGGTATAACGGGCCGAATGCCGCGCAGGCACGATAGTCCGCCCCGGTCGGATCGCTTGCCCCGAAAGCGCTCCAGGCGCTCGGCCTGAATAGCCGGTCGTCCTCCACATTGTGCATGCATACGGGGATGCGCAGCATCGACGCCAGCGTAATCAGCGCACCGCCGACGTGACCGAAGCTGACCGCACAATGATTGGAGCCCCAGTTGTTCATGACGGTGTAAACGTCCTTAAAGGCGCCATCGCCGGTCAGCCTCGGGACGAACCAGGTCGTCGGCCAAGTCGGGTTGGTCCGCTGATCCAAAACGTCGTGAATGTCGTCCGGCAGCTCGACGGAGTAACCTTCGGCGATTTGCAGCACCGGACCGAGACCTTTGACCAGATTGACCCGTGCCATCGTCATCGGCATGCCGCCGCGCGTCGTAAAATCGGTCGAGTAGCCGCCGCCGCGGAAAAAGTCGACCGCCGGACACCAGCGCGTCGCCTCCAGGCATTGCTGCACCTCGTCCTCCGTGATCTCCCAAAACGGCTTCATGGCCGGCTTCCCGAAGGCGGATTGCATTCCGGTGCCGTCCAGAGCGGCCGGACCGGAGTTGGTCAAATGAATGATGCCGTTTGCAGCCGGGCCGGTCAGCTCTTTGCCGGTCACCCGCCTCACCGCTTCGGGGCTCCAGTAAGTGCGCACATCGGCGAAAATTTGCGCGCCGTCCGTCAGCAGATGGCCAAGCAGCATCGATACCGCGTTCAGATTATCGTTTTCCGTCGACATCATGTACGGTTCGCGGATGCCTTTCCAATCGAACGAGCTCGTCAATATCGCTTCCATAAAATCGCCGTTCGGAAAATGGTCCGTCCACGCCCGCTGCCCCTGGAAACCCGCGGCGATCGCGTTATGTCCGAGCGCTTCCTCCTCATAGCCCATCTCCGCCAGCTTCGGATTGCCCACCATCAAATCGCGGGCGATCAAAGTCATCTTCACGACCGTTTCCCAGTCCTGCTCCTTTTGCTTGGCCGATCTTTGTAAATGCGGCGGGTTGACGTCTGCACCGGCGGCGCAGTTCTTCTTCGTCCATTCGAGGGCGCGCAGATACTCTTCCGGATCGTAAATTCCCCGTTCCATGCGGCGGATGAACTCCGTCATATCGACGTATTCGTTCCGCATGCCGAGATAGTCCCGGAAAAAGCTTTCGTCCACGATGCAGCCGGCGATCCCCATCGAGACCGAGCCCAGCGCCAAATATGATTTGCCCCGCATCGTCGCCACAGCAAGTCCCGCCTTGGCGAACTGCAGCAGCTTGGCCTTCACGTCCTCCGGTATCGCGGTGTCGCCGATATCCTGCACATCCTTGCCGTAAATGCTGAACGCAGGCAGCCCCTTCTGGTTATGCGCCGCCAGCGCCGCGGCCAAATAGACGGCGCCGGGCCGCTCGGTGCCGTTGAAGCCCCATATCGCCTTCGGCATCCATGGATCGTCATCCATCGTCTCGGTCGGATAACACCAGGAAGGAGTAACCGTAATGGTCACACCGACGCCTTCCTTCCTGAACTTTTCCGCCGTTTTTGCCGCTTCCCCTACGCCACCGATCGTCGTGTCGGCAACGACGCATTCGACCGGCAAACCGTTCGAATGCCGCAGGTTTTCGCTCAGGAACGCCGCACAAGCCCGCGCCATTTTCATAGTCGGCTCCTCCAGCGACTCGCGAATGCCGCCTCTTCGCCCGTCAATTACCGGTCGTATGCCGATTTTCGGCATTTCCCCCTGCAGGCGGTTTTTCAAAATCACTTTGCTCATTATCCATTCCTCCCACGAATCCTTATTCACATATCAGACGGATCAGATCTCGCAAATCTTCGGTTCGAAAATTTCCGTAAGCGGTTCTTGCATGCTGTCTTTTCCGCCGCCTAATCTTTGCAGCAGCCGCTCTCCCGCTTTTTTCCCCATGTCGTAAGGCGCTTGCTCCACATACAGCAGTCCGGGACGGTTCAGCAAAAGCGCCGCTTCCACCCAACCGTAGGACGCCACGGCAAAATCGCCGGGGACCCGGCAGCCTCTTCTCGTCAATTCCAGCAATACCCCGAACGTCATTTGGTTGTTAAAAGACAACATCGCCGTCGGTTTGTCCGGGAGATCCATAAAATAACGGACAGCTTCAATGCCGCCCTCCTCTGTAAAACGGCCTTCGAATACAAGACGATCGTCCGGCTGTATCCCGTGTTCGCGCATCGCCGATTCGTATCCGTCAAAACGGTCGCGGCCCGTGCTTGCGGTAAGCGACCCGTTGATCACCCCGATGCGGCGGTGGCCTTTTTGCAGAAGCGCTTTGGCGAGCGAATACGCTCCGAGCCGATTATCTTCGGCGATCAGATCGAGACGGTTCGACGGCGGCTCGAATCTCCGATCGACCAAAATAACGGGTGTCCCCGCCTTCTCCAGGCTTTCCGCCATGTCGGGGCGATCGTCCGAGGAAGCCAGCACGAGAGCGTCCACCCTTTTCTCGGACAGCATCCGGCCCAGCCTCCGCTCCTTCTCCGCGTCCTCGTCCGTCGAGCAAAAGATCAACTGATAGCCGTGCCCGGCAACGGCATCTTCAATCCCCCGCGACAATTTGCTGAAAAAAGGATTCGTGATATCCGGAACGACGATGCCGATCGTATACGACTTATCCTGCTTCAGGCTGCGGGCAACGGCGTTAGGCCGGTAGTTCAGCTTCTCGACGGCACGATGGATGCGCTCCTTGATTTCATCGCTCACGAAACCGCTTTCGTTGAGCACTCTCGAAACCGTCGCCGTGGAAACTCCGGCTTCGGCGGCCACTTCCTTGATCGTCGCTTTACGCATGAAAAATCCTCCGTGTGACGCAGATGATAGCCTGCATTGCTAGGCGACCTGCGCCAAACAAATCATGGTTTTTACGCAGATATCCATATGTAATCGTTTACGTAAACGATTACATATGGATTATAAAATATCCTGTTTTTTCCGTCAATCGTTAATTTTGGGTTAGTCCGGTGGGTTTTAAGGAAAAAAAGGACGCAAACTCGCCCGATTCGCGGTTGCGTCCTTTTGCTATCGTTCCTCATATCCCGCCCAATGCCGGGAAGATAATCTCATCTACAGCCGGGCTTATTCGCCCGCGCGCACCGAGGAGGTTTGCTCCCGAAGCTGCCTTGCAGCGGCGATATTGTCGTAAAATTCCGGGCTGCCGCTGAGCAGCCAGTTGCGGTGGCGCTGCACCATTTCGTCCTGCTCCGGATTGCCGTACGGCCACGTTTCGCCGATTTCCTCGACGTAGTCTTTCATGAGCCAGATCATCGCGGCGGCCCATTGGCGCGTGCCGGTTACGGTCGGAACGAGCGGGTAATACTGGTCGTAAGCCGCGCGGATCAGCATATGAGCGACTTCCTGATAAATCCCCGGAACGTTCGCTTCATTCAGCTTTTCGGTGATGTTTTCCGGCAGCTCCTTGTCGTCGGTGGATGCCCATTTTTCATACTCTTCAGAAGTAACCAGTCCCTGCTTCAAGGCAAACCACAGCTTCATCCGATCCAGCGCCGGGCGGAAGGAGGCAGGCACCGTCACGGTAAGCTCCGGGTTCGGCTCGTCCAGGCTGATGACGAACGATTCGCCGAATTTGCTGAGGCGTACGTTCCCCCGTACCCCGAGCCAACGGAGCGCAAGCAACGCATGCGTCCGCACCTTTGCATCCATTTCTTCGTTGCGGCAGATGCGGCGCAGCAGCTTCTCGCTGCGCACGTCGGGCAGCATGCAAAGCGTTCGTACGGCGGCAAGCACTCTTTCCGGCTGATCGATCCAGCCCTTTACTTTCTCCAGTATCTCGTCGAACGATTCCTCCAGCAGCCAGTCCAGCTTAATAGGACGTCCCGCATAATCGGCAAGGCCGATCATCCCCTGCTGCCTGAGCGCCTCTTCTCCATGCTCGGCGACCAACCCATTGTATGCACTCTCGAGCTCCTCCGCCATTTCCGTAAACGTCGCTTTGTCGGAGGCGCTGACACCGTTCTTTTCCAGCACCGCACGCAGCCACTCCGACAGCGCGCGCGGGTTGTTCTGCCATATCATCATCGCAAACGTAAGCATATCGCGGTCGAATTCGACCCCTTCCTGCAAGCCGAAGCGAGCAAGTGCCGTCTGGGAATCCTCCTCTTTTCTCATCAAGCTCAAGGAGAGCACCAGGCCGTTCCATGCGTTGCCGTTCTGACGATCCTCCAGTATCGCGCGGTAAAAGCAAAAGGCCGCCGCACCGTAAGATTCCTGCTGCAAATATTGGCGGCCCAGCCCGCCGATGTCTCCATATTGACTCATTGTTCAATCTCCCCTGCAAAAAGTTGAAATGCGATATCACCAGTATACATTAACTGTACGGCAAATGAAAAACAACCGGGTTCATGATGCTTTAGGCCTTTGTTGCCCGGTTAAGAGCAACAAGGTTCACTCCACTTGTTTGCCCACGCATAAAGGAACTGAAGTGCGCTAAAATGGTCTTTTCTTGTGATTCGCCAAAAATAGAGGAACTACGGTGCTCTATTGGTAAGTTTACCCATCCTTAAGCCAGTTTTTCCTTGATTTAACGAATTTCAATTCCTCTATTTTTTTGGGATATGCTCATATACCCGGAATTAGCGAACGTCAGTTCCTTTAAGCTTGCACTTGCCTCTCGTTCTGTCGCTTGTACGCCCACAGCGCCTCCCGAGAGCTGGTTTTTCGCGCTCTCGGCTCGCTTTCACCCGGTCGTCGCGCGCCGAGAGGCGACTTTTCACGCTCTCGG
The DNA here is from genome assembly GCF_023276405.1 of Paenibacillus hamazuiensis. NCBI lineage: Bacteria > Bacillati > Bacillota > Bacilli > Caryophanales > Paenibacillaceae > Paenibacillus > Paenibacillus hamazuiensis. Next base: position 3,669,041 of record NZ_JALRMO010000001.1, read on the forward strand.
CTCCCGGACCCCCGCTTGTACGCCCACAGCGCCTCCCGAGAGGCGGATTTTCCCGCTCTCGGATCGCTTTCGCCCGGTCATCACGCTCTGAGAGGCGACTTTTCACGCTCTCGGCGAGCGGACCCCGCTTGTTCGTCCACAGCGCCTCCCGAGAGCCGGTTTTTCGCGCTCTCGGATCACTTTCACCCGGTCATCACGCTCTGAGAGGCGGCTTTTCACGCTCTCGGCGAGCGGACCCCTGCTTGTACGTCCACAGTGCCTCCTGAGAGGCAGTTTTTCGCGCTCTCGGATCGACTTCGCCCGGGTGTTCCTCGCTGAGAGGCGACTTTTCACGCTCTCGGCTCCCGGACCGCCGCTTGTACGCCCACAGCGCCCCCCGAGAGCCGGTTTTTCGCGCTCTCGGTTCGCCTTCGCCCGGTCAGCGCTCGCCGAGAGGCGGCTTTTCACGCTCTCGGCTCCCGGACCCCCCCGCTTGTACGCCCACAGCGCCTCCCGAGAGCCGGTTTTTCGCGCTCTCGGCTCGCTCTCAGCTGCCGCTTAGCCGCCGCCCGCTTCAGCTCGCTTCCCCACGCTCGTCCTTCTTGTAACGGTTCGGGATGATGACGCGGAACACCGAGCCTTGGCCAAGCTCGCTTTCCACCTCGATCCTGCCGTCGTGCGCTTCGACGAGCGCCTTGGCGATGCTGAGGCCGAGCCCGACGCCGCCGCTGAAGCGGGAGCGCGATTTGTCAGCCCGGTACAGCCGGTTGAACACGTACGGCAAATCCTCGGGGCCGATGCCGATGCCCGTGTCGGAGCAGAAGACGATCGTCGCGTCCTCGCTGTAGTTTACACCGAGAACGATACGCCCGCCTTCATGCGTATATTTGACCGCGTTGGATACGATGTTCGCCACAACCTGCACGAACTTGTCGCGGTCCACCTCGGCGTAACAGGGCACGTTCGGGTTATAAAATTCAAGTTTAACCCCCTTGCCTTTAGCCATCGATTGAAAATTGCGAAACACCCGCTCCACAAGCCGGACGATGTTGCTGCGCCGCGGATTGATCGTAAAGCGGGCCGCTTCCGCCTCGGACAGCCGCTCCATGTCGTTCATCAGCCGGCTAAGCCGGATCAATTCCTCGTAGATTTGCTCCAAATACTCCTGATTCATCTCGTAAATGCCGTCGATCATCGCCTCGAGCTGCGACAAAATCGATGTGAGCGGCGTGCGCAGCTCGTGAGTGAGATCCTCCATCAGCTGGTGCCGCCAGTCTTCCTGCCGTTTCAGCTCGCGGGACAAATCGTTCAGCGTGAGCGCCAGCTGCCGCACCTCCTCCGGCCCCTTCACCGGCGCGAACACGCTGCGGTTGCCGAAGCGGATTTTCACCGCTGTCTCCTGCAGCTTAAGCAAATGGCGGGACAGCAGCTTCGCCGCAAAATAGCTGAAAAACACCGAGACGGCGGCGACGATGCCGAACAGCCACTCCGAACGCGAGCGCATCGTCCGCCGATATGCCACGACGTTCGGGTCAAGCTCGCTGAGCGACCTCAGGTAACCCGCCTCCAACAGCCCGGCCGTCTCGCCTTTGGCCACGACGGCGAATTCCTGAACGACCATCTGCTTCTGGTCCGGCACGCGAACAAACATATCGAACCAGGGCGGGCCGCCCTTCTTCTCGCTGTATCGTATCAATATGCCGTACAGCGTCGCGCGGCGGCTGAGCCACATCGTCTGATCCTCGGTGAAAGGGCCGGATGTCAGCTGCTCATTCCGCATGTCATCCATCATTTTATAGGCGTTTACGGTGAGCTGCTCCCTCTGGTATCTTTCGAACATCGTTTCCCAGTTGAAATTGTAAACGAAAGCGATCACGCACAAAATCACCAGGAAAGCGCCTTCAAGCGTCAAAAAAAGGAGGACGTTCGTTTTGCGGAAAAACCGGCTCATGTCATGTCCTGTTCCTTTCGCTCCGGTTCCGCGGCAAATTTATAGCCGGAGCCGACCATCGTCAAAATGTACCGCGGCTCGCGCGGGTCGGACTCGATTTTTTTGCGCAGGTTTTTCAGGTGCGTATCGATGGAGCGGCTGTCCCCTTGAAAGCGGTACCCGAGCACCTGATACGTCAAATCGCTGCGGCTGAACAGCTTCCCTGGCTTCTGCGCGAGCACCGACAGCAGCTTGAACTCCGTCGTCGTCAAATTCGCATTTCGGCCATCCACAAGCGCCGAGCCGGCCTCCAGATTAACGACGAGCCGGCCCCGGTCGAACGTCAGCACGCTGCTCTCCGCTTTATCCGGCTTGTAATGGCTGACGCGCCTGAGCAGCGCATGTATGCGCGCGACGACCTCCTTGACGCGGAACGGCTTGACGATATAATCGTCGGCACCCAGACCGAGACCGGCTATCGTATCGCTCTCCCGCGATTTGGAAGTGATCATGATGATCGGCACGACGGAGTGACGCCGGATTTCGCGGCATACCTCTTCGCCGGGCAGCCCTTCGATCATCAGGTCGAGCAGCACGAGATCGTGCGGCCGCTCCTGAAACAGCCGCAGCGCCTCGTGCCCGTCCGACGTATAATCGACGTCCCAGCCTTCGTTTTTCAAATAAGCGATAATGACTTCCCGAATCTTGGGTTCGTCTTCCACAAGTAAAATACGCATCGTCTTCCTCCGAATCCGTTCCCGGAAGCGAAATAAGTTTTCGCTGTCCTCCTGCCCCTAGCAAGGGAACCCGATGATCCATGCAAGAGAAAATGCCTGACATCGCTGTCAGGCAACACGACTACCTTCATATTACTTCAACGTTTCGTTACTCGACAAGCCCCGTCCGCTCGACTCCTTCGACGAACCATCGCTGCGTGAACGAATAGATGATCAGCGGCGGCATGATGATGAGGAACGAGGCGGCCATTTTGATCGGCTCGGCGAAAATGCTCGGCCCCGACTGCTCTGCTTCCGCAGACAAAGACGCCGCAAGCCGCGACAGGCTGATCGACAGCGGCACTTCCTTGGAACTGAACATGAACATCGACGGGTAGTAAAAATCGTTCCAGTTCCAGACGAACGAGAACAGAAACACCACGATGATCGCCGACGACGAAATCGGCAGCATCACGCGGAAGAAGACGCGGAATACGCTGGCGCCGTCGATTTTCGCGGCTTCCTCCAGCTCCTTCGGCAGCGTGCTGAAAAACTGCCGGAAGATGATGACGAACAGCGCGCCTTTAAGCCCGTGTCCGAAAATCGCCGGAATGATCAGCGGGTAATACGTGTTGATCCAGCCGAAGTTTTTGAACATGATGATCATCGGCAAAATCGTCACCTGCGGAGGCATCAGAAACGTAAAGATCAGGCAGACGAACAGCGTCCTTTTGAACGGGAATTCGAGCCTGGCAAACGCGTACCCCGCAATCGCGCACGATACGATTTGCAGCAGCGCCACGCTTAGGGAAACGGTTATGCTGATCGAAAACGCCGTGCCGTATTTGAGCAGCCGCAGCGCCTCCGAAAGGTGTCCGAAATAAAGCGACCGCGGCACCCAGATGACGGAAGGGTCCAGCAGGTTCGTCATGTCCTTCACCATCGTCGTCATCATGTACAAAATCGGCTTGACGTAAATAAACGCGGTGTCGATCAAAATCAAATACATGAACAGGCGGAAAATGAAACCTTTATTGGCTTCTTTGCCAAGGAAAAAGTTTCTCGCCAGCACCAACCAGCGCTGCCAATCGATCGTTTCCCACCGCATGTTGCGGATTTCCTTAATGACTTTTTGCATACGTCCTCTCCTTTCTTAACGTATTCTTTGCGACGCCCGGTTCGCCCGGGAGAAGAAATAAAAGATGATGCCGAGAAACAGCAGCACGATCATGAGATAAATCCAGGCCAAGGCGCTCGACAGCCCGTAGTTGGTCGTATTGACCTTGGAGATGATCGGGTTGGACGGGAACGTAAACAAATCGACCACCGTGTAAATCAGATTGAGCAAAATAAACGGCGTGAGACCGGGCAGCGTTATTTTCCAAAATGTCTCCCACGGGTCGGCTCCGTCGATGCGGGCCGCCTCGTACACCGAATTCGATATCGTTTGCCGGCCGGCGAGGAAAATCAAAATTTGCACGCCGGAATACCAAAGCACAAGCACAAACGAGTTCAGCACGTTAATGACCGGAGCCGCCCAAGATTTGGGCAGGTAGCTTTCCGCATAAGCGGCGATTTGAAACTGCTCGACGAAAGCGAGTGCGCCTTCGCCCTGCGTAATGAATTCCTGAATGATTTGTCCGGTGGAAAAAATGACCGGCAAAAAGAAAATCGCCCGGAACAGCCCCCTTCCCAAAAACCGCTGGTTCAGCAATATCGCGACAAGCATCGAAAACACGACGATGACCGGGATCATCATGATCGCCTGCCGCAAAAACGGGATCAGATCGTTATACAGCAGACCGCCGTCGGCAAGCAATATTTCGCGGTAATATTGGAAGCCGACGGGGGCGTATTCGACCCCGCTGGCCGTAATTTTGACCCGGTTGAAGCTCATATACAGCGAGTAGCCGAGCGGGAACAGCACGAAGGCGAGAAATCCGAAAGCCCACGGCGCGATGAAAATCGAGCCCTCCAGCTTGCGTATGGCAACGGCGCTCAAAAGCCGTCTGCGGCTCATTTGCCTGCACCTCCCGGAATGACGATGAAATCTTGGGCGGGCACCGTGATGCCGCCTGCCGAATACGGCACCGTGTCATAGTTGACGATAATTTTTTTGCCGCCTTCGTACGTCGTTTCGTTGACCTTGGGCGCGAGGGTGCGGTGGCCGACGATAAACTTGCTTTGCACGTCGCCGAGCGCCTGGTTATAGCGCTGGTATTCCTCGACCGCCGTCGTCTCCCAATCGCGGTAGTTCAGGCTGTAATACCAGATCCAGTAAGCCCCCTTCATTTCGCGGGACTCCGCGCTGGTGAAAATAAACGACGGATGCGAGCCGTATTCGATGCTGCGTAAAAATTCGCCGCGGTACTGGTCTCGCATATTCGCCCATTCAGACGTATACGTGATGAGCCCGTGCAGTGCGATCTGCGCGAAAGGGATCGGCCGGTCGACAAACAGATCGTACGAATAGTCGTCCTCCATCCGGTGCATATGCTGCAGCTCGCCGATCTGGTAAAAATTAGGCCGCTCCGCCCTGACGCCGCCGAGCGTCTTCGCCGTTTTTTTCAAAATATTGCGGTACGTATTCATCGTTTCGGTGCGCGTGGACAAATAATCGTCGTTGAAGTCGCTGTTCAGGAAGCGGCCGATGCCGTCCTCGTAATAAATGCCGTCCGCGCCGAGCGATTTGTACTCCGCCAAGTCCTTCTCAATGACTTTTTCGGTAAACTTCGGGCTAACCAGCGTCACCATGTCCCCATTCGAATACGAGGGGAAATCGAGCACCTGACCGGCCAAATTGCGGAGGCCGTCATATCTTTCGTTGAAGCCGTCGCCGTCGTTGTTGTTCAGCGTGTAGTTCGCCCCCAAATAAACCGGGAACTGCAGCGAATGGGCGAACTGGATGAACTGCTTCATCCCCTCGTTGCCGCCGAGCCGCTTGTCGACCGGGAACAGTCCGCCAAACGAGCTGTAGCCATTCGTCTGCCAGCCGAGATAACCGATGTTCATCTTTTCGATGCCAAGACCGTAAAGGCGCTTGATCATCTCCATCGCTTCGGAGGTCGTCGTCGCCTTGATGTAGTTGTCCCAGAGCAGACCTTTCTTCAGGTCCGCCCCGATGATATCGACGAACATCGGCAGCTTGCTGCCGGTCGTCTGCAGACGCTTAAGTCCTTTCTCCTTCATCAAATATTCGCGGTAACGGGAAGCCATGCCGACGTAATCGCTCGCACCCGAGTCGAGCAGGAAATATTTCGTCACCCGCTGGCTTGCGGAGAACGGCTTTTTGCTGTAGGTGTAAAATCCGCTTTTCGCTTTTTTGCTCGTGTTTTGGAAAAACTTGATGCGGTACTGCAGCTCCGGAGTGACCCAGTTGTACGTTCCGTAAGCGCCTGACGGGGAGGCGAACAGCCTGGCATACTCCTCCCCTCCTTCCATGACGGCCAAAAACGCCTTATCGCCGGATTTCATGCCGAACACGGGCATCCGCGCGTTCAACCGGTTCGTCCGTTCCGAGAAAAAGGCCGCGTCGTTGCCGTAGATGGTTTCCCGGTATACGGATTTGTCTCCGGTGCGGTTTTCCTTAAAATCGATCAGCGCCCCGGAGCCGTCCGGAATGACGATATACCCTTCCTGGCCGGCCGACGGCTCGGCGCCGAACAGCGGATACACCTTCAGGTTAAGCAGGCTCAGCTTGCCTTCCTGGATGCCGCTGTCGACGACCTTTATTTCGACCGCATCGCCGTTCAGCGTCACCTCGACCGGGATTTTGAACCCGCTCGTCTTGAAGTTGAACGTCAGCTTGAAGCCGTTTGACGTCGTCTGAAATCCTTCGACAGCCCCTTTGTCCTCGATCAGGCTGACGATTTTCGGCTGCGACTTGAAGTTGGCCATGTCGATCAGTTCCACCATCGCCGGAGAGCGCAGATTGTTGCGCCACGTTCCGGTAATCGTCTCCTTGGACCAATATTCCGGATCCGGATACGACCGCCATACGTTGCCGTTCCGTTTATCCTCCACGATAAAATGCCCGGAAACGCTGTCCGCGAGCAGCTTCAGCTGGGCCGATTCGGCGGCCGGCTTGAACGCGGCGCTGCTTGGCAGATCGTTCGCGGCGCTGCCCGCGGTCGCCGCCGCTTGGGCCGCAGCCGCGGGGGCCGCCTGCGTGCCTGCCGCCGGCCGGGCCGCATTGCCGGCGGCCGGGGCGGCATTCTGCGCAGCGGGAGCGGCGCTTTCGGCGGCCGGCTTCTCCGGCTGGGCCGCCTGCGGGTCCGCCGCATTGATTGCGGCGCCGGACTGCCAGATGGCGGCACTGAGGCTGATTGCGGCGACCAAACCGATCGTCGTCAAATAACGTATCGTTTTTCCATTCATCGGATGGTCACCTCCTGGTACACGGAATAGAAGAAATCTTTCATCTCGCTGCTAAGGCCGAACGTGATGAAGATGAGCACGCCGAGCATGGTCATGGTGAGGAGCGACAAGACGATGTTCATCGCGGTTTCGCCGACGCTGTAGTTTTGCGTCGCCTGCACCTTCCAGAACAGCAGGAGCCCTACCCAAACGAGCATGGCGAGGTGAAAGAAGCTGAAGATCGCCGACTCGCTAAGCGTCATGACGTTGGAGATGACCGTGAGCGGCAGGCCGACCAGGATGAACGGAACCATCGCATAAGCGCTGCCGTAAGCGACATCGCGAAACCGTCCTTCGCCCCGGTAAATCGTGCTGATCAAGTAGTTGGAAACGACCCAGCCCACCCACAGCACGATAAACTGCATAAAGACCGAAACCATGTTGATTTCAAGCGCCGCCTTCTTGTTGAACGAAAAGCTGGTGAACGCCTGGATGATGCCGTAAGAGATGACGGCGACGATCAGCAGAATCAAACTGCTCCACAGGCTGCCTTTTCCTTCATAACGGATCGAGCTGAATCCGTCGAGCGGATGCCTGATGATATAAAGCGCATGCTTCAGCTGCCGGAGCAGAGGTATGGAAGCGGCTCTATCCTTCCGTATCCCGCGGAATCCGAGCTTTCGCGCGATCCTCTTGGCCAGCCAAATGATGATAACCGCCGCAATGGCAATGTTCATCATCGTGCCGAAATTTTTCTGAAACCATTTCAGACGGATTTGCCAATACGAATCGGAATATCCCTGCTGCATCCCGGCATCCAGGAACAGCTGCCTCGCCTCCTCGTATTGCCCCTTCTTGTAAGCCGCTTTGGCGAGACCAAGCATCGCCGGCGTATAATAAGCGTTCAGGCGAAGTACTTCGCGCCACGGCTTTTCGCTTTCCTCGTAGCGCCCTTCCTGGGTCAGCATATTCGCTTTATGCACGAGCGCGCCGAATTCGGACAGCCGGTACATCTGAATCGAGCCGTTTTCCTCGTCGAGAATGAACAGCTCGTTTTTCGAATTGTTGGCGACGGCGGACGGGCTTTTGATAACGCCCAGCTTGGAAGCCGCCGGGCTTGCATCGCCCGACCAGAAAAAGAGCAAATTCCCGTTTGCGTCGTATTGGTTCAAATATTTCATCGACGAGTCGATGACCGTGATGTTGCCGTCCTTGTCGACGGCGATGTCGCTCAGCTGCGGCTTCAGCTTTTCTCTGCCCGGAAAGCGGACTTCGCCGTACACTTTCTGCGTTTCGTTATCGACGTTGTCTTCGTCTTTCTGGGTCAGCAAATCTTTGCCCGCCACGTTCAGCTTCTTTACCTGCGCCTTCTCGATGTCCTTGGTGACCGTATAAATAAAGCCGTTCTGGTCGATCGTAACGCTTGCTACGGAGCCCGGCAGCTTGCTGATTTCCCGCAAATACATTTCTCTTGTATACAGCAGCCGCTTGATCGCGTCCATGACGGAAAACTCCGTTTTATTGGCGCCGAAAAAGCTTTGAAAATTGCCGTCAGGGTCAAGCTGCAGCAAGCCTTGGTAACCTCCCAGCGTGGCGATATACAGGAAGCCGCGTTTGTCGACGACCAGCTTGATCGGGTCGTATTTGAACGATTCCGGCAAAAATTTCGATTTCGGCCGGCCGTACTCCTTGAGCAGCTTGCCGCTCGAATCCAGCTTGACGACCCGTTTGTTGCCCGTGTCGGCCACGTAGATGATGCCGTTTTTATCGACGAACACGCCTTCCGGCTTCTTCAGCGGGCTTTCCTTGACTTCGATAATGCGGACGAGCTCGCCTTTCTCGTTAAGCTGCACGATCCGGTTGTTTCCGGCATCCGCGACGTAAATTTGGTCCTTGTCGTCGATGAACAGGTCTTTCGGCTGCTGCATCGGCGAATACGCCATTTTACCCGGATTTTTCGGATCGGGGATATAAATTTCTTTGCCGAGCACGTCAACCGGATAATAGGCGGATTGCGTCCATACAAGCCGGTCGTAGCTGTCCTTGTAGTTGGTCGCGTACGGCACGTAGGCGGCGCCGATTCCCGGAAGCAGCAGAGCGGCGATCAGTACCGCAGCGGCTTGTATGAGCCACAGCCGTTTATGCTTGAAGGCTGACAATATTTCTTCCTCCTTTCCTGGGGAGACTGCCGATTGTCGGCCGAGGTTTTTGAAGATGGATTTGCCATAAGGTTTTGAAAGAGCTCCGAAGGAGCGAAAAAAAGATAGCGAAGGAGTAAGGGAAGTACCAGAGAAGCGAAGCGTTCGCCTTTGAAATCGTAAATTAACCTTAAAATTGATTCAAAATATTTACGATTTCAAGGACGATCGGAGGTACTCCCTTCGCCGCAGCGTCCACCCTTTTGAGCGACTGGCTCCCTGCCTTATGGCAAATCCGCTCGAAACCGAACCGTCTATCGGCAGCCCGCGATTATTTAATGCCCGAATGAGCCATAGTGGCGATCACTTTGCTTTGGAACGTCAAGAAGATGATCAAATTCGGCAAAAACATGACGACCGCGGCGGCCGCGGCGGCGCCTTGGCGGGCGACGGTGTTGGCCAGGTTGTTCGTAAGCGTCTGCAGGAAAAACGGGAAATTTTTCATCTCGTCATCCTGCATGAACAACGTCGACGTTTCCACATTGCTCCACGAGTTTTGGAACGTCAAAATCGCGACGGTCGCTACGGCCGGCAAGCAAACCGGCATGACGATGCGCAAGAACACCATAAATTCGGGAGCGCCGTCGATGCGCGCAGCTTCCAGCAGCTCGCCCGGCACCTGATCGATGAACTGCTTCATCAGAAACACGCCGACCGGCATCGCGAGCAGCGGCAGAATGTGGCCGAAATACGTATTCATGATACCGAGGTGGCTTACGACGAGATATCGCGGAATTTGCACCGCTTCGGGTGCAAACATAAGCGTCAGGATGATCGTCGCGAATACGATTTTGTGCCCCGGAAATTTATGCTTCGAAATCGGATACGCGCACAGCGCGCTGACGACCGTCACCAGCACGACCGCGGATGCGGAAATGACGATGCTGTTGAACAAATACCGCGTCACCGGCACCGTCGAGGACGTCGCTACGAGAAACAGCTCCATGAAATTTTGTACCGTAGGCTCGCGCACGAAAATGTTCGGCGGATAGACGAACAGCTCGTTGTACGGTTTGAACGCGTGATTGAATATATAAATGAGCGGCAGCAGCATAAAGATCGCGAACAAGACGAGCAGGACGACAAGAACCTTCTGAAAGCCGTCCATCGCGTTCAGCTTCGACTTCTTTTTAAAAGGGAGCGGAATTCGCATTATTCACCCTCCTTGGTACCGAACAAACCCCAGCACAATTTGTTCGAAACGTACATCAAAATAAGCAAAAACACCGATACGGCCGCCGCGTACCCCATCTCGAAGCGGATGAAGCCGTAATCGTCGATATGGTTGATGATCAGATGGCCGGCGTATTGCGGCGTCGGGTTCGTGCCCGACAGCTCAACGCCGATTGCACCTGCTTTGAACGTGGAGACGATCGCCATGACGGCGCCGAACAGCATTTGCGGCTTCATGGAAGGGATCGTCACGTACCAGATCTCCTGCAGCCGGCTGCTCATCCCGTCGATCCGTCCGGCCTCGTACAGCTCCTGGTTGACGTTCAGGATGCCCGCCAGCATGGCGAGGAACCCTACGCCCATGCTCGACCACAGCGTCACGACGATCATCGAGTTCATCAAATACTTTTTGTCCGTTACCCAGAGCAAAGGCTCGTCGATCGCGCCCAAATTGAGCAAAATGCTGTTCAGGTAGCCGATCCGATCGCCGGTCAGCAGCGGCAGCCAGACGATCGACATCGCGATCCCTGCCGTAAGCGACGGGGTGTACATCGCGAGCGCAAACCATTTGCGCAAAACCGCGGGCAGCTGCGTAATAAGCCAGGCTAGCAGGAAAGCGGCGACGTAGCCGCCGGGACCTACGATGACGGCAAACTTGAACGTGTTCGGCAGCGCATATTTCAGAAACAGCAGATCCTGCGAAATCAGGTATTGAAAGTTTTGCCACCCGATGAACCGGGGCTGCTCGATCGCGTTGAAATACGTAAAGCTAAGGCCGAAAGCGGCAAGCACCGGGATCAAAATAAACGCGACAAAACAAAGCATAAACGGAGCGATGAACAAATAGGACAGCCGGTACTGCCAAATTTCACTCAGCAGCCGTCTCCATTTTTCCGTAACGTTTACTTTGACCGCGGCTTTCGGCCGGGCCAGCTCCGCCCGGTTATTTAACATAGTCGTCCACCCCTTCCCACGGCTTGCTAACGACCGGCAGGTCCATCGTGCGCAGCGGATTGCCGTCCGCATCGACGAAGCCGAACTCCTGCTGCTTGCGCCGCAGCTCCCGCTCGATGTCCATAACCGCCTGCTCCAGCGAAGTGCGGTAATTCAAGCCGTCGACGACGGTGCGGTTCCACGCGTTCGTCATCTCCCGGCCGATAAAGTAGCTGCCCGGCAGATTCGGCATTTCCTTATACCATTTCCACTGCTGCAAAATGACGTTGGCGTCTTCCCGCTTCCACGGCAGCTTGGCGAAAGCTTCGATGTTGGCGGTGTTCCAGCGGAACGACACGCCGTTGAACGCCTCGAGGTCGGAGCCGTAACGTTCCTGAACGTCGGCCGACGTCCACCATTTCAAAAACTCCCACGCCCGGTCTTTTTTGTTCGATTTTTTGAAAATGACCGCCGTCGTCTGGCCGCCGCCCGCCCAGCGGGTGACGCTGCCGTCCGGCTGCTTCGTGCCCGGCAGCGGGGCGATCCCCCACGAACCGTTCAGCTCCGGCGCGGCCGCCGACAGCTGCACGTACATGTTGTAATCGGCGACGCCGATTGGTATGTCGCCTTTGCGGAAGTGCTGGTAGAAGCTCGGCACTTCCCGGTCGATGGCGTAAATGTTGAACATGTCGGTCCACATTTTGAACGCCTTGAACGACTCGGGCGTCTCCAGCGCGGTTTTCAAGCCCGTTTTTTCAAAAAACTCGGCGTTGCTCTGATAAAAATACGGGATAAATTCCTTCGGCGGTACGTAAAAGTTCATGTAATTTTGCTGCAGCGTCGGCAGCATGTCGTAAACGTCCTCCCACGTGTCCGGCAGCGCTAGGCCGAGCTTCGCCATTATGTCCTTGCGGTAAAAAAGCACCTGGAACGACTGCGTTTCCGGCAGCGCGTAGTAGCCTTTGTCATAATAAAATGCGAGCCACGATCCGGGACTGTAGCGCTTGTAAATCGCGTCGAAATCTTTGAACTGCGACAAATCGTAGATGCTGCCCCGGATCGCGTAATCGACCGGCAAGTCCTGCGACAGCCCGAGCGCAATGTCCGGCTGAATGCCTGCGGCATTGGACAAAATGAGCAGCTGCGGGTTCGGCAGCAGGTTCACCTTCACCCGGATGCCGGTTTCCGGCGTAAACATTTCGTCCGCCAGCTCCTGCAGCAGGTTGACGTAGTCGCGCCCGCGGTGCACCCATACGTTCAGCTCGTTGTCGTCCATATCGCTCAGACGGGACTTCGAATCGAACGAATAGAAGAAATTTTTGACCATGCCGACCACTCTCGTAAAAAAGCCGGCTTCCATTTCCGGGAAGCTTTTATCCGCCGGCACGATGTACAGTTCATCCAGCTGCAAAGGCTGCTGTACGAGCTGCTCGATGAACTTGCTTACCTTCTCTTGCATGGAGGTGATCTGGTCGGCATGGTAAGGGATATCGTCCACTTTATTCAGCAGCGACTGAATGTCGCTCGCCGACGTCAGCAAGCTTTGACTGATGTTGTCCTTGCGCCCGTTCACCTGCACAAGCTGCTCGGAAAGCGATGTCATCAGCTTTGCCGCTTTTTCAAGACGCGGCGGCAGGTCCGGCAGGTCCTGGGCGATTTTCCACGTGCGGTTTTTATCGCTGACACCGCCGGTGAGCGACTTCAGATCCTGATCGACCTCGCGCAAAATATCCGTCAGCTCTTCGATGCCGATAATGATCGGCTTGAACGGATAATGCGTCACCGCCATCGATAACGTGTGGGTGCCTTTTTCCAAATAAAAATCGTACGGTTTGCCGTCGTTGTCCTGCAAAATGACCCCTTGCCAGCCCATCGAATACGGGAAACGGTAGCCGAGCATTTCCTGAAACGGCACCTTGCCGTCGATCGCGATGCGGCGGAACGTCGACTTTTGCGAGATGACATTTTGCAGCGCCCGCACGCCGATCCGGTATTTGCCCGATTCCGTTACGGTGAACGTCCAGGAGATCTCCTGGTTTTGGTTGTACCACTTCATGCCTCCGACCGTGTTGAACGTAATACGTCCTTTTGCCAAAGGAACGGAACGCTGGTCGGTGTCCGATACCATTTGGATGGCGGAATCGTTTTTCGCAGACATTTCCTCGGCTTGAAGCGTAATCGCTTCTGCCGTCAGCTTGCCCGATGGCGGATACGATTTCGCCACGTCGGCGTAAGATTTCAGCTCGGCTTTCGGCATGAGTTTGATCGACTCGAGCGCTACCGGCTCGTACCCTTCCAGCCGGATCGTATGTTTTCCTTTCGTAAACAGCCACTGCAGCGGGTCTGCATAAGCTCCGGCGGCATCGCGCATCGGCGCTGCCATCCAGCTGCTGATATCCTCGGACTTCGGCCGGATATCGTTGCCGTCCACGTCCTTCTTGATCGGCCTGGCATCCTTCCACTGCCGGTACAGCGTAACCGAGGACGCCTCGCGGAACGGATGCTTGCCGTCCAGCAGCACGTCCCAGGTAATCGGCTTGCGGTACCCTTTGCCGGTGAACGGGCGGTACGATACGTGCATTTCGTAAAGTCCGTCTGCGGGTACGTCCACGGTGAATTCGATCCAGTTGTCCTTCGACGTATCCCACACGAGCACGTTCGATTTGCCTTCATACGATTGCGCAGATGCATTGGCCGTCGCCGACTTGTTCGACGGCTTCGAAGCGTCTATGGTGATCGTTTGCGAGCCGGCCTTCCGGCCTTTGCTCTGCCAATCCTTCAGCACCTCCGCGTAATACGGCTCAAACTCGCCGAGCTTGACCGCCTGACGCGTTTGGTTGCTCGCTTGGGCAGGGGCCCCGGCTTGCGGCTCGGTTTTGACCGTCGGCGTTTCTTGCCGCGCGGCTGCATTCTGTGAGGCCGGGGCCTGCTGCCCCGCCGCGGCGCCTGAGCTTTGCGCCTTCGGTTCATCCGCCGCTGCAGCGCGGGACGGCTCCGGCCACGGCACTTGCAGGCATGCCGCGGCGAGAGTTGTGGTAAGCGCTATCAAAAGGAAGCGTTTACAGCCGCGGACGAATATAGGGTGTCGCGATGCTTTTTTCGTCGGTTGCAAAAGCTTCAACTCCTTTCCGTACTTCCGTGCGCTGCTTACACATCCGAGAACCTCTCACCCGTTTCAACGTGGAAAAACAACGCCTTCGACATGTCGACAGCCACTTGGATTTTATCATCTTCATCGTAGTGGTAACGCGGGTTAGCCCGCACGACCAGCATCCGCTCCTGCCCGATATCCAGATGCAGAAACCGGTCCGCTCCCATCAGCTCGCTGATTTTATGCACCCCGGGAATGACCGCCTTCGGATATGCATGGAACACAATCTCCTCCAAGCTGACGTTTTCCGGGCGAATGCCAAGCGTAACCGTCCGGTTCACCTGCTTGTTTTGCACGAGCACGTGGGCCTTGCCTTCCGGGATTTCCAGCGAAAACCGCTGCGTATGGAACTCCAGCTTGCCCGTCTCGTTTTCGTGTATGCGCCCTTCGATAAAGTTCATCGGCGGGGACCCGATAAAACTGGCGACAAACGTGTTTTTCGGATACGTGTAAATCAACTCCGGCGTATCGACCTGCTGTATGATGCCGTCCTTCATCACAACGATTCTGTCGCCCATCGTCATCGCCTCGATCTGATCGTGCGTCACGTAAATCATTGTCACCCCGAGCGTCTTGTGCAGCTTGATGATCTCGGTGCGCATTTGCACGCGCAGCTTCGCATCGAGGTTGGACAGCGGTTCGTCCATCAGGAATACCTGCGGATTGCGCACGATCGCGCGTCCCAAAGCCACGCGCTGCCGCTGGCCGCCCGAAAGCTGCCTCGGCTTGCGGCTGAGGTACTGCTCGATCTCGAGCACCCGTGCCGCCCGCTTGACGGCGATGTCGATCTCGTGCTTCGGCAGCTTGCGCAGCCTGAGCCCGAAGGCGATGTTTTCGTACACGCTCATGTTCGGGTACAGCGCGTAGTTTTGGAAAACCATCGCGATATCGCGGTCCTTCGGCGGCAAATCGTTCACCAGCGTATCGCCGATGTAAATTTCGCCCTCCGAGATGTCCTCGAGTCCGGCAATCATCCGCAGCGTCGTCGACTTGCCGCACCCGGACGGTCCGACGAATACGAGAAACTCCTTATCCTTGATCTCCAGGTGAAAATCTTTCACGACCGCCTGCTTATCTTTGCCGTACCGCTTATAGATGTGATTCATTAAAATTCTGGCCATATGTTCGCCTCCGCCATCATCCTAATTTTTTACAGATACCCTAATTACCCTCATTGTAAAACATTCGTTGTGAAGATGGTGTGAATTTAAAATCCCCCCCCTAAATCGTGTTCGCCCCCCTAAGTCCCCCCAACGGGGGGACCCCAGGCGCTCGGGCGCCCTGGACCCGCCTGTAGTGCGCGACTGCTCGCTTCTAATTCGCGTTTGTCGAGGCGTCGCTTTTTACCTTCGGGTAAAAAGCCTACGCCCCGACACGCTTTACTTTTGGCGCGATGCCGAGGGAGCGAGTGCGTGCCTCGGGCTCGCGGTTGCCCTTGCATGGATTTTTGCTCATGCAAAAATCCTATGCCAGGCCCGCTTTACTTTTGGCGCGATGCCGGGGGAGCGAGTGCGTGCCACGGACATGCTTTACTTGAGACGAAGCGGGCCTCATACTGCCTGCTCTTTTGCCAAATGGCGGTCTTATCCGACAAGTGGATAATACGCAGCTAATTTGCCGCTTGCATCCTGTTCTACTCATATAAATGGAAAAACTACAGCTAATACAGCGGTTTCGGACAGATTTAACGCAATATGCCGGAATTAGATAGAGGAAATCCATTTACTCTGCCCGTGCAAACGCTTCTGCTCCAATTAACTGCATCTTTTCCCGTTAACTGCAGCAGCAATAGCGACAGCATCGCCTGACTGCGGCAGTGCCGATTAACCGCCCGGTTGCAAAAAAAGCTCCACCCGTCTGCGATACGGGTGGAGCTGCGTTTTAGGGCCGGCCCGACTAAACCTGCAAAGGTTCGAGGGGCTGCCGAATCAGGATTTGCAATTTTTCCGGGGGATTGCAGTGAGGGTGGTTCATAAAGATCTCACGGTGCCGCCCTTTCGGCACGTAGCCTTGCTCCTCCAAGGAGCTCCGCATTTGCCGGACCGTTTCGCCGATGCCGCTGTAATGCCCGAAATGCATCAACTGGGCGCACGTCCCCTGCGAAACCTTGCCAAGTTGGAGCGTTGCACCCAGCTCCCCCAAACGGCCCCTAAGATCAGACAACGTCCGATCAAAAATAAATTCGCTCACATATTCGGGAATCCACATCATCGCGGTGAATGGAACTTCCGTTCCGGGTTCGGCTTGTTCGGCGGCTTCGCCCCATTCCATTTCCAGCGGCATGCGGCTGTAGTTTTTGCCGAGCTCCCCAACCGTGTAATATTTGGAGCGGTTGATAAAACGCCCCATCGTCCATATTTCCTTGTAATCATACATCCGATAGATGTTGCGGGCGCCATTGCCGTGAGCGAAAATGTAATTCATTTCCGGGATGTCGTAAACAGTGGCTTCGAGATCCTTGATCGAGTAAATCGTCTTATTCAGCTTTTTGACGTCTTCCTTATGCACCCTTTGCCGATCGATCGCCATAGAGTCCCTCTTCCCCGCAATATTATTCGCCTTTCCATACGTCAATTGTCCGCTAAGTGGAGGCCGGCCCGGCTCCGCGCCTTCGCCAAAAATTCCGTCCCTTGACGAATCACGTTAAGCCCGGCCTCGACCGAACTTTCGCTCGGATAATATTCGCGAACGGCACGGTAAAACGAGCGAATGGAGTCCCCCAGCTCATCCTCTTCGGGCAGCAAGGTCAAAGCGGTGGTTTTCGGCAGCGCCCATACCGTGGCCCCGTCCTTGCGCATCACCGTAAGCACCTGATACAAGGTTGGCCAAACGACGGTGCACAGCCCACGGACCGCCCTTTCCAGGCGCCCTTCTCCGTGATCGAGCAGCTTCCCGCTGTCGAACGGCTCCGGCCTTAGCTTGGCGAGCGCTTGCACCGACCGCTCGTACAGCTGCTGCCCCGAAGCTTCCGGGAAAAGCATCCGGCCGCTGATCAGCCGGTATGTGCCCGGGGCCAAATCTCCATGCTTGGAATGCTGCCGGGAAAATACCTCAGTCTGGATATAACGAAACGGGTAAGGATCGATTTGAGCCAAATCCCGATGTATGCGAAAACAAAGCTCCAGCGGCAAATTCCCCCGCCCGTCCAACATATCGTCTTCCACGTACAGCTGAAAATCGATATCGCTGCAGCCTTCGATGAAGCCGCCCTTTACAGCCGAACCGTGTACAACGAGACCTATGTACCGCGGCTCCGTGTGCTTCCGGTAAACCTGCTCGACCTTTTCCGCGATCTCTTGCCCTCTTTTTTGCACAAACATATCGTCCATTCTATTCCCCTCGCTTTCCGCCGATATCGCTACTACGACTGCCGCCGCTTCTGCCTACAAAAAGAAGGCGCCGACAACGATTCCGAGCAGCAATACGATCAAACCGAATACAAGCAAAGCCTTGCCGATATCCTGCTTGCCCGGGTCGTCGCTGAAGGCGAATATGCCGCCGACGATGAGTCCTACGATCGGAACAAGGAGCGTCGCGACAAACAGCAGTACGACCGCACATCCGCCGGGCGAAGACCCGGATGATCCGTAATACGTGTACCCGCTTCCCGCAGGGCGGCTTGGCCGCATTAAGGTACTTCCGCAAAATTTGCACTTCAGCGCGCCTTCGTCGGTTTTTTCGCTGCAATACCAGCATGTGTGCCTGGAGCCGGTTAAAACGCCGGTTAACTGCTTATCCGCATCGGGGGTCCCGAAGGTCGGCGCCTCCTTCAGGGAACTGCTGCAAACGACGCAAAGATGAGCGTTTTCCGGGTTCGATTCCCCGCAGCCTTTGCATATTTTGACGGCCAAGCCGTTCACCTCCGGGCAATGCCGTTCATATGTACTGAATGACCCAAATGAGCCATTTCGTCGCCGGCACCAGCATCGCTTGCGCGAGCAGCGTCCCGGCCAACCTGGAAAACATCAGCAGCGCGAACACCCGGCCGAGCCGCGCGCTTTCCCGCGGGAATCCGAGCGCTTTGTCCGTGAGCAGCGCCATCTGCGGGTCGATAAAAATCGTTAAAATGATCGTCGCGATGCCGTTGATGAGCCCGGACGACTGCGATGCCGTCGTGCTGAGTTCGGGTGCCAAATACGAGGCGTATAAAGAAGCCAGCACCCCCACCGTGTAGATGGCCGTCACGATGCAGTTCAGCAGCAGCAGCCTTTTCGGGATGCCCATGATTCGAAGCGAAACGAGCATACCGAAGCTCGGCCTGCGAAGGTGGCTCCTGACGTTTCTCAGCTTTTCGACGGTGACGCTGGAAATGACTTTGGCGATGGAGCCTTGAATGTCAAAATGGACGATCATTCGCGCGAACACGAATACAAGCGAAGGAAAAGCGGCGATGGCGACGAACGTGCCGACGGAGGACGCTCCGATGATATACCGCAGCGGCAATTCCAGATTGTAATCGCTGTTCATCTTCGCATAATCGATGATTTTGCCCATCATAGGCGCCTGAATCAGATTCGAGGTTCTGGACACGAGCAGCACCATGCCGGCCAGCGACAAGGAAACGGCCAGCTTGCCGGTCCTTACCCCGGCATACCGTATTGCGTAAGATGCCGTTTCCGAAGCATGGATAATCAGGGTCATCAGACAGACGACCAAAAGTTTGTCGAACAGGCGAAATTCCTCCCCGCTGCTTACGTCTTTGCGATCTCGTTCCTTGCGGGCGGCTTCCAGATTCGCGTCACGCGTTTAAGCTCCATATTGTCGAAGCTCAGTTTATAAATGTCCGGCCGGGACAGCTTTTTCCAAAAATCGATGCCGTACTTGCCGTCAAAATAATTTAAAATGAACGTGAGAATGTTGCCGTGCAGGCCGATGACGACCCGCTTCCCGCCGTAAACCGCCAATATATGCTTCAAAGCGGCCATCGCTCTGTATTGCGCTTCCTTGATCGATTCCCCTCCGGGCAAGGAAAAATGGGGATCGGCAAAGTACATTTCCACCGTCTTGGCAAATTCGGCGATATGCACGTCCGGCCCGGCCCAAAACGTTTCGCGGAAGCTTTCGATCTGGAGAATGTCCAGCTGCAGCCGTTTGGCCAGCGGGTCCACCGTTTGCACGGCTCGCGTATACGGCGAAGAGAAAATATGGTCGATCTTTTCCGAAGCCAGACGGCCGGCGACGATTTCCGCATCCTTCAGCCCCTGCTCGGAAAGTCCCCGGTACCTTTCATTTTCCAGCGAAAAGGGAGAATCCGCATGACGAACCATATAAACGATCGTTTTCTGCGCCATAAAGCCCACTCCCGTTATTCCGAGTTTACAGATAAATTGCAATCTCCTCAAGAAGAGTTCCGCGGCAATCCAGGTCGGACAATCGGGCACAACTCGAGCATCATCATTATAAGACGTAACCGGTCTCTTGAACCTCTCACGACTAAAGTCGCGAGATTCCTGCGCTAAACGCTCCAACGAGCGAAGGTAAGCAGGCTCCCCCGTAGTTCCTACGGTTGGCGTAACGATTTACGCTGATAATAGTCTTTTGCCTTCGGCAAGAATGTTTCGACTTGCGTTTATATCCCTTTGATGATGTTCATGGCACGAAGGGCACGTCCAGTCACGAAGATTCAGATTTTTAACCTCTTTGTTTTGGTATCCGCAACTAGAGCACAACTGAGAAGAGGCGAATGTTTTTCCAACGACTACTAATTTTTTTCCATACCATTTCGCCTTGTACTCTAACATCGTTCTGAATTGATACCAAGACACTTCGCTAATCGCTTTTGCTAACTTATGGTTCTGCATCATATTCGAAACTTGCAAGTCTTCCATCGCAATCATGTCGTGGTTTTTGACAATCTGCGTTGAAATTTTGTGTAAGTAATCGGTACGAGCAGCCGCAATCCCTTCATGGATACAAGCAACCTTGACCCGTTGTTTGTTCCAATTGGATGAACCTTTTTTACATCTGGAAAGCTTGCGTTGTTCACGGGCTAATTTATGCTCCATCTTGCGAAGGAATTTCGGATTCGCAAACACTTCGCCAGTAGAAAGGGTCGCAAAGTCTTTTAATCCAACATCGATTCCCACTTCCTTGTTTGTTTTTGTAAGCTTTATGGATTTGTATGGTTTTCACCACCTTTCTGATTTTGAATATACTGTCGAATTTGCGCTTCGGTGTGTTCGCTTACGGTTGCTACAAAATAAGAGGGATTCCACATGTTCCCTCCCCAAAGCTTCTTCTTTAATTGTGGAAACTCTTTGAATAGAAGATTTGCTGAAACACCTCTAAGAGCCTTGATTACGCTCGGATTAGAATGTTGTGGAGTACAGTCCACCAACAGATGAATATCACCAAAGTTGGGGCACATCACATCCGAAGCCGATTCATCTCATGACTAAAGTCACAAGTGTTCTCGGCTGAATCATAAAAGTTGTACCGATCCGGCGGCGCAGCTCCGGGTCCCCATCGACCGATCTCCTGACATCGTATGGTTCCGCTGATTGCCAGTCCATCTTAATAGTACCGAAAGATAACAGCGTTGTCATCCATTTCTACCATATTATTCTATAAAAAATGAGAGCCCCGCGCCGATTCGCAAAAATAGCATGAGGCTCCCTGAAATGTGATGGTAAGCTTAATATTTCAAACCGGCAAGCTGCCTGCTCCACTCTCCGTGAAGCTGGACGAGGCGGTCTTCCAACCGGTCCTTGGTTTCGTCCACCCGGTGCCCCTCCCGCTCGTACCAGCCGAGCATCATCTTCAGGCCTTCCTTCAGCGAAATCGTCGGGCGGAAGCCGGGAATGTCCCGCTTCGCCTTCGTGTTGTCGAACAGGCCGCAGTAGCTTTTCTCGTAATACAGGTGGGAAAACAGCGCGGGGTCGGCGGTTTTCAGAAGATCCGAGCTGATATGCACGATGTGCGGCTCGATTCCGAGCACCTCGCCGAACACGGTATACAGGTCCTGCCATATGTGCACTTCCTCGCTCGTAGCGTGGTACGCCTGGCCGAACGTCCGCTCGTTGCCGACAGCGCCGACGAAAGCTTTCGCCAGGTCCGGTGCGAACGTGAAGCTCCACGGCGTCGTGCCGTCGCCGAACATAACGAGCGGCTTGCCGCTGCGAATACGGTGTACAATGTTGTAATTTTGCCGCAGCACTCCAAGATTGGCCGCCCCGATGCCATAGGTGAGCGACGGCCGAATGATCGTCACCGGCACTTCACCCTCCGTGATGACCCTCTGCAAATACCGCTCCATCTCCGCCTTGCCGAACGCGTAGCCGAAGGAAGGATCGTCAAACAGCTCCTCAGCCTCCTCGCGGATAGGGACGGAGCGGTACGGTCTTTTATAAGCGGCCGAGGATGAACAGAAAATGAGCTGTCCGGCGCTGCCCCGGAACGTCTCCACCGTAACCTGCGCATCCTCCGCATTAAAACTGATCATATCGATGACCGCGTCCGCCTGAACGCCGCTCATCGTTTGACGGAAGCCGGCGGCATCCGTCTTGTCGCCGACAATGCTGCGCACCCGGTCGCCATACGGCAAGCTTCGCAAACCGCGGTTAAACACCGATACGTCATGGCCCGCTTCGAGCAGCTGCTCCACAATCTGGCTGCTGATCAAGCCCGTGCCTCCCAATACGAGAACTTTCATTCGAAATCTCCCTCCGTGGAAAATTCAGGTTATGTCAAAAAACTTATGCAAACGTGAACAATGTTATTGTACCTCAACCGAACCGTATGCGGAAGATGTCTCAAATGTATCTTTTGTACAAAATAAACCGACACATCCCAGCCGGCGCTTCTTCGTCGGGTTGACCGGACGCCCGGGATCCCTTTATTTGACAATTAAAAAGCAAGTGGTATATGATAAAAACAGTCAAGTTAGTCATTCGACTAACTCACTTTGGAGGAGGAGAGGAGCAATGGCCAAACCAAACGTTGTTACCAAGCAGGAGCTTTTGCAAGCCGCCCAGATGTGCCTTGCCGAGAAAGGAATCGAGAAAACGACGTTAAAGGCGGTCGCCGATAAGGCGAATGTCAGCCAAGGGACGGTATTTTACCATTTTCGAACGAAGGAACAGTTAATGCTTGAGCTTGTGCAGAGCTTGTGCGATTCGTCCTGGCAAGCTTTGCAGACCAGCCGCGGCAGCGTGGAGGAAGCGCTGGAGGCCGCCAAAGAACGGTGCGATTACAATTCCGCCTACCACCGATTATTTTTCACCTCGCTGGCTGCGAGCCTTTCCTTGAAACCGAATCGCGATCGGCTGGGCGCGATGATTCGACAGGAAAACGTTTATTTGAGCGAGGTTCTCGCCGCCCGCTGGGGAATGTCGCCTATCCGGCAAATATCTATGGAGCACTGGGGTATTCTGATGAACGCTCTGATTGACGGCCTGGCGGTGCAAGCTTTATTGGACGAGGAGTTTCCTAAAGATGCCGTTTTTGATGCATTGCAGCATTTGTTCGACTACATTTCAAGTGGGGTGGATTCATGAACGCATTACGTGCGGATCATCGGAAAGGAACGTTTTTTCTGGTATGGGGATTCCTTTTGTGGCTGGCGGCGACTGTGATCTTTCACTTTCTCGGGGATTGGATGATAGAAGCCGGAAACTGGTTAAAAATCGTCATAAGTTTTGTGGCCGCCGTTCCATTGATTTATGGCTGCACACTGCCGGTATATGCCGCCCTTCATATTCCGCCGGCCGAACGGCTGCACTGCGCCGCCTGTATCGCGCTGCCGGGAATGCTTCTGGATATTTTCTCCCTTCCCTTTCATCGCACCGTCTTTCCTACGTTGGCGGACAACAGCATTCCGCTGCTAGCCGCTTGGCTGCTGTGGGCGTACAGCCTCATTCTGGCATCCGGGCTTATTTTCAAAAAGTAAAGCCGGAATGTGGAAACGAAGAGGTTGCCCGAAAAATACAAACGGGCCCGGACATACAATCAGTTCCCCTAAACCCTTCTATCGGTTATGATTAGAAAAAACAGGAAATCTGAAGCCGGGGAGGAACAAGAATGAAAGCGCAACCGGAGGTAGTTATTGGCATTGACGGGGGTGGGACGTATACCAGGCTTATGGTCAGCGATCTCGATGGCAAGATCCTTTCCTATGTGGAAACCGGGGCTTCCTCCTTCAAAAAAGATGCGGGGGCCACGAGGCATGTTCACGAGGGAATAACAAGTGCTTTATCCGAGGCGGCATGTTCTCCGGAAGCGGTCAAAGGAGTGATGGCAGGCATTGCCGGCTATGATTCGGAGATGGACCTGGAATGGGTTGAAGAGCTTACAGAAATGGCCGGGTTGCATTGCCCGCGCTGGCATGTCAACGACGCGGTTATCGCACATGCCGGGGCATTCCTGGCGGAACCGGGAATTGTCGTCATTTCCGGAACAGGATCAATCCTGTTTGCCATCACTGAAGAAGGGGCTCACATCCGAAATTACGATCTGAAGCATTACGCCCACAGTGCGGCCCGCTTTCTCGCCTATGACGCAGTTTACGAGATGCTGGCCGGCAACATCGCCGCTGCGGATGAAACTTTCGTACATCAGACGCTCACGCATTGGTCGGTGAGGGGAATGGACGAGCTGAGGCAAATGGCCCGATATGGTTTTATTGAAGACCGGCGGGATCGTGACCGCCAGTTTGGATTAATGGGGCCTCTGGTGACGGGGGCCGCCGAACAGGGCAGTCCGCTGGCACAAACCGTCTGTGACCGGGCGGCGCATCAAATTTCCGTCGGAGTCGAGCTGCTTGGCGCATATTTTGAGAGCGAGACTGTCGCCGTCTCCTTCATCGGCAGCGTTATCAATAGTCCGTACATGAAGGAGGAAGTTTCCCGGCGTTTATTGGCGGGGAAACTGAAGACTTATCGCGTGGTGAAACCTGCGTTGTCCGCCGTTGCCGGGGCTGTAATCATGGCTCTCAAACGTCTGGGTAAACCTGTAGACACCGAGATAGTCGGGCGGATCCGACAGCATTACGCCGCACTTGTGGACAGCAACACGGTATGAACACGCCGTAAATAAGGAACAAATCCCCCCAAAGTGAAGTGAACCTTTGCAGCCTATTCCTGGTACTTTTGGGGGAGCCCCCGGTTATCCATAAAAATTAACCATGCATAATTTCCTAAGTAATAAAAAAAGGGGGATGTTACGGCCATGCCGTTCCCCCCTCCTGCCACGAAATCTCGGAGAATCCATCCGAGAGCCAGCCTTGAATTTATTCTCCCGCCAGCAGCACCTTGTCGACCACTTCCAGCAGCTTGTCCCCTTCGAACGGCTTCACGATATACGACTTTGCTCCGAGTTTGATCGCCTCCAGAACCTGCTGCTTTTGTCCCATCGCACTGATCATGACGACCTTTGCTTGCGGAAAGCTTTTGAGCAGCGACTGCAGTGCCTGGGTGCCGTCCATAGTCTCCATGCTGATGTCCAGCGTCACGAGATCCGGGCGATGATTGATATATAAAGGCAGCACCTCCCGGCCGTCGGCTGCCTCCGTGATCACTTCGTGGCCGCCCCGTTCGAGGATCGTTTTAATGTTTTTTCTCATGACCGTCGAGTCGTCCACAATCATTACTTTTGCCACATGTCCAACCTCCAAACGCATTATGAATGAATCGTCAGCAGACCGGCAAGCTCAGCCTTCCGATCCGCCCCGATGTAGATGCACTGCAGCCTCCCATACGGAGTTGAGTACGGCTGTATGCATACCGCTTTACAATGTGAGCGGATTGCCGCCTTGCGCGTCACGCCCATTACGGGGGTGCCGAGCAAAATATCGTGATTTTCCCGGTCCATCAATGCGTTTCCCGCGATGACATTGGTCATTTCGGCGATCACTTCGATGGCACAGCCGGCGGCTTCCTCTTCGGTGACGTCCCCGATCAAGAAGCGCTTTGCCAAAAAGCAGGCGAGCTGTTCGCTGACCGTCAAAATAAGCCCGCCTTCGATCAAACCCTTCAGCGGAATAAACGCTGTGACGTCCTCGAGAAAAGCGCAGCCCTTATCCGGCTCCAGCATCTGTACCGAAGACAGCCCGAGCCGGTTAAAATATTTCAGCGCCGATATGTTCACGGCTTCAAAGATCATCTTCTCCTGCTGCCGCATACGTGAACCGACTCGCTTTCCTCATGAATTAAGTAAAGGAATATGTAGGATAAATGCCGTTCCTTTGCCGGCGCGGGTCTTTACCTTCACGGTACCGCCCAGCTTTTCCGCCTCGGCTTTGACGGCCGACAAACCGATTCCCCGCCCGGCCAAATCCGTGACCTTGCTTGCGGTAGTCACCGTTTCGGCGAACACCAGATCGGCGATGTCCGCTTCATCGGCCGTCGCGGCCGAGCCGGAAACGAAACCGATGCCTCGTTCCTCCGCCTTGCGGCGCACCGCTTCGAGATTGATGCCGCGCCCGTCGTCGCGAATCGTGATGACAAGCCCTTCGCCTTTTCGTTCGATTGTAAACCGGACGTTGGCGTATTTGTCCTTCCCCTGCTTTACACGTTCCTCCGGCGGCTCGATGCCGTGCGTCACGATGTTGCGCACAATATGCACAAGCGATTGCGCAAGCCCCTGCAGCCGGTCCGGATCGACCGGGATGTCGCCGCCCTCCAGCTCGACGGGGTTCAGCAGCAGCCCGCTTTGGCCGGCCAGCTCCATCAAATACTGCGGATACTGCTGCAGCAGCGTCTTGACAGGCTTATGTCGCCACTGCCTGACCTCCTCCAGCCACCGGATATCTTCGGGAGCGGTGAGCCTTGCTTCGAGATGCCGGATGAGAGTATCCCACTGCTGCTTGTCCAGCTTCACGTCATACTCTTTGCCCAAATCCGCATAAGTATCGCCAAGCACCTGCTGCAAAATATCCGTATCCGCCTCCAGCCAGCGGTCGATGCCGAGCTCCCGAATCTGCCGCTCCAGCCAGAGGGCGTCCGGCTCGGCGCGGCTCTCCAGCAAGCCGAGCAGCCACGTCTCCAATTCGTGCAGCTTCGGCACAATGTGAATAAACTGCATCATCGCAAAGCTGCCTTTGAGCGTGTGAACCGTCTTGCTTAAACGAAGCAGCATCTGCTCTGCCGCCTCCCCGGAAGCCGACAGCTGCGGCAAATCGTAATGTACGAACGCGTCGAAGCTGATCATCGCCTGCGCGTATTCCTCGGGATGGGTGACCGCGTACACGACCATTTTCAGCGTCTTGCGCTCGCGCTGCATAAGACTTTCCAGCTTGCGTTTATCGGTAATATCGGTCAGCATGACCATAATTTCTCCAGCAGGTACCGCTCCTTGGCCATCCTTATCCTGCGGCAGCCACTTGTATTCGGCACGCACCGTCAATCCGTTCACCTGAAGCTCCTCCGGCAGCAGCGAAAAGATCATCTCCCGCTTCAGCTCGTCTTGTTCCTGGAAACATTCGTGCAAAATCGAATCCAGCAGCGCCCGCTCCTGTTCATCTTCCGGATAAAACAGCTCCGGCAGCGGAACTCCCCCGACTTCTCGGCCAAAGATGCGGGCGCATTCGATGCTGTACTCGTAAAGCGCCTTCCGGTCGGCTCCGACGGACATAAAGCCCTGCTTGGCGTTATCCAGCAGGTTGCGGATTTCGGCCGTGCGCAGCTCGACCGTCTGCTCCAGCACCTCGTTCCACTGCATGATCTGACGGATGGCGCCGACAATTTGCGCTTCCGCATGCTGCACATGCTTCGGAATCTCCGTCACCGGCCGGCCTGCGGCCACCTCCTGCAGCGTAGCCGTAAAATGGCGCAGCGGCAAAATGATCCGATGGCGCAGCAGCGTCACGACGACCGCCATCATCAGCAGCATCACCCCGATCGAGTAAAGCCCGATCGTGCGCAGGCTGTCGGCCGCTTCCTGCGTCGAACGTGCCGGCATCTCCGAATGCAAAATGCCGATCGGCTGTCCGGCCATATCCTGCAGCGCCACCGTCGTACTGGCGAAATACGTCTTGTTATGCCGTTCCAGCTCAAATTGCTCCATCGTCTCCGCAGCCGCTATAGGCCGGTACTTTTTCAGTTCTTCGACCTTAATCTCCCCGGACGAGGTCAAAAATTGCTGCGTCGCCGTTAAAATGCCCAGATCGGTTTGCAGCATGTCGCTTAGTCCGGCAATATCTTCATTCGTCAGCAGGTGGCCGGTAATGAGCAGCCCTACCGGCTCCCCTTCGCCGGTATCGCCGGTGACCGGCGAAACGGCGATGACGGCGATTCCTTTGGACGTATTCATCAAGCCGGTAAACTGCCTCGTTTTTTCGAATTTTTGCAATATGTACGGATAACGGACGGAGCCTTGAAATTCCTCGACGTTCCCTGCCTGCACGAGAACTTTTCCGGTCAAATCGGTCTCGGCGACAAAATCGACGTTCGGCACGACCCCCGGCATATCGCTGATGTTTTCCTCCAGCCACGTCCGGTCTGAATGAAGAACCGCCTGCCGGTTCGCCTCCCAGTAGCCGTTCGTAATCGTCACGCCCAGAATGCTGTCGCCGAGACGGATTAACGACTTTTGCGCCGTCTGGTTTAATTGCAGCGACTTTTCCCGTTCGATTTGCCGCCAGCCCGCCGCTTCATGGTTATAAAAATAAGCGGAAATCGCAGCAAGCGGCACAACGATAAGCAGCACCATCCAGACGAGCAGCTCCGTCATAAAAGAACGCTGCCTCCGGTCCCGGTCCATAAAAATAAAATCCCCCTCGCACATACGGTCTCCATTTGTGTGAACAGTATCATGTTACCGCATATGGTCCGGGGTGAAAAGAAGGCTAAAGCAGATTTTAAGAAATTTTGTCGAAATTTTATGTTGAGATGGAAAACGTCCGCCGTCTTTGGCGACGGCTGACAAATACCTCTACAGCAGCCCTCTCGACCTGGCGAGAATCAAGCCGAACCCAAGCCGGGTGTCAGGCCATTCGCCGAAGGTGATGCGGCGGAACGCCTCGGAAACTTCCGTATATACGACTTCGATGTCCTCGTCTTCGTCCGGACTCGGCTTCCCCGCCGCTGTGATCCGGTCGGTAAAATATAATGTGATCTGCACCGGACTTACCGGGACCGTGAACGTGCCGAGTTCCACCAAATGGCCGGCCGCCAGCCCCGTTTCTTCCCTCAGCTCCCGTAAGGCGGCTTGCGGCAGCGTTTCGCCGCCCTCCACCCTGCCGCCCGGCAGCTCGTACGTGACCCGGTTCGAATGTTTTCTCGTCTGTTTTACTACGACCAACCGCCGTTCATGGAGGGCTACCACTTTTACGCCGCGAATGATCGTTTTGCCCGCATCGCTCATCGACAAATCCCCGCTAGCTCAGCTGCCGAATCGGCGTTCCGGCCAAAAACGACCTTATGTCTTCCACCGCATCCCGGTAGAAGCTCTCGTAATTCGCTTTCGTGACGTACCCGAGATGCGGTGTCGTCAGCAGGTTGGGCAACCTTCTGAACGGATCGTCCGCCGGCAAAGGCTCCGTATCGAACACATCGATTCCCGCACCGGCGATCCGGCCGTTTTGAAGAGCGGCAATAAGCGCCTCCCGGTCCACGATCGGAGCGCGGGAAGTATTGATCAAATAGGCGGAAGAGCGCATCCGCGCAAGCTCCCCGGCGCCGATCAGCCCTCTTGTCCGGTCGCTGAGCACGAGGTGAATGGAGACGAAATCGCTGCTTTCCAGAAGCTCCTCCTTGGAGGACGCCAGCCGTACGCCGACCTCGTCCGCCCGCTCCGGCGTCAAATTTTGGCTCCAGGCCGACACATCCATGCCGAAAGCTTGACCGATGCGCGCCACCCGGCTTCCGATTTTGCCAAGCCCGAGCAGTCCGAGCTTCTTGCCGTACAGATCCGTTCCGACGGTGCTTTGCCAAGGTCCGTTTTGCCGCAGCGACTGATGCTCCTGCACGATATTTCGCGATAGTCCCAAAATAAGCGCCCACGTCAGCTCCACCGTAGGCTCTGAACGCCCCGACGTGCCGCAAACGGTAACGCCATGCGCGGCAGCGGCGGCAAGATCGATGGAGGCGTTTCTCATGCCGGTCGTCACAAGCAGCTTCAGGTGCGGCAGCCGCGCGAACAACGAGGCGCGGAACGGAGTGCGCTCCCGCATGATGACGACGATATCGAAACTGCCGATGGCTTCGGCAAGCTCGTCTTCTTTTTCAAAATGCTGCGTAAACGAAACAATGTCCGCTTGTTCGTACAAGGGGGACCAATCGGCGGCGGTCTGCGCGACGTTTTGATAATCGTCCAGTATGGCACAGCGTAGCTTCATTTGCATCGTCTCCTTTCGGAAAGCCTCGCAGGCTTCTCCGCACACAGTTTTCTTCTTAAGATTACCATAAATGGCCGCTTGTTTATATCGGGCTCCCCTTTTTGCATGAAAAAGCGGACCACCTGCAGCAATCTGCCGAGCGGTCCGCTTGTTTCGGTTATTTCTGGCCGAAGCTGAGCTCCTGCCTGAAACGGCTTTCCGGATAGGGAAGCCCGTAGTGATCGCGAAGCGTAACACCGGAGTATTCGGTGCGGAATAATCCTCTGCGCTGCAGCTCGGGAACGACCAGATCGAGAAAATCCTCCAACCCGCCGGCCATCAGCTGCGGCATTATATTAAAACCGTCCGCGGCCCCTTCGGCGTGCCACTGTTCCAGCATATCGGCAATTTGCCGCGGCGTGCCGGCAACCGTCCGATGGCCGCGCCCTCCCGCGAGCCTCCGGAGCAGCTCACGAAGCGTCAGGTTTTCACGTTGCGCGAGCTCCGCGATGAGGTGCGTCCGGCTCTTATGGCCCCGCACTTCGGCGAGCGGGATATGCGGCAGCGGACCGTCCAGCGGATAACCGGTCAGGTCGACCCCTACGCGATTCGACAGCATGATCAGGCTGTATTCCGGATTGATCAGCTCCGCCAGCTGCGCTTCTTTCTCCTGCGCTTCCTCCTCCGTCCGCCCGATGATCGGGCATATTCCCGGCAGTACGACGACATGCTGCGGATCCCGTCCGAACCGCTCCGCCCGTGCCTTAATGTCCCGGTAAAAACTGCGAGCCTCCTCGAACGTCTGCTGCGCTGTAAAAATCGCCTCTGCGTATTCCGCGGCAAATTGCCTGCCGTCTTCGGACGAACCGGCCTGCACGAGCACCGGCCGGCCCTGTGGCGATCTTGAAATATTGAGCGGCCCTTTCACGGAAAAATATTTTCCTTTATGGTTCAGCTCGTGCACCTTGCGGGAATCTGCATAAATGCCGGACGTTTTGTCGCGGATGAGCGCATCGTCCTCCCAACTGTCCCAAAGCTGCACGGCGACATCGACAAATTCACGGGCGCGCTCGTAACGTTCGGCATGTTCCGGGATCCGCTCAAGGTTAAAATTGTTCGCCTCGCTGTCCGTGCCGGACGTAATCATGTTCCAGCCGGCGCGGCCTCCGCTCAGATGATCGAGGGAAGCGAACCGGCGGGCCAAATTAAACGGCTCGTTAAAGCTGGTCGACACGGTGGCGATCAGCCCGATTCGCCGGGTCATCACGGCCAGCGCCGCCAGCAGGGTGAGCGGCTCGTAACCGCCGACCGCTCCGTATTTTACGGCGCCGGGGCTTGTCGAGACGCGGTCGGCGAAAAACAGCGAGTCGAGCTTCGCCGCTTCCGCTTTGGCCGCCAGCCGTTTGTAGAAGGAAAAGTCGAGCAGTTGGTCGACGTCCGCATCCGGATGACGCCACGCGGCTTCATGATGCCCCATGGGAGAAACGAATAAGTTCAAATGCAGCTCGCGTTTCGAATGACTCATGAAAGGTCCCCCCTCTGCAGGCATTTTTTTAACCGTTGTACGTATCGCGCCATTTCAGCAGCTTCTTTTCCAGGTAGCGGACGAGCGAATCGGTCGCTTTGCCGACTACCGCGAAAATAATGATGCCGACGAACACAATTGACGTTTGCGAAAACTGCCTTGCATCCATGATCAGGTAGCCGATGCCTTCGCTCGAGCCCATCAGCTCCGCAACGACAAGCCCAAGCCACGACACCCCGAGCGATAAGCGCAGGCCGAGCAGCACGTTCGGCAGCGACGCCGGGATGACGAGCCGCGTAATTTGCTTCCAGCGGCTGAACTCAAGGATACGCGCCACGTCGAACAGCTTCGAATCCGCATTGCGGATGCCGAGAAACGTATTCACATAAAGCGGGAAAAAGGCGCCTTTGGCGATCAGCAAAATTTTCGACAGCTCGCCGAACCCGAACCAAAGAATAAACAGCGGCGTAATCGCCAGATGGGGGATCATGCGCAGCATCTGCACGGTCGGATCGAGCGAATGCTCGACCCTTTTAAATAAACCGGTCATTATTCCGAACAGCAGCCCGAGCCCGCCTCCCAAAATAAAGCCGACCGCTGCCCGGTACACGCTGATTTGCAAATGCTTGAACAGTTCTCCCGATGCCGCCAAATCCCAAAACGACTGCGCAATGGCCGTCGGGGCGGGCAGCAGCGTTTTGTTCACCAGCTCGAGCGATCCGGCAATTTGCCAAATGGCGAGAACGGCTGCGGGAAATATCGCTCCCCTTATAAACACCGCCCATTTTTCCTTCCTACCGTTGTCCGCCCCCGCTTCTTTTCCTTTTGTTCCGGCTGCTGTGACAACCGGCCTCGCCCATGTTTCCGTAGTACTCATCGATCGCACCTCTCCTCTTTAATAACCAATTAAATCGCCGGACATCCCGTCAAACAAAAAGGAGACTTTCCATCGCATTCACGCCTTGGTTCAGGCTGAATGCCGGGAAAGTCTCCGGTGATCCGGTTGACGCCCTACGGCTGGAATTATTTCATATAATTCCTAGGTGTTTTATCGGTTTTATTGATGTCAGTATATTATCGCAAAGCCGCCGTGTCAACCGCCTAATGGCATTTATCCTAAAAAAAAGTTGCGGCCCGAAATCGAAGCCACTTCCGATCGCTTAGTCTAAAATTTTTTGATACGTTGCAATGTCCAGCCATCTGCCGAACTTGCGGCCGATTTCCTTGAAATGGGCGCACTGCCGGTACCCGTTTTTCTCAAACAGCCGCATGCTTCGCTCGTTTTCCGTACAAATCGTTACGACCAAAACGTGAAAGCCGTTTTGTCTGGCTACGTCCTCGATAAACTGCAGCGCCTTCGCCCCGATGCCCGCGCCGACGCAGTCCGGCTTCAAATAAATCGTCACTTCGCCGCTCGTATCGTACGCCTGCTTCTTTTTATGCTGGGCGATCAGAACGTATCCGGCGATGGCGCCGTCCTGCTCGACGACGAACGATTTGAATCTCGGATTCGGATGAATAACCGACTCCCGCATCTCCTGGACCGAAACGCATTCGGTATGGAAGGTGATCGTCGTATTTTCTACAAAATAATTATAAATGCCGGCAACTTCCTCCAAATGCTCATCGGTAATTTCTTTATAAACAATTGCTCCCATGTGCGATCACCCTGCCGTCCGTTTATTTTCAAAGCAAACGTTTGCTCATGACGTACCAGCTGTCGGTTTTTTCCGGATAGTACTCCCGGTTGACAATGCCGTATCCCAAATTGCCGTACATCTCGACATTGCCCGGAATCGACAAACGAACGCCTACTCTCGTTTCGTAAATTCCGGAGGTTCGGGCTATGGTTTCGATGAATTCCAGCATCCTTTTACCGATGCCTTTCCCTCTGTGCGCCGGAAGCACCGATACCCGTCCGATGTATATGTATCCTTCTCTTGCTTCGTACCGTGCCGATCCGACCGCTTCCGCCCCGTTCCAGGCAATTACGGCGCCGCCGCTGCGCATTTTGCCGAGCACATCGTCGACCGTTTCCTTTAACGCGCCGCTGGGAGGATTCAGCTTCCCCCTGTACTCCTCGAAAGCCTCCAGCATGATCCGACGAACGATTGCGGCGTCCTCTTCGGAGGCGAGCTTTATATGGACAGCCATAACATCATCTCCGGTTTGTTTGGTTGCGCTTACTCTTTGGACAAATCCACCCCGATCACCCGGCCTTCGTCCAAATCTACGACCAAGGTAATCTGCGGGACGAAAGCCGCAAAAAATCTCAGTGCGATCGAATCCCTCAGACCGTCCTCAAACGTCCAACCCGTTGGAGTGAGGGACAAGTCCTCTTCGGCATTAAAATAAGCCGACGTTATGTATTGCTTTAAAGATTGAGTATCAGGCACATCATACGGAGCCAGCTTGCTGTTGTCCACCGTAAAGCTGCCGATTTTTCTTCGCCGCTCCGACGTCCACAAACTTATGTCTCCCGTTCTGAAAAAATCCCGCATGATCCCGCTTATCCCTGACCGGCCGTTATGAAAAAGCGCAGCGGATTCAGGCTTGATCAGCCGCATATTTACGACGTCCGCCTCATCGTCCACATAAACGATTTTAACATCGTTAAAATGCGGAGCGATCTCGGCGAGCACCATTCGGCTCGCCGCTTCATTCCTGACGGGAAGACTGACCATGGTCCCTTCGTCAATCAAAACGCTCGCGGCCGCAAAGAAGGCTGCGAGTTCGCTCATCTCCCGGGGCGTCTTGTTATCATCGATTTTTTTCAAGTAAAAGGGTCTGAATATTTCAGGCGGCAGGGCCACCTTTTTATCCCGCTCCCGCTTCGGTTTCACCGTCAACCAATTGAACATGGACCGCTCCTATTTATTCCGCGTAAAGTATCGGATGACCTCTTCGTAAGACAGGTCGCCTCCGAAAATGTCCAAAGCGCTGCCGATCGTAATGTCCATCCGGCCCTCCGTCAGTTTGCGGAACAGCTCCAAGTCGTCCAGCGAACGGGCTCCGCCGGCATAGGTGGTCGGGATCGTCACGCATTCGGCCAGGTGTTTGACCAAATGTTCATGGATGCCGACCCGCTTGCCCTCCACGTCCACGGCGTGAACCAAATATTCGTCGCAGTAGCTTTCCAGCTCGGCCAAATTCGCTTTGTTCACCTCGAAGCTGCTGAACGTTTTCCACTGGTTCGTCACGACGAACCATTTGCCGTCCTTTTCCTTGCAGCTCAGGTCGATAACAAGCCTTTCCTTGCCGATCTCGGACACGATTTTGTCCAAATGGTTCATATTCAGCTCGCCGTCGCGAAAAATATATGACGTGACGATGACGTGCGAAGCGCCTTTTTCCAAATAAAAAGCGGCATTTTCCGCCGTGATGCCGCCGCCGATATGCAGCCCGCCCGGGTATTCCTGCAGCGCCTGCAGAGCCGCCTCTTCGTTGCCTCCGCCGAGCATGATGACGTGGCCTCCGGCGAGCCGGTCTTTTTTGAACAATGCGGCATAGTAGGCAGGGCCGTGCTCGGAAACAAAGTTTTCCACGACCGCCCCGCCTCCGGTGTTTAAGGTTTCGCCGACGATTTGCTTCACTTTTCCGTTATGGATATCGATGCAGGGTCTGAATTTCATCTATTTGTGCCTCCTGGGTCGCTTGCTTACTTCATTATACCGCCTACTAAACTTGTAACGCCAGTGTACCCGGAAAAACGAAAAAACGGAGCTTAACGGAACCCGCGGTTCCGCCAATGCTCCGTTTTCAGATAAGCACCGGCACCCAATCTCAAGGTGCCGATACGCCGGTGCGCTGCCCGGTCCGGATCGAGTCCGCGATCGCCTGGGTGAAAGCCATATACCTGGCTCCATCCTGAAAGGAAGGAGTGCCTTTTCTGCCCTCGCGAATAGCGGCGACAAAATCCCGCTCCACCGTCCATTCCTTCCGTTCATCGGCAGGGACGTCGATCCGGGTTTGTTCGCCGTTCGTGCCGAGCAAAACGTAAGCTTGTTCGGGAAAGCAGGTGATCGTCCCCTCGCTGCCGTGAATGGTCATCGAGGAAACGCCGCCTTTTACGGCGCCGGTAAACAGCGCCGTCAGCGTCATCCCGGCTTCGAACTGTCCGATAACGGTTACGGAATCGGGCAAATACACCGCCGTTTTGCCGTCCGCATCCGCAGGCCGCTCCTTCGTCCACAGCGAGCCGCTTGCGCTGACCGTTTTGACGGGGCCGAACCATTTTTGCAGCACCTCGCCCATAATTCCGACGTCCAGGACGTTGATTCCCTGCAAATCGGCCCGCTGTCTCCAGTGAAGCGGCTTGTGCGGATCGGCGAACATCGCGGTGGGATGGCTCAAAACAATATGCCGAACGTCGCCGATGCCGCCATCCTTAAGCAGACGCAGCACGTAGTTCTCCACCTGCATATAGTGGGGCGCAGGGCAAAGCATCGTCGTTAGCCCGGTCGCCCGGTCCAATCTCAGCATGTCCAGCGCCTCCGGCAAATTCATCGCCATTCTCGCCTGGGAAAAAACATGCTTCCCCCGCTCCAGGCAATAGGCGGTCATTTCCGCATGCATATAAGGTGGAGTGCAAATAAATACCGCATCCACTTCGGGATCGTCTGCAACTTCCGTCCAAGCCCGGTATATTTTGCGGAATCCGAACTGCCGGGACACCGCCAGGGCCTTCTCATATCTCCGGTTCGCAACCGCCGTGAGTTCGACGCCCTCGATTTTCGTTAAATTCGGCAAATGGCGGGAAACCGCGATTCCTCCCGCGCCGATCATTCCCAAACGAATGTTCATCGCGACGCTCCTTTCTTCAGGTCAGCGGAAATCCTTTGCGGCTTCCGGCGAAGCCGCCCGATGCACCGATTCCAGCGCCGCCACCCCGTGCCTGTCGTAAAAATGCGGCCCCTTCGACCATACGCACGCCAGGTGCATAAGCAGCTCTGCGGTCATTCGTTCGCGAACGGCCGCGTACGTTTCGTCGTCATACCGATTGCGCCACTCGTTCGGATCTTCGTCCAGACGGTACAGCTCCCCTTCGAAGCGATCGACGCGGCTGATGGCGTCTTCAATCGCCCCCGGCAAATAAATGATCAGCTTCCAATCTTTTTTCCTCCACATGAAAGACGGGGCCGAATGAATCGAAGTTTTGCCCGAAGCGCCCTTGCCGTGGAATTCGCAAAACGTGCCGACCCGCTGCCGCTCTCCAAGCAGACTGAGGCCGGGCAGCATCGGGTTGCGGGGAAGTCCCGCTACCTCGGCCAGCGTCGGCACGAGATCGACCAGCTCCGCCGGACGATCGTCGATCGTACCGCGCCGCTCGGCGGGTACGTACGAGCCGGCCAAAATCATCGGCACGCGGACGCTGCTTTCGTACAGGCAGTATTTGCTGAACCGGAAGCGCCGCTCTCCGAGCATTTCGCCGTGATCGGACACAAAGACGATCAGCGCGTTATCGAGCCTGCCTTGGCGTTCCAGTTTTTCCAGAGCCCGTCCGAAGTAGTGGTCAAGCCAGGAACAATTCGCCCAATAGCGCAGCGTCGTGCGTTTCCGCTCCTCCGGCGACATGTTCTCCCACACCTGCCGTTTCTCCGCATACTGCTGCCGGCTCGTTTCGCTCACCTCGTCGGTTGCCGCGAGATGGGTGTCCCGCTCCTCCTCCCAAGGCGGCTGGGGAATATCCGGAATGTCGTCCAGATTGTACAGATCCTCGAATTCCTTCGGCACGTTGAAGCCTGCATGAGGCTTCAAAAAAGACAAATACAAAAACAGCGGCCGGTCCGGATCGACGCCCTCGTCCAGAAACTTCAGGCATTGCTCCGCCACCCAGCCGTCGCGGTGCAAATGCATCGGCACCCGGCTTGTGCAGCCGATGTACCCGTTCGCATTCTCTTCGCCGCCTCCGAAATCTTTCGTTTCCTCATAATACGCCTTGAGGCCCTCGGGTTCGACGTCGCCCATCATCACGGCGCCTTGCTCGTAATGTCCGCTGTTCCGCGCAAGGCCGACGGCACGCACCTCGAAGCCGCGCGTCGGCGGATCCGGATTTTTCTCGCCGTGATTCCAATGCGTCTTGCCGAATCCCGCCGTCTGATATCCCGCCTTCCGCATCAGCTCCGGCAGCGGATCGCTCGGCAGCAGATGCTCGTCGTATAATCCGCCGTGATTTGTCCGTACTCCGAGCTGCGACGGATAATAGCCGAACATCATGGAAGTTCGGCTGGGCACGCACATCGGCGCCTGGCAAACGGCCTGGCTGTAGACGATGCCCTGCTCCGCCAGCTTGTCTAACGTCGGCGTTTTAATATGCCGGTTGAAGCGCCCGATACAATCCCAGCGCTGCTGATCGGTCATCAAAAATATAATGTTCGGTTTGGTCGTGTTCAACTGGTGTCTTCTCCTTCCGCTTTCCTGACAATTCCGGATGCGTCCTGCACGCATCCGCACAACAATACCTTATGTCATTCCGGCTTTGCAGGCAATTGGACTTTCTTGCACGACCTTAAATCCTTCGTCATTACTCCCTTAATGCGTCCTTCAGCTTGCTGGACATCGTTTCCGCGGACCTCGCCGTCCCGGCGAGCCTCAGTCTCCTCACTTCGTGCCGGAGACGCTCATTTTCCGCACGCAAGTTTTTCAATTCATCGGCCATTCCCGAAAAATCCGCCAACCCGTCCAAACATTCGCCGAGCTCGCGGTCCGCCCCGCCCGTTTCCGACAACAGCCGCTCCAAAACGGCGCGCAGCTTCTCCAGCCGGACTTCAAGATTTTCCCCCGAACCGTTCTCCGCGCTCCCGATTTCTTTGTTCATCCCGTCCCTCCTTCCGGAATATCCTCTATGTTCATCCATATCAAACCTCGCTTCGCCTTGCAAGCTTTTACCCCAAAAAAACGTCCGCTTCAACGTCAAATCTTCCATTTTTGGCATGTTCGGCTGAATGGGAAGGTAGTATACTGGTAATGTAATCTATTTGCCGTCAAAAAAACGCTTGAGGAGGATATCCCGTTGCAGAGCGAACGCAGTCGTTATATCGTTTTTATCGGTTCCTATGCGGAACCTTCCGACCCGGGCATTTTCGCTTACACATTGGATACGGCCACGGGCGAGCTTGCGCTGATCAACAGCTTCGGAGGCGTGAAAAATCCTTGTTTCCTCGACATCGACCATGACAACCGAAAAATTTACGCCGTGGCGGAAGCGCTCCCGGGTGAAAACGACGAACCGCATGCTTTGGCGCTGGCTTTTGCGTTCGATCCTGCTTCGGGACTGCTCAACCTGATGAGCGAGCAAAAGACGGTAGGCCGGGCCACATGCCACATTCATTACGACAAAGAGCGCCGGATGGCCGTCGTGACAAGTTACTCCGGCGGAGCTATCGGCCTTCTGCCGGTCAAGGAGGACGGCACGCTGGCGCCGCTGGCGGACGCCCATTATCATCAAGGCTCGGGAACCCATCCGACCAGGCAGGACCGGCCGCACCCGCATTCGTCTTACGCCCGGGGCAGCCGCCTCTACGTGCCAGACCTCGGTCTGGACCGGATCGTCAGCTACGAGCCGGACGCCGAACGGATGAAGCTCATCCCCGGCATCGAATATGCCGTAGCGCCCGGCGCGGGTCCGCGGCATATGGCGTTCCACCCTGAGCAGCCTTATGCATACGTGATCAACGAGCTGGACAGCACGATTACGGTTTTGAAAATAGCGGCGAACGGCTCGCTGCAGCCGGTTAGCACCGTCTCCACCTTGCCTTCCGGCTTTGCCGGCGACAATACGTGCGCGGAAATTCGCATCACTCCGGACGGCCGCTATTTGTACGGCTCCAACCGCGGACACGACAGCATCGCCGTCTTTAAAACAGGCGGCGCCGGCAGCGAGCTGGAGCTCGTGGAAATCCGCTCCTCCCTCGGCGTGCGTCCGCGCAACTTCGACATCTCTCCGGACGGGCGCTTCCTGGTCGCCGCACATCAGGATACCGGCAATCTGGTCGTATTCCGAATCGATTCGGACAGCGGCCGGCTGCACGATACCGGGTACCGGGGCGATGCGCCCCAAGGTGTGTGCGTCCGGTTTTGGAACCGGCCTCTGAGCGTGTAGCCGTTACGCCCGGGCTCGTCCATAACGGCGATGTCGCTCTCCCGCTCCGAGAGGCGGCGTATTCGAGACGAACGGAAAAACCCCCGTCGGGCCGATCATGACTCGTGGCCGATGGGGGTTGCTTTTTCACAAGCTCCTGATAAATGTCGCACATTCGTCGGCGCTCGTTTCCATATAGCGGAAAACTTCCTCGAAGCTGAACAGCTCGAGCGGCTCCGCAGCTATGCCTTCCTCGTAATGGAAATCGTTTTCCATCTGCACCAAAAGCTCCGGCAAAAACTCGCCTTTGATTTCCTCTATCGACATATCGGGCACGGCATGCCGGCCGAACCGCAGTGCGTAGTGCCTCGCGATCACGCCGTTCAGCCGCCAATAATCGAGGTATCCCGTTTTCACAAATTCCTTTTTTGCATCGGCCGGCATCCCCCGCACCTTGGGATTGTAAAACCGTTCGTACCAAATATCGTCCGAAATAAGATGGCACAAATACCCCAAGTAAAAAGGCTCGTTCATTCGATCGCGGTATTTTTCGCAAAAACGCACATAATTTATGCACTTGGAGCCATCCGGATTTTTCTCGATAAAATGTGTCGCTTGCTTATCTTCGTTCATGTTTTTGTTAACGTCCGGCGCGATGCCGCCAAGCAATAAATCGTCCATGTGCCGAATGCCGAGCTTTCGGCCGATTAACGCCGAAATGCCGTAATGCATCATCCGCGATCCCATCCGCTTTCTCCTCCTTATCCGGGCGAGCCTGACAAACCCGCAGCCGCTAGAAGTATTTTCCGCCAAAAAAGGCGGCCGCTCAATGGGACGGGACTGATGCCCCGCTGATATCATCCGTTATTCGCGCGAATCGCTTCGGCGAGTGCTTCGTTTAACGCCGTTAAGGCACGTTCCAAATCCGCGTCGGCGATCTCGCCTGTGGCGCTGATCTTCTTGCTGATAAAAGGAACGGTCAGAGCCGCGCCTTCGGCAATGACCGCATTCATCATGTTCAGTGTAAGCAGCAGTGAAGCGTGTGCCCTGTCGCCGCCCATTGGAGTCGGAGATGCGCTGATGACGGCAACCGGCTTGTTCATGAATTCGCCCGACGAGACGATCCAGTCGAGCGCATTTTTCAGGCTGCCGGGCACTCCGTTTGCATATTCCGGTGTGCAGATGAGGACGCCGTCAGCTTCCTTCAGCTGCTCACGCCAGCTTTTTACCGCGGGGTGCGGCTCTTGGCCGTCGGTATCGTGATCCGGATTAAAATGCGGCAAATCGACCAAACCTTCGTAAACCGTAAATTCCATCCCCTCGGTTGCCAATCGGATGGCTGCTTTCATCAGAGCGGAGTTCGACGACTTGCTGCGCAAGCTGCCCGATACGGCCAAAACGTTCATCTTCATGCCGGCCCCACTTCCCTTGTCGCTTATTCCAAGAAGTCCTTCAGCCGCTTGCTTCGGCTCGGATGCCTCAGCTTGCGCAGCGCCTTCGCTTCGATCTGACGGATCCGTTCGCGGGTTACGCCGAACGCTTTGCCGACTTCCTCGAGCGTGCGCGCGCGTCCGTCGCCAATGCCGAAACGAAGCCGAAGCACGTTCTCCTCGCGTTCGGTAAGCGTGTCGAGCACATCCTCAAGCTGCTCCTTCAGCAGTTCGTATGCAGCCGCATCGGCCGGCGCCATCGCTTCCTGATCCTCGATAAAATCGCCCAAATTCGAGTCGTTCTCTTCGCCGATCGGCGTCTCGAGCGATACCGGCTCCTGCGAAATTTTCATAATCTCCAGCACCTTGTCTTTGCTGATCTCCATCGCTTCCGCGATCTCGTCCGGGGTCGGTTCGCGGCCGATCTCCTGCAGAAGCTGGCGGGAAACGCGCACGAACTTGTTGATCGTCTCGATCATATGCACCGGGATGCGGATCGTCCGGGCCTGATCGGCAATAGCACGGGTGATCGCCTGACGTATCCACCATGTGGCGTAGGTGCTGAATTTGAACCCTTTGTTATAGTCGAATTTCTCGACCGCCTTGATCAGGCCCATATTGCCTTCCTGAATCAGGTCGAGAAAAGCCATGCCGCGCCCGACATATCGGCGCGCTATGCTGACAACGAGACGCAGGTTGGCTTCCGCCAGCTTTCGTTTCGCATCCTCATCACCCTGTCCGATTCTTTGCGCAAGCGCGATCTCTTCGTCTCCGGACAAAAGCGGAACGCGGCCGATTTCCTTCAGGTACAGGCGCACGGGATCGTCAATTTTAATGCCGGGCGGCAACGTAAAGGCGTCATCGACGTGAAACTCATCCTGCTTCTGATCTTGAGAATTGAACCCAAGTTCTGCCTCTTTCTCCATTCACCCGTTCCCCCTTTACTATGTAACAAGCACCTTGACAGGAAGGCGCTTTTATGATAGTATAAGTTTGAATTAATGTGTTGATTGCGAAATTTATAATAGAAACCAGACCGTAAGGTTTATTCTATCACAATCATCGAACGATTTCAACATGATATTCCGTGTCCGATTATGAAGCTGTTTCCCATTGCCGGGTGCAGCTTTTTTGTACGTTAAAGAAAGTTTAAAATTGCCAAGCGCGTATAAGAACCATCCGCACGCAAGAAAGCTTCTGCAAAAGCACGAATGTATCTTCATCATCGAGAAACCTCGATCTCAGCCTCCTACGCCGCCCGATATGGCGCAACGACCTGCCCGAGAGACGGGTTTGTCCGCTCTCGGGCTTCGCCGGCGTAGGCCACTGCGGCTGAGAGGCGGTTTTTCCTCCTCTCAGCCTCCCACGACACCCGTCATGGCGCAATAACCGGCCCGAGAGACGGGTTTGTCTGCTCTCGGGCTTCGGCGGCGTAGGCCACTACGGCTGAGAGGCGGTTTTTCCTTCTCTCAGCCCCTCACGGCGCTCAGTAGCTAGTAACGCCGAAAACCAGTTTCAACGCTTGGCGGTTCTTTTTGCCTGCTTTCAGACCATGCCTCACATCGGCGATAAAAACCGTTCTCCCCACCCAGACCCTTATATACATCGAGTGAAATTTCACCGGCCCGGCGATACCCTTCACTTCATATTCCGTCCCGTTCTCTTTTTCGATTTCCGTCCGAATGAACCACGTATTGCCAAAACCGATTTCAATATACTTCAGAAACATTCCCCCTCGCCCCGGCTTAAGGCGTGCGCTCCGCGTGTTATTCCGTTTCCGGCTGTTCCGTTTGCTTCGGCTTGCGCGTCAAATGTGCTATCGTCCGGCTGTGGGCCGAGTCGTCGATCAGCGTGGACAGACGCTTATCGCGGGTTTCCGCTTTTTTGGCGCTGATCACCCACCAGACGGCCGCTTTCCGGTATGAAGCCGGCCGGCTTTGGAAAAACTCCCATGCGGCGGGCTGAGCTTGAAACCGCTCGAGCTCCGCATCGGCCAGCTTGATCTCGTCTTTTTGCTCGAAGGAGTATACCGCCGTTTTTTCCGGAAGCCGCTCCTCGAACGCCTTCAATCCGGCGGGACGCATGAGCCCCTGCCGGATCAGTTCCTCGGCACGGCTGATATTTACGGAGCTCCATATGCTCCTCGGTTTTCTCGGCGTAAACCGGATCATATAGCGAGTATCGTCGATCCGTTTCCGCACGCCGTCGATCCATCCGAAGCATAACGCTTCGTCAACAGCCTCCGGCCATGTAATGCTTGGTATTCCAGTATCTTTTTTATAAAAACCGACGAGCAGCTCCGCCTCCCGCCCGTGATGCTCCTCCAGCCAGCGGCGGAAATCGGAGGGGGTTCTAAAGAAAACAGGCTGCATATTCGTTCACCTAACCTTTCTGCGAAAAGTGGGATGAAGCCGCGGCGACGGGGAACGTTACCGTAAATGTGGTGCCCTTTCCCTCCTCGGATTCGACCGTGATGTTCCCGTCGTATTTTTCCACAATCGTTTTGCAAATCGTCAGCCCGAGACCCGTACCGTCCGTTTTCGTCGTAAAAAAAGACTGGAACAGCCGGTCCAGCTTGTCCCGCGGAATGCCGCATCCCGTATCGGATACGATCAGCTTGGCGCAATCGCCCGCGTTGTACGTCTCTATCGTCAGCGTGCCGTTTTTATCCATCGCCTCAACCGCATTGCGGGTCAGGTTGATGATCACCTGTTTGATCTCGTTGATATTGATTCGAACCGGACTGACGGATTCATCCAATTTATAGACGGTATGAATGCCTTTCAGGTTGCTGAGCGCATGGATCATCGGCTGAATGTTGAGCAAAATTTCGTTTAAATGCCCGGATTGCCCGTCGCTCGTCGACGTTTTGGCAAGGACGAGAAAATTGCCGATAATCTGGTTCGCCCGATCGAGCTCTTCTATAATAATATCGAAATAACGTTCCGCGGCCGGATCGTTTTTTTGCTGCTTGAGCAGTTGGATAAACCCTCTCACCGCCGTCATCGGATTGCGGACCTCATGAGTGATGCTGGCTGCCATTTCACCGACGGTAAGCAGGTTTTCCGCCTGGGTAAGCCTTACCTGAACCCGGTCGATCATCTGATCGAACAGCTCGGCGGTGGAAGACAGCTCGTCCCGTCCTTGAATACGCGTTCTGGCGTTAAGATTGCCGTGTTTGATTTGTTTGGCCGCTTCTTTGACCGCCATAACCGGTCTCAATATTTTACGCCCAAGCAGGGCCGCCGCCAGTAAGGAAACGATGCACACGAGCAAAAATACGAGAATGTCTCTGCGTACCGATGCCCAGTAAGGGGCGAGCGCATCGTCGTAAGAAGTAATGACGAAGCATTCCCAACCGATCTCCTTGATCGGATAATCGATCCCAAACCGGACAACCCCGTCGACATACGAAGTGCGCTTCATCGTTTTCACGATTTCTCCCTGAAGCGCTTTCCAAATCGGGGAATCCGGCGGAAATTTCCGCTGTTCGTCCGTAAGCTGCGTGCCCACGCGGAAAACGAGCTGTCCGGAGCTGTCGACCAGCCCGAACTTTCGCATAGTGCCGATTCGGGGCAGCGGAAATACTTCCTCCAGCCTGCTCGTATCGACGGCAGCGACAAGGATGCCGATCAGCTGTCCGTTTTGACGTATTCCTTTGGCGACTGGGACCGTGATCAACCCGTCGGACGGTCTTT
Organism: Paenibacillus hamazuiensis; assembly: GCF_023276405.1. Lineage (NCBI taxonomy): Bacteria > Bacillati > Bacillota > Bacilli > Caryophanales > Paenibacillaceae > Paenibacillus > Paenibacillus hamazuiensis. The sequence goes on from NZ_JALRMO010000001.1 coordinate 3,713,460, forward strand.
CCACTAAAGGGGAGACGACACGGTCTTCTCCCCTTACAATCCTGTCAATATAACCGCGCTGCACGGTAAGTCCTCTGAGCGACTGCTGGGTGGTCGCGATCACCTTTCCGTCAGGCCGGATCCAGCTGTATGTAGATATGATCGATTTATCGACCTTCAGGCTTTGCAGGTAGTCACCGATCTCTTTTTCCGTCCATTCAGGGTGGAGTAAAAGCGTTTTGCCGATAATCGTTTGCCCGCTCCAAATCGTGTCCAGAAAATTCAAAAACGACTTGCTGATCGCTTTCGCAATCTCTTCGCTGGCTGCCATTTCCGCTTCGATACGCTGATTAAGCTGCGTTTCAAAGCGATACGCCTGCAAAGTCATTAATGGTATGAGCACGATGACAACCAGCAAAATAAGCCGTGTTTGTACGCCTCCGAATTTCCCCATCCATGCATCCCCCGTTTAGCAGATAAGTATCACGACTTGTAAATGGGATGTTACTAAACTTTACCATTATCATATCACAGCTTACTGAGCAAATCGTAGCCCCATTCCGTAAAAAACATAAATCAATCTGAAAAAACGGCAATTCCGGAAACCGGGACCGGAGAAGGCTTTGAACGGAAGATCCATATGTTTTCCCTGCAATTGGACAAGCTAAGAGCAAATCTCCAAAAAGCAAAGTGAACCTTTGCAGCCTGTTCCCGGTGCTCTTGGGGAGACCCCGGCTAACCGCAAAAATTAGCTATGCATAATTTTCCAAGCAATAACAACACGAAAGAAGGGGCTTTGGATACGTGGAAAATACTTTTGAAGATACTTTCTTCCCATTGACGACCTTGACGAGCGGAATCAGTCAAACCGTTCTGCCGGACCTCGTCTGTCTGCCGTTGCAAATCGTGAACATCTGTCTTGTCGGTCATCCCGAATCGGATTCGGAATGGGTTCTGGTCGATGCGGGAATGCCCGCTTCCCACGAAAAAATTTTGCTGGCCGCCGGGCATCACTTCGGCCGAAAACCGGCGGCTATCATCCTCACGCACGGCCATTTCGATCATGTCGGCGCTTTGCTGGAGCTCGTTCGGGAATGGAATGTTCCCGTATACGCCCATGAGCTGGAGCTGCCGTATTTGACAGGACGGGCCGACTATCCGCCGGCCGATCCGACGGTGGATGGCGGACTCGTGACGGAGATGTCCCCGCTTTTCCCGAATGAGGGCATCGATTTGGACGATCACGTTCATCCGCTGCCCGCAGACGGAACCGTCCCCGGCATGGCCGGGTGGCGCTGGATTCATACTCCCGGGCATACGCCCGGTCATATTTCGCTGTTCCGCGATGCGGACCGCGCGCTGATCGCCGGGGACGCCTTCGTCACCGTGAAGCAGGAATCGCTTTACAAGGTAATCGTGCAGGAGCAGGAAATCAGCGGGCCGCCGAAATATTTTACGACGGATTGGCAGGCGGCCCGGGACTCGGTCGTTAAGCTTGAAGCGTTAAAGCCGTCCGTTGCCGTAACCGGCCACGGCATCCCGATGTCCGGTGAGCGGCTTGCCGCCGGATTGTCCGAACTGGCGGTGAATTTCGAAAGCATCGCCGTACCCGAACATGGACGCTACGTGCATTAGGCAGCGATGTCGCAGACGGGCTTAACCTTTTTGTGATGGGCGGGAAAAAATGCTAAAATGCTCACTAGGCGCACAAGCCGAAACCCGCGTGCAAAAAGGAGCAAGCCCATCCGATGAGACGAAGGTTTATTTTATTTTTTCTTGTTTTTAACGTCATTAACGCCTATATTGGCTGGCACGGCTCCATCTTTCTCGGCTTTTTGGGAAGCCCGCTCCCGCAAGGACTTTACTGGTTTTTGTTTGCGGTCGTCGTCTTTTCCTATTTGCTCGGACGGTCCGGACTCGTTCCCGGTCCGGCGGGGCGCTTCCTCAAGGTGATCGGCTCTTATTATTTTTTCGTGATGGAATATGCGTTTCTTCTGCTCCTGCTTACGGATATCGCGGCATTGGGAGTGGTTCTCGGCGGGGGCGATCCGCTCGACTATGCGCCGGCCGCTTCGCTTGTTATAGCCGCCCTTTTGCTGGTGCTGCTCGCTTGGGGCTCGCGGAATGCTTGGTCGACGGTCAGACGTACGTATGAGATGAAAGTCGGCAAACGGGCCGGCGCTCTAAAGGAGCTGCGCATCATGATGGTTTCCGACATTCATCTCGGCAACATCGTCGGCCGCCGCCACCTTCGCCGGCTGATCCGGCACATGAACGAAATGCGGCCGGATCTCATTTTGCTGCCGGGCGACGTCATCGACGACAGCATCGAGCCGTTCATCCGGAACCGGATGGGCGAGGTGCTCGGCCAGCTCAAAGCGCGCTTCGGCGTATTTGCCGTGCTTGGCAATCACGAGTATTACGGAGGGCATATCGCGGAATACGTCAAGCAGATGAGCCGGATCGGCATCCGCGTGCTGCGGGATGAAACCGTCACGGTGGACGGCTCGTTTCACATTGTCGGCCGCAAAGATAAAACCGCCGAATCGTTCGAGCCGCAGGGGCGGCAAAGCGTGGAGCAGCTTATCGCCGAACTCGACCGGTCGCTGCCGATTATCGTGATGGACCACCAACCGACAAAGTTCGAGCAAGCCGCTGCAGCCGGCGCCGATTTGCTGCTGTGCGGTCATACGCACCGCGGCCAATTTGCCCCGAACCACCTGATCACCCGCAGACTGTTCGAGCTCGATTGGGGTTATATGATGAAAGGGAACATGCACGTGGCCGTTTCCTCCGGCTTCGGCAGTTGGGGGCCGCCGATCCGCATCGCCAGCCGCTCGGAAATCGTCGAGCTGGTTGTAAAGTTTCGCGAGGATTAATCACACCTGCTCATATAATGTCGGTCGCGGCCGATAAAATGCAGTAAACCCGGCCTGATATGCGGCCGGGTTCATTTTCGGAAACAAAATTATCATAACAGTAGCGTTTCAGGAATATCATCGTCACTTAATCGATCATAAGAACAATCTTCCCGCGGCCGTGTCTGGTTTCGATGGCGCGGTGCGCATCGTCCGCCCGCTCCAACGGGAAGGTCTGCCTGATATGGATGCGAAGTTTGCCTTGTGAATGAAGCTCGGCCAGTTCTGCAAGGCGGGTCGCCGAACGTTCGCCTCGCACGAGGCGAATCCCGAGCTCTTCTATGAGGTCGTAGGCGAAATAGGTGCAGATGCGGTTTTTGTCCTGCACCAATTCCACAGCAGCCCGGAGCCCCTCACCGCCGGCTGTATCGAAAGCGGCGTCGACGCCATCCGGCGCAACCGCTCGTATCCTATCGGCCACCCCTTCGTTATACGTAACCGGTATGGCCCCCAGCGAACTGACATAGTCGTGGTTGTTTTCGCTTGCGGTGCCGATGACGGTTTTCGCCCCCCACTCCTTCGCCAGCTGCACGGCGAAAGCGCCAAGCGAACCGGCCGCGCCGTTGATCAGGATCGTTTCTCCCGGCGCCACCCCGATCGCTTTCAGTGCGATGTGAGCCCCTTGACCGTTCCCGGTCAATCCGCCTGCTTCTTCCCAGGACATGGTCCCGGGTTTATTTACGATTTGGTCGGGGCTGACAACGACATATTCGGCGTAGCAGTTCAATGCTGCGAAACCGAGCACTTCGCTGCCTACGGAGAATCCGGTTACACCGTCCCCGACCTGGTCCACGACTCCTGCGAATTCATTGCCCGGAATTTGTGGAAGTTTCACCGAAATTCCGTAAGCCGGCTTCCAGCCGCTGCGCACGGCGCAGTCGAAATGCTGAACGCCGGCTGCTTTCACGCGGACCCTTACTTGACCCGGACCCGCTTGCGGATCCGGAAACTCCATAACGCTCATAACCTCCGGTCCTCCGTACGAAGCAAACGCCGCTGCTCTCATGCAATAGTCTCCTCCCGGGAAGTAGTCATTTCATTTGCACAGATTGATTATAGAGCGGATGTTTGATAATTAAAAATACATCTTACTCTATATGATCCATTCCATTGAGTATATGAAAAGGCATAATCCGGAATGATGCCCTTTGCAAGCGCCCGATACGTTTGCCGCATAGCGGAATGGGGAATTATAGATGTCATCCTACAATTTCGGGGAGCCCGACAAATGCTCGCAGACCGTATCGTTTTAATTGCCTCCTGGGCGACTGCCGCCTGTCTCCTATTGTTTTTCACTCCCCGTGATAAAATCCGGGAAGCCATCGTCATATTTATGTTCAAGCATGCGGTCACTTGGTTGTTCGGCATTATCGTTGTCGAATTAAAGCTGATCGACTACCCGGTGCGGGAATTTGCATACGCCATCAGGACGAGCTTCGCCTTTGAATACTTTATTTATCCGGCAACCTGCGTCGCGTTCGTTCTGCATTTTCCAAGCGGCAAGCCGCTGCCCCACAAAGTCGGATGGTATTTGATATGGCCGTCCTGCATGACAGCAGTCGAGATGTTGATAGAAAAATATACCGATTTGATCGAATACATCCATTGGAACGGCTTTTACACCTGGATTACGCTGTTGTTGACCTTCGGACTCTCCCATCGCTTTTATATGTGGTTCTACAAGGATAAACTTGGGGCAAAATAAGGCATCCTTCCCCCAGTGTCGAGGAAGGATGCCGCTTCAGCCCGTTGGAGAGCTGCCTTTTATTACTTTTTCACCGTCGCATACCAATCGTTCACTTCTTTATAGCTGGCATCGCCGCCGCTCGCCTTGTATTTCTGCACGAAAGCGTCATAACCGGAAATCTGTTCCGCCCCAAAAATGAGCTTGACCGTGTATTCGCCCATCATCGTGCCCAGGGACTGATTGTTTTTGGAATACTCCGCCAAATACGGGGAGAACGCCAAAGGGTCAATCACCCGCGTATTCGCCGGCTGCTTCACGTTCAAATACTCCCATGCTTCGAACAGCCGGGGATCCTTGCGCACGCGCGCCTGCCAATAGACCGGATAGTTTTTCTCGTCAACCCCCATCAGGAAGTTGTTCGCCTGATTGCGCTCGTCGGTAAAGATCGGCAAAATCGGAGTATAGGAGCCGTCCTTGTAGGTATAGTGTTTGCCTTCCTCGCCGATCGCCATCAGTTTAAACGTATCTTTATCGAGCTTGGCGTTCATCCATTTGACCGCGTCCTCCGCGTGCTTGGACGCTTTCGGAATAAAGGTGATCCGGTCGAAGCCTCCGTTCACGGACAAGCCCATCTTGCCGTCCTTGCCTTTCAGCGCCGGGATGTAGGCGTATTTGGCGTCCGGCTGGTTTTTCTTCAGCGCATCGATGACGGTCGGCACGTCCGCCCAGTGGAGCGGGATAACTCCGGCCCGGCCGCTCGTAAACTTCTCTTTCATCGTCGCATCCTTGTTGACGCTGAACTCCTTGTCAAGCAGCCCTTGCTTGAACAGGTCGGTCATAAACGCAACATATTCCTTATAAGCCGGATCAAGCAGACGGGGCGTCAGCTTGCCTCCCGTATCGTTCCAGGAGTTGGGCATGCCGAAAGCTCCGACGATATTTTCGACGAACGGCGAGTCGCCTCTGATCGTAAGCGGAGCATTTTTGTCGCCGTTGCCTCCGGGATCTTTCTCTTTAAACGCTTTCAAAACTTGAGCGAACTCATCCAGCGTGGTCGGCATTTTCAGGTTCAGCTTTTCCAGCCAATCGGTGCGGATCATCAGGCTCGTACCGCCGAATTCGATCGTTCTGGTCGGGATCGCGTATATTTTTCCGTCCACCTTGGCCGCGTCAAAAGTCGCCTGCGAAATGCTGGCTTTGATGTTCGGCCCGAATTTGTCGATGAGCGGCGTCAGATCGGTGAGCGCCCCTTTTTTTGCATAGTCCGCATACAGCGCTTTAAAATCGCTGCCCCCACCCGTCGTAATCGCGTCGTACGGCTCGGCCGAGGCGATCAGCAGGTTCAGCTTATCCTGCGGTTTGTCCTGCGGCAGCATGTCGTACTGCACCTTGTAGCCGGTTCTCTCCTCCAGCACCTTGGCGACCGGATACGTGTTGTAGTCATCCTTTTGCCAAATCTGCAGCGATTTGAGCTGAGGCTTCGGGGCATTGGCATTGCCGGCCGCGGAAGTTCCTCCGGACGGAGCCTGGGCGCCGCTTCCCGCATCTTTGGAAGAGCAGGCGGCGGAAGTCAGCGCAAGCGCAGCGACGGATAACACAAGCCATTTCTTCTTGTTCATAGAGACCCTCCTAAACAGTTGTTTTTATATAGTTAAAGAAAACTTCATCCTTTGACCGAGCCGATCAATACGCCTTTGATGAAATATTTTTGCAGGAACGGATACACAAGCACGATCGGAACGGTTGACGCGATAACGGTGGCGGCCCGCACCCCTTCTCCGGATACGTTCATCATATCGTCGACGCTTTTGGTGATCGCCGACGAGGAGTCCGCATCCATTACGATATCCCGCAAATACAGCTGCAGCGGCTTCAGGCTCGGGTCGCTGATGTACAGCATCGGATTGAAGAAATCGTTCCAGAAGTATACGGCGTAAAACAGCGCGATCGTCGCGATCACCGGGCCGCTGAGCGGCAGAATAATGCGGAACAAAATCGTGAACGTCCTGGCTCCGTCCATTTTCGCCGAATCCTCCAGCGCCTCCGGCAAGCTTTCGAAGTAGCTTTTGATCACAAGCAGGTTGAACACGCTGATCATGACCGGCAAAATAAGCGACCACAAGCTGTTAATCAGTCCCAGGCTGCGAATGAGCAGGTAATTCGGGATAATGCCCCCGTTAAACATCATCGTGAAAATGTACAGCACAAGGATCGCGCCGACGCCGGGCAAATGCCGTTTGGAAAGCGGGTAAGCGCTTATGGCGGTCAGCAGAATCGATAGCAGTGTGCCAACTGCGGTTATGCCCGCCGAGACGGCGAAGGAGCGAACGAACTGGCTGGACGTGATGACATACTGCATCGTATCCAGCTGAAAGCCAATCGGAAAAATGCCGACCTTGCCGGAAACGACCGCCCATTCCTCGCTGACCGATTTGGACAGCACGTTGGCGAACGGCAGCAGCGTGGCTAATGCCATCGCCGTCAATACGGTGTAGGAGAACAGATCGATGCAGCGGTCGCTTAAGCTTGTTGATTTCATGGTTCGTCCCTCCTACCAGATGCTCCGCTTCAGCAGCTTCCTGCTCAGCGTGTTGCCCAGAATGATCAGCAAAAATCCGACCACCGAGTTGAACAGCCCGACTGCGGTGCTGAAGCTGTAATCCATTTTGCCGAGGCCGACGCGGTACACGTACGTTCCGATGACGTCCCCCGTCTGGTACACGACCGGGTTGTACATCGTCAAAATTTGCTCGGTGCCCGCATCCAGCAAATGGCCGATCCGCAGGATGAACACAAGCACGATCGTCGGCAAAATGCCCGGCAGCGTAATGTGCCACATCTGCTTGAGGCGTCCCGCCCCGTCGATCGCCGCCGCCTCATACTGCTCCTGCTCGATGCCGGCGATCGCCGCGATGAAGATGATCGCATTCCAGCCGACCTCCTTCCAGCCGGCCGTGAAAACGACCACGCTGCGGAAGTAGCGGTTGTCGAGCAAAAACGATACGGGATCGAGCCCGATCCACTGCAGGATCTGATTGACCAGCCCGCCGGACGGCGAAAGGATGTTGATAAAAAGTCCCGAGATGATCACCCACGATAAAAAGTGCGGCAGATAAATGATCGTCTGCACCGTCCGTTTGAACAGCATGCGCTTCACTTCGTTCAGCAGCAGCGCCACGATAATGGGAATCGGAAACAGCAGGACGATTTTGTACAAGCTGATGAGCAGCGTATTTATAAATACTTGAACGAACTCGTCCGAGTAAACCAGCTTGCGGAACTGCTCGAGTCCGACCCATTTGCTTCCGCTGATCCCGTCGAAAATATTGAAATCCTGAAATGCAATCAGGATGCCGTACATCGGGGTGTACTTGAACAGCAGCAAAAAGACCAGACCCGGCAGCAGCAGCACGTACATTTCGTAATTTTTGACGATCAGCTTCCATTTTGATTCGGATTTAGCGGCGAAGTCCGGATGTGCCGGTTGCTGCTTCACATTCGCCGTTGTCGTTTCCATCGCTACCACCTCCGCTCGTTGTAAGCCAATTATAGCCGCAATGCGGCGCCCCGCAGTAGATGGTAAAACTTTTATTTCAGGTGGAATCCTATGGAGTTATCCGAATGATACGCCAACGCCAAAAAAATACGATACGCTCAAGAAAGTACAAGGTGCGGAAATCAGCATAATCAAAAAAATCCAATTGATGGAAAGTCTGAAATCGCTTACATTAACCTTGATTTCATAATAAAAGGAGGCTAACTTATGTTCAAAGCATTCAAAGGCACGCTTCGAAAAACGGGTGTCGCCGCACTGACCTGCCTTGCGCTGGCGGCCCCCGGACTTCCGGCACAACCGGCGGCTTCGGCGGCGCAGACCGGCGGCATCTCCGCTCCGCTGCGGCAAATGGAATATTTGACCCGCGGGCCGGTGGCCGTGAAAACGGACGGCGGCGTGTTCGTCAGCTGGCGGCTGCTCGGGACCGATCCGGCGGACATCGCGTTTAACGTGTACCGCAGCGGTGCGAAGGCCAATGCTCAGCCCATCACGTCCGGCACGAACTTTTTGGATGAAGCGGGAAGTGCCGACTCGACGTACACCGTGCGTGCGGTGGTGAACGGCAAAGAGCATCCGGACTCGGAAGCCGTCTCCGTGTGGGGGGCGAATTACTTGTCGGTGCCCCTGAAAAAACCGGACGGCGGGGTTACCCCGGACGGCGTCAGCTACACGTACAACGCCAACGATGCCAGCGTCGGAGATGTGGACGGCGACGGCACGTATGAAATTATTTTGAAATGGGATCCTTCCAATTCCAAGGATAACTCGCAGGACGGCTATACCGGAGAAGTATTCGTCGATGCTTACAAAATGGACGGAACGCTTCTGTGGAGAATCGCGATGGGCAAAAATATACGGGCCGGAGCCCACTATACGCAGTTTCTCGTCTATGATCTGGACGGAGACGGCAAAGCCGAGGTCGCGATGAAAACCGCCGACGGCACAACGGACGGAACCGGCAAGGTGATCGGCGATCCTGCTGCCGACTACCGGAATACCAAGGGCCGCGTACTTTCCGGACCGGAATATCTTACGATTTTCGAAGGAGCCACAGGCAAAGAGCTGGCCACGACGCAGTACGATCCGCCCCGCGGCAGCATAACGGATTGGGGGGACAACTACGGGAACCGGGTCGATCGCTTCCTCGCCTGCATCGCTTATCTTGACGGGCAGCGTCCAAGCCTCGTCATGTCGCGCGGGTACTATACGAGGACGGTGCTCGCCGCCTACAATTGGCGCGACCGGCAGCTCAGCCAGGTATGGAGATTCGACAGCAAGGACCCGGGCAATTCCGGTTATGCCGGACAGGGCAACCACAACCTGAGCGTGGCGGATGTCGACGGGGACGGCAAAGATGAAATCATCTTCGGCGGAATGACGGTCGACGACAACGGCAAGGGGTTGTACACGACCGGAGTGGGACACGGCGACGCCCTCCACGTCGGAGACCTCAACCCGGACAGACCCGGACTCGAGGTGTTCAAAGTGATGGAATCGAGCCCGTACGGCGCTGCCGTATGGGATGCCGGGACCGGCAGCATCCAGTGGAGAGCCAATGGCACCAAGGATACGGGCCGCGGCATGTCCGCCGACATCGACCCGAGATATAAAGGGGAGGAAGTATGGGCGACCTCTGGAGTCGGACTTTATTCCGTGGACGGAACGAAAATCAGCAGCACGATCCCATCGGTCAACTTCGGCATTTGGTGGGACGGTGACTTGCTGCGCGAGCTGCTTGACGATATCCGGATCGATAAATGGGATTATACGAATTCGAAAATGGTCAATCTATTAACCGCCGATGGCGCCGCCTCGAATAACGGCACCAAGGCAACCCCGTCGCTGCAGGCCGACCTGTTCGGAGACTGGCGGGAAGAGGCGGTTTGGCGGACGGCGGACAGCTCCGCCCTGCGCATTTACACGACAACGGCCGTTACCGATACGCGCATCTACACGCTGATGCACGATCCGGTCTATCGGCTCGGCGTTGCCTGGCAAAACATCGCTTATAACCAGCCGCCTCACCCCGGCTTCTACATCGGCGACGGAATGAGCGCTCCGCCCAGGCCTTCCATCTATGTGACGATGCCGGCTTCCGTCGATGTGCAGCCGGATACGCTGAATCTGAAAAGCAAAGGCGGCAAAAATTCGGTGACCGCCTACATTGGGCTGCCGACGGATTTTAACGCCGCCGACTTTAGCGCCTCCACCGTGAGCATGAGCGTTTACGGCGGCGGGACGCTGCCTGCACAGCTCTCCCCAGTCTCGGCCGGCGAACAGGACGGCAACGGAGCGAACGATATCGCCGTTAAATTCGACCGCGAGAAGCTCATCGAGGCGCTTGCCGGCCAATCCGGCGAAGTGCCGCTGACCGTAACCGGAACGCTTCGCAGCGGGCAGCGGTTTATCGGCAGCGATACGGTCAGGGTGATCCACTGAGGGCAGAAGCTGGGCCTCCCTAAATCAGAGGGGTCCATACCCCCTAAATCAGAGGGGTCCATACCCTAAACCAGGGAGGTCCACCCCCTAAATCCCCCTGCAAGGGGGACCCCAGGCGCTCGGGCGCCCTGGACCCACCCGGTAGAGGGAATGTTTGCTGCTAGTTCGCGTTTGCCGGGCATGGATTTTTTACCTTCGGGTAAAAAATCACATGCCCGGCACGCTTTGCTTTTGGAGCAGTGATGCCGAGAGCGGCTGCGTGCCTCTTGCTCGCGTTTGGCTGCACGCATTTTGCTTGTGCAAAATAGCGTGCAGCCACGCTTTACTTTTCCCGGATCGGTTCCGCCAAACTCCCTCGCCAAAGGGGGGGACCGTTGATGCTACGCAATATTGTCAGGTTATCCGGGACCATAGCGGAACTATAGTTCGCTAAGTAGTTCGGTTTCCGATGTTTTTGAAAAATAGCGGAACTCAGGTGATCTATTTGCCTGTTTGCCCGATACATTTTCCATTTTTCACCGATTTAGCGCATCTCAGTTCCTCTATATTTTTCAATTTGCCTATTTATCCGAAAATAGCGAACGTGGGTTCCGCTATGTTAAAAACTCTTACTTTAGCAGATAACAGTTCCTATATAGTAAAATGATCTAAAAATATTACAACCATAATGATTCTGTTATGGTGTAATCTTATTGACTCGGTCCATTCGTTATTTTATGTGATATTTCGAATACAATAGTTGAATCTGACGCAAAAAGAAAATTTATATCTAGCTCGATTTTACCGTCCTATGGCATGAATGTATATGATTTTTCATGCATAATGTTTTGTTTATCGATCCTTGCGTAACTTTTATACGATTTTTCATACATAATCCGCACGTAGAATCGTAGATAAAACCAAATCCGGAACCGGAATTACCGTTTGCTGCATTCGCGGTCCATGCATATGACGGCAATAGCGGCAAGGATGTCCGTGTCACTAGATAGTAATGTTAATTCAGGATCGCTCTACTAGTTCATTCGGTCTGCCTTGGAGGGAATGCACACCGATGGTTCGCGTTTGCCGGGCATCTTTGCTTTGAAGCGGTGATGCTGAGAGCAAGTGCGTGCCTCTTGCCCGCGTTTGGAGCGATGATGCTGGGAATAGGTACGTGCACAAAACCTGCGGCTGACTGACGACTGGAAAACGTACCGACTGCTATCCTGCGGCCTCGGGTGTCTTATCCGTCGCTTTCAGGCGAACGGTCACGGTTGTGCCTTCGCCGGGCGCGGAGCGGACCGACACGCCGCCGTTTTCGCCCGAGAACAGCTTGATCCGTTCATTCACGTTAAACAGGCCGTATGAGCTGCCTGAGCCGTCGGAGCGTGCGGAGGGCTGCGGTTCGGTCAGGAGCCGCGCCGCCGTCTCGTCGTCCATGCCTGCGCCGTTATCGGCGACGGACAGAACCAGCTCCTGCTCCTGTTCGTCCAGCCGGGCCTCAATGCGGATGAGGCCGTTTTTCCGCTTCGCCTTGCGGATTCCGTGCAGCAGCGCATTTTCCACGATCGGCTGCAGCGTCAGCTTGGGCATGAAGAAGGCGTATACCCGCGGATCCGCCTCGACCGTAAACTCAAAGCTGTGCGGAAAACGGCTCAGCTGAATCTCCAAATACACTTTCGCCAAATTCAGCTCGTCCTCTACGCTGACCGTATCCTTGCCTTTGTTCAGGCTGAGCCGGAAATATTTCGCCAAGGCGTCGATCATTTGACTGATGTCATGCGCGCCCCGACCTACGGCGATCCAGTTGATCGTATCGAGCGTATTGTACAAAAAATGCGGGTTGATTTGCGCCTGCAGCGCGCGCAGCTGGGCTTCCCGCTCCTGCATTTTCGACCGGTACGCCTCCTCCATCATCTCCCGCACCTTGACGATCAGGTGGTCGACGCTTCGCTCCAGCACATTGATTCCGCCGTCGGCCGCAGCGTGACGTTCGTCCAGATGCTCGATGCCCTCCCGGCGAATGGCCCGGATGACAAGCTGCACCCGCCGGTTCATGCTGCGGATGATAAACGCCAGCAGCAGGAAGACGAGCAGCAGGAACAGCACCGATACGCCCAGCAGCGTGGCCGCGCCGGAGAATCGGTTCAGCTTGAGCGCCTGCCGCGAAATATCGTCCGCCGGCACCTCGGCAAGCAGCTTCCACCCGGTGGAACGGATCGTCGTAAATATCGTATAGGTCGCGTCCAACCCGGACATCGTTTTCACGATGCCCTCCTGCGTGGAGCGGATCGTCTGCTCTACCCCGGGGGCAATCCCCTTTTGACCGATCAGCGCTCTGTCCGCATGGGTAACGATGGTGCCGTCCGCGTCGACAATATAGACACGGTTTTCACCGGACAGCTTTACCTCGGTCATAATGTCGAGAACGGCTTGCTCCTTCACATCGATCACAAGCAATCCCAACATCCGGTCAAAATTGTCCGGATCCCGCAGCATGCGGGCACTCGAAATCACATAAGTGTCGTCGCGGTCGATGTAATGCTCCAAATACGCGCCTGACCAGACGATCGACCCCCCTGCTTCCACCACGCGTGCGTACCACGGACGGCTCAGCACGCTGCTCAGCGGGAAAAAGTTGATTTTTTCGCCCGAATACAAGTTCGAATCGTCCATAAACACCCGCACCCGGAAAATGTTGTCGTTGGCCTGCGCGCTGTCGATCAGGGGTCGGAAATTTTTCAGGTTCGTGAGCGGATCGCTGCTGTCGGCAGCTTTTATATAGGCATACAGGTTCGGGTTCATAAACAGCGCGTTGGAAATCTCCTGAATCCTGCCCAGCTGGCCCGTCAGGTTGATTCCAGTTTGCTTGATCGTTTGCAGCATGCTGCGGGTCACTTCTTCCTCAAGCCATGCCGTCGTCCGCTGCTGGTAAAAATAAAGCACCGCAAGCGAGGGAAGCAAAATGATGAGCACATAGGCCAAAAGCCAATACCTCGCCGCTGCGAAGCCTTGGGCAAGCATCAGCAGATGGCGGAAGCTTCTTCGGAAAAACGGCCTCATTCGGCATCCCCCTTCAAATGACTTGATCGCGGTAAGTGCTCGGGGTGAAACCTGTGTGTTTTTTGAAAATTTTGCTGAAATGGCTCGGATCGGAATAACCTACCGCCTCGGATACCTCGTAAAATTTGCGGCTCGGGTCACGCAGCAGCTCCTTCGCTTTCTCGATGCGCACCTTCGTCAAATATTCGTACACCGTCTCGCCCGTCTCCTGCTTGAACAGGAGGCTGACATATGTCGGGCTCAAGTAGACGCTTTCCGCTATATCCGCCACCGTGATGTTTTCCGCATAGCGAGTATCCATGACAGCCCGGATCCGCTCGATCACGTTGCGCGATTTGCCGCTGCGCTTCTCGCGGATTTGCCCGCATACTTGAACCAGATGCGATTCAAGCAATCTGTGCAAATCGTCGATCGTTTCGAGCCGGAATACGCGGTCAAGCAGTTCGTTCTCCCCATCCTCGATGCTGGGGCACCGCACGTTCAGCTCCAGCAGCAGCCGGTTCGACAGCAAAATGATTTGCAGCCCGGCGTTGCGCGCATAACGGAAGCCGTCCCGGCGGTTTTTCGCGAGCTGTACGAACAACTCGCCAAGCTGCTCCGACAACAGCCCGGGATCCGCCGCCTTCAGCGCGGACAGCAGCCGGTCGCTTGCGGCCTGATCGAACCGGTTAGGGTGCTCTTCGTCCTGCTTCAGGCTGTCCATCGTGATGATCCGGTTTTTGCCGAGATACCATTTATGATCGGCCGCTTCCTTCGCCTGGCCGTAAGAGGCAGGCAGAGCGGACAACCGCGGCGCCTGCTCGCCGATGCCGATCGTTACGCTGAGCTTGAGCCATTTTTGCAAATTGCCGCGAATGTCTTCGGCCAGCACGAACAGCATGTCCTCCGGATGCTCGAGCGCATCGTCCTTGCGCAAAATGCCGACATATTCGCCGTTTTGATGCTCGAATGCGTACCCGCTCATATGCCGGTCGATCAGCTCCTGGCACACGTTGAGCACCGCATAGGACAAGAGCTGCCGGTCCCGCTCCGAGCGAGTCTCCACGATATCGGCGCTGTCGTCGATACGAACGACGATGACCCAATAAGCCGCTTCCGGCGGGAGCTCGAGCCCGAGAAACTGCAACCTCTCCTGCACCCGCTCCGGCTGCGCTATGCCGTCCCGGATGACGGACATAAGAAACTTCTCGCGCAATAGCGGCATACTTTGCGTCAGCTTGACCTGCATGTCGCTGACGAGCGCCCGCTGCCTCTCTTCCTCCTGCAGCGTGCCGACGACCCGCTCGATCACCGCCCGCAGCTCCTGCATGTTGACAGGTTTGAAAATATAATCCACGGCATCGACCTGCAGTGCCGATTTCAAATATTCCGCGTCATCGTGACCGCTGACGAACACAATTTTCGTTTGCGGAAAGCTCGCACGGATTTCCGACGCCATCGTTATGCCGTCCATGTTCAGCATGCGTACATCCGTCAGCACGATGTCCGGGCGAATCCGCCGGACCTCCTCGAGGCCCGTATCCCCATCATCCGCTTCCCCGGCAACCGCGATGCCGAATTCGCTCCAATCCAGATAATGGCGCAGCCCGTAACGGACCGTCGGCTCGTCGTCCACTATGATCAGCTTGTACATCGGCCATCCGCCTCCTTGTAACCGCTTTTTTCAATTATACAAGATAACCGCGTATTGCCGCGCAGAAAATTAAGGCAGGAAAAGCCAAGCAGCCGCATAACGGCAAGCTTGGCTTATATGGTACGATGCCGAAGCCGCATCCTAATGGTTCTCGCTGTCGTATTGAACGGCACCGGAAACGACCGCCGCCGCCACCTCCGATGCTTGACCCGGATGCTCGCCGAGCCATGCCCCCTGCTCAATCAGCCTGCGCTGCAGCTGCGGCACCGAAATATCGCGGAAGCCGCCGCCGGTTCCGCTCAGCATCGCCGCCGCCGTACCGGCCGCCTGCCCCATGGCGAAGCAGTTCGGCATGACGCGCAGCGAGCCCTGCACCGGACGGTCGGACGAGACGGAGCGGCCGGCGACGATCAGGTTGGAGCGGCCCTGCGGGAGCATGCAGCGGTAAGGAACGCCGTGCGACTGTCCTTTCGGCAGGTGCTTGATGACCATCGTGCTGCCAGCGTTCGCCAAATGAATATCGATGAAATACGAATTCCGCGCAATATCGTCCGCAAACGTCCGCATCGACAAAAAATCTTCGACAACCAGCGTATAATCCCCGACTATGCGGCGCGTCTCCCGTATGCCGATTTGATCGCCGGAATGGATCAAGTGTACGTTCTCAAAGCCGGGCACATATTTGCGCAAAAACCGGATTTGCCGGTCGATCAGCTTCCGCCCTTCGATAGCGGCCCGGGACAAATCTTCCGCCTTCGTCCCGTCGATGCCGAAAATATGGCCGAAGTTGAAGCCCGCCACCGTATCGGAAATCCAGGCGACGCCCGAGATCCGTTTTCGTCCTTCCGGCAAATCGCCGTTTTGCTGCGCTTCCACGACCGTTTTTTCCAGCTGGCCGCCTTGTCCTGTCTCCTGAAGGAATTGATCGAACCGCTGCTTGTCGGCCCCAGTCACGAGATAACACATCGTTCCCGGCTGCAGCTCGCCCTGCTCTCCGCCGACGTGGAACGGCACTCCCGCCAGCGCCGCCAAATCCGCATCGCCCGAGGCATCGATGTACAGCTTCGCCTGTACGACCGAACGACCGGTTTTGTTGCTGATGACAATGCCTGCAATACGGTCGCCTTCAAGCAGCACCTGATCCGCAAACGTATGGAACAGAATTTTCGCGCCGCTCGCCAGCACCTCTTCGTCGTACATGCGTTTAAGCGTTTCCACGTCGATCGGTACCCAGTCGAGCTTCTCCTTATATCTGCCCAGGAACCAGCCTCCTGAAGCCAGCTTCATCTTTTCCAGAAGCTCCAGCCCGATGCCGCGGATAACCGGTTTTTCCCCGTCCGTATAAGGGCAAAAAGCCGGGACGAGCGCAGCCGTGCCCATGCCTCCCAAGTACCCTCTTTGCTCGATCAGCAGCGTATCCGCTCCGTTCCGCGCAGCCGCAATAGCCGCGGCAACACCGGATGCCCCGCCTCCGACGACCACGACATCGGGGGTATACGATACCGGCAGCTGCTGCTGCGGAATCATCACCGTCGCTTTTTCCATAGTTGACGCCTCCTTCGTTTTTCTCAAACATTTCGCCTCTTCACCTTCATTATAGAAGGCTGGCTCTGCGGCTCCAGTTTCATTTTTGTTTAACTAAAAAGGCGAACGTGATACGATGAAGGCAGTTATCGTAAACGGAATGGAGAGGAGGCGGCGGGAATGCCGGTCCGCAAGGCGGTTACGTTGAAAACGATAGCGAAAGAGCTCGGCCTCACCGTACAAACGGTATCGAAGGCGCTCAAAGGCAAACCCGGCATGTCCGAGGCGACGCGGCGGCTCGTCGCGCAAACGGCCGAACGGCTCGGCTACTACACGATGGAGCAAATACGCAGCCTGAAGGCGGAGCATATCGCTCCGTATCCGAACGGGCGAAGCCGTTTTTTGCTCGTGCAGACCGAGGAATCGGTCGATTACAACCGTCTGCTGCTCGAAGGGCTGCACGCGCGCTTCGCGGCCTTCGGCCATCAAATCGATACGCTGCTGCTGCCGAAAAACATCAAAGAAGCCGCCATGCCCGAATGGATCGAGCACAGCGGCATGGAGTTCGCCGACGGCATTTTCATCGCTCCGAGCATCGTGCCGCAAGCTTGGGAGCGGCCGTTGTTCAGCCTGTCCATGCCGCGCATACTGCTCAGCTTCCCGCCGCCCGGGACAAAGCTCGACAGCGTCATCTGGGACGTTTACGAGGCGACGTGGCAGTCCGTCGCCCATTTGCGGCAAACAGGGCACAGACGGATCATGTATGTCGGGGACATTCACGTGCAGCGCGGCTTTTTCCTGCGCTGGCAGGCGTTCTGCCACGCGATGGGCGAGTTCGGGTGCGAGGTCGATGCGACCGCCCATTCGACCGGCCCGCGAAGCGCGCAAACAAACTGGCTGGACGAGCTGCGGGAGCTGATCAAGCGCGAGAACCCCGATGCGATTATTTGCGGCATCAATGGCGAGGTGCCTCCGGTCTACCGGTTGTGTGCGGAGCTTGGGCTGCGCATTCCGGAAGACGTATCGTTCATCGGCTTCCTCAACGAGCGCAGCGAGGAGCTGCCCGGGCTGACCCGCCCGCTGCTGCCGATCCGCGAGACCGGCTACCGCGCGGCGGACCGGATGCTGTGGCGGATCGCCAACCCGACCTTGCCCTACGAGCACATCCGCATCCAAGGCGGTTTCCATGCAGGCGGTACGACAATGACACGGCCGGAGGAATAACGCGAGGCCACCATGAATCACACGAAACGGCATCATATAACAAGATGATGCCGTCCGGCTTCGCAAGATAAGGCTGCAGCCCGCGGGGAAATGGCCGTAGCGAACAGCACCGGCTTCTTCCGCTCCTTCAGGCCCGAATCACCGGACTTCGCTCATAAGCAATCGCTTAAGCTGATCGTCAATGAACTTCGAATCGTCCGGGCTGATGCCGCGGCCGGCAAAATGTCCCCAGTTTGATTCGATCGGCACGAAAGCGGCATCCGGTATACATTTCGCTTCAAACTCGCTTTCTTCCGTATGGAAATACATATCGCTGCTCACCGGCATCACCAACGTACGCGCCTTGATGCTGCCGAGAGCTTTTGCGAAGTCGCCGTTGTAGACAGGATTGGCGCTGATATCGGCATGCTGCCCCGTCCGCAGCATCGCAAGCAAGTTATTCGCATCGACGCCGGCAAAGTTTCGATCCCAGAATCCGGCGAGAAAATCCTCGAGTGTCCGGTAGCCTAATTGACAGTAAAGCTCCTCGCGGTAAAATGCCGGAGACAAACCCCAACCGGCATAGACGCGTCCCACCGCCCGCAAACCGCTTGCCGGCGGCTCGCCGTAATCTCCGCCATGCCAAGCGGCGTCCGCCAATAAAGGTGCCTTGACGCCCTCCAGAAATACGTAAGTATGAGGCCACGTTTTTGCAGTTCCGGCAAACGGAGCCAATCTCTCGACCATTTCCGGATAACCTGCGCCCCATTGGAAAGCCTGCATGGCGCCCATCGACCAACCTGTCACCAGAGCAATTTTCCTTATGCCGAACTTTTCCGTCACGAGCCGATGCTGCAGACGGACATTATCGAATACGGTCACATGAGGAAATCGGGCCCTGTCAAAAGGAGGCCTGGCATTGCTCGGAGACGTCGACAGGCCGTTGCCCAGCAGGTTCGGAACGATGATAAAATAACGTTCCGGATCCAGCGCTTTTCCGGGGCCGATCAGCCATTCGTTCTGGTAATGCTGATCCGCCAATGCCGTAGGGTATACGATCGCATTGCTTTTATCGTCGTTCAGTTTGCCATAGGTTTTGTACGCCAAAATAACGTCCGGCAGGAGCACGCCCGACTGGAGCGCAACCTCGCCCAATTCATAAATTTCGTAGTCCATCGCCATTCCCTCTTCAAAATGAAATTCGAAGCAACCGTGCGCACGATTTTTTCGTGTTTTCATTGTATAATAGAGAGGTCGTCAGAAAAATTAATCATAATTGATCATATGGTTCAAAATCTTTGAAAGTGAAGTGATACCGAATGGATCTTCGCCAACTTGTCACCTTCCGGACCGTCGCCTCGACGCTAAACTTCAGCCGCGCCGCCGATGCATTGAATTACGTTCCCTCGAATGTATCGATGCAAATGCAGGCGCTGGAGGAGGAGCTCGGAGTACGTCTGATCGACCGGCTTGGCAAACAGCTGGTACTTACCGACGCCGGCAAAAGGTTTCTCGGGTACGCCGAGCAGGCTTTGAACTTGTTGGACGAAGCGAAAGAACGCTTGAGCGATGACGGCCGTTTGACCGGTACCGTGACGGTAAGCGCCAACGAAGTGCTGTGCGCATACCGGCTCCCTGCCCTGTTCCGCCGTTTCCGCGAGCAGTTTCCCGGGGTGCGCCTCCTGTTTCGTCCGTTTCCGAGCGACTATCTGAAGCAAAGTCTTTGCGACGGAAAAACGGACGTCGTTTTTTTGCTGGATGAACCGCTTCGTTCGACCGGCATATCAAGCGAACCGCTCATCGCCGAACCGTTTCGCCTTTTTGCCGCTCCGAATCACCCTTCGCTTCAGGTAAACAAACTGCTTCCGGAGCACTTTCGCAACGAAATGTTTTTGGTAAACGAAAAAGGCTGCACCTACCGCACGTTGTTCGACCGGATGCTGCTGAAGGAAGGGATCGACAGCATGGAAACGTTGGAATTCGGCAGCGCGGAAGCGATCAAGCAGTGCGCGATGGCCGGAATAGGAATCGCTTTCCTTCCCGAAATCTCTGCCGCCGCGGAGCTGGAACGGGGAGATCTGGCCGTGCTTCCGTGGGAAATGCCCGATCTTCACATCGTCACGCAAATGCTTTGGCACAAGGAAAAATGGCTTTCGCCCGCAATCGCCGCATTTCTGGATACGGCGCGAGAAATGTTAGCGATGCAGAAGTGATCAATGTTTCATCCCGGCAGCCAACTGGACAAGTTTGTTCATCGTATTCCAGTTCCGCACGGTCGCCGGGACACCTAGCTTCTGAATATTAACGGCAAGTTTGGAATCACGGATGCTGTGCCTGAACAGCAGGTATACATCGCGGCCCTCGATATGGTATAAATCGTCCCCATTATTCGCGCCTGCCAGCTTCTCGATTCCGGTAACAGGGGGAGCTTCCGGCAGCGTAGCCACATAAAAGCTCTCTCCTTGGCAAGTGGCGGCCGCCTCCGCCAAGAGCGATTCCGGGAAAGGGCAGCCCGCGATAATCTTCGCCAGTTCCTCGGCCGTCCGCATAACCACCGTCAGCGTAATCCCGAACACCGTCGCAATCTCCTGCTCTATTCGCCTGCGCAAAGCGAGCTCGTCATCCTCCGATTCAAAAAGGACATTCCCGCTTTGTATGTACGTTTGCACGCGGGCCAGTCCGATGTTTTCAAGCGCCGCCTTAAGTTCGGCCATCTTGATTTTATTTTTGCCGCCTACATTGATGCCCCGCAGCAATGCGATGTAAATTGCCATGTGGATCCCCGCTTTCCGCATGCCGCTCCGTTCGGCCGGATTCGGCTTTATTTTACCTGGATGATTATAATATAACGCTAACAGGGAGTATAGTAAAAATGCGTCATCCGGCCCGGCGGAATCGGCCAGAGGAGCTGACTGTCTCCATGTAAAAACAAGAAACAGAGCGACAGGGAACGAAAAAGTTCCGCCATCGCTCTGTTGTTTTCATTGCCGCCTGATTATTCTGGGTATAAAGGAACCGCCGCTTGCCGGAATTACTTGATATCGTAAATCTTATACAGCTGGTCGAGCAGCAGGTTGGCCGCTCTTACGCCGCCGGCCGTATTCCAGATCGCATCGTCCACCTTGATCGCTTTGCCGTTTTTTACGACATTGAGATTTTTCCACAGCGGATCGTTGATCCATTCTTCCTCCGTCTTGCTCGCCTTGCTGTCGCCAGTCTCGTACGTGAAGTAGAACAGCCGGTCCGCGTCGACCTCCGGAAGACGTTCCTTTGTAATCTCATCGGCGAACGTTTCCTTGCTTTTCGTAGCCGGACGCGCGATACCGATCTCCTTGAAAATAACGCCCGTAAACGTGTCGGAATAGTAAATCCGCGTTTTGCCGGCCATGAAACGGACGACCGATACGGTCTCCTTCAGCTTGTCGCCGGCTTTCGAACGGAAATCGGCGATACGCTTGTCAAAGTCGGCGATGATCTTTTCACCTTCGGCTTGCTTGTTCAGCGCTTCGGCATACAAACGGAAGTTCGTTTTCCACTCGCCGCGCAGCGTCTCCGATTCGATCGTAGGCGCAATTGCCTTGAGCTGCTCGTAAATTTTCTCGTTCCGCAATTTGTTGCCGATAATCAGATCGGGTTTGAGGCTGGCGATCAGCTCCATGTTCGGCTGGCTCTCTTCGCCGACCATCGTTACTCCGTTCATGTCGTTTTTGATATGCTCATACCAAGGGTTGCCCGTCCATGATCTCACGGCCCCGACCGGCTTGACGCCGAGCGCCAGCAGCGCTTCGGTGCCCTCGTTCGTCAAAATGACGACCCGCTGAGGCGTACCCTTAATCTCCGTTTCGCCCATCGCGTGTTTGATTTTGCGCACGGCGTCGTTCGACGCAGCCGCTCCTTCCGTTTTGCCGCCCTGCTGAGCCGGTGTTGGTTCGGCCGCTCGGCCGCATCCCGACAACAAAGAAATCGCCAGCAGGCAGACGATCGCCCACAGCGACGTGCGCTTCCAATTATGTAATGCCTGATTCATCATGTAAAAAAACCCCTCCGCCATTTTCTGTATACATTCGAAGTGATAATGATTATCATTCCATGAAGTAATATACCTTTTACGGAGGGAGATTGTCAATCATTAAATGATAATGATTTTCAAACTCATTGACGAACCGCGAAATTTCTCCTAAAATGTTAAACAAATCGAACTTTTTCTTACTTCATAGACAGGAAGATCTTATGCCAAATCCTTCTACCGCTTTTATCCGCCATAAATCGTTCGGACTGATCGCATTGGCCGCCCTGTTCGCCGTCTCGGTCGCCTGCAGCATCATCTTCGGCGTTACGGATATCCCGTTATCCCGCATCATCGAATCGTATACGGCATTCAACGGCTCGAACGAACATCTGATCATCCGCACCGCCCGGGTGCCGCGGGCGCTGATCGCCGCCTGCGTCGGCGCGAGCCTGGCCGTGGCCGGCGCGCTCATGCAGGCGGTCACGCGCAATCCGCTCGCTTCGCCGAGCCTGCTTGGCATCAACGCGGGCGCGGCATTCTTCATCGTCGTGGCTGCGTCGTATTTCGAGGTGAACGGGCTGCGCTCGTTCACCTGGGTTGCGCTCAGCGGTGCGGCCTTCGGCGCGCTGCTCGTTTACATCCTCGGGTCGGTCGGCCGCGACGGCATGACCCCCGTCAAGGTGACGCTGGCCGGTGCCGCCGTCACCGCATTTTTCGCTTCGCTCACGCAGGGCATCCTGCTGTCGAGCGGCAAAATGTTCGACCAGGTATTGTACTGGCTGGTCGGCTCGGTCGCCGGTCGGGACGTGCAGATGCTCGTCTCGGTCTTTCCTTACATCGCCGCCGGCCTGATATGCGCGCTGCTGCTCTCCGGGCAGATGAACGCGCTGGCGCTCGGCGACGACGTCGCGAAAGGGCTCGGGCAGCGCACCGCGCTTGTCAAAGGCGCAGCCGCGCTCGTCATCGTGCTGCTTGCCGGCAGCTCGGTGGCCGTCGCCGGCCCGATCGCCTTCGTCGGCATCATCGTTCCGCATGCGGCGAGATATTTGGTCGGCAGCGACCATCGCTGGCTGCTGCCTTACTGTGCCGTCCTTGGCGGCCTTTTGCTCGTTACCGCCGATCTCGGCTCCCGCTTCATCGCCATGCCCAAGGAAGTGCCGGTGGGCGTCATGACCGCGCTGATCGGCGTTCCCTTCTTCGTTTATTTGGCCAGAGGAGGGGTAAGCCGATGAGCAAATATTCAACCTTCCGGGGACGCGCTTTTTCATACCTGGTCAGCAAAAAGGTCATCGGGATCACCCTGCTGCTGCTCGCTGCGAATGCGGCCGTTGCCGTCATCAGCACGGGAATCGGCAGCGTGTTCATCCATCCGCTCGATGTGGTCAAAACGCTGCTTGGCGGCGGCACCGATACGAATGCGATGATCATTTTCAAGCTGCGCCTGCCGCGCATCGTCACGGCGCTTCTCGTCGGCTCGTCGCTTGCGGTTGCCGGCGCGGTGCTGCAGGGCATGATCCGCAATCCGCTCGCGTCGCCGGACACGGTCGGGATTACCGGAGGCGCCGTGCTCGGCGCGGTCAGCTTCTTTTTCTTCGGAGCCGGCAAAGCGCCGATCGACCTGCTGCCGCTTTGCGCCATCATCGGCGCCCTTGCCATTACGGCGATCATTTACACGTTCGCCTGGAAGCGCGGCGTTTCCCCGCTGCGGCTCGTGCTGATCGGCATCGGCTTCGCTTCGGCGCTCAGCGCCGTCACGTATATGCTGCTGATTTCGGGGCCGCTCGTACTTGCCGCCAAATCGCTTACTTTTATGACCGGAAGCATCTACGGGGTATCCTGGGAAAAAGATGTGATCACTCTGCTCCCCTGGGTTGCCGTGCTGCTGCCCCTTACATTGCTGCAGGCCCGGAACGTCAATCTGCAGGAGCTCGGCGACGATGTCGGCACAGGGCTCGGCGGCCGCATCCAGGGCCAGCGAGCGCTGCTTTTGCTGCTCAGTGTCGGCCTTGCCGGCGCTGCCGTATCGATCGGCGGGGCGATCGGCTTCATCGGTCTGATGGCTCCGCACCTCGCCCGCAAATTGGTCGGACCGGCGTTCGGCGGCGTGCTGCCGGTCGGCGCCTTGTGCGGCTCGCTCATCTTATTGCTCGCCGATTTGGTGGCGCGATCGGCGTTCGCGCCGCTCGACATTCCCGCCGGCGTTTTTACCGCGGCGATCGGAGCGCCATTTTTCGTTTACTTGCTGTACCGGCAACAAAGGACATAAAAACCAACGACCGAACACGGATGAAAAGAGGGAACGCCATGTCTTCGCTCGAAACCAAACAGCTCGGATTATCCTACGGCAACGCCGTTATTTTTGAAAACCTGAACCTGACGCTGCCGGACAACCAAATTACCGTTTTCATCGGCAGCAACGGCTGCGGCAAATCGACTTTGCTCCGCTCGATCGCAAGGCTGCTGAAGCCCCATACGGGGAGCGTCATTCTCGACGGACAAAGCATCGCCACACTGCCGACCAAGGAGGTGGCCAAAAAACTCGCCATCCTGCCGCAAGGGCCTGTCGCCCCGGAAGGCTTGACCGTGCTTCAGCTCGTGAAGCAAGGGCGTTATCCGTACCAAAGCTGGCTGCAGCAGTGGTCGCAGGAGGATGAGCACGCGGTCCGCTCCGCATTGGAAGCGACACGTCTAACGGCGCTTGCCGAGCGGACGGTCGACTCTTTGTCGGGCGGTCAGCGGCAGCGCGCCTGGATCGCGATGACGCTGGCGCAGGATACGGGCACGATTTTGCTTGACGAGCCGACGACATATCTCGATTTGACCCACCAAATCGAAGTATTGGATCTGCTGTTCGAGCTGAACGCGAAGCAGCGGCGCACCATCGTTATGGTGCTGCACGACATCAATCTGGCGTGCCGTTACGCCCACCATCTGGTCGCCATCAAAAACGGCGCCGTTTACGCCCAGGGCAAGCCGGAGGAAGTGGTGACGCAGCAGCTCATCCGCGACGTATTCGAGCTCGATTGCCAGGTCATTCCGGATCCGCTGTTCGGGTCGCCTCTTTGCATCCCGCACGGAAAAGGAAGAAAGATTGCCGCCGGCGCCAGTCCCGAGCTTGAACAAATTTTAGCCTAAGGGAGTCGTTCCGCATGCTGATGATGCCCCTCGACCTGAATTTGCATGAAAAATTCCATATACGCACCGGCGCGCTTCCATCCGATACCGACTATTACGATGTGAGCTCCAGGGAGGACGTGGCCCGGCTGCTGGAAAAGTTCTCCGGAGTCGTCGGTTCGACCCGCGACGTCGTGACCGGCTCGCTTTTCGTGAAGCGGTATTGTGCGCTGCTGGCCGGTGCCGTGTATGCGTATTTGCACCTCGGAACGGCGCTGAACATATCGCCGGGCAACCTGAAGCTGGAGCTTAGCGGCGGCGGCTCGCTGCGGTTTCACCTGAAGGTTCTCGAGCACCCGGAACTGACAGGCGCAGCGCTGGATCGGCATGAAAAAATACGGCGATATGCGACTCACTTATACACCGAAAACGCCATCCCGTTGTTCGGGCATATTATCGCGCTGACGGGCATTCAGGAAACGACGTTATGGGCGACCTTGTCCTATCTGCTCGCTTATTGGAAAAAAGAATGGACGCGCACATTGGAAGGGGAGCGGCTGCAAGCGTTTTGGGCCGATTACGCGCAGCTGACGGTCGGTGCGGACGGAAGCTGCTTCAGCTGCGTTATCAACCCGCTGACGGCGGAGTTTCCCGTTTTCCAGGCTCCGGACGATCCGGACATCAAGATCATGCTGCGGAGCAAATGCTGCCTGAATTACTGTGCGGGCAAGGGCCAATATTGCTATACTTGTCCGGGTTTGACCGACGAGGCGAGAGTTCAGCGGTACAAGGAAGTGCATGGGTAAGCTCCCCCCTAAAAATCGATGGGGCACCCGGCATCCCCCCATGGGGACGCTGGGTGCCCTTAGCCATGTGGCCGGGTTAGATCCGATTATGCTCCCTCCGGCCTCCTCCGGTTTCATAAAGGAACTGCAGTGCGCTAAAATGCCCATTTCGAGTAGTTTGCCGCGAATAAAGGAAGTCCGGTGCGTTATTTGCAAGTTTTGCCGAAACTCACGTCATTTTCCCCGATTTAGCGAATCTCAGTTCCTTTCCCCTACCAATTGATCGTATACGTCGTTCCCGCCGTCGGAGTGGTCCACTTGTTGTTGTCGCCGGGCTCCCACTCTTTCAGCGCGCCGGAGGACGTTTTCGTTATCGCCTTGAATTCGTAATAGCGGCTTGCTCCGATATACGCGGTGCCGCGCCAGTCCGCGGTAGCGCTGTTATAGGTCAGCTTGAACGGATACAAGCCGGTTGTCCAGTTGCCCATCTCCCAACGCGAGCCGGTGATGTAGACGGAATCGCCGCTGGCGGTCGGCGCATTTTTCACGATAAACGTAACCGGAATCGGAGTCATCGCAATCGCATCGCGGAAATAATCGAGATTGGACGTTTTGCTGCCGTCGGGATTGACCACGTCGCCTATGCGCAGCAGCGTAAAGCCGCTGAAATTGTAGTTGAACAGCATTTCCGCCACGTTCTGGTATTGGCCGACGTCACCGATAGACAGCGCGTTTTCCCCGTTGAGGCGAATGCCTTTTTGGTTGGCCAGATTGGCTACCTGAATGACGAGCGATTTCGGAGCCGAGTAATACGGCGAAACATACGCGTTATCGTCATTCATTTCCAGGCAGGTAAAGGTGAGGTCCAAACCGGCGGCCTTGAAAGCGTCGAGCAGCGTGCTGTAATTGTAGTAACCGGCGCCGTATTCGGCGGCATGCGGCATGGACGGGCTGTTCATGAGCCAATGAATACCCGCAATCTTCGCCCCGATCGGAACGCCGAACACGGAATCGAAACGGGCATGCGCTTTGGCCGCAATTGCTTTCACATGTTTTTCTAACACGCCTTGGTACCAGGTTAAAAAGTCTTTGCCGTACGCCGTTTTGTAGCCGTTAATAAAGAAATTGTCGCCGTCGGTCGGCGGGCTGATCTGGCTAAAGGCGGTCAAACTCGTTCCCCAGGCGCTGTTCACCGCGGAAATCGTGCCGTATTTCGTTTGCATCGCGCTGCGGAAGTCCTGTTTCGCCGTTTCCGTGTACGCCTGAAGCTTGCCGCGGGCCGGATATTGAAAACCGTCGCTGCCGTTATAGGAAGGGAACCGCAGCTCGCCGGCCGGCCCGCCGGATAAGTAAATTTTCGCAATGATGTCCTTGTATCCGCTGAAATTGGCGGCAAACGAAGCGTACAGCTCGTCGTACTGAACAGCCGTTCCGCTCCACCATGGCGACAGCGTTTCGGTATTGTAATAGCCTGTCTCGCTGCGCTGGGTCAGTTGATCCTGGGTACCCTTGCTCCATATCCAGGAAGGCAGCGGTACATTGCAGTTATCCCCGACATTGCCTCCGCATTGGTGCGTCGACAGAATCGGAACCCATTTCAATCCGGCAGCCCTCACCGTATCGGCGTACGTTTTGTAATAAGACCAATCGAACTGGTTGTCCGCGTTCTTCTCGACATCACCCCACCAAACGTCGGTGGTCAGGGCATAAACGTTGTTGTTTTTCAGCGTGATCAACTGGTTTTTGAAGGCGTTCCAATCCGTAATTTTCGTAAGCGGGGCCATGACGTAGGCCTTGTAGGAGCTGTTTATCGAAGAGGCTGACGCGGCTCCCGGCGTAAGCAGCAAAGTCAAAGCGAGGATCAGGCAGACAGCGGAAATGAAGCAGCGTTTGAGAAGCGGCTGACGCCTGGTGACGTTCATGGACGAATGGGACATAAATAACCTCCTTGGGGATATTTTTTCTCGAACCACCGTAAAAAGGAAACGGTCGAATGCGGGCAAGAAACTTGATGCATCACCCCACAATCCATCATTTATTCGGATGTAAGCACTTACGAATACATCATAATGAATCCGCGCCTTAGCAGGCTACCCAAAGTATTGTTCAAAATGGTGGAAAATATTGTGATGTCCCTGCATCACCACGCACGAAAAAAACAGGTTGAATGAGAATGTACGTTCGTGTATACTGGGTGTTACAAACATTTGTGTGATAAGCTGTAATAAGGAGCTTCCGGATGCGCCATTTCAATCCCTCTTTGACATTGACCGCCGAACAGGCAAGACATTTTATTTTGGCTTATCAAGGCTTGCTGACGAATCGCCGCTTCGAGGGCAAGCAAGGAATACTCGCATTTGTAAGACGGGTTGGATGCCTGCAGTTCGACCCGCTTAATGTCGTCGGATATAATCAGCAATTGGTGCTGCAGTCCCGCGTCCCCGGCTTTCGGCCGGAAATGCTTGAGGAGCTGCTATACGAGGATCGGGAGCTGATCGACGGATGGGACAAAAACATGTCTATTTACCTGCGGGAGGATTGGCCTTGTTTCAGCAGAATCCGGAATGCGGCTAAAATCAGACTGGAAGATAAGCCTCATTTAAAAAAAGTCGTTCCCCAAGTCATGGAAAGATTGCAGGCGGAAGGTCCGCTGTCATCGGCGGATCTGGAATACGACGAAGTGGTCGATTGGTCATGGGCGCCGACCCGCTTGGCCCGCGCCGTGCTTGAAAGCATGTATTTCATAGGCGATTTGCTCATTCATCATAAAGCCCGGACCCGGAAGGTTTACGATTTGGCAAGCCGGCTGCTGCCTGCGGATTGCCTTATGGCCCCGGATCCGAATCCGTCCCAGGATTCATACTGGGAATGGTACGTCCTGCGCCGGGTCGGCGCCATCGGGATGCTTTGGAACAAGTCGGGAGACGCCTGGCTCGGCATTTCCGGCATGAAGAGCAGCGTGCGAAACGATGCTTTTCAAAGACTGAAGGACATGGGGAGATTGATTGAGGTTCAGGTGGAAGGAATAGAACCCCCATTTTACATCCGGTCGGAGGATGTCCCGCTTCTGCAGGAAGTCATCCGCTGGAAGAAGGACGACGTTCCGGCGCGCGCGTTTGTATTGGCACCGCTGGATAATATGCTGTGGGACCGGAAGCTGATCAAGCTGCTGTTCGCATTCGATTACCGCTGGGAAGTGTACAAGCCGGCCGCCGAGCGGCAATTCGGCTACTATGTGCTTCCGGTCATGTGCGAAGACCGGTTTGTCGGCCGCTTCGAGCCCGGCATGGACAAAAAGAACAAGCAGCTCGTCATTAAAAACTGGTGGTGGGAACCGGAGGTCCCCAAAACGGAGCGATTGTTCGGCCTGCTGCGGGAATGCTTCGAGCAATTCATGCATTTCACAGGCGCGAAATCCGTTCGTTTGGAAGAGCCGCTGACGAGCGAGGAACAGTCCGGTTTGGACTGGCTGAGCCCCCTTACCCGTTAGGTACCGCTTGCCGCCGGCGCGGCCAGGAACGATGGTCGCATAATAGTTTGGAGGCGGCTTGACGCATGCGGTTGGGAGGTCTAACGTCCACCCTGCCCCGTCTCCCGGTACCACTCATTCACCTCTGCGGTCACGTCGTCCCCGCCAAGCCGGCGCCACTGCTCCACGAACGTGTCGAACGATTCAAGAGGCTCTTTGCCATAGACGATTTTGAGGAACGTTTCTTTCTCCATTTTTTTCAAAAGCGGCCATTTGCTTTGCATCGCCGGCGTATTCGGCCCTACATATTCGTCTTTTTGCGCATACTTCGCCTGAATGTCGCTGACGATGAGACCTTCAAGAAACGTACGTGATGTCGTTGAGGCCAATCTTTTCTCATACGGGGTTGAGATTTGGCCTTGGTATACCCTTCGCTCGATGCTCTCGCCTTTAAGGACGTTCGGAGGGGCGCTTCCCGGGCCAACCATTAAAAAATTGGAGATGGTGTAGATCGCCCCGGGAAAATCGAAGACGGGCTCTCCATCCTTCATGATATAATCGTAGCCTTCCGCGAAACCGTAGGCGAATTCGGACTCCGGATCCTCGATCAGCGCGCCGTATACTTTGTCCCAATACAGCATGACCGCGTCCATATGCTCAAAGCCTTTGCGGAATATATAACTGCCGTACGAAAGACGTGTGCCCAATCTGCCGATTTTGCCGCCCGGTCCTGCCGGAAAGGGAATCGGCTTGACGACGGCGTCCGGCATCGTACCCTTCATATCCGATAGCGGCCAACCGCCCATCCAACCCGGGCCGGAAATAATGCCCGCCGCCCCTGACGTAAACAGGGATGCCGCTTGCTGCTCGTCGTGAATGCCGAAATCTTTATCGATATACCCTCGACGATACCATTCGTTCAAATGGCCCAGCGCGGTTTTGATTTCCGGCCGGACGGAGCCGTAAGCGAGCGTACCGTCATTCATGCGGTTCCATTGATACGGCTGATCGCCGTAAGCGCCGTACAGAAAACTGGCATTGCCCATCCAGGAATTCAGATTGTTTTTCCCCGCAAAGGCGAGCCCGACCGTATCCTTGACGCCGTTCCCGTCCGGATCGCCGTTCGTAAACGCGTCCATGACCACTTC
The DNA here is from genome assembly GCF_023276405.1 of Paenibacillus hamazuiensis. Lineage (NCBI taxonomy): Bacteria > Bacillati > Bacillota > Bacilli > Caryophanales > Paenibacillaceae > Paenibacillus > Paenibacillus hamazuiensis. Next base: position 3,743,966 of record NZ_JALRMO010000001.1, read on the forward strand.
CAGCTCGTCCAGTGTGACCGGCACGTTCAAATGCAGCTTGTCCAGCCAATCCTGGCGAATCCACAAAATGGGATCGCCGACCTTCGCATCGGAAATTTGCGGCATTCCCCACAATTTCCCTTTCAAAGCGACCGTTCGCCATACGTCGGGATTTTTTTCGTACGCCTCTTTGACCCGTGGGGATGCATAAGCGGCAAAGGCATCGGCGACATCCATAATCTTGCCCGATTCAACCATTTGGGGAAGCAGCTCCGGCAAATCGTGATTCGTGACGAACAAAACGTCGGGCAACTCTTCACCGCCGCTCAAGGCAAGTTTGATTTTGGTCGCCATCGCTCCGTTCTGGTCGGCAACGATCCACTTGTTTTGCTGAATAATCCCGAGTTTTTGCCGGGCCCAACGGGTGATCGGATTATCGTCCACCGTATCGCCGAATTTCAGTGAATCGGAATCCCGGAGCGCCCTGGCCGTCGTGATCACGACGGGAGGATCGAATTGGCCGTTGACGAGGCGGGAAGCTCCCGCTTGCCCGCCCTCCGAAGAGCTTTCCCTGCATCCGGCAGCAACCAGAGAGAGCAGCGCGGCAGCAGCCATACCGCCTATCCATTTGCGTTTCATGCCCGCTCCCCTTCCTGCGGCTCGTCAAACGGCAGCGAAATGGACAACCTGGTACCCCTAGGCTCATCCGTAGCGGCGATATCAACCGTCCCACCCAGTCTGCATACCCGCTCATTCATCGCTTTCAGACCGAATCCCGGTTTTGAACTGTCGTATGGCACTCCGTCATTCCACAACGCAAAATGAAGCCGGTCCCCGGCGTCACCGCCCGCATGCAGCTCAAATTCGAAGCGGGAAGCTTTGCCGTGGCGGATGCCGTTCGTCAGCCCTTCCTGCAGTGCGTGGCAGATCGCCTTCCTGACCGGAGGCTTCACCTGAGATAACGGCGGCGTTATCCGGCATGTAACGCGGATGTCGGCAGCACGTTCCGTCGTTCGGATTAAATGAAGCAAAGCGCTTTCCAGATCGGTTTCCGTGTCCGACTGCTGAATGGTCTGTACCGCCGCCCGGATGCTGTCCAAGCTTTTCCGCACCAGGTCCTGTGAAAAATCGAGCCGCTGCAAGCCTTCATCTTTATTTTTGGCGAGAAGCCGCTTGGCCGCTTCGATCTGCACCAGCGTCGTCGTCAGCGTATGTCCCACCAAGTCATGGATATCCGCGGCGATGCGGCTACGTTCTTCGTGGATCGACGATTCCGCAAGCGTTTGAGCCAATAGCAGGTCCGCCTTCAGCTGCTCGAGCTCGATGCGCAGCGCCTCGGCCTCCGGCTCTTCCTGGATGCGCTGCTTGCGCCGCTGCACGATGCGGCTCAAGGAGGCAAGCAGCGCTTCGTCACGGACCGGTTTGATCAAATAGTCGACCGCCTGCAGCTCGATAGCCCGCTTCGCGTATTCAAATTCGGCATAGCCGGTCACCAGCAAACAATCGATATCGCCGCAGCGCAGCTTGGCCTGTTCGATCAGCTCCAACCCCGACATGCCGGGCATCCGAATATCCGTCAGCAAAATGTCCACCTTATGCCGTTCCAGAACGCTGAGCGCTTCCATCCCCGAAAATGCCGTATAAATGCAGGTCACATCGTATTGTTCCCATGGAATGGTCGTGGCGAGACTTTCCACCAGATGCTTGTGATCATCCACAATTAAAATCGAGAACATGCGATTGCCCTACCTTTCTTTCGCAAAATGTGGAAGCTCATCTTTAACGCGCCACTGAAGAACGACCCGGAGGCCTCCCGATGCGACGGTTTCGATAAATAATCCGGCATCCTCGCCGAAATGGTAACGAAGCCGCTGGTTGACGTTCCAAAGCCCGCAGCTTTGCCCCGGTTCCCCGGCCGCCTGCAGCCGTTCCCGCAGCTCCGACGCTTCGGACGCCGTCATCCCGACCCCGTTATCTTCTACGATAACCCGCAAAATGTCCTGCTCGTCTGCACCTGTAATATATATTTGTCCGGCTTCGGATTTGGGTTCGATACCGTGGACGATCGCATTTTCCACAATCGGTTGGATGAGGAGCCGCGGGATCGTCATATCCAGCATGGAATCGGGAAGATTCGTCTCGTAATGGATTTTGCCGAGCTGGCAGTTCATCACTTCGACATACGACGTGACAAAAGCGAGCTCTTCCCGGACCGTCGTGACCATCCGGTCGTTGCGTGTCGTGTATCTGTAGTAGTCAGCCAGATTATGAGCCATCGAGACGATCGGGGGTGTGCGGTTCAGTTTGGCCATGCTGACGATAAACGCCAGGCTGTTGTACAAAAAATGCGGGTTGATCTGCGACTGCAGCTGCTTCATAACCGCTTCCTTCGCGCGAATGTCGCCAAGGTATACTTTTTCGACCAAATGCTGGATTTCCGCGGCCATCTCGTTAAACTGCGCTACGAGCAGCTGAAAATCGCGGTTTTGCTTAGCCGTAATCCGTGCGGAAAAACGTCCCTGCTTCAATTGGAGCACACTTTGCGTGAGCGATCGGATCGGCACTTGAACATGAGTATATAGAAGAAAAGCTGCGACAACCCCAAACAGCAGCAAAAGCCCGGAGGTGAAGTAAAACAGATGCTTGCTGCCCGTGACCGGCGCCAAAATGTCCTGCAGCGGCACATAGTCGACGAGTGTCCAGCCCAGTTTTTCCGAGGGGAACAAATAGATAAGATACTGTTTGTTATGCAGCCGGATAATGTCTTGATTTTTTAATCGGCTGTTCTCACCGATATTATAAGAGCGAATAATTTCCTGCACCGTCGGCTCATCCGATGAAGAGTTCAGCAAATATTCCCCGGGCGACCTGTAGAAAAAAGGATCGTTGTTGCCTTTCGTTTTGAAGCTGTTGAGCAGGGAGACGATATTGTCCTCCATCAAGTTCACTTCGACGACGATGGACGTTTTGCTTAAGTCGGCAGCGCCTGAGGATGACGGACCGACGAAGTAACGGGTGAACGCTCTTTTGGTGAGGCCGCCGACCGGCACGCTGCGCAGCGTCCAGCCTGTGCTGAGGCGATCGGTCAAATCTTTCTCGCTATAGGATACAGGCGTTTGCGAGGAAACGGCCAGCTTCAAAGCCGGGAAATAGACGCTGATCCGGTTCATCCACGAGGTCGACAGGCTGAACAATCCCAGCTTCCGTTCGATGGTCCCGACCATCGCCGTGTAATCGTAGCCGTTCGCCGGAACGGCCCCTGCCGCGAGCTCGGCAAAATCGGGGTCTTTGGTAACGATATTGGCGTAAACGGACACCTGCTCCATCGTTTCCTCGATAACGTTCAAGTAATGCGACAGCCGGTTGCGGTTGGCGATATTGATCTGCTCTTCGACCACCTGCGTGCTCTTCTGATTTGAATATAAATAAATGACGATAACCGGAGCCATCAGCGCGAATATGAGCAGTATCATTTTTGTAATCAGATTCATAAGTCCACCTGTTTCAGGACGTTTGCTTCAACTATAACCGATTATACCGGGATTGACGAGAGTGTTTACTTCGTTTCCGCACTTGACGGGCCCGCAGCGGATAACTGATTCTCCTTGCGGTATTCGGAAGGTGTCTGGCCCATCGTTCTTTTGTATGTGTTGCTGAAATACGAGACGTCCGTGTAGCCGAGCCGCTCGGCGATTTCCGAGATGCGCAGCGACGTTTTGGCGAGCAGCCGCTTCGCCTCCTCCATGCGCAGCGTCAGCACGTAATCGACAAAATTCGTTTTCATCTGCAGCTTGAACAGCTGGCTCAAATAACTCGCGTTCAAATGCACGTGAGCGGCCGCTTCCTGCAGGGTGATTTCTCCGGGCATGCGCTCCTTGATCAGCCGCACGACCTGCTCGACTGCGGAAAGCTCGGCGGGGTCCCGTTCGACGTGCGCTTCCGCCGGCCTGCTTTCGCGCTGGTGCAGCCTTTTTTGCAGACGCTGCAGCGACGTCTTCATATCGCCGACTTCGATCGGTTTGAGCAAGTAGTCGCAGACGCCGGCCCGCAGCGCAGATTGCACCAGCTCAAAATCGTCATGACCGGTGATGATCACCACATCCTGCTCGGGCCGCTCCTCCTGCAGCTGGCGGGCGAGCTCCATGCCCCCCATCACCGGCATCCGGATATCGGTCAGCACTACGTCGGCATCATGCTGTTTTAACCAATCGAGAGCTTCAAGCCCGTTCGCGCATTCATGAACGACCTGGAACGGCATGCCGGTTTTTTCAATAATCCGCTTAAGCGAAACCCGCACCCAACGTTCATCTTCGACCAGCAGTACGGTATGCATGCAATCGCCTCCAAACTAACATTATTCCAAAATTTTCCTGTAAACTTTCTAATAATACGGCAGCACGATATCTACAGTGGTACCGCCCTCGGGACGGCTTTCGATCGAAAGTCCGTATTCGCCGCCGCATAAATGCCGGATGCGCCTGTGGACGTTGGTTATCCCGATGTGGCTATCGTCCGGCGCACCGTCAATCTGCTGCAGCTTGCTCTGGATGTCCTTCAACCGCTCCGGATCGATCCCGCTTCCCGTATCGGCAACCCGAACGCAGTAAGCGGTGTCCGAAAGACGATGCGCCGTCACGGTGATCTGCGTTTTCGCCGAATTCGGCTCGATGCCGTGAACGACGGAATTCTCTACGATCGGCTGCAGCGAAAAACGCACCATCGGCTGGACGAGGGCCCACTCCGGGACGTCGAGCCGGTACTCCAGCTTTTCTTCAAAGCGGTATTTCTGAATCCGCAAATACATTTCACAGACGCCGATTTCGCTGCGAAGCGGAACGGTCGGCGCCGTTTCCTTCAAATTGTAACGAAGCAGCTTGGCGACCGCGAGCGACATGTCCGCAATATGGTCCATGTCGTGCTCCAGCGCCATTCCCCGGATTGTCTCCAGCGAGTTGTACAAAAAATGCGGATTGATCTGCGACTGGAGCATCTTCAGTTCCGTTTCCGTCTGCCGCAGCGACATTTCGGTTTCCTTCAGCTTGGAAAAGTAAATTTCGTCCAGCAGCTCCTTCAGCCGCCCGACCATCGCGTTGAAGCCGCGAGCCAACAAGCCGATCTCATCCCGCGACTCGACGGCGATCTGCGTGCTGAAATCGCCGATTTCGACCCGCTTCATATATTGCTGCAGCCGCCGAATCCTCCGGATCAGGCTCGATGCGAACAGCACTCCGAGCACATAAGCGACAAACAGCGTGATCGCCGTCGTCCAAAAAATCGTCCTGCCGATATAGCTGATGTTATGGATCAAATCCTTATAAGGCCGCGAAATCACCAGCGTCCAGCCGAGAAACCATGAATGGCTGTACGTCAAAAAGCTGCCCTGCTCCGATAGCAGCGATCCGCTGTCCTGATCAAGCAGCGTGGTCGCGTGCTCCTCCGTCGCCTGTTTACCGAGCAGACGAACGTCGGGGTGATACACATAGTGGCCCTGCCTATCCAAGATGACCATCATCCCGCTGCGACCGACCGTCACTTTGTCCGCGATATCCTGAAATCTTTTGAAATTGATGTCGGTAATGATCATGCCGATCGGCTGCAGCGTATACGGGCTGAAAATGCGCCGTACGACGGAGAGCACAGGCTCCTGCTGCCCCATCACGTTGACGTATCTGCTGATGAGCGTCAGCTCTCCGTTCATCGGCACGGCGGAATACCAGTACTGTTCGATGACGTCGCCGACCGGCTCGGTGCTTTTGATGCCGGACGTATCGATGATTTGTATGTTGTCCAAAATGACCGCAATGCCGGTTATATCGGAACGGGAATAGGCGGCATTTTGCAGCAGTTGCTGAATTTCGCTGCGGATTCCGCTTTGCTCCACCTCTTCCCGGGTACGCATCCGCAAAAAACGGTTCATATCCGGGTGGTTCATAATTTTCAGCGTCTGAATTTCCAAATCGCGGACGTAATATTCGACATGGGTTTTGACCTGCTCCATAATTTGCAGGCTGTATTCCTGCGCTTCCTTCTCCATCACTTCCGATGAACGCTGGTAGGAAATGGTGCCGACCGCGAGCATCGGGATCAAAATCAGCAGCGCGGAAAATACGAACAGCTTGACGGAAAGCGGCTGATCGACCAAGAGCAATATCCGCATCCATTTGCCAAGCAGCCGGTTATTTTTGTTTATCAACCGTTCTCTCCCCATTCTCCCCGGTTCGTAAACGCTTTATTTTTTAATGATACTACAAAAAGGAGGCCCAGCGAGAGCCCCCTTCATGTTTTATTATTTTCCAAAAAAGTTACTTCCGCGCTTTATCGATCGCGTCGAGCTGCTCCTTGAATTCGCCGCGGTACTTGTCGATAACCGGCTTCACCGCATCCTGCCAAGGCTTGAGGTCCTTCACTTCGACAACCGTTACGCCGGCGGCGCGAACTTTATCTTCGGATTTTTTCTCGAACGCCTTCCACTGTTCGCGCTGGTAACTAACGGATTCGGCAGCGGCATCCTTGATCGCTTTTTTGTCTTCGTCGGACAATTTATCCCAGGTGACCTTGCTCACCATCAGCACTTCCGGCACCCGTTGGTGGCCGTCCAAAATGATCGTTTTCGCCACTTGGTAATGGTTCGACGTATCGTAGCTCGGCCAGTTGTTTTCCGCTGCGTCGATAACGCCGGTTTGCAGTGAGCTGAACACGTCGCCATAAGGCATCGGCGTTGCGCTTGCACCCAGTGCGGAAATGAGGTCAATGTTCACTTTGTTTTGGATGACGCGGATTTTTTGTCCCTTCACGTCGGCGATGGAATTCAGCGGCTTGCGGGAATAGAAGTGGCGCGCGCCGGAATCGTAGTAGGCCAGACCGATCATTTTCGAAGCGCTCAGGCCGTCCAACAGCTTGGTTCCGTCGGCGCTTTGCAAAAACTTCCACTCATGCTGTTCGTTGTCGAAAATATACGGCAGGCTGAATACGCCGAGCGCTTTGTTGAACTCCGCGAGCGGTCCGGAGCTGACGCGGGTAAACTCAATCGCGCCGAGCTGCACCTGCTCGATAACCGCTTTTTCCTCACCGAGCTGAGCGGACGGGAATACGTCGATTTTGATGCGGCCGTTCGTTTTTTGCCCAACGAGCTCGGCGAACTTCTTGTCTCCCATCGTCGTCGGGTAATCCGGCGGATGTGTTTCCGCAAGACGGAACGTGTAGGTCGCTTTTTTCTCTTCCGTCTTTGCAGCGCCTCCCGCGGCAGGTGTGCCTGTCCCTGACTGCGTACCACCGCAGCCGGCGAGTACGACGCCCGCTGCCATAACGGTGGAAACAATCGTCAGCAATGCTTTTCCTTTCATTTTCATACCCCTTCTCCCCTTCGATTCATAATTGGATTATATAGTAAGCAGCCATGATGTCATAGCTGTGAAGCACGACTATAAGCCGGAGCCTTTTTCTTATTTGCCGTACAAATGAGGCAGCCACAGCGATATGCCCGGTATATAGGTAATCAGAAGCAATACGACGCACATCGCCAGGAAAAACGGCAGCGAAGCCTTGGTCGCCTGATTGACGGATACTTTGCCGATGGCGCAGCCGATGAAAAGCACGGTGCCGACCGGCGGCGTAATAAGCCCGATGCCGCAGTTCAAAATCAGGATGATGCCGAAATGCACAGGATCGATGCCAAGCTGGGTAACGACCGGCAGCAGGATCGGTGTCATGATCAAAATCATCGGCGCCATATCCATCGGGAAGCCAAGCAGCAGAAGCAAAATATTTATCAGCAGCAAAATGACGAGCGGATTGCTGGAAATGTTCAGGAACAAGTCGCTGACGAGCGTCGGAATTTTGAGATAAGCCAAAATCCACCCGAACGCGTCGGAAGCGGCAATCAGGAACAGCACCATCGCTACGGTACGGAATGTCCGCTTCAATACAACCCAGAACCGGCTGAGCGGCACATCGCGATAAATGAAGAAGGTCAGCACGAACGCATAAGCGCAGGCGATCGCTCCGGCTTCCGTCGCCGTAAACCATCCGGTCAAAATGCCGCCGAGGATGATGACCCCGGTCATGAGCGACAGCAGGCCGTCGCGAACGATTTTCGGCACTTCTTTCCATGTGATCGGATCTCCCTTCGCATACTGCCGTTTGCGGGCGATGACGTAGGAGACGATCATCAACACCAACAGCAAGCATAACCCGGGCACGATGCCGCCTAAAAACAAGCTGGAGATGGATACGCCGCCCGCTGCGATCGAATACAGCACCAGGTTATGGCTCGGCGGTACGACAACGCCTTGGATGGATGCCGATGTCGTGACGGCAACGGCGTAATCGGCGTCGTAGCCTTTCTTCTTCATCGCCGGAATGAGCACGGAGCCGACCGACGATACGTCCGCCGCGGCGGAGCCGGAAATGTTGCCGAAGAACATGCAGGCGACGCAGTTCACCATGGCGAGACCGCCGCGCATCGTCCCGACGAAAAGCTGCGCCAGGTTAACCAGCCGCAACGCCATGCCGCCTTCGCTCATAATTTGGCCGGCGAGAATAAAAAACGGAATCGTCAGCATCGGAAACGAATTCATGCCCTGAATCATGCGCTGTCCGACGACGACCCACGGAATATCGAGGTACATCAGCGTGATCAGCGTAGAGCCTGCGAGCGTGATCGAGATCGGAAAGCGAAGCACGATTAACGCGATAAAACTGACAACTAATATGATGATTGCAGCGGTGTTCATTTTGTCGCTTCCTCCTCGATGCCGTGATGGCGAATCGTATTCACCCCGATAAATTGGAGGAACGAATACACGCAGATCATAATCCCGGTCAGCGGCATCACGACATACATGACGCTTGTGGGCAGCTTGGTCGCCGGGAGCGTCGATTCATTCATCAATTCGGTAAACTGCCATCCGTTGACGATCAGATACAGCCCAAACGCGAAAATGCTGGCGTCGATGACTTTGTCGAGCACCTTGTTAACGACTGCCGGGAAAAAGTTCGTGACGCTGTCCATCGCCATGTGCAGCTTCTCCCGGAATCCGATGGCGATGCCCATAAACGAAAACCATACCATCAGCAGCAGCGTTACTTCCTCCGACCAAAAAAATACATAGTTGAACAGCTTGCGCGTAATCACCTGGACGAAGACGATGATCGTCATCGATGTCAGCGCGATCAGCGCGAAGTTTTCAAAAAAGCTGTCAATAGCCAGCAGCACTCTTTTTATAAGTGCCATCTGATCTCTCCCCCTCCGTGAAAGCGTTTTTTTCTGTATGAATGTATTGTAATGGCTTCCTGTCCGGTCTAAAACGGAAGTGATTTTAGGTTTTTTTGTAATTTTTTTAGATATTCTAAAGTTTGCCCCAAAAAAAGGAGGCCCTCCGTCTTTTCAGACTCGGACCTCCCGATTCGCAATTGCCGTTTAATATTTCCAAAAATCCGCCGCACCGAAAATCCGTTCCGCCGTCAGCGCGGCGGCTTCTTCATCGGTCAGCCGCTTCGCCCAACCGGCCCTCCGCTCCATGCCGCCTCCGGGACCGGAACTGCCGTATTCGGCGAATCGGGCCGTACGCTCGTTGTCCGGGTTTCTCCAGTTGTCCCAGCCCTCCGCCTTTATATGCGCATCCATCCACGTGTCGATGAAGACGGTTTGCCCGAACGGACGCCAAGGCCGCGCGAGAAACACGGTTTGCTCCGCCGCCGGCCCGGTCAGCCTGCAGCCGCGGAAAATATAACCGTACTCCGTATGTTCCGTCGTCGAAGGGGCCGCTATGTAGCCTCCGCGGAGCGATGAAATCTCGCACTCCTCGAACACCGCCGTCGCCGCTCCGAAAATAAAGTCGACATGGCCTTCGATGAAGCAGCTTTTGTAATACTGCCTGCCCTTCGCCGTATACAGCGTATCCTGGTTGCCGAGCATCCGGCAGCCGTCAAAAACGAGGCGATCTCCCGACGCATACACCGCCACAGCCTGTCCGATCGCTTCGCCATACCCAGCCGTATTGCGGATTGTCACATTTTCCACGCGGACATCGTCCGCGGCAACCGTAAATACGGCCGTACCGAAGGTGCCGAGCTCGCGCCCGTCCGCCGCTTTCATTTTCGCATACAGCCCGTACGAAATGATCGTATGCTCCCTGCTTTCTCCGACGAAACGGATCATCGGCTTATTGTCGGGCACAATCACCCGCTCCTCGTACAGGCCGTTTTTGATGAAAATTTCCTGCAGCTCCTCCTGATGCACCCGGACATCGTCCACCGCCGCCTGAATGCTCGTAAAATCTCCGCTTCCATCCTTGGCTACTATTCTTCTTCTCATTCCTTACTCCTCCTCTCATTGGGCAAATAATCCGCCGCCGGCGTGCGGTTTTTATGGTATTGAAGTTGAATTTGCCTTTGAATTTGATAAAAGTGTGTTCAAAAAAGCGAGCGAAGGAGTTTAGGGGTATGCTGAAGGAGCGCAAGCGTTCGCCTTTGAGATCGTAAATTTACCACAAAGGTAAATTCAAATATTTACGATCTCAAGAGCGACCGGAAGCATACCCCTACTCCGTAGCGACGCGCCTTTTTTGAACACGCTCAAAAATAATGCGGCGAATTCAAATTCCCGCCAGCAAAAAACGATTCCTTAGGCGGATTATTTGCCCCCCTCATACCTGAACCAATCGAAATCGGCATGAATTCTCCTGCCCGAACCGCCGCTTCCCGCATATAAGCCGACCATCGTGCCGGTGAACGCTTTTTTCTCCCGTGTCCCTTCATCGCTGAGAAAGGTCGCGTCATCGATCCTGCCGACCGGATGCCACTCCCGTTCATCCGTGCTGTAATAAAACGTCCGCGCTTCGCGCTCCGTCACAACTTTCAAATACACCGGGCCAGCCAATTCGGGCAAAAACTGTTCGCTGACCGTCGAAATCGTTCGCGCGCGGTTTTCGATCAGCCTGATTTTCAAGCCGTCGTCATACATGAGCGCCAGCTTGATGAAGCAGCGCGAATCGTAATAGCAGACAAGTCCCGCCTGTTCCCCGTTATGGCGCGGCTCGAATTCCACCTTCAGGCTGGCGGTATATTTATGGTGCCGCTCGCGCCGCACCAGCACGTTTTGCGCGTCGATGCTGTCGAGGTCGGCGTCCGCTGTCCAGATGCGCACATGTCCGGGCCGTTCCGTCAAGGACCAGTTTTCGTCGTACGGGTTGCGCGCGAACTGCCAATGAAACGGCAGCCGGGCATCGTCGAAATCGTCGATGGCAGGCTCGCCGTACGGTACGGTCTGCAGCATGGGCGCCCGCTGCGTTTCGCTTGGCCCATTGCCCTCATTCACCCGAAACCAGCCGTCCTCGGTCCACTGCACCGGCTCTAAAAACGTTTCCCTGCCGAGCGTGCAAAATCCGCCGTTCAGCGGTCGGCCGCCCAAATGTACGATCCACCATTCGCCATTCTGCGTCTGTACCAGCTTACCGTGACCGGCCCTTTGAATAGCCGCCTTAGGGTCGTTTTGCGTATGCACCGGATTAAACGGGCACGGCTCGTATTCGCCGAACAAGGAAGACGAGCGGGCCACCGTGATGCAGTGGCCGTATTCCGTGCCTCCCTCGGCTAAAATGACATAATAATAGCCGTCTTTGTACAGCAGATGCGGCCCTTCCGGCGAATGCCGCCCCGTTCCCGGCCAAAGCAGCACGGGTTCCCCGACCGCTCGCTCGCAATCTTCGCTCAGCCGCTGAATCCATGCCCCGCCTCCGCCATACACCATATAATGGGTGCCGTCGACATCCACAAAATGCGAAGGATCGAGCCCCTTTTCGTTCAGCACCACCGGCCGGGAATACGAGCCTTCCGGAGTCCGCGACTTGACCATGATGTTTTGCCGTCCCATCCCGTGCAGCCGAAGTGTCGCAAAAATATAATACGTCCCGTCATGGTAAGAAATGTCCGGCGCCCAAATGCCGAACGAGTCCGGCAAATCCCGCAGAGGCAAATCCTCGCTTCGCGTCAGGGCGTGGCCGATATATTCCCAATGGACGAGATCTTTGGAATGAGAAATGACAATTCCGGGGAAAAATTGAAATGTGGAATTGACCAAATAATAATCTTCCTTGGCCCGGACAATCGAAGGGTCCGGATGAAACCCGGGCAAAATCGGGTTGTTGTATGTGGGGTTATCCAACGTAACTCATCTCCTTAATGTCGGCATGGATGAATCTTGAAGCGCAAAAACGGCCCGTCCGGCTGCCCGGGAAAACCCGATGCAGCCGGCAGAGCCAGTTTTCACATGTGTTAACCTTTAATCGAACCGACCAGAGCACCTTTGGCAAAATATTTTTGCAGGAACGGATATGCGATCAGGATCGGCAAGGTCGAGACGACGATAACCGCCATCTTGATCGTTTGCTCCGGCGGCTTGACGAAGTCGTCGCCCATTCCGGAAGTATCCGCGGCAAGACCGCTTGCCATGATGACGATTTGGCGCAGCAGTACCTGAATCGGCCATTTGTCGGCGTCGTTTAAATACATGATCGCGCTGAAGAAGTTGTTCCAGTAGGTCACTGCATAGAACAGCGAAATTGTGGCGATCGCCGGCATCGAAAGCGGGATAACGATTCTGAATAAGATGCCGAAGTCGTTGCAGCCGTCGATTTTGGCGGATTCCTCCAACCCGTCCGGCAGGTTTTGGAAAAAGCTGCGCATGATGATCAGGTTGAACGCGTTGATCGCCGTCGGCAAAATAAGCGCCATATACGAATCGATCAGTCCCATCGCTTTCACGACGATAAAGGTCGGAATCAAACCGCCGTTAAACAGCATCGTAAATACGATCATCAGATTGATCGCCTTGCGGCCGTCCAAATCTCTTCTCGTCAAGCCGTAAGCCATCAGCGCCGTAAGCACCATGCTGATCGCCGTACCGCCTACGGTAATTCCGACCGATACGCCGAGTGCGCGGAAAATCGTGCTGGTGGACAAAATATACTCGTACGCCTTTAGGCTGTATTCCGTCGGAATAAGCAGAAACGGCTTGCGCGTCAGCTCCTCCACCGTCGCGAACGATGTCATGACGACGTGCAGAAACGGAATGAACATCGCAATGGCGATGAGCGCCAGAAGCAGTATGTTAACTGCGTCGAACAACCGGCTGCCGAAGTTTTTATCTTGAACCATGATGTTTCTCCTTTCACCCTATACCGGCTTAATAAACGCCTTCTTCGCCAAACTTTTTGGCCAAACGGTTGGACAGCATGACCAGTGCGAGCCCGACAAACGATTTGAAGAAACCTACCGCCGTACTGTAGCTGAACTGCCCTTGCTTCAAACCGGTTGTATAAACGTAGGTGTCCAAAATTTCGGCGACATTCCGGTTCATAGAATTGAGCAGCAGGTAAACGTGTTCGAAGCTGAGATCGAGAACGTTGCCCACTCTTAGGATGAGCAGGACGATAATGACGCTGCGGATCGAAGGCAAGGTGATGTGCCAAATTTGGCGGAATCTCCCTGCGCCGTCCATCCTGGCCGCTTCGTACAGACCCGGATCGATCGCCGCCATCGCCGCGAGATAAATGATCGTTCCCCAGCCGGCTTCCCTCCAGATAACCTGGATGATGTACATCGGATGGAACCATTCCGGGCTCATCAGGAAATTGATTTTTTCGAAGCCCATCGCTTGCAGCATTTCGTTGATAAAACCGCCGTCCAGCGTCAGCATAACGAACGAAATCGATACGATGATAACCCATGAAATAAAGTGCGGGATATAAATGATCGTTTGCACGAACCTTTTGAAAAACGCATTGGACACTTCGTTCAGCATGACCGCCAATATAATCGGCACCGGGAAATAAAACAGGATGTTGAACACGAACAAGACGAGGGTGTTTTTAAATATGACCCAAAATTCCGGTTCGGAAAACAATCTCTGAAAATGCTTGAGTCCTACCCACTCGCTGCCCAGGATGCCTTTGTACGGCTGATAATCCTGAAACGAGATGACAAGGCCCCACATCGGCACATATTTGAAGATGATAAAGTAAATGAGACCCGGTAATATCATCAAATACATGTACCGGTTGCGGATGATTCGTTTCATCAGCGAGCTGCTCGGATTGGAAGCCGTCACCGCTGATTGCTGTACCGCTGAGCTGTTCATCATTCATTCTTCCTCTCTGGTAAAGGATCGCAAGGCGAAACCGTCAGGATCGGAAGAAGGAAGGGCTGCCGAAAAGCAGCAGCCTTCCTTCATTCCTGTCCCGATTATTTCTTTGCGTTTTTGTATGCCGCGTTGTATTCTTCGATGATTTTTGCGCCGCCGTCGTCCTGCCATTTTTTGATGGCAGCCTGGAAGCCTTTCTCGTCAAGATTGCCTGTCATGAACTTGTAAGTTGCGTCTTTGATGATATCTTGCAGCCTTGCGCCTTTTTCGTTGTAAGTCTTGGAATCCAGCGAATAAGTCGGGTCGGAAATGCCGTATTTGTTTGCTTCGAGAGCAAGCTTCTCCGCTTTTTCGCGAACCGGGATCGTGTATTTCGCCGGAGTTACGTTTGTCGTATCTGCAAGCGCGATGCTTTGGTATGCCTTCACGTCTTTTTCATACAATTTGTTGTCTGTGGAAGGTACGATTTTGCCGTCCTGCTTCGTGTAGTTCGTTCCTTCGATACCGTATTTCAACAAGTCGGCTACAGCCGGGTCAAGGAATTTATCATAGAACGCCAAGATTTGCTTCAATTCTTTTTCCGATTTTACCGCCGATTTTGGGAATACGACGAGCGTACCGTAGCCCGGAAGAGCCCAAGTCGCCGGTTTGCCGTCCGGTCCGTTAATCGCGCTTACGACGTCATATTGAGCTTCTTTGACGTTTTTGGACGTTTTGTCCTGCATCGATTCGGAGTCCGGCATGGAGCCGATGTACATGCCCGCTCTTCCTGTGTACATCAGGTTCGTTTGGTCCGTTTTGCTCGTTACCGGGAAGTCCTGGTTGATCAAACCTTCGTCGCGAAGCTTTTTGATGAACTTCATCGTATCCATATAACCTTTGGTCATGAAATCCGGCACGAGGCTGCCGTTTTCCACACCCCAGCCGTTCGGAGTGCCGAACCACATGCTGAGCGTTCTGAAGGAGCCGTATACAAGGTCGTTGCGGTCGGCGAGACCGATCGTTTTGCCGCCGCCGGCGAGATCGGCTTCCTTGAATTTTTTCAGCATATTATAGATGTCGTCCGTCGTTTTCGGAGCTTGCAGCCCGAGTTTGTCCGCCCAGTCCTTGCGGTAAATGAGACCTTGGCGGGTCAGCGGTCTTTCCTGATACAAGGAGTAAATTTTGCCGTCAACCGCTGTGTTCTTGAGTACGTCCGGGTTCAGCTTGCTGAGGTTCGGGTAATCTTTCAAATAAGGCCCGATTTCCCAGAACTGCCCGTTTTTCATAGCATCCCGCAAAAGTATGAAGGAAGTTTGGTTTTTAATGTAAGCGGCTTGCGGCAGCGAGCCCGTCGCAAAAGCGGCCTGGAACTTCTCGTCGTAGGAGCCGTCCGGCACCCATTGGAATTCGATTTTCGTCCCGGTCTTCTCTTCAAGCACTTTTTTTACATTATCTGAAGGAACTTCCGGGGCTTGCAGGTTCGCCATAATCGTAATTTTCGCAAGCGGCTCAAGCTTTCCGTTATCTTGGCCGGATGCGCCGGTATTCGCCTGCCCTGCATCTTTGCTGCTGCATCCTGCGAGCGCGGTCGTCGCCAGCATCGCGGTGCAGATTACCGTCGCCATTTTGGCGCGTGTCGATAATTGTTTCATCTCTCTGGACCTCCTAAATGGGTTCGTTGTCGGTTATGTTTTTTGTTTGCCACGCCCTCATTTAATCATTAAATATGAATTCCGTGAATAATCACTGTCTCATGACCGGAACGGAAAAAGCCTTATATATCAAGGGTTTACGGGTGAATCAGAGATAATGATTATGAGTGTAACCCGCCCGCCGTCCCCTTGGTCTCCCCCCTAAATCCCCCCACTGGGGGGACCCCAGGCGCTCGGGCGCCCTGGACCCGCCCGCAGTACGAGACTGCTCGCTGCTAGTTCGCGTGTGTCGGGAATGGCTTTTTTGCTGTTTGGCAAAAAAGCCTATTCCCGACACGCTGCACGTTTGGTGCGATGCCTTAGGAGAAGGGTGCGTGCCTCGGGCTCGCGTATGTCCGGCACGATTCGGCTGACGCCGAATTGGTGCCGGATACGCTCATCTTTAGTTCTCTCGTGCCGCGTTTACTTCACTGAGAGCGGCTGTTTTGCCGCTCTCGGCGCTCTCCGACGGGCAGCCTGGAGCCTGAGAGCCGTTTTTACCGGCTCTCGGATCGCTCCCTCGCCCCTGGCGTCGCGCTTTCCGCCCCGAGAGCGGCTTTTTCCGCTCTCGGCGCTCTCCGACGGGCAGCCTGGAGCCTGAGAGCCGTTTTTACCGGCTCTCGGATCGCTCCCTCGCCCCCAGCGTCGCGCTTTCCGACCTGAGAGCGGCTTTGTGCCGCTCTCGGCGCTCTCCGACGGGCAGCCTAGAGCCTGAAAGCCGTTTTTACCGGCTCTCGGATCGCTCCCTCGCCCCTAGCGTCGCGCTTTCCGACCCGAGAGCGGCTTTTTCCGCTCTCGGCGCTCTCCGAAGGGCAGCCTGGAGCCTGAAAGCCGTTTTTACCGGCTCTCGGATCGCTCCCTCGCCCCCAGCGTCGCGCTTTCCGCCCCCGAGAGCGGCTTTTTCCGCTCTCGGCGCTCTCCGACGGGCAACCTGGAGCCTGAGAGCCGTTTTTACCGGCTCTCGGATCGCTCCCTCGCCCCTGGCGTCGCACTTTCCACCCCGAGAGCGGCTGTTTTGCCGCTCTCGGCGCTCTCCGACGGGCATCTTGGCTCCCGAGAGCCGATTTTACCGGCTCTCAGATCGCTCCCTCGCCCCCAGCGTCGCTCCTGCTTCCCCGAGAGTAAAGCGTGTCCTGCATCAGTTTTTGCGCCAGCAAAAACGATGCCGGACATACGCGAGCCCGAGGCACGTATCTGCTCCTTAGGCATCGCACCGAAAGTAAAGCGTGTCGGGGCATAGGCTTTTTACCCGAAGGTAAAAAAGCCATGCCCCGACAGACGCGACCTAGAAGCAAGCAGTCCCGTGCTGCGGGCGGGTCCAGGGCGCCCGAGCGCCTTAAGGGCTTTGCGGAGCAAAGCCGGCTACGGAAGCCTGGGGTCCCCCCGTGGGGGGATTTAGGGGGGCAATCTGATTTAGGGGAGGGGAAAGGCTGCCCACAACAAATAAGCGCCAGACATCAAGTCTGACGCGGGAATAATCATTTTCTCAGCTGCTTATCGGTTGATCGACTGCGCTTTCAGTTTTGCGTACGCTTCGTTGTACTCTTCGATGATGTTGGAGCCGCCTTTGCGCTCCCAGTTGACGATTTCGCTTCTGAAGCCCGCGGCGTCGATCCGGCCAAGCATATAGTTGTAGGTGGCATTATAGATGATCTGCCACAGCTCGGCGCCGGTCGAATCGTAGGTCGGCGAAGTCAGATTTTCCGTCGGATTGCGGATCAGCATGTTGTTGTTGTCCGCAGTCAGCCGGTCCGCCATCACGAAAAGAGGATCCTGGCCTTCCTCGTGGATTTTTAAAATGGCCGGATTGCTCAAATTCGCAATCAGCAGCGCTTCGAGCGGCATTACATCGGCATTGCGGGATTCGTTCGCTTTTTTGATAATCAGCGCCTTGCCGTCCTTGACGGTGTAATGAACGCCCTGAATGCCGTACTGAAGAAGGTTGCTTGCATCCGGCTTCATCAGCCGGTCATAAAACGCCAGTATGCTTCGCAGCTCTTCCTCCGTTTTGATCGCTTTTTTGGAAAACATGAACAATCCACTGAAGCTTTCGATCGACCAAACGCCGTAGCCTTTCGGACCCAAGATGCGGTTGGCGAGCGTCAGCTCGGCCTGGGGATTGATTTTCGTCATCTCGTCGGACAGCTTGGGCGCGTCCTGCATCGTCCCGATCACCGCTCCCGCCTTGCCGCTGATCAGCATATAACGCTGCACCTGCTTGCTCGTTACGGGGAAATCTTTGTTGATCAGCCCGTCGTCATACAGCTTTTTCATATAATTCATCGTGTTCATATATTCCGGCGTCGCAAAATCGGGAATAAATTTCCCTTCCTGCAGCGCCCAGCCGTTCGGCGTACCGAAATAAGAGCTGAGCGTCTTGAAAGCGCCGAAAATGAGATCGCTCCGGTCGGCAAGCCCGACCGTATCCTGGCGTCCATTGCCGTCCGGGTCTCCATACGTAAACTGCTTCAATACGTTGTACAGTTCGTCCAAACTGCCCGGAGGCTTTAAGCCCAGCTTGTCCAGCCAATCCTTGCGAAGGATGATGCCCTGCCGGGAAGGAGGCCGCTCCGCGTACAGTCCGTACAGTTTGCCGTCGATGGTCGTTTCCTCTAAAATGCTTTTATTCAGCGTTTTCAAATTCGGATATAAATCGAGATAAGGGCCGATCTCCCAAAACATGTTGGAGCGGATCGCATTTTTGACGAAAACATAATCGGTTTGGCTGACAAAGGTCACCTTTTTTAACGAATTCGTTTCGATTGCATTGATCATCCGGTCCCGGTATATATCGTTCGGCACCCATTCGATATTCAAAGCGGTCCCGGTCATTTTTTGCAGAGCCTCGATAAGATCGTTGTTCGGAGGTTTGGACTGATGAAGCGGCACCATGATGCTGATCGTGTTATCTGTATCCCGTTTCGCCGCCGGTGTCGGCTGATCATCGCTGCAACCGCTTGCGAGCAGCGCAATAACGGTCAGCAGGCAAAACGTCCGCACGCAGAACGAACGGAGCATATTTTTCCTTATCGACATGGCAACCTCCCCATAGAATGCGTCACTGTTCTTGAATTATACACGAAAACCATAGAGGAACAAAACGACCATTCCCGCCTCGAAAAGATTTTGGAAGCAACCTGACATTGCTCTGGCCTATAGGAAATTGGTACAATACAATCTGTTGACATTTTTCCACATTTTCTGAAAAGGAGGGGTACTCATGCGCAACCAAAGCTATTTAAGGAAACTGGTCGTGTTCGGTTGCATTTTGTGTACGCTTCCTGTCATTTTTTTCGGCATCTTTTCTTATCTGAGATCGTCCGCGGAAATTCAAAAGCACGTCAACCGCGGCCAGCAGCAGCTGCTCTCGCAAATGAACTCCAACGTCGAGCAGACGCTGCGCACGGTAAACCATGCGCTCAATCAGGTGGTTAACTCCTCCGTCATGTATAAAGTGCTGAACGAGCCTTTCTCGGCCAACGATTTTATTTTATACAAAGATCTGAGAAAAGAAATGAGCGGCGCGCAGTCGACCTATACGAAAGTCGAGGACGTCGTCGTCGTCAATACGAAGCAAAACTGGATGATCAAAAACTCCGGCTTTTATAAGTTCGACGAATATTTGCATCACTCGCAAATCGCCAATCAGATGCTTTTGCCGAATCCGACATCCTGGGTGCTGAATCCGAGCATTTGGTTTTACAGCGAGGAAAGAGCGAACTCCGCGGCATGCCCTTATACGATCAGTCTGGTGAAAAAGCTGCCGGACCAAAGTCTGGACAAATTCGGGCTCGCCTATGCCAACATTCCGACCTGCAGTCTTTCGGAGCTGCTGAATTACACGCCGCGGGAATCCGAAACGGTGATGATTTTGGACGATCAGGAGCGTATCATATACCACTCCAATCCGGCCATGATCGGCAAATACGCGATCGACACCGGATTTATTCGCGATGCTTCGATTTTGTCCGAGCCAACGGGCCAGTTCCGGACGGAACTCGATGGAGAGCCGTATTCCGCCACATATATCCGATCTTCTTTTAACAATTGGGTATACTTATCCATCATATCGATCGACAGCCTGACGCAGGAATCGAAAAAAATCGGCCGCTACACCATACTCGTCTGCCTCATGATTGTGGCGGTATTTACAGTGATCGCCTGGCTCGGCTCGCGGCAAATGTACACCCCGATCCGGCAACTGCTGGGACAGATCGGCGGCAGATCGCCGCAAAACGAAGGCCGTTCGATCAATGAATTTGAGATCATCAGCTCGGGCGTACAGGACTTGTTCAGGTCGAAAACGGAGCTTGAGCATGAAGTGAACCGCCATTTGCAGCAAGCTTGCACCTTTTTCCTGATCAAAATGTTTCAAGGTGTCATCCGCCGCAAAGATTTGATGGAGAAGTTGGAGCAGTTCGGCTTCAGCGAAAAAATCGCCGAATGGCGCGTGATGTCGGTCATCGCGCTGCAAATCGATACGCTGGAAAATACGCGTTATGAGAAGGAAGATACGGATCTTTTAATGTTCGCCATCAACAACATCATCGAGGAGCTGATCCCGCCCGAAGTCCGCTTTCCGCCGCTGTCCATCGATCATACGCAGGTGACGCTGATCGGAGGAAAAACCGAAGACCGCGGCGAATGGAGCAGCTACATTTATTCGATTACGGAATCTATTCAGCATACGGTGAAGGAAGTACTCGGCCTGCGCATCAGCATCGGCATCAGCCTTCCTTTTACCGATCCGAAAAACGCTTCTATCGCGTACAAGGAAGGGCTCGAGGCGCTTAAGCACCGGATTCACCTCGGGGAAGGCGTCATCATCCAATATGCGAACATCAATGCCGGCAAACACCAGCACAACCTCGATTATCCGTTCCTGACCGAAAGCGAGCTGTTCGACGCGATCGTACTGGCGGAGGAGGATAAAGCGAGAGCTCTGCTGAAGCATTTCATGAACGTCGTGTTCGGCCACTCGCTTTCTCCGCAGGAATACCAGGTTCCGATGTTCCGGCTGCTGAACAATCTGATGGTCATGATGCAGGAGGCCGGCGTACCGTTAACCCAGCTGCATTCGGGCCAAGAATCGCTGTATGAGGAACTGAACGAGCTGCCGATCGCCATGGAAATCGAAGGATGGTTCTGGAACCGCGTCATTTTGCCGCTTATCGGCATTTTCAGAGACAGGCAAAACTCGCAGTACCAGAACATTTCCGAAAAAATCATCGATATGATCCATAAAAATTACGATAAAGATCTCACCATCGAGCAGTGCGCCAAGGAGCTGCATTACAACGCCAACTATTTGAGCGGCGTATTCCGCAAAGAAACGAACCAGACCTTCAGCGAATATTTATCCGCTTACCGGTTTAGTATGGCCAAAAAGTGGCTCACCACCACGGACATGACGATCAAAGACATCGCCGAAAAGCTGCAGTACGGCAATTCGCAAAACTTTATCCGCTCCTTCCGCAAGCAGGAGGGCGTCACCCCGGGGCAATACCGCGAGACATATCGGAGCACCAGGTAGCGCCCCCTCCCTTCCCCCCAATGTTGACGGGTTGACAGGCATGGACGAAATTGAGGGTTGAACCATAGAAGACCGCATGACACTAGGAACAGTTAATGTCGGTTATAAAAATAGCGGAACCCACGTTCGCTATTCTAGGAAAAATGGACACGTCGAAAAAATAGAGGAACTGAGATGTGCTAAGTCGGTGAAAAATGGCTTGAGGAGTGGAGAAACAGACAAATAGCGCACCTGAGTTCCTCTAATTTCCAAAAATATCGGAAATCGACCCAATTAGCGAACCATAGTTCCGCTATGTTCCCGCCTAACCTGACAACATTGCCCCTCCCCCTAAACAAGATGACAGAGCGTCACAAAGAGGAATGAAAATGGGAGCCATCGTCTATTTTCCCATCCCCCCCACACATAGGGACCCCAAGCAACAAAAAAACCCGGCTGAAAAAGCAAGTATTTACTTAATTTACATGCGCACCCTTACACAAAACCGGTATGGCCGCGGCTATAAGGATCATCCCCATAAAAGCGGGTGCGGCATGACCGAGTGATACATAGATTTGACCTCCAATGACAGGCCCGATCATTCTTGCCAAAGCCTGAATAGATTGGCTGCCTCCTTGAATCCTTCCTTGCTCGCCAGCATCGACAGACTTGGAAAGCATCCCGTTGAATGAAGGCCCAAAGATCGAATCGCCAAAACCAAATATAATCATTCCGGCGATAATAAGAGGATAGAACGAGAACAAAGCCGATGCTGCAATAAGACTGTAGCCTACAATCTCCGAAACCATTCCAAGAATGGCTATCTGTTTATCGCCAAGTTTTAGCAAAAGCTTTGGCATTATGAAACCTTGGGAAACGATGTCCTGGAAGCCGATAATTGAAAACATAAGTCCGATTAGTGCAGGCTTCCAACTGAAAGTATCCACTGTAAATTGTGAAAAAACGGCCTGTAAAGATCCGTTCGGTATCCAAAGTAGGAACGCTGAGACAAGCAGCCACTTTAAATTTCTCATAGTAAGTACGTTGGCAAGCTGTGTAAATGGATTCAGTCTTACAAAGGTAATCTCTTTCAGTCTGTTATTCTTGTCAAGGCTCTCAGGCATATATAAGATTCCAAAAACAACATTCAATAAAGTTATGATAGCTCCAAAATACATTGGCGCAGAATAACCAAACTTGGCAAGTAATCCGCCCAAAGTTGGGCCAATGACGGTGCCTGCGCCTACAACCGCACTCATCCATCCAAAATATTTGGTTCTCTGTTCCGGAGAAGTGATGTCTGCAAAATAGGCGAAGATGGTGCTTATGCTCCCGCCTGTTATACCTTCAATGATGCGTCCGGCAAATAGTACCCATAACGCCCCTCCTATCCCAAAAATGAAGTACCCGACTGCAGAACCCAAAAGGCATACTAAGAGCAATGGACGACGGCCATATTTGTCGCTCAAAGCTCCGATTCCGGGGGCCGCTAAAAATACGCAGACTGCATAGACAGAGGTCAGCAGCGTGACAACTACAGCTTGATCTCCCGGATTGTTTATATAAGGCTGCACTAAGAACGGGACGACAGGAGCTATGATACTGAAGCCTATTCCGCAAAGAAACACAGACATAAGACCGAAGATTAAAGCCTTTTTATCCACGGCTTGTTCTGTGTTCCGTTCATTGTTTGATCTAAATTTGAACACTTCTATTCTCCCCTCAAAAGTTTAGGTTTTGATTCCACGGAAACAAATTTATCGTATCACATTTTTGTTTCCTTGTCACCAAAATAACAGCAAAAAAAACGCAGCCCGTTCTCCATAGAGCCCGGCTGCCTGTGGTTTCATTTTCGTTATTCAAATTTATTCCGACTTCATATCTATACCTTGTTTCTTTATTTCCGCATCCAAATGCCTGCTATACTTTTCCAAGAAGCTAAGCATGCCGTCAAATTGTTCCTCGGTTACTTGCTCAAATATGACCTTATCCCGCTTTCGAAACTCTTCGTGCAGTTCCTCATGGATTTTATAAATGACTTTCCCTTGCTCCGTAATCCTAAAATAGATTTCTTTCTTGTTATCCGGCTTCTGGTAGCTTTCGATAAGGCCTTTTTTTATGAGCTTCTGAGTTAGTTTACTTATGGCACCGCGAGTCATATAAAAAGCCTCCGCAAGTTTTGTCACGTTGGAATCTGCATTTTTTCCGATGTATTCGATACAGTGTACTTCCGAAGGCTTATACCCCTTAAGACTGTCTTCCATTTTAAATTTATTAAGGTAAACCATTTTGTTGAATAAGTCCCTGAAAACCGTCTTGACCTGATCTTCTTTGTTCATGGCCTATCCTCCCACCTGTTGGTGCATAACAAACTCGGTATGTTTTATCCATAGGATTATAAATCAGAGGCGGTAAGTGTGAAAAGGGTTCACATTTCCCGCACGGAAAAAAGATAAAGTTAAGTGGTATATTTATTATAAGCAACACGGCATAAAAAATCATTCCCAAGCCATTTTATGGCATATTAAAAAGCTCTCCCGTTGGTCTTACGACCTGGGGAGAGCCTTTTTGGCTTGGGATGAGGTCTTTGGTTGGCGTTACTCGTCTTCCTTGAACACCGGCGTGATGTTCAGCTCGAAGGAAAACGCCTTCTCGTCCAGACGGTATTGCTCAAGCAATTCGGGACCGCAGGAGTTGGAGCCGACGCCGCTCATTTTGTAATCGAGATGGACGATCGTTTCTTTTCGCGGCTTCAGCTCGTAATCGTGCTCGGCGGCGGTCAGGTCCTCCGGCGTATAATGCGCCGCGTTGAACGAAAATTCGGCCGGAGCGGTAAATTTCAGGCCCATACCCTGCTCGTTCGAGACGATCGCCCATTCCGTGCCGTAACGCGATCCGTTTTCCTGAGGCATGATGTAGTTCTCGAACATGTCGTTAACGGACAGAAGATATTTGCTTTTCTTCACGCTCTGACGTTTATCGATGTAGCTTTCGTGCGGACCGTGGCCGAAGTATTCGACTTCTTCCGTACCTTCCGGCATCGTCAGCTGCAGGCCGAACCGCGGCAGGAACAGCAAGTCCTCCCGCACTTTCACGTTGGTAGAAACGGATACGGATCCTGCGGCGTCGACACGCCACTGCGTTTTTCCGTGCATCAGCGGATAGCGGATATATCCGCCAAGCGAGTAATCTACGGCGATTTCCACGGAGCCGTCCGGCTGCTGCGTCCATTCGCAGCGGTACACTTTCATCGTCGCCCGATCGTACCCGTCTTCGCTCCATCTCGCCTTGATCCGCCGGTCGTTGTCCGTCGGCGCGCGCCAAATGCTCCACTTGGCCGGAGCGGCAAGCATGTCGACGTCATGCTTTGAAATTTTGACGAACGTTCCGTCGTACAGGTCGAAAACATGGCGGAAATCGAAGCCTTCGATCGTCAGCAAATGCCCGTCCTGGCTTGCTTGAACCGCATGATCGCTTGACCCGTGAGCAGCTGCATGATCCTGTACAGCCGCCGGGTTCGCTGCCGGAAGCTCGAACTGCTCGAACGTGATCTCATGCCCTGCCGCCGACCACGGTGTCTCTTCTTTTTGCCAGACCGACAAAGTCAGGAAATAACGTCCTGCCGCGTCCTTCGGCAGCGTATACGGCAGCGACAACGTTTGCGTTCCGCCGTGAGGAGCCGCATCAAGCTGCCAGACGTGGCCCTGCTGCACCGTTTCTCCGTCTTTTTCCACTTTCCAGAACAGCGCCAAATGCGACAAGCCGATGAAATCGTACAAATTCGTCAAAAGAACCTTGCCGTTTTCCAAATCGGCAGCTTCGAGCCGCACCGGAGCGATTACCTTCTTCAGCTCAAGCAGTCCCTTATGCGGTACGCGGTCCGGCGTAACGAGGCCGTCAATGCAGAAGTTACCGTCGTTCGGCTTATCACCGAAATCGCCGCCGTACGCGAAATACGGCGTTCCGTCCTTCGTTTCCGTTTTGATGCCGTGATCGCACCATTCCCAAACGCAGCCGCCCATCAGCTTCGGGTACTTGTAAATGACATCCCAGTAGTCCTTCAAATCGCCCGGCCCGTTGCCCATCGCATGGCTGTATTCGCACAGGAACAGCGGCTGCAGCTTGGTCTCATCTTTCGCATATTCTTCGATGTACTGCACCGACGCATACATCTGGCTTTCCATGTCCAGACATTCGATGTTCGGATTGCCGTTATATCGCGGTGCCGCTCCTTCGTAATGTACCGGCCGGGACGTATCGCGACCCCGCGTCCATTCGGCCATTGCGATATGATTCACATCGTAGCCCGATTCGTTGCCCATCGACCACATAACGACGCATGGATGGTTCTTATCCCGTTCGACCATCCGCTTCGCTCTTTCCACAAAAGCGGCTTCCCATTCCGTATTGGCGGACAGCTTGTGAAACGCGCCTTCCGCCCATTTGCCCGCGGACCCCATGCCGTGGCACTCCAAATCCGCTTCGTCGACCACATAAAACCCGTACTCGTTGCAAAGATCCAAAAAGCGCGGATCGTTCGGGTAGTGGGACGTGCGGATCGTGTTCACGTTGTGCTGCTTCATCAGGTTTAAGTCCTTGATCATATGATTGATCGGGATCGTTTGCCCAAGCTCGGGATGCGAATCGTGGCGGTTAACCCCCTTCAGCTTGACGGCGCGGCCGTTGATGCGGAATACTCCGCCTTCGATCCGGATTTGCCGGAAGCCTACCGGGAACGACAGTACCTCTTCGCCGGATGAAACGTACAGCCGGTACAAGTAAGGTTTCTCCGCATTCCAAAGCGTCGGCTCCGCAACCTCAAACTCGATCGTCCCCTGACCGTCGATCACCGCCGCAGCGGCACCGATCACGCTGCCTTCGGCATCTTTCAGCTCAGCTTTGACTTCCCGGCGCCCCGTCGTTTCCAGTTCGCAAATCAGCTTTGCCTGACGATAATCGTCCGAAAGCTCCTGCTTGTTATATATATCCCGGACATGCGCCTTATCTCTGGCCAGCAGGTAAACATCGCGGAATATCCCGGAAAACCGCCACAAGTCCTGATCTTCCAAATACGTGCCGTCGCACCATTTCAGCACCATGACGGCGATCCGGTTTTTTCCGCTCTTTAGGTGCGTCGATACGTTAAACTCCGCCGGAACCCGGCTGCCCTGGCTGTATCCGACAAATGCGCCGTTCACCCACAGGTAGAAGCACGAGTTCACTCCTTCGAACACGATATATTTGTCCTTCGCCTCCCACCCCTTCGAGACATTAAACTCTTTCACATAAAGACCGGCGGGGTTTTCGTCAGGCACAAAAGGCGGGTCGCATGGAATCGGATAATTGACATTCGTATAGTGCAGCTGGTCGTACCCTTTGGTCTGCCAGCAGGAAGGAACGAGCAGATCGTCCCAACCGCTTACATCCGCTTGCTCCTCATAAAAACCTTCCTCCGCAAGCTTCACGCTCGCAAAATAACGAAACTTCCAGGTCCCGTTTAACGTCCGGTAAAAAGGCGAGCGCGACCGTTTCCGCGAATCGGCGGAAGCGGCATCCGCATAAGGAATGTAATAGGCCCTCGGCTTTTCCCGGTTCACCTGCAGCAGATTCGGGTTTTCCCAATACTTGTCGACGCGGATCAAAAGCAATCGCTCCTTCTTCATTGGTAGTATGAATATATGGTCATTATACAATGACGGAAACCCGATTAATATCAGATAATATTAGGCTGAATATGACTATATTCATGTGATGGAGCCCCTAAATCCCCCTGGTAGGGGGACCCCAGGCGCTTGCGCCCTGGACCCGCCCTGTAGGAGAGGCTGCCCGCTGCTGGTTCGCGTATGCCCTGCATGGATTTTTTGCTTTCAGGCAAAAAATCCTATTCCGGGCACGCTGTACTTTTTGCGCGATGCCTTAGGGGTGACGACGTGCCACGGGGTCGCGTTTGTCCGCCATGGTTTGCTGGCGCAACCCTATGTCGGACACGCTTTACTGTACTTATTGGAGTAAGTCATTCCGGGAAAACACATCAAATTAGGCCCTGCGAGCGGGGCTGGTCAAAGTAAGGTCTACGATGACTAAAAGACAGATCAATTGGACCCGCTGGAAGTCCTTGCATTTTTGTCGTCGACGTGATAATATTTGTTTGAACGTTCATTCAATTTTTGTTGAGCAAGGAGGGCTCTATGCCGGAAAACGATAAGCGTGAAAAAATTATCGCCGCCGCCTACCAACTTCTCGCCGAGAAAGGATACGACCAGGCGTCCACGAAGGAAATCGCGCGCGCTGCCGGCGTAGCTCAAGGTTTGATCAACTATTACTTTCCGAGCAAAGACTTGTTATTTGCCGAAGTGTTCAAAAACGAAACGATCAAATATTGCGAGTCCATGCCGCAACTTCAAAGCTACGCGCAAAAAGAGCTCTCGCTTCAATCGATTAAAGAGATGCTGAACGTGCCAAAAACACGGGCCATTAATGAACCTTCGATGCTTAAGCTTCGTTACGAGCTGTTCGCCATCGGTCTGCGCAATCCGGCCGTATCGGAAAATTTGAAGGATGCGCTCGCCTGGAAACGGGATCACGTGAAGAAGCTGATCGAGTCGATTCTCCATCTTCCGGAGGAACAGTCCCGCCCGCTCGCCGCGATTCTTCGGGCCGCATTCGACGGTCTCGGCTTGCAGAAGCTGAGCGATCCCGACTTCGATTACGACGAAGCCTACGATACGCTCGCACTAATTATCGAGTCCTACCTGGAGAAATTGAGAAAATCGTCGGGCGAAATCAATCAAAGATGAGTGACAAACTTAATTGAGCGTCATTTGGCGCTACTCTTTTTTAGATGATATTGTTTGAACGTTCAATCAAATGCATTGTACATAATCGACAATCGGACATGGTCCGCATTTAAGGAGGCTTCCATGAACCCAACACCCCTCGAACCCTCGCAAAAACGTTTGAATTCGGCAGCGGCGGAAAATAACGATCCCCGCATGCGCCGTCTCGGCAGGATGATCGTGCGAAGACGCCGAATGCTGCTTATCGCCTGCGTCATTTTCATGGTCCTGTTCGGTGCTGTCGGGGCCGGGACGCTCGGCGCGCTTTCGTTATCCCGCTTTGACGTGCCCGGTTCGGAATCCGACAAAGCATCGCAGCTGCTGCACGAGCAGTTCAACACGGGAAATCCGAACCTGCTCTTGCTTGTCACCGCCAAAAATGGAGATGTGGACAGCGCCGAGGCTGCCCAAGCCGGACAGGCGATCGCCCGGGAGCTTGCCGCGCAGCCGGGCGTAAATGAAGTAACTTCGTATTGGTCGCACCGGGAAAGCAAGGTGCTGCGGAGCAATGACGGCAGGAAAGCGGTCGTTCTCGCGTGGATGGAAGGAAACGCCACTGAAGTTCGCAGTAAGCTGACCGAGCTGACTCCGCGATTTTTCCGGGAAAACGATACGATCAAAGTAGAGGTTGGGGGCTCGGACGAAGTGTTTCGTCAGGTCGGAGATCAGTCGAGAAAAGATTTTGTCCGTGCGGAGCTCGTCATATTGCCTTCGGTTTTATTGCTGCTCATTCTCGTATACCGCCGCTTGTCTCCAGCTCTGCTCACGATCGGCATCGGGTTGTTTTCCGTGCTCGGCACGCTGGCCGCTCTTCGCGGCATTACCCCATTCGTCATGGTATCCACATTCGCGGCGAATCTTACCCTTGTCATGGGTTTGGCGCTCGGCATCGATTACAGCTTGTTCGTCATCACGCGGTTCAGAGAAGAGCTTGCCAAGGGAAAGACCGTTCCGGACGCCGTCGTCAAAACCGTCGAAACGGCCGGCCGGACCGTGCTCTTCAGCGGCCTGACCGTCGCGGTATCCTTATCCGTGCTGATGATCTTCCCGTTCCCGTTTCTTCGCTCGTTTGCCTACGCAGGGTTTCTCGTCGTGCTGACCGCGGCCATCGGCGCGGTTTTGATCCTGCCCGCGGCGCTGGCCGTCTTGGGACATCGCGTCGTCCGCGGCGGTAAGATGCAATCGCAAGCCGACCATCTGTCCGGGCAAAAGGGATTTTGGTACCGGACAACGATGCAGGTAATGAAAAGGCCCGCGATCTCCGCGGCAACCGCACTGGTTATCCTGCTTGTCATCGGCTCCCCGTTCCTGGACGTCCGCTTCGGCTTGCCGGATGAACGCGTGCTGCCGGAAACGGCTTCCAGCCGTATCGTGCAGCAGCAAATTCGCGACGGCTTCGTCGCGGAGGAAGATGATGCCGTCCGCATTGTCGCCCCTTCGATCGGCAGCGCGGCAAGCCGGATGCAGCAAATCGAGAAGTACAGCGCCGAGCTGTCAAAAGTGGAAGGCGTCCACCAGGTCGATTCTTTGGCCGGCTCGTTTGCAGGCGGCCGTAAAATCTTGGAGCCGAGCGATTATTCCCGCCGGTTTGCGTCGGGAACGGCAACCTGGATAGCCGTCATTCCGAGCGAAACGGCTTTGCGGGCGGATATGACGCAGCTCGTGCGCGAAATACGGTCGCAGCAAGCTCCGTTCGAGGTTCTTGTCGGCGGGTATCCGGCGGAGCTTACCGATTTTCGGGACTTGCTGCTGGATAATCTGCCGGTTGCCGGCGCGCTGATCGTCGCCGTCACCTTCGTCATTTTGTTTTTGATGAGCGGCAGTCTGCTGATCCCGCTGAAAGCGACGGTACTTAACCTGCTCAGCCTGTCCGTAATGTTCGGCTCTCTCGTTTGGATTTTTCAAAACGGGAATCTTTCCGACGTTCTCGGGTTCACCCCGCTTGGCCGTTTGGAACCGAGCATCCCGATTCTTATGTTTTGCATCGCGTACGGGTTATCGATGGATTACGAGGTGTTTATTTTATCGCGGATTAAGGAGGAATACGACCGCACCGGGGACAATACCGAAGCCGTGGCGGTCGGCATTCAGCGCAGCGCCCCGCTCGTTTCGGCGGCGGCGGGCATCATGGCGCTGTCGTTCGCCGCATACGCTGCCGGCGAGATCGTGTTTTTGCAAATGCTCGGTGTCGGGATGGCGCTTGCCGTTGTCGTCGACGCTACGCTCATTCGGGCCGTTTTGGCGCCCGCGTTCATGAAGCTGGCCGGGAAGGCGAACTGGTGGGCGCCGGCTGCGCTGAAGCCGTTTTACCGGCGGTTTAACCTGAGTGAAGCCGAGTAGACAGGGCTCTCTTAAACACGATGCCAGCCAGACGCTGTGACGCAAGATTGTGCTAGTGGTTGGCGCCATGCTGAAGCAGGCAAAATCCGCTTACACAAAGCCAAAAAGGAGAACGCACTTCCGCACGCCTCCGATTTTGGCTTTACTTTTACGCATCCCGGTGAAGGAGGACCCCTTTGCGGCTTTGCCTGCGGAGCAGCGCCAAAAAATACGGCGCACCGATGACTGCGCAAACGATGCCGGCAGGAACCTCCTTGGGCACGATCAGGACCCGCCCGATCAAGTCGGCGGCCAGCACCAGCATCGCCCCCGAATAAGCGGCAAGCGGCAGCAGCAGCCTGTGTCGGGGACCGACCAGACGCCGGGCCATATGCGGCGCAATCAGGCCGACAAAGCCGATCGCGCCGGCCACTGCCGTGCAGACGCCGGTGATGAGCACGGCGCAGATCAGCAGCACGATGCGGGTGCGCCCGACCTGCAAGCCAAGCGATTCGGCCGCATCCGGCCCGAGGCTTAAGATGTCGAGCCTGCGGGCAAGCAGGAAGACGATGGGCAGCAGCGGCAGCAGCCAGCAAGCCAGCGCGATGACATGTTCCCAGCCTCTGCCCCACAGGCTGCCGGCCAGCCACAGCAGAGCCGTATTCGCGTCGGAGGCATTTTTCACGGTAATGTATTGGATTCCTGCAGTAAATATCGCGCTGATCCCGATGCCGCTGAGTGCCAGCGCAACCGGATTCATCCGCTTGCCCGCAGACAAAGCGAGCAGCAGCAGCCCGGCGAGTCCCGCTCCCGCGAATGCAGCAAACGGCAACACCCCCGGGGCCGCCTTCGGGAAAAGCAGGATAAACAGCGAAGCCGCAAGCCCCGCTCCTTTGGTCAAACCGATCACGTCGGGTGACACGAGCGGATTGCGGATCATCCCCTGAAGCAGCGTGCCCGCCACTGCAAGGCCGGCCCCTACAAGAATGCCCGTAATGATCCGGGGCAAGCGGAATTGCTGCAAAATGATTTGCATCGGCCCTTCCTCCACCCCCGTGAGGCTAAGCCAAACTTCCCCCGGGCTAATTCGGACCGCACCGACGCCCATGCTGACGATGGCCAATACCAGCAGCACAGCTACGAGTCCGGAGCCGACGGTTATATATCGCATCATTCCGTCTGCCTCCCTTTTCGGACCAAATACAAAAAGTACGGTGCACCGATCGCTGCCGTAACAATGCCGACCGGAGATTCAAATGGAAACGAAACGAACCGCGAAGCGATGTCCGCATAGACGAGCAAAATGGCCCCGAACAGCGCCGAAACGGGAATGAGCCGCCAATGATCTATTCCGACGAGATATCTGGAAATATGAGGAACGATCAA
This sequence comes from Paenibacillus hamazuiensis, assembly GCF_023276405.1. Classification (NCBI taxonomy): domain Bacteria; kingdom Bacillati; phylum Bacillota; class Bacilli; order Caryophanales; family Paenibacillaceae; genus Paenibacillus; species Paenibacillus hamazuiensis. Next base: position 3,775,811 of record NZ_JALRMO010000001.1, read on the forward strand.
CCCGACAAAACCGATCGGCCCCGCTACGGAAACGGAAGCCCCCGCCAGCACGACAACGACGATGCCTGCCAGCGCCCGAACATATGTCATTCTTACGCCGATTCCTTTGGCCACCTCGTCTCCAAGTCCAAGCGCATTCATCGAGCGTGACAGCAAAACGGCTGCAAGCAGCCCGGCGGCAGACCAGGGAAGCACGGAGCGAACGTCGTTCCAATCCGCGCTATCCACCGCCCCGGCCATCCAAAACAACACGTTTTGCGTTTTGTTGTCAAATAACACGATAATCCCTTCGGTAAGCGCCGACAGCAGCATGGCGACGGTCATTCCGGCGAGCGCCAGCTTCACCGGCGTAAAGCTTCCGCCGCCGGACGCGACAAAGTAAACGATCGCCGCCCCTAAAGCCGCACCAAGGAAGGCGCACCAGGACAGCTGCAGCGGCGTCAGCATCGGGTAAAAGACGACCGAGCCGACGACGACAAGCGCCGCCCCCGAATTGATCCCGAATATTTGCGGGGAGGCGAGCGGGTTGCGGGTCACCGCCTGCATCAGCACGCCGGCCACCGCAAGATTGGCCCCGACAAGCGCTGCAAGCAGCGCCCTGGGCAGACGCAGCGTATATACAATCAGCTGCTGCTTCGTTTCCCTTGCTCCGGTAACGGCGCTCCATATGTCTTCGAATGTGATCGCCGACGAACCGAACTTCATGCTAAGCAGCATGCCTGCAGCCCATAAAACAAGACCGGTCAGAAGGATGGCTCCGGTCCTGACGATGTTCAAGTTGCGATTTCTTGTGACTGTAACGGGCTCCACGGGTCCAAACCCTTCCTTATTTCTTGCCGTAAAGAAGCTGCAGCGCTTCTCCGGCTATCGTTTCCGCGGAAATGACGCCTCTGGACAAGGACCATACTCTGCGGTCCACTTCGAATACCTGGTTGTTTTTCACGGCGCTGATTTGGGACCAGAGCGGGTTGTTTTTCCACTCATCCACAATCGTTTTCTCCCCGCCCGTCATGAGGAACATCACGTCCGGGTTGGCTTGCACAAGCTGCTCCAGCGTTATTTTCGGGTACGCCTCGTTGCTTTGAATCGCATCCTTGTAGCCAAGCTGCTCGAGCAGCGACCCGGCGTAGGCTCTGGACGTATGAGCGAAAAATCCGGTACTGTTCGCAACAGCAGGCAAAACGGTCCGTTTCTCGTCTTTCGGCATTTTTTGCTTCAGTGCGTTCATCGCTGTCTGGTGGTCAGCCAGCTTTTTTTGAGCCGCATCCTTGGCATTTAGAGCCTCGGCAATTACGGCAAAAGCGTCCATGTTTTCTTTATAATCGGACCCGAGGCTTTTCAAAACGATCGTCGGGGCAATTTGCCCGAGTTTGTCATACACTTCCTTGTGTCGGCTCAAATCGGCGATGATCAAATCCGGCTTCAGCGATGCGATCAGCTCGAAATTCACCTCGTACCGCGAGCCGATCGACGTGTATTTGCCGATTTTTTGCCGGATCGGTTCGATGATGTTGTTCGCGTCTCCGTCATCGGCGACCCCAACCGGAGTAACACCCACGGTTGCAAGCGCGTCGACAAAAGAAAATTCCAAAGCGACAACCCGTTGGGGCGTGCCTTTAACAGACGTTTCTCCAAGCTCATGTTTCACCTTTCGCTCCGAGTCTTTTCCGCTCGTATTCTCTTGAACGGCCGGTGTTACGGCAGGCTTGGAAGAGCACCCCGATATAACCAAAAATAACGAAACTAAAATCATGGCAGCGAATCTCATGTAAAAGGCCCCCTTGCTTTCTTAGACAACGATAATCATTCTCATCGAGATTAAATGATAATAGTTATCATTATCGTTTGTCAACAAGTTTTTCCAATGGCGCTGAGGCGCTTCTCTTCGACGGCTGCCTTGTGCTGCCATAGTTAAATGCAGATGAAAAATCCCCGAGACTGCCCATGGCAAATACTCGGGGATGCTTATCTTACGGCTGAGACGGCGACGCGCTAAGCACGATATGCGCAACCGTTAATTTGGGGATGTTTAAGGTGAACGTGTTGCCGCTGATCGATGTTATGCCTTCTCTTTCCGTAATTTGCGGGCTGTTGCTGTCATATGCCCACACTTTTGCCGAAGTGTAGCTTTTGTCTCCGGCGATGGTGAACGCCGCGTTCATGTCGTAATCGAAATTTTTGTTGATCGCGATGATATGCAGGTTGTTGTCGTCGTCTTTGTAAACGGAGCTGTAAACGGAGCTGTTCTCCACATCCGTCGTTTCCGCCTTCACTTTCGTATCGCCGTACTTGGAGTTGTTGCCGTCATAGTTATTGTATATTTTCGCTGCCGCACTCGAGTAGGCCGTTTTTTCCGGCGCGATCATTTTCCAGTAATTGGCCATGTACACGCCGTATTTGCCGAAAATGCCCAGCACATCAGCCATCGCGATGCCGCCGGAAATGTTGTCCTCGCCGCCGTAATTGTATTCGGTGAATGCAAGTTTTGTCCCCGGATTGTACATATCGATCGACTGCTTGATTCTTGGAATAAGAGGCAGGTAAGAGCTGTAGCTCTCGCCGATCCAGCTTGTTTCGATATAGCTCGGATCCCAAAGCGATCTCGGTGCTTGCACGCGTGCTTTGTGCGTCTCCAGGTTATTTTGCACGTACGGGTTGGAAATGCGGACGCCGCCGCCCGTCGCTTCCGGATACCAGTGCAGATCGAGCGCATCAAGCAGTCTCCGGTTGGTTTTCTCGGATTCGATCCGCAGTTTGTCAAGGTAATAATCGAGATACCAGCTGTAGCTTCCTTTGATCGTATCCCATTCCGCTTGATTGTCCATCATCAAATATTCACTGAAGCCGTACGATACCGGGCCGAACATTTCGACCGTCGGGTCAATGTTTTTCACCGCTTTCGCGAGTTCGATCGATTTGTTCAGCACTTCGACGCCTTTGGTCTGAGCCGGGTGCATATATTTGTGATTCTCAGCCCACAAAGCGGGCTCATTGTCGATCTCGAAGCCTTTGACGCCGGTAGCCGTCGATGCTTTACCGTATTTGCTTACGATCAGGTTGACGAATTCATCCATGTATACGTAATTGTCGTTCAAATCCGGAGTCAGGCTGAACGGAGCGCCTTTCACCGGTTTTACTTCGACCCAACGGGAAGAAGGCGCGTTTTCAGTGACCGATGTGTTGTCTTTATCCTTGGCGACATAACCGGCCGTTTGCAGCGTCAAGAGCGAATAGGAGCCTTTGCTGAGCGAACGCTCGTGGAAAGCCGTCGCTCCGATGCCCGGGATGTCCCACTTCGACCGGTCCATAATATTGCCGAAAAACCACGGCACATACCCATCGCTGCGCCAGTTATCGTCTTTGCCGGCGTTGGATGCGTTGTTTTCCCAGTTGTACGTCGACATCCGGTTTCCGCCCATCCGGCGAGCCGTCCAGTTTTCCGTACCTGTCAGCTCGTCGTTCGTACCGTAAATGTACGGGCTGATCGGCGCTTTTTCCGCGGTCGGGTCGATATTGAAGTTTACGTTAAAGGTGCCGGTTGGCACAAAAATCGTACTCAGCTTGAGCAGCTCGCTCCAAGCCCCTTCCGTGCTGCCGTCTCTGGCCCGGACGCGGTACGTATGCTGCGAGCCCGATGTCAGACCGCTGTGCGTGTAATAGGTGGTTAGTCCGTTTGCGAAAACCGCTCCGTCCACTTCGATGTCATAACCGGTAATATCTTCGTCCAGCTTCGCCCAGGTGATTTTGATCGACGTTTCCGACCGCTCGGCTCTGACGTTGCTTGGTGCCGGCAGCACCTGCTCACCGGTTGTTTTAACCGTTAACGTGGAGCTCCACACACTGAATTTGCCGTCCCGGACGGCCCTTACCTTATACGTATGCTTCGTTCCCGTCCGCAGCCATTCATGAAGGTATGATGGGGATGTTACCTGATACGTGCTGCCGTCCGCATAAACTTCATATCCTGTTGCCCCTTCCACAGGGTCCCAAGCGAGCCTAATCGATGTATCGGCGGGCGTCGCCTTAATGTTGGCCGGGAAAGCCGGCATGTCGAGCAGAACCGGCTCGGTTCCCCAGACGCGGGTGCCGGCGATATACCCGGGCGCCTTCTCCGTCGCGGTATAACTTGGCGCGTTCAAAAAAGAATAATCGTTCGATTGGTTGAAAACGGACCAGTCGGTTTTATTGAACCATGTCGATACCGTTGCGTAAGAACCGGCATTAAGCGTGCCTGCCTGATCTTTAAAGCGAATTTCCAAATAATAGTCGGCATCCGCGGACGGAATCGGCATTTTCACGAATTTCGTCGTGACGTTCGATTTCGTTATGGTGCTCCAGAAGTCTACCGCAAGCGACGCTTCCGAATCGATATTAAAGTAATATCGGGCCGTCAGGTCCTTTAAGTTTAGCGCCGTGCTGCCTGTATTTTCGAATTTAAAAGCGACCGAAGGCTGCTGCGTATTCGTGCTTGAGCTTGTTTCCAGGCTGATTTTGAGAGCCGGCGCAGCCGAAGGTGCCTTTGTTTTCACCGTAACGGCTGAGCTCCAGTCGCTAATCCCGGTTGCCGTTTTTGCACGGACCCGGTACGTATGCTGCGTATCGGCTTTCAAGCCCGTATGGGCGTAAGATGAGGAAGCCGTCTGGACGATAGCGCCGTCCGCCTCAAGCTCGTAAAGCGTCGCGCCGGAGACGGCGTCCCAAGTGAGCGTAATCGTCGTTTCCTCCGCAGCGGCCCTAATGTTGCCCGGAACGGGAACGTTTTGCGGCGGTTCGTTTGCAACGGTAAACTGCGCTGCGCTGCGGTTCAGGCTGTAAGTCTCGGAACGGTCCGGCTTATAGATGGCGATCTCGACCTGATACGCACCTTGTGGAGCATCCGCAGGGACGGTCCAGCTTACCGGGAACGTCTTCGGCTGACCCGCTTCGAATGTCGCGCTGAACGGCGTTGTCAAAGCTTTCGAGCCGTCCGGACGGATCAAGCTGATCTCCGCCAGCGCGCTGGCATAAGTGCTCGCGGTTACGGTTGCGGCAACAACGACGTTTCCGCCCGGCTGGACGTAATCCGGAGCCGCTTCGGCGCTGCTCGTGAAGCTGAGCACCGGTGCGCCTTTCGTCACCGTCACATTTGTCGCCCCTGCCTGCCACGTATACATACCGTTCCAACCTGCGCCGAACAAACCGAAGCTGACGATGTATTTGCCCTCCGGCAGAGCAGCCGGCACGTTCCACGTAAAAGGCACCGCCTTTTTTTCACCCGCGTTTAATTTCACGTTATCGGTGAACACCTGATGCACTTTTTTCAGCGAGGCGTCGAATATTTCCAAGTCGACGAGAATGGACGTAGTTTCGGAAGAAGTGACGTACACATTGAAGCCCGCCGTTCCCCCTGCCGCTACCGTGGACGGCAACGCCTCCGCTGATGTTTGAAAAGCTGGCGCTGCAGCGGCGCGTTCAGGCAGCTGCATCAAGACAAAGCTTTGCAGAACCAGTACGGCGGCAAGCAACAGCGCCATGAAGCGTCTTCCGCCGCTTTTTTGCAAATAAGACATGATTTGTTCTCCTCTCTTCAATTTCAAGTGACGAGTCATATCCTACCGCAATTTTCAAAGCAATACTGTTTGACAATTCACATTTTCAGGAAATAGTTCTATCGTCGCAAAAGTCATAAAAAACATTCCAGCAGCTGGTAATAGCGAATTTTGGCTTGATCGACGTTGGCGATGCCGTATTCCCGATAAAATTCGGAGAGGTATTCCTCTCCGTAATTACGAACAATGCTTTTGGCCGCCACCGCCAGGTCGAAATATTTGTCCGCCAACCCGCAGCTGCCCAAGTCGATGAAACCGCTGATTCGTCCGTCCTGCACCATGACGTTTGGCATGCTGTAGTCACCGTGATTGACGACGACTTCGTCTTCCATCTCCGTCCTGCCTGCTTCGAGCCGGTCAAAAAGGCGTTCCGGCTCCTGACCCGGATATTTTTCACCAAGGTGTTCCAGGTCCAGCGTCCCGTTCAACAAGTTATCTCTCGCGATGGCAAGCCGGGTGCTCAGCGTATGATTGAAAGGGCAATCTTCCGCCGGCAAGCGGTGAAAGCTCTTCAATCCTTGCGCCGCAAGGCGTACGAGACCGGAAAGATCGCCCCCCCACCGCGCTTTGTCAGCCGCATCGAAACCGGCCACCGCCGTGCTGACCATGTATTCGAAACCGGCTGCTTCGTCGTAAAACAATACCCGCGGAGCAGATATTTTTCCCTCCAGCCAATCCATCCGCAGCTTCGCCGCAAACAGCGGCTCCCGGCTCGGTACCGGACATATTTTCAGAAATGCCGCCGATCCGTCCTGCTGATCAAGCCGATATGTGGAGGCTCCGGAGTAAGGAGCGTAGATAGGCGACCAAACGCACGCTTCCGTCATCCGCTTCAGCTTCTCCGGCATATGCTGCCGCCATGGTTGATACTGATCGTTATTCATCATTTGCCCCCCAGCCACGATCCGCTCATGGACCAAGCAAGTATATTTTTCCTGAATTCTATCAACTCTTCCTCGGATCCGAAAATGATTATGCCGGAATAACCCGAAGATCCCGGGTCCAGCAGTTGACCGATTATCTCTTCATCCAGATAAGGGTTTCCTGCTATAAACTCGTCGATTTCCCGATCGGTCGGCTCGCCCTCGATAAATCTGTCCGGGCCGCCGCGATTGTCGCTTACCGCCTTTCGGCGCTGCTCCATCGAATGCTCCATGATCTCCGAGACAATGCCCCGCAGATCGGCTGCAGTCAGCTGCTTCATTGTCCTTTCGCACCTCTTTGAATCTGCGAATCTATTAAAGCTATCCGGCCGACTTACTGAAGGAATAGGCAAACTCCGCCCGGCGGACAGCCAGTTCGAAAAGCTCGACGTCCGGCATCGCCCGCTGCTTGGCAACGCGGATGACCTTCTCGATATCGTAGCTGACGCGGCGGATTTGCACGCTCATATTTGCACCTTGAATATCTACGATCGAGTAACTGGCGCGATTATCCCCGTCAAAAGGGAGGCCGATGCTTCCGCAATTCACGATCGTTCTGCCCCCGGCGTTTCGCGTAAACGCATGATGAATATGCCCGAAGCATACGAGCCGGGTCGCTTCGTGCCGATGGAGAGCAGCCAGCTCCTCCGGCGGCGCCCACGGCCAAACGATTTTGGCCAGCGCTCCCGGCGCGGCATGATAAAGCTCCGTCTGCATATCGTCTGCAAAAAAAGTATGTTCCGCCGGCCAGCCGCCGATCCATCTCTGCTCCGCCGACGACAGAAGCCGTTTGTTGTATTCGAACGATCTGACGTTCATCGCTTCCTTGTCGTTTTTCGGCTGCCAATCGGAAACCTCGGCATACCTCGCAAAATAATCGTCGTGGTTTCCGCGGATCGACACAAGCGGGTTGAGCCCGCTTAGCAGCTCGGCGCATTCCGCCGGCTGAGGCCCGCGCATCACCAAATCGCCGAGAAAAACGACGGCATCCGGACTTTGTTCCCGCAAATCGCGAATGACCTCTTCAAACGCAACGGCATTTCCATGTGTATCCGAAATCATGGCAAGACGCATTGTACCGGCTCCTTCTGCAACCGAATGGAAACGATTATAGGCGCAGGAATATAATTCCATGGATTATTATACCGAATGTACGTTCGTTTCTCAAGGGACCGTTTATGAAAACATTTTGTTCAGCACCGGTATTCGCCTTATATCTTTGCTTCGCAGCGTTTTCGTCGCGATCAGGGCGCTAACGTATACGAGGAAAGCCATGCCCGCCGAAGCGGCCACATCCCATGCGAGCTGAACCCCCGAATTTCGCAAAAAAGCAAACGTCGCCTGTCCGCAAAGCGCTGTCGCCGCGAGGCAAATCCCTACCTTGGCCAAATAACGCGCGTCCACGGAAAACCCGATGTAACCGGATACCGAAAAAAAGTTAAGCAAGGTGATGACGCAAATGCCGAAATTCATGCCGAGCGCCACGCCGTAAATCCCCCAATGCGAGCCGAAAATGTAAATCGCGATCGCTTTGAGCAGCGTCGCCATGATGAAGTTCCACATCGCCGTCTTGATTTTGCCGAGACCAAGCAGAATAGCGTGAAGCGGAGCTTCGAAATATTGCAGAAAATATACCGGCGCCAGCAGCTTTAGCAAATTGCCCGCCTCCGGCGCACGGTAAAACATCGTCGTCAGAGGCACCGCCCACACGTACAAAACGATCGTTATCGGCGCGCCGACGATGAGCGCCAGCTTCATCGCCTGATCCATCCGCTGCAAAATAAGCCGTTTATTTTGCCTGATGCCGGCTTCGCTGATCGCCGGAATAAGCGCGTCGGACAGCGAGTGCATGATGAAGCCGGGAAACGCGAGCAATGGAAAGGCGCAGCCGAGCAGCAGCCCGTACTGCTTGGTCGCAAGAGCCGTGCCGACTCCCGCTACGGCCAGGCTTTTGGTGACAAGAATCGGCTGAAGCGCCCGATAAATGGAATAAAACAGCCCTTGCCCCGTCGTCGGCAGGCCGATATGCAGAAGCTCGAGCAGCGTGCGCCTGTCGGACGGGAGCTGCGGGGAAGCACTTGCCGCCACGGTCATGGATGCAGTCGAGGCCGCTTTTTTCCTGTACGCCCGGAACATGAGCAGCAAATAAAGCAGCCCGGTCGCTTCGCCGATGACGGTGCCGGCCATCACGCCCGCTGCCGCGTATTCCACCCCGTAGGGCAGCAAAAATTGAACCAGCGCCATCACAAGTGGCAGCCTCACGATTTGCTCGGCGACCTCGGAGAAAGCAAGCGGCTTCATGTTTTGTTTTCCGCGAAAATATCCTTTGATCACGGAGGAAACGGCGACGAGCGGCACGATCGGAATCATCGCCAGCATCGCATAATAAGCTCTTTGGTCGGTAAGGTAGTGCGACGCGATAATTTTCGAGCCGAGCAAAAAAAGCAGCGTGAGCACGATGCCGATCGTGCCGGTGACGGCCAGGGACACCCGCAATATGCGCTTCACCTTCGCGGAATCCCCCTCCGCCTCCGCTTCCGCAACCAGCTTGGAGATCGCCACCGGCAGACCCAACCCGGTAAGCGTAACGACAATCGGGATGAGCGGATGCGCCATCATCAGCAGTCCGATTCCCTCCGCGCCCAAAAATCGCGCCAACACGATGCTGTTCACAAATCCGAGCATCCGTATGACGAACGCCGATACCGTCAAAATGAACGTACCCTGCACAAAGCTTTGTTTTTGGCTCATCATTAATCTCTCCATGTCCTGATTTCTTGTCCGATTTTTGCGTTCAAAGGTAAATATATTCGCGGACATGTACATGCAGTACATGGAGCTTGGATCTTCTGGAGGAGGACGGCGGCCGGACGTTTGGAATAAGCCCAAAAATTGCAAATATCCATCTGCCAATCGCCCCCGGAGGGACAAATAAACGCAGCCGCTTGGTTTATTCTTTCTGTAAACGGTCGATTTTAGGCGGGATGAACGGAATTGTACAAGATTTTGCGCTTATGCAGCGGGAAATCGGAACTGGAACCTATGATAATACAAGAGAATGCGCTTAACGGCAAAAAACTCCGTCAACGAAACCGGTTCGTCGGCGAAGTTTTTGGAAAAATAAGGTGCTTAGGCGTTAAAACCGCGGCAAGTTGGACAGGTTGTTGCTGGGATCGCCGTCAGGGTACGATCGGAGCGTTTTTTGGCCTTCCCGGTTTCTGCCGGTGTTGACGTCTTCGATCAGGCCCGCCTCCGCCATCGCAATGGCATGGGCGATCGATACGACCGAGCCGTCCTGGAATTTGACGGCGCTGATGCCGCCGTTTTCATAGTGAACCGCCTGGATGATCGCCTTGTTCGGATCGATCGTATGCGGCCCTTTGCCGTACTGCGTGCCGTCGCGCATAAACGTACCGTATTGGACGGGTTGGCCGTTTGGTCCATAGCCGGTGTAGCCGCCCTGGAAGCCGACATTGCGGTCGTCGGCATTGTTGATGCCGGTGTTGCGCCGGCCGTACTCCGCATTCGGATCGCCGGACGATCCCGGAATCGGCATGCCTCGGCTGCCTTCAAACGATTGCGTTCCGTAATTGCGGGCTTGCTGCATAAACGACGACGTGTGCGCGCTCTGGCCGGCCGTTGCGCCGTACGTTGGCGTCGCTTGCGAACCCGCGCCGGCCATGCCGCCGCCCCATTGCGACGTCTGCGCGCTCTGGCCGGCCGTTGCGCCGTACGTTGGCGTCGCTTGCGAGCCCGCGCCGGCCATACCGCCGCCCCATTGCGACGTCTGCGCGCTCTGGCCGGCCGTTGCGCCGTACGTTGGCGTCGCTTGCGAGCCCGCACCGGCCATACCGCCGCCCCATTGCGACGTCTGCGCTCCTTGGCCGGCCGATGCGTCGTACGTTTGCGTCGGCTGCGAGCCCGCTCCGGTCATGCCGCCGCCCCATTGCGACGTCTGCGCTCCTTGGCCGGCCGATGCGCCGTACGTTTGCGTCGGCTGCGAGCCCGCGCCGGTCATGCCGCCGCCCCATTGCGACGTCTGCGCTCCTTGGCCGGCTGTTGCACCGTACGTTTGCGTCGGCTGCGAGCCTGCGCCGGCCATGCCGCCGCCCCATTGCGACGTCTGCGCTCCTTGGCCGGCCGATGCACCGTACGTTTGCGTCGGCTGCGCTCCTTCGCTCAGCATCGCACCGGAGGCCGAATACGCCACGCCCGCTCCGGTCATCGTCCCGCGCGATTGGGTTTGCCGGCTTCCGCCGGTTTCCTGCGCGACCTGGCGGTAGTCCGGGATCGGCTCCCCATTCCAGGCAAAATTTCCGTTGTGCGTAGGCTCAGACGCGTTTTCATAATCCCGGTCTGCACCTGGCGCTGCGTTCGCTGCTTGACTTTGCGAATAATCCTGCTGCATCTGTTTTCGTCTTGGCATCGGTAGATCGGCTCCTTTATAGCTCGATTCGATAAAGCTACCGATAGGGTGCGCAGGTGCAGTGGAAATTATACCCATGAGTTAAAATTCAAGTACTTGCTCCTCTCCCGCCGTCAATCAGTTGCGTTTCGGCGTAGCGGGAATCGCTACGTCGCCTGGTACTCAGGACACCAGACCATTCGTTATTTTGTGTGATTTTTCGAATACAACAGTTTGGAACTAACGCAAAAAGAAATTTATTACTGATTTTTCATACATATTGCTCGACTTTACCGTCCCAGAGTATATATGTATATGATTTTTCGTGCAAATTGCTCTGTTTTACGATCCTAGCACAACTTCTATACGATTTTTCATACATATTCCACACGTAAGGAAATCCTCGGCTATACAATCGTTAAACCTGCAGAACGCGCCATTAAGGAGCGATAGGAATCACCATATTCCACGTATTTTCAGCATTTTGGAACCCGCCCGGGCCGTCGGCCGTAGCCGCGAACAGATGCGTCGGACGCCCGTCCTGGAACAGCAAAAACGGCCGCTCGAAGCTGCCCATCGTCGTCGTGGAGCCGTCGTCCCAGCGGACGACCCGGGAATACGCCTTCGGATGGTCGAACAGCTTCCAGTCGAGGCCATTCGCGGAATAGGCGTGAATGCCGGCATGCTTTTCTCCGCAGATGTTGCCGTCCATGTCTTTTGCAATCAGCTCGTAGCCCTGCTCCGTTTTCCAAATGAACGGATCCTCGAGATGAAATTCGGAGGGCGGAAATACCGGCTCTTCGCTTACGACCCGATACGGGCCGAGGTAATGGTCCGCACGTGCAGCGCCGATCGTCATTTTGCCGTGAACGTTTCCTTCGTAACGGCGCGCCTTGTAGATCAGCAGCACGGAGCCGTCCTCGTGTATGCACGGCGCCGGGTTGGACGTGAGGAAGCTGTCGAACTTGCCCGGCCGGGTCGGCATGACGGGCGCATCCTTCCGCTCCCACGGGCCGAAGACGCTTTTCGCCGTGGCGACGCCGATCCGCTTGTTTGCACGGGCGACGATCGTGCGCGGATCGCTGAGGCCGAGGGACTCTCCGGGAGCGACATCCGGCAGCGGGCTGGTCGAGCCCATATAGTACAGCACATAAGTGTCACCGTGCTTCGTAATATGAGGATTGTGCGAGCTGCGGCCGTCCCAATATTCGGCTCCTCTGGCCGGAAAAACGACTTCCTGGAACTCATACGGGCCTTCCGGCGTATCGGATACCGCCCTGACGATTTCGGAGGCGACGAGCCAGCCCGGGTGAAACGGCAGATGCTTCGGCCAGCGGGAGGCAAACATATGAAACCGGCCGTCCTCCCCCTTGATAACCGATCCGCACCATACCCAGTAGCCTTCCATCCGGAACCCTCCGTTTTTCGGAGCCGGAAGCAGTTTTTCATACAAGCTTCTAGTCAACGCAATCACTTCCCCTTCATTAACGTAAAAATCAAGCCCAACCCGCTCACACGATCGGCAGCCCGTAAAGCCGCCAAGGTTTCTTGCCGCCGAAGTAGCCGCACAGGTGCGGGGTCGCCGGCAGCGGCCTAATCTCCCATCGGCCCGGCCCATCTTCGACGCCTTGCGCTTCCGCCGCTTTCGCACCGGCTCTCTGGCGCTCCCCGGCCGGTTCCGCACCGCCTATCGGCGACGCAATGCCGCGCTGCTCGGCGTCTGCGCAGTATAACACCGCCTCCTCGCCTTGCGCGAGGTCCAGCTCAAACACGCCGCCGCCAAGCGTCCGCAGCTTGGCGGAATCGATACCGGCGAGTCGGACGTCGCCTGCCAGATCGGTCTTGAGCCGGCAGGGCTCGCCGGCCAAGCTTTGGACGCGGATCCACGTCGTGGTGCCGCCGGAGCGCACCGCGCTTACCTGAAAGCCGCCTTCGGCCCGCAGGTCGTGGAACACGGCATCCTGCCACTCGGACGGAACAGCCGGAAACACGCGAATCTCCGCGCCCCAGCTTTGCAGCAGCATATCGTGGATCGCTTCGGCTCCGGCGAGCGGCGTCTCGATGACCGGCCCGGCTTCTTTATACATTGTGTTCGGCTTAATGATATGCATCAGCGTTTTCACATACTTCAAAGCTTCATCGCCTAATCCGACCGTCGCGGCAATCGAGGCGGCGCCGGTAAACGTAAAGCCGCGCAGGTCGCCTTCGCGCGAAAGCCAATGGCGCAGCGAGCGAACGATCAACTCCCGCTCCTCCGGCGTATCGCCGCTGATGATATGCAGCGGGAAAGCCGCCATCAGATGGCTGAAATGCCGGTGACCGAACTCGAGCGGCTGATCTCTGCCGATCATAAAGCCGGTTTCGTCCACCGGCAGCGGCGTCAGCCGCTCCAGCGTATCCTTCCACCGTTCGCCGGCCTCATCCTGTACGTCTAATATATCACAAATGCGCAGCAGCGTTTGACAGCCCCAGCGCAGTAACGCCAAATCGTAATGCGTGTCCGGCACGGTCATTTGCAGGAAGGAGCCGTACTCCGGCGAAGTCATCGCCGGCAAATGCAGCTTGCCGTCCTCTCCTTCCTCCAGCAAGTGCAAATAGTACTGCACGGTACGCTTCAGCAGCGGATACAAGAACGTCTCCAGCATCCCACGGTCCATCGAATGCCGGTAATGCCGCCATAAATTGTGGCATATCCACGCCAAGTTGCCAACCTCGTCGCCGACCGGAGCAACCAAATCGTAGCTCATGCTGCGGCCGAGCCCTGCCGAGTCCTCGCGATACTTCTCCGGCACATTGCGGATCAGGTTATCGATATTGCTCTTGAAACCGCGAACGAGCGATTCGCCGATCCCCAGCCTGCCCGACGTATACACCGGGGAGTAGCTCATCTGCACGTTCATGTTGAACCAAACTCCGGCCCACGGAGTCGGCGCAAGCCACGGCCCCTGATTGTCCATGATCATCCCGTCCGCCCGCGTCGCGGATGCGAGCTTGTACATTTGAATCCAGTAAAACCCTTCGAGCAGCGTATCCGGAATGGAAATGAAGCTTTGGCGGTAATAGTCGTGCCACCAGCTGCGATGGTTCTTCACCCACGTATCCCATGGATGCGCAGCCGCCCCGCGGACGGCGTTTTCCGCGCCAAGCTGCGCAGCTTCATCATGACCGTTAAAAATCGACAGCCACAGCCGGCGCGCTCCCTCTTCGGACGCGCTTTCCGTCCAAGCGGTAACGCAGCCGCCGCCAAGCTCGAACGTTTGCACGCCGATCGTCAGCCCGTCCTCCTTCTCGGAACGAACGACTTCCGTCTTCGGAATATATTGATTGAGGTTGAATCCGTCGGCATTTTTCAGCACAGGGTCGACCTCGCTGTACGGGTACCACGTCATCCTCGCGCCTTGTTCACCTTCGCTCGTTTCGAGCTCGACAGCCAGCACCGGCTCCCGGCTGTGCACGAACGCGCGAACCTTCGCCGTCCCGACCGTCGTCGTAATTTCCGCACGCATCTCCGCATTCCAAAGGTCGATCCGGATGCTCGACGGTTGGTAATACCAGCCTGCCAATTCCAAATGCAGTTCGCCTACCGGGACGCGTGGCGGATAACCTTTCGGCCTGCGCGCCGTCACGTCCGTGCGCCCGAGCACAAACCTGAGCACGTTGCGTTTATTGCGGTGCTCCTCGCTGTAGATCATCGCGCCGATCATGCCGTTTCCGATAAACGCCCCTTCGTCCCACGAAACCGGCTTGACCGACCAGGTCATGTCGTGCCGCGCCATAAAGGACGGCCAGTCGATATTGTTTTGAATCACCGTAATATTCCCCTTTCTCCGCTTCGTAAAGAAGGCGGGACTCCGCCCAAGGAGCTGTCCCGCCGCCAATTCGCTTATTTTTTAGAGTTCTTTTTCCAGGAGTCGTACGCCTGCTGCTGGATTTCCAAATATTTTTTAATATTCATCTTATCGAGGTTGGCCAGGTAGTTGTTCCATTCTTTGTCGATATCCAGCGACCCGGTAACGGCTTTCGCAAAAAATTCGTTTCGGTAATCCGCGAGGCCCTTCTCGATCGTAGCAAGCTCTTCGGACTGCTCATCGGTGAAGAACAGGGGCGGAACGACTTTATTCGGATCGAGCTGATACGGCTCGTAATTTTTCTTGGTTTCGTTGTACAGCACGCTTTCGAGCGGATTTTTCGGATCGGCGTATTGGCTCAGGCGGAATTCGTTCGTTCTGACGGACGGTCCGGCTTGAGCCCAATGCACGTTCTGAAGTTTGCCGAACGTCGTCAGCTGCTTCCACTTGGCCTGCTTTCCGTCAAGCCCGAGCTCGCCCTGCGCGGCTTTATCCCACTCCTGCCCGGGACGGCCGATCGTGCTGCGCAGCACCGCCTCTTCCGACATCAGCAGATCGCCGAGACGGAATGCCGCAGCCGGATTTTTCGCTTTATTCGTAACGACAAATTGCCCTTGAAGAATGTAGTACGGCTGGAAAGGTGCGGAACGCAGCCCCGTCGGTCCTTTGAGCGGCGGCACCGTCACGTAATCCTTGAACCGCGGAGAGTCGATCGTAATGAAGTTGCCCTGATTTTGTGCGGGTACGGCGCCGATGATTTCGGCATCCGGATTCATCCCCATCTGCTGCAGTTGGTTCTTGTCCTGAGTGAACGATTGGGGCGCGATCAAGCCTTCCTTGTAAAGCTTGTTCAAATATTTAAGGCCATCTTTCCATTCAGGCTGGTTGTACGCCACCTGAATTTTGCCGTCCTTCACCAGCTTGTAGGTAAAATCTTTCTCGACAAACGCGCTCATAATGAACGGATCGATCTGTGTTTGCACAATCGTCGTGGACGGCGAACCGATCGCCCCGACAAGCGGGATTTCATCGGCTTTGCCGTTGCCGTTCGGATCTTTTTCCTTAAACGCTTTCAGCACCGTGTAAAATTCGTCGGTTGTCTGAGGGATCGGCAGGCCAAGCTTATCCAGCCATGTTTTGTTAATGAACATCTTTTGGCCGTAAGAGCAGTGATAGCACTGGTTGATTTGCGGCAAAGAGTAAATTTTGCCGTCCGGCATCGTCATCAAATCTTTGGCATAGGAAACGGCGTCCCACATTTTTTTCGTTTCCACGCCGTATTTCTCGATGTACGGATTGAGCGGAATGAATACGCCGTCTTTTCCGTAAATCGACTGCTGAACGGGACTGACGCTCATGTTGATCAAAAGATCGGGATAATCTCCGCTCGCGAGCGCCACATTCAATTTCTCCTGAAACGACTTCTCCGGCGCCACTTCCCATTCCAGATGAATGTTCGTCTTCTCCTCGAGCCATTTCGTAAATTCGTTCGTTGCGAAATTTTCGACGATGCTGGAGCCCTTGATCATCACCTTCATCGTGATTTTATCCTTCGTAATCGGAAAGACGCCCGCTTCCGACACTTGATCGGCTCCGACCAGCCCTGCGGCTCCCTTGTCCGATTTGTCATCGGTTTTTGACCCGGAGCAAGCGCTGACGAGAAGCGCAGCCGCAGTGAGTGCGGACACGGTGACGGCCAATTTCTTTTTCATAGGAGACTCCCCTTTATCCTTTTAGTGATCCGATCATCATGCCTTTGACGAAATGCCTTTGTATAAACGGATAAATGATCAAAACCGGTACCGTCGATACGACGATCAGCGAATATTTGAGCAGCTCGCGCAGCCCTTCCCGCGCAGCCGCATCCGCGACGTCGGTAATCATCGAAGCGTCGACCTCGTTTTGCACGAGGATGTCCCTGAGCACAAGCTGAAGCGGATACAATTCCTGATGCTTGAGGTACAGCAGCGCATTGAAATACTGGTTCCAATGGCCGACAGCGTAAAACAAAGCGATGACCGCGATGATCGGACCCGACAGCGGAAGCACGATTTTTCGCAAAAACGTCCAGTCGTCGCAGCCGTCCATTTGCGCCGCTTCGAGCAGCTCATCCGGGATCGTCGTTTGAAAGTACGTCCGGGTGATGATCATGTTCCACACCGCGATCGCTCCGGGAATGATCAGCGACCACCGCGTATCGATCATGCCCAGCTGCTTGACGATGAGGTAAGACGGAATGAGGCCGCCGGAAAACATCATCGTGAACACGAACAGCGCCATGACGGCATTGCGCGGCATAAAATCTTTGCGTGAAAGCGGATACGCCGCCATCAGCGTGAACACGACGTTAATCGCCGTGCCGACGATCATGTAAAACAGCGAATTCAGGAAGCTGGATACGATCAGCTTGTGCTTGAACACCGCATCGTAACCGGCTAACGAAGGCTCCACCGGAAACAGCCAAACACGCCCGGACACCACCGCAGCCGAGGAACTGAAGGAGGCGCTTACGATATAGATGAGCGGATATAAAATCGTTATCGCGAATATGAACAAAATGACGTGATTGACGATGTTAAACAGTCTGTCGTCGCCCGATTCTTTAATGGTGCTGCTCACGAAAGCTCCCCTCCTTTTACCATAAGCTGGTTTGTCCGACTTTTTTGGCGATGCGGTTGACCGTTACGAGCAGGATCAGGTTGATGACGGACTTGAACAATCCGATCGCCGCCGAGTAAGAATAGTTGATTGCCGTCGATGCGAGGCCCACCTTGTATACATAAGTATCGATGACCTCGGACGAGCTCATGTTCAGCGGGTTTTGCATCAGCAAAATTTTCTCGAAGCCGATGTCCAGGACGTGCCCTGTATTCATGATAAGCAAAATGATCGCCACGGGTATGATGCTGGGCAAATCGATATGCCACATTCTGCGCAGCTTGTTGGCACCATCCATAACCGCCGCTTCATGCAGCGACGGATCGACGGAGGCCAGGGCCGCCAAGTAAACGATGCAGGAAAATCCGACGTTCTGCCATATACCCGACCAAACGAAAATGTGTGAAAACCATCCGGGCTCTCCCATAAAATTGATCGGGCTGAAACCGAGCGCTTTCAGAATCGTATTGATCAGGCCGACCCGCGGGTCAAGCAGCTGCACGATAATTCCGACCATAACGACGACGGAAATAAAATGCGGCGCATAGGTGATCATTTGCACCGATTTTTTAAACGAAGCGGACTTCACGAAGTTCAGGCATAAAGCAAGAATGATCGGGAACGGAAACCCGGCGATCAGACTGTAGAAGCTCACGAGCAGCGTGTTCTTCATAATCCGAACGAATTCGTATGAGTTGAAAAACCGGATAAAATGCTTGAGACCGACCCAATCGCTGCCCCAGACGCCCTTGGTCGGGACGTAGTTTTTGAAAGCGATGAGCGCACCGTACATCGGCACGTACTTGAAAACGGCCAGGTAGATGAGCGGCAGCAGCATAAGGATGTAGAGCTGCCATCGCTCCGCGAAGTTTCTTTTCAACCGGACGGCCAGTCCGGATTTGCGTCGGTCTGTACGCGAAACGGCTTCGGGACGGCTTGCTGTAACCTCCATGATGACCTCCTTTTCATGTATGGCTTGACGGTATGACGGCATGCCTTCCGTACTGTGATGAATAATCCCGCTCCGTACCGGATTGCGCTTCCGATCGCTCCTCAGCCCCACAAAGTGAAGAATGCCTTCGCTGCTTAATCCGATTACTTTGCGGGGACCCCCTAGGAATGGCTGTTGCGCCGTTCGGCGGTGGAAATCCGTTCTCAAAGGCGACCGCTAACGCTTCTAACAGCACAATTCCGTCCACTTCGCTTAATTCACCACGCTTCAAGAATACAACGCGTCCCAAGGCCGATCATTGCGCTATTTTACTTCAACATGACTTTTTTTGTGTTTTTTCGCCGGCATTCGAATCGTAATTCGCGTACCTTGCCCATGAATGCTGTCGATCGATAGACCGTACTGCTCGCCGAATACCATTTGAATGCGGTTATGTACATTGCCGAGGCCGATGCTGCCGCCGGCGGCATGCTGCTCCTGCTTGCCGCGCTGTTCCTCGTTCAGACGTTCCCGCACCCGCTGCAGCGTCTGAGGATGCATGCCGCAGCCGTTGTCCTCCACCGTGATGCAGAAATTATCGTTGTCCTCCCAGGCATCGATCACGATCGTATGACGATTTTCAATGCCGTACGGAAAGGCATGCTTGAAAATATTCTCGACCAGCGGCTGAAGCGTCAACCGGACCATATGGTGCAGCAGCAGCTCGGGCGGAATGCGGACGTCGATCTCAAACTCGCGCTGGATCCGGTACTTCATGATCCCCATAAAATAAAGCACGTGCTTCAGCTCGTTCGCCACCGTAATCTCCTCCAGATCGGTGCGGATCGAATAACGCAGCATATACGAAAGCGATCGGACGATGTCCTTGATTTCGCTCGATTTTTGCACGACGGCGTAGCAGATGATGATTTCCAGCGTGTTGTACAGAAAATGCGGATTGATCTGCAGCTGCAGCGACTGAAATTCCGCAATTTGCCGCTTCAGCAGGTTGTCCTGATTGCGCAGCTCCGTCTCATAGACCCGATCCACAAGCTCCTCCAGCCGGCCCACCATTGTGTTATAGCTGGAAATAAGCCGATCCATCTCATCCCGCGTCCCCGTCAAGGGCACCTTGGTCCAGATCCCTTTTTCCGTCTGCCGCATGCCTCCCTCGAGCAGGCGTACCGGACGTACGATCGAACGGCCGAACCGGAAGGCGAGATACAAAGCGACGATCAGCGTGGCGAGCCCGACATAAATGGTCGTCTGCCGCAGGTTCGAAATCGGCTTTCTTTGCTCGCTGACGGACATGCTGGCGACAAGCGTCCAACCGGAGTAGTCGGATTTGCGCGCGAAAAAAATACGCCCGTTTTCGTCAGGCATCTCGAACACCCGGTCCTTGTTTTGCTGCACCGTTTCGAACTGCCGTCCGTCGAGCTGCATGCCGATTCGTTCCGGGTCCGGGTGATACAAAATTTTGCCCCGATCGTTGACGATGAAAAAATA
Organism: Paenibacillus hamazuiensis; assembly: GCF_023276405.1. Lineage (NCBI taxonomy): Bacteria > Bacillati > Bacillota > Bacilli > Caryophanales > Paenibacillaceae > Paenibacillus > Paenibacillus hamazuiensis. The sequence goes on from NZ_JALRMO010000001.1 coordinate 3,795,670, forward strand.
ACCGGACTCGCCGAGCCGGATGCCCTTCCACAGCGTCGTCAGCTCGCCGATGCGCAGCTCGAAGCCCATAATGCCCTTGTAGACACGCGATGTCTGCCGGTCGGACAGCTTGCGCGCGAGCGTCAAATGCCCGTCCAGAAACCCGGAATCCTGAATCGTGAGCTGACCGTCCTCGCGAGTATCTTCCTTCAGCAAATCGATGTATTCCTGAAAGCCTTTATAGTTAAAATTAGCGATATGCAGGTTGAAATCGGACGCCTGGAACCCGTTATAGCCGATGAGATAGACCATCGAAATTTCCGGGTTGTTGATCAGCACCGGCTGAAACACCTGCTGCTTAATGAGATTGGCGGAAGTTAAAAAATCCGAAGGCGATTTCGGGCTTGAATCGAGCGCCTCCTTCAGCAAAGGGGAGGTCAAAATCGAGACGGTCGCCCGCTCGCAGTTTTTCAAGTACAAATCGGTTTGATGCAGCACGTTGTCGACGATTTGTGTCAGCAGCCCCTGGTACTGGTCCTCCAGCTCGCGCGTGGAGCGCCAGTACCCGGAAATGCCGACCGTCACTAAAGTCAGAACGATAATAATAACAAAATACAAGTAAACGCGGGTAGCGAGTTTATGCTTCATCATTTAATCCCCAGCTGCTGGCGGTATTCGGTCGGCGATATGCCGGTCGCTTTTTTGAAAACGCGCGAAAAATGCGGATAGCTGTCGTAACCGACCTTCGCGACGATATCGATAATTTTGATATGCGGGATGGCGAGCAGCTGCTTCGCCTTCTCGATCCGTTTGCGCAGCCGGTATTGAACGAACGTTTCGTTCGTCATTTTTTTGAAATAAAAGCTGAAGTAATTCGGCGTAATGCCGAGCTTTTCGGCGACCGCTTCGAGCGTCAAATCCTCGCTCAGATGGGCGTCGATATATTCGAGCGACGCTTCCAACGCATTGATCTGGTTGCCGCCCCTCACTTCGAGCAGCCTCACCATCCAGTCGCGGATATGCCGCTGCATCATCTCGTAAGGCGAGCCAGCGGCCAGCTTGCGGACCGCTTCGTTGGGCAAAACTGCGTCAAAGTGATAGACGCCGCGCGCGTTCAGTTTTTTGGCCAGCAGCGCGAGCCCGTCCTTTACCATTTGCTGTTGAAATGCGGTATCCGCAGCTTGTCCGAACAGCTCCGAGCCGCCCTGCGCCAGCAGATCTTCAAGGCGCCCGCTGCTCGCCGTCCAGATCGCTTCCTCCAAGTTGTCCAGCCATTCTTCAAACCGCGAAAACGAAACCGTGGCTCCTCGCGTTTCCTCCAGCACCTTCTCCAGCGCAGGGTACAGCTCGATTTCGGTGACCGGCTTGAGCAGGTACTCTCTTACTCCGTAGGACATGCATTTTTGCGCATATGTAAAATCGTTGTAGCCGGACAGCACAACGACCTTGGTCGGCAGCTTGCGCTCGTAGATATGGCGGCTTAGCTCCAGGCCGTCCAGACGCGGCATGCAAATGTCGGTCAGCACGATTTCCGGCGGATCGCTCAGAATGGCCGTAAGCGCAGCTTCGCCGTCCGTAAAGGATCGGACCGCGTCAAACCGGCCGTATTCCTCCGCCATGGCGGACAGGCCGATGCAAATCATCGGTTCGTCGTCGACGATGAATAGCTTCAATTTTTACTCCCCCCTAAATCAGGATGCCCCCCTAAATCCCCCCACCGGGGGGACCCCAGGCGCTCGGGCGCCCTGGACCCGCCCGCAGTGAGGAACTGCTCGCTGCTAGTTCGCGTTTGTCCGGCATCGATTTTTTGCTTTCAGGCAAAAAATTGGATGCCGGACACGCTCTACTTTTGGTGCGGTGCTGTTCGGAGTTGCTGCGTGCCTCGGGCTCGCGATTGGCGCCATGCGCTTTGCTGACGCAAATCGGCATGCCGCCTCGCTTTACTTTTGGTGCGGTGCTGTTCGGAGTTGCTGCGTGCCTCGGGCTCGCGGTTGGCGCCATGCGCTTTGCTGACGCAAATCGACATGCCGCCTCGCTTTACTTTTGGTGCGGTGCCGTTGGAGTTGCTGCGTGCCTCGGGCTCGCGGCTGGCGCCATGCGCTTTGCTGACGCAAATCGGCATGCCGCCTCGCTTTACTTTTGGTGCGGTGCCGTTGGAGTTGCTGCGTGCCTCGGGCTCGCGGTTGGCGCTATGCGCTTTGCTGACGCAAATCGGCATGCCGCCTCGCTTTACTTTTGGTGCGGTGCCGTTGGGGTTGCTGCGTGCCTCGGGCTCGCGATTGACGGCATACGCTTTGCTGACGCAAATCGGCATGCCGCCTCGCTTTACTTTTGGTGCGGTGCCGTTGGAGTCGCTGCGTGCCTCGGGCTCGCGGTTGGCGCCATGCGCTTTGCTGACGCAAATCGGCATGCCGCCTCGCTTTACTTTTCGCACGAAAGTTTAAAAGTAAACATATTATATTACAATGCAAACGTGAACATGCAACATGAAACAAAAGCAGGCTATTCCGGCAACCTGCTTTTTGTCAAGATTAAAACATATGGCAATTCCAGCCTTTCAGCTTGGAGACCGCTTCCACGTAGTAGTAATCGCCGTAAATCAGCGATACGTCGATATTGGCGCCGCGCGGCAAATGGCCGGTGCCGTGCAGCAAAATCGCCTCATGCTCCGGAGTATCCCAGGTGGCGTAGCGGTCGGTCAGCGACGCGATCATGCGCTCGGCGGCCTGCAAATAGAGACCGGATTGCCCGGCCGGGACGTATTTGGAAATATCGATCAGGCCGGATGCCGCGATCGCCGCCGCCGAGCTGTCGCGGGGCGCCCCGCTGCGGTTGTCGACGCGGAAGTCCCACAGCGGGACGAAGTCGTCCTCCACGCTCGCGATAAAGAAGTGGGCGACGCGTTTCGCCGCGTCCAAATAACGCTGTTGTCCGCTCAGGCGGTACATCGCGGAGAAGCCGTACAGCGCCCAAGCGTTGCCGCGGCTCCAGGCCGAATCCGGTGCGAATCCTTGTCCGCCGAGGGCGTGCAAAAACTCCCCGGTTTCCGGATCGAAGCAGCAGATGTGCCGGGTCGAACCGTCGTCGCGGACAAAGTTCGCCAGCGCCGTATCGGCATGTGCGACCGCAATATGCTTGAACCGCGGATCTCCCAGCTCGCCGGAGGCCCACATGAGGAGCGGCAGGTTCATCATGCAGTCGATGATCGCCCAGCCGTCGTTCCCTTCATGCCAGGCACCCTTGACGTTGTTCCATGCGCGGATGAACCGGCCGGCCAAATTAAATCGCCCCGCGAGGAAATTGGCCGCCTCAAGGCCGATTCTTTTCGCATCCGCATCCCCGGTCAGCCTGTATTTGACGATTGCTGTAGGGAGAAATTGGAAGCCAACGTCGTGATGAAAGTTGGACGGCCTTACGAAGTTTTCCTCCAGCTTGCGGTCCCAGTCCCACGCGGCCTCCTTGTAGCGCTCTTTCCCGGTCATCTCGTACATCAGCCATAAAATGCCGGGCCAAAAACCGGACGTCCACGCATCGGTCGGGTTATCGTCATATACCCCGTCCGCTTTGGCGACATGCGGGCTTTTGCCGCCCATTTGATCGATCATGCGGTCCGTTTTTTGCTCCAGCTTGTTCCAGAGCTCGTCCAGACTTGCAAAACGCTGCGATTGAAACGCCATGCTCCCATCTCCTTTAACAATTGTTATCTGCCCATCCAGCCGCCGTCGATGCCGAATAATGAGCCATGCACGTAATTGGAAGCGGCGGACGCCAAGTATACCGCGCATCCTTTGAAATCGTCCGGCGTCCCCCAGCGTCCCGCCGGAATGCGGACCAATATTTGCTGGCTGCGCACCGGATCCTGCATCAGCGCCGTATTCATATCGGTCGCGATGTATCCGGGCACGATCGCATTGACGTTCACATTGTGCTGCGCCCATTCGTTCGCAAGCGCTTTCGTCAGCTGCGCGACTCCGCCTTTGGCTGCGGCATAAGCGGGAACCGTAATGCCGCCTTGATAGGAAAGCAGCGACGCGACGTTGATGATCTTGCCTTGTTTGCGCTCCACCATGTGCCTTCCGGCTTCCTGGCACAGAAGCCAGACGCTCTTCAGGTTGACCTGAATCACATCGTCCCAATCCGCTTCAGGGAAATCGACCGCCGGCGATCTTCTTTGAATCCCTGCGCAGTTGACGAGAATGTCGAGCTTGCCGAAATGAGCGATCGCCGCCGGGACTGCGGCCTTCACCTGCATGCTGTTTTCCATATCGCAGGGGACGATCACGCACTTTCGGCCGAGCCCGCGAATCTCCTCCTGCAATTCCGTCTGCTCCGGCGAGCGCTGGAGCAGCGCTATGTCCGCCCCCGCCTCGGCCAAAGCAATCGCTATCGCCCGGCCGATGCCCCGGGACGCTCCGGTGACGGCGGCCGTTCTGCCGTCCAGTTTAAATAAATCCAGAATCATGACAATCTCCTTTCGCGCCGCAAGATTAACTACGGACGAATCAATATTTTCAGCGACTGTTCCGTATTTTTCATCAGCTCGAACCCTTCGGCGATGTCGTGCAAGCCGATCCGATGGGATATGAGCGGGGAAAGATCGAGCATGTTCGCCGCCATCATCTGCATCGCGGCCGAAAAATCCCCGCCGCTGTAGCAGCGGCTTGTCGTCAGCGAAATTTCCCTGTAATGCATATTCGCCAAATCGACTGCGGGAGGTTCTTTGAACACGCTGACGACAAAAATTTCCCCCTGGATTTTGGCGATCTCCACCATTTGTTTGGCTGTCGCGGGAGTGCCCGCCACCTCGAACACCACATCCGCTCCCTTGCCTTCGGTAAGCGCTTTTACAGATTCGACGACGTTCGTTTCCTTGGCGTTTAATGCCGTGAAGCCCAACTGCTTTGCGACGGAAAGCCGATATGGGCTGATGTCGGAGATGATAATGCGCTGCGCCCCCGCCAGCTTTGCAACCAAGCCGACGAGCAGCCCGATCGGGCCCGCTCCCAAAACCGCCACGGTATCCCCGACTTTCACGCGGGAGCGCCGTACCGTATGTACCGCGCATGCAAGCGGTTCGGTGAGCGCGGCAAGCTCATCCGAAAGCTCTTCCGGCACCCGGTGCAGCCTGTGCAGAGGAGCCGTCACGTATTCGGCAAAACCGCCATGCTTGTCGATGCCGATCAGCTTCAGCGTCCGGCATACGTGGTTTTGCCCGGCCCTGCAGGCATCGCACGTTCCACAGCTCAATGTCGGCTCGACGACGACCCGGTCTCCTGCAGCGAAGCCGCCCTGCCCGTTCACCTGCTCGATCATGCCGCAAAACTCATGCCCGAGCGCAAGCGGAGCTTTGGCACGCGGATGCTTGCCGGCATAAATCATCATGTCGGTGCCGCATATGCCGGCATAAGAGATTTTAATCAGCGCCTCACCTTCCCCGGGAACCGGCTTATCCAGCTCCCCCGGCAGAACGCGTCCTACTTCCAGAAACAATCCCGCTCTCATCCATGATCACTTGCCCTTCACTTGTATACTTGTCGACAACTTAATGATAAGCATGACAAGGACGCTTGTAAACATTTTTTTGAAAGCGGTCTATTTTTCAGACGCAAACAAACTTTCATCCACTGTACGTTTCGTATCGTTGAAATGCTCCTGTACGATTTTTCGGATCGTCGCCGTATCTCCGGTCACCAGCGCATCGACAAGCAGCTTATGCCGGTCGATAAGCGGCTGTATTTCTTCCTTCCGGGAAAACCGGCTCTCCGTGGCGACCAGCAGCGCCGTAAGCACGACATTCCGGATATTGTTCCACATATATAAAATTCTCGTATGCCGCGCGCCGATAATAATCGTTTCGTGAAACTCGAGATCGTGATATGCGAACTGCACCGGGTCGTCGTGCTTTGCAGCCATCTCCATCCGGTCGATGATCCGGCGCAGCTCGCCGATCTTCCCTTCGTCGTTTTGCTGCGCCAGCCGCTGCAGCGCGAAATCCTCAAAAAGAAACCGTACATCGTACAGTTCCTCCATGTCCGCAGGGGTCAGCCCAAGCACGACGGCTCCCATGCGTTCCATCCGGATCAATCCTTCCCCGGCGAGCATCTTGAGTGCGTCGCGGATCGGCGAACGGCTCGTCCCGAACTCCGCGGCCAGCGCGTTTTCCGACAGCACGGTCCCTGCCGCGGTCGCACCGCTAATAATGCGCAGGCGAAGCTCGAACGATATTTTTTCCCCCAGCGAGCTGCCCTGCAGCCATTTTTCGGGAATTTGCACGGCCATAGCTTTTACCTCCACTTTGCACGCTTTATCCGCATTTTAATACATGGAAGCGAATTGCGCCATACTCCGCAGGAAAACACCGCCCATGCTCCGCTTCGGGAGGCCGCTTGTTTACGAAGAGATCGGAGGGGTGCCCGTCCCGGCCTCCGCTTTGGTTCGGGCGCTTGACCGTGCAAGCCATGCAAAGCCGATCGCCCCCGCCAGGCTGACGAGCGATGCGGTTTGAAACATGAAGGAGAAGCCCCGCGCATCGATCAGATAGCCGCCTGCGTTGCTCGCGACGAGCACGGCCAAGTTGGAATTGACGATCGCAAACAGCGTTTGCCCGGTCGTTCGGAAGCCCTCCGGGCTCGCTTCATGCACATAGCTGATCCCCGTCGCCACGAACAAGGCGAACGTGACGCCGTGCAGCAGTTGGGCGGCGATCAGCATGCCGAATGTTGGCTCCGAAGACAGCAGCAGCCAGCGCAGAGCCGCAGCGGCACCAACCGCCGACAAAATCGGGAAATATCCGAATCTTTTGATAAGACGGCCGGCGAAAATAAAAAACGGCAGCTCCGACAAAGCGGCGGCCGTGTTTAACAGGCCGATTTTACCCGATACGTCTCCGCCCGTCGAGTTGACGAAAACCGACAAAAACACGCTGCATGCCGCCGAGCCGACCGAAACGGCGAACACCAGCGGCAGGAATACGATGAACCGCCGCTGCGACAAAAACGCTTTAAAGCCCCCCCGGACGCGGTTCCGGTTTTTGCCGATTCGCGGCTTCTCCAGCAAAAAAAGCGATGCCAGAAGCAGGGCCATCGTTCCCGCATACACCATAAACATATGCTCGATGCCGATCCGTTTGTAAATAACTCCGATCAGCGCGGCGACGATGGCGAAGCTGATCGAGCCGAGCACGCGGATACCGCCGTAGCTGAGCCCCCGCTTCTGCGCATGGCTGACCGTCATCGCTTCGTTGATCGGAGACATCGCGGAAAACGTCAAAGCGAGTCCGAGCGCGGTCACCATATACATCCAGAAGCGATCTCCGGCAAACCGGTATCCGAAAGCGATCAGCGGCGCCAAGACCGTGCTCGCCATCAGGATCGCGCGCTCCAGCCCGAACCGGTCGCACAGCGCTCCCCATACCGGCTGTATAAACAAGCCGAGTACCGGTCCGAGCGAAGACAGGAGGCCGATTTGCCGGCTGCTCAGTCCCTGCTCGGCAAACCAGTACCCGAGAAATGGAAGAAATACCGCCTGCGTCGAATAAAATACAAAAATATAGACGTGCATGGAATATTTGCCGTTTTGAATATTCACGGTAGCTGGTCCCTCTTTTAGGCCGGCCGGCCCCGGTTTGGTTATAATCCGGCGGCGGCGGCTTTGTCTAATATCACCGTCAGCTGCGGATGCAGCTGCAGGACGGAAGCCGGCACGTCCACGGTGACCGGCCCCCTGAGCGAGCGTCGGATAATGTCGGCTTTGTCTGCGCCTCTGGCGAGCAGCACGTTGCGCTTGCAGCGCATGACGTCCATGAGACCCATCGTGATGCCGCAGCGGGGTACAAGCTCCTCTCCGCCGAAAAAGGCGGACTTGTCGCCGATCGTTTGCTGCGCCAGCGGCACGACTCTGAGCCGGGAATCAAACGGCGTCCCCGGCTCGTTAAACGCAATATGCCCGTTCGTGCCGATCCCGAGCACCTGCAGATCGATCCCGCCGCAGGCATCGATCGCCCGTGCGAACCGGACGCATTCCGCCTCCGGATCGGCGGCGGCGCCGTTCAAAAATTCGATGCGCTCGCGCCGGATGTTCACATGGCGGAACAGCTGCTCCTCCATCCGGCAGCGGCAGCTTTTCGGATGCTCCCAGGGAATGCCGGCATATTCGTCAAGATTGAACGAGTATACTTGCGAAAAATCAAGCCCTTCCTCCAGATGCATGCGGGCGAGCTCGCGGTGCAGCCCCACGGTCGTGGACCCGGTGGCAAAACCTAGAACGGCATCCGGCTTCATCCTTATGTAACCGGAGACAAACCCGGCCGCGGTGCGGTCGAAATGCTCCGTTTCGGTAACGATCAGTTTCACTTTATTCCCTCCCATGCCAGCGAGGCGGCACCGAGCAGCCCGACATCGCTTGCGGTTAGCTGCGATAGTTGAAACGAAGCCAGCGATTTGCGCGCAGCAGGCATGCTGTGCGCCGCGACATGCTCGCGCAGCCTCCCGGCGAGCCACTCGTCGCGAAATACGCCGCCTCCCAAAATAACCGCCTGCGGATTCGTCAAATTGACAAGGCTGACGAGCGCCGTTTCGAGCGCAGCGACCGCGTCTTCGGACACCTTCGCGGCAAGCGCGTCGCCTTGACGGTAAGCCGCGAATACAGCCGACGAGTTAAGCCCGCCGGATCGTTCGAGCCCATGCAGCGACGAGTCCGGAAACTGCGGCAGCAGCTCGCGCACCCGGCTGATCATACCGCCGCCCGAAGCGATATTTTCCAGGCAGCCGCGGCTGCCGCATTTGCACGGCGCTCCCGACGGGTCGACGGACATATGGCCGATTTCCCCGGCATAATTGCCGGCGCCGCGCACTAGCTGTCCGCCGCTGACGATGCCGCAGGCGATACCCGTGCCGACGTTGACGTAGACGAAGTCGGCGTGCCCCCGGCCGCCGCCCCAGCGCTGCTCGGCGAGCGTCGCCGCCTTTACGTCGTTGTCAAGAAAGGCGGGCGCGCCGTAGCGCTCCTGCAGCAGCGCGGCCAGCGGCACCTCGCTGCCGATCGGGATGCTCAGGCAGTGCACCCATGCGCCGCGTGCCGGATCGATTTGCCCCGGCATGCACAGGCCGATGGCGAGCGGCTCACGCGCCGAACGGCTGCCGCCGCTCATGAAATCGTCCAGCGCCCGGTCGATGCTCCCAAGAGCGGATGCTTGCTCCCTCCGGTCCATCGGGTACCGGGCCGACCTGACGATGCGGCCGTCCGCATCCACAAGGCCGATCGATATTTTGGTGCCTCCGACATCAATACCTGCGACCGTTCCGGTATGATCTTCGCTCATCTTCATCCGCACTCCCTTCCATCCGATTGGCCATCGCTGCCGCCCCCGGTCGATGTTGACCTATGACAGGCGAATCGTAAACGTATGATCGAGCGGCGTCATCAGGTTGACGAGCACCGTCTGGACCCCGTTTTGAATCGGGTTCACCCGGATCACCTTCAATTTGTGCTCGTGCGCTCCGGCGGACAGCTCCAGCGCATCGCCGCCGTTCTCGCAGCGGATCGCACCTTCCGTCCAGAAATACGCGTGATTTTCGATGGGCTGCAGCCCCTCCCCGGAAAGCTTGCTGTCCAGATTGAAAGAAAAAGCGACCTGCGTGAACACGTCCGGCAAATCGTCCGCTTTCACGCGCAGCTTCCATTCCTTCGCCCCCGGCGCGACCTCGACTTCAAGCGTATGCTTCTGCAGGTGCGTCACCGGACGCATATGGTGCGGCAGCAGGTACCAAGGGCTGATCGGCGCCCGCGCCGTTTCCGGCAGGTGCTCCTTCGGAACCGGGCCGTAGTAGCCTTTCTCCATATGCGCAGCCATCCGATACCCGTTCTCGGTCCGCGCAAAATGCTCCATCTCGACGAGCCCCGGCGTAAACGAGGTGAACATTTGCGTCGCCAGCAGGTTCACCCGGCCGTGGCGCAGAGCGAACACCGACGCGGCGCGCGTCATGACCGTCGCGCTCGTATCCCCGTCGCGGTGGCGTGCGACCGGCGAGCCGAACGCGAGGTGCATGGAGCTGTGCTCGATTTTGTCGTGGTGGCCGACGCTGTGTCGCTTTCGCAAATCCTCAAGGACCGGATGATGCTCGTTGATCACTTTCACGTATTGCGTCGGCAGCTCGGCTCTCTCCAGCCCTTCGATGCGCGCCTCCGGAAACGTCAGGTAACCGAGCATCGCATGGTTGTTCACCGGGCCGAGGCGCGACAAATGAGCCGCCGCCAGGTCGGACATCGCCGCGAACAGCGGGTCGCGGTCGAGCGCCGCCATCAGGCGGTACGACAGGAAATATTCCGACAGGTCGGCCCGCTGGCCGAAGTCCTGCCGCCCCGAGTAGTCGGTGACGACGTCGCCGTTCGGATGGACGAGGTACACCATCATCCGCAGGTTGCGGCGCACCGGCTCGAGCAGCTCCGTGCGCCCGAACAGATTCGCGGTATGATATAACATAATGTCGTTGACCGTATTGTAAATGCCGTGGCTCCGTTCGGTCCATTCGCCGTCTTCGGTGCAGTCGAGCCCTTCGGCGAGCCACTCGCTCGCCCGCGCGATCAGCTCTTCCTTCTTGAAAATGCTGTACAGCCAGCCGAGCGCCGACGTAAGCACCCAGCGGTGGTTCGGCGTATGACAGCCGCCCGTCAGCATGGCGGGAATCGCCCGTTCGAGGAACAGCTTCACCTTATGGGTCACGGGTTTGATATCGTGCCACGGATGGCTCTCCAGCAGCCGGTAAAGCTGGCCGAAGCCGGTAATGACAAAGCCGGTATCCGGCGGAGAGTGGTAATTCGTCGAGCCGAGCGAAATCGTGCCGTCTTCGTGCTGGCGGCTCAGCATATAGTCTGCCGCCCATTCCAGGCGGGTGAGCAGTTCAGCGCTGTGGTAAAACTCCGAATCCGGGTTGATAAGTGCTGCCGCCATTGTCGCCATATGTCCGGCCGTACCGACGTGAGTCGGGCTCGGCACCCCGGTCAGCTCGTTGACGACGCCGCCGAAATGGCGGCTGGACGAATCGGTCACCTGCAAAGCCAACGCCGCCCGGACACTCCGGTCGTTCATGCCGACCAGCGTTTCGTAGAACGGATCTGTGATTGTGCTCATTTTGGCATAGCCTCCAATTTCCGCAGTAAAATGTCGTGACTTTCTTCGATTTCCTCCGGCTTGCAGATCGCCTTGAGCTCATACACTTTAAGCGGCGCATCGCGGACGATGTCCAGGAAGCCGTCGAAGACATCCGTTTTGCTGTGCACGTAAGGACAATAGTGGTCGGACAGCTCCAGCGTTTCATGAATATGCAGACCGTAGATGTAAGCTTTTAACTCATGCGCGTCTTTCACGCTGTCGTACAGCCCCATCCGGTCCATCATCATCGCATGGCCGAAGTCGTACCACAGGTACACCGGCGCGCCCTTCAGCCCGTCGATGATCGTCTTCGCCTCCTGCGGCGTCGGCATTTGGTAGCAGCGGGAGCGTGTTTCGATGCCGACGACAACCTTGTATCCTTTGCGGGCGATATACTCGGAAACCTGCTCCAAACTTTCCCGAATCCTGCTTGTGTAGTGCGGACTCAGCGCTTCGCGGCGCGCCAGCATCTCGTTCCACAGCTGCTTGTATTCCGGCGAATCCTTGCCCATCTCGCGGTATATTTTTTTCAGCAGGGAATCGATGTTGATGTCGAACGGCACTTCCCCCGGATGTACGACAACCGCCTCCGCGCCGTAACGGTGCGCATAATCGATGGAGCCGCAAAGAAGCTCGATCGCTCGCTGCCGTTTCTCCTCATCGTCAAAGCCGAGCAGCACGGAATCGGTGCCGTAGTCTGGGTCCGCAATGTGCGGGAACGTGTTGTGCACGCTGGAGACGCCGATTTCGCCTTGCTCGATCATCGGTTCGATCGTGCTCAAAAACTCATGCGTTACGTTATAATTCAGCTCCACGCGGCGGAAGCCGAGCTGCCTGATCTCTTCGATCATACCTCTGCCTGTATCGTGGCGTTTGATATTCCAGCATGTGGAAAACGAATATTCCCCTTTATCCTTGAACAAACGGTCCCTCTCCTCTCACACCGCACGGTGATGCAACGCATTGATGTTATTATACAGGTTTTCTGCATGCCCTAAGAAAAATTTGTCAGCCTTTGACCGCCCCCAGCATGATGCCGGAGACGAAATAACGCTGCAGCCACGGATACACGAGCAAAATCGGTATCGTCGCGAACATGACGCTCGCCGCCTTCAAACTTTCCGGCAAAAACTGCACGACCTGCGTGCCCTCGAGCTGCATCAAATCGTTGGCCATATTGTTCATGACGAGCTGGTACAGCTTGAGCTGAAGCGGATACAGCTTCGGATTCGTGATGTAAAACAGCGTATCCATAAAGCCGTTCCAGCGATTCACCGCATAAAACAAGCTGAGCGTCGCGATGACCGGCATCGAAAGCGGAACGACGATTTGCCAGAGTACGCGGAAGTGGCTCGCTCCGTCGATTTCGGCGGATTCGTGCAGGCTTTCCGGAATCGATTTGAAAAAGTTGATCAGGATGATCAAATTAAACGGGCTGATGAGTATCGGCAAAATAAGCGCCCACATGGAATTGATCAAATTCAGCTGCTTCATCAAAATGTACTCCGGGATAATGCCGCCGCTGAAAAACATCGTAATGATGATCAGCACCATGAAAAACTTTTGCCCTTTCAAATACGTTTTTGTAAGCGGATACGCGGCGATGATGGACATTAACATACACGAGATCGTGTAGGTCACCGTCAGCAGAACGGTAAAACCCATCGACCGGATCATGGAAACGTCCGCGAACACTTTCTTGAAAGCTTCCAGGCTCAGCTCGATCGGGTAGATCGTCACTTCTCCCGACATGATCGCCCGGTTGGAGCTGAGCGAAATGGACAAAATATGCAGAAACGGGATCAGGCAAAGCGCAAGCGCGATAAAAATAAATACGTTGATCGCCATATCGACGGTGCGGTCGGCGGCTTTGGCACTCATAAGCGGAAGCTCCTTTCCTTAACGTTAGATGATTCCCTGATCGGTCGTTTTCTTGGCGATATAGTTGGCCGTCAGGATAAAGACGAGTCCAACCGCAGCCTGGAAAAAGCCGACGCCGGTCGCCAATGAATATTGGGCGGACTGCAGGCCCATTTTGTACACGAACGTGCTGATCACCTCGGAATATTCGGATACGGTTACGTTTCCGAGCACGTAAGGGCGCTCAAATCCGATCTGCACAAGCTCGCCGAGCTTCATGATGAGCAGCACGACGATTGTCGACTGGATGCCGGGAATCGTAATGTAGCGAATCTTGGTGAGCCGTCCCGCTCCGTCCACGTCGGCCGCTTCGTACAATTCCTTGTTGATGCCGGTCAGGGCGGCCAAATAAATGATCGTTCCCCAGCCTGCGGAATGCCAAACTCCGGTAGCCAGATATGTGATAACCCAGTAATTTTTATCCGAAAGCCAAGGAATCGCTTCCAGGCCTGCATTCATAAGCAAGTTGTTGACAAAGCCCGATTTCGTTGCGAACACTTGGTAAACGATGCCGCCGACGATAACCCAGGAGATGAAATGCGGCAAGTACAAAATCGTTTGCGCAAGCTTTTTGTACAAAAGACTCTTCAGTTCGTTAAGCATGATCGCCAAAATAATCGGTGCAGGGAAAGATACGATAAGATCGAGAAAGTTCAGCATGAGCGTGTTTCTTAAAGCGGTAAAAAACTGCCGGTTATTGAAAATTTGCTTGAAATTGTCGAACCCGACCCACGGACTTTTGTTAATGCCCTGAAACAGGTTGAAATCTTTAAACGCGATCGTCACTCCGTACATCGGACCGTATTTGAAAATCAGGAAGTATGCGATCGGCAGCACGAGCAGAACGTACAGCTGCCAGTTCCGCCGCAGGTATACTTTGATTGCGCTCTGCCGGACGATCTCCGCATTTTGGCGGTTGGTTTGCGAAGCTGCGGACGTGTTCATCGGGGGCCTCCTTAACGTTTTTGCGTCAGCAAAAACTGACTTCGTAAAGCATGAGCTTATCGACTATTCCGCCGGAAAACGCTCCTGCATCAAGCGCGAGATGCCTGATGCAGGATGTTTTTGCCCGAACGGACCGGGTATATACGGATTACTTCTTTTTCATTTCCTGGTAAGCCGCTTTTCTTTCGTTCGCAATTTCCTGACCTCCGGCGGCCATGAAATCTTTCAGCGACTGTTCGTAAGTTTTGTCAAAATCGGCCGGCTTGGCCAGAACGGATTTCACCAACAGCTCATGATATTTGTCCACAAGGCTCGTGCCGTATTTGACCTCCGCCTGAATCGGACGCTGGAAGCGCAGCATCGGCTCGGTGTCTGTATTCGAAATTTTCCGGGCGGCCTCCACTTCTTTGACGATATCGGCCGGGTACGACTTCGAGTCGAGCTTGATGTTTTTCTCTTCGCTGCCCAGATCCTGCCCGTTGCTGATGATGATAAAGTCGCCGATATTGAAAAACTTGTCTTTCGTTTCCTGGCTGTCGATTCGAACCGGGATGCCGTCCTCCAGCTTGTAATCTTTGCCTTCGTCGCCGTTCATGATCTTGAAGTAATTGTCCTTTTGTGCCATGAAGTCCAAATATTTGATCGCTTCGTTTACGTTTTTGCTTGATTTCGGAATGAGGATGTACATGCCTGCAGGCATATATTTCGGCTTCGTGTGCTTGCCGTCGGCGCCTGCGAACGGATCCACCGCCGTAATCTTGGCTCCTTTTACATTGGTCGCCAGCACCTTGTAAACCCCCGGAGTCGCATTCAGCGGGTTCACGCTGTCTTCGCTGAACAATCCGACTTTGCCGGTCATGACGTCCTGATTGAGCTTCTTCTTGTCTTTGTCGAGGGCGAAATCCGCACTCATCAACCCTTCGTTGTACAGCTTGTTCAAAAATTGCAGCGCTTCTTTATGCCCGGCCGTCAAAATCGGATAATCGCGGGAGCCGAGCTGCATGCGCTGGGTGTATTTCTCTTCTTCGGTCAGATCTTTCTTGATAAACGGCCAGATGATCGGCTCATAGGAGGAAGGCGCGAGCGCCATGCCGAGCGGAATCAAATCTTTGCCGACTTTGCCGGGATCTTTCTCTTTCACGGCTTTCAGGAAGCTGTACACTTCATCCGTATTTTTCGGAACCTGCATGCCTAATGCATCCAGCCAGTCCTGGCGGATAAACGAGGCGTATTTGCCGAGCTGTACGCGTTTGGCCGGGATCGCATATTGCTTTCCGTCAAATTTGCCGTATTCGAGCGTGTCCGTTCCGAGGAACGTTTTCAGATTTTTGCCGTATTCGTCGAGCGCTTGGCCGATATCGGCAAGACCGCCCTGCTGCACATATTTATATACGAGGTTGCTGTCATACGTAAATACGATATCCGGGGCGTCGCCGCCGCTGGCCATCAGCACGTTCAGCTTCTCCACTTCCTGGGCGCGCGGTACGGGAACGTATTCCAGCTTGATGTTGTTCGGCGTTCCGAACTTCTCCTGCATCCATTTCGTCCAGTAGTTATCTGTTGCCGATTGGCCGGCCGGCGCGTTGCCGCGGTCGAACATTTCCACCCGCAGCGTCACCTGTTTTTTCGGATCGTTCGCACCCGAACCTGCTCCTGCGCTTTTGTTGTCGTTGCTCGAGCAAGCAGCCAGGACGCCGATCGTCAGCACCGAGCTCATCGATAAAGCAACCGCTTTTTTTACCGTCTGTCTCTTCAACTGAACCCTCTCCTTAATGAAATTCAAATTCGCTATGGATGTCCGCTTCTTGAGGTCGTTGATCTTCATGCACCGGACGCAACTCCGTTATACCCCAGCTTCCGGTTAGGCATCAATAAACATGATTCCGCAGCACAAACCAAAGCGTCGCAATGCCTCTTTTTCCGCGGACAAACCGATTTCAGATTGCTGATTATTTTCTGTGAGGGCCCCCTAAATCCCCCCACCGGGGGGACCCCAGGCTGCTCCTGTTCAGCCCCCCCTTGTATACTAAGAGCAGCTCAATGATCGGTTTACATAATATCCGATCTTGAGGTGCTTTTTTTAAATGCTGCTCCTTGAAAATTGAATAATGCATCACTTTACTATGGTGGATGTGGACGTAGCCCAAGCGAAGGCGCGGGAGGCTTATGTTTTCACAGCCAACGTAGCAAATTTATTCGACTGGGTGCTTTACGATCCTGGGGTGTCTTTGGGAAAATAGCCAATAGGTGTTACCGACGGGAATGTTCCTTGCCCCCCTGTTGACCTTGCTTTCATGCGGGTTCTTCCAATTTAGAGTGTTCCCTTGGCCTCTTCCGTATTTTCCTACACGCTGACTGTTTCCCGGGCGTTCCCGTCCCTTCCGCATAGCAGAGGAAGGAAAGTGCACCGACGGGCCCCGGTGTATTCCTATAGCTCGCAAGGCTGTTAGCGGAGAGTTTCCCAAGGACATCCCAGGACCGTAAACACCGAGTCCCTTACGAAAGGAGGTGTACCCTATGCCCAGCATCTTATTTGTCGGGATCGATGTAAGCAGCAAGAACAACGTAGTCTGTTGCCTGCCGGAAGGTGATGTCCACAAACCTCTGAGCCGGTTTACCGTCACCAATGATGAACCCGGCGTGATGATCTTTCAGGAGAGGATCAAGGCGCTGATGAGCAAGCACGGGTTGACGCATATTCGTTTCGGACTCGAAGCTACAGGCCCTTTTTCCAGTCATCTGGCCCGTTACTTGCAAAGCGTTCTGACCTTCGAACCTTATGAGCATGCCGTCTACGTCTTCAACCCGAGTCTGATTAAGGAGTTCAAGAAAGCTCACTTTCTGTACGCCCCAAAAAACGACAGGGTAGACGCCTGGTTCATCGCCGCGAAGCTCCGATCCGGTCATCTACCCCGTGCCTACACGTGGAGCGAGTCCATGGCCGCCCTACAGCGCCTGACGAGAACCCGTTTCCACGTTGTACATACTTTGACACGGGAGACCAATTTCCTGCTGACCAACTTATTTTTAAAGTTCAGCAGTTATGCCAGCGGACCTTTCCGGCACAAGACGTCGGCGACCAGCTTGGCTGTCATCGAGGAATTTGCCAGTGTCGAAGACATTATTCACATGTCCGTCGAAGACTTGATGGCCTTTGTGATGGAGCGCGGCCGGAATCAGTTTGAGAACCCGGAGGAAGTGGCTTTGGCGCTGCAAAAAGCGGCGCGCTCCTCCTACCGCCTGCCAAAGGCCATGGCGGATGCTGTCAACTTTGCGATGGCTTCCAACATTCGCATCATCCGATCTTTACAGGAACAAGCCAAATCACTGCAAAAAGCGATTGAAGATCATTTGGCGTCCATTCCGCAGACCCTCACTTCGGTCCCCGGAATGGGCCCCATCTTCGCGGCGGGCATCCTCTCCGAGATCGGAGACATTGGGCGCTTTCCTAGCCATATGAAACTGGCCAAATACGCCGGACTTGCATGGACAGAAAACCAATCGGGTAACTTTAAAGGCGTTGAATCTCGGCTTATTAAGTCCGGCAACCGCTACTTGAAGTATTACTTCACAGAAGCAGCAAAGAGTGTCCAGGTGCACGACACTATATTTGCGCAATATTACAGCCACAAGAAAGCGGAGCCGGCTAAATACGCCGAAAAACGTGCCCTTGCGCTTACAGCTCGTAAGTTGGTGCGGTTGGTCGATCATCTGCTGCGAACCAACCGACTCTACGAACCCCAGGAGGTGATCCGACAAGAAGCTTAGACATAGATCCCTAGAAAAATCCACCTATTTCCATTATTAGACATGGTATTATTTACCATTTGATATAGTGGTAGGGTGGGTCTGATTTGGTGTTGCCTTTTTTCGGGTCACCTCCTAAAAAGGTTCGGAGCGAAAAATGTTATGTTAACAAAGGGGCTTGACATCGTACCGCTGCTCTAAATCCCCCCATGGGGGGACCCCAGGCGCTCGGGCGCCCTGGACCCGCCCGCAGTACGGGACTGCTTGCTTCTAGTTCGCGTTTGCCCGGCATGGATTTTTGGGCTGCGCGCCAAAAATCCTATGCCGGGCACGCTGCACTTTCGGTGCGATGCCTGGGGAGATCATGAGTGCCTCGAGCCCGCGTTTGGCTGCACGGATTTTGCCTGACGGCAAAATTGCGTGCGGCCACGCTCTACTTTTTGTGCGATGCCGAGTGTGGAGAGATTGAAAACGTGCCTCTTTCCCACACTCGGCGCCATAGAATATATCCTCTGTCAACATCATCTATTAGTTCCATAACAATGAAAAACCGTGGCCTTAGCCACGGAATAATCTTGTGAATTTTTGTTGGGGGAATCCCTACATCACTTTCCGGTAGTCGCCGGGGGTGGTGCCGACGATTTTTTTGAACGTGCGGCCGAACGAAATGCCGTGCGTGTAGCCGACCTTCTCGGCGATGTCCTGGATCGAATCGTCGGTTTCGAGCAGCAGACGTTTCGCTTCCTCCATGCGAAGGTTCACCAAAAAGTCGACGAACTTCATGCCGAACTGCTCCTTGAACAGCTGGCTCAAATATTTGGCGTTGACGTCGAATTTATCGCTTAGATGAGCGAGCGACAAATCCGGGTTCGCGTAGTTTTCTTCAATGTACTTGCGCATCTCGCCAAGCATTGCGAGCTGGCCTTTCGATTCGCGGATCTCCACGTAATGCCGGTACAATTCCGACAGATGATCGATCAGCGTTTCGGCCAAAGCGTCCACCGTTTCCGCTTCTTCCATATATTTGGAAAGCGACGGATAAATTTCTTCTTGCCACTGCCGCTTCAGCGAATCCGGCAGCTCATCCAGCTCCCGGCTCAGCATATGAATCAAATAATCGACCAAGGTGCGAATATCTTCGTCTTCCAAATATTCATCCTTCATATGCCGGAAAACATCGCCGAGCACTTCCGACCACGCTTCATTCGTCAGACGGAAATATTGAACGGCCGAAGAAATTTTTTGATAATATTCAAAAGCTCCGTCCGCTTTATTCGCGGCAGGCTCGGTATACACCGCCACCTTGCCCTTACCGAGCTGCAGTTTATGCCGAAGCAGCGAATCGGCTTCCAGATAAGACGGCCGAATGCCGCCCAGCCGGTCAGATAAGCTGCCGATGCCGATCGTTATGGAAAGCTTAAGGTTCGTTTGCACCCATTCCCGGAACAGCTCGCTCATCCTTACGAGATGCTCCGCTTCGCGCTGCTCCTCATGTTTAAACATGTATAGAATGCCCAATCTTTGGCTGGAAATCCATTCCGCCCAAATCGATAGCCCCTCCTGTTTGGCAAACTCCTGGATCACGTTGGTCAAGGCGAATTTGAGCAGATTTTGATCGCGGTCGTTATACGTCCTGGAAAAGCCGGGATACCCGTCGATTTCGGCCGCGCTCACGCAAAGCGAAGTGAAATCGTACTCCAATTGGAGCTGCTCCATTTGCGTTTTCCACTGATTCCGCGAAATTTCGCGGTCTCCTTCAATAAGCTTTTGAAAAAACTGCTTGCGGTGCAGCAGCAAATCTTCCTTGTATCTTTTTTCATAACGGTTCGTCTGGTCGATCAGGTTCTCAAGCGCTTTCTCAATAAAGGAAAACTCGTCGAACGCCTTCCCCTGCTGCAAGCTTTTTTGCTGATACTCCTGAATCCGGCTCAAGATGAGCTCTATCGGCTTATAGTTTTTCCGGGTAATGTAAATAATGTAAACAATACATAAGATGATGATCAGACTGCCGATGCCGATCCACATGTAGGAGATAAAAGAAACCCAACCGAACAGCTGACCCGCTTTAAGGCCGCTGACGAACCTCCAGCCGAGATAATCGGACGACATCTCGCTGAGCACCTTGCGGCTTGCGCTGTGCAGCTCGGGAGAGCTTTCGTCCAAGTTCGGCGGATAAATCAGCCCGTCCTTGCTCCAAATTTCCATGAACGTGAGCTGGCTGTTGACCATTTCGCCGACCATCCGCATCAGCTCGCTGACGCGCACGTTAATGACGACGATGCCCTCATTGCCGAAAGGCAGCATCGCCTGTTTGCTCAGCGTAATCACTTGTTCCTCGGGATCGGTCTGAAACTCGCTGTATTTTCGTACCGGAGTCCAGCCAATATAGGGGGAATCCGACGTTTGCTTCAAAATGAATGCCTTATCGCGAAAATCGTCCAGCGGGCCCGCCGACGTTTGCGTAAGCACCAGCTTATCGCTGAACCGATACAAATAGACCGAATGGATCAAAAATTGATTCGTGGAAAACCGCTTCAAATCGTTGGATGCCTGGTATTGGACAATGCGCGGGTCGGCATTGGCTTTAGGGACAAAAAAGTCGCCAAAATCGGAATTCGAGGCCATCTCCTTCAGCATCATCTGTTCGACCCCGCGCAGGGTCGACTCCATCGTATCCGCGACGTATTTCGTCGAGATTTGATTCGCTCGCTCGGCTTCTTTTTTGGAAATTTCGCTGACTACGAAAAAAGAAATGAAAATAATGGTAGAAATTGCTACGATCAAAATCGGAAAATAGGATAACAGCAATCGATTATACCATCGGTTGCGCATAAGGATCATCCTCGCCCGGGAAATCCCGTCCACATATTTTTAAAGCCGAAACGCGAATTTTATTGTACTATGAAAAACTCCCGAATGCCATTGTCTGACCAATGGTCATATGTTCCAGCACTTATTCGTAATACACCCGGAACACGATGTCCTGATTGTAATTTCCGAACCCTTCGCCGTAAAGCGTGAGCCCTCCAACATGCTCCGAAGAACTCAGCACAGCCAGCCGCAGCGTCCATTGATTGCGCTCCGTGCCGATGTCGCCGATCCCCGTGTCCGACATGCGCTGCCCGTCGATAAAGGTCCCGTCCGCCGTGATCCTTATGACCTTGAGCAGGCCGTATTGGTTCACCCCGTTCTGCCACCAGGAAGGAGTATAGCGCCCGCGGCTCGAGCCGTAATCGCCCGGACTCGTCCATTGGCCGAGATGAACGCCGTTCAAATAAAAGTCGATGTCGGAAGGCCAGTTTTCGTTGAACCCCGGCGCCTCGGAGCCCAGCTCCATCGATATTTCGATTTGGCTCGGCTGCTGGCCGCTAAGCAAATAGTTCGGAATTTTGTATTCGACAAACCCTTTGCCGAACCATAAAATGCCGGCGCGCACCCGATCCGGTTCAAGAAAATAACGCGGATCGTCATATTGCCCGATCAGCTTGTCGCGGGTCGCGAGGCCGCAGGTCGGGTGAACCTCGAATTCGGTGTAATGCCCGATCGGAATCGTCGCCTCGTGAAACGAGGGCCTTGCTTGCTCCATGACCGGCATGGCGATCTCAATGCGGTCGACGGCAAGCGAGCAAATTTTATGCGTGCCCTTATCCTTGCGCACCATTTCGGTGCGGATAAGACCGCCGAGCTCCAGCTTGCGGATGTGCATCGTCACGATCGCGCTGCTCAGATTCAATGCGGCGGCAATATCCTTCACATTCATCGGCTGCCCGGCAAGCAGCCCGATAATGTTTAAGCGAACCTCGCTGGCCAGCGCCTCGTAAAGCGGCAGCGAGTTTTTGCTGATGTCGGCTTTCATCGTATGAAGTCCTTTCGTCATTCGAGTTTTAAAAATTAATGGTTGCAAATTGGGGGGGCTTCTAGTTAAATAGAGTTAGTTAATGTTTTTGTTTATCATATTAATATTTATATTAATTCATTGGAGGGATAGTTGGCAATGGCTTCTCAGGCAAAAATGATCGTAGACAAAGATTTCACCATCGGTTCCATCGATTCGCGAATTTACGGCTCCTTTATCGAGCATTTGGGCCGCGCCGTATATGGCGGTATTTATGAGCCCGGGCATCCGCAAGCGGACGAGTTGGGTTTCCGCAAAGACGTGTTCGAGCTCGTCCGCGCGCTGGATGTACCGATCGTCCGTTACCCAGGGGGCAATTTTGTTTCCGGTTACAATTGGGAGGACGGAGTAGGCCCGAAGGAAGAACGCAAACGCCGTCTCGAGCTGGCATGGAGAACGATCGAAACGAATCAGTTCGGCTTTAACGAATTCGCCGATTGGACGAAAAAAGCGAACACCCAGGCGATGATGGCGGTCAATCTCGGCACGCGCGGCCCCGATGAAGCGCGCAATTTGGTCGAATACAGCAACCACCCTTCCGGTACATACTGGAGCGATTTGCGCAGAAGCCACGGCTACGAGCAGCCGCACGGCATCAAGACGTGGTGCCTCGGCAACGAGATGGACGGTCCGTGGCAAATCGGCGCCAAAACAGCCGTCGAATACGGGCGCATCGCTGCCGAAACCGCCAAAGTGATGAGATGGGTCGACCCTACGATCGAACTCGTCGCATGCGGCAGCTCCAGCCGAACGATGCCGACGTTCCCGGAATGGGAAGCAACCGTGCTCGACCATACGTACAATTACGTCGAGTATATTTCCCTGCACCAATATTACTCGAATGCGGAGAAGGACACGCCGACATTTCTGGCGCGTTCCGTTGAAATGGACCGCTTCATCGATTCGGTCATCGCCACCTGCGACTATGTCAAGGCGAAAAAACGCAGCAAGAAAACGATGTACCTTTCCTTCGACGAGTGGAACGTATGGTACCATTCCAAAGAAGCGGACAGCAAACTCGAACCGTGGCAGATCGCGCCGCCGCAGCTAGAGGATATTTATACACACGAGGATGCGCTGCTTGTCGGCTGCATGCTGATCAGCCTGCTGAAGCGCGCCGACCGCGTCAAAATGGCGTGCATCGCTCAGCTCGTCAACGTCATCGCGCCGATCATGACCGAAACCGGCGGCAAAGCCTGGAAGCAAACGATTTATTACCCGTACTTGCACGCGTCCCTTTACGGCAGAGGCACCGCGCTTGTACCGCTCATCCAAACGCCCAAATACGATACGCCGTCCATCACCGACGTGCCTTATTTGGAATCGATCGCGATTCATAACGAGGAAAAAAGCGAAGTGACGATTTTCGCCGTCAACCGCCATCTGGATGAAGCTCTCACGCTGCAGGTTGATCTGCGCAGCTTCGGAGGCTGCCGCCTGATCGAGCACATCGTGCTGGAGCACGGCGATCTGAAGGCGGCCAACACCGCCGAACGGCCGGACAATGTAACGCCGCATCAGCGCGGCAGCGCCGCAGTCGACGGCAGCTCCGTTACGGCGCAGCTGAACAAAGCTTCATGGAACGTCATTCGTCTGAAAATCAGCTGACAAGGGAGAATCCGCTTACTATGGCATACGGAACATTGGCACATACCGTAGGATGCAAGCCTCTCGCCGAACTGACGCGAACGCTCGCCTCTTACGACATAGATTTCGTGCAGCTTGCGCTTTCCAAGGCGATCAGCGACATCGATACCGGACTGGGGCGGCTCAGCCACGGTCTCGCCCATCATATCGGCGAGCAGTTTCAGCGCTCCGGCGTACGCATCGGCGTGCTCGGCTGCTACATCGACCCGATCCACCCCGATCCTGCGCAAAGAAGGCGTGAAATCGACCGCTTTAAGGAGCATCTGCGCTTCGCCCGTCAGCTCGGCGTGCCGATGGTCGCCACGGAAACCGGCGATTTGCATACGTATCGGCAGCAGTACCCGGGCAGCTACATCGATAAGGGCTATGAAGTGCTGCGGGAAACGGTGCTGGAGCTGGCCGAGGAAGCGGAAAAATGGGGCGTCTACGCCGCCATCGAACCCGTCTGCCGCCACACGTTGTCATCGCCGGAACGAATGATGCAGCTGCTTGAGGAAATTCCCTGCAGCTGCATCGGCGTTGTGCTCGACCCCTGCAACCTGCTGGACGAACGAAACCTCGACCGCCAGGACGAGGTCATCGACCAGGCATTCTCTTTATTCGGCGACCGCATCGTGCTCGCCCATATTAAAGGACTCGTCTATCAAGACGGCAAGCTGGTCGAAACGAAACCAGGCGAAAGCGAGTTCCACCTTGCCCGCTTTCTGAAGCTGCTTGCTTCCTGCAAACCATTTATCGACATCTCGATCGAATCGACCCAGCCTCATGAGCTGAACGACACGATCCGTTATTTGAAGCAGATCGCAGAGTAGCTGTTGGCGATAAGGTGAATTGGATGCGATAAAATTCTAACGGTTGTCACGGAGGTTATTGCAGGAAGATTGCCGATTATAAAATCGTAACGGTTCTGATGGAGGTTATTTGGGCAATATGCTGACCTATTATCGGTTAATCCTGCAAATAAGCTCGCTGGCGACCGTTAGATTTGGAAAACGGGCATTTTTAGCTAAATAAGCTCTATCACAACCGTTACAGTTTTTGAACAGCGTTCGGGCCGCGGCTTAATCCGAGTCTCCGTGTATAGCCAGTGGGGACAAGCAGGGGCTATCCCACTTTGTTAACTTCAAAAAAAGGCACGGTTCGCTATGAACCATGCCTTTTTGCCTTATGGGAACGTATATGCAAATGAAAATAGTTAAGCGTTCCCGGCACAAATTCGGCGTCAGCCGAACTGTGCTGGGCAATCGCGGGCCCGAGGCACGCACCCACTCCCTGCATCATCGCACCAAAGTAAAGCGTGTCCGGCAATGAGATTTATTGCCAATCAGCAATAAATCCATGCCGGACAAACGCGACCTAGCAGCGAGCACTCCCTCAACCGGGCGGGTCCAGGGCGCCCGAGCGCCTGGGGTCCCCCTTTAGGGGGATTTAGGGGGTGGCCCTACGATTTAGGGGGTGGTATGCCCTTAGGAGGTGGCCCTACGATTTAGAACTTTGAAATTGCTTTTAGGGGATTGAGGGGGGCCCCCCTCATCACCTGAAGTCCGGCGGAATTCTCCGCGCAACGCCGGTCAAAATCGCCGCCTCAACGACAGCATGTCTGACTTTGGTGACGACCTGCTCGTTGAATATGCTTGGTATGATGTATTGGTCGTTCAGCTCGTTAGGCGAAACGACCGCGGCGATCGCCCGGGCGGCGGCCAGCTTCATCGGCTCGTTGATGCGGCGCGCGCGGCAGTCGAGCGCCCCGCGGAAAATGCCGGGGAACACGAGTACGTTGTTGATCTGGTTCGGATAATCGCTTCGTCCCGTTGCAAAAACGCGCACATGCGGCAGCGCATCTTCGGGTGCGATTTCCGGCACCGGATTGGCCATCGCGAAGACGATGCTGTTCGGCGCCATTTTCTGTACGTCCTCAGCGTTCAGAAGGCCTCCTCTGGAAACGCCGATAAACACGTCGGCGCCTGCGATCAATTCTTTCAAAGTGCCCGGAGTCGCCTCCACCTGCGGCTGCTCGGAGAGCCATTTCCACATCGGATGGGAGTATTCCCCGCCGCGCACGATAGCGCCTTCCCGGTCTACCGGAACAAGCTTGGTCACTCCGGACGCCAGCAGCATTTTGCAAATCGAAACGCCCGCCGCGCCGATGCCGTTGACGACGACGCGCACCTGATCCATCCGTTTGCCGGCTACTTTCAGCGCGTTAAGCAGACCGGCGACAACGACAATTGCCGTGCCGTGCTGGTCGTCATGGAAAACCGGAATATCGAGCTCGTCCGCCAGACGCGTTTCAATTTCGAAGCAGCGCGGCGAGCTGATATCTTCCAGATTGATGCCGCCGAAAATCGGGCTGATCGCCTTGATCGTGCGGATAATTTCCTCCGTATCCTTGCTGTCCAGACAGATCGGGAACGCATCCACGCCGCCGAGCTGCTTGAACAGCATCGCTTTGCCTTCCATGACCGGCGCAGCCGCATGCGGCCCGATATCGCCCAAGCCCAAAACGGCCGTGCCATCGGTAACGACGGCTACCGTATTTCTTTTAATGGTCAGCGAATACGCTTTTTGCGGATTTTCATGTATGGACGTACAAACGCGGGCTACGCCGGGAGTGTATACTCGGGACAAATCCTCGCGGTTTTTGATCGGCAAATTCGGCTGGACGGAAATTTTACCGCCCAAATGCACCAAAAATGTACGGTCGGACACGTTGATAAGCTCGATCCCTTGAAGAGACCGCAGCGTTTCAACCACACGCGCCTCCGCCTTTTCCTCCACATGCACCGTGATATCGCGAACGGAAGTTTCCTGTCCGGGACGAATGACGTCGATCGAGGTAATGTCTCCGCCCGCTTTGCTGATCGCGGAAGCGACATCACCGAAGTTTACCATAGCGTGATTAAGCTCAAGACGCAAAATTATGCTGTTATATGCCACGCAAGATTCTCCTTTTTCATAGATTCAATGACATTCTATCACATTATACTTTTTTATATGCCAATTACAACAAATTCTCCGGTACGAACCTCCCATCGGGTTTGTTTGAATCAGGCCGGCGTTTAACGCTTCCTGTGCTGATTCGATCGTATTACATAAGCTTGAAACGGTCAATAGCACGTCTCAATTGTTCACTATTACGGCACATTTCACGGGGTTCAGCCGGCTTATTTTCACAACCTATATGCCGATCACAAAGGGGGAATTTAAATTTCGGATTGTTTTGATGATGCTCATCGCTACGATATAACCGGTTTTGGGATTGCGGTCGGAGGGGGTATTGCGGATCTGCAGCTTGATCTGCCCGAATTTGCCTTTCGCCTCAATCTCATGCGTATTGTGGTTGATCCCGGGATCGGCGAACACCTTCACCTTCGTGCGGTCGAAGCCGATGCCTGCCAAGCTTAGCGCCGCGGATACGTTGACACTTTCCGGAAACAACCGGGCCGCATCCCGCGCTGCGCCCTCGAAGGCGCAGTAAGGCTCGCTCAAGGCTGCCAGATTGACCTGCCGCTCTACCAAAGTGCCGTACCAGGCTTTGACCGGCTTTCGCGTGATCAGCGTCACTTCTTCCATAGGGCCTACGCTCCCTGCGGCAATCCGGTCCAAACCACCGATCGCTGCCGAAGGTACGATGATTTTCCGGCCGCATTCGGCGGCTTTGGCCATTAAACTTTCCTGCAGCGCCTCGTCTGCGAGCGCGCCGACGCTGACCAAAATGAGGTCGGCTCCGCTGGACAATACCGTTTCCCCGTAGGTTCTGACGGCCTCATGGCCCGCACACTCAACGATAACGTCCATCCGCTTGGCAAAGAACAGCTCTTCTTTGTCCGTGATCACATATTCAGCCGATGCCGCACGTGCAAAACGGGTTTCGTCGCGCACGAGGACGGCTTCGAGACGGGCCGCACCTGCCTCTCCTTTCAGCAAAAACTGGGCGACATCTTCTCCAATCGTTCCATATCCGATAATTCCGATTTTCAGCATAGGCCCTCCCCAAGGTTAAAAAAGTGACATTCTACTTACCATCATACCAAATTAATTGTATTTGGTATACCATAAACCAAATGACTGTGATATAATAGGCTTATATCGACGGGGAGGGATGTCTTATGCCATCTGTGACTTTTCAAACGTCCGGCAAATCCATCGAAATTGAAAAAGATACGAATCTTTTAAGAATGTCCATTCGTTACGAAGGCAGCGTTCCTTATAAATGCGGCGGGGGGCTGTGTGGAACTTGCCGGGTACGGATCGTGGAAGGCGGCGAAAATCTTAGCAAGGTCATGAAAAAGGAAATCGACCGCTTGGGCAAAGAGAAGATCGACATGGGGTATCGCCTGGCATGCCAAACCTTTATTAGCGGAGATGTCACGGTTGCGTGGGGCGAAGAGGACCTCGAGCGGCTGAACAAAATCGCGGAGCGGCGAATTAACGCCGCGCAGTAAGCCGGCGGAGCTTCGCGGGGTTGGACCGCCCGGCGGTGGGCGCCGCGGGTGAAACGTGCGTTATGAAATGCGGGTAGTCCCGGCCGCGTCTATACATACGCTTGAGCTGCCGTTTTCATTAGCTGTATTATAAGATGTAAAAGGAGCGGATACTTTCATGAAGTATCCGCTCCTTTACGATGCTTCGCAGCACACCCGGCAGACCGATCCTGAATTATTCTTTCCATGTTAATTGACTCCAAAACGGACATCGGTGCCGCTACTGCCCGTTACATGCACGGACCGGTAATGCAGCAAACCGAAATTCCGGTTCGGGATTTGGTTTTAACGACCCCTGGACGGTAAAATCGAATAATATGTGTGAAAAATCAGATAGAAGATTACTTTTTGCATCAGATCCAACCATTGTATTCGAAAAATCACACAAATAACGAATGGACTGCAGCATCCTGCCGCCGGATGGGCTGACGTCCGACGGGCTGCCGGCAGCCCGTCTTCTCCGTAAGCCAAAGGCCGTCTTAGTCCAAGCTCGCAGGCTTGGCCTCAGACGGCCTTTTCTTTTGCACGCCAACGGAACTGGAACCCCCCGTCAAACCGGCACTTTGACGATTTTGCTCTCCTCGTCGATATCGAGCTCGAAAATCTCCTTTTCGATCTCCGCGGTCGAATCGAACTTCGGGAACACCTTCAGCGGGATGCTGTTGTCGGGGAACACTTCGGCAACCCCTTGAATGACGATTCTCGTATCCGGGCTTTTGATCCGGCAGATGGAAAACGTCGTCTTCTTTTTTCCAAAAAAATAATATTCATAATCGGCGACTTTCTCCAGATTCGGATTGTCGGTTACGGTCCGGTAACGTTCCGTCGTAGATACCAATATGTATTCGCTCATCCGCAAAACCTCCAGTTTGATAAAATGAACTGCAAACGCGTCTGTTTATTCGTAACGAACGATCATTTCCACTTCCACAGCGGCCGCTCCCGGCAGCGACGCCACGCCGACGGCCGACCTGGCATGCAGTCCGCGGTCGCCGAATACGCGGGTCAGCAGGTCAGAGGCGCCGTCAAGCACATAAGGAAGCTCGGAGAAGCCGGGCGCAGCGTGAATAAAGCCGGTCACTTTCACGATCTCGGCGACGCGGTCCAAATCTCCCAGAGCGGCATTCAGAGCGGCCAATTGATTGACCGCGCATAACCTGGCCGCCTGATAACCCTCTTCTTTGGTGAAATCGTCCCCTACCTTGCCCTTATACTTCAGCACCCCGTTTTCCTTAGGCGTCACTCCGCTTAAATACAGGAAGGACGCCGCCATCTTGTAAGGCGCGTAGCTGCCCGCGGGTACGGGGGCGGCTCCGAGGACAATGTCCAATTCCGCAAGCTTCGCTGCGGCTTGTCCGTGCTTGTGCATCACTCGCTCTCCCCCTTATGCGATTCGCACGCCG
The DNA here is from genome assembly GCF_023276405.1 of Paenibacillus hamazuiensis. Classification (NCBI taxonomy): domain Bacteria; kingdom Bacillati; phylum Bacillota; class Bacilli; order Caryophanales; family Paenibacillaceae; genus Paenibacillus; species Paenibacillus hamazuiensis. The sequence continues at coordinate 3,824,839 of NZ_JALRMO010000001.1, forward strand.
GAAACGGCAGGATCATGCCGGCTTATTCCTGAACGATTTCGATATTTTCGCTGATATAAAGCTGGCAGGCCAAGCGATACCCTTCGCCGAGCTTATCGCCGAGCATTTTGTTTTCCTTCCAGTTCGGCTCGGGAAGGCTTTCGCCTCCCGAAATCACTTTGACCGTGCATTTCGTGCATTTCCCCATGCCGCAGCCGTACTTCAGATGAGGGAATTTTTTCACCCCGGCTAAAACAACCAAATTGCTGTTTGCGTCCACTTCCTGCTGATAAACCTCACCGTTTTGGTGTAATTTGACTGTAGGCATAAAAACCTCCCTCCGCCGCATGAAGCCGGTGCGCCAAACGTGCGATCATTCTTTCTCGAGCGCTTCCAGATAAGCCCTCTTGGAATTTTCCAGGTGAATCTTGGTCAAGCTCTCCGCCAGCTCCGCTTCCCCGTTCCGCACAGCCGAAGCCAGATCGCGATGCTCCTCCATCGCTTTGCGCAGCCGGCCCGGCAGCTCATAGCCGAGTGTCGCGAAAGCGCGGATATAATCGGACAAGCCGTCGAGCATTTGCGTCAGCCTCGGGCTTTGCGCGGCCCGGCAAATCACATCGTTGATTTCAAAATGATAATTTTTATCTTCCGGAGCGAAATCGTTTTTCGCCAAAGAACGGTCGATCGACTGGATGATTTGCGTCAGCTCTTCGCGCTGCGACGCATCCGCTTTCTGCGCGGCCATCTTCATCGCAAGGCTTTCCAGCGCGGACAAAATCGTAAAAATCTCAATAATTTCTTCCGGCGACAGCTTCGAAACGACGACGCCTTTGCGCGGAAGCGTTTTGACAAAACCTTGCGACTCCAGGCGGAACAGCGCTTCCCGAATCGGAGTCCGGCTCACGTTCAATTGGTCGGCAAGCTCCCGCTCAATGATGCGTTCGCCGGATTTGTAAACGCCCTGGACGATGGCTTGTTTAATATACTGATAAACTTTATCGCGAATGGGGCTGAGTTCTTCGTCTCTCCATATTACTGGCGTGTCCGGCATTTGGTATACCTCCGAAAAGTGTTTCCTTTAGTGTAATCGATATGATATCGCAATATCAACCACTTTCGGAGTGCGTCCGCACCGGTTCAGCCCAGTACAAAGGCGCCGTATAAAAGGGCTCCTCCGACCACGAGGCCCGGATGAAGCTTGAGCTTTTCCAGTGCGACAAGGCTGAGCGCCGTGAGCAGCGCCGTTTGCCACAGGCCGACGGACTGGTAGGCGCTCGCCAGAAACTGATAGGCGAGCGTACCGAGCAGCACGGCGACGATCGGCCGGACAATTTCGGTCATGGCCGCAACCTGCGGCGACGTTTTGAACGCCTCGCGGAACTTGAACAAAATGACCATCGCGACCGCAGTCGGCGCAATCGTAGCGATTAAAGCGACCGCAGCGCCGGGAATGCCGGCCACCTGGTAGCCGATATAGCCGCCCAGCTTGGTCGCTATCGGGCTCGGCAGCGCGTTGCCGAGCGCCAGCACATCGCCGAACTGCTCCAGGCTTTGCCAGCCGAAATGGTCGACGACCTCGCCCTGCAGCAGCGGAATGATCGGCGGTCCTCCGCCATACCCGAGTATATTGGGGACGAAAAAAGCCCAAAAGATGTCGAGCAGCGTCATGCGGAAATTCCCCTATCCGGCTCTCTCCGTTTTTTCCGGCGCCTTTGCAGCAGGTACGTCGACTCAATGAACGCATACGCCAGCGCGCTTCCGATCAGCAATCCCGGGTTCAGGTCGAAAAGCACGAGCGTTACGACGGAAATGAGCGTCCAGGCGATCGTTTTGCTTTTGACCCAGCTTTTCCACGCTTTCTTGAAGAAATCGTATGCGAGCGCCGCCATCATCACACCGATGACCGGCTGAATGCCGTGTGTCATACCGCCCACGATGCCGGAATCCTTCAGTTTATAGATCGCTCCCAGCAGCAAAATCATGCCGGCCAGCACGGGCACGACCATCGCCGCGATCGCCACGCACGCACCGAGCGTTCCCTTCACCTTGTAGCCGATATAGCCGGCCATTTTCGTCGCGATCGGCCCCGGCAGCGCGTTGCCCATCGCCAGCACTTCGGAGAACTCCTCGTCCGTCATCCAGCCATATTTTTGCACGGCTTCGACGTGGACGAGAGGAATCATCGTCGGACCGCCGCCGTAGCCGAGCAGACCGATCCGAAAAAAGCCGAGGAACAACCTCCAGTAATCCATCTTCCTCCACTCCCCCGGTGTTCGAAGCAAGTCGCCGGAAACGGACTATTTTTTGATATCCGCCTGCGTCATCACTTCGTATTCGCTGCCGAGGTGCTCCTGCAGCGCCTTCAAAGCCGCGGTGCCGACCGCGGTGTCCTGCTCGCCGTTGCCGCCGCTGACGCCGACGCCGCCGACGACTTCCCCGTTCACGACGATTGGGAAACCGCCGACGAAAATCGCGAACTTGCCGGGAATCATCACATGAATCCCGAACGCTTCCCCGGTTGTCGTCGCCGGCCCTCCCGGCTGGTTGAACAAATGCGTGGAGCGCTTATGGCCGCTCGCGGTAAACGCTTTGGCCATCGCGATCTCAGGACCGGTGATGCGCCCGCCGTTCATGCGCTCCATCGCGATCACATAACCTCCGTCGTCGACGATGCAGATCGTCTCCAGCGCCTTCACTTCCTCCGCCGCTTTTTTGGCGGCTTCGATCATGATTTTCGCTTCCTCCAGCTCCAGCTTTAATGCCGATTTCATACAAGGGCTCCTTTCACTCTCGTCTCTAGCCTTGCATACCGTGGTAGACAGTTTTAATCTGTGTGTAAAAATCGAGCGCGCCCCGCCCGGACTCGCGGTAGGTGGCCGTGCTGGACATCTTCACGCCGCCGAACGGCGCGTTGACCGCATTGCCCGTCGTCGGGCGGTTCACCTTCACGACGCCGGACTCGATGCCCGCGATAAACCGCCGGGCCGCATTCATATCGGCCGTGCAGATGGCGGCGGACAAGCCGTATTCCACATCGTTGGCGATCGCCATCGCCTCTTGGAACGTGCCGGCGCGGATGACGGAAATGACCGGCCCGAAAATCTCCTCCTGCGCGATGCGCATGTTCGGCGTGACGCCGGTGAAAATCGCCGGACGCACATAATAACCTGCGGCATGCTCGCCCTCGGTCAGCCGCTCGCCGCCAAACGCCAGTTCGGCGCCTTCGCTTTTGCCTATGTCCACGTAATCCAGCACGTTGCGAAGCTGACTTTCGTTGGCAAGCGGCCCGACGTCGACGCCTTTGCGCAGTCCGCTGCCGATGATAAGCGCCCGCGTTCGGGCTACCAGCGCTTCGACAAACCGGTCATGCACCGAGTCCATCACGATGACGCGGCTCGTTCCGGTGCACGCCTGCCCGGTCAGCTCGAAGCCGCCTTTGACCGCCAGCTCCGCCGCCTGCTCCACATCGGCATCGTCCATGACGATAAGCGGATTTTTGCCGCCAAGCTCAAGCTGCACGCGGGTCGACAGCCGGACGGAGCGGTTGATCTTCTCTCCGGCTCCGGTGGACCCGGTGAAGGTCACGGCTTTGACCGCCGGGTGCGTGACAAGCGGCGTGCCGGTCTTCGAGGCCGAGCCCGTCACGAAGTTGATGACGCCGGCCGGCATCCCCGCTCCATGCAGCGCCTGTACAAGGCGGCAGGCGATGAGCGGCGTATCCGACGCCGGTTTGAAGACAACCGTGTTGCCGGTCACTAGCGCCGGAGCGATTTTACGGGCAGGGATCGAAAGCGGAAAATTCCATGGGGTGATAACGGTTACAACGCCCAATGGCTCTCTTCGCGTATACACGAACGTCTCCGGATCGTCGGAGGGCAGCGTCTCGCCGGCAACGTTCATCCCTTCCGAAGCGTAATACCGCAGCGTCTGCGCCGAACGCTTCACTTCCATGCGGCTGGCGGCCAGCGTCTTTCCCTCCTCGCGGGTCAGCTCCTCGGCAAAACGCTCGAGGCCCGCCTCCAGCCAGTCCGCAGCCTTGTACAAAATATCCGCGCGCTTGCTCGGAGCCGTTTCCCGCCACGCGGGAAACGCGCGCTGCGCAGCCTCGATCGCACGGTTGACGTCCTCCTCCGCCGACGCCTGGAAGCGGCCGACGATCTCCGCGGCATTCGCCGGATTCGTGCTCGCGAACGTTTCACCGCTTGCGGATTCGACCCACTGCCCGTCGATCAGGTTTTTAAAGGTTTCTACAAGCGTTTCCGTCGCCATAAAAAATCCCCTTTCGCGTTTCGCACAAATTTGCAGCCGGCTCCGGTGAAACGACCCTGACGCATACCGAATCCCGCTTCTTTAACGCGGGCCGGCGTCCGGTTCGGCGTTTCGCTGAGCCTGTTAATCCGGCCCCCGTTCCCGGGAGCCGGCCGCGGTTACTGCTGGCAAAATTCGCGGGAGATCGCCGCTATGTACATTCTGCGCATTCTCGTCGCCTCTTCGACGATCTTGATGCAGCGCTGCTGGTCCTCCGGAGTTCTGGCATATTCGAGGACGATTTGGTAGCCGCGTTCGCCGTGAATTTCATCGGACACAATATGCAGATCGAAAAATTCCACCTCTTCGTCCGTAAAGCCGTATTTCTCGCGCAAAGTCGGGGTTTGCCGGCGGTAAATCGCGGGAACCTGCGACTCAAGACCGACGACGAGCGCCGCTGTCGCAAACAGGAAATTTTCCTTGAAAGCCATCCGGTAGCACCAGGACTGAAGGCCGATCGTTTCCGGAAGCAGATGCTCCATCGATTCGATCCTCTCACGGGTCGTGCCGCAGGCTTCGCCGAAGCGGATCAGGAGATCCGTGTGACGGTCGCCCCCGAGCTCTTCCTCCCACATGTTCTGCAGCAGGAAGTCTCTGGCGTCCTCATGCGGACAGTTCGCGTAGATGTAAGCCAAATATTCGGCAAACGGTCCGACGTAAGCGTAATGCTGCTCCACCCATCTGGCGAAGTGTTCCTTCTTCAGCTCGCCGTTCGCCCACATCGTCGTAAAAGGAGCTTTCGCTACGGCATTCCCTTCGATGGCTTGTTCCAAAGCGTGGCGGAACTCCTCTTTGTTCATCAATCGGTCTTGCGTTAACGTTTGTGCCATGTAAATACACTCCTCTCAAAATGTAAAAATGATGGATGATGACGGCATGAAGCTCGTCAGCCTGCGTGCGGCCGGGAATCTGCCAATCAGATTCCCCGGATGCACTTTGTTCATTTGGTATATTGTATACCAAATACCTTCTGTGATCATTATCACTGATCCAAGCCCGACTGTCAACCCACTTTTTCAAGCATCAGCAGCAAAATGATGCCCAGCCCCAAATACGCGGCCGTAAACGGTGCATTCCAGTTCGATACGCGAAAAGCGCTCTGGCCGGACAGCCCGGCCATCATGCCCGCCGTTGCGTTGTAGGGCCCCATGAGGAAAGCGGTGGCCGCCCCGATCAGCATCGCCAGCGCTACGAGCCAGGCGGAAATGCCCAAAGCCTGCGGATTCAGCGACTCGGCTGCCAAAGCCAATCCGACCGCAGGGTGAAGGCCGGCGAAAGCAAGCAGAAACGGAATAAACGGGATCAGCAGCAGAAATACGCCAGGCCCGACGACATCTTTGGCCGCTATAATCCATTCGCCGATGACATGCCCGGCGCCTGTCGACTGAATTGCGGAAATCATAAATCCTGCGCAAAGGAATACGAAAAACTGCTCCTTCATCTTCATCAAATGAGCGGGGAGCATGGTCCGGCTTTTGGTCAGAAACAGCTTGCCCTTGCCAAGAAGCAGCGACCAGACGAATGCGAACGGAACGACGGATGCCGACACGAGCAGCAAAAAGCCGGCATGCGTATATTTTTCCAGCGCGGAAATCAATATATTAAACAGAACGATTGCAGCGATGATTTGTCCGGGGTGGCCGGCTTTCTCCCGCACATTTTGCCCGGCCTTGGGCCGGACCGCGTTTTCCCGGGCGGCGAAAATTTGGGCAGCCGCCTCCGAGCCGAGACGCTTCAGCCTGCGCCCCGCGATCCAGCGTCCCATCATCCCGTCCAGCACAAGGCCAAGGACGCTGAACGGGATTGCGACGGGAAGAATCGAACTCCATTTCACTCCTGTCATCTCGACGACAATGCCCACGATCGGCGCCACCGGCGTCCAAACGATCGGCATGCTGTAGCCGTGCGTGATCGCCCGGCTCATAAACCGCTCCTTTTGCTCGATCGGGTACAGCTCCAGCGATGAGCGGATCGTATGGTATACCATCGGCAGCGTCGCTAAATTCATAAATGAGCTGAGTATGTACGAGAGGGCGGAAGTAACCAGATAAAGCAGTCCCGAATGCTTGACCGTTTTTTGAATGATCGCCTGGATGCGTGCTCCATAGTTTCCGAGCTCGATGGGCAAAGCGATAAGCGGTATCAAGGCGAACAAGCTCAAAATGTTCATCATGTTTCCGAACCCGGAAATAAAACTTCGCCACGGCGCACCATGCGCCGCAAGCAGCACGATGCCGATCGTCACAAATATGGTGCCGAGCGCACGGACAAACGGTTTCACGAAGCCGAATACCGCAGCCACAATCAGCAAGCTCACGGCGGACACCATCCAATGCAGCGCGTCGGCCGGGTAAAAAGCCGATGCCAAATACGCCGTAATTCCGACGAAAAATAATGCCGTCTTCATGCCTCCAGCACTTCTTTGACAGCCTTGGCCAGACGCTCCAGAGCGGTTTCGACTATTTCCCTGCCGATATCGGCGCTTGCTTTGGTTGCATCTCCGAGACAGCCGTTGAGGGTCATTTCTTCATAATAATAAAAACCTTGCAGCGGATTGCCCGGCCGCAGCTTGCGCCATCTTCCTTCCTTAATGTCGGCTTTCTCCAGCTTATCCGTCCTGACGAGCTGCGGAGCCAAATACATCGCCTCCGACACCTCGCGGTCGCAGCTGTGCCCGTATAGCTTGGACTCGAGGCGGCGATCCATCACATCTTTGGCGGACGCCGTCGTTTTGGCGTAGTAGATGCGCACATCGAGTTCTCTCGTGAGCATTTCCACGGCCACGCCGAGCGTAGCCTGGTTGCCCCCGTGCGAATTGAGCACGAGGAAGTTTTCGATGCCGTGCTGCTTGAGCGATTTGATCATATCGCGCAGTATCGCGATAAGCGTGGCCGGCTCCAGCGAAATCGTCCCCGGAAAATGCAGGTGGTGCGGGGAAATCCCCATGTTCACGGTGGGCGTCATCAGCGCCTCGGGATGCAGCTTCTCCGTCAGTCGTTTGCCCATTTCTTCGGCGAGCACGGCATCGCAGCTCTCCACCATATGCGGACCGTGCTGCTCGTGCGCCCCCAGCGGAATAATGGCGATTTTGACCGTCTTTAGCGCCGTCTTCACCTCCGGCCAAGTCATCTCCGTCAATAAGTAAGCGTTAGGCATCGCAAATCAACCTCCTCAATAAATGGTATGTCATATGGTATATTGTATACCAAAATACGAAATGTTCACAAACATTTTTGGTTTACCATTTATTGTCGCGCCGCCGATCGATTAAAATAAAAACAGAAAGCAGGTGATAAACCATGATGTACCATAAGCATTACCTGGACAAAAAATCGGTCGCGTATTTTTCCGAAGCGCTGGTCAAGCATTTTTTAAAAAATCCGGCTTACGCCGGCATTGCCGTTGTCTGCATCGGCACCAACCGGTATAACGGCGACTCGCTCGGACCTATGGTCGGCAGCCGTCTCGCCGAACGGTTCGAAAACCATCGCCAAGTCCGTGTATACGGAACGCTGGACAGCCCTGTACACGCGCTGAATTTGCAAAAAGCGGTGGCCGCCATCGCCGAAGCCCACAAACGTTCCTATATTATTGCCGTCGACGCCTGTCTGGGGCAATTTTATAAAATCGGCACCATTCAGCTCGTGGATGAACCACTCGAGCCTGGGGTCAGTCTCGGCAAGCAGCTCCCTCCCATCGGACATATTCATTTGAAAGGGATCATCAACAATTACGGTCCTTTGAACCATAAAGTGCTGGAGCATACGAGCCTGACGTTTGTCGGGGAAATGGCCGTTGTCATGAGCCGCATTCTCGTCAAGGCGTGCCAGGACATCATCCCGCATCTGTCGGCTGCGGAACCGGCCGCTCACGAAGCGGCGAACAAACGGTCATCCGGCAGCTGAGAGCACATGCTGCTAGGCACTAAGCGTCAGGCGGTCAGATCCATGCCGGACGACGGTTACCAGATCATTATCGCAATGACGGTCGAAACGCTGAGCCCGATAACGACCGGCACGAAATTTTTGCGTGCCAGATCGATCGCGGATACGCCGGCAAAACCTGCGACGGCAACGAGCGACGACCAGGCAATAAGCGTTCCCCCTCCGGACCAAACCGAGCCCATCTGGCCGATGGCCGCCAATGTCGACGGATCCATGCCTACCGTAGGTGCGAGCGCTCCCGACAGGGAGCCCGTAAGCGGAAGACCGGAAAAACCCGATCCCTCAAGTCCGGCTACAATCCCCATCAGCAAAATGCCGAAAGCCGTAATAAATCCGTTCGACGGAATCGCATATTGGACCGACATGACGAGATCGTACAGAAACGCCGGCGGCGCCGCTTTCTCGCCCAGCGAGAGGATGCTTTTGGAAAAGTCGGCATTGCCGAGAAAAAAGAATCCCGCGATCGGGATGACCGGTCCCATCGCTTTAAATGCAAATACGAATCCTTCCGTCAAATGATCGCTGATTTTGTCCAATGCGCCGATTTTCGAAAAAACCGTGCAGGATAAGATGAGCAGGATGACCGCTACCCCTCCGATAAACGCAGCGCCGTCGCCGCCTTCCAGCCCGCCCATGCCGGAGCCGCCGAATTTGCTCGCCGCCATCACCGCCATGATACCCAGCATCGAAAGCGGAACGATAACGGAGAACAGCTTGGACCACTTGAGCACGGAAGGATGCAGCGTTTCGACGGCTGCCGCTGCTTCCGCGTATTCCCGGGTCTGCAGATCAGGCTGCCCTGCATGAACCGATGCTTCCGCATCCGGCGCAGCCGCCTTGCGAATCTGTCTGCGCGTCATCAGATAGGCGCCTACAATGGAAACGCCCCCGGTTATGAGCGACAGCACCATCGCTTTATCCGCTACGGCGGAGGTGGAGACGCCGGCTCCTTTCGCGCTTAGCATCGGCGCGACCTGCATCACGTAGTCGGACGACAGCGCCATCCCTTGACCGGCAAGCGCGATCGCCATGGCCGCTCCCATCGCAGGCAATCCGGCACGAATCGCCGCGGGAACAAGCAGCGCGCCGATCAACGGCACGGCCGGGGTCGGCCAGAAAAACAGCGAGATGACGTATGTAACGAGGGCCAGAACGAAAAACGCGATATGTCCGTTGACGATCCATTTTTGAATCGGCAGGATCATCCGGCGATCCGCTCCGATGTCCCGCAGCGAGGCGAGCAGCGCCACCATAAAGGTGATGATCAGGAAAATGGTGAAAAGCTCCTTGGCTGCCGTCAAGTTTGCATTGTATACCGCCTTGAAACCGCTGATCACATCGCCTTTGTAAATCCATCCGATCAGGAAAGTCCCTGCCAAGGTCGGTATAATAACCCCTCGCCGAAAAAGCATTGTAACAATAACAATCAATGTCACAAAAGCATACATATAGTGCGAAAAAGTTAGCATCCCCTATCCCTCATCTCCATTTTTTTGTGCCCTCAAGCTGAATTCTAGCACATCCCGGCGAGTTATAACAGACATTTTTAGCATTTGGTATACAATTTTATCAAAAACCATCGAGACTTCGTGATGTTTATGTTATTTTATATAACACAAACATAACAAAATCAGCGAAAATTCTCGATTTTTCCATAATCACCCCTTCCCATACTAAGCTAAAAACCGCATTTCAAAATAGAAAGTCATCTGAAAGCGATTACATTTATACTATCATATATACTGACCTCTGAAAAGTCTTTTGGTTTATTGTATACTAAATTAACCGACTATTTCCGGAACAAAAAAAGCTTCCCTCGTCCGCGATAAACGCAGGCTCGGAAAGCCGGTCCCGGGTAAAGGAACCGAATTAATTGTCAAAATGATATTTTTTCATCGCATACCGTCCGAGAGCGTTGACAACGCCGTATAATACGATCGACAGAAGCGCCAGCATGACAATGCTCACCATCACCATGTCCATTTGAAACACCTGGCCGCCGTAGATGATCAGATAGCCGAGCCCTGCTTTGGACGACAGAAACTCGCCCATGATGACGCCGACCAGCGTCAGTCCCACGTTGACCTTGAGCGTGGCGATAAAATTGGGAATGCTGGCCGGCAGCAGCACCATCCGCAGCATTTGCGAACGTGTCGCACCAAACGATTCCATCAGCTTGAGCTTCGTTTTCCCGACCTCCTTAAAGCCGCTTTCCACCATGATGATCGTCACGATCACGGAAATGGCGATCGCCATGCCGTAGATCGAATACCGGTCGCCGAGCCAAATGTAGAAAATCGGGCCAAGCGCGACTTTGGGCAGCGCGTTAAGCACAACGATGTATGGCTCCAGCACCTTGGAGGCGTAAGTCGACCACCAGAACGCGATGGCGATAACGGTGCCGAGCGCCATCGACACCACGATGCCGATGACGGTCTCGAGCCCGGTCGTATACGTATGCTTCAGCAGCTCCCCGCTTGACGTAAGCTGCTGGAACGAAGCGAAGAGCTTGGACGGCATGCTGGTCAGCATCGGATCCACCCACTTCCATCTCGCGGCCCATTCCCATAAGCCGAAAAAGACTACAAGCAGCAGCAGCTGGGAAACGCGGATGGTCCACAGCTTGCGCTTTTGCGCTTGCAAATAACGGATGTACAGCTCGGATTTCGTTCGTTCGGCAACCGCCAGGGACGGCTGCTCCTTCGTCGGTTCCGCAGTCATCGGCAATTCTCTAGCCGGCAGCGACATGGCCTTCCAACTCCCTCCAAATGTTGTTGAAGTACTCATTGTAACGGCCCGCTTCTCGTTTCGCCCACGGAGAGAGAGCGTGGCCTTCCTCCATTTCAATCCTGTAAATCGAAGAGATCGTACTCGGCCGCTTTGACATGACCATCACCCGGTCGGCCATGCTGATCGCTTCGGAAATGTCGTGCGTGACCAGGATGGCGGTCTTTCCCTGATCTTTGATAATGCCGAAAATTTCGTCGGCGAGCGTCAGCCGAGTCTGGTAATCGAGCGCGGAGAACGGCTCGTCGAGCAGCAAAATATCCGGCTCCGTCACGAGCGTGCGGATGAGCGCCACCCGCTGACGCATGCCGCCCGACAGCTGCGACGGGCTGTGATGCGCAAAGCCGCCAAGGCCGTATCGCTCAAGCAGCTCGAGCGCTTTGCGCTCCGCCTTTTTTCGGTCCAGCTTGCGAATTTCCGCACCGACCATAAGATTGCTTAAAATATCGCGCCACTCGAACAAATAATCGTGCTGCAGCATGTATCCGACCTTGGGGGAGGTGCCGGTCACCTCCTGCCCGTCGATCGACACCTTGCCCTTGGTCGGCCGGTACATTCCGGAAATGAGAGAAAGCATCGTGCTTTTCCCGCAGCCGCTCGGACCTACAATGCTGATGAATTCTCCCGCATCGATCGATAAGTTGATGTCGCGGATCGCCTCCGTTTCCTGCTTCGGCGTAAAGTAACTGAGGCAGACGCCCCTTAATTCGATTTGCGCCATAGGCTTATTTCCCCGCTTTCCCGATGTTTTTCACAAAGCTCATGTCGACGACGGCATCCATATTTGCGATTTTTTGCTCCGGCTTGAGCACCCCGTTTTCGATCAGCACCTTCTGCAGCGTCTCAAATTGAGCAGCCGTAAGCTCCGGGGAGGCCGGCCATGTATCCTGCTTTTTGTAGCGGTCGATGGATTGGATGATGACGTCTTTGGGCGTGCCGTCAAAAAACGGAGCCAGTGCGGCGGCGATGTCGTCCGGAGAGGCGGTGTTCAGCCATTTTGTCCCTTTGGCGACGGCATTGACGAATTTTTGAATCGTTTCGGGATTGTTTTTAATAAAATCCGACGTAGCCACGTAGGAGGTTTCCGGAAACTCGCCGAACGCTTGTCCTACCGAGGTGACATAGTGGGCTTTCCCTTCCTTTTCCAGCGTAGAGGCAATCGGCTCGAACACCTGGATAAAATCGCCTTTTCCGCTGCCGAAGGCGCCGGCCATAGCCGTGGAAGCGATGTTCGTCACCACGTCCGCCTTGCCCACCTTCTCCTGCTGCAGCTTCGTATTCAGCACCATTTGCGGCGCGCTCCCCGGCCTCCAGCCGATCACGGTTTTTCCTTCCAGGTCGCTCCACTTAAACCCGTTCAGCTTGCTGCGCGACAGCAGGAAGGAGCCGTCCTTCATCGTCAGCTGGTGGAAAATTTTCAGCGTTTTATCCCCCTTCTGGTTGTAAATGTAAATGGCCGTCTCCGGACCGACCAAAGAAATATCCGCGGTGCCGGCAATCAGGGCTGCCGCCCCTTTATCGGAACCTTGCGCGGTGTTCATGTCTACATCCAGACCTTCTTCTTTAAAAAAACCTTTTTGCATCGCGATATAATGAGGTGCATAAAAGATGGAACGGATGACTTCGGAAAATTTGACCGTCTTGAGCGTTCCCGTTTTGCCCGGTTCCGGCTTTGGCGCAGAAGCCTGCTGGGTTTTGGGCTCGGCCGCGGGGGCCGACCCGCAGCCTGCGGCAAGGGCAAGCAGCACGGCGGAGAGCAGCAAACTGGCGGTTTTCTTCATGTTTCTCATGGTTCATCGTCCTCTCTTCATATGTATGGGTTATATGTGAACCGCACGGGGCGGCTTGGCGACCAGATGCGTTTCCGCCATTTGCCGTCCGTATTCGGCCATTTGCCGGTGACCGATGTCCTGCAGCGCCACGGCGGTGATGCGTTCTCTCAGCAAAAACACCTCCACCTGCGGAAGCAGCATTTCGAGCGCGTAAGCCAGAGGAAGCCCGTTTTCCATAATTTCCACCGAATGCGGATTGCCTACGATAAAATTCAGCCCCCGCTGCCTGGCCAGCTTCACGAACTCATGATCTTCGCGGACGCGGCTGATGCTGACGATGATCGTATCGGTTTCCGGATACATGCGGAGCGCCGTTTCCAAATGCTCAAGCGAAAACCCGGTGTGCGGGAAAAAATGCAGCACGTGCCTGACCGGACTGTCCGGAGTTCCGCTCAGCAGCTTCGCCGGGTTGGCCAGCGTCGCCTCCTGCAGCGACGGCTCTCCGCGGATCGCCCGCTCCGCCTCCAGCATGCCGAGGTCGATGTCCCTGCCCATAAATCGGTCGATTCGCGCCAGGATGTCCCCGGCGGTGCGCACGTCGTCCAGGGCTATTCCTTTATGCAGCACGTTGCCCGGCAGCCCGCAAAACGAAATGTCCGTTTTCAGCTTGCGGTGCCCGTGCAGCAGCGTCAATCCCGGGTGAAGCCCGTGAAACGCTTCGTGCATTTCGATCAAGGCGAGGTTGTACAGCGGCAAATAGTCGGCAAAAGGCACCCCGCCCGAGCTGGCGGCATCCGCTACGGGATGGTGGACGACGATCAGGTCGAGTTTCATCGCGGAAGCCAGCTCGATCACCGATTCCGTCAAGGTCATGCCTACCCCGATGCGGGTTACCGGCTTGAGCTTGTCGCCGAAAACAAGTCCGGGTATCTCGATCACACTTTTTCCCGGTATATTGGACGATTTCATGACCACGTACGGATTGCGGCCGGAAGTCACCTCGTTCCAGTCCATAACCATCCGCCCTTTTGAGATCGCGTTTAACGCCTCGAGCACATCCGCCACGTTCGTGCGGGCTTGTTCCATTTTCATGCGCGTTCATCTCTCCCTCGTTGCTTTATTGAGCTGCAGCTCGGTATCGAACAAGCTCTTATATCGTTTTTTTCAATGAAAAAAACCGCCATCATGAGCATACGGGTGCCGTTCAGACCCGAATATGTCATAAGTAGCGGCTGCAAAGCTCTCCCCGGGGAGTTCTTTAACACCTGCTATTTAGGTATGGCGCCGCGCGGACAAAATGGAAGCGAATCTCTTTTTTTGAAAAAGGAATCGACGCCTTAATGCCCTCAAACGCCATACGCTGCCTAAGCATGTTTAAATAACTACGATATAAAGCGCTTACATCGTATATTACCACAATTCGCCAAACATAGCCATACCAATTGCATATTGTATACAACTTTTTTTCTAAAAAAATGTCGGACCCGCTCGGAGGCAAAATGGAATCCGGCCTCTTTTTCCTAAAGGACCCAACTCCTTAATGCCACATCAGAACGATACCTGACATCTTTTTCGACAATTTAGAAGTTTTTAAGTTCATATCGCCGATTTATGTTATATAACATAACATATACTTTCCGCATAATCAATATATCAGCGAAAAAATTTTAAAATCAACCGCTTTTATGTTATGTTCGCGTTATATAATCATTCGACGGGCTGATCCAATACAATGACGGTCCCCGAATATTCAGTCACAGGGTCGTAGTCTTTGAGCACAAGCCTCACTTTCAGGCCAAGCGTTTTCTCAAGCTGCTCCTTCAGCATTTTTTTGTTCGCCTCCATCAGCAGCGAGTCCACGCTGGCCGTAATGCTGCGGTGCGATTCGTCCAATATCTTCAATGCGGGTATCCGTTTATGGGTCGCAAAAATAAACACCTTGTCCCCGGCGATATCGATTTTTTGCGATTTGATGCCGATTCCGAAAATTTCCTGGTTGATCGAATTGTAAATTTTAATAATTTCCTGTTTCAACACGCCGATCGAATATTGACCTTTCACCGAAATCATCTCCCCGTTTTGCATTGGCTTCGCTTATCCTTTATTTCTACGGATGCCGGGACATTCCTTCCTGCATGGAGAAGCGGCCCTATGCCATTTTGGCACGAGGACCGCATAAAGGAGTCATGGAGCTTGAGATTCTTCCCGCGAAACGAAATACAGCGCAAACCAAATCAATGCAAAGCCGGCGAGCTGCGGCATCGTGACCGGCTGGTGAAATACAAGCCAGTTCAGCAGCACCCCTACGGCCGGAAAAGCAAGCTCAGCCAGCGTGGCGTAGGACGCCTTCGTCCCGGACAGCCCTCTGTAGTAAAGCAGCAAGCTGAGCAGTCCCGGTAAAAACGCCTGGAGCAGCAAATTGCCGGCAGTGGCCATCATAGGAACCGCCCCGGACGGCATGTGCCACGGAGCTCCTTCCGTCCACGTCACCGCGGCAAGCAGCGGCAGCGCGAGCACAAAACGGACGGCCGTCACCGTCTCGAAGCTCATCCGGTCCAGCAGCAGCCGGCCCATCACCGTCGAACCGCCCCACAGCGCCGCGGCGCCGACGGACAATAAGCTGCCCCAAGCAGCCAGTTCGGCCCAATGGCCAACCGGCAGCGCAAGCCCGAAGGTCAGCATGTAGGCTCCGGCAAGCGCCATGATAAGCAGTGCCGGGAATGTCCTTGGCAGCGCCTCCTTCAGCACGAAGCGGGCCATGCCGATGGCAAACAGAGGCTGAATTTTTTGCAGCAGCAGCACCGTATTCGGATTGCCATGTGCGAAAGCCGACGTGAACAGCATTGTGGCCACCGCCGAGCCTCCCCAGCCGATGAACAGCATCGCCAGCAGGTGCTTCGGCAATAGTCCGCGCAGCTCGGAGCGGCGGCGCCAAAGCACCGGCAGCGCGAAGACAAGCAGCAGGATGTGCTCCAGCAGCACCAGCTGCGCCGATGTCAGCGTTTTGAGCAGCAGGATGCGAAACAGCGGGTCGATGCCCCATAAAGCGGCACCGATGACGACCAGCATGATCCCGTTTTTCGCGGTGGTTTCCGCCCGCACCGTTGCACCGGACGGATTGTACAGATTGGCTCTCTCCATATTCATCTACCTCCTGTGGCTTTCCGCGGGAAAGCCGGTTTGGTTTATGAATAGGACCCTTCGCAAGAAGAATGCCCCGCTATCCATAAGGATTAACGGGGCATTTCCAAACAAGCCTAGTCCTGGTTTTTTCAAAAAAAACCGGACTATGCCTGTTTAGGACCTTCTCCCATCCGGACTGTACCGTCGGCTTTGGAATTGCACCAAATCAGTCGCATGCTGCCTGAAGCGGCACGCGAGTCGCGGGCTCGGATGCGCGGGCATCCTCACCGCCGGTCGGGATTTTCACCCTGCCCCGAAGGTCCGTATTCATTTTTAATCATTTTGTTACGCGGAATGATTGACGAAATATTATCATTGAAAAATGAAAAAAGCAAGGTTTTTTTCAACCTTGCTTCGTGGCCGCTGAGCTTCTTTAAGATGCGGGCGGCGTTTCCGCCGATAGTCACATTTTGATATATAATGCAGTTATCTCCGATGACAGCCGTACTACCGATAACGGTACCCGCTCCGTGCATGATGGTAAATTTCTTGCCGATTTTAGCGGCCGGATCAATCTCAATCGCGGTGAACGCTCTTGTAATCGATTGCACAACATAAGCAGCTGTCTTCCATCCCTGTAGTGCAGTTTATGCGCCAGCCGATAACCTCTGACCGCATTCCAATTTACTGAAAAAAGAGCCCGGATAATTTGGGTTAACATTACCAATCACCTTTTTAACCGAATTTCGTTCCAATTCACCGTTATGATACATATTGTATCACAATTTGACTTTACGGTAAAGCACCTTCTATCTTGATAAACCCGGTGATCGGTTTAGAATCCGGAACAGAGATTTGTATGGACTGATTGGTTCTGGAAGTTGAAGTAATCATAATATTCGAATTTGGCAAGCCTGTGCTGTTTGCGGAGATAAATAATGGAATAGGACTGATGTTGCCATATGGCAATATTAGATTCTTGGGCAAGTTGAGTTTTTGCGGCGAGCCGGGAATGCCTACATACCTGGTTAAGCCAATATAGATTGTGGCGTAAGGCTTTAAATGATTGCCTGCCGTCCCGCCCTGCTTAATGACCGTTAACCTGGCCTCTCCGCTGACAGGAGCGTTAGTTACCGTTGCATTTTGTTTTTCAGGGAAAAGCGCGGAAGGGTAACCCGTAGAAGGTCCGAAATCAAAGTCTTCCATCTGGAATCCGCCGAACCAAGAAGCGTCGTTCATGTGAACATACCAACTATTTACATCGCCTTTCTGAAATCCCGACGCCCCGGGATAGTAATAATTAATTCCTGTGCAATGACCGATTTTCACGGCATAATCTCTGGGGTATTGCGGCAGCTTGAAGTTCGAATTCCAGCTGAAGCCCACATTTTCGAATCTGGAGTTCAGTATTCCTCCTCCATCGACACCGATATTCCAGTTTTCTGAATAGATCGCGGCATTTCCAATCGCCTCGAACCTGGTGTGCATCAGCCTTGCGTCGTACATAATAAATTGTTTTGGAAAATTTGTTGTGAAAGCCTCCTGATAGATACCGAACGGAGAATAACCTAGATGTGTCCGCATGATGAAAGTATCCCTCATTCTCCAGCACCCGATAGAAGCCCAGCTATTTCCGGTAAGGATAGAGTTAATTATAGAGTTGTCACCTTGACAATTATAGAAATATACCCCGTAAATTTTCGGTAGCGAAGCAATTTTGAATTGTATTATGGTCGTTATTGTATACAAATCCCGCGTTGAATCCTCTTACCATTATATTCTCGACGGTGGTAGCCCCGTTAAGTTGTACCCCATGTTGTTCGATCGGCTTGACACTCAAGGTTTAACTCCGAAATCAGCTCTTACCTGCAGATCTTTGAACTGAGGTTTATTTTCCCAAGATGCCCTCTTGATATTTATCGCGGGGGTATTCGCCGGAAATTGTTGTTTTTCGTTAAGTACAATACTGTTGATTTCCATCCGGAACCCTCAACGATTATGCTATCGAATTCCAGCTGCTCGGAAAAATTATATTTTCCCCGGGGGAAAAACAACTTTTTACCTGATTTTTGAGCCTCTAAAATAGCGGCTTTTATTGCCGCAGTATCATCGTTTGTTTTATTGCCGTAAGCCCCAAACTCCTTTACCGATATATAATCGGATCCCATGGTAAAAACCTCCTCCGATGAAAAACTTGGGAACATCATCGTTGCAGCAAATAAAAAACGCCGGAAGTCCTTATAAATAAAGAATTTTCCGGCGTTATAATTTCCATGTATACGATTTTTCTGTCGCGAAGGTTCATATTCGATTGAAATAATTTTACCATGGGACAAACAGAAGCTACAATGTGCATTCAAACAGTTTTTAGCAAAAGGACATTTTGCGGCTTTCTTCCGGCTTTCGGCTTGCCGCTTCGCTCTCCGGACGGGCCCTCGCCGGCTGACAGCGCATTTTCGCGCTCTCGAGCTCGGGCGGAGCCGCTTTCGCGTGCCGAGAGACGGTTTTTACCGGCTTTCGGCTTGCCTCCCGCTCTCCGGACGGGGCCTCGCCGGCCTGAGAGCGCATTTTCGCGCTCTTGGGCTCGGGAGGAGCCGCTTTCGCGCGCCGAGAGACGGTTTTTCCGGCTTTCGGCTTGCCGCTTCGCTCCCGGCCGGGCCCTCGCCGGCCTGAGAGCGCATTTTCGCGCTCTCGGGCCCGGGCGGAGCCGCTTTCGCGTGCCGAGAGACGCTTTTTCCGACTCTCGGCTTGCCGCTTCGCTCTCTGCCGGGCCTTCGCCGGCCTGAGAGCGCATTTTCGCGCTCTCGAGCCCGGGCAGGCACGCTATCCAATAACCCGCACGAAGCGGTACTCGCCCGAACCGAGGGCAACGGCCGCACCCTGCTCCCCCGACTCTACGATCATAACGCCCTTCGCTTCCGCAAGAGGGGCTTCGCTTTCCGTCCAGCTGGCCGCACCGGCTCCGGGAAGCCGGAGAGTCGCCGTCGTATTGGCCGGAACCGTCACGTTGATCTCGAGCATATGATCGCCTTCCATCTTCCATGACGACGCGATTTTGCCGTACATCGACTCCAGCGACGCTTCCGCCCATGTCATGCCCGGACTCGGCGTCGGCTGCAGCACGATGTGCTTGTAGCCCGGCCTCTTCTCGTCGGCATCGATCCCGGCTACCCGGCGGTACAGCCAATCTCCGATCGAGCCGTACGCGTAATGGTTAAACGAGTTCATATCCTTGCTCCAGAAGCTGCCGTCCTCCTTGATGCCGTCCCAATGCTCCCAGATCGTCGTAGCGCCCTTGGTCACCTGGTACAGCCACGAAGGATAATCCGTCTGGAACAGCAGCTTACACGCCGTTTCATGCTTGCCGATATCGCTGAGCACAAGGTTCAAATAAGGGGTTCCGACAAAACCGGTCGTCAGGTGGAACCGGCTTCCTTCGAGCAGCTGCATCAGCTTATCTTGTGCACGCTCCCTGGCGGCTCCGTCCACCAGCCCGAACATGAGCACGAGCAGCTGCGCCGTCTGCGTGGAAACCGACAGACGTCCGGACGGCGTCACGAATTCGCGGGTGAATTCCCGAACGATATTCTCATACAGTTCGGCGTATTTCGCTTCATCCTCCTTGGCCCCGATCACCTGAGCCGCCTTCACAACGAGAGAGGTCGAATACGCGTAAAACGCCGTTGCGATCAAATCGCGGTCCGTTGCGCCGATGTAGCTGTCCGGCTTCGAATCGAGCCCGAGCCAGTCGCCGAAATGAAAGCCGGTGTTCCACAAATACGGGTTATCTCCTTGGCTGCGGATATATTCCACCCAAATCTTCATGCTTTCGAACTGCTCCTCCAAAATGCGCTTGTCGCCGTAAGTCACATACAGCGTCCACGGGCAGATGACGGCGGCGTCGCCCCAGGCAGCCGAAGAATGCTTGTCATCGTCCTCTCCGAACTCCAGCACATTCGGGATGACAAACGGCACTCCGCCGTCCTCGCGCTGATCCGCCTTCAAGTCCCGCAGCCATTTGGTGAAAAACGGGGCGACATTCATCAGAAACGTCGCGGTGCGGATGAACATTTGCGCGTCCCCGGTCCAGCCGAGCCGTTCGTCCCGCTGCGGGCAATCTGTCGGCACGTCGAGGAAGTTGCCCTTTTGCCCCCACAAAATATTGTGCTGCAGCTGATTCACAAGCGGGTCGGAACAGGTGAAATGGCCGGTCCGTTCCATCGCCGAATGAAGCACGACCCCGGTGAAGTCCTCCAGCCGGACCGGCTCCGCGAAACCCGTGAGCCTCAGGTAGCGGAACCCTTGGAACGTAAACGTGGGCTCATACGTCTCCGGCTCGCCGGATCCGATAATATAACGGATTTGCTGCTTCGCGCTGCGCAGGTTTTCCGTATAGAAGTTGCCGTCATTATCCAAAACCTCGGCGTGCTCCAGCATCACTTCCTGGCCCGGCTTGCCGCGAACGGTAAACCTCACCCAACCGACCATGTTCTGGCCCATATCGACAACCGTTTCTCCCGCCGGAGTTTTGATGAGCTGAGCCGGCTTCAAATGCTCCGCCTTGCGCACCGGTTCGTTTTCCTGTGCGATAATGACCGTTTTCGCATGCGGAAAAATATCGACCGGCAGCCAGCCCGCATCGTCATACGCCCCGGTGCTCCAGCCCGGCCGCTCCAGCCGCGCATCGTACGTTTCGCCGTGGTACAGTTCGGACATAAGGATCGGGCTGCCTGCAGCCTTCCAGCCGCCGTCTGAAACGACGACCTCCTCCCGCCCGTCCGCATAGGTCAGGTGCAGCTGCAGCAGCAGCGCCGGCCGGTCGCCATACAGCTCCCGCTTGTTTAGCCATGTCAAAGCGCCGCTGTACCAGCCTTTGCCAAGCAGCGCGCCGATCGCATTGCCGCCTTCCTGCACCAGAGGAGTGACGTCGTACGTCTGGTACTGCAGCCTATGGTTATAGCTGGTCCAGCCGGGCGTAAAATAGCTTTCCCCCACCCGCTGTCCGTTCAGCTCCAGCTCATAAAGGCCGAGTGCAGTCGCATAAATGCGGGCCTTGGCGATACTTCCCCGCACTTCGAACGCCCGCCGGAGATAAGGGGATTGCTCCTCCGCTATGCCGTCCCCCTGCGGAGCGCCGATCCACTCGGCTTTCCACCCGTCCGCTCCCATCAGCCCGGTTTCCCAGTAAGCCGTATCGGACCATCCGGTGGCGGCTCCCCCGGTTCCCCACGCCTGGACTCTGTAGTAATAACGTGTTCTCGGCTGCACGCTCAATCCGCTCGGCTCGACATGTACGGACTGGTCGGAATCGACGATGCCGGAATCCCATATGACGTTTTGACCGCCTTCATCCGCAAGCACCTGAAGCTGGTAGGCCGTTTGCAGGACGCCCCTCTCCGCAGCTTGCAGCTGCCAGCTGATTCTCGGCGTTTTCACATCGAGACCGATCGGGTTTTCCATATATTCGCAGCGCAGTTTGTGTATGTTCATGAGGATCCACCATCCCTTTCCCGTATACGTTTTTCTTCGTTATCAGGTATAATTATAGAGGGAATCGCTTACATCTTATCCCGCCAAATCCGACATGTTATCCGGGCGAAAGCGCCATCGTTCGAACGCGAGATCCGGCATACGTTTTCCCGAAAAAGGAGTCCTGCCATGAAGCGCCCACCGAATACGTTAACGGCCGACCGGCTTTTGCAGCCGGAATCCTATATATTTGTGAACCGCGCCGTGGAAGATTTCAATCTGCCGCTGCATTCCCACGATTTCATCGAATTTGCATACATTGCCGAAGGCAGAGGATTTCACCATATCGAGGACGAAGTGCACCCGGTTTATAAGGGGCAGCTTTTCGTTTTGCCGGTGGGGGTGTCGCACGTATTCCGGCCCGCTTCGGCCAATTCGGCGAAAAACCCGCTGGTCGTGTACAACTGCGTGTTTACTCCCAAAGCCATCGATCTCATATCCGGCATCATCGCCGATGAAGCGATCGCGGTTCATCTGAACACGCTCCAAACGGACAGCCCCGGCTGGTACTCCGTCTTCGACACGGAAGGTACGATCGAAGGCTTGTTCATCCGGATGCACCGGGAATATACCCTTCCGCGCGCCGGATCGCTGACCTGCCTCCATTCGCTGCTGCTGCAGCTCGTCGTCGATACGTACCGGTTGAAGACCGCTTCCGCATCCCCGCTGGAACAGCACGCGGACAACCTTCATTTCATGCAGGTGCTGCAGTATGTGGAGCAGCACTTCTCCGAAGATGTCACCTTGGCGGAGCTTGCCGGAATGTGCCGCTGGAGCGAGCGCCATCTGCAGCGCCTGTTCAAGCAGCATACCGGCCAAACGTTTCGCGGTTATTTGCAAAACGTGCGCATCCGCAAAAGCTGTGAAGCGCTGCGCACGACTCGCGAAAAAATCAGCGCGATCGCCGAAAATGCCGGCTACAAGGACATCGATTCGTTTACGGCGGTGTTCAAGCGCATCGTCGGAAAAAGCCCCGGCGCATACAGAAGGCAGCCGCACGGAGACACTTCCAGTAAATAACAACCATCTGAGCTAATGATTATATATGAAATATCAGATACCACGTATAATGAAAGCGCAACCATTTCATATGTGGAGGTCGAGTTCAGATGATCGTAAAAAATTGGCGGGGAGCGGCGCGAATCACTTTTCTTGCGGCAGCGGTATCGATAACCGGCTGCAGCCAGGGAGCCCCGGGTACGACGGGGAACGTTCCAACCGCGAAGGAGACACCGGCCGGACAGCCGGTAAAAATCAGCATCATGGCTGCCCTGCACACGCCCGAGGTGCCGTCCGACGCCATCCGCAAGGTGCTGGAGCAAAAAACGAACACGCAGCTTGACATTCAATTCGTGCCCAACGGCTCGTATGAAGAGAAGTTTCGCGCAGCTTTGGCAACGGGCGCGCTGCCGCAAGTTTCATTTGTGAACCAGGCCTCGTTCATTACGCTGCGCGACGCCGTAAAAAACCAGCAGTTTTGGGAAATCGGCCCCTACCTCAAAGATTATCCGAACCTGAGCAAGCTGAATCCGGACGTGCTTAAAAACATGTCGGTGGAAGGCAAACTCTACTCCCTCCCGCAAGAAAACCCGCTTTCCCGGCAGGGCATCATTTTTCGCAAAGATTGGGCCGACAAGCTCGGGTTATCCGCTCCGAAAACGGTCGACGACATTTATAACATGCTGAAAAAATTCAAGGAAGCCGATCCGGTCGGCGGCGGACGCACCATCCCTTTGGCCGACCGCAACGATTTGATCTACGGTTCCTTTAAAACGCTCAGCTCCTATTTCGGCACTCCGAACAACTGGGGCATCGTGGACGGAAAACTCGTTCCCGAATTTATGACCAAAGGGTACATGGATACGCTGAAATTCGTCAAAAAACTGCGGGACGAAGGGCTGATCAATCAAGACTTTCCCGTAACGAGCAAAACCGACCAGCAAAACCTGATGTACACCGGCAAATCGGGCATGTACATCGGGTCGATCATGGACGTGCAGACGATGCAGACGAAAACGCAGGCCAATATCAAGACGGCGGAATATGACGTGGAAAATAAAATTGCCGGCCCAAGCGGAAAGCCCGGCGTGTGGGCGATACCCGGGTACGGGTCGGTCATTTTGTTTCCGAAATCGGCGGTGAAAACGGAGAAAGACTTGAAGCAAATTCTCGCTTTCTGCGATAAAATGTTCAGTCCGGAGATTGCCAATCTGATCTATTACGGCATCGAAGGCACCCACTACACGCTGAAGGACAATAAAGTGCTGCCGATCACCGACGCCAAGCTGCTGGAAAAAGACGTGCAGGGCTACACCGGACTGACGATGGCCCGCGTGACCAACATAACGCCGCAATATTTTACGGTACCGGTAGCGGAGAAGGCAGACAAGCTGGTCGGAGACGCCGTGAATTTCATCATCACCGATCCGACCGCGCCGCTCGACTCGAAAACGTTCAACGAAAAAGGCGCGCAGCTTCAGGAAATCATCAAGGACGCCTCGTATAAATTTATGACAGGCAACCTCGACGAGAACGGCTTCCAGGCCGCCGTTAAAAAATGGCAGGATCAGGGCGGCACCAAGATCATCGAGGAATACAACGCCGCTTATAAGACGGCAAACGGCAAGTAAGCCGCAAATCCGAGAAGGAAAGATTAAGGCCATCCTTTGGGGGATGGCCTCAGTCAGTAGACACGCACGGAGCGGATCGATGGATCGACGCTTCTTTACCGCGCGCTGCTAATTTGATATGAACCTTTTATTCCCGATTTTCGCCACAACTTGAAATTTTCTCATGTAAAAGTTCTGAATGTCGAGCTCTTCCAATCGATCGCCGCGAGCCGAGAATTGAGATAAATAAAGAAAGTCCGGGTAAGTGATCGTTTCCAATAAATAAGCCGATCTGCTGCTTCCCGGAATTCGAAATGTATTCAGCTTGTTTATGATCGCTTCTGAAGATACTATGCCTATACCGTGACCATAATATAAATCTTCCCCGATTTTAACGACATTTTCCCCTTGCCATTGCGGTGTTTCGGGAGAGACATCGGGATTTTTAAAATATAAAATGTCACCCGGGTAGGCGTTATTGCTGCCGTGTTCATCGATAAGGCGGAGGTTACTGTTGTAGTGCCAATCGTAAATCAGCAATTTTGCGAAAAGCCTGTTAAATTCAATTTCTTTGATCGATTCCAAAACTCCCTTATACAGTACAATAACTACAGCCGTTGCACACTCAAAGCCGTATAATCTGCCATTATGAAATATGTCCCTAATGCCTGCAGCCGGAGATACCCCCTCTTTAAGCGAGAACCCACCTTCCGCCGTTAATTTCCAATACGCTTCGTTGCAATGCGCATTCTTAAAAGATGCGAATCTGGCCCCGCTTTGGTTCAGCATTTTGGCCCCAGTCACAATCTCGTTTCTTAAATTCATCTCAAACCGTAAATGATTAACGGAAAAGTAGTGGTACGAGACCGGACTTTTTCGTTTTTGTTCATATATCGCTTTTGCGAGTTGTGGCCACGAGGTAGTATCAACGTCTCTTTCCACGCCGGATATAAAGATCATGTTGATTCGCCTCTCTGTGTGAAACTGGGTTATGTAAAATATAATATGGAATGATTTCCAGTCCTATGTTAGGTTTAACCCCGTTTCTTTTCATTTGATACCGAAAAAGCGGAAGTTTTCATCCCGGGCATGCGCACGGTAAGGGCCAGCATCAGCACGCCGAGTACGGCGCAAGTCCACGCCATGCTGTGCAGATGGCCGGTTGTGATGTTTTTGCCGAACAGCGCCGCAAGCAGGCTGGAAGAAAGAATCGTCCCGATAAACCGGGAAGTCATAAAGAGCCCGGAGGCGATGCCGGTCTCCTCTTTCGTGACGAAATCGTACAATGCCGTCTGCATGCCCAAATTATTAAAACCGTTGGCGATCCCGAGCACGCATAGCACGAGGAAAATCGTCACCACGCTTGCCTGATCCTGAATGATCAGCAGCAGCAAGCTTCCGGCAACGACGGACGCGGTCCCGACAAGCAAGGACGGTTTGGAGCCGCTCCGGTCGATCCACCTGCCGACCAGCGGCGTAACCAGCACGCTGAAACCGGCGATCGACAGCATGACCAGGCCCGTCTTCTGCGGGTCCATCATCTGCACGCTCTGCAAATAAGACGGAATGCCGAACATGATCGAATAAAACGCGACATTCGTTAAAATAAACTGAGCGTAGATCAGCGTTACGTTCATATTTTTCCGTAAAAAAGCGACGTCGATGAACGGTTTGGTTTGTCCGAGCTCGTACCGGTAAAGCCAATAAGACAAACCTGCGCTGACCGCCAGCTTCCAGAAGCTGAAGCCGTCCGCGAGCGCCAGGAAAAACAGCAGCCACATGAAAATAGCCGCCGAAAACAGCACGACTCCCCGCCAATCCATATCCGATACGCGTCCGGTCGCCTTAGCGTCGCTGGGGAACAGCTTCCACGCGAGCAGGAAGGAAGCGATAATAAACGGAAAATTGCACAGAAAAATGAGCGGCCAATCCCCGTAGTGCAGCAGCAATCCTCCAAGCGACGGGCCGAAAGCCGCCGAGGTGCTGGAAAATATCGACAATACGCCGAGCGCCTTCGCCTGATTGGAAGTGATTTGGCTGCGGATCATCCCCATGCCGGACGGAAACAAAGCCGAGCTGCCCAAAGCCTGGATGATGCGAAACCCGATCAGCCAGCCGAAGCTCGGAGACAGCGGAGCGAGGCTCGACGACAACGTGACGAGCAGCAGCCCGAGCATAAACACCCGCTTGCGGCCGAACAGGTCGCTCCACTTGCCCATAACCGGCTGCCCGATCGCGCTGGCCAAATAATAGGTGGAGATGAGCCACGATACGTCGGCAAACGTGAGCCGAAAATCCTCCTGCAGCCGTGCCAAAGCGACCGAAATCATCGTCGTATTGAGCGGGTTAAGCAAAGTGCCGAGAGCTACGGCGGTAATGAGCAGCATTTCTTTTCGTTTGATCCTGGTCTGGTCGAGCGCCATGATGCCACCTCTTTTTTTCTCTTATCCGAAAAAATATTCGCTATTGCCGGTCAACCGTTGCCAATGCAACCATTTTTAGCATATACTAAAATAGTGGCATTGGCAACTATATAAGGAGGGATCAAGTTGCCCGATTCCAAACATACGATACCGCGCTGGGTCTCCCTTATTTACCGGTACGGGCAAATGTATATCGGCGAGCGGCTGAAGCATTACGGCATCGGCAAAGGGCAGTATATTTTTCTCAATGCGTTGTACCGCGAAGACGGCTTGAGCCAGGAAGAGCTTTCCCGGTACCTCAAAATCGATAAAGGGACGACGGCGAAGGCGCTCAAAAAATTGGAGCAGCAAGGTTACGTGACCCGCAAAGTCAGCGACCGTGACAAAAGATCGTATCAGCTTTTTTTGACCGAGAAAGCGCTCGGCATTAAAGAGGAAGTCCGGGGAGTGCTTACCGATTGGAGAAATATGTTATCCTACGGCTTTTCCGAGGAGGAGAAGCAGCTCGTTCTGTCCCTTCTGGAGCGGATGGGCGACAACGCATCGCGTTTCATCGACGGCGATATGGCTGAAACTTCCGCCGACTTAACGAAAGAAAGCGGTGACCGCAGTTGAGTTTGCAAAGTGCAGGCGCCCGGTTCGTGAGCAACCATTTTCACGCGCTGACCCATAGAAACTACCGTTACTTCTGGCTCGGGCAATGCGTTTCCCTGATCGGCACCTGGATGCAAAATATCGGCCAATCGTGGCTCGTCTTGACGCTGACGGGCTCTCCTCTGCTGCTCGGTCTCGTGGGGACGATGCAGTTTTTGCCGATTACGTGTTTTTCGCTGTTCGCAGGCACCTTGATCGACAAGTTTCCGAAAAAACGGATACTTTTGATCACCCAGACCTGCTCCATGCTGCTCGCGTTCGCGCTGTCGGCGCTAGTGTTCGCCGGCACGGTGCAGTACGGATATATATTGGTCATGGCCTTCCTGCTCGGTCTCATCAATACGTTCGATATGCCGACGCGGCAGTCGTTTAACATCGAAATCGTCGGCAAGGACGATCTGATGAACGCGATCGCCCTTAACTCGATGACGTTTAATATGGCCCGCATCGTCGGCCCCTCGATCGGAGCGGCGATGATGGCCTATCTCGGCGCCGGCTGGTGTTTTCTGCTGAACGGCCTGAGCTTTATTGCCGTCATCTACGGTCTGCTGCAGATCGAACCTGTCCCCTATGTGAGAAAAAAGAAAGCGGGCGCCGGCGTTCTGCGGGAAATCCGCGACGGCATCCGCTATATATCGGGCGATCCGCTGCTCGCTCAAACGATTTTGCTTGTGACGGTCATCGGCACGTTCGCCTACAATTTCAGCGTGCTTATTCCCGTTTTCACCAAAACGGTGCTTCATATGGAGGAAAAAACATACGGCCTCCTCATGTCATGTCTCGGCGTCGGCTCGCTGCTCGGGGCTTTGACCATGTCGTTTCGCAGCAAGAAAGGGCCGAAGCTCGCGCTCAGCATCGCAAGCGCCTTCACCGTCTCCATCATTCTGGTGCTTAACGGGCTGAACAGCTCCCTTGTATTGTCCGGCTTCCTGTTCGCGGTGAACGGGCTGTTCAACATCCTGTTCGCCACCAACTGCAACTCGACGCTGCAGCTGCATGCGAAGGAAGAATACCGCTCGCGCGTCATGAGCATTTACGCGCTGGTGTTCGCCGGCTCCACGCCGATCGGCAACTTGTTTGCCGGGTACGCAGCCGATCGCTTCGGGGCGGGCGGCGCCTACGTCGCCTGCGGCATCATGTGTCTCGTCCCGGTGACGCTGATCGTGCTTCTTTATCGCAGGAAGCGGCAGGCTGAGGGCAGCGCGGCCACCGCTGCAGACGATGATACGTCGGGCGGGGCGGGCGAGGGCGAGCCGTCGGTACCGCCAAACAAAGCGAACCAATAGGTTTTCGCAAGCCCGGCGGAACCGATATTCGATTCCTTGGGTACAGCAGCACATTCGAATAAAATAAAGGAACTGACGTTCGCTATCATTGTGCCAATGAGCATATTCGAAAAAATAAAGGAACTGAGATTCGCTAAATCGGGGAAAATGATGTCTGTTCCGCAAAAACAAGCAAATAACGAACCACAGTTCCTTTATTGTTGACGATCCGCTCGAAATGGCCATTTTAGCGCACCGTAGTTCCTCTATGAATCCGGGACCAGCCAGGCAAGCTGTTTGGACTTAACCCGGCCGTCTGGCCGCGATAGAGATTCAAGCGGGATGCCAGGTTTTTCCGTCGATGAGCTCCTTCGACTGTCCCCGGATCGGGAGCCAAAAAACGGAAAAGTATTTCGCTATTATCAGAAATCACCAAAAAGAGGCGTCAGCGAAACATTTTGTTCCGCTTATCGCCTCTTTTTTTGCTGTGTCCGGTTGGTTTCCCCAGTCATAACGGAAACCTCGGTTCCGCTGCTCCGGATTCGCTTCTTCAATCGCCTCGAATGGCGGGAGCCGGCGGGATAGCGGCAGTGCCTATTCCGCCATGTCGCCGATGCCCCCGCCTATTCGAACGTGCGGGCCAGCTCGATGTCGCAGCGTACATCGTCCATATAATACGTGTAGCCGAACGTTCTTTTCACGCGCGCCATAAAATACGGCTTATTGTGCGCGCACCAGCAATGCCCGAGCCGCTCCCAGTGGCGGCTCGCCTGCTCGAGCTGCGCCACCGCCTGAGTGATGCGCTCCCGGTTCCGGCTCAGCCGGAACCGGCATAGCTCCAGAGCGGCGGCGAATTTGCAGGCGTAATACCGGCCCATGGCCGCATACGCCTGCAGATCGAGCAGCGCGCACGCCGCATGGCCGCCGTGCAGCTCGCCGAGGTCCGCCTCAAGCCGGGCGGACGCCTTTTCCGCCGCAACAGCCGCTTCGCGCAGGCTGCGGATGATGTCCGCCGGCGTTTCGCCGTACGGCGCCGCCGCTTCCGCAAGCATGCCGTCGTGCTCCGCCTTGGCGTATTCGGCAATGCTCATCACGCCTGCCCCCGGCATCGGCGCAGCGTCAACGAAATCGAGGATCGTCTTGAAGCCGCTCACCTGGGACAAACAGCTTTCCGGGTGCCACTGGAAATCGTAGTCAATCCAGAACAGCCGGTTCACGGCCGGAATGATTTTCGAAGCTTGCCGCAGTCCTTCAAGGAACAAAGGGGCGTGCGCAGGTCCAAACTGCTCTGCCAGCAAATGAATCCACGTCTCGTCCCCTGTCCCCGGATCGTAGGAAAGCCTTCCCCACAGCTGGAACTGGAACAAATGGCGTTCGAAGTCGTAGGTCCACGTTTTATGGCCGTAATCGACATGCTGGAAATCCCGCCCCCACAAGTACCCGTCCGCCCCCCAATAAAAACCTTTCACATACGATTTGCGCATCCCGTTTACATAGGCGCGAACATAATCGGGATCGCCCCACCGGTGCGTAAACACATCGTCATTGCGAACGGTGTACAATATTTGTGTGGAATCGAGATCGATGCCCTCCCAGGCGTTCCACAGCTTCTCAAACTGCGGAAACGGGTGCGAGTAGCAGTGGGCGTTCGAGTATTTCCAGCTGATGTAAAAGCGGTCCGCCGCAAATTCCCCCTGCACAAGCTCCTTGATTTCCTTGCCCGCATTTTGCATGTTCGTCCGGTGGATGAACGGGATGTCCCGGCCCGACTCTTTGATCGCCTGCACATACGTATCGACGATCCACCGTTCGCGTTCGTAGCCGCTGCCGTCCATCCATTCGCTGGCCGAGGTGCCGAGTCCCTTCAGCTCGGGATACGTGAGCAGCAGCTGCAGCACCATTTCCTTGATATAGTCGCGGATCACCGCAGACTGGCCGCGGAAACGGTTCAACGGAATGCCGACCCGGTGGATCAAATCGTCGTACATGTTGCCGAAATCGCCCACCGCTTCGGGCAGTCCGAGGCCCCTGGCCGCCTCCGGCGTCAGCCGAATGTTCCAGGTGAACAAATAGACGTCGATGCCCCGGCTGCCGGCATAACGGAACAGCTCGCGGAAAAACCGGATGTTCCGGTCCATTTCCACGTCGCTGAAGGGGTTCGCCGCCCGATATTTCGGGGAAACCACCATCAGATGAAACGGGTGCTCGGACCATAAGCTCAGGCAGTTGTAGCGGTTTTGCGCCAGCATGTCGAGATATGCTTTCCAGAAATCGATGTCGAGGCACGTCTCTTCGTTCAAAACAAACGGATCGCCGGAATCGAACGGAGCATACGGCAAATTGAACTTGACGCCGCGGATGCCGAGCGCCGGTTCCCGGGTTATCTCCGAGCCTTCCGGCAAATCCTCACCGCGCATCACCCGTTCCGCCCATTCCAGGCAGCCGTACATCACCCCGCGCGAATCGCCGCCTTCGATATGGATGCACTCCCCCGAGCGGAAAATGCGGAAAGCCTGGTCGCCATAGCGGCTCCGCTGCCCTTTGGGCGTCTGCGCCTTCCGCACGACAATGCCTGCTTTTGGCGCGCCCCCAGACCCGAATTGCGCAAATTGCTCCACGAAAAATGCGCCGCGAAGCGCCAGGCTTTTCTTGATCTGCTCCACGCCGAACCGGATGACGGCGTCCTTATGATCGTAGACGAGTTTCACCCTTCTCCCTCCGTCCGCTTATCAGTCTCGCTTGTACATTTTATAAAGCGCCTGCGTGCCGCTGTTTTCCTCCCCGCCTGCCGCCAGCCGCTCGTAGAGCGATTTCGCGAGCCGCAGCCCGTGCGTGTCCAGCCCCATCTCCTCCGCCGATTCCAAAGCGATTCCCATGTCTTTAATAAAGTGCTTCACATAAAATCCGGGCTCGAAGTTGCCGGCGATCATGCGCGGTCCAAGGTTGCTGAGCGACCAGCTTCCCGCCGCCCCGGTTTCGATGCTCCGCAGCACCGTCGCCGGGTCGAGTCCCGCCTGCTCTGCGTAAGCGAGCGCCTCGCAGACGCCCATCATGTTCGAGGCGATCGCGATTTGATTGCACATTTTCGTATGCTGTCCGGCGCCGGCCACTCCCTGATAGACGATGTTTGTGCCCATCGCCTCGAAAACGGGCAGCGCCGCGTCAAACGCCTCCCGGTCGCCGCCGACCATAATGGACAGCCGGGCCTCCCTCGCTCCGACGTCACCGCCTGAAACCGGCGCATCAAGCGCGTGCAGCCCCCTTCGACCGGCTTCCTCATAAATCCGCCGCGCAAGCGTCGGACTCGATGTGGTCATATCGATCAGATACGAACCGGGACGGGCTGCCGCAACGATGCCGTCGGCTCCGAGGTATACCTCCTCGACGTCGCGCGGGTAGCCGACCATCGTAATGATTGCGTTCGCCTGCCTGGCGACCTCCGCCGGAGACGCATGCCAAACCGCGCCCTCCGTAACCAGATCCTCCGCCTTCGCTTTCGTCCGGCTGTACACATGAACCGGATATCCTTTCTTCATCAGGTTCCGGGCCATGCTTTTGCCCATCACCCCAATCCCGATAAACCCGACTGCCGTATGTTCTGCGGACAAACTTGCTGCCATGTCTCTCTCCTCCTAGTGTGTGGTGATTGCTCATGTGTGATGATCGCTCGTGTTTGGCGATTGCTCGCTGCGTGTCCCGGATGTTTCATCTGAGCGACACCCGGTACTGCTTGGGGGTCATATTGACATAACGCTGAAAGGCGCGGTTCAAATTCCGCTCCGAATAACCGACGATTTCCGCGATCTCCATCACGCTGCGGTCCGTGTCGCGCAGCAGCTGCTTCGCTTTTTCCACCTTGTATTCCATCACGTATTCGACGAACGAAAGGCCGACTTCCTTCTTGAACAAACGGCTGAAATACGACGGACTCATCCCGACCATCTCCGAGCATTCGACGAGCGAATGGCACGCGCCGGGGTTTTCCTTGATGTGCCTGCATACTTTCTGCACGGCGTGCCGCGTTCCCAACTTCCGGCTTTCTTCGGTAATTTGCTGGTACAGCGGGAAAATGATCTCGATAAACCATTCGTATATTTCGCGCGACGTCTGCCTTGCCTTGAGCTGGTCGAACCAGTTGTCGCCAAGCGAGTCGATCACACCCGGACCTTTTTCCTCCAGCGATTGGATGATCGACGAAAGCAGCACGTGGTAGCATTGAAAAATCGTATTGTACGATTCCGATACCTTGACGTTTTTGGCAAACGCATTCAGCGCCTGCTCGGCCATGACCAGCTCGCCCCGCGACAGCGCCTCGACGATCAGCTGCTCCTGCTCGCGAGGGTACGTAAACATCGCATGTTTGCCGAGCTGCCCCAGCTGATCAAATGCCAGCACCGACTCGGCATCCTTGAATATCCGGTGCTGCAGCGCCTGCTGCGCTTCCCGGTACGATTCGCCGATGCGAAGCACGTCCTCGCGCAATCCGCCGATGCCGACCGCAACGGAGAAGCTCAGGTACGTACGCAGCGCGGCCCGGACCTCTTCGGCGAACGCTTTGGCCGTTTTCATCATCGCTTCCCCGGCGGTTTCCTCGGGAAAATGCAGGATGGCGACGCCTTCCCGCTCGTTTTGCTCGACGACAAAGCCCTGCAGTCCCGACTTGGCCAGCAGCTCGTTCATCACGTTCGTGACGGC
Organism: Paenibacillus hamazuiensis; assembly: GCF_023276405.1. Classification (NCBI taxonomy): domain Bacteria; kingdom Bacillati; phylum Bacillota; class Bacilli; order Caryophanales; family Paenibacillaceae; genus Paenibacillus; species Paenibacillus hamazuiensis. The sequence continues at coordinate 3,857,927 of NZ_JALRMO010000001.1, forward strand.
AAACATGACGATCGCGCCTTCGCTGGGCAAAAATCTTTTTTCCTTGAACAAATTTTCGACGATGGCGATCAGCACGACAAAGCGGCCCCGCTGCGGAATGCCGAATTGTCCGCATTCCTGCAAAACGGCGGTTTTGCCGCCGGCCTGGCCTTTCAGCAGCTTGTGCAGCAGCCGGTCCCGGAGCCCGGGCTGAATTTGCTTCAGCACGTTTTCCAGCGATACGGCCTGATCGCTTAAAAAGCTGAGGCACGATTTGATAAATTCTATCTCGTTGCCTTTCGGCGCGAGCCGCCCCTTCTGCAGGTCCTCCCCATAGCGGATCAGCTTTTCGATCGGGTTATAGGCCCGCTTGGAGGCGATAAAGCTGAGCAAAATGCCGACCAGCAGAAAAACGGCGACGGTGCCGGCGATCATCCAGCGAATCCAGCTGAGCCGTTCCAGCATGTCGCTTTCGGGAATAAGCGAAACATACGTTCTGCCCAGCGTCGTTTTATTGAAGTTGACCAGCATCTGCTCGTGATCGTGCGTATCCGCGTCTCTTAAATAACGTCCTTCCTTGGCATCGTCCGTAACAACGTCTTTTAGCACAGGGACGTCCTGCGCCGATTGCCCGAACCACTTATTGTCCGCCGAATGCAGAAGTATACGTCCCGACGAATCGAGCACGACGAGCGACTGGTTTTTCGAATAAGCGGAATAGTTCACAAGCGTATTGCGCAGCATTTTCTCCTGCACGTGAATGATGACTACGCCTTGCGGATTGCCCGCGTTCATCAGCCGAACGTACGAAATGTAACCGTTTTCTTTCCCCTCCGGGAGATACGTCCATTTGGCCGGTTCCTTTTGCCGCATCGCCTCCTCGATATCCGGGCGTTCCCCGTAACGGCCGTACGTCACGTAGCCGTAATTGTTCGAAATGACAAACCCCGCCTGCTTGTCGTAAAAAACGATGTCGCTGATCAGGCTGTTTGCGTTTTTATGCAGCTGCAGCGTGTCGAGAATCAGCTTGTGCTGGATAATATCCGAGCTGAACTCGCTTCGGCCCATGTTTTCCTTGATCAGTGGATTGACGGCGATTTTCAGCGACTCGTTTTCGACGTTGTACAGAACGTTCTCCATCCTGTCCTTGACGAGCACCAGCGAAGCCTGGTTGTCTGCCGTAAACTGCTCGGTCAGTTTGACCATGGAAAAATGATAATACGTGCTTCCGGCAAGCACGATCGGAATCGATACGGACAGGCAGCCGAACCAGATAAGCCGGTTCAAATAATTCGTCCGCGGCAGCAACGCGAATAACACGCTTCGAATCTTCTCCAGGACGTTTTTCATGGCGGCACCCCCGAAACGTTTGATCGGGATTCGGACAAATCCCGTCATACTCCTATTGTAGAGGAGTTCGCTCAGGCAAAAAACAGACACTTTTTGTCATGCCCGGTTAGCCTCGCGGCACAACAAAAAATGTCTGCGGTTCAGGCCGCTCCGTCCGTTAATCGCATTCCACGAGCAAGCATTCCCAGACGTCCAGCCGGGGTACGGTCAAAAACAGTCTGTCCTGCTCCACCCGGTATTCCAGCGGTGACCCGGAAATAATTTGCCGCACCTGCGTCACCTTGGCGTCTGCCGGCAGGCGCAGCTCCACCTCGATATCATGCAGCGGGATGGCCGTCGCCAGCGGCCGGCGGCCGACTCCGTTTACGAGATGAACAAGCCTGTTATTACCTTTGGCAAACAGTGTCGCCTGCAGTCCGTGGTAACCCGTCACGCGCAGTTCGCGCGTTTCGCCGAGCCCGATGCCGATCGCGTTTTCCAGCAGCTGGTAATGTTCTCCGAGCTTATACTCGTTGATCAGATGGCTGAGCGAAAACGGCATATACAGCACGGTGCCTTGGCCGTAGCGGTTAAGCAGAGCAAGCGGCAGGTCGGTATGGCTGACCGGCAGCGACGCTCTCTCCGGCGGTGCGCCAACGCTTTCGAGCGGCGAAAACGGCGGCACGAGCGTCGCCAGCACTTCGCAGCCCGCTCCATCCGGCCGGCAGTATACGACCTTCCCGCGGTGAGCGATCAGCTCGGTCTGCTCCAGCCCCTTTTGCAGCGGATTGCCCTGCCCTTCGAACCTTAGGTACGATGCGGCGAGCGGCTCGCTTTCATATATTTCCCCGGAAATCGCAAATAGCGACAAAAGTTCTTTTCGTTCGGGCGGCGCTCCTTCGGCAACGACATGTCCGCCCTGGCGGACGAAGCCTGCCAGGTTCGCGGCGAACTCCTCCGTATACTTCATGCCTTCGGGAACGATCAGCGCTTTATACCGCGCGAGCCGCTCCGGCACCGCCTGCTCGGCGAGCAGCACATCGAACGGAATTTGCCTGCCCAACAAACCGTCGGCCCAGCCTTCGGCGGAGGCGTCCGCGGTCCACATCAGCGCCACCTCCGATAACGGCTCGGCTCCTTCCATGTACGGGTCGACCTTCTCAACTTGCGCATTGAAGGCGCCGACCGTTTCCAGGATGCGCTTGTCGCCGATCGTATCGGGCACGCCGGTCAGCGAATGCCAGATGCTTCCGCCATGCGCCGGAATTTGCGACAGCCAGAACCGGTATTCGGCCGGAGGCAGCCCCGTATGGCGCCAGTCCATGCCGGGACTTGAATGAACGATGCCGAAAGGCACCGGCCGGTCCGGCAATGAACGACCGAGCTTGATGCTGAGCGCCGGCTTCCAAAACTCCGGGATATGATGGTGCCCGAGCGATAAAATGTCCTGCGGCTCCGTGCACAGCATATCCGCCGTTTTAGCGCGGTCGAAAATGTTGTCGCGGTACAGGTTGTAATAAAGGATCATCGGAACCTCGGGACTTTTTTGCTTGGCAAATGCGTACAAAATATCGATGTTGTCCCGCATGCATGAGGAAGCCCAGTCCGGCGCAAACTCCTTCTTGTCGTCCGGCAGTTCGGTGCCGTAAGCCGCTCTGTACTTTCTGCGGCAGCCTTCGCACCAGCAAGGCACGTATCCCGGCGCATTGAAGAAAATGCCGTCGATCGCGTAGCGGCTCAGCACCTCGTCCAGCACCGGCACCGCCACCGCTTCGCCCCTGTACGCGCCGTTGATGCAGGTCGACATGAGCAGCGACCAGTCGCCGGGACGCTTCGCGCCGATGATCTCCGGTTCCCCCGAACGGCTGCGGGCGAACCATTGCGGGCGCTGCAAATATACGTAATCCGCCGCCTTGCTGAAATCGAACCGGGCAATGAAGCGGATATCCCGCTTATGGCACGCGCGGATCACTTCCTCGAGCAGATCGAAATCTTTCGGCAAAAATTCGTTTTCGGTATGGTAAGCCACCTGCGTCGGGTACCAGGCGTAAATGCCGCCGACGTTAAACACGATCGTATTGCCGCTCATATCTTTGATTTGCTGTGCCAGCCGCTCGGGATCGATTCGGTCCGTATCCCTGACCTGCAGGTTCGGTTGGATGACGCGCAGCGGCTTTTGCCACCACGTTTTGGCGTTTGCTGCCATAACTTTAACCTCCTCATGAGGTGACCGGCACTTTTAGCGCCGGTCATCTCTGCATTTATTTGCCGCTAAACGACTTGTAGGATGCGGCGAATTCCTTGAAAGCGGTTTTCATTTCCGGCAGGTTGTTCAGCTTGTCGACGTAAGCTTTGTACTCGTCCATCGAGATTTGGCCGACGATCGCTTTGGTCACCATCGTTTTCCATTCGTTATCGTATTTGGGCCATGTGTTGTTCCACGTCACGGACGTCGTGTAAGCGAACGGATTCACCTTGCCGATCTCGTCGAACTTCTCAACTTCCTTCTTCTTCGCATCGTTGAACGCCTTTGTGCCGGAAGCGCTTTCGACCTTGCCCCATTTCGCGTAAGCGAGCACGCCCGCTCCCTTGCTCGTCGTGTTGACTTCCTTGACGCCTTGATCCGTCAGCACCTTCTGCCCGTCGACCAATTTGTAGTGAGTTCCCTCGAGCCCGTAGTAAGCGAAATCCGTCATTTCCTCCGAAGCGGTATACTCGAAATATTTGAGCAGCTGCTTCACTTTCTCCTCCGGCACCTTTTTCGAGATAAAATAACCGCCGGACACGCCGGTGCTCAGCGCCACGGCATCGCCTTTCGGCCCCTTCAGCTGCAGGTTGAGAATTTTCGGGTTCGGCTGCGTCTTCGCGATCGATTTCTCCCACTCGTCGTCCCACCAAATGCTTCTCACGTAGGAAGCGGCCCGGCCCGTCTTGAACACCTCCTCGGCCTGCGTTTTCTTCATGACGGCGAATTCCTTCGGCAGCACTCCGTCCTGATACAAGCCGCGGAACCAGGCGACCATATCGGCGTACTGCGGCGTCAGCCTCGTTTCGATCATGCCGCCTTCGGAGTTATACGTCGGGTCGAGCGCCCCGAACCCGGCGGCGAAGCTGTCGTCGCCATCGCTAACGATCACCCCGTGGCCGATCAGGCCGAGCGTATCGGCTTTGCCGTTGCCGTCCGGATCGCCGTTCACGATTTTTTTCAATGCAGCCGCGTATTCGTCCAGCGTGGTCGGCACCGGTATGTTCAGCTTGTCGAGCCAGTCCTTGCGGATTTTAACGCCGGGGTCGATCCGCGAGCGGGAGCGCGGCACCGCGTAAATTTTGCCGTCCATGCTCAAATATTTGTAAGCGTCCTTCGCCATGTTGTTTTTCAGGTTCGGGTATTGGCTGAAATCGCCGAGGAACGGCGTCAGGTCCCAAAACGCGCCGTTTTTGATCGCGTTCAGCAGCGTCGGGCGGGTTGATGTCGGCGACGCCAGCACCTCCGGCAAATCGCCGGAAGCGAGCAGCAGGTCGAGCTTCGTGTTCAGATCGCCGTCCGGCACCCATTCGACGTCGAGCTTCGAATTCGTCCGTTTTTGCCATTCGCTCCAATACGCGTTGTTCATGTCCGGCACGTCGTTGTACAGGCCGGCGAACATTTTAATCGTAAGCGGTTTCGAATCTTTCTTCGCATCACCCTGCTGCGGCGCCGCCCCCTGGCCCGCCTCCCGGCTGCCCGAAGAACATCCGGCAACCAAGGAAGCGGCCACGACGACGGACAATCCGGCCGATGCCAATTTTGCTCGATTTTTTCTCATGTTTGTTTCCTCCCTTTTCTGTTTGTGCATCCACGGTTCGATCTTAAGGCAATGCGCTCTGGCGGGAAACAGACAATTCATACGATATCCGCCAGACGCCGGACGCAGCATATTTTGTCATGACACCTCGTACCGCCGGGCGATAAGACGGCAGTTACTCACGCCGAAGCCCGACTTCGCTGATCCGGCTCGGAAAATATTGTCCTATTCCGCTAACGCGCACGTATCGGCCGTCCGGACATTTCCGCAGCACCCGGTCTTTGCAGCGGCCTGTTTTCACTCGTACCGTCAAGCTCCGTCAGCCCGCACGCTCAGCCTTTGATCGACCCGAGCATGACGCCTTTGGCAAAATGCTTTTGCAAAAACGGGTACACCGCCAAAATCGGCGCCATCGCCAGCATAATCGACGCCATGCGGATCGTCTCCTGCGGAACGAGCCGGTCGTCGCCGCCGGAGCCCGCCTGCCCGACTCCGGTCGAATCGGAATCGATGACGAGCGTTTTGACCAGCACCTGCAAGGTCCATTTTTTCGAATCGGTCAAATAAATGAGTGCATTGAAATATGTGTTCCAATACGAGACGGCGAAAAACAGCGTAAACGCCGCGATGGCCGGCATGGACAGCGGGATGACGATGCGTAAAAATACGCCGATATCCGAGCAGCCGTCGATGCGCGCCGAGTCCTCCAGCTCCGCGGGAAGCGATTCGAGGAAGCTTTTGATCACGATCAGGCTCCAGGCGCTGGTGAGGCTCGGCCATATAAGCGACCAATACGAGTTGAGCAGCCCGAGCTGCTTAACGAGCAGATAGCTCGGCAGGATGCCGGCGTTGAACACCAGCGTGAACACGACGGCCCCGAGCATGATCGAGCGGCCCGGCATCGTTTTCTTGGTCAGCGCGTAGGCGAACGAGAACGATACGACAATATTGAGGATCGTCCCGACGATAGTGATGAAGACGGTGCTTTTGAGCGCGTTCAGGAAGCTGTTCGTCGACAAAATGTATTTGTACGCGGACAGCGACCACTGGTCGGGAAACAGGTAAAATTTCAGCGGCACGTACGCCTTCGGGTCGGTAAACGACACGCTGAACACGTAGAGGAACGGGAAGACGCATACGAGCGAAATGAGCGCAAGCAGCGCGTAGTTCACGTAATCGAAGACGGTCAATTTTTTCGCGGAGATAAAGCTCATCGGATCCCCCTCCTTTTCAGTAAATGCCTTCGTGGCCGAGCTTTTTCACGATATAATTGGAAGCCAGCACGAGCACGAGCCCGACGACGCCTTTGAACATGCCGACCGTCACCCCGATGCTCACCTGCCCTTTCAAAATGCCGACGGAGTACGCATACGTGTCGAACACTTCGGCGACGGTTCCGACCAGCGGATTCATCATCAGCAAAATTTGCTCGAAGCCGACGTCGGCCATATGCCCGAGCCGCAGGATCAGCAAAATGATGATCGTCGGGCGGATTGCCGGCAGCGTGATATGCCATATTTGCCGCCAGCGGCTCGCGCCGTCCACGACCGCCGCTTCATACCGCTGGGGATCGACGCCGGCGATCGCCGCGAGGAAAATGATCGTGCCCCAGCCCGCTTCCTTCCACATATTTTGCGCGGTGATCAGCGCCCAGAACAGCTTCGGATCGGACAAAAACGCGATCCGCTCCGCCCCGAGTCCCACCAATATTTTGTTCACGATGCCGATGTCGCTCGATAAAATAAAATGCGTCATGCTGACGACGACGACCCACGATAAAAAGTGGGGCAGGTAGACGATCGACTGGTTGACCCTTTTGAACACCTCGTGCCGCACTTCGTTCAGCATGAGCGCCAGGATGATCGGAACCGGGAACATGAAGACGAGGCCGAACAAATTGATGGCGAACGTGTTGCGCAGCATCACATAAAAATTGCGGTCGGTGAACAGCTCGTGGAAATATTTGAAGCCGACCCATTCGCTTCCGGCAAAGCCGGCATATGGATTGTACATCTTAAACGCAAGCAGCAGTCCCCACATCGGGACAAACTTGAACAAAATGAAATAAGCGATGCCCGGCAGTGCGAGCAAGTAGATGAATTTGTGCTGCGCGATGCCGGTAAGCAGGCGGGATTTTGTGCGCGCGCCGCTTTTGGTTTTCGGCAGCGCTGTCGTTTGCGGCATGGAGTGCACCTCTCTTTTTTTGATGTAGTTGGCATTTACGGTTCGATCACGATCGCTTCGTACGCGTCAAGGCGGGTCAGCCGCAAAACGAGATCGCCGTCTTCTTTTCTGACGGATATGCCCCCCCTGTCTGTCAAGCTGCGGACCCGCGTCATAGTCCCCAGCCCGCGCAGCGCGACCTGCACCTCGTGCACCGGAATCGGCTCGAAATAAGTAACTCCGTTGAACCCGGACAAGTTCAGCAGCTGCAGCAGGTAAGATCCGTCACTCACTTGATCGAAAAACAGTTCCACCGAAGAGGGAGCATCGGTTTGCACCGGGTGCCCGTTCCCCAGCAAATGATCGATCAGATCGGTCACGATCAGCTTGTGATCCTCGTAGCCGTGCTTGTAATAAAGCGTCCCCGCCTCCCACGGCATGCAGGCGGCTCCGCCGGCCGTCACGTTTAAGCCGAAATCTCCGGACAACGCGTGTCCGTATGCCCGCTCGGGCGGTCCGAACAGCGCCGGCGATACGAACGGCAGCAGCTTGCGGCCGCTGTCACCGAAAGACATGAAGTCGAACGTCCCGCCGACTATCACCCAATCCCGCTCGGCGAAGCTTTTGAACACCGCTTTATCGTCCACCTGCACGTAAGCGGAGAACGTATCGGCGAGAGCGCCCGTTACCTCAGCATGGAACAGCTCGCGAAGCGTTTTCCGGCCGCGCTCGTTTCCGGTTAACGAATGTCCGGTTGCAAGAAGCGCCACCTTATGCTGCTCGTGAAGCCGCTTCAGTACACTTAGCTGCGCGTCGTCCATTTGAGGAATGCCGGGCAGGATAACGACCTTCTTGCTTTGCAAGCTTTCCGCTTTCGCCGTGAGCTGCGACTGGACCACCACGTCGAACAAAATATGGCGCTCCTTGAGCATTTTGAATATGCCGAGGTACTCCTGCAGCTTGCCTTTCCGGGGACCGTCCGGCTTGATCAGCACAACGTCGGCAAGCGAACGGAGGCTGCCGAAATACCGCTCGTTCTCCGCGTGAAAGCGGAACGCTTCCCGGACCACGCCGAAATTGTCGCGGTCCGGATAGCCGTCGAATGAGCCGATGATGCAAAAATCAAGGCCCGATCCGCTGGCGATGCTTTCGTACAGCCGGATCTGCACCTCGTGCTTCGACACTCCGGTGAACCGGTACGTGAGGTCTATCGCGTTGATGCAGCAGTTGCTGATCAGCTTGTCGTCCCACGAATCTTCGATCGCCTTCACGTTCTCGGAGGCGGAATACAGCCATACCGGATGCGGCCTTTGCAGTGCGGTGTTGGACTCGTTCCTGACGATATCGACGCCCTGCGTGTGGTACGTGCAGATCGCTATATCCGGACGCAGCCGCTTCGTCAGCGTCTGAACGCGATCCAGCAGCTCCCGCGTCGTCGCCTCCTGAAACTCGAGGTAGGCGGCGTATGCCGGGTCGCCGGGCTCCTCGCGCTGCGGCAGCTCCAGCCCGTACATCGAGCGGAAGCGGCTGCGGCAGTTTTCGCAATGGCAAATGCCGTACCGGTTGCCGCTGTAATCCCAGTTCTGATAGCCGAACATGTTGAAAAATATACCGTCGACCTCATACCCGGTGATCACTTCTTCGATCATCTTCAGCGAATATTCCTGCTGATAATAACCGTTGATGCACGTATGCACGATGCCGTAGTAATTGACTTCCTTCCCATCCTTGCTTCTGTAAAACCATTCGGGCCGCTTCGCAAAAATGCTTTCGTGCGCCTTGCTGAAATCGAAGCGGGCGATCAGCCTCAGCCCGTTCGCATGCGCTTTCGCCACCGCTTCGCGGAGCAAATCCTTTTTCAAATACGGCGTGACGTATTGATATTCCAGCCGGGTCGGATAAAAGGCATATATGCCTCCCGCATTGATCATCCACGTGTTCGCCCCGAACTTTTTCAGCTCTTCGATCTCCAGGTCGACATCCATCGTCGCGTCCGTTTCCCGCAAATTATTTTGGATCAGACGCAAGTTGTTCTTGTCCCACCAATTCATGCCTTTCGCCTCCTGCTCCGCTTGATAGCCCCATTATAAAGGGCTGCAAATAGGCAATATACAGACAATTTTTGTGCACGCTCCGCACCGGCTCAGGTTCGCAAATTTTGTCCGCCGCATGAAAAAGCGCCTTTGAAATCGAAAAAGACGGGGATACGCTCCCCGCCTTGCCAAAGATATATACAAGACCATTACTCGACATACAAGTCCGATTTGCCAAGCATATTCCGTCGGACCGGAATCGCCCCCCAGACCGCCAGCACGATAGCGGTGCACGTGACGAGCGAAGCCGCCCACGGTACGGCGTGAAGCCCGGGCGCACTTTCAATCACCCGCCCGCCGATGAATGCGCCGATGGCATTTCCCAGATTGAACGCGGAAATATTAAGCGTGGACGCCAGCTCCTGGGCGTCTCCCGCTTTCTGCAGCACCAGCATGTTGAGAGGAGCCATGATGCTGTAAGCGGCGACGCCCCAAACAAAGACGGTGACGACGGCCGCCGCTTTGTAATGACTTGTCCAGGTGAACGCCGCCATCGAGACCGCAAGCAGCAGCATACCGCCGATAAGCGCAGGCAGAAGCCGTTTATCCGCAAGCTTGCCCCCGGCCAGGTTGCCGATCATGGAACCGATGCCGAACACGAGCAGGATGACGGAAACGGCACTGCCGGAAAATCCCGATATCCGCTCCAAAATAGGCGTAATATATGTGAAAGCGGCAAACGTCCCCCCGTTGCCGAACACGGTGATCAGCAGCACCATAAGGAAGGCCGGGCGGCTTACCGAATGAAGCTGTTTGCCGAGCGATACCCCCTCCGAACGCGGAATGGCCGGAATCCACTTCGCGATTCCGAGCAAAGCCGCAGCCGCAAGCAGCGTGATCGCCAGAAAAGGAAACCGCCAGCCAAGCTGCTGCCCGAGAAAGGTGCCGATCGGTGCGCCGAGTATGACCGCTACGGTCAGTCCCGATCCGACCATCGCGATGCTCCGGCCTTCCTTGCCCGGTTCCGCCAAATCTTTGGCCGCGACGACGATCGCGCCGAAAAGGATTCCGTGCGCGAGCGAGCTGACGATTCGTCCCGCGAGCAGCACCGCATACGAAGAAGCCAGCGTACAGCAAATGCTGCCCGCAGCAAATACGGCTAAAAACAAATTGAGCAGCGTTTTGCGCGGCATCCTGCCGGTCATCACGGACAGCACGGGACCGCCGAATACGACACCGAGCGCGTAACCGGTGACAAGCATGCCGGCCGTCGAAATCGATACGCCGGTATCGCCGGCGATAGGCAGAAGCAGCCCCATCGGGAGCAGCTCGGCCGTGCCGACAGCAAATACGGCAAGCGTTAAGAGCCATAACGCCGCCGTCTTTTTAACCGGCTGCCCTCCAGGCAACCGGACTTTTTCAACAGACACGATAGAGTCGCCTCCTTTAAGATCATCCAAACTCACACAATCGGCATCTGGCTCTCGGTCACATACTGCGAAACGGCATCTTCCTTGGGGGATATATAAATTTCCCGGCTCGGCATCTCTGCGCTGATTCGGTAGCCGTTCCTCTCGATCCAGGAGCCGAGGTCGATGCTGACCGGCGTATCCAGATCCGGCCTGCTTATATGGGTTACCGAAGCCACGGTCATTTCCGGCAGCGTTTTGACTTTAAACCGGTCCGTTTCCGGCAATTCCCCCCGGATGGGGCACGCGATTTCCAGATGGACGCTGCTTTCGCACTCCGGGCATCCATGCCACATGACGATATGGGGTTGCGGCTGCGTAAAGCCGTTCCATTTCAAATATTCGTCGATTTCATCGAACAATCCGGGAATATGGGCCCTGCTCGTCGTCTCTCTGACCGATACGACCGTTAACGGATCGACCTTCTTAAACAAAATCTCATGGCGAAGAGTGTCCCCGCCTCCCCGTTCGATCTGTTCCAGCCTGGCTTCTATTCGCCGCAGACGGTCGATTTCCGACTCGATCAACGATTGCACCTCGGCCTGCTTCAAGCGAAACATACCGCGAATTTCGGCCGGCGGCACGTCTTCGTGAAGCAGCTGTTTGATTTGCTCCAACGTAAACCCGAGATCTTTAAACGCCAAAATCCGGTGCAGGCGGACCAATTGATCGCTCGTGTAATAGCGGTAACCGGTATGAGGGTCCGTAAATGCCGGCTTCAGCAGGTCGAGCTGGTCGTAAAACCGCAATGTTTTTGCCGGAACCTGGCTCAGCTTGGAAAACTCGCTGATTTTGAACATGATCGCTCTCCTTCCTTTTTTTGTACGCGATAAGCGATGGTTATCGGTTTTTATTATAAACTTTCCACACGTCGGGAAAGTCAATAGCCGTTCCTATTTTGGGCCCCTTGAAAATTTTGGAGGTTAAGGTTAAAATCTCTGATAACATTCATTTTGTGGAGCGTCCGGACTCAGGCATTCTTGGAATGGCGGCCTGTGCACCTTGGATTAGAATGGCATAATATAGGAAATGTTAATTGATGAAATTATCAGCCCTTGTGTCGGCTAGAATCGGGAGTCGGGATGGACTTATTAATCACTGTGATTTTGTTGTTGGTTTGTATATTGATCTCTAACATCGTGGGCCATTACATGCCTTCCGTCCCTGTTTCGTTGATTCAAATCTCGTTTGGGATCGTTATTGCACTTGTATTTAAGCATATATCGTTCAACATTGAAACAGAGTGGTTTTTGCTTCTTTTTGCGGCTCCGCTTCTCTATAACGACGGAAGGCATTTTCCCCGTGCAGAGCTATGGAAGTTGAGAGGGGCAATAATCGGAAATGCCATCCTGCTTGTTCTTCTAACGACGATTGGCGGGGGATATTTCATTCATTGGCTTATCCCTTCCATTCCTCTCCCGGCCGCTTTCGCATTAGCGGCTATTTTGTCTCCGACCGATCCGGTGGCCGTCAACGGAATTGCCAAGCGGATCCGGCTGCCTGACAAGATTTTGCATCTGGTCAGGGGAGAATCTCTGATTAACGATGCAACCGGCTTAATTTCGTTCAAATATGCTATAGCTGCCGTGGTCACCGGATATTTTTCTCTGAAAAACGCCATTTTCGATTTCACCTATATGTTTCTGGGCGGAGTTGTTTTAGGTTTGGTGCTCGGATTTCTGACCACGGGAATTCGTTTTATTCTGCGGAAGCAAGGGATCCATGATGCGGCGTTCCTTTCGCTGCTGCAAGTCATCACCCCCTTCATCATTTTTATCGTAACGGAGGAATTCCTTCACGCGTCGGGGGTTATTGCCGTGGTCATCGCCGGTATTGTCCATGCGCTGGTCAAAGAGCATACGGAAACTTTGATTGCCGAAGAACAGATGCTTACGGAAAATATTTGGACCGTTGTATCCTTTGTATTAAATGGTATCGTGTTTCTTCTATTAGGTCTGAACATCCCCTCATCCATGAGCGAGGCGGTAGCCAGCCCGGATATCGGGAACTCGTTGATCATCGGATATGCGTTCGCCGTTGCTGCGGCCATTCTCGGCATTCGCTTCGTTTGGTCCCATCTGTACGCTTATTACGAATACCGCCGTGAACCTTCGCCGGATGCGGCCAAGCCGAGTTTGAAAAAAACCTTGATCACCAGCTTGGTCGGAGTCCGCGGGGCGCTGACCATGGCGGGGGTTCTCTCCATCCCTTATGTAATCGTGGGGGGCGAACCGTTTCCGGAACGTCCCTTGATTCTGTTCCTGGCTGCCGCAGTCATTCTTCTTACGATACTTGCAGCCGCTATTTTTCTGCCGTTATTAAGCAACAAACCCGCCGATGAAGCGGGGGCGGAGAAACGGATGGATATTAACGAGGCCAAACAAAAGCTGTTGCTGTCGACATTAAAGAGGCTGCGCCTCGAGATTAACGATGAAAATGAAGCCGCCGCACATGAACTCATCCATGAATATAAATTCATGTACCACACACTAATCCCAAGGCAAACGAATGACTACCAGCAGCGAATAAACGAAATTCGGTTGCTGGCTCTGCGATCGGAAAGAAAATATATTCATAGTGAAATGGAAAAGGGAGCTATGGCACCGGATGTGTTCGAAGACCTGGAAAAATATGTAGACATTCGGGAAGAAGCGCTCGCTAACAACGTCCGGTCGGGGACGACATACCTGATCAAGAAAATATTCATGGGGTGGAAGCGGGGCAGACGATCTGGATCAAAAAATCGGGAAGCTGGAATCACCAAGCGGCACGCAGGTTTGGAGATTCAAATCAAGGCGCTGCAAGCGGCGCTGCAAAGTTTGGAGCAGTATGCGGGCGAACGCGATGCCGATGAACCGATCAACGTGGTGAAGAACGACTATCAAAGAATGATCTCCCGATTAACGAAACCCCAGGCCCAATTTATCGAAAAAAAGCAGGAGCAAAAAGAGGAGCTCAGGCTGAAAGTAATGGATATTGAACGATCGGAAATCAGGGGGATGTTTGAGTCCGGGGAAATTAGCAGAGAGCAGGCTAGGGAGCTGCGGAGGTTTTTGAATTCCATTGAAAGTGTGACGTTGTATGAGCATGTGGAATGAGGGGTTGATCGGAATTTGAAGCATTTCCTTGCCGTTGCGGCAAAGAAATGCTTCCGGTTTTAAAAGGTTATCCGGCATTTGGGCCGCTGCCGGCTGCGGCTTTGAGCGAGGGTTCGCCGCTCTTCCCTCTGCGGGTGACCGAATAGACTGCGAACAGGAACGCCAGAAAGGCGAGCAGACTACCTGCCCATGCATTGGTTACAACAGGGTAATGGTTCACCACGACTCCTCCGACAGCCGATCCGATCGCAATCCCAATGTGCATAAACGAGGTGAACAAGCTGATCTGGATGTCCGCCGATTCCGGAGCCGACTTAATCAAATAGCTCTGAACGGGTGCGGCAGGAGCGAAAGCGAGCGCCCCCCAGAGCGGCACGACGATCAGCAAATAGATCCACGAAGAGGCGGCATATGGCAGCAAACTTAAGGACACCGCGAACAAAATAAGAATCAGCAGAAACGTGCGCGCCCCTCCGAATTTGTCGGCCGACCAGCCGCCAATCCAGCCGCCGGCAACGCCGGCGATGCCGAAGACAAGGAACACAAGGCTGATCATATTGGCGGACAATCCCATCGTCGCCTGCAGAAAAGGCGTCAAATACGTATACATCGTAAAATGGCCGATCAGCATAAAAGCGACCATCAGCTGCGCGGATATAATCTTGGCGCTTTTCAAGGCGGCGAGCTGCCTGCCCAATGGATGCGCCGGCTGCGGCGGCACTTTCGGCAAAAATCGCACGATCCCGAGCAAAGCGATCAAGCTGAGCGCCGCAACCAAAACGAAGGTCATCCGCCAGCCCAGAAGTTCGGCAATCGCTGTCCCCATCGGCACGCCAAGCACCAGAGATGCGCTGATTCCCATAAACACCAGCCCCATCGCGCGGCCTACGACTTCCGGTGCGACAATGTTCGCGGCCAAAACAAGGCAGTTCACAACAACGACGGAACAGCTGGCTGCAATGATAACCCGGGCGGCCAGCAAAACCGCAAAATTCGGACTGGCCACCGATATTATATTGCCGGCAATGAATACGAGCATGGCCGCGATGAGCAGCTTTCGCCGCTCCGCCTTGGAAGTCAAAGTGCTGAATACCGGAGTACCGAAAGCAAAAACAAGCGAATAAACCGATACGAGCAACCCCGCGGTACCGAGCGATACATCCAGGTCCTTGGCGATCATATCCAAAATGCCGGCAATGACCAGCTCAACCGTGCCCGTGACAAACGTCGCCAGCGCCAGCACGTAGACTCCTCTATTCAAGGTTTCCTCCCCTTCCTGCGCCTTGCCTCAGGCATCGAACGCCGTGTCCAGCGCGAGCTTTTCCCAGGCGGCGATTTCGTCGATTCGTTTGGCAAAATGGTCTCTGATCCCAAGCGAAGCACCAACACCTACCGGAAAATGAAGCGGCGGATTTTCGCTTTCCGCCATGGCGACGACCGCTTTCATCGCTTTGGCGGGATCCCCCGGCACCAAGGCGCTGAAGCTTCGATACGTCGCCTCGTACACGGGCGCGTATTCTTCTTTTTTCTCCGCGTGGCGCATCGATCTGCCGGAAAAATCGGTCGCAAACACACCCGGCTCGACGACCGTCGTTTTGATGCCGAACCCGGCCAGCTCCTGAGCCATCGCTTCGGAAAAACCTTCCACCGCAAATTTGGATGCGCAGTAAAGACTCAAAGTCGGTACGCCGATCGCGCCCAATATCGATGAGAAGTTGATATAATGCCCCGAACGTTGTTGTTTCAGAACAGGGAGTGTCGCCCGTATCACATTTAATACTCCGAACACGTTGACCTCAAATTGCTCCTTCATCTGCTCGTCGGTATACTCCTCCAGCATTCCCGATAAACCGTAGCCGGCATTGTTCACAACGACGTCTATCCTTCCGAAAACCTCCACCGCTTCCTTCACGGCACGCTCAACCTGCTCCTTGTTCGTAACGTCTGCAGCCGCAATATGTACGTTTTCCGGGGAGCTTTTCTTCAAATCGGCTATCGCCTCCAGGCTGCGCGCCGTAGCGACGACCTTATGCTGCGTCGGCAGCAGCTGCCGGACCAGATGCATGCCGAATCCCGTTGAAGTCCCCGTAATTAACCATACTTTACCCATCGATCATTCTCCTTTGCTTTTTAAAATGGATACCGATCAAGCGGCCGCCGTTTCGGAACGGAACTGTTCTGTTCCGAAACAAATGATACAGTACAGTTCTGTTCCGTGTCAAGGAAAATAATACCTGCCTATTCGAAATGCAGGAATAACATGAAAAACACCCTCCGGAACTCCACTGGAACGTGCTCCAATGGTTATTCCGAAGGGTGCTTTTGGCTGTCAAGATGCGCGTCGATCAATTGTGCCGCTAACTTTTTAAGATGAGCCGCCGGACCGGCAGCGCCGAGTAACGGCACCGATACAAGCGCTCCGTTGACGATCAGCATAAGCTCGTCGGCCAACTCCTCATCGGCCCCGGCTTTCCGGCAAATCTCCGCCAAGCGCAATCGCAGCGCATGCTTATACTGGGCGGCGGCCCGATAGGCGGGATGCCCGGGCTCGGAAAATTCAGCCAAAGCATTGAGCATGGCGCATCCGCGGTACCCGGGCTCCGTCATGATCTTGACGGTGGCGTCCATCAATCCGAGAAGCTGGTCTCTGGGCGCTCCGTCATGACTTGCGATCACCTCGTCGAACCATTTCCAATGCCGGTTATCGTACTCTTCGAGGTAAGCGGCGATCAAATCGTCCTTGGTCGGGAAATGACGGTACAAGGTCGCTTTTCCTACCCCTGAACGCTCGACGATGGTATCCACACCGACCGCACGAATTCCTTCCCGGTAAAACAAATCGGCTGCAACCTGCAAAATACGATCGCGCGCAGAACGTGGTCTGCTCATTTTTTTCCACCTGGCCATTCGCAAAAGTGTTGACCTACAAACAGATTGTTTCCGCCCGAGACGGAACAGTTCCGTATCCCAAGTGTAACATTGCGGCGCACAATCAGCAATAGAACGGCCTTGATCGGTAAGCAATTTGCATTTTGGCGAAAACATGAGATAACCCCTCATAATTGACACGTTAGAGGTTATGTCAACGCTTTCCTCCGCGAATATGCACCTTGTAACAATAATGTGATTTTACATATCATAATGATCATAATTTCTGTTTTATGTAATATTTTATTACATATAATTAACACTCAAGGAGGAATTCATCATGTTATTACGAGCCAGACAAGGAATTGCCGGAATTATCGCTGCAGGTTTATTACTGACCGCAGCTCCGCCTGCCGCCCTATTAGCGCCGCCGTCCGTTGCCTTCGCCGAAGCCGGGACCGCAGCCGAAGCGACTGCCGCACTTCCGAAAGTCCAGGTCATTGGAACCGGAGGGACCATATCCGGCAAATCCGTCGACGAAACGAGCTTTCAAAACTACAAAGCCGGTACGCTGTTAATCGAAGATATGGTTGCCGCACTCCCGAACAAGGATAAAATCGCCGATGTGTCGACGTTCCAGTTCGGAAACTCCGGTTCGTCCGCCTACACGATAAAAGATTTGTACGATTTGTCTTTGAAGGTGGACGAAGTTTTGACCGATCACGACGGCGTTGTCGTCACCACCGGCACCGATACGATGGAGGAAATCGCTTATTTCCTCGACCTTACCGTTCGCAGCCCGAAGCCGGTCGTCGTCACCGGATCGATGAGGCCGTGGACCGTCATCGGCAGCGACGCGCAAGCCAACCTGTACAATGCCATCAAGCTGGCCGCCAGCGGCAAAACGAATAAATTCGGCACGGTGCTTATGCTGAACGATACGATTCACGCCGTGCGGGAAGTAACGAAGTCCAACGACTACCGCACCGATACGTTTGAAACGCCGCAGCTCGGCATGCTTGGGTATATCGACGAAAATAACATCCGCATTTACCGCGCTCCGGCCCGTGCGCTGCGCAGCGAAGATTGGGCGACGCCGTTCGATTTGAAAACCATCTCGAAGGACGATCTCGCCAAGGTGGAAATCGCTTATTCGTACCAGGATGCGGGCGGCGAAGCGATCGACGGTTTTGTTGCCGGCGGAGCCAAAGGTATCGTAACCGCCGGCACCGGCGCGGGCGGCATTTCCAAAGCGATGTCCGCAGCGCGCGCCAAAGCGATCGAGAACGGCGTTATTTTCGTGACAACGACTCGCACCGGATCCGGAAGCATCTACTCGAGCGGCCAAGGCATCATCGCCGGAGATAACCTGAACCCGCAGCACGCGCGCATCATGCTGCTGCTCTCCCTCTCGTTCTCGAAAGATTACGAGACGATCAAAATCTGGTTCAGCAAGTACGGCGCTCCGCAGGTTGAACTGACGTCAGCCGAATGACGGCAAGCTTCTAAAAAAAGGTTGGGCGGATTCCGCCCAACCTTTCGTCTCTTTCACTGTGTTCGATAACCGCTGCTACTCAGTGCCGTACAATTTAATCTTGGCAAAAAGCCTAACCAGTTTCGTCAAGCATTCGGCGATATAGTAGCCGCTCATGTCGATATTCCTCAGATCGGGGTGCGTCCCCCCGTATTTGCTTACTATTCTTTGCCATTCCGCCAATGCGGCGGATATGATCTTGGGCATCAGCTTAATGGCTGTAATCCCGAGCCGTTTCTCGCCATCGTTTGTGACGACAATCCTTGCGATGTCGATACAATACGCCGCAGCTACTTCTTTCCGTTCTTCCGATTGGTCCAAAACGTCTATGACCGAAACCAGCGTTTGCTCATATATATGCAATCTCGGCGCCGCACTCAGCTGTCCCAAAACAGCCCGGCCAATCGTCAAATGATCGTCCTGCTGCCCCTCAATCCCGGCGACTTTGCCAACGGTGTACTTCACGTTTCCAATCATGCCGGTTTGGCGTTTGTCCTTATCTGCGGCTTCGGCAGCAAGCTCTTCTTCAGACAGGCTGGTTGCATCCAGCGAATGGACGCCAAGCTCGTGCGTGAGCAAACCAAGCATTTGTCCGACGGAAAATTCATCCAACTGATACCGATCGATCGATATCGAGACCAATTCGTCGTGGCCGAACGTAAGTGCGACATCGGAATGGACTCCGGCCCGAATCATAATCTTGATGTGCAGCGGAGGACGCCTGGACCTCAAGAATGAAGCGCCAAACAAAGCCGACATGATCCGATTCATCCAGCCGAGCCATTTTTTGTTGTTTTTTTCACTTTCCGGGCCATAAAATTCAATGACCATGCCCTCATTATTGATGCCCCCGTTTAGCTTGGAATACGCTTTTCGCTTCGCCAGCCGGCGTTCCTTGAGCTCAAGATCTATGGCTATTAAGGAAGGTTTCAGCATTTCCGCCACCACATGACTTTCCTTGCTGAGTTCCTTCGTTTTCGAGAAATGACGGAACAACGCTTCTTCCGACTCTTCCCGCATCCCCCTCATCAAACTCTTCACTTCAGCGGACTCAGCCTCCTCCGGGGAATAAGAAAGAAACGAGTCATCCGCACTAATCAATCGATTTTGGAGCATCCGGTATATGGTTTCGTTGTCCGAAATATTCAGTTTCAGGATCTCATGGACATCGTGACGGGAAACGCCCCTTTTAAGGAAATAGGCAACCATTCCTTCACGTTCATTCGCCTCTTCCTCGGAAAGATTCGCGTTAAGCAGTTCTTTCATGATTGCCTTGCCAAAAGCATCGGTAAGCCTTTTTTGCTCGAACCCCTTTTTAAGGGTGGCGTTATCCAAAGGATTTTCCTTCAGGATCTCCAAGGCGTCCTCGCGGGTCCCGCCTTTATCCAAAAAGTTGAGCGTCAAGAACTCCCGCCGGGCAGCCTCGTCCTCTGGTAAATCCGTATAAAGCAGCAGCTTCATGATCGCCGTGCCGCAAGTATCGGTAAGCCGTTTCTTCTGACCTTCCGGGCTGAGCGGATGATCGGCATACTCCCCATTCTCATTCATGACCTGCGGGCGCCAAAAATTAACGCTGTTGAAAGCCGGGTGCACCATTTGAATCGGAGCGCTACCGCCGGACGTTTCCGCCGGACTCTGTCGCAAAGCGTGCCCGTACAGCATTTGAATGACAGCCTGGTTCCCGGCCGTTTGCTGAAGCTGAAGGATGGATGAAGGCTGCGGCCAGTCACTCCGGGGTAAACGATGCCGCTCCGGACGAAGCGGCGAAGAAGATTTGCCGTCTGCCAAAGGGCGCGGGGACAGCCCGGTTTTACGGCTCTCCTTAAGTTTGGGCATCATCAACCTCTCCTTGCTCCAACCGCGATACCGGCGCCCACTATTTTCAAGCATCGCGATACCGGCGGCATGGCATATATACCCAAGCTACCAACCACATGTCCCCATGTCAACTATTATTTGTAACCCATTCATCTAAGGCTTGCGTCATATAGACAAGTTCCGGCCGGAACGGTTACTCCTTCACCGAGCCCAGCATGATACCGTGAATGAAATATTTTTGCAAAAACGGGTAGATAACGAGGATCGGCACCATCGATACGACGATTTTGGCGGCGTTCAGCGTCTTGTTGGACATTTTCTCGAGCAGCCCAATCTGCGTCGAGTCCGCGGTCTGCAAATCCATCGGCACGGCGAGCTGTTGTATATACGTCTGAAGCGGATAAAACTCCGAGCTGCGCATGTAGATGAGCCCGTCGAAAAACGCGTTCCAATGTCCGACGATGCTGAACAGCGTAACCGTTGCGAGCGCCGGCGTCGAAAGTGGAACAAATACCTTGAACAGCATATACCACGGACCCGCACCGTCCATGTAGCCGGCTTCGCTGAGCTCCTTCGGAATGCTGCGGAAGAAGTTCATCATCAGGATAACGTTGAATACCGGCACCGCCCCCGGGAGCACGAGCGCCCAGATCGAGTTAAACAAGCCGAGCGATTTGACCAAAATATAATGCGGGATGACCCCTCCGCTGAACAGCATCGTGAACAGCATAAACCACATGTACGCGTTCCGGTAACGAAATTCCGCCCCCGTTCGGGAAAGCGGGTATGCCATCAATATCGTCAGGATGAAATTGAGCGCGCCGCCGACGAGCACCCTTTTGACCGACACGCCGAAAGCATTCAGAAAATGCGGCTCCTGGACGATTTGCGCATACGACTCCAGATTAAAGCCGACCGGCCAGAAATTTACGAATCCGCCGGCCGCCGCCGCCGTATCGCTCAGGGAGATCGATACCGTGTTCAGAATCGGCAGCACCGACGTCAGCGCAATGCCGATCATGACAAGGATCAGCACCGACTCGGATAGACGGGACGACCATGTTTTGCTGCGAACCACGAGCTCTTCACCTGCTTTCCTTTTAAAAAATCCGATAGTTCGCGTATTTGTACGCCAGACGGTAAGAGACGATGATCAGCACGAAGCCGATGACCGACTTCAGCAGTCCGACGGCGGTGGCGAATCCATACTGCGCCTGAACGAGCCCGACGCGGTACACGTACGTGTCGATGATATCTCCCGATTCGTACACGAGCGGGTTGTACAGGTTGAACACCTGATCGAAGCCCGCGTTTAAAATATGCCCGATGCCGAGCGTAGCGAGCAGCGCCACGGTCGGCGCCAGGCTCGGCAGCGAGATGTACCACAGCTGCTTCACCCGCGACGCGCCGTCCATTTCCGCCGCCTCGTACAGAGCGGGATTGATGCCGGCCAGCGCCGCCAGGTAGACGATCGCGCTGAAGCCGAAATCTTTCCAAATGTCGGAGGCGACCAGTATAAACGGAAACCATTTGTTGCTCGCCAAAAACATGACCGGCTCGCCGCCGAACCATTTGACAACCCGGTTGACGATGCCGCCGAGCGACAGCATTTCGGTAAATACGTTGGCGAGAATGACCCATGACAAAAAATGCGGCAAATAAACGACCGTCTGCACCCAGCGCTTGAGCATGACCAGCCGCAGCTCGTTAAGCAGTATTGCGAACGCGAGCGGAACGATCAGACCTGCGATCAATTTCATCGCCGAGATGTATACCGTATTGTAAAAAATCGTCCGGCCGTCGGGCAGCTCGAACAAGTAGAGGAAATTTTCCAAACCGATCCATTCCGAGTCCGCGATGCCCCGGCCGATTTTAAAATCCTGGAATGCGATGACGACGCCGAACATCGGAATGACGCTGAAAATAAAGAGAAAAATGACGCCGGGAAGCAGCATCAAGTGGTATATCTTTTCGTAGGCTTTATATTTCATCCGATCATACCGCCTCCAACAATCCAAGTTAACCGCAATAAATAGACGGCATCGTTTCCGAAACGAGAGCGAAAGCGCCACAGATCGCAGCACCGTGGCGCTTTCCCGCTCCGTTATTTATTTTTCGCAAGCTCCTCTTCGATCTCTTTGACGATCTGGTCGCCGCCCTGCTCCTTCCAGTCCTTGACGAATTTGTCGAAGGCGTCGAGCGGCTGCTCGCCCATAATGATTTTAAAAAACGTTTCCGACTCCAGCTTTTCGAGATTCGCCCACCGGCGTTCCATCGTTTTGGTCGTGGACGTGAAGGCGCTGTACACTTCGTTGATTTTTTGCCGCAGCGCCGCCCCGCCGTTCAAGTAACCGTAGGTTGCTGACCAATCGTTCAAATCCGCCTTCGGATTCGCCTTGTCGCGCATCGCCCGGTCGTACAGCAGCTGAAGCTCGGCGTTAAGCTCTTCCCGCTTCATCTTGCCTTCCATCGCTTTTTGCAGCAAATCGAGCTTGCGCGTGACCGCATCCGCATAGTCGTACGTGGAATACAGCGGGTAATAATCGCCACGGCTCACTTTCAGATCGAGCTTGGCCGCGTCCGGATCGACGTTGCGCTCCGCCGCCACCAGCGTGTTGATGTAAATCATCAGCGCCTCGGGGTGCTTGAACCCTTTCTTCACCACAAGGAATTTGTTGCTGACCGGAATCATCAGCGAGTTCAGCTGACCTTTGGCATCGGCGATAATGTAAGGCTTCCAATCACCCGTCGGATCGTTTTTGACCGTATCCCTGAGCGGCGTGGAGGACGACCACCACGGTCCGAAAAACATGCCGGCTTTGCCGCCGACGACAAGCTCGTGAGGATCTTTGCGCAGCGCGAATTCCTTGTCGATCAAACCGGCGGCGTACATCTCGCGCAGCTTGGCGAGCGCCATCTTCGTTTCCGGCAGCGTGGAGCCATAGACGATTTTGCCGGAGGCGTCCTTCAGCCAGTTGCCCGGATACGCGTTAAACGCGCCGTAAATCCCTTTAAAGCTGTGATGCCCGGCTTTGGCGGAAGCCCCGACGGAGTTCGAGCCGGTAAGGCCGACGGTGTCGGCTTTCCCGTTGCCGTCCGGGTCTTTTTCAATAAACGCCTTCGCGATCGCCGTCACGTCATCCATCGTTTTCGGCGGCTGCAGGCCGAGCTTGTCGAGCCAGTCCTTGCGCACCCACAGCATGCTGACCGCATCGCCCTGCACGCTGATATTCGGAATCGCCATCAGCTTGCCTTTGTACGTCGCCTTCTCCAGCGCCTTGCCGTTCGTCGTGGCGTACAGCTCCTGCATGAGCGGGGAAGCGTACTTTTTGTACACCTCGGTTAAATCCTCGATTTGTCCGCCTTCCGCCAGGGAGCGGAATACCGCTTCGTCGACGATTATCGCATCCGGAAGGTCGTTGCTCGCCAGAGCCAGCTTGTATTTCTGGTCGTAATCTTGCCCCGACGCATACCAGAGCACCTTGAAGCTGATGTTCGTCTTATCCTTGATGTATCTGGTGTACTGGTTGTTTTCGACCGTATCCCCATCGGGCAGCTTGGCCGTCGGGTTGACGCTTTTGAAGATCGACACCTCTACGGGGCCCGGCATCCGGAATTGGTCTACCTTCTCGCTTGCCGCAGCCGGTTTCGTATCGCCGGGTTTCGCATTCGTCGCCGTTTCCCCGGATGAGCAGGCGGCAAGCATCGCCGTGGACAGCAGCACCATCGCCGCCGCATTACGTTTTTTCAAGCGGAATCCCCTCTTTTCCATCGGTTCTTATCGGGTACAATCCCATATTAATGAAAAAGGGCTTTTCCCAAGTCCAGAAAAAGTCCTTAATTGAGCCTACGAATCATCTTCACTTGTTGAGAATGTCAACATTTTCGGACGAAATTGCACCTTCCGGCAGACGAAACGTGACATTACGCTTTGCGGTATTCGCTCGGCAGCATGCCCGTCATTTCCCGAAACACCTTGGAAAAATATTTTTCGTTCGGATACCCGGACTGAGCGGCAATCCATCCGACCGGCTTGCCGGTTTGCCGCAGCAGCACCTTGGCGTGCCCGATCCGTTTTTCCCGAACGTAATCATGGAAAGTCTGGCCGACGATATCCCGAAAGCAGCGGCTGAAGTAGCTGCGGCTCATATTGACGGCTTTGGCGGCATCCGGCAGCGAAAGCTCGCTTTGCAGACGATGGTCGATGTAATCGAGCGATTTCATGATGCAGCCGTACACTTCCTCGGAATAGGCGCTTTTCTGCGCATCCCCCCGCACGGCCTTGCGAACGCCCTCCAGCCATTCGGACCAGCTTTCCCAAGTGTAAAACCTGCCGAACTCCGTCCCTCCCGGAGCGGCGAAGCCGCTGCCCAGCAAGCTTTCCCAGCGGCCGGCGGCGGCATAAAAGATGCTTTCCAGCTTTCCCGAAGGCATTTTGTAGCCTGCCAGTTCGCTGCGCATCCGGTCAAACTTCGTTTCGTCCATCATCCAATCGAGCGCGGACCACTCCTCGCGCAGCCGCTTAAGCGGCACATCGTCCGCAGGCAATCCGATTCCTTGCCCGAAAAAAGCGGCATCCCATTCGTAGATGCGTTCGCTCCGGCGGTACACATAAAAAAGCACGCCCCCCAGCTCTTCGCGTACGGCCCGGTACAGATTGTCCCGCTCCATGCCGGCTGTGCCTTTGATCCGCACGACGGCCCAGCCGCAAGCAGCGTCCGGGTTCTGCCTCAGCGCCGTAACCAGGCTCTCTGCGGAATGTTCGTCCGCCTGCTCCGCAATAAGAATGCGATCGTCGGCTGCCTTCACGGAAAGCCCGAAGGCCGTGCACCAGGACGATACGTCGGCCTGCGTCCGGCTGTCCCGGTCCGACATGAGGATGAGCGCAAACACGGCATCCGCCTCGATGCGGGAAGCCGCCTGTGCCGCATCCTGCTTCCTCATGCGGTCCGCCACGCGGGCCAGCACGTCGTCCATCCGCTCATGCTCCAGTTCGGTTTTCGTTATATAATCGAGCGCACCGAGGCGCAAAGCTTCCTGAATGTATTCGAATTCCTCGTGGAACGTCAGCACCACCATATGCATTGCGGGATACTGTTCCTTCACCCTGCGCATCAGATCGATTCCCGACATGATCGGCATCGCAAGGTCCGTAATCAGCAGATCGACGGCTTGCTCGCGGAGCATTTCCAGCGCCTTCAGCCCGTTCGCCGCTTCGGCGACCACTTCGAATCCGTAGGTCCGCCACGGCATCATCGCGATAAACCCTTTGCGCACCAAGTGATCGTCCTCGACAACCAGCACCTTAAGCATGTTTGGCCACATCTCCTTCCCGTATAATCGGCAGCCTCAGCACGATCGTCGTTCCTTTGCCGACCTCGCTTTCGATCCGCAGATCGGCCTCGTCTCCGAACTGAAACCGGATCATTCTCTGCACATAGCTGAGCCCGATGCCCATCCCGATTTTCCGCCTGCCGTCCGAACTTTCCCCAAGCAGGGAACGCACCTCCTCTTCCGTCATGCCGTAGCCGTCGTCCTGCACGGTCAACAGAACGTGCGAGCCGCCGTCCTGAATGACGTGCACCCGGATCGATCCGTTTTCGGCTAGGCCGTGATAGAGCGAATTTTCCACAAGCGGCTGCAAAATAAACCGCGGAATCGGAATTTTGAGCGCCTCGGGATCGGCACTGATGTTCACGTCGAATTCGAAATTGTACCGGATGCCCTGCAGCATCACGTAATTTTTCAGCGCTTCGATTTCCTCCCCGATGCTGGCCGGACCGCCCTTGCCCAAATTGTAGTGCAGCACCTTATTGAGCGTGGACACGAGCCGGTCGATGTCCTTCTGTCCGTTCGCGCGGGCCAGCCAGCGGATCGTATCGAGCGTATTGTAGATGAAATGAGGGTTGATCTGATGCATCAGCTTTTCGATTTCGACCTGCGCTTTGCCTTTCTCCTTCTGTTCGATTTCCTGAATCAGCTCGGAGATGCGCAGCCTCATCGTTTCGAATTCCTGATGGATGACGTCAAATTCAAGGATGCGGGAAAATCGCGCCGGCGATTGCAAAATATGGTTTTTCACGTCGCGGATGTCCTGGCTGAGCAGGCGCAGCGGTTTATACACCGTGTTCCAGATGACCCAGGCGAACAGGAAGCTGACGGCCAGCGAGAGCACCGTAAAAAAGGCGAACTGCTTCACCCAGCGGTCGATCTCCTGTTCGTACGAAGCTTTTGGAATCGCCGCAACGACCTTCCACTTCTGGTTGCTCTCCTCCTCGAACATGTAGTATCCGCCGGAAACTACAGGAAAAGTGCCGGACATTGCATAGCGGCTCCCTACCGGAAAATCCGCTTCGTTTTCGCTGAATGCGATGCGCCCTTTGCTGTCGACGATCAAATGGTACGCGCTGCCGTCAAATTGGTCGTTTTTAATAATATTTTCCGCCAGCTTGAAATTGGTCTCGATGTAAACGTAGGCATCATCGCGTTCGGGAAGATCGACCGAGCGCATGATCGACAGCACCTGATGGCCGTCGATCGGGTTAAGCGATTTATGGGGTCCGAAATAGGTGATCTTACCGTATTTCTCCAGAAGCGGAAGCTTCTCCGTATCGAACTCCGAAACCCGGTAATTTTCAAACAAAATTTGCCCGTTGTCGGCAAAATAATAAAACGTAAGCCCGAGCGTCGGGTTCGTAAAATTGATCAGGCTGAGCTCCTTCACGATATCGTCGTACAGCCGTTTTTTCTCGTAGATGCCTGCCGTCAAATAGCCTTCCAGGTTTTTGCCGACCCGGCCGTCGAACGCCAGCTGTTGGGACGCGTGGTTGAGCTGGCTGAGCGTATTTTCCAGCGACATCAGCACTTGATGGAGATTGCTTTTCACCCCGCGCTCCGCCTTGTTGACCAAAATCGAATACAGCGAGCTGTAGGAGATGTACCCGATGAGAATGAGCGGAGTCAAGGAGCTGAGCAGCAGCACGATTCTCAGACGGTTTTTGAGCGAATACGGCACATATCGGCGGAGCTTCATAGAAAACGACCGAGCCAAAAAAAATCCCCCTTGTCTTGAAGCGAAAAAAAGGGGCGGGAATTCCGCCCCGGTCTAAAGGTCCGGCAAACGCACCTTGCTCGCTTAAGCGCTTAACTCACAAGAAAATCATCTCTCCTGAGCCTTTTTTTGTCAATATGCAATTGCGGTCTGCCGGTTTATTTGCCGTTGCGTTCAAATGCGGCTTTGTATAATTTCATGTATTCGTCCAGCCCCATCTTCTTGATCGCCGCCACATATTTATCCCAATCGGAGAACGGAGCCGCACCGGTGATGAACTTGGTCGTCATCTCATCCACATACGTCGTAATGTCCGTGTTCAGCGCGATCATTCTTTCGCTTTCCTGGTCCGTATAGCTGAAGGACGGCCACACTTCCTTCGGCAAATTCGCCTCGACCTTCTTCGCCGCTTCGATCGATTCCGGCAAGCTTTCCGCGCCTTTGAAATATTGTTGCCGCACGATGCCCGGATATCCGCCGCCCGGCCAGGTGACGTATTTGACGAGCGCCTGCTCGAACGTCAGCCCCTGCGGGTTTTTCGTAATTTCGTCCGTATATTCGACGCTGCCGTCCGGCTTCTCGATGTAGCTTTTATCCTTGAAGCCCATGAAGAACATTTTGTTGCCTTCCTCGCCGTAAAAATAATCCATCCAGCGCACGGTCGCTTCCGGATTTTTATTTTTGTCGGTAATGACGAAGGCACCCGGCCCCGATACGGCAGGCTTGAATTCCGAGTACAGCTTGTCGCCTCGCGGCCCCTGCAGCGAAGGCAAGCCGACGTACCCTTCCTGCTTCATCAACGTAAACGGACTTGTGACGCGCACCGCGCCGAACACCCCTTCGGCTCCCTTGGCGTAAAACTTGTTCTGTTCCTTCTCGTTCGGCAATATGTCCTTGTCGATCAGACCTTCGGCATACAGCTTGCTAAGATATTGCAGCATCTCCTTGTACCGGTCGTCGGTCGGGATGAAACGCAGCTGATTCGTCGCCGGATCGACGTCAACGTTCGGATGGTTGGCGCCGCGATTTTGCAGCCCGAAAAACCCTTTGAAATAGTTGACCAGATCCTTCAGCTTGTTGCCGCTGAGCGGAACCTCGTCGGCTTTGCCGTTTTTGTTGAGATCGGTATTTTTCACAGCCTTCAAATAGTTGTAAAACTCCTCCGTCGTCGTCGGCTCCTTCATCTGCAAAGCGTCCAGCCACTCTTTCTTGATCCACATCTTCGCGCCCATGCGGACCGACGTGAATTCCGGAGCGAGCAGGTTCGGAAAGCTGTAAATATTGCCGTCCGGCATCGTGATGCCTTTTTTGATCTCGGGGTACTGCTCCATCAGCTTCTTCAGGTTCGGCGCATGTTTATCGATCAGATCGTTCAGCTTGATGAGGATGCCCTGGCTGCCGTATTTCATCAAATCGTCGGTCGACATTCTCGCAAGGTAAATGGCGTCCGGGTAATCGCCGCTGGACAGCGCCAAATTGCGCTTCTCCGTAAAGGCGTCAAACGGCACCAGCTGAAAGTCGATGTTCATATTCGTCATTTTCGCATATTCCTGCCACAGCATCGTCTCGTTCCAATTGTTTGCCGTCGTCGGCGCCTTCGCGGTCAAAAATTTCATGCTGACCGGCTCCTTCACGATCGGGAACCCGCTGGCGTTCACCTTGTCGCCTCCGCCCGCAGCCCCGGACTTCGCATCTCCTCCGCCTCCGGCACCGCCGCTGTCCCCGCCGCATCCTGCGACGAGAACCGCCGATACCGCCGTCGTCAACATCATGGCCGTCCATTTTTTCATTTTCATAGATTGGCCTCCCCTGTTTTTCAATGGTTCATCCCTTCAGCGCGCCGATCATGACGCCCTTCACGAAATACTTTTGCAAAAACGGATACAGCAGCAGCACCGGCAAATTGGCGATGACGACGACCGCGTATTTGATGACCTCGACCTCCATCAGCTTCTTGGCGAGCGAGTCGTCCGCCATGTCGATCATCGCCTGCATTTGACCCTGGATCAAAATTTCCCGCAAAAACAGCTGGAGCGGATATTTCGACCGGTCCGACAAATAGATCAGCGCGTTAAAAAACGCGTTCCAGTGGCCGACGGCATAAAACAAAATCATGACGGCGACGATCGGCATCGAGAGGGGCAATACGACGCGAAGCAAAATCCGGAAATTGCCGCAGCCGTCGATCGACGCCGCTTCCTGGATTTCATACGGGATGCTCGTTTGAAAAAACGTCCGCATGATGACGATGTTGTATACCGCCACCGCATTCGGCACGACGAGCGCCCAGATCGAGTTGAGCATGCCGAGCTTTTTGACAAGCAGATATGTCGGAATAAGCCCCCCGCTGAAAAACATCGTAAAAACGATCATCGCCGTGATGACGTGGCGGCCTCGGAAATCTTTGCGGGAAAGCGGGTAGGCGGCGCAGACGGTCATGACGAGATTGATCGCGGTACCGACCAGCGTGTACATAATCGTGTTCGCATAGCCGGTCAAAATCTCGTTATTGCCGAACACCTTGGCATAACCGGAAAAGTTCACCCCCTTCGGCAGAAGCCATAAATCCCCTTTGACCACCGCGGACGGGTCGCTGATGGAAGCGCTTAAAACAAACAGCAGAGGATAAAGAACGACGAACGTAATAAGAACGAGCAGCAGCGTATTGATCGCGTCGAATATCCGATCTCCCCGGCTTCGATCCATGCTGGATTCCTCCTTACCATAGGCTGGCTTGATTCAAGCGTTTTGCCGAAAAATTCACGGCAACGAGAAGGATGAAGTTGATCACTGAGTTGAACAGGCCGATGGCGGCCGAAAAGCTGTATTGCGATTGGATGATGCCGCTTTTGTACACATAGGTGGAGATGACTTCCGAGCTTTCCAGGTTGAGGTCGTTTTGCAGGAGAAATACTTTTTCGAAGCCGACTCCCATCAATGAACCCATATTCAAAATCAGGAGAATGACGACGGTCGGCATGATGCCCGGCAAATTGACGTGCCAAATACGCTGCAGCCGGCTGGCTCCGTCGACTTTCGCCGCATCGTGCAGCTGCGGATCGATGCCGGACAGGGCGGCCAAATAAATGATCGAGCTCCATCCCATCTGCTGCCAAACGCCGGACGATACGTAGATCGTTTTGAACCAGCCGGGCTCCGTCATAAACGAAACGGGCTGCCCGCCGAGCCAGACGATCAGCTTGTTGACGATACCGGATTGCGGGGATAAAAACATGACGATCATGCCGACAAGCACCACCGTGGACAGGAAGTGGGGCGCATAGGTGACCGTCTGGACGACTTTTTTGAACCAAAGCCTCGTTTGCCTGATTTCATTGATCATGAGGGCGAGAATAATCGGAACCGGGAAACCGACGGCGAGCTGGTACAGGCTGATGCCGACCGTGTTAACGATCAGCCGCCAAAAGTAGTAGCTGTCGAAAAAACGCTCGAAATGCCGGAAGCCGACCCACGGGCTGCCCCATATTCCTTTTGTGGCGACGAAGTTTTTAAAAGCGATTTGCACGCCGTACATAGGCACGTACTCGAAGATGATGTAGAAGGCGATGACGGGGGAAATGAGCACATAAAGCTCCCAGTTTTTCAAATAAGGCGTAAGCGACGCCCGGATTCGCGATCTCTCCGCTGCCGCTGATCGTTCCTGCTGCGCTAAAGCTTGTTTCAAAGGCGTTCACCACTTTCCGAAGCATAGATTCGAATATTGCGGTAAGTCGTCTTGAGCAACGCTTGCTGGCCATAATTCCGGAGCCCGGCGATACGCCGTTATCGGCATATCGCCCGGACAAACCGAAACGGAACTTAAAATTTAATAATGCTTCACCTGAACGACATCGTTTGAACGGGCGGATTCATAAGCGGCCCATGCCACTTCGGCGGCGCGCAGGCCGTCAAGGCCGGTAATCGCCGTGTCGCGGTTTTCGCGGATGCTGGCGACAAACTCCTCGACGAGCGCCGCATTGGAGTTGTCTCCCCAACCTATGTAGCGGTGAGTGTTCGCAGCGCCGTTTTCCCAAATGCTGCCGTTTTGCGAAAAGACGTCAAGATGCAGCGCACCCTTGGTGCCGATAAAACGCATCGTCACGTCGCCCCATATCGGGAACGATTCCGGCCGCGACCAGCTCGTGTCGAGCGTGGCGATCACGCCGTTCTCGAACGTCATCGACAGCAAACCGCAATCGTCCACCGGGATGTCGTGCAGCAGGGTGCCCGCCTCGGCGTACACTTCCTTTACTTCACTTTGCAAAAACCACCGCATCAGATCGACGACGTGCACGGTATGATCGAGCACCGCTCCGCCCCCGGCAAGCTCGGGATCGGTAAACCAGCCGCCGGGCATTTTGCCGTGGTTCGTCGCGGCAATCGCCACGATATCGCCGATGTCGCCGGCTTCGATCTGCCGCTTCGCCTTTTGCACGGACGCGTTCACCCGCACCGGGAAAGCGGTTTGCAGCACAAGGCGCATTGAAGCGCACAGATCGATCAGCTCGCGCGCCTCCTCCCCTACGGTCGTGATCGGCTTTTCGACGAGAATATGCTTGCCGGCGCGCGCAGCTTCCATCGCAAGCGGATAATGCTTCTTGTTCTCGGAGCAGATGACGACCGCATCCACCTGATCGAGAAGCTCCGCGTAGTCGCCGAACCTCGCCGTTTTGAAACGGCTTGCCGCCGCTTCGGCCCGCTCCGCATCGTCGTCGTAAACGCCGGCGACCTTGACGCCGGGAATGTCCAGCAGCGCCTTCGCGTAGCTGTTGGCATGGCCGGTATGGGCAAAGCTGATCAGTCCGATTCGCAGTTCGTTCATTTCGGTTCGACCTCCAGTTGTACAGGCTTTCCGGTTTTTGACGATTCCAGCGCTGCAAGTCCGATTTTAAGCGACTCGAGCGCTTCCTCGCCGGATGTGAGCGGAGTCTCGCCCGTTTGCACGCAGCGGATAAAATGCTCCAGTTCGAGCGCGTACGGGCTTATCGCCAGCGGGCTGTCCCAGGAGACGGGCTGCTTGCCGCCGAACTGTACGATCGAGTTCGATTTGTCCTTGTCGTACTGCACGATCCCTTTCGTCCCGGCGATTTCGATCGACGTCTGGAAAGGCGCACCCTGCGGGTATCCCCAGCTCGCTTCGACGTGCGCCATTGCACCGCTTTCAAAGCGCAGCACGGTCAGCGAATGGTCCGCTTTTTCGAGGCGGCCGCCGAGCGTGCGGCTGAAGACGCGGCTGACCGGGCCGAAGCACCAGCGCAAATAGTCGAAATCGTGGATTGCGAGATCGACGAGCGGACCTCCGCTTCTCGAGTAATCGGCGAACCAGTCCGACCAGAGCGGGAATGCGCCGGACCGTATCGTCCGGACGACGCCCGGCGTTCCGAGCTTGCCGGAAAGCAGCTGCTCCCTCGCCGAGCGGTATTCCGGGAAAAAGCGCACGACATGGCCGACCATAAACGTGACGTTCGCTTTGCGGCATGCCGCGATCATCGCTTCGGAGTCCTCCACGGTAAGCGCGATCGGCTTCTCGCAGAAGACATGTTTGCCGTAAGCCGCCGCAAGCTCCACCGCCTGCCGGTGCAAATCCGTCGGCAGGCAAACGTCGACAGCGTCGATGTCCGCATGTTTCAGCATATCTTCCAGGCTGGAATAAACGGCGGCTCCCCATTCCCCGGCGATCTTTCCCGCTTTTTCTTCGTCGATATCGCAAACCGCCGCGATCTTCACATCCGCCAGCTGCCGGTAACTTCGGTGATGCGTCTGGCCCATCACGCCGGCTCCTACCAAACCGATCTTAAACATGTGCGTCCTCCCATTCGATGGATTCAAATTGAATATTGTTGAAGAAATGATTTAACGCAAGCGATCCGGCGCCGACGATGCCGGCGTGAAGCCGGGTCACGCTTTCCAAAATCTGCACGTGCTCGGAAAACATCGGCATCGTGCGCGATTGCACAAGCCGGTTTACTTTGCTCATCAGCACTGAATTGTCTAAAGCGAGCTCACCTCCCATAATGATCAACGACGGATTAAACAGATGCACAAGCGTGATAATACCCCGGCCGAGCAGCTCGCCGGCGTATTCCATGATCCGCACAGCCGTGCTGTCGCCCCGGTTGCTGAGCGCAACAAGCTCCGGCAGGGCGGGCGGCTCCCCGCCGCCGGTCCATTCGCGCCATTTGTCCATCAAAATCGGGGCGCTGATCATATCGCCGAGGCATCCGATGTTGCCGCAATGGCATACCGGTCCGGCGTGATCCACCGTGACGTGCCCGAATTCGCCGGCACCGCCGCCCCCTCCGGTAAACAGGCTGCCGGATAGAAACAGCCCTGCGCCGACCGCTTTGCCGACATGCAGGTAAAGGAAGTTCGGCACGCCCCGGCTGCGCCCGTACAAAAACTCCCCATAAGCCGCCGCATTCGCGTCGTTTTCCAGCAAAATCGGCACCTGAAAATGCTTCGCCAGCTCTTCCTTGAGCGACAAATGGTATATTTTCATATTGGCGGCGGTGATGACCTTGCCTTTATCCAGATCGATGATGCCCGGAACGGCGATGCCGATCCCGATCAGGCGCAAAGCGTCCATCTGCCGGAACTCGCGGACCATTTCCCTGATGAGCCGGATCAGCACCTCAACCAGGTTGTCCGGCCCGAACGGAGGAATATCCCGCGTCAGCAGTATTTCCGCGTTCATGTTCAGAATCGCGGCCGTCTCCTGGTCCAGATCGATCGCGATCACCATGCCTGCGCCGGGCTTCAGCTGGACAAGCACCGGCTTGCGCCCGCCGCTTGAATCTCCTTTGCCGACCTCCATCAAAAAACCGCCCGCCATCAAACGATCGACGATGACGGTGACGGTCGTCGGACTGAGCGACAAGTCCTTCGCCAGCTGCGAACGCGACAGCGGGCCCTTCTCGCGAATCGCGTTAAAGATCAGCGACTGATTGATTTCTTTCATCAGTTGAAGATTGCCGGTTCGCGCCGCTTGATTAAATGTAATGGCTCTCATTTTCATATTGACCCCGATTTTCATTACTTTTTCCAGTGAAAAAAATAAGTTTCCCTAAAAATGTATTCTTTGAACATTTGTAAATTCCTTCCCGCGTGGAAAAATTTTATTAGGCCGTCTCCTGTCAACGGCCACATTCATAATATTCCTTGACAGGAATATTCTCTATATGGTATATTCAATCCAAGCAAGATAATGATTCCAAAAAGCGAGGCGGCTTGATATGATGGAAACGAACCGGGACGCCCGCGCCGGACCCTATGCGAATATCCGGCCCGGGTTCAGTAAAGGAATGATGTCATCATGGATATAACAACATTCAGCGCATTGGCGGAACCTAATCGGCTGCGAATCGTAGAGCTCCTGCTCGACGGCCCTATGACGGTCGGCGATATTGCCAACCGGCTCGGCATTCGCCAGCCCCAAGCCTCGAAGCATCTGCACGTGCTGCTGGATGCCGGACTGGTCGAGGTGCAGCCTGAAGCAAACCGCCGGAATTACAAGCTTCGTCTGGAGCCGTTCCAGGCTTTGGATGCATGGCTTGAAACTTACCGGGGAGTTTGGGACGAACGTTTTGACGCTCTTGAGAATTACCTGCAAAAGCTGCGGGCGAAAGAAAACAAACCATCTTAAAAACGGAGGAACTATGATGACGAACAAAATGTCAGTTAAGGCGGAAGGACAGGAATTGATTTTGGAGCGTGTTTTCGATGCCCCGCGCGAGCTTGTATTCAAAGCGTTTTCCAAGGCTGAGCATTTGAAACATTGGTGGGGGCCCCGCGGCTGGGAGCTGCCCGTATGCAACGTCGACTTTCGTCCGGGCGGAGTATGGCACTACTGCATGAAATGCGTCGACAAAAATCATGGAGACTATTACGGAATGGAGTCCTGGGGCAAAGCGGTTTATGATGAAATCGTCGTTCCGGAGAAAATCGTCATGACCGACTTCTTCTCGGATGCCGAAGGGAATGAGATCGAAGGAATGCCTTCGTCGCATGTCACTTTGACCTTTATCGAACAAGAAGGGGGCAAAACAAAGCTTGTGAGCCGCGCCCGTTACGCCTCCGCCGAAGCGCTCCAGAAGGTTCTGGAGATGGGTATGGAGCAAGGAGTTTCCGAAACTTGGGATCGTCTCGCCGAGCATCTGCAATCGATTCGATAAGCTGTATGCGACAAAGCCGCAGGCCAAATGCCGGCGGCTTTGTTTGTTGTTCATTCGCCGGCTCTGGCTCGGACATTTACCGGAAGGCTGCGGAATAATATGAAAAACTTGGCTTGTTCGAGGATAAATTCCTCTGATTCGATGCGATAATCACAATCGCTTGGTTTATTATGCCTCCTATGCCCGATTGTGATGGTGTTTGTATCGGAGTAATACCAGTTTTTGCGTTTATAGAATGCTTTATAGCGATTACGGAAGCGATAATACCAATTTTTGTGCTAATTCGCGTACCCTGCCTGCAAGCAACTGACATGCCCCCGCTTTCCCCGCCTTCCTAGGCCATGCCACTGCCAGTTGAATCCCGTTATTATCGGGAAAAATGAAATTTCGTATGCAGCCTTGATCGTACATGTACGTCATCACGATGTCGGCCCGACGCAGCTTCTCCCACAAAACGGCGTATCCTTCTCGAACGCAGGCCGGCTCTTTTATTTGCCGCTGTCAATCGTCCATTTCTCCCCCCAGCGGCGCATCTGCATAAGAACCGCCCTGTACTCCCGGCCTTTTTCGGTCAAGGAGTACTCTACCGTAACCGGGACGGTCGGAAAAATTTGCCGGCGGACGACCTGCAGCTCCTCCAGATGGCGCAAAACGATAGTCAGCGATTTGATGCTGATTCCGCCCAAGCTTCTCCTCAGCCCGTTAAATCGCTGCGAACCGTAATAAAGCTGGCCGATGACCGGAAACGCCCATTTTCCGTCAATCACCTTGAGCGCTTCCCGAACCGCGTTTAGGCACATGAAATCTTCATTCCCGTTCACCCTGCACACCCCAATTCACTTACTAAAATATAGTAACGCTCCTTGATGCGGCTATGCGTAAACATTTTGCGTTCTTTTCGACCCGCGGCTTGTAAGTTTACTATATCAACAGACCCCGCATTTGCCAAATGGCGGCGGAGATCACTTAAACCTGATAGGGAGGAATCTGGAATGACCGGACAATATAAAACGATTTTGGTGCTCGGGGCTACCGGGCAGCAAGGAGGGGCGGCGGCGAGGCAGCTGCTTGCGGACGGTTGGCATGTGCGGGCGTTTACGCGGGACGCGTACAGCGAAGCGGCCAGGGCGCTCGCAGAGGCCGGCGCCGAACTTGCCGCGGGCGACATGGAGGACCGCGCTTCGCTCGAAGCGGCGATGCGTGACGCGTACGGCGTGTTCAGCGTGCAGCCGCCCGAATGGGCTCCGAACGCTGCAGCCGACGCCCGGGAAATCCGCATGGGCAAAAATGCCGCGGACGCCGCAAAAGCCGCCGGAGTGCGGCACTTTGTCTACTCGTCGGTCGGCGGCGCGGACCGCCAGGCCCGCTTTCGCTCCCTCGCGAAATGGGAGATCGAAGAATATCTCCGTGAGCTCCGCCTTCCGGCAACGATTTTACGTCCGTCCGGATTTATGGAAAATTACGCGGATCCGCGTTCCGGCATTCAGCACGGCACATTGGCCGAACCGACGCTGCCGGACGTGCCGGTCAAGCTTATTTCCGTGGACGATATCGGCGTTTTCGTCCGGCTCGCCTTTGCTCATCCGGACGAATTTCTCGGAAAAACGCTGGAAATCGCCGGGGACGCGGTTACGCCTCCCGATATTGCCGCTTCCATCAGCCGCGCGCTAGGCCGTTCCATCCGGTACGTCCCCATCCCGATCGAGACGGTTCGCGGGCAAAACGAGGTGCTCGCCCGCTTGTACGAGTGGTTGAACGGTGACGGCTACGAAGTCGATATCCCCGCTTTACGCAAGCTGCACCCGAATTTGATGAGCTTCGACGCATGGCTGGAGAGGAAGGGCAAGTCCCGGCTGGACACGTTATTTCGCGCATAATCGTGCAACTACGATTGCATCTGTCGCCGGATGATTCGAGGGGACTGGGCTCCGCTGTCCGGTTGCCGGATTTCGCAGCGGAACGCGGGCTCCTGTCTCCGTCGATAGGTCTTTATAGCGTCCGGGTTATCGCCGCGGCGGCTTAAAGGAACTGACGTTCGCTAATTTTGGGAAAACGGGCATATCTGGAAAAATAAAGGAACTGAGATGCGCTAAATCGGGGAAAACTGGCATTTGAACCGGCAATAAACGCAAATAACGCACCTGAGTTCCTTTATTGTTGCCGGACCACCTGAAACGGGTAGTTTAACGCACTACAGTTCCTTTATGAACCTGAGGAGCGGGGCAAGCGGGATGAGCATACCGGGATCTAGCCCGATAACTTGCGTCCTTGCCTGCGGCGGCCTGTCCGCTTTTTGCCTGTTCAAGTTCCGCCATTCCCGGACAGGACGAGCATCGCCCCTGCCTGCTGCGACCTGCCCGCCCGCATCCCGCTCCACCCTTACGTCAGTGGGGCCAGCTCCACCGCCGCCTGCTTGCCGCTGAGCTGGATGCCGGTTTTGGCCCGTCCCGCATGGCGAAGCTCCCTCATCAGTCGCTCCAGCAGTTGCTTCGCCTGCGCTCCCTCCTTGCCTCGGACCGCGACGACCAGATTCACCGCATCTCCCGCAAGCAGAATCTTTTCCGCCTGACGTTTTTTCGTATCGTAGTCGTGATCTTCGATCTGCGGCGTCAGACGGATTTCCTTCAGCTTGGCCGGCCGCTCCAGCTTGCGCTCCTGCTGCGCCTCCTGCTTCGCCGCCCCCGCGCCGATCAGCCTGCATGGCGGCGGACTGGCCATCAAAGACGTGCACACCAGATCCACCTTGAGCTTCCTCGCCATCGCCAAAGCTTCCGCCGTCGGAACGACCCCCAAATCTTCGCCGTTCACGCCGGTGAGATGAACCTCGGACGCTTTGATTTTTTCATTAACGATCATTTGTGGACACCCCGCATTTTTCGCTATAATGTCCCATATTACCTCTTACAAGGAGAATGATCAATGGACCCGAAAGATGTCGAGGCGCAGATTATCCGCAATTACCAGCGTGACGAACAGATGATGATCCTCGTGTTCGCCCAGTGGTGCGTCAACCACGATCTGGACCCGGCGGAGCTGTACGAGCGCGCTTACCCGGACCAAGCCGTCAGCCCCGCACTGCTGCAAGCTGTCGAGCTAACCGTACCGAAGGAAGAATCGGAGCATATTCCGGATCAAACGCTGCTGGGCGTGCTGTCGCTTTACGGCAACGAGGAGCTGGCGTTTGTCGTTACCGAGGAGATCGGCAGAAGGAAGAAAAAACGCTGACGGCCATAAAGCACGCAAGGGAGCCTTCATTTGCCTTCCAGCACCGAAAGGACGGCCGCACGGATCTCCTGATAGCTCGTGCAGCGGCAAATGTTCGACTGCAGCCACTCCTCGATAACTTCTTCGTCCGCGTCCGGGCGGTTTAACGTCAAGGCATGGCACAGCATAATAAATCCCGGCGTGCAAAATCCGCACTGGAACGCGAATTTGTCGATGAACGCCTGCTGGATCGGCGCGCCCTGCAGGCCTTCGACGGTCGTGACGCTGCTGCCGACCGCCTCGATCGCCAGCATCATGCACGATTTGATCGGCAGCTTACCCACGATCACCGTGCAGGCGCCGCAGTCGCCGTTTTCGCAGCCGGCCTTGGCGCCGGTCAGCCCGAGCTGCTCGCGCAGCACGCGCAGCAGCGTGTCGGCGGAGCGGATCGTAACGCCACGCCGCTGCCCGTTGATCAGCAGTTCGATTTCGCTTTTGCCTGTTCCGTGTGCGATCATACGTTCACTCCTTCCAAAGCCGTCATCACATCCAGCAGCGTATTGCGCAGCACAAACACCCGGTATTGCGAGGACGCGAACATGTCCTGCGTAATCGGCGCAGGCCACAGCCGGATGGCGTTTTCCACACGCTGCGCGAGGGGCAGCGCCCGGTCGTTAAGCGCCCCTTCCACCTGCAGCGAACGAAAGGGGATCCTGCTGACGCCGCTGAATGCCGCGCGAATGCCGGACGGCGTTTTCAAAGCGGCGATACGGACGATCGGGTAGTCGATTTTTTCCAGCTTCGTTCGTTTCACCGTGACAAAAGGCAAGTGGACGTAGCGCCTGTCCGTAGCGATTTGCACAAGCAGCTCGCCTCTGCCGAGCCGCGGCTCGCCGTTTAAAATCTCATGAATGGAAACGCGGCGGAAGCCCCCCGGTCCGGCCAAAGCGACCTCGCTGTCGGCAAGCAAAAACGGCAGCAGCGCTTCGCGGAAAACGAACCTGCCGCACAGATTGCCGCCGACCGTAATTTTGTTTCGGTTCGTAAAATCGGCCAGATCAAGTATGGTTTCTCCGAGCAGCGGAAATACCCCGGAATCCGACACTGCCGAAAGCGTCACCGCCCCGCCGATGATTAGCCGGTCGCCCTGAAATTGCATGACGTTCATTTCGGGAATCGCTTTGATGTCGATCACAGCCCCGGTGTAAAGATGATCGAGCCGCGCCAGCGAGATGATTTCCGTACCGCCGGAATAATAATGCGGCTGCTTGCCCTGCATATCCGCCTGCTGAAACAGGCGAACCGCGTCTCCGACGGAAGCCGGCTTGTAATATTCGAAATCAAACGAAATCACCGGCCTCCCTCCTTATCGGCCAAATGTGTTCGCCAAATGAGCTCCGGCGTCAGCGGCAGCCGGTTCAACTCGACTCCGGCGGCTGCGGATAAAGCGTTCGCCAGCGCCGGCGCCATCCCGATCGTGCCGTATTCCCCGATGCCGCGCGCTCCAAAGGGACCTTCCGCAAAAGGCGTCTCCACGAAGTCGACCAAATACTCCGGATTTTCCCCGAAGCGGATCAGCTTGTAGGTGCGAAGCTGCGCATTACGCACCACCCCCTCCTCGTTGAAGAAAAAGGCTTCACGGCTGGCAAAGCTCAGTCCCATGCTCATGCCGCCCATGATCTGGCCCCGCGCCGTCGCTTCGTTGATTACTTTTCCGGCGTCGAAAACCGATGCTGCTTTAAGGAACCTGTACGTGAACTCGCGTGTGTCGAACTCGACCTCGACCGCCTGCGCGCCGACGGTCCACTGCGGACCGGGTATGCCTTTACCCGTTTCCGGATCGAGTATCGTGAGGAAATGGTACATGAATTTTCCGCGCCCGATCACCGGGTCGCCGGTGACGCTGCCGTCCGGATTTTTATAGCCGACCGCGACATCGCCGATTTCAAGACTGACTTCCGGGTTATCTTTGACGTACACCTTGCCGTGGCCGACCTCCAGCTCCTCGGGAGACCGCTTCAGCACAAGCGACGCGTTTTGCTTGAGCTGGACAATGGCATCCTCCGCCGCAGCCAGCACGGCGCGTCCGACCATCATCGTGCTGCTGCTGGCCACCGTTTTCCAATGCTCCGGCGTAATCTGCGTATCGATGTCCATTTTGATATGTATCTCGTTTGCTTTCATTTTCATCCGTTCGGCGAGAATTTGCGTCATAATCGTGCGGTTGCCCTGCCCCAGCTCAACGGAGCCGACGCTCAAATTCAAGATGCCGTTATGATTGAACGTAATGATTGCACCGGAGCCTGCATCCATTGCGGCGCTCGACGTTTTCCAGACGCAAGCCATCCCCTTCACTCTCACCAGGTTCGGACCTACCCGGGTGACCCGTCCTCCGTCCCAGCCGATGAGATCTTTCAGCTTGGCGATACACTCAGGCAGGTCGCCGACGTTGCTGCGGTCCAGCGGAGCTTGCGTCGGCGTCGTGTCGCCCGGGCGGATCGCGTTGAGAAGCCGCAGCTCCAGCGGGTCCATCCGCAGCTTTTTCGCAAGCATATCCATCATCCGCTCCATGCAAAAATGCGCCTCCGGATGGCCGAAGCCGCGAAACGAGGTGGCATAAGGATGGTTCGTGTACACGCAAAGCGAGTCGCACCATACGTTGTCGATCCGGTATGGCCCCGTGCAGTCGACGGCTGCGGCTTTCGTCACAACCGCCCCCTGATCGGTATATCCGCCGGTATCGAACATGAAGGTTATCTCCGCTGCGGTCAGTCTTCCGTCCCGCGTCGCCCCGAGCTTCACCTTCGCTTCAAGCCCGATATGGCATGGAGAGCTGACCATGTCCGATTCGCGGGTATTGTTGATTTTGACCGGGCGGCCGCCGCACGCTTTTGAAGCAAGGTAGGCGATGTATTCGAGCTGAACCGAACCTTTCCCGCCGAATCCGCCGCCGACAAACGGCACATGCACGATGACGTTCGATTCATCAACGCCAAAATACCGTTGAAACAAACGTTTGATGATATATGGGTCCTGCGTCGACGTCTGCACCTGAACGAGACCGCTCGGCATCACCTCGGCGATGGAGCAGCGCGGTTCCATGGCGCTGTGATCGGACGTCGGAAAAGCGAACGTCGCTTCCACCGTCACTTCGCTGGCCGCCCAGCCTGCCTGCAAGTCGCCTTTGCGGATTTTGACATGGTTGCCGATGTTTGTACGGGGAACGGGGTATACGTCGCCGTAAATTTTGTAGCTGCCCAAATCTTCATGAATCAAAGGGGCATCCGGCCGAAGTGCGCTGCTAGGCGAATTCACGACCGGCAGCGGCTCG
Organism: Paenibacillus hamazuiensis; assembly: GCF_023276405.1. Classification (NCBI taxonomy): domain Bacteria; kingdom Bacillati; phylum Bacillota; class Bacilli; order Caryophanales; family Paenibacillaceae; genus Paenibacillus; species Paenibacillus hamazuiensis. Next base: position 3,899,760 of record NZ_JALRMO010000001.1, read on the forward strand.
AATTCGGCGCGGATCAGGCGGGAGGCCCGCTTTGCGATATGCTCCGATTCGGCCACCACCACGGCGATCGGCTCGCTGTAATAGCGCACCCTTTTGTAAGCCAAAGGAGGCCGGTCGGCAAGCACGCTGCCGGTAAGCACCGGGCAATAGTCGCCGGTAATGACGGCTATCACGCCGCTGACTTGCAGCGCTTGCGACGTGTCGATACGGATGATGTTCGCATGTGCGTAGGGGCTGGTAACCAGCCAACCGTGCAAAATGCCGGGAGACTCGGTATCGTTCGTGTACTTTGCGAAACCGGTCACCTTGTCGCCCGATTCAACTCTGGGAATCGGTTTTCCAACCGTCTCCAATCGGCCGCACCTCCCTGTTTTTTGGAGTTCGTTGGACAGCATGTTCTTGTACGCCGTACTGTTATACTGCTTCCTTCCATGGTCCTGTCCGTTGAAAACACCCTTTTACCATTCTATTTCCAAAGAAATTGTCCTATTCCGAAACCGCAAGCGGCGTTATAATGAGGGGAGAAGCGACAGAAACAAAAGCATAAGAGAGGAAGGAGCAAAAGCGGAAGGAAGACGGTGGGTCCATAATCATACAAGGAGCGATGTGCCAATGATCAAACGTATCGGCCATGCGGCATATATTGTGAAGGACATGGAAACGTCTTTACGTTTCTACTGCGGAGTGCTCGGTTTTCAAAAGGTGTTCGAGCTCCCCAAACCGGACGGAACGCCCGCGCTTATTTATTTGAAGGTTGCCGAAGGTCAGTTTATCGAGCTGTTTTACGACGGCGTTCATCCATACGCGTTCAACCGCGACAACGTTGGGTATTATCATCTGTGCTTCGAGGTGGACGACATCCATAAGATCGCCGACCATTTGACCGCTCACGGTATCGATGTCTTTATCGGGCCGAAGCAAGGCCGTGACACGAACTGGCAGTGCTGGGTCAAGGACCCCGACGGGAACCGGATCGAGTTCATGCAGCTCAGCCCCGATTCACCTCAAGCGAAAGCATAACGCGGACGGTTGGCCCGGAGGCGCATGCAGGCAGCAGCGGATAGCAAAAAGGCAGTCCCGATCGCCCGATTACAGGCGAAAGGAGCTGCCTTTTTCACTTCAACTTATCTTAGCCGCCAAGCGAGATCGCTCAAACGAAGCTCATTGCGCAGCGCGAGCGGGGACGTGTTTTTATCGATGATGACGCATTCGATGCCGGTCATTTCGGCGAAGTCGAGCAGGTTTTCCGTCGTCACCTTGTACGAAAAGCCGGTATGGTGCGCGCCGCCGGCCAAAATCCACGACTCCACGCCGTCCTTCAGGTTCGGCTGCACCTTCCACAGCACGCGGGCGACCGGCAGCTTCGGCATCGCCCTGTCCGGCTGCACCGCGTCGACTTCGTTCACGAGCAGACGGAAGCGATTGCCGAGGTGGATGATCGACGCGTTCAGCGCAGCGCCGGAACGGCCGTCGAACACCATGCGCGCCGGATCTTCCTTGCCGCCGATGCCGAGCGGGTGCACCTCAAGGCGAGGTTTGTTCGCCGCGATCGTCGGGCAAATCTCCAGCATGTGCGCGCCGAGCACGAGCTCGTTGTTCGGATCGAGATGGTAGGTGTAATCCTCCATGAAGGAAGTGCCTTCGTTGTTCGCGATAATTTTCATCAAACGCACCAGCGCCGCCGTTTTCCAGTCGCCTTCGCCGCCGAAGCCGTAGCCCTGCTCCATCAACCGCTGTACGGCAAGTCCCGGAAGCTGCTTCAGGCCGTGCAGATCCTCGAACGTCGTCGTGAACGCCCCGAATCCGCCTTCCTCCAAAAATGACTTAAGCCCCAGCTCGATCCGGGCCTGGTAACGGATCGCATCGCGTTTCGCGCCTTCCCGCGCATCGGCCGCGAATTCATAGCGGTCCTCGTACTCCTCCATCAAACGGTTCAGATCCGCATCGGATACCGCGTTGACGCGCTGCACGAGATCCCCTACGCCGTAACCATTGATCGACCAGCCGAACTGGATTTGCGCCTCGACCTTGTCGCCTTCGGTCACCGCCACCTCGCGCATGTTGTCGCCGAAGCGCGCCACCTTCAGCTGGCGGCTTTCCGCAAAGCTGACGGCGGTGCGCATCCAGCTGCCGATCCGCCCGCGAACGGCGGCGTCTTCCCAGTAGCCGACGACGACTTTGCGGGCGATGCCCATGCGCGCGCCGATAAAGCCGTACTCGCGGTCGCCGTGCGCAGCCTGATTGAGGTTCATGAAATCCATGTCGATCGTTTCCCATGGAATATCGCGGTTGTACTGCGTCGCCAAGTGCAGCAGCGGCTTCTGCAGCTGCGACAGGCCGGCGATCCACATTTTGGCCGGGGAGAACGTATGCATCCAGGTGATGATTCCGGCGCAGCTGTCGTCGCCATTCGCTTCGATGATCAAACGGCGAATCGCATCCGGCGTCGTCAGCACCTCTTTGAATACGAGATGGAACGGGATGCTTGCGTCGCGATCGAGGCCTTCGACCATCGTGCGCGAATGCCGCTCAACCTGCTCGAGCGTCTCCGGGCCGTACAAATGCTGGCTGCCCGTCACGAACCAAAACTGATAAGGTTTCACTTTGAACATGGAATGAGTCCTCCTGAACTATGTTTAATTTTCCATATAAAAATCCCGCTTAATGGGCGGCCTGCTCCTTCATCGCCTTGAGACGCTTCATCACGTTGTTTTCGCCGCGTCCGAAATAATCGTGCAGCTTCGTATACTCCTGGTACAGCTGCTCGTAGACGGCGACGTTTTCCGGAATCGGCTTGAACGACTCCTCGCGGACGCGCGCCATTTGCTTGGCCGCATCGACGATCGAATCGTAGCCGCCTTTCTCCTTGCCGGCCGCCACCGCGCCGAACATCGCCGCGCCGAGCGCCGGTGTCTGCTTCGAAGCCGCAACCTTGATCTCGCGGTTCGTCACGTCGGCGTAAATCTGCATCAGCAGCCGGTTTTTCTGCGGCAGCCCGCCGCAGGCGTACAGCTCATTCACTTCCACTCCGTTCGAGTGAAACGCGTCGATGATTTTGCGCGTGCCGAACGCGGTCGCCTCCAGCAGCGTGCGGTAAATTTCCTCCGGCTTGGTGAGCAGCGTGCAGCCGATGAGCAGCCCCGTCAAATCGGTATCGACGAGCACCGAGCGGTTGCCGTTCCACCAGTCGAGCGCGAGCAGCCCCGTCTCGCCCGGCTTGTAGGCGGATGCCTTTTTCTCCAGCCATTCATGAACGCTGACGCCTTCCGCCTGAGCCGCTTCCTTCACGTAAGCCGGAACCGCTTCCTCCACATACCACTCGAAAATATCCCCGACCGCCGATTGGCCTGCCTCATACCCGAAATAACCCGGAATAATGCCGTCTTCCACGACGCCGCACATGCCTTCGACCTGTTTCTCCTCTTCGCCGAGCAGCATATGGCAAATCGAGGTGCCCATCGCCATGACCAGCTTGCCCGGCGTCACGACGCCGACTCCCGGCACGGCGGCATGCGCGTCGACATTGCCGACGGCGACGGCCGTGCCCGCCTTCAGGCCCATCATCTCCGCCATCTCGGCGGTCAGCTCGCCCGCTTTCGTGCCGAGCGGCACGATTTCGCCGCGCAGCTTCGTCTCGGTCAGGTTGGCCAGCCGCGGGTCGAGCTCCATGAAAAATTCCCGGCTCGGATAGCCGTCCTGTTTGTGCCAAATCGACTTGTACCCCGCGGTGCAGCTGTTGCGCGTCACTTGTCCGGTCATCTTGTAGACGACCCAGTCGGTCGCTTCGAGGAAACGGTCCGTCTGATTGTAAATGTCCGGCGCCTCGTTCAAAATTTGCCACACCTTCGCGACCATCCATTCGGACGAAATTTTGCCGCCGTACCGGGGCAGCCACACTTCGCCGAGATTTGCCGCGATCTCGTTGATCAGGTTCGCTTCGTCCTGCGCCGCATGATGCTTCCACAGCTTCACCCAGCTGTGCGGGTTGTCCTTGAAGGCGGGCAGCAGGCAAAGCGGCTCTCCCGCTTCGTTCACCGGCAGCATCGTGCACGCGGTAAAATCGATGCCGATGCCGATCACATCGGCCGGATCGATGCCGGATTCGCGCACAACGGCCGGTACCGAGCGGCGCAGCACCTCGATGTAGTCCGCCGGATGCTGCAGCGCCCAGTCGTGCTCCAGCTTCACGCCCGACTCCGGCAGCACCTCGTCGATGACCTGGTGCGGATAAGGCGTGACGTGGTCCGCCACCTCCGTCCCGTCCGCAAGGTCAACCAGGACGGCGCGTCCGGACTGAGTACCGTAGTCAATGCCGATCGCATATTTTTTCCCCATAAGTCAGCTTCCCTTCTATATGAAATCGCAGCCTCCAGCTGGAGCTGTCAGCTCTTGCTCTGTCCGTAATAGGCATTGGCCCCGTGCTTGCGCAAAAAATGTCTGTCCAGCAAGTTCTGGTCCATAGGCGGCACATTCGGCTTCAGCATAAGGGTACGCGAGGCGATTTTCGCCACTTCCTCCAGCACGACCGCGTTGTGCAGCGCGTTATGCGCATCCTTGCCCCATGTAAACGGCGCGTGGCTGTTCACGAGCACTCCCGGAACCATCATCGGGTCGAGTTCGCGAAACGTTTCGACAATTACGTTGCCTGTCTCGAGCTCATAGGCGCCCTTGATCTCCTGCTCCGTCATCGCTCTCGTGCACGGCACCTCGCCGTAAAAATAATCCGCATGCGTCGTACCGAGCGCCGGAATGCCGAGACCCGCCTGCGCCCAGCTCGTCGCCCACGGGGAGTGCGTGTGAACGATCCCGCCGATTTTCTCAAACGCCTTGTATAAAACGAGGTGCGTCGGCGTGTCGGAGGACGGCTTCAGCTTGCCTTCCACCACGTTGCCGTCCAGATCGACCACGACCATGTCGTCTCTCTTCAGCTCTTCATACGGCACGCCGCTCGGCTTGATCACGACAAACCCTTCGCTGCGGTCGATACCGCTTACATTTCCCCAAGTAAACGTGACCATCCGGTACTTCGGCAAATCGAGATTCGCCTCCAGCACCTCCTGCTTCAACTGCTCCAGCATGCTGTACACCCTCTCCCTTCGCATAAAAACTGTTCCGTTTTCATTATATACTTGTACGTACATTTATTCCACACTTTTTTCGCTAAAAAAATAACCTGTCCGTACCTCTTGTGACGGACAGGTTGAGGCTGTCGATTAATCGGCGGGACAGGCCAAGGAATTGACTTCAAAGCTTGGGCATGCGACAGCCTCGGGTTATACGGCTCCGGTCGAGTCCCGCTCGACCAGCTCGGGTGTATAGACGATATCGCCGGCATGGGCCGCATCCCGCTTGTCGATCATCTGCAGCAGCAGGCGCGCCGCATCCTCGCCCATCTTCGTTTTCGGGTGAGCGAGCGTCGTCAGCTTCACCTCGGTCGCTGTCGCCAGCGGAGAATCGTCGAAGCCGATGACGGACAGGTCGCCCGGCACGCTCAGGCCCAGACGGCGCACCGCCTCCAGCAGATGGACGGCCAGCTCGTCGTTGTAGCAAACAAGCGCGGTCGGCCGCTCCTCGCCGGCCAGCATCGACAAAGCCGCTTCGAACGGCTTCGTCGCTTTCTCTTCCGTGGCGTACGGGATCACCGTATCGGGATGAAACGGCAGCCCGCCCTCGCGCAGCGCGCGAACGAAGCCCTTCAGCCGCCTCGTTCCCTGCAAATCGTCGGTTTTGAAAAAACCGGCGATCCTGCGGTGCCCGAGCTGAATCAGCCGGCTGGCAGCCCTATAGCCTCCAACCTCGTCGTCTACCCGCAGGCACGGGCAATCGAGCTCCGGATACCGCTCGTTGATCATCAGGAACGGAATATTTTTCGCCTGCAAGGACAAATAGAGCGGCAAGTTCGGATTGCCCTGCGCGCTTTTTGTCGGCTCGATGATCAGGCCCCGTACAGGCTGACCGAGCAAGAGGCGCAGGCTTTCCGTTTCCTTCGCCTTGTCGTTGTCGGTGCTCGACAGCATCAGGTTGTACCCCTTGCTGCGCAGCAGCGACTCCGCTCCGCGCACGATATGGGGGAATATATAGTCCGATATATATGTCGTCATCATGCCGATCAGCAGCATATCATGAACCGGCTTCGTCTGCGTATCGGAGACGAACGTGCCTCTTCCCTGCACCCGGTAAAGCCAGCCCTCCTTCTCCAGCTCGCCGAGCGTCTGGCGCACCGTCTGCCTGCTCATTCGGAACATCCCGGCAATCTCGTGCTCGGAAGGCATCTGCTCGTTCGCCTTAAATTTGCCGGAGTTCAGCCACTGCATGATCTCCTGCTTCAGTTGTACATATTTGGGAGTCGTCTTATCCGCCATGCCGCACCTCAAAACCCGCATTCGCAATTGTTTTCCATTCATTATACCAGCGGATCACTTGTATGTACATGGCGAATATGAAATCAGCCTATAACCGTACAAGCTGCAGATCAGTTGGTCTTCGATTTATTGTAAATGTCGAAGCCTACGGCGAGCAGCAGCACCAGCCCTTTGATGCCCTGCTGCCAGTCGATGCCGAGACCGATGAGCGACATCCCGTTGTTCATCACGCCCATGACAAGTCCGCCGATCATCGCACCGACGACCGTCCCGACGCCGCCGGAAGCGGACGCGCCGCCGATAAAGCAGGCGGCAATCGCGTCCAGCTCGAAATTGACGCCGGCTTTCGGCGTCGCCGCATTGAGCCGTGCCGCAAAAATAATGCCGGACAACGCTGCGAGCACGCCCATATTGACGAATACCCAAAACGTCACCCGCTTTGTTTTGACCCCGGACAAACCCGCCGCCTTCTCGTTTCCGCCAAGCGCGTAAACGTGCCGGCCCATCACAGTTCTGCCCGTCACATACGTATAAATCACAATCAGCAAAAACATCAGAATCAAAATATTCGGAATTCCTTCATAGGTGGCCAGCACGTAAGTAAACACATTAATAATAACGACAAGAGCGAGCAATTTGGCCCAAAACAGCCCGGACGGCATCACTTCAAATTGATAGCTGAGCTGCGCGCTGCGGGTTCTCCATTCGCTGACAATGAGCAGTACCGACAGCACGATGCCGATCAGTATCGTCAGCCCGTGCAGCTCCCCCAAATGAAACCCGGCCGGAAGGAAGCCGGAGCTGATGCCCTGGAACATTTTCGGATATGGCGCAATCGACTGGCCTTTCAGGACAATCATCGTCAGGCCGCGGAACAGCAGCATGCCGGCCAGCGTCACGATAAACGAAGGGATGCGGACATACGCGATCCAATATCCCTGCCAGGCCCCGACCAGAGCGCCGATCAGCAGGCAAACGATCAGCGCCGGGATGACCGGCATTTTCATCGTGACCATCAAAATGGCGGACACCGCACCGACGAAAGCGGCTACGGAACCGACGGACAAATCGATGTGCCCTGTAATGATGACCAGCACCATCCCGATCGCCAGCACCAGGATATAGCTGTTTTGCAAAATCAGATTCGTAATATTTAGCGGCTTCAGGAGAATGCCGTCGGACATTATTTGAAAAAACAGCGAGATGAACACAAGCGCGATGATCATCCCGTATTGACGGATGTTGCTTTTGAATAAATTTGCTATCGTAGCCATACGACTAACCTCCGCTTCTGGTCATAAACCTCATGAGCTTTTCCTGCGTGGCCTCCCGGCCGTCTATTTCCCCCGTGATTTTCCCTTCGTTCATCACATAAATCCGGTCGCACATGCCCAAAATCTCCGGCAGCTCCGACGAGATCATGAGAATGCCCTTGCCCTCCGCCGCCAGCTGCTGAATGATCGTATAAATTTCATATTTGGCGCCTACATCGATTCCGCGCGTCGGTTCGTCCAGGATGAGCAGCACGGGCTCCGCCAAAATCCATTTGCTTAACACGACCTTTTGCTGGTTGCCGCCGCTCAGGTTGCCGACCTTCTGCTGAATGCTCGGCGTTTTGATATTGAGCTTTTTCCGGAACGTTTCCGCCTCCGCGATTTCCCGGTTCTCGTCGACCACCGTACGCTTCGACAATTTGTTCAGGCTGGCCAGCGATATATTGCGCTTCACGTCGTCGATCAAAATCAAGCCGTCGTTTTTGCGGTCCTCCGTCACATAGGCGATCCCGCGATCGATCGCTTCGCTGATCGAATTCACCTGAATCTCCCTGCCGTCCAGCATCATGCGGCCGGTAATTTTTTTGCCGTACGATTTTCCGAAAATGCTGCGGGCCAGCTCCGTTCTCCCGGCTCCCATGAGGCCGGCGATGCCGACGATTTCGCCCTTCCGCACCTTTAGATGAATGTCGTGCAGTACTTTTCGCTCGGGATGAAGCGGGTGGTATGCCGACCAGCCGCTGATCTCGAACAGGTCGCCCCCTATCTTCGGTTCACGCACCGGATACCTTTGCGTCAGATCGCGGCCGACCATACCCTTGATGATCCTGTCCTCCGTCACTTCCTTCATATCGAGCGTTTCGATCGTCTTGCCGTCGCGCAAAATCGTTATCGTATCCGCCACTTTGGAAATTTCGTTCAGCTTGTGGGAAATGAGGATCGACGCAATGCCCTGCTTTTTGAATTCCAGCAGCAGCTTGAGCAAATTTTCGCTGTCTTCTTCATTTAAGGCGGCGGTCGGCTCGTCGAGAATGAGCAGCTTCACCTCTTTGGCCAGCGCCTTGGCGATTTCGACCAGCTGCTGCTTGCCGACCCCGAGATTCGTAATCAATGTGTCAGGCGACTCGTTCAAGCCGACCTTGGCCAGCAGCTGCTTCGTCTGAACCATTGTGCGGTTCCAATTGATAATGCCTCTTCGGGCGCGTTCGTTGCCGAGAAATATATTTTCCGCAATCGATAAATACGGGATCAGCGCCAGCTCCTGATGAATGATCACGATGCCGCGCTGCTCGCTCATCTTGACGTCCTTGAACCGGCAAGCCTCGCCCTCGAACAAAATGTCCCCTTCGTACGTCCCGTAAGGGTAAACGCCGCTCAGCACCTTCATCAATGTCGATTTGCCCGCCCCGTTTTCCCCCATCAGCGCATGTATTTCGCCTTCCTTGACCTTCAAATTGACGTTTTCCAGCGCTTTGACGCCCGGAAACGTTTTGGTTATGTTCGCCATCTCCAAAATGACCTTCGCCATGCGATCACCGAGCTTTCATAATGTAATAAATGATTTAGTGACGGCCCGCAAGGCAGAGCGGCCCATCACTAAATCATTTCATCTGAAAATCTGGTGAATAACTGCTCGCTTCGGGTGCGGATCGTTCCTCCGATCGCTCTTGCCCTCGGATTTCTTTATTAAACCGCTATTCAGCGGTGGAATCCGAGGACAAAGGCGACCGCTTGCGCTTCTCCGAAACGATTCCGCCCCTCTCCGCTAATGATTCACCGGACTTCCGATCACGGACTGTTATTTGCCGAGCTGCTCTTTCTTGTAGTAGCCGCTGCCGACGAGCACCTGCTCGTAGTTGGATTTGTCTACGGAGACCGGCTCCAGCAGGTAGGACGGAACGACCTTCACGCCGTTGTTGTACGTTTTTTCGTCGTTGACCTCGGCCTTCTGACCCTTCAGCACGCTGTCGGCCATTTGCACGGCTTTTTTCGCCAGCTCGCGGGTGTCTTTAAACACCGTTTGCGTCTGCTCGCCGGCGATGATCGATTTGACGGAGGCCAGCTCCGCATCTTGGCCGGTAATGACCGGAAGAGGCTTGCTCGGGTCTTTGCCGTAGCCGACTCCCTTCAGCGAGGACAGGATGCCGATGCTGATTCCGTCGTAAGGCGACAGAACCGCATCCACCTTATCCTTCGCATAGTTCGCGCTCAGCAGATTGTCCATTCTCGCCTGAGCGGTGGCTCCGTCCCAGCGCAGCGTGGCGACCTGCTCCATCTTCGTCTGCTTGCTGCGGACGACCAGCTTGCCGCTGTCGATGTAAGGCTTCAGGACCGACATGGCGCCGTCGAAGAAGAAATAAGCGTTATTGTCGTCCGGGGAGCCGGCGAACAGCTCGATGTTGAACGGGCCTTTGCCGTCCTTCAGGCCGAGCGCCTTTTCGATATAGGAGGCCTGCAGCACGCCGACCTTGAAGTTATCGAACGTCGCATAGTAGCTGACGTTTTCCGTTTTTTTGATAAGCCGGTCATAGGCGATGACCGGAATTTTCGCGGCGGCCGCTTTTTTCAGCACATCCGTCAGCGACTCCCCGTCGATCGGAGCGATGACGAGCACGTTAGCGCCCTTCGTGATCATGTTCTCGATTTGCGACACCTGGTTTTCGATGACGTCCTCGGCGTACTGAAGATCTGTCTTGTACCCGAGCTTTTCGAACTCTTTGACCATGTTCGAGCCGTCGCTTACCCAGCGTTCCGACGATTTGGTCGGCATCGAGATGCCTACCTTTTTGCCGTCCGACTTCGTTTCGGTTTTCGCCTCCGTTTTGTTCTCCGTCGCTGCGCCGCCCTGAGCCTCGTTTTTCGTCGCACCGCCGCCGCAGGCCGTTACGCCGACGGCAAATGCAAGTGCAAGCAGCATCGTTACCGCTTTTTTCATTTCCGCTTCCCCTCTCGTTTCCTTCAAAGTGTTGTTCGTTTTGACAAGATGAATATATCACCCGCCCGCTCGGGCCGTCTTTTTAACGGTTTAACCTTTTTTATAAAAAAACAACTAAAATCGGGAAGCCCCTCTATTATGGTCAACCGGACAACCGACTTCACGATATTTCCTTCGATAACGACTCTATATATGGCAGAAGATGTCGTATTACCCTATCTATAATCAACCTGTCATGTCTAATGATCCGAAACATTCGGCCCAAAAAGAATCAAGAGGAGAGGGTAATGCAAATGAACCATGTAAGCTCTATCGCATTTCGTCGGGTTACAAGCTTGGTATTGGCGGGCGGCCTCGCCATTTCCGGAACAACGCCGGTTGTGGAAGCCGCCGCTCCGGGGTTAGGTACGATCATCCCTTCAGGCCAGCCGGCCCCCGTCTTATTGCCGGAATCCAACGCGGAAGGTCCCGTTATTCGCGTCCTGTTCAACGGTCAAGAGCTGCAATTTGATGAGGTCCAGCCTGTTTTAAAAGACGGCTCCACGCTGGTACCTTTCCGGAAGCTGTTTGAAACGCTCGGCTTCTCGGTAAGCTGGAAAGACGACGCTCGGCAGGCGGTTGGTACCAAGGATGGTCTGAACATCCAATTGACGATTAACAGCACTACCGCAGCCGTAAATGATAAGAGTGTGCCATTGGAAGTTCCCGCTCAAATGATTGAAGGACATACGATGGTCCCGCTGCGCTTTGTGGCGGAGAACAGCGGGTATCAGGTATCGTTTGAGCAGGCAAACCATACGGCAACGATCCGGATTGAACAAGGCGTTGCAGGATCGGCTCAGCCTCCGAAGCAGCCTCAGGCCCAAGAAGCGGCAGAGCCTTACGTCGTCAAAGGATATGTGCGTGACGCAGCGGGCAATCCGCTATCCGGCGTTTCGGTCTATGCCGACAATACCTTACTTTACGACAGCAGCATTTTGGGGGTCACGGACGATAACGGATACTACCGGCTGGAGCTGCCGGCCATAGCCACGACTTGGAGGATGACCGGCGAATTCTCGATGGAAGTTGGCGGCAAAACCTATGATTTCGATTTGATCGCTGACGGGGACCGGCCGTTTGCGGGAAATACAGGGGCGATTCGAAATTTTACATGGAAAAACGATCTCGGGTACATTTACGTCTACCCCGATCACTTTTCCTTCGAAGACGGCCTGCCGCAGTTCAATCTGACCGATTTGGAATTGACGTTGGAGCCTGTTGGCCCGATGATTGGCGGCAGTGCCGGTCAAAAGATCGTAAAACGCTGCGGACCGATGGAGGTTGCAGGGGAAGGGATAGACAAAATCCCGCTCGGCCGTTATAAGGCTACTGCAAGATGGCTGCCGAGCGGCAGCAAGCCTATCCCTATGCTGATCAAAATCGAAGGCGAGGGGAAATTTGCGGAGTCGGTTGAATTTGATTTCAGCAAACGCAGAGGAATCCTTAGCCATGACTATATGATGGAGCTTCAGGTTCAGCACCCATAGGATTCCACTGTAACATCTCTAAGTTACACGGTGTGGCAACAAGACCTTAACCGGCTGTCCGGTAAGGTCTTGTTCTTTTTTCCACTTTGGTTAAACACGGATTTCAAACTCTTTTTTATAATTGACGGGATCGGGCACGTTTTGTTGTCCCCCGAATTCAAACTCGACGGATTCGGCAAAGGCACCCGTTTTGTTGAGCCGGATCAGCATCGGGATCGGGTCATGACCGGGCGGCAGCCAGCGGACGGAAGCTTTGTAGCGTGCAAGCGGCAGTTGATCCACCCCGATTACATCGTTAATCCGACCGAGGCGCTTGACGATCGGCTTGGAGTAGCTTCCATCCAACGGGATGAGCGTAAGCTCCACATCCTCAACATGAAACTCGGGCTGATCGTCTTTAAAAGAGAAGTAATGAGGATATACATATAAGTACCCGTCTTTATTTTGCCAGGTGACGTGACGGACCGCTCCGGTATTCCCGGCGAAGGGCACATCTCCGTCCGCATACAAATTGTAGCTGAAGCTGCTGCTGCCAACAACCTTCGTAAAGTTGACATTTAACCGCCAAGTCGTGGCAACCTGCGGCAGCTCGAGACGATAGTATCCGGCTTCATCGGTCACGCCGAGGATATTACTGTCGGGCGTAAATGTATTATCCACTTGTACTCTGGCTCCGGCTATAGGGTTCCCTTCGGAGTCGCGCACATAGCCCTTCACTACATAGGGCTCGACAGTCATATCCTGTGTTGGCTGCGGAGTCGTCGGCTGAGGCGTTCCGGGGGCCGGTCTCGGGGCTTGCGCCGCCTCTTCGACCCGAATCGTCACAATGCCGTTCGCGCTCGAGTACGTCACATTATGACCGCTGTTCTCGGCCACAAAGCGCAAAGGAACCATCGTATGTCCGGAAATGATTTGGGCCGGTACGCTTAATGCCGTCTCTTGGCCGTTCACTTTGGCGGTCTGGCTGTCGATCGTCAGTTCGATGGTAAGGCCGTCTTTCGTTCCGATCGCTTGTCGAACCCCTTCATTTTCCTTCCACGTCACAGTAAAACCCAGCGCTTCGAACAGCTTGCGGAAAGGGACGAGCGTCGAACCGTCCTTCAGCAGCGGCTGCGCTTCGTCAAACTGAACCTTTTGCCCTTTGATATAAACGCGAATCTCCGGTCCCTCCGAAGGTACCGGGGTCGTCGGTTGAGACGAAGGCGGCGGCACAGCCGGCCCTGAGCCCGGAGGCGGCGTGCTTGGGCTGCTGGGCACCGTCGGCGTGCTTGGGCTCGGCGTGCTTGGGACCGGCGTACTTGGTGCGGACGGAGTGCTTGGGGCCGGCGCACTTGGTGTGGACGGCGTGCTCGGGCTCGGCGCACTAGGTGTTGTCGGCGCGTTTGAGGCGCCTTCGGCGATCATCGGCTTCTTGTATTTGATCGGCTTGGAGGCAACCGTCCCTTCCGGGGTTTCGATCTCGAGAACGAAGTATTGCGACTCTGTGATGGAGCCTTTGTGTCCGTTATTGCTGGCATATAGATCGAACACAAGATCACCTTCGAATTCGCCGACCGGCTCATTTACATCGTCCCGAAAGCCGGGATTAATGATTTCGCTTTCCACCTTAGTACCGGTTTCGGTCGTAACGGTCTTGTTCTGCACGATTCCGAGCAGCCAGCCGGCCGTAAGGCGGTTCGTTCGCCATATCCCCTTGGATGCATCCTTGCCGTATTCGTTCGTCGTGCGCAGGACGACGGAACGGATCACCGTTTTGTTTTGCAATTGGAGCTTTAATTGGAAATGGCCGTCCTTATAGCCCTCCGGCTTGAAAAAATCCGATCCGACAAGATCGGAAGCCGTGTCCAGCAGGCTGAATTCCTTAATCTCCACCCCCGGCGGCTTGGATTCTCCGAAACCGAATGCTAGCTGAGAAAAGGCTAAACCTCCGGTTAAGACAAGACCAAGCACCTTCATACGAACGTTTACATGACGCTTAAACATCTCTTGAGTTCCTCCTTGGTAACGGTGTTTAAAGCTCTTCCGGCAGAACCGGCCGAATGCGGACCGAGTCTCCTTATGATCTGCGGCTATTTACAGATACGCCCATTATAGACGGGTTAATATGACATCTATTGACATAAATGAGTTCATTATCGACATAGCACAATTTATTGGTCGACGTTAGGCTCACGAAGGCAAAAAAAGCGCTAGTTTAACGTGTAAAAGTTAAACCGGCGCTTTTTATTTTACGAACGGTGGATTTGTTGGTGGCGCTCCGCCTATAACGGATGACAAAGGAAACATCCCGCATTCGCTCACGGGCGGATGCGGGATGTCAGGGAAGGCGCGCTACTCGCCGGTCGGCTGCGGTTCCAAGCCGCCGCGCCGGTACTGGAGGGGCGATACGCCCGTCGCTTTTTTGAAGGCGGTGCTGAAATAATGCTGCGTATCGTAGCCGACGCGTTCGGCGATTTCGTGGATCGGCAGATCGCTTGCGTTGAGCAGCTGAATCGCCTTTTTGATCCGTGTTTCGGTCAGCAGCGCCACAAAGGTCGAGCCGAGCTCCTGCTTCAGCACGCGGCTCAAATAGACGGGCGACACCTGCAGCATCTGCGCCGTCCGCTCCAGAGAAAGCTCCTTATCGCCGTATTGCTCCAGAATGATCTGTTTCGCCCTCCGCGCGATCGGAGAGATGACCGCCTGCTTGTACAGCTCGGACTTCGCCTGCCGGTAAGCTTCGGGAACGCCGGTTAACCCGCCCCGGACGGGCTCAAAATGCTGCGTCGTATGAATTTTCAAATACCGCTTGATCGATTGGTCAATCTGGGAAAATACTTCCGCAGGCACGTCTCCCCAAATCAGGAATACCAGCAAATCGACCGAATCGCGAAACGTAACATGGCGCCAGGGCAGCAAATATTCGGTGGCGATATTTTCCACCGCAAACAAAAAAAGCTGCCGATCTTTCTCCGGCATCATCCGCGACGACATTCCCGGCTCGGCCCAGCGGATCATGCCGAGGGTGTGCGGACTTTCGGCGGGCAGCTGCAGGAACTGCAGCTGTTCCGCAATTTCTTCCGATGCCAACTGGTCTTCCACCCATTCCAGGCAAAATCTTTCGCGAAGCAGCGGAAAGTTCCGCGTAATTTGCCTTGATGCCAGCTGCAGATGCTGCTCCTGAGCGTATTCGTCCTCCAGCTCCTTTCCGACCTTCTCCAGCACTTTGCGAAGCTGCTCGGGTTCGGCCGGCTTCAGGATGTATTCGGCGACATGGAGACGAATCGCCTCCTGGGCATAAGTAAATTCGTCATGGCCTGTAACGATGATCACCTTGCACTCGGGACGCCGGTTCCGCATCTCCTTGATGAAGGTGATTCCGTCCATAATCGGCATATTGAGGTCGGCAAGCACGAGGTGCACCTCGTGCTTCAGCGCCAGCTCGAGCGCTTCCTCGCCGTCCTCCGCTTCGGCGGCAACCTGCATGCCGAGCGCCTCCCAATCGACCGATTCGCGAATCCCTTCGCGGATGATCGGCTCGTCATCCGTGATGAGCACTTTCCACAGCGGCTTCATGGCCGGCCTCCTTTCCAAAAACGCGAATGATCGGGTGCGTCACCGTCACGACCGTTCCATTGCCCGGTTCGCTGACGATGCTTAACCCGTAAGGTGCGCCAAACGACAGAACGATCCGGTCCTGCACGTTCATAATTCCGTACCCGACCGGTGCGCGCGCCTCGTCCTGCTTTTCCAGCCGGGCGTATGACGCGCCGAGCCCCTTGCTGAGCTCCGCCAGCTGGTCCGCGGTCATGCCGCGGCCGTCGTCTTCGATGCGAATCTCCAAATGGCCTTCGTTTTCCCGCACCTGAACGTAAATATGTCCCGGTCCGCGCCTTTCCTTGATACCGTGGTAAATCGCATTTTCGATAATCGGCTGCAAAATGATTTTGAGCACCGGCAGGTGCGCGAGCTCGCCGGGCATATCGATCTCGTAATGCAGCTTCTCGCGGTAACGGGTTTGCTGAATTTTCAAATAGCTGCGGATGTGTTCGATCTCGTCGGCCAGCGGAATCATTTCGTTCCCCCGGCTTAAGGCGATCCTGAACAGCTTCGACAGCGATGCGACCATTTCCGCCACATCGTCCGCACCCCGCTTGCGGGAAAGCCAATGGATCGTATCCAGCGTATTGTATAAAAAATGCGGCTTGATATGTGCCTGCAGGCTTTTCAGCTCGGCCTCCCGCTTCTGCTTCTCCTGCTGCTCGGTCAGCGTCAGCAATTTATGGATCTGAACGAGCATATGGTTGAGCCCGCGGCCGAGCATTCCGATTTCATCGGTACGGCGGTCCGCGCTGCGGATGGCGAGGTCCCCGGATTCGGCTTTGCGCATCAGATCGGTCAGCTTGAGAATCGGCCTCGAGATCGAATAGGACAAATAATGGGAGGCCGCAATGCCCAGCACGCAAGCGATAAAGACGAACACGATCACATACAGGCGGATTTCCCGGATTTCCGCAACCGTTTCCTTTGCCGGAAATACGCCTACCGTCGTCCAGTCGGTAAAGGGGGATTTGCGGTAAATAAACTGCAGCTCTTCGCCGCCCACCTTTTTCAAAAACATACCCCCGCTGCCGCCGTCGTCGGAAAACCACTGCCGGGGCAGCTGATCGATCAGCGGATGGCTCGGCGAATATATTTTTTCCCCGTACTTATCGACGATCATCAAATATCCGGATTTACCGAGACGCACATCTTTGACGGTTTCCGCAATGACGCGCAGCTTCAGGTCGATCAAAACGACGCCGAGCACGCCTTGCGTGTTCGGATCGAGGATCGCGCGGACCATCGAGACGACCTCGTCCTTCTGGTAATTCGCATGGCTGGCCACGTTACGCCCTTCGGGATGGCCGATATTTTTAAAGATGCCGCGGTTGGCCACCGCTTCCGCATACCAGAACTCCTCCGTCAGCGGCCGATCCGTGCGCGCGTACATGTCGTTGCTGAAATAATCCCCGTTGCTTTTGGCGACCAAAATGCCCGCCACCTCGGGATAAAGCGACGAAATGCTCTGCAGCAGCTTGCCCATATTATAGCGGTCCAGCTCGCTGATCGGGACTTGCCCGCTCTCGGGAATCCGCGCGGACGAGCCCAAAAACTGCCTGAATTCCGGATTTGCCGAGATCAGGTAGGAAATATTTTGCATATTGCTTACGTAAAAATCAAGCGATTTATTCACTTTATCGATGAGCTGCAGCGTATTGTCGTTGACATTCCGCTCCACAACCCGCTCCACCGATAAACCGATCAAAAATCCGAGCCCGATCGACGGCAAGATGCTGATCAGCAAAAAATGAGCGATCAGCTTGTACCGGATCGGCCAATTGTTCATGTTCGGCAGTCTGAGCGGCAGCTTTAGCCTGGCCATCGTTTACGTCCCCCGTCCTCCCCGGCGATTTCAAATTCATTTGGCGTAAAATTGATCGACATTGCTTTGCGTCACGACCGTTATGCCTGTATCGACATGGGGCGGAACCGGGATTTGCTGCGATTTGTTATGGTTCAAATGGAATAAATGCATCAGCGACCAATATCCCATATTCCAGGTGCCCTGCGCCAAAGTGGCGGAGATCGCTCCTTTTTTGACCAGATCGAGAGTGCCTTTGTCGGTATCGAAGCCGATGATCTTAAGTTTTCCGGTTTTTCCCGCATCGCTGACGGCGGCGGCCACCCCCACCCCGCCGTTGGCTTCCGTTACGAATATACCCGCCAAATCCGGATACATGCCCATCAGCTTGCGCGCCGCCTGGTCGGACACGATGGAATCCCCTTGGCCGTTTTCGACGCCCACGACCTGCATGTTCGGGAATTCCGAACGGATCGTATCCGTGAAACCGGACGTTCTTTCCTTATGGTTCAGTTGACCCGGCGACGTAATGATCGCGATCTTGCCCTGCTGCTCCGTCAGCTCCGCCATCTTCCGCGCCGCCGTGACCCCCGCGCTGTAATTGTCGGTCGCGAGGAACGAATACGCCTTGCTTTTGGAAGCGCCCGAATCGAACAGGACGACCGGGATCCCCGCCTCGACCGCCTTGTTGATCGTACTCGTCAGCTCGTCGGGATTGATCGCCGTCACGGCGATGCCGGCCGGTTTTTTGGCGATAACCTGCTCCAGCACCGTAATTTCTTCGTGTACGTCGTATTGCGTGGCACCCCGGTACTCCACCGATACGTCCAACGCTTCCGCCGCATCTTCGAAGCCCTTGAGGACGTTTTTCCAATAATCGATGCCCGACTGAAATGTGACGAGGACATATTTTTCGTTATGGGTCCCCTTCAGTCCCTGGCTGGGTTCGTTCCACGCTCCAGGCGAAGCGACCCGCACGTACTCGAAATAGACATAGCTTGCAAAGCAAGCCAAAAGCAGCACATATACCATGATCAATTTGCGCATCGTGTTCCGGCGACCTCTCCTCTTACAATGTCGTTCATAACGGATTCTATGAAGTAGCCCTATTTTATAATGCAGCGACGAAGTTGGCAAGAAAGCCTTTTCATTCCCTCCTCTCGCGCAAAAAAAAAAATCGGATGTCCGGGGCATCCGATCAATTTCCGCTGCTGAACGTTTCCTTACAGCGATGTCGTTTTGTTTTGGCCTTGTGTCTTGCCGATGAAAGCCGCCGCGTTCACCGTCTTGAAAATATTGATGACGAACAGCAGAACACCGATCGCCGTCAAAGTGCCGCCTACCGCAATAATCGGCTCCGTTCCGGCCACCCCGCTCACGAGCAGAGCCAGCCCGATCATCATGATCGGCAAACCGATGTTATGCAGCCAAAAATGCGTCTTGGCCAGCTTCGTTTCTCCCGATTGCGGGTATACGCTGTAAATCAAGCCGGCCAAACAGAGCGACACCCAGCCTACCAGATTGATGTGTGCGTGAACCGAACCGTACTCCAGATGATGTGTGATGGACATGAACATGCCGAAAAACACGCCGAATACAAAATAAAGCGAAGCGATTTTAATTAACCTCGGACCCATACCGATCCCTCCGTGATAAATTTACCATCAAGATTTTATCACAGAATTGTCACAAATAGTCCTGTTTAAGTAAATTTTTATTAACTCCTGCGATTTCGATTCAAGTGAATCAACTTGTCGGGGTTCGAAACCATATAAATTGCCGCAATGCGGTCGCCCTCGATTGCGAGGGAAACGACATATACCGCTGCGCCGTTCAATGAATAAACAAAGCCGGGCAGCCCGTTGACGGTGCGGATCGACATGCGGATTTCCGGCGGCAGCTTGGCTGCGGTACCGGTGACAAAAGCGATGATCCGCTCCGGGGTGTGTATCGGGTTAAGCGCCGCTTTCACTTTGCCGCCACCGTCGGAGAGCAGAACGGCATCGCTCGTAAGCAGCTGCAGCGTGCGAGCTATGTCGCCGCGTTCGAGCGAATGTGCAAACTCGAGCAGGATATTCAGTGCCCGCTCGCTCTGGGGGCGAACCGCCGGATCGGCGTCGGGTTTCGCATTTGCCGGCATTCCGCGCCGGGCTCTGCGGTAAATTTGCCGGCAGTTCGCAGCGCTTTTGCCCATCATCTCGGCGATTTCGTCATAGCTGAAGCCGAACGCCTCCCGGAGCACAAAGACGGTCCGCTCCGCTTCGCTCAGCTGCTGCAGCATAAGCAGATAAGCGGTTTGGACCGTTTCCTTGCGGATGCAGGCATCCTCCGGGCTGCCGGCATCTTCGATCAGAGGTTCCGGCAGCCACGGGCCGATATACGTTTCCCGCCGCCGGCTCAGCTTTCGTATCCGGTCATTGCATATATTCGTAACGATCCGGCACAAAAAGGCCTTTTCGTTCCGGACCGCTTCCGCGTGGGCACCGTCCCGGCCGCTTCGTTCGCTCCAGGCCAGGAACGTTTCCTGCACGGTATCCTCGGCTTCCGTCACGCTGCCGAGCAGCCGGTATGCAATTGAAAACAACAGCGGTCTATATGTTTCATACAGCTGGTCTACTTCCATTCCTTCCTCCCCCTGCCGTATATTGCGATACCTCGCGAAGGCAAGCCTCGGCGGCGCGTTTTGCGCTTGCT
The DNA here is from genome assembly GCF_023276405.1 of Paenibacillus hamazuiensis. Taxonomy (NCBI): domain Bacteria; kingdom Bacillati; phylum Bacillota; class Bacilli; order Caryophanales; family Paenibacillaceae; genus Paenibacillus; species Paenibacillus hamazuiensis. The sequence goes on from NZ_JALRMO010000001.1 coordinate 3,919,937, forward strand.
GCCGCGGCGTCGGCCAGCAGCTCGCGGTGTCCCGCCCAGTCTCCCGCCACATAGAGCCCCGGCATTTCCGAAACGGCGGGGCCAGGAATCGAGGTGCGCATCGCATGCGGATGATCGTGGACGACGATCATGTTCGGCAAATATTGACGGCCCACGACCTCCTGCCGCCAGCCGGGCTGCAATAAATCGAGCGTGCGTTCGATGTCCGCTCTATCCCGCTCGGCGTCCGGCTGGGCGGCGCCGTGATATTTGAGCATGGAGACGGCAATAAGCCCGTTATCGCTTAGCTTGGAAGCCCGCGACAAATTCGTAAACAGAAACGGCGAATCGACGCCCATGACGAACTGAATGTCCGGCCGCGGAAGCTTCCGCATGACCAGGTCAAGGCAAGCCGACGTGACCGGCCGTGCCTGCTTGCGCCATATTTCCAGCACGGTGCGATCCGCGCCTTCGAAGATACGGCAGCATTCGGCAGGCGGCACCGCCAAAATGACTCCATCCGCAACCACCGTTTCACCGTCAGCGAACCGCACCGCGAACCTGCCGTTTTCCGGCGAATCGGCCAAATCCTCATACAGTCGTTCCGCTTTGCTCACCTTCAGCACGGCTTTCCCGCTCACGGCTTCGACTCTTCCGGTTGCCTCCGCCGTCTTCCGGAGGCTGTCGATCATGGTTTGCCATCCGCCGTCCACGTAAAGCACACCACCGTTCAATACGTGCTTGATCTGCCTAACCACCGGCCCGGCCAGCTGAATGTCCGGCCGGTGCGCGTAAGAAGCCGTCCGGCAAAGCGTATAGATGAGGTGCCGCGCCTGCGGCTCGCGGATGTTGCGTTCCGCCCACTCTCTCAAAGTACCGGCAGGAAGCCGGTTTTCGTCCAGTTTTTTCACTTTGGCCATGATCCGGCCGAGCTCGACCTTCCCGCGCCAGGAGAGCATCCGTGTCGCCAGCAGTGACATCGGCGATCCCGGCAGCGTGTGGATCCCGCCGTTCCAAACGCCATGGCCTGCTGAAGCGGGAACGCCGCCGGCCGGCACGATACCCAGCTCCTTAAGAATGGCGGGCAGCTCGCCGTCCCGGTAGACGGCGTGCGCACCCAAATTAAGCGCCACGCCATCCCGTACGACCGTCCCCGCCCTTCCGCCGAACGCATTCGCCTTTTCCGCGAGCAATACCCGCTTGCCCGCTCTCGCCGCATAAACGGCGGCTATCCAGCCGCCGAGTCCGCCACCAACCACAACGATATCCCTTTTGTTTCGATCCATACGAATCCCCTCCCAACGTTTTACCCTTAAGTCGTTTGGGGATTTCGATTTGTGACAAGATCGGCGAAAAAAATCGTTTAACATTCGTATCCGATCAGCCAATGCAGCCGCTGCATCTGCATCCGTGGCGAAACGGCTCTGAGCAAAACGTTTCTCACTCCGATCGCAAGCGGATTTTCCAGCTGCACCAAACGTCCCATCCGTCTGGATTGCCGAACAACCTCCGTTGTCCGCGGAATCCTTTTTGCTTCGTAAACCTGCAAAGCTTCCGGCACCTTGTGCTCTTGTAACGCACGCGCAAGAACGATCGCGTCCTCCATCGCCTGCGCGCCTCCTTGACCGAGGTTCGGCAGCATCGGGTGCGCGGCGTCGCCGAGCAAAGTAACCCGCCCGCGGGTCCACCTTGAAAGGGGCTTGCGGTCGAATATATCGTGGGCGAGGATGGCCGATTCATCGGTGGACTCGATCACCGATTCGATCGGCTCGAACCATCCTCGAAAGTGCCGGAGTGCCTCTCGTTTCCTTTCAGCCGGCGGGATATGGACTCCTTCGGGGGAATTGAGTGCGGCGAACCAAAAGGTGAGGCCTTGTCCGAGCCGGGAGCAGCCGAACCGTTTGCCGGGGCCCCACGCCTCAAAGCCTCCGCCTTCTTCCATCGAAAACCGTTCGTCCTTAAACGAACATGTACCCCGTAGCGCCACATACCCGGCATATCGCATCTTGTCGGGTCCGAAAAGTTGTTTTCGCACCGAAGAATGGATCCCGTCCGCTCCGATCAGAAAATCGCCTTCCTCCCGGGTGCCGTCCGCAAATATCGCCGCCGCTTTATTTCCGTCCTGCTCAAACGCAAGCAGCTTTTTGTTTAAACGAACGAACGTTCCCTTATCCTCCAGCTCGTTCAGCAAAATACGGTGCAAGCTGGCCCGGTGTATGAGATAACTGTGCGTCCCGTAACGCCCGGCTTGTTCGGAGACGGGCAGAGCGGTCAGCGGCTTGCCTTCCCAGGTGCGTATCTCCGCCCTGCCGACCAGCGCTCCTTCCGAGCGAATCCGCCCGGACACCCCAAGCTTATCCAGCGCTTTCATCGCGTTCGCAGCCAGAGCGATACCGGCGCCGGCCTCCGCAAACGAGCTTTTCTCCTCGAAAACGGCAACCTGCCAGCCTTCCCTTTGCAGCGCGATAGCGCAGCTCAGTCCGCCGATTCCCGCGCCGATGATGATCGCCTTTCCGGTGAAATTCGTCATATCCTTGCTCCTCGTCTGACATGATGCCTCCATTTTAGCATACGAAGATTGAAAATGGGCCGAAACTCTTTGTGAGAGCTTCGGCCCGCCACCGGCGCCGCCTAAATAAATTCGCTTTTCGTATCGAAAATTGAGGCCGGCAGCTTGTTCCACGCTTCGAACGTCGTGGTCAGCTCGTAGCGCCGTCCGCTGGCCGCGGATTCGTAGGCGCCGAACAGGACCTCGTGCACGTGAAGCTGAAGCCGTCCGTGCTGCTTAGGCTGCTGGCCGGAGCGCAGGCAGTGGACGAAGTGGCTCATGATGTCCCGCTCCGAATCCGGCGGGTCGAGCAGCCTCGGAGCATAGCAGTCGGCATAACCGCGCCATGCGACTTGCTCCGCATCCCCGATAGGCGCATGCGGAGAGTGAACGACAAGCGGGAACCCGCTGTCGTTCAGCGCAACGGTTCCTTTGCGCCCGTAGATCAGCGTATTGTTTTGCTTGATGGAGGTGCCCCACAGCGAGCGAATGACCGCATGCTGCCCTCCGGCAAATTCCACGATGAGCGTCACGTTGTCGTCTACATCGCTATGTATGCGCTTGCCCCCGTCCACGATGCGGTTCGGGATCAGCGTCCCTACCTCCGCCGTAACGCTGCGCGCCGGCCCGAGCAGCGTAATGAGGCGGCTGACCGGATAGACGAGGCAGTCGAGAACGGCACCGCCGTGCGAAATTTCGCGGTTATAATACCAGTTGTCGCGCCCCGGCCCGGGGATGTTGAGCTGCGCTTCCGCCCCGGTAATTTTGCCGATCGTTTCCTCGTTTACATAGTTCAGCGCAGTCGTGAAAGCCGGATTCAGGTCGTACGGCAGGCTCATGAAAATAAGACCCTTCTCCTCGGCCAGCTCCACCATGCTGCGGCAATCGTCGAACCGGGTCGCCATCGGCTTTTCGTTGAGCACGTGAAGTCCCCGCTCCAGCGCTGCCAGCACCACTTCGGCATGCACCGAATGGGGCGTCGTGACGACGACGGCGTCCAGCTCTTCGGCATCCATCATTTTTCGGTAATCGTCGTACCACCTCGGGACCCCATAAGTCCTTGCTTTCTTCCCGGCGTTTTCGAGGCGCCTTGCGCACGTCGCCGCAAACTCGACGTGCTCCAGCTTCGCCGCCTGATCGAAAAACCGGTTGCTGATATCTCCGCTGCCTACCATTCCCAGCTTGATCGGCTTCATTCGGATTCCTCCTCTGACGAATCGTTCCGGCTTGCATAACTTCATTATAAGCGACCGCACCCCCGCCGAAAACGCTGAATTTTTTTCGAAAATGACGCAGACAAATTGTCAGCTTCCTGTGACTTATCTGTTACCGCTCAGCGATGGAACGGCTTGCCGGAATATTTTATGTTAGCAAAGGGTTATCCGAATTCCGAACGACAGGAGGAAATTTATGAAAAAGCGAATAGTGCTGCTGGTTTTGATCTGCGCTTTGGCCGGCTGCGAGAAGATGCAAAAGAAGGAAACCGCCGAGCAAATTTTTCAGAAGTACGTCTCCTATTGGCAGCAAAGCAATTTCGATGCCATGTACGATCTGCTGAGCCCCGGCTCGAAGGAAAAGATAACGAAAGAATCGTTTGGCCAAAAATACGAAGCGATCTACAGCGGAATCGAAGCGAAGCAGCTCAAGGTCGAAAAGCTGCCTGCGTCCCCGCCGGCGGATGCATCCAAGACGGCCGGGGACAAGGCGCAATTCCGGTATCAAGCGGAGATGGCGACCATGGCCGGACCCGTGGAGTTCGCCCATCAAATGAGCCTGGTCAAAGACAATAACAGCGTGTGGGGCGTCGATTGGAACCCTTCGCTGATTTTTCCGCCCATGAAGGACGGGGACAAAGTGACGGCACAGACTCTTAAAGCGCCCCGCGGCTCCATCGTCGATCGCAGCGGCAGCGGCCTTGCCATAAACGGCACTGTTACGATGGTCGGACTCGTTCCGGGCGAGCTCGGCGCGCAGGCCGAGCAGACGAAGGAGCAAGTCGCCGGGATGCTGAAGATGACGGTGGACGACATTAACAAGGAGCTCGGCGCTTCCTGGGTAAAACCCGGCTACTTCGTGCCGGTCGGTCCGGCGGACAGCAAGATGCTCCAGACGCTTCAGGGCGTTCCGGGCGTTTCGTTCCAGGAAAAAGGCGTCCGCGTTTACCCTCTCGGCGAAGCCGCGGCCCATCTGACGGGATACGTCCGGACGATCAATGCGGAGGAGCTCGCCAAGCTGAAGGATCAAGGCTACGGGCCGGACGATAAAATCGGGAAGGCGGGGCTGGAGCAAATTTTCGAGGCAAGGCTGAAAGGCAAAGACGGAGCGGTTGTCGCTATAACCGATGCGAAGGGAAACGTCAAGGAGACGCTTGCGCGCAGGGAGCCGCAGCCGGGCGAGACGATCCGGGTGACGATCGACAGCGACTTGCAGAGGGACATTTATGTGCAGTTCAAAGGCGACGCCGGCGCGGCGGCGGCGATTCACCTGGTAAGCGGCGATGTGCTGGCGCTGGTCAGCAGCCCCAGCTACGACCCTAACGCCTTCGTCCAGGGCCTTAGCGCCGAGAAATGGAACGAATGGAACAGCGACCCGCTCAAACCGCTGTTTAACCGGTTTACGAAGCTTTACGCGCCGGGCTCCGTATTCAAAACGATTACGGCGGCGGCAGGCCTCGACGCCAAAGTATCGTCCCCGGACAAGGTTCGGCGCATCGACGGCTTGCATTGGACCAAAGACGCGTCTTGGGGAAGCTACTACGTCACCCGCGACCGCGACGTTCCGAGCGAAACGATGCGCGACGCGCTCGTCAACTCGGACAACATTTTTTTCGCGCAGGAAGCTTTGGATATGGGCGGCAAGAAGTTTTACGACGGCGTGCTTCCGTTCGGCTTCGGCGAGAAGCTGCCGATCCCGTATCCGTTCCAGGTCGCCACAATCGCGAACGACGGAATCAAAAGCGATATCCAGCTCGCGGATTCCGCTTACGGACAAGGCGAAGTGCAGATGAGCGTGCTTCATGTGGCGCTATCTTATACCCCCTTCGCAAACAAAGGCGATCTCATCGCCCCCGTGCTGCTGGCGGAGCAGCGCAAAGAGCAGGCGGCACCTTGGAAAGCGGGCATCGTCCGCCCCGAGACCGCCGAACTGATCAAGCAATATTTGATTCAGGCGGTCAGCGATCCGAAAGGATACGGCCATGGCGCCTATATCCCCGGCCTTGCGATCGCCGGGAAAACCGGCACCGCCGAGCTGAAGCAGAAAAAAGGCGAGGACGGTCAGGAAAACGGCTGGTTCGTCGAATTTAACGCGGGCCGTCCCGATCTGCTCGTCGCCATTATGGTCGAGGACGTCAAACGCCGGGGCGGCAGTTCGTATGTCGTGGCCAAGATGAAGCCGATCTTTAAAAAATATGCCGGCAGCGGGGGGCCATCCCAAACCAAAAGCCCATAAGATGATCTCATGGGCTTTTGCTCTATTTTTTGAGATGGGAAAAAATCAGATCGCTTTCGATAATGGACGGCAGCGCGGCGATGAAAATATCGGCGAGCTCCGGATCGAAATGGGTGCCCCGGAGCCTCTTGATCTCCTCCATCGCCTCTCCCAGCGGCCATGCCTTTTTGTACGGCCGGATGGAAGTCAGCGCATCGAATACGTCGCAAATCGACGTAATGCGACCGGCGAGCGGGATCGCCTCGCCTGCCAGCCCGGACGGATAGCCGGAACCGTCCCATCTTTCGTGGTGGGTGACGGCGATTTCTTCCGCCATTTGCAGAACTTTCGTATCGCTGTTCGACAGCATTTTGCCGCCGATCAGCGTATGGTTTTTCATTTCGGCGAACTCCTCGTCCGTCAGCTTCCCCGGCTTAAGCAAAATGCTGTCGGGAATGCCGATTTTGCCCACATCGTGCATCGAGCTGGCATAGCGGATCAGCTCGCACTCCTCATCCGGCAGTCCGGCCGCCTTGGCCAAATGAAAACATAACATGCTCATGCGCACGATATGATCCCCGGTATCGTTGTCCCGGTACTCGGCCGCTTTGACAAGCCGCTGTATAATCTCGATTTGGGTTTCCTTCAGCTCCCGCGTCCGTTCGGCCACCTTTTGCTCCAGCAGCTTGTGCTGGTAGCGAATTTCCAGGTTGTTTTTGATCCGAACGAGCAGCTCCACCCGGTCGACCGGCTTCGGCAAAAAATCGCTGGCGCCGAGCGCGAGCGCCTTCAGCTTCGATTCCTGGTCCTGATCGGAGGTAAGCACGATAATCGGAATGGATTGTTGGGACTTCTCTTTCTTAAACAGCTCCAGCAGATCGAAGCCGCTTAAATAAGGCATCGTCAAATCAAGCAGGATCAGGTCGGGCTTCAGCTGTTCGCAGGTGGACAAAGCTTCCCGGGGATCGTGGATATAAGTGACATCGTCATAGCCGGCTTCATTCAGCAGCTTGGCTAAAATATACGCAACCGTTTTTTGGTCGTCGATGATTAGCAGTTTGGATTCGGGATAGTCTGGAAAGATACGGTGCATAAACGATAACCCCCCTTATTCTGAAATTCATTGCCTGTCCCTTGCATCTCCCGGCTCGCTTCCGGGTATCCCTCGCGGTCAGCCGGCTTGATAAATGCACCCGGGATCGATGATCATAAGCAGCCTGTCTTTCAATTTCACAACCTCGCGTATGCAGCCGCTATGGTTCTCCAAATGGTCTTGAGGCCGCTCGCAAAAAGCCTCTTCGATATCGATGACCGAATCCGGCCGGTCGATCAGCAACCCGGCGTAATCGGGCTCGTCTTCCGTGTTTTTCAAAATGATGCAGGCCGTGCGGCGAATGCCGTCTGCCGGGGGATGCCCGAGCAGCTTGGCCAGGTCGAACAACGTGACGATTTTGCCGCGCATATTGAGAAGGCCGGCAATATGTTCCGGCGCATCGGGAACAGGCGTAAAGTCCGCGTGACGGCTGATCTCCTTCACCTTCGAAATATCGAGCCCGTACAGGCAATCACATAGATAAAAGGTCAGCACCCTTCCCTTCATGCAGCTCCCTCCTTCCCCGCAGCAGCTCCCGGATCGTTTCCAGCAGCCGGTCTTTGTCGAGCTTTAAGGCCACATCGTCGAATCCGGCCTCCATCGTTTCCTGTGTCATTCGGCTCCCGGCGGCGGAAGCGAGCGCGATGACCGGCATCGCCTGAAGCCGCGCGTCCGCACGAATCCGCTTCGCCAGCTGGGCGCCGTGCGGGTGCAGCATCTGGGCGTCGCACAGCACCGCGTCGATGGGGCGTTCCTGCAGGATGCTCCAGGCTTCCTTGACATTGGCCGCGAGCAGCGTCTCATAATAATCCGATTCCAGGAAATTTCCGACCATTCTTGCAAAATAGGGGGTATCTTCCACCAGCAAGACGGTGCCTTTCGATTTGTTCGCATACGGCAGCGGTGGGTAATATTCCGGAGCCGCCATTTCCAGCAGCTCGTAAATATGAACGAGCTGCACCAGCGTACCGCCTATAATCGTCTGGCCGATCAGCCCCTTCGCCTTAACCTCCTCCCCCGTATACCGCACGTCGGTCACCAGCGTATCGTGAATCTTCTCGATTAACAGACCGATCGGATGTTTGACCAGCTTGGGGATGATCACATAGAGGTTCTGTACATCGGTTTGGACCCGGCGCAGCGGAAGATACTGTTCCGGCCGGATGATGCGCAGGGCGTCCCCGCGGAATTGAATGAACTCCTTGTCCCCGACCTTCTCGATTTGCGACGCGTCGATTTTTTCGACCCGGACGACAAACGAAAGATCGATGCCGAGCGTTTCCGGGCCCGAGCAGCCGAACAGCAGCAAATTTTGCCGCTCGTCCATACTTTCGGCCTTCTGTACGGCCGTTTGCTCCGTCTCCTCATAAAAGCGCAGGTTCGCTTTCCCGGCGATGCCCTCCGGGTCCAAAATAAGCGCCGTTTTGCCGTCCCCCATAATGGTTACCCCGGAGTAGCAGGCGGAACGGTTAAAGAAACGGGGCAACGATTTCACCAAAATCTCCTCGCGGTCGTGAATGACATCCACGGCAAGCCCGTAACGTTTCGTCCCCGATTTGAGCACCAAAACGTGAGACACTTTGTCCTCCGGGTCAAAGGAGTCTTCCCTGATCCCGAGCACATCGGCAAGCTGAACGACCGGAATCAGCTTTCCTCTAAGCCGCAGCACCCAGCTATTTTTGAGCCGTTCGAACCGTTTGTCCGGATTGTTGGGCTTGATGCGCAGCATCTCCTGCAGATTCACCTGCGGAAGCGCGAATTTATACCCTCCCGTCTCCACGATGAGCGAAGGGATGATCGCCAGGGTGAGCGGCAGCGTCAAATGAAAAACGGTTCCCTTGCCCTGTGCCGTGCGGATTTCGACGGCCCCGCCGATTTTTTCGATGTTCGTCTTTACAACGTCCATTCCGATTCCTCTGCCGGAGATGTTCGTCACCTTCTCGGCGGAAGACAAACCGGGATGAAACACATAGTTCAGCAGCTCGCTTTCGCTTAGTTCGGCTGCCTCCATACGGCTGAGAAGCCCTTGCTGCACGGCCTTGTCCGCGATTTTGTCAACCCGGATACCGGCGCCGTCATCCGCTACGTCGATCGTCACGTGATCCCCGACATGGGAAGCTTTCAGCGAGATCGTTCCGGTCTTCGGCTTTCCCGCCCTCTCCCGTTCATCCGGCCGCTCGATCCCGTGGTCGGCGGCGTTCCGGATCAAATGGTTAAGCGGGTCGGCCAGCGCTTCGATCAAGGACTTGTCGAGTTCCACGCCGGTTCCTTCCATTTGCAGATCGATATCTTTGCCGAGCTCTTTGGAGAGCTCGCGAATCATCCGCGGGAACTTGTCGAACACCTTCGATACCGGCTGCATGCGGGCTTGCATAATTTTATCCTGGAGCTCGGAGGTTGTGCCGTCAATGTTTTGCAAAACGGCGCTGAGGCCCGGAACCGCCTTGCGGTACGATCGCAAAGTCCGCAGCAGCTGATTGCGGCCGAGCACCATTTCTCCGACCAGATTCAGCAGATCGTTGAGCAGGGAGACAGGGACGCGAATCGTATCTTTCGGATTTTCCGGCTGCTTTTTGGCTTCCTCTTCGGAGGGGGCGGGAGGGCCCTCGAGCCCCGCGCTCTCATCGTCCCGCGCCGCTTGCGGAGGAACGGCAATTTCGCGTTCGCCTTGCTGTTCCGACAATTGGGCTAGTACATCGGATATATCCAGCCCGTCGCTCGTTTCCACGTCCATGATCATGGCCCGCAAGATGTCGGTGGCCGCAAGAAGCCGGTCAATCAACGATTGATCGGCTACGAAGACGCTTTTTTTCAGCTCGCCGAAAATGTTCTCCATCGCATGGGCCAAAGCGACGATGTTTTTCAACGCGAAAAATCCGGCGGTACCCTTGATGCTGTGTACGGCCCGAAAAATCGTATTCAATATTTCCGGGTCCTCACTGCCCTCCCCCATTTGGACGAGTCCCATCTCCAGGCTGTCGAGGTGGCTGACCGCTTCTTCTATAAAGTCTTTAAGAAATTCCTGATTCTGCAACAGGGCCACCTCTTATATTTTAAACTGCTGTACCCAGGTTCCCATTTGCTTCGCCATCTCCGCCAGCTCTTTGGCCGTTTTGGCCGTTTCCTCCGCTCCGGTGAACGAGTCGGCGGACGTCTGCACGATTTCGCGAACATTGCTGGCTATTTCCACAGCCTTCTGGGAAATTTCCGAGCTCGACCTGGCGATCAGGTTGATTTGCTCGGAAGCCGCCTCCGTCTTGCCGACAACATCGGCCGCCGTAAACGACAGCGTCGACGTGGAAACCGCCATTTCCTGAATGCCGCTGGAAGATTCCGAAACGACGACGGACACTTGAAGCGAATTGGCGGCAATATCGCTGATCTCCCGGCTGATCAGGTTGACTTCGGCCGCTGCGGCGGCAACCGCCGCGGAAATTTCGTTGGCCGCGGACGACTGCTGCGTGACGGCGGCGGCGATGTTGTTGGAAATCGAGGTGATCTCGATGACGACATCTGCGATCGTATCGACGGCCTGCACCGCATCGCCCATATTTTGCTGCATGTCTTCGATCTGCTGGCTGATCTCGTCCGTAGCTTCGGCCGTCTGCTTCGCCAGCTCCTTGACTTCGTTGGCGACGACGGCAAAGCCTTTCCCCGCTTCTCCGGCCCCGGCAGCCTCAATGGCCGCATTAAGCGCCAGCATGTTGGTTTGCTCCGCGATTTCGTGGATGACGTTGACAATTTTGCCGATTTGCTTGGAGGAGCGGTTCAGCTTTTCGATGATATTTTTCGTTTCGATCGCTCTTCTTTCCGCATTGTCGGTAATATGCAGCGAGCGCTCGCAGTTGTGGCTTACCTCGTTCAGCGACATATCGATTTCCTTAATGGAGGCCGCAACATTGTTTACGGAATTGGATACGTCGCTGGACGAACGGGAAACCGTCTGAATGCTGCCCGATATTTGCGTGACCGTGCGCGCGATCTCCTCCGAACTGGTCGAAACTTGCTCCGATGCCGCCGCGAGCGTTCCCATATTGGTGGACATGCCTTCGATCGCCGCAAAAATGCCCTTGATGTTCTCGTTGATATGGGCCGCTCCTTCGGCCGTCTCGGAGATGCGGCGGGTGATCTGTTCCACGGCATCGCTGACAATGCCGGTCTTCCGGTTCATATTGTCAATCTCACCGCAATAGACGGTCATATGGTCGGAAATCTTGATCAAATCGTTCGACGAATGATCGAGCTTCATCGCCGTTTGGTATATTTCGGTGATCATCTGACCGAAGCTTTCCGCGACCTGGTTAATCGACATCGCGACCTGCTGCATTTCGTCGCGTCCGGACAGCTCGACGCGGGCGGTCAAGTCGCCGTTTGCCATCAGCTGCGAGGAAACCTTCAGCTTCTCGATCACTCCCCTGGTCTCGTAAATAAACGAAATGAACAAATAAAGAGCGACGATGACGCCAAGCAAAGTGCCTGCCGTTACCCAAAACATGCGGTTCTTGTAATCGTCGACACGTTCCTGGATGATGGCGCGCAGCTCGGGCAAGCTTAAGTCGTAAACCTGATAAGCGGCGTTCATGGAGCTTGCTGCCAAATCATAAGAAGCGTTCAGCTTGGCAACGTTCACGGATGTAACGACCGCATCATTGATCGCTTCATAGTAGCCGGCCGTCGACGCCGCCAGCTTGTTCAGCGACGTATCCAAAGCCGGATTGATGCCGGGATTGCTTTTGAAAGCGCCGGCCATTCCTTTTTTCAATGCGTCCATGGCAACGTTCATCTGCACGGAATACGTCAAAAGAGCCTTTCTCTCTTCCAGCGTCAGGCTTTCTTTAACCTTTCCGCGTTGGATCAGAGACTGGCTTTGCGCTATCGCTTCGGTCATCAGCGGCAAATGATTGATCACGGCATCCATCAAATAATAGCTGTCATACGAAGGGTCGAGGATCAGGTTGGAAGCGTCGCCAACATCCGAAACGAGCCCCGTGCTTTTATTTAACATAGCCGTCAGCTGCTCGAATTTCTCCAAAGGCGTCAGGCCGTTTTCCTTGCCCTTGAACGCTTTCCAGTCGTCCTTCAGGCCGATCCACTTCTCCTCGGAGTTCGTATCTTTCCCCGACGTCCGGTAAACGGCATCCACCTTCTGAATGCTTTGATCGATTCCGCTTGCCAGCGCAGCGAGCTGCCCCTTGTTCGGAGCGCCGCCTTCCAGCGCGGTGTCTGCCGCCGACCGATAGGACTGAATATTTTCCATCAACGCCCGAATAGGTATGATTTGTTCGACCCCCACGATTTCCTTCTCGTTGGATTTGATCGAGTGGTTCAATTCGGTAATGAGCAAAGTCATGGCAGCAACGATGCAGAGCAATAAAAAGACGCCGAGGAAGGCGAACTTTTTGGAGTAAGTCAGACGGTCGAGCAAATACATCCCGGGTTTAAACAACTTCAGCAAAAAAATGACCTCCTGTCTAATGGCCGCCAAAAATTTCCGTGTATATATTTGTTAAACATTCTACAAATTTCTCACAATTCCTTCACCAATTTTAGACAAATTTTAGTTGACTATTGTAAGATTTTTTGAATTTACGGCAAATAAGCCCTCCCGTTCGTCTGGCCGTCAGATGAACGGAAGGGCTTTTCAGGAAATTAGGCGCAACTGCTTTTGGCGGATAACCGCGGGCTCCGCCAAAAGTTCGTTACCGGTCTAGCCTGCCTTGCTGCACCCGGACAAAATAATCGGGCGGGCCGACCTGCCCGCCCTTAAGCGCCAGCTCCAGCCCGTCCAGCGCCGGTTCTTCGGCAAAAGCGCGGCACAGCGGGCCGCCGGGCACCAGCGGCGCGAGCAGCTCGAGCGCATAGATGCCGAGCTCCTTCACGATGTAGCCCGACGTATCGCCTCCCGCCACGAGCAGCCTACGCAGGCCGCAGCCTGCAGCAAGCCGCCGGGCGGCGCGGCCGAGACCGGCGCCGAGCAGCCGCCCGGACTCGGAGGCGGGGAGCCCGCGGGAGGCCAGCAGCTCGCGAAGCGGCCCGATCGTATCGTCGTCCGGACCGAGCGACGTGCAGACGACGACGCTGCGCCCGCTGCGCAGCGCCTCTTCCGCCTGCAGGACGAGCCGCTCCTCGGCCTGCTGCACCCGGGCCGGGTCGGAGTGCGCGAGCTCCAGCACGGGCGCTTTCAGGAGGGCGAACCCCTGCCGCAGGCTGTGATCGATTTGCCCCGCCGTGACGGGCGAGCAGCTGCCCGAGATGACGAGCAGCTGCTCCGCGGGGCCGGGCTCGCGCGGGGAAGGGAAGCTATCGCCGATCAGCCCGGCGTCAATCCAATGTGCGGCGAGCGCGTATTCGACGCCGGAGGAGCCGGCCGCAAACAGCGGGCCCCGCTCCGCTTCCCGCCACAGCAGCCCGCCGACTCTTTTCAGCAGCGCATCGTCCAGCACGTCGAACAGGATAATGCCGCAGCCTTCGCGGAGGCGCTCCTCGAGCCGCACCTGCATCGCCTCCGGCCCCGCTTGCTGATCAAGCACAGAGAGGAGGCCGATGCTCCGCTCCGTCTGCTTCGCCAGATGCAGGCGCAGGTCGGCTTCGTCCATCGGCGTTACGGGATGGCGCGACATGACCGGATGGCGATCAAGCCGATATATGCCGCCGATCGAGGCTGCGAAATGATGGCCGAACAGCGTGTAGCGCCCGAGCGCGGGAACTCCGGCCAGCACCGGAACGAACCGCTGCCGGCCGAATGCTTCGGCGCCGATGTCCACCGCTTTGCCGATGCTGCCGACGTGCGGCGACGAGTCGAAGGTCGAGCATACTTTGTAATGCACGACCTTCGGTCCCAGCTCGCGCAGCGCTTCGAAGGCGGGGCGCAGCTCCCGCTCCATCTCCTCCGGTCCGAGCGAGCGGCTGACTCCCGCTACGCCGACGCACCGCACGTCCGGGAAACGCGCAGCAAGCAGCTCCGCGGAGGGCGGCGCCAGGAACAGCACCGTTTTCGCTCCGCTTTTGGCCAGCGCCTCCAGCGCGTCGGTCGAGCCGGTGAAGTCATCGCCGTAAAAGGCGAGCAGCAGCTGCGATTCCGTATCCCCCACCTTAAGCTCCCCCTTTTCCATGGATACCGCCGAACTTCTCCATAGCACGCCGCAGCGCCGGATGCTCCCGCGCGTAATCCTCCAGCGATATGCCATTCATCGCCGCTTCCCACGCCAGCCTCATGCTTTCCGCTCCCGCCGCCGCCCCGTCCGGATGCGCCAAAATGCCGCCGCCGGCCAAATGAATGACGTCGCACGTTTGCAGCGCCCGGTAGGACGGCTCCGCCGACAAGGCCGATTGCCCCGATGACAGCACCGGCATCGTCCCGTACCCTCCGAGCATCGGCGTCAAACACCCCCGCACGGAGCGGATGACCGACTCATTGCTTTCATAAAACTTGCCGTTCAGCCCGTTCACGTGCAAATGATCCGCCCCGGCAAGCCGGCACAGCTTCTGGTAGGCGATAAAATCGATGCCGAGCAGCGGGCAGCGCGTCATGTAGCCGAACTGGTTGCGATGGCCGTGGATCGGCAGCTCGCTGTAGCTGTTCAGGTGAGCAAGGCCGGTGAACCCGATGCTGTTGACGCTCGCCATTACACACGTGCCGCCATGCCGGACGACGATGTCGTGATGCCGCTTCATTTCATCGATATCGCCGGTGATGTTAAACGCGTACATGACCTTTTTCCCGGTCCGGTCGGCGATCCGCTCGATTTCCTCCATTACGGCGGGAACCTTTTTCTCGAGCGGGGCGAAGGGGGGATTTGCATTAAGCTCGTCGTCCTTAATAAAATCGAGCCCCGCCTCCGCCAGCTCCCGCACCATGACGCGCAGCTCCTCTACGGAAAGTCCGATGCTCGGCTTGACGATGGTGCCGATCAGCGGCCGCCCGTGTACGCCGGCGAGCCGCCTCGTTCCGGCGATGCCGAACTTCGGTCCGGGGTATTTGGCCGCAAACGAGGCTGACAGCTCCAGATCGGTGAGCCGCAGCCCGGAAAACTGCTGCAGCTCATACAAATTGCCGGCGACGGCGGACAGCAGGTTCGGCAGCGACGGCCCGAAGTTGTGCGTCGGAAACGCCAGCACAACTTCTCCCCTCCGGTAGCGGCCGCCGTTCCGGGGCGGCATCGCCCCCGGCAGCGACGGCGAGTCGACCTCGCCGAGCGGCCGGACGGCGACGATCCGCGCGCCGTGACGGCTGCGCAGCTCGTCGGTCTCCCCCGGCACCGCAGTGAAGGTGCCGGTTGACTGCTCGCCGGCCATCACCTCGGCGGCACGCTCCAGCTCGAGCGGCGTTTCGATCAAATACGTGGCGTATACTTCCTCGCGTAACTGCTCCGACATCACTGGCCCTCCCCCGCTCAAGCGCCGCCCCGCCCGAGCGCGGCTTTCACTGCCATAAGCCCGAGCCGCGGGCTGGACAGCACCGGCTTGCCCGTGCGCTCGGCCAGCGCCTGCTCCATCCGCGCCATCGAGCCCTGCGCGAGCACAAGCGCATCGCAGGAAGCGGCGGCCTTCTCCGCCGCTTCCGCGATGAGCCGGTCGTGCTCCTCCGGCTTGCCGCCGATCAGCGCCTGGTAAGCGCCGTCCGCGAGCCCCTCCGTCACCGAAACGGCTCGCCCCTGGGCCGACGCCTGCATGCGGATCAGCCGCACGGTCGGCGCCAGCGTGGACCGCAGCGTGGCGATGACGCCGATGCTCCCGTAGCGGCGCACCGCTTCGCCGGCCATGCTCTCGTCGATTTTGACGATCGGCACGTCGAACATCGGCCGGGCTATATCGACCACCTCGCCGACCGACGAGCAGGTGTTGAGAATGACGTCGGCTCCCATATCCGCCGCCTGCCGGTAATACCCGACAAGGCGGCGCACGATCGCCTTGGTCACCGCGCCTTCGCGGTTCACATCGTGAATCAGACCGTCGTCGATGATGTTGACCAGCCGGCAGTCCGGCATCACTTCGTTAAATATGCTTTTCAGCGGATCGGCCAATCCCTGGCCGGTATATACGGCGACTACCGTTTTCATCGTCCGTTCCTCCTATCGCTTCTTCGTATCGTTTGCGCTGCTGCGCCGCCCCGGAGCGGCAGCGGGGTATTTTCCCGAACCCGCGCCGGAAATAGCGCACCTCATATCCTCTATTAGCTTGCAATTTGGCTTCCGCGTAATAATAAAGGAACTATTTTCCTCTAAATCCGTGAAAAATGGCCGGCGGGACTAAAAAACCGTCAATTAGCGCATCTCAGTTCCGTTAACTTTTACCGGCAATCGAAAATCGGCAATTTAGAGCACCTCAGTTCCGCTATGAATGCCGCCTGGCCGCCGTCAACCACGCATACTTCGCTGCGAGCTCCACCTGGCCACCGTCAACCACGCGTGCTTCGCTGCGAGCTCCGCCCGACCGCCGTCAACCACGCGTGCTCCGCTATGAGCGCCGCCCGACCGCCGTGCTTACCAGTAAAACTCGCGTTCCAACCTGCGGTAATCGCCGGCGCGCATCGGTGCCGTATCGAACACTTTGCGGTTGTTATAAAACGGATGGTACACGCCCTCCGGCGACAAATGAATCACGTCGTCGCCGCGCCACTTCGTAATAAATTCCTGCCCCATCGCCTTCTCCACCGTCTGCCGGTGGCTGAGCGGGAATGTCACCGTAATGCGCTCGCCTTCGCTCGCCTCTCCGAGCACGAGGAAGCGGTCTTTGACCCACATGCTCGGCTCTCCGCCCGACTGATGACGCACCGCATCGCCCCGCTCGCGCCGAACCTCGACTTTGGCGTAGCCCGCCCACTCGGGAATGCGCACCAACAGCCGCTTCAGCGGTTTGCGTACATCCAGCACGACCTTGCCCTCATGCGGCAGGTGGCTGTGTACGTCTAGCCACTGCGAGCCGCGGTTGAGCAGGAAGTTGACGGATACCGTACCGTTTTCTTCGGTGACCGTATTGCTCCAGCCCATGAACAGCCCGCGCGTGCCGGACCCGATGCAGCACGTCTGCAGGTCGCTCGTATGCCCGCGCCCGTGCGGCAGGTCGCAGCAAAAATCGTTCGGAGCCGAGTATCCGGCGAACGCGCCGCGCGTGCGCTCCGCTACGCGGTAGTATGTTTTCAAGCCGACATCGTCCTGCGATTTGTCGTCCAGATCCTCGACCCAGCTGAGGTCCAGCAGCTGCGACTCCGTCAAATGGTTGCGCAGGAACCGCTCGACCACCGACCAATATTCCGTATAGCCGCTGCGCGCCAGCGTTATGCCCGTAGCGATCAGGTCGACAAGCGAGCACGTCTCGTGCTCGTACGCCTGCTCGTGCATGTCGCCCGGCGTCCAGCCGAACGAGGTGCACCAGGTAAGCGCCCAGTCGTAGCTTTTTTTCACAAAATGAATCAGCGACGCGTCATGCGTGTAGTAGCCGAAGCGGGCAAGCGCGTCGAGCGTGCCGATGCGTGTATGGAAATGGCCGCTTCGGTAAGCGAGTGCGTCGTTGAAGCTGCCGTCCGGATTAAACACGCCGCTGCGCCGCACGATCATCGCCGAGAAAAACTCACACAGCTCGAGCGCGTCCCCGTTGCCCGTGAGCTCATGGTACTTGAGCAGGGGCATCACCAGCCGCCCGCAAAATGCCGCCGGATCGGGAGCAAGCCGAAGCTGAACGGCGTTGGCCGACGGCCAGCCTCCGTATTTGTACTCCGAGTTCGGGTAATACCATACGTCGCGTTCTTTCACGGCGATGCGCTTCAGCGCCGCCACATGTTTGTCGGCCGCTTCTTTCACCTTGCGGTCGCCGGTCGACATATACCACGAGGTAAGCGCAAGAATAACCGCACGCTGGTCGATCATGTTCGCGTTCGGCTCCCAGTTCGTTTTCGGATTATTTTGCCGGTAGCTCAGCCCGTCATCCTTGAAAAAGCTGAGCAAATTGCTGCGGTACCGCTCCTCTACGTCCAGGCCGTCGGTCGCCCCGGTCATATGTCTGGCGAGCACGAGCGCATCGACCATCCTGCCGTGGCTGGAGCCGTAGTCCCAGTCCCCATGCCGCATAAACGCCGGCTTCTCCATCAGATTGGCGCTAAAAAAAGGAATGCCTTCATGATCGTCGTCGGCTATGCTGATAATCGCATTCAGCACGTGTCTCGCCCTATCCTCCAGCATCAGCGTGTCGGGTATCAGCTTTTGTCCGTTTTGACTCATCGTTTATCAAATCCTTTCTGTTTTCCGGGTTCTTTTGCCCTTCGCTTCCGTTTCGAACTCTTGCCACGGTTTGATTACCCGCTGCTACTCGTCTTCCTTCTCCCGTTCCGTCCCGCGCTCCCGCTTACGGCCAGCCTTCGGGCCCGACGGTTTTCGCCGTTCGTTTCCGTCCGGCTCGCCCCTTCAGCCGGTGCGGTGCTTGTATTCTCCCGGCGTCATGCCGACCGACCTTTTGAAAACCTGGCTGAAGTGGCGGTAATCCTCGTAGCCGACCAGATTCGATATTTCAAAATATTTGTAGTTCGTTCGCTCCAGCAGCTCCTTCGCCTTCCCGATGCGGCATTCCGTCACGAAGTCGCTGAACGTTTTTCCCGTTTCCTTTTTGAACAAACGGCTTAAATAATCGGGATTGATATGGTATTTTCTGGCAAAATCACTGAGCGCAAGCGGCTTGTCATACTCGTTCATGATGTCCAGCACGATGCTTTCGACGATGCTCGGCTGACGCCGGCGCAGGTGCGGCCGTATCTCCGCGGCACTCACTCCGCCCGCTACCGCCCCGCCGCAGCCAAACTCGGAACCGTCTGGCCTGTTTGGCCCGGTTGTCCGGCCTGCCCCCGAACCGGCGGCATCGCCCAGCGCGGCGGACGCCGGTCTGCCAGTTTCGTCCGGTCCCACGGTCCAACCGTGCCCGCTGTGCGCGCCGCCGCCGGCCCCTGTCGTTCCGTCAAAACCGGCCTTGGCGAAGCCTTCAGAGCCGGGGTTGTCGACAGGGTTGTCCCCGCCCTTGTCACCCGCACGCAAGCCGCTTGCCGCGGATATCCCGAAGCGGCGCCTCGCTTCCTCCGCCGCTTTTTGCAGCGTTTGCGCGAGCTCCGTTTTTTTGATCGGCTTGAGCACGTAATCGAACGCCCCTTGCAGTATCGCTTCCCGCGTATACTCAAAATGCGAATACCCGCTGATCACGATCGCGATCATCTGCGGAAACCGCTCCTTGAGCAGCCGCAGCAGCTGTCTGCCGTCCATGCCGGGCATGCGCATGTCGATCAGCATGATGTGAGGCATAAGCTGCAGCGCGAGCGCATACGCATCTTCGCCGTCCGCCGCCTCGCCGGCCAGCTGCAGTCCATGCCGCTCCCAGTCGATCGCCTTGACGATGCCTTTGCGCACCCAAACCTCGTCGTCGACGACGATCACTTTGATCATGAAAGGTCCTCCTCCCGAAATGAATCGAGCCGCCCATCAATTCATCGCCCAAATTTGCGGGAATTTTCCATTCGCAGGCGTGACCGGCTGCCGGCCCCTGCCCATAATTAACGGAGCTCTCACGCCTCGCCGCTTCGTTCCGCCATTCAGCCTTTTAACGAACCGGCCGTGAGCCCCTCGATGATATATTTTTGCAGAAACAAATAAATGACCAGCACCGGGGAGATGACCATCACCATAAAAGCGAACACGAGCCCCCAATTTGTGTTGTATTGCGTCACGAAGCTGTATACGGAAAGAATGATCGTCCATTTCGTGCTGTCGGTAATCAGGTAAAACGGCCCGAAAAAGTCGTTCCATACCGCCATCATGACGACGATCGTCACCGTGACGAGCACCGAGATGAGCAGCGGCAATACTATGGACACATACAGGCGGAAAAAGCCGCAGCCATCGATCACCGCCGATTCGTCCAGCTCCCGCGGCACCGACTTCATAAAACCCGTCAGCAGGAACACGGAGAACGGCAGCAGCACGGACGTATAATAAAGCACGATGCCCGGATACGTATTGTGAATGTGCAGGTCCATCATCAGCTTGATCGTCGGAATGATCGACGCCGGTACGATCAGCCCCATGATGAACAGGTAATACACCGCGCGAAGCAGCCTGTCGTTTCGGCGCTGGATCACGAAGGCCGCCATCGAAGCGCATACGGCCACACTCAGCACAACCAGTCCGGAGATGAAAAAGCTGTTGAAAAAACCGCGGCCGATATGGGCGGCCTTCACCACTTCCGCATAGTTGCCGAAAGCCCATTCGGTCGGCAGCGACAAGGAGAAAAGCGCGGCTTCGCGCACGTTTTTGACCGAGCCGATGCAGATCATCGCAAATGGAACGATCACGCAGCAGGCCAGCAGCACCGCCGCAAGCTCAAGAAGGAGCCGCGAATAAGTCGCACGTTTCACATCTCCAGCTCCCTTCGCCGCAGCCCGACCAGAACGGGAATGCCGATCGCGGTGATCAGCAGGAACAGCACGACGTTCACGGCGGTGCCGTACCCGTAAATTCCCGAACTGAAGGCGCTCAGTATATACGTGTTAAACACCTGCGTCGCGTAACCCGGGCCGCCCCGGGTCAGCACCATCACCAGCTCGAACACCTTCATCGATCCGATGAGCGACAGCAGGAAATTGACCGTGAACGACGGGGCGAGCAATGGGAAAATGATGTTTCTGAACCTTTGCCAAAAGCCGGCCCCATCGATTTGTGCCGCTTCCGTCAAATCTTTCGGAATGATTTGCAGCCCCGCCAGGTAAATGACCATCGCGAAGCCCGACAGCCGCCAAATGTCCGTGACGATGACGGAAAACATCGCATAGTTCGGATCGTTCAGCCAGTCCTGGGCCAGCGCACCCAGCCCGATCAGGCGCAGCGCCTCGTTGACGAGGCCGTGCTCAGGATGGTACAGCGCCGTGAAAATGTAGCCCGTGATGATCGGGGCGATCACGTAGGGCAGGAAAAAAACGGTGCGCAGCACGTTTTGCAGCCGCAGCTTCGCGTTCAGCAGCATGGCCAGGCCGAGCCCGCAAACGTTTTGCAGGATCGTTGCGAAGAAGGCGAAAACGATCGTATTTTTGAACGCGCCGATCATCTCTTCATCTGCGAACATTTTCCGGTAATTGTCCAGACCGATGAACGCAATTTCCTTCGCATGCAAATTCCAGTCGGTCATGCTGTAATAAAAGCCCATCAGCTTCGGCGTCACCGACAGCAGCGTGTAGATGAGCAGCGCGGGCAGAACGAAGTAGTAAGGGTATTTGAGCGATTTTACCATGTCGTGAGTCCCCGTATCCCCGCTTAAAATCCCGGCAGCTTTTTGTTCGCGCCGTCCTTGCGGTACTTGTCGTCCACCTGCTTTAGCGCCTCGTCCACATTGCCGTTAATGAACATGTTCTGCAAAATTTTATCGTAGTCGACCATCGACGCCGTCAGACGGTTTTTGATATTGACCTGCGCCTTGCCCTCCTGCGTATATTTCACGACATCCTCCTGCGCAGGATAAAGCTGGGACGTCGCTTCCTTATATACCGGCACGCCGGGGTTGGCCTTATACCAGATGTCGAGTGCCTCCTTCGTCGTCATGAAGCGGATCAGATCGACGGCCGCCTTCGCTTTTTTGCCGTTTTTCGGCACGAGCAGTTGGTTCGGCGGAGTGATCGTCGCGACGCCCTTGTCCGTGTCGGACGGCATCGGGAAAAAACCGATCTTCGTGCGCACGAAGTCTTCGCCGAATTTTTTGGCGAGCGACGGCAGCATGCTTTCGAGCTGAAGCACGACGCCGACTTGGCCTTTGCCGAGCAAGTCCTGCTGCTCGTCGTATGTGCCGGCGAGCGGGCTGTTTTGGTAGTAGCCCTTGCTCTTCAGCTCGTATTGGCGCTGGAACAGCTGCTTCAGCTGCGGGATGTCGGCAAGCTTCAGTTCATTGCGCTCGAGCTTGTCGACGCCATCCTTGCCGATCGCCGGATCGACGAACGTAGACCAGCCGGCGAGCGAAAAAATTTGCACCGGCCAGGCATCCTTGACCGCCTCGTACATCGGCGTAATGCCGGCCGCCTTCAGCTTGCCCAGGACGGTGAGCAGATCCGCGTAATTGCTTGGCACGTCGACGCCGGCTTTTTTGAACGCATCCTTGTTGTAATAAAAGCCGAGTCCGCCGGAGGAGCCCCACGGGATGCCGTAAATTTTGCCGTTCAACGTCTGGAACTGCTTGATGCTGTCGGTCATGCGCTGGGTAAAATCCTCGTTCGTGAAGTCGTAAAGCTCTTCGTCGGCGCGAAATTTCACGTATTGCTTCGTGCCCGGGTCCATGTAAAACAGATCCGGATAATCCTTGGTCGAAAAGCGGGTGAGCAGCAGCCTTCCGTAATCCTCCCCGCTCGGCAGCGCCTGAATCTCGACCTTGTTGCCGGTCTTTTCCTCGTATTTTTTGAAAATATCGACATAAGGCTGCGTCGTCGTCGTATTCGGCACGACGAAGGTGAGCGTCACCGGATCGGCTTTTTTCGCCGCAGGCGCGGGCGACTGGGCTCCTCCCGAAGCTGCGCTGCCGCCGGTTTGCGCCGGCGCTCCGGTACCGCAGGCGGTTAGCGATGCCAAGGCGATACCGCTGAGAGCAACAGCAGATAAGCGTTTCCATCTCAAGTTGTGACCCATGAGTTTCATCCCCCTGATTGTAGTTGTTTACAATTCAAGTGTAATGGAAAGCGTTTTCAGGGTGAATGGTCGTTTCTGACTTGTTTTGTTTGCTGATCTGACATGTTGGAGGCGGCCCGCTTCTTCGCTCCACGCGCCAGCCGTCCCGGCCCGAGAGCCGGTTTTTCCCGCTTTCAGGCTTCGCCGCGGGCGTCCGATCCGGCTGTCAGCCGGTTTTTCCGCCACTAAGCGCGTTGCCTCGCTCCACACGCCAGCCGTCCCGGCCCGAGAGCCGGTTTTTCCGGCTCTCGGGACTCGCCGCGGGCGTCCGATCCGGCTGTCAGCCGGTTTTTCCGCCCCTCGGCTCGCGGCCTCGCTCTGCCCGGCTTCACCTGCCGTCGCCCGGCCCGGCATCGCCTTTCGGCAGCCGGATCGTCACCGACGTGCCCTGCCGGGGCGCACTGCTTACGCGCATCTCATAGCCTGCGCCAAATTTGATCGCCAGTCTCGCATGCACGTTGATCAGCCCGATGCCCATCGAGCGGTTGTCGTGGATTGCCGCGGGGCCTTGCTCAATCGCCCGCAGCGCCGCGCGGATGCGCTCCAGCCGCGACGGCTCGATCCCCTCCCCGTCGTCTTCGACGGCAAAGCCGATCGACTCGCCCTCCTCCCAGCCGCGGATCGTCAGCAGGCCAGGGCCTTTCTTTTTTTCCAGACCGTGGTAGATCGCGTTTTCCACGAGAGGCTGCAAAGTCATTTTCGGGATGCGGCGCGTCATAAGCGGCTCGGCGACGTCCATCTTCACCTGAATCTTCGAGCCGAAGCGCAGCAGCTGAATCGTCAAATAATCGCGGATATGTCGAAGCTCCTGTTCCACGGTAACCATTTCGCTGCTCGTCGTGCTGTAGCGGAACATATCGGCCAGCGACGTCGTCATCTGCACGATTTCTTCCGCGTCGTAGTAGTCGGCCATCGAACGGATGCTGTCGAGCGTGTTGTACAAAAAATGCGGGTTGATCTGCGAATACAGCATCGCCAGCTCCGCTTCCCGCAGCTTAAGCTGGTAAACGTATTTGGTGTTGATCAGGTTTTGGATCTCGTCGACCATGCTGTTGAAATTGACGGCGATTTTGCCGGTCTCGTCGTCGCGGTTAACCTGCGCGCGGATGCTCAGATTGCCCTGCTTGACGGCGCTCACCGCCCGGTACAAAGTCAGAATCGGCTTCGTCAAATACGAGGAAAACAGCGCCGACATCGCCGCCGTGACGATCAGCGCGGTGAGCGCGACGATCCAGGTCGATTGGCGGATTTTGATCGCGGCGTCAAACACTTCCTTCTCCGGCGTGAGGATCAGGATCGACCAGTCCGCCACTCCCGAGCGGATGCCGCTGACGAGCCACTTTTGCGCCCCGCTTTCGAGCCAGAAGCTTTGCGCTTCGGTCAGCACGGGAGCGGCGGACAGCCGCCATGGCGTTCCGGGCGTCTCCTCGCCCGTCGAATACAGCACGCGGCTGTCTCCGTCCAGCAGCAGCACCTTGCTCGAACTGCCGAGGCCGGAAAGTCGGCTCATTTCTTCGATCGAGTCGAACTTGTACTCCGAGCGAATGATGCTGTACATGTTGCGGTTGCTGGACAAATCGCGTACCATGATCGAGGCGCCGTACAAAAACCGGCGCTCGCCGCGAATATGATCGGGATAGGCGCCGCTGAAGTATACCGTGCCCCGCCGATCCACAGTGCGCCGCACCCAATCTTCGCTGCGATAGCTTTCCTTGAGCAGATCGGGGTCAAGTCCCGCCGTTTGGTAAATCAGCTCTCCGCTTCCCAGAAAAATGTAAAATCCCGCCAAATCCCGCTGCGGCGGAACGTAGAAATTTTTCGAGAAAAAATCGCGCATGCTTTGATGAAATTGCAGCCTTTGCACGTCGCCCAGCTCATCGTACCGGTTGATCGTATCGATAAACTCGCTGTTGTAATACGGCGAAAGCAGCTTGTTTTTGACCTGCTCCAGATGAAAATCGAGGTTGCGCTGAATTTGCGACACCGACATTTTGCCCACGCCTTCGACCCGGTCTTTCTGCGACTCGTACGAATACGAATAGGAGACAACCCCGATGGTGGCGATGCTCGGCACGGTGATCAGCAGGAAGATCACGAACATTTTGTAGCGTATCGTATGAAAGCGCGCGCGGATCGGCTGTACGGCCGTGCGAAGCCATGAACCCACGATGTTCAAGCACAGTCGCCCCTTTCGCTGTCGTTATCGCCTCAGCCCAGCGCCGTGTAGCGAAAATCCCTGAACTCCGCCTCACCGCTCCCGGATGCGTACAAACCGAGCCGCAGGCTGAGGAACTCTCCGAAAGCGTTATGGTGATAAGCGGAGACGTCTATGGCGGAAGGAAACCGGGTCCAAAGCTCTCCATTCTCGCTATAGTATAGCGTCACCGTGTGCCTGTCGTTTCTCAGCTTCAAATGAATGCATCCCTTTGCGCCGTCAAATGGAATCTGCGCTCCCGCCTGACCGCGCCGAAAACGGATCAGCTCCCCGGCGGAAACGGCGATGCCGGAAAAGGTTTTCTCGTTGTAAAAAAGCACAAGCCCTGCCGCCCCCTCCGTGCCGAAGCTGACCTCCACCTGAGCCTCATACGCCGGATCGGGAGGCGCACACAGCAGCGGATTTGCGTCCGCGGGGGACGATCCTTTCGCTTTCAAGCGCAGCACTCCGTCTCCCGCCGCATACCGTGATCGCTCATGCTCCTTCCAGAAGCTCCACTGCAGCCCGAGACGGTTCGAGCGAAAATCGTCCGACAGCGCAAGCCCGTTCGGCAGCTCCTCCAGCTCCGCCGCCAGCTTGCGCTCCTCCACGCTCCATGCGGATAAACGAAACCAGCCGTCCTCCGTCCATTCCACCGGTTCGATCAGCGTCATGCGCCCCAGCGGGTAAAAGCCTTTTTCGTAGGCATGATAAACGATGTACCACCGCCCGTCCGGGGTATCCACCAGAGTGCCGTGGCCTTTGGACCACCACCGCTCTTCCGCCGACTCCGTGTGTACAACCGGATTGTACGGCGAATGCTCCCAAGGTCCGCAAGGAGACCGGCTGCGCGACGACACGGCCATATGGCTCGTTGCCGGCCCGGCGGTTCCGCCTTGGGCGGACACCATATGATAATAACCGTCCTTGTACAGCAGCTTCGGCGACTCCAGGCAAAAGCCTTCGACGAGCATGTCGTCCGGAATCGGCCATCCGTCGTATACTTTGCGCAGCTCGCTGTTGACCGCAAGCCCGCCCTGCCGCAGCTCCGCCATTTTTCCGTTATTGATGTACAAATATCGCTTCCCGTCCGGAGCCCGCAGATGCCCCGGATCGATTCCGTCGATGTGCAACGGGACCGGATCGCTCCATGGCCCTTCCGGCCGTTCCGCCGTCACCGCATAAATCGTATGATTGCTCGGAAAATAGATGCAGAACCGTCCGTCCGCAAAAATAAGCTCAGGTGCATAAACGTTGCCGGCATGAGCTTCGAGAGCCTTTCCGACAGGTCTCCAGCGAAACAGATCGGTGGAATGCCAGATGAGCAGCCCGGGCGTATAATGCAGCGAGGAGTGCGTCATGTAGTAATCCGAACCGACTCTGACGATCGACGGATCCGGATAATCCCCGCGGAGCAGCGGAACCGGATGATTGTTTTCGTTTGTATGTTCGGGCATGGGGGTCGTCTCCTTCCACTCGGCTGCGGCAAAAAAACGCGCGTATTCGTGGCCGGTCCTATTCCTTGTAAGCGTGGAACAGCGCGATTTTGGCAAACATATCCTCCAGCGTAAACCTCGAGTCGACATAGTTGTAGACGCGGATCATTCTTTCATTTTGGTAGTGCACGTAAAACATATCCTTCGTAAAACGCGGCGCCGGCTTCAGCTCGTAATGGTACCGGTGCTGGTTGATCAGCAGGCTGATCGCCGGAGAATCGCCCAGCGACCACATTTCACCGTAAGGAAACTCCGGATTGTTCGCGCCGGCTTCGTTCACCTCGATCATTTGACGGAACAAATATTGCCCGATCTCACCGTATGGACGAACTTTAAGCGCCAGCTCCGCGAGCGAGACGCGAATCGTCGCATAGACGGTACGCGGCACCATCCACAGGTCGATCGGCGAAGCCATCACTACGTTGGCCGCGTCGATGTCGTTCATCAGGTTGAACTCCCGCTCGCCTTCCGGCCATTTGCCGCCGCCGATCCAGACCGCCGTCAGCCGTCCCGCAATGCGCGGCTCGGCCAAATAAGCGCTGGCCAGATCGGTCAGCGGACCGAGAAACACGACATACAGCGGCATCGGGTCGTCCTTCAGCGCCTCGCGGATGATCAGGTCCGCTCCTTCGGAATGGACCGGGGTCGTCTCGTCCGGAATCGCCCGTTCGGCGCCCTTGTACAAATCGACCTCGCCGGTCATGCCCATCAGCGACAAAATATGCTCGCATTCGCAGTAGCTTTCCATCATCGATTCCGTCGTCCGGTGGGTGCCGAAATGTGCGGCGATAATGCCTTTGATATTAAAACGCGGAGTCAGCAGCGCGTGAACGATCGCAAACTGGTCGTCGGCCTCGTTTTTCGCATCGGTGTTGACGATCAGCCTGATCTTTTTTTGCTGCGGCACATCATAGGGCATAAAGTTTCTCATTGGGTAAACCGCCTCGCTTTCCGATATTGGCAAAAACATTCGAATCATAGTACACTGAACGTAATTTGAAACGTTTTCCTTCGGGCTCAAAGGAGAGTATTCTGTATGAAAATGGAAGACATCGCGAAGCTCGCAGGCGTCTCCAAATCGGCGGTTTCGATCGCGCTTAGCGGCAAACCCGGCATCGGCGCGGAAACGCGCGAGAAAATATTGAAAATCGTGAAGGACACCGGCTATTTACCCAGACCGATGGTCAGGGCCGGCCAAGCATCCGGCGTCAGCAACACGCTGCGTTTTGTCGCCTGCACGAATTCCGGCATCGTTTTGGAGCAGTATTACAAGCAGCCCTTTTTCATGGAGCTGATCCACGATATCGAAGAGCAGTGCCGTTCCCGCGGATATTCGCTGTTGTTCTCCTCCGTTCATACCGGCGACTTCGAATCGGCCGTCGCTGAGCTGGAGGAGGGGCACGAGTCCGGCGGCATCATCCTGCTCGGGACAAACCTGACCGCTCGGCAGGTGCAGTTCGTCGCCGGCAAGCAGCCCCGCCTCGTCGTGCTTGACACGTGCTACGAGACGCTCCCGGTGCATTTTATCGTAATGAACAATGTGATGGGCGCATATCAGGCCGCCAGGCATCTCATGGACCTCGGCCATCGGCGCATCGGCTACGTCCAATCCCATTCGCGGATGCACAATTTCGATTCCCGCAAAAAAGGCTTCCTGAGTGCGCTCGGCGAAGAAGGCATCGGTCCGGACGAGGAGCTTCTCTTCTCCGCCGCTCCGACGACGTTTTCCGCCCAGGAGGAGCTGAAGGAGCGGTTCGCCGCGCTCGGCGACCGGATGCCGACCGCCTTGTTCTGCGAATGCGACTACATCGCGATCAGCGTCGTCAAAACGTTGACCGAGCTCGGCATCCGCGTGCCGGAGGACATCTCGATCGTCGGCTTCGACGATATTCACGAGGCGACGGTCATTTCTCCCGAGCTCACAACCGTGCACGTGGAGAAAGGGAAAATTGCGGAGCTCGCCGTCTCGACGCTGGTTGATATGATCGAAGGCGGCAGCACGGTGAAGACGAAATCGCTGATCGATACGAAGCTCGTCGTCCGGCAGTCGAGCCGCGCGATTTAAGCCCGGCAGGGTCCCCTACCCGCGGCGGGATGCCGCCCCCGATGACGCATGGGCCGACACTCTTGGGATTCCCCGCCAGCCGTTTACGATCGGCCGTGAACGGCCGGTCTGCAGCACGGCAGGCCGGCGAGGCGGCAGCATCGGAACAGGCCTTCCGTTCCCCAAGAACCGCCCGGCAATAGCGGAAATTATTTCCGCTATTTTCAACGAAGTTCCCTCATCCGCAAAATTAAAGGAACTATTTTCCTCTAATCTGGCTTCAAACGGTCCGCTAACCGAAAAATCAGGCATTTAACGCACTGCAGTTCCGCTAATTTGGAGAAAACGGCCGGAATCCGCCTAATTAGCGAACTACAGTTCCGTTAATTAGGAAAACGGCCGGATTCTGCCGATTTAGCGAACTACAGTTCCGTTAATTAGGAAAACGGCCGGATTCTGCCGATTTAGCGAACTACAGTTCCGCTAATTGTGAAAACGGCCGGATTCTGCCGTTTTAAGCGAACTGCAGTTCCGCTATGAGCCCGGCATTCTATATCGCAAGTTTCCGGACTTCCCGGACAAGCTTCCGGCCTGCCGGCCCTGGTCCCCACCCGTTGGTTCCCGGCCACGGCCAAACGCCCCCCTCGAGACTTTCTACCTGCCGCAGCCCGCTTCCCCGTTCCAGTTGGCGAATGTTCACTCGTTCAAAAACCGGCTGAGCGGCTCCGCGCCGTTCCATTCGTCCACCATGTTCAGCACGAGCAGGTTCCAGTTGAGGAAGCCGCCGTTCATGACGGGCGCTCCCGTTTCCGGGTCGTAATATTCATGCAGCGTGCCCGTCTTCTCAAGGTCCCGGCCGAGCAGCTCCAGCGTGCCGCGGAGAATGTCCCCGGCTTGCTTGCGGAAGCCGTAATTCATAAGGCCCCGGAACACGACATAGTTCACGACGATCCAGATCGGACCGAGCCAGTTCGACGGGTTGTTCGTAGCCGAGATGTCGTACATCTTCTCGTCGCGTGCAAGCGAACAAATGCCGTACCGGCTGCGGAACGTGTTCCGGTCCTGTGCATGCTCCAGCGCGAGAAACGCCGCTTGGGCCGGCTCCGCGATGCCCGACCAGAGCGGAATGAACCCGGTCCAGGCGCGGATTTTGATCGGCAGCGATTTCCAGAATACGCCGAGCCCTTTATGAAACCAGTCGTAGGCGCGCGTCTCAATATCGACATCGACCGAATAAAAAAACTTGTCGCGCCGGTCCCAGCCTTCTTCCCGCACCGCCTCCGCCAAGGCGTCGGCTTTCGCTCGGTAATGAGCGGCCCGGTCTTCGCGGCCGAGCTTGCGGCAGATCAAAGCCATCGCCTTCAGCTCGCTCACCATAAACCCGTTCAGGAACGTGTTCGCCGTCGAAAACCGCGGCCGCCCGAACGTCGCCGGGTCGTTGTCCATCCCGATCATCACGTCGTCCGCCCATACATAAAGCCCGGTGCGCTCGTGATAGTAATGGCGGTCATAGCAGGCGAAATATGCTTCCAGCTTATCGGCATAGCCGCGCACCCATTCCACGTCGCCGGACCAGCCGCTGATCAAAGCGATCTGCTGGCACAAAAACGGCTTATGCATGTTCAGTATGTGCCCCTGCTTATGCTTTTCGATCAAATACGGCTCCGCGCTATCCCATTTGCAGATCATCATCGGGATGTAGCCGTCCTCGAGCTGGTGGTCCATAAAATTGTGGACGTTGCCTTTGGCGTGCCGCAAAATCCGCTTCTTTTCCTCCGTCCCCTCCGCCAAATTCAGCAGCGCATAGACGGCCCAAAACGAATCCCAATCCCACAGATTGCCGTCATAAATCGAGCCGGGATCGACAAACGGATATTTCAAAAAATGCACCGGTTCCTTCAGCGTAACGTCCATCTTGCTGCGGATGTAAGTCCTCAGCGAATCGGCATAAGCCAGGTGCTGCTGTTCCATACGTGCCGTCTCCTTCCCCTAGGCCGTAAACAAGGTTACCCCAAGCTTCGGCTTACAAATTCATACCGCCCGGAGCCGACGCGGAATGTCCGCTTTCCGGCTGCGGAAGCGG
This sequence comes from Paenibacillus hamazuiensis, assembly GCF_023276405.1. NCBI lineage: Bacteria > Bacillati > Bacillota > Bacilli > Caryophanales > Paenibacillaceae > Paenibacillus > Paenibacillus hamazuiensis. Next base: position 3,950,480 of record NZ_JALRMO010000001.1, read on the forward strand.
GCAGTTCTTCGGCCCCCGCGGGCACGGTCAGCTCGCCGTCGGGCACGTATACCGTGGCGGTGGTGTTGACCGGGACATCGATTTCCAGCGTGAAGCGGTCGCCTTTTTTTTTCCAGGACGAGCCGATCAGGCCGTATCCGCTTTCGAAGCTCGCCCGCACCTCCGTCAGCCTGCCGCCCGGTCTCGGGTGAATGACGATATGCTTGAACCCCGGCTGCTGCGGGTCGGCGTCGATTCCGGCCATATAGCGGTACATCCATTCGCCGACCGAGCCGAGCGAGTAATGGTTGAACGAATTCATGCCGGGGTCTTGGAAGCCGCCCATGTCCGTCCAGCCGTCCCAGCGCTCCCAAATCGTCGTCGCGCCGTGCCTCACCGAATAAAGCCACGACGGGAACGTATCCTGATGCAGCAGCGTGTACGCGAGCTCCTCCAGCCCGTTTTCGGTCAGCGCCGGCAGCAGGTACCCTACACCGAGGAAGCCGGTGGACAAATGGTTGCCGTTTTCCCGGATCAGCTGCTCCAAACGGTTCACCGCAAGCGGCTTCAGCTTTTCCGGCAGAAGCCCGAAGTAGAGCGCCAGCACGTAAACGGTTTGCGTATCTCCGCGAATCATGCCCGTCTCATCGACGTACTCGCGCACGAACGCCTCGCCGATCTGCTCGAACAGCTCGCGGTACCGCCGTTCGTCTTCGCTTCGGCCAAGCACCCCGGCAATCTGCGAGAACAGCTTCGCGCTGTAGGCAAAATAAGCGGTGGCGAGCACATCCTTCGGCGTATCCGCGTTGATCGACAGCCAATCTCCGTAGTTGGCGTAGTCCGGGCGAATGAGGTTATTGCTGTTCGCCTTCAAGTATTCGACCCACCGCTTCATCGCGTCATAATTGTCTTCGAGAATGGCGCGGTCTTCGTACATCAGGTAGAGCGTCCACGGAATAATCACGCCCGCATCGCCCCAACCTGCATTGTCCGGCGCGAACCATTTGACGCTGCTCACCTGCTTGAACTCGAACCAGCCCGCATCCGGAGCGACATCGGGGAAAGCGCCTTCCGGGCTTTGGAAGTCGGTGATGTCGTTCATATACTTGACGAAAAAACGCGAAACGTCCATGTTGTACGACGCGGTGCGGATGAAAATTTGCGCGTCGCCCGTCCAGCCGAGCCGCTCGTCGCGCTGCGGGCAGTCCGTCGGCACGCTCAAATAGTTGCCGCGCTGGCCCCAGCGGATGTTGCTGATCAGCCGGTTAACCATCTCGTCGGACGTCATCAGCGCTCCGACCGCCGGCGTGTCGGAATGAACGACTCTGCCGGTCACGGTGTCCGCCGACGGTTCACCGGCAAGCCCTTCCACCTCGACGAAGCGGAAGCCATGGAACGTAAAATGCGGCTCGAACGTTTCGACGCCTTCGCCGCGCAGCACGTAAACGTCCTTTTGCACCGCCCGGCGCAAATTTTCCGTGTACAGGCGCCCGTCTTCCTGCAGCATCTCGGCATGGCTGACGGAGATGCGTGTGCCTGCCACGCCGCCAGCCTTGAGGCGCACCCAGCCGACCATGTTTTGGCCCATGTCGAACATAAACGTGCCCCATTCGGTGCGCCACATTTTGACCGGCACAAGCGACTCCGTCACGCGCACGGGCGGATCGATTTGCGCCACCAGCTTGCCTTCGTAAGGCTCGAACGTCTCCGCCCGCTGCCAGCCGCTTTCCGCGAATCCGGGGACGTCCCAGCCCGGCCATTCCTCACGGGCATCGTACGTTTCCCCCATCAAAATGTCCGAGTATGCGATCGGCCCGGTATTCATGCTCCACGACCCGTCGGATATAACCAGCTCGCGCTTGCCGTCCTCGTACTCCAGCTCAAGCTGCATCAGGAGGCGCGGGCTTGTGCCGTAAATTTGCCGGCCCATCATGCCGACATGACCGGCGTACCAGCCCGTGCCGAGAATGGCGCCGAGCGCGTTGGCCCCGATCCGGACCGAGCCCGTCACATCGAACGTCTGGTACTGCGTGCGAATGTTATAATCGGTCCAGCCGGGAGCGAAGCGGTGATCGCCGACCTGCGAGCCGTTCAAGTGCGGTTCGTAAACGCCGAGCGCCGTACTGTAGAGCGTGGCTCTCCGTACCGGACGGTCGACCGTGAACTCCTTGCGCAAATATAACGCCGGGGGAAGCTCCGCTTCACTGTCCATCGTTTTGCCGATCCAGGACGATTTCCATTCGCTTTGCCCGAGCAGCCCCATCGACCAATACTCGATGCCGCTCCAATCGGACGCTTCTCCCGACCGGTCCCACACCTGCACCTTCCAATAGTAAACTTTGCCCGATTCAAGCGGAGCTCCCTCGTAGACAATTTGTACGGAACGGTCCGATTCGACTTTCCCGCTGTCCCACACATCCGCTTCGCCGCGCCGAAGCGGCTCTTCCCCGGACGCGACAAGAATACGGTAAGCGCTTTGCATTTGCGCCGTTTGCTCCGACTCCAGCAGCCAGCTGAATCTGGGCCGCAGCGTATCCAGACCCAAAGGGCGCTTAGTTCCTTCCACCCTCAGTCTGCGTATGGTTAAACTCATTGGTTTCTCCTCCCGAAAGTTTGGCTTTTAAGGCTTTATAATTGGCTTTTTGCGAAACAGGTTATTTATTGGCGAGACTTGCAATCCCTTTGTTTGCCTCCTCCTCCGCATTCCGCCGCAGCGTGTTCAGATCTATGTTTCCCAGGGACAGATCGACCACCGATTTCGTATATGCTTTTTCCACAATCGAATCGTATTTCGTTTTCGGCATGATCGGAGCAAAGGAGTTGTAAAATGCGGCCTTAAGGTTTTTATCCTTAAACCGGCTTTCCTGTCCGTAGGCGGTTTTGAATTCGTCGCCTTTCAGCACGGACATGACCCCTTTTTTCGCGTTTTCCTTTTGCACTTCATCGGAGGTCAAGTACTGGATAATTTGAAAAGCCTCTTCCTTATGTTTGCTGAAGTTCGGGATCAGAAAGTACGTCGGGTAGCTTTGCGTGCCTGTGCCGGGCAAATCCTGGAACGTCGGCGCGGACGTCATATCCCAGTTGACCTGGGCGAAATCCTGCGGCAAAAGTGTCGGCAAGGTGGAGATCATGACGAACATCGCCAACGTCTGATCCTTCGTAAACTGGTCGGTGTAGGGCAACTTGTTGCCACGCGCCTGAATCCCCTCCCTGTAGCCGGCGTCCGATGCCGGATCTTCGAAGAACGTCTGGAACATTTTTTTCCATCGCTCATCCTTATTGATCGTTGCCTGCAGCGACTGAGGATCGACAAGCGGCACGGAATACGGATTCATTCGGATCACATGGGACGGAGAAACGGCAAGGCCCATATATTGTTTGCCTCCGTCCCGTTTGTTCAGCTGCTTTGAAAGCGCCGTCACCTCGTCCCACGTCATTCCGTCCTTCGGGTAAGCAACCGCAAATTTGTCGAATATATCTTTATTGTAATACAAAATCATATTGTTGGTATAAACCGGAAGTCCCCAAATCTGCCCGCCTGCCGATTTCTTCATCGCTTCGATCGCGGTAGGTTCGAAACGGCTTAAATCGACCTTGTACTTTTTGATCAGGTCGGTCAAATCGAACTGCAGGTTGTTGTCCGGCACACTGGAAAAAAAGCCGCCGATCGATTCATAGTAAATATCGATATTTTGCCCGGCCGTGATCTGGTTTTGAATTTTCAACGCATCGTTGCCGCGGGGATTGATGAACTTGATCGTATAGTTCGGGAACTTCTTCTTGATGGCGTTACCGAAATTTTCGTTCCACGACTCCTCGGAGTCGCCGGGCGCCGAATAAACGGTGATCTCCACCGGTCCGGCATTGCCGGGCGCAGGGACGGCCTGCGGGTCGGCTTCCTTGGGCTCTGCGGTTTCCACGGTTCCACTTGTGCAGCCTGCCGCAAGCGTTAACGCTGCGAGCAAGCCGATCGACACAGCTGCATGTTTTCGATTCAAGGGAATCCCCTCCATATGGATTTGGATTTACTGCACCTGCCTCAAACGCAATGCCATATACGATTTGCCCGGCAGCCCGATGCTGCATTCGCCTTTGGCTAACCAGGTGAGCCGTTCCACGGTCATCTCCCACGTATCGACCAGATCGACGGCGTATGCCTTCCCCTCCGGCAGCTTCAGCTCCCAGGAGGACGGGCGGCTTATGCCGAAATAATGCCAAAACAGTTCGCGTTCCCCCTCCGGCCGCCACACATCCGGCAGCCCTTGCTCCATAAGCTTCCGCAAAAAGGCGATCCGCTGCGGGCTGTCTCCGATCAGCCGGCCTCCTTTGGAGATCCAGTCGCTTTTTTCGAAAAACACTTCGCCATGGGAAGCATACCCTCCCTGCACCATCGTTTCCCAAAAACGCCGCACAAGCTCCTCGCCGGAAATGTTCCCCCATCTGCGGGGCGCGTTCCCTTCGTAGCACATTTCGTCGAGGACGAGCGGCTTCCTGTGTGTTTTCAGCCAGCTTGCCGTCAGGCCGGGCTCCCAATGCTGCACGCTCTGATGCGTTATCCACGGCTTGGAGAAGTCGTAGGTGGAAGTGCGTTCGTAATCGTACATTTTGGTCCCATTATGAATCGAACGCAGACGGCCGTAAGGATCGCGCGCCTGCACGAAGCGAAGCAGCCGGTCCCAGTCCGCCACCGTTTTATGCTTGTTGAAATCGTATTCGTTGGCGATCGACCACCAGACGTTCCGGTAAGCGGACAGCCGCGCAATTACATAACGCAAATATGCCTCCTCCGTCTCCGGCTCCATCTGCTCGAACCCCCACACTTCCTGATCGTACGGGTGAAAAAGGATGACGTCCGCCTCGATTCCAAGCCGCTGCAAATCTTCGATGCGCCGCTCCAGATGGGCGAAAAAGTCCGGATTAAACCGGCTGACGTCATGACCGCCGGTCCGGTTTCCGGCGAACGCGAGCATTGGCGGATCCATCGCCCCGGTCGGCAGCACGCACATGCGCGCCTTATTGAACGGTGAAGCGGCCAGCGTCTCCAGCGTCTGCCGCTCCTCCTCTTCGCTGCCATGGTGAAACCAATGGTACAGCGTCGTGCCGAACGGAAGATAAGGCGTACCGTCCTCGTATTCGAAGCGGTACGTATCCTTGACGCGAATCGGTCCATGATTGGCCGGGCCCGGAGGGATGACGCGAAAGCTCCCCCTCAGACCGCCAAGCTCGTGGCAGCTGCTGTACGTCACGAAGCTCCATTCCCCTTCGGCATCGGGCATGAAGCGCAGCTTGTAGACGCCGCCGCCGTCGTAAAAGCCGTCCGCCTCCACCACCCGATTGCCGTGGCGAAAGGCAGCGCGGAATGAAACCTCGCGGAACGGATTGCCCTCTTCCGGACCGCGGAAGCCGATTTCGAACCGGCCCCAACGCTCGACTTCCGTTTGTTTTTCGCCGTAATCCGCATTGCCGCCGTTCATCGTGCTCCCTCCGTTCCTATGGCACCCATCCGCTTCGCCGGGCGTATGAAATTGTCGTTTTCCTCCGCTCGCTGCCTAAGCGCCTCTCTGTCCTTCTCGCTGATCGCAGCTCCTTGCAAAGCGCCCTCTCTTGCGGCCGTGCTGCGGATGCGCAGCGCGTAGTAGGGCTGCGACGGCAGCTCTATGCGCATGCTGCCTTCATAGAGAACCGGCAGCGTCAGAACCGTCATGTTCCATGTGTCCACGATATCCACGGCATAACGTCCTTCCGGCAGTTCGAACTGCCGGTACGGAAACCGGTGAATGCCGAAATATTGCAAGTAATACACGCCGTCCATCCCTATCGTGGCGGCGTCGTAAAATTCCGGCATATACCGCAGGCCCGTGGGCGCGGCTTCCAGGATGCCGCGAAGAAACGCGATGCGGGCTGACGCCTCCCCGCGCACCGCGCCTCCGTGCGTGTGCCAGCAGGTGTTGCCGCGGGAGGGTGCCGCAATGCAGCCCGGTGCGGCCGCTTCGCCTTCCGCCCCGGGGTTCGGAGCTTCGGCTCGGGATGCCGCGGACTCTTCGCTCTGCGCCGGCGAGGCGGCCCCGATACGCGCAGCGTACGTCAAGGAATCGTCCTCCGATCGCCCGGTTAAACCGCCTGGCTCCTCGTAAGCGGCATCCTCCTTCGCGCCCGGCAGCAGCATCTCGCCGTGTCCCGCGTAGCCTCCCCGGCATACGGCGGTCCATATGCGGCTGACCATTTCCTCGCCGGGCAGGCTCGCTTCCCGCGCCGGCGCGTTTCCTTCGCAGCCGCATTCGTCGAGGATGACCGGCTTGCCGTGCAATTGCGCATAAGCCGACGTTTGACTCGGGTCACCGCTTCGCAGGCTGACGTGCGTAATCGCGCGGTCGCCGAAATCCGTTAAAGGTTCGTCGCTGTGGATCGTCAGCAGATGGCCGTACGGATCGTTCTCCCGAATGATCCGGAGCAATCGTTCCCTCTCCCGCCACGAGCGCGAGCACCCGTTTCGTCCCTGATCTCCGGGCCGCAAAGCCCACCACACATTGCGGTACGCGGCAAAACGGGCGGCCAGCTGTTCGAGCCTGCGGTCCCGCTCCCCGGGCTCCAGTCCACCGTCCGGCGTCCATTCATCCCGCTGCCTAAGCTCCGGTCCGCCTTCCGGCGTCGAGCCGGCCTGCTCCACGGGCTCCGGTCCACCGTCCGGCGTCCAACCATCCCGCTGTCCGGACTCCGGTCCACCCTCCCGCCCCGTACGTTGTTTCCGCGCAATACCGCCTTGATCCCTGTCTTCAATGTCGAGCAGCAGCTCCGCTTCTATGCCCTTTTGCATCAGCGCCGCTATCGCTTCTTCCAGCGCCTGCAGCTCCGGCTCCGCGGCGCTGAGCCCGACGCTTATCCGAACCTTGTTGAACGGACTTTGCGTAAGCGACGCCACTGTGTGCGCCGCGTTTTCCCGCCGCAGCCCGTGCAAGCACGTTGTGCCGAACGGATAATACGGCGTTCCGTCGGCGTAGGCAAAGGAACGTTCGCCGGAAACGCGAACCGGCCCCTTGTTGCCGGCGGCCGGGGCCGTGCAAAGCAGGCTGCCGCAAGCCGGCTCGCCTCCCGCCGGAACGCCCGTCACCTCGTAAGACCATTCGCCTTCTTCATCCGGCATAAACCGGATGCGGGGCGTACCGCCGGAAACGCCGAAAGCCGCCGCCACGACGACTCTGTCTCCTTTGCGAAAAACGACTCTCGCTCCCCGGTTTTCCGGGGCATCGTACATACCGGGCAAAGCGAGTTCAAACACACACCATCGCTCAACCCGCCAGGTGGTATTCACTGATGTCAACGCCTCCTTGCGCCATAGGCTAAAGCAATCATCGAAAACGCCGAGCCGCTACGCAATCACCGCGCGAACGGCGTTTTTCCAGCCTGCATAATAGGCGTCGCGGACCGCCCGCTCCATGAGCGGCGCATACTCGCCGCCGCTCGGAATCAGCTCGGCGAGCTGCTCCGGCCCGCTCCAGAAGCCGCTGCCGAGTCCGCCGAGCATCGCGCAGCCGATGGCCGAAAGCTCGGGAACGGCCCCCTGCACGAGCCGCGTTTGCAGCAGATCCGCCTGAAACTGCATGACGAACCGGTTGCCGGTCGCCCCGCCGTCCGCGCGCAGCTCCTGCAAAGGGACGCCGGCCTCGGCCTCCATCAGCTCCACCGTTTCCCGCACCTGGTAGGCGATGCTTTCGAAGGCGGCGCGGATGATGTGCCGCCGATCGGTGCGGCGGCTCATGCCGACGAGCGCCGCCCGCGCGTTCGGCGCCCAGTACGGCGCGCCGAGCCCGACGAACGCAGGAACGAGGTAGACGCCCTCGTTATCCGCGAGCTCGGCCGCCTGCGCCTCCGCATCGGCGTAGTCGGCGAACAGCCCGAGCTGGTCGCGCACCCACTTCACGCAGTCGCCGGTGCTGTGGATGATGCCCTCCAGCGCATAGTCGACCTTGCCGCCGCATCCCCAGGCGATCGTCGCAACAAGCCCGTTCGCCGGGTTCGCCGGCCGTGCGCCGGTATTCATCATGACGGACGTGCCGGTGCCGTAAGTCGCCTTGGCCATGCCCGGGCGGTGGCACATCTGCCCGAACAGCGCCGCCTGCGAGTCGCCGATGACGCCGCATATCGGCACCTGCTCGGCAAACAGCGCCGGGTCGGCGGTGTGGCCGTAGACGGCATCGCTCGGCCGCGGCTCCGGCAGCGTTACGCCGCCTACGCCGAACAGCCGAATCAGCTCCGGATCCCACTGCAGCGAATGAATGTTGAACAGCGAGGTTCGGCTCGCGTTCGTATAATCGGTCGCATGCACCGCACCGCCGGTCAGCTTCCAGATGAGCCAGCTGTCGATCGTGCCGGCCAGCAGCTTCCTCGCCCGCCCGGAGACAACCGGCTCGGCATGATCCAAAATCCAGCGAAACTTGCTCGCGGAAAAATACGGATCGATCACAAGTCCGGTCTTCCCCTGCACCGTCCGCTCATGGCCGTCCTGCTTGAGCCCGTCGCAAAACGCGGCCGTACGCCGGCATTGCCAAACGATCGCGTTATACACGGGCTCCCCGGTGTCCCCGTCCCAGACGACCGCCGTTTCCCGCTGGTTGGTGATCGCGATAGCCGCCAGCTGCTGCGGGACCGCCTCCGCCTCCCGCAACACCTCGCGAATCGCCGTCACTACGTTGCCGTAAATTTCCAGCGGATCGTGCTCCGCCCAGCCGGGTTTAGGGTAAAACTGCCTGTGATCGAGCGAAAACTTGGAGCGAACGACGCCGCTGCGGTCGATCAGCAGAGCTTTTGTACCCGAGGTGCTTTGGTCAACGGCGATAATCCATTGCTTCTCCATTCGAGCCCCTTCACCCCTTGCCAGACATCGCCAGCGCCACGGTACGGACGTTCGCCGCGCTGATGCCGTAATGCGCAAACACCTCCGACGTTTTGCCGGTGATCGCCGGCTCGTCGGGAATGCCGAGTATCCGCATCGGCACCGGGCGGTGCTGCACGACCGTTTCGGCTACGGCCGCACCGAGTCCGCCATAAATGCTGTGCTCCTCCAGCGTAATGATCCGTCCGGTTTCCTCCGCCGCCTTTAAAATCGCCTCCGTATCGAGCGGCTTGATCGTATGCATATTGAGCACGCGGCAGCCGACCCCATCCGCGCGGAGCAGGTCTGCGGCGTCCAGCGCCACACGTACCGTTTCCCCGGCTGCAATCAGCGTTACGTCATTGCCTTCCCGCATCGTGACCGCCTTGCCGATTTCGAACGGGTAATCGTCCGACTCGTAGCTGTCCTCGACCGGGTTGCGTCCGATCCGCACATAAACGCCGCCTTCGTGCGCAGCAAGCGCTTCGGTCATCCGCTTCGTTTCGTGCCGGTCCGCCGGCAGGATGACCGCCAGCCCCGGAATCGCCCGGGTGACGGCGATATCCTGCAGCGAATGGTGCGACATGCCTAGCGCGCCGTAGCTGACGCCCCCGCTGATGCCGATCAGCTTCACGTTCGTGGCGGAATAAGCCACGTCCACCTTCACCTGCTCGATCGCGCGCATGCTCAGAAAACACGCCGGGGATGTCACCCACGGCTTTTTCCCGGAATGCGCCAGCCCCGCGGCGATGCCGACGATATTTTGCTCGGCGATGCCGGTTTCGACGAACTGCTCCGGCAGCTCCTTGACAAACGGCACCATCGACGCCGAGCCCCGCGAGTCGCTGGCGAGCAGCACGATATCGCGGTCCTTCCTCGCAAGCTCGAGCAGTTTTTCGCAAAGCGCCTGTCTGTTCGCTATTTGGTTCATACCCGATCCCCCGCAATCTCCTGCAATTGTCCCGCAAGCTCGGCCAGCGCCTGCTCCAGCTCGGCGTCGCTTGGCACATGATGGTGCCAATGCGGCACATTTTCCGCAAACGACACGCCTTTGCCCTTGGTCGTGTACGCCATCAGCAAAATCGGCTTTCCCGCCTCGCGCGGAGCGGCCTGCAGCGCATCCACCAACTCCGCCATGTCGTTGCCGTTAACGGGGACGACGTTCCAGCCGAACGCGGCCCACTTTTCCTCAAGCGGCTCCAGCCCCATGACCTCCTCGGTCGTGCCGCTGATCTGCAGCTTGTTGCGGTCGATGATGCCGATCAGGTTGTCGAGCTTGTAATGGGCCCCGGCCATCGCCGCCTCCCACACCGATCCTTCCGCCTGCTCGCCGTCACCCATCAGCGTGTAGACCCGATACGGCTTGCCGTCCATTTTCGCCGCCTTCGCCATGCCCACCGCAATCGACAGCCCGTGTCCGAGCGCCCCGGTGTTCATCTCGACTCCCGGCACCTTGTTGTTCGGATGCCCGATGAGCCGCGAACCGAAACGGCTGTACGTCTTAAGCTCCTCCTTCGGGAAAAACCCTTTGTCCGCCAAAATGCAGTACAGCGATTCGACGGCATGCCCCTTGCTTGCGATAAAGCGGTCGCGCTCCTCCCATTTCGGGCGGGCGGCGTCCACTCGCATCACCCCGTAATAAAGAGCGACCAAAATGTCCGTATTGCTGAGCGACGAGCCGGTATGGCCCGTTTTCGCATGATGGATCATGCGCAGCAGGTCCATGCGGATCTGCACCGCTTTTCGCCGCAATTCGTCGATATTCATGGCTTCTCCACCCTTTCTCTGTACATGGTCATTTCAAATCGCTGCCGCGCAGCCAAGCCTGAATTTCCGCCACCGTCGGATCGACAGGGTCCGGCGTAAGGCCGGGGATATAGGTGCACGCCTCGTACAGCACGGGGATCACGTCGGCGTGAATGCCAACGGAGTGGTGCACGTATGGGCCTTTGACGAGTTTTTCCTCCCACAACGGCCAGTCGTTCACTTCCACCCATACATACGAACCTCGCGTATACGGTCCCTGGATGCCCTTCGCTTTTCCGAGAAAAATCGAATATTCCCCATGGTCCCCGTCAAAACGCGCAAGCGTCATCGTGCCGCCCTTGATCTCCCCTTCGTGCGTGCCCGGCGAATGATCATCGAACAGGAAGTGCTTGCGCAGCTTCGGCTTATCCTGCTCCACCGTGAGCGATACCGGGAAGTTGCCGCAGTGAAACAGCAGCTCGCCGTTTGGGTTTTCCGGGTGGCGAATCGTCAAATCGGCGAAAAACGTCGGCGCCGCATTCATCGTCGCGGCCTGCACCATCACCGAGGTGATGGCACCGTGAATGTCCGTTTCGCAAGTGACCGGAATTTGCTCGTCCGTGAGGATCGCGTTAGCCAGGCAAGGCATGATGCCGAGCGCGTCCTGCAGTGACGACCAGCACTGGATCGCAATTGCGGTGCTGCCCGTTTTGACCGCGTAATCCTTCATCGCGACTTTCAGCGCGGCGATTTTGCGGACCGCCTCTTCTCCGACCTCGGAATAATCGAGCGTTTCCTTAATATATTGAATAGCCGCCAGCAGCGCCGGCGTGTCGGAGGCGGCGGCTTTTTTCGTCGCGCTTTTGATATCCTCCAGCGTGATCGGATGAATTTCGATGCCGAACCGCTCCAGCAGCTCGCCTTCGTTGCAGATCATCGTCCAAAAGGACGCCGGACGCGGCGCGATTTGCAAAATGCGCAAGCGCCGGAACTCCTTCACCACGTTGGCGGCGGCCACGAAGTTTTTGAAGCCGCGCTCGAACACCGGATCGTCGACCCGGCTGTTCGTGATGTACGTGAACGGCACGTTAAAGCGGCGCAGCACCTTGCCGGTCGCGAACAGCCCGCACTGCGTGTCGCGCAGCCGCATGCCGTCTTCGAGCGGGCTTTCGTCGCGCGGCCCCCACAGCAGCACCGGCTTGCCGAGCGCCTTGGCGACCCGCGCCACCGTATCTTCCGTGCCGAAGTTGCAGTGCGGGAAAAACACCGCATCCACCTCGTGCTGTTTAAAATGCTTGATGATTTCCTCCGCATTGAAGTTGTCGTCGTACAGCAGCCCCTCGGTGTTCAGCCCTTCCAGGTCGACGATGTCCATGTCGAGGCCGAAGCTTTCGATTTTATTGCGAATGAGCACCTTGTATTTGAACGCATCCTCCGCGCTGAAAACAAACCGTCTTGTCGGCGCGTAGCCTAACGTAATTTTCGCCATAAGGGGGTTCCTCCCGATATTTTTTTGCCGGTCCATCCGGCATCGTATTGCCTCACCGTCAAACGGCACGCGCTCTGATCGCGATGTACGGCCTTCCCGGCATATCGACTCGGGTTAGCCCTTCGCATTCGCTGCCCAGCGTCGTGACCGTCATGTTCCACGTATCGATGATGTCCACTTGAAATTTCTTACCTTCGGGGAGCGGCAGCTCCCTGTACGCCGGCCTGTGTATGCCGAAATATTGCAAATAATACTCTCCTTCGGTCCCGATCGTCGGCGCGTCGCGGAAGCTTTCGAGCGGCCCCGCCGACTCCGGCATCTCCTCAAAGATTCGCCTGAGAAAAGCGATCCTCTCCGGGCTCTCGCCGTACAGCTTCCCGCCCTTGGACCACCAAACCACCTCCTCCGGGTTCAAAAACGTTTCGCCATGACCGACATAACCGCCCCGCGCGAAGCCGTCCCAGAAACGCGCCGTCATGTCCTCGCCCGTAATATTGCCCCAGCGCTGCGGCAGGTTTCCCTCATAGCAGCACTCATCGACGACGACCGGCTTGCGGTACGTTTTGCGCCAGGCGGTGACGCTTTGCAGCTCCCAGTACTGCATGCTCACATGCGTGACCCACGGCTTGCTGTGATCATAGATGACAAGGGTCGTCGGATCGTACATTTTCGTCCCGTTATGGATTGAGCGCAAGTGCCCGTAAGGGTCGTTCGTCTGCACAATGCGGAAAAAGCGGTCCCAGTCGTCCATCCTTTTCTCCGTCATGAAGTCGAATTCGTTTGCGAGCGACCACCATACATTGCGGAATGCCCCCAGCCGGGCGATCGTGTAACGCAGGTAAAACTCGTCCGTCTCCGCATCCATCCGGTCGAAACCCCAATGCCCTTTGTCATACGGGTGAAAAAGGATCAGATCCGCTTCGACGCCAAGCCGCTGCAAGTCGAGGATGCGCCGCTCCAGATTCGCCCAATACGCCGGGTTAAAGCGGGTCAGGTCAAAGCCTTCCTCGCGGGAGCCGGCGAACGGGAAATGCTCCGGCTCGTTTGTATTGAAGCTGTACCTTTTCGGGAACACGCACATCCGGATTTTGTTAAAAGGCGCTGCCGCCAGCGTCTGCAGCGTCGTCTCCTGCAGAGCCGGCTCCTGATGCGTCCAGACGTAACACGTCGTGCCGACCGGCACGTACGCCGTCCCGTCTTCGTAGACGAATCGCCGCTCGTCGCGGACGCGGACCGGCCCATGGTTTCCCGCCGAAGCCGGGACGCACTCGAAGCGCCCGGATGCGCCGGCAATCGGACCGGTCACGTCTCCCGCGGTGCTGCGGGCCGATCCGGCTGCGCCATCCTGCGAACCGGCCGGACTTGCGGTTCCGACGGGCGTCGGCCCGGAATTACTTGCGCCCGATTCGGCGGCATTGAGTCCGGTTTTGCCGCCTTCCAGTCCGCTGCCGGCTCCGCTCACCGGATTTGCCCGAAGCTCCGCCGAATATGTCCACTCCCCTACCGTGTCCGGCATGAAGCGGATTTTATAGACGCCGTTTCCGTCGTAAAAGCCGGCGACCTTCACCGTGCGGTGCCCGTACCGAAACTCGGCCGCCGCATGCACGTCCTTATACGGATTGCCGGAGTCCGGCCCGGTCAGGCTGATCTCAAAAAGCCCCCACCGCTCGATTCGATCTGTCTGCTGCTCCGTTGTCATCGACATCACTCCGCTTAGTTAGATTTATTTAGCTGCGGCGCGGTGAGAGCGGGGCTTCCCGACTCGCCTAACCTTCTGGCATGACGGTTTTATCCGCCCCGGTTACCGTCGCCGTTCTTAAAGCACCACCATATCCGACTGTTAGCCGGTTTTTCCGCCTCTCGGCCCTCCCCTGCGCTCGGTCGGCATGCTGTTAGGCGGTTTTACCCGCTCTCGGGCGCCCACAGGCCTCTTCCCGCAGCTCCAACCGGCCTGACAGCCGGTTTTTCCGCCTCTCGGCCCTCTCCTGCGCTCGGTCGGCACGCTGTTAGGCGGTTTTACCCGCTCTCGGCTGCCTACCCCTTGATCCCCGAGGTGGAGATACCTTCGACGAAATATTTTTGGCAGCTGAAAAAGATCACGAGGCTCGGCACCAGCGACAGCACCGACATCGCAAACAGCGCGCCCCAGTTGGAATCTCCCGACGAGTCCATGAACAAGCGCAGCCCGAGCGGGATCGTATACAGCTTCGCCGTGTTCAAATATAGCAGTTGGCTGAAAAAGTCGTCCCACGTCCAGATGAACGTGAAGATCGCGGTCGTAATCAGCGCCGGCACGGCGAGCGGCAATATGATCCGCCAGTAAATCTGCGCTTGCCCGCAGCCGTCGATCGTCGCCGATTCATCCAGCTCCTTCGGCAAACCGCGGATGAACTGCACCATCAGGAAGATGAAAAACGCATCCGTCGCCAGCCACTTCGGCACCGTAAGCGGGTAATACGTATCGATCCAGTTAAACTGCTTGAACAGGATGTACTGCGGAATAATCGTCACATGGTGCGGAAGCATGATCGTCAGCAGCATGATCGAGAACCACAGCTTTTTCAGACTGAAATCCAGCCGTCCGAACGCGTATGCCGCCAGCGAGCACGACAGCAGATTGCCGAGAACGCAAAGCGACGCGACAATAAACGAATTGACGAAAAAGGTGGAAAACTTCACCCGCGAAATGCCGGCCCATCCCTTGATGTAGTTGCCCAGCGTCACTTCCTTCGGCCATAAGCTCAAATCGGTAAAGATCAGATTGGAAGGCTTGAAGGAGCTGGAGATGAGCCACAGGATCGGATACAGCATAAGCAGGCCGACGATTATAATGATGGCGTGCAGTAAAAGACGATTCAGTGCGTTAGCTTGCGCCATCTCATTTCCCCCCGTCCCCGTAGTGCACCCAATATTTGGAGGATGCGAAAATAACAGCCGTAAACACGCCGATGATAAGCAGCAGCACCCAAGCCATCGCCGAAGCGTAGCCCATCTCGTAAAAGGCGAATCCCTTCAAATACAGATACAGCGTGTAAAAGAGCGTCGAATCGATCGGACCGCCCTGCCCGCCGCTGATGATGAACGATTGCGTAAACGCCTGGAATGCGCCGATGAGCTGGATAACCAGGTTGAAAAAGATAACCGGCGTCAAAAGCGGAATCGTAATGAAGAAAAACTGCTTGATTTTGCTCGCCCCGTCAACTTGGGCCGCCTCATAAAAGTCCTGCGGAATTTGCTTCAGCCCGGCCAAAAAAATGATCATCGAAGAGCCGAACTGCCAAACCGACAAAGCGACGATCGAATACAGCGCATATTTCGGATTGGCGATCCAGTCCGGAGCATGAATGCCGAATTTGAGCAAAAACTGGTTGACGATGCCGGAGGCGCCGAATATTTTCCGCCATAATACGGCGATCGCCACGCTGCCGCCGAGCAGCGTCGGGAGATAATACAGCGTCCGGTAAAAGCCCAGGCCCCGCAGACCGCGGTTCATGAGGGCAGCGACCAGCAGCGCGAAAATGAGCTTTAGCGGCACCGACGTAAACACGTAGGTGAACGTGACCTTGAGCGAAGTGAAATAACGCGGATCCGCGGTGAACATCGTCTTGTAATTTTCCAAACCGACGAATTTGGGCGGCGAGATGAGATCAAACTTCGTCAGAGAATAATAGAACGAGTTGACCATCGGGCCGAGCGTGAGCACGAACAGGCCGACGAGCCAAGGCAGAAGAAACAAGTATGCGACGCGGTTTTTTTTCCATAGCTTGACGAGATAAGTGCGGGCCGTCCCGGATTTTCCGCTGCGCGCGGCGGTAACGGAATTCATGCAAACCCCTTCTTTCGCTGCCGGATATTTGTGCGATTCTTAAGACACGGACCCGAATGAAATCATCCGAGTCCGGGTTCTGAGGCTTTCAGGCATGTATTATTTTTTGCCGATGACCTTTTCCGCGGTTTGGAAAAGCTCCTGGGAAGCGTTCGGAATCGTATCTTTGCCGAACGCGATTTTTTGACTGAGCGTTTTGATCGACGATTCGAATTCTTTCCCGTTCGGAATTTCGCGGTCGACGGTGCGGGCATTTTTTGCCACCAGATCGACGTAATCGTAAATTTTCTTGTCGATCGGGGTTGCCTGCGCCTTCAGCGCCTCGCGCACCTTGGACGAGCCGGGGACGCCGCGCTCGCTGCCGAGAATCATCGTCGCTTCCGGATCGTTCACCATAAAACTGATGAACGCCGCCGCTTCCTTCGGATGTTTCGTATTGGCGTTGACGGACATGAATTGGCTCGGCTGCAGCCACAGCCCTTGCGCGGAACCGGAACCGCCGCTCGGAGGCATGACGATATTGATTTCGTCCTTCATGTTTTTCTGGTAGGCATTCACCTGGTTCGACCAGATCAGATGCATGGCGGTTTTGCCTTCGACAAAAGAGGAGTTGTCAGGCTGCTCGGTATAACCCGCGGTGAATTCCGCCGGAGGCACGCTGCCCGCCTTGCGGAAGTTATCCCACATCGTGAACCATTTCTCGATATCCTCTTTGCCGAGGCCGACCTTGCCGTCCTTGTACAGTGTCTTGTTGCTTTGTCGCGCGAAATAGTTGAGGTACAGAGGCAATGCGGATTCGTCGGTGGCGCCGTAATTCCCTTTGCCGAGCGCCTTGGTCAAATCGGCGGCATATTTGCCGAACTCGTCCCAGGTCCAATTGCCGGTCGGCGGCTGCATCCCCGCTTTTTTGATCAGCTCGGTATTATAAGCGATGCCGAATGCGTTCGAGCCGAGGTTGATGCCGTACAGCTTGCCGTTCAAATCGCCCGAATCGACCGTTGCCTTGTCGAAATTGTCCACATTGATCTCTTTGCCGAGATAAGGCCGGAGGTCCAGCAGAGCGTTTCTCGCCACGTAGTCGGGATAGTTGTTGCCGAGCTGGATCAGATCCGGCGCGTTGCCTCCGGCGATCTGCGTGTTCAGCTTATCCCAGTAGCCGTCGCTGCCCAAATATTCCGCGCTGATCTTGATGTTCGGGTTCTTCTTCTCAAACAAATCGATCACCTTCAGCGTGGCGTCGTGGCGTACCTGCGAGCCCCACCACATGATACGCAGCTCGACATTCTGGTTGCCGTTCTTCCCGCCGTCCGCCCCCTTGCTGTCCGCCGGCGCACCGCCGCCCGGCGAGCACGCCGCCAGCATAGCTGCCAGCGAAACGATCGTCCCCAGCTTAAATCCAAATTTCCCCCTAATCATGTATACCGCCTCCCATTTTTGTTTAGTAAACTTGTTTTGCGGTTATGGATTTAACTTGAAAACGCTGTCATTTTGCTCAGTTTTTCCTCCCTTCGCTGTGACCCTCCCTGTTTTCAGCATTTTAATTAACGCAATCGAATTTGGGCGATAACGGATATAGTTCCCCCGCTCAACCAAATAATAGCACCGCCAAACTAAACCGTCAACCTATTTTTAGTAAACTATTCTAAATTTAATATGGTTATAAGCTAAATATATTCTTGAAATCGCTTAATATCCATAAAAATTAATTGTTGCATTATAAATTAGCAGCATTTAAACTAAACTTGTTTAGTTGTTATTTTGTAGATGCTGCTAAAGGAGCGGATGAACATCATGAAAATGGAGGATGTCGCCCGATTGGCCGGGGTGTCCAAATCGTCCGTTTCTCTCGCGATCAGCGGGAAACCCGGGATCAGCCAGGAAACGCGGCTTAAAATATTGGAGATTGTGAAGGAAAGCGGCTACTTGCCGAGAGGATCGGTCAAACCGGAAAAAACGTATGGCATTTCACATACGCTGCGTTTTGTCGCCTGCGTCAATTCCGGCATTGTTTTGGAGCAATATTCGTCCCAGCCTTTTTTCATGGAGCTAATCCATGATATCGAGGAGCAGTGCCGGGTTCGGGGGTACTCCCTGTTTTTCTCTTCGGTGCCGATGGACCGTTTCGAACATGCCATATCCGCGCTGGAGGCGGAGCATGAATCGAACGGCATGATTTTGCTCGGCACGAATTTGACCCGCGAGCAAATCAGCCATGTCGCGCAAAAACAGCCGAATCTCGTCGTGCTCGATACATGCTTTGAAACGCTCAATGTAAACTTCATCGTCATGAACAACGTCATGGGCGCTTATCAAGCCGGACGCCACCTGCTGGACGGCGGTCATCGAAGAATCGGCTACGTGCAGTCGCATTCGCGCATGTACAACTTCGACTGCCGCAAAAAAGGCTTTATGCAGGCGCTCGCCGAGGACGGCCTGTCGGTCGGTGACAGGCATATTTTTTCCGTCTCCCCCGTCACCATTGCTTCCCAGGAGGAGTTCAAACGCAGCATAGCCGGGCTCACAGGCCCTCTGCCGACGGCACTGTTCTGCGAGTGCGACTACATCGCCATCAGCGTCATCAAATCGCTCGCCGAGCTTGGCATCCGCGTGCCGGAGGACATCTCCGTCATCGGCTTCGACAATATCCAGGAATCGATGATCGTCACGCCCGAACTGACAACCGTTCACGTGGAAAAAGCAAAAATCGCCGAGCTTGCCGTCTCCAACCTGCTCGCCATGATCGAAAACCGCGGTACGGTCAGGACGAAATCGTTCATCGATACGCAGCTCGTCGTGCGAAATTCGAGCCGTGGGATCGAGGGCGCTCTATTACCGCAGCAGCAATAATAAGCACATTTGAAAAACAGAGGAACTGAGGTGCGCTAATCGGTGGAAATGAGCATACCCGAAAAAATAGAGGAACTCAGATGCGCTAAAACGGCGAAAAATGGCATGAGGAGGAGAAAAACATGCAAATAACGCATCTGAGTTCCTTTATTCTTGGCAAATCACCGGAAATGAGCATTTTAGCGCACTGTAGTTCCTTTATGAACCTGATGAGCGAGAGAACGTGGGTTGAGCATACCCGGGGTCCTTTACGAACCCGGTTGTAGGCCGAAGCAACCTGCTAAGCCAGCGCTTGCAGCAAAAGGGTGCGGTGCCGCAGTATCCAAGCTGCTGCCCGCGCTCTCCAGGCCAGCCCCCAGAGCGGGCCGCGGCTTTCCGGAGTGGCCCGCAGCTCTACCGCCTCTTCCGCCGTCTCGCGGACGACGACTTCGAGAATAAGCTCGTACAACTTGCGCCGCTGCAGGGAACTCGCTCCGTACGCGTCCGCAAGCAGGCGAACCTGCCGGGCTCTTACGTCCGGGGAGGGCAGACCGACCATCTCCGCGACATCGTCGTCATGAAGCTGGGGAAAAAGCCAGCATACTCTCGCAAGCTCCGCCAGCGGATCGACCGGACCGGCATATTCCCAATCGATCAGCGCAAACGGCATCCCTTTTTGCGTCACCATATTCCATGGCGCCACATCGCCGTGGCTGAACACCCGCTTGGAATCCCCCGGCTCCCGCAAAAACCACGGCTTCCACACCGCATCCGCCGCAGGTGCGAACGAAGCGGATGCATCATGGAGCCGGCGCAGCATCTTGCCGACCTCCACGATCCCTTCGTCGCTCCAAGGACCGGGATGTACGAACTCCCCTTCCATATAACTCACCGTTTCGCGGCCTTCGTTATCCAGACCCGAGCCGATGACGGCCGGCACGAATTCGATTCCCGCTTTCCGCAAATGCCGCAATAACGAATGTACATGGGGAGTCCACGGTCCCGACGGCCGGAGCACGACGCCGTCCTTTCGTATCACCGACTTCCCGGAGGAAAGCACGATGGCATCGTTCCTGCCTGAATGCTCATGATCTTGATCCGCCATATTGATACCCCTTTCCAATAGCTCGCGCTTCTTCCGGCGCGAGTTATCGCATTGCACGACGGTGGACAGACCCGTCGAGAGGGAAGCTGCAGTTTACCGGGCCGTCGATGCACCTTCCCCCGCCTTGGATTTTGCCCGAATCGTTTGAACATGGCTTTCCATAAGCATCGCCTCCCTTTATATGCTACTGCCAGCATATCATCGTTCGCCGCTTATCGTCGGGGAAAAATTAACTCTCAACCGTTCTTAACCTACATTCCCGGTTTCCAGGTTACAGGGTAATTTTTGACGCCGAATACAAACGAGCTCGGTATCGGAACGAGCGGTTGGCCGGGTACGAGCGCTATCTCTTTATAACGCTCAAGCAGCATCCGCAGGGCGATTTTGCCTTCCAGCCGCGCGAGCGGCGCACCGAGGCAAAAATGAATGCCGAAGCCGAATGACATATGGGGGTTCGGCTTGCGGCGCATGTCGAAGCGTCCCGGCTCCGTAAACTTCGCTTCGTCGCGGTTGGCCGCCCCGACCCAGGAAATGACCTGCTCGCCCTCTCTGACCGTATGCGCACCGATTTCGACATCCCGGGTGGCGACGCGGCCGATGGCCACAATCGGCGGATAATACCGCAGCGATTCCTCGATGAATCCCGGAATCAGCTCCGGGTCGCCGGAAAGCTCTTCCTGCAGGGCCGGCTGCTCCGTCAGGATGCGCACGGAGTTCGTGATCAGATTGGTCGTCGTTTCGTTTCCCGCGGCCAAAAGCAGGATGCAGAAGCTGATCACCTCGGTCTCCGTCAGCTTTTCTCCGTTAATTTCAGCCGCAATAAGCGCCGAAATCAAATCTTCCTGCGGGCGTTTGGAGCGGATTTCGAGTATTTTTTTGAAATAGCCGAAAAGCTCCTGAACGGTTTGCATCCGCTTTTCCGAAATTTTCTGAAACGCTTCATCCGATAAATCCTCCGCCCCTTCGACCAGCACGTCCGACCATCTCTTGAAAAACGCGCGGTCTTCCGCCGGAACGCCAAGAAGCTCCGCGATGACGATGACCGGCAGAGGCGTAGCAAACCCGCCGACGAGTTCGATTTCCCCGCCGGCTTGCTCCAGCAGCTCCTCCGCGATCGACCGGATGCGGGGCTCCAGCTCCTGAATCGCCCGCGGCGTAAACGCCTTGTTTACCAAATCACGCATCTGCGTATGCTTCGGCGGATCCATAAACAGCATATTTTGTCCGGCGTTCATGCCCCTGGCGGAGGAAAACGTTCCCGGATCTTTCAGTACCCGGTGCACGTCTTCGTATGAAAAAATATCCCAGCACTCTCTCGAGGCATCGTAGCGAACCGGGGTTTCTTTTTGCAGCTTCGATAATATGTCAAAAGGGTACAGCCGTTTTTCCGCAGAATCGAGCTCGGTCATGCTCAGCATATTGGCATATTTGGTCGTCTTCATAAGTCGGATACTTCCTCCTTCCGGCGATTATGAGGTAATTTTGACCGAATGGAGGAAAATTATTCTGCAGCACTTTATTTGATCCCGGATAACGGGATTTTACAAATGATAATCAAAGCAGCGACCTCAATCATAAAAAGGATGTAGGCCAGAAGCGGCTTCGAATAATGTATTCTTAATACCGAAAACATCCCTAAATTGACAAATAATGATTTCCAAATGTTCCAATTGTTATAATAATGTATGTTGCCGCAGTAATATTCAATCAGCTCTACAAGCGTAAATACGGAAGCGCAAAAGGATATGTACAATATTCGATAGATAACCTTTTTGGCGTTAGGGTAAAACCTCATCAACAAAAAAACGGTGGGCGGGTAAACAACAACATTAAGATAAGTATCGTTGATTAAATGTCCGCCTAACTCCGAGCTCAAATCCCATAAAGGAAAGTTATAAGTGATAAGGGTAACCAAATAATTTCCGGCAATCATGAATAACAGCGTTGCGTGCGTTTTTTTTCCATACGGACGCATCATTGAAATATAACGCCGCCAACCAAAATAAAAAGCTGAACACAACCCGCATCATGAGGACCACCCCCTTTAACGTTTACAATTTTCCCCATGAACTAACATCTCCATTCTTTATCTAAAAAAAAAAAGCGATGAGGCGCAGCAGACACGTTCGCTACTATGCGAAGTGCCGCTGCGCCTCAAAAGGTATGTACTATTGATTTTGCTGCAAAAACCGCTCGATCTCATCTGCGTCCGGTATCGATTCCTGCGCCCCTTTCCGCGTCACGGTCAGCGCAGCGGCGGCGGAGGCGAAGACAAGCGCGTCGCGAACCGCTTTCCCCGCCGCAAGCGATGCGGCAAAGGCGCCGATAAACGTATCGCCGGCCGCCGTCGTATCGACCGCCTGCACCCGGAACGCCGGCGTAAAGATGCGCTCTCCCTGTTTGTTCATATACAGCGAGCCTTCCGCTCCTAGCGTGATGATAACTTCACCGACTCCGGAAGCAATCAACTGCTCCGCGGCCCTCTCCGCCTCGTCCGGCCGCTCGGCGCGAAGGCCCGTCACCTGTTCGGCTTCCGATTGATTCAGCACCAGCGTGCCGATATACGGCAGCATATCCGCCGGGAGCGACATCGCCGGAGCCGGATTGAAAATGACGCGAACGCCCCGCTCTTTCGCTTTGTGCATCGCTTCGCGGTTCGTCTCCCACGGGATTTCGTTCTGCAGCAAAATCGCAAGCAATTCGGGCCGCTCCCAAACCGGCGCCAAATCTTCGGGCGTAAGCGCCCCGTTGGCTCCTTCCGCCAGTATAATGTTGTTTTCCCCGGACTCGTCCACAGTGATGAAGGCGAGCCCCGACGTGCCCTCCTTGCGCAGCACGAAGCCGGTATCGACTCCGCTCGCCCGCAGCGATGCGACCAGCTCCGAGGCGAACGCATCGCTCCCGACGGCGCCGGCCATCGCGACGCGCGCTCCCGAACGCGCCGCGGCCACAGCCTGGTTCGCTCCCTTGCCTCCCGGCATGTACGCCGTCGAAAAGCTTTTAATCGTCTCCCCCGGAACGGGGTGCTTTTTCACGCGATTGATGACATCCATATTGATGCTGCCGATGATTACAATTTGCTTCATTACTTCCGCCTCGCTCTCATTGGGTGAAATCCGGTGCCGCATCCGACAGTTCCATTGTTCCACCCGCAGAAAGCTGTGTCAAGGATAGGCATCGTTTACTAAAACTTCTCGGCCATCCAGGCCAGCTGTCCGGCCGGAGAGTCGGCAAGCGCATAGGACAAAGTCTGCGGACGGGTCGACTGCTGCCTGCTATACCCGGCAGGCATAGCGCGGTAGCACGCCTCTTTCTCGACCCTGTCTTTGTCCTCCTCGGATAAAACGTTCAGATCGAAATCAAGTCAACTAAAATAAAATCCGAACCATAATCGCTGAACAAATGCGGGAATAGAGTGAATCATACGGTATAGACTGCCAATTAGGTTTCCGAAACAGGCAATATAAAACGCATCTTTTTGCCACATGCCAAGGTAATTAATGCATACTATTTAAATATATTGTATACTAATAAAGTTGCTATTTTCACCCTGACCATTATTATGAAGAAAGGATCGATGCATAACATGCAAACTGCCTCCGCATTACCCGCCATGGAGAAAAATCAGCATGACCCGGCGGCTGACGATCAGGACTCGGACCCTAATAACCGGGCATGCCCGAGGTGCTGCGCCTTTACCGCGAATATGCTGAGCCGCGGCGAGGTTTGCCCGGCGTGCCTGGACGAGCTCGAATTCGGTTATCCTTCTTTCCCCGCGTACGCGATGTAGTAACAAAAAAAGCCGCGAAGCAGCGGCTTTTTCTTCATACAAAAAGGCGGCTCACGCGAGCCGCCTTTTGTACGTAATCCTAATGATTTTTATGATTGCTCTCTTTGCAAGCGCCGTCCTTGCATTCGCCGTATATTTTCGTAACGCCGTTCGTCGGTATCGTGGTTAGAACTTGATTGCACCACTTGCAAATGACAACGCCCAAATCGAGCTTTTGCACGTTTCCCGTCTCATTGCTTGCCGATAATTCGCCGGAAATGATCATACCGGATTCGCTCCTTTATAATATGGTATGTCATAAATATAAATTACCGACATTTAAAACGCAATATATAATTTTAAATTCCACATTTAATACACATCAAAACATAACGTCACTCATAGGCATTATCGATAAACCGATAGCTTTTTCATCTTGGACCAAACGTTCCTCTTTTGATAATCTAAAAAAGATATCTGCGCTGATTGCGGAAAGGATTTTACCGATGATCCAGACGGTCCTCGCCACTTTGTACCAGGTGTTCGTTCCCATTTCCATCCCGGTCATCGTTGGCATTTTGCTAAAGCGGTACCAAAAACTCGATACCAAACCGCTGCTGACGTTGGCCTTGTATTTTTTAAGCCCTGCGCTCATTTTCGAAACGTTGACGAAAGCGGAAATCTCGCTTAACGACGTGTCGCAAACGCTGCTTTTTTGCATATTCAACTTTATCGTGCTTTGGGCCGCCGCCGTTGCGGTTTCCAAAATACTCGGGTTGTCCGCCCCGCAGCTTGCCGGCCTCACCCTCGTTTCGACGTTGACGAACAGCGTCAATTACGGACTCCCGCTCGTGCTGCTCGCTTTCGGCCAACTCGGCCTCGACAAAGCGTCGGTATACGTCATCATCCAAATGATTCTTGTCAACACCGTGGGCATTTACTTGGCCGCCCGTTCGCAATTTGCAATGAAAGACGCCTTCAAATCCGTGTTCCGGCTTCCGTCCATTTATGCGGCGGCGGCGGCCGTGCTCGTACGCATGCTGGACTTTCCCATCCCGGCAACGGTGGACAAAGGGATCGCCATGGTTTCCGGCGCCTATTCGCCCATCGTTCTCTGCGTGCTGGGAGCGCAGATGATCAGTGTGCAGGGCGGCGAGCTGCTTCGCAATGTACAGAAGGCGTTTTGGGCGGGCATCGGCATCAGGCTGCTGCTGTCCCCGCTGCTTGCCGCCATCATTTTGCTCGCGCTGCGCATCCAGGGAACGCTGTTTGCGGTACTGCTTATTTTGGCATCCATGCCGGCAGCGGTAAATGCCGTCATCCTGGCGGAAAAATTCGACGCGTCGCCGAACTTCGTGTCCAAATGCATCCTGTGGACGACATTGGCCTCGTTTCTCCTGCTGCCCGTACTTATCGTGCTCGTGAAATGAAGGCGGCCGCCCGGATCGGCGAACCCGATCCCCCCTTGATTTTCAGAGGAAATCCGATGAAAAGCGACTCACCCAGAATGCGGTCCAGCCCCTTCAAATTTTCAAAAATGTTGATGCCGCTGCCGAGCAGCGCATAATGCGCCGGATTGCCCTTGGACAAGGAGCCGTCGATCGCCAGCGTATCGCAGCCGACCGCCTTGATGCCTTTTGCGGCCAAGTAAGCCGCTGCCTCTCCGTCGATGCCCGGCCAACGATCCGTGTACGCCCTGCTTACGGAGCGCGGGGCCCAGTAACGGTCCCAGCCGAACCGCAGCAGCACGATATCGCCCCCGCCGATTTCGCCGTTCGACTTTTCCCAGGAAATAATCTCTTCCTTGGAAACCAGATCGCCAGCCTCATAATGGCCGAAATCCAGCGTTAGCGCCCTGCCTATGCACCTCTCCAAAGGCGTCTGCGCCATATATTGATGCTGCGGATGGCCTTCCTGCAAAAAATGCCCCGTCGCGTCCATATGCGTGCCGCAATGTTCGCCGATAAGCAGCTGGCATACGAGCGCCGGACTTCCCGTTTCAAACGAATCCCATTTTGAATGTACATACCGGGAATGCGTCGGATATACCGGCATGTCTTCCTCCAGCTCGTGCGACAGATCGACAAGCTCCATTCCGCTCAGCCAGTCGGCCAAACCTTTAAGCGTTTTCATTATATTCACGCCTCCATTGAAAAATTATCGTTTCAGCCAACCGTACAAAAGCTTCCCTATCCATAAGGCGGCTAAAATCCATACTGCAATAAATAACGCGCCGGTGAACCAGTTTTTCGGTTTTCCGTTTTTCCTCAGCTCCTCCGCTTTGACCCTGCAATCTGCGAGGACAGGCTCCGGAATCATTTTGAGCGCCAGCGAGATGCCGAGAGGAACGATGATCAAATCGTCCAAATATCCTAAAACCGGAATGAAGTCGGGAATCAGATCGATTGGACTGAAAGCGTAGGCGACAACGCATACGGCAAATAATTTCGCGTACCGTGGAACTCTCGGGTCTTTGTAGGCCAGGTATAGGACATATATGTTTTGCTTGATGCTTCTTGCCTTGCTCTTCAGCTTGTCCAAAGCGGTTTGTCTCTTCATGCAGTGGTGTCTCCCTTTCCTGTCCAGCCTGCCGCAAACATGAAAGCAAGCAATTTTCGCAGATTCAAAGACAATAAAAACGCCGGGATGTTGTCTACACAAAGAAAAGGCATGATTGCCGATTGCCGGAATCTCTCCGGGCGGATTACCATTATTTTAGCACAGAACGGTGCGGCACAGATCATATCCGAGGTGCTGGGGAGGCCGATTCGCTTCCGGCAGGTCACCGGCGAAGCCTGCAAAGCCGCGATGATGCAGCACGGGATGACATTTTTTACATAAAACTTAACCCTCTTGGAAAAAATGAGCAATATCTATGCCATAACGTCGATTTCGGCTTGTCCGTTTTTGACAGGGGAGGGTTCCGAGCATGGTTGTCGTCATCTTCGTCCTTTTCGCGTGGTTTTGCATCCATGTGCTGATCAGCCTGCCCCGCAAGCTGCCGCTATCCGTCAATTTTCTTTTGTTTATGGCTGCGGAGTGCGTGCTTACCAACAAGCTGACCATTATCGGATACGATCTCCGGTTATTTATAATGAATCAAAATGTCCCCCATTTCATATCGCTCATTATTCATAACGATTTAACCGTCACTTTCGTATTGCTTACCTTTGCCAACGTGTTTTTGACAACAAGAAAAGCCGGCGTGCGCTGGGGAATATCGGTTTATGCGGTTGCCATGCAGCTGATCACCGGTTATGCGCTTCGGCAGTATAACGTCCTGATGGACAATGGCTGGAATTTATTCGACGAGTCCGTGATGATTGCCGCCATGATGGCCTACATCCTGTTGGTCGGTAAAACTTTCCAATGGATGGCAGCCAAGGAAGGCTGGGTGCGATGACCGATAATATCGTTTATGATACTCATTTTAACGGAAACGAGTGGTTGGTTATCGGGCTGACTGTTATCGGACTCGCGGCGATCCGTTTGTTCCCGCGGAGCTTTTCCCCGATGCAGACAACCTTTAATATGCTTATCGGCATCACATTCGGCTTGATCTTCGACCATACGATCGGCATACCGCCGTTTGATCTTTACGATTTCGGCGACCAGGCAAAGTACCAATTTTTTGATATCATTTCCTATGCGATGTATATGCCGTTCGGATATTGGTTTATATTCGGTTACGAGCGGTTTCGAATACGCGGTTTTTCGATCATCCTGTACATCCTCGTTTGGGCGCTGCTCGGGATCTCCCTCGAAACGGTAGGTGTGAAAGTTGGACAGTTTCATTACAAGGACGGCTACCGGCTCGCTTTCTCGTTCCCGATATACCTGCTTCTGCTGAGCGCTCACCTGGGGTTGTACCGGCTGGCCTTTTCACGGGCGCGTCTGCAAAAAAAATCGGCGGTAGCTCCCCTCGAACCAAGATAAAGCGGCAGCCCTCTGCCGAAAAAAAGAAAAAGACTGCGCGAACGCAGTCTTAACCGGCGGCAGCTCCGGATTGCACCGGCTGCTGGTCGGGCGACTGCTGCTTGGCCGGGAGGAAGCATACGGTCACCAGATTGATAACTGACAGCAAGAGAACAACTCCGAAAACGAGGTGCATCCCGCCGGCCAGCGCCGCGGCTGTCTGCCCGCCGGAAACGACGCTATTGAATAGCATTCCGTAAACGGCCACGCCGACGGTTTGCCCGAACGTGTTCATAAACGAGTTGGTCGCCGTAGCTACGCCGCGCATTTGCCAGCCGACCGACGTTTGAATGAGCACCATTGCCGGCGTTGTCATACAGCCCATTCCGAAGCCGATGATGCTAATAATGACGGCCAACTGCCAAGCCGGCGTCCCGAGTCCGACCGTCCACAGCCAGATAGCTCCCAGCACGACGAGAATGGCTCCTCCGACGATAAACCGTTTCGGTCCCAGCTTGAACATGTATCTTCCCGTAATATTGGCGGCGATCGGCCATGCGATGGACATCGGCATCAGCGTCAGACCGGAGCTTGTGGCGCTCTCGCCAAGAAGTTCTTGAATCCACAAAGGCAAATAAATCGTAACTCCTGCGGTGATGGTAAAACCGATAAAGCTCATCGCGTACGGAATCGTCAGCATGCGGTTTTTGAACAACACGAGCGGCAGCATCGGCTCCTTCGCCCGTCTTTCCACCCCCAGGAACAAAGCGAGAAAAATCGCCGCAACCGCAAACAGGACTGCGATGAGCGTCGGGCTTACCGCCCCCGACTCCCCGATGTTGAGCAGCGCATACATCAAAGAGGTGATGCCGACCGTAAACGTAACGGCACCCAAGTAATCGATGCTTTTCTTCTTCTTCTCGAACTGTTCATGCAAAAAGCCGAATACGAGCACGAAGGAAATGATGCCGACCGGCACGTTCATGTAAAAAATCCACCGCCACGTCAGCTGGTCGACGAAATATCCGCCGACAAGCGGTCCGAGAAGCCCCGCGACGGACCAAACCGAAGAGAACACGCCCTGGATCTTGGCCCGCTGCTCTCCCGGGTACAAATCTCCGATGATCGTAAACGTCACCGGCGTCAAAGCCCCCGCACCGATCCCCTGGATTGCGCGGAACCAGATCAGCTGCGGCATCGACTGTGCGGCACCGCACAATATCGAGCCGAGAACGAACAGGGCAAGTCCGATCGTAAACACCGATCTTCTGCCGTACAAATCGGCCAGCTTGCCGAATATCGGCGTCGCAACGCAAGTCGTCAGCGTGTAGATGGAAAAGATCCAACTGATCAGGCTGAGTCCCTGCAATTCCGTCGTAATGCGCGGCATCGCCGTGCTCACAACCATCGCATCGAGCGCTCCGACAAAAAGGGCGGCCAGCAGCCCGAGCGTCACTATACCGCGATTCGTCTTCTTAGCCAACATTTTCTCCTCCTTTTCATACCTATGGTATTATCCCCCATTTAAAATACTTAGTCAATACAAATGTTTCATAAATTAGCAGGCGGCTTCCACCTATATATTATGCCCATGAAGTCCCAATCTGAAAAGTGGAAAAGTGGCCGGGCAAAGAACGAATCTTTGCTCAGGCCACTTTTCGGGTTCATTTAAACCAAAGAACCGCCTTGCTTGATATATTTCAGGATGCCTTCGGCAGCGCGGTAGGCAAGCGCCCCGACGGTTCCCGTAGGGTTGTACCCGCTGTTGTGCGGGAACGAAGAGGCGCCGACGACAAATACGTTTTCCGCATCCCACATTTGGGAGTACGTATTGACCGCGGACGTCGCCGGATCGGCGCCCATGACGACACCGCCGGTATTATGCGTCGACTGGTACGGAACGATATCGTACGCGTTCACCGTATTGTTCACTTCCATCTTGGTCGGATTCATCGCCTTCAGCACTTCGCCCGCCTTCTCGCCGAGAAATTTGGCCATCTGCTTGTCCTGGTCCTCGAAATCGTAAGTCAAGCGGATCAAAGGCACGCCGTACGCGTCTTTGTAAGTCGGATCCAGATCGAGATAATGATGCTTCCACGGCATGTTCGAGCCTTGAGTGCCTACGACGAGCGTGGAGTTCGCGTATTTGATCGACGCCTGCTTGAACGCTTTGCCCCATTTCGGCGTGTCCTTCGGTACGGTGTTGCTCGCAATCGGGCGCTGTCCGGTTTGGGTAATCCGTATGCCTCCCCCGTGAATGAAATTCAAATTGGAGTGGTCGAAATTATCGCCGTTAAAATCGTCGAAAATCGAACCCAGGGCGCCGGCGCCCATATAAAGATTGAATTCCTTGTCGTCGAAAAACCCGACAGCCTTGGCGGACTGCACCTGATAAGCATAGTTTCTGCCGACGACTCCGGTTCCGGATGAAGGATCGTACGGCTTGCCAAGCTTGGAATGAAGCAGCAGCCTGACGTTGTTAAAGACGTAGCTTGCCAGGATCACGACATCCGCCGGCTGCTCAAATTCCTCGCCGGTGAGCGTGTTCACGTAAACGACACCGCTTGCCTTGACGCCGTCATGCAATATTTTCGTTACGTTCGAGAACGTGCGGATTTCCAGATTGCCCGTTTGCTGGGCTACCGGAATGACGGTGACGACCGGATCGGCTTTGGCGCCGTATTCGCATCCGTAACGGTCGCAGAACGCGCAGTATTGGCAGGCCGCCCGTTCGATGCCGTCCGGGTTTTTGTACTGCTCCGACAAATTCGCCGAAGGGATCGTGTACGGATGGTAGCCGAGCTTTCTCGCGGCTTCCTCGAACATTTTCATGACCGGCGTTTTTTTCATAGGAGGCGTCGGGAACGGGTTCGAGCGTTTTCCGACCATCGGATTTTGTTCGGGATCACCGGAGATGCCCGCCATCTTTTCGTATTTGTCAAAATACGGCTCCAGCTCGTCGTACGTGATGCCCCAGTCCTGAATCGTCATGCCTTCGGGAATTTTTTTGGCGCCGTAACGCTCTATCGTCTTGGAGCGGATTTGGAAATCGTACGGAAGAAAACGGTAGTTCTGGCCGTTCCAGTGCGAACCGGAGCCGCCGAGCCCGTCCCCGATAATAAAAGACCCGTACGAGCGCATCGGCAGGGCGCGCATCTTCTCGTTATTGCGGAACGTCACCGTTTCTTTCGAAAGATCCTGCATCATTTCATGACGGAACGAATAGCGAAGCTCGTCATGAGACATATAGTAATCGCCGGTATCCCGGCCTTTGCCGCGTTCCAGCCCGACAACCTTGACTCCCGCTTTGGTCAGCTCGGCGGCGATGATGCCTCCGGCCCAGCCCATCCCTACGATAACGACGGGTACTTTAGGTAATTGATTAGCCATGGTCCCTTTCCTTTCTCCGGTTAGTGATTCAAATGATCGCGAAGACTTTTCGGCTTCATATGGATAAACCCGTCTTTTTCAATCAGATCCAAATAACTCATTTGGTTGCCCGGGTACTTTTTAAGCTCCCAGCCCATCATATCCTTATTGCCTCCGTACAGCGGATCCGAGTAAAGTCCTTCCAGCGTCAAGGAGTAAAGCAGGTTAAAAAACGTTTTCGTCGAAATGCCGGGCAGAGAAAACTCCTCCCCTTTTTCGAACACTTTCAAAACGTCGTCCTGCTCGTTTTCCGCGAGATCCTGGAAGCTTTTACTGTACTTTTTTTGACTGTAATCTTTCAGTCCCTTCAGCCCGAGGGTGAATATATCGGCCCGTCTTAGTTGGGTTTGGCTTCCCTGCGTCGCCTCCCCCTTGAAAAAAGGCCCCATCATATAATCTTTCGCGTTAATCCCCCATGGACCGGCAAGCTGATGATCGATGTAAATGGCGACGCCGATCTCCTTCGCCCCCGGGCCGAGTTCGTCTTTCGGGAAAATACGCTCGACCGCCGCCTCCGTAATAAAAAACTGCTCCTGGTTAAAAAACATCAACGCCTGATTGTAATCGGCGGCCTTCTGCTCAGCCGGATGCTGCTGCTGGGCCGGTTTTTTGCCGAGCCATAAACCGCTCATGGCAGCGCCGCCAAGTACCGCTCCCCCGATCGCTATTCCGGAAGATTTCAGAAAGTTGCGTCTGGACATATGTTTCGGGTTGTTCGAATCTTTGTTTGACACGGAAGCTCCTCCTTAAGATGGTCGATTATCGGACGATAAATTTGGATAAAGTTTCCTGAAGCTCTTGAGCCATTTGGCTGAGCGTTTCGCTGGATGCGGATATCTCTTCCATAGAGGCAAGCTGCTCTTGAGACGAGGCCGCGATCGCCTGCGCGTTCGTGAACGATTTATCCGAAATCGAGGCCACCTCGTTCATCGAGGAAGTGACCTGCTCGGTTCCGGCGGATATTTGCTCCGTGGAAGCGGAAATTTCCTGGATTTGCTCCGTAACGTGCTGAATGGAGCTGTAGATCGTTTCGAATACCGAGCCGACCTGCGTCATTAATTGCGTGCCGCTGTCGACCACGTCGACGCCTTCCTGCATAGCGTGAATCGCTTTGTCCGTCGTTTTCTGCACCTCTTCAATCAGCTCCGCAATGTTGGCGGAAGCCGTCTTCGTCTGGTCGGCAAGCTTCTTCACCTCATTGGCGACGACGGAAAAACCTCTTCCATGTTCACCCGCGCGCGCAGCCTCGATCGAGGCGTTGAGCGAGAGCATTTGGGTTTGGTTGGCAATTTCCCCGATGACATGAACGATTTCGCCGATTTTGGAAGAAAGCTCTCCGAGCTGCGAAATTTCCGACGAAGTCCGTTTGACGGTCGTCTGAATCGCATCCATTTGGGCAACCGCCTTTTGCACGACTACATTCCCCTGCTTGGCCTCTTCGGACGAGCTTAACGCAGCGTCGGACACGCTTGCCGCAGACCCGGCGATCCGCGTAATCCCGACAGACATCTCCTCCATCGCGGCCACATTTTGCTGAGCTGCCTGCGCTTGCTTCTCCGAGCCGCCGACCACATTATCGAGGGAGATGCCGATTTGCTTGGAAGACTCGACGTTTTGCGCCGAAATCGCCGTTAACTCCTCGGAGGAAGCGGCGAGATGCTCCGACGTTTGGTTGACCTGCCTGATCATCGCGCTGATGGAATCGAACATCACGTTCACGCTTTCCGATATTTGTCCGATCTCATCCCGCGTTCTTACGCCAAGCCGGGATGTCAAGTCACCCTCGGCGGCTTGACGGAGCGCGCCAGAAATAACAAGCAGCGGCTTGGAAACCTGCCGGCCCGCGATCAAAGAAACGAGCACGACCAAAATGCAGGCGACCACCAAAATGACAACGCAAATTTTCAAAAATTGGTCCCTGGCGGCATACACTTCCTGACTGTCCTGAGTCACCATCACTTTCCAACCGGTAGTAGGAACGGTGCTGTAGGCCGCCAATTTGTGCTTGCCTTCGGAGTTTACAAAATCGACCGTGCCGACGTCGTTTTGAAAAACCGTATCTTTAAACTGCTGAACTTGCTCGGGACTGAAGAAATCGTCCATTTTTTTGCCGTAATGGTCTTCTTTGGGATGGGAGATGAACGTTCCGGATTCCGACCACAAATACCCGAGTCCGGTATTGCCTATCTTGATCTGGTTGGTCAAGTTGCCCAGTATGGTGGGATTCAAGACGCAGTTGATCGTGCCCAGAAAATTATCGCCGTCCAGCAATGGAACGGACACGACAATGATGTATTTTCCCGTCTTCTGATTGATGAGCATATCGCTGATGGCCGGCTTCTTTGTAGACTTGGCTTTGATGTAATATTCTCTTTCCGCCACATTCGACGTTTGCCCCGACCAGTTCGTGCTGTTGGCGTCTTTATCGACATAAGCGTAATACTCGACCTCCTGGTCCACTTCGCCGATTTGTTTGAGCACGGATAAAATGTGATTTTTGTCCCCCGCTTTAAATTCCGGATGAGCCTTCATAATATTTTGAACGACGTTGATTTTATTCTGAATCCAATAGTCCACGTATCTGGATGTATCCTGCGCCACTTTGATCTCCTTGTCGTTGGCCTCCAGCGTCGTGGCCGAATTGGAAAGCTTCGTCAAAATCAGCGTGGTGATCAGCAGAGGCACAAGGGACAGCAATAAACAGCCGACGACCAGCTTGGCTTTAATGGAATTTTTCAAGCCCCACATCGTTCCCCACTTCAGTTTTTCTCTCATCTCTCTAATCCTCCTATCAAAGTGTGCATGACTATCTATCAGTGAAAACTATTTTCAAAAAAGAACAAAAAAATCCACCCTGACAAAGGATGGATTTCCCTATTCCCTTGTTCGGTAACCCGGCTGCCGTAGAAATAAATTTCCTTAGGCCCGTGGCTTTGCGTCCTCACCTTTCGGGGAGTTTGCCGTTATCGCAAGATAGATAATATGCAGTTTCTTTTTCTTAAACTATATTACGACAAAGCCGTCGAATTTACAACAATATTCAACAAAGTTAAATATTAACTTTCTGAAAACAAGGTCTTTTTTACCAGATACGAAAAAAATACTACGACATTTTTCATAGAAGTTCAATGCAAATTTTTCCCAATTGCTATATTACAGGAAGAAATCGCTCTCCGGACACATCTGCGCAAGCGCGATTCATATACGCAAAAAATACCCGCACTTCCGTTTGGCGAAAGATGCGGGTATTCGTTATGATTGGAACTCAAATGTGAATATGTCGTGCTTTCGCGCGGACGCCTATATCCCGGAGCTGTCCACCAGCTCCAGCTCCTCCACCCGCTCGAACTCGCCGAGCACCTTGTGGCGGAATTCCTGAAACGATACGCTGGCTCTTTTACGCGGATACGGCAGGTCGATCGGGATGATCGTGCGGATTGAGCCCGGTCGCGATTTCATGACGACAACCCGGTTCGCGAGAAACACCGCTTCGTCGATATCGTGCGTGACGAGAATCATCGTCGTTCCGTTTTCCCGCCATATATCGAGCAGAGCTTCCTGCATGTGGGCCCTGGTGAACGCATCCAATGCTCCGAACGGCTCGTCGAGCAGCAGCACCTTGGGCCTGCGCAGCAGCGCCCTGGCGATCGCCACGCGCTGCGCCATGCCTCCCGACAGCTCGCGCGGGTACGCTTTTTCGAAGCCCTGCAGCTTGACAAGCTCAATCAGCTCGTTTACGCGGCTGCGTACCCCGGGATCGCTCAGCGGCAAATCGGCGGCGATGTTTTTCTCCACCGTCAGCCATGGGAACAGCCGGTGCTCCTGAAAAATAAACCCTTTATCGATGCCGGGAGCCTTCACCGGACTGCCGCCGAGCTCGACCAGCCCGTCGTGTTTCGTATCCAGCCCGGCGATGATTTTCAGCAAGGTGCTTTTGCCGCAGCCGCTCGGCCCGATGATCGTAATGAATTCCCCCTGCTTCACATGAAGCTGAATCTGATCCAGCACCCGGATCGCCCCTTGCGGGCCGGCGAACGACTTGTTCAAACGTTCGATTTTGAGCTGCGCTTCCTTACTCATCCGAATCCCCTCCTTATTTTTGCGTACCTAACTCCTTCAGCGCCTGCTCGACATACTTGTTTTCAATAACCTTGGACGTATCGAGCTTTTTGTTGATCGCTCCGACGGAGTACAGGAAATCGGCCTGTTCCTGATGTGCTTTGGCATACTCGGGCGTTGCCGGCGAGAGGATCGGGCTGGAGTTTTTCAGCACCTGGTCGACGATCGCGCGGTCCAGCTTCTGCGACTTGGACAGCTCCTCGGCCACCTCGTCGAAATGTCCCGTATAATATTTGCGCGCCTCCTCGTAAGCTTTCAGGAACACGACGGCAAGATCGGGATGATCCTGCAAAAACTTCGTTCTGGCGATCAGGAAGCTTGGCGCGTTGATGTTCAGATCTTGCCCCGATACCAATATTTTCGCTCCGGTTTGAAACACCGCCGTCGTGGCGTAAGGCTCCCATATCGACCAGGCGTCGACGGCTCCGGAATCCAGTGCCGGTCTCGCTTCGTCCGGCTGCAGCTGGATTTCCTTCACATCGCTGCCCTTCAGGCCGGCA
The DNA here is from genome assembly GCF_023276405.1 of Paenibacillus hamazuiensis. Classification (NCBI taxonomy): domain Bacteria; kingdom Bacillati; phylum Bacillota; class Bacilli; order Caryophanales; family Paenibacillaceae; genus Paenibacillus; species Paenibacillus hamazuiensis. The sequence continues at coordinate 3,986,052 of NZ_JALRMO010000001.1, forward strand.
CGGTCGATCGCCATGTATAAGAAGTTGTAGGCGCTGCTGCCTTTGGCGACGGCGATTTTTTTGCCTTTTAAATCTTTCAGCTCCTTGATCGGGCTGTTTTTCGGAATGACGATAAAATTGCCGGTTTTCCCGTCCGAAGTGACCGCGATCGCTTTAAAATCGACGCCGCCCGTCTGTGCGGAAACGACCGGCGTTCCGCCGACGGCGCCGAAATCGATCCGGCCCGCGGCGATCGCCTCAAAATGCGGAGGTCCGCTGGCAAATTCGGTCCATTTGACTTCCGCGCCTGCTTTGGCGAACGCCTTCTCGAAATAGCCCTTTTCCCGGGCATACGGGAAAATGCCCGTCTTGCCTTGTACGCCGATGTTGACGACGACCTTCTCCTTGGCCGCTCCGGATGCCGGCTGCGCTCCTCCGGAAGCTGCGGCGTTCGAAGAGCCGGCGTTTTGCGCGGTGCCGCAGCCCGCCAGCGCTGCCATCCATACAGCCAGAACGATGCCGAAAAATTTCTTTTTGCTGCCGATAAGGACTTTTGCCATATGCTCATCCCCCGCTTGATTGGTAAGTGAAAATGAATTATCCGCTGCCCTTTGGCGGTCCAATAGGGAAAATCGGCGTTTACCATGCCGGACAAAAAAAGGAGACGTCCCTCCCCGCTGCAAAGCGGGCGAACGTCTCCGGTGGTCCGGTAGAATACACTTTAATTCCGATTGGATTTATATGATTTAAAGATTAGCATGAAGGCGAATGTCCTGTCAATTGAAATTTTCCGCTGCGCTAAGTCCAGCCGAGCGCTTTTTTTCCGGCCTCCAGCGCGGCCACGATGCGATCGACGTCGTATACGTTGCCCCGCCACGTACCGCCGCTGACCGCCTGCAGAGCGGCCCACAGCCGGGTGTCGTCCGGCAGGGCGCCGTCCGGCTTCATCTCCGGGTGGAAGGGCCGCTGCGCCAGCACACGCGCGCCTTCCTCCGGCGTATACAAAGCGTCGTCTTCGCCGATGAAATTGACGCTGCCTTCCAGCTTGCCCCGATCGACGACGATTTCGATCAGATCGCCGTCGCGCAGCTTTCCGATCGGGCCGCCGGCCAAAGCCTCCGGACCGACGTGTCCGATGCACGCCCCCGTGGAGACGCCGGAAAACCGCGCGTCCGTAATGAGCGACACATGTTTGCCGAACGGCAGATGCTTCAGCGCCGAGGTGAGCTGGTACGTCTCCTCCATGCCGGTTCCCGACGGGCCGCGGCCGAGCAGCACCATGACGTCGCCCGCATGAATGCTCCCGCTCTTGATCGCGGCGATCGCCGCCCGCTCGGTGGTGAACACCTTGGCTCTGCCGGTATGGCGGTAAACGCCGTCCTCGTCCAGCACCGTCGGATCGATCGACGTCGACTTGATGACCGAACCTTCCGGAGCGATATTTCCGGTCGGAAACGTAACCGTCGAGGTGATGCCCATCTGCTTCGCCTTCTCCGGTCCCATAATAACCGTGTCCGGGTCGACGCCGTCCTTCTCGATCAGCTGCCTCCGCAGCTCGTGCCGGCGCGGCGAGTCCGCCCACCAGTCGAGCACGTCGCCGAGCTTGCGTCCGGTTACGGTAAGCGCCGTTTCGTCCAGCACGCCGAGTTTTCTCAAATGCAGCATCACCTCCGGCACCCCGCCGGCCAAAAACACGCGAACGGTCGGGTGGTATATCGGGCCGTTCGGCAGCACGCTGACGAGCCGCGGCACACTGCGGTTGACGCGGATCCAGTCGCTGACCGCCGGCACAGCGAGACCGGCTGCATGGGCAATGGCGGGAATGTGCAGCAGCAGGTTCGTCGATCCGCCGAACGCGGCGTGCACGGCCATCGCGTTGCTTATCGACGCGTCGGTCAGGATGTCGCGCATCCGCAAGCCTCGGGCTTCGAGCGCCATGACCGCCCTCGCCGACTGCCGGCCGATCTCCTCCCATACCGGCTGGCCGGAAGGGGCGAGCGCCGAATGCGGCACCGCGAGGCCCATCGCCTCGGCCACAACCTGCGACGTCGCCGCCGTGCCGAGAAACTGGCAGCCTCCCCCGGGCGTCGCGCAGGCGCGGCAGCCGAGGTCGGCCGCCTCGTCCAGGCTGATCTCGCCGCTGGCATAGCGGGCGCCGATCGTTTGAATTTTGCCGGCGTCCTCCCCTACGCTCGGCGGCAGCGTTACCCCGCCGGGCACGATCACCCCCGGGAGGTCGTGCATCCCGGCGAGCGCAAGCATCATCGCCGGCAAGCCTTTGTCGCACGTGGCGACGCCGATGACCCCTTTGCGCGTGGGCAGCGAACGGATCAGCCGGCGAAACACGACAGCGGCATCGTTGCGGTACGGCAGCGAATCGAACATGCCGGTCGTCCCCTGCGACCGCCCGTCGCAAGGATCGCTGACGTAGCCGGCGAACGGAATGCCGCCGTGCGCGGCGATTTCCTCAGCCGCCGCTTTCATCAGCAGTCCGACCTCCCAGTGGCCGGTATGATAGCCGAGCGCTACCGGCGTGCCGTCATCCCGCCGTATGCCCCCCTGCGTGCTGAGGATGAGAAACTGCTTGCCGCCGAGCAAGCCCGGCTTCCAGCCCATACCGGCGTTTTGCGACATACCGAACAAGTCGCCGCTCGGCGCATGGCGCAGCAGCTCGTCGGTCAGCGGAAGCTTGCCCTCCGCCCCCGGAGCGTGAGTCGTGACGTCGTACAGCTGCGGGTCGTCTTTTCCCATGATGGATGCGATGGATTCGGTCGGTTCGTGCATAAACAATCCTCCTCGTCGTTACGTGTTAAAGCGCTTGCAATCTGTTCGCTACTCTTCCCTTTTACCTTCTTGCACTTTATTCAAAACAGCTCATTCTAATCATAATTGCCGGTGAATATTTTATCCAGCAATTTTCATCACACACGGGCCGGCAGCGCTCATAAACCTGAAAAAAGCCGTCAGGCACTTCGCCCCGACGGCTTTTTTAACTAACGATCATGCATGCTGCGATGGTAACGGGATTGCATGTGCGCCAAGGTCCCGTTCACGGGCAGCTTAACGGTTGCTGTGGAGCTTATTTGGCTAAAAAACATCATTTTTAAATCGTAACGGTTGTGGCAGAGCTTATTTTTCATTTCGTATCCCTCAAAACGATGAAAGTTCACAAATAACCGCTCTGGCAACCGTTACCGTTCGGAAATCACCGATCTTAGCCCCTTTAAGCTCATCTGCAACCGTTACACCATCCGTGTAAGCCGTATGAGTCAAAACCGTCCGCTGCGCCATATAAATCTTTTGTTTAACTTATATACTATCCGTTATAAAACACCCATGATTGCAGCAGCTTCTCTAGGTAACCGCAGTTTCGCTCCTGACATCCCCCGCCGCTTCGACGGAACAGGAAAGCTTATAGACAAATTGGCGTCTCGCCTCATGGTAAGCGGGATTTTCACCGTAAAAATTAATCCGCATTTTCCGAAGCTCCTCGCTGCGGTAATGTTCCAGCGGTTTGCTTTGCTCGTCCTTGAAACGCTTTTCCCTTTTGGCTTGCAGAAATTGGGCATAATTCGGCGATTCGGCCAATTCCTGCGCAATTTGTTCGACTCGGCTGCAAAAGGCCTCTTGATCTTCGCCAAATACGCCGTCAACTAGACCTATCGATTCGGCGGACGCCGTGCCGATCGGCAGGCATTGTTCCGTCAGCTCCAAGGCTTTGTTCGGGCCGACCCGACCCGGCAGGAGATAGGTCCAGTACTCCGAACCGTATAATCCCCCCATTTTTTTGTAATGCGGGTTCAGAACTATCCCCTCTCTGGCATATACGCGATCGGCGGCGAGCGCTAAAATCACGCCGCCGGCACCGGCATTTCCCTGCATCGCCGATATCGTGATCCTGGAGCCGGTCAAAACGATCTCCCGCACCAAATCGTTCATGGCGTTGATGTTGGCCCACGATTCGTCGGCAGGACTTTCCGCATGCTCGATGACGTTCAGATGGATGCCGTTCGACCAAAAATCGATGCCTCCCATCAGCACGATGACTTTGATATCCCGCTTCGACGCTTCCAGATACGCCTCTTTTAACCGGATGCACTGCTCCGTCGACATCGCCCCGTTGTAAAAGTCAAAATGCAAATAGCCTACCCGGTTCTTTTCCTCATAAAAGATTTCTCTATATGTACGGCCTTCGTACTTGGCAAAAGGGGACAAGGGCAAATGCGGGATCAGGTCCAACCGGTCCTTGAATGCCAGAGCGGCCGGCAGCTTGAAGCAGCCTTTCGGTTTCACGTGCGTAATCCATATCGCTCCGTCTCCGGTCGCACGGCAGACGGCTCCGTCCCGGTAACCCAATATTTCTCCGGGCACCCCTTTCAGCAAATCTTCCTCATGCGCGCCGAAAAGGTACACCGGTTGTCCGAACATTTCGTCCAATACGCCGGGATGACTGTCGGCTGCACGGATTTTTTTGGCTATCGCTTCGGTGGTCTGAGCCCAATCGATTCTGCGGTCCGCCTGCGTGATTTTCGGGTGCAGCTTCCCTTTTACATCATCCTTGGAATAATCCAGCGGCTCCGGACGAAAGTCGTTCTTGCCGATGGATTCAATCGCTTCCAACACGCATTTTACCGCCGCCTGGGTCACTTCGTGACGGTATAGCCGGCTTTTGCTCACATTTTTCATCCGAAAATGAGCGGTCGCCCATATGTCGCCGGCGTCCATTTCCTCATCGGCCTGAAGCAGCGTCACGCCCCACTCTTCGTTTCCGTCCATGATCGCCCAGTCCAGCGAAAACGGCCCCCGGTCGCCTTTAATCCCGGGATGCACGACTAAAGTAGTGTGCCGGCTCCAAACGGATTTCGGTATCATTATTTTGAGAAACGGCGCTAGAATGAGTTCGGGTTCGTGCCGCTCGGCGGCATCTATCATGTCCTGTTCGGAATTCACTATTTGGATGGCAATCCGGTGTCCGCGCCCGGTCAATTCCGCATACATCCGTTGACTCATACTGTTGTGGGCCGTCGTCAGAAATAATATCAACATATTCGTCATCTCCCTACTTTCCTATACGGATACGAACAATGGCTTAAGCTCTCCAAAGTATAACATATAATTTCCGACCGTTTCTCGACAAAAATTGACGGCCTTTTGATTTTCTTTCCTCCCAAAGTCCTGCCCGCCCATTTCCGGGTCGTTCGCGAAAAGGAAAATCGAGTAGGCCCATGAATGAATTCATGGGCCTCTCACAGAACCGGACGTGCGGGTCATCGCATCCGGCTCCTCCGCGCTTATCCCCGCTGGGGATGATGTTCATTATAGATGTCTACGAGAAAAACGAGACCTCTTTCTCTGAACCAATCGTTTGGCATTGCAACACTGGCTGGCTTGGATAGCGAGCTTCTCCATGCGAACATACGCATCTTGGGAAGCTCTCCCCTCCACTTATTCTTTCTTAGTGCCCTGTAGAAGTTCTTCGGCTTTTTCCAGCTCCGCAACTGTACCATCCGGAGCCTTCTCCTTATCCATGCATCGTACTCTCTCATCAGACTTCCTACGTTGCCCCAGCCAAAATAGCTACCCCATCCACGTAAATATGGATTCAACTTCTTTCGGATCAGCTGTTCCACATTCACCGTTTGGTTCCGCCGCGTAATTGCTTTCACGCGTTCTTTAAATTTCTGTTTGGCTTTCGAGGATGGAGTAACCCAAAATCCCGGTTTAAACTCATGACCTAGGAACATAAAGGACTGTTCCAAGTTGTTCACGATCTTGGTTTTCTCCGGGTGTACTTTGAGCCCAAGCTCTTGTTCCAGTAGACGAATAACACCTTGGAGTACCCTCTCTGCCCCCTTTTGGGATTTGCAGCAGATCACAAAATCATCGGCGTACCGTGTTATACGGTGCTTCCGTTCAGTCATGAGCTTATCCAGCGGGTTTAGGTAGATATTCGCCAAAAGCGGACTAATAACCCCACCCTGTGGACTTCCTTGCTCGTTCAGGTGAAAACTTCCGTTCTCCATGACTCCGGACTTTAAGAAGCTTTCTATGAGCTTTAGGACACTACCATCCACCACTTCTTCCTTGACGGCCTTAAGCAACTTGTCATGTGGAATGAGATCGAAATACGATTTCAGGTCGGCGTCGATCACATAAACGTATCCATCCATGAGATCTTTCCGAATGTTCTCCAGCGCCATGTGTGCACTGCGTCCCGGGCGAAACCCAAAACTACACTCCATAAATGTCGCCTCGTAAATCGGTTCGAGGATTCGGCGGGTCGCCGCCTGTACTACGCGATCGCGAATTGCGGGTATCCCGAGCGGCCTTTGACCCCCATTTTCCTTGGAAATGTACATGCGCCTGACCGGCATCGGCTTGTATGCCTTCGCCCGCAGCTCCTGCTGAAGCGTTCTTAAGTTACGCTCCAGTTCACTCTCGAATACCTTTATGGTCACTCCGTCTACTCCCGCTGCTCCCCGGTTGCGCTTGACCTCCCGGAATGCCTCCTCAAGGTTCGGCATCGCCCATATCTTGTCGATGAGGCTGTGCCATCTGCGTTTTCTCGGGACTTCTACTCCCTCACGAAAGCCTACCTCTCCTTTTCCTTCCTTCATGTCTCGTGTTCCTTCCCTTTCAGTTTCCGGACGTATAGCTAATCTTTCAGCCTTTCCGGTTCCCCTTCGGTACTCCGCCCCAGACGGCCTACCCTTTTGTTCAGCCCCGGCTCTTCGCTCTTCTTGGCTCCCCGGCTTCTGTCTGGCACATGACGGCTTCCTAGGTGGTTATGCTTTTCTTCCACGGTTCCGGGCTTCGCACCAAGTCTTTGCCTTTTGGGTCTAAGCTTGCACCGACAACGTTGGTGTCGGTTCACTTGCCATTGCGGCTTTTCCGGCAAGCTTTCTCACTACTATCCCTTCGTATGACTGCTCACCATCCATCATTCTGTCTTAGCCCTATAAGCCTTGAAAAGAGTTTACCGCTATGCGGAAGACGATAAGCCCTCCTTGGGTCACGTCATCGTCTTTCCCCCGAATCCAGTCCTCCTAACTTTCGAAGCCTATGGTGGTATAGGACGTCCCCTTCTCTTGCAGGGTTATCCGGCTTCGCCAGCCAACATGGTTCATGCCGCCTGTTCCGGGTTTTGCCTTCTGATCCTCCGCACCCTCCCTTACGGCCAGAGCACTACCAGTCGGCTATGCGCTTCCGCCACCCCGCGGTGCGCTCGGGACTTTCACCCGTTAGTACGATGCGCTGCCAAGCGCACAAAAGCGCACAGCCGGGTTGCGGCCATGCGCTTTTTGCACTAGTCTTCGGTCCATTTATCCTAACTTATCGTGCCGGTGAGCCATACGTCAGTCCTTCACGCACACCCGCTGCCAAAATCCTGAAGGGGACATCTGGAATTCCCAATGATAGCCGTTCGGGCACATTCCGCTGCTTAAAGCCGTCTCGAACACGATGAGCTCATGCTGAATGACTTTAGGTGCCGCATACTGCTTTTTTTCCGTCATTTCCATGCGCTTCAATCTCCCTTCTTATTTATTCCCCGTAAAAATGCCGCGGATAAAGTCCATCAGGTTGATCGATTCTTTATTGCCCGCGCCATCCGTGCTGTAGTACTCGACGGTTTTGGCCGTGGCCGCCTGAATTTCAAAAGGTGCCGAATACGGCTGCCACGATGAGCCGTTAATACGGTACACGGTTCCGGTCACGGTGGATTGGTTGTCGGTCGGGGTCAGGGTCACCTTGAAGCCGGAAATGTAGGTTCTGCCCGACGAACTCGTCGATTGGACCGGATCCAGGTTGTATTTCGTTACAGGCAGCGTCTTATCGAGCTTGACCGTTCCGGTTTTGGCGGCTTCGCTGTTCCCCGCTTTGTCCGTGCTGAAATAATCGATGGCATAGATGCCGTCCGTGCTCAGCGCGAACGGCGCAGTATACTCGTTCCAGGCCCCGCCGTTCAAACGGTACCGGATTTTATCCACACCCGACCCGGAAGGGTTGTCAACTGCGCTCAAGCTTACCGTAACGTTCGACGTATACCAGCCGTTTGCCCCGTTCGGGGTGGCAGGGTTTGCCGTCAAGGTCGTTACGGGAGCCACGGAGTCCGAAGACTTTATCGTAAACGCTACTTTCTTGGCAAATTCGTTCCCCGCGTGGTCGGCCACCGTGAAATCGATCGTATGCGCGCCTACCGCAGATACCGGAATGGTTCCGCTGCTGCCGTTAACCTTTTGCGGCTGTCCGTTATCGAGCTTGTAAGAGACGAAGCGTACTCCCGATACATCGTCGGACGCATGGAACTGAACGTTCACGGGCTCCGTATAGGTCTCGCCGTAGGTCACTCCGCTTACCGTAAGGCTCGGGGCCACGTGGTCCGTCGGCGTCAATCCTACGTGCAAATCCGTTACCGCAGGCGGAACGGTAACCGTGCGGCTCGTGGCGGTCTCGAAGCCGGGACGGCTGACGATGACGCGATATTGACCTGCCGCCGTATCCCAAGCAAACCGGCCGTCTTCGCCTGTCGCTTGAGGGTTCGTGATCGGATTCATTCTGCCCGGATAGGCTTCCTCACTCATATTGACCCAAGCGCCGAGCGCCGGATCGTTGTATTGCAATACGACCGTGGCTCTGGGCAGCGGCCAATCGTTCTGGTTTCCTTTGGCCGCATTGTACACAATGCCACTCGGATCGATCAATACCACCTCAAATTCGAGGGGCGGGCCCGTTTGGTTGCCCGGATATGTGGGAACGATTTCGATTTCCAAAGGCGTTTCCCACAAACCTGCTTGGCTCGGAATGAAACTAATCGTCCAGTCGATGCCGTTTTGCGTGCTCATTTGAGCTTCATACTTGTCGCCTGTTGCATCGGTCGCCACGAACTTAACCGCGGACGCAGACGGGTTATTAAAGGATGCGTTGACCGTCAGCGGCGTCGTTCTGCCGGCTACCGGCGTACCGTCGTTTTGGCTTCCACGGCCTCCTCCGATCGAAACGTTAGGCGGCACCACTGGAGCCAGTGCTTCAATTTCGTAAGTCGCGGTAGCAAACGGATCGGCAGCGCCTTCCCGGAATGCTTTCACGGTCAGCGGATGGACGCCCTCCGCGGTAGGTTTTACTCTCCAGGTCGTTTGGCTGATCGTTCCTGCCGGAATATTGCCCAAATCATGAACGGCATCGCCGTCAACAAGGCTTAACCCATTGTCTCCCGGCACAAGCTGCAAGGTGACATTGGACAAATTCATGCCCAAATTGTTGTTTAAATAGGCGATCAAATTGGATGGAGACGTCGACCATTCCGGATACGACAGACGCTGTCTGCCGCTCAGCACGAGAGTTTGGTCGCCGCCTACGCCCGGTCTGCCGTAGTAAGTTACGATTGTTCTGGTTTCCCCCGGCGCAAGCGTTGTCGGATTCCACCACATGCCGACGGCGCTGTCTCCGGTTTTCCGGTTCGCAGTGATATTATAATCCCAGAGCGTATTGTTGATGGAGGACCAGCTGGCGATCGTAAACCGGTCCGGCGCGGTCGCATCGCTGCCTTTCATCGTGTATTGAGCGCTGATATCCGGGTTTTCGAATGTTTTAAAGGCTTGCCAAAATCCGGGCACTTGCTGGCCGAAATAATCTTTTTCGTAATCGACGGATTCGATGCCGCCGGCTGTCGGTACCCGGAAAGGTGCATGGTCGTTGCCTTCCACCATCGTGTCGACCATCATGCGAAGGCCGACGCTATGGTTTTGCGTACCCGCATTGGTAATCGTATAACGAATCTTGAAGGCGTCGGGGATTCCGGTGGCCGGATTCAATGCCGTTTGCAGCACCTGCTTGACGGACACGTCTCCCATTTTCCATAAAGCCTCGTTCGTCGTATCGTCCACATTGTGCGGTGCCGTAACAAAAGACGTATATCCGGCGGCGTCAAGCCCGTATACCCGATCCGTACCGTCAACCTTCACCGTGGTAAAGGATGTGTTCGGATAGCTGGGCCAACTATAAATGATGTTGTACCATTCGTCGCCCGACTGCTGCTTTTTGATTCCCATGTTGAATCTGCCGTTCGTGCCGATATTGGCTTGAATATGCTCGTTGCCGATTTCCCCGTTCGGAAGAGCGAGGGCGCTGAAGGCATTATTATCCTTCGGGGCGAACGGCGTCGGCTTGGCCTCCGGAGTTTCTTTGTCGGCAAAAGCGAAACCCGGAAGCGAAATCAGTAAACTCATTAACAATAAAAAAGCCGATCTTAATTTTGAACTCATTAACCGTCGATGAAAATTCATGCATGTACCTCCTGCCATAATATCGAATTTCCAAATGTTACGTTTCGGCATATATCGAAATTGATCTCTCCAACATCACCACCTTTAGCAGCCAGTCAAAAAAGCTGGATCAACAAAACGTAACAAATTGTATCATTAATCAGACGGACTGACAAGTAATATATACGTTTTGTATCATATTATTCAGAATGCTCCCTTGAAGACGGCTCTTTATGATCTGATTGCATTATATAGCCAGTGTGACGTTTCCGTAAATCGAACCTGACTCATTTCCCGACGTCTCCCGCCCAATTTCCCGGCCGACGGGAAATCCTCCCTTGGCCCCGGGAATCCGCCGTAAATAATCCCTCGCAGACGATAGTTTCCGGGATAAAAATAAACGGCGGCGAAGGCCGAAAGGCATTCGCCGCCATACGCGCATATTACTCCTTCACCGAACCGAGCGTGATGCCGTGAATGAAAAACCGCTGCAGAAACGGATAAATGAGCAGCACCGGAATCATCGCGATGAAAATTTTCGCCGCATTGAGCGTCTGGTTCGACAGCTCGCTCAGACGTTTGAGCTGCTCCGTATCCATCGTCGAAGCATCGATGACGACGACGAGCTGCTGGATGTACGTTTGCAGCGGATAATGGTCCGCCTTCGACATCAGCACGAGGCCGTTGAAAAACTCGTTCCAGTGGTACACGATGCTGAACAGCGTCACGGTGGCGAGCACCGGCACGGCGAGCGGAATGTACAGCTTGACCAGCATATACCACGGCCCGGCTCCGTCGACGAGCGCCGCCTCCTCCAGTTCCTTGGGCAGGTTGCGGAAATAGTTGACGACGAGAATGACGTTGAACATCGGCACGCTGTGCCCGAGCACGAGCGCCCAGATGCTGTTGATGAGTCCCAGCGCCTTCACCGTTTGGTACCACGGGATCAGTCCGCCGTTGAACAGCATCGTGAACACGAGAATCCACATAAACACGTTGCGCAGCGGGAATTCCTTGGCGTTTTTGGACAGCGGGTACGCCATCAGCACGGTGACGATAAAGCTGACGCCGGCGCCGAGCACGACCCTTTTGACGGAAATCCAAAACGAATTGAAAAACTTGCTGTCGCCCATGATTTCGTTATACGAGTTAAAATTGAAGCCGACCGGCCATAAGCCGACCATCCCGGCCGCCGCTGCGGAATTGGCGCTGAGCGACACGCACAGCGTATACCAGAGCGGCAGGATGCAAAGGAGCGCGATGCCGACCAAAAGCACGATCAGCAGCACGTCGAACGCCTTGGAGCCGAATGTTGTTTCCCTGACCATAGCCATGCCCCTTTATGTTAAAAAATGCGGTAATTGGCAAACTTGGACGCCAGCACATAGGAGGTGACGATCAGCACGAAGCTGATCACGGATTTAAACAGCCCCATCGCGGTGGCGAGCCCGTACTGCAGGTTGACAAGCCCCGTCCGGTACACCCAGGTGTCGATGATGTCGCCGGTCGAGTAAACGAGCGGATTGTACAGGTTGAACACCTGGTCGAAGCCGGCGTTCAGCACGTTGCCGAGGCTGAGCACGGCGAGCAGCACGACGGTCGTGACGATGCCCGGCAGCGTCACGTTCCACAGCCGCTGCAGGCGCGTGGCGCCGTCGATGGCGGCCGCCTCGTACAGCGACGGGTTGATACCCGTCAGGGCGGCAAGGTAGATGATCGTGTTAAAGCCGAATTCCTTCCACACGTCGCTGCCGACGATGAGAAACGGGAACAAATCCGCTCTCCCGAAAAACAAAATCGGCTCGGCGCCGAACCACGACATGATCGTATTGACCGGCCCTTTGTACGAAAACACGTCGAGCAGTATCCCCGACAAGATGACCCACGACAAAAAGTGCGGCAAATAGACGACGGTTTGAATCCATCGCTTTAATACGGCCAGCCGCAGCTCATTCAGCATTAACGCAAAGACGAGCGGCACGATCAGGTTGGCGACGATTTTCATGACCGCGATAACGAGCGTGTTCACGAACACCGTCCTGCTGTCGCTTAAAGACAGCAAATATTTGAAGTTTTCCAGGCCGATCCATTCGGAATGAAGCATTCCCAGCCCGGGATTGTAGTCCTGAAACGCGATGACAAACCCGAACATCGGCACGATGCTGAACAGCGTCAGCCAAATCATTCCCGGCAGAAGCATGACATAGTAATGCTTGACAAATCCTTTGTTCCCCATGCTTCGTCTCACTCCCTACCGCGCTTAAGTATGGACGGGCGCCGCTTACGTTCAACCGGCGCCCGAATCCTCGCTATGCTGCTTCGATTACTGCTTCGCCATTTCGTCCACTTCCGCCGTGATCTGGTCTCCGCCCTGTTTTTTCCACTCCTGCACGAATTGATCGAACGAATCGACAGGAGCCGCGCCCATGATGATTTTCAGGAAAGCTTCCTTCTCCAGCTTGTCGAGCGTAGCCCATTTGCTTTCCATCGTCTTCGTTTGCGAGTAAGTGAGGCTGTACGTTTTCTTGAACGGCTTCTGGAGCGCTCCTACGCCCACGAACGTGGAGTACATCCGCTTCCAGACGCCCAGGTCGGCCATTGGGTCCCAATACTGGATATCGTATTTGTCGTAAGGCTCGAGCTTGACCTTCTTGACGTTTTGCGCATCGGCCTTGAGCAGCTTGTAGCCCGGCAGATCGAGCTCCTCCGGCTTTTTCGTTCCGGCAAGCACTTCCTTCAGCATTTTATACGTGACGTCCATCTCGTCCATCGGTGCGTACACAAGCCGCAGCGGATAGTTGTCTAGCGATACCTTCACGTCCAGTTTCGACTCGTCCCTCAGCAGCAAATTGATCATTTTCAGCGCCGCTTCCGGATGCTCGTAGCCTTTTCGGACAACAAGGAACTTGTTGGACGGCGTTCCCATATGCGGTGTAAATTCGCCGCTCGCGTCCAGCGGCACCGCATAGGCCTGCCAGTTCGCCTTCGGGTCGTTTTTGATCGCATCGCCGAGCGCCCCGTAGCCGGCCCACCACATGCCGAACCAGATCCCGGATTTGCCGCTCTTGATCGGCTCCGACGCATCCTTGCGCACGCTCATTTCCTTGTCGATCAGCCCTTTTTTATACAAATCCTGCAGCTTGGCGAGCGCCTGCTTCGTCTCCGGCAAAATCGAGCCGTACACCGCTTTGCTGTCGCTTCCCTTCAGCCAAAATCCCGGATACGCGTGGTACGCGGAAAAAACCGGGTCAAAGCCGTAGTTGTTGTTGTTCGGAGCGATGAAGTTCGCATGAATCAGTCCGCCGGACTGCGGTCCGGTAATGCCGATCGTATCGGCTTTGCCGTTGCCGTCCGGGTCTTGCTCGACAAATGCCTTGGCCACCTTCTCCAGGTCGTCGATCGTTTTCGGAGGCTCCAGACCGAGCTTGTCAAGCCAATCTTTGCGGATCCACATGATATGCACCATGTCCGATTCAGTGGTGACGTTGGGGATCGCCATCATTTTTCCGTTAAACGTAACGGCTTTCTGCGCCAACCCCTGGGTAGAGTTCATGATGCTCTTGATCGCCGGAGAGGCGTATTTGTTGAACACGTCGGTCAAATCGGCGAGCTGGCCGGCCTTCAGCATTTGCCGCAGCTGCGTGTCGTTGACGATCATCGCATCCGGCAGATCGTTGCTTGCGATCGACAGATTGACCTTCTGGTCGTAATCTTTGCCGGTCGCCGCCTGCCAGGCGTTTTTCGTCTCGATGTTCAGCTGCTCCTTCACGTAGCGGGTGTATTGGTTGTTTTCCGAGCTGTCGCCCGGCGGCAGCGTTTTGTCGGACGGGTTGATCTCCTTGCCGATGTTGATCGTCACCGTGCTCTCATATTTGCCGAACGGGTCTGCCGCTGCTGCCGGAGCGCCGGCCGCTCCTTTGTCCTTGGGGGCATTGTCGCCGGCCGCCTGAGGCCCTTCCGCAGGCTTCGCGCTGCTGCAAGCGGATACGATGACCAGTGCGGCGGCAAGCGTAACCGCTGCGCTTTTTTTCATTATTTTCATGAACTCCCCTGCTTTCTTTTGCGGAATTGATCGATACACCTATAAACTAACATAAAAGAACCGCTTCTTAAGATAGAAAGCGGTTTCGAAATACGGGGGAGAAATGACCGGAGCCGGTCGCGCGGTCGAAGCGCTATATATGCAGCCGGCTGACAAATTTCCCCCTATTTGGCGGACGATTCTCCCCCGGTGCGAAACGTCTGCCTGTATTCGCTGGGCAGCAGGCCCGTATGCTCGCGAAACGTGCGGCTGAAATATTTTTCGTCCGAATAACCGGTATGCTCGGCGATCCAATGGATCGGCTTGCTTGTTTGCAGCAAATAATTTTTCGCTTTGTCCATTCGGACATGGCGGATGTAATCGTTGAAGGTGCTGCCGACGATATCTTTGAAGCATTGGCTGAAATAGCTGCGGCTCATGTTCACCCGCTTCGCCACGTCGGCGGCCGTCAGCGGCGTATGCGCCTCTTCGTGGATCAGGTCGACGGCCTTCATCACCGCTTCGAACACTTCCTGCGAAAAGGCCGACTTCCCCATCGCCCGCCGCAGCGTTTCCCTGACGCGGCGAAGCCATTCCTCCGCCTCGTACCAATAATCGAACGGTTCGCCGAGCTCGATGGCCGCGCCGTAAACGGGCTGAAACAGCCGGTTCCAATGGTCGGCGAGCGAATACAGCAGCCCGATCAGACGGGGCTGCGGCAGCCTCAGCGCATGCAGGAGTCCGGTAAGCCTGTCATACGCCGCGTCCTGATGAATCCAGCCGTAGGAGGTCCATTCGCTCCTCAGCCGCTTTACGCCTTCCTCCGGATCCTGCAGCCCGAGAGCGGCCTCGACATCGTCTGCCGGAACACGGCTCCCGGCTTCATTCGCACGGCGCTCGTAAAAAGCGGGCCTTTCCTGCTCCTCCCGCGCCCGTTCGTCCGGGTGCCCACCCGCCCGGTCCGTTTCGTTTGCGGCCGCTTCCCCGCCTTCATCGCCGCGACCGGCTTTCCGCCCGCCTTCCAGCTCGCGAATGCGGCGGGAAATGCGCTCCAGCACTTCGTCGAACACTTCCTGCTCAAGCTCCACCTTGGCGATATAATCGACAGCCCCGAGCCTCAGCGCTTCCTGCACGTATTCAAAATCCTGGTGCAAGGTCAGCACGACGATGTGTACGCCCGGGAACCGGACGCGCACCTCCCGCATCAGCTCGATGCCCGACATGACCGGCATCGCCAGATCGGTCAGCAGCAGGTCGACATCGGCCGATTCGATGAATTCCAGCGCTTTCCGGCCGTTATTCGCCTCACCGACGACCTGCATGCCGAACCTCTCCCAGGGCATAGCGGAAATAAGGCCTTTACGGACCAGTTTATCGTCATCGACAACAAGCACTTTAAGCATGCGCCGCTTCCACCTCCGAAATCGGAATTTGCAAATAAATCGACGTTCCTTGGCCGACGGCGCTTTCGATGCTCAGCTTTCCCCGTTCGCCGTACTGGCTTTCAATCATTCTTTTCACGTAGTTCATCCCGATGCCCATGCCGACTTTGCGGCCCTCCGCTTCTCTGCTGTGCAGCAGGTTGTGGATCGTCTCCTCCGACATGCCGGCGCCGTTATCGCGAATCGACACTTCGATCACGGAACCGTTCAACCTGACGTCGACCTGAATGTAACCGTCATCATTCAAGCCGTGATACAGCGAATTTTCCACAAGCGGCTGCAAAATAAACCGCGGTATCGGCACCTTGAGCACATCGTCGTCCACATGAATCCGCACGTCAAACTGGAAATCGTAGCGGATTTGCTGCAAGGTCAAATACTGCCTCAGTGCATCGATTTCTTCCTGCACGGTGGAGCTTTGCCCGAGCTTGCCCAGATTGTAATAAAGCAGCTTGTTGAGCGACTGCACTAGCCGGTCGATCTCCTGCTGGCCGTTCATGACGGCAAGCCAATGCACCGTGTCGAGCGAGTTCATCAGAAAATGCGGATTGATCTGATACAGCAGTTTCTCGACCTCCAGGTCGATCCGGCGCTTCTCCTTTTGCTCCACCTCCGCAAACAGCTCCCAAATTTGCTTTTTCATCTGCCGGAACTGGTTTAACAAGTAGTCGAACTCGGGAATTTTCGTGCGGACGGCTGCCGTTTGCTGCCTGTTTTGCGACATGAGCTTGATTTCCCGGTTAAAATCGTTGAGCGGCCTGTACACCATTTTCCACAGCAGCCAGGCCAGCAGCACGCTGACGGGGAGAAACAGCAGCGAAAACAATAGGATCTGGGTAAGCCAGCGGTTCATTTCTTTGTTATAATCCGTTTTCGGAATGACTGTGATGACGCTCCAGCCTTGATTGCTGGTTTCCTTAAACCAGTAGTAATCCCCATGGACCCCGGACTTGCCGCCGGACATAAAATCGCCCGCCACCGTATCCTGCGGGAACACGGCCGGAAGCTCGCTGTAGGCGATTCTCCCGCCGTTGTCCAAGATGATATGCGACAGCGCGCTGCCGAACTGATCGTTGCTGAGAATGTTTTGCGTAAGCTTGAAGCTGGATTCGATATAGACGTATACGTCGTCGCGCTCCGGCAAATCGACCTGCCGCAAAGCGGACAGCACGTACCCGTTGTCGAAGCGGTTGTTCGAAATATGCGGACCGTAATAGGAGATGCGGTAATACTGCGCCAGCAAGGGCAGCTTTTTCGCCGAAAAGCCTTCCTTCACCCCGAGATTTTCAAAGTCGTAACGGTCTTCCTTCTGAAAATAATAAAACGTCAAGCCGATGGACGGGTTCGTGAAGGTGAGAATGCTCAGCTCATTTTTCAGTTCGTCGGTCAGATAGGACCGCCAATACGGCTCTTGTTCGGAGAGCAGCTGGTCCAGCTTTTTGCCGAACGTGCCGCCTTCCGCGAGCTGTTGGGATACGTGATTGAGGTTGCCGATCGTATTTTCCAGCGACAGCTCGACCTGCTTCAAATTGCTCTGGATGCCGGTATGTATCTTATTCGTCAGGATGGAGTAAATCGCATAATAGGAGATGAGCCCGATGATCAGAAACGGGATGAGCGTGCTGCACAAAAAAATGATGAAAATTCTCCGCCTCAGCGTCAAATATTCGTAAATCGAAAAGCCGCGTTTTTTTGCCGCCTGCATCAAGACGCTTACCCTCCCGGTGTCGAATATATGAGATCAATCCTTATCATACTTCAAGGCCGGTTAATAGTATAGCAGAACAAATTTTCCAAAGGTGAGGCGAACGGTACGAAAAATCGTACTACGTCTTAAAGAATTGCCTACTTCACAATGGGCGCCGGCGGCTAGCGCTCGGCTTCGCTTATCTTTCATTCACCTTCAGCGGCAGGACGGCCGGGGGAAAAAAAGCGACAGCTGCATAATTTCTTTACAAAAATCGAGTAGGCCCATGAATGAATTCATGGGCCTCTCACAGAACCGGACGTGCGGGTCATCGCATCCGGCTCCTCCGCGCTTATCCCCGCTGGGGATGATGTTCATTATAGATGTCTACGAGAAAAACGAGACCTCTTTCTCTGAACCAATCGTTTGGCATTGCAACACTGGCTGGCTTGGATAGCGAGCTTCTCCATGCGAACATACGCATCTTGGGAAGCTCTCCCCTCCACTTATTCTTTCTTAGTGCCCTGTAGAAGTTCTTCGGCTTTTTCCAGCTCCGCAACTGTACCATCCGGAGCCTTCTCCTTATCCATGCATCGTACTCTCTCATCAGACTTCCTACGTTGCCCCAGCCAAAATAGCTACCCCATCCACGTAAATATGGATTCAACTTCTTTCGGATCAGCTGTTCCACATTCACCGTTTGGTTCCGCCGCGTAATTGCTTTCACGCGTTCTTTAAATTTCTGTTTGGCTTTCGAGGATGGAGTAACCCAAAATCCCGGTTTAAACTCATGACCTAGGAACATAAAGGACTGTTCCAAGTTGTTCACGATCTTGGTTTTCTCCGGGTGTACTTTGAGCCCAAGCTCTTGTTCCAGTAGACGAATAACACCTTGGAGTACCCTCTCTGCCCCCTTTTGGGATTTGCAGCAGATCACAAAATCATCGGCGTACCGTGTTATACGGTGCTTCCGTTCAGTCATGAGCTTATCCAGCGGGTTTAGGTAGATATTCGCCAAAAGCGGACTAATAACCCCACCCTGTGGACTTCCTTGCTCGTTCAGGTGAAAACTTCCGTTCTCCATGACTCCGGACTTTAAGAAGCTTTCTATGAGCTTTAGGACACTACCATCCACCACTTCTTCCTTG
This sequence comes from Paenibacillus hamazuiensis, assembly GCF_023276405.1. Taxonomy (NCBI): domain Bacteria; kingdom Bacillati; phylum Bacillota; class Bacilli; order Caryophanales; family Paenibacillaceae; genus Paenibacillus; species Paenibacillus hamazuiensis. The sequence goes on from NZ_JALRMO010000001.1 coordinate 4,004,591, forward strand.
ACGGCCTTAAGCAACTTGTCATGTGGAATGAGATCGAAATACGATTTCAGGTCGGCGTCGATCACATAAACGTATCCATCCATGAGATCTTTCCGAATGTTCTCCAGCGCCATGTGTGCACTGCGTCCCGGGCGAAACCCAAAACTACACTCCATAAATGTCGCCTCGTAAATCGGTTCGAGGATTCGGCGGGTCGCCGCCTGTACTACGCGATCGCGAATTGCGGGTATCCCGAGCGGCCTTTGACCCCCATTTTCCTTGGAAATGTACATGCGCCTGACCGGCATCGGCTTGTATGCCTTCGCCCGCAGCTCCTGCTGAAGCGTTCTTAAGTTACGCTCCAGTTCACTCTCGAATACCTTTATGGTCACTCCGTCTACTCCCGCTGCTCCCCGGTTGCGCTTGACCTCCCGGAATGCCTCCTCAAGGTTCGGCATCGCCCATATCTTGTCGATGAGGCTGTGCCATCTGCGTTTTCTCGGGACTTCTACTCCCTCACGAAAGCCTACCTCTCCTTTTCCTTCCTTCATGTCTCGTGTTCCTTCCCTTTCAGTTTCCGGACGTATAGCTAATCTTTCAGCCTTTCCGGTTCCCCTTCGGTACTCCGCCCCAGACGGCCTACCCTTTTGTTCAGCCCCGGCTCTTCGCTCTTCTTGGCTCCCCGGCTTCTGTCTGGCACATGACGGCTTCCTAGGTGGTTATGCTTTTCTTCCACGGTTCCGGGCTTCGCACCAAGTCTTTGCCTTTTGGGTCTAAGCTTGCACCGACAACGTTGGTGTCGGTTCACTTGCCATTGCGGCTTTTCCGGCAAGCTTTCTCACTACTATCCCTTCGTATGACTGCTCACCATCCATCATTCTGTCTTAGCCCTATAAGCCTTGAAAAGAGTTTACCGCTATGCGGAAGACGATAAGCCCTCCTTGGGTCACGTCATCGTCTTTCCCCCGAATCCAGTCCTCCTAACTTTCGAAGCCTATGGTGGTATAGGACGTCCCCTTCTCTTGCAGGGTTATCCGGCTTCGCCAGCCAACATGGTTCATGCCGCCTGTTCCGGGTTTTGCCTTCTGATCCTCCGCACCCTCCCTTACGGCCAGAGCACTACCAGTCGGCTATGCGCTTCCGCCACCCCGCGGTGCGCTCGGGACTTTCACCCGTTAGTACGATGCGCTGCCAAGCGCACAAAAGCATCCCGCTTGCGCCAAGCGGGATGCCCGATTTACTGTCATCATACAATATATGCGTAAATGCGAAAAGGAGCCGCCGTGGTAGCTCCTGAACTCCCTGAGGATTGCCGGTCAAATCAGCTTGCGGGCTTGAACAAAGGCGTTGACGAGATAACTCGACTGCGGAAACTCCAGCCCGAGCTGCCACGAACCTCCCCCGCGAATGCGCAGACGTACCGCCAGATCGAGCTTGGCCGCCCGCCCTCTGATATTCTCAAACCAAACCTGATGCAGCCTGCCTTGCCCGTTTCGATAGGAGAAATAAGCTTGTTCGTCCCTCACCGAATAGCTGATCGGAACACGGTGCCGGAAGGCAAGCTGAATGGCCGTTTGTACGGATACGGCCCGGTTATTTGCCGGGTTCGTGAACGGAGCCGCCCAGTCGTAGCCGTACCTTGGCAAACCAAGCAATATTTTGCGCCGGTCCATGCGCTCGATCGCAAAACCCAGAGTTTGACGGACCGCGCCGATTGGCGCGACCGGCCCGGGCGGAGTGCTGATCTCGTGCCAGTCGTACGCCATAATAAACACCAGGTCGACGGCAGCGCCAATTCCCCTGTAATCGTAGCCCAGCATCCACGGAATATCCTCCCGTGTCTTCGGAGGCACCGCGACGGCGGTCACATACCCTCCCTCTTTCAGCCGGCGGGCAAGAAGCCGCAGAAACTCCGTGAATGTCTCCCGATCCTCTCCTTTTACCCTTTCAAAATCGATCATCACTCCGCCATAATGCTTGTTTGTCATAAGACGGTAAATGCGTTCCACCAAGCGGCTTCTGCGCGCGGCATCGTTCAATACCGTGCTCGCCAGTTCCGCACTGAAACCGGCCGCCGTCAGGTTGGTGACTGTGGCCAGCGGCACAATGCGATGGCTCCGCAAAGTCCGGATCACGAACGTATCGTCCAACTGGCTAAGCTCACCCTCCGCCGAGATATGATAGTCGAACACGGCGATATAAGTAGAAACCGATTGATACGTTCGAATGAGTGCCTCCACTTCGGACGGTTCCGTGGGGACGATAAAGCTGAGATTATCCGCGATTGCTTTAGACCGCGGCGGCAAGTAAATCCGCTGGCCGACCGTTAAGGCGTATGAATTCAATCCGTTCGCGGTCATGATAGTTTGAATGGAGAGGTAGCTCATTCTGGCGATAAGATATAACGAATCTCCAGGCTGCACGATATAATGGTTCGTCGGGATGATCAGATCTTGGCCGGGAACGAGCGTTCCGGCCGGCAGCTGGTTGACGGATTGGACAGCCTCGAGTGAAACGCGGTATTTATGTGCAATGGAATATAGGGATTCCCCTGATCTTACCGTATAAATGAACATAAATAAAACCTCCTGCCGGAACGTTTCTTCGTTCCTTCTGTAGATTCTATTTATGTTATGAAAGCGGACAGCCAGCTCATGCATGGAATGCGGGCTGCGCCGCTACAAAACCCGATCTATAGATATTCGCTATGATTCGGCCATTATTTTACTGACAAGCTGCGTTCTTGTGCTGATCCCCAGTTTGGCGTAAATCGACCTGAGATGCTTTTTTACGGTCACCTCGCTGATAAACAGACGGCTGGCCACCTCCGCGTTTGAGCCTCCGCTTATTACACATTCGATAACCTCCCGCTCGCGAACCGTAAACTGCTTGAGCAAAGCCGCTTTCCGCTCGTCGCCGGCATTAGTGTGGAAGGATTTCAAAGCCCGCTGCCAATCAAGCCCCGCTTTCCGAAACAGCATCTCGAAAAATTCGCAAAGCTTGCTCTCTCTCGTATCGATCGCATACGTATAGGTCTTGGTTTTCCCATCATAATGGGTATGCGCTGCTTCCTTGACGACCCGGAAACCGAGCTCCGGGTAAATCTTCTTGGAAATTTCCGTCGGATAAGGGGAACAGACGAATACCCCCCCATGCACATGTAGGAATAGATCAAATGCACTCCATGCGTTCGCGATGCCGGATCAAGCACATTTGTAAAATCCATCGTCCTCATAAACCAACCGGCCGGCCGATCACGAGGCGTAACTAAACGGCTTCGTTCCTCGGGTATCAACGAAGAGAAATAAGGCCGACTGATTGGATCCCGTTCCAGCCAGCTTAACGTCCCCGAGTGAATAGGCACAATGACGGCCAGTCCGTGGTCACGTCCGTCCTGCCCCCGAAGCAGCTTGAGCGATTCCGGCGCAAGCCGAAAAAGCTCATGGACATCGATCCCCCCCGAACTGAGGCGAAGAACCTCCGCGGAGTAATCGATCCGAAACCGTTCCCCGCTCTCCGGATCGATTTCGCTTCCGGACATTCCTTCTTCGCAATTTTCGCGCCATCTCAAATAAGCGGCGGCATCCGCTAACGTAGATTCCGTGACCGGCTCCCAATAAAGCGAGTTGCCCGGAATATCGCCGGCAATGGCTTTAAGCACCTTAATGTCCGCGTACCGAAATAGCTGCGCGATTTCCCAGGCCGCTTGCTTCGTTCCGGAGGAAGCAACGATTATTTTCGCATAATAATAAGCGCTGCGTTCCTTATAGCGGTTGTAGAGATCAGGCTGTCTTTCCCGGAATTGTTTGCTCGTAAACTCGCTCATCAGGTCGTGCAGCTGCCATCCGTTCGCCGATTGCCGGACAAAGGAAAGCGACTTCAGTTGGTCGAACAGCTGGAACGGTATCTCTTTTTCCATCACAAAGGACAGCAGTTCCTGGTTAAACCGCAGCAGTACGGATGCCGCTTCCACGACGGCTCTGAGTTCATCGTCGGGGACTTCCTTGAGCCATAAGGTTGCCATATCCTCGAACCAATCCGTGTCAGGCGCCACGACTGCGTCACTCTCATACAATTGGGCGGCAACAGCCATAGACAGAGTCAGCGGGTGTCCTTTCGACCTCTTCCACAAGTATTCGATACGCTCTTCTTCCTGTATGCCGCACAATTTGGCATATTTGCCGCAATCGTCTTTGTTCAGGTGCAAAATCGGGAGTTGGCGAATCAATTCCCGCCATGCCGGCGATACGATCCAAGCTCCTTTGAGCGGCCGGCGCCCGGCCGTGAGCACAACCGTCCCGCAGGGGAGCCCAGGAATAAACCGGTCTCGAAGCCAGGCTTCCATGTCAAGCATTTCCTCGAACGTGTCTAACGCCAGCACCACACGGCATTCCTCCGCCAGCCGTTCGATCATGGTCATACAGCTCTTACGGACATCATCCGATATCGCGTCGGGGTGTCCGAGATTATGTACCCTGCTGCGCAATAACTTGAGCAATGCCGTGCAGAAGCCGCTTTCCGTATGTACAAAATCCCGGCTATCCAGCATAAGGAAACAAACCCCGGCTTCCTCCGCCATGTCCTGGCATAAACGCAGCACAGTGCTTTTGCCCACACCGCCGGTACCGTAAACGTGCAAGATTTGCGCATTTATTCCCAAGTCGGCCTGCCGGAGCAATTGTTCGAACTGCTGCAGCTCCCGATCGCGACCGACGATATATTGTTTTTCTCTCTTGGCAAGGTTGTTTGTCTCAAACGGCATGCTGAACACTCCCTGTCCTTTCATCCAACATACTATTCGATGCTTGCGCGGCTTAATCCTTTATTCGGGATTTCCGACGCGACTTATGCAGCCGCATAAAAGTATCCTTTCGGACCCTGGAAAGGTATTCTTTGGGATACTATCGGTTTCACACCGAACCTGCGATACTTGTTTTTGCAAAAACATAGGGGAGGAAACAGCTGCGATGATTCATTTATCGAAAAAAATTCGCGCCATCGCCATAAGCTCGGTTCTGGCAGGCGCGCTTGCTTATGCAAGCATCTCATTCGCATTCGGCGAAACTCCGCCGGACGGCGTGACCATCAAGGAATTCAGTTTGCTGGATACGGCATCCGACGTAGTCGGTTCGGCGGACTTCACGCCGGAGGGCAGCAAGGACGGCCATTTCAGGCTGCTGCTTAACCTCGCGCAAAAGACGGTCATTAAGTCAGTCGTACTGCGATCGACAAACGAAAGCGGAAAAGACAATTCCCAGGGCGTATGGAGAACGAACCGCGTCACCACCGGGTGGCTGCTTGGCATTGTGCAGGAAAAAACCGTCACCACGGACAACGGCACGTCACGCATAACTGAAATCGTCAATCCGGGATTTCGAAAAGATAAAAATGAGCCTGTAGGCGAATTCGAAGGGTCGCTTACGTTCGATTTGTACGCCAGCAACAACGGCACGATCAAAGAAACACAGTATTATGTGCTTGAGATCGAAACGCCGCAAGGCACGGTCGAGTCCAAACCGATCAAATATAAGCAGCCGATGGTGGCGGATGGAGCGTCCCCGTCGTCGCCGACGCCTTCTCCCGCTCCAAGTCCGACGCCGCCTGCACCGACACCCGTACCTTCGCCTTCGCCGAGTACGACGCCATCTACACCGACACCTGCACCGACACCCGTACCTTCGCCAAGTCCGGCTCCAACTCCATCTTCCGAAGAAGGACCGGCTGTCCATGTCGTTTTTAAAGGCCATGAGATTGCGTTTGACGATGCGGCGCCTGTCATCCAAGAAGGCTCGACGCTCGTCCCGTTCCGCAAACTTTTCGAAACTTTGGGCTTTACCGTGAAATGGCAGGAGACGGGATCGACCCGGCAGGCGATCGGAACGAAGGGTAGTCTTACTATCCAGTTAACGATCGACAGCAATACGGCCAAAGTAAACGGAAACGATGTCGCTTTAAGCGTGCCCGCCCGGATTATCAACGGTCACACCATGGTTCCGCTGCGCTTTGTAGCGGAGAACAGCGGATATCAAGTTGCTTACAACAATGTCGGCGGGGTGGCAACCATCAAGATTGAAGAAGCCGGAATCGGCACGGGTTCGGGATCCGGCACAGGTCCGGAGCCGACACCGCAGCCTACTCCGACACCGATACCGGATGCTTCATCCGAAACAGCCGAGCCCTATGTTGTCAAAGGTTATGTTCGCGACATGTTGGGACATCCGCTGCCTGATGTCGTCGTATACGCGAACAACAATTTGACTTACGACAGCAACGTCAGCGGGGTTACCGATGAGAGCGGCCACTATGTCATTGAGCTGCCGCGGATCGCTACATCCTGGACGATGACCGCCGATATCACCCGGAAATTTAACGGAAAGACGTTCAAATTCCACCCTGAAGACGACTCGGATACGCCGTTTGCAGGAAGCCGGGGAGCCGTTCGCAATTTTACCTGGACGAATTTTAACGGGCAGGTTTATATTTATCCTTATTATTCGTTCGACGATTCCTTACCTGAATTTCGTATTACCGATCTGGAATTGACGCTGACACCGATCGGTCCGCTGCTCGACGGCAACCCGGGGAAAACGATAACGAAACACGCGGGGCCGATTGACGGCGGCCTTGGCATTGATGAAATTCCGATCGGCAAGTACAAAGCGACCGCCCGATGGCTGCCGCCCGGACACGACCCGATTCCTATGGAAATAAGGTTAAATTACGTCGGAACCTACGCAGACTCGGCCGAATTCGAATTCCGGGAACCCAGAAGCACATCAACTTCCAATTATTTGAGCGAGCTGGAAGTCAGAATGCCGGAGAAGAAGTGATAGCATACCAAACAAAGCCCTCGGTTATCCGCGAAAGTTAGCCGTGCAATCATTTCCGGAAACAAAAAAAGCGGGTCTGCCAACAAGGCGGCCCGCTTTCTTTGCACCTGGCGATAACTATCGGTTCAATTGCTTCTGCAGCTGCTCTTCGAGACGGTCGAGCGTCGATTTCGCCCCTTCGATGGCGCCGTGCTCCTTCACAACCTTCTCCAGCTCCTCGGCCGATTTGAACACCATCCGCATCGTGAGTTCCGTCCTGCCGTCCTGCCCGGCAAATGTCACCGTCACATGAAAAGGCTCCTCCTGATCGTCGTCGCCTCCGCCATGGGCGTAAACGAGCCGTTCGGGGCTTGCCACTTCGGTATAGACGATCTTGTTGTCGTAATCGACGCCGTCCGGACCGTGCATAATATACCTCCATACGCCACCCGGTCTCACATCGATTTCGTGTGTCGTGATCGTAAAGCCTTTCGGTCCCCACCAATGCGGCAAATGCTCGGGATCGGTCCACGTTTTGAACACGAGCTCCCGCGGAGCGTTAAAAACGCGGGTGACGACAAGTTCTCTGCCCTCCACAGATGCAATGGTGCTCCTGTCTTCATTGTTTAATCCTGATTTCATCATTTCGTTCCTCCCGTTCTCCATGTTTAACATGATTATCCGCTTTACCAAGCCCAAGATCAAGCCCACACTTGAAAATATATCACATCGGCCTTTCCGCGCGGGTCATCGGCTGCATTCCGTAATTGAAAAAAACGGCTGTCCGCCGGCACATGATGCCGAATGAGAGCCGTTTTAGCGCGTATGCCGGTGCCCGGCACTGATTTTCTACACCCCGGAGTAAGCCATAAATCCGCCGTCGACAGGGACCGTAATGCCGGTCACGAAGCCGGACATATTGTCGTCGGCAAGCCAAAGCAGTGTGCCGAGCAGATCATCCGGGCGTCCGAACCGCCTCATCGGAGTATGCGTGATGATCTTGTGCGATCTCTCGGTCAGTGAACCGTCTTCGTTGGTGAGCAGCCTGCGGTTTTGCTCGGTCAGGAAAAATCCCGGCGCGATCGCATTGACCCGGATGCCGACGTCGGCCATGTGCACGGCAAGCCACTGCGTGAAGTTTTCGATCGCCGCCTTGGCCGCGCTGTAAGCCGGTACTTTCGTCATCGGGCTCGGCGCGCTCATCGACGACATGTTGATGACGACGGCACCTTTTCTGCCTACCATCTGCCTGGAAAATACCTGCGTCGGAATGAGGGTGCCGAGAAAATTGAGGTTAAATACATAAGAGAACCCTTCCTCGCTGAGATCGAAAAACGTCGTGATATCCTTGTTCACGAGATCTTCCGGCTTCAGTGTTTCGTTCGTCGTGCTTCCCTTCGGATGGTTGCCCCCCGCTCCGTTGATCAAAATATCGCAGACGCCGAGTTTCTCCGTAACGATCTGCTCCGCCGTTTTGACGCTTTCCGCACTAAGTACGTCACAGGCGACGGCGATCGCTTCGCCTCCGGCTTCGCGGATGTCGCGAGCGACGCTTTCCCCTTTTTCGGCGGTACGGTTCAAAATCGCCACCTTGACTCCCTGCCGGCCCAGCTCCCGGGCCATCGCCGAGCAAAGCACCCCGCTTCCGCCGGTAATGACGGCGACTTTTCCGCGTAAATTTTCATTAATGGGCAGCATATGGTTCCCTCCTGTTTAACGGTGTTCCGGTTTTTAATCGTTCCATCGAATCCCAAATTCCCCACAAATACATGATGCCGAGAGCCCGGTCATACAATCCGTAACCCGGCCGGCACTGCTCATCCCAAATATGCCGACCATGGTCCGGCCGCGCATATCCCGTAAAACCCGTTTCATGGTATGCCTGGACAATCCCGCAAATATCGACCGAACCGTCGGCGGAGCGGTGGGACGTTTCGATAAAATCGCCGTTCGCGTACAACCGTACGTTGCGGATATGCGCGAACGGAATACGGCCGGCAAACTCCTTGATCATGGCGACGATATCGTTGTCCGGATTGACGCCAAGCGAGCCGCTGCACAAGGTGACGCCGTTGTACGGACTATCGACCAGCTTCAGCAGCCGGCGGATATTGTCCCTGCACGTCACGATGCGCGGCAAACCGAACATCGGCCACGGCGGGTCGTCGGGATGAATCGCCATTTTGACGCCGTTCGCCTCGGCGACCGGGATAATCTGCTCAAGGAAATAGTGCAAATTGCGCCACAGATCCTCCTCCGTCACCTGCTTATATGCTTCGAAAAGCTCGGTCAGCCGGCCCATCCGCTCCGGCTCCCAGCCCGGCATCGTGAATTCGGGATTCTCGTTGATTTTGCGGACGAGCTCCATCGGATCCATATCCTCAACCTTCGCTTTTTCGTAAAAAAGCGCCGTCGAACCGTCCTCCAGCCGCTTGTGCAAATCGGTCCGGATCCAGTCGAACACCGGCATGAAGTTGTAGCAGATCACCTTGGCGCCGACCTTGGCGACCTTCTCGATCGTTCGCTTGTAATTTTCGATGTACCGGTCCCGGGTCGGCAAACCGAGCTTGATGTCCTCATGGACGTTGACGCTTTCGACCACCTCAAGGTGAAGCCCGTATTCGTCAGCTTGTTTCTTGTAGGCCAAGATTTTATCCATCGGCCATTCCTCGCCTGCAGGCACGTCGTGCAGCGCCCAAACGATGCCCTCTACACCGGGAATCTGCTTGATCTGCTGCAGCGTGACCGTGTCGTTGCCTTCGCCGTACCAGCGAAAAACCATTTTCATGAGCGGGTTCCTCCTTTTGCGCCTAAAATGATGTATAGTTCAAATATACTTGTATTCTTGTATACTAGCAAGAGGGAATATTGTGTTTACCATCGCAAATAACGGTTTCCGGCATTCAGCAGATTTTAAGCTGATGATCAGGTGACGTTAAGTTTTCTTTAATACAATGGGTAACTGGAGAAGGGGAAAGAAAAAAACGACTTAGAGATAAAAGGGAGAAGTTGCACATGGGTAAAGAGGAATCAAGAAACCCGATCATTCAATCGGTTCGCGGCTTTGCCGTCGTTATGGTGCTTTTTTTTCATACATGCGAAATGGGCTACAAATATTTTAACTACAACTTTTTGAATGTGGCCAATATTCCCGTATCCGGCGGATATGCTTTCTTTTTTGTGCTCACCGGTTATATGATGTACTCCATCTATCACGGAAAGTTTTCTAACCATGGCATGTGGTCGTCATTTATGCTGAAAAGGTTGATCCGCATATATCCGTTATATTGGATTATCAATTTGGTTATCATACCCGTATATTTCTTGAATCCCAAATTTGGATTCGGTTATGAAACCAACCCAAAAGACATTATTCATTCGCTTCTTTTGCTGCCGTACATACATCCCCCGATATTAGAAGTATCGTGGTCGCTCGTTTATATCGTTTTCTTTTACTGGATGTTTTCGCTGTATTTTTTATTCAAACCTTCGAATGCGGCGGTCGTTTTTACGGTCTGGTCGTTTATGATCGTTTTAAAATCGTTCGGATTTATCCGGCTGGAGGATAACACCATCACACAGTTTTTGTTTAACGGATATCATTTGGAATTTATAACAGGAATGGCGATCGGATATTTGGCTGGACGCATTCGTTTGAACCAAGGTCTGGGGCTGATCTGCATTGCCGGAGGGCTGCTTGTCTTGCCGGCCGTCTGGCTGCTGCGTCTGCAGATGCCCGGTTTCGGTTATATCCATACAAGCTATACGGCTGCGGCCGGTCTGGTCGTTCTCGGAATCAGCCAAATGGGACGTCCGCTTCCGGCTTGGTGCAAGCCGCTGCATGAATTCGGGAATGCCTCCTATTCGATTTTACTGTTCAGCTTACCGTGCCTCTCGGTGCTCTTTAAGCTCCTGAGAGCGGCTCATGCGGCAAACTTTATCGGTCCGGGCATGACCGTCATGTTAAGCTTCGTTGCCTCTTTACTGCTGTGCAGCCTGTTGTACAAATGGATTGAATATCCGCTGATCAAACGGCTGCGGTCCGTTTGGATTCTGCCTCGCGCCCAAGCCGTACAAAATCAATAAATGATCGGATTTTTGCGCCGTATGTGACTTATCTTGATTAGCGCAGACCCCGCAGTACCATCCAAATGGCCGTGAGCTCAGTATTCCGTAAATCCCGCCATATTTCTCGCCCGAAAGCCGACGGGACGGTGGCTGCCGATCATTATGATGTTTTGCAGGTCTCTGGAACCCTCCGTCGGCAGGAAAAACGAGCGGACATACGTAAATTGTTCGCCAAGCGTTAAACGAACGGCATCGATCGACTTGTCTTTGGCTCCCTTTCCCATCAAATTCATGATAAGAGCGCCGCGGGAATCGAGCTTTTCATCCGCCATCGCAAAAAATTCCCCGGACGTTAAATGCAGCGGAGTCCCCCTATCCGTGAACGCATCCAATACAATGTATTCGTACGTTTGCGGCTTTTCTTGCTCCAAAATTTGACGTCCGTCTCCGATCTTCACGTTATCTTTGCCATATCCGAAATATTGCCTGCTTAATTCCACGACCTTTTCGTCGATCTCCGCTACCGTAACCCGTTTGCTCTCATAGTGTTTGGCGATAGTCCCGATCCCGTGACCGATGACAAATACATTTTCAAACGACGGATTATTGAACTCCATGAGATGTATGATGGCTCTCGGGTACTCAAGCACAATTCGTTCCGGGCGATTTAAATCGATCGCCCCTTGTATGGCTTCGTTCGAAAATTGCAGAACCCGGAAATGTCCCCGTTCATCCTCAAGCTCCTCCGTTTCGTACACCATAATTTCATGTGAATCGGAAAACTCTTTATACAGTATGTGCAAGCCGTACATCTCCTTTGCTGTAATTCGGAAGCCCCGGATCGAGTCCGATCTACGGGTAATTTTATCAACAAACATGAAAAAGATCACCTTTGCGCGGTGACCTTTTCATGTACGGATTATATTCGATATAAAAGCCTTCTACTCTTCCTTGTCGTAGCTTTCCGCCTCCATAGTCGAATTTGCATCCGTATAGGTTGTTTTTAACCAGTCAGCAGCAGTAAACCGGATTTTTTTCGATATTCCGGCGTATTTTGCGACGGTGGGTACAACGCTGTTTAGCGGAACGGTTTTATACGCATATGGCAATTGCTCGTCGTAATTATAGGTGAAAGTAAACGGTGTGCTGGGCGGGTTCGATTTACTCATATTTTCTACCCCGACGATATGTGAAGACCAAGCCCATTTTCCGATCGTTGATTTATCATACCAAGTGAATCCCTTGGTAAACAAATTATCGCCATGATTATCCCAGCTGCTTCCAATATAAGATCCGCTTTTGTTTGTTATTTTTGAATTTACAATTAAACTGTGGTTGAGCGCATCTTTAAATAACTCGTTAAAGGGGGCACTCATATTTGCCGTATCGTCGCCTTGACGTTCCGCACCGATCAGAGGTTCGTTAAATGCGTTATAAACATTAGTATCCGCCGCGATCGAAGCGCCGTTTCTTGAATTCACTCCGCGCGATAATGTATCTCCGCCGTATTTCGAGATGGCGTATACACTATCCAGTACATTCTGATGCGTCGAATTATCAAAAAAATTGTTAAACACATGGCCGGCTCCCTGACGAATCATCGGCAAACGTTGTCCGACATTCGTATAACGATTGTACGCCATGGTCAATCTAAGTCTTTGATTTCCATCTTTGACCTCGACCCCGGTGGGGCTTACATAATTCGTATAATCCTTATCGCCGGAGCCTACCAAATGAACTTTAGAGTGATAGGCTGCATAAGCCATAATCTGATTTTTGGTAGCGCCTTCGTTACGCATTTTATAGTAAACGCTGGTTGATGGGTCCAATGCGCCTGCTGCATATTTTTGCTCCATATATTCGATGGACTGATAAATAGAGCTGCTCTCATCCGGATGTTCGGTTGCTTCCAATCCGAATTCATTCCATGAGAACGTTACATTGGATGCGCCGTTTTCCATGTCAATCATTCCGTCTGCCGCTATGGTAAACTTACAATGGTCTATCCATACATTGTTAGCGCCATTCACCTTGATGAATGACCAACCCACCTCTTTATGCTTTCCGGAATCGTCCCATTGCCACATTTCGTCGAATTTGAGATTTCTTATGACAATATCGTTGGATGAACCCTGCAGCTTTAATTCCGCATGCCTGATGGTCTTGCCGGATGTGGAGAAAATGGTTAACCCGTTTACATTCGAAATGTTTAATTTGGACACGCCGGAAGCGATTAACAGCGGATTCGTGAATCCGTTCGAAGGTTTCGGATAATTTGTAATGAAGTTATACTTTGCTCTTTCCGTTGAATCCAGAGCTAATTCCGTCCATCCCAAGTTAATATCATCGGTCACTTCAATTACTTTAACCGCACCTTGACTCGCATCCAGAATTGCCTGTAGAAACTCTCTTCCATTACTAACCGTACGATAATAGGATGTTCCCACATATGAGCTTCGATCATTTACTCCTAAAGAAGCGTAGCCGGTTACGGATAAAAAGCTGGCATCATAACGCTTTTCGACCTTAGTCGTATTAGGAATTGAAGTAATCACCGCTGCCTCTGCTTTACCGCCCGCAGCAGCATAAGATGAAGTTACGAGCAAACTTCCTATCGCCAAACTGCTTAAGACTTTTTTCATCATACTAATATCCCTCCTTCAAGTAGTAACTGCACCCACACAAATCAGATGATTATTGTCGGTTCCTCCTCCTAAAAGCGCTTCCAACTCCCGAATTACTGGGATTATAGCATGGCTCATCCTATGAATCTATGGGTGGAACCGCTCATCCTGTACAGCAATCTAACTAAAGATACGTCGCAACAAAAAAAGAAAAAGAGCGATAACGGAACTCATCCGATACCGCTCCTTTAGTTACTTCCAGGAAAATCCCACCGCATCCAAAAATCCGCGGGCCAGCGCCATATGTCCGGTCAAATTCGGGTGCACCCGATCCCATGCCAGCGTCGCCGGGTACATATGCTCCAGCAGCGAGTCGAAGCATTTTTGCGTATCGACAAACCTCGTGCCGTATTTTTCGGCGATCTCCCTCACGGCTTCCCCGTATTGATCCATCGACCTGCGCATCGCGTCCTCCTTGTTCGGCTCGATATAATACGGCGTCATCAGGATGATGCCTTTGACGAGCGGAAGCGTTTGCTTCACCAGCCCGTCCAAATTGCTGCGGTATTCATCCAGATAGACGTGTGCCTCCCTGATCGTCGGACGGTCGTACTGCCGCCAAACATCGTTGATGCCGATCATGATCGACAGCCAGTCCGGCTTCAGATCGATCACATCCGTTTGCCAGCGCTCCACCAGGTTGCGGGTCGTATTGCCGCTGATGCCCATATTGACGACCCGAATGCCGAGCTGCGGATAAAACGTATGCAGCATGGCGTTTACGACCGACACGTAGCCGTTTCCGAGCGCATCGTTTTTCCCTTCGCCGATCGGCTTGAGCCGCCCGGTATCCGTAATGGAATCGCCGATCATCACCAGTTTGTCGTCTTTTGCAAATATCATTCCGATTCTCCTTTACCGGTTTGTTTCAAAATCAACCATTTACCATTTTACTCCTTATCCGGCTCGGCAGCGACCTTTTTTTACAGAAAAAGCAGGATTATGCCGCCTCTTGTCATATTTCAATTCTTATGAGGAGGTGGGCGGAGTTGTCCGTTTATATCAAAGCCGCTATTGACGAGCCGCTGCGGTTCGCTTCCGCGGGACAATTCGTCTCCAGCGCGCCTTGGACGCATTCGAAGCGCGTGATCGACAGCTACGAGCTGATTATCGGCGTTCATGAAACGCTGTATATCCAGCAGGACGATACCCGGTACGAAATAGGTCCCGGCGATGTGCTATTGCTGCTGCCGGGGCGCGTGCATTTCGGCTACGCCCCCTGTTCGCCCGATGTGTCGTTTTTGTGGCTTCATTTCCACTGCTCCGGGCGCCATGAGATTATTGCCGAAACGGTTCTGGCCGCGGAGCTCGCGCCGGCCCGCAACCGCCTCGAATCGAGCCGGCGGCTGCACAATTTGTACCTGCCGCTGTTTTCGAGACCGGACGGCATCGAACGGCTTCATATTTTGTTCCAGCAGCTGCAGCACGTCGCCAGCTCCGATTATTACACCGGGCAGGCGGCGGATTATTTCCTGACCTCGCTGCTCATCGAGCTGTCCGAGCAGACGGTGACTCACTTCCTGATCGCTCAAAACCGAACGCCGGCCGAGACGAATATCGCGCGAATTATGGAGTGGGTGCGTATCCATTCGTCCGAAGATCTCTCCGTCGGAACGATTGCAGGCCGCTTTAATTACAATAAAGATTACTTGTCCCGTTTCTTCAAGAAACATACCGGCATGAATTTGCACGAATACATCCATAAGCTCAAGCTGTCCAAAGCGAAGGATCTATTGTCGCGAACCGGACATAGCATCAAGGAAATTGCCGAGGCCGTCGGCATCGGAGACGAGAAATATTTTATGCGGCTGTTTAAAAAATACGAAAAAATAACGCCCTCCGAATTTCGGAAGGCGTTTTACCAGACGCATATGAATAATCGATGAACTTCTCAAGCTTCACGCACCCACACCAGCATTTCGCCTTCGCCTCGGTTCGCCCAGGCAAAATACGGGATGGCGGTCAAGGAAACCGCCGTCCTCGGAGGCGCTTCAGTCGTGTAGAGCGATTCCGAAGCCGCGTCCGGAGCGGTTTGCCAGCCTTGCGCGCGGATGAGCGTAACGCCCCCAAGAAGCTCCCCGTCATGCTCCACAATAAATTCTCCCCCCGTGCTGAGCGTCACATCGCGCAGGTTGCTTCCGTTATCCGCTTCCTCCAGGCAGTAAACGACAGGCCCGCGCTGCAAAGCGACCTTCCCGGCGCAATCGCGGATATGCGGGTTCGGCCGCACGACCTCCACCTCCATCGGCAGCGTCAGCTCGATCCGGTCCCCCGGCTCCCATACGCGGCGGATTTTAGCATAACCATTGCTGACGGCGCCCGCGCCGGATACGTCCACCTCCGCTCCGTTCACGGTCAGCTTCGGCTCTTTGCACCAGCCGGGCAGACGGACCGCCACGGCAAATTCGGCCGCCCGTTCCGGAGAAACGGTCAGCGTCACCTGACCGTGCCAAGGATACCCGGTCGTTTGCGTCAGCTCCGTTTGGACGCCTCCGACGGTTTGCTTCACCGTGCTCCCGATATACTGGTGTACGTAAAGCCCGTCGTCGCTGCTTGAATAAATATACCGGCCGAGCGATGCGATGAGCCGGGATATGTTCGGCGGGCAGCAGGCGCAGCCGAACCAGGGCTGGCGCGTCGTTTTGACCGATTTCATGTCATGGCGATGATTGCAGGCGCTCGGCCACACCTCCAGCGGGTTGACGTAGAAGTAGCTCTTGCCGTCGAGCGATATGCCGCTGAGCAGGCCGTTATACAGCGCGCGTTCGATCACATCCGCGTATTCGCGGTCCGGGTCGATTTCCAGCATCCGCTGCGCCCAGAACACAAGGCCGATGCTAGCGCACGTTTCCGCATACGCCCGATCCGCCGGCAAATCGTAATCGACCGTAAACCGCTCCTGATGGGCCGAAGAGCCGATGCCGCCGGTGATATACATGCGCCTGCGCGTCACGTTATGCCACAGCTTGCGGCACACCTCGAGCAGCTCGGCATCCCCGTATTCGGCGGCCAAATCCGCCATACCGCTGTACAAATACACGGCGCGGACCGAGTGGCCCTCGGCCGTATGCTGCTCGCGGACGGGAAGATGCGCCTGAAAATAGTCGTATCGGCGGTCGGTCGGCCGCTTGACCATTCGTCTTTCTTCCTCTTCGTCGAAAAAATGCGGCCGGCGGCCGCGCTCCTCTACGAAAAACTTGGAAAGCTCCAAATAGCTGCGGCTGCCTGTCGCTTTGTACAGTTTCACGAGCGCGAGCTCGATTTCCGGATGGCCGTCATAGCCGCGAAGCCGGTCCGGGCCGGGTCCGAACACGTTGCCGATATGATCGGCGAAAGCACAGGCGATGTCCAGCACCTGCCGCTTTCCGGTCGCCTCATGATAAGCGACGGCCGCTTCGATGAAATGTCCCGCGCAGTAAAGCTCATGGTCGTCGCGCAGGTTCGTCCAGCGCTCTCCCGGCTTTTTCACCGTAAAGTAGGTGTTCAGATAGCCGTCTTCACGCTGCGCCCGTCCGATCAGGGCAATCGTCTCGTCGGCGAGCCGTTCCAGCTGCTCGTCCCGCTGCAGACTGAGCTGGAAGCCGACCGTTTCGAGCCATTTGGACAAATCGCTGTCCTGAAACACCATGCCGTAATACGAGCCTTCCGATTCGCCGGCGGCGATCCGGAAGTTTTCGATCGTATGGCTCGGCTCTGCGCCAGGTATGCGGTCGTTTAACGCATCCCATTGGTAAGGAATGACGACATCGCGCACAAGCCGCTGCCGCTTGGACCAAAACCCGTCGTGAATGTTCACGTTTTGCAAAGCAATCGCGTCGGTCTTTTTCAAATCGTTCATCCGCCTTTCGGTACTTGTTAGCGAGCGCTCTGCCATCCATGTTAGCACGGCGAGCTTCGGAAAGTCAGTCCACGCCCGGGTAGAAAAGGTGGATAAAACCGACTTTTGCGCTATCGTATGAAATGGATGTGATCTCACCTACGATGCAAAATGTGAGAATAACACAAGTGCGCTTTGCAATCCGCTTGTAAGGCATACTCAACAGCAAATGAATTAAACAATTTTTATATAATTAATATTTTTATACTATTTTTATTAAATTAGTTTACTTCGTTATTTTTCTGTTGTATAATCTTCCTGTATCCAAACACCGAGGGAGGAATTGATATGAAAACCATTCTAATAACGGGCGCATCTTCGGGTATTGGCAGAGCAGCCGCCGTGTACTTTTCGCAGCAAGGATGGAACGTTGTCGCAACGATGCGTTCCCCGGAGAAAGAGAAGGAATTGAATCAAATGGACCGTGTCCTGGTCACCAAATTGGATGTTCTGGAGAAAGAAACGATTGCCGAAGCCATCGCGAAAGGTATCGAGCGTTTCGGCAAAATCGACGTATTGCTGAATAATGCCGGATATGCGGCTGTCGGCGCTCTCGAAGCGGCGAACGATCTTCAAATTAAAAAACAATTCGATGTCAATGTATTTGGTGTTATCCATACAACCAAAGCAATTCTGCCTCACTTCAGGGCGAGTCAAGGAGGCACGATCATCAACATCTCCTCCACAGCAGGCCGAGTCGCCTTTCCGCTTCTGTCCCTTTATCATGCGAGCAAATTTGCCGTTGAAGGGCTTTCCGAATCGCTGTTCTATGAACTGGCCACTCATCATATCAAGATAAAAGTCGTGGAGCCCGGAAACGTGGCCACGGACTTTACCGGAAGATCGCTCGATATTTTAACGGACGATTCTCTGGAGGCATACGGCGCTTATACTGAATTGGTGGTAAACAAACAAATGGAAAGTTTTCGGAAGCACTCCTCCCCACCGGAACTGATCGCCAAGACGATTTTCGAAGCCGCCAACGACCCAACGGATCGTTTCCGCTATCTTGCCGGGGAAGATGCCGAGTTTTTGATGAGGATGAGAGTGGAAAATTCGGACGAGAATTTTATGAAAACGATAGCGGCAAACTTTAGTTAAATCTCAAGGCAATTCCGTTTTCAAAAAAAACTTCCCGCATCTTCGGAAAGGCTCCGAATCATGCGGGAAGTTCCCGTTCTCTCGTTATTCGCGTGCGATGCCGTTTAAATAACAGGACGCGTCTTCTTTCTCCTCCGCGCCCGCCGGCAAATAGTGGATGACGACTTCTTCGTCGTCGAAGCGGCACGTTACCGTGTACATCTGCAGACGGCTCAGCAGCTGAATTTGCAGCACCAAGGTGCGATCATCCACCCAAGTCGCGCCGCCTGCGTAAGGCGACCCCTTAAAGCTGTCACCCGTTACCCAGCGGTTCAGGCCGAATCTGATGTCCGCCTGTCCGGCTCCGCCATGGAAGCGGACCTCTCCTTCGCCTTCGGCTGCAAACACGAATTCGCAGGCTTCGAATCCGAACGGATTCTCCGCAAGCGCGTAGCGTGCACCGCCGGCGAGACGCCGGCTTGCCGCCGATTCCGGCGTTCCCGCCGGCAAGATTAGCGTCAGCTTCTCGAGGCGCTGTGCCACCCGCTCCTCCAGCGCCGCATCTTGCGGAGGCCGATCGGACAGCGCCGGATAAAGCGCCTCCCACAGGCAGTCGAGTATAAGCTGATGCCCGTCCCTGCTTGCCAGCGTATTGGCCGTGGACACGAACACCGCGTCCTTTTCCGGTATGACGACGACGAACTGCCCGCCCATGCCGAAGGCGCAGTACGAGTTATGGCGCGACCGCCAAAACTGGTAGCCGTAGCCTTTTTTCCCGTCAAGCAGAAAGGTTGAATTCGAATTGTCGATGTGCCGGGCCGTGCTCAGCTCCGCCCATCCTTCCGGCAGCACCTGCCGGCCGTTCCACACGCCCTTCTGCAAATAAAGCTGGCCGAACCGGGCCATGTCCTCCGTACGGCATTTGATCCCGCCGCCGCCTTTATTGATGTTCATCGGGCAGGTTTCCCATTCGATCTCCCCGATGCCAAGCGGTTCGAGCAGCCGGGATTTCACGTATTCGTGAAGCGACGTCCCGGCGAGCTTTTGGATAATCGCGCAAAGCGTATGCGTTCCGGTCGTATCGTAGGCGAAGATCGTTCCGGGCGGATGGGTCGGCGGCGTCGTCAAAAACGATTTTACCCAATCGTCTACGGTCGTATCCGTCGATTTCGGGTGAACGGTCGCCATGGCAAGCAGATGTTTTACCTTCATCCGCGCCGTGTAAGGGTGAACCGCGCCTCCGCCTTCCAGCTTTTCCGGGAAAAAATCGACAATATGATCCTCCAGCGAGAGAAGGCCTTCACCGATGGCAATGCCGATTGCCGCCGAGGTCACGCTTTTGCTGACCGAATAAATATTGTGCAGCATCCGGCCGTCAAAAGGCCGGAAATATCCTTCGGCCGCCACCTTGCCGTGGCGCAGCAGCATAAAGCTGTGCAAATTGATCTGCTTGTCGGCGACCAGGTCGAGAAACCGGTCGATGCCTTCCGCGGCAACCCCGGCCTGGTGCGGCTTCACTCTTTCCAATTCGATGCGGTTCATACGGACTAGCCTCCATTATCGATTGTTGGCAAGTTCTATTTTCCCTTCTTTTTCGATAATGCGCAAGAACTTCGGCCGCTCCTCCGGCGTTTTGTTGGGCGAATGAAGCGCCAGCATCAGCTCGCCCGCAAACGTGCGGAAAATCATCCCATGCCCGCCGTCATTTTTACCTCGGCCGTGCTTGCGGCGGAAGCCTGCTCCTGCGGCCCTGCGGCGATAATACCAATAGCTTGGCTTATCCCGGACGGAATCAGCCAAGTTTCACCAATAGACGCAATGGCTTGTATTATCGTCCCCATATTCACCCGTTTTCTGGACAAAGACCCATAATAATACAACTTTTTGCGCTTATAGCTCCCAAAGCGAAGGCAATCAGCGAGATAAAACAAGAAACTGCGTTTATTCCCGCAGAGTACGCCATATCTCCGTATTAAGAAACACGGGAACGCCCCTGCGGCTCAACATTCGTATGATCAAACCGCAGGCGACATAACATGTCTACATGCAATCGCCCGCAGCCCCGCCCTCCGCCCGCCTTACGCCAACAACGATCAAGAAGGCCGCCCAAGGCAGCCTCGCTTGACCGAACAGCCGGATAAAGCTGTTCACCTTTTACTTATTATTGTTGAATATTTTGACCGTACCGTTGTAAAAATCTTCGACGCCTTTCTTCACGTCTTTTTTGCCGAAGCCGATCTCCTGGACCGTCGTCTCCGCCAACTTGGAGTATTCGGTGAAACCCGGAGGGTTGTAGCTGACCTTGACCGGCTCCTTTTTCGTCGCTTCCGATACGCTGCTCGTATAATCGTAGATGATTTGGTCGACAGGTCCGGCGTCTTTTTTGAGCAGATCGCGATTTTTCGAGGTGACCGGAACGCCGCGGTCGTTGCCCAAAATTTTCGCCGCATCCGGGTCGTTGATCCAGTAGTTCATCAGCATCGCCACTTCCTTCGGATGCTTCGTTTTGGCGTAACCGGACAAGCCTTGGCTCGACTCGAACACGACGCCGGTCCCTTTCGGGCCGCGCGGAACCTGAACGAGCGTCAATTTGTCCTTGGTCAGGTTTTGGTGAGCGACGAGCTGGTTGGAGGCGGTCAGACCCATCGCCGCTTTGCCGGTGACAATCAGCGACTTGCTCGTATCGCTAGGCGGGTTCGACACCTGCAGCTCCGGCGTGACGACGCCGCCGTCCTTGCGCATTTTATCCCAATACAGGAACCATTCCTCTGCGTCCTTCTGCTCGAAGCCAAGCTTGCCGCCCTCCATGTCGTAAAGCTGCTTGCCTCTTTGCTTGAGCGAAATGTCCATGCCGTCCACCGTAAAATCGTACGTGCCGAAGTACCCTTTGCCGAGCTTGTCGGCAATCTCCTTGCTTGTTTTGGCAAAATCGTCCCACGTCCAGCCGTCCTGGGGCACGGGAAGCCCCGCTTTGTTAAACAGCTCCGTATTGACGATGATGCCGCGCGCATTGGCTCCCGCCGAGATGTGAAGCAGCTTGCCTTTGAACGTACCGTATTCGACCATCCCCTTGTCCATATCGGACAGATCCAGCTCTTTGCCGACATAGGGGCCGAGATCGAGCAGCACGCCTTTGTTGGCATAATCGACGACATTGCCGCCGAGGAAGAAAACATCGGGTGCCGTGCCGGACGCAAGCTGCGTGTTCAGCTTGTCGAAGTAGCCGGAGCTCGGTGCGAATTCGCCGACAACCTTGATGCCCGGGTTTTTCTCCTCAAACTTGCGCAGCGCCTGGTTGGTGATGTCCGCCCGCTTCTGGTCGCCCCACCACATAATGCGCAGCTCGACCGGAGCGGCTTTGCCGCCGCCGTTATCCCCCGCTTTCGGCGCCGCCGCCCCCGCACCGCCTGTCGTTCCCGCCGTGCCTCCGCCGGCGCAGGCCGATGTGACAACGGTCAGCATAGTTAATGCCGCCAGCCAAGATCGTTTTTTCATTTTCAAATTCCCCCTGTATTCAAATGATAAGTTCACTTCAGTCCGGTTGTCGCAATGCCGTCGACGAAATATTTTTGAAATGACAGGAAAATCACCATGATCGGCGCGAGCGACAAAACGGACATCGCCAGCAGCGCCCCCCAATCCGACTGCCCGGACGGGTCGAAAAGCGAACGGATGCCTAGCTGCACCGTAAACAGCTTGATGTTATTCAAATAGATCATCTGGCTGAAAAAGTCATCCCATGTCCAGATGAACGTGAAAATCGAAGTGGTGATGAGCGCCGGTACGAGCATCGGCAGTACGATCCGCAAATAAATTTGCCCGTGTCCGCAGCCGTCGATGGTGGCGCTCTCATCAAGTTCCTTCGGGAGGCCGCGGATGAATTGAACCATCAGCAGGATGAAAAACGAATCGTGGGCAAGCCACTTCGGAACGATCAAGGGCAAATATGTGTTGATCCATTCGAATTTGTTGTAGAGCACGTACTGCGGCACGAGGGTGACGTGATACGGAAGCATGATCGTCACCAGCATCATGCTGAACCAGAGCCGTTTCAAGCGAAACTCGAGCCGGGCGAAAGCGAATGCCGCAAGCGAGCAGGTAATGACGTTGCCGAGCACGGACAACACGGAAATTTGCAGCGAATTGGCGAAAAAACGGCCGAACGAGACGCCCTGCAGCCCTTTCCAGCCGTTGGCGTAATTGCTCAGCGTGAACGTTTTCGGCCAAAGGCTCGTGTCGGTGAAGATCAGATCGTTCGGCTTAAACGAGCTGCTGAGCAGCCATAGCACCGGATACATCATCAGCAGCCCGAAAGCGATAATGAGAACATGCTTGACCGCCTGAGCGTATGAACGCGTCCTGGCAGCGGGACGTACGATTGCCGTCTGCCTTGTCCGCATCTCCACATGGTTCATCTCGTCATCCCCTCCCTTCCTTGCCGTCGCCGTAAAACACCCAATATTTCGAGGTCGCAAACACGATCGCCGTGAATGCCGCAATGACAGCCAGCATAATCCAGGCCAGCGCGGAGGCGTAGCCCATGTCGAAGAACGAAAAGCCTTTCAGGTACAAATACAGCGTGTAAAACAGCGTCGAGTCGATCGGTCCGCCCCGGCCGTCTCCGATGACGTAACCCGGAGTGAACACCTGAAACGAATTGATGATGCCCATGACCAGATTGAAAAAAAGAACCGGCGACAGCAGCGGCAGCGTGATTTGGAAAAACTGCCGGGTTTTGCCCGCGCCGTCCACCTGCGACGCCTCGTACAAGTCGGTAGGGATTTGCTTCAGGCCGGCGAGAAATATAACCATCGCCGAGCCGAACTGCCAGACAGACAAGGTGACGATCGTGTACAGCACATAGTTGGGATTGGCGATCCATGCCGGGCCCTGGATTCCGAACAAACCCAGAAACTGGTTGAGCAGCCCTTCCCCGTCGAACAGCTTTCTCCAGACGATCGCGATCGCGACGCTTCCCCCAAGCAGCGAAGGGATGTAATACACCGTCCGGTACAGCCCGAGCGCGCGTATGCCTTTGTTCAAAGCCATTGCGACGAGCAGCGCGAACAGCAGGCGAAGCGGCACGGAATACAGCACGTATTCGAACGTCAGCTTCAAGGAGCGGTAAAACGAATCGTCCTCCTTGAAGATTTGCCCGTAATTCCCGAGGCCAAGCCATTTCGGAGGCGTTAACAAATTGTATTTGGTCAGCGACAAATAAAACGAACCGAGCATCGGGCCCAGCGTCAGGCAGAAAAAGCCGACCAGCCACGGAAGCAAAAACAAATAAGCGGTGCGGTCCTGCCGCCATATAGCGGATCTGCGCGTCGTTTGCATGGGAGCCTCCCTTTCGATGAATTCATAAGGACCGGTTAACAAAATGGCCGCAAATTCATCATAAGGCCGGACGCAAACGAGATGAATGCTATTTTTTCGGGAGCCCGCTTTCAAATTTTTCGGGTGGCCGCTGTCTGAATTCGGAAGGAGCCACTCCGTACATCCGCTTGAATTTCGAGCTGAAGTAGCTGGCGCTCGTAAAACCGGTCAGTTCGGCGATATCCCACAGGCCGAGCGTCGTTTCTTCAAGCAGGCGAACCGCCTGAGCCATGCGCACTTCGGTCAAATATTGGATAAACGTTTTTCCCGTCTTTGCTTTGAACAGCTCAGAAAAATACGACGGATTATAGTTGAACCGCTCCGCCAGCATCGTCAGGTTCAGGTCGTACATGTATTGTTCGTCGATGAGCCGCCGGGCCGACCGGATTGCCGACGCATCCGTGTCGTCCGGGTCCATCTGCGACCTTTGATAAATGCTTTCCCCGAGCCGGGTCAAAAACCGCTCCGCCTTCTCCACGGTCCCGAGCTCCAGCGCCATGTCGGGCCGCATCCAAAGCTGGTCCCCGGCATCCAGCGCAGCGCCGGCCGTGTACGCCATCGAATCGAGCAGCAAATACAGCTGAAAAATCAGCTTGACGAATTGCGCCTGCGATTCGAAAAAAGCGGCCGTCAGCTCCTTGCGCACCGTTTGCCGGAACGCTTCCAGCTCGCCCTTCATCAGCTGCCGCTGGATCACCTTGGCCAAATCGTCGGCCAGCGCCGCCTTGCCGTCCGAATGCTTCGACGCATAGCGGACGCCGCTTTCCGCTACGTTCCAAGCGAGCAGCGAGGACAGATAACCCTCCCTCCACATCTTGAACCCGGCCGCCTGCCGCCCGATGCCGACAACCGGTTCGAAACCCAAATGCCCGGCGATGCAGGAGCGCAGCTCCCTGGCAAAAACCTCAGCCGCCTCGTCATCCCCGAGGAGAATAAAATGCATCAGCGCCGGGTAATGCGCATCGCGAAACACAAGCGGCTGCCGCGGCCACGTTCCGGCAAACTCGCGGCACAGCATCCCGAAAGGCAGGCGCAGCTTGTCCGGCGTGCGCTCCTTCGCCGCTTCCGCCGCTGCGGGCGCCGTCTCCGCGGCATCGTTTGCTTTGCCTGCCGCACCGGCTAATCTTTGCGCAGAAGCCGCTCCCGGTCCCGGAGCGCCTGCGCCGGGGCCATCCTTCGCACCGGACGCGGCGGCGGACGTCCGTTCCCTCAGCCCCGCCGTCACGAACCGGACGCTGCTCCCGGCCCACGGCTCCAGCTCGAAAAGCCGGGCTTTTTCCATCGCGGCCCGCTCATTATCCTGTTCTCCCCTGACCAGATGGACGATAAAATGCTCCTTCATTTCCTTGTAATATTGCGACAGCCGCCACTTCACCAACTCCTGCTGGTCCTGCAAATCCCGCTCGGCATCGAGCTCCCGCCGGACTTTGGCCAAAGCCTCCTCCAGCTCGTCCTGCGTGACCGGCTTCAGCAAATAGTCTCTTGCCTGGTTTCGGACCGCCGCTTTGGCGTAATGAAAATCCTCGTAGCCTGTCAGCACGATCAGCTTCAGCCCCGGATACTGCTCCCGGCATTCCTCCAAAAAAGAAACCCCGTTCATGACCGGCATGTTCATATCCGTGATCACCACGTCGACCGCCGCGCCGGCCAGCACGTCAAGCGCCTCCGCTCCGTTCGCCGCTTCGGACGCCACCCGGAAGCCGAGGCGTTCCCAGTCGGCCTTCAGCCGGAGCCCCTGGCGGATTTCCGGCTCGTCATCCACGATCAATACTTGGTACATTATGCGTTACCTCCTGTACGGGCAATTGAAGTTCCAGGCGGGTGCCTTGACCTGCCTGCGAATCGACGGCAAACGTAAACAATGAGCCGTAGTACAGCCGGCACCGGGCCAGTACGTTGCGCAGACCGATCTGGCCTTCTCCCCCCCGGCTCAAAATGTGCTCGAAACGGGAGTGCGCCGACTCCTCCTGCAGCTTCCTCACAAGCTCCCCAGGCATACCGGGGCCGTTATCGGATACGTCGAACCGCAGGCGGCCTTCGCTTGCTGAAATGCGAATGCCGACCTTCGCCGAGGCGTTCGTCTGGAAGCTGTATTTCACCGCATTTTCGACGAGCGGCTGCAAAATGAATTTGACCATGAGCGCTCCCCGCGGCTCGCCTTCTTCCTGCAGGTCAATCTGCAGCCGCTCTCCGAAGCGGATTTGCAAAATCGATATATAGTGGCGCAAATATTTGAGCTCCTCCTCGAGCGGAATCAGATCGTCGCTGATTTTCAAGGAGAAACGCAGCATCTTGCCGAGCGATTCGATCACCTTGACCGAATCTTTCGTTCGGCGCTGCATCGCCAGACTGCTGAGCAGCTCCAGCGTATTAAACAGAAAATGCGGGTTGATCTGCATGAGCAGCGCCCTGTATTCCGCCTGCTGGCGCAGCAGCTTCAGCTCGAATTCCACCTTGATATGGTGCCTCAGCTGCTGCACCATGTTCCGGAAAGTCGAAATGGCGTAGCCGACTTCGCCGCGCACGCTGCCGTCCGGAGGAATGCGGCTCTCGGCGATGGCAAAATCGCCTTTCTGCACATGGCGCATGGCCGAAACGAGCCGGGAAAGCGGTTTCGTAATGCCGTAGGACAGCCAGGTCGCAATCACGATGGCGGCAATCAGCAGCATGGACGAGAAGACGAGCATGGTGGAGCGCAGCTTGATGAGCTTGGCATACAGATCGCCTTCCGACACGAAACCGACGAGCAGCCAATTGTTCAGCTTCAGCTTCTTGTAAACGAGGATGTCGGTGGCCCCCCGATCGTTCTGAAAATAAACGACGCCCTGCTGCAGGGGGCCTGCCATGACCTGCGCCACTTTTTCGATCGCTTCGGTGTGGGCGTAATATTGATTTTGCGACAGGATCGGGCGTCCGTCCTGGTCGAGCAGGAAAATCGTTCCGCTTTCCCCCAAATGAATGCGGTTTAACGGCTCGAGAAAAAAATCTTCGCTGACGTTGATTTTCATCACGTTTTTGGCGGTCGACAGCTCGAACGAACCGATCGGCAGCAGCAGGCTTACGACCTGGTACGGGCGGAAGTTTCCCGCTTCCACCGCATCCTTGTGGGCCGGCACCCAGTGGCTGCCGCGGGCGACAAAATCGTTGTACCACGCCTCGCCGAGAAATGAGTTGTCCGCCACCACCTTTTTGCCGGCGCTGATCCACAATCCCTCCTGCCTGTAAACGGAGACGGAGGATACCCCGGAGTAGTTGTTGGTCGTCTGCGTCAAAAAATCGCTTAAATTGAGGTTCGCCAGCATCTTTTCCCCTTCCGGCAAAGCCGGGTCGGACAAGGCGATATCCCAATTTTTCGTCTTATCGCTGTTAAATACGAGCGACGCCAAGTCGTACATCTGCATCAGCGCCATATTGATAAACGATCCGTATTCATCCATTTTCTCAAGGGCGGAAGACTCGATATACGATCGGATGATCGAGCGGGATTCGCTGAAAAGCAGGTACGACATCGTGCTGAACGACAGGACGAGCAACACGACGAAAAATGCGATCAGCCGGTTTTTTAACGAGTAGAACATAAGCGGTTGCCCCCCAAATCCCCCAAATGATTATCCGCAAAACAAAAAGGACAGACGATGAATGTCTGTCCTCATTATAAGCGAAAGCTTTCTGTTTTGTCGTATCTTAATCCAGCGACACTCCGGGCAGCACGGCATCCGTCATCATTTCCCACTCGTGAATTTCGGCTTCCCGGGCTCCATTAACGATGTACGGATCTTCAGCGGCCAACTGCCGCACCTCCGCTTCCGATTCGGCGATGTATATGACGAGCCCGCCCGCGCCATCGGCAAACCGGCCGTACGCAAAAATTTTCCCTTCCCCCTTGCGCTTGGCCAAATATTCGAGGTGAGCGGGACGGGATTCCTGGCTCTTTTGCGGGTCGATCATTTTCAAAAACACGGCATAATATTTCATACGAACTCTCCTTTGCAATAAATTACGAGATTATTATAACACGTTTGGAAAAGCTTATCTTTACTTCCGAAAAATCGAAGTCGTCAGCCGGCCCGGAACTGCTTCAAGATACCGGGAATTTCTTCCGCCGGGACCGGCTTGCTGATCAGATATCCCTGGATCCAATCGCAATGATAATGCTGCAGCAAATTCAGCTGGTCGCTCGTCTCCACGCCTTCGGCGACAACGGAAAGATTCAGCCGATGCGCCATATCGATCAGCGTCGAAACGATGACGCGGCTGCGCGAGCTGTCCTCCAGCCGGTCGGTCAGCGATTTGTCGATTTTCATCGACTGAACCGGAAGCTGGTATAAATATTTTAACGACGAATATCCTGCGCCGAAATCGTCGATCGAAAGCACGAAACCCATTCCCCGCAAATCGTTTAAAATATGTATCACATCGTCGAAATTGGCAATGGCGAAGCTCTCCGTCACCTCCAGCTCAAAGTGAATCGGATCGACCTGCTCCTCCCTGAAAATATCGCGCGTCCGCCCGACGAAATTCGGCTGCAACAGCTGAACGCCCGATACGTTGACGGCTACCCGGAAAACCACTTCCTTCATCTCCGCTTTCCATGCGGCATACTGCCGGCATGCCGTGCGCATGACCCATTCGCCGATCTCGTTAATCATTCCGGACGCTTCCGCAATCGGGATAAACTCGGCCGGCGA
Source organism: Paenibacillus hamazuiensis (assembly GCF_023276405.1). Lineage (NCBI taxonomy): Bacteria > Bacillati > Bacillota > Bacilli > Caryophanales > Paenibacillaceae > Paenibacillus > Paenibacillus hamazuiensis. The sequence continues at coordinate 4,033,152 of NZ_JALRMO010000001.1, forward strand.
AACGGCTCCAAGCTGCGGATTTCGCCAGCGAAGCAGCGCCTCCACCCCCGTTACCTTCCTGCGTTCGACGTCCCATTTCGGCTGGTAATGAAGCAGCAGCTCGTTATTTTCGATCGCCTTGCGCAGCAAATTTTCCATCATCAGCCGTCTCGTTCTTTGCGTTTCAACGGCATCCGTATACCACCTGAAGCTCGCCTTGCCGCTTTCCTTCACATCGAGCATCGCCGCGTCGGAATGCTGCAGCAGGCTTTCGCTGTCGGTGCCGTGCTCCGGGTATTTGCTGATGCCGATGCTGGCGGATATCGAGGCTTGGTGGCCCTCCAGCATGAAAGGAGAATCCAACGTGTTTTGAATGGCGGAAGCCAGACGGTTAATTTGCCCATCGTCATAGCCGCTGCCGGTAATAATGCAAAACTCGTCGCCCCCCAGCCGGCATAGAAAGTCGTCCTCCTGCAAACAGCTTTGAATTCGCTTCGCCGCCTCTTTAAGCAGCAGATCCCCGATATGATGGCCGAACGTATCGTTCACGAGCTTGAACCGGTCCAAATCGACGAACAGCACGGTAAAATGCATTCCCCGGACGCTGCACATCCGGATTTTTTCCTCCAGCATCGCAAAGAACCCTTTGCGGTTGGCCAGCCCTGTCATCGCATCATGATCGGCCTGATACACGATTTTTTGCTGTGCACCCTCAAGCGAGGTCATCATCCGGTTAAACGATTTTTCCAGTTCGGTCAGCTCGTCGCCGCCGTATTCCGCGATCCGCAGCGAAAAATCCTGCTTCGTTTCGATCCGTTTCATAGCCGCTATCCCGCCGTTCAGCCTTCGGAACAGCGTACGGTGCAGCACGAAGCTGACGAGCAGCAGGAAGGCGAGACCGGAAGCGGCAAAAAACAGCATGTAAAACCGGATGCTCTTCTGCGCCTGGATGGAAAAATCCCTCGGCAGCGTATATTCGAGCACAATCGCGGGATTGTTGTCGATATCGGAAATGACGGCATGACTGTGGATATAAGCATCATCGACATCGGCCCAATAGGGCAAGGATTGGCCCCTGGATATTACCGTTCCCGCACCCGGCGGCGGGGCAAACGAGGGGTCGACGAGCGAATAAGATAAGGACGTATCCGCTTTATCGGATATGTAATCCATATAGTGGCCGTCCAGCCACCGGGCAAATACGAGAGTTCCGCGAACGGGTCCTTCGTTGTCGCTGGTCAAAACCGGATAAGCGGCGGCGATCAGCGGTTTGCCGCCGACAACGACGATCCCCTGTTTCCGCGACGACGCATCGGGCTGCCGGATGAAGAAGGAATGACGGCCAAGCAAATCGTCGATCAACTCGTACGGGTACCCGAGCGGCTTTTGTCCCGCCACATCGTAAGCTTTGGCAAAATATACCCGGTTCTCCGTATTAAACAGCAGCGCTGCACTGAGCCTGCTCGATTGAAACAGCGAATCCGGGTAATTCGTTCGCAAATATGGATCGTCGGATGGGGGAATTTCCGGCCTTGCTACAAATCGGTACGTATCGTCCCAACCGGCATAATTGATTGTAATCGCTCCCAAGTTGCTGTACTCATCAAAAAATGCCAGCAGTACCCGTTTCATCCCGTCCCGTGCATACTCGAGTTCGATCTGTTTATATTTATCCACGAACTCCCTTTCGGAGATCAAATAAAGGAGCGATAATAACAGGAAGGTTGTCACTCCGATGTATACCGTTATTTTATTCTGCAGTTTCATGAACGCATCCGCTCCTATTGTTAATCGCTCTCCAAACCTCCGATAACATCGTGTAAATTCGACAAATTTCATCAAATTATACTAAAATTCTACCAAATTTTCTCGTGCGATGAAAGACTAATTTTGCCTTTTTTCAAGATGATGTTCCGCCGTTCCCCTTCAATTCGTCTGCCGTCAGGCCGACCGCCCCAAGCAGTGTCATGTCAACAGCATTTTTAAACTCCACACGAAACCTTTTAGCCAGCTGTGTGCACCAACTATTGACTTATATCATTGGGCCCTAAGACTCCATACCAAAAAGCCTCGGCGCGAATAAGCCGAGGCTTTGCGGTTATGAATCGGTTTTGTTGAATTTGGTTTCGGGTGAATCCGACCTGAAGCAATTCAGCGGTTATTTGACGATTTGGAAGTCATCGAAGTTGAGACGGCTGCCCGAAGTGCCCGATACGACAATCCGGAAACGGACCGCTGCGCTTTCTCCCACCGCTATGGTTTGTTCGGTCAATGCCGCGGTGCTGCTGAACGTGCCGGATACATCGGTCCACGTCGATCCGCCGTTCAGCGACTTTTGCAGCTTCCACGTCGCTCCGGTGTCGGTGCCGAAATTCGCATGTTTCACTTTCACGCTGGCGGCGCCGGATACGTTAAAGTTCATCGCTATGGAGCCGGCCGCTTTCACGCGAGCCGATTGCACGCCGTTTTTCGCATCCGAAGTCAGGTTGCCGATCAGCGCATTGTCGAAATACCATGAGCCGCTGGAAAGCGTCACATTGCCGGCTGTATAGGATCCCTTGCTGCCGCTCTCAAACGTCTCGCTTAGCGTTACGGTTTGCGCGCTGGTCACCGTGACGACGAAGGCGTCGCTTACCGTGCCTCCCTTGCCGTCATTTGCCGTTACCGTGATGGTCGCGGTGCCGGCGGCAAGCGGAGTGACAGTGATCGTCATGCCGCTGACCGAAACGGTCGCCGCGCTCGCATTGCCCGATGACGCGGTGAGCGTGAGAGTATCGCCGTCCTGGTCGCTGAAGGTCCCCGATGCATCGACCGTAAACGCGCCGCTGCCTGCCGTCGCCGTGCGGTCGGCTAGTGGAGAAGCGACCACAGGCGCATGATTGGCGGACTGAACGGTATGAGTGCCGAGATAAGTAAACGTATCCGCCGCATAGCTGTCCCACTGCGCTGCGTCATAACTCGTGCTGCCGGCGGTTACCGTGCTTTTGCGCACGAGCGTCTTGTCCGTCCCGAAGGAGGTTCCCGCCGTGCCGACCACGTCGATAACCGTGCCGTTTTTCTTCAACGATACCGAATCGTCGCCGTTAAACGACAAAGCGGAGCTGGTCATGTTCGCCTTCGCAAGTACGCCGCTTGACGCGTTCGGATTCGCGATCACGTAGACGGAGCCGCTGTTCAACGTGCCGCTCAAGCTGATGACGGTAGACGTATTCGATTGGGCGATCGTATATGCGCTCAAATCGATAGCCGCGCCGGACCCGTTGTAAATCTCAAGCGCCTTGTTGTAACTACTGCCTTCGACGTATTCGGAAATGAACACGTTCGTGCCCGTGCCGCCACTGCCTCCACTCGAGTAACCGTAAGAGCCTGACTTGAAGGTGGAAGAATCCCACCATTTATAGCCGGCCGCGGGTGCGGCCCACGGTTCGGGCTGAGGTTCCGTGGACGTTTGCGGCGTTTCCATGGAAAGCAGCGGCGTCGGCTGATCAAGCGTCAGCCCCGCCACTTGACTGAGGCTCGTATAGCTTTCGTGGGTCGAAAGCCAATTGACCATATTGACAAGCAGCGTATCGTCATCGACTTCCTTGAAGCCGTCGTACGTCGTTTTGGAGCCTCCGGTTTCCTCGCGCAAATACTTCGGCGTCGCATCTTTGACCGGAGACGAATCTCCGATAAAACCGGCTTTACCCGCGCCAACCTTGGAAACCGCGGCAAACGGCCCCTCGCTCACGCCGCCGCCAGCGTATACGCCCTGGTCTACCGCATTCGCCCATTTCGCCGTTGTCGCCGGCAAATAAACGATGCCTTTGGCTTTGTTCGGATCGATGATCGCCAAGGTCGACCCCGCATGCACGGCAACGGACGATACCCCGCTCGTGATGTTAAATGCCTGGGACGGTGCGACGATATTCGTCGCGTTCACGTCGCCGATCGCGTTATAGCGGAAGCGTACGCCGAAGTTCGCCGCCAGCCAGTCGGAGCTGGCGACATCCTGCATTGCCGCCGATGCGGCCTCCTCCGCGCTCATGCCTTGTGCCGGATTCGCCCACGCTCCGCGGCGGTACCCGTTGAACACTTCCGAGGCGTCCCACCGGTTTTTGTTGCGGTCTGCATTGTAATGATCCGCGATAAAAAAGATGCTGCCGCCGTTTTGCACGTACTGCAGCATGGCGGACTGTTCCGACGTTTTATAGGGAATGTTCGCTTCCCCGATGACGACGACGTCGTAATCCTGCAGGTCCGTCAGCGTGATCGGGCTTGACTTGCGCAGTTCCTTCACGTAGTAGCCGCTTCCGGCCAGCGCATTCGCAAAATCCGAGAAGCCGCCGTCGATAACCCAGTCCGCTGCGCCGGCGGTTTGGCCGTGCGTGTTGTCAAAAAGCACTTTTTTGCCGTTAGGCGTGCCGACAGGTTGAATGACGGGAGCCGGATCCGAAGGCCCTTCGGCCTGGGCATGCTGCGCCGGAAGCAGGGCAGACCCGGCGATGACCACGGTGAGCGCCAAAGCGGACAAAGCGCGGGCAAGTCGACGTTTCAAATTCATCAATTCTCCTCCTTTGTTTGTGGGATTGTGCCAGACTTGGAAAGTTTGGAAATAGCCGTCCCGCACAACATGTCCATTTTACCACAGGAGGTCAGACTAAATTGATAAATTTCGTTTAAGTTTGGCGGCCCTGCTGCCGCTCCATCTCCTTGTAATACTCCGATTTCCGCTCTATAGCTTCCAATGCCTCGGTGAGCCGGCCGATCTGCTGGAGGACCTCCTCTTTATGAATATCGAGCAGCCGCCTCCTCTCGCCGACCGTCTCGTCGCCGCGGTAACGAAGCTCGGCGAACTGCTGCATTTGACGGATAGGCATTCCAGTATCGCGAAGGCGTATCAAAAAACGAAGCCACTCGACGTCGTTCTCGGAGTACAAGCGATAGCCGCTGCCATCGCGGCCGACCGTGCGGATGAGGCCGGCTTTTTCATAGTATCGCAGCGTATGCGGAGACAAACCGGTCATCCCGGCAACTTGCTGGATTGTATACGAAGTGTTCATGGCACCATTATAAGCTTATTTGTCCAGGTTTTGCACGTTCATACCCCTTAGCAGATTCATTGCGTTAATTGCGGGAGGAAAACCCGAGTAGGGCACGGTATGGATAATCGTCTCCTCGATTTCCTTCGGCGTCAGACCTACGTTCAGTCCGGCGCGGATGTGCACCTTCAACTGCGGCTCTTTGCCAAGCACGGTCAGCATGGCAATCGTGGCGATTTCCCTTTCCCGCAGGCTTAAATGGTCGCGGCCGTAAATGTCGCCGAATACCTCCGCCAAAATTTTTCCCAAGTCGCCGAGCGGGGCGACGACCTCTTCTCCCGCTTGACCGTCTACTTTTCTCAGCATCTCCATACCGAACTCATAACGATTTTTCATTGAAACCAGCTCCTTGTTTGATGTCTGATCCCAGTTTAAACGTTAGAGCGCGCTCTAATGCAAGGGGGGGCGGAAAAACTTTTTAACTTCATTTGATTTTTATTGATAAAAATGGCATGAAAACGAATGGAATAGTCGAGCCATACCAGCTTCATTTTAGAGCTGGTGTTTACAAAACTTTATCTTGCAAACTCCATGGATTTGCCGGAAAATAAAGTGCGTAATCGATTTTGAATATGCCTGCCATCATGTAACGGGTGGAGTCTATGAGAAAACCCGGATGTTGCATTCTCTCCTTGCGGTGCGAATGCTGACGTCCGGGTTTTTATTGTCATTAGGCTTGCTATCCGCAGAAAGGAGGAGACTGCGACCGTCCTTTTTTCGAGAAGTGTTCTTCCGTGTAAGCTTTCGGAGGCAAACCAAAACCAGTCGAATTCGATTATTATTTTGAATGGAGGTATCTGTAATGTTTCAAATTCAATCGCCCAGCCTTATGAAAAGGCAATTAAAAATGCTTGCCTCATTTATTCTTGCCATTCTTGTCTCGGCAATATCGGTTTCGCCCGTATTTGCGGCAGCGGCAACTCCCGGGAAAACCGTAAATGCTTCGGCAACACTCGCATACAATCTCAAAGGACTAAAATATAACGTGGCCGTTCAAAAAGCTTATATCGCTTCAACGTATGTTTACGTGACCCAACGGTCCGGGGGAACATGTTATCTTTCCAGATTGCTCATCAATGGAAGCGACGCGACCTACGTCGATGAGATGACCGTCACCAATGCCGGTCACTGCCAAACGCTGGATATGTATACTTACAATAATATCAATTACTTTTATTTCAGTTCCAAAGCGGATCCTTCAACAACGTATAACTGGTCGCTCCAGGTGGCCAGGCTTCAATACAAAGCCGGCGCGACATATGATTATACGGATCTCCATCGGTTCACCTATATGAATTACGCCAATGAAACCGGTTCGAGATTAGGCGACACCTATCGTGTTGATGCCGGAGGCAACAGTACCCATACGGTTTTCCGCATACAAACGGCAGAAGGAAACGTAACCTGGTCCATTTATGATACGGTTGCATTGAACAAGCTGCTTGACGGCAATGAGCAGGTACGAATGGACAGCGCGGAGGCGGTCGGTGCCTGCGTTGCCAGCTTTACGCAGTCGGGCGATGCCATAATCAGGCCGAACGGTTCTTTCCAGGGTGTCGATATGCTCGGAAATACGGAAATCTATACGTCAGGCGGCGCGGAAGGCGATATTCCGCAGATCGCCATGTTGTCGGACACGGGAGTATATAAATCCCTTGTGAAGATTACCAACGTAGGAACCCATGAAATCGAGGGAGTACAGACGAAAAACGGCAACGTTTATTTCACTATAGTTACAGACCCGGTAAATAAACAAAATACGCAAAAAATTTATTACGTTTCCGACAGTATTTTTAAATAACCGCCGCCCACTTCTTCCAGATTGCTGAATTCGGCCCTTTTTTCAAAAAAATAACGCCTTGGTCCGGCTGGAGGAGCAGGAGGCCCTGCATCGCAGCCGTCTTCCTAAGGCGTTTCTTTTTCAAGATAAAGCTCATCTTGCCGAGTTTACTTCTGCCCGCCTCCGGGGAACAGGAACCGGCCGATCCATTGCATGGCCGGTTCGAACTGCCGGAACGAACCGTACAGCTTCTGCACCCGGTTCATCATCGACAGCATTTGATCCATTTGTTTCATCAAATCGTCGAACGAAAAAGCCGGCAGCTCCGGTTGACGGATGTTGTCCGTTAAAGAGTCGTTTTGACGGAGTCTTACCATTTTCGCGGGGTCCGGAAAAAAAGGCGGCGACGGCTGCGGATAACGGGTCCGCCGCTTTTTGGCGCCGCTGCGGACAACCGATTTCGCCATAGGATTCACCTCCGACCTGATGTGCTGGTATCAGCATATTCACAAAGCACTCGCGGTGGCTGTGCGCATATCGGAAAATTTCGTGCGGAATCCCGGCATTTCCGATGTTCGTTCCTCTATTTTTTACGAGTGTCGGGCGGAACGGCCGCTTCATAGATGAGCAATGATCCGTTATCGTCGTCCGGAACGGCATACAGACGAAGCTGCAGGCCGGCGCTCTCCAGAAACACAGGATTGCGGGTAATCACGTGCCCGAACGGAGACAGCTCCGTAACCGGCACCTCATGAACCGTCTGGAGGGTGTTCGTATCGATCAGGGCCAACCCGCCCAGCTCGTAAGGCGCACCCGCACCTCCAGCATAATTCGGCAGCTCCGCGATGCCGCTTGCTATCATTTTTCCCTCGCCGGCGTAATGTCCGTCCTGATAGTCTACAAAGTGACTTGAATTGTTTTGCGCGAGCAGCTCTTCCCCGTCCGGGGTCCAAACATAAAATTTGCGCGAGCCCCAGCTGTTTCCGATGAGCCTGCCGTCCCTGCCTTCGCGGACTGCTCCGCCGATATGATCGTTCACCCGAAAAGCCTCCCCCACTTTCATCGATTTCGGGTCGACTTTATATATAATGGAGCGGCTGTGCGGTCGGTATTCGGCGACAGGCACCCAAATATGCTCGCCGTCATAATCGATGCCGCCGGGATGATACATATCGCCTTCACCCAGACAGAGATCGTGCTGCAGCTTGCCTTCCCGGTCGAAAACAAACAGATGGCCGATTCCCCGGCCGGGAGAACGGTCAAACCCGTCAGGGGAAGATTCGCCGTACGATACCGGCTTCTCGATCAGCTCCACCGAAGATAAATAAAAGCGATCGCCGATGCGAATCATGCCTTGCGCATGATGGTTGTTGAACTGCAGTTGAACTTTTCCTTTTAACTCCCATTTCGTGCTGCGGGTAAGCTTTAGAAACTGGGCGATCAGACGCCGGTTCTCCATGTCCACCTGTCCTTCCGTTTGGCGGTCGGCGGTTTGGCCGATTCGTATTTCCAGTTTAAAGCTTGGCCGGTTGAGACGCCAACTCTTTTTTCAACATTTAAAGCGGTGTCAAGTTATCGGCAGCAGGGCATACGCTGACCCGGTTTCGGCCCTGCTGCTTGGACAAATAGAGAGCGTCATCCGCGCGCAGCAGCATCTGCTCCGCACTCATTCCGTCCGCGTACTCGACCAGACCGATGGAGACAGTAATCCGAATCGGCTCTCCGGAGGCTAAACGAAAGCCGGTGCTCTCCACCTTGAGGCGCATCCGCTCGGCGATCGATACCGCTTGGGAAACAGTGACGTCGCGGATCAATACGGCAAACTCCTCGCCGCCGCTGCGGCAAACCAAATCCCCTGACCGGCTCTGGTCCGTTAAAATGCCCGCAAACGACCGCAGCACCTCATCGCCGGACAAATGGCCGTAGAGGTCGTTGACTTGTTTAAATCGGTCGATATCGAGCAGCATAAGCACAAACGGCCTGCCTTCCGCCGCCCAAACCGGTATGCTCGTCCAAAACTTGCGCCGGTTGAACAGCCCTGTGAGGTAATCGGTTTCCGACTGCTCCTTCAGCCGTTTGTTTTGGTTGACGAGATTTTGTCCGTGAATATCGCCGACCCGCGCAAGCTTTACCGTTGTTCTTAACAGCTTGGCATATTCGTCGACCAGCAGCTCATACCTCGTTTGAAGCTCCCCGGCGGCGAAGTTCCTTCTTTGCAGATCCGCCTGAGCGTTTCGAAGTACGGAAAGCTCCTCTGCAAAAAGCTCTTGTTTTACTATTTTGCCCTCCACGATTACACATCCCCCGGTCATTCGATTTTTTACTACAAAATTCGTCATTTTTCTAGTTATTCCTCCATAAAATTAAATCAACTTTATTAAAATCTTTTAATGAAAGGTAGCGCCATCCTAATTCCCCCCAGCGGGAGGACCACAGGCTTCCGAAGCCGGCTTTGCTGCGCAAAGCCCTCAAGGCGCTCGGGCGCCCTGGACCCGCACAGTTGGAGAGAGTGCTCGCTTCTAGTTCGCGTTTGTCAGGCATGGATTTTTGCGCTTCGCGTCAAAAATCCTATGCCGGGCACGCTGCACTTATGACGCGGTGCCTTTGGAGTTTCTGAGTGCCGCGGGCCCGCGTTTGGTGCGTGGAGAGTGAGTTCATAAATGCCCACGCAAAAAATCCAAGTACAGTCAAGCTTTGTACTTGGATTTTAAATAGTTTACATAAATGGCAGAATGCTGCATAGTAGTCCATTTGGATATCAATTGGAACTCACAATGGGTTCAATTGACCAAAACCACGACACTACCACTAAAAAAGGGAATGTCCTCATTTTCGAAAGACCGATTGCATAGGCGCTATGGATACGGGTAGGTTAACGGTTGCTGACGAGCTTATTTGGCTCAAAAACGTCATTTTTAAATTGTAACGGTTATGGGAGAGCTTATTTCTCAACTTTTCTTCCTCCATACGATGAAAGTTCACAAATAACCGCTCTGGCAACCGTTGCCGTTCGGAAATCACCCATTTGGCCCCTTTAAGCTCAACTGCAACCGTTACGCCATGTACCGCATTTACCGCATGAGCCGAAACCGACCGCTGCACCGCTGTAACATGTAAATGTTTGGTTCAACCTATAGAGTTCGTCGAGATGGCAGCGGCATAGCGTTCTGGAAAACTCTGGGTACTCTCACAGTGAGCACATGCACATCTGCTCTGGCGCAAATCGCTCACGGGGTATCGCCTTCTTCCCGGCGACCGCCCGGAAAGCCACGCCGGATCGCCTTGCGGTCGGCGCCGTCCTTGCCGTACAGCTCGCGCATGATGCGGCGGCCGGTCGGCGTCTGCGCGAGACCGCCTTTCGCCGTCTCTCGATGCTTCTCCGGCATGCCGCTGCCGATCTCCAGCATCACCTGGATCACTTCGTCCGACGGGATGACGCTGCGCACGCCGGCCAGCGCCATATCCGCGGCCGCCAGTGCGGTAACCGCACCAAAGCCGTTGCGGATGATGCACGGCACCTCGACGAGCCCGGCTACGGGGTCGCAGATGAGGCCGAGCGTGTTTTTCAGCGCGAGGCCGACCGCGTGCACCGCCTGCGCCGGCGATCCGCCGCGCAGCTCCACGAGCGCGCCCGCCGCCATGCCGATGGCCGAGCCGACCTCGGCCTGGCAGCCGCCTTCGGCGCCGGACACAAAAGAGTTGTTGGCGATCACATACCCGATCGCCCCGGCGCAAAACAGCCCGGCGACCATCTGCCCGTCGCTCCAGCCGAACCGCTCCTGCGCGCTGACGAACGCGCCGGGAATGACGCCGCACGAGCCGGCCGTCGGCGTCGCGACGATGCGGCCCATCGACGCGTTCACCTCGGAGACGGCCAGCGCATAAGCCATCGCGAGCGACGCCTCGCTTCCGAGCAAACCGCCGTCCCCTGCGCGGTATGCCATAAGCCGCTGCGCATCGAGCCCGGTCAGCCCGCTGCGGGACAGCGTGGACTCGGTGAGCCCTTTGCGCACCGCCGTTTTCATCACTTCGTAATAGGCGACCATCTTCGCCCGCTCCTGCTCCATCGGACGGCCCGATTCGTGCGCCTGATCCTCGAGCATCACCTGCGAAATCGGCTTGCCCTCTTCCCGGCAAACGGCGGCCAGCTGCTCCAGCGTGCGGAATCTCATCGGCCGCCCTCCGTGATGTCGATGACCCGGACATCCGTAACATCCGACAGCGCGGACAAACGCTCCAGCAGCTCCGGAGCGAAGCCGCTGTCGGACTCGATCGCGGTCAATGCGGCGCCGCTTCGCCCCTTGCGGTCGAGATCCATCGACCCGATATTGATGTTTTCCCGGCCCAGCATCCCGGCTATCGCCGCAATCATACCCGGCCTGTCGGCGTGAAACACGAGCAGCGTCGGGTACATCGCCGAGAAACGGACATCGAAGCCGTTCACGTTTTCGATCTCGATGTTCCCCCCGCCGATCGAGGCGCCGCGCATATGGACTTCCCTATCCCCGGCGATAAGCCGGATTTCCGCCGTGTTCGGATGCGCCGCAAGCCCTCGGCCCGACCGAAAAAACACCTGCATCCCCGCCTCCACAGCCAATTCGAGCGACTGCGGAATCCGCATATCGTCCGTATCGCAGCCGAGCAGGCCGGCGGCTACCGCAAGATCGGTGCCATGCCCGCGATACGTATCGGCGAACGAGCCGAAAAAGGCGATGTCCGCCCGCTCCGGCGTGCAGCCGAGCAGCTCGCGGGCGACCCGCCCGAGGCGGACGGCCCCGGCCGTATGGGAGCTGGACGGCCCGACCATGGCGGGGCCGATGATGGAAAATACGTCTTTAAAGCGCATGCTGACCGTCCTCCCATGAGTAAAGACTCTCTTCGAACGGATAGTATACGCATTTTTTTCCAAAAATATGCATAACATCGGTTTTTCTCAAGTTCACCTGTTAACGCTGCTTATATCTCACCCTCTTGCCGATCATGGCACCGGCATAAAAGACCCCTAGAGCTGCAGCCGTGCTCCAAATGCTGTAACTCCAAACGTAAGAGCCGCAGAACATCGGCAGTTCCTCGCAAAGAACAGCGTGTCCGCTCGCAGGAAAGTTTCGCCCGTACCACGGGTACCCCGTACCGAGCAATGTCCCCAGATAAACAAACAATCCCTTCTCGAGCAAAAAACTTACCCCTACCCCATGAATGGCAAGGATCAGCGGAGCACGTCCCACATACCCGTAAAGCAGGACACCCATCGGTAAATAAGGTAACACCGAGAACAAGACGCCGTAATAGATCCACGATATTTCCCGGGACATATCCGCGGGCTCAGCGGAAAACATACTGTAGCTTACCGCTGCGACAACAAATGTGGCCACATAGAAACAACCGAACAAAAAACAGGAAAGAAAGGTAACGCTTAACCACGGATACCGCCTCGCCAAAATATCACCCCAAGCTTTGCTAGTCCGATAATAGATCAAGGACCCGAACCGCTTTGAACCCCGGCGCAAACCGAATCCGCACATGTCGTTCGGGTTCGGTATCCGTATCTGCCAGGGTGCTCCTCTCGCCCGATTGGAGGGGCAGATCGCTTCGGAGCAGCTGCAAATTATTCCGACTTCCTCAAACCTTCTACCTGGCACACTTCGGCCTCCGCAAATTTCTCCAGCGCGAATTTGAAGCCCCGCGCGACAATCCGAAGCTCGTGCAGGGGAACGATTTCCCCGGCTGGGCCCGAGCTGGCATGCAATAAGGCTCTAAAGTCCATATGGCCTTCCGGCGTCAAATGAACTTCATCGTACAGCCACCAGTCTCCGTCCGCATCGTCGGGTATTTCGCAAATATGCACATCTTCAAAGGTCAAGTAACCGGTGCCGTATAGCCCTAACGAACCGCTCCCGTCCAGTTTGACAACGACGACGCCGTCTTCGGACGATTGAACGGATATGATTTTGGCATCGTGCAGATTGTGTTTCTCATACATCGCCGTAAAGTTTTCGGGAAGCTTGGAGCGAATTTCATGATACTCCTCCCGGCTGCTCCGGGATGCCGTCAACCACTCTTTGTCATATTTCTCGGCCCATTGACTGACATATTCGGTCAATTCTTCGGTACGCGGTTCGGTTTCCGCTACGAATTGCTCGAATATGGCCGAAACGCGGTAGTCCGGCACATATTTGAGCAAAAGCGGTTTGAGATGCAGAAATTCCTGCCGCCTTTCGGAGCGGTAATCGCGGCCTTGTGCAGCGAACCATTCTATCGATTCTTCGCTTTGCTCGTTCAGATGAGGGACCACCCGCAAATAACCGCAGACCTGCATTTTCTCGTACATTTCTTTAGTAAAATAAAGCATAAGCCGGATTACCCCCATAAGTAACATAATTTGGCACACATGTAAAAAGACGATCCGGCATTAAAAAAGTTGCACTTGCGCAGCGATGTTTCGAGCATAACACAAAAAAACCTCATCCCCGGCGGCAGCCCGACACCGGGCCTTCCCGCCAAAAGATAAGGTTTTCCTGCCGTTTCCCTTGAAAACACCGTCACTTCTGCACGAAGTCGATTTCCAAAAACCGTTCCACTTCCGTCTCCCACCGCTCCCGCACGAACTTCACATGCAGCGGATGCGCGTTATAGCTGTCATAGTCGTCCTGGCTGGCAAAATCCATCGAAAACCCGTAGTCGTAGTCGTTTTTGACGCTGACCTGCCGGAACACGGCGAAGTTGCGGACAACGGGTATCGATGTCAATATTTCCCTTCCGTCCTGCAGGAATTGTTCCGCTTCCAACGAACCTTGCGGATGTTTCAAATTAAAAATGACCATATGGCGGATGCCTTGAACATTCGCTTGATCCGCCTGCTCCTGCCGGTCTTGACCGCTCATGAAAATCATCCTTTCGCGTGAATCGCGTTTGCCACCGAACCGTGCGGATGACGCTCGGCGCAAGCCGCCTCCATCAATCCTTTGATATAGCCGACGCCAAACAAACGGCCGAGCGTTTCGTAGCCGGGATTGGCGTTGTCTTCCCCTTCCATGGTCGGCACATGGTCGGGCCGGCACAGCCCCTGGTACCCGACTTCGACATACGTCTTCATCGCTTCGTACATATCCGTTTTGCCGTCGTCGTGGAACGTCTCCGCGAACTTTTCCGCCGTCCCGCGCACGTCCCGGAAATGGACGAAAAACAGCTTGTTTTGCGCCGCAAACCGGCGGATGACGCTCGGAATATGCTCGCCCGCCGTCGCGAGCGTCCCCTGGCACAACGTGATGCCGCTGTATTCGCTCGGCACAAGATCGATCGCCCGCTGCAGCGCCTCGGCGCTGCGCAGTATCCGCGACACGCCGCGAATCGGGGAAACCGGCGGGTCGTCGGGGTGCAGCGCCAGGCGCACCTTTGCTTTCTCGGCTGCCGGAACGATGCGCTCCAAATAATAATGCAGGTTTTCCCAGAGCCGTTCCTCCGAAACGGTTCCCGCTTCGGTGAGCGGAGCATTTTGCATAAGCGAATGGTCGTAGCTCGATACGAGCGCTCCTCCACGGGTAGCTGTCGTCGTCGAAGTGCGAAACCAGTTGAACTGTGCCATGAAATTATAACATAATACCGGGATGCCCGCCGCCCCCATGCTCTCGATCAACTGCTGCATGGACTCGATTTCCTCGTCGCGCCCCGGCAAGCCGAGCTTGATCTTGTTCGTCGGCGGAGCCGATTCGATGACCGCGAGCTTGAAGCCGAAGTCCTCGAAGCGCATCTTCATATGAAGCAGACTCATGAAATCCCACGGCTTCCGCTCCTTTTCTTCCCAAGGCAGGGGGCCTACCGCGTAATCTACGCCCATCTGCTTCGCCAGATGCCACAGCCTGGTCGGGCGGGAAGGCAAAAATTCCGCCAATTGCATGCTGCACCGCTCCCTTCCTTATTTTTTGCTCAGCTTCGCTTCGATGTCCTTGCCTTTTTTCACGATTTTCTCGTACGCCTGATCGAGCGATTGCTTGCCGAACATCACCGATTCCATTTCCGTTTGATACGTCTTGACGTAGTCCTCCCATCCCGGAGGCGCCGGGTAAAACGGCAGCGCTTTGCCGATTGCCGCTTCCAGCAAATCTTTGCCGATGGTATCCGTTTTTTTCAAATTCGGCTCGAGAGTCTTATAAATTTGCTGATTGATCGGGATTCCGCGGGTCGTACCCAGGATTTTGCCGGCCTCCTGGTCCGTAATGAACCATCTCGCGAATTTTTTCGCTTCCGCTTTATTGGCCGAGGAGCTGCTGACGCTGAGGAAGATGGTCGACTGCGCCCAGCCGCCACCGGACGGGCCGACCGGGTTGTTCACGACGGCGACCTTGCCCGGCATGAGCCCTTCCAGCACGCTGACGGAGCCGACCGTGGCCCCTCTTGTCATGACGGTGCCGGAAGCCATCGGGTCCGATTTCGGGTCGTTTTCCTTGAACGCGGCCTGCACCTGAGCCGGAGGCACAACGCCGTCCTTGCGAAACTGCTCGTACGTTTGGTTGAATTTGTACCATAAGTCTTTGTCCAGGTTAAACTTGGTGCCGTCGACCATGACCGGACCTTTGCCGTAAGACGTCTGATAAAACTGATACCAATCCCAACCGGTGGAAGAATCGGATATGCCGTATTTATCCTTCGGCAATTTGGACCGCGCTTCCTTCGCAAACGCAAAGTAATCGTCCCAAGTCCAATCTTTTGCGGGCAGCTTGATGCCGGCCGCCTCCAGCTCGGCTTTGTTGAAAACGATGCCCGATCCGTTATGGCTGAGCGGAATGCCGTACAGCTTGCCGCCGATTTTCAGATTTTCCAAAATTTTCGGATCGACAATGCCCTTCAAGTCGACGTCGGACAAATCCTCCAGCAGTCCGCGTTTGGCGTAATCCTGAATGTAGGCTCCGTCCATTTGCAGCACGTCGGTCATCGATTTCGAGGCGGCCAGCGTCGTCAGCTTTGTCCAATATGCGTCCCAGTCCAAATATTCCGACGTAAACTTGACGTTCCCGTTCTGCTGCTGATACAGCTCGATCGCCTTCAGCGTAGCCTGGTGTCTGGCGTCTGGCCCCCACCACATGATCTTCATGTTGACCGGGCCGCTTCCCTCCTTCTTCCCGTCCGCGTTTCCCGACTTGCCGGAAGCCGGAGCGCTCCCTCCGCTGCAGCCCGCCAGGGCGAGTGCGCCGGACAGCGTTACGGCCGCCAGCGCAGATAACCTTTTTGTTCGTTGCGACATGATCTTTAAGCCCCTTCCCTTTATCATGAATTTTATTGAAACTACCCTTTAATGCCGGTAGTAGCAATCCCTTCGACGAAATGCTTCTGCGCCAGGAAAAACACGATGACGGAAGGAAGAACCGACAGCAGAGACATGGCCAGCAGCTGCCCCCACTGGACTTCGAACTGGTCGACAAACATGCGCAGCCCGAGGCTGACGGTATATTTTTCGATCGAGCTTAAATAAAGCACCTGCCCGAAGAAGTCGTCCCAGCTCCAGATGAATGTGAAAATCGCCACCGTCACGAGCGCCGGCTTAACAAGCGGGAAAATGATGCGCAGGAAGATGCCGTACACCGATGCGCCGTCGATTTTCGCCGCTTCGTCCAGCTCCCGCGGAATACCCCGGATAAACTGTACGAGCAGGAAGATGAAAAACGCGCCGCCGCCGAGAAAATGAGGCAGTATAAGCGGAATATAGCTGTTGACGAGCCCCAGGTTGTTGTAAAAGATGTACTGCGGAATGATCGTCACCTGCCCCGGCAGCATCAGCGTCAGCAGCAAAATCGAAAACCAAAATCCGCGAAACTTGAAGTTCAGGCGCGCGAACCCGTATGCGACCAGAGCGCTTGTCACGACACCTCCCAGCACGTTGAAAAACTCCATCATCAGCGTGTTGGCATAGAAGGTCGTGAAATTGTAATCCGCGGAAATGAACCAGCCTTTGGTGAAATTTTCCCACATCGGCTCCTCCGGCCAAATCGACGGCGAGCCCATTTCCGAATTTTTCTTGAGCGAAGCCCCTATCCACCAAAATACCGGATACAGCATAAGGAACGACATGACGGGCAGCACAAGCTGGCTGACGAGGTTTTTCGACCGTTGGGTTCTCATCCGTTCGCACGTCCTCCTTCCGACTCGTAGTACACCCAATATTTGGACACGAGAAAGTTAAGCGCGGTCAGCACGGCGATAATGATCAGCAGGATCCACGCGAGCGCGGAGGCATAGCCCATCTGGTAATGCTTGAACGCTTTTTCAAAAAGAAACAATGCATACATATACGTGGAGTTGGCCGGTCCCCCTTTCGTGATGATGAAGGCGGACGTAAACATTTGGAAAGAGCCGATGACGCCGAGAACCAGGTTAAAGAACATGACCGGGGACAGCATGGGCAGCGTAATATGGAAAAACTTGCGGAGAGGGTTCGCGCCGTCAACCGATGCGGATTCGTACAAATCTTGCGGTATTTGCTTCAGCCCTGCGAGGAAAATGACCATCGTCGACCCGAACTGCCAGGCGTTTAAGAGCACCAGCGTCGCCAGCGACGTATCCGGATTGGACAGCCAGCCGACGCCTTGAATGCCAAACCAGCCGAGCACGTGATTCACATACCCTTTCAAATCGAACATGTTTCGCCAAAGCACGGAAACGGCGATGCTGCCGCCGATCAGCGAAGGGAAGTAAATCGCGGTCCGGTACACATTGATGCCGCGAATGCTCCGATTCAGCAGCATGGCGACCATCAAGGAAAAAAGCAGCTTCAGCGGCACGGAGAAAAGAACGAAGGTGAAGGTGACTTTGAGCGATTGTTTGAATATTTCGTCACGGAGGAAGATCTCCTCGTAGTTGCTAAGGCCGACCCATGAAGGGTCCTCCAGCAGCGAATATTCCGTGAAGGAAAGATAAAACGATCTGACAATCGGCCACAACGTCAGCAGAAAAAAGCCGATCAACCACGGCGAGATAAACAAATAGCCGGCTATATGCTGGCGTCCGAACGCCGCACTTTTGCGCAGCCGGGATAATGCAGACTCCTGATACACAGACGTTTTCGCAATCATCCGGAACTGCTCCTTCCACTTAATTTCCATTTTAGAAGCGCTTTCAAACAAACTTGATTTATCGTAATTAACAAAGTATCAGACCGGCATCGTCTTGAACAGTAGAGGATTTATTGAAAATGTTTGTTTTTTTTAATTCGCATCGCGAAATTCGCTGGGAGACAGTCCGACCTTCTTCTTGAAAATTTGGCTGAAATACCTGGAATCATGGTAACCTACCTTCTCGGCCACCTCATAGTTTTTCAGGTGCGTTTGCCTCAGCAGCCTCTTCGCGTTGCCGATCCGAATGTCGGTCAAATGCTCGATGAAGGTGACGCCCATGTTCGTTTTAAACAGCGTGCTGAGGTATGCGGGCGTGATGAACACCTTCTCCGCCACGTAAGGGAGCGATGCTTTGTCGTATTCATTTTCCATCAATGCAAGCGCCTTTTTTATAATCGTGCGCTGAAGGCCGTCTCTGGAAAAACAATCGCTCACGCTTTTCACGTACCCGCAAACGCTCCTTTTCATCTCATCCAACGTCTGCGTTTGCAGCACGGCCATGATGTCCGGTTTCACGGTAGGACTCTCGCGGGCATAGGTTTTGATCCGAAGCTCGAGGCTGATCAGCAGATGGGCTGAAGCGTCGTTTACTTGCTCCGGCTTCGGCAATCCGCCTTGCAGCAGAGCTTCATAGAAGGCATCGACGGCCCTCTCGACCGCATTCGCGGTCCGGCCGCCCTGAATAAGCTGAAACAGCTCCTCTTCCTTATCGTCCGGATATTTCACCTCGCTTGAAAAAGGTTTTACGCTGCTGAAATAGATGATTTCCGCGATTCCCTGATAATATTTGTGAGTTAGCGCAGACGCTGCTTGATTGTAACCGATGTGCAGGTCCGAGAGGTGCCGGCACGGATTGCCGATGGCGGTCGTCACCGTGCCGGAGAATGGTTGCGAGTAATGATTTTGGAGGATGCCGTGCAGACGATGGAGCTTCTCCCTGTCGTCCCAGGAGAAAATCATGCCGATGCGGCTTGGTTCGTCGATGAATGTGATGCAGCCGGCCGGCGCATTGCGTTCGATGGCCTCGCAAGCTTCGAGGATCCCGCTGTCGGCCGGCCCGGCATGGGGCGGGTTCGGGCTCAGTTCGAACAAGGCCAGGGTCGGGTAGGAGAAATAGGCGCGGATTCCCAAGTTCGTGAGCCTCGCCCTGAATTCCTCCGGCCGGATGCGGCCGCTTCGGATGAGGCCGGCCAGCTCCCTGTCCCAGTCGGCCCGCTTCCCCGCCCCCCTGTCAGCCCCATAGGCGGGTACGGTCGTGCTTTTGTTCATATCCGTTCATCCCCTCAGGTAGAAAAGTTATGAATACGTCGGTCGCCGTAAGGTTATCCCGTATACTGCTTGTAAAAATCAAATCCCCGGATCAGTTTCTCCTCCGTACGGTCTGCGTCCCCCGTTTTAATAAGCTCGAGCAGCTCCGTATGCGAATTTGGGATGCTGTAACCTTTATGATCCTGATTCGTAATGGTGATAAAGCGCATAATTTTCGTTTTGATGCTGTTCCAAATGTCCTGAAGCAGCTCATTGCCGCTCCGTTCGTAAAAATACCCATGAAACGCCATATCCAGCTCGACCAGCCGGTCAGGGTCCCCTTCGTCAACGGACGCCCTCATTCCCGCGACGATTTGCTCCAGTCGGCTGATGTCTTCGGCTGTGAGCGCTTTCATCATCGCCCGCAGCGCGTGGCCTTCAATCAGCTGGCGCAGCTCGTAAATGTCGCGAATTTCCTTGGCCGTAATTTCGGAAACGGCGGAGCCCTTGTTCGTTTTGCCGACGATCAGTCCTTCCTGCTTGAGCCTCTCCAGCGCTTCCCTTACCGGAGCTTGGCTGACGCTGAATTCCCCCGCGATCTCAAGGACGATCAGGCGGTGTCCGGGCGGCAATTCCCCCTTCATGATCTTCTTTTTTAAAGAAATATACACATGCTCGCTGAGAGAAATCGGAGCTCGCGCCAGGTTCGCGGTTTCCATGATTGGCGAATCCCACCTTTCTGCGGCGAAAAAGCAAATTATCGATAATCGATAATAGTATCGTATGAGGCCATCCAGATTTTGTCAAGCGCTTTCCAAAAAAATCAAACAAAATCAAAATATTATGGCATCGCCTTCCTCCCCGCTCGCTTTGTAAGATGGTCATGTACCGGGGGCAACGTAACGTACTCCGCTCAAATGTTTTGACGAACCCGAGGAGGTGCAGGAAACTTGTCCAAACAGGTCGTGTTTATCACGGATGCCGACAGCGATTCCGGAAAAGCGCTCATTCGGCGGTTTGCCCGCGAAGGCGCCGGTCTGCTTCTGAACAGCGCATCCGGCGGCAAGGAATTGTCGAATTTGCCGGAATTATCCCGAACCGACGGGACGAAGGCGCACATCGTCAATATTGACTTATGCAAAAGCAGCCATATTTCAGCCATGCTGGACGAGGCCGAACGGGAGCTTGGCGCCGTTACGGCGCTTGTGCACAATAACCGCGCCATCGGGCCGGCTCTTGTGGAAACATGCGGCGAAGCGCTGTTTCTCGACATTTTGAACGCCAACGCCAAATCGGCCTTCTTCTGCACGCAGACGGTCGGCCGGCGAATGGCTGCCCGGGGCGGCGGTTCGGTCGTTTTGGTCGGCTCCATCCATGGGGAGAAACCGACGGGCGCGTCGTTTCCTTACAGTGCGTCGCAAGGCGCCGTCAAAATGCTTGCCCGCGAAGCTGCGATTTTTCTCGGCCGGCATGGGATCAGGGTGAACCTTATCGAAATGGGGCCGGTCGAAGGTTCGGACGTTTTGTTCCAAAGCGAGCTCTCGTCGCTGTACGATTCGTACCGTTATAAAGTGCCAAGCGGCGAATTGGGCACTTGCGACGACTTGGCCGAGCTCGCCTGCTTTCTTTGCCGGGACGAAGCGCAGTATTTGAACGGGGCGGATATCCGGCTGGACGGCGGGTTTTTGATGCATTATATGGATAGTAAGGTGAGCCCCCCACCAAGTCCCCCACCGGGGGACCATTCCATTTCAGCTTCTGAGTCAAGGGGCACCCCCTAAATTGAGGGACACCCCCTAAATCGAGGGGCACCCCCTAAATCCCCCTAAAGGGGGACCCCAGGCGCTCGGGCGCCCTGGACCCGCCCTTAGGGAGGGAGTGCTCGCTGCTAGTTCGCGTTTGTCCGGCATGGATTTTTGCTTTCGCTAAAAAATCCTATGCCTGACACGCTTAACTTCAGGAGCGGAGACTTTTGGAGCGGATGCGTGCCTCTTGCCCGCGTTTGTCGGCATAGGTTTTGCTGACGCAAAACTCTATGCCAACACGCTCTACCAAATTTCGGCAAGCCAGAGTATCCGCAAGTCTATAAATTCAACTAAACAACCGAGGAGGGGAAGCCTTATGAGCGTAGCGGGAAAAACGGCTCTGGTCACCGGGGCGGGCACAGGGATCGGCAAAGGGATCGCGCTGGAGCTCGCCAAACAAGGCGCCAAGGTGGCCGTTCATTACAACTCCAGCGAATCCGGGGCTGCCGATACGAAGAGACGGATCGACGAGTTGGGGGGCGAAGCGATCCTCGTGAAGGCCGCTGTCGCCTGCCAGGATGAGATACGCCGGATGGTCGACGAGACGGCGGCGCATTTTGGAGGCATCGATATTTTAATCAACAACGCAGCGCTCCAGCTTAACTGCGATTGGTCCGATTATACCGAGGAACAGTTCGACCGCATGATGGCCATCAATCTGAAGGGCTATTGGCAGTGCATCCAGGCTGTCGTGCCTTTTATGAAAAAGAAACAGGCCGGCCGCATCGTCAATATCTCCTCCGTGCACGGTAAAAGGCCGACCGACTTCGACGTCGTTTACTGCATGAGCAAAGGCGGCGTCAAGATGCTGGGCAGGGAATGCGCAATCGAGCTTGCGCAATACGGCATTACCGTGAACACCATCGCTCCCGGCGCGGTGGACGTCGGCAAATACAAGGAACCGCGCAAGCCTCCCAGCCGTAAAAAGTTTCCGCTCGGACGCGTCGGGCTGCCTTCGGACGTCGGCAGCCTCGTGTGTTACATCGCCTCGGACGACACGGAGTTTATGTCCGGCGCGACGATTCGGCTGGACGGCGCCAGCATGCTTCTGTAAATTTTGGGTCAACTTATTCTGCAAAGGAGAGGTTCCATGCTGAAACAGGAAAATTATGAAAGCACGCTTGCCCATGTCAATACGTATTCCCGGCCCTCCGACCTGAAAATCACCGATATCCGCTTCGCCGATATTGCCGGCGCCCCGATGCACTGCAGCTTGATCAAGGTGTACACAAATCAAGGAATCGTCGGCTTCGGCGAAGTGCGCGACGGCGCCGACAAAACGTTCGCCCTTATGCTGAAAGCGAGGCTACTGGGCGAAAATCCGTGCCATATCGACAAGCTGTTCCGGCGCATCAAGCAGTTCGGAGGGCATGCTCGGCAAGGGGGCGGCGTCAGCGGGCTGGAGATCGCGCTTTGGGATATTGCCGGCAAAGCTTACGGCATTCCGGTTTATCAGATGCTCGGCGGCAAGTTCCGCGACAAAATCCGCATGTACTGCGATACCGACGTGGGCGGCAAAGACAGCGGCTCCGCAATGGGCGCCGCCTTGAAGAAAAGAATGGAAAAAGGATTTACGTTTCTGAAAATGGATCTCGGCATCAACCAAATCATTCATGAACCGGGGACGCTCAGCGCTCCTCTCGGCTTTTTGGAAGAAATGAGAGCGCTGTCGGGGGCATGGCATAACCGCAAAAACGCGAATTTGCCGGAGCAGGAGCTTAGACAATTGCGAAACCGCCACTATGATATTTACAATATCGCCCACCCTTTTACAGGCATTCATGTAACCGAGAAAGGGCTTGACATGCTGGAGCAATATGTCGCCGAGGTCCGGGCCGTCATCGGGTACGAAGTGCCGCTCGCGATCGACCATTTCGGCCATATCGGGCTGCAGGACTGCATCAAGCTCGGAAGACGGATCGACAAGTTCAATTTGGCCTGGATGGAAGATATGATTCCGTGGCAGTACACCGACCAATACGCACAGCTTGCGAGATCCGTGACGACGCCGATTTGCACCGGCGAAGATATTTACTTGAAGGAAAATTTCCGGCCCCTGCTCGAATCGGGAGGCGTTTCCGTCATCCATCCGGACGTGCTGACGACGGGAGGCATTTTGGAGACGAAAAAAATCGGCGATATGGCCCAGGAGTACGGCGTCGCGATGGCCATCCATATGGCGGAAAGTCCGATCGCCTGCCTGGCCGCCGTCCATGCCGCCGCCGCGACGGAAAATTTCCTGGCGCTCGAATTCCATTCCGTCGACGTCGATTGGTGGGACGATCTGATCGTCGGCAAGCTGCCGAAGCCGCTCGTGCAAAACGGTTTTATAACCGTCCCGGACGCCCCGGGCCTTGGCATCGAATCGCTGAACGACGAGGTCATCGCCCAGCATCTTCATGCGGAAATCCCGGGTTTATGGGAAGCAACCGACCAATGGAACCGGTACTGGTCACACGACCGTTTGTGGAGCTAAAGCTTCCCCCTCTTTTTCCAAAAATCAAACCAAAGCGAGGTGCCTGCAATGAAATTCGATCATGCCGAAGATATTATTCAATGGACGCCGCTCTGGCAAGGAGAGCGGTTTCCGAACGGACGGCCCAAGGTGCCGGAGGGCGTGCTGCGCCGTCTGGGGAAAATTACGCTGGAAGAGGCTTGGGGGCCCCTCTGGTCGAGGGGGTACCATTATCAATTCGAAGGCGATTTTAAGATCATTCATCCGGACAAGGTGATGGTTGGCCGGGCCGTGACCGCGGTCATGGTACCGAAGCGCCCCGATCTGCACGAAACGCTGCTGAACTACGGTCATGAGCAGGAAGGCCGCCGAGGTTTTTTTAACCAGTGGGTCATCGACTCCTTGGAGGAGGACGATGTCGTTGTCGTCGATATGTTCGATAAAATTTACCAGGGTACGTATGTGGGAGGCAATTTGTCGACGGCTATCTCGACGCGCACCAAACGGGGCGGAGCAGTCATTTGGGGGGGCATCCGGGACAACCAGCAGGTCATGGAGATCGAAAATATCAACGTCTATTTTCGCGGCAGCGATCCGACGGCCATCGCGGACGTTACGATGGTCGGCATGAACGTGCCGACCCGCATCGGGCGGGCTGTCTGTCTGCCGGGTGATGTGGTGCTTGGGACGCCGTCCGGCGTTATATTCATTCCCGCCCATCTCGCCGAGCTCACGGCCATCCACGCGGAGAAGTCCCAGGTTCGCGACGTCTTCGGATTTATCCGCTTGAAGGACAAAACATATACGACAGCGCAGATCGATTCAACATGGAGCGTCTCCATGTGGCAGGACTTCCTGCGATGGTTTGAGCGCGACGAGCGGGCCGAGCCATACCGCCACTTGACCTGGGAAGAGGAGCTTGAATCGGCCCGAAGAAGCGAGTCGGACGGTCCGTCCGTCGACGTGCGCTTGTAAAGGAGCCGGGATTATGGAAAAAGCGACTTTGGGCCGGACCGGGCTTCGCGTAACGAAGCTGGGTTTCGGGGCGATGGAAATCCGTGGTCCGCGAGTCTGGAAAGGAAGACCTGTCGAAGATAGCGAGGCGGAGCGAATATTACATGCCGTTCTCGATGCGGGCATCAATTTCATCGACACTTCTTATGATTACGGCCGAAGCGAGGAGCTGATCGGACGTTTTATCAGCGGCCGCCGGAATGAATTTTTTCTTGCTACCAAGTGCGGCTGCACGCTCGTCGACTGCGGCGACCACGACGAAACGCCGCACGTTTGGACCCGGGACAATCTGCTGCACAATATCGATACGAGCCTGAAACGAATGAAAACGGACTATGTCGACGTGCTCCAGCTGCACGGCCCGACGGTGGAGCAGGCTGAAGAAGGCCGGCTGACCGACGTGCTGAAAGAGATTCAAGCCACCGGCAAAGTGCGCTGGATCGGGATATCCTCCTACCTGCCGCATCTGCCCTCATACATTCGTTCGCGGGACTTCGATACGTTTCAAATCCCGTATTCCGCTCTCGAACGCGAGCACGAACAATGGATTACGGAGGCTTGCGGAACAGGTGCCGGCATTATCGTCCGCGGAGGCGTCGGTCAAGGCGAACCCGGCATCGGCCGGGGTTCGGCCGAACGCTGGGCCGTCTGGGAGGCGGCCAAACTTGACGAACTGCTGGAGGAAGGCGAGCAGCGGACGGGGTTTCTGCTTCGCTTCACCTTAACCCACCCTCACATGACAACAACGATCGTCGGCACCAAAAACCCCGATCATCTGACGGAAAACATTCGGCATGCGGAGAAAGGACCTCTACCCGCGGACGTGTATGAGGAGGCGAAAAGGCGTCTTGACGCTTTGGCCTTGCGCTGAACGCAGCGATTGCAGTGTGCTGCGCGCCACCCGCGTTTGTCCGCTTTTTGTTCCGCGGACAAAAACCCGGCAAGCTGAATCGCATTCATGAAAGCTGCGCCCCCGGAGATCCGGTAAAGCATTCCGGGGGGCACCTTCGTCCTCATCTTCACTTTAGACGAGCGGCTTTACAGCGGATACCAGGTGTCGCCCTTTTGACATACTCGGATAAATTCGTCACCCAGCCGGATGGTCGTTATGCAATCGCATCCGCTGGACAAGCTCGTTTCGAACACGATAAGCTCCGATTCCAAAACGGCCGGTTTTACATACTTCGGTTTCTTCATCGAACAATTCCTCCTAAACATTTTTTCATGGCGTCGTGCTTAGATGGAACAGATATCCGGCTCACGGGCCGGTGCAGCCGCATCCGGTAAAGATCAACACCGTTTTGCTTGCCGAACGCTGCTCGCCCGACGTGTTTTCCGTCAGCCTTGCCGTATTCACAAGGGCGAACAGCGATTTTGCCGGCGCGGACGAATTGGTGACCGTCATGCTGTAAGAAATGTCGCCGCTTTGGTTTAATGTCCACGTGGCCGGCTTGTTCGGCGTACACGTAAATCCCGTGGGGCAGACAGCCGCATCGTTAATAACAGCGCTTGCATCAACGGATTCGATCATTGCGCTCGCCGGAATCTTGATGCCTCCTTGCTTGGGTGTCGGCCCTTTCGGTATTCCGAGACTGCCAGAATGATTCGTGATCGTCACTTGCGCAACCAGCTTATAGGACGAGCTGCTGCTGCCGGCGAAAACCATGCTCACCGGATACGATTTGGTTTGTCCCGGCGCAAGCGGTTCGCTCGGAATGACCGTCGCGGAAGCGCCCGGCACGTTTTCGAGGAATGCGACGATTTTCAAATTTTCCGTCGGCTTGGCACCGCCGTTCGTCACCGTAACGACTCCGCGCACGCCGGTTTGTTCCGTTTCGGAGATCAGCGTGCGGGTCGCCTTCAGCGTGTATGCCAAAGTAAACGGCTTGCTGCGTTCCACGACCGGGCGCTCGATGTTAACCGATTTGGCAATACTCCAGTCATACGTCATCTTCTTGACGCGGTAACCTTCGGCCGTCACCGAGGCGTTTAACGTCGTTCCCGCCTTCCCTCCTCCTCCCCCGCCTGCCTTCTCGCCGAATGCCGCCGACGCAAACATCAGCGAAAACAAAGACAGTGCCAGCCATAAACTCCAGACCTTCTTCATAGGACTCTCAGACTCCTTTGCGGCAATATAGTCTTACAGACCTATCATAAGATACATTATGTATCGTTGTAAATAGGTATTTTTGATTTTTTAAGGCCCATATATGTCGACTGCCATCAAATATTCGCTGATTTTGCCTAATATCAATGTTATAATTTAGCAAAAACAGATTGACCTTATTGCCAAAGGTGCATTTTGGTGATACTATATGTATCATAGAGCACAAACACGGAGGAACCTTCCATGAAAAAACTGTTCGTTTATTTGATCATCATCATAGGATTATTCGGCGCCGTTTATTTCTTCAATCAGCATTCCACGCAAGCGAAATATGCGAAATACGCGAACAACGTTTACGGGATTGCACCGGAGAAACTTAACCCGGAAACCCTTAAAATACTCGACGATCCGAATTACCAGAACATTATTTTACCGGACGAACTGAACCGGAAGCTCACGAATAAAGAAAGCTTTATCGTCTACTACTTCGGGTCCACTTGCCCGCACTGCAAGGTGACCTCGCCTGTACTGATGCCTCTTGCCAAAGAAATGAACGTATCCATTAAGCAGTTCAATCTCGATGAATTCAAGAGCGGTTGGGATCAGTACGGCATTAAAGGAACCCCGACCTTGATTTACTATAAAGAAGGCAAGGAAGCGAAACGTTTGGAAGGAGAGCAAACCTCGGATACGTTTAAAAACTTCATGGAAAGCATCAAAAAAGAGATATGACCGCAAACATACGCAGGGGAGGCGCATCTCGGAGCGCCTCCCCTGTTTCGTGGCCGGGCTTCTCCCTGCAGCTTCGGACAAAGATCGAATAAGCGCAATTTTGAATATTTTTTTTGAATAATACAAAAATCTATGATACAATTTATTAACATTAGCATGTTATTTTCTACGTTTTTAATACAAATCGTATCAAACTTGGTTTTTCAGATCGTAAATATTGGGGTGACAGGTTTTGAAGTACGGGGAACGCATTGCGCAATTAAGAGAAAAGTATTCGATGACTCAAGAGGATTTATCAGGTAAGCTCGGGATAACCCGCGCTTCTCTCTCGCATTACGAGAACAATCGCAGAGAGCCCGACTATGGAACAATGCTGAAAATCGCCGACCTGTTTAACGTATCCATCGATTATTTGGTCGGGCGCGTTAATGACCCTCATAACGAATTGGACGAAGATGTCAGAGATTTTGTCGACAGCCTGGAACTTTCGGACCATAAAATTCTTGAGCAATTCAGCCTGACCATCGACGGCAAAAAACTCACTCCCGAGGAAGCCAAACGATTCATCGCCTTTATTCGTGCCGAAAGATCGCTAACCTGACATTCATCGACGTATGCGGTTGCCCGCCATTCGACAAGTACATGATTAAACCTCTTTAAGGCATCTGCTTGCCTCAAAGAGGTTTATTTGTGCGAATTTTAGACGATGCCGGCCATCACGGTTTGCGTCAAAGCGTCGATAGCCTCCTCGGCTTCCGCTCCGGAATTTCTTTTGACCGCGAAATAGATTTTGATTTTCGGTTCGGTTCCCGACGGCCTAAGACAGAACCAGGATTCGTCCTCAAGCGTATATTTCAACACATTTTCCTTGGGCAAGCCGTACAGACCTTGGCTGAAATCCTCCACCATCGTCACCCGAAGGCCGTTCAGCTCTGACGGCGGCTTGTTCCGCCAACGGTCCATAATGGCCTGAATTTGCATGACCCCGTCCTTACCTTTCAGTGTGCGGGATTCGAGCCGCTCCTGATAAAAGCCGTGGCGCCGGTAAAGCTCCTGCAGCACATCGTACAGCGTTTTTCCTTTGCTTTTGTAATATGCCGCAGCTTCGCAAATGAGCATTGCCGCCACAACGGCGTCCTTGTCTCTGGCATAATTTCCGGCCAAATAACCGAAGCTTTCCTCATAGCCGAACAAAAACCGGTATTCGCCCGATGCATCGAATTGAGTCATTTTTTCGCCGATATATTTGAACCCGGTGAGCGTATTCAAGGTTTCGGCTCCATAGTGCCGAGCGATGGCCGCCCCCAGCTCGCTCGTGACAATCGTTTTGATCACGATGCCGTTTAGCGGCAGCTCTCCGCTTTCCTTCATGCTTCCGAGCAAATAATCGACCATAATGGCTCCGGATTGATTGCCCGTAAGCATCACGTAATTCCCGGCCGGATCCTTCACCGCCGCCCCCATCCGGTCGCAGTCCGGATCCGTGCCGACGATCACATCGGCATCCACCCGGCCGGCGAGCTCCAAGGCGAGCGCGAAGGTGTCCCGCTCCTCCGGATTGGGCGACTTCACGGTCGGGAAGCTCCCGTCCGGCTGCTCCTGCTCCAAGGCGACATGCACCTGCGTGAAGCCGATTTCCCGAAGCGCGGCACGCACAGCGCGATTGCCCGCGCCGTGAAGCGGCGTATACACGATGCGGAAGTCCGGGCTCATCCGTTTCACAACCTCCCGGTTCCGGCTGACGGCGGAAACGGCGGCGATGTACTGCTCGTCGATCTCCCGGCCGATCCACTCAACCAGCCCTTTTGCTTCCGCGTCGCTGCGGGGAAGCTTTTTCACGGCTGCAAACGACGACACCCCTCGAATCTCGGCGATCACCTTCTCGGCCTGCTCCGGGACAAGCTGTCCTCCGTCCGCGCCGTATACTTTATACCCGTTGTACTCGGGCGGATTATGGCTGGCGGTGATGACCACCCCGGCATCCGCCGCAAGCCGGCGCACGGCGAACGACAGCTCCGGCGTCGGGCGAAGCGATTCGAAAACGTACGCCTTGATGCCGTTGCCCGCCAGCACAAGCGCCGTTTCCAAGGCGAATTCCGGCGACCCGTGCCGGGAATCGTAGGCGATGACAGCCGCCGGGGCGGCTTTGCCCGATTTCAGCAAATATTGCGCAAGTCCTTGCGTTGCCCGCCCGACAGTATATATGTTCACACGGTTCGTGCCCGCTCCCATCACTCCGCGAAGTCCGCCCGTGCCGAATTCCAAATCCCGGTAAAACCTGTCTTCGATTTCCTTAGGCTGATCCTTAATGGACAAAAGCTCCTTCTTCGTAGCCACATCGACCGCCGGATCGCTCAGCCACATCTCATAATGCTCTTCCACCCGGGTTAACGTGCTCATGACCCACCTCTATTTTCGTTGGATTTTTCTTTCTCTTAAACCGTCACGTTGTACAAGAAATTGGTATATTTGATTTGGATTTGAATATACTTGATAGTAAGAAAAACTTCTAACGAAGTTTCAAAAAGCACCTCAAAGAACAGCGACCGCCGATCGGCGGAAGTTTTTCTTGAAGGATCAGGAGGCATCGGCTCTGATGAAAACGCAATCTTTCTGATCCTATTAAAAAACAAAGGAGATGATAGTATGAAAAAGGCTTACGTCAAACCTCAAGTATTGGCGCACGAAGTCATTACGTTCGAGACTCTGCTTTCGTGCAATCCGCCGAACATTCCGGCGACCAAACTCGATACTCAGCAGCAAGTATGCTTGCGTCCGGACGGAACGTTCTACTACAGATAACGTCATGATGAAGAAGAGGAGGTGCCGCCGGCACTTCCTCTTCTTGTATTGTCATCTTTGGCTCAGCTGAACCGGTGCTGCCTCCCTGCCCGTTCGGGCGTTATGCCTTTCCGGCGATGACAATAATCCACGATCTCATCCCACGATTCGCGCAAGCGGAAAATATCTTCCTCCACCAGCTCGCTGCCCGTCTGCACCTCGATGATTTCCAGATCGGTAACAGCCCTTATGCTGTGTCTCGCTCCCTGCGGGATCTTGACCACATCGCCGGCCTTCAGGAATTGAAACTCTTCGTTTAATACGAGCTCTCCTTCACCGGCAATCACGGTCCATACCTCACAGCGCTTATAGTGCATCTGGTAGCTTAAATTTTTTCCGGCGCTCACGCAAATCCGCTTGGTTAACACTTCGTTATACATATCGAATTTTTTGTAATCGAGCACCCGGTAAGTTCCCCAACGCCGTTCCTCATACATCGGACGCTGCTCGAAGCGTTTGATAAAGTCTTTCACTTTCGGCGAAGCATTCTTCTCGGCGACCAATATGCCGTCCGGACTGGCGGATACGATGATGTCGCTGACTCCGAGCACCGCTACCGGAATATCCAGCTCATTGATCAAATGCGTGTTTCGGGAATCGGGACTCACGGCGCCGATGCCGATAACCGAAGATTCGATTTCTTCCGTTAACGTATTCCAGGTCCCGAGGTCTTTCCACTCCCCATCGTAAGGAACCGCCATGACACGCTCCGCTTTCTCCACGACCTCGTAATCGAAGCTGATTTGAGGAAACTTGGCGTATTGCCTGACCATTTCCTCGTATTGAATCGGGAGTTTCTTTTCGATCAGCAAATTGATCAAATAATCCAGCTTGAATGCGAAAACCCCGCAATTCCATAATGCACGCTGCTCGATAAGCTCCTTCGCTTTGGCCTCGCTGGGCTTTTCCGCAAAGCGCTTTACCGGATAGCCGATTTCGGTTTCGATACGCGCGGATTCGTCCGGGACGATGTACCCGTATTTCTCCGAAGGATAGGTCGGCTGCACGCCCATGAGGGCAAGCTCCGCATCTGTCCGGCGGACAACCGTTTCCAGCTCTTTCATTTTCGTAAAAAAAGCATCGTCCACATACGGATCCACCGGCATCACGGTGACGACCTCGCTTGTGCTGACGCCTTCCACGGAGTATAAGTACACGGCAGCCAGCGCAATAGCCGGGAACGTATCCCGGCGCTCGGGTTCGATGATCAGCGGAACGTCCGCCCCTACCTGACTTTGGATCATCTCCGCCTGCCCTTTGCCCGTAGCGATAAAAGAATCGCGCGCAAGTCCGGCCGAACCGAGCTGCCTCCACACCCTTTGAACCATCGACTCCAAGGAGTGATCCGGTCCTTGAAGCACCTTTAAAAATTGTTTGGATCTCGAATCGTTCGATAAAGGCCATAATCGCTTGCCGGACCCTCCGGACAATAAAACCAGCTTCATTTCGGCTCCCCTTCCTGTTTCATTTCCTCCAGGAGCCGTTTCCCATCTGCCGTCCTTGTTTAGTAAGCATCCCGGGGAAACAGCATCACCCATACGGTTTTGACGATCAGCTTTAAATCCATCCACAGGCTGCGGTTGCGGATGTAGTACAAATCCAGCTCCACCATTTGCCCGAACGACAAGGAGTTTCTTCCGCTCACCTGCCAAAGGCCGGTGCATCCCGGAGTCACCGTTAACCGCTGTTTGTCGTAGCTTGTGTACTGCTCAACCTCCCGCGGAAGCGGGGGCCTCGGTCCGACCAGGCTCATATCCCCCTTGAGTACGTTCCACAGCTGCGGAAGCTCGTCGAGGCTCGTCACGCGAAGAATTTTTCCAACCTTGGTGATCCTCGGATCGTCCTTGATTTTAAACATCGCGCCTTCGATTTCGTTTTTCGCGATCAAATCCTGCAGCAGCTGCTCCGCGTTCCAAACCATGGAGCGGAATTTGTACATATAAAACGGCTTGCCGTCTTTGCCGATCCGGACCTGTCTGAAGAAAACCGTGCCCTTCGGGTCTTCGAGCTTGATCAGCACAGCAATCACGAGAAACAGAACCAAACAAATCAGCAGGCCGGCGAGCGAACCCAATACATCGACCGCTCTTTTGATCCTCAGGTACAGCCATCGGTTTGACCTTGCCGGTTGAACCGAAGCATCGGCATAATACGACCTTGAACTCAAAAGTTCCCCTTCGTTTGAATAATTGGACATACCGCCCTACCCTTTCTATCCTATAACTTTAGGCAGCGTGCTTTTTTCCAGAAACTCCTCCATCGCTTGTAAAAGCGGACCCCGGAGCTCCTGGTGGCGAAGCGCAAAATCGAGCGTCGTTAAAATGAATCCGAGCTTCTCCCCGACATCGTAGCGGACGCCCTGGAAATGATAAGCGTAAACCTGCTCCAGTTCATTCAGCTTCTGGATGGCATCGGTGAGCTGAATTTCTCCGCCTGCCCCTTCCTCCTGCAAATCCAGGATCCGGAATATGTCCGGCGTCAGCACGTAACGCCCCATAATCGCCATGTTGGAGGGCGCTTGACCGGGCTGCGGCTTCTCCACAAAATTTCTTACCTGGTACAGACGGCCTTGCTTGGCTTTCGGATCGATAATTCCGTAACGCTGCGTTTCATGATCCGGCACCGGCTGAACCCCGATGACCGACGCCCCGGTCGTCTCATATTCCTGAATAAGCTGCTTCAGACAGGGCACCTCGGATTGCACGATATCGTCGCCGAGCAGCACCGCGAACGGTTCGTCGCCGATAAACCTTCTGGCGCACCAAACCGCATGGCCCAAGCCGCGAGGTTCTTTTTGCCTTATGTAATGAATATCAACGCCCGACGAGCGCCGAACTTCTTCCAACAGCCGGATCTTTCCCTTTTCCGCCAAATTCATCTCGAGCTCGAACGCGTGGTCGAAGTGGTCCTCGATCGCCCGCTTCCCTTTGCCGGTTACAATGATGATGTCCTCGATACCCGATTCGACGGCCTCTTCGACGATGTACTGGATGGTCGGCTTATCGATGATGGGAAGCATTTCCTTGGGCATTGCCTTGGTGGCCGGCAGGAACCTGGTTCCAAGCCCTGCGGCCGGAATGATCGCTTTCTTCACTTTTTTCATCTCGCATCCCTCCAAATAGATTTATCTGTCTATGAAAATGCAAAAACCGATACACATCGTATCTATACACTCCTAACTCTATGATACAATAAGTATCATGTCAACCGTTTTTTCAGCAAATTTCGTAATTTTTTTCATGAAAACCCTCTAGACTTATGACAATGATTCGATTATAATGTGAATTGTGATACGATTTGTATCAAAAAAATTTGGCTAAGGAGGTGATTATATGGAAAAGAAAGTTTATTCCAGACCCATTGTTTTAAACCATGAACTGGTACAATTCGAAACATTGTTGTCCTGTAACCCTCCGAACAGCCCGGCGGTCACAGCTACCGGCAAGCAAGTTTGTCTGAAACCGGACCTGACGTGGTTCGAGCGTTAATGCGGAACAAAAGAAAAGAGAGCAGGAAGTATCATCATTCCTGCTCTTTTTCTTTTGACGAAAACCGTTTCATAGTCAAATTCAAAGACGAAAACTTCGTTCACCCAGCACATTTCTCTCCGAGCCCGATTCTATCTCCTGATTGTATTGGATCCGATACAGCTTGGCGTACAGACCGTTCCTGCCGATCAGCTCCTGATGCGTTCCCTGCTCTACGACCTGCCCCCGATCGATAACGGCGATGAGGTCGGCGTGATGAATCGTTGATAGCCGATGGGCGATCACGATCGTCGTCCGCTGCTTCATAAGCTTGTTTAAGGCGTCCTGAACCTGCAGCTCCGTTTCGCTGTCCAAAGCGGAGGTTGCCTCGTCAAGCAGCAAGATCGGAGCATCCTTGAGGATCGCCCTGGCAATGGCAATTCTTTGTTTTTGCCCGCCCGACAGCTTAACCCCTCGTTCTCCGATTTCCGTATCGTAGCCATCCGGCAGCGCCATAATAAAATCATGAGCGTTCGCTTCTTTGGCCGCACGGATAAGCTCCAGCTCGCTGGCCCCCTCCTTGCCGCAGACGATATTGTCCCTTATGGTTCCGTCAAACAGGAACGTATCCTGCGATACATACGCCGTACAGCTGCGGAGCTCCGGGAACGACATCAGGCTTGATTCGTGCGAGTCAAACAAAATTTCGCCGGATTGCGGCTTGTAGAAGCCCATCAACAGGCTCAAAATCGTGCTTTTTCCGGCTCCGCTCGGACCGACCAAAGCGACCGTTTTGCCGGCCGGAATCGACAGGTTGAAATTGTCCAAAGCATTCACCTTGCCGTCATAGCTGAATCGGATATCTTTGAGATCAATCGAACCGCGGAACCCTTGGACCGGCTGAAAAGAAGGCAGCTCGCGAGTTTCGGGAACCTCACGGAACACCTCTTCGACTCTTTCCAAAGCAGCAACGGAACGTTGGAAAGCTCCCCACATGCCGGCAAGTCCGGTAAGCGGATAAACCAGAAACTGCACCAGGCTGACAAAAGCGAGCAAATCGCCGATCGACATATGCTGGCTCATCACAAACTGCACCCCGGCCCCGAGACATACCAGATACGATATCGTACCGACAGAGCCTGCTCCGGCTTGAAACCATCCGCGCAATCGGGCGATCTTCAGCTCGAGCGACAGCAGATTTCCGTTTATTCCCTCATAACGCCGATGCATCGTTTTTTCCAAAGTAAACGAACGGATCACGGTATAACCGGAGAAGCTTTCGTTCAGGAAGCTGTGCAGCTTGCCGAGCGCATCGTGCACAGCTCTGCTGTTGCGGCGGATCAGCTTGCCGAATACGGCTCCCGACAAGGCGGCCAAAGGGCCGATCAGCGTGCAGATCAAGGCAAGCCTCCAGTTGATGTTAATCAAATAGAGGAACGCGCCCAAAGCCATAAGCGGCAATCGGATCACGCTGAGCATATTGCTGCCTATCGCTCCGTCAATGTTATTCACATCGTTGGTCATCCGGGAGACCATTTCCCCGGAATGGTGTTCGCCGTAATATTTTGCAGGAAGACGCAGCATATGGTGGAACAGAGCGTTTTTCAAATCGGTGCGGACTTTGACGAGTGCGGTGGATTCGAGGTATGTGCTGAAGTAGCCGATGACTCCGGTTAAGACGGTAAAAAGCACGCCGTACATCAGCAGCTCCCTGACTTCATCGGCGTTTCGCCGCAATGCGGCATCCGTAATGTTTTGCAGAAACCAGGTAAAAAACAAGGTCACTCCGATACCGCTGAACAGCAGCAAGAATAACCAGAAATAAATTTCCCAATATCGCAAAACATACGGCATAATCAAAGCGAGAGGTTTCCTGATGTTGCCGATCTCCAGATACCGTTTCCAGGTTAGCGTCATTTTTTTCAAGAGGCCCATAGGCGATTTCTCATTCCCCGCAATTTTTTGATGACCTTGAGGCAAGTGTGGATGGACAGGGACAGCCAAGGAAGGCGGACTACATATTTCCCCCACAGCCTGATCCAATAACTGGACGTATCCATCGTACGCGCAGACTTGCGGATGGAAACCATTCTCCCGATGATTCGGTCGGATGTAACAGGCTCGTCGGGATACGGGTTCGAATCCCCTTTGCACAAAATGATCCATTGCCGGCCGGCAAGGCTGATATCGATCAGCCGATGTCCGACCAGCGTCCCTGCATCCGTGTGAAATAAGACGATATCGCCCTTTCGAAGCTGCGCCGGCTCGACCGGCACAAAGCGACAGACGTTTCCCGTGCGGATAAAAGGCAGCATGCTGAGTCCGTGCGAGACGATGTCAATGTATCCTTGTTTGTCCATAAGCAGCCTCATGGCCCGGATGATATCCGCATTAGCTTGCATATTCGATAAGCCCGAGCTGCGAAAGCTGCGATAAAAACGTCATGACATCCTCTTTCGCTTCTTCCGCCGTAATGTCGTAATGCTTCTGGAGTTCCAAGGCGAGAGAATCTATGGTGTTCGGTTCCTTCAGCAGCGCCCAGCATATTCCGCCGGCTTCATTCAGTTTGGTGACCGTATACTGATCCGCGTTAAGAATAAGCCATTCTTCTTCCACCTGCATCGCTTCCACGTTCATGCTTCGTACAAATTGTGTGCTCATGATATTTCCTCCCAGAACTTGTCATTCTTTTGAAAAAACAGCTCGTATACGGGCACGTGTCCGGTTAGCTTGCTGCACATGCGGAACACCTTCTTCGTTTCCTCCGGGTCGTGCGCCCAATAAAACACGCGTTGGAAAATTTGCTGCAGCCCTTCCATGCCCCCCATGCGAAGTCTGCGAATATCAAGCGACTGGCGCAATATTTGGATCGCCGTCAGCGGGTAAGTGCCCGCAATGTCCGGTAAATCGGTATCGCTTCGGAAAGGGGAATTGTAAATGACCGTTTCGTCGCCCGCAATTTTGACAATCGTCGCCTCGTCGGACAAGATCGGCCTCGGCTGCGAAAGCCGGACGACCGTAGACTTGCCCGCTCCGGAATGTCCGGCAAACATGTAAGCTTTGCCATGCTCGAGCAGGCAGGAGGAATGGATCAGGAGCCCCCACTCCTTCCGGGTAATATAGGCGCTGTACAAATTGACCATCGCATGCTTCAATGCGAAATCGTCATATACGTGAATGCGGGCTTCCCTGTATTCTTTGTCCGCTTCTATGAGATAATCGGCCCGTTTGTAAACGATGACTTCGTCTGCAGTCGTTACGTTTACGTTGTAATCCACGAACGGGCCGCCGTATCCGTCGAATATGGAAACAGCGATGTCCGCTTCCGGAAGAATCTCGCTTTCTATTAATGAAGCTCCATACTTTTGGCAAATGAAAGCTTTGACGAAATCAGATTCGGTGCCGAGCACCAAACGGTGCTCGGCGATCCGAACGTAAAAGTGTTCCAGCATTGCAGTTCTCCTTCCTTAGTAAGCCCGATGCAGCGATTTCATTTGGTGCCTGAACGTATCGAAGATGAGATGCTTGAAGAAAAACTTGTATAGGTAATAGTTTTTCGTCCGGACTCCCAGTTTGGCATCTCTGATGACGTTGTAATTCCAGTGCGTTTCTATCATATCGAATGGAAGCGGCTTGAGCTCTTGCAGGTGAGGAAATAGCCGGTAAACGATAGAAAGTACGGCCTGAATCCGCTTGTATGTTTTGTCTTGCGCCGCCTGTGCCGTAAGCTCCCTGTAGTCCAGCCTGGGGCCGCACCGGTGAATCATTTGGACGACGTCCAATATATACCGAAGCGAGTCCATTTGATGTCTGGCTCCATGCAGACAAATAAAATAAAACGTATGGAGATCGGACAGCTGCTTTACGAACCGGTAGCCGTTCAAACTTTCGGCTTTTTGCCAGAACGGTTCGACGTGCAGGTCGGACCAATGCTGCTTGTCGAGCGTCCAATGTAGCTCCATCATCAGTCCGTTTTTATCCGGCATCCGCGCATGATGATCCCGGGTCGTTTCGTAAATATAGCCCAGCTTCGACATGCACTCAATGGCTTCATCCAGCCGGACCAGCGGTACAAGCAGGTCAACGTCGCTGCTCACCCTTGCGGCGAAATGATTGAAATACCGCTGCGCAAAATGAACCCCTTTAAGCGGAATAACCGGGAGACCGATCGCCTCCAGACTTCGGATCGCTTCCTCCTCTTTATGTTTCATAAAGAGATTTTGATGAAGGCCGCTCATATGTTTACTGCGTAATTTATTCATAAAAGACGGAGGTAGCCGGTCGTTATCTCTCCCGTTGAGTAAGTGATAAACCTGCGACGAAAGTGCGAATAATTCAATATCCTGAAGAACTTGTTCGTATTGCTGCTCTTTCCAGGAAAGCGAAATTGTCGGATCATACAATGACTGTAGAAAAGAGATGATCATAGTGTCCTCCGTAATGTGTTACAATTCGTATCATTCATCATCTTTAATTTAGTATACAAATTGTATCATGTCAATATCCAATTTCATTTTTTTAAATGCGTAAAAAATAAAGGTGTGTTCATTGCGTATGAACACACCCCGCAACCTACTTCGTTGTTTCGTGCAAAACGCCTTTCAGATCATAACTCCACTGGGGAAAGCGGGTTGTGACATTTCCGTCGCTCAGTTCCAGCTTTATTCCGTCTCCCGCGTTCATGCCCGGCAGAAGAACCGTTTCTTTTTTCCCGGCGCGCACCTTTCTGGTTATCTGATTTGTTCCGGACGCATCCGGAGCTACCAGTTCTTTGGGCTGGCTGTCACTGAACCAATACAAGATCATGGTATGAGGATTCGCGTATTCATTGGTGTATTCCGCTCTGATTCGGTATGATTTTCCCGCTTCAAGCGGGATGGAGCCGCTTACCTTCCCGTTCCCCTCCACGACCAGACTGTCCTCCACCCAAACGCGAATCGTGTTCATTTGATCGGTCGAGACAACGAACGTATAGTTTTCCGAATAATTCGGCACAACCGATCCGGTCCAGCGCCAGAAACCCGGCTCAGCCGGCAATGTTTTAAAGTAATTGACAGAGCTTATCTCCGCCTCGGAGACAAGAGTTCGGGGCTTTGAGTTCGTGTACCGCTCCTCTTTGAAAGAGCCTCCGCCCCTAACCGGGTAAGGACCCCAGCTGATTTGAACGGTTCCGTCCACGCTCGGGACGAAAGAGGCTTTCGCTCCTTCCACCGTCTTTTCCAAAACCACATTTTCAATTAGCGGACCTTCCGACGCTTCTTCAACGATAAGGAAACGGGGATAATCCACGCTATCCACCTTTACCGTAATATGGCTCGCATCCGAATCCACAATTTGCACCGGGTGCTTTGTATCTTCAATCGGATCATAAGCATAAACGGAGGCGCGTTCGCCGCAAATGTTGGAGAACGTAATATCAAAGCTTTGCATCGGCATTGCATATCGGTCCGGATCAAGCACATCTTTCGTCGTATCGTACGAATGAGTCATGTTTCTTGTCACTACATAGTAGCCGATTGCAAATTTGCCCGCGTCCAATTGGTAAGGCAGCACGGCCAAGTCGTCCCGGTTATACCGGTCGGGATGCTCCGGTGTTCCATCGCCCTCGAAAACGAGCCGCGGCTTATACTCCACGATGCGGTCGACTTTTAGAGCCCTTGGCGTGTCGATCTTTTTTCCTGTTTTTATCAGGTTCGTTACATTCGCCACTGCTCTTAGCTGAGGGCCGGCCAATTGCTTGACCGAATCTGTTAAAACATAATTGTTTTTCTTTAACTCTGAATAGAAAGCCTCGGGAATAACCGTGAATCCGGTATCTTCCGATTTTGCCGCATACAGATTAATTGTGTGATAGCCTTTGTGTCCAAAGAAGATGTAATTGCGCAACGTCGTTTTTGTTCCGATATAGTGCATGAGCGATACTAATTTTTCGTCCTTGGCGGAAATGCCCAATTTGTCTATCAATTCACGCGCAAACAACATGCGGGCATAATTCGTTTCCGACATCCAGACCTGAGGTACTTTCCCGTTGCCTGGATTTGCATACCTGAAATGGTGAGTCCAGGGCCCGGGGAAAGGTTGAATGTCCCGAACTGCCGATTCCGATTGATAGAAATAGAAGTGCCGTTCGGGAAAAGCTGACATATGCGCGGGTACGAGATAGCTGCCGGCTACCGAATGATCGTAGTTATCCGGGTTTCGTTTGCCATCCAATTTGCCGAGAGCATCGATATACAGCTTTTTATCGTCTGTATTTCCAGGGACAATCGGGGACTCATCCGGAGAATAACCTGTATAATAATGCTTGCTGAAGCCGTCCTGATTCAGCCACATCTCCGTTCCGTTATCCCAAGGCCGCTGGTTGGAGAATCCGCTGATGACATTGACTCCGGGCAGCCGGTTTTCCGGATTTTTCACGTAATCCGCGGTTAACGGCAATATGATTTCCGGCCCGTCCTTGGTCACTCCATCGCTCTGGGTGTAGCTTATCGGCTTGGAAAAGGAAAGCTTGGGTTCATAATAATAATTAATGTCCATAAAATGGTATCCAAACGTATATTCATTATAAACTTCGAGATCGAAGCCTGCATCGGCTTGCCCCTCCGTTTCCAGCATGTCCTTGAGGGTAGAGGTGACGGTCTTGATATACCGCATCCATCCGTCTATCGTTTCCTGCGCTGCAGGATTCGGCGTTCCATCGGAAAATTCGAGTCCGGAGAAAGGCTGGTATTTCAATTGAACCAAAAACAAATCACCCGCAGGCAAATCCTTGGGAAGGGGCGCCGAGAGCGTACATTTTCCGGTTGCCGCGTCAACGCCGGTTATGACCGGAAACATCGTATGTCGGGCCACCCGGTTCAGGCCTGTATATTTGACCCGTATTTTCGAAGTATCGTCGATATAGATTTCCCGGTCTCCCGCAGTGGCTGGCTTTGTTAATTTGACCGTCCATTCCCTGCTGGGACTGGGCATTCCCGAGTTGAAATTAAGCAGGATTAGCGGACGAATATGATGTTTTCTCAAAGCCGCAACTTTCATCATCAAACTTTTATAATTCCAATCCCGAAATTGGGTATCGTCATCAAAATCTAATTCCCCCCACCCGACTTCAACTCTGGCGGAACGAATACCTGCTTCCTCTAACACCTGTGCTGTCGCTTCGGCCTCGCCCTGTTCGACATTAAAGTTGATGCCGAGCACATCCAGATACCTCGAAGCATCCCAAGTATCCATGTAACTGCGCCACGGAGCATGGAAAAATGACCGTAGTCCGAAAGCAACTTCCTGCTGCGCAGGGTCGGCATAAGGACCCTTCAGTTCGGCCATCTGCGTTTCCCCATCGTTTTTTCCGATTCTATCCATATTTTGCTGAACGTCGGAATCTATGCCTGCAAACGAATGGGCAGGAGCAATCAAGCCGATCGTCAAGCAGACGATCGTTATTAACTTGTAACATCTTTTGAATCTGACCGATTTAAACATCCAATCCACCTCCTAAAAATCGCCATGCTTATGAGTAGTCCTATTACTCCACCGACCAGATCAAGCCCCACATCTTGAATAGACCCGGTTCTTAAGAAATTGGTTGACTGGTACAGTTCA
The DNA here is from genome assembly GCF_023276405.1 of Paenibacillus hamazuiensis. Classification (NCBI taxonomy): domain Bacteria; kingdom Bacillati; phylum Bacillota; class Bacilli; order Caryophanales; family Paenibacillaceae; genus Paenibacillus; species Paenibacillus hamazuiensis. The sequence goes on from NZ_JALRMO010000001.1 coordinate 4,074,368, forward strand.
TCGAGAGCAGCGACTCCCCCGACCAGGGCTATTACCATAAAAAATCTGATGCCCCTCCGCAGCTTGTAAGGTATCGTCGCAACATAAAGTAGCGTAGCCAGTGTGAAGTACATAATCAGATGGGCAGTTTTGCGGAGAATGAATTGAACGAATTGGTAAGGATAACGTTTCGCGGGAATATTATATTTCCCATATATGACGGTGACGTTGGGGAGCGCCTGGCTAAGCCGATATTGAGGTATATGTTTCTGTAAAAAAGGAAGCATCGTTTGGTCGCTAAACGGCTGCGAGGATAAATAAAATATGAAGGAACTCCATAAAAACAAAGGCAAAATAAATAAAACACGCTTGCGATAAATCAGGCCATTCCACTCCTCTCTTTTTATATATCACGTCTTGGCATTATTTCGCAAAGACTGGGACAATATATCCCGGATAAATTCGCTCACGCCAATGATTTGCGATTCTTTATCGAAAATCGATAAGTTGCGTTGAACTTTTGCTTTTTTTTGCTGCAATTCTTCCATAGTCATGTTCTCCATCAATTCGGACAACGAATGAATGTAGGCAGGCTCCCACGGTTTATTTCCATGGATCCGGTAAATGCTTTCTCTGTTGATGTCGTAGGACATCGGAATTCTTCCCGTCACGATCGGCAGCCCGACGGACAAATATTCGCTGACTTTGGTCGTATAACGGAAACTTCCTACCTGGTCCACGCTTTGCGGTAAGCTGGCCAGGTCCATAGACGCCAAATAACCGGGCACCGCCTCGCGTGGAACACGCCCCGTAAAGACGATGTTCTTTCCAAGCCGTTCCCCGGATAATTGTTCAAGCTTTGATTTGCCGTTCCCATCCCCTACGATAAGTACGGTCACATTTTCGCGTTTCAAAGTTTGCATCGCCTTGACCAATTCATAACCATAACAGTAGCCGATCCGCTTATTCCAATTAAGCGAACCTACGATACCGACGACGATGTGATTTTCCGGGATCCGGTACATTTCCCGAATTTTTCTGCGCGACGCTTGAAGCTGTTCGTCCGAAAATTCAAACGGCGCCCACCCCGCTGCGGTCATGGCATATTTGGCGCCGTACGTGAGCGCCCGCCCTGCCAAATACGGAGTCCAACCGATAAAACCGGTTGACCGTTTATAGAGCAGCCTCTCATACCATTGAAATAGGGGGGCGAGCGTGGCAACCTTGCTTGCCACGAAGGGACCGACCGCGTCGCCACTGCTTACGATATAGGGCACCTTGGCGAGCATGTTCCCGAAAATAAGAGCCAAACCTCCGGCGATCCCCGTTCCTTCCATTACGACCAGATGAGGACGCTCGCGAAAAATATACTTCAGCAGCTTCCAAAAATTGAGCCACTTTTTCCGCTTTTCAAACGGATAAAACTGCGCCGGTATTTGGCTGAGCAAAGCTCTGAGCCTGTTCTCGTCATCGCCGCCGCTGCCTTGGGTAGCGAAGCTTAAGATCTTGTAATCACTCGTTTTCATTTCCTACAGCCCCTTGGCGAATGTAAGATGGTACGACTATGGCCTTCTCCGGCGATTTCGCCACTTCTTTAAAGAGATCTATGTATTTGGCTGCAACCGACCGCCAGCTTTGCCGTTCGGCAATGATTCGGGCGTTTGCCCCCATTTGTTTTCGTAATTCTTCATCTCCGCACAGCAGGTTCATTGCATTTCGCAATCCGGCGACATCCTCCGAATTACCAAGCACAACCCCGGCTTTGCGATCCGACTCGATCAATTCCGATACCCCCGATTGGTAAGTCGTTATGACCGGTAGCCCGGAAGCAAGTGCTTCGATAACGACGAGAGTGCATGCTTCGTACCTGGATGGAAAAACGAAGAAATCGACGCATTTCATGAGCTGAGCAATATCCTTGCGAAATCCCAGGAAATGCACCCGCCCTTCAAGCCCGAGCTGTTCCGCCATTTTTATATAAGGACTGCCTTGCGTAGCCCCCGCCACCGCCAAGTGAAGATTTTTCACATCGCAGAGAGCTTTCAGCACGGAGTCCAAATTTTTTCTCGGCGATTTTATGTCCCCGGCAAACAATGCTAGAGGCACATTGCCCGGAAGATCGAGTTCCGAACGGCTTTTATTTTTATCAGGGTAAAACTCCTCAATATCCACACCATTCATGATAACACGAAGATCCAGGGCCGGATTGATCTCTTCCAGCTCCTTCTTTACCTTCTCCGATACCGGAACAATTATTTTAGCCCGGGAAAACGCTAACTTCTCCAGAATCGAATTGCTATAAGTAAACAGAAATTGATAGAACCCGGACATATTTTTATTGAGGCGTGACGGGTGGACCGAGGACTTGATCCACGAGCTGTGTACGAAATGAACGGCATTAATATCGCTGCGGGCCCACGTGATGAACCCGTTGACCATGACCAGATCGAATTTGCTGCGGTGCTTGAGCAGGAGCAAACTGCTTATGGTTGCGAAAACATGATTTTTGAGCAGTTGGGTAGGCCACCCCGATACCGGCACTTTAATCCAGTGAATACCCGGCTTCTCGAGTAGTTCCGGGGCAACACCGCTTGCAAATACGGTTACGTGATAATTCTGATCGAGCAGCTCCTTGACAATTTCATAGTTAACTCTGGCCTGCCCGTCACCCTTGAGCAATTTATGCGTGACTATACAAATATTCATCGTAATACCACCCGTATCCTATCAAAGTTTCTGCCTTATTATACGTTGAGATGCCGCGATCCGTCGGCGCTTCGGGCGGCAATTACCCCTTGTATACCTGCGCTTTCAGGTTTAATTTTTTTCCCGGGCGCCCGAGCAATTGACCGACCCATCTTCTAACCTTATCCGTGCGCATTTCGGTGAGATAAGCTACTACTAAGGCATAGCCTAAAATCATTGCCGTTACCATTAGGGACAGTAAAAAATGCTTTAAATCCGGGTTCCAGACTCCCCATGTTCCGTCTCCCAGCCAAACCCGTATAAAGTTGATCAGCGGATAATGTGTCAAGTACAGCGTATAAGAAAATCCTGCAAGAAAAACATGAATGTTGAACCGGCGGGAATTGATGGCCTCCGCCCTTTGATTAACCGAGTGGAGAATGATATACAGCAAAGAGGCAAAACAAAGGGAAACGAGAAATTCTGCAGAAAATCGTTGGGCAAAAGGATCGTTGGCATTTCCCGCAAAATATTTTCCGATAAACAATGACACGGCCAGACATATCATGTTCAAAGGCAACATGCCCCGAAGAAGAATGTTTCGGGAAATGGGCGGCGAAGGCAGTATGACGAGCAAGGTCCCAAGCAGCCAAACCAGGAAAAACATCATGATTTCTTTTCCGAGCACGATCCCGGAAACAATGACAATAGAGCCGTACATGATCTTTTGCGGCAACCGTTTAGACTTAAACGTCAGGACGATGCACGGAAATAATATGTAATACCAAAATTCGTTGGCGAGACTCCATAATGCCAAATTGCCGCCATAGTTATCAACAAAAACCCCTTGCAAAAAAAACATATTTCCCAAGAAGTCGGTTATTTTCATATTATCGTTAAAAAAATAGGAATCCGGATAGTTCGTCAATTGGAACTGAGCCCAAAGATTCGTCAAAATAAGAGCGGGTATTAAAACGATCCAAAGTCTTGTTAGACGGTTGGTTAAATACGTTTTCCACGACCAGGTTCCCTCTTGAATGGACCTGATCACACTGGACGAGATTAAAAAACCGCTTAGAACGAAAAACAACAAGACAAATTCGAACCCTAAGCTGGTAATCGTATAAATTATTTTAATAAATAACGTTTGATTCTCAAGATTGCTGAATCCTTTAAACAAAACGGGTCTAAGGTGAAAAATCAAAACATAAAAAGCGGATATCCATCTTAATGCATCGAAATAGTATGAAGCCCTACTACCCGCAATTAATTTGTTAACGACAAATTTAGGCATGGCTCTTCCTCCGTTGGCCTCTATTTCAGCCCAGCTCTTTCATGCGTTTGGCGGGAACTCCCGCATATAGTCCGTTTGGCAAACATTCCTTGTTCACAACAGCGCCGGCCGCTATAATACAACCTTCACCAATTGTCACACCCGGCAGTATGACAGCGCCAGCACCTATCCAGCAGCCGTTGCCTACTTTAATAGGAAGACCGACGGTTTCTCCGGCTCTGTTCAGCATGTGACCAATCTTGTGTGTCGAAGTGCAAAACATGACCCCAAATGCTATATTTACGTTTTCTCCGATTTCAATGGATTGATGTTCGGAATCGAAGAAACAGCGATAATTTATGAAAATATTTTTTCCGATCGTAATATTATTGCCAAGAAAATAACATCCGCCCATAATTCGATGCGAGTAAGTATTCAATCCGCATAATTTATAGATTTTATGTCTTACTTTTCGCGGGGAGTTCGCAGCAATATTATTGATAATAAAGCTTTGGATTTTAGGAAATGTTTTCATGTGCAACGATACGGTCCTCCCAGCTTATTGTTGAATTAGCTTTCTAAGAAGAGATTTTATCACATTCGGGCTGCTGAAAAGTAAGGATAATGCTTTCATAAATTTCTTGACTTTTACGTTTTCCACGATCATAATTTCGTGCAAATTCAGTTGTTTTTTATTTCTGAATTTTTTTAATGCCGAAACTACGCGTTTGTCGTGAGCATATTTACCGATTAATTGATTGGTCGACTCGATCTGAGCTGAAAAAGATTTTATTAGTTTCCCGGAATCGGTAGAAAGCGAATTTCCTCTGAATCTGTAAAAATACATCGGTTGAGGAGTAACGAACATGCCTCCGCCGGCTATGATGCACTCCAACAAAAATCTAAAATCTTCTCCGTAAAATAATTCATTTTCGTATTCAACTCGATGAAACTTTATTAATGCGGAAGATATTAAAGGCTGCAAATAACCATAATCATCCTCAATCATCTTAACTGCATCAACGAAAAAAACTTCATTGATTGTTCCGATTACGGCTTCTCTTGATTTGAGGTAAGTATTCCACGGATCGCTTTCTCCGTCATTAATCAAAAATAGATCGTCGCATACGATCTCAGCCTGTTTCTCTTCGGCAAGCGATAATAAATCGCGAAGCCGGTTTTCGTGCCACCAGTCGTCGGCATCCAAAATGGCAATCCATTTCCCGCGAGACTCATTAATACCGCGATTCCTCGAGTAAGAAGGCCCCCTGTTTTCAGAATTTTCCAACAGACGCACGCGATGGTCCTTAATTTTTTTAACCGCATCTGCAGTTTTATCTGGAGAGCAATCATCCACCACGATGATTTCAAAATCTTGAAATGTTTGCCCCAACACGGATTGAATGGCTTCTTCAATATATGGTTCTACCTTATACGCCGCTATTATGACCGAGACAGTTGGGTTCAAGCATGACACCTCCTTTAATTTTCACAAAGTTTCCGGCACCGTCGTACGATAGGTCAGGGTAGGTTCTTTCGCTTTCGCCGCAGCTTCGATAAATGCCGACAGTTCCCGGATGAACCGGGCTTCATCATATTTTTCGGCGTGCCGGCGAATTGTTACAGGGTCCCAGTTGGCCTCGTCGAACTGCGCTATAACTTCGGCAAGAGACTCTGCCTTTTGCTCTGCAAAAAATTGTCCGTTCAGTCCCGGGATTATGGTATCAAGCGCGCCGCCACCGCGAAATGCGATCACTGGCCTGCCGCAGGCGTTCGCCTCAAGCGGCGTAATGCCGAAATCCTCGATACCCGGGAAAATCAATGCGCGGCACATCTTCATATATTGAACGACCTGGATATCCGGCAATCTGCCGAGAAATTGCACTGTTGGACCGGCTAGCTTCTGGAGCCGCTCCCGATCTGGGCCGTCCCCGATGACGACCAGCTGTTTGTTTGCCTTTGTGCAAGCCTCGACAGCCAAATCGATACGTTTATACGATACAAGCCGGGACACGATAAGGAAATAACCGCCGCCGTTTCGCCGTTCGGCCACATGGAACCGCGAGACGCCTACCGGGGGAAAGATCACGGTGGACGACAACCCATAGTGGTCTTTGATCCGTTTTTGCACAACCGACGAGTTGGCGATCAAATGGTGGATTCCCCGGGACTTGGCCTTATCCCATAATTTCAAAGGCAGTACCATGGACTGGGCTATCCATTTGACAAGCCTCGGTACCTTCATCCCTTCCATATAGGTCGAGAAGTCCCAGGCAAACCGCATCGGAGTGTGGCAATAACATATATGAATCGCGTCCCTTCCAACGGGAGCTCCCTTCGCATAAGCGCTGCTGGAGCTGATGATCAGGTCGTAGCCGCGCAAATTCATTGATTGGACAGCGAAAGGGTAAAGCCAGAAAAACAGCTTGAATCTCTTTAAAATGCCGGGAATTTTTTGCATCCAGGTCGTGCGGATATCCGCATCCTTCAATTCCTTCATCAGCCGTTCCCGATCAACGATCGTCGTATAGATGGGTGCCTGGGGAAACATCTGATGCAAAACGGCGACAACTCTTTCGGCTCCGCCCATTTGGTTCAAATAATCGTGAACGATTGCCACCCGCAACTCGCCATTCATGTAATCCCTCTCCCCACCTCTGGGTTTTCCGCACGAACTCTGCTGCCTCCGGACAACAGCTGCGCGTAGATTTTCTCTACTTTGTCGACTGTGCTCTGTATCGTAAAATGCTCCCTAACACGTCTTGCCGCATTGCTTCCCATCAATTGTCTGAGCCGGGAATCGGTTAACAGTCGGCTCGCACACTGCACCAGCTCTTCCACATCGCCCACTTCATACAACAAGCCACAATGGTTGTGAACGATGATCTCCGGAACTCCGCCTGCATTTGTTCCGACAACGGGAATGGATTGGGACATCGCTTCAATAATGACACGTCCGAACGGCTCGCTATCCGAGCATAAAAAAAGAAGATCCGCCGCGCAGCAGATCTCCAGCACATCGTTGCGAAAACCGGTAAACCGGACGCGGTCCTCGATCCCTAGATCGCTTGCCAGTCGTTTTAATTTTTCCATATACTCGATATTTTCCTGGCGGAACTTCGCTTCCCCGACTACCCAAAGATGTACGTCATGTCCGGCCTGACGCAGCTCGTATGCAGCGCGAATCGCATCGATCTGCCGCTTCCAAGGTGTAATTTGGCCGATAATGACCATCGCGTGGCTTTGCATCGGAGTGTTCAACTCTTGCCTTATGTTTTTTTTGTATCTCAGCCGTTCGATGGCGGCAATCTCCTGAAGTTCGACCCCGTTATGCACAAGGTGCAGTTTATCCCCCAACTTCTTTTGGTCGAACCCTGCCAAGACCGATTGGGAAATGCCAACGAGCGCTTGCACTGTCCATTTGGCCAGTTGATTGATGCCGCGTCCGACGACACCTTGCGGCGGAATGTCGCGAACGTGCCAAATGACCGGACGCCGGTGTAACCAACTAAATAGCACCGCCATAATACCCGCGCGCAAAGAGTTCGCATGGATAAGGTCGATCTCGTGGCGGCGGATCGTCTGGGCGAATTTGTAGCCTGCCCAAGCCATTCCAAGCATATCTTTTGCAAGACGAAAAGGATTTTTGGAAAGCCTCGCCCGGTAGCTCGGTATGCTGATGACCGGCAGTCCGGACTCCTTGGCACGCTCAAGCAGTTCCCCCTCCGGAACAAACAAGAAGGGACGAGCCTTGGATAAATTTCTGGCGGTGAGCAGCAGGCTGATCTCCGCTCCGCTCACGACGCTGGTATGATTATAGAACGCTATATTCATCCTCATCCGACTCCTTTCCGTTCTTCGATCGCTTGCTCAAATATTTGTGTAATCGTTTCGGCGATCTTGCTCCATGTATACCGTTGAAGTATATGCTCTCGGCAATGTTCACGGGAAGGAATGGCGCATTCGCCGCTCAAAACGGAAACGATTTTATGGGCCATCGCTTCCGGCGTACTGTCCCGGAACAGCAATTCGCTGGAAAACCGTTCGAGAATTTCCTTGGTCCCGCCGGAAGGTGTGCCGAGCACCGGAGTGCCGCAGGCTAGCGCCTCGACCGTCACAAGCCCGAACCCTTCCAGCGCTACCGTAGGCACGATACTGAGATCCGCCGCTTGAAACCATGTGACCAACTCCTCATTGGACACCCTGCCGAGAAAATGAATCGAGGCGCTTAATCCGAGCTCCTTCGCCAGTTGCTTCAACTGTTCCCGTAAATGCCCGTCTCCGGCGACATATAGAACGGAATTGTCCGCTTCCTCCACGACAATCGCCATCGCCCGGATTAACCGGTCAATTCCCATCCGGTTGACCAGCCTTCTGGCACAAAACAGCACCTTTTGGTCGTCCCTCAGCCGCAGAGACCTGCGAACGGCCATTCGGTCCTCTGCAGGCCGGAACCGCTGAACGTCGACCGCACCGGGAACGATGTGGATGCGTTCGTCTGCAATGCCATAGCCATCGGCCAAAATATCTTTGAAATAACGGCTCAGCACGATGAAATGATCGGACCTGCGATACGCCAACAGCTCCACATTTTTCTTGATTTGATACCGCATTTTTTGCCCCAGCTCCTGCCCCCGATCCTCGACAAGCGATTCCTGCGCCCAAGGTCCATGAAAATGCGTGACGATCGGCACATGCCTCGGCAGTAGGCTTCTGGTAATCAGCGAAGAGTACAACGCGAAATGGGGATTAAACACTTCCGGCTGGTCCCGCTCCACCGACATTTTCACCTTTTCGCGAAAAGCTCTCACTCGAGCAAACGCCGATAGCTTCACCGGCTTCGGGAGCACATCGCGGATATAGGCCGGTGCTGTCGTATGCTCTCCATGAGCCGTCATTAATCCTTGTATGACATGCCCGGAATGCTTCATCGCCGCCAAATAGTCGGCAAAATACCGATTGAGTCCGCCCGGCGTATGATCGATCCACCCCATTCCCGTCGAAAGAATGTTCATCGTTCCCCTCCTTATCCTTGAAGGACTTCGTTTGAAGTTTTTCTTATCTTACTAGCTTGCTTCGTATGTACCCGGATATATCTTATCGAACTTGCAATTGCGCCGAGCGATTTCGAAAGACCCGCTGCTCCCTCCGCTTTTATGCCGTGAAGCATCGCGTGAGTGAACGCGACGAGCAGGAACGAAACAGCCTTTGCAGCCTTTTTTTCCGTATACATGTACTTTTTGAACGTGACATAAAGCCTTGAGGTCACGATATGCGGCCTGTAAAAGTCGCGGTTCACCTCGGACGGATAATGAAAATTGACAGCTTCTTCCGTCAAGACAATCGTATATCCGCGGCCGACCGCGCGAGTGGCGAAATCGACTTCCTCATAACCGTAGATCAGCTGCTCGTCGAACAAAATCTCCTCAAACAGGGACATCGGAAACACGGTGCTGTTGATGACGACCGTTTTGATCGCATCTCCGCCCTCATATCTCCTTTTCTGAAAACCCAGGAACGTCTGGTCGTGAGGATAGATGATGTCGCCTCTCTTGTTTTCCAGCCCGGTAATGATGAGCTTTCGTCCGTACAACGGCTCATTTTCAAGCAGCGATTGACAAATTTTCTCCAAGAAATCGGCTGCCAGCACAACGTCATCGTCAATAAACATGAGATGAGTGCCGGTAGCGGCCCTGATAGCGTTGTTTCTGTTGGCCGACAATCCTTTTCTCGGGCCAGCCAAATAGAGGACATTCGGAAAATGCTCTTTCACGAGTTTTTCCGTACGATTATCCGTACTGTCATCCGACACGATCGTTTCATGGATGGGAATATGGGATTCGTTGATGGAAAGCAGCGCCTTCAACAAATCCTCCGGTCGATTTCGAGTACAGATGCAAACCGATAATCGAATGTTGTAATTATTAAATGAAGCAGTCATGGAATCCCCCTAATCCTAACAATTCATACGTTCACCCTTCTTCTGCTCAGCTTCTTGAAGACGCCCAGTGCTATACGAAACACCTCCTGCACATCCGACACGCGCGGGAGCAGATCTGTCGGATTGATGTACCTGACGGTAAAGTGATACCAGATGAATCTGACCATGAAACCCGCAAAAAAGCCGGCTACAATCGAAAAGGCTGCGCCATTCATCCCCCAAGCGTTTATGCTAAGAGCCATGCTGCCCAATGTTGTACCTACGTAAACAGCGCTCGTCACCGTATTATGCAGAGTTCTGCCTGTGCTGCTGATCGCGCCTCCTAAAATATCCGAAATTCCCCCGAACAGTGCCCCCGGAAGCAGTAGCAGAGCTGGAATGATTGCCGGCGTATATGCTTTGCCGAATAGTAAAGGGATCAAGAACGGCACCGCCAGTCCAAGAGAAATGGCAGAAAACGTGGTTACCAAAGTGGTCAATCGTAAGTATTGACATACTTTTTTATGCAAATTTTCCTCTTCTGATACCATACTCGGAAAACTTGTAATTCCAATTGCCCTTGGAATTGCCCATAGCACTCCGGTTGCGCTGTTGGCCGTTTGAAAGAAAGCCAAAGCCGATGGCGCCAACGAAAAAAGAAAAAGCTGGGTCCCGTTGTTTCCGAATACATTGATCACAATCCCGCCGTAACCTTTTATTCCGTACCAAACCCCTTGACGAAGAATAGACAAGCGAAAGCGGCCCATCGACTTGCAATACGGCCAGGCTTCCCATAGATACGGCAAAAGTCCGAGGAGTGAGATGATGGTTGTGGTAATAAGGCAAATGGTTACGCTGAGAACATCAGCAATGAAAAAGATAAACAATATCAGCGTATAGGCGGCAGGCACGCCAATCCTCACGAGATTTACAGTAGAAAACCTTTGTTCTGCGGCAAGAACACCGGAAATCATACTCGACAGTGGGCCGCCGAAGGACGAAACCAGGAACAACTTCACAGCAAACATCCCCTGATCGTCAAACCGCCCCTTAACAACCCAACCGGAGATACACAACGCAATTATTACTGCAACCAATCCTGTAAATATCGACCATACGGCAAGCGTTGCAAATATATCCTTACGCTGAGCTTCCGTATTTTTCCCCCATAGATATACCGTCGTCACATAAATTCCGATATCGCAAAGCCCAAGGATAAATCCGCTCCACATAGTTATCCCCAGGTATAATCCACGATCGTCGGGAGAAAGTCCGCGGGAGAGAATAATCGAAGATATCACATTGATTGCCAGTACCCCGAACATACTGGAAAACGTTTGAATCGTTTGCGACAGCAACGTGGGTCTATGTTTCGCTGATAACTGCGCTGATGAAGCGTTGGCTTTGCCTTGATGTTCCATAGTCATCCTCATCTTAATTCCTTGATATTTTTGGTTTCCCCTAAATTCGTCATTTTTTTGTTTGATACAGCTGAAGTTATGTCAAGAAAAGCGATAGAAATCCAGATCAGCGGGACTACTGAATAATGACCGCCGGTTAACCAGTTCGCGCCTTCGGTAATCACAATGCCCAAAATAATCAAATGTGTTGAACTGCCAGAGATCGCTTGCTTCATCGCTAGCAAGGACGTTTTAATTATAATCGTTAAATAAATCACACCACCTATGATACCGGTGGCCAAAAATTTATTGCTGAAATCAACCTCCGAAGAGATGATGCTCCCCGTAAACTTCCCGGCTGCTATTGTCGTGCTCCCCAAACCGTACCCCAGGGGATTCATTATTCCTTTTATTAGCCCGGCGAACAACAAATCGATATGTCCCGGAAGAGTGGAATGTTCACCGAATGGATCGGTTAATCCCGAGACAGAATGATAAATCAGGTCATTTTCTGTATTTAGTTTGGACATTACTGCAAATAGTCCCAACAATGAGGCAAATGCTATGCACGATATCAATAACCTGCTAACTACTGTCTTCACGCTAAGGATGGTCATGATGGTCAAAGCTACTGTCGTAGTCACGATAATACCCCGCCCCGATTCGATAAATAGGGCTGAATATAATACCGCCACGCTGATCAACGCAATAATTTTTGTTGAGTACTTCCCGCGGAGAAAATAACCCCAGCCAATCACAGCCGCGACCCCCAAATAATGAGCGTACTCGGCGGCGTTGGAGAACATGGAAATGGGCCTGGTCACGTCATAAACTTTAAGAGCGGTGTATCCGGACAGTTCGACCCAAGCTTCTTCAAAAGGGTACAATCCGAACCAAAACTGTTTGTAACCATAAACCGCAGCAATAATACCGATAAAAAAAACGGTAGCATATATCCTTTTAAGCCAGTTTTCGTTGAAATATTCACGGCCTATAACCATATAGCAAACGGGAACCGTATAGAAGATGGCACCGGCTATACCGGTTAACAAACTACCCTGCAAAGGATTGAAAATTTGTATTACATCAACTATGATCATTGCGCGAACCAACCGAAATAATTGAGTGTCGTTTGCTATTGTTTCTCGTCGAATATACTTCTCATAAAACCATTTTGCTGTAAGCAACAGCACTATCGACGGACCTATGATCACGATTGGATCGTTCGAACTCCAGCCTGCTACCGGGATTAATATGCGTCTAATTATCCCTAAAAACGGCAAAAAGACGATTAACGCATAGATGGTAACGGCCGGCTTCCTCCGGCTGACGGCAAACAGTATCAAAACAATGGCGGAAGCTAATAAAAGTCTGATCATTCCCGGGTTGAGCATCATTTTACCGATGTAGTAAGCAAAAAATAAAAGAAGTGAAATGGACAGCACCCACTTCACAACTTTATTTTCCTGGATTTTATAAACGATCGTGTTCAAATGAACAACCTGCTTCCCTAGTTAAGTCGCTTTTTTCATTGATTTCGTTTCATATTGCGGGTTGCGGATGCACACTGATAAATAATCAGCCACTTCACGCGCGAGACGCTCCGTACCGAACAGCCCGGCCCGTTCCACCGCAGCGCCGCTGAGCGCCTGATAATATTCCCGGTCTTCGATGAGCTTCATCATAGCAGCTGCCAAGCTGTCCGGATGATTGGGCGGCACCAGCAATCCGTTCTCCCCGTCTGTAATAATCTCCAGGGGCCCTCCCGCCTTTGATGCAATCACCGCTTTGCCGAGCGCCATTCCCTCAATGATAACCATTCCGAACGGCTCTGTTCCGACGGAGGCATGGACGAGAATATCGAAGGATAAAATCCACGATTGAACGTTCGCCTGCTGGCCGGTAAAATGAATCCGGCCAGCGAGTCCTTCCTTATCTGCCTGAGCCTTCAGAAGATGAGGATAATCCGGCTCGGAGAAATGGTCACCTCCAACGACGACAAAATGAACATCGGGATGTTTTCTAGCCACCCTTGAGGCGGCTTCCACGAAGATATGAACGCCTTTCCATCTTTGCAATCTGGCCACCATGCCGACAATCGGTATTCCTTGCGGAAGCCCGAGCTCTTCGCGAATTTCCTCCTTGGCAGGCATGACGCTTTGGTTAAATACGTTCAAATCGACCGCAGGATGGATCACCTTGCCGGCCACTTGGGGAGTCAGCTTGCTCTGGTGCATCAGCGCCGCTTCGGAGCAACACAGTATCGCCTTCGCCGGGATCGCCCCGGCACACCTGTCTATCCAACCGACGACCGGCAACCCGTGCTGCCACCAGACGGCGTCAAGACCTGCTATGACCGCTGCAGGACCGGCATACAGATGCGCCTTCGTCATCCATGACATAACCAGATCGACCTTTTCTTTCCTTAGCCACTGCCAGATTGAAAATACCGCTGAAGTATACTTGTGAAGTTGACGCAGCTTTCCGGATTGGATAACCTTTACGGAGTACCCCATGTCGCTGACCTGCCGGACAAGCGGACCGTCCTCCAAAAAGGCTACTGAGTAATCGATCATCGTTGTATGTCTATTGGCGCGAAGAAGGTGGAGCAGCATGAGTTCCGCTCCCCCCCGCTGTCCCGCCAGCGGCATTACGATTCCAATCTTCAACGTTAATCCCCCCGCATTTTTGAAAAAGATGCCGCTTCGTATAGATTCGTACGTGCTTTTTTCACGTATTTTCTCCACGAATCGATTCCCATCAGACGACCCGACAAGCTGTGGTAATATTTGAGCAGAGAATGCCTTCCCGGCTTCAACAGAAGAATCAGCAAACGAATAAGACCAGGCGAATGCGAAGTTCCAATCAGGCCGGCCCAAAGAAAAAATCCCAGCTTTCGGAAAAACGAGATATGTTCCATGATAATCAATGTCTCGTTATGGACGGCGTTTCGCAGCGCCTGCGGGTTAAATTCGTTTCTCTTGTCTTCGTCAAAACGCTGTGCGGGAAAATGACGAACCGCAATGGCTGGGTCATAAACCAGCTTCCAGCCCGTCTTTTTTAAAGCCAGGCCGATGCTTAGCTCCCAATGAACCTGCGCTCCCGTTCCGAGCAATCTCACATCGAAGCCTCTTTTCTTCAGAAGCTCCGTGCGGTAAGCGCAGTTCACCCCTTTCAAAAAATCGACCTCCCGGGCAGGCCCTATGCCAAGATGATGATTTCCGATCATTCTGCCGAACCATTGCAGTTTGCCGACCACTTCCGCTCCCTTGTCGATAAATCTTCCGTTCTCGCAAATCCAATCCCTGCCGCCGACACCGCCGATCTTCGGATCCTCCGCAAAATAGCGATCCATCCTCTCCAGCCAGTCGGAATGCGGCTCGGAATCATCGTCCGTTATCGCGACAATATCTCCGGAAACTTCTGCCAACCCTTTGTTCATCGCCTGTACGACGCCGGGAATGTGAATCGTAACGGTTTTGGTCTGATTATCGCCGGCGGAGAAGCTTTTCAAATAGTTCAGCGTTTCCGTATCGTCATTGCGGGTGATGACAATGATCTCATACGGGGGCATGGTTTGACGCTTGATGGCATCGAGGCATCGGGTCAAATCATTTAATCGGCGATAGGTTGGTATCAAAACACTGATCCTCAACCGGAGCTCACCCCGCCTTCCCAGTAATTCGCTATTGCGTCAACGTTTTAACGAGCCGCTTCGCTTCGCCGAACGGTGTATCGATCGTTTCGTAGATCCGAATGATAAAATTGGAATCGAACTGATCGATGCGCAAATTTTCAAACGAGACCGACTGCCAGCCGCTCGTAAGACGGCCCACGCCGGTGAACGGAATGTCTTCATCATCCAAAATGCGGCCGAGCGAATCGGCCAATTCCACTTTCAATTTCGAGAAATTTTGATCGACGACGATGTTTTCCTCGCGTTCGATGTCCAAATCAAGCTTTAATCGATACGAATAATTGCCTTTGCCGCCTCCATAATAAATATTCTCGACCTTGCTCCAGTCCTTAAGCTTCACGCGGAACGGGTACATGTTTATAGCGGATTCGTTATCTTCTTTTTGAGCGTATACCCCGAAGGTTGCGATCGGGATGCTGAAAGGATACGCGGATTCGCCGTCAAGCAGCTTCATTCGCAGATTTTCTCCTGTTTCCGTGTTAGGCATGATGAAGGAGTAGCTGATCACATACCCCAAGTTGGGGGTAAGCGACTGGGCGACCGTCTTTTGCCGCGTGCCCTTGTAGCTCTTGCCGTCGGAGCCGAGCAGCTCCGCCTGGAAATTAGGAACCGGCAGCGGGTTGTCGCTTTGGTTTTCCAGCTTAAATTTGGCAATAAGCGTTTTGTACCCGTCCCCTTCTCCTTCATGCACATGCAGTTCCACCATATACATTTTAACGCCGGCCGGTATAAATTTGCTGAACGGATCGAAGGCGATCGGCTTGTTCACATCGTTCATGGGGACCGCATTCGCGGAGGCCGGAGCGTTCGCGTTGTCCGGAAGCTGAATATTCATGCGTCCTACCGCATACTCGACCTTGCTCTGATCCGCCTCGATAAACGTTTCCGGAGTGACAACGTCCACACTCTTCAGCCTGGCGCCGCTCTCCGTAGGTATCGCAAAATACACCTGCTGTTTTTCCCCGGGATCCAGCGTGACCACCGGCTTCGATTCCTGCTTGACTCTTCGTCCCGTATAAACCTTCTGATCCGATTTGCCGTCCAGCCTGAATTCGGGGATCGTCTCCTTCATCGTTCCTTTATTTTCGGCAAGCAAGGTAACGACGGTGACAGGTCCCTCATCCGTGTTTTGATCGTTCAGATTGACCGGCGTAAACTCCAATGCGGGCGATAAAACCGGGATTGTAAAAGATTCCCCCCAGCTTCGCACCCAACTGCTGTCCGTCACGGCCGCATTGCTTCCATGCCATTCCATGGACGAAATAGGGATGGACAGCACCTTCGTCTCGACAATCGGGTATTTGAAGTCATCGATTCTGACCCACGTCATCGCGGATAAGGAGATTTGGTCGACCCGATTGACGACAATCATATAACTGAGCTCGACTTTTTCCTGCGGCAGAACAACGGTAGGATTACCGGCACTCGGACGCAGCGTATAAGTCACGCCGGCGTTCGATTCCACCCTGACCTCGTACTCGGGGACACGAGTAAGCTCCGTCCCCGTATTATGCAATCGAATGACTGCGCCGAGTCTTGTTTTCCCGGACAGCTGTTCATTAATAACGCTCTTAACCTCTGCG
The DNA here is from genome assembly GCF_023276405.1 of Paenibacillus hamazuiensis. NCBI lineage: Bacteria > Bacillati > Bacillota > Bacilli > Caryophanales > Paenibacillaceae > Paenibacillus > Paenibacillus hamazuiensis. The sequence continues at coordinate 4,090,905 of NZ_JALRMO010000001.1, forward strand.
TTTAAAGTATCTGTCAATTTGTAAGCTGCGGTGGAAGCCGCAGCCGAAGTCGTTCCATCGGCGTACAACGGATACGGGAACGCGGATGTCAGCAAAGAAGTTGAAAGCATTACTGCTGCCATGTTTTTCTTCCAATTTTTCACTATGCAAGCCTCCATGGTTATTTTCGTCCTTCGGCAGAAGCCATGGGAATCTTATCTTTATCCTTCAAAAGCTCTTTACCGGAAACGACGATCATTTCCCCTTCCTTCACACCGGAAAGCACTTCAGCGAAAAAATCGTTGGAGCGGCCCAGCTGAATCTGGCGTTTTTCCGCAATATCCCCGGAGTTTACGAACACGAAAGTTTCCCCGCCGGGCTCCCGGATTACGCTTTGCAGCGGAACGGCGAGCACGGTTTGCTCGCTCTCGTCGGACAGCTGCACCCGCGCTCTCATGCCCGGCTTCAGGGCCATATCCTTGTTCGGCACTTCCAAATTGAGCTCATACGCTTTCGTCTGCGGGTCAATGACCGCGGACACGTAGGTGATTTTGCCTTTTGATTTTTGCTCCGACCCTGGTACATAATAGGTCAGCTCCGTTTTGCCGCGCGCGATTTTCGCTGTTTCTTCGTTTAACAGCACCTTGATTTTGATCGGATCGAGCTTGACGACTTGCCCTACACGGCTGCCCGCCTGCACCGTCATCCCAGGGACTACGGGCAGATCCGTCAAAATACCGCTGACCGGCGATTTCACCTCCAGATTCGCCAGCACCTGCTCCGCCTGCTGCAGCGCAAGCTGCGCATTAAGCTGCTGCGATTTCAATGAGGCGATCTTGTCGGAAGCATCCGATGTTTTTTGCTTTTGCTTTAGAGCGTCCAGGTCCATCTGGTTTTTTTTCAGCTCAACCTCGGCCTGGTTCAGCTCGGCTTTCGTCCCTTTGCCGCGGTCGTAATCGTTCCTCAGCTTGTTAAATTTTTTCGTCAATTCTTCCACTTCGAGCTCCAGCTTCTGAACGGAGCGGTCCAGCTCCAGCTTGCTGCTTCTCGTTTCTTTCGCTGCGAGTTCGATCGCCTCCTGCGCGTTTTGCAGGGAGAGCTGCGCCTGGGTTCGCTGTCTGTCCGCATCCTCCGAGCTGAGCTTGACGATAACCTCGCCTTCTTCCACCAGATCGCCGCGTTTTTTCAAAATTGCCCCGACGTCTCCGCCCGTTTTGGCGAGCGCATCGATCTGCACGGAGGACAGTACCTCGGCCGGCAGTTCAAGAGGCTCGGCGATTTTTTGCTTGGCGATTTTCTCCATCTTCACCGCGGACTCGACTTGAGCGGAGTTCAGAGCTTTGTCCGCCGGAAGCACTGCGAACGAACACCCTGCAACTGCGATAATGGACACGGCGAGGCCGGCGGCACCGGTTATTTTCAGAGCTGTCCATAATGAACGCGACTTGCTTCTTTTTTGTCTCACGAAACGTGGCTCCTCCTTCCTGTTTGCTGATCGCGGTTCGGATTGCCCAATCCGATCCCGTCATACTCCAGACCGGCACGCCGGCTCTCGCCCAGCGCATTGCGCCCGTCAATAAGCAAAGGCCGGCGCATGACGGAGCGCAAATAATCCGGCTCAAGGTTCACGTATTCCGGCCATTCCGTGACAAGCAGCGCCGCTCCCGCATTTTTTAAAACTTCCTCCAGATTGCTTCTCAAGCGGACTTTGGCCGGCAGCAGGGGGCGCGCTTTCTCCAGAGCGACGGGATCGTGCACGAAAACCTCCGCCCCCTCATCGATCAAAGCATTGATGATCGGAATGCTCGGCGCTTCGCGCAAATCGTCGGTTCCCGGCTTGAACGTAAGGCCGAGCACCGCGATCTTTTCCCCGTAAATCGGGTATACATGTTCTCTGAGCTTTTCGATGACTCTGTATTTCTGCTCGTTATTGACTTCGATGACGGCGGACAGCAGCTTGAATTCGTAGCCGTTCGTGTCGGCGATATACTGCAGCGCTTTTGTATCCTTCGGAAAACAGCTTCCTCCGTATCCGATGCCGGCCCTGAGGAACGATGAGCCGATTCGCGGATCCGTTCCGATAATCCGGGCGACGTTCGTCACATCGGCGCCGACCCTGTCGCATACGTTGGCAATTTCGTTGATGAAGCTGATTTTCATGGAAAGAAACGCGTTGGCCGCATACTTGGCAAGCTCCGCACTTCTTCGGTCGACTCTGATGAGCGGCACATGCGTGAGCCCTGCCGGCCGCGGCGTATGGTCGGGAGCCTTGAAGCTTTGGCTAATAATCGAAGAGTACAAATCGGTCAGAACCGCTACCGACGAGTCGTCGCCTCCGACAACGATCCGATCCGGATACAACGTATCGTAAACCGCCTTGCTTTGCGATAAAAATTCGGGATTGGAAGCTACGGAAACCTTGTCGCCCAAGCCGGCCTCATCGATCATCCCGGCAATCTGATCCGCCGTCCCGACCGGCACGGTGCTTTTGTTCACCAGCACGGTCGGCTTCTCTTTCCCGCTCAAATACCGGGTTGTATTTTCGACGGCCGCAAGCAGGTAGGAAAGATTGGGCGATCCGTCCGGCCCCGCCGGCGTGCCTACCGCGAAAAAGATAACGTCCGCCTCCAGCACCGAATCCAGATAAGATGTGGTGAAAGCAAGGCGGTCCCGCGACTCCGCCATAAGCTCGCCCAATCCCGGTTCGAATATCGGCAAAACGCCATCGTTCAGCCGATCGATCTTGCCGATATCCAGATCGACGCAAGTGACCTCATGCCCGAGATATGCTAACGTGACTCCCGTTGTCAACCCGACATAACCTGTGCCAATAACCGTAACTTTCATATTCGATTCTCCTGTCTAGCCGATGGCCTGGGATTGCTTGCGCACCATTTTTTCCATTTCCTCCAGCAGCTGCGTCCGCAATTCCGAATTTTGCATGGCGAAATCGAGCGTCGTCAAAATAAAACCAAGCTTTTCCCCCACGTCATAACGTACCCCTTGGAAATGATAGGCATATACGTTTTGAATCTCATTTAATCTGCGAATCGCATCGGTCAGTTGAATCTCGCCGCCGGCACCCTCCTCTTGAAGGTCCAGAAACCGGAATATTTCCGGATTTAAAATATAACGCCCCATGATGGCCAAATTCGAAGGAGCCTGCCCGGCCGGCGGTTTCTCGACAAACGTGCGGACTTGATATAATCTCCCCTCTTTCGCTATCGGATCGATAATGCCGTATCGCTGGGTTTCGCTATCCGCTACCGGCTGGACCCCGATGATCGACCCGCCGGTGCTTTCATACTGGTGGATGAGCTGCTTCAAGCAGGGAACTTCGGCTTGCACGATGTCGTCGCCGAGCAGCACCGCAAACGGCTCGTCGCCGATAAATCTTCTCGCGCACCAGACCGCATGGCCGAGACCCTTCGGCTCTTTTTGACGTATGTAATGGATATCGACCTTGGACGAACGCTGTACGGCTTCAAGCAGCTTCAGCTTGCCTTTCTCCGCCAGGTTGTTTTCGAGCTCGAATGCGTGGTCGAAATGATCTTCGATCGCCCTTTTTCCTTTACCGGTCACGATGATAATGTCTTCGATGCCGGCTTCCACCGCTTCTTCCACGATGTACTGAATCGTCGGTTTATCGATGATCGGCAGCATTTCCTTCGGCATCGCCTTGGTGGCGGGCAGAAATCTCGTCCCGAGCCCTGCGGCGGGGATGATGGCCTTTCGCACTTGTTTCATGTATACTCCTCCGTTTTCTGCATTAAGATATGGCTTGATTTTCGCGTTAAAAAAACTAATTATACCGTCTTATCGGCGTAGGTCGGCGAACACTAAACGCTTCTTAAGGCACGATTCCATCCACTTCGCCTTCTCGCCGCAATCTCGGATAAAACGATATAACTAGAGTTTTTAGAAAATAAATCAAGAGAAATAGGGCATCTAACCCTCCCTCACGCCACACCCTTGACAATGAAATGTCTAAGGTTCCTTTGAACCCACAGCATGGCCGAGTGCCTACAATGATAAAGGTGTAGTAGACATTACCTGTTTTATTAAAGAAGCGTGATTATTAATATGCTGCGGTTACCGTTCCATCCGACTTGTTAAACACGGTTCCGATAACGTTCGCTTTGACGTGCGCCAAATCTTCCTTCAGCTTTTGGGCTGCCGCGCGTTTCACCTTGCCGTATTCGACGACAACGAGCACGCCGTCGCTTTTGGCCGCTATGACCTTGGCGTCAATAAATGCGGAGGACGGGGGCGTATCGATCAGAATGACATCGTAACGCGTCTTCAATTCATCCAGCAGCGCATCCATCTTTTTGGACGCGGCAAGCTCGGAAGGATTGGAAATCGCCGATCCGGAAGTGATGCAGTCCACATTTTCGATGCCCGTACTCCGGACAATTTCGTTTAAGTTCGGGGAGCTGGCCGCAAAGAGACTTGTCAGCCCGACCCGATTATCTCCGCCGAAGGCAAGATGCAGGGACGGATGGCGAAGATCGCCGTCGACGACGAGAACTTTCCTGCCGGCCTGTGCATAAGCGACGGCCAAGTTGAGAAGCGTTGTCGTTTTCCCTTCGCCCCGATTGGACGATACGACCGCAATGGTTTTCAGTTCATTGCCGTTTCCGGCAAAATCGATATTGATCCGCAAAATCCGGTATGCTTCCGATGTCGGAGAGCTTGGACTCAGATGCGTTACGATTGGAATATTAGATGCTGCCTTTGGCATATTCCCCCACCTTTCTTGGAGTGACGGCGCGGCCCGACGATTTCAGCTCGGATTTCTTCATAATAGGAATCGTTGAGAGCATCGGCGCGCCGAAAATTTTTTGAATATCTTCTTCCCTTTTGATCGTATCGTTCAAATACTCAAGCAGAAAGGCGATGCCGATCCCGAACAAAAGCGAAACCGCAAAGCTGATGATCACATATTGATTGGCTTTGGAATTCAGCGGTTTGGGTGCATCCGTCAGCTTGGCCGGGTTTAAGATGGTAACATTGTCAACCTTCATGATTTTGGGGATTTCCGTTTGGAACACTTCGGAAACGGCGTTGACGATCTTGACGGCTCTTGCATAGGAGGTATCCATTACGCTGAGCGTCATGACCTGGGTACCGTTAAAGGCGGATACGTTAACGATCGAAGCGAGCTGTTCAGGGGTAAGCTGCAAATCCGGGTACCTCATAACGACTTTATCCATAATCGCGGGAGTATTGATGATCTCTTTATAGGTGTCGATCAGTCTGATGTTTATGGCCATAGCTCCAAAATCCATCTGCTCCTTGCCCATCTGATCCAATTCGACCGTCTTATTCACAATTAGCTTCGTAGACGCCTGGTAAATCGGGACATTATTGACGTAGCTGAAAAAGATCGTAGTTATTGTCGAAACGAGGACAACTATAGCTATAAGCCATAGACGCTTCTTTATGATTTGCAAATACTCTTTGAGTTCCATTTACCGATTCCTCCAATAATCATAGTTAAAAATGTTATTTCGAACCCTCTGATACAATATGTATCATTTTCACATTACTTACTATATGATACATTCTGTATCCTGTCAACCATTTTTTCAAAGAAATCGCTCACTATTTTCGATGCAATTCGTTTCTTTTCTACAAATGAAGATCAAGAGAAAGCATGGGCTGGGGCATTTTAATTTGGAGAAAACCACCCGGCAACACGTTGCTCTATGAGGAATAACACGGGAAACGGGGCGCGTTGAAGATGCATAGCAAGCTCGAGGGAAAACGCGGTGAAGCTCCGAAATAGGGGATGTGAACGTGCCTCGGAACACATCTATCCGATGACCGGCGAATTCGATTACGACGGTCACCGCAGACCATGAGCCGATGAAAAACGCCTCTTTCTTTATATAAAAAAACTGAAACTGTGCCTACCCTTGAATATGGTTATTATGTTCGCCTTCCATGACATACTCGACGCTAACGGAAAAAAACCTTGCGATCTTGATCAAAGTTTCATAATCAGGCTGTCTGCGGTCATTCTCATAATGAGAAAGGGCTGCACGGGTCACCCCGATAATCTGTGCCAATTCTCCTTGCGTAATATGCCTTTGCTCACGCAGCTTAGAAATTCGCTTCCCTAATTTCATCTTGGCAGTATCAATCCTTTCCTATCCGTTTGTCTCCAAGAGCGGCCGAAACATCCCGGAAACGATGTAATCGCTTTCCCCCCGGCATATTGCATGATACAAAATAATATTTTCAACTAGTGTCGGTTACATTTCGTATCGTCCCTGGCATAAAAATAGGCTACGTATGCACATCTAGCACCTCCCCCACTTCCGGGAAGCTTGCTTCGTATGCGCTAAACGCGAAAGTTTGCAATCCCTCATCGCGTTTTGCAGCCAAAATATGCTTGGCGAGAAAACGAAAGCGGGACCGCTCGGCATGATCCATCAAAAATTCGACCGGGTAAAGGTAATGTCCGTCCTCCGCCTTTTCCTGTCCGGTCAATCTGCCGTCAATTACGATGGAGGAATGAGGCAGAATCAGCTTAAACGAAAGCACCGTGTCCGGAACGATCGGAATATTTAACCGCGAAATAAAACGAAGACCGGACGAGCCTAAGCTTTCCAACCGGATCGGCGCGAATTTCGTCTCTACTTTTTTTCCGTTCATCTCGCGAATGGTCATTAGACATTCCAGATCATCGTATTTTCCAGGCTTAAGCGTTTCATAGATCATAACTATTCTTCCCTTACTTCTATGATTAGTAATAGGACCTCAAATACAAAACGTACCCTAATATCTAATTTATGATACGTTTTGTATCTTTGTCAAGCTGAATTTAGGTTTTTTTACCTTTTATGGGGCAAAATCGAGGAAAACTGGGGGATCCCGTCTGGATTGAGGATTTACTCGGCTAACCTTCGGCGCAAAACCCGGCTTTGAATTAACATCAACCAATAATGGGATGCCATCACACCGGCCGCATCAACGAGGACATCGTACAATCTACCGTCTCTAAACGTATGCAGCTGTAAAATCTCCGTCACTACCGCAAATGCAATGGTAAGAAGCGCAGAGTATGCCCGATGTTTTATGAGTGCATAGATAAGCAAATCCAGAATTGCGAATCCCAAAAAATGTCCTGCTTTGATTATGAAAACGTGAGAGTGTGTCTTGAACATATCGTCAAATATAAAGAAATCGCGGTAATTCGAATAAGGATGCCATACAATTAAGACCTTGCCCTTAAAGGCATTATCCAAATTAACGGCACACGTAAAAATGAACAGCACTAGCGCCCATAACGCCGCTGCTGCCGCCTTTATACCGATCAAAGTCATCCGCAAGTCGACTCACTCCACGTAAAATGATGTTGCAGCTTATACTACTGCGCATTGAATCTCAGCCTAATGAAATTAGCAAAAACAGGGTATACCGCCTTTTTTTGTTTCGAGTAAAACCAGCGCTGATAATGTTTTTTGCACAGGGACCGGGCGTGGTATTTGTTTCCGCACCCGGGTTCCGAGCAAATGTGATCCTGGCGTTCCCTCCGCAGATCGTACCTTCCCGTCCGTCTAAGCCGTTGATGATGCTTGGAGCACAGCTGTTTGGCTTTGACCGGGTTCGAACAACCGCTAATCTTGCAAGTTTCCATTTCTTACAACTCCCTTTCAACATTTTTTGTCACATTTTGTATCATTGTGGATGCACCAAATCTCCGGAAAACCTCGATGTTATGCGGATATTTGTCTAAAATTGTAGATTAGGCAAGAAAAAAGGGTTCAAATTATCGATACAATTTGTTACAGTATAGATATGCAAATACCACAGTCTCAGAAAAAGGAGAATTTTCATGTACTGGTGCATCCGTTGCCGGGCCTTTCATCATAAATCGAAAACAAAAAGCGACACTATTTTCAACACCGGATTTATTTATATTAATAATACGCTGTATCCGGTAGGCATTTGTTCCACTCTAATATCAAAACCGAAAAACAACTGAACCGGAACGAATCCAGAGCTGCTAATCTATACCTGAAAATCGATACCATTTGTATCGTCAGTGGCAAGACTTTCAAGCTTGCTGGCGGTCGGGTGGCTGTTCGATTGCCTTTCGAGAGCGGGAGATTCCTTGAGAGCCGGGGTGGAATTGCTTTCAATCGAAGTGTTGATTAACTTATTTATGTCCAGACCGAGTTGGTAAAACACTTTTTTCATATCCAAATTCCTTGTCCTGTCTTCCATCCTTATCCTCCTCAGAGTACCCTTGTTTAAGCCTACATTATACATTGTCGGTTATTTCCATAATATTGTTAATAGGACTATTTCCTTTTTTTTAAAATTAGGACTTTCTCCCTTTTCACGTAAAAAACACTTCCTAAAGTTTATTTTTTGGAATAAAATAAATGTGAAATGTCAATGCAGCAAGTTTTTTGCAAGCAGTACCAATCAGTACCCGCTTCATTAATTTTAATATATGATACATTTCGTATCTAGGTCAAGTTTTTTTTGTTATTTTTTAGAAAATGGGAGATACTCAAAATTTAGACTGCACAAAAGAGGTGATCTGGCTGTGAAATACGGTGAACGCATTGCGTTATTAAGAGAGAAGCATTCCATGACCCAGGAGGACCTGTCCAGCAAATTAGGTATAACGCGCGCCTCGCTTTCCCATTACGAAAATAATCGAAGAGAACCTGACTACGAAACCATTCTCAAGATAGCCGATCTTTTTAAAGTATCTGTAGATTATTTGGTCGGACGCGTCGATGACCCCCAAAACGAACTCGATCCGGACATCAGAGAGTTTGTGGATAGCCTGGAGCTTTCGGACAGCAAGATTTTGGAAAAATTCAACTTTACCATTGACGGAAAAAAACTGACGCTCGAAGAAGCAAAACGATTCATCGCTTTTATCCGTGCCGAACGATCGATGAAATAACACGTTCATAAATCACTCGGCAATATACCTGTTTTTGGAAACGATTACATATAATCTCCTCGTTTGAACGCTCATTCCATCATTTCCAATTTCCCCCCACTTGCGCTTAATCCCTGTTACGGGGATTTTCCTTACATATATTTGTGAATTTTTTCACCACACTCCCCGAACAAGTATACTTTATTAAAATATAATTAAATTTTTTTAATTAACTTAAAAATAATTTTCGATAGTAATCAATGGGTTATATCTAGTAAAATAGTAATATATTCCTGATGAGGAGATTAACACACATGCTTACAGGTAATAGAAATCATAATACTAAAGAACTAGATATAATCAAAGTTTCAAAGGAACTGGGTTTGGATGCGAATCGTTTGCTCGAATTTTGCTTCGGCAAATCGGCCGAGGGCAGCCCGAACGATTCCGATAAAAACCGTCCTTAATCTCCTCTCCTCCCCAGCCGGCCGAACCGTCGCGCAACCGACTCAAGAGACTTTCATCTGCCCTTGAACCGCAAAGAACAGGACCATTCGTTATGTCGAATGATCCTGTTCCGTCGCTGCCAAACTCGGCGATCGCCGAATCTCTTCACTGCATGAATTGTGCTACATGTTACGATTCCGCGGGCTGCGTCCAAACCATAGACCAAGCGCTGCCGCACAAAGAAGAACGCCTATCCATGGAGCCATCGGAGCCGTTTCGCCTGTTTGCGGCAGCGTCTTCTTAGGGGAAGCTGCGCCGGATGTTTCGGGATTGCTTCCGCTTGTATCCGCTGCCGGCGTTTCGTCAGCCGGGGATTGCACATCCGGTTCGCCCGCCGGCTTGTCGCCGGACGGAGCGGATGGCCCGCTGCCGGATTGGGATCCGTTCGGCCCCGATCCGTTTGGCGTTGTCCCGTCTTGCGGACTGCTGCCTTTAGGCGCTCCGGAAGGCGCCGTGCCGCCAGGCGGATTGCCGCTGCCTGCGGGCGGCGTTCCCGGAGCCGGGCCGCCGCCGGACCCGTTCGTTCCGGGCTGCGTGCCGCCACCGGGCGTATTTCCGCCGCCGCCGGACGAATCGCCGTCACCCGATGAACCGCCGTCGGACGAGTCTCCTCCGCCGGTGTTTCCGTTGCCCGGATTGTTCCCGTTGCCCGGATTGTTCCCGTTGCCCGGATTGTTTCCGTTGCCTCCGCCCGGATTCGAACTCGACTTGATCAATCCCGCATCAAGCGTCAAGTTCTGTTGGCCGCCTGAAAGGGTGATGATATTCGTCGTTCCGTCCGATTTGGCGTCGGAATCTTTCTCCGCGTCTCCGGCCTTGCTTGGCGAAGTCCAGCCCTGGTATGCGGCAGGCAGATCGAATCTTACATAATACGAGCCCGCCTCGAGATTGGGGAACGTATAATACCCCGGCCTTCCTTGGAAGTCATTCCCTGTTACCGTGTGCGGAAGCTCAGTGCCGTCCGCTTTAAACAAATGGACAATAACGCCGTTCACGCCATGCGAAGCATCTTCGTTTTGGATACCGTCGCCGTTTTCGTCGTACCAGACGTAATTGCCGAGCTCCGCTTTCGGATTGGCGACGATTTGCATGCCGACTTTATTCGGCTCCGTCGGAAGCATTACCGCATTATCGTTGATTATCGTCGCAACAAAACCGAAAGAGTTCCAAGCGGTCTCTCCGTTCGTCGGCGCCCCTACGGGAGCCCTCATCGGCCAGACCAACTCGACGTTTTCTCCAGGCCTCAAAACATACCCTGGTTCGAAAACGAATTTCAGCGCCGTCACTTTCGTAATATCGGCAGGCAGCGTTTGCGACCAGGAGCCTTCGGTCATCGTCACCTTGGCGTCCGTCGAGTAGTAGATCTTCACTTTGCCGTTGACGGACTCGGGTACGGCCACGACTCCGGACAGGATCGGCCCCCACAGGCTGCCGCGCGGCGAGGAGACGACAACACCCGTATCGCCGACTCGAGGCAGCGCATCGACAACGACGACATCCTTGACATCCCGGTTGCCGTTGTTCGTGATGATCAGCTTATAATCGACAATACCCCCAGGCGTTGTTTTGCCTTTATCGGGATACTTCGTCCATTTCGGGCTGCCGTCCGGATTTACGTCGAGCTCGCCGTGCACCCACTTCACGGAATCGACAGCAGTGACGTTATTGACGTAAAAATCGTCCTCGGCAAAGACGAGCTTGTCGTTCGCCGTTTTGCCGTCGCCGTCATGATCGTCAGGATCCGTTGTTTGTTTTGCAAAGTTGATGTCATTCAAATAATCGTGTTTTTTGGAAAGCACTTCTACTCTGTTCCAGAGAATACCCGTCGGCGCATACGGCTTGATTTTCGCATCGAATGTAACCGCAACCGATTTTCCTACAGGCAAAGCGGCGGCATTGCCGTCCTCGGCCTGCCATTTCCAGAGCAGCAGGGTGCGCCCCGTCCCTTTGTAATCCGGAACGGCCTCGAACTTCGGCTGCTTTCCGAGCGCATCGTATTGTACAACCGGATTCCCCTCCAGTTCCAATTCGGCCGGAAGCAAATCGAAGATGACCGGATCCCGGAATTCGTCGCTGCTGTAAACGGTGTTCGCGACCGTAACGGCGAATTTTACCGTATCGCCGGGGTTGAAGTAATAGTTTTTGTCGCCGTTTAGCACCGATTTTTTGACCTCCAGCAGAGGCCGCGGGTTGACGATCCGGACTTCCGCCACATCCGTGGCGCTCTTAGGGATACCGTCAAACGTATAGCTTATTTTTGCCTCATTTTTGATCGGGAGGCCGCCTTCCGGGACGGTCAAACTGTCAGAAGCGTTGTAAACGAGCTCAAACGGCCTCGATTGCACGAAATCGACAGGCAGATCGCCGAGATCGAACTTGACGCCGGTCACTTTGCCGGGCAGCGCGGAAGTTTCCAGCACCTGCCCGCCTTCGGCGGAGGCTACCGTCCAGAGCGTCCAGTTCGACGCGGCTCCCGTATCCGTCGTGTAGTATACGCCGTAGGTAACGGAGCTCATATTTTGCAGCTGAGCCAGTTTTACCGATTTCAGGTTCAGTCCGGCCGGCGTCATATCTTCAATCTTTACGTTATGAATTGTATCATTAGCTCGTTGACGAATCCCCGAAATGCTGAAAGTAACATCCTGTCCAGGGGAAATTTCCCTTTGACGAGGATTTACATCCTTGTTGAAAACGCCCTGTACTCCGTTATCCGTTTTCCCGGCAAACGAATGGGACGCGGAAGCCTTGAGATGAATCGGCGCTTGACCTATAGGCGTTACATCGGCATAAACGTTATTCGTCACCGTGCCGGATACTGACGCGTCATATTTGACCTTGACCGTAAACGATTTGCTGTCCCTTAGGGGGGCGTTGACCGACCAGGAAACTCCGCGGTTATTATTGTCACAAACCCCTTCGGAAGCGGATATGCAAGTCGCCCCCACCGGAAGCTCATCCCACATCCGAATGCTGCTAAGCTGAAGTCTGCCGTATTTGCTGTCTGCTTTATCGGTTAATGTAACCGTATAAACGACTTCGCCGCCCGGCAGCGGGTTCGGCACCGGACTCGTTTTCTGTTTGGCAAGCACCCAATTGGAGTTGGCCTCTGCCTTCACGGTAACGGCATTCGACGTTTTCGAGGCGATGCCGCTTGTGAATTCGCTCGTAGCCACTGCCGTAGTTCCGTCAGGAGTTATGTAATTCGGAAAACTGGCATTAACCTGAAGCTTCCCTGCAGATCCGGCGGGCAAAGAGCCCTTAAATTCAAAAACGACAGGCCCCGTTCCGTCCGGACACATGGATTTCGTCCGGCCGTCGTTTTCCGTTTTTTCGCATTTGACTTGCTCGGGCAAATTTAATTTGATTTGCGCATTCTCGAAGCTGGCAACGGTATTGCTGGAGACGCTGTAATCAATCGTATACGTAAAAGGCTGCCCGGAAGGCACCACGCTTTGGTTGCTGGACAGCGTAAGCCCGATCACTGCGTCCTCCGGGCCAGCGGCTAATGCGGCGACCGGCTGGAATAATGCGCTTAGCAGCAGCAGTATCGCGCAAATGCGCAATTGTCGGTTTCTTATCTTCATGTTTTCCTCTTCCCCTCATCCTTCCTTACTTGGGATGGCATTTCCGATTTCAGCCGCGCTTTCACGATGAGCCGATGGGTCGGGTTTACGATTTGATCGCACGTAATCAGCGTCAGCTCCGCCGCGTCCGCGTTTTGTGCAAGCACGGACAAGTCATCCGGCTCAACGACAAATTTCGCAGTAACCGCATACAAATAAGCGGAATCCGCTGTCGCAATCACGATCTTGTCATCCGTCTTCAATTCGTGGATCCGGTTAAAGTGTTTGCCGGGCGTTCGGCTATTATGTCCGGCCAGCACAAAATTGCCTGTTTCTCCGGGCCGCCGGTCCGTTTCAACGATGCCGATGCCGTACCTCAGCGTTTCCTCCGTCGCGCCTTCCAGGATGGGCTCCCGCAAATCCAGGCTTTCGATGGAGATCGTGCCGTGCACAGCCATGCCATCGATGATCGCAGGGCTCCCTTTAGGTTCCGGCTCCCGCACTGCCGCGGAAACGGCTGCTTCCGGTACCCCGGCTGCCTCAGATTCGGCGAATGCTTGAGCGGGTGGCGCCGGGTCGGTTGAATCGGATGACGGTTGAGACGGCGAACGGATGGTAGGAAGCGAATGAGGAGCGTCGTTGTTCTGCTCCGATGCATGCCGGTATTGGTCCCAATGGGCAAGCAGCTTCGACTGCTGCTTCTCCTGCATGCGCTCCGACCACCAAGGCTGCAGAATAAAGCCGATGCCCGCAGCGAATAGCAAACAGGCCGCCAAGCCTCGCGGAGAGCCGCGCTTCCACTGAAAGACCGAAGACCGAATCGCCGATCGATTCGCTTGTATGCCGAATCACCTCCAAGAGTAGGATCCATAATCAATGATACAAATTGTAACCCCATGTAGACAAGATGCCGATAAAATGAGCAACCGGACTCATCCACACCACTAATGATACAATATGTATACAAAGATGTCTACCCCCGAAATTGTGAAAAGCTGCGCCTCCAACAGACCGGTGTGCTTGATTTTTATGGTATGATGTCGGTATATGAACACTACGAAGAAGGCAGATGACAAGTTATGGCCGTCTTTCACTACAACCCGGAACCGCCTTTTAGCGACGCTCCGGAGCTGATCTTGATGTATTGGGGCAAGGAAGCGTGCAAACCGAATCATTCCTACGGCCCCGGCGTCAGGGACATGTATAAAGTGCACTTTATCCATAAAGGTCGCGGTATCGTCCGCACTTCCGGGGAGACGTATACGCTCGCGGCGGGGCAAGCTTTCCTGGCGTTTCCGGGCCGCATCATCTTTTATCAGGCGGACGAAGCCGACCCTTGGACGTATTCCTGGATCGGTTTCCGGGGCGAGCGGGCCGATTCCATCATGATGCGGACTTCGTTAACGCCGGACCGCCCCGTCTTTCCTATGGATATGCGGCTGATGCCGAACCTTTATGATCTGCTGAACGAAGCCGTTCAGCTTGAATACGGTAAAGATTTGCGGCTTGGCGCGCTGCTGCTTCAGTTTTTGTCGGCTTTGGTTGAGCTGGCTCCCGCGTCCAAAACCAATTCCGCCGGCCGCCGGACAAGGGATGAATACGTTCACCGCTGCCTCGATTTTCTGCACAGCCATTACGGCGAAAACATAACGGTTCGCCAGCTTGCTTCGATGATCGGGCTCGACCGCAAATATTTGTCCGCCATCTTTAAGGAAGCAACCGGCCGTTCGCCGCAGCAGTATTTGCTCTTTTACCGAATGGAAAGGGCCTGCGAGCAGCTGAAAAAAGGAACGCTTACGGTCGCGGAAATCGCCCGCTCGGTCGGATACCAGGACGCGCTGTTGTTTTCCAAAATGTTCAAAAAAATGAGCGGCTTCTCCCCCAGAGAATACCGGAAGCAGTAGAAAACGACATCATGCCATATTCAGATTACATGCCGACATGGGCCGATGTCCGATCGTCGGCTATAATAAGCAGGAGGCTCCAGCCGGAATACGGGTTGGCGGCAAAAATATGGAGGAGGTTGTTCCGATGACTTATTCGGCACATGCCGAAAGATACGCCAATATGACATATAACCGCTGCGGGAGGAGCGGCTTGAAGCTGCCCGCCATTTCGCTCGGACTGTGGCATAATTTCGGCGGAATCGATACGTACGAAAACGGCAGAGCGATGCTGCGCAGGGCGTTCGATCTGGGCATCACCCATTTCGATCTCGCCAACAATTACGGCCCGCCTCCGGGTTCGGCCGAAGAAACGTTCGGCCGCTTGCTGAGGCAGGATTTCCTGCCGTACCGGGACGAGATGATCATTTCGACCAAAGCGGGTTATTATATGTGGCCGGGGCCTTACGGGGAGTGGGGCTCGAAGAAAAACCTGGTGGCCAGCCTGGACCAAAGCTTGAAGCGGATGGGACTTGACTACGTGGACATTTATTACCACCACCGTCCGGACCCGAATACGCCGCTCGAAGAAACGATGGCCGCGCTCGACCTCGTCGTTCGCCAAGGAAAAGCGCTTTATGTCGGCATTTCCAACTACCGGCCGGAGGCTACTCGGGAAGCCGCGCGCATTTTGCGCAGCCTCGGGACACCATGTCTTATTCACCAGCCGAATTACTCGATGATGTCCAGGTGGATCGAAGAGGGGCTGCTGGATGTGCTGGACGAGGAAGGCATCGGCTCCATCGTTTTTTCTCCGCTCAACAAAGGCATTTTGACCGACCGCTATTTGAACGGAATCGCGCCGGATTCCCGCGCCGCCGGACCGAGCGTTTTCCTCCGTCCGGAAGAGCTCACCGAAGACAAGCTCGACAAGGTCCGCAAGCTGAATGAGATGGCGCTGGAAAGAGACCAGAAGCTTTCGCAAATGGCGCTCGCCTGGGTACTGCGCGGCGGCCGCGTCACCTCGGCATTGATCGGGGCCAGCAAGGTCGGCCAGATCGAAGATGCCGTCGGCGCTTTGAGCAACATGAGCTTCACCGTCGAGGAACTGACGCGGATTGACGAGATTTTGGCTTAAGACGAGGCTGTGCCGGGCGTCACTCCATCCAGGGGAATGTCGATCCAGGAAGGGCAGGATCCCCCGGTACGCAGCGTTTGCCTTGCTTTTTTTACCGTTTCCTGCAGCGCCCAAGGTCCTGCCGTATTCGGATGCAGGTGATAAGCGGGAAAGTTGGACGATGAAATGTCCACCCTGAGCCGGGAGCCTTTGCGGATCGTCCATGTGATCGGCCACAGCTCGATTTCCGCCGGAACCGTCTCGTTCGGCCGGTAAGCCGACAGCCGGCCGTTTCGAAAGCGCAGGCTCGTAATGCCGTCGCGAATATTGTAGGATGTGCCGTCGCTGCGCTGCTCCATGACACATACCGTAAAGGAAGTGTCCTCCGCATCCGAGCTTACGTACAAACACGCCTTGATCCGCCCGGCAATCCGCAGAGGCTCCCGGATTTCATCGGAGACGAAGGAAATGACGTCCCCCCTTGTTCCGGGCTTATCCTGAACGACGCTGGCCGGCCGGGAAGCGTCCGGGGCTCCCGTCAAATAAGCCATCAGCGCCGCCCCGCCCCTGGTCGGCACCGGACGATCGGGATCGTAGTCGAACGTAACCGGCCGATCCCGGTCCGGCTTTCCGGGCGTCAGTGTGTGCTCACCCTGACCGGCCGACAAATAATAGCGGATGCTGTCTGTGCCGCGGATCCATCCGTCCCGGCTTTTCCAGCTCCCTTCCCCGATCGTATACGTTTGAACGGTTCCTGCGATGTCCCCCGCCGCAAGCGGCTTCCCTTTCAGATGATGGTCAAACCACATCAACGCGGCTTTGGTTTGTTGAGGCCCCCATACGTCATGATTCGGGTACTCCAGGTCGCCGGAAATATCCTGCGTATGGACCCACGGGCCGATCAAGAAAAAGCTTTTCCTCCTGATGTCCTCCGGAAGCTTGTTATAACTTAAAACGGATGCCTCCAAATTATGGTCGAACCATCCGGCAACCAGCATGACCGGCACCTTCGTTTTCCGCGGGGTCTCCTTCAAATACGCCCATAACCCCGTATTCCAGTAAGAACTCGCCGGATCGACCTCCGTCACCCAATCCCGGTACCAGGGCAGCGTTTGTCCGAACAGCCTTCGGTCCATCTCGATATGCGGCCGAACGGACAATGCTTCCCGGTATAACTTGTCGGGCGGCAGCAGCGGGTGATGTCCGGAATTGCCGAGCGCCCATACCGTATAAATGTCATGCCGGAACATGCCGTTCATATAGTTTTGCCGGTACCGCTCAATGCCGGCGAAAGCGATGTACATCGTCTTCACTTCCGGGGGCAAATGCTCGGCCATGCACCACTGCAGCGTGCCGTGGTAGGAAGAGCCGTAGGTGGCCAATTTGCCGTTCGACCATCGCTGCCTTATAGTCCACAGCAAACTGTCCAGCCCGTCATTCATCTCATGGACGAAAGGGACCCATTCCCCTTCCGAGCGGCCTGTTCCCCTGCATTCCTGAATAACGAAGGCATATCCTTGCTCCGCCCAAAACTCCGCTCTCTGCAGCCAGACCGGCAAAGCTGCGGGATACGGCGTGCGGCTTACGATCACCGGCCACGGGCCGCTTCCTTCCGGAAGTTTGATATACGTGGAAAGCTTCATCCCGTCCCTCATCGGCACGTAAACATGACGATGTCCCCTGTCGTTCGCATGCATGCGCTTAACCTCCTCATCCTTCGCCAGCCAGCAGTCAACTCATTCGCCAATTCCAATCCGTCGTCCGTCAAACTTCTAAACTTTGAAGCAGGCTACCCCGTGGCCGTCCTTCACATACCGCAGTGCGGGAACCTCCTGCCGGCATTCGTCCGCAGCGAGCGGGCAGCGGCCCGAAAAGGGACA
Source organism: Paenibacillus hamazuiensis (assembly GCF_023276405.1). Taxonomy (NCBI): domain Bacteria; kingdom Bacillati; phylum Bacillota; class Bacilli; order Caryophanales; family Paenibacillaceae; genus Paenibacillus; species Paenibacillus hamazuiensis. The sequence continues at coordinate 4,108,748 of NZ_JALRMO010000001.1, forward strand.
GCCCTTCGGCTTGTTCAGCAAGCTCGGCACCTCGCCCCGGATGATCGAGCGTTCGCGCTGCGCCTCCACGACGGGATCGGGCACGGGCACGGCTTCGAGGAGTGCCTGCGTATAAGGATGCAAAGGCTGCTCGTACAAAGATTTCCAATCGGCGATTTCGACGATTTGCCCGAGATACATGACGGCGATCCGGTCGCTGATATGCCTGACGACGGTGAGATCATGTGCGATAAACAAGTACGTCAGCCCGAGCTTCTCCTGCAAATCCTCAAGCAGGTTGATGATCTGCGCCTGGATCGATACGTCCAGGGCGGAAATCGCCTCGTCGCAGACGATAAAATCGGGATTGCTGGCGATCGCCCGGGCAATGCCGAGCCGCTGGCGCTGGCCTCCGCTGAATTCGTGCGGCACCCGGTCCTGCAGCGCAGGGCTTAAGCCGACGAGCCGGAACAGCTCGGCCACCCGCTCCCGATACTCGCGTTCGTCCTTCACCAGCCCGAAATTTTTCAACGGCTCCCCGACGATGTCGCCGGCGCGCTGTCTCGGGTCTAGAGAGCCGTAAGGATCCTGGAAAATCATCGACATCCTCCTGCGGAAATCGCGCAGCTTTCCTTCCGGCATGCCCGTATAATCGGTGCCGTGAAACAGAATCCTGCCGCCGGAAGGCTGGTACAGCTTCAATAAAGCTCTCGCCATGGTCGACTTGCCGCAGCCGCTTTCGCCGACAAGCCCGAACGTCTCCCCTTTTCTCACCTGGAAGCTGACGTTGTCAACGGCCCGGATTTCTCCGGTTTTGCGGCGCAAAAGGCCCTTCACCACCGGAAACGAAACGGTCAAATTTTGCACGTTCAAAATGACGTCCTCCGGTTTAGGCTGATGAACGGCTTCCTTGACCGGACGAACCTGCTCCTCCTTGATGCGGGAAGGCACCGTCTTTACGGTGATGTCGTGATGGCAGGCGGTTTGATGCCCCGGAGCGTTCGGCACCTCCCTGACCCGGGGGGCCGGTTTAAATGCACACGCCTCGGTCGCATACGCGCAGCGCGGGAGAAACTGGCAAACGTCGGTCCGGTTTCTCAGGTCGGGAGTGATGCCTTCGATCGGGACGAGCCTTCGGTCCTTCGGATCGTCCAGACTCGGCACCGCCTTCATCAGTCCGATCGTATACGGATGGCGTGGGTTGGCAAAAAGCTCCGTACAGCTGCCCGACTCCACAATTTCCCCGGCGTACATGACATAAATGCGGTCGGCATAGCGGGCGACCAGGCTCAGATTATGCGTAACGAGCACCAGCGCCGTACCCGTTTTTTTCACCAAATCTTTGAGCAGCTCGAGGATTTGCGCCTGCGTCGTCACGTCCAGCGCCGTCGTCGCCTCGTCGGCGATCAGCATTTTCGGATTGCAGGAGAGCGCCATCGCGATCATGATCCGCTGCCTCATGCCGCCGCTGAACTGGTGGGGATAATAGCCGACCCGCTGCTCCGCATCCGGAATGCCGACCTGCTTCATCAGCTCGATCGCGCGGCTTCTCGCCTGAGCGCGGTTCATGCCGAGGTGAAGCATCACGGACTCCTCGATCTGCTTGCCTACGGTCATGACGGGGTTAAGCGACGTCATCGGCTCCTGAAAAACGACGCCGATCTTCCCGCCGCGCACCTCCTGCAGCCGCTTGCTCCGCGGCCCGTACTTCAGCAAATCGTCGCCGGCGAACAGCACCTGACCCGCGGCGATTTCGCCGGGAGGCATCTCGATCAGCTGCAGCCCGGAATATTGCGTAACCGATTTGCCGCTGCCGCTTTCCCCGACGAACGCGACGATTTCCCCTTCGTCAATGTAATAGGAAACTTGATTGACCGCCTGCAAAATGCCGCCGTCCTGCTTGAATCTCGTCTCCAAACGGTTCACTTCGTATAGATGCACCGGCATGTCACCTCTTCAGCTTATAATGAGCCTCTTAATCTCGGATCGAGCGTATCCCTGAGGGCGTCGCCGACAATATTAAACGCCAGGACGACAAGCATGATAACGACGCCCGGAGCGATCGACAAAACCGGCAGCGTGCGCAGATGATTGTAGCCGTCGCTGACCATCGCCCCCCACGAAGCCATCGGCGGATTGATGCCGAGCCCGAGAAAGCTGAGCGCCGCTTCGATAAGGATGGCGGCCCCGAGATTCATCGTCATCAGCACGATATTCGGCGAAATGCAGTTAGGCAAAATGTGCACGAAGGCGTTTTTCAGCTTGCCCGCTCCGCTGATCGTTCCCGCCGTTACATAGTCGAGCTGCTTGATGCTTTTCACCTGGCCGCGGGTCAGCCGCGCGTACGTCGGAATCAGCCCGATCCCGACCGCGAGCATCACGTTGCCGAGACCTTTTCCGAGCACGCTGCCGATAAACAGCGCCAAAATAATGAGCGGAACGGACATCATCACATCCATCATGCGCATGACGACGGCCTCCACCCAGCCTCCCGCATAGCCGGAAACGAGGCCGAGCAGCATGCCGACGGTGCCGGCGATGGCGACCGATACGAACCCTACCGCAAGCGATACGCGCGTGCCGTAAATAATGCGCGACAATACGTCGCGCCCGAGCGCATCCGTGCCGAGCAGATGCTGGGAGGACGGCGGCTTTAAGGAATTCGACAAATTTTGCGCAACCGGATCGTAAGGGGCTATGAATGGGGCGAAGACCGCGGTCAAAAAAGCGATCGCCAGCACCGCCATGCCCAGCACGACGATTTTTCTGGACAGCATCGTCCGCCAAAAGCGCTTCCACTCTTTTGACTTCGGCGGCACTCCTGCGGCTTCCTCGATGACCGGCATAACACCGCTTCCGACTTGCTTTGCTTCTGTTTGCATGCTGCCGCTCCTTTCAACTGATTCTGATTCGCGGGTCGACCACCCCGTAGGCGATATCCACGAGCAAATTGCATGCCGATACGCCCGACGCGATGACGAAAACGGCGCTTTGCACAAGCTGATAATCTTTGTTCAAAATCGCCGTAATGAGCATGTTGCCCATGCCGGGAATGACGTACACCTGCTCGATCAGCACCGACCCGCCAAGCATGTGCCCGAGCTGTATGCCCATCAATGTAATGATCGGGATCAGCGCGTTGCGCAAGGCGTGCCTGAAAATGACGGTCCTTTCGCCGAGGCCCTTGGACCGTCCGGTCCGGATATAATCCTGACGAATCACTTCCAGCATGGCGGAACGGGTCTGTCTGGCGAACTGCGCCAGCGGGCCGAGCGACAAAATGCAAACCGGCATAATCATTTTCCTGACCGCCAGCGCCAAATTGTCGGACGGCCATGTGAAACCTTGAACCGGCAGCCACCCCAATTTCAGGCTGAAAACGTAAACGCACAGGATGCTGAGCCAAAAAATCGGCGTTGCCATGCCCAAGTTGGCCATCACGGTAATGACCGAATCGGCGGCGCCGCCCCTTCTTACGGCGGCAGCTACGCCGAGAAGCACACCTAGAACAACCGAAATGACGAAGGCCGGTACCGCAATCGTGAGCGTCACCTTGAATCTCTCCCAAATAAACGGTCCGATATCCTGCCTGTAAGCGATCGACTTGCCGAATTCCCCCTGCATGACGCTGCCGAGCCACTTCACATACTGAACCGGCAAGGGCTGGTCGAAGCCGAACTGCTTCGTGTAAAACGCGATCTGCTCCGGCGAAGCGTCGGGACCGAGCATCATCACGACGGGATCGCCGGGCATGGACCGCATAATGAAAAACACGAGAAGCGTCACCGCAAAAATTACGATCACCGTCTGGACAACACGCCGAGCGATAAAAGGTATCATCTGCACTCCCCTTACTTTTCGAGGCGAACGTCGCCCGGCGTCCAATATGAAAGATGCGTCAATCCGAATCCGTCGTCCTTCACGTATTTTTGCTTGATGAAGATGCCCATCGGAATGTACAGCGGCTTTCCGAAAATATCGTATTTGTCGTAGACAAGCTTCTGGATTTGCATGGACGTATCTTTTTTCACCTGGTCGCTCGGCGCCTGCTGATTTTCTTTAAGCAGCTGAAGCACGTCTTCCGGATGATCGATCCCTTTGGCGTAAAACGCCCCGTTCGGATCGAGGTGTCTGTACATGTAAAGCCCGAGATCCGGCTGCACCGAGTGGAAATGGCCCATCAGGCCGCCCTCCCAGGTGTTGAAGTACAGATCCTGCACCTTCGCTTCGTCGACGACCACCAGCTCCGCATTGATGCCTACGGCGGCGAGATAGCTTTGGACGGCGGTAAACGGATCTTTCGTCGAGGCGCCGGAAAATAATTTGGTCTTGAATCCGTTCGGGTATCCGGCTTCGGCGAGCAGCTGTTTGGCCTTTTGCGGGTTATAAGGGTATCCGGCGACGTCCCGGTTATAGGTCACGGCATCGGGAGCGCCCCATTGGTTGGTCGTTACGTAATACCCTTTGCCGAACGTTTCCGCTATCGCCTTTTCATCGATCGCATATGACATCGCCTGGCGGACTCTCACGTCGGCAAAAGGCGATCCCTTCGTTCGGCTGTCCGGAACGATGCCCACGCCGACGGCTCCGACGCCGTTTTTGTGAAGAACGACATCGAATTTCTTCGAATCGATCAGCTCCTTGGCGATATCGATGTTGCTTGCCTGAATTTCGTCGACCTCTCCCGCTTTCAAAGCGGAAGCCGCGGTCTGGGCATCCTCGATGATCAGCATCTCGATCCGGTCCGTCTTCGGTTTGCCCAGCTCCCAATAAGCCGGATTTTTCTTGTAGCTGACGGACACGTTGACCTGCCATTTGTCCAGCAGGTAAGGGCCTGTGCCGACCGGGTTTTTGTACGCCCACTCTTTGTCGTGCGCTTTAAACGCCGTCGGCGAAATGTAACGCACGAAATAACCGACCGCCTGCAGCGTGCTGGAATTCCACTCCTTCAGAGTAAGGCGGATCGTGCCGGGATCGACGACGTCCATCGATTGAATGTTGTTCGTCTCGCTTCGTTTGTTTTCGATATACTTTTCGATGTTCCACTTCACAGATTCGGCGTCGAAATCGGTATTGTCGCTGTATTTGACGCCCTTGCGCAGCTTGAACGTAATCGTCTTGCCCTTGGCGTCCGTCTCCCAGCTTTCCGCAAGCCACGGCACGAGGTTCCCTTTTTCGTCGAAGCGGGCCAGCGCCTGAACGACCGGATCGAGATAAGGAAGCGGCCCGTTATTGGTCACTTCGGCCGGATAACCGATAATTTTCGGATTGTTTCCCATTGCAATCTTGAATACGCTTTCACTTTTGCCGGATTTGGATGAGCCGGCTTCGCCCGAAGCGCCGCCCCCTCCCGCCTGATCGCTGCTGCAGCCATAAAGAAGGAACGATAACGATAATATAGCGGTCAAAATGACATGTAGCTTCCTTTTTCCCTTCACCTTGTACCCTCCTCAAGTTACATGCGTTAAAAAGCGTCGGTCAACATTTGCCCGTCCGTCAGCAGTGCGGCTCCGGTGTCGCGCTCGATATCGCTGGCCGTAAAACCGCGCGCCACTTCTGCCAGCCTCAGCCCTTCCGGCGTGACGTCGATGACGGCCCGGTCGGTAATGATGCGGTTCACGACGCGTTTGCCGGTTAAGGGTAACGTGCAGCTCTCCACAATTTTCGGCGCGCCGTCCTTGCTCACATGGTCCATGACGACAACGATACGCTTCGCCCCGTGCACAAGATCCATCGCTCCGCCCATGCCTTTGATCATTTTGCCGGGAATCATCCAGTTGGCCAGATCCCCTTCCGCCGATACCTCCATCGCGCCCAAAATGGCCAGATCGATATGTCCGCCGCGGATCATCGCGAACGATTCGGCGCTGCTGAAAAAGGAGGCCCCGGTTATCGCCGTCACCGTTTCCTTCCCGGCGTTGATCAGGTCCGGATCGACCTCTTCCGGCGAAGGATAAGGGCCGATGCCGAGCAGTCCGTTTTCCGACTGCAGCACGACCTGCTTATCCGCCGATATAAAGCTGGCGACCAGCGTCGGAATGCCGATGCCCAGGTTGACGTAAAAGCCGGACTGGATTTCCCGCTCCGCGCGCCTTGCTATTCTCTCCCTTACGGTCAGCTTTTCGCCGCTCATGTCAGCCGTTCCCTCCTTTATGCTTCGTCGTCAGCTTTTCGATCCGCTTCTGCTGCCTGCCGGCGACGAGCGCCTGAACGTAAATGCCCGGCGTGTGGATCGCCTCCGGATCGAGAGCGCCGGGCTCGACGAGTTCCTCCACCTCGGCGATCGTCACCCGCCCTGCGGCCGCCATCATCGGGTTGAAGTTGCGCGCCGTCTTGCCGTAGACGAGATTGCCCATCGCATCGCCCTTCGCCGCCCGCACCAGGCTGAAATCCGCGGTGAGCGCTTCCTCCAGCAAATAGTCCTTGCCGCCGAAGCGGCGGATTTCCCGGCCCTCGGCAAGCGGCGTTCCGACGCCGGCCGGCGTATAAAAGGCCGGAATCCCCGCTCCGCCGGCGCGGATTTTCTCCGCGAGCGTCCCCTGCGGCAGCAGCTCGACCTCCAGCTCGCCGGACAGCACCTGCCGTTCGAACTCTTTGTTCTCGCCTACGTAGGAGGCGATCATCTTCCTGATCTGCTTGTTTCGCAGCAGCAGAACGAGCCCCCAGTCGTCGACGCCGCAGTTGTTGGAGATGACGGTCAAATTGCTCGTGCCGCTCTTCGCCAAAGCGATGATCAAATTTTCCGGAATGCCGACAAGGCCGAATCCGCCGACCATCAGCACGGCGCCGTCCGGAATGGCCCGAACCGCCTCCTCAAACGAATGAAAAACCTGCTTCACTTTTCGATCCCCCTTATCTTGGTACGAGCTAAGCTTTCTCGACGATCGTCGCAATGCCTTGACCGCCGCCGATGCACAGCGCGGCAAGTCCGAAGCGCACCGGGCCGCGACGCTTCATCTCGTGCAGCAGGGTGACGAGAATCCGCGCGCCGCTCGCCCCGATCGGATGGCCGAGGGCGATGGCTCCGCCGTTCACGTTAACCAGCTCCGGATTCGCGTCCAGCTGCCGGATAACCGCGAGCGATTGGGCGGCAAAAGCTTCGTTCGCCTCGATAAGCCCGAGATCCGCCATCGCCAGTCCCGCTTTGTCCAGCGCCTTCAAGGCAGCCGGAACCGGACCGATGCCCATGACGGACGGATCGACGCCGGCCGCCGCGTTCGCGCGAATGACCGAGAGCGGCGTGAGCCCCAGCGCTGCGGCTTTCCGGCCGCTCATCAGAACCAGCGCCGCAGCGCCGTCGTTCAGGCCCGAGGAATTCCCCGCGGTGACGAGGCCGCCTTCCTTAAAGGCCGGGCGAAGCTTGGCGAGAGCTTCCGGGCTTGTATCGGGGCGCGGGTATTCGTCGGTTATAACGACGAGCGGCTCCCCTTTGCGCCGGGGAACTTCGACCGGTACGATTTCCTCGTCGAACTTCCCTGCCGCCCGGGCGGCAGCCGCTTTCCGCTGGCTTTCATACGCGAAGAGATCCAGCATTTCCCGGGTCAAGGCGTACCTGCCGCACAAGTTTTCCGCGGTAATTCCCATATGGCAATCGGCAATCGCGCACCACAGGCCGTCGCGAATCATGCCGTCCTCAAGCGCCTGGTTGCCCATTTTGTATCCGGCCCGTGCTCCCGGCAGCAAATACGGCGCCAGGGTCATGTTCTCCATGCCGCCGGCGACGACAATCTCGCTTTCTCCAGCGCGGATCGACTGCCAGGCGAGCTGAACCGCCTTCAGGCCGGAGCCGCAAACTTTGTTCACGGTGACAGCGGGAATCTCCTGCGGCAGTCCGGCCGCCATCGCGGCCTGCCTTGCCGGATTTTGACCCAATCCGGCCTGCAGCACGTTGCCCATAATCACTTCGTCAGCCTGCCCCGGCTCAAGTCCGGCGCGCTCCATCGCGGCCCGCACGGCAATCGCTCCTAACCGCACAGCCGGGACATCCTTGAACGCGCCGCCAAAGCTGCCGATCGGCGTTCTTGCGGCGCTTACAATAACGACATCCTCATAAGACAAGCCGTCTTCCTCCTTTCAATCGACGACAGGTATTTCCAGATAGGAAGAATGTTTCCCGCCGTAATATACGGTCTGCTCCGCCAAACGCACTTCGGTTTGCAGCGCCCAAGGTCCGGCCAAATTCGGATGCGCATGATAAGCCGGGAAGTTGGAGGACGAGATGTCGAGCCTGAGGCGCGAGCCGGCTTTAAGCGTCCATGTGATCGGCCAACATTCGATTTCGATCCGGGCCGGCTCGTGCGGCCGGTAATCGAGCGGACGCGGGGCGCCGCCCCGGTAGGCGAGGCTCGTTATCCCGTCCCGGATGTTATAGGCCGCACCGTCCGCAAACACCTCCATGACGTTTACCGTAAAGGCGGTATCCTCCGCATCGCTGCTGACGATTAACCGCGCCTTCATCATACCCGCGATGCGAAGATCGTGCTGCAGCGGCTCCGAGAGGAACGAAATCACATCGTCCCGGTATCCCGGCGGGTCCTGAACGACGCTGGCCGCTTTCGCCGCGTCCGGCTCGCCTCCGAGGTAACGCAGCAGCGCCGCTCCTCCCTTTGTCGGAACCGGATAACTCGGGTCGTACGTGTAGCGGGCGCTGCCGTTCCGGTCCCGGGCCGTTTCCGTCAGCTGCAGCGAACCGGTATCCTCGTCCTTGTGCAGGTAAAAACGCCGCATTTCGGTCGGAGCGATCGCCCCGTCCCAGCGCCGCCAGCGACCTTCGCGGATCACGTACGTCTGCAGATCGCCGAGCGGCTCAGGATAAGGCTCCCCCTTCAAATGGCGGTCGAACCATGTCAGCGCTTCCCTCAGCAGCACAAAACGGTCGTGATCCGGATAGTCCAAATCTCCCGAAGGAACCATCGCGTGCGTCCACGGGCCGAGGAAAAACCGGCTTCTCCTGCGCGTCTCTTCCGGCAGCTTTCCGTAATCCCTCACCATACCGTCCAAATGCTGGTCGAACCATCCGTCCGCCATCAGGATCGGGGTTCGCACGCGCTTCGGGATCTCCTTCAGCTCCGCCCAAAAACCGCTTTGCCAATACTCGTCTTCGGGGCTTACGCTCGTGATCCATTTGCGGTACCACGGCAGCTCGACTCCGAACAACTCGCGGTCCATCGCGATGTGCGGCTTCACCTGAACGGCTCTGCGAAACAAGCCCTCCGTGCGCACATCCTTCACGCCGGAGTTGCCGATCGCCCAGCCGGTGTAAACGTCGTGGCGGAACATGCCGTTCATATAATTTTGCCGGTACCGCTCGGTCGTGAAGCCGCTGATGCACATCGCCTTCACCTCCGGCGGAACGCGGTCCGCCATCGCCCACTGAACGGCGCTCAAATACGATGCGCCGTATGTGCCGATGCGCCCGTTCGCCCAGCCTTGCCGTTTGATCCATTCGATCGTGTCGATGCCGTCATCGCCTTCATGGACGAAAGGAACCCAAGCTCCCGCGGATTCCCCGGTGCCCCGGCAGTCCTGCACGACCGCCGCATAGCCGCGCTTCGACAAGACGGCCGCCGTCGCCTCGAGCAGCGGAAGCATGCCGGGATACGGATGGCGGATCAAAACGACCGGCCAAGGCCCTTCGCCTTTCGGCAAATAAATCCTTGTCATCAAGGCAATGCCGTCGCGCATTTCGACCCGGACAGCTTCGGAGACACCCGTTTCGTGCGTTGCGGCCGGTAAACCGCTTTCAATTTGTTCAATCATAGCGGAATTCATGGACCGTCTCCTTCCGTCGTTGTTTGCGGCGGACACGCAAGCAGATTGCGGCTCGGCAGCGTTCTCCCTATTTGCTCCTGAATATACCGTGCGGCATCCATAAGCTTTTCAAAATCGACACCCGTTTCGATTTCCATCTCCCTCAGGCAGTAAACCAGATCCTCCGTCGCCATATTTCCGCTTGCCCCGGGTGCATAAGGGCATCCTCCCAGTCCTCCGGCAGATGCATCGAAGCGGGTTATGCCCATATTCATGGATACCAGAATGTTTGCAAGCGCAGTGCCTCTTGTGTCATGGTAATGCAGCGCCAGACGTTCGGCGGGATAGCGCCTCAGGAGCTGCTCCAGCACCGCTTCCACCTGCCTGGGATTCGCCGCACCGATCGTATCGCCGAGCGAGATTTCGCCGATTTCCATCGCGAACAATTCATCGGCAACCCGCACGACACGGTCGATGTCCACCTTGCCTTCATAGGGGCAGCCGAATACGGTGGACACATACCCGCGCACCGATTTGCCGGCGCTCCGCGCTTCGTTGACCACCTCTCGCAAAATGGGGAACGTATCCGCAACCGGCTTGTTGATGTTTTTGCGGTTATGCGTTTCGCTGGCGGACATAAACACCGCCGCCTCGTCGACGCCCGCTTCCAGCGCCAGCTCCAGCCCCCTCATGTTCGGCACGAGCGCCGCATAGATGACTCCCGGTTTTCTGGTTATCCCCCTTGCGACCTGAATGGCGTCGGCAAGCTGCGGAATCCATTTGGGGCTGACAAATGACGTCACTTCGATATAATCGAATCCGGCCGAAGACAATCGGTCGATCCAAGCGATTTTATGCTCCGTCGGAACGAACACGCTTTCGTTCTGCAAGCCGTCGCGGGGGCCGACCTCCTTCACCTTGACGTGCTGCGGCCAGTTCATGCGGTATCGCTCCCGGGCACTTGCACCGCGTAATCTCCGGCCTGGCCGGGCTTCGCATAAACGACCTTGCGCGCGATCAGATCGGAAATCTCGTCTTCGCTGCGACCGAGCTTCCGCAATATGTCCAGCGTATGCTCGCCCAGCAGCGGAGGCGGGCCTTGAATTTTCACTTCACTCTCCGAGTAAGCGATCGGCGTCCGGATGACCGGCAGCTTGCCGAACACCGCATGATCGACCTTTTCGATCAGGCCGTGCTCGCGAATCAAGTCGCTGTTCACGAGCTCCTCCACGTTCCAGATCGGCCCGTGAAGCACATTGCGCTCGGCAAAAATCGCACACCAATCCTCCGTCGGCTTTTGAGCGAATACGCCGTTGAGCAGCCCGGACAGCGTCTCCCTGTTTTTGACGCGCAGGCGGTTCGTTTCGTAATCCGGGTGGCTCGCCAACTCCGGCCTTCCGATCGCCTCGCAAAACACCGCCCACGCCCGATCGGACTGGGCCCCGGCCATCAGCCAGCCGTTCGCCGTCGGAAACGCCTGATACGGAACGACTTCGGCGTGCTGGCTGCCCATGGCGGACGGCGGCTTCCCCGATGCGATATATTGCCCGAAGCGCGTCGACAGGTTAAACACCATCGTATCGATCAGGTTCAGTTGAATGCGCTGTCCCTTCCCGGTTCGCTCCCGCTCGAGAAGCGCTCCGCAGATCGCTCCGAAGGCGATGTAGGCCGTCGAGTTGTCGGCGACCGGAATGCCGACCAGCACCGGCTTTCCGCCCGGCTCGCCGGTCACGCTCATCGCTCCGCCCATGCCCTGAACGATCGGATCCATCCCCGGCCGGTGGGCGTAACCCGGCGTGTCGCCGAATGCGGAGATCGAACAATAAACGAGGCCGGGATTCAGCCGCCGCAAGCTTTCGTAACCGAGTCCGAGCCGCTCGCACGTGCCGGGACGGTAATTTTCCAAAACGACATCCGCCCCGCGGCACAAGTCTCGCGCTATGCCGAGCCCGTCGGGATCTTTCAGATTGAGGGAGATCGATTGCTTTCCGTGGTTGTAGGCGGCAAACAAATAACTTTCTCCATTTTTAAAATAACTCCCGGAGCTCCGCACCTGATCTCCCGAAAGCGGCTCGATCTTGATGACCTCGGCTCCCAGATCGGACAACATATTGGCGCAGTAAGGCGCTACCAGCCAGTGCGCAATTTCGATAACTTTTACTCCGGTAAGCGGTCCCATCGTTGTTATGATCACCTGCTCCTTGCATGGTTTAAGGAAATTTCAAGCGCTTTCATCTTCATCATAAATATAACTATTGCTGAAGTAAAATACGGAATGTTAATATTAATATAGTCAATGCCTATACAATGGAGGTGCGAAAATGCGTATCGAACAGCTTCAATACTTTGTCGAAGTAGCCAGGCATCAATCGTTTTCGCTGGCCGCCGGGCATCTGCATATTTCCCAGCCGAGCATCAGCCAGGGAATCTCAGACCTTGAAAAGGAGCTGAACGTCAAGCTGTTCGAGCGCTCCCGCTCCGGCGTTCAGCTGACCAAGACGGGGCAAACGCTGCTGAAAAAAGCGCAAAGCGCCTTGAACCTCGTACAGGATATTTACGACGAGGCCCGCGCCGAATCCCAGTCCTTGACGGGAAACTTGCAAATCGCCGCCATCCCGAGCATGTGCAACGCCTTCCTGAGCGACGTGCTGTCCATCTACAAGAAAAAGCACCCGCACGTCCGCCTCGAAGTGAGTGAGGACGGCACGAAGCAGATCATGCAGGACGTCATCGCCGGACGGGCGGATCTTGGCTTCATCTCTTCGCAGCCGGGCGATCTGATCGACAACCGGATCGAATTTCACCGCATGCTTACCGGAACCTACGTGGCCTGCATCGGCAAGCATTCCCCCGTTCCCCTGTATAACCCCATGCCCGCGGAGGTCATCGCCGATGAGCCGATCATTACGTTCAAGCCGGGTTACCGGCAGGAGGAATATTTAAAAAAGCTGCTGAAAACCGACCGGCTGAACGTGCTGCTGACGATCGGCTATACGGAGGCGGCCAAAAAATTGATCGCCGAAGGAGTCGCCATCGGATTTTATCCGGACTTCTCGATCAGGAAGGACCCTTACGTCCAGTCCGGGGAAATCATTCCGCTCGATATCAAGGATAATGAGTTAATGCTTCATTTCGGATGGATTCGGCTTAAAAGCAAACATATGTCCAAGGCCGCCGGCGAGTTTATCAAAGTGCTCCGGAACGTGATCGACGGCTCTCAGATGTAACGGTTCGTCGAATCCGGCGCTCTGCCAACGCAAAAACATCCTCAACCTCTCTTCATTGGGTCGAGGATGTTTGATTATTTTCTAAGCTTCCTTGAGATCCAGTTGCCTGCCGTTTGAACCACCTGAACGATCACGATGAGCAATAGGACGGAGGTGTACATGACGTCCGGCTCCCAGCGCTGATATCCGAACCGGATGGCTACATCGCCCAAGCCCCCCGCTCCCATCACGCCGGCCATCGCCGACGCTCCTACGAGCCCGATCGTTGCGATCGTAAGACCGAGAATCAAAGCCGGCCGGGCCTCTCTCAAAATAACGCGATAAATAATTTGCCGTTTGGTGGCCCCCATCGCCTTGTAAGCCTCAATGACTCCGGGGTCGACCTCAAGCAGCGCGGTTTCCATGAGGCGGGAAATGTAAGGCGCCGTATAAAAAACGAGCGGAACGATCGCCCCCTTCACTCCGATCGTCGTACCGACGAGCCATTTGGTTAACGGGATGATGGCCACCATGATAATGATAAAAGGGATGGAGCGAATGACATTAATGATGGCATTAAGCGTATGATAAACGGCTGAATTGCCATACAGATGGCCGGGCCTGAGCACTACCAGCAGCACGCCGAGCAGCAGCCCGATGGCGCTGGAGATGACCAGCGAATATCCGACCATGATCGCCGTTTCGTTGATCGATTTCACATAAAGATCGGCTTTTTCCGCTATTTTATCCAACATGCCGGATGACCTCTACCCTTAGATTCCGTCTCTCCAGGAAGCGCATGCCCTTCTCCAGCGCATTGCGATCGCCCGTTATGAACAATACCAGCGCGCCGAACAGCTTGTCTTTGATTTGAACGATATTCCCATACACGATGCTGGGGCGCAAAGCGAATTGAGCCGTTAAATCGGCCAAAACCGGCTCCATCGCCGATTCGCCGATAAATGAGATGCGGATGAAAGCGCCCTGCCCGCTCCCCCGGCGCTCCAATTCGTTCAGCAGCGTTTCCGGAATATCCGCGTCAAAAACGCTTCGGATAAACTTGCGGGCGGTTTCGGTTCGCGGCGAATAAAACAAGTCGATCACCGGGCCCTGCTCGACAATCACGCCTTTTTCCATCACCGCGACCCGGTCGCATATTTTTTTGATCACGTGCATTTCATGCGTAATAAGAACGATCGTAATTTTGAATTTGCGGTTAATATCGCTGAGTAAATCGAGAATCGAATCCGTGGTCTGCGGGTCCAGCGCCGACGTGGCTTCGTCGCACAGCAAAATTTCCGGGTCGTTCGCCAGCGCCCTGGCGATGGCGACGCGCTGTTTTTGCCCTCCGGACAGCTGGCGCGGATAGGCCCTCTCTTTATCCTGAAGTCCTACCAGCTCAAGCAGTTCTCCGACTTTGGCATCTATCCGCTTCCTCGGAACTTTGGCAAGCTCGAGCGGTGCGGCGACATTTTGGTAGACGGTTCCCGACGAAAGCAGGTTAAAGTGTTGAAAGATCATGCCGATCTTTCTGCGCATCTCCCTCAGTCCGCGCTCGTTTAATTGCGACATCTCCACTCCGTTGATCCGGATGCTTCCCGAGGTCGGTTTTTCCAAATAATTGATGCAGCGCAGCAGCGAGCTTTTGCCGGCCCCGCTGTACCCGATGATGCCGAATATTTCGCCCTTTTCGATACGAATATTGGCCCTTTTTACCGCTTCGACGCGTATTCCCTTTTGTTCAAACGTTTTGCTGACGTCGATCAATTCAATCATGAAGCGCTCTCCCTCATCTTCTGCCGTACTGGCGGCTTACCAGGATGGAACGATGAAGCTGCCGTACTTATCCACCACGAATTTTTTCACCTCGTCGGAATGGTAGGCTTTCACCAGCCTTTGAAATACCGGTTTGTCTTTATCGGCTGTGCGCACCGCAATCAGATTGACCCAGGGGGAATCTTTCGGCTCGATAAAAATCGCGTCCTTGGTAGGCACAAAACCGTTATCCACCGCATAATTCGTATTGATAACCGCAGCGGTCAAATCCGGCAAAGCTTTCGGGATGAAAGGGGCTTCGAGCTCCTTGAATTTCAGCTTCTTCGGATTGTCCACGATATCCCGGACGGTCGCTTTAACTCCCACGCCTTCCTTCAGCTTGATCAAGCCCGCCCGCTCGAACAAAATGAGTGCCCGGGCCCCGTTAGTAGGGTCGTTCGGCAAACCAAGCTCGTCGCCTTCCTTGATCTCCGAAACGTTTTTGATTTTTTTGGAATACAGCCCTATCGGAAAATTAAGCGTATTCGCCAGCTTTACGATGTCCAGCTTGTTGTCCGCCTTGAACTGATTCAGATAAGGCTCGTGCTGGAACGCATTGGCGTCCAGTTGGCCGTCCGCCAGCGCCTTGTTCGGCTGTATGTAATCGTTAAATGTAACGATCTCAATCTCCAAATTGTCTTTTGCGGCGACTTCCTTCACTTTTTTCCAAATGTCCTCCTCGACCCCCGCGGAAATGCCGACCTTCAGCTTCGCTTTCTCGCCCGCCGGGTTGGAGGGCGCTGCCTGGGACGATGCTGCAGGCGTCTGACCCGCCGGCGCCGCCGTTTTCGTCTCCGCGGGTTTCGCGCAGCCGGCAACCGCCAATATAACTATGGCGGCGATCATGGACATAAAAGGCAATCTTAATCTTTTCATCTTTGTTCCTCTCCTTGCTTTCTCTTTTTCGTTATTGGCCGATTTTTTTCCACAGGAAAAAAGACTCCTGCAGATCTCCCGTAGGGGAGGTTGCCGGAGCCTTTGGCTGTCCAATGGGCTTCGTTGCAAAGGTTGTAACGATTTAGGGAAATAATAATCCAACAATTCAAACCTGTCAAGTAGGAATTAAGCAAGACGGGCTGCGCCGGATCAAAGCCGGTTATTGGGCAGCCAGTCTGGCGGTCTCCTTCTTCGCCTTGATTACAGCCTCATCCAGGGTGATTTCGTCGGAAACGTACTTTTGAAAAATAGCGCCGATGCCATTGATATATTCCATCGACTGGGGAACCATCGGCCTGCCGCGAAGATTGCTATGTTTGATGTAATCCCGCACCTTCTCGACGCCGAGGCCTTTATAGCCGGGATCGTCGATCACATCCAGCCGGGCGGCCAATCTGCCCGACATCTCGCTGTTGGCCAGTTGGCCCTCTTTGCTCGCCAAATAAGCCAGCACTTTCCCGGCGGCTTCCTTCTTCCCGGACGATTTATTCAGCACATAATGCCACGAAGCCATGAAAGCGTCATTTGTGCCAAAATTCGGCATCGGCACGATGTCCAGTTTGTCCGGCCCGTATTTGCCGGCTCTCTGCAGCGTCGGAATCGCACCGGTATACATGAAAAGCATCCCGTATTTGCCGTCGATGAACTTCTGAAGCATCGGATCGTAAATATCGGCCAGCTGCGAGATCGGCGTCACCTTCTCCTTATGGACAAGGTCGTGCATAAACCTCAATGCTTCCTGGGTTTTAGGGTTCGACCAGTCATAGTAATCGCCGCCGAACAAATTGACGAAGGTGCCGATTTCGTTAAAAACGTAGCTTTTCTCCCAAGCGCCTCCATAGCCGAATACGCCGTTTTTTGTAACCGCTTTCGCAAAGGCGAGGAATTCGTCTTTCGTCCGCGGAACGTCCACCCCCGCCTGCTTCAGCATCTCATGGTTCACCCAGAAGGCGAGCACCTCCAGGTAACTCGGCACCGAAAATATGCTTCCCTTGAACATAATCATGTCCTTCACGTATTGCTGGGAATAATTTTTCACAACATCCGGAGTCATGATCTCCTTCTCCAGCGGCTCCAAATATCCGGCTCTGGAGAAAGCGGTGATCAGTTCGTCGTTGATGTGCATAATGTCCACGGAGTTATCGCCGGAAGAAAGCAGCGTCGTCATTTTGGCAACCATGTCGTCGGGATTGGACGGAGTGGCGACCACGTTCAGCGTAACGCCCGTCGCGTCCCGCACTTTATTCCGGAACGCCGGCCAACCGGCTTGTGCGGAGTCCTGGGTCATGATCGTAATCGTCCGATTCGGATCGGACAAGCCGGCCTTGTCTTCGGACGGAACGTTCGCGGACGGTCGGTTGTTACCGCTGCAGGCGGCAAGTGCTCCGGTTAAAACAACCAAAGCTATTTGAACGGCGGCAGCGGATTTTCTTTTTCCCACCAGGAAGCCCCCTTTCTCAGCGGGATCGGGAAGATCAGGCCGCCCTGAAGGCAGCCTACGAGTTTGTTGAAAACCCCCAAAGGTAGAATTCATCCATAAGTCATGGGTGGGGGTATCGCCTCCGGCCGACTCCTTCCCCCCCACAAAGTGAAGATCTGCTTCGAAGCTTATTCCTATTACTTTGCGGGGACCCCATAAACATCGTGTGATTTTATTAGAATAGGCGGTATTCACACGATTTCAAAGGCCGGACGTAAACTCCTCCGGCGAATACCCCTCACCCTTATCATGGGATGATAAAAAAATGGGGGTTTTGCAACAGTCTGATCAGGCCGCCCTGAAGGCAGCCTGACCCTCCTTTTTAATCTTAAGTTGCTTCCGGAAATAATGCAATGACCGGTGCCCTCGCGTTACCTCGGCCATCTGTCCTCCTTGCTCATCAGCGGCTTGAAACCGTTATGCGGCTCCGTCTGGTACCAATAAGCGACCGATGCGACGTCGTCCTGCCTTTCGAACAGCCCTTTTTTATATACCCCGATCTGCTGGATCGTGACCTTGATGTCTTCCGCAAACCGAATCGGATCGAGAATGTGCCAGCGGTAAAAACCTCTCATCGGCGGGCAATCGTCATTATGATATAAATTGTGAACGACCTCGTCGTGACGCGAATAGTAGGGATACCCCATAAACGGAGTGCAGTACGTATTTTCCACGGTTTTTCCGTCTTTCTGCGTTGCGAAGCTCCAGGCCCCGCCGAAATAATCCTCCGTTCCGGTGCCGCAGATCGTCGGATACGCATCGTCGCCGTCCATATATATTTTCACTTCCCCTTCTCCCCACCAGTATCTTTCCAGGGTCGTAAGCGCCAGGTAGGTGCCGACGTATTGCCCTTTCCCTTTGACGTTATCCAAAATCACGTAATCCTGCGCCTTTTCGGTGATCCGCTGCCGGTTCCACTGAGCGTGAAAATACGCCGTGTTTTCCGGCAGCTCGTCGTGCAGGCAGTAATCGATTTGGTAAAACAACGCGGGAATCGGCGCTTCATGCTGATTTTCAACGGTGATCTTCGCCTTCTTGCGGAAAGGCATCGGGAAATAGCTGTTGAAGCCCCGGGTCGGATTCACAACGACAGGCAGGGAATTGACGGTGCAGCCTCTCGCAAAGCCGTTGCAAAAGAAATCGCCCAGCGGGCTTTCCACGGAAGGAGCCGTTTCGTCATCCCAGTACATCCTGAGCACAAGATCCCTGAGCACGTAACAGTCCTTTTCCGTACGGTCCGTCACCGTCATCCAAATATGCTCGATGACTCCCGGCCCTTCGATCTCGGCCAGCGTGACGGTCGCGCCCGGCTGTATGTCGCGGAGACACGGCGAGCCTTTGCGCGAAGGGCCGAGGTGACTGGCGGCCGTTCCTCCTCCGCCGATTTTTCCATCGGGATTTTCCGCGGTGATCGCCCGGCTCCTGCCGCCGCTCAATAATGGGAGCGCCGAAAGGCCGCCCAGGAATGGATTATAACTCATTGCATTTTCTCCTCTCGAAATTTATCCTTTGATGCCGCCCGCCATAATCCCCTCCATAATTTGTCTCTGGAAGACGGCGACAAATATAATGATCGGCAGGATGATGATCCAGCCCATCGCGCTGACCAAATCCCACGGCACCGCATACATGTTGTCCCTGAGCGGCAGCTGTGTAATGGCGGTGGAAAGCACCGAAATTCCGTTCGAATAAAACAGCGGCGTAAAAAAGTTGTTCAAACACGTAATAAAGTTGACGATGCAGACCGTCGCAAGCGCGGGCCTTAATAGCGGCAGCGTCACATACATCATCGACTGCAAGAACCCGCAGCCGTCCAGCGACGCCGACTCTTCGATGGAAACCGGGATATCGTTCAGAAAGTTTTGCAAGATGAGGATCGTAAACGGCAGAAGGCCGCTGATGTACAGGATGATGAGCCCCGTATACGTATCGTACAGCTGCATTTGCCGCAAAAAGTCGTAGAGCGGCCGGGCCGTCACCACGTCGGGAATCAGCATCGAGCCGAGCAGAAAGGCAACGGCCAAGGATAACCCCTTGTTTCTGAACCGGGCGAAGCTGAAGGCGGCCATAACGGCTACAATCATGCCGATCACAATGGACAGTCCGACGATAATGACCGTATTCCCTATTTTCGAGAGCAGCCCTACATGATCTATCAAATATTGGTAGCTCTCCAGCGTCGGATGTACCGGCCAATATTTGAGAGGCTTGGAGAACAGCTCCCCGGCCGGGGTGATCGAAGAAATAAATATCCACCACAGCGGAAATAAAATGAGAAACGCGACGATAGCCGCGAGCGTCCACATAAAGCACCGCAGCAATATCGGCCTGAAGCCTTTGGTAACCATGCTTGATCGCTCCTTAATAATCGAAACGTTTGGCCGCAGCCATGCTGATTCCGCTCAAAATCGCCATCACGATAAACAGCACGACCGCAATGGACGCGGCATACCCGGTATTCAGGTTCGTAAACGCCTCCGTTGTGATGCGGTAGGCGATCAGCGCGGTGCTTTCGCCGGGCCCCCCGCTCGTCATGGCGTACACCACATCAAACGAGGTGATTCGCCACATCGTAAAAAAGATGCTCAGCACCAAAATATTTCGCGAGATCAGAGGCAGAGTGATTTTGAAAAACGAGCGAATGGCCCCGGCGCCGTCGATTTTGGCCGCTTCATACATTTCGGCGGAAATGAACTGCAGGCCGGCAAGAATCAGGATCGCAAAAAAAGGAAGGTCCTTCCACAAATCGACGGCGATCACCGCATTGCGGGCTGTGTTCGCGTGAATAAGCCAATCCAGTTGAAACGATGGGTTAAACCAGCGGATGAAGTTGTTGACCAGGCCGTAGTCGTTGTTAAACGCCCATTTCGAAGCCATGGCGATGACCACCATCGGCATCGCCCACGGAAGCAGCACGATCGTTCGGAGCACGCGCTGTCCGGCTATTTTCATGTTTAAGATGAGCGCCAGCATAATGCCCAGCACGATGTGGCCGAGCATGGAGCCTGCAACGAACACTACGGTAAAACCGATCGATTCCTGCACTTTCGAATCGCGAAAAATATTGATGTAGTTTTGAAAGCCGACGAATTGATGAATGCCTCTGAGCAGCTTTACGTCAAAAAAACTGATGTAGAACGTCTCCACGATCGGATATATCGTTGTAAAAACCCGGATGAGCAGCGCCGGAAGAACGAGCAGCCAAGCTATCGTTACGTATTTTTTGCCTTCATACATGGTAACGCGCCTTTCCTGTTGTATTATTTGTACTTCTTGACCGCTTCCTGGGCTTTCGCGCAAAACTCGTCGAGCGATATTTTATTTTGAATATAGTTCTGAAAAAGGGTCCCCATCTCGGAAATAAACTCCATCGTTTGCGGCAGCATCGGGCGGCCGTGAATTTCGTTCGTCGATTGGATGACGGAATAAATGTCTTTAATATCGCCGGACACTTCCGGCTTGCTTGCCACATCGGATCTTGCGGGATATCTGCCGAAACTCGTCCAGCCCTTCAGCTCGCCGTCCTCGCTTGCGGTATACTGCAAAAACTTGATGGCCGCATCCTTGTTTTTCGAGGCCGAGTTCAGGACGTAACTCCAGGAGTCGGTGAATACGCTTCTCTTGGCAAACATCGGCGTATTGACAATATGGATCTGGTCTTTGCCGTACCGGCCCGCTTTCTGGTAGTCGGTTCCCGTCCCCCACATAAAGACCATCGCATATTTGCCGTCGATGAACTTTTGATTCATCTGCTCGTATTTGTCGGCGATTTGGTCCACCGGGGTCACCTTCCACGTATTCGCCATATCGTACATGAATTTGACCGCTTCCCGGCTGGCCGGATTCGTCCAGTCGAAATAATCCCCGCCGAACAGGTTAACGAAAGTGGCGATTTCGTTAAATACGTACGTCTTTTCCCAGGATCCGCCGTATCCGAACTGGCCGTCCTTTGTGCTCGCCTTCGCAAACTTGATGAAATCGTCCTTGGTTTCTAGCGATTTCATTCCGGCCGCATCCAGCTTTTTCTGATCGACCCAAAGCGCCAAATAACCTTGATAGCTAGGCACGCCGATCAAATCTCCTTTGGCGGATGTCAGCATGTCTTTCACATATCCCTGCGGCAGCTTGCTGCGGATATCGCTTGTAATGACCTTATCCTGCAACGGCTCCAGCCATCCGGAATTTTTGAAGGATGTGGCCATTTCATCGTTGATCTCAAAGACGTCGACCGAGCTGTCCTTGGACGAAAGTATCGTCGAGATTTTTTGCTGGCGGGTGTCGGAATCGCTCGGGGCGGCGACCGCATTGATCTTGATTCCCGTTTTTTTCTGGGCGTCGTCCAGCCATTCCTGAAACTTCGGATTGGTCGACATGATCGTATAAAGCGTAATCTCGTTTTTGCCGCCGGAAGCGGATTTTGCGTCGCCGGAGCCGGAGCTTCCCGTGCCCGTACCGGAACCGGGGCTTGTGCATCCTGCCAGGGTTAATGTAACCGCTGTCAACGATGCCAGTAATGAACATGCTGTCTTTTTCATTTGCGAACCTCCCGTTTGTTTGCTGTTTTTTTTCAACTCGATTATAAAATTGGAATGAAAGCGTTTAAATATAATATTCCATCACGAATTTATAATTTTCCATCGACTATGTGCAGAGCGGTTGCCAACCGGCAGGCTATATGTTATAACTCATGTAAATTCTAATCGAACGGTGAATAATATGCGGATCATGTCAGCCATACCGCTTTGGATTCGGATCAAGCTAAGCAGCTTTCGCAACAAGCTGACGTTCAGCTTTCTTCTCATCGCGATCGTCCCGCTTATTCTCGTCGGCGTGTTATCGTTCCGGTTATCCTACAATATTGCCCGGGACGGTATTTTGAACTCCGTCACATACTCCAGCAACCGGCTGAACGAGTCGCTCACGAACCGGTTCCAGCAAATGGAGTATGCCTCCAATGCGATGCAGTATTATATGTACACGCTGATTTTGCAGCCCAGCATTTCGGTCTCCGATCAGCTCGACCGGTTCAATTACATCAAAAACAATATTTCCAACCTCGATTCGACCTTCAATTTCGTCAACATTAACGTGTACACCAAACCGGATCTGCTGTTCAGCAATCAAGGGATTACGTTTTTCAAGATTGCCGATTTGTCCAAACGGGGCTTCACGGAGGAGGTGCTGAAGCAAAACGTGAACCGGCTGCAGTGGCGGCTGCTGACCAATTATGAGGAACCCTTCGTTGTTCAAAGCCCCGCCGGGAAAAGGGATTACATCACCGTATACAATGCTTTCAAAAAGCAGGACAGCGACAATCTTGAATACGCTTACTTTATCGATATCGACGAGAAAGAAATTTCCGCCGTGCTCGCCGGCAGCAGTCCCGACCCGGCCGTGCAAAGTTATATCGTCGACAAGAGCGGCCGGATCGTTTCGCACCCGAACCATGACAAGCTGAATACGGCGATCGATCCGAAAGAGCTGCAGGCCATTATTCAAAGCGGCGGCCGGCCGCTCTCCTTTGGTCAATCGCAAATTATCGCCCATTTTAACCCGGTAACGAATTGGTACGTCGTCACCGATGTTCCCAACCGTTACGTTACGGAGCATATCAACATTTTGGTCGATATTCTGCTCATCACCGTACTTCTCGTCATTGTTGCGGCCGTTGTGACCAGCTTCTTCATATCGAACAATCTGAGCACGAAGGTTCGGCGCATGTCCAAGGTGATGTCGGCGTTCACTCTGCAGGAGACCAACGAGAAGCTGACCGATCTGCATATTCCTGTCGTACCGGAACATATTTACCGGGATGAGCTCGATCACCTCGCCCACGTTTTCAATATGATGGTTCGAAAAATAAACGACAACTTCGACAAGATGCTTGAGCTGAACCTGCAGGAGGAAAAACTGCGCTACCAGCTGCTGCAATCGAAAATCAACCCGCATTTCCTTTATAACATCCTGGAGTCGATCAAAACGTGCCAGTCGCTGGGCCGCATAGAAGATGCGAACGCGATGATCACCCGCTTGGCCAAATTTTACCGATTGATCCTGAGGAAAGGGGACGAGCTCGTTACGATCGAAGACGAGTGGCAAATTGCTTCGCTTTATTTGGACATGGAGAAGGTGAATGTCGGCGCTCTTTCGTGGACGGTCACGATGGACGACGGCATACGGCACTTTCTGATCCCGAAGTTTTCCTTGCAGCCGCTGCTTGAAAATTGCATCCGCCACGCATGGACCGGCACGGGGAAAACGCTCCGCATTTCCGTCGGCATCCATTATTTTGACGAAGATATCGCCATTTATATAAAGGACAACGGAGCGGGGATCGCTGCGGATCGCCTGAAGCAGATACGCGATTCGCTCGGGCAAAAGTCGGTCCATGCCGAGCGGTTTTACGCGTTGAACAATGTCCATATGAGGTTGATTTTGTACGGCAAATCGGCCGCAGGCCTGCACATCGACAGCGAAGAAGGAGCCGGCACGACGGTCATTCTGCGGTTTCCGCAAATGATTTCCGATAATATGGAATTGTGAGGGGAGGGACATAAGGAATGAAAAAAGTGGTTCTCGTGGACGATAACGAACTGGCATTGGAAGGGCTGTGCAAAAACATCGATTGGCGGGCCATCGGCGCGGAAGTTTACGCCGTTTTTACAAGGGCGGCCGACGTGCTTGAGCTGCTCGAAAAAGCCGAGGTCGATCTGATCGTTTCCGATATTGCGATGCCGCAAATGAACGGGCTCGACATGTCGAAGCAAATTTTAAAAAATAAACCTTACATGAAAATCATTCTGATCAGCGCGTACGACGACTTTGATTATGCCAAGGAAGCCATCCGCCTCGGTGTGTGCGACTATGTGGAGAAACCGGTCGATTTCGGTTATCTAGCCGAGGTTGCGCGGAAGGTGCTCGCCAAAGCGGAGCAGGAGCAAAAGATGCTGGAGCAATTGAAGCAAAGCCGGCCCGCTCTGATGCAAAAGTTTTTCTCGGACTTGATCGGCGCCGCTCCCGATTACGCGGAATTTCATTTGGCCGACCAGGCTGCCTACTTGAATATCGATCTCGGGCAGGACGAATATGTTTGCGCGCTCATTCAAATCGATAATTCCGCGGAAACGAAAGCCGGCTTCGGCATCGAACGTTACCACGTCCTCCTGCTCACTCTGCTCAGCGAGATCGAACAAACGTTTGCAGATCTCAGCTTGACCTACTGCTTCCCACAGGCGAATCATATCATTGTCATTTTGGGCAGCAGCGGCCGCGGCAATGCGAATCTCCTGCGAACCGTATACGGGCGGCTATCGGAGCTTAACGAAAAATACGAGGCTGCGCCGCTGTCTCTAACCGTAGGCATCGGGGACATCGTTCCAAGCATCTGGCACATATCCTCCTCCTATGAAAATGCGAAAACGGCGGCCGGCTTCAAATTTATTTTCGGGGAAGGCCGCATCTTTAATATTCAAGATGTACGGGCCCATCCTCCCGCTCCGATCTCCTTCTTGTCCGGATATGAAGAAAAGCTGATCCGCCTCATTTCCGAGAAGGATCTCGCCGGTATTCGCGAATTTACCGGAAACCTGGCATCGGAATGGTCAAGCCGTTATCCCGGCAAAAACGGGATTATCGCCTTCGTTTATTCGCTGCTTGCCCGGTTAATCCGGTTTTTCTACGATACCGGGATCGATGCGGGCCCCATTTTGGAAATGATCTCGGATTTGTTTGCGAAGCTGGACCGTTATGAAACCGCAGCGACGTTATGCGAGCGATTGTATGAAATTTCCGCGCAGGCCTGCCACAAGCTGCAGGAATCGGTGGAAACCAGCCACAATCAGATCGCCGGACAGGTGATGGACTATATTCATCAGCACTACATGGATGCGGATCTGAGCCTCGGAACGATTTCCTCCTTCGTCAATGTAAGTCCGAGTTATTTGGGGGCTCTTTTCAAAAAAGCGAAAGGACAAACCATTTCCGATTGCATTACCGCGGTACGGATCCATAAAGCGAAGGAACTGCTCGCGCATACTCAGATGAAGATCATGGAAATCAGCGAAAAAGTAGGTTATGCCAATCAATACTATTTCAGCGCAGCGTTTAAAAAACGCACGGGCGAAACGCCCCGCGATTACCGCGCCGCGATGCAAGGAGGCGAGTCGACGGATTGACAGGGAGACTTAAGTTGCAATTTCCAGGCTTAACCTCCAGCCCCGGACCGAAAAATCCCCGGAGCTACCGAGTAATAATTTTTGAACGCCCTCGTAAATGAAAATAAATTCGGATAACCGAGAGACAAGGCGATTTCGGTAACGGCGGCGTCCGTTTCGCGAAGCAGCCGCCCCGCTTTCTCCATGCGGATTTTTTGCAGGTAGCCCAGCGGGCTCATGCCCACCTGGCGGGTAAAGACGCTTGAGAAATAAGAGCGGTGCACTCCCGCAAACGCCGCTACCTGCTGTACCGATATCCCCTCTGCCGCATGCAGCTCCATAAAACCGATGCATTCGCGAATCCAGCCGGCCGGTTCGTTTTCCGGCTTCGGAACGTTGTCCGGCGTTACAGCTGCAAACAACCCGAACAGCAAGCTCTGCAGCTGCAGCGGCACCGCCGGTTTCCAGCCCGCCGCATCCCGCATCAACTGATGGATCTCTTCTAACGTTTTTTCAACGGCGGAGATGTTTTCCAGATGAGTATACGGGTTCTCCGGCGTTAATCCGGTGAGCTCCAGCAATGCTTTCGCCCTGGGCCCATCTATAGCGATCCAGCTTAACCGGAGCGGCGGTTCCGATGCTGCAATCGAGTAATGATAGGTGAAGCCGGGAAACAAACAAAACAAATGATGTTTTCCGAGCTCCACTCGCTTGTCCTGAAACTCGAAATGAATGTTTCCTTCCACGACAAAGTGAAGACTGTAACATTCGATCCTCTTCGGTCCCACCCTGTAGCTCGGCTTCGCTATGCTGCGGCCTGCGCGAACCGGCCAAATTTGACTTTCCTTATCCAAT
Organism: Paenibacillus hamazuiensis; assembly: GCF_023276405.1. NCBI lineage: Bacteria > Bacillati > Bacillota > Bacilli > Caryophanales > Paenibacillaceae > Paenibacillus > Paenibacillus hamazuiensis. The sequence goes on from NZ_JALRMO010000001.1 coordinate 4,134,922, forward strand.
CTCCCCGGCGTATAGTATATAAATTCCGCAAGCTCATGATCGTATTCCTGCATTCAGGTCACTCCCGAAGATAACAAAATGATAATCAATATACAACAAGATGCCATATGAATTTCCTTATAAATTCAATATTATCATAATAGGAGGGGATTTCTCATTATGAAAAAACCTAACATTTTGCTAATCACAAGCGACCAGCAGCATTGGAATACGATCGGAGCGTTTAACAAGGAGGTACATACTCCGAATTTGGACCGGTTGGTGCGCGAGGGCACGACGTTCTCCCGGGCATATTGCCCCAATCCGACCTGTACGCCGAGCAGAGCCTCCATCATTACGGGCATGTATCCGAGCCAGCACGGCGCATGGACGCTGGGAACAAAGCTGCTCGAAGACAGGCATACGGTAGGAGAAGATTTCCAGGCCGCCGGGTATCGTACCGCTCTCGTCGGCAAAGCGCATTTTCAACCTTTGAAGTCGACGGACGAATTTCCTTCCCTGGAAGCGTATCCGGTTCTTCAGGATTTGGAGTTTTGGAAAACGTTTAACGGACCGTTTTACGGCTTCGATCACGTGGAGCTGGCGCGTAACCATACCAACGAGGCTCATGTCGGCCAGCACTATGCTTTATGGATGGAGCAGAAAGGGTGCGCGAACTGGAGGGATTATTTCCTTCCTCCGACCGGCACGATGGATCCTTCCTTAACCTACAAGTGGCCGATTCCGGAGGAGTACCATTATAATACGTGGATCGCCGAACGCACGAACGCGCTGCTGGCCGGGTACAAGGAGTCGGAGGAGCCTTTTTTCATGTGGGCGAGCTTTTTCGACCCTCATCCCGAATATTTGGTGCCCGAGCCTTGGGACACGATGTACGATCCGGACGCGCTGACGATTCCGCAGGCCGTGCCTGGCGAACATGACCAGAATCCGCCGCATTTCGCGAAAACGCAGGAGGAAAACCCGATCTTCAGCGACTTGATGGAGACGGGATTCGGCATACACGGTTACCGCTCCCATCTTTATTACGAGTACGGAACCAAGTTCAGGCTGACGGATTATGACAAAAAGAAGCTGGTGGCCGTTTATTACGGAATGATCAGCATGATGGACAAATATATCGGAAACATTCTCGACAAGCTGGACGAACTGGGACTTGCCGAAAACACCATCGTCGTGTTCACTACGGACCACGGACATTTTTACGGCCAGCACGGGCTTCAGGCGAAAGGCGGCTTTCATTACGAAGATTTGATCAGGCTTCCTTTCATCGTGAGATACCCCGGTCAAGTGCCGGCCGGACAAGTGTCGGGAGCGATCCAGTCGCTCGTCGATCTCGCGCCGACGTTTTTATCGTTCTGCGGCATCCCGATCCCTCCTGCGATGACCGGCGTCGATCAGCGGGATGTCTGGTTGGGCCGCAAAAGCCAGGCAAGAGACCATGCGATCTGCGAGTTTCGCCATGAACCTACGACGATCCACCAGAAAACGTATGTGGACGAAAGGTATAAGATCACCGTTTACTATAATCAGACTTACGGGGAAATTTTCGATCTTCAGGAGGATCCCGGCGAGCTGCGAAACTTATGGAACGATCCGGGTTATGCGGCGCTGAAATCCGAGCTGCTGCTCAAATACGTTTGGGCCGAGCTTGGGAAAGAACCGCTGCCGATGCCGCGTATACATCATGCGTAAATGGAGCCCCCCCAATGGGGGGGACCCCGTGCTTCCAAAGCCGGCTTTGCGGAGCAAAGCCCTCAAGGCGTCCCAAGCGCAATGTTGTCAGGTTAAGTCCAAACATCTAGCTGTTCTTCTGCCCCCCGGGTCATAAAGGAACTACAGTGCGCTATCATGGCCATTTCGACTGATTCGCCAAGAATAAAGGAACTCAGATGCGCTTATTTCCCGAAAATAACGAATGTGAGTTCCTCTATGTTTGAGCACCTTTATGAGCGGCATAACAGTCCCCTATTAGTTCGGTCTGTTTGATGGTTCCCCGCAACTTGTTCAAGGAATTTCTCCATCCGCTTATCGGTTCCTGTACCTTCGACCGGAGTATACACGGTCATCATTAAGTCACCGTTTTCGGAAATCGTGAAGGTCGTGTAGACAAATTCCAACGGCCCCACCTCGGGATGAAGAATCTCCTTTTTTCCTACTGTACTTGTAGAAACATCGTGCCGCCCCCATAACTCCCGAAATTCAGCACTGACGTCACTTAATTGACTAACGATGTTCTGATACCATGGATCATTCATGTACAGGGCGTATTGACTTCTAAACTGCGCCACCATCATTGTGGCGAATTTTTTCCAATCAACAATATGTTTTTTGTTTTCTTCCATCGTAAAAACACGCCAAAGGATGTTCCTTTCGATTTCCTCAAGTTGATCGAAATTTCCAATTAGAGCACGGGCAGCATCGTTCCATGCAATCACGTTCCAACGTTTATTGAATATATAGGCGGGGTAGGTGCCAAGTCTGTCGAGAATCTGTTGAAGGGCTGGCGGGATGGGTTCATCCGCTGCCACCAATGCGTGTGCAGTTGAAGACGGATTCGCCAGAATAAAAAAGTGACTCCGCTCATCCTCGTTGAGCTGAAGAGTTCTTGCCAAGCTAAGCAGTATTTGCTCGGAAACTCGGATATCTCTTCCTTGTTCCAGCGCGGTGTACCAGGGGAGGGAAATGCCGGATAAACTCGCAACCTCTTCCCGCCTTAACCCGGGCGTCCGGCGACGAGATGTATCAATCTTTAAACCAACGTCCGTCGGTCTCAGACGCAGTCTGCGCGTACGCAAAAAATCTGCAAGTTCTTTTCTTCTTGTTTCATTATCCACGAAAACCACCTCGGTATCATTATAGCAATTGTACTAGTATCCTCAATACTAACATGCCCCACAGTGTTATAAACACGGTCCTGTTTGTCATGAGAGCGAAGCATTATTATAAAACTGCGGCGTACAACATAAGCCCGCACGAAAAGGGGTGATAAAGACGGGTGCCTTCGATCATTGCAGAAACTTTCGAAGATGAGCACGATATCAAGTGCGAATTAATGCAAAAGAGTTCAGCGATCATTTGCTTTTGACCATAAAGCTTGATCCTTATGAAGTTGGGGATGTCCGGGATGGATCGTCTCCATTTGGTCAGTAACACTGTATATAACGGAGGTTGAAATATGAGAGTCTTTTTGACTGGAGCGACGGGATTTGTGGGATCAGCGATAGCCCAAGAGCTCATCCATAGCGGTCATAAGGTTTTGGGACTTGCCCGCTCCGACAAGTCGGCGGCAAAACTTGAAAGCGATGGAATCGACGTATTGCGCGGCGATCTCGAGGATCTGGCGAGCTTACGCAAAGGTGCCGGCGAATGCGATGCGGTTATTCACGCAGGGTTTAATACCGCGTTTAGCGAAAATGACGAAGCCGCTAAGCATCGGCAAAACTGTGAAAACGATCTTCAAGCAATCGAAACAATGGGAAAGGTGCTCGAAGGATCTCAACGCCCGTTTATTGTTACCTCAGGAACGGCGTTGGTTATGCCGGGTAAGCTGGCACGCGAAACCGACCGCTCGATCTTTACCCCTCAACAATTTCCGCGTGTTTTATCTGAGCAAGCCGCAGACGCAGTCGCAGCGCGTGGAGTGTGTATCAGCGTTGTTCGCCTTTCTCCTACTGTCCATGGAGAAGGTGATCACGGTTTTATCCCTTTGTTGATTAACATTGCTCGTGAGAAAGGTGTCTCAGCTTACATCGGTGAAGGGAATAATCGTTGGAGTGCCGTTCACCGCTTGGATTCGGCTCGCCTTTACCGGCTCGCTCTCACTAATAAAATACCGGGCGCGCGTTTTCACGCCGTCGCCGAGCCAGGCATCCCCTTCCGCGAAATTGCCGTTGCGATCGGACACGGACTGGGAATTCCCGTTGTTTCGATCTCCGCTGATGAAGCATCCGCGCACTTCGGTTGGTTCAGGCACTTCGCTGAGCTTGATGCTCCGGTCTCGGCAGAAATAACGCGAGAGCAACTCGGCTGGAATCCATCGCGGCCGACACTCATCGATGATATTCGCAAAGCAGGTTACTTTCGGTGACCAATCATCTCTTAACAACGAGCATCCGCATGGGTCAGTATTCATCGAGCATCGGACAACATTTGCCGGGAACAGAGCCGCCGGATATGGACACAAACGAGTTACGCATAATTTCCTGGAAAATAAAAAAACGCCTTCCTCCGCGCCTACTTGGCTGCGGAGGAAGGCGTTTTTCGCCGTTAAATGGCTATTTTCAGGAAAGATTGATCTCCCGGATCTTCTCGATCGGCACTTTCGGTTTGCGATCCTCGGTCAGCAGACCGTTTATCTCCTGCTGAACGTCGGTAATTTGCGTGTAGCAGTACCCGACGATGTAATCCGTCATCTTGATCGCTTCGTGAATGCCGCGGAATCGTTCGAGGAACGCCTCTTCGGAAGCGACCTGGTTGCCGTAGCCCCAGCCCTTGTCGGACTGGAAGGCGATGCCGCCGAATTCGCTTATGATAATCGGCTGCCCTTTATAGCCGTAGCCGTCAGCAAAAGCGTATTTCCATTGGTTACACGTCTTCTCGTTGTTCACGATTTCATCCTTGCCTGCGTAACGCTTAAGGAACTGCTCCTTCTTTTCCACGTAATCGTGCAGCGTCAAAATATCCGACACCGTATGCTCCCAGCCGTCGTTTGTAATGACAGGGCGGTTCGGATCGAACGCCTTGGTCAAATGATAGATCGCCTCGGTGAACTTTTGCTGCCGGCGGTCCTTGTATATGTTCATGATCCCCCATGATTCGTTGAACGGAACCCAGGTGATAATCGAAGGGTGGTTGTACTGCTGGCGGACAATTTCCATCCACTCCTCCGTAAAATGCTGCACCGCATTGTCGTTAAACTCGAAGGTCGCCGCCATCTCGGACCAGACGAGCACGCCTTTGACGTCGCACCAATACAGGAACCTTGCATCTTCCACCTTCATGTGCTTGCGGACGCCGTTATACCCCATCCGCAGCAGCAGATCGATATCCTCGATCAGCGCCTCCTCGGAAGGAGGAGTCAAATGGCTGTCCGGCCAGTAGCCTTGGTCGAGCAGCAGCCGCTGGTAAACCGGCACATTGTTGAGCAGCACTTGGCCCTTCTCGATGGATATTTTGCGCATGCCGAAATAGGAATAAACATGGTCGATCACGACATCGCCGCGGTACAAAATAAACTCCACATCGTACAGGTTCGGACGTTCCGGCGCCCAGTAGCAGCGCTTCCACGGCCCGTTCATCTCGTGTACGAGATCGACCTCCAGCGCAAGCCATGGACGGTCGATCGTCAGGCTCGCCCGCTTGACCTGACGATCCTTCATCGTGATGACCGTTTCCAGCCGCAGCGGGCTGCCGGGGTGTACGTCGCCTTTGACTTGATACTCGAAAAGCACGCTGGAAGCATCCAAATCCGGCGTGATTTTCACCGAATCGATGTATTCCCGCTCTACGTATTCGAGCCAAACGGACTGCCAAATGCCCGTCGTCTGCACGTAAAAGCATTCGAAGTTGTCGTCCACCCAGCGCTGCTTGCCGCGCGGTTGGGTGGCGTCCTTGCTGTCCTCCGCCTTGACCGTCAGCTCATTCACGGCCCCGTACTTCACATAGGGAGCAATGTCGAACGAAAACGCCGTATAACCGCCACGATGTCTGCCGACGTATTCGCCGTTTACCCATATTTTCGCGATATAATCGACCGCTTGAAAATGCAGCAGAATCCGCTTGCCGGCGGCTTCGGCTGGAATGTCCAGCTGCCTGTTGTACCAGACGAAAGGATGGTGAGCCTCTTCTCCGATACCGCTTGCCTTCGTCTCGTAAGTGAACGGGACGGTGATGGTGCGGTCTCCGCCGAAGTTCCGCGGCCATCCTGCGGCTTCGCCAGCGTCCGCATCGTCGAAGCCGAACCGCCACTCGCCGTTCAGATCGACCCAGTTGTCCCTTACGAAATGGGGTCTGGGGTAATTTTTTATATATTTCTTGGTTGTCATCCCGTTCCTCCTGCCTCTCTGTTAGAAGAGTGGTGAACTATCCGCTGCGTTTCCGGATCGTACTTCCGATCGCACTTGCCCTCGGATTTCTTATTAAACGCCATTTGGCAGTCGAAATCCGAGGGCAAAGGCGAACGCTTGCGCTTCTCCAGCACGATTCCGTCCACTTCGCTATTTCACCACTCTTCTATTATTATTATTTATTTACTTACCGTCAGCGGCGATATTGTCCAAGCGGTCGATACGCCCCGCAGGCCGACGCGGCCGAGAAGAAATGCGTTCGGGTCGGTCCACTGCAAAATCGGCTCGCTGCCGTCGCCGGTGAAAACCGCGACCGACGCCCCCTTCAGCTTCACCGTCATCCGGCGGGTTTGACCGGGCGTAAAGGTCAGCGGGGCGGATGTTTTTTCCGCCGCATTTTCGTAGCTCACGCGCGACAAGACGACCTTGCCGCTACGGAACGCAAGCGCGTAGCCCATGAAAGCATCCTTGACCTGGTCGCGGAATTCGGACTCGTTCGACGTGCGCAGCAGCACTCCGATCTCCTCCGTTGCCGCTTCCTTCAAAGTTACATCGAAGCTCACGGTATAGTCCGTCCAGCCGGGATCGCCGCCGAACCGATTGAAAATGCCGACGCTCGCCGGCTTAACGGCCGATTGCTCCGGCACGGGTGACGTCACGTTCGCTTCGATATACCGAAGCGCGATCTCGCCTTTCTCCCGGCGCAGCGTCAGCCACTGCGGCCCTTGCTTCAGCGCGAATATGCCAAGCGGCACTTTCGTCCAATCGGCATCGCCGGCAAACAGGGAAGCGTCCAGCCTGATTTTCTTTTCCGCTCCGCCTATTTCCACCGCCAGCGTCGAACCCGCCGACGCTTTCGACACGTTCACCGATAGCAGATAATCTCCGTCCTGGCGGACGTTCACCGGGAAGGAGAGGCCGTCTCCCTTCTTGGACAGAACCACGGCATCGCTGCCGTCGGGCGTCATGCCCGAGCGGACGGCCGGATTGCCGTCGTGAGAACCGTGAACGGCCTCCACTGCGCCGGGCAGCGGTTTGATCGCCTTCCGGTCGCTGCTGCCCCCTGCTTCATTGGAAAAGGCGGTGTACCGCAGCTCCGGCTTCGCCCCTTGCGGCCACGCATAGCCGATGCGGCCCGGTTTTGCGGCCACCCCGTCCTGCTCGATCCGAAGCAGCCCGTCCCAGAAAAGCTTCGTACCGGCTGCGTCCGACTCGATGCGGATCGTGTGCAGCTTCGTCAGATCGGTGCCCTCCGGGAGCGGCCTTGCGGCGGCGACCGTCTCGCTGCCGTTCGCGCTTTCGATCAGCTCCAGTTCCATTGCAGCCCCGTTCACGCGGGCGGCGCGGTAATTGGCCGAGTCCCCATAGGCGAACAAGGCGTCGAGCGAGGAGGCCGAACCGCCGAGCCGGAAATTATATTCGGCGGTGTACCGGCCCTCCGTGCCCGTCCGGGCCAGCAAAACGTCGCCGCCCCCGTTCCGGCCGGCGCGCTCCCAGCGGTCCGCAGACGGAGCGGCACCCGGCGAGTCGCGGAAAACCGGCAGCTCCGGCACCTCCTGCGGCGTCCCGTGCGTCGGCCCGAGAACGGACATTTTGTCGCCGTTAAACACGAGTCTGTCCAGGTTCAGCCGGCGCACGGGAGGGCCTTCCGCGGAGCGGCCGACCAGGCTGTGGTACACGATATAATAGGAATCCATATCCGGTCCCATCACCGTCGCGCTGTGGCCTAGACCGTTAAAATCGTTCGCGGTGGAAATAAGAATCGGGTTGTTTTCGGGAATCGCATACGTGCCGATCGGAGATTCGCGGTTTACCCCGTAATTGACGCGGTATCCTTTGCTGAACACATGATTGCCCGTATACGTGATGAAATATCGTCCGTTTCGCTTGATGATCATCGAACCTTCCGTCCAATGCCCGAGCGAGGCGTTTAACTGCTTGCCCGGCTCGATCGTATAAGGGCTGCTCATCGGGCTCGCCATGATGCCGCCGAATTTGGCGTGCGTAAAGTACCATTTCCCATCGTCATCGATAAAAACGGAGCCGTCGATCGTCAGGCCCAGATTGTCCGTCTTCTTCACGAACGGTCCGGTCGGCTTGTCGCTTTGCAGGACGTAATGCCCTTTCCCCGCAGGGGACGTGTACATGTAAAACGATCCGTTCCAATAAACGACCTCCGGCGCATAAGCGCCTTCGCTGACGGGTTCCTCCGTCACCAAGCCTTCGTAGCGCCAGTTGACGAGATCGTCGGAGCTCCATGCCTTAACCCCGACCCTCCGGTCCTTCGTGCTGCAATATAGATAATATTTGCCGTCATAACGGAGAACGTAAGGATCTCCGATGCCGTAATCCTCCCATTCCCGATCCAATACGAACGGATTCTCGTACGTTTGGCGCAGCGTGACCGCCATCCGGTCCTCCCCTTTCTTTTCCGAAGGCTGGAGAGAGACAAATGCAATCGCTGCGACGAGAAGGCCTGCGGCACAAAACAACGTCCACGTTTTCCCGGTCGGCATCGTCCGTCCTCCTTCCTGGGCAGGCGCGAAACCGTCAGCGCGCGATTTCGAGCGCATAGACGGAAGACGCTCTGAGCTGGCAGGTCACCTTTCCTTGCGAAAACGGCAGATCATGAGCTTCGCAAACGACGGCGTCCGGCTGCTGCACGCTGTTGATCGCTTCGTAATGATTCGCCGTCAATTCGAGCAGGCGGGCCGTCCCCGACTCGGCGAATCCGCCGAGCTGCACTTCGGCTAACGCCGCCTCCAGCCCCCGGTTCACGATAAAAACCGTCAGCTTATCCCCGCTGAAGTTCACGCAAGCGACCACGTCCAGATTCGGCAGCTCATCCAGCTGCGGCGCGCCGGGCACTGAGCTGCTCACGTTGAAGACGCCGCATTCCGTCTCGCTCGCTACGACGTGTCCCAGATCGCGGTTCGCATACATGTTCATCACATAATAGGACGGAGTGCCGTAAACGGCGAGCGATTTACCGCTCCAGCCCTTCGTCTTGCCGCGAAACTGGTCTGCGTAATAATCCCCCACGCGGATGCATCCGCCCAGCCAGCCGTTGACCAAATCCGAGAAGCTGCCGATTTCGATCAGATCGCTGTTTCGGATAAACTCGTTTAAATTGGCCGCGTTCGCCACCGCCGCTTCGAGCGTATGTTCATCCGGGAGCCCTTTGCGCATGGTGTTCGGGTAATACATCGTGTTGTACTCCGTAATCGCCACCTTCAGATGGGCATACCGTTCATCCGACCCGAACATCTCGCGCAGCTGCCGCATCGATTCACGCGTCCATTCCGGGTACGAAACGATCGCCTTATACCGCTCTTCCCTCGGCGTACGGTCGTTCATCCCGAACCGGTTGTATCCGTGGTACAAATGCAGCGTCAAATAATCGACCTGCTCGGCGGCACGCTCCAATAATACCCGGTTCCACTCCATGTTCGTATGCCCGCAGGCGAGCAGCACGATCCCCGGATCGGCGGCCTTCATGGACTCGGCAAATCGAACGTAACGCTCCGCAAATTGCTCGGCGCTGCAATGGCCGACCTGCCAAGCTCCCCAAACTTCGTTGCCGATCTCCCAATACTTCACGCCGTACGGCTTAGGGTGCCCGTTCGCCGCTCTCAGCCTTCCCATCGGCGTATCGGCGCCGCCGTTGCAGTATTCGATCCACTCGGCCGCCTCCTCCGGTGTGCCCGACCCGTCGTTGACGCAAATGAGCGGCTCCACGTTCAATTCGCGGCAAAACCGGATAAACTCGTCCGTGCCGAAGTATTTGTTCGTCCAGCCTCCCCAGGCTTCGTTGACGATGCAAGGCCGTTCCAGCTCAGGGCCGATCGCCTGCCGCCAGTGATAGGCGCTGATGTAATTGCCGGCAAGCCTCATCATGCCGGCGTTAAGCTCCCTGGTCATATCGACGACTTCCTTGCGAACGTTGCCGACGCTGTCCGAAGGCAGCAGCGAAATATGATCGAGCCACAGCATCCCCGTCGATACGTGATCGAGCCAGCGCTCATGGTCCGCCGGCACGTACAGCCGGAATTCCGCATGCTCGCAATCCCGCTCCACCGCAAGGCGCATTTCGTAACGCCGCCAGTCGTGGCTGACGATATCGATCCGCGTCCGGCCAAGCACGTCGCCGCTCATCGTGTCCGCAATTTCGGCAACGACGAACTTGATCTCGACCGAAGCTCTGGCATAAACCGCCAACCGGTAACCCTGCGCGTCCCGTTTCACGGCGATGGCCTGGCTGACGCCCGCATAAGCTTCGTCGTCGCTATAGATGCGGATCATCTGGCTGTGCCCGGAATGGCGCGCAGCCGCAGGCTCCAGCGCATAGACGGTGCTTTTCCCGTTCGTATACGGACGCCAGCGGCCGGAAAGCCCTCTGTGCACCGCGTCCGTGCTTTCAAAATCCATATCCGCAAGCGGATAGGCGAGCATCGCTTCCATATGGTCGCGGATATCTTCCACAAAATGCCCGAACAAAAAAGGGTTGATTTTGTCCTTGCCCGCTTGCCCGGGGTTCACCCGAATCTTGGCTGTCGATTGCACCATAACCGCATATCTCCCTTTCATTCCGTTATCCTTTCAAAGAACCGATCATAACGCCCTTTACAAAATGCTTCTGCACAAAAGGATACATCACCAATACCGGCAGGCTGGAAATGATGATGACCACATATTTGACGCTTTCGGCGAGCAGCACTTTCGATTCCAGCCCCACATTGCTGTCCACGGCATCCGCCTGGCTGACCATCAGCACCTCGCGCAGCACGAGCTGCAGCGGATACATATCTTTGCTGCGGATGTAAATCAACGCATTGAAATACGAATTCCAGTGGCCGACCGCGTAAAACAGCACCATCACCGCCAGGATCGGCTTGGACAGCGGCAATATGATATGGGTGAGCAGCTTCCAGTTCGAGCAGCCGTCCATATGTGCAGCCTCCTGAATCTCCCATGGAATGCTCGACTGGAAATACGTTCTCATGACGATCAAATTATAGGTGGCGATAGCGCCCGGGATGATAAGAGCCCACATCGTGTCGACCATCCCCAGGCTTTTGACGAGGAGATACGACGGAATGAGACCCCCGCTGAAAAACATCGTCAGCGTAATGAAAAACATAACGACTCCCCGCCCGGGCAAATCGGGCCTCGAAAGCGGGTAAGCGGCCAGCGTCGTCATGATCAGATTGATCGCGGTTCCAACCACCGTATACACGATCGTATTTTTATATCCGTTCCATATTTGACCGTTTTCAAACACATTTTTGTATGCCTCCAGCGTCACCTGCTTCGGCAGCAAAAGCACTTCGCCGCTCAGCACCAGCGCGGGGTCGCTGAAGGAGGCGCTGACGATAAAGAGCAGCGGATAGAGCACCGCTATCAATACAAGGGCGGCCAGTATGTTCACGACGGCATCGAATATTTTTTCATCCGATTTCGCGATCTTGATCGTTTGTTGTTTCGTCATCGCACGGCCCTCCTCACCATAAGCTTGTCTCGGCCTTTTTGCGGGCAAAGCGGTTCACCAGAATGAGCAGCGCCAGGTTCACGACGGAGTTAAACAAACCGATGGCCGCCGTATAGCTGTATTCGCCCTTCAGAATACCCGTCGTGTAGACGAAGGTGGATATGACGTCGCTCGATTCCAGATTTAAATTATTTTGCATGAGCAAAATTTTCTCGAAGCCGACATTCATGAAATGCCCGACATCGAGAATGAGCAGGATGACGATGACCGGGAGAATGCCCGGAAGCGATACGTGCCAAATGCGCCGCAGCCGGCTGGCTCCGTCCATCTTGGCCGCCTCGTACAGCTGCGGGTTAACGCCGCTGAGAGCCGCGATATAAATGATCGACTGCCACCCCATGTTTTGCCATATGTTGGATCCGATAAAGATCGTTTTGAACCACGCCGCCGAATCCAAAAACCGTACCGGTTCCGCGCCGAACGCCTGAATGATCGCATTGACGGGACCTCCCCGCGGGGACAAAAACAGCATCAGCATGCCCACCATGACGACGACGGAAACGAAATGCGGAATGTACGTCACGTTTTGCACGATTTTGCTGAACGCTTTGCTGCGGATTTCGTTAATGAGCAAAGCCAGAAGGATCGGAATCGGAAACGCAAACAGCAGAGAAAACAGGTTGATCGAAACGGTATTCCACAATAGTCTCCAGAAATAATACGACTCCACGAAACGTTCGAAATGATCGAGGCCCACCCATTTGCTGCCGAGGATCCCTCTGGCCGGACTGAAGTTTTTAAACGCGATCTGCAGCCCGTACAAAGGTCCGTAATGGAACACCAGGTACCAAACGACAGGAATGAGCAGCATCAGGTAAAGATCGTACCGACTGGCCATCGCTTTAAGCAGGCCGGAGCGCCCCGGTTTGGACCGGGACGCGGCGCCCGCCGTACTAGCCGTACTTTTCATGTGCAGCCCTCCAGCTATTCTCGGGTCGTTATTTTTGCTTCTTGAGGTTGTCGTAAGCTTCCTGGTACAGCTTCTGCAGCTCGTCGATGTTCATTTTCTTCAACGTAGCCTGGAACTCTCCCCATTTGTCGAAGCTGAGTGCGCCTGCGATGAACTTGGTGCTCTGCTCCTCGTAATACTTGTCGATATCGTTGCGCAGCACGTTGATTTTCTGGGCCGTCGCTTCGTCGAACATAGGGGATGCGTAGCGGATTTTCGGCATGTACGGATCGAGTTTCTTTTGCGCTTCCTGAACCTGCGGCGGATTGATGAACGAAGCGACCTTGTCGCTGATCAGATGCGGCGCCCCGCCTCCGGCATACGGCGTAATTTTCGACTGGTTGCCCGTCGCGAGGAAAGTGTCCGTATAATAAGGGATGCCGTCCCGCAGCTCGTAATTTTCTCCTTGCCGGCCGAACCGCAGCATGGTGGACCCTTCGTCGCTGTAGAAGTAATCGATCCAGCGCATCGTCGCTTCCGGATATTTGTTGACCGAGGTGATGGCGAAAGCTCCGAAGTCCCTCGGCACCGGAGCGGCAAGCTGCAGCCTGTCGCCGTGCGGTCCTTTGGGCGGGGCTATGCCGATATATTGATCCGACACTTTGCCGTCCAGCATCGGATTGTTCGTCTGGTCGAAGAAGAAGCCGGTGTTTCCCGTCCCCTGCTTGGCCAAATATTGAGCTTCTTTCTGTGTGAACAGCTCCTGGTCCAGCAGCTTTTCCGAATACAGCTTGTTCAGGTACATCAGCAATTCCTTATTCCGGTCGTTGCCCATCCAAATTTGCACCTTGTCGTTTTCCAGGTTGATGTTGTACCCGAGCTGGAAGTCCAGGCCGAAGGAACCGGCCATGATCGGCACGATGCTGAGGCCGTTTCGCGCCGTCATCGGAATTTCGTCCGGCTTGCCGTTACCGTTCGGGTCTTTGTCGCGGAACGCTTTCAGTACCTCGTACAGATCGTCCGTCGTCTCGGGCTCCTTGAGGCCAAGCTTCTTCAGCCATACCTGATTGATCCATTTCTTGTCGGTTCTCGCCGAACCTACGGTCACAATGCCCGGAATCGCGTAAATATGACCTTCCGGCGTTGTGATGGAGGAGCGGATCTCCGGGTACGTATCCATCAGCTTTTTCAAGTTTGGCGCGTACGCATCGATCAGCTTCTCCAGCGGGATAAGTTGTCCGGCCGAACCGTAACGGATCGCCTCCAGCGGGGTAAGGCCGGCGCGGTACAGAGCATCCGGGAGTTCGTTCGATGCGAAGAGCAGGTTCTTTTTCTCGTTAAAACCGTCCGTCGGCGCCTCGATAAACTCCACCTGAATGTTGCTCATCTTCTCATAATCCTGGAATACCGGCATATCCTTAAACGGTCCGTTGGACGGCGCGATCCTCGTGAACATCTTCAGCTTAATCGGCTCTTTGACGATCGGAAAACCGGCTGAAGCCACATTTTTCGCGGCGCCGTCTTTGGATTCGCCGCCATTGTCTTTGCCCGGGGTATTCGAATTGCAGGCGGTAAGCGTCAACCCGGACACGACCAAAGCGGAAAGCACTGCTGTCCCCCAATTTCTTTTCATTTTTCCAGCTCCTCCAATCAAGTTGTTGCCCCGGAAAAAGAAAGCGTTTTCCAAAGGTTGATTCCTATTGTAACCGTTTTTTTCCGCCGGACGATTGCAAATTTATGACTTTCCATTCTACTTCTTTGACGGCTTCAAACTGTCCATATACGCCTGAGGGGTCATGCCGGTGACCGCCTTGAACACTTTGAAAAAGTACGTATAATTCGCAAACCCGACCTCGCCGCTGATCTGTTTCAAGGAATAGGCGCCGGACTGCATCAGCACGCAGCTTTTTTTAATGCGCACCCGGTTTAAGTATTCGGTGAACGTCATTTGCGTTTCTTCTTTAAACAATCTGCTTAAGTAGGAGGAGTTCAAATTGAGCGCATGCGCCGCCATGTCCAGCGAAATATCGGAGGCGTAATGGTCCGCGATAAATTGGACGGCTTTCGAAATATGGCGCGAATACGGTCCTCCCTCGCGTTCCTTTTTGATCGCTTCCACGATTTTCGCGAAGTAACGGGCGAACCAATCTCCCAGTTCGGCAGTGCTGCCGATCCGTCCGAGATCGCTTCGCGGCGGGATATGCTCCGGATCGGCCGTCGAGGCATGAGGTAAATGCCGTTTCCATGCCATTTCCGCCATATGCAGCATTTCGCCGGCCATGAGCTGCACCGTCATGGAGTAGAACGGCTGGGCCCTTAGCGCGTCAAAGATGGCCGAAATAACCCGGCGAATCCGTTCCTCGTCCAGCTGCTCCAAAAAAAGCAGCAGCTGCTTCTGCTCCTCCATAAACAGAGACTCCCGATGAACGGATGTGCCGGAGCCCTGATGCAGCATTTCGCCGATTTGCCGGTTCGCCTTGCTGTAGCTGGCTGCAAGCTGCTTCAAGCTCCCGCACAGCGGCCCTGCGGCATAGATGCATTTCAGGTTCAGAAATTTCTCGAGAGAGTGAGACACGCTGGATAAAGCTTGATTGATTTGGGCGGTCGCCGCATGCTCGCTGCGGTCCGCGGAGGAGAACAGAACGACAAAACGCCCCTCTCCCGCATATGCTACCGTCCGTTTATGAATGTCGCCGACCGCCATCTGCATCACATCGGTGGCCCGCTGCACAAATTCGTTTTTCCGCACATCGGTCAACGACTCCGTCAGAAGCAGGAAAGGAACGATCTGCACGGCCGCGGCCGCATAAATGACGGAACCTTGATAAAGCCGGTTGTCCCGCGCGTACGCCTCCAGCTCCTCGCCGGCGTCCTGCGCATCACTGGCGAGCCCCGATACGTATTCGCGGTGAATGACCGGACTTAAACGTTCGATAATTTTAGTTTGCGCGCTGCGGGCTTCATGCTCGCGTTCTTCGTGCTGCAGTTCCCGGGCCGCTTTATTCAAAAGCGACAGAAGAGCGGCCGGCTTCAAGCGGTGCTTGAGCAAATAGTCCATCGCCCCGTTGGTCAGGGACGCCCGCACGTAATCGTAATCGTCAAAGCTGCTCAGCATGATCGTTTTCACTTGGGGAAACCGTTCCTTGACGATGCGGCTGAGCTCCACCCCGTTCATCGCCGGCATGCTCACATCCAATATCGCGATATGCGGAGGCTGCCGCTCCATCATCGTAAGCGCAGCCGGGCCGTTTTGCGCTTCGCCGCATATCGTAAACCCGTGCCGCTCCCAATCGATCAAGCTTTTCACATCGTTGCGCGCCAGCGCCTCGTCGTCGACAAGTAATACCCGAAACATCGTTTATTCCCCCTTTTGCATATGGTCCGTATTCTCAATGAGCGGAAAGCGGATCTGCACCCGGGTATACCGCCCCGGCTCGCTGTCAAGAAACACGCCGTAGGGCTCCCCGTAAAGACGCACGATGCGTTCGTGCACGTTGCGGACCCCCATGCCGCTGAAGCGGCCGCTCCGGTTGTCTCTCGCTTCAAAAATCGCTTCCATCTGCTCCTTCGTCATGCCTTTGCCGTTGTCCGTCACTTCGATCCGCAGCTCCTGCCGCTCCTTATTGATCCGGATGTGCACAAGACCCTCTTGCTCAGCGGAAGCGATTCCATGAATAATCGCATTTTCCACGATCGGCTGCAGCATCAGCTTTAGCACACGGCACTGCAGCAGCTTGTCGTCTTCGACTTCGATATGGACATCGATAGGTTCGACGTACTTGTATTTTTCGATATTTACGTAGCTGCGGACATACTGCAGCTCATCCTGCAAGGTGAGGTACTCGTTCGAGTTCCCCAATACGCCGCGCATCAGCTCGATCAACGATTCGGATACCTCCACGATGTTCGGCACCCCATTGAGCTTGGCCAAATATTTGACCGTATTCAGCGTGTTATACAGAAAATGGGGACGGATTTGCGCCTGCAGCACGGCCAGCTCCGCCTCGCGTTTCTCCCGTTCGGTCGTCACGATCCCCTCAAGCAATCGCTTCAGCTCCGCCACCATGCGCTTGAACGCCTGATAAAGCTGGCCGATTTCATCCTTGGAGCGAATCTCTGCGGCGGGCAGCGTCATATTGCCTTCCATCACATGCATCATCATCGAACGGAGCATGCGGATATTTCTTGTAATTCTCGAAGACACCTGCAAGGTGCCGATGACGATGATAATAAATACGACGATGGCGACTTGAGCCAGCACGTTGCGTATGCGAACCGTTTCGTTTAAAAGCGATTTCATCGGGACAAGCGCCAGCGTGCTCCAGCCCGTATAATCCGATTTCCGGCTGACGACCAGATACGATTTCTGATCGATGATCCGCTCCACCGGAGCGTTGGCGCCGGCCAGCTCCCCGTTTAACCGGATGACCGTTTCCTTGTCCACGGCGCTTGCCTTCGGTTCGTAGATGAAATCGTTTTTATCGTCGATCACATACAGCATGCTGTCCGGCGTAGGTTTGACATCATACGTTTTCTTGATAATATCGCCGCTGAGATCAAACATGACGAGACCGATCACCTTTCGGTTATAGCGGAGCTCGCGGCCCGTTACGATGGTGTCGTTTGCGCCGGTTTGATGAAAATAGGCGTGCCCCGAGCCGTTTTGCAGCAAGTAGTTCATCATCGGCGTCTTTAATACGGTTTTATCCAGCCAAGGAGCGCCGACGAAAAACACCTTGCCGTTTAATCCGGCGATCGCAGCCCGCGATATATAAGGCTTGTAGGCGATCACCGCAGATAAAAACTCCTCGATCCGCTTTTGCTCCTGGAACCATTCGTAGCTCGGCTCCTCCGTCTCGCTCTGCAGAGTGGTAAGCACCGTATTGTTGGTGGCGACGACCGTATTTAACCGGCCGATTTCCTCCAGCCGCACGTTCAGCGATTCGTCGGCCTGCCGGATGCTGTCCATGACGGAGGTGAAGGCGTTGTTTTTCACGTTTTCCCTCATATACAGATAAACGATGCCCGTTACGGCGGCGATTCCGAGCAGAGTGACCAGACTGAACGCAACGAAGATTTTCCCCTGAATGCTCACGGCGGGCAAAAACAGCCTTTTAATCGAATAAAGCTTCATAAACCGGGTCCCCCCTCCAACCTGGAAAAAACATGAACCGAGCCCAAACGGAAGCTTGATTCATGTTTTTAAATTATACTCGTTTTTTTCCCATCTTCCTATAACCCCCTTATTTCGCGGGACTGCCTCTCGCCTGAGCCGGGCGATCCGGTGGCTTTATCCCCCTCATCTGGCATGGAATAATTGACCGTTACATAATCTAGAAACAAAGGAGGTAATCGCTTAACTTCTTTATCCTTTTTTTCCACGACCATTCATACGAGGAGGCAAACCCTATGGCTACCAGCCAAAAAAAAATGTTTACCGTCACGGCTTGCTTTTTGTGCGCGTCCATGTTGTTCGGTTGTTCGAATAACGGCGGGACGAGCGCCAGTCCGCCCCCCGGAGGCGGCGCAACCCCGACTCCCCAAAAAAGCGATGCGCCGCAGCCTGCCGAAACGGCCAAGAAAACGATCACCATCACGTACAGAGACGACGGCACCGGCGAAAACGGCACGCTCTACAAATGGATTAAAGCCGTCTCTTCCAGCTACCCGAACAAAAACGTGGAAATTAAGCCGACGCCCATCCAGGCTTCCGAGGGAGATTATTTTGCGAAAATCGCGCTGGCGTTAAAATCGAAAGATACGGCCCCGGATATCGTCACCGAAGACACCTTCATGCTCAACTCCGATGCGAGCGCCGGCTTCCTCACCCCTTTGGACGACAGGCTGAAAGGCTGGGAAGATTGGAGCAACGGTTCGTTTATCGAAGCGATGAAAAAAGGGGTTACCGCGAGCGACGGCAAAATATACGGCGTTCCTTACAACACCGACTCCAGGGGGCTTTGGTACAATAAGCAAATTTTCAAGCAAGTCGGACTTCCCGAAGACTGGAAGCCGAAAAACTGGGACGAAGTGCTGAATGCGGCGAGAACGGTCAAGCAAAAAGCGGCGAACGACGTCGTCCCGATTTGGATGAACATGGGAAAAGCTACCGGCGAAGCGACCTCCATGCAAACCTACGAAATGCTGCTTTACGGAACGGGAGAAAGGCTCTTCGACGATGCAAGCTCCAAATGGATCGTGAAAAGCCAAGGCATATTGGATGCGCTTACCTTCGTGGATACCGTCAACAAAGAGAAGCTCGGTCCGCCGCTGTCCAAAGTGTTGAACGGGCAGGCCGGCAACTCCGCCACGCGCGAATATTTGCCGAAGGGCAAGCTGGCCATCTCCTTGGACGGCTCCTGGATTACGGGCAATTATTTGCCGACCGGAGCGGCTCCGTGGCCGGAATATAAGGACGTCTTAGGGTTTGCCCCGATGCCGACCAGCAAAGGGCAGGCTCCGGGGTCGATTACGCTGGCCGGCGGCTGGGCGCTGTCGATTCCGAGCAATGCCAAAAATAAAGACGAAGCGTGGGATTTTATCAAGTATGCGCTGAATAAAGAAAACACCAAAAAGCTCGTCATTGCGTCCGGCAACATCACGGTCCGTGCGGATGTCGCAAAAGATCCGGAATATACGAAAATGCCGTTTAACGATATTGCCACGCAATATTTGCAAAACGCCGAATTCAGACCGGCCCGGGACAAATACCCCGAGGTGTCCACGCAAATTCAGACGATGGTGGAAGCGGTGGCGACGGGTACATCCCCGGCCGACGCGCAGAAAAAATACCAGCAGGACGTCACGAGAATTGTCGGGGAAAACAACGTCATCGTGAAGTAATGGAAGGAGCACGATAAATGAGTAGTGCGGCAATCCCTCTTTCGTCCGGAAAAAGAAAACATCCGACATGGATTTATTATTTATTTCCATCGGTAGCCGTCATGCTTGTCTTTTTTGTGTATCCCATCCTGCTCACGTTTTTTTATTCGTTCACGAACCTGGCTTTAACCGGCGAATCCGCCAAGGAACTCAAGTTCGTCGGCCTGGACAATTACATCCGCATGTTTGCGGACCCGAGCGTGAAAATCAGCATCTGGAATACGCTTGTCTTTCTGTTCGGCTCCGCCGTCGTCGGCCAACAGGTGCTCGGATTTATTATCGCCATCCTGATGAAGCATAAAAACAAAACGTTTCGGAGGGCGATCGGAACCGTCGTTTTGGCCGGCTGGGTAACGCCGGAAATCGTTTGCGCGCTGTGCCTGTACAGCTTTTTCGCCGATGAGGGCACGCTGAACGCACTGCTTGCCTTTTTCGGCATACACACGGTCGCCTGGCTGTATACCGTTCCCATGCTGACGATTATTTTGGCCAACATTTGGCACGGCACGGCCTTTTCCATGCTCGTGTTTCAGGCGGCGCTGGACGATGTGCCGCAGGAAATCGAAGAAGCGGCGCTGGTGGACGGGGCGTCAAAATGGAAAATTTTAACAACCATCATCCTGCCTTATATCAAGGGAACCATTACGACCAATATGATGCTCGTTACGCTGCAGACGTTGGGGGTGTTCGGACTCATCTATGCGATGACCGGCGGGGGCCCGGGAACGGCAACGACTACCCTGCCCATCTTTATGTATAACCAGGCGTTTGTCAATTACCAGCTCGGGTACGGTACGGCGATATCGCTGCTGCTGCTGCTGATGGGCGTTGTGCTCAGCTTGTTCTATATCCGCTCTTTGAAAGAGTAAAACTGCGAGGAGACGACGTATGACTGCGAACCAGCGTAAAATCATTTACCGCATCCTGCCTTACGCCATGCTTATGTTCATCGGGATATGTTTCCTGCTGCCGCTGCTCTGGGTTCTTGTTGCGTCCGTCGATCCCAACGCGATGCAATCGCTTAAGCTGCCAGGCTCCGTGACGATCAACAACTACGCGGAAGTGATCGCCAGCCGGCCCAATCAGCGCGCGTTTCTGATCGGTTTGATCATGTCGCTCGGCCAGGCCGCTCTCGTCGTTCTTTTGGGTTTGCTTGCGGCTTATCCTTTATCGCGTTATCAGCTGAAATACAAGAAGCCGTTTATGCTGACCATCCTGTTCATGACTTCGCTGCCCATCACGGCCGTCATGGTTCCGGTGTATCAGCTGTTTCTGAGCATCAAGCTATACGACAATATCGCCGGCGTAATTTTATTTCATGTCGCCTCGTCGATGCCCTACGGCATCTGGATGCTCAAAAATTTTATGGACTCGGTGCCAAGCGACATGGAGGAGGCCGCCTGGGTCGACGGGGCCTCCGTCTTTACCGGCATACGCAAGATCGTGGCGCCGTTGATGGTGCCGGGCATATGTACGGTGGCCATCTTTACGTTTTCCGGAAGCTGGGGCAATTTCTTCGTTCCTTATATTCTTTTGAACACGCCCGAGAAATTCCCGGCGGCGCTCAAGCTGTATCAGTTTTTCGGGCAATACGGCATGGTCGATTACGGCAAATTGGCGGCATTTTCCGTGCTTTATGCCATCCCGTCGGTCGTGCTCTATATGCTGTCCCAGCAATTTATGTCCAAAGGCTTCGGCCTGCAGGGCGGAACCAAGGGGTAAGAGGCGGAAGGTTCAAACCGTTGTCGGAACACAAAAAAGATCGCCAGGCGCCCTGCCGAAACAGGCGGTGTCTTGGCGATCTTTGCCGTTTGCGGCGTCCGCTTCCCGATCCCCCGCTTCGCTCAACCTTTGACGGAGCCTTCGGTAAGGCCGGAAATCAGCTGCTTCTGGAACACGAGTACAATGATTAAAAGCGGAACCACGCTGATTACGGAGCCGGCCATAATCAAATGGTACGGAGTGTTGTTGCTGTCCTCCAGCGCCTTCAGGGCAACGGCGAGCGTCATGTTTTCCTTGGAGCGCAGGATGATGACCGGCCATAAAAAGTTGTTCCACTGCTTCACAAACAAAATAATCCCGAGTGCGGCGAACGCCGATTTCAAGTTGGGCAGGATGATTTTGCGGAACAGCTTGAATTCGGAGCAGCCGTCGATTCTGGCGGCTTCCATCATTTCGTCCGGAAGGGACGCGCAATACTGCCTCATGAAAAAGATGCCGAAGGCGTTCGCCAGATCCGGGAGAATGACGCCCCATATGTTGTCGATCAGATGAAGCTGCTTGTAAATGACGAACAGCGGAATCATCGTCGCTTCGTGCGGAATCATCAGCGAAGCGAGCACAAACATAAACAGCACGTTTTTGCCGCGAAAATGATATTTGGCGAACGCAAAGCCCCCCAGGCCGCATAACAGCAGCGCCGCTGCCGTGAAAACGGAGGACAACAGCAAACTGTTCCAGGCAATGGTTCCGAACCCGCGGTTTACAAACAGCTCCGCGAAGTTCCCCCACTGCAAGGTCCGGGGAATCCAGATCGGAGGATTTGTGAAGATTTCGCTAATCTGCTTTAATGACGAGCTAAGCAGCCAAAAGAGCGGAACCAGCATGAAGAAGGCTACGACAACCAAGCCCAAAAAAACGGCCGCCGGCAGCCAGCGCGCTCCCCTGCCGGTTCCCGGCGCCGCATTGGAAGAATGTACGGTACTGGCCAAAACTGCTCCCGCCTTCCCTTAATGTTTATCGTCGAACAATCGCATTTGGATGAAGGAAATCGACATCATGAGAATGAAAAAACAAACGGCAATCGCGGAGCCGTATCCGAAATGAAAACCTTCGAAGCTTTCGCTGTACAGCATCAGCACCGGCGTTAACGTCGAGCTTAACGGTCCGCCCTTGGTCAGGATAAAAGGCTCCGTAAACAAAGAAAACGTCCCTATCGTCGATAACACCGTGCAAAACAGCGCAATGCGCTTGACCAGCGGCACCGTAATCAGAAAAAAGCTTTTCACCTTCGAGGCGCCGTCCACATAAGCCGCTTCGTACAAATCTTTCGGGATGCTCTGCAGCCCGGTCAGCATAAGCAGCATGTTGTAGCCGAGCCAGCGGTACAAGACCATCAACGCCACGGAAATTCTCGCATACCAAGGGGACTCCAGCCAGGGGATCGGCTGGCCGATCCACCCGATATTCCTCAGCACGTTGTTGAGCAGCCCGTCCTGCGTATTAAAGATGAGCACAAAGACGAAGGACACCGCCACGACGGAAACGAAGTTGGGAACAAACAGCGCCATCCGGAAAAACCCTTTGCCTACCATCCAATTCGCATTGAGCAAGCTGGCGAGAACAAGCGCAAGAAACAGCATCAACGGCACGTATAACAAAAAGATGACCACGCTGTTCCAAAGCGACAGCCAGAATCGGGAATCGGCAAACAGCGCCGCGTAGTTTTCCAGGCCGATAAAGGCTTTGGCCTTGGAACCGTTCCAATCGGTAAAGCTGATATATACCGAGTAGAAGGCCGGATATAGCGAAAACACCAAAAACAATAAAAAATAAGGCGAAATATATAAGTACGGAGCAAATTTAAGCTGCCATTTCCAGCTCGACGCTCTCATGCGGTCTCTCCTCCTGTCGGGCAAAAAAACCGGGCATTCTCCATGAACTGCTGCCTCCAGCAATCGCTCGAATGAAGTGATGCCCGGTAATACTTACGATGTTTACTTTCTCTTCGTTTTTTGGCGAAGATCGTCGGCCATCGATTTCAAGGCCTTGTCCGTCGGCGCGTTATTCAGGAATACTTGCGCCCAAACGTCCGTCATCAGCTTGTTGGCCAGCGGGAAGTCCGAGCCGTAGGCAAGCGGGTAGGTCGACTTCAGCGAATCCGCGTATACTTTGCGAATCGGCTGTCCGTTAAAGTAAGCGGACGGCTCGTTGATCGCCGGATCGCTGTAAGCCGTGCTAAGCGCCGGGAACAGTCCTGCCTTGGTCATCATCTTTACCTGCGACGATTCCTTGCCCAACATAAACTCGATAAATTTCCACGCCTCTTCCGGATGCTTGGAATTTTTGTTGATGGCCATATTGGAACCGCCTTGATTCGCTCCCGTGTACTTATCGTCTTTGGACCATTTCGGCATCATCGCGACCGACCATTTGCCTTTATCGTTCGGCGAATATTGGGTTTCGATGATCGCGTCATGCCACGAGCCTCCTACGACCGTGGCTATTTTGCCGTCCTTGATCGCATTGCCCCATGGGTCGGTATTGGCGCGGGCATCGTATACCAAACCTTCCTTTTGCATTTTGACGAGAAAATCGGCTACATTTTTCACTTCCGGCGAGTCGACGGTCACATTCCCCTGCTTGTCAAAATACCACAACCCGCGCTGCCACATCATGGACTCGAACATCCGGTTGCTGGAGTTCGTTTTGGAATCGCCGTACATCAACACGCCGGTTTTTTCCTTGATCAGCTTGGCGGCTTCGTAATAATCTTCCCAGGTGCGGATTTTTTGCGAAACCTCCTGAGGGTCCGTCGGCAAGCCGGCTTTGGCGAAAATATCGTTGCGGTAAAACATCACGACAGGGCCGCTGTCCCACGGCATCGCGTAGATTTTGCCGTCTTTGGTGGCGTCCTCCCACTTGTAGGCGTTCATTTTGTCTTTATAGGGCTGTACGCGGGATGTGATATCGAGCAGGGAATCGATCTGCACCATCTGCGACAAATTCGTCGATTCGAGCGCGACGATATCCGGCAGCGCGTCTCCGGTGTTGGAGGAAACCAGGTACTTCTGGTACAAATCCGTCGATTTCATAAGCTGAAATTCGATATCGATGTTCGGATATTGCTTTTTAAAATCGTCCATGTTTAAATCCAGGCCCGTCTTCGCCGATTCCCAAATCCAGACCACCAGCTTGACCTTCTCCGAAGAAGCCGCCGGCTTCGAGCCTTCGTTGCTTTTTCCCGCCTCGCCCGGATTCGAATTCGAGCAGGCGCTGACGATGAGCGATGCCGACATGCATGCCGCCACCGCCAAGGACCAACCTTTTTTCCTCATGAATCTCTGAACCTCCCTTTTTTGATTACACCTTCATCATAACTCCGTTGAAAGGGGTTTCACACAGACAGATGTTTGGAATCGGTGCACTTTTATTCGGAAACAAAAAGAACGCCGCGTCCGGCACGGGCGTCCCAGTATATTTGTTTGAACGAATCGTCATTTTGTTTGCGTACGGTATTGTCCCGGCGTCAGTGCCGCGCATTTCTTGAACCATTTGGAAAAATATTTGGTGTCGAAAATGCCGACCTTTTCGGCGATCTCTTCCGTCTTGAGCGAGGTTGCCCGAAGCAAATGTTGGGCCCGTTCCAGTTTGCGCTTGGAGATAAACGATATCAGGCTTTCGCCCGTCATCTCTTTAAAAATCGTGCTGAAATAGCTGCGGCTCATTCCGATCTTGGCGGCAATCTCGGACGCTCTTAAGTCCAGGTGCAAATGCTGCTCAATATAATCGATCGCCTGCAAAATCTCCTCTTTATGCGAATCTCCCTGCAGCACGGTATTCATTTCAATCAGCCTCAGCCTGTGCAGACGATGAACGGCCGCAAGCCACTGGTCGGCACTTTGCACCATGCCCGATTTTCTCCAGACGATTCCCGGCCCGGCCATTTTCATCCGCACCAGCTCCTCGTCCGCCACATAAAGCGTCTCCGGCCGGCAAAGCCAAAATACCGAGCCGGTTTGCAGGCTTGAGGCTGCGGCAAACTCCTGCCGGCCGAACGAGGTCTCCATGCGCTGCGAAGCCGCATTCAGCACACTGCTTTCGGGCTGGGCGCCGGAGTAAATATGAATGACATACGCGCCCGCCGTCAGCGGCTTCCATTCTTTCTCGAGCCGCTGTTTTAGCGGCTGCAAAGCCGCCGGCGAGCTGCCGCAAAGCCAGTCGCCCAGCACATCGTCTTCAGGCTGAGCCGCTTGACCGCCGGCGGCATCGCGCTTCATTTCCTCGACAATCTCTTTTTTGACTTTTTCCAGACACTCGTCCAAAACCTTATCGTCAAGGCTCGTTTTTACGATATAATCCGAGATGCCCACCTGGATGCCCTGCACCGCGTAGGTAAAGTCGCGATGGCAGCTTAAAAACAATATTTTCGTGCCGGGCCGCGCTTGTTTGATTTTCGCGGCCAATTCGACTCCGTCCATCTCGGGCATGACGACGTCGGTGATTACAAGCTGCGGCGAAAATTGCCGGAACTTCTCCCAGCCCAGACTGCCGTTGGGAGCGTCGGCCACGACGGCCATGCCGTGTTTCTCCCAGTCCACCGTGAGGCGCAGCCCTTTTCGTACGAGCTGCTCGTCGTCGACGATCAATACTTTGATGAGGCTGTCGTTCAGACCGTTTTGGGCCATGTCATAATCACCTTCGTGCCTTGATTTCTTTGCGACTGTACCGTTATCCCGTAGCCGTCTCCAAAATGCAGCTTGAACCTCTCGTCTACATTCCGCATTCCGAGCCCTCCTTTTTTTCCGGGCACTTTTTGACCTTGCTCAATGTACTTCATATGTTCGGGTTTGATGCCCATGCCGTTATCCGCAATCTCGAGCCGGATCAGCCGTTCGGAGCCGGTAATGCGGATGTCGATATGTCCTTTACCGTCAACAAATCCGTGGAAGAAAATGTTTTCCAGCAGCGGCTGCAAAACCATGCGCGGAATCAAGCAATCCGCCAAATGGTCCTCGGCTTGCACGGCATAGGTGAATACATCCCCGTACCGGTACCTCTGAATCTCCATATAGTTCAGGGCAACTTCCAGCTCCTTGTGAAAAGGCACCAGCACCTGCTGAATGTTGAAGCTCCCTTCCAATACGGCGATCAGGTGATGGAGCATTTTTTGAATATCGTCCTGTCCGGCCAGCCTCGCCTTCCATTGAATGGAATTGAGCGTATTGAACAGCAGATGGGGATTGATTTGATAGTGAAGCGTTTTCAACTCGGCTTCGCTTTTCAGCTTCTCCTTGAGACTGATTTCCTCGATAAGATCCCTGATTTGCCCGGTCATCCGGTTAAACGACTCGCTCAAAAAACCTAATTCATCCTTCGTATAAACCGGGGTCCGAATGGACAGATCGCCTTCCCCGAACCTGCGTATGGATTGCGTGAGCTTTTGAATCGGTCTCGTAAACCGGAACGAGAAAAACCATCCGATCAACGCCCCGAATATAAGCGCCACAATCGCAATCCGCAGCGAATATTTCAGGATGACGCCGGAGGACTCGTAGAAGTCGTGATACGGGATTCTCGCCTCCACCACCCAGTTTTCCGTCTCCAGGTTTTTCGACCATACGATATCGCTGGAGGAAGCCTCGTATCCGGAGGACGTTTGAATCAGCACGGCTCCATCCCGGTTGCGGATTTGCAAATGCGACCGGGTATCCGTTTCGAAGTCGCGTACCAGCTTCATGATCGCATCCGCTTTCATATCGATCAAAACTTTGCTGCCCGCCGGCAGACCGAACTGATTTTTAATCGGAACGATCAGGCTGATGACCTCGTTTACGGATGACGAAGCGCTGTAATAATCCGGCCTATGAATGACCACTTGCCTGCCTCCGCCCGCTGAAACGCGATGCCAAAAAGACGAACTCAGCAGCTTGTCCGGATTGATGGCGTCGTTGCCGATCAGCCTCCCGGACGTCGTTACGATGTTCACGCTTAAAATGTTAGCGTTCTCCAAAGAGGCCAGCAGCCGTTTAAAGCTCTTCTCCTCCAAAAACTGACTGTATGTGCCCGGCGCCTCGTTTTCAATGACGATCGGCGACGATATCAAGTAGTTGAGAATATATCCCGTCACGCTGTCCATTTGCCTGAGGCTCGTGTCCAAATGAAGCTTTAACTGCTCGACGGCGTACATCCCATAACTGCCGAACTGCGAATTTACGATTTGCGCCGATTTGTTGTACGAGAAATAACATAACGTGGCTACAGGCAATATCGCCACACATAAAAAAAACATAACCAGCTTGGCGTGTACGCTCTTCGTTATTTGCAGGCGGGACATCGCCCTGGATCGCAGCACGCGGTGGACCATAGGTTCAACCTTCTTATCGTTGATTTATTAACAGTATACACGAAAAAACGACATAATCCTACATTCCCCGCGGACGGGGACGTCCCCTAAGCGGCGGCTTAGGGGACGCAAATGTGGAGCCCTTATTCATCCTCATTAAAAATAGGTTGGATGCCGATTTCAAATGCAAACTCTTTTTCATCCAGACGGTACTGCGGCAAAAGCTCCGGTCCGCACGAGTTTGACCCGACGCCGCTCATTTTGTAATCGAGGTGAACGATCGTTTCCTCGCGTTTAACGGCGGTCAATTCGTAGTTATGCGTCGCGGCGGTCAAGTCCTCGGGAGTAAAGTGCAGCGCATTGAAAGAAAAAGTATTCGGAGCGCTGAATTTCAGCCCCATCCCCTGCTCGTTGGAGACGATCGCCCATTCCGTTCCGTACCTTGAGCCGGTTTCCTGAGGCATGATATAATTTTCCATCATCCGATCCACCCTCGTGATATACTTGCCTCTTTTCACGCTGTGGCGCTTGTCGATGTAGCTTTCATGCGGTCCGAGGCCGAAATATTCCACCTCTTCCATGCCTTTCGGCATGGCAAGCTGAAGACCGAAGCGCGGCAAAAACACCAGCCCCTCCCGGACGCGAACCTTCACCTTAAGCGAAATGTCCCCCGATCCGTCCACTCTCCAAAGGGCTGTTCCGTGCAAAATCGGAATTTTGATATATCCGCCGAGGGAGAAATGAACCTCGATGTCAAGCGCCGTCTCCGTTTGTTCCACGATTTCCGCGCGGTAAACGCGCATCTGCGCTCTGTCGTAACCTTCTTCCATCCATTTGAGCTTGATTTTCCGGTCGTTATCCGTAGGCGCGCGCCAAATCGTAAAAGAAGCCGGAGCTTGAAGCATCTCCAGGCCGTGCTTGGAAATGTTCACGAAGGTCCCGTCATACAAATCAAACACATGCCGGAAGTCAAAGCCTTCGACGATCACAAGCTCACCCTGGCGCTGCACATGGATCTTGGGCAGCTTCCGCCGAATTGGAGCAGCAGGCATCGGCGCAGACGGAAGCTCAAACTGCTCGAAAGTAATTTCATGCCCCGCTGCCGCCCACCGGCTGTCCCGTTTTGTCCGGCAGGAAAGATGGACGAAGCGGCGCCCTTCCGATTGCTCCGCTGCGTACGGCAGCGTAATCGCCCGTGATTCGTGCGGCGGTACCTGCAGATCGATAACTTCCCCCTGCTCGACGGCAGCGCCGTCTTTTTCCATTTTCCAGACTAGAACCAGCTCCGACAGATCGGAGAAATCGTACAAATTGGTGACTTGAAATATCCCGGCCGCGGCATCCACCGCTTCAAACCGCACCGGAGCGATCACTTTTTTCAGCTCGAGAAGTCCCTTGTGGGGCACCCGGTCCGGGCTGACCAACCCGTCGATGCAGAAATTGCCGTCGTTCGGCTGATCGCCAAAATCGCCGCCGTAGGCGAAATATTCGGTTCCGGCCTCCGTTTTCGTTTTGATGCCGTGATCCGACCATTCCCACACACAGCCGCCCATCAGCTTCGGGTATTTGTAAATCACATCCCAATAATCCTTTAAATCGCCGGGGCCGTTCCCCATCGCATGGCTGTATTCGCACAAAAACATTGGCTTTAAGCTGCGCGGGTCCTTTGCGTACTGTTCGATATATTCCGGCGAGGAATACATCCGGCCTTCCACATCGATGACTTCCGTGTCCGGACTGCCTTTATGCCGCGGATCGACGCCTTCGTAATGAACCGGTCTCGACGCGTCGCGGGCTTTGGTCCACCTCGCCATCGCCATATGATTGGCGTCATAACCCGATTCGTTCCCCATGGACCACATAATGATCGAAGGGTGGTTTTTATCCCGCTCCACCATCCTGATAGCCCGCTCCACAAAAGCGGACTCCCACGCCGGATTTTTCGACAGCATATGATAATCGCCGGCATGAAGGACGCCATGGCATTCCAGGTCCGCTTCGTCGATGACATAAAAACCGTATTCGTTGCAGAGCTCGAGAAAACGGGGATCGTTCGGATAATGCGACGTTCGAATCGTATTGACGTTGTGCTGTTTCATCAGCTTCAAATCACGGATCATATGAAGAAGCGGTATCGTCTGCCCAAGCTCCGGATGGGAATCGTGGCGGTTGACACCCTTCAGCTTTACGGGTTGTCCGTTGATCATAAACACCCCGTCCTTGATTTCCACCTTGCGGAAGCCGACTTGAAACCGCAGCACTTCATCTCCGGCGGATATGTATAAATGATACAAAACAGGCTTCTCGGCATTCCAAAGCGCCGGCCGATCGACCTCGAGCCGCACGGCGCCCGCTCCGTCGATCTCCGCTTTCCCTATACTGACGGTCCCGTTACGGGAGTCCTTCAATTCCACCTGTACATCCAATAACCCGGTCGTTTCGATCTCGCAACGGATCCATGCTTTCGCATAATCCGCGGAGAGCTCCTGACGGTTAAACACGTCTCTGACGTGGCGGGGGCTTCTCGCAAGCAAGTAGACATCCCGGAAAATGCCGGAAAATCTCCACAAATCCTGATCCTCCAAATATGTCCCGTCGCACCACTTCAGCACCATCACCGCCAAACGGTTTTTGCCGCTGCGGATATAGGGAGTCAAGTTAAACTCGGCGGGCACTCTGCTGCCTTGGCTGTAGCCGACAAAGGCGCCGTTCAGCCAGAGGTAAAAGCAGGAATTGACTCCTTCAAAAACGATATATTTCTCTTTTCCGTCCCATTGCTCGGAGATGTTGAATTCCCTTACATACAATCCGGCCGGATTTTGCTGAGGGACGAAGGGCGGATCGCAAGGAAACGGATAATTCACATTCGTGTAATGGCACTGATCGTAGCCGTTCACCTGCCAGCAGGACGGAACAATCAGATCGTCCCAGCCGCCGACTTCGGCGTTATCTTCGTAAAATCCGTCCTCCACCAGCCTGACGCTGGCGTAATATTTGAATTTCCAGCTTCCGTTCAGCGTCTGATAATACGGGGAGAGACCGCGCTTGCCGGCCGATGCGTCGGCTTCGCTGGAGTACGGAATGTAATGCGCCCGGGGAGCCTCCCTGTTCACATGCAGGACGTTCAGATTTTCCCAATATTTTTCCACCGATATCATGTAAATCTCTCCTCAATATGAAGGTGCTGTTATTATACTTGTTCGGAAAAGGTTTTCAGACCGACATTTGTTTGGATTAAGTGCTTTTTTATTGCGGATGGCGGTCATGCTGCACTTTTGTTCGAAGCCGTCGTCGTTTTGTTCGATAGGATGCAGCTGAAAAAAAAAGCGCCATCCCTCAGCGGAATGACGCCATTTTTTTAATGTTAACCGTTCGAACCATTGACATGGCGCAAACCTTCCATCAATATGAGGAGCGTTAAAGCTTGACCGTAGGTCATCGGGGAAATCGGGATATCTTTGTAAAACTGCGCATCATTGCCTACCGGCGTGCCGTACGAAACCTGCTGCACGACGCCGTTTGCGTCGATCCGATCCAGCACGGCCGCGAGCGCCTTTTGCCCGATAGGCAAATAATCGTGCTCCAGGTAACCTTTGCGCACAGCTTTCAAAATGCCGTAGCCGAAAGCGGCCGTACAAGACGTTTCCTTATAGGACGAAGGATCGTCCAGCACCGTATGCCACATGCCGTCATCCGTTTGAAGCGAAGCGAGGGCTTGAACCTGGCTGCGCATCGTATCGAGCAAATATTGCTTGATTCCGTCCTCCATCGGGGCCATGTCGAGAAAATCGACGATGCCGCACGTATACCAGCCGTTGCCGCGCCCCCAACGCACGGCTCCGTAGTTATGCCTTCCATTAAAGTCCCATCCGTGAAAAAACAGCCCGGAGTGCCGGTCGTACAAATATTTGATATGGATCAAAAACTGTTTTTTCGCCTCTTCGACATACTCCGGCCGCCCAAAATAGACGCCCGCCTTCGTAAAGAAAAGCACGGTCATGAAAAGCGTGTCGATCAAAATTTGCCCGTCATTCGGATCTCCCGTAATCATATGCTGGAACGCACCGTCCCCGGTCCGGATCAAGCCGTCTTTATTGTCCATGATCCAGCGGCTCCACTCGTCGCAAATCCGGATATACTCTTCATTGCCGGTGAGCTCGCATAAAGAGATCAGCGTCAGCAGCGGCGAGCACGTATTGACGTTTTTCTCGGGCAATCCTTCGCGGATGCGGGCATCGAACCAATCTTGCAAAAACCGCAAAGTTTCCGCATCCTTCGTCTCCTGGTAATACTGATACATCCCGTAGAGCCCTACGCCTTGCGGCCATTCCCACAGATGAATGTCAATGAGCCCTATCGGATAAATTTCGTCCATTCCTTCGTTTTTCATGGACTTCATAGCATCGGACACACGCCGGATCGCGCTTAAAATTGTCTCACGGTTCATCTGAAGGAAACCTCCCTTTTGTTTCGCACCAATCTGCCTTCCGCCCCGCAGCCCGCGATTTGCACAGCCTCGCCGTTTACGGTCAGCGGCCCCTGCCAGCCAAAACGCACTTCTCCGTATCGCGGATCCGCGAGCCGCACCTGCAAATCTTCCGTCGATACTTCGCACGGCATCTTCACCATGGCATCGACGAACTGCTCGAACGAGCCGAATTCCTCACGGCCCGCCGCCGTCACAAGCCAAATATTACGGCGCCCTTTCGATATGAGCTCGCGTCCGCGGGTAATGCCGGTTTGGTTCAGCTCCAAGCCGCCTGCTGCGTAAACGGCGGCATAACCTCCCTCTCTTTCGCCGAAAAACCACGATCCGCGTGCCTCGACCCGGGTAAATGCATATGTCGGGAAATAGGCGTGCGTATAGTCGGCGTCGTGCTCGGGATCGATATTGAAAAGTAAGATTCCAAGCCCCTTGACTTGTCCGACCTTCGGCAAATAACCGTTCCCCGCCCAGAAGCTCGGCCGCCCCGAGCCGTGGGAATAAATCTCTCCCGGATGGTTCACCCAGATTTGCGCTTCGGGGGAAAAGGCGAGATGCAGGACATGCTCCTGGTATCCTTTCAGGCCGGCGCGGAAATCGGAGATGCTCGACAGCACAAAGGAGCCCGTCCGGTAATGAATCAGCTTGGCGTACCCGTCTTTGCCTTGTTCCAGCCGGAATTCCAGCTCCTCCTCCGGGCTCAGCTTCGTCAGTTCGGCCAATTCCTGCGGCGGCGTGT
Source organism: Paenibacillus hamazuiensis (assembly GCF_023276405.1). Lineage (NCBI taxonomy): Bacteria > Bacillati > Bacillota > Bacilli > Caryophanales > Paenibacillaceae > Paenibacillus > Paenibacillus hamazuiensis. The sequence continues at coordinate 4,167,596 of NZ_JALRMO010000001.1, forward strand.
AATCCGACAAGTAAACCGACACATTAAAGGAAGTGCTGTTAACGTTGCCCACGCCGTAACCGGCCCAAATAAGCGAGGTCGTTCCCGCCGCATGGTTGCCGAGCAATTCTTTCTCGTAGCTGCGCCCGAACGTAGACGTCAAATAGCCGTCATGGGCTTCGGTTAACATGTACACGTACAGCATGTCCATCGCCCGCTTGGCTTGCTCCCGCAAAACCGGCAGCTCGGCCAGGTCGTAAAGCTGTATGAGTCCGAGGAAATCGATCGGGATGTAGGCGCTGGAATTCCATTCGGCCAATCCTTCGGCAAAAAATCGTTCGAACCAGCCGATCAGCTGGCGCTCCGCCTTCGCCTGTCTCTCAGCCCCGGTTTCGCCGCTATTTGTAAATATATCGTCAGGGAACAGCTGGCCTGCCAGCAGCTGGCAGCTATGGAACAGCAGCGCATGGTTTTCGCTGAAAAACCACATCACATCGTCCCCCGGCTCATCTATCCAGTAACGGAAGCCAAGAATCGTATCCTTGACCCGGCCCCAGAAATCTTCGTCGAACAAGCCGCTGTCGCGGTAATCGCGCCAAAAGCGGAACAAAGCGATCAAATAAAAATCGGCGCAGTCCCGTCTCTCCTGAATGCCGACAAGTCCGTCAAGGATCATGTCTCCGGTTACTTCGGGGGCTCCCCCGGTTTTCAGCTTGGCGATCGCCGTATGAATATTCGGAATGCCCAGCGCCGCAACGCACTCCAGCGCCGTTCGCTTGCGTTCCTGCACCGTCATCGCTTCGCTGTTTTGAGGCTGGAACCGGTTGTTGTGCAGCTCGATGCCGAACAGCTTGCGGATCTTCGCATTGCCGATGCGGGTGCTCAGCTCAAAATATTTATAGTCCACTCCGAAATCGGAGGTGTGGCCCAAAATCAGATTTTGCCGTCCGGCTTCAAGCTCTCTCTTCATCGTATATTGCCCGCTGAAGAAACTGCTGTAGCTCACATCGAACGTGATCCCCCGACCAAAAGGCCGTTCAAAGACGATGCGGATCTCGTCGTCGGTTACGCTGTCCTTCGGGAAATACGCCCGGTGGAACGCATCTTCCATGGCCGCCACATCCCTGGCAGATTCCGATTCCGTAAGTGGGAGGCGGATTTCAAGCTGTTCGGAGCCTGTGTATTCCAACGTATAATGATAAAGCGTATCGCGCTCCGCCAAGTCCTCGTGGCAGGCGATAAATTCGTTTTCCCCGGCTTGGAGCTCAATTTCCACCTGCGTCTTCTGTTCGATGTTTCTTGTGAAAGGCGTGAAGTCGCACACCTGGCGACCGTTCACCCAGAGCGCCACCGCTCCGCACGTTTTCAGGTTAAACACCGCTTTGTGCGCGGCAGGACTGACCACGGTCGTGTAAGCGTATCGCAGCATGTGCGTGGGGACATAATAAAAACCGGACTCTTCCACCCGAGAGTTTCCCCAGGGGAAATAAATTTCCCATTCCGCTTCCGCTCCCCAGAGCGAAACTTTGCCGCCAAGCGAAGGCGGCCCGGAAAACGGAAGCTCCGGTTTGGACGAGCGCCTTGCATCGACAAATTCCTTGCGGCAAGGATTTTCATGAATGGAAAAACCTTTAATCAGCCAGTCGTTGATATCCCCTTCCATCGTCATCGGTTCGAACCGTACGTTCCGGGTCAAAATGCCGCTGACCAGCCAGCGGTTTATTACAAGATGGTTTAGCTTTAACGGAGAATATGTCAAATAGCTGCTGCCGGTTGTCATCTTTATATTCTTCCCTTCATTCCTGATGTAATTTTCGGTATGCCTGCGGAGAGACGCCGGCATACTGCTTGAACATGCGGCTGAAATGGATCGGATTGTTGAAGCCGAGAAGCTCCGAGACGAGCCCGACCGGTTCGTCCGATAACCGCAGCAATTTTTTGCCTTCATCAATCCGCTTGCGCGTAATATAGTTGTTGATGGATATCCCGGTGACCTCTTTGAAAGAATGGCACATGTAATATTTGTTTAAATGCATCGCCTTGGAAAGTTCCTCCAAAGCGATCGACTCTTTATAGTGCTGATTCAGGTACGTTAAAATGCGGCGGACGTTCGTCTCTTTCTGCGATTGCGCCGGCACGGTCAGATGAGCGTACATCTCTTTCGATTTGCGGTAAATTTTCAGGAGGAGCTGCACCATCAGGCTTTGCATCATAAATTCTTTTCCGATCGATTCCTTCTCTTTCTCGTTAAACATGGCGGCGTAATGGTCGTCTATTTCCTTCGCGCCGCCTTCACTCCAACGGATCAGCAGGCCGTTCGGATGGCTGAACAAACCGAGAAGCTTCTGCTGCAGCTCTTCGCCGGCCATCTCCTGGATGTAGTCCGCCGTAAAATTGATGTAGCTCCGGATATACGGAACGTCTTTCGCGGGGTTCGGACGATGAAGCACATCGCCGCTGAACAGCAGCATGTCGCCGGGCTGCATTTGATAAATTTCATTCCCGACGATTACATTGACGTTGCCTTGATGGAAAAAATATATTTCGTAACCGTCGTGCGTGTGAAGCGGCCAGCTGTCCTGCCATTCCGAAACCTGATGCCGAATGTAGATGCGCTCCCGCTTCAATGCGGTATTGGTGGGAAAATGGGCATAATGCGCCATGTGCCGCCACGCTCCCTGCTTGATCGATTTTGCCAAAGAGAAGGAGCTACCGCATGGGTAGCCCTTACATGGCACAAAATATTTATTTGCCTTGCTCGCCGATCGCCTTGTCGATCAGCTTGGCCGTTTTGTCCAGCGCGTCTTTCGCGGTCGTTTTGCCCGAGATTGCCTCAACGATGTTATTTTTCAAATCGGTGGAAAATTTCGGAACGACGTCCTGTCTGGACCAATCGTTAGCCGCAAGCGGAGTCGTATTGGCCAGCTCGTCGGCAAACACTTCGAACATCTCTTTGCCGAAGGCATAATCCAGCTTGGCATTGTCTTTGCGCGGGCTGATGAACAACGAATCTTTGTCGTATTTGGCGTTCACTTCTTTGGAGGATAAATATTTGATAAATTCCGCCGCTTCTTTTTCCACACCCGAACCTTTGAAAGCCATTACATATTTGCCGCCGGGTACGGAGGAGCGGATTTTTTGCTTGGGCATATAGGTGACGCCCCATTCAAAGTTGTTGATGTCCTTATAGTTGCTGAGCATCCAGTTGCCCGCCCAATGAACAGCTACCGTTCCGGAACGGAACAGGTTGTTCGGGTTTTCCGAGCCTAACCAGACCGATTGGGGAATAATGCCGTCTTTATGCAGCTTGACGAAATATTCCAATGCCTGTACGCCTTCCGGACTGTTAATGGCCGCTTTTTTACCGTCCGCACTGATCATGCTGCCGCCGAATTGATACAGCATGGTGGACCACCGGTGAGGCGTGAAATCCCATACGAGACCGTATTTGGCTCCGCCCTTATCCATGACTTGCTTGAGAGCGGCGGTAAACTCGTCCCATGTCCAGACGTTATCTTTGGAGGTCGGTACCTTGACTCCCGCTTTATCGAACAACGTTTTGTTGTAGATGATGCCGTTAGCCGTAACGTCCATCGGGGCGGCAATGATTTTGTTGTCCACCACATAATAAGGCTTGATGGAATCTATAAACTGGGAGGTAAAGCTGTCCGCGCTGCCGACATACGGCGTTAAATCCAAGGCTTGATTGGCGAACAATCCCGTATCGGTCATGCGGGCCAATGCGGGCGGTTTGCCGCCGGAAATCATCGTTTTCAGCTTCGTTGCCAAATCCTTATAGGCAACATCGATCAGGTTGATCTTCACGTTGGGATTTTGCTTCTGATAATCGGCTACAATCCCTTTCATGACATCGCCTTCAATGCCGTCGGTAAACCAAAGAAAATCGAGGGTGACTTCCTTTTTGGTGCCGGAGTCGCTTTTTCCGGCATCTTGTGCGCCGGTTTTTGCGCCTCCCGAGCAGGCGGTCAAGCTGAAAGCGGTAACAGCTGCAAGAACGGATAACATCGCCGACTTTATTTTTGTTTTCATTTCGACACTCCCTCATATCGTGTTAGCGTTTACAATCAGATCATATCACAGATGAAATTGGCCGGAATGTCGATTATTGCTGAGAATTTAACGGATCTTGCTGTGGTGTGCAAAAAAAAACGGGCTCATGCAGCCGAACCCGAACAGGCCGCATGAACCCCGATTTCATCGATATCGATCTGCAAAATCCATAAAACGGTTCCAATCATATTCCGTTAAATCATGGAAACCGCCAATCTTCGCTGATCCCGACAGCGTTTGCAGGGATGCGATTTTTTTACTTGATTCCACTGAAAGTAAAACCTTGCATAATATACTTTTGAAATAAAATAAACAAAATCGCAGGAGGAATAATCGCAAACGTCAATGCGATGAACTGAATATCCATCGGCACCAGTTCTTTCAAATTGTAAACAGCCACCGCCACCGACCACATCTGCTTCTTTTTCAGCACCATAAACGGCCAGAAAAAATCGGCCCATGCCGCATTGACCGTAAAAATCGTAATGGTGGCGAGAATAGGTTTGCTCATGGGCAGGACAATGCGGCCGAAGACGGCGAGCTTGCTTCCCCCGTCGAGCCTCGCGGCTTCAATCAGAGAAGGAGGAATCTTTTCGAAAAAACTTTTGAAAATGATGACGTAAAAAGCCGAGGACCCCGCCATCATCCACATCGGCCAAAATGAATTCATCAAATTCGCGCCAAGCAGCGGAAAAGAAATGATATTTTGGAATATCGGCACGATGCCGAGCGTGTTCGGCATTAACATCGTCCACATGATGACGGCAAACAATAATTTGCTGCCTCTAGGTTTGAGCACAGCCAGAAAATACCCCATGATGCCGTTAAACACGATGGCAAATACGATCGAACCTGCAGTGATATAGGCCGTGTTTAAATAAAGCTGCGTAAAATTCAGCTCGCGCCACGTTTCCCACAGCTTATGAATCTCGAAGGAGTGCGGAATAAGCGTAGGAGGGACGCTAAAAAACTCCTTAATGTTTTTCACGCTTGAAGCCAGCAGCCATAAAGGGGGAAGCAGGCAAATCAGCGATATCCCAAAAAGCACAAGCATAACCAGCCAATAAAGCAGCTTAACCCCGGGATTTTTATAATCCAGCGCACTGATGATACCGTTTGTTTCCTTCATGCTTTTTCTCCCACCGCCTAGTCGGTCCGGTCTTTTTTGTTTATTAAGTAATAAACGATCGTGATAAGCGAGATGATAACGAACGATATGCCTCCGACCGCCAACGACTGGCCTGCCTGGAAATAACGAAACGCATATTGATAGCTGAGCAGGCTCAGCGACATCGATGCGTTGTTCGGGCCGCCTTCGGTCATCGTCAGCGGCTCGTACAGCACCTGAAACACGCCGATCACCTGCAGGATCAGCAGCATCCCGACAAAAGAAGATATTTGCGGAATCGTGATATGCCTCAGCTTCCGCCAAACTCCGGCCCCGTCCAGCGAGGCGGCTTCGTACAGCTCGTGATTGATTCCTTGCAGACCCGCCAAGTAGATGATCGCCGTCGCTCCAAAGCTTCTCCAGGTCATGACCAGTACAATGAGAGGAATCGTCAACTGGGCATTTTGCAGCCATTGCGACGGAGGCAATCCGATTTTGCCGATGAGCGCATTTAAAATTCCGCCCGCGCCGGGTTCGAACAAAATGACGTAAAGCAGCGCCGCAGCGATTCCCGGCACCATTCCGGGGAAAAACACGGCAAATTTGAAAAACGATTGAAACATCCGCATCTCGTTAATCATGATCGCTGCGGCAATCGGAACGAGGAATCCGATAATCAGCGACCAGATCACATATAGAAACGTGTTGACAAGCGTCTGCTGAAAAACGGAATTTGTGATCACGTCGATGTAGTTTTGCAAGCCTATAAACTGTACAGCCCGGTACCCTTCGGTTTTATAAAACGACAAGACGATGCCCGAAAGGAGCGGCTCCCAGTGAAAGACGATAAAAAATACGAGGCTGGGAACAATCAACAACCATGAAGTGATCTCCCCGAATGTTTTCCTCCATGACCCGGGTTTCGCTGCGGTGCGTACCGCATGCTGTTTCTGTTGCTGCTGCGCTGCATCCAAAGCCGATCCATCCTTTACGAATGATGAGGACGAATGGCAGACGCCGGGTCTGCCATCCTTCCGGATTTACTTCGCTTTGTCCAAATAATCCTTTTGAAAATCCGCAGCGGCCTTGTCGAGCAAAGCTTTCGGATCCGCGTTTTTATCTGTGAGCACCGCCTGGATGACGGCATCCAAGCCTTTATAAAGCTCCTGGGCGTTGATCGGCTCTTCCGGTTTGATAGTTACCCCTTTGTTGTCCATGTAATCTTTCCAAAGATCGATATTGACGTTGGTATATTTCTCATAAAGCGCATTCATCGCATCGATCTTTTCCTTGTTCACCCACGGAAGCAAGCCGTGAACCCCGGTGACCCGGTTCAAGTTTTTATCGTTGGCAAGCTGCTCTTCCAAACCTTTCAACGATTCCGGATCTATATCCGGCGACTTGCCGACCACCTTGATCCATTTGAAACCGGCTTCAATTTGCTCCGGCGACGCGTTGTTGGCGAACATTTTGAGATTGCCTCCGAATAAGGCCACCCGGCCCTTCGGGCCGGCCGGTATCGCCGACATCGCCATATTGTCCTTGCTCATCTTATAATCGTTAACGGGGTGTTTAGCCCAGTCGGTCGAGGCAAATCCCATGGCGACCTGGTCGGTCCCGAACAGCTTGAATCCGTCGTCGATATTGACCAGCACATTGTCCGGCAGCACATTGTATTTCCATTTGAGATCTTTGACATATTGCAAAGCCTGAACCGCTTCCGGACTGTTGAACACCGCCTTCCATTTGCCGTCGACCTGCTTTTCGAACTCGGCCCCATAGGCCCAGGCGATGGTCATAAATTGCCAGCCGCCCTGGTTGTTTTTGGTCGGGAAGAAAAAGCCCGCTTTGCCGGTCTTGTCCTTAATGATTTTCGCGGTTTCGGCCAATTCGTCGTAGGTTTTCGGGAATTTCGGCACGCCTTTATCATCCAGCAATCCGGCCTGCTTGAACAAATTGACGTTATACCAGATCCCCATGTAATAGCCGCTATCGGGTATTCCGTATATTTTGCCGTCCTTCGAAACCAGCTTCAGCATGTCCGGATTCACCGCTTTATCGAAGCCGTATTTCTTCATATACTCGGTAATGTCCGCGGCATACCCGGCATTAATAATTTTCGTCGGTTCCGTAAAGACGGTATTGAACATGTTGGGCAGTTGGCCGCTTTCCGCCTTCGGAAGAAACGTATTCACATCGTAAGCGTAGTAATCCGGAACGACCTTCAGATTCGGATTTTCCGATTCCAGCTTTTGTTTCCAGGCGTTGAACTGAGGAAGTCTTTTGTCTTCGTCCTTTACCCAATCTCCGTTATGAAAAACGACTTGCTTTGTGCCTCCTGCTGCCGCTGACGGGTCGTTGCTTGTACCGCTTGCACCATTGTTGCCCGAACAAGCCGCAGCTGTGGCCAGCACGGTCATGAGGCCAAGTCCTGCCATCAATCGTTTCTTCATAGAACAGCGTGCACCGCCCTTTTGTCTCATTTTTCGTTTCTTCGCAACGTTGCTGCTTTAATAATAACGCTTTCTTACAGGGCGATAAATGATGCGATTCTGCAAAAATGTTCGTAAAACTGTTATAATGCAGCTACATACGTTCCAGAATAGGGAGGTGCGGTGATGTTCCGGCTTCTGTCTCTCAGAATCGTCATGATTGCGCTTTCAACTATATCGGTGTGCACCATCCTGATTGCCATCTTTTCTTTCCAATGGGCGAAAAGAACCGTTCAGGCGGAATTTATCGAAGTCTCGAACAATTATTTTCGCAACTCCAACGAACAGCTCGTTCAATATATGAACTCGATCGAAGAAACTGCGAAGGTCATCTTGAATAACCCGATGATGGCCGATGAAATCAGGCAGCCGAAAGTATCGATGGAGCTGCAGCCGGTGCTCGATAATCTTTCCGTCGGTCTGAATTTGAAAGTTTTAGGAATATCGATCTATAAAATCGACGGAACCGTCTATTCGCTCAGTCGGATGTCCAACATGCCGCCGTTTCAGACGCTGCAGGAAAACCGGGCGATCCGCAATTTCATCGGCCAATCTTCGGAAAAATCCGCGTGGGTGATCAGAGACGGCGAGGATGGCGCCGGCGGCACGGCGAACCGTTCGGGCGGAACTTTAACTTATTTGCTAAAAGCTTTCGACGATAGCGGATCCCTGCTCGGCATCATGATTGTCGATCTTGATGCCGCAAAAGCTTTGGATTTTTTCAATACGACCAATTCCCTTTTCCGCCGGAGCCAAACGTTCCTGTTCCACGACGGCAAAAATATCGCCCGAATGCTCCCCGACGCCAACAAGGACGCTCTCGACACGGAAGACCTCGATATCATCCAACAAGCCCCCGAAGGGGCGTTTGTTTCCGATAGCGGAGACCGGCTTATTTTGTTCCGTCCGGTACTGGGCTCCGGCACCGACAAGATCGTCATGGATATTCCGCTGGAGAACGCCATGTCGAAGCTTCATTCATTGAAAGTGTCCCTGTTTCTGCTGACGCTGCTCTCCAGCTCGCTTGCCGTTTTGCTTGCCGTTTTGTTAAAAAGGAGCATCGTCCGGCCTCTCGCCGAGCTTTACAAAAAAATCCGGGCGTTCTTGTAAACTCACTTCGGCCTGACCGTCACGATCGAAGTGGTCCCCCGCCCTATGGCGCTTATAATCGTTACGCCGTATTCGGCGCCGTATTCGAGACGGATTCGTTCGTTAACGTTGCGGATTCCGTAACCTCCGCCGTTATAACGGGGCGCGGCGTCCGCTTTCTCCAGCTCGCCCACCGCAAAACCGGCCCCGTCGTCGGTAATTTCAAACCGGATTTCGTCCCCGGAGCGGTAACCTTTAATGACGAGGCGTCCTTTTCCCCGCTTCCCGCGAATTCCGTGTTTAATCGCATTTTCAATCAACGGCTGCAGAAGCATTTTAAGCATCATAAAATGTAATATTTCCCCGGAAATGTCGTATTCCACTTCAAACTTGCCGGGAGTGCGCATCGTTTCAATCGCAATATAACTCCTGGCGATGCCCAGCTCTTCTTCAACGGTAATATATTTATCCCCTTTATGAAGCCCGAGCCGATAAAAATGGGATAACGCCACGACAATCTCCTCGATATTTTTCTGCTTGTGAATCTTGGCCATCCACCCGATCGCATCCAGCGTATTATAAAGAAAATGAGGATTGATCTGAGCCTGCAGGGCAACCAGCTCCATTTCACGCTGCCGGTCCTTCTCCTCGTTTTGCCGCTCGATCAGCTCGCGAATGCGGACGACCATTTCGTTGAAGCTGTTTTCCAATACCCATAATTCGTCCTTCGACTTCCGAAACGGAACGACTGTCGCGTCCCCGTTAAATTGATTGATTTTGCCGTTCAGCCTTCGGATGGGCAAAATGATCCGCTTGGAGACATAATAAGAAATGAGGATGGCGACAAGCAGCAGAGCGATCTGGATAAATGCCGCATACGTATTGATTTTATTCACATTTTCCAAAAGCTTTTCGTCGGAAACGACGCTGACGATGCTCCAGTTCGACCCCAGCTTCGCCAAATTGCCGCGCAGCGGATAGCGGGTCACGATAGCGGGTTTGCCCGCTAATGAGATTTTCTTAAAGCTCAGCTCGGATCCCGCCATAAAAACATCGTTGTCGAATATCGTTGCGCCTGCCCGCTCCGGCGCCGGATAAGACAATATGTACGAATCGTCCGCCGTCAAAAAGGAATATCCCCGATCCGGGACGATCACATCTTTTAAAATATTATGAATGGCTCTCTCCTTGATATAAACGACAAGGCAGCCCAAATTTTGGCCTGTGAAAAAGTTTTGGTATCTTCGGCCGAGCAGGATATGGGAATTTCCGTCCGCATCCTTTTTCACTCCGCCCCAGACGGGGGTATTCGAATGTTCGATTTCATTCAGATAAGAGCGGCCGGGCATATCGGCCGGCTGCTGTCTGTTGTAATTATAAGCGCTGCCATGGTGTGTCAAAATAACAATATCGCCTACAATCGTCCGGTCGATCATCATATCGTTCAGCAGATCGATCAGCTTCGCCTGCTTCTCCCCCTCCGGACGGGCATCCTCCAGCAAATTGTATATCTCGCTATTGGTCTGCAGCCGAACGGATAACATATTGACTTGGTCGATGACGCTCTCTACGTTCGCTCCGGCCTTTTCCTGATTCAGCCTCACGTAGTTATACATGGAGTCTTCTATATTTTTCTGCACGGCGATGCGGGACGTTTGGAAAATCGCGGCGGACGACAACAGCAGACAAATAAAAATAAGCCAGAAAATCCGGCTGTTGATTTTCATTTTGCCTAATGCAAGCATTCCCGGTTGCCCCCCGTTCAGTCGTAAATACGACTTTTCATGTATTCTTTCGGGGTCACATTCGTATATCTTTTAAACAGTTGGCTGAAATGCCTCGGGTCCTTCATGCCAACCCGAATGCAAACTTCGTAAATTTTGTACCGGTTCGTGCTTAACAGCGCTTTGGCTTTCTCGATCCGATATTCGGTGATGTAATCGTTTACGGTCATCGACGTGTTTTTTTTGAAAGCATGCATCAAATTCGAAGGGCTGGTGTACAGTTTTTCGGCTATCTCGCCGACCGATAAATTTTTATCGTAATTCCGCCGGATATAATCGATTGCATCTTTGACCACCTTGTCCGTGCCGGCCGTTTTCCTGCTGCGAAGCTGCTTCAGGACGACAAGCAGATCTTGAATCAGCTTCGCCTTATAAATGCTCTCCGTCATCCTTTCCTTACGGATGGCGTCCGCTACTTTGTTCACCGAGGCGAGCAGCTTGTCGTTCTCGATCGGCTTCATCAAATAATCCGAAACGCCGTACGCGATGGATCCCCGGGCATATTGAAAATCGTCGTATCCGCTCAGTACGATCACCTTCGCCGTGACCCCGCGGTTTCGCATTTGTTCCATGAACCCGAGCCCATCCAAAAAAGGCATATTCATATCGGTTAAAATAATATCGGGTTTTAACCGGACGGCCATCTCGAGGCCGGTTTCCCCGTCCTCGGCCTCGCCTACGACTTCAAGATGATGCTCATGCCAATCGATCGTAGTTTGCAAACCGACCCTGACAAAATATTCATCGTCGACAATGAGTATTTTCAAGACACTGGCGGAATTTGCGGCCATCGATCCCGACCTCTCCTTGCTTCAAAATACTTACAAAGCTGTATTTATTTTATCTGAATATTTTGAAGCTGTCGATGCAGGAATTACTGATGATCGCCTACGGCTCTTGCCATTGCCTCGGCTCTTGGCGCCGCCGATTCATGAATACCAAGGAGAATGCAACCGCCGTGAGGATAATTCCCAGCACTTGAAATCCCCCGAAGCTGAATTCGCCTCCCATAACGATGCCTATGAGCAGCGAAGAGAGAATGGCTCCCAGGTTTCTTGATGTACTGAATAAACCGGATGCCACACCGATGATTTCTTTTGGAGAACTTTTGAATAGAGCCGCTTGCATGCCGACATTGTTCAACCCGTTGCTGATACCGAATGCAGCCAATGCCAGACAGACGCTGATAAGCGGAGAAGTTTGATTCCATGTCACGATCCATACGGACCCGAGTGTCATCAGGATTGCGGACACGAGCAATGCCGGCCTGGGTCCCGATTTATCGATCCATCGTCCTGCCAGCGGAGAAGCGACGAGCGAGCATACTCCCAAACTTAACATGAGAACTCCTGTATGAAACTCGCTGATATGACGCACCGTTTGCAAGTAGGACGGAATCCCGAAAAAGAGGGCGTAAAACAGTAAGTTTACGACCATGAACTGGACATTAACCCAAGTGATCGCCGGATATTTGGCCAATGTGCGCAAAGGTATGAAGGGTGACGACGTCTTTATCTCATGACGTACGAAAGCACCCAGAAGAACAAGGCCTGTCAGCCCGACAACGACATATGCCAACGAGACATGCCCGGATGATTTTACCGACAATAATCCGACGAGCAGGGGAACCAAACCCGCTGTGAAGAGCAAAATCCCCGGCGCATCGATCAAATCCAACCATTTACGAAAGGATATGCCCGATACAACGGTTGGTGAGGTTTCATCCTTTGGAATCATCCTCCAAGAGAATAGAAAGCTTGCCGCTACGAACGGAATATTGACGAAAAAAATAGCGGGCCAGTCCCACCAGTGAATCAAAACTCCGCCGATAAAAGGTCCAATGGCTGCCGCTCCGGATTGGAAGATGGTCACAACGGACAGTGCGGTCGCTTGTTTCTCCTTAATATGAATACGCATAATAGCCATTCCGGCCGAAATCGTCATGCTTGTTCCGATGGATTGTACAATGCGCAGCACGAGGAGCCACCCGAAGTTTGGCGACAGCGGAGCTGATAACGATGCGGTGAAGGCTACAATAAGCCCGGCAAGGAATATGTTCCTGCGGCCGAATAAATCGCTGGCCTTTCCCACGACAGGATTAGAGATAGCACTTGCAATATAAAAGGTGAAAATAATCCAGGAAACAACGGTAAAGTCAAGCTGGAACTCATGCTGCAGCCTGGGAATAGCGACGGCGACCATCGAAGAATTTAACGGGTTGAGCAGCATCCCCAGTCCTACGGAAATCATCAACCACCAATTGCGAGCATTCATTTCGATTCCCTCCCATAATGTCTTGATGACATCGTACTTGAAATCAATTATTTACTCCAACGCATTTTATGTTATGATTTCATTGACTGAAAGGAATGAATGGAGGGGTCGAAGTGGAACTTCTTCAATTGCAATATTTTCTCGCGGTGGCCCGATTGGAACATATGACCGAAGCGGCGCGAAGTCTGCATGTTACTCAGTCGTCGCTAAGCAAAACGATCGGGCGCCTGGAGGAAGATCTGGGGGTGCCCCTGTTCGATCGGACCGGGAGGAAGCTGCGGCTTAATGAATACGGAAACAGATTTCTTCGCCGGGCGGAAAAGGCGTTGTTTGAATTGGAACAGGGGAGGCAGGAGCTCAGCGATTTGTCCAACCCGGAATACGGCACGCTGAATTTGGCGGTGAATACCGCAGGTATGCTGCCCCATATCCTACATGAGTTTAGGAAAAAACGGCCCCATATCCATTTTCATGTGCAAATGCTGACCACGCAGGAAATGGTTACGCTTATTCATCGGGGAGAGGTCGACTTCTGCTTATCCTCCCCTCCTATTGAGGAAGATGACATAGAGTGTCAAATCGTATACATCGACCCCATCCTCATAGCTGTTCCGGCGGGGCATCGGCTGACTGACCGAAGCAGCGTGTCCTTGCCGGAATTAAAGGATGAATGGTTTGTCGGCGTTAGGAAAGGCCACGGCACTCGCGATCTATTGGACTCTGTATGCGAATCGGTCGGGTTTACACCCAAATATGTGTATGAAGGAAATGAACCCGCCAGGTTAAGCGCTCTTGTGGAAGCCGGAATCGGCATTGCCTTCATACCAAGCACGGCAATGAATCTACGGGACCGTATGCATTATCTCCAAGTAGAGGGACACGAGTTGGTGCGGGAGATTGCTTTATTATGGCGCAAAAGCCGTTACATTTCGCGGGCGGCTCTGGAATTCCGCGAGGTAGTTTTGGAATATTTCGGGTCGATATCCAAGAAGACAAATTAAACATGCCTCACCATCTTGTTTTGGGGCGAAAAAACTGCCCTCACCCTGGAGTTTCAGGGATCGGGCAGTTCGTCCCGTTCCATCGGGTTAAATCCCTAAAGGAACTATATACATGCCTGCCAGCGGGTCCTTCTTGACGGCAACTTCAACTCCGTATATCGTTTTCACCATTTCTTCCGTAATCACCTCATCCGGCGCGCCGGCCCCAACGATCTCTCCGCTTTTCATCACGATAAGCAGATCGCTGTAACGAATCGCCTGGTTAATGTCATGCAGCACCATCACGATAGTCAGCCCGTGTTCGGTGTTCAGGCGTTTGATCAGTTCGAGCAGCTCGAACTGGTAATAAATATCCAAGTATGTCGTCGGTTCGTCCAAAAATAAAAACGGCGTGTTCTGCGCGAGCGACATCGCGATCCACACCCTTTGCCTCTCTCCGCCGGACAGCCGGTCTATGGTCAACTTCCGGACAGCTTGCAGATTAGTGCGGGTGAGCGCCTGCTCCACAGCCTCCGTGTCCTCCCCGGCGGGAGAAGCAAACATACTTCTGTGGGCCATCCGTCCGAAGCCGACCAGCCTCTCCACCGTCATATCCGAGGGAGCATCGTTATGCTGGTGCACGACAGCCAGTTTTTTGGCAAGCTCCTTCGGCTTATAAGCGGCGATCGCCTTGCCGTCCATGACAACCTGACCGCTGCGCGGAGTAAGATTGCGCGACATCACGCCGAGAAGCGTCGATTTGCCGCAGCCGTTCGGACCGATAATCGTCGTTATTTTCCCGGTTTCTATTGTGCCGCTCACCGACTTCAACTGATCGGTTTTGTTATTGTACGAAAACGTTACCGCTCTAATTTCCATGAAGCCGTTCACTCTTCCTCAGTAAAAATATTAAAAACGGCCCGCCGATGACTGTCATAATAATGGAAGCCGGTATTTCCGAAGGCGCGAGAACGGTCCTTCCAAGCGTGTCCGCGAGCAAAATCAGCAAGGCGCCGGCAAGAGCCGAAAAAGGGATAAGCACCTTGTGGTCCGAGCCGACGAGCAGCCTGGAGATATGCGGGATAAGAAGTCCGACAAAGGCGATTAATCCACCGATGGCCGTAGCGGCAGCCGCCAGCAAAACAGCGACGATCGAAACAACGAGCCGCGCCTTGGTTACGTTAAGACCCAGGTTTTGGGCCGATTTATCCTGCAGGGACAGCAGGTTGCACCATGAAGCAAGCATCAGCGCGACAATAAGTCCCAGAGTGCCGTAAATGGCCATCACTTGAACATCGCCCCACGTTTTCATCGTAAATGTCGACGTCGTCGCCGGGTTGATGCTCGTCACCGCGTAGCTGCCCCGGTAGTTAAACGATTGCCCCAAACCGGCGAAGGTCGCGTTAACCGCGATGCCTACCAATATAATGCGGATCGGACTGAGACCGCTTTTCCACGATAGCGAATAAACGAGAAAACACGCTATAGCCCCTCCTAAAAATGCAAACAACGGCAGCCAGAAAAAAAACGTTGGAAACAAGGTGACAAACAGCAGGGAAAACACTCCGGATCCCGAAGAAATGCCGATGACGCCGGCGTCGGCGAGCGGACTTCTCATCACCGCCTGAAGGAGCACACCGGACACCGCCAAAGCCGCTCCGACAAATAAAGCGACAATAATTCTCGGCAAGCGCAAATCTTTAATCACCTGCACGCTTTTGTTCGTTCCGCTAATCAGTCCTTGGATGAGCTCCAGACCGCCCACCTTGATGCTTCCTGTGGTTGCCGATACCACCGTAAGCACAACCAGCAAAACAACCGCAACAATCATACTCGCCCATGTTTTTTTCATTGTATGGTTCCTTCATATACGAAATAATGGCAACGTGCTTCCGCCGTTTACGGATACAGCATTTTCAGCAAAGCTTGGAGCGCTTTAGGCGCAGCGAGGTTCCCGGTCGTGCCGAACAGCTCCTCCGGCAAGTCGTATACCCGATTGTGTTTGACCGCTTCGAAATGCTTCCATATATCGTTTTTCTTAAACTCCTTGTCGAACATCTCCACTACCTCTTCGGGCAAGCCGTGGGCCGCCCTGAGAATGACATCGGGATTCGCCTGCTGCAAATATTCGGTGTTGGAAGCCAAATATTCCACGGTCTCTCCCTGCACGATATTTTTCCCGCCGGCGAGCCTGACAAGGTCGCCGATATAAGAACGTTCGGTGGCGACCAAATAACTGCCGGGCACCCCCAATAAAATCAGAACCGACGGCTGCTTCTTACCTTCCGTTTGTTCCCTCACCTCAGCCATCGTGTGGTTAAATTCGGCTATGATCGCCTCCGCCTGCTTCTCCTTACCGTATCTCGTTCCAAGCGCCCGTATCGCTTCGTTCATCTTCTCCACGCTGGTCAAGTCGAGAAAATCCGCATGGATTCCGGCATTTTTAAAAACGGGGGCCAGATCGTACTGCAAAGTCGTAACCGACAATACGTCGGTCGGGGCGAGCGATTTTACGACCTCCATATTGGGACTCATCGGATTGCCGATTTGTGTGACGCCATTATACCGTTCCGGCAATTTTTTATAGCTTTTCGGAATGCCTATCAAATCTACCCCGAGCGCATCCATCATTTCCGTAACAGCCACGGTAGTCGCGACCACCCTGCGGTCACCTGACGCGTCACCCGGCGGCGAAGCGGCAATCGATTCTCCGGTGCCCCCGGAGCAACCTGCAAACAGCAGCAGCAAGCCGGCAGCCAGCACTGATCCTAGCCATGTCTTCATGGTGCTGCTCCTCCTTTCCCCTGTATCCGAAAAATCATGGAGGACGCCGGTATCCCGGCATCCCCGATCGGATTAGAGCCACGCCACGAATTACTTGCCGCCGTTCAGCAGGGCCATAATCAACGTGACCGCCTCCGCTCTCGTTGCTCTGTCGTTCGGTGCAAACACGTTGTTGTCTCTGCCGTTAATAATGCCTTTCTTCGCCGCAGCCGCCACCTGTGCGTACGCCCACTGCGGAATTTGCCCCGCGTCCGCGAAAGACAAGCTTTCATTGTGGTCAACCGGAAGGCCTAACGCTCTGACAACCATAACCGCGATCTCCGAACGCGTAATTTGCCGTTCCGCACGGAACGTATTATCTTCGTAGCTGTTCACAATACCCGCTCCTACGGCTTGCTCCAAATATGGCTTTGCCCATGCCGGAATCGAGCCAATATCCGCATACGCCAGCTCCGCCTGCTTGCCTTCCAGCTTGAGCGCACGTCCGATCATTGCCGTAAACTCGGCACGGCTCACCTCGCCATCAGGACGGAAGCTGCCGTCCTCATATCCGTCGACAATACCGAGCGCCACGGCACGTTCAATCGCTGCTTTAGCCCAGTGGTTTTCAATGTCGCTCAGGCTCGTTGGCGTTCCTGTTTCCGTTGCAGCCGGATTTTCAGCTGCGGATTCGGAGCCGGCAGCCTCTTCGTCCTGAACTTTTTTGCCTAACGCATCAATGTCGAACACAAAATCGACGTCTACCTTCTCAATCTTTTTCTGAAGCTGGGGAATATAACCGTCATTGCTTGCTTCCGCTGCTTCCACATCTTTTTTATGCTGCTCCAGCTCGGCTTCCGTCGGTGGAACGACTATATCCAGCTGCACATGCACCGGTACGGTCAAATCCTTCGCCTCAAAGCTGACAACCCGTTTGTTCGCCGTCTCATCTTTGCTTACTTCCGTGGCGGAATTCAGAACCTTTTCGGTGGTCACCGTCAAACCGGATGCTGCGGCATTTTCAATCTCCTTTTCCGATTCCACCTTGAAATCGTCCACCTGCTTATGGTCGTTGATCGTCAAAGAGACGTTTCTCTTGCCGTCTTTCACAATCAATTTGGCAGGGTGCTCGAAGACGTCGTTGTATCTGGATTCCAGGTTGTTCCGATGCTGCAGCACCTTGAAATTCAAATCGTATTCGCCGTTTTTCAGCGTGGCCACTACCGCGCCGGAGCCGCCGCCGAGGTTCGTATCCGAGCTTACCTTTTTGGCGCTTGCTTTATCGAACGATATCTCGATGTCGTAGGAGTGGAAATAGTTCATTTCCGCCCAATCGATTTTAACCCAGCCTTTGAGTTTCGCGGACAAGTCTTTCACTTCAAAGCGGACAACACGGGTGTTTTTATCCTGGTTTCTTTCGATAACCTCGGTTTCCGTCAAGGAACCGTTCACTTCCGTTTTAAACGAAGTAATCTCCTTGCTTTGCTTGAGCGTCATGGAAAAATATTGCTTGCCGCCTTCGACGCTAAGTATACCCGGTGTAATGACATAGTCCTGCATCACGGATTTTTGGTCGGTTTCGTATTTCAAAATCGTGTAGTTCACCGTGTACTTGCCTTCGGCCAGGTTGGAGCTGCCGGTTGATCCGCCGCCGGTGCCGCCGGTGCTGCCGCCCCCCGTCGATCCGCCGCCTGTACCCCCGCCTCCGGTCGAACCGCCGCCGGTGCCGCCGCTGCCGTTTCCGGGATTTGACGGATTCCCCGGATTCGTTGGCGTCACTGTACCTACAGGAGATACGCTAAGAAATAGCAGCTTATACGACGTTTCAGTGCCTCCCGAGGATAACGTGATTGCATACGTTGCCGTCAAATCGTCGGCTTCAAACTGCAAATTTGTACCCGCCCGTTCATCGGCCAGCACTCTTACGAGGCCCGGCTGCTGCTTCGCGGAGTACTGCGGTACGATTTCCTTGTTCACCGTGCCATCGGCATTCAGCTGTACGATTTTGCTTGCCGTTACGCCGTTTTTCAGCTTGAAGGTCGCCAGCTTTTTGCCGTTTTGGACCTTCAGACTGCCGCCGGATTCAACCAAGCTGCCGATCGGAGCAGCAGCCGGATCATCGGGTGCTGCTGCAAAGGTGAAGCTGTATTGACCGTCGTTAACCGGTTTGGACAAATCCGCCACCGTAATGCCGCCGAAGCCGATTTCAACGTCGTATTCGTGATCGTAAATACCGATCGGGGCCGGCAGCTCCCAGTAAATTTTCACCCAGCCGTCGATTTTTTTGTTCAAATCTTCCGCTTCAAATTGAACGGTTCTCGTATTGGCTGCGCTGTCTCGGCTGACAACGGTCGTTTCCGTTAACTCCGAGTCCGCATTCAGCTTTGTTTTGAAGCTTTTAATTTCCGCGTCCTGCTTCA
This sequence comes from Paenibacillus hamazuiensis, assembly GCF_023276405.1. Classification (NCBI taxonomy): domain Bacteria; kingdom Bacillati; phylum Bacillota; class Bacilli; order Caryophanales; family Paenibacillaceae; genus Paenibacillus; species Paenibacillus hamazuiensis. The sequence continues at coordinate 4,186,556 of NZ_JALRMO010000001.1, forward strand.
AAGTAAACGAGACGTATCTTTTGCCTCCCTCGACCTTCAGTTTGCCGCTTGTTTGATCCACATAATCGTACATAACGGACTGATCGGCCGTTCCTTTTTTATAAATCATAAATTCGAGCTTGTATTCGCCATCAGGTAATTGAACGGTTCCCGGGGCCGTGATAACCGACGAAGCAAATGCGTTTACTGCCGTCTGCAAAGCGGCCAATGCTTGATCCACCTGCTCCTGTGCCGCCGACGTATTGGCAGCCACAGCTTGTGCCGCCGAAATGGCTGCCGACAATGCCTCCTTCGAGCCCGCCGGATACTGTCCTGCCGCAGTTCCTTCAACGGCCGCGTTATGCTTCGCCTGCGCATCGGCGATCAGCGCGTTTAAAGCTGCTTTATTGACCGGCCCCGGAATGACCGGCAGGTCGCTGAAGCCGATTTGAACGTTGTATTCGTGGTCGTAGATTCCAATCGGGGCCGGCAATACCCAATAAATTTTTACCCAGCCGTCTACTTTGTTCGTTACATCCTCCACTTCAAATTCCACGGTCCGTTCGTTGGCGGCACTGTTTCTAGCGACCACCGCTGTCTCCGTTAACGGAGAGCTTGCATTCAGCTTCGTTTTGAAGCTCAAAATTTCCGTGTCCTGCTTTAAGGTGAACGATATATATTTCTTGCCGCCTCTTACGGATAATTTTCCGCTTGTTTTGTCTACATAATCGTACATTACCGACGGCTCGTTTGTATTTTCCTTGTAGATGGTGAAGCCGATCGGGTATTCGCCGTCCGGAATTTCTCCCGTTCCGGTTCCGGGATTGGGATTAGGATTCGCCACAATAACGGACGCTTTGAATGTATTCAAAGCTTGCTGAAGCGCCGCCAGAGCAGCTGCGGACTGTGCGGCCGTACCCGTTAACCGGGAAGCTTCTGCCCCGGCGATATTAATCGCCGTCTGAAGCGCCGTTTTCGCCGCTTGCGGATACTGGCCCGGCTCCGTGCCAACCACCGCAGACCGATAGGCCGCCGTCGCTTCCGCTATAGCTTGTGCCAGCGCGCCATTATCCACATTATTAAAATTCAAGCGTATATCGTATGTTTGATCATAAGATTGCGCAGGCACTACGATACGTACCTTCGCGTCAAGCAGCGAAGACAAGCTGTCGACCGCGAATTGGACCACTCTCGTATTTGCCGCCGTGTCCTCGCTAACGACAGACGCATCGACGTATTGACCGCCTGTTTTCACTTTGAATTCTTTGATGAGAGAGCTGCTTTTTAGCGTCAAGGAAGCGTAGGTAACGTCGTTGTCCGTTGTGATGACAGCCGGTTTCACGAAATAACTGTCTGCGCTGGAGAAAGCGTCGTTTGTCGCATGAACGGTTGAGTAGTAAAGCGGGTAAGATACCGTTACCGTCGCTTTAAAAGCGCTCAACGCCTGATCCAAAGCCGTGCCCGCTTCATAGATTTGCGGCCTGGTCGCCGCCAAATTGGCCGCCGTTTCCTTGGCTGCGGCAATCTTGGCCTGCAGCGCGTTTTTTGCCGCCTCATAAGCCGCTTCCGCTCCCGGGATAACAGCCGCCGCGTCCAGCAGCTTTTGCGCTGCAGCCGCAGCTTGACTCAAAGCATCGAGCTGATCCGCATTGAAGCTGAGGTAAGTGACTTGGTCCGCTCCGTTCACTTTATACCGGAGATACGTTAACCCGAGCCATTTTGTATTTTCATTCACATTCGATCTTCTGACGGTTACTTGAAACATTTGTTTATTCGTATCCGTGCCTTTTTTAAAGGCGGGAACGGCCGACTCTACGGCGGTGTAGCCGCCGGTGCTTGAAACGTTCGGCGCCTTCACATCGGTAATATTCGATGAGGTGTTAAACGTGATGTTCGCTTTGGTCCCCGTATCTGCTCCTTTAGTACCGATAAATGAAGCGGTACCGGCGATCAGCGATGAATGAGCAGATGGAACGGTTGTCGGATTCAGCGAATCCAGGGCAATCACTTTTACCGAATCAGAACTGATTATGTAATAAGAATCCTTGGCGGAGTTGTATTGTCCGGTGAGTATCCTCACGGCATCGTCGACTTCAGCTTGTGTTGCCTTGGGATTGTCGGCTACTTTCCGCGCCTTCTCGATCGCACTCGTTATCGTGTTTTTAGGACCTACAATGAACTCGCCCGGCGATACGGGAACGAGGGTGCCGCCCGGATTGCCTTCCGCGTAACCGGCCTCTTTGATTCCGTCTCTGAATTCAGTTACAACGGCAATGAGCGAATGAAGGACCCTTTTGTCCGCGGAATATCTCGATGCTGTAAAGGTCTCGTAAGCCGCCATCAGTTCATTATACGCTGCTTTGATTGCGGCGGATGAGGTATTCCCGGATGCGATGAAATTTTCCGCCTGCACGATCTTCGTATAGAACGTCAGCTTGCTGCCTGCCGGCACGTCTCCCAAACCGTTCCCTTCATATGTGCTTTCATACACAGATTTGGAGACGGACACAAGACTTTGCAGCTGTACGATCGTTACCGGCTGTTCGGGCTCGCCGCCGGTCCCCCCGCCGTCGTTTCCTCCCGAGGGAAGGCCTGACGTATCAATTTCCAACTGAACGTTATACCAATAATCATATTCAAAACCGGTTCCAAACTCGGGAGCATTCTTGATCACGACATGCATGAGCACATCTTGTTTTTTGGTAATGTCTTCGATATTGATCGTGGCGATTAAATTGCCGGATCCGTTATCTGCGGTCCGGACAGGGAAAGGCGTATAACCTTCCGTCCCTGCAGCCGTATTGGCTGCCGCATTAATGACCGCCTTGGCGGCGCCGGGATTACGATAAGCGAGATATTGAAAATAGCCGTAATATTGCGGAGCAATTTCATGCTCAAATTTTATTTTGCCGTTTTGAACGATAAGTTTGCCTGAACCGGGAACGGACAAATACAGATTTGCAGCCGAGTCATAACCGGTGCCATCCTTCACATACCGGTAGCTGACCGGATATACATTATCCGGAATAGCTGCAGCCGCGTCCGCTGTTCCGGAATTTATATGCAGGGCGGTCAGCAGTGACGACAGGAACAATGCCAGCGACAGGCATAAAGCTACGGACTGCCTTATATTGCTTTTCAACACTTAGGTACACTCCTTCTTTATCGGTCTTGGAGCAAAGCCAAAACGAAAAGCGGTCGGAAATAAAGACCACTTTTCGCCTCGGCACATTTTGTTATGGATGAAATATCAGTTCCAATGGATGGTCAGAGGGTACAGCGCAGCATGCTGACCGGGAACACTGACATAAAGATACGTATTGATGTCGGACGTAGGATTGGAGTTCGTGAAAGTAAAAACGGAATCGCCATTGGCGTTAACCGTCGGATAGTAGGTTACAAAAGTGCCGGATCCGTTATCGGCTTGCAGGTAGTCATAATATTCTCCCGCCAAAGTAATGGTAACGGTAGTGCCGGTTACGTCGGCAGGGCCGGCGATGAACCCGTTGAGATGCGAGTTAAATGGCGATGAGGGGTTATTGTCATAGTAGAACTCATAAGATGAGCTGGCGGCAAAAGCCGGAACCGCAAACGCAAAAGCAATCATAAATACCAACAGCATCATCGAAAACGATTTTTTTGTCGACAGTCTCATAAATAAACACTCTCCTTGTTTTTTGAAAATTTTGGGTTAATCGAGAATAGAGACGCGATTTTGTATTGATAATAATAATCATTATCAATACAATCACAAAAAAAATTACTGCAGAGCTGCCTGACTGTGAGAAGCACACCGCATACTCCTCCGTGCAAAACATCCGTCACCGGAGCCGCAATAAATCAAGCTCTACCCAGGCTTTGGTGATGAAACAGGCTCAATCCCCCCTCTCCTTGACGCATGGATATGTGCCACAGAGAAAAGACTATGCAGAGATAATGATAATCATTATCAATCATGCTGTAAAAAAAATGCTTCCCGTGGCAGAGGTACATTTCATTTCGCAACCGTGTACCCCTTGTCTTCAACGCCGGCAACGTGTACATCGCTGTCGACACCATGATTTTAAACATATATGAGAAATTATGTCAACCCCTTTTTCCTCATTTTTACTCTGTAGCCTGCATACGCAACAAGTGCGGCTGCTACGACGGCACTTAACACGATCGGCCACATGTACCCGGATTTATCGGACACAGGTTTGCCGTTACCGGCATCGTCCGGGGATAGGTTGCCGGTCTCAACGGGCACACGCACTCCCTGAGCCGCAGGCACGCTCCCTCCCGCCGGCGCGGATGCCGTGGCGTCGCCTCCCTGCATCGCAGGCGGCTCGGATGCCTTCGCCGGCTGCGCATTCGCCGACTGTTCCGGTGCCGGGCTCGTCGCTGCTCCCGCTCCTGGGACGCCCCCGCCGCCGGCCGTCGCCGATGGTGCGCTCCCTCCCGCCGGCGCGGATGCCGTGGCGTCGCCTCCCTGTACGGCGGGCGGCTCGGATTCCCTCGCCGGCTGCGCATTCGCCGCCTGTTCTGACGCCGGGCTCATCGCTGCTCCCGCTCCCGGGACGCCCCCGCCGCCGGCCGTCGCCGCAGGCATTCCGTCCATTGCCGGGGCAGTCTTATCGGCAGCATTTCCGCCCCCCGGTTTTGCAGCCTCCGCAGCTTTTATACTTTTTTCGTCGAACACAAACCGTATCGTGTAGTCATGATCGTAGTCGATTTTCTCTACGGTAACGTGAATTTTCAACGGCAAAGGTTTCGACAGGTCGTCCACCGGAAAACGGACAACTCGGGTATCGGCGGCGTCATCCGATCTTACGATCTGTGCATCCTTAAATCCTCCCCGATCGGGAGCCTTGAAGACGGTGATCCATTTGCTGTGATTCATCTGAACCTGCAGCTCCATCCGCCCGTCGAAAACAAAAAGTTCGGCCGGTTTTTCGAAATAATCGTTAGCCATGGAAACGGAATCGTTCTCCGCTTGTTTAACCAAATAGCCGACTGTGTAGGTCCCGTCGGATAATTTATCGGCAGCAAACACTCCCGTCGCCGCAAACAACGAACTCGAAAGCAGCAGCGATAAAGCCGGAATCATCATCCAAGTTTTAACGATTTTCACGTGTATCTAATCCTCCTTTTTCTTGGTAATGATAATCATTATCACTTAATAGTCGCAATTATTCCTTCCTCTCCGCAAACTGCGGATTTTTTGCTGCAAGCAAGCCTTGCATACCAACATTCAACCGACGTTAACCGTTATGTTTAGCGCAGGTTTACACCATGCCAATCCCCTTCTTTCGCTTGGAATTTTGTGGAGAAACATAGCTGAGATAAATACGTGTAAGATCGTATCCTACCCATATCGGCATTGTCAACCTCGGAACTCACTTCATAACTTGGACGAGCCGGCCCCAAATTTTTCTAAATTTTGAATTGACACCGATAATGAGATTCATTATCATTTAATTGACAATGATATTCATTATCAATTACAAATTGATTTGGCAGTGGGAGGAATCGCATGAAGAAATACTGCTTGCTACTTGCAGCTTTTTTTCTTTTTGGAACAGCGGGATGCGGCTCATCTGCATCCGAAGGCTCCGCGCATACGGCTTCGGGCGGCGGCGGCAGCTCCGAAGCAGCGGCAAAATCGGCTTCCCCGGCAATCTCCATCACAGACTTTGCCGGACGTAAAATCGTGTTCGATACCGTTCCAAGCAAACTTGTCGCTTTGGGCAATGGCGAAATGGACATCGTTTACGCTCTTGGCGGCAAGCTGGTGGGACGTCCGAACTCGCCCGGAACGGCTGCGGTCAAGGAGGCGTCGGATGTGGAGCAGGTCGGCTCCACCCACAGCATCGATTTGGAGAAAATCGCTTTTCTCGAACCGGACGCCGTGCTTGGGAACAATCCGCTTAACATGAAGGATATCTCTGCCGTTGAAGGCGCCGGCGCTAAAATGGTGTTAAGCAGCGCCAACTCCATCGACGAAATCAAAAAACAGATTCAATTGTTCGGCCAAATGCTGCAAAAAGAGCGGAAAGCGAGTGAGCTGATCGCCGCCATAGACGGCAAGGCAACTGCTCTTAAAGCAGCGCAGAGCTCCGGGAAACCGAGGGTTTTGCTGGTGTACGGCGCTCCCGGCACCTATATGGCCGCTTTGAACAACTCGTTAAGCGGCGACATTCTCGCGACAGCCGGGGGAGAAAATATTGCCGCCGACTATCCCTCGTTGGATAACTACCCGCAGTACGCCCAGCTCAATACGGAAAAAATCGTGAAGTCGAACCCGCAGCTTATTCTCATCATGACCCACGGAAACGCGGATAAAGTTAAAGACGGGTTTATTAAAGAAATGCAGCAAAACGCCGCCTGGAACAGCCTGGATGCCGTTAAAGCGAACCGTATCGAGGTTTTGCCGGCAGATTTATTCGGCACGAATCCCGGTACCGGTATCGTCAAAGCGCTCGATCTGATGAAACAGCTGCTTGACAAGGCCAAGTGATGACGATGGATATTCAGCAGCGAAGCTTCAGAAGAAAACTGACCGTCATTTTGACGCCTATTTTTCTTGTTTCTGCTTTCCTGTACGGTCTTACCTACGGCTCTGTCCCGATATCGCTTCATGATATATGGACCGTCTTCACGGCCGACGGGCAGCCGTTTCAAGAAAAAATTATTATGAATTTACGGCTGCCCAGAGTATTGGTCGGACTGCTGACCGGGGCATGCCTCGCGGCTTCCGGCGCTTTGCTGCAAGGCGTGATGAAAAATCCTTTGGCCGACCCCGGCATCATTGGAGTATCGGCCGGCGGCGGTTTGGCCGCCGTCATCTCGATGATTGTATTTCCCGAGCTCAGCTATCTGCTCCCGATGATGGCGTTTTTGGGTTCATTTCTCACTTCAATTGTTATTTACTCGCTGGCTTGGGATAAAGGAGCCTCGCCTTTAAAAATCATATTGGCCGGAGTTGCCGTCAACGCTTTACTTGGCGCGGTTACAAGCGGGATTATGGTCATATTCAGCGACCGGGTGCAGGCTGTGCTGCCTTGGCTGGCCGGCGGGCTCAGCGGTCGGAGCTGGCATCATCTCGGATTTATGGCCCCCTATGCCCTTGTCGGACTTTGTTTGACCGCATTTGCGGCGAAGCCTTCGAATCTTCTGCTCCTGGGCGACGATTCAGCCAAGCTGCTCGGCCAGAACGTTGAGCTTCAACGGTTTCTTCTTATATTATTGTCATCGTTGCTCGCTGGCGCTGCTGTCAGCGCAGCCGGCTTGGTCGGATTTGTCGGATTGGTGGTACCGCATGCGATCCGGCTGCTGACCGGCGAAGATTACCGCTTCCTGCTTCCGCTATCCATACCTGCAGGTGCCGCTCTTGTCGTGCTGGCCGACACCATAGCCCGTTCATGGTTCGATCCGATCGAGCTTCCCGTCGGCATTCTGCTGGCCGGACTAGGCGCGCCGTTTTTCCTATTTTTATTGAAGAAACGGGGAATCATGCCATGACAGCCGTGCAAACCGGGAATATTATGCTTAGGGTGGGCGCTTTTCAGCTTCATGATATATCGCTGGCTATTCCTGCAGGTCAAATTACCGCTATCGTCGGTCCCAACGGCTCCGGAAAATCGACATTGCTGCAGGTCTTCGCCCGTTTGCTGAATGCGGATCAAGGTCAGGTGATCATCGACGGAAAACCGCTGAAATCTTACAAGCCGGTTCAATTTGCGCAAACCTTATCCATGCTCCCCCAATCGAAAAACGTTATGCCCGATCTGACCGTTCGGGAACTGGTTTCGTACGGACGTTCTCCTTACAAACGTCTGTTCGACCGTATGACGTCGGAGGACGAAAACATAGTGGATTGGGCCATGGAAGCGACGGGGACAAAAAGACATGAAAACCGGATGTACCATACTTTATCGGGAGGTGAACAGCAAAAAGCTCGTATTGCTCTGGCGTTGGCGCAAAGGACGGATATTATCCTGCTCGATGAGCCTACCACTTTTCTGGATATCGCCCATCAGCTGGAAGTTATGGACATGCTGCAGCAGATTAATCGGGAGCACGGCCTTACCGTCATTATGGTGCTGCACGATCTCCAGCAGGCCGCAAATTACTGCCACTATATGATTGCCATGAGGCAAGGCAAAGTTTTGGAAACCGGAAAACCAAAGGAAATAATCAATACCCATTTTATGGAAAAAGTGTACCGAATCGAAGCGAAAGTAAAGTTTGAGGACGAATACCCTATCATCATCCCTATCAAAACTTTAGAGGCAAACAGGAGGAGTTATTAATGGTCATCGTTACAAATACATCGCAAATAACGAAGGGAAATGCGCATAAGCTGATCGAGCGGTTTGACAAAGTAGGCAAAGTGGAAACCATGCCCGGTTTTCTTGGCCTGGAGGTTCTACTGACGGAAAATACCCAAGAGTATGACGAGGTGACTGTCGTCACAAGGTGGGAGGAAAAAGAAAGCTTCCACGCCTGGACGCGCAGCGACGCCTTCAAGGAGTCGCATTCCCATGGAAGAGAAATACCGGAGTACATCGTTTCCAATAAAATTTCGTTTTATGACGTAAAAATCGTAAGGCGGCCGATTGCCGCAGCTCAGTGATATAAATATATCTACATATTTAATAAGAAACAGCCCGTGCTTCATTAAAGAAGACGGGCTGTTATCTTATTCCAGCGCCCCATAGATGACGGAGCGCAAACGCGGATGAATGTATGGCTCGAGGCTCGGCAGCATCTGCTGCATATAAACGACGGAAAGCTGCTCCGCAGGGTCGATCAGCACCCACGATCCGGCCAGGCCGGCCCAGCCGAATTCGCCTATCGATCCGTTGCAGCCGCCTTCCGCGGGATCGACCATAACCCGTACCCCCAGCCCATAGCCGTACCCTTTCTGCTGCAGCCAATTGTAATCTTTCATCTGCTGCGGTCCCAAATGATTGGAGGCCATCAGCTGCACCGTCTTGCGGCTCAATATCCGGGCTCCATCCAGCTCGCCGCCTCTCGCCAGCGCCTGCGCAAACCGGGTGTAGTCGCCGATCGTCGACAGAAGACCCGCTCCGCCGCTTTCATACCTGCATCCCGGCTGATACGGGACTTCCATATCCAATTTAGGGGTCAGCGTCCCTTCTTCCGAACGCTCATACATCGTACAAAGCCTATCGCGCTTATCCTCGGGAATACGGAAGAAAGTGTCATGCATCCCTAACGGTTCGAATATTTCCTTCTTTAAAAATTCGCCGAATGTTTCTCCGGACAGCACTTCGATCAATGCGGCAAGGACATCATGGCTAGTGCCGTACTTCCAGTGCGTGCCGGGGTCGAACGCAAGCGGAATGGCGGCAAGCGCTTTGGACAATGCGCGCATGTCCATCGTTTCGGCAGCGTTTGCCAGCGCCGCACGGGTGAGCCGTTCGGTTTCCAGGCCGTCTCCGCCGTAGGTAAGCCCCGAAGTCATCATGAACAGATCTTTGACCCGTATGGACGAGGTTGCCGGGGATACGGTTCTTACGCCAAAATCGTTATACCGGTAAACCTGCGGATTTTTAAACTCCGGCAAATACTCCTCGAGAGGATCGTTCAGCAGATAAAGTCCCTTTTCATACAGCTTGAGAGCCGCCACGCAGGTAACGACTTTCGTCATGGAATAAATGCGATAAATCGTATCGGGTTTTATTTCGGTTTTCTTTTCCAGATCTGCATACCCGAAGTGCTCCCGATACACGACTTCTCCGTTTTGGACCACCGTACAGGCGCATCCGGCAGGCCCTTTTTCCACCCATCCCTGAAGCAGCGTACTTAAACGTTCATGTAACCTTTTCATAACCGAACACTCCCATCGCTACATTGATCGTTTGATACTCCTTCCTCAAGCTTTCTGTCAGTCCCAGCCGTTCGTATTGCTCGGGCGGAGCGTCATTCTCCGGCATCATCCGTACCAATCGGCCGATCATCGACTTCCCGATTTCCGGGGCGGTCCACTTACAGCGCTGCTCCGGATCCTGAAAAATATCATACAACAAATTTTGGAAATCGTCCATACGAATTGTAAACCCTTTCAGAACTAAATGCCCTGTAGAACGCGTATTTCCTTGCCTTTATGGATGTACGCTTTTGATAAACTTTTAGCTCGCATATAATAGTAAAAAATCAGTATTCCCACATACGGAGGGATTCGAATGTCCGACTCTCAAGAAATCATATTTAAAGTAAAACGTATATATGCCCCTCCCTCCCCGCAAGACGGTGTCCGTATCCTGGTCGACCGGCTTTGGCCACGGGGAATTTCCAAAGATCAGGCGTCAATCGACGAGTGGATGAAGGAGATCGCGCCCAGTCCCGATCTCCGAAAATGGTTCGGCCACCGGCCGGAACGATTCGCGGAATTCGCTAAACTTTATGAACGTGAACTGGAGGAAGACCCTTCCCATATCCCGCTTGTCCGCAGACTGCTCGAAACGGCCGCCGATCGGCCAGTCACATTGATCTATTCCGCCAAAGACCCGATCCATAATCACGCCGTTGTACTGCAAAAATGGCTTAATCGCCAAGGAGGCTAAGATCAGATAAAGTCGCGAAAAAGAAGCCGGGGGGCACTGCCTCCCGGCTCTTTCAATTCCCCCCTCCCCGCAGATTTTATGGCTAATTGCCGAGTATTCATGTAAAATTGAAATACTTAGGGAAAATCTACATGGAGGCATTATGAAATTTCGATCACCGTCTTATTTATTCAAGCTGATGTTATTTTCCATCTTGATCGGCACCATACCGGTCATTCTTTTGGGCACCTTTGCTTACTACAATTCCTCCAGGGCCGTACAGGACAAGGTAAACGAGAGCAATAAGCAGCTTATGCAGCAAATGCAGATGCGCGTCGAGCAGACGCTCAGGACGATTGACAACTCGGCAACGCAGCTGCTGCAGTCCCCCGTCGTCACCGGCGCCTTCGATAAAAGTATATCGAATCACGACTTCGAAATGGTGCATGAGCTGTTTAAAGGCATTGCGCAAATTCAAACCTACGAGCTCGGCATCAAAGATGTTTTTCTGCTGAGCCTCAGCAAGGATTGGATGGTCTCGAGCACCGGTGTAAACGAATACAGCTCATTGGACTTTAAGCCACAGCTCGAAGCCTTCTCCCGTGCGGCAGCGGGCTCCTTCTGGACACGAGGAGCGGACAATCAGGCGAATTCCTTTCAGTCCATCTACTTTGTGAAGAAGTATCCTTTTAACGCCGTCAATCCGAAAGGGATCATTTGCGTCGTGCTGTCGTCCGATGTGATGAAGGAGTTTATTTCGTCTCAGAACGACAAACTCGGCAGCGCGTTTATTCTGGATCAAAATTTCCGCATCATCGATCATCGCGACCGGGCTCAGCTGGGAAAGAACATGTCGGAACAACCCTACTTGAAGCCCCTTCTCGAAACGCAGGACGCTTTGGGCCAGTATACCGCCGAGCTGGATGGAGAGACGGTCACCGTCACATACCGGAAGTCCTCCTACAACGGCTGGAATTATGTTTCCGTGGCCTCCAACGAACAGGTGAACGCGCAAAATAAAATCATCGGCTGGATGACGTTGCTCGTATGTTTGGCCATCCTGCTGGTCACGCTGATTCTCGCCTGGTTCGGATCCAAGAAGATGTACAGCCCGATTCGATCCATCTATACGGCTCTGACCGGCATTCCTTCCACGGGCGACGCCCGGAAGCCAACCGGCGAGCTTCAGCTGATCGGGGAACGCGTCAACTATTTGATCCGAAACCAATCGCTGATCATGAATGAGCTCAGGGGGCAGCAGGTGCAGCTCAAGGAATTTTTCGTGCAAAAATTGTTTGGCGGCGCCATCCGTCCGGCAGATTTCGAGGAAAAATTGGGCCTGTACGGTTTGGATAAGCCGTGGCCTTCCATGTGCGTGCTGGCCGTTCAAATCGATACGCTGAAGGATACAAAGTATGAGGAGACGGACCGGGATTTGCTCATGTTCGCCATCGGCAATATTGTCGGCGAGCTGGTGCCGGCCGAGCAGAGGCTGGTTCCGGTGGTCACGTCGGATTTCCAGGCGACATTGATCGGCTCTCCGAAGGAAGGGGCCGAGTTTAAAGAGCAGATCTTTGCCCTGTCTGACGAGATCCAAAAGGCCATTTATCAATATTTGGACATGAAAGTGAGCATCGGAATCAGCCGACCGTTCGGCTCGTTCGCGGAAGCCCGGCAAGCGCTGCACGAAGCCGTGACCTCGCTCAAATACAGGGTGGGGCTGGGACAAGAATCGATTTTGTTTATAGAGGACGTACAGCCGCAGAAGAGCAATTTGTACATGTTCCCGCATGAAGTGGAGCAAAATTTGTTCGATGCGATCCGGGCGGGGAATGCGGAGCAGTCGGAAGCGGCCTTGAATCGTTTTATCGGGGAGCTGTTCCAGCCCAATACGCAGCATCGGGACTATCAGCTGTCGCTCTTGCGGTTTCTGGTCGACCTGCTCAAATTCGGGCAGGAATTGTCTATTCCCCTGGATCGGATTTCCGAAGATGAAGCTTCCTTGATCCAGTCTTTGTTCAAGCTTCGAAACGTGAAGGAAATGGAGATTTGGTTCCGGTCGACGTTTGTGCATCCTTACATTCAGGAGCTGAGCAGCCGCCGCGATTCCCAGTTCAAGCATATTTCGGAAGCGGTTATCGATATGATTCATCGGGAATTCGATTCGGACCTGACGCTGGAAAAGTGCGCTTCCCGCATCAATTATCACCCTCATTATGTGAGCCGTGTTTTCCGTCAGGAAACCGGCACCAATTTCGGCGAATATTTGGCGCAGTACCGGATTGACATGGCCAAGAAATGGCTGAAGGAGTCCGATCTGAAAATTGCCGAAATCGCCGAACGCCTGGGGTACAACAACTCCGCCAACTTTATTCGCTCCTTCCGTAAAATGGTGGGCATGACCCCGGGGCAATACCGCGAAGAGGGGTAAGGAGCGCACGGAACAAAGAACTCGTTTGTTCATCAAATGCTAACTTTGGCGTTTCTTCCGAATCCTCTCCCATTGCATAGTCCTTTCGGATCCGCTTGCGATCAGGAGGAAAAGGTCCGCTGGCCCTTTCCTCCCTCCGTCAACAAGCCTGATCACTTCGCCACTTTGGCGTATTCCGCATTCATTTCGTCTATGACCTTGCTTCCGCCGCTTTGCAGCCATTTATCCACGGCTTGCTTCCAGTCGTTTTCATTGATGGCCCCCATGATGAATTTCACCGTGGCATCCTGAATGATCTTGGAAAGCTCCTTGCCCTTCTCCGTCTCCGTATTGGAGATAAACGGCGCCGCAGGGTTGGCCAGGGCGATCTTCGCGTTGTCCTGGAACAGCTTTGTGCTGAGCTTCTCCAATTCCGTTCCATAACTTACAACTTCGTTTTGCAAAACCATAAACTGATTGCCGTCCGTAATTTCGGCCTTAATTTTCGGATCCGTATTCGGCTTATAGCTGCCGTTTTCCACGGTGTACTGCTTTCCTTCAATTCCGTACTTCATCAGGTTCTGGATATCTTTCTCGGATACTCTATCGAAATAAGTGAGAATTTGCTTCAGCTCCGCTTCCGTCTTCACGCTTGTTTTCGGAATCATGTACATGCCCAAAAAGCCGGAGCCGGCGCGGGTTCTTTCACCCTTCGGACCGGAGATGCGGTTGATCAGGTTAATTTGCGCACTCGGAACGACCTTTTTGATGTTATCCTCTATTCCTTTGCCGTCCAGCATATTATCGATCCAAAGTCCGGCTTGGCCTTTGTACATCACGGCCCGGCCATCCGGAATGAGCGCGAAGTCCTGATTGATGATTTTCTCGTCATACAATTTTTTGTAGAACTTCATCGTGTCCATGTAAGCCGGCGTCATATGGGCCGGAATGAGCTTGCCGTCCTTCAGCTCCCATTCGTTCGGACCGCCCATATAAGCCAGGATGTCTTTAAAGCCGGCTATAACTCCGCCCTGCATCCCCACGGCAAGCCCGATCGTGTCCTGTTTGCCGTTTTTGTCCGGGTCCCCCGTTGTAAAGGCCTTCAAAACATTATAAAGCTCATCCATATTTTTCGGCGGCTGCAGCCCCAGGTTCGTTAACCAATCCTGACGGATCATGAGGCCGAAGCGGGCGAGATCTCTCTCGCGGTACAAGCCGTAAATTTTGCCGTCGATCGATACGTTTTTCAATACGATATCCGACATCTTGCTCAGATTCGGGTAATTTTTAAGATATGGTCCGACCTCCCAGAACATGCCGGTGCGGGCTGCGTTAATAATGAAGGAAGCCTTCGGCTCCAGCGCCACAAACGTTTTCGGCAGCTCGCCGGATGCGACGGTCGCGCTTAATTTATCCGTGTAGGACGAAGCCGGCACCCACGACACGGTAAGTTTCGCATTTGTTTTTTCCTCGAGCTGCTTGAGAACCGAGCTGTCTGCGGGCATCGGCTCCGCGTTGTAGCTCGGCAGCATCATCGTCAGCTGAAGCGGACCTTGATTCGCTCCGTTTCCCTGGGTAGCTTGCTCTTTCCCGCCGCAGGCGGTAATGGCCAACGTTACCGAAGCGAGCAAAGCTCCGGTTTTGACCAGCGTCTTTCGATGTCTTCTGTACATGTAGAAATCCTCCCTTTTTCCTAATCCTATTATATCTTCAACCCTTAACCGAGCCTAGCAGTACCCCTTTGGCAAAATGTTTCTGCAAAAATGGGTATACAAGCAGGATCGGCAGGGTGGATATCACAATAACCGCCATCTTCACCGATTGCTCCGGCGGTGCGAATTCCGCATCCATCGCGGTGGAGTCCCCGATCCCGCCTGAGGCCAAAATGACAATCTGCCTTAAGAGCACTTGAATCGGCCATTTGGTATTGTCATTGATATACAGCACTGCGTTAAAGTACGTATTCCAATGTCCCACCGCATAAAATAACGAGAATGTTGCAATGGCCGGCATGGATAGCGGGAGCACGATGCGGAAAAAGATTCCAAGGTCGTTGCAGCCGTCGATTTTCGCGGATTCCTCCAGGCCGTCCGGCAGCTGTTGGAAAAAATTCCGCATAATGATCAGGTTAAAGGCGCTGATAGCGCTCGGAATCAGCAAGGACCAGTAGGAATTGATCATTCCCAATTGCTTGACCACCAGGAACGTCGGGATCATTCCTCCGCTGAACAGCATCGTGAAGACGACCAGCATCAGGATCGGCTTGCGAAAATCCATGTCTTTGCGGGCCAACGGGTATGCCATTAAGCACGTAAAGAAGATGTTGATCAGCGTACCTGTGACCGTGATGTAGATGGTAACCAGCAAACTTCTGACCAGCGTCTGAGTCGAAAAAATATATTTGTACGCATCCAGGGAAAACTCCGTCGGGAACAAGATGAATCCCCTCTGCAGCAATTCCTTCTGCGTAGCGAACGAGCCGGCAATGACATAGATGAACGGGATTACGGTAAGCAGTGCAAATGCGACGAGCAGCGCGAT
This sequence comes from Paenibacillus hamazuiensis, assembly GCF_023276405.1. Taxonomy (NCBI): domain Bacteria; kingdom Bacillati; phylum Bacillota; class Bacilli; order Caryophanales; family Paenibacillaceae; genus Paenibacillus; species Paenibacillus hamazuiensis. The sequence goes on from NZ_JALRMO010000001.1 coordinate 4,202,039, forward strand.
GTTTACGCTGTCGAATGCGCGGCTTCCCCAGCTTGGCTTGAGCGGCATAACGTGATTACCTCTTTTCTAGTAGAGTGTGTTAAAAAAACGTGCGAAGGAGAAGGGAATGTGCTGGAGGAGCGTTAGCGTTCGCCTTTGAAATCGTAAATTAACCTTTACATGAATTCATACATTTACGATTTCAAGAGCGACCGGAAGTACATCCCTACCTCCGAGCAACATAACTTTTTGAACACGCTCTAGTAGATACCTTCTTCTCCGAATTTTTTGGCCAAATAGTTGGATACGACGACAAGAATCAATCCGATGACCGACTTAAACAAGCCGACCGCCGTACTGAAGCTGTATTGTCCTTGACTGATCCCGACGGAGTAAACATAGGTGTCAAACACCTCTCCGACCTCCCGGTTCATCGCGTTCAGCATCAGGAAGATTTGCTCAAAGCCCGTATCGAGAAAATGACCCAATCGCAGAATCAGCAAAATGACGATAGTGCTGCGAATGGCCGGCAGGGTAATATGCCACAGCTGGCGGAGCCGGTTCGCGCCGTCCATGCGTGCCGCTTCATAGAGCTGCGGGTCGACGCCGGCCAGCGCCGCAAGGAAAATGATCGTGCCCCAGCCCGTTTCTTTCCATATGACCTCGGCTGTAATGATCGTCCTGAACCACTCGTTGCTCACCAGAAAATTGATTTTTTCTCCGCCGAAACGAACGAGCATTTCGTTCACAATGCCGCCTTCCGTCGTTAAGAAGATGTAGGCGATCCCCACGACGACCACCCAGGACATAAAGTGGGGAACGTAAACCAGCGTTTGCACGGTCCTCTTGACGAATTCCTGCCTCAGTTCGTTTAACATAAGCGCGATTACGATCGGCAGCGGAAAGAAAAACAGGATATTATAAGCGGCAAGAATGAGAGTATTCCGGAAAAGGACGAGAAAATTCGAATCGCTGAAAAAGCGGTCGAAGTGCTTGAGCCCTACAAACGGACTGTCCCAGAAGCCGAGAAACGGCTGATAGTCTTTAAATGCGATGAAAATTCCGTACATCGGCCAATACTTAAAAATAAGAAAGTACAATAGACCGGGGAGGACCATAAAATAGAGCCACCGGTTCCGCACGAGTCTGCCCATCAATGTCGCCGACCTCGCGGACGAAGATGCGGGGACCCGCGCATTCAAACTTGTTTGCATGCTGCTTCCTTCCTTTCAATTCTCCATGGCATTTGGTTATGACCGTGAAACTGCAGCTTTATCATACTCGGGGGATCCGATTGCCGTCGATAGTCCCTGCTTGTTCAGATTGGCCGACGCATGCCGTTCCTATGGCGGTAAGCCGGGAATAGTCATAAGTTGCACTCGTTGTCATTGGTTGCGAATCGACGTTTTTCGCAAAAAAATCCCCGATTCGGATCGCGGCATTCCGTTAATGTGCCGTTTACCGAACGGGGATGTTGTTCTGTTTCCCGCTTATTTATTTTTGGATGTTAGCTTGACGAGATCGCCATCAGCCATTCGTCCTCGTTGGATGATACAAATCCGTAACCATCGGAATATAACCGAGCTGTCGGCTCATGGATAGGATCTGTCCTTTGTGGTGAAATTCGTGAGTAGTCGTGTGGGTAAACAACCAGAGCGGGGTTAGCATTATTGTCTCTTCCTGCCAGGATGGCGTCCCGGGGATTTTAAGATCGGGCTGATCTTCGAATTCGTTCAAAAAATCTCCGACCAGAAGGTCGATTCCGGCAAAAACTTTTCGCATGGCTTGAACATTCGAAAACTGTTCGGCTGGAATGGGCGCGATTGTCCTTTTCAGAGCGAAGCTGCCTAACCAAAAAAGGTAGCAATCCGCCGCATGCGCATGAAGGCTGCGCATCGATGCGCCGCCAAAGCTTTCATGGTCCTTCACATAGTCCGAAGTCGAGAGCGTTTCGCAGTAATGGAATAACACTTCCCTCGTTTGGCGAATCCATTCATATTGCCGGGTTAGTATACTCATGATATTTTTCCATCATCCTTCCAATCGATTCGTCAAGATGATTTTATTGTATGGCAATTCTCCACGTCGTATTTCTTACAGATTGCTGTTTTCGCCACTACACCGCAGTCCATAAGAAACGCAGACAGAATGCGCTGAATTGCGCACATGACAGAGGAGCTTGCCGTAGACAAGCTCCTCTCTATATCCCTATTCCTGTCTCAACCGTACGATATCGCCGATCGAATTATAGATGGTGCGGGCGGATTGCGCATACAGCATTTCGTCGTAGGACTGGAAAATGAACTGCAGAGAAGCCACGACGACAATGCAAATGAATGCGATCAGCAGCAGCAGCACGACCATCAGCTTGTATTTGATCTTCATATCTTTGAAAAGTCGGGATAACCGTACAAGCGATTCCGGCATTCGGAATTCCCCTTTCGCGGCATAACGCAGTCTCCCTTTAAAGATTACCGAATTCCCGGGCCGATGCCAATGAAATATTTCGACATCTGTTATGCAATAATTCGACTGCTTGTTTTCGTCCATGCGAAGCTGCTTCAACAGACAGCCATTGGGAAATCCATTTTGGCAAACCATGCACCTAAACAACAAATTTTTATACATTATTATTTTTTCTCGACATTTTTCCCATGTTTTCGCGGCTTGAATACTGTAAACTGAATCCAAAAAAAGTGGACGCAATGATTTCGAATCTGTATCTGGGCACTTGGATTCGACGGAGCTAGTAGTGCAACCGGCCATCTTTCATCCCAAAGAGGAGTGAAGAAGGAAGATGGAAGAAACCAAGAAGAACTTGGAGATTAACGACATTCTGGAGCAACTGGGAATTGATTTGAATCAGTTCAAGGAATGGAACAACCGGGAGATTGACAACGATAACGGATAAATAAAAGGAAAAAAATCCAGGAAATACCTCCTGGATTTTGAAACATACATGATTCTGCCGGAGAATGCAATTCAGCACTTTAACGCAATACATTGCAAAAGTTTGACAACCATTTGCAATTTTCGCGTTACCCGTAGGGAAGAAACTCGGTGACTTGTACCTCTTTCAACAAATCATGAACTTCATGAATATCGATATGTCCGGTAATCTCATGCATTGCGTTAGAAGCCGCGGCGGCGGTACCCAACATGACGGCTTGCACCCACTCCTCCTCATCCGGCATCGCATCCTTGCGGTCAAAGTAGCTTGCGATGCCGGCAACCATGGCATCCCCGCAGCCCACCGTGTTGACCGTTCGAATGACCGGCGGCTTGACTTGCCAAGCTTTCGAACGGCATACGACAATCGAGCCGTCCTTGTCCATGGACACAACAACAAGCCGCACGCCTCGGGCTAATATGCTTTCAGCCGCGGCAATGATGTCCGCAGCGCTATTTATCGATTTTCCCACTATTTGGACTAATTCATCCCTGTTCGGCTTGCAAAGAAAAGGGGCGCTTTCTATTCCTATCCGAAGCGGTTCGCCGCTGCTGTCCAAAATCGTCAAAGCTCCGGCCTCCTTGGCGATCCCGATTAACGAAGCGTAAGCATCGGATGCTGCCCCCGCCGGCAAACTGCCCGAAAAACATATCACTTTGCTTCGAGCTGATAGCTCGCCTGCTTTTCTTCGCAATTGCTCCCATTCCTGAGGTTCAACCCGGGGGCCCGGCTCCAATATTTCCGTTAGTGTTCCGCGTAAGTGATCCGCGATGGCGAACGCTTCCCGAGTAAGGCTTCCTATGAAAACCGGTTCGCTCGAAATCCCTCTTTTTTGTAATTCCTGATGAACAATTTGCCCGTTCGCTCCGCCAAGGAATCCGGAGGCAGTTACTTTCGAACCCAGAAGATGAGCCACTTTCGCCACATTGTTGCCTTTCCCTCCAGGCTCGGCGATGATTTTCTTTACCCGGTTTACCGAATCGAGCTGAAAATCGTCAATGACATAAAACTTATCGACGGCAGCATTTAAAGTAAACGTAGAAATCACAAACATGACACTCCTTCATCCGATCCATCATCTTATTTGAAGGAAATCGCATGTGCTTTTCCAACTGATCCGCACAAGCTGATTTTTTCGATCGCAAGCCTTTTTACGGCTTCTTTTGCCGGTACCATGTATTTGCGCGGATCCAGCTCCGTCGGATTGTCGATAAACGATTGCTTAATGGAGCCCGAAAATGCGTTCCTGAGTTCAGTAGCAACGTTCATTTTAGCCATCCCCAGGGAAACGCACCGCTTCACTTGCTCCGCAGGAATACCGGAACCTCCGTGCAGTACGAGGGGAACCGATACATTCCTCGCGATCTCGGAAATCCGGTCAAAGGCAATATTGGGCTCGCCTTTATAAATCCCATGGGCTGTGCCAATGGCAGGAGCAAGTGTCGGAACGCCTGTCAATTCGACAAATTCAGCGCATTCTGCCGGATCGGCCAACATGGCATCCTTCTCATCCACTACGATATCGTCTTCCACTCCGCCGACTTTTCCAAGCTCCGCTTCAACATTGACCCCTAAAGCTTTGGCAATTTTGACGACATGTTTCGTTCGCTTCACATTTTCCTCAAAGGGATGCATGGAAGCATCAATCATGACGGACGTATAACCCGCGCGCATACATTGCACAATCAACTCAAACTCTTGGCAATGATCCAGATGGAGGGCGATCGGAACGCTTGCCTTTTGGGCTGCTGTCTGTGCCGCAGCGACAATATAATCCATGCCCAAATGCTTAACTGTACCCACAGTCGTTTGAAGAATAAGAGGAGCGCTGCATTCCTCTGCGGCCTCCACGACGGCCTGAAGCATTTCCAGGGTATGCACATTGCAAGCTACGATTCCGTAGCCATTTTTTCTTGCTTCTATCAATAAAGGGGTAGACGAAACTAATGCCATTCCAACACACCGTCCAATCCGGTTTTTTTATACTTGCTTCGCTTTCATAAACGCGTCTATTTCTTCGAGGGTTACCGTCCCTTCCATCGGTCCTTTTTTCGCAACGGACAACGCTCCGGCTGCGTTGGCATAGTTTACGGCCTCCTGAGCGGACCATCCCAGATTCATCAAGGAAACGAAAGCGCCTGCAAAGCAGTCGCCTGCTCCAGTCGGATCAACCTCGTTCATTTCATATGGAGCAACGTCAAAAAAACCATGCGGCTCATACACCCGGCACCCTTTGCTTCCCCTCTTTACAATGACGAATGCCGCTTTTTGATTCAGGACTGAGCGGGCAGCCTTCTCCTCATCCTCAATGCCTGTGATCCACTTCAACTCTTCCTGCCCGGGCAAAAATATATCGCAGTTTGCCAGTGCAAACAAAATAAACGCTTTAATTTGATCATTCTCCATAATTTCTTTACGAATATTGGGATCAAAGGAAATTTTTACATCATATTTTTTGGCATATACAATGGCTTGACGAAGAACGGCAATCATTTCTTCATTAAAGGCTGAGCAGCCCACCACATGCAAATAATTGCATCCTGCAAACAGCTCCTCACGCACGTTTTCCCGGGAGATGCATGCACTTGCGGAATCCTTGATCGTATAGATGAAGTCCCGATCCCCATTTTCCTTATAGGTGACAAAAGCAATGCCCGTTGTTTTGTCCGGGACAACGCCGATCTGCGAAACGTCTACTCCATCCTGCTTTAAACGGCTAACATTGATTTTGCCGAATCCGTCATCCCCGACTTTGGAAACGATTGTGCAGGAACTGCCCAGTTTGGCAGCTTGATCGATAAAAATAGCGGGGGCTCCGCTTGGAAACGGCCCGAAAAATTCGCCTGTCTCCTCAAACTTTTGTCCAACTTCCTTTGCCATAACTTCTACCAGTATCTCTCCAATGGTCAAAATCTCCGCCATTTCACCTGCTCCTTAATTAAACCAATCTCTTTTTATTTCTTACATCTACAAAAACGGCAACCAAAATAACTAAACCCTTGACAATTAGCTGATAAAAGTAGGGGACATTCATCAAATTCATTCCATTATTAATGACTCCGATAATAATCGCGCCCAGCAAAGTCCCAAGTATTCTGCCGCTGCCTCCGCTCAGGCTTGTTCCTCCCAGAACCGCTGCGGCAATGGCATCCAATTCATATCCGCTGGCAGCGTTCGGCTGGGCTGAATAAAGACGCGATGCAAGGATAAGTCCGCTAATGGCAGCCATCAAGCTTGTAATGATATAAACCCAAATTTTAATTTTCGGCACTTGAATCCCGGCATAAACCGCCGCTTCTTCATTGCCTCCGGTAATATAAGCACGTCTGCCGAATTTCGTCTTCGATAAAATCACGTGGTTGATAAAGAAAAGCACAAACAATATGATGATCGGAATCTGTATTCCCAAAACGGCATTGTTGCCTAACGCCAAAAACGACGGATCTTTGATGGAAATCGGTACGCCATTCGTTGTAATATAAGCAATCCCTCGATAAATTCCCATTGTAGCTACGGTCACAATAAATGCGGGAATATGCAGTTTCGAAATCAAGACGCCATTAAACGCCCCTAAGACAACCCCAATCAGCAATACCGCCAAGATGACCGCCAGGAACGGAATATTCATTTGCAGCAAAAGCGCTGCAGCCGTTCCCGATAAAGCGATGGTCGATCCGATCGACAGATCGATTCCTCCGATAATCAAAGCATATGTCATGCCGAACGCGCTTATTGCAATAATCGAGACTTGAAGAATTATATTCAAAATATTATTGACTTTAAGGAAATAAGGGGAACAGATCGAAAATATAATCATCAGGACAAGAAGTCCGGCTAATATCCCTCCGTACGTTTTCATCAAATGAAGATTGGACACTCTCGCCATTTTGCTGCCGGACGCAGTACTATCGGTATTCGCCACGGTCACTTTCCTCCTGTCGCGTAAAGCATAACTTCATCCTGCGTAGTCGTTGAATAGGTCACTTCTTTAACAATTTTTTTATTTCTCATAATAAGCATCCGGTCACTCATAAACAAAACCTCGGGAAGCTCCGAAGAAATCATAATAATGGCTGTACCTTTTCGCGCAAGCTGCCTCATCAGGCGATAGATTTCATTTTTCGAAGCGATGTCAATGCCCCTTGTCGGTTCGTCGAGAATCAAAATGTCCGGATTCATCTCCAGCCACTTGGCTAAAACAACCTTCTGCTGATTGCCGCCGCTTAAATTAAGGACGGTTTGATGAATGCTTGACGTTTTGACATTTAAGCTGACTACGGCGTTCTCGGCCATTTTGTTTTCTGTCGGGTCATGGATTAAACCGAGTTTGGACAGCAGCTTGTCAAGACTCAAAGCGGTAATATTTCTTTTTACGGTATCCGTTACAACAAGACCTTGCTTGCGACGGTTTTCCGTAATGAACGCTATTTTGTTTTTGATGGCATCCTGCGGATTGTTGATTTTTACTTGTTGACCTTTGATCTTCATCGTTCCGGCGTCAAGCCGGATAATGCCAAAGATTCCCTCAGCCAAGTCAGAGCGACCTGCGCCCATTAAACCGAAAATGCCAAGAATCTCTCCTGATTTTACTTGCAAATCGACCTGTTCGAACTTACCTGTTTTCGTAAAGTTTTCTATTTCCAGCACGACGTTCGAACCGATTTCATAATCCCGTGTCGGATAAATGTCCGTTAATTGCCGCCCTATCATCATTTGGATCAACCGGTTAATATCCGCTTCTTTCTTCTCCACCGTAGCGATATAGGTTCCGTCGCGCATGACGGTAATTTCATCGGATATTTGCAGCAGCTCATCCATGCGGTGAGAAATGTAGATAATCGCTACGCCGTTTGCCTTCAGCTTTTCAATATTGTCAAACAGCACTTCCGTTTCCTTGCTGCTTAGAGCTGAGGTAGGTTCGTCCATAATGATCACTTCGGATTGAAAAGACAACGCTTTAGCTATTTCCACCATCTGTTGTTGTGAAATGCTCAAATCCTTAATAAGCGCAGTCGGCGAAATGTCCAGTTCCATTTGCTGCAAAAGCTTTTCGGCAGCTTTATTTAATTTTTTGTCGTTAATAAAAAATCCGTTCGCAGGCTCGCGATTGGCAAATATATTTTCCGCAACGGTTAGATTGGGACACAAACTAAGCTCCTGATAAATAATGCTAATGCCTCTCTCTTGAGCATCCTTCGGATTTTGCAGCCGGATGCTCTCCCCTTTAAATACGATTTCCCCTTCGTCAGGCTGATGGACTCCCGAAATGATTTTCATCAGCGTCGACTTCCCCGCGCCGTTCCCGCCCAGAAGCGTGTGAACGCGTCCCTTCTTCACCTGCAAGCTGACGTTTGAAAGGGCGGCTACGCTTCCAAACGACTTCTTGATGTTTCTAAGTTCGAGTATCGTTTCGTCACGCATAACAACACCTCTAATGAGATAATGAGAAGCCTTCCCGGGTACCTACCTGGAAGGCATCGAAGGATTATTTCTTCTCTCCGTCCTTGGAGAAGACGCCTGGTGTAATCGGAATCAATTTGTCGACGGGCTCTTTGTTAATGACTTTCAACGCTGCATCTACACCTTGCTTGCCGATTTCATCCGGATGCTGCGTGATAACGGAGAAGAACGATTTTTCGCTTTTAACCGCATCTTTCGCTTCTTGCATCCCATCAAAACCGATGACTTTGATTTGATCTTCTTTGCCTGCCGATTTGATCGCAGCCACTGCAGCCAATGCTGCGTCGTCACCGAAGCCGAAGATCCCCGCCAGATCGCCGTTCGATTGAATCATATTTTGAGCTGCCGTCAAAGCCTCCGGTCTTGTAATGCCCGGCTGTTCAGCGACAACTTTAATGTTGGGATGTTTGGCGAGAGCTTCCTTAAATCCTGTCACCCGGTCAACAACCGATTGTACGGTAGGATAACTGATAATAGCGACTTTTCCTTTATCGCCGATCGCTTTGGCCATTTCTTCGCCGGCAATCTTTCCGCCGGTTAAGTTGTCGGTAGCGACGTGAACGTCCGTTTCACCGCCCACAGCCGGAATGTCTACTGTAATTACCGGGATATGAGCCGCTTTCGCTTTGCTGATCGCCCCTGCAACGCCTTTCGAATCGACAGGACTCATAACGATCGCATCCACTTTTTTGGTAATAAAGTCTTCGATGTCCGACAACTGCTTATTCAAGTCTTGATTTGCAACGGATACTTGCAGATCGACGCCTTTTGCTTTCGCTTCCGTTTCCATTGCATTTTTCAGAGAAACATAAAAAGGATGCTGTTGAGTCAATAAAGAGGCGCCAATTACAATTTTATGAGCGCCCGAGCCTTGGCCCGACGCAGCGGAGTTGGCGTCTTTAGACGTAGAACTGCCTGCTCCCGTGTTAGTTCCGCATGCCCCCATAACAAACAAACTGGAAACTACAAGCGCTTTCAAACCACCATTTAAAACCTTGTTCATTTTTTTCTTCCTCCTTTTTTTGGTTAAGCTGGATGCAACATTTTTTTATGGAAAATTCGATCTAAAACATCGTTTTGACCGAATCTGTTGCTATAAGCTGCGTCTTCAAACGCTGAATTTGTGGAAATCGGCTGTAATCTCCGTTTATTCTTTTTAACAAAATTTCCGCGGCTTGGATGCCGATTTCCCGGGAAGGCTGTACGACGACGGATACGGGCGGATTAAACATTTGGAAAAGCTCCGTTTGGTCATATCCGCATAACGATATATCCTTGCCCATTTGAAGCCCTTTTTCCATTAAAACTTTCATCGAGTTGACCGTTATAGGATAGTTGGTCGTAAGAATCGCAGTAGGCTTGTCCTCGAGACTCATCAGTTGATCAAAAGCTTCGATCCCCCCCAATTTAGAATACTCCGAATAGACGATGTAATCTTCGTTCACTTCAATGTTGTAATCGTTTAAAGCGCGAAGATAACCGGTTAACCGTTCTTTCGCCGTATAAATTTTTTGCGGCCCGGCGATAATTCCGATTTTTTGATGCCCTTTGTTAATAATCATTTCGACGGCTGAATACGCCCCATTGACGTTATCGCATACGACGGCATCCAATTCGCGGCCTTCTACCAGGCGATCGATCAAAACAACAGGGATGCCGCTTTCCGTCATTTCGTCAACATGCAGTTCCGTAGAGGTGACAGGCATGACGATCACGCCGTCCACGCATTTATTTTTTAAATATTTGAGCTTTTCCTTCTCCTGCATAACATTTTCGTTTGAACTGCACACGACAATTCCATAATTCAGCGGGTTTAAAACTTCTTCCATCCCCTCAATCACTTGCGTGCAAAAAATATCGCTTATTCTTGGTATAAGCACGCCGACAGTAAACGTTTTATTGGTTCTGAGCCCTCTAGCAATCGGGTTTAAAGAGAAATTGAGCCGTTCGATGGCATCTTCGATCTTCAGCCGGTTATCTTCCTTTATTTTGTACCCGTTGATATATCTCGATACGGTTCCGACCGAGACATCCGCCAGTTTGGCCACGTCTTTAATGGTTGTCAATAGTTTCACCGCTCTCACTTGAATCGATTCAATTTTTTCAATTTAATTTCGCCTCGAAATGCTATTGCGCATTTATTAATATACTGCCGATAAGCGCTTTCGTCAATCTGTTTTATTAAAATTATTACAATATCATGCTAAATTCGGTTTATAAAATTGAATCGTTTCAAAAAATGTATATCATTAAAAACGCCGACCCCTGAATGGAGTCGACGCTTCGGCGCTTACTTCGATGTAATGTTCATAAAACGCGGGTTTTGGGCGGCAAGCTATACCTCAATAGGATGGGGGCGAACCATACTTCGGACGTTGGGCCCCGGTCACCATCAGCAAAATCCCCGTAATCAGGTGTAAAACCCAGCCCAGAAACGGTATCCACGCGAGCAGCGACGTGATGATGCCGAGCACGGAACCATAAAAGGGTTCTTTGTTGTTAGCTGAAAGAATCAAGGTGATCAGGTGCAGGATAAACATGATTCCGAGCACCGTGTAGGAGCTGCCCATCACAATGACTCCGCCCAGCACAGGAATAGCCAGAACCAATTCGAATGCCCCGGTCAGCCATTTTAGCACTCTGGAACTACTCAATGTCAACGCCTCCTTGGGTCGTATTTACCATTCATTGTAGCAAATTTAACAAAACATGGATATGCGTTTTTTACCCATGCTTCAAAGGCGCGTCAACATACAGCCTGACGGTCTGTACCAGATCGACAATATTGCCGGTCAAATCGCAGGAAACTTTCGGCGGTCGCCCTAGCGTATAAAGCTGAGACGGATCGCTTGTGCGGCGTTGCCGAAGTCCGCGCCGAAAATATTGAGTCCGCCGCGGTGGGCGGCGTCCGCTTTCACTTCAAAGCGGATAACGATCGGTTTTTGCTCGCTCAGCTGCAAATGCTCCAGGCACACGTCGGAGATGCGCTCGCCGTTAAGCTGACTGCCGGTCGGACCGATGGTCCACTCGGTCAAGCTGCCGTATTGCGTTCCCCCGTACCACCACCCCGGAGTCAAAGCCCCTTTCGAGCTGCCGAAATCGCCGGGGCTCGTATATGTTCCTATTTCCAGCCCGTTCACAAATAAAGTAATGTCGGAAAGCCAATCATCATTATATCCCAAATATTCGGAGCAGATTTCGGCGCTTATGGAGATGGATGAAAATCCGGATTGCGCGGGTAGCAGGCTCGGGAAGCGATACTCCAGAAATCCGTCCTCGCTGAACCAGACGAGCTGCGCATCCGCTCGCTCCGGCAAATAAAAGGTGCGCGGATCGTCGGCGTAGCCGATAAGCCCTTCCCTGCCGACCAGCCCGCAAGGAGCTTTGACGAGAAAATCCGTGAACATGCCTACGGGCATCTCCATCGTTTGCAAATGCTCGGCTATGTCGATGGGGACGCTGGGAAGCTCCAGAAGCAAATAATCGCTGCTCCGCGAGCAAATCTTCCCTTTCCCGAGCTTCTGCTCGGATTCGATCAGTCCGGCAGCCTCCAGCATTTGTATATTCAAGGTTACGGTAGGCTGGGCGACGCCCAGATGTTTGCTAAGCTCGGTGACGCTCATCGGTCTTTCACTGACAGCTTCCAATATTCGCAGCCGCAATTCGCTCGAAAGCGCCTTGGCTACCTCCAGCAGCTGGGAGGCGCTTATTTTTTTCGTCGATTCGTTCGTTTGCGTCAACGGATACACTCCTTGGCAGTTTGTTCTTTTGTAAGTGTACCTGTTTTCCCCGTACATTGCAAAATATCGATGGTCATAAGGAAAATTATATGTAACCGCTTTAAAATCATTTACATATTCATATGTATATTGTAATATTACAATGTATATATGAATATCATAATGTCTACGAGGTGGAAAAATATGCTTAGACCGGAATACCCGCGTCCTCAATTTATCAGAAACGACTGGCTTAACTTGAACGGCGAATGGCAGTTTGACTACGACGATCAGGATGAAGGCATTCGTCAGACCTGGTATGAGGGGAGGACGATGGGCAGGCGCATCCAGGTTCCGTTTTGCTACCAAAGCAAGCTTAGCGGAATTGGCGAAACGGAATTTCATGACATCGTCTGGTATCGCAAGGACGTGACGCTGCCGCCCGAATTTGCGGGAAAGCGGGTCCTGCTTCACTTCGGCGCTGTCGATTACGATGCCCGCGTATGGGTAAACGGCAAACTGGTTGCCGCGCACGAAGGCGGACATACCCCTTTTTCCGCGGACATCACCGGCGCTTTGCAAGACGGCAGCAATTCGATTGTTGTCCGCGCGCAGGACTACAGCAAGGATGTTACGCTTCCCCGGGGCAAGCAGTATTGGGAGGAGAAATCGCGCGGCATATTTTACACACGTACGACCGGTATTTGGCAGACCGTTTGGTTGGAACCCGTACATGACATTTATTTGGCCAAGACAAAGCTGACACCGGATATTGACCGCAACGAAATTCACGTGCGCGCGTTCTTTAACGGCCCGCTCAAACAGTCTGGCGCCATGCTTAAAACAATCGTATCGTTTGGCGGAGAAATCGTGGCCGAAGACGTCATTTTGCTGCAGCAAGAGGAAGAAGCGAGAACGATTAAACTTCACGATTTTAACGACCACGGGCTCGGACGCTGGTGGACACCGGAAAAACCGAACTTGTACGATATCGAATTTATTGTGACCGTTGACGGCCGGGAGGTGGATCGCGTTCGAAGTTATTTTGGAATGAGAAAAATATCGGTGGTGGACGGGCAGCTTCTTTTGAACAACAGACCCTATTATATGAAGCTCGTTCTCGATCAAGGATATTTTCCGGACGGTCTTTTGACGCCCCCTTCCGACGACGCCATCCGACAAGATGTGGAATTGACCAAGGCGATGGGTTTCAACGGAGCACGCAAGCATCAAAAAGTCGAAGATCCGCGTTATTTGTATTGGTGCGATAAGCTCGGATTGCTCGTGTGGGGCGAAATGGCCAACGCCTATGCCTACTCGGAGCGTTATGTCGAAAGGGTTACGAAAGAGTGGATCGAAGCAATCGACCGGGATTACAACCATCCCTGCATTGTGGCTTGGGTGCCGATCAACGAAAGCTGGGGAGTTCCTAACATCCTGGTCGATTCGCTTCAGCAATTTCATGCCCTGTCGATGTATTATTTGACCAAATCGCTCGATGCGACACGTCCGGTCATATCCAACGACGGCTGGGAGCATGTAAAATCGGACTTGTGCACGATCCACGATTACGAGAGCAAAGAAGAGGTGCTTGCAGAGCGGTACAGCTCCGCGGTGAAGGCAGTCGGCGCGAAGCCGGGCCGCCGCTGGATTTATGTTCCGGGCTATAAATACGAGAACGAACCGATCATCGTCTCCGAGTTCGGCGGAATCTCCTTCCGCAAGAGCGACTGGGAAGGCTGGGGTTACTCCTCGGCCGCCAGCGACGAGGATTTTGTCAACCGCCTGACGGCCGTCGTGCATCCTCTTCTGCAATCCCCGGTTGTGCAGGGCTTCTGCTATACCCAGCTGACGGACGTGGAGCAGGAGATCAACGGGCTGCTTACCTACGACCGCAAGCCGAAGATTCCTTTGGAGTGGATTCGCCAAATCAACGAAGGCCAAAAGCCGAGCATCGAAGCGGAGTAATAAACCAGCCCATCAACTCGCAGCTAAGCAAGATTTGGCCCGCAAAGCGAAGAAGTCCTTGGCAGTCAAGGACTTCTTCGCTGCATTTTAATAGGCTAATATATCGTTGATCTTCTTCTCCAGCGCCGCGAGTCCTTCTTGCGGATCGAGCCCCTTAAGTACGATGCTTTGGAGATCCTCGGAAAGCGTTGTATAGATCGCCGTATATTTGTCGCTTTGCGGCGCAAATTTCACATGATGCCGCGCTTCGATGAACAGCTTGCGGTACGGCATCTGCCGGTACGCCTCGCTTTGCACGACCGCCCGATTCGCCGGCACATGTCCGGCCTCCCCCCAGGTGGTCCCGCCGACTTCGGAAAAATATTTCATAAACGTCATTGCCGCAAGCCGCTTTTCCTTTTTCACATAAGCGGGGACCACCAGCGTGTGGGAGCTGCCCCAATGCATAGGGCTGCCGAATATGGGCGGAAGGGGCATAATGCCTGCCTGCAAAGACTTTTCGCTTAAATGATGGCCAGCTTCCCAGACGCCTCCGAACCATAGTGCGGCTTTCCCCTCGTGGAAGGAATCCCACGGGGTTTTATCGCTTAAATCGGTCAAACGATTGGCATAAAGCTGCTGGTAAAATTTCAACACGCTTAGCGCTTTTTCATTGTTGATCGCCGCTTTCGTCATATCCGGACTGAGCAAGTCGCCGCCCGCTTCATAATACAAGTCCAGAAACGGCTCCTGAAAGAAAGGCGTGTTCACCGCGAAAGGCTGAACGCCCGGGACTTTCGTTTGAATTTGCCGCAGCATGCGGATGAAGCCTTCCGGGGAAAGCTCACCGAGCTTCGGGGTGTCATCCTCATTCAGCAAACCGGCTTTTTGCAGAATCGTTTTGTTATAATACAGCATGTGAAAATGCGTATCGATCGGTACCGCATAAGGTTTGCCCTGGAAGATCACATCCCGCATGTTGGCGTCTTCAATTGCTCTGAAATCAAAACCCGCTTCGCCTGCCAAACTATCAAGCGACGTTATCTGCTTCGCCTTGACGAAGGGCAGTATTCGATCGGCATGCACAACGGCGACATCCGGCCCCTTCCCGGAAGATAGCGCCGTACTCAGCTTCACGTAATACTCGTTGGATTCCAGACGAAGCTGCTTGACGAAAACCTGTTTCTGCGAAGCGTTAAAGCTTTGAATGATTTGCCCGGCAAAATCTCCTTCTCCGCCGCCGAACGGATTCCAAAACCAAATCTCGACGGGGGGTTGGTTTTCCGGCTTCCATTCTTTGTTTGCCGTGGCTTGCTCCGCACTCCCATCCGGGGTGTTCAAGCACCCCGACAAGGTGAGCATCAGCATGAAAACGAGCGGTACGATAAGGCGTTCACGCTTTATGAACATCAAAATGATCATCGCTCCTAAGCAAACCTGCTTTGTTGAACAGTAAGCGTTTGCAGTGAAATTCAAGGGGAAAGGGACGGCTAGCTTTCTCCTCTAAACCGATTCCGATATTCCGAGGGGGAAACGTAAACGATTTTTTTAAACACCTTGGAAAAATATTTAGGATCCGGGATCCCCACCAGATGTCCTATGTCCGCCGTCTTGAGCTCGCTTCTCAGCAATTCCTTGGCTTTCTCGATGCGAATGCGCGTTAAATGCTCCAGAAAACTTTCGCCCATTTCTTTTTTGAACAGGTTGGCAAAATAATTTTTGCTTAAATGCACCAAACTGCTGATCGAATGCAAAGAAATTTCCTCTTGGTAGTGCTGCTGCATATATTGCGCCGCTTTAACGATACGGTTACGGTCGTTATTATAAACTTGAATCATGTGCCGGACAAGCTCCTCGAATGCTTGCAGGAACCAGGCCTTGCTCATCTCGATCGTCTCGAGCTTGGAAAGCTCTTCGAAGTATTGCTTCTTCAAATCAAGAACGCTCCGCTGATCGCTGGATACATCCGACCAAAGGGTCGTAAGCAGAATCAAGAGCTCCAAAGATATGATGTGCACCATTTCGGGATCTTTGCGGGAAGCGAGCTGCCCGAACAAATCTTCCAAGTACGCCTGCAATTCCTTGGACTGATAAGCGTAAACCATGGAATGAATATGATTGGTGCTGACTTTCAGATTCTCGGCATGCCGGCTTTCTGCCGGAACATAATCCACGCCGTACACAATGACTTTGCCGCTGCCGACAAACATCTTATGCTTGGCCGCGGACAAAGCTTGCTCATAAGCGTGGTGCAGCTCGCCCCAAGATAAGATCCCACCGCTGACCCCAATCGTGCAAACCATCGCATAGCTATCCATAAGATGAGCGAGGAGCGCCTCGGCAATCTCCCTCACGGCCTTTGAACCTAAAATGATTTCTGCGCCTGAAAATAAAATGACATTCATTTCGCCCTGCTTATCGGGAAACATTTCGCAGCCGGCGCCATGTTCGTCGGCCACAACGCTTTCCAACGCCTTTCTTATATAGGCCTGCTCTTCCGTGACACTGAGCTGCAAAGCGTTCTTGCTGAGATGCAGCACATACATCGGCAGCCTGTTATCCTGAAGTCCCAGGCTTTCAATCGAATTTTGTATCCGCTCGGAATCTGCCGGGGAGCCTTGAACAAGCTCAAGCAGAAGCTTTTCTTTTAACATGGGCTCAACCGCTGCCGACCGCTTCTCAACGCTAATCGAAGTGGTTTCTTCAATAGCTTCCTTCACCTTCATCAAGGCCTCTTCAAAATCCCGCGGCATCATATCCGACTTGATTAAATACTCCGAAACCCCGTAACGGATCGCTTCCTTGGCGTATTGAAAATCCTCCAAATTGCTGAGAATCAATATTTTCATGTGCGGACTTATTTTCCGTACTTCCCCTATTAAAGCCAGTCCGTCCATCACCGGCATCTTAATGTCGGTGATCAGAATATCCGGCGGCTCCCGCCTGATGAGATCAAGGGCCTCCTGTCCGTTGGAAGCTTCGCCGATAACGGTTAATCCCACCTTTTCCCAATCGATCATAGAGCGAATTCCGTACCTGACAATATATTCGTCTTCGACAATCACAACGCGAAGCATAAGGATCCCCCCTACTCCATATAAGGAAGCCGAATACCGATCCGCGTACCGGCTCCGGGCTCGCTTATAATGTCAATGCCATATTGTTTACCGCAAATCAGCTTGATCCGCTCATCCACATTGGCCAGGCCGATACCGCCTGTTTTTTCACCGGATGACTCCCGATTCATATTGTAGCCTCTTACATCGGTCTGTTCCATCCCGCGCCCATTATCCGCCACTTCAAACCGGATGCCGGCTCCGGGATGGTGCGTGCAGCTGATATGAATCACCCCGCCCGTCTCCCGGTCCGTGAAGGCATGGAGTATCGCATTCTCCACAATCGGCTGCAAAATCAGCTTCGGCGTCCGGAGTCTATGAACACCCTCGTCAAGATGAATAAACGTTTCAATATGAAAGTTAAACCTGAACCTCTGAATTCCGAGGTAACATTGGACATGCTCGATTTCTTCTTCAACCGTGACCGTTTCTTCTCCCTTGCCCAGACTGATCCGGAGCAGTCGCGACAGCAGGCTGACCATTTCCGCAGCATGATTCGCCTTCTGCAGCAGCGCCGTCCATTTGATGATATCCAGCGTATTATACAGAAAATGAGGATTGATTTGCGCCTGCAGCGCTTTGAGCTCCGCCACCCGTTTATGATTCTGTTCTTCATAAACCGTCTTGAGCAGCTCGTCGATTCTGGTGACCATGTAGTTGAAATTTTCACCCAATATATCAAATTCGTCGTTGCGCGGCTTCGCCTTGAAACGAACGCTTAAATCTCCCGACATCACCTGCCGCATCATACGAATCATGTTCAAGATAGGCCTGGAAATGGAATTGGCCAAGAACATGGCCGTCAGGATTGAAAAAAGAATACAGATGGCCGCTATGATCATAATGATTTGCAGCAGCCGATTGGAGTCCTTATACAAGGACGATTCCGAGATCACATTCACAACGGTCCAGTCGTTGGTATGCAATTTTTTATAATTCACGATCAGCCGTTGACCGTCGTTCTCAAGCGGAAAGCCGGACTCTTCCAAGGGAGACCGTGCGATTTGCGTGTAACCGTTTTCGCCCAAGACCGTCTTCACACTGCTGCCCAGGAACCGGCTGTCCGGGTACGAAATGATTTGTCCGTTGCCGTCGATGACGAAACTTTGGATATCGATGTTGCTCTTCGTCGTTTTAGCGCCGATTTCCTTCAGCACGTCCTCGCGAATGTCCAGCACCGCAACAATGCCGATCGGACTGTCGTCCGTCGTCTTGTAAATCTGTTTGGCCAGCGAGAACACGTGGACACTCTGTGAATTTAAACTGTCTACATACGTGCCCAGCCTGGTCGGAAACCAGCGAAAATTGCTTCCGTCCTCCAGCGTCTGCAGAAACGGAGCCACTTTTTCGTTCGAGCGGTCGCCCCAGCGGTAAATTCCTTTTATATAATGCTTCGGGGATATAAAGGAGATCGATTGAAAGTCCTGATTGATCGCAATGATCGTCGATAACTTCGTCGTCAGGGTCAGGCTGTCCAGGTCATACGGTGCCC
This sequence comes from Paenibacillus hamazuiensis, assembly GCF_023276405.1. Classification (NCBI taxonomy): domain Bacteria; kingdom Bacillati; phylum Bacillota; class Bacilli; order Caryophanales; family Paenibacillaceae; genus Paenibacillus; species Paenibacillus hamazuiensis. Next base: position 4,220,702 of record NZ_JALRMO010000001.1, read on the forward strand.
CTTGTGTGCTGTCAAGCGTCCGCAGCATGGAGACGATTTCGTTATTGTTCACGACCTGCATCATCATATCTTTATAAATCCCCAGCCGGGTATCTATGTTCTCGGCCGTTTGCTTCAGCAGCTGTTCGGAGTATTCCGTCACCTTATGATTTATCGCCGATTTGGAAATGGAATAAGAAATAAACCCCATGGCGAGCAAAGGAGTTAACGAAAAAAGAAATAAAAGCAGCATCCATTTGTAGCGTATGCTGCTCGTCCATATATGCAACCATGAAATAAATCGATTCCACCGGGATCGGCCGAAAGTTCCTGATGTCCGGGTCAATGATGAAGCCCCCTTTCCAGTTAGGGGGAAGCCGGGTTAACCTTTAATTCCCGACATGGCCACCCCTTGAACGATATGACGCTGCAAAATCGCGAACACCAGAATGGTTGGAATCGCAGCAAGCGCGCTGGCCGCCATAATCAGATTTAAGGACATCGTATTATTCGACAAAAAGGTGGGAAGTCCTGCCGATAAGATCATGTTTTCCTGTGAGGTAATCGACAAATAAGGCCACAGAAAATTGTTCCACGATAAGATGAAGAAAAATATGCCCACCGATACCATAGCCGATCTCGTAAGCGGAAGGCAAATCCGCCACCAGAGGGCGAAATTCCTGCACCCGTCCAGCTGCGCCGCCTCGATATAATCCTTGGGGACCCCATCCATGAACTGCTTGAGCAGCAGGATGCCGACGGGATTCGTAAGCCCCGGAAGAATAATGGCCCAAATGTTATCAATGAGCTTAAGGTGCAGAGCCGTTTCATAAAGCGGAATGAGTATCGCTTCGGTTGGAATGAGCAGGCCCGATACGATCAGCAGATAGAACCATGCTCTCGATTTAAAGGGCAGTTTGGAGAAGGAGAATGCCGCGAGCGAGCTGAGCAGTAACGAAAGCACCGTCGTCAGCACACCGATCACCGCGCTGTTCCAGGTCCATCTCAAAATGGGCGAATCCTTAATGAGCTTCACATAATTGTTTACATTCAGATCCGAAAATTTGAGCCAATCGTGGGGCGTATAGACATGGACTCCATCCGGTTTAAGAGACACGAGCAGCATCCAGATGAGCGGAAAAATAAATAGTATGGCGAGCACCACGGCGATGACATTAAGCGCGATCGATTTCATGTTCAACCTCCGTCAGTCTTTACTGTCCGTTAATTTAAGTTGAATCGCTGCGATCAGCAGCATGATAAGGCAAAATACGATGGACTGCGCGGAAGCAAGACCGAACATATCTTTTTTAAAACCGGTGACATAAATGTAGCGGATCATCGTATTCGTGGAGTCTCCCGGACCGCCGCCCGTCATGATTTGCACTTGCCCGAACAGCTTCAAACTCGCGATGATCTGGTAAAACACCTGTATTTTCATGACTCTCGACAAACCCGGCAGCGTAATATGCCAAAATTGCTTCCAGGTGCCTGCGCCATCTATTTTCGCAGCTTCGTAATGATCCGTCGGTATTTCCTGCAAACCGGCCAGAAACAACACCATCACGAATCCTACCGTCCACCAATCCGTCGTCAGCGTAATGGCCCACCATGCAAAATGTTTGTCGGTCAGCCATGGGATATCTCCGGGCAGACCCACGAGCTTAAGCAGCGCATTAATCGGACCGTACTTAGGGTCGAACAGCCGCAGCCAAATAAAACTGATGACGGAGACAGACAGCACATAAGGGAGAAAAAACATGGAGCGGATGGCCGTGCGAAACCGGATATTTTGGTTAATCAACAGGGCCAGCGCAAGGCCGAGCGCGATAACGGTAGGCGTGCAGATGAGTACAAAATAAAAAGAGTGCCATACATACAAGTAAAAGTCTTGGTCGGTGAAAATCCTTTTATAATTTCCGAATCCTACAAACTTCTGCATCCCTTGAATGCCCCAGACGTGCAGACTCATCCAGGCCCCGCGGCATACCGGCCAAAGATAGAAGACAGCAAACGGAATGAGGAACGGCAGCAGATAAACGATCGCTTTTAATTCGTTTAGAAAGCTTAATGCATATGGTTTGCGGAGGACCAATGTCCCTTCGCTTTCTCTCACCTTTGTATCCATTGGTTATTCTCCTTGTCTCTTTCTGCAAAACGCGGATGAGGCTGCCCTAGTTCCAAGCCGGAAGCCTCACCCGCTTCTAACCGCAAGATTAGTTGGCTAAAATATCGTTGATTTGTTTCTCCATGTTTTTCAAGCCTTCCTCAGGCGTTTGCTTGCCGAAAACGATGTTTTGCAGCACTTCGGATACCGTCGTTATAATCGTCGTGTATTTGTCGGTTTTCGGTGCGAACTTCACCGTTTTTTGAGCTTCAAGAAAGAAACTTCTGTACGGCAGCTTCTTGTACTCGTCGCTCGATGTAACCGCGCTGTTCGCCGGTACATGTCCTGCTTGCGCCCACGTTTTGCCGCCAACCGCCGAGAAGTACTTCATGAACTTCGCCGCCGCCTCTTGCTTCTCGGGAGTGACATACGACGGAACGACAAGCAAGTGCGAGCTGCCCCAATGCGTCTGGCTGCCGAAAATCGCCGGAAGCGGCATGGCGCCGATGTTCTGCGATTTATCGCCCAGCAGCAGCCCGGCTTCCCATACGCCGCCGAACCATAACGCCGCTTTCCCGTTGTGGAATGAATCCCACGGGTTTTTGTCGTTCACATCGCTGTATTTGTTCTTGTACAGATCCAAATAAAATTTCAATACGCTGAGTGCCTTATCGTTGTTGATCGCCGCTTTGGTTAAATCCGCATTGAGCAAGTCGCCGCCGGCTTCGTAGTACAAATTCAGGAAAGGCTCTTGAAAATAAGGCGTATTTACCGCCAGCGCCTGCACATCGGGCACTTTAGCCTGGATTTGTGCGAGTGTCTTCTTAAATCCTTCCGGCGAGAGATCGCCCAATTTGGGAGTGCCGTCATCGTTCAGAAGATCGGCTTTTTTGAGCAGATCCTTATTGTAATAAAACATGTGGAAATGCGTATCGAGCGGAATGGCGTACGGCTTGCCGTCATAGGTGACGCTTTTCATGTTGGAGTCCGCAATCTGCTTCAAATCAAATCCGACCTTGGTCGCCAGTTGATCGACGGGCACGATCTGCTTCGCTTTTACGAAAGGCGAGATGCGGTCCACGTGAGCGACCGCCACGTCCGGCCCTTTGGATGAAGATAACGCCGTGCCGAGCTTGGCATAGTATTCGTTGGACTCCAGACGGAGCTGCTTGACGGTCACTTCCTTCTGGGACTCGTTGAAGCCTTTAATGATTTGATCGACGAAATCGCCTTCACCGCCGCCAAACATATTCCAAAACGTAATTTCCACCGGGCCGTTCGCTTTCGTTTCCGCTGCCGGCGAGTCCACGGTTTTGGCACCGCTTTCTTTCGGGCTCGAGCAGCCCGATACGACGAGGGCAAGCGCGATACTTGCCGTCAACATGCTCGTTAACTTCTTTTTCATTTGTTTTGTAAACCCCTCTCTCGCTGATTTATGATTGGAGAAAGCCCTTCCATACTCGCGTAAAAAGTCTCCCTCTCGGTTAATACTTTACAGCGATTAACGTTTGTCCTGAACCGATAAAAAGATCGACTTGGGGGAACAAATTTAAGGTCTGCGCGGTGAAAGAAGCGGCGAAGGTAGACGATCTTACGATGAGTGGCGAAATGTAATATCCTCCCTAGGCAAAAATAAAGAGGAGCCCGGAGGCTCCTCTGCTCGCGCTCATTGATTGTTTACCTTGATATTGTCGAAGCTGACGCTGTTGCCGAACCCGCCGCGCACGCCGACCGTACCGTTCGTATAAGTCGCATCGTCAAAGCTGATCTTCGGCGTTGTCATATCGCCAACGTACACTTTGATATTGCCGTTGTTTACAACCACTTTCATATGGTACCAGGTATTGACTGCGATCGCCGCATTCACCGTACTCAGCGGTGTCCAATTGTTGTTGAACCGCCCCAGCCAAACGAGGCCCTCCGTATCAATGCCGGCCCCATAACCCTTGAGGCTGTCCGTTCCCGTTGAAGGATTCGTCACGTTGAAGATCAGGCTGCCCTGACCTGCGTTATTCAGCTTGATATCCCCTTCCAGCGTGTAGTTTCGGCCGGAAGGGTATGGGGTAAGAACCGACTTGTCCGCACTGCCCGAGGTCAGATTATACGTACCTCCGCTCACATTCCAGCTTCCCCCGTAACGAACCCAGCCGTTATCGTTCGAAGCAAAATCGTTGGTATACGCCGTCGTCAGCGTGCCGAACCGGACTTGAATATTGTGCCCGCCGACGCTGCGGTCGACGGAATCAATAAACGCAATCTCGTTCGCCGCCGTTTGATAAATGGCTCCCCATAACGTATTGCCGAAAGCCGGCACGTCGTTGTCGTACCAAGTATTGCCGAAGTCGTTGCTGATTGAAATCACGTTTGAATTCGAGCTAAGCACAAGTCTTCCGTCCGTCAAGGAAATAATGTACGGCCCGCCGTGTTGATTGGTCGAAACTTTCGTGCCGATGCCGCTGGACCACGTCTTTCCGTCGCCGCTTTTTTTATAAAAAATGTTGCAGCCCTGCGTGCCGCATACTTCGAAAGATACGATGTACTGTCCATTCGCCATTTTCGTCCAAACAGGCATGCCGGGGCGGGATGCGGAGTTGCCCGGATCCCACGCTACAAAAATTTCGCTGCCCCAACTGGCTCCCCCGTTGGTGGAAATTTTCTCCGAAATGATCTGGCTGTAAGACGGATTTTCCGTCACGTGTTTCTCATTCGCATACATCACCGCCAGCGAACCGTCGTTTAAAAAGCCCATATGCGGTTCGTAGACCCCTTTGTCCGGGTTGCCAAGAGATCCCGGTGTGCCGTTATTTTCATCGATGGTGCTTAAATAACTCCAGTTCGATCCCCCATTCGTGCTTTTATACACTTTCAGCTGGTAAGATTCCTGCCAACGGACGGAGCGCATCGCAAGTAAAATATCCCCGTTCGGCAGCTGCGCTAACTGGCCGTTATCCAGGTCCCGTCCGTCCTCCCAAAGCGTGGCCGCCAAGCTCCATGTCCGGCAGTTGTCCGTACTGCGGAACACCTGCAGGCGCGTGCCGCCCCACGATACCTTGGTATAACCGTTATTGTCATAAATCGCCGCGACGGCAAGCCAGTTTCCGTTAGCCAGCTTCAACATCCGCGGATATTCCGAGCCGAATGTACCGGGTCTGATTCCGCGGGCGTCGGGACCGGCATCCGTAAAGGTGTTGATGTTCGTCACCGTTGCCGTGGTTCCCCATGTAATAGGTCCATTCGAGGCGAAAACCGGGACCACGCCGATCACCATGAAGAAGATCAGCGTAACTGACAAAGCGGACAAACTTTTTTTAACCATTCCATTACCTCCTCAAAAATAATAAAACACGGAGATCCGCCAGGCCTATCACGACTCCTTCTATTAAATGCCCCTCCTTCCAATCGAAAGTTTCCACGCTGTAACCCCCTTACATGAACGTTTACAGCCATCCGACATGTAAGGGTTTACATTTCATAGTGTAACGATCCTCTCAGACTGCCAAAACCTAAAATCTGCACGCATTGGGTGAACAATATTATGATTTCCGGCGCTTCTCAAGCTTGCATTAAGAAACCAGGGGGACAAATTTACGATCGTCGCAAATTCAATCGAATCTTTCCTCGCTTCACGAAACTTCAACCCCGCGCCACGGGAAAAAGCCCGGGTGGGAATCTCCCACTCCGGGCATGTTTGCTTCTGCTCGCGCCGCTTGGATGCCGCCTGTCCTTTGTCCTTGGATGCCTATCCCTTCACCGATCCCGCCGCGATCCCTTCCACGATCCGGTTGCTGAGCAGGATGAAAGCGAGCAGGATCGGAATGATGCTGATCATAAGCGTAGCGCCGATCGCCCCCCAGTCCGTCGTATACTGACCGACGAAATTTTGCACCCCGACGGTTAACGTCTTGAATTTGTCCGAGCTGATGAACGTATTGACGAAAATAAACTCGTTCCAGTTATAGATCATGTTGATGATAACCGCGGTTGAAATGACCGATGCCGTCATCGGCAGCGTTATGCCGGCAAACAGCCGATACACGGAGCAGCCGTCCATAACGGCCGCCTCCTCCACCTCCCGCGGAAGCGTGTAATAAAAGCCCAGCTTGATCATAATCGTAATCGGTAAATTAAACGCGATATACGACAAAATGACCGACATCGGCTGATTGGTCAGATGCAGCTTGGTAAACAGGCTGAACAGCGGAATCAGCGTGGAGTGCACGGGAATCATCAGCCCCACCATAAACAAACCCAGCACGAACGATCGCAGCCGCCACTTCATTCGCGTCACGGCGAACGTCACGAAGCTGGCAAGCAGCACGGTCACCGCAACGGCGACCACCGTCATCCAGACGCTGTTGAAAAAGTACGTGCTGATATGCCCCTGGGTCCATACCTTCTCATAATTTTCCCAGCGCAGCTTTTCCGGCAGGGCAAAAGGCGCCAGGTTGAATACTTCCTGGCTGTTTTTCAACGAAAACAACAGCAGCCACAAAAGGGGAAGCACCTGAATGGCGGCAATTCCCGCCAGCGCGATATATAAAATGCCGTACCCGAGGCGGCCCGGCAGCCTGCCGGACCAGGCGGCCGGCTTCGCCGCATATCCCATCGTCTCGTTTCTCATCGGAGTCTCCTTTTCCGTCACGAATATTGAATCGTTTCTTTCCCGGCGGTCGCTTTGCGGATCAACCATGTCATGAACAAGCAGATGAGCAGCAGGAAAAAGCCGATAGCGCTGGCATATCCGAAATCGTAGCCGCTGAACGCTTTGCGATACATGTACGAGGCCATCACTTCGCTGGCGCCGTTCGGTCCCCCGCCGGTCATGACGTAAATCAGGTCGAAATATTTCAACGAGCCTACGACCGCAAGGACGATCGTCACTTTGAAGATTTCGGCGATGAGCGGAATGCGGATTGCAAAGGCGATGCGCCACGGGCCGGCGCCGTCGATGCGGGCCGATTCGATCAGAGAGGCGGGCACATTTTTCAGGGCGGCATAATAGATCAAGATGTAAAACCCCGCGTACTGCCACAGAATCGGAATGAAGATCGCATAGAGCACGATGGACGGGTCGGACAGCCATTCCGGCGTGTGCTCCACCCCGAGCGAGACCAGCATCCGGTTCAGGATGCCGCTGGTCGGGTGGAATATTTTCAACCAGAGCTGGGCAATCGCGACGGAGGACAGCAGCATCGGGATCAGATACAGCTTGCGCAGCAAACCCGCCCCCCGGATTTGCGCCGACAGGATCAGCGCAACGAGCAAGTAGACCAGCAGGCTGAGCGCCGAAAATACCGCCAGCAAAAACGAATGCTTGACGCTGTTCCAAAACAGGCTGTCGCGGAGCAGCTCCTTATAGTTGGCGAGGCCGATGTATGTCATCTTGCCGACGCCGTCCCACTTCATCAGACCGTAGAAACCTGTTAAAACGATCGGCATATAGATGAGGGCGGCGATCAGCAGCAGCGAAGGCAGTACAAACAACGCCACGACGGTTTTGTTGGACATGACTTTATCCACATGTTTCTCTCCTTCCACAGCGAAAAGAAAGAACATACCGCGAATAGGGGATATGTTCTTTCCGTATCCGTCTTGCCCGCTTATTTACCGGCTTCTTTAGCCAACGATTCCTCGTGTTTCTTCGCGAATTCCTCCGGTGTCGCCGCCTTGCCGAACAGCGCCTGAATCATATTCAAGTGCACCTCCGCGGATGCCGGCTTCATCTGGACATCGGCAAACAACGTCAGATTGCTCGACTTGTTCAGCTCATTAAGCAGATCGATGTACAGCTGCGGCAGCTTCACCTTGGAGGTGTCCACCTTCGTGGCCGGAATGACGCCGGCTTCGGAGATGGCGAGCTCTCCCCATTTTTGCACGAAGAAGCTGACGAATTTTTTCGCCTCATCCTTTACCTTTGAGTTGTTCGCGACGAACAGTCCTACGCCCGGTCCTCCGACCCAGCTGTCGACGTTGCCTTTGCCGCCGTCCACCGTCGGGAATTTGAAAAATCCGATCTGGTCCTTGAACGACTGCGGCACGTCCTTGTTGGTCGTGTAGTTCGGCAGCTCCCACGTGCCCATCATATACATGGCGGCTTTGCTGTTCATGAATTCGGTTTTCCCTTCGTCATTGGAAAGGCCGTTAAAGCCTTTATTAAAAGCGTTCATGTCGACCAGCCCGGTAATTTCTTGAGCGGCGCGGATGAGGCTCGGATCGTTAAACGATCCGCTGCGGTCGATCGCTTTTTTGAGCGCGTCCGGCCCGCCGATGCGGTCAGCCAAATACATGTACCATAATGAGCCGGTCCAGCGGTCTTTGTTGCCCAGAGCAATAGGGGTGACGCCGTTTGAGGCGAGCGTCTTGACGATCGTTTTGAACTCCTCGTACGTCTTCGGAGGCTGCAGGTTGTATTTGGCGAAAATCGCCTTGTTGTAATAAACCGGAACGATGTTCAGCTCGACGGGAAGCGCATACGTTTTGCCGCCAAACGCATAAGCTTCGGTAGTGCCTTTGACGAATTTGTCCTTGAGCTCGCCCTGCAGCAGGTCGTCGACCGGGGCAAACATATCGCCTTTGACATACGGCTCCATGTAACCGGCCGCCCATGTCATTCCCACATCGGGAAGAGCGTTGGAGGTGGACAACACCTTCATTTTGTTTTTATACTGCTCGTTTTCGAGAATCTCCTGTTCGATCGTCACGTTCGGATGTGAAGTTTGGTAATCCTTAATGATGTCGCCCACGATTTTGTTCTGCGTGGCCGAGCTTCCTGCAGGCCATAGGTGCATCATTTTGATCGTCACCTTGGAGCCTGCGCTGCTACCGCTGCCTCCGCCGCTTCCGCCCGTCCCGCTTGCCGCCGAATTTCCCTCCGTGCTCGAGCAGCCCGCAAGCACCGTCGTCAGTCCGACTGCAATTGCCATAGCTGTTGTAAGCGCTTTTCCCGATTTCATCGATCATTCCCCCTAAGACAAAAGTCATTCATTCCGTTTACAATTGTAGCGCTTACAAGGGAAGACCAGTAGGTCACAACCATCGGGAAAAATTCCACGATTTTTAGATTTTGCCTTCGTCGCCGGCGACCTCCTTGCGGTATTGGCTCGGACTCTTCCCTTCGTATTCTTTGAACAGCTTGATAAAATATTTGGCCGTCTGATATCCGACCTGCTCCGAAATATCGGCAATCGGCAGCCGCGTCTGGATCAGCAGCTCTTTCGCTTTTTGCAGCCGGCTCCGCGCGACGTATTCGCTGAAGGTGAGTCCGGTCTGTTCTTTAAAAAGCGCGCTGAAATAACTCGGGTTCAGATGAATGTGGCCGGCTACCTCGCGCATGCCGAGCGGCGCCCGCAAATTTGCTTCGACGTACCTTACGGCTTGCTGTATGGGCGCACTGTACTGCCTCTCCTGCTTGGCGCTCATCAGGAGCGGATCCGCCATTTTTTCCAGAGCCTCCACCCATTCGCGGTCTTCTTCGATTCGCAGAGCCTGCTCGACGGCATCCAGCAGTTTGCGTTTATGGATCGGCTTGAGCAAATAGTTGACGACCCCGAGCTGAATTGCGGTCTGCGCATATTGAAAATCGGGGTGCCCCGAGATGACGATCACAACCAGCTTCTGCCCCTGGGAGCGCAGCTTCTCCACCATATCCAGTCCGCTCAGCTCCGGCATCCGAATATCGGTAATGAGCAGGTGAACCGGCCGGCCGTTTAAAATCGCCAGCGCCTCCGCCCCGCTGCCCGCGCATACAATGTGGTGGCGGCCCGCCGACCAAGCCTCCAGCGTTTTCCCGATCCCGGTTCGGGTGAGCGGTTCGTCGTCCACGACAAGAATCGTTTTTTCTTTATGTATCAAAATGAATCCCCTCCTCTTCGGCCGGAATATCGAAGCTGACCGTCGTCCCGCGCCCGGGCTCGCTGCGGATGCTTAGCCCATGACCGCCGGCGCCGGGCGGCGCATAATACAGCTGAAGACGCCGCTGCACATTGGATAGGCCCATGCCCTTTCCTTTCCCGGGCAGGGCGCGGCCCGAAGCCATCGCTTCCTGGACTTCCCGGCAGCGCGCCTCCTCCATGCCCGGTCCGTCATCGTTCACCGCTATCCGTACGGCGCGGCCGTCCGATGGCGACCATGCGGCGGTGACGACAACGGTTCCTTGACGCGTCTTTCCTTCGAGCCCGTGAACGATAGCGTTTTCCACCAATGGCTGAATGAGCAGCTTGGGCATGCTGACGGTGCGGCAGCCGTGCTCCACCCGGATGTCCCACGTCAAGCGGGAGCCGAACCGTACGCTCATGATGCTCAAGTATCTCTCGACATGCTCAAGCTCTTCGCCGACGGTCACCCATTCGTCTTTGTCCGCCACCCCGATGACGTAGCGGAACAGCTCGGACATGGCGATCACCAGGTCGGCCAGCTCCTCCTGCTCCTTCTCCTGAAGCGACCAGTACAGCGCTTCCAGCGTGTTGTACAAAAAATGCGGGTTGATCTGCGCCTGCAGCGCCTGCAGCTCCGTCCGGCTTTGCAGCATTTCCTTCTCGTAAACGAGCTTGATCAGCCCATTGATATGATCGACCATCTGATTGTATGTCGCATTCAGATCATTGATTTCCGATGTGAAGGAAACGGCGGAATTCGGCGTCAGTACGCCCTGCCGCGTATTCCGCATGGCCCTCATCAGCTTTTTGAGCGGGCGCGTAATCATGGTCGAAAGGAGAAACGATAAGATGATAAACAGCAGGGAGCCTACCGCCCCGGCTGCAATGATAGCCAGACGCAATACGGATATCCCCTCGGTGATATCGCTGAGCGGATATAAGATCATCAGCATCCATCCGGTTTGCTCGGAACGCTGCTTGACCAGGATGTACCGCTGACCTTCCCACGTCACCGTTTGCGAATCGGCACCGGCGAGCTCGCCCAAATCGGCCCGCATCGGCCCGCTCGCCACGACGGGCTTCGCCGAAGCGTCGGTGAGCAGCATGATTTCCGGATGCCCTTCGTCCGAAAAACCCGCCTGATACTGAAAATAACTCCTTTCCAACCGAACCAGCAAGTATCCCCCGCTCGAAAACCATTGATCGATCAAGTTAATGCGGCGAATGGCCAGAACGGACTCCGGATCTTTCGGGTCGATGCCGATCCAAACAAGCTTGCCCTTTTCTTTTTCCGCCAGATCGATCCATTCTCCTCCCACCCGGTCCGACAATCTTTGATCGTCCAGCGGGTAAAGACGCAAGTGGTCCTTCGTATATACTTCAACGCTGCTGACCCCGCTCGAATAAGCCTGTATCTTGTTTGCCGTCTGCATGAGCGATTGCCTTTGCCCGAAGCTTGCCGTTTTCCCGTTTGCGGTGGACAGCATCAACTGCTGCAAAAGCGAATCGTTCACAGCCTGCGTCGTCAGCGTCTCGATCTGGTTGACAAGCGCTTCCAATCTACCGTTCGCCTGGATCGCCGTTTGTTTTATCTGTTTCTCGGCTTTATTTTTTAATAGAGTCGAGGCTGACTGAAAGGTGATGACGCCGGCGCAAACCAAAACAACAATCATGACGGAAACGAATCCGGCCAGCATCTGATTGCGCAGTGTATTCCATTTTGCCGCTCTATGCCACACTTGAATGCCCCCTCCTTGCCGCTGCCCGAGGCTCCTCCGGACCGAATATCCCCGACCTAAAAAGAATGGTACAGGTACCCGGAGATACAGTCAAGGATTGAAGTGCCTTCGCCTGGTATAAAGCCTGTTGAAAACAGATGCAGCACATACAGTAAACCCGGTCTGCACTGCAGACCGGGTCGGAAATAAAGTTGTATGCTTCACCGTTTTGCCTTAAAAACTCATCACCGTTTATTACATTGAAGTCCCCAGTTTCACACCAAGCTCCGCCAGCCACTTCCGGTATGCGATGCTGATCCGGTCGGAACGCAGATGCAGCTCTTCCTGCAAATCCAACGGGAGCAGCTCCGGCCTTTGACTTTCGACGACGGCTGCATCCTGCTCGATAATGAGCTTCTGGAATTGCCGGTAATCGTCGTCGGGCATATCGAAGGCATAATTGCGCGATACGAGAATGAAAACCGACGTTGTCCGTTCCCCTTCGGGCAGCGCGGCAAACAGCATCGAGAACGTTTCGCCCGTTTCTTTATTCGTCTTCTTCAATCTTGCGGTGAGAGGCCTCAACACTTCGTACACGTAGTAATTGACCATCGGGAGACCACGACCGTCCGGGTCGGGCTGATATACGCCGATCTCATCCGAAATTATGCGGCCGTTATCCATCCGCACTCCGTGAGGCGAAATTTCCGGATGCCCGGAATCCCCCAAATACCCTTCGTGCAGAAAGGCCAAATGGCTCACATCCAGAAAGTTTTCCACGACCCTCGGAGCGGCGGCCTGAAGCGGAAAAGGGCCGCACGGGACGGTATGGAAGGACGGGTCGTCCGCTTCTTCATAGATGGGAATTTTGCCCGTATCGGCTTGTTCGTTCAGACTGACCCATATGATGCCGTACCGCTCGGCGCAAGCATACGCCGCCGCTTGCGCCTTGGGCGGGATCGCCGAGCCCTTCGGCAGCTGGGGGATCGACACGCAGCGGCCGCTGCCGTCGTACGACCAGCCGTGATACGGGCAAACCAGACAGCCGCCCTGTACCTTTCCAAGCGATAAGGCGGCCCCTCTGTGGATGCACAGGTCTTTAAACGCTCGGGCAACCCCATCCGACCGGAATAATACGATACGTTCCCCCATGAGGATGACCTGCCTTGGCGTTTCGTTCAAGTCAGCGGCGAAGATGACCGCATGCCAATCGTTCGTCACTACCGGATCGTTCAACATGCCACGCACCTCCGGAATTATTTGCCGCCGCTTAAAAATTGCGTCGTAAATGTATTTTCAACCGGTTCTTGCTTCTTCAAGAGTCCGATCTCGAACAATTGCGAGGACAGTGCGTACCAGCGCTCCTTGGTCATCGTTCCCACCCCGCCCTTCTCCGCATCGCCTCCGAAAATGAGCGGCATTTCCGCCTCCGCTCCGAATGTCATCCATTCCTTGGACAAATCCGGATTCGCTTTGCCGATATCCGGGTTGATCTCCTCATAGTTCGTTTTGTAATAGTTCCAGCCCTTCATGGACGCTTGAATATATCCTTTGACGATCTCGGGATTTTCTTTCAAATATTTCTCGGTTGTAAATAAGACGCCTGCGTACGGCTGATATCCGGAATCATGGACCATAAGAAAATCGACATCCAAATTTTGCTTTTTCATCGTGAACGGATCCGATGTGATATAACTTTGGATGACCGCCGTTTTATCGTTGATGAAAGGGGCCATTTGTCCGGTATATGCCATCTCACTGACTTTATCCAGTTTATGAGCTTTCTTGATATATTCCCAGTAAGCGGACCCGGATGCGATAATCGACAGCCTCCCGTTCAAATCCTCGAACGACTTGATCGGCTCTCCTTTATGGAACATAATAGCCTGCGGGGTCTTCTGGAATATAGCGGCCAGCGCAACGACCGGAATCCCTTGATCTCTGGCCAGCAAAATTTCATCCGCCTGGGCCATGCCGAACTGCGCTTTGCCGGAGGCGACGATCTGAATGTGCGAAATTTGCGGCCCTCCCGACTGGATCTTCATATCAAGTCCGGCTTCCTTATAGTACCCCTTCGCCAAAGCGGCGTATTGCCCCCCATGCTCCGGCTCAGCAAACCAATTCGTTACCTGCGTAATCGGGACCAGCTTCTTCTCCGGACTTACGCCGGACGCCGGTTTATCCGTTTGCTGCGATGCCGCGGGCTTCTCTGCCGGCGAGCAGCCAACCAAAAGCGTGAATAACACCATGACGGTCGTTAAAGATCCATGGAACAGACGTCTTATCATTTTTCCCCCACCTTCCCCCCGTTTGCTCTCATTATAAAGGGGGAGGTAAAAGGCGAACACAGCTTCCGCACATATTTGTAAAATAACATAACATAGCCAACTGTTTTTGTGCGTATGATCCAATTTCGTGTTATGTTTAATTACATCCAACAACTTGTATCATAAATCCGATTTCTCTTGGCCCTCTCTTCCGGACTGAGTTTTTGGGCATCTGCAATCTCGTAGCCGCCAAAGGTATCATACATCCGCGACGAGGGGTCGATTTCCACAAAAGTGCACCAGGGCAGCCAGTGGTAGTGACTTTGCAGGATCTGACCGGTAAAATTGCCCGATTCGTGCCCCAAGCCGGGCATGATGTATCCGATACTGCCGTCCACATCATTGGACTGTCGGGTATTCTTATCGATGAACTCCGCAAAATCGAGATAATGCTCATCTCCCGTAATCACATACAGCCGGTAATAGGTATATGAACAGGCGGCCATATACACATCGGCTCCCCCGCCGATGGTGATAATGCTCTGTCCGCTGATGGAATACTTGTTGAACGGATGCTTCGGCCAAGGGGTAGTCACGGGGAATGTCCACGCATAGGTCCAGGTTTCGGTATAATCGGCAGCGCCGATCGCGCCTTCCAGCCACTTATCCTCGCCAGTCAGATCGTACAGGGCAAGGAAGCCGAACAATGCATAGATCCCGGCCTCTTTATCCATGATGTCCATGTTGTCGCAGGTGCCGCCCCGGTATTCCATGTTCAAGTAGGCATTATCGTAAGACCAATCCCCCGCCCTGATCGCCGCGGCTTTATATCTTTCATCGCCCGACACCAGATAGAACTGCACCAAGAAACGAATCACGCTGGGCGTGTTGGCCTTGGAGTCCATGCGGACGGAGCTGTCGGTATTGTATGCACGGTAAAAACTGCCGTCTTCATTTTGCATGTTCACAATCCAATCGGCGGTTTTTTTGCAAAATTCCAGCCACGCCGGCCGCTCGTCGCCTATCCTGCGCATATAGAGGTACGCGTCCAGAATGGCCTCGATCCCGTCGGCAAGCATCCGGATATAATGGGGATACGGCTCGAACTTCTTGATGCCGGGATGGTAGCACATATGCGGCAAGCCGGATTCGGTCATCGCCGTCCGCACCCAGAAGTCAACGATGTTCACGCCTTTTTCGAAAGCTTCGGGCACGTTTTCCTTATCGCCGTAACGCAGCAGCTGATAACCGATTCCGGGCTGCTGTCCGACAAAGCCGAATTGGAAGGACACGCTGGATACATCCATGTCGGGCAGTTGGCAGGAGAAGGGCAATCCGTACGAATCGCCGTACTGCTGCGTATATTCGGTGAGCAGCTTCATGCAGTTGTGAAAATGGAGCTCATTATCTATATCAAATAACTTGTCGCGCAGCCGGCCGTAGGTCACCCTCCAGATGTCTCTCATCATCGGCTGGAAGCTGCTATAGTGTCCGAAATTCACTGCTACGGCGTAATTTTGCTCAAAGCCGATCTCCACCGGATGGCAGACGCGCTGGAAGGATTTGAACTGATCCTTGAAATCAAGTCCCGCATACCTCCTTGTTGCAGGCATCTGACCGTCGCAGCCCGGGTATACGTAATCAATGGACAAGCCGTCGACCTTCGTCTCAAATTCCTTGCGCACGGCAAAACCATAATACAGATAATTCAAGGTTCTGCTTTCCGGCTTGCTCATGCCGACGGCTCCAATGGTAAATTTGGGATCCACATAATTGGCAGCCTGTACAATATCCAGGGACCGCATGGTCACGTCCGCCGCCCAACGCGAGATTGCCGCCATTTCGCCCGATGCGTTGTTTTGCATGGCGAACAAGGGCAGGGCGCAGCCGGTCTCCAGCCGCCAGAAATACTCGCAATCCAGGTCTTTGCCAAAGGCGTTCTCACGCGCGAATTCGTTTTGCTTGTACCATACGCCGGGTGCGAAACAGTTATAGTCATGCGGATCGTCCGATTCCGTCATTACAAAGGAAAGCTTGGTGGAAAAACCAAGCTCGTCCCCCGCTTTCAGCACCTTTACGTTCCTGCTTATCTTAAACCCGGCGCCGGTCGCTTCATAAGTATCCGCAAAGGAAAATTCAGAGCCGGAAGGCACGGTTAATGTACCTTTGGCGATGATTGTATCGCCGGAAACGGCAATCTCGCCGTAAGCTTTGTCGTAAAACTCGCTAAGGGCAACAACGGTCTTTACCGTTACAAACATCGGACGTTTGTTGAAATAGAGAAGTTTGCCGTTTTTTTGAACCTGGACGCCGCCTTCCTCAAAAATCAGGGTATAGTCACCGTTTACCAGTTTCATTAGATTGTTCCCCTTTTTTCTTGAAGTATTGTTTCACAAGGAATTTCATTAAATCGCCAGGTTGTTCCCTGACAAACTCGGGTTTATCTTTGAAAACCATTCCGTACGGTGCCTCGGGAGTGTAGGGATCCCACTGCGGCATAACCTCATCCGTGGAATCCTTCCCGTTCGGATCCCCGGTGCGGATAAAGTTAGCCCAGTAGTTGCACATCTGGCGGGCGAGATCATAATGTTTGCCGACAAAAGGCCTCCAGCATTTGGCGAGGGTCTCAAAAAAGAACCAGAGATCCACCGAATGGAATGTTCCGGGTTTATCCCATCCCGGTATTTCCGCATCAAAATTGTAATAATACAGCGGGATATTGGCTCCGGTATCCGCACTCGCTTGCGAGGCAATCCGGATCGCATATTCGAAACCGCTCACGGAAGCATTTTTCACTATTTCATCTATGTTGTCCGACTGAGCCTGGCAAAGCGCAAGAAACTCGTCGGCATCATCGCCAAACATCTGGGCGGCCAGTTGCCGGAATTCCTCAAGTGTCTCGACATTCGGGACGCTGAAAAATTCGGAGGAAGTGTGGCCCCAAAGCACCGGTACCATCCAGCGCTTGTTTTCAAGGAAAAGCTCAAATGCATTGCCTACGCTGAACACATGGTCAACAACGGTCCCCCAAAACCCGAACCCCTTATTATATTCCAGCATTTTGTCGCGGAGATATTCCGCATCAAGCTTACGGGCTTCTGCAAGGGAGGGAACTCCAAGAAACTCAAAAAATTTCACGCCCTCTTGTTCGGCTTCCGCCAGATTGCGTCTAACTCTAGGCATGCGGCCTCCCGGGTAAAGCGGGGTTATGACACCGCTCTGAATAATTGCCCTCTGAAAGAGGCCTTCGTTCTGAGGCGAAGTGAGCTGGCTCATGACGCTTCCGCCGCCGGCAGATTGTCCGCCAATCGTAATGTTGTCGGGATCGCCGCCAAAAGCCGCGATATTGCGTTTGACCCATTGCGTCGCGGCCTGCTGATCAAGGTGGCCGAAGTTTGCGGGAGCTTCCGGAGCTTCCGCCGTTATTTCAGGATGGCATAAAAATCCGAACACGTTCAGGCGGTAGTTAATCGTTACCACCACAATTCCCCTGCGGGCGATGCGTTCGCCGTCAAACTCCATCTCAGCCGGATGACCGACCTGCAGCCCGCCGCCGAAGTACCATACAAAAACCGGCAGCTTCTCATCGGGACTGTTTGCCGGAGTCCAAACATTCAGGTAGAGGCAGTCTTCGTCCATGGGAATGTCCGGATCTACAGCCCATTCCCTGGTATAAATGTTATTTACGTCGATCTTTTGCCTTACCTGCATCGAGGCCGGCGCGAAATCGAATGCTTTCCATACACCTTCCCAATCTTTTGCGGGCTGTGGGGCACGCCAGCGGTTTTCGCCTACGGGCGGTGCGGCAAATGGGATACCTTTGAAACTTGTTATACGGGGGTCGGCAGCGGGCAGCCCCTGAACTATGCCGTTTTCAACTTTCACCACTCTAAGCATATTGGATGCCTCCCTTCAGTTATTTGCTCGCTATTTCACAAGGCGAATCACATTCCATGAAAGCTTCTTGGTCATGGCTGTCACTTTGCCGCTTTCCATCTTGGTTTCGGTATTTTTCATGGGTTTTATCGCATCCTGATTTTCGAAGCTATTCCCCTTTTCCAGATCATCGGTGTACATCTCCGTATGCTCGACGAGCTTATAACCATCGAAGCCGCGAACGTCCAAGCTGACCTCGATGTCATCCCCGATTGCCCGGTTGATCATGAAGATGTAGACCACGCCCATTTCCTCATTTTGCACAACGGCGGCTTCTATAGCCTGAACGTTCTCGTAGGCATGGCACTGATTGGAGCCTGTAAGGGCAAATTGCTCGGTGTTGAAGGTCGGGCCGTCGACCACGGGCAGGATCGAAATGCCATCGCGGGTTAGCTTGTTCATCTGATAGTAGGGATAATATGCCGCGTTCTTCCACACATGTGCACCGTTAAATGCAAGGGCGTTTCGAATGCCGCCGGTCATGCATCCTATCTTGATCCGGTCCGCATGACGCAGGAAGGTCAGAAGCACCGAGGCCATGGCAAGGGCATTCAGCATCTGATGGGAACCAAACCTGCGCTCTACATAATTTTCCGGGTCATATCTTGTAAAGACATTGTCTCTGGGAGCAAATTGAGAGTAGCTCTTGGTAACATCCTGCCAGCCTCTGCGCCCGAAGAGAACCTCGCCCTGCCTCCCAAAGTTGCAGCCGTATTCGTCGAAGGAGATGTACATTTTTTTAGGTGTACGCAGCTTGGTTTGCAGATAGTCACAAATGGCGACGGTTGTCTTGATGTAGTCTTCGAATACGGAGGAAATGTTGAGATAGTTGGCGATGTCGCCCTCAGGCGCGGAGTGGTAGTGGTGCAGGGATACGTAGTCGACCGATTCGTAGCACATCTCAAGCGCCGCCATTTCCCATTCGGGGAAATGCTTATAATGGTCGGAGGTGCCTGCAAAAACGGTTTCCGCCTTGTTGTCAATCCATTTGACCATCTTGGAAACCTCATGGGTGCGAATACCGAAGCCGACAGGGTCTTTTTCCCAGGAGCCTATCTGCCAATGGCCGTCCATTTCATTTCCAAGATACCAGGTCTTGATGGGATAGGGGTCGGGGTGCCCATACCGCTTGCGCAGGTCGGACCAATATGTGCCGCCGGTATGACGGGAATACTCCACCAAGTGTGCGGCGCTTTTGATACCTTCCGTACCGAGATTGATGGTGTACATCGGTTCTGTATGGACACGCCTGGTCCATTCCAAATACTCGTCATGGCCGATAATGTTCGGCTCAATCTGGAACCACGCCAGGTCCAACTGCGCCTTACGGTTTTCAACCGGTCCGATGGAATCTTTCCAGTCCCAGCCCGAAACCCAGTTGCCTCCGGGAAAACGAAGGGCCGGAAGATCAAACTCCTTGACAGCGTCTATGACATCCCGTCGAAAACCCATGTCGTCCGCCGTCGGGTGCTTCGGATTATAGATGCCTCCATAGACCCAACTGCCGATCGGCTCGAGAAAAGCGCCAAACAGACGTTTATCCACCTTGCCTATCTTATAATCCGGGTGTACAGTCACTTTTGCCTTTTTTATCATTGAAAAAACCTCTTTCTTGAATTACTTAAGCCTTAATTGCACCTACCAGCATCCCCTTGACAAAATGCTTTTGCAAAAAAGGAAATACACACATGATAGGGATCATCGTTACAATGACGGCTGCCATTTTCATACCTTCCGAAAACTTTACATCGGTTTGTACATTCGAAATGTTCATCTGCTGACTGATCTGGGAATCGATAACAATAGACCTTAAAGCAAGCTGCAGGACAACAAGATTGCCTTTCCTTATGAATATCATGGCATTAAACCATTCGTTCCAACGGTCCACGGCATAGAACAATAAGATTGTCGCAATGATAGGCATGGATAAAGGCAATATGATGTTAAAGAGGATCCGCCATTCACTTGCCCCGTCAAGCTTGGCCGACTCCATAAGCGATATCGGCAACGACATGAAATAGTTCATCATGATGATTAAATAAAATGAATTAACTCCATAGGCAAGCACAACAGACCAAATTGTATTGATTAATTTCAGCTGCTTCATTAACAGGTACATGGGGACAATACCGCCGTGAAACAACAGCGTAACGACAACAAAATAAACGAAAAATCGTTTAAACGGAAAATCGGGGCGGCTAAGCCCATAAGCCATACTGGTGGTCAGAAACATGTTGAGCGGCAATCCTAATACAAGGAGCAGCAATGTTGTGCGATACCCCACCCAAATGCGTCCGTCTTCAAACAAGGCTTTGAAGTTTTCAAATGTAATTTCCGTCGGTATCAATAATACCGTTTTTTTCAAATATTCCTGCTGTGTTGAAAAAGATATGGCGGCAACGTTGATAAACGGCAAAATGATCGCGATCGCAAAAAATGTGAGAATAACCAACAGGACAATATCCAACGTCTGTATTTGGTTATGATGATAAGCTCTTTTAAATGCTGGTTTAACCCCCGCCATACTCACTTTCCTTTCCCATATAGATTCGCATCCGATTTATCCCCGAACCGTCTTTTTCCTGGACGGAAACAGTCCTTCCGCACCAAGCCATTTACAGACACGGTCAGCGAACAGCAGCAGAGCAAAGTTGATTACAGAACGAAACAAGCTCACTGCACTTGAGAAAGAGAAGTCGGCAGCAGACTGAAATGTAATTCGATAAATATACATGTCCAGGATTTCACCGGCTTTGGCGGTTGCCGCATTACTGATATTAAAAATCTGATCGAATCCTGCATTCATCAGATTCCCAACCGATAAAATCAACATAACGACTATTGTATTTTGTATACCCGGAAGGGTGATATACCACATCGTCTGCAAACGGCTCGAACCGTCGAGTTGGGCCGATTCATACTGTTCCGTATCAATTCCTGAAATAGCGGCCAGATAAATGATCATGACCCAACCCGCCGACTTCCAGTTTTCAGTCAAATACAGTAAAGAATTAAAGATTTCAGTGGAACCAAGAAAATTGACCGCATCCCCGCCCAGCATTTTGATGATACCGTTTACCATACCTTGAGTGTTTAAAGTATTAATCATAATGCTGGCAACGATAATCCACGACAAAAAGTGGGGGAATGTATAGACCGTTTGTATAGCCTTTTTATATCTGTTCACACGCACTTCATTCAACATTAGGGCCAATATAATCGGAATGGGGAACTGAAACAGGATACGCCCTGCGTTGATCCACAGCGTCTTCCAAATCGATTCAATAAATGCGGGATCTCTAAAAACATAGGTATAGTTGTCAAGTCCAATCCACGGACTGCCAAAAATTCCGAGATTGGCTTTATATGTTTTAAACGCCAATGTTAACCCGTACATGGGAATGTAAGCAAAAACGATATACCATATGACTCCCGGCAATAGCAGGAGGTACACTTCCCTGGACTTCCACACGCGGCTCATCAAGGAGGAACGATTCGTATCCAGGGATGCCTTCTTCTTTTCCGCCACTATATTCTCCATATGAACCCCCTCTCCCGGAGTTATTTGCCGACTATTTAGCCAATTTCGAGTTCAGTTCATCAAGAACCGGCTGTATGATCGGCATCTTCGATTCGACCCATTTCTTCCAGTTCGCCTCTATATCGCCCTGCATAGTAACAAGATTAGCGTACTCCGTATTGTAATCGATTTGGGTTCTTCTCTTGCTTGGCGAATCGTAGGTGTATAAATCCCAGTTAACTTTTGTAAAAGTGTCGGGAGTACCTTTTTTCGATTTTTCGGCATAAAGCTGCTTTGACAAATCCCTTAATCTTTGGTCGGAATTGGGATTGTCGAATGCGAAATCGTCAAACAGAATCGTGCTGCCCAACAGATAACCGTTGGAAGGATATTTTCCGTTTGCACCGCCAAGCGGCTTGCCTTCCTTTACTTCGTCGTAGAGCGATTTTACTTTGCCGTTGCTGTCATAAGTCCAGTCCACATCTTTTAACCCCATATTGGTTATTGTATTGCCCTCTTGAGTAGCGTTATAATCGAGCACATCCATATAGCGCTCAAATTTTTCATTGGATATTTTCGGATTAAAGATGATTGTGCCCCAGAAATTAATGAGGTCTTCCTGATGATAATTG
Source organism: Paenibacillus hamazuiensis (assembly GCF_023276405.1). Taxonomy (NCBI): domain Bacteria; kingdom Bacillati; phylum Bacillota; class Bacilli; order Caryophanales; family Paenibacillaceae; genus Paenibacillus; species Paenibacillus hamazuiensis. The sequence continues at coordinate 4,242,735 of NZ_JALRMO010000001.1, forward strand.
CCATCTTCCCCCAGCACAATAGCCATATGAATGTTTTGATAGGGGTCAAGTTTTGTATTAGCCTGAAAATCATTAAAATAAGTCTGAAGAGCTGATGTCGGCGCCTGGAAGAAGGTGGCACCCGCATTGCCTTTGACATTAAAGTAAGAACCATGCTCTTCGTTTTTCACGGTGAAGAAGTCCTTACTAAGGACACCGGATCGGTATGCTTCGGAGAACAACTTAAGCCCTCTCAGAGTATCTTCGGAAGCTCCGCCCCATTTATACTTACCGTCTTTGTCTTTGTAGAAGTTATTGTAATGAGTGCTGTTTCTTGCAACAAACAAGTCAACGGCATGATTCGTATTCTCGGCAAGCGGAATTAATTTGTCGCCTACCTTTCCGGGATCCTTTTCCTTTAACAGCTTGCCGTACTGAATAATCTCGGAGGTCGTATAGGCGGACTTGATAGGGAAACCGACAGCTTGAGCCCAATCTTTACGTATAAACAAGGCTGGATGATTCGGCAATGGATCTCCGGGCAAGTTACTCATAAAACGCGCTCTTGGAATGAAGTAGGTTCCGCCGAAAACTTTTTCCATCTGAGGTCCGAGTGATGTTTTACTAAAAACTTTGGCTACGTTAGGCCAGCGGGTTTTCCAGTCGTCGGGAAGCTTCTTGATAAGTCCCTGCTCGACAAAAGAAGCCGCATCCGCATGAATATAGTTATACACCGCAATATCCGGCATGTCGCCCGAGTTGATCCAAATCCGGAGTCTTTCATTCCAGTTGTCCCAGTTCAGCGCCGTCATATCCAATTCGTAGTTGAACTTGTCGGAATAATACTTGGCAAGGGCATCGCCGTTGGTGTAATTAAATCCTTCTATCCCTTGTACGGCCGCCATGGTAAATTTGACATGCTTGGAATTATCGGTGCTTTTTTGATCCGACTGTTCCCCTGAGTCACTGCTGCATGCTGCAATACTAAGCGACATGGATAGAGCAGTTCCAATCGTTACTAATTTCCTCAGCCTTGTCATACTTTCATCTCCCTCTTAAAACGCTTTCATAAACCTTGTAAGTTTTTAATCGCATACATACTTAAATTTTAGCGGATGCAAGTAAACGGCGATACGCATTAGATTAGGTTGAAATAGGATTAAATTAGGAATATTGCGAATATTGCGAACACTGTCTAATCCTATATATAATGAAAACAGATTATTGTAGTTCGTCATCAATCCATTTGATGGGAGTTTATCTATGTTGAGGATTGGCAAGTTCAATTCCATTCGAGGCCGCATGATAGGAAGTACACTTCTATTTCTTTTCTCCATGGGTGTTCTAATACTCATATACAATTTGGGGATCGAATCTATCATCGAACGCAGGGCTTATCAAACGTTCGAGCTGCTGTCCGATGAGATAGACCGGAGACTTGCCATGTCAATCAATGAAATCGATAGAGCCGCCAAGCGGGTGTCTTACTCGACTACCGTTCAGCAGTTCCTGTTAACGGATAATCCCTCCGAATATTTTAAATTGAAGGCTTCGGCTACCGAAGTTCTTTATGACTCTATTTACAGCAGCAAACATATAAAAAGCATTGTCCTTACATCCCGAAACATGAATAACTTTTATATTAGCGACAGTTTCCGTGAGATTCGGGAAAAGGCAATGGCGGAAAACGGACTGGCTCGAGATATCACACTCCGGAGCCCGATCGTTAGTAATGTATTCTTCGACAATAGCAACGGCAATAACGGGCCTTACTTTTTATACTTTCTCCCTGTCCGTTCCATATTAGAAGGTTATAGCGAAAAAAGAAATATAGCCTTATGTACGGTTGTAGTCGATCTAAAATCTTTTACAGGCGAGCTTAGCACCGGCATATCGAGCGATGGTATAACCGCACTCGTATTTGAAGATAAAATCATAAATTCCAGCCGGGAGGTGAATGAAGTTGAGCAATCTATATTGCTGAATGCAAAAGAGGGCCGTGGCAAAGCGAGCATCAATGGCGAAAAATATCTCACCAGCTCCGTGTCGGTACCCGAATTCGGATGGCGTTTTGTTTCATTGACCACCAGACATTCGTTAATTCGCGAACTTATTCCCATTAAAAGCATCGGCATCTTTATTATACTTGCCGCCGGTTTTCTTCTTTTTCTCCAGATGCAGCTTGTGCTGCGCTCCGTGACCAATCCTATAGATCAGATCATCGGTGATATGAGAAATCTTTCATTGCGGAAAGATAGAGTCAGGATAAGCATACCGAAAATTGACGAACTTGCCAGACTTGCCGAGGATATCAATGATATGCTGGAGCGAATTGAACTTTCTCAAAAAGAGATTAGAAAATCCCAGCAAAATCTCTACCAATCCATGATTGCCCAGCAAAAGGCCGAATTGCTCTCATACAGGAGCCAAATCAATCCGCATTTTCTTTTTAATACCTTGGAGTGCGTGCGCAGCATGGCCCAAGCTTATGGCGTTAGAGGTATAGAGGATATCTGCACATCAATGGCCAGCATGTTCCGTTATTCGATAAGCTCCAGAACCATCGTTACCCTCCAAGACGAGATAAAACATACTTGCGACTACATGAAAGTAATGAGCCAGCGTTTTCCGGGCAAATACACAATCAAGCTGGAAATACAACCTGAGGCAATGAACCATCCTATACATGCCATGTTTCTTCAGCCTATCGTAGAAAACTCAATTAAACACGGTTTTGCCGAAAAAATGCCGCCCTGCATCATAAGGATATCAGGTCGGCTTCAAAATGATGGATCTCTTTTACTAAACATTGCCGATAATGGTGCCGGCATATCCGACGAGGATATCAAAAAAATAAATGACGTTAACCTGCCGACAGACGATAGCACTTCCCATGGAAAAACGAATATAGGCCTTTATAATATCCAGCAGCGTCTAAGGAACAGCTTTGGTGACCAATATCGCTTTGAGGTCCGCTCCGTTAAGGGTCACTACACAAAAGTCGTCATCTGTATACCTAAAGCGCTTACAATGTTAAACCCAAATTTTACTCCTCCGGCATGCTGAGATTTTTGTCGTAGATTGCAGCATGCTGAATTTTTCGGTACTTGCTGGGAGTAAATCCAAAGAAACGTTTAAATAACCTTCCAAAATAACCGTAATCTGAATAACCTACCATATCAGCCACTTGCTGTACAGGTGCTCCGTTTTCCAGAAGCAGGTGTGCCGCTCGCTTCATTCTGATCGCAGTCAAAAAACCTGTTAGCGTAATCCCCGTCTGCTTCTTGAAAAGCTCGCATAAGTATGTTTCAGACAGATAAAATCTTTCGGAGATCTCACTAAGCGAGAGTTCATTTTCGTAATTATTGCTAAGATAAACCTGTATCGCCGCTACTATGGAGTTTGCAGAATAATCGATTCCCAATTGAGCGGAGCTGACAGCTTCGGAAAACATATGATCGAAATCTTCAAAACCGGGACGTTGTACACTTATACCTAAGCTTACCCCGCATGCAGCGGCAGACATCCTCCACTGGTTGAAAAAGGGTTCCAGATTCTGCTTTGACGAAAGCAGAAAGAGGCTTGTTCCATCGCCGAGCAAAAATCGTCCAACATACATATCTTTTTTTGGAGGCCAGTTGTAATCTTTGGCATCGGCAACTGCAACATAACAATGAGGATGGACAGCAGCTGACGCAAGCACCTCTCTCTGTCTTTCATTCATGAGTTTGCCGGTTTGAAAGACTCTCATTAGAACCGGGTGGTTGGCAGAAGTAAGTTTTTTCCTGAGCCTGTCCGCAACAGTCCCCACTTCATCCCGGTCAAGAGGTTTAAGAATATAGTGAAACACATCATACTGCAAGGCTCCGCGGGCTACCTCGAAATCACTATAAGCGCTTGTGATGACAAACTCGGAATGAATTCCTTTTTCTCTGGCTTCCCTGACCAGATTGAGTCCGGTCATCCCCGGCATACGTATATCGGTAAAGACTATATCCGGCTGAATACTCACGATGCTCTCAAGTGCTTTCCGCGGATCTAAAAAAGCTCCGGTGATGTCAAATCCTGCTTTATTCCAATCGATAATATTTTTAATGCCTGTAAGAGCCCAGGGTTCGTCGTCTACAAAAATGACATTAAGCAAAGCAAACCCTCCCTTTACCGAAAATCCTTAGATATCTTTCATTGATTGAAACTTTCCATGTATCGAACTTTTGAATTTATGAAACATGCTCACCCAAAGAGAAGAGCACCTATCCGGGTAAATTGTACCATAGCTTCCAGTAAAATCAATACCGACTTTGCAGCCCAATCAAGTGTACTGGCTTTGTCGCAATCCTTATTTCCATTACTTCGTAACCAAGCTGTGAAAAGTTCACAATGGGGTTTTAAGGTAATCAGGGGGGGGGTTCAGGAAAAATTATAACCACCGGCTTAGCCGGTGGCTTCCTTTTGCTACCCGATGGAGATAAGATCCTCGAGGTCTTCCCCGGTATTGCCGTTCTGTACGTTATAGCAAAAGGCACTGATCTTGTAGATCAGCGCCTTTTGCTATACCTCGAATTCACTATATCCCCGGGCCATTCGGAACCGTTCCTCGAACCTCCGGCAATAGTCCTCCAGCTCGCGAAACAGTATCTGATGACACGCCAGACCGTTCACGATTAGCCGTTTGGAACCCGGTAAGGCGAGAAATTTAGAGAAAAGCCTTTCCTCAACCGTTTGAGCTTCCGCTACCCAAAACTGAATCATTTCGACATCCGGGCTACCCGCTTTGATCTCACCGAGAATCGTCATCAGACCTTGCATAAATAAGGTCGTTCGTCGATATTCCGGACGCAGATACGCGACCTCCACTTGACAGATATGGCGATCCTCATAGGCATTAGGACCAGTACCGTAGACGAACCCGGCAGCCCCAACAACATCGTAATCCTCTTCCGAGAGAATCATCATCGCCCTGCCGAATATGAGCGGGCTGCTAATAAAGCTAAGCTTTACGGCAAACGCATACGGTAAGTTCAGGTCTGCGCAGTGCCGGAGCAGAAACTTCATATAACCCTCGTAATCCAGTTCCGTGGTGCACGGTCGACATAGGAAAAGCATTACTTCGCCGGCTGAGGTTGCGGTTGGGGTTGCATTTGCGGGAGTGCTCTCAGGGTGTCGTTGAGAATAGCGAATCTCCCAAGCTTACCGCCAGTTTTCTTGTCGATATTGGGTGGTGGCAAAAACATGTGTAACCCTCCGTTTCTAACGAATATAAATAAATTTTCTTCAATTATACCTTGTAAAACCGAGTTAAGATAGACCTTAATTGGTGAACTTTTACACAAAACACGATTTCTTCGCCAAGTGCACCCGACTGAGTATAACTGGCACTAGCAAATTTTGAATAAAGACCGCATAAATAGGCGTTTTCCGATAACGCGTTGAATTGGAGCTCCTGTATCTCCGGATGTGTCTCGATCATGAGCTCCATCATGTAATACAGTCCCTTAGCGAAGAGGCGTGTCCCTCGATAGGCTCTGTCCATAATGGCAAAGTTGACGAAGGCGACTTCCTTATCCTCGAATTCTTTATCCGGCGTTCCGTGATAGTAAGTCATCATCCCGAGTACCCGATCATCGGCATCCGTGATAGAAATCAAATGACCTTGCGTAATATGAGAACATAATAAGGAGACCATGTCCAACGTGCCGTAAGAAGGATGTAACTCGCGTTTGTTCTCAATAGCGAATAAGCTGACAGCGGTCAAAGCCTCGTCGCTGATGCAGCGGTTTACAGTGGTTGTCATGGGAAAGCTCCTTTCTCGAAAATTCGGCTCTTCAAATGCGGCTTTCAAGAAAACGTGAAAGTTTTCGGAAAAAAAGTCTTTATAAACTGCAAGGGCATTTGCGCCTTCCATCACCACTAGATTATCGCAGTTTGTCCAGCCTGTAAACGACTTCGATGATATGGAAAATTTCCGCTGCCAGGAAAGTTGAATATGTTCTTGAAATCAAGCGCTCCCGAAGGAAAACCGGGTCGGTTCCCGGACCTCCGCCTCCCGTCACAGTGTAATCGATGTCAGCCCTTGATCGAGCCGAGCATGACTCCTTTGGCAAAATGCTTTTGCAAAAACGGATACACGACCAGAATAGGCGCCATGGCCAGCATGATGGAAGCCATGCGGATCGTTTCCTGCGGCACAATCCGGTCGTCTCCGCCGGCGCCCGCCTGACCGACTCCGGTGGAATCGGAATCGATGACGAGCGTTTTGACCAGCACCTGCAGCGTCCACTTTTTCGCATCCGTCAAATAAATGAGCGCATTGAAGTACGTGTTCCAGAAGGACACCGCGAAAAACAGCACGAAGGCGGCGATTGCCGGCATGGACAGCGGAACGACTATCCTTACAAAGACGCCGATGTCGGAGCAGCCGTCGATGCGCGCGGAATCCTCCAGCTCGGAAGGGAGCGATTCCAGGAAGCTTTTGATGACGATGAGACTCCAGGCGCTGGTCAGGCTGGGCCAAATCAGCGACCAATGCGAGTTGAGCAATCCTAGGGATTTTACCAAAATGTAGCTGGGAAGAATCCCGGCGTTAAACACAAGGGTGAACACCACCGCGCTGAGCATGATCGAACGGCCCGGCATCGTTTTCCGGGTAAGTGCGTAGGCGAACGTAAACGAGGTGACGATGCTGAGCGCCGTGCCGACGACCGTAATGAAAACGGTGCTTTTTAAAGCGTTCAGGAAGCTGTTCGTGGACAAAATATACTTGTAGGCGGCCAGCGACCATTGGTCCGGAAACAAGTAAAACTTGAGCGGAATGTACGCCTTCGGATCCGTAAAGGACACACTGAACACGTAAATGAACGGAAATACGCACACAAGCGAGATCAGCGCCAGCAGCGAGTAGTTGACGTAATCGAACAGCGTCAGTCTTTTCATAGTAACGAGACTCATGCAAACTCCTCCTTCCCCTAGTAAATGCCTTCGTGACCAAGCTTCTTGACGATGTAATTCGAAGCGAGCACGAGCACAAGACCCACAACCCCTTTGAACATGCCGACCGTCACCCCGACGCTGACCTGCCCTTTGAGAATACCGATCGTATAAGCGTAGGTGTCGAAAACCTCCGCCACCGACATTACGAGCGGGTTGGTCATCAGCAGCACCTGCTCGAAGCCGACATCGGCCATATGGCCGAGCCGGAGGATCAGCAGAATAATGATGGTCGGGCGGATGGCCGGCAGCGTAATGTGCCAAATTTGCCGCCAGCGGCCCGCTCCGTCGACGACGGCCGCCTCGTAGCGCTGCGGATCGACCCCGGCCATCGCGGCAAGGAAGATAATCGTGCCCCAGCCGGCTTCCTTCCACATGTTTTGTGCCGTGATCAGCCCCCAGAAATAATTCGGATTGGACAGGAAGGCTACGCGCTCATGGCCGGCGGCCGCTATAAGCTTGTTGACGATCCCAACGTCCGAGGACAGGATGAAAAACGTCATACTCGCCACCACGACCCAGGACAGAAAATGCGGCAAATACACGATAGACTGGTTCACCCTCTTAAACACCTCGTGGCGGACCTCGTTTAACATCAAGGATAAAACGATCGGCACCGGAAACATGAAAATCAGCCCGAATATGTTGATGGCGAACGTATTGCGGAGCATCATGTAAAAGTTATTGTCGGTGAACAGGTCGGTGAAATTTTTCAGCCCGATCCACTCGCTGCCGGTAATGCCGACATACGGGTTATACTTCATAAATGCGATGATAAGCCCCCACATCGGAACGAATTTGAACAAAATAAAGTAAGCAATCCCCGGAAGAGCGAGCAAATACATATACTTATGCCGCAAAATACGAACCCACAGACGCGACGCCCCGCGTGTGCTGCCGGCAGCTTTGGTTTCGGTAAGCGCAGTGGACTGCATAACGTCCAGCTCCTTCCTTGGTTGAGGTTAATCGGACTGCCGGATCACATAGTAGGGCTGGTTGGAGAAGGCGGCGTTAAAGCCTGGAGACAGCCACGCCGTTCCATCCTCTGCGGCCATTTCGAAGAAATACATGATCGGATACGGCTTATCGGTATAGCTCGCCGGAATTTCTGCTGTATAAGCGCCGTCCTCTGTCCGGGCCATCTCGACCTCCGTGTAGGGCTGAGCTTGATGCACGAGCCGGTAATGGAGCCGGGCGGAGGCGGCTTGCCCTTCTACCGTGATGCGGATCGGGATCGCCTCATTCCGGCGGAAACGGGCGGGCGCGTCATGCCGGACGCCCGGCAGCTCCCGAACTTCTGCCGAAGCATCGCCGGCGCTGGCAATTTCCACATCCGCCGCGGTGACGGCCTCTCCGGCGCTGAGAAGCTGCTGTTCCATCGCTGCGAGATCCTCGTCGATGCCGGGCAGCCGATCGGCCCAATGGCCGCGCATGTAAGGCACATAACCGAACGTGATGTCGTCACGGTATACCCCTTGGGTAGCCTCGACGATCCGAAGCCAAGCCGCTCTCGCCGCCCGGTACCGTTTGACCGCCTCCCGCAGCTGAAAGACCTCCTGCGTACGTTCAAATATCGCGTAAGCGACTCCCGCCCGCAGCTTCTCCGCAAAAAAGAGACCCAGCTCGGCTTGAACCGTCACATCGACCGTGAACCGCTTGACGGACGGCCTGCTGCCGGCCCCGCCAAGCCGCCCAGCGGCCTGCGCCAGCTGCTCATGAGCCGTTTTCGCCCAAGAATCGAGCCGGTCTGCGACCTCCAGCGGCGTATATTTCCCTTTGCGGCGGGAGCCTTGCGCGGCATCGTCCGCGAACTCGTCAATCCGGTAAAATAACGCCGGGTCCAGAGGGCTGACCGCTCCGAACGTCCCCGGCGCAGGCGTATCGAAGGCGAGATGCGACCTTGCTCCGGTATTTACGATCGGCAGGTTGGCGTACATTTCCGGCCAGAAGTGGTTGTTTGCCGCGGACGGCAAATGCGCCGCCGTAAGCAGCGGCAAAATCCGGCTTGCATGCGCAAGCGCAGCTTCGCAGAACGGCGCCGCTTCTTCGCCAAACCCGGCGCAGAGGTAACGACGCCAGCCGCTCGGATTTGTGTCCGGGTTATACAGCAGCCGGCCCCATATCCGGTAGCTGTACAAATACTTTTTCCATTCCGCGCCGCCAAGCTTCAACGATTCGTCCGCGTAAGGATCGCGTCCTCCCGGCGACCCTGAGCCTTTGCGCGCCTTAAAGGTGAGCGGCTCGCACAGCTCAACACCGAGCGCTCCGCAGAAGCCGCCCATCCGGCCGTACCCCGCCGCCATCTCCGGGTCGCCCCACAGCAGCACGCGCTGCGTGCCCGGCCAAATGCGGAAAAGCACATCGAACTTGCGGTCCTCCCGTAAAAAGTCGGCGTAGCCGTATCGCGTAAACCTGCGGTAGGTGGCGGTAATCGCCATCAGATCCGGGCGTTCCGTACTGGCCGCAGGCAGCTCCAACGGCCGAATTGCGGCTTGATGGTATGGGGGGCCCATATGCTCCGCCCAATATTTCGGCGATACCACGATCGGAAGTCCGGTATCGACTGCGACGCCCAGCATTTGCTCGTCGACTCCCTTGGAGTGAAGATCGATCTCCACCTTGCGCCCGCATTGCGCCACGCCGGAAAACACCACGGCCCAAAACTCGTGGGCCGGCTCGGGAATCCCCCCCTCGTAATGCGTGCGAATCGTAACGCCGTCGATATGCGGGCATGCCTCGAGCAGAGCGCGAAGCCCATCCCGGCAGTACGCGGCGTGATTTTGCGGATGAACGCCCTCAATGCTGTATTTGGCGTTCGGGCTTTCGCTCGGATCGTACGCATGCGTCCAGATGCCCAGCTGGAAATGGATGCCTCTGCGGTGAGCCTCCTCGCTGATGAACTGCAGCGCCGCCAAATTGCGCTCAGCCTCCCCTTCCGGCAGCCCCTTGACGCTGACGTCGTACCCCGGCACCTGAAGGAAATACGGATACGCAAAGCAGAAGTAGTTGTCCTGAACACCCGGGTCATGCCCGTAGTCATACCCCATGCCGAGCGCCAAATGAAACCGGTTAAACCGGTGCGTGGCCAGCTCCGTCAAATACTCGCTCCAAAACTTGGTATCGTAAAACCACGGTTTATCCTCGACCTCGCTCACGAACAGCCGATTGATGCTTCGCACAGGCAGCGACGGCTGCTCCGCAACCCCCGCGATGCCTTGCAGCGCAGCAGCAGGCCGCTCCGAATGGCGGATGATGTCGGCGATTTCCAAAAGCGCGTACATCAGGCCTCGCGAGTCGCCGCCGACAGCCGTTAGCGTTGTCCGTCCGTCCGCGTGATCCGCTACCAAAGCAAACGAGTCCGCTCCGCCTGCGGAAAGTCCGGCGCGCTGAAGCGACTCCGGCACATTCTTCCCGGCTGCGCCGGCAATGACAATAGTAATTTCCGCACGATCATCCGAGGCATCGGACAGCGTAATTCCCCGTTCTCTGCATATCTCTTGCAAATGTGCGGTCGCCCACATCACGGAATCGTGAGCCGCGACGGCGTCCTGTGGATTTCTAACGATGTTCCATACGGCATTTGAGGAAGTTTTGGTCATATCGATGAGCCCTCCATTATTGGTTAAAATCGTATTCGTAACATACCCGGTACAATTTCACGATTTCTTCCGCACCGGGAACCTTGGGATGATTGGCGGGACTTCCGCTCGCTATCGCGTCGGCGGCCATTTTACCCAATAAGCCGTCGAACCGCTTCCGGTCGATTCCCCATTGCCCGAGGTTCGGCACGTTCATCTCCACGCACCATTGCTTGATCTGTCGGATTACGGCGTTCGCCCACTCGGCGTCCGACAATGCCGATGCCCCGAGCCCGGGATTCATGACCTTTCCAATGTCGGCCAGCCTGCCCTGTGCTTCCGGCATGCTGTACTCCAGCACGGCTGGAAACAGCATGGCGTTCGAGATGCCGTGAGGAACATGAAACAGCGCGCCGATCGGTCGCGACATGCCGTGAACGAGGGCAACGGAGGCGTTCGAGAAGGCGGCCCCCGCCAGCATGGAGCCGATCATCATATGCGAGCGGGCCTCCACATCCGAGCCACCGCGGTATGCGCGTAGCAGGTGCCCCGAGATGTGGCGCACGGCGCTGAGCGCCAATGCATCCGTCACCGGATGCGCTTTGCGGGATAAGTATGCTTCGACGGCGTGAGTTAACGCGTCGATGCCGGTCGCCGCCGTCACATGCGGCGGACACGACAGCGTCAGCAGCGGGTCGACGATTGCGACCCGGGGCAGCAGCTCAGGCTGCGAGATCATCATTTTCTCGTCGTTTCGCGTATCCGTAATGACGGCGACCTTGGTCATTTCCGAGCCGGTCCCACCGGTCGTCGGGATGGCCATGAGCGGCAGCGGGGCATGCATAAACCGCTGCCGCCGGTAATCGCCGATAAATCCGCCGTTCCGCATCATGACCGCGACCGCCTTCGCCGTATCCAGGCAGCTGCCCCCGCCGACCGCTACGATCAGATCGCAGCCGTTCTCCCGGCATGCCGCCAGCGCTTCCTCCACATAGAGGTGCGTCGGCTCCGAGAGCACGCCTGTATAGACCGCGCTCGGGATCGCGGCGGTTTGCAAGGATGCGGCGCATTGCTCTACGACTCCGCTCTTCAGCATGATCGGGTCGCTGATGATCAGCGCTTTCGTACCGTAAGCGGAAGCCGCCGTCCCTAGCTCAGCCAGCGCCCCTTGTCCGTAGATGACCTTTTCCGGCATCAATAGCTGATGAATTTGCGGCTGCATACCGTCCCTCCTATAGTTCGCTGATCCGATACTCCGCGTTTTCGAGCCATTCCGGCCGCACCGTCACGCCCCAGCCCGGATCGTCCGGGATTGCCACCTTGCCGTCACGCACCTCAAAGCCTGCGGTGAACAGATCTTCCGTCCAGGCATCCGATTCCACCGTAAATTCCATAAAGCGGCCGGCGTTCGGTATGGCGGCGACCATGTGCATCGTAAACACGGTCACCATGGACAAGTTGGCGGCATGAGGCGTGCACGTCATGCCGGCCTCCTGCGCCATGCGGGCAACCTCGAGCGCCCGGCTCAGCCCGCCGATGTAACAAATATCCGGCTGGACGATATCGACGGCATGCATCGAAATCATCCGATGAAACTGGGCCAGGTCGGTGTCCTGCTCGCCGCCGGTCACTGCAACGTCCAGCGCGTCGGTCACCTGCTTCGTCCATTCCAGCCAAGGATAAGGGCAGGGCTCCTCGTAATGGACGACGCCGTACTGCTCCAGCATCCGGCCGACCTCGATGGCGCGCGAAGGCGTAAAGCCGCTGTTCGCGTCGACGTACAGCAGCGTTTCATCGCCGAGCGCCCTGCGTACCGCCGGCACGATCTGCTCCGTTCTGCCCGGGTACACGTCCACGTCGCCTCCGAAGTTGTTGCCGATCCGAAACTTGAAGGCGCGGAAGCCGTGTTTTTCCTGCAGCCGCTTCAGCCTCTCCGCCTCCTTCTCCGGACTGATATCCCGCTTCATGCTGGAGCCGTATACCTCGATAGGACGGCGCTCCCCTCCGAGCAGCTCGCAAACGCTTTTACCCAGGCGCTTTCCCTTCAAATCCCACAGCGCCGTATCGAGTCCTCCAACGGCCCTGCATACGTAGGAGCCGGGAAATTTATGTTCGGCGGTGACGATGGCCTCCGCCAGCTCGGCGATCCGGTCCGCATCCTTGCCAAGCGCATGATGGGCGATCTGCTGATGAAGCACAAGCGCGGAAATGTTGGCGTGGTAAGGGGCGATTTGGCCGATGCCCTCCAGTCCGTCGTCCGTTTTCACGCGGACTATGCATAAATTGCGTGTGCTGAACGATTCGATGCTTTTTAATTTCATTGAAGACACCTCCGTTAACGGTCGTAGGCAGCCATATCAACAATCAAACCTTCCTCATTCGTACGATCAGCGCATCCTTCGCGGGTACCCTGACCGTCAGGCCGTTTTCGGACAGCACCGGAGCCGAGTCCCCCCAATGAACCCCGTCCGGCCGAGGGTCCCCCCATTCCGCCGAAAGCTGCACATCCGCGACGACTTCCTCCCTTCCGGGGTTCAGTACCCAAAGATACAGGCATCCATCCGGACGTTCGCTTAACCGGGCCGTCAAACGGCGGTCGGACACGTGAACGTGCGGCGATATCCCCGCCCAAGCGGCGGCTTCCGCAAAAAATCGGCGGCCTGCTTCGTCTTGCCCCCGGTAGTATCCCTCGGAAGGAAACGTGCCGATCAGCAGCGTTTTCCCCCGGCCATAATCATGCTCGACAACCGCCGGGAGTCCGCCCTCATAGGTCCCTTTCACCGTACCGCCGGCCAAGCTGTAAGACTGCATATATAAGCCCCCGCGAACGGTCAGACCGTCATATTCGAAGGTCAGATTTTCGAGGATGTCCGGCATAAATTCGACTCGGTCCTGCAACGCACCGAATAATTCCTCCAAGCCCTGATTCGGCTGTACGGTCCCCACCTTGCCCCGGTCCCCGAAATAGGCCGGGCAGCCTTCGCTGATCAGTACGCCCCCGCGCACCACCCAGCGCTTAATCGCCTCGGCATGCTTAAAAAGACACATGATCGGGTAAGGCCAATATAACGTGCGGTAACGATCGATGTGGTCGATATGCACCCAATCCGCTTGGATATTGTTATCGAAAAAACCTTGATACGCCCCCCACATGGAGTGGCTGTAAAACGGCCCGCGCGCTTCCCGGTTCAGCAAAAGATCGAACGTTTGCGTTTCCGGCGTAACGAGAATGCCGATGTCCCCCTGCACCGGCGCCGCTTCGAACAGTTCCCTCTGCTTGGGGGCGTTAGCCCAATTAGCGATAGCACTGGCCATCGCCGAGCGTTCGGTGCGCGAGCCGTCCATCGCGTAAGCGCCGAACGCGCCGAACAGCGGTCCGTCGAGCAGCGGCCGCCACCGTGGAAACAGCAGCCCTCTCGCACCTCCGGCAAACGAGGTCATCTGCCAGATGCGGATGTCCTCCGGCTCCGTCACCCGGCCGTCCTCACGGGGACGTCCGAGTACCTGCGGCTGCAGCCAAAGGGGACCGCCCTGGGCCTCGGCGTGCCAGAACGGCTTGCCGCCGGCAGCGGCCCGCGTCAGGTCGACCGCATGCCATTGCTTCCACGCTTCGCTTCCTTTGCGGGAGGCGACCCAGGTGAAGCCGTATACCTCGACCTTGGAGGCGGCAAGCCAATCGTCCGCCCCCATTAGGGCCATCGCATTTATGCTGCCGGCAATGCCGTGGGCGGTCATCCGGTTTTTCCGGTCGAGGCTGCGGATCAGGTCGATTCTCCACTGCATTTGCTCGTAGAAGTTGATCTTCCTGAAATCGAGCCAATCGATACACTCCGGGTAAGGCTCAAGCTGAACGGGAGGCTCGACCTGATCCCAGCTGGAGTAGCTGTACCTGTGCCAGGCGAGGCCGAGCTCCTTTAAACCTCCGTATTTGTCCCGCAGCCACCTGCGGAATTTCTTCTTCGTATGCTCGCAGTAGCATACGTGCGGGGAATAGTTGCATTCGTTCCACACGTCGTACCCGGCCATGGCCGGGTGGTCTCTATATCGAAGCACGAGTTCCTTCAAAAATCGTCCGGCCAGTTCCATCGCATCGGGGCAGTCCAGGCACAGAACGCCGGAGGAGCCCTCGCCAAAGCCGCCGGTGGCGCTGCTGACGCCCATCCTCGTCCTCACCTTCGTACCGTCCGCGCGCACCTGAACCGCATGAGGATGCGCTGCCGCGACCCACTCGGGAACGGAGGTGATCATCTCCGCAATAATCGTCTTCATCCCCTGCGCCGCCGCCAATTCCATCTGCCGGTCATAATCTTGCCAGTCGTAAACGCCGGGAGCCGTTTCAATTGCCCCCCACATGAACCAATGGCGAAACAGGTTCATGCCGTCCTCCTTGGCTACCGCATAGTCGCTTTCCCAATCCTCGCGCGGAGGATTCGATTTGCGGAAATATACGGCGCCGTAGGGAACTTGCGGCATTTCGTTCCCCATCCTCGCTCACCTTCCCCTGTTAAGAAAGAGGCGGCTTGCCGTACAAGGCTTGCAGCATTAAAGCAGCCATGCCGGAAGCCGCTTTCCTGTTGTTAGCGGTTACAAATGTGATTGTATGTCCGGCTGCTGCGGCATGAAAGAGACAATTGTTCACTTCCGCCGCAATTCTCCGGCCGGTCAAATTTCTTCCGACGGAGTCAAGAAGTGTCCGATCCTAGCGGTGTTTCGATCTGAAGGCACTTGGCGACATCTTGGTCAAACGCTGGAAAATCCGGTTCAAATTGCGCTCCGAATAGCCTACAGCCGACGCAATATCGCTCACCGTCCGATCCGTTTCGGTCAGCAGCTTCTTGGCTGCCTCCACCTTGCATTCGACGACAAAGTCGAGAAAGTTCATGCCGGTCTCCTTTTTAAAAAGCCGGCTGAGATAGGACGGGCTCATCCCCACCATGTCCGCGCACTGCACCAGGGACACGTCGTCGCCTTCTCCGCAATGCGCCTTGATATGCCTGCAAACCTGCTGAATGACGGATTGCCCGGCCGTGCCTCGCTGGTTTTCCGCGAGCCAATTGTACAGAGGGAATAAGGTTTCCACAAACCAATCGTAAATTTCCGAAGAGGTCATCTTGCCCTTCAGCTGGCCGAACAAATTGTGCTCCAATATATCCAGCATGCTGCCGCCCTGCTTCTCCAAGGAGGCGATGGCTGCGGAAAGAAGCATGTGATAGCTTTGATAAACGAACACATACGACTCGGAGGCGCGCATGACGGCCGTGAATTCGGACAAGCAAGCGGCTGCTCCCTCCGCGTCTCCTTTTTCCAGAGCATCCAGCATGTTCATCTCGAGATGCCTCGGGTATCTCAGTGTCGCCTGCTTTCTCGCATGCTCCATGTCTTCAATAAACAACACATGATCCGTTTCCTTGTACATGCGATACTGCAGAGCCATGTCCGCCTCCTTGTAGGATACCGGCACATCGGCCGCGTGGGCGTAGAAACGTCCGATCCCTACGGATACGTCGATCGACAGAGCGTTTTTGAACGAGGCGCACACCGATTGGGCGTAGCGCTTTGTCTTCTGCAGCGCCTTGCCCTGCTCCTGATCCTGCCGGAATTGCAGCAGCGCTACTCCCCGTCCCCGATAGGGGATCACAAAGCCTTGCAGTTCCTCGTCCTGCTGCAAAATTTCCTGCATGACATTGGCGATAACAAAAGCAATGATCCCTTTTTCCTCCGGTAAAAATCGCTTATCTTTCTTGATATTTTCAGCCTCCACCACCAGAACCGCATTGGTGGAAGTCACGGAAATGCCATAGGTTCCGCAATCTTTAAGCAGCGCCTCTTGTCTGACATAGTCTCCGTCGAGCAGCTGCTGAATGCATTTTTCCCTGAGCGTAGGTTCGATTTTCTCCATATAGCCGCCTAGCTTCTCCGTTTCCCGATTGAGGAAGTCGAGGCATTCCTTAATATAATCGAATTCGTCCTCTTTGGAAGGGATTCTCCCGACGCTGAGCGCTCTGCTGTGCTTGATCAAACGCTCTATCGGGTTGTAAGCCTGTTTGGTGTTGAAATAGGTAAGGATGACGCCGACCAAAATAAAAATCAGTAAAATGAGCAGGGCGACTCCGCGTATCCAATTGAGCTGGCCCGCTACCAACTGATCGGAAACGACCGTAATGTAAGTGCGGCCGAACACATTTTTCATATAGAGGAACTGCGCCCCTTCTCCGTCGATCCCTTCGGCGAAAAAATGGTCCGAGCTTTTGTCCGACGTGCGAATTTGCTCGATCGCCGGCAGCCGGGCAAGCAGCGAGTTCATCTCTTCCCGGCTCCATTTCCCTGGGTCCGGGTGCTTCTGAACGTTGGCTATCATCAGATCCTGCCCTAACGGAAGCACGTAAGTATTGGCGCTCAGCATGTCCCCTATAACGGACATATCCATTTGAAACACCAGAACGCCCTCCGGCGTGCTGCTGCCGATGACGGGCAGCAGCCGGGCGAAGGTGATGAACCCTTCCTTTCCGCTGATCGGCAAATAAGCCCACTGCGAGAGACGGCCGTCGGCAAATAAACGGTCGATATCCGCCTTGTATTTGTAAGCCTCCTTGCTGACCGCGCCGTAACGGTTGGACAACACCAGATCCTCCACCGTATTGTAAAAGTAAATCTCGTCGATAAAGCTGTTGCTGTTTTTAAGCAGCGCAATCCGGTCCAAAAATTGCCGGTGCCAGTTCAAAGCGATGTCCGCCAGCTGTCGGTTGAAAAAGTCGGTAAGCTGGGGGTCTATGGCTAATTGCAGCGATACCTGCTCAATGGTCTGCATCACACGTTCCGTCCTATCCTTCAAAATCGTGAGGGAGGCTTCGCTTTCGTTCGTCATTTGCTGCTTCACCCGGTTCATGGAAAACTGATAGTACACCGCGCTCGCGAGAATGATCGGGATGCATACGGACATACAGCCAAGCCAGATCAGTTTGTGCAAATACTTCCCTTGTCTCAGCCGCTTGGAACACTGAGGACGCAGAATCGTCGATAGCCAATTAACCATAAGACCTCCCAAAACATCAAGCCGACCGACTCGGCTCGCTTATTATTTTCGGCTTGCGGCCCTTTCCTCCGGCGTCTCCCACATTTGGGCATATTCGCTTTTTTCCCACTCCTCCAGATTCATGAGCCCGAGTCCCATGCCGAATCCGGCTTCGCTGGTATAGGTGTTTACCATGAAAGCAAGCCATTTTCCGTCGGGACTGACGTTGGAATTGCTCGTTCTCCACGGTGCGCGGTCAAACACGCGGGTCATCCTCACGCGCCGGCCGGAGCCGTCCAGCTTCAGCTTCCATAAATCGATAGGTGGGTACTGGTTAACGAAATCGCAGGAGGACTCCAAACAAATATGCTCTCCGTCCGGGAAAATACCTTCGCACTCGTTATGCGTCAATTCTTCGTCAATGTAAGTGCGCACATCCAGCGTATTCAGGTTAATACCGCGTACGACCGTTTTCCAATTGTCGGGGGTCCGGAACGGACTTCCGATATATTCGGCCATGATCACTTCCGTATCGTTGTTCCTAAAGTCCTGCGGCTCGGGGTGCCGTCCCCTGACGTTGCGGTAGATGACGCGATCCTCACCCAGCTCGGGACCGTCCGGGCCGTACACGATTTCCGTCACGTGGCATTCGTAGTCCTGCGTCGTGCCGATCCTCGGATCATGGCCGCCATGCATGGAATAGGTGATGCGGTTCGCAACAGTCGATACGCCGGCACCTTCGGATATTCTCCGCCCGAGAGGCTTGGGAGGCCGGCTGGCGTCTTTATCCATCACCCACAGCTCCGATTCCAGATGGCGGCTTGTATGCCGGTCCTTAAACTCCTTAGGCCCGATAAGCAAATAATCGCCGTTTGCGAGGAACAGCACCCTAAGAAAAGAATGGTACCCCCCGTTGTTTTTCGTTAAATTGCGCACCTGTCTCGTTTCCAGGTCGATCTCGCATACGTCTCCATAGTTTTTATCGATAAAAGCGATGCGTTTGCCATCCGGCGACCAGTATGGCCGCTCGCCGTAATCCAGAAGCTTTTCATGGAACGGCGGCGGATTATCCAAAACATGGGGACCTGTAAACGGCTGATTATCCACTTTGTAAATCGGCATTGTAGTTACCTCCTAACCCAGTTCGGTTTTTGTCTTGTCGATTCCTTTGTCAAACTGTCACTAGTTTTGCCGAATGGAGCGGTTACTCCTGAAAAACGGGCATGTCGTAATCGTCGATGCGCGGCCGGCCGCCGGTCAGGTTAACGAGATGGATGAGTCTTATGCCTTCTTGCTTGCGCAAAGAGATGCTCAAGGTCGTAGGTGCAGCCGCCTCGAGAGCTCGCCACGCCTGTCGGAATCATTATTTATTGAAGTATTCCTTGTAGGCTTTGGCGAATTCCTGGTAGGCCTTCTTGAAATCCGGGTTGGCGTTCAGCTTGTCGACATAGGCCTTGTATTCGTCCATCGAAATTTGCCCGACGATCGCCTTCGTCACCATGGATTGCCATTCCTTTTCGAATTTCGGCCAAACATTGGTCCATGTATCGGACGAGATAATGCTGAAGATGTTCAGCTTGCCGACCTTCGTGAATACCTCGGTTTCCTTCAGCTTCGCATCGTTGTAAGCCTTCGGAGCGGCCGGGTTCAGCACCTTCATCTTGTTGTTGAAGGCAAGAGCAAACACCTGGTTCGCGTTCGTCGTCACCTGCTTCACGCCGAGATCGGTCAGCACCGGCTGACCGTCCACCAGCTTATGATGAACGCCCTCAATGCCGAAGTAGTTGAAATCGGTGTATTCCATCGTCGTCGTTTTTTCCATGTAGTCCAAAATTTGCCGCACCTTCGCTTCCGGCACTTTCTTCGAGATATACATCGCGCCGAAGAACGGAGTCGCGAGCTGGACACTGTACCCGCCCGGACCTTTCATCGGGGGCAATGTAATGACCTGGGCGTTCGGCTGCACCTTCTTAATGTCCTGTTCCCAGGTATAATCGCGCCAAATATTGCGAACATAGGAAGCCGCTTTGCCCGTCGCAAACAATTCCTCCGCCTGCGTCTTCTTAATCGCCGAAAATTCTTTGGCGAGCACACCGTCCGCATACAGCTTGCGAAGCCATGCCACCATCTCGGCGTATTGCGGAGTCATCGCTTCCTTCATGAGCCCGCCGTCTTTGTCGAAGATCGGATCTAACCCGCCGAATGCGGCCAGAAGCGAGCCGTCGCCGTCGGCCAGCAGGAAGCCGTGGCCGAGGAGGCCGATCGTATCTTTCTGGCCGTTGCCGTCCGGGTCGCCGTCGACGATCTTCTTCAGTGCGGCGGCATATTCGTCCATCGTTGTCGGGATCGGAATATTCAGTTTATCCAGCCAATCCTTGCGCATCTTGATGCCCAAGTCGATCAGCGGCCGGTTGCGGGGAATACCGTAAATTTTACCGTCCACCTTCATATAGTTCCATACGTTCGCTTCGCTGTTGTTTTTCAAATTCGGATATTTGCTGAAATCGCCGAGCAGCGGGCTTAAGTCCCAGAACGCTCCCTGCTTGATGGCATTCAGCAAGGTGGGCCGGGTGGCCGACTGGGCCACGATAATTTCCGGGAGATTGCCGGAAGCGAGCACCAGGTCGAACTTCGTATCGTAGTCTCCGGATGGTATCCACTCCACATCCAGCTTCGTATTCGTTCTCTTCTGCCACTCCGTCCAATATTCGTCGTTCATGTTGGGCACGTCAGCAAAAGACGGCACCATCATTTGAAGCTTCAACGGCTCGGCCGGCTTATTGTCTGCCGGTTTTGGAGCACTGTCATTCCCACCGGCCGGAGGCGCGCCTCCCCCCGAGCACCCTGCAAGCAAGCCGACGGCAAGAACGGAGGCCAGTACACTGTTCAAACGATTTTGAAAAGTTGACTTCATGTTAACCCTCCCTTGGGATCGTATAGTTATCCATAAAAGATAACGCTTTCATTTTAAAATGTCCCCCTGCGGCATGTAAGCGACAGTTCTTGATGGGCAGGCCATTTCGACGGTTTGAACAATTTTTGTCTTCCTGCATAGAAAATGTCCGCTGCCACTAAAGCGGAACACCTGGTGATAATGAATAGAAGGATGGAGTGCTGTTCGGCCTGTCGGAGGACTATCTGCGTCCGCATGGCGTTGTTCGCAGTAGCGGCATGAAAAAAGAAACCGCTCATAACGGAGCAGTTTCCAGACCATCAATCGCTTATTATTTACTGTTCTGAGCCTTGTAATTCTTTATATACTCTTCTTCAACTGCCTTGCCGCCCTGATCCATGTACTGTTGAACCAAAGATTTGTACAGGCCTTCCACTTCAGCCGGTTTAGCGACAATGAGTTTTGCAAGCATTTGTGCCGAAAGATTCTTAAGCGCTGCGTTGTTTTTGGCATCAGCCGCATTCGGTATTGAATAGAAGTAGGTAGTATAATAATCGACCATACTTACCTTCAAAGCATTCTCTACATCCTTTTCATAACCGGGATATCCCGCAGAAATTGCTGCATCATTCTTTTTTTGGTCACCAAGTTCGATTCCGTTTGAAAGGATATCATAGTCGAGGTTGTTGGCAACAGTCATCATCTTATCGCCTGAATTTGTCGTTCCTGTCTGTTTCGGAACCCCATTAACCATGTTGTAGTCCACACCCTCCTGACCGTTCTGGAGGAAGAGTGTTACCTTGGGGTCACACATCCAGTTGAGGTACTGTATAGCAAGGTCAACATTTTTACTTGTTTTAGGTATGATTATATACATACCATTTGGGCTGTACCCGTTCTTGGGATGTTTGCCCGCATCATTCTGCCATGGGTCGATCGGAATAAGCTGAGCACCAGGAACATTTTTGACAAGGTTGGCATAGGTGCCGGGAGCCGTTCTGTACGGACCATCCCAGTTCGTCTGGAATGCTCCGACTTTTCCGTTGGAAATATCTGCGTCGAGCAGTTTTCCGTCCTTGTCCGTTGCGAAATTCGGGCTAATCAAACCTGCATGATACATTTTGTTCATATATTGAACAGCTTTATCGAATCCCGGCATACTCCAGTTTGCCAACCAGATAGGTTGCGGCTGAAGTGTAGCAAACTGCTCTTCAGTAAGGTTAGATGGTTTAAAGGCTTCCGGTATATAGCCCAGCCCGGGATTTAAAGGCTGCAGGGAATAACCGTAAGGAATGACGCCGCTTACATTTCCAGGGTTCTTCTCTTTGAATTTAACCATGGTGTCATAGAACTGTTCCGGTGTGGTGGGAACAGGAAGACCCAGCTTATCGAGCCAGTCTTTACGGATAAACGTATTTGAACCTGCAAGAACAGTCCTCTTGCCCGGTACGGAATACTGCTTGCCGTTAAATTTACCGTACTTTAATACATCATCGCCAAGATACTTTGTAAGAGCAGGTCCATACTGCTTGAGAGCTGAATCGAGCTCCGCCAAGCCACCTTGCTGTACATAATTATAAACAACACCCTGGTTGTACGTGTAGGAAATGTCAGGTGCTTGGCCGGCTGCCATCAGTACGTTCAGCTTGTCTACTTCCTGGGCTCTAGGAACTGAAACAAATTTTACTGTGGCATTAAACTGCTTGCCAAAATTATCGTTGATATACTTTGTCCAGTAATTATCGTTCAAATCCGGCTGTCCGGGTTTGCCTCTGTCGAAAACTTCAACAGTTAATGTACGATGTTCTTTTGCAGCGCCTGCTGCAGCATTTTGTGCGCCGCTTGTGCTGCTTGTGCCGCCTGACGAATTACTCTGGCAGGCCGCCAAAGTAGACGCAATTAGCAGCGCTGCCAAAGAAACACGGATGGATCTTCTTGTCTCTGCCTTCAAAGAACCCAACTCCTCTTTTCAATTTAATATTATACAAATTCGCGAAATAGATGAATAATCCATTTCACAAACCCATATCAGCCTTTAACCGCACCGATCATAATGCCGGATACAAAGTATTTCTGGAGCCATGGGTATACCAGAAGAATCGGAACCGTACCAAACATAATACTTGCCGCTTTTAATGCCTCTGAAGGCAGATTTACATTGACATTCTCACCGGACATTTGCTGCGAAATATTGATAACGTTATACAGCTTAAGCTGTATCGTATAAAATTCCTGATCTGTGATGTAGAAAAGAGCATCCTGAAAATAATTCCACCGGAATACGGCGTATAGTAAACTGACTGTGGCAAGTGCCGGCTTGGAAAGAGGCAGCACAATTTTAAGCAGAATTTGCAGTTCGTTGCATCCGTCGAGGTGTGCAGCTTCTTCCAGGCTATCAGGCAAGCTCTGAAAGAACGATTTCAATATGATCATATAGTAAACGCTCATCATGCCCGGAAGAATCAATGCCAATGGCGTGTCAAGAAGGCTCAGATTCTTTACATTCAGATAGTCCGGGATCAACCCCCCGCTAAAATACATGGTAAACAGCATCATTAGCAGCAAAGCATTTCTGCCCTTGAGTCTTTTTTTAGTCAGCGGGTACGCCGCCAATATGGTAACGGTCAATGCAAGAAGCACAAATACACCCGTCAGAATTATCGTATAGAACAATGAGTACAGCATACCGGGATCCCCGAATACAACTTTGTAGGCCTCTATATTAAAGTCTATAGGATAGATCGTAACGGCCTGGGATATAATCGCCCTATTGGAGCTAAGTGATTGCGAAAGGATATAGAGGAAAGGAACCAGACATATAAAAACCGCAATTAAAATAACAAATGCTGCTGTATAGTCAACCGCTCTATTTTTTAAAGTTTGCGACATTGTCAGTACCTCCTTACCATATTCCGTCTTCGCCTAATCGACGAGTAAGAAAATTGGAGGTTACCAGGAATATTAGGCAAATAACAGACTGAAACAGGCCGACGGCTGCACCAACCGAAAAATTCGCAGATTGAATACCCACCCGATATACATAGGTGCTGATAACGTCGCCAAAATCCATGACAAGGTTGTTTTGAATGTTGAATGGGCGGTCGAAGTTAATAGCCATAATATTACCGAGCTGCAGGATCAGAAGGATCACAATGGTTGGTCTGATACCAGGCAGTGTAATATGCCATATTTTCCTGAATCTTCCCGCGCCATCTGCATCGGCAGCCTCATACAATTGCTTGTCAATTCCCGTCATAGCAGCAAGATACAAAATTGTCCCCCATCCTGCGTTCTGCCATACTCCAACTAAACAATAAGTTGCAACCCATGCATATTTGTTTGTGAGGAACGGTATCGGTTGCCCACCCATATGGCTAATTAAGGAGTTTAACATACCTGTGGGAGAAAGCAGCTGAGCAACAATTCCGCCGATAATAACCCAGGAAAGGAAATGCGGCAGATACAGTATGGTCTGGCTTGCCTTTTTGAACTTATTCCATGCCAGTTCATTTATTAAAATAGCCAAAATAATCGGCGCTGGAAATCCCACAAGCAAATCCAAACCGTTCAGCATCAAAGTGTTTCTAACAACCTGAAAAAATTGTGGCGATGAAAAAATTTGCTTGAATGTTTCAAAATTATTCCACGGACTCATGCTGACACCCTGGAAAATGTTGTAATCCTTAAAAGCAATCTGTATGCCATACATCGGTGCATATTTAAATGTCACTATGTAAGCAACAGGGACAAGCAGCATAAGGTAAAGCATATAATCAAATTTTAAATAGTAAAACAATCCTTTCTTTTTTTGCAGCGGTACTCCAACGCTATCCTTTTTATCCAGAGCAACACTACTATTCATTGCTTGCATAAACTACAACCTCCATTTTACTGGTTTCTCAGCTTGCTAAGAGCGTAAGTATCATAAACCCACTGTCTACCGGCACTGTGACAGCGGTTACAAAAACATCATGGAGGTGGATGCATAAACCTTCCAGGGTGCGGAAATTTTCGCCTTTTCCCCTTGGAATATAAGCTGCTGTTCCTCCCCATGATGCACGACAGAGCTTGTTCGATATCGCTGTCCGGCAATGCAAGGTAGGCTACTTTATCATTGTCTTTCACTCCTTGAGATTTATTTAAAAAACTTGGCGTGCTTCTGTTTTAAACTTTCTTTTTCAACCAAGACCAGCTCCAAATGATCCCTTAGCATTTTTTCCGCTTGGTCGGGGTCCTTCTCCTTGATGGCGCGAACAATTCCATGATGCTGGGCAAGTATGATTTTCCAGTCGGAATCGGAAGCAAGCCGTAAAATCCGGATGCGGTTGTCATGCGTCGCCATTTGTTGAATAAGTCCCCACGTACGGTCCCGGCCGCAGCCGATCATAATCGATTTGTGAAACTCTTCATCGAGCTCAAACAGACGCCCATAATTCTGTTCGGATTCGCACAGTTCTTGCAGCGAGACAAGATTTTGCAGATGAAGCACCTGTTCCTTGTCGAGCAGTTCGCATGCTTCCCGAACAACGGCGGATTCCAAGGTTTTTCTGATAAACCGGGATTCTTCCGCATGCTGCAAATCGATAAGCGATATGATGGAGCCCTTCTGAGGAGTGGTTTCGATTAATTCCTCCTGAGTGAGTTTAACCAATGCTTCACGAATCGGCGTCCTGCTCACCTGGAGCATTTCGACCAGTTCTTTTTCCAAGATAAACCGCCCCGGCTCGAGTCGCAGCTCCATAATGTTTTTCTTCAAAGTTTCGTAAACGAAATCCCGGACGAGTCCTCTTTTGTCTCTTGAAACGTCAATCCGAATACTCATAAGATTCCTCCAGCACGACGAGCCGCCATACATTCTTTAAGTGCTTGCAAAATCGCTTGCAAAAATTAGGATGACTAGTTACACTAGTATACCAGTTAGATGAGTGAGCCGGATCGATTATTAAGCTTAACCGGCCGCCCTCTTTCCATGGATTCGGCCCGTGATAATACTAACATACCACCAATACAACAAGGTTGACGATGCGCTAATCGTGAAAAACATTACCCATTTCTTGCATTCCCTCCCATTTGAAAGCGCTGTATAATGGGTATGGAATAGTTCGGAGAACAAGGAGGACGTATACTATGTCTGAAATGATCGTCGATTCCGTTGAAATAGGCAGGCTTCCCGACGTTCGAATGTCCTTTCATCTGATGGGGATGCATATTCGCGAAGTGGGTTCCCGGTGGACATATCCATCCCATGAACATCCTATATACGAGCTTCATTGGATGGTCGAAGGGGACATGAAGATGATCGTCGAGGGGCAGATTTACGATCAAAAAAAGGGAGATCTGCTTTTCATACGTCCGGGAATCATCCATTCGTGCAAGTCGGCAGGCTCTCGTGGTTTCACTTATTTTTGCGTGCACTTCAGTGTAGCCGATCCCGCTTTCTCCAAAGAGCTGGAGCGCCATCAAGCCGCCTGCTACGAAGCCTCCTCTCCCCTTGTCAAAGAGTTGACTCCCTTCCTAACGGACTTATGCAATCTTGCGGTTGAAAACAAGAGTCGATCGCTTTCCGCCGCAAAAAGCATGAAGGTGTACGCAGCCGTGTTTGGGCTTTTGGGAACGTTGGTGGAACATCTGTCTCAAACTGACAACGTCGTGCTTACGAAGAAGGAATTACTGGCCAGCCGCATCGCCGAATATATTGAGGCTTCGATCCGCAGCAACCTGCTTCATGGCCAATTGGAAGACAGCGAAAGAAAATTCGTCCAAGATATAGCCGAATCCTTAAAATTAAGTCCATCCCAGGTGAACCGGATATTTCAACAGGTTTACGGGAAGGCTCCCCGCAAATATATGTCGGAAATTTTGTTAAGCGAAGCCCGGCGCCTGCTGCTTCAGACGGACTTGTCCATAGATCATATCGCCATGATCCTCCGGTATAAATCAAGCGCCCACTTCAGCCGCCAGTTTAAGCGCTGGACCGCCATGACCCCAAGCGAGTGCAGAAGCAGCGCAGAGCGTGGTAGCCCAAACGAATCGAGTAGGAGGGGGTGACTAACTCCCTTCTCCGGGTAGAGAGGTACACCCAACCGATGGCCCCAATCCCAAAGAACCCGGCGTACGGTTTTCCCGCGCCGGGCTCTTCAGAAATGGCTTTTACAGCATTTCGTGTGTCTTTATCCGATCAAGCGGAATGAAGCTTTTCGGTCGATTATTCAGCGTTTTTGCTTATAAAACTCATGGTACAGCTTCATCAGCGCGCGCTTCTCGATCCGTGACACGTACGAGCGCGAGATGCCCAGCTCCTTCGCGATCTCCCGCTGCGTCCGCTCCTCGCCGCCGGCCTCGAGGCCGAATCGGCCGACGACGACCTCCCGTTCCCGTTCGTCCAATATATCCAAATTACGGTAAATTTTGCTTTTCTCGATCTTCAGCTGCACTTTATCTACAACATCGTCGGCCTCCGTACCGAGAATATCGATGAGCGTGATTTCATTGCCCTCCTTGTCGGTCCCGATGGGGTCGTGCAAAGAGACGTCCTTGCGTGTTTTTTTGAGCGAACGCAAATGCATGAGAATTTCGTTCTCGATACAACGTGCCGCGAACGTTGCAAGCTTCGTGCCTTTATCCGGCGAAAACGATTCGATCGCTTTGATCAAGCCAATAGTACCGATGGAGATGAGGTCTTCCAGATCCTCACCGGTATTGTCGAATTTTTTGACGATGTGGGCCACGAGACGCAGATTATGCTCGATGAGCAAATTTCTCGAATGCTGATTGCCTTGGGCCATTAACCTCAAATGCTTTTCTTCTTCATCTTCGGCGAGCGGTTGGGGAAAAGCATTGTTTTTTACATATGAAACCAGCAGCATTAATTCTTTAATGAACAGTGCTATCGCGGAAAATAATCCAGGCACGTCAGCCACCCCCATGATGAGATTAGTATCATCTTATGTGGGCCCGTGCCTAACCGTGCATGTACAGCTTAAAAATACTAACTCTCCGCAGGACGGAGAGATAGACGATTTCCTGGATCGAAGCAGCCGGCAAAAAAGCCATGCCCCATCTCTGCTGGCAGAGAAGGCATGGCTTTTGATCGCATTCATTCCGGAGGGTATTTCGGCCGCGGAACGAGCCTAATCCCGAATCTCAACAATCAGCTCGATTTCCACCGGCGTATGAAAAGGCAGATCGCTCGTGCCGATGGCGGATCTGGCGTGCCGCCCGCTCTCGCCGAAAACGTCGATCAGCAAATTGGACGCGCCGTTCATGACGTAAGGCTGATCGGCGAAGCCGGGCGCGCTGTTGACGAAGCCGAGCAGCTTGACGATTTTCACGACGCGGTCGAGGTCGCCGAGGTAGCTCTTCATGACGGCAAGACAATTGATGATCACCTGCCGCGCCGCCTGCTGCCCCTGCTCGATCGTCAGATCGCTGCCGAGCTTGCCTTCGTACATGAGGACGCCGTCGATGCGGCAGTCCTGGCCGGACAAGTACAGCAGATTGCCGGTCCGGTTGCACGGAATATAGGAGAAACGAGGCTCTCCCACGGGGGGCAGCTCGATGTTCAGTTCTTTCAGACGCGCTTCAATTTTGGACATGTGAACCGACTCCTTTAGATCGTGGTTAGTATAAAAATCACCGAGGATGATGTCCCGAGCCCGAGCCGCAGCTGCACAGGCCGGCGCGCAGGAGCATACCTTCTCGCGCCGTCGTATGTACGCCTGCGTCCAGCGTCAAATTCCCGCCGACGATGACATGGGAGATGCCCTCCGGATATTGCCGCGGCTCCTGATAAGTGGCCGTGTCGCGAATCGCCGCCGGGTCGAATACCGTCAGATCGGCGGCGTAGCCCGGCACGATCAGCCCGCGTTTGCCAAGCCGGAACCGCTGCACCGGGAACGAGGTTACCTTGCGCACGGCCTGCTCCAGCGACAGCGTTTTTTTCTCCCGCACGTACCGGGAAAACAGGCGCGGGAACGAGCCGTACAGCCGCGGGTGCGGCTTGCCGGTTTCGCAGTGGAGGCTGTCGGAGGCAATCAGCGATTGCTCCCAGCCGACCACCTGGTCGACGTCGCTGTCGGACATGTGAAAATATACGATGGATACTTGACCGTCCTCCTCCAGCAGCAAATCCATCACGCAGTCGACCGGATGCTGACCGCGCTCCTCGCTGATTTCGGCGATCGATTTGCCTTCCAGCGCCGCGTGTCCGGGATGGCGGACCGACGAGACGATCACCGCCTGCCAGCCGGTGGAGCAGACGAGGTTGTCCCACTCCGTTTGCTCCTCGCCGAGCTCCTGCTTGATCCGCTTGCGCAGCGCCGGATCGCGGAAGCGTTCCAGCGTGCCGGCGATGCCGCCTTCCAGCGTCCAGGGCGGAAGCACCGTGGTCAGCATCGTGGAGCCTGCGGTGTAGGGGTACACGTCGCACGTGACGTCCAGACCGCGGGCTCGCGCGTCCGCGATCAGCTCGAGCGCGTCCAGCGTTTGGCCCCAGTTGCGTTTGCCGGCTGCCTTCAAATGGCTGATATGCAGAGGGACGCCGCTTTGTTCGGCGATCCAGATGACTTCCTTCACCGAAGGAAGCAAATTGTTGCCTTCGCCGCGGATGTGCGTGGAGAAGATGCCGCCGTATTTCGGCAGCACGCGGCAGAGCTCCGCCAACTCCTCCTTGGACGTATAACTGCCCGGCGCATACAGCAGCCCGATCGAGAAGCCGATCGCGCCGGCCTGCAGCCCTTCCTCCAGCAGCCGCTTCATATGCCCCAGCTCGGCGGACGTCGCCGGCCGGTTCGCGAAGCCCATCGCCGCGATGCGCAGCGCGCCGTGGGCGACATAGGTCGCCACATGCTCGGACGGACGGGAAGCGGCCACATGATCCATATATTCGCCGACCGTTCCCCATGGCCACTTCCATTTGGTCGAGCCGAGCACCGGCTGGACGTACGTTTGCAGCATTTCCGCCCGTTCCGCGACAAACGGCGCCGGAGCGAGACCGCAGTTGCCGATCACCTCCGTCGTAACGCCCTGGCGTAGCTTGATCTCACTGTACGGATAATCGAGAATCATCAGATCGGAATGGCAGTGTCCGTCGATAAATCCCGGCGAGATGACGTGTTTCCGCGCATCGATAATCCGCCCCGCCTCCACATCCAGCCGGCCGACGGCGGCGATTTTGCCGTCCGCTATGCCGACGTCTCCGTAAAACCACGGATTGCCTGTGCCGTCGACGATTTTCCCGTTTCGAATAATTAAGTCCAGCATCGTCAAAGTCCCCTTTCCCGGAAGTTTCCCTCTCCTGATTTCCCGGCTTTCCGACTTCCGGCTTCCGGTTGACCCGGCGTTATTCCAGCATGCCCCGCGCCAGCACGGGCACCTTTTCCACCCGGCCGCCGTCCACGAAATAAATATGATTGTGCAAATTAAGCGTGCTGCATACGTGATTCGGGACGATGCGGACGCGGTCGCCTACCTTGAGCGGGTGATGCGGCTCGAGACGAATGACGCCGTGCTCCTCGGAAAGCCGTTCCAGCACCGCCTCCGGCGCTTCGAGAATATGGCCGAAGCCTTTCAGCTGCAGCGGGTTGGTTCCCGGCTGAACGTCGGTCGCAAACGTCTTGCTGCCGCCGTCGATAACCGCGTAGTGCGGCGACGGGCGGCTGACGACCGTCGCTTCGATGAACGCCGCGCAGTCACTCAGCGAGCAGACGCCGAAGGCGGCCTGCATCCGGTCGTAAAACACGTAGGTGCCGGGGCGGATTTCCGTCACGCCCTTTACCTGCGCGGCGTAAAGGCCGGTCGGCGTCGAGCCGACGCTGACGTCGGCGATCGGGATCCCGTCCGCCCGCATCGTTTCGGCGAGCTGCACCATCAGCTCGCCTTCCTCGCGGCCTGCGCGCTGCAATTCCATCGTCGGCTTGCCCTCGAGGAGCGCGCCGCGGAACGTGAAAATGCCCGTCAGCTGCAAATGGGGAAGCTCATGAATACGCCGGGCCAGAGCCGCGGCCTGCTCCCGGGATACGCCGGTCCGCTGCAGCCCGGTATCGATTTCCAGCCGCACCTGGAACGTGACTCCAAGCCGTCCGGCCTCCTCCGACAACCGGCGCGCGCCTTCTTCGCCGTCCACGCCGACGATTAGCCGGATCCTCCTGCCAAGCCGCGCCGCTCTTTCAATTTTTGACGGCGTCACCAGCGGATAGGCGACAAAAATATCTCCGATGCCGTGCTCCGCCATCACTTCGGCTTCGGAAATTTTCGCGACGGTGATGCCGACCGCGCCCGCTTCCAGCTGAGCTTTGGCTACGGACGGGATTTTATGCGTCTTGGCATGGGGACGCAGCGCTACACCGCAGCGCTGCGCGGCGTCCGCCATAACGCGAATATTCGCCATCATCGTCGGTACGTCGATTAGCAAACAAGGGGTTTCCGGCAATACATTCTCCTCCTTTGAAATGTCGGGAATCATCTCACAAGCGGGTCCTCCGTTTTACTTGACGCTTATCCCGCTTTAGCTGCGGATCGACTCCAGCGCCTTTTGCACATATTCCACCGAACGGATCGAACCGTCGCGCTGCTCCTCGTCGCCTTCGAATTCGACCGAGACCCACCCATCATAGCCGCCTTGATGAAGCCGGGCCAGCAGACTGTGCACATCGACGCCGCCTTCGCCCAGCACTTTGCCGGCATAACGGTCGCCGTTTAATGCCGAGTAGGTGTTTCCGGCATAGCCGCCGTCCACCGGTACAAAATCTTTGGCATGCACGTGATTCACGAGCGGCTGCAGCACATCCAGAGCGTCGCCGGGCAGCTCGCCGACCAGCAAAAAGTTGCCCATATCAAACGTGCTGCGCAGCGCCTCGGAGTCCACAGCGCGGATGATATCCCGCACCTGCTCCGCCTTTCCGGCAAACAAGCCGTGGTTTTCCAAACATAACACGACGTTTTTGCGGCCGGCGTAATCGGCCGCCGCTTTCAGCCCATCGACGATCCAGCGCCGAGCTTCGGCAAAATCGACGCCTTCCTGGCGGTTGCCGGAAAAGACGCGCACGACCTTCGCCCCGTAAGCCGCGGCGATATCGACCGATTCCGTGATCTGCCGCAGCTGTCCGGCGCGCTCCTGTGCATCCGGCAGCGCGAAATTGTTGCTCGCCCCGACGCAGGCCACCTCGAGATTTTCCTGCTGCAGCGCCCTTTCGATCGCAGATTGGCTCTCGTCATCGGGATACCAGAAGCGGTGAAGCAGCTCCACGCCAGCGGCGCGGGTTTCGCGGCCCGCGAACCGGATGAAGTCGATGTTTTTCCATGTATGATTGTAAAAATACGAATGGCAGCTCCATACGCTCAGGCTTGTTTTCACGTTATTCCCTCCCATATCCCCATCCGGCGCTTAACGGTACCTTTTAATGAACTGCACGGCTTTGCGGATGTCGTCCTCCGGGCGCTCGCCCACTTCCCGCTCGATGGTCAAATAACCTTCGTACCTGATCTCCGTCAACGCGGCAAAATAGCTGTCGAAGTCGACCGAG
This sequence comes from Paenibacillus hamazuiensis, assembly GCF_023276405.1. Lineage (NCBI taxonomy): Bacteria > Bacillati > Bacillota > Bacilli > Caryophanales > Paenibacillaceae > Paenibacillus > Paenibacillus hamazuiensis. Next base: position 4,274,706 of record NZ_JALRMO010000001.1, read on the forward strand.
CCTTCGCCTAACGGCACCTCGCGGAAGCTGTCGCCGCCCGCGGCCATCTGCGCAATATGCTCATGATCCATCGGATCGAAACCGAGCGCGCCGTATACCAGCCGCGGATCGACCTCGCGCAGCCGCAGACCGTCCTTCACATGCGTATGGACGATGTAGTCCTTGAGCAGCCGCACGCCTTGGACCGGGTCGTCCCCGGTCACCATCACCATATTGGCGGGATCGAAGTTGACGGATACGCCGTTTGTGCTCAGCGTATCCAAAAACGATTTCAAATGGGCCGCCGTCTCCGGCCCCGTTTCGATCGCGAAGAAGGCGTCCATGCTTTTCGCGTACTGCCCGAGCTCCTCGCATGCCGTCTGCATCGCCTCATACACTTCGTCGCCCGGGTTCTCCGGCACAATCCCGATATGCGTCGTGACGATCCGCGTGCCCAGATCGAGCGCCAGCTCCAAAATCCGCTTCGACATGTCGATTTTTTCCGGATTTGCCTTGCGGTCCTGAAAACCGTGGCCGCCAAGGTCCCCGCACAGCGCGGAAACCTCGAGGCCGAGATCTTCAATATACGTCTTCAGTTCCCGGCGGTCCGCCGCCGTCAGCGCGCGCGGGTCCATCTCGCCTGCAACGGCATATATCTGCACGCCGTCGGCGCCGACTTCTCGCGCCTTCACCAGCCCTTGGCGCACGCCGACGCCGAAGCTGTCCACCATCACGCCGATTTTGTTCGTCAGCTTCATAAGATTTTCCTCCCCTTAAGCGGCTCAGCGCTCGCCATCGAAGCGGATTTCTTTTCCTTCGGCCGCGGATTCGTAAATGGCGCACAATATTTTCATCATCTCGACGCCGTCCTCGACGGGACTGACCGGCTCCAAACGTCCTTGGCAGCAGCCGACAAAATGGTCGATCTCGCTTTGAAAGCCCGCTTCGAAATCAAACGATAGCCGGTCGGCCTGCGGCTGTAGGTTTAACATCACGTCGTGACGCTCCGTGGCCAGCAGCAGTTCGGGTTCCACCTGGGCTCCCCCCTTGGTGCCGTGGATCGAAATCGTCGTTTCGTTTTTGACCGCATGCAGCGTAAAGCTCACGTCCACCATAAGCGACGCGCCGTTCTCGAAGCGGATCAGCGCGTTCGCCAAATCCTCGACATCGTTTTTGTCCGCATCGTAATCCGCCGCTTTATAAAAAGATAAATGCTGCACGTTCGCGCGGTTGCCCAGCTTGCGGTATGTATTGCCGGACACCGACTTCACCTTCGGCTTGCCCATCAAATACCAGCATAAATCGATCGCATGCACGCCGATGTCGATCAGCGGACCGCCGCCGGAGCGCTCCTTGTCGCTGAACCAGCCGCCGGGATTGCCGAGACGGCGCAGATAACTCGCCTTCGCGTAATAAATCTCGCCCAGCTCGCCGGCATCGATAAACCGCCGCAATATTTGCGTCGTCTGGCCATAGCGGCGGACGAAGCCGACCTGAAACACCTTGCCGCTTCGGCGGACCGCCTCCTGCACCGCCAGCGCCTGCTCCACCGTCTGGCAAAGCGGCTTCTCGCAAAGCACGTGCTTGCCGGCATCCAGCGCGGCGATGCTGAACTCGGCGTGCGTGTTGTTCCAGGTGCAGATGCTCACCGCATCCACATCCCCGTTCCCCAGCAGGTCACTAGCGTCGGTGTAGACGTTTGGAATGTTGTACTTCGCCGCCTTTTCCTCCGCGCGCCCGCGGTTCATATCGCAAATGGCGGCGAGCTCGACCTCCGGGTTGTTTGCATACGAGCTCAGATGCATGGCGGAAATCGAACCTGCGCCGATGACGCCTACTTTAAGTTTGCCCATAAACGTAACGCCTCCTTGAGATTAGGTAAAAGATGAACTCTGACGAAGTCCTTTGAGGATGAGTGACCCTGATTCGGCGGAAGTTATCCGATCGAAGCCATTTCGATAAAGATACATTTGTGTTTTATACAAGTTGAACTAAACATTTACGTGGTGCAGCGGTCGGTTTCGGCTCATGCGGTACATGGTGTAACGGACGGTTGCGACCTATGCAGCACATGGTGTAACAGACGTTTCAGCTCATGCGTTACGTGGTGTAACGTTTGGTTTCGGCTCATGCGGTACATCGTGCAACGGTAGGTTTCGGTTCTACGTATGGTATCGGTTTATGCAATCAATGTGCAGCGGTCGGTTTGCCTATGCGGTTCGTACGGTACAGGCTGTAACGGTTGCAGCTGAGCCTATAAGGGCCAAAAGGGTAAGATCAAAACGGTAACGGTTGCCAGTGCGGTTATTTGCGAACTTTCGTCGTTTTGAGGGATACAAGATGCGGAATAAGCTCATCTACAACCGTTACCATGTAAAAATGACGTTTTTGAGCCAAATAAGCTCGCCGGCAACCGTTAGCCTGCCCGTACCCGTACCCATACCCATGACGCACATGCGCTCGTCCGTCACTCCGACGAAACGGCCTTTCGCTTCGCCAGCGCGAACATGGCCAGAAACCCGGCGGCCCCGAATAAGGCCAGCACGGCGCCAAGCCGGTACATCGCGACCGCACCCTCGTGCTGGAACACCCAGCCCCCGGCTATGCCGGCGATGATGCCAGACAGCCCGCCCCAGCTCAGCGCATACAGCGCCTGGCCGGAAGCCCGGTACTCGCGGGGCACCAGCGAGTATGTAAGCTGCGTGCCGATATAGTAATACCCTCCGAACGTGACGCTGTTCATCATTTGGATGACGGCGACCTCGTAAGCGGAACCTGCCGAAGACATCAGCAGCCACCTCGCCGCATACAGAAGGCTTACCGCGCACAGGCAGCCGATCAAGGCTCGGCCGATTTTCGGCAAATACCGGTCGAACAGCAGAAACACCGGAATCTCGAAAATCGACGTCAAAAAAGCGGACACCCCGATCAACCCTTCATGCCCCCCGAGGTCGGACATATAGATCGATACGAACGCCGTGTTCATTCCGTTCGGGATCGAGATCAGAACGCCGATCGCCAAAAATGCAATAAACCGCTTGCTCGCGAAAATACGCAGGTACCCGCCATGCCCCGCTTCCGCCTTCGGCCGCGGTTTCCCCTGCGGAAGCGCGAAAGCGATTCTGATGGAAACGAGCATGAGAATGCCGTATACGGCCCAAAAGCGGCCGATGCCGATGCTCCCCAAAACCGGGCCGGCGGCCGCCGCTATCAGCGCCCAGCCGAGCGAACCCCAAAGCCGGAATGCGCCGAAGCGCAGCTCTGTATTTTCGATCGCGTCCAGGATCAAACTGTTGCTTTGCGAAAAAAGCGGGCTTTGGAAAAAAAAGTATGCGAGCATCAGCGCAAACAGCGCCGCAAGCGAAGAGGAGCCCCCGAAAAATACCGTCAGCATGACGGCCGTACTGCCGGACAGCAGCACAAGCAGCACCCGTTTTATATTATTCCAGCGGTCGCTCATGTAGCCCCAAAACGGATTCGCCACAATGGAAATAAACGGCCCGCCGGCCATAATCAGACCGGTGTGCAGCGCCGAAACGCCGATCGATTTCATATAAAGCGGAAAAAAAGACGTGTAAACCGCAATCGCGCCGTAAATGAAAAAGTTAAAGCCCTTGATCGCGGCAAACGACCGCACGTTCGTCCGACAGGCCGACTCCGCCTCCATAACGTCTCACCCCCTTACCCGCACCCGCCTGCCGCCTTAAGCGGATGTCGACTCGGCAATTTTACGGTACTGCGTAGGCGTAAGCCCCGTGTAGGACTTAAAGATCGAGCAGAAATATTTGTAATCGTTGTAGCCGACCTTTTCCGCGATCTCAAACACCCGGTCGTGCGTAGCGCTCAGCATCGCTTTGGCGTGCTCGATGCGCACCTCGTTCAAATATTCCGCAAAGCCTTTGCCGAAATATTGATTGAACACGATGCTGAAATAATTCGGCGTAATTTGCAGCCACGCCGCCACTTCGGACGCCTTCACATCGCTGCTGTAGCGCGATTCGATATACTTTTTGACGCGGTCGATCATCCAGTGGTTTTTGCCGTGGGCGGAGGAGCGGATCAGGTTAAACAGCGACTTCAGCTCGCCGCGAAGGAGCGACTCCAGCGACCGGTACGAATTATGGGCAAAAAGATCGATGTCAACGGCCAGCAGCGCCTCGATCTCCTCCGAAAGGGCGGCGCTGCCGCTGCGCAGCCTGCGCCGGACGGCGATCTTCAGCTCCTTGACGGCGAGCGCAATGTCGGCCGGATGGATGCCCTTCTCCCGGGCCGTCTCCATCAGCTCCGCCGCCGCCATGTCGAGCTCGGCCTCGCTGTCGCCGAAAAGCAAGCCGAGCATCCGGGTCTCCAGCTCGGCCGCGATCGAGGCGCCCCGGTTTTTGCGGCGGACCGCCGCCGCCTCGCCGATCAGCACCGTCCGCTCCTTAAGCGTCGGAATGAGCTGTACCGCCGCCATGGCCTCTTCAAAGCGGGCATAAGCTTCGGAAAACCCGTGGAAAACCGGGGAAATGCCGATCAGCAGACGGCTTTCCTCCGCCTGCGGCACTGTAATCCCGGACAGCGCCGCCCTCAAGCCATCGATGTCCGCTGCACGGAATTCGATGCACAGCGTGACCAGCACGTTCGGATGCCAAAACAGCGAATACGCGTCAAGCCCCTCCCCGCCCAGCGCATCGTGAAGCGCATGCTCCCAATTGCGGCGCAGCGACTTGCGTTCTTCATCCGCCAGGCGGCCGGCCCACAGCCCGTAATTTTCCAACTGGCTGACGGCAAACCGAAAGCCGGTCGCTCCTTCCGGCACCGCAGGCCGATCCTCCCCTTCGGGGAAGGAGCCGCCGCTTTGCAGCAAACGGTTCAGCCAATGGAGCCAGCCGTCGCGTATATGCCGCTTGCGGCCTTCCGCTTCCTGTGCGAGCTCCTCTCCGATTCGGCGCACCATCGCCATCAGCTCGTCGATATCGACGGGCTTCAGCAAAAAATCCTCCACGCCGATGCGAATGGCTTGACGGGCGTATTCGAAGTCGTCGTATCCGCTGAGAATAATGATGCGGATATGCGGATACTTGCTTCTCAGCTCCCTGGACAAAGCCAGACCGTCCATTCCGTCCATGTGAATATCCGTCAGCACCAGATCGACCGGCTCCCGGGCGATCAGCTCCAGCGCTTCCGCTCCGTCGGAAGCTTCGCCGGTCACCGTGACGCCGACGGTATCCCACGGAATCGTCTCCCGCAGCCCGCGGCATATGATCGGTTCGTCGTCGACAATTAACATTTTGATCGTCATACAGCCACCTGCCCGTTCGTCTGAATCGGAATCCGCAGCCGGACGCAAGCTCCGGACCGGTTAAGCTCCGCGGGAAATTCCACGCCGTAGCCGCTGCCGTAAATCAGTCGGATGAGCTCGTGAATGTTCCACAGCGCATGCCCGGTCAGCCGCTCATCCCCGTTTTTTTCCGCTAACGCCCGGCGAATGTCGCGCAGCTTCTCCTCCGTAAAGCCGGCACCGGTGTCCGCTACATCGATGATCAATTCATCCTGCGTCCCCCGGTAGCAGCGCACATCGATCCTGCCCCGCTTGCGCGCCACAAAGCCGTGTTTGATGCTGTTTTCCACGAGCGGTTGAATCAATCGGCGCGGCAGAAGGACGTTCTCCAGCGACGCCTCCATATGCAGCGTGAAAACCAGCCTGCTGCCCATCCGCTTTTGCTGCAAATTCAAATACGAGCGGACGAACTCGAGCTCGCCTTCCAGCGTGGCGATCTGCTTTTCCCGGTTCATGCTCATCCGGAAAAAGCCGGACAGCGCTTCGATGAGCTGGCTCGTTTCCTGGGCTTTCTCCAGCCGGGCCGTCCAGCGGATCATGTCCAGCGTGTTGTACAGAAAATGCGGATCCATCTGGCTTTGCAAAATGCGCAGCTCGGATTCCTTCTGCCGGATTTCCAGCTTGTATTTGTTGTCGATCAAATCCTTGATCGTCTGCACCATATTGTTGAAATGTCGGCCCAGCTCGCCAATCTCATCGTGCGTGCGGACCGTCACACGGGCGGAAAAGTCGCCGGTCTTCAGCCGGCTCGTCTGTTTCTTCAGCTCCAGCATCGGGCGGATGATCGCCAGCTCAAAGCCGATCAAGGCCAGCACGCCGAAAACAAAAAGCGCCAGAAACAGCACCTGCAGCGATATTTTCAGCGTGCTTGTCTTGGCGACGATCGCCTCGTCCTTGACCAAAGCGACCAGACTCCAGCCGGTGGATCGCATCTGCCTGCTGATAACCGAATACGTTTTGCCTTCATATTTGATGGCGGACACCTGCCCGGGAAATTGGCGGACCGTCTCGATCAGCCCGGGCACCGGGTATGGCCGGCCGATCAGCTGCTTGTCGTTATCGAACAGCACCGTGCCGTCCGGCCGTAAAATGAACAGCGAGCCCTGGTCCTTCGGAACGGCGGCGGCCAGAAGCGTGGAAATTTCCGCTTCGTTCAGCCTGACGATGACCATTCCGACCGAGGTGGCCGGATCGTCAAACGAATTGATCAACCGGAATAAGGAAATGACACGCTTCGGTCCGGTCCAGGCGCTGACCAACGGGTACGAATCGGACCAGACGACCCCGCCCCGGTTCGACCTGGCCAGCTCCATCCAGGGCTGCTCGGGCCCGTCGACCGGCTCGCCGAGCTGCATCGCATTGCCATTCAGGCCCTTCAGTGTAATCGATTTGATATAATTTTTGGACATCAGCTGGAAGGCGACGAAACCTTCGATCGATTCCCGGTCCGACTTCAGCCGGTCCTGCGTCTCTGGCGTTTCCGGAGTTTGCATGAAGCTGCGGAAATCCTTTTGATAAATCATATAATCCGTCATATCTTCCACGGCCTTCATTTTCTCAAACAGGTTCATCTCGATCGTTCCGAGGTTTTTCTCGGTGGAACTGACGAACTGCTGCCGCAGGATCGCATCGTATCTGTTCAGAAACACATACCCGACAAACAGCGATGGAAGCGTGACCAAGAGGACGAAAATCGCAACCGATTTCTTGCGCAAGCTGACGCTCCCGAGTTTCGCCGGCTTCCACTTCACGCAGGCTCCCCCTCCCCGGCACGGGCAGCTTCTCATCAGGAATCAGCTGCCGAAAATGCCGCCTTTTTATCCATCATAAAAGAAGTTTCGGGAGGAATCTACCGGAAAATATTCAACCTTTTACCGCACCGGCCGTCATTCCCTGCACCAGCTGCTTTTCCAGCAGCATATAAAAGATCAGCACCGGCGCGAGCGCCATCGTCAAAGCCGCCATCTGCATCGTCTGAAACTTCGTTTCCGTACCGGCAAAGTTCGCCAGCCCGAGCGGCAGCGTTTTGAGTCCGTTTTTGCTGATTAATACCAAAGCGAACAAAAATTCATTCCAATTGTAAATGAAGTTGATGATGACGACCGTAGCCAGCGCAGGCCTGGTCATCGGCAGGACGATCGACCAGAAAATCCGGTACGCACCTCCCCCGTCGATGATGGCGGATTCCTCGATATCTTTCGGAAACGACTTCATGAAGCCGACGAGAATAAATATCGTGATGGACAGATGGAACGCCGTGTAGGGAAGCACGAGAGAAAGCTGGGTGTTCAGCAGCCCTAGCTTTTTCATCAAGGAAAAAATAGGAACAAGCGTGGCGTGAATCGGAATCGTCATCCCGACGATAAAGAGACCGTACACCCACTTCGACCAGCGAAATTCGAATCTGGCTATAAAATACGAGCATAAGGCGCCGAGCAGCACCGTGAGTACGATTGCGGCCGCCGTTACGAGCAGGCTGTTCCAGAAATATGTGCCGAGATGGGCGACCTTCCATGCCTTCGGATAGTTGCTGAAATCCCACAGCTTCGGCCAGCCTACCGGGTTCACCGAAAATTCTTCCTCGGATTTGAAGGAACTGACGATCATCCAAAGGATAGGAATAATGTTCGCCAAACAAAGCACGGCCAGAAACGAGTGGATGACCGATATTTTAAAACGTGATGTTTGCATGGCTCCTCCTTCTCTGCCGTTACGGTTTACCGGCTGCGCCTCGTCAGCAAATTTGCCGCGTAGATGGCGATCAGGCTGAACAGCAGAATCAGCATGGAAATCGCGCTTCCGTAACCGAAGTCCGCATTTTGGAACGCATTGTTGTACATGTAGATCGTCATCACCTCGGTGTTATGCGCGGGACCTCCGGCCGTCATCACGTAAATGAGATCGAAAACGCGGAAGCTGTTGCTGATGGCGAAAATCAGCGTGACCCAGATCGTTTCCTTCAGCAGCGGCAAAGTCACGTACCAAAATCGTCTCCAGCCGGTCGCCCCGTCCATAACGGCGGCTTCCTTTATTTCCTCGGAAATATTTTGTAAAGCCGCAAGAAAGATGACCATGTAAAACCCGTAGTTTTGCCAAATATAGGCAATGCTTACCGATAGCATGCCGAGCTTCGGGCTGCCGAGCCAATCCTGCCGCCATTGCTCCAGGCCGATCAAACCGAGCAGGCCGTTGAGCAGGCCGGATTCAATCCGGAACACCATCCCCCAAATCATCGATACGATGACGGCCGAAATGACGACGGGTAAAAACAGCACCGACCGGTAAACCTTAAGCCCTTTGAGCGACCGGTTCAGCAGCAGCGCGAAAAACAATCCGAGCGGCATTTGTCCGAAAATGCCGGTAACCATCATGAAAAGGTTGTTTTGCACACTTTTCCAGAAAATGTCATCTTTTAGAGCTGCCGTAAAATTATCGATGCCGATGAATTTCATCGGGGATAATCCGTCCCAATTGTAAAACGAATAATAGAAGGACATGCCGATCGGCACGAGCGCGATCCCGATATAAATCGCCAGCGCCGGCAGCATTCCGATAAATGCGCTCCACCCGGCCCGTTTCAATGCGTGCATACGCACCCTCCCTTCACGTATCTTGTCGCAGCCTGAGCGAAAACGGGTTAGTTGCGGTCGCGTATCGATTCCTCCGCTCCCTTTTCGCCGGACCTTAAGGTTATATGTTGACAGCAAGTGAACGGGAGGTTTCCTTGACTTCGTCCGCGGTAACTTCGCGGCCTTGCGTGTGGGAAATATACAATCCTTCGCCGATCAGCTGCACGGCCAGCGCAAGCTCCGCCGTCGGCAAGAGCGGGACGCGTCCTTGCAGCGCCGCTATCCAGTGGCGCTGCGACGAATCGCAGGCATCCTCGTTTTCCCTCATGCGGTGCCAGCGAATGTCCATCCGGTTCAAATCGACGGTGCTGTTCAAATCAAGGTCGGCCACGGTCGTATGGAAGCTGAATTCGCCGGTCTGCTCGCCGGAATGATAAGAGGGAAGGCGGATTCCGCCCTTCGAGCCGACGATGCTGCTGCCCTCCACGCCTCCGAGGTGAACCGCCCACGCCTCAAAAATATCCAGCGTTACGCCGTTTTCCAAAGTCACAAAGCCGGTCGCCAGCTCCTCCACGTCGAAGCCGCTTTCCTCGCGGCGCTGCCGGTCCATGTCCATTTCCTGGTACATTCTGCCCGTCATCCGCACCACACCGGTCGTGCCGAGCAAATACAGCATTTGCGCGATATGATAAACTCCCATATCAAGCAGCGCACCGCCGCCGGCGGAAGCCTTCCGCGTGAAATGCGCCGTTCCGAAGCCGTCTACGAAAGGCCTGCCCCGGCGGCGAAAACCGTTCGAGCGCGCGTGGAACAAAGTGCCGAGCTGCCCGTCCGCGATCAGCGCCTTCGCCGCCTTCGTCTCCTTCTTGTACAGCGTCCCCAGCTGAATATGCAGCATCCTGCCGCATTCGCGGGACGCCTCCACCATGGCCTGCCCGTCGAAATAGGAGCCGGCGATCGGCTTTTCGCAGTATACGTGTTTGCCGGCGCGAAGCGCGGCGATGGTCAGCGGCGCATGAAAGTTATTATGCAGGCAGACGTCCACCGCATCGATATCGTCTCTTGCCAGCATGTCCCTGAAGTCGGCGTAAACGTGCGGGATGCCGTATTTCTCCGCCACCGCGCGGGCTTCCTGCCCGTTAATGTCGCACACGGCGACCACCGACGCGCCGGGAATGCCCGCATACTCCTCCAGGTGCGCTTTTCCGATGATGCCGACGCCGACGACGCCCAATCTGATTTGCCGCAATTTACGTCCCTCCGTTTCCTTGTCCGTCCGCCGGCGAGCCGGCCCGCGCCAGCAAGCGTTTCGCCGAAGCAAGCGCCCATTCCAGCTCGATGTAAGGATGGGCCGGAGCGTTATACTCGACGGCCCAGTACCCGCGATAGCCGCGATCCGTCAGCATCCGCATGATGTTCACCGTATCCTCCGAGGCTGCCGCTTTCGCGTCGAGATGCACGTGGTTTACCCACGGCGCGAGAAGCGGCTCCCCCTGCGGCGCTCCCTCCTGCCAGCGGCCGATGTGCAGCAGCACGCCGTATCCCGGATGATCGACCGCTTCGGCAAGCTCCTTCATCCATACCGGGTCCAGGGAGATGCCGGTATGGTTTTCCGGCCCTACCGTGTATCCGCCGTCGGCGGCGCGCTGCGCATATTCGCGGTAACGTTCGACCGTGTAGGCGAACTGCTCTTCGCTGCGCTCCACCGGCCCCCGGCTCGTATCGATGCGAACCGTACGTGCGCCAAGCAGCTCGGCCGCCCGCAAATAATCGAGCGCGTTTCGGTGCAGCCGCTCCCGGATGACGGGGTCCGGGTCCCAAATATGGGCCCGGTCCACCGCGAAATTGGCGACGGTCAGCTCTTTTTCATCCAGCGATGCTTTGATTTTTCGAAGTGTATCGTCATCCGCAACCGGATAGAAAAAGTCGTCCCGGTTCGTGAAAAATCCGTTCCATAAATCGACCGACCGCAGCCCGAAGCGGTGCCGGACGGTTTCCAGATATCCGAATATATCCATTTCCCCGCTGCTCAGCAGCTGATAAAAGGAGAAACCTCCGATAGAAACGTTAGACAGGTATAAAGCGCTCAAAGTTTACTTACCTCCCTCGTGCAATCGCGGCTAACGCGAAAGTGGGGCTGCCGATAAATCGGTGGGAATGGGCTCCTCCCATTTAATCAACCGCCTCCGGTGCGGCGTTATTTTTTGCCCTTGTCGACGGCGTCCTGCATTTCCTTGGCGATCTGCTCCGCGGTTTTCTGCTTGGTGATGATCGCCTGGATGCCGTTTTCCAGCGCATCCTTGACCGCCGGCTGCATGACGCTGTCGAACACAAGCGCCGAACCGTTTTGCGTCAGCTTGAGCATCTCTTTCAAATAAGGGTTCGTATCCGCCGGAGCGTCGACCTTGGCCGGCACGACGATGCCTTTGCTCATCAGATTTTGATACAGCTCGGGAGCGTAAAAATATTTCAGAAACTTCAGCGCCGCTTCCTTCTTCGCCCCGCTCAGCGATTTGCTGAGCCCGATGCCGTATTGGATGACGCCCGCGCTTTTCGTCGGGTCGCCTTTGCCGCCCTCAATCGCCGGGAACAGCGCGATGCCGATATTGTCGGCGGCCGCTTTATCCGAATTGCCGCTGCGGAATTTCGTATCGATGGTGGAGCTGGTCATCGTCATGGCCGCTTTCTTTTGCAGGAAATAGTCCTGCTGCTGCACTTCGTCCATCGTGTTGATGTCCGAATTGAAGGCATCGAGCTTGACGAGATCGGACACCACATTCAGCGCCTTCACATAATCGGGATCGGTAAACTTCGCTTCCCCCTTGTTTACCTTCGGCAGGAAGTCGCTTCCGGTGATACGGTCTTCGACCGCGGACATGAAGGTGGACTGCATCGGCCACCTGTTTTTGTTCCCGATCGCAAGCGGCGTGACTCCGGAAGCCTTCAGCTTCTTCACCAGCTCCAGGAAGTCGGAGTACGTTTTCGGAAACTCGTTGTAGCCGACCTTGGCGAGCATGTCCTTGTGGTAATAGATGATGTCGACAAACGTCATCTTGGTCGGAATCGCATATTGCTTGCCGTTCACGTTATAGCCGGCGAGCGCCTGCGGAGGCAGGATATTTTTCCAGTTGTCCATAATTTCGTCGATCGGCATCAGCACGTCGGCGGCAATATACGGCTCCATTTCCACACTCGGAAAAAGCACGAACATATCCGGCATGCTGTTGCCTGCCGCCTCGGTGCGGAGCTTGGTGCGGTATTGGGCGGAAGGAATGTCCTGCGCTTCGATCTTGATATCCGGATTTTGCTCGAGAAACTTTTGAATTCTTTCCTTATACAGCGTATTGTCCACGTTCGGGGTGGACCAGTTGTATTCCATCGTCAGCGTGACGGTTTCTTTTTTGTCCTTCGCCTGACCGGAACCTTGCTGCTGGGTGGGACCGGCAGTATCTCCGCATCCTGTTAAGGCTGCGGTCAAAGCGATGGAAGCGGCAATCAGCATCGTTTTGCGAACCGGCTTTTTCATGGGACCCTCTCCTTCATTTATGTGATTTTTATTTACACCGAACCTCACACCGTCATTATATCTCGGCATGTATCCGCTTAACCATCCCACAGAATTACAATTGTATTCAAATTTTTAAGATAAAATCGAATTTTCGGCGTTTGCCCATTGATTTATGTTAGATTATATAACATTTAAGTAAGCGTATACAGCGAAAACGGCTCATCTTACGCTTGATGTAAGTTTTCTGAAGCATATAAAAACTTCTGGCAAGTTCTTCGAGGATGATCGACCCCGCATTTCAATGAAAAAAGACCGAAGCTTCCCGCCCCGATCCTCGTCTCAACTTAGTTTTATGCTTTGAGAATGCTCAGCAGCTCCCTAAACGCTCCCACGTCCTCCCCGTACCTTTTCGCCATAACCCGAACGATTTGCGCGGTATGCGTCAAATCGTGGACAACCCAAGTGGCCAGCAGCTCCCTTGCTTTCACCGCTCCCAAAGACGGGTGCCGCCCAGTCAATTCCAGCTGCGTTTCCGAACGGATCAGCGTTTGGAGTTTGGCCAGGCTTTGCGCCCGCAGCGTTTTAAACTCAAGCAGCTTTTGCTCCATCGTTTTTTCCTTTGCTTTCAAGTGCGCGTACCTGTCAAACGGGGGAAACGGCTTATCTTCGCCCTCCTGGAGAATAAACTCGAGCCTGGGCATCCAATTGGTTTTCTCACCTTCAATAAGGTGCTCCACCACTTCGGCGGCGTTCCAGGTTCCTTCGCCTTCGTTGCTCTGCAGCCAGCTGCCGGATAGGCCGGACAACAAATAGTCCAGTGTTTGCGGGGTACGTTCCAGAACCTGGATGGCTTCCTTTAAATGAAAGTTCATCGATCCGTTCCTTTCTTCGGTTATTTCGCGTTATTTTTCAAGCTGCCTGTCTCCATAACGAACGTTGATCTGATTATAGTTGTCCGCCCCGCATCTGTAAATACAAGGCTGATTGTTCGCAAAACCAGCCGCGCCTAATTTCTCAGTCATTCCAAACATGCCCGCTCGCAGCTGCGTACATTTCCGATGCGCCACCGGCATGTACCTTGGACGGCAGCGCACAAGTGACAAGCTCCGCGCGATGAAGTATGATGTGAACTATATAAGTTGAACAAAAAATAGGTATGATACGATGGAATGAGGAAAGTTCCCCGTATGGGGAACCTTGACGGCATGTGCCTCATATGTACGGGCGGGCTAACGGTTGCTGCAGAGCTTATTTGAGTCAAAAACGCCGATTTTTAATCGTAACGGTTGTAGCTGAGCTTATTTCTCATCTTGTAACCTCAAAAACGATGAAAGTTCACAAATAACCGCCCTGGCAACCGTTACAGTTTCGATATCACCCGTTTGCCCGTTATAAGCTCACCTGCAACCGTTACACAATGACACATGTACCGCATGAGCCGGGATCGAACGCTCAACCGTAACCCCGTACCTCATGCGCCGGAATCGAACGATGCAACCGTAACCCCGTACCTCATAAGCCGGGACCAACCGTTCAACCGTAACCCCGTACCTCATGAGCCGGGACCAACCGCTCAACCGTAACCCCGTACCTCATGAGCCGGAACCTAACGATGCAACCGTTACTCCCCGTACCGCATGAGCCGGAACCAAACGATGCAACCGTTACTCCCTGTACCTCATGAGCCGGGACCAACCGCTCAACCGCTGCACCTTGTAAAATTTTGTTCAACTTAGGCCGACTTTCTTTGGCCAAGTAGACCTCGAACATCATCACCGCAAAAGCAGGAGTGAACCGTTTATGAATCAACTTCCTATAGATGCCGCGCTTCCCGAGCTTCGCCGTCGGCTGCGGGCTTCGGCCAACGCCGTGCTCGTGGCGTCTCCCGGCGCAGGCAAAACGACGCGCGTGCCGCTCGCCTTGCTGGACGAGCCGTGGCTTCAGGGCCGGCGCATCCTGATGCTCGAGCCCCGGCGGATCGCCGCGCGATCGGCGGCCCGCTACATGGCCGCACAGCTCGGCGAAGCGGTCGGCGAAACCGTAGGTTACCGCGTGAGGATGGATACGAAGGCAGGGCCTTCCACGCGCATCGAAGTGATCACCGAAGGCGTGCTTACACGGATGCTGCAGGACGATCCGACGCTGGAGCAGGCGGGCATCGTATTGTTCGACGAGTTCCACGAGCGCAGCCTGCATGCCGACCTCGGACTGGCCCTTGTGCTGCAGGCGCAGGAGCTGCTGCGCCCCGATCTGAAGGTGCTCGTCATGTCGGCGACACTGGATGCGGAGCCGGTCGCCGCGCTGCTCGGTGATGCGCCGGTTGTAACGAGTGAAGGACGCGCCTATCCCGTCGAGACACGGTATTTGCAGCGCCGGCCCGACGGGCCGATCGAACCCGAAGTCGTGCGGGCGGTTCGCGATGCGCTCGAACGCGAGGACGGCGACATCCTCGCGTTTCTGCCCGGCGCCGGCGAAATCCGGCGCGTGGAGGCGCGGCTCGCGGAGCTGGCGCTCGGCCCCCGCGTGCGGGTGATGCCGCTGCACGGCAGCCTGCCGCACGAGGCGCAGGACCGCGCGATCGCGCCGGGCGCTGCCGGCGAGCGCAAGGTCGTGCTCGCGACGTCGATCGCCGAGACGAGCCTGACGGTCGAAGGCGTGCGCGTCGTCATCGACAGCGGGCTGGCGCGCACGCCGCGGTTTTCGCCGCGGACCGGGATGACGCGGCTCATCACCGTGCCCGTGTCGCGCGCCTCCGCCGATCAGCGGCGCGGCCGGGCCGGGCGCACGGCGCCGGGCGTCTGCTACCGGCTGTGGACGGAGGCGGACGACCGGCTGCTGCCGCCGCGCAGCACGCCGGAGCTGCTCGCGGCGGACCTCGCGCCGCTCGCGCTCGAGCTGGCCGCCTGGGGCACCGCCGATCCCGCCGAGCTGCGCTGGCTCGATCCGCCGCCGCAGGCGGCGCTCGGGCAGGCCCGTGAGCTGCTGACGCAGCTCGGGGCGCTGGACGGCGCCGGGGCGATCACCGCCCACGGGCGCAAGATGGCCGAGCTCGGGGCGCATCCCCGGCTCGCGCATATGCTCCTCCGGGCGGCGGAGCTCCGCCTCGGAGGGCTCGCGTGCGAGCTCGCGGCGCTGCTCAGCGAGCGCGACATCCTGCGCGGCGACGGCGCCGCCCCGGACGCGGACTTGCGGCTGCGCCTCGCGGTGCTGCGCCGCGTCGCAGCGGGCGCCTCGCCGGGCGCCGCGGCCGACGAGGCCGCCTGCCGGCGCGCGCTCGCCGAGGCGAAGGCGTGGCGGCAGGCGCTGCGGCTGCCGCCCGGCGCCGCTGGCGGCGACGACGCGGCCGGGCTGCTGCTCGCCTTCGCCTACCCGGAGCGCATCGCGCAGCGGCGGGCGGACGGCCGCTACCTGCTGCGCAGCGGCCGCGGCGCAGCTTTCGCGGGCGTGCAGCCGCTCGCGAAAGAGCCCTACGTCGTCGCCGCCGAGCTCGACGACCAAGGCGCGGACAGCCGCATATTCCTGGCGGCGCCGCTGGACATCGCCGATCTGGAGCGCCACTTGGGCGACCAGATCGAAACCGAAACGGCCGTCGCCTGGGATCCGGACGCCCGGGCCATCAGAGCGCGCCGGCAAACCCGGCTCGGCGCGCTGCTGCTGAAGGACGTGCCGGTCAACGCGCCGGGTCCGGAGCAGGCGGCCGCCACCTGGCTGCACGCTTTAGCGAGCGAAGGGCTGGAGCTGCTGCCGTGGTCCAAAACGGCCAGACAGCTGCGGCAGCGCATCGGCTTCATGCACAGAGTCGATCCGGGCTGGCCGGATATGTCGGACGAGGCGCTGCTCGCAAGCGCAGGTGACTGGCTGATTCCGTATCTGCACGGAATGAAAAGCGCGGGAGACCTGCAGCGGCTTAACCTGACGGACATTCTCGAAGCGATGCTGTCATGGGAGCAGCGCCGGGAACTCGATGCGCATGCACCGACGCATATCCAGGTGCCGAGCGGCTCGCGCATTCCCGTCGATTACGGCGATCCCGCCGCCCCCGTGCTGGCCGTCCGCCTGCAGGAAATGTTCGGCCTGTCGGATACGCCGCGCATCGGCCGGGGCAAAGTGCCGCTCACGCTGCACCTGCTCTCGCCGGCACACCGGCCCGTGCAGGTAACCCGGGATTTGGCCAGCTTTTGGCAAAACGCTTACTTCGAAGTCAAAAAAGACTTGAAAGGCCGGTATCCGAAGCATTATTGGCCGGACGATCCGCTGTCCGCTCCGCCTACACACCGAGCGAAGCCGAGAGTATAACCGGAATCGGATTCAACGAAAATAATTCATTGGCCGGGTGTTCTGACACCCGGCCAATTTGCTCAGGAAACCTTGCCGCTTTTCCTCCCGGAGGCAAGCACAATAAAAGCGACGCCGGTCAAAATAATGACGATTGCTCCGATCATCCGCATTGTGAGCGGCTCTCCGAGATAAGCCCATCCAAGCACAGCGGCGATCACCGGACTGACATACGAAACGGTGTTCGGCAGCGCCACGGAAGCGCTGTTTCGCTGCAGCCAGGAATACAGCAAAAAACCGCTGACGGTTACAAACAGAAGATAGACCATAGCCAAAAGCAGCGTTCCCTTCAAAGCTGCGAAATGCAGCCGAGCCCATTCTCCTTTGGAGAGACTGACTCCCATAATGACGATACCGCCTGTCAGCATTTGAACCGCTGTACTGTACATGACTCCGGGCTGCGCAGTGCGCCGCAGGGCAATCGTGCCAACGGCTGTCAGGAGTGCGGCGGACAAGATACATATGACCCCAATCCGGTTTAACCCCTCTTGTCCCGAAGGGGAGATCAGGATGACAAGGCCGACAAAGCCAAGCAGCAAGCCGACCGAGGCCTTTACATTAGGCCTGCTGCGGAAAATCCCCCATTCCAGCAGCGCCGTCCACAGCGGCATTGTAGAAACAAGCAGGCCGGTAACGGCCGAAGACAAGATCTGCGCTCCCGCGATAACCATGCCTTGTCCGCCGGCGATGAGCAGCAAGCCGACGAGCGCCGCATTCGCCCATTGTTTGCCGGACGGACGAGCTTCGGCGGGCATGCGGCACAAACACCACAGCAGCAGCAGCGCTCCGCAAAGAACGAAACGTACGCCGGTCAAATAAGGCGGAATTTCCGTAATGACGACCTTTAGCGCAAGAAAAACCGAGCCCCACAGCAGCCATAGCGATGCAAGGCCCGCTGCATAACGCACTCGGCGGGAAAAGTCCGCCGGCTCCGGCGGCGATGAATTTCTCGCCATCGCGGTTCCGCAGACGGAGCATCCACCGGGGACAAATGGGCTGACGTCCTGATTAACATTCGACCGTTTCGCCATCGGCAGGCACCAGTACCCGGGTACCCAGACCCTTCTCTTCAATGAAGCCCTTCAGCTCGCGCCTTGACAAAAAGCAATGATTGAGCGCCTCCATATGGGACACGATGACCGTCGCCTGCGGTGCCGCCGAGCATGTAAGGCGGATGTCTTCTTTTCCCATCGTAATGGGGCCCCCTTGCAGGAATTGTGCAGATCCGCCGTTAACGACAACCACTTCCGGCCGATGCGTGAGGACCGCTTCCTCCACTTCGGCGCACCAGATCGTATCTCCTGCGATATATAAGGTTTTCTCGTCCGGATGTTTGAAAACCACACCGGAAACGTCCCCCATCAACCGACCGATTTCACCGGTGCCATGCTGACCCCGGGTCCGAAATAATCGAACTTCGCCCATGCGGGAAACGCGATCCAACGCTTGGACATTGTGAAATCCTTCCCGCCTGATCGTTTCAGCATCCTCCTCGGATTGCGCGATCATGTTCGCATCCTTCGGAATTGCCCGAATTGCCGCTGCGTCAAAGTGGTCGGGATGCAGGTGCGTAACGATGACGGCGTCCGTTCGAACGATTTCCTCTACGGAAACCGGCAAATCGACGGTCGGGTTGTTCACCGGATTCGCCGTGTTCGTTATAGGCGGATAAGCCCCCTTCGGCGCCAAATACGGATCGATCAAAAAAGTGAGACCGCCATATTCAAGCACGATCGTCGCATTTCTAATTTGTCTAATCTTCATGCGTCAGTGCCTCCTTTAATAAATTCCTCTTTTAGGTTAACATTTACTATAAACACACGTACATAATGCGAATCAAGCAGTTGGGCGTTTTATCTTGATTTTTGAAAGAGGTTGTGATTTATGCTGGATCATACGGATAAACGGATACTCGAGGAGCTGGTCAAAGATGGCCGGATTTCGATGAAGAAGTTGGGCGAAAAAGTTCATCTGACCGGTCAAGCGGCGGCCAATCGGGTGGTCAAACTTGAAGAAGAAGAAGTGATCGAAGGTTATACCGTTCGTCTTAACTATCGAAAAACCGGCTATAACGTCCACTCGTTTATTACTATTTTTACGACGAGCTTCGATCATCAGCCGTTCCTGTCATTTCTGGAAACGAAAAGCGAATTCATAGCAAATAAATATAAAATCAGCGGGGAGGGCTGCTACCTTTTGGAATGCCGATTTCCCTCCAACGAGGAACTGGATCGGTTTCTGGGCGAATTAACCCGCTATGTCAATTATAAATTATCCGTTGTCATAAGCGAGATTTGATACCGGTCAGGTGTTGCCGCCGCCATTTCCCCAACGGCCTGTCCCTCCCGCTTTCGCCCCGCATTTGGTATAATAATGGAAAAACCGCGAAGGAGCTGATTCGCATGACCAAACCGCCCTCCCCGAATAAAGAAAAGACAGGTTCCGTAAAAGAACAGTACGTGACGTACGACGTACCGGAACGGTACGAATTGATCGGCGGCATCCGCTACGATATGAAACCTTCTCCTGCGCTGAACCATCAGGTATTGGTTATGGAGCTTGGGACTTCGATGAAAACCACGTGCAACCCGAACGGCATCGTCGTCGTAGCCCCCATGGATGTGCATCTGGATGAGGAGAACGTCGTGCAGCCCGACGTGATTTTCATCTCCAATGAAAACGACCGCATCATTAAGGACGGCAAAATCAAGGGCACACCGGATCTTCTCGTCGAAATATTGTCCCCCAGCTCCGGCGCCCATGATAAAATCCGCAAAAAAGCGCTCTACGAGAAGTTCGGCGTCCTGGAGTATTGGATCGTCGATCCGATTTTGAAAACGGTCGATCAGTTCCTTCTGGAGCAGGACAAGCTCCACCTGGCCGCCACCTACGGTGAGGAAGACCGTTTAACCTCCCCTCGCCTTTCCTGCGTGAACATCGAGCTGTCCGCAGCATTTGCCCCGCTTAAACGATTCGAAAAGTCCGAGGACTGACATTGCCGATCCGGCGATCCCGAACCCGACAGCTCCCAGGAACGCAAAAAACCGGGATCGCTCTCGCGCCCGGCCCATGCTCTTTCCTTATCAAACCCTGAATCCCAGCAGCGTAATATCGTCGCGCTGCGGCTCTTTGCCCATATAACGCAGCAGCTGCTCGCGGAATACCCGTTCCTGCTCCGCCAGCGGCTTCTTTGCGTACGCTTCGATCATTTCGATGAACCGCTGTTTGCCGAACGAATAGTTTTTGAGACCCCCGTTTTGGTCCAAATACCCGTCGGTCGTCATATAAATCGCATTGTCCTCCGATAACGTGAGACGGTGATTCTCAAACGTATAGTGATCCGCCGTTCTCCGGCTGCCTATGCTGCGCCGGTCTCCTTTGATCACGTTCAATTGCGGCCCGTTTTTTACATAAAGCGAGCACTTGGCTCCGGCAAAAACGATTTCGCGGCCGTTCACGTGACAAAGTCCGAGATCGAGCCCGTCGTCGTCGATCGGGCCGCTTCTGTCCCGGTTCAACATTTGCTTCACCAGCTTGTTGACCTTGTTCAGAATCACGGCCGGGTTGTCCTCCTGCTCGTTATCCGCGACCAGGTTAAGGATCGACACCGAAAGCATCGTCATCAGCGCCCCCGGTACTCCGTGCCCCGTGCAGTCGCCAACTGCCACGAAATATCCTTCGCGCGCCGGCTTCACCCAGTAAAAGTCTCCGCCAACCGCATCCCTCGGCTGCCACAGCAGAAAATACTCCTTCATGACGCGGTTGAGCACGTCCCCGGACGGGAGTATCGCTTCCTGAATGCGCTGGGCATAGTCGATACTGTCGGTGAGCTTGACGGTTTGCTCGGTGAGCTGCCTCGTTCTCTCCTGAACGATTTGCTCCAGCTGCTTGTTGAGCTCGACGGCCCGTTTATACGGGTTGGCCAGATAACGGGAAACGAAGTAAAAGAGAAACGTCATCGCCACAATGCAAATAAACGTCGCGATCCACGTATGCAGCTTTACCTTTTCCAGGAATGAGACGGTTTCGCTCCGGTCGATTTGAAAAATAAGCTTCCAGTCCGCCGATTGCAGCGGATAGCTGATCAGATCGATCCGCCGGCCGCCGGCATCGGTGAACTCCATCACCTGCGTTTTGCCCCCGTCCCGGCTGTCCGCCCTGTGCCCGCCTGGCAAAAACTGGTTTACCGTCGCGTCGGGAATAAATTCGCGGATCGATTTGCCGTCGTGAAACACATTATCCGACAGGCTGATCGTCCCGGAGTTATCGACAAGCCACAGGTGGCTGCTGCTGCCATAGCGGTATTTCGCAAACTCGTCCGACAAGCTTTTCAAGCTCAAGCCGACTCCGGCCACGCCGAGCGGCTTCTCCGGGTCTCCCATCAACACATCGATAAAAGCAAACGTATCCTGACGTTTATCGTTGTAATCGATCTGAACGGTTACCGGCACCTTGGCCTCAATGGTCCGGAAAAACCATTCGTTTTGCGGATTGTCATGAGTCATCGTGTCGACGATGCGCCCTTCCTCCGTCCAATAATGGTTCGTGACCGCACTTACGATAAACGAATTGCTGTAGTCGTAATCTTTGGCCAGCTGCTTCAGCTTGTCCAGCGCGTATTGCTGAAGCCGTTCGTCCTTCTCCCCGCTTTGCAGCCAGGCAATGACACCGGGATCCTGCGCCAGCAATTGGGACGACTCCTTGGCCCGTTGAATCCGGCTGTCCACCTTGGAAGCGACGGACCCGGCGACAAACACCAGATCTTTCTCCTTCAGCTTACGGACAACCTCTTTTTCCGTCAAAAAATAAACCAGCATGCCGGCCAGCAAAATAGACAGCACAATAACTCCGCTGGCGAACATGATCACTCTCATCACGCTTTTATCCCGGGATATGATCATGCGACCTCCTTTTCCGGCATTACGGCGCGAGCACGGCGGGCAGCGAAAAGTACACGCGGCATTTTTCGCTGCCCTCGTTCTTTCCCGGCTCTCGGACGCCCATCTGGCCTTGGTGCTTAAGTACGATGATTTTGGCTATGGTCAGCCCCAAATCGCTTCTTTGCGCGCGATCCATCAGCAATGAGAAATTCGCCTGATCGATGCCGAGGCCGAAGTCGCTGATCGTCACGACGAGCTCACAGCTGCGCTTGTCCTTTATGCCTGCTTCACCGCCGGCTTTTGCCTCCTGCAGATCGAACCGCAGCCCGATGCGGCCGCCGGGAGGGGTATGCTTCATCGCATAAAATACCAAGTGACGCGTCGCTTGCTCTATACGGCTGGTATCGATGGAAAGCCTGACCCGGTCCGGATCCTCCGTTCCTTCGTACCGATCCAAACGGAGTTCGTAGCCGCAGCCGTTCACCTCGGCTTCGAGCCGATGCTCGAGCATGTTTTGCACATCGGCGAGCGAGCAATCGGCGTAATCCAGCATCGTTTGGCTCGACTCCAGCTTGGATATTTCAAAAAGCTCATCGACGAGCAGGTTCACATGAGTGATTTTATCGTGAACAAGATTCAAATAATGCGGCGTCGGCTTGATGATCCCGTCGAGCATCGCCTTTACGTAACCTTGAATCGAAGTCATCGGAGTGCCAAGCTCGTGCGAAATGTCGGTAATCAGCTGCCGCCGGGCTTGCTCCAGCTGGTTCAGCTGCTCGTTGACCCTCTGCAGCTCAAGTTCGTGTTCCTTCAAATGCTTCCCTTGAATATCGCTGATATTGAAAATTTTGATCGACATGCGAAGCAAACGTTCGTAATGGTTTACCAATTCGCGGAATTGTGGGGTCAATACGTTATCCGCGTGGCTCGGATCCAAAACCGTTCGTTTGGCTGACTTCAAAATCCCGATTTCCGTTTCGAATACTTGGCGGCTCGGTTTGCTGTTCATCCGTTAGTCCTCGCGAAGAAATATAATTTCAAAGGGCAGCTCCAGATCTTCCTTAAACTCTTCCGCACACTCGATTTCGCTTTCGTTATCTTCACGGCAGAACCACTGGATCCGCAGCTTTTTCCCTTGCAGGTGCGCGTCGTTAAAGCGGTCCAGGAGCATCATGATGCATTTGGCGCTGCTTGTGTTGATGTACGGGAAGTTCAGCACGATGCTCACTTCCTCGGAACCGAGCGCTGCGATATATCGATCGACCCATTCGAAAACAGGCTCGTAAAATTTAAAGGCATTTTCCGGATAAGACTGTCCTTTTAACGACAGCACGCTGCTTTGCGGATCAAAGCGGACCTCCGGCGTACTCTTGGTTGCTTCGACATACAGAGTTTCCATTCTCTTTCCCCCTGACTCTATACTTCCGCCCTTAATGTAAAAAAGGAAACCTTGTCGTCTATGCCGGCAATCGAATATTCGAGTGGCCGGCTCGCCTTGCGGGCCATATCGATAAGACCGATGCCCGCCCCTGCGCTGTCCGCCGGAGGCGATTGCTTCAGCTTCGTCTTGTAAAGCGCCTTGAGCTCCGCCTTGCCGAGAGGCTGAATTTCGTCGAGCGCAGCTTTCAGCCTGCCGATATCCTCGTTGCCGATCCGGTTGCCGGAGCAAACGTAATTGCCGGTTTCCGTCTTGCCGATCGTAACGATGCACGAGTGGGCGATTTGTTCGTACAGATCGGCTCCTTCCTTGCTGTTGCAATAATTTTTAATATTTTGCGTCTGCTCGATAAAAATCGAAAAAATATCGTAAACGTCCGCCTTGAGACGCTCCTCTGTCTCCAAATACTTTTTGACCGCCTCTCCGAGCTCTTCAATAATGCCCTGAGTCAGTTTTCCCGTAAAGCAGATCAAAAGTCCCTTGCTTGCCAGCTCCGTTTGCAGCTTCAACAATTGACCGTCCATCGATGCCGTCCTCCTTAGAAATCCAACCGCCTGATCTGATATTACCATCAGATGACGGTGATTTCGTTAAAATTAACATCAAATTCTCTTAAATTTAGTTTAACTGGCCTTCGGCCGCAAAGCCCGCATTAAACTTGTAGCCGATTCCGCGAATGTTTTGAATGTAACGGGGAAAGGACGGATTGCTCTCGATTTTTTTCCGGATGCTGCTGATATGCACGAGAACCGTGCGGGTATCGGAGTTGCTTTCCGCCCCCCAAATGTTGCGGTACAGCTCTTCGGTCGTGAACACCTGGTTCGGATTTTGCGCCAAAAAGACGAGAAGCTGCATTTCCTTCGCCGAAAGAGCCACTTGGGTATCGCCCACAAAAACGCAAAATTGCGTCAAATCGATATCCAGTCCCTCGAAGGAAAGCAGTCTTTTCTTATCCTGCCGCTTCTCCGCATGCCAGGTGCGGTGAAAAATCGGCGCTCTGCGCAAATTCGCCTGTACCCGGGCGACCACGACGACCGGATCGAACGGTTTCGTGATGTAATCGTCGCCGCCGAGCTCCAGCCCTTGGACAACGTCGTCGGAATCTTTGCGGCAGCTGATAAAAATAATCGGGATGTTCGACACTTTGCGGATTTGCCGGCATACCTCGAAGCCGTCCATTCCCGGCAGGTGAATGTCGAGCAGCACGAGTTCCGGTGCCGTTGCTTCGAACAGACGCAGCCCTTCCGCACCGTTATCCGCGACGACGACCTCATAGCCGCTGCTGTTTAAATAAAGCCGGATGAGCTGGCGAATTTCCGGGTCGTCCTCGACAAGAAGCAATCGTTCTTCTGACATCTACTCTACCTCCAGAGGCAGCAGCTCGACCGGCAGCGTGAAATGAAACGTGCTTCCTTTGCGCAGCACGCTTTCCACGCCGATCGTTCCGCCGTGATAAGTTATGATTTCCTTGGCAATGGCGAGCCCGAGTCCGGTTCCTTCGCTGTTCGCATGCTCCGGCGCGCTGCCTTTGTAAAACCGGTCGAAGATATGCGGAACCGCTTCCGGCGCAATTCCGATGCCCGTATCGGAAATGCGGACAACCAGCTCCCACAGCGATGCTCCCGGGGCCCGCATCAGCTCGCCCGAGATGCGGATGAGCCCGCCGGGTGCGGTAAATTTCGTCGCATTATACACAATATTCCCGACCACCTGCTGAATCCGGACCGGATCGATCGTCAGCAGCGCCAACTGGTCGGCCGGCAGGCCCGAGATCTCCTCCATCTCGAAGCGAATGTTTTTCTTCTCGACGTCGTACTGGAATTCACGGAAATATTGCTCGAACAGATCCTCTGCAGCGACCTCGCACGTCTCAAACTTCGCTTTGCCGGACTCCAGCTTCGACAAGTCGAACAGATCCTGGGTAAGCCGGTTGACCATAAGCACCTTGTCATAAATCATACTTATGTATTTGCGGTCCTGGGGCTGAATGACGCCGTCGAGGAGCGCCTTGATGTATCCTTGCACGGCGGTCATCGGAGTGCCGATCTCATGGGAAATGTTCGTCAAAATCACTTTGCGGACCGCCTCCATCTCCTTCAGATGTTCGTTGGCTTCGCGCAGCTGCATGTTGCTGAGCTCAAGCGCTTCGGTGCGTTCCCGGATTTTATCCTCCAGCGTCGCGTTGACGTCTTTAAGCTCCACGGACATGTTTTGGACCATATAATAGGCGTTCGTATATTTGAGCGCAACGACCATCGTCTGTACGAACAAAAAAATAAAAACGCCGTACGGAACAAAATCCACCGAAGAGATGACGTGATTGTAATAGAGCACGTCGTTGATGACCGACGCAAACATGATGAGCGTCCCGGCCCCGTTCAGCAGCGCTCCCTCTCTTCTTCGCTTGACGGCCAGCATAAACACGTAAAGCAAATAACTGAACAAGAGCACCGTGAACGCTTGGTAAGCCAGCATCGTCCTCGTGTATACGATTGCCGGAAACAGCAGCACAACAAGCGAAAACAGCGCCCCAACCGCCAGAGAAACGTTAATCAGCCTGCGGTTTGCATCCTGCGGGTACAGCTTGCGCACATACCAGCCGAACAGCGGAACCCCGACGTAAGGAGCCAAATATTCCAGCTTTACCGCAACTTCCCAATCGAGCCCCGGCCAAAACCGCACAAGCAGCGTATCTCCGAGAAGCAGCGTCCGCAGCGCAAGCAGCGCACAAAACAAGCCGATAAGCAAACTTAACGTATCGAATTTCCTTAGCATGAACAAGCCGAGGTGATAAGCTCCGAGCGTAAGAAGGCCGATGGCAACGACAAGCTGAGAGGCGATATTTTTTTCCCGCTGAAACATGATGTCGCTGCTGTTGCCCAGCATGAGGGGGGTCCATAACCCGCCCTTGCGCTGCACGTAGTTGGACACCTGTATGACGAGTTCGTTCGCTCCCGGCCGCGGATGGAATTGAACGGTTTTGGCGACTGTTTTCGGCTTCATCGTGTGGGGATCGGTGCCTACTGTCCCGACCTCGGCGGCCAGCTCCCCGTTCACCCATAACTTATAAGCGGTAGCAATCGCAGGTATGTATATTGATTTAACGCCCGGATCTCCCTCGCCCAGCTTCAGATCGAGCCGGTATGTCGCATAGCCGAGATTGTCCGGTGCGGGATCGCCGGGAGCGCCGCTCCCCCATACATGGGGCACCTTCGCCAGCTTCGGTTCCGGAACGACTGCGCCCGCTGCGGAAAAATCGTTCGGTTCAAGGAGAGCATGCCAATAAAACTGCCACTCGCCGTTCAGATAAATCATACCCTGCCCGGAAAAATTCCAGCCCGCCGCATCAAGCGTTCCTTGAACGGCTGCCGGCCCGGATTCCCGAACCTCTTTGGCGGCGGCTGTCAGAGGGAGCCCCGTCAGCAAGCAGCAAACCATCGATATTGCAATAATCCATTTGTTCATACTAGTAGTCCCTTAGACAGTAGTGGGTATGTTCATATAAATCATACCAAATAGGTCAGAGGCCGTGAAGTGACAAATTTCGCGAATTATGACACTAGTACGAAAGCTGTGATAAGTCATTTTTGAAAATGGGACCTGAGTAAGAATTTGCGATCATTTAGAGGAGTGGTCCGGGCAATATTGGAAATTTGCTGCCGGGGAAAATGAAACGGATGCCCGTCCGGAAAAAACGACCGGCAGGCATCCGTATGGAAGTAATAGGTAAATTGGCATCTACAGCTTGCCGAGCGAATAAGAGCACATGAGCAGCAAAATGACGGTAGTGATTGCGGCCAGGCGCAAAAACGCGTGATCTCTAGGCACGGGAAAATCTCCTTTGTCGTGTTTTCCCTATCGTACCTGAGAAATCTTACGAATTTACCCGTGCAAATCTTACGAATTTATTAATTTTTACCGGTCAAACGTCAGCCTTCCGTCCCCGTGTATCGGTATCGCCTCGCCCAAGTAGGTCGGCTGTGGCTTAAGTACGTACCTGTCCCGATCCGAAAAAAAGGTTCCGCTCCACAAGGAAACAGAACCGTCTTATGTATGAGTCAAGTCATATTCGGGCAAGGCAATCCCGGCGGCTACTGCTCCCGCAAATTTTTGGTCGTCACCGACTCGCCGCCGATGCCCCAGTTATCCGTATCGATTTCGTCGATAATGACGACCGTCGACTCCGGCTTTTTGTTCAGCACGTTTTCCAGCAATTCCGTCACACCTTTGATGAGCTGCTGCTTCTGATCGGCTGTCGCGCCTTTTTTGGTGATCTTGATATTGACGTATGGCATTGTTTAAATCTACCTCCATCCGCGGGTGGGCTAGTCTTTCCGAGAATTAATTGTAACGCACCCGCCGGAAAAAAGCACGCGAAACGAAATACGAATCTGCTGCACACCGATTATCCATGGTCCTCATCAGTTTGCCGGGCTAACGACATGGATCGGCTTCCCCTGCAAAAACGCCTTCGCGTTTTGCACGGCCAAGTCCATAAGCCTGGCCCGGGCTTCCTTGGTCCCCCAGGCTATATGCGGGGTAACGATGCAGTTCTTCGCCCCGATCAGCGGGCTTCCCGCCTTCGGCGGCTCCTGCGCCAGCACGTCCAACGCAGCTCCGCCAATCCGCCCTTCGTTCAGCGCCTCCGCCAAATCCTCCTCCACGATGAGCGCTCCGCGCGCGGTGTTGACGAGCAGCGCGCTTGGTTTCATCAGCTGGAGGGTTTCGCGGCGGATGAGCCCCTGCGTTTCCGGCGTTAGCGGGCAGTGCAGGCTGATCACATCGGCTTCACCCAGCAGCCGCTCCAGCGGCACGGCCCGGACATAGGCGGCGAACTCCGCCGGAAGCGGTTTGCCGCGGTCCGGAACGAAGGCGTTCATGCCGAACGCGGAGGCGATTCGCGCCACCTGCCGCCCGATGGAGCCGAAGCCGACGATGCCCATCGTTTTGCCCGCCAGCTCGGTCAACGGCGACTTCATGAAGCACCACTCGGCGCTGCGCTGCCATTCCCCCGCGTTTACCGCTTCGCCGTGCAGACCGACCCGGTTGCACAGCTCCAGCAGCAGCGCGAACGCATGCTGGGCCACCGAATTCGTTCCATAGCCCGGGATGTTGGTAACAACGACTCCCCGCTTCGCCGCCGCCTGCACATCGACCACATTATAGCCGGTGGCCAGCACGCCGATATACCGAAGTCCGGGCAGCGATGCGAGGGCCGCCTCGTCCAGCACCGTTTTATTGGTGAACAGCATATCGGCTCCCTGCGCCCGCTCCGGCAGCTGCCCGGGGGCGGTACGGTCGTATATGACCGTTTCTCCGAGCTCCGCAAGCCCGCTCCAGCTTAAATCCCCCGGATTTAAAGCATATCCGTCCAAAACGACGATTTTCACTCTGCTTCTCCACCTTCCGGCCAAGCGTTACTATCATTATGAGCTATGCCGGCCGGCGGTTCAAGGAAAAAGGAGACAATGCGCCGGTTTCACGCCAAGGTTATCTTGCTCCATCGTACGCGGCGAGAAGACGGTGGTAAATAAACTCGACAACGCCTACGGAGACGGCCAAAATGGCGAGGTCGGTCATGGTCAAAGTCCAGTCCATGAAATCGGCAGCCGCCCACAGAAAGAAGAAAGCGAGCCCGGCGTCCGCCACACTGGCGACCAGATTGTTCGAATTTCGTAAAATCACCTGGTCTCCGAGCCAATACGCGATCACGCAAAGCAATACGGCGGACACGGCCGCCTGGACGAATGTAGCCTCCGAAAGCCAGAGCAGCATCGGGACGACGATAATTCCGTTCATGACCAACTTTATGAGAAATCTCATCAAGGTTCATCCTTTCCTGCAAAAAGGTGTTTGCCTTGATTAGGATTCCCAATTCGCCCGACGATCAATCAAACGGAAAGGATGCGTTCGAAGATCATGCGTTCATTTTGCGCGCTTCGGTTGGGAGGCTCCGGCAGCATGCCGCTTTTTTTGAAAGAATACCAAGGAAAAGATTAGGTTTGGAAACTTTGATTGCATGTACGCATAGATACGGGCAGGCTAACGGTCGCCATCGAGCTTATTTGGCTCAAAAGCGTCATTTTTGACCTGTAACGGTTGTGGCAGAGCTTATTTCTCATCTAGCACCCCTCAAAAAGAGGAAAGTTCACAAATAACCACTCTGGCAACCGTTATCGTTCTGATGTCACTCATTTGGCCCATATAAGCTCACCTGCAACCGTTACAACATGTAAATGTTGTGCTCAGTTATTTAGTAAGAAGTTCCTTGAAAAAATCCGTCTCTTGATCGAATCAAGAAACGGATTTTTTTGTATGTTCGGACCCACACCCGGCAGCTCCGGCCGCGGCTTACGAACTTGTAATGAACTCGAGAGTCACTATTATCGTCAACGGACTGCTCTTCAAACAAAAAATAAAAAGCCCGGGAGGCCGTCGTTTCGGCCCGCCGGGCATATCTTATATATGAATCGGCTGGCCAAGTCCCACTTCCGAAGCTTCCATCACCATTTCCCCGAGCGTCGGGTGCGCATGGATCGTGAGCGCGATATCTTCCAGCGTTGCGCCCATCTCGATGGCAAGGCCCAGCTCCGCAATCAGGTTCGACGCTTCCGAGCCGACGATTTGCGCGCCGAGCAGAAGACCCGTCTCTTTATCGCCGACCAGCTTCACAAAGCCCTCCGGCGAGTTCATCGACAGCGCACGGCCGTTCGCCACGTACGGGAATTTCCCGATTGCGACCGTGTGGCCGGCTGCTTTCGCTTCCGTTTCGCTGAGGCCGACGCTGGCGATCTCCGGATCGGAAAACACGACGGCCGGGATGCATTTGTAGTCGATTACGCTAGGCAGTCCGGCGATCGACTCGGCAGCGACCTTCGCTTCGTACGACGCTTTATGCGCCAGCGCCGGACCTGCGACGATGTCTCCGATCGCATAAATGTGCGGGATGCTCGTCTGGCATTTCTCGTTGATTTTGATCAGGCCGCGCTCGCCCATCTCCAGGTTGATCAGGTCGAGGCCGAGCTCTCCGTCCGTATTCGGACGGCGTCCGACCGTCACCAGCACGTAGTCGGCGGTCACTTTCTTCTCTTCGCCTTTTACGGTGTAAGTGACCGTCACATTGGAGTCGGTTTTCTCGCAGCTTTGCGCCAGCGCTTCAGTGACGATGTCGACGTTTTTGTTCTTCAGTCTGGCTGCCACCAGCTTCGTCAGTTCTTTCTCGAAGCCCGGCAAAATATGGTCCGATCCTTCGAGGATCGTTACCTTGGTGCCGAACTTCGCGTACGTTTGGCCGAGCTCGACGCCGATGTAGCCGCCGCCGATCACGATCAGGCTTTGCGGAATCTCCTTGAGGGAGAGCGCTTCGGTCGAGGAAAGGATTCTTCCTCCGAACGGGAACGCCTTCAGTTCGATCGGGCGGGAGCCCGTCGCGATGATGCAGTGGTTGAATTTGTAACGCGCCGTCTCGTTGTCGTTAAACACGCGGGCTTCATGCTCGTTGATGAACAGCGCTTCGCCGTTAAACAGCTGCACTTTGTTTTTCTTCAGCAGGGCGCCGATGCCGCGTTTTCCGGTCATTTGCTCAATGATGCCGTCTTTCCACGCCTGCACCTTGGAGAAATCCACCTTCACGCCTTCCGCCGTGATGCCGATCTCGGAAGATTCGTGCGCCGCCTCGTATTGATGGGCCGCAGAAATGAGCGCTTTGGAAGGAATGCAGCCGCGGTTCAAGCAGACTCCGCCGACGGTGTCTTTTTCCACAAGCAGTACGCTTTTGCCGAGCTGGGCGGCTTTGATCGCCGCCACATATCCGCCGGGTCCCGCGCCGATGACCAGCACGTCGATTTCTACAGAAGCGTCTCCTACAACCATCGCTTACACCTCCATAACGAGAAGCTCAGGATCAGCCAGCAGCTGTTTGATATAGTTCAAGAAATTTTGTGCCGTTGCGCCGTCGATGATGCGGTGATCGTAGCTAAGCGACAGCGCCATGACCGGAGCGATGACGATTTCGCCGTTTTTCACGACCGGCTTCTCGGAGATGCGTCCCGTACCGAGAATCGCCACTTCCGGGAAGTTGATGACCGGTGTAAAGAACATGCCGCCGGCCGAACCGATATTGGTGATCGTCAGCGTGCCGCCCTTCATTTCGTTCGGGCCGAGTTTGCCTTCGCGGCCGCGGGTTGCCAAATCCTTGATCGCACTGGCGATCGTCCAGATGTTTTTGCGGTCGGCGTCGTGGATGACCGGAACGATAAGGCCTGCATCCGTATCGGTGGCGATGCCGATGTTGTAATATTTCTTGTATACAATTTCGTTCGTCTGCTCGTCGATCGTCGCGTTCATGACCGGGAACTGGCGGGCTGCCGCGACGAGCGCCTTCACGATGAACGGCAGGTACGTCAGCTTGACGCCTTTCTTCTCGGCGACCGGCTTCGCTTTTTCACGCAGCGCGACGAGCTGGGTGACGTCGACCTCGTCCATATGCGTCACGTGCGGCGCCGTGTACACCGACTTGACCATGGCGCTTGCAATCGCCTTGCGGATGCCCTTCAGCGGCACGCGCTCCTCGGTGCGGTCGCCCATAGGCGCCGCGGCCGCTTGCGCTGCCGGTGCCGCTGCGGCTTCGGCCGCCTCGGCAGGCGCCGCTGCTGCGGCTGCGCCGCCTCCGGCCGCGAACGCGAGCACGTCCTCGCGCGTGACGCGGCCGTTTTTGCCGGTCGCGCGCACCTGCGCGAGCGGCACGCCTTTCTCGCGTGCGAGCTTGCGCACGCTCGGGGTGGCAAGCACGAGCTGCGCCGTGCCTGCGCCTTCTTGCGCCGCCGGCGCGGCTGCGCCTGCGAGCGGCGTCTCGATTTTCGCAGCGGCTACGTTCGCTGCGACTGCGCTGCCCACCGGCTCGACCGCTGCCGGTGCCGGGGCTGCCGCCGGCGCGGGAGCGGCCGGTTCGGCGTGTCCGCCGCCATGGCCGCCGTGCGCCTGCGCCGGAATTTCGCCTTCGGCGTCGATGACGGCGATGACGTCGCCGATCGTGCACACCGTGCCTTCGCTTACTTTGATCTCTACGATTTTGCCCGCTACCGGGGAAGGCACTTCAACGACCGACTTGTCGTTTTGCACTTCCATGATGATCGTCTCATCATTGACCGCATCGCCGGGCTTTACATGCCACTTGACGATCTCCCCCTCGTGAATGCCTTCGCCGAGCTCGGGGAATCTATATTCGAAAATCGCCACGATTCATGACCTCCTTGATTAGTGACCTGAGCCTATTCCCTGCGTCCTCGCCGGTAAGTATGTTCCTGCTGCACAAGTTCTCCCGCCCTATCGACCAGAAGCGGGGTATGACAAGTTTTAAAGACGAACGACAAGTTCTTAAAAAAATAGAGGAACTGAGGTTCGTTATCTATGCTCATTGCCGTTCCTTTCGGAAAATAGCGGAACTAGGATTCGCTAAAAGCCACTTTTGTTAGCACAAAGCTCGATTTTCCGACAAATAGCGCACCATGGTTCCGCTATTTCTCCGGCGGAGTCCGTTTTCCATCAAATAGCGCACCATAGTTCCTCTATTTCCGGCGGAGTCCATTTTCCATCGAACTGCGCACCGTGGTTCCGCCTTATTTAACCGCCACCCGCAGCCGCCTGTAGGCGCTCGATTAAAAATCGAGCACTTTGTTCAAACCGGCGATGACGGAAGCCGGGCTAGGCAGCCATTGATCTTCGATCTGCGCGAAAGGATACACCGTATCCGGCGGCGCTACGCGCAGCACCGGAGCTTCGAGGTGCAGGATCGCCTTCTCGTTGATCTGCGCGATCACTTCCGCAGCGACGCCGGCTGATTTTTGCGCTTCCTGCACGACGATAGCGCGGTTCGTTTTCTTGATCGACTCGACGATCGTGTCGATATCGAGCGGCATCAGCGTGCGCAGGTCGATAACTTCGACTTTCACGCCGCGCTGCTTTTCGATCTCTTCCGCTGCTTTGAGCGACGTATGAACCATCGCGCCGTACGTGATGATCGTGACGTCTTTACCTTCGCGAACGACGTTCGCTTTGCCGATCGGCACCGTGTATTCGCCCTCCGGCACTTCGGCGCGGAACGAACGGTACAGGTTGAGGTGCTCCATAAAAAAGACCGGATCGTTGTCGCGGATGGCCGAGATCAGAAGGCCCTTCGCGTCATACGGGTTGGAAGGCACGATGACCTTGATACCCGGCGTCTGCACCATAAGCCCCTCGAGCGGGTCGGTGTGCAGCTCGGCCGCTTTAACCCCGCCGCCGAACGGCGTGCGGAATACGATCGGAGCTTGATAACGGCCGCCCGAGCGGTAACGAAGACGGGCAGCCTGCACGCAGATTTGGTCCATCGCTTCGAAAATAAATCCGACAAACTGGATTTCCGCCACCGGACGGAAACCTTGCACCGCCAAACCGACAGCCAAGCCGCCGATCGCAGATTCAGCAAGCGGCGTATCGAATACGCGCTCTTCGCCGAATTCGGCCTGAAGACCTTCCGTCGCACGGAATACGCCTCCGACCTTACCTACGTCTTCCCCGAACAAAAGCACGTTCGGATCGCGCTGCAGCTCTACGCGCATCGCGTCCTTTATCGCTTGAATCATTGTCATTTGTGCCATGACTTACTTCTCTCCTTTACCCAGAAACTCGGCTTTTTGCTCTTCGAGATGAGAAGGCGTCGTTTCGAACATGCTGTCGATCAGGCCCGGAACCGTCATTTTTTCGGTTTCTTCCGCTTTTTTGATCTGCTCGGCCACCGTCGCCTTCGCTTCCTCGATGATCTGGTTCTCCTCTTCCTCGGTCCACAGCCCTTTCGACTTCAAAAGCTCGCGAAGACGGTGCAGCGGATCCTTTTGCTCCCATTCGGCCGTTTCTTCTTTCGTCCGGTATTTGGACGGGTCGTCGCCGGACATCGAGTGCGGCAGGAACCGGTACGTGATCGCTTCGATCAGCGTTGCGCCTTCTCCGTTGCGCGCGCGCTCCGCCGCATCTTGCACCGCTTTGGCAACAGCCAGCACGTCCATACCGTCGACTTGAACGCCGCGAATACCGGCAGCCACCGCTTTGTGCGCTACCGATTCGGCTGCCGTTTGCTTGGCAAACGGAGTTGTGATCGCATAGCCGTTATTTTGTACGACGAAAATCGCCGGAAGCTTGAACGCCCCCGCAAAGTTCATCGCTTCGTAGAAATCGCCCTCGGACGAACCTCCGTCGCCGGTGTACGTAATCGCCACGCGCTTCTCTCCGCGTTTCTTGAACGCCATCGCCACGCCCATCGCGTGCAGGTACTGCGCGCCGATAATGATTTGCGGCATGAGCACGTGCACGTCCTGGGGAATTTGGCCGCCGTGCTGGTGACCGCGGGAATACAGAAACGCCTGGTACATCGGCAAACCGTGCCAAACGATTTGCGGCATGTCGCGGTATCCCGGGCAAATAAAATCGTCCCTATTCAGTACGAACTCGCTGCCGACCATCGTCGCTTCCTGCCCGGAAACCGGGGCATAGAAACCGAGACGGCCCTGACGCGTCAGGTTTACGGCGCGCTGATCCCACGTGCGGGTAAATACCATGCGTCTCATCAGCTCGCGCAGCTGATCGTCCGACAATTTCGGCATTTCTTCCTGATTCACAATCGTACCGTCTGTTGCAAGTATCGACAAAGGTTGAACCTTCTCGACACGCACCTCATAAGGCTTGCTCATACGTGTTCACCTCATATTGAAATTAAGTGCCAAAGAGCGGCATCTTTCTGTTATAGTAGTATTATAATCCTGTTTTTTTAAATTGTATATATAAAGTGTTGTTTCATAAGCCTTAATTTTCTTTTTTGAATATAACAGTTTCACTAAATATATAATACAGTTGACCGATTTTACACTGCTATTATAATACAATGGGAGGTTTCGCCATGTCCGACGACGCTTTATACTACAAACGCACCATCGTCAAAGCCGAAGTTTCTTCCGCTTTTTTGCAGCAGCAAAGACCGGTCCGCATCTTTTTGCCGCCGGGTTACAACGAGCTTTTGTCATACCCTGTCATCTACTGCCAGGACGGCGAACAGTTTTTCAATTTCGGCCGCATCGCCACCCATATGAACCGGCTTATTTACGACGAAAGCTTCGAGCCGGCCATCATCGTCGGCGTCGATGTCGATACGAAAACGCGGACCTCGGAGTATGCCCCCGAAGGAAGCCGCTTCCCGGTGTACTGCCGATTTTTTGCCGAAGAGCTCATCCCCTTTATCCAGCAAAATTACCCGGTGCGAACCGCTCCGGAGGATCGCGTATTGGCGGGCGATTCCCTCGGAGGAACTGTCAGCCTGCACCTTGCTTTAGATTATCCTGACCTTTTTTGCAAGGTGTTATCCTTATCTGGCGCATTTTTGCAAGAAACCCGCGAGCGCATCGCGGCGGAGACGGATTTGTCATGGCTTTCGCTTTATATGCTTATCGGCCTTGACGAAACGGAAGTGACGACCGAGCGGGGGACGTTCGATTTTCTCGCGGAAAACCGCAAAACAAAAAAGCTTCTCGATGAGAGAAGCTCCCGTATGCTGTATGTGGAAAAACCCGGCAAACATTTGTGGGGATTTTGGCAAAACGAGCTGCCCGAAGGGATCAAATATTTGCTGCGGTAAATGGCCAGCGACAACATTTACTCCATGTCCCGCTGCAGCAGCTTGATCTTCGTTTTCGTCCGGCGAAGCGAGTTCACCAAGCTTTCATCTGCGGTCCAAAATGCAGCGCCATTCTGCTCGGAAACAGCGACATAAACGGCATCGTAAAGATGTACAAGATCGTTTTGCTCCGCGATTTCG
Organism: Paenibacillus hamazuiensis; assembly: GCF_023276405.1. Classification (NCBI taxonomy): domain Bacteria; kingdom Bacillati; phylum Bacillota; class Bacilli; order Caryophanales; family Paenibacillaceae; genus Paenibacillus; species Paenibacillus hamazuiensis. The sequence continues at coordinate 4,310,579 of NZ_JALRMO010000001.1, forward strand.
CCAAGCCGCATCGCTCTCCTGGCTTATATATGTAATGGGGAGCGATAAGAACTTGCTCCACAGCTCGTCCAGCCATACTTTATCTATAAGTTTACGGCTTCATTTTTTTCGCAAAATGCTGCCAACTTCCAACTTCATCAGGCTGGGGGCAATGATTTCCGTGCGCTGCCGTATTTGTTGGACGATAAGCTTCTGTGCGAGCTGCGTATCCGGTTCTTCGGTCAGCACCTTGATCCATATGTTTGCGTCCAGGCAAACCCGGCTCATCGTTCACCATCTCTCAACCGTCGGATCTCCCCGGTCGAATCGGGGTGAATGCCGCTCGTTTCCTTAATTTTCTCCCGTATGAGCGCAATATCCCGCAGCACTTTTTCTCCCTCATGCCACTTCATATATTCCTCAGCCATGTCGACGACGATATGGTTTAACGACTTTTTTCGCTTTCCGCCCGCATCGTCAAGTAATCGACGACGGGTTGGGGAAAGCGAATGGTCAACTGCTTCTTATCGATCATGGAAAACCACTCCCCGAATCAATAATATACCTCAATTATAAATGGATTCATATGATGATCCAACGCGCGAAACAGCCTGCATGCCGCACCGATCGCCGATCGCGGGGGATCGGGCGGCGACACGCCGCTGCGGCTACTCCGCGCGCGGCGGCGCGTAGCGCGCCCGGAGCGCCGCGGCCATCGCTGCGACGTCCGCCGCATCCGGCAAATCGCCGGATGCGGCCGGACGCAGAGTCACGCCGGCATCGCGCAGCGCGCCGGCGATCCGGCCCGCGAGCTGCTCCGCCGTTATCGGCGCGAGCAGCTCGCTGACGCTCGCCATCCGCTCGGGTTCGACGAGCGGATACTGCTCCGCCGCGGCGCCTTCGGCCGCCGTCCGGTAAAACGCGCGGGCTCGCTCGCCCCGTTCGGCGCCGCTGCCCTCGGCCACGATGAACGCTTGCACCGCATAAGCGTTCAGCTGCCGGCGCTGGGCGAGCCCGCAAAATTTGCGGCCGCCGATCGAGATGTCGTAATCGCCGGGGCAATACGACCCGGCGATTTCGCCTTTGTCCACCTGCGCGCCGGCGGTCTCCAAAGCCGCTCCGACGATGCGGTACATCAGCTCGAAGTCGCCGCGAAAATCGCCGGGCGAGCCGATGCCGCCGGGCGGTTTGGGCAGCACCAGCGTGACGTTGAGCACGCCGGGATCAAGCGGCACCGCGGCGCCGCCGGAATTGCGCACGACGGTGCGGCAGCCCTGCTCCTCGAGCTCGCGCATCGCGCGAACGGCACCGGGCAGCCGGCTGTCGCGCAGGCCCAGCACCAGCGCCTGCGGATGCCGCCACATGTGCAGCACCGGGGTCATCCCTTGCCCGACCTTGCGGCAGAGCAGCTCATCCAGTGCAAACGGGTACGCGATATCGTCGTGCCACTCCCGGGTCCGATCCAGCAGGAGCAGCTCCGCGGGCAAACTTAATTGTTCCAGCCATACGCTTAATCTTCGGTTCATGGCGGCTTTTTCCTTTCCGGTTAACGATTTAAAGCTTATTGTAAGCCACCGCTCGGCTTGCCGCAAGACAATTGCTTGAGTTTGAGTCGGAACTGCCGTGAACCCCCGCTAACGCTCCTCTTGCAGACTGAAAGCATAAAGCGCAAAATCAATTTATCCGGACGACTCCAAACCGACGATTCTCGCCTGGCCCCACGGGGCGATTTTTACCCGGACGACCATATCTCCCGCCCTTTTCTCCAGTTCCTTCCCTGTTCCCTCAGGCACGTAGTAACGCTCCAGGCCGTATCGGACGGCTATCGCTTCGCCCATGTCATATTCGACCCGCCCCTTCATTACGACCATGTCGCCGCTGACGGAAGCCGGTTTGGCGCCGTAGGCGGCCTCCGGGTGAAACACTCCGTCCTTGTCCTGCATTAGCACGACATACACGACGTCGCCTTTCTTGGGAGCTTTCCCGGCTTCCTTCCACATCTCCGGCTTAAGCCGGCTCATCTCATACGTTAAAGTGACGTAATCGCCGTACAGCATATCCCGGGGGTCCACCGGGATCGTGTGTAGCCGGATTTCCCGGCCCCATACGCCTGCGGCCCAGTAGGAGCCGGCGAGAACGAGCAGGAATAAAATTTGCGCGGCCACAACTATTCCGAGCTTGCCGCTTCGCTTTTTGAGCACACTCCTTTCCGTCATCGTTCTCCCTCCTTCCCTTCGCTGAAAAACCGCCTGCGCCGCCGGTTCAAAAACCAGCTGAGCGCGAGCAGAATGACTCCGCCGATCACGAAAAACAGCGACTTGTCCATAAAATCCCACGTCAGCTTGCCGTAAGCGATCATCGTCGTAAAGATGAACAACACGGTGCCGACATTGATTTTGAAGCCCCACTCCTCGCTGTAGCCGCGCCAAAGCACGTACAGCGAAAACAGAAACAGCGCAACCAGATAGAGCAGCTCCACCAGGGCGGGCGAATAAATGAGCGGCAGGAAAAGCAGCCACTCGGCGGCGCTGACTTCCCGTTTCCGGCGGTATTTGCCGGCGGCGGAAACCGCTAGCAGAGCGAGGAGCACCGGCAAATATAGAGACGCGTCCGCCCGGAACGAATCTAGGTTTCCATACGCCTCATCGTAAAACAGGACGAGAAATACGCCCATCAAAAACGCCGCGATCAGCGGAGCCGCCTGAAACGCGCCGGCATGGTCCCGCTGCCCAAGCCAATCCCCGGCCGCGTAAAGCAGCAATGCCGGAATCAATATCCAGAGCGGCTTCCAGTCCATAAACACGATCAAAATAAGCGACTGAATCATGAGGCTAACATTGAGCAGCCACATCAGCAGCGCGCTCTGCCTCACTTTCCAGATGTAGAAGCCCAAGCCGGCGGTCATCAGCGCCAGCGCCGTATAGCTGAACGTATGAAAGCTGATCGTGCTGTACAGCTGCGCAATGTTAAAAATAATCAGGCTGAGCGTAAACAGGTACCTGCTGCGATACAAATACGTCAGCACCATTCCCGTGACTCCCCAAACGATCATCGCTCCGGCACCGGTCGCCAGCAGGTGAAACATTTGTCCGACCAGCACGATTCCTCCGCCGAACGATATGAGCCCGATGCCGATCAGCGCGATTCCCAGCTTTTCCTGACCGCGGGCGGCCAACCTTTCCCCTGCCGCGTAAAAACCGGCCATCGCCGCGATGATGATCGCAAGCCGCAGCCCTTCCGCAATATCCTGCCAATTGGCGGCGATAAAGCTGAGTACGCCGAGCCCTACCAGAATGCTGCCGAATATCGGCAGAAGGCCGGGCGATTGTTTTTTTCCATCGTATAAAGAAAGAATCCTTTCGTACTGCTCGCGCGTCACGATCTGCTGCTCCACCCAGCGCAATCCTTCGCGCTCCACCCATTTTTTTGACATGCTTCCTTTCACCTCGCTGCTGCAACGTCTTAATCTCAGTATATCCGAACGGTTTTCCAAAAAAAGTACTAACTTTCCGTAGTACCTTAACGGCGCAAGACAAAAACCCCTTATTCCGCATGAATAAGGGGTCCTCACGCAGTCCGCGCTTACTGCTCGGGCTGCGTATTTTCTTCGTATTCGTCAGGAAAATCGATTTGATCGGGGAACAGCGAGCGAACAAATAGCGCAGCCTCTTCCTGCAGGGGCAGGGTGTCTCGGCGCTCACTCGCTCCTTCAGCTTCCCGATCCGGCTGTTTGGAGTTGGACATCGCGGTGCTCCTTTCCGGAAAACATGCAGGTGATTGCCGGCGGACAAAGCCGGCTGCTTCTCCTAATTTGCCCCGCATAACACAGTCCCATTCCGCCTTTTATCGCTTGAGCAGCTTGTTCCACAGCTTACGGTTGAACAGGTTGGCGCCGCAGGCCAGAGCAAAACCGAACGCCGGCATCGGATCGGACCACGACAAAATATCGTCCTTCACCTTGGATGGTCCTGCCCACAGGGGCGGGTCCATCGACAGCCGGTCCGGGTTTTGCACAAAATGAAGCAGCTCGCCGGGAAGAAGGTTCCGGCAAATTTGTCCGATTTTATAGTCGAACACATCTTCGATCGGGTTGCCTACGGCCAATTGATAAAGCAGCCACGGGAAGTCGACGCCGGCCTGCACGGAAAGCTGAAGCGAGTTCCAAAAACGCGGATTGATTTCCATAAATTTAGGAATGCCGTCGCGCGGATCCGTCATAAAATCGAGCTGAGCGACCCCGTACCAGGGGAGCTTATCCATAATAGCCTTCGTTCTTTCGATCAGCTCCGGCATCCAGACGCTTTCGACCGCCGAGCTCGGGCCCATCGGATATGGAAAGTGATGAACCTCTTTATGCGCATACGCCGCTCTCAGTTTGCCGCTGCCGTCATACAAGATCCCGACCCCGTACCTTGTGCCGAGCGGAATGTATTCCTGCAGCACAGGGTAAGGATACATCCGGTGAATCTCCCCGTACGTTGAAACGAGCTCCGCTTCATCGCGGACAATCCGGATTCCTCTCGACCCGGAGCTTATGCGCGGCTTGATGACGAGCGGATAGTTTAACTTTCGGGCAAGATGAGGCACTTCGTCAAGATTGCCGGGAAACTCCGTTTTCGGCGCATCCACGCCCGCCTCAAGCGCCAGACGCGCGGAAAGCCCTTTATCCTGCGCGATCCTGAAGCTTTCCGCAGGAGGAAGCGGCAAATGGAGGAGTTCGCCAAGCTCGCTTCGCTTCCGGTAAGCGACGCCCAAGGTAACCTCGTCCAGCGGAAACATCACGCGGTATTTTCCAAGTTCGATTTGCCTGAGGAGCGAATCGTAGTACAGATCGGGATGTTCCGCCGGATCGGGGTACACCCACCGATCTTTGCAATACTTGGAAAACGCGGAAGAGGTGAATCTCGTCTTCTCCCCCACCCCTACGAAAACACCGCGACGGCCCACCGATCTCGCCGCCGCTAAAGCCATGCGAAGCATTCCGTCCGTGATTAAAAGCGACATGGCTCCTCCTCCTTTTTAATTCGTCAATACTGCGATCTTCTTGTGTTCGGTAAATTAATCCGATTTTCCCCATATTTGCTGAACGATCTCTTCTCTCGTGAGGGGACGCGAAATATGATAAACCCTTAAAACATCGTCCTCGTAGAAAACTTCAATGCCGCCGTTCGCTTCCTTGTAGGTTTGGATCCATTTCTGCAATTCTCTCATTTCTTTTTCTCTCCGGTCATATTCGGCGGCCAATTTCTTATCCGCTTCAGGATCGAAACTTCTGTTCGTCCGAAATACCTGTTTTTCCTCGTAAATATAAATCTCCGTTGGAATTTTCCGATTCGGCTCCGATTCACCTTTCAAGGTTAAATATTTATAGGAGGGGTCGTAATTTTCCAGCAAGTCCTTAATATACGCATGAATCCCTTCGCCTTTAACCAGCGGATATTCTTCCTCCTGCGAGAAGATCATCCAGGAACGATGCCCATTGCTCTCGCTTATCCGCAAATACTGCTCCACATTGCTGTCCCACTCCATTTTATAAAGCACGATCGGCTTCAGCGGATAAAAGACCAGAGTGGCTCCCAGCAGCGATATCACAGCTGCGGTTTCCACGAAACGAAGCGTACGATTCGCCGCACCGGCAAACAATACGCTCCAGCTCATACCGAGCGCCACGGGAACGATGAGTCCCCACAGCTCCACCGAACGTGAGGCGACTACGATGCTTTGCGTAACGGCGCTGCCCCAATAACACAGGACAAACGTAAGCAGGGTGAACAGACTCGTAAACATATAAGCGGTGCGTCGGTTTTCGTTTTTCCAGACGGCCAGTCCGCAGACAAGCATCAGCCCCGCGGCACCCAGGGCCATATAATCCGTCGCATACAGCTCCGGAAAACGTACATTGGACGTCGTCCCGGTCAAATATTTCGCAGCCGCTTCCTGGAACTTTTTCCCCATGGACAGTCCGATTGCGGCCGGAATGGCCGATACGACAACCGATCCGGCCCCCGCCATGACGATCCGCCACGTTTGACGGAGATACGGGCGAATGCCTCCCAGCCAGTGAACCGCAGTTAAAACGGCGATGCCCAGGATGAGATACCCATAGATCAATTGGTGCACGAGCCCCGTTACCGCAAGCCCGGATGCCGCCGTCCAGAAGGAGTTCCTTTCGCCGGTTTGCAAATATTTTCGAAAAAAATACAACGTCGGAAACAGGAACACCATCGCAAACTCCTGCGAGTTGGTCGCCGCCTGGCGCTCCCAGCTTCCGCCGACCATCCAGCCGAGCCATCCGTAGACGACGGCGGAAACGATGCCTGCGATTTTTTGCCCCGTCCACCGCGATACCAGAAAATACATGCCGAGCATGGTCAATATCGAATTCAGCGGACCGCTGTATTTATCGATGTACAGCGCGTCGATTTTCGCAAATTTGAACAGCGTGTCCAGGTAGATGTGAAACCCTTTCGGATAAATGCCGGTTTTGAAGAGCACACGGTCATCGATGTCTTTCATCCACTCCAGCACCGTATAGGCATCGGACATGCCGGGAGCCGCGAACTTAACCGCATCGTAAAACCGAACGTATGCCGCCCCGGCCACTACGACGAGGAGAAGCAGCCATTTCGCGATCGTGCCCGGTGAAGACAACCTTCGTCTGAACCGTTCTCCGAGACCGGCCATGTAATCGCTGAGCCGCTGCCTGACAATCGGGACCAGCTTATACTTGCCTTCAAAATAATCAAAACATAACGTGGCCAGTGCGATCAACTGGCTGCCGCGTTTGTCCGCCGTATGTTTGCGAACCCATCTGAACATCGCCCAAAATGTAAGTACGGTCAAAATCGCAATCATTTCAAACAGCCGCGTCACGACCAATATGTACCCCATCGCGATGACCAACAGCACCATCCGGGTAAAATTGGCTAACGCCCGCTCCGCAGTGTCGCCTTCGAATCTATGAAATAGAACCTTGGGCCAAAGCCAGAATAATACGGCAAAAGCAAATGCGTAATGCGCACCCTGTTCGAGATGATTCGAAAAGCTGGCGTACAACCGATTCCCCTCCTGACCTTCAATATTGCCATATCCCGGCTTCCTCCGCGTCATCCTCGGCCAGGAGTGCGGCTATTCAAGCGGACGCGAAATATGGTAAACCTTCAGGAACTCGTCCTCGAAGAAAACATCGATGCCGCCGTTTGCTTCCTTGTATGCCGAGATCCATTGCTCCAACTGCTTTGATTCCCGTTCGCGCCGGTCGTAAATCGGCGCCAATTGTTCGAAATGGGTCCGGAACACCGACTTCTCTTCGAAGATGTATACATCGGTAGGAAGGTTTTTGTTTGGTTCGGCTTTACCCTTCATGGTCAAATATTTATGGGCCGGATCGTACTGTTCCAGCAGTTCCCGGACGTACATGTGATATCCCGAGCCAAGAACCAGCGCGTATCCTTCCTCCTGCGAAATGATCATCCACGTCTTCGTGGCGTGGCGTTCGCTGATTCTCAGGTACTGCTCGACCGTATCGTTCCGTTCCATTTTATAAGGCACGATCGGTTCAAGCGGATATTGATAAAGGACGCCGGCCATAAGCGCGCAGACGATGACGGTCTCCGCGAGCCGCAGCGCCGGCCGCTTCGAAAATCCGGCAAAGACGACTCCCCAGCTCATGCCTATGGTCATCGGAATCGCCAGACTCCACAGATCAACCATGCGGGCCGCGATGACGACGCTTTTTGTCACCACTCCACCCCAGTAATAAAGCGCAAACGTGGTTCCCGAAAAAAGCAGGGTGAACAAGCCGGCCGTGCGCAGCCTCTCGTTTTTCCAGCCTATAAGGACGCCGACAAACAGCAGACCCAGTGCTATGAGTGCCGCGTAATCCATTGTCCCCAGACTCGGGGTATGCAGGTTCGCCGCCGTGCTTGTGAGGAAATCCTGTGCAGCCTCCTGAAACTTTTTGCCCATCGCAAGCCCGATGCCTGCCGGTATGGCGGAAATAACCGCCGAACCGGCGCCGGCCGCCACAATCCATACGGTTTGCTTCACATGCTTGCGTACTCCTCCCAGCCAATGGACAGCCACGAGAAAAGCTATGCCCATGCATAAGTAGCCATAGATCAATTGGTGCACAAGTCCTGTTACGGCTAGACCGGATACCGCCGTCCAAAAATACAGCTTGTCCGTCGTCTGCAAATATTTCCGGAAGAAATATAAGGTCGGGAGCACAAATACGAGCGCAAACTCCTGCGAGTTGGTTGCCGCCTGGCGTTCCCAGCCGGCACCGATCATAAACCCGAACCATCCGTACAGAACGGCGGAGACGATGCCCGCGTATTTTTTTCCCGTAAACCTGGAGACGGCAAAGTAGATGCCGAGCATGGTCAAAATCGAATTTAACGGTCCGCTGTACTTATTGATATAAAGCGCGTCGATTTTGGCAAATTTGAAAATCGTGTCCAGATAAATATGGAAGCCTTTCGGATAGATGCCCGTTTCGAACAGCTTCCGCTCATCGATCTGCTTCATCCATTCGAGCACGGTATAAGAGTCGGACATAGCCGGCGCGGCGTTCATGAATGCATCGTAAAAGCGGACATACGCCGATCCGGCCAAAACGGCGAGCAGCAGCAGCCATTCCGTGACGATCCAAGGAGAGGCCAGCCTGTGCAGCAGCCTTCGCTTCAAATCTTTCGCGTAATCTCCGGAGCTTTGTTTCAATCGGGAAAAAAGCTTTTTCCTGCCTTCCAAATAATCAAAGACGGTCGCAACAAGCGTGGTCAGCTGAAAGGCGCGTTTGTCCGCGGAATGGTTGCGATTCCAGCGGATCAGCGACCATATGACGAACACTGCAATGATCGCAATCATCTCCATTAATTGGAAAACGACCAAAATGTATCCCATGGCGATAATGATGAGCACCATGCGCATAAAGTTCGCCGCCGCCCGTTCCGCGGTATCGCCCGAAAGCCTCTGAAGCAAGAGCTTGGGCCAGAACCAAAATAATACGGCAAAAGCTAACGCGTAATGAGTGCCCTCTTCCAGATGATTGACCAAACTTGCGTACATTGATCTTCTCCTCCTTTCCTCATATTTCACAAAAATTTTACACGATTTTCCCGGATTTCCTGTGCAGAAACGGGGGCTCGCTCTGGTATATGTTCCCTTGCCCACGGTATAATGAATCTTAACAAAACATCAACATTCATGGGAGAATGCCTAGCTATGATTTCAAGACGCAAATTTATCAAAAAGATGGCCGTATTTTTTTCGTTCATTCCACTCGGGGTCATGGGTTTCTTCGAATGGTTCAGCCGCAGCGTGTCCAAGACGGACCCGGGCGCGGCCGAACCGGCGAAACCGTCGGCTTCCGAACCCGCCCCGCCCAAAAAAGTGTCGCCGGAACCGCTGCTGTCGATGTTTTTGCTCAGCGATCTGCACATTTCCGTAAGCGAGTCGTCCATGACCGAGAAGCTGCATTGGGCGCTTAAGGACGTTACCGACTTCGAATCGAAGGTTGAGGCGATTGTCCTTGGCGGCGATTTGACCGATTTCGGCCGCGCCAGCGATTACAAGCTGCTGAAAAGCGTTCTCGACAAATATACGCTTCCGCCCGTACATGCGAATTTGGGAAATCACGATTATTACGATGTTTGGCTTAACAAGGACGGACAGTTTTCCACCGATACGGTTCCGAACGGAAAAACGGATGCCCAGTCCCGTCAGCGGTTTATGGAGTTTTTCGGCTACGGCAAGCCGTATAACGATGTCTGGATCAACGGCGTGCATTTGATCATGGTTTCCCAGGAAGCTTATTACCAGGAAAAACCCGAGGTCGGAGAAGGCGCCTGGTATTCCGACGAACAGCTTGCCTGGCTGCAGGAAACGATGAAAGCTCATGCCGACGGCAAGCCGGCGCTCATATTCATCCATCAGCCGCTGCCTGCGCTCGGGATGGACGGGCGCACCCATCAGCTTATTCGCGCCACCGAGTTCCGCAATATTTTGAAGCCGTATAAAAATGTGTTTGTGCTCTCCGGTCACACGCACCGCAACTTTGTCGGCGAGTCCCACTATAACAAGGATAATACGTTCCACTGGTTCAATAACGCATCCGTTGGCCGCACCCGTTCGAGCAGCGGCTCGGTTGCCCAAGGGATGTACATTCAGGTATACGAAGACCGGGTCGTCGTACGCGGCAGGGAATTTTCGAACCGCAGTTGGATCGATGAAGCCAACTGGACGGTGTCGCTGGTGTAACCCCCCCTAGATCCCCCTCTAGGGGGACCCCAGGCTGGTCCTTCGCCGCGCCCCCCTAAATCCCCCCACCGGGGGGACCCCAGGCGCCCCAAGCGCCCTGGACCCGCCCGAAAAGCGGGGCTGCTCGCTGCTAGGTCGCGTTTGTCCGGCATTGAAGTTTTACCTTAGGGTAAAACTTCCTATGCCGGACACGCTGTACTTTTGGTGCGGCGCCTGGGGAGCGAATATGTGCCTCGGGCTCGCGTTTGTCTGCATGGGTTTTGCTTCACAAAACCCTATGCTGACACGCTTAACCATTGCTGTACCAGGGTAAATTTCAAATCTTTTCGTACAAAATCCAAATCTGCACCAAAAGGGGTCGTCACCAATGAAAATCCTTGTAACCGGCGGGGCCGGGTTTATCGCTTCCCATATTGTCGACGAGCTGATCCGGCTCGGGCATTCCGTCGCCGTGCTCGACAATTTCAGTACGGGCAAACGCGAATATGCCAATCCGGAAGCCCGATTGTACGAAGCGGACATCGTGAAAGACCCGCTCGGAGCGGTATTCTCCGGGTTCAAGCCGGAGGTTGTCATCCATCACGCGGCGCAGATCGACGTGCAAACATCCATCAAACATCCGTCGCTTGATGCCGAAATTAACATTGTCGGCACAATCAAGCTGCTGGAAAACTGCAGAGAGCACGGCGTGCGCAAAATCGTCTACGCTTCTTCCGCTGCGGTCTACGGCACTCCCGAATATTTGCCCGTGGACGAGAAGCATCCGCTGAAGCCGCTATCGTTTTACGGCATCTCCAAGCATACCCCGGAGCATTATATCGAAGCGTTCGCCCATTTGTACGGGCTGGATTTCACCATACTGCGCTACGCCAACGTGTACGGCATCAGGCAGGACCCTAAAGGCGAAGGCGGCGTTGTTTCGATCTTCGTCGACAAGCTGCTATCCGGAGAAAAGCCGGTTATTTTCGGCAGCGGCGAGCAGACGCGGGATTTCATTTATGTCAAAGATATCGTATCCGCCAACATCGCCGCTTTGGATCGGGGCTCCCGAGGGCTGTTCAATATAAGCCGGAACGAGCAGACAACCGTAACCGAGCTGCTGCGGATCATGTGCCGTCAGCTTGAAAAGCCGTTCGCGCCGGAATATCGGCCTCCCCGCCCGGGAGATATCGAACACAGCCGGCTCGACAATACGGCCGCGCTCCGCGAGCTTGCCTGGTCCCCGAAGTACAGTCTGCAGGAAGGCATGCAGGAAACTTGCTCCTACTATGCAAAAAAATACGGAATGTAAGGGATCTTCCTTTGCATTCCGTTTTTCTTTTCCGTCGCTACTTCGCCCGTTTCAGCCACTCGGTGCGATGGGCATGTTCCGTGCGAACGAAGCACGTCTCGCACTTTTTGCCGTGCGTCGCACAGTTATTGTCCGCGACCTCCCAGCAATTCACATCCATGCGGCCGTATACCGGACAATGTTCACACACACTGGACGGCACGCAGCACATCTCCCAGCAAGAGCCGAGCGATCGGGCATTGAAATTCGGATTCCGTTGTTTGCGTTCGAACCAGGCGATAAACGCATCGACGATCGAAGCGTCGAGCTGCGTGCCGCTCGCTGCGCGCAGCGTTTGCAGCGCCTGATGAAACGGCAGCGGGTCGCGGTATTTCCGCCCGTTAATTTTGGCGAGAAACGTCTGCACGACGGCAATGATCTTCGAGCCGGCCGGAATTTGGCGCCCCTTTAAGCCGGCCGGATAGCCGTTTCCGTCCATCCGTTCGTGGTGATACAAAATGTATTCGGCCACGCGTTCGTTGCCCAGCGTCGTGCGAACGATCGAGGCGCCGACTTCGGCGTGAAGTTTCATCAGCTCGAATTCCTGATCGGAGTATTTGCCTTCTTTTTGATACAAATTGACCGAAATCCCGAACATCCCGATGTTGCTGAGATACGCGGCGAGCGCCACATCGCGGATCTCCGGCTCGCTGAGCCCGATCTCCTTGGCGATGATGATCGAGTACCGGCTCATCATCTCCGAATATCCGACGGTATATGGGCTCATGTTGTCGAGCAGTTGGGCGAGCCCTTTTAAAATGCCCGTATACGTTCCGGCCAGCCGGCTCAGCGACATTTGATGCGAAATGATGCCGCGGATATCGCGCTGCACCATTTTCATCGTGCTGAGCGCCGCCTGCTCCGTCCCCGCATCCCCGAAGCGATCGAACCAGAAGATCAAAAAATTCGGCGTGCCGATGTTCACCTGCAGCACGACGATCGCGTCCATGCCGAGGCTCTTAAAGGCTGCGGGCAAACCGGCAAAGACGGCATCCCCGCGCCGGAGCAGCACGTATTCCTCATTCGCTGCAAGCTGATGGAGCATGTCCAGCGTCCGGACATCTTCCGTTAATTCGCCGGCCAGCTTCTCTTCCAGCCCAATGCTCACCGGTATCCGATAACGGTCGCCTGTACGCTCGGCGTAGCACCCCCCAGCGGCAGCCATCGTTTGCATCGACAATTGAATCATCAGTTCGACGGTCATCCTGGGATGAAGCGCAATCTGATTGATCTGCTGCATCGCCTTGCCGGAAGCGAGCACGACATCCGACTCCGCCTTCAGCTTCTCTGCCGCCGTTAAATTGTCCAGCATTTGGCCGATCAACTCGCCGAGCTCGTCCAGCGAAGCCAACGTTCTCTTCGAAGGCTTTCCGGATAAGGGACCGATGCGCACCAAACCTTTCCCTTGTCCCGTAGGGACTACGAGCAGCGGCACTTCCCCTTCGACGATTTTGCCGGAACGGATCATTCCGGTATCGCCTTGAACCGAAAGCGGCGGATGATAATTCTCTTTTTTCTTTTCCGCAGAAGCGGACATTGTGCTGCCGATTTCTTTCGTCTTATGGCGGACCGCCTTCAACGTATAACTGTTGTTTCTCGGTTCGTGCACATAAAAGGCATACACGGGAGCTTCGACAAACCGGTCAAAAAATTCGAGCAGATCGATCAGATTGTTTTCCAGCCCTTTATCGGGCTTTACCGTTTGAATGATTTTCCGGGTGAGTGCCAGCCGCTTGCGTGTATGACCGGCCTTGCGCTGAAGCGCTAGAGCCCAAATGACGGCGAGCAGCACCGCCACTGCGGCGGCTGCGATGATGAGAAGCGCATCTTGGGTAAGCCCCGCTTTTTCGATCATGTCCTGCACTTGCTGCAGATAAGGAACTTTCCCGAACCATGCCGGCATCTCCTGCGCCCCCTTCCTTGTATGGATATTCCGTAGGCGTTAGCCGTTTTCCGGGTGCTCTCTCCTCCCGGTATGATCCTCGGCGTCCCGCAGCGCGATATATTGCGAAAGCTCCTTAATTTTATCATGTAAGGATGATATTTGGATCGATTGGTATAAATTAAGCAGCAGCAGCACCATCACGGAAAAAAGAAACAACAGCGACGGGGGATAATCCACGTCGACGATTTTCGCCAAACTATCCAGCAAATGCGGGTTGACGGACAGCACAAGAATGATGATCGTGCCGCCCAGCCAAACGAGCGTGTTTTTCTCGTTGATTTTTTTGCGGGTCAGCAAATAAATGACGATGCCGGAAAACGAAAAACCGAGCAATAACACGAACCATTTTAATAAGCTAGGCATGTCGGTTCCTCCGGTCTACGAGACAATGATTTAAAAACACCGCCAGGATGCTGAGCATCACTTTAAACATATAAATGATCGGTTTGAAGCCCGAGTGCATGCTGATGCCTTCCTTGCGCTCGCGGGAACCGATCGGAAACTCGCGAATCCGAAACCGGTTCAAAAGCATGTGGATAATAATATCCGCATCCGGATAATCGCTCGGGAAACGGCCTTTTTCCGAATAAAAGCGGAATACCTTTTCATGCAGTCCGCGCAATCCTGAAGTCGGATCCGTCACCCTCGTTTGGGTCAAAGCAAAAATGATGGAGCGAAACGTGTTAATGGCCAGCTTCTTTCGCAGTCCGGGATCAAAATTCGGGTCGCCGAGAAACCGCGAACCGATCACGACGTCGGTATCGTTTTTTCTCATTTCGCCGATCAGCCGGATCAAATCCCCCGTAGCGTGCTGACCGTCCGCATCGAACTGCACGACGTAACGGTAGCCGCGTCTGGCCGCAAACTTGTAGCCGGACTGCAGCGCGGCTCCATACCCCAGATTGACCGGGTGATTGAGCACCCAGATCGGCGATGCGCCCGAAATGGCGGCTGTGCCATCCACCGAGCCGTCGTTCACAACGAGAATGTCGGCGCCTTGGACGGATTGAAGCAGATCGTGCAGCGTCGTACCTATGCTTTTTTCCTCATTAAACGCTGGTATGATGATCAGGGTTTCTGCCATTGGATTTCCCCCCATAACCGATTAAACAGGTTGAATTTTAAAGACAGCACTAACAAAATTGTAGAATAAAGGGCAACCGCGGCCGTTAAAAACAGCAGGTTGTGAACGAACGACGACTCCCAGGCGGTACGTTTGACAAACGCCGCCAATCCGACTACCGATAGCGCCGCCGGAATGTTAAGGCTAATCATCAGCAAAGCCGGCTGTACGGCGGCCCGTATGTTGACCTGGCGATGCAGGGCCGCCGCAAAGCCCGCCGCACTGATGAATGCGCCCACCGCGGCACCGAAGCCGAGCCCGCGAACGCCGAATCTGGAACTGAATGCGAAGTCGAGACCGATCGTCGCTGCCGTCGAGAGCACCGTCATCGCCGCGGATAAGGTGAGCGATTCGACAGCGAGGAAATATCTCAGCGCGATGACGCTGATCGACTGAAACACGATCGCCAGCGCATAGCCTTCCAGAATGCCGGAGGTCAGCTCTACGGAGGCACTGTCGAATGCGCCGCGCTCGAACAACAGCGAAACGATGGGCTCCCGCAGCAGCCACAGCAGCGCGGAAACCGGTATGGCGACAAACAGCACGCTGCTCAACGCACGAACGATCGTCGTTTGCAGTTCGCCCGTCCTGCCGTGCGCCAGCTGCTGCGCCAGCTTCGGCAGCATCACGACGCCGAAAGCCGACACGTACACCCATACCGGAAACTGCGCCAGCCGGTAGGCGAAATTAAGCGCGGCCACAGCTCCGGTTTCCGTTCTTGCCGCAAGATATCTTTCCGCCACGCCCACCGCCTGCGCCGCGAGCAGAATGAACGCATAGAAGGCGAACGATTGCCATAACTTGCGTTCATCCCGTTCCGCTTTTCCTTCAGCATCGGGAGAATCGTCCGCATGCCGTCGGAATACCTTGAGAAGCGGCAGCCAAATCCAAACGGACATGGCGGTGGTCCCGGCCACAACGCCCCAGGCCGCGTAGCTCGCTCCTGCCGATTGGGGAACCTTGAAGAGCAGTGCGGCCCATACGGCCGCCAAAATGGCTGCGTTCACCAAGATCGGGGCTGTGACCGGTACGATAAATCGTTGGAGCGATTGATGAGCGCCCGCCCCGACCAACGCCGCGGGGTATAACGCCATAATCGGCAGCACGATAAGGAGCAGCGGGTGAACCGTCTGCGCAAGCAGTCCCGTTCCCCCGCCGAGCCAAACCGAGATTTGTTTCGTCAGCGCCATGCAGCCTATCCAAAGCAGCACCGACCCGCCAAACATGATACCGGCAGTCCGCATCACGGAAGAGTTAAACGTTTTTCGCAGGCGTGAAGCGTACAGCTTGGCGAACGCAGGAACGCACACCGTGCCGATCGCGGTTCCGATAATGTTATTGCCCAGCGTGTCCGGCACGAAGTAAGCCAAGGTAAACGCATCCGCATGCACGGACGTCCCAAGGTACATTGCCATGACGACATCGCGTACGAACGCCAATACCGCCCCGAGCGCATTGATCGCCGTGATGAGCAGCACGCTGTTTGTTGCCAGCTCCAGCAATCGCCTTCTCATGGCCGTATCCCCTCATGCCCCGGCTCGGGCACGCCGCTTCTCTGCAGCGAATGAAGCTCGAATTCAGGAAACGAATGAGCTGCGATAAATTGCCCCATCGTCGTAAATGAGTAATGCTCCAGCAAAGTCGCTACCTTTTTCTCCATCGACCGCAGGTTGTAATATTGCGCGAGCTGAATCAGCGGCGGCAAGTTTTTCAGCCGGGGGAAATCCGGATCGAGCTCCCACGGATGAATATAAATCATCCCTACCCGCGTGGAATGGACGTGTCTCAACGCCCAGGAGGAAAACCAGGACGGCCAGAAGCGGAGGTAAAAACCTCCGGAAAACGGAATCGTCGCCCCGCCCCATTTCAGCACGGTGGACGGAATTTCCAGCAAATTTAGCCGTCTCCCATCGACGACCGGACGAAACGGATGAACGGGCACGCCTTTGTTGCCGGATAGCGGAGTGCGAAACGGCTGTAAACTGGAGTCGCAAACGATGCCCTCCTCCTCCATGATCGAAAGCGCTGCGTACCGGTCAGGAGAAATAGACCACGAGGGTGCCCGATAATACCGCACCGGCTCGCCCGTAATATATTGGAGCACATCGATCGAGAACCTCAGGTCGTCCCGAAACTGCCTTAACGACATGCGGTTGACCATCTGATGCCATCCGCCGTGCGACCCGATTTCATGGCCGGCTCTTTGAATTTCCCGCACCAGCCCGGGATGTTTTTGAGCGACACAGCCCAGCACGAAAAAAGTGGCACTAACCCCAAAACGGCCCAGCAGCTCGAGCACTTTCATCGTATTGCGATACACGCGGTCTTCGTAGGAAGACCAGGACGAGGGCTCAATGTTCAGCCCGTTCGTCTGGTACCAATCTTCCACGTCTACGGTAAAAATGCTCGCCATGACGCCATCCCTCCGTTTCCTTGTAAAAGTTAGTGCTGTCTGCTACCAAACTCCCACCTCTTCTTCAGGCAGCTTCGGCAGCTCGGCAGGGGGCGTTCCCGCTGACTGCCTGAGGTGATATACCTTGAATTGAGGGGAATCGTAATAAACGGACATCTTGTCCGGATACCGTTTCATGTACCACTGAACCCAGTTGTTCAGCTTCGCTTCGAGAATGACCCGGTTGTTGCTGCGGTAATAAAAATCCGCCAAATCTCCTTCGACCGGGCCGGGAAACGGCTTTGTCGCATCCGACGGGGCGATTTCCTTCCCTCCGACAAGCGGCTTCGTTTCTACGAAGAAAAAGACGTGCGCCGTCGGAAATCCGACCTTCTCTTTGCTGCCGGGGCTAATATTTTGCACGAATTCCCACAGGTTCGTATGGTATCCGAAAGCTTCGACCAAAGGATACTCCTCCACGGGGGAAACGATCGTCCAATTGCCCGCTTCAAACTCATTTTTGATGTGCAGATACGCTTGCACCGACTCATCGTATTGATACCTGTAGCCAATCGGAACCTTGACCGTTTGACCGGTCATAACGATAAATCCGGCAAAAAGCATTGCCGCCGCCGCGATGATATACCGCTTGTATGTACCTGCATCCATCAAACGATCGAGCGCAAGCAAGGCCAACCCGCACAGATTAGCCGCCAGCAGCGAAAAAAACACCCCCATACGGTCCGGAGGAACGAGCATCGGAAGCCCGATCTCCTTCGCCTTGTACATCATAAAAAAAAGGACGTTGATAAGTATAAAGACGGGAAGCCCGGTTTCCCGCTGCTTTAGCCGCCCTCGACGAATGATGTACACCCCCGTTGCAAGCAAGGCAGCGAATGCGGCCGAAAGCAGGATAACGCCATTCGGTCCTGCAGCGAAGTCGGACCAAAGCCGGGAGAACGAAGGCGACTTTTCCCCTGCCTGGACACTGTTTACGACATAATCAAAAGAGCTTGCGTAGAACGGAATGCCCAGCAGCCGTCCGATCCCTATCGGCAGCAGCCCGATCGCTCCCGCTCCCGCCAAGTAGGCAAACACCGTCCATAGCTGCCGGCGCCGCCAAATCCGGTATGCATAAATAACTCCTGCAACCGCCATCGCGACGCCAAGGCATGCCGTGCTGAAAGGGTGCATAAGCAGCGTCAGCAGCAAGCATTCGGCCGCGAGCAGCAAATGATGCTTGCTGCCGTAACGGCAAAATAGCACCCAATAGACGAGGCCCGGCAGAACGAAGACGGCGGCATATTCCATCGGCAGTGCGGACAGCTGCCTCCATACGTAGGAAGGAAGTGCGGCAAATCCGGTATAGACGAACATCGCTATAAATACGCCGTACGGATTAGCCCCGAACTTTCTGACCGAATGACCTACCGAAAGCACGATCAGTATGCCGGCGATCGGTCCGATAAAACGGACGATGCCATACAGATCGATCATAAAAAACCCGCTTATTGCCGATAAAACCGCTGGATAGCCCTGCGGATAAACCCCATCCACATAAAGGGTGTTTTTCAGCAAACTTTTCGCCCATTTCGCGTGAATGTATGGGTCGGAAGCGGCGAAATACAGATGGGCAAAAGCATGATGAAAGCGCACATAAGCCGCATACCCCAAGGTGACGGCTATCAAAGCGGCGGCGAGCGGATACTTCCTGATCCGGCGGATCATATGCTGCATCAGCGCTTTGGAGTTATTCCAAAGCTGTCCGAACCACAGCCTTGTCTGTCTCATAGAGCCGGGGACATCCTCCGAAACGTCGAAGATCTCCGTAACGACGCGCGTACCGTAATCGATCCGGGCGACGCCGAATTTTCTCCGCCAAAAATAAACGAACCCCGCAACGCATACGGCGATAAGCGACAGCGTTTCGAACAGCTTCAATACGACGAGCAGGTGAACCGCAATGATGATGAATAAGGTCGAATGAATAAGCGGAATAAACAGCCTGTCGAGTATCGTATCGTCCTCTTCTTTAAATCTGGTAACCAAGGAAGGAAGAACTATGAACATAACGGTAAAGGAAAAAGCGACTTTAATAAACATAAGCGACGAGGCGCCCGGTTCCATACGTTATATCCCTCCTTCCTTGCTCAATGTGAAGCGGTCCCCGGGTCCGAATGTCTTCATTTACGACGCCGCGTACAAATAATAGTCGAGATTGCGGAACACCTTGATGACGTTGCGCGTGGATAAAATCATGAAGACGGCGGCTCCAAGAAAAAGGCCGAATACGGCATACTCGTAACTGAGCCAGCGGCTTAGCAAAAATCCCGTTGTCACATTAAGCAGAAGAGCAGGCCAGATGGCACTAAGCACCAGATAAGGCTGCGACAGCGAGAACAGAATGATCGCATTCATCAGCGCCATAGCCAATAACATGTAGGACACGAGCGCAACGATAAATACGAAATGCGTCAGATCGCTGCCGAACAACGTTTTGCCGATAGGAATGTCAAGCTTGTAGAATACCATTTTAAGCGTAAAATAGAGCGCGACGGCGCTGACCGCCGCAATGCTTCCGATGGTAAGCAGCCTCCGGTAGTAGATCACGCGGAACGTCGTGTTCATGACATCGGTTTCGTCTCCCCAGTAACTCTTTTGGCTTATTTCCACGTCCATCATCAGCTTGGTGAGCACCACCTCCGCGATCCCCATCGGCACGATCAGCACGAGCAGCGCAAAGTCAAGCCCGAGCTCGTATTCTCCGCGAAACCATATTAAAAAAGGCATCGTGAATTTGTTATTGGTCGACCAAGCCATCACCCGGTCAACGTACAAAAGCGAGAAATACATGAATCCGTACAGAAAATAAGGCATGATGGAGTAAAGCGTGACGGACATTTTCGGAAGCTGCGGCTGAATGCCTTTCTCTCCTCGTTTCTCGGCCTGCTTGAACAGCCAGACGACGATCGCAATGCTGATCATTGAGACAAAAAGCAAGGAGATCAGCTGCGACAATATAATGTTCACGCCAACCCATTTAAAGAGCACGAATACGATCCCGATCCCGAACGCAATAAGCCCGGAAAACAGCAGCTCTTTCTTGAGAATGTACATGACCGTCACCGACAGCCAGATCGTGTTCAAAAAGAAAAAATATAAGATGATGACGCCCACCATTTTAAACGGGAACATCTGTATAACCGTATTCAGGACAAAAAACAGCGCGCAAAGCAGAAGACAGACAATAAAACCGCTGCCGATAAAATGAAACGTCGTCCGCCTGGCCATGTTGTAGTAACCTTGGATAATATAGAAAAATCCCCGCCTTGCAATAGCCTGAGTAAAGCCCCCGACCGTTACAAAACTGAGGATTGTACCGATGGCGATAGCCGTTGCGAGCTCGACCGACAAATTTTCATATGACCATAACGAAAATTTCAAAGAAAGCATGGAGATGACGGAGATCGCCATCGGGATGGCAAAAAGCACCCCCCGCAGAAACGTCCGCGTGAGCGACACGATCAATTGCGTCAGCGACATCGGATCGACTTTGGAGAACGGCGTGTACTTCGCCTTCGCATGGCTTCGCTCCCAGAGGTCCGATGCCAGCTCGAATACGTCCTCGACGCCGAAGGTTTGCGCCGCCCGCAAATCGTTCCAACCGAGCGATTCCAGAATTGCGGCGATTTCGTAACGGTCTTCCGGCTGCATGTGCTTTTCCAGCACTTCCTCCAGAAGCCGCTCCAGCATCGCATCTTTGTCCGGCACCTGGCTTTCCGCCGCTATGCTCAAATTCATCCGTTACTCCCCCAACCCCGGAACAATCATATTTACGATCAGTTCCGCGAGCTTTCCTTCGCGGTCGGCCTGCACCATTACCTCTTCGGTAATCGGCTCATTTTTGGCAACGATCAGCCGATTGCTGCGATCGTACAAATCGGCTCCGGCCAATTTTCCCAAAATGTATTTGCGGCGAAGGTGACGAATTTCTTCGGTAACCGCTTCGCTTCCGCCGGTCGCCGCCGGTCCTGCCGGTGCCGGTGCCGCTTCGGTCCGCTGGACCGGAGCCGGCTCATTTTTCTTTTCCTCGGCGGCGGGAGGATCGGCGGATGTCGGACTGCTTGGCGGAGCCGGCTTGACACCCGGCTGTCGCAGCGGCTCCATGCCGACGGCGGAACCTGCCGCGATTGCGGCAGGTTCCGCTTCGCTTGCAAAAAATCCGGTTTCCGTTCTGGCGACGTCCATCATGTCGGCCGCTTCCGCGGGCTCCAGCGCCGCAGAGCCGAAAGCGATTCGGCTGTCCGTGATCGCCTCCAAATATTCGTCCGCATTGTCCCAAAACCCCATACCGACCGCTTTGGGCTTAGGCTGCGCCGCTTCATGCAGCGTTTCCGGCCGTACCTCGCGCGGGGCGGCCACCGCTTGAACAGCCGGTTCTTCCGCACGTTTCCGAAACGTGATCACCTTTCCGCCGGTCGCTATCGGCGAAGACAATGTTTCTCCAGGTGCGGCGGAAGCCGGCGCGGCCTCCTTCAAAGCCGTTTCTTCTTCCATGCGGACCGCTTCTTCCGAAGCCCCTGTCTTCTCCGCATTTACGGCGTCAGGGATAGATGGAGCCTTCTCCGCCGGGATTTCCGTAGTAACTTCTAACGTTCCGGCTTCCGTGGACGGCAGTTCTTCCGAAGTTTCCGCCCGCTCAGCCGATTCGGCGGCTTCAAACGATTCCGCCGGTTGAGCGGGTCCAGCCGTTTCGAATGCTTCCGCCGATTCGACCGGGGCAGCCGCTTCAGCAGCTACAACCGGCCGTTCCGGCTCAAATGCCGGTTCCGCCGGCATATCCAGCAGCTCCTCCGGAATGCTGCTTCCGACCTCGGCTCGCAGCGCACCAATCTGCTCATGCAGCTCCATAAGCTGTTTTTCTTGAAGCTGCTTCAGCTTATGTAAATGCCGTTTAACCGATCTTCTGTTCAATCCGAACAGCACCGTCTTGAATTCCTTCGGCTCCCAGATTGGAAGATCCTTTCCAGTTTCGGCAATCGGCCGATGATGCTTCACCGGATTTGCCCGGTCCGGGCGAACAACGCCGCCTCTCTCCGTCGGTGCGCTGTGCCCGCGATTTTCGGCGAGAAGACGCTCAAGCTCGTCTTCCAACGATTTTTTCGTTTCCGTAAACAGGGTTTCCAGCGATGAGAAATGCCGGAGAACCTCATCTTTTTTATAACCGATCAGCGATCGTTTCCATCTCATTCTCATGCGGGCCCCTCCTTTTCCGTATATTCGTTGCAGCACGCTTTACGCGCTGCGGTGTTCGATCAAATAAGCCAAAGCCGCTTGCTTTTCCATCGTTGCGAACACCTTGTCAAACTCGCCCAGCTGATTGTACGATTCGGCGATTTCCATCAGCAGCACCGGCGAGGACGGGGAACCCGGCTCCTCCATCAGCGCCAGATTGAAATACCGGATCGCATCGCGGTACTGGCCGCCGGCCATAAACGAATACGCTTTTTCGGCCAACACGCGCTGCCGGTGCAGACGGGATTCCCGCGATTGCGATTCGTCTTCCTTCTCCTGCACAAGAGCCGCATCGCTTGCTCCGAGCGCCAGCTTGACGTAGCTCTTCCAGTGAAGCTCCAGCACCCGCTCCAGCGTGAAATAACTGAGCGCACGCTCGCGGCCTTCCTGACCGAGCGCTGCGCGAAGGTCCGGATTTTTCAGCAGCTTGACCAGACCTTCCGACAACGCTTCGAAATCGCGCGGATTTACGAGAATCCCGGTTTCGCCCAACGCTTCGCGAATGCCGCCGACATCGGTGGAGATGCACGGTTTTCCGGTCATCATCGCCTCGACCACGGAATAAGGGAACGCTTCGGAAATGCTCGTTAGCGCGATGACATCGCCGCTTTGATACGCGGCCGACATGTTGGACGTATGTCCGGCGAAAATAACCGTTTCCGTCAATTCGAGCTGTTCCCTGAGCGCCAGGCATTCCTCGTAGTAGGAAGGCACCGACACCGAACCGTAAATGATAAACTTTACGTCGGGAATTTTCGCTTTGGTCATGGCCGCCGCTTTGATCAATGTCAAGATGTCCTTCAGCGGATCGATCCGCGCGACCGTTACGACCGTCGGCCGTTCCTGGGCGCCATGCGGCGCTTCGACGAACACATTTTTATCGACCCCGTTATATATCACCTGAATCCGTTCCGGCGGCACCTGGAACCTCGTTTCCCAACGCGTGTTGTATTGGCAGACGGGCGATACCTGGTCGGCAAACGTATAATTCAGGGAAGTGATGGATAACACCAGGCGAACCAGGAAAGTATTGAGATATGACGAATACTCTCTCTTGCCGATTGACAAGTACTGCTCCCGTAAATAAATCCCGTGCTCCGTCAGCAAAAACGGAGTTCCGTTTTTCATCTTGGCAAGCACGCACGGAATGCCGCAGAACGCAGCTGCCGAGGAATGCGTCACATGGACGTCGGGAACCGGCGTGTTCAAAATATTCATAAACCGGTATACCCAGCCGAGACTTTGAATCAAACAGTACAAGTCAGGTCTCGCCAGTTTGTTGGCCCCATCGGCATGATGGCGAAAAATGATCTGCTTGTAAGTCTCCCACGTCTCTTCCGCTTTGAAGCTCTCCTTGTAGTCGTACTCTTCAAAATATAAATGAAGCGCCAGCATGATGCGGGCGAGCCGATGCGGATCTTTCTGAATGGCGATAATCTCCTCGATCAGCTCGCAAAATAACGGGATAAACTGCTCACGAACGATTTTGCGGGTGGTCCGCTTTTTCGCCAAATAGTTTTGAGAGAACGGCGTGGACAAATGCTCGCTAGGCTCTTCGGTCCCCCACAGAGGCATTTTAACGAGTCCCGTTTGGGAGGGCAGCGCAAATTTCTGGGTGACAAACGGATCCATCAAAATGCTGTAAACGACATAATCGACGTCGACCAGCTTTTTGACAAGGATGTCGCACCAGGTGCTCACGCCGCCTTGGTGAAACGGGTATGTCCCTTCCGTTGAAAGCATCACGAGTATTTTATCGCGCATTATTCTCACCTTAACTCTATTATAAGTAAAATAGCCCTTTTTGGAAAAAGGATAATATTACTACCAGCTTATTCGTCAGTGTGACTTCCTTACCACATTCCGGCAATTAAATAGGCCGTTGGGCGACGCCGAAAATTACACGTCATAAATATAGTTCCTTAAGCACAATGATCCAAGAATACATAGTCAATTATACCTATATGCACAATTATAACAAATTAAAATTAGATAAAAATAAAATAAAAATTAAAAATAATAAAGATCACGCCTCTTTCGAAGCGTGCTTTTCCCTAACTTCCAGCCTACCACAGCATCCTGAACAAAATCTGAACAACAAAAAAAGACTCCGCCCGATGCATGACCATGCTCCGCGCAAAGTCTGTATCGTCCTTCGCCTAATCGTTCTCATCGACGGCAAATTTGTATCCCATTCCCCAAACGGTTTTAATAAGCCGGTTTCCGGGATCCAGTTTATCGCGCAAGTTCTTGATGTGTACGGTAACCGTGCTGATGTCGCCGTATTCGCTGCCCCAGATCGCCCCGTAGATTTGTTCCCTCGTCAAAACTCGGCCGCGGTTTTCCGCCAAATACGCCAGGATCTGAAATTCTTTCGTGGAAAGCTCTATCCGTTCGCTATGCCTGTATACTTCGAATGTATCTTTATTGATGCGAAGGTTTTTGAAATTGATCACCGCCGGCGGTGTCGGCTGCCGCTCGCCCTTTCCCCGCTCCTCCCGGCGAAGATGCGCCTTGACGCGGGAAACGAGCTCGCCGATGTGGAACGGCTTGGTCACATAATCGTCGGCGCCGATTTCCAGGCCGATCACTTTATCGAGGCTCCTGTCTTTGCCGCTTAGTAAAATAATAGGAGCGGCAAACCGGCTGCGGATGGTCCGGCATACCTCAAGGCCGTCCATTTCCGGCATCATGATATCCAAGATGAGCAGCGATATGTCGCTTTTCGCAATGATTTCGAGCGCTTCCCTCCCGCTAAAGGCGGTCAATACGCTGTAATTCTCTTCCTTCAGCGATTCGGAAATCAAATACACGATAGCCGGATCGTCATCGACGACCAAAATATGAGGACTTGCCATATCCATCACTCCCCATACATTATAGCATCAGCGCGCCGTTTCCGAAACAATTCCGCCAATGCATAAGCCGCGATCTTTAAAAATAACTACTCCCGCAAAGCCGCGAGAACATCCATCACTTCCTTGAACAGCGGAAGCGACCTGTTTTTTTCGCCGGAAGAAACGTTTTCCACAACGACGGAAACGGCGTAACGGGGCTTCTCCACCGGTCCGTAGCCGATAAACCATTGATTGTCGGCAGGGGCCGTTCCTGTCGTTACCTGCGCCGTTCCGGATTTGCCGGCAATACGCCATTTGGCTTGTCCAAGCGGCTTGCCCGTACCGTGATCCACCACGTCGTTCATCCATGCCAGCAGCTCGTTCGCCGTTTTGGCCGATACGCCTCGCTTTGCCGGAATGAGTGTATGAGGCGCGAATTTTTCCAGCATCCGGCCGTTTTGAAACAGCAGGTTTTGCACAACCCTCGGGGACTTTACCTCTCCCTTGTTCAGGAGAGATACGACCAGATTGGCCGCCTGCAGTGGCGTCACCCGCACGTCCCTTTGGCCAATAGCCGTTTGCATCAATGTTCCTTCATCGTTTTTCGAAGTGCCGACGGCAAAAAGCTGCCCCGCATCTTCGGCATCCCATTGATGAAAATCGTCCTGCCCCATCCATGCGCCGCTCCATCCCACTTTCGAGCCTATTCCCAGCTTTTTCGCCGTTCTCTCGAGCTGTTCCCCGGTCAGCCGTTCCATCAGCAGGCCAAAAGCGATATTGCACGATTGGGCGAACGCTTCGCGCAGTGTAATATGGCCGTGACCCTCTTTTTTCCAGCAGGTAAAGCCGTATTTGCCCAGAGCTCCCCCGCAATCGAATGTATCGCCAGGTTTGGCCACTTTCTCTTCAAGCGCCGCAGCGGCCACGACCGTTTTGAAAATCGAGCCGGGAATCGTCGCTTTGACGGCGCGGTTTGCCCAGCTTCCACCGGGCAAATCGATGTGCCGGGGATCGTACTGCGGGCGGCTGGCCATCGCCGCTACATCGCCGCTTGCGGCATCCAGCACAACGACGGCGCCTTCGCGGATGTGCTGGCGATCCATCACTTCCTCGATTTTACGCTGAATGTTCGCATCAAGCGTCGTCACCGCCTTTAGCGGGTAAAAGCCGTTTTCCGGAGAAACGATTCGCGTATTCAGCCCATCCAGCGGATGCCCGGCCGCGTCCGTAAACAGGGAGATCGATGTCGTCCCAATCCCTTGAAGCCACGGTTCCAAAGTCCTCTCCAGGCCGGCGCCGCCGATTTTGCTCGTCAGCTGCAGTTCTCCCTTGTGGAATTGGTCGACGTATCGCCGAGTAATTTGCTCCGGATTTTGCCCGATAAAGCCGATGACATGCCGGGCGATTTGATCGTCGTCATAACGCAGCTTGTATGACGCCACCTTCACCTGTGGCAGCGCCAGCGCTTCGATTTCGCGAACCTGCTTGTCCGTCAGGCCGATCGGCGTATCGGAACCGGAGTGCGGCTTGCCGGAAGCCGGCGCCGTCTGCCCATGGCTGCTCCATATTTGGGGACTATCGATGTGGTCAGCAAAAGCTTTCCACTCATCCGGCGAAACTTTCAAAATCGCCGCCAATTGTTCAATTTGTCGGGAGTCTCCGCGATCTTCCCGGCTCACCGGAAACGCGATCAGCACATTCAACGTTTTGCCCGTGAGCGGAACCCCGTTTCGATCCGTAAAGTCGCCTCTGCCGCTATCCAATATAATCCCGCTTTCCCTCTGCAAGACAGAACCCGCCACCAGATCAATCTTATGCGCGGTCAAACTTCGCGCCCCGACAAGCTGCACATAAAACAGCCTTCCGAGCAGCGCAACCAGCGCCGCCGATATAATCAGCAGCGCTATAAACGCACGATATTTGCGCAATTCCGGAGCCGTTTGCATCTTAAACCCTCCGCACATAAAACCCATAATGTCGATATTTGACATTATGGGCAATTCCACGCAAAAAAAACCTGTCTGCAAAGGACAGGTTTTTGAGTTTATTTTATTCGTTGTATTTCAAGTTAAGTGTGTCCCTTGTTTCTCGATTGTAGAGCGTGTCCTGCACGTCTTTCGGCGTCAGCCCAAACGTGCAGGACAATCGCGAGCCCGAGGCACGCACCCTCTCCCCGCATCACCGCTCCCAAAGTGAAGCGTGTCCGGCATGGGATTTATTGCCAATCAGCAATAAATCCATGCCGGACACACGCGACCTAGCAGCGAACAGTCCCTCCCGGCAGGCGGGTCCAGGGCGCCCGAGCGCCTGGGGTCCCCCCGATGGGGGGAGTTGATGGGAAAATAACGTTTAGCTCGAGGTCACTTCGAAGAGAAAATGGATTGAAATGAGGTCAAAAGCCGAAAAAAGGCAATAGGATGCCCGGTCCCCATAATGAATATTTTTTAAAAGAGCCTAACTGGTTGAGGGAAGTTCGTCTACTTTTTGTATCGAGTAACCTAATTTTTGTAGCCTACGAATCATTAGCTCTTCCTTGGAAATGCTTCGTCGTTTCTCTAAATAGTCCGCACCAAGTTCTTTGTACGGTTCGTTCTTCAATAGGATGTGGTACGCAATGACTAGAATCTTATGGGCGATCGCAATGACAGCCTTGTTTTTCCCGCGCCGACTTGTAATGGACCAGAACTTTGCACCTAAGTAGGATTTCGTGTTGCTGGCGGCCCAGGCTGCTTCTGTGAGAGCAGACTTAAGAATTTTATCGCCTTTGGTTATGGTAGTACTTTTTTTTTACCGGCACTCTCATTATTGCCCGGACTAAGCCCTGCCCAAGAAGATAGGTGCATCTCCGTGGGAAATACAGACATATCCGTTCCCAGTTCAGCCAAGATGATCTTGGCGGTATGCTCGCCAACACCAGGAATACTATCCAATAGCTCTAATTGCCGCTGATACGGTGCGAAGTATACTTCCATGTCGGCCTCTAACTCAGCGATGGATTGTTCGAGAAATTCGAGATGTTTGAGCGATCTAGCGATCATGGAACGATGGTGTTTGGTGACGCGACCATTGAGAGCAGAAACGAGTTGCGGAATCTTGGAGCGCAGAGAGGCTTTGGCAAGATCGGCGATTTGCGCGGGTTCAATAACTTCGCCATTCACAAGAGCTTGAAGCATGAGACGGCCGGAAACGCCAAAAACATCGCTCATAAAGGTGGAGAGCTTAATGTTAGCCATCTCGAGAACCTTCAAGATGCGGTTTCTTTCGGCGGTAGCGTGCCCAACGAGTTTTTTGCGGTATCTCGTCAAATCTCGCAATTCGCGGATTTCCACAGGAGGCACAAAGCTGCCGCGGATTAAATCGCACCGATGAAGTTCTGCGATCCATTGGGCATCTTTCATATCGGTTTTACGGCCTTTGATGGCTTTAATATGGGCAGCGTTGGCCAGAGTGATGGTGCAAGAAGCTTCAAGTACATTGTAAACAGGTTGCCAGAAGATGCCGGTGCTTTCCATGGCGATCTCTGTGCATCCTTCTTCAGTGAGCCAGTCGGCTAGTTCGAGCAGGCCGGAGAGTACCGTAGAAAACTCCCGAATCACTTTCGTCGGCTTTTGATGAAGAGGGCCTTTTAACAAGCAAACAACAACGTTGGCCTGATGAACATCGAGGCCGGCGCAGCAAGTACGAATCGCATCCAAATAGATCATCCTTTCTACACAGGCTACCAACACCCTCCCAGACCGAAATTTGATGGGTGTGCTCGTGGCGACAAAGATTTGTTCTCAGGGTGTGGTAAGTCAGTTTAGGGGGCGAGGTCGTACACTCAAAATCCCGGCGACTTACCTGCACTGTGTAGTAAAAAGAATTCACGGTTTAAACAGAGTTTAAACCGTGAACCGCTCGAACATTTTCATATCTTATTGTGACGCTCTGTCATCTTGTTTAGGGGGGGGGCAAAGACTTACACTGTAAACTTCGACAACGACTCCTTCAGCGAATTGGACAGCTCCTCCAGCTTCTCGGAAAGCTTAACGAGACCGTTGCTGATGTTAAGCTGCTCGTTGCTGAGGCTGGCTACCTCCTCGGAAGTGGCCGAGGATTCTTCCGCTACCGCGCTGACGTTCGACATCGCATCGGACAGCACGACCTGAGACTGATCGAGCTTCTGGATCGATTCGGTAACTTCTTCCAGCTGATTGATGAATCCGCCCATCTGATCTTGAACCTGCTTGAAGATTTCGTCCGCTTCCTTAACGGAGCCGATTTGCTCCTGGAAGATCGGATACGCCTGGGACAGCACGCCGACCGTCTCGTCGATTTCACGTTGAATGGTCTCCGTGATTTGCCCGACCACTTCGATGGATTGGCGGGATTGATCGGCCAGCTTGCGAATCTCGTCGGCGACGACCATGAACCCTTTGCCCGCAGCTCCTGCTCTCGCCGCCTCAATCGTGGCGTTCAGCGACAAAATGTTCGTCTGCTTGGTGATATTGTTAAGCATCTCCAAAATTTTTCGGATGGAACGCGTGCTTTCCTTCAGCTTGTCCACCTTTTCAACCATGGAACGGGTCATTTGCTCGGTTTTGTTCGTTTTCTGAATGAGCTCGGACATATACTGAATCCCTTGCTCACTGGATTTATGAACTTCCGAGGCGGCCGTACCCATCTGCACGTTGGACTGAATGACCTCTTTCATCTGCTGTCCGATTTGTGCGGTCAGCTCGTTGCCGCGCTCCGACTCGACGGCCAGACTGGATGCGCCGCCGGCGATTTCTTCCGTCGCCACGGCAATCTCTTTGGCCGACATCGCCGTTTTCTTTGAAGCTTCCGACAGCTCGGTCGAGGTGGAAAGCACCTCTTGAGCCGACAAATTCGTCTGCTGCACGAGCGCGGTGATTTTCTCCATCATCTGGTTGAAGCTCGCGCCGAGCTGCCCGATTTCATCCTGACGGTTGATGTTTGTGCGGACGCGAAGGTTGCCCTGCTCGCCTTCCTTCATCAGGTTGCGAATCATGACGATCGGCCTTCCGATCTGCCGGGCTACGACGAAGCCGATAATAACGGCAATAATGGCAGCAATAAAGGCCATTAGCCATGTCATTCCCTGAATCACTTTGGCGTCTTTAACGAGTTCGCCTACCGGCATCGCTCCTACCAGGAACCAGTCCGTCTTGGCCGATTTGTAATAAACGATCTGCATGTCGCCCTTGGCGCTCAGCAAATTGCCGCTGTTTTCCTGCAGCGCAGCTTCCGTCAGCGGCGTCGTCGAATCCGCACCGATCAGATCTTTGTTTTCGGTATAAACCACCTTGTTTTTACCGGTAGCTATTGACGTGATGCCGCCTTCGCCCATATTGATCTGATCGACTTCCTTGCCCAGCGTATCGATGCCGATTTCCATGAGCATCACAGCCTGCACATTGTTGTTCGACGACGATTTCAAAGATCGTCCGATGGCAAAGGTCGGCGCTCCGGATTGGTCGGCATAACCTTTCGGCTTGGTCTCGAGCCAAAGCGCTTTCCCGTTGGCATCGATGATCTTCTTGAACCACTCTTCGTTTTGCACGCTGTTTTGGAAGCTGCCCGATCCCGAGGATGTGATCGGTTCTCCTTCTTTCGATAAAAGATGAAGAGAACGGATCGTTTTATTCGAATAAATGAATACGTTCAGCTTGTCGGAAAGAGATTTGCGCAGCTGCAAATAATCGTACGAGCTTTTATTGATCGTTTCTTTATCGTCAAGCATTTTTTTCAAATCGTTATCAAGCATGATCTGCAGCGAAAGATCCTCATAAATGCCGTACAGAAGGTCCAGCTTCTGGCCCGCCTGGATGACGGTTTGCTCGGAAGCATCCGCCACTTTGCGCTGAATGACGCCTTTGGATATATTGTACGAGGTTAATCCCACCGTCAAAACAAAAAACAGAATGCTGACAAAAAACATAATAAACAGCTTCATACCGACGGATTTCACCGGGTTCTCCAGTCGAACGTTTTTCATCGACTGTCCTACCGCCTGCAGGTTTTGCTTGTTCACGTTCGCTTTGCCGGCAAGCTCCCCCGTCTTGCTCATCGTCTTCTTCAAACTCTCCTGGATTCCAGCCCACTTGTTCTTCAAAGAAATCACCCACCAGATTCGTAATTGATATGTTGATTAGTCGATACGGGCCGCATACGCGTGTTCGCTTGCAAAACAAATTTCGACAATAGGCTACAGTTCCCCTCCAGTTTAATCGCTTACACGCTAAAATTAGGCATAAAAAATTATGTATATTGTTACATTCGACACATTTATTTAATATCCTCTTGCCGATACGACATTTTTCCCGTGAATTATTTAACACTTTTCTCGTATTTTTTATGAAAAAAGGCCTCTTTCCCGGTCGCCGCGGCCATTCGTGGCGGCCACCGGGAAAAAAGGCCTATTTTCACATCTTGCCTGTTTTTTTGCGCATCATATCGAAAGGCTGTACGGGCTGCAGCACCTTCATGCGAATTTGCTGCAGCGGATGCCTCGCCGCATCCAGCACATTTCCGTCCATATCGCGGATTTCTCCGACCTTTTGCTTGAAAAAGGTGCCGTTCGGTCCGAAAAATTCGACCTCCTGCCCCGGCTTGAAATGATTGCGCTGCTGGATCACCGCTTCGCCGGAAGCTTCGTCGTATTCCATCACAAGACCGGTGAAATCGTAACCTATAGCTTTGTCCTCCGGTCCGAAAATGTGATCTTCGTGGCCCGGCTCATCGAAGAAAAATCCGGTATTCAGCGGGCGGTTGGCCGCTTTATAAATTTCTTCGCGCCACTCCTGCTTCAGTTCGTACCGCTTTGGATCGGCAAAATACGAATCGATCGCCTGGCGGTATGCGTTCACGACCGTCGCCACATAATGGACGCTTTTCATGCGGCCTTCGATTTTAAAGCTGTCGACGCCGGAGCGGATCAGCTCCGGGACATGCTCGATCATGCACAAGTCCTTGGAGCTCATCGAAAATGCGTCGTCCTCCGAATCGAACAGCGGAAGCTCGTTCACGCCGAGCGGCTGTACCGCATCCTCTTCGCTTGTGAACAGATCGTATTTCCAGCGGCACGACTGGCAGCAGCCGCCGCGGTTCGAGTCCCGGTCCGTAAAATGGTTGGACAAGACGCAGCGGCCCGAATACGAGCTGCACATCGCGCCGTGGACGAACACCTCGATTTCGATGTCGACATTTTTTTTGATCTCGTTAATTTCCTGCATGCTCGCCTCACGGGCCAAAACGACGCGGTCGACACCTTCGTTTTTCCAAAACTGCACGGCCTGCCAGTTCATCGTCGACTGCTGCGTGCTAAGGTGTATTTCCAGCTTCGGAGCCACCCGCTTGCACGTTTCGATGATAGCCGGGTCGGCGACGATAATGGCCGCCACGCCGGCATCCTGAATGCCCCGCAAATAATCTTCCAGCCCGGCTAGATCCTCGTTATGGGCGTATATATTCGTAGCCACAAAAACTTTGGCGCCGTATTTCGCGGCGAATTCCACCCCTTCGCGCATCTCCTCGAACGAAAAATTATCCGCATTCGAGCGCAAGCCGTACTGCTGCCCGCCGATGTACACCGCATCCGCGCCGTAGTGAACGGCGAACTTCAGCTTTTCCAGGCTGCCTGCAGGCGCAAGCAGCTCGGGTTTTTCCAGCCGCACCCGCTTGCCGAGCAGCTCTTCTTTCGTTAACGTAGCCATAAAAGTGTCACTCCTCTCTTCAGCAATTAATATACTTGTTCTTTATAGAAAAATCCGAAGCTCAGCTCGCGGCCCTCCGGTTGTATTTCACGAATGGCATAGAGCCACTCCTCATTAAATTCATACCCTTCGGGATTCGCGCAATATGCGTCGATCGCCCGGCGGTAGCTGCGCAGCACCGTTTCGTTATATTCGGTCGTTTTCAGCAGCGATTCGATCTTGAAGCTGTCGAGTTTCCCTTCCATCAGTTCATGAAGGCTTTCGAGCATGCAAATATCGTCAGCGCTCATAATATGCGTGCCGCCGGCGTCCTCATAGATCGGGTAACGTTCGTCGCGGCGCTCCTCCTCAATCAGGAACAGCTTGCGGTTTTGACCGAGCTCCTCCTTGCTGCGGGATTGGCCTTGATGCTCCATATAATTCACCAGCAGCGATCGCTTGGAATGATAAATATTCGTCATTCCGTGCACCTGAACCTGCACATCCATCTTCGCATGGCGTCCGATTTCAAGCACCTGCTCCAAGTTGAGCTCGCGCGCGAGCACCACTCTCGATGCGCCTTTGGATGCCCAATAGTTGGCCGTCACATAGTTGGTCGACGTCATTTCCGCGTTCCAATGCAGCGCCACTCCCGGCGCATGCTGCTTGGCCGCCACAAGCACGGCCGGATCGCCGAACACGATCGCATCGGCGCCGAGCTCACCGAGCTTTTGCAAATAAGCGGGCAAATCGCCCAATGCATCGTTGTCCAGTATGTTGTTGACGAGCACGTACACTTTGGCGCCTTTCGCATGGGCCGCGGGAATCGCTTCGGCGAGCTCGTCCGGCCTCATCTCGCCGGGCAGCCTCATGCCGAAACGGAGCTCTCCGACTTCGACCGCATCGGCGCCCGCATCGATGTATCGCAGCATTTGCTCGGTGGAGCCTGCAGGAATGAGCAGCTCGGGTTTTTTCACATCCAACACCTCTAACATTCAGGGATTCATTTTTCGGACATCTTCTGGCTCGCGGCAATGTTTTTCTGATGCTCTTCGTACGTTTCCGCGAACAAATGTCCCTTGCTGCCGTCTTTTTTCGTCACGTAAAACAAAAATTTCGTCTCCGCCGGATAAAGCGCCGCCTTGATGGAAGATAAGCTCGGACTTGCAATCGGGCCGGGCGGAAGACCGGGATGAAGGTACGTATTGTACGGGCTTTCGATCTGCAGATCTTTTTCGAACAGCCTCTCCTTCGGCTTGTCGAACAAATATTGCACGGTCGCATCGATCTGCAGGTTCATATTTTTCGTGAGACGGTTGTAAATAATGCCGGCCACGATCGGACGTTCTTCGTCCAAAGCCACTTCGCGTTCGACCAGCGAGGCTACCGTCATAATCTGATGGAAACCGAACTCCTTCGCTTTCGACGCTTCCGGCCAATCCGCGGGCAGTTCTCCGAGCTTGACGTCGAGCTCCGAAAGCATCCTGTCGATCATTTCGTCGACGGTTACATCCTTTTTCCACTCATACGTTTCCGGAAAAAGATACCCCTCCAGCCGGTGCCTGATCGCCGGATTATCCGGAATCGCCTGCGCCGCTTTAGCGGCAAGAGTTCTCGGCTCATCCGCTTTGCCCATAAAAGCTGCCGCATCGGTTCCGAACTGCTGGCCGATCTTCTCGGCAATTTGCCGGATCGTGTAGCCTTCCGGCACCGTGAGCCGCAGCATTTCCTCTTTCACAATTTGCCCTTTATTGAGCTTTTCGATGATTTCATCAACCGTAATCCCCGGCGACATGGCGTAACGTCCCGCCTGGAATTTGCTCCCTTGCTTCTTCCATTTCAAATAATACGTAAAAACGGAAGCATTTCGGATAAGCCCGCTTTTTTCCAGCTGTTTTGCCACCTCGGCGGGTCCGGTCCCCGGCGCGATGTCGAGTTGCACAACTTCCACAGAAGCCGGCATCGGCTTCAGCGCCTTGACCGTATACCCATATATTCCCGCCGCCGCTCCCAGCAAAACGAACAAGCCAAGGAGCGCAATCCGCGTCAATCTCACACCTTACAAGCCCCTTCCAAAAAATCACCAACTAACCGGTTATCTAAAAAATTGGCATCCTATAATTCCCTATGCAATGAAAAAGAGCGGATCGGCGTCCGCTCGGTTCTTATTCCCGTAAACAGATTTACTGATCTACATCCGCCGGGAACGTCATCTCGTCGTAAAGCTCGGAGACCGTCTCCCATTCGTCGTCGTCTTCGATCGTCTCCAGCTCCAGCTCGCCGCCGGGACCGGAGGATACGATAAAGATCGCCACTTCCTCTTCTTTCTTCAGCTGATCGTCCTGCAGCACCGCATAGCTTTTATCCCCAAGCGAAAATTCGGCCAAAATGCGGTACACGGTCGATTCGTCCTGCTCGTCATACAAAATAATATCATCTCCGTATTGGGAGCGCAACTGATTCGTCTCTTTCACATCGTTTAATGTCGCCAAAACGGTTCCTCGCTTTCGAAGCGTTTTAATCTTCCTCTTCGTTCATTTCGTCCATCAGCGTATTAAACGTTTCTTCGACAATGTTCCATTCTTCCTCGTCGTCGATCGTAAACAGCTGCAGATCGTCGCCGTCCTCTTCGTAACGGAATGCGTATACTTCGCCTTCTTCTTCGTCGCCCGAGTCAACGGGAACGACCATCATGTACTTCTTGTCCGAGCCGTCCACTTCGAATTTCATGATCACTTCGAATTCTTCTTCGTTGCCTTCATCATCGGGAATGTAAATAATCTCCGGCTCTTCTTCATTCAGCAATTCCTCTTTGGACATCTTGCCTTCACCTCTTCTTGGAATCCATATAACCTTGCAAAATAAGCGCTGCCGCCATTTTATCGACGACGAGCTTGCGTTTCCTGCGGCTTACATCAGCCTCAAGCAGCGTTCGCTGCGCCGATACGGTTGTCAAACGTTCGTCCCACAAATGTACGGGTAATCCTATTGTTTGTTCCAGCCTTTGGGCAAATGCAATGCAAATTTCTCCACGCGGGCCGACCGTATTGTTCATGTTTTTGGGCAAACCGACGACAATTTCCGTGACGCCGTATTGCTCCACGATTTGCTTCAATCTCTCGAGATCCTGCTCTTCCTTCTGGCGGCGGATGACCTCAAGCCCCTGCGCCGTCCAGCCGAGCTCGTCGCTGACGGCGACGCCGATCGTTTTGTCTCCGTAGTCCAGTCCCATCCAGCGCATGCCGATTCTCCTAAAAAGGCCAATGATTCCTCATTGGCCGCATCCCTTAAGATTTATGTTGATTCAAATAGGAACGGACCAGCTCTTCGATCAGCTCGTCGCGTTCGCGTTTGCGGATCATGCTTCTCGCATTGTTATGGCGCGGGATATAAGCCGGATCGCCCGAAAGCAGGTAACCGACGATCTGGTTGATCGGGTTGTAGCCCTTTTCCTGCAGCGCATCGTACACGGCCAAAATCACTTCTTTGGGTGATGTTTCGATCTCTTCCGCTTTTACATTGAACTTCATCGTTTTGTCCATGGAACTCATAACAGCACCCCCTGAAACTGAAACTGCACTAACCAAATATTGCTAATTGTATATATTCGCCATTTGTCGAAATATTCCTGTTGACGGCGAAAAAATTTTTCGGAGCCGGAAGGGCAAGACGCCCGTCCGAGGCTCCGGAACCGTATCGATATTATTTCGCCGCTTGCTCCGAGAGCAGCGATTCTACGCTCTCCAGCGCTTCCTTCAGCTTGGACGCGTCTTTGCCGCCGGCCTGTGCCATGTCCGGACGGCCGCCGCCGCTGCCGCCGCAGCGGGCCGCAACTTCTTTAATGATTTTACCGGCGTGGTAGCCCTTGGACACAAGATCCGGGGTTACCGCGGCCACCAGGTTCACCTTGTCTTCGGCGACGGCGCCGAGCACGATGACGCCTGAACCGATGTCCGTCTTCATCTGATCGACGATGGTTCGCAGCGAATCCATGTCCGCCGCGCTCACCTGGGCCGCCAGCAGCGAGATGCCCGCCGCCTGCTTCACCTGATCCTTAAGCGATCCGGCTTCGATGCTGCTCAGCTTGCCGCGCAGCGATTCGTTTTCGCGGGACAGCTCCTTAAGCTGGGCGAACAAGCCGTCGATGCGCTTCGGCACATCCTGGATGTTCGACTTGAGCAGCGCCGCAGACTCGCGCAGAAGCTGCATTTGCTGCTCAAGGAATTGATACGCATGGCGTCCGGTCACCGCTTCGATGCGGCGCACGCCGGAGCCGATGCCCGATTCGCTCAAAATTTTAAACAGCCCGATTTGGCTCGTGTTCTGCACATGGCAGCCGCCGCACAGCTCCAGGCTGTAGTCGCCGACGCGGACGACGCGGACGATATCGCCGTATTTTTCGCCGAACAACGCCATCGCCCCCATCGCTTTCGCTTCCGCGATCGGCTTCAGCGAAATGTCGAGCGCGGTGCTTTTCCAAATTTGCCGGTTGACGCGCTCTTCGATATCCTGCAGCTCCTCGGCCGAGATGCCGCCGAAATGCGAGAAGTCGAAGCGCAGCCGCTCCGGCGCCACCAAAGAGCCGGCCTGGTTGACATGCTCGCCGAGCACTTCCTTCAGCGCTTTGTGCAGCAGGTGCGTCGCCGTGTGGTTTTTCACGATGTCCTGACGGAGCTCCTCGGATACGCGCGCTTCCACCGTCTCACCGGAACGGAGTACGCCGGATTCGACAATGACCGTATGCACGTGCTGCCCGTGCGGCGCCTTGCTTACGGTGTCCACCTTCAGCTTCAGGTCTCCGCTGACGATTTCGCCGTGATCGCTTACCTGACCACCGCTTTCCGCGTAAAACGGCGTCCGGTCGAGAATGACCTGGCACGTTTCGCCGGTGCCGACCAAATCGACAAACTGGTTTTCGTGAACGATCGCAATCACTTTAGCACTTGTTACCAATTCATTATATCCAACAAATTCGCTTTTAACCGTAAAATCGGCAAGCGGTCCGCCCTGCACCTTCATGCTTTCCGATTCCTGACGAGCCGCCCTCGCGCGCTCACGCTGCTCCTGCATCGCCTTGTCGAAGCCGTCGCGGTCGACCGTCATGCCTTTCTCGGCGGCGAAATCCTCGGTGAGATCGAATGGGAAGCCGTACGTATCGTACAGTTTGAACGCGTCCGGTCCGGAAATTTGCGTCCGTCCTTCCGCTTTGGCGCGGGATGTCATCTCTTCGAGAATGGTCAGCCCGTCGGACAGCGTTTCGTGGAAACGCTCCTCTTCGGTGCGGATCACCTTTTCGATAAACTCGCGTTTTTCCACAACCTCCGGATAATAGACGCCCATGATGTCGCCGACGATGGATGTCAGCTTGTATAAGAACGGCTTATCCATGCCGAGCACCTTGCCGTAACGGACCGCGCGGCGCAGCAGACGGCGGATGATATAACCGCGTCCTTCGTTGGACGGAAGCACGCCGTCGCCCACGGAAAATGCTACGGTTCGGATGTGGTCGGCGATCACCTTCAGCGCCACATCGTGGTCCGGATTCACATGATATTGTACCCCGGCCAGCTCGCATGTCTTCTGAATGATCGGCTGGAACAGGTCGGTATCGAAGTTCGAATCGACGTCCTGCAGGATCGAAGCGAACCGTTCGAGACCGGCCCCGGTATCGATATTTTTTTGCGGAAGCGGCGTATAGCTGCCGTCCTTGTTATGGTTGAACTGCGAAAACACGAGGTTCCATACTTCGAGGAAACGCTCGTTTTCGCCGCCGGGCCAGCATTCCGGATCGTTAAGATCGCCGTATTTGTCGCCGCGGTCGTAAAAAATTTCTGTACACGGTCCGCACGGACCTTCGCCGATGTCCCAGAAGTTGTCCTGCAGCTTGTAGATGCGCTCCTCAGGCAAGCCGATCTTTTTGTTCCAAAATTCGAATGCTTCCGTATCCTCGGGATAAATCGTAACCGAAAGGCGATTCGGATCGAACCCGATCCATTTCGGGTCGGTCAGAAACTCCCACGCCCACGTGATCGCTTCCTCCTTAAAATAATCGCCGATCGAGAAGTTGCCGAGCATTTCGAAAAACGTATGGTGCCGGCGCGTTTTGCCGACGTTCTCGATGTCGTTGGTGCGGATGCACTTTTGCGAGTTGGCGATCCGGGGGTTGTCCGGCACGACACGGCCGTCGAAATACGGCTTGAGCGGCGCCATTCCCGCATTGATCCACAGAAGCGACGGGTCGTTATGCGGCACGAGCGGGGCGCTCGGTTCGATGTTGTGCCCTTTGCTGGCGAAGAAGTCAAGCCACTTTTTGCGAATTTCTGCTGCTTTCATACTTTATTGGCCTCCTTAAAAATTAAAAAACGCCCCTGCTGCGTGCAGGGACGAATCAGTTTCGCGGTACCACCCTGGTTATTGCGCGCCTCGTACGGTTAAGCGCAATCTCCTCTTGCGGACGTTAACGGGTCCGGCCGGCGAATGTTTGCTGCATCCGCGCTCCGAAAGAGCTTCGGCCATCCTTCATTAGCGAGGTTCTCGCAGCTGGCTGGCATCCTTACGGACGAATTCCGGCCAAAACCTCGTCTCTGCCTAACGGTCTATGGCTTACTTGTTTTCTTCAACGCTTTTCATATAAATCACGGTTATTACAGGAAATTATAAGCTTACGGCGAAGCGATGTCAACTTTGGTGTTCATCGTCCGTACGTTCTTCGTCGGGAGGAGCGATTTTCACTTTGCGCGGCACATAATCGGCTCTAGGCCGTTTCCAGCCCGTCGGCGAAGTGAGCTCCTGCGGATTCGCCACAAGCGACTCCCATTTTGCTTCAGGCGCCGAAGTCGCTTCCGGTTCCTTCCTTGCGGCCGGTTCCGGCGTTTCGGCAGCCCGGGCCGGCTCCGGCACGGTTTCGCCGTCCGGTTCGGCCAGTTCCGCCGGTTCCGGCGCGGTCTCCTCCGCCAGCGCGGCAGCGATTTCCGGCTCCGCCGAATCCGCCGGCTTCACCGCCGCTTTCCATGCGGGAACCGGCCGTTCGGCGAACTCAGCCGGCTGCGCTCCGCGAGGCTCTTCCGCCGCGATGCGCACAGGGACATCGTCTTCCGTTTCCTCCGTCTGCACCCTTGGCGCCGCTTTCGCCGCCGCCTTTGCCGGCCTTTCCAACTCCCATCGTTCCGTCATATCCATGCCCTCGGCCAGCACGTCCCCCCGGCTTCGCCCCGGATAAGGCGCTCCGAGCAAATATGCCGCGGTCGGAGCGAGCGAAATGAGCGAAAACGACGTACCCACCTTCAGCCCCCGCTTGATGCGCGGACCGAACAGGAAAAACGGCACGAACCGTTCGTTTTCATCCATATGGCCATGCCCGCCGAAGCCTTCCGATAGCCCGCGGTCGGAGCAAACGACGAGCACGCTGTCCCGCAAATAACCCCGGTTTTTCAGCCAATGAACGAACTCTTCGGCGAGCTCGTCGGTTTCTTCGATTTTTTGCACATATTCGTCAGATGATATGCCGCTGCGGTACCCGGCAAGCTCCGCTTCGGTCAAATGAACGACCAGCAGTTCGGGAGATTGCTCCGTCATGATACGTTTGGCCCGTGCGATAACGCTGCGGTCCGCACTGCCGTTATGCCGCCCCGCAGCCGCCTGTTCGCCATCTTCGCCCAGCGAGTTCAGCCATGGAGCGCTTCCGACGAGCAGCCCGATCTTTCCAACCTTGCGCAGCGCATCGAAAATCGTTTCCTCGCGAAGGCCTATCTTGTTCATTAGGCCCGTCCCGCCCCCGTGCTCGCGCGGGTAAGTTCCGGTCAGCATCGACGTGAAGCTGACGGTGCTGCGAGCCGGATAGACCGTTTGCATATGTGTGTACTCCGTACCGTTTTCACATAAGTAGTCGAGGAAAGGCGTCTCCGCCGAAGCAAAGCTTTCCTTGCGCAAACCGCCGATGACGATGACGATCACCTTTTTGGCCATCGCCGCGCCGCCTGCCGGGAAGCGCCCGCGGGTAGGCCCGTTTGATTCGGCGGGCTTCCAGTCGAACAAATACCGGTGAATCGCCCAGCCGTATACGGCGATGCAAAGCGCAAATCCGACGAGCGCCAGACGGCCGCCCGAATCGGTATGTCCTTGAACGCCGAATTCGGCGAACTTGTCCCACAGCATAACCAGCAGCAAACATTTGGGCAGCTGCTCCTGGACGTTTCCGCTTGTCGAATCGCTGTTTTTCAAAGCGAGCTTCCACAGGTGCAGCACATTCGGCCTTAAGGAACGGCTCTGCAGACGTGAACGTGAAGGCGCGTAAAACAACGCGACAAACAATAAATAAAGCACGACGGTCAAAGCAGCCAATGAAACGACGGTTGCCTGCCATATGAGCAAAAAAGCGGCCAGCGGAATCCATAAGTAGTTCCGCAAAAACAGCGGAAAATCGAATATATAGTAAGCTGCGAATAACGGAAAGAGGCCTAGAAAACCGAGTCCCGCCGCTTTCCAAAACGATCCCAGCCCGAAGTCAGGCATATGGTAAAGCAAAAAAACGGCGGTTGCGAAAATCGGCGTAAAAAGCTTTCCTTCGCGCAGAAGATCTTTGTATCCCGCCGAAGCGGGTGCCGGCATCAATGCTTGCTTCATCAGAAATTGCTCCGTTTCTACCCAGTAAACAGGATAATAACGCCAGTATATCACATATTTCCCTGACGTGGGGAGACACTAACGAACCGGAAAAGTAATGTGATTTTCCTATTGACAATGATTCTCATCCATATTAAAATAAAATCATCAATTGATAATGATTTTCATTACCAACAGCCAACCTCATCATTCTGCTTGCCAAAGCGGATGAACATGGAATCCCAACCTCAAAACCTCAAGACGAAGCCCCTTCCGCCTGATGGCAGAAGGGGCTTCTCTTTTTCGCCGGAAAATAACGCCGTGCTGCAGGATGCCGGTTTAATCATGCAAATGGTAGGGAACCGTAGCGACGATCATATCTTTGCGTTTCAGCAGCTTCGACCGGATGCGCCGCGCCGACTGGTTGTGCAGCAGCCTGTGCCACCATTTGCGAGTAATGAATTCGGGGAGCAGCACCATGACGGTCTGTCTTTCGCTGACGTGCGAATCGATTCTGTCCGCAAATTCGATAAGCGGCTTAATGATCGCGCGGTAACGGGATTTAAAGATGACAAGCCGCACGCCCGGATTCCATTTTTCCCATTTCTCCTCCAT
Organism: Paenibacillus hamazuiensis; assembly: GCF_023276405.1. Classification (NCBI taxonomy): domain Bacteria; kingdom Bacillati; phylum Bacillota; class Bacilli; order Caryophanales; family Paenibacillaceae; genus Paenibacillus; species Paenibacillus hamazuiensis. The sequence goes on from NZ_JALRMO010000001.1 coordinate 4,352,650, forward strand.
CTTCTTTTCATCCTCGTCGTTAAACGCCACATAAAAGGCGATCACATTCGGCGAAAGCGATTTGGCATAGGCGATCGTTGTTTGCACGACCCGGTGAATGCCGGCGATCGGAATAATGATGACCGATTCCTTTTGCGGAACCGGGTCGTCCAGACATATGCGCAGTTCCGCGGCAAGATCCTCATAATGGCGGTATATTTTCGTAATAAAAATAAGCAGGATCGGCGTAATGAAAATAACGATCCAGGCGCCTTCGGCGAATTTGGTGACGCTGAAAATAATGAGCACGACAAGCGACAACAGCGCTCCGACTCCGTTGATCGTCAGCTTGCGCCGCCAGCCCTTAGGCCTTTCCGTGAACCATTTTCGGACAAGTCCGCTTTGCGCCAGCGTAAAGGAGAGAAACACCCCGATCGCATACAGCGGAATCAGCGCATCGGTTTTGCCGCCGAAGATAATCAGCAATATACTGGCCAATATGCCGAGCGTCACGATGCCGTAGTTGTAGGAAAGCCGGTCCCCGCGATTGGCGAACATGCGCGGGAAGTTTTTGTCCGTCGCCATGATCGACGCCAGTATCGGAAACCCGTTAAAGCTGGTGTTCGCCGCCAACGTCAAAATCAGCATGGTCGCGAACTGCGTCGCATAATACACCGTGCCGCGGCCAAATGCATGCTCCGTCACCATCGACAGCACCGACGTATGTCCCTGCGGATCCGGGGCTATGCCGTAGGCGAGCGTCAGTAGAGTGATACCGCCGAAGACGACCGACAGCAGCGCTCCGAGCGATACGAGCGTGCGCTTGGCGTTGGTTGTCGAAGGCGTGCGGAAATGAGGCACCGCATCGGAAATCGCCTCGATCCCGGTCACAGCGGAGCAGCCCGAGGAGAAAGCTTTCAGCAGAACAAACAGCGTCAACCCCTGCGGCATTACCTCAGGCACCGCCAGTTCCGTCGATACCGCTTCGGCGCCGGTGACAAGGTCCCAGGCGCCTTTGCCGAGCAGCAGCAGCACGCAGCCGATAAAGAAATAAGTCGGCAGGGCGAACACGCTGCCGGATTCGGAGGTGCCTCGAAGGTTCAGCCATACCATGAGCCATACGAGCAAAAGGGTGATTTCGACGATGTAAGGCACCGCCTGCGGAAAAGCGGAGGTAATCGCCTGAACGCCGGCCGATATCGAGACGGCTACCGTCAGCGTATAGTCGATCAGCAGCGACACCCCTGTCAGGCGTCCCCATGTCATACCCAAGTTTTCCTTGGCGACCATATAGGCGCCGCCGCCCTGCGGATACGCTTCGATCACCTGACGGTAGCTCATTACCAGAATGCCGATCAGCAAAATGATCGAGATCGCCACGGGCAGCGAAAAATAAAACGCGGCGATCCCGACGGTGGCCAGCTCCAGCAATATTTGCTCCGTGCCGTAAGCCACGGAGGAGAGCGCATCCGACGACAGGATCGGCAGCGCCTTCCAAACCGGCATTTTTTCCGATTCTAGCTCGCTGGTCTTAAGCGGTTTTCCGAATAACAGCCTTTTCAACGTATACTCAGTCATCTCATCCAATCCTTTTTCCTGTTATCGTTGCCTGAATATCGCTGCAGGATGAGCGCACAACAAAAAAACACAAGGGTAGCACCTTGTGTTTTTGTCACCGGTTGTTCTATCCTTCCCACGAGCGCTTACGAGGTTAGCTGTCGGATTCGAGCCGTGAGAAGCAGCTCTACGGGCGCGGATGACGCCCGATTCACCCCATATTTCGTTTGGTTCCCCCGCTTTTCCCGAATGGTTTCAGGGAAAATTCAGCGTTTTTCATATTCAGTTGCAAAATGAAGTTTACTCCCCGTATGAAGGAAAGTAAAACAGGAAAAAGATCAGCTTGACGTTGGCGTTATTCACGGCGGCTGAAAATAACGCTTACATAGCTTTTGCTCTCACCTTTGCTTGCATTCTCTCACGAATTATGGCTGATTTGTGACAAAAGGCCGTATTTAAATAAGCTGAGCATGAAGTCCAAATAATAGTCCTTCCGCACGATAATTTGGTAATCGCGATTCGGGTGAACGTAAAACAAAACATCGGTCAGCACGTCGTTCCGCTCGAAATCGTAGCGAATTTTCTTAAGCGCCTGAGCCGCTTCCTGCCCGTCCTGGTCTTGAGATAAAATCCGAATGCGAAACTCCGTGTCGGGACCGTTACTTTTTTCCGAAATCTCCAGGCATTTCTTGTCATAATCGTATGAGATCATAGCATCGCCACCTCACAAATATCGGATAAGAATATACAGATTAGCGATCACAATCGACATAATCATAAGCGGGAAGCCGATCTTCAGGTAGGTCATAAACGAAATCGGGTGCCCTTCCTTGGAGGACAAACCGGCTACGATCAAATTCGCGCTGGCCCCGATCAGCGTGCCGTTCCCGCCGAGACATGCGCCGAGCGCCAGGCTCCACCACAACGGCTCCAGGCGGTCGACCCCCATCAGCCCCATCTCCTGAATCATCGGAATCATCGTCGCCACAAAAGGGATATTGTCCAAAAATGCCGAAGCAATCGCGCTCATCCACAAAATCAGGAATGACGCTTTGGCCACATCGCCTCCGGTGACATCGATCGCATACTGCGCCAGCTTCGCGATGACCCCGGTTTCAATCAAACCTCCGACGAGGACAAACAAACCGACGAAGAAAAAGATCGTCGTCCACTCGACTTTGGCGAGCGCTTCCTCCATATGGTGCTCGCCGGTGAGCAGCAGCAGCAGAAAGGCGCCGGCCAAAGCGACGGTTGCGGATTCCAGATGAACGATCTGATGCACGAAAAATCCGCCGATCGTAAGTCCCAATACGGCGAGGCACTTCCTGAGCAGCTTCGGGTCGGTAATCTCCGCCTTCTCGTCGAGATCCATGACGCTCAGCCTCAGCTCCTCCGTCGTCTTAAGCTGCTTGCGGTAAATCCAGACCAACAGCGGAATTGTCGCGAATAAAATGAGGAAGGCAATCAGGCTCAGGTTATGGATAAACGCCATGAAGGTCAGTTCCTTCACCGCGCTGCCGATCATAATATTCGGCGGATCTCCGATCAGCGTTGCGGTGCCCCCGATGTTGGAAGCCATGATCTGCGAGATCAGGTACGGCACCGGATTCACCTGCAGCTGCCGGGTAATGCTGAAGGTCACCGGCACCATCAGCAGCACGGTCGTGACATTGTCGAGAAACGCCGAGCCGACGGCCGTTACCAAGCCTAGAGCGATAAGGAGGCGCACCGGATCGCCCTTCACTTTTTTCGCCGACCAGACGCCGATGTATTTGAATACCCCCGTATCCGCCGTTATACTGACGATCACCATCATGCCGATGAGCAGCCCGAGCGTATTGAAATCGATGTGATGCAGCGCCTCCTCCTGCGGAACGATGCCCAGCACGACCATCAGTAGGCCGCCGATCATCGCGACTATGGTCCGGTGAATCTTCTCCGAAACGATGAGTCCATAAATAACAAGAAAAATACCGATTGCTAGCAATGCCTGTTGTTCCATCCGTTTACATCCTTTCTCATCCCTAAAAATGACAAAGAGGAGCCCTTGGTGACAGGCTCCTCCAAAAACCAAAAACTTATTCACTTGTAGTTGTGCTGCGCAACCTTATATTCATACGGATAAAACCGGGAATGGTTTCATTTTTTTAAAAGCTGCCGCCCGTAAAGCGTGCCGGGCACAGGTTTGCGCCAGCAAACCATGCCAGGCAGACGCGAGCCCGCCGCACGCATTACCTCCCCACATCATCGCTCCAAAAGTAAAGCGTGTCGGGCATCCGATTTTTTGAGCCGCAGGCGAAAAATCGATGCCGGGCAGGCGCGAACTAGCAGCGAGCATTACCTCCTACGGGCGGGTCCAGGGCGCCCGAGCGCCTGGGGTCCCCCTTAAGGGGGATTTAGGGGGTGTCGCTCTATTTAGGGGGTGCTCCGCTCTATTTAGGGGGTGGTTGTCTATGCACATAGTACAAAAACACATGCTGCAAAATAACTTTCATCACGGCGAAAAACGGCACCGCCAAAATGAGCCCGATCACTCCGGCCAGCTCCCCGCCGACGAGCAGGGCGAAAATGATAATCAGCGGGTGCATGTGCAGCGACCGCCCCACCACCTGAGGCGAAATCACATTGCCTTCCAACACCTGGCACACCAAATTGACGAACGCCACGAGCATAACCATTTTCAGCGAAATGGTGGATGCCATGATGATCGCCGGAGCCGCCCCGAAAAACGGTCCCAAATAAGGGATGATATTAAAAATCGCGACAACCGCCGCAAGCAGCAGCGGGTAAGGCATATCGATCAGCCAATAACCGAGGTAAGCACACGACCCGACGATCGCGCATACGAGAAACTGGCCGCGGATGTAATGACCAAGCGCCGTGTCGATGTCGACGAGCAGCTTTGTCGTATTTTTGCGGTGCTGCTTCGGAACGATGGCAAGCACCGCTTTTTCGATCAATTGGAAATCTTTTAATATGTAAAAAGCCAAAAATGGGACGATAAAAGCAATAAAGAGCATATTGATGGTGCTGCCGATCCCGTCGATCGATTTGGAAATCGCGAGACTGATGCCGTGCTCCAGCTTCGCCAGCGAATTGTTGATGCCCGTACGGACGCTGTCCGGCAAAAACTCGAAGTCGTTCAGCCCGTCCACGAGGCTCTGCGCTTTCATCGCCATTTGCGGCAAGCTGTTGTTGAGCTGCTGCAGCTGGTTCATGAACATCGGGATCATGTTCATCAACACGACCGTCGTGGACGTAATGAAGACGGCGTAAATGAGCAGCACCGCGATCGTCCTCGGCACTTTGCGCGAACCCAGCAATGTGACAACCGGGTTCAGCACATACGAAATGATCATCGCGATGATGAAGGGCGCCAAAATTTCTTTCAAAAATCCGTAGACCGCTACGATGATCGGTTTGATTTGCAGCAGCATGTAAAGGATGAGCAGGCCAAGCAGCACGTATACCATAACGACGAATGTATTGTTTTTCAAAAAGCGGTCCATCCGCGTTACCTCCCCGCCATGCCGAAATCTGCTACACTTGTACAGTATATGTACAACCTGTAGGAATTAATCCATTCGAAGCATAATTAAGCAGGACAGGAAATAGAAATGAATGGTGTAGGAATCACGAGGCCAAAACAAATCCCCCCAAAAAGTGAACCTTTGCAGCCTTAGTACTTTTGGGAGAACCCCCGGTTATCCACAAAAATCAGCCATGCATAATTTCCTATGCATAAAAAAAACGCCAACCTCAGTTGGCGTGAACTTGCGGCATTTCCTCTTCCGGGAAAAACAAATCGTCGAGCGAGCTGAGCGTGCCGTCTTCCTCAACTTGATAAACGGACATTTTGTCTCCGTTGACGGTCAGTTCGATAAAGCAGCCCCAGCAGTAAAACTGGTGCGAGCCGATTTTGCCTATATCTTTGGAATTGCAGTTTGGACACCGTAACATCATTATCACCCTATTCTACTTTTGATACGAAGATTTCTTCCAGCTGCTCATTACAGCGGACCGGAACGACGATCGCATCCTCGCCCAATATAACGGTTTCGGGAACGGGCAGCCATTTGCGCCCTTCCTTCAAGTCGGTAATGAAACCTTCGGACAATTCATAACCTATTACATGTTTTCCCAATAAATCATCCAAATAAACGTCTTCGACTATCCCGAGCTGCTGTCCGTTTACGGTGATGACGGGCATGCCCTTCACTTTTTTGTGGCCCCCAACCAACGAAAAAAGCGGAAGATCATCTTCCATCGCCTTAAGAACATCCTCACTCGGTATCGTAATCGCATCTTCGCCCAAGGCGAGCACATCGTTCCATTCGACGTATGTCACAGAAGAAAACCACATCTTTACTTGCATTTGAATCGCCTCGATCTCCCACTCTTCATTCAGCAAAAGATCCTGAGACGATCCGACTTGTCTGCCGGTATCGACACTGATCACCGGCAGGCCGATCACGTCGCGCGCTTTTCTCAAATGTGTACCCTCCATGATGCAAATGCGCCTATTACTTAATACGAATACGCCGCACAATGGTTGCAATTTTCTGGACGGCCTCTTCCATCTGCTCCACCGTATTGCCGTAGCCGAAGCTCAGCCGTATCGCGGAAGCCGTGACTTCTTCAGGCAGGCGCATGGCTTTCAGCACGTGGGATACTTCGAGCGAACCGGACGTGCAGGCGGAGCCGCTGGCTGCGGCGACACCCTCCAGGTCCAGATTCATCAGCATGCTCTCCGTACCGACACCCGGAAAGCTGACGTTCAAAATATGCGGCGAGCGATGAACCGGATCTCCGTTGATGACAAACGAATCTGCGAGTTGAGACTCAAGCCCATCTACTAATACTTGACGTAGTTTTTCCAAGTTTTGTTGCAATTCATGCATCGATTCGCCATAAATTTGCAAAGCTTTGGCAAATCCGACAATTCCCGCTACGTTTTCCGTGCCGGGACGCCGCTTGCGCTCCTGATTGCCTCCGTACAGCAGAGGAGAAATCTTCACTTTCGGAGCGATGTACAAAGCGCCGATCCCTTTGGGCCCGTTGATTTTATGTGCGGAGAAGCTGGCAAGGTCGACAGGCAGTTCGCTTAAGGTAAGCGGAACATGGCCGAGCGCCTGCACCGCATCCGTATGAAAAAGCACTCCATGCCTGCGGGCCAACTCCCCGATGGCTTCTATATGCTGAATCGTACCCACTTCATTGTTGACATACATGATGGTGATCAGGATCGTATCGGGGCGAATCGCTTGCTCCACATCCTCAACGGAAACGAGACCGGCCGGGTTTACCGGCAAGTACGTCACCTCATAGCCCAATCTCTCCAGCCGCTCGCATGCGTGCAGTACGGCATGATGTTCGATTTGCGACGTGATGATATGCCGCCCCTTCTCACGCAGCGCCTCGGCAGCCCCGAAAATCGCCGTATTGTCGCTTTCCGTGCCGCCGCTTGTAAACATAAGCTCACCCGGACGGCAGCCGAGCGATTCGGCGATTGAATCCCTGCTCGCATTTATGGCAGCCCGCGCTTCCCGGCCGAAGCCGTGCGTGCTTGAGGCGTTTCCGTAAATGTTACTATAATAGGGCAGCATCGCTTCAAGCACTTCCGGCCGGACCGGAGTCGTTGCCGCATGATCCAAGTAAATATTCATTCGCTTCACCGTTAAATGTAAAACATATAGTTGTCTTGTTTGCCCTCATCCTTGAATGAAATGAGATCGGCCAGCGTTGTCGAATCAAGCACCTCGGCGATGCTGTCGCGAATCCGGATCCACAGGTTCCGCTTCGCGGGATCGTCCTCTTCGGTAAAATCGACCGGGCTGATCGGTCCTTCCAGCACGCGGATAACATCGCCTGAAGAAATCTCCTCCGGCATTTTCGACAGTATATATCCTCCGTAAGCCCCGCGGATGCTTTTCACTAAACCGGCATTTCGCAAAGGCGCTACAAGTTGCTCCAAATAATGCTCGGAAAGCTGGTGCTTCTCCGCAATACTTTTCAAAGAGGTGGGGCCTTCTCCGTATTTGGTCGCGAGTTCCATCATGATGGTCAGTCCATAACGGCCTTTTGTAGAAATCTTCAAAACTAGCACCTCATTCGCATCGACGATATCTATATAGGATTGCCAAAAATCCCGCAAACATTTCATACATATCTGTATCATTTCTATGGTATCATAATTCCGCTTATTGTGGGAGAAAAACCGTGACATATTCATGAAATATTTTATTATTTCGCATAACCTATGTATAATGGAGGGATAGATCTTTTTGGGGACCCCCCAGCAACAAGAAAGGCGGTGTCATCGTAATGAGCAAAAAAGCACGTGTCGTGCTCGGCATGTCCGGCGGAGTCGATTCTTCCGTTTCCGCGCTTCTTCTGAAGGAACAGGGCTACGAGGTGATCGGCGTATTTATGAAAAATTGGGACGATACGGACGAATTCGGCCATTGCACGGCCGAGGAAGACGCGGAGGATGTGCGCCGCGTTTGCGCCCAAATCGGAATCCCTTATTATACGGTCAATTTCGAAAAGCAGTACTACGATAAAGTGTTCGCTTATTTTCTCGACGAATACCGGAAAGGCCGCACGCCGAATCCGGATGTGATGTGCAACAGGGAAATCAAATTCGGCGAGTTTTTGCAAAAGGCGATCGAGCTGGGCGCCGATTATTTGGCGACCGGCCATTATGCCCGAGTGGAGCAAAAGGACGGCGTTTACCGGCTGCTCCGCGGCGTCGACGCCGGCAAAGATCAAACCTATTTCCTGAACGCGCTGAACCAGGCTCAGCTGTCGAAAGCGATGTTCCCGATCGGCCATTTGCCGAAATCGGAGGTGCGCCGTTTGGCTGCCGAAGCGGGGCTTGCAACAGCCAAGAAAAAAGACAGCACCGGCGTCTGTTTCATCGGCGAGCGCAATTTCAAGGAGTTTCTGAGCGGCTATCTGCCCGCCCGCTCCGGCGAAATGCGCACGTGGGACGGCGAGCTGAAGGGCCGCCACGACGGCCTGATGTACTACACGCTCGGACAGCGCCAAGGACTCGGCATCGGCGGCTCGGGCACGGGCGAACCATGGTTTGTCGCCGGAAAAGACCTGGAGCGCAACATTTTGTACGTCGTGCAAGGAGAGCAGCATCCGAGTCTGTATTCAACCGGACTTGTCGCCAGCGATTTGAACTGGATCAGCGGCAAACTGCCGGAGGGCGAATTCAAGTGCACGGCGAAATTCCGCTACCGCCAGCCCGACCAAGACGTAACGGTAAAGTTTTTGGGAGGCGGCCGCTGCGAAGTCACATTCGACGAGAAGCAAAAAGCGGTCACGCCGGGGCAGTCGGTTGTTTTTTACAGCGGTGAAGAGTGCTTGGGCGGCGCCGTCATCGATACGGTCGTGCCGCTTGATGCACGGTACGCTTTGACCGGGCTCGCCCAGGTGTAATTGGCGGCGCGGCAAGCAAAGTGGAGATTCAAAAAGCGAGGTGGTTCCAGTATTCTGGAATGCCTCGCTTTTTTCACGTTGGCGCTGCGTCAGGACGACAAGCCGATACCTTCGCCGCTTATGCGGTGATCTTCGCCTTTTTTAACCACGATGCGCGAAATTCTCAAATGATCGGTCTCGTCGATGATAAATTCGAGCTGACCGTGTACGATTTTTTGGTGCTTTTTAGGGGGGATCTCCGTTTGCGAGTATATCCAGCCGCCGATCGTATCGTAATCGTCCGATTCGATTTGCAGCTGGAAAAAGCTGTTGACTTCCTCGATCAGCATGCGTCCGTCTATGGAATATGTACCGTCTTCCCGCTTCTCGATTTGCGGACGTTCCTCGTCAAATTCATCCTGGATTTCGCCGACGATCTCCTCGATGATGTCCTCAAACGTAACGAGACCGGAGGTTCCGCCGTATTCGTCGATCAGCAGCGCCATTTGCGCCTTCTTCTTTTGCATCAGCTTGAGCAGATCGCTGATCTGCATCGATTCGGGAACGCCCATGATCGGCCTGGCGATCGATTTGATATTTTCGAAGCTCTCTTCCGTCTTGAGCAAATCCTTAATATGCACGAACCCGATGATATTGTCTTTGTCCGGATCGCAAACCGGATAACGTGTGTGCATCTCGGAAATGGCGATCGCCTTGTTTTCCTCGTACGACAGATTTGCATATAGACAGATCATATCGGTGCGCGGGATGCGGATTTCCCGGGCTGTCGTTTCGGCAAATTCAAATATATTGTCAACAAGCGTAAGCTCGGTGTTGTCTATGAGCCCGCTTTTGTTGCTTTCCTTCATCAGTATGCGAATCTCTTCTTCGTTGTGCGCCGATTCGCGCTTCTCCTTCGGTTCGATGCCTGACCTGCGCAGCATCCAGTTCGAAACGCCGTTCAGAAACCAGATAAAAGGGTACATCAGCTTGTAAAAAATCATCATCGGAGCAGCAGACAGAAGCGTCACCTGTTCCGATTTGCGAATCGCGTATGTTTTGGGGAACTGTTCTCCCAAGGTGATGTGAAGCGCGGTGATGAATGCAAATGCGATGATAAAGGAGATGGTATGAATGACCGGCTCAGGCAGACCGAACGTGGATAAAAGCGGTCTCAGCAAACGCGCCGCGGCCGGTTCTCCGAGCCATCCAAGTCCGAGAGACGCCAAAGTAATGCCAAGCTGACATGCCGATAAATAGGCGTCCAAATTGGAAATGACCGCCCGTGCGAACTTTGCCCTTACGTTGCCGTGCTGAACAAGCGTGTCGATGCGGCTTTGCCGGACTTTCACCATCGCGAATTCGGCAGCGACGAAAAATCCGTTCAAAAACACCAGCAGCAAGACCAAACTTATGCTGAGCCAGGTCGGTATCGGGTCACTGCTCAATGAGCTTCCTGCCGCCCCTAAGGGGAGACAGGTTCACCTCCTAAAAGTTTTTTCGGAGATAAAACTTACTTCGTAAGCATCGGCTGAGTCGAACTATGTATTACTAAGGTATATACCTGCAGGCATGACCCTATGACACTATGCGCAAAAATCCGCTGATGAAGTCCAAGCGGAAATTTCCGCAATTTCGGGTTCGAGGCTGCCATAGGGTTGCCGAAAGGTCCCTGCAGGTTAGCTCGGATCGGGCGAGTGGCTTGTATTCTGTTTAAAACCTTCCAAAAATACGGCGACAACCTTCATGGTTTCATCCATATCGGCCTGCCGCAAAGATTCGTTGGCGAGCAATAGCGCCGTTTCATTCAAACCGCCTGAAATAAAATGGGTCAATATATCCAGGGGAACCTTCGCAAAGCATCCCTGGCGCTGCATAATCTCAAGCTGCTCCCGGAGCAAACGCATGGAATGGTTTTTGTCCATTTCACGCCAAACTTCCCACCCCAGAATCGCAGGCCCGTCAATCAGCATAATCCGCCGATTCCGCTCTTCGACGGCAGCCATAAGGAAAGCGCGGCAACCCAGGTACAGCTGCTGCCATACATCTTCGCTGCCCGACGCCTCCCGCTCCACTCTTTCGGCGACCTCTCGCTGGACATCTTCCAGCACGATGCGAAACAATTCCTTCTTGCTGCGAAAATGATGATAAACCGCTCCCCGCGTCAAATTCGCTTCTTGTACGATCGATTCCAGAGCCGCATTGGCATATCCATGCTCGGTAAAATGTGTTCTGGCTACTTCCATCAGTTTTCGAATCGTCTCGTTTGTCTCCTCTTTGCTTCTTCTCATCGTAGGCAAGTTCTCCTGTCGCAAAACGTTTGCTTCTTTATTTCCATATCTCTTCCGTGTACTGACTGCCATAGCTATCCGTCGGAGGGATGACGGTGATGACATCGATCAATATGCCGTTCGGATCGGATGTGATGAAATGCCGCTAGCCAAAATCCTCGTTGCGGATATCGTACTCCAAAGGAAGCTGGGCTTTACGTATTAGCCGTTCGTATTCAGCATCAACGTCCTCCACTTCAAAGTTAAGGATCAACCCCCTTGCCTTCGCCCGATAAGCCTCGGGAATAGTCGGGTGAGCGGCATCGAGAATAGCCAGCTCGAACGGAGTGCCGGAGCCGGACATTTTTAAGCTTACGTACCATTCCGCCTCAAAAACCTGCTCGAATCCAAAGTGCTCCACGTAAAATGCGGATGTGGCGGCGACTCGGTCAGTCAAAACTACTGGATAAAAGCTGGATATTTTCACAATAAAAACCCCTTTCGGTTGTTATGTCTTTATATTAACATACATACTGTATGTATGTAAATTACGATTTGCAGTTTTCGTTCGATTCTATCAAGCTGCGGGTGGATCGATCGGACTGCCGGGCAGACTCGCCGAACCTGAAGGGTTTCAAATGGCAAGTTATATCGCCGGCGTCGTGGTCATGCTCGCTGGCTTCTACTTGTTAGGACTCGTCAAGCCATGGGGGAAAACCATTCCGTCATGGATGCCGCTGATTAGTGGAAAAGACGTCCATCCTCTTCTCTTATTGGTCCCCACGCTCATTGGCTGCGCTTTCGATTGTATTCGATTTCCTCAAATTTTGAGCTGAAATAAGGAGATGTCGGAGTGCGGAATGAATCGATATTAGTGGTTGATGATGAGGCAGGCTTTCTAATTATGCTTGAGAATCTTTTTCGTAAAGAAGGATATACCCGGATTACGAAAGCCGGTTCCTCCGAAGAGGCACTTATGGCCATGAGAACGACACGTTTTGACATGATCGTTCTGGATGTCATGCTGCCAGATATGGATGGATTTTCCCTGTGCACGGAAATACGCAAGACCATTACAACCCCTATTTTGTTTCTAACTGCCCGATCCAGCGATATGGATAAGCTGCAGGGGCTATTCTTAGGCGGAGACGATTATGTAACCAAACCGTTCAAACCGCTGGAAGTTATTGCGCGGATTCAAGCTCATTTGAGACGAAGCGCTTGTATGCATCTGATGTCATAAGCGTGGAGAATGTGTACCGGTACGATGCGTTTACCCTTAATCGGACTACCGGACAGCTTATCGTGGGCAATGTGGAGATTCCTTGTCCGGCCAAGGAACTTGAACTGCTGCTGTATTTTTGCAAACATCCGAACCGGGTGTTCACTGCTCAGCAACTATATGAGCAAGTCTGGGGCACCATGGTGCAAGGGGATGAAAAAACGGTCGTAATCCATATTTCCAGACTCCGAAAGAAGCTTGAGGTCGATCCAACCCGTCCCAAACTGATCGTCACACTGCGAGGAATCGGATACAAGTTCGTTCCGCCCACAGGAGGTTAATTCCGTGAACTTGTACTTCGCATAGCGCTACAGCTCCAGACGGCTTTTTTTGTTTTGATCGTTTGCATTCAAGCGATAACGATCGTTACGGCCTGGTTGTTTTGGCCACAATTGTTGTCCGGGATCGTTCGGTCTTTGTGGTGACCTTGTGCGTCATGCTCTTTCTTCTAACCTTGCTCCTTATTGGTTGGTATCTCGGGAAGCCGATTTAAGGAATTTCTTTCAATCATTCATCAAAAAGTGGTTCATCTGCAAGAAATGGTACAGGATCTTAATGAAACGCCTCATGGACAAATTCCTTTAATAGCCGAGGAAGCGGATATCATGGAGTTCGTGCGCAGAACGGTGGCAGATGTCAGCTGTGCACCTTGGGCGACCGGTTATCTATTCTCGATGGACCCGGATCCAGACCGCATTTGGGTAACTTGCGATCCGAAGCTGATGACGCGCGCTATCCGCAATTTGCTCGTCAATGCCGTCGTCCACAATCCAGAGGGTACCAAGATTGCGGTTCGAATCACGCAGCTTCATGATCGGACGACGTAGATCCGGATCGAAGATAATGGGGTCGGATTCAGCGTGACACTTGGTCAAAACGATGAAGATCAAACATCCTCCGCACGTTCGAGCATGGGATTATCCATTGCCAATAAATTTATAGCAGCCCATGGCGGAAATTTAGTCGTCCACAGCAAGCCGCGCGAAGGGACAACACTTTCGATCAGGTTGCAAGCGTCTCATAATTAGTGTGAAATTGAACTTCCGTTTACTTCATGTTTACTTACACTCCTTATACTGAAGCTAAAGTTGTATAAGGAGTTGTGAACTCTATGAAACCAAAAAATTGGAGTGGGAGTGGCTTATCCCATGCAACAACGACTCGCTTGAAACTTTCGGCGTTGCGCTGGTGGAGGCGCTGGCCGGAATGGGCTCGCTTCGCAGCGATTGGTTGGACTCTCTTCTTTGGTGCGCTGGGGTTGTATTGGTCGTTAGGCGGCTCAGGTTTTCCATTAGGTTTGTTAAACGATCCTATTGCGCAATATTCGGCTTTTAGACATGCGACACCCTCGGTTGCAGGACCTATCATTACTATTCTAAGCTTCCTTGGTGCGGTAGCCCTGTTCATGTTCAAGTTCAATACGCACGGTGTAACCCGAACGATTCTGCTTCTTTATGCTTGGAGTACCGCGACGATTCTCTGTTTCACAATTCCGGATACCCGCGCTCTCATTGGAGTGGCTTATGCTCCTATTTCATTGATCTCGGCTACTTTCGGTCGGTCGCTCCACTATTTCGATTTCTTCACATGGCCGGTGATAAATCAATATATTTGCCTTGCAGGCGGTTTGCTTTGGGCAGCGACAGCGTTGTCCTTCCAACGTCAAACCCGTATCTCTTGCGCCTATTGCGGGCGTAAAAGCGATACGAGCCGTTGGATAGATTCGAGCTCCGCCATGCGCTGGGGAAGGTGGTTGACCTATGTTGCGATCCTGGCCCCTGCTTATTACGATATCACCCGCATTGCCTGGCTGCTGGGAATCCCTCTAGGGGTAACAAAGGAATTGTATCAAAGCCTTCAGGATTCAGGTGCAGATTGGGTTGGAGCGGGCCTTGCCCTGGTATCGGTTGGTGGCGCCGTTCTAACGCATGGACTTATAACACCTTGGGGGGAGACCTTCCCTCGGTGGTTTCCGTTTTGGGCCGGGAAGCGCGTCCCTATTGCACTAGCCGTCGTTCCTGCCGGGTTTGTCTCCATCCTGTTAACCGTTTCTGGCATTCAAGTCTTTATCCAATTTTCATTGAGCGGCGATTTTCAAAATTGGGGAGCATCAACGCCGCTGCTGCTTATGCCTATTTGGGGGATTGCGTTAGGGGGCGCTACAATTTTCTACTATTACCGGAGGCAGCAACACTACAGTCCTTGTTCGCAATAACCCTAATAATGACAAATTCTCGAGGTAAGCAACATTAGATATTCCCAATGATCGTTTACTGAAAAAGTATATAAAACTAGGTCATTACGGAGAAACGATAGTTCAACAATAAATAATTTTTTAACTATACATTGTGTTCAGCTTATGTTTAAAATAATGAGCAAGTGAGCTTAAAAATGATGTTTGTGATTGATGGACTTGGAGGAATAGGGAATGTCTTTTATTAAAGGAATAGAATTATGCCGTCGATTTCATATTGAAATCGTTGAGCCTGTAATGATGGACAATTACTCTTTCTTGTCCTATTCATCGGCTCTAATTGGTCCAGGTAGCGAAGTGCTTGGATATGATACGGAAATGTCGACTGATCACGATTGGGTGCCTAGGGTATATCTTTTTCTTGACCAACTAGATATCGGGTACTCAGAGCAAATACAATCAGCTCTGCACGAGCGAGCTCCGGAACAGTTCTATGGCTTCCCCGTTGATATAAGGAAGAGCGTAATTACAACGGTGCCGAGGTTCATCGAAGGTTACTTGGCAGTTAACAAAGATGAACGATTAGAACCAGTAGATTGGTTAACGTTTCCTTCACAGTCACTTCTCGAAATAACACGTGGGGAAGTTTATAGGGACGATAATGGTCAACTTTCCAAATTGCGCAAACAATTCGAATATTATCCTCACGATATTTGGTTGTACCTTATGGCATCAAGCTGGCAGCGAATCGGTCAAGAAGAACATCTGATGCTTCGTTCGGGTTTTATAGGTGACGAAATTGGCTCAGCTATTATCACTTCACGCCTTGTCCGCGACATCATAAATCTCTGCTTTTTCATGGAGCGCCAATATGCACCCTATCCAAAATGGTTTGGTACTGCATTTAAACGTTTGAAGTGTTCTGATCAACTAATGCCTCACCTTTGGACTGCTCAAACGGCAGTTACATGGAGGGAACGCGAGCATGCTTTGAATAAAGCTTACAAACATCTATCAAGTATGCACAACGGACTAGGGATCACTGAAAGGATTCCTGATGAAGTTTCATACTTTTTTGATCGTCCCTTTAAAGTAATGAACGGTGAAGAAATTGCTAGCCTCATCGCAAATCAAATTGTGGATACAGACATTCAACAGTTATCCAAAAAACGTTTGATTGGTAATATAGACCAGATTACAGACAACACAGATTTCAGAAAAATGAATAGGTGGTCTGATGGAGAAGGGGAAAGTGCAAGAAATGCTTTGAAAAAACTATTTAACCCCAGTTTGTTAACTAAAAAGGATCAATAGTTCAAATCCAAAAGGCTTCAGCATCGTTCAGCTAACGGGAAACGATAGTTTAACGAAACAGGCAGCAATTGTACATTTATCACCCATAAAAGAACTCTCCAAAAGCGGAGAGTTCTTACATTTTTATCCATGTATGTTTGCGGGTGGTGTCAGCTACGCTGGTACTACCCCATATTGTTCCAGTGCCTGCACTCCTTTAAAAGTTGTAATGCATTTGCTTCGCCATACGAGATTCCCCTCAATATAGCAAAAAATCCTCAATCGATAACGATCGAGGATCCCTTATCACATTTATCCTTTTTCTCTAAACCTTTGGCGGCGCTCCTGGTTTTGCTTGATTTT
The DNA here is from genome assembly GCF_023276405.1 of Paenibacillus hamazuiensis. Taxonomy (NCBI): domain Bacteria; kingdom Bacillati; phylum Bacillota; class Bacilli; order Caryophanales; family Paenibacillaceae; genus Paenibacillus; species Paenibacillus hamazuiensis. The sequence continues at coordinate 4,369,016 of NZ_JALRMO010000001.1, forward strand.
ATCCTCCATTCCCTGCTCCGTCGCCATATAAAACGTTTCATGCTTCACCGCGTCCGGCAAGTACTGCTGCACCACATAATGACCCGGATAATCGTGCGGATACATATAGCCGATATGGCCCAGCTTCTCCGCGCCTTTATAATGCGCATCCCGCAGATGAAGCGGCACCTCCGCCGATTTGAGACGGTCGAACGCGTTCATTACCCGGGAAATGGCCATCGGGATCGAGTTCGATTTCGGGCTTTCCACGGCAAAAAGAATCGCCTGCGCGATGACGTATTTCGACTCCGGCCAGCCGATTTTGTGGTAGGCGTCCATCGCCGTCACCGCCTGCACCATCGCCTGCGGATTGGCCAACCCGATGTCCTCGCTGCAAGCGACGATAAGCCGCCGCAGAAACGTCATCGGGTCCATGCCGAGCTTCTCGACGGCGTAAAGGAACCAGAACAGCGCCGCGTCGCTCGAGCCGCGGACGCTTTTGTGAAACGCCGACAGCACGTCGTATTGCGTGGATTCGTCGGCTTTCACGATCGCCTGGCGGATCGACTCTTCCGCCACCTCCAGCGTGACGCGGATCGTGCCGTCCCGCTCCGGAGGCGTCGTCAGCGCCGCCAGCTCCAGTGCATTGAGCGCGCGGCGAATGTCGCCGTTCGCCATGCGCGCGAGATGCTCCAGCGCCTCCTCGTCGACGGAAAGCGGCAGGAAGCCGAGCCCTTTGTCCTTGTCGGCTAAGGCGCGGCGCATAGCGATGAGCGAATGCTCCTTCGTCAGCGGCTCCAGTTGAAACAGCGTCGAACGTGACAGGAGCGCGCCATTCACGTGGTGAAACGGATTCTCGGTCGTCGCCCCGATGAAAATGATGATGCCCTGCTCCACCGCAGGGAGCAGCGCGTCCTGCCGCGACGTATTAAAGCGGTGCACCTCATCCAGAAACAGGATCGTTTTTTTGCCGTACAGCGATTTATTGTGCTTCGCCTGCTCGATCACGTCGCGCACGTCTTTAACCGAGGCGTCTACGGCATTGAGCTTCACAAACTCGCCCTTGGTCGAGTGGGAGATAATATTCGCCAGCGTCGTTTTGCCGGTGCCCGGAGGGCCGTACAGCAAAATCGACTTCACCTGATCGGCTTCGATCGCCCGGCGAAGCAGCTTGCCCGGGCCCACGATGTGCTGCTGCCCGATATATTCGTCCAGCGTCGTCGGCCGCATCCGGTCGGCGAGCAGCTGGTTTTTCGTATCGCTGGAAGCGGCTAAATCGAATAAGTCCATAACGCGAACCTCAATCCTTTTTTCGGTAGAAAGATAGTCCTTTTATTGTATCATGTGCGGGCAGGGAATGAAACATCTGTTCGGGACGATGGTGCGGTTTCGTTTTCGACCCATGCCTGAACGGTAGCGTGTAATGGTCGTTTTCGGCTCAGGCGGTACATGGTGTAACAGTTGCAGGTGAGCTTATAAGTGCTAAATTGGTGATTTTAGAACGGTAACGGTTGCCAGTGCGGTTATTTGTGAACTTTCATCGTTTTGATGAAAAAAAGAGGAGAAATAAGCTCTGCCACAACCGTTATGATTTGAAAATGATGTTTTTGAGCCAAATAAGCTCCATAGCAACCGTTAACCTCCCCGTGTACATGACGCACATGTGACCGAGGGCTGCGCATAATTTCCAAAATCACAAAAAAAAGCACCCGCCTCCATGACAGCGAGGTGGGTGCTATGCTCTCGTGCTTGCACATGCCAGCACGGACGAACAGGCTGGACGATGACCGGGGCAGGCAAGCTTATGTTCCACTTCGGCGGCCATCTTTTCAACAATCTGAGCCGGTTAAATACCGGCTTTTTTCAGCAGATCGCGGACGACGACGCTCACCATGATCAGCCCGGCGACCGGCGGCACAAACGCGTTGCTGGCCGGCGGCATCTGCGCCTTGCGGATTTCCGGCGCGTTTTCCGGCACGATGCGCTGCGTCACATCCTCGCGCGGCTTGATCGGCGTCTCGTCGGAGAACACGACCTTGACGCCCTTGCTGATGCCTTCGCTGCGCAGCTTTTGGCGGATGACCCGGGCCAGCGGATCGGTGTGCGTCTTGGAAATGTCCGCGACCTGAAAGCGGGTCGGGTCCATTTTATTGGCCGCTCCCATGCTGGAAATGATCTTGATTTTGCGGCGCAAACATTGCTTAATCAGGTGGATTTTGTAGCTGATCGTATCCGAAGCGTCGATGACGTAGTCGAGCGGATACTCGAACAACTTCTCATACGTCTCTTCCGTATAAAACATTTTCAGCGCAATTGCGTCGCATTCCGGATTGATTTGCAAAATGCGGTCGCGCATCAGCTCGGCCTTCGGCTGGCCCACCGTCGTCATCAGCGCATGAACCTGACGATTGATGTTCGTAATGTCGACAACGTCCTTGTCGATCATGACGATGCGGCCGACTCCGGTGCGGGCCAGCGCCTCCGCGGCGATCGAGCCGACGCCGCCGATGCCCAGCACGGCGACGGTGCTGTTTTTCATCACTTCGAGGCCTTCCGGGCCGATCGCAAGCTCCGTTCGGGAAAACTGGTGCAGCATAGCGGTAACAACCCCTTTTCTTTGGAAAAAGGGCACTGCCCCCCGAATGGGAACCCACCGCGTTAAACGGCATGTTCCCGGCGAAGGTGCAGAGCCCTGAGACCAGGCTCAGTATTGAATTACTTCGCAGCCGGTGCCTTAAGCGCAAGGCGGATCGACAGCTGCTCCAGCTGCTTGTCGTCGACCGGTCCCGGCGCATCGGTGAGCAGATCGGTCGCGCTTGCCGTTTTCGGGAATGCGATCGTCTCCCTCAGGTTGCTGCGGCCGGTGATCAGCATCACGAGACGGTCGAAGCCGAAGGCGATGCCGCCGTGCGGAGGTGTGCCGTATTCGAACGCTTCGAGCAGGAAGCCGAACTTTTCGTTCGCTTCTTCCTTCGAGAAGCCGAGCGCGCCGAACATTTTCTCCTGCACTTCGCGCTTGTAAATCCGCATCGAGCCGCCGCCCACTTCGTAGCCGTTGAGCACGAGGTCGTACGCCTGAGCGCGGATTTTGCCCGGATCGGTGTCGAAATAATGCAGGTCTTCTTCGCGCGGACGGGTAAACGGATGGTGCTCGGCCACCCAGCGCTTGTCGTCTTCATCCCAGCCCAAGAGCGGGAAGTCGACGACCCAGGCGAATTTGAACTTGCTTTCGTCGATCAGGCCGAGGTCGCGGCCGATTTTCAGGCGCAGGTTGCCGAGCACGTCGGCAACGACCTTTTTCGTGTCGGCGGAGAACAGCAGCAGGTCGCCTTCTTCAGCGCCAAGGCGTTCACCGAGCGCAGCGATTTCCTGCTCCGTGAAGAACTTCACGATCGGCCCTTTCCATTCGCCGTCCTTCACTTGAATCCACGCCAATCCCTTCGCTCCGTAACGTGCGGCGAACGGCAGCAGATCGTCGATCTCCTTGCGGCTCCACGTCGCGCAGCCTTTCGCGTTGAGCGCCTTCACCTGGCCGCCCTTGGCGGCGACGTCGGCGAATAATTTAACGCCCGATTTTTCCACGATGTCCGTCACTTCAACGAGCTCCAGCCCGAAACGCAGGTCCGGCTTGTCGGAGCCGTATTTGCCCATCGCGTCGGCGTAGGTGATGCGCTGGAACGGAGTTTCGATGTCGACGCCCGCCGTTTCCTTCATCAAGCGGACGACGAGACGTTCCATCATCTCGAGCAGCTGATCCTGCGTCAGGAACGACGTCTCGATGTCCACCTGGGTAAACTCCGGCTGGCGGTCGGCGCGCAGGTCTTCGTCGCGGAAGCAGCGGGCAATCTGGTAGTAACGCTCCATGCCGGCAACCATCAGCAGCTGCTTGAAAATTTGCGGCGACTGCGGCAGCGCGAAAAACTCGCCCGGATGCACCCGGCTCGGCACAAGGTAATCGCGCGCGCCTTCCGGCGTGCTTTTCGTCAAAATCGGCGTCTCGATTTCCACGAAGCCGTTCTCGTCGAGGAAATCGCGGAACAGCTTGGCGGCTTTGGAGCGCAGCATCAGCGTGCGCTGCATTTCCGGACGGCGCAAGTCGAGGTAACGGTACTTCAGGCGAACCGCTTCGTCCACTTCAATGCCGTCCTCGATGAAAAACGGAGGCGTTTTGGCTGCGTTCAAAATTTCCGCTTCCGTGATGCGCACTTCGATTTCGCCGGTTTTCAGGTTTTTATTCACCGTTTCCGGGTCACGGTCGACAACCTTGCCGCGGACGGATAGCACGTACTCGGTGCGGCATTTATCCGCCACCGCATGCGCTTCCGCGGAAAACTCCGGGTTAAATACGATCTGTACGATGCCGCTGCGGTCGCGCAGATCAATGAAAACAACTCCGCCGAGGTCGCGGCGTACGGACACCCAGCCGTTCAGCACGACTTCTTCCCCTACGTTCGCTTTCGTCAATTCCCCACAATGATGCGTTTTTAACAGCATGACTGATTCCTCCTATTTTTAGAAAAATGAGCTATTGATATGCACTGGTTTACTTTCCGCCGCGTTCCGGCAAGCTTACGGCCGTTTCGCTATTTATTCGCCGCATCTTTCATGCGCTGAACGAACTCGCTTAAAGGCACCGTCATCTGCTCACCCGTTGCCATCTCCTTGACGGTGATCTCGCCGCGCTGCAGCTCGTCATCGCCGAGAATGGCTACGTATCTCGCATGGAAGCGGTCCGCGGACTTCATCTGCGCCTTTATTTTGCGGCCGAGGTAATCTTTCTCTGCGGTCAGATCCGCTTCGCGAAGCCGGAACAGCAGCCGGACGATTTCGTTTTCCGCCGCCTCGCCGAGCCCGATCAAGTACACGTCAAGCGGCTTTGCCTGCGGCAGCTCCACTCCTTGCGCCTGCAGCACGAGCAGGATGCGCTCCATGCCGAGCCCGAGCCCGACGCCCGGCTGGTCGCTGCCGCCGACCTGCTGCACGAGGCCGTTGTAGCGTCCGCCGCCGCCGACCGTGTCGATCGCGCCGATGCCGGCCGCCTTGTACTCGAACGCCGTGTGCGTGTAGTAGTCGAGCCCGCGAACCAAACGAGGATTGATGGTGAACGGGATGTCCATCGCCGTCAAGTGGCGCTGCACCGCTTCGAAATGGGTCCGGCATTCCTCGTCCAAATATTCGAGAATCGTCGGCGCGCCCTCGCAGTACTTCTGATCGATCTTGCAGTCGAGAATGCGCATCGGATTGCGGTCGTAACGCGACTGGCAATCTTTGCAGAGCTGATCTTTGACCGGCGCGAAAAACTCCTGGATCTTCGTGCGGTACACGCTGCGGCACGCCGGATTTCCGACGGAGTTCACCTCCACCGAAACGCCGGATAGGCCAAGCTCCTTGTAGAAGGTGTACCCGAGAGCAATGACTTCCGCATCCAGGCTCGGGTCCGTCGAGCCGAACGCCTCGATGCCGAACTGGTGGAACTGGCGCTGACGCCCCGCCTGCGGCCGCTCATAGCGGAACATCGGTCCGATATAATACAGCTTGCTGACGTCCGGTTCGCCGAACAGCTTGTTTTCGACGTACGCCCGCACGACGCCGGCCGTGCCTTCCGGTCTGAGCGCGAGATCGCGGTCTCCTTTGTCCTTGAACGCGTACATCTCCTTCTCGACGATGTCCGTCGTCTCTCCGACCCCCCGCTGGAACAGCTCGATATGCTCGAAAATCGGCGTCCGGATTTCCTTATAATTAAATCTCCGGCAAAGCTCGCGCGCCTTGCCTTCGATGTACTGCCATTTCTCCACATCGCCCGGCAGCAGGTCCTGCGTGCCTGTCGGCTTTTGAATGCTCATATCCCTGACTCCTTCCTTCTTCAAATTAAGAAAAGCTTCCGAATTGTTCAGCTCCGCTGAAAACTTGGCAACTCTGAAAATAAAAAATCTCCCGCCCCTGAGCATTGTCAGGGACGAGAGATCGACGACCGAATCACCCGTGGTACCACCCACATTATGAACCCGCCTGTTCCGCGCGTACGCAGATCCGTTCAAGCGGCATTCACACTCTAGCGGATAACGCCCGCCTGCGCAATACGGCTACTGCAACGAATGGATTCATTCGGGTTCGCCGCATGTCCTCCGGGAGGTCTGTTCGTCCGATTCGCTTAAGGAAGCTTGCAGCCGGCGGCTTCCCTCTCTGAATAAGCAAGGTTCGAAGTACTTTGTCCCATCAACGGATCGATTTGCCTTTCACAATTAAAGTTTATTTTAATATCGAAAATTGGCAAAGTCAAGCTGGTTTTGTCAAACATCCCGGGGATGCTATTTTAAATCTTTGTTAAATTTGAGCGCCGTCGCCCAATCCCTTACCAGCATATACGTATCGCCGTTGTTCAGCGACTGCTTGTTCGAAATTTGATCCAGCGTCGCTTTCGTTAAAATGCCCCGCTTCTCCAGCTCAGCAACCGCCTTATCCGGCTGCACGCTAACTTTAAGCGTCTGGGCCATGATATAGGCGGCCTGATCCAGCGTTACCGGCGTTTTGGCCGGGTCCGTCTGGTTCTTCAGCCCGCTCAGCCAGTTCGCGGCGCTTCCGGTCAGTGCCGTCGGATTGAATTTTTTCGTCCCTTCGACGATGTTAAACATTCTTTGAATGTTGGAAGGTTTATCAAGATCGAATTCGTTTTTGTAGCCGCCCGTGGCGAGTCCCAAGGAAACGGCCGCCTTCAGGCCGGGATACGCCTTGTTCTCCATAAACGCCTGAGGTTTAGGGGAATACGGCTTCAGGTCCATCCCCTGCTTGTTCAGCTGCTCCTGCAGCTTCGCGATGCCATCCTTCGATGCGGAAAGCTGGCGGAACGAAAGCTTCATGTCCGCTGCGATTTTCGCGGCGGCGCCTGCCGCCTCGCCTTCGGCCATGCCGGTCGGGATCACCCGCGCCGACCCGTGCGGCAGCGTGTCGTAGCTGGCCGCGCGGCCGACGACGAGCAGGCCGTCCACCTTCTGGGGCACAAGAGAGCGGAAAGGTATCGCATATTTGTCGGGATCGATTACAACCGCTCCGTTATCCTTGGGCGACGTCCGCTGAATGTCGACCGGATATCCGCCGAAGGCGATGCGGTCCCATTGATCGCGGTTTTCCAGCTCGTCGACAATCGACAAACGGTACTCGCCGATCATGTGGCGCGACTCGCGGACATACAGCTCCGGCGCGATCGCGTCCAGCTCCACGCCCTCGAAGTCGCCGGGATACTGCTTTTTCAGGTAATCGAGCACATGCGGCAGCTCGTCCTTCGCAATCTGGAACGCCTCCTGGCGCGATTTCGAATCGAACGGATCGATACCGAAAATTTGCAAAGCGTTCACGAGCATCGTATTGTCGTTCTGGCGTCCGCCGTTCAGGCCGCGCATCCGCACGCGCTCCTTGTTGACGGCCGGATATTCCTGCATTTTGTCAAAACCCCACAAGCTGTGCTCGTTAATCCCGTATTTGCCCTGGCCCTTATCCTCGGCGGCAATCGTCTTGCCAAACTGCTTCCACCGTTCCGGCGTGATGTTGTTCAAGCGGAAAACGACCGTAACGGCCATGCGGCTTTTCGGATCGGCGAGATCCTCCCGGCCGACCGTAAACGGCACGCCCGCCGCAGCGGCGAAATCCGCATCCTGCGTCGCGTCGATCACCGATTTGGCCTGCACGCTTATTTTGCTGCCGTCCTCTTTGATGATGTCGGCGCCGGTCACCGTCCTGCCGCCGTCGCCTTTAACCGTCAGATGCGGTTCGATCGACTTTGCTTTCAGCAGCACGTCGATGTTTTTCTCCGCGGCGACCATCTGGTAAAAGGCATTCGCCGCCGTGACGACGTCAAATGAGTCGCCTTCGATTTTGCCGAACCATTCGCTGAAGATGCCTTTGTTCATCGGCTGCCGCGACATGCTGCCGGGCTCGACGGTCATATCGATGCTGTTCAGCCAGCCGAGCGTCATCAGACCGCCCAAAATAGGACGCTCCTTGCCATCGACGAGCAGCGTCTTCTGTCCGTTCCGCGCCGCGGAAACAGCTGCCGCAACCCCTTCCGGATCGGTGCCGACGACGATCACGTCGTAGCTGCTTTTGACGTCGGCGACCGATTTGACCTCCATCAGCTTTTGCGGCTGGCCCGCCGCTTTGCGGGGCCCGCCATGCTTCATCTGCCATATGTACCAGCCGGCCGCCACGACGGCCATCACGACGATCGCCGTCAAAATGATCGCGTATCCGCGGTTTTCTTTGCCAAGCCATTGATTGCCTTCGCTCATAGTACACCTCGAGTAAAAAAATAGGTTCGTCAACTAGTCCGGTAACCGTATAAAGCATCGTACGTGCAAAAATAGAAACCGATGGAGCCCCCGCGATTATCCGTAATCCGGCTTTCCACCAATTCCCCAAGGATGAAAAAATAGCCTGCATGCCGTCCCATATATATTACGGCAATACAGGCCATAAGGTTGCACAACTCTACGCTTTTACCGATGCCGGGTACGCTTCGTCCAGGAGCCGGATCTTTTTATCGATATACTCCTTGTACGCTTGATTGTAAACGGAAGGCTCCTTCGGGTTCGGGAAACGCTCGATGCGCTGATGCTCCGAACCGTCCTCGCGCAGCTCGGCCGGAAACAGGATTTTGCTGACCGCTCCGCAGCCGAGCCCGATGATCGTCTGGCGCTCCTCCATCATCACGATGTTGTACAAGCTCTCTCTGCCTTCGAGAGAATAGCCGACGTTTTCGAGATTGCCAAGGATGTTTTTTTGACGGTACAAGTAATAAGGCTTGTAGCCGTGCCCGGCGGTCCACCGGGTAGCCCGCTCCATCATGACCGCGATTTCGTCCCGCTCCGCGACTTCGTAAGCGTCCCGGTTTTTCGTCATCCGCGACGCTCTTTTGAACGACAGCGTATGGACGGTCAGCGATTCGGGCATCAGCTTTTCGGTTTCCGAGAGCGTGTGCTCAAGCTCCTTCAGCCCTTCGTTCGGCAGGCCGATGATCAGGTCCATGTTGATGTTGTCGAGCCCCATTTCCCGGGCGAGCCGGAATTTCTCCACCGTCTCCGTCACCGTGTGGTGCCGGCCGATCGCATCCAACGTCGCCTGCGTGAAGCTTTGCGGATTGATGCTGATGCGGTCGACATTCCATTTGTTCATGACGGCGATTTTTTCCGGCGTAATCGTATCCGGTCTTCCCGCCTCCACCGTCAGCTCTCTGACCTTGCTCATATCGGGAAACGCCTCGTGCATCGTCACGAACAAAGCGTCCATCTGTTCGGCCGTAATGCTGGTCGGCGTTCCGCCTCCCCAGTAGATCGTCGTGATATCCAGACCCGCTTCGCGCATCCATCTGCCCATCTCGCGGATTTCGTAATGCAGCCCTTCGAGGAAAGCGTCGACCGAACCGTTGTTGCCGCGGATATCATACGCCGGGAACGTGCAGTAAGCGCATTTTGTCGGACAAAACGGAATGCCGATATACACGCTCACCTCACGGTCCAGATGAAACAGGTCCGGTATGACCTGAAGCTGTTTTTCCGCTACCTCGGTCAGCAGCTCCGCCTTCGGCTCCGTGACCAGATACTCGTCGATGAGCAGCTGCTTCGCTTCATCGCGCGTATGCTTCATCAGCAGGTTATGCATCAGCTTTGTCGGTCTGACGCCGGTCAGGATACCCCAAGGCTGCTCCAGCCCTGTCGCCTGCTGCAGCATGTGCAGCAGGCAGCTGCCGACCGCCCGCTTGACGGTGCGGCTGCGCAGCACCTCGCCGCCGCCTGCGGGCAGCCTTCTGCGCTGCTCGCAGCTCCTGCTCTCCCCTGTGACACGATCCTGCAGCATCCCGCGGACCTCAACTTCTTCGGCGGCCGCATCCTCCCGCACATCCAGCTTCAGCAGCATCGGTGCGTCGTCCGCCGACTCGTATACAAGTTCAACATCCTCGAAAAACAATTTGCATATATGAAAAATTTCCGTCGTATGCTCGGAAAATCCGCTGCGCCGTACTTCGATTTTCAAGGTCTCCACCCCCGAAGCGAATAGTTATTTCCCCCAAAAAAGCAAATAGACCGCCCTTGAGCCCCTACTCACGCGGTCTACAACCATGGTTTCAACGCGGCATGCCCTTAGGCAGCCATCATACAGTCGTGGATATTTCCGGCATCCGCGGTACCCTGAGTTCCCGTCCACAACATTATACCAGACTTCCCCGCAAAAACAACCGCGGCCGCTTATCCGGGCGCTACCGGTACGTCTTCCGCGGCGTGCTGCGCAGCTTTTCGTGTACGGACGTATGGCCGGCGACGATTTCCGCCTCGCTCATGGCCGGTCCGAGCGACATCGCTTCGGCGAACTCGTAAGCCAGAAGCTGGTGTTCCGGCCGCGTCACAAGCTTTTCTTTGCTCGATTGGTGCATGGCAACCAGGCTCCCTTGCTTAAGGTGATACGCCTATTGTTGCCAGAATAGCCCGGCTCTAACCAGCATAGGGCCCGGCACGTAATCCTGAGGCTTGTCCACACGCGAACCCATTCATACTTTACTTGCTGTCCACGATCAGTGTCACGGGCCCCCAGTTCACCAGAGATACATCCATCATTGCGCCGAATTGACCGGTCTCCACACGAAGCCCTTGTTCGCGGAGAAACGCATTGAACCGCTCGTACAGAGGTTCCGCCTGCTCGGGCCGGGCGGCCGTCATAAAGTTGGGGCGTTTCCCCTTGCGGGTATCGCCGTACAGCGTAAACTGGGAGATCGATAAAATATCGCCGCCCGCATCCGTTACGGACAAATTCATTTTGCCGGACTCGTCTTCGAAAATGCGCAGTCCCGCCACCTTCTCGGCGCAATATTTGGCGTCCTGCTCTGTATCTTCGTGAGTGATCCCGACGAGCAGCACGAGCCCCATCGGAATTTGCCCGACAACGCGGCCGTCTACGGTCACCTGCGCCGCTTTGCTTCGTTGAACGACGATTCTCATGTTTCGTGTGCTCCTTAAGTCTGCATAATCCGCTGAACGGAGTATACGTCCTTGACGCGTTTGATTTTCTCCACGACGGAATGCAAATGATCGATGTTGCGGATCAGGATGGTCATGTGAATGAGCGCCACCTTGTTTTTGTCCGACCGGCCGGATACCGCGGAGATGAGCGTTTTGCTTTCGGATACGGCCTGAAGCACCTCGTTCAGAAGGCCAAGCCGGTCGTGGCCGGTAATTTCGATCTCCACGTTGTAATTCGCTTCGACCGAATCCGCCCATTCGACCTCGATGACGCGGTTCCCTTCCTCGCCGCTCTCCACGGTCGGGATGTTCGTGCAGTCGAGACGATGGACCGAAACGCCGCGGCCGCGCGTAATGTAGCCGATAATGCGGTCCCCCGGCACCGGATTGCAGCAGCGGGCGAAACGAACGAGCAGGTTGTCGACGCCCTTGACGCGAATGCCGTGCGTGGGACGGCTCTTTTTCTCCGCAGGCGCCTTCACTTCCTTGTATTCGGTCGTCAGCTGCAGCGACTGCTGCTGGGCCTCCTCCGCTTTTTTGCGGATGCCGTCGGTCAGCCGCGTGCATATTTGAGCCGCCGTAATCCCGCCGAAACCGACGGCGGAATACATATCTTCAATTTCGTTGAAATTGAACTTCTTCGCCACTTCCAGCAGCTTCTCGTCGGTCATGACCGCGGACGGTTCGAACCCGAGCCGCTTCAGCTCGCGTTCGACCGCCTCCTTGCCTTTCTCGACGTTTTCCTCGCGTTTTTCCTTCTTGAACCACTGCCGGATTTTGCTGCGGGCATGCGACGACTGCGCGATTTTGATCCAGTCCTGGCTTGGGCCGTACGAATGCTTCGAGGTCAAAATCTCGATGATGTCGCCCGTCTTCAGACGATGATCGAGCGGCACGATGCGGCCGTTCACCTTCGCCCCGATCGTCCGGTTGCCGACCTCGGTGTGAATCCGGTATGCAAAGTCGAGCGGCACGGAGCCGGCCGGGAGCTCGATGACTTCGCCCTTCGGCGTGAACACGAACACAAGGTCCGAGAAAAAGTCCATTTTCAGCGATTCCATGAACTCCGACGCGTCCTTCGTCTCCTGCTGCAGCTCGATGATTTCGCGGAACCAGTTCATCTTCTCTTCGAAGGTTCCCGCCGGCACGGCCGTACCTTCCTTGTACGCCCAGTGGGCGGCAATACCGAACTCGGACGTTTTGTGCATCTCGAACGTGCGGATTTGCACCTCGAGCGGCTCGCCTTTCGGCCCGATGACGGTCGTATGCAGCGATTGGTACATGTTTGGCTTCGGCATCGCGATGTAGTCTTTAAACCGGCCCGGCATCGGTTTCCAAAGCGTATGGATAATGCCGAGCGTCGCGTAGCAGTCTTTGATATTGTCAACGATGATGCGCAGCGCCAGCAGGTCGTAAATTTCGTTGAACTGCTTGTTGCGCGTCGTCATCTTTTTATAAATGCTGTATATATGCTTAGGCCGCCCTGAAATGTCGGCGTCGATGCCCATTTCGTGCAGCTTGTCGCTTACGTTTGTGATGACGTCCTGAATATATTGCTCGCGTTCCGCCCGCTTTTTCTGCATCAGATTAACGATCCGGTAATACTGCTGCGGATTGAGGTAGCGCAGAGCGATGTCCTCCATCTCCCACTTGATCGCGGAAATACCGAGCCTGTGTGCAATCGGGCAAAAAATTTCCAGCGTCTCGTCCGCGATGCGCCGCTGGGCTTCCTCGGACTGGTGTTTCAGCGTCCTCATATTGTGCAGCCGGTCAGCCAGCTTGATCAGAATGACGCGGATATCCTGCGCCATGGCGACGAACATTTTGCGGTAATTCTCGTTTTGATGCTCTTCCTTCGTCTTGAATTTAATCTTTTCCAGCTTGGTCAAGCCGTCGACGAGCATGGCGCAAATTGGGCCGAACTTCTCCCGGACCGTTTCGAGCGATACGGTGGTGTCCTCCACGACATCATGCAGCAGCGCGGCGATGATCGAAGTGGTGTCCATTTGCATGTTCACCAAAATGTCGGCCACCGCCAGCGGGTGCAGTATATAGGGCTCGCCGGATTTGCGCACCTGCCCGGAGTGGGCCTGTTCGGCAAAATCGTACGCTTCCCGTATGCGCGTTAAATCGTTCTCTTTTAAGTAGCCCGATGCCTTCTCCAGAAGCTGTTCGATCCCCATGCGTTTTTACCCATTCCCTTAAGTCGATTTTTATAACATTATGCCTTTTTTTAGAGGTTTTCGTCAATTGTTCGGGCCGGCAATGTGAAAAAAGACCGTATCCCCCAGTTTCCGGGTACCAGTCTTTTTTCGCACAGACGTCAGTCTTTAGTATTTGACAAGGGAAATTACGTCGATATCGCCCAGCTTTTCCCGTCCGCCGAGCTCCGTAAGTTCGATCATAAAAGCGGCGCCGATCACCTCGCCGCCGAGCTGTTTCACGAGATTGATCGACGTGGCGATCGTTCCGCCGGTCGCGAGCAGATCGTCGGCGATCAGAACCTTTTGCCCTTGCTGGATCGCATCCTTGTGCATGGCCAGCTTATCTTTGCCGTATTCGAGCGCATAATCGGCCTCGATCGTCTCGCCCGGCAGCTTGCCGCTCTTGCGGATCGGCACGAACCCTACGCCGAGGGCGACCGCCAGCGGCGCTCCGATCACGAAGCCGCGCGCTTCCGGCCCTGCGATGCAGTCGATCTCCTTGCCTTTATAATAATCGGCCAAATCCTGAATGACCTGGCGGTATACCTCGCCGTTTTTGAGCAGCGTCGTGATATCTTTAAAGCTGATGCCCGGCTGCGGAAAGTCCGGAATGACGCGGATATACTCTTCGTATCTCATATGATTTCCTCCAATGGGTTAATTTGCTTGAAGCTGCTGCGGTCCGTCTTGCGGGTGCAAATCCATTCCGCAAGTTCCTTGCCGGACGAATACACAAAAACCTGCTCCACTTCCGCGCGGGACATGCGCGCCAAATATTTGCGCGACAGCGACAAATCTTTTTTCTGCGGGGAAGGCACGGGCACATAGGCTTCTCCCCGCCGCTCGACAAATCCGAGCTCATCAAATACCTCTATCATAAACCGAATCAGCTTTTCCGACAATCCCGTCCGCTTGGACAAAGCGCGCAGCAGCGCCGGAAACCTGTCGGGAGCGTTTCCTTCGTGCAGCAGCGACGTATAGACGACCTTGAACATATCCCGCGACGGCAAAACGGCGCTATCCGCGCTCCGCGCTTCGGAAAAAGCCGCATAATATCTTTCCGCTCCGTCCGTCAGACGGATCAACGTCTCCGCGTCGGAAAGCAGCGGAGGCAGCGAGCCGATGACGACGTCCGTCGCGCCTTGCAGACTGCTCCGCTTCGCCTTATCGTTCAGCGGCTCCCAGCTGCCGGAAAGCGAACATTGCCATAAAGCGCACGCATCGGCCATGCGTGCGACGGTCTCCGCCTGCGGAGGATCGAAAAAGACGACCGCCGGGCCGTCCGGCAGCTTCCGGCACAGCTCCTGCAGCTTGCCCGTTGCGGCCTGTGCGCCTCTCCAGTCGAACACCTGAACGTGCGGTACGCGCAGGTCCTGGATCATGACCTGCGGCTTCCGCGTGCCGTTCCATTCGTTGATCGACAGCTCGCCAAGCACATCAAGGCGCGAGCTCGGAGCGATCCAGTCGGCCATGGCGCCTTTGCCGAAGCCGACCGCATCGAGCGCAGCACCCGCCGCGGCTTCGGCCTTGCTTAGCGACAGCTTCAAGTGCTGCTGATCCTTGCCGATCGTCCGCAGCTCGCGCGGCGCAAGCCCGCTGAATACGAAGCGGGGGCTCGGATTGCCTTGGCCGAAAGGAGCCAGAAGCTCCAACTGGCGGATGCTGTCCACGGTTACCTCGTCCAGCGAGCATTCGATATCCGCCTGCAAAATCGGAATGAAATCTTCCGGGGTCAGCCATTCCTCGGCAAGCCGGTTCAAACGGTCGGACAGCTCCTGCAAATGATCTTTATGTATAGTCATGCCCGCGGCGGCCTGATGCCCTCCGAAATGATCCATCAGATCGGCGCAGTGGGTAAGTGCCTTATGGATGTCGAAGCCGATAATGGAGCGGGCGGAGCCTTTGGCCATGCCGGTTTCGCGGTCGATGCCGAGGATGATCGTAGGGCGGTAATATTTATCGAGCACCTTGGAAGCGACGATGCCGATGACGCCGACGTTCCAGTCTTCGTGCGCCAGCACGAACACGTTGGGCAGGCCGCCCGACTCAAGATTTTGTTCGATCATGGCGAACGCCATTTTGGTCATTTCGTCGACAATGCGCTGGCGCTCCTTGTTGAGCTGGTCGAGGCCGAAAGCGAGGTGCTCCGCCTCCTGCTCGCTTGCGCTCGTCAGCAGCTTCACCGCATCGTCGGCGCTGCCCAGGCGGCCGCTCGCATTGATGCGCGGCCCGAGGCTGAAGCCGATGTGCGAGGCGTTCACATCTTTGCACTCCACGCCGGCTATGCCGAGCAGCGCCCGGATACCGACGTAGGAAGTCGACTGCATTCGTTTCAAGCCGCCCTTCACGATAAGCCGGTTTTCGCCGACCAGCGGCATCAAATCGGCGATCGTGCCGATCGTGGCGATCTCGAGCAGCTCCTCCGGCCAGCGGCCAAGCAGCGCCTGCGCCAGCTTGAGTGCAACCCCGACGCCGGCGAGCTGCTTGAACGGATACGGACAGCCGGGTTTTTTCGGATTGACGATCGCCGTCGCCTCCGGCAGCACCTCGGGCGGCTCGTGGTGGTCGGTCACGACCACGTCGATGCCGATGTCCCGGGCATAAGCGATTTCTTCATAAGCGCTGATGCCGGTGTCCACCGTAACGATCAGCGATACTCCGCCGCGCTTCGCATGATCGAGCGCACTGTTGTTCAGCCCGTATCCTTCATGTACGCGATGAGGTATGTAATAATCGAACTCGCAATCGAATTGGCGCAGCAAATGGATCATCAGCGAAGTGCTGCTGACCCCGTCCGCGTCGTAATCGCCGTAGATGCGTATTTTTTCGCGCCGGTCCAAAGCAAGCCGAATGCGTTCCACCGCTTCCTTCATGCCGCCGAGCAGGTACGGATCGTGAATTTGCTCCGCCCCTGCGTACAAAAATGCTTTCGTTTCTTCGATGTCGGTGAATCCCCGGACGACGAGCAGCCGCGCCACAAGCGGGTGAATGCCAAGCTCGCTTGCAAGCCGCTCCGCAGTGCCGGGACTGGCCTCATTCAGATTCCATCGGGCTTTCGGGTGAAGCATCTATGCACCTCCGAGTATTGCATGCTGCCGTCATTTACGGAATCTGCCCGCCCAGACTCCTAATGCAGCAAATGCGGAACGTCATCCTGCTCCGGATCCGCGTTATTTTTATACGGATATCCCGGATCGTAAGGATTCACGTGAATGAATACGTCCGTAACGTGGATGAACCGCTTCATCAGGGTCATCTTGACCATTCTGGCGATGTCGTGGCCTTCCATGACCGTAATGCGCGGGTTAACGCTGATCTTGACGTCGACGATTACATAATGCCCGTGCTCGCGTGCTCTCAAGTCGTCTACGGCGATAACGCCTTTGACCCGCTGCACGGTTTTGAGCAGCTCCTCGGCCTCTTCCTGGTGCAGTACATGGTCCGGTGTCGTATGGATGGTTTCCATCAGCAAGGTGTAGCCCCTTTTTAAAATCATGACGGAAATGACAAGCCCTGCAATCGGGTCCAAATAAACCATATAGCCGATGCCGAAATGTTGGCCGAGCAGCGCTCCGCCAATACCGGCGAAAGCAGCCAAGGAAGAGTATACATCCGAACGATGCTCCCACGCACTGGTAATTAATGATTGGCTGCCGAGCTTTTTTCCGAGTCGGTACTTATATTGAAACATCGCTTCTTTTGCAATAATCGAAATAATGATGGCAATCAGTCCGTACCAAGCCGGAGGCGTTTTCACACCGTAATAAATCGCTTTTGCCGATGAGATGGCGATTTCGATGCCAACTAGCAAGAGAAAAACGGAGACGACGATTGCGGCGGCCGATTCCGATTTGCCGTGCTTATAAGGTCGGTCGTCATTTTGCGGCAGCTTCGCCGCTTTAAGCCCGACCAGCACGGCAACGGAACCCGCCACATCGGAAGCGGAGTGCGCCGCGTCGGCGATCAGCGCCTTGCTGCCCGCCATGTACCCGACAGTGCCTTTCATCAGCGTCAGCAATACATTGCCCACAATACCCGTCCAAGCGGCAAATTCCGCCTTCTGAACCCGCTGTTTTGTCATGTGGCCACTCCTTGATCATTGATTAAGAAAAGCCGCGGAAGCAAAACTTACGCGGCCATTCGTTAACTGTCCGAAGCATTTTCTTTATTTATTACGCGACGGCCTTCTTTTTAGAACTGCCGATCGTTTTGCTTTTCATAATGAGCCAAAGCGGGCTCGCGATAAAGATGGATGAGTAGGCGCCGCTCACAAGGCCGAAGATCATCGCGAGCGAGAACAGGCGAATCGCCGAGCTGCCGAATATGAACAAGCAAACCGCAGCCACGAGCACCGTGATCACCGTGTTGATCGATCGCGACATCACCTGCCAAATGCTGCGGTTGACAAGGTCCGCCAAATCGTCAAACGATTTCACTTTGGCGAAGCGAAGATTTTCACGTATCCGGTCGAAGATAACGATCGTATCGTTGATCGAATAACCGACGATCGTCAGTATCGCGGCGACGAAGGGCAAGTTGACCTCCAGCCGGAAAATCGAAAACAGGCTGACGACGATAAACGCGTCGTGCAGCAGCGCTACGATCCCCGCTACCGCAAACCGCCATTCGAAGCGGATGCTCACGTAGATGATAATCCCGACGCTGGCTATAAGCACGGCATAAATCGCCTTATAAGCAAGCTCCTTTGCAAGCTCGGGGTCCACCGTGTTTTCTTCCTTCGACACTTTATCGCCGAATTGGGATTTAAACGAGCTATCGACCTTGTTTACCTGATCCTGGGTAAGCACCGTGTCAAACCGGGCGGTCACGCGATTGTTCGTCTCTCCGCCTATCGTTACGACAGCCGGTGCGACCCCCGTCCCGGAAATAATCTCCTCGGCCTTTGCCTTTTCGATCGTTTGTCCGACGTTGATATCCAGCGTTGTACCCGCTTTAAAATCGACGCCGTAATTCAAACCGAATATAAGCATCGTGACAATCCCGATTACGGTAACGGCGATGGACAGAGCAAAAAACTTTTTGCGTTGTTTGACGATATCGAAACTAAAGCGCATTGATTTCCGACTCCTTTACCCCATAGTAGCCCGGCTTCGTCGCAATATTGCTGCGAATGAGCAGGTGCAGCAACAAACGGGAGAAGAAGACGTTGGTCACAATACTCACCACAATGCTGAAAATCAGCGTGAGCGCAAAGCCTTGAATCGAACCCGTGCCGAGGAAATAAAGCACCACGGCGGCCAAGATGGTTGTGATGTTGGCGTCCATAATCGTCCTGAACGAGTTGCGCGACCCCGATTTTAGCGAGGACAGCAAGCTTTTTCCGCTGCGCAGCTCATCTTTGATTCTTTCGTAAGTGATGATGTTGGCGTCCACGGCCATGCCCACGCTGAGCACGAAGGCGGCGATACCCGGCAGCGTCAGCGTCGCGTTCATCAAATACGTGACGCCGAGCAGCGCCCACGTAAAGGTGACGATGGATATGCTTGCGATCAGCCCCGGCAAACGGTACAGCACCAGCATAAACACGACGATGAAGATGGAGGCGATGATGCTGGCTTCCACCGTTTGATGCAGCGACAGCTGCCCGAGCGTTGCGCCTACGGACTGCGTATATTTCTCCGTCAGCTTGAGCGGCAAAGCGCCCAGATTGATCGTATCGGCCAATTTTTTTGCTTCATCGTAAGTGTAATTGCCCGTAATGACGGCGTTGCCGTCCGTAATCGGATAGTTGACCCGCGGCGCCGACAGCATGTTCTCGTCCAAATAGATGGCGAGCGTCTGTCCCGTCAGCTTCTCCGTCACCTTGCGGAACTTCTCGGGATCCTTCACCTTGATCTGCACTTCCGGCCGGTTGTTCTGGTCGAAGCCGACCTTCGCCCCGCCCTGCACGAAGTCGCTGCCGACCATCTCTTTCGTTCCGTCCGGTCCGCGGAAGCTCAGCTCGGCAGGCTTTTGCAAAATCGCCCGCACTTCGGTTTCGTTGACTACGCCGGCGATGCGCACGCGGATGCGGTCCTTGCCCTCCGGCGTCACTTCCGGCTCGCTTACCCCCGAAGCGTTCGCCCGCTGTTCGAGCGATCTTGCCGTTTCGCGCAGCGTATCCTGCGTCACGACCCCGCCGGGCTCAATCGGCTGAGCGACATACAAAATCTCGAAGCCGCCCTTGAGGTCGAGGCCAAGCTTGATGTTCTTCAGCAAAGCCGGGCTCGTGAGGCCGATGGCCGCAAATACGATGACCACTATTCCTATAAAAGCCAAAATTCTTTTCATGTCTACAGCGGATCTCCTTCCATAATCAATATTCCTATTATACCCACCGCGAAAAATGGAGTCAAAAAAATGTCGCCCTTTTGATGGAATTTGGCGAAATTTGTTTAAAACAAAAAGCCCGCTTTCATTAAAAGGGGCGGTCTTTATATATGTTCATCGTCATCCAATTCATAAACTGCGTCACCTTCAGCGATAAAATGTCGTTGACGACCCGGTGCAGAGCGGGCATACCGGTTTTATGGTACTTGTCGCTGACGCAGTCCCAAATATCCCTTCCGGTTACCTGTTCGTATCCGAGCATCCGGAATTCCTCGGCCTTGCTGTTGCACATACTCTCGATGACTCCATTCAAATCGGATTCGGATAGTTCTACCGGTTCGTCTTCTTCGGCTTCTTCGCCACTCTCGACGCCGCCCTCCTCCTGCCAGACGGCTGCGGTTTCGGGCTGGGCCGCTTCCGGCAGCCGGTTGTCCGGGGCCGGGATTTCCGCAAGCTTGGTATCCTCATTATCGCCGGCCGCGCTGCCGGGCTGCAGTTGATCGTCCTGTTCCACCGCTCTCGTTCCTCCCGATTATGAGTCTATCTATGTACAATTCGCTGCGTATCCGCGTTTTCCTCTATCTGCATCAACGCCGCCCGGATAAAAATTTTGCATGAGCTTGGACACGTTCCGCATATTCATGGATATATACCTTTCATGTGAGGAAGAAGGAGTTCAAGTGACCAAGCAGTCGTTTATTCAAGGGACTATGATTTTGCTGGCCGCAGGCATCGTCAACCGCATCTTGGGCTTCGTTCCGCGCATCGCTTTACCTCGAATCATCGGTCCCGAAGGCGTCGGCCTGTATCAGATGGGATATCCGTTTCTCATCGTCGTTTTGACGATCATTGCCGGAGGCATTCCGATTGCCATTGCGAAGCTGGTTGCCGAAGCGGAAGCCGAGCACAACGAGGCGCGAATCCGCAGCATCTTGAAAATTTCCCTGGCGATCGCCGGCACGCTTGGCATTTTGTTCACCGCCGCCTGCATCGGCGCCGCGGGCTGGATTACCCGCCATTTGTTTACGGACGAGCGGGTGTATTATACGTTCATCTGCATGAGTCCGATCATTTTGATCGTCAGCTTTTCCGCAGTGTTTCGCGGTTATTTCCAGGGCCGGCAAAATATGATTCCGACCGCGTTATCGCAGGTCGTCGAGACGGCGGTCCGCATCGTCACCGTGCTCGCCTTCGCTTATATGCTGCTCCCCTATGGACTGGAATTTGCCGCCGCGGGAGCGATGATCGGCGTGCTCGTCGGAGAGATTGCCGCTTTGGCCGTTCTTGCGCTGCAGTATCGGGGAGACCGGAGCAGAGCGTTCCCGTTTCCCAAGTCGCATATCGGCACCAAACTGGCGCCAGGCCGGCTGGCCAACCTGAAACAGCTGCTTAAAATCGCCGTCCCGGTAACGGGCAGCAAACTTGTCGGATCCTGCTCCTATTTGTTTGAGTCGATTCTTACCGTGCAAAGCCTCGCCGCCGCCGGAATCGCCACCGCCGTGGCGACCTCCCAATACGGCGCCCTTCAGGGCATGGTCATTCCGATTTTGCTGCTGCCGAGCGCCCTGACCTTTTCGCTCTCGGTTTCGCTTGTGCCGTCTTTATCCGAAGCCGCCGCCAATCAGGACATGAAAACGATCCATTCCCGCCTGCACCAGTCCTTAAGACTGGCGCTCGTCACCGGGGCTCCTTTTGCGACAATCATGTTTGTGCTTGCCGAACCGCTTTGCCTTTACTTATACAACCAGGAGCAGGTCGGCACGATGCTGAAAATGATGGCCCCGGTCGCTTTGTTCATCTACTTCCAGGCCCCGCTGCAGGCGACGCTTCAAGCGCTTGAAAGGCCGGGGAACGCCCTCGTCAATACGCTGGCCGGCTCCGTCGTCAAGCTTGCCTGCATTTATTGGGTCGCCAGCAGGCCGGAATTCGGCATTCTCGGCGTCGTGCTGGCCATCAACCTGAACATCGTGCTCGTTACGCTGCTGCATTTTCAAAGCGTCGTCCGGCTGCTCAAATTTCGCATGGACATGCTGGATTTTCTCAAAGTCGGCGGGGCCATGCTCGTTTCCGGAGTATGCAGCTATTCGGCGATGGGTGCCGATTGGGTTGGAAGCGGCTTTTTTCGCTTCATGCTCTCCTGCTCCGTCGGCGTAGCCGTTTATTTGATGATGATCGTGCTGCTGCGGCTCATCGACAAATCCGATTTGCTCCGCATTTTTATGCTCGGTAAAAAAATATGGCGGTAGCCCGTTTGAGCTACCGCTTTTTATCCAGAAACAGCTTGCCCCGGTGGTCGATCGAACAGAAAAAAACCTCTTTAAAATCTTTAACCCCCCTGGTTTCCAGCTCGCGCTTCAGCCAAAACCTCGTTTTCCCGATCTTCTCGAGATTTTGATCCTGGACTTTGCCGTCCATGATAAGCGGCAGCGGCAGCCCTTCATAGCGGATGGCAGCGGCCGGCTTTTCGGGTTCGGCCGCCGGGACGTTGTCTTTTTTCTCGACCACGGTCAGCTTGCCGGAATTTTCCAAAATCGCAAACTCGACATCGGCCACGTTCATCACCCGGTTTTCTCTGAGCTGCAGCAGCAGATCGTCCAGATTGTAACGGTGGCGCTTCATTTCTTCGCGGTTCAACTGCCCGTTTTTAATGATGTAGCTGGGGTTCCCTTCGAAAAGACGGCGAACGAACTGGCTTTTCAGCGAGAAGTATGCGATCGTCAGTTGGACGACCATCAGCGTAACCATCGGCAAAATCCCCTCGACCATCGGTTTGTTCAGATCCTCCAGCACAAACACGGCGATCTCGGCGATCATGATGGAGATGACGAGATCGAACACGGACAGCTTGCCGATCTCTCTTTTCCCCATCACGCGGAGAATGACAAATACGACTCCATAGATGAACACCGTACGAAAAAAAAGGGTCAACATTTCCATCCATTTGCCCCTTCCTTCTTCAAGTTCATTGGATATTTTGACCTCGAACCGGCCCTGTCATGCAAGGGGAAAACGCCCGATTATTGGCAAACGGCAAAGTGCGCATAACCTGTACTATTTTCCGGTACGGGCCCATACAATGGTGGTAGATGAGCTTGAATTCAGGAGGAAGTCCTATGATTCCGATCAATAAAGTGAAGCAGGTTCGCCCCTCGTCCCCCGTTTTTTCCGGATTGCTGTACGCCCTCGTCACGATGGCGATAGGAACGGTCGTCACCTCGCTTATTTTGTTTTCCACCAGCATGCAGGAATCGTCTTTGCTCGGCTATGCGTACGGAATACACGCCCTCTCCTTATTTGTCGGCGGACTGACTGCCGGCAGGCGCAGCGAAACAAGAGGCTGGTACCATGGCGGGCTGCTCGGCCTGCTCTACAGCACGATCATTTTCATCGTGGCATTTCTGGCATACGACGCCGGATTCAGCAAGCAGACACTGATTTTGCTTGGGCTTACTTTTGCCTCCGGGGCCATTGGGGGGATTATCGGGGTCAATGCGAGGAGATAGTTTGGCCCCCCACCGGGGGACCCCAGGTTTCCGAAGCCGGCTTTGTTCCGCAAAGCCCCTAAGGCGCCCTGTGCGCAATATTGTCAGGTTAACGGGTATGGACGATATCGAGGGTTGAGCCATAGAAAAACCGAATGACACTAGGAATTGTTATAGAAATAGCGGAACCCACGTTCGCTATTCTCGGAAAAATGGGCGGTTTGAAAAAATAGAGGAACTGAGATGCGCTAAATCGGTGATAAATGGCTTGAGGAGCGGAGAAACAGACAAATAGCGCACCTGAGTTCCTCTAATTCCCAAAAATATCCGGAGTCGACCCACTTAGCGAACTATAGTTCCGCTATGTTCCTGCCTAACTTGGCAACATTGCGCATGGGACGCCCTGGACCTGCTCGTAGTACGGGAATGCTCGCTTTACCTTTGGAGCGGCGATGCTGAGAAGTCAGTGCGTGCCTCCGACCGGCGGACTGGAAGGACGTTATTCCACCGACTTGCCGCAGATTAGAGCGGTCCGGAGCGAAATAAGGGTTCCTGAGTCCGTTAATACTTGTAAAACCATGTTTATTGCGGCAATAGGGTACCCGGTCTGGCCACCGTCATCAAGCCATGCCGGCCTTAGCGAAACAAACAAAAAGGACCGGTTCGGGAACGTGTTGTTCCTTCACCGGTCCATTTTGCTGTACATACCGTTTCTTCGTTCCGTTCGCGTAATTGCGAATATACAAAAACAGGTTCCCTTGCGGGAACCGTTTCGGACTACTTCTTCTCCTCGCTGGCTGTCGCCGAGCTCGTGACCGAGTTGACCGCCGAGCGGTCAAACGTCAGCTTCGTCACGTCGTTTACGCGCAATACGACGATATCGTCGGTGATTTCCAGGATGGTGCCGTGCAGGCCACCGATCGTCACCACTTTATCCCCTTTTTTGAGCGAATTCAGCATCATGCTGCGTGTTTTTTGCCTTTTTTGCTGAGGACGAATAAGCAGGAAGTAGAGCACAACAAACATGAGCACAAGCGGGCCGTAAGTGACCAGCATGCCTTCAATACCGGTTCCTGCCGCAGCAGCCGGTTCTTCTGCCAAAAAACGCATCGATTTCCCCCCTTTCCGTTACTTTATTCACCGTCGTTTGTCTAAAATCGATCTTTAAAATCCTTTGCTGTTCTCGTCGATGCCGTATTTGGCGAAAAATTCATCGCGAAAATCGAGCAGCCGGTCTTCCTGAATCGCCCGGCGCACTTTCCTCATCAGCTCCAGCAAAAAGTGCAGATTATGGTACGTCGTCAGCCGAATGCCGAACGACTCGTCCGCTTTGATGAGATGGCGGATGTAGGCGCGCGAGTAGTTGCTGCACGTGTAGCAGCTGCATTCCGGATCGAGCGGGCCGAAATCGTCGGCGAATTTCGCATTGCGCACGACAAGTCTGCCCGAGCTAGTCATCACCGTACCGTTGCGGGCGATACGTGTCGGCAGTACGCAGTCGAACATGTCGATGCCGCGAATCGCGCCTTCCACAAGTGCATCGGGCGAGCCGACGCCCATCAAATACCGCGGCTTATTCGCCGGAAGCAGCGGAACCGTATAGTCCAGCACCTCATACATCAGAGGTTTCGGTTCGCCTACGCTAAGTCCTCCAATAGCATACCCCGGGAAATCCATGGAAGTCAACTCGGCCGCGCTTTGCTTGCGCAGATCCTCATACATGCCGCCCTGTACGATCGCAAACAACCCCTGGTCGTGCGGACGGGCATGCGCCTTCAGGCATCGTTCCGCCCAACGGGTTGTCCGCTCCAGCGACTGCTTGACGTAATGGTGCTCGGCCGGAAAAGGCGGGCATTCGTCGAACGCCATCATGATGTCCGAACCGAGCGCGTTTTGGATTTCCATCGCTTTTTCCGGTGAAATAAACAGCTTGTCCCCGTTCAAATGCGAGCGGAACTCGACGCCCTCCTCGGTGATTTTGCGCATCTCGCTGAGGCTGAACACCTGGAAGCCGCCGCTGTCGGTCAAAATCGGGCGGTCCCAGTTCATGAACTTGTGCAGCCCGCCCGCCGCCTTCACCAGCTCATGCCCGGGGCGCAGAAACAGATGGTACGTATTGCTCAAAATGATGTGGGCGTCCATCGCCTTCAGCTCTTCCGGGCTCATCGTCTTGACCGTCGCCTGCGTCCCGACCGGCATAAATGCCGGCGTATCGATTACGCCGTGCGGCGTATGGACCCTTCCGAGACGGGCGCCGGATTGCTTGCATGTTTTAATATATTCGTAAGTAACAGCCATCATGATCACTTCTCTCTAGTAAATAAACATCGCGTCGCCGAAGCTGAAAAACCGGTACCGTCGCTCGATCGCTTCCCGGTAGGCGGCCAGCACCCGCTCTCTCCCGGCAAGCGCGCTGATCAGCATCATCAGCGTCGACTTCGGAAGGTGAAAGTTCGTCAGCATCGCGTCGATCATTTGAAATTCGTAGCCGGGATAGATGAAAATGCTCGTCCAGCCCTGGCAAGCTTCAAGCTTACCGTCCTTCATATGGTCCCTCGCCGCGGTTTCCAGCGTCCTCGTCGACGTCGTGCCGACAGCGATCACACGGCTCCCCCGCGCTTTCGCCTCGTTGATGAGATCCGCCGCTTCTTGCGGGACGCGGTAAAATTCCGCGTGCATCTCGTGCTCCTCCACCTTGTCCACCGATACGGGGCGAAACGTGCCAAGCCCGACATGCAGGGTGATATAGGCTAGTTTTACACCTTTTACTACGAGCTTATCCAAAAAAGGTTTCGTAAAATGCAGCCCGGCCGTCGGAGCGGCCGCCGAGCCCTCATGTTTCGCGTACACGGTTTGGTAGCGCTCTTTTTCCGGAAGCTGCTCCTTGATGTAAGGCGGCAAAGGCATGGACCCCAGACGGTCCAAAATTTCGTTAAAAATGCCGCTGTACCGGAAACGGACGATACGTCCCCCCATGTCGTTTTCTTCTTCGACGACGGCGGACAGCATCGGTTCTCCCATTAATTGTCCGTCCGCCGTTTCGGGCCCGAAATCGATCACGGTGCCCGCTTTCAATCTTTTGGCCGGACGAGCCAGCGTTTCCCAACGGTCGTCGCCGAGCTGCTTCAGCAAAAGCAGCTCGGCTTTGGCGCCGGTGTCCCTCTTGACACCAAAAAGCCGGGCAGGTATGACCCGTGTATCGTTCAACACGAGCACATCGCCGGCTTTTACATAGTTTAACAAATCTTCAAAATGTCCGTGCCGCACCTCTCCCGTTTCCTTGTTCAGCGTCAGAAGACGGGAGGCGGTCCGGTCCGCGAGCGGCGTCTGGGCGATCAGTTCCTCAGGCAGCTCGAAATCAAACAAATCCACGTTCATACGGTCTTCATTCCTTATCGATATTAACCCCGACGTAATAGGTTTGCAAAATTTTTATGTAGTCGTAGCCGAGCTGCGCATAGCCTCTCGCTCCCCATTGGGACATCCCCAGCCCGTGGCCGTTGCCGGTTCCTTTAAACGTAACGGTAAACGGACCGCTCTGCCCTTGCTGGGGTTGGGTTTGGGACTGCGGTTGTGTCGGCCCCTTCGCAGGAGCCAGCGGTTTGACCTCGCTGTTCCCGTTAATGGCATAGAGCTTTGCCGCATCCGCCTTTTGCACCTGCTGGCCTGCGCCCAGCACATACACCGGCGGCGAAGCGGCACCGTTTTCAGCGGATCCGCCGGTTCCCCCTATAGTATAACTTCCCGATACTTCGATTTCAAACCGCGTGCTCGGAAGTCCCCCGAACAAGCTGCGCAGACTGTCCGGGTAAGGCACCTTCAGCACCTGGCCGTTCGCCTTCATTTCCGTCACCCTGCCGGATGGCCCGCGCGCCGTTATTTCCAGCCTTTCGAGTTTGGAAATCGGCGTGGCAAGCGCCGAATTGATTTTCGCAAGCAGCTCGTCCGCCGTAAAAGGCCCCCGGGTCCACGAGTAGGCACCACCACCACCGGATTCTTTGCTTTGATCCGTCACAGCAAAGCGGTCTCCGGTATTCACTTTCGCCAAGGAAGGATTTTCCGTTCCCGGACCGGACCGCACGTTGACGTTGGTGCCGGTCGCTTCGTAAATCGGAAGCCCGGCGTCGTTTTTTTGCCCCGTCGCCCGCACATAATCGGAATGGATATAGCCGGAAGTGCCGTTTGCGAGCGTGACGCGGTACCAGGTCGGCTGGGTCGGTTTGGTCGTTTCGGCTCCTTCATCGGGACTCGGCACGCTTTTTAAATAGGAAATCGGCTTGCCCCAGACCTCCACCGGGTCTGCGGTCATGCCGCCGGCATTGGAAAAGAAATACGGAGTGATAAGTCCGTCCTTATCGGTCAGCACCTCGCCTTTTGTCGCGTTCACCGCATCGACGACCGCCGGGGCTTCGGCAGCCATCCCTTTGTACACCTGGTCCGCGGTCGAATCCGACACATGGGCGATGCCGTATTTGTTGCCCGACTTCAAGGCGTAGGTGCGCGCCGCCACCGCCTGCGCTTTGAGCGCTTCGGCCGGCCAGCCGGCGCCGAGCTCCGAGCCGACGACAGAGGCGACGTAGTCCTCGAAAGGCAACTCGTTGACGACGGCCAGCTTGCCTGTCAGCACGGACAGCTCGAGGCTGCCGCGGTAAGCGCGTCCCGATTTTTCGGCGATCTTGATCCCCGGCTCCCGCGGGGTCGCCGCCAATTTGGCCGTTCCTCCGAGAACGAACTGACTCAGCGCGCTCCCGGCTTGTCCGGCCGCCGCCTCGGTGCGCTTGATCACGTATGCGGCATTCGCGCCCAGCGGCTGCAGGCTCACGTTCGGCAGCGCCTTGCCTAAGGAGGATTTCAGCGCATTCAGCGCATCCGCATCCGCTTCGTTTCCGACCAGCACCGCATAAGATACGGCGCCGCCGTTATCGAGGCAGGCGACACTCGCCGCAAATCCGGCCTGCTCGATCGCCGCCGCCTGACTCACCGCCTCCGCCTCCGTAGCATACGTTCCGGCGTTCCAATGAAGCGCTCCCGCCACATAAGGCGCGAACGAACCGATCGACTGTGCGACCGCCGCTTGCTTGGAAAGCGAATCTTTGGCGGAAGCGGCCGTCTCCTTCGTCGGATACGGACCGGCATAAACCTGATACAGAGGTTGGCCGGTCTTTTGCCTGATGATGATGCCGGCAGGCTTGTCCGCCTCGTCCAGCTTTTTGTAAAGCGTCTGGGCACCGGACGCATCGCCCGTCTCCAGCAGCACGACGTAAAATTGATCGGCCATCGCCTTGGCCAGCGTCAAGCCCGCATCGATCGGCTTCAAGCCGCCGTCGCTTTTCAGCGCGAGGTCGAAGCTTTTATCCGCAGATATCGTTACAAACGGCGTTGTCTGACTGAACTTTCCGGTATCGATAAACAAGGCCACGCGGATTTGCTCCAGCTTCGGCACGGCCGCCTCGGCCCGTACAGTTGGCGGCATGTAATTCATCGCCAGCAGGATAGCACACAATGACAAAAACAAACGGCGAATCGGCAGCATAAAAAAATAAAAGCCCCCTTCATAAGGTGTCTAAAAAAATTAGACTCCGGGGGACAGGAAAAAGTTTCTCTTCTAATTAAGTTCATTTTTCAGTCGTTCTGATTGGGGCGCGGCAATCCCAGATGGTCGCAAGCCTGCGGCGTAATCATCCGCCCCCGGGGCGTCCGCTGCAAAAAGCCGATCTGCAGCAAATACGGCTCGTATACGTCTTCGATCGTTTGGCTCTCCTCGCCGATCGTCGCGGCGATCGTATCGAGTCCGACCGGACCGCCTTGAAAATTCAGCACAATGGCGCGCAGCATTTTATGATCGATCTCGTCGAGGCCGAGATTGTCCACCTGGATGTGACGCAAAGCGGTTTTGGCGATGTCGAGCGTAATGATGCCGTCGCCCTTCACCTGGGCGAAGTCGCGCACCCGCTTGAGCAGCCGGTTGGCGATACGAGGAGTACCGCGCGAGCGCATCCCGATCTCCCTCGCCGCTTCGCCGACAATCTGCACCTGCAAAATGTCCGAGGCCCGGCTCACGATGTAGGAGAGCTCGTCAACCGTGTAAAACTCGAGCCGGCTGACAACCCCGAAGCGGTCCCGTAAGGGCGCGGACAAAAGCCCCACCCGCGTCGTCGCCCCGATCAGCGTAAACGAAGGCAGATCGAGCCGCACCGAACGGGCGCTCGGCCCTTTGCCGATGATGATATCGAGCGCGAAATCCTCCATCGCCGGGTACAGCACCTCTTCGACGGTGCGGTGCAGCCGGTGGATTTCGTCGATAAAGAGCACGTCGCCTTCCTGCAAATTCGTAAGTATTGCCGCCAAATCGCCCGGGCGTTCTATCGCCGGTCCCGACGTCGTCCGAATGTTCACGCCGAGCTCGTTGGCGATAATGTTGGACAGCGTCGTTTTGCCGAGGCCCGGCGGCCCGTACAGCAACACATGATCGAGCGCTTCCTTGCGCATTTTGGCCGCTTCGATGTACACTTTCAGGTTTTCCTTGGCCTGGCTTTGGCCGATATATTCGTTCAAATACCTCGGGCGGAGGCTGAGCTCCGTCGTGTGGTCTTCCATCATCAAATGGGCCGAAATAATGCGGTCTTCCATCGGTTATTCCTCCCGTGCTACACTCCCTGATACAGCGCCTGCAGCGCCAGCTTCATCGCCGTATCGACGGTATCGCCGTCCTTCAGCTTCGCCTTGATCGCCTGGCCCGCCCGGTCGGCTTCCGCCTCGGTGTAACCGAGCGCCATCAGCGCTTCCTTCGCTTCCGCCCACACCCCTGTGCCGGCTCCGCCGGCAAGCATCGGCTCGCTAGCCGCCGCTTGAGCAATGGCCGCTTCCGCTCCAGCCCCGAACAAGCTGCCCAGCTTGTCTTTCAGATCCAGCACGATGCGCTGCGCCGTCTTTTTGCCGATGCCCGGAAGCCGGGTTAAAAACGCCAGGTTCTCCTGCTGGATCGCCGCCACAATCACTTCGGGGCGCCCGCCGGACAAGATGCCGATCGCGACCTTCGGGCCGATGCCCGTCACCTCGATCAGCCTCCGAAAAAGCGACTGCTCCTCCCGGCTTAAGAACCCGAACAGCAAATGCGCATCCTCGCGCACGTTATAATGGATGTACATCGTCACTTCTTCGCCGTCTTTATGCTGAACGGCATACGGATTGGCGCAAAACACGCGGTACCCGACGCCCTTCACGTCCAACACCACATAATCCATCTCTCTATGTGCAACTGTTCCCCGCAAAAAATCGATCATCGCTTCGTTACCTCGTTTATTTTTTGATGCAGCGTGGAGGAATGGGCATGGCAAATCGCCACCGCAAGAGCGTCCGCCACGTCGTCGGGTTTCGGAACGGCGGACAAATGCAGGAACATCTTGACCATCTCCTGCACCTGGCGTTTCTCCGCTTTGCCGTACCCGACGATCGCCTGCTTCACCTGAAGCGGCGTATATTCGGCGATCTCAAGACCTCTCTGCACGGCGGCGAGCATCAGCACTCCGCGGGCCTGCCCAACCGTCAGCGCCGTCGTGACATTCCGGTTAAAAAACAGCTTCTCGATCGACATCGCATCCGGCTTGTATTTGTCAATCAGCTGCAGTGTCGCCTCATAAATGCTTTTCAGCCGCAAAGCCGGGTCGGTATGCGCCTCCGTTTGAATGCTGCCGTACTGCACGGGGACAAGCCTGCTCCCCTGTTTATCGATAAACCCGAAGCCCACGATGGCGATGCCCGGGTCAATCCCCAATATTCTCATGCCGCACACTCTCCCATGAACATGAACCGAAACCGCGATCGTCCGCGAAGCAAACGCGAACATATGTATTCTATATGCCATTATAGCAGAGAAGCCCAAAAAGGGATAGCCCGATATCGGCTATCCCTTATGCTGCATGGCTATTCACATATGCGGTTCCGTCATCGCCTTCTCCGTTTCCTCTACGGCATAGTCGCTGAACGTCGAAATGACGCTGTTGTACTCCTCGAGATCTTTTACGCGAATCCCGCTGTACAGCTGCTTGACCGTATCATGCGGAAGGCTGCTTTCGAGGTGCGATATGTTGAGCTGAAAAAAGGTGCGGATGACGTTCTCCTTGCCGGGCACGCCGTTAAACAAAGACAGGTTGCCCTTGTCGTCAAGCCCGAAATATGCGGTATCCTTGCACTGCGGCGACAGATCGTCGATTTTTTCGACAACGTACACTTTGCCGGAGGCATCCAGCGATACTTCCAGCTGCGGATGCTCCTTGTAATAGTTCGAAATCTCTTCCGGGCTCATCGTCCCGAGACTGCTGATTTCTTCCCCGCACACATACGATTTCTTGTAAAACGTTTCCCTGCTTTCTTTCCCTTGCTGAATAAGCGCCAGCTGCTCCTCCGATTCATTCGGCGTTTGCCGGGCCTGAATGTGGCTGAACACGCTTTGATCTTTCCGATCGGCATCGTAGCTTGTCCAATCCACGGAGCCATTCCGGTAGACGACGGCCGAAACAGCGCAGAGCAAAAGGACAATCAGACCGAACGCCAAGGTGCGGCGCCTCATTCGCAGCTTTTTCTTCAGTTGTTTGAGCCAGCCCCGAAACATCATGTCAATCCCCTCTACTTTGTGTTTATGTGATGGACACTACGTTTTTAACTATTTTTCCCAACCCTTCGGCATAATATACCTGGCTCGACCCAACGTTTGTGAACAAATCCTTTCCTTGAATCGGGCTCCCGGGTATCCGGCAAAAGTTAGCTGCGCACAACATTAAAAAAGCTGCCTCCTGAAACGGGCAGCTTTTCGTGTTTTACCGGCTAAGCCAAGGCGTGTTTTCACGAACGCGGCGCACCGGCTTCTTTTTTCTTTTTTTCACGGCGCTGACGACGGTCTTTTTCTTAGTTTCCGTGGCGGCAGCTTTTTTCGAGGAGACGGAGGCGACCCCGTTTTGATCTCCTTCACCTTCACGGTCGTCTTTCCGGTTGCAGCCGCAATCTTCCTTCGCCGGTTGGAACGGATTCACCCCGTAAGGATACGCACCGGGAGCGGCATACGGCGGGAAACCGGGGTTCGGGTAATGCCCGGCAAACGGCGCGGCCGCCGGATACGAGGACAGCTGCGCTTCGGGGTAGGGATAAGACTGCTGCGGGTAACCGGACATCATGCCCGGATGCATCGCATACATATGAGCAAAATCGGCTGCGGTCGGTCCTCCGCATCCGCAGTCCGCGACGGGGCCGTAATGCTGCGCGAGCGGCATCATCGGATACGGCGGCTCGTAATGGCCGTGGTCGAACGGCTGCTGGAAATGATGCATCTGCGGCAGCTCCGGTTCTTGCCAATGCACAGGGCCGATGCCCGGGTATACGTTTGGTTCGGGGCACTCTTTTTCCTGATAAACGTTAACTTCCTGTTCATGAATCGACACTTCCACCGCCGGCACCTGATACTGTTCGAAAGGATGTATCGACGGCAGCTGCGGAATCGCCGGCTCGATGACGGGAAGCTGAGGTTTCGTATGATCGACCATCGGCTCTACGGCCGTATACTCCACCTGCGGCAGCGGGGTCGGTTCCGGCATCTTGACGTGGCCGACTTCCGGCATCGGCATCGGCTGGACAGGAGCAACCTGGGGCTCCGTGATGTATCCCGTATCCTTTTTATGATGCCCGGGAGATCCGTGGATTTGTCCATGGGAGACATGCCCGTGCGATATATTTCCATGGGACACATTCCCTGGGGATACATGCCCGGGGGACATATGTCCGTGAGACATATGTCCATGAGACGTATGCCCGTGAGATATATGTCCGTGGGACGTATGTCCGTGGGATATGTGTCCGTGGGACATATGCCCGTGAGACATGTGCCCCTGAGACATGTGCCCCTGAGACATATGCCCGTGAGGCATATGCCCGTGGGATACATGCCCATGCGAGACATGGGATGGTTCGTGATGCTGCTTCAATTTCGGGATATATACGACATCGCCTGTCAAAAGAATGTTCGGATTTTTCAAATGCGGATTGGCTGCGATCATATCGGCGAGAGGGATCCCCCATGCTTTGCCCAGCTTCCAGAGCGTATCGCCTTGAACAACCACGTGTTTATACAAATAATCCGCAGGCGGCTCCACCGGCTTCGGGCCGGTCGGGATTTTTACTTTCATGCCCACATCGATCACATTCGGATCGGCAATTTGCGGATTGGCGGCGATCAGCTTCTCCAGATCGACGTTGTATTTTTGGGACAGCTCATACAACGTGTCGCCTTTTTTGACGATATGGATTTTCACTGCTTGTAACCTCCTAAATGTATTTTGCCTGAAACCGGCTTTCTCAGCGGTGCGCCGGAATAATAACAGTACAGTGTATGCAGCAGATGGGCATTTGTACCTTACGAAAACAAAAAAATCCCCGATCTCTCGCTCTCTGGGAGCGAGCAGACCGGGGATTTTCCCGAGCTGTGCGTTATTCGTATACTTTGACGCCGTCCACTTGCACGATTTTGCGGAATTCCTGCAGCAGATGCGTCGTGATCGGGCCCGCCTTGCCGGTGCCGATGATCCGCGCGTCCACTTCGCGTACGGCGATAACCTCGGCGGCAGTACCGGTAAAAAACACTTCGTCCGCCACGTAGACGTCATGCAGCGTAAAAGGTTCTTCCTTGATCGTATACCCGACGCGGCCGCAAATTTCCATGATGGCTGCGCGGGTAATTCCTTCGAGGGCGCCGCAGTAGCATGGAGGCGTATAC
Organism: Paenibacillus hamazuiensis; assembly: GCF_023276405.1. Taxonomy (NCBI): domain Bacteria; kingdom Bacillati; phylum Bacillota; class Bacilli; order Caryophanales; family Paenibacillaceae; genus Paenibacillus; species Paenibacillus hamazuiensis. The sequence goes on from NZ_JALRMO010000001.1 coordinate 4,402,776, forward strand.
ACGACGCCGCGTTTGACGATGAATATATTATCGGATGAGCCTTCCGCCACATATCCTTGCGAGTTCAGCATGATCGCTTCGCCGACGCCCGCGAGGTTCGCCTGGATTTTCGTCAAAATATTGTTCAAATAGTTAAGCGACTTGATTTTCGGGTTCAGCGCATCCGGAATATTGCGGCGAGTGGAGACGGAGACGGTTTTGAGGCCGTTCACGTAAGCTTCTTCCGGGTAGATGGCAAGCTGCTCGACGATGATGATCACCCATGCCTTCGGAGAGCGGCGGGGATCAAGGCCAAGGTCTCCGGGACCGCGGGAAACGACGAGACGAATATAGCCGTCCTTCAGACCGTTGCGGCGAATCGTTTCCACGAGCGCGGCTTGCATTTCATCGTAAGACAGCGGAATATCCAGCATGATCGATTTGGCGGAATCGTAGAGCCGGTCCAAATGTTCCTTGCATTTGAAAATGTTGCCGCCGTAAATGCGGATGCCCTCGAATATACCGTCACCGTAAAGAAAACCGTGGTCGTATACCGATACCTTCGCATCCTCTTTCGTAACGAATTCCCCGTTTAAATAAATCCACTGTGCCATATTGCGGCTGCACCTCCTGAAAGTTGTATTGCCTCGCAAGCTTCGCTATATGGAAAGCTTGGCGGTTAACCTTGCTCCTGCTCATAAGAATAGGTGGGGTAGCATCCCAAAATGCGGACCTGGCAGCCGAGCGCCCGAATTTCTTCCAACGCGGCCGGCAGCAGTACGGATTCCAAAGATCCTTCGATATCGATGTAAAAATAATAGCTGCCGAGTTTCTTTTTGGTCGGACGCGACTCGATTTTCGACAGGTTGATCCGCCTCCAGGCAAACGCGGAGAGCACCTGGTGCAGCGCACCCGGAAAGTCTTCCGGCAGAGTAACCAAAATCGTCGTCTTGTAGCGGTCCGTTTCCTTCAGCTTCGGTTTCTCGTTGCCGATCAGCACGAAGCGGGTATAGTTGTTGCGATGGTCCTGGATATTTCCCGCCAAAACATCGAGCCCGTACACGGCCCCGGCGGCAAGCGGACCGATCGCCGCCACATCGGGGGTGCTGATCTCCTGGACAAGCCTGGCCGCTTCCCCGTTGCTGCCGACCAGCTCCAAATCGGCATGCGGCAATTGATTTTTCAAAAACCCTCTGCATTGGGCCGGCGTCACATGGTGCGAGTAAACTTTCTTGATCCGGCCGAACGCCGCGGCGTCATCTTCTCCGGGAATCCGCTTTCCGAGCAGACAGACGGATATCGGGTATACCCATTCGGCCTGAATGGGCAGCTCGACTTCGTTGACCAGCCAGTCCACATGAAGCAGGACCGACCCTTCGAACGTATTCTCGATCGGAATAACGCTAAGGTCGGTCTTGCCGGAAGCCGTCGACATAAAAACGTCGTCGATCATTTTACAGCCCACATACTCGAACGAATCCCGGCCTAAAAAGTAATGAGCCGATTCCTCGGTGAAGGTGCCCGGACCGAGTAAGGCGATACGCTTCATGCCCGGACCTCTCCTTTAATGTTTTCGAATAATGTACTACTTTCGTCAAAACCTGTCAACACTTGGACGCCGCCGCGGTCCGGCTGCAGCCACATCGTGCGGGCTCCGATATTTTCCTTGCCGAGCGTCTCCAGCAAAAACCGCTCCAGCCCCGCCTTCTCCGGGCTTTCGCGGTCTACGAGCGCAAGCAGCGTCGGCCCTGCGCCGCTCAGCGCGGCCCCCAGCGCGCCGTGCTGCGTCGCTTCGCGCAAAATCGTATCCATGCCGGGGATCAGCGCGGCCCGGTAAGGCTGATGCAGCGCATCCTTCATCGCGCGCGGTATCATCTCCAGATTGCCCGTGCACAGCGCGGCCACGAGCACCGACGAATGGCCGACGTTGAATACGGCATCTTTCATGGACAGCTGCCTGGGCAGCACTCCGCGGGCTTTTTCCGTCGACAGCTGAAACTCCGGAATCGCTACAAGCACTTCCAGCCGTTCGCTAGGTTCGATCCGGATATGCTCGGCGCGTTCCCCGTCCCAGAAGGCGACGACAAGGCCGCCGAACAAAGATGCGCCGACGTTGTCGGGGTGCTTCTCCAGCGCGGTCGCCATCTGAAACAGCTCGTCGCGGCTGAACGGACTGCCGATCAGCGCATTGGCGGCGGCAAGGCCGCCGACGATCGCCGAGGCGCTGCTGCCCATGCCGCGGGTGAGCGGGATGTCGCTGTACATCCCGATATACAGCTCGGGGTGGCTGACGCCCGCCTTGGCGAATACCATCTGCGCCACTTCATATACCAAATTCGATTTATCCGCCCGTATCCCTTTCATCTGCTCGCCGAACAGCTCGATGCGAGTCTCCTCGGCGATGCCCATCTCGATCCAGGCGTATACGTCAAGCGCCATGCCCAGCGTGTCAAAACCCGGCCCGAGGTTGGCCGTGCTGGCCGGAACTTTGACGCGAACTTTATTGTGTGCCATGCCGTCTGCTCCTCTTAGCCTTCCAGCTTCTTGATCGCTTCCATAACCGCCTGCTCGGAGTCTTGAACGACCATCGGCTCCGCGCTCACGCTCTTGATCGCAATGTTCGGATCCTTCAGACCGTGACCGGTAAGCACGCAAACGACGGACTGGCCTTTGCTGAAATATCCTTCCTGCTTCAGCTTCATGACGCCGGCGATGGAGGCGGCGGAAGCCGGCTCGGCGAAGATGCCTTCGCGGGCGGCGATCGTTTTGTACGCGTGCAAAATTTGCTCGTCGGTCACGAAGTTGATCTGCCCGCCGGAATCTTTCGCTGCGGCAGCGGCTCCCTGCCATGTCGCCGGGTTGCCGATGCGGATTGCCGTCGCGATCGTCTCCGGATTCGGAATCGGCTCTCCGCGCACGATCGCCGCTGCGCCTTCCGCTTCGAAGCCGATCATTTTCGGCAGCGACTTCGAGATGCCTTTGTCGTAAAATTCCTTAAAGCCTTTCCAGTAAGCGGTAATGTTGCCGGCATTGCCGACCGGGATCGCCAGGTAGTCCGGCGCTTTGCCGAGCTGCTGCACGACTTCGAATGCGGCCGTCTTTTGCCCTTCGATCCGGAACGGGTTCACCGAATTCACCAGCGTGATCGGGTGCTTCGCCGTAATTTCCCGCACGATTTCGAGCGCGCGGTCGAAGTTGCCTTCGATTGCGATGACCTTCGCGCCGTAAATGATCGCCTGCGCCAGCTTGCCGAGGGCGATGTTGTTGTTCGGGATCAGCACGATGCAGTTCAAACCGCCGCGCGCCGCATAAGCGGCCGCCGCCGCGGACGTATTGCCCGTCGAAGCGCACATGATCGTCCTGCTGCCTTCCTCCATCGCTTTCGCTACGGCCATCACCATGCCGCGGTCCTTGAACGAACCGGTCGGGTTCAGCCCTTCGTATTTAAAATATATGTCCAGATCGAGCTCGGCGGACAAATTTTCCGCGCGCACGAGCGGCGTGTTGCCTTCCTGCAGCGTCAGCATCGGCGTCTTGTCAGTTACCGGCAAATATTCCTTGTACGTGTGCAAAAGTCCCATGTATCTCATTGGTTTCGTTAGCCCTCCACTCGGTATACGCTCTTGATGGCATGGACGACGTCCAGCTGCTCGAATTTTTTCAGCACTTTCTTCATGCTCGCCTGGTTCGCTTCATGCGTGATGATGATGATTTCCGCATTCGGGTTGCTCGGATTCGGATGCTGCAGCACCGATTCCAGGCTGACGTCATATTCGGCAAACACCTGCGTAATTTGCGCAAGCACGCCCGCTTTGTCCGCCACATGCAGCAAAATATACTGCTTCGCGGAGATCTGCTCGTCGGTCTTCAGCTTCTTCTCCTTGTACGGCACGAACGCGCGGCGGCCGCCAATGCCCAGCTTCACGTTGCGCACGACGGCGACAAGATCGGCCACGACGGACGTCGCTGTCGGCATTTCGCCGGCGCCAGGGCCGTAAAACATCGTCTCGCCGACCGCTTCGCCGTATACGTAGACGGCGTTAAACACGCCGTTCACGGAAGCGAGCGGATGCGACTGCTTCACCATCGTCGGCTGAACGCTGATGCTGATCAGATCGTCCTGGCGCTCGGCGATGCCGAGCAGCTTCACCTCATAGCCGAGCTTTTTGCCGTAAGCGATGTCCTCCTTGGACACCTGCGAGATGCCCTTGACGGAAACGTCCGCTAGCGCGACATTCGCGCGGAAGCCAAGCGTGCCGAGAATCGTCATCTTGCGCGCCGCGTCGAAGCCTTCCACGTCGGAGGTCGGATCGGCCTCGGCGTAGCCGAGCGCCTGCGCTTCCTTCAGCACATCCTCGTAAGCGGCGCCTTCCTGGCTCATCTTGGTCAAAATGAAGTTGGTCGTCCCGTTGACGATACCCATGATTTTCGTGATGCGGTCCGACGAAAAACCTTCGATCAACGTGCGAATAATCGGAATGCCCCCGGCCACGCTCGCTTCGTAAAACACGTCGCAGCCTTTTTCGGAAGCTTTGGCCAAAATTTCAGGTCCGTGCAGCGCCATCAAATCTTTATTCGCCGTCACGATATGTTTTCCTCTTTCCAGAGCTTCGAGAATGTACGTTTTGGCCGTCTCGATGCCGCCCATCACTTCTATAACGACGTCGATATCCTCATTTTCGATCACGTCGCGCGGATTGTCGGTCAATTTATCGCGGCTGATCGGAATGTTTCTTTGTTTGGACAAGTCCTGCACCAAAATTTTGGCGATTTCAATCGGGGCCCCCGTCTGGCTGAGCAAATCGTCCTGATGGTTTTCCACGATGCGCACGACGCCGGTTCCTACCGTTCCGAGTCCCAATAATCCTACCTTGATCGGTTTCATCTCGTACCCTCCCGAATGTAATATGTAAACGCGTTTTGGTTATTCACGCCGCGTTTTACTCTTTGTCTACCCTTGCCCGATCAGCGACGCCCGGCGGACGCCGTCCTGATCCCGAAGTTTCTCCAGCAGCACGGCGAGCTGCTCGCCCATCATGCTCGTATCGACGGAAATCACCACGTTAGCCATGCCCTGCAGCGGGATCGTTTGGTGAATCGTCAGCACGTTGCCTTCGAGACCGGCGATCATCGCCAGCACCCGGGACAAAATGCCCGCGCGATGCTCCAAATCCATCGAAATGGTGACGATGCGCTCCCTCTCCAGCCGGTTCAGCGGAAAAACGCCGTCCTTGTACTTGTAAAAAGCGCTGCGGCTCAGGTCCACTTTATCCACAGCTTCGTGAATCGTCTTGACTTCTCCGCGGGCCAGCAGCTCCTTCGCCTGAATCGTCTTCAGCAGCGCTTCCGGCAGCATATCCTCTCGCACCAAATAGTAGCGCTCCTGCTGCGTTTCTTTGGACTCCGTAGGCTTGCGTTCCAGCACACTATCAGTCCTCTCCGGAAAGACGATTGTTTTCGTCATGTGGACATTATACAGGAATCGATTGCTTACGGCAATAGGCAAATCGGTGAACGACGACCCCTATCCATAGCTTGCCCGTACGGAACATGGTAAAGTAGTGAAGGGAGTTTCCGAATCCGAGTCAAAGTGAGGCGTTGTCCGTTTGATCCGCACAAGAATTATTTCTGCCGCCATGCTGTTTTATGAAAACGATCTGCTGATGATGGAACGTTCTCTAACGCGCACGCTGAACCCCGGCATGTGGGCCGTCGTCGGCGGGCACCTGGAGCCTTCCGAAATCAGCGACCCGAAAGCGGCATGCCTGAGGGAAATCGAAGAGGAAACCGGTCTGACGCAGGACGATATCCGTGATCTGAAGCTGCAATATATTTTGCTCCGCCTGAACCGGAATGAAGTGCGCCAGCAGTTTATATACACGGCCACAGCTCTTAAACGGGAAGTAGCGCAGACCGACGAGGGCGATCTCCACTGGATTCCGCGCGAAGATGTGCTGAACCGTGACATCCCGTTTATATTCCGCTCGCTCCTGGCCCATTATTTCGAAAACGGGCCGTCTCCCCATATTTGGGTCGGTACGGCGGGAATCGATGACTCCGCAAACCCGATCGTCCGCTGGACGGAGCTTATAGACCCCGGCGTGTAAGCGTCGTACCGGGGGCAAAGTTTTAAATATTGATAATGATTATCATTTCCGGACATAATAGGATTAGTTTCCCGAAAAAAAGAGGAGGTTGCATGGCAACACTCCTCAGATCGATCTTAAATTTTAGGTTCGAAAGTTTTGCAATCCGTTTCCTCCGAATTCGACGCTTGCTTGCTGCGGCTGACGACATAAATGGAGGAAGCGTTGCACTTGTTGTTCGCTCCCCAGTATTTGCACGAATTCACTTCGCAAAGCACATCTTTGGCCATGGCCTCTTTCACCTCCTTTTGTTTAAGGATGGTCGAAAGAGGCGTTTTATTATGCATGACCCGGGTTTAAAGTCTTATTACGCCTCGGCACCGCCGGCCGGAGGGGTAAACGTCCGTTTGGCCAGCTCGGCGTCGAGCATGTAAAAAGCGTTGCTGTCGTTATCGATCCGCCGCAGCTTCTGGATGATGCTGTCGAACGTCGCTTCTTCCTCCACCTGCTCATCGATGAACCATTTCAAAAAGTTGATCGTCGCATGTTCCCTTTCGTTCCAGGCGTCGTCGGAAAGGTCGTAGATGCGTTTCGTCACGGTTTTTTCATGCTCGTACGCCTGCTCGAATGCATCCAGCAACGAGCCGTACTCGTTGACCGGAGCTTTCATGCCGTCAATGAGCGCGCGCTTGCCGAGCCGGTTGATGAAATGGTAAATTTTCATGGCGTGAAACTTTTCTTCCTCGGCCTGTACGATGAAAAAATTGGCGAATCCGTCGAAGCTTTCCGCCGAGCAGTACGCCGCCATCGCCAAATAGACGTGCGAGGAATAAAACTCATAGTTCATCTGTTCGTTCAGTTTCTGCAGCAATTGGTTAGAAAGCATGGATTCTCCCGCCTTATCTCACAGTCTCTCGATTAGTTTAACTAATACGTCTGCCAAGCATTCCTCGAACGTTACACAACCTGATTGAAATAATATTATTGCAAAAAGGCGTTCAGCATCCAAACATGCTTTTCCAGCTCGGTATGGATGGCCAGCAGCATATCCGACGTCGTTTCGTCGCCGGTCTCTTGCGCGAGCGCCATGCCTTCCTTCAGTTCCCCGATGACGGTTTTATAGTCATGGACGATCGCCGCAACCATTTGTTCCGCCGTTTCATGACCGCTTGCCTCCTGCACGCTGCTGATCTCCAGATACTGCTTCATGGTGGCGATCGGTGCGCCTCCCAAAGCGAGCACCCGTTCGGCAAGCTCGTCGATGTGAAGCGCCGCTTCTTCGTACAATTGCTGAAACTTCGCATGAAGCGTAAAAAACTGCGGTCCTTTGACGTTCCAATGATAGTTGTGCAGTTTAACATAAAGCACGTTCCAACCGGCAATTTGACGGTTTAACGCTTCGACGACCCGGCTCATGTTCATTCATCCTTTCTCTATCTGAAATGGTATAATCCTATCTTACACCATTTGGTTATTTAAATCAATTATTATTTTATAATTATTATAAATAAAAGACCGCTCATACGAAAGCGGCCTGTTCTGTCAATTCGCCTGCGCCCTCGGCATAAAATCGGATTTATTGCTGAGCTCCCGCCATTTGTTCAGCAGCTTAAGCGCCTCTTTCCGCTGCAGCAGCGAGCGGGCCAATTGAAACCCTTCTTCGTAAGAAGCGACTTTATCGAACCAATACAGCCGCAAGCCTGCGTTGAAAATAACATGCTCCCTCTCGTTGCGTATGTCCGTCGCGTCGTCGCCCTGCACGATCCGCTGGATCAGCTCAAGCTGATCCTCCTTAGTCATTTTTTCAAGAGGCTGACCTTGAAAGCCGAATGTCGCCGGATCGATGCTCGTCGATTCGTCCCCCCAAGGCGTCACCTTGCGCACGGCGCTCGATTTGTAGATCGGCAAATCTTCCGAACCTTCGATGCCTTGAACGATGTATGCCGTCTCGAAACCGGATTTCGGAAGCAGCTGGATAAGGTGGTCCATCGCCGTTTTATGGTTGACGCCGATAATCGTGCTCAGCGAATGCACCGGATTGATCACTTTCTCCACCGTGTTAAGAAATGTCCTCAGCCCCATCTGCTCCCGTACATGGCGCACCCGGCCGAACGGCGGGCATATCAAATCCGTCCAAATAAAACCGATGTTCAGCTGCACAAAAATTTTCTCCCACGACATCGCCTCGAGCTCCACTCGGATGCCAAGCCCCTCCAGCAGCTCCTTGATCGACTGCCCGAGCTTCGGAGGCAGCGATTCGCTCCCGTGAAGCACCTGGGGAAACCCGACCGAAGCGAGAAGCAGGCTGACCGGAATCGTCACCGGAAAATAGTGGCGGCCGTCATACGGACCCGCACTGTTCAGCGAATGGGAAAACGACCGGAAAGGAAGCGAATATTTGCGGAACACATCGATGAAACCCATCATCTCATCGTCCGCTTCTCCCTTCATCCGCATCGCCATTAAAAACGCCGCCGTCTGCACATCCGTGGATTCCCCCCGCGCTATCGCATGGGCGGCGGCGACGGCCTCGTCGTAGGACAGGTTGCGGGATCCTATTTTGCCCGTACCTACCGCTTTGATCCATTGTTTCATGTGGTCACCTGCTTTCTGGAGTTTATAGGATGAAACGCCAAAGTTCGCAAGCCAAAATCAGGCTTACGAACCTACGTTCGGGACCCCTGCACTCTTATACAGGGGTAATATTGACCGCACACACTTTAAACTCGGGCATCCGGCATGCAGGGTCGAGCGCGGGATTGGTCAGCCGGTTGATACATTGCTCGTCGCCCCAATGGAAAGGAACGAATACCGTGTCCTGCCGTATTTTGCCCGAAAATTTGACCTTCAGCTTGATCGTTCCCCGCTTGGAGGTCACTTTCGCGTGACCGCCGTTGACGAGCCCGATTTCCCCCGCCGCCGCCGGATGGATTTCGAGCATCGGCTCCGGGTACTTGGAGTTCAGCTCCGACGTATTTCGTGTCTGCACACCGGACAAATAATGCTGCAGCACCCGTCCGGTCGTCAGCAGATAAGGATATTTCCGGCTTGCGACCTCCTTCGGGTTTTGATGCTCGATCGGCGCGAGCCGGGCTTTCCCGTCTTCGTGCTCGAACCGCTCTTCGAACATGCGGGGCGTCCCCGGATGACTTTCCTCGGGACAAGGCCAAAACATCCCGTGCCGCTCCTCCAGCTTGGAGTATGTCATGCCGGAGTAGTCGGCTTTCCCGCCTTTCGAAGCGATGCGAAGCTCATCAAAAATTTCCTCCGCATTCCGGTAATTGAAATATTCTCCTTTGCCAAGCGAGTGGGCGATGTCACAAAGAATTTTCCAGTCAAGCCGGGCCTTCCCCGGCAAGGGCTTAATCGCCCGGCGCACCAACACTCGCCCCTCGAGCTGCGTCATCGTCCCTTCGTCCTCGAGATAAGCGGAGCCCGGCAGCACCATATGGGCAAGGCGGGCCGTTTCCGATTCGAACAGATCGATCACGATCAGAAACTGCAGCTTTTTCAAAGCCCGCTCCACCAGATGTGCGTTCGGATTCGAGACGACCGGATTCGAACCGAGAATGATCAATCCTTTGATCTCACCGCGATCGATCGCCTCCATCATCTCGTAGGCGGATACCCCTTTCCGCGGAAGCTGGTCTTCGGGAAACCCCCATACTTTCGCGATGTACGCCCTGTGTTCCGGATTTTCGAGCAGCCGGTAGCCCGGCAGCTGGTCGGCTTTCTGCCCATGCTCGCGGCCGCCCTGGCCGTTCGCTTGGCCGGTGATGGCGCCGTAGCCGCAGCCCGGTTTGCCGATTTTGCCGGTCAGCAGGACGAGATTCAGAAAGTTGCGGACGTTGGCCACGCCGCTGGCGTGCTGCTCCACACCGCGCGCCGTAAACACCATGCCGGTCTCGGCTTCTCCGTACATACGCGCAGCCTGCACGATCAAATCCGGCGCGATGCCGGTCAAGGCCGCCACCTCGGCGAGCGACACCTTTTTCAAATGATCGGCCAGCTCCTCAAAACCGTTCGTCCTGCGCTCCACGAAATCGCGGTCGACGTATCCTTCTTCCACGATGACCTTCAGCATGCCGTTCACCAAGGCCGCATCGTAGCCCGGTTTTACTTTCAAATGAAGATCGGCAATCGAGCACGTTGCCGTTTCGCGCGGGTCGATGACGATGATCTTCGCTCCTTCGGACCGCGCTTTGCGGAAATACTGCATGATGGTCGGCTGACATTCCGCAATGTTCGTGCCGGCCAAAATGATGCATTTGGCAAGAGGCACTTCCTCCAGCGGATTGGTCAGTCCCCGGTCGACGCCGAACGTCAGATTTGAGGCGCCTGCCGCCGCCGACATGCAGAAGCGCCCGTTGTAATCGATATATTTCGTCTGCAGCGCCACCCGGGCAAATTTGCCGAGCAGGTAGCACTCTTCGTTCGTCAAGCTTCCCCCTCCGTACACCCCGACCGCGTCGCGCCCGTAACGCTGCTGCACATCCTGAATTTGCCCGCGAATCCAATCCAGAGCCTCCTCCCACGACTGCGACTGGAGTTTGCCGCCGACCCGAATCATCGGGTATTTGAGCCTGCGCTCGTCGATCGTATGCGCATGCGCATTCAGTCCTTTGACGCATAACCTCCCCTCGGTCACGGGGTCCTCTTTGTTGGGAGAAACCGAATAACGGCTGACCATGATCGTTTTTTCTTCATGCAGATTCATAGTGCATTGAACGCTGCAATACGGGCACTCCGTTTTCGTCGTTTTTTCCCGGGGATGGAGGGCTGTCTGCTGCTTTTGAAAATGTTTTAAAAAATCGCTCATCTCGTCTCACCCTCCTCACGCGAAGCATAGAACGACCGGACCCGCGGACTTCGCCGCAGGCCGATCGGCCGCCATTTTTATTGGATTTAGAAGTTGACTCCGCTCTCCGCGGTAGCCCATGATTTTCTCCAGCTGCGCGATACCGCATAGAACACCAGCGTTACGACGAGAGCGATGGACGCCAAGGTCATAAAACCGGCAACATGCGTGCCCGTAGCCTGCTTGAGCGGACCGAGGATGTAGTTGGGCAGCAGGAACCCGCCGAAACCGCCGGCCGCTCCGACAATGCCCGTCACAACGCCGATCTCGCTTTGGAAGCGCTGCGGTACGATTTGGAACACCGATCCGTTCCCCATTCCGAGGCAAGCCATCATCACGCTCGTATACAGCAGCATCGTCACGAAGGAGCTCGGCATGGTCGTTACCAGAAACGCGAAGACCGTTACGCAGGCGAACAATATTTGCAAAAATTTCATGCCGCCCATCTTGTCGGCGATATATCCTCCGATAGGTCGGAAGAAGCTTCCCGCGATAACTGTGATCGTAACGAGGTACCCGACCTCCACTTTGGTCAGCCCGCCGGCCATCGCTTTGTCGCCGTAAATATCGTAGAAGAAAATGCTGAAGTAGTTGGCCAGACCGCTGAAGCCGCCGAACGTCAGCGCATAGAACAAGCAGAACCACCATGTATCCCCGTACCGGAACACCGACAAGTAATCTCCGAGCTTTTTCGGCGCCGGTTGGTTCGGGCTGTCTTTCGCCATAAACAGGAAGGAAATCAGAATGAGAACCAACGGAATGATGGCGAACCCGAACACGGCGTGCCAACCGTAAGTCTCTGCAATCTTCGGACCGAAAAACGTCGCGATCGCCGTTCCGCTGTTGCCTGCTCCGGCAATGCCCATCGCGATTCCCTGATATTGCGGCGGGTACCAACGGCTGGCGAGCGGCAAAGCCACTCCGAAGCTGGCGCCGGCAATCCCGAGCAAGAGGCCGATAGCGTGAACTTGATCAAGGTTAGATCCCCCGAGCCAACCCCACAGCAGAGGAATAATCGTGATCAACATGCCGATGATTCCGGTTTTCTTGCAGCCGATGCGGTCCGCCAATATCCCCATCGGGATCCGTAAAATCGCTCCCCCCAGGCTCGGCAGGGCGACCATCGTCGCTTTCTGCGCGTCGGTCAAACCGAAATCCTTGGTGATGTAAAGTGCCATGGCTCCGCAGAGCACCCAAATCATAAAGCTAACATCAAAGTAGAGAAATGCTGACAATAAACTGGGTGTATGCCCCGCCTTCCTAAAGCTTTTTACATCCATCTCTCATAACCTCCCATGTTTTTAAGTTCTCTTTCGTATTTCGTGTTATGTTTTATTACATGTTTATAATATACAAGGGAGTTCCGAAAAGTTCAACAGTTTTTCGAGAAAAAGTTCAGGTTTTTACGAAATATTTTTTTTAAAATTCTTGTTTATGGAGTCATTTTTCAATAAATACGAACATTTCATTAATTTATTAACTAATCGTTCGTGTTTACAGCGTTTTCACTAAAAATAAATGGCACGCACATAACATGTACATGACATGTTTTGTGCGTGCCATTTTAACTATCCGCAATACGCCGGCCGCTATTCGTGTTCCACGAACTCGAATTCGAAGTCGCCGATGCGTACGATTTGCCCGTCTTCGGCGCCCAGCTTCCTCAGCTCGGCATCGACGCCCATCTTTCGCATCGTCCGGGCAAAACGCATGATCGCATCGTGCGAGTTCATTTGGCTGCGCTTCAGCATCTTTTCGATTTTCGGACTTTCCACAACAAACATTTCGTTTTCCCTGCGTATCGTAAACTCGTCGTCATCCTGCCGCTCCAGACGGTATACCTTACGTTCCTCCACTTCCGACACTTCGTCGACAAGCGGCATCTCCGGCACCGTCTCAAGCAGGTCGGCGATCCGGTACAGCAGCTCCTGCACACCCTGCCGCGAAATCGCGGAAATCGGAAAGACGGTCACATCCGGCCGATCTTTTCCGAGCTGTTCGCGGAACCGCGCCAAATGCTCCTCCGCCTCCGGCATATCCATCTTGTTGGCGACGACAAGCTGCGGGCGCTGCTCCAGCTTCGCGTTGTACATTTTGATTTCGTCGTTGATTTTGACGAAATCTTTATAGGGGTCGCGGCCTTCGGTCGCGGCCATGTCGATGACGTGCACGATGACCCGCGTACGCTCGACGTGCCGCAAAAACTCATGGCCGAGCCCGATCCCCGTATGGGCCCCTTCGATCAACCCCGGCAAATCCGCCATCACAAAGCTGCGGCCGTCGCCTACGTCGACGACCCCGAGATTCGGCGTCAGCGTCGTAAAATGATACGCGGCGATCTTCGGCTTCGCCGCGGATACCACCGAAAGCAGCGTCGACTTCCCGACGCTGGGGAACCCGACCAGGCCGACGTCGGCCATCACCTTCAGCTCCAGCACGACCCAGCGCTCCTGGCCCTCTTCGCCGTTCTCGGCGATCTCCGGCGCCGGGTTGGCCGGCGTCGCAAAGCGCATATTGCCGCGGCCGCCGCGGCCGCCTTTGGCCACCACGACCTCCTGACCGTGGCGGGTCAAATCGGCGATGATTTCGTTCGTATCATCGTCGATTACGATCGTGCCGGGCGGAACCCTTACGATCATATGTTCCGCATTGGCGCCGTGCTGGCTTTTGTTGCGGCCTTTTTCCCCCCGCTCAGCCTTGAAATGCTTCTGGTAACGAAAGTCGACGAGCGTGCGCAGCCCTTCGTCCACCCGGAATATGACGTCGCCGCCGTTACCGCCGTCGCCGCCGGCCGGCCCTCCTTCCGGCACATATTTCTCCCGCCGGTACGCAACGAGCCCGTCGCCGCCGTCACCGCCCTTGACATAAATTTTCGCTTTATCTACAAACATCGTCTTTTTCCACCTCTGTTATTTAAAAGGAACGCTGATCGCAACCACCGCTTCCCCTTCTTCAAAATCAGCATGAAGCACGCGCAAATGCGAATCCGCCCGCAGCACCGACTGCTCGAGTGTCTGCTTCAGCTCACGGGCCGCGTACATCCCCTTGTACACGCAGTCGATCAGCAGATAGTTATCCTCTACCGCCAGCTCCAGACTAAGCCCGTTCTCCCCGTCCTGCGAAGGAAGCGCATGCGACTTGAACGAATCCAACAGGACGATGATCGCCGAGCCGACTTTTTCGTGGTCAAGCGGAAGCTCGTCAAGCCGCACATCTTGCTCCAGCTCCACATCGAGCTGCACATCGTTCGTTTGCGTTCGGAACGAAAGCAAATAAGCGACAAGCGCAGGATCACCCAATTTGGAAATCGCGCTTTCCTGCTCGATTTTTGACTTTATTTTCTCCATATACCGGTGTAAATTATCATATTTTTTTAACTGTATGTATCCGAACAAAACCTGAATGTCGTTCATCCAATCATGACGGTGATGATTGAGCGTTCGAATCAGCATGTGCTCGTATTCCCTTTGCTTGGATTGCAGCAGCGCCGCCCGTTCACGGTGCTCCGACGCGACCGTTCCTTTCCACAAAACGATCGAAAGCAGCAAAAGCGCAAGCCCGGTTACGCCTCGTCCGATCCACCCCATCGTACCCGCTACCAGCCATAGCAGTAACAGCAAGATAAGCAACCCCGCGAGCAGCTGCGACCCCTTGTTTCGAATCATACCTATCTCTCCAATTTCGCATTTCGACCGAACTCCTACTCAGTATATCATGTTGCTTGGAAAACTTCACCAAGCGATTTCCCCCATCCGGTAAGCCGCCCCCTTAATAGGAGGGGACTCCAGGCTTCCGAAGCCGGCTTGGCTACGCAAAGCTCTCAAGGCGCTCGGGCGCCATGTTATCAGGTTAGGAGGTATGGACGAAATCGAGACTTGAATCATAGAAGACCAAATTTATAAAAATAGAGGAACTCACGTTCGCTATTCTCGGAAAATTGGGCGGTTTGAAAAAATAGAGGAACTGAGATGCGCTAAATCGGCAGAAAATGGCTTATGGACTGGGAAAACAGATAAATAGAGCACCTGAGTTCCGCTAATTTCCAAAACATGCCCGAAACCTCCCATTTAGCGAACCATAGTTCCGCTATGTTCCCGCTTAACCTGACAACATTGCGCCCCACGCGCCCCGGCTCCGCCCGCTGGGGGGATGATCGCCGCCAAGGTCGCGATTGTCGGGCGATGAATTTTTATCTGCAGACAAAACTTTCATCCCCCGACCCGCTTTACTTTTGGAGCGATGCCGTGTGAGGGAGGGAGTGCCTCGGGCTCGCGTTTGTCCGGCACGATTCGGCTGCTGTCGAATTGGTGCCGGACACGCTATACGATATGCGCGTCATTTCTCTAATATCCCCACGAAAGTAAAAAGCCCTGACGAACCGGGTTCGCCAGGGCTTAAACGTTAGCTCTATTACACTTCCACAGCTGCGGCTACAGGAGCCACTTCAACCGGGTAGACGCTCACTTTTTTGCGGTCGCGTCCCAAGCGCTCGAACTTCACAACGCCTTCGATCAGCGCGAACAGCGTGTCATCGGAACCGATGCCCACGTTGTTGCCCGGGTGGATCTTCGTTCCGCGTTGACGAACCAAGATGTTGCCCGCAAGCACTTTTTGTCCGTCCGCACGCTTAACGCCAAGGCGCTTCGCGATGCTGTCGCGGCCGTTCTTCGTCGAACCTACACCCTTCTTGGAAGCGAACAACTGAAGATTCAATTGCAACATGAGAGTTTACCTCCTTCTTTTGTGTTGTAATTTGTCGTCTGAACCTGTTTCTTGCATTGCTATATATGCACCGTAAGATTGTTCAATGGACTTAAGCATGACCACCATGGACTCGAGCAGAAGCTGAACCTGATCGCGAACAGAGGCCTCGAGCTGCTTCGGCACATTCACCTTCAGCAAGCCGTGCTTCATTCGATGACCCAGCTTTACGCCGAGCAGCGCTTCAACGGCATTGACCGTTCCGACCGTCACGGCAGACACTCCCGCACAAACGATATCTTTGCCCGGTTCGTCGAACTGCGCATGACCTTCGACGCTGAATCCTTCAATATGCCGATCATCCGATCTCCGTATCGCTATGCGTATCATCGGGAATACTCCAGCTCTTAGGCTTGAATCTTCTCGATTACAACTTTAGTGTACGGTTGACGGTGACCTTGCTTCTTGTGGTAGTTTTTCTTAGCCTTGTATTTGTAAACGATGATTTTCTCGCCTTTGCCGTGCTTTTCCACTTTCGCGGAAACGTTAGCGCCGGAAACGGTCGGAGTTCCGAAAACGAGCCCGCTTTCCTTGGATACCGCAAGAACGCGGTCAAAAGTAACGGATTCACCTTCGCCGGCTTCCAATTTCTCGATGTACAGTACATCGCCCTCTTGGACTTTGTATTGCTTACCACCAGTTTCGATAATTGCGTACATAGTTGCACCTCCTCATGTCTCAGACTCGCCTCGGCAGGTGACAGCGCTGCATGAAAGCAGATGTTCTTGCATACCCGTTTCGAGCGGTTACAGCATGCTATAGCAACACACTAAATCATAATATCACAAATGAAACGGCAGTTGCAATGTTTATTTTTGGGGAGGCGTTCAAGTCGGCCTCACCTTGCCGCTGCCTTGGCAGATCGGGCAATCGACAAGCCCGAGCTGTTCCCGGCTTTCCCGCACCTTCTTGCGGGTGAGCTCCACCAGCCCCAGCTTCGTCCACCCGACGATTACCGTTTTGGTCCGGTCGCGTCTCGCATGGGCTTCCAGACTTTGAACCACCGCCTGCCGCTGCGTCTCGTGATCCATATCGATAAAATCGATGATGATCAGTCCGCCGATATCCCTCAGACGCAGCAGCCGCGAAATCTCCTCCGCCGCAGCCATGTTGACTTCAAACACCGTTTGCCCCAGATCGACCGACCCGGTATATTTTCCGGTATTTACGTCAAACACGGTCAGCGCCTCCGTCCGATCCACGATCACATAAGCGCCGTTATCCAGCCACACTTTGCGATGGAAGGCTTTTTCCAGCTGATCTTCGATTCCGAGCTCCCGGAACAGCGGCGTTTGTCCTTTATGCGCCCTCACCTTATTCGCATATTCCGGAGAGACGGACTTCAGCATGGATTCGATCTCGAGCCGCGCCTGCGGATGATCGATCACCAGCTCGTCCACCTCGTGATTGACAAGATCGCGAACAAGCCGCGGGATAAGCCTCATTTCGCTGTATATGCGCCGCGGCGTTCCCGTGGCGGAGGTCCGCTCTTTTTCGATCGTGCGCCATACGCTTCTAAGTAGCCGCAAATCTTCGGCTATGGCTTCTTCCGATTCGCCTTCGGCCATCGTCCGGACGATAAAACCTTCACCGGGCTTGAGCAGCTTTGCGGTCAGCCCCTTAAGCCGCTCGCGCTCCGCCTCCGAATCGATTTTACGGGAGATTCCGATGTAATCCGCATAGGGCATGTATACGCCCCAACGGCCGGGAATCGCATAATGCGTCGTAATGCGCGCCCCCTTCGTGCCGACAGGCTCCTTGATCACCTGCACCATAAGCTCCTGGCCTTCCGAGACCAGATCGGAAATGGGAGGCTTCACCTTCGGCTGTTTTTCCAAATGAGCCGGCAGCACGTCGTCTATATATAAAAATGCGTTTTTTTTGAGTCCGATATCGACAAAAGCCGCCTGCATGCCGGGAAGCACATTGACTACTTTGCCGATGTATATATTCCCTGCAATATGATGGTCTTTCTGGCCTTCTTCATAATATTCCTGAAGTTTGCCGTCCTCCATCAGCGCAACGCGGGTCGATCCCTCTTCGCAATGGACTGCGATCAGCTTCATTAGGAACACCTCTTGATGTCATTTTACATCAAAAGCTCGGAAACTGCACACCCCGGCTTTTTATCGACGAAATAAGTATGAAGCAGACGCTGCTCGGGCAGCACCGCACGGATAACGCCGCGCTCGTCCATCACATAAATAAGATGATACTTCTCTTTTATAAAAAGACGCAGTATATCCGCTACTTTGCGCCGTCCGTTCACGACGATCGGCTGGGCGAGCGCCCCTTTGACGATAAAACCTCCCGCCCTCGCTTCGCGATGCATCAAAAACCGCAAAAAAAGATAAGGAACGCTGCGGTACGTATGCCAATTGGAAAAAATCAAAAAAAGTCCGATGATCAGCACATTCAGCTTGATACCGTGAGAACCGATCCGGAGAAAAGCCATGCCGACGATAGTCAAGCTGACGACCAGGCTGGCCGCCGCACACCATTGAATGGCCCGATGATAAGGAAGATGGTAGCTGAGCAGGCTTTGCATAATTTTGCCGCCGTCGAGCGGCAGCACCGGCATCAGGTTGAACAGCGCGATGATCAGGTTGGCCTGCATAAAGTAGTCCCACCAGCCGCCGGACCAAAGCCCCGCCCATTTACAGGCGGCGGCAAAAGCAATCATCAGCACGTTTTGCAGCGGGCCGGCCAGCGCCACGGCGATTTCTTCCCATGCCGGAACCGTGCCGGGCTCGTCAACGACGAGTACCCCGCCGAAAGGCAGCAGCTGTATTTCTCTCACCTGCCAGCCAAACCCTTTGGCGGCCGTGAGATGGCCAAGCTCGTGAATGAGCACGATGCCGAACAGGATCAGCATTTCCGCTGCGTAGCCCGTAATGACCGAGAACAGCAGAAGGATCGAAAACAAAGGGTGAAACCGGAAGCGGAAGCCGCCCCATTCCAAGCCGGCCCATTTAATCAAAGGAAACCACTTCCGTCGGGTTGATGAACTTGCCTTCTCTCGTCAATGCAAAATAAAGCGCCGCCCCTTGTCCGCCGGAAGCACCGCCAAGCGCAGCGCTGTTATTTTTCCCCGCCGTGCCGACCGTCTCCCCTCCCTTGATCCAATCATTTACTTCCACTCTTGGCTGCTCCAACCAGCCGTAAGTAGACTGCAGCCCGTTCGCATGCTGGATGACGACGGTGTACCCCGTATCCTCTTTGTTGCCCGAATAGATGACGCGGCCGGTATCAAGAGCGAATACGGGGCTGCCTTCCTTCGTCTGCACGGTGATGCCGAGGCGGGAAGGCTCGAACGAAGTGATGATTTTCCCTTGTACCGGGGTAAAATAATGCTTTGTCATATTGGAAACCTTCTCCGCCTCCTCCGACTTGATCGAACGAAGCGCCGGAAGCAGCGAAGGAGTGCCGTTAAACTGCTTTTCATACCACGCAGCCAGTTGTTTAAAATCGTACGACTCCGTCAAAGCGGTCCTCACATAGTCGCGTCCCTTCTGGGCAAACGGGTGATTGATCTGGAACAATCCCCAAACGGCAGCAAACGCGAAAACGGATAATATCAGCTTGGTTCGGATCTGGCCTTTTGAAGGCGGTTCGAAGCGAAAGCGCTCGTCCGGATTCCAACGTTCCTTCCCCGCTTCGGCCATATCTCGCTCCCATTTCATTTTCCATACGTATTCCGGATCGTTCATCGGGTGGTTGTCCCGATACGGATTATGATAGAGCGGCGGCTGCGGCTGCTTGTCCTCTTCGCCGTAATACGCTTCCTTAAAAGGAAACGATGCGTGCGGGCCAGTCTCGCGCAGTTCTTTGATCCGGTCCATTCTCCGCCGGCGAACTTTGTCCTTCACTTCCATCTCTTTCTCCTCCCGACCCTCTTTGGCAAAATAGCTCGTTTACTCCATCCTATGAGCTTGTACGCAAAAAAAGCACCCGTGAGGGCGCTTTTTTTAGCTGCGTCATAATGAATCGGAGTAATTTGAGTTTTTGTTAAGCATTTTCAACTAAAAAAAAGAGCAGGTCCGACACCTGCTCTTAAAGTAACCCGATTTATTGTGCAAACTTACATTTTCCGCTTTAGTCGCTCGCAGCATCACACATCGCACATCGCGCCAACAGTAGAGCGTGTCGGGACATAGGTTTTGCCCCGGCAAAACCATGGCCAGACAACCGCGGGCCAGAGGCACGCAGTCCCTCCCTCATCACCGCTCCAACAGTAAAGCGTGTCGGGAATAGGATTTTTCGCCAAACAGCGAAAAATCCATTCCGGACAAACGCGCATTAGCAGCGAGCATGAACTCCCAGCGGGCGGGTCCAGGGCGCCCGAGCGCCTGGGGTCCCCCTTTAGGGGGATTTAGGGGGTGGCACTGCGATTTGATGGGAAAATAACGTTTAGCTCGAGGTCACTTCGAAGAGAAAATGGATTGAAATGAGGTCAAAAGCCGAAAAAAGGCAATAGGATGCCCGGTCCCCATAATGAATATTTTTTAAAAGAGCCTAACTGGTTGAGGGAAGTTCGTCTACTTTTTGTATCGAGTAACCTAATTTTTGTAGCCTACGAATCATTAGCTCTTCCTTGGAAATGCTTCGTCGTTTCTCTAAATAGTCCGCACCAAGTTCTTTGTACGGTTCGTTCTTCAATAGGATGTGGTACGCAATGACTAGAATCTTATGGGCGATCGCAATGACAGCCTTGTTTTTCCCGCGCCGACTTGTAATGGACCAGAACTTTGCACCTAAGTAGGATTTCGTGTTGCTGGCGGCCCAGGCTGCTTCTGTGAGAGCAGACTTAAGAATTTTATCGCCTTTGGTTATGGTAGTACTTTTTTTTTACCGGCACTCTCATTATTGCCCGGACTAAGCCCTGCCCAAGAAGATAGGTGCATCTCCGTGGGAAATACAGACATATCCGTTCCCAGTTCAGCCAAGATGATCTTGGCGGTATGCTCGCCAACACCAGGAATACTATCCAATAGCTCTAATTGCCGCTGATACGGTGCGAAGTATACTTCCATGTCGGCCTCTAACTCAGCGATGGATTGTTCGAGAAATTCGAGATGTTTGAGCGATCTAGCGATCATGGAACGATGGTGTTTGGTGACGCGACCATTGAGAGCAGAAACGAGTTGCGGAATCTTGGAGCGCAGAGAGGCTTTGGCAAGATCGGCGATTTGCGCGGGTTCAATAACTTCGCCATTCACAAGAGCTTGAAGCATGAGACGGCCGGAAACGCCAAAAACATCGCTCATAAAGGTGGAGAGCTTAATGTTAGCCATCTCGAGAACCTTCAAGATGCGGTTTCTTTCGGCGGTAGCGTGCCCAACGAGTTTTTTGCGGTATCTCGTCAAATCTCGCAATTCGCGGATTTCCACAGGAGGCACAAAGCTGCCGCGGATTAAATCGCACCGATGAAGTTCTGCGATCCATTGGGCATCTTTCATATCGGTTTTACGGCCTTTGATGGCTTTAATATGGGCAGCGTTGGCCAGAGTGATGGTGCAAGAAGCTTCAAGTACATTGTAAACAGGTTGCCAGAAGATGCCGGTGCTTTCCATGGCGATCTCTGTGCATCCTTCTTCAGTGAGCCAGTCGGCTAGTTCGAGCAGGCCGGAGAGTACCGTAGAAAACTCCCGAATCACTTTCGTCGGCTTTTGATGAAGAGGGCCTTTTAACAAGCAAACAACAACGTTGGCCTGATGAACATCGAGGCCGGCGCAGCAAGTACGAATCGCATCCAAATAGATCATCCTTTCTACACAGGCTACCAACACCCTCCCAGACCGAAATTTGATGGGTGTGCTCGTGGCGACAAAGATTTGTTCTCAGGGTGTGGTAAGTCAGTTTAGGGGGCGAGGTCGTACACTCAAAATCCCGGCGACTTACCTGCACTGTGTAGTAAAAAGAATTCACGGTTTAAACAGAGTTTAAACCGTGAACCGCTCGAACATTTTCATATCTTATTGTGACGCTCTGTCATCTTGTTTAGGGGGGGGGAGAACGTTCGATTTAGGGGCACCCCTACAATTAAGGAGGGGCCAACCCCGCCTCAGTAGCTCGGCTCCTTCTCCTGGTGCACCTTGATGCTCATCACCAGCCCCATCGACATCATATTGATCATCAGCGAGGTTCCTCCGTAGCTGATAAACGGCAGCGTGATGCCGGTCAGCGGCATAATTCCGATCAGCATGCCGATGTTTTCGAAGATCTGGAAAACGAACATGGAGACGATGCCGGTTATAATAAACGATCCTCCGTGATCCCCGCACTGAAGCGAAATCAGAATCATCCTGTAAATAAGCACAAAATATAACAGCAGCAGCACGGACGCGCCCATAAAACCGAACTCTTCGCCGACCACGACGAAAATCGAATCGGAATAAGCGTAAGGGATATAACCCCGATGAACGGACGAACCGTGCAAATATTTTTCCCCGAACAGCGCTCCGGAGCCGATTGCTTTCGTTGCGTTTTCTACCTGATATCTCTCGTCCGAGGTCGCCGAGTTCGGGTCGAGAAACGTATCGATGCGGGCAACCCAGTGGCCCTTTTCCTTGCTGACGAGAAACTCTTTGATCGGATCGTGAAAATGCGAAAACAAATATAAAAACAAAGCTATTCCGCCCACCGCCAGAGCGAGGCCGACCAGGAAATGAGTGTATTTGATATTGCCGATCCAGAGCATGCCGATAAAAATAACAAGAAAAATAATGGCGTTGCCAAGATCCGGTTGAATTAGCACAAGAATAAACGGGACGAACGTAAGGACCCCTACCGGCACGACGCCGGTGATGAATTTCAGGTTTTCGCCTTTTTTCCTCGCCAAAAAGGCGGCCAGCGCGATGATCAGAAGCAGCTTGACCAGCTCGGCCGGCTGAAACTCCAAATTGCCGAACAGCTTGAACCAGCTCTTGGCTTTGTTTTTTTCCACCCCGAACAAATATACGGCCACCAGCAGGGCTATGCCGGTTATATATAAATAAGGAGCGATTTTCATCATTATCCGGTAATCGATAAAGGTTACGCCGAGGAATGCCAAAACCGCAATCCCGTCGATGATCAGCATTTTTTTCAGATCGAAGCCGATTTTCGGATCGTCCACTGTGGCGCTGTAAACGAGCAGTCCGCTGATCGCCATGAGAATGAGCAAAATAACGATGATGGATGCGTCAACGTTTTTAAATTTGCGAAGCACCGCGGATCATCCTATCCCCATGAATTTTTTAAGCCGCTTCATCATGCCGGGTTTTTCCTCGAGCGACATGAGCGGCACGGTATCGCCCAAAATGCGGCGCGCAATGTTGCGGTAAGCGATCGCAGCGCGGGAGGTCGGATTCATCACCGTCGGTTCCCCTGAATTGGCGGCTTTAATAACGTATTCGTCGTCCGGCACGATGCCGAGCAAATCGATCGCAAGCACGGAGCAAATCTCGTCGATGTCGAGCATTTCGCCTTTCTTCACCATGCTCGGACGAATCCGATTGACAATCAGCTTCGGCGAATGAATCTTCTCGTTCTCCAAAAGCCCGATGATCCGGTCGGCGTCCCGCACCGCAGCGTTTTCAGGCGTCGTCACGACAATCGCCTTGTCGGCGCCGGCGACGGCGTTTTTGAAGCCCTGCTCGATGCCGGCCGGGCAATCGATGATGACGAATTCGAAATCCTGTTTCAAATCCTGCACAATTTGCCGGACACTCTCCGGCGAAACCGCGTGTTTGTCTTTCGTTTGCGCAGCGGGCAGCAGATAAAGCTCGTCAAAACGCTTGTCCTTAATGAGCGCTTGCGGCAGCCGGCAGCGCCCGTCGGCAACGTCCACCAGATCGTAGATGATGCGGTTTTCCAGCCCCATCACTACGTCGAGATTGCGGAGTCCGATATCGGTATCGACCATGCATACTTTTTTCCCTTGGAGCGCGAGGGCCGTGCCTAAGTTGGCCGACGTCGTCGTCTTGCCGACGCCGCCTTTTCCTGATGTGACTACGATTGCTTCACCCACTGAACTCAACTCCTTTAATCAAAACGTTTAAAGAACAAGCCGGTGCAGCTGATGAACCTTGTCGATTTGCATCTGCCCGTCTTTGATATAGGCGAATTCCATAAACGTATCGCTTGTTCCCCATTCGTCGGGGGGGCGGCTGATGATGCCGGCAATGCGCAGCTGGGTCGGTCTCAGATGCGATGCGGCTATGATCGCCTGCTCGTCTCCGTCGATGCCGGCATGAGCCATCCCGCGCAGCGACCCCATAATATAGATGCTGCCCGTACAAAAGATGCTGCCGCCGGGATTCACGTCGCCCAGATAGAGCAGATTGCCGTCGTGATGGATCGTTTGCCCGGAGCGGACAATCCCTTTCATCATCGCCAGCTTCGGATCATCTGGGTTCGGCAGCGCGTCCGGCGCTTGCGCCTCGATCGACTGGATGAGCAGGTTGCCTTTCTGGCTTATAATGCTGCGAATGCGGGCCTTTTCCTCGTCCGATACGATCCGGCGGCCCAGCTTCACGCTCACGTGAATGATCGGCCCGGTCAATATTTTCTCGTGCGTCTTCTCCAGCTTGTGCTGAAGCTCCTTCAGCACCTCTTCCCAATCGCACGTATCGTCCAGCATAAAAACAAGGCCGTCCTTAACACCTTTGATGGTCACATGATGCTTGACTGCCGTCATTCCGTTTTTTACCCCCAACTTTTGCTTATCCCTATACCATTCGTTCTGTGGACGCCGATCTCCTTCCGGGCACCGGAAAAATTAATCCGTTTCTTGCTCGGCCATGCTTTGCGCGTTCTCGAAAAATTTGCGGACCGGCACATATATAGCCAATGCGAACAGCAGATTGATCAGCATGCTGGGAAGCATTTGATGGAAAAAGACCCATTGCAGCTCAAGGTGGGTGACGCGGAACAGCGTATATAAGCCGAACACAAGCATTTCATAAAGCAAAAGGCCGACAGAGATCACGATCATGCTGAACACAATGCTGTTATGAGTTCTCCGGTGAGCAAGTCCGGCTAAATATCCCGCCAGCCCCATACTGAAGGATATGGGACCGAGCATCGGGGAATAATAAATCATATCTTGCAAAAGACCGAAACCGAGACCATAAAACAGTGCGGTATGCCGATTTTTATACAGTCCGATATAAAGAACGACGATCAATATGAAATGCGGTGCCACGTGCACTTTAGATTGCCATACGGCTGGCATGAGCCATTGCAAAATAGACCCTTCCAGCACAAACAGCCCCAGCATCGACAGCCATAGCAGATTGCGTGTCATAGGTCACCTCAACCTTCGGGAGCTTCAACGACGAATACTTCCCGCAGATGGACGAGCGACGCAAACGGCTGAACGGTTGCCGTATAGGTGATGCCGAAATCCCCGTCTTTAACGGCCACGACTTTTCCGATCTCGATGCCGCGAGGAAATACTTGACCGAGTCCCGAAGTGATGACGACGTCTCCGACGGCAAAATGATCCTTCTGTTCGATTTTGTTGACGACAAGAAGGCCGGTTTTCGGATCGAAGCTTTCCATCATGCCGAAAGCCTCGTTTTCTTTATTTTTCACGGTAACGGAAATCGCCTTGTTGTCGCTCGCCGTATCGTCGATGCTCGAAAGCAGCTGCACGTTGGAATAAAAAGCGGACACCTGAACGATGCGCCCGACCAAACCTTCGACCGACATGACGGCCATGTTGGGCCTCATCCCGTCTTTTTCCCCCAGGTTGATCGTGATCGTATTGTTTAAACGGTCGGGGCTCGCGGCAACGACTTCGGCTATGCGGAACTTATAGTTGTTCATCTGCTTTTGACGTTCCGTAAAACCGAGATCCTCCTTCAGGCGTTTGTTTTGCAGCTCCAGGTCGTTCAGCCGTGTCGTATCTCTCGCATATTGGGCCAAAGTCATCTTCAGCACCTTGTTTTCCTCAAAAATCGTCCGCAGCTGGCGCATATCTTCAAAGAAGCCCGCTATCCATCCAGCGGGCTTGTAAAAGAGACCTTGCGTCCACGATATCGTATCTTTAACAAACTTTTCCGGCCAACTGATCCGTTCTCTTTGACCTAACGTCAAGCCCATCAAGGCGATGAAGCAGATCAATCCGAGGAGGAGGATAAGCAGGCGCTTGTTCCCCAAAAGCCTCACTGATTACGCACCTTCCAAATCCAAAGAGAAGTCAAATGATTATCTTCTGTACTTGCTGGTAGGGCCGGAACGCGTCTTGAACAAGTGGATGTTCTCGAGCGCCTTCCCCGTGCCGATCGCCACGCAGTCGAGCGGATTCTCCGCGACAAGCACCGGCATGCCGGTTTCGCGGGACAGCAGCCTGTCAAGGTTGCGCAAAAGCCCGCCCCCTCCGGTAAGCACGATGCCGCGGTCCATTATGTCGGCGGACAGTTCGGGCGGACATTTCTCAAGCGTAATCTTCACCGCATCGACGATGCTGTTTACCGTATCGAACAAAGCGTCGCTGATTTCATCCGATGTAATCGTCATCGTCTTCGGCAATCCGCTGACCAAATCGCGTCCGCGAATTTCCATCGTCACCGTCTGCTCCATGCGGAGCGCGGATCCGATCTCCATTTTGATCTGCTCCGCCGTGCGTTCGCCGATCATCAGGTTATAAGTGCGTTTGATATATTGAGTGACCGCTTCATCCATTTCATCGCCGGCGATGCGGATCGATCGGCTGGTTACGATGCCCCCGAGCGAAATGACGGCCACTTCGGTCGTGCCTCCGCCGATGTCGACGACCATGCTGCCGGTCGGCTCCCATACGGGCAAATCCGCGCCGATCGCCGCTGCGAACGGTTCTTCGATCGTATAGGCATCGCGTGCGCCCGCCTGCTTGGTGGCGTCTTCCACGGCGCGTTTCTCAACGGCCGTGATGCCGGAAGGCACGCAAACCATCACGTTCGGATGGCGTTGAAACAGCCAGCGCTTGTTTTGCGCCTGGCGGATGAAATATTTGATCATCGTCGACGTCGTATCGAAATCCGCAATGACGCCGTCTTTCATCGGACGGACGGCGCGAATGTTGCCCGGCGTGCGGCCGATCATTTTTTTCGCGTCGTTACCGACGGCTTCAATCGATTTTGTATCGGTACGAAGGGCGACGACGGACGGTTCCCTGACGACAATGCCTCTTCCTTTAACATAAACAAGCGTATTGGCTGTGCCCAAATCGATTCCCAGATCTTTTGTAAAACCACCGAACATCTTATGTATCTCCCTTCCAAGCTAAAACATGTTTATCCACAGATGATTCGACACAATTCGCGTTTTTAAGGGCAGACGTCCCAAAAAAGGCCTGTACCCCATATTACTACATTAAACCTTGCTCCTTCAAACTGGAAAACCGGTTGTCCCCAATGATAATATGATCCAAAACCTCAATCCCTATAATTTCCCCCGCTTCCATAAGACGGCCGGTCATTTCGATATCTTCGCGGCTTGGCGTCGGGTCTCCGCTCGGGTGATTATGGGCGCAAATGATTGAGGCGCTGCTCCGCCGGATGGCGGCGCGGAATACTTCGCGGGGATGCACGATCGAGGCGTTCAAGGAACCTACCGAGAGTGTTTCCTGGCCGATCACGTGGTTTTTCGTATTTAAAAAAAGGCAGACGAAATGTTCGGTTTGCAGATAGCGCAAATCTTCCATCAAAAGCGATGCCGCATCCTGCGGGGAACGGATGATCACTTTCTCCCCCATCGAGCTGCGCGCAAGACGCCTTCCAAGCTCGATGCCCGCCTGAATTTGCAAAGCTTTCGCTTCCCCGATGCCTTTGATCGCCGTCAATTGCTCCATCGTCATTTCGACGAGGCGGCGTAGGCCTCCGCTTTCCTGCAAGACCCGCTGCGCCAAGTGGACAGCCGATTCCGAATACGTGCCGGTCCTAAGCAAAATAGCCAACAATTCGGCATTGCTAAGCGCTTGTGCCCCCTGCTGCTGCATACGTTCTCTTGGTCGTTCCTCACTTGGGACATCGCGCAAGGTTAGTCCACGCGATTCCATTTCGTTCCCCTCGATTCGTCTGTTTGCTAATGGTTTTCCAATCATCACATTATACCATTTTGTCTAAATGTATTCCAATTGGGAATGTTCGCCATACAAGTGCATGATTCCCTGAAAACGATACGGCAAAAAAGGGACCCGGAGCATTGAAGCTCCACGGTCCCTTCAGGGGGCTTATTCGCCGAAAAACGTTTGAAACAGCAAGTATACGTTGAGCCCGGCGATCAGGATCGCTACGAACCATGCCAGACATTTGAGCCAAAGCGGATTGGCGAATTCGCCCATTTTCTTCTTGTCGCCCGTAAATTTGACTAGCGGAATAACCGCAAACGACAGCTGCAGCGACAGGATGACCTGGCTTAAAATGAGCAGCTGGGCGGTGCCGCTCTCTCCGTAGATAGCCGTTACGATGACGGCTGGAATAATCGCTATAAGCCGGGTGACAAGGCGGCGAATCCAGCCGGGGAGCCGGATGTTCAGAAAACCTTCCATCACGATTTGGCCGGCCAGCGTTCCCGTCAGCGTAGAGTTTTGGCCCGATGCCAGCAGCGCGACGCCGAACAGGATGCTGCCGAGCGTCGTGCCGAGCAGCGGCGTCAGCAGTTGATAGGCATCGCTGATTTCGGCCACCTCCG
This sequence comes from Paenibacillus hamazuiensis, assembly GCF_023276405.1. NCBI lineage: Bacteria > Bacillati > Bacillota > Bacilli > Caryophanales > Paenibacillaceae > Paenibacillus > Paenibacillus hamazuiensis. The sequence goes on from NZ_JALRMO010000001.1 coordinate 4,431,120, forward strand.
TCATGCCCGCCTTATGGAACGTTGCCGCAGATACGATCAATATGGCCGCGTTGATGAAAAGGGCGAAAAACAAGGCGATCGAAGAGTCCCACGTCGCAAATTTGATCGCCTGGCGTTTGCCTGCCGGCGACTGGTCGAATTTTCTCGTTTGCACGATCGAGGAATGCAGGTATAAATTGTGGGGCATAACCGTTGCCCCCAAAATGCCGATCGCGATATACAGCATCGCCGGGTTCGTCACGATTTGCGGGCTCGGCACAAACCCTGCCGCAATCCCTGCGAAATCCGGTTTGGAGAGGAAAATATCGACGATAAAGCAGGAACCGATCGTAAAAATCAAAATGATGACCAGCGATTCGATATAACGGAAACCTTTGTTTTGCAGCAGCAGTATGATGAACACGTCAACGACGGTGATGATCACGCCGTAGACGAGCGGTATGCCGAACAGCAGATTAAGCGCGATCGCGGCGCCTATTACTTCCGCCAAGTCGCAAGCGGCAATCGCCAGCTCGCACAGTACCCACAGCACCATCGAGACCGGTTTGCTGTAATGATCGCGGCATGCCTGGGCAAGATCCCTGCCGGTGACGATCCCCAGCTTGCCGGCGAGCGCCTGAAGCAGTATCGCCATAAGGTTGGAGATCAGGATGACGGACAACAACGTGTAGCCGAACATCGATCCCCCTGCGATGTCGGTCGCCCAGTTTCCGGGGTCCATGTAACCGACCGCTACGAGATAACCGGGGCCTACAAAAGCTAAAAACTTCTTCAGCCACGATCCGTGCGTCGGCACCTTCAGCGAACGGTACACCTCGGGCAGCGAAGGTCGTTTGGATGCGGATTTCCAGCCTTCGTCGGAAGCCAATGCAGCTTGAACATTCTCGTTCATGTTGAACACCTCACTTTTTTGCAGCTCATTTATGAGTCAAGCTAACTTTTTTGTCCTTGCGCAACTTTTATGGTAAAAAAAAGGGCTTTCGCAGTTATGGATTTAAATATATGACCATTGAACCGAAATGTTTCCTGACTTAAATTGTACTGCGTAAAATTTGTTTGTCAAGGGCAAAATTCACCCCGCCCCCCCCCCCTCAAAGGGGCACCCAATTGGATTTTCAGTGTTACTAACAGCAATATTGTTTGTAAATTATCAATTAACCAAAATCAAGTACAGCATTCGTTGAATTTTTGATTGTCCTTTTTGTATTGTCTTTTTTATTATTATTTATTTCCCTTATGAGAGATAAAAAAGACGGGGACTATCTCCATTGAGTGAAGACAGTCCTCATCGATAAGAATAAACGAAACGTTTACTTTCAACCAATCGCTTTAGGTTCTTTAACCGCTTAATTTCTTTCGTAACACTAGTAAGATTAACCCCAAAAATATTAATAAAAAAATAACAAAATGACTTTCACTGAAATAACTCCAGAGTTAAAAATGTCGATATGTTCTCCTAAGATATTCATTTAATCCCCTCTTATAAGTTTAAATGTTATATAGAGATCATACGAACATTAGTACGGAATGGTTCCTGATTTATTAATTTCTAACCTTTATGTGATACAGCAAATGGTTATAATCGAGGAGACAATACCCAAGTAGACACTCCCGCATATTTAATCTGTTTTCAGCACTGACATGTTGTCGCTGTTCACTTACTCAAAAATTCGAGTATATCACTCAATCCCTGTTTCATTTATGATAAAGCCATAGATCGAATGATGGTTCGATTCAATTGAATACGGGAGGAAAACAAAATGAAAAGTGTAACGAAAAAAATTACCAGTTTGGCTATGGTCGCCTTAATGTGTGTTCCAATCACAGCACATGCTGAAGGCATCGGCTTTGTTCCGAAGGAAGGCACCATCAATAAGAGCAACATCGACGTAAGCTTACCGCCCAAGTTTGTGAAAAAAATCGAAATATCCTATGATGATCCCAAATATATTGGCAAATTACCGGATAAATTTGATTACGTCGATAATTCTAAAACTAAAATCGTCCCAAGCAGTGGGAGCGTATTTCAAGCACGCAATGAACTGAAAGTGTATGCTTACCCCTATAATCAAATCAGAATCATTTTAAATACCGATGAGCTACTTGATAAATATGCTGAAAAAACATATGACGTTTATTTATACAGTTGGGGTGTGATAGAAGGTTTATATAAGGTAACCTATAAGCCTAAGCAGCATACAGACCCATGGGGGTATCCCTACTAAGACTTAAGTTTAAAGTGCATTAAAGTGACCGGAATTCTTTCCGGTCTATTACTTTATTAGTATTGAAAACCTAACCCTCAAACCAAATTGTGTTGTGTGTTGATTATGTGAATAACTTGTGGGTAAATTTGTAGATATCTGAATAATTAAATAGTTATCCACTTGTGATTATCGCTAGTATTTGATCAAGTTATTTTGGATTAATCTCTTTTATGGGATATTTGAGCAATGTTACCTCTAGCCCCTCCTGATCCAATAACACCAATCATGTATTAATTCCCTCTTAGCTGAGTCTGATTAAACCATATGAGGATATGTAATGGGGTGATTACGGAGATGAGGATTTGATGTGAGTGTGGAGGATTTTTGGTAAAATAAAAAACTCGACCAACAATTTAAAGTCGAGTTAAGAATTTTATATTACAGAGATATTAAATTCTTCTTCAAGGATGTCCGATAATAAAGAAATAGGTAAACCGACGACATTAAAATAATCACCATCAATTGATTCAATTAATGTTGCCCCAATACCTTGAGCAGCATACGAGCCAGCTTTATCTTTTGGCTCCCCTGTGTTTATATAGTTCAATATTTTTGAGTCGCTTAATGGCTTTATTTTTACTTCTGTAAGCCGACTCTTTGTAATAGTTTTGATTGCTGAAATACATGTGATACCAGTATAGACTTGATGAGTTTGCCCTTGAATCAACTTAAGCATTCTATATGCGTCTTGGTCATCCTCGGGTTTTCCAAGAATTTCTCCATTTATTGCTACTATCGTGTCAGAGCCGATAAATATCGCCTCACTATCTGAGAAGCGTTTAAAAGCCTCTCTCGCCTTTCTTAGTGAAAGTTCCTCCACTACCTCTCTCGGACTCAATACGTCGCTTACAGACTCGTCTACGTCGTTTGAGACAACCTCAAAAGGTATGTTAAGCATTTTTATTAATTCTTGTCTTCGAGGTGAAGATGAAGCAAGGATTAATTTCATGTTATTATCCCACCTTGCGTAATTGATTACATTGTTTAACAAAAGATTTTACAGCAATGACAAAATCGTTAAGTACCATTGTGCTGTCGTATCCACCGGCTTTGTCCATCGGCTCGCCGGTTTCGATGTAGCGGCGGATTTGCCGGTCGGAAAGCGGGGCCATGTGTACCCGCGTGACGCTGTGACTCGCCTTCGCCGAGCCGGTTTCCAGGTCGATGCAGGCAACGCCGCTGTAAACAAGATGTTCGCGGCCTTGCAGCGCTTGAAGGGTGCGCTGTGCGTCGGCTTCGTCCTTCGGCTTGCCGAGAATTTGGCCGCCGAGCACGACGATCGTATCGGAGCCGACTACGATGCCCGGCCGCCTGCCGCGGCCTTCTATTTTGTCCGCAACGGCGCGGGCTTTGCGCATTGACAGCTCTTCGACCACCTGAGCCGGAGCAAGGTTTTCGCTTACGGTCTCGTCGACGTCGCTGACGATAATCTCGTAAGGAAGCCTAAACGCGCGGATCAATTTCTGGCGCCGCGGCGATGAGGAAGCGAGTATTAACGTTTTTGGCTTTACCTCATTATGTATGGAGTGCGGCATGAATATTTAGCCCCCTTAAATAAACGGAAATGTTCGAATGGATTATAATCGGCGATAAATCCAGATGGCGGCGGCTATACCGACAATGCTGATTAAGTTTAGCTTAACCCAAAGCTGCAAATCGTATTTGAGCACAATCAGATCGGCTTTCGGCTGCCACGATATGTCGACGACGGGTTTTGTGATAAAAGCGAAAGCCGGCACGGCCGCCAGCATTTGCCCGACCAACGTTCCGGCGGCAACCCCTAAGAGGATCAAAAGAACAAGAGTCAACGTGTTTTTCTTCAAGGAACGTTCAAGCCTTTCCATGGTAGTTTTCGGCAAATCTATTATAAGGTTTGCCGGCCGGGGAAACAACGCGTTTTTGCAACGTATTTTGCAAAGGTTCTGGGGAATGTTACCTGCTTACAGCATAGCTCTTCCTAAGTACAATGAAACCATGGGATCAGGGAGGAAGGGTATCGTGAAGAAACAAACCGTTTTGCTGATAAGCGTCCTGCTCATCTTATTGGCATTTCCATTTCAGGCGCTTGCCGTCAGCATCGTGGTCGATGCGGGACACGGCGGGTCCGACCCCGGGGCGATAGGTGTGAACGGACTGGAGGAAAAAGCGGTCAACCTCGATATTGCCCGCAGACTAAAGGACGAGCTGACGGCCAGAGGATACGACGTCTCGATGACGCGCGACTCCGACGTGTTCGTCTCTCTCGGCGGACGGGTTGAATTTACGAACGACAAACAGCCGGATTTGTTCGTCTCGATTCATGCGAATTCCTACTCGAATCCGGCGACCCGGGGGGCGATGGTGCTCTATTACGACAATGCGTACCCGAACCCGCAATATCCGGCGAGCGAGGAAATGAAGGAGCTGACTCCGCAAAGCAAGGAGCTGGCGCAGGACGTGCTCTCCTCGATTGTCCGCAGCATGGGCGTAACCGATAAGGGGCTGCTGCCCAGCTCGGTGTATGTCGTTCGGATGGGGCAGGTTCCGAGCATTTTGGTGGAAACGGCGTTTTTATCCAATCGCCAGGATGCGGACATGCTCGCCGACGATGGGGTGCGGCAGCAGTTTGCCGATGCGATTGCGGACGGCATCGAAGCGTACAAACCGCCGGTCAGCGACAAAGCGCCGAACGTGCTGCCCGATACGATCGGGCACTGGGTACGCGATGCGGTGCTGCGGCTTAACGAGAAGGGCATCGTCGAAGGGGTCGGCAACCGCTTCGAGCCGAACCGGGCGATGACGCGCGCCGAATGGGTGGCGCTGATGACCCGCACGCTCGGGACCCCGGCGGGACAAGCCGCGGGGTGCTCCTCCGCCGGTTCGGCGTCGGTTACGGGCGCGGTCTACAGCTGCAGCGCGGCGGACAAGCCGTCCGCAGCGTACAAGGATTTGCCGGCCACCCACTGGGCGTACGGCATAATGACCAAAGCGGCCGCGGCCGGGCTCATTAACGGCTACGAGGACGGCACGCTGCGCCCGGATCAGCCGATTACGCGCGCCGAAGTGGCGGCGCTGTTTCAGCGCCAGCTCGGCTCCTCCTTCGGACCGGCCTGGAACGGCGCGGCGTCGTTCAAAGATGTGCCGGCCGACTATTGGGCGGCGAAATCGATCTACGGCCTTCGTGCGGCCGGGATCATTGACGGCATGAGCGATACGGCCTTCATGCCGCAGCGCAGCATGACCCGCGCGGAAGCGGCGGCGATGCTGGACAAGTATTTGAACAAATCCGTTCCCCGGAAGTGAAGCGATTCTTCGAAGCCTATTCCCGGTGCTTCCGGGGGAACCTCAATAAGCCGGCCGAAAAAAGCCGGGCTCCTCTGCTCATAGAGAGGGCCCGGCTTTTCCTTATGGTATCAAAAGTTTATTAATGCGCTAACGCATGAGAACATTGTGCACGCAAGGAAAGCTTCCACCCAAACACACGAATGTATCAACGTCGACAGCTCTTTGATCGGAAGCTTTTTATGTCCCGCTCCAAGGTCAATCCTCCCCGAATTCGAAGCGGAACGTTTCCCGTTCGGACGTGCTTTTAGCGGTAAAATCGAGCAAATATAAATCCCGGGGCCGTGACCCGTGGTCCATATGGACAGCCCGTTCAAAGCCGAATTCCAGCTTGTCCGCTTCGTAGAAGATCGAGACGCTGCGTTTGGACCCGCGAATCCGAATCTCTCCCGGCGCGATGGGCTCCGGCTCGCAAAACGAGACGAACCGCTCGACGATCGCAGTCGGTTTTGCGGCGAACCGGAACTCGTCCGTCAACGTCAGCCGCGGATGTCCCGTTTTCGCAAAACGGAACGTGCGGACGAGCGACAGCAGATTGCCGTTGCCGTACGCTTTGGCGATGTCCAGGGCAAGTACGTCCTCCTCTTCGGAGATCCGGCAGCCCCGCACCTCCGCCGCAAACGCGCGGCCTACCTGCTGCTCGCCGCCTTCGACAATCGGCACGGAATGCCCCATCGAGCGGTTGCACAAAATCGAATAACGCTCCGGGCCGAAATAAGCTTTCGTATATTCGCCGGCACCGGTATCGGTGAGCAGCGTCTCCCCGCCGATATGCAAAATGAACGTACCGACGTCGTTATGGTTATGCGGCTCGTCATTATGCCCGCCTTTTGCGGCAAAAGCTACAACGCCGCCGGGCCCGGTTTTACGTGAGATGAGCCACTCCGCATCCTCCAGCCAATAAGAAGCGTCGTTCTGCGGCAGGCTTTCGAAATCCGGCCGCGTCCACACGAGGCAGCGGATCGCATGTCCCCAACGGTTGCAGTTGTCGTAAGGAAACGGGGCGCAGTACCGGCTGTCCGGAACCTCCAGCTCATCGAATCGCGTTTTCAAAAAATGCGTCAATCCGCCTATGTAAGATTGGCTCAGCGATGCGTCGGAAAAGCTGACGGTGAAGTTTTCGTTCAGGTAGCATTTTTGTTGGAACAACGCGATGTTCTTCACTTTTTCGCCGTCAAGCAGGTTGATCCGGCCCGCCGTCCTCTGCTCGAGAAGCGCCGCAAAATAGGTGAAGAAGCCGAAGCCGTACGTCCAGTAGCTGATGCCCTCGGTGCAGGCACCGTCGTCCTCGAAGCCTCTCAGGTAGCTGTCCATCGTCCCCAGCACGCGGGAAACGAAAGGCGCCAGCATCGCATCGTCGCGGATCAGGTACATCGCGGCGGCTCCTACCGACCCGGCGCATACCGCAGCCCAATTGTTCGTGCATGTCTCCCACCAGAACATCTGATTCGGCGCCGCGTACGGCTCCAGCACCCGCTCGCGGATTTCCCGCCGCGCCCGGTACGCAACCAGTTCCGCGAGCCGGCCGTCGAGCAGGTGGGTGATTTCCGCCAAAGCGAAACCCGTCTCCGCGGCGAACAGGTCGACGTTTTGCCTATGCTCGCGCGGCTCCGGTCCCCAGGTGTCCCATGTTGTCCGCTCGTGGCGCTCGCGTTCGATAACGCGAAGCAAGTTACCCCGATGATGGGCAGGCAAGCACCACGTGTATTCGTCGCAAATCGCCCAAATCGCGTCTTCGAGCGCATGCAAATAACGCGGATCGTCATCCGCCAGCGCCATAATCGCAAACGTATTGAGCCTCAGGCGGTGCTTGAAATATTCCTTCTCGTATTCCTTGCGGGAGCCCGTTTCGTCGTAAAGCTTGTACAATGAAAAAGGAAGCTGCAAAATCGGTTCCTGAAGCAGCCGATTAGCTTCCTGTCTTACCGCGTCAAGCTGCGGCTTGAAATATGCGGCGGTGCGGATCTCCGCCCACCTTGAGCTCCCCTCGGGGAATAGTTCGCATTTCTGCGCGCTTCCGGACCGCAGAGCTTCGATAATATCCGTCAAATGCATGCTTGGATCACTCTCCCGCTTATACTGGCTAACTATGCAATAGTCTACCAAAACGGAAGGGCGCCGTGTACGTTTTTTTCAAACGAATTTCACCACTCGACCTTGTACAGCTTTCTGCCTCCGCTCCATACTTCTCCCGGCGGGATGACGGTGCCGTCCGGAATGACGGAATCCATGACAAGACTGTTTGCGCCTACGCGAACGTTCGAGCCGAGCCTGGAGGCGAATACGACCGATCCCGCTCCGATGACGGTGCCGTCCCCGATTTCGGTCCGCCTGCCTTCCTTAAGGTGCTCCCCCGCCCCTCCGTGAACGATTGCGTTCGGTTCGAGAATCACCCGGTCCCCGGCGGAAATGTCCGTATGCTGCAGCGCATGAAACGTATTGGCTCCGAGAAACCGGTTCGCGGCGCCGATCCGGAACACCGGGCCTTCGTCCGCGCGCAGCGACACTCTGTCGCGAATGCCGTGCGTATCGCCGATCGTCACGTTGCCGATAATCCGGTAGCGGTATGTGCCGGTGTCCGGCTGCCTCGTCTTGACGCCGCCGACCGTCGGCAGCTCCCGCTGCTCGTTTCCGGGAACAAGGCCGGGATTGTAACCGATCCCCCGGACGAAGCTTATCTGCTCGCGGGCAAGCTGCGAATAACCGGCGGCAAGCGCGGTATTTACTTCGACCACACCGTTCATAAATTCCACATCTTTTTCGCTCAAGTAAACGACCTTGCCCCGCGCCGGGTCATCCGCTTCGATTTGCGTGCGGACCCGCTTGCCCGCCAGCACTTTAATGCCGCTTTTTATCGTGATGCCCGGACCGACCATCGCCATATGCATCACCATGCTGCCGTCCGATACATTCGCCCCGTCCACCACCGCATTAAAGCCGACGAATGCGGGCAGCGCCCCCCACTTATAGGCGGACGGATGGGCGGCCATATAGCGCTCAAGCGCATCGATCCCCGGGTTGCCGTAGCCCGGCCTGCCCGTCTCCGCCGCCACCGCCGCCGGCCGGGAAGATTTGATCATCGCGCCGTGTGCGATAATCGCACCTTCGCCGAGCACGATATCGTTTCGCGATGCGTCCAGCACCGCGTTGTCCTGCACGTTCGAGCGGGCGCCGAGCTGCACGCGTGTTCCTGCGCTCGTCACTACGCGGGCGAATGGGGCTATATACACTTCACCGTCCCACTGAACGGAACCGTCCTTCGGAAGTTCAGCCGTCGGGTCGGCGAAAGAAGCGCTTTGCTGCTTCGGCTCGTCCGCAAAAACTGCGGGCATTCCGCAGCAAACGCAGAGGAATAAGACCAGCGCCGCTGTCCATTTAAAGCGGATTGTTCTTACGTTCACAAGTAAGCCACCTCCAAAAAAATAAACCTTTTCCCGGCACATGTTACTATGCCAAAAAAAGGTTTATTTATGCGAAGGCGGCCGTTTACGCAGCTTACTCCGCGGAAATCGCCTTGCGCAGCTCCTTGTCCGAGAGCGTGTACTGCATCATCGCGGACTGCGCCTGCCACAGGTAGGACGGGGCCGGATTTTTCTTGTATTCGTCCAGCGCAGTGATCGCCGTGTTCATCGCCGTGATCATCCGCTGGTGCGTCGCTTTCGCATTCTCGGGGAGCCCGTCGTGCATACCCGCGTGCTGGCCGGACCATGTTTGATGCGCCGTTTTGACGGCGGCCAACGCCTTTTCGTCCAGCGCAGTCGGCTTCGCTTCGGTCAGGTGCGGCTGGGCGAGGCTGCCGATCAGCTGAATCAGCTTTGCTCCCTGCGTCAGGCAGTTTTGCAGCGCGTCGGTCTGCTTGCCGCTCCACTTGACCTTGGTCAAAGCGGGCAGCTCGACGTTTTTGATCATCACTTCCGTATTTTTTTGCTTCAGCTGCTGGCTGATGCCGAGCGCGTCGTCGCGGGTCAGCGCCATGCCGGCATATACGGTAAATTTATCGCCGCTGTCGACGGCTCCGCCGAAGCCTTTCTTTTTCAAATCCGTCTGCGCGGACTCCGCCCCCTGCTGGGAGCTGAACACGCCGGCCTGAAGGAACGTGTACGATTGCGATCCGATGTTGACCACAGCCGTCGCCGCGCTTGCGGAGCCTGCCGCCGATGTGGCGGCAGCCGCCTTGTCCGCGGACGTTTTCCCCGAATCGGCGGCCGTCATCTTCGAGGCGGACGCCGGGGCCGATACTTGCGGGATAGCCGTGCCGGCCGCCTGATTTGTCTTCGAGCCTTCGTCCCGATCGGAAAACATCGAAAGCACGAAGAAGCCGAACGCTACGCCGGTGACGACCGCTCCGGTAACCGACGCCGTTATTTTCAGCCAGGACCCGACCGGAGGCTTATTGTAGCGGACATTCTCCTCCGGCACGTAATACTGATGATCGCGGAGCGGTTCCTCGTAGCGGCTGTGCCGCTCGTAATAACCGGTTTCCGGCTCGTACTCCTCCCGGCGCGGCTGCGAATTGCGGATGATCTTCTCGATCCGGTCCGCTTCGGCTTCGAACGGGCTTTTCCATGCCCCGTAGTCCGTTGTATATGGGTTAAGCGGCTGCGTATCGAAAATTTCCGCAGGCTGCCGAGGCGCCGCCGCGGGAGGCGCCGGCTGCCCGCCCGCCGCTTCGCGGTACGTTTCTTCCTTCACTTCAAACTCTTCTTTATAAAGCGGGATGACTTTGCTTTCATCCGTCTCTCGCATAATTTCTTCGCGCTGTCCGTTGTTAAAACGGTAAGTGATGCGTCCCTTTTTCATCCCATCTCTCTCCCTTGTCCATTCTTGTAATACAGGCATATGATAGAAACCTAGGAATTATGATTATTTTCTTTCAGCGAAGCCCGTATCGGTCCTCCCGACTTGACATCGGGTACGCGGTTTATGTACTATGTTGTCAAATGCAAATATCCGGACAGCGGTGAACGATGAATAAGTACTTGACGCCTCTGCTTTCAGCGATTCGGGGACAGTGGAAGCCCGAAACCATGCGGCAAGGAAACGGCGATCGGGAGCTGTCACAACGAAGGCGGACGTCTTAAGGCGCGGGTGGATTACCTGCGAGGAAGGCGTCAACCAGGGTGGAACCGCGGGAGCACGCTCTCGTCCCTGGGCAGCAAGCAGGCTGCCCTCAGGGGCGGGAGCTTTTTTGATGAACACCGAGTGGTGCAGCACCATTGCGGCAGGTTGGCCGCGAAAATGATCAGGAGGTATGAACAATGTCTGAAAACAAAGCAACACAAGCCGTTACGATGGATCAAATCGTAGCGGTCGCGAAGCACCGCGGCTTTATTTTTCCCGGCTCGGAAATTTACGGCGGTCTCGCCAACACGTGGGATTACGGCCCGCTCGGCGTCGAGCTGAAAAACAACATCAAGCGTGCCTGGTGGAAAAAGTTCATCCAGCAGTCGCCTTACAACGTCGGTCTCGACGCGGCGATTTTAATGAACCCGCAGGCATGGGTCGCTTCCGGCCACGTCGGCAACTTCAACGACCCGATGATCGACTGCAAGCAGTGCAAAGCCCGTCACCGCGCGGATAAGCTGATCGAAAACGCGCTTCAGGACAAAGGCATCGAGATGGTCGTCGACGGTCTGTCCTTCGATCAAATGATGGAGCTGATCCGCGAGCATCACATCGTATGCCCGGATTGCGGCGCTTTCGACTACACCGACATCCGTCAATTCAATCTGATGTTCAAGACGTTCCAGGGCGTCACCGAGTCGTCCGCAAACACCGTATACCTCCGTCCGGAAACGGCGCAGGGCATTTTCGTCAACTTCAAAAACGTGCAGCGCACGATGCGCAAAAAGCTGCCGTTCGGCATCGGCCAAATCGGTAAAAGCTTCCGCAACGAGATAACGCCGGGCAACTTCACGTTCCGCACGCGCGAGTTCGAGCAGATGGAGCTGGAATTTTTCTGCAAGCCGTGCGAAGACCTGCAGTGGTTCGAATATTGGCGCGGCTTCTGCCGCGACTGGCTGCTCCAGCTCGGCATCAAGGAGGCGAGCATCCGCCTGCGCGACCATTCCGAGGACGAGCTGTCCCACTATTCGAACGCGACGACCGATATCGAATACCGGTTCCCGTTCGGCTGGGGCGAGCTTTGGGGCATCGCCGACCGCACCGACTACGACCTGAAGCAGCACATGGAGCACAGCGGCGAAAACTTCCAATACCACGACCAGGAAACCGGTGAAAAGTACATCCCTTACTGCATCGAGCCTTCCCTCGGCGCCGACCGCGTGACGCTGGCGTTCCTCATCGATGCTTACGAGGAGCAGCAGCTTGAAGGCGATGACAGCCGCAGCGTGCTGCACTTCCACCCTGCTCTCGCGCCGTACAAGGCAGCCGTGTTCCCGCTTTCGAAAAAGCTGGCCGAACCGGCGCAGGCGATTTTCAGCGAGCTGGCGAAGCATTTCATGGTCGACTACGACGACTCCGGCTCAATCGGCAAACGGTACCGCCGCCACGACGAGATCGGCACGCCGTTTTGCATCACGTACGACTTCGACTCCGAAACCGACGGCTGCGTGACCGTGCGCGACCGCGACACGATGGAGCAGCAGCGTCTGCCTATCGCCGAGCTCAAGGCGTTTATCGAATCGAAGCTGGAGTGGTAAGCTCTCCGAAACGATGAAAAAATCCCTTCAAACTGCCTGCATCGGCGGTTCGAAGGGATTTTTTATTTTTTAATCAGCTTTGCATGTCGTTTTGCTGAACGGAGGCGATCGCCTGTCCGCGATTCTCGCCCACCTGCTCCGCCGAAGGCTGTTCTCCCTGCAGCTGCTGGGACAGCCGTTGCTGGTCGTTAGGTTTCTTGTTGTTGTGGCGCTGCGTATCCTGGGTCATCGTATAGGTTCACCTGCCTTCCGTTATTTGCTGCCGCATTGTTACTTTCCGCCTTTTGGCCCAATTTTATCCTCCCGGCAAAACTTTCCGTATGCGTGCGCCGTCTAATGAATTGGAAGGGGGTGGAAATCTTGAAGGAAGGCTGTCTCTTTAAGCGGATTTTCAAACTGTTTGGAGCGGGAGTGTTTGTCGTATCCATATTGCACGTTATCGTAACCTACGCGAGCGACGAGGCGCTCGGAAACGAATCGCCGGCGAAGCTGACTGTGCTCGAGGATACACCCGTTTACGATGCCAAGTCCGACGAAAATGATCCTGTCGGCGTCATTGCCGCTATCCAGTCGGTCCGCGTAACCGGAGCTGACCGGGATGAATTGGCCTCCTCGGATCCGTCCGAGCCCGGCTGGTATCGCGTGCAAACGTGGCTAGGTGAAAAATGGCTGCGAAGCGGACCTTCGATCGTGAATGGCGATTACTCGGCTGGCGAGCTGCTGGTGACGTTCCCGGGGGAAATGGATGTCTATGATCGGCCCGCCGAAGACGGCAAAAACGGCGCCCGGCTTTCCCCGCAGACGGTGTCCGCGATCGGCCGGCTCGTTGTCTGCAATGATGCCGGCGATATCGGCAAGGCAAGCCGCTCCGCTTCGTCCGCTTCGTCAACGAACTGCCAGCGCTGGTTTCACATTTTAACCGGTCAAGGGGAAAAATGGATTCACCCGGCCAAAGCCGTCGAACAATACGGTTCAAATCGGGCTAAAAACCTGCCCTCGATGTCAGGTTCAGAAGGCTATTCTCAGCTTTCTTCGAAAATCCCGAAGCTGGAACCGCTTTTTGCCCGATTGGGCGTGGAGGCGTTAACAGTGTACCGGGAAAAAGGCAGCAATTATTTGGAAGTCCGCAAACTATACCACCATCGCGAAAAATTAACGGAAGAGGAAGCCGAGGCGCTGAAAAAAGCTCTGTTCGAAGAGATCGGCGGAACCTTCCCGCTCTCCATTACAACTTATACGCTTCCTGCCGATCCCGATGTAACGGGAAAAATCGTCGGATTGGATAAAGAGAATCGAAAAGTGCTCATTGTCAACCACGAGAAGAGGGATGGTATTGAAAATTCCCATCCTGATGCGGTTTGGGTACGTCTGACCGCAGATGCCTGCATAGGGCAAAAAGTCGGGATTCGCCGGCTGACGTTGGACGATCTCAAAGCAGGGCAAACCGTCAATGCCTGGAGCAGCAAATATAGAGCGATGAGTTATCCGGCTCAAACTTCCGCTTATGAGCTTGTCATCGTCGAAGAAGCTCCCCCGGGGGTGGACGGCATTCCGCTCGGCACGATACTCGGCCTCGATTTGACGCGCATCGATAAAATCGAGCTGGAATTCGAGAAGGGAAGCCAGGTCGTCATTCAATCCGCAGCCGCTCTACAGGCCGTCTCCGAACGGATGAAGCACATCGGGCTGAAAACAGCGAATCGTGATCCTGACAAAAGTTCATACACCATGACGTTATACCAAGGGAATCGGAAAGCCGTTTATCCAAGCAATTTATGGATTCAGAACCTTGTCTACGGCCCGACGGCTTTAACGAACGAGCTGGATGCGTTCATTTTGACGTTAAAGTAACGGAACGGTCTTCCGGGCTGCGATCGTTTCTCTTTAAGGAAAGGAGTGGAGAGCGTGACCAAATCGCGTGCCATCACGATGTTTATGACGTTGATTTTCGCTGCAATAGCAGCATGTGCGGTTCCGGCTGCGGCGCAAGCGGATCAGATCAAAATGCCGGAGGAGCTTGCACTGCTTGCCGATACTCCTCTGTACGATGACGCTTCCGCCGATGCCGGGCAAGTTGGCGTCTTATCGGCTTACCAGCAGGTTTCCGTATCGGCGGTGGTTCACGACGAGGAGGAAACCGAAGGGATCTGGTATCTCGTGCAAACGTCGCTCGGCGAGAAATGGGTTCGGGGCGGTCCTTCCGTCGCTGAGGGCCGTTATTACAAGGTTTATATGGAGGTCGGCTTCACGGGCGAGGAAGACATGTACGACCTGCCTCGGGACGATCAAAAAAGCGGAGCAATGCTTTCCCCCCAGAAGGTAACGGCCATCGGACAGCTCATCTTCTGCAACGGCGTCATCCCCGCCGGCGACCTGTCCGAATCGGAGCGATGCCACCCGTGGTATCGCGTACGTACCTATTTGGGAGACAAATGGATTCACCCGGCCAAAGCAATCGAGCACTATGAGATTCCGCAGGCGAAAGGGGCTTATACCCCCTCGTCGGCGTTCTACCTCGCGAAATTCAGTTCCGAACTCCGTATACTGGAGCCTATTTTAGAACGGTTCTCGTTGAAGCCCGTCGCGGGCTATACGGAAAACGATATCTACCGTCTCGAGGTCCGAAAACCTTATCATCATCGTGAAAAATTAAACGACGAGGAAGCGGAGGCGCTGAAAACCGCCATATTCGAAGCGGTCGGAGGAACTTTTCCGCTGTCCGTCACGACGTTTACTCTGTCCGAAAAACCCGATTTGACGGGAAAACTTATGCAGCTGGATAAAACGAAGAAACGCGCTCTTATCGTTAGCTACGATAAAAGGTTCGGGATAACAAATCCCATCCCCGACGCGGATTGGTTCTCGATGGCCGAGGACACGAATATCCATTGGAAAGGCGACGATCGCAAGCTGACATTTGACGATCTTAAAGTGGGCCAAACCATAGAGGCGTGGCAAGCGAAGCTCACACTCCTGTCCTATCCCGGACAAACCGCAGCTTATGAGCTGGCTATCGTCGAAGACGCAAAGTCCGGCGAGGAGGGAGTGCCTCTTGGCACGATACTCGGTCTGGATTTGACGCGAATCGACAAAATCGAGCTGGAAATCGAGAGGGGTCGCACGAAGATCCTTGAATCGCCGGGCACCATTCAGGCCATCTCCGAACGAATGCAGCACATTCGTCTCCAATTAGCCGATAACTATCCGGACAATACCTCATACGCCATGACGTTATACCAAGGAAATCGAAAAGCCGTTTACTCCGGCAATCTTCTTATTGACCAGTTGGCATACAAACCGACCGAGCTCACCGCCGAGCTCGACGATTTCATCCTGAAGCTGAAAAACAGCGCCAAAACAAAATAAGGTGCGAGAAAGTTCCGTTATTTCCGGCAAACGCAAAAAACGCAGCGAAAGAGGAACGGCTTGTTCCTTTGTCGCTGCGTTTTTGCTTGTAAAGCCGATAAACCGGCGGGATGCTCGCCGGAGCACTTCGTCCGCGCTCTTATGTGCCATGCCTCGTGCTGCCTGTCCGCACCGTTACGCGCCGTGCCTTGCGCGAAGCGATTTAGCCAGCCCGTCGGCCGCTTTCCAAATGTCTCCGGCTCCCATCGTCAGCACGAGGTCGCCGCTCGCTACGCGGTCCAGCAAATAAGCCTGGACCTCTTCTTTGCTCGGAATGTAGCGGACGTTCCGGTTGCTGTTTTGCTTGATCAGCTCGACGAGCCCCGCGGAACTGATCCCCTCGATTTGTTTTTCCCCTGCGGGAGAATAAATGTCGGTGATGATGACCTCGTCCGCTTCCGGGAAAGCGCGGCTGAACTGATCGAACAGGAAATACGTGCGCGTATAACGCTGCGGCTGGAACACCGCGATGATGCGCTTTCCGGTCGCCTTGGCGGCGCTGATCGTCGCTTCGATTTCCGTCGGATGGTGTGCGTAATCGTCGATGACGAGAATGTCGTCGACTTCGCCGAGCACCTGGAACCGCCGCTTCGCGCCGCTGAAGTCCTGAATCGCTTCGGCGATCTGCTCGAACGCAAGACCCGTTTCCAGGCACGTAATTAACGTAGCGAGCGCATTGTACACGTTGTGACGTCCGGGAACCGACAGCCGGATTTCGCCAAGCAAGGTCCCCTGCCGGTAAACCTTAAATTGTACCTTGCGGTCACCCAAACGGATATCGCGCGCGACAAAGTCCGCCTCGGTATCGATCCCGTACGTGATCACTTCGCTTTTAATATTCGGAATCATTTCGCGCAAATGCGGGTCGTCGTAGCATACGATCGCTTTGCCGTCTTCCTTCACCTGGCTTAAAAACTGCGCATACGCTTTTTTCAAATTTTCAAAGCTGCCGTCGTAGTTTTCCAGATGATCCGCTTCGATATTGTTGACCAGCGCGAGCAGCGGGCGGTACTGCAAAAACGAGCCGTCGCTTTCGTCGGCCTCCGCGACGACATAGTCGCCTTTGCCCGCCTTGGCGTTGCTGCCGACGTTCATGATCTCTCCGCCGATAATGAACGTCGGATCTTTCGCGCACTGCTCCAGCACAAGAGCGATCATCGAAGACGTCGTCGTTTTGCCGTGCGCCCCGGCGACAGCGATTCCTTTTTTCGAATTCATAAGCCGGGCGAGCATTTGCGAACGGTGCAAAATCGGGATGTTCAGCTCTTCGGCGGCCTGCATTTCGACGTTATCTTTTGGCAGCGCCGTGGAATAAACGACGAGGTCCGCTCCCTTCACATGTTCCGCTTCATGGCCGATGTAGACTTGCGCCCCTTTGGCTTTCAGCTTGTCGGTCAGCTCCTGCTGTGCCAGGTCCGAGCCCGATACTTGGTATCCCATTTCAAGAAGCACCTTGGCTATAGCGCTCATACCGTAGCCGCCGATGCCTATAAAATGCACATGCTCCGATGTATTCACGTTTCAAGCTCACCAGCCTTTTTCAGAATCGGTTTGTCGGAGAATCCAGGAACGGACGTCGCCAATCAAATACAGCGTGCCGGAAACGACGGCCAAATCGCCCGGTTCCGTTTTATTTTTCAATATTTCCAGAGCGCGCTTCCAATCCGGCTCCACAATCACTTCCACCTCACGGCCTGCAGGGCCCATTTCGGAGAGCAGCGTTTTGGCCAGATCGGCAAGCTGCGCCGCATCCGCTTTTTTATGCCAATTCGGCTCGGTCAAAATGAGTGTATTTACCAATGGTAGTATATGCCGAAGATAGCCTGTATGATTCTTGGTTGACAGCATGCCCATCATAAAATGCAGCTTTTTATAATGATACGTATCCCGCAAAGCATGGGCGAGCGTCTCGCCTCCTTCGGGGTTATGAGCTCCGTCGATTAAAATCCGCGGTTGTTCCGATACGATTTCGAGCCTTCCCGGCCATGCGGCCTCTTTAAACCCGCGGAGCAGATCCTCGTCTTCTACGATCAGCGCGTAATACTGCCGCAGCACTTCGATGGTCATGAGCGCCACGGCGGCGTTTTTGAATTGATGCTGCCCGTTCAAGGAAATGGCGACGTCGCGGACTTCGCGGAACGGTCCGGCGAAATCGAACACCTGATGATTTTCACGGGAAGATACCGGTTCGTAACGGAATTCGCGGTTCATCAAATACAGCGTGCTTTTCCGTTCTTTGGCGATCCGCTCGATCACCTCGAGCGCCTCCGGCTGCTCGACGGCGCTGATCAGCGGCACGCCGTTTTTAATGATGCCCGCCTTCTCCGCGGCGATCTTGTCCAGCGTATCCCCGAGCACGTCCATATGATCGTGGCCGACGTTCGTAATGACCGTGACGATCGGCGATACGATGTTCGTCGAATCGAGTCGGCCGCCGAGGCCGGTTTCCCATACGACAAAGTCCGGATAAGCATATCTGGCAAAATAAACGATAGCCAGCGTCGTCGACACCTCGAACATCGTCGGCGGTCCGTATTCGGTTTGCGCGAGCTGCTCGGCGAGCGGCCTGATCAGGTTGACGATCGCAAGCAGATCCTCATCCGGGATGTCTTGTCCGTTCAGCTTGATGCGGTTCGAATATTTCTCGATATATGGCGATGTAAAAAGACCGACGTCATAACCGCATTGACGGATCACTTCGCTCAAATAAGCGCATGTGGAGCCTTTGCCGTTCGTACCGGCTACATGGATAAATCTCAGTCTCCGTTCGGGATGATCGAGCAGCTCCATCAGCTTCTCCATACGCTTCAGCCCCGGCCGAATGCCGAACGGAACGAGGTTCACGATCCAATCGATCGCCTCCTGAGCAGTCTGAAAAGGAGCGCCGGCCGCTTGTTGCTCACTCATGACAATCCTTCCTTTCGAATAGGATGCGAGCAAGGGAACGCCGGCCGCTGTTCGCAAAAACCGGTCATTCCCTTGCTCTATCCGTCATTTTGGTTGAGAAGTCCGGCGAAAACATTCGCTGCGTGTCCCGGATCGTGTTTCCGGTCTTCCTTGTCCTCGGATTTCTTCAATCTAAACGCCATTCGGCGGTTGAAATCCGAGAACAAAGGCGACCGCTAACGCTTCTCCAACACGACTCCGTCCACTCCTCTATTTTTCACCGGACTTCTGTATCAGCTTCGCAGCTCCGCAAGGCGGGCTGTCACTTTGTCCCTTTTATCGGCATAGTCGGCCAGCTTCGCCTTCTCTTCCTCGATAACCTTGGCCGGCGCTTTCGCGACAAAACCTTCGTTGGCCAGCTTTTTCTCGATCCGCTCGACTTCTCCGTTCAGCGTTTTCAGTTCCTTCTCGAGACGGGCCACCTCTTGTGCGATGTCGATCAGCCCTGCAAGCGGCAGGTACAGCTCCGCTCCGGTGACGACGCCGGTCATCGCTTTTTCCGGCGCAGCAAGCGACAGATCGATCGTCAGCGACGATGTGTTGCAGAAGCGCTGCACGTACTCTTCGTTGCGGCGCAGGATGGCGAGCGCGTCGTCTCCGGCCGGCTTGATTTGCAGCTCGACCTTTTTGCTCATCGGCACGTTTACTTCCGCGCGAATGTTGCGGACGCTGCGGATGATGTCCATCAGCAGCTCCATCTCGCGAACGGATTCCGCCGCCTCGAAGCGCTCCTCGTATTTCGGCCACTCGGCCAGCGTAATCGTCTCGCCGGAATGAGGCAGATGCTGCCATATTTCCTCGGAAATAAACGGCATGAACGGATGGATCAAGCGCTGCGTACGGTCAAGCACATACGCGAGCACCGACTGCGTCTGCTTCTTCGCCTTGGCATCCGTTCCGTACAAGCGCAGCTTGGCGAACTCGATATACCAATCGCACAGATCGTCCCAAATGAAGTTATACAGCAGCCTTCCGGTTTCGCCAAACTCGTAGCTGTCCATCAGACGGGTCACATCGCGAACCGTCTCATTCAGACGGTGCAAAATCCAGCGGTCCGCCGTGCCGAGCTCGCCGCTCAAATCGATGTCCGACGCCGTGAAGCCTTCGAGGTTCATCAGCGCAAAACGCGACGCGTTCCAAATCTTGTTCGCAAAATTGCGCGCCTGCTCGACCCGCTCCCAGCGGAAGCGCAAATCCTGCCCCGGCGTGGAGCCGGTGGACAACATGAACCGCATCGCATCTGCGCCGTATTTGTCGATAACCTCGAGCGGATCGACGCCGTTGCCGAGCGATTTCGACATTTTGCGGCCTTCCGAATCGCGCACAAGCCCGTGGATCAGCACATCCTTGAACGGAATTTGCCCGGTGAACTCGAGCGCGCTGAAAATCATCCGCGATACCCAGAAGCCGATAATATCGAAGCCGGTCACGAGCAAGCTGGTCGGGTAATACCGCTTCATGTCTTCCGTCTGCTCCGGCCAG
Organism: Paenibacillus hamazuiensis; assembly: GCF_023276405.1. Classification (NCBI taxonomy): domain Bacteria; kingdom Bacillati; phylum Bacillota; class Bacilli; order Caryophanales; family Paenibacillaceae; genus Paenibacillus; species Paenibacillus hamazuiensis. The sequence goes on from NZ_JALRMO010000001.1 coordinate 4,451,203, forward strand.
CCGAGCGTGGAAAACGGCCACAATGCCGAGCTGAACCACGTATCGAGCACATCGTTATCCTGACGCACGTTCGCGCTGGAGCAATGCGAGCATTTCGTCACGTCGTCGCGGGAAACGGTGAGCTGGCCGCAATCGGCGCAATGCCACGCCGGAATGCGGTGGCCCCACCAGAGCTGGCGGGAGATGCACCAATCGCGTGTATTTTCCATCCAATGCAAATATATTTTCTCGAAGCGGTCCGGTACAAAGTTCACTCCGGCGCCGCTTTTTTGCACTTCAACGGCTTTTTCCGCCAGCGGCTTCATCTTGACGAACCACTGCGTGGACAAGTACGGCTCGACAACGGCGCCGCTGCGCTCGCTATGACCGACTTGGTGCACGTGCTCCTCGATTTTGACGAGCACGCCCTGCTCCTTCAGATCGGCGACGATCTGCTTGCGGCAGGCGAAACGGTCCATGCCCTGATACTTCCCGGCATTTTCGTTCATCGTGCCGGATTCGTCCATCACGAGCACCTGCGGAAGGTTATGCCGTTTGCCGACCTCGAAGTCGTTCGGATCGTGCGCCGGAGTAATTTTCACCGCGCCGCTCCCGAATTCTTTTTCCACGTATTCGTCGGCAACGACCGGAATTTCGCGGCCGATGATCGGCAGCACGAGCATTTTGCCGATCATATGCTTGTAGCGCTCGTCCTCCGGATGAACGGCCACGGCGGTATCGCCGAGCATCGTCTCCGGACGCGTCGTGGCGACGGTGATCGAGCCGCTGCCGTCCTTGAGAGGATACTGCAAATGATACAGCGCCCCCTGCACCTCTTTGTATTCGACCTCGATGTCGGAAAGCGCGGTGCGAGCGGCCGGGTCCCAGTTGATGATATATTTGCCGCGGTAAATGAGGCCTTTCTCATACAGCTTCACGAATACTTCGCGGACCGCCTTGGACAGCCCTTCGTCGAGCGTAAACCGCTCGCGCGAGTAGTCGAGGGAAAAGCCCATTTTGGCCCACTGCTCGTGGATCGTTCCGGCATACTTTTCCTTCCATTCCCATACTTTCTCGAGGAATTTCTCGCGGCCGAGGTCGTATCTCGTCGTCCCGTCCGCCTCGCGCAGCATCTGCTCGACCTTCGTTTGCGTCGCGATGCCCGCATGGTCGGTGCCCGGCAGCCACAGCGCGTCAAAGCCCTGCATCCGCTTGAAGCGGATCATGATATCCTGCAGCGTGCAGTCGAGCGCATGGCCGATGTGCAGCATACCCGTCACATTCGGCGGAGGAATGACGATCGTATACGTCTCGGCATCCTTGCGCTGCCCCGCTTTGAAAAATTCGTTTTTCAGCCAGTAGTCGTACCACTTCTTCTCGGCTTCCTTCGGATCGTAGGTTGTCGGCATCGACACGGATGATTGCTTGTCTTTGATTTCTTCCATGATGAACCCTCTCTTTCGCTTCAAATCGTCAGTATGACCTCAAAAAAAATATCCTTTCGCCGCAAAGGACGAAAGGATCCGCTTCCGTGGTACCACCTTTATTTCGCGCGGGCCTATCGCACCGCACGACACTTGAGACAGATAACGGCTGCAACCGGCGGCATCCGGCCCGATAAAGCCAGATGCGCAACTCCAGAGCGACTTCGGCAGTTACATCCTACGAAACCTTCCAGCGCTGCGGTTTCGCTCTCTGAAGGGTTGGCTGCGTACTACTCTCTTTCCACGTTTTTCATCCATATATTTTATTTTTCTATGATAAACGACAAGAACGGGTGAGTCAATATGTTCAGGCTGACAGGAGCCGCCCAAAATACTGATATCTTCATCATATCCAGAAAGGGCCCGTTTATAAACCGAAAACAGGGACTTTCGCATAAAAAATTTCATACAAATGGGTATAAGTCATTTGAAGGAGTGACCGGTATGAATAGATGGTGGTACAACATCAGGTACACCGTGCGCGGCGTCCTGTTTCCGCTTATATGCGTACAGTTCGTCCGAACGCTGCTGCTGCCGAACGGCCTGGACGTCTTTATTTTGTTCGTTTTGTTTCTTGCCTATCTGGGCTTTTTGCTGAAGGTATTTTAGGAAAAATAAAACCCGGTCCCCTTAACGGGGCCGGGTAAGCTGCTGCTGCGAGAACGCTTATCTCGGAAGATATACGATTTGTCCTGGCTTCACTTCCTGTTCGCCAAGCCGGTTGAACAGCGCTATTTCGCGCGGGCTCATATTATATTTGCCGGCGATCTCCTCCAGCGTCTGTTCCTTTTGGACAATGACGAGGCGGAGCTTCTTGAACTCCCGCTGGTCGGGGACAGAACTCAGGAACAGCTTTTTCCATTCCAGGGCGTCGGAGGACGGCGCGGCTGGCCGCGGTTCGGGCTGCTCCGGCGGCCGCGGCGCGTTGCCGAGCGACGACTGCGCGTTATGTATGAGCGTTTTGAACCCGTGCGTTTTCACGGGATCTTCCTCCGCCGGGTCCGCTTTGCCCGAGAAGGCGATCTTCAGCTCCTTTTTTTCCGGAACTTCCGCTGCCGGCTGTGCCGCAACCGGCTCCGATTCAGCCTCTTGCTCCTCCTGGGCGAAAACCGCAGCCGCTTCTTCCTCCTCCGCCTGCTCCGGTTCCGCAGCCGCGCTGACCTGCGCGGTTTCCTGCTCATCCGCAGCCAACTGCACGACGGGCTCCGGCGCCGGACTCACATGGGTTTGCGCCTCCTCACGCCCGGCCCTGAACAGGTCCGCGGGCTCCGCTTCCGCGACCGTTTCTTCGGCCGTAAACGGCGCCTCTTCCGCCTGGTGCACAAAGACGATTTCCTCTTCGGGTTCGCGCCAGCTTTGCGGCTCCGCCGGCGCAATCTCAAGTCCGTTCAGCGACAGCACGCCGGTAACGTTCAAGCTGCGGGTCGAAAGCAGATCGACATCGAAATTTTCAATATCGACGGAGATGTCCTCCACGCGCCCTACCCGGTTCATCGGCAGCGTGATCTCAACCGGAATCAGATGCTCAAGCGTACGTCCCGCTCCGTTCTGCTCGTCTACATATTTGCCGCTCAGCAGCAAATTTCCTCTAAGGACAGCTTGTTCACCCTGAGACAGCACTTGGATATGCGGAACGAGCTCCACCTCGTCCAGCTCTTTGATGCCTAGTGCCCCCTCGGACAAATGAACGCGTTCGTAAATGTCGAATCTTAAGCCCATCTGATGTTCGGATACCATAAGTCCTCCCTCCCGGAATCATTCTATACCTTCAAGATGGAATGAAATCCTGGTTTGTTTGCCTCTACATGTATATGGCTCCGGGAGGAATCCGATGACTACATTTTTTCAAACCGTTCGACCAGACGGGCGAAATCGTCCGGCCAAGGCGCGTGGACGGTAAGCCGTTCTCCGCTCAGCGGATGCTCGAAGGAAAGCGTTTCGCCGTGCAGCGCCTGCCTGGCGATCCCGTCCGGCCTGCCTCCGTAAAGCTCGTCGCCGACCAGCGGATGGCCCAAATAACTCATATGCACGCGGATTTGGTGAGTGCGCCCGGTTTTGAGCGTCAGGCGCACCAGAGAAGCATTTTTATAAGAAGCGACCAGCTCGTAATGGGTAATGGCCGGGTCGCCCGATGCGGACACGCGTCTTCTCGAGCGGTGATGCCGATCTTTGCCGATCGGAGCGTCGACGGTGCCCTGCGGAGGATCCGGCCGGCCATGAACGACCGCTGCATAAGCGCGGCCGATCTTTTTCTCACGCATCGCTTCGTCAAGCAGCAGCTGGGCCCATTCGTTTTTCGCATACAACACGGGTCCTGTCGTATCTTCATCGAGCCGGTGAATGTGGCGCACCCGGCACGCCTGGCCGGTGCTCTCGTAGTGAAACGCTACGGCGTGATCGAGCGTGCCGCCTTCCCCGGCTTCCGTCGGATGCACCTTCATGCCTGCCGGTTTGTGGACGACAAGACAAAAATCGTCCTCATACAGCACTTCTATATCCGCCCACTGCGGCATACAATGTAGCGGCTCATCCGGGAACAGCCGCAGCAGCACCCGTCCGGACCGTTCCACGACGCCGCCCTGCGCCTTCAGCTTGCCGAGCAGCTTGGCCGGCATTCGCACGCCGGATAACGCGCTGAGCTCCAGCCACTCCCCTTTGCGGCTCCATGAAATGCCGCTCATCGCTTGCCTCCGGCATCTTTCCTGCGTGTCCCCGGCGCGGCGGCCTCCCTGTAGGCGAAATAAACGATAACGGCCAAAGCGGCGGCAAACAGCCCCGCCATCAAATAAACCTCCATCGGAATTCCGTAAAAATTGTATCTGTTCATCAGCTGCGGATCCCTCGCTCTCTGCGTCGTTCCTACTGCACATTTTACCAATACCGCTCAAGGATGCAAATGGCATAATCTTATAGGTCCGTTCCATTCTCGCAGACTACTAAATCAAATCTACATGTGCTAGAATTAAGGATAGTGCTATTTTTTCAAGTGGGAGAGGAATCCATTGAGTACGGCAATTGAATTTTTACAATCGACAAAAAACCTGTTCCGCCATTGGAGCTGGTTCAAAAAGCTGCTATGGATCGTATCGGTTTTGACGTTTTTGACGTCGAGCTTTCTATTTTTAACCCCGAGCGGGGCAAACATTCGCGAGTTTTTGGCCGAGACCGTCATCTCGACGCAGCACCGCGACTGGGCGTGGATATTCGTGGGCGCGGAACAGCGGGATTACATGGTCCGCAAGCTGCAGGCATCTTACGATTTGGCGGCGGCGGAGAAGCAGGATCTCGGAATGATCCAGATTGCAGGCAAAAACAAAAACCGCAAAAACCGCACGATCGACGAGCTGATCAAGGTCGAAGACATCTCCGGCCCGTTCTGGAAAGGGAAAAAGATGTACGTCTACGATCCTACGACGATCAAAATCATGACCCCGTCGAAGCCGGGCGAAGGCGAAAAAATTTCGTCCATGGTGCAGCGGACCGGCGCGGTAGCCGGCGTCAATGCCGGCGGCTTCGTCGATCCGGACGGACTTGGCAACGGCTTTGCGCCAATCGGCCCCATTATCGCCGGCGGCGATGTGATCTATACCGACCAGGACGGAAGCGTGCCGCAGCATACTGTCGGTTTTACGAAGGAAGGTACGCTGGTTATCGGCAAGTATGATATATTCCAGCTGCGCGAACTGGGCGTCTCGGAGGCGGCTATGTTTTACCCCCGCGTCATTGCCAACGGCAAACCGCTCATCACAAGCGGCGACGGCGGCTGGGGCCGCGGACCGCGGACCGCGGTCGGACAAAAGGCCGACGGAACGGTCATCTTCGTCGTCGTCGACGGCCGGCAGGCTCACAGCGTAGGCGCGACGCTCAAAGAGATTCAGGACCTGCTGCTGGAGGAAGGCTGCATTAACGCCGGATTTTTGGACGGCGGCGCATCGTCCGAGCTCGTCGTGAACGGCGATGTGGTTACCAAGCCTTCCAGCCGCTACGGCGAACGCCGTCTGCCTTCGGCATTCCTCGTCTACGATCATCCGGAAGATGTGCATGCGCCGCGGGTATGGGACAACGTCACGAAAATCGATCCGGGCGGTGCCTATGACCATCCGGATTTCCTGAGGGAACAAGCGCAGCTTAAAGCCAACCAGGCGAAAAACCCGCCGGCGGCAAAAAACGATACGCCGGCAGGGGAAAAGCCGGAATCGTCCGGTGCGAAGACGGAGGCTCCCGGCAAAACCGAGACGCCGAAAAGCGGCGAGAACGGCACCGGGACGAAGCCGGGAGAAACCGGCGGCGCGGCGAAGCCGGGCGGCGCTTCCGAGCCGAAGGGCGGCGAGCCCGCCGGCTCGGGCAGCAAACCCGCCGCCGGGACGACCGGCGGGACAGCTTCGCCTGAGCCGACGAAGCCGGCTCAGGGAGGCGCTCCTGCCGGCGGCGGCAGTGGCGCCCAGGCTCCGGCCGGGCAGCCGGCAGGCAGCGGCGGGACCGGCACCGGCGCGGCAGGCGGAACGGCCGCGCCGAACAGCGGCGGCGCGGGGACGCTGCCGTCGTCGATCGGGCCGGGCAGCCCGCCGCCGAGCGGCGGGACAAGCAGCGGCGCTGGAGCACCGGCGGCAGGCGCGCAGCCGACGCCCGCCCCGACGTCGACGCCTGCCCCTACGCCTACGCCGAAGCCGGACGCGCAAGCACAAACGCAGACGCAGCAGCAGCCAAAAACGACACCGTAGTTTTTGATACATAAAAACCCGCTTCTTGTTCACAGACCAAGAAGCGGGTTTTTCTTTTTGCAGCCCCGTTATACTCCGCCTTTCTTTACCCGGAACTTGACTGTCGTACCTTGACCGGCAATGCTGGCGATATCCAGCCCGCGGCCATAAATCTGGCGAAGACGACGGTTTGTGTTTCGCAGCCCGATGCCGACGGACGGGTCGGGCTGATCCTGCAGCACCAGATGCAGTATTTTTCCGTCAAAGCCGACGCCATCGTCCGACACCCGGATGTCGACGCAATCGCCGCTTTCCTCCGCCGCAATGCGCACGGTTCCTCCGCGATTCCGTTTCATAATGCCGTGGCGCACGCCGTTCTCCACCAACGTCTGGATTGATAGCGGAGGAACCGGAGCGGTCAGCAGCCGGTCGGGGATGTCCCATTGCACGCGAAGCCGTTCGCCGAATCGCTCCTGCTCTATGAACAAATAGGCGCGCACCAATTCCAGCTCCTGCTTTAGCGGCACTAATCGCTCGGAATTGCGGAAGTTGAAGCTTGCCCGCAGGTAATCGCCGAACACAGAAAGCAATGCCCGCATCCGCATCGTATCGATTTCGCTCAACGCGGCGATCGAGTTGAGCGTATTGAACAAAAAATGCGGTTGAACCTGCGCTTGCAGCAGGGCCGCCTCGAGGCGCACCCGTTCCGAAGTCGTGAACTTCAGCTCGGTCAGCGCCCGTACCCGATGCAGCAGCTCCAAACCATCGGCCGGTTTGGTTACATAATCGTTGGCCCCGGCTTGAAAGCCAGCCTCGATATCTTCAGGATGACTGCGAGCCGTCAAGAGGAGCACCGGCAGTTCGGACATCGCAAAGCGCAGCCGAATCGCACGAGTCAACTCATAGCCGGACATCCCGGGCATCATAACGTCCGCTACGACCAAATCCCACTCCTTCTCGTCGATAAGCCTAAGCGCCTCGTTAGCCGAATTGGCTGCATATATCTGGTAACGATCCCGCGGCAGCATCTCTTTCAAAATGTGCAAATTGACAGGATCGTCGTCCACAATAAGCACCTTTTGTTTTCCGGCTCTGACCTGGGCCGCCGGGGCAGTCCTTGCAGCATCCGGCGCTGCCTTTACGGCGTGATGCTCCAAGTGCATCTTACCTGAATCGGCTGCATCGAATATCGGGGTCGGCCTCGAAATGGGTGCCGGCGCTAAAGGCAGTGCCAGCCTGAAGATAGAACCTTTTCCCGGTTCGGACACGGCCTCAAGCGTCCCGCCGTGCAGCTCGGCAAGCTGTCTGCTGATGCTCAGCCCAAGTCCGAGCCCGCCTTGCACGGCCGAATCCGCCTGTTCGTACGGCTCGAATATCCGCTGCAGCATCTCCCGATCCATGCCGATCCCGGTGTCTTCCACTTCCAGCACCGCAATCTCCCCGCGAACGAATCCCCTGATGACGACATGGCCCTGCGACGTAAACTTGACTGCATTGTGGAGCAGATTGAATAAAATTTGCATCATCCTGTTTTCATCCGCCAATACCGGAGGGAACGATTCGGGAATTTCGCCCCGCAGCTCGATCGATTTGCCTTCCGTCATAAACCTGATCATATCGAAGGCGCCGTCTACGGCGGCTTGTACCTGTACGGCTTGCAAATGCAGCTTCAGCCCTTTGTGCTGCAGCCGTTCCATGTCCAAGAGATCGTTAAGCAGCATGGACATTCGTTTTCCGACCGTCACCAGCAGTCCAAGCCGTTCCCGGACGTCGGGAGAGACGCTTTCCTGCTCCAGCACGCTCCGTGCAATATTGATCATCCCATGCAGCGGATTGCGAAGTTCATGGGAAGTATTCGCGAGAAAATCGTTTTTCTGCTTGTCGGCTTTTTGCAATTCGGATGCCAATCGTACCGTCTGCTGCAAATTCCGAAAATACATTCTGAGCCAGTAGCAAACAAAGGCAACGAACGCAACGATAAAATCGATCGGATAGAAATGTACGGAACGAAACACCAAGCTGAAACTGTTCAGGACGCCCCAAATCATGTTCGCGGTCAAGCCGACAAAAGCGAGCCATAAAAAAATCGCAGCACCGTCAAGCCGCATCGTGGCGCGCAGTGTGAGCACCGGCATATAGACGGTGCCTGCAAGCAGCAGAGGGATCGAGTACAGGTCAACCCAGGATACATAAACCGTAGGCATTAACGCGACCGCGACCGTCAAGCATAACACCGCGCTGCCGAAGTAGCGATGCCAGGGCCGCTTCTCCAGCGTCGGATACAGCTGTTTGATGAAAATGAGCAGCAGGGCGGTTGCCCAAAGATAACTTAATGTATAAAGTCTGAAGCTGATGCCGTACGGCAGATTCAGCCATGCGACCAGCAGCTTGTCATCGGTGACAAGAACCGAAAGACCGATGCAGATCATCATCAGCGCCAGCGTGAACAGCGCCCGCTGCCGGACACCCATCATAAATAAAACGGCTGCATACACCACATGAATCATCAGGAAAAAACAGACGAGCAGCTGCATCGCAATCGAAAACCGTTTGTGACTCATCACCACGTCTTCGATTCCAAACTGAATCGATTGGAGCAGTCCGCCACCCACTTTATTGACGAAATTGGCGACGTGAACGATGATCTCCACTTCGGAACGGTCAGCCATAAAAGTGACATTATACGGAGTCTCGTTAGCGACGGTATCTTCCGCCGTCTTCCCAGGCATGCCTGCCGCTCCGAGCCTCGTTCCATCCACAAACAACTCCGATGCGGACATCGTAGGTGGCATCGCGATGGTCAGCCGCTTCCCGACCATTGAATCGTCTAGCAGTATGCGCAGCCTGTAGCTCCCATATCCGGTCACCTGCCCGGGATCGGCGAAAAGGCCTCCCCATGAACCCGGCAGGACGGCGGAAACGCCGTCCGTTTGCGCAGCTTCGTTCCCCGGCTGCATCAGGAAACTTTGCGGAAAAAACTTCCATTCGCCCTCCAAAAGTACCGGACGGCTCCATGTCGCACCGCGAAGATCAAGCATTCCCTGTGTCGCTATAGCCCGGACGGGCGGCGAGCCGGCAAATATCCACGTCATCCGTATCCCGGCTAAAAACAAAATAAATATAACAGTAACGGTTAGTATTCGTCTTATGTTCATAATTAAGAATTATTCGACAAGCTTCGCTATAGTCCTTTATGGATATATTTGGTTTATCCGCGCACTTTACGGGTCAACAGAAAAAAAACCATGCCTATTCAACAGGCATGGGTTTCTATCAGGAATTTTGCCGCGGCTCCGTTTCGCTTTCTACAAGCTCTTCAGCGCTTCATAATGCGCTTCGATCGTGCGGTCGATCAGCTCATCCGTATGTGCCGTCGACACGAACATCCCTTCAAACTGCGACGGCGCGATCGATACGCCCCAATCGAGCAATGCGGCAAAGTAGCGGTTGAACTTCTGCAGATCGGATTGCTTGGCCGTTTCGTAGTCGACCACCTGCCGGTCCGTGAAAAACGGGCAGATCATCGAACCGACGCGGTTGATCGTGCTCGGCACGCCGAGCTCCTTCGCGTTTTTCGCAAAACCCGCCTCGAGCCGCGCCGACAGGCGTTCGAGCTCCTCGTAAACGCCCGGGCGGCCCAGCAGCTGCAGCGTCGTGTAGCCGCCCGCCATTGCCAGCGGGTTGCCGGACAGCGTGCCGGCTTGGTAAATCGGGCCGCTCGGCGCGATCATTTCCATGATCTCGCGTTTGCCGCCGTAAGCGCCTACCGGCAGGCCGCCGCCGATCACTTTGCCGAGGCAGGTGAGATCCGGCGTAATGCCGTACAGCCCCTGCGCGCAGTTCAAACCGACGCGGAAGCCGGTCATCACCTCGTCGAAAATAAGCAGGCTGCCATAGCGCTGCGTAATGTCGCGAAGCCCCTGCAGGAAGCCGGGCCCCGGCGGAACGACGCCCATGTTGCCGGCCACCGGCTCCACGATGACCGCGGCGATCTCTTCGCCAAAACGTTCGAAGGCAAGCTTCACCGACTCCAGATCGTTATAAGGCACCGTAATCGTATTAACCGCTATGCTTTCCGGCACCCCCGGGCTGTCGGGAAGTCCGAGCGTCGCTACGCCCGATCCGGCCTTGATCAGCAGCGAATCGGCATGCCCGTGGTAGCAGCCTTCGAACTTGACGATTTTGCTGCGCTTCGTATAGCCGCGGGCCAGGCGCAGCGCGCTCATCGTCGCTTCGGTGCCGGAGTTGACCATCCGTACCACTTCGACGGACGGCACCCGCTCGATGACGAGCTTCGCCATCAGCGTCTCCAGCTCGGTCGGCGCGCCGAAGCTGGTCCCCTTTTCCATCGTCTTGCGCAGCGCTTCCAGCACCTCCGGGTGCGCATGGCCGACGATCAGCGGTCCCCACGAGCCGATGTAATCGATGTACGAGTTTCCGTCGATGTCGTAAACGATAGCTCCTTCTCCCCGCTCCATGAAAAGGGGAGTGAGTCCGACCGATTTGAACGCCCGAACGGGACTGTTAACCCCACCCGGAATATACTTCTTCGCTTCGGCAAATGCGTTGGCCGATTTTGCGTCCGCCCTCTGTTTTTTTTCCATAAAACCAACCCTCCCGGCACATTGTCATTACTAAAAATTCACTTGTAATACGATAGCAAACAGATATATAATAAGTCGGACTACGGATAGTTTCAGAGAAACGAGGAGAGGCCATGATTGAATATTTGACAAAGGTTTCGTTGTTTTCCAAGCTGAACGAAGCCCAGTTGACAGCCATCGCCGACATTTGCACGAAAAAATCGTTTAAAGCCGGGACCGTTCTTTTTAACGAAAAAGAACCGGGCAACACGTTTTACGTCGTTTTCTCCGGCTCCGTCAAAATATATACGAGATCGAACTCCGGAGAAGAAAAAATATTGTCCTTGTTCAAATCCGGAGACAGCTTCGGAGAGCTGTCGCTGATCGACGGCAAACCCCGCTCGGCTTCCGCTCAAACGTTGGAGGACAGCGTGCTCATCGCGCTAACGGCCCCCAACTTTCTCGAGCTGTGCAAGGATCATTTCGATATCAGCCTGTGCATCATGCAGGAGCTTTGCCAGCGGCTCAGGGACACGAACCAGCACGTGTACGATTTGACCTTCCTCGATGCCCGGACCCGCGTAATCAAAAACCTGATCAAGCTCGCGAACAAAAACGGCATCCGCCAAGGCAATCTGATCCTTATCCGCATGATGCTGAATTACGACGAACTTTCGCAAATGGCCGGCGTGCAGAAGCCGATTCTGATGCAGGTAATGCGCGATTTGAACGAAAAGCAGATTTTGACATTTCAGGGCCAGGAAATGCGGCTCGATTTAACGATGCTGAGAGGTTGAACATACCCGTAAACGAAAAGTCCGGGCGTCTCCGAAAAGGAGCGCCCTTTTTTTTCTATTATCCGGCTCTCTCAATCTGCGCATGCACTACATCCGCAAGTGTCTCCATGTACAGAGGATCGGTGTTAAGCGACTCCGTTCTTTCCAGATGCATGCCGAGCTCCCTGGCGAGCGCCTGCGCTTCGATATCGATGTCGTAGAGCACTTCCAAATGATCGGAAACAAATCCGACCGGACAGATCAGCGCATTTTCGACCTGCTCCTCCTTGCGGATTTTTTCCAATATGTCGAGTATATCCGGGCCGAGCCAAGGCGTCGCCGTCTTGCCGGCGCTTTGCCAGCCGAACTGCCAGTTCGTTACGCCGGTCTTTTCGGCAACCGCCCTGGACGTAGCGAGCAGCTGATCCGGGTACGGGTCCTTCATTTGCAAAATCTGCTCGGGCAAGCTGTGCGCGGTAAAAATGACGCGAACTTTGTCCCGCGGCACACCCTCGAATTTGCCGAGCGCTTTGTTGACCCGGATGGTGAGCGCCTCGATCAGCTTCGGATGCAGCTCGTAGCTTTTCACAAAGGTGATTTTAAGCCCCAATTCGTCCGCTTTCTCCTGGGCCCGCTTGATGTAGCCGCCGACGCTCATCACCGAGTAATGAGGTGCCAGCACGACGCCTACCGCCTCGTTTATGCCGTCGCTGACGATTTGCTGCACTCCGTCTTCGATGAACGGGGACGCGTGCTTCAGCCCCTGGTAGCAAACAAACTCAATGTCCGGATAGGTCCGGTTTAACGTTTCTTCAAGTGCGGCTACCTGCTTGTTCGTATTTTCTCTCAGCGGGAAAAAACCGCCGACAATCGCCTCATACCGGCTTGTCAGTTCATGAAGCTGTTCCGCCGTAGGCGGATGGCCGCGGCGAATATGCGTGTAGTATGCCTCCACCTGATCCAGGCTTTCCGGAGTACCGTACGACATGACGAGCACGCCGATGCGACGCTTCACCATTTATACACCACTTCTTTCTTTTTGATTCCAGCTTTGCCGGGCAAGCGCGTCCTTGGAATATTCGTGAATGAACGAGGTCAGCTCCTTCAGCTTGTCCAAGGAAGCCTCCGGAAACAAGCCGTGTCCCAGGTTGAAAATAAATCCCGGCTGCCGGACGCCCTCGTCGATAATCGCCTTTGCCTGCTGCTCGATCACATTCATCGGTGCGGTAAGCACGTACGGATCGAGGTTGCCCTGAACGGCGAACTTGCCTCCGGTCCTGCGGAGGCCTTCCGATATGGAGACTCGCCAGTCAAGACCGATGACATCGGCCTGGATGCGGCTAAGGTACGGCAGCAGTTCTCCCGAGCTGACGCCCGGGAAATAAATTTTCGGCTGCGGCAAATCGGCCAGCCCTTCGAAGATACGGGTGATCGTCGGCAGCACGTATTTTTCAAAATCGTGCGGCGCCAGCGCCCCGACCCAGCTGTCGAACAGCTGCACCGCCTTCGCTCCGGCAGCGATATGCGATCTGAGGTACGTGATGACCATGTCGCCGAGCTTATCCATCAGCGCAAACCACACTTCCGGCTCGCTGTACATCATCGTTTTCGTACGGATGTAGCTTTTCGACGGTCTGCCTTCGATCAAGTAGCTGGCGATCGTAAACGGCGCCCCGGCAAACGTGATAAGCGGCACTTTCAGCTCGCGCACCAAAATCTCGATCGTTTTGATAATATGGCTTAAATCCTTTTCGACGTTAATCGGCTGAAGTGCGGCTACATCTTTGGCCGTTAGGATCGGATTCTCGATTACAGGACCGACATTTTTGACGATGTCGAATTTCACGCCGAGCGATGCCACCGGATTCATGATGTCGGAGTACAAAATCGCCGCATCGACCCCGAGCTTTTTCACCGGCATCATCGTCACTTCGGCGGCAAGTTCGGGCTGCTCGCAAATTTCGAGCAAGCTGTATTTTTCTTTGATTTTGCGGTATTCCGGGTCGTACCGTCCCGCTTGCCTCATGTACCAGACGGGCAGCGTGTCAACCTGATCTTTTTTGCAAGCGCGAAGGAAAGTATCGTTATAATTCATTCGAGCATACGCCTCATTTCCGTATATTCCCTCAAGTTCTACTCCTCATTATGCCCTACTTTTTCCGGCGCAACAACCGACTTGCTGTGATACATATCGACAAATGTATGACAGTTGGGCGGTATCCCCCTAAATCCCCCCACCGGGGGACCCCAGGCTTCCGTAGCCGGCTTTGCTCCGCAAAGCCCTTAAGGCGCTCGGGCGCAATGTTGTCAGGTTAACAGGCATGGACGAAATCAAGGGTTGAACCATATAAGAGCGAGCGACACTAGGAACGTTATTCCTCGAAAATAAGTAGTTTATTGTTTATAAAAATAGCGGAACTCACGTTCGCTATTCTCGGAAAAAAGGGCGATTTGAAAAAATAGAGGAACTGAGATGCGCTAAATAGGTGAAAAATGGCTTGAGGAGTGGAGAAACAGACAAATAGCGCACCTGAGTTCCGCTAATTTCCAAAAATATCCGAAATCGACCCGATTAGCGAACCATAGTTCCGCTATGTTCCCGCCTAACCTGACAACATTGCGCTCGGGCGCCCTGGACCCGCCAGCAGTGAGGGGCTGCTCGCTGCTGGTTCGCGTTTGCCCGGCATGGATTTTTTGGCTTCGCCCAAAAAATCCATGCCGGGCACGCTTTACGTTGGCGCGATGCTCGGGGAGTCGCTGCGTGCCTCAAGCTCGCGTTTGCCCTGGATGGATTTTTTGGCTTCGCCCAAAAAATCCATCCAGGGCACGCTTTACGTTGGCGCGATGCTCGGGGAGTCGCTGCGTGCCTCAAGCTCGCGTTTGCCAGCCATGGTTTGCTCCCGCAAACCTATGGCTTACACGCTGTACTCTTGGCGCGACGCCGGGGGAAGGGAATGTGCCTCGTGCCCGCGTTTGTTGGCATCGATTTTGCTGAAGCAAAATCTGCTGCCGCCACGCTTCACTGTTTAAGTGCCGGCGATGACGTGCCTCCTCCTACACGCTAGGGGCCAGGCCCGGCGTCAACTATAAAGTTTCTCCGCCTTTATAAAACGAGGGGCTTTCCCATAAGCCGTTGTCATCACGGCTCGGGGGGACAGCCCCTTGCTTGTCGATTTTTAAAATGTTGCACATCTTATCGCTTTTGAAAATCTAACGGATCCAGGAGATGTTATCCGGCCGAAAGTCGCGTAAACGGATGATTATCGCCAAATAACGGCGCTGGCGTCCGTTACATTCGCTGTCCGCGCATTTGACGGGCAATAACGCCGCTGATGTCCGTTAGAGTGGTTGCCGGGCTTACCCTTTCAGCCAACGGGCAACGTCTTTGGCGAAATACGTGATGATCAAATCGGCGCCGGCGCGTTTGAAGCCGATCATCGTTTCCATCACGATCGACTGCTCGTTGATCCAGCCGTTTTGAGCGGCGGCCTTCACCATCGAATATTCGGCGCTGACGTTGTAGGCGACCAGCGGGAGATCGAAGTTTTCCTTGATCACGCGGATAACGTCCATGTAGGCGAGAGCCGGCTTGACCATCAGCATGTCGGCTCCTTCGACGACGTCGGCTTCCGCTTCACGGATCGCCTCGCGTACGTTGGCCGGGTCCATTTGGTACGTTTTGCGGTCGCCGAACTGCGGCGCCGAATGGGCGGCATCGCGGAACGGGCCGTAAAACGACGATGCATATTTGACTGAATAACTCATGATCGGCACGTTTTCAAGACCGGCCTCATCGAGCCCTTGGCGGATGGCATGAACGAAGCCGTCCATCATGTTGGACGGAGCGATAATATCCGCCCCCGCTTCCGCCTGGGATACGGCTGTTTTGACAAGCAGCTCGAGCGACTCGTCGTTGACGATATCCGCGCAGTTCCGGTGTTCGTCCACGTGTACGACGCCGCAATGGCCGTGATCGGTGAACTGGCACAAGCAGGTATCGGCGACAACGAGCAGGTTCGGATGCAGCTGCTTGATTTTGCGGGTGGCCTGCTGCACGATACCGTTCGGATCGTAAGCCGAGGAGCCTTTCGCATCTTTCGTCTCCGGCACGCCGAACAGGAGAATGGCCTGAATGCCCAATGCGACAACCTCGGCAAGCTCCTCCTCCAGCCTGTCGATGGAATAATGATAAACGCCGGGCATGGACGGAATTTCTTCTTTTACATTGGAACCGTGTGTGACAAACAGCGGATATATGAGATCATTTACCGACACCGACGTTTCCCGCACCAGGTTGCGAATGGCTTGCGAGCCGCGGAGTCTGCGGTTGCGAACGATTGGAAAACTCATGATTTCACCTTATTTCTGTTGGATTAAACTGTCGATCAGCGAACGAACCGTCGCTTCTTCAGCAATATAAGTTACGTTGAGCCCGGCTTCCTGCGCTGTTTGCGCGGTCACAGGACCGATGCAGGCGACTTCGCAGCCCTTGAGCAGCTCAAGCGGCTGCTCCACGCCGAGGTCGCCAAGAACCTTCAGCAAATTCGTTACGGTCGAAGAGCTGGTAAAAGTAACGATGCGAATCGCCCTGTTTTGAAGCATGTCGATCACTTCCGCTCCGCCGTCGTGACAAACGACATTTTCATAAATGTCGATTTCCGTCACCTCGAGGCCGAGCTCCTTCAGTCGTTTGGGCAACTCCTCGCGGGCGATATCGGCCGTCGGCAGCAGCACCCGCTGACCTGCCTTAAGTTCCGTCTGAATCGTTTCGAACAGCGTTTCCGCTTGAAACTTCGCCGGCAGCATATCGATCATCAAGCCCCGGCTTTCAAGTGCCGCCGCCGTCTTCGGACCGACCGCGGCGATCCGTGCGTTCGCCAGTGCCCTGATGTCGATCTTAAGTTCCTTCAGCCTTTGGAAAAAATACTCGACGCCGTTTGCGCTCGTAAACATGACCCAGTCGAATTCAGGCAGCCGGCCGAGCGCCTCGTCACGCTCCCGTTGGGCCTGCTCGCCCGAGGGCGGCTGAAGCCGGATAACCGGAAATTCGACCGCTTCGCCGCCCAGCTCGTCGATCATCGCGACAAGGTCGCTCGATTGGCTTCGCGCGCGGGTGACGAGCACCCGCTTGCCGAACAGCGGCTTTTTCTCGAACCAGGCGAGCTTATCTCTGAGCTGCACCACTTTGCCGACGATGGTGACGGCCGGAGATTGGAAGTTCGCCGCGCGCACTTTTTCCAAAATATCCGCTAAAGTGCCCGTGATCGTCTCCTGCTCCATCCAGGTGCCCCAGCGAATAAGCGCAACCGGGGTATCGGGCGGTTTGCCCCATTTGAGCAGCTCGCTGCAGATCGTTTCCAGGTTCGCCACACCCATCAGGAAAATCAGCGTGCCCGAAGCGCCGGCCAAATTTTCGTAGTTGACGCTGGTGTAAGTTTTGTTTTTATATTCATGACCGGTTACGATCGAAAATGATGACGTAAAGTCGCGGTGCGTAACGGGAATGCCGGCATAAGCCGGTACCGCGATCGCCGACGTAATTCCCGGCACGATTTCGAACGGGATGCCGTGCTCGGCCAGCAGTTCGGCCTCTTCCCCGACCCGCCCGAACACGCTCGGATCGCCGCCCTTCAGGCGGGTGACGGTTTTGCCTTGCAGCGCGAGATCGACCAGCAGCCGGTTGATCTCCTCCTGCTTCATCATATGTTTATCGGGCAGCTTGCCGACAAAAATTTTCTCGGCTCCCGGTTTAAGGTGCGCGAGCAGTCTCGGGCTGGCCAAACGGTCATACACGATGACGTCGCAGCGCCGGATGGCCTCAAGCCCTTTTATGGTAATCAGCTTCGGGTCTCCCGGCCCGGCTCCTACCAAATAAACGGTCCCCTTGTTCACCGCAGCATCATCCCCTTACCTCGGCAAGCAGTTCGGAGGCGCCTTGTTCAATCAGCTTGTCCGCCAAATCTTTGCCGAGCTTGTCCGGATCGGTTCCGGCAAAAGTCTCCTTCAGCATCTGTTTGCCGTCCGGCGAGCCGACCATGCCGGTAAGCCGAATCGTTGCGCCGTCTTCCTGCACGGTGGCGAAGGCGCCTATCGGCACCTGGCAGCCGCCGTTCAGGCGGCCGAGGAAGCTTCGCTCCGCGGATGCGGCCAGCACGGTCGGCGGGTCGTTATAGAGTGCGAGCAGATCGCGCACGAATTTGTCATCGCCGCGGCACTCGACAGCGAGGGCCCCTTGGCCGACCGCCGGCAGGCAGACATCAGTCGGCAAATAAACGGAGATGCGGTCCTGCCAGCCGATCCGGTGCAGCCCGGCGGCGGCGAGCAGGATCGCGTCGAAGCCTTCGGCTTCGAGCTTGCGCAGCCGCGAATCGATGTTGCCGCGCACCGGCTCGATGCGCAGATCGGGCCGGGCGTGCTGCAGCTGGCAGCTGCGGCGCAGACTGCTTGTCCCGACGAGCGCGCCCTGCGGCAGCTCGTCCAGGCCCTTGCCGTTTTTCGAGATGATGCAATCGCGCGCATCCTCGCGGACCGGCACGGCGCCGATCACGAGCCCTTCGGGAAGCTCGGCAGGCATATCTTTCATGCTGTGCACCGCGAAATCGATTTCCCCATCCAGCATCGCCTGTTCGATTTCCTTGACAAAAAGACCTTTGCCCCCAACCTTGGACAAGGTCACATCCAAAATACGATCGCCTTTGGTGACGATTTTTTTTATCTCAAATTCGCAGTCGATTCCGTGCTCCTTGCAAAGCATCTTCAAATGATCGACCACTTGTCCCGTCTGAGTCAAGGCAAGCGCGCTTTGCCGCGTTCCTACTACGAGTTTGCGCATGCCGACACCTCCTTAAGCCATTGTGCTATGTATTCAAATCTGTCTAAATCCGGCTGTTCGCCAACCAACTCGACAAGACGGCCGCGAATTTCTTCCAGCTTCCCTGCGCGGATAACCGGCAGCAGCTCCCAATCGAGCATCGCCCGGGACAGCTTCTGGCGTGTTTTTGTATCCGCAAGCTTATCCTGCACCAGCTCTCGCAGCTCCTCGAGCAGGTCGATGTAAGCCGCATATTCTTCGCCGTATTCCTGCTCGAGCCGCTGCCGGATGCGGGCCGAAACGCCCGGGCTCGCACCCGACGTGGAGACGGCGATCGTCAGCTTTCCTCTGCGAAGCGAGGACGGCACGATAAAGCTGCTTTTTTCCGGCTGGTCCGCCACGTTCACCCACCTGCCGAGCGAAACGGCATCCTCCGCCACCCGGCGGTTGACCGCCGCCTGGTCCGTTGCCGCCAGCACAAGCATCGCCTGCTCCACGAGCCTGCGGTGCTGCGCCGCGTACGGCTCCCGGATGAACTCGATGCGCCCTTCCGCCGCCCACATTTCCAGCTGAGGGGTACCGGAGGGACTGATGACGGACACCCTCGCCTCCGCTTCGAGCAGCGAGCCGATCTTCCGCTCGGCGACAGCTCCGCCGCCGACAACGACGCATAATTTGCCCCGTACATCGGCCATCATGGAGTAATACGGTCCCGCCATCCTGTTCAGCTCCATTGATGAAATTCGGAAAAGTTGGAAACGATAAAATTAAGCACGACAATGGCAAAAGCCGCCAAATTCCATCTAGCTAATTTATTCCCCGGTGTGCGCATCCCCAGACGTTGAAACAAATAAAAAATATATGCGGCGAGCACAAACCACGAGTTCACGACCTTAGGGTCATAAAGCAGTCTCATGTCGCCCTCGAGCACGATCCATACCACTCCCAAAGCAAGCGCGAGCAGCAGGAGCGGCGCACCTACGATAACGGAAAAATACGCGTAACGGTCCGTATTTTCGAGGCTGGGTAAGCGGCGCACAACCTGGGTGAACTGCTTCTCCTTAAGCTTTCGGTGTAAAAACAGATGCATCCCGGAAAATACCGCCGCGATCGCAAATGCCGCATAGCTGGCGATCGCCATCGTAATGTGGATAAACAGCAGCTCGTCGTTGATTTTCCACGACCCCAAGGTCGGAGACACGTTCGGATTGCTGAAAAAGTTAAGCGCCAGCACGGAAAACCCGATCACGTTTATCAAAAAGACGAACAATTCGATGCGGAAAAACCGGTTGACGACAAGCGATACGGTGACCAGAAACCAGGACAGCAAAAACAGCGATTCGAACACCGAAAAAGCGCTCAGACCCGGATGAGAAACCAGACTCATGATCAAGTACACCGTCTGCAATCCCCAAACAAAAGAAAGCAACCCTGTCCCCATCCGTTTCGCTTCCCGGTTCGTATGCGCGAAATCCGAAAAGTAAAACAGCAGGCTCAGGGCATATATATAAATAATGGCATCGTACATCCAGCTCTTTGTGATCATGGCACCACTCCTGAAGGCTTAATTTCTCGCCCAGGCATCGGCCGCCCGTACGGATACTTGGCCATGCATTTCCTCTTTGCGGAAGGACGCGGCTTCGGCGGCCGCCAGCTTCTTGGCCAATTGCTCCCGCCTCGCTTGCTCGGCTTGCTTCTCCTCGAGCACTTCCTCCAGCGCGAAAATTTTCGTAAACATCTCCAGCGCTTCGTCCCCATGACGTTCCGCCGCCATTTCCTTAATCCGCACGATCGGATCGCGCAGCATCTGGTTGACGATGCTTTTCGTCAGTTTGCGGATGACTTTGATCTCCCGCTCGTTCAGCTCGGGCAGCTTGTTGAGCAAGCTTTCCATCGTCTGCTCGTGCACCAGGTTCGCTTTTTCCTGCAAAGCCTGGATGACGGGACTTACGCCGAGCGTTTTTTTCCACTGCTCGAAAGCGGCTATTTCATCTTGAATCATCGCTTCGATCTTCTCCGCTTCCTTGCGGCGTTCCAGCAAGTTGTTGTTTACAATCGACTGCAGGTCGTCAATATCGTATAAAAATACGTTCGGCAGCTCTCCCAGTCCCGGGTCCAAATCCCGCGGCACCGCAATATCGATCATAAACAGCGGCCGCGATTTGCGTTTCTGCAAAATCGGTGCCAGCTGCCCGCGGGTGAGCACAAGATCCGCCGCTCCCGTCGAGCTGATGACGATATCCGCTTCCTCCAAAAATGCCGGCAGCTGCTCCATCGAGCCGGCTGCGCCGTTAAACTTCCCGGCCAGCTCCTGCGCTCTCTGCAGCGTCCTGTTCGCTACGATGACTTTGGCCGCTCCATTGCCGTATAGATGCTTGACGGTCAGCTCGCTCATTTTGCCCGCGCCGATAATGAGCACCGTCTTGCCTTCATAGCTGCCGAAAATCCTCTTCCCGAGCTCTACGGCCGCGTAGCTGACCGATACCGGGTTTTCTCCGATCGACGTTTCGGAATGGGCCCGCTTCGCCATGGTCACCGCCTGCTTGAACAGCGTGTTGAACATGATCCCGGTCGTCCCCTGCTCCTGTGCAAGCAAAAACGCATCCTTGACCTGGCCCAAAATTTGCGTCTCCCCGATGACCATCGAATCGAGTCCGCTCGTCACGCGCAGCAAATGCTCGATCGCCGCATCGTTTTCGTAAATGTACAAATGATTGCTGAACTTGTCCCGCGGCAGCCTGAACCATTTTTCCATGAAGCCGCGAATGTAATGCCCGCATACGTGCTCGCGGTCGACTACGCAGTACAGCTCCGTCCGGTTGCAGGTGCCCACGATGACACACTCCATGATGCTGTTCGTTTGCTTAAGCTCCCGCAGCGCCTGGGGCAAATCGGACGGCGCAAACGCAAACTTTTCCCTG
Source organism: Paenibacillus hamazuiensis (assembly GCF_023276405.1). Taxonomy (NCBI): domain Bacteria; kingdom Bacillati; phylum Bacillota; class Bacilli; order Caryophanales; family Paenibacillaceae; genus Paenibacillus; species Paenibacillus hamazuiensis. The sequence goes on from NZ_JALRMO010000001.1 coordinate 4,472,457, forward strand.
ATTTCCACTGGCGCCGTACGATAGTTTAAGCCGACTACGACGATGTGCATGTGGTTCACCTGCCTTCCCATTTTCAAAGTTGTTTTCATTATAGCACAGATTGACAAGTTTCTTCGACAAAATCTTTGAACAAAATTTGAAGACGTACGAATAACTGTTTAGCCGGCTTCACGCACTTTTGTTCTTAACGCTACCTGCTATTTTCTTCAAGTTTCCATCCTTTCATACCATTCCTATGCAAATGGGTCATAAGCGGCCCCTTGAGTTCGCTCTCTCGCACACACAGCTCATACTCCCCTCCACGCTCCGTCCGCTACGTAAAGCGAGTCCGCCTCCAGCTTTGCGTAAGCAAAGCAGAGACGGACTTTCGCGGGCTTGCGGCACTCTCCACCTCTACGCTCCGTCCGCCTACGTAAAGCGAGTCCGCCTCCAGCTTTGCGTAAGCAAAGTAGAGAAGGACTTTCGCGGGCTTGCGGCACACATGAGCTCCACCGGTGGCGGGTCCAGGGCGCAGCGCCTGGAGTCCCCCTTCCAGGGGGATTTAGGGGGTCGTAGGCAAGGGGTTAAGGGCTCCTCTTCCTAATGGCCTCTCCAATCGCCTTATCCGCCTTTTCCAGCCGCTTGTTTTGCGAGCCGATGATTTCATCCCCGGAGGACATTAGCTTGCTGTAGGCGTCGTACAGCTCGGCAAACTGCTTGTGCACTTCCTGCAGCGTTTGTACCTCCTCCGATTTGAGCGGCCGCTGTCCGCCGATTTGCAGCCGCGTAACGTACTGCAGCAGCTGATTCAAAGACGGCAGCGCCGACAGCTCTTTTTCCCCCACGGCCAAAACCAGATGCTCGTGAGCATACTGCGCCGAATAAAGCACCTGCTTCATTTCGTTCAAAGCCGACGTATTTTGCGCCCCGGCCGCATCGTTCAAAAATCCGCCAAGCAGCTCCATCTGAAAGAGCGATACTTGATAAAGCAGCTTCGTCGCGTCCTGCTTCCCTTCTCCGCCTCCGAGCATCTCCGTTATATGATAAACCGGCCAAACAATGAATAAAGCCAGCAGTACATACATCCAAAGCTTGCGGGTGCGTCTTTTCCCCATACCGGCTCCCTCCCCGTAACCAGCCCCCAAACCTTCCTTTCAACATTGTATGGGACAAAGCCAAAACAAATAACCACGGCATATTGCGCCGTGGTTAAATGAAAAGCGTTTATATTACTTTACCAGCTGAGCCAGTTTCATTTCCGGTGTTTCTACCTTCAGCTCGCCCATGCCCCGTACCAATTTTTTCGCATGAACGACTTCAGGCTTCAAAACGGATACCAAGTAATCGATCGCCAGCTGTGGATCTACCGTTTCTCCGCAGGTGTAGCAATCAAGTGCCGCGAACCCTTTCTCAGGATACGTATGAATGGAGAGATGGCTTTCCGACAATAATACAAGAACTGTTGCTCCTTGAGGCTCGAACTGCTTCGACTGCACTGACATAACCGTTGCTCCGCATACTTCCGCAGCTTCTACCATTTGCGCTTGTAACCATTCAGCGTTGTTCAGGAGATCGAAGTCGACTCCCCAAGTATCAACTGCTACGTGTCTTCCGAAAGTTGAGTATTCCATCTTTCGGCTCCCCCTTCCCAGGAATAAAATTTGTGGAAAATTTCATCCGCTAGGACCTACGTCATTCACTTCCCGAGGGAATAATCTCTCGCAACATTCAATGTCCTGAGTGAATCCTGGTTCCTATTGATTTTCAACGAAAATAAAAATAACATCTATTGACCAGAATTGCAATACTTTTTTTTGGGCAGGGTGTATTTCCCTTATAAAACCGCCGCACAATGCACAACATATGACGAATGCTTGCCATGTGTTCCAGCACAAGTTAAGATTCGTCGGGCAAGTCGGGAACCTCCTTCATGACCTCATTCATTGTAAAAAGCACACAGGGCAGCCGCTTGGAACGCACTTGATCGTCCCCTGCATAAACCTCGTGCAGCTCGTAGCGCCCATCCTGGAGCACATACTGCTCGAGCGTCTCGTTATTCGGGTCAACGATCCAATACTCGGGAATGCCGAATGCGGCATAAGAGCGAAGTTTGCCGAGCCGGTCGCGGCGCAAGGTCGATGGGGACATCACTTCAACGACGAGATCAGGCGGTCCGATAATCCGTTTGCGGGTGGCTACGTTCAAGCGGGAACGGTGGATCATCACGATATCCGGCACTCTGACCTCATAATCCGAGATCACTACGTCAACAGGGCCTTGCACAATGATGTAATCCTGCCTGCAGGAATCGTTCATTTTTAGATCCACTGCGCGAATGACAAGCCGATGTTTGAACTCAGGGCTCGCCAGCATCTCCAACCTGCCTTCCACCAGCTCGTAAAGCCGCCCGTCGTCCGGCAATGCCGCATACTCCGCATAAGTCATTGGTTCTTCTTTAACGTGCTCCGCCTTTTTTTCGCGCTTATCTTTGTCCGCCATCTTTAACATCACCTCTTTACAATTGTAAACAAATCGTCACATATCCGCAAAGCTGTTCCGCACAAAAAAGAACCCTTCGCAAAAGCAAAGAGTTCTTCTCTCACAATTTATATAAGTTAAGCCTCCAGCACGAACAGCCGATGCGTAAGCGCCTTTAAGCGGCCGTCGATGTGCCGGCGAATTTCCGTTTCCGTCATGCTGTTCCGCAAATCGAGCAAGCCGTCGATCTGCTCCTGAATCATGCCGATTTCCTGTTCCACGGCATCCTTTTGGAACAGCTGCTGCAGTTCTCCTGCGGTATCCCGATATTCGTAAATCACTTTTTGCCCGGTGTCTCTCATTTCCGTAATTTTAACCACGGTTCCGCGTTCGTATTGATAGACCATCGTGTACGAAGAGTAAATGCGGTGCACGATCGCGCTTCCTTTGAAGGATGATACGGCCTTGCGCATCAGATTGACCAGATTCATATTCGTAATCCGGCAGGAACCTTGCAGCACGTAATAATTCCATTTCCGTTCGAACGAGAGGATCACGTCTTGACCCGCGTCGTCTTGAAGTACCACCTCATGATTTCCGTTTTCCAGCACTTTGACCTGGAGCGAAGCTTGATGGTTCACAAACATTTGAATAAACTCGGCGAACTGCTCTTCCGTTAGTTGCATGCGGGTTTTGACATATTCAGTCGCTAACCTCATTGCCATAAAAATCCCTCGATTCATTGTTTTCAAACCATGACGCTTTATACTTTCCGCTTATTCTAATCACATTATACTACATAATCCGTTAATAATCCTCCTCACGATTTCATTGAATTCAGGGGAAAACCTGTAAAATCCGCGATTTCGGCATCGGGAGATGCATCTGATCCTTAAAAAACTCCGAATCCCTGCGTAAGTTCTGCGTTTCCCTACCGTAGACGACAAATTGGACAAGCGCTTTCACTGCTGCTAATCCCCCAAAAGTGCCGCCAGCCTTCAAGCCTATTCCGTGCTTAAACAAAAAAATCCGAAGTTCCCGTAATTAAAGAACTTCGGATTTCTCCGCGCTTGTGTCCGGTGCCGGCGGCTCTGTCTCCTGCCCGCCCCAGCCGATATGTTGCTCGATAATGCTCCATAATTCGTCTTTTCCTTGCCCCGTTTCGGAAGAAAAAAGCACGATCGGCTCGGATTTGTCCATGCCGAGTCCTTCGCGGATAATTTTCAAGTGCTTCTGCCACTGGCCGCGCGAAATTTTGTCCGCCTTGGTCGTGACGACACATACCGGAATACCGTTCGCCCTCAGCCATTCGTGCATGCTTTGGTCGTCCTTCGTCGGAGGATGGCGCAGGTCAATGATATGCAGCAGCAGCTTCAAATATTCCCGCTTCAAAATATACTGCTCGATGAATTTGCCCCATTTGGCGCGCTCCGTTTTCGATACCTGGGCATAGCCGTAGCCGGGCAAATCGACGAAATATAAGTCCTGATTGATTTTGTAATAGTTCAGCTGCTGGGTTTTTCCCGGCTTCGAGCTGGTCCGCGCCAAATTTTTGCGGCTAATCATCCGATTGATCAGCGACGATTTGCCCACATTGGAACGCCCTGCCAGAGCGATCTCCGGCAAGGCGTCCGCAGGATATTGAGCGGGACCAACCGCGCTGATAATAAATTCAGCCTGATTGACCTTCATATCGTTTTTCCACACTTTCCCAAAATAAGCTGGTTTGCATCATTAATTTCTAAACCTGAACGGGTTTCACCAGCGCATGCTGGAGCACTTCGTCCATATGGGACACCGGAAAGAAATTGATCTCGCGGCGCACGCTCTCCGGAATTTCCTCGATATCCTTTTCATTGTCCTTGGGCAAAAGAACCGTGCGGATCCCGGCGCGATGAGCAGCGAGCGTTTTTTCCTTGAGACCGCCGATCGGCAAAACCCTGCCGCGCAGCGTAATTTCTCCGGTCATCGCGACCTGCTTCGATACCGGAATGTTCGTCAGCGCGGAAATAAGCGCCGTCGCCATCGTGATCCCGGCCGAAGGACCGTCCTTCGGAATAGCCCCTTCCGGAATGTGGATGTGGATGTCGAATTTTTCATGGAAGTCCGGCTGTATATTCAGCTGCTCAACACGGGATCTCGTATAGCTGAAAGCGGCCTGCGCCGATTCCTTCATGACGTCGCCGAGCTTGCCGGTCAGCGTCAGCTTGCCGTTCCCCGGCATCACTGTCACCTCGATAACCATCGTTTCGCCGCCGACCTCCGTCCAGGCAAGCCCTGTTACGGCGCCCACCTGGTCGCGCTCCTCGGCCACGCCGAAGCGGAACTTTGCCGGTCCAAGGTAATCCTTCAGGTTGGCCGGGTGAATATGCACCGCGGAGCTTCCGGCCACGATTTCCTTGGCAGCTTTACGGCACAGGGAAGCGATTTGCTGCTCCAGGTTTCGCACGCCAGCCTCGCGGGTATACTCGCGAACAACGCGCATGAGCGTCTGTTCGTCGATGTGAAGCTGACCGTCCTCAAGCCCGTGATCGCGCTTCTGCTTCGGCAGCAAATATTTTTTCGCGATTTCGAGCTTCTCGATTTCCGTATACCCCGGAATGTACAGCACTTCCATCCGGTCGAGCAGCGGTCGCGGAATGTTGTGTATGGCATTGGCGGTCGTCACGAACATCACGTTCGATAAATCAAACGGAACTTCTATGAAATGATCGCTAAAAGTGCTGTTCTGCTCCGGATCGAGCACCTCGAGCAGCGCCGAAGCCGGGTCGCCGCGGAAGTCCATCGCCATCTTGTCGATTTCGTCGAGCAAAAACACCGGATTGTTCGAGCCGGCGTTTTTCATCCCCTGGATGATCCGGCCCGGCATAGCGCCGACATACGTGCGGCGATGTCCGCGGATTTCCGCTTCGTCTCTGACGCCGCCAAGCGAGATGCGAATAAACTCGCGTCCGAGCGAACGAGCGATCGACCGCGCGATCGACGTTTTACCGACGCCGGGAGGCCCTACGAGACAGAGAATCGGCCCTTTCAGCTTTTTCACCAGCTTTTGCACGGCCAAATATTCGAGTACGCGCTCCTTCGGCTTCTCCAGGCCGAAATGATCCTCGTCCAAAATTTCTTCGGCTTTCTTGATGTCCAGGTCGTCTTCCGTCTGCTTCGACCACGGCAGCGTCAGCAGCCAGTCGATATAGTTGCGAATGACGCCGCCTTCCGCAGAAGTGGCCGGCATCTTTTCCAGTCGGTCGATCTCCTTCTCGATCTTCTCCCGTACTTTGTCCGGCACGCCCGCTTCCGCAAGCTGATTACGCAGCTCCTCGACTTCGCCTGCGCGGCCTTCCTTGTCGCCAAGTTCCTTCTGGATCGCCTTCATTTGCTCGCGAAGGTAATATTCCTTCTGCGTCTTCTCCATCTGCTTCTTGACGCGCTGGCTGATCTTGCGCTCAAGCTCCAGCACCTCGCGCTCGTTGTTCAAAATGTTAAGCAGCTTCTCCAGCCGTTCCTTCACATCGACGGTTTCGAGAATTTCCTGCTTGTCTTTGATTTTGAGCGAGAGATGGCTGCAGATAACGTCGGCGAGCCGTCCGGGCTCGTCGATATCGGACACCGCGGCGAGCGTCTCCGGCGTCACCTTTTTCGACAGGTTGATGTAGTGCTCGAATTGGTTCAGCACCGTTCGCATCAAGGCGTCGATCTCCGGATCGGTCGTCTCCTGCTCCGGCAGTTCTTTCACCATCACTTCGTAATACGTGTCGTTCGGAAGAAAATCGGTCACTTCCGCGCGCACGACACCTTCGACCAACACCCGAATCGTTCCGTTCGGCAGCTTGAGCATTTGCCTTACTTTCGCGATCGTCCCGATACGGTAAATATCCTCGGTTGTCGGTTCCTCTATATTAATCTCGGATTGCGAGCAGAGAAGGATCATACTGTCTTCCACCATGGCCTTCTCCAAAGCCTTGACCGATTTTTCGCGGCCTACGTCCAAATGGAGCACCATGCTGGGATATACGAGCAGCCCTCTCAAAGGCAGCAAAGGCAGCCTCCGCAGCTTTGGTTTGTTAGGTCCCATTGTCAGCACCTCCGTTTGACTTCCCACTGCTGTAGTTAACATTTTATCAAACTCAGCCGCAAAACACCAATTTCACTGCCAAAGATAGGCCGACGCTCAGGACGTTACTTTTCGGACGACTCCGCATGCAATATCGTCACCGATGCCGCGGACAGGCTATCCGAGGCGGGAACCGTATCGATCGAACCCGGAAGCTCTATGCTTAAGGCATGGTAAAGCACCTCTTCGATCGAATCGACCGGAATGACCTCCAGGCCGTTTAATCCGCTGAAAATCTCCTGCCAGTTCTCCTTCGGGATAATCACTTTGGTCGCACCGGCTTGAAAAGCCGCCTCCACCTTAGCGACAACGCCGCCGATCGGTTTGACCTTGCCGTGGATGCTGACCTCGCCCGTCATCGCGATTTTATTGTCGACCGGGATTTTATGAATGGCCGATGCGATTGCCGTCGCCATCGAAATGCCGGCGGACGGACCGTCGATCGGGATGCCGCCCGGGAAATTGATGTGCAGATCGTAATTTTGCGGTGTCAGTCCGAGCCGTTTGAGTACGGTCAGCACGTTTTCCACGGAGCCGCGGGCCATGCTCTTGCGGCGCAGCGTGCGGCTGCCGCCGCCCATCTCCTCCTCGTCGACGACTCCGGTGATGTTGAAGCTGCCTGTCCCGGGATGAAGGACGGGAATCGCCGTCACCTCGATGTCGATCAGCGTGCCCTGGTTAGGCCCGTAGACGGCCAAGCCGTTGACGAGGCCGATTTCCGGCTTCGCGGCGATTTTTTTCTCCGGGCGAGGCGGGATTTGCGAGCTGTTGATAACCCATTCCATATCGGCCGGCGTCACGTGGTCGCGCTTGTCCGTCATCGCGAGTCCCGCAGCGAGCTGCACGATATTGACCGCCTCGCGGCCGTTCGTGGCATATTTCTTCACGACTTCGATCGCTTCCGTGCTTTCCGGGAAACCGATTTTTTTCAGCGCGTTGGCGGCAATCTCGCCGATCTCGCTTGGAAGCAGCGGCCGGAAAAAGATCTCCATGCACCGCGAGCGAATCGCCGGCGGTATTTCCTGCGGCATCCGCGTCGTCGCTCCGACGAGGCGGAAATCGGCCGGCAGCCCGTTTTGGAAAATATCGTGGATGTAGCTCGGGATATTCGTGTCCTCGGAATTATAGTAGGCACTTTCCAAATATACTTTACGGTCCTCAAGCACCTTTAATAATTTATTCATTTGATAAGGATGCAATTCACCGATTTCATCGATGAACAAGATCCCCCCATGCGCTTTCGTCACGGCGCCGGCTTTCGGCTGCGGAATTCCGGCAACGCCCATCGCCCCGGCCCCCTGATAAATCGGATCGTGCACGGAGCCGATCAGCGGATCGGCGATTCCCCGTTCGTCGAAACGGGCCGTCGTCGCATCCACTTCGGTAAATTTCGCATCCTGGCGAAACGGCGAATTTTCGTTTTTCTTCGCTTCCTCAAGCACGACGCGGGCCGCTGCCGTCTTGCCGACGCCCGGAGGGCCGTAGATGATAACATGCTGCGGGTTAGGGCCGCATAACGCCGCTTTAAGTGCCTTAAGTCCCTCCTTTTGCCCGACGATATCGTTCATGGAAGAAGGTCTTGTTTTTTCGGCAAGCGGCTTAGAAAGCGTGATCGAACGCAGCTTGCGCAGCTTTTCCATCTCTTTTCGCGATTCCTTATCGATAGCGGTCCGGTTCGTCTGCTGGTTGCGGAGCAAATTCCAGAAGTACAACCCGATCACAACGGCAAAAAACAACTGAATGACCATCAAAATCAAACTTAAGCTCATGCTGATCTCCTCCTAATGGTTTTTGCGCCCTGCAAAAACCGGCTTCAAAAGTTATCACGGGCTTCATGGGAAAAAATAGCAGCTGTCTAACGCGAGGGAAACTCGGCGGCAATGCTAATACATGGTAGTATTGCCTTTCCCTTTTCGGGTTAATCGCCTGCGGGTGCAAACATTTTCTTCGAATGTATGACTTTGCGGCAAAGGAGAACGCTAAAACTGAATATAAGGCGGCGCGATCCGTTCGAAAAGAAATGAATTTACGGTTGATCCAGGGAGGAAATTACATGGAAAGACAATCCATTCGTGTACTGATTCTTTGGGTAATGCTCCTGACGGTTGCCGCGGGATTCGCCGCTTTTACGGAAGCGCACCCGATATTGGGACAAACCGACGTCATGATCGATGTAGGTCATGGGGGGATCGATAGCGGCACCAAATACGGCAATTTGGACGAAAAGGACCTGAACCTGCAAATTGCCAAACTTACTTATGAAAATTTACATAAACAAGGTCTTGCCGTGCTGATCAACCGAGTGGACGATTATGCGCTCAGCGACGAAAATAAATGGCTGCGTTCATATTCGCGCCATCGCAAGGATTTGGCTCAACGGACTCATTTGGCGAACGAGGTCAAACCGAAAGCGGTCATCAGCCTGCATATCAACTGGTCTCCCAAGCCTTATAAAAAAGGGCCGCTCGTGCTGTATCAACGCAATCCGCAAAGCATTTTGCTGGCTCAGCTGCTGCAAAAACAGCTGAATGACGCCTGCGGCACATCCGAACTTCCTGTGTACGGCAAACCTTATTACTTGCTTAATCACTCGAAAGCACCTTCCGTCATCGTGGAGCTTGGTTTCATCACAAACGAAGAGGACCGTACGCGTTTGACGACTCCCCAGGGACAACGATTGCTTGCCGACCGCATCGCCGCCGGGGTGCGGCAATATTTGATACTGAAGAACCGGTAACTCGAAGATTTCCATTGAAAAAGCCGGTTCGTTACCGAACCAGCTTCGATACGGGCACAAAATCGACGGTAGCCTGCAGCCCCGGTACAGATTGTTTTATTACGGCCGCTGTGTGCTTCCCCGGGGGCCCGACATGCCCGATGGCAACGGACGTGTCATATTCTTTGATCCGCTTGCGCAGCTTTTGCATTTGCTTCAAGACGTGACCGCGCGTATATATATCGTCGAAAAACAGATCGTTGCCGACCGTTTTTACTCCGAGTTCCGCCGCCAGCTTAGGAACTACGGTCTTCGGCGTTGTCCGGCTGTCGAGATAAAACAATCCTCTCTCCTTGCAAATCCCGAGAATGATCCGCATAATCCTTTCATCCGCCGTCACCTTGGAGCCCATATGATTATTGATGCCGACCGCGTGGGGTACGTCATCAAGCGCCTCGAGCACACGTTTGCGCACTTCCTCATCGCTCAGATCGGTTGTAATCGCCTTCGGTCCCAGCCAGCTTTTCTTTCCGCGAACCGGTTCCATCGGCAGATGCAGGATCACCTGGCGGCCGGTACGGTGCGCCCATTCCGCGTCGCGTTTCGTCGTCGGGAGAAACGGCATCACCGCCGCGGTAAAAGGGATCGGCAGCTCCATCATCTCCTCGGTGCCCGTCATGCTGTTGCCGAAATCGTCTATAACGATGGCGACCTTCTTCTTGGCGGTTTGCGGCACAGGCAGCTCTTCCAGCACGCCGCCCGCTTTGCCGGGTTCCGCAGATGCCGCGGTACCGGTTGTGATAACGAATGCGCACATCAGGGCAAGAATTGATTTGCGTTTCAAAAGGTTTGCCTCCTTTCAGGGGTCTTAGTATTGGTATGCCCCATTGTGCCCCCCTAAATCCCCCCACCGGGGGGACCCCAGGCGCTCGGGCGCCCTGGACCCGCCCGTAGTCCGGGAATGCTCGCTTCTAGGTCGCGTCTGTCGGACATGGATTTTTTGGCTCAGCGCAAAAAATCCTATGCCCGACACGCTTAACAGTTGAGCGGTGCCATAGGAGCGTATATGTGCCTCGCGCTCGCGTTTGTCCGGCATGGTTTTGCCCTAAGCAAAACCGATGGCGGACACGCTCTACTTTTCAAACTCCCACACACAGTACAGTACAAAAAAAAGGCCATACCCGACATTGTCGGGCATGGCCTTTTGGCTTGCATAATGATTTTTAAACATGCCCGAATCAGGCATGCTGCTTGCGGCCGGGGATTTCGCCGGTCGCTTCGTAATGCTTGACGATATTGTCGATCTCGCGCTTGAGTTCGTTCAGCAGGTCGGCTTCCGGCACTTTGCGGACCATCTCGCCGTAGCGGAACAGCATCCCTTCGCCGCGGGCGCCGGCGATGCCGATATCCGCCTCGCGGGCTTCGCCCGGGCCGTTGACGGCACAGCCGAGAACCGACACCTTGATCGGCACCTTGATCTTGGAGATGTATTCCTCGACCTCGTTAGCGATCGAAAACAAGTCGATATCCAGACGTCCGCACGTCGGACAAGAGACGAGCGTCGCAGCGTTGGTGATCAGCCCGAACGTTTTCAGCAGCTCGCGGCATACTTTCACTTCTTCGACCGGATCGGCGCTCAGCGAGATGCGGATGGTCGAGCCGAGGCCCATATTAAGCAGCACACCGAGACCGGCCGCGCTTTTGACCGTACCGGAGAACAGCGTGCCTGCCTCGGTAATACCCAAATGCAGCGGGTAGCGGAACGCTTTTGCCGCTTGCGTATAAGCTGCAATCGCCATAGGCACGTCCGACGCTTTCAAGGAGACGATAATATTGTGAAAATCGAGCTCCTCCAAGATCCCGATATGGTACAAAGCGCTTTCCACCATCGCCTCTGGCGTCGGATAGCCGTACTTTTCCAGCAGGTGATTTTCCAAGGACCCCGCATTGACGCCAATCCGGATCGGAATATTCCGCTCCTTACACGCTTTTACGACTGCTTCCACCTTCTCGCGGCGACCGATATTGCCCGGGTTGATCCGGACCTTGTCGATGCCGTTTTCGATGGCGGCCAGCGCCAGCCGGTGGTCAAAATGTATATCCGCAACAAGCGGGATGGAGATCTGCTTCTTGATCTCTTTGATCGCATCAGCCGCTTCCTTGTTGTTGACGGTTACGCGGACGATCTGGCAGCCCGCCTCCTCCAGCCGGTGAATTTCGGCAACGGTCGCCTTCACATCGGCTGTCTTGGTTGTACACATGCTCTGAATAATCACTTCGTTACTGCCGCCGATCGTCAAATCTCCTACTTTGACCGGGATCGTTTCCGTACGATGAAACATAAAATGGATCTCTCCCATGATGCCAAACATCCTCCGCTCTGAAAAGCGGCAGCGCCGCTTCTCAAATTGGAGGCTGTTTGACGGTTTATTGTAAGGTTGGCTTTACGCGCTTTCCTCTTTTTTCTTCGAAGGCTGGTCATCTTTATGAGTCAGCGTCGGGATGATTTTATCCGCAACGACTTCTTTAGTGATGACGCAGTTGTTCACATCCGTGCGGGAAGGCGCTTCGAACATCACTTCCAGCATGATGCTTTCAATGATCGCCCGCAGCCCGCGTGCGCCGGTGTTGCGCTTGATCGCTTCCTTGGCGATTGCTTCCAGCGCCTCCGGAGTAAACTCGAGCGTAACGTTATCCATCTCCAGCATCTTCTGATACTGCTTGACAAGCGCGTTTTTCGGCTCGGTCAAGATGCGGACGAGCGCTGCCTCATCGAGCGGCTCGAGCGTCGAGATGACCGGTAAACGGCCGACGAACTCGGGAATTAGCCCGAATTTGAGCAGGTCTTCCGGCAAAACGAGCGACAAATATTCGCCCGGCTTCAAATCGGCCTTTTGGCCGTCCGTGCCGAACCCGATCACCTTTTTGCCGATGCGCCGTTTAATGATCTGCTCGAGACCGTCAAATGCGCCGCCGCAAATGAACAGGATGTTCGTCGTATCGATCTGGATAAACTCCTGATGCGGATGCTTGCGTCCGCCTTGCGGCGGCACGGAAGCGACCGTACCTTCCAAAATTTTCAGAAGCGCCTGCTGCACGCCTTCGCCGGATACGTCGCGGGTGATGGACGGATTTTCCGACTTGCGCGCCACTTTATCGATTTCGTCGATGTAAATGATGCCTCGCTCGGCTTTTTCCACATCGTAATCTGCCGCTTGAATGAGCTTGAGCAAAATATTTTCAACGTCCTCGCCGACATAACCGGCTTCCGTCAAAGACGTAGCATCGGCAATGGCGAACGGTACGTTCAAGATTTTCGCGAGCGTTTGAGCCAGCAGCGTTTTCCCGCTGCCTGTCGGACCTACGAGCACGATGTTGCTTTTTTGCAGCTCGACGTCCTCCAGCTTGCTTTGCGAATTAATCCGCTTGTAATGGTTGTAAACGGCAACGGCGAGCGATTTCTTGGCGTAGTCCTGGCCGATTACGTATTGGTCCAAAATCGCGCGGATTTCCTTCGGCTTCGGAACGTCTTTCAGATCGAGCTCTTCTTCATGTCCAAGCTCCTCTTCAACGATTTCCGTACAAAGCTCGATGCATTCGTCGCAAATATATACACCAGGCCCTGCAACAAGTTTACGGACTTGATCCTGCGACTTGCCGCAGAAGGAGCATTTCAACTGGCCTTTCTCATCGTTAAATTTAAACATGGAATCACTCCTTCCTTAAGTCAGCTCGTTACGGGTAATGACCGCATCGATCAGGCCGTATTCCTTGGCCTCCTCGGCGCTCATGAAATTGTCGCGGTCGGTGTCCCGCTCGATCTTCTCCAGCGGTTGGCCCGTACGCTCGACATAGATCTGATTCAGCTTCTGCTTCGTGCGGATAATCCAGTCGGCATGGATCTTGATGTCCGCCGCCTGGCCTCTCACGCCGCCGAGCGGCTGATGAATCATCACTTCACTGTTCGGAAGCGCGAAGCGCTTGCCTTTGGCGCCGGCCGTCAGCAGCAAAGATCCCATGCTGGCAGCCATCCCGACGCAGATGGTCGATACGTCCGGCTTGATGAACTGCATCGTATCGTAGATGCCCATTCCGGCCGTAACCGATCCTCCCGGGGAGTTGATATACAAATGTATGTCTTTCTCCGAATCCTGTGCGGATAAGAAGAGAAGTTGCGCAATAACCAAGTTGGCTACATCGTCATCAATAGCGCTTCCGATAAAAATGATACGATCCTTCAAAAGCCGGGAGTATATGTCGTAGGAACGCTCTCCGCGGCCTTCCTGCTCAACTACCATTGGTATCAGACTCATTTGGTTTTCAACCCCTTCACCCTTCAGTGTACCCAAAAAAGGATACCTCTTCATTGTATCACGTTTAAGGTGTTATGTCATTTCGGCCAAGCTATATGTATATGTATTTCCTAAGGGTAAAACAAAGGCACGCTGAACGGTTCCACGTGCCTGCAAGTATTCGGGGCTGCGAAAGGCAAAGCCGGAGCCGCCCAGCTCCGGCCTCCTTCCGCAAGGACATAGATTATGTTTGTTAAGCGACAGGAGCAACTTTCTTGCTGTTGTCCACCAAGAATCGAACTGCTTTTCTTGTCAGCAGGTCGTTTTTCAGGCTGCCCAGGTTGCCGTTGGCCGCCAAGATGCGCTTCAGCTCATCCGCCGAACGGTTGTAAGCCGGAGCCATTTTTTCCAGCTCCTCGTCCACTTCCTCGTCGGTTACCGAAAACCCTTCGGCTTTGGCGATCGCTTCGAGCACCAGGTTGTTGCGCACGCGCTTCTCCGCGTCTTCGCGCCAGCCCGCCTTCAAAGCTTCCGCGTTTTGGCCGGTGAACTGGTAGTACATATCCAGGCTCATGCCCTGCATGCGAAGACGGTTTTCATATTCTCTCAGCATTTGCTCCGCTTCGTCTTCGATCATGACCGGAGGAATCTCGATCGTTGCGGCGGCAGCGACTTTCTCGACCACTTCGTTTTCCAGCTTGCTGTCCGCTTCCGCTTTTTTGCGCTCCTGCATTTTGCTTTCGAGATCTTTTTTGAACTCTTCCAGCGTTTCGAATTCGCTCACGTCCATGGCGAACTCGTCATCCAGCGCAGGGAGGTTTTTGCGTTTGATATCATGCAGCTGGATTTTGAATACCGCTTCTTTCCCCTTCAGGTTTTCCGCATGGTATTCTTCCGGGAACGTGACGGTAATGTCCTTCTCTTCGCCTTTTTTCAAGCCGACGAGCTGTTCTTCGAAGCCCGGAATGAAGGAACCGGAGCCGAGCTCGAGCGAATACTTCTCCGCCTTGCCGCCTTCGAAAGCTTCTCCGTCGACAAAACCTTCGAAGTCGATCGAAACGACGTCTCCGTTTTGCGCAGGCTCATCGCCTTCGACCGGAATCAGCTCCGCATGACGCTGCTGCAAGCGGGAAAGCTCCGCGTCGATTTCCTCCGCGCTTACTTTCACATCGGGTTCGGTAACTTCAATGCCTTTATATTCGCCAAGCTCTACTTCCGGCTTGACGGTTACTTTTGCTTTGAACTTCAGAGTTTGTCCTTTGCCGAACTGCTCGACATCCACTTCGGGGCGGTCTACCGGCTGAATTTCGGTTTCGCGCACAGCTTCGATATAGCTTTCAGGAACGATGATATCCAGCGCTTCCTGGTACAAGCTTTCCACACCGAATCTGGCTTCAAAAATGGCGCGAGGCACTTTGCCTTTGCGGAATCCCGGTACGGTCACTTGTTGCGATACCTTCTTAAAAGCTTTGTCCAGGGCAGTGGCCACTTGCTCCGCATCTACCTCAATGTCAAGAACTCCGACGTTCTTCTCTATCTTTTCCCAGCTTGCTTTCATTTTATGCTTTCCCCTCCAAAAATTGTCCATTAACTTTTTCACGTTCCGGCATTCTGGCTAATGTTAAGGTTGTCCATATGCCAATATAACCATTCCATTATAACACATAAGTTTTCGATTTCAAGGCGGGGCCACCTGCTAAATCGAGTGGACACCCCCCACCCCCTAAAGGGGGACCCAGGCTTCCGCAGCCGGCTTTGCTCCGCAAAGCCCTTAAGGCGCTCAGGCGCAATGTTGTCAGGTTAACAGGTATGGACGAAATCGAGGGCTGAACCATAGAAGACCGAATGACGCTTGAAAACTGTTATTCCTCGAAAATAAGTAATTTATAATTTATAAAATAGAGGAGCTTACGTTCGCTATTCTCGGAAAAATGGGCCCATCGAAAAAATAGAGGAACTGAGATGCGCTAAATCGGCAGAAAACGGCTTGTGGATTGGGAAAACAGACAAATAGATACCTGAGTTCCGCTAATTTTCAAAAATGTCCGAAATCGCCCCACTTAGCGAACCATAGTTCCGCTATTTCCCACTTAACCTGACAACATTGCGCTCAGGCACCCTGGACCCGCCCGCAGGGAGGAAGTGCTCGCTGCCAGTTCGCGTTTGTCCTCCATAGTTTTGCTGACGCAAAACGAATGTCGGACACGCTCTACGTTGAGCGCGGTGCCCATTGGAGTGAATTTGTGCCTCTTTTTCGCATTTGTAAGCATGAATTTTGCTGTCACAAAACTTTATGTTTATACGTTTCACTTTACATCGTGATAAGTGTTCCTACACGTTCGGAGGGCCGATCGTCCTCATGTACATCTTGATGATCCGGTACGCCTGCTCCCAGGCAAAAGCCATATGCGAAGTGATGCCGTACATATCGAAAATTTCGTCTTTGTCGGCATGCTGAAACATCGCTTCCTGCAAAACAAGATGAAGAGCCGACGCCCACACATCGACGGTGTCCGCGTCCTGCTTCAGCATTTGGCGGTACATGGATGTGCCGTAAACACAAGCCAAAAAGTCCCGCCACGTCTCCTCCGCGAAATAGGAAAGCATCGGCTGGCTCACTTCGCTGATTTCCTGCACCCTCAGCACGATTTCGCGGATTTGCGCGGGAAAATCGTCCATGCTCGCAGGGGTATCTTCCAGATCCAGCAGCACCTTTTCATTCCATTTGTCCAGCTCGATAAGTCCTGTGGCGCCGCGTTTTTTCAGCACTTGCAGCGCTTTGAACTGAACGGCCGGGTGCATTTCGTCCGACTCGAGCCACCGCTTGACCTCGTCGTCGATATCCGCACTGCCGATATAAGCGAGCTGGTCGAGAGCGAGCATCTGCTTATCGGCGCTGCCCGTCTGCGTAAGCGCGGCCAGCAGCTTTTTCGCATACTGCCGGTCCGATTCGGCCTTTTGCCGAACAGTCGACTGAAGCAGATCGTCCTCCGTCGGTTCCGGCTCCTCTTCACCCCATGACCCTTCGAACGTCCCTTCGATAGTTTCTTCGGGAAACATCATCTCCAGCCACTGAAGCAAAGACTGCCATTCGTGCTGCGCCTCCGGATTCCCGCTTTGGCAAGCCAGCAAAAACCGGAGCATCCGGATCGCCTGGCCATACCGTTCCGTCTCCAGCATCCGGGTAAGCTCCGCCTGGTAATACTCGACCGTTTTCGGAAATAAAATAATGTTTTCGCCGTTTTGCCCGTCCATGCCGCACCGCCTTTTCGTTCCGACCGCTTTCGCTTGTAGCCAGTGTACCCGAACTCGCCGCGGAAAGCAAAAAAACCTCCTGTACAAAGGAGGCGAATCCCTCTAATCGGGTTTATTTCGTCAGCTTCATCGCAGCCTGAATGAGCTTGGCCCGGGTTTGCGGATCCCTGTGGATGTTGGCGTACATGTTGTCGATGATCTGTTTGTTTTGCTCGTAATCGGGCTGATCCTGAATCATTTTATGAGACCACGCAATCAGATTGTTTTCCGCCTGGCTGAGTGCGTTGAGCGCGTTATGAAGACCGGTTTCCTCCACAAGCTCTTCGATTTTCTCCTGCGTCGGAGTTCCCAATGTTTTTGCCGTCGCCAGCTTTTTCTCGAACGCTTTGTTCGCTTTCTCAAAATTGTCCTTGGCCACTTTATATTCGGTTTGCTGTTGGGAATATAAAACGAACTTTGGCATACATGTCGACCACCTTTATGACAGATTAAAATTTGCTCGGCATCCCAAATCAAGTACAGCATAACGTTAGATTGGTAAAATGCGCGAATTTCTATACACCGTATACGTAGTTTAAAGGGAAATTGAGGTTTTGTCTATCCTAACCCGCCTGTTGGACAGACATTTTATCCCGATGCTACGCATAACCTTTATCATCGCTACGCTTAAGCCCGGGCGCCGCATGCCCAACCTTTTCCAAGAAAGGATGAAGTCTATGTGTGGAATTACTGGATGGATTGATTGGCACAAGGACTTGACCCGGTATCCGTCCATTTTAGCCGATATGACGGGTACGCTGACCCCTCGCGGTCCCGACGCTTCCGGCACGTGGATTTCCGAACATTGCGCCCTCGGGCATCGCCGCCTCAGCGTCATGGACCCTGCAAACGGCGCGCAGCCGATGATTCGCCAGCAGGGAGACGCCACCTTCTCCATCGTATACAATGGGGAGCTGTACAACGCGCCCGAGCTGAAAAAGGAGCTGGAGCAGCGCGGCCATACGTTCAAAACGACCTGCGATACCGAGGTGCTGCTCGTATCATATATCGAATGGGGCCGGGACTGCGTAGACCGGCTTAACGGCATTTTTGCTTTCGCGGTATGGAATTCGGAGGAGCAGTCTCTGTTTATGGTCAGGGACCGGCTTGGCGTAAAGCCGTTCTTTTATACGTATTCGGACGGGCGTTTGATTTTCGGTTCGGAGCCGAAGTCGATTTTGGCGCACCCGGACTTCCCTGCGCAAATCAGCGGAGAAGGGCTCGCCGAAATATTTGCGGTCGGTCCGGCGCGCACGCCGGGACACGGCGTCTACCGCAACTTAAACGAGCTGAAGCCCGGCCAATGCGCGCTGATGGACCGGGGCGGCTTCAGCATCCGCACGTACTGGAAGCTGGAAAGCCGCGTGCATACGGACGATCTGGAAACGACGGCGGAGAAGGTGCGCGAGCTGCTGATCGATACGGTGAAGCGCCAGCTCGCTTCCGATGTGCCGATTTGCACGCTTTTATCCGGAGGGCTCGACTCCAGCGCTCTCACCACGATCGCTGCAAACTATTATAAAGAAACCGGTCAAGGCACAATTCATACTTATTCCATTGATTATGTCGATAATGACAAGCACTTTAAAGCGAACGCTTTTCAGCCCAATTCCGACGCTCCGTGGATCAAGCGGATGACGGAATATTTGGGCACGATCCATCATTACCATGAATTCGATACGCCGGAGCTGGTCGGTTCGCTTACCGCGGCCGTGAAGGCGCGCGACCTGCCCGGCATGGCCGACGTCGACGGGTCCTTGCTGCTTTTTTGCCGGGAAATTAAAAAGGAGGCGACGGTGGCGATTTCCGGCGAAGCCGCGGATGAAGTATTCGGCGGTTATCCGTGGTTTCACCGCGAAGAATCGTTGAATGCGGACACGTTTCCGTGGTCGCTTTTCCTGAAGGACCGGATCGCCCTGCTGTCGCCCGAGCTGGTCGACTGGGTGAAGCCGGAGGCTTACGTCGAGGAGCGGTACCGGCAGGCGCTGAACGAGGTTCCCCGCCTGGCCGGCGAAAACGCGCAGCAAAACCGGATGCGCGAGATGTCTTATCTGAACATCACGCGGTTCATGCCGACCCTGCTTGATCGCAAGGACCGGATGAGCATGGCGGTTGGCCTTGAGGTGCGCGTACCGTTTTGCGACCATCGGCTCGTGGAGTACGTGTGGAACATTCCGTGGGAAATGAAAACGGCCGGCGAACGCGAAAAAGGCATTTTGCGCCGCGCGCTCAAAGGCATTCTCCCCGACGATGTGCTGGCGCGCAAAAAGAGCCCGTACCCGAAAACGCACAATCCGAATTACACCGCTGCGGTCAAAAGGTGGGTGCTGGATATTTTGGACGATCCGGCGTCCCCGCTTCTTCAGTTCATCAACGTGGAAAAAATCCGCGAGCTCGCAAATACGGACGACAACCGGTTCAATTTGCCCTGGTTCGGGCAGCTGATGACGGGACCGCAAATGTTCGCCTATTTGGCCCAAGTGGATACGTGGCTGCGCACATATAAAGTATCGATCCGGTAATCGCGGGAAAAAGACGGCCCGGCAATCGCTTTGCTTTCGGCAGAGCGACGGCCGGGCTTTTGCTTCCGGGAGAGAGGTGTCCCGTTTACGGAGCCGCTTTGCCCGTAAGGCTTCCGGAGTCCGTAAGGACGAAATCCCCAATATGTTCCGAGGTCCCCTCAGGCCATCCGTTTTTCCATAAACACCAGGCTGAGACGGTCATTGACGCGTTTGGTATCGAAGATGGCGTAACCCAGCATCTCGTAGAGACGAATGTTGTTTACGCTTCGGCTGCGGGACGATAGCGGAACTACGGTTCGCTAAATAGGCCAAATTGGGACGTTTTCGGTAATTAGCGGAACTCAGGTGCGCTATTTGTCCGTTTTCCCGCTCCTCAAACCATTTTTCGCCGATTTAGCGCATCTCAGTTCCTCTATTTTTTCGATGTGCTCATTTATCCGGGAATAGCGAACGTGAGTTCCGCTACGTTTGTAAAGTTGTAACGTGTGCCCGTTAGAACCCCGGAATCCACGAAAAATTGCCTGCGCATCATATCCTAAGCAAATCGGCTGGCACCCTATCGTCTGCTACACTTGTGCCCAAAGCGAGCGGATCGCTTTGCCCCGGTGGCTGTAGGCGTTTTTTTCGGCGACGCTGAGCTCGGCCATCGTTTTGCCGAGCTCGGGGATATAAAAGAGCGGGTCGTAGCCGAACCCGCCTTCCCCTCGCGGCTCGGCGATAATCGCGCCTTCGCACGTTTCTTCGGCGGAAGCGATGACCTCGCCGGCGGCGTTCACCATGCACAGCGCGCAGACGAAGCGCGCTGGGGAAAGCAGCGGCGACGCACCGCCGCCCGCTTGCGCGACGACGGCGGGCTCCGCCGCCCGGCCTGCATCGGCGCCGGGTGCGCCGGCGTCCGCGGGCGCTTCGCCGCGCAGCCGGCCAAGCTCGGCGAGCAGCTTGGCGTTGTTGCCCGCGTCCGTCGCCCCTTCGCCCGAATAGCGGGCGGAGTAGACGCCGGGCGCACCGCCGAGCTTGTCCACGCACAGGCCGGAGTCGTCGGCGAGCGCCGGCAGGTGCAGGGCAAGCGCGACCGCCCGCGCCTTGATCAGCGCGTTATCGGCGAACGTCGCGCCGTCCTCGACGATATCCGGCACGCCTTCAAAATCGGCCAAGCTCAGCACCTCAATGCCTTTTTCGCGGAAAAGCGAAGCGAATTCCTTCGCCTTCCCCCGGTTGCGTGTCGCAATGACCACCTGCTTACCCGGCTGCATGCACGCCTCCCCCGATCTGCTGCGCTATCGGACCGAGCGCTTCCCGCTGCAGTCCGATCATTTGACGAATGCCGGCCTCGCCAAGCTCAAGCAGCGCGCTAAGCTCTTCACGCGAAAAAGGCGCTTCCTCCCCGGTCCCCTGCACTTCGACGAATTTCCCTGCGCCGGTCATGACAAGGTTCATGTCGACCTTGGCTTTGGAATCCTCCTCGTAGTTGAGGTCCACTCGCGCTTCCCCATCGATCACCCCGACGCTGATTGCGCCCAAAAAATCGGTAATCGGAAAACGGGCCAGCTTCTTTTCCTTGGCCAGCTTGTCTATCGCTATGGTCATGGCGACAAACGCCCCGGTAATCGAAGTCGTGCGCGTCCCGCCGTCGGCCTGGATCACATCGCAGTCCAGCGTAATCGAACGTTCGCCCAGCGCCTCCAGATCGACGACCGCACGGAGCGCCCGGCCGATCAGCCGCTGAATTTCCATCGTACGGCCTCCCAGCTTCCCCTTCGCCGCCTCTCTCTGGTTGCGGACCTGGGTCGCGCGGGGCAGCATCGAATATTCCGCCGTCACCCAACCTTTACCTTGACCTTTCATAAAAGGAGGAACCCGATCCTCAACGGTCGCCGTGCAAATGACCTTCGTATCGCCGACCTCGATCAAAACCGACCCTTCCGCATGTTTTATGTAATCCGTAATAATGCGCACCGCCCGCGGCTCGTGTGCCCCTCTTCCATCATTTCTCATCGGTTTGTTCGATCCTCCCGGTTCTATTTGATCCCATCTCATTGTAAACGAAAAAAAGAGCAGGAGCAAAACTCCCGCCAGTTTCCATATTTTCTACATTTTTGTTTGATTGAGATGTGTCGGACGGCTGACCGGCTTCGTATAGTTTTGATTGTCCGTGGAAGCGACTTTTGCTTCGCCGTTGACCATGATCTGCACTTTCGAACCGGTGCCGGCGTTTTCGGTCAACGACAGCACGACCGCCTTCAAAGCTTCGGCCGGCACTTTTTTATCCGGTCCGAGAAGCTTGTCGGAGAAATTGACGGTGATCAGGCCGCCCTCCTGTTTGAGCTGCAGCAGCTCGGCGCCGGGCGTCATGACAGAGGCCAGCCCTTTTTTCTGATCGGGGCCGGCGATGAGCTGCTCGACCGCCGCTTGGGCGATATTGTCGGTTCTTTTGACCAGGCGGGTTACCGGGACATAATACGTATAATTCGCCTTGTTCTGGTTCAAAAAGTAGACGGTAACCGGCGTCGATTGGCCGTAATCCACGCCCTCCGGCTTCTCCAGGTTGATCCCCATCGCCCGGGAAAGCGGATCGTCAAGCGGCGTTTTCGCTACGGGCATCTCCTTCAGCGCCTTGCCTTCCACCCAAAGCTGCACTTTTTCCACCGACGGGAAGCCGGTCAGCGTCCAGGTGATCGCTTCGAGTATTTTCCGCTCGTCCTGCGCATTGTAGGTTGCGAACGATTTCGAAAAATCGACGGTCGCTACCTTCTTGTCAATATTGATCGCCTTGATCTCCGTTCCTTTCGGAATAAGCGACGTGAACCCGGCGGGCAGCAGACCTTGTCCGGGACCTCCGTCCACCATGTATTCGAGCGTTTTTTTGGCGATCGACTCGGTTTTCGGCAAATCGACCGTGACCGGCGCGACGAATCCTTGCTCATCCTTCGCATACAAGGTCACCTGCGATAAATTGACCGCACCGGCATTCGCGGGGACGGCTTGTACCGCCGATTCGGCCCCGGATGGCGGAGGATCGATCGATTGCTTTGCTTCCTTATCGCCCAAAACGGAACAGCCCGACGTAACCAGGACGACCATGCCCGCTGCCGCGATCCATCGTACCCACTTGAGTGGTTTCATTTGATGCAGCCTCCTTAGAGTTTTTGCGCCAGTAACCGGTCCCCCAAAAGTGATGTCAACCTCTGCAGCTTATTCCTGTTACTTTTGGGGGAGCCCCCGGAACTAGTCCCCCAAAAGTGATGCCAACCTCTGCAGCTTATTCCTGTTACTTTTGGGGGAGCCCCCGGAACCGGCTTCGTAAGCAATCGCTTAGTTTTACTTCATGTATACGAGCCTTCGAATGTTTTATGCCAACAATTTGTCCCAAGAAAAGCTGGCCGACACCACTCTCTTTCTTGTTGCAGGTAAATTA
This sequence comes from Paenibacillus hamazuiensis, assembly GCF_023276405.1. Lineage (NCBI taxonomy): Bacteria > Bacillati > Bacillota > Bacilli > Caryophanales > Paenibacillaceae > Paenibacillus > Paenibacillus hamazuiensis. The sequence continues at coordinate 4,495,264 of NZ_JALRMO010000001.1, forward strand.
ATCCAGTATAATAAAAGAAGATGTTCCATATAAATGAACAAAGTTGATATAACCTGTTGCGACCGTTTTACGTCTGAATTTATGAAGAACGTGCGAATCTTATTTGTTAAAAGCAACCCGCCGAAAAGCGATAGACGCAAAACCGCAAGCCGAAAGGCGGATAGCCGCCTTTGGCGGCCAAGGTTGCCGAAATAAGAGAGTGCTTCATCTTGCGGGCGAAACTACTCTATTTCCGGGTAGTTTTTTCTTTCAGGACAAAAAACGGTTCAATCAGCGGCATAAACCGGCATCTTAGAAAAGCCCCATAACGGACCATTTGCCGCTTCGGGGCAAGCACAAACCGAGGTGAGACGAGATGAATCACACCGACGACATCAAGCGATTGCTGGTCGATCATATTCCGGATCTGCTGCTGGCTGCCGACGGGCAGGGCACGGTCCGTTATGCATCGCCATCCTTTTACACTACGACAGGCATTCGGCCGGAAGCGCTTGTCGGCCAGTCGTATTTTTCCGGATTGGCCGAGGAGGACGTCGATGACGTGCGCCGGATTTGGCCCTCCCTGGTGCAGGGAGCCCCGCCGACCACGTTGGAATACCGCTGCAAAACCGCAAGCGGCGGGCTGCTCTGGATCGAGAGCAAGCTCACGGCGGTGGAAGAGGGAAATGAGCCGAAGCTTATCCTCATAGCCTCCCGCGATCTTTCCAGCCGGAAGAAAGCGGAGGAGGAGCTGCAGCATTTGGCTTACTACGATCCGCTGACCGGCCTTGCCAACCGCAGGCTGTTTCACGACCGGTATAAGCAAGCGCTGCTTTCCGCCAAACGGTACGGGCACCGGCTCGCACTGCTGTATCTCGATCTTGACGATTTCAAGAGCATCAACGATACGTACGGCCACGCGATCGGCGACATGATTTTGAAAATCGTTTCGGCCCGGCTCATCAACTGCATCCGCGATCCGGACACGATATGCCGTCTCGGCGGAGACGAATTTATCGTTTTGCTGCAGCAGTTTGACGAAGAAAGCGACGTGGAGAAGATCGCCAAACGGATGATTGAATCGCTGAGCCGGCTTATCCATATTCAAGACCATGAAATCAGAGTGACGTGCAGCATGGGCGCGTCTCTATATCCGGAAGACAGCGCGAACGGCGATACGCTGATCCAAATGGCCGATGCCGCCATGTATATGGCGAAACATCAAGGCAAAGACCATTTTTTCCTATACCGGAAAAACTGACGTTAAAAAAACCTCACCGACCGGCGCTTCAGCGCGATCCGTGAGGTTTTTGGCTTAAGAGGAATTTGCATTCGAAATGGAATACTTGCGGATCGCTTCGGGCACTTCATTCAGCGATTGCAACGTAAGATACGCGCCTTTCGGTTCTATGTCGATCTCCATGATGTTATACTGCCACTCGCTTTGCGCCGGTATATAAATAACGTTGATGCCGTTCTCGAGCCCGGGAATGATGTCGGTGCGGATCGAGTTGCCGATCATCCACGTCCGGGAGCGTTCGAACGGGTAGCTGCCCAATATTTTATCCAGCGCCTTCGCATCCTTGAATGTCGATACAAACACGCGGTTTTCAAAATAAGCGGCCAGCTGCAGCTGGCTTATTTTTTTGCGCTGGATCAGCGGATCCCCCCCGGTGTGCAAAAACAGCTCATGCCCCTCGTCCTTTAACGTATCCAACGTTTCGTACATATAAGGGAACGGCTCCACTTCGTAGTCGTAAACACTTTTGCCCAACTGCCGCACCAGCTCGGCCTTTTCGGGCTCGGAAGCCGTAGCCGTCTCTTTGCAAAAAAACTCGTATGTATCGACGAACGATTGCGGGAAATGCGCGGAAGTGATGCCATGCTCATGGACGGAAGCGAGGTCGATGTCGAGCTGCTTTCGCTTGATCTGCTCTCTGCTCACTCCCCTATCGGAAAACCATTCCATCATCGTATCGGCGAACCTCTCGATAACCTCGTCGAAATATTTGTTGCAGTGGGCCAGCGTGTCGTCCAGGTTGAAAATGATATACTGTTTGTTCATCGCTTGTCCCTCCGGAAGCGGCTTTTTGGGTAGTATAACCCTCCGGGACGGCAAAAAATCGGGCGGGCCCATGAATAAATTCATGGGCCTATCCGTAAAAGGACTTACTGTAGACGTCGGTCAGCCGCGGGTAAAATCCGCCGGCATCTGTATAAGTTGAACCGGACATTTACATGGTCCAGCGGTCGGTACGGCTCATACGGAACAAGGTGTAACGGTTGCGGATGAGCTTAATAGGGCCAAACGGGTCATTTCTGTACTGTAAAGGTTGCCAGAGCCGTTATTTGTGAACTTTCATCGTTTTGAGGGGTACAAGATAAGAATTAAGCTCTGCCACGACCGTTATCATTTAAAAGTGACGTTTTTGAGCCAAATAAGCTCGACAGCAACCGTTAATCTGCTTTTACATGACGCACATGCATAATTAAGGTTAACCAATGGGCATATTTCCTTTTTTCTCCATCGGACAACTTTTCTTTTGTGCAATCATCCCGCCTGATACAAAATGACGCCGGACTCCGTATCGACGGAGCGCACCATCCCGCTTTGTTCCATATAAATCAGATGCGCGATCGTCTCCGACAACGCGAAACGCAGCTGATGAAGCGACAGCTTGTCGCCAAACATCGCGCGGCACACCGCAAATCCGCTTTGCGGGGCCGAGAGGATCCGCCTCATCTGCTCGATTCGCTGGTGATGATGCGCTATGATTTCGCCGGTGCGCTCCGCGAAGCGCTCGAACGGCTCGCGGTGCCCCGGGTACGCCTTTGCCACCGGGTAGCGGCCGATGTCCTCCAGGCTGCGCAGGAAAGAGCCGAGCGGATTTTCGTCGATGCCGCCGGGGAGATAACTTACGTTGGGCGTAATTTGCGGCAACACGTGGTCGCCGCAAAACATGATCCGCTCCTCCGCATCGTAGAACACCAGGTGCCCGGCGGCATGTCCCGGCGTATGAATCGCTTCGTAGTCGCGGTCGCCCAGCCTCACGCGCTGCCCCGGCTCGAGCAGGCTCACTTCGGGCTGCGGCGAGACGGCCGCAACGAAGCCGTCCATATGCTCCCGCATCGGAACGAGCAACGCCTCATCCATGCCGTGGCGGCGAAACAGCTCAAGCAGCGCCTCCGTCATCGGCTGACCGGCCCCCCACAGCCGCCGTACCTGCCCGAGCCCCGCGCTTGACAGCCGAACCGGTGCGCCGCTGCGCTCCTGCATCCACCCGGCCAAGCCGTAATGATCCGGGTGATGGTGCGTCAGCACGATATCGCGGATATCGGCAAAACGGAAGCCCTGCCCGGCCAAAACAGACTGCCATACGGCCTCCGCTTCCTCGGTATGAAGCCCGGGGTCGATCAGCGTCAGACCGTCTTCTCCGCGGATCAAATAGCTGTTGACCCAGCGAAGCGGGAACGGCAGCGGCACCTTGACCTGAATAATCGTTTCATTATGTATGTGCACTGTCTGTATCGCCATGTTCCGTTACCCTTCCTTATGCCCGACGAGGATGATTCGCGGGGATGTTTTCGCATCGTACTCCGAAGCATTGTAGTCTCCGTACAGATGATCGACCTCTAGGCTGGTGCCTTCCATCATCTTCATAAACTGCTCCGGACGGTACAGCTTCACCTGCTCCTGATAATGGCGCTCCGGCTCTCCCGGCTCCGAGATCGCAATCCTCTTGCGCACATAGCCGTCTTCGATGCGCCGGGTTTCGCGAATGGTCATATCGCCTTCCTTCCGCTCGGATTCGGGAACAAGGCTCGCAGCCACATAATCCGGGTTGAGAAAATCGATAATAAACTTCCCGCCCGGCTTCAGAAGCCGGTCAATCTCGCGAAGCACCTTGCCGTTCTCCGCATCATCCTCGAAATAGCCGAACGACGTGAACAAATTGACGATCGCGTCAAACGTATCCGCAAGCGGCACCTCGCGCATATCGCCTTTAAGCCAGCGCACTTTGCCGCCGGTATCCATCCGCTTCGCTTCCGCGAGCAAAACGTCCGACAGGTCGACGCCCGTCACCTTATATCCGAACTCGTCCAACGCCATCGAATGCCGTCCCATGCCGCAGCATAAGTCGAGAACCTCCGCCCCTTGGGGCAACCCGAGCCAATCGATCATTCGTTTCACTTCCAGGAGAGCCCCTTGCAAATCCCGATGCTTGTAGACGATCAAATAATCGCTGCCGAAACTTTTGGTAAACCAATCAGACACGTTCCATCACTCCCGCCGAATATCTGCCTTTCCAAAACAAACCGTTCCTGCTATTGTACCATATTTGACGCCATTTGACGCCGTGTTTATAACGCAAATCACGGTAAACCCTATCTCTTTACCCGCAATTAATTTCATTTTGGTGAAAAGATGGAAAACAAACTCAGGTTCGACCTTTAATCCCTATAAGCTTAGACGGAATTATCCGCTGTATTTAAACGAATTTTCTTAGTTTTTAAGAAAATAGTTTAATTGTTTATTCCAAAATGAAATAAAGCAATGTATACTGATCATATCAGGACAAAAAGGGATGGTCGGATATGAAAGCTCCTCCGCAGTGGAAGCTGCTGTTCGGCATTTTTTGGTCGTTTTTCAAAATCAGTCCGGTCACGTTCGGCGGGGGCTACGCGATGATTCCGTTCATCGAACGCGAAGTCGTGGAACGAAGGGGATGGATCCGCAGCAAAGACATTGCGGACGTTTTTGCCGTGTCCGAATCCGTACCCGGCGCCATTGCGCTGAATTCGGCCACCTTCGTCGGCTATAGGATCGCCGGGATTCCCGGCGCCATCGCCGCTTTATGCGGCGTGCTGTTTCCCGCTTTTTTAATCGTAACGGGACTATGCATCGCATTTATCGAATTTCAGGACCATCCGAAGGTAATGGCGGCGTTTAAAGGCATTCGGGCTGCCACCGTAGCGCTGATCGTCTATGCCGGTTTTAAAATCGCGCGAACGGCTGTTGTCGACAAAACGACCTTGCTCACCGTAGCTCTTACCGTCCTGCTGATGTTGTGGTCGCACTTGAACCCTATCCTTCTCATTATGCTTGGGGCCGTTCTCGGCATCGTCTTCGTCCGGATCAAAATCAAGCTCGGTTACGAAGTTCCTATTGAAAAGGAAGAAGAGGAAGAAGCGAAGCCTGTGGTCCAGGTTCAATACAAATATACGGACTACTATCTCGGGGACGGAATTTGATCAATTGCTTCAAACCGGTTTTTCGTTCGGAGTGGTTCAAGCCATCGTTAATGGGAGGGGGAGCACTCATGCTGTGGGACTTATTCGTGACGTTTTTATGCGTCGGCTTCGTTTCGTTCGGCGGCGGGTATGCGATGATTCCGGTCATCGAGCGGGAAGTGACGTCCCGCGGCTGGATGTCGACCCAGGAATTCACCGATGCGATCGCGGTAGCAGGCATGTCGCCGGGACCGATCGGGACGAACAGCGCCGTTTTCGTCGGCTATCATACGGCGGGTATGGCCGGAGCGGTCAGCGCCGCGCTCGGCATGGTCGTACCTTCGCTGGTTATCGTCGTGGTGGTGGCGATGTTTTTTTACAAGGTGCATAAAAACGTTTGGGTGCAGTCGGCTTTTTACGGTTTGCGGCCGATTGTGACGGGACTCGTGTTTTACGGGGCGATCCGGTTTGCGAGAAGCAACCACATCATCGCAGACATTTCGATGGAAACGGTCGTTGCGGTCGTCTTATTCCTGGCTGCATTGTACGCCCTCATGTTCGTTCGCCTTCATCCGGTCTACGTCATCGCCCTGTCCGGTCTGGTCGGCATCGCTATCTATGGTTAATTCCATATCCTGTGTTGTATAATGGAGGGAAAAACCATGTTGCGAGGTAACCATGAACCGACTGGAAGAACGCATTGCCAGCCGTAAACATAAAGACGTGTACGAACTGATCCGCTTTCATGGAACGGTGTCGAAAATCGAATTGCTGGAGCAAAGCCGGATGACCGGCAGCACGCTGACCCGCACCCTGGAGGAGCTTGTCTCCCAAAAGCTGATCCTCGAGGCGGGACTCGGAGATTCGACCGGCGGACGCAGGCCGATTTTATATGAAATCAACCCTCATTACGGGTACGTTTTCGGACTGGAAATTTCCCGGATTGCTTCCAGACTGGTGCTGTGCGACTTGCTCATGAGAAAACTCGATTCGCAGCGGTGGCCGATGACGGAGAGCATGACGCCGGAGCTTCTGCTCGGCGAAGTGGCCGCCGCGATGTCGGACATGCTGGCGCGCCACCGGATTGCCGGGCAGGATGTGCTGGGCATGGGCATCGGTGCGGTCGGTCCGCTCGACCGTTTCAGCGGCATCATTTTGGAGCCGCTGTATTTCCCGGCCCAAGGCTGGACTCAGGTGCGGATCGTCGATTTTTTCCGCGAGCGCTTTCCTTTTCCCGTGCTGCTCGACAACGGAGCGAACACGGCGATTCTCGGCGAATACTGGGCCGACCGCCGCCACAACACTCAGCATCTGCTCTACGTGCACGTAGGCGTCGGTCTTCGCTCGTCGATGATGACGGGCGGCAAGGTCGTTTACGGCGCCGTCGATATGGAAGGATCGATCGGGCAAATGATCATCCAGACGGACGGCAAGCGGCTGGGCGACCGCGGCAATTACGGCAGCCTGGAATCGTACGCGACGATTCATGCGCTGGAGCTTGAGGCGCAGGCAAAGCTGAAAATGGGCCGCCGCAGCGTGCTGCTGGAGAAGGAGCCGAATCCGGAACGGATCGGCTTCCACCATCTCGTTCAGGCGCTGCACGAAGGCGATCCGCTGACGGTGGACATTTTTACACAGACGGCCACCTGTTTCGGAATCGGCCTCGCGAATTTGCTTAACATTTTGCACCCGGAAAAAGTGATTTTGGGCGGCTCGCTGATCAGCTGCCATCCGCTGTTTTTCGAGGTTTCGACCGAAGTCGCTTTGCGGAACGCTTATTATTATCCGAAGTACCAGGTGGAATTCAGCCAGGGCGTGCTCGGAGAGGAAGCCCTCGTCACGGGAGCCGCCGTCATGGTTGCGAATAAACTTACGGAATAATCCATACTTCACGATGAAAGAGGGGCTCCGCTCATGGATCAAACATCCAAACCCGCCTGCTGCTCGGCCAGCCGCGGCTCCGAAACAAAACACGATGCCATGCCCGTTGAAATTACGCTGACTTCCTTTTCCGAACGAAAGTCGGCGGAAAGCCGAAAACCGACCGACGGCATGATATATTTGGTGGGCGGAGAGTTTTTGATGGGCACCGACGATCAGGAGGGGTTTCCGTCGGACGGCGAAGGGCCGATCCGCAAAGTGACGGTCAGCCCCTTTTACATCGATCCGTGTACGGTGACAAACGCCGAGTTTCAAGAGTTCGTCGCTGCGACCGGCTATGTGACGGAGGCCGAAAGATTCGGCTGGTCGTTCGTGTTCCATCTGTTTGTCTCGCCGGAGACGGCGAAAAAGGTGAAACATGTCGTGCAGCAAACTCCGTGGTGGTGGAACGTGGAAGGCGCCTGCTGGAAGCATCCCGAGGGACCGGACTCGAGCATCGGGGACCGGATGGACCATCCGGTGACCCATGTGTCGTGGAACGACGCGATGGCGTACTGCAAATGGGCGGGAAAACGTCTGCCGACGGAAGCGGAGTGGGAATTCGCCGCGCGCGGCGGGCTCGTTCAGAAGCGTTACCCATGGGGCGACCTGCTGAAACCGGACGGCAAGCACATGTGCAACATTTGGCAGGGGAAATTCCCGGACAAAAACAACATGAGCGACGGCTACACCTCCACAGCGCCCGCCCGCTCGTTCGAGCCGAACGGCTACGGTCTGTATAACGTGTCCGGCAACGTGTGGGAATGGTGTGCGGACTGGTTCAGCCGCGATTACCACCTGAAAAGCTCGGCGATCGACCCTAAGGGACCGCCGACCGGACAAGCCCGCTCAATGCGGGGCGGCTCTTACCTGTGCCACAAATCGTACTGCAACCGGTACCGGGTGGCGGCACGCACGGCCAATACGCCGGACAGCTCGACCGGCAATATGGGCTTCCGCTGCGCTGCCGACGTTTAGGAGCATCGGCATGGTGTTTTCGGGTTTTGCGTGGCTATAGCGTGGCTATGGCGGGACAACGGCGGGACGATAGCGGAACTATGGTTCGTTAAGCGGATCGATTCCGGACATAGTGAAAAATTAGCGGAACTCAGGTGATCTATTTGCCTGTTTGGCCGACATAAATGCCGTTTTCTATCGATATAGCGTATCTCCGTTCCTCTATTTTTTCCAATGTGCCCATTTATCCGAAAATAGCGAACGTGGGTTCCGCTATGTTATAAACGTGCACACTTTTGCAGCCCGAGCGGCTGCAAACAAACCGCCTTCCGGCAGCTTTGCTGCCGAAGAAGGCGGTTTGTTTGCGTTGCCTCCGATACCTCCCAAGGCTCCGCCAGCGCTCGGCTCAGCCTGTCAGGCGGTTTTTCCGCCTTTCGACGCCGCACATGGCTCCCCCAGGCGCCCGGCCCGGCCGGTCAGGCGGTTTTGCCGCCTCCGGCTCTTTCGCCAATGTTCAAGCTGCTAAGCCTCCCGAAACCGGCACCACGCTTGCTGCGTCGAAGTTAACGTTTCCCCGCTTTCGGCGGCTTGGCCGATGAGCAAGGAGACGTAGTGATCCTGGCAGGCTTCCGCCAAGCCGTAAAAGGAAGGGCCGCCCCGCGCATACTCCGCCATCCGGATCAGGCACGTAGCCACGGCGATTTCATCGTCGCTAAGGCGAGCCGGCGCCAGCGGATTGCGGTATACCCATTCGCTTCCCGCCAAAATACCCTTGTGGTAATAACCTTCGAGGTTCCCGTCCCTCCCCGCATCCTCTCTGCGCAGCTCCACCTTCACAGGCGTCTGGAAATTTTCCAAATAAGAAAGCTGCGTGTTCACGATTTCCCCGCTCTCGCCGCGCACCAGAATCCGCGGGGAACGAATCCATGAGAAATATTGGTCCGACGTAAAATCGAACACGCCGAGCTTGCCGTTTTCGTACCGCAGAGTCGCGACGGTTTGTCTGGAGCGGACGATTTTGTGCTCCTGCGGCGGGCCTTGGCGGCCCGGACCGGCGACAAGGTCCGATTCGAACGTATAGGCGCTGATCTGCGCCGGCTCGAACCGGTTGCCCAGCAGCCGGCGCAGCAGCGCCACGCCATGATAGCCATGGGCAGCGGACATCTGCACCTGGCTGACCGTGCCCAGCTTGCCGCTGTCCGCAACTTTTTGCCTTGCGGCATGCATCGGCTGGAACGGATACTGCTCCGCCACCTGGACCTTCGCGCCCCGCTCCATCAGCGGCACCAGCGAAAGCAGCCCCGCCAAATCGGGTGCCGGGGGCGTTTCCGACAGCACCGGCACTCCTCGCTCCGCAAGCAGGCGGATCATATCCGGGCACGCCGCCCATGGTACCGATACGACCATAAATGCGGGTTCTGCGGCACGCAGCAGCTCATCGACGGTGCGAAATGCGCGAACTCCCCACGTTTCCTGAAAAACCCGCCCTTTCTCCGCGTCGCGAACAACCGCACCGCAAATTTCAAATCGCTCCGGCGCAGCCTCCGCGATGCGCAAATAAAATTCCGAACGCCAGCCTGCGCCGACCAGACCGAATGTGATTTTAGATGAAGACGTTCCGGCCATTAAAATCCTCCCCGCTTTTTGACTTGCAACGCCGTACATACTCCCCAATTATATCAGTGGTATAATGGAAGCAGCAAAACCGTCCCTGCTCATTTGGCAGGCAGAGCTTGTACAACGGGAAGCAAGACGAGGTGAACCCAAATGAACTCCCCATGGACGATAAAACCGCATCTGGCGAGCCACACTTATTGGCTGCGCAAAGAAGCTTTTTTGCTCGCTGAGGATACTTATTCGGATTGGGTGCTTTTTGCCGTGGAGGAAGGCAGCTTCCATTTCCAAATCGGCGAACATAGCGGAACCGCGTGCGCCGGTGATCTGGTGTTTTGCCCGCCGGGCGCCGTTTTTTGCCGGAAGGTGCTCTCCCCCGTCTCGTTTCATTTTTTTACGGTCCGTTGGGTATCCTCCGACCCCGGAGAAACGGAAGCGGCCGTTCATACAGGACAGGTGCCTGCCGGGCTTGTAACGGTTCGCGACCAGGCGCGGCTCGCTTCGGATTTTGCCTACATGAAGCAGATCAAAGCGGATGCCGCCCGCCACGAGAGGCTGGACCATTTGCTGGCCGATCTGTGGCATATATGGTGCCGGGAATGGGAGCAGAAGCAGGCCGACGCGCTCGGGCGAACCGCCGATACGCTGATGGTCGAAACGGCCGAACGTCTGCAGGCATGCATCGCCGAGCCGCTCAGCCTGAAAACGGTAGCCCGCGAGCTCGGCCTGACCCCTGTGCAGCTTACGCGCCGTTTTCATGCCGCCCACGGTGTGACGCCGCTCGGGTACGTCACCTCCCTCCGCCTGCACAAAGCACAAAAGCTTCTGCTGGAAACGGATATGACACTGGAGCAAATCGCGCAGTGCTGCGGATATGAAAACGGCTTTTATTTAAGCAGACTGTTCAGCCGCAAAATGCGGCTCAGCCCGTCCGAATACCGGCGCAGACACCGCCTGTAAAGGCAATGCGCGGCTCGCGCTTGCCTTTTGCAAATTTATGTTATTTTCAGCTTATCTTAAGGTAATCCTGGCCTGTCTTCCTTTATACTAACAATAGTTTACAGATGGAACACATCGCGATCCGGCCCGCATCCGGATATCCCTTGTGGCAACCTTAAGGGAGGTAGAGTGTATGGACAACGTGAAAGCCGTATTAAAAGGATTGTTGTTCGCTTTTCTGTCTATCGGGGCACTGCCGTTTCTGCTGGTACAAAGCTTACTCGATCTGTAACTCGAACCTGTCGTACGCTCTGCAGCTTTCGATCTGCAGCTTTTCCGCACCATGCAAAAACCGGGCGATCCTTGGAGGATCTACGCCCGGTTTTTTTCCGCTATTAATGAATCGATTCTGTCGTCACATTCAAGTAACCTTTGTAACCGTCGTAACCCGTTACATACACCGTAGCTTTCCCTTTCACGCCGGATGTGCTGCCGAACATGATGTGCGTGCCGCCATTCCCCATTTCTGCCTGGATATTGGACGCCCCGACAACTTTTATGGTTTTCACGTTCTTGTAGAGCTCCGCCAGCATAGCGACCAACTGGGCTTTGATCCCCCCCCCCCCCCAACTCCCTTGAGCCAAGCGATATAAACTCTATATATTTAAACAAGGCTTCTAATCTATTTTTTCCAATTGTCGCCTTTCTTTGCATATTTTGATATAATGAACGAAAAGCGTGCTGTAGAGGACACAGCCGGGGTCGGTTTCGAAGCGGAATATGTCAAAATGTCCGGCCCTCTCAAGATGGCGGCGAACCATTTTCACGACTTCCATGAGGTGTATTACCTGCTATATCAGCCCGGGGTATTTTTGCCGCAGCTTCAAGGAAGCGCTGGGCTTCTCGTTCGTCGAATACGTCAACACCGTCCGCGAGGCCCAGCGCCCGCTGCGGGAAACGAACGTAAAAGCGGTCAACGTCGCGGAGCAGGCCGGCTTCGAGAGCGTCGCGCATTTCGGCTGCGTGTACAAGCAGATCACGAAGCAGTCGCCGCTCGCTTACCGGAAGCGGGTGCGGGGCAACGCTCGATTCCTCAGCCGGGATGAATCCTGCTTCAAATTGTGTTCATTTCCTATAAAATGGCGCATCGGCATTTACAGGCATTTCTAATTTGGATATGGTAGTCTCACACACCATATGATTACGATGTCGGAAAGGGATGGGCGCATGCGAGCACGGAAGCTTTTCGGACCCCGCACCTACTTTGCCAAAATGGTTCTGTTCGTCAGCACGGTCATTCTGATCGTCGTGATCGTGCTGTCCGCCGCCGCCTATATCAATGCGCAGAACGTGCTGAACAAAAATGAAAACGATTCCAACCAAAAGCTGCTGTACCAAATCAAATACAATATCGATCTGATGGATCAAACCGTCACCAACCTGTGCAAGTATTTGTATGTAAGCAGCGATATTATGTCCGTCATGTACGCCGAGCAGGAGAATATCGTCGACGTTTCGGTCAAGCTGAACAAAGTCCAGAGTTCGCTCATGTCGTCCAGTCCTTATTTGCATTCCATCACCGTCTATAACACGAAGCTGGGCGAGTCATATACGCTCGGTTCCCCCTCCTTTTCCAACGACCCGATGCTGGTCGATTTCATGAATGCGAACCAGACGCTGCCGAGGCTTGTCCCTATTTTCCGCGACATCAGCAAAGTCGTGAACGGGCGAACGGAAACGGAGCGCGTCTTCTCCTATTTCATCTATGACACGCTCGCGGACGAGAAGCCGGACGGCGTCGTCGTTATCAACGTCAAGCCCGAATGGCTGCTGGAGAACATCCGTCAGATCAATATGATCGACCCGAAGAAGGGCGACAGCATCTTCATCATGGACCGCCAGGAGGAATTTCTGGGTGAAACGCCGGACACGAAGCCAATGATGGAATGGCTGAAGCGGCAGTTCGACGCCTATAAGACGTCTCATCCGCAGGCGGGGGCCGACGGGTATTTCAAGACCGATTTTGAGGGCAAGCAATATATGATCACGTACACGAACGCGGTGAGCGCCGACCTTACGTTGCTAAAGGCGCAGCCGGTGCTCGAAGTGTACAAATATATGAACGCGCTGCGGACGAATATGTTGATTGTGACGTGCGTTTTTCTCGCCGTCGCCCTGCTGCTGTCGTTCGGCATCTCGCAGCGGATTTACCGGCCGCTCGGCAATTTGATCAGCACGATCGTATCGGATCGCGGCCGGCGTTTCGCCAAAGATGTCGTAGGTGACGAAATCTCGTACCTGATCTCCGTCTACCGGCAATCGATGGAGAAGCTCGATCTGTACGACAAGGAGCGCCGGGAAACGAAAGACGTCATGAAGCATTACTGGCTGAACCGGCTGCTGACGGAGCCGGTGTCCGCCGCCGCGCCGGAGCTGGAGACTATTCTGTGCAACATGCGGATTTCGCTGCCGCCGACCGGACCATATGCCGTTATCGTGCTGAAGATCGACAGGTACAAGGATATACAGATGACGTTCCCGGCGAAGGAGCGGGAAACGCTTCGGTTTGCCATAATCAACATCGCATCGGAAATCGTCGCTTCGTCTTATCCGAACGAAGGGCTCGATATGAAGGACGATCATGTCGTGCTGATCGTCGGCTTGCCGCCGGGTGATGAGTCAGTGTCATTCCTGCCGGTGCTGGGGGTGCGGTTGTCGGAGGCGCGCGAGACGGTCGGCCGCTATTTCAAAATAACGTTCACCGCCTCGATCGGCGAAGCGGCGGAGACGATCCAGGGACTGCCGGCGGCGTACCATTCTACGCTCAATCAAGCCGTGTACCGGTTTATTTGGGGTCACGGCTCGATTCTAACGCCGGAGCTCATAAGGGACAACGAGTCGAACCGGGAGTCCGGGTACTCGAAGGAAGCGGAGGAACGGCTGCTGGAGTCCATTCGCGCCCGCGATGCCGGCGCCACGGAGTGTGCGTTGACGGAGCTGTTCGAGGAGACGGCGGCGCTCAATTATTACAACGCGCTCGCCTCGATTTTGCGGCTCGCGAACTTGCTTAAGGATAAGCTCGATTACGCCGCCATCAGCCGCCGCATCGTCGAGAACGAAACGATGGACGACATTCTGTCCCTTATGCGCGATGCGCTTCTGGAGTCGATCCGCCAGGAGGAGGAGCAGCAGATGAGCGGCCCGAACCATTACGTCGTCGAGGCGGTCAAGGCATATATCCGCCAAAACTACCACGACCCGGGGCTGTGCCTCACGTCGATCGCAGCCATGATGAAAATGTCGTCCCGGCGCTTAAGCAAGCTGTACAAGGAGTCGGAGGATATGTCCATCCCCGACTACATCAACGAAGTCCGGCTGTTGACCGCCGCCGACCTGCTCGTCCGCCACCATCTAAGCGTGTACGAAATCGCGGAGCAGGTGGGGATTTTGAACGATACGTACTTTTTCAGCATGTTCAAGAAGCGGTTCGGCGCTACACCGAAGGAATACGCGCTGCGGAAGACGGCCGACGTCATGTTCGGCGCTCCCACGCTCGAGCCCGGGCGTGGGGGGTGAGGAGTTGGGCACGGGCAATATTGTCAAGTTAAGGCAATTTTTTGTGCTGTTGTCCGCAAAAAACAAATAACTGCAATTGTACAGTTATTTGACTCGCCTCCCCTACCAATACGATAAATAACTGTAAATCTACATTTATTCTTCAGCAAAACGCAGCTTGGACTCGTTTTGTTGCGAAATTGTGGAAAATGGTGGAGAATATACATAGAGAAGTTTTTGCGGAGGTGTGATCATGAAAGCGCTATTTATTGGAGGAACGGGAACGATCAGCTCGGCCATCACCAAGCAGTTATCAGACAAGGGCTGCGAGTTGTATCTTCTGAACAGGGGCAATCGAAGCGAGAGTGTTCCCGTTAACGTTAACATCCTTCAAGCGGATATTAACGACGAGGAACGGGTATCACAGCTAATTCGAGAATTGAATTTTGATGTCGTGGCGGACTTTATCGCCTTTCAACCTGCACAGCTGGCGAGAGATTACCGTCTGTTTCAAGGGAAAACGAAGCAGTTTATCTTTATAAGCTCCGCTTCCGCATACCAGAAGCCTCTGTCCGATTATCGGATTACCGAAGGCACTCCGCTGTCCAACCCGTATTGGGAATACTCGAGAAATAAGATCGCATGCGAAGAATATTTAATGAAAAAATACCGCGAAGACGGCTTCCCGATTACGATCGTAAGACCGAGTCACACCTTTGACGAGCGCTCCATTCCGCTTGGCGTACACGGCCGGAACGGGTCCTGGCAGGTAGCCAGACGCATGCTGGACAACAAGCCGGTGATCATTCATGGAGACGGTACGTCCCTCTGGACGATGACGCACAGCAGCGATTTCGCCAAAGGGTTCATCGGGTTAATGGGTAATATTCACGCCATCGGGGAGTCCGTCCAAATTACTTCCGATGAGAGCCTTACCTGGAATCAAATCTATGAGGCGATCGCCGATGCTCTTGGGGTAAAGCTTCAAGCGGTCCACGTTTCCTCGGAGTTTCTTGCTGCCTGCAGCAAACAGGATTTCAGAGGCGGATTGCTCGGAGATAAGGCGAACTCCGTCGTTTTCGACAATTCGAAGCTGAAGCGACTGGTTCCGGACTTCGTCGCCACAACCCGCTTCGATCAAGGGATCAAGCAGACGGTAGAGTACGTATTGGCACATCCGGAGTACCAGAAGGAAGATCCCGAATTCGATATATGGTGCGACAAGGTGATTCAAGCGCAGCAAGCGGCACTGGCATTCGTTGTTACGGAGTAGTTCGGCCAGTGGGTATCATGCAATTCGAATCGAGCCGCATGCCTCTAACGGACCACGCGTGCGTGTCGATTAATTGCGGCAGGAATGGAAGAATGGTACGGCGGCCTGCATTTCCAAGGCGATATGGGGTGGCGCTGGGATCGTACCACAAACCGGTAGGTGCAGGTAGTGCCCCTTAGGTAACCTCCTCCCACTCCGAAATGTTGGCGTAGCGAGCAAGACCCTTCCGTTGCCCGATCGGGCGACGGAAGGGTCTTTTCATGAAATATTATTTTATTCCGCCGACCGATAAATCGGCGGGCGCGCGGTGTCCGAGCCTTCCCATACCGTGACCGGCAGCGTCATTCGGCCGTTATCGTCCGGCACGAACGACGGTGCGATCCGCACGGTGTACGTTCGTCCGCCGTGCTCGCCCGTTCCCAGCAGGGCGCCGTCCTGGACGGCCCAGTCGGATATTTGCAGCTCGATGTTCGTTCCGTGAGGCTGCGTGACGATATGAAGTTTCCCGGTCGGCGTCAAGCCCGGGTCGGACTTCCGCAGCTTCAGCGCCAGGCGCTCCTGCCCTGCGCCTGTACCTGTGGCCCCACTCGCCTCGTTATCCACCGTCAGCTTGCGCGACGACAGATCGTAGACGATGAGAAGCGCTGCCGGAGAAGCCGTTTCCTTGTAATACTCGTTGCCGGTCAAGCTCGCCCGGACGATATACAGCCCGTTCGGCAGGCTCGCGCGAACCGCTGCGATTCCTTGCGCATCCGTCCGATAGACGGCTTGCGTCACCGCATTCGATACAGGGGCCGCCGTCAGGTCGTCCTGCACCCGCCATAGTGCGTACCGTACCGGCAGGCCGGTCACGTCACCCGGCGTGTCGTCCTTCTGGCCGACCAGAACCGCCAGATCGACGCTTCCGTCGAACGCGAAGCTCGCGCCTTTATACTCGATGGACGCGTCCTCCTTGCGGACGGTCAGCCGCCCGCTGCCTTGGCTCGCTTGCTCGTAGCTGCCGCTCGAACCGTTATACTCGGACGCGATGTCGTAGACGCGCGACTCCGCGTCCGCCGCCGCACCGAGCGCGACGCGATAGCGCAGCTCCGCTCGCCCGGCCGCATCCGTCTGCGCCGAGCCGACGGCCGCTCCGTTCACGCGGAACGCAACCGTTCTCCCGGCGAGCGGAGCACCCTGGCGTCCGGTCAGGACGGCATGGAGCCGCACATCGTCGCTGTAGACGCCCTCCGTATTCTGCACGGACAGCGCCGTCTCACTCCCAATCGCAAAATGAACGCTCGAAGCCATCGCATTCCCCGCATAGTCGGTCGCCGTTACCTTCAGCGTATGCTCGCCCGCTCCGTCGATCGCCGTCCCGGACGTCCACGGCTGTCCGTCCAGCTCCAGCTCGACGCTCGCGACGCCGCTTAACGCATCGCTCGCTAGAGCGGTCGGCGTCACGGGGCCGGTGTAGCTTTGGCCGTCCACAACCCCCTGCCAGCCAACGACGGGTGCGGTTTTATCTATTTTCACTGTTGTCGCATGCTCGCTTTCCCGATTCCCGGCGGCATCTACACTGTAGTAGCGGAGCGAATGCACGCCTTCGCCCGCAAGATGGATGACGCTGCCCTCCACGTACCCATAGGTCGCTTCTCCTACGGTATAGTACGTATGCGCGACACCGGTCAGATCGTCGGCCGCAGAGAGCGTCACCGTCTGCGCTTCGCGTTGCCAGCCGGGCTTAACGTCGTCCTTCGTCACCGGCGGAGTTGAATCGTAAGCGGTTACCTTGCGCACCTCGAAATCATCGACATAGAACGTATCCGCCCGGTCGGGCTGGTCGGTGTACATGTAAACCGACACGTTCTTCACTTGCCCCGTCTCTTGAATGGCGTAAATACCGTGCAGCTGCGTCCATTCTCCTGCCGTCAATTTGGGGCCGGTCATCATGATGATTTGCTTGCGAACCCCATCCACGTCATACTGCAGGCCGAGCCGGGGCACTTCCCCGTTCGCCGCATCCGCCCCCAACTTGAACCAGCCGGAGTAATAATACTCTTGGCCCGCTTCGATCGGCAGCGTGAACGACACGCTGCCGAACTGCCCCGTCTTGGCCACTTGAAGAGACTGGCTGCCGCCGTGATGCTCCGCCGTGCTCATCGTCGGCGTCGAGCGGTACGATCCGTACTTGTACGCCGTTCCCTCCATGCCGGAATCTTTCACCAGGTTATCGCCCGTCGCTGCGTTGAGCGATACGGACACGAGCGCGCTCGCCTTCAGCCCTCCGTCGGCGGAAGTGGCCGTCACATAGGCGTTCCCCGTCCTCTTCGCCAGCACGTTCCCGCTCGCATCAACGGTCGCCACGCTCGAATTGTCGGAGCTCCACGTAACGTTCCGGTTCGTCGCGTTAGCCGGCGCGATCGTCGCGGTCAGCCTCTCCGATTGGTTGACCGGAAGCTGAATCGCGGATTTACTCAGGCTGATTCCCGTGACGGCAACGGCCGTGCTCGTGTCCAGCCTGATGTAGTCGATCGCGAACGACCCAGTCATATCCGTCGGATCGAATCGGAGCTGATCGAGCGTGCCGCTCCAGCCGGCTGCACCGGTCGTATCGATAACGTACTCGCGGCTCGTCGTATCGTTCGCGACAATATCGAACGCGAACCGCTTCGTCTCCGCCCACCCGGGAGAATCCGTCGTCGTGAAATACAGCTTCGCCTTCGTCGCAGCCGTCCCGTTCCGGAGTTTGATCCGAATTCGTTTAATGGTTGAAGAGTCGTAATTAAGGTGCGAGGAGGTGAGATAAGGGTCCGTCCCGACCGATGTCCCGCTCAGCTCGCCATTTGCGGTCTGCAAACCGGTAATTTGCCCGTTAGCCGTCCAGCCTTCGCTGCCGCTGCCGTTAAACTCCCAGCCGTACGTCTTGGTCGACAGCTTGATCGTACCCGCCGCCGCGTCCCACAAGACGTCATATCCGAACGCCTGAGCGAAGAACGAAGCGGGAATCATCACCGTTCCGTTCGCAAGCGCGGCAGGCGCATGCTCCAGCGCGATCGTCCTTCCGTCCGCGGCCGCATTCGTTTGGCCGACGCGCAGCCGATACACGCTGCTGCCCTTGACCGCGATCAGCTCCTGATTGGCCGAATCCCACTCCGTTACCGCTCCCGTCTGCTTGAGCACGTCCGCCCCCGGAACCATCGGTACGCCGTCCGTCGTTTGCGGCGCATCGTTGTACCGGTACAGCGTATCGTTAACGTAAAGCTTGATTCCGGGCACGGGCGAATTCACCAAGTCGATCTCGTCGATCGCAAATTGCCCCGTCGTCGTCATCGGGTCAAAGCGGAGCTGACGGATTTTGCCCGCCCATTTCTTGTTCTTATACAGCTCCAGAACGTAATCGGTGTACGCATCTTCCTTATGCCGGACGAAAAAGCGCACCGACTTGCTCTCATCCCATACCGCATCCTGATCCGTTATGAAAAATAACTGCCCATCGGAAGCGACGCTGCTCTTCATCCGGATTTTCACATAAGGAACATCCGCCGCATCGATTCCGAGTTTGTCCGCCGACCGTATTCCCGGATCGCTGGCGATCGACGTGCCCGTATAAGCGCCGTTCTGGACGACGAGCGGATCGATCTGCTTCTCAAGGCTCCAGCCTTCGCTGTTGCCAGCTGACTCGAACGTCCATGACTTCTTGTAGTCGTTCGTCAGCGGCGGCGCAACCGGTGCCCGGAACGGCGGCACCCGATCGTGCGGATACAGCACGTCGATCCGGTCCTTCTGCGCTTGCGTGGGGACCGCATCCTGATGCGCGCCACCGTCCGTGAAGACGTTCCGGATCGCATCCAAATACCCGAAGCCCGCAAGTCCCGCCGGCATAATGAAATGCCCTTCCCCAAACTCGTTCCAGTCGTCCAGCATAACGATTCGCTTCCCGAGATTGCCTGCCGGCAGCGACGGCATATATGAATTCTTCACCCACTCCGCAACCGACTGAAATTCGCCCGGCGTCGCAAAATACCCCGAGCTCAGCCCCCACGGTAAATCGTCGCGCCCCATGCTGATCGTCGGCAGCACGTCGATGGCGCCGATGCCGCTTTGCCGCGTCAGCATCTCCTTCTGCAGCTCCTCGTGCCCGGCCGAATAGCCCCACGAGTAGGTGTAGATGGCGTCGAACCCGGCCGCCTTCCGGTCGCTTAGCTGCTGCGGATCGGTGCCGCTGTTAGTCGTCAACAGCACGATATCGGCGAAGCCGGCCTGCTTCACCGCGCTCCGCAAATAGTCGAGCTCCGCCTTGACGCCCGCCACCGTCCCGCCGAAGTCCCGCAGCAAGCCGCTCATGCCGTAAATCGTCATCACCGGCTTGTTGTCGATCTTCATATAGCGCGGATCCTTGAAGTACATTTCGATCCAGTACGGCACGAGATTATTGCGGAAGTCGCTGCTGCCGTTCGCGGAGGAAGCGCCGTTCTCCCACATGATCGCGAATTTCATCCGGTCGCCGTATTGCGAATTCATATACCCGTCATTGATCGCGAAACCCATGTACGGGTCTTTAACCGGATTGCCGTTTCCTCCATGCGGCCGAAACCAGCATGCCAGCTGAAAATCGACTCCATGCTCGGCCATCCACTTGATCTCCCAATCCGCAGTCTCCGGGCTCCCTTCATCGTAAAATCCCAAATACGGCGTCCGCTCCGTATACGGATTGATCGGATCCCAGCCCAGATGATGGCCTTCTCTCCACAGCGGACACGTCTGTATCCCGACCAGATGATCGCCGGAATAGGACGGTACGATGGGGGCAGGCACGTAGTCGGCGGGCAGCGGCAAATCCGGATATATCGCGATATCGTCCAGCCACATAACGCCGCCGACCGAACCGGACGCTATAGAGAATCGTACGCCGTCAACCGGACCGGCAACCGCCCCAATTGAAACCGCTTGCGTATTCAGCTTACTGTTCACATAAATATCCGCCGTTCCTGCGACGCGATTCAGCTTCACCTTGATCTTATACCACAGATTAGGAACATAATCGTATATCGCGACGAACTGCCCGGAGCCGTCTACATAACCGAGCTTTCCGTTCGCCGTCGTCAGCTTGAGAACCGCGCTCCCGCCGCTCGTCAGCTCGGCGGCCAGCCCGTCCTTCTTCTGTGGAATCAGCACGCTGTATTCCAGCACGAGATTGCCAGTCTGCGCCGGGATGGTCTTCGCGAAGCTGAGCGCACCCGTCGCTCCTGCGGCGTCCAGCTTCAAGCTGTACACGTCCGGCCGCGAGGCGCTGTCCATCTCCTGCACGGCGATCGTACCGCCCGCAGCGTTCGTCTGCCAATCCTGCGGCAGAAAGCCCGGCATGAGCGAGATGAACTTCTCGTTGACGACATACCCCTTGTAAAGCTTGACGGGCGAGAAAAAAAGCTCCCCCGTCGACGAATCGCCGGTCTGCACCTGAAAGTTGTTCAGCGACGCAACCGCCTGCTTGAACGCCGCGCCGGACGCCTTCAGCGCCCCGTTGACGTACACGTCCGCCCGATCATTGTCGATATCGGCCACGATCTTCACGCCGTATTCCGTATTGACCGAATAGGGCTGCAGCACGGTCGTCTGGCCGCCACCGCCTTCCCAGACGATACTGCCGCTCTGCAGCTTCACGCTGACCGCGTCCGTACTGTCGCTGCGTAGCAGCCACTTCGTCCCGTCCATGGCCGCGGCCGGCTTGAACCGGAACTCGAGCGTTACGGTTCCCGCGCTCTGTGCGACGAACTTGCGATTCATCGATACCGGCAGCACGGCGCTGCCGTCGGTGATTTTGAACCAGTTGACGTATCCGTAGGATACGCTGCCGCCTGCCCGCCGGATGTCCCAGCCGGACACCTTCACCTCACCCGGATCGCGTGCGTACGGGAAAGAGAAATCTTCGTCGATCAGGTAACCGACCGGTACGGGATCGGGGGCGGAACCCACTGTGCTTCCCGCAACCGCCACCTCCGCCGCCACGGCCTCTGCTTCCGCCGAAGCCGCCGTCGCCGGAATGGGCACAATCGGCAAAGCAAGCGAAGCCAGCATTACGACCGTCATCACGAGCGCATAAACAGCTATTTTCCTCATACGTCATATCGCTCCTCTCTTCATTTGGGGGTTATCCCCGACAACAGGTGCGGGCGAAAGTTTGCCTCCGCCTGCCCTCCAGCTGCCGTGTCCATCTCCTGTGCCTGCGTAGCGCCGTCACCTTCTGAAACCCGTTACGGGTTCTGCTTCTTCCACTCGTCGATCTGCTTTTGCACCTCGTCGCGCAGCTTGTCGATACCCGCATTTTTCAGCTTCTGCTTGAATTCTTCAATGTATTTGTCGAAGTCCGGCATCGAGCCGGTGCTCAGGATCGGATTCGCCTCCGCAAACACCGCATTGACCTGCGCCACCTCCGTCTTGACCGGATCCGGGTTGAAAATAAACCCGAGCAGCCGAGACGTCTTCGCCGTATCGTTATTTTTCTTCATCGTCTCGAGCGCCTTGGTCGAATTCCAGTTGGAATCCCACTGATCCCACAGCGGGCCGAGCCAGTTGTGCCAGATCGCCCACGTCTGCGCCGCTCCGCTGTTCGCCTCGACGGTCGGATTGTCCGTCCCCTTGCCGTTTTTGACGGTGTAGTTCTTGCCCTCCACGCCGTAAGCCAATGTGTTGGACAGCGTCTTATCCTTCCAGACGAGGTTCAGCAGCATCATGGCGCGCTCCGGATTTTTCGACGTCTTGCTGATCGCGGTCACGCCGCCGGTCATCGATCCGGTCTGGATCATCGGATATCCGAGGAGCGCCTCGGCCGTCGGGAAGCCGAGCAATCCCGTCGACTTCGACCCGTCCTCCGTGTAGCCGCCCGAATCGCGCTGCACCGCGTATTTGCCCGACTTCGCCTCGGCGATCCAGTCCGTCTTGATGGAGGCGTCCTTGGCAACGTAGCCTTTCTTGTAGTAGCCGTTCAGCGTCCTGTAGTTATTCATATTCTCGGCGACGTCATAGAACAGCACCACCTTGTCATTCTTCTCGTCGTACATCACGCCGTTCGTAACGCTGTTGTAGTCGAAGGACAAGAGTCCCGGCATGAAGGCGCCTCCAACGGCCAGCAGCGGAATGATGCCGGGCTCGTTCTTCTTGATCGTCTCGAGGAAAGGCTCCAAGTCTTGAATCGTCTTCACTTTCTTGTAGTCGAACTGGTATTTGTCGACGAGATCCTTCTTGAACACGTAAGCGGTCGGCTGCGAATACGGCGACTGCGCCGGAACGCCCATAATTTTGCCGTTGAACGTCACCGCCTTCCACGCGCGGGGGTCAACCTTCTTCATAATGTCCTGCCCGTATATCTTAAGCAGGTCGTCAAGCGGCAGAAATGCTCCCTTCTGCACGTTCAGATCGAGCCGATTCGTCCAGCTCGACGTCAAGACGAGGTCGTACGATTCGCCGGCGGCGGACATCACTTTCATTTTGTCCTCCCAGCTGGCGACGTCGATGAGATTGAACTTCAGGTTCGCGTTGATTTTCTCCTTGATGATTTTGTTCGCTTCCGCTTCGACCGCCTCTTGATCCTTCATGTTATCGACCGGCTTCCTCATGTACCAGGAGATGGTGACGAAATCTTTGGTGCTTGCCGACGGCGTCGGATCGGCCTCTGATTTGGAGCTGCAACCGCCTGCCAGAATAGAGGTCACCAGCAGTAACGAAACGCCGGCTCCGGCTTTTTTATTGCGAATCATTTGAAAATGCGCCTCCCTTTTCGAACTGTCGATATTCATTTCGATCTATGGCGAACAGATTCACGGGCGATTCCCATGTATATGGATTCGTTGAATGGCGTTTTTTTCCTCCATCAAGCCTAACTCAACCCGCTACCCTTTCACGGAGCCGACGGTCAGGCCGCGGACAAAATATTTTTGAAACAATGGGAACACAACAAGCATCGGCCCCGCCGCCATGACGCACATCGCCATCCGAGCCCCGAGCGTGGGCACCTCCATCCCCTCCTTCACGAGCCCGTATTGGATCGCTTCGGAGCTGTTCAGAAACTCCATGTTCTTGAGCACGCGGATAAGTAAATATTGCAGCGTCATCAAGCTTTCCCGGTCGCTGTACAGAAGCGTCAGCCACCAGTCGTTCCAATATTGCAGCGACAGAAACAACGCCAGCGTCGCCAGCGAAGGCTTCGATAACGGGATGACGATGCGGATGAAAATGTACAGCTCCCCCGCCCCGTCGATTTTTGCCGATTCGAACAGCGCTTCGGGCAGCGTTTGCAAAAACCCTTTCATGAGCAGAACGAACCAGCCGCTTATGAGGTACGGGAGTATGAGCGCGAGCATACTGTTCTTGAGACCGAGCCACTTCACCATCATGATGTAGGTCGCCACCATCCCGCCGTGGAACAGCATCGAGAAAAAGACGAAGAATGCAAGCGGCGACCGGTATGCGTAATCTTTGCGCGAGATGGCGAATGCGTACGACGTCGTCACCCATAGGCCGATGGCCGTTCCGATGACCGTCGTCGCGATCGTCACCCCGTACGTGTGAATGAGAACACCCGGATCGTGCATGATCATCCGGTACGTCGTCAGCGTGAAAGCCTTCGGAACGATCGAGTAGCCGTGCTTCAGTATGTCGCTCTGGCTTTGGAACGACGTGCCGAGAATGACGAGAAAAGGGTACAGGCAAGCGACGCATAAGGCCGCCAGAAACAGGTGAATAAGCGTCTTGCCGGGCGACAGGTTACGGTTCATGGGACATGCTCCTTAGAAGAGAGAGTTTTCTTCGTTCGTCCGCTTGACGATGAAATTCGTGATCAGCACAAGGACGAAGCCGACGACGGACTGGAAAAGACCGGCGGCCGAAGCCATCCCGATATCGCCCATATCGATGAGCGACCGGTAGACGAACGTATCGATGACGTCCGTAGCCGGATACAACAGCGATGAGTTGAGCGGGACATTGTAGAACAGCCCGAAATCGCTGTAAAAGATTTTACCGATCTGCAGAATGACCATCATGACGATGATCGGCTTGATAAGCGGCACGGAGATCGAGAACGCCTGCCGCAGCTTGCCCGCGCCGTCGATGCGGGCCGCCTCGTAATATTCGGAGTCGATGCCCATCAAGGCGGCGTAATAAATGACCGCGCCGTATCCGATCCCTTTCCATACCGCTGCGGCAACGAGAATATACGGCCAATACTTCGGGTCGTTGTACCACAGAACGGGCTCCCGGCCGAGCATGACGAGAAGCCGGTTGACAACGCCGTAATCCATGTCGAACAGCGCTCGGAACGCGAAGCCGGCGACGACCCACGAGATGAAGTACGGGATGAACAAAATCGTCTGGTACAGCTTGACGAACCTTTTGCCCAGCTCGAACAGCATGAGCGCCACGCATACGGCGAGGAACGTGCCGAGCACGATGAACACCAGGTTGTACGAGATCGTGTTGCGAGTCGCTCGAATCAGCGTCTGTCCTTTGAACAAAAATTCGAAGTTTGCGAGCCCGGACCACGGACTGTGCCATACGCCGAGATCGTAGCGGTAATTTTTGAACGGAAGCAGCAGGCCGAACAACGGGACATAATGGAAGACGAACAGCAGCACGAGGCCGGGCAAGGCGAGCAGCGTGAGTCCGATATGCTTGCGGAAGGTTCTGACGCGGCGTCCGATTGCGCCTAAGCGTGCCGGCGATGCGGAATCGACGTTTCGCCGGACTTGCAGATTGACGTTGTTCATTTCGAGCTGACTCCTTTGCGATTAGTAGCGTGGTTGGGATGACATCACTGTACCCTGCCCGGCCGGCTTCGGTAAACTACAAAGAAGGGTGTTTTGCTTCGAAAAGGCGCCGAGGGCCGCTCCGATTCGTGTTCGTTTCCTCTGATTGTCGTGCCGGCAGTCATCGTGCTACGAACGTCTTCCAGGCTTCGAACGCCAATGCGGCTCTTGATATCGTGCGGAGGGAGAACATCGATCTCATCCTGCTCGACTTGATCATTCCGGGTCCGGACGGGCTTGAGATTATGCGAGAAGTGAGAAGGCTGTCGCCGGACATGAACATTATCATGATGAGCGCGTATTTCGGCGGCCAGGTATGAAAACAAAAAAACCGGACAGGTCGCTTTGACCCGTCCGGTTCGTCGCCCGGCTCCCTACAGGAACTTGCTCTTCATAAACTGCAGGCTTTCCGCCATATCTTTTTCCGGCTCCACAACCGAACATTCCGCGGAAATCATGCCGCTGTAGCCGATTTCCTTCAGCAGCGACGAGAACGTTTCGTAATCGTACTGCCCCGTGCCCGGATTCCGCCGGCCGGTATCGGCCAGATGGATGTGCGCCAGCCACTCCCCGTGCTCCCGCAGCGTCGTCAGCGGCTCCTTCTCTTCGTCCATATGGTAAAAATCCGCAAGCACCCGGATCGCCGGGTCATTGATTTGTTTGGCAAAGTAGACGCCTTCCGCGACGCTGCCCACGATGTTCGATTCCTTGCGGTTGAGCGGTTCGATCGCAAGCGTGACGCCCGTACCTTTCAGCTCCGCGGCGCACCACGAGAGCACCTGCAAAAACTGCTCCTCCGCCTGCGCCCTGTCCCAATCTTCGGGCACGTTCCGGGCTCCGCCGCTGCCAAGCACGATGATGCTCGCGCCGGTTTTCACGAAGGTGTCCGCGGCAGTCGCAATGTACCGGCGGATCCGCTCTTGGTCGGCCTCGGGACCGACAAGCCGCACTTCCTTTGGAAAAAACACGTTAAACGCCTTGACCGGAAGCTCGGACTGCAGCACCAGCTCGAGCTGGCGTCGGTACTCGTCCGGCTGCTCCAGCTGCATCGGAGCGAGCGGCAGCTCGATAAAATCAAAACCCAGCTTTGCAAGCAGCCCGGCATTTTGCACTCCGGTACACCAGCCGAAACTATTCATGGGGATCCCCGCCTTTTCACCGATTATGAATTACATACTACCCTCATTGTATCAGTAAAGCGTTTTCTTCGGTATGGCAAGGATGATACGGACACTTGTCAAAAACGCTCCTGCTTGTACAATAAGGATAAGGCGGTTCATGCGGCAGGCTGAAGGGCCGGCGCAAGGAAGGCGGTGAAATCGATGAACGGTATGTTAAAAGCGATGAATCACCCGGACGGCTTAAACGCCCCAAACCTCCCGGCAGGTTTGTCCGGACCTGTCGCTCCGAACGAACTGTACGACCTGAACGGGCTGATCGTCCATATTTTTTGGGTGCTGAGGAAAATGACGTTCAAAGGCTGGGAGGACATCCGGCAAAACAAATCGCGCCATTCGTTTTATTGGGTTCACGAGGGAGAGGGCACATTCCGCACGACGGAATCGTTTCGCGTGCGCAAAGGAACACTTGCCTATTTGCCCCCGGGGCTTGAGATGAGCATGCGCTCCAGCGACGAGTCGCCGCTTGTCATGACGATGGTGTACTTCGACTGCTCGTCCTGCGGGTACGAAGACGGCCGCTGGTCGCCGGCTCCGCTCGAAAAGCTCGATCTGCCGTTTCTGCAGCCGTTCGAGGGCGACCGTGCGCTCCGCATGGACCAGCTGTTCGAAGCGCTTTGCCGCGACTGGATACCGACGAGACCCGGCGGCGAGCTGCCCTCGAAAGGCCACCTGCTCGCCATTTTGGAGTACGGCCATCGGAAAGCTTCGCCGGACCGCTCGCCGGATTCCGGCATGCAGAAGCTGCAGGCGATCAAAGCCGAGCTGGAGGAGCATTTTTCCGAAGGGCTGCACATTCGCGAGCTCGCCCGCAAGCATGCCGTTTCGCCCTCCTACTTGCGAAAAATGTTCGCACGCTGCTGCGGAATGGGCCCCAAAGCGTATCTGGAACGCATCCGCAACGAGCATGCGATTAGGTACTTATCGTATTCGGATATTCCGCTCAAATCGATTGCAGAGGCATGCGGTTATAACGATGAATTTCAATTCAGCAAATCGTTCAAAAAAATGAACGGCTGCGCACCGTCCGTCTTTCGCGCCAACATGCGGAAATCGGACCGCCCCGTGTAACCGCAATATTGTCAGGTTAGGCGGGAACATAGCGGAACTATGGTTCGCTAATTGGGTCGATTTCGGATATTTTTGGAAATTAGCGGAACTCAGGTGCGCTATTTGTCTGTTTCTCCACTCCTCAAGCCATTTTTCACCGATTTAGCGCATCTCAGTTCCTCTATTTTTTCAAATCGCCCATTGCGTATAACCGGGCATGCTCCGGTTTCCGCCGATGCCGCCGCTGCTCACGATCCGGTTCCTTTGGCGCTATACAGCTGTTTGAATTCCGACGGCGTCATGCCGGTATGCTTCTTGAACAACTCGCTGAAATGAGGCCGGTCTTCGTATCCGAGCGCCTGCGCGATTTCCTGCACCTGCTTTCCTTCGATGAGCATGATTTTGGCCTGTTCCATCCGCTCCGCCGTCACGAACTGAACTACGGTCACGCCCGTTACCTTCTTAAACAAATTGGCAAAGTAGCTGCCGCTCAAGTAAACAAGTTTGGCATAATCGTTCACCGTCATGTTGGCGGACAAATTTTTGCGGATATGATCGATCACTTGATCCACGAGCCGGTTCGCGTCCTCCGCCTGCCGCTTCTGAATGAGCTCGCACCCCATTCTGCACAGCTCCTTGATGTTTTCCTTAAGCTCCCTCAGCTTGTACGATGACAGCGTTTTGATATGCAGCAAGTGGCGTTCGATCCGAACCATTTCGTCGGAATTCAGTTTCTCCAGGAACACGCGGTTGATCAGGAAAGCCAGCTCGTCGCACACTCCTTTGACCGCCTCGGGAGGCGGGGGCACGGATGCTGCCGTCGTTTCCTCGAAAAATTCGTCTACCAGAGCACAAGCTTTATCCACGTTGCCGGAGCGCAGGCAATAAAACAGCTCCTTTTCCTTTTCCGGAGAATATCGCGGTGCCGACTGATGGACCGGGTTCATCTTGCGATAGTCGTAAACGGCGTTGCCTCCGGTATAGAAGCTGTAGGAAAGGGCGGAGAGCGCCTGGGCATAAGAAAACGAAATTTGATGGATAGCCTGCACTTCTTCCCCAAGGCCCACGGATACCGTGTATCTCGAATACTTGGCGACGTTCTCGCGGCACATCTCCGCAAGCGCCTCAACGGTGACGGCCGGCGGCGGATTGAAAATAACGACGAACCGGTTCGTGTTATCGCGGAACACAAATCCTTTGGTATAGTGCCCCAGGCTCTCTTCCAAAATGTTTTGCACGGTAAATCGGATCAGCTCCACCTCCTGTACGGGAAGCGAACCGGTTTGTTCGGTGAATTGGTCGATTTCCGTCAGCATCACGACAAAGCGCTCCCGCTCGAGTCCGATATGGAGAAAATCCCAGCGCCTTGCCGCCTGCTCGGGAGTCGTCCGAAACTGCAGCAGCAGCTGAAAATACTCCTGCCGCAAATAAGGCAAGCTCTCCCGCAGCTTTCTCTCCATCTCCTGGTAGCGGACCGCTTCCTCCATTTCCTCCAGTACCGCCTGCTTCGCCTTCAGCACCACATCGATGATTTTTTGCGGCGTAAACGGTTTGACGATATAATCGAATGCGCCGAGCTGAACGGCCATCTGCGCATATTCGAAATCGGTATAGCCGCTTAAAAAAATAAATTTGGTCCCGGGAAAACTTTCCATAACCTGCCTGGTCATCTCCAGTCCGTCCACCCTGGGCATCCGGATATCGGTCAGAACAATGTGCGGCGCCGTCTCGCGGATCAGCCGGATGCCCTTCTCGCCGTTGCCCGCCGTGCCGGCAATGCGGATTCCGTAAGATTGCCAATCGATTTGGCTTGAAATGCCCTGCACGACGGTTTTGATATCGTCAATGACGCACATTCTGAGTTCAGTTGTCATCAAAAGATCACCTGCTTGCAAGTGGGATGGTTAATGTGACCGAGGTCGAAACGTAAGGTTCGCTGTACAGGCGGATATCGGCTTCACTGCCGTAATACAGCCGCAGACGTCCGTATACATTGCGCAGCGCGTAGCTTTTTTTGTGCGTTTGCTCCAGCCGCATATCGGCCTCGACGGCCTGGACGTCCATGCCCGCTCCGTTGTCTTCCACCCGAAGCCGCAAAAAGGAGCCGGAGCTTGTGACGGAGATCCGGATCGCTCCCAGCCCCTCCATTTCCTGAAACCCGTGCAAAATCGAGTTTTCCACCAGAGGCTGCAAAATGATTTTGAGCACCTGCTCCTCCAGCAGCGCCTCATCTTCGACCTCCACCGTATAGTCGAACAGGCCTTCGTAGCATTTTTGCTGAAGGTGCAAATATTGCCGGACGTGGTCGATTTCCTTCGCCAGCGTCGTCATCTCGTTACCGCCGTTAAGGCCGAGCTGAAACAGCAGAGACAACGAAGCGATCATTTCCGTAACCTCCTGGTTTCGGGACGCTTCGGATTTCCAAATGATCGTATTGAGCGTATTATACAAAAAATGCGGATCGATTTGCGCCTGCAGCGCCTTGACCTCCATTTTGCGTTTATCGAACTCGGCTTCTTTGACATCTTCGATGAGCGAAGCGATCTGCTCCAGCATCCGGTTGAACTTGAGTCCGACCTGCGTCACCTCGTCTTCGTATTTGCTGGAAAACCGCACTTCGAGGTTGCTTTGCTCCACCTTCTTCATCAGCCCCTGCAGCTTGTGCAGAGGCTTTAGCAGCAGGCTGGAAACGACGTTGGACAGGAGCAGCGCGAGTACGGCGCAGCCGAGCATGATCAAAAGCGTGGTCATTTTGATCTTGTTCACCTGGCGCAGCAAATCCGACTGCGCCTGCACGCTGACCAGCGTCCACTTGTCAACCATCGTCAGCCGGGAGTAGTTGACGAGATACGGACTGCCCGCCACGCTGTATTTGAAAAATCCGCGCGGCTCATCCTGCAGCAGCTTTTTGAAAGCCGGATCCTGCTGAAAGGAAGCAGTCCCGCTGCCGAGCGGAAGCACGGTTTCGCCGGCTGCGGCCATCAGGAAGATGTTGTCGGCAGGCTCGAGCAAATCGTCGGTGACGGCCTCGCGAATCGCGTCTTCCTTTACGTTGACGACGACATAAACATCATGAACGTTCACATCCGTAATCGGCTTCATGACCAAGGAAATAACCCGCTGATTCCCCAAAAAAAGCGGGTCCTCGTGGTCCTCCACCCAAATGACGCGTTCGGTATTGTCCAGATATCGTGAAAACAGCGTATCCTTGAAACGGTTTTGGCTGTTGCGCAGATCTGTCGTTGCGTACAGCTCCCCTACCGGCGTATAAATTAAAACCGACTTGATCGAAGGTTCGATCAGCTTCATTTGTTCGAGCGGCGTCTGCATCGAGGACAGCCTCGTGTAATAGGAGGCTGTATTATTCGTAAAGGCATCCTGCATCGCGGCCTTGAAGGCGTCGCTCAGCATCATCGACGAGGTTGTCACGATGATGTGCCTGAGCTTCTCATCCAACACGCGCGACGATTTATTCAGCGTATTTTGGCTGGAGACAAACGCTTCCTTCTCGATCGACCGGGAGGCAATCCAATACGACATCATGCCGGTTACCGCTATGGAGAACACCGTCAAGAGCAGAAACGAAATCCATAACCGGCGGCGAAGCGAAAGCCGGTAATACCATGTTGTCATGCTTCCCCCTTCTTTCCAAAAGAGAAGAAGACGCGCTGCTTTCCGCAGCGCGCCCTTCCTTATTTTACTCCCGTCCAAAAGCCCGCTTACTTCGCCAGGCTGCCCTGCAGCTTGCCCGGGTCGAAGCCCGGATTCGCCTTCATCTTCGTATCGCCGGCGGCGCGCGCTTTCTCGAGTGCGGCATTATAGCGGGCGGTGAGGTCGCTTAAGACCTTGTCCACGTCTCCGCCGTTCAGCATATACTTAAGGACGGTATCGCCCGTCTTCGTGCCTTCCACCTTCGCTTCCGTCACGCCGGTCGGCGCGGGAGCGTACAGACCGTCGAACTTGCTCGGCAGGAAACCTTCGATTCCCGGCATCGTCGGCTTCTTCGCGGCCGCATTGACATCCGGAACGATCGAAATGCCGAAGCCTTTTTCATGATATTCCTTCTGGAAGTCCAGCGTATAAAGATACTGCATAAATTTCCATGCCGCGTCTTTCTTCGGCGTGTTTTTGTTGATGCCGATATAGTTGCCGGCAATGACCGAAACCGTTCCCTGCTGGTTGCCGTCGATTGTCGGAGGCAGCGCCGCCGCCCAGTTGACTTTCGTCGGGAATTGCGACTGGTAAACGGCCGGCTCGCCGGAGTGGTTGAAGTACATGCCGATCTTGCCGGCGGCGAACTGAGCGCGCAGCGGATCGATGTCGAGCGATTCGACGCCGGGCAGCATGCTGCCATCCTGCTTCATTTGACGGAGCGCCTCGACGACCGGCTTGTACACCGAGAAATCGAATTGCCCCGTCTTGTAGTTGTAGCCGTCGACCTCGCCGGTTCCGCTGAGCGTAGCGACCGGGTTGACGATGCGGCTGAATGCGGAGCTCGCATTTTTGAAGTTTTCCGCGAAGCCGTATGCGCCGATATCTTTACCGGCTTCCGTAATTTTTTTCGCGTCTTCGACCAGTTCCTTCAGCGTTTTCGGCGGCTCTTTGATTCCGGCCTTTTGGAACAAGTCGACGTTGTAAATCAGCCGCCAATATTGCCCCGTATTCGGCAGCGAATAAATTTGGCCGTCCATCGTATTCATCTCTTCGACCAGCAAATTGCCGAACCGCTTCTTCATGTCGTCGGTAAGCAGGTCGTTAAGCGGCAGCAAATATCCTTTTTTCACAAAGTTCGGGAAATCGTTGGTGCGGAACACGTCCGGCGCCTGGTTGCTGGCAAAGGCGATATCGATCGCCTGGTTGAAGTTATCGGAAAGCACGGTCATTTCGACTTCGATGTTGTCCTTGTTCGTTTCGTTGAACTTCTTGATGACATCCTTCATATAATCGGCATCGTGACGGTCCACCGTCCAATAGGCCAGCTTCGTCTTCGCGCCGCCTGCGGCAGTGCCCGAAGTTCCGGCCGCCGCCGAGTTTTTCGGCTGTTCGGGTTGGCCGCTGCTGCAAGCGGCGAGCGATGCGATCATCGCGGTGCCCAGTAAAACGTTCACCATCATTTGTTTCTTCTTCATGGTGTGAAAACCCTCCTTTTTCATTGTACCTTATGCCGCGTGCGGCTGTATAATTGTAACTGCTTCCATCATAATCGCTTGTCCTCGGGTACGGTGACGGACAATCCGACTTTCGATGAGGGAAAAAACGCTTTTCTGCTTATCCGCGAGCGCCAGGTTCGTCACCCTTTTACGGCGCCTGCGGTAACCTGCATAAACGACTTGTTCGCCACGATATATACCACCAGAATCGGCAGAAAAGAGAGGCACGCTCCTGCCATCATCAGCTGCGTCTCTGCGGCGGCGCCGACCCCGTAGCGCAGGTTAGCAAGGCCGACCGTCAGCGTCTGCAGCTTCGGATTCGTCATTGTAAAGACGAGCGGCAAAATATACTCGTTCCAAGCCCCGCGAAACGTAAACAAGGCGGTGACGCCGAGCGCCGGGCGAAGCAGCGGAAGCACGATGCGCCAGTAAACGGTGTAGAAATTGCAGCCGTCGATGTAGGCGGCCTCGTCGAGATCCCGCGGGATCGCTTTGAAAAAGCCGATCAGCATAAAATACGTCGTCGCATGCGCGCTGATCAAAATGATGATAACTCCCCACAGCGATTTGTTAAGGCCCAGCTTGACCATCAGATCGAACTGCGGCCGGAGCACGACGGCGCCGATCGAGATGAACATCGTGCCGGCCTGCAGGGCGGCGTACAGCTTTTTCCCCGGGAATCTCGTGCGGTCCATCGCATAGGCGGCCATGGAAGCGACGAGCAGCGTGCCAACCGTCACCGCGACGCTTACGAACAAGCTGTTCCACGTAAATCGCGCGAAGTTCGCCTGCTTCCAGGCCGTCACATAGTTGGAAAACTGCCATACCGAAGGCAGTATCGTCGCTCCCGCCGTCAGCTCCGCGTTCGTTTTAAACGAACCGAGTATGGCCATTACGATCGGAAACAGCGTAACGAGCGCCGTAGCGAGCAGAAAGATCCACTTTACGAGCTGTCCGGCGACATATCCTCCTTGGAAGGTGCCGGATTTGGAATGTACGTTCATGTTGGTGTCACCTCCGTTCGGATTAATCCTGATTGAGCCTTCTCGACATATAAAAGTAGAAAATCGTAATCACTCCGACGATCAGCGCCGTCACGAACCCGACCGCACTGCCGTAGCCAATCTCCTGAACGGTCGAGCTCGTCACGGAAACCGGGAAAAACAGCTTGTACACGTAAAGGTACATGACCGTCGTCTTGCCGACCGGTCCTCCTTCGGTCATGACCATGATGCTCTCGTAGCCTTTCAGCGCCGTAATGATCGCGAGCATAACGATCATCTGTAATACGGGACCGAGCATCGGGATCGTTATGTGCCAGAACTTTTGCACCGCATTCGCTCCGTCGATCGATGCACTTTCGTAAACATCCTCGGGAATGCCCTGCAGCCCGGCGATGAACAGCAGCATGTAGTTGCCGATCGCGCCCCAGACGGCGGTAATAATGACGGTCAGCATGGCGTAATCGGGCCCGAGCCAGTCGATCGCTTTTGAGGTAAGGCCATACTTGAGCAGAAATTGGTTCAGCAGCCCGTTATACGAGTTGAAAATGGTGAAAAACACGATCGACATGACGGACGTACTGATGATCGTCGGCATAAAGTAGACGGCGCGCAGCAGCCCTTTGCCCCTCAGTCCCCGGTTCAGTATGACTGCCAGAAGCAGCGAAATCGGCAAAACGATAATGATTTTTCCGGCTGCGTACACGAACGTGTTCGCCACGGAATGCCAAAACTCCGTGTCGCGCAGCAGCCGCGAAAAATTGGCGAGCCCGACAAATTTCTCTTGGCCGTATCCCGGATATTCGTAGAACATATAACGAAGCGCCCAGACGATCGGGTAGATCCCCAAGGCCAGCGTCAGAAACAGGCTCGGAAATATAAAAACGTAGGAATTGAATAGGGAAATCCTTTTCCGCATCGTGAATCGGCTCCTTTAGGCTGTTGTACAGCTAATCATAGTACAACGGCGGCTTGAAGCGGGAGCGGCAATTCAACTGTGGCGGTGGGACAAAGCAACTGAGTGTGGCCCCGCTAGATCCCCCCAATGGGGATCCAAGGCGTCTCAAGCGCCCTGAACCCGCCCTGTTTGAGGGAGTGCTCGCTGACCTCCCCCCTAAGTCCCCCCACTGGGGGGACCCCAGGCGCTCGGGCGCCCTGGACCCGCCCTCTTCGAGGGAGTACTCGCTGCTAGTTCGCATTTGTCCGGCTTGTTTTTTTACCTTCGGTTAAAAAATCCTAAGCCGGACACGCAGCACTTTTGATGCGGTGCCGTGAGGTGGTCATTTGTGCCTCGAACTCGCGAATGTCGGCTTTGGTTTTGCTTTCGCAAAACCTTATGCCTTCACGCTTACTTCCACTCTCGTCTTACTTGCACTCTCGGAGAGGGGCAACGTTTCTATATAAGTTGAACAAAACGTTTACATGGTGCAGCGGTCGGTTTCGGCTCATGCGGTATAGTGTAACGGTTGCAGGTGAGCTTATAGGAGCTAAATGAGGGATTTCATAACGGTAACGGTTGCCAGAGTGGTTATTTGTGAACTTTCCTTGTATGGAGAGATACAAGATGAGAAATAAGCTCTGCCACAACCGTTACAATGGAAAAAAGACGTTTTTGAGCCAAATAAGCTCGGCTGCAACCGTTAGCCTGCCCGTATCATGGCGTACATGCAATCAAGGCGGAAAATGGTAAATGCGGCAAACATGCAAATAGCGAACCGCAGCTCCTTTACGAACCTGACAAAAACAGGCGAGACATCAACCGTTCCTAAACGCCCGGATGCGCTGGATCATCGTTTTGTCCCCCAACTTCAGAAAGTGGGACATGGACGGGAAAAGATTCGCTTCGATAATCCAGACGTGGCCGCTGCGGTCGAGTCCAACATCCAACCCGAAAATTCGATGCCCCGGATACATTTTCCCCAGTTTATGGGCGGACAACAAAGCGACCCGATGGACCCTCGCGTCCGCACCCTGCTTGCGTATAATGGTCGACCTGCGGATGGCCGCATGAACGGGGAGAACGCGGCCTTTGCTCCGGGTAATGTTAGAGACGATGTAGCCTTTGCCTGCGACTTTTGCCAGTTTGCCCGTCACGTTCCAACTATTGGAATTTCTGCGCCGCTGAACAACGACCCGCAAATCGAAAGGCCGGCCGTTCACCGTCGCGCGCGGCACCCGCCATTGGACAAGGTAAGATGAGGAACCGACAATGCGGCGAATATAGGCATACACCCGCTCGAAATCGCCAACTCGCGTCTTCCGGTTTTCGTAATGCAGCTCATACCCGCCATTCCGTAACGCAGCCACTTGGATGACTCCTCGTCCCCGGCTTCCGTTAGCCGGTTTCACAATGGCGTATCCGTATTTGCCGACCATTTGCCATAAAGCGTCTTTCGACATAAGCCTCGTATTCGGCAAATGGGGGGCAAGAGCAGCAAAACTCTTCATATACACGTATTTCCTCCACTTATTCCCGCTCAGTGCCACTCAGACTCCTCCTTTCGGTTTGGTGTAGCCGATGTTGCCCAAATAAACGCCCAGCAGTTGCAGAAAGGCTTCTATATCTTTGAAGGTGATATCCCCTATATTCGCGATTCTGAATGTGTTCATTCCATCAAGTTTTCCGGGATAAATGGTGAACCCCTTCTCATAAAAAAAATCGTGCATTTCCTGAAAATCGTATCCGGAAGCGCAGGGCTCCATAATCGCGGTGACGATTTTCGCATGATGCCGGGGATCAACAAGATGCTTTAACCCAAGTCGGGCAATACCTTCGATTAATACGGACCAAGAGGCTGAATAGCGTTTGTATCTTGCCTCGATCCCTTCCGTTTTCAGTTCTTCGATCGCCTGCTTGAGAGCGTAGAACGTTTGCACGGGTGGGGTAAACCGCAATTGGCGGGTTCGGGCAAAATAGTCATATTGAGCAAACAAATTCAAGTAGTAGCTTCTCGGCTTGTTGTTCCGCAGGCTTTCCAACCGGCTTTTATCGGCTA
This sequence comes from Paenibacillus hamazuiensis, assembly GCF_023276405.1. NCBI lineage: Bacteria > Bacillati > Bacillota > Bacilli > Caryophanales > Paenibacillaceae > Paenibacillus > Paenibacillus hamazuiensis. The sequence continues at coordinate 4,531,890 of NZ_JALRMO010000001.1, forward strand.
TGACAAATGCGATGCCGGGCATTCCCTGAATATTTTTATTTGAGCTGGCGGCCAGATAGCTGATATTAAAATCGTACATGCGAACCGGAACGGCCGCAAAGGAACTAATGGCGTCCACCAACAGCTCGATCCGATAGTTGCGGCACAATTCGCCTATGGAGGCGACGTCGTTTAAAAGACCCGTCGTCGTTTCGTGATGTACGACGGCGAGGTGCGAGATCTTGCGCGGGGATCCGGCAATAAACGATTCTAAAGCAGCCAAATCGACCGCTTCCGCCGGAGGACTGACGAATTCAAGAAAGGGAATGCCGTATGTTTCGGCAATGTCGCACATTCGCTGTCCGTAAGCACCATTGTTGACAATAACGGCAGCTTCCGAACCAACCGCAGAACTGAGCATAGCTTCCACTGCGGCCGTGCCGGAACCGCCGAACAACACGGTGGTGTAAAGATTCGGATCGGCAACCAATCGGGTCAATTGTTCCGAGACATAAGCGAGCAAAGAACCGAACTCCGCCTCTCTGGGACAAATATCAGGGACGATTTGAGCCCGTTTCACGCTTTCAGTCGTTGTGGCGGGGCCGGGGGTTAGCAGAATATTCCGTTTTACGGCTTCCATGGCGCTTCAATCCTTCCTCCGGAGGCGATGATCTGTGATAAAACGCTGCAATCTTTGGTTTATTTCATAGGGTTGTATAGTCGGCCTGCCGAGCGGCTGCTTGGAGCCCGGAGCAATTCGCATATGGATAAAGGTCAGTCCTTTGTTTCGTTTCCATTCGCTGATGGCCGATCTCAGTTCATCCAAATTATGGGCATAACCAACGGAACGATAGTTGCAGGAAGCCGCAATCTCCGCAAAATCGACTTGGTGCGAAACCGTACGTTGCCCGCCGGTCGAATCGTGAGCGTTATTGTCCAGTAAGATATGCAGCAGGTTGGGCGGATGGCAAAAGCCGATTGTTGCCAGACTTCCCATTCGCATTAACAGAGAGCCGTCTCCGTCGATCGTGACGACATCCAGATCGGGGACGGAGCGGGCAAGCCCGAGACCGAGAGATCCGACGCACCCCATAGAGCCGACTATGTACAAATGACCGGGGGCATCCGCGATATCGTACAATTCCCTCCCGGTTTTGCCAGTGGTGGCAAGAAGCACCGTTTTGTCGTCTTTTAACGAGTGGATAACGGCCAGCGCGTCGTAGCGCGAAGGCAGCTCATCCGGTGCCGTTTTCTTTTTTTTCAAGACGTTTTTGGCGGAGGTGTGCTCTTGCTTCAGCAACGGCACTTCCGTGAACGTGTCTTTACGCACGACAAAGAAGAAGGGGTGAAGAAGCTCGATTTCCTGACTTGCCCATGCCAGTTGCTGCTTCGCCTGCTCCGGATCGTCCGATAATATTGCGTGGCGTATGTTCAGCAGGTCCAACATCCGCGTCGTAATTTGTCCCATCAATTGATGTTGGGGTTCGTCGGGTTTTCCCGGTTCTCCCCGAAGACCGATAAATCCGAGCAGCGGAATCCGGAACGGGTAGTTGAGCGATGCCAGAGGCGAGACGGCATTCGTAAGACCCGAATTTTGCATGAGCACAACCGTTTTTTTTCCGCCCAAAGATGCACCGGACGCAATGGCAACGGCATCGCCTTCATTGGCCGCACCGATATAATCGCACTCGTTAATCGCGTAGTTGATCAAGCTTTTCAAATAAGAGCAAGGCACCCCGACAAAAGACGAAAACCCGAGTTTTTGAAGTTCGTCTCCCCATGTTCCAGTTTCGATCATCTATGTCCACCTTCTGCCAATCGCGCTGTCGGAAGATATATTTTTTCAGCTCTTTGCAGTTCTTCTGCCTTTTGCAGCCGGAATATCTCATCCAACTTAGCCACAGTGCCTTCCGCACCGACCAGACTTTCTTCCTGAAAGATTCGCTTTGAAATAAGCTGCATAGCCGCAACGGAAGCGCGCAAATTATGGTTGGCCCAGATGACGGCGCTTACGCCCCATTCCTTCATGAATGTTTCAATTTCGGTACAATCGGATTTTTTGCTGTGCATAAGGATGGCATCGGCACCTGCCAATCTGTAAGCTTCCGCACGCCTGAGCGCCTCCTGCATATCCCAACCTGCAATCAGCGCCTCCACCCGGGCGACAACGACGAAATCATCATCCGCCTGCGTATCTTTCATCGCTTTGATTTTACCGGTAAATTCGTCGATAGAAGCCAGCGGTTGAGCTTCTCCATCGATAAACGAATTCGTCTTCGGAAATAGCTTATCTTCGATGCAAACGCCTGCAATTCCACGCTGTTCCAATTTTTTGACCAGTCGCCGGGCATTGTTGAAATTTCCGTATCCGGTATCGCCATCGAGCAAAATCGGAATGGCTGTCGCGTCGCTCATGAACTCGAGATTGTCAAGAATTTGCGTCCATGAAGCTTCGTTGTTGTCGCGGACGCCCATCGATGCTGACATCGACAGCCCGCTGGCCCATATGCCTTTGAACCCTGTTTCTTCAACAATGGCGGCTGACAGGCCGTTATGCGCTTCCATCAAAAATTCCAGCGATGGCGAAATGATCAATTGTTTAAGCCGGGTCGTCTTTTTCATGTCGGGGACTCCTTCATTTGAAAGGTGAGTGACATTACCTTACAAAGTTATGGAGCAATAATCCGTTCAGTAACGGTAATAGCCCAGCCCCCTTTTAATAAATTTACAAATTGTTCATATTGAACGGAAGGTGCCTGGCCATCTTCCGCTTTGATCGCGCAATCGTATCCGGATATCGTCTTAAAAACAAAAAAACGAACCGTTCCAGAGGTTCGTTCTTAAACAATAACCGCATCCGCGGAGCCTACATGATCTTCTCGCCCATCAGTGAGGCGATCAGGTCGACCGCCGCCTTGGCGGTGCGGTTTACCGTGTCCAACGTCGACGAATTCCGCGCTTGTGACCGCGCCGCTGTCGGCCAGCATCTCCATCGCGAGATGGCTCTCGCGCAGGCTGATGCCGCCCGGAACAGGCGTGCCGACACCCGGCGCTTCGTAAGGATCGAGCGCGTCAAGATCGAGGCTCAGGTGAACGCCATCCGTCCCGCGCGTCACAATATCGAGCGTCCGCTCCATCACGTTTGCGATGCCGAGCCGGTCGATGTCGTGCATCGTGAATACCGTGACGCCGAGCTGCTTCAGGAACACGCGCTCCCCCGGGTCGAGCGAACGAACTCCGAGCAGCACCGTATGCTCGGGCTGCACTTTCGGCGAGCTGCCGCCGATGGCGGTCAGCGCCGGGTGACCGAAGCCGAGCGAAGCGGCCAAGGCCATCCCGTGAATGTTGCCGGACGGCGTCGTCTCCGCCGTGTTGACATCTCCGTGGGCGTCGTACCAGATGACGCCGAGGCGGGCCCGCGTTCGGCTTAAGCCGGCGATCGTGCCGATCGCGATGCTGTGATCGCCGCCAAGCACGAGCGGGAAGCGGCCTTTGCCCGCCTCGCGGGCCACGCGGTCGCACAGCTTGCCGCTCACGCGGGCGATTTCCGCCAAATACTTGAGGTTCGCCGCTTCGGCATCGGCTTTTTCTTGCCGCCCGGTGCGGCGAACCGCAATATCCCCCGTATCGCGAACGGCAAACCCCAGCCCGGCAAGCCGCTCCGTCACCCCGGCGCAGCGGATTGCGCTCGGTCCCATATCGACTCCTCTCCGGTCTGCGCCGAGATCCATCGGTACTCCGATCAATGCAACGTCACCGATTTTTGACCGATTCATGCTGCATCCCCCTCCTTCGCTTAACGGCGAAGCAAGTTTTTTGCGACAAACCACAGATTGGCCGGCCGTTCCGCAATGCGTCGTGTAAAATACGGAAACCAGTGCTCGCCGAACGGCGTATACACCCGCACGCGGTAGCCCTCTTCCGCAAGCTGGCGCTGCAGCCCCGCCGAGATGCCGTACAGCATCTGGAATTCAAATTGATCGGTCCCCATCCCCCGTTCCCGAACGTACCGTTTTATTTCGGCAACGATCGATACGTCGTGGGTGGCGATCGCCGTGTAGTTGCCATTCCCCATATGGAGACGGGCCAGCTTCAGGTAGCTGGCGTCCACGTCTTTTTTATCGGGGTAGGCGACTTCCGGAGGCTCCTTATAAGCTCCCTTCACGATGCGGATAGGCGCCCCGAGCCGCCCGAGCTCGCGGATATCCGGTATGGAACGATACAGATACGATTGAATGACGATGCCGACAAATCGGGAGCCGAATCGCTTCAGAAGGCCTTTGTAAATGCCAAGCGTGTCCGAGGTGACCTTGGAATCCTCCATGTCGATCCAAACAAAGCTGCCGCGCGACTTGGCTTCCGTCACAATGCGTTCCATGTTCGCCGAGCATAAGGCGGGATCGATCAGGAGTCCAAGCTGCGTCAGCTTCACCGATACGTTTGCGTCAAGCCGGTTCCGGTCGATCGTTTCCAGCACGCGCAGCACCATGTTCGCCGCCTCTTCCGCAAGTCCCGCGTCCGTCACGCTCTCCCCCAGGTAATCGAGGGTGACGGCCAGCCCTTGCCGGTTCAGCTCCTTCACCTTTTCCACGGTGCCGTCCAGCGTCTCCGAGGCGACAAATCGGCCGACCCCCAGCTTCATTCCGTACTTGTAAAAAAAACGCCTCACCATCCGGTTTTCCGCCACCGCAAAAATAAGCCTGCGCAACACGTCCTCCGCTTTCACAGCCATTCCTCCTCCCGAAGCGCCGGGCTGCCCGGCGAAAAAATATCGCTAACGGTGATTCGCCAAATCCAACCGGCCTTGCGGGCTCAAGGCAGAACGATCCGGAATTTCTATTCAAATTGCCGGCGGCCGCTCGGCTGCATTCAAGATCGATCCGCTAAAGCAGCTCCGACGTCAGCTTCGGCTGGGTGAAGAGCAGCAAATAATCCGGTCCGCCCGCTTTCGAATCGGTGCCCGACATGTTGAAGCCGCCGAACGGATGCACGCCGACGATCGCCCCGGTACACTTGCGGTTGACATACAGGTTGCCCGCGTGGAAATCGGCTTTCGCCAGGTCGATATGCGCCCGGCTGCGCGTAAACACCGATCCGGTAAGCCCGTAATCCGTATCATTGGCGATGTCCAGCGCCTGCCGGAAATCGTCCGCGCGCGCGAAGGCAAGCACCGGGCCGAAAATTTCCTCCCGCATGATGCGCGCCTCCGGCCGGACACCCTCCACGATCGTCGGCCGGATAAAGTAACCGCGGACATCGCCGGAACGACCCGAAGCAGCGGACGCAGAGGCAGTGGCGTCGGCGGCAGAGCCGCTCCCTCCGTCGAATGCGGCTTCGGCGGGTTCGCCGCCGGTCACGATCCGCCCTTCCCGCTGCGCTATGCCGATGTATTCGAGGATTTTGGCATAAGCGCTGCGGTCGATGACCGGTCCCGTATAGTTCGCGGCATCGCGCACATCGCCGACCTTCAGCGCTTCGGTCAGCGCGATGCACCGCTCGAGCACCTCGTCGTATACGTCGCGGTGCACGATGGCCCGCGAGCAGGCGGAGCATTTTTGCCCGCTGTAGCCGAACGCGGAGACGACGATCGCCTGCGCGGCCTGCTCCAGATCGGCATCCGCGTCCACGACGATCGCGTCTTTCCCACCGAGCTCGCCGATGAACCGTTTGAGCCACTTTTGTCCGGGCGCGGTTTGCGCCGCAAGCTCGTTCATGCGCACGCCGACCTCGCGCGAGCCGGTAAACGAAACGAACCGCGTCAGCTTGTGCTGCACGAGGTAATCGCCGATTTCCGCACCGCTGCCGGACACGAAGCTGAGCACGCCGTCCGGCAGGCCGGCTTCAAGGAGCAGCTGCACGAACCGCCAAGCGATAACCGGCGTGGCGCTCGACGGCTTGAGCACGACGGTGTTGCCCGCCACAAGCGCGGCCGTCGTCATGCCGGCCAAAATCGCGAGCGGGAAATTCCACGGCGGAATAACGACGCCGACGCCGAGCGGAATGTATTCGAGCCGGTTGCGCTCTCCCTGCAGCGGAATAAGCTCGCGGCCGCCCCGCTCGGCGAGCGCCAACATTTGCCGGCCGTAATATTCCATGAAATCGATCGCTTCGGCCGTTTCGGCATCGGCTTCGCCCCGGCTTTTGCCGGCTTCCAGCATAAGCCACGCGGAAAACTCGTGCTTGCGCCGCCGCAGCATCGCCGCCGCCTTAAAGAGCAGCTCGGCGCGCGTCTCCACGCCGGTCCGCGACCACGTGCGGAACGCTTCGTGCGCCGCCTGAACGGCGCTCTCCGCCTGCGCCAAATCGGCTTTCGCGGCGCGGCCGATTACCTGCTCCGTCTGCGAAGGGTTGATCGACACGATGTGCCGCTCCGTGCCGATCGGCTTGCCGCCGATCAAAAGCGGGCACGTCCCGCCAAGCTGCGCCGTCACCTGTGCGATCGCCGCCTGCAGCGCTGCTTCCTCCCGAGGGTCTCGAAAATCGGTGAAAGGTTCCGGACGATACGGCATCATGGCTGCCCACTCCCTTCTTTTTCGTGCAAAACTTCGCTTAATCTCTCGAGTGCCCAGTCAAGCTCTTCCTTCGTGACGATAAGCGGAGGAGCAAGCCGGATGACGCGCTCGTGCGTTTCCTTGCAGAGCAGCCCCAGCTCCATCAGCCGCTCGCAATATGGCCGGGCCGGCACGTCAAGCTCGATGCCGATAAACAGCCCTTTGCCGCGGACGTCCCGGATATGCGGATTGCTGATGAACTTCAGCCGCTCCAGCAGATACGCGCCGAGCGTCTGCGACCTGTCCGCCAGCTTCTCCTCCTCCAGCACCTCCATGGCCGCAATAGCGACCGCGCAGGCGAGCGGGTTGCCGCCGAACGTCGATCCGTGCGAGCCCGGATCGAACACATCCATCACCTCGCGGTCCGCAGCGATTGCCGATACGGGCATGACGCCGCCGCCGAGCGCTTTGCCGAGGATCAGAATATCCGGCGTGACGCCTTCCCAATCGCAGGCAAAACGCCGGCCGGTCCGCCCGAAGCCGGTCTGGATTTCGTCGGCAAGCAGCAGCACTTGCCGCTCCTTGCAAAGCTTCGCCGCTTCCCGCAGAAAGCCGTCCGGCGGCAAAACGACGCCGGCCTCCCCCTGCACCGGCTCGACGAGAAAAGCCGCCGTATGTGGAGTGATCGCGGACTCCAGCGCTGCGGTATCGCCGTACGGGATGACGGTGAAGCCCGGCGTAAACGGCCCGAACCCGCGCCGGTACTCCGGCGAGGACGAGAACGAGGTAACCGTGACGGTTCTCCCGTGAAAATTGCCTTCGCATACGATGATGTCCGCCTTGCCCTCCGGCACCCGCTTCACGTCGTACGCCCACCGCCGCGTCGCCTTGATCGCCGTCTCCACCGCTTCCGCGCCGGTGTTCATCGGCAGCACGCGCTGCATGCCGGTCAAACGGCACAGCTTCTCGTAAAACTCGCCGAGCAGCTCGTGGTGAAACGCCCGCGACGTCAAGGTGACGCGCTCCGCCTGGTCTTTAAGCGCCCGGATGATTTTCGGATGCCTGTGCCCATGGCTGACTGCGGAATAGGCGCTGAGCATATCCATGTAGCGGCGTCCTTCCGGATCTTCCACCCAAACCCCTTCGGCGCGGGCGATGACAAGCGGCAGAGGCTTGTAGTTGCCTGCGCCGTAAGTCTCCGCCTTGGTGATGGCTTTTTGGGACCGGTTCATTTCGCTGCACCTCCATTTCACTGATCGCCTGCGGAACGAGGAACGATTTTGAATTGAAGTGTCGGTTGTCTCAAAGCCGGTGTGACGCCGGGAACCATTTGTTGAGATAAAGGCAAATTCAAATTTTTAAGGTACGGTCTGCATTATTAGGGTGCTTTTTGCAATAAAGAAACGGACATTAGGGAGGAATGAGGGAATGGTATCTGCTTGTGTTCAGATGTAAAGGGAAAGAGGATGATTGGACTTCGTATTTCTACTATAAGTATATCATATCTTGTCGAAATAAGGTGGCAAAAATGTCATTTCGTACTTCCAGTGTATGCGTGGACCCATAGAATGTTCGCGGGTGCCTACGCTGCTTTCTTTTTTACCCCATTCGGTTGAAAAACCCCGGATGACCTGATCTCCGGGGTTCCTGCGATTCTAAATTAACGCCCTTGCCGCGCCATGTCTGCGACTATCCAATCCAATTGGCGGTACGATTGCAGGGACTTCTCTTTTGCGGCATTTAGCCATGACAGGTGCTCGTCATGCTGAAGCTTTCGCTCGGCAATCATCCTTCTCACTTCCCTCGGATTGGGACCGCCGGGCAGAGAACGTACGGCAACAAAATAATCGGGGTCCAGGGACAGCACTAATTTCGTCTCGTCAATGAGCAGCGGTTTTCCGATCACCTCGTAAGCCGCTTCGTTGACAAGCCCGAGTGTAACTTCATGAGCGCCGATTCCCTGGGATAACGCCATCTTCACGACTTTGCTCGCAATGTGATGAGCTTTGCGGAAGGATAAACCATCCGTTCTCACGAGCGTATCCGCCAGCTCGGTGATGGTCGCGAAGCTGGACACGGCCCGTTCGCGCAGCTTTTCCTTATTCACTTCCGCGGTACCGATCACGCAGGCGAGCAGCCTGCACAGCTTATCGAGCAGATCGAGGCTTCTCCAGGCGTACGGCTGCATATCGTCTTCCGTATCGACGATATCGCCGAACGGCGTGTTGTGAATCATCGTGAGTACCGTCTGGGTGTTGCCTACACAGCTCGATAACAGGGAACGCAGATGCTCCAAGGATACCGGATTGCGTTTTTGCGGCATAATCGAGCTCGTTTGCACGTAAGGGTCGGAAACCCGCAAAACCGCAAACTCCTGGGTGCTCCACAGCAGCAAATCTTGCACGAAGCGGCCGAGCGTGATCGCGGCAATTTGCGTGACCGTCATGAGCTCGGCAATGTAATCCGCTCCCCCGATCGCGTCATACGAATTTTCGATCAATTCGTCAAATCCGAGCAGCTCTCTCATCCGGTCCCGGTTAATGTTGAAGCCGGAGGTTGTCAGTGCGGCTGCCCCCATCGAGCTTTGATTCAGATGGCGGTACGCATTCGCAAATCGCCGCATATCCCGGTTCAGCGAATCGACCACGGCCATGATATAGTGGCCTAATGTGGTCGGCTGAGCCTGCTGGGTATGGGTGTACCCGATCATCAGCGTCTCGGCATGTTCTGCGGCAAACTCCAGCAGCTGATCTTTTAAGGACAATACGGAAGATAAAGCGGTTTGCAGCTTATCGCGAAGCGCAAGCCGGAACATGGCGATGCTCATATCGTTGCGGCTGCGCGCGATGTGCAGATTTCCGGCTATATCGCCGGCCCGTTCAAGCAGCTCCCGCTCCACCTGAAAAAACAAATCTTCCACTTCACCCGAGTATTGTGAACTGCGGATAGTCTGCAGGTCAAGGCTCCGGATCGCTTCGGCAATCCGTCCGCCCTCTTCCGGGGAAATCAAATGCTGCTCCGTCAGCATAATAAGCTGAGCCTTGTTGATGGCCATCATGGGACCAAGCAAATGCTGCTTGGCCTCGTCATAGGAAGGCGCAAGAACGACCTCCGTATACGTTTTTCCCGGAAAGGCGCTGCCTTCGTTCCGTATGATGTTCTCTCTGTGGCTTAACGCTCCGCTCATTTGCCGCCCCCCTGCTTCTTATACCAGTCGGTCGCTTCCTGAATCACCTTGTCTCCTCCGCGTTTCTTCCAATCGTCCACAAACTTGTCGAAGCTGTCGATCGATTCCTTGCCGGTGATGATCTTGGCGGCGGTTTCGATCCAAAGGCCGGTATAACCAAGCTCCGGTTTGGATTGAAGCGTCGGCGGAATTGGCATATCCAGCGCATCGTTGACACGGCCTTCGCTGTTGGCTACTTGCAAAGCTTTTGTGATCAAGTCCCCGTTGACACGGCCGTTGATATAATCCTTATCCGTTAAATGCGTCGGACCGATAAATCTGAGGAAATGAAGATGCATCGTTTCCCTGTCGATGTCCGCCTGCACTTGAGGTTGTTTGTAAACCAATTTTCCGGATTCAGTCGTATAATCGTCGCCCTCGAGCCCATAGTTCAAAAACTTTTGAGCCGCATCGGAATAATACCATTCCAAAAACTTAAGTACATTTTCCGGATGTTTGTTCGACCTCGGAATGACCCATGCGGAAAGCGGATTGACCGCCGAGCCGATCAAGCTTCCTCCCTTGCCGTCCGGTCCGATCGGCGCAGGGATATTCATGATGACCGCCTTCGGATCGCCGCTTTTCACTTCCGCCGCCCATTTATCCGGATAATCCGGCACATGCACCCACATGCCGACTCTGGCCGTCGCTTTCACTTTCGAGTCAAAATCTTTCGGCTGATTCAGGAAAATCTCGTTATCCATCAGCTTTTCCTGATACATGCTTTGATGCAGCTTCAAAGCCTCTTTCATTTGCGGACGGATGAAGTTAGGCACCAGCTGATTATTTTCGTATTTCCAGCCGGAAAGGCTCACATCGTAAGCGGAGAAGAAAATTTCCGCATAATTGAAATTCATTCGGCCGGAGAACGGAATTTCATCCGCCTTGCCGTTGCCGTTAGGATCCTTATCCCGGAAGGCACGCAGGACGTTCAAATATTCGTCCACCGTCTTGGGCACTTGCAGCCCGAGCTTATCCAGCCAGTCTTTGCGGATATAAACGATTTGATTATTCCGGGTCGCGCGCTCGGCCGGAATAGCGTAAATTTTCCCGTCCTTGCTGACGAGAGCGGAGTTCCACAGCTCCTTGCCGATTTTCGTTTTCAGACTCGGCGCGTATTTATCGATCAGCTCGTTCAAGTCGTAAAAAGCGTTGTTGCTCAGTGCAGGAGCCACCTCGGGAGAGGTTATGCCGTTGACGACCTGAATCGCGTCGGGCAGTTCGCCGGCGGCAAACATTAAATTGAGCTTCTGCGAATATTCCTTTTGCGGGATGAGCTCCAGGCGAACGTTCGTTTTGGAAAGCTCCCGAAGCTTGTTCACGTATTTATCTTCGTTGATGTTGGGAGAAGCTTCGATGTACGGAAAGTTTCGCGTGCTAAGCGCAAGCTTCACCGTAGGTGGAGCGGCTTCGCCGCCTGCGGCGGGTTTTGGCTCATTGCTCCCGCAGGCCGCAAGCAAACTTCCGGGTAAAGCCGCACAAAGCAATAACGTTACAAATTTCTTTTTCACGAGAGATGACCCTCCTTATGTTTGCAAAAGTAAAATAACCTATCCTTTGACCGATCCGATCATCGCGCCTTTGACAAAATGCTTCTGAACAAACGGATAGATGATCATGACCGGCACGGTCGCGACGATAATCGTCGCCATCTTGATGCCCTCCGCCGAAGAAAGAGAGTTCAGCACGCTGGCCGTATCACTGTCCACCACGATCTGTCTCAATTTCACCTGCAGCGGAAACCAGCCCGGATCGCGCAAATACATCATCGCCGCATAATAACCGTTCCAGTGTCCGACCGCATAAAACATGCCGATCGTCGTCATCACCGGCAAGGACAAGGGCAGCACGATGCTCCATAACGTCCGGTATTCGTGGCAGCCGTCGATTTTTGCCGCCTCGGTCAGCCCGTCCGGAATGTTTTGGAAAAACGAAATCATAATCAGCAAGTTAAAACCGCTCACGAGCGACGGAATCATAAGCGCCCACAGCGTATCCAGCATGCCCAGCGACTTGACCAGCAAAAACGAAGGGATGATCGGGGCGGTAAAAATCATCGTAAACAATACGACGAGAATGATGGCCGATCGGCCTTTCAAATCGGGACGGGCCAAGCCGTAGGCCATCAGGGTAGTAAATGCAAGATTAAGCGCAGTTCCGAGGACCGTGATATAAACGGTGATGCCGAAGGATTTCCAAAAGCCCGCATTTTTAATAACGGCGATATAATTTTCCAAAGTAAAGTTCACCGGCCATACGGTGACGAGCCCCTGCAATATAGCGTTTCCTCCGCTGAAGGAGCCTGCCACCATATTGACGAACGGCAGCAGCATGCATAAGGAAACAAGCGTAAGCACCGTATAATTGCCGACGATAAACCACTTTCTTGCCCGGCTGACTCTTCCCATGCTCCTCCTCCTAATACAGGGAATTCCCCGTTGACCTTTTGCTGATGGCGTTCGCTCCGAGGATAAGGACAAGTCCGACGACCGACTTAAACAGCCCGACCGCCGTCGTGTAGCTGTATTGTCCGCCCAGAAGCCCCACCCGGTAAATGTATGTATCCAAAATATCGCCGCTCACCCGAACAAGAGGGTTCAGCAGTACATAGATTTGCTCGAAGCCGAGATCCAGCACATGTCCGATTTTGAGCAGCAGCAGCACCATAATGGTCGGCATTAACGCCGGCAAGGTGATGCTGAACACCTGCCGCAGCTTCCCGGCACCATCCACTTCCGCCGCTTCGTATAATTCCGGATTGATGCCGGTCAGTGCGGCCAAGTAAATGATCGTTCCCCAGCCGACTTCCTTCCAAATCCCTGAAACGACGACGATGCTGCGAAAGAAGGACGGCTCCTGCATGAAAAAGATTTTCTCCGTGCCGAATGCGGCCAAAACCCGGTTGACCAAACCCGTATCCGGCGCAAGCAAGCTGATGACCATACCGCCCACAATGACCCACGACAAGAAATGCGGGATATACAGGACGGTTTGCGTAACCCTTTTAAATAGAGCTTTACCCACCTCGTTTAACAAAAGCGCAAGCACGATCGGCGCCGGAAAGCCGAAAATCAGCTGATACAGGCTGATGACCAGCGTATTGCGCAGCACCAGAAAAAACTCTTCATAGCTGAACAGCTCGGAAAAATGTTTGAAGCCTACGAATGGGCTGCCGGCAATTCCCCCGAACGGGCTGTAATCTTGAAACGCGATGACACTCCCTGCGAGCGGAATATATTTAAATACGACAAAAAACAGCAATCCCGGCGCGATCATCGAATAAATTTGCCAATTTTTCATAAAATATGACGATCTGCGCGTATGTTTTTCCGTTAATGGAACGGTTCCTGCAGCGTTCACGTCGGCCCCCTTGCTCATAGCTCAACCTCCTTCCTCTTGTTTAAGCTAAGTGTAAACGCCTACAATCGGAAGGTACATGTGGTTTGCGCCGCAAAACTTGTCATTTCTTCGCCGGTTATTCGCCTTGGCCCGGTTCAAGCAGCCGTTTGCGATACTCCTTGGGCGAATAACCGTAATGCCGTTTGAACATTTTCGTAAAATGGGCGTAATCCGTATAGCCGCACTGAAACGCAGCCTCGTATATTTTACACGACGGATCGGCCATCAACTCTTTGGCCCGCTCCATGCGCGCGTTCATCACATATTGGGTGAAATTGACGCCGGTCTCTTCCTTGATGCATTCGCTCGTATAGGAAACCGATAAATTCAGCTCATCGGCCACCGACTGCAAGGACAGGTTTTCGTCAAACATATGGTCCTCAATGTATTTGATCGCCTTCTTCGCCGCCAGAGCCGTTCCGTGGTTTCGAACGGACGCAATATGCCGCATCCAATCGTCTATCCGGCTCTTCGCCAGAGCTCTCAGTGCGCCCATCGGCTTCGTTATATTCCATTCGGCGGGGTCAACCTCGCTAAGACCCGGGAAGCTTTCCGCCAATTCGTTGCGGGTAAATGTCAGCAAATCCGCATAAACCGCAATGCTACCGTTCGGATCATCCCCATATATGCGGATGATGCCGTCGTTGACTTCTTGCAGCAGCAAAGCGACGGCGGACTTGTCCATGTCGCGCACGAAGACGGACAGGCGCGCCGCCTGCCGCCGGCAATACCACAGCGATTCCTGCCGCAAAGCTTGCAGCTGCTTCCGCCGGCTTCGTGTCGATGCGATTTGTTCCAGCATCGCCTGCATCTGCCCCGGCACGATCGGCTTCAGCAAATAATCGGTGACTCCGAAACGGATCGCCCTTTGAGCGTATTCGAATTCCCCGTACCCGGACAAGATGATCACATCGGCTTCATTTCCTTCTTCACGCAGTGCGGAAATCAGGCTGAGGCCGTCCATGACCGGCATCCGGATATCGGTAATGAGCAGGTCCGCCGGATCTTCCCTCATGAAATCGAGCGTTTCCCGGCCATTTGTAAAAACCGCCGCAACCTCGAACAGTCCGGTTTTTTCCACGATCATTTTCAGGCTTTTTTTAATTAATGTTTCATCGTCGGCAATAACGACTTTAAGCATCCAGTTTTCCCCCCGTAACGATCGGCAAATAAACCTCAATCCATGTTCCTTCTTCATCCGACTTCAAAATATGCAGCCCGTATCCGCCGCCGAAGCTTAACCGCAAACGTTGATGGACGTTCCATAATCCCATCCTGCCGGACCTGCTTGCATCGTCCTGTTCGTTTTCCGGCAATGGATCGCCTTCTTCGCTTACCGACTGGAAGGAGCGGTTTAACCGCTCCATAACGGCGGGGGGCATGCCTTCCCCTTTGTCCATTACGATCAGGCGATAACCCGTTTCCCCTGCCTCCCCCTGTATGCCGATATAATCGGGGTAACGCTCGTGTTTCTCGTAAGCATGCCGGAAAACATTTTCCACGAGCGGTTGGAGGGTGAGGCGCAAAGCGCGAACATTGGGAAGCTCGTTCCAGGCAACCTGCAGTTCGACAGTCAGATGCTCGAAGCGCTCTTTTTGAATGTCCAAATAGGTCTCGATATGTTTCATTTCCTCATACAGCGTCACCTTGGTATCTCCGCTTGTAATGCTGTATCGGAACAAGGCTGCAAGCGAAGTCGCCATTCGGCTGATCGGCATCACATTTTCCAAAATCGCATAAGAATTGATGACCTCCAGGGTGTTATATAGAAAATGAGGATTGATTTGCGCCTGCATCGCTTTCAGCATCGTTTCTCTTTGCTTGATGATAAGTTCCTTCTTCCGCAGCTCGGAAGCATGGATTTCCTCAATCAATCTTTGCAGCTTCTCCACCATGTGGTTAAAGCTTTCATACAGCTCGCTTGTTTCGTCCTGCCTTCCGTGACGGACATGCGCCCGGACAAACATCTCGCCGCTCCCCGCCCTTTTCATCAACCTGCCCAAATGCGACAGCGCATTCGTCAGATTCAGCGTAAATCCGCCGAGAACGAGCAGCGAAATCAAGGTAACCGCAGACAAGATCACGATCGTGACATTTCTTAGCGCAAACAAGTCCCCGGTCAATTCGGCCAGCGGGACCTCGGACACCAGCGTCCATCCCGTCGACGGCGTCCGCTCGAAAACGATCAGCTTGCTGACCCCGGAATCCTCCGCAATCAGCGACCCGCGCTCTTTATTTTGAATTTGGTTCTTGTACCAGTCGGGCACGGCTTGGCCGATTTTGCTCTGATCGGGATGAAGCAAAATGCCGCCCTCCCCGTCCGAAATCCACGTAAACCCGGCCTGGCCCGATCCGATATTGCTGATGAGCGCCGACAGCTCGTTGAGCCGAAGATCGATGAACATAAGTCCGTCCGTACGGTAGGTGCTTGTATCCGAAAATTTCCTGCTGATCGTCAGAAGCGGTATGCCGCTTTCCCAATGAATCGTATTGAATTTCGTCTTGCGGTCTCCCTTCGGCTCGAGCTGGTTGAAATCGCGGTTCGTCAGTCCGTCCATCGTTTCCGCCAAATTGGAAGCGACGACGCCGTTTCCGGAAATGATGGAGAGGCCGTAAATTTCTTTTTTCCCATTGATGATTTGGTTGATGACCTGACTTTGAATTTGCGTTGTTATCGCGTATCGTTGGTATGTATCCTCCGGGGTAATCTTCATAAAAGCTTGGATAAGCGGATGAGTGATGTAGGGAAGCGTTCTGCGTTCGATATCGTCGAAATAATAGTTCAGATACGTATTGGCCTGCCCGATGGATTTCTGCGCCGACGCGATGGCGTTTTCTTCGATCAGTTCGGTGGAGCGCTGATACCAAATGGAACCGAATAAAACAAACGGCAGCAGAAAAAAGACCGTAAACAGCAAAATCAGCTTAGCCCGTATGGTTTTGAGATTAAATAGGGTCATGTTCGATTCACCTCTACCGATGATGACCGTTGCCGGTCATAAAAGCACCCACATTGTACCACCACATCCCGGCGCTTGTCTTTAAGAAAAATATATTCCGATGCGTCTCCTGACTTGGTATCCCCCTACTTAGCGGAGGTCGTGATTTTCCGGTAAAATGGAGTTGAAAGGAGCGTGAAGCGGGTGAGAGACTATATTCGCTGTCAAATTCCCATTTTACCGGTAAAAAGTGTCACGGAGTCGCTGACGTATTACAGGGACAAGCTTGGTTTTGAGATCGCGTGGGTATGGGACGAGGACGGGTATGCGGCGGTGCGGTGTGGAGAAATTGAAATTCATTTGGACAGGCAGGAGCATTTTGCCGTTTACCGGGCTCATTCGTATTGGTTTGTGGAAAATGCCGACGAGGTTTACGCAGCGTATAAAAACAATGGGGTGGATATTGTTCAGGACATCGAATCCAAGCCCTGGGGAGTAAGGGAGTTCACATTCGCCGATATCGACGGACATATGTTTCGGGTAGCGCATGAGGAGAGTGAAAAAGCCTGAGAGCGCGTTTTTGCGCTCTCAGGCTTCGGCAAGGCGGGACCAGGCCGCCGAGAGGCGGTTTTTACGGCTCTCGGCTTTCGGCTCGGCCTCCGGCGGCGCAATATTTTGCCTGAGAGCGCGTTTTTGCGCTCTCGGGCACCAGCGGGGCGGGGCCAGGCCGCCGAGAGGCGGGTTTTCCCGCTCTCCGCTTTCGGCTCGGCCTCCGGCGGCCCGATCTGTTGCCTGAGAGCGCGTTTTTGCGCTCTCGGGCACCAGCGGGGCGGGGCCGGGCCGCCGAGAAACGGGTTTTCAGGCTCTCCGCTTTCGGCCCGGCCTTCGGCGGCGCAATATTTTGCTTGAGAGCGCGTTTTTGCGCTCTCGGGCTCCGACAAGGCAGGACCGGACGGCCGAGAGACGGGTTTTCCGGCTCTCCGCCTGCGGACTGCTCCCCGGCAGAGAGACTTTACGCCTCTCTCCTCACGCCCGCCCCCTCTCCGCGCTACTCGTACACGCTGTGCTCGCCGCCGCCGAAGTAAAGCGACTTCAAAGGTAACAGCGCATCGCCCGGCACGTAATATTTGAACGGGTTCTCATCGATTACGCCGAGCAGCTGGCGGCGAATCGGCGTCGCATCCAGTAGCAGACGCTGCGATGCGGTCCGGTAATCGATCGGCCGCATCCAGATCGGGCTGTAGCCGAGAAACAGCTGGCGGCGGGTAAATTCCGAGTGGTTCGGGGCGCCGGAGTGCCACAAGTTTTGCGCGAACACAAACACGTCGCCCGGACGGCCGCATACCTGCACCTCGCCTTCGAGCACCCCGTTCACATCCGTGTGCTGCGGCTGAAACGGCTTGTTATGGCTGCCCGGCAGCACCTTCGTGTTGCCCCGGTTCGGCTGAGACATGTCGCTAAGGATGTAGCACGTTTTGATATAATAAGTGGACGTAACTCCGCCGATCCGCGGAAACTGCGGGTGCGGCCCGTCCTGATGCCAGTTGATGAAGCTATGTGAGGCGGTCTTCTCGTTGTTAGGGTTCGGCTTGCGGATAGTCAGATGTGAGATGTGAAGCTGGATGTTGTAGCCGAGCAAATTGACGATCAGCGGCAGCACCGTTGGCTCGTCGATCAGCTCCGCAATCTCCGGATGACGCTCCACCGAGTTGTAAATATTATAGGCCAGGCTGTCCGGCTCGCCGGCCAAAATTTCGTCGACCGCTGCGTTCAGCCGCGCCACCTTCTCCGCAGGCAAAACGCCGGGCAGCACGAGGTAGCCTTTTTCCCGAAACTCCGCCATCCAGTCTTGAATTTGCGCCTTTTGCTCTTCGCTTACCGTCCATACGGTTTGTTCCATCATAGTCATCTTCTCCTTTTTTTACTCGAGTAAATTTTATTGAAAAAGGGAAACAGACGACGGTTTGTTTCGTTCGCCTGCTTCCTAATTAAACGCAATGCCGGATTCGCCGTGTTACTTGCCGAAACCAAGGTCGTTCAGCTGTTTGGTCGCTGCGTCGAGATACGCTTTGTAGTTCATCGACGTTTCCAGCGTTTTGAGGAAAGCGTCATATTCGGTCAGCGGGCGTTTGCCGTAAACGAATTTGGCCAGTTCCTCATCCATGAACCGCTGCGCATCCGCGCTGTTGTAACCGGTCGGATTGTCGACGAAGCCGTTTAAGGCCTGAATGCGCGGCTGCTTGTTGGCAAACTCGATATACGGAGCCTGCTTGGCGAACTTGACGAACAGATACTCCATCTCGGGACGGCCGGTAAACTGGTACAGCCAGGAATAACCTACCTCTTTGCCCATCAAATCGGTCGGCATCACTTTGCCGTTTTCGAGGTTGTAATGCTTGCCTTTGATGCCGAACTGAACGAGCGCGGATCCGGTGTCTTTCGTCGATACGAAGTTCAGCAGTTCAATCACCTTATTCAGCTTCTCCGGATTTTTCTCCAGCACTTTCGGAATCGCATACATGCCCGGGGTGGCCCCGATGTCCCACGAGCCTTCGAACTGGCCGCCGGGACCTTTCAGCGCAGGCAGCTGAATCCAGTCGGCGTTCGGGTTGACCGCCTTGATCTGGGCGACGAATTCGTCCTTCGTCACGTTCGGCCAGTCGATCCACATGATGCCGGCCTGACCTTTAATGCCCTTTTGCTGATATTGCTGCGTGCTGTTGTTGGACAGCAGCTCGGGATCGACGGCGCCGGCATCGATCATCTTTTTGATAAAAGCGAGCGCATCTTTCATCGCCGGATCGTAGAGAGCATTGACCAGCTTGCCGTCCTTCACGTAAAAGTTGCCCGGCGAGCCGGTGCCGTAGGCGCCGAATACAGGAGAAAATGCGCCGAGCTTGCCGCCGGTGATGCCGTAGGTGTCTTTTTTCCCATTGCCGTCGGGGTCTTTCTCCGTAAACGCTTTCGCGACTTCCAACAGCTCATCCGGCGTCGTCGGCGGCTTCATTCCCAGCTTGTCGAGCCAGTCCTTGCGAATCCAAAATGTGTTGTACGGGATTTGCGGCGATTTGGCGATCGCGTACAGCTTGCCGTTTTGCGTGCCTTTCTTCAGGCTGTCCGCGCCGATGAAATCGACGGTCGTCTTCAATTTGTCCTTGTAGGGAGTCAAATCAAGAAGCAGCCCTTGCTCGGCAAACTGCTTCAGCTGCGCCCTGTCGACCGCGAACAGATCCGGGAAGTTGCCGGAGGCCATGCGTACGTTCAGCTGGTTTTTGTAATCGTCGCCGGAAGCGTAGACGGTCAAGTTCAGCTCGGTGCCGATCGCCTTGTCGATTTCCTGCTTGATCTGGTCCTGATCCGGCGCGGGCAAGCCGCTGCCGGTCTCGATGACGTCGAGTTTTACCGGTTTGTTCGATTTGGGCGCTTCCTGCTTCGTATCGGTGTTCCCGCTGCTCCCGGCATTTGCCGCCTGCTGCTCAGTTTTGCCCCCGCTGCAGCCGGCCAGGATCGAGCTCGTGAGGACAACCGCCGCCGCGGCTGCGAAAATCGGTCTCTGTTTCATCATACCGTTCCCCTTCTTTCCATACAATTTCTTTCCATGCAATGATGTGGATATATGAGAACCGGCGGGCCCAGGCCTGACGCACGCCGATTGTCATCGCGGTTGGTCAGCCTTTGATCGAGCCGAGCAGCATGCCTTTCGTAAAATGCTTCTGAATAAACGGATACACGATAATGATCGGCAGGCTGGCCAGCATCACCGACGCCATCTGCATCGTTTCCGTCGGCGTCATGTTTTCCACCGTCTCCAGCGGCTGCTGCGTCAGCATCAATATTTCGCGAACGATCACCTGCAGCGGGAACAACGTCCGGTCGGTCACATACATGATCGCCTGAAAAAATTCGTTCCAATGGCCGACCATATAAAACAGTCCGACCGTCATCATCACCGGCAGCGAAAGCGGCGAAACGATTTGCCACAGGATGCGGAACTCGCCCGCCCCGTCCATCCGGGCGGATTCGAACAGCTCCTCCGGCAGCTGCTCGAAAAAGCTTTTCATAATCAAAACATTGAAGCTCCAGATCGCGCCAGGCAAAATCATCGCCCACACCGAGTCGAGCAGCCCCATCGCTTTGACGATCAAATAGGTCGGAATTATTCCGCCGCTGAACAACATCGTGAACACGACGAGCAGCAGGAAAAAGCTGCGTCCGGGCAGTTTTTTACGGCTGAGCGGGTATGCCATCAGCGTGGTGAGCACCAGGTTGACCGCCGTGCCGACGACCGTGATGAACACGGTCACCCAGAAGGCGCGCGGGATGCCCGATTCGGTCAGCAGCTTGCGGTACGCATCGAACGTAATCGATTTGGGCAGCAGGATGAAGCCGCCGTTTTTCAGCACCTCCGCAAACGGGGTGATCGAAACGGACACGACATACATAAGCGGAAACACCGCACACAGGCCGGCCAAAGCCAAAATCAGGTAAACGATGGAGTTGAATACGCGATCCTCGAGACCTTTTACCATATGCCTTCCCCCCATCTTCGGGCCAGCCGGTTGGAAATCAGCACCAGCGCGAGACCGATCGCCGATTTGAACAAACCGACCGCCGACGCCAGGCTGAAATTCAGCTGCTGCAAGCCGGTCCTGAATACCCATGTGTCCAAAATGTCGGCTACCGGATACACCTGAATGTTATATAAAATGTAGATTTGATCGAAACCCGCATCCATGATGTGGCCGAGCTTCAGGATAAGCAGCATCACGATGACGCTGCGGATGCCCGGCAGCGTTATGTGCCAGATCATATTCAGCCTGCTTGCGCCGTCGACGCGCGCCGCCTCGTACAGCGTCGGGTCGATGCCGGCGATGGCCGCGAGGTAAATGATCGCGCCCCAGCCGATATTTTGCCATATTTCCGAGCCGACCAGGATGCTGCGGAAGTAATCGGTCGAGGTGAGAAACGGGATCGACTGCCCTCCGGCTTCGACGATCCAACGGTTGACGATCCCGGAGTTTTGCGAAAACAGCGCGATCAGAATGCCCAGGATGATGACCCAGGACAAAAAATGCGGCATATACGTCAGCGTCTGGATCAGCGATTTGAACCAACGCACCCGGCATTCGTTGAGCAGCAGCGCCATCAATATAGGCGGAAACATGCCGAAGATCAGTTTGTAGAAGCTGATCAGCAAAGTATTGGTAAGCAGCTGGGAAAAATACGGCGATTCGTAAAACGCTTGAAAGTGCTTGTACCATGGATCGGCCCAACTGCTGCCTACGATCCCTTCCATCATGTTGAAATCTTTAAAGGCGATGATGACGCCATACATCGGGATGTAGCGGAAAATCACATAATAGATTACCCCTGGCAGCAGCATCGCATAAAAAGCTCGGAACTGCCATACCGTCCGCCCTATTTCTCGCAGCCGCGAAGCTCGTGCGGATGGTGCCGCCGCTGCCGCAGTCAAACTGGTTTGCTTCATACGTTCACCTCTTGATTACGCTTTCATTTCGTGCCCCCAGTATAGCAACCATCGGGAACGCCTGAATATACATGAAAACGACAAAAGTGTTCGAGTTACGGAGATTCGGGCAAAATGGGCTCCCCCGTCCACTCGTCGTATGGCATCTTGAGCCTGATCCACGTTCCGCAGCCCGGACGGGAGCGGATTTTCAGCCCGAATGCGGCCCCGAAGTGAATGCGCACCCGCTCGTGCACGTTCATGACGCCCATGCCGGTAAACGTGTTGCGGCGCGACGTTTCCTTGCGCTCCGCCAATAGCCGCGAAACGGTCGATTTATCCATGCCAAGCCCATTGTCGGAGATGAACAGCCGCAGCGTTTGACCGCGGATCCGGCCGAAGATGCGGATTCTGCCCGGCTCGCGTTTCGGCACGATGCCGTGAAAGATGGCGTTTTCGACCAGAGGTTGAAGCGTCAGCTTCAGCATTTTGCAGCCCAGCGCGGCATCCTCGACGTCGATCTCCAGCGTGAACATGTCGCCGTAACGGACGCGCTGGATATGAACGTACCGCTTGAGGCCCTCCAGCTCCTCGCCCAGCGTGACAAATTCGCTCGACCGGTTGAAGCTGAACGACAGCAGCGCAACGAGCGATTTGATCGTCTCGCGCACATCGTCGATCCGCCGCTGGCGGGCCAGGCTGCTGATGCATGCGAGCGTATTATACAGAAAATGCGGCGCAATTTGGCTTTGCAGCATGCTCAGCTCGTATTGCTTCTTTTTCGCCTCCATCTCCTTCGTCTCCTGAATGAGCGCATGAATTCTTTCCATCATCGCGTTGTAGCTTTTGGCGAGGCGGCCGATCTCGTCGTGACGGTCGATCGAAATGAAGGGCAGCACGCCCAGATCGCGGACGCGGTCCATTTTCGCCACAAGGGTGCGCACCGGCTTCGTAAAATGGCGCGACATGATGAGCGTGCCGACCAGCAGCACGCCAAGCCAGACCATGCCGGCATTGCGGTAATTATCGTACAGCCGGAGCACGTTTTGGTAAAAATAATCCTCCTTGATAAAAGAAAGCAGCGACCAGCCGAGCCGGTTCGCCGCGGATTTGACCACGACGAGCGAGCCCTTCTGGCCGTCGATCGTTCTGACTCCGACCGGCAGATCCCCGAGCTGCTCGAGAAAGCTCTCTTTAAGCTCGGGCGGAAACGTGCCCGGCTCGTACTGCAGCAGCTTATCCTGCGGATCCGACAGGGTGATAACGTTATTTTTTCGCGTAATGATCGTAAAGGTCTGGTTCTCGCTCACGAGCAGCGGAGCGATCCGGCCCGTCAGCCGGTCCAGGTCGATTTCCGCAGCGACGACGCCAAGCAGCTCCGCGGTCGCCGGGTCCGTTACCGGCAGTACGTAAGCGATCGTCCGGCCGGACAACGGCGACGCATACGGCTCGCTGACGTTCATCGCCCCGTAGTTGGCGGCGGCCAGTCTGTACAAATTGTCCAGATGCGGGTTACCGAGAATTTCGTAGTACGCTTGCGTATTCGAGTAAACCTTGCCGTCCTTGCGGATCAAATACAGCGTCCTGGTAACCGAGCTGTTGTAGTTGGCGAAGTTTTGCAGCGTTTTGACCGCTTCCTTCTCCCGGCCGTCCTCGAACAAATCGCTTCGCGTCGACAGCAGCAGGAGCATGTTTTGCACATTGTCGAGATAAGAGTCCACATATTGGTTCGTCCGTTCGATCAATTGCTGGGAGTCCTTGATCACCTGCTCGCGGAACAGATGCTCCGCATCCTGCAAATTGCTCATCGCCAGCGCGATGAACATGCCGAACGTGACGACGAACAGGAAGACGAATTGCTTGGTGGCAATGCCGAGGCTGCGGTACCAGTAAACGATGCCGTTCATGTTCATCACGTCTCCTTACTCTCCCGTGGCCTGCTTTTTAAAATCGGTCGGCGCCAGACCCGTCCGCTCGCGGAACATCGTGGAAAAATAACGGTAGCTCGGGATGCCGACCTTTTCGGCCACCTCGTACACCTTCAGGTTCGTATTTTGCAGCATGTCGATCGCCTTTTCGATGCGCAGCCGGGTCATATATTCGTTCACCGATTCGCCGACCTCCTCGCGGAACAGCCGGCTGAGATAATGCGGGCTAAGGCTTACCTGCTCCGCCAGGCTGTGCAGCGTGATCGGCTCCTCCAGATGCTGCTCGATATACAGCTTCGCATCGCGGACTTCTTTGCGGTATCTGTGGCGCCCGCCGCTTTGGGTCTCGAGCAGGCGCAGCGCCGCAGCGGTAAGTTCGTTCAGCGTCTCCGCCTGTTCAAGCGGCGCGTACGCGCCTTGATCCGCGCTGCCGGCGGCGCTCTGCAGGCTGATTCCGGCCGCAACGGCTTTCTTCAGCTCGCCCGGTTGGAAGCGGTGCTTCAGGCACCAGCGCGGAAACGTGTCGCGCATATATGTTTGCAGCGCCTCGGCTTGCAGCCTAAGTCCGCGCAGCAGCTCGTCCAGCTCCGCGGCCTGCGCTTTGCCGAGCGGAGTGAGCGGCACCGGGCGGCCGACGAACACCGGCGGATGCGGCTCCCGCTCGTAAAACCGCGCTTCCTCCCACATTTTCGCGTGGTCGAACGCTTTGATAAAATCGGTTCCGCTCGCAACCGATTCGCTGACCACCGCGTACAGGCGCACTTCCCCGCCGAGAAACGGCAGGTTGTCGCCGATCGTTTGCGTCAAATCGCCGATCAGCGGGTCAAGCCGCAGCCTCAGCTGAGCGGGAGGCAGCGCTTCGCCGAAGGCGAGCAAATAATCCGTGCCTCCGACGGGAACCCATGAAAACGCCGGGGCTGCTTGCGAGGCGGCCTGATCGAGTGCAAGCTGCAGCTCCTGGCCCACGAAGGCGATGTCCTCCTCCGACGCTTCGACCTTCAGCAGCACGACGCGGGTCGGCAGCTCGCGGAGCAAGCCCGCCGCGCTTAAAGCCGCGACGATTTTATCGTCGGGCGTCTGTTTATCCTTCAGCAGCCGGGCGAGCAGCTTGGCTTGTTCGCGGCGGCGCGCCTCGCTTTCGTTTTTGCGGTGGGCGCGTTCCCGCTCGATCGCCTCGCGCGCTTTGTGCAGCGCCTGCTCCATCTCTTCCTCCTCGAGTGTCACCTTCACGAGGTATTCGAGCGCCCCGAGCCTTAACGCTTCGCGGGCATACCCAAAATCGCTGTGGCAGGTCAGCAAAATGACCTGCACCTGCGGAAACTGGCGGCGCAGCTCGCGCGTCAGCTCAATGCCGTCCATAAGCGGCATCGTGATGTCGGTCACGACCACGTCCGGCACATAATCGCGGCAAAGCTGCAGCGCCTCCGCGCCGTTTTCGGCCTCGCCGATGAGCGCAGCTCCCCATTTCCCCCACGGAAACGAGCGCAGCTCCTGGCGAAGCGGCAGCTCGTCGTCCACGACGATGACATTCAGCAGCTGTTGATTCATGAACCGTTCCTCCCCCGCGGATGAGCTTTGTATATTCATTGTACTACATGCAGCGTTGTGTAAGCGCTAACAAATCCTGTAATGATTTAATATACCACGCCAAGCCGGCGGGCAGCTATACATGAAAACGACAAAAATGTCAGGAAAATGCCCCCCTAAATCGAGGCTCACCCCCTAAATCCCCCTGCAAGGGGGACCCCAGGCGCTCGGGCGCCCTGGACCCGCCCGGTTTGCGAAGCTGCTCGCTGCTAGTTCGCGTCTGTCGGGGCATGGCTTTTTTACCTGGGGGTAAAAAGTCTATGCCCCGACACGCTTTACTTTTGGCGAGGGGCCGCGTGGAGCTCATTTGTGCCTCAAGCTCGCGTTTGGACGGCTCGGTTTTGCTGGCGCAAAACCTTTGCCTGACACGCTTTACTTTTGGCGAGGGGCTGCGTGGAGGCCATTTGTGCCTCAAGCTCGCGTTTGGACGGCTCGGTTTTGCTGGCGCAAAACCTTTGCCTGACACGCTTTACTTTTGGCGCGAGGCCGCGTGAAGGCCATTTGTGCCTCAAGCTCGCGTTTGGACGGCTCGGTTTTGCTGGCGCAAAACCTTTGCCTGACACGCTTTACTTTTGGTGAGGGGCCGCGTGGAGCTCATTTTGTGCCTCGCGCTCGCGGTTGTACGCTCGGTTTTGCTGGCGCAAAACCTTTGCCCCGACAACTGGCGCCACTGGCCCAAAAAAACTACACGTTTCCCTGGAGACATTTAACGATCCTGCGATCGATATAAATAAAACTTGATGGACTCAAATAATGATGTATAATTATTCATGTTAAAGAATTATTATACAATGCGAGGAGGAGGGTTATGAAATACAAAGTATTTGTTGACGGAAAGGATGGGACGACTGGCTTGAAGCTATTTGAGTATTTGTCAAGGCTGTCGGACATCGAAATTCTAAGAATTGACCCCGGCAAAAGAAAAGATCCCGAGGAGCGGAGCAAGTTCCTTAACGCAGCGGATATCGCTTTTTTATGTCTTCCCGATTCGGCTGCAAAAGAAGCCGTTTCGCTTGTAAAAAATGAAAAAACCAAAATCATAAATGCCAGCACCGCCTTTAGAACGGATAAAAACTGGGCATTCGGTTTGCCTGAGTTGAAAAATCAAAGGGAATTGATACGGACCGCGTCGAGAGTCTCCGTTCCCGGTTGTCATGCAACCGGCTTAATTCTCACCGTCAGACCGCTCATTGAAGCCGGCATTCTTCAAAAGGATTATCCTGTTACATGTTATTCCGTGACGGGTTATACCGGAGCCGGAAAAAGCGGAATCGAGGAATATGAGAACCCGGAGTTGGCTGCCGCCAAAAATCTCCATGTCCCAAGGCATTATGCGCTGCATCTGAACCACAAGCACTTACCTGAGATGCAGCTTTACTCCGGACTTTTATATGAACCGTTATTTACGCCCATTAAAGCGAATTATGCCCAAGGCATCGCCATGTCGGTCCCCTTGATTAGCAGAAGTTTGCCTAAAAACTATTCCGCAAAAGACGTACATGAAGTATTGGCAACATATTTTGAATCCGAGCGGTTTGTTCGTGTGATGCCGTTCGACTCGGAAGCTTATCTTGACGAAGGGCATTTTCTGATAACCGAATGCAACAATACGAACCGTTTGGAGATTTTTGTTTTTGGACAAAACGACAAAATCAATATCATTTCGAGGTACGATAATTTAGGCAAGGGCGCATCGGGGGCTGCGATACAAAATATGAATCTCATGCTCGGATTCGATGAAGGAAACGGCTTGGCGTGCTGAATTACGGATTGAAACAAAGAAAGGACAGTTCGCGCCGCCCTGTCCTTTCTTAATACATATGAGGATAAACACGTGATAGATTTACGATCGATCAAAGGTTACAGATCGACCCTCAAGGTGCCCAGCATCTTGACGAATTTCGGATCGTGGTACGATAAGAAAAGACTTTCCCGCGTATCGAGGGCGGAAATTTGTTCGATATCGTCCGTGCTCAGCTCAAAATCGAAAATGTCGAAGTTTTCGACGATCCGCTCTTTGCGCACCGATTTTGGAATAGCAACGACTTCTCGCTGAACAAGCCAGCGCAGTACGACCTGGGCGACGGACTTGTTGTGTTTTTCCGCGATCGAGGTCAGCACTTCGTTGCCGAACATGTTGCCCCGTCCTTCAGCGAACGGCGCCCACGACTGGTGCTGCACTCCCTGCTCTTTCATAAAAGCGGCGCTCTCGTTCTGCTGGTAGAACGGGTGCGTTTCGATCTGGTTGACGGCGGGCACGATTTCGTTATGCACGATGAGGTCCATCAAACGGTCGGGCAGGAAGTTGCTGACACCGATCGCCTTGATCTTGCCTTCGCGGTACAGGTCTTCCATCGCACGCCAAGCGCCGTAGTAATCGCCGAACGGCTGGTGAATCAGGTATAGATCGAGATAGTCGAACTGCAGCTTCTTGAGCGATTTGGCAAACGCCAGCTTGGCACTCTCGTAGCCGGCATCCTGAACCCAAAGCTTGGTCGTGACGAACAGCTCCTCACGCGGTATGCCGCTGCGCTTGATCGCGCGTCCGACCGCTTCCTCGTTCAGGTAACCGGCGGCGGTGTCGATCAGGCGGTAACCGGTCATCAGCGCTTCATATACCGCATTCTCGCATTCTTCGGCATCGGGAATTTGGTAGACACCGAAGCCGATGATCGGCATTTTCACTCCGTTGTTCAATGTTACGGTTTGCATTGTAATTCCTCCCCATGTTCAATGGATAACAGCAAACGGCGCGTATCCGGAATCGGGCACCTCGGCGGGGATTCCGCTTACGGCTGGTTTGCATTACAATAAGCTTAGAACCTTCGTGTTACACGAAGTCAAGTCGTCTTCAAAAATTTATTTTCCAGGGAGGGCTGCACATGTACACGGTCAAAGAAGCCGCCTTGATAACGGGGCTCACCGAGCACGCCGTGCGTTTTTACACGGATAAAGGCCTGGTGCCGAGCGTACAGCGCAATCAAAACAACATTCGGATGTTCGACGAAGAATCGATCAACTGGCTGCATGGTGTTAAATGCCTTAAACAATCCGGGATGCCGATTGAAGTCATCAAAACGTACGTCGATCTCTGTCTCGAAGGGGATTCGACCATTCCGCAACGCTACGCACTCATGATGGAGCATAAGGAATCGGCGCTCGAAAAGCTCGAAGAAGCCAAGCGGCACGTTGCCCATTTGGAACAAAAAACCGCCCTATATCAAGCCATTCTGGAGCACCGCATTCCAGACACGACCAATCCCGGCAACTGGGACATAATCCGGCATATGCATAGTGACGTGTTTTACTCGCCCGCGGTTTCACCAGGAAACCTAAATCCATAACTAGCCTATTATTCGCTTTTTTTCAGTCGCTCCCCTAATAATTTCAAGCTTAAAAAGACCAGGATTCCTCGACGGATAAGGAGTTCCGGTCTTTTGCTTTTGCTCAGCGGATACGCGGACGTTAGATTTCCCCCTCTTTTGAATAATGGAAAAATATTGTATTGTTAATACATGGAATTTATTAATTTTTTCAATAAAATGGAGGAAGCGTCTATGCCGTTTCAACATAGGCTGACTTACCGGCTATCCAAGCAGATTTCCGCGGGCATTGTTCTGATCAGTTTATCCTCGGCGATTTTATTCGGCATTTTAATGTTCCAATATAAGGAATTGGAAGAACGTAGAAACGAAGAGCTGATGACCAATTACTTTACTCCATACGAGACGCTGCTGGATTCGGCAATCGTAAGCATCACCAGCAACGAACGTCTGATTCACAAGATCGCTTCGATGGATCCTTATGATCGCTATGAGTTGACAGAGCTTATTCAGAGGGAGATTTTTGTCCCGATTTTAAATAACAAAAATGAAATCGCTCTCATGAAGTTATCCATGGCATCCGGGTTTTCGGTAACATCGGGGAATGAATTGAAATATTCGATCGATCTGAAAGAAATCGATTCCCCCGGTCTTCAGGTCGTCAATAACTCCGGATCGTACTCGATCAGCAAACCTGTAACCATTCGGTCCGAAAAAGGGTATCTCGGCATGGAAATCGTTTCGGCCGGCAATCCGCACATTCCGAATCGGTGGACATCGTTCCCCGCAAAAGTCGCCATCGCGATATGTATGATTGCGTTCCTCGCATCGGCGTACGTGCTTATACGTAAATCAGGCACATGCAAAAAAATACCGACAAGGAGTATTTGCAAAACAGCGCATTGAAGCTACAGTATAACGAACATTTTTTGTACAATACTTTGGAAATGCAGCCGTTAGTGGACAACTGCGTTCTCCATGGATTTAAAGACGGGATACACCCGGATCATTACATAAGGATAAACGGTTTCCGGTCGGGCCAAGGTTATGTAGTGGAAGTGGAAGATAACGGCGTCGGCTTTCAAAAAGGTATCGCTTGGAGCGGAGTAGGCGGCCTGTCGACTGTCAATCATAGATTGAAGCTGCTTTTTGGCGATGCCGGCCGAATTCATATCATCGAAAATAAACCGGGTACCGGCACAAAAGTGCAAATCCATTTGCCAAGTAACCATAAACAGGCGAGGTAAAGTGAAACCATCGGGGCTACA
The DNA here is from genome assembly GCF_023276405.1 of Paenibacillus hamazuiensis. NCBI lineage: Bacteria > Bacillati > Bacillota > Bacilli > Caryophanales > Paenibacillaceae > Paenibacillus > Paenibacillus hamazuiensis. The sequence goes on from NZ_JALRMO010000001.1 coordinate 4,561,497, forward strand.
CCTCAAAAATCCGATACTGCTGCCGGTACTGCTGGGGAGTGAGGCCGGTTTTCTGCTTGAACAGCCGCGTAAAATAGTTCGCATCCGCAAAGCCGAGCGCATAGCCGATCTCGGATACGCGCCGGTTTCCCGCGGCGAGCTCGCGTTTTGCCTGCTCCTACTTCAGGCGGTGAATGAAGCGGGTCGGCGACAAGCCGGTATGGTCCATGAACAGCTTGCGCAGATGCGATTCGCTGACCTGCGCAAGCTCGGCCAGCTGCGCCGTATCGGGCATGAGTGCGGGGTGCGCGGCCACGTATTCGATCACGCCGAGGATGCGCCGGTCCATCCCGTCCGCGCCCGGCTCTGTCCGCCGAACCGGCTGCCGATCCAGCAAAGCGGACAAGATGCGAAGCAGTCCGGACTGCAGCAGCAGGTTTTGTCCGGCCGAGGCCGTCCCGGATGCGTGCAGCATGTCGGCGAGCACGGCCTCGAGTCCGCTTAGAGCCTCGGGATAACGGACGGGCATGGACAGCAGCTCCGTCCAGCTGCGGTCCGGCAGCAGCGTCACCGATGCATCGAAGTTGATGCTGACCAGCCGGACGGCGGTCGAAGCCGCCCGGTAAGAGATCTCTGCGCCTGCCGGCAGCAAGGCGAAATCCCCCGCCTCCACGTTGTACCGATTCCCGCTGAGCTGCAGCGAGAACTTGCCGTCCCGCACGCACCACAGCACGGAATGGGCCAATTCGCGGTCCGCGGCCGCCCATGTATGGTCAAGATCGTATTCACGAATATGCAGAAACGTGACGTGAAGCGATTCGGCGAACTGATTTTGAAGCATCCCGGCCCCTTCCTTCCGTGTCGTTTCCTCCATTTTACCATACAGGGAGGCCGCTTTTTCGCGGTCCTTGTAAAATACGGCAGCCTCCATCCAATCGGGGCCTGATCGATCAACCCCATTTATTCCGTCGGCACGATCCCGGCAATGGCATCGTTGTAACCGAATCGATCCGCCCCGCGCACCAAAAACGTGCGAATACGACTCGTATCTCCGCCCCATTCCTCCATCTTGAACTTGACCTCCGGCGTCGTATATCGAACCGAAAACGCCACACGCGGAATGTTCGAGCTGTTCATCTCCGACCCGTGAATCGTCGCTTCGTTGAAAAAAGCGATTTGCCCCGGCGACATTTCGAGATCGACCGCCATCGATTCGTCGACTAGGTCTGCCGGCAATCCTTCGCCAAACGTGCTCTGCCCGTCGTTCAGCGACACATGCTTCACATGGTGCCGATGCGTGCCGGGAATGACACGCAGACAGCCGTTTTCCTTGATTGACCAGCCGAGGCTGACCCAAGCGGTCGCATTGATGGCCGGCTCCATCGGCCAGTAGTTGATGTCCTGATGCCACGGAATGTATTTGCCGTTGCCCGGCTCTTTGTACCAGAAATGCATCGCCCAGAGCACTACGTCGTCGCCAAGTATTTGTGTCATCGCATCGACGATGCTCTTGTGCGTAGCCAGCTCGTATGCCCAGCGGTGCTTGTGATGCCAGGCGGAGAGCGGAACCTTTGTCGGTCCGGGAGCGAATTTATTTTGACCCAGCGCATCGAAAAACAGATTGTAATACCGGTCGGCTTCCTCCAAGCTTAGGCCCTGCACGGGGCCGCTGTACCCTTCCTCCTCGTATTGCTTCAGCGAAAATGGACTTCCCTTTGTGATCATACGTGTTCCTCCCGTTATTTTCGATTTGGGGTCTTAACCCTCTACAACACTTATGATAAAGGACCCACAAACCTTTTGTCAGACGAGAAAACGACGATCGATAGCATAAAACGCTTATTTTTTGGAAGATGGGAGGGCAGCTGGAGTCACCTATGTATCGCTCTGCGTATTTTGGCGCAAAAGACACCGTCGGATCCTAAACTAACTTTTTGTTAGTTGATCCAAATAGTTTGACAATGGCAAAATGAATTGCCTCCTTATATTTTTAAAGTAACCCATTTATAATTCATTCAAGAGATCTCGAAACACTTCTGGAAAAAGGAATGATACCCATGGACCGAATCCAAAAAATGACCGTTTATATTCTTGCTTTAGGTGTATTTCTGACGGCGACCTCCGAGCTCGTTGTCTCCGGAATTTTGCAAGTGATCGCAGCCGACCTGAACGTCTCCATCGCCCTTGCCGGACAACTGATCACCGCGTACTCTATCGCTTTTGCGATAGGCACTCCCGTCGTGGTGTCTCTCACCTCCCGCATGGGGCGAAGGAAGGTGATCACGGGAACCCTTGCCGCTTTTATATTGGGCTGCCTCGTTGCTTACGCCAGCACGAACATTACAATTTTGATGGTCTCCCGAATCATCCTCGGCATAAGCTCCGGCGTCTATCTCGTTACCGCGTTCGGCGCCGTCGCGAAAATAGTGCCCCCTGAAAAAATCGGCGGCTCAATCGGCACGATCGTGCTCGGCTTCAGCAGCGCGATGATTTTGGGAGTTCCGATCGGGATTGCGATTACCGGCTGGCTTAGCTGGCAGGCGATTTTCATGATCCTGGGGTTGTTCAGTTTGTTGATTGCGTTTATCATTTTCCGCCTTCTTCCGGAGATCGAAGGGGATGCGCCGATTCCGTTCCGCGAGCAAATCAAGGTGCTGGGCAGCGCCGTCATCGTCAGCGGCTTGTTTCTTACCTTTTTCAGGGAATCCGGCAACTCCGTCTTATTCACCTATTTGACGCCGTTTATAACGGATATTCTGGGCCTGAACGCATCCGGCATCAGTATGGTCATGCTCGCCTTCGGAGTTTTGGGTGCGATCGGCTCCCGTTTGGGAGGTTACGGCGTCGATCGGTGGGAGCTTCGCGGATCATTGCCGGCAGCATTATCGTTCATTTGGCGGCTTTGGCGGTTCTGCCCCTCTTCGCCCAGTCGCTATGGGGCGGGCTCGTGCTGATCGGGTTCATCATCTCATCCATGTTCGTGGCGGGACCCGCCGTGCAAACATACTTTATTCAACAGGCGCCGCAGTCCGCCAATCTCGTGCTCAGCTTGAACACTTCGATCATCCACCTGGGGCTTGCAGCCGGAGCCGGAGCGGGGGGATTCATGGTCAGCGCCTCTTCCACCGTCCTGTATAACCCTTGGCTGGCCGGTGTTATCGTGACGCTCGGGCTCGGGGCGGCCCTGATCAGTTTTTCGCTGGGGAAAAAAAGACTGGTGCGGGAGGTGTGATCTAACCATCCGTTTTGAAAATGATAAAGGGGCTTGCCTCGGGCAAACCCCACCCTATCGCCTACGCATGCACAAATCAAGCCAAATTCCACTCCTCATGAAGCTTGGGCACATCGGAAATAAGCTGCTTCGTGTACCGGTGCTGCGGAGTCAAAATCACCCGCTCGGCGCTGCCGCTTTCAACGATGACGCCTTTTTCCATAATGTAAATCGTATCGCTCACATAATAAGCCAAGCCGACGTCGTGGGTGATGAAAATGATCGTCATGTTGTTTTCGTCGCGCAGCTTGAGCAGCATATCCAGAATGGTGGAGCGCGAGCAGGCGTCGACCATCGAGGTCGGCTCGTCGGCGATCAGCACCTTCGGGTGCATCATGAAAATCCGCGCGATCATCAGGCGCTGCATTTGCCCGCCGGACAACTCGAACGGATATTTGTTGTGCAGCTCCTCGAACTTGAGGTTGACGAACGAGCACGCTTCCTTCATTTTGCGAAACTGTTCATCTTTCGATAATTTAAGTCCTTGAAGCTTGATACAGTCGAGCAGCAGCTTGTCGACCTTGTGAAAAATATTAAACGAGGAAAAAGGGTCCTGAAAAATCGCCTGAATATCTTTCCAGTACATCTTGCGGTCTTTATGGCTGCCGAGCTTGCGGGGCGCCCCTTTATATTCGATCTCGCCGCTCGTTTCCTTCAGCAGACCCATGATGATTTTCGCGATCGTCGTTTTCCCGCTGCCGCTTTCGCCGACGATCGAGATGATTTCGCCCTCATGGAACTTGAAATCGACGCCGTTTACGGCCGTCGTTTTATTCAGCCCGTACCCGAACACCTTCGTCACCTTTTTACCGCTGATCAAAACCGGACGCTCGTTCATTTCCCGCTCACCTCCTCGCTCCGATGCTCGTTCTCGTACCAGTTTCTCAGCGTGCCCACGTCAAACAAACACCGGTAAATTCGCCCGTCCACCGTCTTGCTCATCACTTTGCCTTCGCGGCACGATTTTTGCGCGTATTCGCAGCGGTCGGCGAACCGGCAGCCCGGCGGCACCTTTTTCAGGTTCGGCGGCGCGCCCGGAATCGCCTCGAGCTTGTGGCCTTTCATCCCCTCTTCGGGGACGATGATGGAGCCCATCAGCTTTTTTGTATACGGATGCAGCGGGTCAAAAATCATTTGGTGCGCCGTGCCCCGCTCGACGATTTCCCCGGCGTACATAACAACGATATCGTCCGTCACGTGGTACAGCAGCGGAAGCTCGTGGGTGATGAAGACGAGCGAACGGATGTATTTTTTCTCCAGCAGCTCCTTCATCAGCTTGATGACGGCCTTCTGGGAGGTGACGTCGAGCGCCGAGGTCGGTTCGTCGGCGATAAGCACCTTCGGGTTCAAAATCGTCGAAATCGCGATGACGGTGCGCTGCTTCATCCCGCCGGACAGCTCGTTCGGATACGAGTTCAGCACCTTGGAGGACAAATTCAGCGATTCGAACCGCTCTGCGGCCATATCCCATACCTGCTGTTTGCTCAGCTCGGGCCGGTGCTCCTTCATAATATCCTCGATGAAACGGATGATTTTCAGCGTCGGGTTGAGCGCATTCATCGCCGCTTGCGGAATGTACGCGATTTCTCTGCCGAGTATTTGCTTGCGGAGCTGCTCCTTGTTCAGCTTCATGATGTCGGTGCCGTCGATGGCGATGGAGCCGCTGTGATAATGGAGGGGCGGGAAATAAAAGCCCATCAGACTGAGCGCGAGCGTCGATTTGCCGCACCCCGATTCGCCGGCGATACCGAGCGTCTTGCCGTCCTCGAGCACGAAATCGACGCCGTCCACCGCATATACATGCTCCTTCAGCCGCGTCCGGTAATACGTTCTGAGCCCCTTCACTTCCAATATATATTGACTCAAAGCCGGTCAGCTCCTTATTTTCGGATTGAAAATTTCGTCCATCCCGGTGTTCATCATGTACAGCGAAAACGTGATGATCGCGATCGCGAATGCCGCCGGAATGAACGCCCACCAGGCTCCCGCAACCGGAGCTTCGAAGACGAGCGCCCAGTTCATGATGATGCCGAGCGAAATCGTATTGTACGGCCCAAGCCCGAGCATGGAAATCGACGCTTCGGACAAAATGCCCGATGCCGTCTGTAAAACAAAAGCCATAACGACATAAGACGCGATATACGGAAGAATTTCGAATATGATGATACGCGGCGTGCTGTGTCCGGATATTTTCGCAATGTTGACGTGGTCCCGGTTGCGCAGCGATGTCGTTTGCGCCCGGACCGCCCGGGCCGTCCACGGCCAGCTCGTAATGCCGATGATGATGGCGGTGACAAGCGAGCTGCGGGAATTGATGCTGACGGAAATCAGAATCAAAATGATAAACGACGGAATGACGATGAAAATGTTCGTAACCGCCGTCAAGATGTTGTCGACGAGCCCACCGATATAACCTGCGCACAATCCGATGATCAGGCCGATAATCGTGGCGAATACGCCGGCGATCAGTCCGACCCGGATCGACGTGCGGATGCCGTACATCAGCTCCAGAAACAAATCTCTGCCGAAGTTGTCGGAGCCGAGCAGCAGCTTCGAATCGGGCGGCTGAAACGCCAGCGCCATCATTTCCAGCGGGTCGCTTCGATTGATCAGCGGATAAATGTAAACGAGCGCGAGCATGCACAGAAACGCCACCGCTCCGAACATGAATTTGGGGGATTTGAGCAAAATCGCAAGCGAATGTTTCATATCATTGCTCCTCCATTTGTGCCGCTTTGATTCTCGGGTCGACCAGGCCGTAAACGATCTCTATCGTAAAATTGGCCAGCAGCACCGAAAACGCGATCAGCAGCGTGCAGCCCGAAATCAGCGGATAGTCAAGCTGGCGGATGGCGGTGAACAGCCACGTGCCGATGCCCGGGTAGCTGAACACGATTTCGCAAATGAGCGAGCCTCCCACCATCGTGCCGATGGACAGCGCGAGTCCGGTAATTTGCGGCAGCATCGCGTTTTTGAACACGTACTGGGCGATTTTGGAGTCGCGGATGCCGAGCAGCTTGCTGTACAACACGTAATCCGCGTTAAGCTCGTAAATGGACATCTCCCGCATGCCGATGGCTTGGCCGCCGATCGTAACGAGTACGATGGACAGGTACGGCAGCGTATGGTGGCGGATGACCGACCATATAAAATCGAGACTGAGCGACGGGATCATCTGGAAGTCGTAGCCCCCGTGAAGCGGAAACCATTTCAGGTTAAGAGCAAAAAGGTACAGCATAATGATCGCCAACGTAAAAAACGGTATCGAGTTGATGAACAGAGCAACCGGGAACAGCGCCTTGTCGAAAACGCCTCTTTTGTAGGCGGCGACCGCCCCGAGCACGTTGCCGAGTATCCAGCCGGTCAGTATCGCCGGCAGCTGCAGGCCCAGTGTCCAGGGGACGGCGGAAGCAAGGATATCGTTTACTTTTTTCGGGTAGAGGCCGAAAGAGGTGCCGAGATTGCCGGTGAGCAAATTTTTCAGGTAGATGCCGTACTGCGTCAGCAGCGGCTTGTCGATGCCGAATTCCTTCGTGAACGTTTCATACACCTTCTTGATCGTATCGCTGTCCGTCATCCCTTGGGTCATTTGCGAGGCGATGACACTGACCGGATTGCCCTTGATCATCCTCGGCAGCATAAAATTGAGGCTTACCGCTATCACCAAAGTCAGGAGATACCAGCCGAATTTCCTCAAAAAATATTTGCTGTAAGCGTTCAAACTTCCCACCTCCTGATCGATATGCTTTCGGAAAAAAGCCTATATTTGGATTGTGCGGCCAAATATAGGCTTCGTCCGTTTGACCGTGCGGTTAGTTATGGATTTGGTAGAGCGCCTTGACGCCGGCCCCGTCCATCGCGATTTGCGGCGGGATGTTGCTGCCGTCTCCTTGCGCCGGGAACCCTTTCCACACCGATTCGTTTACCGTATGGAACACCCACGGTCTGTACATCAGAGGGATGGAGGGAATATCGGTCAGCCAAATTTTCGTCAGGTCGGTGTAAAGCGACTTCAGCTGAGCTTCGTCGTTCACCGTCGGAATCTTGTCGATGATTTCATCCGCTTTGTCGTTTTTGTACCGGCCCCAGTTCCAGAACGCCAGCTCGCCGGCAGGGGCGACGCCTTTGGAGTACATGATCGTTCTAGCCCGGTTCCACGGCTGGCTCGGGCTGACGCCGCCGGCCGGCGTGTTCATGATGATATCGAATTTGCCGGTTTGCAGATCGTTGGTCCATACCGGCGCTTCCGGAAACTTCGTGCGAATTTCGATGCCGATCGCTTTGGCGTTTTGCGCGACGATCTCCAGCGAGGCGTTCCAGTCCGACCAGCCGTAAGGACATTCGATCTCATAAGGCCCGAGCCGGGTGCCGTTCAGCACGCGGATGCCGTCCGCGCCCTTCTTCGCGCCAATTTTGTCAAGCAGCGCATTGGCGGCATCGACATCGGTCGTCCACTGCAGCGATTTGATCGCATCCTGGTCGACGTATTTCTTTTCCGCATCGGCATCGAGCGTGATGGACGGCTTCATCGCCGCCGAATAGCCGCTCATCGCGAGATCGGAAATCTTTTTGTAATCGATCGCCATCGCAATCGCTCTTCGGACGTCGGCGTTGTCGAGCCCTTTTTTCGACAAGTTGAAGAAGATCGAAGGCATCGAGCCCGGCAAATAATACGGCGCGTCCTTCAGGTAAGTTTTGACCGGAGCGCCGCCCTTCCACATGTTCCACACCTGCGGAATGAACTGCTGCGATACGTCGACCTGGCCGCTTTTGAACGCAAGGTCGCCGGCTGCATTGTCCTTGTAGATCACGTGGGTGATGTACTTCGGAGCGGGCAGCTTGCCGAACAGCGACTTGCCCCAATAATTGTCGTCGCGCACGATCGTAATTTTCTGGTCGTTGTAGAAGTACATCTTATACGGGCCTGTACCTACGGGGTTTGCATTGACTTCCTTACGGATCGTCGCCAGATCGTTGTTCGATTTTTTCTCGATCTCTTCCCAAATGTGCTTCGGAAGCATCGGAATAAGCTCGATGCTGTCGAGGATGGTCAGCTTGTTCGGGTTGTCTTTTTTCAGCTTGATGTTCACTGCGTTCGGGCCGTCCGCCACCACATCTTCCATATAAGTCCAGAAGCTGCTCCAGTTGATCTGGTATTTCTTTCCGAGCTGGTACGTATACACGACGTCATCGGACGTAAACGGCTTGCCGTCGCTCCATTTCGCATCTTTGTTCAGCTCGACTTTTAACGTCAAATCGTCGGTCCACGAATATTTCGTGCCGAGCAGCGGCTCCAGCTTGCCGTCGTTCATGTTGATCATAAACAGCGTCTCGTAGATGAGCTCGCGGGAGTTGCCGTAGTTGATCGGGAATGCGGGATTGCCGCTGAGCAGGTTAAAGTTGGTAGGCGCCCCCCACTGCAAGCCGTTGACGTACAGCGTCTCGTTTCGCGGCGTTTCCTTCGCGTCGCCCCCTCCTCCGCCGGACGGCTGGGCTGTGGCGGGTTGCGGTGTCGTCGCAGGCGGCTTTGCCGCTTCCTGCTTGGGAGGCTGGTTGGTCGTCGGGGGCGGTGTGCTCCCTTCGCACGCCGCGAGTATGGTGGGGGCTAGCAGCAGCGCGCATAGAAGGCCGGATGCTTTTTTGAACCTCATCGTTTTCCCTCCGCTAATTTGGAATGATTTATATTGGAGGACCGATGTGTTGATCGGCGCCTCGAATATACGCAGTGTCGGGGATGTCCGGGATCAAATGCTCATAACTTCGAAAAACCAATAGTGAGTAAGCGCTTTTATTTACATTAAAGGGTATTTATTCATGAATTTATTTGTATATTCATTTTATGCCGCCGCTTCGGATTGGAACAGTACATAAACTTAAGGAGTTTGGTTTGATAAATTAAGGCCCCCCTAAATCCCCCCGCCGGGGGGACCCCAGGCGCTCGGGCGCCCTGGACCCGCCAGTAGTACGGGAATGCTCGCTTCTAGTTCGCGTTTGTCCGGCATGGATTTTTCGCCTGCGGACGAAAAATCCTATGCCGGACACGCTTTACTTTTGGTGCCGGGTGGGTTGTGGGGCTGCGTGCCTCGGGTTCGCGATTTGTCCCGCATCGTTTTGCTTCCGCAAAACGTATGCCGGACTCGCTTGGCTTGAGTGCACAGAGGGTTGGGGGGGCTGCGTGCCTCGGGCTCGCGAACGTCCCGCATCGTTTTGCTTCCGCAAAACGTATGCCGGACTCGCTTGGCTTGAGTGCACAGAGGGTTGGGGGGGCTGCGTGCCTCGGGTTCGCGATTGTCCCGCATCGTTTTGCTTCCGCAAAACGTATGCCGGACTCGCTTGGCTTGAGTGCACAGGGGGTTGGGGGGGCTGCGTGCCTCGGGTTCGCGATTGTCCTGCATCGTTTTGCTTCCGCAAAACGTATGCCGGACTCGCTTGGCTTGGGTGCGTAGAGGGGTATGCGATGAGCTTGTTTACCTTTCTTTTTTTTCCGTATCGTCCTTCTTATCGAGGTAGCGAAATTAGACTATCCCCAGAAATTGAAACAGCAACAGCCATGGACGAGAAAAGTCCTTGACTGTCGCTGTTTCATTGAACTAATGCTTTAGTTCCATCGTTTGCTTGCAACTATTTGACACTGGACAGCGTTCGGTAAGCAATGATCGAAGCTTGTTCGACCGTAGTCGATTGCACCGGGTTGAAGAAGTTTTTTTCATCTCCCTGCACCACATCGGCGGCTCGGAGGGAGGCGATAGCCTCTTTCGCCCACTGGGAAATCAAAGCGTCGTCGGAAAAATCGGTGAAGGTTCTACTGGTCGTCTTCAAATCGCGACCGGCCGCACTCAGTGTACGCTTCAGCATGACCGCTATCTGCTCCCTAGTCACCGGGTTCATGGGCGAAAACTTCTCAGAGGATGTCCCCTCGACGATCCCTAACTTGTAAGCTTTCAGCACGTCGCTGTTCTTCGTATCGGTGAACGGATTGTCCGCTGTCTCCAGGTCCGTCTTGCCCGTCAACGTTTCATACAGCTTCGTCATGACCGTACTAAACTGTTCGCGAGTAATGGCATTGTTGAAAGTAACGGCTTTCGGTACAAGCCCTTTATTGTCCGCCATTGCCAATTCAGGGATTGCCCATTCGCTAGCTTTCCTGGACTGATATTCCAGCTTTTTCTGGGGAACAATCTGACTGCCTGTCGTGAATGTCCATGATTTGTCGAGCGTCTTTTCCACTCCCCCTGATTGATACGTTGCCTTGAACTCGACCTTGTAGCTCGTATTCATTTCGAGCGGTGTCTTGGGGAGAAGGAATACAAAGTTATTCCCATAACCCGGATTTGTCGTGCGATCGGCGATATAGTAAGGAACATCCTGTCCATTGGTGTTCGTGATTTTAGCGCTTTTGAAATCCATAGTCGCCGAATTGCCCGTATTAATCGTAATTGGATATCCCACGTACGACATGTAAGGAAGCTTATAGCTGATCAGCGGATCAGGCAGTTCTATGTCTTGCCAGTAAGGCTGCACATTGCGCTGATTATCGTAAGGGTATATCTGACTGTCGGACAACGTGCTGTTGTAGCTGGGATAGCCAAACTCAATGACGGTAGATCCGTTCAGGGTGAATCCGACACCAACCTCGCTCAAATCCGGCCGTATAAAACTTAGACGGTGATAAGGCGAAGTAAAAAGATTGTCGATGCCTTCTGTCACACTGGAAATTTTTCCGTAGGTTACACCTTCACTCGTAGGGTTGCTATAACCGAATAGCTTATTGCGATCGTAACCCCATTTGGCGGTATACCCTTCATGACCTTCGTCCTCCCGGTGACATACATATCCTATTTTATTCAATTCAATATAATTGCTGTGTGACTGCGCGCTTCGGCTTAATTGTTCATTCAAACGTACTTCGGAGAGGCCCATATCTTTACGTAGGGCATTGATCTTATCCAAACCTTCCTGCTGCACCTTCCTTAGTTCCGTCATATCCTTATTTTTGTAAGGGTCTGGAAGCTCTTGAGCAAAAGTATGCGGTACGGCTGATTGGAACAAGATACAAAAGACTGCCGCTGCCAGCATAAACTTGATCGTCATCCATCGAGTCTTTCTCATCTGCGCTCTTCTCCTATCTTGTAATGGACTGCATCGCCTGACAAAATTCTACATTAATTATGTAAAAACTTCTAGTCTTTTGTGCTCATTTATCCGAGAATAACAAACATGTGTTCCTCTATGTTATTTTAGGCTGCTTATTTAAACGGGATAATGGTCACTATTTCGTTCGGTTTATCAGTTTCAATCCGCGATTCGTACGAACGCGGGAGCGAAATTGGTTAAGCCTATCGCCGGCTTTCATCGTTTTTCGAGTCGTTTTCCTCATGAAAAAAGGCTGGATTTCACAAAGTGAAACCAGCCTGGCGTAGTACCGGAGCGCCGCCGAATGCGGGTCAGAGCGCCTTAAGCCGCCCAGCCAGCCAATCGAACGATTGTCTGCCCGATATTTGATGTTTCCCGGGAAATAAATCCGCTGCAAAATGCGATTCTGCATTCATTTCGGCGTAAATTTCTTTGAGACGGTCTATAGCGGCGTGCACGTGGCGAACCGGGAAAATCCGGTCACCTTCGCCCGACTCGACGAACAGGTCCCTCGGGGCGATCAGCCCGAGCAGATCAGGCTGCTCGGCATATGGAAGAATGCCGGGCAGGTAGTTGTCGATGCAGTGGTTCATCGCGAGAATGCTGCCCTGAAATGTATTCGTATAACCGCAAATCACCGTCGCGCGTATACGTTCATCCAAAGCCGCCGTGAAACCGCCGATCAGACCGCCGCCTGAAAATCCGAAGGTGCCGATCCTTGTGGCATCCGCATCCTCGCGGCTTTGCAAATAGTCGAGCGCTCTCATCGCCTCGTACACCCGGATGCCGGCCAGCGTTTTGCCGTACATGATCAGATGTGCGGATAATACGGCGCACGAGCTGCGTCCGCCGTCCGGGTCGGCTTCGATGTCCGCCGCAAGCCTTCTTGCACCGAAGCCCATAATTTCCGGAACGACGACCAGAAGTCCCCTGCGGACAAGTTCCACGGCAAAGCGCGAATGGATTCCCGGTTCATCCGGCAAGGTTCCGTCCGGCGCCATGCCAAGCGCATCTCTTTGCCCTTTGCCGTGCCCATGGCAGGCCAGAACGGCAGGCCATGGCCCCTCACCCGTCTTCGGTTTAAGCACATAGACGGGGACAAGTACCTGATCCATCGTCGTATACTGCACGCGCTCCAGCACAAAGTCGCCGTAATCCTGCGTGTCCAGCAGCACCGGATTAAGAGGAGCCTTTTGCTCGGGGAATCCTCCCAGCGCCTGCATCAGCCTGCTCTTCAGCGTCTCCCGAAGCTGTTTCGCGCTGCCTGCGGCAGCTTGGTTAAACGAGCGGCTCCGCTCCGCCTCGACATACAGATTTTGCAGAAACAAATCGGTATTAAAGCTCATCTATTTTCGCGCCCTCCCGTTTTGAGCTGGTCATGCCGTGAGGTTGCCCAAAAATCCTCACGCATCCACTTCCTCCAAGTATACCGCACGATTTTCGGCCATGGAACGGTATGCGGCAAAAACGGTTTGCAATGTGATCAGATTGTCGGCAGCGCTGTTTTCCGGCTCGCGGTTTTCCTCAATGGCCCGCATCAGCTCGCCCATCGTGCCCATAAAGGCGTGAGGGAACCATCTTCCCTCCAGCTTCGGCTCGTACAGACTCCCCAATTCCAATCGACCGCTGTAAAAACCGACCGTGTCCTCGCGCCCTTCGGGATAATTATAGAGCGCACCGTTTGTTCCCTTGACGATCCCTTCCGTCCCTTCAAAGCGGAATGTCGCATACCAGTCGTCCTGCGGCATCCGGTTGTTGTGGTTATCGTGGACGAGCCCGCGGGCTTCCCCGGGGAATTTGATATGAATCATCGTCCGGGTTTCCCCACGGTAAGGCTGCCCCGGAAAACGCGCGCCGTCGGCATATACGTATTCGGGTCTGAGCCCGAGCACATAACGGATGCTGTCCAAATAATGAATGCTGTGGTACATGACCTCCAGCGTCGGCGTTTGCGTCAGCCAGGGCCAGTTTTCCCAATAAGTGCGGACATTGACCTGGATGGACGCCTGAAGCGGCTCGCCCAACCACCCGTTTTTCACGACGGAGCGGCTGGCCTGTATGCCCGGGGACCAGCGCATCTGCTGGTTGACCGCCGCCTTGATGCCGCACTCGGCGCATGCGCGCACAAGCTCTTTCGCGGCTCCGTAGCTTTCCGCGAGCGGCTTTTGACATAATAGATGCCTGCCGCTTTGCGCGGCCTGTATGGCGATTCCCGGCTGAAACTTGGCCGGCACGGCGATGTCGACGATTTGCACCTCCGGATGCTTAAGCATCGCCTCAAGCGTAGGGAATACCGTAATGGAAGGATCGCCGCCCGCGGCCGCTTCCGCTTTGGCCGGATTGGCATCGTAGATACCGATAACGCGAAAGCCGGCCATCCGGTAAGCCGGCAAATGCGCGTGCACGACAATTTCCCCGGCTCCGACGATGCCGATCCCCATCGTGCGGTTTTGCGGCAGCTGCGGTTTATATGCAAGCTGCGGCTGCCCGCCATCAAGTTCGCCCAAACTCATCGCAAGCTCCTCCTTATTCCTTCGATCAACAGTGGCCGGCTTTTTTCAAAATAATCCGCACCTGTTCGGCCGCCTTTTCGAGCGCATCCGGCACGGAAACGCGAAGCCGCAAAGCATCGTCCGCCATTTGCGACAGGACTTCGTTTATTGCGGGATACTCCGGAATGGGCAGCGGACTGTTCACCTGCTTATGTACTTCTTCGATATGTTCGTAATACGGGAACTTTCGGCGCACCTCTTCGTCCCGCCACGTGGAAAGGCGCGTGCCGTTTCCTCCGCACAGTGACGTTGCTTTGTCCATAACCGCCGACGCCGTTTCCTTGATGAAACGGTAAGCCATGTCCGGGTTTCGGCTGCCTGCCGCGATGCCGAGAACCCAGTAAATATTCAGCGACATATGGCGGCCACCCGGTCCATCCCCTCCCGGTATAAGGCCGGTCCGGACTTTTCCGGCGATCCGCGACACCCTGGGCATTTCCGCTACGGCGGCAAATCCGGCCCAATTCCACATCATCGCGACGCCGCCTTGGGCAAAATAATTCCCGCTCCGCACGCTGTCCATCTCCAGCGCTTCCATTGGCACCACCCGGTGTTTGTGGATCAGGTCGACCAAAAACTGCAGGGCCTCCTGCCCTTCGCAACGGTGAAATACGGGCTCCCAACCGGTCGTCACGAGTTCCCCTCCGCGGCTCCACAGATGAATGAGAAAGTCGTACACATTGTTGTGCCCGTCAGGATAAGACGCCGTCAAAGCTCCGTACAAACCTTCTTCGGGTCTTGTAAAAAATTTGGCGATATCGACAAACTGCGTCCAGGTGCGGGGCACAGCCAGCTCATACCCGAAGCGGCCCGAAAAAGCGGCCTTCTCCTGCGGATCGGAAAACAGATCGCTGCGGTAAATGAACATCTCCGGCCCGTCGTGATAAGCGATGCCGTACGTTTTCCCGTCCTCGCCGATCTGCAGCCCGCGCATGCTGGGTGCCCACGCGTCCGGCCAGCCCTCCGGCGGATCTTCGCGCAAATAGCCGTCAAGCGGCAGCAGATAACCTTGCCGAATCGCCTCCGGCAGCCAATCCGTCACGCACAAAAACAAATCGTGCCGGCCGGAAAGCGCTTCTTTTTCGACAAGCATCCGCTCGTAGAGCCGGTGTATTTCTTCAAATTCGCGGTCGATCTTCCAGCCGGGGTGGAGGTTTTCAAAGTGCTGCGCCTGCACTCCGAATGACGCTTCAAAACCGGCGAACTCCCGCGAGATCAGCTTCAGCCGTTTCGCTTCCATGCAAGCCCTCCCTCAAAACACGATTCCATTGCAGCAGGATGGGAAGCGGCAGTCGCCGCTTACGGTTGCTTCCCCATCAAAAGCCGGTACGAATAGTCCGATGCGCTGTGCGTCAATGTACGGTCTTTTTCCTCACCATGAGCAAATGCTCGCAGGCAAGCACCGTTTCGCCGCGCTGGTTGAACACCTCGCAGCGTTCGCTGACGATGCCGTATTCCGGCCGCTTCGGATGATCCTTTTTTTCATGAATCGTCGCCCGTACCCGAATTGTATCCCCGATAAAAACCGGCTTCACAAAACGAAGCCGATCGTAGCCGTAGGAAAACGCCTCCGGATTGACCTCGGACGCCGTCATGCCGACCGCTACGCTGAAAATTAGCGTTCCGTGCGCGATGCGCTGGCCGAAATCCTGCTGCCGGCACCATTCGGCATCCATATGATGCGGGTAAAAATCGCCGGTTTGCCCGGCGTGCAGCACGATATCCGCCTCCGTCACCGTTCTGCCGAACGTCTCGCGCGCCGTCCCGACTTCGTAGTCTTCAAAAAACAAGGTGCGAATCATCCGCCGAACACCTCCGCTTTGATTTTGCTGTTATGCTCGCCGATTTTCGGTGCGCCTACGGGGGAGAGCAGCATCTTGCCGTCGATGCGGATCGGGCAGCGCGTTGTCGCGAGCGCCGCCCCGCTGCCGTTGACCGTCGTTTGCGTCATATGCAGGGCGCGGAAAGCTTCATGCTCCAGCAGCTGCTTCCAATTCAGCACGTCGGCGCACCAATAATCCGCCGGCTCCAGGCGGAAAATCCAGTATGCCGTGGGCCGTTTTGCCAAATGGCCGCTGAGAATGGCTTTGATTTCGTCCCTGCACGTAAACCAGGTGGACGGATCGTGAAAAGCCGCCAGAGCCTCGCACTCAAGCAGCTGTCCAAGCTGGATGACCGACCCCATCGCCAAAGCGATGTAACCGTCCGAAGTCCGGTAAATGCCGTATGGCGCTCCCAGGTAAGCGTGGGCGTTATTGACCGCACTTCTCTCCGGCAGCTTGCCTCCGTCGTTCAGATGCGTGGTCAACACCTCGAACTGCAAATCGAGGATCGATTCGAGCAGGCTGACCTCGACATACCCTCCCTTACCCGTCACTCCCCGCCGCACGAGGCAGGCGAGAATGCCCTGCGCCAGGTGCGCGCCGGCAAACATATCGGCGACGGACAGGCCGAAAGGAACCGGCGGCTGACCGGCGTCCCCGTTCAGCCAGGCGAGCCCGGAGAGCGACTGGACGAGCAGATCCTGGCCGGGCTTGCCGCTCCATGGGCCGGTTTTGCCGTAGCCGGTAATTTCACCGTAAACAAGCCGGGGGTTCCATTCGCGAACAGCCTCGTAATGCAGGCCGATTCTTTCGATCACCCCGGGACGAAAGTTTTGGATCATCACGTCCGCCTTTTCGATCAAAGCGCGAACGAACCGGAGGTCGTCCGGGTTTTTCAGATTGGCGGAAACGCTTTCCTTGTTGCGGTTGATCGAATGAAACAACGTGCTGTCCCCATCCAGCTCCAGGTTGGAAATGTACAGCCTGCGGCACAAATCGCCGCCGTCGGGGCGTTCCACCTTGATCACTCTGGCCCCCAGATCGGCAAGCCGCAAAGCGGCAGACGGACCCGATAAAAACTGGGAAAAATCGAGGACAAGCAATCCTTCCAAAGGTTTGAAGCTCTCCGGCGTGCCGCTGTCAACCTGCGGTCGGACATGGTCTTCTCTTCCAAGGCCATCCGCCGGGTCGGAGACGTTTCTCGGCCCGCGACCGGCCGGCGGGTAAACGTCCCCCCGCGGTTCAAAGCGTGCCGGCGGAGGGGAACCTGGCTGCGGTTCAAACCCGTCCGACGAAATGGAATCCGCTGCTGCCATACGTGTCACCCCTTTGCGATAGTTAACGAGTCCCGGTACAAGCGCTTCATCCGTTCGAGAGCCTCGCCGGGATTGCCGCCCTGCATCATATATTCGCGGACATGGTCCCCGGCCCGGTCTTGAAAATGCAAATATCCGTTATACCTCGGCCGCACATAAGCCCGGTCAAGAGCAGGCAGCGTGCGGATAAAATAATCTCCCGTCCGCCGGTTCGTCTCGTCGCAAGTCCATGCGCTGCGGTGTCCCGGCTGTCCGCCGCTTTCCGCATACAGCGTCCGCTGAATTTCGGGAGACGCGGCAAACTGCGCATATTTCAACGCTTCATCCTTATGCTTGCAGGAGGAGGAGATTGCGAGGCCGGTTCCGCCGAGCGTCGAGCGCAGCCGGCCGGATTCGCCGAATGCGACCAGGTCGCCGAAGGACAGGCGATGTTTTCCATAGCCTTCGCGCGCATAGTTGGAATAGCCGTAGGCGAACGGGCAGTATCCGATCTCATCCGTGCCGGCCATCGCTTCGTATACCGCAATCGGGTTCCAGCGGAATATGTCCGGCCGGCAGAGCGCAGCAAGCTCCCGCATCGTTTCGAGCGCTGCGCGTCCGACATCGTTCGAGACAACCTCATCTTCCCCGGCAAAAGGTTCTTCCCCATGAGCCAGACAAAACATGTAAAAATTCATCAGGCTGTCGATCGGAATGGCCGCGAAGGCGACGATATTTTTTCCGGCGAGCCGGAGCAGCTCCTGCCAGTTCCCCGGCACCTGCATGCCGTGCCGCTGCAAAACGTCCTCCCGCCAGGAGGCGACCGGAGTTGCCGCATCGATAGCCAGCGCCGTTTGGCAGCCGTCAAACAGGTAACTCTCGTGGGATTTTCCGACGGAATGGTCCGCCTGATCCCGCATAAATTCCACGGGGATATATTCGTTTAAAGGCAGCAGCACGCGCGACCGGGTTGCGAAGCCCGCCCAAGGATGATCGATCACCAGCAGGTCGTATCGTTCGATTAACGACTGGATCGGCTTGTCTGCGAATTCCTGCAACGACCGTTTGTCCCATTCGATCGAAACGTCCGGATACATCTCGGAAAAACGCTGCGAAGTCGCGACCATCGGAACGTATCCGCGCGTATGATTCCATGTAATGCCGCGAAGTACGACGCTCATGTAACACCTCCATTAGAATTGCCGGCAATCCGGCTCCGGCACGTACGCTAACGGACCGGGATGCCGTTGTTCGGCCGATTTTCCGGCATCGAAATTTTAACGGACAGGATTGACGTTACCCGGCCTTTCGAATATGATTGACGGGCTTTTTCAGTGATATAACGTCATCTCGGTCCACGGCACCCGGAATTTTGCCCTCCCCGGCACAAATAACGCCCGTGGTGTCCGTTGCGACGGGACGGTTCGTCCTGCAGAGGTCGGGATCGGACAACCGTCCGCATCTGCGGCAAATCAATCAAACGTCCGACTCTCCGGCCAAAATCCGCACCGGGCCATATAGTCCGCCGGAGGGGAACCATATCTGCCATTCCCGCTCCTCCTCCGCCCGCTCCCGGCTCCAGTAGGTTACAGCCGGATTTCCGCCGACCAGACTGGTCGGCCTGCCGATTTCGTAGTGAGTGCCGAGCGTGTTCGTCACCCGGATACGAAGCCGGTGTCGGCCTCCGGCGAGCTGCGGGAGCGCAAACCGGTATGGCCTCCACAGCCGTACCCCGAGCGGCTCGCCGTCCAGCCAAACCTCCGCGGTGCCCCGGACGTGACCGAGATCAAGCTCTCCTTCGTCAAGCGCCGGCGCCTCGAAAACCGTTTCGTATTCCACCGCCCCGCTGTGATGCGGCAGGCACAGTGCGGTTCGCCAGTCGCCGAGCGCTCCTTGCGCCGGGACCGTTTCGAAGCGGATCGGCGCGAGCAAAACGGCGGCCTCCGTAAGCGGGCCGTCCGGTATAACCTTGACGGCGGCAACGGTCCCGGCCGGCTGCGGCGCAAACCGGACAACGCCGCCGCTTGCTTCAGCCTCAGCGCCGCCGATCCAAACGCGCATCTCCCCCGCACAAACGATGCGCATGCTTGCTGCGCCGGCGGGCAGCGGGAAGCGCAGCCATACCGGACGGCCGATTGCCGCAGGGTCGGCCGAGAAAGCGAGCGGCTTCGGCTCCGGAACGGAGTCCGGCATAAGCCAGCCTACCATCGGCAGCGGGTGGGGCCTGGCCGAGATCCACAGCGACTCCGTTTCCGCAAACTGCAGCACGGAGAAATGATGAATGCCCGGCGGCTGCCCCTGATCGTCGGCCCAGTCCTCCCCGGTGCAAAACGAAATCGTCTCGCCGTCCGCATGCTCGACCAGTCCGTCAGCGAACACCTCTCCCTTGCCTTCGGGCAAAGCGAATTTGATTTCGTTGACGCCATAACGCCACCATGCCGTCACATCGACTTCCTCCTGGCCCTGGCGGATATACGGGTTGAAGTCTCCGTGCTCGGTCACCTTCGTTCCGTTCACGAACAGCGCCGCCCTGCCGCGAGCCGCGAATACGAGGCGCACCCGCCGGATAGGACGGTCGCCGGCGCTTTCGATCCGCTTCACCAGGCTCGACTGCGGATGCGGGTTTCGCGCGAACAGCCATTTCGGAAGCGGCGGCCTCGCTAGGCGATTTACCTCAACGGCCGCCCGAATGGCCCCATTGCCGATCGCTTCGGCCTTGAGCAGCAGCTCGTTGGCGCCCTCCCGCAGCCGGATCCAGGCCGTCCGCTCCTCCGGCCCTCCGCTCCATTCGATTTCCGCCCCGTTGATCCGGCCGGACAGGTTCGAGTTACTTTCCGCGCGGATCCAGTAGCGCCCCGCTTCCGGTGCAAGCACAAAGGTTTTGGCCCAAACGGCATCGCCTTTCTTCGCCTCGCCGAGATTCAGAAACCGGCGCGGCACCCGGCCCATCCGGCCCGCCCAGGAACGCATGGACAAATCGCCGAATACATTGCTGTACACCTTCGGCGCGCAGCGCGATTTTTCGAACGAATCCCCTGGGCATACGTGCCAGCAAGCGGATTCACTCCACAATCGCGGCAGCCAGCCATCTCCCGCCTCGTCCAGGTCCGGCAGATGCCAGCCTTC
Source organism: Paenibacillus hamazuiensis (assembly GCF_023276405.1). Taxonomy (NCBI): domain Bacteria; kingdom Bacillati; phylum Bacillota; class Bacilli; order Caryophanales; family Paenibacillaceae; genus Paenibacillus; species Paenibacillus hamazuiensis. The sequence goes on from NZ_JALRMO010000001.1 coordinate 4,581,676, forward strand.
CTTCTCCCCGTCCGTCCCCTCGGCCTCCGTCCGCACGTTCACCATGCGCCGTTCGACCGGCAAAAACCCGCCTTTCTCCCCATGCAGATCAAAATCGCCGTACCGGTTATCCAGCGTCGGCTCCACGCGGATACGCCAGCCGTCCGCCGGCAGCTCCAGCTTCGGCACCGATGCGGACCATGGGCGAACCGGAGCGGGAAACGGAGTTGTTCGTCCGCCGTCTCCCGCAACCTCCGCCATGCGCTCTGCGGAGGCCGGCATCGGCTCCTTTCCGGCGCAAACGATCAAAGCCGCAGGCCACGAGACGAATGGAACCCGCAGCCTGATCCAATCGCCTTCCCGCTTGTAAGCAAGCGGTCGGGCGCTGCCGGTGACCGGGTCCCAAAGCTGCGGCACGCGGTCCGTCTTGAGGCGGTAAACGGCCGGCTCCGGCATAACCGTTTCCGGGCAAGCCGGCTGATGCATCGCCAGCAGCGCTCCGTTTTCCGGCAGCAGCAGGAAAATGTCGGCATCCCCGGTTCTGCGGTGCAGCGATTCACCCGGACCTTCCGCTCTCGCCGGAACGCGGGCTTGCACCAGGGCGGCCGCTTCCTCGGCCGTATCGACGTAAATGGCCCCGCCAAGGTCCCGCTCCGCCTCCGGCACGGCGACGGCGATCACGAGCCCGCCCTGCCCGAGCCAATCTTCGATCCGCTCGCGTGCTGCGTCACCCATAACCGTCGTACCGCACAGCAGAAGGGCGGAAAACCGTTCGTCCGTGATTCGCAGCTTCGCCCCTTCGGATACCGCCTTCTCCAACGCGCTGTCGTCGGCGATATCGAAATCGATCCGCGCTTTCTTCAGAACGCCGGGCTGTACACTGTCCCGGCGGTTCCAGCCGCCCGCGATGCTTCGGTAGACGTTTTGAATATGCGTCACCTGACCGTTCGGCTCCCGGTTCGCCACTCCCATCGGATGCTCGCCCGGTTTGCCGTCCGCGAGCGACATATACCCGCACACCGCATAGGACGGGTAATGTACGGCCACGTCGCAAACATGCGTCCCTTGACTGAGCAAAAAGCAAATGCGGCTGATCGTATCGGCAAATACCGGATAATGCTCAAAATACGGCTGCCGCCACCCCGTATCGGGCGGGGCCCACTCCCACCAGCCGCCCCGCGTACTGTAGTAGACCGCATGCGGACTGTATACCGTCGCCCCGGCCTGAAACCACGGGATCAGCCAATGCATCGTTTCCTCGAGCGTACCGCCCCAGCCGCTGGAATGGAACGCTTCCAAAAATACCCGCGAATTCCGGTCACCGTGCAAATGTGCTATCGACGAATGCGGCTTGATCTCCCCATCCATGTCGCTTCCGGCTGCATTAAACCAGCGGTGCGTGCGGAAATAATCCAAATACAAGCGCTGCGCTCCATGCGGGTCCGCCCTTCGGGCCGGGCCGGCCTGGTCGCAGCAGATCAGCATCCCGCGCCGCCTGTGCCACTCGCCGAGCGGTATAAAGAAAGCTTGCTCCGCCAGCTCGGCGGCCAGGCGATACATGCGGCGGCGCACCGTGGCGGAGCCGGGCAGCGGATCGAACAAGGTGGGCAATAGCGGAGCGAGCGCTTCGCCGAACCGTTCTTCGTAAAGCATGGACAGCTTTGGGGTCCATAGCGGAAGCGGCGGCAGCTCGTCCTGGAAGCTGCCGGCTATCGTTTTCCCCAAATCGTGCGGAAAACGCCGCTCCATCTCTCCGTGAACACGATCGATCAGCTCGGCCGCAGCTGCGGGATCGAGCCAGTTGAAGCCTTGGCGCACCGCTGCGTACGTATAGTCGCCCGTTTCGTGCAGCACGTCCGCAAACTCCGGCAGCTCCTCGCCGGACGCGAACCGGCGCAGCTGGTAGCCGGCCGCCTCCGGGCGCTCGGTGACAATGCGGGCCGGCATGTTCGATCCGGAAAAGCCGATCTGGTCGTAAAACCACAAATACATGCCAAGCCGCTCCGCCTCCCGCAGCGCGACCTCGAACATGCGCCACCAATCTTCGCTGGCGAAGGCCGGGCGGTCGCTCACACTGCCGTACTGCGGTCCGGTCGGAGCCAAATTGATGATGCCGATATTGCGCAGGCCCCCGTCCCGGAACTTCCGCATTTGCCAGCGAACCCGTTCCGCGGTGACCTCTTCGGCGCTCCACCACCAGAAAGGCACCGGGCCGAAGCGGGGATCCGCCTGCGCGAACTTTTTTTGCAGCCAAGTAGCATTCATGGCAGTCCTTCCTTCCTTTCTTCTGCACTCCGGCTTGCGATTGCGGCCGTCGGCGGGATTGCCGGGGAAGCCGCCTAAAGCGTCAGGTTAACAAGGGCTTATGGATCGCCGATTGAACCTCACGGACAGAACGACGTTGGAACTGTTAACCCGCTAAAATAATATAGAGGAACCCACGTTCGTTATTCTTGGGTAAATGAGCACATTGAAAAAATTAGAGGAACTGGGATGCGTTAAATCAGTGGAAAATGGCTTGAGGAGCGGGAAAACAGACAAATAGCGCACCTGAGTTCCGCTAACTCCCAAAACGTCCAAAATTGGCCTGATTAGCGAACCATAGTTCCGCTATGGTCGCGTCTCATCTGGCAACAATGGGAAGCCGTCTACAGCCCCTCTAGCCGGCGGCCTCTTTCCCGCTCTTTTCGGCCACCTGCTGCAGCCTTCAAAATTGACCTGCCCTGCGAACCATAGTTCCGCTATGGCACGTCTCATCTGGCAACAATGGGAAGCCGCCCCCGCCCCGCTAGCCGGCGGCCTCTTTCCCGCTCTCCTCCGCAGCCACCTGCTGCAGCCTGCCTTCTTCCGCAAGCCACCGGTCCGCATCCGGCAGATCGAAGTAGCGGAGCATCCCCGGCAAAATAAAACTTAACGAGTCCGTTTCGTCGTAAAACGGCTCCCGGATCCAATCGCCGATGCTGCTCATCCGGTTTTCCATGCGCACGCTGCGGATGCGCGGATCGAGCAGGGCGGCGAGCCCGGCGTATACGGCATAACGGCCGCTGCCGTAAAGCCGGATATCGTCCGGGTCGACGTTTTTCAAGCCGGCCGCCAGCTCTACGGCGCGCAGCACGTCGAACGTGCGCACGGCGGCCATGCTGTCGCCAAGCCACATCAGCTCGTCGGTATGCTTGTCGATGACGCCGAACCGTTTGAACGGCTTATCCGTAGGGGAGTTCAGGTGCGGCAGCAGCGGGCCGATCCCGGTCGGATTCAGCACCATCGCGATCCTTCCCGAGGCGCATGTTTCCATAATCCAGTCCGCATGGGTTTCGAGCACACTTGTCCCGCCTTCCCAAACGGCAATCGTCACCGGGAGCCGTTTTCCCCAGGCATCGGCGTCGAAAAACTGCAGCGCGTGGTTCAGCAGCCCGTGCTGGCTCCACCATATCGTGCGGAGCACCCACAGATGTTCGATTTCCCCGGCGCCGGAAATGCGCGGGTTGAGCTCGCAAGGCCGCCTGTTGTAAAATACGGCGCCGTGCAGCCAAGCCAATGCGCGGCTTTTCAGCTCGCGCTCCGGCAGCGCCCGGCGCGACACCTCGAACTCCGCAAGCCGATCGGCGTTTTCCGCGTGCGTGGTTTTGGCCTGCGCGAATTCGCCGACCACCTGGCCGCTCCGCGTGCACCACAGCTGCTCGGCAGGAAACAACTTGATCGCACCGTCATCCGGGTCGACCTCCCTGCCGAGCAGATGCCCCGAGAAAAACCGGGCCGCCGCCCGGGCGAGCGCAGGGGTAAACTTGTGCACATTCTCATCCTCGAAAATATCGAGATCGCCGCTCCGGCCGTACATGTCCCAAAACCTGCGGTTCACGGCAACCGTATGCCGCGCCCCCTCGATCGGCACGGAATCGTACGTCGTAGCGAGCACGAGCACCGGGCGGGGAGCCATCGCCAGCACGATGTCTTCGTGATCGAAGCCGAGCGCGGAGAAGCCGGGCCACTTCTGCTCGGCGTCCTGCGCCTTGCCGGTCAGCAAAAAATACGGCCGGTTCATGATGAACCCGCCGGGTGCCGCCGCAGCGATCCGCCGATCGTGCATCATGACGAGCGCTGTTTGCGTACCGCCTCCGGAATGTCCGGTGACCCCGATGCGATGCGGATCGACCTCCGGCCGGCTGCATAAATAATCGATCGCTCGTTCGGCGTCATGAAGCATGTAACGGGCCAGGCTGTCGCCTAACGGCAAAAGCTGGCGGCCGACATTTTCATGCTCCGTCACGCTGGTCATCGGCGCCTGCCCTGCAGCCGGATCGTAGAACCCGAACCGCTCGCCTTGGCCTACCGGATCGAGCGCCATCACGATCAGTCCGGCGTGCACCAAATAATGGCATACCGTTTGGTATTCGTCGCAGTGCTTCGCCTGCTCGCGATGCCCGCATAACACCAGCACGGCACCGCGTGGACCGTCCGTTCCATCCGGTATATAAAGGTTTGCCGTTGCGTACACGCAAGGTCTCGGCTCGAAAATCACCTTCTCGACCCGGAAGCCTTCCCCTTGTACGGAGCCGGTAATTTGCGGGTTAAGCGGGGTGGCCGCTGCGGGCAGCCCGCCAAGGCACTGCTCCAACCCTTCTCGGATCTTCTGCTGCCGCCGCCTCAGCTCCTCCTTGCTCCCGATCGCGCTGCGCGCCTGCTCGCCTTTTTCCGCCGCACGCATGGCGGATTCGTACACCCACCTGGGCAGTTGGCTTTTTACATCAAAATGGGCGATACCCGAATTTTCCAGTTTATCGAACACTGCTGCCGCATCCTCCTTCTGCAATTCCCGATGCCAAAAGATCGGATATACGTACGGGCCTGCCGGCTTGGACCGACTTCCACACCGCTTCGCCGGTCAGCACCGAATCGGCCCCCGCCTCGGCACCCGCCAATATTTCGTAAGACCGGCGCGGGTCAGGTCCGAGAAACAGATCCTCCAAAATAAGCGGATCGCCTCCGCCATGCCCTCCGGGCCTCGGGACGACATGGATCGTTTCCTTTCCTCCGAATAACGGGAAATATTCGATCGTTTGTTCCGGGACCGAATACGACGTCCGCTTCGTCATCACTTCCTGCGTTTCGATCCGCCCCTTCGTCCCGTTGATGGCGAGGCGGTACCCTTCGTAAGGCAGCGAAAAATTGACCGAGTAGCTGAGAAGCGCCCCCCGGTCGTATTTGACGGCGGCCGCGTAAGTATCTTCAATATCGATTTCCGAGTCGAAAATGCACCCGTCCGCCCGGTACCCGGTCCGGCTGCCCGGCTGCACGTCGATTTGGGTCAGGTGGTCGTCCTCGGGTACGATTTCCTTGCTCCTTGTCGACCAACGCATGAAATATTCACAATCCGTCTTGACCCGGCACGTGCCGCAAAACCGGCCGTCCTCCTTGGCCGGATTGAGCTCGCCGCCGGGACCGAAATAGTTCAGCGCCCCGTAAGCGAACGCTTCCACCGGCTTCTGGCCGATCCACCAGCTGACCAGATCGAAATGATGCGTGCTTTTATGTACCGACAGCCCTCCGGAGTGGCTTCTTTTGCGGTTCCACCTTTTAAAATAACTCGCCCCGTGATACGTATCGAGATACCAGTTCAAATCGATGGACGTTACCCGGCCTACCCGCCCCTCCAAAATCAATTCCTTGATTCGCGTATGGATGGGAGAATAACGATAGTTAAAGGCGACGTACAGCTTGCCCCGGCTGCTTGCCTGCGCGTCCAAAACCCGCCGGCAATCGATTCCGCTCGTCACCATCGGTTTCTCCGAGATCACCTCAAGATGATGTTCCAGCGCCTGCACTATATAATCCGCATGGGTGTAATCCGCCCCCGCGACAATAACAACATCCGGCTCCGTCTCCCGGAGCATCTGCCCGAATTGCCCGGGAAAATATACGGGCAGCCCTTTAAGCGTCGGGAACTTCCGGAAGCAGTTTTCGAACCGTCCGGGATCCGCGTCGAGCAGGCCGACGATTTCGCAATGCGCGGAAAACGTCTCCAGCATGGGACGGATAAACATGCCGTTCGCCCGCGTGCTGACTCCGCAGATGACGTATCTTTTTTTGCCCAAAGCTTGCCCCTCCCATCTCCAAGTCCGGCGGACTTTCACACTCATTATAATGGAGGCCGGCAGCCTGGAGTTAGCGATTACGACCTTGATTATAGGCCGATTATGCCGAACCGCGCAGCATTGTGAAAACCCCCGCCGGCTAACCGGCAGGGGTGCAATCGATATGGCGTTACTTCACAGTCACAACAGTTTCTTGCGGTTTGTTGTCGGGGCCGACCATCCTCAGCTTGAAGCTTTGCAGATTCACTTTGCTGGCGGTATAGACGCCGCTCTTCGGCTTAAAGACAAGCTTGTAATCGGGCGTCATATAAAACGTGTCCTTATCTTCATCCTTTGTTCCCGGTTTGTAGGCGATATCCTCCAGAGTCAACGAAACACCGAAATCGCCGATGAACGGGGTCAAATTTTCCGTGTTCGTGTTTTTCGAAAAATCAGCGGAGTTTTTGAACGAGTTGCCTGACTTATCGACAACCGTAACCCCGTTCATCAGCTTGCCGTCCCATATATAACGGCCGTCGATTTCATTGACGTTAGCATTTATTGCCTTATTGTTGCCTACCTTGATATAGTCAAAGTCTATATTTGAAGTATATATGCTGAAATTAATTTTAAGCGTCTTTGTGCCTTTCGGCGTCTCGAATCCGATCTGGGCTGTGGTGTTGCCCGGATTGAGTCCGATTATTCTAGTGGAAGAAGACGTTTTATCGATGGCTACTATTTTTGTATTTTCAATATTTACAAATTTAATAACCGGCCTGTATCCCTCTTTTGGAAATGGAACCTCCGTACCTTCTTTATTGTTCGCCCTGATAACCTGATTGGTAATTTCCTTGGTCAGATCCCTGTTGTTTGCGAAAATATAAGCGGCATCCGCCGCATCTGCGGTTTTCTTACTGTCATCCTTGTTCGGATTCGCCTTCAACCCCTTCTCAACGAAATATTTGCCGTAAGCGAACATATTCGGATCAAAGTCTATCCAATACGTTAATTCGTCATCGTCTTCCAGTTCGTCCCATGTATAGGTTTTTGCTTTGCCTGTCAGCGAATACAATTCGTTAACGATCGGCCACTTCGTAGGGTCCGCTTCGCCTGACTTCTCCGCTACCTGCACTAAAGTCGCCGTTATATGATAAGTTCCTTTCAGCTTGGCATCCGCCTTCAACGAAACGCCTTTCCCCGTGGTGTCTTTAGCCGTTAACCGCAAGGTCGGCTTCTGATCGTTCAGTATAAGCTTCGTCGAACCCAAAGAAAACTCCCCTGTAAACGCCCCTGGCGAACCGTCCACCCTCTCCAGCTTGTATAATACCTGGTATTCATTGTTTGTGATCGTATACTCGTCATTATATTGATCCCTGACCTTGGATTTGAAATCAGCGGATGAGCCCGGAGTCATCATGTACTCGAGGGATGGCTCAAAACCGTCCTTCTCCAGCAAAACCGGCTTCCGCTTCTCCACGAGATCGAAGTCAGCCTTTGTCCTGAACCCGTTAGTCCGCAGCTCGACCTCAATGGACCCTTCCGCCGTTCCCCTCACTTCCTTGATGCGAATATCGCCCCTGTTTCCCCCGGAAAGCTCGATCGGACCGGTTTCGCCGGGAACGGACGACTCCAGATCGATCCCGCCCTTGCTTGTGACGCGAATCTCCCCGGCTTTGGCCAGCGCTGCCTTTTCGTCCGCGGTAAGCTGATAGCCTTCCGCATCCCGGACGATCAGGGTGATGACTTTGTTTACATCCCCGTCGGCCAAAAAACTGGGCGGATCGCTGATTTCCACGGTGGCCGGTTTTTTCGGCGTTAGCACGCTGAGCCTTTTCGTTACGCTTTGCCCGGAATCCAGGGCAATGAGCTGCAGCTCCGCCGACGAGTCTTTATCGACCTCCGTGTCGGCTACAAGCTCAAGCTCTTCCACGCCGTCGCCATCGTAATCGAAAAACACATTCTCGTCTTCATCCTTGAACAACCGCGCACCGGCGGTCATTACCCGGACTCCTTCCTTTAATATATCGAGATCGTATATTCGGTTGCCATATTGGTCATATGCGGCAAACGGCAGATACACTTTTTGCCCGGGTTGTATGATCTGACGGTTGCCTTCGTAAATCAGATCCCCCGCTTCGACCTTCGAAACAAGCGTCTTATCCCCGACCTTAAACGTCTTCGTCGCCGATAACGAACGCTCTTTATCGCTGACCATAACGGTGATTTGGGTTCCGCGTTTCTCGCCGCTTAAATCGAGAATAAAAGCCTGCTTATTGTTCGGGAAGTATTTATACGGCTGCCTGCCCGTATAAATATCAAATTTCCCGAGCGTAAACTCCGTTTGTTCGCCGTATTGATTTTTTTGCTTGAATTCGATCACCGTTTTCGAACGGGGCAGCTGATCCGACGGATTGACAAACTCGATCGCTTTGATCTGCTCGTCTTCCGCCGTAAATTCCGCGCTTTTCTTATCCACGCTTGCCTCGTCCAAACCGGACAGTTCAACCGTATAGGTTCCTTTTTTTAACTTTTCCTCCAGCGTGATGACCGCCGATTTCTGATCGCCCGACCATTCGGCGGTACCGGCAAGTTCGCTTCCGTCCCGTTTTACGGTGAGCTTCGCCTTTGCGGAATCGACGATTCGGTCGAAAGTCGCCGACACTTTCTTCGCGCCGACGGCCTTCGCTTCCGTCAAAGATACTTTGCCCGGGGCGTTCAATTCCGCAAACAATTTCCCCGTCTCGTACAATGCATCCACGAGCATTCTTCGGGTCGCCATCCGGTCGCCGTGGAAACGGTTGTCCTCCTGGTTTTTCATAATCTTCAGCTGAAGCGCCATCGTGACAAACCGGCTGAACGTTTTATCGACGCCGTCCAGATTCGCGGGGCTTTGGTCTGTAATCGGCGTCACTTTTCTTGCTGCATCCACCATACCAAGTCCATAAATGAGGAATTTGGCAAGATCCTGCCGTTTCATTTTGTCATCCCCATCGTAGACAATGCCTTCGTTATTGATAAGTCCGGCCTTTTCAAATTGTTCCAAGTAGGAATTATTTGTAAGCGCTTTATCGGTTAAACGAGAAAAAGCAACCTTGGCGACTCTAAAAAATTCCTCGCGGGTCGCGATGCTGTCGACTCCGAACAGTTCATCGGAATCGGGTGCGAGCGCACCTTCGCGAATAAACAGATTAAATTTGTCTTTCAGGTCCTTCGACTGCTCCCGCAAATCCTTGAAATCGTCGGCGGTCTTGACTGCTTTGCTCTCGTTAGCAGCCGGCGAACTTTCTGTTGCAGCCGTATCCGCATACGCAGGCACATTGGTCGCAAGCAGAAGAAACGACAGCAACAACATAACGCACTTTCTCATACAGACACCTTCCTTCGTAAAATTATAAATGCACCTTGTACTAGATCTAAAATAAATGAAGATACGCCACCGTTTATAGGGGATTTATCGCATATTTATAGGTTGCGAGTACTTTCATCTAATCTTCTCCCAGCTTGACGGCCTGATGAATGCGAATGCGCGAAACAATGTAACCGAGAACCGCCAGTCCGATGCCGAGCATCACGTTGACGATCCAATACAGCCGCACCTGATCTCTTATATCGAACGTCACTTTAAACGGCGGAACCTGGGTGCCCGGGTCAAAAGACAGCTCGAATAACGGCACGAACAGACGGCTTGTAAAGTTGCCCGTTACGATCCCGATCAGCATCGCGCTGCCCGAAATCAAGATTTGCTCGGAAGCCAGCATGACAATAAGCTGGATAAACGAGATGCCCATCGCCCGCAAAATCCCGAATTGCAGCGTTCGCGCAAATAGCGACAAAATCCAGTACAGCAGGAAGCCGAAAAAGCAAATGCAGATCGATATGAGAAAACCGAGCGTCATCACGCCGTTAATCGCCAGCTGGAAAGGATCGTTGATCGCCTTGATCTGCTCCTGCTTCGCATCCCGAACCGATTCGATTTCATATCCATGATCGCGAACCCCTTGATATACGGCCTGGCCGCTTGCGCCGGGCTTCAGCTTCAGCCATACCTCGTACGGCTCGAGCGCGAGATTGTTTTGAATGTACGACAAATGGCCGACCACCAGCATAGGCTTTTTTACTTTTGTGGTCGTCCCCTGCTTCGTCTTGACCGTCACTTGATCGCCCGCGCCCGGGTTCGGATTCCACGACGGCCAGTAGTTTATCGTCCCGTATACGGTGAACGGAGCGCTTTCCACCTGCGACCAGCCGATCGTAATCGTGTCGCCGGGTTTGATGCCGTATTCCTCGGCCATCGATTTCGAAATTAACACCGCCGACGGGTTCACCGCGATCAGGTTCAAATATTCGTTGAAATGACGCCCGAGCAGCTTGGAGCGCATCCAGGCGGTTTGGCCGAAATCTTTCGTATCGATGCCCATGAGCTGCACGGTATCGCTCGCTTTGCCCCGTGAGAACACCGCATCTTTTTTGATAAACACCTTGGCGGCATGCTCCACGCCGGGCAGCTGCGTAAACGGCAGGAAGGACGGCTCGGTGTACTGTGTTTTATGTGGCGCCTCCGGTTCTTCATCGGAGAGCTGGGTTTCCGCGGACGCCTCCTCTTCGGAAGCTTCTTCTTCCAGCAGACCGGTCAAAATCGCCGGAGGAGCGTCGTTTTCCCAATGGATTTGCATCGTGATGTCGGCGCCGGCGGAATAGCGGATTTTGTCAAGCGTATTCATGTTGATCGTTCTAGTGGCGCTCGCGCTGAACAATCCGGTGGCGATCGTGATGATCAGGAACACCATAATAAACTGGTATTGAATGGTCGACCTGCTGACCTGAATGAACGTGGAGTACAGGGACGGCGGCCACCACCGTCTGCCGATGCCGAAAATAAGCCTCATGAACCACGGATACAGGCGCAGCACGAACAAGCCGAGCCCCAATATAAACAGCGCGGGAATGAGAAACAGCAGCGGATCGACCCGCAAATCGCCCGATTTGAGACCGAGCGACAGCAGCTCCTGCGTGCGGATTTTATAATTTTGCAAGCCGTAAAGAGCGATCCCGATCAGCACGACATCGATGAAATATTTGTGCCAGAACGAAACCTTCATCTGTCTGGCCGATTGCTGCTTATGCCCGACGATGGTCGCCCTTGTCGCCAAAAGAACGGGAATCAGCGTCATCACAAGCGAAGCGCCAACCGCAACGAGCGCATACAGGTAGGCGTCACGGTTCAAAGACACTTCCAGTTTGGCGCGCTGCACGAACTCGAGAAATCCGCTGGAAGCGCCCAGCACCTTCGTCATCGCCGCCCCCAAATGCGGACCTGCAAAAAAGGCGACCGCACCGAGAACAAGCCCCTCCGCCACATAGCTGAGCACGATTTGCAGACGGCTCGCTCCACGGCTGCGCAGCACGGCGATTTCCGTCTTCTGCCGCTCCGCGATCAGGTTGGCTACCATGTACAAATAAAAAGCGAGCATCAGCATGACCGGCACGTTAAGCGACCATAACATAAGCCGCAAATTCGTCTCTTTCACGTAATAGGAGCTCAGCGTCGCAATGGCCGGCGCGTTGTTGTTATGTGCTTCGTAACGCTCCTCCAAGTGCTCGTCGATCATTCGGCCGGTGCCGAGGTAATCGCGGGCGGAGGCGAGCGACATCTTCGTATAGTCCAGCGCCCAGTACCAGTAGCTCGACTGCACGTTCAGTTTGCCGCCTTCGGTAAAGTCTTTTTCGAACAAAGCAAAATCGATCAGGAAGCTGTTTTTATAGCTGCTCGGAATGTTATACCAAAAGATATCGGCGTAATCTTTGCGGTCGAATACCCCGACCGGCTTGACGCGAACCGTTTGCTTCGTATTCACGTCCTGGATCGTGAATTCGGTGCCCAGCACCATTCCGAGCTCGGTGAGCGCCTCCGCCACGACGAGCGCTTCATATACGCCCCCTACCGGCTCCTTGGCCGGAAGACGCCCGTCGACAAGCCGCATATGCTCCTCCATCCCGTCAATGGCGGTAAAATCGGCCGAACGCTGCTTCGCGGCATCCACTTTGCCCGGCTCGGCGGGAGTGAGTCCGTACCGCTGGGTCGACCGTTCGCGCACGAAATATTGCACGGGCAACCCGAACCTGGGGCTCGCTTTTTTCAAAAAAATGTCGGTTTCATGCAGCTTGGCGCTTTTCTGCCCGTCCTGGGCGGTCATGGTGGCCGACAGCCAATATATGCCGGGGTATTGATTGCTGCTTAGCTGCAGCTGCTTCAGCTCCTGAATGAGCAATCTTTGCAGAATGGCGCTCGTATAAATCGGCATGCTGCTGGCCAGCGCGACGGATAATATCAAACCGAACAAGAGGCTGAGCTCGAGCCATTTGTTGCTGATCATTTTGCGCAAAATCATCACGAACAGTGCCAATGTTCCACCCCCTGATCCAATCCGGTTCCATCAATTGTTCAAGATGACCTTTTGGCCTTCGGTCAGCCCTTTGCGGATTTCCACTTCCGTCGCCGCCACGATGCCTTTCTCCACGTCGATTTCTTTCCGGCTTTCGCCGTCCAGCACCTGCACGTAATCCCGCCCCATGTAGCTGCGCAGCCCGGCTCTCGGAATAACGAGCACGTTCTCCCTTTTTTCCGTCACAATTGTAATATCCGCCTGACTGCCTATCGTGACGTCAGCCGGAAGCCCCTCCACCGCAATGATAAGGGATTTCGCGTTTTTGTCCTGGATCGCCTTATTGTTGTTCGGCGGTGCCGTCATCGGAGTTTGCACGACCTTCCCCTTATACGATGTTCCTTTGATCTTGACGTCGACATCCATATGAATTTCCACACCGGCCAAGTCGTTTTGACTGGATCCCGTGTAGACAAGCTTCATCTGCTTCGGGTCGGCGATCGTCACGAGCTGCTTGTAGGCGGTAACCTGCTCGCCCGGCTGAATCGGATCGATGTACGTGACGATGCCGTCGACCGTAGCGACCAATCTCGCTTTATCGAGCTGGCTTTTCAGCGATTTCAATTGGAGGGTCGCGCTTTCCAAATCGAGCATTTTCGAGCGGAACTCGGGACTCTCTTCGCCGCTGGCCGCAATTTCCTGCTTCATCTGCAGCTCGATTTTCTCAATCGCAATTTCCTGCAGGCGAATTTTCGTTTCCAGATCTTCGGTTTCCGTCGTCGCTACCACATCCCCGGATTTTACCCTGTCGTTCAGCTTCACGTTCATCGAAACGAGCCGGCCGCCCGATTCCTTGTAATACAAGTAATCCATTTTGTCCGAAGCGAAAGTCGCCACTCCGGTAATTTGTTTGGCGATATTCGTCTGCTTCGCTTCGTAGACGCTGAAGGTTTCTTTGACCGGCTGGATCAGAGGCGGAGCCAGCTCCTCCTCTTCCACCGGGAGCAGGGAGCAGCCGGTCAAGGGGACGACCGCACAACATAGGACCAGCATCGGGAGAAGAAGATTTTTCCGTTTCTTGAGCAATTTAACCATCCTCCAGTATGTTGCATCCGAAAGCATTACAAATTAACGGTACTATGAAAACGCTGTCTTGATTTAGGGTTTTCTTTCACCTTTGTAGGTTGATTTGATCCAGTTCGTGCTTTTCCCGGACAAAACATATATTAGATAATATCGCCCTATATTTTCCCATGTAATTATTTGGTATATTTGTCATTGTAACTGGCCGGTTACAACTAAATGCGTTGGAGGAATAACGATGAAGTTTAAAAAAATGCTAAGTATTTTTGCTTTGGTAGCTGCTTTATTAACCTTTACGCAATCCGCATTTGCGGATGGTACACCAATTAATTCATGGACGGTAGCAGAAGAATATGGGTGCAAACGAAACGATTCAGAAATAGCAGGTGGTGGTACGACAAATTATGCTTACATGCACCTTCGTTCAGGTGTTCCTTGCTGGGCAGGTGTCTCAGGCACGACTTATGTATCAAATGCAAACCAAATTTTAATTGATTGGAGTTTTGATTCATGGGATAGTGGAATAGGCGGCGTCGAACTGGAAATTAATAGGTGGGATGGTAGTAATGAATATATAGATTTGGATAATGATCGCAGTTATGATAATGGAACCACAGCTATTGACGTTGCCGGATACACAGGGTATGTAACGGTTAAGTTAGTCGCATTCTCCAGCGGTCTCAGGATTGTAAGAGCTAATATCGATAATATAACTTTTCAGTAGAAGATCACATTGTCTATACAAAATTCTCTGAAGATCTATTAAAAAGTTCATTACTTGCCGCATAAGAGGAGACTATATTGTTTCCTCTTTTTTTATGTAGGTCAATTGCTCCCCAGTTTATTTCTTAGCTTGCTTAATAACCTCTTATAACCAAAGCTCGGTTTTGTCAAGGTTCTTTCCCCTTGACGGAAGCGGGCTTTGGTTATAAGCTTTCAGGCCGCAAGCTATAAATATTATCCCGTACCAGTATCCTCCGGCCATTCTTGAGATACTTCAAGTTCAAAATCCTCGATCATGAACAAAAGCTCATCTAGAGACGTTTCGTACTTCAAAGCTTGCTTGTTCATCTTTTTAAGCTTTCGTTCGAGCAAGTCCTTAAGTAGGTCTCTGTACTCCTCTTGCCTGATTAGCACAGCCCAGACAATGTGCAGTAACTTTCGAGCCGTTGCTACAATCGCAACCTTATGTCCTTTCTTCTCCTTAAGCCCTAAGTAGAAAGCACGTAATTTGCCTTTGCTCTGAATTGCTCGTTGTGCACATTGGACCATAATCCATCGCAGCGTTGTTCGTCCTTCTTTCGTTATGTTCCCCGTATATCGCGTTTTTCCCGATTGATGAACAGATGGAACAAGCCCCGCATAGCATGAAAGTTTCTTGGGGGAAAGAAATCTGGTTATGTCCCCAATTTCGGCAAGGTTAGTCAGCGCACTTAATACCGATATGCCTGGTATTCCCATAAGTAAGGGAACATTCGGATTGGTCTTAGCTCTGGCGAATAAATCGGCTTCTAGTGCATTCATTTCGCTTTGAACAGAATCTAGTAGTTTCAATGATGAATGCACAACAATTTGCACTGTTTCAGGCAACCGTACTTTCTCAAGATATTTCCGCCCATTTACTCCGAAAAGATCGCTCCATGGGGACTGAATACCATTTCGGATCAGAGCTGCATGAATCTTGTTTTTTTAGCATGGTCCGAATACAGCTTTCTCCGAGACCCTACTCTGATTGTAGCAGAGCCGAGCCCGCATGTTTATCATACCAACACACCACCGTACATGCGGGTCCGCATACGGCGGTTCCGAAAGGTTAACAAAGCTCCAAGTAACGTGAAAGTAAACTTTTCAGCCCTTTCGCTTCCCAATAGGAAGTAGGAAGGGCATTATTTATGTTTCGAGACATTTCCCATGCACCTCGTCTGGAATTAGCCATCATAAAACAGGCCCATTCTGGTACGCCAAGTGCTCGAAGTTCGCGAATTCGGGTGCGCACCCGTTTCCACTGCTTCCAGAGGCACATGCGCAGCCTTCGACGAATCCACTGGCCAAGCTTCTCGCAGTGGCCTTTCGCGGAAGCCAGTCGGAAATAGCCTATCCAGCCAATGAGGTATTGGTTGAGCTGCTTTATTCGGCTTTCCATCGACGCCGATCGCGTTCGGTTGGTCAGCTCTCTTACCTTCTCTTTGATTCGCGAGAAGGTTTGTGGGGCTAGGCGAATCGTCGCCTTCCTGTCACTTAGGAAGCTGAATCCTAGGAACTTGCGGTTCCAAGGCCGGTCTACTGCGCTCTTCTCTCGATTCACTTTTAGTTTCAGCTTTCCTTCTACGAAACGGGTCACCTAATCCATTACACGCTGCCCTGCACGTTTGCTGGCCACGAAGATGTTACAATCATCCGCGTAGGGGACGAACCGCAGTCCCCGCTTGGTTAGTTCCTTGTCCAAATCATCCAGTAAGATGTTCGTTAGAAGCGGACTTAATGGGCCTCCTTGCGGTGTGCCCTCTTCCGTTCTCTCTGGCGCTCCATCCGCCATGACCCCGGCGTTTAGGTAGGCTCAAATCAGCTTCAGGACGCGCTTGTCCGTCACTTTCTTTGCCACCCTCACCATGAGCATATCGTGGTTCACTCGATCAAAGAATTTGGCCAAGTCCATGTCTACGATCCATCGAAGGCCGCTTTGGATGAACCTCTGTGCTTGCTTGACCGCGTCGTGTGCTCGTTTCCCTTGGCGAAAGCCATAGCTGTACCATGAGAAGTGGGCATCGAAGATCGGATTCATCACTTGTAGAAGCGCTTGCTGTAGGAATCGGTCCATCACGGTCGGGATGCCGAGCAGCCGTACGCGCCGCCTCCGGGTTTGGGAATTTCCACCCGTTTGACTGGCGAGGGTCTGTACGTTCCCGCGAGGAGTTCGGCTTTCACCGTTTCCCAATGCGTTTTCAGGTAAGCTTGTAGCTCCGCTACCGTTACACAGTCCACTCCGAGGCTCCTCCGTTTTGCACCACTCGCTTGTAAGCTTGCCGAAGGTTCTCTCCTTCGAACATTCGCTCCAGCAGGTCGTTTTGGTCTTTGAGAGAGAAGGGGCGATTTGTGCCGACGAAGAACTCGGCGCTCCGGCATACCCTGACGGCTTCACCGCTTCTCTTTGCCGCGAGCTCTCTTGCGAGATTTTCTGCTGTCTTTGCTCTTCATACGAACGCATCGTTTTCCTCTCTCCTTTCGGTTCGGCCCTTCCGCAAGCTGTTGCAACACCTTGCGTGTAGAGTCGAAGGAGGTTGGCTTGCGCCTTCCTCCGTCCGCTCGTTCAAACGGATCGTTCAGTTTTCCCGCAATTCGCTTTCCTTCATGTCACCCTCTGGGTGCAGTTCGTAGGTTCAAGTCCGGTATTAACGACAGGAGGTATACTAACCTGTATTTGGAATAGAGGGTTGATTCCGGTAGCTTCTTCCATCCGGCATTGCGCCAGTATTTATATCGATGGCTCCAGATGCGTCGAATAATCCATCGTTGGAGGCGGTTAAACAATTTTCTTACATGAGCCTTACGGAAGTAGTTGCCCCATCCCCGTATGACAGGGTTTATGGAGTCGATGATTTGGAAGGTAGTGAGCGGTATGCGTCTGTGCGTTCGAACTCTAATGATATCCATGAACGATTTGATTGATTTGTCCTTGGGATAGGCATAAATATTTGTTCTGAGTTTCTTCTTCACCTTTTCCCGCGGTAACGACAGTCCTTTCCCTTGCTTCAGCTTGTAACCCAGAAACTCAAACCCCCATTTAATGTGGGTGATCTTTGTTTTGTCCGGGTGAAGCGTTAACCCGAGGGACTCCAGTATCGTTTTCGCATCCCTTATTGCCCTTGCGGCTTCCGCCTGCGTTTTGCAGAGAACCACCCAATCGTCGGCGAAACGCGTCAATCGGTACCCTTTTCCCGTCATTTCATGGCCGAACCGATTCAGGTAGATGTTGCTGAATAGCGGACTAATGACACTGCCTTGCGGTGTACGTGGCGTTTCATATTTCTTCCCGCTTTCCATATACCCAGCTTCGAGCATTTGTCTGACCAGTTTCAGGATTCTTCCGTCACTTACTTGCTCCGCAATCATGTCAATGAGCGGTTCATGGCGAACCGTCCCAAAGAAATCCCGCAGATCTGCATCGACTATCCATTCGCATCCATCCATAATTTCGAGGTAGATCTTCCGCATGGCTTGGTGCGTAGAACATCCGGGGCGGTATCCGAAGCTACATTCGCTAAACATGGGTTCGAAGATCGGTTCCAATCGGTTTTTCAGCGCTTGCTGACATACCCGGTCTCGTATCGCTGGGATACCAAGTGGACGTTTCTCATTTGGCTTCCCTTTCTTGGGAATGAGAATCCGTCTGACCGGCATCGGTTGGTACTTTCCTTGTTTCAGTTCTTCATGCAGTCGTTCAAGTTCCACCTTGGCTAACTGCTTGAAACGCCGAGATGGATACCTTGTCGATTCCACCACTGCCTCCATTTACTCTGACTGATTCCCACGCCATCTCCAAATTGGTTGGATGATACACCTTGTCGATTAAAGAGTGAGCTTTCCGTCCTGTGCCGTCTGCTTTCATGTGTTCCGTATCCTCCGCCTGCAAGTTCTGGGTCTTTCGCATAGGGAACTATCCTTCCCTTGCCGCCTACTCGCGGAACTCATTCTAGTTCCGGTCTCCATAAAGCGAGCCGCCTTCCCCTCTCGAGACATCTTTTGGATGTAAGAGAGCCCGTTACTCGTAGGTAACTGGTCCGGACGTTTCTGTTGTTCGTCCGTTCAACAGTAGTATGCGGCTCTCCGACTTCTCGCCGCGCGTCAGGTATGCCCTTCGGGATTTCCTTATAGCAACCGTTACTGAATCTGCCGCGCTATCTTTCGAAGTGATGGGCGCGGCGCGATCACTTCGACTTTGTTTACAACCCGTCCCTTAGGTGCATTCGTTTCAGACGCGACGAGATCTCCGCGGGTCACATCGTCATCTTCCGTACCATGCCGCCCGCACACACCTTGGTGCGATAGGTGGACTAGTAACGCCTTCGTCTCCATAGTGCAGACTCGACCTTGCCCCCTCTTTGGCCGACCGGTTCGCGAGTTCGGGTAGCCCCGTTTCACTACGGCCTGGTACTTCTCCTCAAGCCCTTCAGACTCTGCCTCACGGCAGACGCCCTGCCCTCCGGTAAAAAAAATTACCGGCCCCCGAGGCGTTACCCCCGAGTTTGGATATGAGCCCCCTAGTCCGGGACTCAGCGGGACTTTAACCCACCTGATGATCGTGCTGCCACGCACGCACTATGGCCTCTGCTGACTCCTGCGGATTCAGCGCGGCTTCTCAGCCGCGGTTACGAAGTAACTCCGCGTATTCCGCAGGCCTCCCTAGATAAGAGCGCCATCTGTCTGCCCGCGACCACTCAAGTTTACAATGATAATCTTTGGCGGCTCTGGATTTCGTCTTGGATTGGAGACTCATCCGATTATCCTTGCCTCAAATTGAGTTCGTGTACCTTGGCCCGTGCATTTGCCTTCGGATTCCGCCTCGCGACGGACACCCTTGCCGTACGGCTATCGGTAGGCGCTCGCCAGCCCCCGTTCGGGACTTACACCCTAAAGATGACGCCCATGCTGGGCGTACAATTCAAACAAAAAACTCCAGTCCGCAAACTGGAGTTTTTGTTTTAAATAACCTATTTGGCAGATGAATCGGAGCTGCCGATGGCCCACATCACGGACGCTTCGAACAGTTTCCACAATTCGTCGGTGCTGTTTTCCTTCATTTGCGGGGCGCCGGGACCAAACATAACGGTGCGGGCGGCGACCGTTTCGCCAAGCACGTTCTTAGAGCCTTTTTCGTACGCTATGATCGTGCCTAATTCGGCATCATCTTTGGCAGTGGCAATCACGATCGCATCTTTGCTCGGTTTTCCATACTGAATGTCAGCCGGTTCGTAATAGACCGGCACTTCGCCTTTCAACCCGGCTGCGAGCGGATGACTGCCGTCCTTGATAGTCATCGAGGTTTGTTTGGAAACATTCGTTTTTTCCGCAACCGTCGAGAAATCGGCGTCGCCGAACGATACCGACTTGTTATAGATGATAGGTACCGGTAGCGGCTTCAACTTTTTCTTCACATATTTGGAGTTTGTCGACCAGCCGATGACCACCAGATCGTAGTCTTTCACGGCGTCGTATTCCAGCTTCGTGCTGGCGAGCCGGGTTACCGTGAAGCCCATCGATTGAAGACGGTTCACCATCGCTTTCTCCTCGTCACGAAATTCACTGCTGCCATTTTTGATATCGCTCGTTATCACCACTTTTTTCCCGTTAACGGACGGCTTGCCGGACTGCGAAGGCTGCGGCGTCGGAGTATCCGGCTGCGTTCCCGGAGTTTGCGTCGGCGCCGGGGTTTGCTGTGCCGGGGTTTGCCCGGATTGGCCCTTATCCGCGAAAAGCTTCTTCGCTTCGAAGCCGGCCAGCGCGAGCATTTTCCGCGTAGCGGACACTTTTCCACCGAATGTGCCGTCGTCCAGCTTCGTCAAGAGGTTCTTTTCCAGCGCCAGGGCGGCATAACCTTTCGCCCAATCGTCCACGGTCGCATCGGCAATCGGCGTCGTCTTCTTGGCGGCATCGTCCAGGCCGAGACCGCGGATCAGGAACGCGGCAAGCTCCTGGCGGGATACGGCGCCGGACGGATTGTACGTTTTCCCTTCGGCGTCGTAGCCGTTGGTCAGTCCGGCTTTCTTAAGCGCCTCGACATAGGCCAAAGACCAATGGCCGGAAGGAATATCGGCAAACGACGACTTTGTCACCGTGCTGTCGAACGGCAGCGCGAAAATGATCGTAGCCACTTTGGCGAACTGGGCGCGGTCCATCTGAGCGTCCAAACCGAACGTATCGTCCGAAACGCCGCTGAACACGCCGCCTTTGATCAGCTCGTCGAATTTGGCCTTAACGTCCTGCGGAAGATCCTTCAAATCTTTAAAATCGTTCACGGATTTCGCACCGGGAGTATCCGCTCCGGCCGCCGATGCGAAAGCTATCGGAAACAATGTCAACGCAATAAGCAGGAAGCATAAAAAAGGAGTCATCACTTTCTTCATTCGGGCACACCTTCCTTTGATTCATGATAAGTTGGACAAACCAAGCATTGAATAAAGCGTTTACAGTCCGCCAAGCACCTCCCGGAATCAGTTTCGGTACCACGCAAACTCTCCCTATAACTTAATACGAAACCGCCGACCAAATGTAGGGGCTTTGTCTCATGTTTATAGGTTATTTGCTCCTTTCGGCCATGATCGATTTGGTCGCCATCTCCTCCGTCATGCGCAGAGCCGTCAACGAATCTTTGGACTCTTTGAAAATGAGCGGATCGAACACATACTGCGTCGGCACGTAATAATAGGTCAATCCGGGCTCCCGCGCCGGTGGGGCTGCGGCATACTTGCCGTAAAAGACCGCCTCGATATTTTTCCCCTTCATCTGCGGCAGATTTTGGCCGAACGCCGCTTTGACCGCATCCGTTTGCACCGGTCCGATAATGCCTTCCTTAGACAACTCGATCTGCATTTCGTCGCTCAGCAGGTAGTCGATCACCCGGAAAGCCAAATCCTTTTTCGTTGACTGCTTGGTCACATACATCGAATACACGTTCGGTTGATAACGCGTGTCCGGAAGATCGCCGAAAAACGGAACCGTCGAAATATCGAAGTTCAAGTTTTTGTTGTCCTCGTAAAATTTGGCGATTCTGTCCGAGGCGGCCACCGCCATGGCGATATTCCCCTGCGAAAACTTTTCCACCGTGTCGAACTGGTTCGCCGGAATATCATAAAAACGCCTCAGGTTGTCGACCAGCTTTTTCCACCCGTCCGTAGTCATATACGCCTTGTTCTCGGTCTGATGCAGCGGGCTTAGCGAAAGCTGGTTGTAGTTCATATAGTGGCCGGGGTTTTGCGAATAACCTTTGTAGGTAATTTCCCCCTCCACGCGGGTCAGCCGTTTGGCCAGCTCGTAAGCTTCGTCGTAGGTCATCCCGTTTTGAGGGTAAGGCACGCCGAACTTATCGAAAATGTCTTTGTTGTAAAACAGCACGTAATCCGCCACCTGGAACGGCAGTCCGTAAATCGCCCCGTCCTTGGACAAGTTTTTCATCCTCTCCATCATGGACGGGTTCAGCCTGCCGGTGTCGAAGTTGTGCTTTTTGATCAATTCGCGCATGTCGTACTGCAGGTCATTGTCGAAAATATACCGCTGCACGTTAAGGAAAGAATCGTCCATGACGATGTCGGGGATCGTCCCTGCTGCGATCAGATCCTTATACTGCCTGCCCGGATTGTCCCAATGCACGTGTTTGATTTTGATATCGGGAAATTTCTTCTTGATAAACCGGCCGATTTGCTTCTCGAAAATATCCTCTTTCACGTAGAAGGCGGGCCACACCGTATAAATGAACAGCTCGTTCTCCGGAGCCCCGGCGGGCGGTTTGGTTTCCGCCTCCGGGGCGGATGCCGGAGCGTCCGTACAACCCGCCAGCAAGGCAAGGGATGAAGCGATGAGCAAGGAACGCCTCCACCTCGATTCCACGGCCGTCATCCTCCTTCGCAGCAGTCACTGCACCTTCTGCAGTGCGGCTTACTTCTTTGCAGCTTTGTCGACATCGGCTTTGGCCGCCTTCGCGGTTTGAATCGCCTTCGTCGTTTGTTCCTCGATCATTCGCAGCGCGGTCGCGGAGTCTTTGGACTCTTTGAAAATAAGCGGATCGAATACGTTTTGCATCGGGACGTCATTCCAAAGCAGCCCTGCGCTCCGCGCTGCCGGAGGCATTGCGGTGCTGCCGTTAAAGATCGCCTTCGTATTTTTCCCTCTCATTTGCGGCAAATTTTGCCCGAACGCTTCCTGCACCGCCTTCGTTTCCATCGGCACGATCACGCCTTCCTTCGCCAGCTCGATCTGATGCTCCTCGGAAAGCAGGGCGGCCATGACCTGGAAGGCCAAATCCTTTTTCGTCGATTGCTTCGTAATATACATCGAATACACGTTCGGCTGGTACCTCGTATTCGGCGCATCGGCGAACGAAGGAACGGAAACGACGTCGAAGTTCAGGTTTTTGTTTTGCTCGTGGAACGAAACGATGTGATCGACCGTCGCGACCGCCATCGCGATATTGCCCTTGGTGGCGAACGTTTCCACCGTATCGAATTGGTTCGCCGGAATCTCGTAAAACCTTCTCAGGTTGTCGACGACCTTTTTCCATTCCGGCGTGTTCAAGCTGCCCTTGTCTTCCGTCTGGCTGAGCGGGGACAGCGAGAGCTGGTTGTAATTCATGTAATGGCCGGGGTTTTGCGAATAGCCCTTGTACGTAATCTCCCCTTCCACGCGGGTCAGCCTTTTGGCCAGCTCGTATATTTCGTCGTACGTCATGCCGTCCTTCGGATATTCGACGCCGAATTTATCGAAGATATCCTTGTTGTAAAACAGCACGAAATCGTTGTTGTTATAAGGGAGGCCGTACAGCTTGCCCTCCGGCGTCAAATTTCTCATCTGCGCGACGAGCGCAGGATTCAGCTTGCTTACGTCGAAGTTGTATTTTTTGATCAGCTCGGAAATATCGTACTGCAGGTCGTTGGCGAAAATATACCTCTGCACGTTCATCCGGGTATTGTCAAAAATGATGTCGGGAATCGTGCCGGCAGCAATCAAATCCTCATATCTTCTCCCCGGATTGTCCCAATGCACGTGTTTGATCGTAATATCCGGAAACTTCTTTTTCAGGAATTGACCGATGTGCTTGTCAAATACGTCCTCTTTCACGTAAAAGGAAGGCCAGTTCGTAAAAATAAACAATTCGTTATCCGGCGATTTGGGCTTTTCGACTTTCGTCTCTTTCTCGGAACCGGCGGGAATCGCCGTGCATCCGGCCAGCAGAACGATGGTTGTGGCGAGCAGCAGCGAGCTTTTCCAACCTTTGTTCATTTCGGTAAATCCCCTTTCCATGTCGTTTGCGGTCTACCCGTTTTGCAGCGTCCAGACGACGAGATTATCCAGCAGCTTCCAACCTTCATCGGTCGTATTTTCCTGCAAGCCGTTGTTCAGGAAGAAAAACGAGATGCGCGCCTTCACTGCGTACCCATTGTCCGCTTTCGTCCCTTTGTCGTAGTAATAAATAGCCGCCTTCTCCTTATCGCCGGGGGCGGTGGCGATCACCTTCGCTTCCTTGCCGGGAATGCCGTAGCTGATGCCGATTTTGGAGTTCGTTTCCTTGTAAATGTCGACGGAACCGGATAATCCGCCCGCCACCTCGTGGCCGGGATCGACAATATCGATCGATTTGACGTTCATCACGTTCGTATTTTCCTCGACCGAAGACAGCCCCAGGTAAAACATGCCGTGGTTTTTCACATAAACGGTCGGAATCGCAACATCTTTCATTACCCCGCCTTTGAGCATTTTGGAATTGGTCGTTTGGCTGATGTAAATCAGGTCGTATCCTTTCGTAGCGTCAGCGGTTAACTCCCTGTCGATCATCATCGTGACCGCGAAGCCGAGCGCCTTCATCCGGGCGGACACCACCACATCGTCCGGAGCGTTTTCCCTGCCGACGAGCAGCAGCTTTTTCCCTTTCGGGGAAATTTGCTCCTTCGGGGCGGATGCGGGTGCGGGTTTCGCATCGGTCTGAGGGGCCGGCGCAGGTTTGGCCTCCGGCTGCGGCGACGGTTTGGCCGCCTCGGGCTGCGGAGTAGGCTCCGCCTTCTTTTCAGGCTCAGGCGCCGGTGAAGGTTTCGTGTCGGCCGGCGGCGCGGACTGCGGTTTGGCCTGCTCGGGGGCGGGAGACGGCTTGCTTTCGCCCGACTGCCCGGCCGCCGCTTTATCGCCCGGCTCCGGCGATGGAGACGGAGACGGCTTGCTTTCGGGCTGCGGTGACTGGGCTGCCGCCCCCGCAGATTTCCCCGCGTCGGGAGACGGGGATGCGGCGATCGCAGGCGCCGTCGGCTTCGGCGATGCCGTCGGCTGCGCTGCCTTCGGCGCCTCGCCCGCTGCCTGGCCGCCCGGAGACGAGGAGCAGGCGGCGATCGAAAACGCCATCAGCACGGTAAATAGCAACAACAAGTAACGCTTCATGAATTTCTTCCTCCTACGCAAAAAAATAGTCGCTCTTCGGGCAGCGTCTCAAGACTGCCCTCCCGTTCGCCCGTATGCCGGGCCATGTTTAAGGGCCTCTCCTGTTGAAGAAGCCCTTGCCTTTTGCATGAATCGTTATTTTGCCGCCTTCGCGGTTTGAATGCCCTTGGTCGTTTGCTCTTCGATCATTCTAAGCGCCGTTGCGGAATCTTTCGATTCGCCGAAAATGAGCGGAGCGAACACGTTGTGCACCGGTACGTCGACATAAGTCAAACCGTTCGCACGGGCCGCCGGAGGCATCGCGTTTTTGCTGGCGAAAATCCCCTGTGTATGCTTGCCCTGCATTTGCGGGAGATTTTTCCCGAATGCTTCCTGCACTTTTTTGCTCTCTAGGGGTCCGATGATGCCTTCCTTCGAAAGCTCGACCTGCATCTCTTCGGACAAGAGATAGTCAATCACCTGGAAAGCCAAATCCTTCTTGGTCGACTGCTTCGTAATATACGCCGCATACATATTAGGCTGCGCTTTCGTATTCGGAAGATCCGGGAAAGAAGGCATCGATACGATATCGAAATTCAAGTTTTTGTTTTGCTCGTACCATTGGATGATTTTTTCCGAAACGTGAACGGACATCGCCATTTTGCCCTTCGGGAAATCGTCCACGGTCGTAAACTGGTTGGCCGGAATTTCGTAAAATCTTCTCAGGTTGTCGACGAGCCGCTTCCATCCCTCCGTGTTGAG
This sequence comes from Paenibacillus hamazuiensis, assembly GCF_023276405.1. Classification (NCBI taxonomy): domain Bacteria; kingdom Bacillati; phylum Bacillota; class Bacilli; order Caryophanales; family Paenibacillaceae; genus Paenibacillus; species Paenibacillus hamazuiensis. The sequence goes on from NZ_JALRMO010000001.1 coordinate 4,607,069, forward strand.
CTCCGCTTTATCTTCCGTCAAGCTGAGCGGGGACAGCGAAAGCTGATTGTAGTTCATATACAGTCCGGGATGCTGCTGATAGCCCTTGTACGTATTTTCCCCTTCGACGCGGGTCAGCTTTTTGGCCAATTCGTAAACCTCATCGTACGTCATGCCGTCCTTCGGATAATCGACCCCGAATTTATCGAAGATGTCCTTGTTGTAGAAAAGCACGAAATCGCTGAGCTGGAAAGGCAGGCCGTATATTTTTCCTTCCGGAGTCACGTTTTTCATCTGTGCGAAAGCGGCCTGATTCAGCTTGCTCGTATCAAAGTTAAATTTCTTGATCAGCTCGGTCATGTCGTACTGCAGATCGTTTTTCATAATTTCCTTCTGCAGATTGCCCCGGGCGTTGTCGATGATAATGTCCGGAATGGTGCCGGCGGCGATCAAATCCTTATATTGTCTGCCGGGGTTATCCCAATGCACGTGTTTGATCGTAATGTTCGGAAACTTCTTCTTGAGAGGTTCGCCGATCTGCTTTTGAAAAATTTCCTCTTTGACGTAAAACGCCGGCCATACCGTATAAATGAACAATTCGTTATCCGGCGCTTTGGTCGCTTGCGGTTTCTCGGTTTTCGTTTCCTGGGCTTTGTCCGTCGATGCGGGCAGCGCCGTGCAGCCTGCCGTCATCGCGATCGCCGAGGTCATTAACAAACACGTTTTCAGAAGCTTTTTCATGGTTCGGTAGAACCTCCTTCATTGTGGGTGAGGACCGGAAGTGTGGTGAAATGGCGTGCTTCGTGTCCGGATCGTGCTTCCGATCGCTTTTTCGCCCCATAAAGTGAAGATAACCTTCGCAGCTTATCCTGGTACTTTACGGGGACCCCTTGGATTGGATTCCGCAGTTCCGAAATTCGGCGGTGGAAATCCGCTCACAAAGGCGACCGCTAACGCTTCTCCAGCACGATTCCGTTCACCCCGCTTTCTTCACCACACTTCCGAATGTAATGTAAACGTATCCAATTACAAGTGAAATAGAGGGGGAACAATCGGCAAGCGGCCGGGCCCGCTTCGTTCATTTTTACTTTATTACAAAATCATTACGCTTTCATTGGGTGATATTTTATATTTATAGGTTGTTTGTGGCATGATTGGCCTAATTGCCCGACATCGCCCATTTAACGGCCGTCTCGAACAGCTTCCAGCCGTTTTCGGTCAAATTGACCTCTTCTCCGCCGGATAAATTAAAGTACATGCGCCTGGCCGGTACGGGTTCGCCCCTCAAGTTTTTGGCGCCCTTGTCGAACGCGCAAATGACAGCTTTCCTTTCGTCATCGGGAGCGGCGGCGATAATAAGCCCACCTTGCGGCAAAACGTAGCCGAGGCTGCCGTCCGACTTGAATACGTCCACGCTGCCCGTAAATCCTGCGGCAAGGGGATGGTCCGCCGCCTTGATCGCAATCGACCTGCCGATAAAATCGCCGTATTCCGTATCCGACTTGTCGGCCAATCCGACTTCGCCCAATATTTTAGCTTTCGCATAAATAACCGGTACCGGAGCGGCAAGAAGCTTATTGCCCACCCGGTGCGAACCCGTGGAGGAACTGACGAAGACAAGACCGTACTTCAAAGCTCCGTCCGCAGTAAGCTCTTTGTCCGAAACGACGGTCACTTCGAGCCCAAGCCCTTTTAGATGTTTGATGGTGATCGCATCTCCCCCTTCGTCTTTGCCGACGAAGAGCACCTTATTGTTTTGACCGGCACCGCCGATTTTATCCCCTTGACCGACCGGCACCGAGCAGGCAGCGGCAAACGCCATCAGGACGATCACGATGAAGCCAAGCAACATTCTCACGGCCATTTTCCTCCCCGAGTCGCGTTATTTTTTCGAAGTGACCCAACGGACAGCCGCATCGAACAGCTTCCAGCCGTCTTCGGTTTGGTTGATTTCCTCCCCTTCGAACATGTAAAAGAACAGCTCGCGGGCTGTTACGACGTCGCCTTTTGCGTTTTTCACACCTTTCTCGTAAGCGAAAATGGTCGCTTTCTGGTCTTCGTTCGGCACCGTTGCCACGACGATCGCTTCCGGGCCGGGGGTGGCGTAGCCCATTTTTCCGTTGTCCTTGTAAACGTCGACGTTGTTTTGAAGCCCGGCGGCAAGCGGATGTTTGCTGTCCTTGATCTGTATCGTTTTCGCCGAGTTTCCGCCCGTAAGCGAACCGTAGCCGTCGGTTACGCTCATGCCGGTATCGCTGGTCGATTGCCCCTCGGTGTAAATGACCGGCACGGGCAGCTTGGAAAATTTGTCCCGTATTTTGCCGGAGTTAACCGATTCGCTGACAAACACAAGCACACACCCGTTCGCATGCTCCGAAGTCACTTCTTTGTCCGAAACGATCTTGACGTCGAAGCCGTGAACCTCCCGCAAACGTTTGGTGGTGATCGCATCTCCGCCCCCGTCCCTTCCGACTAACAGCACCTTATTCCCGGCTGCGGGCGTGTCCTTGGAGGCCGGGGCGGCTCCGCTGCACGCGGTTAAAACGAACACGATCGCGGCAACGATAGACATGACCAGAAAACGTTTCATTTTTTTATTCCTCCTGTCATGGATTGGGATTTATTGGGCGAAACCGACAAAGCTTCTACTTCCCGCCTTGTGCCGCCCATTGTATCGCCGCATCGAACAGCTTCCAACCGTTGTCGGTCAAATTCGTCTCCTGTCCGGTCGGCAAAGAGAAAAACACCTGCCGCGCGGGAACCGGCTCGTTTAAGGCATTTTTCGCACCTTTCTCATAAGCGAAAATCGTGTTTTGCTTCGCGTTGCCGTTCACCGGATTCAGCGCGATGACGGCGGCTTCGCTGCTCGGGCTGAGACTGTAGGAGATTTTTCCCTCCTCCTTGTAAATGGCCACCGTATCCTTGAGTCCGGCCGCGGCCGGATGTTTGCCGTCCTTGATCTGCCCCGTCTTTACACCGGGGGCCTCGCCAAACCCGGAGGCTCCTCCCATGCCGAGCATGGAGGCGACCTGCGTTTTGGAGACGACCACCGGAACGGCGAGCTGCTTCAGCTTGCTGTCGATTTTGGACGAATTGACGGCCGAGCTGATGTACACGACCCCGTAATCCTTCGCCGCCTCCACGCTGAAGCTGGCATCGACGGCATCGTAGACGGTGTAGCCCATCTTTTTCAAATGGTCGATGATCAGCTGCTCGCCGCCTCCTTCCTTGGCTCTGACCAGCATCACCTTCTTGGCGTTGCCGGATGCCGCCTGCGAGCCGACCGGCACCGAAGAGCAGGCCGTCATTGCGACCGCCAATAAAGCGGCCGCGCAAAAAGCGAACATACGTTTCATTCACAAGCCCTCCGTTTCGACAAATTGAAAGCCGGAAAATCCGGCCCAGTTGCACGCTGAGGCGCCACCTACCGGCCCCGCCGGCGCAACCTCCCGCCTGAGAGCGGGTTTTTCCCGCTCTCAGGCTCCGGCGCGGCGCTTTCAGCGGCTGAGAGAGGGATTTTCCTCCTCTCAGCTACACCCACCGCACCCGCCGACGCATTCTTCCGCCTGAGAGCGGGTTTTTCCCGCTCTCAGGCTCCGGCGCGGCACTTTCTGCGGCTGAGAGAGGCATTTTCCTCCTCTCAGCTACGCTCACTGGCCCAGCCGGCGCATTCTCTCGCCTGAGAGCGGGTTTTTCCCGCTCTCAGGCTCCGGCGCGACACTTTCCGCGGCTGAGAGAGGCATTTTCCTCCTCTCTGCTACGCTCACAAGCCTCGCCGGCGCATTCTCACGCCTGAGAGCGGGTTTTTCCCGCTCTCAGGCTCCGGCGCGGCACTTTTCTGCGGCTGAGAGGAGCATTTTCCTCCTCTCAGCTACGCCCACCGGCCTCGCCGGCGCATTCTCACGCCTGAGAGCGGGTTTTTCCCGCTCTCAGGCTCCGGCGCGGCACTTTCTGCGGCTGAGAGAGGCATTTTCCTCCTCTCAGCTACGCACACCGCACCTGCCGTCGCATTCTCCCGCCTGAGAGCGGGTTTTTCCCGCTCTCAGGCTCCGGCGCGGCGCTTTCTGCGGCTGAGAGAGGGATTTTCCTCCTCTCAGCACCGCCCACCGGCCCCTCAGCCCATAGCTGCGAAACTACTCCACCAGGCCGGTTCTTTCGACGCCTTCCACGAACCAGCGCTGCGTAAACGAATACAGGATCATCGGCGGCACGATCATCAGGAACGTCGTCGCCATGCGGATCGCCTCATCCGTGACGGACGGCCCGTACTGCTCCGCCTGCTGGCGCAGTGCCGTCGCGATGCGCGAAATCCCCTTCGAAAGCGGCTGCGTTTCGATATCGGTCATATACATGCTCGGCAGGTAAAAGTCGTTCCACGTCCAGATGAAGGAAAACAAAAACACGACGAGAATGGCCGGTTTCGCAAGCGGCAGCATCACCTTGATAAAAATTTTGAACACGCCCGCCCCGTCAATCCTCGCCGCCTCTTCCAGCTCCTTCGGCTGGGTCGAGAAAAACTGCCGGTAAATGATGACGAACAGCGCACCCTTGAGGCCAAGTCCGAAAAACGCCGGGACGATGATCGGATAAATCGTGTTGAGCAGGCCGAGCTCTCTGGCGTAAATCAGGTTCGGCAAAATCGTGACCTGTACGGGGACGATAAACGTAAGCAGCAAAAACGAGAACAGCAGCCCTTTAAACGGCACCTTCAACCTGGCAAAAGCAAAGCCGGTCACCGCGCAGGAAAAGGTTTGCAGCAAAGCAACGGACAACGAAAGCGTCAGGCTGATGCCGAAAGCTTTCGGGTATTTGAGCCATGCCCACGCCTCCTGCAAATTACCGAGGTAGATGACCCGCGGAAACCATTTCACGGACGGATCGAGCAGATCGTCCGCGTTTTTCACCATCGTCGTCAGCATGTGCAGGATGGGCTTTAAATAGATATAGGCCGTATCGAGCAAAATCAGGTAAATGAACAGCTTGAACAGCAGCCCTTTATCCGCCTCCCTGCCCAGCACGGCGTAGCGGATTTTGTTCAGCCGGTTCAAAAGCGCGGGTGCATGCTCCGTTTTAAACTTAACCCCGATCATAAGATCACCCCGTTCATAGTGTTTGATGTTACGCCGCACCTCTCTGCGACTTGGTCGCCTTGGCGAAAATCAGGAAGAAAATCGCCAGGAAGAAGCCGATGATGAGAAAATAAATCCAGATCAGCGCGCTGAATTCGCCGTATTCGCTTTCCCGGACTCTGCCGAGAATCGGGTTGGTCGGGAACGTGAACAGATCGACGATCGTGTAAATGACGTTCAGGAAAATAAACGGCGTCATCGCCGGCAGCGTAATTTTCCAAAACGTTTCCCACGGTCCCGCTCCATCGATGCGCGCCGCTTCATACGCCGAGTTCGAAATCGTCTGCCTGCCGCCGAGGAAAATCAAAATTTGCACTCCGGAATACCAGAGGATGAGCACGAACGAGTCGAGAATCGATGTGAGCGGGCCGGACCAGGTCGCGGACAAATTGGCTTTGATCAGGCCGGAGACGTTGTACTTGGACATAAAGCCGAGATCGCCTTCGCCCGCCGTCAAAAATTCACTGACCACCTCGCCGGTAGCAAGGATCACGGGAAGGAAGAAGACGGCCCGGAAAAACGTCCGCCCGGAAAAATTTTGGTTCAGGATGATCGCAATCATCAACGCAAAGACAACGATGATCGGGATCATAAACAGCGCCTGCCGGAGGAACGGCAGCAGCTGGTTGTACAGGATGCTGCCGTCCTCGAACAAAATGCGGCGGTAATGGGTCAGCCCGATGAACTGGGTCGTCGTTTTCGTTGCGGTGATCGTCACCTTCTGAAAGCTCATAAACAGCGAATAGCCGAGCGGGAACGCCATAAACACCAGAAAGCCGATAAACCAGGGAGCGATAAAGACAGCGCCTTCCAAATATTCGACCAGGGACGTTTTTAATCGGAATCTCGATTTCATCGGCCTGCCCCTCCCCGAATGATCGCAAAGTTTTGCGCGTCCACCGTCACATCGCCGCTGCGGTAAGGTGTAAGTCCGTAGTTGACGATGATCCGCTTTCCGCCCGCGTAGGTCGTTTCCTTGACGCCGTCCGCGAGCGTCCGGTGGCCGGTAATGAACTCACCCTGTACGTCGCCGAGCGCTTCGTCGTACCGTTTGTACTGCTCCGCGGCGAACGTCTCCCAATTGGCGAACTGCGTGTTGTAAAACCGGATGCCGTACGCATTCACGAATTCCTTCGTTTCCGCCCGCGTGAAGATGAAGGAAGGTTCGGCCCCGTATTCGATGTCGCGCAAAAAGTCGTTGACATCCTCCTGACGATTGTTCGCGTATTCCGAAGTGTACGAAACGAGTCCGTGCGTTGCGATCTGCACGAACGGAACGACCTCGTCCGTGAACAGATCGTAGGAGTAGTCGTAGGCGAGCGCCTGTATATGACCGGCATACGGCAGCGCGTACATATTGGAAGCCCGGCCCTGCACGCCGCCGAGCGTTTCCTTCACCCGCTGCATAATCCGCTCCTGCACGTCCCGCGACTCGTCCCGGGCCGCTCCGAACCCGGTATTGTAATCGCTGAACAGCCGCCTTCCGATCATGCCGAAAGCGAGTCCGTCCACGCCCATTTCCTTATACCGGTTCAGATCTTTGTTCACCATTTCAAGCGCGTATTTATTGCTGACGACCGGCACCCGCTCGTTGTTATAAAGCGCGTTCATCATCAGATTTCGTCCGGCCAAGTTGACCATCGCGTGAAATTTTGTATCAAAACCGCCCGCGCCCGTATTGTTCAGCATGTATTCGGTTTCCAGATAAACCGGAAATCCGTAGCTGTGGGCTTTGTCGATAAACGCCTTCATCCCCTTGTCTCCGCCTATGCGGGAGTCGACCGGAAATGTTCTGCCGAGCGAGCTGTAGCCGCCCTCCTGCCAGCCTTTGAACGTGAGCGACATATGGGGTATGCCTTTATCGCGCAAGGAATCCACCATCCGGACGGCGTCTTCCGTCGTTGTCAAGTTCAGGTACCGGTCGCTCACCGCGCCTTTTTCCCGGTCTCCCCCGATGATGTCCACATGCAGCGGTAGATGCGGATCTTTCGGAGCCAGAGGCTTCGCGCCTTTTTCCTTCATCAAATAACCGCGGTATGCCTGGGCCATTCCCACGTAATCCGACTTTGATCCATCCAAAATGTAGTAGCGAACGGTGCGGTCGCTGCCGAATATTTGATCCCGGTTATAATCGACATACCCCCACTCGTCCGGAGCGTTTCGGCTTGAAAACTGCAGGAAGCTGGCGCGGTAGTTCATCTGCGCGGCGACCCAGTTGTAATTGCTCAGCACCCCCGAAGGAGCGGCGACGATATTGGCGAATTCTTCGCCGTCGTGCAGCACCGCGAGAAACCCTTTGGCGCCCGTTTTCATGCCGAATACCGGCATGACGATCTGGTTCCGGTTGTTGCTTAAACCCGCAAACGTGTTGTCCTGCCCGAATACGCTTTCATCGTACAGCTTGTTGACGTTCAGCTTGTTGTCCTTAAAGCGGATGAGCGCCCCTGCGCCGTCCGGAATGAACATGTATCCATCCTGCCCTGCGGAATATTCCGCCCCGAAGAAAGGAAACAGCCGGATCCACACAAGCCCCATCTTCGTTTCCTTGATGCCTTCGCGGATAATTTTCGTCTCGATGTAATCCTGTTCGATTTTTACCTGGACCGGTATCGTAAACCCGGAGGCCGGCAAATCGTATACCAGCTTGAATCCGCCGGGAATCGTCTGAACGTCTTTCACCTGTCCGCCCTCCGCGGCGAAATTCGTTTCCTTCGCTTGCAAAATGTTTTTCGAAAAGTCGACATACTGCACCATCAGCGGCGATGCCAAATGTTTTTTCCACGTTTCGGAAATCGTCTCCTGAGCCCAATACTCCGGATTCGGAAAAGAGCGGTACACATTTCCGTTGCGCTTGTCCTCGACCGTAAAATGGCCGGTTTTGTCGTCCATGCTGAGGCGCAGCGTATCGGTTTCCGCTATTCTTTTAAATTCGCTTTCCTTCGGCAGCGCGGCCGGCCTGGACCCTTGAGGCGCGGTCGACGCTTCCGCGGGCGGCCGGGCGGCGCGCTCCTGGTCCGGCGATTTGAATTCGATTTTGACGTTGACGGCGATGTAAAAGATAAGGGCGAGAATCAGGATGCCGGCGGCAGCCGCGGTTTTGTTCACTTTCTGAATCCACGTCATCGCAAAAGCGCCTCCTGACTCATCTCGTAGATTAGTGAAATAAAATCGTTGGTCAGTCCCGTTGTAATAAAAATAAGCACGCCGATCGTCAGCATCGTGCAGAGCGTCAGGAAGATGTTCATAACCGTCTCCCCTACGCTGTAATTGTGAATCGACTGAATGTTCCAGAACATCAGCAGCCCCGTCCAAACCACGATCCCGCCCGCAAAAAAGCTGTAAATCGACATCTCGTTCTGCGTCATAAAATTCGACAGGATAGCCAGCGGAACGCCGACGATCATGTAAGGAACGAGCGCATGGGCGCTGCCGATGAAAATATCGCGAAACCGCCCTTCGCCGCGGTAAATGGAGCTGACGAGATAGTTGGCGAAAACCCAGGCGATCCAAACGATAAAAAATTGGGTGAAAATCGAATACACATCCACCCGCGTCGCTGCGTTAAAGGAGAAGCTGGTGGCAAACTCCTTGACGAGCAAAGCGGCATAAACGCCGGCCATGATCAGTATGGCGCTCCAGTATGTGCCCTTCCCCTCATAGCGGATCGCGGTGAATCCGTCGATCGGATGCTTCAGCACATAAAAGGCGTGCTTCAGATGGAAGATGAAGCGGTTTTCCGTCTTTCTCCCGCTCCTCCACCGTTGCCGCAGCTTGCTTTTGGCCGTCCATTTGTCCAGCGCAACGTAAAGGATCGATCCGATTACAAGGATGCTCGCGATAAGCGAAAAATTTTGCTGAAACCACAGCATGCGAATTTGCCAAAACGCGTCGGAAAATCCTTCCTGGTCGCCCGCTTCTTTGAACAGCCGCTTGGCCTCTTCGTATTGCCCTTTTTTCATGGCCGCTTTGGCAAGCCCCAAAATCGCCGGGGTGAACTGCGCATTCATCCGCAGCACCTCCTGCCAAGGCTGTTCGCTCGCTTCATAATTTCCGGCGAGAGTCAGCAAATTCGCTTTGTCGACCTTTTGGCCGAACTCCGACAGACGGAACACCTGCACGATATTTTCCTGATCGTCGAGCACGAACAGTTCGTTGCCGGCATTCACATCGAGGGCGACCGGGCTTTTCAGCAGCCCCACCTGGGAGGAACCGACCGCCGATGCGCCTCCCCAGAAATACAATAAATTGCCGGAAGCGTCGTAATGGCTTATGTACTTGAACTGCTGATCGACCACGATCATGTTGCCGCTTTGGTCGACGGCGACGTCGATCAACTGCGGAATATTCAGCGCTCCTTTGACGGTGGACGCCGCCTGCATGTCGATCGCGCGGGACTCGCCGAACGATTTTTGCGAGCTGCGCAGCAGGTTTTCCCCTTTGATATTCAGCTTCTTGAGCTGGTCCGATTTGGCCGTCCCGCCGGTTACCGTATAAATGTAGCCGTTTTTGTCGGTGGCGACGCTGTTGATCGTCTCCGGCCTTTTGGCCAGCTCGTTGGCGTACATTTCCTTCGTGTACAGCCAGCGCTTGAGCGCATCGAGCGCGGAGAGGGTCGTTTTGTTGGCGCCGAAGAAACCTTGAAATTTCCCGCCGGAGTCCAGCAGCACGAGTCCTTCGTAACCGCCGTGCACTGCGATGTACAGAAATCCCCGCTCGTCGACCATCACCTTGGAAGGATCGAACACGAACCTCTCCGGGATGTATCTGGAATCGGGCCGCTTGAACTCCGCCATCAGCTTGCCGTTTTTGTCCAGCTTGACCACCCGTTTGTTGCCCGAGTCGGCGATGAACAGCTCGCCTTCCTTTGTGACGAAAATCCCCTCCGGTTTGTTCAGCGGACTTTCCGGCAGCGTGATATAACGGATCAGCTGCCCCTTTTCGGTCATATGGACGATGCGGTTGTTCCCGGTATCGGCGATATAAATTTCGTTTTTGCTATCGACGAAAATATCCTTCGGATTTTTCAAAGGCGATTTCGTCAAAAGTTTCGGATTGCCCGGGTCCGGCGCGTACAAATCCTGTCCGACGACGCCGATCGGGTAATAGGCCGGCTGCAGCCAGATCAGGTTGTTGTAGCTGTCCTTCGTAAAGGTCGAATATTTCACTGCGGCGTCCGCCGCCGCAGGGGACCATACCGCGCCCAGGACGATCAAAAGAGCCGCCCACAAGCGAAGCGTTGCTCCGAAGCTTATTTTCATGCTTGCACCTCCATTTCCGTTGGGCTGCCGTGACGAAAATCTCCGCTGCGTGTCCCGGATCGTGCTTCCGATCGCTCCTCTGCCCCACAAAGGTGAAGTTAATCTATGAAGCTTTTCCAAATACTTTGTGGGGACCCCATTCAATGATGTTCCGCCATTAGGCGGTGGAAATCCGTTCTCAAAGGCGACCGCTAACGCTTCTCCAGCACGATTCCGTCCACTTCGCTTTTTCGCCACTCCGCTAAGCCTGGAGAATCAGGATGCCCTTGGGCGGAAGCTCCGCTTCGCCGCTGAGGAGGGCGCCGGTGAGCAGATCCCTTTGCTCCCGCTCTCCGATATCGATCTTTTGCGGATGATCGGTGTGGTTCAGTATAAACTGGCAGCGGATGCCGTCCTTCTCGCGGCATACGGCTTCGACTCCCGGCGGAGCGGCAAGCGTAGGCGAAATGCCTTTATCCTCGCACAAACCTTTGATCCACTGCCGCATAAAATCGCGGCTCGGGTCCGTCGCGGCGTACCACGCCTGCCCTTTGCCGAAGCGGTGACGCGTTAAGGCGGGCCGGCCGCGGTAAAACTCTTTGCCGAATTCCGCAAGCGCTTCCGCCCCTTCGAGGTGAACGACCTCGCAGATCAGCCCGCAGTCGTACGATCCTTGAAGCTGTCCGAGCTTCCCTTTCATGACGATCGCGTTTTTTTGCTCCGGAAACAGCGCGTCGATTTCCTCGACCCATATGCCCAGCAGCCTGCGCAGCTCGCCCGGGTAGCCGCCCGGCGTCACCAGATCGCTTTCGTTTGCTATTCCGCTGTAAAACGTCGTGACAAATGTGCCGCCGCCCCGGACAAACCGTTCCAGCTTCCCGGCGAAACCGGGCTTCACCATGTACAGCACGGGGGCGACCACCAAATCGTAGGAGGCGAGATCGGTGCCGACATGAATGAAATCGACCTGGATGCCGTTTTCGTAAAACGCATCGTAGTATTTCTGGACTTGGTCGAGATATTTCAAATGAGCCGACGGTCCGCCGCCGAGCTCCACAGCCCACCAGTTGTCCCAGTCGAACAAAATGCCGACCTTGCTCGTCACCCGCGAGTCCGGCAGAAGATCGCCCAGGTGCCTCAGCTCGCCGCCGAGCTCCGCGCACTCCCGAAACACCCGCGTGTGCTCATGGCCGGCATGGTCGATGACGGCGCCGTGAAACTTCTCGTAGGCACCGAGGGAGCGGCGCAGCTGGAAAAACATGACCGATTCCGCTCCCCGCGCCACCGCCTGGTAGCTTCTCAGCCGCATGACGCCCGGCCGCTTTAACGGATTCACCGGCTTCCAGTTGATGACGCCGGGGCTTTGCTCCATCAGCATAAACGGAGCGCCGTCCTTCAGGCCGCGCATCAGGTCGTATCTCATCGCCATATAGCTTTCCGGCGTATGGTTTTCCGGATAAATATCGAGCGCGACGATGTCGAGATGGGCGGCCCATTTGAAATAATCGAGCGGCTTGTACGTGCCGTTCCCTTGAAAATTCGTCGTGACGACCGCATCGGGAATGATTTCCTTGATCGCACTGCTTTCGATCAGGTAACATTCCAGCCAGCTGTCGGAATTAAACCGGTAATAATCGAGCGTTATTCCCTGAAAAGCCGTCTGGTCGGAGTTGCCTCCCGACAGCCCCTCACTTAAGCCGCTCGGAAGAACGATCTCTTCCCAGTCGTAAAACGTGTGTCCCCAAAAGCGCGTATACCACGCACGGTTCAGCTCCTCCAAAGCGCCGTAACGCTTTTTCAGCCACTCGCGAAACGCCTTCTCGCAGTTGCCGCAGTAGCAGCGGATGCCGATTTCGTTGTTCACATGCCAAAGCAGCAGGGCCGGGTGATCCTTGTACCGCTCCGCGAGCTTCCTCGCCATTAGTCCGGCGTAACGGCGGAAGGTCGGGCTGTTCGGGCAGGAGTTGTGCCTGCGGCCGAACTTTCTTTGGCGCCCGTCGTAGCCGACCGTCAGGACGTCGGGGTATTTGTGGGCCATCCACGCCGGATGTGCCGCCGTGCTCGTCCCCAGGCAAACGCGGATCCCGTTTTCGTGCAGCTTGTTCATGATCTCGTCCAGCCAATCGAACCGGTACGTTTCTTCGTCCGGCTGGTTCAGCGCCCACGAAAATACGTTCAGCGTCGCGATGTCGATTCCGGCGAGCCGGAACAGCCGCATGTCTTCGTCCCAAATTTCCCGCGGAAACTGCTCCGGGTTGTAATCGCCGCCGTACATAATTTTCGGAAATTTCCGGCCGTTCATGATTCCACCTCCCGTTTCGGCGCCGACGCGGCAGCCGATTCCGCTGCTGCAATCGGCAGCGCGCGGGCTTGCAGCCAGCCGGCCACCCCGGCTGCGGCAGGCGCCTCCGGAGCCCCGGCGCGTTTCGGCAGCGGCCCCGGCCTCCGCTTGCTCAGCTTCGCCGGCGACAAATCTTTACCGCTAAACGGCTTCAGCCGTAAGGAAAATTCCATCTCCTGCGGAATCAGCAAGTACTTCTCCAGCGGCGGCGCTTCCCCACAGCTGTGGTTGCCGAGCGGCGCCTGCCGATAATCCAAGCTGACGATCGTTTCGTTTAAACGGACCAGATCGCCGGTATGCTTCGCATTGGCAAGAGCTTCCGTGCTGTAGTGGCTGACGCCGACAGCAAGCTGCGGCATGCCGCCTACAAACAACCCGACGCCGAGTTTGTTTGTCACCGCCGCCCAACGCACATCGGCTTTGCTGCCGTTCTCCTGCGGTTTGATATACGGCACGTATTGGTCCTGCACGAGGCCGCCGTATACGCCCAGGCGCCCGCTCGCCTTGCGGTCGGCGTAGCATTCGTGCGGCCCGAGCCCGAACCATGCGAACCGGTCGAACTCGCCGGGCATCGCCAACTGCAGCCCGAACCGCGGCAGTGGCGGAAGCTCCTCGCGCAGCGGCGCGATGCGGGCCGCGATCGTGACGTCGCCCGTGCCGTACACGGTATAGATCGTCTGCGCCGCAAAGCAGACGCCGAGCCCCGCCGCCCCTAGCGACGATTTCACCGTAATCTCTACAGCGCGATCCCCGTACAGGCGAACCGCCGCGTCCTGTACACGGACGGTCAGCATATCGTAGCCCGCCTTTTTCCATTCCTTCGCCTGTCGGGTATCGTTGTCGATCGTCGCCCTCCATAAATGGATCCTGGGGCCGGACGTCAGCAGCTGAATTCCGTTGTATTCGAAAGAGACCGGTTCCCCCCGAATTTTATCGAAGGCGATGGAAAAATCCTCCCCGGAGACGTGCAGCAGCTTCTCCGTTTCGTCCGTACGCAGAAGCGGCATCGCGTCCGGTGCGATCAGCGGCTGCTCCGCGTGCGCGGCAGCGGGGACCGGAAGATCGGCCCACGCCACCTCATGGCCCTGCGGAGCCCAAATTGTCGCCTTGCGCAGCGTAAAGCGGAGATGGAACCACACTTCTCCGCCCAAACGCTCCGGCTTCGTTTGGTACGGTATCACGAAGGCGGCCTCTTCGCCGGGAGGCACATCAAGCGCAGGAAGCTCGCCCTGCTCGACGATTTCGCCGTCGCACAGCAAGGCCCAATATCCGGCCAGATGCGCGAGCGTGCTGAAATCGTAAAGATTGCGAATGCTCACAAGCCCCTTCCGCCAATCGACGAGCTCCGCTTTCACCGGCTCGATCACCTTTTTCAGCTCGAGGATCGACGCTTTCGGCCTACGGTCCGGAAACAGCAGTCCGTCGATGCAAAAATGCCCGCTGTGCGGATGATCGCCGAAATCGCCGCCGTATGCGTACCACGTTTCGCCCGTTTCCGACGTTTGCCGGATACCGAGATCGGCCCACTCCCAGATCAGACCGCCGATGAGGCGCGGGTAGCGGTAAATCGCGTCCCAATACTCCTGCAAATTGCCGACCGAATTGCCCATCGCGTGCGCGAATTCGCACATCAGAAAAGGCCGCGGATCGTCCGTTTTTTCCCCTTCCGCGATCAAAACGTCCAAGGAAGGGTACATACAGCTGACGATATCGACGACCGGCGCGTCCTTGGCACGCTCGTAATGGATGGGCCGCGTCGGGTCGGCGCGCCTCACCCATTCGGCCATCGCATCGTGATTGGGCCCGTAGCCCGATTCGTTGCCGAGCGACCAGACAATGACCGACGGATGGTTTTTGTCCCGCTCCACCATGCGCCGCGCCCGGTCGAGGAACGCCTCCTTCCAGCGCGGGTCTTCCGCCAAAAAGCTCTCATTGCCGATAAAATGGCCGCCGTGCGTCTCCAAATCCGCCTCGTCGATGACGTACAGGCCGTACAGATCGCACAAATCGAGCCATCGCGTGTCGTTCGGATAATGCGAGGAGCGGACTGCATTAATGTTGTGCCGCTTCATGAGGCGAATATCCTCAAGCATCGATTCCAGCGGGATGGCAAACCCGAGCTCCGGATGGAATTCATTGCGGTTCACACCCTTCAGCTTCACAGCTTTGCCGTTGACCAGAAGCCGCCCGTCGCGAATCCGCACTTCGCGGAATCCGACGTTTACGCTCACCGCTTCCGATTGACCGCCCTGCCCATCCTCCAACTGCAGCGCCAGCGCGTACAGGTTCGGCTCCTCCGCCGACCATTTGCGCGGAGCCGGGACCGCGATGTCCACGTGCAGTAACTTCTCTTCGTTCGAAATGAGCGACGGCACCTCTTCGCAGATTCCTTCACAGACGGGCTTCCTCTCCGCATCCAGCAGCGATATTCGCAGCCGGTGCGGGCCGGCTTCGCGGTCTGCGTAATTTTTCACGTGAAGACGAAGCTTCAGCTTCGCATCCGCGAGCCTCTCATCGAACTCCGTTTGCACAAACAGATCGCGCATATGCACCTGCGGCACCGCTTTCAAATAGACGTCCCGGAAAATGCCGCTCAGCCGCCATTTGTCCTGATCCTCCAAATAGCTGCCGTCGCTCCATTGGTATACCCGCACGGCGACCACGTTTTCTCCGGGCACAAGCAGAGAAGTGATCCGAAACTCCGAGCGCATATGGCTTCCTTGGCCGTACCCGGCAGGCCGCCCGTTCACCCATACGTGAAAAGCCGAGTCGACGCCTTCGAAAGCGAGAAATACCTGCCGATCATCCCAATTCTCCGGAACGAAAAAGCTTCTGCGGTAACACCCCGCCGGATTATCGCCGGGCACGTGCGGCGGATCGATCGGAAACGGATAATAGCTGCTGGAGTAATGCGGCCGGCCGTATCCGTGCATCTGCCAGTTTCCCGGGACCGGTATCCGGCTCCAGCCGTCCGAAGAGTATTCGGGATCGTAAAACCGGTCGGGAGCCTGCGCGGCGCTTTCCGCATAATAAAACGCCCAGCTGCCGTTCAGCGAACGGTAATAAGGCGATGCCCCCCGTTCCCCTTCAAGCGCCGACTTCACGTCGCCGTAGGGCATGAGTCCGGCATGCGGCGGCTCCGTATTCCGTCCCAGGATCTCGATATTTTCCCAATCCGGGATCGCTTTATCCATCACGCAGTCATCTCCCGTTCCTCATTCGTCGTTTCCGCCGCATCCCGGAATCGCAGCGCGTTTTGCAGCACGAGCGCGACCACCCAGGACGGGTTCCATCTGTTGCTGTGTCCTCTGTGGTTCCAGTTCGTTTGGAAAAAACCTTCCCCCTGCTCCCCGGCAACGGTGAAGTTCCACTCGCCTGGTTTCGTGCAGATGCCCTGCCCCATCGCGTAGAGCATCATTTGCCCGAGCCGCTCGTACTGCGCGCTGCCTGTAAGCCGGCCGAACCGCCACAGCTCGAACGTCGGGAAAAATACGTCCAGATGGTGATTTTGCACGCTCACCCCCGGCCATCCGGCGGCGCGGAAGGCTTCATCCCTGAACTTCGATCCGCGGTCGTAGGCGGGGTTCCACATATATACGAAAGTAAGGAGCCAATCTGCGGCAATTTCCGCCCAGTCGCGGTAGCGCGTTTCGCTCGTGAGCAGGAACAGCTCGTAGGCGGCCAGAAAAAAATACATGCCCGCCTCCTTATCCTCGCACTTCGCATCGAGCGTGGAACGGGCGAACGGCCGATCGAACGTTTCGGCGTGCAGCTCATAATACCGCCGCATAACCGCTTCGGCATGCTGCAAATACCGGCTTTCCCCGGTGACCCGGTACGCTTTCGCGACGGCGATCAGGCAGGGCAGGCCGGCCGCCGTAATCATTTCTTCCGCCGGCCTGCCTTCCGGCAGCCATGCGGCCGGATACACGCCGCTCGGCAGCGCGGCGCCGAGGAAAAAGTCGGCCGACTCGCGGACGGCCTCTATCCATGCTGCCGGCAAATCCCTGCTGTGCCGCCGGAACAAAAGCACGATCTCCGCCAAATCGGCGATCGTTTCCCCCAGGGCGCGGCTCGAGACGGAGGGCTGCTTGTTCCAGCTAAAACCGTCCCAGCGCCCCTCTCCGAGCCGGTATACGCCGTGCCTTAAGCCGGGAACCCCGGTCCGGCTTTCGCGCACATAAAAATCGGCGGCCTGCCGGCACCTCAAGACGCGCTCCTCCAGGCCGGTTTCAAACCCCAGCTTGGCATCGCACCAGGCCAGCTTCAGACACTGCCCCGTCCAGCCGTACATAAAATGCAGCGGATGCTTCGATACGTTGCCGAAGTCGTTCGAGTCGGAAAATTTCACGTAACCGGCGGCTCCGCAGCAATCGGTTCTCCATCTGTCGTCCAGCGCATTCGTCTTGAGCCGGATCATCTCGTCAAGGGAAAGCGGCCTGGCCCCTTCCGGGGCGTACAGCTCTAATCCCTTGCGCACGATTTCGCGGAAGCCTTGACCGGGCCGCGCAACTTGCCCCCAATCAAGAGCGTATTCCTTCGTTAAAGCAAAGCCGGGGGAAAAGTCGGTATAGCCGCCGTGATACCGTTCGGTTTTGTTTTTGGCGATGCAGATCATGTCTTTCTCGCCGTTAAACATCAGCACGCCGCTCAGCGCGGCCAAGGTCAGCCGATGCTCATCCCGAATCGCACCGAGCGAGCCGTACTGCACCGATCCGTCCTCAAGCTCGAAATAAGAGGGAAGCGAAAACAGAGAGAGAAACCGCTCCTCGCCGTTATGCCCGTCCGTCCATTCCACGTTTACGCAGGGGATCGGCAAACGGTGCTCCTCGCAAATAAACCCTTTGCCCGGGCCTTCGCCAAGCCGGGGGACGGCCCTGGTCGGATCGGACGAAGGATTGTTGTTGTAGATCATATGGGGAATCGTCACCTTCTCTCCTTCCCGCCCCGGCAGCTCGAACAAGAGACCTACGGCCATATCGCGCAGCGTGCGGTCGGTGCGGTTTTCCCAGATCACGTGCAGGCCCAGCAAACCGCGCGGGTCGAAAGCCAGCTTTAGCGTAAAGCTTAAAGACTGGACCGTACCGCTGATTTGTATCGCATCCGCCTCTTGGGAGATTTGCACCGCCTCCGGTCCGGCTTTGCTCAGCCGCCATGGCCTGCCCGCCGAGCAAAGCAGCATGTCGCTCAAATATCCTGCGAAATGAGCCGGGTCTCCGTCCCCGTCCCGTAAAACGAGTCCGATTCCTTCAGGGGCAGCCGTAACTTCTGCCCGTCTTCGCCCGTTTCGGCTAACAATGGCGTACATGCTTCAGCCCCTCCTCCCTCGAGAATGGATAGTAAAAACCGGTCCAGCGTCGGATTGAAGCCGACTCTTCCCTCCAGCGGCAGGCACACGAGAACCAGCCGTCCTTGCCCCAAACGCTTCACGCCGACCAAAGGAAGCTTTCGTTTGCCGCCCGGTTCGTCCTGCGGATGGTATGCAAACAAGATCGGCTCGATTCCGTCGCCCAGCAGATGGCAGTTGCTTATGCCGTCGATCCGGTCGCTTGTCAAATTGTAAAAATAAGCGAAATCGTCGGGTTTTATCCATGCAAGGCCCGGATCGCCGGTTTCCGCCGACAAGACGTAAATTTGCCTAAGCTTCGCGGTTCCTATAACGGTGTCACCGACGTCCCACGGCCCGCTGTCGGGACCTTTGAGCACGAGCATCGCGGTCGCACCCGCCCGAACCCGTTCCAGAACCTGATCACGATGGCGATCGAACGTTTCTCTGGAGGATACGATCAAGGGACCCGACTGCTCCGCGTTCACGTCATACTGCCCGGCGGAAATACCGAGCAGCGAGCAGAGCAGCTCCGACTCCGCATCGAGAAACGCGGCCCGCCGCGGCTGCGGACGGCCCGTTTTGGCGAACGCTTCGAAGGAAAACCGTTCCTTGCTCAGCAAATTCCCGGCTCCGTCCAGCAGGCAAGCATCCATGTGCAGCGTTTGGCGGTCCTGCACGTGCGGCACGGAAAAGCGGATCGTTCCCGCATACCGCGACGTCGCTTCGGAAACGGAGCCGGCGATTTCGTAGCTGGCGAAGTCGCGGGTATCGTCGCGCAGCGTCGCCACGATGCGGCATCCGCCGAGCGGCCTCGGCGTATCGTTCAGAAGCCACGCTTCGATTTCCAGCGTCTCCTCCTCGTACACCTTCCATCTGTCGCACCTTAAATGGACGCGCACCGGCTTCAAGCAATCCCTGTACGTAAAATAAGCCGGCTTCGGAATCCGGTCGACGCCGACGAGCGCTTTCATCCAACCGGAAGGCCATGCGTCGATCAGCAGATGGATGGCCGTGGAAACGACCAGATCGGCCCGCCGGCGCCAAGCATCCGTCATCAGCTTCGTCGCCAGGCTTTGGTGCTTCTGGCTCGCTTCAACCCATTCGCGCATCGTCCGCTGCTCGGCAAACCAGTCGCCGTGCAGCGTGTACGTTTGCGAGCCGTGAATCCGGCTCGGCAGCCACGTTTCGTCGTTTTCCCCGGACGGAAGCCATTCCTTCGGATAACGGCTCATCATCAGTTCGATGTTGTCGAGACCTTCCGTGCCGTACTCGCCGCACCCGGCCTTCCAGCCTTTGCGGATGGCCGGCAAAAATCCTTTGTACATTTTGCCGACCGGGATCGTATTGTTCGTGTACCACATGTTATAGCAGTGAAAATCGGGCAATCCTTCGCGGGTGGGGGGATTGTAGTCCCCATCCGCGTTTTTGACCACACGATCGGGATTTTCGACAAAAATGGCCTGCCTCGCGGCGACGAAAAACGCTTCCAGCTCGTTCCGGTGCAAATGGCGGTGCCCTTTGCGGCGCTTTTCGGTGCGGGACGGCTCGTTAATGAGCGATACGATAACCGAGGATGGATGGCTGCGGATCAGCCTCTCCATCTCCGCCGCCTGGCGGACGCCTTCGACAAACTGATTGCGGCGGATAAAACCGAACGTCGGAAGATCGCATTGATGCATCATGCCGAGCATGTCGAAATAGTCGTAAATCTCTTCCTGAACCGGCCGCTGCGTAATCCGGTAAAAGTTCAAATTCGCCAGCTTTGCGATTAAAATATCGTCCGCCAGCTGAGCGAAGTCGTTTCTCATCACGCATTGCTGCAGATGGCCCATTTCGTTGGCGCCTCTCAGCAGGATCGGACGGTTGTTGAGATAAAGCGTTCCTTTCGGCTCGTTTTGTTCGTCCATGTGGAACTTCCGCATGCCGAAGCTGCGGTCCCGGCTGTCGATGCGCTCCCCGTCTGCGAAGACATCGACACGCGCCACGTATAAATACGGGGTTTCCGGCTCCCAAAGCCGAAACGACGGAAAATCCACCTTGTACCGGTAGAAGTTGATGCCGGGCCCGGCGTACGCGACCGGAAACGAGATGGGCCCGAGGCCTTCCCCGGCAAAATTTTTCGGCAGCACTTGTAAAGTGAGCTCGAAGTTCTCCATCAGCTTATTCGTCGTATTGGTCGCGTCGATCCATACTTCGACGAAATCTTCATCGATGTTCGGCCGGACAAAGATGTCCTGAATAAACAGCTGCGGGCGCTCTTCCAAATACACCCGGTTGTAAATCCCCGCGCCGTGCGGGCAATGATTCCAGCCGCTGTACGGGTCGTCCCAGCCCGGACCGGTCGCCGCATAAATTTTGTCGCCGTCCAGCCGCGTGCCGCCGACCCCCATCATCGGATAATCGTTGTGCACCTCGACGACAAGCGTGTTGTGCTCCCGCAAAAAATCGGTGACGTCGAATTCGAACGGAGCGAAAAACCCCTCGTGGCTGCCCAAACATTTACGGTTCAGGTACACCGTCGCTTTGTAGTCGACGCCTTTGAAAACGAGATAGACCCGCTTCCCCTCCGGAGCCGCATGATAGGCAAACTCGGTGCGGTAAAACCCCGTCCACCTGCCGGTCTCGCCGGTCGGCCCGCGAAAGTCGGGGATCGTCACCGTTTCCCATTCCCCCGCCCCTTCCAGCACGCGGCTGAACTGGGCATCCTCCGGCGTCTGATAGCGGAACTGAAACTGCGTAAAAGGCTGCCGGCCGCGCCTCATGCCGGGCGCCGGCGTCAAATTCCGCATAAACGGCGCGTACTTCTCGCGGAGCAGCTCAAGCTCTTCGTGAAACTGGGCGAGCTGCTCCTCGTAAGACGGGACCGCCGCATTTTCCGCTTTCGCCGGACCCGGGGTGAAATGTTTTTTCTCATAGGATATGGGGGGAATTTCCTGCAATTCGTATTTACTTCCGGGATGTTCGCGGAATGCGATTTCCGCGAACGGATCCAATGGCTTCGCTTTTTCCAATATGCACTCCCCCTCGACGGTGGCAAAGATCCGGTGAAAATATACCGCTGCGTGTACCGGATCGTACCTCCGATCGCTCTTGTTCACGGATTTCCTTATTTAAACGCTTGTCGGCGGTTGAAATCCGTTAAGAAAAGCTTCAGATCGATGCCAATTCGATGATGTACATCCGTGTTTAAGCGGAAGCTTTTCTTGCGAATCAGATGTTTAACGCCTTCCGGCTTATAAATTCTGATTCTACTACAAAGGCGACCGCTTACGCTTCTCCGGCACGATTCCGTCCCACTCCGCTATTTTCACCAAATCTTTAAAAAGATTCGGCAATAACCTGCCGACGTTATTTAATATCAACAATTTCAAAATCGAGAGTAAATCCTTCGCGGTCGGCGGAGTATATCCGCACTTCCGTATTGCCGAAGCGCTGCGTCCAGCGGCGCTCTTCCCCGAGGAAAGGGGCGGCGGCTTCTTTCACGCCGGCCTCCAGAAAGTCGTCCGTGACGATCCACTGCCCGAGGCCGACTTTCCCGCTGCTTCGCAAATAGCCCGGGCAGTCCTCGGGAAGCAGCCAGCGGGCAACGATGACGGTGCCCCCGTCCTCCGCTCTTTGGACGATTGCCTTCCACGCATCCAGGGAGAGGGAGGAACCGC
This sequence comes from Paenibacillus hamazuiensis, assembly GCF_023276405.1. Taxonomy (NCBI): domain Bacteria; kingdom Bacillati; phylum Bacillota; class Bacilli; order Caryophanales; family Paenibacillaceae; genus Paenibacillus; species Paenibacillus hamazuiensis. The sequence goes on from NZ_JALRMO010000001.1 coordinate 4,628,743, forward strand.
CGGCGAGCACCAGCTTTGGCTTTCCGAGCTGATCCGCGCGAACCTGCTCGTCGAAGGCGAGCACATTGCCCACGGGATAAAATAACGGGTGAACCGGCCTGCTCCGGCCGGACACATACCCTTGTTCCAGCGGATATTTTTCGTAAGGCACTTCGCGTTTCAATTCATGTCGCGGAAACTCGAAGCCGGGTATATGCATGCAGCCGCCGTGCGCCGGGATCGTTCCGCGGCTGAGCAGGTGCCAGATGTGAAAGACGCTGGACGAATGTTCTTCGCCGGCAAGCTCCCGGTTGCCGAATAACCTCTCGTTTTGCCCGTAGTTGCCGTCATCCGAATGAATGACTGCGATATCCGGGTCCGCCTCTAAATGCGACCAGCCGAGCGGATGTTCGGGGACGAATTTGCCGGTGAACTCCTTCCACACTTCGCCGAATTCGGTCGCTTCGAATCCTGCCGGCGTATGCCGCAGCAGCACGTCGATATTTTCCGCGAACAAATGCGTCGGCCCCATCAGGTAGCCCATTCTTAGCGCCGATGCGAACTCCTGCGGAGAATGGCCGGGAAACCCGTGAAACCGGGTAAACCACGCGCCCGTGTCCGGCCCCCACAAATCGGCGCAAATCCACAGCGCCCTGCCGTATTGTTTGGCCGCCCCGAGCGCGGTTGACAGCTGCAGCGACTGGAACGATTCCTTCATGATTTTCGGGCATACGTCCATTCCCGCTCTTGCAAACGTATGGAACATCGTCGGAAACACATGCTCCGAAACAAGCGGAATCGCTTTGCCCGCGGCCTCCGTCTGTTCCGCCACGCGCCGCACATGCCGGACGCGGGCTTCCGCAGCTTGCCGCACCTTATCGCGGGATGCCGCCAGGCTGAGGCCGTCGGTGGCTCCCCAGTGCGGAAACCAGCCGTCATGCCGGTATTGCCCGGCATTGATTTGCAAATGCTCCGGCTCGTCGTACAGCAGCCCGATGCACCTCCCCGAACGGGCCGCCTGAATCACCGCTTCGTCGGGGACGTCGTACCGGTTCGTTCCTTCCGCCCACGGGCCGTTGATGTTGCCGTATTCGTTGCCGAGGCAAATGTCCATACCCGCGTTCGCGATATCCGCAAGCAGCTCTGAATACCCTTTCATTTCGGGGATCACGTGATGAACGTAAAAGTCGGCCCCTAGTCCTCGCAAGGCGTGGACAAACGATCCCGGCTCCGGCTTCGGATCCTGCGAAGGGCAGACGCTGCCCGTTCCCGTCCGCATAATTCGCTCCGACGCCTCTCCCGCCCACGGGTCCTGCCAGGCGACGACGGGGCCCTGAATACCTAATTTCGGTCTACCTAATTTCGGCTTGTGCACCTTCATGATCGATCACTTCCCGGCCGCATGATGAAAAGCTTTCCGGACCAGCTCCAGGCATTCCGCCGTTTCCTCCGGTTTGGCGTGCTCCAGAATGAGCGGCACATCAGGCAAACGTTCGGCCAGAAGCGCCGCATATATGTTCCAATCCGCCTGCCCGGCGCCCACCCTCGGCGTCGTAAAGCCCTCCTCGCCGTAGAGCGAGTCTTTGGCATGGGCAACCGGGGAGTGCGCCCCGATCCGCTCGAAAATGTTCGCCATCGCCGCCTGCTGGGCACGCGAATGCAAATCGTCCTGCGTCAAATAGTTGAACGGATCCATCACAAGACCGAGCCCTTCGCTGCCGAGCCGCCCGATCATGTCCGCCGCCTGCTCCGGCGTCGCCAGCACATTAAGCGCAAACCCTTCGATAAGCAGCACAGCTCCGTTTTTCGCCGCCCGGGCGCGCAGCCTGTCGACAACACGCAGCAGCTCATCCCACGCTTCCGGGGTCCGGTTTTCCTCGCAATCCTTCCAGGAGTTGGTCGGATGCAGGCTGCCCGTCTCCGTCGCGATATACCTTGTTCCGTAAGCCGAACATAGGTCGATCATCTGCTCCAGCTGCTGAAGTTTTTGCTCCCTTTTCGCCAAATTCGGGTTCATCAAATTCGTATACCCGGAAAGGCCGACAACGGAAATTCCCGCGTCTTCGAAAAGTCCCCGAATCTTTTCGGCCCGCTCCGGCGACAGCGGCCTCTCGTCCATTACCTGCACCGCCTGCCGCGGATCGAACTGCACATAAGCGAAGCCGTGCCGGCGGGCCTCTTCGGTCATCGCTTCCGCGCTCCAGCCCATATAGTTGTAGCTCATAAAACCGAGTCTGTTCATTCGATCCCGCTCCTTTTCAGGATGTCCGCCCTTTCGACAACGCAGCCTTCCTGGCTGGAGACGACCATCGCGGTCGTCATGGCGACGGTCTGCAGGTTGTCTTCCGGCGTAACCGGCGGAGGAGAGCCCTGCTCCGTAGCGGCGATGAAGGCGATCATCGAACCGGCGAACGCGTCCGGGAACCAGCTTCCTTTCAGCTTGATCTCGTGGACGACGTTTTTATGCTTGTTCAGTGCCATATACAAAGTGTCCTGCGTGCACCAGACGCTGCCCTCCGTGCCGTCGATCCACCAGGTGTGGCTGTGGGAACGGCTTGCCTTGACGATATTGTTAAAATGCAGCGAAGCCATCAGCCGATTTCGCCCGCCCTTCGGGCCGAACTCGACGTTCGCCGAATAGATCAGCGGGTCCACCGCGTTTTGCTGCCGAAGCTGCGCCGTCGTGCAGTGCACCCGGGACCATTCCTCTTCCGGATAAGGGTTGAAATAACGGCACAGATCGACGTAATGCACCCCATGATCGACGATGTTGAAATTTTTCATCGTCGTCCACCACCAGCCCGGCTGGTCCTGAAACGAACGCATGTAATGGTGAATGCTGTATATTTTTCCGAGCAGCCCCTGCTCCAGCGTAAGCTTCAACGCCTTGTGGGCCGGTGCCCAGCGCGCCTGCTGATTGACGCCGAGCGTGATGCCGAGCCACTTCGCCTCCTCGCTGAGCTTAAAGGCATGCGCCAGATCAAGCGCAAGCGGCTTCTGGCAGAGCACCGGCCTCGGCGCCTTGCCGATCAGCCTCAGCACTTCGAGCCGCGGCTCCGGGTGAATCGCCAAATCGATGACGCCGACATCCTCCCTCTCGAGAAGCTCGCTTACATTCGTCGTCCAGAACGGGATGTCGAACTTTTCCGCCGTGGCGCGCGCCGCTTCCTCATTGACGTCGCAGCAAGCCGCTATATGCAGGCCGTACTTCCGGTATGCGGGCAAATGCGCCGTATTGGCGATGCTGCCGCACCCGATCAGGCCGATTCCGTATTTCGCCGTATCCGCAATCTGCTTCTTGCTTGGCAAATAATCTTCCGGTCTTATAAATTCCATAGTCTCACCTCTAACCCTAACATTACACTACTGCCAAAAAACATTTATAGGCGGTTCATGCTATTTTGTAGGGATGATTCGACCACGTTCGCATCGGCAGAACAAGCAAAAAACCGTCCGGGCAGCCGGACGGCATTATTCGTATTGCGGGTCTTCACCCCTCGTCTTGCACCTTGATGGCGGTCTTGTCGGACGGGTCCCAGCGGAACGGTGCTTTGCCCTTAAGACGCAGTCCCCCAACCCAATCGTCCGGTCCCTTTAAGGCTGCCCAATCTTGTTTTTCATCCAGAACGTTCCTCCCAAGCTCCGTCAAAGAAACGGCGCATTCGTGGAATGAAGATTCCGGATTGTTGAAATCGGGAAAATTGACCGGCCCTCGAATTGAAATTAATGGATAAGGTTCTTCCGACATTTTCGCCAATCGGTACCAATATTCCAAGTCCCCCGTACCAAGAATGTTCAATTGGTTGCCCACTTTTTGGAAAAGCTCGTACGGCTTTAACGTTCCGCTTGCGAGCGTCTCCAAAGTCGCTTGCTCTATGATGCCCAGCCCATTGCGGGCGGACGGAAGCCGGGACAGATGAGCTTCGAATGCGTCGCGAACGAAAGGCAGAATGGACGTATCCAGACGAAGTACCCCGTTGTGATCCTCTATCTCTGCCGAAGAATAAGCCCCCCATATTTTGCTCCCCAGTTCAAGTTCCTTTCGTCCGACAAGCTGCCAAGTGCCGGACAAAGCCGCCAATTGCTTTGCCGTAAGCTGCCCCAGCCCCCTAAATAACTCGATTCCCGGGTACGCTCCGATACACAATAGACTCAGCTTTGTTTTGCCCAACGCTCGCTTGGCAAACCAATGGAGCAAATAACACAACATCGTCTGATCGAAAAGATCGTGCTCAAACCATAATACGACTTCTTCGTACTTCTTAAAGTCCTGCAGTTTTTTTTCCTGCGTCCTGCATATTTCGATATACTCGGCCTGCGGTATTCCCATAACCTGTTCCAGATACCCGGCCCTTGCCGCCCGGTTGCTTTCGTTTTCCATATCGCCGAACACCGGGCCTACGGGGTATATTTCCCTCCATACCAAAATATCTCCCTCAACTCCCCCTTGCCTTAGCTTGTCGGCAACGGTATCTCCGTTAACGATATGAAGCATATTTCGCGCCTCCTTTCATCCATGTTCTTACTATATAAGTGCCGCGGCAAAATAAAAAGGTTACGATGCGACGATCCACCTACTATATGAACGGGTTGCCGTATAGCAGGCCGGCCCGGAAGCTTTTATGATAGAGAAAACTGTTTTTCCAAGAAGGTGGATTTGTGCACCGCATCGCAAGAAAAGTAAAGCTCAGCTACAGGGGCAAGCTGGTTGCAACCTTCGTACTCGTCGCTATTCTGCCGCTTCTTTGCATGCATTATCTCACCTATATCAATTCGACGCGGGCCATGAAATCCAAAATTAACGAGCTGGTGAACTATACGCTGATCCAGACGAATAAAAACCTGAACGCCGTCTTGTCCGACTACGAAAATGTGCTCTATCAGGTCGTCGTCAACGAAGATGTGATCGCCGCTACCAAAAAAATGGTCCACGGCTCCGATTTCGAGCAGCTTGCCGCTTCGGACCAACTTTTGCAAACGTTTTCCGGTTATGCCAACTCCAGAGACGGCATACGCGGATTCACCTATTTCGATAAAAACGGCAACGTGCTCGTCTCTTACGACAAGATAACGGATTCGTTATGGAGCCGGGACAAGACGCCGTTTCTGCTCGTGATGAAGCTCAATGCGATCCGGCAAAATCCGCTGATCACCGTTACGGAACCGGTCAGCAGGGATGGCAAGGACGACTACATGTTTCATATCGCCCGCAGGCTATACGGCATTACGTCCGAACGTCTGGAGGAAATGGGTTACCTGGTCATGACGTTGAAGGAATCCGTTCTTTCCGATGCGTGCAGCCTGACGTTGATGGACATGCCGAACGCCGGGATCAGCGCCAATTTTTTGATCGATCCCGCCTTGAATATCGTGTCTTTCCCGGATAAACAAAAGATCGGAGCGCGTTTTTCCGACATTTTGGGCGTGAAGGAATTCAGCAAGGACCGTCTGCCCGACCAGGCTTCGGTGCTGAACCGTTCTTCCATTCTCAACTACTACCCTAACGAAAAAACCGGCTGGACCATCGTCAGCATGACGGGAGAGGCGAATATGTTCGGAGAAATGTACGCGATGCAAAACATGAACCTGTGGACGGGATTTGCGGTACTTCTCGCCTCCACGCTGCTCATCTATTATTTTTCCGGCCTGCTGACGCAGTCGATATCCAAAATCGTAAACGCCATGAAGCAGACGGAGCACGGCAATCTGAACGTCAAAATCGACGATGCCGAAGGAGATGAAATTTCCATTATCGCCTCCAGCTTTAACAAAATGATGACCACGGTGAACCGGCTCATGGAGGAGACGAAGCTTGCCGTACAAAAGCAAAAGGAGTCGGAGATCCGTTCGCTGGAAGCACAGATCAATCCGCATTTTTTATACAATACGCTCGATTCGATCAACTGGATGGCCATTGAAAAAGAGGAGTACGAAATCAGCCGGATGCTGAAGGGCCTCGCCCACATCCTCCGCTACAGCATAAGCCACAGCAACCAGATGGTGCCGCTTGTGCAGGAGCTCGAATGGCTGGAGCATTATTTGTTTTTGCAAAAAACCCGCTTCAACGATGCGTTCCGGTATTTCATTCATCTCGATCCGGCCGTCAAGAAAGCCAAAATCTATAAGCTGCTGCTTCAACCTTTTGTGGAAAATACGATCATTCACGGCTTTGCAGGAAAAAAATCGGACGCGGCTCTTCATATCCGCTTTTTTGCGGGGGATGCCGGCTGCCTGCGCATAGAAATCGAAGACAACGGCTGCGGAATGAATGGGTCCGCCGTTAGAGCCGTAATGGAAAGAGGGGCCCGCGAGATTGCGGCGGGTAGTTCCGGGATCGGAATCCGCAATGTCACGGAGAGGCTTTACTTGTATTATGGAGAGCGCGCGCAGTGCACGATCGAAAGCGAGCCGGGGACAGGCACCAAGGTCATCCTGACGGTCCCTTTTCAATCTGCGTTTGAGGAGACGGTGAAAAATGAGAATCGTAGTTGTGGAAGATGAGGAAAAAACGCGTCAAGGCATCGTACGCCTGCTTGGCAAACTGAGCGGCGCCTATCGGGTCGTCGGAGAATGCGAAAACGGCCTCGACGGGGAAATCGTCATTCGCCAGGAGCTTCCCGATCTCGTCATCACCGATATTCGCATGCCCATGATGAGCGGAATCGACATGCTGGAGCGTTTGAAGCTGTGCGGCACTATTCCAAGAACGATCATCCTGAGCGGGTATTCGGAATTCGAATACGCGCGTAAGGCGCTGCAGATCGGCAGCGTGATCGAGTATTTGCTCAAGCCGATTACCGTTGGCGATCTGAAGGATGCCTTGCTTAAGGCGGAGCAGGATTTGACGGGACGCCCTGAACCGGATCTGCCGCAAGATCAAACCGGCACAGACAGCGGGCAATGCCATCAGTCCTGCAGTCTGGTAATCCATAAATCGCTGAAAATCATTCGGGAACAATATCAAAGCGGAATTACGTTGGAGGAGCTCGCCCACTCCTGCGGCATTACGCCGGAATACCTCAGCTCTTTGTTTCAAAAAGAACTGGGCGTGTCATTTACGGCCTGCCTGAAGGAAATGCGCATCAAAAAAGCGAAGCAGCTGCTGGTTGGAACGAGGCTTAAAGCGTTTGAAGTGGCGGAACGGGTAGGGTACCCGGATGCCAAATATTTTTCCCGCGTGTTCAAGGAGTCAACGGGCTTAACGCCGGGCGAATTTCAGAAGCTGTACAGGTAGCGGCTGCTCTCCTCCCCCTCCCCATTAAAGCGTGGTGAAAACAGCGGAGAGGGGCGGAACCGTCCCGGAGAAGCAATCCACTTTAAAACAGTCCACTTTTCTTAAAATTTTAGAATTTATCGGGTCGTGCGCCGTAGGTTACGATAGTCGTGTTCCAACAAAGACCCGGGAGGTAAACCAATGAAGAAGCGGTTGATTGCCGCATCGCTGACGACGGCTTTGGCCGCCGCGGCCGTCGGCGGATGCACAGGCGGGAGTGAAAACGCTGCCGTCAAGGAAGCTCCGGTCAAAGCGCCGGAAAACGAGTTGTTCATCTTCACGGCTTGGCCGGCTTTTTATGTGAAGGAAGACATTTTCGACAAACAGGTGGGGCAATTTCTCAAGAAAAAGTTTCCGGACGTTCAGTTCAAGCACGTCGCCTGGGATAACCCGGGCAGGAGGTACGAGGATCTGATTGCGGCGGGAACGATCCCCGACATTATTTTCGATGAAGTCCGGCGAAACTCGTACAGGCAGGTCGGCAGGTTCAAGATGGAATACGACGTGACCGAGCTTATTAAAAAATACAATTTCGACACCGGCAAAATCAATCCTTCGGATATGCAGCGGTCGATCGCCGCATCGGAAGGCAAGCTGTATTCCCTTCCCTTCAATAACAACGAGTGGGTGCTGATTTACAATAAAGATATTTTTGACAAATTCGGCGAGGAGTACCCGAAGGACGGCATGACCTGGGACGAAGCGTACGACAAAACGAAGAGATTGACGCGCCAGGACGGTGACATCACCTACAAAGGGTTCCAGATGAATCCGGCGCACTATATGAAATTCAACCAGCTTGGCGAGTCCGGGCTGGATCCGAACGAGGACAAAGCTTCGTTGACTTCCGGAAATTGGGTGAAAATCGTCAACAACATCCGGCGGTTTTACGATATTCCCGGCAACCAGCTCGTCAAAACGAACCAATTTTCCAAAGGCAACGTGGCGATGATCATCGATTCGTTGGAAAATGCCACAAGATTGATTAACGAAAACAAAAATATCAATTTCGATATTTCTTCGGTGCCTGTTTTCCCGGAAGCGCCGAAAGCCAAATTCCAGCCGAACACAAACGGGATGTTTATCACGAATCAATCGACGAAGAAAGATCTTGCGTTTCAGGTTATTGCCTATTTGCTGTCGCCCGAATATCAAATCGAATTGGCCAAACAAGGGGTTATCCCGACGCTGGCGGATCCGGCGGTACAGCAAGCTTTCGCCAAAGATTTGGCGGAATGGAGAGGCAAACGCGTCGAGTCGCTGTTTTATTTAACGAGCGCCAAGCCGACGCTCCGCAAACCCGGTTTGACGTTTATCGATACGAATACGGATATGGTATGGAATTTGATTTCGAAGGAATCCAAGGATAGTCAGACAGCGCTCAGGATGACCGAAGATGCGATGAACAAAACGATTCGCGAGGCTCAGGAGCTGGTTAAGCAGGGCGGAGTCAATCCGTATCAGTAAGAAAAACTCCTTATCGGAGTTTTTTTAAAGACGCCAGACCGTTTTTAGCTAGTAACGGTTGCGGATGAGCTTATAGGAGCCAAATAGGCGATTTTCAGATCGGTAACGGTTGCCAGAGCGGTTATTTGTGAACTTTTCTCGTATCGAAGGATACAAGATGAGAAATAGGCTCCGTCACAACCGTTACAAATTAAAATTGACGTTTTTGAGCCGAATAAGCTCGGCTGCACCCGTTAGACGATGCCGCTCGCATATGCGGGCGGCATCGTCCGAACCGTTTCCGGCTCCGCGCTTATAGGCCCGGGGCCGCATTCGCCGCTTTGCCCAGCGGCTGCTTTTTTGCGGTGAGCACGTATGTTTTGCCGGCTTCGGCATCGATCCTTACCATCGACTCCGCCGCTTCGACGGCTGCCGGAATCCCATCCGATTCGACGAAGAACTGCGCGGACCCGCGGCCGCAAACGATGGTGCAGGGGCCGCTTTTAGACGCCCGGATCGTGCAGCGGACAAGCTCGCCTTCCTCCCATTCGAGGTCGAGCTCAAAGCCGCCCCGGGCGCGCAGCCCGGAAATTTTGCCGTGCTGCCATGCTTTCGGCAGTGCCGGCAGCAGCGCAATTTCGCCGCGGTGCGACTGCACCAGCATTTCGGCGATGCCGGCAGTTCCGCCGAAATTGCCGTCGATCTGGAACGGCGGATGATTGTCGAACAGGTTGGGCAGCGTCGACTGCGACAGCAGCATGCGCAGATGCTCGTAGGCCTGTTCCCCGTCCTCCAGGCGCGCGTAAAAGTTAAGTATCCACGCGCGGCTCCAGCCTGTATGCCCGCCTCCGTGCTCGAGCCTGCGCCCCAGCGTCCGTTTGGCCGCCTGCGCCAGCTCCGGAGTATGGCGCGGGTGGATGATTTCGCCGGGATGAAGCGCGAACAGGTGAGAAATGTGGCGATGCCCCGGATGTACCTCATCCCAGTCCTCGACCCATTCCTGGAGCTGGCCGTGCTTGCCGATCTTCGGCTTCGGCAGCTTTTGCAGCACGCGCTCCCATTCGGAACGGATCGCTTCGTCCGTCTGCATCAGCTTGGAGGCGTCGATGCAGGCGCGCAGCAGCGTGTAAATGATTTGCGTATCCATGGACGGTCCGATGCACAAGCTGCCTACGCTGCCGCTCGGACCGATGTATTTGTTTTCCGGAGAAACGGAAGGCCCGGTCACGAGGCGCCCCTGCTGGTCTTCAAACAAATAATCGAGGAAAAATTCGGCCGCTTCCTTCATCACCGGATACGCCCGTTCGCGCAGGAAGCTTTCGTCCTGGCCGAATCGGAAATGCTCCCAAAGATGAAGGGACAGCCACGCGGCGCCGAGCGGCCAGATCGAACCCGGCATAAAGTTCCCTTCAATGTGGGTCGCCCCCCACATGTCGGTGTTATGATGGGCTACGATGCCTCGGCAGCCGTATACGGTTTGCGCCGTTTTCCTGCCGTTCGGCCGCATCCGGTCGATCAGGTCGAACAGAGGCTCGTGACATTCGGACAAATTGCACACTTCCGCAGGCCAGTAGTTCATCTCGGTATTGATGTTGATCGTATATTTCGACTCCCACGGAGGGGTGAAGCTTTCGTTCCAAATCCCCTGCAGATTGGCCGGATTCGACCCGGGACGGGAGCTGGCCATCAGCAAGTAGCGACCGTATTGAAAATAAAGCGCGATAAGGCCCGGATCGTCTCCGCCTTCCTTAAACCGCTGCAGCCTGGCATCGGTCGGCATCGCCGCGAGGTCGCCTCCCTCTTTGGACCGGCCGAGCTCCAGCTTCATCCGTCCGAATTTGGACATATGATCGGCCGCATGGTCCTGCTTTACCCGCTCGTAGCCTTTGCGGGCGGCGTGCTCAAGCTGCCGTATGCATTCGGCCTGCGGATCCTCGAAGCGGAACGTCGTCGCGGCGGCGATATAAAGCGTCACCACATTCGTATGGCGAACGGACAAAAAATCGCCGATCGCATTCACCGTGCCGCCTTCGGCGACGGCCTTAACCGCGGCGCAGTATGTCACGCCGTCTTTGCCGCACTGCCCGCTCATCACCAGCGTATCGTTGCCGATCCGGCTCGTACCCTCGTCAAAAGGTCTGCGGCTGAGATTCATCCGCAGATTCAGCTTGGCGGAGCGGCCGCACGTGATGCGGACGACGAGCACCTGGTCGACCGCGCTGCTGAACAGCTCGCGGATATGCGGCACTTCGTTCAGATCGTAGCAGACGTGGGCGATACCTTTTTCGATATCGAGATCCCGGTAATAATTCGAAATCATCTTCTTCTCGCCGTCGTGATAAATTTGCAGCTCCCCGAGCGGCTGATAAGGATGCAGCGATTTCGGGATCGACATGAGCCCCATTTGCGCCAGCTCTTCCGCTTCCACATGGTTGCCTTTCATAAGCAATCGGCGCACTTCCGGCAAATATTTGCGGCCGTCCGGATTGTCTCCGCTGACGGGCCCGCCGTACCATACCGAGTCCTCGTTTAATTGCAGCCGTTCCTGATTCACTTTGCCAAAAATCATCGCGCCGAGCCGCCCGTTGCCGATCGGCAGCGCGTCCGTCCAGGCTCTGGCCGGTTTCTCGTACCACAGCTTGCTGCCGGCACCCAATTTTCTCACATCGTCCATTGCGATCTCTCCCTGCTACTTCATCTTGAGCGAAAGGCTTTCATTCGTTCACTTTCCTGATTCTTAAAGCGTAATACGGCTTTGCAGGCAAATCGACCCGGAACCTTCCCGTGAACTTCCCTTCGAGCGAAGCAACCGTCATGTTCCACGTATCGATCACATCGACTTCATAACTTCCTTCCGGCAAAGCGAATTCCCTGAACGAAAACCGGTGCGGGCCGAAATATTGCAAATAGTACTCCCCGCTTACCTCCAGCATGGCGGCATCGAGCCGTTCGCCGCCGTAAACGGCCTCGTCCGGCGCTTCCTCCAGAATGCGGCGCATGAATCTGATCCGCTCCGCACTTTTTCCGTAAAGCCGCCCGCCGTGCAGCGACCAAAGCGCTTCGCCGTCGTACGTTTCCCCGTGGGTCGCATAACCACCGCGAACATGGCCTTCCCAGAGGCGGAAAAGCATATCCTCGGGAGTCAAGCTGTATTCCTTGGCGTCCAGGTTGCCTTCGCAGCCGCAGTCGCCAAGGATCGCCGGCTTGCCGAAATGTCTCGTGCAGTCGGACACCGCCCGCACGTCGTCATGCCGCAGGCTGACATGTGTCACCCAAGGAGCTCCGAAATCGTATCCGGCCGGACCGCCCTGAATCGAACGCAGATGCCGGCCGCAGTCGCATTCCTCAACCGTCAGAAAAAGCCGGCGCCACATCTCTTCCGTTTTGTGCGGCATCGCCCCGCTGTCTTCCGCCAGCGTCCACCAGACATTGCGGTAAGCGCCGAGCCGTGCGACGACATACCGCACGTACCGCTCGTCGTCGTCCGCAGACATCCGGTCAAAGCCCCACCGCTCTTCGTCATGCGGATGGAACAAAACAAGATCCGCTTCGATGTTCATTTTGGCCAAATCGCGCACCTTCTGCTCGAGCCGGGCAAAATAGCCGGGATTCGGGCGGGAAAAATCGAACCCCCGCTCCGGCGTACCCGCAAACGGGTAAATCTCCGGCTCGCAGTCGCCGAATGCGCTTCGGTGCGGCAGCACGCACATGCTCACCCGATTGAACGGCGACCGCCGCAGCGTATCCAGCGTCCGCTGCTGCCGCTCGCCGCTCTGCAAATGCCATGAGCGGCACGCCGTGCCCACCGGGATAAACTTCGTCCCGTCCGCGTGCTGAAAATGGACGTTATCCTTCACCCGGACGGGGCCGCGGTTTCCCGGCAGAGCCGCCGTGCATACGAACTCGCCGGCGATCCCGTCCATGCCGGGACAGCTGCTCGACGTCTCATATGTCCACGCGCCTGTGCTCGAAGGCATAAAGCGGATGCGGTATATTCCGCCGCCGTCGTAAAAGCCTTCCGCCTCCGCCTCGAGCAGTCCCTGCCTAAAGCGGGCGCTCAGCCGCACGTCCGTAAACGGATTGCCTTCGGTAGGTCCGTCCAGCACCAGCTCGAACACGCCCCAGCGCTCCGTCTCCTTGCTTGCGATCAGTGGGATCACCTCCTTCGATGAAATTTCGGTCTCGGGCTCCTCTGGCCCCCCGTTTGGCCGGGCGAAATGCCCTGAGAGCTGGTTTTTCGCGCTCTCAGGCCCGTACCCGCCGCTTTCTCGAGGCTGAAAGGCGGTTTTTCACGCTCTCAGCCCCCTTCAACCCCCCGTTTGGCGGGCTTATCGCCCCGAGAGCGGGTTTTTCACGCTCTCAGGCCTGTGCCCGCCGCTTTATCGGGGCTGAAAGGCGGTTTTTCACGCTCTCAGCCCCCCTCGGCCACTCGTCTGGCGGGTGAAATGCCCTGAGAGCGGGTTTTTCACGCTCTCAGGCCTGTGCCCGCCGCTTTCTCGAGGCTGAAAGGCGGTTTTTCACGCTCTCGGCCTCCTTCGGCACCCCGTTTGGCGGGCGAAATGCCCTGAGAGCGGGTTTTTCGCGCTCTCAGGCCTGTACCCGCCGCTTTCTCGAGGCCGAAAGGCGGTTTTTCACGCTCTCGGCCTCCTTCACGGGCGGCCTATACCCTCACCAATCGCAGGGCGATGTAGGGCTTGCCCGGCAGCCCGATCTTGACCCGGCCCGTAAACGTGCCGTCCAACGGCGTCACCGTCATCTCCCACGCGTCGATGATATCCGCCCGGTAGACCGCATCTTCCGGAAGCTCCACGTGCCGGTAAACCGGCTGGCGCCGTCCGAAGTACAGCAGCCGGTATGCGCCTTTCTCCGCGGCTTCGATCCAATCCGCCGGGCCTGCCTCCATGATGCTCCGCAAAAAGGCGATCCGCTTCGGGCTCTCCCCGTACAATACTCCGCCAGCGGAGATCCAGGCCCTCGTCTCCCGGTCGATGAACGATTCTCCGTGCGAGACGAAGCCGCCCCGCGACATCCCTTCCCAGCAGCGGTGGACGAATTCCTCCCCGGAGATGTTGCCCCACCGTCTCGAGCTGTTTCCCTCATAGGAGATTTCGTCGATCACGACCGGTTTGGCCGCTTGCTCCCTCCATTCCGTCGTCAGCTCCGCGTCCCAATGCTGGATGCTCTGATGCGTCAACCACGGTTTCGTATAATCGTACAAGGTGGACGTTTTGTACATCTTCGTCCCGTTATGGATCGAACGGAGATGCTGGTACGGGTCGCACCGCTGGACGTACTGAAGGAGCCGGTCCCAGTCCGCCACCGTTTTGTTTTTGTTAAAATCGTATTCGTTCGACAACGACCACCAAACGTTCCGGAAGGCGGCCAATCTGGCGATGACGTAACGCAAGTAAAACCGGTCCGTTTCCTCGTCCATACCGTCGAAGCCCCAATGACCTTTGTCGTACGGGTGGAACAAGATCAGATCCGCCTCGATGCCGAGCTGCCGCAAATCCCCGATCCTTTTCTCCAAATGGGCAAAAAAAGCGGGGTTGAATCGCGTCGTATCCGCATCCCCGGGGCACGTTCCGGCAAAAGCGAAAGCCGGAGGCTGCATATCCCGGGTCGGCAGCAGGCACATCCGCACCTTGTTGAACGGGGACTCCTTCAGCGTTTGCAGGGTCAGCGCCTCCATCCGCTCGTCGCCGTGATGCGTCCAGTGGTAGCAGGTCGTGCCGAACGGCATAAACGGCGTACCGTCCTCATAGGCGAACAAATATCGGTCCTTGACCCGCACGGGACCGCGGTTGCCGGGGGACGGCTCCACGCAGACGAATTCGCCGGCATGACCGTCCAGCCCGGGCTTGCTGCTGCGGGTCACGTACCGCCACACTCCCGCCCGGTCCGGCATAAAGCGGATGCGGTACGTGCCGTTTCCGTCGTAGAAGCCGTCCGGCTTGACGATCCGGTTCTTGTACTGAAACTGTGCGGACAGCCGGACATCGCGGAACGGATTGCCCTCGGACGGGCCCTGCAGGACAAGCTCAAATATGTCCCATTTCTCGACTTCACGCCGGGTTTGCACTGCCTCTTCCCCCCTTTCTAAAAAGTCCGGTGAAACCGGCGAAGTGGCCGGAATCGTACCGGAGAAGCGATCGCCTTTGAGAACGGATTTCAACCGCTGAATAGCAATAAAGCTACCCCAAAAAAACGATTTGAAGATGAACCCTTGATAAGGGGGAGGGGAATCCCCGCCCTGACAAATGGATTCATCCGATTTTTAAGGTTTTTCGACAAGCTCACCGCTGAAATCAAAAAATCCGTGAACAGGTTCGCTCAAAGGCGCGATCCGGGGCACGCAGCGGAGCATCGCCGGACTTTTATCTTCACTTGATCCCCGAATGCGCCATCGTCGCGATCACCTTGCTCTGGAACAGCAGGAAGATGATCAGGTTCGGCAGAAACATCAGCAGCGCCGCCGCTGCGGCGGCCCCCTGCCTCGCCACGTTGTTGGCCATGCCGCTCGTCAGCGTGTGGATGTAGAACGGAAAAGTCTTCATCTCCTCGTCCTGCATGAACAAAGTCGACGTCTCCGTATTGCCCCACGCCGCATGGAACGCGATGATGCCGATCGTCGCGACCGCCGGCATGATGACCGGAACGACGATTCGCAGAAAAATCGTATGCTCCCGCGCGCCGTCCATTTTCGCCGAATCGATCAGCTCGTTCGGAAGCTGGTCGATGAACTGCTTCATCAGAAATACGCCCGTCGGCACGGCCACCATCGGCAATACGTGTCCCAAATACGTGTTCATAATGCCCAGGTTGCTGACGACCAAATAACGCGGAATCGCCACGGTTTCGGGAGCGAACAGCAGCGTCAGCAAAATCGAGCCGAACACGAGCTTATGCCCGGGAAACTTGTGCTTGGAGATCGGGTAAGCGCACATCGCGCTGACCACCGTGACGATGATAACGCAAAGGATCGCGACGATCACGCTGTTGAAGATGTACCGCGTGATCGGCGTCGCCGTTCCTTTGGTAATGGACAGCAGCTCCACGAAATTTTGAAAGGATGGGTCTCTGACAAAAATGTTCGGCGGATAAATAAACAGCTCCTGATACGGCTTAAATGCATGGTTAAATATGTACACGAGCGGCAGCAGCATAAAAATGCTGAGCAGCACGAGAACAATCGCCGAAAACTTCTCCATCGGACTCAAGCTGCGCAGTTTGGACCGCTTTTTCCATATAAAAAGCTTCTGCAGCTTCCCCGCGACCTGCATCTATTCGTCCTCCTTCGTGCCGAACAGCCTCCAGCAAAGCTTGTTCGCCATATAAATCAGCACCAGCAAAAATACGGAGAGCGCCGTCGCATAACCGAGCTCGAAGCGGATGAAGCCGTAGTCGTCAATATGGGTGACGATCACGTGCCCCGCATACTGCGGCGTCGGGTTCATCCCGGACAGCTGCTGCCCGATGCCTCCGGCCTTGAATGCCCCGACGATCGCCATGACGGCGCCGAACAGCATTTGCGGCTTGGTGGAAGGGATCGTGATGTACCAGATTTCCTCCAGCCTGCTGCGGATGCCGTCCAGCTTGGCGGCCTCGTACAGCTCCGGATTGACGTTCAAAATGCCGGCAAGCATCGCCAGAAAGCCGATGCCCATGCTCGACCAAAGCGTGACGACAATCATCGAGGTCATCAAATATTCCTTGCTCGTCACCCACAGCACGGGCTCGTTAATGAGGCCGGCCTTCAGCAGGAAGCTGTTCAAATACCCGATCCGGTCGCCGGACAAAAGCGGAATCCAGATGATGCCCATCGTCACCCCGCCAGCAAGGGACGGGGTGTACATCGCCAGCGTAAACCATTTGCGGTAAACGCCGGGCAAAATCGAGATCAGCCACGCCAGCAAAAACGAGGCGATGTATCCGCCCGGACCGACGATGACCGCAAATTTGAACGTATTCGGCAATGCGTACTTGATCAGGATCAAATCCTGCGACAGCATGTAGCGGAAATTGGCCCACCCGACGAACCGCGGCGGCTCGAGCGAGTTGTAATACATAAAGCTAAGCGCAAACGCGGCGATGACCGGAACCATAATAAAGATGATAAAGCAGACCATAAACGGCGCGATGAAGATGTAAGAGGCCCGGAACGACCATATGGTTTGCAGCGCCGCAGCCGCCTTATTCCTCAGACGGTTCGCGGAAGAATGCGGCTTCTGCAGCACCAAAGGCTCACTTTTTAACATACTTATCCGCTCCTTCCCACGGCTTGTCGATGCTCGGCAGGTTCAGCGACCGTATGACCTTGCCGTTTGCGTCGATAAAATTAAACTCCTGCATCTTCCGTTGAATTTCCCGGTCGATGTCGACGATCGCGGTTTCCAGCGAGGTCCGGTAGTTGATCCCGTCGACGACGGTGCGGTTCCACGCGTTTTGCAGCTCGCGCTCCATGAAGTAGCTGCCGGGCACGTTCGGAATTTCCCGGAACCATCTCCACTGCTCCATAATCGCTTTCAAATCGTCTTCCTTCCACGGAAGCCGCACGAATGCGTCGATGTTGGACGTATTCCAACGGAAGCTGACGCCGTTCAGCGTTTCCAGATCGGTCCCGTACCGCTCCTGCACTTCCGCCGACGACCACCATTTCAGAAACTCCCACGCTTCCTTCGGCTTCTTCGTCTGCTTGAAAATCGCCGAAGCCTGCATGCCGCCGCCCATCCAGCGGGCAACGGTCCCGTCAGCCTGCTTCATGCCGGGGATCGGGGCGACGCCCCACCATCCGTTCAGCTCGGGTGCGGCAACCGCAAGCTGGATATACATGCCGAGGTCTGCAATGCCAAGCGGCATCGTTCCGTCGCGGAAATGCTGGTAAAAGCTCGAAACGGTGCGGTCCACCGCATATTTGTTGTACAGGTCGGTCCATATTTTGAACGACTCGAACCCTTTTTCCGATCCGATCGCCGTTTTCGAACCGTCCGGCTCGAAATAATCGGCGCCGTTTTGGAAGAAAAACGGGATATGTCCGACCGGCGTGATGTTCATGCCGTTTTGCTGCAGCACCGGCAGCATTTTGTACAGATCGTCCCACGTATCCGGCACCTTTAACCCGCGGCTTTGCAAAATATCTTTGCGGTAAAACAGCATTTGGAACGTTTGCGTCTCCGGCATGCCGTAATACCCTCCGTTATAATAAAACGGGGTCCACGAGCCCGGGGCATACTGTTTAAACACGGTATCGAAGTCCTCGAACTGCTTCAAATCGTACATGCCGTTTCGGACCGCATACTCGAACGGCGTATCCTGCGAGAGGCCGAGCGTGACGTCGGGCGCGATGCCCGCCGCATTCATCAGCACGAGCAAACTCGCATCGGGCAGCAGGTTCACCTTGACCTTGATCCCGGTTTGCGGCGTGAACATCTCGTTGGCCATATCCTGCAGCAAATTGACGTAATCCCTGCCGCGCAAAACCCATACGTTCAGCACGTCGTCCTGAACATTGCTCAATTTTTCCTTCGGCTTGAAGGAGTACAGAAAATTAACGACCATACCCTCCAGCTTTTGTATGAACGACGCTTCCATTTTCGGAAAATCCTGCTGAACCGGGACGACGTACAGACGATCGAGCTGAAGCGGCTGACTGTTCAACTGCTGGATCAAATCTCCCACTTTTCCTTGCAGCGATACGAGCCGGCTCCCTTCGTAAGGAATTTCGTCCTTGTCGGCCAGCAGCGTATCGATTTCTTCCACGACCGTAACAAGCCCTTGCGAAATCGCGTCCGGGCGCCCGTTGATCGTTTCCAGCCGCGCGCGAATATCGTCAAGCCCTTGCCTGACCCCGCGCAGTTGATCGGTGAACCCCGGCAAATCTTTGTCGATGTCCCACGTCCGGTTGCGGTCATCCACCCCTCCGGTCAGCGCTTTAATATCGGCGGCCAGCTGCTTCAGTCCCGCGATATGCTTTTCCAGCTCGACCATCGCCGGTTTCAGCGGGGCCTGCGTCACGCGCATGGAAATCGTATTTGTTCCTTTGGACAAATAAAATTCATATGGCTGTCCCTTGTCGTCGCCAAGAACGATACCCTTCCAGCCGGTCGAGTACAAAAATCGAAACGCTTTCAGCTCGGAAAACGGCACCTTCCCGTTGATCATAATCGTCCTGAACGACGAACGGTTGGACATAAACGACTGCTGTGCGCGCAGCGCGATTTTGTAATAGCCGCTCTCCGGCACGTCGAAGCTCCAGCTGACCTCCTGGTTGCCGGTCGACCACCGCTGGCCGTCGATCGTGTTGTACGTAATTTTCCCCCGCACGTAAGGCACGGAGGCGATATCGTTATCGTAGGCGAGCGGGATGGAGGAATCGTTTTTCCACTGCGCCGCCTCCGCTTCGATGACGATCGGATCCGCCTTAACGGGCGCAGCATTCGCCGGCATCCTGCTTCGCGCCGCTTTGTAATCCTCCGTCGCCTCCGGCGCCTTGAACGTGATCGACTCGATCGCCACCGGATCGCTGCCCGAGAAACGGATTTTGTGCTTGCCCGGGGTTAAATGGAAAAGCAGCGGATCCTCATAGCTGCCCGCCAAATCCCGGAACGGGGCGGTCAGCCAGCCGGAGACGTCCTCCGCCATAGGCCGGATTTGATCGCCGCTATCGTCCGTCCGTGCGGGCAGCCGGTCCTTCCAATGCCGGTACAGCTGGATCGATTTCGCCTCCGGGTAAGGATTGGAGCCGTCCAGCGCGACGTTCCAGGAAACCGGCTTGCGGTGCTTCGCATCGACAAAGGGGTGATACGACACCTCGATGGCGTACAAACCGCCCTGCTTGACGTCGATTTCATATTCGATCCATTCGTCGGCCGCAGCGTTCCAGACGAGCACGCCGTTTTTCCCGTTGTAATCCCGAACGGATACATGGGCGTCCGGCGACTTCCCCGCCGTTCCCGCTCCGGGTATCGTGATCAGACCGGAGTGTTCCGCCGTGGCGCCTTCACGCTTCCACCGGTCAAGCACCTCCGCATAATAAACTTCGGATTGGGAACGATTCGCGTCGTCGCGGCCGGCGGCCGTTACGGCGCTTCCCGGTGAACCGCCGCCCTCCGCCAGTCCGGGAACGGCCGGACCGAGCGCGAGGACAAGCGACAGCGCGGCCAACGTCCAAACCCGAAATTGTAGCATTGCCTTCAACTCCATCCCTCCGCCGTATCTTTAGTACGATAAATTTTCCGTCGTCTCTTTATCGAAAAACAGCGCCTTCTGCATATTAAGCGTCAGCGTAATCCTCTCGTTTTCCAAAAAGTCGTGTCCTGCATGAGTCCGCGCAATGAGCAGATCCGGCGCTCCGATATCGAGGTACACATACATATCGGCTCCCATCAGCTCGTTGATCTTCTGAACCCCGGCGATTTGCGCACCGGGATGCGATTCGCGGGCCGCCGGGTCGAGCAAAATATTTTCGCACCGTATCCCCATGACGACAGTCCGGTTCAGCTTCTTTTTTTCCCTTAACATGTTCGATTGCGCCTGGGGAATTTTCAAATAATACCGGTTTGTATGAAATTCCAGCAAACCGTCCGAGCTTTCCAAAACCTGGCCTTCGACAAAATTGATCGGAGGGGTCCCGATAAATCCGGCGACGAACATGTTTTTCGGATTGGCATAAATCATCTGCGGCGTATCGACCTGCTGGATCACTCCATCCTTCATGACCACGATGCGGTGTCCCATCGTCATCGCTTCCACCTGATCGTGCGTCACGTATACCATCGTCACGCCGAGCTGCTTGTGAAGCTTGATGATTTCCGTCCTCATCTGGACTCTCAGCTTCGCATCGAGGTTGGACAGCGGTTCGTCCATCAGAAACACCTGCGGATTGCGGACGATCGCCCGGCCGAGCGCCACGCGCTGGCGCTGGCCGCCGGAAAGCTGCCTCGGCTTGCGGCCGAGATACGGCTCGATTTCCAGCGTTCTCGACGATTTTTTCACGGAAAGGTCGATTTCATGTTTGGGCATTTTGCGCAAGCGAAGGCCGAAAGCGATATTTTCATATACACTCATGTTCGGATAAAGCGCATAATTTTGGAACACCATCGCGATGTCCCGGTCCTTGGGCGGCAAATCGTTGACCAAACGGTCGCCGATATACAGCTCTCCCGACGAAATTTCCTCAAGGCCCGCGATCATCCGCAGCGTCGTCGATTTGCCGCAGCCGGAAGGACCGACCATGACGAGAAATTCCCCGTCTTTTATTTCCAAATGAAAATCTTTAACGGCGTAGCCCCGTTCTTTTCCGTATCGTTTTTCCACGTGATTCAAAAGAATGCGCCCCATGCGGCACCTCCCGTCATTTTTGGAGAGTGGTGTGGTGAAAATGTGAGAACGGTTTCAATATTGTACTCATTATACCTCCATCCATTTTTGCGATTATAGGTGATGATAACTTACTCTATAGGGGAATCATGCTTTCAGATGTCCCCCAAAACACAAAAAAGAGGCTATTCCTTGTTGGCAGCCTCATCCGCTTCTAAAGCGATATCTCTTTATCCTCGAATTCCTGGAAGTTTTGCCTGTATTGGCGGGGGGTGACCCCTGTCTTTTTGCGGAACAGCGCATGGAAAAATTTCATATCCAAATACCCGACCTGGTTGGCTATTTGGTAAATCGGAATGTCGGTCGATTTGAGCAGCTCGCAGCATTTTTGTATCCGCACGTTTTGCAGGTATTGGGTAAATGTGACGCCGGTCGATTTTTTGAACAACCGTTGGAAATGGCTGGCGCTTAAGAAAAAGTAGTCGGCTACGTCCTGCACCGATATGTTTTGCGTATAGTTGCATTTGATGTAATGAATGACCTCCTCCAGCCTGCTGAAGGAAGCCGGTTCATTTTCGTGCTTCAGCTCGAAGCGCTGCATCGTGACCAGCATTTGGATGAGCAGCACCGTCATATAGGTCTCGAAGCCGATGCTCCGCTTCAGATATTCCCGGTACATGCTTTGAATGATCGTCGAAAACGTATCGTGCTTGTCTTGAAAATGGAGCCAACGCGCCGGGCATTGATGGGGCTGATATATGATGTCGTAAGTGTAGGAATCCCTCTGCAAAAGATGCTTCCATTTCTCGAGAAATTCGACGCGGAAAATGCAGTTATAGATCACGAGCATTTTATCCTGCTTCGGAGAGGACGGCCGGTACACATGCGACGCCCCGATCGGAATCACAAACAGGTCGCCCTGCTTGATGGGAATGACCTGGTCTTCTATGTAATGATAACCGCTTCCTTCCCCGACAAAGCTGATTTCCACGAAATCGTGGGTATGCTGCGGGGTTGTAAACGATTCCAATTCCCGGTTTACGAAGATGTCCATGTTCTCGTCAAAAAACTGCTCGCCGCTTAAATGTCCAATTCTCCCATTCATGCTATCACCCCAGTGCATGATTTGTCATTTGACATGGCGTGTTTCAAGCGGAGCGGTGATGCGGAAGCCGATGTGGCCGGATGGCTTGCCCCGCCTGCCCCGCTTGCCGCCGCCGGTCGCCGGTCGCCGGGTTCATAGAGGAACTGCAGTGCGCTAAAATGGTCATTTGGGAGGTGCCGCGAAAAATAAAGGAACTGTGGTTCGTTATTTACGTATTTTTGACGATCTGCATACCAATTTCCACGATTTAGCGAATCCCAGTTCCTCTATTTTTTTCGGATGTACTTATTCACCTCATATAGCGAACGTCGGTTCCTCTAATTTATGAAGCAGTCAGTTCGGCGTCGCTTCCGTTTCGGATAAGATCACGTTTTCCATTGCGTGCGTTAACCCGTCAACATAACACGGGAAGTGCCCACGCCCCCTATTTATGGCTGCGGACCGCTATCAGCTCAAACTTGCTTCACCCATTCCTCTTCCAGGCACACATATTTGATGCACTTGCGCAAATACGAAAAAGCGATATGAATTTTTCCGTCGCGGCTTTGCACGATAGCAGGGTACGAGTAGCCGATTTCGGACTCCTTGTACTCCAGATCGGCCGTCTGCACGTTCCGGTAATACGGCCACGTTTTTCCTTCATCCTCGGAAATGGCCAACGTCAGCGGCGTGCGCAGCGGTTTTCTGCGGAACTCGCCCTTGCTCTGCACCCAGCGGAACTGATCGCGTTCCATGGAGGAGTTGTTGTAAATCAGCGCGAGATGGCCGTTTTGCAGCCTCGTTAGCTGGATGGAGGAGTTGTTGTTCGGCAGCTCGCTCCTCGCGGGAGCCGTCCACGTTCTGCCGTTGTCCCGGGAAACGCTCGTATAAATCCGCTCCGCCTGACGGCTGCGGAACACCGCATAAAGCGTTCCATCCTGCAACGCCACCACGCTCATCTGCACCCGGTGCACGCTGTCCGCCACTTCGTATTCGCTCCACGTCTTGCCTTGGTCCGTGCTGATCAGCACGACGCTGTAATGTCCGCCCAGCTTGCAGTAGTAGGCCGGGAGCAGCCAATCCCCGTTTGCCAGCACGAGCAAAGGCTGTCTCAAAAAGATCCCCGGTCCCTCGTGCAGCACCGTGGTTTCGCCCCATGCAGCTCCCCGATCTTCGGAAATGCGGCAGACAACCCTCGACGTTTTCTGGTCGTGAGGTTCGTTGGACGTATGCAGCAGCCACAGCTTGCCGTCCGGCGCCTGAAACAGCACCGGATTTTGCTCCGACCGCTCGGGGTTACCGGACAGCTGCTGCGGTGCGCTCCAGCGGTCCGCCCCGGCCGGCAGCCGCGACATCACGATGTTCGTATCGGGATTGCCCTCGCCGCTTCCCGAAAACCAGACGCACAGCAAATCGCCGTTGTCCAGCTCGAGCAGGTTGGCCGCATGGTTGTCGCTCGGGCCCGGAACGGGGAGATAGGCTTCCCGGCGGTCCGGATCCGCCTCCGGGCGGGAGACGATTCCGTTAAATCGGTCCATGTTCGTCGCTCCTTTTTTGGGTTCGCGTTTTAAAAATTGTTGGTGAAACATATGTCGCTGCGTGTCTCGGATCGTGCTTCCTGATCGTGCTTCCGATCGCTCTTGTTCACGGATTTCTATCATTTAGGCCGCTTTCAGCGGTTGAAATCCGTTCACAAAGGCGACCGCTTGCGCTTCTCCAGCACGACTCCGTCCACTTCGCTCGTTTCACCGAAGTTCTTGAAGATCTCACCCAAACTTTTTTTGTTTGGGTAGTTTTGGAAAACCTTGGTGAAACATGCCCGCTCCGTGTCGCGGGGCGTGCTTCCGATCACATGACGACCACTGCGCTAACGGACTCAGCGGCCTCTAATTGAAGAAAATAGAGTGCTTTGAAAATCTAACGGACACAGGAGACGCTATTGACCGCAAAAACACGTAAACAGACGATTTTTTCGCCTAATAGCGGCGCTGGTGTCCGTTACATTCGCGATTCGGGCATATGGCAAGCATAAGCGGCACTGAGGTCCGTTAGAGTGAAATGGGCGGGTGCCCCCTATAGCTAACGGCCCTTAATTCAAGATCGCTCCGCTACCGCTCAAGCTCCGCCCAGCGAAGCTCCGTGCGGCGAAGCCGATCCGCGGCGTAAGCGAGCCGGCCGTTCACGTACAGCCGGTAGCCCGGCTCCAGATCCGGACGGGCCTCGGCCGCCCGGGGGCTGCGATACGTGATGCGAAGCTCCTTGCCGCAGGCACGGATGCGGTCGAGGCAAAAATAATCGAGCCCGATATCAAGCGGATCGAGGACGAGCCGGTTCTGTTCGACGGACAAGCCGGCCACGTGCGACACGACCAGGTCGATATAATACGAATGGTTGTATTCCTGCTCGTCGCTCAGCGGCTCGCCCGTCGCGCTGTTGTAATGCTCGACCAGACCGGGCTGGCTCAAATCCCGCTGCATGAAATGCAGGAACGAATACTCGCGCAAATAATAGGCGAACCGATTGTCGAACCGATGGCCTCTTCGCTTGCTTTCCCGGGCGAGCGCATCCAGCGCGATCGAATTCGTGTAAGGCCAGGTCGGCCCGTCCCAGACGCAGCCGTTGCGGCCTTTGACGAAATGCCCCATCCAGCCGCCTTCGCTCGAGTAAGCGGGGCAGTCGGCGGAAACCGACGGAAACGGACATTTCGTATGAAATTCCTGCTCGTTAAAAAGATGCTCGATCATCCCGTCGAACCGTTCATCGATCATCTGCGCCCAGCCGGGGTAAATGCCGACGATATTTTTAACAAACGCCTTCTCGTCGGTTTCAAAATGCAAATCGTAGAAGAACGCGGTCTCCTCGTCCCACATTTTGCCGAGAATATCCCGTTTGATGCTTTCCGCCTGCCGGGTAAACGCTTCCATTTCGGGGTCGCCTACTGCCTCGCACAGCTTCGCAATCCCAAGCGTGTTGAGATAATGGTAGACGGCGCGGTCGACCCTTTTCAAATGCGTATACGTCGTCTTGTCCTTCGGATTTTTCGGGTAACCGTGGAAATACCAGTAGCTCGGCTGATATTCCTTGCCCGTTCGCGTATGCTTCGGCTCGATGAGCAGCAGGTCGCGTTCGTTGCCGTAAGCGCGGCTCCATGCCGCGACGTTCGCCTTCATGGCCGGCAGCATTTCCGCTGCCAAAGCGGTATTGCGGTGCACCAGATAAAGCTGGTAAGCCGC
Source organism: Paenibacillus hamazuiensis (assembly GCF_023276405.1). Classification (NCBI taxonomy): domain Bacteria; kingdom Bacillati; phylum Bacillota; class Bacilli; order Caryophanales; family Paenibacillaceae; genus Paenibacillus; species Paenibacillus hamazuiensis. The sequence goes on from NZ_JALRMO010000001.1 coordinate 4,654,076, forward strand.
CCAGCAGCCGAAATTCGCGAACGAATGCATCACCGTGTCCACCGTCAGGCAGCAGAACATACCGTCTTCGCCCGGGCGCTCCTTCATGTTGCGCAATGCCCCTTCACAATATACCGGGTCGTGATACCACCGGGCATCCATGATGTGCAGCGGCACGGACAGGTTGATCAGCTTGCTGAACTCCCATCCCCCTTTGTCGAACGGCCTCTTGCTTTTCTTGTGGGATCTTCCCTCGTAAAACAACGGATACGGCAAATTCCCGTACTGCGGATCGGCGAGGTTGTGCCTGAGCAGAAACCACCGGTATTTCCACGTTTTGTCCAAAAGCGGGTCGCTGCTTTCAAACCGCGGCGCCTTTTCGAACCACTCCGCGTATTCGCCGCGCTGACGCTCCATGACCTGGTCGGCGGTAAGGCCGGATTCGGCAAACGCGGCGGCCCGCCTCTGCAGCAGAGCGAAATCGTCTTTACCGGCAATGCCAAGCGCTGCGGCGATCACAAGCTGCTTCGATTCACCGGGCTTCAGCCGCACCTCCCCGTACAAATCCGGATCGCTGACCGCAATGGCGCAGGCAATATCGAAACTGTAATGCTCGATATGAAACAAGCCGTGCAAATAACTTCCTTGACGCTTCGCAAACGCGTCGCCGTACGTTTCAAGCTTCAAAACAAGATCCTCGCCGCTGCGGTTGGTCCAGGTCTGGCACGAAACGGCGCAGTCGTTCCAGGAAATAAACTTCCGTTCCGAGAACGAAATCAGGTGATTCGTATACTCCATATGAAGATGGCTCGGAAGCCATTCCGTCCGGCAAGGCTCGCAGCTGTCCGTCAAATTGTTCGCGACTGCGAATAAAAGAGGAATGTTGACTTTATGAATAAAGTCGAACCTGCCTGAAAATCCGGGCTTCGCCTCCAGGTAATCGGCCCAAAGCCGAGCGCCGGTCGATCCGAGCAGAAGCGCTCCGGGCAGCGTGCGAAGCGCCTTTTTTCCGGCACGCAAATCTTCTTCCCATTCGGTGCCTTTCAGCTAAAATCCCCCCATCCCAAATCTTGATATTGGTGTATTATATTACCTCTATATGAATAGTATAAAATACTCCGCTTTGTTTGGGATGGTGTGATTTGCTCATTGTATAGGGCAATCGCGCCTTTACTGCACGTTTCGCCCCCTACCACGAAATGGTGATTTTGGAAAAGGCGATTCTCTCCCGCTTCCAAGTGTAGGTCAAATATAGGTCATTTCCGCTCGCGACGATGGCCGGATAAGAGTACTGGCTTTCGCCGTGATCGAGCATAAGTTCGTTATCCCACGTCGCGCCGTTGTCCCGGGAAAGCCGCAGCACCAGCGGCGATCTTGGCCCTTTCGTTTTGCCGGGGTCGGGACGGGTCGGATTGTAGACGAGCGCCAGCGTGCCGTTATCCAGCTTCGCCAGATCGATTCCGCTGTTGTTGTTCGGCAGTTCGGTCGGATATGCCGGACACCACGTTTTCCCACCGTCCGCCGAATCGCTGCGATAGATCGCCCCCTCCGTGCTGCGCGTCAGCATATGGACGATACCAGGGGCCGATTCCCACAAGGTCGGCTGAATGATGCCCTTTCCCTTCAAAACGCTGTGGTCCAGCGGCACCGTTTCGCTGCGCACCCACGTTTCGCCGCCGTCAAGCGACTGGTCGACGAACGCATCCCAGGCGGGCTCGAGTGACGCGGGTGCGGCGATCGTCCCGTCATGAAGCACGATCGGCTTGTTTTTGACCGGGCCTCTGCCCCCCGTATCGCCCGCCACTAGCGGAACCGGCTCGCTCCACGTAACGCCGTTGTCGGCCGAACGGCACACCATCGTGACCCAATCCGCAATGCGTTCGCCGATTTTATAATAAAGAAAAAGAACGCCGTCCCCTCTTCGGAAAAGGACGGGGTTCCAATGGGGCACCCCCTCCTTGTCGGCGACCTTGACAGGAGGCGTCCAGCCGCCCCGCTTGCTCCTGCGCGACATCCATATCGCGACATCCCCGTCGCCTTCCTTCGTTCCGCCGAACCAGGCGGCGATCACTTCGCCGCCGGGCAGCAGCTCCAGGGTCGAGGCATGGCAGCTGCGGAACGGGCGGTCTTCCTCGAAAATAAACTCCTTGAATCCTATGTATTTCAAAAGGCATCGACTCCTTCGGATGAGGTCATCGCCTCGGCCCGCCCCGATCGTAACGGACGATGATTCCGGGAAGAGCCGGGCACTACTTCGTAGCGGCACCCCGCATCGGTTGGAAATGAAATTACGTTCGGTTCCACGTGCTGCGTATCGACGCTTCGCCCGGCCCGGCTGACCTGAACCGGACCGTTGACCCATAGCCGGCACGTCCTGCCGGCGACCGATTTGATCATGGCTCGCGTCAGCCGCCCGCCCTGCCAATCGATATCGACCTCGAAGCCTCCGCGCGCCCGGAGACCGCGGACGCTGCCCTCGCTCCACTCCGCGGGCAAGGCCGGAAGCAGGCGAATCAGACCGGCGTGGCTTTGCAGCAGCATTTCCGCGATGCCCGCGGCACCGGCGAAATTGCCGTCGATTTGGAAAATGTTCATTTTCACCTTCGGGTGCCGGTGGGCGTTCATCATGTTCGGGTGCAGGCCGGCGAGAAGCTCATGCAAAAAATGCGCCGCTTTCTCCGACTCGCCGAGCCGGGCCCACAGGCTCACCATCCACGCGCAGCTCCATCCCGTATGCGCCCCGCCATGGGCGAGCCGGCGTTCGAGCGCCGCCCTGCACGCTTCCGCCAGCTCCGGCTGGCCGTATGGCGCGATCAGGTCCAGCGGATGGAGCGCAACCAGATGAGCGGTATGGCGGTGTCCCGGCTCCCACTCGTCGAAATCGTCGTTCCACTCCTGCAGCTGCCCGTATTTTCCGATCCGAAACGGCGGCATCCGCGTGAGCGCATGCTCCAACTGAGCGCGAAACGCGGAGTCCCGGTTCAAAATGGTCCCGGCCTCGATGCACCGGGCAAACAACGCTTGGATCAGCGCCAAATCCATCGTCGATCCGGCCGTTACGCTGCTTCTCTTCCCATCTGCAGCGATAAAGAAGTTTTCCGGCGAAGTCGACGGGCAGGTGACGAGATGGCCGTCCGGCCCCTCGACGAGCCAATCGAGGCAAAACAGCGCCGCTTCTTTCATCGCCGGGTAAGCCCGGGCGAGAAACGCCTCGTCCTGGCCGAACGCGTAATGCTCCCACAAATGCAAGCTTAGCCATGCACCGGCCATCGGCCAAAACGCCCAGCTCGGCGATCCGCCCACCGGCGTTGCGGTCCGCCACAAGTCGATGTTGTGGTGTGCGGTCCAGCCGCGGCAGCGGTAGTGGACGCCGGCCACGCGACGCCCGGTGATCCGCAAATCCTCGATCAGATCGAAAAGCGGCTGATGGCATTCCGCAAGGTGGCCTACTTCCGCCGGCCAATAATTCATTTCCAGGTTGATGTTCGTCGTCCAGCTGCCGCACCACGGCGGCTGCGTTTTGTCGTTCCATATGCCCTGCAGGTTGGCCGGCTGCGTCCCCGGGCGGGAGCTGGACAGCAGCAAATACCTGCCGTATTGGAAAAACAGCGCGGCAAGATCGGGATCGCTGCCGCCGTTTTTCACCGCTTCGATGCGGGCGTCGGTGGGCATGCCGCTCAGGTCGTCACCCCCGGAGCCGCCGCCGCCCAACTCGAGAGCAACGCGGCCGAACAGCGCCGTATACTCGCGGACATGCCGCTCCTTCAGGCTGTCGTAGCCGAGCCTTTCGGCCTCGCGCAGCCGGGCTTCGCACAGCACGGACGGACTCGGGCCGGCGGCCGGATCGCTGCCGAAGCCGGCGAAGCTTGTCGCCGCGGCCAGCAGCAGCGTGATCTCGCCGCTCCCGCCGCTGACGCGAATCCGGCCGCCGCTCGCTTCCGCCCTGCCCTTCTCCGCCTTGACAAGCAGGCGGACCTCAAAGCCGATCCCCCTGCCTTCCGCATATTGAACGGGATCGGTGGACTTAACCGTATTCGGCTCCACATGAATCGGGCTGCGCCCGGAAAGCGAGATGCCGCCTTCCGCTGTTTTGCGCACGGAATATTGCAGCGGACTGTGTAAAACGGCGGTAAAGCCGGTTTTCCGCTCGCAGCGCAAGCGGATCGCCATCACCTGGTCGGCGGCCGAAACGAACAGCTCGCGGGTGTACAACACGCCGTCTTTCCTGTATTGCACGCGCACGATTCCCTGCTCGAGGTCGAGTTCCCGGCGATAGTCGGAGATGCCTCCGCCTTCCTCACCTTCATCGAAGACGAGCTCCAAATCGCCGAGCGGCATATACGATTCGATCTCCGGTCCCTGCATGTACTTCTCGACGGTCTCCTCCGCCTCCGCATATTGGCCGGCAAAAATCATCCTGCGTACGGAATCCAGATGGTGCTGCGCGTCATAGCGGACCGTATCGCGCGGCTCGCCCGACCACAGCGTGTCTTCGTTCAGTGAAATGCGCTCGCGGGCGGGGCCGCCGTACACCATGCCGCCGAAACGCCCGTTGCCGACGGGCAGCGCCCCGAACCAGTCCGCCGCCGGCTTATCGTACCATAAAACAAGCCGTTTACCGGGCATAACTTCCTCCTCGCTCCCGCGTGCCAAATCGTTTAAGCCTGTCACCGCGGGGGTTACTCATACAGCCAATCGAGCGTATCGATGCCGTCGTTTTTGTGCTCGACGTTTCGCGGACGGGTTTCCTGATCGGCCGGAATGACGCCCAAAATCAGATATGCACCCTTGCCGAAATCGAGCGTATGCCGCCCTGCCCCGAACTGCAGCGCATGAACGTTAACCGAAGGGTAGGCGTATAAGCGCAGCCCTTTCCGCAAAATCGGCTCGTAGCCGCCCATGTCGTCGGCATGCGTGTTTTCTTCCAGGCTCGGCGCCTGCAGCCACTGATCGTCTTTCGAATTGAAATAGCCGATCAGCACCTTGGACGGCTGCAGCAGCTCGATATCGACGGCGATTCCGCTTAAGCCCGCCTGCATTTGGCCGAAACGGATGCCCGTCAGTCCGCTCAGCTCCTCGGCGCATCCGACGATGTGGATGTCGCCGTCCGTAAACACGCGCGCTCCCTTCTCCACGCGGAACGGTTCCACGCCCGGTGTACGCAGCGTGAACGGCGCCTCGCGGTACGCCGCGATCGGCTGCGCGGCGTTTTGCAGCGCTTCCGGCAGCACGCCGGAGCGCAGCTCTCCAAGCCGCGCCTTGAAGCAGGCGAGCTCCTTCTCGTACACCGGCAGGCAAGCGGCCCAATGCCGGTATTCAAGGCCGCCGCGAATCGGCACCTTCCGCTGCGGAGTCTGCATGCTGTTCGCGTACAAATACGTTTTTTTCGTCAAGGCGGTCAGCTCGCGGTACCAAACCAGGCTTTTTTCCAGCTGGACTGAGGCTTCCTCGAGCAAATCGAGCCGCTGGAAATAATCCCCCCGCACGGTATGCTTGTAGGTCAACACGAGCAGCGCCGCCCGCACCTTATGGCCGTACATCCGGACCATATGATGGATCGCCTGTACGTCGCCGAGCAGCCGGGTGAATTCTTCCTTGCCCCGGGTGACGTGCCCGCGCGCCCGTTCGATCGCCTGCACGGCCTCCTCCGCATGCCGCTTCGCCTCCGCGATAATCTCCGGCGGCGTTTCCCCGACATGCGGCTCGCCCTTCAGCTGGCGGACCGCATATTCCTCCAACCGCTCGCCCTGCGGCGACTGGGACTCCCACAAATCCGGCCACGGCATATGCCTTTCCGGGTTCGTCAGCTGGCTCATCGTCATCCCGAGGCTCATTGTCTGCCGGTTGCCCTCGGTGATGCCGAACCGCCGCAGCAGCTTGGGCGCGCATTGTCCGGACGCCTCGTAGGCGTCCAGTATCGCTTCCCCCGCCTCGAGGCTGCCGTACCTGCCGGCCAAAACGCAAGCCCAGTAATGCCGCTCCGCTTCCGGATCGCGGTCCGGATTCCACGCGTAGCGGAACCACGCGGCGAACCAGATCCAATCGCGGTCGAGCTGCCTGAGCCGCGGCTCGGCCGCATCGGGCGAATACGGCCAATCCCAGAAAAACAGCGGGTACAGATGGAGCCCGCTCGCCTTCAGCCGGTATTTGGCCGCCTGCATGCATTTTTGAATAAACGACGGCGCCCCGAAGCGGAAAGGCTCCAGGTTGGCGAGAATGTGCACGTTGACGATATGCACCGTCTGCAGCGAGCCGAGTCGCCGGTGGATGTCCTGCCATTTGCCGCGCGGCGTATACGTCGTCAGCGACTCGCCGTTATATTTGGCTTCCGTATACAAATTCGGATACAGCGGGAGCGCGGCTTCGATCACCTTTTGCGGCTCGATGGCGTGCGAGCGCAGGATGATCGGCGGCTTTTCCTTCACGTTCGCATCTTTCAGACCTTCCAGCAGCCCGGCGAGAATCGTTTCGTTGAACCATTCGACGCCGTAAATTTGCCCCTGCAGCGCTTCGCCCAAGCAGACCATCAGCCCGACGTTCGGGAACGACCGGACAAAAGCGGCGATCGATTTCTTATAGTAGTCGCTGGTAAGAGGCAAAGGTTTCGGCTGATGCAGCTTTAAGCCGTGCTTCTCGGCAAATGGCAGCGGGATATGAATGTTGTAAAATTTCAGCACCAGCCAAATGCCCCGCCGGTCCGCCTCCTCCGCCAGCCAGCGGAACGTATCGACGTTCAGCGCGAACTCTTTTTCCGTGACTTCCAGCGCCTCCGGATAATCGGGCAGCTTCACCAATGACGAAAACGGGTGCCCGCTCCATAAATAGACGATGTTGCAGCGCTGCTCCAGCAAAAAATCGAGAAAATCCAGCCACAGCGCGCGGTCGTAAAACCATGGAAACCGCTGCGGCGTGATCGGGTATTCGTACGTCTGCCGCGGCGGCTCCACCGTGGTTTTTTGCAGGCCGATCGCCGGCCCCCGCAGCGAAAAACGCGGCGCATCGCCGTACGCGATGTCGTCCGGCAGCCGCCCGACGGCGCGGATGCGCTGTGCCAGCTCGAGGCAGCCGTACAGCGCGCCCGAGTCGCTCCCGCCGCTGACGGCGGTCAGCCCGCCCGGGCACGAGGCGATGTAGAAGCCTTCTTTTTCCGGGGCTTCCGTATGGTATAACAAGACGTCGCGCTCCTCGAGCTGCCGCAGCAGGTCCGATTCGAGACGGCTGCCGACGTAAATTTTATCCCCAGGCGAGAGACGGTAGCTGTCCCATGTCCAGGCCGCTTCCTCCTCCAGCACGCTGTAGCCGCAGTCCTGCAGAGCCCGAATTAGCAGCCCAATTCCGTGTGCCACCCGCGGCGCGGGATGACGGTCATATCCGACAGTGACGGCGTTCATGATAAGCGATGTCCTCCATTCGTCATTACTTCAAAAAGAGTTCGATCACCGGCACCGCCACGTTCGGCTTTTTGACCGGCAGCGACAGCGTCAATGTGTGTTCGTCCCGGCCTTCGCGGAACGCTCCTTCCTCCATGCCGCTCGGCACGAAGCCTTCCTTGAAACGGATTTCCGACGCGTCGTTCAGCAGCTGAGCGTACTCCACCTTGCCCGCGAACCCGCGCAGGTGGATGTTTTTGAACGGCCAGCTGTACACGTGCAAATACATCCGGTTTTTCTCCGGATTGTAGGTCAGCCGGCAGTCCGGCGGGCATTCGAACGCCTCCGGCGCCTGCGTGCAGCCGTAGATCGAACGGCTGTGCCGCTTCATCCATTCGCCGATGCCTCGGAGCCGGTCCACGGCGCGCTCGTCGAATTCGCCGCGGCCGGTCGGGCCGACGTTCAGCAGCAAATTGCCGCCCTTGCTCACGACGTCGATCAGCATTTTGACGAGCACGTCCACGCTTTTCCACGTTTCCTCCTCGCGGTGGTAGCCCCACGAGCCGCTGAACGTATGGCACGTTTCCCAGACGACCCGTCTGCCGTTTACCTTGACCCAATCGGTCGGGATATACTGCTCGGGGGTTGTGATGTCGCCCCCGACCTGCAGCCGGTCGTTCAGCAAAATGCCCGGCTGCAAGGAGCGCACCAGCTTCACCAGCTCCTCGCTGCCCCAGTCGTCTTTGCCTTTCCCCGCAAGCCCGTTTTCCCCCGGAAACGAAAAATCGTAAAACAGCAAATCGACCTGGCCAAACTCCGTCAAAAGCTCCTTCGTCTGCCCGAACAGGTAATTGCGGTACTGCGTGAAGTCCCGGCGCGCGCTATCTTCGATGAACTGCGGGTCCAGCCGCAGCGGGTGCTTCGGGTCGACCGTATAATGCGGATGATGCCAATCGATCAGCGAATAATAAAAGCCGGTCTTCATTCCGCGCTCGCGGAACGCATCGACCATCGGCCTGAGCACGTCCCGGCCGGCCGGCGTATTCGGCGCTTTATAATCCGTAAGCTTGCTGTCCCACAGGCAAAAACCTTCATGATGCTTCGTCGTCACCACGAAATATTTCATCCCCGCATCCGCAGCGAGCTGGGCCCACAGCTGCGGATCGTACAAATCCGGGTCGAACCGTTTGAAATATTTACCGTACTGCGCCGCGGACATTTTCTCCCGCGACTGCAGCCATTCGTGTCGCGCGCCGAGCGAATACAATCCCCAATGAATGAACAAACCGAAGCGGTCGTGCGTAAACCACCCGCTGTTTCCCGCCGTTTCGGCAACATCGTAAGTTTCAAATGTCATAAGCTCTCCCCCTTGGCATACTCAGGTTCGGTAACAGTTTACAGGAATCGCCTCCGCCGTTTATAGGCCGAATTCGTCCAATTTATAGGCCGACACCTCTCACCTGAAGCGCTCTCATCCGGGCAAAAAGAAAGGCTGCACCTATACCGGGACGGCGTGCAGCCTGGAAATGCGCTATTTATTTTGCGGCAAAGCCCCCATGACCGCCTTGACCCACGTCGTCGCCATCAGCGTGTCGCCGAGCGTGTTCATATGAACGCCGTCGGTCGTCAGGTCCTGTCCGGTGTCGCAGCGGATGAAGTCGAGGAATGCCCGGTGCGTCGGCACGAGCACGGCGTCAAACTGCTCCGCCAGGCGCCGCACCGCCTCCACATACGGCTGAAGCAGCCGGTTTCCCGTCGAGTCGGGATATTCCTTGATAACCGTCGGCTCCATCAGGATCAAGCGGCAGCCGGGCAGCTCCTTCGCCTGCTCCAGCAGGCTGCGGTACACCGCCTCGTAGCGGTCCGGATACACCTGCTCGATGTCCGGAGAATCGAGCTGCCGCCACACGTCGTTGATGCCGATCGAGATCGAAATCCACTGCGGCTTATGGTCCAGCACGTCCAGGGTCCACCGCTTCTGCAGATCGGTCACGCGGTTGCCGGACACTCCTTCGTTGATGATTTTCAGCGACAGCTGCGGATATTCCGCAGTCAGATAGTCGTGCAGCATACGCACATAGCCGCTGCCCAGCTTCAGCGGGTCTTTCTTTCTCCCCTTGTCCGTAATGCTGTCGCCGATAAACACGATTTTATCCTTTGCTTGAAAAGGCATCGCAGCGCTTCCTCCCCTTTAGAATCTACTTTTGCGGCCAAGCGGTAACGAATCGTATAAGTCTTAATCGCGGCATGGCGCGTCGGTCGGCTACGGCGCATGCGGTACATGGTGCAGCGGTTTGCCACGGCTCATACGGAACTCGGTGCGGCGGTCGGTTAAGTTCATGCGGAACTCGGTGCGTCAGCCGGTTGCGGCTCATGCGGCGAATAGCGTAACGGTTGCAGATGAGCTTATAGGGGGCCAAATTGGTGATTTCAAAACGGTAACGGTTGCCACAGTGCTTATTTGTGAACTTTCATCGTTTTGAGGCAGACAAGATGAGAAATAAGCTCAGCCACAACCGTTACGATTTAAAAATGACGTTTTTACGCCAAATAAGCTCAGCTGCAACCGTTAGCCTGCCCGTATTCATGACGCACCTGCAATCCCGTCGCCATCGTATCGCCAAGCGGCCACTGACCGGGATCGATCGACTAATACCGTGTTGATGAAAACAAACCCTTTTCGTCTGCTTGGTTTTTCCACCGCACTCTTTGTTTCACCGCACTACCTTACAATGTCCGAAACCGCCGCCTCCAAGCGCCCCTTGACGAGCCGGTACAGAGCGTCCAACTGGTTCACCTCGAGCCGGTGATTTTCCGCAAACGCGCCGGCATCCTTCGAACGGCAGCGAATCGACAGCGGCAGCCCCAGGCTTTGCAAATGGTATTTCGCATTGACCGGGTACATTTGAAGCTCGATCAGCGACGCCGCCCCGACAAACGCCTGAATCGTTTCCGCGGCCTCGAGCTCCTCCCTCCACCGCTCCGTAAGCCGCACGTAAAGATCGGGGTGAAAATTCGCCATCACGCCGCTGAAGCCGGCTGCGCCGAGCCTTAGCGATTCCAGCAGCGTAGCGGAATTCGCATTGAAAATTTTCAGCGGGCTTCCCTTCACCGCATCGAGCCTTTCGGCGATTTTGCTCAGATCGCAGCACGTATCCTTGAGGAACCAAAACCGGCCCGTGTCCGCGCACCAGCTCAGCATCCGCGGCGTCATCAGCCGTTTGTACGGATAAGGGCATTCGTAAATGCCGAACGGCACGTCCGGCACCGCTTCAATGAGCTGCTGTGCGCGGCTCAGCCATATCTCGTCCGATTCATCGGGGCCGGCCAGCCGGTTGCTGACGATGACGACCGCTTCCACTCCGGTCGCCGCCATCCGCCGAAGCTCCTCGGCCTGCTGTTCGAAGCCGTCGGAAATATGCCCCGAGGCTATGACCGGGACGCGGCCGGCCGCTTTTTCCACGACGAACCGCGCGATGCTCTCCCTTTCCTTCAAACTTAAGAAGAACATTTCGCTCGACTGGCATACCGCAAACAAGCCGTGAACGCCTTCGGCTATGTACCAATCGACAAGCCGTCCGAGCGCTTCGTAATCGACCTCCCCGCCGTCCGTAAAAGGGGTGATCATCGTGGGCCAAACCCCATTCGGTATATTCATATCGGCCGCAATTCGCTCCGCCTCCTTTTTCCCGCCAAAATCCTCCGGTTTTCCCTCATCCTACGTCCGCATGCAAACGGTGTCAATGCATCCCGGGGCTGACGATACGATCGGCCTATATATCGGATTCGATTACCCCCAATTCGCGAAAATGTAAGATTGTACTCTAGGAACAAATCCACCAAAAAAGCAAAGGAGCCAGCGATAATGAATATCGAGCCGTATCTGACCCCCTATAAATGGGGCAAGCCGGTTCTTGTCGGATCGGGCATTCCGGGCCGTTTTGACGAGCGGGCGGTCGACTGCCCGTTCGTTTTTCAGCATAAAGGGAAATTTTACATGATGTACGTCGGATTTGACGGTACCGGCTACCAGACCGCGTTGGCCGTAAGCGACGATTTGCTTCACTTTGAGCATCTGAGCGTCATTTTGCGGCGCGACGAAGGCTCCGACTGGGATGCGAAAAACATCGCGGGCACATGGATTCTGAAGGAAAACCGGATCGACGCTGCGCCGGTGCTGAAGAAATGGAACGATAAATATTGGCTCGTCTACCACGCTTACCCCGAGTTCGGATACGAGAAAGGCTCGGCGAAAATCGGACTCGCCTGGTGCGAAGACGAGAATTTGCTCACCTGGCACAGGCTTGCGGAGCCGATCCTCGTTCCGGAGGACGGAGCCGACTGGGAGCAGGGCGGATTGTACAAGGAATGCCTGATCGAGCATGAAGGTACCTTTTATTTGTTTTACAACGCGAAAAACACGAATACCGGCCGATGGATCGAACAGACCGGCGTCGCTTTTTCCAAAGATCTGACGAACTGGCGGCGGTATGAAAACAACCCCGTGCTGCGTGTCACGCCGGACGCCTGGGACTCCGGCTTCGTCAGCGATCCGTGCGTGCTGCGGGACAAAGACGGGTGGGTCATGTACTTCTTCGGCTACAACTACAAGCAGGCGCAGGAGGGTATCGCCATTTCGCGGGACCTGCTGCATTGGGAGAAATACCCGGAGCCGATCATCCGCGTCGGCGAAGAAGGCAGCGTCGATGAGATTTTCGCCCATAAGCCGTCCGTCATTACACATAACGGCGTGCTTTATCACTTCTACTGCGCCTCCCGCAAATACAAGGAAGGCGATCCGACGAAAAACTGGGGCAAGGAGTTCCGCACGATCACCGTAGCTGCCTCCCGTCCGTTGCCATAAGGGGGATTCGAACCAATGTATATCGATGAAATGTTTGTGGAAAGCAAAACATGCCCGCTCGGGGTCGACGTCCTGCAGCCGGCGTTCTCCTGGAGCTTCCGGCCCTCTCCGGAGCGCGGTCAGATGCAATCGGCTTACCGCATTATCGTGTCGGAAAGCGAAGAAAACGCGCGGCGCGGAATCGGCGACATTTGGGACAGCGGCACGCGGGCAAGCCGGAGGAACGTGCACGTTTTGTACGAAGGGCCGCCGCTGCGTTCGCGCGTGCGCTATTATTGGAGCGTCCGGCTGTGGGACCGGCACGGCCGGATGACGGAAAGCCCCACCGCCTGGTGGGAAATGGGGCTGCTGCACGAAAGCGACTGGTCCGCCCGCTGGATCGGCGAGCCAGCCGGGTTGTCCGCCCCGGACGAGGTGCACGAGCCCGGCAAAGCGCCAGGCGAGCGGCCTCCGCTGCCTCTGTTCCGGCGCGATTTTACGCTGGATAAGCCGGTGGCACAGGCCCGCGCTTACATTTGCGGGCTTGGACACTTCGAGCTGCGCCTGAACGGCAGCAAGGTCGGCGACAGCGTGCTTGAGCCCGGATGGACCGACTACAACAAAACATGCCTGTACTGCGTGTACGACGTCACCGAATATTTGACGCAAGGCGCCAATGCGGTCGGCATCATGCTCGGAAACGGATTTTTTCATGTTCCAGGCGGCCGCTACGCGAAATTCAAAGGCTCGTTCGGCACGCCGCGGTGCCTCATTCAGCTTGAAATCGCTTATACCGACGGCACCCGCCTCACGATCGCCAGCGATCGAGGCTGGATGACCGCTTCCGGGCCGATCACCTTCTCCTGCGTCTACGGAGGCGAAGACTTCGACGCGCGCCGCGAGCAGGCCGGCTGGGACCGGCCCGGCTTTGGCGTAAACGGCGCCTGGAGGAGCGCCGCCGAGGTCGTTCCCCCCGCCGGGAAGCTGAAAGCGCAGGCGACCGATCCGCTGAAGGTGATGAAACGGTTCCGGCCGGTGAGCATATCGCAGCCTGCTCCCGGCGTATATGTAGCCGATTTCGGACAAAATTTCTCGGGCTGGGCGGAAATTACCGTAACCGGCCCGGCAGGCGCGCAGGTGGTCCTAACCCCCGCCGAGCTGCTCAAGGATGATGGAACGGCGAACCAGAAATGGACCGGTTCCCCCTGCCGCTTCATCTACACCTTAAGCGGAAGCGGAACGGAAGAGCGCTGGTCTCCACGCTTCAGCTACTACGGCTTTCGCTATGTGCAAATTCAGGGCGCCGTTCCCGCCGGCTGGACCAGCGAGGATAGCGGCGCAGTCGGAGCCGATGGATGGGCCAGTGAGGATAGCAGTGCAGCCGGAGCCGATGGAGTTGTCGGCGTTGTCGATGTGGTCCCTGCCGAGGCTGCGCGCAGTGCCGCCGGCGATACTTCCGCTTCCGCCGATTCAAGCGGCGCCGTTCTGCTGCGCATCGAAGGCCGGATGATTTATCCCGATGCGCCGGCGGCAGGCAGCTTCGAGAGCTCGGACGCGATGCTGAACCGGACGCACGAGATCATCAACTGGGCGATGCTGAGCAATATGAAAAGCATATTTACCGACTGCCCGCACCGGGAAAAGCTCGGGTGGCTGGAGCAGGTCCATCTGATGGGCCCGGCCGTCGCTTACAATTACGGAATCGAACCGCTGCTGACGAAAACGATGGAGGATATCCGCGATGCCCAGCTGCCCGGCGGGATGGTGCCCACTACCGCTCCCGAATATGTGAAGTTTGCAGACGAGTGGCGCATGTTCCGCGATTCCGTTTCTTGGGGCGCCGCCTATGTGCTGACAGGCTGGCATATGTTTTCCCGCTACGGCAACATCCGGATTTTGTCCGAGCATTATGAAGGCATGAAGGCGTATATCGATTATGTGACCGCGCAATCGGACGGTTTGATCGTCCGCCAAGGGCTTGGGGATTGGTACGACGCCGGCCCGGAAACGCCCGGATTCGCCCAGAACACACCCGTATCCCATACGGAAACGGCAATGTTTTTCCATATGGTCGACGTATTTGCGCAAATCACGGAGCTGCTCGGACGTCATGAGGATGCCAAGCGGTACACCGATTTGCGGGAACGCGTCAAATCGGCGTTCGCCGCCGCTTTTTTCGACCGGGAATCGGCCAAATACGCCACCGGCAGCCAATCTTCCCAGGCGATGCCGCTTGTGCTTGGGCTTGCGGATGAGCCTCACCGGGAAGCGGTGCTTTCCCGGCTGCTGAAGGACATTCGCCAGCGGGGATACCATACGACGGCCGGAGATGTCGGGCACCGCTACGTGCTGCTGGCGCTCGCGACGAATAACCGTTCGGACGTCATTTACGAGATGAGCCGGCAAACCGATCATCCGAGCTACGGCTACCAGATCGTTCACGGCGCAACAACGCTGACGGAAGCATGGGATGGCCCGACCGTCGGCAAATCGCAAAACCATTTTATGCTCGGCCATTTGGAGGAGTGGCTGTATGTTTATCTTGCCGGCATCGATTACCGGTTCGATCCCGTTTCCGAAACGTATCAATTGGTCATCCGACCGGCCTTCTTGAACAGTATGGAAGAGGTCAAAGCCGAGCACCGGCTCCCCTCAGGCCGGGTTCGCGTCGCTTGGCGTCGCACAGACCGAAAGCACCTGTCAATCAGCGTGGACATCCCTGCCAATTGTACGGCCGATGTGTACTTTCCTGTCGAAGCGTTCGATCAGGAGGCGGATCGGACTGACGTCGACTTCAACATATTCGTCGAAGAAAACGGCGTCCCCTATGCGGAGGCGCCGGGCATCGAATCCGCCTGCATCGCGGAAGGCGAGCTGGCGATCCGCGTCGGTTCGGGGCAATACCGGTTTGCGGTAAAGGAACACGGCGAAGCGGAGCAAAATAGCCTCCCGGCAACCGGGCGATAGACGATACATTTGTATCACCGTCCTGCTGCGGCACGCAAAGCACGCTTCGCGATAAATCGTCTGTCCGCCAAAAACGCGATAAGACCAGCCCCCACCAAGGTCAGAAGCAGCGTGCCATAGGTTTCGTACGGGAACGGCTTGCCTTCGAGATAGATATCGTCAGCCCTGTATTCGAGCCGCTTTACGGCATGCTTGGCGGTCAGAAGATCTTCCTGCTTCGCCAAATCTTCGAGCTGAACCTCGAACAAAAACCGGTTCGGGCTGTCGGCGTGCACGAACTGAAGCGCAATGCGATTCGCTTTTTCGTTCCAGCTTGCGATCTCTTCCGCAGCCAGCGTCTTGGCCTTGATGCCCGGCACGATCATTTTGTCTACCGCCGGCATCTCGGCCAGCGTATACCGGGAAAGCACGTTCAGGCCGTGCCGCGTTACGACGGGCTGATCCGAGCCCGCTACGGAAAGAACCCGCGTCGTGCCGGTATCGGAATAAATATCGAAAACGGAGGCGAGGGCCATTTCCTCCAAGCCGTTGTAGAGCAGCACGCCGGCCTTTGTTTTATTCCATTGAAAAGCGTTGTTCAAAACATAGGTCGCAAAACGGTAATCCATATAAAACGGTTCTACGGTCGGATTTTTCAGGAAATGGTAGGAAGGGTAATTCATTTCCTGCGCCACCTTTGCCGCCGCCGGCTCGCCCAGCTTTTGCGAAATGACATAAAGAACGGCGTCGATTCCCGAAGAAATGCCGGCCGAAGTAATGATTTTATCGGCATTCGTCACATAACGCTTGTCTCTTTGCCAGTTCACTTCCGGATATTTCTTGGGAAGGATCCACATCGTTTGCCAGTGAGACGCCGCGAGCTTGCCGTTTAACAACCCGGTCGCGGCCAAATTGTCCGCTCCTGAGCAAATGCTCAGCAGTGTCGTTTCCTTGTGCGTAATGATCCACTCACGGAGAGGCTCGTACTTCTTCGGATCGTTTACGGTCATGAACGGAATGACAATAATGTCGGCGCTTTTGCCCAGCAGATCATCCAGCTCCTGAACCGAGTAATGCGGTACGACGTCCAAGCCGCCGGAAAGCGACTTCACCCGGTTATCCGCGGCAACGGCATACACATTATAAGCGCCGGTCATCGAAAACAATTGGTACGGAATCGTAAAATCAAGTCCTTCCGTAATTTCATTTCCGAGCAAAACGGCAACGGTCGGTTTTGCCGGATCGTATTTCGGTTTCTGCACGTTTTGCAGGGAAGGAACGGGCTCCTCACGAAGCGCCAGCCAGAAAGCTTTTTGCGAACCGAAATAGCCGAAAGCGGCAACCCCAGCCACAATTAAGGCGGTCACGGTAATATAAACGACGATTCGGGATAGTATCCTTTTCAACTGCAATCATCTCCTTTAAGGTACTTTTATGACATAAGCGACGGTAAACACTTGCCGAGCCCTTTGAAACTGGCCCCAAATCTTATAGGTTCCGCTTTGCGGGAACGCCGTCTCAAACACAGCCTCCGGCCCCGCCGTTTGACCTTCTTCCGCATGAACGTGCAAATACCGCTCTCCATCCTCCGACAAAATGACGACGTGCCCGATCGCCCCGAGATACGGCTCCAAGTCGGAAATCGGCTCTCCGGTCCGTTCATCGGAGAACGAAAACACCAGCTTCGACTCCGTCTTCGCTTCGAGCCGGTCTATGGATAAAGCAACCCGTTTCCCTTCCGCGACTTGGACCAGCTCTTTGTCCGGCACAACCGGTGCCGGCTTGGTTTGTTCCCCTCCGATTCGCGTCCAGGTCATCTTGGTCATCGAATCGCCGCCGGACGGCTGGAAATCGGCAATCAGCCGATACTCGCCGCCCGCGGGGAACACATTCCCGATCTCGAATGTTCCATCCCCCTTATAGCTCGGATGAACGTGATTGAAATAAGATAAATCCTTGCTGATGACGATCAGATGGAGCAGCTTCTCATGGTTCGTTTCGAATTGTTCGATTGCAGCCCCGTCGTTTTTCGCAATTTGCAGCTGAATTCGCGTCTCCTTGCCGGCGGCGGGAAGCTCCCCGCCGTTCAAAGTCCATTTCGCCTGCACATTCTCCGAAGACAACTTGGGAGCGGCTTCGGTCACTTTACCGCTCTCCCAGGAAGGTTCCGCTCCGCACGCCGATACCAGCACGCAGAGCAGCAGTCCGAACAAAATGACGATATATTTTTTACTCATAACGAAGCGCCTCGCTTAAATTGGTTTTGGCGGCTCTCGACGCCGGCGTGAAACTGGAGAGCAGACTGACGATCATCCCGAACGATCCGACGGCGGCAAGGATGATTCCGGAAACGCCGAACCGGTAGGTTAACGAATGGATTTCAAGAAATGTCGACGTCACGTAGATAAGCAGCATTCCGAAGGCACATCCGATCGCGGTTGCGGCAAGCCCGATGCCGAAACCTTCGAGTACGACGATGCGAACGATCTGGCCGCGCGTAACGCCTACCGCACGCATCATGGCAAGCTCCCGAATCCGCTCCATAATGCTCATCATCAGCGTATTCGTAATCCCGATCCCCGAGATGACGATAGACAGGACGATCAAAAAATTGATGACGCTGAAGGATCCGGTCAGCGTAGAACCGACGACCGATGCAATATCTTCGGGGCCGAACATTTTCTCAATGCGGATGCCGAATTCGTTATAAATATTTTCCCTTATTTGCAGCGGAGACGCGTTTTCTTTCCTAAGCACGAGAGCATTTCTTTCGAATTTGAGTCCGAAGTGTTCTCTAAAGCCGTTTTCGTTCATAAACGCCCCGTAGCCGCTATTTTTCATCGTATCGACGACACCGGCTACTTTGAAGGATTGAACGCCTTGCAGCGTTTCCAGCGAAATGCTCTCTCCTACGCTGCCACCCCATGCTCCGTAAGCTAATCTGTCCAGGAGGATCTCATTATTCCCCAATGCCCGGATCAAAGCGCTGTGCGAAGTGCCTTGGACCGCAAATAACGGGAACCGGTCGATCCAATCCGCGCCGACGCCGTATACCGGAAGCTTGCGTTTTTGACCCTGCAAATTCCAGACGGCGGACTGCAGCGGATAAGTTTGCGCGTCCGCTACGCCGTCAATGGCCCGCAGCTTCTCCAAATCCGTCTTTTCCGTATGATGAAACATCACATCCAGATTTCCGCCGTAAGAAGAATAAATGGCCCTTTCGTAGGTTTGCACCACAGCGGAATTCAGGGAGCTCATCAGAAGAATCATCGCTATGCCCAGACAAAGAATAACGGAGGTCATGGATGAACGATTCATATTCCGCGTTAGATTGCGTGCGGAGACCTGCCCGTTAAAACCGGCCAGCCGGGTATACAGCGGCTTCAGCAGCAAAACGAACATCTTGAACAGGTAAGGAAATACGAGGGCGAAGCCAGCCAGCATCGGCAAAATCATAAGCAAATGTTTGATTTGAAAAGCCGCCGCAATCAGCAGCAACCCGATTACACCCGGCCAGTAACGGAACGGAGCCGGCTCCGCGCGGTTCTCCTTCAGCACGGCAATGACGCTGACCTGCCCGGCCTTGCGCATCGGGTATAAGGAAACCGCCACCGGTATCGCCACGCCCGCAAGTACGGAAACGGCGAGCCCTTTAACAAGCACCATGCCGCCCGCATCATGGACGCTGAACAGTGCAAAGATGACGGACTTCAGAAGAAGGGCGAGGCCATACCCGATGAGCAGCCCTGCCGCCGTTCCCACGAATGACAGCAGCAGTACCTCGAACAAAACAAATGCGCGCAGCTGCTCCGGCGTATAGCCGATCGTCTTCAGCACGGCGAACTCTTTCTTTCGCTCATGCACCGTCGTGTACAGGGAATTAAAAATAACAAACGCACTCAATGCGATGCCGAGGAAACCGGCGATGTACAACGCGAAGAAAAACGTGTCCGCGTCTCTAAACTGCGAATCGAAATCAAGAATGACAGGCTGCATGTAGATATTGCCGTATCGTCTTGCCAGCCCGTCCGCCTGCTGCGCCGCCGCTGCGGCGTCAAGGCCGGGCAGCGCCTTGATCTGCACGCTTTCGATTTTGCCGGACAATCCGAACCAATTCTGGACAACCGTTAACGGAACGGCAACCGCCCATGGATGGTATTTGGCCATCCCCCAACTAGAGGGTCCCATTAGTTCGGCCGTATACTTGACGATGGCCGTTACTTCGATCGTCTTCACGCCGTTGTCGGTATCGAACGCGATCGTCCCGCCTATATCGGCCTTCCACACCTTGGCGGTTCGGTCGGTAATGACCGCTCCCCCCGCATTTAAATCGCCCTTGATCAGATCGAACTGGGTGAGTGCCGTATCCAGGCGGCTGTATCCTTTCAGCTCGACCCTCTTTTGAATCGCCGTCAAACCATCCTGCTCCAAATGCAGCTTCGCATTTTGTTTCAGCGCGGCAACGGATACCGAATTCGGCAGCTTCTGCGCTTCTCCGTACACCTCTTCCGGGAAGTATGCCTCGGTTCCGTTGAGCGTATAATCCGCCTTGCCGAAGGCCGCTTTCAAATAAAGCGGGAAAGCTTTCTTCGCGGAATCGACGGAAGCGATAACCCCGAAGGTGGAAGCTACGCCGATCACGATCGACATCACGGTCAGCAGCGTCCGCAGCTTTCGGCGCATCAGATTGCGCCATGCAATTTGCCAGCTGTTCAATGGAGTTCCACTCCTTTCGCTGCCGAATCAACCACAGCTCCGTCCCTAAGTACGATAATGCGATCCGCCGTTTCTGCGGCGTGCCGGTCGTGGGTGACCATCACCACGGTCATGTGGTCTTCCTTGTTCAAACGGGATAACAAGTGGAGAATGTCCTGACCGTTTTTTCGGTCCAAATTTCCCGTAGGTTCGTCGGCCAGAATCAGCCCCGGCTTCATCGCCAGCGCTCTGGCGATAGCCACGCGCTGCTGCTGTCCGCCGCTAAGCTGAGACGGAAAATTCGCTGCCTTCCCTTCCAGATTGACCTGTCGGAGCAGCTGCTCCACGGTCGAATCGATCTGTGCTTTCGGCGTTTTGCCGGCCGCCAGGGAAAGAGCGACATTTTCCGCAACCGTCATCATCGGAAGCAGCTGGTAGTTTTGGAACACGAAACCGACCATCGTACGGCGAAACAATGTCCGTTCCTTCTCGCTTAATTCGTCCAAGCGAATGCCGCCGACGGTAATGCTTCCGGCGGTCGGCAGGTCGAGGCCCCCGATCAACTGCAGCAAGGTGCTTTTCCCCGAGCCGCTTGGCCCCATGATGGCGATAAATTCGCCTTTCCGAATATGAAGATCGGTCTCCTGCAGCGCGGTGTAGCTGCCCGCTTCCAAAGCGAATATTTTGGTTACTTTTTCAAGCTTGATCATGATTGATAGCCCTCCCGGTCATCCGATGTTTTCTGCGACTTCTCTGTCATGAAATCATCATAAACCGCGAGGCGGCAGCCGAACGCGCAAACGATGCATCCCCGTCCGCAAATATTTGCGCCTTTCGCGCAAAAAAAGAAGACCGGCCGCCGCGACCAGTCTTTCGTTTAATATAGATCCTCTGCGGGAAGAATTCCCAAGCTTTTCGCTTTCTTGATAACCTCCACTCTGGAGCCGACGTTCAGCTTCTGAAATAACCCCGTCAAGCTGTACTCAAGCGATCGCTGGCTGATCATCAACGTTTTCGCGATCTCCTTGTTGCTCTTGCTTTTGGCCAGCTCCCGGAGCAGCTTCTCCTCCTCCTGCGTGATCGTCGTTTCCTCGCTCCCCGTCTCGCTCTGCACGACTATCTCCTGACGTCTGAGCTGCCTGAGAAGCCGGACCGGCACGACCGCCTCGTTCCTCGCGGCGCAGCGGATCGCCTGGATCAGCTGCTCCCGGGTCGACGTTTTGGAAATGAAGCCGGACACGCCCGACTCCATCAGCAGGTTGAAATGCGGCGCAATTTCGAAGCCGGAATAAATAAGAATCATGGCGTCCGGAACGTACTCCAAAATTTTACGCGCCAAATCGGCGCCGTTCATATTCGGCATATACAAATCGAACAGCATGACGTCGAACTTCTTCAGCCGAACCAGGTCGGGCACTTTATACACATCGGTTTCGATAGTGACCTTCATGCCCGGCTCGGATTCGATCAGCATTTTCGTACCTTCCACCACCGAACGGTGATCGTCAACCAATAAGATGTCCATCTCGCTCACCTTTCCCTACATTTTTGGAAGCCGAATCGTGACGTGAAACCCTTGCTGCGGAGCCGACCAAATCTCGACGGTCCCTTCCAGACTCTGCACCCTTTTTTCGATGCCGGCGATGCCCATATGCTGAAACGAACCTTCAAATGCGGACAAATCCATCCCCACACCGTTATCGGAATACGAAAAATGGATTTGCTCCCCGCTGCCGTTCAGCGACATCGTCACTTTATCCGCTTTGGAATGTTTGGACGCATTGTTAAGCAGCTCTTGAACGACACGGTACATGCCGATCGTCTGTTCTTCACCGAGCATAATCCCGGACGGTTCGGATCGGAATTCGATTTCATAATGAGCAAACATCCTCGTATATTCAAAAAGACTTTTCAACGACTCGGCTAGCCCAAGCTTGAGCAGAAACGGGGGCCGCAGCTCGTTGCAGGTAATTCGGATCTGATGAATCGCGTCCAGGAGGCCTTCTTCGATCTGCTTCAGCTCCTGCTGCGTGCTGTGCTCGAAGGTTCCTGCGGAACGCAGCGACTCCAGCTTGCGGTACCAAATAATCAGGTCCTGCAGCACGGAATCGTGCAAATCGCCGGACAGCGAAGCTCTTTCTTTTTCCGACAGCTTAAATAGAAGTCTCAGCATCCATTTCGGCTTATCGCCTGCGGCGGCCAAGCTTTCAATCCGGCTCATCAAGTCTTCGATTAAGTTAAGGTTGTCATAGAGCAGCGTGACATAACGGACGACCGTCTCCAGCCATTCCCGCTCTATCCTGATCAGCTCATGCCCCATGGCAATGCGCAAATAGACCGGCTCCCGCTTCTCTCCGATCGGAATCCACATGTCCTGCGAGTCCATTAGCGCGGCTTCCTGCCCCCGCGGCACTTCTTCGACAGACACGCTATCCACCTGCAGCACCGCTCTAACCTCTTCGGTAAGCCGCTGCTCCAGCTCCGACACCTTCATCACTGCGGAAAGATCGTGTGACAGCGAGCTCAGGCTTTGCTGCAAAAACTTGTACCGTTCCTCGCTTCGGATCAGCTCCCGTTCTTCGATTTTCCGCTTCGTGATATCCTTTACGATCCCGTGAATGCCGTGCAGGCTGCCGGAAAGGAAAATCGGCACGAACGTGATGCTGACGATTTTGTCCTCCTGTCCGGAACGGACGAGGCGGCACTCGGTATGCGTCGGCTTCCCCTGCTGCATGACCTTAAGCAGCGACTCGAATACGACCGGATGATCCTCATCATGGATCACCCCCAAAAAGCAGTGCCCCTTCAGTCGTTCCAGCTTCATGCCTGTAATGAATTCGAATGCGGGATTGGCATTGACAAAATAAAAGCCGTTCAGCTCGATGGAAAAAACGCCGTCCAGGTTATGTTCGAAGAGCGATTTGTACCTTTGCTCGCTCTCCTCCAGAGCCAGTTCGGAGCGGACTTTGTCCGTTATGTCCATGATGAGCCCGTCGAGGCGTTCGACCTCTCCTTTATGGTTCAGCCACGGATGGACGATGAGCCTCCCCCACCGCTCCTCCCCTTCCACATGAATGAACCGGATCGCCCTGCGTACGGGCAAGCCTTGATCGAGCCTCAGCCTCACTTCACCCATTAGCGCCTCGTTATCCTCGGGATGGATATGATCGTGCAGGCGAATCGGCGAAGAGATGAATTCATCCCTGGGGATGCCGGAAATGTTCGCCATGCTTCTGGAGCAAAACGTATAGCGGGTAAAGTCTTTATCGGTCGACCAAACGGCGGCGTTGACGTTGTCCAGGATGTTCTCGAGCAGCTCCTCAGCCTTTTTCCGCTCTGTAACATCTCTGGCCACCGCTACGACGTATTTGACCTCCCCCATATCGTTTAGTACCGGCTTGACCCGGGCCTCAATATGCATCACACGGCCGTCGGCATGCACGATCCTGTATTCCAGATCCGCCCTCTTCCTATGCCGCACCGCTTCCGCATGAATTTCCCGTACGCGGTCGCGGTCCTCCGGATGAATGATATCAAAAGCATCCATCCCCTCGTATTCGTCCTCGCTGTAGCCGGACAGCATTTTGATGGAGGGAGAAACGTATTCGACGACAGCTTCGCGATTTACCAAAACGATCGTATCCAACGTATTCTCGGCGATAATCCGGAATCGTTCCTCCCGCTCCCGAATTTCATCTATATTGTTCATCATGGCAAGTTCTCCTTATGAGCAGTTAGGCAGCGTCTTTTGCCTCCATTATATACGAAACGCCGGTCGGCCGCCGCGCAAAAAAACAGGGAACGCCCGCAATATTTGCGTCGTTCCCTGGTATTGACCTCGCTTTGTCGGTTCAGCTTCGTGAAAAACCGCGTTTTTTTCAGTTACCTGACATGCTTGTGCAGGAAGTTTTTCCTGACCAGCTCCAGATCCGCTTCGTTCACCGCACCGTCCCCGTTGATGTCGGCGGCGGATAACGCTTCCGGCGTCGATTTGCCCGTATTGGCGCCGACGATAGCGGCGTCGTAGATGTTAACTTCCTGATCGCCCGCATACGTATTGCCCGCGCGCATTGTTCCTTCGGCGGTTCCGCCGTTCCCGGCGGCCGCCAAATTTCCGGCGTTCGCTTCCTGTCCGGCCTGAACGGTGACGTTCGTTTGCAAGGAGAAGTAGTGCTTGAGCTTGGCCGACAATGTATAAGCGCCTTCGGGCAGCGCCTGAATCGTAAAGGTGCCGTCGGCCGCCGGATGGACTGCGGTCTCCTGCCCCGTTCCCTGATGCTTCGCTACGATCTCGATAGCGTCATGATTCGATCGCCCTTCCGCTTTGACGCTCCCCTTAACGGCACCTTTACCCGTCGGCTCGCCGCCGGCCGGAATGACGTCCGCCTGCGTGCGGATGTACATTTGTCTTGTATCGCCGTAAACGGAGCTTGGTCCGATAAAATCGAATTTGCTGCTTTCCCCTTTCGGGAGATTTTGCAGAAAGTTTTTCAAATTTCCGTTTAAATCATAGACGATCACGGCTCTTGAGCCGTCGGTAATGTACACGCCGCCGGCGGACGTATTGTAATTGTCCGAAATCCAGGCGTTTTTCACGCGGATCAGCTTGCCTTCATTGTCTTCCCCGACCTGGCTGACCGTAACCTCAAGCGGCTGTGGAGGGGGAATCGTATCTCCGTTCAATTTGACGGCCGAGAAATCCTTGATCTCCCAATCGCCATTATATTCGGAAGCGGCGCCGATCACTTCCACCTCATCCCCTACGGTCAGATTGGACGCCGCATCTCCGAACAAGCGCGCCCCGCCCGTCGTATCCTGAATCCATGCGTTGCGGCTAAATACGGCTGTCACTTCGCCCCGCACCTTTACGGCACCGCTGCCCTTCCTGGCCTCGGCTATGGTCTTCAGCCCGATGTCCGGTTGACCGTCGCCGCTGGTGTAGCCTGCCGCGGCCGGTTCATGGCCTTCGAAGAAAAAAACGCGATTTTCGACAGGAATGCTTTTATACTTTTCCGGAGCGTAGTATTTCTTGGTTGTATAATCGCCGACATATTTGTTGGGGCCGCGGCCGTCCACCCGGAAACGAAACTCGTAAGGAAGCTCCTCCAGAGGGTTAGACGGGTTCCAAATTCCTCGGCCGTTGTCTTTCGCTTCTTTTCCCGCGGCACTGTATTCCGGCAAATAGGCGATATTCGGCCAAATATAATACATGACGGCATGCCCGGTTCGGATCATTTCCTTATTGACGTCCATATTGTCGGAGCTTCTATGGATATGTCCGAGCAGCCTTCCGTAAGCATCCTTGGACTCCGTTCCGAGCTCCAGCTGTATTTTGGTGCCTGCCGGGACAAGCTCGGCAAGCTTGTTTGCCGCATCCGTCGCATGCTGTCCTTGCGATTGTCCCTGATACGATTTCTCGGGCGTATCGATCGAGAGCATCCTCACCCTCGTCTCGCCAAGTACGGGAGGCGAGATGTGAACCGTATCGCCGTCCGTAACGGAAGTGACGGTTACTTCGTAAACCGCGCCTTCCTTCTTGGCATGGATGGCGGCCGCTGCGCTCTCATTTTTGCCGGACTCCGTCGCCGTCAGGTAGACCGTTTTCAGGTCCGCCGCGTTGTTCCATGTGAGCGAAAATGCTCCGCCCGCATCCGCTTTGGCCGATGCCAGCTGCTGCTGCTTATCCGCGGCGCCGTACAGCTTCACATCGCTGCCCGGCATAACCGCACCGTTAGAACCGGTCATTTTTGCCGAGGAGGGGGTTGTATTGTCAAAAACAATTCTCGCCGCTGCCGGAGCCGGCGTCGTATTGCCGGCTGCCACTGTGGTGAACGACCATGTTTTGGCGGGGCCTTTCTTGCCGTCCGCCTTCACCGCGCCCACCGGCACGGTGATTTCATATAGTTTGCCCGGTTCGAAATCGGTTGGCGGATTGACGATCAGCGCCTTGCCGCCGTCACCTCCGACCGACACCGCTGCATCCTGAACAGGAATGGAGAGAAATTCGGCGTTGTCCGTCAAGTTCCTGATCTTGATGCTCCCTTTCCCCTTGTTAACCGGTTTATCGAATACAACGGTCAAATTGTCGGCAACGGCTGCATTCACTGCGCCGTCTGCCGGGGTTACGGCTTGAGCCGACGGACCGTCCGGATCAGGGACCAAATCGAGCGGCGCCCATGTCCATGATTCGATTTCCGTCGTCGGCGTCTGCCAGTCGTTTGCACTGTCCGTATCCGTCAACGATTGGCGTTCGAAAGAGGACGATTGGCCGATGCTTTCGCCAAGCCTGAACCCTTCCGTTATATTCGATCCGCCCCATGCGATTCCGTCCGTCAAATTGCCGCTTGAGTCGATCAGATCGACTCTATCGCTGTCGCGGGCGATGTTGAAGTTGCCGCCGACTACCGTTGTGCCCCCATGTTCCGCGGCATGGGAAACGCCGGAGGTTCTTTCGACGACCAGGAGCGACTTGGCCTTAATCACGGTGCCGCCGGGCAAACCCCAGCTTTGCTGCGGTTTGCCGCTGCCGCTGTAATCCTGGATTTTCCAGCCCGATAAATCCTTATCCTGCGTTCCAACGTTGGCCAACGTGATCCATTCATCATCGGCGGCAGCTCCGTTAAACACTTCCACAATCATAACGCCGGTCGAGGCCGCTTTCGCTTTGGGAATACCGGGGGCCCCGGCAACGAGCACCCCCAGTGTCAAAGCGGAACCGGCAATCATTGCTGCATATTTCCCGAAAGATGATTTTCGGAATCGGTTCATTTGGCGTTTCCCTCCAAGCTGCTGCATTTAGCTTGCTTTTTTGTAGAAGAAGTTTTTCTTCACCAAATCCATATCCGCCTGATTGACGACGCCATCGCCGTTAATGTCCGCCGCGGAAAGTGCTTCCGTCGTCGTCTTGCCTATATTGGCGCCGACAATGGCCGCGTCATAGATGTTGACTTCCTGATCGCCCGCATATGTGTTGCCCGCGCGCATCATTCCGTCGGCGGTTCCGCCGTTTCCGGAATCCGCCAAATTTCCGGCGTCCGCTTCTTGTCCGGCCTGAACGGTGACGTTCATTTGCACGGGGAAGTAATGCTTGAGGCTTGCACTGAGTGTGTAGGAGCCGCCCGGCAATTGCTGAATCGCAAAGGAACCGTCTGCTGCGGTTGTCACCTTCGTTTCCTGGCCCGTTCCTCGATGCTTGGCTACCACTTCGATCGCACTGTGAACGGGGCGTCCTTCCGCCTTGACCATACCTTTGATCGAGCCTTTATCGTTCTGCTGTCCGGCCGGTGCGATATCCTGCTGCCCACGCGGGAAAATCTGAATCGTGCTGCGGAATACCGAGCTTGCTCCGACAATATCGAATTTGTTGCTTGGTCCTGTAGGAAGGCTTTGAAGATACGTTTTCAAATTCGGCTGATCGAGCGCATAGACGACAATGGTTCCCGTACCGTCGGTGACGTTCACGCCGCCGTCTCCGCTGCTGTAGTTGCCGGTGATCCAGACGTTTTTCACTTTCACCAATTGGCCTTCGTTTGCTTCGCCTACCTGATTTAAGGGAAGCTCAACCGGCTGCGGCGTCGGGTAGTTGTTTCCTGAAAGCGGATTGATCGTGAACGGATATTTCAGCTCCAAATCTCCGTTGTAATCCGTCAAAGTGCCGGTAATCTCGATTTCCGAACCCAAGGTAAGCCCGGCCGCTTCGTTGCCGTAAATCCGCAGACCGGCTGTGCCGTCGTAGATGTAGGCATTGGATTTCGGATACACGGCCACGACTTCGCCCCGAACGGTAACGCTGCCGCTGCCCTGCTGACGCGCTTGGGCGATGGTGGACCCGGAGGCTCCTCCTGCCGTGGCTTGAGTCAAATAACTTTCCTCTTTGCCCGCAGCTTTCGCAGAAACATAGATGGACGAATACTTCGAGGCACTGTTGTCGAACGTGAACGCAAATGCGCCGCTCGCATCCGCCGTGACGGTTCCGATCGTAACCTGCTTGGAAACGTTATTGTAAAACTTCACTGCGGCGGACGGCACGACCGCGCCGCTCTGACCGGCAACCGAAGCAGCCGCGGCGTTATCATTGTTGAAAGTCAGCTTGGCGGCAACCGGTGAAGCCGTCATTTGATCCGAGCCTTGCGCGGGAACGATATCGGCGAGTGATCGGGGATAAATTTCCCGAATGTTGCTCCAGCCGGAGCCGTTGCCGATGACGTCGAATTTATTTTGCGTGCCTTTCGGCAGCGCCTGCAGCGCGTCCAGGAACGGGCCGCCTTGGAACGGCGAGTACAACACGACCCGGGCTCCGGTATCGTCCGTCATATACACGCCGCCATTGCCGCCATCATAATTAGTCGTGAGCCAGACGTTCTTCACGGCGATCAGCGAACCTTCGGTCGCTTCGTTAATTTGGTTCAGTTTGAGCACTTGCGGTTGAGGCGTCGGGATGGCATCCTGCGTCAATACTTCAATCCGGGCGTTCTTGAATTCCAGGTCGCCATAAAACTCCTGTACGTTGCCGTCGACTCTCACTTCCTGACCGACAGCCAGATTGTCCGGAATTTTCCCGTACAGGTGGATGCCGCCGGTCGCATCCTGCACGAAGGCGTGATCCGGCGCATGAACCGCCGTCACTTCGCCGATTACCTGGTACGTCTCTTCCGTATTCCAGTTTGCGCGAAGTTCGGAAATCGTTTTGAGCTGGCCGGTAGTACAATCGGTCTGCGGATTGTGGCTCGGGTCGGCAGGATCAATCGGCGTGTATACCGCATTTTTGGCCTCCTGCTTGTTCGAACCGAAGAAGACGCGGTATTCGAACGGAATTTCTTTATACCGCTTCGGGATGTAATATTTCTTGGTGCGGTAGTCGGCCACGTACCGTTCCGAGCAGCCGGCCGCGCGGTATTCGTAGGGCAGCTTGGAGAGCGGGTTAGCCGGGTTCCAGATGCCTTTGCCCTCATCCGCAGCTTGCTTGGCGGCAGCCCCGTATTCTTCGAAATAAAGCATGTTCGGGTAAATGTAATAGTTGACGGCGGCGCCCTGCCTCAGCATTTCTTTGTTCACGTCAAGATTGTCGCTTTTGCGGAAAACGTGGGCGAGCAGCCGTCCGTATACGTCCACTTTCGTTTGGTCCAATCTCAGCTTCACGGCCGTGCCGTTTGAGATCATCGATTTCAGCACTTCGGTCGACTGATCGCCATGGGGCGCTTGCGCGACTTCCGGGGTGTCGATGTTCAGCATGCGGACGGTGCTTACCGATCTGCCGTCGACATTCAGCGTCGGGGTAAAATTAAACGT
Source organism: Paenibacillus hamazuiensis (assembly GCF_023276405.1). Lineage (NCBI taxonomy): Bacteria > Bacillati > Bacillota > Bacilli > Caryophanales > Paenibacillaceae > Paenibacillus > Paenibacillus hamazuiensis. The sequence continues at coordinate 4,683,197 of NZ_JALRMO010000001.1, forward strand.
ATCGCCGTCGGCAATGCTTGTCACCGTTACCTCATACCACTCGCCGCCGCTCGTTTGCGCCGATACTTGCACCGGATCGCTCTCGGTTTTTCCGGCTGCGGAGGCGGTCACATAAACGGAGGAATACTGCGACGCACTGTTATTGAAAGTGAGCGTAAACGCACCGCCTGCATCGGCTGTGACCGTGCCGACTTTAACCTGCCTGGAGGCGTTATTGTAGATGTTTACGATGCTCGATGCCGCGACTGCACCCGATTGGCCTGTCAAAGATGCCGCCGCAGGGTTGTCGTTGTTAAAGGTGATCCTGGCTGCCGACGGGACCGGGGTTTTCTGCTCTCCGGTGCTGCCAGCCGGAGCGATATCCGCCTCGCCGCGCGGGAATATTTGAATCGTGTTGCGGAATGCCGAGCTCGCGCCGATGATGTCGAATTTGTTGCTCTGCCCGGTAGGCAGACTTTGCAAATACGTTTTCAAGCCCGGCTGATCGAGCGCATATACGACAAGGTTGCCTGTGCCGTCGGTGACGTTCACGCCGCCGTCTCCGCTGCTGTAGTTGCCGGTGATCCAGACGTTTTTCACTTTCACAAGCTGTCCTTCGTTCGCTTCGCCCACTTGATTTACAGGCAGTTCAAGCGGCTGCGCCGTCGGGTAGCTGTTACCGGTCAGCTGATTGATCGTGAACGGAAATTTGAGCTCCAGATCGCCGTTATAATCGGTCAGGCTGCCGGTGATTTCGATTTCCGAGCCCAAGGCGAGTCCGGCCGCTTCGTTCCCGTAAATTCGCAGCCCGGCCGTGCCGTCGTAAATGTAGGCGTTCGACTTCGGATAGACGGCTACAACTTCTCCCCGAACGGTGGCGCTCCCGCTGCCTTGCCGGCGAGCCTGGGCGATGGTCAGCGGTGACGCGGTCGCCGCGTAGGCCGAAATGACACCTTCTCCATCATAGGAAGGGGATGCGGAAGAATCCGCATACCCCGTTCCGGCAAATCCGCCGAACAGAACACCTAAGCCCAGCGCTGTGTTTAAGACTTTGGAAGCCGCTTTTTGCCATAATTTTTTGATTCGTTTCTTCATCGATTTGTCCTCCTGCTTGTTATGGATTGATGTATCCGACAAATTGCAGCAGTCGTTTCAGCATGACCGCCGATTGCGCACGGGATGCATTTTGCGCCGGCTCAATCGTAGAGTCGGTCATTCCGCTGATGATACCGGCTTCCAGCGCTTGACCCAGAGCATCCTTCGCCCAGCCGCTCACTTTTGATTGATCGCTGAATTTATCCAGTCCGTTCGCTGCGCCTGCCGCCGACTTGCCGGCTGCTTTCAACGCGCGCGAGATCATGACCGCCATTTGCTCGCGGGTAATTTTCGCGTTCGGCCTGAAGGAGCCGTCCTCGAAGCCTTCGATGAATCCGGCCTTGGAAGCCGCGCTGACCGCGCCGTAGAACCAGTCGCTCGGAGTGATGTCCCCGAAAGACGCTCCTTTTTCACCCGCCGGCATTCCGAGCGCCCGGACGAGCAGGGCGGCGAATTCCGCACGTGTAACTTCGGTATCCGGTGAGAAAGTGCTTTCCGAGGTCCCTTGCACGACCAGCTTGGAGGCGAGCAGCTCGACATCCGCCCGTGACCAGTGTCCGGCAATATCGTTAAACGATTTCTTGTGCTGCAGTACGCCGTAAACGCTGTTGACCGGACTGAGTATGACCGCTGTCATGACGCCATCGTTCATCCGGAACACCGTCGGCACGAATGCAGGTTGCCCATTCTCGATGCGAACGCCGGTCAGTTGGCTCAGGTCCGCTCCGGACGGAACTGCGATCATCCGTTTCACCATCGTGCCGTTAAAGCTGTCGATCGTCCGGCTGCCGCTTGCGCTTTCTACCGACAGCTTGAACTCCGCCGCAGACAGCAGCGTGGCGCCGTTCATACCCGTGATCAATTCATTCAGCTTCGTCCCTGACAAAGTCGTCAACGTTAAATTCAGCTTCATATCCTTGAGCTCCGCCCCCATTTCCTTGGCTGTTTGCGCAAGGTTGACCAGGTTGATCGGGAGCTCGTAGCTTGTCGATCCGGAATGAAGGACAATAACGGCATTTGGCACAGCTTGTGCCGCATCCGCAAGCACGCCGGCGGAAAGCCGAAGCGTTACGGTCGGCTCTGCCCCGTCGATATGAAACACGATTCGCTGCGCATTTGCATTTAGGCCCTTCAGGAGAGCAAATACATCGGCCAGCTTCTTGTCATCGATCGTTACGATAGTGGCGGCTCCGTCTTTGGTCGTGCTTATCATGTCAGCCGGCACTACGATTCCGTTATCCGTAGGTGTCAATGCGGTTGTCGTCGGGGCAGGACTTCCGCCGCTGCCGCCAGAGCTGCCTCCGGAGCTGCCGCCACCGCTGCTGCCGGAGCGATCCGTCTTAACCGAAAGGCTCAGTTTCGGGCTCCAGTTGCCTGCGGCGTCGCCGGCCTGCACTTCAAAGGCATATGTCGTATTGCTCGATAATCCGCCGACCGAATATTGGTACACGGCACCGCTGACCGTTGTAAGAAGTTCGGTTCCCTTATAAATTCGATAGGATGTAACCTGGACGTTGTCCGTTGCCGACGGCCATTTCAGCGATACGTCGTGCCTGCCGACCGAAGCCGCCTCCAGCCTCGATCCTTGCGGCCACACCGGCGCTTCGGTATCTCCGGCGGTATCGGCCTTCGTCGTGACGCGTACGCTCGGGCCGTTCGCGCTCCAGTTGCCTGCAGCGTCGCCGGCTTGGATTTGGAAGAGATACGTCGTGCCTGCCGACAAACCGGTTACGTTGTAGCTGTACACAGCGCCGGAAACCGATCCTATCTCAACGCCGTCTTTAGTAATTTTGTAATTCGCGACGCCCATATTATCGACAGCCGGTGTCCAGCGGAGCGTCGCGTTGGTTTGCGTAACTGCTTCCGCCTCCAGCTTGCTGCCCTCCGGCCATCTCGGCGCTTCGGCATCTCCGCTGGGCGGAGCGCTCTTGGTCGTTATTTGCGTGGACGGGCCGTTCTTGCTCCAGTTGCCCGCAGCATCGCCGGCTTCCACAAAGAAATTATAGACCGTATCCGGCTTCAGTCCGGTTACCGTAAACAGTGTTTCCGGAGTGGTTCCGACTTCTTCCCGGTATACCGATTCGAGAACGGTGAGATTCACCCGCTTGCTGCCATAAACAGTTCCGCTGACGGTAGCCAGCTCCTCGCGGTAAATCTTATACCCCTTGACTGCCGTATTGTCGGTGGCTGGCGGCCACTTCAGCGTAACGGACTGATGCGTCACGTTATCCGCCTCCAGCTTGCTGCCTTCCGGCCATGTCGGAGCCGCCGTATCGGGACCGCTTGTGTTCACATTCACGGTCAACGGGCTGCCCGTGACGTCGAACGGAAGCTGCCATTCCGCCGGATTCGCCGACGGATATCCCGCCAGCTTCAGCTGATCCGCCGCAATCGTCACGCTCGTATTGCCGGACGTCCCGCCGATCGGCACGAACGTCAGTTCAATAACCGATGCCGGTTCCGTACCGGTTACGCCTGCCGTTCCTCCGACAAGCGCTTCGGCGAACGTAATCGTCCCGGCATCCACATTATTCGCAATCAATGCCGATTCGCGTCCGGCGAACAGCTTTCCGGCTTTCACCTGCACTCCCGGCTCGCTCGTGTTCTCATCCTGCAGCTGCAAACGCGCAGGGTCGTACGTCAGCTGCACTTGCGCGCCGTATACGTTCGTGTAGTCGTCCGCGTTCACTTTCACGGTGAACGGCGTGCCTGCCGGCACTTCCGACTCGCTCGCCGTCAGCGAGATGATTGCTTTGCCGGCCTGCGAGCCGCCTGTAGTCGTCACGGTCTTGCTCAGTTTCGCGCTCCAGTTGCCCGCCGCGTCGCCTGCCTGAACCTCGAAGGCGTATGCCGTGTTCGCCGTCAAGCCATTCACGGTATAGCTGTTCACAGAGCCGGAAACCGTCGTTACTTCCGCTCCGTCCTTCAAAATTTTATAGCCGATAACACCTACGTTGTCGCTGGCTGCCGGCCAATTCAGTGTCAAGCCGGTTGACGTAACGCCGCCTGCTTCCAACCTGCCGCCTTCCGGCCACGTTGGAGCTGCCGTATCGGGACCGCCCGCTTTCACGTTGACCTTGAGCGGACTGCCTGTCACGTCGAACGGAAGCTGCCATTCCGCCGGATTCGCCGACGGATATCCCGCCAGCTTCACCTGCTCGCTCAAAATCCCGATTTGCGTCTCCCCGTACGCAGGGCCTGTCGGAATAAACGTCAGCTCGATGACCGATGCCGGCTCCGTTCCGGTTGCTCCTCCCGTTCCTCCGACGAGCGTCCCGGCGAACGTAATCGTTCCCGCATCCGCCTTATTCGCAATCAATGCCGATTCGCCTCCGGCGAACAGCGTTCCGGCTTTCACCTGCACTCCCGGCTCGCTTGCATTCTCATCCTGCAGCTGCAACCGCGCAGGATCATACGTCAGTTGCACTTGCGTGCCGTATACGTTCGTGTAATCGTCCGCGTTCACTTTCACGGTGAACGGCGTGCCTGCCGGCACTTCCGACTCGCTCGCCGTCAGCGAGATGACCGGTTTGGCCGCCGTCGCGTCCGCCGTCTTGAAGGACCAGACGATTTCGCTTGCATTGCCGTTACCCGCCGCATCCTTAACGGCCTGGGCGGGCACCGTCACCGTATATACGGTGTTTTCAGCGAATGCATCGTGCGCAATCGTCAGCTCGCTGCCGCTTATTGCAGCTTGTACCCCGGCCACAGGATTGCCGCCCGCGTCCTTGATGGCGATCCGTTGGAGCGCCGTACCGGCTGCGATCGGCTCATTGAATACGATCTTTACGACCGCATCCCGCGACGCATTCGTTGCTCCCGCTTCAGGAGAAGACGAAAGCTTGTCCGGAGGCGTTGTATCCGAAGCGCCGGAGGTTGTAAAGGACCAGACGATGTCCTCGTCGACAACATTTCCTGAGTAATCAGAGAAAGAATTGGCCGGAAGCCTCACCGTATAGGTCTTGCCTTCGGCAAAGGGTGCATGCGATAGGCTGAATTCTTTTTCATTCCAGATCTGGTTGACCAATGATACCGGAACGCCGTTTTCATCTTTGATTGAAATCTGGTCAAACGCCGTATGACCTTTAATATGTTCGTTGAATACGGCTTTTACTTCGGCATCAACCGCCACCTGGGTTGCACCATTTTGCGGAAAGAGGGAGACAATCGCCGGTTTTACCGTATCGGTTTCGACAGGAAGCGCAACCAGCTCGCTCTCGTTCTTCCCTTCCGCTAAAGTCGACAAATAGACGATCGGGTTCAAGCCGCTGTTGGTAAAATAAAGCGTATGCGGAAAGGGGGTTCCGCCGCCTATCATCCATTGGGCCAGCACCGTATCTTTGGCCGGACTCGCATATATGGTAAGAAATGCATTTTGAGGAATTGCATCGGCCGGCCCAAGCACAACCGCGTCAGGCGAGCTGGTATAGACAGCTCTTAATTTAGCTGCGATCGGTGCAGGAGTCGTCTCGTCATAAGCCGCCGGCAACTCCACGGTAGCGCTGCCGGTTTTATTTTTCGCAACCGTCGATATGGACACCGTTTTATGGTTGTTACTATTATTGAAAGTGAACTCGAACGATCCCGTACCGGTGGCCGTAGTCGTTTGTTCGATTTGGCTCGAGCTGAGCGGGTTAAACAAAATCACTTTCGCGTTCGGTTCAACCGCGCCGTCCCGCCCGGTCACTCTGGCCGATGACGGCGTCGCATTGTTAAATTGAATGCGCCCGGCATCCGGCGCCGACGTTTGCGGAGGGTTCACGTCACCCGAAAGAGGCGCCCATACCCATGCGGCGATCGGCGTCCCGCCCGTCGTCTTCTTCCAATCATCCGCAGAGTTCGTATCGTCAGTCGATTTTCGTTCGAACACCGACATTTTATCGCTTAAATTATCCCGAATCACGAAGGGAGAATCGGGATAATCGTAATTGAAGATGAGTTCGTCAGCTTGCTGACCCGAGGCATTCCACAGCAGCAGCTTTTCTCCACCATGAGCAATATTGAAGCCGTTGGCCGGGGCCGTGACGACCGGAATTCCGTTCGTATCAGCTCCGACCGAACCCGTTCCATACCTCGTTTCGACGACAAGCAGCGATTTCGCTTTTATAATCGTATGATCGGGGAATTTCCATTTCGGATTTTCTATCATCGGTGTAACGTAGTCGTTCATTTGCCAATTCGTCAGATCGATATCATGAGCGGTCACATTCGCCAATGTAATCCAGCCCCCGAAATTCCCGACGTGATATTTGGCAATCAACACTTTGTCTTCCGGCCGGGCGACGGTGGTGAATGACCAGACGATATCGCTCGCGTTGCCGTTACCTGCCATATCCTTAACTGCGGAAGCAGGCACCGTCACCGTGTAAGTCGTGTTATGTTCGAAAGCAGCGTGCGCAATTGTCAGTTCATTGCCGATTACGGACGTCTGGACTCCGCTCACGGAGCTGTTGTTTGCACCTTTTACAGATACATTTTGTATCATAGAACCCGCAGCGACAGGTTCATTGAACGTTAACTTAATTATTGCGTCAAGCTCCGCATCCGCCGCTCCGTCTGCCGGAACGTTCGATACTTTGACCGGCGGGACCGTATCGGTTACAATGGCGCCGAGCGCGGTTGCAGCGCTCTCCGACTTGCCGGGCGCTGTGGCCGTTACGTAGACCGTCTGCAAAGACGCCGCATTGTTAAACGTCAGAGCGAACGATCCGGTTGCCGTTGCTGTAGCCGAACCGAGGACGGCCTCTTTGGCTGCGCTGCCGTACGCCTTGACGGTGGAGCCGGCTTCCACGGCTCCATCCTGACCGGTGACCTCAGCTGACGCGGGATTCGCGTTGTCAAACCGGAGCTTGTCCGCCGCAGGCGCAGCGGTCGGCGCCGGATTGCCCGCAAGCGGTGCCCACTCCCACGCCGGAATCGGCGTTTCCTGGCTCGCGATTTTCGTCCAATCGGCTGCCGTATCGGTATCCGTCGTCGAGACCCGTTCGTACGCTTCTCTCCTTCCTAAAAAACCTTCGATTATGTAAGGCGAATCGGGGTACTCCCAATTAAATATGAGCTCATCGGCAATTTGGCCGTCTGCGTTCCAAAGTAATACCTTATCCCCGCCGCGGGATAACCCGAATAACAATTCCCCCGGCGATTTCACCACCGGAATTCCGTGCGCCACAGCTTCCGAGGTGCCGGAACCGGCTATCTGCTCTACAACCAAGAGCGATTTGGCTTTAATGATCGTATGATCGGGAAATTTCCATTTTGCAGTCGGCGGATCCCCCGGGGCATTGTAATCGTTCATTTGCCAATTCGTCAGATCGATATCGCGGTCCGTCACGTTAGCCAGTGTAATCCAATAACCGTAAGAACCCGCATGATATTTCACGATCATCACCTCTTGCGCGACAGCAGCGGCCGCCGGGGCGATCCTCCACGACAGGCTGCCGAGCAGGGCAGCGCAGAGTTCTGCGAGCAAAATCATTGCAAGCCACAATCGGCTGTTCCATTTGCGTCTGGTCACTGTAGTCCTCCTCGTCCATTTATCGAGCTTTTGAAAAGGGAAACACCCGGAAAGCCTCCCCTGTGGGGAGGCCGATCCGGATTGTATTCCGTTACTCATTCATATGATCCGCTTCTTACTTTGCCGTAATATCGGAAGTTGTGCGAGGCAGCAATTCGATCGTCGTATTGAAGACGGAGCTGATGCCGACGATGTCGAACTTGTTTGCGGAAGACTTCGGCAAGCCTTGCAGATACGTCTTCACATCCGTTCCTGCCTGTGCATATACGACCAGATCGTTCGTACCGTCGGTCACGACGACACCGCCGGCACCGGTTGTATAATCGGATTTGATCCACACGTTCTGCACCTTCACCAGTTTGCCTTCGTTAGCTTCGCCAACCTGATTAACGGCTACGACCGAAGGAGCGGGCAGCGTGATCAGATTATCGGATTTCACCTGAATGTCATAAACGTCAAGCTCCAGATCGTTATTGTAGTTGGCCACTGTGCCGAATACGACGACTTCTTGTCCGACCGTCAAGCCGCTGATCCCGTTTGCCTTGTATACGCGAATGCCTGCTGTCGTATCCTGAATCCATACATTATTGCTTCCAAAAACACCCGTAACTTCACCGCGTACGGAGACGATTTGTCCGACCGCAGTCGAACGAACGGCGGAAATGTTCGAAGAGAGGATCGGCGCCGTGGAGAACGTCCATGTTTTCAACCCGTTTTTGCTGCTGCCGCTTAAAACAAACCCTTCCGGAATCGTAATCTCGTATTCCTTGCCGGCTGTCAGATTAGGCAGATCGATGGTCAGCGTGCTGCCGACGACATCGACGGCGGCGTCAGCGTGGCTGAACGTGGCGACCGACAGGGAATCCGTTTTGTTCAGCAGCGTCACGGAGCCGGTTCCCGGGGCTACCGTTTTATCAAACGTAACCGTCAGGTTGGCGGTAGTAGCTACATTCACCGCGTTCTCGACCGGAGATACTGCCGTTATAACAGGAGCGCTGGTTGTTTGCCCGGGAAGCGGAGCCCACGCATAAGCTTGAACTGCCGTACCGGAAACCGCCTGCCAATCTGCAGCTTTGTCGGTGTCCGTTGCCGTCTTGCGCTCGAACGACGAGCCGCTGGTCGAGGAAGAGGCAATGCTGAAGCCCTCTACCGAGTTGGAGGAACCCCAAGCTAAGCCGTCAACCAGCGCATTGGAGGCGTTGATCAGATCGAGACGGTCGCTGGCGCCGGCAAAATTGAAGCTGCCGCCTGTGATTGTGGCCACTCCTTTGGCCGCCGCACCGGAGTTGCCTGCCGTTTTCTCAATGACGAGCAGCTTCTTCGCCTGAATTTTCGAACCGGACGGGAAAGTCCATTTGGCTTGCGCCGCACCGGAGCCGCTGTAGTCCTGCAGAGCCCAGTTGGTCAAATCGATGTCCGTCGTACCCAGGTTGGCGAGCGTCACCCACTCTTCGGCGCCGTCCGAACCGTTGAACACTTCGGCGATGACAACCGTGTTCGAAGCGGCTTGCGCTGCTGGAGCGACAGGGGATAAGGATGCGAGCAAACTTGCGGCCATGAAGGCCGGAGCGAATTTACGGAACAGTTTCATAGGGTCATTACCTCCTCAAATTTTTCATTTCTGACGATTGCGGATGCAGTGTGCCCAAGACCATGCTGCCTTGGCGATCCTTTCCAGCCGTGTAACGATCGCCTTCGCTGTTCATGTCGTATCCTACCGAACTCCAGCATTTCCCCTCCTTTCCGCCAACAAAAAAATCCCCGGGAAACAGCCATAGAAGCTTGGCCGTCCCGAGGACTTCGTTGTACCAGCAAATTGAGTATAGCATGATTTTTGGACAAATATGTTAAGCGAATGTACGGGCAATTTAAAGGTTGCGTATCGAAAAAAGAAACAAATTGTATCATTTTCACGAAAATTAATATGCCGTCTACAAAATTCAATGAAATTCGCAGCGGTGTCTCTATCAAACCGGCTATTCCGTTGGCCCGAGCGGCTTCAGCATAAAAGGGAGCTCGGCTTTTTCCTTGCATTGCGGGCAAATGACCTGCACAACCTCCCTCGACTGCACGGCCAAGATTAGTCTCGCCCGGATACGAATCGTACCATCCTCTTGCTCGTCAACGAGCAATCGCCCGCACTTCAAACAGCTATACCCGACCACCTGGCTATTCCTCCCCTCTTGTTCCTTGTCACAAGGTACCGTCGCTTCCTTATACCCCGCATTATGTTATATATTGTAATTAATGCGAATATAAGGATCGGATGTTAGGAGAGGATGAAATATAGATTAAGTTTTGGTGAACAAGCTCCTGAAATAAATATTTTTAGGATTGATTGATAATATCCCTGTCATCAAATATGATTTTATAAAGGAATCCATAAACTGGATCCATTTCACGCAAAGGACTTGTTCAATGATCATCATTATAATTTTGTTTATCGCTGCCGTCATCTATTTCGCTTTGATCTTTCCGACCCAATGGCTTAAGGTGGAACGCGTCCGCTATTCTTGCGGGCTTGGGGTCCGGATTTTGCAAATCAGCGACCTTCATGTCGAGAAGCTCCGCATCAGTTCGGAAAGATTGACCCGCTTGATTCAAAAAGAAGCTCCCGATTACATTTTTCTCACGGGGGACTTCACGGAAAAACCCCGGTATTTATTAAAGGTGCAGCGATATGCCCAAGCGATCGCCAAGCCGGGTATTCCGGTTTTTGCCGTATTGGGGAATCACGATCATCGATTGAAGTCCACTGCATTTAAGCAGCTGATCCGGGTTCTCGAAAACGCGGGCATCAAAGTCCTTATCAATCAGTCCACATCCGTCGGTAACCTTCAAATTGTTGGCATCGATGATTTTTGCAGCAGGCATAGCAAAGTTTACAACGCATTTAAGAGAGTGGATCCAAGCAAACCGACCCTTGTGCTGACACACGACCCCAATCTTGTACTTTATATTGATCGCAAGTATACCTACTTGATGGCAGGCCATTTCCACGGTAAACAGTTCAACATACCGTTTTTGTTCAAATTCAAAAAGAAAGGCAAACTGGCTGCTGCCGGTATTTATAAGGGATTACACGCAGGACCCTATGGCCATTTCTACATTTCCAAAGGAATCGGTCAGGCCGGAATCAACGCCCGTTTCCTTATTCGGAGCGAAGTTACCCTGCACGATCTCGGTTGATCTATGGAAGCGGATTGCCGCTGCTCCAAATTTTTAGCGACGAGCTTGCATGCTTAGATGAACAAAATCACCCTTCGGGTGACCTTTAAAGAGATCTAGCCGACGGCTATCCTAGCCCTCGGCCTTTTCTTCTTTCATTTTACGAGTAGGTCCATTACACTGGGGCGAGCTGCGACCTTTTAGGCATGCGGGAATACCTCGAAATTTGCAGCCTTAAAGAGAGATATCGAAGCAGCAATGGATACCAACGACCTTACGGCTGAATATGCACTTGCATCTAAATCGGCTGCCGACCAAGCGAATACGGATCAAACAAAATATATGAAAGATCACGGATATACGCAAGTTGTTGATAATATCGTTGATGCATTCCGGCATTTCATTTCTCTTGGATTATGCAACTAAATTAGAAGATGATTGCTTAAACTCTGACTCAACCTTCTTCGACACCTTTGGTCCCTCAAGTTATATGGATTTCAACAACAATGACGCAGGACGAGCTTGGGAAGGAAAAGGTTTGAACTATCGTATCCGTTAATTCAAATCGTTCCTGAATCAAATACAAATGCAGGACCATTCCATTTTTCATCCTGTAGAATCTGTTCTTGAAAAATTTTGTTTTCTTTATATTGGGAAATTACTTATTTCCAGAACGTATATGCAGACTTGTTGGCAAGTGTTTGTCTTATCTCCCAGGTACCTGTGAACATCTCAAACAGTGAATAAGCCACATGTCTACCTACCCCTTTACGCCTGTATTTCCTCATAATAAAGAAATCACTTATTACATTTGTTTTTTGAGATGTACTTAGTTTCATAAGTTCTTTTGGTACATCCAGCATAATTAAAGCAAAGCCTGCAATCTCTCCATCAACCTTTACTATAAACGGACGACGGTACTCGTCTGTCCACTGATGGTCGAAGTATTTATATAAATACAGCCCGTGCCCGCTTTCTTAATGAAGCTGCCGGCATCGTTCTGCGGCAGCTTCAGTGTGTAAGTTTTATCTTCGTGACTGATTAATCTCCTTTTGCAATATCCTTGTTGTCTAGAGCTCCCATTTCACGATACTTCTTATGGATCTCCAATCTCTTTCTCTTTCTTATAGTATTAAATGAAATGACAACAAAAATAAATAAGGCGATAATCACAAAATAATACCAATACTCCATTATAAAAAATAGAGTCTGAGCTATTTGCCACACGCTTTTCACCACCATTATTTCAGCCACTTCATGCGGCCATACAAACGTACCCGTTAATCCTTTGGATAAAAAAAACTTTAAATCTCGGCTATTTCTTCATCAATGCCTTACTACGGCGGCGAATAAACTTTCTAGTTAAATAAATAGATATGCCAATACTGAGTACCAAAATTATTTGATTTGATAACTGATTTGATTTCATATTCGCATCAAATACAGCTCTTATCAATGCATTACTAACAATAAGAATAACTAGAAATACACAAACTGAATAGAGAAATTGTACTATTGAACCTACTTTCATATAAAAAGCACCCCTTTTTTTGATTTGGAATTGTTTATATATTCGCTTAAAGCGTCCCAAACCCTTTTTAGCTTAATCAACCAAGGAACAGATGCCACCGGCGAGCTGTTCCTTGGTTCGTTGAGCTATCGACCCGTTAATGCCAGCGACGAGTCTAATGCTTTATTTTCCCAGTAGCATAATTACCTCCATTTCAGCTCTAATTTTATCCACAAAAAAAGACCCGCTATAATTTCCTATACAAGCACAAAGCCGGCGTCCGCATAAACTGCGAACGCCGGCTTCTCTAATCGGACCTCACTTCGGTTTCCCCGATTGATCGTGGGGAACGACGACCGTTGCCGAAGCATCGGCTTTGTTCCCGGCCTTGTCGGTGGCGGTATACGTGATCGTATAAATCCGTCCCGAGCCGCGGCCTTCCCTTTCCGCACGGAGGCTGAACGAAGTGTCGAACGTGCCGATCCGCGCGTTCTGAATATCGTCCGCACCGCCCGGCTCGCTGCTCGTGATCGACTTCAGCACGACCGAGTCGATCTGCGAAGTGTCATCCGCCGCGTAAACGGAGGCCGTTACGGTAACCATTTTTTTGTTGGCCGGCCAGAGCGTCGTTTTGTCCAGAACGACGCGAACCGTCGGCGGTACCTTGTCGATGTTCATCGTGACCGATTTGGCGGTCTCTTCGTTGCCGGCCTGATCGACGCTTTTGTACTCGACCGAGTGGGTGCCGTACACGGACAGCGTAACCGGCTGCGTATAAGACGACCACAAGCCGCCGTCGACCCGGTAAACCGTTGCGGCAACCGACACATTATCCGTTGCCGTGAGCGTCAAGGTCGGATTCGAAACGTACCAGCCGTTTTTGCCGTCGACCGGGCTCGCCGCCGCCGTCGTAACCGGCGCCGTCCGGTCCAGACGGATGGTCGTCGACTGCACATCTCCCCGCACTCCACTGTCGTCCACGCTGCGGTACTCGACCACATTCGTGCCTTCCGCGGCCACGGTAAAAGCATCGGCATACGCCGTCCATTCGCCCTGGTTGATTCGGTATTCAACGGCGGCGGCATCCGCCGAACCGTTCTGCTCCTCGATAGCGACCCGGACCGGCTGACGGTACCAGCCGTTTTGGCCGTCCGGCGCTTCGGGTGTCAGCTTGGCCGCAAGCCGGTGCGGCGCAGCATTCACCGGAAAAGACGTCGTTCCGATCGCTCCGGCAAACTGCCCTCCCACGCTGACGGCATAAGTTCCGGGGATCCGTTTTTTCTGCTTATAGCTGAACTGGAAATCCCCTTTGGCGTCGCTTGTCCCCATATCGAGAAAATCGATTTGGCCTGCGGCATTGCGAACCTGGACGGTGACAAGACCGGCGGCCGCGGCGCCCGTGCTGCCGGTAATCGTTACGATGCCCGTGCTGTCGTTCAGCGAAGCGGCGACTGTCGGCTGCGCAGCCATCGCCGCAGGCACTGCCGCTGCGATAAGCAACAAACAAGACAGCATGATTATGATCGTTCTCTTCAAGCTTTCTCCTCCTTCGAATGCGGGGCGGAAGGAAACGGCTCAAGCCGTCCTTCCGCATCCGTGCCGCATCAAGATCAAGGACTCGTCACGACGTTCGATACAAGCTGTTTGCCGGCAAGGCTGTTCCATGCAAAAGCTTTCAGCTTATAACCCGCTATGTTCGCCGGCAAATTGAACAGTCCCTCGAACGCCGCCTCCGCCCCTCCGGGAACGGTTTGCTCGACCATCGCATAGCGCACCATCCGGTCCTGCCCGTCGTAAAGCGCTATAACGAGGACGCCGCTTTGCGGAACGGCGGAGTTGTTGCGGAACGAAGCCGCGGCCCGCGTATCGATATCTCCGCTTAATCCGGGGATCGCTCCCCCGTTCAGATCGCTGAGCGTCATGCCCGAGACCGTAAACAATCCGGCGCCCCAATCTTTGTTGTAACGAATCGGGTACTTGCCCACGGTGCCGATGCCGTATTCGTCGACAGCCGAAACCTCGATTTCGTTCGGACCTTCCCGCAAAACAAGCGGAACGCTGAACGGTTCGCCAGCCTGCACCGACCCGGGGCCCCACAACGTTTCCCCGTTCAGCTTCACCGCAACCGAAGCGGCTTTATTGACGCTGGCCGTCAAGGTGTACGCAGGCTCGGAAACGTCAGCGGGAACGGGTTCGACCGGCGTAATGATCGCAGCTTGCTTGTTATAGATGACCGTTAGCGATCTGGTATTGACCATGTCCCCGAAAACGTCGCTGTTTTGCGCGGAAATCTCGATACGATTCTCCCCTTCGGCAAGGGCGATCGTTTTTGAAAAATCGGCACCGGCTTCCATATATTCCGGCCCTGCGGCAACCGCGCCGTTATTTTTCACCGTAACGACCGCCGCATCCGTCATGTGCCCGCTTATCGTATAAACGGGAGCGGCCACGGTTTCGGAAGGCGGATTCGTAACGGTGAAAGCCGGTCCCCGCTTCAAGCTCACATCGGTAAACGCTGCAGCTGTTAAATAATCGAAGTTGCTTGTCGACTTGTTCGCATCGACAGCCATGCCGATGTACATTTGATCCGGCCACTGAACCTCCGCCGATCCGACCTTGCGCCAATGCTCCTTGTCTTGGCCGACGTAACCGGTAACGGCGCTGCCTTCCCTGACCAGCTTGAACCAATAAGGCGCCTGGATCAGATCACTGCCGACGGCGTCCTCCGTAAATGCGCCGCCCGGGACACTCCTGTTCAAAAATTGCGCATGCACGCCTACCTCTTCCTCCTCCGACAAAGCGATCATCGCGGCGCGCGAATCGGTTTGCAGGCTCTCGCGGGCCATCAGCCCCACTCTGACGCCGTTGTCGATCTCGGAAGCGAAAGCGACGTTCGCGATCATTTCAAAATTGCCCTGCACCGGCTGGTACACATAATGAAAGCTGTCCTTGTTACCGGAACCGATGCTGCCGGAGCCCTTCACCTTATAGGTCGTCCCCGACAGGCTGGCCGTCCCGGGAATGCGGACCTGGCCGATATCTTCGGAAACCCACGGCGCCACGTTTTCCGGGCCGTTCACATGGATGATCTTGACCGACGAAAGCGTCATCGTGCCGGTGTTGTCGATCGCTTTGGCATACACGTAATGCTGGCCCTCCGAGGCGCCGGACCACGTAAAGACATGCGGCGCGGAGGCCGTCTCGCCCAATTTGACGCTGCCGTCGTAAAACTCGACCTTCGCGACGGTGCCGTCCTTATCCGACGCTTCCGCTTCGATGGCGATATCCGTACCGGCCGCAAACATTTGGTGCATCGTTATATTCGTAATGCTTACATCCGGATTCGCCGACCCCGAAGTCGTCAAGGAGTTAATATACTTCTCCAGATTCGTATAGCCGTCCCCGTTGTAATCTCCGTTCCGGTCGGCCGGATCGTGCGGGTTCAGTCCGTGCGCGGCCTCCCAATCGTCGGGCATGCCGTCGTGATCGCTATCCTGCGGAGCGGGCTCGGAGTTCAGCACCGGCAAACCTCCGTCGCTGGCGATCGTATTGACGATTTTTCCCGTCCCGTGGATCACATCGTTTACAATCCGCGCATCGAGCGAGTCCCGCTTCGGCAAAACAGCCCCGGCTCCGGCCAGCACCTTCGCATAAGCTTCCTCCGCGCTGTCCGTGGAAACGGGCCCGCCGATCGGATCGTCCGCATCCGGAAGCGCTGCCGGCCTGGACAAACGCGTCACGGACGAAAGTCCGTAATCGGGTTGAACGGCCGACGCCCAGTTGTCCGCGTACACGTCGGGATACCCTTCGATGACGTTCCCGTCGATGTACCATGTTCCGGCGTATTGGCTGGAAGGATTGACGAGCCGTTTTTTCACGCGGTCAAAGGTGCTCGGGCCGGGTTTATAGTAGTTGTTTATCATATTGATACCCGTCGCCTGTTCGCCGCCGTACGCCGAATTGAAGCCCCAGTTGTACACGACGTTGTTCCGGTAATCGATTTTGGTCGGCGTATTTACGGCGTCGACCTGCCTGTCGAAGCGCGGGTTGCGGCTCGCATGGTTCGCGATCAGATTGTGGTGGTATGTCACGTTCGTGCCGCCCCAAATGCCGCCGTACCCGTGCGCGCCTTTGCCGTGAATCGACTGGTTCAAACTGTCGCTGACGATGCTCCACTGCACCGTGATGTTTTTATGCTCCTTCAGCGAAAACGTCTCGTCGGTGCTCCAGCTGAACGAGCAGTGGTCGATGATGATGTTGTCGCCGGAGGCGTCCGCCGTGTCTCCGAGCAGGTTGATCCCGCCGCGGAACCGGATGTGGCGGATGATGATGTTGCTGTCGCCGCTGCCGATATTGACCCAATAGCCGCTGAGCGCGATCCCGTCGCCCGGCGCCGTCTGGCCTGCGATCGTCAGGTTTTTGCCGCCGATCGTCAGCCGCTCCTTCAGCCCGATATTGCCCGATACCCGGAAAACGATCGTCCGGTTGCCCTGGCTGACGGCGTCGCGGAACGAGCCTGGAATCGGCGCTTCATTTTTGCTAGGGGCGTAATCTTCGAGCGTCGTCACCTCGTAGACGTCCTGCCCGCGGCCGCCGGTCGCATACATGGCCCCGCCTTCCGCGCCCGGAAACGCCGGAACTTTGCGCTGTGCGTTCGGATCGATTTTTACGGTGAGCGTTTG
This sequence comes from Paenibacillus hamazuiensis, assembly GCF_023276405.1. Lineage (NCBI taxonomy): Bacteria > Bacillati > Bacillota > Bacilli > Caryophanales > Paenibacillaceae > Paenibacillus > Paenibacillus hamazuiensis. The sequence continues at coordinate 4,700,145 of NZ_JALRMO010000001.1, forward strand.
GATCGTTCCCGCACGGCCGCTCTCGTCCACGAGGCGGTATTCCACCTTGTTCGCGCCTTGCGCACTAACCTCGAACTCCGCCGCGTAGCCGGTCCAGGCCCCGCCGTTCACGCGGTATTCCGCGCGGTACGCGCCGTATTCGTTGTGGGTGATGCCCAGCGAAACGACGACGGGTTTCGTGTACGTATCGTTCACCCCGTCGGGCTGCCCCGGCGCTACCTCCGCTTTGATTAGCGGCGACGCGAGCGGGAGGATGACCGGCTGCGACTGCGGGTCCCAGCCGCCGAATATGCGCGGCACCGTCAGCTCGCTCGCCTCGGCCGCGGTCATTTGCGTGCCGAGCACGCGCGTGGACGGGCTTGCCCCCGGTCCCATGCTGTTATACTCGGCAAACAAATATGGATTCACCTGCATCGTCGTCCAGCCTGCGGGAGCGATATGATCGTCCATCCACGTGTTGATGTAACGCACGGTCGGATAATCCTGCCACGGGCGGCCCAAATAGTGCTGGCCGGCCGTAGTGCCGTTTTTCACCAAACGTGAATTCATGAAAACAAGCCCCGCATCGGACGTGTTTTTCGTCGCAGCCGCGGTGACGTAGCCGCCGGTGCCGGTCTCCGGCGTATTGATGCTGACCGCGTCCACATGATCGAACACGGCCGCCGTAGCCGGTCCGTAAATGTAGTCGACGCGTCCCTGGATGACGCTGTGGCGGTAATACTGCCTGCCGATCCGCGGACTCGTCAGGGCGATCCCGGCATACAGCGTATCCTGATAACCGATCATCTTCACGTTTTCAAATACGGCCTGATCGGCGTTGACCGCCGCGGCCAAAGCCTGGCCTTCGGACGGCGGCGCGTCGTTTTCGAACGTGATGTGGCTTGCCGTAAACCGGTTGCCGTTTACGGTAACCGTTGCCGTATTCAGCGGCTGGTTCGGCATTTTCGCGTTCGAGTCGTTCCAGACGATTTTCGTTTTGTCGCGTCCGGCACCGACAAAGCTGATGAGGGGCGCGGCCACGGTCACTTTTTCCCGGTAAATCCCTTCCCGGATGAAAATGACGGTGCGGGCCGCATTGCCTGCCGGGACGGAGCTCACCGCTGCCTGCACGGTCGTGAAATCGCCGTTTCCGTTCGGATCGACGACGATCACTTTCGCGGGAGCGGCCGCCAGCTCGTCCGAAGCCGGGCCTTCCCCGCTTCCATTAGTCGCGGTTACGACGTAATAATACGTCGACCCGTTTATGACGCCGGTGTCTTTGTATGACGTTGCGGAGAGAGCGCTCGCCACCGCCGTATAAGGGCCGCCGGCGGCCTCGCTTCGCTTGACCGTATAGGAAGCGGCGCCGGGCGCCGGATCCCACGTCAGGCTGACGCTTCCGTCGTCCGCCGTAGCCGAAAAACCTGCCGGTGCCTCCGGCGCGCCGGGAACCTGAACGTACGGCACCGCCTTCGCCTGATTCGAGATCATGCTCTCGGTGCCTCCGCTCACCGCCGTTACGACGTAATAATACGCCGTGCCGTTCGCCGGCTGCGTATCGGTGAACGCCGCCGCGGCCACGTTGCCGGCGATTTGCGTATACGGTCCGCCGCTGACCTCGGAGCGCTTCACGTTGTAATAGGCGGCGCCCGGCACGGCTTCCCAAGCCAATCCGACCTGGCCGTCGCCCGCAGCCGCCTTCAGGCCGGCCGGGCTCTCGGTGACCGGAGCCGATTGTGCCGGCGCCGACGAAGCCTCAGAAGCCGGCGCGGCCGAAGAAACGTCCGTCCAAAAGCCAATCGGAATCAGTTGGATTCCAAGTAATAAACTTATCCCTAAACGCAGGGCTTTGTTCATGCAGCAGCCTCCTAAAAGCTTTCCGTCAGGAAAGCTTGCATCGTAAGCATTCGCTAAGTTTTCCGAAAAATAGCCGGCATCATAAGCAATAGGCATTAGCTAATCGGACTGTGATCACGGCAGCCCGGCTTCTTCCGAGAGCGGCTTCATTCCGCCGAGGTTGTCCCAAACAAACGCCTTCAGCTTGTAGCCGCTCCCTGCGGCAGGCAGCGTAAATCCGGTGCTTAACGTCCTCGTCTCCCCGGGAGCAAAATCGGTGGCAACGCAGGAGTAATCGATCATCGTATGGTCCCCGTCGAACAGGACAAAAAACACGCTGATTTGCTTGTGCGCGGCTGTCGTATTCGCAACCTGCTTGCGCGCGACCACATCCCCGGACGAAGGCAAGGTGCCGAGACGCTGTCCGTTCAAATCGTAAAATTCCGGTTCCCCGGCCCAAAACGTATACGTCACATCCAATTCGGCCGAGCTCGCGTTTCCTGCGGCATCAACTGCATTTATCTCGATGTGGTTGGCGCCTTCCGCCAAGGTCAGCGGATAAGAGAAAGGTACGCCGCCCGCGGCATATACGCTGTCCGCAACCGTAACGCCGTTAAGCTTGACCGTTATATTGGCGTTTTCGTTCACCGTGCCTTGTATCGCATACACGGCTTCCCGCACCGAAGCCGGCGGAGCCGCAATCGTCAACTCCGGCGGAGCCGCGTCATAATAGACCGTAACGGCGATCCGGTCGGAAAGCGCGGCGTTCGCTCTTTTCGCCGTCAGCTCCAACCGGTTTTCTCCCGGCGTCAGCGGAACGGGCACGCGAAACGCGCTTTCGGCAAGCACGGAGGAATAGATTGGCGATTGGTTGTTGTACACGGTGAGCGTGGCGCCGGTTTCGTACACCGAACCCGTAACCGTCAGTTCAGGGGTATTCACCCACGGATTCACCGGGTTCACGCTCAAGCCGACCGGCGTTCTTTCCGCCAGCACAAAATAGCCGATATTGCCGGAACCTGCCGGCGCGGCCGTATTCAAACCCAACGTCACGGTGGCGCCGGGGGCAAAATCCTGCTTGTACACTTTCAGCGCAACGGCTCCCCCGTCGAGTATGATTTTATCCTGCGTATCGGTCCAGCTGGACAGCCAAGCGGGCAGCGCTGCCCGATCGTCCATCGCCACATACACGGTCGCCCGGTCTTTTGCCGGAAACGTGGCGATTTGCGGCTTGTCCGAGTAGGATTGGGATCTGATGTCCGGACTGATCCAGTCCATCTGCGAATATTTGGCCGGCAGCCCGGTAATCCGGTACGTACTTGACGCAAACGGCGCATCGCCGGCATGAATGCCGGATTTTACCGACCAATTGGCGGAGTAGTAGGAAGCCCACAGCGTAATCGTGCCGATCACGCTGTTCTCCGGGGTTGCAACCGGAACGTTGGCGTTCGGCGCCGCCTGAATGATCGTTGTCGGACCCTCGTGATAGAGCCCGGTCCGGGAATCTTTCAGCACCGCACTGACCCCGACGTCGTACGTTTGGCCATTGACGATCCGCGGGGCCGTCGTGCCGACGTAATAATTTTTCGCGGAGCTTCGCTCCGTCGGAACGTTTTTCCCGGTATACTTCAGCAAATACCACGGATCTTCGGCCGTCGCCCTCGTTTTGACATAATAGTAGGAAGCGGCGGTTACCGATTCGAACCAGAGGCCGATCTCCTGGTCGCGCGGCACCCAGGAGTAAATGTCCGGAGCTTTCGGTATTAGGCTCGGTTCGGCGGCGCTCACCTTCAGCTTGCCGATGTACTCGCCTCCGTCGCCTTTGGGCGTGCCGATTTCGATTCGCGAAATGTCCAGGTTGCTGTCGGCCATTGCCCTCGATGCGGACAAAGCTCCGTTCACCCAGACGTTGAATTGCTGCGTCACCATATTCACTTCGACTTTGATCGTATACCAGGCGTCCACATTATACGATGAGGTAATCCCCTGTATGGCGGTATTCGGAAAATAAACGAGACCGCGCGAGGTGCTGCTGTCCGTGCCTATGCGGACGACAGGGATGTTTTGGCTGCTTATCAGGGAAAACATGACGTTCTGCACTTTTTTGGGGCCGGGCTGCATAAAGCTGAACTCGGCCGTGACCGTTCCTTTTTGCGGCGAAGCGAACGTTTTGGCAATTTTCGCCGTTCCGGTTCCCGCTCCCGCCACGCCGACGTACATGCCTTTGCCTCCGCCGTTCGGGTCGACCATAACCGCTGCAGCCCCCGTGCCGGACGCAGGAGCCGTGAACGAATAGCCGAGCGACTCGGCCGTCATACCGTCGTCCATTTGCGTAAAATCGTCGTCGATGAAAACCGTCCCCGCTGACTCTGCGGCGAACGCCGGCTCGTTTTGCAGCCATATGCCTCCGCCAAGCAGCGCATTCAGCAGTAATGCGAAGATAAGCACGCGCTGAATTTCAATGCGCAATATGATGACACCTCCTCCGAAAATGGAAAGCAAGCGTGATCGTGCGAAATGCCACTTGCTGTGTGAAGCGGACGTTCCCCCTCCCTCGCCATGATAGCGCTATCATTTTGTGACAAAAAAACAGACGCCTGTCCCATTATAAAATGAGACAAACGTCCGTTTTAGGGTCAAATGTACCTTTCCTGTAGGGCGAAAACGCTCCTTTACGTCGGACCCGGCTTCACTTGGCCTTCAGCCACTGAAACGGTGTCGTATTGAAAAAGAGGTTCGGGTTCACCTGCACATTATGCGCCCAAAAGGTGAAATGCAGATGCGGTCCCGTCGAGAACCCGGTGGTGCCTACGAGACCGATGATATCGCCCTGCTTCACCCGATCGCCTGCTTTTACCCGCAGCTCGGACAGATGGGCATACTGCGAGAAAAGCCCCATTCCATGGTCGATGTAAATGGAATTCCCGGTGAGATACAAACTTTCGGCCAATGCGACGATACCGTCGTTGGTCGCCTTGATCGGGGTGCCTTCCTTCGCAGCCAGATCAATAGCCATATGGGAGCTGTCGTATTTCCCGTTCACGTAGCGGGTATATCCGTAAGGCGTCGTCAAAATCCCTTCAACCGGTTGGACAAACGGGCCGTTAAAAAGAAACTCCGGCTCCGACTTGCTGCGCGCCAGATCGATTTTCTTCTGGTCCGCCTGAATCCGCTGCGTATCCTGGCGCATGCTTTCCATTTGCTTTGTTACTTTCAGGTATTGCGTTTCGAATTTCTTCGCTTCAATCGTTAGCGTTTGATCGCCGATCGGATACTTCCCGGGCTTTGCCCCCATGGTGATGGGGAGATAGGTGAAATAGCCGTCTGCAAAAGGCTGCAGGACATACGTTTTACCCAGCCACTCGACCTTCCCCGGTTTGTTATGGCGTACGAGCACGACGTCGCCCGGTGCGGATGTTTCCGGAAGGAGCGACCACTCCGAGCGGATTACGGCTTTGGCGATATCGGCCGAAGCGTACAAAGACGCCTCCTTTTTCATACGCAGAAGCCGCTCTTTCTCTTCGTTCATGATCGCGCGAATGTCCGGTGTGACCTCGCTGCTCCAGGTTTGTCCCCCATCTGCCGTCACCAATATCGGAGTCGGCAGCTCCTTCGTATCGCCTGCGAGCGCCCACCCGATCCGGTCCGTCAAAAATTGCGACTGCTTGACGAGAAACGTTTTAGACCCCACCGTTACTGTGTCGGGCTGCGGATGCTTGCCGGGGTCAAGCAATCCGAACGTCACCGCATCGGCGGCCACATTGCCCGCAGCCTGATCGCCCGGCAAACCTGCATCCGCTTCCTGCCAGTGCCCGCCCCCGTCATTCGTCTTCACCACGCCGTCCTGATATCTCAGCCAGCCATTTTCGAAGTCGGACATATGAAACTCGATCGCGATTCGCCGGACCGGCTCCTCTTCTCTCTGAGCCCCGGCATCCGCCGTCCGTCCCTCCTTTGGATTAAGCGCTGAAGTCCATTCCTGAAAATATCTTCCGTTGTACACGACGATACATGCCGCCGCCAATGCGACGAAGCCCATCAGCAGAAGCCAACTCTTCCTCGAGTACGGCGGCGAAGATCGGCGCTCGCGCCGCGTCTTTTGCGGTTTCATCCCAAATGCTCCTCTTCATGTTACTTGAATGAACTCTCTTCCGCCTCTTCAAACCAAGTCTTATACCCGTCGATATTCTCTTCCGAGTTGTCCGAGGCGTCGTACGTCTTGAAATATCGTGCGAAATAGACACGCCTACCGGCTTGATCGCCTTTGCCGCCGTTGATTACAAGGCGGATTTCGGATATTTCCAATTTCCATTTAACGGACCGGGCGATCTCATTCATGCTGTCAACGGTTGCAAACGTCTTGACTTTTGACAAAATCGACTCAACCGCATCGTTGCCCGGATTTTCCGTAACATCAACCGTGATAAGCAGATTGGGGCGGGTAAATGTAAATTTCACATTTTCAACGGACCCCGAAATCCCCTTCAAGTCTTTCGCTAACTCCTGGGTTGACTTGGTGTTGACCGAATGAGTAACGCTGCAGCCGATGATTATGGTTACGGTCATGAAAACCATTACCAGTTTAGGCAATATTTTTTTCAAAAACAAACTTATACCTCCGGCAGTTGAAAAAAATGAAAAGCCGCACCGAATAATGCGGATCATGGTGTAACGGTTGCAGATGAGCTTATTGGGGCCATATCGGCGATTTCAGAACGGTAACGGTTGCCAGAGCCGTTATTTGTGAACTTTCATCGTATGGAGGGATTCAAGATGAGAAATAAGCTCTGCCACAACCGTTACGATTTAAAAATGACGCTTTTGAGCCAAATAAGCTCGGTGGCAACCGTTAGCCTGCCCGTATAGCTGACTCACATGCAACTGTAAATATCCCGAAGTGCCGTCACACCTGCTGCACGAATTATTTATAGATTCGGAAAATATTATGGCGATTCCAGCAGCGACCTTTTGTTGTACTCACGTTCTTCTTTTTGCGACAGCTTTTTGTTCTGGTCCAGCTTTTGCTGCGCCCTGATGATCGTCTCCACATCAACCTCGGTGCCAGCCGCGATCTTGTCGGCGTTTAGATTTGTTTCGGTATCGATCTCGTTCAGAGGAATCAATCTTTTATCGCGACTCTCTATGATAAGTTGCTGCAGCTCCTGCAGATGTACGTACAGCAGATCATTGATCCCTTTTTGCGCCGGAAAGCGGCGCATTTCGATGCGCCTGGCGGATACGTCCTTATCCTGCATATGCTCCAGGTTGGTCGCTTGATAATGCGGTGCGTTGCCCACCTGCTCCACAGTCCTGACGAATGTAAACACACGATTCATCAATTCGTTGACCAGGCGATCGATCGACCACTTCTGATGTATCGGCCCGTTATACGCCTGATCGAATTCGTGGATGACCCGAACAAATTCGGCCCGCAATTCCTTAGGCAGCTCTTGGACGAGCGGTGCGTTGATGAAGTCTGCATCCAGTTTACGCCAATGGTCGGCGTTATTGGTATAAAGCACAATAAAATTGCGAAACGCCACGGAGCTTTCCCCGAACGTGGACGCCCGATCGAGCGACAGATGACCGCCGCCGATCTCGGCATCCGGTTCCAGTTTAAGTTTCTTTGCGGCATTGAATATATCGTTATCGATGATGTGTTGAATTTCCTTGCTGCCCTTGAGATCCTTCAGACTGGTGGGCGCCGTCTGCGTTTCAATGCACCCGTCATCGATATCGAGCACCCACCACCATTCCCGCTGCAGCTCTTTGAGCTGATATTTGAACGCCCGGGCTTTAGGGCTTTTGGTCTTGCCTTGAGGGGGGATCTCGATACCGCCGGAAGTCCAGCGTTTGATATAATCGTTGGCCTTCTCCATAATGGAGTCGTCCTTCCCAATCTTGAGTCGTGCAATATCCGGATTGGTGAACGTGAACTCCGTTCCGATCTTCATGTCCTCGTTAACGCTTGATAGCGGGGTATCATATACCGACTGTTCCGCCGCATTGATCTGCTGGATAAGCGAGTTGAGCGCACCAATGGCCTGAGCATGATTGAGCAGCGGACTATCGGGATGCCCGTCAGTCGTCGTCGTCTCGTCGATGAAAGCCTCCCAGGCTCTACGCAGAGAGGTGGCCTTGGTTTTCAGATCGGGTCGCTCCTTGATAAGCTCGGACACGCGTAGGTACTCTTCCCATACGTGAGAGCCGTATATGTTGTAGATTTGACCGCGCGTTACCGCACCCACTAGCGGACCTGTCACGGCGGGATCGACGAAGCGCTGCAGCGGAGCTGATTGCTCCCCGCCCAGCCATTTGAGCAGCGACTGGTTGCCGATCGTCCGCTGCAGCTGCAGGAGTTGAGCGGCGCCCACGACCGGCTGCTTTAAACCGGCGGGACCCGAAGCATCCGGCCGGGGAGCGGCCGATACTTCGGTGCGTAGCCCGGGAGCGGCGGCACGTGAATTTTTTGCAGCCCTTGTATTCAAGCAATCACCTCAAATTTGTATTCGTTCGTTAGCCCCTTGTGCAAAGAGTCCGCCACCGGAGAAACGTATGGTCCAATAGACCATTCAATAATAGTAAAACACAAAAAAATAAAAATATGAATAGAGCTTCCAGTTTATGTATGATGGAAATGGGAACCATGCTTTACAAACGCTTTGGCTTCGATTAAGCTTTTACCGGGGATATGTACTGACAGGGCAGGGCAAGACAAACTTGCTCGCATGAGGAGGGAAAGACGATGTTGAACAAAGCACTGCTGATCGGGGATGTCATGCATGAGTGGGCGGGGACGCGCCGGCTGTTGGCAAGTTTGCCGGACGAGCATCTCGGTTGGAGACCGCACGCAAAGTCGCACACGCTCGGGGAATTGGCGACACACGTCGTCAACCTATTGAATTGGCAGTTGGGCATTCTTCGCGATCCGGGTATCGACCTGGCTATCACGTCTACTCGAAGATCGGCGTTAACGAGCCGCCAGGCTCTGCTGGACGAATTCGACACAAACATCCGGGAGCTCGAGCGGACGCTGGACGCCATCGACGAAGCGGCGTTGGCTTCGGATTGGACCCTTCGTCGCGGCGATACGGTCATGGCCGTTCAGCCGAAGGCGATCGCGTTCCGTACGATGGGCATGAGCCACATGGTCCACCACCGCGCGCAGCTCGGCGTCTATTTGCGTCTGCTCGACCAGCCGGTCCCGGGCGTTTACGGCCCGACCGCCGACGAACTCGGCAAGTAGCGAACTGCAAACCGAGGCCCGTCGGACTTGTCCGACGGGATTATCCATATTTATCCAGCCTATTCTCAAATCTTCTTCAAGAGCGATCCGAGCCTGTCCAAATTTTGTTCATTCCCCTCTTCGCAAATGGGTTTGAGCTTGTCGTAATCTTCCTTCGATGCAAGTTTCTGCCGGAAAGTAACTTCTGTCCCGCCTTGGGTGTCCTCGAACGTAGCAGTCACGATAAAGGGATGTCCGGTCTCGTGCCGCAGCACTATACGTTCAGGCCCGATTTCTTGAAATACGTTTCGGTGCGGATAGTCCGTTCCGTCCGGACCATGCATCGTATATTCCCAGACACCTTCAGGCCTTAAATCGAACGAGTTGAACGTATTCGTGAAACCGTGAGGTCCCCACCACTGGGCAAGCAGTTCCGGTTCCGTCCAAGCGCGGTAGACCAAATTCCGAGGAGCATCCAGCTTGCGGCGGGATATGAGTTCGAAAGTTTCCGCATTACTTTCCCCAAGCGATTTCCCTAGAAGGTCCAGCAATTGTTGTGTCCCCTGCTCAAGTTGTTCCGGCGTATCATGGCCGTCGAAAAACGCTCCCTGCTCTGTAAACACCAGTTTAGTGCCATCGCCTGTGGGGGTCAATTCAACGGTTGCGATGGAAACCGAAATCCGGAGTTCCCCTTGGTCCAGACTGTACGTATACACCAGTCGTTCATTGGGCACGATTTCCTGGTAATAAGCGTCAAAGGTAAAGACCGGCCCGCCCGCAGGCCCGCCTTGAGTGAACTCCCGCCCTCCTACGCGGAAGTCGAATACCTCCGCAGCCGGATACCAGCGTGCTTTGGCGTTCCGGTCCGACCATGCCGCAAATACGCGTTCGGGTGCGGCTCGGTAAATGCGTTCAATGCTAAATGTAGCATGAGTCGTAAAGCGCTGTTTCATAAGACGAATCCTCCCAATTCAATTTTTGTTTAAAAAATCGCCAAGCTGGTCGCAAAGGTGATCCCAGAAAATAAATTCGTCAACGGAAGGCGGTCGGCATAACCCACTCCTTTCTTTGTCGCTAGCTGATTACCGGTGTCTTCAGTATAAAACGTGACGTTACGTAAGGTGCAACAAGTAATTCATACTTTTGTTTCCTTAATCAGCGTCAGGCGATTTCTCGATGTCTATGTGCTCCAACCGATAACTTCCACCCAGCTTATTGTCCTGCTGGAAATATAACGTGTTCCCGGCAAAATAAAGGCTCGTCGTCCGCGCCATAGCGATCTCCTCGAGGCCGGACCCGTCCACCCGGATCCTCTCGATCGTTGCAGCCCCTTGGATGCCGAACAAACCTCTTGCCAAGTAAATCCACCCGTCTCGATAACTCAGCGCTGTAATGACTTTATCGGCCTTGTATAGAGGAATGACGACGGAGCCGTCAAGGCTCATCTTGCCAAGCTGATTGTCTTGTGCAAAATAAATCCATCCGTCGACGACCGTCATCCGCAACACATCATCCTGCAGCCTTGTCTGTCCGGAGCCATCAAGATTCATGACGTACAAATGTTTTGCAGCCCCTTCTTCCAGAAGATAATAAATTTTGTCACCATGCAGCGCCATGTAATAATTGATTTTGCCGCCGACGAGCAGCTCGTCTCCCGTACCGTCGATGTTCATTTTGCGGATGCCGTCGGGCCGATGATCGCCTCCGGTTGCGCCTTCCGGGTCCTGAAACGATCGATGAACATAATAGATGGAATTGTCCTTTACCCGTATCGTACTTACGGCATCCGGTGCGTTAACGATCCGGCTGCGCTGCGTTCCGTCCGTTTTGATTTTGTAAATGCCGCCTTCCGAACCGGCCGCAACGTAGTAAAGCCACTCCCCGACGATATTGATCGATACGGCATTATCGTCCGCGAGCTTGATTTCTTCACCCCCGTTTTTATTGAATTTAATGAGCTTGTTGCGATCCTCATTCGCATAAATCCAATCGCCCTGAACGGCAACAAGGCCGCCATTCGTTATATTGAAAAAGTCGGTTTGTTCCGCCTGCCTATCGGTTTGTTCTTCACACGATTCGATGCTCAGCCCGCGAGCTGCATCCCAGCTCGTCTTCCAGCCGAACTCATCGTGTATGAATCGCCACGTCATCGGAAAATACGTGACGCTGCGGAAAAGCAGGACCGGATACGTTTCTTTCGCGTTATCGATCGATTTTCCGTTCACCTGGACGGAAAATGGTGTCAATTCCGCTGCTTGGACGGTATCGTCCGCGTTCGTCTGCGGTACCAAATCCTGTTCAGGCGATGCACACGCGCCTTTTTTCTGCAGCGATAACCCTTCCGCCGAATCCCAAGAAACCGCCAAACCAAGCGCCGACGTATTTTTCCAAGTCATCGGGAAGTACGTGACGTCTTTGTAAAGAATCGGGGGATATTCGCTGTGTTTCACATCCATGTAAGTCCCGTTGACGACAACGGGAAACGCAGGGAAACTGACCTGCACGGTATTCGCCTGCGCATCCAGCACTTGATCTGCACGGCTTAAACCGATCAGCAGCACTCCCAACATCGCAATTGTTTTCATCCGCATACCCGGACATCACCTCCATCATTTAGACGAAGCGAAAACATGAAAGTTATGGCAAACAAAGCTAAAATCGGATCGGCGCTGCCGGTATCCAGCCGGCCAGATGCGCTCCTCCCTCCGGATGGTTACCCGCGGCAAGATCGCCTCCGTGCCGCCGAATGATTTTTTGCGATATCGTGAGCCCCAGTCCGCTGCCTCCGGTCGAACGATTCCTGGATATTTCCCCCCGGTATAAAGGCTCAAAAACCCGCTCCAGCTCTTCCGCCGAGAAACCCGGCCCCGTATCGCGAATCGTAAACTTGACTTGATCGTTCTCTAAATAACATTGAACGGCAATTTCTCCATTGGAGGGGGTATGTCTGACGGCATTATCCAAAAGGTTGTTGATGGAACGCTCCAATAAATGCACGTCACCGCTGATGAAGCAGCCGTCTGCAGCATGGCATACGATCGAGATGTGCTTTTGCCGGGCTTGCGGACTCAGGCTGTCCATCGACTGCTGGAGTATGTGTTTGAAATCAATACTCTTGTAGTGAAGTTTCATTTCCAAATATTCCATCTTGGTAAATGTGAAAAGGTCCTCTACAAGCCGGTCCAATTGCGCCGATTTTTCCTTGCAAACCGCCAAATATTTGGTTATTTTCTCCGGAGATTGGGCTATGCCTTGCTCCAGGCCGTCCAAATAACCTCGCAGGGCGAAGAGCGGGGTCCGCAAATCATGCGCAACGGCGGCGATCACGAATCGGCGTTCTTCTTCCAATTTCGCTTGTTTCCGAAAAGATTCCCGAAGCCCCTTCACCATCACGTCGAAGCCGTCGCGTACTTCGGAGATTTCGGTGATCCTGGACAAAGGCAGCTTCGCATCCCAGTCCCCCTCGGCGACTTGTCTGGCGGCTGAACTCATTTTTTCGAGAGGGTTAAGGAGGAACCTTCGCATTGCAGCACCGATAATAAACAAAGCCAGAAATAGTCCGGCAAACATCGAAATCACTTGAACCTTATATGACTTCGGCAGGTAAAGGACGACCTTTCCGAGTAACTGACCGTCCACTATGACGGAGAACCGTTCGGTTGACGACGAAGCGCCAAGGCGCTCCGGGTTAGTCCGAAAAATCTCCTGATCCGACGCAGATAAAATAGCCGCCTCCATCTTCACTTGCCGCAATTGGGTACGCAATTGATCTTGCCATATCGGATCGCTCCATTTGTCCGTGCCGGCTTCGATCAGGCGAACGATGCCTATCAACTGTTTTTGCTGAATCTCGTCTTGCGGTCCGCTTTTGTCCAAGTTGAACGTTTTTGTCTCCATGAAGTGTGCTGTGATAAAGAAGATCCAAGGCATCTGTAGTATGAAGAAGAAACTCAGCAATAAAAAACTGCGCAGGCGAATCGTTTTCATGTTTACCCTCCCTCGAAGCGATACCCTACTCCCCATACGTTGACCAGGTACTTCGGATCGTTCGGATCGGATTCGATTTTTTCGCGAAGCCGGCCGAGATGCACCCGGATCGTATGCTTATCGCCCACCCCGTCCCAAAATTTTGCAAGCAGCTGTTCATATGAAAAAACATGTCTGGGGTGTTCGGCAAACAATCGCAGCAGCTCGTACTCTCTCGGCGTGAGATCTACATTTTTCCCATCCACTAATACTTCTCTTGCGGACAGGTTCAGCTTGATGCGGCCCAAATCCAGGATCCTTTCATCCGATTGCAGCCGAGAAGACGAACGCCTCAATACCGCTTTTACTCTGGCTACGATCTCGCCGGGCGAAGCGGACTTGACGATATAATCATCGCCGCCAAGCGTCAGCCCTCGAATCTTGTCCACATCGTCGCTGCGTGCGCTGAGGAAAAGGATGGGGACGTTACTCTCCGCCCGAATCCGGCGGCATAACTCAAAGCCGTTTTGTCCCGGCATCATAACGTCAAGAATGATGCAATGAACGGTATTCCGCTCAAACACGGCCCACGCCCCTGCGGTATCGGAAGCGGTCATCACATGAAAATTTTCATACTCCAAAAAATCTCTCAACAGTTCGACGATACTTGGGTCATCGTCGACAACCAGTATCGTGTTTACTTTGCTCATGAATATCCCACCTCTGAATTCCAGTTTATCATTTTTTCCGCAAGAACCTAACGGGACCGCCCGATTTGTGATGAATTGTTTATTGTTTTGTGACTTTTTTGCAGCTTCGTTTGAGATATTCGTTTGTTAAAATGGTGCTTGCGAAGACGGATATGAGGAGGTTTTATCGATGCTGACGGTTCAAATCGTGCTTTTTGACGGCTTTGACCTTCTGGATGCCATTGCGCCTTACGAGGTGTTTAGCGCCGCCGCACTGTATGCCGAAAACGCGATAAGCGTGGAACTCGTCACCGCCGAAGGGCCGAGGTCCGTGCCCAGCGGCATAGGCGGGTTAAAGATTGAAGCAAGCGGCAGGTTGACTCCGGAACGTGCGGGTATCATTCTCGTACCCGGCGCAGGGGGGGAAGTCGACGGTGATGGGCCGAATTCGATCCCGGCTATTCTGGGGCGGGCGATGAATACGGAATTGACCGGTATGATGGGGCGGGCTCTCATGCAAAAGGACGTCGCAGTTGCCGCGGTATGCGGCGGCTCCCTGCTGCTCGCCATGGGGGGTCTCCTGGAAGGCAGACCCACGGTAACCCATCATTTGGGCATGGATCTGCTTGGAGCAACCGGGGCCATTCCCATTACGGCACGCGTAGTGGACGACGGCAACCTGGTTTCCGGCGGCGGCGTAACTTCGGGACTCGATGTAGCGCTGTATTTGGTGGAACGCGAGCTGGGACCGCGCATCGCACATGCGGTAGAGCAGTTGTTCGAATTTGAACGGAGGGGGACGGTTTGGAGAGAAACGGGAAGGGCGCCGGGCGGTCAACAAACAAGGACGGGCGGCGAACCGAACATCGAGGCGGACAAAGCGCCATTCACTTATGGCAGTCCGGGTAACAAAATCACTCAAACGTCCGTATTCGACGGGGATTGGGATACGACAATCGCCACGCCGGTTGGGAAACTGCAGGTCAAGCTCTCCATCTCCACAAGTAATGGAATGATCCAAGGCAAAGCAACTCAAGGGAGTGAGACGGTAGAGCTCTTGAACCCCGTACTGCAGGACAATAAGCTTGCCTGGTCGCTGCAGATCACGAAACCGATGCGCTTAAATTTGAAATTCGAGGTCGCCGCGGATGGAGATCACATGACCGGAATCGCCAAAGCCGGCATGCTGCCGGCATCGAAATTAACAGGCAAGCGGGTGTCCTGACCCGAAATTGCGTATAGGCACTACATATGGAGCCGCGGGGGTGGGAGCACATGAAGAAGCGGAACACATTATATGTACTTTTAGCTTGCGTCAATATTTTATTTATCCTTTACGCTTTGGCGGTCAACTATATAATCGATCCCGGAGCCGAGGCCTTTTTGAGCCATAAAACCGATCTTAAGCGCGAGCTTCATCTACCGGTCTGGTTAACCGTTATGCGCGTTCACGTTGCGTTTGCCTGCATCGCCATGGCGGCGGGGCTGCTCAACTTTTCCAAGCGACTTTTTGAAAAAAGCCGCAAGTTCCATCGCATCAACGGCTACGTGTATATCGTATCCGTACTTGTTGTCGTACTGACTTCCGGATACATGGCGCCATACGCCACCGGTGGAAAAATAAGCAGCATGGGATTCAATATGCTGAATATTATTTGGCTGCTTATCACCGTTACGGCGCTCGCACAAATCAAAAAGAAACGGACCCTCCGGCACCGGAACTGGATGATCCGAAGTTACGCCTTTTGTTTTACGAACATGCTGATTCATCTCATCACCTCGCTTTTTCAGCAGGGATTCGGCGTCAATTACGTTACCGGCTATACCATTGGCGTTTACGGCTCCATTGTGCTGCTGCTGGTCATTCCCGACATTATCATCAGAACGATCGGCCAATCCGGAGATACTCGGGTTACTCCATAAACGAAAGGAAAGGGTTAAGGATGAAAAAAATGTTTGGATTGCTCATGTCGCTTGTGCTCGTTTTAAGTCTGGCTGCCCCTGCGGCAAGTGCGGAAACAACGGACAATCCTGCTGCATCAGAGAACAAAAATGTACATGTTCAAATCGTATTATTCGATGGGTTCGATCTGCTGGACGCATTGGCGCCATATGAAACATTCGCCGCCGCTGGATTGTATTCGGAAGGGGCGCTTACGGTCGAGTTGGTATCGGCAGAAGGCAAACGTTCCGTCCCAAGCGGACTGAACGGCCCTTCTCTCGAAGCTCAGGCCGCACTGGATCCCAATCGTCCGGGAATTATTTTGGTGCCCGGAGCTTCCGGCAAGCCTGCGGGAAATTCGGAAGACGCCATCCCGAACATATTATGGAAAGCCAAGGAAACAGCTTTGCCGGATTTGATAAAACAAGCGATGGACAATAAGGAAATCACTGTGGCAACCGTATGCGGGGGTTCCTTGCTGCTTGCGATGGACGGTTTGCTCAAGGATAGGCATGCGGTTACCAACCATATCGGCATGGCTGCGCTAAAAGCTGCCGGCGCCATTCCGGTTGATGCCAGAGTCGTTGTAGACGGTCCTCGCCTCGTAACCGGAGGAGGCGTAACTTCAGGGCTTGACGTAGCCTTTTATTTGGTTGAGCGCGAGCTGGGGCCGCAAATCGCGCATGCCGTGGAAAAGTTGTTCGAGTACGAACGAAGAGGAACAGTTTGGCGGGCGGAAGGCGCTGCGCCGATCGACTTTAAGCCGAATCCGCAAGCATCCGAAGAAAAGCAACCGGCCGCCGGATCTGCAAGATCCGCTGAATAGCCAGGAATCGAACAAGCCCATCCTTCCATACGGGGATGGGCTTTCGAAGCTTTTTCGGCATAGTCCCGACAGTTATTGTCCCCGCAGATCATTGACTTTCACACTAATGTCAACCTTTATAATAAGGCCGAACCCATAACGAAAGGAGACTTTTCTTTGGAGAAAAATGAAGCAGGAGAAGGTTTTGTTAAGACTGGGGATGACATGTTGAGTGAGGATCATATGCCGGTGTCGGTCATAGGACTTGGTCCGATGGGACAGGCATTGGCCGGAGCGTTCCTCCGGGCGGGGCATCCGACAACATTATGGAACCGATCGGCACATAAAGCCGAAGCTCTCGTCGGGAACGGAGCGGTTCTGATGAGTACTATCGCTCAGGCAGTCGCGGCCAGCCCGGTGATCGTCGTCTGTGTATCGGACTATAACGTTGTAAGAGCGATCCTCGATCCCTCGAAAAAGGAGGTGAGCGGACGAATTTTGGTAAACCTGACAACCGGTTCTCCTTCTCAATCCCGCCAGATGGCCGCTTGGGCTTCCCGGAATGGAATCGAATATATCGACGGGGTGATTATGACCCCGCCGACCGCCATCGGAACTTCGGCATCCGCCATCTTGTACAGCGGGCCGGAACCTGTTTTTATGGCTGTACAACCAACCTTGCAAAGTTTGGGCGGTGCTGCTACTTATCTGGGAGCGGATCCCGGCCGGGCTGCAGCACATGATGTCGCCTTGTTGGATTTCTTCTGGTCGTCCCTGGGCGGCTACTTACATGCTCTCGCTCTTGCCGGCGCCGAAAATATTGCTGCCCAGGATTTTGCCGTTTTTGCCCGGGTTATGGTAGAGACCTTGCCGGAACTCATCAGCGAAATAGCGGATCATGTGGACAAAAGGCAATATCCGGGCGACATGTCCAATATTGCCTCGGCCGTCGCAAGCATAGAACATATTATCGATACAGCTGAAAGCCATCATATCGACGTCAGCGTTCTTAAGGCCGTAAAGGCCACGGCCCAGCGTGCCATCGACAAGGGCTATGGAACTGATGCCGTCTCGCGCATAACCGAGCTGCTGAGGGATCCGACAGCTTAGCATATGATGAACCCCGGTTCTAAGGACCGGGGTTCACTTTATTTTGCTCGAGGCTGTCTCATCATTTCCACCATTTGCACAATGTGATCGTCCAATCGGCGCTTTACATCTTCCAATGTACGGATTTGTTTTGCGAGTTGATCCGCCTTACTTAGATAGGTGTGAAGCACTTCATCACAAAACTCGTATACTTCCGGACCGGTATCTTCACATTTCAATACTTCCTCAATTTGCTCGGTGGTCAGCCCCAAACCTAGATAAAATTGAATGGTTCTGATACGTTCGACAGCAGATTCATCGAATTGCCGATAATCGTTTTCTAGACGGATAGCAGAAATCAGTTGTTTCTTCTCATAGTGTCTAATGGACCGGGTACTTGCGCCGGTTCTTTTGGACAATTCGCTTATTTTCAAGAAAATGTCCTCCTTTTCTGTGCAAACAAGATAGAATAGCGATGTCCACATTCTACCGGTCTTTGCAGGATCAGGCAATGATACACGAGCAATAAACTAAGCCAAAATCCGGCCGCGTCATTAATCCTTCGTCCTTGGGAGACTCTGCCGCTCGCAAGCGGGTCATTTCGACGCCGACCGGTACTCGGTCGGCGTCATGTTATATTTTTTGCGGAACACCTGCGTGAAATGGCGAATGTCGTCGTAGCCGACCAGCTTTGCGACGTCGGCCACCCGCAGGTCCCTGCTCATCAGCAGCTCCTTGGCCCGCTCCATGCGCAATTGGATGACGTAGTCCTTGTAGCCGGTCCCGGTTTTTTGCTTGAACAGCTGGCTGAAGTAGATCGGATTCAGGTACACGATGGAGGCGACTTTTTCCAGCGACAAATTGTCGTGAAAATGCGTTCGAATATATTGCAGAGCGATCTGAATCGTCTCATCCCCCTTGCTTGCCGGCACGTGGGGCTCCATAACGGCGACTCCGGAGGACAGCAGCTTCGGAATCTCGTCCGGAATCGCATAAAAGTCGGTCAGCTCGCGGCTGACGACCATCCGATAAGGATCCCGCAAGCAACGGTCGAGATGGGTCCTCGCCCCCTTCTCCACGGCAAAAATATCGGCGCCGTCCCGCAGCGTCGCAACGCCTATCAGGCGGTTCGCCTCGAGACTGACGACAAACCCGCTGCCATTCATTTCGATCCACTCCGACAGCACGTTTTCCACGACAAAATTTTTTAAAGACATGTCCTGTTTCGTCTCCAGCTCGATGCAAAACAAATGAAACCGCAAGTGCTTTTCCGCCAGCCGGGACAAGTCGAAGCTGCCGATGTCAAGCCCCTGAATCCAGCGGCGGAAGACAGCCTCCCGCAAGTAACTCAGGTTCAGCTTCAGCCAATCCTTCTGCGACAGCTGGCGCATATCGTCCTGCCACTCGCGCTCCAGCATGGCGACGACGTCGATCAGCCGCTCCTTGCCGACCGGCTTCACCACGTAATCTCTGGCGCCCAGCCGAAGCGCCTCCTGCGCATACGAAAATTTGGAATGGGCCGAAACGATGACGACCTTCGTTCCCCGCCGGGATTCGCGAAGCGAAGCGAGCAGCTCCAGCCCGTTCATCCCCGGCATCATAATGTCCAGCAGCAGGATGTGGATGCGTTCGTTCAGCAGCAGGGAGACCGCCTCCTGGCTGGACGCGACGGTGGCGACATGCATATGGGGAAACGCGCCGGCAAGCGTCCGTTTGATCCCTTCGCGGATCGATCTTTCATCATCGACGACAAGAACGTTCATGACGCTTCATCTCCTCGCATGGAATAGGCACCGCTTACGAC
This sequence comes from Paenibacillus hamazuiensis, assembly GCF_023276405.1. NCBI lineage: Bacteria > Bacillati > Bacillota > Bacilli > Caryophanales > Paenibacillaceae > Paenibacillus > Paenibacillus hamazuiensis. The sequence goes on from NZ_JALRMO010000001.1 coordinate 4,719,480, forward strand.
CGGAGCCCTTTTCGGCAAACGGATCGTGACGGTTGTCCCGCGGTCCGGCTCGCTGTCGATATGCAGGCCGTACAGGCGGCCGAACTTCAATACAAGCCTCCGGTGCACGTTCGTCAGCCCGATCCCGGCCTTCTCCGTTCCCCGTGGATGGAACGGCTCCGGTACCCGGTGGCTCCGCTCCTCCTCTTCGAAATGCTGCATCTCCAGCTGCGTCACCTTGTCCAGGACCGTTTGCAGCTCCTGCAGCTTGGGGGCGGGAATGCCGATGCCGTTATCCCGGATGCGGATGCTCATATCCTGCTCGCCGATCTCCATGTCGACGCAAATGATCCCCGGCTTCTCCTGCTTGGAAAGGCCGTGAATGACGGCGTTTTCGATCAGCGGCTGAAGCGTCATTTTCGGAATCGGAAAATGCAGCCATTCGTCCGGGATGTCGATGCGGATTTCCGAGAAATTGCCGGAGCGGGCTTCGATGATGTGAAGGTAGTTGTGCGTTTGGTCCAGCTCCTCGCGCAAGGTTACGTCGGAATGCTCCCATTCGCTGCTGTAGCGGAACATTTTCGAAAGAGCCAAAACGATATTCCCCAATCTCTCGTTGTTGCTCTCGTCCAGCTCCCAATAAATCATGTCGAGCGTATTGTATAAAAAATGCGGGTTCACCTGGGATTGCAGCGCGTAAATCTGGGCGTTCTTCTCGCTGGCGGTGGCGATGCGCATCCGTTCCACCAGCTTTCGGACCCTGGCGACCATCGAGTTGAAGTTCGCGGCCAAATAGTTCATCTCCTCGAAGGAGCGGATCTCCAGCAGCGCATGCAAATTCCCCCGCTCCACCGCTCTCATTTCCCGGACGAGCCGGACGATCGGCGCCGAAATCGACCTGGACATCACCGTCGCCAGCACTACGGCCGCAGCCAGGAGCAGGATGATCACGACGAGAAAAAAACGGTTCGCTTCCTCCAGTTGAACCTGAAAGCCCGCTTTCGGAATCACGCTGACCACAGTCCATTTGAACAGCTGTTCATCCGCGGCAACGATCAGGTTCGCCCCGTCCGCCGAGCTGGCGATGCGGGCCGCCCCTTTCGTTTGCAGCAAACGGTCGATGTCCGCTGCCTGCGTTTCGGCCTTTCCCGTTTCCGCCAAAATGAGCCCGCCGGAGTCCATGATGTAGGATCTGCTTTGCGGACCTATGCGAAGATTGTCCAATGCCGATACAATCGGCCGGGGATTCGCTTCGATCAATAGCACCCCAAGCGGCTTGCGCGAATATAAATCATAAATGATCCTTCCGAACGAAAACACCGGATCGTCCTTCACGGTTAAGGTCGGCTGCTTCATGCCGAACCAGATCATTTCCCCTTGGGAGCGGCGGATCGCTTCGTACCATGGGCTTTGCAAAAAGGGACGGTACACCGGTGTCGACATGTCGTAGCTGTAAATTTTTCCGGAATTCGTAATGATATGAAGACCGGCCAAATCGTTTCGGCTGTTAAAAACGGATTCCAGCACATTCACGACCGTCCGTTCGTTAATGAGCTGCAGCGCCGGCGTCGTCTCCCCCTCCGCCAGCACCCGCTGCACGTCCGAGCTCGCGGTGATCGACTTCGACATGCTGTTGTAGCTCTGGGCCAGCAGACTGAACGTGTCGCCTGCCTGCAGCACGTTTTTCTCGGAAATTTCCGTCATTCTGGCGTTCATTTGCTTGGTGCTGTACGTATAAAAAATGCCGGTCAGCAAAAACAGCAGAAACAGCGTCGGAACCAGAAACCAAACGAACAGCCGCACGCTGATCGAGTTCCAGCGGAATGTTTTCATCGGCGCGCCTCCTTCGTGCTTGCCTCCCAGGAAAGCTGGTGCTCAATCGCCACGTCGAGGGGGCGCGCCGGCTGCACGAACAAATTTTGCAGCCTGTCCAGATGCGTTTGGGTGACAGCCGGAACGATCACGTTATCGAAATTCATGTCTCCCCCTTTAATGTCCTTGAACATCCCGATCATTTCGGTTTGCAGCACGGAATATCCGGCCGCCTGAAAGTCGCCGTCCACCTTCTGGCTGAGACCGACGGCGGAATTCATCGCAACCGCCACCTTCGGGTAATTCGTCATGAAATATTTCAGAAAATCTTTGCATTCCTTTATATGTTTACTGCCCGCCGAAATCGTATATGCCGTTCCGGGGGCGATCATGAAATCGTTCAAATCGCCCTTCCCGTCCACGGTCGGAAATTTGAAAAAACCGATATTGTCCTTGATCGGCGAAACTTCGATTTTCGGCACCTCCCAGGTGCCCGTGTAATACATGGCGGCTTGACCGTTGCGGAACAGCGCCGAAGCGGTCGTGGAATCGGTCGATACGGCCCCTTCCTGAAAGGCGTTCGCCCGGATCAACTCCTCCAGCTTCGCAATCGCCTCAACGAAAACGGGATCGTCGAACCTCCGCTTGCGGTCGATGACATCCTGCAAAAAACCCGGGCCTCCGTTCAGCCGCTGAACGATAGCCATAAACAAAAACGAGGTCGGCCAGCGGTCCTTCGCGCCGATGACCATAGGAGTAATTCCCTGACCCCTGAACTGTTCGACCGCCTCAAGCAAACCTTCGAATGTGCCGGGCGGCGTTAAACCCGCCTGAGCGAACAATTCTTTATTGTAAAACACACCGGCGATGTTCAGATTATATGGAAGCGCATACAATTTTCCGTCAAACGTATAATAGTTCAGTACGCCGCTTTGGAACGTCGCTTTCAGCTTTTCATCCAACATGTCGTTCAGCGGAGCCAGCATGCCGCCGTCGACATAAGGCTTCATCTGCGCTCCGGGATTGACCATCGTAATATCGGCCATTTCGCCGAAGGCGGCCTGCGTTTTCAGTTTGCTTTTCTGCTGCTCGGTATTTAACCGGTCGAATTCGATTTTGACGCGGGGATGGCTCGCCATGTAGTCGTTCACGAGTTTTTCTTCTATTTTATAGGCGGGAGTCGATTTGTCCGACTGAAGCGTTTGGAGGGTGATCGTTGTTTTGTTCTGCTCGGAGACGCGGATTTCCCCGCTCTCCGGACCACCCGAAGGAACGGCAAAATTATTGCTGCAGGCAGCAATCGCGCATAGAGGCATCGTTAGAAGCAAGGCCAAGCATTTGGTGTTCCCCATGATTGGAATCCCCCCGTTTATTCAGCCTGATTTCATTCTATGTTTATGCTCGCAGCCCGGTATAGTAGAAAAATTCAAGAAATTAGGTTTGTTTTTTTAGGAAATAAAATGAAATGCCCCCTAATTACCCACCGGGGACCCTAATCTTCCGAAGCCGTCCTTGCTCCGCAGAGCCTTAAGTGCTTGTGGAGTGCTGTCAGGTTTGCCCGGGGGGGATGAACGAAACCGTCATACGCGTTTTCTCTTCATTATTTAAATTCTCCGTGTGTCCCTTGTCCTCCTTCTGCAAAGAGCTCGGTTCGGAGTTCACAGGCGCATGCGAGCACCGTCGACTAAAAGCAAACAAACCGACCCGGATCGGGATCGGTTTGTTTATGTTACATGGAGTCAGGAGGGCGAGCCTCCCCTTCCCGCCGCCGGCGCTGCGCCCCCGAACGAGTCTTCGCTCAAATCCTCGCCGGGTTTTACGCCTCCGTTTCAACGGTCAATTGTCCGTCCTCACCCGGAAGCAGCATTTCCAGCATGCCGTCCTCCTGCCCGCACGGGCTGATTTCCCGGCCGTTCCATTTTGCCCGGTAACGGTATCCCGGCGCCATGCAGACAAGCGCCGCATGCATCCGGTCCGCCCGGTCGCAGTACCGAAGATCGGCCGTTAATGCGGTGCAGTCTTCGCTGAACTTCGCCCGTTCCGCCCAAACGTCGAAGCCGCAGGTCAGTGTCCCCGGCCGATGGTAAGCGGCGAACCAGCCAAGCACAGGCGCAGACAAACCGCCGAAATGATGCCACCCGGCCCCTCTCCCCGACTGCACGATAAAATGCTCGTAGCAGTTGTACGTCGCTTCCGTCTCCGCCTGCCACAAATCGAGAGCCGTCCGGGCGATCCGGCGGGCGGCTTCAATTTCGCCGAGCCCGAGCAGCGCTTTCCAGAAAAACCATTGGTGCGGCATCCAGACGGCGCCGTTCCAATACCCATCCGCGCGGTAATAGGCCGCGCTTTGGTCGACGGTGGACAGCCCGATGCGGCTCCACAGCCGCGAAGGATCCTGGATACGGCCGACCATGCGCCGCTCCTGATCCGCCGTTGCGATGCCCGCTACGAGCGGGTAAATGCCGTCGAGCCCCATGTTGTAATTTTGCCCGCTTTCGTGGCGGAGCAGCCCGGCCGGCTGTCCGGCTTCGTCGTGCAGCACGTAGCCGAAGTAGCCCGCTTCCTCATCCCAGGCGTGCCGCTGCACCGACTCGGCGAATGCCGCGATGTCCCGTTCATACTCGCCGATGTGGTCGTCCAGCCCGCCGATGGCGGCGGCGGCCATTTTGAGAATTTTCGCAATGCGCACGGCATGGCACGTATTGGACACGGGTGCGGCTGTCTCCGTTAATTTTTCACGGTGCACGTGAACCTGAGGCGGGTAGTCGTCCCAGCCGCCGGAGTTGTAAAAGTAATCCCACGTTTTCAAGAGGCCCGACTTCAGCGTGCTTGTCGTCGAGCCGGCCGATTTGCCGGCGTAAAACAAATAATACTCGCGCAGCCGCGGGTAAAAGTAGGCGAGCAGCTCCTGCGACTGCGTCTTGTTCCACAGCTCGAGGAACAGATAATGCTGCACCGGCACCATGCTGCCGTGATGGATGAACGCGGCGTGCGGATCGCCGGGTTCGGTCACATAAGCGTTCAGGCACTCGACGGCTCGCTGCGTATCCAGCTCGGAGAGGCCAAGGCCGATGAAGCCGGAATCCCATGTGTACAGGCAGTCCCACCAGCGCCCCGGCGTATTGTGCCGGATGTAGCTGCGCTTCGTATATACCGGATACACGACGTTGGTGAGCAGCGTCGCCGCCATCAACCGCTGGCTGAGCGCATACCGCTTCCCGCCTTCGTTGGCCGTACGGTCGACCCGAGCGGCTCCTGTCTCCGCCTCCTGAAAAGCCGCCGCATAGCGATCACCCGCACCGTTCCAGGCGGCGAGCCTCCGCAACACCTCGTCCCTGCTCCCTGCGCATACCATGCCGTAAACGGTCCGCGAGCTTTGCGGGGCGAGCGGGATCGGGCGGAGAAACACGTTCGTGAAATGGCCGTCGCCTCCGCTCTCATCCTTAAACACCGAGTGTACATGATGATGCACCGTATGCCGCATGAACCGGTCCAGCTCGCTGCAGTGGAACTCGCGGATCTCAAAATCGGCAAACTGCCAAAGCAAGCCGTATACATGGTCAACGCCTTCGTATTGCAAAAGCAGGCTGTTTGCGGCAGGCCCCGTTTCAATGCGCGGGCGCAGACAGCGCGAGTCGGGTACGAAAGCAACCTGTCCGCACTGCCGCTCTTCGGCGATCGCAAAGCCGTCCAGCTCCAGGCGGGCCGAGCCTCCGGCGGAGACGAGCGACACCGTGTGTTCGCCCGGCTCCAGCCGGCCCAAAGGCACCGCCGCGAGCTCGGCGTCGCCGCCGCCTTCCAGCCGCAGCTCGCCCGCGAAGCCGCCCGCGATTTCGAGCGCGAAGGCGGCGGACTCGCCCTGCGGCAGCCGGTAGCGGAGCAGCAGCACCGCCTGCTCCAGCGTCCGCACCGCGTGGACGCGGTACACGGCGCGATCGCCCGGATCCCGCCCGAAGCCCGCGCCGACCGCGGAGCCGCCCACAAACCGCTGCGCCCGAACCTCCGCGCGGTAAAAGCCGTCGTAAACGAGACGGTCGCTCGGTCTCGGCACGGCGAAGGCCAGCTCCGCGTAATCGAGCGCGTCCACCCATACCGCGCCCTCCGGCAGGCGGACGCCGACCGTCTGCAGCGCCTCGCCGTGCGGACGCACCTGCGGCAAATGCAGCGAAGCCATAAAATGCAAAACCGCGTTTTGCTCCATATCGGTGCGGTTCGCCAGCTTGCAGCGAATAAGCCGCACATTTTCGCCGGCACCGGCAGTGGTACCGGTACCGGGAGCGGCATAAGCGATGTCGGCATATACGCGGTCCTTCCATTCCAGCTCATGCCGATGAGCAAAGTAGGCGAGATCCGGCGACGCTTCCCACGGATGATAGCCGGATTCCCACATCACATTCGGCACATCCACCTTTCTCCGGTAAAATCCCGGAAATACGCTCAGATCGAAGCGAATGCCCCGCTCCGCGTCCGCGATGTGCGAAATGCCCATATATGTTTTCGTGTACGGCCCCCACAGGGGAAGTCCAATCAAGTCATGCGTGCCTGCCAAATGCTCCGAATTCACCACCATCGCAAATCTCCTCCGTTTCTATCGATAGGCCAAGCCGATATGGTCAAACGAAAGGCCCGGCCGCCTGACTGACTCCGGCCAGGCCCTCCCGGGCTTATGATTATCCGCTTATTTATGCGTGCTCTTGTACCATTCCGTCGCTTCCTTGATCACCTGGTCGCCGCCGCGTTTTTTCCAGTCGAGGACAAACTTGTCGAACGAGTCGACCGGCTCCTTGCCGGTGACGATTTTCGCCGCCGTTTCCAGCCACAAGCCGTCGCGGCCCAGCTCCGGACGCGCCTGCAGCGTCGGCAAAGACGGCATGCCGAGCCCGTCGTTTTTGCGGCCTTCCTTGCTCGCGATATCCATCGCTTTCAGCACGAGATCGCCGGACGGGCGGTTTTTCATAAACTCGGTATCGGTCAAATGAAGCGGGCCGACCATACGCAGCCAGGTCAAATGCATTTCCTCGCGGTAAATATCTTCCTGCTTCACCGGATACTTGTAGTTGATTTTGCCGTTTTCCACCGTGTAATCTTCACCCTCGATGCCGTAGGTCAAAAACTTCTGCGCTTCGTCGCTGTAAAACCAGTCGAGGAACTTGATCGCGTTTTCCGGATTTTTTGTCGTTTTCGGGATGACCCATATGTTGCCGCCGACCGTCGAGCCGATGCTGAATCCGCCCTTGCCGTCAGGACCGGTCGGAGCCGGAATGATGTCGACTACACCCGTCGGAGTGCCCGTCTTCACCTCGGCCGACCATTTGTCGGCCAGTCGCGGAGCATGGGTCCACAGGCCGACGATGCCCTTCGCTTTGATTTTGGCGTCCCAATCCTTCGCCACCTGCACGAACACTTCGTTGTCGAGCAGCTTTTCCTCGTACAATTTGCGGTAGGTGGCCAGCGCCGTTTTCATTTGCGGCCGGATCATATTCGGCACGAGCTCGCCGTTTTCGAACTTCCAATCGACCGGAATCGCATCGTACGCCCCGAAAAACGCCTCGGTAAAGGCGAGTTTTTCCCTTCCCGAATACGGAATTTCATCATTTTTGCCGTTGCCGTTCGGGTCTTTGTCGCGGAATGCGCGCAGCATATCGATATATTCGTCGATCGTTTTCGGCGCCTTCATGCCCAGCTTGTCGAGCCAATCCTTGCGCACCATCATCACGTTGCCGTTGGGAGTGGCGTTGACGTTCGGGATGCCGTAAATTTTGCCGTTTTTGCTGACCGAGGCGAACTCCCACGCCTCCTTGGAAATGTTCTTTTTCAGATTCGGCCCGTATTTGTCGATCAGGTCGTTCAGCGGAATGATCGCCCCGGTGTCGACCGCAGGCGCCACTTCGGGTTTGTTGATGCCGTGCGTTTGCAGCAAATCGGGCAGCTCGCCGCCGGCGAACAGCAGCGTCAGCTTCTGGTCGAACTCGCGGTGCGGGATCAGATCGAGCGTGAAGTCCGTCTTCGACAGCTCCCGCAGCTTTTTCGTATATTTATCCTCGTTGATATTGGGCGACCCCTCGATGTACTGCAGCCCTTCCGTGCCGATCCCTATCTTCAGCTTGACCGGCTTGCTGTCGCTGCCGCCTCCCGCGGAGCCGGGTGAAGCGCCCTTGCCATTGTCCGAAGCGCAGCCCGCAAGCGACCCTGCCGCCACCGTTACCGCCATTGCCGTCGTCATCCATCTTTTGTTCATTTGACCTTCTCCTTTTTTATTATTATTTTTATAGCGTTTTCAAAAAAGGTTCTTGCTCTTCGTCTTTAAAAGTCCGGTGAAAATAGCGGAGTGGGACGGAATCGTTCCGGAGAAGCGCAAGCGGTCGCCTTTGTGAGCGGATTTCAACCGCCGGATGGCGTTATAATCAAGAAATCCGCGAACAAGAGCGATCGAAGGAATGAGCCGGTACACGGAGCGGAACTTTTTTCACCAGTCTTTTGCCGAGCCGACGAACAAACCTTTTTCAAAAACGCTCACCCCTTCACCGATCCGAGCATAGCGCCCTTAATAAAATGCTTCTGGACCAGCGGGTAAACAAACAGGATGGGCAGCGTCGCCACGATGATCGTGGCCATCTTGATCGCCTCGGCCGACTGCAGCGTCAGGCTGACGCTTTGCGTAAGCGCCTCGGTATCGCTGTCGACGAGAAGCTGACGCAGCTTGACCTGCAGCGGGAACAATCCGGGGTTGCGGATGTACATGATCGCGCTGAAGTACCCGTTCCAATGCCCCACCGCGTAAAACAGCCCGATCGTGCTGAGCGACGGCAGCGACAGCGGAAGCACGACGCTCCACCAGGTGCGGTATTCTCCCGCTCCGTCGATTTTGGCCGCCTCCACAAGCCCCTCGGGGATTTCCCGGAAAAAGGAAACCATTATGATCAGGTTAAACGCGCTGATCATGCCCGGTATGATAAGCGCCCACAGCGTGTTCAGCAGGCCGAGCGCCTTGACGAGCAAGTAGCCGGGAATGATCGGCACCTGGAAAATCATCGTGAACACCGCCAGCAGCAAAATCGCCGAGCGGCCCTTCAGCTCCGGCCTCGATAACGCATACGCCGTCAGCGCGGTAAAAAACAAGTTGATGCACGTACCGCCCGCCGTCAGCAGCACCGTAACGCCGAACGATTTCCAGATCGCGGCGTTCTTCAGCACGGCCGCATAGTTGATCAGCGTAAAATCGACCGGAACGATGCTGACTCTCCCCTGCGAAAGCGCCGTCCCTCCGCTGAAGGAGCCGGCCACGATATGCAGAAACGGCAGCAGCATGGCGAGGCTTGTCAGCGTCAAGACGATATAGTTGAGCGTAAGAAACGTTTGCCGCGATGCGGTTGTTTTGATCATGATGCCTTCCGCCCCCTCAGTAAATCGAATTTCCGGTTGTCTTTTTGCTCAGTTGATTGGCGCCGACCACGAGAATGACGCCGACGAGCGATTTGAACAGCCCAATCGCCGTCGTGTAGCTGTATTGGCCGCCGAGCAGGCCGATCCGGTAAATGTACGTGTCGATGATTTCGCCGGTCGACGTCACGAGCGGATTCAGCAGCATGTACACCTGCTCGAAGCCGAGGTCGAGAATGTGCCCGATGCGCAGCAGCAGCAGCACCATGATCGTCGGCAAAAGCGACGGCAGCGTGATGCTGAACGTTTGCCTCATCCGGCCGGCGCCGTCCACCTCCGCCGCCTCGTACAGCTCGGGATTGATGCCTGCCAGGGCGGCCAAATAAATGATCGTTCCCCAACCGACCTCCTTCCAGATCCCCGAGATGACGACAATCGACCGGAAATAACCCGGCTCCTGCATGAAAAACACCGGCTCCTTCCCCATCCAGCGCAGCACGTCGTTCACCATGCCGGAGCTCGGGGACAGGAAGTTGATCACAAGCCCCCCGACGATAACCCATGACAAAAAATGCGGAAGGTACAGCACCGTCTGCACCGTCCGTTTGAACAGCATCCGCCTGACCTCGTTCATCAGCAGCGCCAGCACGATCGGCGCCGGAAACCCGAAAACGATCTGGTACACGCTGATCAGCAGCGTATTTTTCAGCACACGCAAAAACTCCGGGTACGTGAACAAGTTGACGAAATGCTTGAACCCGACGAACGGGCTGCCCGTAATGCCGTTAAACACGTTATAGTCCTGGAACGCGATAACAATACCGGTAAGCGGCACATACTTGAAAAGGATGAAATACAGCACGCCCGGCAGCACCATCGTATAAATTTGCCAATATTTCAGCACGTACGGCTTGCGGGCGCTTCCGGCGTTCCCGACGCGTTGCGTCACGTTATCTGCGGAAGCAGGCAGCGTCTCGGACGCAAATGGTTCCGGCGTCCCCGAAGCAAGCCGCTTCTCTCTCACATCCATTGCTCGATTGCTCCTCTCTCTCAGGGGGTCGACTTTGTTTCAGTACTCTCATAGTAAACGGTTTCAATCCGGTCCGCTATGTGTTGTTATGCGAAAAGTTGTGTTTTTTTACCCTGATGTGTGCGCTTACATGAATGAATCTCGATAAAAAAAAGCCGCCCACTGCGGCAGCTCCCATTTCAATTTTATTTTTTTGTGTAGTGTATACTACTACCGTAATCGCCCCTTCCTCATTTTGGCTATATAGGTGATTTGTGCCCGGGCGGCAAATTCAGATAGGGTTGTTCAAGTAACATTTCAGGGTCAGCTTTTACGTAGCGAAGCGTACACCTGATCCAGGAAGGCTGTCGATGCCTTTTCGGCATCTTCCCTGTGCGCCGCCAGGTTGGCCGCATGTCCGCGGAGGCGGCGGTATATGCGAATGGACGCTTGCAGCGAGCGGTAGCAGCTTTCCGAACTGTGCATGGGGACGGTTTCCTCTAGCTCTGCGATCGCAGCCGGGACATGCTGCTCCAACCTCCTCACGCCTCTGGGAAGCTGCCCATTTTGGGCCAAAATGAGCGGCCCTAGCACAGTGCTGCGGATAAAGTTCAGAATATCGACCAATTCGAACAATTCGCCTCTCCCCAGCTTCGTTGCACCATAATGCACCCAGATCCAAAACCGGTCCTCGATCCATTGAGGGTCGAGATCAGGATGCAGCGGCTGCGTTCGCCGAAGTACTTCACTGATTTCCGTTCCCCTTTCCCAGAGTACGAGAGGATTTTCAATGCGGTGCTCAAGCTCCTCAAGTGAAACGAACTTATAATCGACATGAAGCGGTGACGGACCGTACAGGCAGATGATCAACCGCGGCTCGCCGACATGCTCGCCCGTAAAAGCGGCAAGCAAACCTCCCGGCTGCCCCGCTATGTTCAGACGTTCGTTCATGATCTCTTCCCGGTAAGCCGCCCGATACACGACAACCAGGTCAAGATCACTATACTCATCCATTTCGCCCGTTATCATCGAACCGCCGGCAAGCAGCCCGACCAACCGGCGATCCCGAATGAACTTCTCTTTTACTTTTTCGATAAACTGTTCGTGGATGGGAAGCATCATATTAACACCCCTGGAATTTGACCCATTAAATGGGTATTACGTCAGCATAGCAAAGGCTATAGCGTTCTGTCAATGAGCAAAGATTCAAATCACATGATGTACGCAAAATCTTTTCGACCGAAACTACCGGATCAGGACGAATGGTATATGGCAGGGCACAAGTTGAGGGGGCTTGAAATGAAATTCGTTACGGAAACACGATTAAAACAGTTAGAGAAATTACTGCAGTTGATTCCGGAAGGTAATGACAGAGCTTACGCCATTCATCTGCTAAATTCGATACGCTGCGATATTGATGAAAACTATGCGGAAATTCAAAAGCCGATCAGCATAGCCGGCATGGGCTTCCATCCGCGCAAAAAGAGCGAAAAGCGGCGACCGGCCTCCGAGGTTGACTTGCAGTAAAAAAACCTTCCCGCAAAGGAAGGTCGTTTGAATATCATCGCATGTTTTGCATCTCTCAATTACATTACCTTTTCTCCTTGTTCCCCCGCCTCGTTTGTCTCTTTCTTCAGATAGGCGCCAAACTGCTGAGTCCATGTCCACATAGCCTCAAATATCGGCTGCAGCCCCTGCCCCGACTCGGTAAGTTCATATTCGACATGCAGCGGTACGCCGGGATAAAGAGTGCGAGTGACGATTCCCTTCTCCTCCAGCATCCGCAAACGGTCTGTCAAAGTTTTCGGGCTAATGGGCTGCAGCCTGCGGCGTAATTCCCCGAAACGCCGGGTCCCGTTAAACAATTCGAACAAGAGCAGAAGCGTCCACTTGCTGTCCAGGATCTCGAGGATAGGTTCAACAGTGCCGGGACAGGTTCGATCCATCATCATTATCACTCCATAGTTCATTTTATGAAACTACTGCACTTTTTTGTAACTACTTTTCAAAAGTACCACAGATCCATTAATATGTAAATCGACAGGAGCAGCCAATTCCGAAAAAAACGCCTGACACTACAAGAACATGGAGGAGTATTATGATGAAAACTATTTTATGGGCAACGTTAACCGCTAACGGCAATTATGCGCAATCAGGTCCGGACAATCCGCCGAAAAAAGAAGCGCTGGACGACTTCGCCGCGCACACCAAAGCTGCCGGAAATTTCATAGTCGGACGCAGAACGTTTATGGGAATGCAAGACTCAAGCAGAGTCTCCCAAGAGGAGCAGGCAAACGCGAACGGTCCTTTCGCCGGACTGGATATCGTCGTTATATCCAAGAGCATCCAGGACATCCCCGGCGTAACGGTGGTAAGATCGCCTCAGGAAGCATTGAATTACTTGCGGCAAAAGGGCCATCAAACCGCACTCATCAGCGGCGGAGCGGATATTCACAATTCGTTTTTAAGCCAAGGACTAGTAGACGAAGTGATTTTCAATGTGGCGCCGGTGTTGGAAGGGAAAGGGTTAAATCTTTTAATCGACACAAATAACTACCAGCATAAGCATGTGCAGTTGCTGGACTGCAAGCCCCTGGGCAGCGGCGTCGTTCAATTGCGCTATGCGATCGGGCGGTAATTAAATTACCTGGCTCACAAAGTGCATTTGAATTGTGGATTTATCTATAAGTCCCATCGCTTCTATTTTGGGTGCCGGTGCAGAGATGGGAAGCGTTTCATCTGCCTTCCTTGCTTGAAGGAGCCATGGAACAAAAGATACTCCATATCACCTATGAATCGGAAAAGGCAATTACCGAAAGGGATATTCAATTGGTAGGGCTCTATTCTATGAATGGAAAATGGTACTGTCCCGCTTACGACTTTCAGAGCACTGATTACCGTCTGTTTCGCGCAAACCGCATCAAGGCCGTATCCATCAGCCCTAATCAAACAAGAAAAAAAGTCATGACAACCTGCTTATCACGGATTGGTTCGATAAAGAGCGGGAACGTGAGGAACATCAAGAGGAATATGAATTGTTAGTTCGATTGACAAGACGCGGAGTCCTCCTATGCAGAAACGATGATTGGCTTGGGCCCGGGTTCGACAGTCGGTAGATGCACAATCCGTCTCAAACCCAAGCGGGACAAGGGATGCGGCAGTTGTGGATAACTACGTGTGGTGCCTACATCTTTTGGGGGTCAAGAGAGCGAAATATCCCATATTTGCTGGGGTTCTGCGATTTGCAAGGCCGAAACAATTGCCCGATGTTCGTCCGTTAATTCCGTCCGTTGCCGCAGCTTTCCACCATCCAAACGGTACTCAACCAGATGCAGCGTCTGCATGAGCGAACGAATCTCGCGCCACGTTTGACCGGTTTGGTTTTCTGCAATCCGGATGAGCATCAAGGCCAGCCAGCAAAGCAGGACATGTGCGCGAATCCGTTCTTCTTTCCGGTGGTAGACCGGCCGCAGTTCCAGCGATTGCTTGAGTGTCCGAAACGCTGCTTCCACCTGAAGCAATTGCTTGTACCCGAGTGCCACGTCTTCCGTGGACAAGGTGTCGTCAGAGGTGCGCAGCAAGTATTTGCCGTCCAGATGCTCCATCGCTTTGACGGCGGCCAGATCGATACGCAGATTGCCGCGCTTGTCGGTCTTGAGATACCGTTTGTACGTCGGATGGCTGTGTAGACGGCAGTGTGCCCCGGTATGCGCTTCGCCGTCCAGTTCCTTCAACCGGGCAAGCTCCGTGCGCAGCTGCTCCAGATGCGCTTCGCGCCGGGCGGCATCCCGCTTTGCTTCTTCCGGATTGCGAACGAGCACGTATCGCTTGCGCGCTTCGCCATCCCCCACGACGATCTCCTTGACCTCCAGGTTGTCTCGGATCGTTTTGAAACGTCCCGGATGCGCGAGTGCCGCTTCGACGGTCGGCTTGCCCGACGTCATCTTCTCCCCGGCAATGTAGTGGCCGCCGCTCTGTTGCAGTACGCGCAGATTGTCTTCGGAGGAGAAACCGCGGTCGACGACGGTAATCACACGCCCGAGTTTCCACCCGATCAGATCCTTTTTCACCTGCGGCACAACGTTCATATCCGACGTATTGCCCGGCCACACCCAACAACGAATCGGGATGCCCTCACGCGTGACAGCAAAACCGATGACCACCTGCGGAAGGTCGGGGCGATGGTCTTTCGAATAACCGGTTTTGCGAAAATCGTCTTCGTCGTCCTCTTCCGTCTCAAAATACGTGGAGGTCGTGTCGAAGAACAGCAGATCGACTTCCAGATTCAGCAAATCCGCTACCGTATGGAACACTTCACGCTGGATGCTTTCTTCCGACGTGAGCAGAAAATCCATTGCCCGGTAGCCATGCTGCACGTCAAACGCCGGAAGGTCCGGGATGACCACTTCACGATCCACCCAATCTTCAATCGCCAGCTTGCTGCTTGGTGCCAGCGCCCGATTGGCCACCATGGCAAAGATGGCGCGTTCAACCGGCATGCGGTATTCCCGGTCGGCAAGTCGTCGTGTAATCGCTTCGCCGATACCAAGCTTCTTCCAAAGTTGATCGAGCAGCCATACGCCGCCCAGCGAACGACTGCTAAGGAGCGTAACCGAAGCGGGTTGCGCTGAAGATGGAGAGGGCGCTTGCGGCTCGCCAATAAAACGGTGGATGCTGGCGGCAAGACGTTTCAAGCCCTCCATGTCCAGTTCGTCAGCGCGGCCGAAATGGTACAGGACTTTCGCTTGTGGAGTTCCGGTCACAGGATTTCGCTCATTATGGGCGAGCTGTACGTAACGGGTGATCGAACCGTTTTTATTTTTACGAGAGATTGTTCGTATATACATATCTACAGGATATAATATATACTACAAGAAATGCAACAAAAATATCTAATTATCCACAAAAATTTAGTGCCTACAGTTTTTTGGATTTTTTCGCGTCGTAGTGCCTGTGGAAAAGTCCGAAAAGCCGCGTCAAATCTGGATTTCAGTTGTCCACAGCACCCAAAAGGGTGCCTACTTTTCGAGGGTTACTGTCGAACCCGGGTTGGGAGCGGATTAACAGTTTTTGAGGACGGAACCGGGTATATTAGGAGAAGGATTTCTCCAGGTTATATGACGTGGGGGTTTCCTTCTTTATCGGTTGCCAATCAGATGCCGTTGTTGAGGAGCCGCCGCAACTGCGAAAGCTGATAATAAATCAATTTCGTGAAACGCTAACAATTTATGATGAGGAGAAATTAAGCAATTGAAAAAGGTGGGGACTTACAACTTTACAGGAATAGCAGATGTTTTTCCATTTTCATCCTTGGATAATTTTGTAAAGGTCTGACTTCAGTGTTGAGCCAATATATTTGCACAATATGTGGAACAGTCACACTGATTCCATTGATAAAAAGCCTGGAGGTAAGTGACACGAAAACAAGTGAATTGAACGATTATTCGAGTAAGTTAATTAAAAGGGTAAATCCCAAGAAGCACGCGATCGTTCCGATGCGATTAAAGCCCGCAAACAAGCTGCTGAGTTGCTTCAGGAATGCGAAAGCAACATTGAGAAAGCTCTCAAAAAACTCCGTTATAATGTTAAAAAAATCCCTCGCCCCTGCCAGCTAAGTCAGGGACGAGAGATTGTTCTTTTACATTCTCCCGTGGTACCACCCACGTTTTATATCTTATGTTTGAATTGGGGACATCCAACTAGATCATATGACCTTAAGATACACACTTCAAGCGGTTAACGCCCGCGATACGCAAAGCAGCTACTGCACAGTCCGATTATCAGTGGTTCCCTGCATGTCCGCGAGGTTCCTCCTTCTTGGAGGAATTACTTTCCCCTTTTTTATCAGCCGCCTCGTTGCAGCCATCTTATTTTTTTAGGTTGACTGGAATTGTCATTTCCAACTCCGGTACATAGCTCGATCCCCCGTGGCGTTCGGTATTAACGATCGTTACCTTGGCGTCAGGAGGAAGGGCAGGGAACTCGGCAACAAACGAATAGGTTTTCGGGTCAACCAACCTTGTTTTTCTTGATAAGAATTCCTCACCCGATCCATCTTCCAGACTCAAATCGAACGTATAGGGACTATCCCCTTGGTAATGAACCTCGGTCTTATCCTTGCCATAGCTGATATTCGTAATTTTCACCTTGGACTTACTTGTATTCAGCATAATTGGATTCTCTGCGGTCGGCTTGTAATCCACTGTCGTCTTATAAGTCTCTACTTTCAATTGATATTCAAATAAAAACTTTGCATTAACAAACTTGATTTTGATCGACTCAGGAACTGTCAGCAGAGTGCTGAAGTGATAAACACACTCAATTAAATACCCTTTTTCCGTAGGCTTAGTTCTACCAATTTCTTTTAAATTTAAAGAGCTATGTTTCAATCCTTCTTCATCTTCCAGTTCCATAAGAGGAAGGTGAAGGCCATCCCTCATAGATTTTGGCATTTCGAGTTCAAACTTGACTGCAGTCCCGCTAGGTGTTATAGCTATCTCCTTGACCGTATATGTCGTGTCGCCAGAAGACATGGTCCTCATCGGTTTGAGCACAGTGGTTTCCCTCGTATCTTTCTTTATCGGAATCGTCAACTCCCACTGATCAGGAAGACTTTGCGATGTTTGCTCAAAGGAACGGAACTCCTGGAGTTTCAGCTCAAACTCATCGGGAATCTGCCCCATATTGGGCAAACTCACAATATGCGCAGTCGTTTGACTATCGATTTCTGTAGAGCTGATAGAGTTCTCAATATAATTCTCCCCGCCGATCCAAATCATAATGGTACCGCTAGTGCGAGGTCGTTGCTGCCCTTCTGCAACATGCACTGTATAGCCAATGCTCAATTCCGCTTCGTTAAACAATATCTCCTTCACTGTAATCGTAACCCCATTGCGGGTAACGCTTTGATTAACCTTGGACGCCAGTCCTCTCTTAACAGCTTGAGTTAGCCCCCAGTGCCAACTATCATCGATAAGCATAGATGGGGAATCTACAGAGGTAGCTTGCTCGTCAGCCTGCGCTGCCACGGCTACGGGTGCAGTGAAGGAAGCCCCCATTGCGGTCATAGCGATCAGAGCGGCTACAGGGATTGCAATCAAGCGGCGAATTCTATTCTTCGTTGTCTTTAAAGCAGGAATCATCTTCAACAACCCTTCCTTGATTCAATTTGGTTTATGGAGGCACGGCCCTCGTCGTGCATGATTATCTCTTATTCATCTCTTCATTCGGGTATTTCATGGAGGATACGATAGTGATGAGCTCTTGATCCGAAAGTTTTCCCGTTACTTGGAATTGATACTGAACTCCTCTATCCTCCCATACATAGTAGCGCTTATCGCTTTGCCCTGTATAACTTACCGTCACCTTCATGGCGAACAGCCCCAGTTCCTTCATTCTCAGAGATGTTCGACTTATCGCCCATCCGCTTTTTTTGGTATCCAGGGCTTGTTCAATCGATTTATACACAGCTTCCAATCCTGCACCTCCATGAGTGGCGTAGAAATCTACATTACCGGATATAACCTCCGCTTTGCGCTCAACATAGTGTGTCTCTACTTCGGTTTGCTTGCTTTCATCCGTTCCCTTCGTAGTCAGCTTAACCCCTTCGAAGCGATACCCCTCAGGTAAAGATTTCGGGATTTTAAACTCAAAACCAGCAGCCTTTACTACTTCCTCCAATTCGTTCTTGGCCTGATCGGGGGAGAATGCACCCTTTCCATCCTTCTCAGCTGCCGCTTGGGCAGCGTATTCCTTCGTAGATTGATAAGAAGCTTCCAATCCTGCTACTTCATGAATGGCGAAGTGATCTACATTACCGGATATAGTCTCATCTTTGCGTTCAACATTGCGTATCTCTACTTCGGTTTGCTTGCCTTCATCCATTCCCTTCGTATGAAGATTGCCCTTTTCAAAGCGGTACTCCTCAGGTAAAGAACTTGGGATATTAAACTTAGTATCATTAGCATTAGCCTTTACTACTTCCTCCAATTCGTGCTTGGCCTGATCGGAGGATGAGGTATCATTTTCACTTTTGTCAGTTATTGCAGTGCCTTCAGCATATTCCTTCGGAGGATCTCCCGATATCGGCTCTGCCGCATTTGTTAGCGTCGTTAAGCCCATGATGGCAACGCAAAGGACAGCGATCGATGAGAGCTTATACGTACCTTTCTTGAACGATGTAATCATCTTAATTCTCCTTACCACCTGATTTCGCTTGTTCGCTCCAAAGAAATACAGCAGGCTCGGTTGGTTGCGGCGGTTGACTGTATAAAGCTTCAGAAATTGAACAATCGTCATCCCGTACGGTATCGCCTCGGCTTCTCCGAGAACTTCCAATACATAGGCATCGCAGGCCAACTCCATATCTACTTTCATCTTTTTCATATATATCCAAATTATAGGATTGATCCAGTGGATCGCGAGAACCAAGGCTCCAAGCCAATTCCATGCGATATCATTTCTTTTATAATGAGCCAGCTCGTGGGAGATGATATGATACAGCTGAACATCATTCATTTGGTTTCCTATCTCTTTGGGGAAATAAATCCACGGATGTATCACCCCGGAAATATGCGGGCTTTTCATGTCGTGTCCCGTATACAAGGCAATTGGCTTCTTAATACCGAATTTGCTCCTGCAATCATTCATAATGGAGACAATCCGAGGGTCTGTAACGACTTCAAATGAATTGAGTGCTCTTCGGATCCTCCACATATACACGAATAAATAGACCAGAATTGCGGCCGCTCCTGTAAGCCATATTACCGAAACAGTTTTTAAGACGAATGGGTATACTGCTGTAAAAGAAGGTGTCTGGTTCTCCGTTTCATGTGGTGATACGGCTTCCAGAATCGGATGCTGGTTCTGAGGAGGTATATTGTTCTGATTCTGAAGAAGTAGTTGTTGCACCTCTCTATCATTGGGTAATACTTCCGCTGGTATATTAGTTTCAAAAGACAGGATATCCGCAACCGCTCTATCTGCACCCGAAGTCAATTGCAAAGCATTAAATAAACTTAAAGGACTATTGGGGAAATCCGGCAGGAGCAGTCGAATCAGTACGATCAGCCAGAGCGCATGCCGCATACGAGGGCTCATATGTCGATGAAACAAGGCTTGAATCACCATGATAAACAGGACAACGGCGCTCGCCGCCAACGTCGAGTAACACAACCATGCAAAGAGACTATATAAATGATCCATGAGCTTACCTCTCCATTTTATCTCTATGCATTATCCTTGTGCTCCGTTATCTTTTCCTTTTTCTTTTCTATCAAAATCTTTTGAAGATGATCGATATCCTGTTCTGTTAAATCGGTTTCTTCCAAAAAATTCGACACCATCATGTTAGCCGCCCCGTTAAATACTCTTTTGAGAAATGATTCGCTCGCCGCCCGAATGCAATCTTTCTCAGAGACTAACGGAAAATAAAGATAACTTCTTCCCGATCTTTCGAAGCCGACTGCCTTTTTATTCAAAAGCCTGTTAATAAACGTTCGTACGGTCTGATCGCTCCACTCAATCCCACCAGGTAGCTGGAGCATGATTTGCTCTGAGGTCATAGGGCTATGCTTCCAGATAACCTTCATAATTTCCCATTCCGATTCCGATATTTTGGGAACATTGTGCATGCTTATCCTCCTTTCCGAAATAAACTATTACATCTGTAAATTCATCTGACAACGTTATTATTACACATGTAAATTTAAACTGTCAATCTAATTCTTTAACATATGGCCGACCGACTTCTATGCCGTCATTACTTTTCCATTTCGCTCAAAGGGTCTTTTCAAGTAAGTTAAAGGCCGTCTAAGCTCCATACTTCATCGGCATCCGCGTAATTTTCCGCGTGCGGTGTGCATCAATCAAAAATAAACTTTAATTTCGGATGGGCCAATTGTTTGCTTTCTTGATCACCTTATTGGTCAACTCCTCGTCACTCCTTAATAACTCATCGATGGTTAAGCCAAATAGATCGCTTTCTCCACAAAGACCATAGCGGCAGCTGCCTTTCTGTAACTGATAAGCTAATCTTGATTTAACCGCCTGCAGAAGTAAAGACCACTTTAGTTGAGCGGCCCCGCAACCCCAGGTTGCGTTGGGTTCATTCACCGACAGCGGAAAGTTATAAACATTATGGAAGAAACTTCCGATATACATTTTAGAAAAAATAAAAAGAAATTGAGGTGTCCCGTGTGGAAATAACCAGATACGCTGCTTCATCGGTTCTGAACCTCTACGCTGCAAAGGTACAACAACATCCCGCTTTGTACTCGGGTACCTCGCCCGGTTCGAAAGTGTCTTATGACTTGCTGGAAATCAGCCCGGAGGGCAGGCAATTGGCGGTTGACGCTATCGAGCTGCAGCCGGCGCATTATTGGGGTACGGCTGAAATAAACGATTCGCTGCAAAGTCTATTAAACGGCAAGTCGCCCGAAGTCAGCAAAGCGGTCTATACTTTAATCCAATCGAATCTGCTTCCGGACGGCTCCGTCTCGGACGAGGAGGAGCGAGCCGCCCTGCTGGAATCGGGTTTATCTCAAGCGAAATTTTTGGCGGACCGTTATATGACGGGCGAAGACTCTTCCAAATTTTTGGGAGTCATCCGGCAAATTGCAGCTATCGCCAAAACAAGAACCGTAGACCCGGAAACCGGTCAAGCCACTTATGTTACGCCCCCTCAAAAGCCCATCGGCGCTCCCGATGACTACATCAATACCGGAGAATTAATGAAACGTTTTGAGCCGGAGACTTACAAGCGGCTGCAGGATGCCGTAACAAACGGCGGGGATTGGGGAAAGATTCTCATCGAATTCGCCAAGAAGGTTCCCCAAAATAAAGATTGGGTATCGACATATAGGGAAGAAACCGATAAGCTCATAAAAGATATGCGGAACACCAAGATCGAAAACCGCTTCGCAGACGTGGACACGTCGAGTATGGAAGTTTTTTTACGGGACATGAACAGCCAATTTCAGAAAACCTCTTTTGCCAGCACGGATTTTTTGACGAGAAATTTGCAAATTTTCGCTCGTACTTTAGGGCATTAGTTCGTTTTTTGCAAATAAAAAACCTTCCAATTTTAAGGAAGGTTTTTTTATCCTCATTTTATTTGGAGGCTTCACTGTATTTTTTAAAATTGTCCAGAATCGCCTGCCAGCCTGCTTGCTGCATATCAACAGGATTGGTCGTTTCCGCGTCAAAAGTTTCAACAACCTTAGTGACGTTTCCTTGGCTGATAAAAGTAATCGAAACTTTTCTTCCATCTCCCATCGTGTAAGAAATAAACTCATTTGTTCTCACTTCATCATAAACGCCGCCGAAATCAAATCCAAAGCTGCCATCCTTCGCTTCCATTCTTGTAGTAAACTTCCCGCCGACCCTTAAATCATTTTCTGCTTTCGGCGCATGCCAGTCGTCGGCAGCGGCGCACCATTTTGTGATATGCTGCGGCTCGTTCCAAAATTTCCACACTTCTCCAACCGGTGCATGAATAGTCGCTTCTACTGTTATTTCTACATTTTTACCTGTTTCCATATTAATTCCCTACCTCACTTTAATAGATTATATTGTTGAGCGCTCCCGCATCATCCCACATACGAAATGCCTTGAATGTTATTTGAAAAGCTTAATGTGAAACGGCCCTCCTCTCTGACGGTTTATCGAAGCAGTGCCGCAGGCTTATCCGGGGCATTGCTCCTTATCCAATCTCTTTGTTTCGGACAATTCAAATATACATCATAAGGAATATTCTCGTCAAGGAATATTTTGATTTTTTTTAGAGCACGTCTCAATCGCTTTGAATTCATTGAATCATTCCCGTAATTCAGCTTATAACGATTAACAGCGGTTCCTACAACCGACTATCCCGGCCCCCGTATGATGCATCACGCATTATCCCGACTTCCCCCCGGCCATCCGCTTCTTATACTCGTTCGGCGACAACCCGCAATACTTCTTGAACGACTTGGCAAAATGCGGGTAGTCGCCGTAGCCGACCGCCAGCGCTGCATCGAGCGTTTTGCAGGAGGGGTCGCGCAGCAGCTCCATCGCCTTGTCCATGCGCAGCTTGATGACGTAGTCGGTGAAGCTCATCCCTGTCTCCTCCTTGAAACAGCGGCTGAAATACGACACCGACATGCCCGCCTGCTCGGCTGCCTGCTGCAGCGTCACATCCCCCTCGGCGAAGTGCGTTTCCAGAAAACGGACGGCCCGGGAGATCGACTGCCGCTGCCCCCAATTGCGCGACGCGCGTATGAGCTCCGCCTGCCGCCGAAGCACCTCCTTCGCTTGGGCCAGCAGCTGCCCCGGGGCTTCCGCACCCGAAAGAAGCGGCTTGCCCAGCTCCGCCAAGCCGCCCTGCGCACGCTCCAGCAGCCCCGCTTCCGCCAAGACCAGCACGTCCTCCAGACGGCTGGCGAGCTGGGCGGCGGGCAACCCATCGTCCGACAAACGCCCGCAAATTTCCTCCATCCGCCTCTGCGCTTCCTCTTCGTTCAGCAGCCAAAGCCGCTCGGCAAGCTCCTCGCCGAGCGCTTTGCATTCCTTCAGCCACCGGCTCCGCGCTGCCGTCGCCCTGCGCCGCTCCTCCAGCCTGGCCGAAACGTTAGCGAGCAGCTCGTGAAGCTGCTCTTCCTGCAGCGGCTTCAGCAAATAATCGGCGACCCCGTGCCGAAGGGCCTGCTGCGCGTAAGCGAAATCGTCGTAGCCGGACAAAATGGCGATGTCCATGTCCCACTCGTGAAGGCGTACCTCGCTGACCAACTCCAAGCCGTCCATCACGGGCATTCTGATGTCCGTGATGAGCAGGTCCGGCCGCAGCTTTTCGCATAACGCAAGCGCTTCATTTCCGTCATCCGCCTCTCCGACCGCTTCGAAGCCAAACGGGCTGTCCGCAATCAGCTTGGCCAGGCTTCGTTTGATCATTACCTCGTCGTCGACGATCAATACTTTGAACATACCGCTCCCCCTTCCGAAATCAAGCCATGTATTTGAGCCGCATCTCCACGATCGTGCCCGTTTCGTCGGATTTTACGATGTACAGGCCGTAGCCCTCGCTGAAGCTTAAACGGATGCGCTGATGGACGTTCCACAAACCTATCGCCCCAGGCTGCACTGCCGGGGCGATCATTTCCGAATCGCCGCCCGCTTCCGCCGTCCCGCCGTTGCCTCCCATAAACATTTCGTTATACTTGTCTCTTAAGGCCGGATCCATCCCGCCCCCTCTATCTTCGATCCGCAGCAGGTAAACATCGTCGCGCTTCTCTCCGAAAATCCCGATATACGTCGGCTTGAGCTTATGCCGGTCATACCCGTGCTTAAACGCATTTTCCACAAGCGGCTGTATCATCAGCCGGAGGGCCATTACCCGGCCCAATTCGTCTTCCTGCACGTCCGCTTCCACATGGAGCGTCTTGAACCGTTCCTGCTGAATTTCCAGATAGGTCCGTATGTAGCGGAGCTCCTCCTTCAGCGTGACGGTCTGCTGCGGGTGGCCGATGCTGTAGCGGAATATGCCGGCGAGCGAAGTCGCCATCCGGCTGATCGGCTTTACCCCCTCGATAATCGCATACGAATTAATGATTTCCAGCGTATTGTACAAAAAATGCGGATTGATCTGCGACTGCATCGCCTGCAGCGCAGACTCGCGCTGTCGCAGCTCCATTTCGTTTTCCTTTTGCTTGGAATGCTGCACTTCCTCGATCAGGCTTTGGATTTTGCCGGCCATCCGGTTAAAGCTGCGGTTCAGGCTGCCGATTTCGTCGTCGCGCCGCTCCGGCGCCCGGATGGTGAGATCGCCCTCCTCCGCCCGGCGCATCAGCCTCTGCAAATGCGAAAGCGATTGGGTCATATACAGCGAGAAGCCGCCGACGAGAAACAGCGCCAATCCGACCAAAAGCAGCCCGATCCATACGGTGACGTTTCGCCAACGAACCAAATCGCCGTTCAACTGGCTAAGCGGCACTTCCGAGACCAAGGTCCAGCCCGTGGCCTGCGAACGGTCGTATATGACCAGCATTTTCTCCCCCGCGACGTTTTCCACGTAATAGCCGCTGCGGTCGTCCAGATTGAGACGGATGCCGCGGTCCCCGACCGGCTTGCCCCATTTTTCCTTGTCGGGGTGGTACACGATATTGCCCTGCTGGTCCATGATCCAAACGAAGCCGCTTTCCCCGAGCTTGATTTTTTCGCAAATTTTTATGATTTCATTCATTCGCAAGTGGACGACAAGCATCCCCGCCGACTGGTAGGACAGCGTATCGAGAAAACGCCGCGCGATCGTCAGCACCGGCGTATAGTCCTTGAAGGACAATCCCATAATTTTATAGTTCTGGTCGCCAAGCAGCGCATCCTTGTACTGCTCGTAGCTTTCCATTGCGGCTAATCCGTTGTAGCTGGCCGTGGCGATGCCGTTTTTGGACACAATCGACAGGCCGTAAATGTCCGGACGCCCGAAAATGATCGACGGAAACAGCTCTTCGGATATTTTTCTGCTGATCACAAACCGCTCGTATTGCTCATTCGGCTCGAGCTTCATGAACGTCTGGATGTGCGGATGCAGCAGCAGCGGATACGTGACGCGCTCCAGGTCGGCGAAATACGAATCGAGCTGCCCGTTGATCTGCCGCACGAGCTGCTCGCTGTAGCTGATCGCGTTTTTCTCGATGCTCTCGGTCGAGCTCGCGTACCACGACGCCCCGAAGGCAAGCAGCGGCACGCATAGAAAAAACAATATAAGAAGCAGCAGCTTCGCTTTAATTGTCAGCGCTTTCTTTTTCCACATCATCGACAGCCGCCCTCGCCTTCCAGCCATATAGTTTACCTTATCATGAAAGGTGCGCATTGGAAAAGTGGCAGCTTTGGACGTACGGACTTTTGAACAAGACAAAAAAGGGCGACATTTGTCCCCCCTATCATTCGTTAAACGTAACGTTAATCCAATCTTTTCAACCATGCGGCAAGCGCTTCGCCCACTTCAGCGGGTGCGTCTTCTTGCGGATAGTGGCGGCCTGGGACCGTTACCTCGGTCTGCGATGGCCATGTACGGCAAAAATCGAGGTGGGATTGCGGCAGCAAGCCGGGGTCGCAGCGGACGAATAGTTTGGGAACCGCGCTTTGCGCCAGCCATTCTCCATACTCAGTGACAATCTCCGTTACATCAGCCGGATCTCCGTCGAATGGAAGCTGGCGTGCCCAGCTGAGCGTGGGACGGCGGCTTTCACCCGGCTCCAGGAACGGCCGGCGGTACTGTGCCATCTCTTCATCCGTCAGCTTGCGCAATATGCCCACCGGCAGGTTGAACTCGATAAACGAATTTTCTTCAAGCACCATCCGCTCCCCTTCCGGCGTCCGAAGCGTTTGGAAAATCTTGCGCCCGTTCTCCGGAATTTCACTCCAACTGCGCGGTTTAATGATCGCTTCCATATAAGCGATGCCTTTGACCGCACCGGGATGGCGCTTCGCCCAGTCGAAGCCGAGTGCCGATCCCCAGTCGTGCATCACAAAAGTTACACGCTCGCTCACGCCAAGCTGATCGAGCAGCTCGTCAAGATAGCGGCGGTGCTCGGCAAAGGTGTACGAGTGGGGCCCGCTTTCCGGAAGCTTTGCGGAATCTCCCATACCGATGAGATCAGGCGCAATACAGCGGCCAAACTTCCGGGCATAAGGAATAATGTTGCGCCAGAGATAAGAAGATGCCGGATTGCCATGCAGGAAGACGATAGGGTCACCGCTTCCTTCCTCCACATAGGCCATCTCCAAGCCGAATACCTGTTTGCGCTTTTTCTCATACGGGAATGCCTCGTTAATCATTTTTCATCTCACCCTTCAATTTTATTTACCGCCAGGTTAAAGTATCTTCCGGCAGTCCGCTTCCGATTTCGATTTCAATTCCATGGCACATGCCCGGCTGAGATGTTAAATAGGATGTCATTGCAACTAATTTCATCATACGACGAATAGGATGTTATTGCAACTATTTTTTTTGTAAAACTTGCCGCCCTCTTGAACCAAAATTTCGCACTCGGCTCGCCCAAAAGAAAAAAGCCGCCTTGCGGCAGCTTTAATTGAAGCGTATCCTTCTTACACCGATCTTCATTTCAAAACCTTAATCGTATCGGCACCGGTGAACTTTCTTCCGTCACGCAGGCTGCCGCTGACTTCAAGCGTAACGTCCCCGCTATCGTTCGCCAGCAGGTTCGCCACCGCTTGACCGTCGAATTTCACCATAAGTTCTTTGATCCCGTCTCCGTCGTAGTCTTTGATCTCCGATGGCTCGGCTTGCGCGGGAACGGAAGCTGTCCCGGCCGACAGCCTGACGGAAGCAAGCTCGGTCTGCGATACGTCATATCCGGCAGACAGTTCGATATACCCGGTTACCGAATTCGCGCCGCCGTTTCTTTTTAAGTTAAACGAGTCCGGATTCACTCGAACGGCTGCGGCAATCAGCACCTCAAACGCGGCTGTCCGGACCGCTTTGTTGCCGGCTTTGTCCGATGTAGTCACTTCCAGCCGGCCCACGCCGGCCAAATCGTTCAGCCGGATCGCTTGCCCGGCTTCCACCGGCTTCCCGTTCAGAACGGCCGCCGAGTCGGCAATGCCCGACAAGTCATCATATACGGCGTAGGTGACCGTCAACGTATCCGTAGTTTTGTAGCTTGCCGTAGTGCTTAGGACGATCGTCGGCAACGTCTTGTCGATGTTGATGTCCGAAACCGTGAAAGCAGCCGTATTGCCTGCTTTGTCCGTCGCCGTACCGACAACGGACTGGCCGGCTCCCTCAGTGCTGAGCGTCGTGTCGGGCGTCACGAAGGCGATGCCCGAACCGCTGTCCGATGCCGTGAAGCGGACCGTAACATCCGAGTTGTACCAGTTATTCCCGTTGGGCGGCTCTGCGGCGGCTCCCGTTATAACGGGCGGAATCGTATCCTCCATCGTATCCTCCATATCGTATACTTCGATTTCATTGATGGTCGGCTCCTTGCGGGTCCCCGCTTCCAGCTTCGTCGAAAACATCCACAACCGCAAATATCGCGACGTGACGGGAGCAAAGTCAATCTCCTTATTTGCGCCGATCGACGTCCCCGCCGTGCCGGGAATGTCGACGTAATTAATGCCGTCCTCCGAATACTGCAGCACGTAAGAATCGACTCGCGGATAAGAGCTTTCGTTGACGACAACCCGGTTATACGTCACTTCATCGCCAAAATCGACGGACACATATTGATCGGTTACTTTTCCTTTTTCCGCAGACCATCTGGTGGCGGGATTCGAATCGAACGCTTTGGCCGCGTCATAGCTGCCGCTCCATTGCGAGGATGCCCCGTACGTTTTGCCCAGCGTCAGGCTCCCCCGCACAACCGTCATCGTCAAAACCGCATCGCGCCCGGCGCTGAACGTAAAGGTCAGCGTGTAAGTTCCGAGCGGCAGGTTCGCAAGATACACCTTCTTCAAAGTGACCGAAGAGCCGTTGTTGACATAATCGACGCCTTCCGTCAAAACGCGGCTGCCGTCTTTGACCGAAACGAGCGTATTGCCGTTCAGGTTGACGGCAATCGTGGCATCGCCCGAGTTCAGCGCATATTTCAAGGAAGACGTGCCGAGCTCCGAGCCGGCCGGCGGTGCGGTATCCACGACGAGATAAGCGTCATCGCCCGCGCTGAAGGAAAACGCAAGTGCGGTTCGACGGTCATCGAGCGAATCCAGGTACTGCTTTTTCAAGACGACGGTGTTGCCTTGGACGACGTAGTCGCTGCCCGGCGTCAACAGCTTCGTTTCGTCCTTCACGGATACGAGCGTATTGCCGTTTAGTTTCAAGCCGACGGTCAAATCGCCGGCATTTTGCGGGCGAGTCAAATATGATGCCGTGAGGCCCGAGTTTGCGGGAGGAAGACCGGTGGCCTGAATGCCGATTTGCTCGAAAGGTATGTTTTGGAACCCGGGAATTTGCGTGAACAGCACCGAATCGCTTTTCAAACCGAAATTGCCGCCGGCCGGATCGTTAAAGCCGAGTCCGTCCTTGCTCGCAAAGGTTGCGTTGTTGGCAAAGGTGCCCAGCTCCATATTCCGGCTGACGTCGCCGGAGATGGCGCCGCTGTTCACGATGGCGTTGCTGCGGACGACGTTCCGTTTCGGCAGCAGCGGCTCGTCGTTCAAAATGTCCGGAAGCGTCGGATACCGCTGCGCCCAAATGTCGCTTTGGTACGGAACCTGATCGAATTTGCTCATCAGCGAAATGTAGTTTTTCTCCCCGGGCTTGTAGTCGCGCGTCATGAAGCCGATCGATGTGCCGGTGTCGATGACGATGTTATTCTCCACCGTATTCTCCCGGCCGTTCGCGAGTTTGAACGCTTGCTTGCCGATCTTGTAAAATACGTTGCCGCGCATTTCCACGCCGCTCATGTAGTCGTCCAAATAAATCGCCGCCGTGGATACCCTCAGATCGCTGGCGATAATATCGTGAAAATAGTTATACCGGATCACGTTGCCGCGCCAAACGAAACTTCTTCCCGAATAAATCGCGGAAGCGTCCGCCGTTTCTTTGACCACATCGTAAATCTCGTTGTACTCGATGAGATGATCGTTGCCGCGGAACTGGATCGCCAGGTGGGGAGCATCGTGCATTTTGTTATGGGATGCACGGTTGCCGACCCCGTTCAGCTCGACGGCCGACGTATAGGTCAGCTTGATTCTCGCGTAGTTGTAAATATCGTTATTATCCGCATAGTTGCCCGCCGGAGTCAGCGTGACAACATCGCCGCCGTTCAAGGACACGCCGCCGTTGCCCATGCTGTAAATGCGGCAGCCGTATACGCCGTTGTTTGTTCCTCCGTTTATTTTGACCGCGTAGCCGCCCATTTTGCTGATTTCGCAGCTTTTTACCAGGTTGTTTTCCCCGCCATTGATATCGATCGCGCTGCCGCGGTTGACCTCCATCGCAATGTCGCTGAACGTCACGTTCGACACGTTGTTCATGCTGATCATGCTGCCTGTGAACAAGGACAGCTGAATCTTTTTCCCCTGCACAGGCGCGGGCGGGTACAAATAAAGCAGGCCGGTATTCCGGTCCAAATACCATTCTCCCGGCGAATCGAGCTCCTCCAGCACATTGTAAAAATAAAACCGCTGGCCCGCCTTCATCGCATAACTCGTCCCCGTATAGGTTTCGATGCTTTTCTTGTCAAAATCGATCGATTTGATTTGCAAATCGTTGGTCGCCCAGTCGTTTCCCCAATATCCGAGCATCCACGTGTAATCGATGCTTTTCCAGCGGTGGAGTCCGGTGTCTTTGAACGTAAACGTATAGCCGGTGCCCGCCGCGCTGTCCGCGGCCTTCACCACCTCATCGACGGTCGTAAATCCGGCATTCGGAAAACGGGCCAGCGTCATGACGGTGCCGTTGAAAAATAACTCCGGAGCTACCGCTTTGTTATCTCCGAGTACGCCGTAATCCGTTATGCCGAGCGACTTCAGATCGAGCTGCAGCACCTTGCCGCCCGCTTCCTGCGGAATTCTCGCCAACACGGCCGGATCGGCGACCGGCTGGAAGCGGGACGGATCGATCGTATCGCCTCCGGCAAAGGTTACCTTTTCCCCATCGTAAGCTTTGTAAGTGATCCGCGATTCCGCCGTTCCCGAATCCCGCTCATCCAGTTGGAAAGTACTGGAAAACCTGTATTGTCCCCCTCTCAAGTAAACGGTTACCCCTCCGGCAGGCAGCCCCCCTCCGCTTTTAAGCGAGCGTACGGCATCCCTCGCCCTTTCCAGAGTCGCAAACGGGCTCCCCTGGGATCCGTCATTCGTATCGCTGCCGTCCTGCGCGACAAAAAATTGAACTCCGGCAGCGCTCTGCGCCTGCGTGGCGGCGTAACCATCCGTCGCGAACAAACATCCGCCGAGTACCGCAATTCCAGCCAAAAGCGATCCAAGCTTTCCCGGTGCTCCCAATATCATCCCTCCATTATGCTTCGGATTAAGGGATAGTCCCTCTTCTGTATCGTACAGCGCTTTCAAACCGCTTTGGAATTTTCCAAACTATCCAAAGTTGTTGCAAAATTAACCTCGTGCGGAGGCAGGCCCGAAAGAAAGAAAAAGACCGCCGAACCCGGCAGCCTTTTTCTTCGTTTTTTCTTATGTTGTCAGGGCATTCAGGAAAATACGGCCGCAACCGGGCCTACAATGCGGATTCCTTCCGATTTCTTTTTATTTTCCGGCAGAAGCTCCCACTTCTACGAAAGGTACCGTTCTTGGCTGATTTTGCGGCGCTTCGGCTCTTGTTCCATCCGCAGGGGACATCTTCGGTAATTCTGCCGATGCAGGTGCGGACGCAGGTGCAGGTGTATTTACAGGTGAAGCTGCAGGTGCGGACGCGGGTGCAGGTGCCGCCTCTCTTACCGAAGGCATTTTTCTCGGCTTTTCTTCCGGCGCTGCTGCTCGCGTCTCTTCAGCAGGCACGGGACTTGGCGTCGCCGGTGCGGGCGTTTGCTCTCTTAAGGAAGGTGCGGTCCTTGGCTTGTCTTCCGATGCTGCATTACGAGAACCTGCCGTCTCCGGTTTAGATTCCGGGGTCGTCAACTGCCCACCGGAGGATGCCGATTGTTTCGCTGCATCATCGGAGACATTCCGCTGCTGATCCCCTGAAACCGCCGTCTGCGTTGTATCGCCCAGGGCCTGTGACTGCCCGGCTCCAGCCGATTTTTCATTGGAGATTGCTGAACTGGAAAGAGGTGCGGAACTTGAATCGACCTTAGGATTCGTTAGTGTACATCCGCTTACGAAGATGATGATCGCTATGCCAAGAAACGACCACCGGTATGAACCGGACCGAAACTGTTTGATCATTCTCATTCTCCTTTTCAGCTGATCTTTGTTCCCTACAAGATATACATTTCCGATAGCCCTGGCAGGCTGCGAGAAGTTTTCCAACAATTTGATAATCGTGTATCCATAGTCCTGACGTTTGTCAGGAGCCAAATAACTGAGCGCCAGAGCGTCACTTGCGATCTCCTGATCATCCCGCATACGGCGATAGGCATACCATAACACCGGATTAAACCAATGAACAATGAGCAGTGCATACATGAGCCCGTTGACCCTAATGTCATTCCGTTTGCAATGGGCCAATTCATGCAGGAATACATGCCGCAGCTGCTCGTCGTTCAAGCTTTCCGAAATGTTGTGGGGCATGATTAATACGGGATTGAAAAACCCGAATAGAGCTGGAGCCGCCAAACGGCGGGATTGAACCAACCCGATGGGCGTATGGACCTTCATGATGGTTTTACATTGCTGAAAAAGCTCCAACACCCGTGCATCGGTTATCCTAACGGTTTCTTTTTTCATCCTGAGGGCAAACGCCCAATTGACCCAGACGGTATAAAGGGCAAGCAGACATACGCCAACCGCCCATAGTGCAGCTAATACATCCCGATAGCCCGCCGGAGAAGCGGACCCCTGTTCATCGGCTGCTGTCGACACTTCCTCCTGATTGATTTGCACAGCGGAGTAAACGGAGTGGGGATAACCGATCCAATTATAAATGCTGAATTCACTCTCCGGGCCCCACGGCAAAATTAACCGCAAAATAACGATCAGCCACAGGAAGTAATGCCACCGCGGCTTCAATCGATTCTTCAGCACTTGCTGCAGCGCCCGTACCAATGCAACCAGGATTGCAGCCATGATGGAGACAGAGGTAACCCAATCGAAGAGAGCCGCAAAAAGTTCCGCAAATCGAACCACGTTCACCCTACCTTTCCCCAATGAAATGAATGAGATAACGACTGCCCGCACGGTGCAGAGCTAACATTTATTCCTTCGTTTTGTCCTCCAGAATATGTTTCAATTCCTTAATTTCTTCCGGAGATAACTTTTCTTCTTTCAAAAAGTTAACGAGCAGCGGCTTAAAAGCACCGCCGTAAATTCTTTTCAGGAAAGAAGCGGTCTCCGATTTTACGCACTCATCTTCGGATACCAGAGGGAAGTAAGCATAAATCTTGCCTTCCTGCGAATACGATATGGCCTGTTTTTGCACTAATCTGTTTAACAGCGTTCTTATTGTTTTCGGTTTCCAATCCGTGCGGTCCTCTAATGCTTCTATCACCTCGCTGGCCGTGAGGGGCGAATCAGACCAGAGCACCTTCATGACTTCCCATTCCGCGTCCGAAATTTTGGGAATATCGCTCATCCTTCTTGCCTCCTTAATTTGGTTGATTACATATGTAATACATAATTAATATTACAAGTGTAATCCCCAGTTGTCAAATTCATCTCACCTGATAATTCTTCGCATTGCCGGTAAAAGCAATGATCACATTCGCCCAAATTCCAATTAATTACCATTTACATGAATGGAAATATCTTCTTTTAACCATAATATGACAGACACTTTTTGAAGGAGGTTTTATAAATGGACATTCCGAATCGGAGACCTCTTGCAAAAATCAGTGTTTTCGGAATTACGCAATTGAAGCAGCAAAATCCTTACATGGTGGCCTGGTGGTCCGCTGTTTTCCCGGGTTTCGGCCATTATCTGCTTAACCAATATGTAAGGGCAACTTTGTTGACCTTATCCGAAGTGACGACCAATACGTTAGCCCACATCAACGAAGCCATGGTGTATTCGTTTTGCGGCAAATTTGACCTTGCCACATCCATATTGGAACCACGATGGGCTTTCGGATATCTTATCATCTATTTAATTGCGATTGGAGACAGCTTTCGGTCAGCTTTATATCAAAAAAAGCTTTACCATCTGGCAATATTAGATTATAAACCGGTAAGGAGCCTGGACATTTCCCCCAGTGAAATCCAATATCTCGAGAAAAAATCCCCCTATATTGGAGCGGTATACTCTTTTTTCTTCCCGGGCTTGGGGCAGCTGTACAACCATCGGTACGGGCTTGCTTTCTACGCCATATTTTGGTGGTGGGTTTACCTCGCCTTATCCAGAATGCACGAATCTTTCTTAAGCCTGCTGCACGGTCATATTCATGAATCGATTTCCATGCTTCATCCGCATTGGCTGCTTTTTATGCCATCGGTTATGGGCGGTTCCATTTATCACTCTTTCCGTACGGCCAGCGAGCACAACCATCTCTTTCGGATCGAGCAGCGTTATTATCTTGCGAATCGATACCGGAACTCCAAGCTTCGAATTTTCCCTTGAGCAGGTGCTTGAATCATGTTGATTATCGGGATTTTTGAACAATCGATCGAGCTGGAGCAGGCGTTGGCCGACCTGGAGAGCAGCTCCATCAGCAAAGAAAAAATCCTTGTTGTTTTCATGGACAAAGATCGGAAGAAGCACAAATATCAACCGCATAGTCCGCATCCCTTTGAGATTGGGATATCCTGCGCTACAGGATTTGCCGTTATTGGAGCAAGCATGGGGTTTGCGCTCGCATGGGGCCCTCTAATATGGGGAATCATTGGCGCCCTTACCGGATTTGGGGTAGGAGTGGGCTGCTGCTCTTTTATTAACGGACGAAAAGCTAAAAAACCGCATATCCCCTGTGAAGCCACTGTCCTCATTGAATGTACGGAGGATCAGTCCCTTCACGTTCTCGATGTGTTATGGAATTACCGCGCTCTTTCGGTGGGACATGCTGATTCTCCGTCATAGAGACTTCACTTAAACGCCGTTGGTTTGAAGGCTGTTTTAACCAGTACCTTATACCTTTACCTGCCAAAGGTTCATCCTCGGCACGAAATTGAAAAACGCATCCTTCCCGATTGGGGAGGGATGCGTTTCATTGTTGTAAGGTAAGGGGTGCTTACGGATCGAGGATTGAGCCTGACAAACAGAACAGCGTACGAACTACATATAGCGGAACCCACGTTCGCTATCCTCGGATAAACGGGCTCGTCGAAAAATTAGAGGAACTGAGATGCGCTAAATCGGCGAAAACTGGCTTGAGGAGCAGGAAAACAGACAACTAACGAACCTGAGTTCCGCTAATTCTCAAAAATGACCAAAATTGACCCATTTAGCGAACCATAGTTCCTCTATGGTCCCGGTTTATGCTGATGACATGAGGCGGCGCTCTCCAGTCTACCTACGGGCAGACGGATCGGCTCCCGGACGACATTTCCTTCAGCAAAAGGACCGCATTCAAGCCGGCGTCCATGCAGCCGGGCAAATGCGCCTCGTTCCCGTACGCGCCGTGATAATCCGAGCCGGCGGTTATGACGAGGCCGTGCTTCGCCGCATAGAGGCGGGCGAGCGCTTCGTCCTCCGCGCTGTGCGACGGATGTGCGGCTTCGATGCCCTGCAGGCCCGCTTTCACCCATTCGTCGATCGCCTCGAAGTTGCCGAGCTGGCCCGGATGGGCGAGCACCGCAACTCCGCCGGCCTCGCGGATGGCGGCAATCGCCTTGCGGGCGTCCGCATATTCCATCGAAATAAAGGCGATGCCCGGCTCCGTGCCGCCTCCTCCGCGCGCGAACAGCCGCTTTTGCAGCTCGCCGTTCACACGGGTGCAGTAGCCCTTGTCCACAAGCGCATGCATGATGTGCTGCTTAAACACGGTGCTTCCTGCACGCGCATAACGCAAAACGTCTTCCCAGGCAATGTCGAAACCGTGCTGCTGAAGCCGCTGCACGATAAGCTGAGAGATCTCATGTCTTCTCGCCCGCAGCGGGCCGCATAACGCTTCCAGCGACGGATGCCCCGGCTCGACGTTGTAGCCGAGAATGTGCGCACGGCGTTTTCGCTCTGTGTCGTAAGCGGAAATTTCAATGCCCGGCACGATGTCTACGCCAAGCTCGCGGCCGAGCCGGGCCGCTTCATGCAGGCCATCGGTCGTATCGTGGTCCGTAATGGCCAAATGGCTGACTCCCTGTTCCTTGGCGAGAGCGATGACCTCCCGGACCGTCGAAGGATTGTCGGAATGATGCGTATGGCAGTGCAAATCGACGATTCCTTTATGCAAGCGCGGCTCCCTCCCTTATCCCTCTTTGATACGGGCCGAACGCCTTTTCGTACCGCGCCCGCAGCTCCGGCCAAAGCGGCTCGTACATGTCGCGGATTTCGTGGATGACATGGCCGTGGAACCGCGCCCGCAGCCCTGCAGCAAGCAATTCGAAAGGGAGGTTGCCCTCCCCGATCGGCGCATGCATATCTCCCCGCCCGAGCGGAGTGAGGTCGTATTGGCTTTTTTCCGTTGAAAAGCAGGCTTTGCCGAAATTGTCATGAAGGTGCAGATGAACGACGTAGGGCGCAAGTTTCTCGATTTCGTCGTGCCAGTCCAGGCCGTACATATGGACGGAAAGCGCCAAATGCCCCGTATCCAATGCGGCCCCGACATGGGAATGGCCGATCTCCTCAAGCTGCTCGGCAAGTACATGCGGGATGACCGAATAAGCATAATCCGGACAATCCAAATAAGGCCGCATATTTTCCATTGCAATGACGACGCCGCATTCCCGGCCGAGATCGCCAGCGCGGATCATCCACTGCCTCTCCCGAAGCATCAGCTCCGCCTTCTCCTCGGAAGAATGCTTTCGCCACACCTGCGGGAAAAGAAACTCCTCCTCCCCGACGAACCGGCCTACATGGTACACCATCACCTCGGCCCCGATCGTCCCGCTGATCTCCACGGAGGCAAGCAGGCACCGTTCGTCGGCCGAAGCATCGCCCTGGCGAAACAGATTCACATCGAAGGGAGCGTGCGTCGTATAGCGGAGCGGAAAGCCGCCCAGCAAACGGCGGTAGGCGGTCAGCCGGTCGCGGTCGATCATGCCGTTTTTCAGGATATTCATCGCTTGAACAGGCAGCTCGACCGTTTCAAAGCCAAGCTCGGCGATTTTATGCAATTTCGTTTTCAGCTTCTCCAGATTGCTCGTCGTATCGCTGATCGGCAAGCTGACTCCCATGCCCTTGAGCTTCATGCGAACCCCCCTCTCATGACCGGACGGCTGCCGGCGATTCCGGACGGTAGGCCATCCGGCACACCGTCTGCCCGCCGACCAGCACCTGATCGATGACCGGACGGTCGTCACGCGTATAGGCAAGCAGCACATCCGCGTCCTTACCCGCCTCGAGAGAGCCGGTCCGGTCGCCGATGCCAAGCGCTTTCGCCGGATTCAGCGAAATCATGTTGCAGGCGAAAGGCAGGTCATAGCCGAGCTTGTGCAGCAGGAACGCCGCCTGCAGCATGGACGGCGGGTAGTAGTCGGAGCAAAGAATATCGACCACACCCTCCCGAATCGCCTCCAGCGCGGACAAATTGTTGCTGTGGGAGCGGCCGAGCATCACGTTCGGAGCGCCCATTACGACATGCAGGCCGCGATTTTTGGCCTCCAGCGCCACCTGCAAATCGACGGGAAACTCGCTGATGGAAGCTCCCCACGACTCAACCAGATCCAGCTTGTCGATCGAATCGTCGTCATGCGAAGCGAGCGGAACTCCTTTACTTTTCGCCAGCTCCGCCACCATGCTCAAGTTTTCCCGGCTCACCTTGGGCTGCTGTCTTCTTGCCTCCAGCAGCTTCAGCGTCTCTTCCTCCGAGAGCTTCTGCCGCTCCATGACAAACCGTTTCTGAACCTCCAGATTGCGGTATTGGCCTTGTCCCGGCGTGTGATCCATGAAGGACAGCTGGTCCAGCTCCCCTCCTTCCAGCATCTCCACGACATGCGGCACGGCGCTCAGATTGACGATCTCGAAGCGGAGGTGTACCCGATGGCGGATCAGACGTCTTTGCGAGGCCAACTCGCGGATCGTGCGAATCACCTTTTTCACCGACTGATTGCGGCGGATTTCTTTGGCCGAGTTGTCGTCCCACATGCTGAGCGAATGATAAATCGTCGTGATGCCTTGGGCGGCCAGTTTCCGTTCCAGCTCGTAAAAGGACAGCTCGATCGGGAACAGGCTCGTCGGACGGGGCTGCATTTCGTGCTCGATCGCATCGCTGTGCGTATCGATGATGCCCGGGAGAACAAACATGCCGCCGGCGTCCAAATCGTTCGGGCCCGGGACCTGCGGAAATCTCAGAATCTCGGCGATCACGCCGTTCTCCATCACCAGAGTCCCGTTCTCGATGATGCCGTCCGGGGTCACGATGCGGCCCCCGCAGATTTTTCGAATATCCGTCATGCGTTAGTTCTCTCCTTTAGTTGCCGTGGCATTATGTTTGGCGAAACATTTAGCGGGCATGCGCAGTCTGCCCCAGCACCGCGCGCAAATCCATGATGTGGTCGGCCACCTTCCCCATGACGTCCCAATCGTGAAACACGCCGACCATCGTCGTCCCTTCCTCCTTCATTTCGTTCAGAAGGTTCAGCACGCGTTTCTTCGTTTCGTGATCGAGCGATGCGGTCGGCTCGTCGAGAATAAGCAGCTTCGGCTTTGCGATCAGCGCCCGCGCCAGGTTGACCCGCTGCTGCTCTCCGCCGCTGAACGTTGCCGGGAACGCCTTCCACAGCTCCCGGGGGATGCCGAGCCGCTGCAGCATTTCCTCGGCGGGCTTCCGAGCTTCATCCATCGAAAGTCCGAGAGGCAGCAGCCTCTCCGCGACGACATCGACGGCCGGAACCCGCGGAATCACCTTCAGAAACTGGGTGACGTAGCTGATTTCAGTCCGGCGCAAGTGCACGATGGCGCGCTCCGGCGCCGCCGCCAAATCGATCGGGCCGTAAAGCCCGGAATCGTACCGGATCGAACCGGAGCTGGGAAGATAAGTCCGGTATATGCATTTCAAAATCGATGATTTCCCGATGCCGCTGGGGCCGGCTATGCCGAGAAATTCGCCTTTCGCCGCTTCGAATGAGAGGCCTTGAAACGGGTGAATCGTCATTTTGCCCGTCATCGAAAGCTCGAACGTTTTGGAAAGCTGATCTACTTTAAGCATATATATGAGCCCCCTACAAAAGCGAATGGACAAGCAGCTGGGTATACGGGTGCTGCGGGTCTTCAAGAATTTGATCGGTCAGCCCGTGCTCGACGATACGTCCGTTCTTCATCACCATCGTACGGTCGGCCAGCATCCGGATAACCCCGAGATCATGCGAAACGACGATCATCGCGACCTGAAGCTCCCGCTGAATATCCCGGATCAGGTCGATCACCTTCGCCTGAACCGACAGATCGAGCCCGGTCGTCACCTCATCGAGCAGCAGCAGAGGCGGATTGTTGGCGAGCGCTTTGGAAATTTGCACGCGCTGCTGCATGCCTCCGCTGAACTGCCGGGGCGGCTCGTCCATGCGGGAGACCGGAATCTCGACGCGGTCCAGCAGCTCGGCAGCCCGCTTGCGGATCGTGCCAACGTGGAAGTGCCCCGCCGCAAACAGCTTCTCGGCGATGTTCCCGCTGGAAGAAAAGGCCATGCGCAGCCCGAGAAACGGATTTTGATACACCATGCCCATCACATGGTTGCGGATGTACCGCTTTTGCTGCGACGATTCCCGAAACAGGTTGCTCCGGCCGTCCTTATAAGTCGAGATCGTCATCTCGCCTCCGGTCACTTCCTCGTCGAAATACAGGCATTTGACCATCGTGCTTTTGCCGGAGCCGCTTTCCCCGACGACACCGAGAATTTCCCCGGGATACAAGTGAAAATCAAGCGAGCGGCAAGCCCAGATGCTTCCGCAGATCGGGCACCTCGACGAATCGGCATCCTCCGCCGGGGGATGCTCGCAAGCTGTGCAGCCCGCCCCGAAGCGCTTGTCGAGACCGCGTACGTGCAGCAGCGGCTTTTCCTCCAGGAGGAGACGCCCTGTGTCTGCCTGTTCCTGTTCCAACCGCATCGCGCTCATAATGCCGCCTCCTTTTGCTGCCATCCGGCTTGCTGCATTTTTTTGCAATAGGCGGTGTCCGAGCATTGGTATAATGGTCCCTCGCCGTACTCTCCGGCCACCTCGTCCAAAAACGTGCCGGCGCTGCCGCAATGACGGCAGCTTTTGCCGGCAAACGACTCGACCTTGAAGCGGTAATCTTCGAATTCAAGGGGCTTCACGTTCGTAAAAGGCGGGACGGCGTAAATTTTCTTCTCGCGTCCTGCCCCGAACAGCGTCAGATGCTCGGCCTGATGCAGCTTCACGTTGTCCCAGCGCGGAATCGGGCTCGGCGCCATGATGTACCGCTCATGCACCATGACCGGATAATCCGCGCCGAGCGTAATGTCGCCCCACTTTACGATGCCCTCATAAAGCGTAAGCCACATGGCGCTGTAATCCATCTCGGCATGCTTGCGCCGGGAGAGCTGCTCCTTCCGCTCCACCTTGCGCAGCGGCTCCGGCTGCGGAACCTGCAGCACGAGGATTTGGCCTGCGCGGAGCTTTTCCTCGGGAATCCGGTGGCGCGACTGGATGACGTCGGCTTCAGCGGTATCCTCCGTCGTCCGTATGCCGCTCGTCTCCTCGACCAGCCTGCGGATGCTGACGGCGTTGACGCTGTCGTCGTTGCCTTGGTCGATCACCTTAAGCACATCCCGCTTCCCGATGATCGACAGGGTCAGCTGCAGGCCGCCCGTTCCCCAGCCTCTGCCGATTGGCAGCTCGCGCGAAGCAAACGGCACCTGGTAGCCGGGAATGGCTACCGCCTTCAGCGATTTGCGGCGAATTTCCCGCTTCGAGCCTTCTTCGAGAAATGCAAAATTATACGCCGGCGGGTTGAACTTCGGTCTCATGCGCCTTCTCCTCCTTCTTCTGTTCCTGAAACCGCGCCTGCGTCTCCCGGATTCGGTCGAGAGAAGACTGGAACGTAATATAATGCGGCAGCTTCAAATGGGAAACGAAGCCGTTCGATTCGACGCTGTCGATGTGGATCAGCACGAACTCCTCGTCCTGCGCCGGCGCCGAGCCTTCCGTTTCCAGACTGCGCTCCAAAATGGACATGGAGATCGCCTTCAGCTCGTTTTGTCCGAAGCAAAGTCCGTAACCCGGCACAAACTGCACTTGCCCGGACTGTTTATTTTGGGTGAACGAATTGATCGATTCCACCTCCGTCAGCAGCACTTCTCCGATGTAAACGGAACCTTGTTCCGCGTCTTCATCTTCCGGGCCGCCGCCCGGATACGGAACGTACACCGGAGCATAGCCGACGCGCAGCTCTCCGATCGTCGGATGCACCGCCCCATAGCCGCGCATGCTGCTGTAGGCGAGCGCCGTCATCGCGCCGGTCTCCCCACGGGCCAGCGTCTGCAGGCGGGCGGAGCGCGGCGCCGGGAACGTCAGCTTCTCGCGGGTGATGTCGAACGGCTCCGCTTCCGCGCGCTCCGCAGCGCCCATCAAGCCCTGCTCGCGCAGCAAATCGGCCACCTTGCGGAAGGTGAACGGGGTGCCGTCGGCAGCGTCCGCTGTAAAATCGTCAAGAGATTCTTGCAAATATTCGCGGACAAACGAACGGATATCGTCCAGCCGTTCCTCTCTAAGGCCAAACTTCAGCATCCGGTGGGTATAATCATAGGTCGGACCAAGCACCTGTCCGCCGGGAATGTCGCGAAACGACGAGGAGATGCGCCGGATGACCCGCATATCGGCGGGATCGACGGTAAGCGAATAATGATTGCGCGGAAGCGTGGAACGGTAAGCCCGAATCAGAAACGCCGCCTCCGCCGGGTCGCCTTCCGCCTGCTTCAACGCAAGCGCGGCATGCTCTGGCGCGTACAGTCCGCCTTCGCTCATAATCCGGTCGACGAGCAGTCGAAGCTGCTTCTCCACCGCTTCCACCGGCAATACGGCATGGGTGTCTTTCACGCGGTAGTATTCCGTCAGCCGATCCGCCTGCGCGATCGCCTCCCGGCCGCCCGTTACGGCTACATATGCCATTGCCGCTCAACCTCCTTTACTTGAGTCGTTCTGGGCAAAGCCGTCAGATCGCCCGCTTCCGTATACAGGAACAAGTCGACGCCAAGCGGATATTCGCCGTTCGCCCGCTCCCGCTCCTCCAGCCATACCGGGGACAATCCGTCCACTGTGCATACCGCTTCCCCCGGTATGCCGGGTCCGCTCAAGCGGAGCGGCAGCACTTCCGCACCGGGCAGGGCCCGTCCGCCTTCCGCCAGCTGCTCCACACGGATGAAAACAGTCGCGCTTTGATCGGGCGCAACGAGCGTTCCCCGCTTCGCCGAAGCCATCACGGACCGGATCTCCTTCTCTGAGGCAAGACCGTCGGCGAAAATATAATCTGCTGCATCGACAGCGGCTTCCCTGCTGAATGTC
This sequence comes from Paenibacillus hamazuiensis, assembly GCF_023276405.1. Lineage (NCBI taxonomy): Bacteria > Bacillati > Bacillota > Bacilli > Caryophanales > Paenibacillaceae > Paenibacillus > Paenibacillus hamazuiensis. Next base: position 4,760,818 of record NZ_JALRMO010000001.1, read on the forward strand.
ATCCGTTTGATGTAAGCAGCCAGCCCTTCCTGCCCCTTCAAACGGACGGCAAACCCGACCTCCCCGTCGAGCAGCGTCAATGCGATTCCGGCTGCAGCGGCGCTGACGCCCTCGGGCACACTCGGCCGACCCGCGTCCTCCACCGCGTGTTCTACCGTTCCCGGGCGGGCTATAACGTCCAGCAGCGACCTGTACAGCTTCTGGGTATCGTGAATCGGATCGAACCCGTGCGAGCTATTTTTTTCCATAAGATTCCTCCATGGTGTCAAAATGAACGCGGGTTTTCATCACCAGCTCATGCTCTCTTGCCCGGCGTTCGGCCGTCCGCCGCTCTTCCTCCAGCAGCTCCGCCTCCCACGCTTCCGTCTCCGGAAGCTTTGCATTCAGAGCCGCGTCGACGACGGCAAGCTCGTAAGCGCGCTCGGCATCCTCGCCGATCAAAATGCCGAAGCCATGGGCATCCCCTATCGCCACCGTACACTCGGTGACAAGCACCTCGCCCAAGTAAAAAGGCTGCTGCGAGACGGAATCCCGCGCCTTGCTCATGACGAGCGATTTCTCGGGCGGCTTGACGACAGCCGGCTCGTAGCGGGCTTCGATTTGCCCGCACAGCCTGTGCAGCAGCGCCGGGTCGCCGTCTATTAATATCCGCGTCATTCGCGATCTTTTCAGCAAATCAAACCCTCCTTCGAAGTTTCGTTTTCAGCCGGTTGCTGCATAGCTCCACCGTAAATACCATGGCAAAAATAACAAGCGCGACGAAGCAGGCGGAATCGAATTCGTAAGCCCGCATGGCGTTGGCGATTTCAAAGCCGATCCCCCCGGCGCCCACGACGCCGAGTACGGAGGATTCGCCGATATCGACCTCCAGGCGGAATACGCTCCAGGCCAAAAACGAGGTGAACACGCAGGGGAGTATGCCCTGGCACACGATCTGAAGCCAGCTCGCTCCGGTGGCCCGCATCGCCTCGATGACGCCTTCCTCCACCTCTTCGATCGATTGCGAAAACACTTTGGTCAGCATGCCGGTGGCATGAGTGCAAATCGCCAGTATTCCCGGGAACGGCCCCATGCCGACGGCTACGATAAAGATGAGCGCCCACACCAGCGTCGGGATCGAGCGAAGAAACGAAGCAAACCCTTTGACCGCGGCAGCGGTGCGGGGGGAAATATTTTCCGCGGCCAAAAAAGCGAGAAAGAAAGCGATGCAAACGGCCAGTACGGTCCCAACCAGAGCGATCTGCAGCGTCTCCAGCGCCGCCGCCAGCACATGCTGCCATTCCGATGCATTGGGCGGAAACATCAGCGCGAACGATTGGATAAACTTCCACGTTCCTTGAAACAGCACCGTATAGTTAAAATCCAGTTGGTGCAAGCAAAATACAAAGAAAAACGCGCCGAACACAGCCGCCCCCCGCAAAACCGGGTCCTTCCGCGGCTTTTCCGGATGTATCCGGGAATCGGCGACGGCGGCATCGGCAGCTCCCGCACCGCCAGCTGCCGTCCGCCGGGACGGCACAAACTCCGTACTCATAGGATCCTCTCCCTTAATTTGCTCGTAATGAATTCCGTCACAAGCACCAGCGCTATGACCATAATGATGGCCAGGCTGACCTCCTTGAACTGGAACAGCTTAAGGCCCTTTTGAATCGCGAACCCGAGACCGCCGCCGCCGACCATGCCGATCAGCGTCGAAGCTCTGACATTGAGCTCGAGTTTATAAAGCGACCATCCGATAAAACCCGGCATGAATTGCGGCAGCACGGCCTGCGAAAGCACCTGCAGATAAGAGGCTCCGGCCGCTCTTAAAGCTTCCACCTGGCCCATGTCGATCTCTTCCAAAATTTCCGCATATGCGCGTGTCAGCGTGCCGACGGAGGTCACGATTAAAGCGAGCGTGCCTACAAGGGTGCCGAGGCCAAAGGCGACAACAAAAAGAATACCCCAGATGAGTGTCGGGATGTTGCGCAGCACGGAGCAAAGCGCTCGGACGACCACCTGCACGAGCGGGTGCGGGCTTGTCGTACGCGCCGCAAGAAAAGCGAAAAACATGGAAACAAACGCCCCTACCACCATGGCGACAAAGCTGATGTACAGCGTGTCGAGCGCAGGCCCGATCAGCTTGCCGATTCGCGTCACATCCGGCGGCAAAAAATCGACGAAAATAAAGCGGAATATTTCACCCGTCCCTTCCGCAAGCGCCCTGAACGAGAACCCCGTCCGGGCTGCAGACCACACGGTTATCCCCACAATGACTGCAGCGATCGACCAGCTCATCTGCCGCTTCCGGCGATGCAGCTCCCGAAGCCGCTCCTCCGCTTGGGTTTCCGCTCGATGATCCGCCCGGTTATCCAATTGACCGGCGATATCCGTCCCGCTCATCGGCCGTACACCCTTTCCGTAACTTCGCCCGTCAGCAGCTCGGGCGGCCCGTCAAACACGACCGAGCCCTTGTGTATGCCGACGATGCGGGTCGCATATTTCCGAGCCACTTCCACCTGGTGCAGATTGACGAGACAAGTGATCCCGTCCTCCCTGCATATGGAATGCAGATGCTCCATGACCGTTTCCGAGGTGACCGGGTCTAGGCTGGCAATCGGCTCGTCCGCCAAAATAAGCAGCGGCTTCTGGGACAAGGCTCGGGCAATGCCCACCCGCTGCTGCTGCCCGCCGCTCAGCTCGTCCGCCCGCTTGTACATTTGCTCCCGCAAGCCTACGCGGCTTAAAATATGCTTCGCCTCTTCAATATCCTTCTTGGAGTAGAGCCCGAGAGCGCCGCTCAAGCTGCCCATATATCCGAGCCGGCCGTTCAGCACGTTGCGCAGCACCGACACGCGCTGAATCAGATTGAAGCTTTGGAATACCATGCCTACCTCGCGGCGCAGCTTGCGGATTTGTCCGCCGCCCGCCCGCGTCGCGTCCATGCCGTTAAACCAGACCGTGCCTTCGGTAGGCTCGACGAGCCGGTTGATGCAGCGCAGCAGCGTGCTTTTCCCCGCCCCGCTCGGCCCGATGACGGCCACGAACTCGCCCTGACGGACCTCCATATTGATTCCTTGCAGCGCCGCCGTACCGTCGGCATACACCTTCCGCAAACGTTCGATTTTTAATATGCTGGCTGCCATGGCGCGTATAATCCCCTTCCCTATTTCAGGAGCTCTTCGGGACTCATATTCAGTGCCTTGGCGGTGTCCCGGACCACCTGATATTTACTGTCGTCCACGAGGAAAAACTGCTGCGTGCCGCCCCCGAAGAAAGCCGGGTTTTTGTTATCCTTGTGATAGTTCAAAATGAACTGCTTGATCTTCTCGACGAGATCCGCCGGCAGATCCTTGCGGTAAGCGAGCGGGCTTTGCGGAATCGGATCGGAGGTGGCAAGGACGCGGTAATCCGATTCCTTGACGAGCCCCGCGTCGACGACGCGTTTGATGCAGGAGTCGCAAACGCCCGCCCCGTCCGCCGTTCCTTTGGCGATCGCCAGAATCGACTTGTCGTGGCCGCCTGAAAACGAGACGTTGGAGAAAAATTTCTCCACCTGATCGTTGGTGATGTTCAGCTGCTTCATCATCAGCGCGCGCGGAAACAGATGGCCCGAGGTCGAAGCCGGATCGGCGAACAGGAACGTTTTTCCTTTCAGATCCTCGATCTTCTGCGCCTTGGAATTCGCCGGCACGACGATCAGACTATGGTAGAACGCTTCCGATTCGTTTTTCGCTTTAACCGCCATAGCGACCGCGCCGCTCCGTTCCGCTGCAATGATGTAAGAGAAAGGACCGAACGAAGCGAGGTCGATCTTCTTCGTCCGCATCGCTTCCACAACCGCCGTGTAATCCTCGCCGATGTACAGCTCCGTCTTGATGCCGAGCTCTTTACCCAAATCCTCGACAAACTGCTTGTTGCCTCTGGACAGCTTTCCTTCCTCTTCGCCCGGCAGCACGCCTAAGCGCAGCACCTCCGGCCATTTCGCCGCCGCCTGCACAGGCTGGGCTCCCTGCTGCGCGCCGGAGCCGGCCGACTGCTTGTCCGTCGTTCCGCAGCCGGCTGTGATCGCAAGCACCGCCGCAGCGATCGTCAGCATTGCTTTTTTGAACATGTAAACCCCTCCAATCGGAATAGTAGAGTGTGATCAAAAAGCGAACGAATTAAAAATGAATCGACACCTTGCAAAGATCTCCGCGGTATTTGGCGGAAGTATACTCGACCGGGCGGCCGTGCTGATCTCTCATCAAGCTTTCGATGTGAAGCAGATTCGTATTCGGGGATACCCGCAAATACAGCGTCTCCCGCGCGTTCGGGTAAATCGCCTGAAACGTCGACCAGAGCCGCTGGAGCCGGGTTCCGTAATGCTCGTATAGCAGACCGTAAAGCGAAACGAACGTTTCCGTGTGCCGAAGCAGCTGGGGAAAATAACGCTCCGGCAGCCAGGTAATGTTCCAGCTTAGCGGGATGTCGTCGGCAAAACGAAGAATTTCGAGCCGGTACGCATGTTCCCCTTCGACCAGAGCCAGATGATGGGCAATAGGGGGAGGAGGCGCGCAAACCCTCTGTGAAAGCACCTGCGCTCCGGGCTTGCAGCCGAGCCGGCTGATCACATCGGAGAAACGCATGCCCGGCGTAATCGTGTATTCGATATCGAGCGGTTTTTCGCATACGTAATGCCCTTTGCCCTGATGGGAGCGAACAACGCCGGTATTGACCAAAAGATCGAGAGCCTGCCTTACCGTATACCGGTTTTCCTTAAACCGGCTGCAGATTTCGGCTTCCGACGGCAGCCGCTGCCCGACGCGATAAAGACCTTCGTCGATTTCCGATTGCAGCGTATCGGCAATTAACACATGCCGGGCAATCTGCTTGCGCCCTTCTTCGTACAGCTTCATTATCCACCTCACCTTCCGTGTTTTTCGCTTCCACACCAACACCGTAACTTGTCGACATCAGTGCAATGTAAAACAAATTTTAAGATTGCGTGAAGATTCTTACTATTTGGAAAATTTTCGCAAAAACTCGGCCAAGTCGTTGAAGTCGTCGAAGCGTTTTTCCAGTTCCTCACGCGTCCAGTCCCACCAAGCGATATCGAGCAGCTTTGCGGCAATATCGCGGGGGAAACGTTCCCGGATAGGCCTCGCCGGAACCCCCACCACAATCGTATAGGGCTCGACGTCCTTCGTGACGATGGCGCCGGAGCCGATCACCGCCCCCGTACCGACCTTCACCCCCGACATGACGAAAGCGCCGTGGCCGATCCATACGTCATGGCCGATCTCCACTCGATTGGAACGGCGCCAGTCGAAAAATTCCTCGTCATCGCTGTCTTTAAATCCGTAGGCGGCACGGCGGTAAGTCATATGATGCTGCGTAACCCGCCACATCGGATGATTGACCGGGTTGATGCATACATGGGAGGCAATCGAGCAAAATTTGCCGATTTCCGCATAGTTGATAACCACTTCATCCACACAGTAGCTGTAGTCCCCGAAACTCGACTCGTTGATCCGCGACCTCGCGCCTATCGACGTCCAGCCCCCTACCGTGCTTTTGCCGACCTGCGCCGTTTCGTGAATATGCGGCTGCGGGGAAAGCATATTCCTCATTTCAACCATTCCCTTCTTTCCCTGAATCGGGAGATCATTCATTCATTATCGTAACTTGTCGATATGTAGCCGGTGTTAAGAGATCGTTAAAGTTACGTGGAGGGAAAAGCGAAAAAGCCGCATCCCCCTGTTAAGGGAGGATACGGCTTCCGACTGCGGTTTATTTACTTATTGGCGCTGACGCCGGTGCTGACAGCTTCGGAGATGCTTCGGAGCGCTTGCTCCAGCACATCGCTCCGGGTTGCCTCCGGCAGGTCGGCGAGCTCAGGCTCCCACAGCTTCAAGATGCGGGTTGCCAGCGTATAAGCGGGAAGATCGGTCAATTGGGTAAGAGGAACTCCGTCCAGATAAGACCGTTTCAATTCGTCAAACTCCAGATCGTCCTTTTCGGCCACAAGATAAGCGTCGCTGGCGATCGAACGCAGGTGCTGACGGATGAATGCGGAGGCGTTGAACTTCGCCGGCGCATATACGGACGCAGTCACGGACGACGAAGCCGCTGCCGCTTGAACGCCGCCCGGAGCCGCGATGGCCGATTCGATCGAAGAAAGCGTCTTGTCGGTCAGCTTGCTGCCTTCCTCGGCACTGATCCGCTTGGCGTTTACCGCCGCTTCGATCTCGTCAAGCACAGGAGCGGCAAGCGCGCTGACCAGGCTTGCCTTGTCGACCTGAGCGGCACCGAGGAGCGATTGGCCGCCACTCAGCGCGTCCTCGATATCGATCGGCTCTTCATCGGACATGCCGACTGCGATCGATTTTGCTTCCGCGAGGCGCTGTCCGAGCAGGCTGCTGAAGTCAAATTTTCCTTTTTCCACTTCAGCAACGTACCCCGGCGTCGACACGGCGGCCTGAATCTCGTTGTACAGCTCCGTTCTGAGCGTATCCAGCTGTTCGGCGCTGACGCTGTAATTTTGCGAAACCTGCGACAATCCGGAGTCCGCCAGCACGAGCAGCTTTTGGCTCAGCTCCGATCCGAGTCCGGTAGCTTCCGCCAAGGTGCTCCCTGCCGCCAAAGCGTCGCGGATGTCGGCGTAATCTTTATCCGTACCCGCGAAGGCGACCGCTTTGGTGAAAATATCGCTCATCCATTCGGAGACGAACCGTTTCGTATCCAAAGCGGGCTTCGCTTTCGTAAACACGGGAAGGCTGTCGTCATCGTCCGCGTAGGCTTTCGGAGCGGACAAAGCCGCGCCGCTGAACAAAAGTGTTGTAGAAAGAAGTGCTGCCATCCAAGCTTTTTGGTTTCTCATAGAGATCTCCACCTTTTCTTTTTTTTATCTATGTTTTATTTTTAGTAAAACCTATCCGAATGAAGCTTTTATTTTTATATTTTTCCTATCCGAAAAGAAATGCACATATCCATTCCCGCCAATTACTGCTTCAGCGCGGACACGAGGCGGCGAGCCGTACCGTTTGGCGTATCGATCGCTTCGTAGATTTTAAGAGTGAGCGGGTACTCCAACGAATCGGATGCGGTGTCGTTGAAGTAAATGACCTGCTCGCCTGTGATGAGGCGATTGTCGCCGTTCAAGGTCGAAGTCGTGGACGCGATTTTGCGCCCGTCTTCGTTTTCCAGCTCCATCAGCAGCTTGTTGTAGCCGCCGTCGACGATGATCGGATCGAGCGTCTTCAGATCCAGATTGATCTGCAGCTTATAGCTGTAGCTGTAGCTCTGCGTGAGCGCGCTGACTCCCGCCTTATTGCTGAGAGCCCAATCGCGGATCGTCACTTCGTAAGGGTACATCGTCAGCTTCAGGTTATCCAAGGTCGGCCGGTTTACGCTGACCAGCACCTGGGCGAAGGTCGAACGGTACGGAGCCGCCGTCTTGTCGTCGATCAGCTTCAGAATGTACTCGTTCTTGTCGTCGCCGAGCGGCAGCACGAACGAATAGTTGATGACGTAGTCGGTATCCGGCACGACAACCTGCGCGGTCGCGTTTTGGCGGGTGCCGGCATACGAGAATCCGCCGTTCGCAAGCTCTGCGGCAAATTGCGGCACCGGAAGCGGCTTGTCGCTGCGGTTATGGATTCTCAGCTTGGCGATCCCCGTCTGGTAACCCATGCCTTTGTTTTCATACATTTGCAGGTCGACGACGGATACGGACAAGTTCGGGTTGATCGCCGTATTGAGCGGATCGACCGGGATGACCGTATTCATCACATACGAAGTCGGAACGGTGCTGTCCTGCGCCGCATTTTCCGGAGGCAGCGACAGGCTGAGACGTCCTATCGAATAGCTGACGACAGCCGCCGCATCGGTGCGGTTCGGGATTTTGTAGCTTTGCGGCGTCGAGATCGTAAAACCTGTCAGCTGCGTATCGAGATCGGTCGGGACCGCGTAGTAAATGTACTTCTTCTGGTTTGGATCCAGCGACGTGACGTCCTGGTCGGCTCTGGCGCCTTTGTAAACCTGCTTGTCGGACCTGCCGTCGAGCGAAAAGTTCGGCACCGTTTCCGTCGTTCCGCCCGGATTGTGAACAAGCAGCTTGATCACTTTCACCGGGTTTTGCGATTTGTAATCGGTCGTCAGGCTCACCGGCGTGTAGGTGAGCGGCGAATCGAGCGAAGGGATCGTGAACGTATCGCCCCACTTGACGAGCTGCGACGGATCGGTCACCGGCGTGCTGTCGCCGTACCAGACGAGGTTCGCCACCGGCAAATCGAGCATCGTCGTCTCGACCTTCGGATACACATCCTTATTGACGTCGATCCAGACAAGATCGGTCGGCTTTAAGGTATCGGCGGCGGAATCGATCTGCGCCATATAGCCGAGCTCGATGCTCGACATCGGCGGGACCGACACCGCGTTATCCGCGCTTCCGCGCAGCGTATATTTCGCTCCGCCGGCTACGACGCGCACCTCGTAATCCGGCACGCGGACCGTATCGCCCGACACATTGTACATTTTGACGACGGCCGCAACACGTGTGCCGCTGAGCGTATGCTCGCTGAGCAGGCCGGTCACCTTCACCTGCAGCGAGTCGGATAAAGCGACCGGGTACCTCGTGTCCACTACGGCTGCGCCGGCGTCTTCGGCCCACGCAGCCGAATAAGGGAATGAGAGCAGCATGGATGAGATGACGGCGGCCGAGACCGCTTTTTTCAATGGTTTATACATAGCTTTACCTCCGTTTACCGCATCGTTGAAAACGCCGTTTACTGTCTGACTGCGACTTTATCTTTATCCTTGAGCTCCTGCTGGCCGGAGACGATCACCTTTTCGCCTTCCTTGACGCCGGAGGTCACTTCCCGGCCGGTATCGCCGGTCCGTCCCAGGGTCACCTTGCGTTTCTCCGCCTGATCGCCGTTTACCACGTAAACGTAGTTGTCGTTGCCTTCCTTGACGATGCTGGCCGTCGGCACCGTGACCACATCCTGCGTGGAGTCGCCGCCGACCTGCAGCTTCACCCGCATGCCCGATTTCAGCTTCATGTCGGCGTTCGAAGCGCTCAGTTCAAGCACGTACGTCTTGCTCTGCGGGCTCATCACGTCAGCCAAATACGTGACAGTGCCGGTGAATTTGTCACTTGCGCCCTGCAGCGTAAACGGCAGCTCTTTTTTGCCTTTGACGAGCTTCACCGCAGATTCCGTCAAATCGGCGTGGATTTTGATCGGATTTTGCTGCTGAATGACGCCGGCCACATATCCGGCCTGAACCGTCATGCCCGCTTCCGGGTTAAAATCGGTCAATATCCCGCTGATCGGCGCCTTCACTTCAAAATCGGACAGCGTCTTGTCGATGTCGCGCAGCGACACCTCCGTCGAATCGAGCTGAATGCGCAAGGACGCCAAGGAATCGGTCTGCTCGAGATTGGCCAGCTGCTTCTTCGCGGTGTCCAGGTCGAGGCGGGTCGTCTTGACCGCCGTTTCCGCTTTTTCCAGCTGCGTTTTCGTCACAAGTCCCGAGTCGTAATCGTTGCGCGTGTTGTTGTACGTTTTCTCCAGATCGGCCAGCGTAAGTTCCAGCTTCTCGACCGTATTTTTCAGCACGGCCTTGTTCGTGACGAGATCCTGGCTCGTTTTATCGAGCTGCGCCTGCAAATTTTCCCGCGACAGCTCCGTTTTCTCCCGATTGCGCTGCGCGTCCGTGCTGTCGATGCGGAGAATGACCTCGCCCTGCTGTACGACGTCGCCGCGTTTCTTCAGCAGCTCCTTCACATCGCCGCCAACCTTGGCAACCACATTCACCTGCGAAGAGGAAACGACGTCGGCGTCGATTTCCGTTTGATCGCTCATTTTTGCTTTTACGGCCTGCTCCGTCCGGACCGAACGGGGGCCTTCCCCGGCATTCGACACCGAACAGCCGGCGGCGAGAGCGCCGCTGACCAGTACGACCAGTCCCGTCATGGCGACGCGTTTCCACCGGATATGTTTGTCAAGCCTGTTTGTCATTCCAATCACCCCGAATAAAGATTTGGTATTAAGCCGGCCTACTCGCCCATGACGTGAATCTTCTCGCCGCCGGCGCCTTTCGCTTTGCCTTTCAGGAACAAAGCCAGGAACGCGGATGCTCCGGAAAGAATCGCCGTCACGATAAACACGTCGTCAAGCCCGAAAATAACCGCCTTTGTCTGAATTTGCCCGCCCAGGTAAGCGAGTGCGCTTTGATGAGCCTGAACCGCTCCCTGTCCCATGGCGATATATTGGCTTTGCAGCTTATTGAAGCCGTCCGCGACGGAGGCGGAAAACATGTTCAGCTCTTCGCTCAGCGTAGCGGTGTGAAAATCTTTGCGCTGCGTAAACAGCAGCGACAGCCACGCGATGCCGAAAGCGGCGCTGACCTGCCGCACCGTATTCGAGAGCGCCGTGCCCTGGCCGAGCTTCGCCATCGGAACCGCGCTCATGCCGGCAGTTTGCAGCGGCATCATCATCAGTCCCATGCCGACGGCTCGAATAATCAGCCACCAGATGATCGTCCCATACGATGTGCTGATGTCGAGCTGGGCTGTCAAGTAAAGCGAATATGCCGTAATCAAGAGGCCGAGAAACCCGATCAGCTTGGCGCCGATCTTGTCGTACAGCGCCCCGGCGATCGGCATCATCACGCCGACCATCAGTGACTGCGGCAGCAGGATAAGTCCGGTCTGGATCGCAGACAATCCGGACAAGTTTTGCAAAAACACCGGCAGCAAGAACAATACGCCCATCATAATGATCGTGGCAACGCTCGAAAGCAGCAGCGAAAGCGAGAACGTCAAGCTCTTGAACAGCGTCAAATCAAGCATCGGGTTATCGATCGTAAGTTCGATCGCTACGAATATGATGAGACAAACGAGCCCGATTCCAACGAACATGAGCACTTCGGAGTCGGTCCAGCCTTTCTCCGACACCTTGCCGACGCCGTACAGCAGCGCAGCAAGCCCCGTAGCGGAGAAAATAAATCCCCAGTAGTCGAACTTTTTGGAAACGGGAGCTTTAAATTCCTTCAGCACCGCCATCCCCAAGAAGAAATCGAAAATGCCGATCGGCACGTTGATCGTAAAAATAAGCCGCCAATCCAAATATTCGACGATGTATCCGCTGAGCGTCGGCCCTGTGGCGGGGGCGAACATAACCGCGACCCCGAACAGCCCCATCGCCATCCCCCGGCGCTCCGGCGGGAACATGCGGAAAATCATCGCCATGCTGATCGGCATAAGCGCGCCGCCGCCGACCGCCTGGAAAATCCGGAACACGATCATGCTGCTGTTGCTCCAAGCGACGCCGCAAAGACCGGAGCCGATCGTAAACAGCACAAGCGCGATCAGAAACATCCGCTTGTAGCCGAAGCGGTCCCCGAGATATCCGGTTACCGGGATCAAGGCGCCGCTGACCAGCGAATACGCCGTCACGACCCATTCGATATCGTTTTGCCCGACACCGTAAACGGCCATCATTTTCGGAATCGCGACGTTGACGATACTTGTATCGAGAATGGCCATAAACACCGCGATGATGATCGCAAACATCGCCAGCCCTTGGCCCTTTTGCGCCATCGCATTGCCTCCCGCCGCAGCGGGTCCGGCTTGCTGGGCGCTGCCGGAAGCCTCATCCTTGTCTTTGTCCGACATGCAGGCTCCTCTCCCTTCTATCTAAACAATCCCTTGAAAGTGACGCTGCTTTCCGAAATCAATTCCGGTATCGAGAGGGCCCCGTTTATCGGAATAATTAGCTTCGCATAAACTTCTTAGCTAGAAACTTCTGCCCGTCATGCGGTTACTTTTCGATTTTGATCACGACGTTAAGTCCCGGAACTAGCCGCTTGCCCTGCGTATCGTCCAAAGCGATCCGCACCGGAATTCGCTGAACGACCTTCGTAAAGTTACCGCTGGAGCTGGAGGACGGCATCAGCGAAAACGAAGAGTTCGTGCCGAGCCCGAGCCGTTCGACGTGACCGGTCAAAACAGCCCCCGGAAAAGCGTCCACCTTGATGGTAACTTTGCTGCCCACCTTGGCGTCGGCAATTTCGGTTTCCTGCAAATTCGCCGTTACGTACAGCTGGCTGAGGTTTGTGCTGAGCGCGAGCGCGCTGCTGGCGGACACCATCTGATCTTTGATCAGATTCGTCTGAATGATCGTTCCGTCCTCGGGAGCGAGGATGTCCATCGTCACGGCCGGCGTATTCCCGCGGGCGGGTGTCGTCTCGACGATGCCGAGCACGTCGCCTTTTTTGAAGGAATCGCCTTCCTTATAGTTCCATTCGATCAATTTCCCGGCGCCCGGAGCGTAAATCGCCCGTAAATCCCCTTGGATGCGGGCATCCTCCGTGCTGATGTACTTGCTGGCGACTGCGTAATAATACGTTCCTCCCGCACCGCCGCCGAGAAGCACCAGCGCAAGAATCGTAAGCATGATCACCTTTTTCTTCATAAATGACAAGCTCCTTTCATCTATACGAAAAGCTTCTGATAGAAGCCTTTTCTACGAAGTACATCAATCCGGTTTGGACAGTCCGTCGACCATTTTGCGCACGATAGCCATAAATTGATCGACTTCCTCAGGCGTTACAGTATTAAACATTTTGATCAACACCGCATTTCTCTTATTGCAAAATTCATTGATCAAATTCTTTACAGGCTCCGACAATACGACCCAGACGAGCCGGCGGTCCGTTTCGTCCCTGGTGCGAACGATATGTCCGTCCCTCACAAGACGATTGATCGCAATCGTCGTTGCGCTTGCCGACAAATGCAGCTCCTCCGCCAGTTCGCTGACGGTCATGCGGCCCATGCGCTTTAAAGTCATAAGCAGCAGCATCTGCTGCTTGGAAAAAGGGTGCTCGACCCCGAGATCCCGTGTTGCGCGTATCCCCATGCGAATCAGATCTTCAAACTCTTCGAGTTTTCGATCCCAATTCATTATGTATGCATCCCCCTTTCCAAAATGATTTACGAATTAAAAAATTTGCTGTAAAATCATTTAGCAATAGATTGTTTTATCGTAAAATGTTTCTCCAATAAATTATCATATGGTAAAATCATCCGTCAATACATTTTTTTCTTGTAAAATGTGATAAAATGTTGACAACAACGTTTTACAGTAAAGGAGCATCCTATGTCGGACAGTCAGGATTTAATAGAACTGGAGCATGTGCTCAGGCAGTTGCTTAAACGCATCATCGCCGCCTGGGGCAAAGTTGACGAAGGCGGCTTCACCTCGTCACAAGGTTTTGTTCTGGAAAGGCTGGAGAGCGAAGGCCCGCTTAAAGTTTCGCAAATTGCCGAGGCGCTTTGCCTTACCTCGGGAGCAATTACGACGCTGTCGGACAAACTGATTTCGGCCGGCTATGCCATCAGGAAGCGGACGGAGGAAGACCGACGGGTCGTCTATCTGGAGATTACGCCGCAAGGCCGGGCCATGCTGGACAAAATGCGGGCGCACCGCAAGTCGATCATCGAGGCGCATTTTGGCGGGCTATCCCATGAGGACTGCCAGCATTTAATCCGCATACTCGGGGGTATTCTCGCGACCGTCGATAAGGACAGGAAAGATTAGCAGGGGAGCATACGCTCATTCGCGGCCGCTCGCGCCAACTTCCATAAGCCAGCATACGCAACTTTTTTAAACGGAATTTAAACAAAAAAACGCCCGCTAAGGGCGGGCGCGCCATGAGCATATTTGGGGAGAGGATCGGTGATAACCCATGAATTCCGGTGACAGTACTTTTCGCAAGCCTGACATGGCGGCAAATACAGTGAAGGAACAGCAGGAAATCTACGACCCGTCCGACCGTTATGAAATCATCGACGGAGTCCGGTACGATTTGAAGCCTTCTCCCCTTGTGGATCATCAAGTACTTATCGGCGGCTTGTATACTGCTCTTCATCGCACCTGCCAACCAAATGGAATTATCCTGTTCGCTCCGATGGACGTTTATCTGGACGATAACAACATCATTCAGCCCGACGTCATCTTTATCCTGAACAAAAATGCCGGGATCATTACCAGGAAGCGGATAGAAGGCGCTCCCGATCTGCTGGTGGAAATTTTGTCCCCCAGCACGGCGAATCGCGATAAAATCCGCAAAAAAGCGCTGTACGAGCGGTTCGGCCTCAAAGAATATTGGATTGCCGATCCGGTCCACCATACGATCGACCGTTTCGTCCTCGAACAGGACAAGCTTCAGCTTCGCGGCGTCTATGGCGAAGGGGATACCCTGACTTCGGAGCTGTTTGCTTGCGTATCTATCGATATGACCGCTTTGTTCGCGCCCCTTGCCAGGTTTCAGGATATGGAATGAACGTTTGCTCCCAAGCGAAAAAAAGAACGGCCCGCTTCAGCGAAACCGCACCTCCGTTTACTTGCTTCCTTGACCGGAGCCTGCCGGCTGGCCGCCTTGCGGGGCTTGCCCCTGGCCTGGGCCTCCCTGCGCATCAGGTACGCCCTGCCGCTGCCCTTGACCTTGGCCTGCGCCTCCCTGCGCGTTAGGTCCGCCCTGTCGCTGCCCTTGACCCGGCCCGCCTTGGCCATTCGCGCCACCCTGCTGCTGGCCGCCCTCGCGCATTTGTCCCGGCGGAAACTTGCTGCGGTCCGGATGCACCATCTGCCCGCCGATATGGCCGGTATATCCGACCAGCAGTACCCCTATAAGCGCTACCGCCAAATACGCCGCGCTGCCGCCGAGCTCCCTTTTCTTTTTCAAATGAAAAAACAGCCGTACCAGCGTCAGGATAATAAACAGAAACATCGTTATTTTGCCGTAAAACTCGTGCGTATGTACGAGTGGGTTCCGGTCTTCCGGACCGGTGAGCACAGCCGCAATCGCTCCTAGCGTGCCGACGATCAAGCAAAGCAGCCCGGCGGTATGCCATTCCGGTTTTCTTAGCAGCTTGCCGAACAGATCGAACAGGAAACCGAAGATCAGCATGGCGATGGGGATATGAATAACGATGAAATGCAAATTTTTGATCAAGTAGCTCATTCGAACAGCTCCTTTTGCCGGTTAAAGGCTTAATCTACCTTCATCATAGCGGCAAAAGGTGAATTAAGTTTAAAGCGAAGCTGAAAGTATGCTGAATCATTTTTTCGAAAAGAGCGCCTCCGCTTCGGCGGAGCCGCCCATTGTTTGAGGTCAATCGGCGATCGCCTGATAGATCATCGTCCAGAAATCGTATGCGATTTTGCTGTTTTTGGGAAGCTGTGCGCCGCGGAGCTGAAGCATGAGCGTAGCCATCAGTCCCTCGCCCGGATCCGCGATCCAGGTCGTGCCGAGAGCACCCGGCTCCCCACCGCGTTCCCATGCGGCTCAGCCCGCCTGAGAGCGCGTTTTTGCGCTCTCGCCCGCGGGCGAGGCGCACTTTCTCGGCTGAGAAACGGCTTTGCCTGCTCTCAGCTATCTCCATCGCGCTCCCATGCGGCTCGGCCCGCCTGAGAGCGCGTTTTTTCGCTTTCTCCCGCGGGCGAGGCGCACTTTCTCGGCTGAGAGACGGCTTTGCCTGCTCTCAGCTATCCCGAC
Source organism: Paenibacillus hamazuiensis (assembly GCF_023276405.1). Classification (NCBI taxonomy): domain Bacteria; kingdom Bacillati; phylum Bacillota; class Bacilli; order Caryophanales; family Paenibacillaceae; genus Paenibacillus; species Paenibacillus hamazuiensis. The sequence continues at coordinate 4,776,343 of NZ_JALRMO010000001.1, forward strand.
CGCGCTCCCATGCCGCTCAGCCCGCCTGAGAGCGCGTTTTTGTGCTTTCGCCCGCGGGCGAGGCGCACTTTCTCGGCTGAGAGACGGCTTTGCCTGCTCTCAGCTATCTCCATCGCGCTCCCATGCGGCTCAGCCCGCCTGAGAGCGCGTTTTTGCGCTTTCGCCCGCGGGCGAGGCGCACTTTCTCGGCTGAGAGACGGCTCTGCCTGCTCTCAGCTATCTCCAACGCGCTCCCATGCCGCTCAGCCCGCCTGAGAGCGCGTTTTTTCGCTTTCGCCCGCGGGCGAGGCGCACTTTCTCGCTGAGAGACGGCTTTGCCTGCTCTCAGCTATCCCCGCCGCTGTCCGGGCGACTCATTCCGGTTCCATGCAAAAATAAGCCGCCGGGAACGGCGACTTTTTATTGCCTTATTTTCGCTCTGGAAGGGAGAGCTTGTTTTTCATGTCCTGCAAGTCGCGGTTGAGCGAACGGAATGTCCGGTACCCGGCCGGCGATTTGCAGGCCAAACCCGAGCTCGCCTCAATAATCATCGGCAAATAGCTATGAGCGAGCCCGGCGAGTCAATCGTCGATTCGTTGTACTCGGTGCACCATGACGGAAGCTCCTCAGGCAAATAAAATATTTATTGCCGGCATTCCACGATTCCCGACGGAGCTAACTTGCCTTTATGCAAAATGTTCGACGCGGACTTCGCCCGCCAGTCGCGTGACGTCCGCGGCATCGACATACCCGGTGCGCCGCTGCAGCGCATTGGCCGCTCCCGCCGCGGCGGCAAGCCGCAGGCACTCCTCCGGCGGAAGCCCACGCGTCAACGCCACCGCGAGCCCCGCCGTAAACGCGTCGCCGCAGCCGACCGTGTTCACCGCCTGCACAAGCGGCACGCGGACTCGGTAGGCGCGGCCGCCCCATAAGGCGACCGCACCGTCCGCACCGAGCGAAACGATGACGCAGCCGATGCCCTGCCGTGCGAAACGCTCCAGCTGCTGCGGCAGCCGGTCCGGATCGGCCGGCTCGCCGGTCAGCTGCGCCGCCTCGTCTTCGTTCGGCTTGATCATGAAAGGCGCCGCTTCGATGCCAAGGCGCAGCGCATCGCCGCTCGTATCGAGCAGCGTGATGGCGCCCTGCCGTTTGGCGATACTGATCAGCTCGGCGTAGGCGTCTTTCTCCACCCCCGCGGGCAGGCTGCCGCTAAAGATGACAACGCGGGAGCGTGCGGCGAGCTGTGCCAGCTTTTCCTTGAATGCAGCCATCTGCTGCGGGGAAATCGTCGGGCCCGGCTCCAGCAGCTCGGTGGAAGTGCCCTCCGCTTCGTCGATAATATTTAAACAAACTCGAGATTCGTCATCCAGATGGACGAAATCGCGAGCGATTCCCTGCTTTTCCAACTCGCTTTCGATATAACGCCCGTTGAATCCGCCCGCAAAGCCGGTCGCCGTGACATCCGCGCCGAGCAGCGAAGCGACGCGGGCCGCGTTGATGCCTTTGCCGCCTGCGTCGGCGGAAAGCTGCCCCACCCGCGTCACTTTGCCGAGCGGAAAGCGGGGCAGGAAATACGTTTTGTCAATGGCCGCGTTTAAAGTGACCGTCGTGATCGTCATCGTTCTCTCTCCCCGTAAGCGAAAGGCTTACGCCTTGGCTTTGCCGCAGCTGCCGAGCATTGCCATTTTCGCCATCGCCGCTTCCTTCACCGCTTTTTTCGCCGGGACCATATATTTCCGCGGATCGTTTTCTTCCGGATTGGCTGCAAAAACAGCCTTGATCGCGTCGGAAAAGACGATCCGGATTTCCGTCGCAATGTTCATCTTCGCCATACCAAGCGACACGCAGCGCTTCACCTGCTCTTCGGGAATGCCGGAGCCGCCGTGCAGCACAAGCGGAACCGCGACCTTCGAGGCGATCGTGCCGATCCGGTCGAAATCGATGTTCGGCTCCCCCTTATACATGCCGTGGGCCGTGCCGATCGCCGGCGCCAGCGTCGGCACGCCGGTCAGCTCCACGAACCGCGCGCATTCCTCCGGATCGGCGAGCAGCGCTTCGTGCTCGGCGACGACGATGTCGTCCTCGACGCCGCCGACCTTGCCGAGCTCCGCTTCCGCGTTGATTCCGGCAGCGCGCGCGACCTCGACGACCTTGGACGTCAGCCGGACGTTTTCCTCAAACGGATACATCGACGCGTCGATCATGACCGACGTGTAGCCGGCCCGAATGCACCTGACGATCAGATCGAAATCGGTGCAGTGGTCCAAATGCAGCGCAATCGGCACGCCGGCTCTATTCGCCGCGACCGTGGCCGCTGCCGCGATATATTCGGGTCCGAGGTGCTTGACCGTGCCGACGGTCGTTTGCAAAATAAGCGGTGACTGCGTTTCCTCCGCCGCTTCCACCACCGCCTGCAGCATTTCCAGCGTATGCACGTTGAAAGCTCCTACGCCGTATCCCTGACTTCTTGCCGCCGCAAGCAGCGGCGTGGACGATACTAATGGCATATATGTGCCTCCCTTTAAATGTAATCTCTCAACCGCCCGCCGCCGTCTGCTCGCGGGCGTACAAGGCGCTGCCGATGATGCCGGCATCGTCCAAATGTTTGGCCACCTCGATTTTCAGTCCGCTCATAAACATCGGATGAACGATCCGCGTGAGCTCCTCGCGCATCGGCGCAAACAGCCGCTCGCCCGCTTTAGAAGCGCCACCGCCGAGCACGAGCATATCCGGGCTGATCAGCGAGATCGCCGGCGCCAGCCCCTGCGCGAGCATCGTGCCCGTATGGCGCAGGATGCGCCGCGCCGTTTCATCTCCCGCATCGAACGCGCGGGAAACGTCGGCGGCGGTCAGCTCGGCGGCTCGCTCGCCGGGAAACCAGTCGGCGAGCACGGTTCGCTCGCCCGCCGCAATCGCATCGCGGGCCTGGCGGGCGATGCCCGTTGCCGAGGCGACCGTCTCCAGGCAGCCCGTCAGGCCGCACACGCAGCGGTACGGAATGCCGGGCATGCCGAAATGCCCGAGCTCGCCGGCGCGCGAGCCGCTCCCGTAATGAAGCCGCCCTTCGTTCACGGTGGCGGCGGCAATGCCCGTGCCGAGCGTGACGCCGAGCACGAACCTGCGGCCGCGGCCCGCCCCGGCGGTCGCTTCACCGTAAATGTACATGCGGACATCGTTGTTGATCCGTACCGGCACGCCGAGCTGCCGGCCCAGTTCGTCCGCAAGAGGCATGTCGTCCCAGCCTAGGTTGACGGCCTTCACGACGATGCCGCGCTCATGGTCGACGAAGCCGGGCACGCCGACCCCTGCCGCCACGCACGTATATTGCGGCAGCGCGGCCAGCAGCCGCTTCGCCGCTTCGGCCAGGCGGCCGACCACGCTGGCGAATCCTCCCGCCGCTTCGGTCGGCAATTTATCCGCAGCGAGCAGATTTCCTTCGCCATCGACGACGCCGCAGACGATGTTTGTACCGCCGATATCCGCTCCTAAATAACAATGCATCGTATTCCCCACCTTTTTCCGTTTCCGCATAAAGCCGTCAAATTCTCTCCAGATTCCTCAACCGCAGCCGCCGCAGGCTAGGTCAGCAGCGGTTTCACCGGCATCGCCGCATCGCGGCACCGGGTTTCCTTCCGCAGGTTCATTTTTTTCGTCCGCTTCCGCATTGCGATTGCCATTCACAGCTCCGCAGCATGCAACCGCCTTCCCCCGCTTCAATCAACCGCTGCCGACAGCTCCGCCACGTGAAGCGCGACACCTTGCCGCTCCAGATGCCCGGCCAGCGCTTCCGGAAGCGCCGCATCCGTAATACAGGCGCTGACCGATTCCAGCGGGGCGATGCAAAACAGCGACGTCCGCCCCACCTTCGTATGGTCGAACACCGCCACTGTGCGGACCGCCCGTCCCATCATCAGGCGGGCGATGTCCGCCTCCTGCTCGGAAAACGTCGTCAGCCCGTGCTCTGCGGTGACGCCGTCCACCCCCATAAACATGAGTCCGATGTGCAGCGAACCGACGATTTTTTCCGCAAGCGGGCCGCATAACTCGAAGCTGTTCGACCGCATGACCCCGCCGGTGAGCACGATCTGCACGCCTTCGGCCTCTGCAAGCTCCATCGCAATGTTGACGGCGTTCGTCACTACGGTGATGCGGCGGCTTGTCTTCAGCGCGCGAGCGATCAAAAACGTCGTCGTCCCCCCGGTCAAGCCGACGATATCGCCTTCTTTCACCATGGAGGCCGCCTTCGCGGCGATCGCTTCCTTTTCCAGCCAGAGCAGCTGCTTCTTCTCGTGGAAAGGGAGCTCATGTCCCCCCAACACGCCTGCGGCCGCGCCGCCAAGCTGAACGCCACCAAGGCTGCGGATCAGCCCTTCCTTCTTGACGAGCACATCCAAATCCCGGCGGGCGGTCGCCTCCGAGCAGTCAAATTTGTCGATAACCTCTTGAACCGAAATTTTCCCCTGCCGTTTGACGATCTGCATGATCGCTTCGCGCCGCTTGTCGCCTTTGGATTGCTCCGATCCGCTCATTCGTCCTTCACCCAGGCCTTTCCGTTTAAAATCAAATTTTCACCACTTGCGTCAAATTTTTCGGGGAGTCCGGATCGACTCCGCGCTTCATGGCAGTATAATAACCCAAGTACTGGAGCGCAGGCAAATAAAGCACGCTGCGCGCCTCGTCGGACACCCCGGCTTCTCCGATTTCAAAAACCGCATCCGCAAACGCCGTATCGCTCCCCGCAGCTGCCGTGATGAGCAGCACAAACGCGCCGTAGCCCTTCATCTCCTCGGCCACCTTCAGCTCATAAGCTCGGGCCTGCTCGGAAACGAGCAAGCAAACGAGCGTGCCCGGATCGACGACCGATTTCGGGCCGTGACGGAACTCCAGCGTTCCGTAGCTTTCCGTCCAGACATAGGACATTTCCTTGATTTTCAGGCTGGCTTCCTGCCCCAGCCCGACGTAGGCGCCCATTCCCAAATAAATGTATTTATTGAACGTCTCCTTGTCCACCAGTGGCTTAATAAAATCGTCCGCCGTCCGGACAACGTCCGCGTCATGCTTCATGACACGCTCCAGCTCCTGCAGCGCCTGCGCGTTGCCTGCCGCTTTAGCGATCGCCGCCTGCATCATAAACGTCATGCTGCTCAGCGAGCGCGTCATCACGGTGCTGCGCTCCTTGCCGAGCGGCGATACCAGACATTCGGAGATTTGCGCCATTTTGCTGTCTTCGTAGCACGTAATGCCGGCGATCGTCCAGCCCGCAAGCCCTTTGACCGATTCCAGCGCCAAAATCACTTCCGTCGATTCGCCGGAGCGCGATACGCCGATCAGCAAATAGTTTTTACCGGACGGTGCCGCCGCCTCGCGGAACAAAAAGATTTCCGAAGACGGATGCGCCGCCGCGCTGCGTCCCGTCCATTTGCGGAATGTGGCCGCCATCGTCTGCGCCTGATAATACGAGGAGCCTGAGCCGATGAAAATAACCTCGTCATACTCCCGGTTTGCCAAATACCGGTCCACCCATTCCTGCTGCTTTTCCAAATGTGTCCAGGCCGCTTGAAGCGCCTCCGCCTGGGAGCTGATTTCCGGATAAGTCAATTGACCGAACTGCGTCATTTTTCCCAACTCCTTCTGATTAATGTACGGAACGTTCAACATTTTGACCGTTTCTTTCATTTTATGCGAAAAAGAAAACGGCCGTATTTGCGTCGAACCGTCCGATATTACGCCGTTTATTACCGCGGCACCTGCCAGCGCGCCGCTCGTTGCTGCGATGTCTCTTGCCGCGGCACCTGCCAGCGCACCAATAGTTGCGACGGTTTCCCGCGCCCTGCTCTCCCGACGTTTACACGCTCTCAGCAATGCGGCGATAATCGCAAAAACTTGGTTTATTCAAGGGCAAAACGATCAAATCCGCATCGATAAACGCAATCACTTGGTTTATATCTGCACCAGCCGACTGTTTTTCGCAAGTTTGTAGAACGTAATACCAATTTTTGCGATTATCGATGCTTTATAGGACGTTACAGTAAGCGATAATACAAATAATTGCGTCTATTCGCTCCCTTAAGGCAGAAACTGCAGATTCGTTCAGCAAACAAACGAATCACGGGTTCCGAGCTTGATCTTACCTCAGGAATCTACCGGCTGAGCCGTGCTCTCGGGCATCCCGCCCGCTCTACACCTTAATCTGTCGGAAACGGCCGGCTGAGCAGGCGCATGGGCAACCCGGTGCTCCCCCGAGCATTCCCCCGAGCTCTGCGCCTCTCCTCCCGACTCCGCCAAAGCTCCGCCTCCGCGCTACTCATGCCTCACTTGCTGCGCGAAAGCTTTCATATCGACCGCAGCGCCGGTCACGCGCGCATGTTCGGCTGCAAAAGCGAGCATATGGCTTTGCGCCGATACGGTGCCCGACGTTTTCGCTCCTCCCCGGACACCGCCGTTCATAAGGCGCACAAACTCGCGCATAAGCGCAACGTCCCCGCCTTTATGATTCCCGTCGACCGTCTCGGGCCGAAGGATCTCCGTTTTCCCGGAAAAGTGGCGAATTTCCAGTTCATTTTTTTCAAAATGGCCGAGAATTTCGCCCTTGGTGCCCATAATCTTGAACGTCCGCGAGCTGTCTCTGGTGAAAGCCGTCATCGTAAAAGCGACCGTCGCTCCGCCGGCAAACTCCATGCTCACAACTTGGTGGTCGACGACGTCGTTGTCGGTACGGAAGACGCACTTGCCGTAGGGACCTTCCCGCAGCGCCTTTTCCCTGGCGGCAAAGGTCGGCTCAAAGCTGACGGTGCTTTGAGGCCATTTGTCGATCTCGTTGTAATACCATTTGAGCGCCGAATATTCGCATTCGTGCTCCACGGGGCAGCCGTCGATGCAGCGTTCCGGCGCGCCTTGGGGAGCGTTCTCCTGCCGGAAATAGGTCAAGCCGCCGAATGAGGAAAGCCGCGTGCATTCGTCGTCGATCAGCCACTGCAGCAGGTCGAGGTCATGGCAGCATTTGGCCAAAATCATCGGGCTCGACTGCTTCGAGCTGCGCCAATGCCCGCGTACGAAGCTGTGGGCCTGGTGCCAGTAGCCGACGTTTTCGTTCCACTGCACGGTGACGATCCGGCCGATACGCCCCTCCGCCAGCAGCTGCTTGACCGCGAAAAAAAACGGCGTATACCGCAGCACATGGCACACGACGAGCATCCGTCCCCGCCGCTCCGCCTCCTCGGCCATCCGGATCGCTTCCCTCGGTTCGGGAGACATCGGCTTCTCCACCAGCACATGGTACCCCTGCTCCAGCGCCTGCAGCACAGGATCGAAATGCATATGATCCTGCGTGCAGATCATGACCGCGTCCGCAAGCCGGGGCTGGTCAAGCAGCTGCTTCCAGTCCGCAAACCGCCGCTCCTCGGGAATGCCGTGCAGCTCCGCCAGCTTGCCGCGTCGCTTCGCGTCCGGCTCGGCCACGGCGACGACCTGAAGCTCGTGCGGGCGTTTAAGAGCATAACTCGCGTAATTGCTTCCCCTGTTGCCGGCTCCGATCAATGCGACTTTGACCAAAATGATCATCTCCCTAAGATGAAATGCGGCGAAACGCATTTCGCCGCCCCTACAGAAAAGCATGATCTTATTTTACGTCATAAAAATTATTGTTTCAATCATTATTTTGATTTTTTATTTCAAAAATTCAATCATAAACGTTTTAATTTCATAAGGCTTGATCGCAAAACGCAGCTCCGCCTCTTGCACCGGCTCCGCTACCGGACGTTCCAGCAGGTCGGTTTCCTGCCAGGAAGCGATCTTTAAGCCGCTTCTCACCGTTATGCTGCCGCGCGCGCCCGCATATTCGTGCAGCCGCAGGACGACCGAGTCGCGGTCCTCGGCTTTTTTTACCGCATCGATTATAATATGTCCGCCGCTTGCCGAGAACAGCGACATTTCGCTTGCGCCGTCCGGTCCTGCGGAACCGCACTCCGCAGCCCGAAGCGGGCTGTTCAAATCCCATGCCGCCTGAACGGTGCCGGCCTCCAGCCAATCGCCGCGGTGCGGGTACAGGGCATAAGTGAACGTATGCTCCCCCCGATCCGCCTCGGGATCGGGCACCATCGCCGATTTGATAAGCGTGAGACGCATGACGTTATCCTTGATGTCGTAGCCGTATTTGCAGTCGTTCAGCAGGCTGACGCCGTATCCGCGTTCGGACAGATCGGCCCATTGATGACCGACGGTTTCGAAGCGTGCGTAATCCCAGCTGGTATTCCAATGGGTCGGCCGCTTGACGTTGCCGAACTGGATGTCGTACGTCGCTTCCGTGCTGCGGATGCCGACCGGGAAAGCGACCTTGAGCAGCTGCCTGCGCTCCTGCCAGTCCACTTTCGTCTCGAAATCGATTCTGCGGCTGTCCGCATAAACGATCATATTTTGCGCAACAGTCGATCCCGCGTAGCTCCACTCGAAGCGGACAACCAGACGCAGCGGCCCTTCCTCCAGCACATCGACCGACCGCAGATCACTGATGGTGCGCATCTTTTCCTGATAAAACAAATCGATGTCCCACGCTTCGTGCCGGCTCTTAGGCTTATCCTCGAACACCTGAAGCACGTTGCCGCGTGCCCCCTCCGCGAGCACCTCGCGCTGCTGCGCTTTATCGTATAGGCTTGTCAGCTGCCCGCTCGCATTCCATTCGATCCGGTAATGCGGCGTAGTCAGCCAACCGGCCCCATGCTCGAAAACTGCCGCAGCCGAAGAAGTGCCGCCCGCCTGCGGCGTAAAATAAATCGTCCGGTACCCCATGGACGGCAATCCGGCTGCCTTCACCAGCCACCGTCCGCCATGACATGCCGCTTCGAGCCGGTTGCCTTCGGCATCGCTCCATATGCCCGACCGGAGCCCTTCCCCGGCATCGATCTGCACAAGGCCGTTCCGCTCCCATGAAGCGCTGTTAAATACAACAAAAGGCAGCACCCCTTCGTTAGCGCCCCAACGCACCGGTCGCGCCGCGTCTGCACCCGGGACCGCTCCCCCGCTTCCGGCTGGGACTGCTTCCGTCCCCCCTGCCCTCGCGTGCTCTCCTGCCTTTCCGGCTTCAGCCGCGAACGCTCCTCTGCACGAAGCTGCATCTGTGCCCTCCGCTTCGGCCACGGACCTCACTTCGGCCCCCGCTTCGATCATGCGCGGCCCCGCATCCTCGCCCGCTTTCCCCGCCAGCTGCGACGCCGCCCTCTCCCATACGCCATTTCCAAGGCGAAACGCTTCGTCATATTCAAGCCGGCTGTCCTCGTACACCTCGCGAATCGACGAACCGGGGATGATGTCGTGGAACTGATTGCGCAGGATGATTTTCCAGCCTTCGGCCAGCTCCGCTTGGCCGTGCCCGGACCAATCTCCCCGCAGCACGCTGTTCAGCGCGCTCAACCATTCCGTTTCGCGGTATAGCAGCTCCAGCTTCCGGTTCGCCCGCTTGTTGTAAGCTTGACTCGTATAGGTGCCGCGGTGCAGCTCCAGGTACAGCTCGCCGTCCCACGTATGCACGTACCGGTCCGACTCCGCCACCGTCCGCTGCAGCTCTTCGAAGTAGCTATCCGCACGCCCGGTCGTCACCTTCGGCACGCCCGGCATCGTCTCGAGCCTGCGGCGCATTTCCAGCATTTCGCGGTTGACCCCGCCTCCGCCGTCTCCGTAGCCGTATGACAGCAGCAGCGACTGGTTCAGTTCCTTGTCGCGGTAAGCGTCCCAAATCCCCTGCACCGAATGGGGCGTCACTTTTCCGTTATAGGTGTAATAAAAAGCGCCTTCGCTTCCGCCCGGATCCGGAGTCGTAATAAAATGCGTCAGCACCTCGCTGCCGTCGATCCCTCTCCAAAGAAACGTATCGTGCGGCATGCGGTTGTACTGGTTCCAGCTGATCTTCGTCGTCATGAACATGTCGATGCCCGATTTTTTCAATATTTGCGGCAGCGCCCAGCTGTACCCGAACACGTCCGGCAGCCACAAATATTTGCAGTCCGTGCCGAATTCGTTTTTGAAAAACCGCGTGCCGTACAAAATTTGTCTCACGAGCGACTCGCCCGAGGTCAGATTGCAGTCCGCTTCCAGCCACATCGCGCCGCCCGCTTCCCAGCGGCCCTCGGACACTCTTTGGCGAATCTGCTCGTAAATTTCCGGGTAGTCGGTTTTGATGTAATCGTAAAGCTGCGGCTGCGTTTGCAAAAATATGTAGTCCGGGTAAAGCTCCATCAGCCGCAGCACGGTTGAAAACGAACGGGCCGCCTTCTCCCTTGTATGCTTTAAACGCCACAGCCACGCCACGTCGATATGCGTATGACCGATGCAGCGGACGGTAACCGGGTGCTGCTTCGGCAGCCTCGTCAGCTCTTCGCGCAGCTTCCCGCGAGCCCCCGCAAGCGTTCGGTAAAAATCGTCCGAGCCGGGCTGCGACCAGTCTATCAGCAAAAACGCGCGATCCAGCGCCTTCAGCAGCTCATGATATTCCGGCCGCTTCTCATCCAGCTGCAGCACCGTTTCCAAAGCGGCCGCAGCCGTATAATACAGGTCGTCCGCAGCCTCGTCCAGCCAGCCGATCCGCGCCATCTGCAGCGTATGCTCGATGTCCGCCGCAGGGCCGTAGCCGTTCAGTCCGGACCACAGCCGGAAATGCAGCCGCACCGTCGTCCCTGCCGCCTGCTGCGGGAAAAACACTTCTTCATGGTTCGAATCGACGCCTTGATACGGCTTACCGTTCACAAATAGCAGCGACTCGAAGCCGCTGTTGTTTCCTCCCCCGGTACGGCCGAAGTCGAATCGTCCGACGATTTTCCGACCCGCCCACTCTGCCGGAATCTCAGCCTGTGCGGCCAGCCAAACGTAGCAGTCGCGGCCCTTCCAGCGGTCGCCGAGCTGCACGTCCTCCCATTCGCCGCCCTCCGGCGGGTATGCGCCGACCGCTCCGTCGCGGTCTACCTGCTTGCACATGCCCGCCAGTGTCCGCTCCTCGCGGTAGCGGAAACGCTCCAGCTCCTTCAGCCTTGCAGCCAGCTTCTCTTTTGTCCAAAACATGCGGATTCGCCTCCCAAAAATGTTTTCGTATCGGCTGTTGACAGCAGACAACATGTGAATGAAAAAGCCTATTGGATATAACACGTGTTATGATCAGCGGTGAAAGAACCCGGGAGCCCTTCGTTTCCAAGAGCCCGATGATCCGGGATCCTCATCTTTCAATTTCTCCGGCCGGGGTGCCATCCCGGCCGCCATATTCTCCGCTCGCCTTCACCGGCACCCCGGCCGCCGTACTCCCCGCTCGCCTTCGCCGGCAATCGTTCACCCCGCGCCGTTCATCCTCAAACGCTTTCCCGCGGAACAAGCCTGGCCGGTACCCACAGCTTCTCCTTATCCTCAAGCGGTCGCTTCGCCTCGATGTAGTCGATCACGCGCGCGGCCGCGGCCCGCCCCATTTCGCGATAGGGCACCTCAACCGCGGTGAGCGCCGGTACGAGGTGGTCATTGACGCTTTCCGTGTTGTCCGCGGCCATCACGCGCACGTCTTCGCCGATCCGCCAGCCGAGCTTATAGGCAGCGCGGTAAACGCTCACGGCGCCGCGCGACCAGTTCGCCAGCACGGCGGCCGGCTTCGGCTGCGCTTCCAGCCAGCGCACCCACTCGTCAGCCGCCTCCGGCCACGGCCGGTCCCGGCGCCATTCGATGCGGGCCTCGAAGCCGCGCGCCTCGGTCCATTCGCGGTACGCCCGCAGCCGCTCGCGGTCCCCCCAATTCGGAGCAGGGCTCGCACCTGTATAGATAGCCACGTAGACGGGCGGCGCCAACGTTCGCGATTGCAAATAATCAAGCGCCATATGCACGCTCTGCCGGTAATCCATCAGCACCGAGGCGATGCCGGGAGCTTCGGGAAAACCTTCGACCGAAACGAACGGAACCTTATGGTCGGCCAGCTCCCTTTCCCATTCCTCATCGGAGAACCCCGTCGGATCCTTCGTCACAATGCCGTCGATGCGCCGCTGCATGTACAGCCCAATCAGCTTGGAGCGGTCCTTGACGCCGCACAGCAGCACGTGATAACCCGCCTCTTCGCAAGCCTCCTGCAGCCCTTCCAGCATCTGCGCAAACAGCGGATTGCTCAGGTCGCCGTATGCCCCGATGCAGCCGCTGCGGCCCGTCCGCATCGCTTTGGCCTGAGCGTCGACCTTGTAGTTCAGCTCCTCGATCGCCTGCAGCACGGCGCGCCGCTTTTCCTCGCTGACGCCGATGCCCGGCGTGCCGTTGAGCACGGCCGAAACGATGCTGCGCGATACGCCGGCGCGTTTCGCGACGTCGAAGCTGGTCACTCTTTTTGTCATGGCATCACCTTCTCACCGAGAATATAACACGTGTTATAAAGCGCTGTCAACGCAAAATCGTCTGCCCCGTCGTACGGCACAAGAAGCGCTGTTTCCGCAGCCTCGGCCCCTATAACTTCTCTCCCGCCTGCGAAATATGGTATAGTAACGTCAAGTTAAATATTTACGAATGCATCGCAAAGGAGGATGGCAGCTTGGGCGTCAAATTCGGCAGGGAGTATTCGGAAATCGTGGATGAGCTGTCCGCGGCGATCGTGCAGATCGGCGGCGTATACACATTCTTCGAAATGGAAGCGGACGATTGGCAGGCGATGGGCAAGGACGAGCAGCGGGAATGCATCCGCACGATGGCGGACGATTTGTTTTACGGGCTCGGCGCAGATCCGGTAATGGACATCGGTACCGGCTCCGTCAGCTACGACAAGAACAAGCATATTCTGAAGGTGAACGACGGAGAAGGTACGGTTACCGTCATCCGGTTAACATAGACGACTCCCGCAATGGTCAAAACGGTCGGGCTTATCGCGCTGCTTCTTCTGTATCCGCTTTTTCTGAAATGGATCCATATCCACGACCTGCGCGTCGTTCCGCTTGTCGTTCCGTATGCGATGGGATGCATTTGCGTGGTCATTATTTTGGACGGGCTGGCCGGTGCCGTTCGCAAGCTGCTGCGGAAATAACAACCGCCCCGGTTACCCATAAAGCCGCACGTACTTTTCTTAACGACAAAAAGCCGTACCCGCCGGGTTGCGGCTTTTTTGCATGTCAAGATCACGTTCAAATAAAATTCAAATTTTTGCCTGATCACCCTATTTACGATCGCTCTCCACCGTGCTATATTTTCATAAAGATATATTTCGTATGCGAAATTTTGTCCATTGAATATTTTCCGTACGAAATGATAAACAAAAAAAGGTGGAGATCGTATGAGAAAAAAGAAACCATGGGTGGCCGCAATTGTTTCAGCAGCGCTGTTATTTAACGGTGGGCTTGCATTAACTCCGAAAGCGTATGCCGATGACGACGGGCCGGTGTTCACCAAAGTAAAAGCACCGCTCGACACGAAGCTTTTCATTTCCGATTGGATGAAGGGGATCGCGACAAAAACGTATGCCTTAACCGTCGATAAGGAATACATCGACTTTCAGGATGCGCTCTCAGCCGGGCAAAGCTTGGCCGACGCTTCCGGCATCGGCACCTCCGAGCTAAACGAAAAGCTGAGAATGCTGGCGCAAAACGATATTAATCAAGCTTTGCAAAGTTACACTTTAACGGGCGAACAATTGGAGAAGCTTCGCTCGGAGCTTTATGCCGATATCCAAACTGCCGTTTCCACTCCGGGATACGCTAAAACGTCGATGAAGGGCAGCTTTGATTTCAATACATTGCTTCAAAATCGGCTTGCCGAAGTGAAATCCGTTGCCGTCGGCTTGTCGCAGGAGGAAACCGCCGATATCGAAACCAGGCTGGAAGCAGGAGAATCGCTGGCCGGCGCCGCCCGCGTGAACGAGAGCGACTTGGTCAATGTGCTGGTAACACCGCTGCTGCAAAGTATCGGAGACGCGGTAGCTACCGGACTGATCAGCAAGGAAGAGGGCGACAAGCTGAGCGATCGGGCCGCCTCCTCCATTAAATCGGCCGTTACGTCTCCCGACAAAACTCAGGCTACGACGTCTTCCGATTCCGCTTCCTCGGCTTGGCTGAAAAACCATCTCCAATCATTGGTCAGCGACGCTTACACCGTAGCCACCAAGGACGATCTGATCTATCCGGAGATGAAGGAAGCTTATGAGGCCGGCGCCTCACTCGCCCAGTTGACCGGACTGTCCGATTCCGAGCTTGTTTCCCGCATTGTGAAGCTGTGGGAGAACGATCTTGCCGATCTGCCGGAAAACACGCGCAGCGACGCGCTGCAGCAGGCGGCGAAAGCCGTCGCGGAAGCGGTACGGTCCGGAAAATAACCCGCCCCAATATCCCCGGCCTTGCCGGTACCGGCTTGGAGTACCGGGAAAAGGAAAGCTCTCGCGAAGCAATGTTCGCGAGAGCTTTATTAATTCCTACGGAAAGGTCCTTATCCGTTACTTTTTCTTGTTTTTCGCGTATGCCTCTTCGTACTCTTTAATCATCGCGTCGCCGCCGGACTTCTGCCACTTGGCAACGGCTTCGGCCCAGCCTTTATCGTCGATTTTACCGGCAATATAGGCCGTTTCGGCGTCCCAAATCATGATGTCGAGCTCGCGTCCGCGTTCGGAATACGTTTTGGAGGTGAGGTTCAGGGCCGGGTTGGCGATCGCATATTTAAGACCTTCCGGCTCCATTTTGTATCCCTTCATCGCAAGCGGCGTATCTTTCAGTGGCGGCACTTTGTACGTTTCGAAGTTGAGCAGGTTGTCGCGGTACGGCTTCACCTCTTTGTTAAATGCCGTCAGATCGATCCATTCCACGGTGCCGTCGCTGTTTTTCTTATGGTGCTTGCCTTCAAAACCGCGTTTTTGCAGCGTGGACATCGGTTCGTCCATCATTTTATCGAGGAAGTTCAAATATTTTTTGAGCTCGTCTTCCGTTTTGACGCTCGCTTTCGGGAAAACGAACATCCCGTTGTTTCCGGCCTGGCCGCTGATGCGGATGCCTTGCGGTCCTTCCCAATGCGCAATGTCCAGCTGAGCGGTCGGAACTACCTTTACGATGCGGTCCTGAATGTTCGCCGCGTTGGTCGCAACGCCGTTGATTTTGATGCCGACCGTTCCGGCCTCGAACTTCTGATCCATATCGGTCGTCTCCAGAGCCGGGAAGTCCTGGTTGATCAGCTTCTCGGCATACAGACGGCGGAACAGCTTCATCACGTCCATGAACTGCGGCGTCATAAATGTAGGAGTGAATTTGCCGCTGCTGTCCACACCCCATTCGTTAAAGCCTCCTTGCGCCACCGCCATCCGGGTTAAAACGGAGTTGCCCCCTTGGTTGAACTTTTTGTCCAGCATGATGCCGAACGTATCGTTTTTGCCGTTTTTATCGGGATCGTTCAAGGTTAAAGCTTTGATCGTATTGTACCATTCATCCAACGTTTTGGGCATTTTGAGGCCCATGGCGTCCATCCAATCCTTGCGGAACACGATGGCCGGGCGACCGATTTCCCTGTACAGCGGCACGCCGTACAGCTTGCCCCCTATTGTGATGTTATCGTAATACTGCTGGTTTTGCGCCGCCAGGTTCGGGTAATTTTTAATGAGCGGCCCGACTTCCCAAAACAGTCCGTCCTGAGCGCTGGCGATGATGTTCGGCAAATACCTGACCACCATGATTTTCGGCAGCTCGCCCGAAGCGATCATCACGTTGATTTTCTCGTCGTAGTTATTGCTCGGAGCCCATTGAATGTTCAGTTTCGTATTCGTATACTTCTCGATCTCCTGCTCGACCGGGTTGCCCTTGGCCGGAACTTCACCCACCTGGGGGACGACCATCGATATTTCCAAAGGTTTGTTGTCCTCGGCCTTGCCTCCTTGCGAAGAGCCCCCTGCCGCCGGCTTTCCGCTGTCCGGTCCGCCGCATCCGGCGATAACGCCCGTCGCCATTATGATCGTTCCCAAGCTTCCCATCCATCGTTTCTGGTTCATGCTAACTCCCCTTTCGCTTTTTCAAAGGAATGCATCTGCCTGTCAGCTCGTGTGTCAATAGATCATCGGGTTTAATGAAGCGCTTACAATTTATTTGTAACCGATTTCAGAAGAACAATCTATATACCGAATGCAACGTTTATGCATTTCAGGTTAAGCTGCGCATACTTGCTGCGATTTTAGCCGACGGTTCGGAGCAGATCTGGAACGGTTTTTTGGGGATGACGATCGGAAGAAGGTTAATTTTTGCATATCAAATTTGATATATCAGGTTAAATGTGTACGATGTCGGCGAAATATGGGAGTTCCGGATTTATTCAAATCTTGTGCAGTCTCAATTTTACCTTGTATCTATGATTTTTCAAATAGAATAGTTGGGATTTGCGCCAAAAGTAAAATTCTATCTGATTTTTCATACAAATTATCAGATCCCTCCGTGCGGGGAGAAATGTTTATACGATTTTTCATATAGATTTCACCGATTTACTGTCTTAAGGGAACTTCTATTCGATTTTTCATACAGAATCCGGACATCCCGTATCGATCTCCCCGCACCGGCCGCGGTTTCTAATGGAACTGCCGATAATCCTGCGGCCGGGCGGTCGAAGCTACGGGCGGAAACCGTAGCGGTCAGCCGCGCTTTGATACAACCAGCATTTTGCGACATGCTCGGCGGTATCCTCATCCAGCCAGCCGGCTTGGATTTTTTCGCTCAAAAATTCGCCGAGCAGCCGTTTGACAAGCAAAATTTTGCCGAAGCTCCATTCGATGCACCGGGCGTCGGACGCGATCAGCGAGCTTTTGATGCCGGGCAGCGCCTCCAGCCTATACTGCATGCAGTCCCGATATGTGCTTGCGCGGAAATTGTACCACCACAAGCCCCCGACGTGGACATGCGGGTGATTCCATGCAGCCTGGACGACGTCCAGATTGTTGATCTCCGACGCGACGACAAGCTCGAACGGGCACGTATACTTTTCGAACAGCCCCGTCAGCTTGAGAATTCTCGCCGGATCGTTAGCCGGAACCGCTGTCGATCCCCACGACCGCTCCACGCCCAAAAAAAGCTGCACGAAGAGCCCGTTCCGCTCCGCTTCCCCGCAAATCGCGTGAAGCAGCATCATAAGAATTTGATCCCGGCTCGATTCGGCCGAGAGCGTGTACGATTCGTGAGCGCTCGCTTCATAGCGGGGCAGCGTCGTCATGATGCCGGGGCAGCCCTGCAGTTTATAGGATTGCAGCAGTTCGCCGATGACCCGCTTCGTCTCCTCCATGGCGGCATGCGGTTCCGCCGATTGGTGGATGGCCGCCACCCATCCGTTCAGCCTGCCGTCGATTCGCGGAATGAGCAGCGCATCCTGACGCATCCCGTGAAATTCCGCGTGCTCCGGAACATTGACGACGAACCCGCGGATGTTCAGCTTGTCCGCCACCAACTGTGCCCAGCCGGATTGCGCCGATGAGGCGCGGACCGCTTCGTCGGCTTCCCGCACCGAATTTTCGTCGCGAATGTCGATGCCGTAGAGCTGCTTGAATATGTTCGTAAATACCCAGTTCATCAGCGTATTTCGGGATGCCCGGTGCGCTTCCAGGAAGGCGGCGATCCTCATCTTTTCCGGCAGCTCCGCGGCATCGGCCGGATATCCTCCCGCCTCAAGCTCCCGGAACAACCAGAAATAGTGGGCGATCTCCCAAAAGTCACGGGCGGGCAGCCGGTCGCCCACCAAATGCGTATGAGTGTCGAGTACGTCCATCTGCATCGTTTTTTCCACGAATGCTTTGTGATCTGCCATGCCTTCCACACCTTTCCGGATTATGATCAGCTTTAAGCGACGATTTCTTCCAGAATAAACCGTTTGCCCTTTCAAGCGGTATGCGCTAATTTGTGATCGACCTTCGTTTTTTTACGGAGCTTCCGTTCTGAAGGCGGAGGGGAAGATGGACGGGAACAAATCCCTCAAAAAATGAAGTGAACCTTTGCAGCCTGTTCCTGGTACTTTTAGGGGGACCCCGGTTATCCACAAAAATCAGCCATGCATAATTTCCTAAGCTCCTAAGAACAAAAAAAAGTGCGCCCCCTGTCTTCATGACGTAAGGGACGCTCCATCTTTACCGCTGAGCCTGCAGCTCCAGCTCCTTCTTTGCAAGCACCAAAGCGCCGCTGAGGCCGGCATTGTCGCCGAGGCCCGGCGGAACGATATAATCGTCGATGCCGCCGGCGAGCTCCGGCTTTTGCACATATCCGTTCAGCATGCGCGAAACCTGCTCGCGGACGGCCGGAAACAGCTGCGCCTGCTTCATGACGCCGCCGCCCAGGATGACCTTTTGCGGGCACAGCATCAAAACGGCGTTAACGACCGCCTGGGCCAAATAATAAGCCTCGAACTCCCATACCTTGGCGTTGTCCTGAAGCTCGAAACCTTTCTTGCCCCACCGTTTTTCAATCGCGGGACCTGCGGCCATGCCTTCCAAACAATCGTTATGAAACGGACAGTTTCCTGCAAAATGGTCCTCTTCGTGGCGGCGGACCAAAATATGTCCCATCTCCGGATGCAGCAAACCGTGCAGCAGGCGCTCCTCTACAATGGCCCCGGCGCCGATGCCGGTTCCGATCGTCATATACATGCAGCTGCTCAGCCCTTTGGCCGCCCCCCATTCCGCTTCGCCGAGCGCTGCGGCGTTCACGTCCGTATCGAAGCCGACAGGCACATTGACGTGTTTTTGCAGCTCCGCCAAAATCGGATAGTTGCCCCAATGCGGCTTCGGGGTCGTCGTGATGTAGCCGTACGTCGGGCTTGATCTGTGCAAATCGACCGGCCCGAACGAGCCGATGCCGATGGCTTCCACAGCCTTGTCCCGGAAAAATGCGGCGACCTGCCCCATCGTTTCCTCCGGGGTCGTCGTCGGAAACGACACGCGTTCGAAAATCTCTCCGTGCTCGCTGCCGATCCCGCAGACGAACTTGGTTCCCCCCGCTTCAATAGCACCCAACAACATCGATGAATCCTCCTCGTTTCTGCTAATGCATAATAACATGGCAATATGTATAAGCATAGCGGAACGGGCGGAGAACATCAATCTCCTTCATGCATATTATCGGGCCGAAAACGTAGCCAGTCCGATGCGCGAATCGGCCATGCCGTAATAAAGCCGCCAGACGCCGCGGTAAAAAACGAGCCCTTCGGCAAAAACGACGTCGTCGATTTGGCCTTTCTTCTCCGAGGCCGTGCTTGGAGCGAAAACGGGGCGTTCCGTCCGCCTGAGCAGCTTCGCGGGATCGTCGTAGGAAAACAGCGCCTGCCCTACGCTGTAATACAGCAGGTTGCGCCGTTTTCCGCGCAGCAGCCGCTTGGCCCCGTTGTACACCAGCAGGATGCCTTCCTCGGTCAAAATCGGCGCCGGGCCCGGCTCGATCAGCTCGCTGTCGAAAGCTTCCGGATCGGGGCTGCGCCGCATAACCGGCTCCGGCTGCGGCTCCCAGCGCACCCCGTCGTCGGAATAAGCGATCCAGATGTCCGTATCGCCGAAATACATCACCATCCGGCCGCCCAGCCGCATGGGCACAATGGCCCCGGACTTGCTCCATTCGCAGCGCTCGCCCGGGTTCCAGCCGGGCAGCATCAGCCCCTTTTTCTCCCAATTCTCCAGATCGCGCGATGTCGCCAGGCAAAGGCGGGCTGTTTCCCCGTCAAAAGCGGTGTATGTCATATAATAGGTGCCTTCCAGCCAAGTGACGCGCGGATCCTCGCAGCCTCCCGGCTGCTCGTGCGCTTCGGTCGGCATCAGCACCGGATCCTTCAGCCGCTCGAAGCGGACGCCGTCCTCGCTGCGGGCAAGCCCGATGCGCGACGTGCCGTGCCAGGAGCCCGCCCCGGTCCGGTCTTCGGCACGATACAGCAAATACACCGCTCCGTCCTTGACCACAGCCGCCGGATTAAATACGTCCTTCGCTTCCCACGACTCGCCTTGGGGCTCCAAAATCGGGTTTTTGCGGTATTTGCGGAAAGGTCCCAGCGGAAAATTAACGGGATAGCGAATCATGTTCCGGTCACCGCTTTTACCACGACTAGTCCTCCCTCGTTTCATATTTTCGAACGCGAACGCAGATAGCTTCCGTCAACAAAAAAGACAAAGTGGATTCCGCACCCTGATTGCGATTAGGTCCGCTTGGCGTCAAGCCGTCGCAGCAGGCCCCTTCGCCCGGATCGGCGAGCGGAACGCCGGCGTCATTGCGGCCGTAAAACCAGGCGCGGCACGCCTCCACCGCATCGCGGTAAACGCTTCGGCGCAGCAGCCGGTAGCCTTCCGCCGCCGCCAGCGCAAGCTTCATGACGTCAAGCGGCTGCTGGTCCCACTGGCTGCACGCCTCCCGCGTGCACCAGCCGTCGTTGCCGACAGGGCGGAGCCAACCTTGCGGGGCCGTCATGCGCTCGATCAGGAAAGCGAGGCTTTCCTCGGCAGCAACGAGAGTATCCCGGTTGCCGGTCACGTCGTAGGCATGGAACAGCGACCACGGCAGAAGGCCGTTGCCGTAGCTCATGATCGGCTCGAACCAGCGCCACGAGCGGTCTGCGTACGTCCGGTACAGCGACAGCAGACGGCTCTCCAGATCGGTGATCAGCTGAAAAGGCACCTGTCCGCCGCTAAGATACAAGCGGCTGCAGGCGGACAGCGCATATGCCCAGCCGCGCGGCGAACGCATGCCGCGGACGATGCGCAGCGCTTTGCCGAGCATCGCTTCCGCTGCGAGGCCGCGCTGTCCGGCACCTCCCGGATAGGCGAGGTGCGTCAGGGCAAGCGCCCAGACCGCGCGGCCAAGGCAGTCGTCGGAATGTTCCTCCTCCTCCGGGGTCCGGTCGTAACGGAAGTTGTTGTGAAAACTTCCGTCCTCCCGCTGCGCCCACAGCAAAAACGCCAAATACGTATCGGCCAGCTCCTGAAGCCCCTCCTTCTCCGCTATTTCGGGCGCCAGCTCCAGCCACTCCAGGCACAGCCAAAGCGCCCGCGCATTATCGTCGGTCGTGTAGCCCTCCCGCCGGCGGGGGATGCTGCCAAGGCTGTGCTCCAGCAGGCCGGTGTCGTCCGTCATTCGCCGCAAATGGCGGAAGCTCGGGGCAGTGCCTCCGCCTGAACCGGTATCGCCGGACCAGGCGGTTCGGCTGTTCCACAGCGCGGGAGTGTCAAGCTGCTCTTGCCGGCGCTCCTTTTCGCCACGAACTGCCGGTATGGCGGTCAAAACCTGCGGTTCCTCATGCACTCCCGTGTTCTCTCGTTCATCAAGAACTTCGGGAACAACCGGGCAGCACCGATTTTCCTTCCGCACTTCGCTTGCCGAACCGCCGCGGGCCTGCAGGACGACGGAAAAGTTCCGCCGAGCCCCCTTGTACGCCTGCCCGCTCATCCTTTCACCGCCTGACGGTCCATAGCGGCTTCCCGGATCAGCTCCTTAAACAGCCGCCAATGCTGCAGGCCGACGTGCGGCCAGTGCATATCCGCGCCGATGCGCGCCATACGGCGCTCCCACCGCTGAAGCGCCATCCGGTCGGACAGCAGCGCCGTCAGCTTGCGCTCCCAAGCAGCCACGTCGAGCGCCGGCACGAGAAGCTCCTCGTAGCCGCGCAGCAAATCCTGCGCATACACATACGGCGTGCTGAGCACCGGGCGGCCGAGGCCGACGGCGTAAGCGAGCGTCCCCGACGTGATTTGCTGCAGGCCCGGGTACGGCGTCACGTACAAATCGCAGGCGGTCAGACAGGCGACAAGCTCCTGTTCGTCCATGTAGCGGTCGATCATTTCCACATGCCCGGCAAGACCGAGCTCGGCAACCAATGCCCGAAGCTCCTCCCGGTATGACTCTCCCTCAGTTTTCCTCACCTCGGGATGCGTTTGCCCGACGATCGCATACAGCGTCTCGGGCACTTCCCGAACGACGGCGGGAAGCGCGCGCAGCACCGTCTCAAGCCCCTTGCCCCGGCTGAGCAGACCGAAGCTCATCACAACCTTGCGGCCGGTCCAACCGAGCTCGTCACGCACCGCATGTCGCTTTCCGAGCACCGGAACTGGCGTTCCGTGCGGGATGAAGCGCACCTTCTCCTCCGGTACGGCAAAGCTGTCCGCGACGTAACGGATCGCCTCCCGGCTCATCACCAAAATCCGGTCGCTGCGGTCCGCGATTTGCTGCTGGATGGAGCGGTACGGCTCCTGCGGATGCTCGAACACGGTGTGGAATGTCGTCACCACCGGCTTTTTCAGCCGCTCCAGAAAATCGAGCACATACGCCCCCGCCTGGCCGCCGAAAATGCCGAATTCATGCTGCAGCGACACCAGCGCCACATCGCTGGCGTTGATCTTGTCGGCAGCCTTGCGGTACGAAAGCCGCTCTTCCTTGACCAGCGGCCAAATCGCCGCATCGTATCCCGCATCCAGCTCGCTGCGGTCCGATACCGCAAGAACGGGATCGATGCCCTTCCAGCCCTTGGCCGCCCTTACGCTTTGCCTCAGGTGATGAGTGTATGTCGCGATGCCGCATCTTTTCGGCACATACGTTCCCAAATAGGCGATTCGATTCATACGCGTCCCACCTCCGGCATCCGGTTCATGACCGCCTCATACAAAATGTGGCGGGAACCGATCTCCAAATCGTACCCGAAAATACAATGGTTCAGCTGCGCCGCATGCGATACCTTGCAGCGGTCCCATAAAATCGTCTGCGCGCATCGAACGCCGCGGCCCAGCTCGCAATCGTCCCCGATGACGGCGTAAGGGCCGATGATGCTGCGCTCACCAATGCGGACACGGTCGCCGATAAGCACCGGCGGCACGAACAAGACGCCAGCGCCAACGCTTGTATGCTCTCCTAGCCATATGCCTTTTCCCTGCTCCTTTCCTTGAACCCGAAGGTTCAGCTTGCGGTCCAGCAAATCCCAGTGCACCTTGCGGTAACGCTCGCGCGTTCCCATGTCCATCCAGTAGCCGCGGACCGGGGTTCCGTATACGCCGTGATCTTGTTCGATCAGCAGCGGGAACGTCTCGCGTTCGATCGACACTTCCCGTCCCTGCGGAATGTGCCGCAGCACTTCTCTCTCCATCAAATAAATGCCGGCGTTAATCCGGTTGGACGGCGCCTCACCCGGAGCCGGTTTCTCTACAAAACGCAGAATGCGACCGTCCGGAGTCTGTTCGACGACCCCGTAATGGGAAGGATCGTCGACCTCGGTCAGCCCGATCGTCACCGCTCCTCCGTGCATCAGATGAGCCTCCAGCAGCGGAGCGACGGCGGGCTGATGAATAATATCGGCGTTGATGACGAGGAAGCGGTCGCCGAGCAGCGGCTCGGCATTTTTGATCGCCCCCGCCGTACCGAGCAGCGTCGTCTCGACGGCATATTCGATGCGCACGCCAAGGCGGCCGCCGTCCCCGAAATGATCGCGGATCAGGTCGGGATAATGTTTAACCGCAATAACGAATTCCCGAATCCCCTGCTCCTTCAGATGCAGCACCAAATGCTCCAGCCACGGGCGGTTGCCGACGGGCGCCATCGGTTTCGGCATCCCTTCGGTGAGAGGCCTCATCCTCGTTCCCAAACCTCCGGCTAGCAACAGAGCTTTCATGAACAAATCCCTCCGATCCGTTAGAATGAAAAAAGAGAAGACCGCCCGTTTATCCTGTGCATCTTTTTACGGGTCATGTTCAAACAAAGCCATGATCAGCAAAAAAACCAGATAAAGTTGCGTCTTCTCTTTTTTGTAATAGATTTATAATTGCCACCGATACTTTCCTTTTCTTCAGGCGGCATCATGCCTCTTCTTTCATTCGGCTTATATGTCTTATCTATAATAAACCGAGGTTTTCTCCAGCAGCTCGCTCACGATGTCAAGCGCTCTCTTCAGCCCTTCTTCCTTGCCGAGCAAAAACTGCGATTCGGCCGCGCTGGCCGCCGTCCTTCCGGCGATCTCCGCCGTTTCCTCCTCCAGCAGCTTGCGCAGCACGGAAAGCTGGAGCCGGCCGAGCTCGCGGTCCATCGTGAGCTGCTGCTCCTTCTCCCCTTGCCGCCACAGCGATTCCTCCACCATTTTATCGAGATCGTCGGCCATAAAATGGCGTGCGGAAGCAATCGCTTTGGCATACGCCTCCGACCCGCTGACCACCGCGCACAGCGGGTGTCCGGCGTGAATGCGGAGGAAGCGGACCAACACCTCGTCGTTGTTCGTTTTTTCGTTATAAAGCAGGGAATACTCGCCTTCAAACCTCCGCTCCCGGTCGTCGTAACTTCCGAGGGACGTGTATTCGTCACACGCCTCGCAGATCAGCAGAAATTCCCGCATGGCCCGCGCTCCTTTCAGAGAGCAGGTTAATCTTCATAATCCGGTGCCGGCGCCGGCTTCTTGGCCTTCTCCGGCTTGTCGCTGATCGCCGCTTCGGTCGTCAGGAACATCGCCGCAACGGAAGCGGCATTTTGCAGCGCGGAGCGGGTCACCTTCGCCGGATCGACGATGCCGGCGCCGATCATGTCGACCCATTCGCCGGTCGCCGCATTGAAACCGCGTCCTGCCGGCTCGCGCTTCAACTGCTCGACGATGACCGAGCCTTCCCAGCCGGCATTTGCCGCGATTTGGCGCAGCGGCTCCTCCAGCGCCCGCTTTACGATGTTCACGCCGACCTGCTCGTCGCCTTGCAGGCGGATCGCTTCGACCGCCTTGATCGCGTTCACCAGGGCGGTTCCTCCTCCGGCGACGATGCCTTCGAGGGCGGCGGCACGGGTCGAGTTCAGCGCATCTTCAATGCGCAGCTTCTTCTCCTTCAGCTCGGTTTCGGTAGCCGCTCCGACCTGGATGACGGCTACGCCGCCGGACAATTTGGCAAGGCGCTCCTCCAGCTTTTCCCGGTCGTAATCCGACGTCGTCTCCTCGATCTGCTTGCGGATCGCCTGCATGCGCCCTTCGATATCGCTCTTGCTGCCGGCTCCTCCGGTAATGATCGTCTCCTCCTTGCGGATGATGACGCGCTCCGCTCTTCCGAGCTGCTCGAGCTTCGTCTGATCGATCTTCAGCCCCAGCTCCTCGCTGATCAGCTGCGCTCCCGTGAGCACGGCAATGTCCTGCAGCATCGCTTTGCGGCGGTCGCCGAAGCCGGGCGCCTTCACGGCCACGACATTCATCGTGCCGCGCAGCTTGTTGACGACGAGCGTGGCGAGCGCGTCGCCTTCGACATCTTCGGCGATAATCAGTAGCGGCTTGCCGCTTTTCACGACGCTTTCCAGAACGGGCAGCATCTCTTTAACATTCGATACCTTCTTATCCGTAATAAACAAATAAGGCTGCTCGAGCACCGCTTCCATCTTCTCTTTGTCCGTCACCATATAAGGCGATATGTAGCCGCGGTCGAACTGCATCCCTTCCACGAGCTTCAGCTCCGTCTGGAAGCCTTTGGACTCCTCGATCGTGATGACGCCGTCTTTTCCGACCTTGTCCATCGCCTCGGCGATCAGTTCGCCGACGGATTCGTCCGCCGCCGATATCGTAGCGACCTGGGCGATCGACGACTTGCCTTCAATCGGCTTCGCAATGCTGCGGATTTCCTCTACGGCGGCGCGCACCGCCTTTTCGATGCCGACTCTCACGGCCATCGGATTGGCGCCGGCCGTCACGTTTTTGAGTCCTTCGCGAATCATCGCCTGGGCAAGCACGGTTGCCGTCGTCGTGCCGTCACCCGCCACGTCGTTTGTTTTTGTCGCCACTTCCTTGACGAGCTGCGCACCCATGTTTTCATAGTAATCCTCAAGCTCGATCTCCTTGGCGATGGTCACCCCATCGTTCGTAATCAGCGGGGAGCCGAACTTTTTGCCGAGCACCACGTTGCGCCCTTTCGGACCGAGCGTTACCTTGACCGCATCGGCCAGCGTGTCCACCCCCCGCAGCATCGCTCTTCTTGCTTCTTCGCTAAAACGAATTTGTTTTGCCATACGTGCGTTCTCCTCCTCGTTCTCCGAATTACTGCGCTATGGCGAGAATATCCGATTCCTTCAAAATCAAATATTCCTTATTTTCAAGCTTGACCTCGGTACCCGCATATTTGCTGTAAAGAATGATGTCTCCTTCCCTCACTTCGGGAGCGACCCGCTTTCCGTTCTCTTGCCGGCCTGCCCCGACAGCCACCACTTTGCCGCGGGTGGGCTTCTCCTTTGCTGTGTCGGGAAGCACGATGCCGCCGGATGTTGTTTCTTCCTGAGGCAATTTTTCGATAATGACTCGATCGCTTAACGGCTTCAGCATGGAATGAACCCTCCTGTCAAATTGTATTAGCACTCGTCACTAACGACTGCTAATACTAATATAAAAACGATGCCCGCCCTTTTTCAAGAGTCATTATTTTCGAATTTTCCGAATTACCCCCAAAGAATGCCATTTTTCCTGTATTATCGTGCGAAATCTCAATTTTTTTCCGTTTTTGACCTACACTAGGCTTGTGTGCACAAAGACAATCAAATGAATCGGTTTAGCCTATATGGGAAAAATATCCTGAGGAAAGGAGGTTATCCGAATGTCACGTAAAGAAGAGCAGCAAGACCGGCAAAGGGAGGAAGAGACCATGTCATTCCACGACAGCTGCGCCGACGCCGGTTTGGGGCAAGTGGACGTTCCGGCCGACGCCATCGCCGATAAAGAGGAGTACGTCGACGAGCCGTAGTGATTCGCATCCGTGTAACCCGGCAGACTTTTCCTTGACGGCTTCGATCAAAATCGCCTTCACCGTGCCTGACCGGCCGGTGGACGGCGTTTTTTTGCGTTAAGGAGAAGACGGTCCTGCTGCCGAAACCGGAAGCAACCCGCGGATTGCGTCGATCCCGAAAACGCTGTGTCTCCGCCCATTTTCCCGTAACCGCGCGGGTTTGCCGCACCAAGTTTGCAGCGTTCTCATATTATATTTTTGACTGTATCCCTACACCTTGTAACATACAAAACCCGGGCAAGGAGGGGTGACACCATTGAAGGGCAGCGATCATAAAAGCAAATTTCTACTAACGAACCGTGAACGCGAGGTCTTTGAACTGTTGGTCCAAGACAAAACCACTAAGGATATTGCACAGCAATTATTTATCAGCGAAAAGACTGTGCGTAACCATATCTCCAACGTCATGCAAAAGCTCAACGTCAAAGGCCGTTCTCAGGCTGTTGTAGAGCTGATAAAGCTCGGGGAGCTTCAAATCTGAGGCGTTTCACCGCAAATCAAACAAAGCCTTCTTTCTTGCGCTGTTCGCATGAGCCGCGCGGGAGGGGGTTTTTTGTTTTTACCCGCGAAATCGTCAGGAATTTGATTCCATATACTTGGAAATAATAAATAATGCACTTTAAACTTTTGGAGGAATATATGGCAATAACCGTGCTTGTCATCACGATAGTTGTTCTGATGCTCTTAACTTATAAAATGCCGAAGAAACTTCCTCCGTTGTGCTTGTACGCAGCAGCCTTATTCGCCGTTTGCTTCGACACTCTCATTGATTTCAGTTTGAATTTACAATTGGGGCTTTTTGGTTATTTCAGTAAAGGCATTGATATTCCGGGTTATTTCGTTATTTACATCATCTACCCGCTTGTAAACATCACTTTTATCAATTTCTTTCCGTTTGATAAAGGAGTCTCGAAGCAAACTCTCTATATCATAGCGTGGTCACTTTTGGCATTGGGATATGAGTGGCTTAGTTTGCAGGTTGGCATACTCTATTATAATCAATGGAGTATTTGGTATTCTGCAATTGCCTACCCTGTTTGCCTGCTCATAAGTGCAGGAAACCAAAGGCTTGTCCGTTATTTTGAAATGAAATCCTTAAGCGGTCGTCAACAATAAGACGGTGATTTCTGAATTCCGAATTCGTGCAGATATAGAGCTGACAAAACTCGAGGAACTCCAAATCCGAGGCGAATCCAAGGAGTACACTGGATGCGCTTGGTAAACAATGATGGGTACGAGGGGACTTGAGGGGACATGCCTTATCCGCTCTTAGGGGGGCTCAAGACGATGGTCTTGGCTTTTTTTATTTTGGCAAATGCAACCGTTATCTCCTTATTCGTGAAATTCACAAAGAAAAACCTGCATATTCTGGAAATTGCCATGTACTGGTTCAGCATCACGATTCTCGTTCAAAATTACACAGCCCCGTTCGTTATGAACCTTAAATATTTGGTGATCCAAGACATATTAAGCTTGGAATTGTCGCATCTCATTAACCGCACGGTTCTCTATCCGTATCTTTGCATCATATTTCTGAACAGGTATGTCATTTTGAAAACGGCCGGAGCCAAACTGGTCTTGCTGGCGTTCTTCGTCTTTTTGCTGAGCGGTATGGAATGGCTTGAGGATTGGTTGGGGATCTGCGTCCATGTGCATTGGAAAGTTTGGTGGACCTTTTTTTGCTGGAGCATCATCCTGCTGATCTCCGTTGGCGTTATGAAATTTTTCCGCAAACACCTGAAAAAGGGGCTTTACACCGATGAACTTTACAATGAGTTGGAATGAATGGTATGTCGTTTTGATGGCGACGGTCAGTACATCGTTTTTTTTAATTATCCGAAAGCATTTTCCGTTTTCCGCGAGAATCCTGATATGGATATTTACCGTCAATTTCGTAGAGTTATTCGATTATGCCATTGCGGCGACTCCGTTTCAGCTGTATTATTGCGGAGACAATACGTCTTACGAAATTTCCACGGGAGTGCTTCAGTGTTTCATCTATCCTCCTTATGCTTTTGTTTTTCTGTACTTTTACGATAAATGGAACATCCGCGGGACCAAGCTGCTTTATTATATCATCGGTTGGACCCTATTTTCCGTTTTATTTGAATGGACTTTTGTGTTAAGCGGCGTGTTCAACTATATCTCATGGAAGTTGTATTATTCGGTTCCCATATATCCGGTATCCCATCTTTTGCTGCTTGCTCTTTATCGCTTCATCCAGAAGCATCTTCATACGCCGATGCCGAGTAACGGGTCGCCGGCCGGGTAAACGGCAGGACATAATGTCCGTATCCAAAAGTACATTTTTTAATACAACGGATTCACCTTCAAAAGATACGGATAATGAAACTGGAGTAAGTCCATTCTCTATGACCTCCACATGTTCTCTGCTTGTATGGATAATGTACAATTCACGTCTTTGAAATGTTGGTCCAAGACAAGGATTGCGTAACCATATCTCCAACGTCATGTAAAAGCTAAAGCACCAGACCTACTCCGCTCTGCTCGTCTTCCCCGTCGACTCCCTGACCAGCAGCTCCGCTTCCATCAAAAGCGATTCCCCGGGCTTGCCGTCGAGCATGCCAAGCAGACGTTCCACCGCCACGGGGGCCATAAGGCTTCGCGGATAGTCCATTACGGTTAGAGCCGGCGCGGTTTGAGAGGACATGAGGATGTTCTCGCACCCGGCGACAGCCAGCTGCTCCGGAACGCGAAGATCTTGCTGCCTGCAGGCGGCCAAAGCTCCGACGGCCATCAAATCGTTTGCGCAGACAAGCGCGGTATAAGGTAGCGCATGGGGCGAAGACAGCCGTTCGAGCATCGCGGCATAGCCGGTCTCGTAGGTGCCTTGGGCGTAGATGAGCTGCCGGAGCGGATCGAATTCCAGCCCTTCCCGGCGCACGGCCCGAATAAAAGCGCCGCATCGGTAGGCATGGTGATGAGACGGGCTTTCGCTCCCCATAAAACCGATGCGGTTGTGGCCCCCCTCCTTTAAGTGGCGGACCAGCTTCATGAATGCCGCGGTCCAGTCGATATCCAGGGCGGGGACGGCCGCGTTGGAAGCAACCGGGGTGGTGACCGAGACGATCGGCACGCCGAGAGCGGAAAAATGCGATACCGTAGACCTCTTCAGGTTTTGCCCGAGCAAAATAATGCCGTCCGCCCTGCGGGTCAGCAGCGCTTTCAGCTCCTCTTCCAACTGCTCCGCATACGTCTGCACGAAAAGAAAATATCCCGCTTCCCGGGCGCGCCGCTCAAGCCCCAGCAAAATGCCGGACTCGAACGGATTGCCCAAATGATTTACAAGCACCGCAAGCTGCTGCGACCGCTTTGTCTTCAGGCTGCGGGCTATCGGGTTCGGCTGATAGCCAAGCTCCTTCGCCGCTTGCAGCACCTTTTGCCGCGTGCTTTCCTTCACGATCTGCCGGCCGCCGAACACGTAGGAGACGACCGCCACCGATACGCCGGCGCGCTCCGCCACTTCTTTTCTGGTCACCATACGATTCCCTCGGTCTCGTTATTTTTCGTTCAGCTTCGCCGCGTAGTCGTTCATCGCCGCTTCGCTCATCGGGCCTTGCACGCGGTCCCTGACGATGCCGGCGGCATCGATCCAGTACGATGTCGGATACGCGATCACCCGATAGGAGCGGCTCACCGCACCGTCATCGTCCAGCGGAATCGTCATCGTCAGCCCTTCCTTCGCCGCGTAGTCGGCGGCATCGGTTTTGCGGGCTTCGGTGTGTGCGAGATTGACCGCAAGCACGGCGACCTCCTGGCCTGCGGCCGATTGCAAGAACCGCTCCATCTCCGGCATTTCGGCGCGGCAAGGGGCGCACCAGCTCGCCCAGAAATTGAGCAGCACCTTTTTTCCGCGGTAATCCGACAGCTTGACCGTCTTCCCGTCCAAGGTGCGAAGTTCGAATTCCGGGGCCGTTTGCCCCGGTTTGATGCCTTCGAGCATAACGCCGAGCTGCGGCTTGGCCCAAACGTTTTCGCCGAGCGTAAATAGCGCGAACAGCAGCACGGCGGCAAGCAGGCCTCTTTGCGTTTGCACCATGCTGCGGGCCGAAGCGTCCTTGGCCATGTACAACACCAGCAGCAGCACAGCGGCAGCGGCATATATCAGATGCGGCACGCTGACCGGCTGCTGCAAAACGGCGTATACGCCATAATATCCGCACAAAGCGGCAAAGCAGCCGGCGGGCACCGCGTCGAGCCACGCCTCGAACGGAATGCGGCGCTTCCTTGTCAGTCTCCAAATGTATAATCCGGATAGCAACGCCGCAATTCCATATCCGATGCTTCCCCCGTCAAAATAAAGCAGCACCAGCGGACGGTGCAGCACCGTAACCGGGTCGGTCAACATATAGCTGAGCTTCCACGATATAAGTGAAATGAAGAGCACGTTCAAAAACGCATCGGGAATATGGCGGACGTCTTCCTCCGCTTTTCTGAAGCGGAGCCGCAGCGCCGCATAAATAAATATAGCCGCCGCGACAAGCGGAAGAACTTCCGCCTTCACGAACAGCGGACCGAGCTGGATCGGCTCCATGGCGGCCCCTCCTTTTTTTCGGCAATATCAGCTACATTCCAGTATGAACGATCTTTGTCCCATGTCAAGCCGGGGGCGCGGCCATTAAAAAAACCGGCTCCTGTACGCCAGGAAACCGGTCGTTCTTGCGTTATTTGCCGATAAACTGCTGGGTGAACATTTTGCCGCATTGTCCGCCGTCGACGATGCCGACGCCGATATGCGTGTAGTCCTTGCTCAAAATATTTTCCCGGTGCCCCTGCGAGTTCATCAAAGCCTGGTGAGCCGCGCTCACGTTTTGATTGCAGGCGATGTTCTCGCCGGCCGTGCGGTACGAGATGCCGAACTTCTGCAGCATGTCGAAAGGAGAGCCGTAGGTCGGCGACTGGTGCGAGAAGTAGTTGTTGCTTACCATATCCTGACTTTTCAGCCGCGCGGTCTTGACCAGAGCCGGGTCGACCGTCAGCGGCGGCAAACCGGCATCCGCCCGGGCCTGGTTGACCAGATCGACCATTTGCTGCTCCTCGGCGCTAATTTCTGTCGATGGAGCCGGTTCAGGCGTTGGAGCAGGTGTTGGTTCCGGCGTTGGAGCAGGGGGCGGTTCCGGCGTCGGCGGTGGTTCGGGCGTTGGAGTCGGTGTAGGCGCCGGTTGTTTTTGAATTTTCAAGTTGGCATATGCCCACAAAATAGATTCCAACGTTTTGTCGTCGACCGCGCCGGTCACCGGCAGGCCGTACCTTCTCTGGAACAGCTTGACGGCCGTCTCGGTTGACGAACCGTAATACCCGGTAATATTGCCTTGAAAATAACCGAGCGATTTGAGCATACCCTGCACCGCGTAGACGTCGGGACCGCTCGCTGTTTTGCCGAAAGCGAAAGCCGATGAGACGCCTGAGAGCATCAGCATGATGCAAAGCAGGGACAGAGCAAGCCATTTTTTGCGCGAGGTGAACATTAGAAGGACCTCCTTAGGCGTTGTGGTTCATGTTAGTCCCTCTTACTATCCCCAAATATATGGAAAAATACACCACGGCTGCAAAAAGAAGAGCTTATGATCGACGTCATTTCGATGGAGATACATCACGTCGATTATCGGCGATAAAATGAATGGGATGCGATAAAACTTTAACGGTTGCCACAGAGGTTATTGCAGGGAAAATGCCGATTTTAAAATTGTAACGGTTCTGGTTAAGGTTATTTGGGCAATATGCAGATCTCTTATCGGCTAATCCTACATATAAGCTCAATGGCAACCGTTAGAATTTGAAAATGAGTATTTTGAGCTAAATAAGCGCTATCACAACCGTTACAGCTTATGAACAGCGTTCGGGGCGTTTCCGCTATGGCGGGATCCCGCCGACTTTCGCCTCCCCGCTTCGGGCGGGCAAGCCGCGCGTCCGCACCCTAACGCACCCTAAACGCGGACGGCCCCACGCCATAGCAAAAAGCCGCTGAAATCTCAGCGGCTTGAAGCTTTTCTGCGGGTGAGCGAAGCGATCAGTGCGATCAGCGACAATACGAGCGCACCCGCCGACATATACAGCGGAGCCTGCGAGCCGGCGCCCGCGGAAGCGGCCGGTTGAGCGGCTGCCGGGGCGGCAGCGGCGGTGTTGCCGTGACTGTCGGTCGCCGCTCCGGTCGGCTTCGGCTTTACGGCCGTAACCGAAGCCGGCTTATCCGAGCCCTCCGCTCCGGTCCATTCGACGACGGTGCCGTCCTTGTACGTTTGGTACGCTTTCCATACGAGCTTGGACGCGTTGTCGCCGACTTTGCCCTGCATGTAAAACTCGCCGAATTCCGTCGACTTCAGCCCTTCGCCTTGCGCAGTCCAAACGACTCCGGTAATTTTGCCGTTCGCGTCTTTCGACACTTCATAGCTCCATCCCGGCTTCGGTTCGAAACGGGAAATCGACACATCGTCTACAGGAAACTTCACTTCCACCTTGACAGTCGGCACGTCTTTTTCCGTCGGCACGCGGACGGCGAATTTTTCATACGTTCCTTGAACGACCTGGTTCGGAAGCACCGTGACATGAGCGCTGGCTACTCCGGAAGCGAGAATGGCGATCATCATGCAAATAAGCAGCATAAATACGTGTTTCTTCAAAACAAATCAGTTCCTTTCGGCGGTTAATCTCGGTCATTACTCAATCTAACCGATCTTCGCCGAATTAAACATGACCCGATCGGGCTATTTCTGCGCCGCATTGTGTCCGGACTGTGTCAAGCCGTGCCGAACCGCATAGGCGGTGAGCTGCACCCGATTATCCATACCCAGCTTTCCCAGTATGTTTTTGATATGATTTTTCACCGTATTTTCCGTGATAAAAAGCCGCTCGGCGATTTGCCGGTTGCTGTCGCCCGCTGCGATCCGCGCGACGATTTCCAGCTCCCGCGCGGAGAGCACGCGGTGATCCGGGCTGTCCGGCTGCAGGTTCGAGCGAAACCGGTGAAAAAGCTTGTCCGCCATATTCCGCGACAGCTCGGAGCTGTCGTCCATCAAGGCGTGCAGGTACGCCGTCCAATCGTCGGGGTCCATGTTTTTGAGCAGGTACCCTTGCGCACCGTATTGAATGGCGGTGAACAAATCGGCCACATCGTCGGAGACGGTCAGCATCACCACCCGGACGTGCGGATGCTTCATCTTGATGATGCGGGTCGCTGCAAGGCCGCTCACCCCCGGCATGCTGATATCCATCAGTACGACGTCCGGCAGCAGCCGCCCGCACAGGGCGACGGCCTCCTCGCCGTCCTTCGCTTCGCCGACAAGCTCGAACAGCGGGTCTTCCTCCAGCAAACTGCGAACGGCCTCACGGGCCATCGGATGATCGTCGGCGATCAGCAGTCGGTATTTCATCGAACGATCCGCCCTTTCCCACAATTTCGATTTCCGTCCCGGCGCCGGGAGCGGTGTGCACGCGCAGCTCGCCTCCCAGCTCACGGGCTCTCTTGCGCAGCAAGGTCAGCCCGTAAGCGGTCGGGTCCGGTGACGGCACGGCCATGCCGATGCCGTCGTCCTTGATCGACAGGCGCCAGCCTGCGGCGGCCGCTTGACCGGGGCCCGGCCCGGCCGACCCGGAGCCGGGAGCCGGTGCGCCGCCCGCCGGTACGCCGCTTCCCTCCGGCGTTTCGCCCTTAAGGCGGCCGGCCGCCGCTGAAGAACGGCCCGGCTCGCGGCTGTCCGTGACAGGCGATTCGCCGCGCGAACGAATATGCACCGCCGGCCGACCATCCGTGTCGCGGTGCCATTCCAGCGTCACAACGGCCCGGCTTGCGCGCGAATGCTTGCGTATGTTCGTGCAAGCCTCCTGAATGATGCCGAACAGCTGCAGCTCCTGCGACACGTCGAACACACCGTCCGGCACGCCGTAGCGCAGCTCCGCTTCGATGCCGGTCATCGCGCTCCACTCCTGCAGCCACACGCGCGTCCGGTGGCGCAGCGAAATCCCTTCGCCCGGCGGCGTCCGCAGGTTAAAGATCGCCTGCCGCAGGTGATTGTCGATCTCGGTAACGGCCGAGCGCGCCTCCTCCGTTTTCCCCTGCTTCAGCTTCACATTCAGAAAAAACAGCATTTGCGCGATGTTGTCGTGAAGCTCCCGGGCAAGCCGCTCCCGCTCTTCGTAAACGGCCCGGTGCGCCCGTTCCTCGGCGAGCCTGCGGCTCATCCGCTCGATTTTGCGGAACATCCATTGGGCGAACAGAAACGACAGCAGCAGCGTCAGCACCGTAATGTAAAAATTGCCGACTTCCATGGAAAGCATGTGCAGCAGCACTTCATGGCGAAAATACTCAAAGCCTCCGATAATAAGCGGCGGCAGCAGAATCGTAAACAATTTCAGCGTTTTGAGCGACATCCGTTCTCCCCTCTTCTTTTCCGCATCCGGGATACTGCAATTGCCCTTATACAATGTACGGCGATTGAACCTCTCACGACTAAAGTCGCGAGATTCCTGCGCTAAACGCTCCAACGAGCGAAGGTAGGCAGGCTACCCCCGTAGTCCCTACGGTTGGCATAACGATTTACGCTGAAAATAGTCTTTGCCTTCGGCAAGAATATTTCGACTTGCGTTTATACCCCTTTGATGATGTTCATGGCACGAAGGGCAGGTCCAGTCACGAAGATTCAGATTTTTAACCTCTTTGTTTTGGTATACGAACAAATCCCAATTTAGGCAACTTGATCTTATTGTCTATGACAGCAATATTTCCATTTGTCGACTTGGTTGTATAGGATTGCACTCATCCGCAAGGTTCTTTACGGACGATTGAATCGCTATACTGTCCACTTCTTTTAGCCGTGTAAATTCGGATTTTGTTTTAGCGATTAGCGTGATTTGTTCTTGGCTCGGAAAGATACGAAATTTGTAAGCTTTATGGATTTGTATGGTTTTCACCACCTTTCTGATTTTGAATATACTGTCGAATTTGCGCTTCGGTGTGTTCGCTTACGGTTGCTACAAAATAAGAGGGATTCCACATGTTCCCTCCCCCGAGTTCCTTCTTTAGTTTTGGAAACTCTTTGAATAGAAGTCTTGCTGAAACACCTTTAAGAGCCTTGATTATGCTTGGAATAGAATGTTGTGGAGTACAGTCCACCAAAAGATGAATATGGTCAAGATCGCTTTCGATCTCGGTAATGGTAATCTCATTGTCTGAAGCAATTTTATGTAATATTTCCTTGAGCCGTTTATCTACATGGTCAGACAATACCTTATGCTTGTACTTCACACACCATACGATGTGGTATTGAATAGAATAGACGTACCCTCGTCCATGTTTAACTTCTGACATCATTGTCCACCTCTTAACCCGAGGATAACATATGTCAATAGATTTTGTGAAGATGTCCTAATATTTATTTGTCTTTTTCTTATACTACAGCGTAACATGTGCCGGATGTAAAACGCACCAAAATTGGGGCACATCACATCCGAAGCGATTCATCTCATGACTAAAGTCACAAGTGTTCTCGGCTGAATCATAAAAAAACATTGCGGCAAAAAATCGCTTCCCGGAAGTAACATCGCCGGAAAACATCAAGCCCCGCAGATCCGGCACAAGTAAACTAAGATCACACCATTGACTGAATAATCACAATGTTGTAATCTGATATTAGTACTTGGTACTAATATCAAGTTCCAATCAAGTTATGAGGTGATCTTATGTCGTTCAAAACAACAGGTTCGTCCGCTTCCGGCAGCATCGGCCGGCTTCCCAAATCCACTTCCCGAGCCCGCATCACCGCCATAGGCAGCTACGTCCCCGAACGTATACTGACCAATGCCGACCTTGAGCGCATGGTCGACACGAGCGACGAATGGATCGTACAGCGAACCGGCATTCGGGAACGCCGCATTTGCGCGCCCGACCAGTTTACGAGCGACCTTTGTATTGCCGCGGTAAAAGATTTGCTCGCCCGCTATCCCGTATCGCTGGATGACTTGGACTTGATCATCGTCGCCACGCACACGGCCGAGCTCGCTTGTCCGAGCGCGGCATGCCTCGTCCAGGGCCATTTCGGCTTTCCGCGGGCGGGAGCGCTCGATATCAATGCGACGTGCGCCGGCTTCGTCTACGCGCTGCATTTGGCAAACGGCATGATCACCGCCGGCCTTCACCGCAAAATCCTCATCGTCGGAGCCGACGCATTGTCGAAAACGACCGATTACACCGACCGGACAACGTGCATCCTGTTCGGCGACGGCGCAGGCGCAGTGCTGGTCGAACGCGATGACGAACGTCCCGGCTTCGTTGCCTACCATGGCGGTTCGGACGGTACGGGAGCGATCCATTTGTACCGCACGATTTTAAGCAGCCGCCTGCAGGGCCGCGAGCTGAAAGCGGACGGCACCGTTGTGCAAAACGGACGCGAAGTGTACAAATTCGCCGTCACCACCGTCCCCGCGGGAGTTGAGGCGCTGCTCCGGCAAACCGGGCTGACCGCCGGCGACATCGATCGGTTCATCCCGCACAGCGCCAATTTGCGCATTCTCGAATCCGTCTGCGAGCGGACCGGGATAACCATGGACCGAACGCTTCACACTATCGAGCGTTTCGGCAACACATCGGCGGCCACCATCCCCCTCGCCCTCGACCGTGGCGTCCGGGAAGGCCAGCTGAAGGACGGCGATACGGTGCTGATGTACGGCTTCGGCGGAGGGCTCGTGCACGCGGGGCTGCTCTGGCGCTGGAGCAGCTTCGATAAGTGAGACGGAGAAAGAGAAGAGGCCCATGAATGAAATCATTGGCCTCTCCCGATCAGCTTTGTTGAAATTCTCCTATGCGGAAACGCTTGATTCCAGTAAAAGCCTCCCATAAATCACCCTTTCCGAAACTACGGCAGCACAACGATTTTCTCTTTACAGGAAGCGCAATATTTTGCGTATTGGATACAGGTTTCCAGCGAGGCATCCGGCTCCATAGGCCACCAGCGAATGGCTCCCGTAGGCGCTGCGGACGCGAATCTTTCGATATCGGCCGGAATACGGCCGACGACAACAATCTCGGTCTCCCTGAAGCCCGTCTCCCCCCCCTTATGAAGGGTCCTCCATAGCTGGGTATGCTCCTTCTCGGAAGCGGAGAAGGGTATGGGAAACAGGATGGAAGTCTTCGAAGAATCTTCATGAAGAATATGGGCCGTTTTTCGGGCAGGATCATGCACAGCGGTTTCCCATACGCGTCTGTACGGCAAATGCTCCGGCAATCCGAACTGCTCCAGTCTGCCGCGTATTCGGTCGCGATAATACCGCTCCAATTCCCTTACGAGAATCTGAATCTGCTTATTTCTAAGGAGCGTGGTGTTATTTCCGTGTTCGTTCCGATATTGGATGTAGAGCAAGTCGGGTACAGCGGCAAACTTCGTGCATAGAAACGTGCGGATCAGCAAGTCATAATCGTCCGATACCAGCAATTCATCGCGATGACCTCCAACCAAATGGTAACAATCCCTCGTCCAGGCACGGGGATGATTCGGTAAACCGACCAAGTGGCGAATGGTCTTCCCATTGAGTGTCGTATGTCGTTGTACGTTTTGCCACCGGTTCATTTTGTGCAGCCAAACCCGGTAATGGGTACTGTATCCGAAACCGCAATCCCAGCCATACCAGTGAGCATGGAGGTTGCTCGCATAGACCTCGGTGCAATCCCCGTAAACAAAACCGCATTCGGGATTTTGCCGGAAAGCTTGAACGATTTTTTGCAAGCAGTCGGGAGTCAGCTCGTCGTCATGATCAACCTCCACCAAAATCTCTCCCGTACAAAGCCCGGCCGCATATCTCTTGAGCGCCCCAATGTATCCGTTACGGGAATCCTGCCTGTACCTGCGTACGCGAGAATCGTTCAGAGGAAGCAAAAATTGCTTGTAGGTTTCCTCCTCATCATCCGAGTCGTCCACGATAACCCACTCCCAATTCGTGTACGTCTGGTTCAGCAGCGACCGGTAAGGGCGCTCGATTTTATCCTTTGATCTAAAAGTGGCTGTAAATACGGAAACCAAGGGAACATCTGAAGAAAAACGGGTAGGAGACATCGGCTTGTTTTCCGGGAGAGGGTCGGTCTGTTTAAGCCAACAATAAAATACGTTCGACGGTTGAAGTTCTTCTGGCGAAGGAAAATGAAGCCACCGCTTTTTTTCGTGAAAAGGCAGCGACACAAGCGTGGAACATTCTCTCCAATCCTTCCCCAACGAAACGTAAACGCGGGGTTTATGCGGGGAACGATCCGATAACGGATCATCCGGACCATACAGCTTAACGGTGATGTAGTTCTCTTCCAATCTCGCAATGGCTTCTTTCAATTTATCCTTTGAAATATAACTTGGCACAAATAGGTGAGTTGTCAATAGAGGCGTTGCATCCGAAGACAAGTTCATTCCCCTTTCTTTGATGTCGAAATGAATCATCATGACTCCGCCTCGGGTCCGACTTCCGCATCATCGGTCCCTCCGGCAAAAATAAGCTTGTCGTTCATTTTGCCGCTTTATCCTTAAGCATAAAGTTCGCTTTCGTTACAACAAGAAGCCCCTCCAATAACGAGCGTAAGTTCCGGTTTTTTTCTTGTAACCAAGTTGTATTTCAAACATAGTGTATTCCGTCATTGTTCCGGTGCTACAATTTCGCAGCCCAAAATGAATGAACGTTTCTCACGAAGACGCATACCCTAAGAATTGATCGGCATTTTTGAAGAAAGGTGGAGTCCTCTTGCAATCGCCGTTAGTTAGCGTACTGATTCCCGCTTATAACCGTCCCCTTACGCTGCGGGCAGCCATTGACAGTGTGTTGGAACAAACTTATCCGAATATCGAAGTCGTTATTTGTGACGACAGCACCAATAATGAAGTGCAGGAAATGGTTGAATCCGCTTATTTAAACTCCTGTCCCCAGATCAAATACTACAAGAACGAACGAAATCTTTTTATTGAAAACTGGCATAAATGCTTCAATCTCTCATCGGGAGAATATATCAATTACTTGATGGACGATGACTTGTTTCATAAGGATAAAATTGCAAAAATGCTCTTCTTCTTTAATGAATTCGATAATATTAAGCTGGTTACGTCTTTTCGGCAAACCATCGGTGCATCGGGGGAAGTTCTTCCTCCCATCCATGCGACGGCCCGATTATATCAAGAAACGAGGATCATGGACGGAAAATTGCTTGGTAACGCTGCATTAACCCGTTGTTTGAATGTCATAGGGGAACCCACGACAGTGATGTTTAAAAAATCCGACCTTACCGGGGAGTTCGGAATGTATCAAGGTAAACAATATACTCTTCTCAATGACTTGGCGTCCTGGTTGTCGCTCCTCTCCAAGGGAAAAGCGGTTTATATTCCGGAAACGCTGAGTTATTTTCGACTGCATCCCCATCAAAATAACAATACGCTGGGAGTCCATGCATTCGGCGAATGGTTGGATATGATGATTGCATCAAGAGTAGACGGATTTCTCGAAACGGACGAATTGTATAAAACCGCTCTATTGTCTTATCAGCAGCGCATAAAAAACCATCCGTATTTTGCCGCGGATATCTTGAGAATTGAAACGATCTTAAAAACGCTAGACTCTTAAAATTCTGAAGATCGGGAAGTCAGGTATTCGCCGTTCCTCATTTTCAAGGGTTTCATACTATAAGGTGAATGTTCATTTATTGCAAATCCTGAGAGAAATGAGGGCACCTCATGTTTGAAATTCCCTTCCTACGGCCTAATTTGGTCA
Organism: Paenibacillus hamazuiensis; assembly: GCF_023276405.1. Taxonomy (NCBI): domain Bacteria; kingdom Bacillati; phylum Bacillota; class Bacilli; order Caryophanales; family Paenibacillaceae; genus Paenibacillus; species Paenibacillus hamazuiensis. The sequence goes on from NZ_JALRMO010000001.1 coordinate 4,816,754, forward strand.
AAAAGGAGCGGCTGCTTTCCTATTTTGCACAAATTGAAGAAAGCCGGATTTACTCCAATTACGGGCCTTTAAATAAAAAATTCGAGGAACGCGTTATTGATCAAATGTTTCAAGGTACAGGGGCGGCGGTAACCGTTCATAACGCTACTCTCGGCCTCATGCTGGCGATTTCCCAAAGCAAGCGGCCCCAGGGCAAATATGCGGTGATGCCCAGCTTTACTTTCGCAGCCACCCCGCTCGCCGCCGAATGGTGCGGTCTTGAGCCCTATTTCCTGGATATCGAGCGCGATGACTGGCAGATGAACAGGGATCAGTTGGAGCGGACCGTTGAGAAGCTGGGGCCGCAGATAGCGGTCGTCGTCCCTTACGCCACTTTCGGTACGGCCATCGATTTATCCGTATATAATATGTTGGTGCATAGAGGAATTCCCGTAGTCATCGATGCTGCCGCCAGCTTCGGAACCGTCACTCCCGAGGAAGCCGCGCAATTCGGAAAAGGCTTTACAGGAGCGGTCGTATTCAGCTTTCACGCTACCAAAACGTTCGGTATCGGCGAGGGCGGCTTGGTCTACAGTGCAGACCGGGACCTCATTCAGCGTATTCGCCAGGCCGGGAATTTCGGTTTCTCCAGCGCCAGGGAATCGGTCATGCCGGGCTTAAACAGTAAAATCTCCGAATATACTGCCGCAATCGCCTTAGCCACCTTCGACCAGTTCCAGACATCCATAGACAAACGAAAGGCGATCATCGATTCCTATCGCCGGGAACTCGCCCGGACCGGCTTGCTGGAACAGGGATGGTCGGTGCAGAAGATACAAGGAAACGTGCCCCTGCAATTTTTCTCCATCTTGAGTCCAAGCTCTCTCGACAACCGGGAAGTCGTCCATCGATTGGCTGCACATTCCATCGAGGCCAGAACATACTTTTCCCCTGCATGCCATCAGCAGAAGCATTTCAAAAGGTATCCCCACTCCAATCTTCGTGTAACGGAGCATGTGGCTAAACATATCGTCAGCTTGCCGTTGTGGGAGGAAATGAATGAAACCACCGTTCAAACAATTGTAGGAGCGCTCGCTAGCATGGGAGGGGAAGCGAGCAAATGAGGAAAATCGTGATTTGGGGTTCGGGTGGACACGCCCGCGAAACAAACTGGCTTTGTGAAGAGCTTGGAGTGGAAGTCGCGGGATTCCTGGATGAACGGCCCGAAATGAAAGGTCGATCGGTGAACGGCGTTCCTGTACTGGGAACGCTCCCCGATATTGAAGCGCTGCGCCATGAGGTGGAAATCGTATGCGCCGGAGTTGGCGACCCGGCCTTAAAAAAAAGGTTTGCCGATGATACCGTCCGCGCGGGATTCCGGCTCGCCGCCCCGCTGATACACCCTCGTGTCCGGCTATCCCGAAGAACAGAGGTCGGCGAAGGGAGTATGATCTGCGATGGGGTTACAATGACGGACAATATCAGAATCGGACGTCATGTTATTATTAATCGAAACGCCACCATCAGCCACGATACCGTTATCGGCGATTTTGTAACCATCGCTCCGGGTGTGAATTTGGCAGGCAACGTTGCCATCGGCGACGGAGCTTATATCGGCATCGGCGCATCGGTTCGGGAGAAGCGGCGCATCGGTTGCTGGTCCATGGTCGGGGGTGGCGCCTTTGTCAAAGAAGATATTCCCGACTTCACTATGGCTGCAGGCGTGCCGGCCGTCGTGAAAAAAAGCTATGGACATTCTTTGTGAGTTTGGACGAAGTTGGCTGCCTTGAAAAGATCAGGATTCCGGTGGACGTGGATTGTCCGGCCGGAATCCTGATCTTTTGGTTAAAGCTGTTGTTTCAATTTGCGTATGAGCCGCAGGCTGTCGTAATCGCAAACAAGAACATATTCTTTGCTCTCGCACAGTTCATCAACAGCTCTTCTGACATCGGCATAAGCTGTGTAATCATGAAAAGCGATAAATCCTCCGCGTACTACTCTTGGAGCATACAGCTCTATATCTCTTTTTACCCCCGCATAACTATGGTCTCCGTCTATAAAAAGGGCGGATATGAGCTCAGGACAGTCTTGAACGGCTTCATGACTGAATTTCTTAATCGGCGATACATAGTTTGCGAGACGGTAATTAAGAATATTATTCTGGAATTCTGTAAAATAATCAAAATAATACCCGTTCGTTATAAAGGGATCAATCGCAACAATTTTTCGTTTCTTCTCGCTCAGCCACTTGCTCCCGAGCCCCAATGCAACGGTGCTTTTCCCCTTAAAGGAGCCGATCTCAACGATTTCTCCGTCCAAATGATCAACGAGTGACGGTAAATGCAGCAGGGCGGTTTGCTCGGCCGTCGTTAACCACCCGCTGACCGAATCAATGTACTGATATAATTGGCTGATCGGAAAAAGATGTTCAGTAATGTTCGTTCACCTCACAAGGAATCCATTGTTTTCCATCGCTTTCTTAACCGCCTCCAGGTACTGGTAGCCGTGCTTTTTATCAGGTTCCAGATATGTTCCTTCTCCCCATTCATTCCATGCGTTGATAAACAAAAGATCACTGTTTATTTCGAGCGATCTGTTTATTTGACGGGTCAAGTAGGTGCAAAATTTTTTCGGAGTCGATCCTGTAAAAATGAGCGGCCATCTGCCGCCTACCCGGGCAGAGTTGTCCCAATCGAGGAAAGCCCCCAAATACGTTTTCAATGCTGCATTGTCCCGTTCTCTATCCAGTATATAAGACCAGTATTTATCGTAATCCATCAGTTCAAACTTTTGCTTATAACCGTCGACGGATCTTCCGCAATGGATACCGCTCGTTAAAAACATCGTGTATCCGGGTTCAAATTCGACGCGGGCATCGAATCCTTTCAGATCGGGATTATGAAATCGATTCAAGGTTTGTACAACATAAATTCCATCCAGCCCATGTTCTTCAGCCAATTTTCGCCAGCATTCCAACATTTCCTCGCACCGTGGAATATCGCTGGGGCGATATATAAGAAATAAAGGTTTATTTTCCACTTTGATATACCTTTTATCTTTAAAAACGGTCAGAAGAAATTCAAAATGTTCTTTCCAATCCGCTTCTTCCCCATAATCCTGACCGGCCAATACTTCATGATTAGAACCGGTCCATGTTCTTGTCCATGGATCGTTCGCCCAGGAAAGGCAAAATGGAAAATCGGGCTCCCCGTTTTGAAGAACGGCATCCAGCGGCTTATGAAGAAACCTTTTTCCCTTAAACCAATAATGGTAATAACAAAATCCATAAATGCCGTATTGTCTTGCAATTTGCGCTTGCCATGCTCTTGAAGACTCGTCTGTCAAATCATAATAATAATCTTGGTACGGTTCTTTCGGCTGGTCGTGTCCGGGGAATAGAGGCTGCGCTTTTCTTGTATTGGTCCATTCGGTAAACCCTTTTCCCCACCAACGATTATTTTCCTCGGTTTCATGAAATTGAGGCAAATAGAAGGCGATCAGTTTCAGCTTTATCTCACCCCTTAACGGAAAATTGGCACCCGGCCGAATCGGACTGATTCAACGTCGTTTCGGACTTGCCCGCTGGGCATGTCCCTCTACGGGTCAATCTTGTTGTAAGCAAGCTCGTGCCCTTTTTCATACCCTTCCGCATAACCGATATCGAACCCTTGGTTGTATCCTTCGTCGTACCCTTTATTGAACTTCGCTTGATAGGAGGATGCCCCTTTGCCCGCAGCATGCTTTTTTTTGCGCGGCTTGGCGCCGCTTCGGGCGATTTTCCCTCGGACGGCTCGTTTTTTTCGCTTCGGCCGCTTCTTCGTTGAAGTCAAAGCCACTATGGTTACCTCCTTTTACGTGCGCATATTTTCCAAAGCGACAAAAAACCGCTTCTAACGCGGATGTTGCCCCATCTCCGAGCCGGAGGATCCGGACTTACCGAAGTCCGGACCGTCCAGCCAATGCCCCGTCACCTTTTCCCGGTTCAGCCATGGCCCGTTGGGTATACCCCGCTTGACGCGCCGTGGGGAAACGCCCGTTATCTTAACCGCTAAAATGCGCTGATATTTGCCTATGACCTCGATATTTTCCGCGAGCCGCCTTGAGGTTTCGCCGGATACGTCACAAATATCGGCCATGGCCTCCAGCATTTTGGTTAGCGCCCGCTGGCTTCGCGCGAGCGAGGTCAATATATGAAGCTTGATGCGGTTTTCACGCTCCAAACTCATTTCAAACCTCCGCCTAACGAAAACAGATCCCCGAGTCCGCCACCACCGCCCATGTCGGCCTCTTCTTTGTTGTGACCCAGTATAATTTTCATATTTTTGGCCAGGGCGCTTTCCATTTTCGTTAATCCGTCGATCACTTCGATCAACTGGTCGTGAATGTCCATCGTTTCCTTGACCTGCGTCGCATGTCCGTCATAGGCCGCCGGCGAAAGATGGTTGCACATCCAGTGGCGGGACTTTTCGGCTTCGACTGCCTTGGCCTCCAAAATCAGCGAGATATTGAATTGAAACTTGGCGGCCGCTTGCATTATTCTTGTATAAGATTCAGCTCTGCTCAATGTAATCTCCTCGCTTTGCAGCTTTTCGGGATAGTCGGCTCTTAAGCCGCGTTATTCTTCCGAGGGCTCATCCCCCATCTCCTTCATGACGCATTCCAGGTTGTCGCCAAGCGCATCCTCCAAATCGGCCAGGCTGTTCAAATAAGCGCTGATGCTTTTCGTTACGAGCAGCGAATGCTCGACGAGCGCCTGAATATCGCCAAAATCCGGGTTCGCATGAGGGATGTGGTGGCTGAGTGACGCGAGGTGCATCGCCACATGCCGTTTGGATTCGATAATATTAGCCATCTCCTCCTGCGATTTGGCCATGTGGAACAAAATGTCGGTTATATGGTTCTGCAATGGAGTTCCCTCCTCCAAGTATTTACGCCCCTTGCTCATATTCTGTTTTAATTTATGCACCGGCCCCGAATTAAGCTACTCGCTTCGCTGCCTAAATAAGGATAAAAGCTGTCCGCCGGCTTTACAGATTTTCGGCCATTATGGAGATGGGAGCGATGATCGGGAGCCCTTTCGGAAGCGACGCCAGCTCGGCATCGCCCGCAGCAATCGTCTCGCTGCGGTCAAACCCCCAAACCGTCAGTGCCAGCTCCGATACGATCCGGCGAAGCGAGCCTTGTTCGTAACGGTAGATCCGTCCCGACTCTCCCTGAAGCAAAGCGCCTTCCCGAATGCCTGTTTGACCGGCGGTCTGACTTATGCGCTCCCGAACTGCCGCTTCCGAAACCGCCTCTCCAAGGGGCCAGCTTCTCAGCTCGACGTGCGACAGGCGAACGGCCGGCGATAACTGGCCGTCCTGTTCGAGGATCGGCCGGCGCCCGCCGCCGTCCAGCCAATATCGCATACCCTGGTTTCCGCATACGATAGCTTCCCGGGGATAGAAGTCGAGCATCGACTTGCCTTCCGATGACAACAGCCTCGCTTCTTCGGTGATTTCGGGGAGATTGCCCCATTTTTGGCCGTAAAACTCCAGGTTTTTGCCGTACACCTCGTTCATCTCGGCCCCGAGCGCTTTCATGCTGACGCTGCCCACATGGTGGATGAACACATCCCCCGCTATGACGAGGTCATGGCCAAGCAGCTTGACACGAAGGCAGAAATCGTCGTCCTCGCAGTTCCCTTTCTCGAAACCTTCGTCAAAATAACCGAGGCGGGCGAACAGCTCCCTCCGTAGCAGCACGCAAAAGCCGGTAATTCGATCCGTCCTCCTCCATCTTGCCGGGTCCGGCCGGTTGAACATTTCCGCGAAGCGATGCATTTCCGCGATCGAGCCGTAGGAGACATTCAGCAGTTGTTTGCCGCTGATGTAATTGGTCATCGGACCGACCAGTCCGATTCTTCCGTCGCTGTTCAGACAGCGCAGCATGTTTGCCAGCCAGCCCTGCGTTACGACAGTATCGTTGTTCAGAATAAGCAGCGTTTCGCCCCGGGCCATTTTGAGCCCTTGATTGACCCCGCCCGCAAAACCCATGTTCGCCGGATTGATCCTGAAGCGTATTTGGTGTCTAAGCGAATATAAATATTCCGCCGTTCCGTCCGTCGATGCGTTGTCGACGACAATAATCTCGTGCGGCTCGGGGGTATGGGCGATTATGCTTTCGATACAGTCGCGCAGCAGCTCAACCTGATTAAACGTCGGTATGATGATGCTCGTTCCGGAAAAGGGCTGATGAAAATTCGTCAGTCCCGCATCGAAGCCGATATTGTAGCCCGCGTCGTAGCCGGCTTTGTAACCCGTATGGAACCCGTTTTGCCGGCCCGGCGCAACGCTCCGTCTGCCGGTCCTCCTGATCTTGATCCGCTTTTCCGGCCTCAGCCGCTTCGTCGTCTTTTGCAATTTCACGTCACTTTCTCCTCCTTCCCGTAGCGGGTTAACGAAACGGCTCTTTTCGTTTGGCGAGCGAATCGGCCAGATGTCCGAAATCGATGGCCACCTTGCCCAGCTCCGTAGCGATGCGCTGCGAGATGACGACGGCTGCGACGCCGGCCGCGACGAGGGCGATATCGAACGTGCGAGGCTTGATTTCCTCCATGACGCGAGGTATGTCCCTCACGCCGTCGACGGGCGCGACGACGCCGGCAACCCGGACGCCGTGCCCGGACATCACGCCCGCAAGCGCCGGGCCGACATTGCCGACAAGCAGCACTTTTCTGCCATTCAGCAGCTTGCTCAGCCAGCCTTCCTGGGAAAAATAATAATTGACAAGCGAATGGGTCAGGCGCAGCGATTGGTAATCGATACCGTGCGCCCGGAACACCTGGAAGGCCAGAGGCTGGTACGTCGCGTTGCGAAGCTTGGGAATGCCCACGACTGTCGCTTGTTTTATGGCGGAGACCAGTAGATCGCGCGCCGCGATGTCCGGAATGTTTACTCCGGCATACGGGAGAAAACTCCCTTCCTTCCTCACCTGATCGATGCTGAGTACAGTCTCCTGGGCAAGCGTCAGAAGCTCTCCGTCGCCGAGCCGGACCAGCGAAAAAGGCTGCTTGGCGTCAAGCGCGGAGCTGATTTGTTCCGCAACCTCCTGCGTGGTTTGCAGCGTATAAAACCGGTGCCTGAACTGCTCGATGCCGGCTGCGATGATTTCACTGACCGGGACCTCGGGAAGTATAATGTCAAGAGGAAGGAGAGAGTCCACGATCCCGTCCCCGCCGTTGTATAATCCTTTCTTATACCCGTCGTCGTAACCACGTTCGTATGAGACCTGATCGGTCGATGCCAACGCCCCCGCACCGTAGCCGGCTTTATATCCTTTATCGTAAGATTCGTCCAGCATGCGGTCTATGTTCTGGGCGGTAAATGGCTGATTCGTTATTAATTTTTTCCTGGCTCTGACCGTTTTCTTCGTACGTTTGCCTTTGCGCAATCTCCGTTTCTTTCCGATCGTTGGCACTTTTCGTTTTCGCACACGCTTCATGGACTCACCGCCTGTATCAATGATAATTTCCGCTCGGAGTCACGGTCCGAATGCCAGCGTCAAAAGCGCCTGCAGCCGCGACCGGTACGTATGTTCCCGGAAAGTGCGGGCCAGCCCGTTTAAGGCGATCCGGCATCGTGCTTCCTCGTTCGCCAAATAATAATCCAGTTTGGCCGCCAGCTCCTCCGCCGAGGAGAACGTTTCTATCTCCTGCCCCGGCACGTAAAACCGGGCCAAATCCTCCCTCGCATCCACGATTTGGAACGCCCCGCAGGCTGCAATCTCGAAAGTGCGGGGGTTGGGGGAAAGAGCCGGCAGCCTTCGCCGGTTGGCATTGATTTCGTCGTCGTCATAAGCGCGATGATAGTTGATCACGATTTTCGCGCCATTATAATACGCGCAAGTATCCGCCGGAGACAGCCAATCCTCGTCGCCGCGAATCGCTTCTCTCAGCATATCGTAGCGCTGCAGACGCTCCCACCAGCGGCCGGCAATCAGTGTCTTTTTGCCTGCCACGTAAGGGGCCAGCTCGTCGAATAACGCAATCCGGTTCCGGTACCCGCTGCCCAGGAAGCAAATATCGGTATGAAAGCCGGCAGCCGCCCGGACGGGCCGGTATATGCTCTCGGCGACGCCGAGCGGCAAATAATGCACCTCGGGACAGCCGAGATTACGGTAAAACTCCACGCAGCTGATTTCCTGCGTAAACGCGACGTCGTAGCGAAGCGCGATGTCGCCGGACAAATCGGCGTAATACGGGTCGTCGGTAAACCAGACCGCCGTGCGGATGCCGGAGTCGCGAATCGCTTGAACCGTATCGCCATGCACATAGTTTAAGCCGTTAAACACCAGCACCAGATCGGGCTTTGCGTTCATTGCCGTCTGCACGACGTTGTCGAACGGGCTGACGGCGATCACCTCCGCAACCAGCGGCTTTAAGCTGGCCAGCAGCCCGCGTTCGATCGCGGCGTAAGGGTCTCCCTGGCCGGAAACCACGAACAGCAGGCGTACCGGCCAAACCCGGGCCTCCGTCATCTTTGCGGCTGCCCCGCCGGCAACCGCTTCACAAGCGCCGACACGGCGGCCGTAAGATAAGCCAAGCGGGTACGCCGCCCGCCAGCCGGCGAGATAGGCCTCGCTTTGCCGCCTTGCTCCTGCGGATTTCTTCCGCTTCGCCTTCCTGCGGGCGGGCCCGGGCAAACGCCTCCTGGATGAGCGCGTCTTCGTCATTATCCTATCCCCCTCTGCGTGCGTAAACGGGGCCGGTCAAGCCAGCGCGACTTCAAGCAGCGAGTCAAGCCGCTTCGCGTACGTATGCTCCTCCAGCGTTCTGCGCAGCCCCCGCAGCGCGATGCCTTCGCGCTCCCGCTCATGCTCAAGATAATATGCGGCTATACTGATGAATTCCGCCGGTGAAGAATATGTCGCGATTTCCACGCCCGGGCGGTACAGGCTGGCCGTGTCCCCGCGCAGATCGCTCAATTGGAACGAACCGCACGCGCCAATCTCGTACGTTCGCGGATTGACGGAAACCCCCGCGATGCCCCGGCTGTTGAAGTTGGACGGATCGTCATCCGCGCGGTGCAGGTTCACGACGATTTTCGCGCCGTTGTAATAGCTGCAGGTTTCCTCCGGAGACAACCAGTCGGTATTCAGCCGGATTTTATCCCGCAGCAGCTCGAACCGGGAAAGCCGATCCCACCACCAACCGGCGATCAGCACCTTTTTATCCGCCAAGAAGGGGGCGATCTCGTCGATAAACGCCAGCCGGTTCCGGAATGCATTGCCGATAAAGCAAATGTCCGTGCGGTATTCTGCGTCCACCCTTCTCGGAAAATACGTTTCCGGCCCGGCGGCCAGCGGCATGTAATGCACCTGCGGGCAGCCAAGCTGCCGGTAAAACTCCACGCAGCCGAGCTCATGCGTGAACACGATATCGTAATGCGGCGCCGTAACGCTGCTCAGATCGGTATGGTACGGGTCGTCGACCAGCCAGAGTGCGACCCGGATCCCCTGAGCCCGCAGCGCATCGGCTTGGCTGACCGGGAAACGCGTGCCGTTCAGCACGAGCACGAGGTCGGGACGATGCCGCAGCGCAAGCCCCGCCGCATCGTCCGCTTCGTGCAGCGGCACCACTTCCCTGACCAGTTTCTGAAGCGCATGAATGATTCCGCGATCCAGCGAAGCGAACCCTTCCTTCACGTAAAACACGCGAACATCCCGCATCGCCCGCCCATCCTGCGGGATTGTTTGACAAATCCTTGCGCACGCCCCGACGTGGTAGCCGTACGCCTCTCCTTGCCTTAACCCTTCTCTTAGCCCGTCCGCAAAGCCGTCCCGCCCGGAGACAGCCGGGCGGGTTGTGCGGACTTTGCCATGCTTTCTTCTGCTTTGTCCCACCGGCCTCCCCCTTTCGTTTACCTGACACATTCTCCTCTATAATTAAGAAATAACCTTCGTCAAGCTGCCCCTTGCGTTAAATAAGGCTGTGCGGATCGAACCCCCACTTTGCGACGAATTTGTCGTAATTGCGGCGGATCAGCGACTTCACCTGCTCGCTTTCCTGGCCGAAGCTGGCGCTGCCATGGTGATACACAAACGTATCTCCTGCGATTTTCAGCTGAAACCCGGCCAGCCTCGCCCTGAAGCAATAATCGTCGTCCTCAAAATGGCCCGGTGCGAACTGTTCGTCCAGAAGCCCGATCGTTTCCATCAGCTCGCGTTTTATAAGAAAGCAAAACCCGACCAGCCTCGGCACGGTCTGCCATTTGCCGGCATCCGGAATATTGGGTGCTTGCGCCGCCAGCTCCGGGCTTCCGTAAGGGGAATCCACCCTTTGCCTGCCGCTCGCGTAATTCGTCGTCGGGCCGACAATACCGGTTTCCCTGCTGCTGTAAAGACATCTCATCAGATTGGACAGCCAGTTCGGCGTCACGATGACGTCGTTGTTCAGCAGCAGCATCGCGTCGCCCGATGCGAGCTTCAGGCCCAAATTGCATGCGCCCGGAAACCCGCGATTGAACGGAACGGACACCAGCCGGACCTTTCTGCGCTCTTTAAGGCAGTATTCCACGGACCCGTCCTTCGAGCCGTTGTCGACGACGATAATTTCATAGGGAACGTCCGTATGCCGTACGATGGAGGCGATGCATTGCTGCAAATAAGACAGTCCGTTCCGGTTCGGAATAATGATGCTTGCCTTTTGCAATGGCTACCCCCTCCGTCCGGCATAATGTCTTCTTCGAATAGTATCGGGAAAAGCAAGCCGTTCTCCGGCGAGCTCCTGCATCGTGACGATCGCCTCAATATGATCACCGACGATCATCTCTTCGACTGGATTATGCCTTCCCGTATTGAGCGGCTTCGTCTTGTTATGGAATACGACGTCAACGCTCCACGGTGATTGCACCTTCAAACCTTTAGCGATCGCGAGCGCCTGAGCTTTGGGCGGAACCATCAGCGCTCCGGCGCCGATCGTATCGAGTGCCTTCCTCGATATCGCATGGGGAACGGCGGTCAGCGAATCCGCGGACAAATCCGACCTGCCGAGGATACGGTTTAGAAATTGCTTCATCATACTGACGGAATCCCACTGATCGAAAGTGCCCAAAAAAGGGGATATCCGGTTAAGAGCGACGTCGGTGCCCCGGTCGACGGCGGCGATGAACGGGATCAGCTGCTCTGCCGGAACCGGAATGTCCCCGTCCAGAAACAACACGATTTCCGAGCTGGCCAGCTTCGCCCCGACCGCTCTGCCGACATCGTAACCAAGCGGCTCATCATAATGCACGATCAAAGCGCTGGAGCCTTCCCGCACACTCCGGAACGAGCTGTCCGAAGTACCGTTTACCACGATGATGATTTCCTCCAGCGGAAGCCGGTGCAGCTCGTGAAGAACCTCCATCACCGATTTTTCCTCGTTCATTACGGCCATTACGGCGGATACGGTCTTGTCCGTAGGCATAAGCATCCAATCGTAAGTGGCGATGCCGGACTTCCGCCCGTAACCTTCGAGATATCCCTTAACGGCTTCCCAGTAATGCTCCCAAGTCTTAAAATGCAGTTGTTCCTTTCTCACGCGTTCCACCCAGTAACGGTTTAACGCTTTTTTCTGGTATCCTTCGCCTTCGATGGAATAAAGGCCGGCATCCTGCTCGCCCGCCTGCAGGCCCCATTGCCGCCATGCCGCTTCACTTTGGACCGTATACACCCGCTTCGCCGGCCGCTTCCGCCCCGTGACCCGCGGTCTCCGCTTCACAAGGCTTACCCGCTGCCTCGCTTCCCGGCGAGCGTTACTTCTTTTGCCCGCTTTTCGGGGTACGCGCGTTTTCATCACGGTCACCTCACAATCTCCCTTTTCCGGCCCAAATCCGGCTTGCCGCCCCTAAGGTCCCGATTCTCCGTCAGCCAGCGGATCGCTTCCAAATGATCACCGACGATCAAATCGCCCACAGGGTCTTTAAACCGGCTTCTTCTTCGCACCGGGTTGAGCTTCCTCACGTTGATATGGTGAACAGCCTCTATACGGAGTCCCCGGATCGCAGCAATCATCTGCGCTTTGGGCGGGACGGAGAGATGTTCCGTGCCGATGACATCAAGGGCTCGCCGGCTTAACGCATGAGGAACGGCCGTAAGCGACGCGCCTGCAAGATCGAGGCGCCCGATCATCGCATTAAGCGCGTGCTTTGCGGCAACGACCTGATGCACGTCCTTGCGGTCGGTTACCCCGGAATGCCGATTCAGCGCCACGTCTACCCCCTGCTCAACCGCTCGGATAAACGGAATCAGCTCCGCCGCCGCAATGACCATGTCCCCGTCGAGGAACAGCACGATTTCCCCCCTGGCTTCGCCGGCCCCGATGCTCCGGCCGACATCGTGACCGAGCGTCTCCCGGAAGCTGATCACCTTCGCCCCGGAACGTTCGGCGAGCTCCCGAGTACCGTCGGTGGAGCCGTTGGCAACGACTATCACCTCCATATCCCGGTGAACGCGGTAAGCCTCGCGAAGCACCTGCCCCAGCGTTTTTTTTTCGTTAAAAACAGGAATGACCACCGACACTTTAGGGTTCGGTTTGTTGCGATACGGGCTTTGCTTCTGCTGCTTTGCCACGTGTCCTCAGCTCCTGTTCCAAGTATAGATGCCTTATCGCCTTCTTCATTTTATGTATTTTTGCCGGGGGAGACAGGGCTAACGTTCCATCATTGCAAAATAGGCCTCTCCAAAATATACGAATTGACCTCTGCAACCGCCGAGGCTGGTACCGCATTGCCACATATCATGTTAGAAGGCTTCATGATCCTGAGTTGTTTTCAGAAAATGAGGCTATTCCATATTCGGAGGTGAAATCCATTTGGCCGAATCCGCTTTTAGGGCTTCAGCAAATTTCGATCAACTATTTACGCCTGCCGGACCGTTCTTCGTAAGCTTTGCAGCGGTGGAGTACGATCTAAACGGCGAATATAACCCGGCTACGTCCACATTCGTATCCAGCCAGGGCGGCGTATATACGTTCAGCGTCAGCCTCTTGATGGCGGCAGATCCTTCCGTTGAATTTGTTGCGCTCGCGCTGGTGGGACCTAACACCTCTGCAACTTTGGTAGACAGAGACCCGGACGACCTCGAACTGCCGTTTGTGGCAAACTTCACTGCTCAAATGAATCTTGCACCAGGCGACAGCGTGAGGTTATTTCTCCAACCCAACGCCGGTACCGTTAGGGTTGTAACGAATCCAATGTATACTCATTTCGAAGGTGCAAGGACATCCGGGGAGGTTGGGCCGGCAGGGCCACAAGGACCTCAAGGCGTTCAAGGACCTCAAGGCGTTCAAGGACCTCAAGGTGTTCAAGGACCTCAAGGTGACCAAGGCGTTCAAGGACCTCAAGGTGTTCAAGGACCTCAGGGCGTTCAAGGACCTCAAGGCGACCAAGGGCCTCAAGGCGTTCAAGGACCTCAAGGCGTTCAAGGACCTCAAGGTGACCAAGGACCTCAAGGTGTTCAAGGACCTCAGGGCGTTCAAGGACCTCAAGGCGACCAAGGGCCTCAAGGCGTTCAAGGACCTCAGGGCGTTCAAGGACCTCAAGGCGTTCAAGGACCTCAGGGCGTTCAAGGCGACCAAGGACCTCAGGGCGTTCAAGGACCTCAAGGTGTTCAAGGACCTCAAGGTGACCAAGGACCTCAGGGCGTTCAAGGACCTCAAGGCGTTCAAGGACCTCAAGGCGTTCAAGGACCTCAGGGCGTTCAAGGACCTCAGGGCGTTCAAGGCGACCAAGGACCTCAGGGCGTTCAAGGACCTCAGGGCGTTCAAGGACCTCAGGGTGACCAAGGACCTCAAGGCGTTCAAGGACCTCAGGGCGTTCAAGGACCTCAAGGCGACCAAGGACCTCAGGGCGTTCAAGGACCTCAAGGTGACCAAGGACCTCAAGGCGACCAAGGACCTCAAGGCGTTCAAGGACCTCAGGGCGACCAAGGACCTCAAGGTGTTCAAGGACCTCAAGGCGTTCAAGGACCTCAGGGCGACCAAGGACCTCAAGGCGTTCAAGGACCTCAGGGAGACCAAGGGCCTCAGGGCGTTCAAGGACCTCAGGGCGACCAAGGACCTCAAGGCGTTCAAGGACCTCAAGGCGTTCAAGGACCTCAAGGTGACCAAGGACCTCAGGGCGTTCAAGGACCTCAGGGTGACCAAGGACCTCAGGGCGTTCAAGGACCTCAAGGCGACCAAGGACCTCAAGGCGTTCAAGGACCTCAAGGCGACCAAGGACCTCAGGGCGTTCAAGGCGACCAAGGACCTCAGGGCGTTCAAGGACCTCAAGGCGACCAAGGACCTCAAGGCGTTCAAGGCGACCAAGGACCTCAGGGCGTTCAAGGACCTCAAGGCGACCAAGGACCTCAAGGCGTTCAAGGACCTCAAGGCGACCAAGGACCTCAGGGCGTTCAAGGCGACCAAGGACCTCAAGGCGTTCAAGGACCTCAAGGCGACCAAGGACCTCAAGGCGTTCAAGGACCTCAAGGCGACCAAGGACCTCAGGGCGTTCAAGGACCTCAGGGCGCCCAAGGACCTCAGGGCGTTCAAGGCGACCAAGGACCTCAGGGCGTTCAAGGACCTCAAGGCGACCAAGGACCTCAAGGCGTTCAAGGCGACCAAGGACCTCAGGGCGTTCAAGGACCTCAGGGTGACCAAGGACCTCAGGGCGTTCAAGGACCTCAGGGCGACCAAGGACCTCAAGGCGTTCAAGGACCTCAAGGCGACCAAGGACCTCAGGGCGTTCAAGGCGTTCAAGGACCTCAGGGCGTTCAAGGACCTCAAGGCGACCAAGGACCTCAAGGCGTTCAAGGACCTCAGGGCGTTCAAGGCGACCAAGGACCTCAGGGCGTTCAAGGACCTCAAGGTGACCAAGGACCTCAGGGCGATCAAGGACCTCAAGGCGTTCAAGGACCTCAGGGTGACCAAGGACCTCAGGGTGACCAAGGACCTCAAGGCGTTCAAGGACCTCAGGGCGTTCAAGGCGACCAAGGGCCTCAGGGCGTTCAAGGACCTCAGGGCGACCAAGGACCTCAAGGCGTTCAAGGACCTCAGGGCGTTCAAGGCGACCAAGGGCCTCAGGGCGTTCAAGGACCTCAGGGTGACCAAGGACCTCAAGGTGACCAAGGACCTCAAGGCGTTCAAGGACCTCAAGGCGACCAAGGACCTCAAGGCGTTCAAGGACCTCAAGGCGACCAAGGACCTCAAGGCGTTCAAGGACCTCAGGGTGACCAAGGACCTCAGGGTGACCAAGGACCTCAAGGCGTTCAAGGACCTCAAGGCGTTCAAGGACCTCAAGGCGACCAAGGACCTCAGGGCGTTCAAGGACCTCAAGGTGACCAAGGACCTCAGGGCGTTCAAGGACCTCAGGGTGACCAAGGACCTCAAGGCGACCAAGGACCTCAGGGCGTTCAAGGACCTCAGGGCGACCAAGGACCTCAGGGCGACCAAGGACCTCAAGGCGTTCAAGGACCTCAAGGCGACCAAGGACCTCAGGGCGACCAAGGACCTCAAGGTGACCAAGGACCTCAAGGCGACCAAGGACCTCAGGGCGACCAAGGACCTCAAGGTGACCAAGGACCTCAAGGCGTTCAAGGACCTCAGGGCGTTCAAGGACCTCAGGGCGTTCAAGGACCTCAAGGCGTTCAAGGACCTCAGGGCGACCAAGGACCTCAGGGCGACCAAGGACCTCAGGGCGTTCAAGGACCTCAAGGCGACCAAGGACCTCAGGGTGTTCAAGGACCTCAAGGCGACCAAGGACCTCAAGGCGACCAAGGACCTCAGGGCGACCAAGGGCCTCAAGGCGTTCAAGGACCTCAAGGTGACCAAGGTCCCCCATGATAATCTTCGCTTGTTAGAAAAGAGTCACAATATTATCGGCTGTCGAGGCTCCGTCTCGACAGCTTTTTTTTTAAAAAAACCAGTCACTTGGAAATCAAGGTTCTTTCCCCATACGTATGTACCACACATAACTTTTTGCCGGTGCATAAATTGGTATGATCAATACTAAAGCTGTCCCTTAAAAAGAAAAAATCCGGAAGGTTGTGAAAAAACTATGCAGGAAGATACCGAAGCCATCGAAAAAACCTTAAAGGAAACAGTCATATTCGATGGCATGAATGGGAGCTTACTGCTTCAGCTGGGGGATATTTGCAGCTCGCAGGGGCGATTTACCGAAGCCAGGTTGTATTATTCCAAGGCTTTGGAGATGTCCGGCAGCTCTGGGGAAAAGGAACTCATAAAATCGAAGATTCTTGAAACGGAAAGGCGCATTCAAACTGATTTCACGGACGAAGAGCCTTCAACCGAGTTTTTAGATGTGCTGCTCAAAGAGGTGCTTCATCACTCAGCAAATGACTATGTGTACAATATCGATATTGAGTTATTTGAATTCATGCGGGTACCTGTCAGAGATACCATTGTCCTTAATACGGAAGCGGAAAAACGGGGAATCCGCAACCATCTGCAAGGAATCGCAAACCTTTACGACTGTCTTGCGGATCAAGCCTCGCGCGAATTGCTGCTTAAAGTTTTGGCATTCCGAATACTCGGAAATAAAAAAGTGAAACTTCCTTTAAACAACCCCGAATATTGGAGAAGGCGGCAATTTATTAAAAAATTGATATGTTCCGCGAATACGCTCAAAACGAAGTTCCATCAATGGGACTTAAACCATTTTCATTTGCTTCCTCTAGGGTACAACCTCGAGCTGTATTGTTTCCCTATCGGCCTAAGCGCAACATTTCTTGAAAAACAATATGTGTACGATAAAACAGACCCTCCTGTAAAAACGGATCCGGGTGATATAGTCATTGATGCGGGAGGATGCTTTGGCGATACCGCCCTTTTTTTCGCAGACGAAATCGGAAACTCCGGACATGTGTATACCATCGAATTTATTCCCAGCAACCTGGAAATCATGGAAACCAATCTGAATCTCAACCCGCACCTACGGGACAAAATTACCATAGTGGAACATCCGCTTTGGAATGTTCCTAACCAATTGCTGCATTATAAGGATCAAGGTCCGGGCAGCTTCGTCTCATTTTTCAAGACGGACCAGGTAAATGAGGAAACAACCACGATAACGATTGACGAAATCGTTTCCCGCTATCGTCTTTCCAGGGTGGATTTTATCAAAATGGATATTGAAGGAGCGGAGCTGCACGCTCTTTTGGGAGCCGAACAAACTTTAAAGAGGTTCAAACCGAAGCTGGCCGTCACGATTTACCACCAAATCGGCGATTTTGACAATATTGCCAAATATCTTAATGGTCTTGACTTGGGCTACCGATTCTATCTGGGACACAATACGATTTATGCGCAGGAAACCGTGCTGTTCGCGAGTTCCGATTTACGGGTAGAAAGAGAAACTCATCCGAATTGAAAAAAACCTCCTAGTCCACCATAACGGTGAGCTAGGAGGTATTTATTTGATCGCCTCATACGTTAAAACGTTCCGGTTCGGCAGCCGGTTGCTTGGCTAAAATCGGTTGAATTCCGCTTCCTGACTTCCCCTGTGCACAGAAAGAATATGAGCGAGTATTTTATGCGCGAGAGGCCGGGAGCTCGGCAAGGACAAAAGCCGCATGCATTCGTCCGAAGCGGCAAATTGGCAAAACACGATCAGCCTCGAGTCGCCGGAAGCTAACGCTAATGTATGGCGGGCAAAGCTTTCCGGGTCCGGTTCCCGGCACAGCAGTTCGCGGTAAAGTCCTATCACGTACTGCTCGTTGTTTTGCTGCAGCAGCTTATGGAGCAATGTGCCTATGGTCGGCGCTTCGTAGGCCATATTGGCGAGCTGAAACCGTGAGGCCATATCGGCAGCCTCCTCGCTGAGGACGACCGCTTCAAACAATCTCATTCGGGATACGTGCCCTTTCAGACCGGCGGCATGAGCCTGCCGCCCTTCCGGATCGGGATCCCGGTGAAGCAGTTCCCAATACAGCTGCTCGATGTACTCCATATCCGAACCGATATGAAACAGCTTGTGAAGCATCTGTATCATTCTCACGACCCGCTCCCTCCCTCGTTCCAGCCGGATACCGACTCCTCCACATCGGCCGCCGTCACATCCCACGAAAAGTACCGTTCGGCATAGGCCCTTCCGGCGGTGGATAGCCTCCAGCGCAAGGAAACGTCTTTTTTAAGCTCATATATCGTCTCCGGAAATTCGGCAAGAGGTCGGATCAGCGCTTGTACGCCATCTTCCACCCTGTACCCTCTGGCTCCGACAGGGGTCGAAACAACAGCCAAACCTGCAGCCATATATTCGGCCATTTTCAAATTGGATCCGGATCCGGTGATCATCGGATTGATGGCGATATCGGCTGCAAGATAAACGGTCCGCTTCAGCTCGTCATCCACCTGCCCGGCAAGAACGACGTTGGCCGGAACCGGACTTCGGCGGACCGCATCGCAGACGGCCCCCATCATCATAAACAGCGTATCCGGCAGCTGTTTCGCAAATGCAATGACTTGCTCCGCGGCCTCAATGTTCGGCTTATGCAGGCTGCCGATGAACGCGACGACGGTTTTGCCGCCGAGGCCGAGGGAATGTTTGAAGCTTTGCTTGGAGGCGCCGTCGTAAAAAGGAAACTCCCGCACGTCCACTCCGTTCGGCACAATGCGGATTTTTCGCCCGGGCACCGAATACAGCCGCTCCAGCCGATTTTTGTCCTCGGAGGAACACGCCCATATTTCGTCGCTCTTCAAGACCGCCTCCCGCTCGGCATACAGCACTTGAGCCAGCAAACGATCGGAAGCGGTGCCCTCCGGGAGAATGGAGCATTTCAAATCGTATTCGACGTTATGAGCGTCATAAATAATTTTTTTATGGCCTTCGTATTTTTGCATTAAATGGAACAAATAAGGATGGGAGGCAATGAGCACATCCGATTCGCTCATCACCCGGTCGGCAGCAGACCGAAATCCCGGAGTGACGCCGGACGGCATGGACATCACGATGTCGGATACGGAGACGTCCATTCCCATTTGCCAGGATGCGATATTTTCCATCACGCTGCGGCTTACCGGAATGCAAATTTCCTTAAACCCCTGCTCTTGCCGGGTC
Organism: Paenibacillus hamazuiensis; assembly: GCF_023276405.1. Classification (NCBI taxonomy): domain Bacteria; kingdom Bacillati; phylum Bacillota; class Bacilli; order Caryophanales; family Paenibacillaceae; genus Paenibacillus; species Paenibacillus hamazuiensis. The sequence goes on from NZ_JALRMO010000001.1 coordinate 4,835,806, forward strand.
ACTTGAAACAAAGACTGGTTTTGGCTTACAATCGTCACCTCGTGCCGGCGGCCAAGCCGACGGCATATCCGGTTAGTCCGAAGCTGCCCGCCCTGCCCGGCCGCAAAGACGGGATACGTACATAAAACCCCGATTTTCATACTGTCACCGCCCTGCTGAACTGTGCATCTGTCCTTTAATCTCTTGATCTTTATAAAATATGAATACATTGCCCCATCCGTATAGACGTTTAACCGGAAGACAAACGCATAACTTTGCAAAGATAGGTTTGTTCAACAAGCAATGCTTGGTACACGCACATAGAATTACTTATAGGTTTTGATTATTACAGGAAAGGAAGATGCCTGAATGAAGGTTGTCATCTTGGCTGGCGGACTCGGCACGCGAATCAGCGAAGAGTCCCATTCCAAGCCCAAGCCAATGATTGAAATCGGAGAAAAACCGATACTCTGGCACATCATGAAGATCTATTCCCATTACGGATTTAACGATTTTGTCATCTGCCTCGGTTATAAAAGCAATGTCGTTATTGAATATTTCTCGCATTACTTCATGAACCAGTCTCATGTCACTTTCGATTTCAGGGGGGGAAATGAAGCGATCATTCACCGAAGCGCCGCCGAGCCATGGAAAGTGACGCTTGTGGAGACCGGGAAAGATACGCTGACCGGCGGCAGGATCAAACGGGTCGCCGAATATATCGGAGACGAGACGTTTATGCTCACCTACGGCGATGGCTTAGCCAACATCGACATTCAACAGCTGGTCAAGTTTCATAAATCGCACGGGAAGCTGGCTACCCTAACGGCAACCCAGCCTTCGGGGCGATTCGGAGCGCTGCAAATCAACGAGCACGATGTCGTCGAAGGCTTTCAAGAGAAGCCGAAAGGCGACAACAGCTGGATTAACGGCGGATTTTTCGTGATGGAACCGGGAGTGCTCGAATATATCGAAGGCGATCACACCGTTCTGGAGAAAGAACCGCTCGAAGGGTTGGCCAAGGATCGCCAGCTCGTCGCATACAAATTCGACGGGTTTTGGCATCCGATGGATACGCTGCGGGATAAAAACTATTTGGAAGAGCTGTGGCAAACGGGGAATGCGCCATGGAAAAAGTGACCGCCCCACTTGCCGCCGAACCGGGCGCATCCCGGCCGTTTTGGGAAGGCAAACGCGTTTTTGTAACAGGCCATACCGGTTTTAAGGGCTCCTGGCTCTGCATGTGGCTTCACCTGCTCGGCGCCGAGGTGACCGGTTACGCGCTGAAGCCGCCGACCCGGCCGAGCTTGTTCGAGGAAGCCGGTATATCCCGGTATGTGAATTCGGTGACCGGCGATATTCGCGACCGCAACCTTTTGCTTGACGCCCTGCAAAAGGCCGATCCCGACGTCGTCATCCATATGGCTGCCCAACCGCTCGTTCGCGATTCATACCGGATGCCGGTGGAGACTTATGAAACGAACGTGCTCGGCACCGTTTATTTGCTGGATGCGGTCCGGCAGGTGAAGCAGCGGGGCGGAGCCGTCAAAGCGGTCGTCAACGTAACGACGGACAAATGCTACGAGAATAAGGAATGGCCTTGGGGCTACCGGGAATACGAGCCGCTCGGAGGGTACGATCCGTATTCGAACAGCAAGGCCTGCTCCGAGCTCGCTACGGCCGCTTTCCGCAGCTCCTTCTTCCATCCCGCCGATTATGCGCAGCACGGAGTCGGCGTTGCAACCGCCCGGGCCGGCAACGTGATCGGAGGCGGCGACTGGGCGGCGGACCGGCTCATCCCCGACTGCTTTCGCGCGCTGCTGAACGGCGATCCGGTCGTCATCCGCCACCCTCAGGCGATTCGCCCGTGGCAGCACGTGCTGGAGCCGCTGAGCGGTTATCTGCTGCTGGCTCAGCGTTTGACGGAAAACGGGGCGAAATATGCCCAGGGCTGGAACTTCGGCCCCGGCGACGACGACGCGAAGCCGGTTGAATGGATCGTCCGGCAAATCTGCAGCGAGTGGGGAGGCAATGCCTCCTACGTCGTACACAAAACGGACGGTCTGCATGAAGCTCATTATTTGAAGCTGGACTGTTCCAAGGCAAAGCTTGAGCTCGGCTGGCACCCGCGCTGGAATTTGCAAACGGCGATCGGAAAAATTGCAGAATGGATGCGTGCATTCAAAGATGGCCGCGATCTCGAGGAAATCTCTTTCCGGCAAATTGAAGAGTATCGGCAAGCAGGTGGTGAAACCCACGTATGAGAATCGTCCATGTGGCTCCTTATTGCGAAACAGTACCTCCCCCGAGAGACGGCGGCACAGAGAGGGCCATACACGAGCTGACGGAGGGTTTGGCAGCCAAAGGGCATGAGGTCATTTTATTCGCCCCTCCGGGCAGCAGCAGCAGCGGCAAGCTGATCAGCTACCCGGAGCAGCCGATCAGCGAGGAGGATATCGGAAAATTCGTCCTGGGGACGCTCCCCGAGGGCGCCGATCTGATCCACGACCATACGTTTTCCTCCGCCATCGGGAAAATGAATTTGCCGATCCCGACCGTCTGCACGATGCATTTGACGAACAACAACGGCGTCCGTCATCCGGTGTATGTCAGCCGAAGGGCGCTTGAGCAAACCGGCAAAAACATAGGGCATTTCATCTATAACGGGCTAAGGTTCGAACAGTATCAGTTTTCCGATCTGAAGGACAATTATTTGCTGTTCATGGGCAGAATCATTCGGGAAAAAGGCATTTTGCTCGCGCTCGATATCGCCGAAAGGACAAACCGAAGGCTGATCATTGCAGGTCCTAAGCATGATCCTGAGCTGTTCCGCACAATGATCGAACCGCGTCTGCTCGCGAATCCGAATCTCATCTACGTCGGTTCCGTAGGCGGACAGCAAAAGCAGGATTTATTGAAGCACGCCGACTGCGTACTCTTTCCCAGCCTATGGGAGGAGCCGTTCGGCCTCGTGATGATTGAGGCGATGGCTTGCGGCACCCGGGTGCTTGCTCTGAACACCGGCTCCGTTCCCGAGGTGATGGCCGGCTTTCCCCAATTGATATGCCGATCTCCCGAGGAAATGGTGAATAAACTGCTCTTCGACGTGCCGCAAATCTCTCCTTACGCTTTGCGGCAGTATGTGGTGAGCCGTTTCTCCGCCGAAGTCATGACCGAACGGTACGTCGATTACTACCTCAAGGTCATCCGGGAAACTCCGCGGGCTGCGGCAGCGCCTGCGGAAGCTGTCGGCACCCCGGCTGCCGGGCAGCCGGAGCCCGTGCCCATGCCGCCGACTGATGCGCCCCCCGCTCCGCTTATGCCGAATCCCGCCCCTCCTGTCGTTTCGCATGCCGGGCGGAGACGCGGAAGGAGCCACAAATCGCTGCGCTTTAGCCGGAAGCAGGCGGCGGGAAAACAGGCCAGCCGGCGTCAGCCGGGCAAACCGGCGGCGAATAAAGCCAAAGCTCCCCGGACCAAAAGAAAGAAATCCGCTGTCGTCCGACCCGCCGGCAGAGGTTCGAGGAAAATTAAAAAAACGGCCTGATTGAGACTAGCCGCCGCCGACCATGCATCGCTCCAGGGCAACCGGCTGCAAGCAGCTTCCGCGCTTCGATGCGCGATGCTGCTTTCGCCGGTCGCAGCGGAGCGAATATGCGGAACAAATCCCCCAAAAGTGAAGTGAACCTTTGCAGCCTATTCCTGGTACTTTTGGGGGAGCCCCCGGTTTTCCACAAAATCAGCCGGGCATAATTCCTTAGCGAAAAAAAGCCAGTTTCGTACGAGTACGATTCCGGGAATAAACTGCCCACAAATATGGGACAACCGTCTTATCGTGACTGCCGTATGGGGGCACCCGCCCACGTTCGATGAGGTGCGGGTGCAGCCGTATATATGTATGGAGCTCCGGAACGGGAGGCGGTTTTCTTCGATGTCGGAACCGCCTGGCGGCCCGCCTCGAAAAAAACCGGCGGCCCTCCCGCCCGAAGCGCCGGAAGCGTGGAGTCAAACAGGACGTCTGCGCTTCCGGGGTGGCCGGCGTTTTTGCCGCATGCGCCTGGCCGTTCTGGAGCGGCGAGCGGTCCGCCTGTGACGGCGCCGCTTCTTGCCCGCACGCGCCGAGGCCCGCCCGTGCGGCTTATCCGGCTGCTGCCCGGTCGGGGCGACCGGGTCCGTCTGCGCTGCGGCCCCATGCCGGCCCGCTTTATCCTCGGGCAAATAAAACTGCTGCTGCATCGTACGCCGGTCAGCCACCGTATCCGGAATCATAAAACCCGGATGCGCAAGCGGAAATTCCATCGCCTGCACCGGAATTTCGGCCAACCTGTCGTCCGGATTCGTGGCATGGACCGCATCCGCTCCAAAGCCGATGTTGCTCACCAGATTCACGTTCGGCGCGATACTGACTCCGTTTTGCAACCAGCAGGAGAAATTCCATCTGTAATCCCAGGGATTGATTTCCCCTGCGTGGCATCTGTCATAAATGTACCCGAAAAAACGCGCCGCCAGCGGGTCGGCCAGCACGTCGGCGAGCCAACCCCCGCCGCGTATTTCGGGCCACCGGGCAAGGCCGGCGTCGAAATGCTGCCATGCCCGGCGCCAGGTCGCCCAGCCCCATATGTGAAACAGCCGGGAATAATAATAGCTCGCCCCGGTCCGTTTGCGGCCGGCCTGAAAGTTGTTTCCCGAGATCATCATCACCCGGGAATCGTGGCGGTAATGTTCGAGCAGCTCCTGGCAAAACGGGAAAAACGTCGGATGGGGCAAACAGTCGTCTTCCAGGACGATCGCTTCCTCCACCTGGCCAAACAGCCAATCCAGCCCGCTCGTAATGCGGACGTCGCACCCGAGATTTACGTCCGAAAAATTCGTGCGAACATCGCAAGGCCAATCGACCTGGCTGACGACAGCGCGGGCGGCCATGCACTCCTCCGCCTCCCCGGGCCGATCGGCCCGGGGGCCGTCGGCGATCACAAACAGCGTTTGCGGCTGAGCTTTGCGGATCTCTTCAAATACGCGGGCAGTCGTTTCCGGCCTTTTAAAGATGAATAAGGCAACAGGGGTTGTCAACATTCGGCATCTCTCATCCCTTCGGGCTCATCTCAGCCGAGCAGCTTCATGCGTCGCAGCCGTTGAGCCATCAACGCCCCGGCCGCCTGGGGGGAGAACTCGCTGCGGACCGTCGCTTGCCCTCTGCCTGCAATCAGCTCCCGCCAGGCCGCATCCTGAACCAGTCTGCGCATGTAGTGCGACGCATGCTCGATATCGGGATCCGCCCAATATTGATATGCTTTATACGGTCCGTAATCGACGCCGACCGGAACGAGCCGATAGTCAACCGTACACGAGTTCATGCTGTTCATAAAATCGGTATTGCCGGACCAGTTCGTGCCGATAACCGGCTTCCCGAGATACATCGATTCCGCCAGCCCGAGGCCGAAGCCTTCCGAACGGTGCAGCGATACGAAACAGTCGGCCGCGTTCATCAGCGCATTCACTTCCGCCCGCGAGAGTGTGCCTTCGATCAGGAAAATATTGCTCCAACCGGCAACCCGTTCCCTCAGCTTGTGCAGCTCTGCCGCAGCCGTTTCCACGATCTCCGACTGCGGGTTATTGACTTTAATGACGAGCCCGACACCCGGATCGTCCGGAGCGAAAGCGCTCTGGAATGCCTCGATTGCGCCGTGGGGATTTTTCCGCTGGGCGTAGCTGAACGTATCGTACATGCTGAGGAACAGAAAGCGGCCTCCGGGCAAACCGAAGAAATCCCGTCCGATGCCTTCCGGAACGTAAACCTCAATCCCATGGGGTATGCGCAAAACAGGGACTGTCGATTTTCTTGAAACGGATTCGAGGATGAACCTGCTCGGCGCCCAGACCTCCCGAACCAGATCAAAGGCTCCTAACCATTCGTTCGGAAAGTCGGGAAGCTCCCAGTGCCATACGCCGATATTGTACCGGCCCTCAAGCAGGCTCCGGTCGATCGCCTGCAGGCTGTCGGCGTTCATATGGATGATGTTTACCTTATAGATCGCCTCGGGGATTTCCTTATGGGCCCACGAGTCATCGGAGGTTCGGGAAGGAGAAAAAGCAATGTTTTTGATTCCGTACGGGATGTTCGTCGTCTGAAGCGACTTTGCGGCCAGCCTGCAGCTTTCCCCGATCCCGCTTTCGGCGCGCGAGGTGCCGATCAGATTGACGCCCGGCAGGTAGGTACGCAAAATGGCGGTTTCTGAGACCGGTAGAGGGGCCGGATGATCCAGGGACACAGCAGCTCCATGCATTCCTCCGTTCCTGAGCTTCCTTTTCGTTTTTTTCGAAACGGTCCGCCTCCGTTTACGCAAACGATTGGCTTTGCCCGCTGCGGCCGGCTTCTTTTTCCTGCGAAACGCCTTGCCTCTTCGTTTGCCGGGCTGCGCCTTTGGGGTCCGCGTTTTTCCGGAATGTATGCGCACCTTCATGTCAAGCACCCTCCTTTCGTTTAAAAATGGCTGTTTGTCGCTTCAAACGGATTCGTGATGTGCTGATATTGATCGGGATTATCCTTGTATTTCTTTTTGGTGATCCGATCGATAAACTCTCCGCTGGCGAAGAAATCGTAGCTCCAGAAAATGTCCTTGAATTCGCTTTTGCCCATCTCCTCCAGCTCCTGCTGGTACGCTGTGAGCAAACCGTGAAACGGATGTGCGGGATCCGCATAGGTGCCGTTCACAGACTCCTGCAGAAGTCCCCACAGGCCGGAGTAATGGAACAGGCAGAGCGATCTGCCGTTTACGAGGTAACGTCCGTTTTCAATGCCGGTAAAATCGCGTTCGCACAGGTTCCAGGCCGCCATGTTATAGCCCGGATGTTTCCAGATGAAGGCTCCGAAATAAACCGGCGCAAAATCGAGCCACGTTTGATCCGCGAAATACTTATCGTCAAAGTAGCAGTAATGGAACAGTTTTTCGCCCCACCAGGCGAGGAATCTGTCGGTCGCTTCCGACCTGGCGAACGCCAAAATGCCCGAGTTGTAAACGCCCGCCTGCAAATATCCGTCATTATGCCCCCTCACTTCCAGCACGTGCGGGGTAATCAGAATGGAATGCTGCTCCAGCAGCTCGAACATTTCTTCGAACGGATGATACGCCCTCATGTCCGTGTCCAAATACAGGAAAACGCGTTCGTCCGCATAACGCTGCATCGCATATTGGATGAGATACGGTTTCATCGCGGTCGTTCCTTCGCTTACCGAATATTTGAAGAGCAGCTTCGGCAAATTGGGGACGCCCATATCCCTCGCAAGCACAATTTCGTCAAAATACGGTGACTCGGCCAGCGGATGGACGTATTCTTCCACGAGGCAGACGACCACTTTGGCGAGCGGCTCGTGCTCCTTGACGGAGCGGGCCATCACTTTCGCCCGATGCAGGTTGCTTGCCGAAGTAACGGTACATACGATCATCGAGCGTCCTCCCGTGTAGCCTGGAGCAGGGGGAGGGGGAGGAGCTGGCTCTTCCGTAACCGTCAGTACGGGGGCAAGAATAGGCGGAGCGACATGTTGGTGTCTGGCCGCTCTCTTTCGGCGAAGCCAACCTTTTCTTCGCAAAACCGGCTTGCGGTTTTTCAGTCTTTTCAGTCCCCGCGTTCTTTTGCTTGACTTTATGCCGGTATTTCGCTTAAGACCGCGCTTCAGGCGGGAACCCTTTTTGCTGGTGCGGCGGCGAACCTTCATTTCTTCACACACTCCTTTATACGGTAATAGGGCCAATGGACGCGTTCACAAAGCCGGTGAAACGAGAGCGCGCTCCATAGGGTGAAATGCCCCGTCCCCTTATAAGTATGCATTTGCCGCATCCGCTTCGTAGTTCAATACCTACCCTGCGAAAAATTGGCGTTTGTCCTCCCTCTGGAGCCCCCCTAAAGTGGCCTCCCCCCTAAATCCCCCCAACGGGGGGACCCCAGGCGCCCCAAGCGCCCTGGACCCGCCCTGTTTGAGGGAATGCTCGCTTCTAGTTCGCGTTTGTCAGGGCATGGCTTTTCACCTTCGGGTAAAAAAGCCTATGCCCTGACACGCTGCACGATCGGCGCGATGCTGAGTGAGGGGGTACGTGCCTCTATCCCGCGTTTGTCCGGCACGTTTCGGCTGTCGCCGAAATGATGCCGGACACGCTCTACGGTTGTGAACGGCCCGAGGGGCGATGGTTCGGTTTTTTAGACCGCAAGTTCGGGGTGTAAACGGATGGCGCCGCTTACAGTTCGGCGCGAATCGCTTGTTTGGGGCTGTACGTCGGTTTTGGCGGGTTACGGATCTGAGCAAACGTCAAATTCATGTTAACTGCCAGGGGAGGCGGGATCATAGCGGAACTATTGTTCGCTAATCGGGGCAATTTCGGATATTTGTGGAAATTAAAGGAACTCAGGTGCGCTATTTGTCCGTTTACCCGATACACACGCCATTTTCAGCCGATTTAGCGCATCTCAGTTCCTCTATTTTTTCAGACATGCCCATTCACCCGAGAATAGCGAACGTGGGTTCCGCTAAATCGATGAGCTACTTCTATTACGGGATAACAGTTCCTGGCCCGTTCGGCGCGAGGCCGGGTGAGACGTGCGTGCGAACCGTAAAAAAGCAACGGATTAATGTCCGTTGCTTTGCAAATATTCGAACAGCCAACGAATCGCGTCCTCCAGCGTAAAGCTTTCGTCCGGCACATAACCGCAGGCCGCCAGCTTGGCGGTGGATACCGAGAAGCGGTTCGGCTTCTGCGGCGCGTCGCCCGCGACGATGAGCTCGGCGTCCCCTGTGTAAAGCTCATGATAAATGCGCTGCACCTTGTGCGCGACATCCAAAATGGAGAGCGTATGCTCCGATCCGGCATTGTAAATCCCGTATTCGTCCGGAAACCGGCCGATTATCGCTTCGCAAGACCTCGCGATATTTTCCATACTGATAAAGCTGCGGTGCTGCTTGCCGGAAGAGCGAATCGTGATCGTTCGCGACTCCAGCGCTTCCTTGCAGAAGCATGCCGGAACCATCGTCCAGCGGCTGACGGTCGGGGAGAAAAAGCGGCCGTACACATTGGCAGGACGGATGACCGCCCCTTGCAGCAGCCCCTTCCTCGCATACATGGCAACATACTGCTCGGCAAAAAGATGATTCAGCGCATAATCGTTCTCCGGGCGAACCGGCGTCGTTTCGCTGACGGTGCCCACCGGTTCGAGACCGTATACCTGCAGCGTCGAGAAAAACATGAAACGCGCGATGCCGTTACGGACGGCAAAGTCAAGCAGCTGCTTCGTCCCAAAGGCGGAAATTTCGATGCCCGCCCGGACGTTTCGCGATACGACCTCGTTGGCCGATGCCAGATGGATGATCATATCCGCCGAAGCTTTGAGCTGCGTCAGCTTCTCCGACGTCACATCGCATTCGATGAACCCTTCCGGCTGCAGACTTTTCACGAACGCTTCGGGCAGCGCCCTGGAAAACACGATAACCTCATGCCCCCGGGCTTTCAAAAAGCGACACAGGTAGCTGCCGATATAGCCGGTTGCTCCCGTGACAATGAATCGCATAACGTTCCCTCCACTTCAAATGTTCTCCGTTGTCATGGGTTCAATGCGGCGTTGGAGGCTGTAAACGGATTCGGATACAGGCCAGCCAACTCGGGATCTATCGCATATTTTTTGCGGACTTGCGTGAGGATCGGTTCGCCGCTCGAGAAGAAGTCGTAGCTCCACGGGGTCATGGACAAGACCCTGCCTCCGGCTCGCGTGAACTCCTCCAAATAGCTGTCCACGAGCGAGTAAATAGCGCTCCCCCGATCCGGGAAAAATGCGGCCATATATTGCTGCAGGTCGGTCTCCGCATGGGAAAAATGGAAAACGGCCAGCGGACCGCCGGCCAAAACGTACCGGCCGTCCGGCAGCCTCCGAAGCGATCTGGCGGTTTCGTGCAAATTCCAATAAGCCATGTTGTAACCGGGGTGTCCGAACACATGGACGTCGAAAAATCCGGGCGCAAGATCGAGCCATTTTTGATCCGCGAAAAAAAGGTCGTCGTAGTAGCTGTACCGGTACAACCGCTGTGCCCACCAGCCCAGAAAACGGACCGTTTCCTCCGAGCGGGTCATAGCGACGATCCCGGTATTATAAATGCCGACCTGAAGATAAACGGTATCGTTCAGCTGGGTGCTGACGAGATGAGGGGTCAATACAAGGGAATGCCTCCGCAGAGCATTCAGCAGATCGGTTAGCGGGGCGTATACCTTCATGTCGGAATCCAGATAAACAAAATCGCGTTCGTCCGCATACCGCTTCATGGCGTACCTCAGCAAATCCGGTTTCATCGAGGTTGTGCCCTCGTTGACGTTATATTTGAACATGCGCCGGTAAAAGTCCGGAACGCCTGTTTGTCTGGCGAGCACAATTTCGTCGATGAAAGGGCAGATAGCGGCGGAATGAAGCCGCTCCTCTACAAGGCAAACGACAACCTTGGCATCCGGATGATGCTCTTTCACCGATCTTGCCATGATTTGAGCTTTGATCAAATTGGCGGCGGAGGTAACGGTACAGACAATCATGTCACTGCTCCTTTTTCAAAAATCATCCGAAAGCGCTGTTGGAAGCAGCATACGGGTTAGGCATAGCTATCCTGAAAGCGGGGTTGTTTTTAAATTTCACCCGGCTTTCGGACAAAATCGGCTCCCCGCTGTCGAAGAAATCGTAGCTCCAGTGGGTCAGGGCAATGTCCTGAATTCCCGTTTCAGCCAATTCCCGGCCATACGAATCCATAATCGCCCTCGCTCCTTGGGGATCAATCCCCAATTTGACGAAGCAGTTCGGAAGAAAGCTCTCATAATGCGAATAATGGAAAATGCACAGCGGTTTATCCGTCAGATGCAGCTCGCCGCCGGCCACATGCAGCCCCCTCCTCGCTTTTTCGTGGAGATTCCAAAAAGCCACATTGTATCCGGGATGCTTGAATACGTGCACATCGAAAAAGGCTGCGGCCAGATCGAGCCATTTTTGGTCGGCAAAAAATTGGTCGTCGAAGAAACCGTAATGGTACGTCCTTTCCGCCCACCATCCGATAAACCGGCTCGCTTCCTCCGATCGGGTCACCCCCAGCAGCCCGGAATTCAACGACCCGTTAAACAGATGCTCCTCCCATAGAGACTCCGCTTCGATTTGCTGGGGTACGAGCACGATGCTGCTCCGTTCCATGGCGCCCGCCAGCTCCTCGGGGAAGCGGAACATTTTCATATCTGAGTCCAAATACAGAAATTGCCGTTCGTTCGGGTAACAGCTCATCAAATATTTCAGCAAATGCGGCTTCATGGAGGTGACGCCTTCAAACAAAACGTATTTGAACAAATAATGGGGGAAATTGGGGATACCGAGACTTGCCGCCAGCACGACTTGATCAAAATGCCGGATGGTCAAAGCGGCGGGATGCATCGTCTTTTCGGCGAGGCAAACGATGACCTTGCTCCCGTTCATATGCCGCTTGACGGATTTGGCCATAACGGCCGCTTCATGCAGGTTGTCGGCGCAGGTTACCGTGCACACGATCACAGCCGTACACTCCTTTTCTGCAAATAATGCGAATAAGAGACTATCCGAAAAATCGGTTCGAAACGGTGAACGGGTTCAAATATCTCCGCTTCACCGCCGGAACCGCTCTGTACTTTGCCCTCGCCGTATCGGAGATAGGCTCCCCGTTCCAATAAAAATCGTAGCTCCACGAAGAATCTGCGGGTACCGTTCTCTCCATTTCCGCAAGCTGAGCGGCATACCACGCCCTCAATTCGTAGACGGGGTCCGCCCGGTCCGGCAAGGCGACCTCCAAAGTTTGATCAAGAAGCCCCATCAGATTTACAAAATTGATGCATCTCAGAGGCAAGCCGCCCGCCTCATAGCCGGCCCCGGTCCGGACCAGCCTCCTCCCGCTCTCATGAATGTTCCAAAAGGCCACGTTATAACCGGAATGTCTCAGTACGGCCGCGTCGAAACAAGCCGGGACGAAATTAAGCCATTTCTGATCCAGAAAGAGGCAGCCGAGCGGATCCTCATAGCTGCTTGCGATCATATCGGTCCACCAGTTCGCGAACCGCTGCCCTTCGGCCGACCGTTTGAAGGCGATAAGCCCGCCGCAGAACGTTCCGTCCCTGAGCGCCCCGATTTCGGAAGCGGCATCGGGGCCGACCGGCTCGAGCAAATGCGGGCATAAGACGATATGGCGGTTTTGCAGCAACGCGGCAAGTTCGTCAAACGGGCCGGTGATATACATGGTGGCGTCCACGTAAACAAAATGTCGTTCCTCCGGAAAGGTGTCCAGCAGAAACCGGAGCAGCTGCCCTTTAAGCGCCGAGGCGCATTGTGCTTGGGTAAATTTGAATATATGCTGGTAAAAATCGGGGTCCCCCAGATGCTTGGCCAGAACAAGATTGTCTGCGTACGGGACGGCATCCGTCCGGGGAAGCTCCTCCTCCGCCAGACAGACGACGACACGGGCGTCCCGCATATGACGTTTGACGGACTCAGCCATCAAAATCGCTTTAGGCAGATCCGCTCCGCTCGTTATCGTGCTTATCAGCAATGTCGTTCACCTTCCTCGGAAATTTAAACCATCTGCGCTCTCCAATAATCAAGCAGGTCTTTAAGCGTTTGGGAGAACGGGATTTCCGGCTTCCAGCCGGTCTGGTTATGAAACTTGGTATAATCGCCAAGCAAAATTTCCACATCGGAAGGACGAAGACGCGCGGGATCTTCCTTGATTTCGATTTGAACGGAGCTGAGACCGAGCAGCTGTTCCAGCATCTCGCGAATCGTGCAGCAGCGGCCCGACGCGATGTTGTATACCTCGCCGGCGACGCCTTTTTCCAGCGCCATCCAGTAGGCTTTCACCACATCCCGCACATCGGTAAAGTCTCTTTTGGCATCGAGATTCCCGACGTAGAGAACCGGCGGTTTCTTGCCCGCTTCGATTTCGGCGATTTGTTTGGCGAAGTTCGAGGTCACGAAATTTTCGCCCCGGCGCGGCCCCGTATGGTTGAACGTACGGGTGGTCACGATATGAAGCCCGTAGCTTTTATGGTATTGGTAAGCCAGAAAATCCTGCGCGCATTTGCTGACCCCGTACGGGCTGAGCGGACGTAAAGGATTCGTCTCCTTGATCGGCACCTCGTGCGGCTCGACATGGCCGTATTCCTCGCTGGAGCAGGCGATCTGGATTTTGCAGGAAACCCCGTAACGCCGAACCGCTTCGAAAATATTCAATTGTCCTGCGACATTGTTATGAATCGTATCGATTGGCGAATTCCACGAAGTGGGAACAAAGCTTTGCGCCGCCAGATGGAAAATAAGGTCCGGTTTTTCTGCGCCGATCAACGATTCGACCGAAAACGGGTCCCTTAGCTCGCATTCCACCAGACGAATGCGGCCCTGCAGATGGGAGATATGATTCATGCGGCTTCGCTGACGAATGGTGCCGACCACATCCACCTGACGGCTTAGCAAAAATTCGGCCAAATGGCTGCCCACAAAACCGGAAATCCCGGTGATCAATGCTTTCATATACCAAAACCTCCCTTTACTTGGTTTTCGCGAGCATCGGCTTCAGGTGAGATTCCTGCGATTTATGGCAGATGAGCAAGCCTTCCGCAGTTTCGACGACAATCAGATCCTTGACCCCGACCAATACGGTCCGCTTGCTTTCCGTGTAGACGATGCAGCCCTTCACGCCGGCCAGCTCAGTCCGGTCCGCCGCTCCTTGAACGATGTTGCCGTCCTCATCCGGCGTAAAAATTCTTTCCATGGACGTCCATGTCCCCACATCGTCCCACGCGAATCGAATCGGAATCGTATAAATCGACCCGGCCTTCTCCGCTATGGCGTAATCCGCCGATATTTTCGGCAGGGCGGCGTAAATTGCCGGCAGTTCCTCATCGCCCGCCCCAAGGATCTGCCACATAGCCGGCTGATGCTCCTGCAGCTGAGCCGCGATAGTCGAGGCGGTCCAGCAATAGATGCCGCTGTTCCAATACACATTCGGCATCCGGCACAGCTCGTCGGCTCGCGCGGCATCGGGCTTTTCGATAAAAGCGGTCACCCGCCGGATCCCTCCTTGCGCGGAATGCGGATCCGCCTTCTCCGCTTCGATATAACCGAAGCCGGTTTCCGGACGGGTCGGCACTACGCCCAGGGTAACGATAGCGCCTTGAAAACGCGCCGTTTTCTCCGCTTCCCGCAAGGCGTCCATCAGCTCGGAAGCCTGCGGGACAAATTGATCGGAAGGCACGGTGGCGAGCACGTCGCCGACGCCCAATTTCAAAAAATGGCGTGCGATCAGCGCCATACATGGACCCGTATCGCGCGCCTCGGGTTCTACAATCAGCTTCTCGGCTTCGAGTCCCGGAAGCTGCTCCAGCACGAGCTCCATATACTCCTTGCTTGTCGCCACAAAGATCCCTTCGCTGCCTAAAAACGGAAGAAAGCGGCGGTATGTTTGCTGCAGCAGCGTCTCCGTATCCGAGGTGAGCGACAGGAACTGCTTGGGCCTGCGCTCCGTGCTTCTCGGCCAAAACCGGGTACCTTTTCCTCCAGCCAAAATAACCACCTTCATAGAGCTTCACCTCAATTAAAGTTCAGGCAACTTTTACCGGAACCGGGTTTGCCAGTCAAAGCCGATGGACGGATCGTTGTAGGATATCCGGTATTCGTCGGGCTGCGAAGGGTTATAGACCTGGTTTGTAAAATAAAGAATGGTCGCCGGGCCGGAACCGAGCACCCGGTAGCCGTGCGCGACCCCCCGCGGTATCAGCAGCAAATACGCATTGTTTTCTCCCATGTAATACACATCCGTTTGCCCGTGCGTCGGCGAATCGGTCCGCAGGTCATGAAGCACCACTTGGGCATTGCCGCTTGGGAAAAACCAGATGTCGTCCTGATGTTCATGGTAATGGAACGCCTTGATGACCCCCGGATAGCTCATTGACAGCGAAGCCTGGCCGAAATGCCCGAACATCTCGTCGTCTTCGCGCAGCAGCTCCATGAAATACCCACGGTCATCGCAATGTTTGATCAAGTTTTTTTTCTTGACGCCTTCAATCATCGTTCATTCCCTCCTTTTCCTTGCGGACGCCTGCGTAGTTCAGATCATTGCGGATAAAATCGTAAAGTGCCGGTACCCATTCGCGAAGCGGCGGGAGGTTGTTCACCCGAATCGCTTCGTCATCCAGGGCCGAATTGACGGGACGGATGGCCGAAGCGGGGAAGGAGTCCGAACTAACAGGCTTCAGAACGACATTCGTAAGCCCGGCTGCCTTCAAAATATGCTGCGCGAACTCGTACCTGGAGCAGACGCCCCGGTTGGAGGCATGGTAAACCCCGTAGCGGTCCGTCTCGATGAGCGCGGAGATAAATTCGGCAAGGTCCAGCGTATACGTCGGCGAGCCGAACTGGTCGCACACCATCGCCAGCACTTGCTGCTTCTCGGCAAGGGAGACCACCTTCGTGACGAAATTGTCCCCGTATTTGCCGTAAAGCCACGAGGTCCGCACGATGTAGTAACGGTCGCAAATCAGCTCAGTGAATTTCTCTCCGTGCAGCTTGGAGCTGCCGTACACGCTAAGCGGATTCGTCCAGTCCGATTCCTTGTAGGCGCCTTCCTTTTTCCCGTCGAATACGTAGTCCGTGCTGATATAAACCAGCTTCGCTCCCGTATGTTTCGCGGCAAGCGCGACATTGCGGGAACCGAACGAATTGACGGTGTACACGGCTTCCGGCTCCCGTTCCGCCCGATCCACCTGGGTATAGGCGGCCGCATGGATAATGACATCGGGCTTTACCTTCGCAAAGGTCTCGCTCACTGCGCGCTCGTTTGCCACATTCAGCTCGGCCCGCGTGAAAGCGAAGATTTCATGCCCTGGAGCAAGCGTGCGCACCAGGTCTTTGCCCAGCTGTCCGCCCGCTCCGGTAATGGCAATTTTCATCCGGATTGTCCTCCCCTCCCGGCCTGATCGATACGGCGATAAGTTCCATCCAATATGCTCTGCCACCACTCCGCGTGGCTGACATACCAATTCACGGTTTGGACAATGCCCTCTTCAAACGTATAAAGCGGGTTCCAGCCGAGCTGCGAGCGGATTTTGGCCGAATCGATCGCGTAACGGCGGTCGTGGCCAAGCCGGTCGGGGACAAATTCGATCAGCGAGAACGGTTTGCCGAGCTCCTGCAGGATGCGGTGAACGATCTGCAGGTTCGTTCTTTCGTTGCTGCCGCCGATATTGTATACCTCGCCGGGAATACCCGCTTCGATCACCCGCTCGACAGCGGTGATGTGGTCGTGCACGTGCAGCCAGTCCCGCACGTTCAGGCCGTCGCCGTACACGGGAACCGGCTGATCCCGGAGCGCCCGGGTGATAACCGTCGGAATGAGCTTTTCCGGAAACTGATAGGGACCGTAGTTGTTCGAGCAGCGCGTGATCATGACGGGAAAGCGGTACGTTTCGAAGTACGCCCGAGCCAGCAGATCGGCCCCGGCCTTGCTCGCTGAATAAGGGCTGTTCGGAGCAAGCGGCGTCGATTCCGAAAACAACCCCTCCGGACCGAGCGTGCCGTACACCTCGTCGGTGGAAATGTGCACGAAACGGGCAACGCCATGCCTGCGGGCCGCCTCCAGCAAAATTTGCGTCCCGAGCACGTTGGTCCCGACAAAGCTTTGCGGCTCGGCAATGCTGCGGTCGACATGGGATTCGGCGGCAAAATGCACGACCGTATCGATCCGTTCCTCCGCCAGCACCTGACCCACCTGCCGGGCGTCCGCGATATCTCCCCGGACGAACCGATAACGTGGTCCTTCCTCCAGATCGGCGACGTTGTTCCTGTTGCCTGCATAGGTCAGCAGGTCGTAATTCACAACCGTGTCCTCCGGATGGCGTTCCCGCCAATAACGCACGAAGTTGCTGCCGATAAAGCCCATTCCGCCGGTGACCAGCATACGCCTCATTCCATCTCCCCCTTTGCCATTCGCCGGGATGCTTCCCATAACGAATGGTGGGTGCCCGCATCGAGCCACCAGCCGCGGAGGATGCTGTACGACAGCATGCCGCTGGCGGCGTAAGCGTTGTTTACATCGGTAATTTCCAGCTCGCCCCGCGCCGAAGGCCGGATGGAACGGATGACGTCAAAAACGTCCGCATCGTACATGTAGATCCCCGTTACGCAGTAGGAGGATTGCGGTTGCTCCGGCTTCTCCTCGATCCGTACGATGCGTGTTCCGTCCAGCACCGGAACGCCGAACCGGCGCGGATCGTCCACTTCTTTCAGAAACACGTGGGCTTTCTCAGGCCGCTGCCTGAACCGTGCGAATTCATCGGCAAGCGAGTCTTCAAACAAATTGTCGCCGAGCAGCACTATGAACTTTTCGTCCGGCTGAACGAAGCCTTCCGCAAGTGCAAGAGCGTGCGCAATTCCTCCCGCCTCTTCCTGCACTGTAAACGACACGCGGACATCCCACTCGCGTCCGCTGCCGATGTAGTCGATGAATAATCCTGCGGACTTCTTCCCGCAAACGAGCAAAATATCGTCGATCCCCGATTCGGCCAATTTGGACAGCGCATAATGTATCATCGGGTTAGGACCGACAGGAAGAAGATGCTTGTTCAGAAAACGGGTCATCGGCTGCAAGCGAGTGCCCAACCCGCCGGCCAAAATCACACCTTTCATCTGGCGGATGCCCCTTTCTGTAGATGGTTGGCATATTTTTCACCATATTTAAAGGATATGCCCTCACCGACAAAAGCTTATGGACGCTTACCGCATAAGGCGAAAAATTGGCTCTTGTCTTCATTCCCGGAGGCAGCGGCAACTGCAAAAACCCGGCGCGAAGCCGCGCCGGGTTGCTCGGGTTATGATCTGCGGGAGCCGATGGCGATCCAGTTGACGATCGCATGCAGCTCAGGGGAAAATTTCGTGCGGACGATGGTCAAGGTTACAGCCTCCGGCGTTTTCTGCTTGATGGCGGCGTAACATGCCGGATGATTCGTCGAGGCGGTAACCACATAATCAATGTCTGCAAACGGTTCGTCGAACGGAATGACCACTTCTCCGCTTTCATCCTCGATTTTGAACAAAAACGGATACAGCCCGAACTGCTGCAAAATGCGGTCTTTCGCGACCTGCACCGGGCGAAAGGCAAGTTTGCCCGTTCCGATCGAACCGTCGGCAATATGCTCCTCCCGCACCGCCTGGGCCGCCAGCTTCTCCGAGGTAACGGCCCCGTCCGCGATGCGGCTGGCGATAACGGCACCTTCTTCCAAATGCCGCGCGTTCACCGAACCGGTTTGGAGATGGCCGCTGCCGACCGCGCCGGGCTGGATGCTCTGGCCGCTCACGCTGCCGTCCGCCAAATGATCGGTCCG
The DNA here is from genome assembly GCF_023276405.1 of Paenibacillus hamazuiensis. NCBI lineage: Bacteria > Bacillati > Bacillota > Bacilli > Caryophanales > Paenibacillaceae > Paenibacillus > Paenibacillus hamazuiensis. The sequence continues at coordinate 4,854,189 of NZ_JALRMO010000001.1, forward strand.
GACGGCAGCGGGCGCCAGCTTCGTGCCGGTCACCGCGCCGGCGGCCAGCTTCGTCGTGCCGACAGCTTCGTCGGCCAGCTTCTCCTCTGTCACCGCGCCTTGTACAAGATGCGCCCCGGTAATTGAAGCTTCGCCGAGCTTTTCCCCACCGATCGCCCCTTCGGCGAGCTTATCCCTTGTAACCGAACCCGGTGCCAGGTGGGAGGCGACGATCGCTCCGGGCCGCACATGCGCGGCCGCAACCGTTCCGATCTGCAGCTTCGAACCGCTCACGCTGCCGTCCGCCAGCTTCGACTCCGTCACCGACCATGGGGCAATGGCCGCCTCCGTTACTGCATTTTTCGCCAGCTTCCCAGCGGTGACCGCAGCGTCCGCCAGTTTCTCTTCGGTTACGGCTCCTGCCGCCAGAGTCGTCTCCGTCACGGCGTCCGCCGTCATATGCTGCGCAGACACCGAGCCCGCCGCCAGCTTTTCCGCGGTGACCGCACCGTCCGCAAGCTTCGATTCCGTTACGGCTCCTGCCGCCAGCGTCGTCTCCGTCACGGCGTCCGCCGTCATATGCTGCGCAGACACCGAACCCGGCGCCAGCTTCTCCGCGGTAACCGCACCCGCCGCCAGCTTCGACTCCGTCACCGACCCTGCCGCCAGCGTCGTCTCCGTCACCGCGTCCGCCGTCATGTGCTGCGCGGACACCGAGCCCGGCGCCAGCTTCTCCGCGGTGACCGCACCGTCCGCAAGCTTCGACTCCGTTACGGCCCCTGCTGCCAGCGTCGTCTCCGTCACGGCATCTGCCGTCATGTGCTGCGCAGACACCGAGCCCGGCGCCAGCTTTTCCGCGGTAACCGCACCCGCCGCCAGCTTCGACTCCGTCACCGACCCTGCCGCCAGCGTCGTCTCCGTCACCGCGTCCGCCGTCATGTGCTGCGCGGACACCGAGCCCGGCGCCAACTTCTCCGCGGTGACCGCACCGCCCGCCAGCTTCGATTCCGTTACGGCTCCTGCCGCCAGCGTCGTCTCCGTCACAGCGTCCGCCGTCATGTGCTGCGCGGACACCGAACCCGCCGCCAGCTTCTCTGCGGTGACCGCAGCGTCCGCAAGCTTCGATTCCGTTACGGCTCCTGCCGCCAGCGTCGTCTCCGTCACCGCGTCCGCCGTCATGTGCTGCGCAGACACCGAACCCGCCGCCAGCTTCTCCGCGGTGACCGCACCGTCCGCAAGCTTCGATTCCGTTACGGCTCCTGCCGCCAGCGTCGTCTCCGTCACGGCATCCGCCGTCATGTGCTGCGCGGACACCGAACCCGCCGCCAGCTTCTCCGCGGTGACCGCACCGTCCGCAAGCTTCGATTCCGTTACGGCCCCTGCCGCCAGCGTCGTCTCCGTCACAGCGTCCGCCGTCATGTGCTGCGCAGAGACCGAACCCGGCGCCAGCTTCTCCGCGGTGACCGCACCGTCCGCAAGCTTCGATTCCGTTACGGCGCTAGCATTCAGCTTGTCGCTGGTAACGGATCCGTCGGCGAGCTTCTCGCCGGTCAGCGAACCGTATTGAATGTGGGCGTTTCCGATCGCAGCAGGTTGGATTTTGCGGCCGCTTACGCTTTCATCGGCCAGCTTATCGGTCACAATCGCACCGGGCGCGAGCTTTTCGCCGGTTACCGCACCGGGGGCCAGCTTCGCGGTGACGACGGCGCCGTCGGCCAGCTTCTCCGCGGTGACCGCACCGCGTACCAAGTTGACGCTTTTTATCGTATCCTCGCCTAGTTTCTCACCGGTAATCGCCCCTTCGGCCAGCTTATCCTTCGTCACCGAGCCCGGCGCCAGATGAATCGTGCCGATCACTCCGGGCTGCACATGTTCAGCCGTTATCGAAGCCGGCTGCAGCTTCGATCGGCTGACGCTGCCGTCGGCCAGCTTCGCCTCCGTCACCGCTTCCGCAGCCAGCGCTGCTTCGGTTACCGCTTCCGCGGCCAGCTTCTCCGCAGTCACCGAGGCGCCGGCCAACCCTGCGGCCGTGACGGACCGCGGGGCCAGATGCCCGGTGCCGATCGCCCCGGCCTGAACGTGCAGCGCCGATACCGAGCCCGGCGTCAGCTTCGCTTCGCTTACGCTGCCATCCGCCAGCTTCTCCTCCGTCACCGACCCGGGCGCCAGCGCCGCCTCCGTCACGGCGCCAGCCGTTATATGCTGCGCCAATACCGAGCCCGGCGCCAGCTTCGCTTCGCTTACACTGCCGTCCGCCAGCTTCGCCTCCGTCACCGAGCCGGCCGCCAGCGCCAGTTCCGTCACCGCGTCCGCCGTTATATGCTGCGCCGATACCGAGTCCGGCGCCAGCTTCGCTCCGCTTACGCTGCCGTCCGCCAGCTTCCGCTCCGTTACCGAACCGGCAGACAGCGCCGCCTCCGTCACCGCGTCCGCCGTTATATGCTGCGCCGATACCGAGCCCGGCGCCAGCTTTGCTCCGCTCACGCTGCCGTCCGCCAGCTTCCGCTCCGTTATCGATCCGGCAGACAGCGCCGCCTCCGTCACGGCATTCACCGTTATGTGCTGCGCCGATACCGAGTTCGGTGCAAGCTTCGCTCCGCTCACGCTTCCATCCGCCAGCTTCGGCTCCGTCACCGAGCCGGATGCCAGCGCCGCCTCCGTCACGGCGCTGCCGGCGAGCTTCTCCTCCGTCACCGAACCGTTTTGAATTTGGTTTCGCCCTACTGCGTCCGGTTGGATTTTGCGCCAGCTCACGCTTTCGTCCGCCAACCTGTCGGTATGGACCGAGCCGGGGGCCAGCTTTTCGGCAGTTATCGCACCAGGGGCCAGCTTCTCCGTCGTTACCGAGCCGGACGCCAAATGTGCGCTGCCAATCGCTTCCTCCTGCACGTGCCCGGGCGCAATCGCTCCGGCCTGAAGCTTTCGTCCGCTCACGCTGTCATCGGCCAACTTCTCTTCCGTCACAGACCCGGACGCCAGCGCCGCCTCCGTCACCGACCCGATCATCAAATGATCCGACGCCACCGAGCCGTCTGCGAGCTGTGCCGCTGCCACCGCTCCCGGGGCCAAATGCGACGTGCCGATCACTCCGGCACGCACATGTTCGGCCGACACGGAACCGGACTGCAGCTTGAAACCGTCGACGCTGCCGTCAGCCAGCTTTTCCGTCGTCACCGCTCCGGCCGCAAGCGCCTGCCCCGTCACCGAGCCTTCCGCCAAGTGCTTCGGCGACACCGAACCCGGCGCCAGCTTTGCTCCGCTTACGCTGCCGTCAGCCAGCTTCGGCCCCGTCACCGAGCCGGACGCCAGTGCCGCCTCCGTCACCGAGTCCGCCGTTATATGCTGCGCCGATACCGAGCCCGGCGCCAGCTTCGCTCCGCTCACGCTGCCGTCAGCCAGCTTCCGCTCCGTCACCGAGCCGGACGCCAGCGCCAGCTCCGTCACGGCGTCCGCCGTTATATGCTGCGCCGATACCGAGCCCGGCGCCAGCTTCGCTCCGCTCACGCTGCCGTTCGCCAGCTTCGACTCCGTCACTGACCCAGAGACCAATGCCGCCTCCGTCACGGCATCCGCCTTCAAATGTTGTGCCGACACCGAGCTCGACGCCAGCTTCGCTCCGCTCACGCTGCCATCCGCCAACTTCGGCTCCGTTACCGATCCGGACGCCAGCGCCGCCTCCGTCACCGAACTGCCGGCAAGCTTCTCCATCGTCACGGCGCCGCTTTGGATGTGGCTTCGTCCGACTGCGTCCGGCTGGATTTTGCGCCCGCTCACGCTTTCGTCCGCCAGCCTGTCGGTATGGACCGCACCGGGAGCCAGCTTCTCTGCCGTTACCGCGCCGGGTGCCAACTTCTCCGTCGTTATCGAACCGGACGCCAAATGCGCGCTGCCGATCGCTTCCTCCTGCACATGCCCGGGCGCAATAGCTCCGGCCTGCAGCTTCTGCCCGCTCACGCTGTTGTCCGCCAGCTTCTCTTCCGTCACCGACCCGGACGCCAGCGCCACCTCCGTCACCGCGCCGATCATCAAATGATCCGACGCCACCGAACCGTCCGCGAGCTGCGCGGCCGTCACCGCGCCCAGAGCCAAATGCGCCGTACCGATCACTCCGGCTCGCACATGTTCGGCCGACACGGAACCGGACCGCAGCTTGAAGCCGTCGACGCTGTCGTCCGCCAACTTCTCCTTCGTTACCGAGCCGTCCGCCAAAGCCGTCTCCGTCACCGCGTTAGCGGTCATGTGCTGCGCCGACACCGAGCCCAGCGCCAGCTTCACCCCGCTTACGCTGCCGTCCGCCAGCTTCGACTCCGTCACCGATCCGGCGGCCAATGCCGTCTCCGTCACCGTGTCGGCGGTCATGTGCTGCGCCGATACCGAGCCCGGCGCCAGCTTCGCTCCGCTTACGCTGCCGTCCGCCAGTTTCGGCTCCGTTACCGAACCTGACGCCAGTGCTATCTCCGTCACCGCGTCAGCAGTCATGTGCTGCGCCGACACCGAACCCGGCGCCAGCTTCGTTCCGCTTACGCTGCCGTCCGCCAGCTTCGGCTCCGTCACCGAGCCGGGCACCAGCGCCGTCTCCGTCACCGCGTCAGCCGTTATGTGCCGCGCCGATACCGAGCCCGGCGCCAGCTTCGTTCCGCTGACACTGCCGTCCGCCAGCTTCGGCTCCGTTACCGAGCCGAACGCCAAAACCGCTTCCGTCACCGCGCTGCCGGCAAGCTTCTCTTCCGTCACGGCGCCGTTCTGAATATGGCTTCGTCCGACTGCATCCGGCTGGATTTTGCGCCCGCTCACGCTTTCATCCGCCAGCCTGTCGGTATGGACGGAGCCGGGGGCCAGCTTTTCGGCAGTTACCGCACCGGGGGCCAGCTTCTCCGTCATTACCGATCCGTTCGCCAAATGTGCGCTGCCGATCGCTCCTTCCTGTACATGCCCAGGCGTAATCGCTCCGGCCTGCAGCTTCCGCCCGCTCACGCTGTCATCCGCCAGCTTCTCTTCCGTTACGGCTCCGGACGCCAGCGCCGCCTCCGTCACCGCGCCGATCATCAAATGATCGGACGCCACCGAACCGTCTGCGAGCTGCGCCGCTGCCACCGAGCCCGGTGCCAAGTGCGCCGTGCCGATCACTCCGGCTCGCACATGTTCGGCCGACACGGAACCGGACTGCAGCTTGAAGCCGTCGACGCTGCCGTCAGCCAGCTTCTCCGTCGTTACCGCACCCGCCGCCAGTGCCGTCTCCGTCACAGCCCCTTCCGCCAAATGCTCCGGCGTCACCACACCCTCCTGCAGCTTCGCCCCGCTCACGCTGCCGTCCGCCAGCTTCGTTCCGGTAACGGCAGCGTCTTCGAGGAACTGCTCGGTTATTCGGTGCTGCCGCAGGTTGCGGTGCTCGATGCTGTAGGCAATCTTTTCGATCAAATACGGATCCAGATGGGTCGCTTCAATCGTTCCGGGAATCAGATGGTAGCCGGATAACGTCTCCCGCGCCACATGCAGTCCGTCAATCGATTCCGCCTTGATTTTGTCGCCTGTAATCGCCCAGGTCCCGATATGCCCGGACTGCACGCTTTCCGGCGCGAGCTGCCTTCCCGTCACGGCGTTTTCCTGCAGCATGGCCTCCGTGATGCTCGCCTCCCGGATATGCTCGGAGCCGATACTGCCTGCCGCAAGATGCGGGCCGGCGATCGCCCCATCCACAATTTTGCTCCCCGTTACCGCGCCGTCCTTCAGATGCTCTTCGCCGACGGAAGCCTCCTTCAGCCTGCTGAGGTGCGCACTCGTTTCCACGATGCATCGCACGACATCGGGCTCGATATGATCCAGTGTCACCGCACCGTGCGCCAGCTTTTCTCCGGTGACGGCGCCTTCGGCCAGATGGCCGCCGGAGACCGATTCCGGCGCCAGCTTATCGCCGGTCACAGCTCCCTGCGCGAGCTGCCGACTCGTCACGGAACCGTCCTGCAGGTGCTTCTCCTCGACCGCTTTTTCAGCCAAATGCGCAGGCCGAACGGCAGACGGCGCCAGCTTGTCGGCAGTCACGGCCGCTTTGGCCAGCTTATCAGCGGTTACCGCGCCTTTTTGCAGCTTGTTTTCCGCGACAGACCTGTCAGCCAGCTTTCCTTCCGTAACGGAAGCTTCCATCAAATGTACGTTGGATACCGAGCCTTTCGCCAGATGGGTGCCGGTCACCGATTGCTCGGAAAGATGTCGCGCCGTGACGGCGCCGTCGCGGAGATGCCTGTCTTCCACGGCCCCTTCGCGCAAATGCTGCGACAGCACGGAGGCGTCTTCCAGCTTATCGGAAGTAACCGCCTTTTTCCGCAAATGCTCGCCCGCAATCGATTGCGGTTTTACATGTTCGCTGCCGATCTGACTGTGCCCGATAATATCTCCCAGCACCGATCCGCGCACCAAATGCGAATAATCGACGGCCCGATACCCGATATGCTGCGGACCTACCGACTCCGGCGCCAGTTTGTCTCCCGTCACCGAGGAGGGCGCCAAATGCTGCGTGCTCACCGATGATTCGGCCAGCTTCTCGGCCGTGATCGCTTGGTCGCGCACTTTGTCCGTCGTGACGGCGCCTTCGGCCAGCTTGGCGGTGTCGACGGATTCGTTGGCCAAACAATCCGCGGTTACCGCGCCGACCTGAATTTTGTCCGCAGTCACGGAGCGGTCCGCCAGCTTGCTGCCGACGATCGATTGATCGGCCAGATGTTTCATTTGAATGGAACCGTCGGCGATTTTGATCGAGCTGATCGTCTTGTCAGCCAGCTTTGCGGAAGTAATGCTGTTATCCATCAGCTTGTCGCCGGAAAGCGAGCGGTCCTGAATTTTGCCGGCGGAAACCGCCCCGTCGGCAATATGCGCTTCCACAACGGAATAAGGAGCGATTTTCTGCTGCGTCACCGCGTGGTCCGCCAGCTTGTCGGGCCCTATGGCGTAATCGGCAAGCGCCTCCGCATCCAGGCTGCCCGGCTTGATCTTGGTGCCGTCTATGGAATGAGCGGCCAGCTTGCTGCCCGTCACCGCCTCGTCGCGGATGTCGTCGGTATAAATAAACTGGGCGGAGCGTGCCGGCTGTCTGCGCTCCGAGAGCAGCAAAAGCGGTGGCGGAACAACGTCCGTTTTTGCCGCCTCAGGAAGAGGCGCCGGGTGTTCCTTGTCGTTTTCCTCCGTGCCGCGGGAAGCGTCGGGCTGCTCGGGCTTGACCGAAAGTTTGCTGATTTTTGCATTCGATTTAGCGTCATGCGCTTCGGATAAAGGTGCTTTGGCCGGTGTTTTCGGTCCGCCGGATGCCGGCGGCGCCTGGGGAGGAACGGACAAAGCCTGCCTCGCAGTTGAAGTTGAAGGTTGATCTGTGCTGCCTGGCGCCGGCTTGAATACTGCGGGCGGCGAGGTCGATACGGGTGGTGTGGGCGCTGCAGGTGGTAGGGCCGGTGCATTTTTTGCAGGCGATGAAATCGATAAAGCGGATGAAGCTGATGATGAAGCTGAAGACAGTGAATCGGCGTCCAGCCATTGCAACTCGTTCAAATTGGCGTTGGCCCGCCGGTAAGCGGCTTTGCTGCCGGGTTGCCCCTTGCCTCGATGTTTTTTCATATAATTCCCCTTCCGTCAGACTGGTCTGTTGTAACATATGCGAATACCTATCCCAAAGTCACAACGCAGTCTGTCCGGTACGGAAAAAATGTGCAGCTACCCAAGGCTAGCGCTCCCGGATCATGTCCAGCCAACGAGCCGCCGTATGCTCCCATGTAAAATGCTCCCGTACATGCCTGAGGCACTGCTCGGCCATACAGCGACGCAACTCGTCATGCTTCAGCAGCGTGACGGCCGCCTTCGGCAAATGTTCTCCGAGATGATCCGGCTCCAGCAAAAAACCCGTTACCCCATGCACGATCACCTCGCCGACGCCCCCTACGTTCGTGCCGATGACCGGCACGCCGGTGGCCATCGCCTCCACATTTACAAGCCCAAACGCTTCCTTGCTCAGCGAAGGAACGACCTGCACGTCGGCAATCCGATACCAATCTTCGATCCGGTCGTGGGGAACAAAATCGACGAAGCGAACATGCTTCGGCACTTTTCGCGCGAGCCGGTACAGCTCGCGCACGTAAGGCGTGATCCGGTTCGAGCCGTAAGATGCGCCGCCGATAATGATCAGCATCGCCTCCGGCACTTCCCGGACGATGTCCGGCATCGCCTCCAGCAGCCGGTGGATCCCTTTTTGCTCAATCCACCGGCCCACGTATAATATGATTTTCCTTCCTTCCAGCCCCTGACCGGTCATCATCTGCTGCCGCAGCCGCCGGCCCTCATCTTCCCATCTTGACTTGAAACGTTCGAGATCGACGCCGAGGTGATTGATCCGTACCTTGGAACGAATTCCGGGAACGAGCCTCGTTATTCGCTCGCGCAAATATTCGCTGTTCACGATTATGAGGTCGGCCGCTTCGCAGCATCGCTTCAGTTGAACCCGGCTTATATAGGGACGGGAGACAAAATTAAGCGAGTGCAGCGACAGCCAAATCGGGGTGCGCGGGTGGCGCTTGCGCAAAAAAAGGACGAACCGCGGGCGGTTTTCGACCTGGATCACGTCGGGCTGCAGCAGCTTGAGCTCGCGGTTCACCCTGTAAATATATCCGCCCTTTTTCCGTACCTGCGGACGAATATAAACGACGCCGTCTCTGATTTCGCGCGAAGGAAGCCGCTTCGTTTTTTTGCCGAAGACGAACAATTTGGTTTCGCCGCTGACCCGCTTCGCAACATTTTCCACCACCAGCTCGACGGAGCTGCTCTTTCCCGATGGAATGGCAAATGTTCCCGGCGTTACGATAGCGACATACGGCACCTTCCTCACAAACTTACGCCCCCCTGAACCATTGTTACTGTAAGTGTATTCAGCCCGATCTTATATCGGGTGGGCTTCCGGTCGTTTGGGCAAGCGGCTTGGAGCGCGGCCTTTCGGCGTTCTCCGGTTTCCCGAGGCACCTGCCCAGGATCTTTCGCATTTGCCGTTAAGATGGTGTCGAATGCCCTGGCACACCTGTCCATACGGATGACGACGGCTCGGCATATGCTGTACGGAACCTGCCTTAGACAAAACGAAATTCAAGGAAAGGAGCGGATTCCATGGATTCTCCCTACGTGGGAATTATGGTAGGCGATAAGATGTACAGCCGTATTCCATCGGGGAAGACAAGGCACGAGGCGATCCATTATTATCACGATGCGGGCAAACGGTATGGGCTGACTCCCGCCTTTTTCCGCATGCGGGACTACAACCCGGAGCAAAAGTGCGTTACGGCATATATCAATGAAAACGGTCGTTACGTGGCCAAAAAAATCCCGGTCCCGGCTGTCATTCATAACCGTGCCATCTATCCTTCCGACAAGGAGTTTCGCGAGCTGGAGGCCTGGGAACGAAGCGGACTGCGGATATTCAACCGCTGGAACCGTTTCGGCAAGCTCCACGTCCATGAAACGTTAATGATGGATCCGGCGCTGCGGCCCCACCTTCCGGGAACATTTCCCGCAACGCGGGAGAACATCGCCGCCATGATGAAAATGTACGATCAAATCATTATCAAGCCGGACCGCAGCAGCATCGGCCGCGGCGTCATGAAGCTGGAGCGCTGCCCCGGCGGGTGGCAGCTCACCTACCCGGTAACTTTAAGCGTTCAAAACAATAAATGGCGGAACATCCGATTCCGAAACGCGCTGCCCCGCCTTCTGCTGCGCCGCCTGGCCGGCATGAAATATATCGTCCAGCAATGCCTGCCGCTCGCCACGTATCGGGGCCGGCCGTTTGACATGCGCGTTTCCGTGCAGCGCGGAGCGGGCGGAGAGTGGCAGGTCACCGGCATTGTGGCGAAAGTCGCCGGCAAAGCCGTGTTTTTGACGAACGTTGCAAAGGGCGGCTCCGTTTACCGGCTGGAGCATATTTTGCAGGAGGAATACCCGCACCTGTCCGTCCCGGAAGTGATGCGGGGGGTCGCGGACTTCTCGCTCAGCGTCGCGCGGCGCCTTAGCAGCCAGCTTCCCCATCTCGCCGACCTCGGGCTCGATATAGGCATCACGACGTCCGGATTTCCCTTGTTTGTAGAATGCAACGGAAAAGACCAGCGTTACAGCTTTCGCAAAGCCGGCATGATGGAGGAATGGCGATCCACCTACTTCAACCCGATCGCTTATGCCAAATATTTGCTGGACTCCGGAGACACGCCTCCGATGTAACCGCAAATCCCCCAACCGTTTCTTCCGGTTTAAAGGGCAGGTCATGCCTTCCATGCCGCAGGAAACGGTTTTTTGGGCTGCTCCATTCCGCTCCGCTTGTAATCGCGACTCCGCTCCTTTACAATCTAATCAATTAAAGACTGAGCCAGGAAGTACTCCGCGGCCACAGCAAATGAGCGAAAACCCGCGAATGATAGGGAGATTAAATATGGACAGGTTTCGAACATACGAAGACAAAATAAGGCTGGAGCTGAAGCAGTGGGAGAATAAGCTGCTGCAGCCTCCGGGTTTCGTGGAGAGAACGTCCCGGCTCGTTCAGGGGAAAATCAACCAGGTCATTCCGGAAAAAGTTCACGAGGCGATAACGGCCGCCGTGAAAGGCATTGTGAAAACGGCGCTGTTCAGCCTGGACTATATCCCCAAAGGCGAGCCTCTCGAAGGAATTTCGCTGGCGGAGCGCGACCGCCGGGCTTCGGAGCTGCTTTCCGTCTATAAAAAGCTCGCCGCCGCCGAAGGAGCGGGCACCGGCGCAGGCGGCATCCTGCTGGGTTTGGCGGATTTTCCGCTGCTGATCGGAATCAAGATGAAGTTTTTGTTCGAGCTTGCCCACGTATACGGATTCCGGACCAAAGATTACCGCGAGCGGTTGTTTTTGCTTTACGTATTTCAGCTCGCATTTTCCGGACAAACGAAAAAACCGGCGCTGCTTCAAACCATCCTCCGCTGGCCCGAAACGGCCGCCTCGCTGCCGCCGCTGCAATCGAACGTCGAGCATATCGACTGGCAGCAGCTGCAGCAGGAATACCGCGACACGATCGATTTTCGCAAAATGCTCCAGCTTGTGCCGGGCATCGGCGCCGTCGTCGGCGCTTGGGCCAACTATGGTCTGCTGGAGGAGTTAGGGGAGACCGGAATCAACTGTTTCCGGCTTCGCCTGCTGAACGGTCCGCAGCCGGAACCGCTCGAAGGACCGGAGGCGGAATAATATCCGTGCACGCCAAAAGGGCGGATCGCATCGATCCGCCCTGGCCTTGTTTTTATGCTTCGGTTCCCTTACTCCTCCACGCAAGCTTTCCACTTCTCCAGCTCGTTGGTGCAAACCCATATTTGCGGATAGCGGGAGCGAAGCGCGCGCATCTCTTCTTCGTCATCGATCGTCCATGCGATGATCCGGATGTCCTGCTCCGCGCAGCGCCGGACGAAATCGTCGTTCAAATATATGGATTTGACCGACACGTATTTGGCGCCGAGCTGCTTCGCCAGCGGAAACACCGACGGTGTCGCGCCGTAGATGACAAGCCCGAGCTCGATGTCCGCGGACAGTTCTCTCATCCGGATGATCGAATAATGATCGAAGGAAGTAACGAACACCTGGTCCTGCATACCTGCGTCGGCAACGACCTCAAGCACTTTTTCCTCGAGCCCGGGATACAGGTTGCCGCTCTGCTTGAGCTCGATATCGACTTTGGCCTTCCCTTTGGCCAGCGCAAGCACTTCCTCCAGCGTCGGGATCGGCTGGCCGCCGCCGGCGTCCAGCTTCCGCAGCTCCTCGAACGTATAATCGATCACGCGGCCTTTCCCGTTCGTGGTCCGGTTTACGGTCGTATCGTGAATCACAACGGGTACGCCGTCCTTGGTCAGCTGCACGTCCAGCTCGAGCACGCTAAAGTTCAAATCCAGCGCGGCTTGAAAAGAAGAAATCGTGTTCTCCGGGTACTTCCTGGGATAACCTCGATGCGCCAGTCCGGTTACGGTCATATGGGTTGTCCTCCTCCATTGTTCATTCCATGCGGAAATGCTCCAACCCTTTTATCATAACTCATCCGTAGACGGCTGACCATGTTTTCCCGGCACACCCTCTTCGCCCCATAACACGGTTTCATTCAGTGCCGGCTCACAGGCTTCTGGGGATGCAAACGTAATCCAGGGCGAAGTTGTTCGGATCAGGCTCGTGCAGCTTTCTGAGCTCTCCGTTCAATGCATCCATCTTGTAAATATCGTACCCCGGCATAAGATTGACGATATCCTCCAAGACGACCCCGCAATGAGGATGGTATTCAAAAGCGATCAAAGGTCGCGATTTATGCAAAATGTCCGAAGCGCCCTTCAGCACCTGGTACTCATTCCCCTGCGTGTCGATTTTCAGGACGTTTACTCTGCTCTTGATGTCCTCGTTCAGAAAGTCGTTGAGCGTGATGGACGTCACCTTGGTTTCTTCAAAGCTTCCAATCTCATGGTGGTAGTGAATCGTTGACAGCGCACGATTGTAATTATCCTTGCTTTGCATGTAGAAGCTGACCGTGCCCTGGCTGTCTCCAACCGCATAATTATACGCTTGAACATTGGACAGCGAATTCGCCGCAACGTTGCGTGTCAACGTCCCGTAGATTGCCGGATGGGGCTCGAAGCAAATGCATGTAATCCCAGGAGACAAGCTGGCCAAATTTAGCGTATGATACCCGATGTAGGCGCCGACATCCAATACAACACCCCCTTCCTTGCTAAAACGGGACATCAAATCCGCCAAATGCGGTTCCCATCTGCCGGTTTTCATAATGTAATCCTCGACGATGCCCGGTCCGCTAATAAACATCTTCAGCATTTGACCGAAAGAATTGTGCGCAAGCACCAAGAACTCTTCTCCCCACTGATAAGCGGCTGATTCGCCAGTCATTCGATCTACCTCCCTCGCTAACGAGACGCACCCTTACTGATCGCGCTCCTATCCCGTTACCCCGACAAACTAACCTACCAATACGGCGTATACGTCTCCCCATGCAAGAGGGTTCGGCAGAATGCGATCAAGATCGGCAAGAAACTGCTTTGGTTCCAGCCAGTAGGGCAGATCAAACCTCATGCTTTCCTCGGAAGAAATGTTAAAACGATAATTCCCTAATGCTGCAAGGAGATGAACACATTCGACAGCCGGTTGAAGATGCTCTTTGGTAAATTCGAAAGAAAGCACCGGAATCGGAACGGATAATCCTGCAAGTACGTGAGACTCATACCCTTCGACATCAATTTTGCAAAAAGCGGGAATACCGTACTCGCGAATCAGATTATCCATTGTGGTCACTTGGATTTGTATCTTATTGTACCAGTCGATGTGAGCGAAACGGCCGCTCGCTTTCGTCTGATGAATCCATTCCGCGGACATCGAAGCAAGCGGATTCCACTGGCTCAGATTCAACTCCCCGACCCCTTCATACGGCCCCAGAGCTTTCTGAACCAATGTAAATTTAGGATGGTTGCCGAATTGGGCCCAGAGACTTTGAATGCAATCCGGCTGCGGTTCTACCGCCACCACGTTGGCGCCAAGATGCAGAAAAACCGCTGTGCGATTACCGACATTTGCCCCTACATCAAAACATAAAGCACCAGGTTTAACGAATTGGGAATACATACTTATTTTGGATTGAAAATCATGATCCATTTCTTGTTCACCCCGTAATCAAATTTGCTTATCTTCCGATCAGGCTGCCCCTCACATAAAAGGCGTCTCCCCAGGTTGGATGATATTGCACGGTTTCTACACGATGAAAGCCGTACACGCTTAAAAAATGATCCAATTGACCGATAAGCACACAGCCTTCATAAAGCTCTTCAAAATTGACTTCGGTAGTAATCGCATCCAGGTGCTGAAGCAAGCCTCCTGCTCCTTGAAGAGCCAGCAGCTCCGCCCCCTGTATGTCCATATTCAATAATTTGAAATCAGCCGGGGAGAAATGAAGTTCTGCCAGCAGCGAATCCACCGTTCGCGAGGGGATGGTGATTTGATACATTTCCGCTATTCCCGGATAATTCGTCGTGACTGTTTTCAACGGCAGCACGGAGCTGCAGAAATCGGATGTGGTGACATGAAATTGAACAACTCCGTTCCGGTCCGTAATTGCGTAGTTAGCCGTTCTTACATTAGGAAAGGAACTTACGTTGGCATTCAAACGATGATAAACGTCAGGGTTGGCTTCGACAAACAATATATTTTGCATGCCCAGAGATTGGTATAAATGGACTTCCTGCCCTTCGTGTGCACCTAAATGAATAACTCCATGGTTTCCGATACCATAATTTTTGCACAAAGAATATAAATCGATCATCCCTTATTCGACCTCCAAACAGCATATTTAATTTCGGGAGTATAACCCTATCGCTTCTTGACTTTGCATGATGCCAAGGGCGAGATCCAGTTTAGACATGCCTGACCAAAGCAGGTTCACATGAAAGTCCAACTCTTCCTGCCCCGGCATTCGGCACAGCAGCTCGCGGTAGCAATCCCGAACGAAATCGTATCCTTCCTTGGACATCATCGTTTTCAATGTCCAGATACTTCGTATATTAAGGCTGTCCCAGTCTTTGACGGCACTTTCTACGGCATTAGGATGAAGTATAATATCGTTGGATTCGTCCATGCGGAACAGACTTCTAAGTTTTCTGATAAAATCCATCTTGACCAATGACTCCCCTGCTCTTTCATTTGTGACATTGGCGAACCGTAAAGTTTCGGATAATTTATACAGGTCGACCCTAATATCTTCAACCACATTCAACGAATTTGTTGGATCGACTCGGCCTTCACCGGTCAAATAATAGTAATCCAAGCCAAGGTTATGGCTAAGTACCCAATACACCGGATGAACGTAGTTGGGAGCGAAGATTTCTACGACCTTTGTTCCCGGATTGCAATATATTAAATTCGTCAACCCGGCCCCATGAGGTGCGACTACCACTTTCGCAGATGCGAAGAGCTGGGCTTCCTCCTGTACGGTTAGAAACTCCAGAGCAACAGGATGGAATCCATATCCTTCCAAAAATCGGATCACTTCATCCTCATTGATCACTTTTCGATATTTCGTGTGCGCGCGTGTGATATAAATTCGCTCATATCCACTAAATGGATTGGTTTTACTATTACCCAGAAGCTGCTTTTTCAAGTAATCGCTAACCCACTTCGGCACCTGTCCGGTGCATCCGGGCATAGAAGAGACGACCAAAGTTCGGGCTTCCAGATGAGTAGATTCGTTACAATCGAGCAATTTTTCTTCAGGGATACCTAATGCTGCGAGTGTTTCCGCTTGAAAGCGCGGGCGACTTTGGCGATTGATGATGAATCGATCGATGGGAATTCCGCTGCGGCGCAATAATTCGAACCGAGGAAGTACGTCAAACAGCCAATGATAATAATTCGAGCTGGCAACAGAGGTTAGTACGGCCACAGTTTCGTTCGATTTTATCAAAGGGGGCAGCACGGTTTCGGAAAAAATCGAATGCTGATAGGGCTGCTTGTTATATTCCAATGAAATATCCCACAGCAGCTTGTGATCCGGAGTGCAAACGGCTCCGTTAGGCCCCCAAACCCGCCCCCAGGGTACGACAGCGACAAATTGTTCCGGCGGGTCATGCAATAACTTTATAAATTTATGATGGTAAGGAGACGGCCAGATGGTTTTGGCGTCGTAACGGATGGAAGGGGGTTCCGTATCGAATTTGACGTAATACGGATGCATCCCATTCATATTGCAAAAGGAAACCAACCAATCCTTTGTATTGATGCAAACTTCGGAAGGAGACGTACCGCTCCAAAATTTACTCATTTGATGCCTTATCGCATAAAGAATTGAAAACAACACTTCCAATTTCGATTTTCCGCTTCTCAGTAAAGAAACATAGTAATTTAAATCGTAAGAACTCGGCTCCTGATGCAACCACTCCCGGAATACTTCCACGACGAATCCATCCCAATCCTTTTTCAAAACGTTTTGCAATCTCTGAGCTATACTCATGTTCTATGCTCCCTCCGAGACCCATGAGCCAATTGGTTACAAATCAGGTGTCGGATACCTGTTTTTCGAAAGCCATTCTTGAACATGCGCGGTACCGTTCTGCAGCACTTGATAAAATTCGTATTCTTTTGCAGAAAGCGGGCTTACTTCATCGACGATATAGCTTAGCGCGCGCGGATCCGAACTTAACCCTATTTGGGCAGGTATTACATGGTAGTAACAATCGATCTGAACGTCAAGATTTTGACTTCCCCAAGGAATTTCAATATTTAACTTAAATGTCCCCGGCTGAATAACATCGTTTTTATAAAATTGATTATTTACATAAATGGAGCAAGGAAAAGGATCGTTCTGAATCACATGCCTTCCTTTCACAATCAACGTGTGAAGCGGTGTTTCCCGGGCGACCTCGATAGATATGTTAAAGTGGGTGGACACCCATAAATCATCGTATCTGTTCATGGCCGTGATTTTAGGGGCATTTCCGAATAACGGATACGGCTTCATTTGGTGCAAAATCCAAAGCGGTTCCTTATCCTGGTGAAATGTGACAAAAAAATGAATTAATTCATTTGAAATGGCACTGTAGTTTTTTAGACTCGCGCGAAATACCTCATGCAGTCCCGTAGTGCCGAAGCTTGTCATAGTTTTTCCTTCGGAATGCCATTTGGCGTGAGCCAAACATTCTTGAATATCGCCAATTGTATATTTTTTCGCAATTCTCATCCATAGATCGTAATCCATGCAAAAATAATAGCTCTCATCGACTCCACCGACATCGAGAAAGGTGCTTTTCCTGATGAAAGCGGCGGGCTGGCATATAATACACGCCTCAAACAATCGTCTTTTGCTGAAAGCCTCAACGGGATGAGCAACAATGATACGATCATGCTCATCGGTGTAATTTCCTCTGCCATAGACCATGCCCCACTCCGGATGGTCATGGAATGCTTGAACTGCTTTTCCGACCGACCATGGCATATAAGTATCGTCCGAATTCAGCCATCCGATAATCGAACCCTTTGCCATAGCCAGTCCTTTGTTAATGGCGTGTGCCTGTCCGCGGTCGGGTTCCGAAACAAAACGAAATCTTTCACCCAAATAACTGTAACTGTGCAATATCCCAAGCGTTTCATCGGAGGAGCCTCCGTCTATGATAATATGCTCAATATTCGGATACTCCTGGGCCAAGACGCTTTCTATCGTTTCACGGATATACTTCCCCTGATTAAATGAAGGTGTAATTATGCTGACTAAAGGATAGTCATGTGCGGTCATACAACAGCCTCCTCTCCTAAAGCTCTTCCCATTATATGTTTCAAACCTGGTAGGGTATGGACAAAACCACCTATTTTCATAAAAATAGGTAATCCAGAGTGTTGCTCCGATGACGTCATGAGCGCCAACTTGTATGTCCCCCCCCTTATAAAAAACCATTTTTCCATCAACAGGCAACTTGTTTATATCTTCGATGTCTCTGTCGCATATGCTGAAAAAAAGAAACTTAAAACTTTATTTTGAAGGAGAAATGATATGATGTGATTTCCCAAATCGAAAACGGCAACGATTTGCCACGAAGTCGGACTGCCGGAGCCGGCTTCGGGCTTTTTTCGGACAGCCATGTCCGCAAGGATTTGTTCTCGCTGTTGAATATTTATAAATCCTGCGGCATTTTTGGGAAAAGCCCAACAATTCGTGCTGGGAATCGACATCCCGAACCAGCACAAAACCTGTACGATCGAAATTGCTGCTCATCGCCGTATTGTACCTTCTGCAATGGGCATTAATAACGATCCGCGTCCCCTCAGTTTCATTCTTCAAGACATTGCTCCGTTAATGCCAAATGAAACAGAGTTTTGCCATGTTTATTGGCACATGCGTTCCGAGCTTACAAATTGGTTAATAGCTAATCACGATGATACCCCTGTCAAATAACATCTTTTGCTAGCCAAGCTATCCAAGGGAGGTTTCGTTAATGTTGCATATATCAAATAAAAGAGTGGTGGTAACGGGCGGTTCAGGCTTTTTGGGCAAACAGGTGGTCAAAAAATTGGAAGAAGCCGGGTGTACGTCGATTGTTGTTCCCAGAAGCAAACAATTCGATCTTCGCCGGGAGCAAGACATTATCCGCATGCTGGAAAGCAGCCGCCCCGATATGATCATTCATTTGGCCGCTGTTGTCGGGGGGATCGGCGCCAACCTGCTGAATCCCGGCAAGTTCCTGTACGATAATCTGATCATGGGCACACAGCTGATGGAACAATCCCGTTTGTTCGGCGTTGAAAAGTTCGTTGCGATCGGGACGATATGCTCTTATCCGAAATTTGCCCCGATTCCGTTCAATGAAGATGATTTATGGAATGGTTACCCCGAAGAAACCAATGCTCCCTACGGGCTTGCCAAAAAGATGATGCTCGTTCAGGCGGATGCTTACCGCAGGCAGTACGGCTTTAATGCCATCTATCTGCTTCCGGTCAACCTGTACGGTCCCGGGGACAATTTCGATCTGCAAACGTCACACGTCATTCCTGCACTCATCCGCAAATGCCTGGAGGCGAAGCGGCGAAACGATCCAAGCGTCACACTGTGGGGAACGGGGAAAGCAACCAGAGAGTTTCTGTACGTGGAGGATGCGGCGGAGGCGATCGTCCTCGCGACACAGCGTTACGACGATTCGGCCCCGGTCAACCTCGGATCCGGACAAGAAATTTCAATTCGCCGCCTTGCCGAAATGATTAAGGAGCTCACCGGTTATCCGGGTGAACTGGTTTGGGACACGTCCAAGCCGGACGGCCAACCGAGAAGAAGGTTAAACACCGAGCGGGCGAAAGCGTGGTTCGGATTTGAAGCGAAGACGAGTCTGAAGAGCGGATTAAGGCATACGATTGAGTGGTACCTGGAGCATATGGACAACGCTTAAGTAATGGAATGCCCTCTTTATCGCATGGTCGGACCGCGCGTGTGGAGGGGCCCGTAGGCATGGAAAGAAGCCGTCCCATTAAGCACATGGACGGCTTTTTGACGTCTAACCGCCAAAAAATCGCATGAATTCGCGGGAACCTGTATCCTGCAAATATAGTGTCATATATATAGAGGAACACAGGTTCGCTATTCTCATGTAAATGAGCACGGCCAAAAAAATAGAGGAACTGAGATGCGCTGATATGGCGGAAAACGGCGTGTATGTCGGGTAAACGGACAAATAGATCACCTGAGTTCCGGCGGAAGGTCATGATCGGCCGTCACCAAAGCTCTGCAGTACCGGCCGAGACGGCCAAAGCCCCCGCCTCGAGCGCTTCCCCGATCTCCCGGCGGTTGCCGACGAGCCCTCCCGCAATGATCGGCAGCGACGTCATGTCGGTCATCTCGCGGATGACCCGGGGCATGATGCCCGGCATGACCTCGATCGCATCGGGCCCGCTTTGTTCGGCCGCCTTAATGCCGCGGACGACCGCGCTGCGGTCGATCAGGAATATGCGCTGGATCGCCATGAGGCCGTTTTCCTTCGCCCCGCGGATCAAATTGCTCTTCGTCGAAATGATGCCCGTCGGACGGATGTTTTGCGCGATGTAGGCGACGCCGCTTCGGTCCGGAGCGATGCCTTCGATAAACTCCATATGAAGAAACACATGCTTGCCGGAGGCCTTCACCTGGTCGACCAAATCCTTCACGTTAAAAATCGACCCGGTGAGCAAAAAAATGACGTTGACCGGGCTTGCGATCGCCCGATCCATATCTTCGACTTTCTGCACAGCTGCAATGGTTTGGTGTTCTACAATGTCGACAATCGGATACATGCATCTCCCGCCCTTCTCTAAGGTGAGAACATTATACCATGACTTATCGGGGCGGATCATAAATTTACGACATCTTTGATGCTCGGAACGATATAATGCGGGCGGAAAGGCGCCTTTTCGGCCATTTCCTTCGTGCTGACACCCGTGAGCACCAGCACCGACTTCATGCCCGCTTCGTTCGCCATCCGGATGTCCGTCTCCAGTCTGTCGCCGACCATAAAGATGTTCTCGCAGCTCAGCCCCAGATGCGCAATCGCTTCCTCTGCGGCGATGAGGGACGGTTTGCCGACGACAAGGTCGATCGGCTTGCCGGTGGCGACCTCCAGCGCAGCGATAAAGGCGCCGGTATCGGGAAGCTGCCCGCCGTCGAGCGGGCACGTCGCATCCGGGTTGGAGGCGATGATGACGGAGCCGCGGATTGCCGCCTGATACAGACGGTTCAGCTTGTCGTAGGTGAAGCTGCGGTCCCACGACAAAACGACGTAGCGGACGCCTTCGCTGTTTTCCGTGATCGCGATGCCGTGCTGCCCCAGCTCTTCGCGAATCGGCTCCTCCCCGATCACAAACACCTTCTCGCCGGGGTGGATGCGCTTCAGCAAATACCTCGCGACGATTTGCGAGGAGTTCAGCACGTCGCTGAGCGTCGTTTTGATCCCCATTTTGTTCAGCTTGTCGACGTATGATTGGCGAGTCGCAATCGGCTTGTTCGATAAGAAGACGACCCGGTCTCCCCTTGCCCTGAGCGTTTCAATCGCCTCAGCGGCCCCTTCGATCATACGGTCTCCCAAGTAAACGGTACCATCCAAGTCAAAAATGTAACCTTTCACCATTTCTGCCTCACCCTCATGATTTTTCGCGCAAAACGCAAAAAACCTTATCCGTGTGTAAGCATACTCCTCCCGCTAAGGAAAAGCATGATTACGGATAAGGTTTTCTCCAAGGACTCGCGCCTAACCGTATGAAATATGGATTGTTAATAATATATGGCCGGGGCAAGCGTTTTGTCAACAATAAATTAACAATTGCAACTTCGAAGGAACAATAATATTGCAAAACTTACAGCGACGGGATGATAGTATATAATGTATGTATTGAAACACTTCGTTGAAGGGAGGCATCCCATTTGAAAATAAGCCAACTCTCCAAAGCAACCGGAGTAAGCGCCCGATCGATCCGCTATTATGAGAAGAAAAAGCTGATTGCCGCCAAACGGTTGGAAAACGATTACCGGGAATTCGACGAGACCGACATCAAACGAATCAAAACGATCCAGATTTATTTGGAGCTCGGGATGTCGACGAAAGAAATTCTCGAAATATTGAAATGCCATGATGACTACGATGCTTATGCCGACAAAGATGGGTTTTGTGTGGAAATGCTCGATGCTTACGAGGAAAAACGCGCAGAAATCGCCAAGCAAATCGAGGCGCTGTCTGCCGTGCAACAGCGGCTGGATGGACGCATTGAACAAATGAAAGTCCGGCAGGCGCTGCTGAGTAAGGCGAGCGACCCTATCGGGCAGGGTGCACCTTTATAAGCGGCGATACATTACGTAAAAGTCCGGTCCCTCTTGTGGGCCGGACTTTTACGTCAAGTTCGTTCATTGCAGAAGCCGCCGCCCGGGGTTTACCCTTGCTTTTTTCGAAGCACTTCGGTCAGACTGGCGAATCCGTCCGCGCCGTGGCCGGCGTCGATGGCGCGTTTTGCGATATTGCCCGCGGCACTCAGCACGCTGGTATCGATGCCGTGGGCGTGCGCGGTATCCACAATATGCTCCATACCCGCAGCCGCCGACAGGAGGTTGGAGCCGAGTCCCGGGTACTGCCCGTTATCGACTTGCTCGGCCAGTGCGGCCATAATATCCGGCAGAATGCCGCTAATGCCCTGCGCGAATGGAAGCAGTTCTTTCGCGCTTATATGCTCCGCTTTCGCCAAGGTGAGGGCATGAATATAACCGCTCATCGCCGTCCAGAAAATATCGAGAAGCGATACGTCGTATGCGGCGGCCCGGCCCGGGTCTTCCCCGAGGTGTACGGAAGTGCCGCCGATACTTGACAAAGTATGGCGATGTGCCTCATAAACAGCCTTTGATCCGCTGTACAGGACGACGGCCGAGTTTTGTCCGATTGTCGTCGTCGGAGTCATAATCGCCCCGTCGAGGTATTCGACCCCATGCCCTGCCGCCCATTCCGCCGTTTGGCGCGCACGAATCGGCGAGTCGGACGTGAGATTCACCAGTGTGCGTCCTTTCAGCGCCTCGCCAAGCGATCCGACGATCTCATGTACGGCGTCATAATCGCGGACATTAACGATCGTCAGCGGACTTGCCGCAACGGCTTCGGCAGCGGTGTCCGCCGGCATCGCTCCTTGTGCGGCAAGCACATCGGCTTTTCCGGCCGACCGGTTCCAGACGGTGGTCGGATGTCCGGCCTTAAGGAAAGCTCCCGCCAACGCCCGTCCCATCGGACCGAGGCCGAGCACGGTTACCGGTACACGGTTCGCGGTCCGGGTTTCCCTGTTACGGGTCATTTGCTCCATTTCACCGTTTGCAGTCATACGAATTTGCCTCCTCACCTAAAAACAATTTCAACTGAGCTAAACCGAAATCGGCTTGCGGATCAGCTCGGCCAACCTTGAAAGTCCGTCGGCGCCATAACCTTCCGCAACCCCGCGGTTGATCAAATCTCGAATCGGCATCATAAGCTCGGCGCTTATGCCCAGTTCCTGGCAGGTGCCGATGAAGTTTTCAAACCCCGCCTGATTGATGTAAAGGCTGGACACATTCGTTCGATGATCGCCTGCATCAACCGCCTGCGCCATCCGGGGCAAAGAGGCCGACATTGCATGGAGCCATGGAATCGCCAGCGAAGTGAAGGCTTCCGCCTGGATCTGCTGCGAGCGGACCATGGCAACCGCATGGAGGAAGCCGCCGAACATCCCGTACATCGCGCTAAGCAGCGCCAAATCATAGAGAGGCGCCAATCCGGGGTCATCACCAAGATACTTTGCAGCCCCCAGCAGTTCCAGCGTCGGCTGACATTCCTGGAAAGTCCTTAGCGAACCGCTGTACAGTACAAACGCTCCGGAGGTGCCAATCATCTGCGGAACTGCCATGATCCCGCCGTCCAAATATTCCGCGCGCCGCCCGGTCGCCCACGCGGCCGTTTGGCGGGCTTGCGCAGGT
The DNA here is from genome assembly GCF_023276405.1 of Paenibacillus hamazuiensis. Classification (NCBI taxonomy): domain Bacteria; kingdom Bacillati; phylum Bacillota; class Bacilli; order Caryophanales; family Paenibacillaceae; genus Paenibacillus; species Paenibacillus hamazuiensis. The sequence continues at coordinate 4,877,168 of NZ_JALRMO010000001.1, forward strand.
GTTCCGTTGGTCAGGTTTACAATTACCCGACCTTCCAGATGGTCGCCCGCCTCCTCGAGGATCGCATTTACGGCTTCGTAATCCAGCACGCAGATGACTACCAGCGGACTTGCCGCAACCGCTTCGGCCACCGTGCCCGCAGCGTCCGCTCCCAGCCTCGCAAGTGCATCGGCTTTACCGGCCGTACGATTCCAGACGGTTGTCGGGTGGCCTCCCTTCAAGAACGTTTGGGCTAAAGCGGATCCCATCATGCCTAAACCGATGACGGTCACCGGTTGCTTATTTTGATTGTCCTTCATTCGGGATACTCATCTCCTTTCTCCCTTATCTTAAAAGGTTGACACAGTGTCAAAGTCAACCCGTTTTTTTACGTTTCCATAAATGCAAACCCGGCCTGAGCATCCAGGCCGGGTTTGCGAGTTATATGCTGATCTTTTGCACCGCTATCCTCATCTCATGCGACATTCCGCTCAGCTGTCCGGCCGAGGCGGCAATTTGCCGGGCAGCCTGAAGCTGCTGATCCGCCAGTAGATGGATTTCGTGAGTGTCGCCGGATGAAACGCGGGCAATGGACGCGATTTCTTCCACGGAAGCCGCCACGGTCTGGGAGCTGGCGGAAATCTGTTCCGAGGAAGCCGATATTTCCTGAATTTGTTCCGTAACGTAGCGGAACAGCCGGACGACGCTGCCGAAGGTCTCCTCGACTTGCCCGGACAGCTCGACGCCTTCATTAATTTCCTTGGACCCTGCAGCCATCGTATGGCTGATTTCCCCGGAAACTTTTTGAATATTCGTAAGCAGCGACGCTATCTTTGAAGAGGAGGAAGAGGAAAGCTCGGCCAGCTTGCGCACTTCTCCCGCAACGACGGCGAAGCCGCTTCCATGTTCTCCCGCCCGTGCCGCTTCTATGGAAGCATTCAAGGCCAGCAGCTTCGTTTGTTCCGCAATATCCACGATAATGTTAAGAACCTCGCCGATTTGCCGGGAATACGTGCCTAATGCCTCGACCAGCTCTTGGGTATCGCCGGCAGACGATGCGATCGTTTCAATTTGCCGCCTCATTAATAAAATGACATCCTTGCCCGACTCCGCCGAATCGAGCGCCTCCCGGGAAGCTTCGGAGACATTCGCCGCCGCCTCCGACACCCGTCCTATGGATAAGGTGATCTCCTCCATGGAGCGCGCGCTTTCGACGGCGCTTTGCTGCTGGGTTTGCGCTCCTTCATCCACCTTTTGTGCGGTTGAACTTACCGTTTGATTCAATTGAACCAGCTCCTCGGACTGGCGCACAAACACATCCATCGACGCAGCCAGCTGCTCCGACGTTCCCAGCACGTTCGAGGAGACGGCCGCCATCAGGGCATTGAGATGATCCGACATCTTCTTCGTGCTTTGATAGGCCGATCCGATTTCATCGAGAGAACGGACCGCATGCATAGATAAGATTTCGTTGGCCTCGGCGAGCTTTCCGGCGGCTATGTTCTCGGTCGCCAGTACCAGATGCCGAAGAGGACGCAAGGCGACGGCGATAAACCACGCAATCAAAAACAACGCAAGCAGCGTAAGAACGGCGAGTCCCGCATAATACAAAACGTTGCTCCGCAAAATATCCCCCGAGATCCGGTCTATGACGGTTGCTTCCGTATCGATGCCGAGCACGCCGATCATCTTTCCCTGCGCATCCTTAACCGGTGCATAAGCGGATATGTAAGTGCCGTACTCGGGATTTTGAATGAGCGGCGAATGCGCCGCCTCTCCCTTCAACAGCTGGTCGATTGCCGCCGCAGGAATGTCCGTCACCTCATTGATCGGGGAAGCGGAATCGGAATCTTTCGGCTGCCCGTCGATCATCATCAACGGTTCCCGTTTTTCGTTGATTTTGACCACATACACATAAAGCGCCCCGATTTGTTTGCGATACCTATTTAGCTCTTCTCGAATCGCCCAGTAGTTATCATTTTCCCCGGGATTTTTCAAAAATTCGGCATAAGGCTGCACATTCATTTGCCCGGCATAACTTTTGGCCAGGTTGATGCCGTATTGTGCTATCGCACTTTCGCTGGCGGACTTGGCGCTGCGCAGCTGCAGCAGCATATTGCCCGCGTACAGCAGCACGATAACGATGCCCGCGACAAGAACAAGCTTGGCCGCCAAACTTTTTTGAAAAAAACGAATAAGATTATACACCCTGAAGTCCCCCTGCTGAATATGAATGTTCTAAGTTTCGGTATTTTTCACCAAATTCCTCCTTTTTTCTACAAAAATATATATAATTCCGCAGCAGCGCAAAAAGCGATGGATCGGTTCCATCGCCTCGTTTTTCTGTTGGACTTTATCTCAGGAGGGCGTTTGTTTTGGACAGAGCTATCATCCCATCTTAATGCTTATTTACGGCGTGCTACCATCATGATTTCAACATCGTCCAGCTCTAACGGCTTTCTGGAAAACTTACCCGCAACACAACCATATCCCGCCAACACCTCGAAACCCGATTCTTCAAACAAAAGCTTCAATTCACGAAAAGTAAAACCCGTCGTATATATTGCAACCTCTTTCATTTCACCCTCCGGGCTTTTTATCGTGCTCAAATTGAAACTTGTAGAGGAATAAGCATCGAAATTTTCAGGGTCGTTATTGTTTCTTGCCGCACTTAATGCATTTATCGCGGTCAAAACAAATGGCGCTCCCGGTTTCAAAGCATTTTGGACTCCCCTCAATACTTTCCGGTGATTATCCAAATTGCCGGCTAAACCGAATGCCCCTTCACAAAGGCAGATTGCACCGTCAAATTCCTCAGAAAATTTGAGCTCCCGGGCATCCATCGTATGAAACTCCGCACTTAATTTTTCGGCAGATGCCGCTTTAGCGGCGTACTTAACGAACTCCGGGGAAATGTCTATTCCTACCGAAGTGAAGCCGCGGCGTGCCAGTTCCAAACTGTGGCGCCCCGGGCCACACCCGATGTCCAAAATACGACTGTCGGGAGGGAGGTCCAGCAGCTCTACAAGGAAATCAACCTCCTGGACCGTTCCTTTAGTAAAGCCATAATTGAAATAGTTTTCCCGGATAAAATCGCCGACTTCTTTGTAAAACTCGCCGTCAAATTCGAAATCGATAAAATTTTTATTATTTATACGCAACCTATTTCCCTCCATGTCCCATTTCCCGCAGCGAAACGGTCAGCCGGTAAGTTCCGCGAAGCGACTTATAGCCGAGCCGCCGGTTGATGGACAGGATCGGCGCATTCATTGAGTCGTTATCGGTCCGGATATAGGCAGCCTTCCGTGCGACAGCCAGCTCGATCGCTTTGATTTTAAGCGCTAACCCGATGCTGCGGCGGCGATAGTCGCGGCTGACTCCCGTATATTCGTGATACATGCCGTTTGTCTGCGCATTATGGAGCACGTTGGTTACGCCCACATACCGGTCACCGGCGGCAGCAATAAGCACCTGCTCGGGCGAATAACCGTTCGCCATAAGGTACCACTTGCGCCATTCGTTGATTTCCGGAACCTCGCCGGTGAAACCCGGAATGTCAACCAGGGTTTCCTTGTAAAGCTCGTACAGCCGGGACTCTCCCTCATCCGTACCTTCCTCGGCGAGTGTCGTGAACCGGAACCCCTCCCGTACCAGAAGCTCGGGAATATTCGTGCCGTAGACGGCTGCGATATCAAGTCCCTCGAGCGGAAGCACCGATTGAAACGATTGACGCTCGATAACAAAGCCTCGATTGCGGGCAAAATCCAGCGATGCGGCATCATCGTCCCATACTTCGGTTACGATCCTACTTGCGCCAAGCGTATGGGCCCACTTTAAAGCTTGATGAAACAGCAACCCGCCGACGCCTCGATGGCGAAACGTCCGATCGACGACCAACGTATGATTCAGATTTCCCGGCTCGGTCCAGGGCGCTCGCCATATCCACAGGTAGCCGACAATTTCGTCGTACTCCGTGACAGCAACCTGCCTAAGCCGATCGTAACCGCCCAGAAGCCCATTCTCATCCGTAAACGTATGCCCAACTGTATATAGTTTGCCGTCTTCTTCCTCAAGCCTTCCGGCATTTGTAGGCTCGGACCAATAAGTATTCGCCAATTTCGCTATCGCTTCGTAATCGTCCGGCAAACGAAGAGCCCTTACGGTAATCGACATTCCAATCCCTCCCTAAATTTACGTTCCGTTACTAGGTTGACATAAAGAGAAAGGAATAAAAAGGTAAAATTCGGCTATATTGGAGGTGTGCATAGCATAACGAGGCCCGATTGATCCAACGGCGGCCTCATGATGTTTCTATTTAAACTAATTTTTTCGTCAAAATGATTTCCAACGGTTCTTTTTCAATCAATAAACAACCCGCATCCTGATATCCTAATTTTCTGTAGAAGTGCTGTGCTTTTTCGTTAGCCAGTGTGGAGGTCATGACTAGTGTTAAACCCTTTTTTTGCATTTCACCTTCCCAGTACAAGACAACTTGCTTACCTATGCCTTTTCCCCGATATGGTTCGTCCACCCAGATCATATTCATAAAAGGAACGTTATCCCAGAAATATCCATACCTCATCCATCCGATATTCATATCTTCTTCGTTACGAATGATGTATATTTCCTTTTCTCTTATTTTCGGCAGGATTAAACTATGCAAAATATGATGATCACGGTCTCTTATGTATTCATAGTCAGATTCGGCTGCAGTCCTAATTTTCATCATGCTCCCCCCTATCATCCCGCAACAATCAAGTTAAGCAATCGCAATAACGAAAAACAAGCGATGGATCGGTTCCATCGCCTCGCTATCGTACTCCGCTCAAATTATCCTTCCGTTGTCACCAGCTCTTGATGACGAGAAATAACAATATCTATAATGCGTCTATATATTTCAGAAGAATATTCAGGATTCAAACCATTTTGTTCGGAAAGCTGAATGATTCTCTGAAACTGTTGAAATTCACGGTCAGCATCTTGGGCATTTAGATGATTTTTCGCTTTATATATTCCGACTTCTTCTGTATATTTAAATCTCTCAGCTAATAAGACGATTATTTTTTGATCTATTTCGTCAATATTTTTCCTCAATTCATCTAGCTTTGTCATCAAATGCACCTCTTTTAATAATTTTGTGCTTAAACGCTTTTAAGCTATAAAGTAATGCTATTTGTTAAAACATTACCATACCCTCCGTAGGCTGTAAATCGATTCATTTTTCCGAAAAAAAACGTACCGGACCTTCCATATCAGAAACATATTTCCAGATCCCTTCGTCTGAAGGATGTAACAGTATACGATACCTGGAGGGAAGAGAATATGGGGGGCTTGTTCTTTACAGGAAAAAACCTGCGCTGGCTGATGCTTGTTCTGGCGGCTTTCGCACTCGCCTCGGGGTGCAGCGCCGGCAGAGAGCAGAGCAGCACGGCCGATTCGAACGCGGGGGCGAAGGCGACGAGCAGAGCCGAGGCACCGGCCGGCAGCTCGTCCGAAGCGAGGAAAGATTCGGCATCGTCGCCGCCCAAGGGCGACAAGGCGCCCGGCGGGGCGTCAGGCGGCTACAGGCAAAATCAGATCCAGTCCGGGCAGTTGACCGCGGGAGAATGGAGCGACCTGAGGCATTGGGATTGGTGGCTCAATCTGATGAACAACCGTGAATGGGCGCAGTATCAGGAGAAATGGGACATGAGAACGTATCAGCGGGTTACCGTGGAAGTGAAAACGGACAACGGACCGGCAGTCGATGCACAGGTGACGCTGTTCGGGGGCAGCGGGCAGCAGGAATGGAGCGCACGGACAAATAACAAGGGCGAAGCGTTTCTGTTCGTTAATGTCGCGAAAAAACAGGAAGACTCGCCTTACAGCCTGAAAATCGCTTATGGGCAGCAGACCAAAACGGTCGAGCAGGTTGCCGTAAACGGCGGGCTTCCGCTAGTCGTGAACGTGCCCGGCGATGGGAAACAGCCGGATGCGATCGACCTGATGTTCGTCGTCGATACGACCGGTTCGATGGCGGATGAGTTGAATTTTTTGGCCGCGGAGCTGAAAGACGTCGTCGCCCGAGTGAAGTCGGAGAACGATAACCGGCTCTCAGTCCGTTTGAGCAGCAATTTTTACCGTGACCGCGGCGACGAATACGTCGTTCGGCCGTTTCCGTTCACGGCCGACGTCGATGAGGTCGTCAAACAAATCGGCAGACAAAAGGCGCAGGGAGGCGGCGACTACGAGGAAGCTGTGGAAGAAGCGCTGCAGGACGCCATCGACAAACACAATTGGAGCGGATCGGCGCGTGCGAGGCTGTTGTTCCTTGTGCTGGATGCACCGCCGCATCCGAACCCGGATGTGATCGGGAAGCTGCAGAAGGTGACGGCCTCCGCAGCCGAGAAAGGGATCCGCATCATCCCTGTCGCATCCAGCGGCGTCGACAAAAACACCGAGATGCTGCTGCGGACGATTGATATTTTGACCGGAGGCACCTATATATTCTTGACCGACCACAGCGGAATCGGCGATAAGCATATCGAGCCGACGATCGGCGATTACCAGGTGGAGCTGCTGAACCGGCTGCTGGTCAAGACTATTAATTCGTATATTCAATAGCCGCTGGTTCGGGTAAAACGGGCAGACCGCTGCGGCGGTCTGCGTTTTTATGATCCAGCCGAGAACACTTGTGACTTTAGTCATGAGATGAATCGGCTTCGGATGTGATGTACCCCAATTTTGGTGCGTTTTACATCCAACACATGTTACGATGTAATATAAGAAAAAGACAAATAAGTATTAGGATATCTTCACAAAATCTATTGACATATGTTATCCTCGAGTTAAGAGGTGGACAATGATGTCAGAAGTTAAACATGGACGAGGGTACGTCTACTCTATTCAATACCACATCGTATGGTGTGTGAAGTACAAGGCATAAGGTATTGTCTGACCATGTAGATAAACGGCTCAAGGAAATATTACATAAAATTGCTTCGGACAATGGGATTACCACTACCGAGATCGAAAGCGATCTTGACCATATTCATCTTTTGGTGGACTGTACTCCACAACATTCTATTCCGAGCGTAATCAAGGCTCTTAAAGGTGTTTCAGCAAATCTTCTATTCAAAGTGTTTCCACAATTAAAGAAGAAGCTTTGGGGAGGGAACATGTGGAATCCCTCTTATTTTGTAGCAACCGTAAGCGAACACACCGAAGCGCAAATTCGACAGTATATTCAAAATCAGAAAGGTGGTGAAAACCATACAAATCCATAAAGCTTACAAAAACAAACAAGGAAGTGGGAATCGATGTTGGATTAAAAGACTTTGCGACCCTTTCTACTGGTGAAGTGTTTGCGAATCCGAAATTCCTTCGCAAGATGGAGCATCGATTAGCTCGTGAACAACGCAAGCTTTCCAGATGTAAAAAAGGTTCATCCAACTGGAACAAACAACGGGTCAAGGTTGCTTGTATCCATGAAGGGATTGCGGCTGCTCGTACCGATTACTTGCACAAAATTTCAACGCACATCGTCAAAAACCACGACATGATAGCGATGGAAGATTTGCAAGTTTCGAATATGATGCAGAACCATAAGTTAGCAAAAGCGATTAGCGAAGTGTCTTGGTATCAATTCAGAACGATGTTAGAGTACAAGGCGAAATGGTATGGAAAAAAATTAGTAGTCGTTGGAAAAACATTCGCCTCTTCTCAGTTGTGCTCTAGTTGCGGATACCAAAACAAAGAGGTTAAAAATCTGAATCTTCGTGACTGGACGTGCCCTTCGTGCCATGAACATCATCAAAGGGATATAAACGCAAGTCGAAACATTCTTGCCGAAGGCAAAAGACTATTATCAGCGTAAATCGTTACGCCAACCGTAGGAACTACGGGGGTAGCCTGCTTGACTTCGCTCGTTGGAGCGTTTAGCGCAGGAATCTCGCGACTTTAGTCGTGAGAGGTTCAAACTGTTAACCGTTCAATTAACTTAACCGGTATCTCTTTTTGATAGAAATTACCGTTAATGGCTTGAAGGAACAAACTTCTTCCGATGTCCACCAAAGGAATTTCGAAAGTGGTAATATTCAAAATTTTAGCTATCGGTTGGTTATCGAAACTGACGATGGCAAGTTTGGACGGCACCCCGATCTTTCGTTCGTTGCAGCAGGCCAGAATTCCGGCGGCAACCTGGTCGCTCGTAACGAGAAGCGCGGTCGGGGGATTTTGCATCGTCGTCAATCGCTGCACGATCCACTCGCCATCCTCAAAATGAACGGCGTCATAAAATATGCAGCTCGGATCGAATGGCTCGCCCGCATTTTTCAAAAAATCTCTGTAAGCCGCTTCCCTTTGCTTACTGCTTGTGCCAGACTTTCTGGCCAGGCAGTAACCGATTTTACGATGGCCCTTTCCGCTCAAATAAGCCAACGCTTCCATAAAACTTTTGTAGTGGTCGATAAAAATCGACGATACGTTTGTGCCTCTCGCATCTTCAAATACAATAACCGGGCCGTAAGCTCCGTACTCCTCTACGATTTCCCAATCGCTGATTTTGGAACAAATAATCAGGGCATCGATTTGTTTGAGCTTTAACATCATCAAAGCTTCCAGCTCGCGGCTTTCTTCGTAGTTGGTTTGAATCAAAACCAACCTGTAATTGCCTTTCAATGCTTCGTCAGCTATGCCCTCCACGACAAGACCGAAATAGGGCCTCTTTATGGAGGGAACTACGACGCCGATCAGATTGGTTTTTCCTTTGATTAAATGAACGGCGTTGATATTCCGCACATAATTCGTCTGCTCCATGGCGCGTAAAACGGCTTCTTTTTTTTCATCGCTTACGTAAGGGTGACGATTAATTACTCTCGATACCGTCGTAACCGACACTCCGGCTAATTTCGCGATATCTTTAATATTCGCCATGATCCTCTCTTCCTTTCAAACCACATAAAAATTGTCTCTAGTATAGCAGTTAAAGTGCTTGACATGAAATGCATTCCATACATTAGATTTATTTTGCAAGCTTGCAAATCAACGTTTTGGCCGCGCGTGCAATATGGAAAGGAATCGAAAGAGGATGAACAAAACGAAATGTATCATTTTTGATCTGGACGGTACGATTGGAAATACATTGCCGCTGTGTATCGCTGCATTTAAGAAGGCGATCGAACCGCTGGCCGGCAGGGTGCTGAGCGATAAGGAAATTATCGCTACCTTCGGCCCTTCCGAAGAAGGAACTGTTCGAGCTTTGATTCCGGCTCAATACGAGCGGGGAATTGAGGATTATTTAAGGCATTACCGCGATATGCATGCGATGTGCTCCGCTCCGTTCGAGGGTATGACAGAGGTGCTTGACTATGCGAAGGATAGGAACGTACGGTTGGCTTTAGTTACCGGAAAGGGCTGGCGGAGCACAGAAATGACGTTAGACATATTTGACATTCGCTCCTATTTTGACGTGATTGAAACCGGATCTCCGCTAGGGCCGAGAAAAGTGCAGGGGATTCGAAGCGTGTTGAGTCAGCTCGGAATTACACCTGAGGAAAGCTTGTATGTAGGAGATGCCCCAAGCGATATCGAAGCGTCGAGAGAAGCCGGGGTTCCAGTTGTATCCGCCGCATGGGCGGAAACCGCCGATCCGGAACTGCTGCGCTCTTTTCAACCCGACAGACTGTTTTTGACAATAGAAGATTTTAAACAATACATGGAGCAAGCTGTTCAATAGACGATGGCGGGTCATGGAACGAATCTCCAATGATCCCAAACTAATAAAACGCGGGATTGGTGGCTGCGGCAGGTTGGCCGGGAGGCAGTCTGCTGTGGCCCTTTTATGATTTTTCATACAGATCGGTCTGTCGTTTGGCGGATCAGCATGCAGTTCTCTCCCGCTTCATTCCGTTTCTCGTGCGTTATGACCGCGCTCCAAGTCAAGACGGAAGTTGCAGCTACCGTGTTAGAAAAAAAGGCGCCCGCCCCTCGGAAGGGACTGGACGCCTTTCTTCATTTGCGCTTGCTGCGCGTTCACTTGCTCACGTTGATGGCCGATACGCGCAGTCCCGCGAATGGTACCGGTTTGCCGTCCGGGCTGCCGATCCGTACCGTCATGCTTTCCCCCGGCAGCAAATCGAAGAAGTTGTCGCTGAAGCGCACATTGCCCTTCGGCAGGTCGAGCTTGACCATACGCGCCACCGCTTCGCTTGCCGTCACCGTGACCGTCTGCGCAGCTTCATCCGCTTCCACCTGCAGCTTGGCGGCAGGCATCGGCAGATCCTTCTGATCGCGCAGGAAATATTGATTCATCGGCGCGTCCCAGCCTTCGGCGGTCAAGCGGACCAGCACCTCCTCCGGCTTGCGGCCGCCCAGGATGTCCCGCTCGCGCAGCTCGCCTACGTTCACGGCCGCATTGGCCGGCACATCCACGGCGGACGAGGTCGCGAACACCTCGGCTCCGAAAAGGTCATACACGCTTAACCGGACTTGCCCCCGGTACGACTCGAGCTTGTCGTTCACAACCCAGATGGAAACCGTTTCTCCCGGTGTGATGTCCAGAGAAAGCAGCATCGGGTGATAAAACTTCTTCGCGTAGAAGAACGACGCTTTCGGCAGCAGCTCATAGTCGATCATCGACCAGCTCGTGCCCGGCCAGCTGTCGTTCAACTGCCAGATGAGCGAGCCGCTCGTTCTTTTTTTGTTGCGGCGGTAATGCTCGATGCCGAATTTGAGTCCTTCCGCTTGCGTCAGCATCGAGAAATTCACGTATTCCTCGATATCGCGCGGAATGCCGGTGTAATCCTCCATCAGCAGGATGCCTTTCTGATGGTTCGTATCTTTGTTGCGGTAAGCCATTTCGACGCTGCCCCAGTAAAACTCGCCGGCCGGAATATTTTTCTCCAGCGTATAGCGGTTCGCCGATGCATGCATGCCGAATTCGCTGCTGAACAAAGTGAAGTCTTTCTTGTAGTTTTTAAAAGTGACGCCCTTCATGCTGTAGTCGAGCAGCGGAGCTTCGCCGAACTTCCGCGGATAGACGGAACCGTGCCAAACCTGCCAGTTGTGGCGGTCACCCACATCCGGGTCGTTGGCGTCGTTGCCGCCGTACGGCGAGGACGGCCAATATGCGCGGCTGTCGTCGAGCTCCTCCAGCACCTCCGGAATAAGCTCGTGATAGATGCCTTCCCCGTAAAACGGGCAGGTGATGTCGCCGCCGGACGTTTTCATGTCGTACAGCCAATCGATCTCGTTATTGCCGCACCACAGCGCAAGCGATGCATGATTGCGCAGACGTTTGACATTGTATTCGACTTCCCTGCGCACATTGTCCATGAAATTGCGGTTGAAGTCCGGGAACAGCGCATTGGCGAACGCAAAATCCTGCCAAACGAGCACGCCCTGCTTGTCGCATTCGTCGTAAAACACATCTTTTTCATAAATGCCTCCGGCCCACACTCGCAGCATGTTCATGCTGCCGTCAACAGAAAGCGAGATCAGATCGCGGTAACGCTGGTCCGACGCGGCTCCGATCATGTTGTCCACGGGAATCCAGTTGGCGCCTTTGGCGAACAGCTTCACCCCGTTAAGCAAAAACGCGAAAGCATTGTTCCCCTGCTCGTCCTTCAACTGCAGCTCAATCGTGCGGATGCCGAAGGCATGCACATAGCTGTCAACTTCTTCCCCTTCCGCAAAAAGCACGACCTCCAACCGGTAAAGGTAAGGCTCGCCCAGATCGTGAGTCCACCACAGCTTCGGATCGGCCACTTTTAACGTAAAGCTGCCGGTTCTGCCCGTCATAGCGCCGCGTTCGACAGCCGCGGTCTCCCCGCTTGCCGATACAAGGCGCACCTCGCACTCCCGCTTGTACTCCTTGCGGAACGCGGCCGCATCCACGTCGACCTGAACTACCGCTTCTTTTTCGCCGATCGAGACGGTTCTCGCAAACACGTGGTTCAGCTTCGCCAGGCGCTTCCGTTCGATGCGCACCTTGCCCCAAATGCCGACGGTTACGAGCCGCGGACCCCAGTCCCAGCCGAAGTTCATCGCCGCTTTACGGATCCAGGGGCGCTCCTTCGTATAGGAAGACCATTGGAACTGCTCCTTGTCGCGGTTGTGCAGGTGCAGCGGGTCGAACTTGACGGCGATCGTGTTTTTGCCGCGGCGCAGCACCTTGGTGACGTCAAAGGAATGGCCCATCAGCGCATTGTCCGTCGTGCCGATTTCGAGCCCGTTTACATAAATCGTCGCAAACGTATCCAGCCCTTCGAATATGAGCTCGTGCTTCTCTCCACTGCCGGCTTCCAGGTCGTAATCGAACTGAACGCGGTACCACCATTCCTTTTGCTCGATCCAACGGCATTTGATGTCATTGTGTCCGAAATACGGATTTTCGATAATATTACGTTCGATGAGCGCGGAATGTACATCGCCCGGAACGCGGGCGGTCATCCAGAAGCGGTCGTCCAGCCCTGGAGCCGCCACTTCCAGCGGTTTTGCCTGCCCGACGTCGAAATGCTGCAATCTCCATAAGCCTGTCAGTTCCATCCGTATTCTCCCCTTTGTCTTGTTAGCCCTTATTCGCTCCGTCGCTCAAAGCGGCGTCCTCGCGGTATTCGCTCGGCGTTTTTCCCGTATATTTCTTGAAAATTTGCCCGAAATATTTCACGTCCTCGTACCCGACCTTCGCCGCCACTTCGCTGATTTTCGCCGGCGACACCGCAAGGATTTGCATCGCTCTGCGGATTTTTTGCCGCGCTACGAAATCGACGAACGTCATGCCGGTTTCCTTTTTGAAAATTTCGCTCAAATGGTTCGGATGAAGATGCACATGCTTCGCCACCTGCGGCAGCGACACGTCGTTTTCGAGGTTTTCCTCGATGTAAGCCATCGCCTTCTGCACGTGCGCAGCCGGCCCTTCGCCCAGCTTCTGATGGTACAGCTTCATCACCGAGTACAGATACTGAAACAGCGCTTCCTTCGAAAATTCCGCCAGCCGACCGCGCAGCTCGCCTGCGGTTTCCTCGATTTTGTCGGCGTGGCCGGTCGATTCGAGCACCCGCTCCAGCCAGCGATGGGCCGCGATGACGACCGATTGCACCGCCGCCTCCAGCGACTTGCGCGTCACCTCGGGATCCGCGAGCAGCTGCCGCATAAATTCCATCGTCCACCCTTTTAGCGCAACCGGATCATCGTCGAGCATGATGGATGAAAGCTCAAGCTCTTCCTCATAGGTGCAGACGGTTTTCCCGCCCTTCCGCTTGGCGATATCCTCGTAGAAGCAAAGCTTATCTCCCGACAGCGCCTTATAGCCAAACGCCTCGTCCGCCGCTTCATACGATTCGTGCAGCTTATCCGGGCGGTCGACCCGCAGACCGGCGGCGACGAACAATTCGCATTTGAGCAGCCGCTCGATTTTTTGAAAAGCAAACTGCCGGCGCATGTCGTCCGTGCTCCAATCCGTCGCGCGTACGGCCATGACGACGCGCTGCCGTTGGATCAGCGATTCGCAGCAGAACAGGTCCCCGAGCATATTTTCCACGGCAAAAAGCAGCAGCGCTTCCGAAGCGGGCGAGTCGTTCCAGCCTTCAGCCGCAACGAGCATCACCAAAAACGCGTCTTCCCCGCCGCGCTCGCCGGAAAACAGCTTGGGCAAATAAGCGGTCGCATTGCCGGTGCCCGGCACGGAAGCATCGCCTTCGATGACCAAACGCTCGAAGAGCCGGTTTCGCGCCTCTTTGTTTTTGAACAGATCCTGGCTGCTGAGCGCCCATTTCTCCTCGATCCGCTGCTTGGCGAGCAGCACCGTTTTGATGATCTCCTCCGGACGGCTCGTTTTCAGCAAATAATCGCTGACGCCTTGGCGGATCGCCTTCTGGGTATACGTAAAATCGTCATAACCCGAAAGGATGATCACTTCCAGATCCGGCAAAATCTGCTTCGCCTCTTCCGCAAGCTGAAGCCCGGTTTTCCCCGTCATCCGGATATCCGTCAGCAAAATGTTCGGACGCTCCTCCGGAATGCGCCGCAGCGCTTCCTCCGCGGAAGCCGCCGGCTCGAGAAGCTCGAGTCCCAGCTCGTTCCATTTGATCACCTTGGCGAGTCCGGTCCGGATGATCACCTCGTCATCCACGATCATGATTCTCATCGCTTACCTCCAAAAAAGGGATCGAAAACGAAACCCTCGTCCCCGCGTTCGGCCGGCTTTCGATATGCAGTCCCGCCTCCGGCCCGTAATGCAGCGTAAGCCGCTGATGCACGTTGCGGAGCCCGTAGCTGACGCTCTCCGTCAGCTCCTCGCCTTCCCGCGGATTCAGACTGGCGCGGATCGCCTGCAGCTGCTCCCCTGTCATGCCGATGCCGTTATCCATGACCAGAAAGGACATCTGGCCATCCTTTTTCTGAACGTAGATCGCGATCGTGCCTTTGCCTTCCTTTTTCTGAACGCCGTGAATCATCGCATTTTCCACCAGCGGCTGAAGCAGCAGCTTCAGCATCAGCTTGTCCTGCAGCTCGGGGTCGACGGCAAAATCGACGTCAAACTGATCCGGGAAACGGATCGACTGCACCTGCGCGTAGTTTTTTATATGCGCAATTTCCTGGTGGACCGGGCAAAACTCCTTGCCTTTGTTCAGGCTGAAGCGCAGAAAATCGCTCAAAGCGCCGACCATGTCGGCGATCTTTTTTTCCTCGGACATCAGCGCGATCCAATGGATCGAAGAAAGCGTATTGTACAGAAAATGCGGATTGATTTGCGCCTGCAGCGCTCGCATGTCCGCTTCTTTTTTCAAGGCTTCATTGCGGATGAGCTGCGTCTTCAGGTTTTCGATATGATCGCCCAGCTTGTTGTAGCTTTCCGTCAGCCTGCCGATTTCGTCGGAGGAATTCGCCGTATAATGAGGCAGCGGTTCGTCCGGGTTCACTTTGCCGAGCAGTCGCGCGAGTACGGCAAGCGGATTCGTTACCCGCCGGATCAGAAACAGAATCAGCCCCGCCGTAACGACGACGGAAAGCCCGACCGCCGCCACCGTCAGCTGCAAAATGTACCTGTTCTGCACCCGGTACTGCTCGTAGGGTACGACGTCGACCAGCGTCCACCCGGTCAAAGGCTCCCGGTAATACAGGATGCTGTTTTTCATCCGGCCTTCCCCTTGCGTCGTGACCCCGTATTCCGCCGAACTTAAGGGCCAGTCTGCGGAAAATAACGTGGGAAACGGCCGGTTCAGCCAAATCTTCTCCGTGGATGAGAGAATAACCCCGCCTTCGCTAAGCAGAGCCACCTTACCCTGCTGGAAACCCGCGTTCGGGTTTGACCAAAGCCGGGAAATCATTTTCTCGTCAAGGCTGATGACGATCCAGCCGAGCGTTTGCGTGTAATTGTCCGTGCTGCGCAGCGGGCGTATGAACGACAGCGCATGAATTTCGCCGGCATATGTCGTCATCCGGTAAAGCCCCGTCCACATTTTGTCCGTCACCGTACGGAGATCGACCTGGGCGGCCAGCGAAGATTCGTAGACCGTCGTGCTCGATATGGCCGAAATGCCGTTTGCCGGAACGATGGAAATGTCCGCAATGTAGTTTTTCGAGCTGCTCAGGTTGGCCAGCATGCCGCTGATCCGCGTCCGTTCCGCCATGTCTTCGTCCGGCCTGACCATAAATCGCTGTATATCCTGCTGCCCGATCAGAAATATCGACATGTTCTGGATGTCCTGCAGCATAAACCGCAGGCTGCCTTCCATTTGCCGCAGCGTGTCGATCCCGGCCCGGTTCGTGCTGTCCTCGGTGATTTTCGAGGAGATGACAAACGCAAAGCCCCCCAGAAAGAGCAGGGGGACCAGGGAGCTGGCCAACATGATTATAGACAGCTTTCGCCGTAATGAACGTCCGATCCATCCCCACATGTGAACAATCCCCCTGCGCGATCGGCGTGTTTAAAAAGGCTGGGTATGTGGTGAAAATATCCGCTCCATGTCCCGGATCGTGCTTCCGATCGCTCCTCTGCCCCACAAAGTGAAGCAAATCTTCGCAGCTTAGTCCGACTACTTTGCGGGGACCCCTTAACTAAGAAGCCGCACCACTTGTAAATCCGAGGACAAAGGCGACCGCTGGCGCTTCTCCAGCACGAATCCGTCCATTCCGCTCTTTTCACCACTCCCCCTTTTTAAACACGCTTTTAAATAAATAAAAAATAAATAATCAACCTTTCACCGCGCCGGCGGTCATGCCTTTCATCACCTGCTCCTGGAACATCAGGTAGACGAGAATGGTCGGGATGACCGCAATCGTCATCGCCGCCAGCGTCAGGCTGTAATCCGTCTGGTAGCCGTCGGCGAACGTGGCGATGCTGAGCGGTAACGTCTTCAGGCTTGTTTTGCTGATAAACACCAAAGCGAACGAGAAATCGTTCCAAAAATGCAGGAAGCTTAAAATCGTCACCGTCGACAGCGCAGGCAGCGAGATCGGCAGCATCACCCGCAGAAACACGCCCCAAAGCCCCGTTCCGTCGATAAACGCCGCTTCTTCGATCTCTTTGGGCACCGAGCTTAAATAAGCGGTAAGCACAAAAATCGCGGTCGGCAGAGCAAACGCGGTATACGGCAGGACAAGCGCCCAATAGGTGTTGAGCATCGACAATTGCTTCATCAAAATAAACAGCGGCACCAAGGTGCTGTGAATCGGAATGAGCATGCCGACGACGAAAAAGCCCAAAATCCAGCCTTTTCCTTTAAACTTGAACCTCGCCAGCACATAGGCGGCCAGCGCCGAAACGAACAAAGTTAGAACAAGCGAAAGCAAAGACACGATCACCGAATTCGTGAAGGCCACGCCCATCTTCGAGCTTTTCCACGCCCGCGCAAAGTTTTCAAACTGCCATACCTCCGGCAGGCTGAAGGGGCGGTTAATAAATTCCGCGTTCGTTTTAAACGCGCTTATAAACAGCCAAAATAACGGATAAAGCGTCAAGAGACCGTACACGGTTAAACAAGCCCAAAACAGGAATCGCCTACATTTTATCACATTCAGCTTCCATTTATGTGTTGGTGTTTCTCTAAAAGCTGCCGCTGCCTTTTCCATCATGAAAAGCCTCCTTTCCCATGCGCCTTAGGCGGTCGATTTTTTGGTCATCAGCCATTGGCTCGTGCCGATAAACAGCAGGCTGAGCAAAATGATGGAAGTGGAAATCGCGCTTCCGTAGCCGTACCGGTACGACGAAAACGTGGAATTGTACATATAGGTCGCGAGCAGCTCCGTCGCATGCGCCGGGCCGCCCTTCGTCATGACGTAAACGAGGTCGAACGATTTCAAACTGCCGGAGATACAAAGAACGATCGCCACCTGAATGGTGCTCCAAATCATCGGCAGCGTGATCGAGATCAGCTTTCTCGCGCCGGAAGCCCCGTCAATGAGCGCCGCATCGTGAATGTCCCCGGGAATATTTTGAAAGGCCGATACGAAAATGATCAGATACAGCCCGACGAAGCTCCAAACGAGCGGAGGCACCATCGAGAAAATCGCGATGTTCGGGTCGGACAGCCACTGCAGCTTCCAGCTTCCGAGGCCGATTCTGTCCAAAAGAAAGTTCAGGATGCCGATTTGCGGATGATAAATGTACTGCCAAATCATCCCGATGACCACCGTGGAGAGCACCATCGGAATGAACACCGCGGATCGCAGGAATCGCTGCAGCAGCGTGTTTTTGTGCAAAACGATGGCGAGAATAAGCGCGATCGGCACTTGACCGAAAACCGATGCGAGCACGAAGATGACGTTGTTTTTCAGCGCCCGCCAAAATACCGGATCGTGGAATACTTCCACATAGTTGTCGATGCCGATGAATTTGGCGGCACCGATCCCTTTCCAATCGAAAAATCCGTAATATGCGGACCAAATCACCGGTACGAACACGAACAGTAAATAAATAGCGACCGACGGCAGCAAGCCGAGCACCGTAAAACGGCGGATAGCCCTGGCGTTCATCATCCTTCACTTCCTTTCCAAGTAATCAGCCCTCCGCGAGGGAGGGCTTTTTCACATTTTCACCGATTGGATTATTTCTTGCCGATGGCCGCCGCCTGCGCGTCTTGAACTTTCTTCGCGACGTCCTCAGGTTTGCCGCCCATCAAAAGCTCCTGAAGGCCGTTGTTGATCGCTTCCACCGCGGCGGAGCTTAATTTGGAATCGTAGACCGGACTGATCTTCGTATTTTTCATCAGCTCGTTCAGCTCGACGAACAATGGATGAGCTTTCGATTTGTCCAGATCGATCTTGTAGCTGACAAGCGTGCTGCTCTCCAGCGTCGCCTTCTGGCCGTCCGGACCGGACAATGCGTACAGCAGCTGCTGAGCCGCCTCTTTCTTCGCGCCGGTCACTTTCTTGCTCATGCCCATGCCGGTGCCGACGACGCCGGAGGTCGACTGCGCATTGCCTTTGCCGCCGTCAATGGTCGGCAAAATCGCCAGATGCGTCACGTCAAGCACTTCCTTCGGCGCGTTTTTCACCAGGTTCGCCAGCGCCCAGCCGCCGTCGATGAACATCGCGGACTTGCCTTGGAAGTAAAGCTGCATCATCTGGTTTTCATCGATGCTGTTGTAGCCGTCCTGGAACGCTTTCGAATCGCCGAGATCCTTCAGCACGTTCAGAGCTTTAATGAACTCCGGATCGGTAAATTTCGCGCCGTCCTGGTTAACTGCTTTCAGGAACCAGTCCGTTCCGGTCACGCGGTCGCCGATCGTGCTGAAAATCGTCGACTGGACAACCCAGTTCGCCTTGTTGCCGAGAGCGATCGGCGTCACGCCGTTTTTATTGAAAGTATCGATCGCCGCTTTCAGCTCGTCCCACGTTTTCGGCACCTTTACGCCGTATTTATCAAAAATCGCCTGGTTGTAATAGATGAAAGAGCTTGGCGCGAGGTTCATCGGCACGGAGTAGATTTTTCCGTCAACCGTGTATCCGTCAAGCGCGTTCGGGATGAAGTTGTTTTTCCACTCCGGCTTGCTGTTCAGGAAATCGTCGATCGGCTGAAGCAGGTCGCCTTTCACGAACTCCTTCGTCATCGCATCCGGCCACATGACGAACAGATCCGGCATTTCGTTGGCTGCCGCCACCGTTTTCAAGCGGGTTTTCAGGCCGTCCGTAGGAAGTCCTTCGATTTCCAGCTTGATGTCGGGATGCGCAGCCTGGAAGTCATCCAAAATTTTCCGCATCGCCGTCGCTTTCGCGTCCGTTCCCGTCCAGTTATGCCATACCGTCAGCGTGACCGGTTCATTTTTGCCGCCTGCAGCGTTTCCGTTATTGTCAGCCGCCTGCTCTCCGCCGGCACATCCGGCGAGAAGGGAAGCGGTCATTACCGATGCCAATCCAAGCTTGTACACTTTTTTCATGCTGTGTAACCTCCCTTTTTATTTATGTTTTCATTGTACAAAGTCCGGGCGGGCAGCAATAAGGGAAAAAACAAAGCAGTAGGGTAGAAAAATATCGTATGATGTCGATGATTACTTTCAGGGTTCCCATCGGACGAAAAAAACACCCTGCCCGGGGGCAAGGTGCGCGGTGGAATTACCTTTCGGAATTCAATATCTCCAAATAATGCGGGTTATACATAATACCGAGCACGTTGCCGAACGGATCGATGACGGAAGCCGTGATGAATCCCGCTCCCCGATGGATGATCGGCTCGTACTCTTCGGCTCCCATGGACTTCAATTTGTTAAAAGTCGCTTCGACATCGTCCACATGCCAGTACATGACGGCGCCGCCGGGGCCGGCCGCCGCGCGTGCGGGAGCGAAACGGCGATCGATCAGCCCCAGCTCGTGCTGGTAGTCTCCCAGGCGAAACTCGGCATAAACCGGTTGACCGTCCGGTCCCGAGCGCTCAAAGTAAGGCGCAATGCCGAGCAGCTCCGAGTACCACGCCATGGCCTCCCCTATATTATCCGCCCAGTAATTGATGGTTGCAAATCCCCGTAACGTTTGCTGCTTGCTCATATTCGATTTCCTCCCAAGAAATTGTTTATCGGTTTTCTATTCTTATTGTAAGGGGCCGCCGCTGACAACTGTATGTCAGTGTTTTTCAAACAAGCTTCTCAGGAGACCATACTCGCATCCTGCAAATTGTTCTTTTTCCCTTTTACCGATAAAACGAAACAAATAAACAATACCATGCATGCCATCGTATACGGATAGTTAACGTTCAAATCAAATAAAAAACCGGCAACGATTGGACCCGCAATATTGCCGAGACTGGTAAAGGCGGAGTTTAAGCCGGCGACATAACCTTGCTGATCTTTAGCCACCATCGACATTTGCGTGCTGACGGCCGGCCGTAAAATATCGATGGCCAAAAAAACGATGAAGGTGACGGCAAAAATCATCCAGAATTTATGAACAAAAAGCGTCAGCAAAATAAACAAACCGGCAAAGAGCAAGCAGAGCGATATGATACGCCGCTCCCCGAAGCGCTTCAATATCCAGCTGAAGGCCGTAGCCTGAACCACAGCGCCGGCTATCGACCCGAACGTAATGATAAAGGCGATATCTTTGGTATCAAACCCAAACTTCTGATCCACAAACAGTCCGAAGACCGTTTCAAAATTCGCAACGCCAAACGACATGACAAAAACGATGATCAAGCTTAAAAAATACGGCTCTTTATAGGCGTTCTTCAGCTGCGAGAGAAAACCGCTCCGTTCCGCTCCGCCGGATGGAGCAGCGGCTGTATTCTCTTTGGAAGGGAGCGATTCCCGAAGAATAGAAAGAGTGATGCATGCCGCGAAAATCCCCGCAACCGCCGCGGCGTAAAAGGGAACACGAATACCAAAATCGGCAATGTATCCGCCAATGCCCGGTCCGATAATAAAACCTGTCGTAATAGCCGCGTTAATGTAGCCCATCCCCGCCGCCCGTTCTTCCTTCGTCGTAATATCCGCCGCATAAGCCATCACGGCCGGCATAATCATGGCGGCACTAATGCCTCCGAGCAGCCTGGAAACAAACAACAGGCCGGATGAGCCTGCCATCCCAAACAGCCATTCGGAGAAAGCGAACACGAACAAGCCGATGACAATCATCTTTTTTCTGCCGAAGGAATCGGTCAGGCGGCCGGCCAACGGCGAACAAAGAAGCTGCATGAGTGAAAAAGCCGCCACGAGCAGGCCGACAATCCCCCCGGTTATGCCCAAGTTCTCCATAAACTTGGGCATAATGGGAATGACAAGTCCGATCCCCGAGAAGACCAGAAATAGATTGAACATGAGAATCGGTAAGGCTCCGCGATTTTTTGATAATAATTCCATTATTTATTCCTCCATGTTGGTTCAAAAAAATACTGAATATTCATTCAGGATTGTGGTAAAAAAAAGGCTAGCGGGTTCGCCGGACAATGCCATGCAGAAACACATCTACAGCCAATCGATAAGTTTCCAGCGCTTCCTCTCTTTCCATTCTCCGGCTATGCTGATTCAAACCAAGCATCAGACTGTCCAAAATAATGGCCAGCCCGTTAACATTGGTAATTTCGAATTCATGGCTATCGATCCCCCGCTGGAGCAGCCGCCTATTAAAGTTAAGATAACCTTCGACCATTTCATTAATTCGCTCCCCCACATCCGGGGCTTTCTCCGAGTTGTTGAAAAACTCGTCAGCGGCCTTGGTCAATGGATGATTTAGTTGATCGAACGCCAATTGTTCGGCCATGCCGTATAATTTATCGGTCGTGGTGGGGTACAGCGTTTCTTTGGCCAGCCATGTTTTATCCCATTCCGTGTTCCACTCTTCAAGCAAATATACAAAAAGCCCTTCCTTGTTTTTGAAATGATAATAGATGTTGCCTGCGCTGCACCCGGTCGCTTTCACAATATCTTCTATGGATGTTGCTTTATAGCCTTTTTGAGCGAATAAAGCTCTTGCAGCATCGGCGATTTTCTTCTTCGTTTGCTCGGTTTGCTGTTTCTTTTTATTCACGTCATCTTCACCGCTTTTCCGGATGATAGATTGATTAAGAGAAAAGTTCGAAAAATAATACTGAACATTTATTCAGTATTATAGGCGATTGGAGCAATCATTGCAAACATTCGTTATTGTGTCAAAAGCGAATAACCCGGAACTTGGCCGATCATTTCAAAAGTAATACTCTTGCCGGTTGTTCGCCACAAGGGGGGGAACGAATAAGGAGGGTTCAAGCATTGTCCGTTTAGGTCGCAAGATGAGGATCCGATTCAACTACACGCTAAAACGAATCGTTGGAATGATTTTAAAGTGGTTTCTGTTGGGAAAAACGGGCTGCCGCAAAAGCGTCGCGAATCAAGTTACTTAGGGGCTCGTCGTTCAACGTATGGATCAACCGGATGTCCAGCTTCCTGCATGATTCGGAGGGCGGATTTTACGGATTGCTCGCGAAGCATGTCATGGACCCGCCTAGGATCCGAGCCAAAAAAGGCGTCGCAGCCAAACAGACTGCTCAAGGCATGCTGCGCCGCAGCGCACGCCTTTTTCTCGCACTGCAGCAAATAGAAACATATCCGGTAACAATCCGTTTCAACCTGCCTAAGCCTGAGTATACGCTCCTCTTTTTCCACGGCGGTCTATCCCCAATTCCAGTCGTCGAATGATCTTCTAACCTCCATTTTAAAAGGTTTTTCCAGGCCGGATAGTACTATTTTTATCTAGTACCGGGAATGAAGCCGCCATTAAGGTTACCGCCCCCTGTGCGTAGATGTGCTGTTCTCGTGCATCCTATGATTGCTCGTTACTGAACATTCACGTGCGTGGTATGTCAGGACGCTCAAACTCGAATGGAGTACGAAGCCCGGCTGAAATTCCTGCGTGATGAAGCATCCAGAACCGAAGGAGCAAAAGCCAAGGGCAGGGCTGAAGGCATCCTTCACCCGCTACCGGAGATAAAGTGAGTCGGATGCGATCAAATTTCTAACGGTTGCCACAAAGGTTATTGCGGGGATTTTGCCGATTTTAAAATTGTAACGGGTCTGGTTGAGGTTATTTGGGCCATATGCCGATCTTTTATCGGATAATCCTTTAAATAGGCTCGCTCTCAACCGTAAGAATTTGAAAATGAGCATTTCGTGCGAAATAAGCTCTGTCACAACCGTTACATGCGAACAGCGTTCGGGTCGCAGCCCCGATCCTGCGTGCGGGCGAATCAGGGTTCGCCCGCATCGTCGGCCAACAAAAAAGAACCCCCGGCGGGGAGTTCTTCGAGAGGAGAGTCAGGCCACAGGCCATTTTTCCAGCGTGTAGGCCATCTCCCAAAACATCAGCTCATAACGGCTGCTGATCATAAAATGCGACTTCATCCGCTCGCGGTCCGCCTCCGATACTTGCGCGGCAATCTCGTCGAGCCGGTCGATCTGCTCCTGAACGAGCTCGCGGAACCATTCTCCGCCGTAGGCGGCAATCCATTCGCGGTAAATCGGCTCCTCCGGCGTCGCCCCCTTCAGCCGCTCGCCGATCTCGTAATACAGCCAATAGCAGGGCAATATCGCAGCGATAATATCGCCGAGATGCCCGGTGTATGCGGCGCGATACAGATGCGAAGTGTAGGCGTACGACGAAGGAGATGGCTCGAAGGCTCTGCGCTCTTCCTCGGTGATGTCAAGCAGCTTCGCGAACTTCTCATGCAGCGCCAGCTCGGCGTTGTAGGTGCCCTGCACATGGGCGGCCATCCGGCCCGAGGTGAACAGATCGCTCGCCTTGGCCGCACCGAGCGCTTGAACTTTGGCAAACTGGCTTAAATAATAAGCGTCGTTCAGCACATAATGCCTGAAGCTGGATAAAGGCAAGGAGCCGTCGGCGATGCCTGTGACAAACGGGTGGTCGAAGCTCGCCTGCCATACGGCATCCGCTTCCTTGCGCAGCTGATCGGAAAATTTCATGGACCAATACCTCCTAAAATTGTTTTGCGGAGCGAGCCGGTTTCGGCACAACGCCTTACGGCGAATACCGCACATCCGTCACAGCCAGCAGCGGCAGATGGTGCCCTGCATACAAGGCCAAAGCGGCCGCCAGCATCCAATACGCCGCAAATACCGCGTCGTTGCCGGAAAAACCGGTCTCGTAATAGTACGTTCTCGCCTGCCCCGACGAAAAACGTTTCGCTTCCATCGCAACCGCGATCCGCTGTGCCCGGCGAATGCTCTGCGCCAGCAGCGGGATTGCATACATTTTCAAACGGTCGAACACGCCGGCCAGCCCGCGCCGATAACGGACGCCGCGCACTTTCAGCGCCTGGCGCAAAATTTGGAATTCGTCCATCATGATCGGGATGAGCCTCATCGCCGCCATAAAGCTGTAGGCGTACTTCGCCGGAAGCTTCGCCTGCTGCATCAGCGAGTAAAACAGCAGCACCGGGCGCGTCGTCAGCGCAAAGAGCAGGCCGACCGCGGCGAAGTTGACCGTTTTCAGACCGACGTGCATGCCCCGGATAAAGCTCTCTTCGGATATGCGGATCAGTCCCCACTTGAACCAAACGGTGTCGCCTTTTCCGAAAAACGTCATCGACACCGATGAGGAGACGAACAGCAGCACGAACGGCAGCGACAAAAGCAGCACCCGGCGCCCCGGATGACCGGTAAAAAGCGCAAGCAGCACAAAGCCGAAAACCGTAAAATAAATCAGGATGTTGATGTTGTCCGTCATCAGCACGAACAGAAATACGACCAAACTAAGCGCAAGCTTCAAGGCGGGGTTGATCCGGTGAAGCCACGTCTCATTAAATGCAAAGGGCAGCATCCGGCCTCACCTCCCCACTTGCGGCGCGCTCCTGCAAAAACACGGCCGGCTCCGTATCGCGGATCAGCTTCCCCTGCCGCACGACCCAGACGCGCGTCGCAAAATGCCGGACGATGTCCATATCGTGGGTAACCATGATCAGTGTCGTCCCGAGCTGTCTCCACTCCTCCAGCTTCTCCAGCAGCGCGAACGTATTTTTCGCATCCTGGCCGAACGTCGGCTCGTCGAGCAGCATCGCCTGCCGGCCGCGAACCGCCGTGGCGGCGACGCTGAGCCTGCGCTTCTGGCCAAGCGACAGCTGGTACGGATGCCGCGTTTCCGTGCCGTCGAGCCCGAAACGCGCGAGCTGCCCGCGCACTTCAGCATCGAGCTGCGCCGCGGCGGCGTTATCGCTCCGCCCTTGCTCCATGCGAAGCGTATGGGCGATTTCATCGTGGACGGAGTTCGTCACAAACTGGAACTCCGGGTTTTGGAACACGAAGCCGAGCGCACCGGCGACGTCGTCGAACCGGCGGACTTCCCGGCCTTCCAGCCGGTAGCCCCCGCTTGTCGCGATGAGCTGCATCAACGCTTGCAGCAGCGTGCTTTTCCCGGCGCCGTTCTCGCCGACAACGGCGATCCACTCGCCCGCGGCGGCACGTGCCTCCGCCGCCTCGATGCGCGCGATTTTGCCGCCGCGGTAGCCGGCGAAATCGCGCAGCTCCAGCAGCGGAGCGGCCGCCGCGCCGCTGCCCGCACCTTGCGGCGGCGTCCCCGAGTCCGCCGCCGCAGCCGCTTCTCCGGACGCGCGCAGCGTCCGGAACCGCTCGCTCCCGGCGTAATCCTGCCATACGCCGGGGTACCAGATCCCGTATTCCGCGAGCAGCCGCTTGTGCTCGCGGAATACGGCCCCGGCTGCGCCGTCGGCGATAATCGCGCCCGCCGCGTCAAATATGACGACCCGATCGACGAAATCGATCACCTCGTCGATTTTATGCTCGACGATGACCACCGTCTTGCCTTGCCCGATGGATTTGATCGTCTCCCACACCATCTTGGTGCCCTCCGGATCGAGCAGTGCCGTCGGCTCGTCGAGAAACAGCGCCTCCGGCTGCAGCGCCATCACCGACGCGATCGCAAGCCGCTGCTTCATGCCCTGCGACAATGCCGCAATCGGGGTATGCAGATCGCCAAGCTGAAGACCTACACGCTCCAGCAGACCGCTCATCATCCCCCTCATGCGTTCCCGCGGCACCTGCAGGTTTTCCAGCACGAAAGCAAGCTCTTCATCGACGAACGGCATGCAAAACTGCGTATCCGGATCCTGAAACACATATCCCCACGATTCCGGAATGCGAATCCGCTCATATTTGAGCGGAATGTCGATCGAACCGGGGATAAGCCCGGTCAACACCTGCAGCAGCGTGCTTTTCCCGCAGCCGCTCGGACCGAGCAGCAGCACCTTCTGGCCGGGCTCCACCTGCAGCGTAAGATCCGCGAACAGAAGCCCGTCCGTGCCGGGAAATTTCAGCCGCAGCTTTTCCACACCCGCCGCGCCGGCGCTCATTTGAAATCCAGCGCCTTATAATCGTCTTGCGAAGCCGGACGCACAAGGCTCGTAACTCCCGTCGCTTCCAACGCCTTAACCAGATAGTAGGCGCAGATGCCCGTGAAGAACACCGAGCCGACAAAACGGAACACGATGTACAGCGCCAGGTTCCACGAAACGAGGTCGGCCATGGACCCTTTGTAAACGTCCATAACCAGCGACCCGGCGGCGGCGCCTACAGCGGCGAGACAGGCGGAAGACAGCGACGCCTTGCGGTAAGCGAAAAGAGCGAAGACAAGCTCAGCCCCCAAACCTTGCATAATGCCGTAGGTCAGCGCCTCCACGCCGTACTGCGAGCCCATGACAAGTTCACCGGAGGCCGCCGCAGCCTCGGCGAGCAGTGCAATACCGGGCTTGCGGATCAGCAAAAATGCGACGGTCGAGGCGATAAACCACATGCCGTAAACGAGCTGGTCCGCCTGAACTCCCACCAGCTTCACAACTTCGGATACCGGCCCCCACAGACGGTAAATCACCGCGAACAGAACCGCGATCACGACGGTGACCAAAATATCGGACAACTTGAGCTTCTTGGACATAACGCATGTTCACTCCCTTTTTAAATGAAATAAGCCCCTTCCGGAAAAGAAGGGGCGCCGCGCGGCATGATAACATGCTGCCCCTTCCTTGCCTCTGTCGGAGTAAAGCGGCAGCATAGTCCCGAGAAATCAAAAAACCACACGGAATAACCGCGTGGTCTTAAAAACTCGCACGTTTATCCTCTCTACGCTGGCATTACCCAGATCAGATTTACGGTCAGCGGCATACGGCCGCTATCTCAGCCTGACTTCATCAAGCCCCCGTGAAGCTTATTTGGTTTGTTTTTACAATACAACATGAATCCCGGTTTGCGCAACTGTTATTTTTTGGTGTTCAATAATGGAAAAGGACTCCCTTGCGGGAGCCCCTCCGACGGCGAATTAGTGTCGATCTTCCTATCCTCTACCTAGAGCCTCGGTTTACCTGCAACGTCCTTACTGTGGGGTACCACACTAACGAGTCTTTGGCACATCCCTCCGCTTCTATCTCGAGTCGGAAATCTCCTTGGAATGTTTCGTTGAAATGTTCAACGGAACCACACCTCTCTTTTTCACCGTCGAAGATAGTATGGACCGGCTCATCGTTTCATATGCATGGTCTTAAAAAAATATTTACAAATGCTGATGAACGAACCACATCATCGCTTCCTCGTGAAAAGGCAGCCCTTCGTGACCGTAATCGTGGTAAATCTTCAGCTCCTTCTCCGCGGCCAAATGGTTGTAGGCGGCAAAACACGTGGAAGGAGGGCATGTCGTATCCTGCAGCGTGATCGCCATTAAGGTGCGCGCTTTGATTCGGGGAGCAAAGTTCATCCCGTCAAAATAGCTGAGCGTCCGGTAAACCTGCTCTTCCTGCAAGTGCTCGGGATCGAAGCGGCGGAACCAGTTTTTGATCTCCGGGTACGGTCCGGTGCTGTGAATTTCCACGGAGCGCCGGAAGTCGCACAGAAACGGATAAACCGGCATCGCCACTTTGGGCCGATCATCAATGCCTGCAACGGCAAGCGTCAAGCCGCCGCCCTGGCTGCCGCCGTATACGGCTATGCGCGAAACGTCGATTTCCGGCCGGGCGCAAACAAAATCGAGTGCACGCACGCAGTCGATGTACACCTGCTTGTAATAATACGTGTTCGGATCGGCAATGCCGAGCGACATCCAGCCTACGGCGCTTCCTTCCGGGTAACGGGCGAGATCCGGGGTGAGGCCCCCCTGTCCTCTCGTATCGATCGCAAGCGCCGCAAGCCCCATCGACGCCCAATGCAGCAGCTCGTTCGGGCGCCCGCGGTTGCCGGAGTACCCGTGATAACGCACGATAACGGGCAGCGGCCCCTGAGCTTCTGCGGGAACGACATACCAGCCGTGCACCGGCGTGCCGTCCGCGCCGTCGTAAACGAGATCGTATACCTTTACGCTGGAGACGGGATATTCCACCTCCTGCAGCCGCGCATTGAGCGGAAACGTTCGGGATACCTCCAATTGACGCTGCCAAAACGAATCGAAATCTTTTTCCGCCGTAAGCTCGGGCCGGTATTCGCGAAGCTTGGCTAAGGGCAAGTCTACAAGTGGCATAACGGAACATCCTTTCGCTTGAAAAATGGCACGATTCCCAGTAAGAAACCCTTTTCATTGTACCAAATTTTTCGCCTCTGCCCACCGTTTTCCTGAAAATTTTCGGCGTTCGAAGATCCGAAACAATGGAAACCTTTGGACGCTGCCAAGCGTCTTAACAAATAATGGGCGCTGTCCATGCAAAAAATAACGAAAGGAACGGATGGATGCACATGAAAAGAACATTTGGCGCGCTAGCCCAAAGAGCGGCCGCCGCCGCACTCCTGATGGCGCTCCCTTGGGCAAATGCAGCCGGGGCGGAAGCTTCCGTCCCCTCCGTGATCACCGTAGTCAAGGAGGCGCCGTTTTATGCATCCGCGGGCGAAGAAACGCCGACAGGCCGGCTGAGTGCTTATCAGACCCTTAAGATCAAAGATACCGCAACCGCCGGAGGGGATATTTGGTACAAAATCGATACGTGGCTCGGAGAGCAATGGATTTCCCGAAGTTCGGGAGCCTTCGAAGGAGAGATCGAATCCGTCGCCTTTACCGCCCATACGCTTAGGGTAGAGCCGCTCTACGACACCCCTTCTCTGACCCCGCTGACGGAGCAGCGGATCGCTCCGCAGGAAATATACGTCACCGGCCGATACCACGATTGGTATCGCATTATGACCGCGGACCGGTCGGAAAAATGGCTCGACGAGCCGCTGCTGCTGGAGAACATCCGGGAAGAGCCCGCCGGCTTCGACATGCTGCTGACCCGCGAGACGCAGCTATATGAAGTTCCTTACTTAAAAAAATCGCCGATTGCGCTTGCGCCGCAAACCGTGCACGTCATAGCCGGTTGGGATACGGGGAAGGAGGGATACCGCTTCCGGGAAATCGTCTGGTACAAGATCGAGACGGACCAAGGTCCGCGCTGGGTGCTGCCGGCAGATGAAAAAATCGGCGTCAAGCCTGTGCATGAAACGGTCTCGCTGCCGACCGGAGGTTACGGCGTATCCGCGCCCGAAACGAACGACGAAGCCGTCTGGTTCGAGCCGGGTGCGAAGCTGGAGGCAATGGCGCGTTGGAACGGTTGGTTCCAGGTGAAAGCCAGCGGCGGACGGACGGTCTGGATTAACCCGGAGCGGTCGCTGCGGCTGCGGCCGCCGGGAACTGCACCTTCCCGCGTAACGCTGCAGCTGACCGGTGAGACGGCGGTTTATACGTACCCGAGTCCTAACGCCGTCGCTCATCCGAAAGGCTACTACGCTCCGCAGGAAGTCGAAAGCATCGCCAAGTGGTCCGGGGACGACCGGCTCGACTGGTACTTGTTCCGCGGAGCGGACGGAGATCTGTGGCTTCCGAAGCCGCGAAGCGCATCCGACCGGTCGCTGGTCGGCAGTTGGACCTTCCTCCGGCAGGATCCCGGCACGGGAAGCGGTAAAGGCGCCCCGTTTGTTATGGTTTTTGGCAAAAACTCGCAAAGACATGCATTTGAACGGCAGGAAGGCATTCCGTTCAGCTTGACGATCCTAAATGCCTCGAATTTGCCGACAGCTTTTTCGGAGCCGGTGGAATTCGAGCTGCAAATCTATAAACCGGGCGGCCCGTCCGCGGAAGACGCGGCAAAGCTGCCCGAACCGCACGATGTCGTGTGGACCCGCAAGCTGCCCCCGCTTCAATCGGCTTTTCCCGGACCGGGGGCCTATTCCATCCACATCGAGTGGGATCAGCGGGATGAAGGCGGCCATCCTGCGCCTCCCGGCGAATATTCGGCACGGATCGTGCCTGTCCCTATACGGTACGAAATCGGCGAAGGCCGGGAGGCAAGGTCTATGAGCAAAGAGGAGATGCAGGCGGCGCTCGGCGCCCCGGAGGTATTTGCGATTATGCCCGAATGATGCTGCCGGTTAACCGGGTCAGCCCCTTGCCGCAGCCCCTTATTTTAGGCTTTGCCTGTTGCGTTGCGGGTGGTTCTGTGTCAATATAACGTTGTGCCTATTTACGTTTTCAGGAAGAGAAAGGAACCGGTGACCTTAAATCATGAAGCCTTTGTTTCGGCTGCTTACCGAGCTGTCGTCCCGAAAAACCATATCCCGTCTGACAGGCGCCTTCGCCAAATCGAAAGCGAGCAAAGCGCTCATCCCCCGCTTTGCCAAGACATACGGAATTCGGGTGGAGGACGCTGAAAAACATATAAGCGAGTACGCTTCGCTGAACGAATTTTTTACGAGACGGCTGAAAAGCGGGCTGCGTCCGGTCGATACGGCTCAGAGTACTGTGGTCAGTCCCGTCGACGCGCTCATCACCGGAATGGGGCGGATCGAATCCGGCCAAATTCTCAATGTGAAAGGACAAGACTACACGATCGAGGAGCTGCTGAACCGCTCTCCCCGAATGGTCAGCTACGAACACGGATTTTATCTTGTGCTCTATCTCAGCCCGACCGACTATCACCGCATCCATTCTCCGGTCACCGGCGATATATTGGAAAAAGAACACGTGCCCGGCAAAGTGTACCCGGTCAACGATTTCGGATTGCGCCACATGCCCCGGGTGCTGAGCCGCAACGAACGGCTGATCACCTACATGCAGCATGAAAGCGGCGAGGTGGCGGTCGTCAAGGTAGCGGCGATGAACGTCAGCAGCATTCAGTACGTCGATCCGCTGCCCAATCATTTGGAACGAGGCGACGAGCTTGCTTATTTCGAATTCGGCTCGACCGTCGTGCTGCTGCTCGAAACGAATACGTTCGAATGCCGCAGCGACCTTGCGGTCGGCAGCAAAGTCCGGATGGGCGAAGCTCTCGGCAAGCTGCGTCCGAAGGCCTGATAGCCTTTCCGCGAAAAGGCTGGCTTCCATGTCCCGCTCCATAATAATTTTCACAGGAAAAAAGGACCTCCTTCTCCACATTGCCGTGGATTTGGGGTCCTTTCGTTCATAATCGGGGAAAACGTGCCTTTGCGGAAAATCATTTTAGCTGAGCGTATCCTGTGCCGGAAAGAACAAGGGACTCGGCTCGAGAGGCTCCTCCACAGGGATGCGTGGAATCGCCGCTGCTCTTACTTGCGCCGTCGTTGTGCTGATATCCCGCATAGCTTGCACATCCCCGGCCGCAGCGGCGAGCTGATACAGCGTGTTCAGGCTGCCGATCGCCTGCTCTTTGCCTGTCGTGCCGTTCGCCCAATTGCCCAGCACCCGCCGCTTCTCCTCCTCGATGAACCACTGCAGCGCTTTTCTCCTCATGGCTTGTACCTCCGCTGCTTGCTGACCCGGATGTCTGTAATGCCCGCATTATAGCCTATAAGGTATTTTTCGCCAAAAGGCCGCTAAACAAACGCTGTCTGCAAGATGCAGCGAAGCCGGAGCTGCCGAGACCATTTGCGCGTGCCGCCAATCTTCCGCGGAAACCGAAGCGAAACAGGGAAAACGGGAAATGACTCTTTCAATTTGTTCCGGCCGCATAGGAACCTCCTAAACCCAATTTGACCGCGGCACGCCGCATCGCTTCGACCCCCAGCTCCATCTGCTCCATGCTCAGCAGCTGAAACTGGAAATAGGCACCGTACCGGGGAAGCTTGCCGTCCTCCCCGATGCCTGCTGCTGACTCCGACCAAATAACGCCCGCCTCATTGCACGCTTCCCTATAGGCAGGGTAATGTTCCGGATCGCCCTTCCACCAACCGAATATATGAAGTCCGGCGTCGCCTTCCATCCACTCGAACAGATGGGCCAACCGTTCTTTCAACAGCTGCTGCAGATGCCAAAACTTGCGGCTGTAAATTCGTTTCATGCGGCGCAAATGCCGCTCGTAAAGTCCGCTCTGCATGAAGGCGGCGAGCGCCTTCTGCTCCGCAAGCCCGGTCGGCAGCGGCTCGAACAGCTCCTTCGCCCTGCAAAAAGGCGCGACCAGTCCGGCCGGCAGCACGGCATAACCGATGCGCAAAAAAGCCGGCATCGTTTTGGAAAAGCTGCCGATATAAACGACGCGGCCTTCGCTGTCGAGCGCCTTCAGCGGCTCGAGCGGACGCCCCCGGTGGCGGAATTCGCTGTCGTAATCGTCTTCGACGATCAGCGCCCCTCGCCCATTCGCCCAGCGCAGCAGCTCACGCCGCCGCTCGAGGGTGAGCACGGCGCCGGTCGGAAACTGCCGGCTCGGCGTCGCAAACAGCAGCTTCGCCTCCCATGGCGCCGGCACGATGCCGCGTTCGTCCACCGGCGCGTACACGCAAACGCCGCCGGCCGCCCGCACCGCCTTGCTTATGCCGTGGTAGCCCGGCTGCTCCAGCACCGCCGCATCTCCGCTGTCGATGACCAACTGCGCAAGCAAAGCGATGGCCTGCATCGAGCCGTTCACGATGACGATATGATCCGGGGAAGCGGCAATTCCCCGCGCCCGCTGCAAGTAGTGGGCCAGGCACTCCCGCAAGCGGCGGTCTCCTTGCGGCGTTTCCAGCCCGTACGCCAGCTCCCCGCTCGCCCTTCTCGCCTCTGCGTACAGGCAGCGGTTCCACTCAGCGGAAGGAAACCGGCTCAAATCGACGTGTCCGAAATGAAAATCGTACGGGTAAGCCGGACTCCTCATCCTCGCTCTTGGCGGTTCGGCTTGCTCCGCACGTTTTCCCCAAGCCGACAGCAAGTCCGCTCCGGACGAATTACCGGTCACGCCGGCCGTATTTCTTTGCCCGAAGGATACGAAAGTTCCTTTTCCCGTCTCCGTCCTTACATAGCCGTCGGCGGCCAGCATATCGTAGACCTGGCTTACCGTGCCCCGTGCGAGATCATACTGCGCGGCCAGCTCGCGGCTGGAAGGCAGCTTGCTGCCGTGCGCTGCGGTCCCTTGCAATATCATATCTTTAAGCGCATGATACAGCGCGTCGGTTTTCGTACCGTACTCCTGCAAATACGTGCTCAACGGCACATGAAACATAAGCCAGCCTCTCCTCTTTAGTGGACCAATAAAAAACTGCAAAATTGGATCTTCTGATAAGCCAATATTTCTTATATTCTAATTCCAATTTCACAACTTTGTCGAGGAGGAATTGCAGGATGAGAAGAAGCGAATTTGCGATGATGAATGCGGAGGAGACAAGCTTGTTTTTGAACGAGATGAGCTTCGGGTATTTGGGAACGGTCGGGGAGGACGGCTGGCCGCTGCTGACGCCTCTCAACTTTGTGTATCACGGGGGAGCCGTCTACTTTCACGGCAGCAGGGCCGGAGCCAAAATGGCCAACCTGAAAGCGCGGCCCAAGGTCACTTTTGCCGTGGCCAAGGAATATGCGCTCATTCCTTCCTACGTATTGGATCCGAAGCTGGCTTGCCCGGCAACCGCTTATTTTAAATCGGTGTTGATTCGCGGTTATGCCGAAAACGTCCAGGATCCGCACGTGAAAGCGGAGGCGCTGACCGCGTTTATGCAAAAGCTGCAGCCGGAGGGCGGCTACGATCCGATCGATCCGGCGGATAAACATTACGGCCCGCGGCTTGCCGGCGTTGCCATCGTGAAAATTCACGTCGAAGAATTGACCGCCAAATACAAATTCGGGCAAAACTTAAGCGAGCAGGACCGCGGCAAAGTGATTCATGCGCTGGAGGAGCGGCATCGGGAGCTCGACGAGGAAACGGCTGCGCTGATGCGCCAATATTGCCCACACCATAAGGAGCGGGAGAATTGACGGTAGTCCGTTAATTCACAATACACAGGACCACCCGCGATTCCAAAAAAAATCCCCGAGGCCTTTGAGCCCACGGGGATTTGTGTCTTGCACTCCATTATTTCAGTTCCGTCATCGCTACCGGGTCCATGTCGGAGAACTCCTGGTTTTCGCCGGCCATGCCCCAGATGAACGTGTAGTTGTTCGTGCCTACGCCGCTGTGAATCGACCAGCTCGGGGAGATGATCGCCTGTTCATTGCGCACGACCAGATGGCGGGTTTCCGTAGGTTCGCCCATCATGTGGAATACGACTCCGTCAGCCGGCATATCGAAGTAGAGGTACACTTCGGAGCGGCGGTTGTGCGTATGGCAAGGCATCGTGTTCCACATGTTGCCCGGCTTGAGCAGCGTCATGCCCATGACGAGCTGGCAGCTTTGCACGCCGTTCAAATGAATGAATTTATAAATCGTGCGCTCGTTGGAAGTGTTGATGGAACCGAGGTGCTGAGGCTCCGCTTCCGTGATTGCCACTTTGGCGGTCGGGTAATTTTTGTGCGCCGGCGTCGAGTTCAGGTAGAAACGCGCAGGGTTTGCCGGGTCGGCGCTTTTGAAAATGACTTCTTTGTTGCCGAGACCGACGTACAGGCAGTCTTTCGTTTCGAGCACATATTCGGTGCCGTCAACAATGACGCTGCCTTGCGGCCCGATGTTGATGATGCCGATTTCGCGGCGCTCGAGGAAATACTCTGCGCCCATCTCGTGCTTGTCCCCTTCGAGTTTGATCGGCTCTTGGGTCGGAACGGCTGCACCTGTGATGAAGCGGTCCACGTGGCTGTATACCATTTTGAGTTCGCCCGGTACGAACAGCGACTCGATCAAAAATTCTTTGCGCAAACGCGCCGTGTCGTAAGCTTTCACTTCATTGGGATGGGAAGCATAGCGGATTTCCATAATATCGATGATACCTCCTGAAAGTTTTTGCGCCAGTAACCGGTCCCCCAAAAGTGAAGCGATCCTTTGCGGGCTCATTCCTATTACTTTTGGAGGAGCCCCCGAATAACTGGCTTCGTAAGCAATGCTGGTTTTTTTGCAGCGGTTTCGCCTGGTTCGTTTTTACCTAATTCATTATAATACTCCGTTCATTTAAGTTCAATTAAATAATAAATGAACCGAAATGAACCTGACTAAACATGCGGAAACCGCTCGATACGAATTCCCGCCTCGGTATATCTGGCCATCGTTTCCTCGGAAAGCCCCGCATCGGTAATGATCGTCGGCACCTCTTTCACACTCGCAAACGTGATCAGCGCGCATTTGTCGAACTTGCTGTGATCCGCCACGCAAAATACTTGCTCCGCCGTTTCGATCAAAGCCCGCTTCTGCTCCACATGCATTTGCGTAAAAATCGTCAAACCGTACTCCAGATGAATCCCTGTGGCCGATAAAAACGATTTCCGCACATTGAGCTTGCGCAGAAAGCGCCCCGCATCCTCGCTCACCAGCTGATTGCGGCTGCGGATTCCGCCGGGCACGACGAGGCGGATCTGGTCTTTTTTGATCAATTCCCCGATGATGTACAAATCGTTCGTGATGACCGTCAGCGGCTCGTTAGCGAGCTGCTTGGCGATTTCCAGCGTCGTGCTCCCGCTGTCGAGCGCGATGATATCCCCCGGTTCGATGAACCGTACCGCCTGCTCGGCAGCCTGCCGCTTCTCCTTCAGACGCTTCGGATTCGGCGCGGTATTTTGGAACAGACCGGAGTACCCTTCGTTCGCCAGCACCGCCCCGCCGTGCGTGCGCTGCAGCAACCCTTTGCTCTCCAGCTTCTCCAGATCCTGACGGATCGTTTTTCCGGTGACCCCAAGCTTTGCCGCAAGATCGGCCACCGACACTTCCCCTTCCGCCAAAAGCCGCTCCATAATTTTTTCGTGACGTTTCATTGTTGTCGCGAAGCCCCCCTGCTGGCCTGTATCAAAATGATCGAAGTCAGATCCGACCTCGTTCGGCGCCCCATGGTTTCTCCTCATTATACTTGCTGTACACAGGGCTTGTATACGAAAAAAAATGATCGGAGGAAGGTCGCAAATGACCGTGACTCCGCTTTGGCAAAGTGGTATAATATTGGCTAAATGTTAAGAAGAATGATGGAAGGATGACCGAAGATGCACCCTTTAGCACAGCAGCTTAACGAAACGATCCGCAAGGAAAACCCTCATGTTTACGACATGCTTTCGGAGCTTGGACGTTTGATTTATTTTCCGAAGGAAGGCATCTTGAGCCAGTCGGCGGAAGCCAAAGCCAAGGCGAAAAAATTCAACGCCACGATCGGAACGGCGCTGGAAAACGGCGCACCGATGCATCTGAAGGTCATTCAAGATACGTTATCCGCCTATAATCCGAAAGACATTTACGAATATGCGCCGCCTGCCGGCAAACCGGAGCTGCGCACCGCATGGCGCAAGAAGATGCTCGAAGAAAATCCGTCGCTGCAAGGGAAGCAGGTAGGAAACCCGATCGCCACCAACGCGCTGACGCACGGGCTGAGCATCGTTGCCGACCTGTTTGCCAGCCCCGGAGACGCCGTCGTTATCCCGGACAAAAACTGGGAGAACTACGAGCTGACGTTCGGCATTCGCCGCGGTGCCGAGATCGTCAATTACCCGCTGTATAACGAGCAGCGCAAATTCAATGCAGCCGGACTGCGCGAGGCCATTCTCGCCCAGCAAAGCAAAGGCAAAGCAATCGTCGTGCTGAACTTTCCGAACAACCCGACCGGCTATTCTCCCCTGGCTGAGGAAGGACGCGAGATTGTGCAGGCGATCAAAGCCGGTGCGGAAGCGGGCATCAACGTAGTTGTCGTGACCGACGACGCTTACTTCGGACTGTTTTTCGAAAATTCGATGCAGGAATCGCTCGCAGGACATCTCGCGGATATCCACCCCCGCGTGCTGGCGATCAAGGTCGACGGCGCGACCAAAGAGGAGTATGTTTGGGGCTTCCGCGTCGGCTTCGTCACCTACGTCGGCCAAACGGACGCCATGCTGGCCGCCCTGGAGCAGAAGACGATGGGCATCATCCGCGCCACGATTTCGAGCGGACCGCACCCGTCGCAAACGTTCGTGCTGCACGCGCTGCAATCCCCGGATTTCCACTCGCAGAAGCAGGAGAAGTTCGAGATCATGAAAGGCCGCGCCAACAAGGTGAAAGCGATTCTCGACAGCGGCAAATACGACGACGTGTGGGAATATTACCCGTTCAACTCCGGCTACTTTATGTGCCTCAAGCTGAAAACCGTCGACGCGGAAACGCTGCGCCAGCACCTGCTGGACAAATACCAAATCGGCACGATCGCTCTGGGCGAAACCGATTTGCGCGTCGCCTTCTCCTGCATTGAGGAAGCGAACCTTGAGGAGCTGTTCGAGGACATTTACAAAGGTGTGCTCGATGTGCAGAAGGTTGCCGCGAAGTAAATGCGATGAAAAAAAGAAGCCAAGTCCACGGTATCGGACTTGGCTTTTTTCTACACCGAAGCTGAACAAGCGAAAACCACCGCGATAAGGTTGAGGGCCTGAGCGGTGGTTTCGCTGTTAGTGTAACACGACTGATCCATAAGCCACACAAAACATTTACATGATGCAGCCGTCGGTTACGGCTTATTCGAAACATGGCGTAACGGTTGCAGGTGAGCTTATAGTCGGACAAATGGGTAATTCCGAACGGTAACGGTTGCCAGAGTGGTTATTTGTGAACTTTCCTCGTGTTGAGGGGTGTAAAATGAGAATTAAGCTCCGCCACAACCGTTACGTTTTAAAAATGACGTTTTTGAGCCAAATAAGCTCATCAGCAACCGTTAATCTGCCCGCATACTTGAAATCGGACTGTTTAGATCAGCAAATTAAACAGATGCGGATCTTTATTGATCTCCACATACCGGATGCCCTTGCGGTTCATCCGCTCCAGCAGCGGACCGTAATCTTCCTTTTGCTTCAGCTCGATGCCGACCAGCGCGGGCCCGTTCTCCTTGCTTGTCTTCTTCGTATACTCGAACCGGGTGATGTCGTCGTTCGGGCCGAGCACCTCGTCCAAAAACTCGCGAAGAGCACCCGCCCGCTGCGGGAACTCGACGGTGAAGTAATGCTTGAGCCCTTCGTAGATCAGCGAGCGCTCCTTGATCTCCTGCATCCGGTCGATATCGTTGTTGCCGCCGCTAATGATGCAGACGACATTTTTCCCGGCGATCTGCTCCCGGTAAAAATCAAGCGCGGTGATCGGCAGCGCTCCGGCCGGCTCGGCGACGATCGCATTTTCGTTATACAGCTCGAGGATCGTCGTACACACCTTGCCTTCCGGCACGAGCACGATGTCATCGACGACGGTTTTGCACGTCTCGAACGTCAGCTCGCCGACCCGCTTGACCGCCGTGCCGTCGACGAATTTGTCGATCTCCTCCAGCGTGACGACCGCTTGCTGCTCGAATGCCTTGCTCATGGAAGGGGCTCCCGTTCCTTCGACCCCGATCACCTTCGTGGAGGGGCTGACCGACTTCACGTAAGTGCCGACGCCTGCCGCCAGTCCCCCACCGCCGATTCCCATGAAGACGAAATCGACCGGCTCGCGCATATCGTTCATCAGCTCCATGCCGACGGTACCTTGACCGGCGATAATTTTCGGGTCGTCGAACGGGTGAATGAACTGCATCCCGTGTTTTTCACAGTACTGCACGGCCTCCCGAAGCGAATCGTCGAACGTGTCGCCGGTTAAAATCACTTCCGCATAAGAGCCGCCGAACAGCTTCACTTGCGAAATTTTTTGCCGGGGCGTTGTCGCTGGCATAAAAATTTTGCCGGAAATCTTCAGATTATTGCACGAGTAGGCCACACCTTGAGCATGGTTGCCGGCGCTGGCGCATACGACTCCCCGCTGAAGCTGCTCCTCGGGCAAGCTGCGGATCAAATTGTATGCGCCGCGGATTTTAAAGGAGCGGACAACCTGCAGGTCCTCCCGTTTCAAATATACGTTGCAGCCGTAGCGGTCCGACAGAATGAAGTTTTTTTGCAAAGGCGTATGGCTGACCACATCCTTCAGCAAATGGCTGGCCAACACGATATCGTCCAATTTTACGATTGATGCGCTCATGGTCTTATCCTCCGCTTATCCGAAAAAAGTATAATAGAACTATTATACACGCACTGCGGAGGACATCAAGATTTATTTCCTTGAACGGCGATTAACGGGTAATCGATGTAAAAGCCGAATACAGCATGGACGTGAAATTGATCCCTACGTAGCTGGCGCCCCAGTTCCGGAACCGGTCCAATCCGGCGCGGTCGGTGGACAAGATGCCGACGGGAATGCCGTGTTTTCTCCCGGACTCGAGCACCCGGTTTCTCATCGCCTCCAGCTCCGGATGGTCCGGATTGTCCGGATAACCCGCGCTGACGGACAAGTCGGTCGGGCCGATAAACGCCAGATCGATGCCGCTCGTCATAATCTCGTCCAC
The DNA here is from genome assembly GCF_023276405.1 of Paenibacillus hamazuiensis. NCBI lineage: Bacteria > Bacillati > Bacillota > Bacilli > Caryophanales > Paenibacillaceae > Paenibacillus > Paenibacillus hamazuiensis. Next base: position 4,916,686 of record NZ_JALRMO010000001.1, read on the forward strand.
ATTTTCGACGGCCTGCGGCGTTTCGATGTGAACGCATACAAGCACATCGTCATTGCTGCCCTGCAGGTAGGAAGACCCTTTGTTCAAGCCGTATTTGGCTGCGCGCACCGAATAGGCCACACCCCGCGTACCGTGCGGAGGAAATTTCGCCGCCTCCACGACCGCTCTCGCTTCCGCGCCCGTATTGATTTGCGGCACATGGATGCCTTTCGCTCCCCGGTCCAGCGCTTTCAAAATTTCGCTCTGCGTGGAGTTCACAATCCGCACGATCGGCGTCGTCCCCGCAAGCTCGCAGGCACGGATCATATTTTCCACCTCGCCCCAGCTGTAAGAGCCGTGTTCGTTGTCGATCACCACGAAATCGAAGCCGGAGTGTCCGAGCATTTCCGCCAAGGAAGGCGAATAAATGCCGATAAAGCTGCCCACCGCCGTTTTGCCCTCTGCCATCATTTGTTTGATCGGATTAGCCATAGTTTCGTGTCCTCCCTTGAAGTCGCATTCCTGCAGACTTGTGCATCCTAACATATTCTGTTTGCGCGGCTGCAATCCTTCCTTCCGCATGAAAAATAGTCCGGTCTGCGGCAAGCCGCTTTACCGGACCGGGTGTCATTTGCTTATGACGAAGCGAGGCCGAAACGTTCCAATTGCTCTTGTGTCATCAGCTGCTCGCCGGCTTTCGCATTGGCTGCCGCCTGCTGAGGCGACTTGGCGCCGGGGATCGCTACGGGAGCGATTGGATGCGAGATGACGAAACGAAGCGCAGCGGTCGGCAGATCCTCATCTTCGCGGGCAGCCCGCTTCACCTGCTCCAGCTTGCGGATTCGCCGCTCGAACTGCTGCCGTTCCGGCCCGTCCTCGTTCCAGCGGACGCGAACGCTGTCGGTAAACACGGTGTCGGCCGAGTAGCTGCCGGAAAGCAGCCCCATCGCAAGCGGACCGCGCACGAGAACGGCGATTCGATGCTGCTGGCAATACGGCAAAAACTCCGCCTCCGGCTCCCGGTTGAGCAAGGAGTAGTCGACTTCGACGACGCGGCAGGTGCCGTTCGCGTTAAACCTCTTCAGCACCTCGAGATTGCCCGTCGAAATGCCGTATTCGCGGATTTCCCCGTCTTTTTTCAAAATTTCAAAGCCTTCCAGAAATACCGTCGGATCTTCGATGTCGCCGACATGACAAAGCATCACGTCGATCCAATCGGTCCGCAGCCGGTGCAGTGAAGCGTGCGCGCACAAACGGATCATATCAGGCGTCGTCAGCGGCACCCCTTGTCCGGTCCTTTTGCCGAAATGGCCGATTTTCGAAACGATGTAGCTTCTGTGGCGTTCGCCCGCGAGCGCTTTGCCGAGACGCTGTTCGGATAAACCGTTAGGGATGCCGTAAGATTCCGCGGTATCGAACAGATTGACGCCGTGATCCAGCGACGCCCGAATCGTTGCGTAAGCGGCAGCGTCGTCGATTTCTCCCCACTGGTTGCCGATATTCCAGGTGCCGAGCCCGATAGCCGAAACGTTCCAGCCCATGGTGCCGAAGCTGCGATAAAGCATGTCCCCGTTCCTCCTCGCCGTTTTGTTCGAAAAATGTATTGCCAAATCCAGTTTATCCCAACGTTTGGAACCGCTCAAGAGAAACAAAGGAATATATTAAGTTTCGACAAAAAAAGACGAAGATTCGTCAGTGCCGGCTGAAGCGGCGAGCTTGACGAACCTTCGACGGTTGCAGTCATTTATTTGATGATGATGTTTGTAACCAACTGGTTGCTGATTTTCAAATCGATGGCGCGTCCGTTCGTAAGCAGGGAAAGATCGCCATTGATCGTAAAATTGGAAGCCGTATTGTATACGTCCGTCCGCACCGTATCGTTCACGGTCTGATTGATGGAGACGGTCGCGATTTTGCCGCTGGAATTCAGCGTGTAGCTGTTGAGCGTGCCGCTTACCGTAATTTCCGCATTCTGGTCCGCCTGTTCGGTAACTTCCACAAAGACGACTCTGCCGTCATACAGGTTGAGACGCACTTCATCGCCCACCTTCAGATCGCCGGGATTAACTTTGATGCCGCCCCGGAAAATGAAGGCGTTCGGATCGATCGTCAGCTGCTGTGTCTGGCCGTCCTTCGTAATGCTCAGCGTGCTGCCCGAAACCGCGGAGGCTACCGTGCCGGTCACGTTAAAGCTGTTGCCGCTGCCCGGCAGCTGCGTGCCCGTACGATCGAGCAGAGCGGCGAGCTCGGCGCGGGTTACCGGCTGGTTCGGACGGAACGTATTGTCCTCGTAACCGTCAATCAGCTTTCTTTCGATAGCAAGCGCCACGTAACCGACGGAGCCGGCCGGGATTTTGTCGGCATCCTTGAAGCTGAGCGTCGTGTTCATTTTCGCCTTCGCTTCGTTTTGCAGCTTGAGCGCTTTCACGAGCAGTGTCGTCGCCCACAAACGATCCGCCGGCTTATCCGGCTGAACCTCGCTGTCCGACTCTGCGAACAGGTCGTTTTCCAGCGCTACGGCTACATAGCCGACCGCCCAAGGATATTTGGATTTGATTTTATCGGCATCCTTAAAATTAAGCTGCGAATTCATTTCCGCGGCCGACTCGGCTTGCTCGCGCAGTCCCATCAGGCGCACCGCCGCCGTAATCGCTTCGATGCGGGAAATCGTTTGACGGGGCTTAAATGTACCGTCCTCATACCCCTCGAACACTTGCTTCGAAGCAAGGCTCGCTATGTATCTCAGCGCCCATTCGACGTCTTTGCCTTGTATGTCGTCGAACGTCAATTTCAACGCGAGGCTGTTTTTCTTGTTGTCGAATTTATATTCGAACTTATCGTCGCGATCCTTATCGCGCCCCTTGCCTTTGCCGTCGGCAAATGCCGCCGTTGTGCCGCCAAGGGCCATCGTTAAAGCCAAGCTGCTGACTACCGCTTTTTTCATCCAAGAGTTCTTCATGTACATCGGGCTCCTTCTCTACGTTAAAATGATATAAAGTTAGTGTGGTGATGCTGGATAGAACCCTCGCGAGGTGCTGCCTTATGTTACATCGTTCGACTTCCTTTTGACGTTTGGGGGGGTTCTTTGAACAAAACTTTTAAAGATGTTAGACTGGAAGCATGTAAGATTTATCCCCCATTATTGGATCAAAGGAGACGAGGCATGAAGTTTTTCAAAGCGGTTGCGTGGAAGAAGCTGTCCATCGGGCTGGCGGTTCTGGGGCTCATTGTGGCGGCGGCGGTGTATTCCACTATCCAGTTTCAAAATAAGAGCCGGACAGCCGGCGAAGGTCCGCAGCCATCCGCCACAGGTGCTTCCGCCGGCGCAGAAGCCGGGGACAAGCCGGCGGCAAGCAAACCTGCCCCGGAGCCGCAAATTCCGGCGGAAACCGTCGACGTGGCGGTGATCGGCAGCGAGCTCGAAGGGCTTTATTTGGCCAGAGCGGCCGCGGACGAAGGGCTGAAGGTCAAAATCATCGACCCGAGGGAAGCGTTCGGCGGACAGGTGCTGCAAGGCGAGATGCTGTTTCTCGACGAAGTGCGCGATGAGCAGGGCCATTCGATGTCCCAGGGACGCGTGAAGGAGCTGTTCGACGGATTCCGTGCAGGCAAAATCCGCAAGCTCCCGGAGTTCCAGCAATATTTTGACAAGCTGAAAAAGGACATTCCGGTCGAATCCGGCATACATATCGAGGAAATCAAGCAAGTTCCGGGCGCCTTCGGCCCCCATGCGGTCGAATCGATCGTCTACACCGGCAAAGACGGGGCCAAGAAGAGGCTGGTCTCTTCTTACTGGGTCGATAATACCGATTACGCCGCGCTGCTCAGCAAGCTGCAGGTGACGCGCCTGCCGGGTCTGGAAGCTTTTTATGGGCAAAAAAACATCGAATATATGAGCGCCGGCATGATGATGAAGTTTAAAAATGTGGATTGGGAAAAATTCCGCAGCTACGTGAACAACCTGAAGCCGGAGGAGCGAAACGCCAAATACGGCTGGGCCGGCGTCGACAACAGCTTCGCGGTGGGCTTAAGCGGTATGACCCAGAAGTACAAGCCGTCGAACGACCGCGTCTTCCTGCGCGGGCTCAATGCGGTGAGCCAGCGGGACGGCGAAGTGCTGATCAATGCGCTGCTCGTTTACACGGTCGACCCTTCCGACAGTAAGTCGGTCGCCGAAGCGATGGAGCTTGGGAAGAAGGAAATTCCGCTCGTTCTCGAGCATTTCCGCAAAAATCTCGTCGGCTGGGAAAAAGCCGAAGTGAACGGTTATCCGAACTATTTGTATATCCGCGAATACAACCATTATGAAACCGACTATGTGCTCAAGGTTTCCGATATGCTCGGAGCCCGCATGTTTTGGGATAATGTGAGCATCGCCGGATACCCGCTCGATCTGCAGGGCACGAGCGCCAACAAATGGGGCATCGAAATGGGCCGCCCCGACAAATACGGCATGCCGCTTCGCAGCTTCCTGCTCAAAAACTACGACAACGTGATTACAGCCGGGAAAAACGTCGGCTCCTCCGCGATCGCTTACGGCAGCGCGCGCATCCAGCCGAACACGAGCCTGGCGGCGGAGACGATCGGCATTTTGCTCGGGCAGCTGCAGGGCAAGAAAAAGCTGCGCGAGCTGAAGGAAGCCGATATGCCGGCGTTGAACAGCTACCTGGCCAGCAAATACAAGATCAAGCTGACCGGTGTGACCGGCCATAATAAAATCGCCGGCTGGACGCAGGACGAAATCGCCAAGCTGGACAGCGGGGAAATCACGTACCCGTCATACGTGAACAAGAGGAAGAAGTAGGAGCGCATCATCCGATATTTACAACAATGAGCTGCTCGTCTTTTCATGGATAAAAATAAAGCCCGTGAGCTTCGCTTGGTTTCAAGCGCTGCTCGCGGGCTTGTTATTTTGAAGGGCGACGGTGAGGTATTTTCCACCGGACGGTCAGTCTGCAAAAATCTCCTTCAAGTCGATGGTAAAATCGTCGAAAATGCCGACCGGCATTTGCTCGTCCCTGGCATAGGCATCGGCCAGCACATAGTTACCGTCCGGCTGGAGCCGGTAGACGACGACCGATTTGTCCGACGGATAGACGATCCAATATTCGCGCACGCCGTGTTTTTCGTACAGCGTCAGCTTCGTCTTCACATCCGTTTTAAGGCTGGTCGGCGAGACGATTTCGACGATCAGATCGGGAGCTCCTTTGCAGCCTTTGTCGTCGAGCTTGGAGTGATCGCAGATGACGGTAATGTCGGGCTGGACGACCGTTTTGATGTCCTCGTCGGACGTTTCGCTGCTTTTCGGGAGCCGAACATCGAAGGGAGCGGCATATACTTTGCACGGTTTGTCTTTCAGGTAATTGAAAAATGCGTTAAACAAAGTTCCAAATATCTCCTGATGTATCCTGTTCGGCCCCGGGGACATATTGTATACCTTGCCGTCAATCAATTCCACCCGAATTCCCTCCGGCCACTGCAAATAATCTCCATACGTATAATACGGTTTGTCCGATGGCATCCCCATGCTCATTACAGTTCACCTCGCCTTTATTGGTGATTCCATTATACCATTAACCTCTTGAAAACCGTAATGTCACAAGCATCGAAGAGCCGGTAAAATCAAACGAACGAACCGCGAACGGCCTCGGCACCTGCTCCCCTACATTGATTTGAATCGGCGCCAGCTGCAGCCATTCGCTCGGAATCGTCGCCCGCTTGATTTCGGTGCGGGTATGCGTCGCCGTCAAGTAAGGGTCGCTCCACGACAGCGTAAAGTAAAGCTTGCCTCCCACCTGCCAATATCCGTTGAACAGAGCGTTGATATCGACGGTCAGCTCGTTGCCGGACAGATGGCTTTGCGCTCCGGTAATGCGAAGACGATCGGAAATGTCCGGTTTTTCGGACAGCGTTTTTTTCAAAATCTGGTTGATATCCTCCTCGGTCATTTCGACGCGAAGCCGCCGGGACATGACCATCTCCTTCACCTTGTCTCCCCAGGAAATATCGGAGTAGGACAAATCCAAATGCTCATCCGGTTGCACGTACATGACCGCTCCCGCCGCCGCTACAGCCAGACAAATCCCCAACGCGATGATGCCTTTCAACAACCTGAACACGGCGCTCTCCCTCTCCCCGTTTCAAAACGTTCCTTGTCCCTAGTGTACTGCATTGCCTTATGTGCAGACAATATTGAGGCTTGCCTCCGGCAGTAGACGAGTTAAATTGTGAAGGGAAGCGGAATTGAAGGAGTACGAGCAAATTATGAGAGGAGCTGGAATTGACGGCGGACGGGTTGACTGGTGACTGTGAGGCTGTTGGAAAACGATTGGCCGCCATGGAAGCGCAGGCTGTTGAAAGGAAGAAGGCGGTAGAAGATTCGAGAGGGGCAAAAGTTGCAATGTTAGTTAAAGATTCGAAGATAGATGTCGTTGCGAGTGGTGTTAGAAGGTGCAGGGATGGGCAAATCTGCGAGTGAAGTGGAAAGTTCGGGTAGTGACTGGCGTTACGGGGGTGTTGAAGCTGTAGGGATGGCAGATGCTGCGGAGGTCCGGGAAGTGACTGACGTTACGAGGTAGACGGAAGTTGCATGGATGAGCAGATGCTGCGAGTGTAGTGGAAGTTCGGGAAATGGCCACGCTGCGAGGTTGCTGGAAGGCGTATGGGTGAGCAGATGCTGCGGAAGTTCGGGAAGTGACTGGCGTTACGATGTGCGTTAGAAAGTACTGCAAGTGACGGATGTTGCCGGTTGTGTGCGAATAAGCGCAATTTGTTGTATTATGGGGCCCCCGCCACGTTGTTCCAGCAGAAATAGTCCCAAAAAGTTGTATAATTGCGAGCGGTTTGGCCAAATAAAAGGGTATCTACCCAAAATAATACAAGTTATGGAGATTATCCGTTTCCGTTCGTAAGATTTGTTCGCGATAAGCACAGTTTTTGTGATTATGCAGCATCGAGCTCCAACGGCATGATTGCGAGGTACCGCCGTCATGCAAACGTACCTCATTTGACGCTTAACCCGGCAACGATCCCCAACGCGCGCCTCTCCAGGCTGCGCGCTGCGGGCTGCACGGCGGGTGCCAGGCCCCATGACCGGAGGAGGCGACCGCCCCCCGCACCGCGGCCGCGGCGGGCCGGGCCCTGAAGCCAAACAAGCCGTGACGGCTCACGGCTTGTTTGGCTTTTCTTTCAGCCAGCGCGGCGCGCCCTTGCTTTTGCGGTCGCGCTCGCGCTGCTTCGCCGTCTTCTCCGCCGCCTTATTCGCAGGCGGCGGAGAAGACTTGGCCGCTGCGGCCGGCCGGACGCCGGGAGCTGCCGCCGCCCCGCGGCGCGCAGGCGGCGTACCGGGCTCCGCCGGCGCGAAGCCGGATACGCGCGCGGCAGTGCCTGCGCCGCCGCGCTTCTTCGCCGCGGCGGGCCGCTGCGCCGCCGGGTCGACGACCTTCCCGGCGTACATCGCCTTGCGCTCGATGCGGATGCCGAGCGCCTTCTCGAACTTGCCGAGGATGAACTCCTCCTTCGGCGTCACAATCGAGATGGCCGTCCCCCGCCGGCCCATCCGCCCGGTCCGCCCGGCGCGGTGCACGTAATGATCGGCGTCGATCGGCGGATCGAAGTTGATTACGTGCGTCACGCCCGGGATGTCGAGGCCGCGCGCCGCCACGTCGGTGGCGAGCAGCAGCTGGAAGCGGCCGTCGCGGAACGCGTTCATCGCCTTGGCGCGCTCGACTTTGCCGGCGTCGGCGTAGAGCGCCTCAATCGACAAACCGACGTAGCGCATCTTCTCCAGCACATTGCCGATATCGTCCACATCGTTGATGAAGACGATCGCCGCCGGCGGATTGTACAGCCGCACGAGCCGCCGCAGCGTATCGATTTTATCCCGCTCCTCACAGACGAAGTACAGATGCTCGAGCGTTTCCGACGTGCGCTGTCCCGGATTCACGCTGATCGTTTCCGGATCGCGCATCCAGCGCTCCGCCGCCGCGGTAACGGACTCCGGCATCGTCGCGGAGAAAAACAAAATTTGCCGGTCGCGCAGCATGCTCTTCAGCACAGCCTCCACTTCGTTCATCGCCCCGAGATCGAATACCTGATCGACCTCATCCACGACGACGGAACGGACGTAATGCATCGAAAGCTTGCGCAGCTTCAGCAGCTCCAGAATACGCCCGGGCGTGCCGACGACGATATGCGGATGCAGCTTCAGCTTATCGATCTGCCGCTGAATGGCTGCGCCGCCGATCAGCGCTTGTGCGGCGATGCCGCTGTCCTTCGTCAGCCGCTCCAATTCATGCATGATTTGCATGCCAAGCTCACGTGTCGGCACCAAAATGACCGCCTGCAGCTTTTTCTCCTGCGGGTCGATTTTGTGCAGCAGCGGCAGCACGTAAGCGAGCGTCTTGCCCGTCCCCGTTTGCGACTGGGCAATCACATCCTTGCCTGCCAAAACGGCGGGAATCGCCGTCTGCTGGATCGGCGTCGGCTCGCTGATGCCTGCCGCCTGCAATTTTTTTATGTAAAACGGTTGGATTTGCAGCTGTTCAAAACCGGGATTCATGGAAACCCTCATTTCGTAAGATGATGGAAAACATGGATCGTTTCTTCTTAAGCATCATAACAGCCGCCAAGACCGGCCGCAAGTGGGATGCGCCGCAGGCGCCGGTTACCAGATCCCCCAGTCCTGCCGCAGCCGTTTCCGGACCGTTTCCCGGGCCCGGTAAAGCCGCTGCCGGACGACATTTTCGCTCACGTTCAGCTGCTGCGCCATTTCCTTGTAGGATAAGCTGGCCATCCAGCGCAGTTCAAGCGGCCTTCGGTATTCCGGCTTCATCTGGCCGATATACCGGACAATCGCTTCCTTCAGCATCTTGAGCTCGACGGCCTGCTCGGTATGCAGCACGGCAAGCGACCGGTATAAGGCTGCGTCGGATACCCAAAACAACTCATCCGGAAAAAGCTCGTCCCTGCTCCTTTTCCACTTGCGCAAATAATTGTAGGTCGTATTGCGGGCAACGGCCTTGAGCCATTGCTCGGTCCGATGAACCTCCGTCTGCCGCGGCGCTTTCTCCAGCACCTTCAAAAACGATTCCTGCACGATATCTTCCGCCGCCGAATGATCCCTCGCAATAAACAGGACGAGCCCGTAAACGAGCCGGTGAAACCGCCGGTAAATTTCCGCTTGTATCGGTTGCTCCAGGTTGGAAAAAGATTCTGCAAACAACAGCATGAACAGCTCCGACATAAACGCCCTCCCGCGTCGTTGAACGTACCAACCCTGTCGTTAACTCCATATTATGGCATTTGGAAGGAGGGAATCAATACAAATTTTGGAATTAAAGCGTTTTGTCAGGAAAAATGTTCATTCTGTGAAATATACCACATTTTTCACGGTACATCCGTTTTTGGCTCTTGCACGGTGCCGCCCGTTTCCATGAGCTTGCGGGTAATCCAGGCAAACACCGCATTAAGCGCCTGTTCGTCGTCCTCCCGCGGAAAACGGTGCGGCAGCCGGTCATACAGCTCCATCGTATAGTCTTTGCCCGCCTTCTCCAAAGCTTCCGCCAGCTTGTGCGCCTGCCGGACGTTCACTTGAGCGTCGCTCGTGCCGTGCACGATCATAACCGGAACGCGGATCGCCTCCGCCCAATATACCGGGGAACGGCTGACGTATTCCTCCGCCTGCTTGCGAGGATGGCCGACCACTCTTTTCAGCATGCGGCGTAAATCGACCCGCTCCTCGTACGTCTCAAGCAAATCGCTGACCCCGCCCCAAACGACGACAGGCCCCGCCTGATCGCATTCCTTGGCCGCAAGAAGCGCCATCAGGCCGCCTCGGGAAAAACCGATAAGCGGTACGGGACCGGGAGTGACCTCCGGCAGCGATTGGACAAGCCCGATCGCATGGCATACATCGTACCTGTCGTCGCCGCCGAAATCTTCGTGTCCCTCCCCTCCTTCATTGCCGCGGTAAAAAGGCGCAAACACCACATAACCTCGCCGCGCCATCGAAATGATCCGCCGCTTCCGCACCATGCCGACCCGGCGAATGCCGCCTCGGCAGTAGACCAATCCGGGGCACGGAACGTGTTCCTTCGGCACGACGAGGTATCCTTTGACTTTCAAACCTTCGCTGACATACGTGACCAAATAAAGCAAAACATCTTTCGCAGCGCATTTCAGTTCGTTTTTTTCCAAAATATCTCCATTCCGTATGGCCAGTGTGTTCATGAATCCGATCAGAGCCTCCCGCGTGAAATCCGTTTTTTGACACCCACCGTCCCGTGCGGTAGACTGTGAACAGCGGCATGCGGCAAACACCATTTATTATGATCCTAAAGGTGGGATACCTATGAAAAATGAGCTGGAACAACCGTTCGAAGCGCTTGTGGAAAAGTTCGCCGAGCTTCTCGTCGGCGATACGTCTCCGGAGATGATCGAGAAAATAAAAATATGGTCCGTTTACAACCACATCCATAAATCGATGCCGGCTCTCGCGAGCCATTGGAATCAAAGCCACCCCGAAGCAAGGGCGGAAATGCGCCGACTTTTCGAGGAAATCCGCGATTTGAATCAGGAGCACAAAGCCCGCTCCAAAAACGAACAACCCGCGCAGCCTTAAACCTGAATATTTTTCCGGTCTCCTACCCAAAATAAGCCAGTATTTAATACGTCTTATAAGGGAAAGAGGTGACAACGATGAAAGTAGCGGTGGAAAACAGCCTGAGCCACTTGAAGGAGGCGCTGCAAAACAGCGGCTGCGAGATCGTCTCCATGGACAACTTGGCGAATGCCGATTGCTGCGTCATTTCCGGTCAGGACAAAAACATGATGGGCATGGCGGAAACGGCAACGAAGGCGTCCGTCATCAACGCCGACGGCTTGACCGACGACGAGGTCGTGCAGCAGGTCAAGCAGAGAGCGAATCGGGTGCACTGACCCAAAACCCTCCCGGAAATTGCGAGTACGCCTATCTAAGGATGCTCCCGATTGCCGAGGAGGTTATGACATCGGTCACTTCGCTGTATTACGCTAAAGTTTACGCTTCTGGCACGTTGCCAGGATCGCCTACAACACGTTATATTGGAACCAACAAGCGCGCAAAAAGAGACCGTGCGGCTAACACGGTCTCCCACGACAAGCGGTGAACCAGCCACGGCGCGCGAAATATCGAGTATTTGCACGAAAACCACCGTAGGGCGCTAACCTTTAAACGGTGGTTTTCTCTTTGCTGGCAGCCACTTCATGGTTTGTGTCTTTTTCCACTTGCGCCTCATTTCTTGTTCAGCAGCCGGTACGCGATGCCGTCGAAAAGCCGCGGAAACAGCTGATACAGCTTGACGCCGAAGCTCGCCATGAACGGGATGTTCACTTCCGGCACATTTCGCTCGATCGCGTCCACCGCACGTCGCGCTACCTCTTCCGGCTTCAGCATAAACCACTTGATATTGTTAACGTACGTTCCCGACGGGTCCGCCTTGTCGAAGAAAGGCGTATCCACAGGTCCCGGATTGATCGCGGAAATCGATACTCCCGTGCCGACGAGCTCCTGGCGCAGGCAATTCGTGAGTCCCAGCACCGCATGCTTGGTGGCGGAATAGCCGGAAGACTTCGCCGATCCGATCTTGCCCGCCATGGAGGCCACATTGAGGATATGCCCGCGGCCCGCCTTCAGCATATGCGGAAGCACCGCTTTCGTGCAGCGCACCGTTCCCATGTAATTGACGTCCATCATGCTCGCGAACTCTTCCAGAGGCGCATCTACGAAGCGGTCGAACACCCCGTAACCGGCGTTGTTGATTAAAATGTCGATGCGGCCGTGTCTCGCGACGACTTCCCGCATCACGCGGTCCACCTCGGCGGCATCCGTCACATCGAGCACGTGCCATTCGCACCGCCCTTCGATCCGGCCCGCTATGTCCTGCAGCTTTGCAGCCGACCGGGCCATCAAGATCGGGACCGCCCCGCGCCTCGCAAGAAGTTCGGCCGCCAGCGCGCCGATTCCACTCGACGCGCCCGTGATGACGACGATGCTTCCCTCCAGTTTCATAGCGCATTTTCCTCCCCGGCAACGTAATTTAAAAAAAACGGACAACCTTGGAAATAAGGTCCTCCGCCCGCGTTTCCCGTATGATACCTGCCGTTCTTGGCCTCAAGCAATGAGCACCTGTATATCCAACTCGCCGATGCCGTCCATAATGAGCGGGATCGTCAGAGCCTTCTTCGGCGCGAAGCCGGCCGAGCTTGCGGAATGCATGACTTTGGGCGGCGTAATATCGACGCGCACCCCTTGGTTGAACAGCATGGTGCTGGCGTTGCCGCTGATCATGTTGCCCAGCTCGGATATCGCGCTTTTGCTCATCTCGTCCATTTCGGTAATGACAAATCCGCCCATCATCGCGGATACCATTTTAAGGGCAACCTCCTCGTGAAGGCCGAACACGATATCCCCTTGCATTTGGCCGGTAATCCCGATCTGAATCCATATGTATTTTTCGACGTATTTCACGTCTTTAACCCCGAGCTCCCCGGCGGCAGGCCGCACGTTAGCCACTTGTTCAATGACAATTCTCGCCGATTCCAAAAACGGGTTGATGTATTCCGCTCTCATACGTTACCGTTCCCCTTTTCCGCATTAGTTCGAATGAATGATGCCGGGCGAGTCTTCGGGGATTATTATATCGAATTTTGCAGGGCAAGTATATCATTTTCTGTCGAATTTAAGCGTTCATAGAAATCCCCCCGTCCGGCAAATTTGCACGATGGATGATCCGCCAACTTGCAGCAAGAAATCTTATCGCAGCGTATCGCCGAACGGAGGGTTACTATGCATGTTTATTCGAAATGGATCGCTTTTCCGGTTTTTGCCGATTCGTAGATCGCTTCCAAAATTTCCGATACGACGCAGGCTTGCTCCGGCGTGACGACAGGCTGAGTATCGTTGATTACCGCGTCGATCCACAAGCGGATTTCCACATCCTGCGCTTTTTCCTGCTTGCCGTCGTAGAAATCGACGCCTTTGGCGTCAAGCTGGATTTGATTCATATACAGCCGGCTGTGGTTTTCCCCGTTGATCCTTAAGCCGTCCTGCATGTCGGCGCCACCTTCCGTGCCGCACAACGTGCATTTCGCTTCGCCGGTCTGCAGCGTGTTCAGCGCCCAGCTCGATTCAAGCATGATCGTTGCGCCGTTTTTCATGACTATCATGCCGAATGCGGAGTCCTCGACGGTAAATTGGGCCGGATCCCACGGTCCCCAAGCGTTCGCCGCATTTTCCCTTTGGGACAGCTTGTGGTAGGCCGTGCCCAAAACCATTTTCGGCTCGTAGTTGTCCATCATCCAAAGGGTCAAATCGAGCGCGTGCGTCCCGATATCGATGAGCGGCCCCCCGCCCTGCTTCTCTTCGTCGAGGAAAACGCCCCAAGTCGGCACGGCGCGGCGGCGGATCGCATGGGCTTTGGCATAATAGATTTCGCCCAAATCGCCGTTTTCGCATACCTTTTTCAAATATTGGCTGTCCGGGCGGAAACGGTTGTTGTAGCCGATGGTCAGCTTCTTGCCTGTGCGTTTGGCGGCTTCGACCATGGCGCGGGCGTCTGCCGCCGTCTTGGCCATCGGCTTCTCGCACATCACGTGGTTGCCTGCCTCCAGCGCGGCGATCGTAATCTCCGCATGCGAATCGTTCGGCGTGCACACGTGCACGACTTCGAAGCCGCCGTCCTTCAGCAGCTCGCGGTAATCCGCGTATACTTTGGCATCCGGCGCACCGTACGTTTCCGCCGCCTCGCGGGCTTTCTCAGGCACGATGTCGCAAAAAGCGACGATCTCTACATGGGGCAGCTTGGACAAGCTGGGCAAATGTTTGCCGTTTGCGATGCCGCCGCAGCCGATCACGGCGACCTTGACTTGGTTTGACATGTGAAAACCTCCCAGAATCAGCATTGATTAAGCAGTCAAATTCAGCTTTAGTCTACCATGCGGCCGGGCGCCGCAAAATCCAAATTCACGACGCCGGAAGGTAAGAAATTGCGACATCACGTTGTGCCCCCGGAAAGGCTGCCTATGTTGCGATTGGATCAATACATGCAAGTCCAAAAGAAAAAAGCATCCGGAAAAGGATACTTTTATCTATGGAGTATACTTATTTTTTAAGCTTATACACCCTAAGATTGGCATATTCCGCCATCAGCGGCGCCATTTGCCGGAAGCCGATTTTACCGCCGCGGAGCAGCGGGCCGAAACTTTCGCCGTCGTCCCGCCAGTCGAACACGGTTAGCCCGTTTACGGAAAACGTCACGCGCCCGTCCAGCTTGTCGAGCCGGATCCGGTAAGGGCCGGCCGCATCGGCGACGGGAGGGATCGGATCCGCTCCCTGCGCGACCATGTGGAAGCCGTAGCTTTTGCGCAAGTTGCACGTGTGGAACGCTCTCTCTTCCGGGTACCGGCGGCGGAAGTAAGAGACGTGAAAGGCATTGATGTCGCCGTGATGGTACAGATCGTACTCCCCGGTCCTCGGGGCCAGCGCCGGATCGAACAAGTCCTGCCCTTCTCGTCCCGCCGCGGCAAAAAACAAAATGCACAATCCCGGCTCGCGTATCGGCCAAAAATCCCACTCCACCGAAATATCGGCGGGGAACTCCACCGGGCACCATAAGACGAAGTTGGATTTTTGCCCCTCTTTCGGATCGCCCAGATTTTCCATGCGCAGGCGGCCAAGCGGAAATGTAAAGGCAGCCTGCCCCTCCAGGCGAAAATCGGCAATGTCCGCCGGCGATGCAAGCGGACTTTCATAGATCAATTCGCGCTTGGCAGCATCTGTCATTCCCGTTTCACTCCTTTCTATAAAGCCCGTTGTTTCCTTCAGTCACAGTGAGGCTGAGGCGCCCTTCAGCTCTCCGGAAGCGAGTCCTTCAGCAGCTCCAGGCTGAGAATCGTGTTCAGCGACCATTGTGAAGCGATGTTCGTGCTCACGCTCCGAATTTCCTGAACCGGCCGGACATACTGCAGTCCGTCGATCTGCTCCGGTGCGCCGATAGCCCCAAGCGTCGGCTCTTGCAGCAGAATGTCCCATACTTGCCGGGCCAGCTCCCGGTTGTTTCTGCGGCTCGCTCCATACGCGATAATCCCTGCCGCCAGCACCGGGTGGCCCCAGTCCCATTTGGAAATGGCGCCGCCGGTTTTTTCCGCCTTGACCTCCTGGGGCAGCAAATAAAACTCGCCGAACTCGGCCATCATGTCCTCCCACTCGGGATCCTTCAGCATGCCGGCCAGCTCGAACCATACTTGCGGCCCGCCCATGCAGATCGCCAAATGCCGTCCCCAATTATCGTCCCCGAAATGCATCAGTCTGCCGGTTTTCGGATCGTAGCCGCAGACAGGGCCGGTCAAAAGCTTAAACGGCATGTTTTTGATATCGCCGATGCCGGTCAGCAGCTTGTCCCGGTACTGAGCATCCTCGAACCGTTCCCAGCGGGTCATCCAGTTGGAGCTGAACGCCGCCCAGTCCGGACCGATGCGCGCGTGGGTCGGGAACTCGTCCTTCGGATAATAGGACCGCATCGGATCGAGATGTACCGTCGTGAAATCGGAATCGACGACCTCGTTCATGATATCGCCGATGCGCTCGTCCGCCGTCAAGTAGTAGTAATACCGGTGCAGGCCGGCCATGCCGATCCGCGCCTCCTTGCAGCCGCAGCCCCAATGAACGACGTTGTGGCGGGAGCCGAGTCCGGCGTATTCGCCGATATGGTACACGTCGACCTCGCTCGTATGCCGGGTCATCGCTTCGGCGAGCCGGAATACGTCCTCGCGCCCCGAGCGCAGGAACATGTACCAGAGCCACATGTTCGGCGCAAGCTCGGTGTTTTGCCAGGCGCAGCCGCCGACGTCGTAGCGCCATACGTGGCGGGTCGGGTCGTAGCTGTGCATGAAGTCGCCGTAGTCCCAGAATCCGTACCATTTGCGCAGCTCGATTTCCTTTTTGTAAAAGTCGACGATCGCGTCAAGCCTGTCCTCCAGATTCGCACGGACGGCGGTGCTGCGGTCCGGCAAGCTCCAGATGCCGAACGCTTTGACGTCGTAGTAATGCTCCGGCTCGCAGACGAGCAGCGGCGGCGCGTCCGCAGTCTCGGCGAGCGCTTTTAACGTCTCGCGGCTCGGCGTCTGTGCAAAGCTCCACAGCGTGAACTCGCTCGTATTGGCGACGCCGTAAGGTGTACTGCGCATCTCGTCAAAGCCTTCGTACGAGGACAAGAGATGCGTCTTCGTATCGTAATGCCGCAAATCCATCGCCCGCCCGTCCGGCGACCAGAACCATACCGTCGCCTCCGCCGTATCCCGCGACATATGCTTCAGCTCAAGCGACGACGGGTATTTCCGCCAAAAGTTGCGAACGCCGATCGCGATGCCACCGTTTTCTCCCCCTGCATAAGCGATGCCCGGCGAGCGGTTTCCGCTGGCCGACTTTAACCAGCAGCACGTTTCCTGCGTCCGCTTCGCGATTTCGTAATAGTCGGGGGCGCTTTGGATCAGCTTGAAGTCGTCCCATACGGCGGCATCCTCGAGCAGCCCGATGAATCGCTCGTCCTCCTGAGGATCAAATTCGATGAGCTCCCCCGCGGTCTGCTTGCGGAACAGCTCCTCGTATTTGCCGTTCGTGCGGAACGTCATCAGATGCTTCGGCGATTCGCTGAAAAAGCCGGTATCTCCGGCGAAACGCACATGCCGGTTGTACAGAGGTCCGCTCATCGGGAGCGAAAACGTCATGCCGAGCCCTTTGACGGCATCCTGATGCGGGTTGCCGTCGTATACAAACGTGTGAACGACCCGTAATGATTCGAGCCCGGCGTAAAAATAAAACCGCAGCGTAAACGGCAGCCACATTCTGCTCCCTTTAACCGCCTTGTGCCGCCCCTCCACCTTGATTACGACACGTATCGGGCCGCTCTGCTCGACAACCGCCCTCGTGACGCTGCCGACGAAATCCTGCTCTTTGTATATGCGGCCGCCTTCGCCGCTTAGCTGCTCCTCGCGGATGCAAACAAGCTTGCCGCCGGAGCAGGCGAGCTCTTCTCCGCGGTATATCGCGCGGATGACCGCGTCGCCTTGCTTGCCCAATCGGCATATGATAGCGCCGGTGTTCACTTCGATATATTCGTCCGTTTCGCGGACGGATACGGACAGTGCCGGAGAGGCCGGCCGGCCTTTCGCCGCCGTAAACGCCGCTTCGCGTTTGTCCTGCGACAGTATCGGTGCCGCCGCCGCACCCGTATCGCCTCCCGGGGTCACCGCCGCCATTGCCCCATCGACACCGCTGCCCGGCAGCACCGCCGCATGGGCGCTCCATTTCACGCTGCCGTCCGGCCAATAGGCGGTCGGCCAGCTTTGCACCGGCACCTGTCTGCCCGCAGCGTCGGCCAATGCAATCGGCTCATCCCGCCGAAGCTCGCCTTCCTTCCACGGGATTCCCCAGGTTACGCCGACGGGAAGTGTTGCCTTATTTCCGAGCCAAGCCAGCTTAACGAATGATGTCTCCGTCAAAATCGTCATCTCCCAAACGTCATATGGAATGTACGGCCCGCTCGCGCAATCGTTCAATATTATCGGCTGCGCCGATCCGGCCGTATCACCCCCAGCATAAACATGACGCGTCTTCCCGGCAATCATACTTTCTTGCTTGCAAGACCGCTCCCGTTTGCACATTATTGACGGGCTAGCACTTATTTGCAGCGTCCGGGCGAAACGGTTCCCGAACCCCCGCACTCACTACATCCGAAGCCCGATCATGTTGCCCGAGCTGTACCGCCGCAGCCCCCGGTAAAAAATCCAGCTGCCGAGCACCGTTAGCCCGAGTGCCATCCCGACAGCGCCGAGCACGAAAGGCAGCTCCACCCGCTTGATCAGGCCGATCGGCAAATAGCTGATGAAGCCGGCCGGAATGACCGTGAACAGCACCAGCTTGCCGAAACCGCGGAAAATGTTGGTCGGGTACGTGGAAAACGCAAGCAGCGCGTTGAACATTTGCTGCCCGATCCCCTCCGCATTGCCGATATAGAAAGCCAGCGTATGCGTGATGACCAGGAAAAAAATAAAAATCAGCATCGCGATGAGCAGCGCCAAAACGAAATACGCCGCGCCGGTGACCGTCAATTCGCCGAACAGGATAAACAAAATAACCGCGAACAAAAAGTCGCCGATCGCCGATACGGACATGCGGCTGACCAATATGGACAGGAGCACCGGCTTCGGCTGGGACAAATAGATATCGAGCTGGCCGCCCGCAACCAGGCTCGCGATCCGGAAGGCGTTGCCGAACAGCGTCGCGGCAAGGCCGAAGCCGCCGGCGCTGACCGCCCACATCATCATGACGTCGCGCAGATCCCATCCGTTCACGACCGGAAAGCGGCTGAAGTAGACCGCCCAGAAAAAAATCCATACCGTATTGTTGACCATCATCATTCCCGCCGTTAACAGGAAGCTGACGCGAAACTCCATCGCGCCGGCCAAATTCAGCTTCCAGCACGTCCAGACGAACCGAAGCAAATTAACCGCCGTTGACATGCAGCTTCGTCACCCCTCTCCGGTAAATGAGCAAAACGGCCGCAAGAAGCGCCGCAATCCAAAGCAGCTGCACCCAGATCATCTCCAGCAGCGCCGCACCGTCGAACCGGACCGCCGTCTTCGACGGAAAATACAGCACCGCGCGAAACGGCAGCCAGGCGCATACTTTCTGCAGCGCTTCCGGCATCAGATCGAGCGGCATCAGCATGCCTCCGATCGTGAACAGCAGCTTGTTGTATACGAATTCGATGCCGCGCGTCTCCTCCACCCAAAAGGCGCACAGCGCAATGATCATGCCGAGCAGAAACTGCACGGTCATCGCCCCGGCCACGGCGGCGAAGAAGCCGGCCCAGCCCCAGCCGAAATGCGGCAGCCCGAACGCGGCGATACCGAGCGCGCTGCCTACGGCCAGGTTGACGAGCAGCCGGACGGCAAACTCGCCGGCAAAGGTCACGTAGTGCATCGCGATATAGCTGGCCGGACGCGCCAGCTTGTAGCCGACGTCGCCGCCTTTCACCTCATCTTCGATACGCGTCGCGAGGCTGGGAGTGGCCATCGTGATCGCCTCGGCGAAGATGATATACCAAATGATTTGCTCATAGCTGTAGCCTTCGATCAGTGCGGTTCCTTCGCCCTGGAACGTCACCCGCCACAGCTGAATGAAAATGTACATGATGATGATCAGGAAAATGGAGCGCGTCAAAAAGTCGTACACGTACGCAAACTGGTTGCGCAAAGATAAATGTCCGATGGCCGCGTATTTGACGGCCTTTCCCAGCATCCGCATCAGCCGCTCGCCTCCCCGTTCCGGGCATAGATGTGAGTGATGATCTCCTCCATCGACGGGTCTTCGATCGTCACGTCCCGGATGCGGCAGTGCCGCACCAGGTGGGCGAGCACCGCCTCGATGGCGATGCGCGACGTATCGACGGACAACCGCAGGTCGGCTTCCGTTTCCCCGCCGCCCGTCACCTCGACGCCGTCCAGCGGAGGCGGCGCCGTCTTCTCCGCCAGCTGCAGCCTGACCGTCTTGTGCGTCAGCAGCTCCCGCTTCATCGTTGCGACGTCCTGATCCAGAATCAGCTGGCCGTGGTTGATCACGATCGCCCGCTTGCACAGCTGCTCGATGTCGCCGGCGTCGTGCGACGTCAGGAAAATCGTCGTTCCTTCCTCGCGGTTCATCTCTAAAATCAGCTTGCGTATATTTTGCTTGACGACGACATCGAGCCCGATCGTCGGCTCGTCGAGAAAGACGATTTTCGGCCGGTGCAGCAGGGCGGCGGCGATTTCGCAGCGCATCCGTTCGCCGAGCGACAGCTTGCGGACCGGCGTCTGCAAATAAGCGCCGAGGCCGAACCGCTCCACCAAATCGTCGCGGCGCCGGCAATAGTCCTGCCGGGGCAGCTCGTAAATGCGGCTCATCAGCTCGAACGAATCGGCCGGCGGCAGATGGTACCACAGCTGCGACTTTTGCCCGAAGACGGAGCCGATATGAAACGCCAGCCGGCGGCGGTCGGTCCACGGCCTGAAGCCCAGCACCGCCGCCTCGCCCGAGGAGGGATGCAAAATGCCGGTCAGCATTTTGATCGTCGTCGACTTGCCCGCCCCGTTCGGGCCGAGAAAGGCCAGCGTCTCCCCCTGCCCCACGGTAAAATCGATCGGCGCAACGGCAACCCTTTCGGAAAGCTCGGGCCGCAGCAGCGATTTCAGGCTGGCCGCCAGTCCGGCCGCTTTCTTTTTCACGGTAAACGATTTGCTTAACCCATGTACCCAAATGGCTGACATCTCAACATCCCCTTTCCTCCGCTAAAGCAACAAAGACCCCCGGCACGCTCGCCATGAAGGCGGAACTTGCACGAAGGTCTTTTATCCCTACGGTGTAACGCTGCTATTGCCGGCGTCCGGCTTCGCTCGGTTCGATCCGAATCGGCTTTCTCCTCATGTCCGTTCGTCGATTCGTCGGCTCCTGACAGTTTTGCGCCAGCAAAACCTGCTTCGTAAGCATCCGCTTTGCCCTTCCGCTTAATTGCTATATATTACCATAGTGGACATTTTTGCGACAAGAGTTTTTTTTCTATGAATTAAGAATTCTTTAAGAAAACTGCGAACGATTTGTTAAGCTTTTCGGGCTACACTGTCGTAAGAACTTAAAGCGAAGCGGATTGTCCCGCCGCCGCCGGCGTGATATGCTTTGAACCAGTAAAGAAAGGAGCTGCATCGCCATGGCACAGCCTACGATCCTTTTGGTCGACGACGAGAAGGAAATTATAGATCTGCTTGAAATTTATTTGAAAAACGAAGGCTACCGGCTGCTGCGCGCAGGAAACGGACTGGAAGCGCTCGGCGTGCTGCAGAAGGAAGAGGTCGACCTGATCATCCTCGATATCATGATGCCGCATATGGACGGCATTCAAGCCTGCATGAAAATCCGCGAGCAGAAAAACATGCCGATCATCATGCTGTCCGCCAAAAGCCAGGATATGGACAAAATCCTCGGACTCAGCTCGGGAGCCGACGATTACGTGACGAAGCCGTTTAATCCGCTGGAGCTCGTGGCCCGCATCAAATCGCAGCTGCGCCGCTATACGCGGCTGAACGTCCCGCACGTGAGCAAGGCTCACGAGATCGAGGTGGACGATCTGATCATCAACACCGCCACTCACGAGGTCAAGGTGGACGGCTGCGAAGTGAAGCTGACACCGCGCGAATTTGCCATCCTGGAGCTGCTTGCCCGCCATCGCGGCATGGTGTGGAGCATCGAAAAAATATACGAAACCGTCTGGGGCGAAACGTTCTTCGAAGCGGACAACACCGTGATGGTGCATATCCGCAAAATCCGCGAAAAAATCGAGGAAAACCCGCGCAAGCCGAAATATATCAAGACGGTATGGGGGGTCGGCTACAAAGTTGATTAGACGCGATAAACATGAACATGCGCTTGTTCCGCAGCCGGTCCGCAAAGCCCGTTTTCCGTGGACCTGGTTTCCTTTTTCCCTGCTGAAAAAGCTGTACGAGCTGGTGAAAAAATTATATTCGATCCTTCGCTCCAACGTGGAGAAAAGCATCCGGTTTCAGCTCGTGCTTACGTTCGCCTTCTGCCTGCTCGCTTCGATGCTGTTTTACGCCATCAGCTCGTCGTTCTTCGGCGAGATGAACCGCGAGGCGGTGATCGATTATTCGTCCGGGATCCACCGGATCGATGGCGAAGCACAGCGGCTTGTCCGGATGCTCGAACCGGATCCGGATGCCAAACGCCGCGTTTCTCCGCCCGTTCCGACGCCTGCTCCGCCGTCTGTACCCGCGCCTGGCGGCAGCAGTGCAGCCGAAGCGCGTCCCGGGGCATCCTCCGTGCAATCGGGCGCCGCTGCAAATGCCCCTCAGACGTGGCCTTTGGCGGTTGTCAAGACGGACGATCCCCAGAGCGACGACGATGAGGACGATCTGCGCGAGGAGCGGGTGCAGGATCACATCCGCAACATGGTGAACGATTACAACTATAAGGTGGTGCTGACCGATCTGGAAGGCAAAGTTATTTACCGTACGGAAAATGCCGCCGAAATCACGGTGGACATTCACAAGGTTATCAAAAACGCCATGGATACGCGCGTTAACGAAATGGACAACCGCAAGGAATTTTCCAGCTTTTATCCCGTTACCTACCATGGGCAAAAATCTTACCTGATCGTCTCCGGCATTCCGGAGCCGAACATTTCGTACCGCCGTGGAGAAAGTCCGCTGTCCTTGCTGACATCCATCGCGTTTTTCATTCTGTTGTTCTATTATTTGACGCAGCGCAAAATGCGGTACATTGAAGATTTGGCGTCGGGCATGCGGATTATTGCGACCGGCAACCTCGACTACCGCATGGTGCAGCGGTCCAAGGACGAGCTCGGATCGCTGGCGAACGACATGAACGTCATGGTGGAGGAGCTGCAGCGGAAAATCGAAGAGGAGCGCCGCGCCGAACGGACCAAAAACGAGCTGATTACGAACGTTTCCCACGACCTGCGGACGCCGCTTACGCTCATCATCGGTTATTTGCGGCTGCTCCACGATAAGAAATACGAAAACGAAGAACAGGCCTCCAGCTATTTGTCGATCGCCGTGCAAAAATCGGAAAAGCTGAAGGTGCTGATCGAAGATTTGTTCCAGTTTACGAAGCTGTCCAACCAGGACATTCCGATGCATATCGAAAGCGTGTCGTTGAACGAAATGCTCGAGCAGCTGCTCGAAGAATACGTATCGATCGCCGAGGACCAGCAGCTGCAAATTGTGCGCCATCTTCCGCAGGAGCGCCTCCTCGTCCGAATGGATGTCGATCAAATGATCCGCGTGTTCGAGAATTTGCTGACGAACGCCGTTAAATACTCGCTCAAACCCGGGACGATCAAGGTGCTGATGACCCGGGAAAAACGCGACGTCCTCGTGCGCGTTACGAACCGCACGGAACATATGCCGCAGGAAGATCTGGCCCGGCTGTTCGACCGGTTTTACCGCGTGGACGACTCACGTTCCTCGGAGACCGGCGGCTCCGGACTCGGCCTTGCGATCGCCAAAACGATCGTCGATGCGCACGGCGGACAGATTTGGGCGGAAACCGAAGGCGACGAGATCCATTTTTACGTCAAAATGAAGCTGGTTGAGCCACTTGCGTAAAGCCTTGCGATGTCTTACATTTTTAAACATGGTCTTCCAAATGCGAAGCGGTCCGCTCCATCCATTTGCTTCGCATCATTTCCTTACGTAAGGAGACAACGTACATGGCTTACGGTTTTTTGCTCGATTTGGACGGAACATTGTATAACGGTGATCGGCCGATTCCTTATGCAGCGGAATTTATGGGATGGCTTAACGCGCAGCGCCATCCTTACCTGCTGGTGACGAACAATTCGTCCCGCACCCCCGCACAGGTCGCCGAACATCTGCGCGGCCTCGGGATCGAGGTACCCGCTTCGGCCATCTTGACCTCTTCCATCGCCGCCGCCCTTTACCTAAAAGATCAGGCGAAGGGCAGCCGCGTATACGCGATCGGCGAGCAAGGGCTGAAGCAGGCGCTGGCGGACAGCGGCTTCGAGCTGACGGACGAGCGTCCCGACTACGTCGTCCAGGGGATCGACCGCGACTTTACTTACGCGAAGCTGGCTGCCGCCGTTCGCCACATTCGCAGCGGCGCCGGATTCGTAATGACGAATCCGGACCTTCTGCTGCCGTGGAACGGCGAGCTTACGCCCGGAGCCGGCGCCATCGGCGCCGCCATTCAGGCGTCCAGCCAGGCGGAGCCCGTCGTGATCGGCAAACCGTCGCCGATCATTATGAATTACGCCGTACGGCAGCTTGGCCTGCCGGCGGAGCGCATTTGGGCGGTCGGCGACAATCTGCGCACCGATATTCGCGGCGGAGCCGCCGCAGGCTGCCGGACCGCGCTTGTGCTGACGGGGCTGGCGACCAAGGACAACGCGGAAAGCCAAATAGCCGCCGCCGGCATCCGCCCGGACGTTATTTGCGACGATCTGCAATCGCTTAGGCGAATGCTGGAATTGTCCGTGAATTAGGTGAAACGTCCATACCCCTTTTGCCCCCGGTTCATATGATGATCTCGTAATTGCCGCACGGTAATTACCATCATAAGTCGAAAGGGGCATTTCTCATGGGTGCAATAGGTGGTTTCAGCTGTGCCGGTATTGGCTTCACTTCGATCGGGGTTATCCTGGTTCTGTTCATCCTCCTGGTCATCGTTACCACGGCATTCGTTATCTAAATTTTTAAACCCAATCCTCCAAAAGCCGCAATTGGGGGAACGCCGATCATCGTCAAAGATACGGGCACGTTCTGCGTGTCCGTATCTTTTTGTCGTTTAGACCGCAGAATGAAGGATTTGTAAATCGTTGCCGTTCGGGAGCAAATTGTCATATAATGAAATCATTCGAGAAATTGCATTTATATTACCCGCAGCTTTGATAAAAATTATCTATGTAGGGGTGACAGGGATGAACATGAACCAGTTGGAAACGCTGCTCACCATATCGAAGACCATGAGCTTCCGCAAAGCTGGAGAGCTGCTCAACCTGACTCAGCCGGCCGTATCAGCGCAAATCAAAAGCCTGGAAGACGAGTTCAAGACGATTCTGATCGACCGCAATCAGCCCGTTACCCTGACCGACAGCGGCAAGCTGTTCCTCGAGCATGCCGAGCGAATTTTGCAAATCGTCGACGATTTGAAGCAAAAGCTGACGGACCTGAACCAGACGCCTCAAGGTCACATCCATCTGGGAACGACGACATCGATCGCGATGCAAATTTTGCCCCGGGTGCTTTCTTATTTTCAGGACCAGTTTCCGCTGATCAAAACGACCATCCATTCGATGACCTCCTCCCAGATTATGAGCAGCGTTGAAAACGGAACGGTCGATATCGGCATCACTTATTTGTTCGAAAAACATCCGGCGCTTGAGTCTTCCGTGCTTTATTACGATACGTTCGAGCTCGTTGTCTCGCCTGAGCATCCCTTAAGCGTATATTCCCATATGCCCATAGAAAAGCTAAACGATATTCCGTTCATTATGCTTTCCCCGGAAACGGCCGGCAGGCGGTTCGTCGACCAGATTTTCAGCAAGCTGAACATGGTGCCGCGGGTTGTGATGGAGCTGCAAAGCAGCGAGGAAGTGAAGCGGATGGTGGAGCTGAACCTGGGTGCGGCGATCATCTCCAAAATGTCCATCTCCAAGGAGCTGAAAATGGGGACGCTCAAGATGATCAAGGTCAACGAGCTGGAAATCAGCCACCCGGTCGGCGTCGTGTACAAGTCCGGGCGGTACCTCAGCTCCGCGCTGCACCAGTTTTTGCGAGACCTCAAAGGAATGGAAGAACACCAATTTTTCGGTTCGGAGTGATAGATTATGACCATGTTCGACCTACATACCCATCACGATCGCTGCGGACACGCCAAGGGCAAAATCCGCGATTACATCGAATCGGCGATTCGCCAAGGGCTGCACGTGATCGGCATTTCCGACCATTCGCCGTATTTCGGCAGCGAGAAGGACCACGAACAGCCGGGAATTGCGATGGCCAAAAGCGAGTTTCCGCGTTATGTCGCCGAGGTGCTCAGCCTCAAGGAGGAGTATAAGGACCGGATCGACGTCCTGCTCGGTGTCGAGTCCGATTTTTTCCCCGAGCACGTCGAGACGTATCGCAAGCAGTACGAACAATATCCGTTCGATTATATCATCGGATCGGTTCACCAATCCGGAGGCGTCAGCATTTTTAACAAAAAACGGTGGAACGGCTTGTCCGATGAGGAAAAAGTACGGCAAAAGGAAATTTATTACGACCTGATCGCGGACTCTGCGCGCAGCGGCATGTTTCAAATTCTCGGCCATATCGACGCGATGAAAGGGTTCTACCCTTCCTTCGCCGACATCCAGACGGAAGCCGTCGACCGTACGCTGAAGATTATCGGCGAGTGCGGCATCGCCATCGAGATCAACACATCCGGCAAAACAAAAGATTGCGGCGGCTGGTATCCGTCCGATTCGATTCTCGAACGGGCTCTGCACTACGGCGTCAAGGTGACGTTCGGCTCCGACGCACACGTCCCCGACCGCGTGGCCGACGAGTTCGATCTTGTCGCGAAGCGGCTGAAGGAAATCGGCTTCCGATCATGGGTGTATTATAAGCAGAAGCAGATGCATGAAGTTTCTTTGTGATCACCCCCTAAATCCCCCTCTAGGGGGACCCCAGGCGCTCGGGCGCCCTGGACCCGCCCTGTTGGAGCGGCTGCTTGCTGCTAGTTCGCGTTTGTCCGGCATGGATTTTTCGCCTTCGGCCGAAAAATCTGATGCCGGACACGCTGTACTTTTGGTGCGGTGCCTGGGGAGTCGGTTCGTGCCTCATGCTCGCGATTGTCGGGCAAGGTTTGCTGGCGCAAACTTATGCCCGACACGCTTCACTTTGGTGCTGAGAGTACGGCAAAAGAAACAAAATCCCAAAGATCGCACCGCATCGGCCATACGGCCGAAATGCGGGCGGTCTTTTTTTAGTGAAAAAAACAAATAATTCTTTTCAATTTACACTTGAACCTGACGTAACGTCATGTTTTATAGTATAGTTACCGGTAAACAGCTGTCGCAGCAAAAAGGAGATGGTTATGAAGCGGCTTTGGAAAGTCGGGGAGCTTGCCAAGTTAACGGGACTCACGATACGGACGCTCAGGTTTTACGATCAGATCGGCCTGTTCTCGCCATCGGCCCATTCCGACTCGGGACACAGGTTGTACAACGAAGCCGATTTGGCAAGGCTGCAGCAAATTTTATCGTTAAAAGAGCTCGGCTTGTCGCTGGACGAGGTGAAATCCGTATTAAACGGCGAGCGCTACAGTCCGCTGGAAATCGTGTCGCTGCAAATCGCCCGTTTGAAGGAAAACATCCGGATGGAACAAAAGCTTTTGGCCGAACTCGAGCACGTATCCAGCTTGATGCAGCTCAAACAGCCTGTTACGGTTGAGGATTTTACCAAATTGCTGGAAGTTATGAAAAAGAGTCACGAAAAATATATCATCGAACGTCAAATGACGTGGGAACGGCATCTGGACCTGCTCGGCAGCTTCGTCGACGGACGTTCGGACGAGCCAAATTAAAGGAGCTGAAATGATGAACGAACGATCTATCGTACACAACACCTTCGTCATTGAACGGGTGTATCAAGCCTCGCCGGCCAAAGTATTTGCCTCCTGGTCGGACCCCAAGCTGAAGGAGCAATGGTTTCCCAAAGCCGAGACCTTCGAGTTTCGGGTTGGGGGCACCGAGCTTACTCGCGGAGGTCCTCCCGGCGGACCGGTATACGTCTTCGATGCCCGGTACCAGGAAATCGCCGCGGACGAGCGCATCGTTTACACCTATACTTTGGATATGGGCGAAACGCGGATATCGGTTTCCGTGGCGACCATTGAGTTCAAACCGGAGGGAAGCGGCACGAAGCTGATTTTAACCGAGCAGGGCGTCTTCCTGGACGGATACGATACGCCGGCCCAGCGCGAGCACGGCACCAAGGAAATGCTGGACAGGCTGGGAGAATCGCTCCAAACAGCCAAGGAGGGACGGGCATGACGGAAAACCGAGCGGCAAACAACGAAATCAGCGCACCGGAAAAATACGAGTTTGTGTCAACGCGGGTAATCAATGCCTCCCCCGCCCTCGTTTACGAAGCGTGGACAAACCCTGAGCATTTGGCGCAATGGTGGGGTCCGAACGGCTTTACGAACACTTTTCACGAATTTGATTTGCGGCCGGGAGGGATATGGGAGTTTGTGATGCATGGACCGGACGGAGTCGATTATCCCAACAAAAGCGAATTTGTCGAAATTGGACCCGAACGGATCGTGCTGCGGCATATTTGCGCACCCTATTTTCAGCTCACGGCAACCTTCGAGGATCTTGACGGCAAAACCAAGCTGACTTGGCGTCAGCTTTTCGAAGACGCTGCCGTATTTAACGCAATCAAGAAAATCGCGGTTCCAGCCAACGAACAAAACCTGGACCGTCTTGAAGCGCAATTGCAGAAAATGTCCGTCTGAGATTCCAAGCTGCTTCTCATGCAGCATCGCCGGCCGGCCGTAGGGCCGGTTTTTTTTGCGGCAAAAAAAAGAGACCCGCCAAACGGTGGCAGGTCTTAAAGATATATATTTTAAAAAGGGGGTCTTGGTTATTATCATATACAACGAACATGTTAATAACGTAACAGAAATATTTCATTTGTGTAACAAAAATGAAAGCGCTATTCTTATTGCCGGTTGAATGCAGGCTCCACACGGTTTCTGCCTTTCCGTTTAGCCTGGTACAAAGCTGCGTCGGCCGCTGCGACCAGCTGTCCCCCAGGCCAAAGCGGAAAAGACGATACGCCGATCGATACGGTCACCGGAACCGCGTTCCCCCCCACTGTGAAAGGCTCGCCCTCAACCCGCTTGCGGATGCGCTCCGCCGCCTGCACCGCTTGTTCCGGGCCGCAGCCCGGGAGCAGCACGACGAACTCCTCACCGCCGTACCGCGCCGCTACGTCTTCCGAACGCAGCTGCGACCGGATGCGGACAGAGAGCTCCCGGAGCACGGCATCCCCGCTTTGGTGACCATGCGCGTCGTTGATATTTTTGAAATAATCGATATCGATAAAAGCAAGCGACAAAGGCCTTCCGAGCTGGGCCGCCGTCTCCGTGTAACGGTCGAATGCGACCTCAAAGAAGCGCATATTGTACAGCTGCGTCAAATGATCCTTCGAAGCCTCTTCCGCCAGCAGCCGGCTCCTTGCCTGTTCCTTCTGCATGGAGCGAATGAACGCAGCGGCCGTGCAGCAGCCAAGTAAACTGACCGCTTGCGCCAGCATAAACGATGAAGGGCTGCCCGCCATCCCCTGCCAAACGTACAAGGATGGAACAAACAAGGCGATATGCAGCACCGCCGTATGGGCGGACGCAGGGAAACGGAGCTTGCCCGGCCTCAAATACGAGGCCACTCTCGCATATAAAATAAGCGCAAACAGCTGTACCAGAAGCTGCTGGCCGTCAGGCGCAGCCCCCCGGATTGCGGCTTCCCCGGCTCCGATCGCCATACCGGCCGCAACGACGGACACGGCGGGCTGCCGCATAAATGCCAGCGCGATCAGAGGAACGTAGGCGATATGGACAAGCCGGGAAAAAGCCGATCCGTACATGATGCAGGCCGCCGCCAAGCCTGCGGCAACCGCGGCCAAACCTAACCCGATCTTCACCGGCAAGGCGTCGCCCCGACTCCAGCCGCGATTTTGACAGACCTGCCTTATTCCATAGGAAATCGCTACGAGCACACTGACGGCAGCCGCAGAATCCTTGATGAGCAGTGTCCAGATCATGAAATCCACCGCCTTCCCGTTATACTTCTATCGTATGTAGGCGGAAGACCACTCGTCACTATGTTTTCGTTGCGGCTGAGTACCTTCTCACGTATAATGCGTACATAGACTCGTATTACATCGAAAGTGCGGTGTTTGCATGGCTGCTATGTACGATTATCACCATCTGGTCCATGTCAAGGAACAAAGCACGAGCCGAAAAACGCTTTGGATCTCGCTTGGATTAACTTTGTTTTTTACTGTCGTAGAAATCATCGGCGGCATCGTCTCCAACTCTTTGGCGCTGCTGTCCGATTCGGCTCATATGATTTCCGACGTGATCGCGCTGGGCCTTAGCATGTTTGCCATTTATTTGGCGACCAGGCCGCCCAACGCCCGCTATACGTTCGGTTATTTGCGCTTTGAAATCATCGCTTCCTTTCTGAACGGGCTGGCGCTGTGCCTTATTTCGCTAGGCATTTTCGTCGAAGGCGTACGCCGCTTCCTTCACCCGGAACCGATTGATTTCAAGCTGATGTTAATCATCGCCTGCATCGGGTTCGTCGTCAATCTCGTGCTGACGCTTGTGCTAAGCCACAGCGCGCATGAAGAAGAGAACCTCGGCGTGAAAAGCGCCCTTTGGCATTTTATCGGGGATCTGCTCAGCTCGCTCGGCGTTATCGTTTCCGCCGTCATTATTTACTTTACCGGAATCCAGTGGGTCGACCCGCTGATCAGCATGGTGATCGGAACGATCATTTTTATCGGCGGCGTTAAAATCATCAAGGAATCGTATTTCATCCTCATGGAATCGGTGCCCGATCAGTTCGATCTCGACGAAATCCGTCATGCGATCGCCGAGGTGGAGGGCGTTGAAGACGTGCACGAAATGCACCTTTGGGCGATTTCCACGGGGCATTACTCGCTCACCGCCCATGTGTTCATCGACGATAAAATTCAGCCGTTTTGCATCATTCTCGCGATCAACGAGACGCTGCAGAGCAAATACGGCATTCATCACTCCACGATCCAAATGGAGCATGCCAATATTCATCCGCATGGGGAGTACGGCCGGGAATTTTTGAAAAACCGCGAGCTGCATTCGCATTCGTAAGGGTAAAGCAAAGCGGCAGCCTCCGCCAGGAGAGCTGCCGCTTTCATTTTTCACGAAATGTTCCGTTATTTCCTTTCGTACCAGTACCCGGTAATGCCTTTGTCCATCCGCACAAGCGCTTCGAGATAGTAATAATCTCCCCAGATCACGTGATCGTCCGGGGCAAGGCCGCCCCTGATATGGTAAGAGCCGTGGTTCAGCAAACCTTCGGCATTCGGTTCCCCGGTGGTCGCATACTTTTCCACAAGCCCCTTCATGGAACGGTTCAACCCTTCTTCGAGATACGCCCGGTCGCCGTCATCCGCAGGCAGCAGGGAAAGCAGCTCCAGCAGCCCGGCGGACGTAATTGCGGAAGCCGAGCTGTCGCGGTACGTATCCGCATTTACGGGCACATCGAAATCCCAGTAGACGACATGGTCTTCCGGCAAACGCTTGAGGAAATAACGTGCAAGCCGTTTCGACGTTTCCATATACGCCTTATCGCCGGTGTAACGGTACGAAAGTGCGAAGCCGTAAATCCCCCACGCCTGGCCCCGCGTCCAGGTCGAGCCGTCGCGGTACCCCTGGTGCGTGCCGCCGCGCAGCGAATCTCCCGTTTCCTGGTCGAAATAAAACGTATGGTACGACGAATCATCGCCGCGCACAAGGAAACGGCGGCTTTTCTCCGCATGAATGACCGCGACGTCGCGGTACTTTTCGTTGCCGGTTTGCTCATAGGCCCAGTACAAAAGCGGAAGGTTCATCATGCAGTCGATAATGATCCGGCCTCCGTTATTCGGATCGCCTTCCGGCCCCCAGGCTTGAATGAGCTGCGATTTCGGGCGCCACCGCTTCATCAACGCGTCGGCCGCTTCGAGTGTCAGCTTGCGGGCGGATTCGTCTTTTTCCACAATCCACTGCGCCTTGGAAGAAAGCGAATACAAAAATCCGATGTCGTGATGATCGAGACTTACGTTGTTGTCGAGCCTTTGCCGGAAGCTTTCGACGGTTCTCCGCGCCGCCTGACGAAACGCATCGTCGCCGGTATACTCGTAGCACAGCCACAGCATGCCGGACCAAAAGCCGTCGGTCCAATCCGTATTCGGATTCAGCTGGTACTTGCCCTTGTCGCTGACATGCGGGAACAAGTCGCCGTAACGTTCGATATTGGCCCGCGTTTTTTGCACAGCATCTTCAATCGCTTTTTTCCACATGAAAAACACTCCTTTTATATGATGAATGAAAAATACACCTTTTCAGACCATGCTGGACATACGCGGAATGAGCTTCATCGGAATGCGGATTTCCCTGTCTCCCGTTTTAAGCGGCGAATCGGCTTCCGCCCGGTTCGCTTCCAGATGATCCAGCATCATTCGAACGGCGAGCTCGGCTTGCCGGTCGTAATCGATGTCGAGCGTCGTGATGGCCGGGTAACAGGCAGCCGAAAAAGGATCGTTATTGATGCCGACGATTTTGACATGCTCCGGCACGCGGGTGCCGTCCGCAAGCAGCTTGGACATGAAAGCGAGCGCGAGCGAATCGTCAAACGCCAGCACGCCGACGGGACCGGCATTTTCCGCGACTTTGTCCTTGATCTGTGCAGCTGCCTGCTCCAGAGAATCCGGGGACGGAGTGATCTCCAATACGGCAGCCGGAATTTGCGAGGGCTCGGCATATAAGGAAACCCCTTCGCGAAAGCCGGTCAGCCTTTGTTCGTTAATCGCCAGCGCCCGCCTGCGGCTCAAATAAAACAAGGAACGGCAGCCTTGATCGGCCAAATGGCGCACCGCCTCGGTGCATCCGCCGCTGAAATCGAGGTTGACCGCACCGAGCGCAATATCCTCCGGCCAGCCCCAGCCGTTAAACAACACAAGCGGGGTTCCGTCACCGACGATCGCTCTCGTTGACTCGGGCGACATCGCGAGCCCGTGGCAAAACAAGCCGTCCACGCGGCGGGACAGCAGCACTTCGAGATGGCGTTTTTCCATATCGGGATTCATCCCGCCCGCCGAAAATACGGACATATGGTAGCCGTTCGCATGCGCCGCTTGCTCCATCGCTTCGGCAAAACGGCCATAATACGCGCCGAAGCTCGGTACGATAAGCCCCAGCTCGTAGGATTTTTTCCTGCTCAGATTGGCGGCTATCGCATTGCGCCTGTACCCGAGCTCTTTGGCGGTCTGCTCGACCTTGCGGATCGTCTCTTCCGTCATCGGCACGTTTCTCCGGTTAAGCACGTTGGAAACGGTAGCGATCGAGACGCCGGCCGCTTCCGCAATATCGACGATAGTGACGGATCGTTTGCTCATATGCTGCTTGCTCCTCAGTAATTTAAACGTTTAAATGAATTGTATATTGAAACGTTTAAATCGTCAAGAGGCATGTGGTTGACCACTGTCATGCGACAGTACACCGCGCGCTGGGAGCTGCACGCAGCACGTTAAGATCTCGGCATGCCGCTCCCCCCGCAGCGAATTGCGATCCGAGTCGCATTTTCGCGCTCTCGGGCGCCGGCGATGCGGGCTCCCGCGGCCGAGAGGCGGTTTTTCCGCTTCTCGGCTCTCCTGCGGCTCTCTCCCGCAGCAAAACAAATCCTGAGAGCGCATTTTCGCGCTCTCGGGCGCCCGCGATGCCGGCTCCCGCGGCCGAGAGGCGGTTTTTCCGCTTCTCGGCTCTCCCGCGGCTCTCTCCCGCAGCAAAACAAATCCTGAGAGCGCATTTTCGCGCTCTCGGGCGCCCGCGATGCCGGCTCCTGCGGCCGAGAGGCGGTTTTTCCGCTTCTCGGCGACGCCCGCTGCGTGAATGCCGCACAGGCTGCTCGCATCTACAACGTCCATAATTCACTTATCCTTGTTTTGGTTAACCATAACATTTCTAATCGTTCCCGTATAATAACAATCTGCCGAATCTTAACCTTGCCTCCAGCTCGATCTTCAATTTGCAATTTTCACAGCAATGCATGCCTTTCCTGTTCATTTTAACACGCCGGTAAGCGTCGCTGCCTTCCCAAACTTTGAACGGCTTCTTGCATAAATAACACGTCGCTTCGTAAGAAAACATTTTGCAGGACCTTCTTTCCAACAAATTCTGTCGTTTGACAAGATTTATCTTACAGAGCAGCTTCTATGATCATTTTACTTACCGTTCGGTAAAATTTCAAGAGGCCGACATCCATTTCTAAAGCTTTTAAAATAAGGATATCCTGAAGTTGAAAATATCCGGTTTGTTGAGTAAAGTTGCAAGTAGACAAGCAGCAAAAAAAGGAGCAGTGTCATGATGAACCACAACAATACTCAGGAAATAATTATCGAAGCGACATTTGCGCTTTTGGCGCAGCATGGCCTGGAGAAAACCAGCTTATCGATGATCGCCGAGAAAGTGGGCATTACAAAACCCGCCATCTACTACCATTTTCCCTCTAAAGAAACTTTGGTTGATTATATTTTTGACTTTATTTTTGCCAATCATAGCTTTTCAACTCATTTTCCGATGAACGATTACACGAAAGAAAATTTTCAGGAACGTTTGATTCAGGACGGACTGCGCATGCTGGACGGTTATAAAAGTCAGCCTCATAAATTACGTGTAGTTCAAGAATTTATTTTAAGCGCCGCACGCAAAGAAAAATACAAACATAAGTTGAAATCGACTTTGGAAGCTTCTTTACACGGTTTCTGCGAACTGCTGGAACATGGAGTAAAAATGGGCGTTATTCCGCCTGGAAAAACAACCTCGGATGCGCATATGCTTGCACTTGTCTTAGACAGTATTGGCGGTTATATTCTTATGGGGGTTGACTTTGACTATGTCCAGGTTTGGGAGCAGGCGGTAAAACACGCGATGCGGCAAAGTTGATCTCTTCCAAATCCTTAACGTCGATTACCCTTTTTCTCTCTTTTTTGCATTTATACAAAAACAAAAAAAAGCCTTCCCGCGCTGCGTTAAGCGGGAAGGCTTCCTTATTATGTCGTTTATATCATTACATGCCGAGCCATTTCTTGAACAGAAGTTTCGTCGTATCGCGGTTCATCGCGGCGATCGACGTCGTAAGCGGGATGCCTTTCGGGCAGGAGCGCACGCAGTTTTGCGAGTTGCCGCAGCCCTCGATGCCGCCGTCCTCCATCAGCGCTTCCAGACGCTCTTCGGCGTTCATTTCGCCCGTCGGGTGAGCGTTGAACAAGCGAACCTGGGAAATCGCGGCAGGACCGATAAACGACGTCTTGTCGTTGACGTTCGGACACGATTCGAGGCAGACGCCGCAAGTCATGCATTTGGCCAGCTCGTACGCCCATTGGCGCTTCGATTCGGCCATCCGCGGTCCCGGACCGAGATCGTACGTACCGTCGATCGGAATCCACGCTTTCACCTTCTTGAGCGCGGTAAACATGCGTTCGCGGTTAATGACGAGGTCGCGCACGACCGGGAATGTCTTCATCGGAGCGACGCGCACCGGCTGCTCCAGCTTGTCGACGAGCGCCGAGCATGCCTGGCGCGGCTTGCCGTTGATGACCATAGAGCAAGCGCCGCATACTTCCTCAAGACAGTTCGATTCCCAGCATACCGGTGTCGTCTTTTCCCCTTTGGCGTTAACCGGATTGCGCTGCACTTCCATCAAAGCGCTGATCACGTTCATGTTCGGGCGGTAAGGCACTTCAAATTCTTCCGTATACGGTGCGGACTCCGGGGAGTCCTGCCGTGTTACGATGAACTTCACAGTTTTTTGATCGGCCATGATCAATGTCCTCCTCCCTTTTTATCTGTGGAGTAGTCGCGTTTACGCGGCGGGATCAGTGACACGTCGACATCTTCCCATTCGATCTTCGGACCGTCCGGCGTCCAGGACGCCTTCGTCGTCTTCATGAAGTTTTCGTCGTCACGCTCAGGGAATTCCGGCTTGTAGTGCGCTCCGCGGCTTTCGTTGCGCAGCAGGGCTCCGGTCGTCATCGTTTGCGCCAGCTCCAGCATATTCCACAGCTGGCGGGTGAACGCTACGCCCTGGTTGTTCCAGCGCGCCGTGTCGGTCATGCTGATTTTTTTGTAACGCGCCTTCAGTTCGTTAATCTTGTCCAGCGTTTCTTGAAGCTTCTTATTGTAACGCACGACGGTCATGTTGTTGGTCATCCACTCGCCGAGCTCTTTATGCAGCACGTACGCGTTTTCGTTGCCGTCCATTTTCAGCAGGCTTTCGTATTTTTCGGTGTGACGTTTCTTCTCGCTGTCATACAGAGTGGAGGATACGTCTTCGCTGTGCTTCTTCAAGCCTTTGATATACTCGACCGCTTTCGGGCCGGACACCATGCCGTCGAAAATCGCGGATACGAGCGAGTTCGCGCCGAGACGGTTCGCGCCATGGTGCTGGTAGTTGCACTCGCCCGCTGCGAAGAGGCCCGGAATGTTCGTCATCATGCCGTAATCGACCCACATGCCGCCCATCGAATAGTGAACGGCCGGGAAAATTTTCATCGGAATTTTCCGCGGGTCGTCACCCATGAATTTCTCGTAAATTTCCATAATTCCGCCGAGCTTGACATCCAGCTCCTTAGGATCCTTATGGGAAAGATCGAGGTACACCATGTTCTCGCCGTTGATGCCAAGCTTCTGATTCACGCACACGTCGAAAATTTCGCGCGTCGCGATATCGCGGGGAACGAGGTTTCCGTAAGCCGGATATTTTTCTTCAAGGAAATACCAAGGCTTGCCGTCTTTGTATGTCCAGATGCGTCCGCCTTCGCCGCGTGCCGATTCGGACATAAGCCGCAGCTTGTCGTCGCCCGGAATCGCCGTCGGGTGAATTTGGATCATCTCGCCGTTTGCGTAATAAACGCCTTGCTGGTAAACCGCGCTGGCCGCCGTTCCCGTATTGATGACCGAGTTGGTCGTGCGTCCGAAAATAATGCCGGGACCGCCTGTCGCCAAAATAACCGCATCGGCGCGGAACGTATGAATTTCCATGCTGCGCAGGTCCTGTGCGGAAATGCCGCGGCACACCTGCTCATCGTCGATAACCGCACCAAGGAACTCGTAATGCTCGTATTTCTTGACGAGGCCGGCCACTTCCCAGCGGCGCACCTGCTCGTCAAGCGCGTACAGCAGCTGCTGGCCCGTCGTCGCGCCCGCAAATGCGGTGCGGTGATGTTTCGTTCCGCCGAAGCGGCGGAAATCGAGAAGACCTTCCGGCGTCCGGTTGAACATAACGCCCATCCGGTCCATCAGGTGAATGATGCCGGGAGCCGCGTCGCACAGCGCCTTAACCGGCGGCTGGTTCGCGAGGAAGTCCCCGCCGTATACCGTATCGTCGAAGTGCTCCCACGTGGAGTCACCTTCGCCTTTCGTATTTACCGCTCCGTTGATGCCGCCCTGCGCGCAAACGGAGTGGGATCTTTTTACCGGAACCAAGGAAAACAGGTCGACGTGAACTCCGGCTTCGGCGGCTTTAATCGTGGCCATAAGACCTGCCAAGCCTCCGCCTACTACGATAATTTTAGTGTTAGCCATCGTGTATTCCGTCCCCCTTAACCTTTAACCATCTTCGGCAATTGCTGGAACTGCGGATCCAGGAACGCCGTCAAAGACATAATGAACATTACCGCCATGATCACGAACACGCCCATCCATACGTAGGTGGAAATACGCTGCGCGCGAGGGCCGACCGTAATGCCCCAACTGACAAGAAATGACCACATGCCGTTGGCGAAGTGGAACGACGCGGAAATGACGCCGATGCAGTAAAACACGAACAGCACCGGATTCGTCGCGATGCCGTGCATCAGCACTCCAAGCTCCTCATGCTCAACGGCGCCGATTGCGTACTGGAAACGCGTTTCGAAAAAGTGCCAGGCCACGAAAATAAACGTGATGACGCCGGTTACGCGCTGCAGAAAAAACATCTGGTTGCGGAAGTAACCGTAATTCGTGACGTTGTTGCGCGCCGTATATGCGACGTAAAGGCCGTAAATCGCATGGTACGCAAGCGGAATCCAGATGCCGAACACTTCCAGTGCAAGGCGGAGCGGAAGCGCGTCAAGCCAGTTGATTTGCTCGACGAAAGCCGCATGGCCGCGGGTAGCTTCGTAGTTGGTCAGCAAATGCTCGATCAAAAAAAAGCCGACCGGAATGACACCGAGCAAAGAGTGAAGCTTGCGCGAAAAATAAGAATTGCGGAACATGAATCTGGGTCCCCCCTCAATTGGTACATTTTTTCCACTGGCCTCAAAACCAACTAACATTGTACTCCCCGGAAAAACAAGCGTCAACCAATTTCTCAGCAAAAATCGACACAATGCGGACACGCCTAAAAAGCGTTTACACCATTCCGCCGACATAATGGGCATATAACGCTAGTTTTCCATGTTTCCGCAAGTTTTTATTCCGGGCCAGCCAAAAAATGTGAACAAAACGTGACGTATACATCGTACTCCTTTCTCGCTTATAATGGAAGTGCTAGTTTTTTATATAACTTTATGCGTTTTTTGCATATGACCCTCTCGCTGAAAAGGCGGTTTGCACAATTATGGAAAATATCGATGTTTTCATCGTCGTCGTCGAGCAGCAAAGCCTGAACAAAGCCTCGCAGCTGCTTAACATTTCCCAGCCTGCGTTATCGCGCAAAATCATGCGGCTGGAGGACGAGCTCGGCGTCGAGCTGTTTGCACGCAGGGGCAAAAAGCTGGAGATTACCCGGGCGGGGGAAATTTGCTACGAAATTGCCCGGGAAATGCGGCAGCTGGAGCGAAAGCTGCGCGCCTCCGTAGAGCAATTTAAAACGGCCGAGACGCAGGGCAGCATCACGATCGGCGCGAGCCTGACGACGCTGCAATCGACGCTGCCGGATTTGATTACGATTTACACGAAGGACTACCCGAACACGGACATCAAGGCGATCACGGGCAAAACGCACGAAATCGTCTCCATGGTTAAGGACAAGAAGGTCGATATCGGGCTCGTCGCCTCCAAAATCGAGCAGCCCGGCCTTACATGCGTGCCGCTGTTCGACGATCACCTGTGCCTCGTGCTGCCCGTCGGCCACGCTTTTGCCGAAATACCGGCTCTGACCGTGGCGAGCCTGCACGACCTGCCGATGATTTTGTTTTCGCGCGGCACGTGGTACCGGGTGCTGATGGACGAATTGTTTCACCGCTACGGCATTCATCCGGATGTCAAAATGGAGATTGATTCGTTCGAAGCGATCATTCGCCTCGTCTCCACTTGCAAAACGGCCACCCTGCTGCCGCAGTCGTATTTGCGCAGCGATCTGGCCGACGAGAACGGCCTGGTTGTCCGCGGCATCCCCGAGCTGGAACATACGAAGCGGACGACCTCGCTGCTGTTCACCGAAGATGCCGCAGAGCTGCCGATCGTCCGGCGGTTTATCGCCAAGGCGGAGGAGCTCAGAGAAAGGGCGCGTTAGCTGCGCGAAAAAGGGGGAGGCTTACCTGTGCCGGGTGGTGTACCTGCTAATGGTGTGAAGCCGAATACGCGGATACTCGTTTGCCGACTCGCTTTTTAACGCTTAAGTTCGCATATCTATGCCGAGCCACCGTATGTTCGCGTGCTCTTTTTCGCACCGCGTGCGGCTCCCGACGCGTGGTTTGGCATCGCATGACGTGACGTGCTCACCACATGCCAGGGGCCAATCTCGCGGCCGGACATTCAGCCGAATAAGGACGCCGTTCAATGATAGCCATTGCTATCAGGCCGCACCCGGATTTCTCCGGGTTCATAAAGGAACTACAGTGCGCTAAAGACCATTTCGAGTGGATTGCCAAAAATAAAGGAACTCAGGTGCGTAATTAGCGTGTTTTTGCCGATCCATACGCCATTTTCCCAATTTAGCGCATCCTGGTTCCTCTATTTTTTCGGATAAGCTCATTCACCCGAAGATAACGAACGTCAGTTCCTCTATGCTCACTATGAACTATGGTCTGTGCCATAGTGAACGATAAACATCTACTGCCCCTTCTCCTCCAGCGCCAGCTTGCGGGCGACGTAAGCCGTCGTGCTCGCCTGGAACAAAATCGTCAGCAGCACGGCCATAAACGTCACCGAGGCGATGATATCGGCGTGCTGAATGCCCATGCCGGCGACCATGCCGGAGAGCGCTGCAGGAATAACTCCGGTTTCGCGCACCCAGAACATAAAGACGATTTCCCGCCACGTCCATTTCGCCTTGCGGTCGGGCAGCGCGGAAATCAGCACGGTAAGCGGCCTCGCCACCAGCATAAACACGACAATGACCGCCAGGCTCGTCCACAAGTGAGCGAAAATGACCTGAAAGTTGACCTGGCTGCCGAGCAAAATGAAAATAAGCATCCGCATCAGCACGGTGATGTTTTCCGTAAAGTGGCCCATTTCCTCCAGCTTGTCGTCCATATCGAGCTTGAACACATCGGCGTTGCCCCAGATGAGCCCGGCCGTGAACGTCGCCATAAAGCCGCTCACATGAAGCGTATCGCCGAGCCAATACGCTCCAAGCGCAGTGACGACCATCGCGATCGTCGCATAATCGCGCAGCAGCCCGAGATGCATGTGCGCGGTTATATAGCTGAGCGCAAAGCCGACGACAAGGCCGACGGCGATGCCGCCGAACGCCGTGACGGCAAACTCCTCGATGCCGGAGGCGAGACTGATCTGCTGCCCGCCGACGATGACGCCGAGCAGGGTGAACGTCAAAATCGATCCGGTCGCATCGTTAAACGCCGACTCGCTCTCCACCGTCTCCCGCACCTTCGTGCGGATCTTCACCTGCTTGAACACCGGAATCAGCGTCGCCGGATCGGTCGACGAGATGATCGCGCCGAGCAGCGCCGCGTACAACCACGGCAAACCGAGCCAATAATGCGCGACGACGGTTACGGCCCCGCAGGTAACGAGCACGCCGGGAACGCTCAGCAGGGTGACCGTGAGCCATACCTTTTTCAGCCCCGATAACCGGATGTTGCGCCCTCCGTCGAACAGGATGAGCGCCGAGCCGATCGTCAAAATAAACTGGTTCGTAAACGAGCTGCTCGTCTCCGTTACCAGATGCAAAGCTTGTCCCGCTATGATGCCCGCAACCAAAAAAAGAGCGACATCCGGCAGTTTCAGCCAGTTCGCCGCTTTTCCGAACACCATGCCGAGCGCGAAAATCAAAATCAGCAAAAAAATGACATGGTGAATCATTTCCGTTATGTTGTTTTGCATGAAAAACCTCCGTTACCTGCGGATGACCTGGCTTTCGAATTCTTCGATCTGATCGTTCGTTCCAATGACGACCATCACGTCGCGTTCTTCAACGGTATCCGTCGCCGTAGGGGCGATGATGACGCCGTGCTTCTTATTGATCGCAACGACGCTGCAGCCGTATTTGGCCCGCGGGTCAAGCTGTTTGAGCGTGCAGCCGGACAGCTTCTTCGGTACGGACAGCTCCGCGATCGTGTAGTCCTTGGACAGCTCGATGTAATCGAGCAGGTTGGGCGAAACGAGCTGGTGCGCGACGCGGATCCCCATGTCCCGTTCCGGGAAGATGACCCGGTCGACCCCGATTTTCTCCAGCACCTTGCCGTGCAGCTCGGAGAGCGCCTTGGCGACGACCGTTTTGACCCCGATGTCCTTGAGCAAAATCGCCGCAAGAATGCTGGCCTGAATATCGTCTCCGATCGCGACGACCGCGCAGTCGAAATTGCGGATGCCGAGCGAGCGAAGCACCTCTTCGTCCGTCGCATCGGCGACGACCGCGTGCGTGAGCACGTCGCTCATTTCTTCGACCGCTTCCTCGTCCTGATCGATGCCTAGCACCTCATAACCGAGCTGAACGAGCTCCTTTGCAAGACTCGAGCCGAAACGGCCCAACCCGATGACCACATATTGACTACCTTTCATCTCCCACAATCTCCCTTTTTCCGGTTCATCCGAAACGTTTTTCTAGCCAATCGTAATTTTCCCTTCCGGGTATCTGTAAAGCTCTTTTTCCACTTTCGGCCCCAGCGCGTAGGCGAGCGTGAGCGGTCCGAGCCTTCCGATAAACATCATCAGCGCGATCAAAATTTTGCCGACCATCGACAAATCCGGCGTAAGCCCCATCGTCAGCCCGACCGTGCCGAACGCGGAGGTCACCTCGAACAAAATCATCAGGAAGCTGCGAGGCTCCGTCGTGGACAGCACCATCGACACGAATATAACGAGAAACAAGGCAATCATCGTCATCGTGATCGCTTTTAAAATGCGATCCTTTCCGAGCCGGTAACGAAACAGCACGATATCTTCCTTGCCGCGGATCATCGCGATCATGGCGCCGATCAGCGTCGTGAACGTCGTCGTTTTAATACCGCCGCCCGTCGAACCCGGAGAAGCTCCGATAAACATCAGGATGATGATGAAAAATTGCGAAGCCTGCCTCATGCCCGCGATATCCAGCGTGTTCGGCCCTGCCGTACGGGGCGCAACCGACTGGAACAGCGCTCCCCATATTTTGCCGGACCAGCCGAGCGGCGCAAGCGTCTTCGGGTTGGTGAACTCGAAGATGAAGATGACCACCGCCCCGATCACGATAAGCGCCCCGGTCATGCTGAGCACCACCTTGGAATGCAGCGACAGCTTGCGGTGCTTGCGGAACTCGAGCAGGTCGGATATGACAATAAACCCGAGACCGCCGAGAATGATCAGCCCCATTGCGACGATGTTCACCACCGGATCGTCGACAAACGACGTCAGGCTGCTGAACGGCCCGGTAATCGAACCGAACAGGTCGAAGCCGGCGTTGTTGAACATCGATACGGCGTGAAAAATCCCGAAATAAATCGCCGTCCCGGGACTCAGATCCATCGACCAGCGGATCGAGAAGATGACCGCGGCAATGAACTCGATCGTAAGCGAGTAGAAAATCACTTTACGGATCAGCCGAACGATCCCTTCCATGCTACCCTGGTTCATCGCTTCCTGCAGGACGAGCCTCTCCTTTAAAGAGATCCGCTTCTTCAGCATAAATGCGACCAAGGTGGACATCGTCATGAACCCGAGGCCGCCCACTTGAATAAGCAGCATGATGACGATTTGCCCGAACTTGGTAAAATACGTGCCTGTGTCGACTACAACCAGCCCCGTCACGCAGGTGGCCGAGGTCGCCGTAAACAGCGCGTCCAAAAACGGCATCGGCTGCCCGGACGCGGTGGCGATCGGCGTAGTCAGGAGCAAGGCCCCCGCGAAAATGATGACGGCAAAGCCGATCACCAAAATTTGCGGCGGAGTCAGCTCCAGCTTTTTTCTCGTTCTCTCCACGACTGAGTTCATCATCCTTTTTTGCCAAGCGGGCTTTTTTTGGGCAAACAAAAAAGACACTGGAAATCCAATGCCCGCTTATGGTTGGTTCCTGATAAAAAAGCCTACGAGGTTAGCTGTCGGGTTCGGGTTTCAGGCACCCTATCGGCGTCAAGCGATTCCGCTTCTTGCCAAATTCACCCCATTACTCATGGTTCCCCCGTTTTCCAAAAGAAATTCGGCTTTTATTCAATTGATATGAATTATATGCGCTTTATTGTGAAAGCTCAAAGTCATTTTTCATTCATTTGGTTTGATATTCCGATCAAATGCATATTTTAGAGAAGACCGGGAAGGGGCTCGCTTTGCTTTTCGGCGATTTGCCTCCGCATGCTTTTATTATCTGTTTAAAAATGAGATAATCTGACAAGAAGCCGAAACGCAAAAATCGACTATTTTTTCGAAGGAGTAATTCATGGCTACCCTTTTATTCAACCGTCGGCTGCTTATGCTGGCGCTTGCCGGCATCCTGCTGTATACGGCGGTCGCTCTCCTTTCGCAGAGCGGAGAAACCACGGAAACGGAGCGTCAGGCGGCGGATGTTCCTTCCATCAGCAAGCGGGAAGCGGCCGATGCCGCAGCCGCCTTTTTAAAGTCCGAGTATGGAATTTCGGGGAAACCGGAAACGTTCGTCGCCTATCAGTCCCGCAAAACGTTCAGCGGGTATTTGCAAAAAGCGGATTTATACGATGATTACGAGAAAAAATGGATCGCCGAATTTCCGCTTGATTTTTTCGAGGTGGAGGCCTATGTGCCGGGCAGCGGGGAGCGATATTACGTCGAGGTAAACTTTACGAACGGCCATGTGACCGCGTGGAGCAAGGACATTCCGAAAGCCGCCAAACGAGCGGACGTTGATACCGCTGACCGGAAAAAGCTGGCCGAGCAGGCACTGGCCAAACACGGATACGACCTGAACGATCTGCGGTATTTGAAGCAATCTCCGGAGGACGGCTCGTACATATTCGAAAGCGGAACGAAAACGATCGGCGAATCGAAGTTGCAGGTTCACGTGGCCGTTCAAAACAGGGAGGTCGTCCGGCTGGCTCCGCAGTTCAGCGTTCCGGAGTCTTACGAGACATGGCAGGACGAGCAGGACGAATCCGCCTCGCTGATGACCCGGATCAGTCTCACTTTTACGCTGCTTATGGTATTATTTGCGGTATACGCCGTCGTCAAGTACCGCAAATATATTACGTTTCACCATGGCCTGCTGCTGACCGTTATTTTCAGCACCGTTTATATTACCAACAACATCAATATGTATCCAGCGTTCAAAACGGGATACGGCGACCGTCTGGACGGATGGGAGGCGGTTACCTCGCTCTTTTTCATGAATTTTATCGTGTTTCTGATGGCCGCCGCCTTGTATGT
Organism: Paenibacillus hamazuiensis; assembly: GCF_023276405.1. NCBI lineage: Bacteria > Bacillati > Bacillota > Bacilli > Caryophanales > Paenibacillaceae > Paenibacillus > Paenibacillus hamazuiensis. The sequence continues at coordinate 4,960,838 of NZ_JALRMO010000001.1, forward strand.
CTCCTTGCTCGCCGGGCGGGAAATGTGGCAAAGCCGCGGCTGGAACGCGTGGCTTCACTGGACGGAGCCGTCCTTCGGCCGGGAAGTGCTGGGCGGTATGGGGCGCGGCTACCTGCTGTGCCTTTTCATCCTGGGCGTGCAGCAAATGCTGTTTTTTATCGCGGAGAAAAAATTCCATGTTTGGGCGGTCAACGATCCGAGCGATTCCGTCTACAATATGCTCGCGCCCGGGTTGTTCCCGTTGATGGCGTGGGCTGCGGCGATTTCCGAGGAAGCGACCTACCGGTTATTCGGCATCGCCATGTTCCAGCGCATCGTCAAAAACCGCTTCCTGGCGGTACTTATTCCGAGCATGATCTGGGCGCTCAGCCATACGCAGTACCCGATTTACCCGGTATACACGCGGTTTGTCGAGGTGACGATCATCGGCCTCATCTTCGGCTACGCTTTCCTGCGGTTCGGCTTCATCACCGTCGTTTTTGCCCATGCGTCGATGGACAGCATCCTCATGGGCCTGAGCTTGATCGACACCGGCACCGCGGCGGACATTGCCACTGGCTTGTTTTATATATTCGTGCCGGGCATCGTCGCCTATCTCATCGCATGGTATCACCGCAGCAAAGTTTTAAAGGGGGCCCTAATCTGATCCCCCAAAAGTAACGTCAACCTCCGCAGCTTATTCCGGTTACTTTTGGGGGAGCCCCTAATCTGATCCCCCAAAAGTGACGTCAACCTCCGCAGCTTATTCCGGTTACTTTTGGGGGAGCCCCTAATCTGATCCCCCAAAAGTGACGTCAACCTCCGCAGCTTATTCCGGTTACTTTTGGGGGAGCCCCTAATCTGATCCCCCCGCGAACCAAGTCCTAGTGGTAAGCTTCCTCACTCCGGGGCGGCCTGGCTCTCCTCATGGTCCGCTGTATCCACCGCGGCCGCAGCCTCCTGATCCCCGCGAAGCGCTTGGATGATCTGAGCGGCCAGCTTGGGGCCGATTCCCAGAGGCTTGAAGTCATGGACTTCGGCCTCTTTTATTTTTTTCACCGAGCCAAAATGCTTGAGCAGCGCCTTCCGCCGCTTCTCGCCGATACCCGGAATCGCGTCGAGCTGGGAGACGACCATCGACTTCGCCCGCGTCTCGCGGTGGAAGGTGATCGCAAACCGGTGCACCTCCTCCTGGATGCGCTGCAGCAGATAAAACTCCTGGCTGTCGCGCGGCAAAGGCACGACCTCCGGCGGATCTCCGCTCATCAGCTGCGCCGTCTTATGCTTCGCATCCTTGACCAGGCCGCATACCGGGATGTACAAACCGAGCTCGTTTTCGAGCACGTCCACCGCCGCGGAGATTTGCCCCTTGCCGCCGTCCACGACAACCATGTCGGGCAGCTCCAGATTTTCCTTCAAGACGCGCTCATACCTGCGCCGGATGACTTCCCGCATCGTTTCATAATCGTCCGGACCTTGCACGGTGCGTATTTTAAACTTGCGGTACTCCTTTTTGTCCGGCTTGCCGTCGACGAATACGACCATGGCCGACACCGGATCGCTCCCCTGAATGTTCGAGTTGTCGAACGCCTCGATCCGGTGCAGCGCGCCGATGCCGAGCCAGTTGCCGAGGTTTTCCGCGGCACGAACCGACCGCTCCTCGTCGCGTTCGATCAGCTTGAACTTCTCCTCCAGCGATACGCGGGAGTTGTCGCAGGCCATGCTGACCATATTTTTTTTCAGGCCCCGCTGTGGGAAATGCACCTTCACCTTCAGCCACGATTCGAGCGATTCGCGCATCTCGTCGTCCTCCGCCTCGCCGCTCGGCCCGGGCAGCAAAATTTCCTTCGGCAGCGCCGGATTGTCGCTGTAGTACTGCGTCACAAACGAGATGAAATCCTCGTATTCCTCGCCGTAATACGGGAACAGCGAAGCGTGGCGTTCGATCATTTTGCCCTGGCGCATGTACAAAATTTGCACGCACATCCAGCCCTTGTCCGTGGCATAACCGAATACGTCGCGGTCCTGCGCGTCGGTGGTCGTAATTTTCTGCTTCTCCATCACCGCGTCAATGTGAACGATCTGATCGCGCAGCTCCTTGGCCCGCTCGAACTCGAGCGCCTCCGCCGCCTCGTGCATTTTGCGCGTCAGGTCTTCCTTGATTTCCGTATGTCCGCCGTTCAAAAACTTCGTGATCTCGGTTACCATCCGGTCGTATTCCGATTGCGCCACCTCGTATTCGCAAGGAGCCACACATTGGCCGATATGGTAGTACAAGCACACCTTGTCCGGCAGCGTGCGGCATTTGCGCAGCGGGTACAGCCGGTCCAGCAGCTTCTTCGTCTGCTGCGCGGCGAACGCGTTCGGGTACGGGCCGAAATATTTGCCCTTGTCCTTTACGACCCTGCGCGTAACCTCCAGCCGCGGATGCTGCTCGTGCGTGATTTTGATATACGGAAACGATTTATCGTCCTTCAGCAGCACGTTATAGCGCGGCGTATACTTCTTGATCAGGTTGCACTCAAGGATGAGCGCTTCCATGTTGTTCGCCGTCACGATATATTCGAAGTCGGCGATATCCGCGACAAGGCGCTGCGTTTTCGCATCATGGCTGCCCGAAAAATACGAGCGGACGCGGTTTTTCAGCACCTTCGCCTTGCCGACGTAGATGATCGTACCTTCCTCGTTTTTCATCAAATAGCAACCGGACGAATCGGGAAGCAGCGCCAGCTTGCGCCGGATCGCTTCCTTCACTTGTTCCCGGTTTCGGTTCTCCGCCATAACGATTCCCCCGCTGAACAATTTCCACGTGAACAATCCCCCAAAAGTGAAGCGAACCTCTGAAGCCTATTTCTGGTATTTTTGGGGGAGCTCCCGTTAATAACGTTAAAAAAGCTCTTTTTCAGCATAGCAGAAAAAGAGCTTTTTCTCATCTATTCGCGGGCGAAATACGCCCGCAATGGACTGCCAATTTTTAAAAAATTACTGGTGGCGGGTGATTACGTTTTTGAGAGCGTCCTTGGATTGAAAGCCAACCACTTTATCGACCGGTTGACCGTCTTTAAATATGATCAGTGTCGGGATGCTCATCACGCCGAAACGGGATGCGGACTCCGGATTGTCGTCCACATTCACCTTCGCGATTTTTACGGAACCTCCGAATTCACCGTCCAGCTCTTCCAAAACCGGAGCGATCATTTTGCAAGGTCCGCACCAAGGCGCCCAAAAATCAACCAAAACGGTACCGGAACCTTCCACTTCGTTCGAGAAAGTTTGGTCCGAAACATTTACAATAGCCATGATGGATATCTCCCTTCATTTTCTATAGTGCCTATAATATAATACATCGCGAGCCGTCAACATGTAAAGTATACCACAAACCTCCGCCGTTCACTCAACGTTCTTATTATTGTCACTTTCCCCTGCTTTACAAGCTTTAAGAAAGTTGGGTATACTAACGTTACGAACGTTTGGAAAGGGGTCACACGATGAACGAACAGAACCATCCGGAGCTTCATATCAACGAAGAGCCGCGCAACGATTTTCAGGATACGTTTAACGGATTCGCCGTGTTTTTCGCCGTGCTCCTGGTAATCGCCATCATCGCGACGATTGCCTCGATGTACAAGTAAACTTCATACCTACTGCCAAAAGGTCTGTCCTGAGCTTATGCGCCGGGGCAGGCTTTTTTATTGTGTGCGGGGAGCGGCTCCCCAGGTAAGACTCCCCCCTAAACAAGATGACCGAGTGTCACAATGAGGAATGAAAATGGGCGCCATCGTCTACTTTCCCATCAAATCCCCCTGCAAGGTGGCCCCAGGCGTTCGGGCCTAGTGCCGTCAGGTTAACTCGTTCGCATGGATCGCGGGCCGAATCTGACAGACCGGGCTGCTAGAAAAGCGGCTTTTTATAATAGCGGAACTCACGTTCGTTATTTTGGGGGAAACGGACACCTTTGGAAAAATAGAGGAACTGAGATGCGCTAAATCGGCGGAAAATGGCATTTGTAGCGGGCGAACAGGCAAATAGATCACCTGAGTTCCGCTAATTTTCCTAAATATCCGAAATGGACTGATTTAGCGAATCATAGTTCCGCTATGGTCCCGCTTAACCTGACAGCATTGCGCTCGGGCGCCCCGGACCTGCCTGGTTTGAGGGGGGGGGGGCTCGCTTCTAGGTTCGCGTTTGCCCGGCATAGGATTTATTGCAGCTAGCCAAAAATCCTATGACGGACACGCTGTACTTTAGGTGCGGAGACGCTGGGAGTTCTTGCGTGCCTCTAGCCCGCGTTTGTCGGCCATGGTTTTGCTAGCGCAAAACCTATGGCGGACACGTTTTACTTCCTATGGTGACAAAGTAAAAAAAAGCCATCTTCCGCAGTCGGAAAATGGCATCGTCAGGAACTTTAAGTCCCCCGCTTGTTATATCCGTGTACCTCGACGACATCGACAAAAGGCCGAATGCGGTCCATAATGCGCTGGCCTTTGAATTCCTGTTCCCCGTCGCCGTTCGTGAAGCTGAAATGCTTTTGCAGGTCGTCCAGGCTGTAGTTGGAGGTGAAAAAGGTAGGCTTTCGGTTCATCCGGTAATTGAGGATCGTTCCCATCACATGATCGCGCAGCCAAGGATTGAGGTTTTCCGCACCGATGTCGTCGAACACGAGCAGATCCGTATCCTTCAGCGTATCGATCGTATCCTTCAACTTTTGCGGATCCTGGAACATCGCTTTCAAGTCCTCGGCAAAATCCGGCATGTACACGATCGCTCCGGTCAACCCGGTTTTCGCGAGCTCGTGAAGCATATAACACATGAGAAACGTTTTTCCCGTTCCGAAGGTGCCGGTAAGATAAAGCCCGCGCGTCTGCAGCCCTTCTTCCTGGCACTGGGTTATATATTGACCGATGCGCAGCACCGCCTGCACTCGCTGAGGGTCGTTCGCAAAGATTTCCTGAATTGAATATCCTTGCTTCAGCGCCCGGTCATCCACGTAAAAGCTGCGAATCCGCCCTCGCACCGCATCCTGTGCCTGTTGGGCGAGAAATTTTTTGCAGGAAACTTTGTAGTCGATCACGTTTTTTTGCCCGCCCGCTTCTTCTATGGCTATCATCGTATAATGGCCGGTAAAATCGTTCGGGCACTGCGCCAGTCCCGGGCAGTTCGAGCAGTTGTTATGATCGATCGCATACTGGTACAGCTTGTTGATGCTCACCCGCAGCGTAAAATCGTCCAAATCCGGATGCTTCTCCAGCAGCTTGCGAACCTGCGGCTCGGCCAGCACCTGCTTTATTTTATCTTCGGCTCGTTTGATAAACCGGGAATCCGGCATCGTACGGAGCACATCCGCTAGCGATTCCATGCATTCACACACCTCCTGAATATCGGGTGACGGACATTTCGTGGAGCGCTGCCCCCATCATCTCAATGCAGCTTAAGCGAGCCGCCGAGCTTGCTGATGATCCGCTGCATTTGCTCCCGCTCCTCCGCCGTCAGCTCGCGGACTTCGCCGCGGTTTTGCACGATCGGAATGACCGGCTTCTGATTGACTCTGCCTTTTCCGCCCGAAACGGAAGCCGTCCCGCTGCCGGCCCTGCCTCCGCTTCGCTGCTTTTCCTTGTACCTCACCGCGTCCCTCACATACTGCACTGCCTGCTCGAACGTCTGCACCTGCTTGCCGAGCATATCCGCCGCGGTGCTTTCGATCGATGACTTCGCCCACGAGCGCTTGTTCACGTATATAAAATGAATCATGACGTTGATGACTTCTTCGCTCAAGCCGTAATTGAAATCGATTTTCGTGAAAATATCGATCAGCCCGTCCGGCACCGTGCCTTTGGAAAATATTTTTTCCAGCAAATAGGTGTACGGCTCGTTTCGCAAAATGTAGTTATACTGATGCTGGTTGCATTCCCCTTGAAAAATATCCGGGACCTCCAGGTAATATTCCATCTCGACCGCCTTGGCCGTTTTCGGCGGCTGCTCCTCGGAGTCCATCCGCGCCAGCATGCGTTCGCGGTCTTCGCCGCGCTTCTTGTCCTGACGGTAAGCCAAATGCGCCCGCTGCTGCAAAAAGTCATCGTTCACCGCCCCCTGCTCGTCGAAAGCGCCGTCCTCGTCCAGCAGCCGGCACGTTTCCCCCAAAGTGAGCGCGAACTTTTTCGCGACAAAATTAATTTTCGCCAGCTGCTCCTGATCGAACTTCAGCTTCTCGACATAAGCCCGATTTTGCGAGCCCTTCGGAAACCGCATGATAATATCCGCATACGTAAAGCCTTTGGCGATCACTCCGGGACTTTGCTCCGCCGCACTGCGGCTTGCCGCCGTTTCGTACAAAGCCTGCTCCAGCTCCAGATCGATCACCTGCGTATTTAAGCGGAACAGCTCATAAAACGGCACCGACAAATTTTCGCTCTGTGCCTCCTGAAGCCGCTCCTCCGGCTTCTGCACCAGCTCGTCCTTAAGGGCAAGCACCGCGTGTTTGCCGACTTTATCCCGCAGCAGCAGCGTCAAATGCTGGTTTTTGAAAAATTCTTCCGGCGAAAGCGGCGCATAAAGCACATATTCGTAAACGTAGTCGTCCAGCTCCGCTACGAACTTGCGGAACGTCTGCAGCAGGCCGATCGCCTCCAGCTTGGACGTCATCTCGATGAAAAACTTGCGTCCCCGCTCCCCCGGCTCGAGGTCCAAAGCGAGAAACAGCTTCCGCTGATGGTCGAGAGCGGAGCTGCCCGCCTTATCTGCCGGAAGCTGATGATACAGCGTATAATAAAGACCGATCGCAAAAGCGCCCACCATCGGCTGATACAGACCGCTCAGCACCTTTTGATCCAAACTGCCGAGGCTGAAGTCCCGTACCGCTACAAACCGGTGGTGTTCGGTAAAGTGAAGCATGTTGGTCATGCGCATATGTACATTACTCCATCCCAAACAATAGTTCTGTTTTTCATTTTACCACATAAATCGACACGGTTGGCGATGAAAATAATTTCAATTCCCACCCCCTAAATCCCCCTGCAAGGGGGACCCCAGGCTGCTCCTCCGTTGCGCCCCCCTAAATCCCCCCGCTTGGGGGGACCCCAGGCGCTCGGGCGCCCTGGACCCGCCCGGTTTGAGGAAGTGCTCGCTGCTAGTTCGCGTTTGTCAGGGCACGGCTCTTTACCTTCGGGTAAATAGCCTATGCCCTGACACGCTGTACTATCGGCGCGAGGATGGGCGAGATGGTGCGTGCGCCTGGCCCGCGTTTGTCAGCCATGGTTTGCTGCGCAAACCTATGTCTGACTCGCTTTACTTCCGGTGCCATGCGACAGGCGAGAATGCGTACGGTGATCCCACGTTTAGCTGTACATCGATTCGCACCCAATATGTAACCTGGCATACTGTTCATCCGTTGATAGAAAAAAGAGCCATCCGGCTCTTTTTCTCTAAAACATCTTATATCCCTTCATGCGCAGCGATTTGATAGTGGAGCCGCTTAACGCCGCTCCGACGAGACCGGCCAATGCCGAAACGTAGTCCGACACGCCGTACCCGGAGACGCTTTGTCCGAACGGAACGGCATCCCGCTGCCAAGCCCATATAACAAGTCCGATCACCAGCGCTATGTAACCGTATATCGGAAACCATGTCGTTTTCATCAGCATGTTTAAAATAAAACCGATCCCGAAAAACAACACGAACATCAGCACAATCACAATCATCAATTGCAGCAATCCGGACATCCCCTTCGTTAATGTAAACCTTATGTTCTTATTTTAGACAAAATAAGGTCTCCGGTAAAGTGAACGTCCCGTGAACTTGAAGCCGTTCATTTGCCCTTTTTCCTCAGATTGGATACAATGATACAAGCGATTTTATTAAGCCTGCAAAAAGTGACAGAACCTCTGCGCCGTACTCCTGTTACGTTTTGGAGAGCTCGGTTAATACAATTATAAACCAAGGAGTGTTGAATATGAGCGAAGCCGCACAAACATTGGAAGGCTGGTATGCGCTGCACGATTTTCGCGCGATCGACTGGAACGCCTGGAAGTCGCTGACTGCCAAGGAGCGCAGCACCGCGGAAGACGAGCTGCGCACGCTGCTCCATGAATACCGTCAGGCGGAGGAGCAAAAAACCGGCAGCACGGCATTTTACAGCATCGTCGGCCAAAAGGCGGATTTTATGTTCATGCACCTGCGCGAAACGCTGGAAGAGCTGAACGACTTGGAAACCCGGTTCAATAAATCGATTTTCGCCCAGGTGACCGTACCGACATACTCCTACGTATCGGTCGTCGAGCTGAGCAGCTACTTGGCCAAGCCGGGCGTCGATCCGATGGAAGATCCGGAGCTTGTCGCCCGCCTGAAGCCGATTTTGCCGAAATCCAAACATATCTGCTTTTACCCGATGAATAAAAAACGCGAAGGCAGTGACAACTGGTACATGCTGACGATGGAAGAGCGCAAAAACATGATGCGCAGCCACGGCATGATCGGCCGCGGCTATGCGGGCAAGGTAAAGCAGATCATCACCGGATCCGTCGGTCTTGACGATTGGGAGTGGGGCGTTACGTTGTTCGCCGACGATGCCTTGCAGTTTAAAAAGCTCGTCTACGAAATGCGCTTTGACGAAGTGAGCGCGCGTTTCGGCGAATTCGGCGAGTTCTATGTAGGCAACCTGCTGACCGATGAGAAGCTCGGCGGCATGCTGGCACTGTAGCCGGCTAAACCAGCCGGTGCAGGGCTGTTTACTTCACGCATCAAGCCTTCAAAATCACGTATTCGGTGATATTGAAGGCTTTTTAATCGTTCCCTAAGCGGGCCTGATTCCGATAACAACGGTGGCATCCATCTCTTCGAATCTCACGACACGCGGGATCAGCCCGCAGAGATCGAAAATCTCCACTGTCTGCGGTGCCTGCCGTTCGCTTGTCTCGACCAGCAGACAGCCGCCCGGCCTCAGCCAAAGCGACGCCGAAGCCGCCACCCGCCGCTGGATGTCCAGCCCGTCCGGGCCGCCGTCGAGCGCGGCAGCCGCTTCATGCAGCCGGGCTTCCGGCGGCAGCATTCCGATCGCCCCGGTCGGTACGTAGGGGGCGTTGCAAACCAGAACGTTTACGCGGCCCAACAGTGTACCGGGCAGCGGCTCATAAAGATCGCCTTCGTAGACGCATCCGCCGGCGGCTTCAACATTTCGGCGGGCGCAGCGCACAGCAGCGGGATCGATGTCGGCGGCGTGGAGCTCGATCGCTCCAAGCTCCGCAGCCAGCGCAGCGCCTACCGCACCGGTGCCGCAGCACATATCGACCACGATGTCTCCCGTTCGGGCGATCGCGGCGGCTTGGGCGACAAGAAATTCGGTTCGGCGGCGCGGAACGAACACTCCCGGTTCTACCGCTATTCGCAAACCGCAAAATTCCGCCCAGCCGATAATATATTCGAGCGGCTGCCCGGCGGCTCTGCGATCGGCCATGTCGGCGAGTTCCGCCTGTGTCTGCGCCGCAGAGATCAACAGCTTGGCCTCCTCTTCGGCAAAAACGCAGCCGGCGGCCCGAAGTTTGCCCACGATACTTTCAAAAACGCCGTCGCCCAATAAACCGCTGTCTTTATCATTTCTCAACCCCATATAATCATCCCATTTCTTCCGGCGCACCTTTATCGCTTTATTGAACTCTTTGAGGCCAAAAAAACCGCGCTCTTCTGCCGGAGCACGGTTTTATACTTTAAAATAATATATGTCAATCGTCGTCTTCGTCGGCAAGCGCTGCGAGCTGGCGGTCCATCTCGGCTTTGCGGGCCAAATACTGTTCCGTATCGCGGTCGCGCTGCCTGCTTTTTTCCTTCAAACGTTCGATGGCCGGTAAAATCAGAATGTCGATTTCCTTCTGGATAACAGCCGACAGATCGTAACGACTCTGTTCTTCCAAATAATGGCCGACATCGATCAGTGCATTATAGCGGTCCAGCTCTTCCCTCGTCAGCAGTCCGCGTACCTGAACGCTGCAGTGCCTCACCTAAAATCGACCCTTCTTCAAAACGAGCGGAATTCCGCCGATAATGTACAAATAACGGATATCGATAATTTTCTTCATCACGGCAGCGGTGCCGCCCTTGATTTTGCGCGAGCCTACGATGCCGATCGCTTCGCCTTTTCCGAGCGACGCAACGGTGCCTTTCGGCTTGTATTCAAACGCTTTGAGCGCCGTTCCGCGAATCGACGCCACCAGATTGTGCGCACAAACGTCGGCTTGCTGCATCGAAATTTGCGCCGTCGGCGGGTAGGGCCGGCCTTCCGGGGACATCACGATCGAGCAATCGCCGAGAATGTACACGTTATCGTGTCCCGGTGCACGCAGGAACTCATCTACCTTGATGCGTCCGCGCATCGTTTCAAACCCGGCTTCCTCGAGAAGGTGATTGCCGCGCACGCCGCCCGTCCAGATGACGGTGCTGGACTTGATTTCTTCGCCGGTCGCAAGCACGACGCCTTCCGGCGTGCACTCTTTGATCGCCGTCGCAATCTTGAACGTAACCCCTTTATTGGCAAGCACGCCCATCGCATATTCGACGAGTTCCGGATCAAAGCCCGGAAGCGCCGTCGGGGCTGCTTCGATATTGTAAATTTTTACAAGTCCCGGATCGACGTCGAATTCCTTGCACAATTCCGGAATGCGGTCAGCGAGCTCGCCGACAAACTCGATGCCCGTAAATCCGGCCCCGCCGACAACAAAGGTCAGGTAATCCGTTCTGTGCGGCTCGCGTTTGAACTTGGCGAACTGATATTCGATATGCTCGCGGATGAAGCGCACGCTGTTGATGCTGCGAATGCTGAGCGCATATTCCTTCAGCCCCGGGATACCGAATGTCTCCGGCTCGCCTCCAAGACCGATGACCAGATAGTCGTAAGAGAGGCTGCCTTCTTCCAAAATAACCTTCTTCTCTTGCAGGCGGATTTGCACAACGGTCGATTTGACAAAATCCACTTTGAACTCGTCGATCAGCTTTAAAATATTAACGCGGGCATTTTCAGGATCGTCCGTCCCTGCCGCGGGCATATGCAAATGTGTAGTAATGTAATGGTAGTCATGTTTGTTAACCAAAGTGACATCGGCTTCGTTATAGTTCAATTCCTTCTGCAAACGAATAGCCGTTACGATGCCGCCGTAACCCGCTCCCAAAATGACTATTCTCGGTATTCGACTCATGGTTTATCCCTTCCATCACGTATCTTTTTTAGGTTAATATGTGAAAAATTACACAAGCGGCGCCGAAAGATACCGTTCCTATCCTTAATGTATCCTCTTCTCTAAAAAAATATGATCACAAGGCATGATTCGACAACATATTTAACCAATTCAAAAGACATGATACAATGCAACGTGCAAAATGGCAAGTATTATTTTGGCTAAAATTAGTGGGAATAACGTAACCTAACGTTCGGAAATGAAGCATATTCTCCCTTTTACTGCAATTTCGCCGATTTGTCCGCCATATACCTCATTTATTGGTTTAATTTTAATTTGCCAGCCTCTTAACCCGACGTATAGCGATTATAATAGTACGAAAAAAAAGAAACGCTCAGCTTACCTGAGCATTTCCCGGATAAAATTCGACATTTAATTGTCGGCGCTTAATTTCTTCAAGCAGCAATTCGACAAATTCCTTGTCCAGCTGCAGATCCAGCGCTTTATAATAGGAGTCGATCAATACTTCGTTGCTGATCATTCTCATCCGGCATCACCTATCCACTGGAAATTTAATATTATATTACCATGGCCTGAACCGTAGAACAAGCGTTCCGCTATCCACAGGTGATTGTGAATATCCTGTGTGTAACTTGTTGATATGTGTCAAAACCTGTCTGGTCTCGGGGTGAATAATGTGGATAAAGTTATACACAGTCCACATTTATTTTGTTTGATAAAAAAAATTAATCGACGAGGAGTCATCCCCTAAATCCCCCTAATAGGGGGACCCCATGCTTACGAAGCTGGCTTTGCTCCGCAAAGCCCTCAAGGCGCTCGGGCGCCCTGGACCCGCCCGGTTCAAGGGAATGCTCGCTTCTAGTTCGCGTTTGCCCGGTATGGATTTTTTGCCTTCGGACAAAAAATCCTATGCCGAGCACGCTGTACTTTGGATGCGGTGCCTGGGGAGAAGGTATGTGCCTCGTCCCACGCGTTTGGCTGCATGGATTTTGCCTTGGCAAAATCCTATGCGGCCACGCTCTACGTTCCTCTGCAATTCATTAAAGAGTTCATTCCACTTTCAATTACAGACTTCTTTGAAAATGATGAAACCTGGTGCCTTGGTAGGTTAAAACGCCTTGATCTCCTTCGGCCAGCAGGCCGAATTGCTTGTCCTTCAGCTGCAGCTCCAATCTTTCCTTGTTCGCGAACTCGAAGGTGGCATAATACGACGTGCTCGCGCTGGTGTTGCCGCTCCCGCCCCATACGTCGGTTCGTTTGGCAACGATGCGTGCCGGAACGGTGACAACCTCCGACGCGTTATTGGAGATCCACGTGCCGGCGTTCTTTAAAATTTGATAGACGATCGTTATGACAATAACAGCGAAAATAGCCCAGAAAAAAACAAAAAACAGGTTAACCGGAAACGGGGACGGACTAAAACTCAACGAGACAACCCTCCTTTGACGAAATCTGCTTTAGATTTATGACGCATTTTCCTGCCAAAAAGGTACAAATTTTTTCGAAATAATTATTTATAGCATGCTTCCATAATGAAGCCTACTTATGCACAGCTTGTTGACAACCGTTGTTGTTAATATGTGTGCAACTGATAAAAAACGTTTTCCATTACGTCTATTCCCCTTGTTGATTTGTTAATAAAGCTGTGAATATTTGATGAAACCCGGAGCCGAAAATGAGATTGAAAGAATCGGCGCGATTTGCTAACATGGACGTATACTGCACAACGACGAAAAACCCGTAGCAGCGCACGCTGATCAACGGGTTTTTTATTTATAAATGGAGGGGATTCGATGAGCCGAGTCAACAAAAGCGAAAGACCTGCCGTCCTCAGAGCGGAAGACCAGCGGGCGAATAAGCCGGCCGGGCATAAGCCGCAAACGCCTGTACACGGCCATATGACTCACGACTCGATCATGCAGCTTCAACAAGCGATCGGCAACCAGGCAACTATGCAGCTGATGAGCAGTTCGGCAAAAACGGAACCCGATGAAACGGACGAAACCCTCATCGTTCAAAAACGTGAAAACCAAACCGGAATGCCCGATCGGCTGAAGGAAGGACTTGAATCGCTATCCGGATTCGATTTATCCGACGTTCGCGTTCATTACAATTCGGATAAGCCGTCTCATATGCAGGCGAAGGCTTACGCCCAAGGCAATGAAATTCATGTGGCGAGCGGACAGGAAAAGCATTTGCCGCATGAAGGATGGCATGTCGTCCAGCAGCGACAGGGAAGAGTAAGACCGACCCTGCAGCAAGGCGGAGTATCGATTAATGATGATACTTCCTTGGAGCGGGAAGCCGACTTGATGGGCGCCAAAGCTTTCGATACGGCTGCAGCGGCTGTGCAGTATAAACGCGGAAGGAGCCGGAAATAACAAATTTCCGGCTTTTCGCGTGCCTTCTTCCGAACGGGTTTACGATAACGGAGCAGAAAAGTATCGGCGTATTTTCCGTATTAGATAAGGCGCTTAAGACAAAACGTTCGCTTGCTTGATTAGAATTAAAATGTCACAGGCAACTTGGCCAACGATCTCAGTGTGCTGAAATTATAATCGAGCTGTTCCGATTCATTGGCGAGCTTCAGGTTAGGAAACCGCCGCAGCAAAGTGCCGAAAGCGATTTGACCCTCCAGACGGGCAAGCGGAGCTCCCAAACAGTGATGAATCCCCTTCCCGAAAGCCAGGTGTTCGTTTTCCTCGCGTGTAATATCGAGCGCCTCGGGATTGGAGAACTTATGCGGGTCAATGTTGGCACCGGCCAAAGAGATTACCACCGTTTCGCCTTTGCGGATGGTCTTCCCGTGAAGGGTGATATCCTCGCCGGCAAAACGGTTCGTGATCATGATGGGTCCGGCATAACGCAGCAGCTCTTCGACGGCCGATGGGAGCAAGGATGGATTTTCACGCAGCAAACGCATCTGCTCGGGATGCCGCAGCAGCGCGAGTATGCCATTACTAATCAGATTGACCGTCGTTTCGTGCCCGGCTGTAATCAGCAGCCAAATGGTCGAAAGCAGCTCGTTTTCGCTTAAGCTTTCCCCTTCATCATGGGCTTGCACCAACCCGCTCGTCACATCATTGCCGGGATTTCTGCGCTTCTCGGCGAGCAGTTCTTTAATATACTGAATGAACTCCTCAAGCGCGGTGGTTACTGCGGCCGAATCGCGCGGATCCAAAGCGGCTTTTCCAAGCTTATGCGTCCAGTCCCGAAACCGGTTCCGGTCTGCAGCGGGAATTCCCAGCATGTCGGAAATGACAATGATGGGAAGCGGAAAGGCAAAATCCGCAATCAGCTCCATCCTGCCCTGCCCTTCTACATGATCCAGCAGTTCGTCCGCAATCCGCTGAATGCCTGGCTGCAACCCCTCGATCATCTGAGGCGTGAAAGCCTTGGAGGCCAATCTGCGAAGGCGGGTATGATCCGGCGGATCGACAGAAAGCATGTTCGGCATATTTTTCATCCATTCGATCAATTTGTTGACGGATGCATTTTGCACTGCCGCTGCTTCATGATCCTGCTGCGGTGCGAGCTTCCGCATATCTTTAAGAAAACGGGGGTCCTTCAATATTGCGGAAACATCGTCATGGCGGAAGACAATCCATGCTCCCCCCATGCCGAAAAAGTCGTCCAAACGGTAGAGAGGCTCTTGATGTTCGGCAAGCCGTCGATAAAAAGCAAAGAAATCGCGCATCGTCTCCGGCGAAGTAAAATCGCTGCTGATGATTTTCTCCATGATCATCTTACCCCTTTCACTCAAGTGAGTGGAAATGAACGTTTCATTACGGTGAAATTCCGTATCGGATCATATTGCAAAACCGGTTCATCTTATCGAAATAGTTTTCAACATACTCGTCGTCAATACTTTCGATTGCCGAAACTTCCGTCAGGAACTTCTTTTCAAAATGCTCCAAGGTGATCATGACCAACTCAAATGCTTGCTTGCACTCCACCCCCTCCCGAAGCGGAACCTTTTCAAACAGCTTTTCCCACACTTGATTTTTATCTGCAATCACATTACCGTACTTTTCCTCTATATCCGTTTTCAGCTCGTCCGGCGTCGAATAGAAAGCTTCGTACACCAGCTTGTACTCATCGGGCGAATTTCGAAAGTAATTGAATTTAAACCGGCTGAACTCATCCACGGCTTCGAAAAAATCGTCATACTCCAAAACGGAGTCGAGCCGAAGCTCCGCCCCGATCCTTTTGGAACAATGCTCAAGCAAGCTGAAATACAGCTTTTTCTTGCTCTTGAAATGATGAAAGATCAAAGCCTTGGAAATACCGGCCGCCTCCGCCAACATCTCCGTCGAAGTATTTTTATATCCATGGCGCGCAAACAAAGACAGACAAGCCTCCAACACCTTTTCTCTTTCGTATAACTGCAGCGGCAAAAGCATCACTCCTCGACTATGCTGACCAATCGGTCAGCTTTATTATTTGTTATGCTGACCGATTGGTCAATATGCGCCGAAACGATTTATGCCCTGTTTGTTCCGCGGAAATACGTTTAGCCGATGATTCTAACGTGTATAAACGCGAAAAAGCCGCGATTCTTGAAATCCCGCGACTAATATATGTACAAAACATGCTCATTTATTGACACGTATTAAATTTAGAAACACAAGGCTGCCGCGCTTGGCGATATATGTAATGAAATGCGCAATTTTTATTGGTGTCCGCTGTTTTTCGCCATGGCCAATTTAACGCCAAGTAGTGTAATCGGAATCTCACAAGTTAAAGCGATTGTTTTATACCAACTAGGAGAAGGATCGCCCATTACATAACTATAAGAAGACATTGCTATTCCAATAATGCCTATAGTAGCTGCATTGAAATAGTGAGACTTTTTTGCTGTTCGAGCGCAAATGTAACCACCCAGCATTGACCAAGCTAGTCCACTAAATATGAGTAAACTCAAGATGAAATTGTCGGAATAAATAACGTCTTTAGAATTGTCAAGACTGATCCCCTTTGCATTGAAATACACCAAAATCAGTAACCCCGAAGTCAAATAGGTGCCCACAAGGTTAACTACGAAACCAAGAAGGATTGCTATAATTTGAATATCGTTCGATTTCATATGAACTCCTTGTATTGTTCTTGGTAGGATTCTACACATAAACCTATCATTTCATTGCATTAATAAATTGCCTTTCGATTACTTTTTTTGCAGTAGAACCAACAATTCTGTTGACTTCCTTTCCGTTTTTATCAAGGAAAACTAATGTCGGGAAACCAGGAGACCCGTACTTTCTGTACAGTTTTCCACCATCATCAAACAACACAGGATATTCAATATTATAATCGCTAACATACTCCTTCACATCATCCGGATCGTTTTCCCGATGTATAAGATTGATTCCGTATATGTTAATTTCATTCTTATACTTTTGATACAATGAAACTATTTTAGGAGCATCATCATTACAATAAGGGCACCATGAGGTGAAAAAGAGCAATACTGATGGCTTTTCACTGAAAGAAATAGTTTGCACGTTCCCGTCTAAATCCTTCATTACAATTTCATTGGAATCTTTCGTATTTTTCAGGTTAGTATTTATTACAATTACCAGTAAGCAACCAATTATAATTAGAATAATTAATGTGGATATTTTTTTGGCTTTATCCATATAGTGCCTCCTCTAGACCTCAACATCACATCATTATACCACGTACGATTACTTACGAAGAAATGCGGAACAAAACCATTGAAGCAGACGGTTGGTACTTATACGATATAAGCGGTGACCACCACCAATTCAAACACCCTGCGAAGAAGGGCAAAGCTACGAGACCACATCCTAAGAAAGACTTGCCAATAAACCGTAACGAGCATACTTAAGCAGGCGGGGCTGAACCTTCGGCCCTTTTTGCGCTAACTACGAAATCAATCGCTTGCTCAAATGTTAACTGCGGATACTCCCGCTGATTGCCCGCCGTTCCGTTTTGAATACGCCGCTGCCGTATTTTCAACGTCAAAATAAAAACCTCCCTAACGAGTAGTTTTAGCGTAACTAATCGTCAAAGAGGTCGTTTTCCGCAATTCCGAACATCCATTCCGTAACGGATACTATCTAGGTAACCGAATCAGACTAAAGGTTTGCTAACGGGTCAAAAATCGTTACACCGTCGCCTTTTCCGCTTCTTCGTCATCGCACTTCTGCGCGGCTTTCTCCTGCTCCTGCGCCGTACGGAACGAGCTGCCGCAGCCGCACGTGGCGATGGCGTTCGGGTTGTGGATGGTAAACCCACCGCCCATGCCGGTGTCCTTGAAGTCGATCTCGACGCCGTTCAGCACCAGGGCGCTTTCCTTATCGACTACGACTTTAAGGCCGTTGGTTTCGAGCACGAGGTCGTTCTCGCTTTCGTTATCGTCAAAGCCCATGCTGTAGGACAAGCCGCTGCAGCCGCCGCCCTTGACGCCAAGACGCAAAAACAAATTCGGCGTTTCCTCCGCCGCAATCATCTCTTTAATTTTATCGCTAGCCGCTTCACTAACGGTAATCATCTGCAATTCCTCCTTCAGAAAAGCTTGGGAATAAACAAAATCGCCTTCTAATATGTAGTATACTCCGATACGGTATTTTGCTCAAGGGCCGTTATTCCGCATGCCTGAACGGCAAACCGATAAGGTCTCGCACCGGTTTGTTCTACTGCCAGTCTAATTTGTCGCATTTCCTGTTGCCGGACCCCACTAGGAGGTTTATAATAAGGAAGATTATGAGTTCGCCCCCTAACGTGAGCGAGCGTTTTTTATGGCACGGAACGTCATGTGCAAGCTTTCACAACCCTTGGTCGCCTGTTCTCTTCATGTAAGTCAAGGATCAGCCAAACAATTCAGACTGCTGGTTTAGTATTGACGCAAAGCAGCACGACTACTAACGTACAGGCAATTATTTTTCTCACAAATTGTGGAGGTGGCTTAAAGTGGGCATCGTATTAAACGATACGGATCGCCGAATGGCCGAAATTCGGGAAAAGGTTCATAACGGAGAAAGACTGACAAAAGAAGACGGCGTATTTTTGTACGAATCCGACGATTTGCTGACGATCGGCCAAATGGCTAATGAAGTGAATCTGCGCATCAACGGGAAGAAAGTGTATTTTATCGAAAATATGAGCTTGTACTTCACCAACGTCTGCGAAGCGCACTGCGCGTTTTGCCATTTCCGCAGGGATGAAGGCGAGGAAGGCGCGTATACGCTGACCCCGGAGCAAATGTTCGAGTATATCGACAAACATTACCACCCGGAAATGCGGGAGTTCCATATTACCGGCGGGCATAACCCCCATGTGCCGTTCGACTATTATGTAAATTATGTGCGCGCTCTGAAGGAGCGTTATCCGAATGTGACAATCAAAGCGCACACGGCGGCGGAGATTGAGTTTTTTTCACGCATCAGCGGGTTAAGCTATAAAGAGGTGCTGCAGACGTTCCTGGATGCCGGACTGAGCACGCTGACGGGCGGCGGGGCCGAAATATTGTCCGAACGCTACCGCGAGAAGATGGGCGTCGGCAAAGCGACGACCGAGCAGTGGCTCGAGGTGCAGCGAACCGCTCACCGGCTCGGCATGAAAACCCACGCCACCATGCTGTACGGCTCCATCGAAACGAAGGAAGAGCGGATTCAGCATATGATTTATTTGCGCGAAATTCAGGATGAAACGAACGGTTTTCTCGTATTTATCCCGAATGCCGTGCAGCCGGCCAGCGTCAATGCGGGCATCAAGCGCCGCGTAGCCGCGTTCGACGATCTTAAGACGATCGCGATCAGCCGTTTGATGCTGGACAATATTCCGCATATCAAGGCGTATTTCATTAACCTGGGCACGCAAATTACGCAGATTGCGCTCACCTTCGGGGCCTCCGACGTGCACGGCACGATCGTCCAGGAGCGCATCAGCCACGCAGCCGGAGCTTTGTCCCCGGAAGGTCTGACCCGTGATGAACTGGTTTGGCTCATCAAAGGAGCCGGACGCATTCCGGTCGAACGCGACACATTCTACAACGAGATCAAAGTATACTAATTTACACATATAGAAAGGTAACTGACCATATGAGAAAGCTTGTTATTTTAGGCGGGGGTTACGGAGGACTGACCGTAGCCAACCAGCTGCTGGAAAAAGATTTGCCGGCGGATGTACTGATCGTAATGGTGGACCGCATGCCGTTCCAAGGGTTAAAAACCGAATATTACGCGCTTGCGTCCGGAACTGTCCCGGAAACGGAGGTGCGTGTACATTATCCGATCGATCCTCGGCTCATTCTGAAATTCGGCGAAGTAACGAGCGTGGATTTGCAAAACAGGATGGTCCATTTTGCCGACAAGGAACCGCTGGCCTACGACTGGCTTGTGATCGCTCTCGGCTGCGTGGACAAATACCACGGCATCCCGGGTGCTGCCGAATACTCGTGCAGCATTCAGACGATGTCGGCCACCCGCGTGACGTATCAACAGGTTAACGACGTTGCGCCTTACGGACAGGTCACGATCGTCGGGGGCGGCCTCAGCGGTGTGGAAATGGCTGCTGAGCTCCGCGAAAGCCGTCCGGACCTGAACATCCGCATTTTGGACCGCGGCCCGAGCATCTTGTCGGCGTTTCCGGGCAAACTTCAGGAATACGTCCGCGAATGGATGCTGGAGCACGATATTGAAATGCGTTCGCACGTATCCCTGGTCCGTCTCGAAGGAAACATCCTGCACAATCAGCAGGAGGAGATTTTGACCGACGTGACCGTATGGACGGCGGGCATTCAGCCCAGCCCGATCGTTCAGCAGTTCGATTTGCCGAAGGACGGGCAGGGGCGGCTGATCATCAACGAATACCACCAGTTGGCTGCCCATCCGGAAGTGTATGTGGTCGGCGATTGCGCCAGCCTGCCGTTTTCCTCGAGCGCTCAAGCCGCTCAAGCCCAAGGCAAGCAGGTTGCGGATATCGTTCAGGCTTTTTGGAAAAACGAAACCCCTCGGCTTGGAATGATCAAGCTCAAAGGGGTTCTCGGGTCGCTCGGCAAAAAAGCCGGCTTCGGGCTTATGGGCAGACAGATGATCATGACGGGCAAAGTGCCGCGGGCTTTGAAAAGCGGAGTGCTCTGGAAATCGAAACACCACTTCGGATAAGCCGGTCATTTAAGAATCAAGCAGATCGAACATCGCTTCGATCTCTTTGATTTTGGCTATAATATTGTCGTACAGCTCATCGGCGGTTGTCGCAGAGATGATTTCGCCGTTTACGAGTGCGTACGGATTCGAATAACATTCCCCACAGTTGCCGAGGCATCCGTATTCGATGACATCGTAATCGGGGTTGCTCTCGAGCCGCTGCAGTACTTTATCCGTGCCGTGGTGCATGTTATTTGTACAAAATTCGATGATCGGTCTCATGAGTTGTTCGTCCACCTTGCAAACCATTTTCATTTTATGTTTATTGTACTATAATACAAGGAGAAGGGAGATGAAGCAAATGAGTGAAAATGCACAAAGCACGATCTATGACGAAGTCCAGGACGTGCTCGACAAGCTTCGTCCGTTCCTGCAGCGTGACGGCGGAGACGTTGAGCTGGTTGACGTAGAGGACGGCATCGTGAAGTTGAAATTGATGGGTGCTTGCGGCAGCTGCCCGAGCTCGACCATTACGCTGAAGGCCGGTATCGAGCGCGCATTGCTTGAAGAGGTTGAGGGCGTTACAGAAGTTATGCAAGTATTCTAAAAAATATAAGGCCCGGCTTTGCCTATACAGGCAAACCGGGCTTTTGTTTTTGGCGATGATACCGGCCTGTGGTTCCCCCAAAAATAATTGAACGGGCATCCCGTTACGATTTGAGCAAAGCGATCGGACGAATCGGATCGAGTCCGCCGGAGATGTCCAGCGTATTGCCGGTGACAAAGTCTGAATGCGGCTCGCACAAAAATGCGATCACCCGCGCAATGTCCTCTCCGGTGCCGGGACGGCCGCGCGGAGTTTCCGGGTCGGTCACGCCTTCCACATCGGCGATTGTCTTCTCTTTGTTCGCGCCGCGAATGTCGCCCGGGCAAATCATGTTCACCGTGATTCCGTGCTCGGCTTCTTCTTCGGCGAGCGTCTTGGTGAACGAAACGAGCCCGACTTTGGCCGCCGCGTATACGGCGCGGTGCGGCCAGCCTCTCGCCTCGGCCGCATGGCCGAAGCCGAAATGAATGATACGCCCCCACTGACGCCGCCGCATCAGCGGCAGCACTAAGTAATCGAGCTGCATCACGCCGAGCAAATTGCCGCGGATCAAATATTCGATTTCTTCGGGAGTGTACTCGGCGAATCGTCTTCTTTCCCGGATAAACGGACCGGCATTGTTGACCAAAATATCGATGCGGCCGAACCGTTGCTCCGCCTCTTCGACCATACGCGAGATTTGTTCCGGCTTCGTAATATCGGCCTGGACGGTGAGGCAGTCGGCGCCGATGCCGCGTATCTCTTCCTGCAGCTCGGCCGCCTCCCGCTCGCTATGTACGTAACTTACGATAATATCGCAGCCCCGGCGGGCCAACGTCAGTGCAGTCATTTTGCCCAAACCTTTGGCGCTCCCCGTAATGAGAGCAACCCGGCGCTCCCCGTTCATCGCCCGCTCTTCCCCCTATCATGACCGACAATGTAGGTAAACACGGAAGTGACGACCTTGCAGGTCATCTCGTAAGCCGCCTGCAGATCCGCCATATTGTCCTCGATGTTTTCCACGTGCGTCCGCTTCTCCCGGGTTTGACGAGCTTCCATCGTCCTCATCAGATCGTCCAGCAAGTCGGCATTAAGCCAGTGAATTTCCATATTCCGCTGATTGCGGAGCCGCTGCATTTGCGGCTTATACTGCTGCTTCATTTCAAATAACGTCTGCTCGAGCGGAGCCCCGACTCCGCGCTGATGCATCGTCCGCAGTACGGTGAAGTAGGAAAAACGTTCCTTCACCTTCTCGGTTTCCAGCTCAAACAGCTCATTAAGAAAATAGCCGATTTTATCCAAAATGGCAAACAGACGGATGAATGCGTTTTTATAAAAGTAAATATGACGGTGATACGAGTCCCGCTCCTCTTCCGTCATCTCTTCCACAAACCGCTTGCCGACTCCTTCGCCGTAGCGGGCTGCGCAAAATATGCTTTGCTCCAGCTCGTCCAAGGCGCGCCCAAGCCCTTTGCTGAGAAGCCTGAGGCGCCCGGTTTTCACATTCTCCCGCGGTTCTTGGGGACTTCGCTTGGATAAGTGCTCCAAATAGGTTTCAATGGCGCGGCTTGCGTCCAGCAGCAATCCGTCGTCCACACGGCGAGGCTCGCCAAAAAGGTGTCTCAACATGATAACTGTCCTCCGGCTTAGGCGGTATCCCGCTCATAAAAGGGTAATTTCAGTATTGCCCCTTGCCTGGAAACATAGTCTTCAGGAAAAATATTCCTTCCACCTGCGATCGACAAGCTCCACGATGTCTTCGCGCGGGAACAGCTCGTCCGGGTAACCGGGTTTCATACGCGCATCGATGACGATCGGCAGCTCGTAAGCGAGCCGGTTGCGGCGCACCTCCGCGTTCGCGTAAATGTCCGCGGCCGGGTTGAAGCGGGTGAACACCGTCCACAGGAACGGTGTTTGCCCCTGCGCGATCGCGGCGTCGTCCGCGACGATAACAAGCGGCCACGCCGTCAGCCGGTGGCCGGCCTGCTCGAGCAGCCGCTGCGGCAGCTCGGGATCGTCGGCGTAGGCTGCGCCCGCGACGACAAGGCAGCCGCGGCAGTAGACGGCGGCGGCGCGGATGCCCGGCAGCTCGCCCTCCATGTACACGGCGGGCAGGCTGCGCACCGGCTCGCCGACGCCCAGAAGCACGGCTTTGCTGCCGTGGTTCAGCCGATCGCCGGTATAGTCGAGCGTATCGTGCGATGTGTTGCCGAAGATCATCAGGTCCTGGTGCGGATCGAACCGCTCCAGGACGGCCTCCAGCAGCTGCGGGAAGTTCTCCAGCCGGACCGGTTGATCGGTCACGATCAGGAACTTCGTCAGCGTCAGCTGGCCTTCCCCGAGGATGCGGAAGGCGGAGGCGAGCGCTTCGCGCTTATAGCTCTCGCGGACGATGGCGGCCGCGAGCGGATGAAAGCCGGTCTCGGCGTACGTCCACAAGTCTTTGACCCCAGGCATCGCCATCGGAAATGCCGGTGACAACAGTCGCTGGAGAAATTCGCCGAGGTAGTAATCTTCCTGCCGCGGCTTGCCGACGATCGTAGCCGGGTAAATCGCGTCCTTGCGATGCCACACGTGATCGACATGGAACACGGGGAAATCGTGAGTCAGCGAGTAATAGCCGTAATGATCGCCGAACGGCCCTTCCGGCCGGCGCTCGTGCGGCGGCACTTTGCCGCAGATCGCGAATTCAGCCTCGGCGACGATGCGGTGGGGCGCCCCGGTCGGATCCGCCGCAACCGGCAGCTTGGCGCCGAGGATGAGCGACGTGAGCATAAGCTCCGGCAGATGCTCGGGCACCGGCGCGATCGCAGAGGCGATCAGCGCAGGGGGACCGCCGAGGAACACGGTCACGGGAAGCGGCTTGTTCCGCTTTTCCGCTTCGTGATAATGGAAACCGCCGCCTTTATGGATTTGCCAGTGCATGCCGGTCGTCCGATCGTCGTAAATCTGCATCCGGTACATGCCGAGGTTGTGATGCCCGTTTTCCGGATGCTCGGTATATACGAGCGGCAGCGTAATAAACGGGCCTCCGTCCTCCTGCCAGCACGTAAGCACCGGCATGCCGGCGAGCGGCGCCGATTTGTTGCACACCTGCAGCACCGGGGCGGCCGTCGGGGGCACCTGCTTCGTGCCGATTTTCATCAGGTCGAAAATAAGCTGCCGCTCGTTCCACAGCGCCTTCGGGGTCGGCGGAATGAGCGTGTCCATCGCGCCGACCACCTGGCGCATGAACTGCTCCGGCTTCGGCCCGAAGGCAAGATCGACGCGGCGGCTTGTGCCGAACAAATTCGTCACAACGGGAAACTTGCTTCCTTTGACATTGGTAAACAGCAAAGCGGGCCCTTGCTCGTCAATGACCCGGCGGTGAATTTCCGCGATCTCCAGGTTGGGATCGACAGCTGCGGAAATTTCCGTCAGCTGCCCTTCTTTTTTCAAAACGTCCAAAAATGCTCTTAAATTCGGGTGATTCATACGTTGCTCCCTTCCACGGCGTTTGCTTCTGCAGGGTGGACCGCATGCGCCTGAAGCGCGATGACGGTCAAATAGCTGAGGACACCGAAAAGGATGGAAATCAGCGTCGTATGAAGGAGGCTCGCCAGCAAATACCAGTCGTATCCCATCGTGAGCGTCACCAGTCCTCCGCTCAAAATTTGTGCGACGACCAGGATGACGGACCATTTAACGGCGCCGTACACGGAGTCCGTGCGTTTATACAGCTTCGCTGCGGTTCTCCAGAGCAGCAGCAGGAGGATGAGCAGGCCGAGGGCCGCTATCCGGTGGGTAAAGACGATGCCGGTTTCTCCGGACAGCTCCGGGATCACTTGACCGTTGCACAGCGGCCAGCCGAGGCA
Source organism: Paenibacillus hamazuiensis (assembly GCF_023276405.1). Lineage (NCBI taxonomy): Bacteria > Bacillati > Bacillota > Bacilli > Caryophanales > Paenibacillaceae > Paenibacillus > Paenibacillus hamazuiensis. Next base: position 4,985,544 of record NZ_JALRMO010000001.1, read on the forward strand.
GCCTCCGGACGCTTCCGCGTGACGCACGTATGCGCCCAAATAGACGACGCCGTAGCAGTATAACGCAATCATCCAGATGCCCCAGCGGAACCCTCCCGGCATGGAGATGCCGGACGGGTCCGTCTGCCGCTTTGAGAAGCATAACGCCAGCAGCAGCGTAAACGAAAACGCCAGCAGCGAGAAGCCGAAATGCAGCGCCAGCACCGGCGACGATTGCGGCCACATGACGGCCATGGCGCCGAGAATCGCCTGCAGGAATGTAAAGAAAAGTCCGCCTATTGCATACCATCTCGCGTCTTTGCGCCGGGTTGCCATAAACGCCAATATCGTCGCGGCCAGCATCAGCAGTCCGGCGATCCCCGCCACGAAGCGGTGGCTGTATTCGATCATCGACTCGATCGTGTAAGCGGGAACGAATTTGCCGTTGCACAGCGGCCAATCGTCGCCGCAGCCGCGGCCCGATTCGGTCTTGGTCACAAGCGCGCCCATCAGCAGGACGAGAAACATAAAGATCATCGTGGCGTTCGACGTATATTTCACGAGAGCGTGAAGCCTGTCGTTTCTTGAGGTAGTCGCTTTGTTCATGCGTGCACCTGCTTTGTTTTAATGTCGCGAATGAAGTCGTTTTTCATCCAACTACCATTATAGCCTTCTTGGAAGGGCAATTCCACGCGCAATTGTTACAAAGCGTTGAAGGTGCATAGCGCCGATTTGTCCGGACTATGCGAGTCGACCTTTCGCGCTGCTCTCTGCCGCGCAATCGGCCTGATAGGCGGTTTTTCCGCCTCTCGGGCGCCTCGGCGGCACGACCTTTCGGCTGTTAGCCGGTTTTTCCGCCTCTCAGCCTATGGCAAAAAAAAGAAGCCGCTACAATAGCGGCTCCTCGTATACTCACTCGCCTGCAACGCGGCTCCATAAATCCTCGGCGATGCGCTTGAACACCAGCGACTGCTCCCACCGGTCTGACCACTCATCATGCGAGCCGGCGCTGGGCAGTCCGCTTCGCGTGATCGCATAATGACGGCCGATTTCGCATACGAATGGGAGCACGTCGCCGGGCTGCGCCTGCTCGCGCCAGTAGCGCATGCCGCGTTCCCACCATCGCTTGAAAGGCTCCGCTTTCGGATGGTCCCCGTCCGGGCCGATGTCGATCTGGATCTGCTCGGCGTTGCTCACCCTTGCGTGAATCGAAGCGGTTCTCCTCAGCAATTCGTCGAAATAAGGCTCCGCTTCCTCCGCAGAGTGCATTTCCCCGGCAAGCACGTAATGGGAAAAATCGATCGTCAGCCGCAAATTCGGCAGCCGCCTGGCGTATTCGACCGTGCGCAGCACGTCTTGCGTCACTTTCCCGCGATGCGTCTCCACGTAAAACGGGATGCCGGATAGTTCCGCCTCCTCGATCAAGTCAGACAGCAGCGCGACCGCCTTATCGCCGACCGTAAAGCTGCTGCCGACCTGCGCGTTGATGTACGTCACATCAAATTCCTTCGCCCGCTTCAGAAACTCGCGAAAATCATCGCGTCCGTACGGAAAGCTCTCAACGCCGAACGTAAATTTGTATCTCTCCTGCAGTTCGCGCCACAATTTTTCCTTGCCCGGTTCGGGAAGTCTGCCAAATACGCCGGTAAATCCGGCTTCCGCCATACGTTCGAACTTCTCCTCCAGGGACCATTCCCGGCCGGCGCCGCCGTAACCGTCAAGCGCCCATATCGCCTGATACACAGCCATTTGGGGCGGCCCGGATGGCGTCAAAACTTCCATACTTATCATCCCCTTCATACGTAACGTTCTCCCGCGAGCGTCACTCCCACACCCCGCAAGATGCCGTAACAGCAGCCCGACCGCTTAAAACTCAGTGCGGATACAGCGCCTCGTATTCAACACCGCAAGGCCCGCCGTCCGGATTCGCTTCCAGATCGATGGCGCTGCCGTCTGCGCGGAATAACGGCCGGTAATGATTGCCGATGCGCGTGGCCGACTCGTTAGCGTAGTGGCAAATAAACGCGCGGCGGAACCGGTCCTTCGTTTTGTTGCGATAAGAGCCGTGGATCAGGTTGCCGTTGAAAAACAGCACATCCCCCTTATCCATAACGGCGGGTACAGCCTGCTGATCCTTCGGCGGCTTCACGAAATGCGTCGTAAACGATTCCTGCGCGTCGGCGAGCTCGGGACAAACGATCTCGTAGTTGTTCGTTTTGGGGACAACGAGCAGCCCGCCGTTCTCCTCATCCGCCGGATCGACCGCCGTCCAAGCGGCGATACAGTTCCCCGGCTCGACCTTCAAGTAAAAATTGTCCTGATGCAGCGCCTGTCCCCGTGAGCCCGGCGGCTTGTAATAAAACATGCTCTGCGCGGCAAGGGGCTCCTCCTCGTATAAATCTCTCAGCACATCCAGAACAGGCTTGTGCAGCAAATACTTTTTGGCGGTATCGTTAAAACGGTGCGGGTGCATCACGCGCGGATAACGTTTAAGCGGATCCGTCACAGGCGAGCTTAGGTCCGGCATGAAATGACCGGGAATCGTTTGGTGGCTGATTTGTTCGAACGTTTCCTCAATTTCCTGCAGATCGGCCTCGCTAAACAGCCCCTTTACGATCAAATAACCTTCTGTCTCAAAATGACGCTTTTGTTCCGGGGTAAGCGCGCGCAGCTCGTAAGCCATGGTCGATTCCTCCTCAGTGTGACTGTATAAAATTCATTTCTCTCGTAATTATCTTAAAAAAAAGGCCGTCCGCTTAAAAGTAACAATCTCGCTAATTACTATTGCAATCCTGCTATTTTTGAATCAATTGCCGAGTTTAACTAATTGTAATATGCTATAAATAAATCGCCGCCAGAAAAGGAGACCGCAGCCTCATGAAGCACTACAATACTCCCGACTCCTACGGACAGCCGATCCCCGGCGTGATCGTGGCCGGGCATTTTTCCGAAAAAGATCAATATCACGTTCACCGCCCCGACGGTATGCGGGATTTCCTCATCACTCTGACGCTGCGGGGAGAAGGGTATTTTATCGCAAGCGGGGTCCGGCAAATTTGCCGTGCGGGAGATTTGACGATCCTCAAGGGGAGCGTACCGCATCAATACGGGACGTGCCGCGGAGAAGAGTGGAATTTCGTATGGGCGCATGTTTCGCCGGAGCTGGTCGAGACGGCGTTCGGCGCAGCGAACGAGTGCTTGATCCTGCCGATCGACAACCCGGTTTTAAGGAGGCGTATGTTCCGCGCGTTCAAAAAGGTGATCGCCGACGCCCATGAGCGCAGGCCGTACTGGCATGAATTATGCCAAAACGCGCTGTTGGAAATTTTGCTTTTGCTGAAGCAGCGGCAAACCCACCATATGGACCCTCGCATTGAGCAGGCGCTGAACCTCATGTCGGCGCAAATGAAAAAGCCCCTGCTTGTCGCGGAGCTCGCAAGGGCGGTCGGCCTGTCTTCTTCACGGCTCTCTCATCTGTTTAAAGAGCACGTGGGCCTCTCGATCGTCGAGGCGCTGAACCGGATGCGGCTCGATCAGGCCGCGCTGCTGCTGGAGCATACGGAACGGGGACCGATGGAAGTCGCATACGATGTCGGTTTTCAAAACTACAACCACTTCTCCCAACTGTTTCGCAAACGGTTCGGGATGAGTCCGAGAGTTTACAAAAACGGCAAATCGGCCGGCGGAGAAGCATCCGGTGCGCTGAAGTGAAGCTGCCTTGCAACCGCGCCGGGCCGCGCTTTCGGGATCGCTCCCCGCACGCCGGGCCGCACTTCGCGATCGCTCGCCGCACGCCGGACTGCACTTCGTGATCGCTCTTCGCACGCCGGACCTCTCCAGGCAGCACCGCTGAATGCGAATAAACGCAAATTGTTGTTTTATCGCCGCCTGACGCCCCCTCTTTCATCTCAATAAGCATAAATTCTTGTACTAATCTGCCGTAAACGCCAATAATCTGAGCCCAGCGCCAAAATTAACCAAGGGATTGCGTTTATTTGTTCCATATTGCTCTCTTGGGGTGGAATAAGACAAGTATTTGCGACTATCGTCGCAAACGTTCGAACGCCCCCTCAGCCTATTCTACCTACGCTATCCCGAAGGCGCCTTTCGCGCCTTCACATCAGCGGATGGCGGATCGTCGCCTTGCAGCCGCCGTGCTCTCTGTTTTCGAGCGTCACGCCGTACTTCATGCCGAAGCGGATTTTCAGCCGCTGGTTTACGTTGTACAGGCCGACGCCGCCGGTCTCGCCCGGCTGCAGGTTCGGGCGGTTCATGCGGGCCGATGCCTCCTCGGAGCAGCCGGGGCCGTTATCCTCGACGATGCAGACCAGATCCTCTCCTTCGATAAAGACGCGAATGAGAATTTTGCCCCGGCCGGACTGCAGCTTGTTCATGCCGTGGCGCACCGAATTTTCGACAAGCGGCTGAATGATCAGCTTCAAAATCGGCACGTTCAGCGCGCGCGGCTGGACGCTGACGACGACCTGGAACGTATCGGGGCTGCGCAGCGACTCGATGCTCAGGTAGCTTTTCACATGCTCGATCTCGCGTTCGACGGTCGTAAATTCTTCCCCGTTATTGATGCTGTACCGGATCAGATTGCTGAGCGACGTGACCATCTCCGCAATCGTCTGCTCCCGAACGTGATCGGCCCGCCATTTGATCGCATCCAGCGTATTGTACAAAAAATGCGGGTTGATCTGGTGGATGAGCATCTGCATTTCCGTCCGGGACTTGTCGGCCTCCATCTGCTTCGTCGTCTCGAGCAGCTCCTCCATGCCGTAGATCAGGGAGTTGTAGCCGCGCGTAAGCTGGCCGATTTCGTCCCGTCTGTCCGCATATTTATCGCTTGGAACAAGCTGGCCGAGCTGGGCTTTTTTCATCTGGGCGACCACGTATTTGATCGGCGAAATAAAGCTGTTTGTGACCAGCGCCAGCAAAATGGATATCAGTCCGATACTGGCGAGCGCAAGCAGCAGGGAAACGCGCCGGATGTTCTCCACCGGACCGATCAGATCTTTTTCCGGGATGGCCGCCACAAGCGTCCACGGCACTCCGGTCAAGGGAATGTCGGACAGGAACATTTTCTCCCCCGGGGTCATTTCCCCGCGGGGACTGGCGAGGAGCACGTTTCCGTTCTCGTCCGCAATGTCATGCCGGAAGTTCGGATATTCGAACGGAGCGATCAACTGCTGGCTGACCTGAAAGCCGGACATGCTCAGCTGGATGACGGCGAGAGGGCGCAAATCGGACATCGCCCGTATAAGCCGGACGAACACAAACGATCCGCCTTCGGCATACCAGTACCCTCGGCCCTCCAGCTCAAGCGCCTGGCGTATCCGTTCCGGACCGGATAACAAAGGTCCCGAGCGGAGCAGCGCTGAGTATGCCGCATACCTAGTTTCGTCCGCCGGATAGATCGCGAGGTCGTAGCGTCCTTTCAAATCGTTAATGAGCGAAAGCGATCTGCTCAGAAACAGCCGGTCCTCGAGCGCCGTATCCAGCACCTCGAGCTTTTGGGAGGCGATGATCGACTCCGAGTGCAGCTCGGCCTGCTTGAAATACTGCTCGAGCCGCAGCCGGTTTTGCTGCAGGTTTTCCGTCAGCAGCCCGCTGGTCACCTGCTCGATTTGCCCGCTGGCCCGATTGAAATACCAGTACCCCAAAAACGTTACCGGAATCAGAACGGATAGAAACAGGAGAATGAACATTTTGACGAACAACGTGTTGTTTTCAATTCTAAACGCTTTCATTTCCCATACCGATACTCCTTTGGCGTCATGTTCGTTCTTTTTTTGAACAGCTTGCCGAAGTATTGGATCTCCTGGTACCCGATTTTTTCGGCGATTTCGTATATTTTCATATTCGTGTCGCGCAGCATCGTCTTCGCTTTCTCGATCCGCACCCCTGTCAAATAATCGAGAAACGTCTGCCCCGTCTCTTTCTTGAACAGCTTGCTCAGCCATACCGGGTGAATGTCGAGCTCGTCGGCGACGCTTTGCAGCGTGATCGCTTGACCGTACTTCTCTTCGATGATCCTCTTCGCCTTGTCGATGTTAAAGTTGTGCACCCCCGGCTGATGCTGGTGAGCCAGCTTCATCAGCTCGGACAGATGCTCCTGCAGCAGCTGCCGCAGATCGTCCGGCGTCTCGCAGCGCTCCGCCTTTTCCCAAAGCTCGAGCGGAAAATGACTGACGTCCATGTCGACCTTTTCAGCCAAACAGCCGTGAACCTCCAGAATCCATTCGAAGCATTTGACCGACAAATCTCCGGGTTTATTCACATCCGCATCCAGCATAAAATGGTGAACGGCCTCCTCCAGCCATCGGCCGACCTCCTCGCTGCTGCCTTCCAGCACGCTGTCAGCCACCCGCTCGCTGAGGTGATGGATGCTGCCGACTCCGGAACGGTCCGCAATTTCCGGGTAACCGACGATCCGCCGCTTGCTGTCCAGCAGCGATACTTTCAAAGCCTTCTGCGCCTGCTCGTACGCTTCGGAAATGCCTTGAAAGGAATGCATTTTATCGCTGATGCCGATGGCGGGATGAATGCGTTGAAACTTCACGACCCGCTCGTAGATGTCCTGCGCGATCGACCGCTCCTCCTCCCAAGCGGTAATGATCACCCAGTCATGATGAATGCTGCGGATCATGACGGACGGCTGGTATCCCGCAAGCACCTCTTCGGCGATATTGCCGATTGCAAACAGCGCCAGGTTAATGTCCTGATCGCGCTTGCCCCGCAGGCTTTCCTTATTCAGGCTAAGCGAAATGACGACGTACGAATGCGTCTCCAGCCAGTGCAGATTCCATACCTGCAGCCGGTGGTGGATATGCTCCTGCAAAGCCGTCTTTTGCAGACACAGACCGAGCACGAACCGTTCCTTCAGCGCCTCCGCGCCGAGCCGGGCGTAGTCGGTTTGATGCCTGAGCTGTTCCATGCTCGCCCGCTCTTTTTGTACCATATCGTATACGGCGGCGATTTTTTCAATGAGCTCCTCCTTGCGGACCGGCTTTAAAATATAATCGACAGCGCCGAGCTGCAGGCTGCGCTGGGCGTAAGCGAAGTTGTTGTAGCTGCTGATCACGATGACCTTCGGGCGGTATCCCGCCGCTCGCACCGCTTCCAGCATATCGAGTCCGGTCATTTCCGGCAGCAGAATGTCCGTCAAAATGATCTCCGGATGATGCTCCGCAATCATCTCCAAACCTTCCTCAGCCGAGTGGGCGGCCAATATCCGCTCGAAGGGCAGCCCGCTCATCTGGGCGGCCTCGACTATGCCTTTTAAAATATCGACTTCATCTTCAACGACAATGATGTTCACCTTCCGTCCCCCCTGTATGTCTGTCGCTGCCCCGAAGCCCTCTTGCATTTCCCGCGTATCGTTCATCGGGAATCTCTTACCAAGTAGTATACCCGGGACCGGCGCAGACCGTATACATGAAACGCGAGAAAGAAGACCTGCATGGCGGAGCCATGGGTCTTCTTACGGGTGATGCCCGGCGGTTATCCTTTGACCGAGCCGAGAGTGATTCCTTTGATAAAGCTTCTTTGCAGCAGCAGGAAAAACAAAATCATCGGCACGGCCGCCATCGACGCACCGGCCATCGCGTAGCCGTAGTTCACGTTGTTTTCGGAGTACGTGATCGTGGATATGCCAAGCGGCAGGGTAAGCTTCGCTTTCGACTGCAAAATGATCAACTGCCACAAATAATCGTTCCACGTGTGCATAAACGCAAAGATCGCCAGCGCCCCGAGCGCGGGCAGCAGCAGCGGAAGTACGATCGTGCCGAAAATACGCAGCTCCCCGGCCCCGTCGATCGTCGCCGATTCGATGATCTCGTCCGGGATCGTCTTGGCGAACTGACGTACGATAAACACGCCGAAAGGGAACGCGACCGCCGGCAGGATGACGCCCCAGTAGCTGTCGATGAGGCCGAGCGTACGGCAGACGATGTACAGAGGGACGAGCGTCACCTGGGTCGGCATCATCATGGTAGCGATGACGACGAAAAACAGGATCTTGTCGCCGGGAAATTTCCGCTTGGCGTAAGCGTATCCGGCCATCGCCGAAAACACGACAACCAGCAGCACCGTCACAAGGCTCGTAAACACGCTGTTGAACATCCACGTCAAGGCCGGGGTCGTTTTGACTATATGCTCGTAATTCAGCAGCCGAAACTGGGAAGGAAACCATTCCGGCGGCAGCTTCCAGATCGCCACCTGGGTTTTGAACGATCCCGTGATCATCCAATACAGCGGAAATACAAATACGACGGAGAGCAGCAGCAAAAACGCGTATCTGGAAATAACATGCAGTTTCATCGCTTCGGCCCCCTCCTTAATCCAGCTTCGATCTCAGCATCCGGAACTGCAGCAGCGAGATCACGAGGATGATGAAGAACAGAATCACGCTTTGCGCCGACGCTTTGCCGAACTCCAGCGATACGAACGCCGTACGGTAAATGGTGTACACGAGCGATTCCGTGCCGTGGAAAGGACCGCCGCTCGTCAGCAAATGGATGACGACGAAAATTTGGAACACGCTGATCGTCGAGGTGACGACAATGAGCAGCGTCGTATGTGCGATCATCGGCAGCGTGATGCTGAAAAACTGCTTGACCGGCCCGGCCCCGTCGATATCCGCCGCTTCATAAAGCTCCTTCGAAACGCCGTCCATTCCGGACAAGTACAAAATGATCGGCTGCCCGACCATCCAGGTGATGACGATGCCGGAAAGCGCCAGTATAGCGCTGAGCTGGGTGGAAAACACATCGACCGCTCCGAAGCCAAGCAGTTCGCCGAAATATTTGACGATACCGAAGCTCGGATTGTACATCCAGCCCCATACGAGCGACAGCACAACCGGCGTGCTGACGACCGGCAAATAAAACACGAGCCGAAAGAAGCTTTTCGCATGTTTATGAAATCCTTGCATGAAGGCCGCCACCACAAGCGATAAAATGACGACGCAAGGAACGATGATCAGGACGAAATAAAACGTGTTGGCGAACGATTTGCGGAACAACTCCTCGCCGAACAGCTTGCTGTAGTTGCTGAAGCCGACAAAGCTCGATTTGTAAATATCGGCCTCGAAAAAACTGAGGTAAAACGTATAAAACAGCGGAATCACCAAAAATGCGGTCAAAAACAGCAGATTGGGACCGATAAACAGGTAGCTCCACAGCGTGTTGCGCAGCTTCATCGGATGACACCTCCATTATTACACCCGGAGATCGGAGCCCCCGGATATTCATACCTGGCCTCGCACAGATTCCTGGCGCTAAAGAAAACACTTCGCCCCAGCGCTGTGAGACAGACTAGGACGAAGTGTTCGTCACAAGGGTTGGTTACTTCTTGGCTGCCAGTTCGTTTGCATTTTTAACGAAATCGTCAAGCGCCTGCTTCGGGCTCTTAGCCTTCAGGAAAGCGGCCTGCATTTCGGGATAAAACTTCTGTCTGAGCGTCGAGAAGTAGGCGCGGTTTTTGCCAAGGTCGACGATTTCCGTCTTGTTGAGCAGCTCGAACACCTCGGAAGCGTCCTTGTTCTTGATTTCATACGTACCGGATTTGCGCGCCGAAATGCCGTACAAGGACTTGTTGATTGCCTTGATATTATCCGGCTGCACGAGGAATTTCACAAATTCGATCGCCGCTTTTCTTTTCTCCTCGTCCTTTTGCTTAAAGATCGCATAACCGTTTTCGCCGGTGATCGTCAACTTCGGAGTTACGCCTTCCTTGGTGACCGGGAGTATGCCGTAAGGTTCTACGGACGGGTCGACCGCGCCGTTTTTCTTGCCGGCTTCGATGTCTCCGTACACCGGGGACGTATGATTCAAAATCGCCAGCTTGCCCTGCTTGAACAGCTCGAAGTTGGCGTTGACATCCATTGTCGCTGTGCCCGGAGCTACGAGCCCTTCGTCCGCCAGCTGCAGCATGAAGCTGAGCGCCTCTACGCCTTCCGGACTGTTAATCGTATACTGGCTGAAATCTTTGTTCGCCCACTGCGCGCCTGCCGCGAGCAGATTGCTGACCATTAGCTGGTCCGCCTGTTCGTTTTTGGCAAAGTAAGCGATGCCGTACGTGTTTTTATCCGCGACCTTTTTCAAGGCGTCTTTCATCTGGGTCCAAGTCCACGTCCGGTTTTTCGGCAGCTCGACCCCTTTTTTCTCGAAAATCGTTTTGTTCAGAAAAACGACCTGCGGCGTACTGCCGGTCGGCAGCGCATACAATTTATCGTTGATCGTGCCGATGTTGAGGAACGCTTCTTTCCAGTCCGCCTTGTCATCCTTCACCACATCGTTCAAATCTTCCAGAACGCCGTTTCTTGCGTGTTTGCTGATGCGGATCGGGATGTTATCGTACAAAATATCCGGCGGGTTGTTGCCCGCTACGGCCACGTTCACCTTCTGCTCGATTTCGGAAAACGGTACGGATTCCACGTTGATCGTAATGTTCGGGTGCAGCTTCTGGAATTCCTTCGCCTTCGCTTTTTCCCAATCTCCGTAGTTTTTGCTGTCGTACCCCTCGATATCCTTGAAGCCTGTTCCCGCCCACATCGTCAGCGTAATCGGCTTGTCCGCCGGAGCGGCGGCTTTGCCTCCGTCCGCTTGCGGTTTCGCTTCCGGACCTGCGCCGCAGCCTGCGGCTACCGCCGCGGAAAGTACGAGAAGAGCGGTTCCTTTGATCATTTTCTTTTTCATGGTGTCACCCCTGTTTTTTGTTAACTTCACTTATGAATTGATTGGTTAACCTGATTATAAGAAAAAGGGCGGGTGAATTTAACATGCGTATTTTAGCGTTTGTTAGTAGAGATTTAGTGTGCCCCCTAAAACGCAGGAGCCCCCCCCCCCCTAAACAAGATGACCGAGCGTCACAAAGGGGAATGAAAATGGGCGCCATCGTCTATTTTTCCATCAAATCCCCCGCCGGGGGGGACCCCAGGCGCCCCAAGCGCCCTGGACCCGCCCGCCGGAAGCGGGCGCTCGCTTCTAGTTCGCGTTTGCCCGCCATGGATTTTTTGCCTTCAGACAAAAAATTCTATGCCGGGCACGCTGTACTTTGGGAGCGTGATGCTGGGAGTGTGTCCGTGCCTCGGGTCCGCGTTTGTCCGTCACGATTCGGCTGACACCGAATTGGTGACGGACACGCTTTACTTGGGTCCCGGTGCTGATTGCCTTCTACTCTCTCCAAAGTTGGTCCATAAACGCAAAAACTGGGTTTATTTCATGGTAGAACGTGCCAACACAGGTAAATAAACACAAAAATTTGGTTTATATTTTCCATTCGCGCCTGATATCAGTAGCTTTAGCCGGCATAGTACAATTTATTGCGCTTATTTGCCCCGAGCCGAAGCAAATCGAGGACAATAATACAAGAAATTGCGTTTATCCTTGCATTAACAGGCATTACGTTCCATGTCGCAGAAAACTAAGCCGGTCCGCCAAATTTCCCAGTCGTAACAGGTTCGACCGAATGTGGGAAGGACCATTACCGCCCCGTAGAGAAAATCGTCGCTGCTAATTCGCGTTTCCCCGTCTCGAGTCGGCTGAAGCGAATTGGTGACGGGCACGCTTTACCTGCGCCAAACAAAAAAACATCCCGCCCACGGAAAAGCCGGGGCGGGATGTGGCGATCGAGGTTACTTTGCAGCGCCCGCTTCAAAGCGGTGGCGGCGCAGCACGTCGTTATGCTCGTAATAGGCTTCGATTTGCTTACGTTCCTCTTGCGTAAACTGCTTAAGGGGCTGGCGAACGGCCGGAGACGCAAAGACGCCCTGCAAATACAGCATGTATTTCTCGTACGGAATGACGTCGAATTGAATCATGTGGGCGATGATGGCGTTAGCATCCGCTTGCATCGCCTGCAGCGTTGACATGTCGGGCCGCTTTTCTTTGGAGATGAGGTCGTACATTTGTGCGAACAAGTTCGGCATCATGTTGAACGTGCTGCCGATTGCTCCGTCCGCGCCGGAGTAAGCGCCGCCGGTGTACACTTCGTCGTGGCCGTTGAAGATCAGGAAATCTTTGCCGCAGCGGGCGCGGATTTGCTGCATTTCGAACAGGTTCAGCGAAGTGAACTTCACGCCAAGGCATTGCGGATGACGGCTCATCTGCTCATAGAAATCCATCGACAAGCTGACGCCCGTCGCCCCCGGGAAATGGTATACGATCATCGGCAGCGAGACCGCGGCCATAATCGCCTCATAATGCTCGCGGATTTCCTTCATCGTCACTTTATAATAAAACGGCACGACCGCCGACACGGCGTCTACTCCCTGCTGTTCGGCATGTTTGGCGAGCATGATCGACTCTCTCGTGCTGATGCATCCGATGTGGGCGATGACCGTCACCCTGCCCTTCGTCGTCTTCACAACCGTTTCCAGTACCTGCTTGCGCTCGTCGCTCGTTAAAATAAACCCTTCCCCGGTGCTGCCTCCGACATAAAATCCGCGGATGCCCTGCCCGATTTGATGCTCGACTAATTGCTCCAGCGATGCGAAATCGATCGAGCCGTCCTCATGCATCGGAGTGAGCAGGGCGGTAAAAATGCCGCGAAACGCATCGCGGTTAACGGTGTTTTTGCTCATTGTGCACGTTCCTCTCCTTTTTGCAACAGCCTTGAATGGAATGTTTTCATACCCGTATTGTAGTCGCTTCCACCTGACGGCATATTTCATATTTTTATAAATCGTTTCATTTCTTTACGAAAATGGAGGGAGTATAATAAAACTATCGATAATCCCATCAAAGTGAGTCTGCCGACAGGAGGTTTGGGCGAGCGCGATGTACCCCGAATATTTATTCGAATATCCCAATGTAGGCTCGGACTTTCCTTTTTATATGAAAAAAAAGCGATACACCTCCGTCCCTTCCCACCGCCACGATTTTATCGAGTTTTCGTTTGTGCTGGAGGGAAAGGGCAAGGAGCGGATCAACGGGGCTGAGCATCGCATGCAGCCGGGTACGATGGTGCTGCTGCTCCCTTATCAAGTGCACGATTACGCCGCGGATGCAGGCGATACGCTGCTGATGTACACCTGCAATTTCGATATGAAGCTGCTCACCGAAGGACCCGAAGCGGCATGGGGGGTGCACGATCTGCTCCTCGGGCGCAATCAGGCTCAGCCGGCTTTTATTCAGCTCACGGGGGACGCTTTGCAGGAAAATATGCGGCTGTGGGAGCGAATGCATAAAGAATATGAGTCTGCGCTGGCCTGGAAGCGGGTCATGCTGCGAACGCTGCTGCTCGAGGCGCTGACGCTGTTTGTCCGCAGCGTTGGAAATCAGGATGCGGATCCGGCAAATCCTCCTACCTCCGCAGCAGCCCGGGGAATTTGGTCCGTAGTGCAATATGTCAACGATCATTATTTGGAGCCGCTGTCGCTTGCCGCATTATCGGAACGGTTTCATATGCACCCGGCGCAGCTCAGCAAGCAGTTCGGGGAGACGTACGGCATCCATTTCGTCGATTTCCTGCACGAGCTGCGGATTCGCCATGCGTGCAGTCTGCTGCTCACCTCCGACCTGCCGATTTCGCAAATTGCCTACGAATCCGGCTTTTCCTCGTACCCGACGTTCTCCCGCGTCTTCCTGCGCATCAAAGGGATGACGCCGCGGCAGTATCGGGAAAAGCACGGGCGATAACCCGGGCACCGCTACAGTCTGTTATACCTGGGAGAGAAATAGATGAAAAAAACAGGAATTCTATACCTTTCATTTGTGCTCTTGCTTTTGGGAATAGCCGAGACGAAAACGGCATATGCTTGTCTCCCCGATCGGTCGGGGCTGGTAAAGGATGTGGAACGAAGCAAGGCCATCATCTACGGGGAGTCGTTTCCGTCAGCGAAAACGGCCGAAGGCCGCGCGTAAAAATAGTGGAATATGCCGGACCGGAAAAATGGCCGGAAACTTTGCAATTGCCCGCCACCCGTTCCGGCTTTAAGCCAGGATTAACTTGTCCGGACTTCTCCGACAAATTTCAAACGGGAGAGCGAAGAGTATTTTTGTTATCGGATACGGGGCCGCTTCGGTATTTGAATCCGCAGGGCAAAACTACAGTGCTCGTCGACGAGAGCGGTCAGGCGGACTTGTACACGTTTAAGCGGCCGGCCGGCGAATTGCTGCAGCATTTTGCGGAAAAGAATGGCCTCCCGATTCAAAATCCCGAACATAAGGAAGAAGCGGAGCAGCCTTTTACAGATGTGACACCCGGTCACTGGGCCGCGGACGATATTTCTTGGGGCAAAAACTACGGCATCATCGACGGTTTTGAAGACGGAGCTTTCCGGCCCGACGAACCGGTACGGCAGCTGCATTTTGCCGCGATGATGTTCAGGGCATTTCAATTTATGCCCGGCGGACGGCCGGATGACGTGGACAAAATGTTATGAATATATCCGGTCGATGAACTGGGATTTGCGGCGCGAGGAGCAAGGGAACTATCTGACCAGAGGCAAAGCGGCACAATTCGTTACGGGAACGATCGGCTTGAATTTGAGCGAGCGGCATGCGATGCGATATGTCCATGAAGATTGGAAAGTGATGACCGGGAAAAATGCGACCGGGGGGGTTTAAGCCGGAAGAAACGTTAACCCGTGCGGAAGCGATCCGGCTCATTTTCCATTTGTATGGTGAAAACAGGCCGTGGAAGCCTCGACCCGAATCGCCTACGAGAGTGTATACGGATTGACATAACGTTATCCTCGCGGTATCCCTTTTTATTCCCAAAAAACATATAATCATTGCCGGTTGCGTTGAGGCCTCGGGAGCGTGAGACTTGTATCACGGCAAAGCGCAGCCAGCCATACCAACTCCCTAATCCAGCACATCCCGGTGCGTCCATATCTTTTCAAGCGTGCGTGAACGCGCAAGCTGTACAACAATCCACGATTATCTTCAAAAGGTAGTAAACAATTATACTGGACTTTACTGCGCAGCTTAGCTTTATGGTTCAACTAGCCTGCACACAAAAAAAACCGGACGGTTGTCTTAATTTCAAGGCAACTGTCCGGTTTTTGCATTATTTGCTCATCGCATTAGCGACTTCGACGGCCCGGTCGAGAAACTGCTCGATTTCCTCGCGAGTTTTGCGAAGCTTGCTGACGAAGCGGATCAGCTCCTGCCCTTCGCGGAAAGCGATGAAGCTCGGAATGCCCAGAATGTTCAGCTTCTCGCACAAATCCGGCATTTCGTCGCGGTCGATTTGGATGAAATTCAGCCGGTCCGCGTACTGCTTTTCCACGTCCGGCATAAACGGCTCGATAAAATGGCAGTCCTTGCACCAGGTCGTTTTAAATACGGCGATCGTCGGCTTTTGGCCGGAAACGCGTTCGTTGAAAACCTCGTCGGTTTTTACATGTTCCATGTTAGCACCGCCTTTCTTCGTTTCATTTCTATATAGCACGCGACCGCCGGGATGTCAACATCGCCTTGTCCGTACGGCATGGTCGTTGCCGGTAAAGGGACTGATCGCCCGCCGTCCAGTGCATCAGCGCGGTACCAGGAGCGTTCGGCAGAATCTAACCACATTGGGAAATAATCCATTTTACATTTTATTGAAAAAGTGATATCATACAAATATCAAATCAATATCCCAATAATATTTTCAAGGAGACATGTGGAATGAAGGAATTCAGAGCTTGGACGTTTAATGGTTATGCCGGAATATTTCTTATGGTATTATCCGTTGTATTGGGACTTCTTATGATTATCAAAACGGTCGTTGTGCCGGGAGTGATTCTGATTATCGCGGCAGCCGTAATGACCAGCGGGATTACGGTAGTGCAGCCGAATCAGGCGCAGATCGTCACCTTTTTCGGCAGCTACATCGGCACGATCCGCGAAAGCGGACTGTGGCTCACCGTTCCCCTCTCTCTCCGCAAAAAGGTTTCGCTGCGCGTCCGCAATTTCGACAGCTCGAAGCTCAAGGTGAACGATATCGAAGGCAATCCGATCGAAATCGCAGCCGTCGTCGTTTTCCGCGTCGTCGATTCGGCAAGAGCGACGTTCGAGGTCGACAATTACGAAGCGTTTGTGAAAATCCAAAGCGAAACCGCGCTGCGCCATGTCGCCAGCAAATATCCGTACGATGTGTTTGGCGAGGAAGGTTATTCTTTGCGCGGCAACTCGGAGGAAGTCGCATACGAGCTGAGCCGCGAGCTGCAGGACCGCCTTGCCGTAGCCGGGGTTGAAGTGCTGGAAGCGCGGCTTACCCACCTCGCCTATTCCACGGAAATCGCCAGCGCCATGCTGCAGCGCCAGCAGGCCAATGCGATCATCGCCGCCCGCCAGCGCATCGTCGAAGGCGCCGTCGGCATGGTGCAGCTCGCCATTGCCCAGCTGCAGAGGGACGGCATCATCGAGCTGGACGAAGAGCGCAAAGCGGCCATGATCAACAATTTGTTGGTGGCGATTGTATCGGACCGCGCGGCCAGCCCCGTCATTAACACGGGCAGCCTGTACTGACGCTCGGGCCGGAGTCCCCCACCCATGGCACCGAAAAAAAACTTTCCGCTGCGGCTCGATCCGAAGCTGTACGAAATTCTCGAGCGCTGGGCTGCGGATGAATTCCGCAGCGTCAACGCGCACATGGAATTTTTGCTGCGCGAAGCCGCAGCTCGGGCCGGAAGGCTGCCGAGCCGGCTGCCGCCACCGCCGCCGGCTTCGGACGAAGCCGATTCCGAACCGTCCTGAGCCACAAGTCGCCAATGCTGTCAAGTTAAGCGCGACGATAACGGAACTGTAGTGCGCTAAATCGGTCCATTTCAGGTATTTTTGGAAATTAGCGGAACTCAGGTGCTCTATTTGCTTGTTCGTCCGATATAAATGCCATTTTCCATCGATTTAGCGCATCTCAGTTCCTCTATTTTTCCGATGCAGCTATTTTTCCAAGAATAGCGAACGTGTATTCCGCTATTTTAATAAGCTGCTTATTTTAGAAGCAAGACCTGTCAAATTCAGACCACGATCCATCGAAAGCGTTAACCTGACAACATTGCGCAAGGCGCCCCCTGGACCCCCATAAGTGATATGGACCTTTGCCGCCTATTGCTAGTACTTTTGTGGGAGCCCCCGGTTATCCACAAAATTTGCTGCGCATCATTTCCGAAGTCCGAAGTAAGAAAAAAAGCCCCGGTGCTAAAACGGATCCGTTTTAGCACCGAGGCTTTTTTAACTTTCGCATGATTGAATGGAATAATAGCTTATCCTAAGGTTAGTCTCTCTGAATGACAACCGCGTTCGCGTCGCCGTCCCAGGAAACTCTCGCTCCGAGCGCTTCGGCAATGACGCGGATCGGGACGAATGTGCTGCCGTTCATAATTTCCGGCGCCGCCTCCAGCGGTTTGATGACGCCGTTTACGGCCGCCATAGGGCTGCCTATCGTCAGGACAACCTTGACTCCGCGAAGCTCGTCGGTGACGATCACCTGCTTGGTCGAGCCATCCCAGTCGACATTGGCGTCAAGGCTCTCCACAACGTAACGTGCCGGTACCATTACGTTGCCGTCTTTGTTGTAAGGGCTGGCCGCATCCCCGCTGCCCGAGCTGTCCACGACCAGGTGCAGGTCTTTTTTCGTGATGCGCAGATCGTCCTTCAGAAACTTATAGATCTGAGATTTCGAATCCAGCGCCGCGAGCAGCTTGGAGGGGCTCGTCGAAGAAGTTCCATCGAACTCCACGGCGCTGCTTCTATCGATCGGAGCGATCGAAACCGGCTTGTTGATATTCCAGTTCTCCGATGCGGAGGTCACCTGAATTTCTTTGAGCCCTCCGCTCTCCTCGGCAGGAAGGGCCAGCTTGAATTCCGTGTACGATTTGCGGATTTGGTTATCCGAATCGATGTACACGTCCGTCGCAAACGTCATCTTGTCGCTGAGCAGCAGCTGCGCCGCCTTCCCGTTTTCGGAAGCGGACAATTTCTCGGCGGATGCGTCGAAGTCGTTCAGCGCGTTTTGAATGAGACCTTTCACGCTGGTTGCCGCGAATTCGACGGCCAATGTTTTATTGTCCAAGTATTGCATATACATGCCGAGCTGGGCATTGCCATCAGCGCCCTGCTCTTGACTTTTCATGGCCTCTTTTATGACGGGAACGAAAACATCATACAGTTGTCCGATCAGATCCTTTAATCCTTTTTCATCGGCGGCCACATTCGTCAAGAAGCTTTTGACCAGACCGAGAAGCTCCGTACCGTTCACATCCGCATGGAACTTGTTTAATGTCAGCGTTTCGCCGTGTACCTGCGAGGTTTCCGTCTTCTTGTACATGCGCGCCGGATTCGGCAGCGTGCCCGCCAAAAACGATCCGATCGCCGGAGCCAAATCGGCCGATTTTTGTGTCAGCTCTTCCAGCTGCTTCTTCAGCTGCTCGCTGATAAGCTCACTCGCTTCCCCAGCCGGCACTGCCGTCCTGTGCAGGACGATCGGTTTCTTGGCGCCCTCCACCTGTATGATCAGATCCTGACCCTCGGAATTCATTTGAAAAGGAATCGTTCCTTTCGAATAAACGAAGTCTCCTTTCACGGAAACATGCAGCCGATCCTGCATCTTGATTTCTTTCAGATTGAGGCTCGCATTGCCGAACAAATCCATAAACTGCTTGGTATTTCCCGTCAAGGCGCTATTATTGTCGGCCGTCAGGCGGACCGTCAACGTTTGGCTGGCTTCGCTTGATGTCACGGAGTACGTATTTTTCATAACCTTGTTCAAATCGACACCTTCGGAAGCTTGACAACCGGTCAAGGCGATGGCCATGAAGCCGGCAATGGAAGCAATCCATTTTTTCATTTCTCTCCATCCTTCTCTCCTCATGATTTGGTTACAATAACCTGTACAGTTATACGCAGGAAAATTAAAAATGTCGCATCCGACCTGAAATGAAATACAGGTTTTGCGTCTTTGCCCGGGTTAAGGGGAATGAGGACAAGGCGGATTGGAGTAAAATAGAGGAATGGCATGGTTTGGAACCATGGCGGTTGACCGGAGGTGACTCATGACAATGGCGGGACCGGCGGGCGACGGACAAGGCTTGTTTCACAAATTGGCGGCAATGCCCGTAAACGTATGGGGCTGGATGAAACATAAAGCCGGCACCTTTCTTTACGAGGCGAAGCAGCAAGAATCCGCCTGGGCTATGCCGGTCTCAAAAGACGCCGTTTCCAGGCTGGGGAAACAGCTCAGCGCGCAGCCGGACCATCCTCCCGGGCAAAAGCCGGGAAGCTCGTTTTCGGCGTTGGCGGGGATGGAAGCCGAGCTGCTGAAGCGCATTCGGCAGGACACCGCGCTGCGGAACATGAACAACGTGGCGCGAACGCAGGCATATTACGCGATGTACCGTCGTTTTCCCGAGCTGCACTGGGCGTTTCTCGCGCATATGGTGTCACGAAACGGAGGCTGGTCGATGACCGATTTGAAAGGCGAGCTGATTCCGCACCTGCTGGGCGCAGCCCAGATCGAGCACACGTTTCAGTTTTTAGAGCGGGCCAATGCGCTTATTTTTCACGATGCCTACCCGCAGCTCCTGCTGTATGAAGAAAGCCGGCGGCTCGGACGGCCTCTGTTTCATTTGCTCCCCCATTTGGGCGTATCGGCCTTTATGAGTCCCGTATGGGAGCTGTTCTGGGACACGAACGATTCCGCGCTGCTGACGACGGGGCTGATCATAAACGAACAAAGCTACATTGAACGGCGCATTGTGAAAAACTCTTACTTTCGCGAGCATGTGCTGGATACGTTGTTTTTTCAAAGCCAGTCGCTGCTGCAGCTGAATCAGGTCGTGTTTCCTTATACCGACAATGAGGACATTTCGCTGGCGGAAGACCAGCTCGGCAGGCTGCGGCTCGCCGGGCTCACCGTGGAAAACTTCGGCGACCTGGACGAACGGATCGGCGTCGGCAAAAAGCTGTACGGCATCCTGTTCGGGCTGCCGGACGTGCGCTTTGGCGCCGAGCGGTTCGCCGCGGCCCGGCCGCATACCGGCTCGCGCGCCGACTACTGGCCGCACTTGTTCGCCCCGGTCCGCCGATCGCCTCCCGGCCCTTACGCGGAGAAGCTGCACGGCTGCGAGCTGCGGCAAGGCGCCGCCCCCCTCTACAGCCCGAAGCTTGAGGACGCGTGGAAAAACCGGGCGATGGCGCCGGCGGAGCCCGGCGATTGGTTCGACAGCCTCGGTGCGCTTCGCCATTTCGGCACGATAGAGCCGCCGCGCGCCTTCGAGATGTCGCTTGAAGCGTGCACCGGGCTGCACAAGCTCGAGCTTGCCGTGCTTGCCGGCGAGGTGTTTTAGGCGGCTCGGCTGCAGGAGCCGCCGTCTGCGCGGCAAAGTACCGCTGGAAAATACTTACAGACCGGCACATCAAAAGGCTTGCCCCGCAGCGGAGCAAGCCCTTCCCTTTTCGCGTTACTTGATCGTCTTGGACAGCTTCTCAACCTCCGCCCACGCCTGGTCGGGGGTCATTTTGCCGAACATGATTTGCTGGGTCAAGTTATCATATTCCTTCGTGAAGTTGTCCCAGTTGTTTTTCTTGCCCGGACCCGGGTCGAAGGTGGCGCCGTCGATTGCGGTTTTGGCGATGAGCTCGATGCCCGCCTTGTCGACCGCGGAAAATTTCGGCTGCAGGTAATCCAGCACCTTCTTCGATACCGGCACGCCGCGCGACGTTCCGAGAATATCCGCAACCTCGGTGTCGTTGATGAACCAATCGATGAACTTCTTCGCTTCGTCGGCGTTTTTCGTATCCGGGCTGATGCTCCAATACATCGACGCCTTCAGCCATCCGCCTCCCTGCTTGGCCTTCGGCATATTGACCAGCGCCAGCTGATCCTTTTTCAGCGCCTCGAAACCCGGATATTCCGCGGCGTGGGAGGTGCGCAGCAATATTTTATCCTGAACCATCAGATCGAGCTTGGCGTCCTGCCCTTTGTCCGCGGTCGTCACATCCGGAGGGGTGGAAATGCCGGCTGCGCGAAGCTCTCCCATTTTATTCATATATTCCAGCCAAGTCGCCTTGTCGAAATTGAATTTGCCGTCCGACGTTTCCGGAAATCCGAGGCCTTTGGAAACCTGATACGCGCTGTATACGCCGTAGTCGGCGGTGAAATCCTTCATCACCCATTTATCTTTATCGAGCTTCGCTCTCGCTTCCTTGGCGAACGCAAAAAATTCATCCCACGTCCAGCCGTATTTCGGCGGGGCGATGCCCAGCTTATCGACCGCCGCTTTGTTGTACACAAAGCCGTAGGCGTTGTTGCCCAGCGGAACCGCGTACAGCTTATCCTTGTATTTGCCGGTGTTCAGCAGCGCCTGATCGACATCCTTGACGTTGATCTGGTTCGTCAGATCCATCAGCCGGTTCGTGCTGCCCCAGTCGTTGATCCAGGCGGCGTCCGTCTGGACGATATCCGGCAAATTTTTGGCCGCGGCCATGGTCGAGATTTTGTCCAAATAGCCGTCAAACGCCTGGAACTCCGGTTCGAACGTCACATGCGGATTTTTTTTCGTGTACAGATCGAGCGCCTTGAGCGTCGCGTCGTGCCGCGCCTGCGAGCCCCACCATAAGATGCGCAGCTTGACCGGCTTTTTGTCCGAGCCCGCAGAGCTGTTTCCTGCTCCCGGCGACGCCGCCGGCGGCTTCTCTTCCTCTTTGACGCCGCAAGCGGCCAGCGTACCCGCCACCACGACGGCGAGCGCAGCCGCGAGCACCTTCCGTGTCTTATTCATCGGCAATTCCCCTTCCCCTTTTGGTTAATCGCTTTCATTTTTATGGTACAAATTCGCGGATACGCTGAGTAGGAGAGAGATGCACAATTTATTTCATTATTTTACGATTATCCGAGGGGCCACTCACCATCCGTTATTCGGCAGCTCCGTCGGGCTGTAACCCGTATGTTTCTTGAACAGGCTCGTAAAATAAGGGACGTTTTTATAACCGACCATTTCCGCGATTTCATAGACCATGAACTTCCCTTCGCGAAGCAGCGATTTCGCTTTTTCCATGCGCACCTTGGTCAAATAGCCCCCAAACGTTTCACCGGTGGCTTGGCGGAAAATGTTGCTGAGATAATTGCGGGAAATGAACACCTTGTCCGCGAGCTCCGACAGGCGGATGTCTTCGGCATAATGCTCGTGAATGTATTGAACCATAAAATCGACCGCCTGCTTATGCTTGATGTTTTCGTTTTTGCCCGGCGTCTGGCAGATGAGCCGGACCTTTTCGCAAAGCCATTCCTCCAGGCGTTCCACGGAAGTAATGCCGCGCAGCTCGCAGTCGAGACCGGCCGGGGACAGTATACCGTCAAGCGAAGGGCCGGCATCGCTCAGCACATAACCGAAGATCGCCCACGCTTCCGCCGCGATTGATTGAAGCCGCTTGGGCGAATAGTCTCCCGACGCCGCAAGCTGCCCGGCAAAGCTCTCGATCGCTTGGGCCGCCTGCCGCTCCTGAAGCAGCCGGATCGCCTCGGCGAGCTGCTGGTAAAAGCGGACCGGCCTGAGGGACGCGGATCGCCCGCCGCCGTCCGCCGCTTCCCCCGCGGGGACGTACTCGTATATTTCCATCCCCGGCACGCAGCAGCGATGCTTAGCCGCCAGCGCCTGAAACGCCTCCTCGGTCGAATCGGAGATCGCGGCCCAGCCCGTTTTCAGCCTTCCGAGCCCCACCTGAATATGCAGCTGCAAATAACGGTCGATGTGCCCGATCATCGTCCGGCACAACTCCCGGGCACACGCATGCGCTTCTCCGCTTTCTCCGCCCCCGGCCTCCGGCCCGAAAGGCAGCAGAACGGCCATATGGTGGCTGTGCAGCTCGATAAAACGCGCGTCCGGCCAAGCCGACGAAAGCACTTCCTGCAGCACGTTGCAGACGGCAAAGCGGAACAGGTAAAAGTCGCTCGGCGCGATGCCCGTTACACGCGCGGTGCGCACGATTTCCACGGCAAGCACCATGAAGCTGCGCCGCTCCCACGCCCCGAGCCGCCCGGCAGGCAGAGGAGCTTGCTTCGCCGCAGCATAAGTGCCGGTGACGACGTTTTTGATCCATTCCGCCTCAACGAACGGTTCGTAGAGCAGCAGCTTTTGCCGCAATTCATGCTCCTCCAGCTTCTGGTGATTTTCGTCCTCCAGCTCGTTAATCGCCTTTTGCAGCACCCCCCTGATCGTCTGGACCGTCACCGGCTTCGACAAATAATCGTCGACCCCGAGCCGAAGCGCCTGGCGGGCGTACTCGAAGTCGGAATAACCGCTCAGGATGATGATTTTGCCGGGATAGTCCTGCTTGCGCAGCTGTTCGATCATGTCGAGCCCGTTCATCACCGGCATATAAATATCGGTTATCACGATGTCCGGCTGCACTTCGTTGATCAGCTCCAGCCCCTGCCGCCCGTCGGCAGCCTCGCCGGCCCAGCGGGCGTCCAGTTCGTCCCACGGGATCGTCTTCTTCATCCCCTGCAGCACGCTGCGTTCATCATCGATGATCACGATGCTCCACATCTGCGAATCCTCCTTCCGGCTGGTCCAGCTTCGGGATACGGATGACGATGCGGGTTCCCTCCGGGCTGCGCGGCTCGATGCTTATGCCGTAAGGCGCTCCGAAGTATGCGTCAAGCCGCTTTCGCACGTTGCGTATGCCGTACCCGCCCGTTTTCCGGCGCGGAGCAGCATCCCATCCCGGAGCAAGCCCCGCCCCGTCGTCCTCGATCGTGAAGATCAGGGCTTCGCCCCGGTCCTCCGCGGCAATGTCGATATGGCCCCGGCTCCGCCCGTGAAATCCGTGCAAAACCGCATTTTCCACAAATGGCTGAAGCGTCAGCTTCGGAATATACAGATCCTTGATCGAATCGTCAGCTTGAATGGAGTAGGTCAATCCCTCTCCCCGGCGCAGCTGCTGGATTTGCAAATAACATTCCGTATGCGTCAGCTCCTGCCCGATCGTGATCAGGCTGTCGCCGTTGGAAAGCCCGATGCGGAACATGCGGCCCATCAGCTCCAGCACCTGGCTCATCCGCTCCTGGCCGGCATCGATCGCCATCCAGTTCAGCTGATCCAGCGTGTTGTACAGAAAATGCGGATTGATCATAGCCTGCAGCGCTTGAATTTCCGCCTTTCGCTGGCGAATGTGCTGCTCCTCCAAAGAGCGGTACAGCTCTTCAATGCGCCCTGTCAGCCTGCGGTAGCCGTGAAACAATACGCCGAACTCGTTGCGGTAATCGTTCGGCAATTCGGGCGGCCGCGCGTCCAGCGAAAACCGGCCCATCGCCTGCAGCAAAATTGAAATCGGTTTCATAAAGCTTTTCGATAAATAAAACGTGAAAAACAGCGCAACCAGCACAGTTCCAAGACCGATGGAAAACAGCGTCACGGCCAGCTTCAGGCTGCCCTCCGTCACATGCTGCCACGGCGTGAGCTCCAGCAACAGCCAACCGTCGTTGAACGATTTCGCCCAGACGATCAAATAGTCGTGCTTGCCGGTGAAATCTCCCTTATCCGTACGGTACCGGACGTATCCCGTCGGCGACTGCATGCCGTCCGCTAGCCCGCTCAGGTCGAAGCGCTCTTCCGGCGGCTGCGTATGGATTAAGGGCCTTCCCCCCGAATCGAGCAAATACCGCTGAGGGCCGCCCATTTCCTCGGATACGATCGCATGAATCGTCTTCGCCTTCACATTGATCAGCAGCAGTCCGAGATTGTCGAGCGTCCCGGAATACACCTTGCGGGCGAAGGTCACGACGGACTGCGTGCCGGTCGGCGTCTCCACCGTCCGCTCTCCGATCCAGGCGAAGTCGGATTTTTCCACGATGCCGTACCACGGTTCGCTGTACAGCAGCGTATTTGGCACGAAGCTGACGCTCCCTTTCGGATCGGAAAACGACGGGTTTGTCGTGTACAGGCGGATCGATTGGATGCTGGGCGTGCTGTTGATGATTTCGCTCAAGTCTTTGCTCAGATCGTTTTGCGCTTTCGTTTTCTCGTAATAATCGCCCGACAGCCGCAAATAGTCCTGAACGGCCGTATTGCGCGAGATCGACAACGAAACCTGCTCGATCGCCCTCATCTGGATGACCACCTGCTTGTTCAGCTCGTTCAGCAGCCCCTGCTGGTAATAGGACGTGTTTGCGGCAATCTCCTTGGCGGATAAACTGTAGCTGATGTAGCTCACCAGCGTAAGCAGCAGAACGAACAGACCGGCGAAGCTGCCGGAAAGCAAATAATCGATGCGGAAACGTTTGAACGGACTGAGCAAGCCGCCGCCCCCTCCCGTTAAAAAAGCTGCGCAGCGCGCGCAGCTCTCCCGGCATTTTTCTTTTATCTTACCCCTTCAATCCGGTGGTGGCAATCCCTTCGACAAAATGGCGCTGCGCCAGGAAAAAGACGAGGATCTGCGGCGTAATCGACAGAAGCGACATCGCGAGCAGCTGCCCCCAAGCGGTCGCCGCCTGCGTGTCGACGAACATCCGCAGCGCGAGCGGGATCGTGTAATGCTCCACCGAATTCAGATAAATAAGCGGTCCGAAGTAGTCTTCCCAGCCGTACAGGAACGAAAAAATCGTCACTGTCACCAGAGCCGGCTTCGTGAGCGGCATGACGATCCGCCAGTAGATGCCAAACCAGCTGCAGCCGTCCATTTTCGCCGATTCGTCGAGCTCCCGCGGAATGCCGCGGATAAACTGGACGAGCAAAAAAATAAAGAATGCGTGGCCGAGCGCGCTCGGTACGATAAACGGCAGGTACGTGTTAATCCAGTTCAGCGAATGGAACATCGCGTACTGCGGAATGAGCGTCACTTGTCCCGGCAGCATAATCGTCATCAGCAGCAGCGAGAACCATAGTTTTTTGAACGGAAATTCGAGCCGCCCGAATCCGAACGCCACCAGGCTGCACGAGATGACGGTCAGCACGGTCGTCGTAATGTTCAGCTTGAAGCTGTTCAGGTAAAAGTAGGTGAACGTATACTTCGGCAGCGCGTCCCAGCCTTTCGTATAGTTTTCCCACATCCACTTGCCCGGAAACAGCGTAGGCAGGCTCAGCTCGGCGTTCGACTTGAACGAAGCTCCGATCCACCACAGCACCGGATAAAACATGAGCAAGCTTAAAGCCAGAAGCAGCAAATGAACGATCCAGTTCCGGTTGCTGCGCAGCATCGTCCTCATTTGCGCTCGCCTCCTTCCGCCTCGTAAAACACCCAATATTTCGAGGCGACGAAATTGATCGTTGTTGCCGCCGCAATGATGATCAGCAGCACCCACGCGAGCGCAGAGGCGTAGCCCATGTGAAAGCCGGTGAACGCTTTTTGGTAAAGATAAAGCGCATACACTTCCGTCGAGTTGAGCGGGCCGCCGTTAGTGATGATAAATGCCGACGTAAACATTTGAAACGCCTGGATGACGCCCATCACCAGGTTGAACAGGATGACCGGGGACAGCATGGGCAGCGTTATATTGAAAAATTGCCTGATCCGCCCGGCGCCATCCACGGATGACGCCTCGTAAAGCTCGCCCGGAATTTGCTTCAGCCCCGCGAGAAAAATGATCATCGCCGAGCCGAACTGCCAGCAGCGGAGCAGGATCAGCGTGGCCAGCGACGTTTCCGGCATGCCGATCCAGTTTTTCGGCGCAATCCCAAGCAGCGGCACGATGTGGTTGATAAAGCCGTCGATGCCGAAAATATTGCGCCACAGGATGGCGACCGCAATGCTGCCGCCGATCAGAGACGGCAAGTAGATCAGCGTCCGGTAGAAGGAGATGCCGCGGATTTTCCGGTTCAGCAGCATCGCCACAAGCAGAGCGACGGCCAGCTTGGCCGGCACCGAGAAGAGCACGTACGTGAAGGTTACCTTAAGCGAGTTATAGAAAAAACGGTCTCCCGCCATCTGCCGGTAATTGTCAATGCCTATCCACCGGGCGGGCTCGAGCAGCGAGAAGTCGGTAAACGAATAAAACAGCGATTGGATCATCGGCCATGCGGTAAGGAAAAAAAATCCGATCAGCCACGGAGAGATGAACAAATAACCCGCCAGTGCGGCGGAGTTGTAGGATTTGGCGCGAATCAAAAGACCACCTCTTTATGTCCTATTTGTACCCTTAGTATAGGAGAGGCGGTCTTTCGGTTGTAGGAGAGAGATCCACAAAATCTTTCACTATTTTACGAATTTGTTAGCTGATGTTCAATCAGCAGCCGCGCCGCCTTCACATAGCTTTCCGTGCGGAACGCGGACTTCAGCATATAGGCGCCTATCGTCGCGCCGCTGCTCAGCATTCTGAGCTGGGCAGTCAGCTCTTCGGGATCGCGGGCCCCGGCTTGCCGCGCGATATCGGTGACTTTGCGCCAACGCTCGTTGCGGCTTTCGAGCGCTTTGCGATGTCCCGGATGATCTTCGTCCGGAAATTCCACAATCGTGTTGATAAACGGACAGCCGCGGAAGCCTTCCGCTTGCAGACGGGCGGCGAAGTCATCGACAAGGAACAAGAGCTGGTCTATCGGCGAGTCCGGATAACGCTTTGCAGCCTCCTCCAAGCCGATCGTATTGAAGCTTTCGCGGCTATCCAAATAAGCGACGATCAGGTCGTCTTTGGTCGCGAAATTACGGTAGAAGCTTGCCTTGGCCACCCCCGATTCGGCAATGATCCGGTCGATGCCGACCGCCCGAATGCCTTCCCGGTAAAACAAATCCGAAGCGACCCGCAAAATCCGCTCCTTGGCGGTTTCCTTTTTATCCATAATCATCATCCCAATCCAAAATAGAGTAAAAAAAACGTTTGACATGAGACAGATCTGTCTGTATCATATAACCAGAAAATGATACAGACCTGTCTACTCCATTTTAGGAGCAGATCCGGCTGATGTCAACAGGATTGGACATTAAAATAGAATGAACGGAGTGGTTTGATTGTCACTGTCTGCAAAATCCGAATCGCTTGCCCGGCCTGCCGCGGCGGCGGAAATCCGTCCAAGGCCCCGCCTCCTGCTCGCCGTCATGTTATTGTCGGTGTTCATGGCCGTCGCGAACATTTTCATCGTCAACGTCGCCACCCCATCGATTCAGCGGGGGCTTCATTCCGGCTTCTCCGAGCTGCAGTTTGTGATCACCGGCTATACGTTGGCTTATGCGGTGGCTCTCATCATCGGAGGACGGCTCGGCGACAGGTTCGGACGAAAGCGCATGCTGCTCATCGGCGTGGCCGGCTTTACGCTGTCCTCTCTGTTTTGCGGATTGTCGTCCGGCGTTTCAATGCTCATTATGTTTCGGGTCGTTCAGGGACTCAGCGCCGCGCTCATCGCTCCGCAGGTGCTGTCCCTCATTCAGGAAAATTACGCTCCGGAAAAACGGGGGGGCATATTCGGCATGTACGGCGCCGCGCAAGGACTCGCCGCCACTACCGGTCAGCTCATCGGGGGATTCTTGCTTCGCCTTAATCCGTGGGAGCTGGACTGGAGAACGGTCTTTTTCTTCAGCGTGCCGATCGGCATCGCAATAATGGCGATGACGCCATTTATCCCCGAGTCCTCGCAAAGGGACCGCTCCAAGCTGGACTGGGTCGGCGCCGCTCTTATCGCCGCAGGTCTTTTGATGCTGGTGTATCCGCTCGTACAGGGGCAAAAGGAAGGCTGGCCGATCGGGATCCTCGCGGTACTTGTCCTGTCGCTTCCCGTATTCGCCCTGTTCGTCCGCTACGAGAAAAAGCTGCTGGAACGGAACAGCGTGCCTTTCATGAACGTCAACCTTTTCCGCGAGCGCGCGTTTTCCATAGGGCTGGTGATCGTCGTTTTGCTGATGTGCTCGCAGGCCGCTTATTTTCTCATCTTTGCCTATTTGCTGCAGATCGGCCTCGGATTTTCCGCGCTGCAGGCCGGAACCATCATCCTGCCGATGGGGATCGGCTATTTTATGGCATCTCTGTTCTCGCCGAAAGTGTCCGCGAAGCTCGGCCCGCATGTGCTGACCGCCGGGGCGGCCTTGACGGTCACCGGTTATCTGGCTCTCGCGATGTCCGTGCATGCGACGGGACCGTCCGGGGCTGTCCTTCTCTGGGTGCCGGCACTGCTCGTGCTCGGCATCGGCCAGGGGCTCATCGCTTCGCCGATCACGACCATCGTGCTGTCGCGAATTCGCGCCGCCGACATCGGTTCCGCCTCCGGCATCCTGACGACGGGCATGCAGGTCGCCTCCGCGGTCGGCATCGGGCTGATCGGCGTCGTCTGGCTGAGCTCGCTCAGCGGACACGCGGACGCGGTCGGCCGCGAGGTCGAGCAGCAGCTGCGCTCAAGCTTGCCGGCGGCTTCAGCCGGACCGGGCGATGCGGCGCTGACGGCGATGCGCGACTGCTATCCGCTCATGGCGCGCGGCGGCGACCCGAGCGCCATCCCGGCCGGCTGCCGGGCAGACGCCGCTTCCCCTGCGGCGAAGCAGCTGTACGAGAGCGGCATCCGGCTGGCGAACGCGCAAAACTATGCGGATTCGTTCCTGCTCTGCCTCTATGTGCTGGCCGCGGTCGCCGCCTGCATGCTGCCGTTCGCACTCGTGCTGGCACGGATCCGCAAAGCGTAAAGCGCATTAGCGGCAGCCGGGGCGGCCTTACGGTCGGCGGCCGGGCCGCTGGGCCGAAAGGCGGGGGATCGCCTTTCGGTGCTCCGCGCCGCATGCTCTGTGGTCTGGAAGCCGGTAAATCCGGCTTTCGGACCGGCTTTTGCTTCCGCGCGGTGCGAGCCCCCTTAATCCGGCCGATTAATATTGTCAGGTAAGTACAAACAGCTCGCTGCGCTGTCCCCTGAGGTCATAAAGGAACTATAGTGCGCTAAAACGGCCATTTCACGCGATTTTTGAAAATTAGCGGAACTCAGGTGATCTATTTGTCTGTTTAACCGATATACACGCCATTTCCTAGCGATTTAGCGCATCTCAGTTCCTCCATTTTTCCAATATGTAGCAGTTTACTCGGAAATAACGAACGTAGGTTCCTCTAAGTTTATGAACACCAATATGAACGGAATAACTGTTCCCAGTTCGTTCGGCCTGTTTTACGGTTCTCTGTCGGTTGACCCACGATTCCGTGCAAATGCGTTAACTGCCCTGCATTGCTCACCCTCCCACCTTCGGTTAAATCCTGCATCACATAAAAAACGGAGTAATAGCGAACATTTCCGCTATCACTCCGTTTTCGTGCATGCTGCCGGGCTTTCTCCGGGTTAACGAAAGTGCCTCTTGCGTTATACCCTTAAAATGAGTCGTTTTCTGCAAATAAAGGGACTCCCTGCCAGCAGAAGTCTCCGGCCCAGGCAAGGATACTCACACCGGAGCCGCCATCCCCATCGCGGCCCACTCTTCCTTGGCAGGGCCGTACACGCCGGTTACGGGAATTCCCGCTTGGCGCATCAGAACCGTCAGCTGGCCGCGATGGTGAATTTCATGTTTGATCAAACCATCAAGTGCCATACCGTTCTTCCATTGCTCTCCAAAAAACGGAGAAGTAAGCTGAAGGCTCTCGTCCGTCCATTGCGTCTGCACCGCCTCGAGCAGCGACTCGGACATCTTGCGGTAAGCCTGCGCAATCTCGGAAGCCGAAGACGGCCGCTCGCTCTCGTCCGAAGGATATTCAAATTTCAGGCCGGTAGGCTGCAAAAAACCTCCGCTCGTGCAAAGATGCCAAGCCAATTGGCCTAACGTCCGAAAGCCCGGAGCGACCTCCTGATTAAGCGATTCGTCCGTCAGCGCATCCAGCAGCTTTTGCGTGCCGGCAGATTCGCTCCGATAATCTTCGACAAAGCTTTGTACGGTTTGATAGATCATTTTCGTAACCTCGCTTTTCAAATAAAATTTACAGCCGACCGCTTCAAAGCGGGCCGTTCATATTTAATTGTACAGCATCCCAACTGACAACAGGTTGTCAGGGTTTTCGCCCGCCATCCCAAAAAAATTACTCATCCCGGTACTGGCGAACGATTTGCTCCGCCTTCTCCCTGACGGCATCCGCAAGCCATTTCGGCTCAATCACCAACACATCCGTACCGTGGCCGAGCAAATGGCCGATGAGCCAGCCTTCCGCCGAATGCTCGGCCGTCACAAGCAAATATCCGTCCTCCTGAACGGCAATCCGTTCCTCGCCGAAATATTCCTCCACCTTTACCCGCACCCGGGGATGGAAGCGCAGCACCATGCGGATACGATCGCTTCTCTCCCGCTGCATCCATCTGGCATCGAGATCCTCCAGCCGCACGTCCCTGCGCGGAAAAACTTCCAGCTCGACGCGCAGCTGCTTGATTCTCGTCAGCCTGAACGTCCGGTAATCGCCGCGCAGCCGGCAATAAGCATACAAAAACCAGGCATACCCTTTCCATGCCAAACCGACCGGCTCGACCGTCCGCTCCGTTCCGATTCCGTCCGCATTCGTATAAAAAAAACGAACGACATTCCGGCTTTTCGCCGCTTGCCGAAGCCGGGTCATCGTTTCCTTCTCCGCTTGCGTTCCGCACCATGGTCTCGTATCGAAAATAAGCGGTTCCCCGGAGTCCTCGAGCCGATTTTGCTCCGATTTGGCTACAAGCGCCCCGACCTTCGCCAGCAGATGATCCATATCCTTATCTTCAAGGGAAGCCTGCATTCCCCGCAAAGCGGTTACGATCGAATGCAGTTCCTCCAGCGTGACCATCTGCCTGTCGATCCGGTATTGATCCATAATTTCGTAGCCGCCGTCCGCACCTGCGTACGAGATAACGGGAATTCCCGCACTGTTGATCGTCTCCAGATCGCGATAAATCGTGCGCAGCGAGACCTCAAACCGGTCGGCCAACTCCTGACCGCTCATTCTTTTACGACTGAGCAAAAGCATCGTGATGGCAAGCAATCTGTGAAGCTTCATGCCAGAAAACCCTCCCGATTGCGCAATTGCCCGAACCGCTCAAGCGGATCCGGGCCTGTCTTTCCACCATTTTACGGTTTATTCCTGCCCGTGTCGACTTTTTTTCGGGCTTTCCCGAGCATGGGAAAAACCCCACGCCGCAGCTGCGTGGGGTTTGAGTTGCGTGCCGGGCCGAGAATCCTCACCCGCGCTGCGGGAGCCGCTTAACAAAGCGCCGGACGAGCTTTTGCACCGGCCCGGGCATCTGCTCGAGGTCGGCCGCCGTCACGGTGCGAGTCGCCATCAACAGCAGCGGATAGGCTGCGCCGGTGACGGCGCAGGCGAGCGCCGCCTGCACAAAGGCGCTCAGGGCAGCCGCCGGGAACGGATGCACGTATGCCCGGTTCAGCAGCTCCATGCCCCAGCCGAGCAGGACGATCACCGCCGTTACGGCGGCGAGTCCCCACCAGCGGCGGCCGAGCACCGTGAAGGCGACCGATTGCCGCAGCACCGCCACGTTGATCGCCGTCATGACGACGAAGCAGAGCGCGGTCGCCGCAATGATGCCGTAAATGCCCAGCACAGGCGCAAGCAGGAAGCTTGCCGCCAGCTTGACGGCGATGCCGGCGGCAACGCTGACGACCAGCGGCTTCATCCGGCCGATGCCCATCAAAACGGCACCCGATGTCTGCATGACGATCTGGAACATCGCGCTGGCCGTCAGCAGGATGATGATCGGCGCGGAATACTCGGCGACGACGGGCGAACCCGACGTATTGCCGAAAATAAAATCGTTCAGCGGGCGCGCCGACGCGCAGATGACCAGCACCATCGGCAGGCCTGTCAGCACCGACAGCTTCAGCACCCGGCCGGTTTGCTGCGATACCTGCGCCATGTCGCCGCGCGAATACGCCGCCGATACGATCGGCACGACCGACTGGCTGAGCGCCACGGCGAGGATGATCGGGATGCCGGCAAGCGATTGCGCCCGGCCGCTCAAAATCCCGAGCATCTCGACGGCATTATCGCGTCCGAACGCTCCCTGCAGCAGCGGGGTGACGATCGTCGAGTCGATCGTGTAGATGAGCGTCACGGTGACGGAAAAGATGACGATCGGGATCGACAGCCGGAACAGCTGGCTGTAGATCGCCGAATACGTCAGGGTGGCGGTCCCGGCGGCGCCGCCCCCCACCTTGTCCGCACGCCGCAGCTTGCGCGCGAAGTAAATCATCACGGCGATCGCCGCTACGCTGCCGACGACGCCGCCGAAGGAAGCGCCGGCCGCGCCCCATTCCAGGCCGTAGCCGAGCAGCGCATAAGCGAGCGCCACCGAGGCGGCGACGCGGAAAATTTGCTCGATGATTTGCGACAGCCCGTTCGGCATCATGTTTTGCCGCCCCTGGAAATAGCCGCGCATGATCGCGATCAGCGGAAACAGCAGCAGCGCCGGAGCGAGCGCGCGAATCGCCGCCGTCGCCTCCGGGTTGCCCGCGAGCTGCGCGCTCCAGGGCGCGAACGCGTACAGCAGCGCGGTCATTACGACGCCCGCGGCGAGCGCAAACCTGGCCGCGGCGCGGTATATGCGCTCCGCCTCGGCATGCTGTCCGAGCGCCGTGCGCTCGGAAATCATTTTGCTGAGTGCGCTTGGAACCCCCGCGGTCGCGATGACGAGCAGCACGGAATATAAATTGAAGGCGATGCCGTACCACGCCATTCCTTTTTCCTGCAGCAAATAAACGAGCGGTACCCGCTGGACGACCCCGAGCGCCCGCGCCACGAGAGCGGCTACCGTCAAAATCAGCGTGCCTTTGACTAATGAATCCTTGGACAAGTTCGGTTCCTCTTCTCTGTACAATCTTCCTTTAGTATTGTAGTGCTTCCGCGGAAGACGCGCAACGCCTATTGCCGCAAGGCATGTTTCGTGTTATGATGAAGGCAAGTTAATTACGGGTCAGAGATCGGGAGAAGACCGCGACATCCCCCTTGCTGAGGGGATTGTTCCGCGTCTTCTCTTTTTTGTTTGCCAAAAAATGCTCTTTACCCGGACGAAAGGGGTCTTTCTTATGAGTTTTTCCGCAGAAAAGCGCAGTGACGTACTCCGGCAGATGGCTTCGCAGCCGCTCGACCTGCTCGTAATCGGCGGCGGAATTACGGGAGCCGGTATTGCGCTCGATGCGCAGACGCGCGGCATGAAAACCGGGTTAATCGAAATGCAGGACTTCGGGGCGGGCACCTCCAGCCGCTCCACGAAGCTGATCCACGGCGGCCTTCGCTATTTGAAGCAGCTCGAGTTCAAGCTGGTTGCCGAAGTCGGCAAGGAGCGCGCGATCGTTTACGAAAACGCGCCGCACGTCACGACGCCGGAATGGATGCTGCTGCCGATCATCGAAGGCGGCACCTACGGCAAGCTCGCCACCTCGGTGGGCCTTTACGTCTACGACTGGCTGGCCGGCGTCAAAAGCAGCGAGCGCCGCAAAATGCTCAGCAAGGAGCAGACGCTGCGCATGGAACCGCTGCTTCGCACCGACAAGCTGAAGGGCGGCGGCTATTATGTGGAATACCGCACCGACGATGCGCGGCTGACGATCGAAACGATGAAGGAAGCGGCCCGCCGCGGCGCCCTTGCGGTGAACTACGCAAAAGCGGAAGAGCTGCTGTACGATCGGGGCAAGCTTGTCGGCGTTCGCGCTGCCGACCTGTTAAGCGGCGAGTCTTTCAACATTTATGCGAAAAAGATCGTCAACGCCGCCGGACCTTGGGTCGATACGATCCGCGAAAAAGACGGCTCCAAGCAGGGCAAACGTCTGCACTTGACCAAAGGCGTCCATCTCGTCTTTGACGGCAAACGGTTCCCTTTGAACCAGGCGATCTATTTCGATACGCCGGACGGCCGGATGGTATTCGCCATTCCGCGCGACGGCAAAACATATATCGGCACGACGGACACGAACTACCGCGGCGATATCGTGCACCCGCGCATGACCGTAGCCGACCGCGACTATATCATCGCTGCGGCGAATTTCATGTTCCCGACGCTGAAGCTGACGGCGGCCGATCTCGAATCCAGTTGGTCGGGGCTGCGCCCGCTCATCCACGAGGACGGTAAGTCGCCTTCCGAGTTATCGCGGAAAGACGAAATTTTCATCGCTCCGTCCGGACTCATCACGATTGCCGGCGGCAAACTGACCGGTTACCGCAAA
The DNA here is from genome assembly GCF_023276405.1 of Paenibacillus hamazuiensis. Lineage (NCBI taxonomy): Bacteria > Bacillati > Bacillota > Bacilli > Caryophanales > Paenibacillaceae > Paenibacillus > Paenibacillus hamazuiensis. The sequence goes on from NZ_JALRMO010000001.1 coordinate 5,020,547, forward strand.
ATGGCCGAGCGCATCGTCGACCTGGCCGGCCGGCAGCTGGCGCAGGAGGGCCACGGCTCGTATCCGGGCTGCACGACGGACCGGGTCCGCCTCTCCGGCGGCGATGTCGGCGGCTCCGCGCAGTTCGAAGCTTTCGTGAAGGAGCGCACGAAAGCGGGCAAAGACTGGGGCTTGTCCGAAACGGAAGCGGAGCAGTTTGCCCGCGCTTACGGCTCCAACTGCGGCCGGCTGTTCGAGCTGTACGCCTCCTCCCGCGAAGAAGCGCGCGAATGGGGCATCCCCGAGGCGGTCATGGCCATGCTGCAGTACGGGATCGAACATGAGATGGTGGCGACGCCGGCCGACTTTTTCGTTCGCCGCACCGGTGCGGTTTACTTCGATATCGCTTGGGCGAAAATGTGGAAAGAGCCGGTCATCCGCTACATGGCGCACCGCTTCGGCTGGAGCGAGCAAAGCGCGGCCCGGCACAGCGAAGCGCTTGATGTGCTGCTTCACGATGCGGTCGTTCCTTTGGAGAAAGAAGCTCAGTAACCTTTTCGGCTGTAACGGCTCTTGAACTTGATTTGCCACCTTGCCAACGTCCAATACCCGGCTTCCCGGGGACGGACGTTTTTTCTTTTTCGCGTGGAGGGAACTCCGGAAGCTTCGAATGACACCTACTTATTCGTAGTATCCTTCCGTTGATTTGCGTAATTGTTTGAATTGATTCGCATCATGCCCGAACCATACTTGGGAATTCGTTCGGGCAGCAAGCGTGCGGATTTTCTCAACCGCGTTCCGGTATCCGATCGAATCGTATATGATGCCCGGCAGCTTGACGGGTGGACCGTAACTCTCCGCCGTATAGATGGTATCGGAAGCAAGGATGATCCCCCCTGTTTCCGGCATTTCAATGTGCAATCCTAACATGCCCCAAGCATGACCGCTGCCAAAGTTAACAATTTTGATGCCTTCAGCCAACTCCAGGTTATCTTCATTGCGTTTGACGGTCCGCCACTGCAAGTGGTTTTTGATCCAAGCATCGATGTCCGCCCAAACGTAGGCTCCTCCCTTTTCGTTGCGGGCATAGCTTTGCAACGTACCGTTCAGCTCATCTTCATGGACGATAATCGTTGCGTTCGTAAAGATCTCCAAGCACCCGGCATGATCCAGATGTAAATGAGAGGCAACGACGTACTTGATTTCCTCAGGTTTAACACGGAGCTGCTCCAGCCGGTTATGCAGGTAACATTCCTCGCTTGCCACCCATGGGAACGCCTGCTGAGTGTATTCGGCCCAGCGTCCTTCACTGCCCATCGAGTTCGGGTTGCAAGCCGTATCGAACAAAATTTTTCCTTCCGCATGATCGATCAGTACCGTATATATCGGAAATTCCACGAACTGTGTCGGTGCATTAGGATTACTGATCGTAGCCGGATTATGCATGGCGATCATCCAATTTTTATCCATGCTCATACGACCGTTATCCATCACATACAGCTTGGGGCGGGCTTTAATAATATTCGGCATGTTCATTTCCTCCTATTAAATTCAGGCTTTGCCAGCATATGAGTCAACCGTTGGCATGCAAAGACTTCACTCCGTTTATAACCGCACAGTGGATATCGATTGTTTCTCCTCCGCTGGTATAGACATATAATATTGCACGGACTAAACTTATGTAAGTAGGCACTTTAAGGTGTCCTGGGAACTTTGAAGTGCATAGGAGGGAAATCATTTGACATCTTCGTCCAAAACAAAACAATCCGACATCTCATTGGCGATATGCGGTTACAGCAGAGTTCTTGAAATCATCTCCAACAAATGGACGGCACTCGTCATTTATGCATTGGAAAACGGAAACATTCGATACGGAGAAATGGAAAGAAGAATCGAGGGCATTTCAAAAAAAATGCTCACTCAAACGTTGCGTAAGCTGGAATGGAACGGGTTGGTACAACGCCATATTACACCAACCGTGCCCCCAAGCGTTGAATATTCGCTAACTCCTTTAGGGGAAAGTTTGCTTAATCCGATGAGAGAGCTAAGACAGTGGGGAAGGGCAAATTACTGGCATGTCGAGACGGCAAGAGCCAAATATGACCTAACTTAAGGCTGCCGATCATCCCGGCTGCTATTGTACCCGTTCAATTTAAATAATCCGCTATAATGGGGATGACCAAGCCGGGGAAATGGGAGAGAAGAAATTGCTGATCAAAGGAACGACGATTTTGCTGCTGCTTGTAACGTTCGGTATGCTGGGGACCGTACCTTCGGACTTGACGGCGATCGAAAACATGCGTTATGTGCCGCAGGAACGGGACGATGTGCTGAATAATCCGTACATGGGCTTCGCCCCGGCCGCCTTGAACGGTCCGTATTCGCAGCCGCACAAGCTCGCTTACGTGCTTTGGACGTGGAAAGATCTGGAGCCGGAAAAAGGAAAGTATGCTTTTGACGAGCTGGAGCGAAAATATAAGTTCACTTACTGGAAAGAGCGCGACGTGAAGCTCATTATCCGTTTTGTGCTCGATTATGCGCGGGACGACACGCAGAAGACGGATATTCCCGAGTGGCTCTACAAGGAGCTGGGCGGCGACGGAATTTGGTATGACAATCCCGCCGGCAAAGGCTTCAGCCCGAACTACGACAATCCGCTGCTTATTAAATATCATCGCGAGGTCATCGCCAAGCTGGGCGAAAGGTACGACAACGACGCCGGAATCGCTTTTATCGCGCTCGGCAGCTTGGGCCATTGGGGCGAATGGCATACTTACAGCGGCGAAGCCGGGGAAATTCCTTTTCCGAAACTTGCCGTGTCGGATCAATACGTCCGGCATTACATAGACGCTTTTCCGAACAAAAAGCTGCTGCTGCGCAGACCGTACCCTATCGTCAAGGAGGAGCGTCTCGGCCTGTTCAACGACGTGTTCGGCAGCCATGAGCAAACCGTTCACGGCTTTGTCGATTGGTTTGAAAACGGGTATACCTCGCTGCTGGCAGGTGAGGATATCCCGCCTGTGCCCGATTTTTGGCAGCATGCGCCAAGCGGCGGGGAAATCGGCAATGCGGGCCGGATGAAGGAGCTGTTTCAAAACGACACGATCGGGGAGACGCTGGATCAGGCCAGGCTGAGCCATACGAGCTGGCTTGGCCCAAGCAGCCCCGTAGGGCTTACGCTGAACGACACCGAGCGGCAAAACGTGAACCGGCTGCTGAAGCTGATGGGCTACCGCTTCGTCGTGAAAGAGGCGACGGTGCGGAGATTGGCGCCTTCCGGAAGCGATCTTCCGGTCAGCTTAACCATAGAAAACAAAGGTGTAGCGCCGTTTTATTACAAGTGGCCGCTGGAGCTGTCGCTTGCGGACCCGGAAGGCCGTATCGTGGCGAGCACGATTGCGGATGCGGATATCCGGACCTGGCTGCCCGGAACCTCGGAGGTGACGGCGCAGCTGCACGTCCCGTCCCACATCGCGACCGGCGCCTATACCGTGACCGCGGCCATTCTCGATCCCGACCGGCGGAAGCCGGGTGTCGATTTTGCCATTCAGGGACGCAGGGACGACGGGCGTTATCCGATCGGTTATGTACAAATCGTATCGCCCTGAGGCCAAGACCGGTTTGAGCCGAATAAGCTCGGCTGCAACCGTTAACCCGCCCTATACATGACGCACATGCAATGTTCAACTTATATAGCTGCCTGAACAAGTAAAAAGGGAGCCCGCGGGGCTCCCTTATTTGAAATCAATGCATCGGATTCATCGCGCGGCTCACGACGACGCGGCGGATGAAAAACGCCATGGCCAAACCGATCAGCGTTACGATCATCGCGAACATGAACACGTTCTGAGAGCCGAACGTCATCGCGTTGGCCATCTCGGTATTCTCGGTCGGCGCTTTGGAATTGTGCAAATACTTTTCCATGCCGCTCGTCAAAATGCTGATTGCGATCGCCGTGCCGATCGCACCCGCGACCTGCTGCAGCGTGTTCATAACCGCCGTTCCGTGCGGATACAGCTCCGGCGGCAGCTGATTGAGGCCGTTCGTCTGCGACGGCATCCATACCATCGAGATGCCGACCATAAGGCCGATATGCAGGGCGACGATGAAGGCGATCGAAGACGCCGGCGTAATGCCGGAGAAAAACCATAACATCAGGGCCACAATAACGAGGCCTGGAATGACAAGCCATTTCGGCCCGTATTTGTCGAACAAACGTCCCATGCGCGGCGACATGAGGCCGTTCAGCGCGCTGCCCGGCAGCAGCATGAGTCCGGCGGAAAACGCGGACAGCTTCATGCCGTTTTGCAAATACATCGGCAAAATAATCATGCTCGACAAGATGATCATCATACACGACAGCACCATGAGCAGGCCCACTACGAACATCGGATACTTGAACACCCGCAGGTTCATTATCGGCTCGCGCATAAATATTTGCCGCAGGGCGAAAAGCGCGATCGCGGCCAACCCGATGGCGATAGACGCAACAACGATCGGGCCGCTCCAGCCCTCACCGCCTTCGCCCGCCTTACTAAAGCCGAATACGACGCCGCCGAAGCCTATGGTGGACAGGATGACGGACAGCAGATCGATGCGGGGCTTCGTCACTTCCGTGACGTTTTCCAAATTTTTCAGTCCGACGAGCAGTCCGATGACCAAAAACGGCAGCGATAGCCAGAAGATGTAATGCCAAGTAAAATAGGCGATCAGGAGCCCCGCCACAGTCGGGCCGATGGCCGGTGCGAACATGATGACGAGGCCGACGAAACCCATCGCCGCTCCGCGCTTTTCCGGCGGATAAACGACGAGAATCGTATTAAACATAAGCGGAATTAACAAACCCATTCCGGCAGCCTGCAGCACGCGGGCAACGATCAGCATCTCGAAATTGAAGGCAAGCGCCGCGATCAATGTGCCGATGATCGAACTCGCCAGCGAAACGACGAACAGCTGTCTCGTCGTAAACCACTGCAGCAGCAGCCCGGTCATCGGCATCAAAATGCCGAGCGTCAGCAAAAATCCCGTCGTCAGCCATTGTGCGGTCGCCGCCGAAATATGGAACACGTCCATCAAATTGCTGATCGCGATATTGAGCGCCGTCTCGCTGAACATGCCGACGAAGCCGCATATAAGCAGCGACGCCATGATCGCACGCGTATTGTATTGCTTCATCTTGATTCACTTCCCTCTCCACTTTATCTATTTGTGCGAAACCGTGCTTTCGGTCCGCTTTTGTTACAATAGGGTTTATAGCCGCTTAAGTCAATACCCCGAACATCAATTATTTGTAAATCGTAGGGTACTTATTCCGTGCGAAAAAAATAACGACGGACCGGGACGTTGATGACTCCTCCCGGTCCGTCTGACTTTTCACGGGCATACCCCGGCTCGGCAAAAATTACGCCTGCTGGATCGCGCTTTGATCCATGTAAATCACTTCCCAAATATGGCCATCCACATCCTGGAAGCTTCTGCTGTACATAAATCCGTGGTCCTGCGTGTCGCCGGCCGCACTTCCGCCCACAGAGAGCGCTTTGTTCACAATCTCATCCACCTCGGACCGGCTGTCGGCCGACAAACCTATAAGCACCTCGGTGCTTTTCGCCGCATCGGCAAGTTCTTTTTTCGTAAACGTTTGGAAAAAGGTTTCGACCAGCAGCATTGCAAACGTATTGTCATTGATGACCATGCATGCCGCATTGTCATCCGTAAACTGCATGTTGAACTCAAAGCCGAGCTGCGAAAAGAAGTCCATCGTTTTCTTCAAGTCTTTTACAGGCAAGTTGATAAAAGTGTTGCTTGCTTTCAATGCCATCGTCAATCCACCTCTTTGTGATATTGGTTTGTTTAATCTCCTGCACCCAGTATAACATGCAGGAAATTGCGGGATTTCTTTTCGATTGCTATTTGAGTGGAATAACGCTGCAACTTCCTCGTTTCTTTTTTCGTTGATATATAACATTTTCGTATGCTGGCCCATCTAATCCATAGAGGGCCCTCGAGAAGGAGATGAAATTCGTGCAGCAGAATATGGAATTGGAGGTCAGGCAGGCGCAGCAGGGAGATCGCGAAGCGTTTATCCGGCTCTTCCGGAGGCTGGAACCCGAGCTGTACCGCTTGGCCAAGTCCATCGTGAGACGGGATGAAGACTGTGCGGACGCGTTTCAGGAAACCACGCTTAAAGCGTATAAATCATTGTCCGCATTGCGCAATCCGAAATATTTTAAAACCTGGGTTATCCGGATTCTGATCAATGAATGCAATCAATTGCTGCGCAGTCGCAATAAAACCGTCGCCATGACGGAACCTCCGGAACCGTCGGACACGGAACGCTTACCCGATTACTATGGGAACAGCCGCAAGCTCGACCTTCGGGAGGCGGTGGAAAATCTGGACGAATCGTTGCGAATCGTCATCCATTTATTTTATTATCAGGATTTGCCGATCAAACAAATCGCCGGTGTACTGGATATTTCCGAAGGAGCCGTGAGAGCGCGTTTGCACCGGGCCCGCGGGGTACTGGCCGATGAAGTGAAACAAAAACGTGGGGGGAAGCTCGCCTATGAAAACATCTGACCTTGATAGAGAACTTCGGGAAGTGGGCAGGGAACGGCTGCCCGCGGTACCGGAAATGATTCGCCGCCGCCAGGACGAAATCTACGCATCCCTGGCCGACCTCCCGCTGCAGACCAATACCGGCCCCAAAATCCGTCTTCCCAAAATTCGCAAGGCGGTTGGAGCGGTGTCCGCCGCTGCAATTATCGCCGTGACCGGAGGGCTGTGCAGCGCCGCGGTGTCCCCGGCGATGGCCGGATCGCTCAAAAGTCTTCCGCTGATCGGCGGCATCTTCAGGCTGGCGGACGACCTTGGCTTGCGGACCGCGGAGGAGCGCGGGCTGGCGGCCGAGCTGGACGCCAGCGCAACCCATGGGGGGATCACCCTCCGCGTTCCCCAGCTTGTATTTGACGGCATGCGCCTGTCCGTGGCCATTAAACGTGAGGGGGAAGGGTTTACCGGGGGCATTATGGACTTCATGACCGCAAATAAAGGCTTATCGTCTTATCCGCGCGGCGCCGTCAATCACTTCGAAATGCTTATCGACGGCACCCCATCTTACGATTATCAAGACAAGATGAGAGTCGGCTTGAAAGGGAGTCCGACATCCGATCCCAATGCGATGCTTTTTGAATTGACCACTTTTTCCGGGCTAAGCGGCGGATCGGCAAACGTTCTGCCGGACCGCTTCGTACTGACGGCCAAAATATGGCTGGAAGGCGTCGAAGAGCCTTTTGTCTTCGAGCTTCCCGTTCGCAAAAACACGGAGCGTCTGGTCACACCCTTCAAACAGTCGAAGGAGTGGAACGGAGTTAAGCTCACGCTGGAGCGTATCGAATTTACCCCGATAACGACACTTGTAAATGTCAACCTGCAATCAAGCGACAAAACGGCCAAACTTCTCGCCGACAATATCCATTACGAGCTCTGGGACGATAGCGGCAGGCAATTGGGCCTTGTTTCCGGTATCGGAGTTTACAGCGATAACGAGCAAAAGGAAATGATATCCGAATTGCTGTTCGACCGCTTTGCGGATGCGCCGAAATCGGTGACGCTCAAGGCGTTTTTGCCGGAATTCGCGGACCCGTCGGCCAATGCCGGGAGTTACAAGCTGGACGGCGAAGGAGAGATTGTCAAGACATATTTGCAAGACCTGGAAATTATTATTCCGGTGGACCACTCCGGCTTGGAAAAACTGTACGGACGTTTCTAAGAGATGAGGAAGATTTGGAACTGTTCGATCCTTCCTGGCTCGTAGGCGATCTTGAGGCATTTCCGGACAAGATCAAGTTGACCGCCGGCATATCAAACCGTATTTTTTAGCCTGGTTTGCTCCGCGACGCGTAACATGGTTGCGTTCGGAGCAAATCTTTTTTATATTACGGATTACTATTCCGTAGTTTAAAATGGAAAAGCACGGTTGAAATCAGGAGGGGATGCTGTAATGTTGATGGCAATTATCTTATTTACGCTGGCCGGGCTTGCCGAAATTGGCGGAGGGTATATGGTTTGGCTTTGGCTGAGAGAATCAAAGCCTTTGTGGTATGGGGTGGTCGGAAGCGTCATTCTTATTTTGTACGGTATTATCCCCACTTTGCAAAGCTTTCCTTCGTTCGGACGCGTTTACGCTGCGTATGGAGGCGTATTTGTGGCTCTCGCCGTATTATGGGGCTGGTTTGTCGATAAAAAGACACCCGATCTTTACGACTGGATTGGAGCCGCCGTTTGCCTCGCGGGAGTGTCCATCATGTTGTGGGCGCCGAGATCATAAAGAACGGTCGGCTTCCCTTTCAAAATAGAGAACGCCGACCTCGCGTCTTACAACCATTCCCCACCCGGATACAACGTGGAGCTGTAGAGGCGCTTAGTTTGTTTCAGCGGCCGCCCCGAAGCGGACCGGGCCAAGTCCTTTTTACGGCTGGAGAAAATCGAAACGGTCTCATGGTCGTATATAATGACCTGCTCCGATCCTGCCCCGAGCAAATCTGCATGAGCCGCGTAACCTTCCGCCGGGAACTGCACCACGACATTCATATGGCCGTCGTACAGCGCAGGAAATACTCCTCCGCCTCTCCGGTAAGCCAGTATGTAGTCGAGCGGGCCATCGTCCCATCCTCTGATCGTCTCGATGATCGTCAGCCATCCGGACGTTGCGCGATTTTCTTTCCAAATTTCCTTCCCTTCCGCGTCAAGCAGGAACAAAGCATCCTTGCCCTTCCGGCCGCTGCCCGTATCCTCGCGTACGAGCCGATCCAGGCCGGCGATTTGCAGCCCGGGCAAATCGTCCCGGAACTTGCCGAGCGCAACGTGCTGCGATTCCACCGAACCTTCGTAGCGCCAAAGTTCTTTTCCGCTTCGGCCATACATGACCGTCACGCTTCCGCCTACAACGATCTCCGGTTCCCCGTCGCCGTTTACATCCCCGGTCCATACGCAGTCCGCATGATCGTCCAAATCGCGGCACGACCACAGCACCTTCCCCCGGCGGTCGAGCAGATCGTACCCTGCCATCACTTCGTCGAAGCCGTCGCCGTTCCAATCGTACACCCACGGAAAATGCCCGACATTCCCTTCATGTTTCCAAAGCAGGTTAAAGTCGTTGTCCATCACCCACAGCCGGCGATAGCGGTCTTTCAAAATAAGATCGCCCGGCCGTTCCTTGCCCGACACATTCGCGATGATGATGCAGTCGTGAGCCTCGGGATCCGGTAGCGCATGCGACCGCTTGATCCGCCCGCTGGCTCCGTCCACAACAAGCAGCTTGTCCTCCATGACGCACAGCGCCTCGAGCCGGCCGTCACCGTCCCAATCATAGATTTGCGCCGGATAATCCGCCCCGGGCCCGCCTGCGTCTTCGCTTGGAGTCCCGAGCTGCCAAAGCAAGTTCCCCTCCAGATCGAATGCCGTGAGGCACCCTGTCTGGTGTGGAATGTACCGCACGTCCTTGCGTTTGCCCGGCTGCACCATCAACATTTCCATACGTCCGTCCCCGTTCAGATCGCCGAGCAGCATTTTGCAGCGCGGCCCGGCCGCGCGAATGTCCACTTTTCCCAGGAGGTAAGGTTCCCGCTGATTGTCGACCATTCCTGATCATTCTCCCTTGCCAACGTAATAATGAGGTAACCTGCTCCTAATGTAGCCCGCGGCCGCTTTGGAATCAATCGTATTTTTTTGTTCACGGGCATTTGGCGGATAGCACTTTATTGATCCGGTTGGACTTTTCGAAAAAAAAGGCTTTCAAAGCTGACTTGAACCTGACAGCATTGCCCGCATCCCCCTCGGTGCGGCCGTCTTGATGCACCCCCGGTTCTGGAGAGCATCAGACGTTTTCCGCGCGCGGCAGCGCAACCGTCACCGTCGTCCCTTCGCCGGGGCGGCTCACGACGCGGATCGCCCCGCCGTGCATGTCGACGATCTTTTTGACGATCGCCAGCCCGAGCCCGCTGCCGCCCGCCGCGCGGTTGCGCGATTTGTCGGCTTTGTAAAACCGCTCGAACATGTGAGCCTGATCTTCCCCGTTCATCCCGATGCCGTTGTCGCGGATGTCGACCTCGGCATATTCCCCATTCCGCCGGAGACGAATATGAATCGCCCCTCCCTGCGGAGTGAACTTGATGCTGTTGTGGATCAGGTTGATCCACACCTGGCTCATCAGCTCCTCGTCGGCCGTCACGCTGAGCTTGTCCAGCTCGGCGCTCATCTCGATGTCCTTGTCCGCCCACTGCGGCTCGCAGACCACAATCAGATTTTGCAGCTGGCGGTCGAGCCGGTAAGGTCTGAGCTCGAACGGATGATGCTGCGATTCGAGCGACGTCAGCTTGAGCAGATTGTCGCTCAGCCTGGCCAGCCGCTTGCTTTCCGTTTCGATAATATCCAGGTAATGATTCCGTTCATGGGGCGTCAAATCCTCTTTGCGCAAAGCGCGGGCAAACCCGCTGATCGAGGCGAGCGGCGTCTGAATTTCATGGGAGACGTTGGAGACGAACTCCTGGCGCATTTTTTCCATCTGCCCGAGTTGGCTCGCCATATCGTTAATGCTGTCCACCAGTTCGTTGAAGGGACCGACCGGTTCCTTGTTCTCCAGATTGACGTTGAAATCTCCCTTGGCGATCTGCCGGAGCGCCGCGATCAGGCTTTCTACAAAACGGACTTGAGGATTACGCCGGTAAATGCGTCCGATAATGCTCATTACCGCAAAAAGAAAAAAGAAGCCGAGAAAGTTATTGACGAGCTCCCGGGCTACGCCTTCCGGAGTCCAGCCGATCTTCAAATATGCCCAGGCGGTCCCCCAGTATGCCAAAAACCAGCCGATCGCGAGTCCGGAAAACATCAATGACAAGCCTAATGCCACTCGCCGCCACAGCTTTCTGCGCACTTCCGTCCTCATGTGGAGACCTCCAGCTTATACCCGATGCCGCGAATCGTCCGAATCCGGAACGAATGGCGCTCTTCGGGAAAACGTTCGCGCAGCCGGTTGATATGCACGTCGAGCGTCCGCTCATTGCCGTCGAAGTCGTATCCCCAAATGTCCTCGATCAGCTGCTCGCGTGCGAACGTTTTGCCGGGGTAGCCGGCCAGCTTGAACAGCAGCTCGAACTCCTTGGGCGGCAGCGTAAGCGGCGTTCCGCTTACGGTCACCTCGAATGTGCGGCGGTTCATGTACAGTGAGCCGACCTGCACCGTCTGCGACGCCGCGATCCGGTAACGCTTCAGCAGCGCCCGCACGCGCGCCACCAGCTCGAGCTGCTCGAATGGCTTCACCAAATAATCGTCGGCGCCGAGCTGGAAGCCTTTGACCTTATGCATCGTTTCGCCCTTTGCCGTCAGCATCAGCACGGGCAGGTCATAAAGCTCCGTCAGTTGTCGGCACAGCTCCCAGCCGTCCATTTTCGGCATCATGATATCGAGAATGACCAGGTCGGCCTTCGTTTTCTCGAGCCGGGCCAGCGCTTCCTCGCCATTCTCCGCTTCCTCCGTATCGAATCCTTCCGACCGCAAAAACACGCGGACAAGCTCGCGGATATGCGGGTCGTCATCGACGATCAGGATAGTGGCCATGTTTCGCTCATCTCCTCCACGGGCTGCTGCAGCTGGTGGGCGGCAAATTCCCGGTACAATTCATGCGATCTCGTCAGCTGTTCATGCGTACCGATGCCGGTCACCCTGCCTTTTTCCAAAAATACGATCTGATCGGCGTGGACGACCGTCGCCAGCCGGTGTGCGATCACCAGCGTCGTCCGTCCCTGCATCAGGCGTCCGAGTGCCTGCTGCACCATCATCTCCGACTTGCTGTCGAGGCTGGAAGTCGCTTCGTCGAGCATCAGGATGCGCGGATTACGCAGCAGCGCGCGGGCAATCGCGATGCGCTGCCGCTGACCTCCGGAGAGACGGACGCCGCGCTCCCCGACTTCAGTGTCATATTGCTCCGGAAGCTCCATGATGAACCCGTCGGCAAACGCCATCTGCGCCGCGCGTTTCATCTCCTGCTCGGAGACCGGCTTCGGCAAGCCGTAGGTCAGGTTGTCGCGAATCGTGCCGGCAATGAGCGGGCTCTCCTGCGAGACATAGCCGATGTGGCTGCGCCAGGACGACAGCGCATACGTCTCAATCGGCTCGCCGCCGAGCCGGACGGCGCCGGATTCTGCGGCGTAGAAGCGCTCGAGCAGTGCGAACAGCGTCGATTTGCCGCTGCCGCTCGGGCCGACGATTGCAGTAACTTTGCCGGCCGGAATCGTGAAGCTGACATCCTGCAGCACCGGCTCGCCCGGATTGTAGCCGAACGTCACCCGCTCCAGCGCGATCGGCAAATCCGCGTCCTGCACGGCGGCTCCGGCGTACAGCTCCTCCTCCTCATGCTCCAATGTCGAGATGATCGCGGTCGTTGCGCCCATCGCTTTTTGCAGCTGCGTAAAAAAGCCGGTGATCTGGTTGATCGGCATGACGATCTGGAACAGGTACAAAATAAACGCAATCAAATCGCCGCTGGTCAGCTCGCCGCTCGCCACCCGGATGCCGCCGTAGCCGAGAATCATCACCAGCATCAGCATGATGACGAAGAAGATAACCGGAGAGATGACGGCCTGCACCATGCCTTCTTTAATGCCGTAGCGAAGCAAGGTCAGGATGCCGTTTTTGCCGTTATCGTATTCGCGGCGCTCCGCACCGGACGTTTTCACGAGACGGATTTCCGAGATGACCCGGCTGAGCGTCGCTGTCAGGCGCGCCGTCTCCGCCTGCTGCTCCTTGGAAATTTTGAACATTTGCCGTCCGAGCGGCATCAGGATAGCCATGCACAGCGGCACAGCGATCAGCAGCAGCAGCGTCATTTTCCAATCGAGGTAAAACAATACGGCCACCGAGCCGACGATCGAAATGAGCCCCGTCAGCAGGCCGGATAAATTTTCCGTGATCAGGTTTTTGATCACTGCCGTATCGTTTGTCAGCCGGCTTAACGTCTCTCCGGATTCGGTGCGGTTGTAATACGATACCGGCAGTACGAGCAGCTTCTTCCATAACCGGTCTCTGAGCGAAGCGACAAGCTGATGCCCGACCTGACTGAGCAAAAACAAAGACACGCCGCTGGCCACAGCCTGAAGTACGAACGCCGCCGCGAGCCAAGCGATCTGGCCCGGCCTGACGGATGTCAGCGAGAAGCCGTCGACGAAATGCTTCATGATCAGCGGGACGGCCAGCCCCAGCAGTGTCGACGTCACGCTGAGTCCGAGCGCAATGCCCAGCATCATGGGAGATGGCCGGCTTTGCCGGATAAGCCGCCAAAACAGCGGCAGATTGACCGGAGCTTTCTCCCCCGTATTCGTATCGGAGTAGGGTTCTCTCATCGTAAATTCCTCCTTGCTTACGTTTCGTGCTCCAATGTTTGGCACATACCGAGAATAACCGGATTGTTTAAACGGAGTTTAAACGACAGCAAGAAGCCCTGCGCCTCAGGCAGGCAGAGTATTAAACCGAAAAACGCCTTCGGCCTTCGTCTCATCTTTCTTATAAGTTACACTTTCGGCTGCCCGAAATACAACCGCCGCAAACGGATGGACCCGGCTCGGCCGCCTACAAAAAAAGACCCCGCGGCTCTGCGCAAGGTCGACGATCGTTCTAGCTTATATAATGCTTCCAAATATCCCGCTTCGAGGTCGTGATTGCAATCGCCCCAGCCGCAAGCGCCCGGTCCGCTTCCTCCACCGAACGGATGAGCCCGCCGGTCAAAATCGGAATGCTCAGCGTCTCCTTCAGCTCCGCAATGATATGCGGCATGACGCCGGGCAGCACTTCGATAAAATCGGGCTGCGTTTTTTCCGTGATTTTATAGGTCATCTCAAGCGCCGTCGAATCAAGTAAAAAATGGCGCTGTACCGCAAGCACCTTATGTTTTTTTGCCGTCATGATCGCGCTGCTGCGGGTGGAAATAATGCCGGCCGGCCGGATCGTCTGGCATAAAAAATCGACGGCGGGCTCGTCGTTTTTGAGCCCGTGAATCAGGTCGGCGTGAACGAGCAGCTGCTTGTTATGCTGCTTCGCCGCGTTCGCCACGCTGCCCAGCTGCGAAATGTGCGTATCGAGCAGCACCAAATACGTATAGGGAGTACCGAGCAGCAGCTCAAAATCTTTCATTTTGCGCACTGCGGGCAATATGCTTTGGCCAAAAAAGCTCAAGCGGTTTCCCTCCTCCGGTTACAACAGCAGCCAAATGACAAACACAATGATCATCATGAGCTGCAGCACCACTTTGACAACGACGCTCGTGAAAAATCCGACGAGCGCCCCGATGCCGGCCCGCGCCGATTGCCGCATATCCGCACCGGTTGTCATCTCGCCGATGAAGGCGCCGAGGAACGGCCCGACGAGCAGACCGGCAACCGGGATGACGAACGGGCCGATCAAAAGGCCGATCGTGCTGCCGATCACGGAGGCGCGGGTGCCTCCGAATTTTTTCACGCCGTACGCACTGACCACATAATCGGCGATGATGATAACGGCCACAATCGTCGTCTGAATGAACCAGAACCAGAAGCCGAACGGCTCAAAGCCAATCATAAACCCGTATACGAAAAATGCGCCGTAAATCGCCAGCACGCCCGGGAGCACCGGGTACACCGCCCCCGCCATGCCGATCAGAAAAAGCGCGACTACAATAATCCATGCCAATGTGACGATGCTTACGCACCTCCTTCACTTCGAATCGCAGCTGCACAACATAATACGGCCCGCTGCGCTTATCGTTTCATGGCGCCTATCTCCCCAGCACCTGCTCCCATATGACGCGGGCCACCCCGTCCTCTTCGTTGGTGACCGTCACCAAGTCCGCTTCCCGCTTGATCTCCTCCTGCGCATTGCCCATCGCCACGCCGAGACCGGCCGCGCGGATCATCTCCAGGTCGTTCTGGCTGTCGCCCATCCCGACGACCTGCGACATTTCGAGCCCGAGCAAGGCGCATACCTCTCTAAGCCCGCTTGCTTTGGAAATCCCCTTCGGGTTGAGCTCGATGTTGCACGGGTGGGAATTTGTAATTTCCAGCGCCCCCCAGGAAGCCAGTTCCCCGCGCACGGAAGCAAGCACATCGGTATCGTCGATATGGTACCCGAACTTGAGCCACTTGACCTCGTCGATCGCGTCCACCGACCAGTTGTTTTTGTTGTACACTCCTTCGACGGAATACGCCCAATACCATACATCGTGGCGCAGGGCGATTTGCCGCATCCGGTCTACGAGCGCGCTGTCCATCGTAACCCGTTTCCACAGCTCGCCCGGCGCCTTCCATACTTCGCTGCCGTTGACCGCTACGATCGGCGATTTCAGCTGAAGCTCGTCGACGTAAGACATAATGTTCGGCACGCCGCGGCCGGTGCATAACATCACCGTAACTCCCGCTTCCGTCGCAGCCTTGATCGCCCGGCGGTTTTCCTCCGAAATGAGCTTCTCCTCGTTTAACAACGTGCCGTCCATATCCAATGCGACCAGCTTGTAGTTTCCCATCCTGCTCTCCCTTTCTTTAACGGCAAAAGGTATGCACGCGCGGCGCCGCCGTGCGATACATACCTTCCCTTTTATTATGATCAAACCGCCCCCGCAAGGCTTGGCTTCGGCAGTTCCTCCATGTAAGTCGTGTGCCATAGAGCAAATACATACACGGTCCACAAGCGGCGCGAATAGTCGCCTTTACCGCTCTTATGCCGCGCCAGCATCGCACGCACGGTATCCACGTTGATATAATCGTCGATGCCGCTTGCCGCGATTTGCTCCACGATCAGGTCGCCCTGCGGCCCTTTCATCCAGTCGCGGATCGGAACCGGGAAGCCGAGCTTCGGCCGGTTCAGGATAAAATCCGGAATGATGCCTTCCATCGCCTTGCGGAAAATATATTTGGTCGTGCCTTCCGCGATGCGGTACTCTGCCGGAATGCGCCGCGCCACGTCGAACACCTCGACGTCCAAAAACGGCACGCGCAGCTCCAGCGAATGCGCCATCGTCATCTTGTCGGCCTTCATCAAAATGTCTCCCGGCATCCACAGGTTCATGTCGATGTACTGCATGCGCGTCACCGGGTCGAGATGGCGGGTCCGGTCGTAAAACGGCTTCGCCACCTGCAGCGGCCCCCGGTACGTGCGCAGCATCTCCTCGCCGATCCGGACGAGCTCCGCTTTCATGTCTTCGCTGAAAATTTTCGCGTTGCCGATGAATCGCTCTTCGAGCGGCGTCGTGCCGCGCAGCAGGTAGTTCCGGCCGTACAGCCCGGCCGGCATAATCCGCGCGAGCGCGTGCAGCAGCCGCTGCACCGGGCGCGGCAGCCGCGCGAGCGGCGCCACCGACAGCGGCTCGCGGTATATGCGATAGCCGCCGAACAGCTCGTCGGCGCCTTCGCCGGACAGCACGACGGTTACGTGCCGGCGGGCAAGCTCGGCGACATGCCACAGCGCGATCGCCGACGGGTCGGCCACCGGCTCGTCCTGGTGCCAGATCGCCTTCGGCAGCGCGGCAAAGAAGTCTTCGCGCGAAATGACCTTCGCGTAATGCTCGGTATCGAGCGCATCCGCCGTTTGCTTCGCAATGCCCGTCTCGTTGTTCGGCCCTTCGAAGCCGACGGAAAACGTGCGAATCGGCTCGATCCGCCGCATATGCGTCGCAATCGCCGTCGAGTCGATGCCGCTCGACAGGAAGCAGCCCCGCTCCACATCGCTTTGCATATGATGAATGACCGAATCTTTCAGCGTCTCGCGAATTTCCTCGACATAGTCGGCAAACGGCCGCTGCACCGGCTCGAACATCGGGTCCCAGTAGCGGTGAACGGACATGCTGCCGTCATAAGTCACTTTTACATAGTGGCCGGGAGGCAGCTTTTGCACGCCGCGGAACATCGTGTCCGGTTCCGGCACATATTGGAACGTCAAATAGTTGAGCAAGCTTTCCGTATGTATCGTCCGCTCGATGCTGTCCGCCGCCAGGATGCTTTTGATCTCGGAACCGAACAAAAACCGCTTCGCATCGTAGTGGTAATAAAACGGCTTGATGCCGAAATGGTCGCGCGCCCCAAAAAGCAGCTTCTTTTTCCGGTCCCAAATGACGAACCCGAACATGCCACGAAGCTGCTTCACGCATTCTTCCCCGTACTCTTCGTACAGATGCACGATGACCTCGGTGTCGCAATGCGTTTTGAACTGATGGCCTTTTTCGATCAGCGCGTTGCGCAAATATTTGTAGTTGTAAATTTCGCCGTTAAATACGATCCAGACGGACTCGTCCTCGTTGCAAAGCGGCTGATGCCCTTCCTTCAGATCGATGATGGACAGCCTCCGAAAGCCAAGCCCGATGCGGTTTTCCGTCCAAAAGCCGGAATCGTCCGGCCCGCGATGAACGATCACGTCGGTCATCCGCTTAAGCAGCGCCTGCGAAGGCTCCTTGTCTTCAAAAAATAATGCTCCGGTAATTCCGCACATAGTCCGGCCCCTTTCATGTCCATTACGCCTGCTGTTAATACCTTAGTATACCACATTCACAGCGCATACGGGAAACGGGGCGCAGTTCTTAGGGACTAGCCTTGACTCGTCGTCTTCTTCGTCCACAGCGTCGCCCACAGGAAGCCGGCGCCGAAGACGTCCTCCCTCCCGGGGTCACCCTTCATCGCGCGAAATTCCACATTGTCGAAAAAATCGCCGAGCAGCCGGCGCAGCTTCTCCTCGCTGTACGCCATGCCGCCCTTCATCCCCCAATAGCGGTATACGTCCCAATCGGTTTTTTCCTGCGGCGAATTCGGTTCATGCCCCGGCGCGAAGCAGGTCAACCCCAGCTGTCCTCCCGGCTTCAGCGCGCGGTGCATCGTTCGGATGTATTGAAACCTCCGGTGCGGAGAAATATGGTGCAGGCAGCCGGAATCGTAAACGAGGTCGTATTCCTGCTCCGGCTCCAGCTCAAACACCGACCGGCAGTTGAAGCGAACCGGAGCGTTCATCGCATCCGCCCTTTCCCGCGCCCAGGCAATCGCCGTCTCCGACAAATCGACTGCGTCCACATCAAAACCTTGCTTCGCCAAGTATATGGCGTTTCGCCCCGGACCGCAGCCGAGCTCCAGCACCTTGCCCGGTTGAATCGCGCCTGTCTCCACTTGTTCGACGAGGTTTTCGTCGGGAGCGTTGACAAAGAAAGGGACGGATTTATGACGGTCTTCATAAAATTTGTCCCAAAACTGCACCTGAGAGCGAAGCAGCGAATCCAGCATGTGAAGCACATCCTCCATCGATTGGATCGTTTCCTTTTGCATATCGAAATGCCGCCTTTCGTATAAATAATTTCTATAACCATTTCCGCAAATATGTTGAATTCCCTGCACTCCAAGCCGATCAAATTTTCCAATGGCTGGCATTTTTTATACTTTGGCCGAGTCCGTAGATTGCCCATATAACACCGTTAAAACCGCCAAAACTTCCGTTTCCGCGCTCAAAAAAGAAGAAGAAGACTTAATTTCGTTCCTGTGCCGCCGGCTGCTCAAATCGGGCGGTGTCTCCTGAAATAATGAGGACCGGCACGATAATCTGATCAATAAATTTTATCACTACAACAGCAATCGTCCCCTGACCTAGAGAAATATAATCGTCATCCAAAACCTTTTAAACGAAGATCGCATTTTTCGTTTTCTCATGTGTATCGTCTCCTTATCAATCGATTTTGCTATAGTTTATCTTATGCACAATTTTTTCCTTAGTGCAAAACCGGGACAACAAAAAAACCACCTTTGCAGATGGTTTAGCTGCTCTACTCGGAGCTTCTCGTTTTGTTTTTTATTTAGTGCCATTCACTGTTTTACGAGTGCCCGGCAGGGACGAAGCGCCCGAGGATGGCATCGTTTGCTGACCGGGCATGCCTGTAAAAGGCATCGTCTGCTCACCGCCGTACTGGTACGGCATACCTGTGTATGGCATTGTCTGCTGGCCTCCGTATGTGTACGGCATGCCTGTGTATGGCATCGTCTGCTGCCCTCCGTATGTGTACGGCATGCCTGCAAAAGGCATCGACTGCTGGCCTCCAAACGTATACGGCATACCTGTAAAAGGCATTGTCTGCTGCCCTCCGTACGTGTACGGCATACCTGTAAAAGGCATCATCTGCTGGCCACCGTACGGGTACGGCATACCTGTAAAAGGCATCGTCTGCTCACCGCCGAATGTGTACGGCATGCCTGTGTAAGGCATTTGTTGAGTGGTATACATTTTTTTACCTCCGCTTGAATGAAATGGTCATTTGCCCCTGTTATAGTATGCAGCCTCGCCTGTGATGGTACATTCGCGGAGAAAAAAACGTGAACCTTGTATCTTAAGACGGTTGCAGTGCGGCCGTTCCACTCTATTGAGGGATTTGATCTTATGGATGCGTATGCGTGAGCGAGAAGAACGTCGCCTTCACATGGTCGGACTGATCGGATGAGGTGTCCGTGTTATTCTGGTTGTACACTCCCGCTTTATAATACAAATACTTGTCGTTATAGCCGGACGGAATCGTGTAGGTTACCGTTGTCGGTGATCCGCCTTCGGGCGTAATCGTAACGGTCAGCTGCAGACCGGCCAGTTTGATTTCATAGCTCCATTTTTGACCGAGCTCGATGCCGTTTGAAGGGTTAAGGCTGCTCGGACCGCCGATGATGTTCACGTACGTATTGTTGTTGCTCAGGTCGTCGGTGCCGAAATAAATCGCGCCCTTGCTGTCCGACGGGCGTTTGTGGTAATACAGGCGGATGACCTCGGTATCCGGGCCGTGGATTTGACCGACCACGACGCGCCCTACCTTCGAGCTGTCGCCGGTTGTCGACACGCGGTCGACGCGCAGCGTCGCTTTCATCGTGCCGTCAACACCGCCGGCTTGCGACTGCGAAGCGGACGACGAGGTGGACGTCACAAAGTTGTTGCCCAGCGATTTCGTACCTGCGGACGGATTCAGCATTTCGCGCAGCTCGGAGCGCGTATAGCTGCTGTTGCTGGTCGTATCGCCGATATTCGGCGATACGAACACCATGCCGCCGGTCACCGGGTCCGTGTAAAACCAATCGGGGTGCGTGTAGCCGCTGCTCAGCGCGGAAGGCTGCACCTCGCTTGCGTCGGGCAGCGTTATTTTCCATTTCGTCAAATCGAAATTCCCTGAAGGCGGCTTCGATGGGTCCAGCGTTCCGCTGCCGCTGCCGGCCTGCGTGGTTGCTGTGGCGGTATTGGAGGCGGCCGAAGCGTTGCCGGCGGCATCTTTCGCTTTGACGGTGTAGCTGTACGTGGTGGAAGCGGCCAGTCCCGTATCGCTTGCCGATGTGCCCGTCACGGTTTTCAGGAAAGCGCCGCCGCGGTATACGTCGTAGCCGGTGACGCCCACGTTGTCGGTGGACGCCGTCCAGCTCAGATTAATCTGGCTGCTCGATACCGCCGCTGCCGTCAGGTTGCCCGGAGCGGTCGGCGCTGTCGTGTCCGTTCCGGAGATGCCCCACGCCTCCACCTCGGTATAGCTGTTCCATGTGTTTGACGTGTTGCCGTACCCGACGAACCGGACGTAGCGGGCGGTCACATCGGTGAAGTCGAACGTCTGCAGGTTGTTGTTCTGCGTGCTCTGCGCGCCGCTCAGTCGAGTGGTCCAAACGGAATTGTCGGTAGACGTCTGAACGTCGAACGTGAAGGTGCGGGAAGAACCGTTGTAGAACGCCATCTTGACGAAGGCGACCGTCTTGTTCGACCCGAGGTCCAGCTTCAGCCATGCTCCGTCCCCGTCGCCGGACCAGCGGGTGGACAGGCTTCCGTCGACAGCCTGCGAGGCGTCGCATGTACAGCGGGTATCGTACGTGCTGGCTGAAGCGGTGCCGGCCAGCTTCACCTCCCCTGCGGCCGAGCCGACCGTGCCGAATGCGGAGCTGAGCAGCATAGCGATTCCGAAGGCGGATAATCCGAGCTTGCGCGTGAAATTGAACATCATTTTAATCCCTCCTTGTTTTTTGGACAAATGTTGTGTCTGCAAATCGTGATGTTGGGCATCCTCCTTTCCAAAAAGATAGCGCTTACAAGAATAAAATAGCAGCAATTCCTTAAGCTGTATTGTGTTCCTTTTATGGAGAGTTGGTTTAATTTTAGCCCGGACACGGATCCCCAACAATGAAAACGTCAAATAACCCGCATCTCCTTGGTCGGACGCAGGTTACACGACGTTTAGGGTTAGGGGGGAAATCTTCCGATCATTTTATTCGTCGGGCCCAAATCTGTTCCAGCTCATTTTTCTGGCGTAAATGATGGCGAAAATGCATACCGTTAAGCTCAAACCACTCGCGTGCGTTCAGCCAGCCGAAACCTTCGTGCTTCACTTTGTAATTTGGGCTTACCGTAACTACCGCCTCTTCCCATTCTTTCATTCGCTCCAGCACCTGATCGAGTCCTTGTATAAGTTCCTCTTTGCTTTCCGAATTGCTGGGCGAGTTTTCCGGTCCGTCCGGCAGCTTAATTTTAACCGGCGGGAACCCGCCGAGTCTGAATAACTCTTCTCCCGCCGTCGTCTTTCCGAGCGGCTGCTCTTCACCGGCTTTCACGCAATGCTCCACCTTGTCGAAGTAATCGAGGGAAGTCAGGATCATATGGTCGTACATTTGGCCGAGTGACCAAACCCCGGTCGCAGGAATATGCCTCAGCTGCTCAATTGAATAGCTTCGTAAGCATGTTTTGTATTCGTCAATCAATTTGTACCTGTTGACTTTATCCTCTTCACCCAATCTGAACCACTCCTCTAAAGCTCATGTGCAATTTCCCGGATATGCCCGCAATCACCCTTATGCACGTTAACTATATCACGATTCGCGAAGATATATTTTTTACGGATTGCTATCCATATGAGGCAATCCCCACGTGCACCCTCTACAAAAAAAACGCCTCTGAAGTTCAGAGGCAGGAACTTTTTAACATCTTAAGGCGACGTCGTCGCTTTATTTTTCTTCGGCACGCCATTCAGGCCGATGTATTCATCGTAAGCGTCGAAAATTTTACGGGCAACCGGACCGGCTCCCCAAGAGCCGAATCCGCCTTCCGGTATAACGACGGCTACGGCAAGCGTCGGATTTTCGGCAGGCGCGAAAGCGATAAAGACGGCGTTATCTACCTTTCTTCCATCGACGTCCTGTGTTGATGTTCCCGTTTTTCTCGCCACCGTATAGGGAGCATCGGCAAAACCTTGAGCATTAACTTCTTTCATGCCGTTGATGACGGCATCCCAGTTCGCCTTCGGGAATGTCGTTTCGTCGAGCACCTCGGGCTCAAACTTTTTCAAAACCTGTTCGTTGTTGTAATCAAGAATTTCATCGACAAACAAAGGTTTCATGCGCTTGCCCCGGTTTGCCAGCGTGACCGCGTATTGGGCAAGCTGCAACGTCGAATATTTCTCGTTCTGCCCCCATGACGCATATATCATCCGGGATTGGATCGAGTCCTTGGTGTTGGTTTTAAATTCGCTAAAGCCGGGAAACTCAAAGGGCAACCCGCTTCCGGTCGGCACGCCGAGACCAAACTTATTCAAGTACGACTCCCACAGCTCGGGAGCTTTCGCTCCCAATCGTTGCGCAAGCGGATTACCGATCATTGCGGACATAAACGTATTGGAAGAATATTTGACAGCCAGCTGCGCATTGATTGACCCGTATGAATGTCTATCCGAGTTTGAAATCGAAAACGCATTGTTTTTCCCGAAATAATAGGTTCCATTGTCATCATACCTGTCGTTCAAACCGAACAAACCTTCGTTTAATCCGATGAGCACGGAAAGCGGCTTGACCGTCGAGCCCATATAAACGATGGAATTCGGATGCTTCGACAGCTCATTTTCCGGGTAATCCGGGTAAGCAGCACGGATGGTGCCGTTGTTGACGAACTGCTTGATTTGATTATATTCGGAAGTCGGAATGCCTCCGATCCATTTGTTCGGATCGTAATCCGGCATGCTGGCCATGGCAATGACTTTGCCTGTCTTCACTTCCATTGCAACTGCGTAGCCGGACCTCGCATTCGGCGCATAGCCGAATTGCGTCGCTTTTGCCGCCGGCGATTTCAGCCAGACAAGCTGGTCCATAA
Source organism: Paenibacillus hamazuiensis (assembly GCF_023276405.1). Lineage (NCBI taxonomy): Bacteria > Bacillati > Bacillota > Bacilli > Caryophanales > Paenibacillaceae > Paenibacillus > Paenibacillus hamazuiensis. Next base: position 5,043,665 of record NZ_JALRMO010000001.1, read on the forward strand.
TCGCTTTCTCAGTCACTTGCTGCACGTTCTTATCAATCGTCAATTTCAGATTATTTCCCTTTTCCGGGGGGGTAATCGTCACTTTGCCGATAATTTTTTGCGAAGCGTTGACCGGATATGTTTTAACTCCGTTTTTGCCGCGCAGTTCATCCTGGTACATCAGCTCGATGCCGTCATAACCGACATATTCGGTGTCCAAATATTCGGAGTTTGCCTCTTGATTTTTGTAGAAAGGCAGTCCGTTTTTGGGCTCCCGCGCCGTGGAAAAAGGACGCATATACCCGACAAGCTGCACGGCGATCGTATCGGGATCGTAGACGCGGATGCTTTCCTCCATAATCTCCAGCCATTTCAGCTCGTCGCGGTGCTCCAGCAAATAGGCGATTTCTTCCTTCGAGAGGTCCGACTTGATACGCCGCGGTACGAAGCTGTAGCTCGGATTCGTGGTCTTATTCTTATCGATATCGTAACCGACGTCCATCTCCTTGATGATATCCTGCGGGGTCAACTGCTTTTTCCCTTGTTTCCCGTATTGCTGAAATATCTCGGCCAGCCTGTTTGCGAGTGCGATTACATCATCCTTTTTCTGGCCGGATTCCATGCGGAAGTAAAGCGATTGCGTTGAAGTAGTCGAAGCGATCGGGTACCCGTTGCGGTCGAAAATATTGCCCCGGATCGGCGCGATTTGCGTATCCCGCTTGGTCGTCTTCGCCTCCTCCGCCTTGAGCTCCTTGCTCTCAACGAACTGCAGGATGGCCAATCTGACCACAAGCACGGAAAACAGGAAAAAGATCGCGAAAAAAAACAAATTAATGCGCAGCGTAAAATGAGTTCGTCTGGACTGCTCCTGTTTTTGCGGATCGTCCGCCATCTTATTTTTCATGCTCTCCCCTTGCTCCTTCAACCATGAAAATAATCCTTTGCCTTATCCGGCAAAACTCCTTTAAAGCAGCTCGCGCAGCGAGCCGATGCCTTCCCCGGTATGATAGTCGTACCGTTTGATCTTCAGAGCGTCGATGCCGACCTGGTTCGGCGCCCAAATATCGTTGCGGTCGTGATCTCCGATGTAAAGCACGTCCGGCGAGCCGAGACCGGCCTTCTCCAGCGCCAGGCTGAATATGGCGGGATTGGGCTTCTCGAGCCCGACCTCCGTCGACACGATGATCGGATCGAAATAATGAACGATCCCTTTGTGCCGCAAAATATGTTTCAGCGTGGGGGCAAAGTTCGATACGATGCCCAGCCTAAATCCGTTGTCCCGAAGCCGGGGCAGCGTCTCCTCCACATCGTCGAACAATTCGTAATGCTCAGGTGCGGTAAACAGATCGTACAGCTCGTGGCAGCAGCGGTGAATTTCCTCCTCCGTCCACTCGTCCTGCACTCCGAGCCGTCCCAGCATATAAGTGTACAGCTTCACCCAAAACGCGCGGTCGGATTCCGGCGTGCAAGCCTCCGGAACGTCCGGCTTCCCGTAATACAGCAGCCGGAACGCCTCCGTGAACGAATCTTCAATTTGCTTCTCTTCCCTGTGCAACGCCCGCCCGGCCAAATGCTGCCTAATCACGATGCGGGCCGCGGGGATCGTCATCAGCGTATCGCCTACGTCGAAAAAAATCGCTTTATATGTCTGCAGCGGTTTCATCCAGCTTCTCCCTTAATCGATATATATTAGTTTACCATACCTGATCCCCAAAAAAGAAGCGCCCCGTGAGATCGGGGCGCCTCATGCCGTCCTCGAAGCTTTATGCCGCGGAGAAATCCCGCGAGGTGTCGCTTCCCTTACGCTTCCTTGATGTGCGTCTTGTCAAAATCCGGCGGGTTAAACCAGTTGCCGCCGCTCGCCACCCAGGTCGAGTCGAGCGGGACCCACTTTCCTTTCTCCGAAAGGTACACTTCGTTCCAGGCATGCGGGCCGTATCCGCCGAGGCCGTCGTAGCCGAGACCGGTCACCACCTTGACATCGAGGCCGATCGACCGCGCCATCACCGCATACAGCCGGGAAAAATCGATGCATACGCCTTTTTTCGTGCTGAACGTCTCTTCCGGCGTTTGCTCCTTCCAGATCCGCTGTTCCTCGTACAATTTGACCTTGTTCCAGTCGTAGGCGACCCGCGTGCCGACCCAGCGGTAAAGCAGCTTCGCCTTCTCTTCGTCCGTCTTCGCGCCGGCGGTGATTTCCTTTGCCGCTCCCGCGATATTGTCCGGGATGTTGGCGTCGATGACCTCGTATTTCCGCTGCAAAATATTGCTGAATTCCTGCTCCACCGCCCGGGTGAATACCGGCAGCTTGCTGGCGATAAAATCGCCGGTCACCGGCTCGATCACCTCTTTGGCGCCTTTTTGGTACAAATCCGATGCCTGGATGTAACCGGCCGCCTGCGTTTGCGGGAACAGCGTCGTATACATAAACAACACCGCGATCAGAATGAGCGCCCGCGCGGCGCCGCTGACGGCACCGAACGCTCCGCCCGCAAGACCGCTGAACGGACCGGTTTTGCGTCCGGAAGCGGGGCTTGCCGCGAACGTATCCGGCACGGCGGCAAACGCCACCCGGTACAGCAGCTGCTTGACGACGATGTACGCAAGCAAAAAGAGCATCCCCATGCGCAGCAGCGGAAAATCGCGCACGCCGGTGACGATCGTGTAATAGATTTGCTCGAAAAAGCCAAGTTCGCTTGCAGGAATTTCTATATGCCTCGCGACAAGCCATTCCTGCAGCAGAGGCGATAGCTTCGCCGCCCCCTGCCAGCCGGCATAGATGGCCGCCGCGGTCGTCGCGCCCTCGAGCAGCATCCCCGCCAGATGGCGGGCAGAGCCCGAGGCCCCGCGCGAAATGCCCTGAACGATTGAGCCGGCGACAACGAGCACGAGCACGGCCGATATCCAATTCACGGTACCGAGCATTTTGATCGCGTCCTGCACGTTATCGCCCCCCTAAACCGAGTTTTTCAGTACAACCGATCTTAAGTATTATTGCGCGTTTGCGTTTTTCTTCGCCTGCTCAATCAGCGCATTTACCGCAGCATCGGCGTTCATCGTGAACGACTGGTTCATGAACGTCACCTTCACTTCGCTTGTGCCCGGCTTGCCTTCCACCTTCAAGCTTTTCGTGGAAATCGTAAATGTGCCGTCCGGATTGACTTTATACTGCGCATCTTTCGCTTCGCTCGCGATCGCCCCCAGCGCCTGCTCTTTCGCTTGGTTCACCGCGGAACTGACAGCCGTCGAACCGAGCTCCATCAGCTTGTCCTTGTAGCTGGCTCCGTAAAACCACAGCCCTGCCAGGAGGGCGGCGATAATCACCCATTTGACGACGGTTTTGACGATTTTGGCAACGATAAAAAATACGATGATGACGGCGGCGACCACATACCAGCGGTCCTGCAAAAAAGGCATGATAAAATCCATCGGCGTAAACCTCTCTTCTCTACGGTAATAACCTACTCATCATACAATAAGCGGCGGCTAATCTTCATCTCTTTTCTTCCTGAGCTCCCTCAGCCGCTCCTGAATTTGCTCCCCCCGGTCCAGTTTCCTGAACTTGCGGTAGGTGAAGCGTAGCCGGAACACGATCGTTAGAACGATCAATGCCAGAAAAAACCAGACGATCCCATCCAAGCGTTGCCCCTCCCCTCCAAGCGACGGCATGGCCGCTTTTTTCGTACAACCCGTACTATTTGAAAAGCCCGCCACGTAAAGTTAAACATAGACAAACCATACGGGTGGTGCAAAGAGACAATGAAAATCGCAATTTGGCTTTATCTGTTCATCTTCGTCGCTTTCTTCGATCTGCATGCGCAGTATCCGATCCTGTCCCCGTTCGCGCTGTCGATCGGTGCGGCGCCTTCGTTTATCGGGCTTATTCTCGGCGTCTATTCGATCACGCATCTGCCCGGCAACCTGCTGGCCGGATACGGCGTGGACCGTTACGGCAGCAAGCGCTTTATCGTATTTAGCCTGATTGTAGCAGGAATCGTTCTTATTTTTCAATCCAAGGTAACAAATCCCTGGGATCTGCTCATCATCCGCTCCATCAGCGGTTTCGTGCTGGCGTTCCTGTCCCCCGCCTGCCTGTCCCTGCTTGCGAAAATCGCCAAAGACCGCATCCAGCAGGGCAAGCTGATGTCGGGCAACGGCCTGGTCCATACGATGGCTTCCGTCGTATCCCCCGCCGCAGGCGCTTATCTTGTCGCCAAGCTGGGCTTCTCCACTTCGTTTACCGTGCTCGGCTGGGGTTTGATCGTGACCGGCGTTTTGGCCTTTTTCGGCATCGACGAGAAGAAGCTGCTCCGCGGAAGCCATGAGCTGCCGCCTGCGGAAGATGCTCCGCTCGCCCTTACGGAAGTTCCCGGCGACCGCGGCGGCGGTATCCCCTGGCTATTCTACGGCATCCCGCTGGCGCTTTCGTGCTCGCAGGGCATTTTGTTTTTCGAGCTGCCGCTTGTCAAGGAATCGCAAAACTCGATTCTTACGTCAGGCATCCTGTTCTCGCTGGTCAGCCTGGGTGCGCTCGTGACGCTGAGCATGCTGTTTTTGAACCGTTATTCGCCGTTTTTGCGCGTAGTGTTCGGCAGCCTTTCGCTTGCCCTCGTATTTTTCGGCATGTCGGTGAACTGGGCCATTCCGCTGTTCGCCTCGCTGTTTCTGATCGGCATGGCCAAGGGCATCATCTACCCCGCCATCGCCTCAACGCTGGCCGGCGTCACGAGCTCGAGCCGTTACGGACGCGTATTCTCGCTGCTGTCGATCTCCTTTTCCATCGGAGCCTTTATAGGACCCATTGTTGCCGGTCATATGCGCGGTCATACATCGCCTTATTTTCTCGCGTTCCTCGCGCTCATGTTCGCTTTGACGCTGCTGCCTCTCCGCCCGATGACGACGGCTTCCGCTTAGCGCAGCCCGCAGCACGTGGTAGGTATTGACCTATTTTTCGGCGGCATGGGTATTTGCCTTAAGAAATGACTCCGCTCCTCTCATAAGATGTAGTGCACTATCACTACCTGACACGGAAAGGAGCTGCTCCCATGAGTGCACTAGGAACTGGCTTCGGCTTTGGCTTCGGCTCTACGATCGGCATCATTTTAGTACTCTTCATCCTCCTTGTGATCATTCTTTCTGCAGGATTTTTGATCTGAGTTTCGGCACGATTTGCCCTCTAAAAAAACCGCCCGGGAATACCGGACGGTTTTTTTATTGCCGACCGACCGAAACTTTTTGGGAAGTACGAACGTTTATATACAGAGAAAAGGAGGTGAGTCCATATTATGTCAAAACAACTAAAAGATAGGAGTGAATCATCCATGAGGCAGCTGCTCCAGAAAACGTCGCAACTGACTGTCTTTATTGTTCTTCTAGGCACTTTATTTCCCATTCTGGCTTTTGCCGCTACCGGTTTTAAGGACGTAACTTACCGGAACGGCACGGTTTCCGGTACGGTTTATTCGGATGTGTATAAGCCGAGCATCACCGAGAGCGTATACATTTACGACTCAGTCGGCAGCTACATTGGTGCCGCTACGACAACAGGCGTTACATACAGCGTGTATGACGGCGTCTACAATTACGGCTTCAATGCCTACGTGGGCAATAGCTACAAATACCTGAACCTGCTGGAAAAAGTAACCGATAGCGTTTATCAGGCCGTGTACAACACGACGCCGGATAACGGCAGCAGCGGCGGCGGAAGACGCGGCGGCGGTGGTGGCGGAGTACCTTCTTACGGATCGACCATTAACGTACCGAGCGACGGTACTGTCGATGCTTACGCCCTGTCGAACGCACTGAGCCAGTATGACACGGTGGAGCTGAGCCTCAGCGGTGATATCGCGCTGATTCCGGCGAAAGCTTTGGTCGATTATGTATCGACGAGCAAAGTGCTGCGCATTACGAACAGCAACGGCACTTATATTATTCCGCTCTCTGTGTTGAAGCTGTCCGATCTTGCTGAAAAGCTCGGCATCAGTGTTGACGACATGAAAATCAAGGTCAGCATCAGTGCGGTAAGCGAGTCCACAGCAAGCGATATTGCAGCAGCCGCATCCGCGCTTGGCGGTTCGGTAGCCGGCAAGTCCGCCGACTTTGACATCGTTGCTGTCGGAACGGATAACAAAACGCAGGCGATCGACTTCGGCAACAAGTACATCAGCCGCATCCTGACGATCGACAAAACGGTCGATTCGAGCAAAGCTACCGGCGTGCTGTACGATCCGATCACGAAGAAGCTTTCGTTTGTACCGGCTGTCTTCAGCACCTCGGACAGCAAAACCGAAGCGACGCTGAAGCGCAACGGCAGCAGCATTTATTCCGTGATCGAACTGAGCAAATCGTTCGACGATATCAAGGGCCACTGGGCACAAAGCTATGTGGAGCTGCTCGCTAACAAGCTTGTCGTCGACGGCATGACGGATAGCGAATTCGCGCCTGATCGCAATATCAGCCGCGCCGAGTTCGCAGCACTCGTCGTTCGCGCGCTTGGCCTAACCCAAGGCGGCTACTCCGGTTCGTTTAAGGACGTCGATGCCGGAGCCTGGTATGCAAGTGTCGTCGGTGCAGCCGTTAACGCAAAGCTGATCGAAGGTTACGAAGACGGCTCGTTCCGTCCTGACGCACAAATCACCCGCGAAGAGCTGGGTGCGATGGTTGTCCGCGCACTCGACTACGCAGGTGCGAAGCCGGAGCTTTCCGCAGACGATCAATCCGCAATGCTCGGCAAATTCAAGGACGCGGACCGCATCGTATGGGCTCAGAAAGAGCTCGCTACCGCTATCAAAGCGGGAATTATCGACGGCATGACCGACGATACGATCGGTTCCAACCTTCAAGCAACACGCGCGCAATCGGCTACGATGCTGAAGCGTTTGCTCGCTAACGCGAACTTTATCAACTAATAACGCAACACGTTATCACAACTAAGAAACTGACTCACTCTCCACTTCTAAGACCCGGCGTTAAGCCGGGTCTTTTTTCATCTTCAGCTTGACTCTTCCCGCTCTCTGCACCGGCCTAGAATATCCCTTCCTAGATTTTACAACCTGTTAAACTGCGCAACTTGGTCCCGGAATCACATCATACGTTCATACCGCGAAATATGAATTTCTTTCTTCTATGGTCTTGTCGATTTCCCGGGAAATGTCGTCTTCGGATTGTCGATTCGTATTTCTATTCAGAGCAATAGACAAAAATAACTTCCTTGCGATAAGATGGCAAAAAGGGCTATAAAAGTTGTACTTGCATGAACGTGTTCGATACGGGCCGGTTAACGGTTGTAGCTGAGCTTATTTGGCTGAAAAACGTCATTTTAAAATCGTAACGGTTGTAGCAGAGCTTATCTCTCATCTTGTACCCCTCAAATCCATGAAAGTTCACAAATAACCACTCTGGCAACCGTTACCGCTCTAAGATCACCTATTCGGTCCCTTTAAGCTCATCTGCAACCGTTACACCATGTTCCACACTTATTATAGAATATAAATCTGCATGGACGCCGCGCGCCGGCGAAATAATAAAAAGGCGCGCGAACGACTACAAACGAGGTGAGCGCCGTGTCCATCGCCATCATTGTCGAAGGCAAAAACGACAAAAGCCGCCTGCGGCGGCTGTTGACGGAAGACGTATTGATTCTTTGTACATACGGCTCGCTGAATACGGAAAAACTCGAAGAGCTGAAAAAAAGAGCCGGCGACCGCGACATCTTTTTATTTACGGACAACGACGCTTCCGGCAAAAAAATTCGCGCCATCCTTCGCGATACGTTTCCTGATGCAGAGCAAATTTATACCCGTCGCGGGTACGCCGGAGTGGAAGGAACGCCGGACGAATATCTTGTCCAACAGCTCGAAAAGGCCGGACTGGAAGAGTATATCGTTTATCCCGAACCCGACCCGGCTATAGCCTCCCATCCGCATATTCCGACGATCAAGGAATGAATTGCAGCAAGTAAATGACGACGGTGACGGTAACGGTGCTGAAAATCGTTGAAGCGAATACCGCCTGGGATGAAAAATCCGGCTCGTTGTCGTATTCGACGGCCAGCAGCACGCTGCTGAGCGAGGTCGGCACGGCGCAGGAAAGCACCAGTGCCTGGGCCATCGTCCCGTGTATCCCCATCAGGTAGACGATGAGGAAACCGAAGGCCGGTCCGACGCAAAGCCTGAGCACATTCGAAATCATGACGTCCGTCAGCTGCATTTTCCATTTCATGCCGCCGAGCTGAACTCCGAGCGTGACGAGAGCCGTAGCGATCAATCCGTCGGCCACATATTTGAGCGGGGCATATAACGGCTGCGGAATCGGTACGTGCAGCCCTCTGAGCAAAAGCGCCAAAGGAATGATGTAAATAACCGGCAGCGTGGCGATCGTTTTCAACGTCTGGCGAATTTCGCTTTTTTGGGCATTGATGCTGTATATGCCGTACGTATTCGGCAGAAGCCCTTGCAGCGTCATGATGATAATTTGAATCGACAGCGTAAAGGCGTCCCCGACAAACACGAGCTGATTGAGCGGAATCGCATAGTTGCCGCTGTTGTAAAACAGCACGCTATTGCGCATCGCCGGGATCATGCCGTTTTTGTAGCGCCTCAATCGAATCACAAGTTCCACAATCAAATACGAGCCGGCAAAAAACAGGATAAAAAACACGAGCGTCTGAAACAATACACTCAGTGAAATATTAGACTCGTAAAGCATTTTCAGAGTGACCGCCGGAGAAAATAAATAAAAGTTCAGCTTCGACAGCGTCTTGATATCCAATTGAAACGCCCGGTGCAGCGTGGCACCGAGCGCGATCAGAACGGTAAGCGGTATGACGTTGTTCATCAATATATCGTAGAAATAACCCATGAAGCCAGCACCTTTGAAGTGTAATGAGTAGCTTATTGTTTGCTCAGCCGAACCATATCTTCAACGATTTTCTCCGGATCCAGGTCGGGATCGTTGCCGACATAATACGTGCGGATCACATTTTTGCCGTCCACCAGCAAAATTGCGTTGTTATGCGTGAAAGTGCCGTTTTTTTCGTCTTTGATGACCATGACCCCGTATTTTTTCGCAAGATCGATCGTCTGCTGCTCATCCCCGCGCAAAAAATACCAGCCCTTCGGATCGGCATGAAAATTGGCCGCGAAATCTTTGAGCTGCTGCGGCGTATCTTTCGTCGGATCAAACGAGATCGAAACGATCGCCGTTTTGCTGCCGAAAAGTCCCTTTTTCACAAGAGAGTCCTGAACTTTGGAAAGCTGGTACGTCGTCGGCGAGCATACGTCCGGACATGTCGAATAAAAGAAATAGACCAGCTTCGTCTTCCCTTCCAGATTCGCAAGACTTAATTTCGTTCCGTCATAATTATCCATCTGAAATGCCGGCGCCGGTTGGGACATCGGGAACGGCGCTTCCTTCCCTTTCATCAGCGTGAGCGCAAAATATACGATCAGTCCGATCAATAGCGCCATCACGACGAGCCGGAAGCCGTTTTTCTTCAAAAAATCCGCCATAATTCGAGCCGCCTCCTCCAAAAAAATAATCCCATGAATGTCATGGGATAAATCGTCTTAACCACGCGATACCGTATCGATCACCATCACCAGGAACATAATCGTCAAGTAGTTGATCGAGAAAATGAACATCTTTTTGGCCCATAGCTCTTCGTCCTTCGCTTTAAAGCCTTTGATGCTCATAAACGCCCACCAAAGCCCGAGCGCCGTCGCAACATACAAATAGATTTGCCCGGTGTAACCGAAGAAGGTGAGCAGCAGCGATACCGGAACGAGCAGCACGATGTAGCGAATCATGCTGATTTTCGTCACATACGTGCCGCGAACGACCGGCAGCAGCGGAAATCCCGCGGCACGGTATTCCTCCATGCGGCGAATGCCGAGCGCCCAGAAATGCGGCGGCTGCCACAGGAACAGGATGCCGAACAGCGTCAAGGCGATTTTGTCGAGCTCCGGGTGCACGGCACAGTAACCGATCACCGGAGGCATCGCCCCCGCGAAGCTGCCTACGAAGGTGCTCCATACGGACGTTCTTTTGAACCAGGCCGTATAGATCCAGACGTAGAAGAACAATCCGACGATGCCGAGCAGTGCGGCAAGCGGGTTAGCCCCCAACCCAAGCACCGATACGCCGATCACGCCGAGGATGATGCCGTAGATGAGCACGACCTGCGATGAAATTTTGCCGGACGCGAGTACCCGCTTCTTCGTACGGGTCATTTTCGTATCCATATCGCGATCGAGGTAGTTATTGAGCACGCAGCCGGATGCCATGACCAGCGCCGTGCCGATCATCGTGAAAATCAGCAAACGCCAGCTGATGCTCCAGCCCGAAGCGACCCAAAACCCGCCGAAAGCGGTAATCGAGTTGGAAAAGATGATGCCCGGCTTGGCAAGCTGCACAAAATCTCTCCAGGATACCGAGTAATCGCCGGTCTCATCGGCTGTCGCCGTCTGACCCGCGCTTATATCGAGTTCAATATGTTTTTCCATAGCGGACTATCCCCCTGACCAAGCATACATCCATAATAGCAATAGGGGATGCGTTTGACAACAAACGAGGCATGGTGTTCATAAAATTGTCGGACTTAAATCGCCCACTCTTAATCTCCCAGTGGGGGGACCCCAGGCTTCCGCAGCCGGTTTTGCTACACTAAACCCTCAAGGCGCCCCAAGCGCAATGCTGTCAGATTAACAGGTATGGGCGAAATCGAGGGTTTAATCATAAAAGACAGAATGGCTCCAGGAAATGTTATTCCGCGAAAATAAGTAGTTATATAAATAGCGGAACCCACGTTCGCTATTCTCGGAAAAATAGGCGGTTTGAAAAAATAGAGGAACCGAGAAGCGCTAAATCGGTGAAAAATGGCTTGAGGAGTGGAAAAATAGGCAAATAGAGCACCTGGGTTCCGCTAATTTCCAAAAGCATCCGAAATCGACTCACTTAACGAACCATAGCTCCGCTATGTTCCCGCTTATTCTGACAACATTGGCGCTTGGCGCCCTGGACCCGCCTGCAATGCGATACTGCTCGCTGCTAGTTCGCGTTTGTCGCTGCACTCTTGGAACGGTGCCGGGGGAGCGGGTTCGTGCCTCGGGCTCGCGTTTGGAGGCATGGATTTTTCTTAGCAAAATTCTATGCCGCCATGCTTAACCGGCGACATTAGAGATACGCACGGGGGAGCAGTCTCTAAATGTCCTGTTAAACGGTAAAAAGCCGCTCCGAATCGGAACGACTTGAAAACTAAGCGCTATTTTTAACAAGCGGGGCGATTTATTTTTTATCACATACAGCTGGCCGCAGGCAAAGTTCATTTATTTACCACGGCGGGCGGAAGACCGAGCAGCATGAAGCGAAGCTCCGCCCAAACCGTCTCGAAAAGCAGCTGTATATCCATAACGCTTCGGGCCAATGCCTGAACGATAAGACTATGCTTACTGCCGAGGCTGACTCCGTAATCGATCGTTTTGCCGCCCGGCAGCGGCTTATGAAGATGGGCGTCCAGCTTCTCCCTCAGGCGCTCCGCATGGTCCTCCCGAAACCCTTCCATAAACGCGTAAAACGAGCCGATATGAGTGTGTTCGCCGAAGACGCCCACCGCGTCCATCCGCATGCGGGCCGGTTCGAACTTTTGCCGGCTGCTGAAAATCAGCTCTCCTGCGCAGCTCACCTCCAGCTTGCTTCGACAGCTTTCGTATTGAAATACTTCGCCGCGAAACGTCCGGCCCGGACAAACGATGTCCGACAGAAACAGTACGCTGCCGGCTTCCATACGCACTTGCGTTTCGGTGATCAGATTCGCATCCTTGTACAGCATAACCGGCTCCGGAATGTACTCGAGGACGGAGCCGGAAGCCATAGCGATCGATTGCTTTTGCGAGGACGGGCGAATCGGGTCTTGTTCGTTTTTGCGTGAAGGGTGAACTTTGGTGTAGGACTGGTTGGTGAGCAGTACATGGGCGTCTTCCTCAAGGCGCCAGATAAGCTCGTACCTGTCCCCGGCCATCATGCCCGGCGACGCATCCATCATATACACGCCAAGCTGGCCGAGTTCGAAAGGGAACGTTTTGGCGATTTTGAGCGGATACCGGTGAAATTTGCGGGAAAGCCGGGTCCGCCCTCCGGCTTTTTCGAATACGGCATCGATGATGCCGGTCACATCAGGCATGCCGGTACTCGTGCTCGACCCAGTTCACGATCGTATCGAGACCTTGGCCGTCGAATAAATTCGAAAACACGAACGGCCTGTCTCCGCGCATTTTGATCGTATCGCTTTCCATCACTTCCAGCGATGCGCCGACGTAGGGGGCAAGATCGATCTTGTTGATGATCAGCATGTCGGATCGAATGATGCCGGGGCCGCCCTTGCGCGGAATTTTTTCCCCCTGCGCCACGTCGATGATATAGATGAAGCGATCCACCAGCTCCGGGCTGAAAGCCGCGGCCAAATTATCGCCGCCGCTTTCGATGAAGATGATGTCCAGGTGGGAAAAACGGCGCTCCAACTCCTCGATCGCCTCGAAATTCATCGAGGCGTCCTCGCGGATCGCCGTATGCGGACACCCGCCCGTTTCCACCCCGATGATCCGCTCGGCGGGAAGCGCTTCGGAACGGATAAGGATATTGGCATCTTCTTTTGTATAAATGTCATTCGTGATGACGGCGATGCTGTATTTGCCGTTCAGCTTGCGGGCGAGTCTCTCCACCAAAGCCGTCTTGCCGGAGCCGACCGGCCCTCCGATGCCGATGCGCATAGGCCGCTCCAGCTTGTGGTTCGGAGTTTCCCAGTGATGATGGTGATGCGATCCGTTTTGGCACATAAGGCATAACCTCCTAAAAGTTTTTGCGCCTAAATCAGGACATAAACAGCCGGGAGTACAGCGTTTCGTGCTGCATTTGGGCGATATCGGCCATCGGCGTGCATGTATAGCCGTCTTCGAGCGGGTCGAGGTGCGCGGCAAGCGCCCATGCTTTGCCGGCCAGCGGAAGCAGCTCGGCAAGCAGCTTCTGCCCTTCGGTTTGGCCCATCGACATAAGCCGGAGTCCGCTGCCGACGCACATGACCATGCATGCGTACAGGTAGCCTTCCGCAGCCATATGAAGCGGCACGCCTAGCTGAAAGCTGACCCAACCGTGGACGGTCGGATGTGTACCCGGCAGCGTCCCCTCCGCCAGCGCTCCGTTCAGCGGCTCCCAGGGCAAATCCGGGTACATCGCCCGGCACAGCTGGTAAAGCCGGCGTCCCATCTTTTGCGTGCCGTCCCGCGTTTCCCGGGCCGCTCTTTGCACGTGCTGCCTGCGATCGACGGCCCAGATGCTGTCGTAGTCGCCCGACGGCGCGTACGTGTACACGGCCTTGACAGCCAGCGCATCGAACGTCGACCAGCTGTAAAACAGCATCGATTCGATGTACCGCTTTAAATCGCGGGCATCGTTCAGCCTGCCCTGCTGCACCCACGTTTCAAGTCCGAACGAATGGGAAAAACCGCCGATCGGCAGCGCCGAATCGAGAAGCTGCGTGTAGGAAAGCCAGGAAAAGCCGGCGGACGTCATATGCGTTATGCTCTCCTTTGCCTTAGGGCTCAAAATAAAAAGTACCTTTGAGCCATCGGCAGCACATCCGCGGGCTCGCATGTAACAGCGGCGCCGTCCACCTTGACCTCGTACGTTTCCGGGTTCACTTCGATGGCCGGCGTCCGGTCGTTATGGATCATATCTTTTTTCGTGACGGTGCGGCAGCCTTTGACCGGCTCGATCCGTTTTTGCAGACCGAGCTTCTCGTGAACCTTACGTTCGTAGGCGGCTTGCGACACGAAGGTGATCGAATGGTTCAGCGCCTTGCCGAACGCACCGAACATCGGCCGGCCGAACACCGGCTGCGGCGTCGGGATCGAAGCGTTCGGATCGCCCATCTGCGCGAAGGCGATCATGCCGCCTTTGAGCACCATATCCGGCTTGACGCCGAAAAACATCGGGCTCCAGACGACCAGATCGGCGAGCTTGCCAACCTCCACGGAGCCGACAAGATGCGAGATCCCGTGGGTGATGGCCGGGTTGATCGTATACTTCGCGACATACCGCTTGATGCGGTAATTGTCGCCGTCCCGCTCCGCATCGGCGGAGCCGGGGATGCCGCCGGGCGCAGCGGTTCCTGCCGATGCGCCCGACCCCGCAGCGGCGCGCACCGCGCCTGCCGCGGTGCCTGCGGCAGGCGGGGCGAGCCAGCCGCGCTGCCGCTTCATTTTATCCGCCGTCTGCCACGTGCGGATAATCACTTCCCCGACGCGGCCCATGGCCTGCGAATCGGAGCTGATCATGCTGAAGACACCCATGTCGTGCAGGATGTCTTCAGCGGCGATCGTTTCGGGGCGGATGCGCGAATCCGCAAACGCCACGTCCTCGGGGATGCGGCTGTCCAGGTGGTGGCATACCATCAGCATGTCAAGATGCTCCTCCACCGTATTTACCGTGTAGGGCCGGGTCGGATTCGTCGAAGACGGCAGCACGTTCAGCTCCGCCGCCGCACGGATGATGTCCGGCGCATGTCCTCCTCCCGCCCCCTCGGTATGGTACGTGTGAATGGTGCGTCCTCCTATCGCTGCCAGCGTATCCTCCACAAAGCCTGCCTCGTTGAGCGTGTCCGTATGAATCGCCACCTGCACGTCGTACTTGTCGGCGACGCGCAGGCACGCATCGATCGCCGCCGGGGTCGTCCCCCAATCCTCGTGCAGCTTAAGCCCGATCGCGCCGGCTTCGACCTGCTCGGCGAGCGGCTCTGTAAAAGCGGCGTTACCCTTCCCGGTGAATCCAAGGTTCATCGGAAACGCTTCCGCCGCCTCCAGCATCCGGTGCATGTGCCATGCGCCGGGGGTGCACGTCGTGGCGCTCGTGCCTGCGGCAGGCCCCGTGCCGCCGCCGATCATCGTCGTCACGCCGGATGAAAGCGCCGTCTCGATCTGCTGCGGGCATATAAAATGAATGTGCGTATCGATGCCGCCGGCTGTGACGATTTTGCCTTCACCGGCAATCACTTCGGTCGACGCCCCGACGATCATGTTCGGATCGACCCCGTCCATGATATCCGGGTTGCCGGCTTTGCCTATGCCGACAATAAGGCCGTCCTTGATGCCGATGTCCGCTTTGACGATGCCCCAATGATCGATGATCACCGCATTTGTAATGAGCGTATCAAGCACGCCTTCATCCCTCGTATGGCGGCCGGATTGCCCCATTCCGTCGCGGATGACTTTGCCCCCGCCGAACTTGCATTCGTCCCCGTACACCGTATAATCCCGCTCGATGCAGGCCCACAGCTCCGTATCCGCCAGCCTGACGGCATCCCCGGCCGTCGGTCCGAACATCAGAGCATATGATCGTCGATCCATACGTTTCAAGGCTGTTTTCCCTCCCATGCTTTAAAGCGCGCTTCCACTTCCTCAGGCAAAGCGCCGACCGAAGCCGGACCTTGCGTAAGTCCGTTCAGCCCGTAGGACAGCCGGGCACCGCCAAGCTCGACGAGCTGAACCCGCTTCTCTTCCCCGGGTTCGAAACGAACGGCCGTACCTGCCGGAATGTTCAGCCTCATGCCGAAGGCAAGAGTGCGGGGAAACCGGAGCCCCCGGTTGACTTCAAAAAAATGATAATGCGAGCCTACCTGTACTGGCCGGTCTCCCATATTGACGACGACGAGCTCCACCGTACTGCGGCCAGCATTGAGGTCGATCGCATCGCTTTTTAACCGATACTCGCCCGGCACCATAGGTTTTCCCTCCTTCAATACCCAATCGGCTGATGAACCGTCACCAGCTTCGTTCCGTCCGGGAACGTCGCCTCCACCTGCACCTCGTGAATCATTTCGGGGACGCCTTCCATCACCTGCCCGGCTTTGAGAACGGTTGTCCCGAGCCGCATCAGCTCGGCGACCGACAGCCCGTCGCGGGCGCCCTCCATAATTTCGGAAGTGATCAGAGCGATGCTTTCCGGATAATTCAACTTGACGCCGCGCTGCAGTCTTCGGCGGGCCAAATCGGCCGCCACCGTAATGAGCAGCTTTTCTTTTTCCCGTTCCGTCAAATTCATGGAGATCACCTCGTAAAAAAACGAATATTCATCCTTGATGTTTCTCATTATATTAGCCAAAAAAGACCGTGTAAATAACATATGTTATATTATATGACACAAAACAAGAATATTTTTTGAAATCCGCAATAAAAATGGATCGAAAAGGAAAAAACCGCCTTAAAAAATTCTAATTTTTTGAATATCCGCCTGAATTAATGTTATATATATTGACATAGATATCACACTAAAATATGATGGTTGGTGTAATGAACTTTCATACGGGAGTGGATGGAATGAGATCAAACCGTAAAAGCTTAACCCTGTTTGTGGCGGCATTTATGGTGCTCGGCACGGCGCTCGCCGCTTGCACCGCGGAAACGAAGCCCACCGCATCGACATCCGGGACAAAGACGGAAGCCAAGACGGAGGCGAACACAAACTCATCTGCAGGGGGAGAAATTCCCGTGGGCATCGTCCATTCACTCACCGGCACGATGTCCATCAGCGAGGTTTCCGTGAAAGACGCCGAAATGATGGCCATCGACGAGATTAACCAGGCAGGGGGAGTCCTCGGTAAAAAATTAAAGCCGATCATCGAGGACGGCGCATCGGACTGGCCGACTTTCGCCGAGAAAACGAAGAAGCTGCTGCAAAAGGACAAAGTTGCCGTCATCTTCGGAGGATGGACGTCGGCAAGCCGCAAGGCTGTGCTGCCGGTCGTCGAGCAGAACAAGGGATTGTTCTTCTATCCGGTCCAGTATGAGGGACTTGAAGCGTCGCCGAATATTTTCTACACCGGCGCGACGACGAACCAGCAGATCGTACCGGCCGTCACCTGGCTGCTGCAGAACAAAGGCAAAAAATTTTTCCTCCTTGGCTCGGACTACGTATTTCCCCGCACCGCGAACAAAATCATCAAAGAGCAGCTCAAGGCCGAAGGCGGCACCCTGATCGCCGAAGAATACACCCCACTCGGACACACCGACTACAACACGATCATCAGCAAAATCAAGAAAGAAAAACCGGACGTCGTCTTCAATACGCTGAACGGCGACAGCAACGTAGCTTTTTTCAAGCAGCTGAAGGATGCCGGAATCGGCCCGAATGATTTGACGACGCTCTCCGTGTCCATTGCCGAAGAAGAAATCCGCGGCATCGGAGCTTCCGTTCTCGAAGGCCATTATGCAGCCTGGAACTACTACCAGACGACCGATACGCCGGAAAACAAAAAATTCGTGGATGCTTACAAGACAAAATACGGCAAGGACCGCGTCACCGACGATCCGATCGAAGCCGGTTATTTCGGGGTTTATCTTTGGGCCGAAGCGGTCAAAAAAGCCGGCAGCACCGATGTGGATAAGGTGAAGGCGGCGGCCAAAGGGCTCGAGTACAGCGCACCGGGCGGCAAAGTCAAAATCGACGGAGACAACCAGCACGTATACAAAACGGTCCGCATCGGGCAGGTCCAGGCGGACGGCCAATTCAAGGAGGTATGGAATTCCGGGCAGCCGGTGAAGCCGGACCCGTTCCTGACCACATATCCTTGGGGAGCCGAGGTCACCAAAAAATAACACGCGATTTACGGAAGCGGTCGGAGCCTGCCCCGCCGGACGGCGCGGTCTCCGGCCTTTCCGTTATCCATCTTTTGGAGGGAAGCACATGGGGATTTTGCTGCTCCAATTGTTTAACGGCGTCAGCCTCGGCTCCATCCTGCTGCTGGTTGCGCTCGGCCTGGCCATCACATTCGGACTGATGAACGTGATCAATATGGCTCACGGCGAGTTCATCATGATCGGCGCCTATATGGCGTATACGATCCAGCAGCTTTTTCATAATATGCTGCCCCCGGCCGCTTTCGGCTGGTATTTTCCCGCCTCGCTCGCCGTCGCGTTTGCCGCTGCGTTTGCCGTCGGCCTGCTGCTCGAGGTCACGCTGATCCGCTTCCTGTACGGCCGGCCGCTCGACAGCCTGCTCGCGACCTGGGGCGTCAGCCTCGTGCTGCAGCAGTTGGCGCGGCAAACGTTCGGCGCGCCGAACGTCGCCGTCAAAGCGCCGGCCTGGCTCGAAGGCGGACTGCAGCTCGGCGCCGATTTGACGCTGCCGTACAAACGGCTGTTCATCATCGCGCTCGTCATCGTCTGCATCGCCATCATCTATGCGTTTCTGTACCGCTCCGCCGGCGGTCGCCGCATGCGCGCCGTCATGCAAAACCGCGGCATGGCCGCCTGCCTCGGCATTTCCACGCGGCGCGTCGACGCGGTCAGCTTCGCCTTCGGCTCGGGGCTCGCCGGCATCGCCGGCTGCGCGCTGACGCTGCTCGGGCCGATCGGGCCGACGATCGGCACCTACTACATCGTCGACGCGTTTATGGTCGTCGTGCTCGGCGGCATCGGCAAGCTGGTCGGCACGGTCGCCGGCGCGCTCGGCATCGGCGTGCTCGGCACCGCGCTGGAATACGGCACCAGCGCCACGATCGGCAAGGTGATCGTGTTTACGCTGATCATCGCCTTTTTGCAGTGGAAGCCTTCCGGTCTTGTCACAGTCCGGTCGCGCACGCTCGATTAGACCCGGAGGTGAGCTTAGCTTATGAGCGCCAAGTTTAAAATCGCGGCAACCCTCGTCCTCTTCGCGCTGATGCTGGCGGCGCCGCTCGTTTTGTCGGAGTTCCGGCTGGCCTTGCTCGGCAAGTTTTTGGCTTATGCCATCCTGGCGGTCGGCTTGGATCTGATTTGGGGTTACACCGGCATTCTCAGCCTCGGCCACGGCGTTTATTTCGGTCTCGGCGCATACTGTATGGCGATGCATCTGAAGCTCATCGCCTCGCGAGGCGAGCTGCCCGATTTCATGTCGTGGAGCGGCGTGGAGAAGCTGCCCGCATTCTGGGTTCCTTTTCAGCATGCGGGAGCCGCCCTGCTGCTTGCTGTGCTCGTGCCTGCGGCCGTCGCCTTCGCGCTCGGGTATTTGACGTTCAAAAGCCGCATCCGCGGCTCGTTTTTCTCCATCCTGTCGCAGGCGCTCGTCATCATTGCGGTGACGCTGTTCGTCGGACAGCAAGGATACACGGGAGGAACAAACGGCTTGACGAATTTCGATACGTTCCTCGGCTTTCCGCTGGCGGAGCCGGGGACGAAGCTTGCGCTTTACTACGTCACGCTGGGCGTGCTCGCCATCGTCGTGCTGCTTTGCATGCGGCTTACGGCTACCCGGTTCGGCAAAATTTTGATTGCCGTGCGCGACGCGGAAAACCGGGTCCGCTTCATCGGCTTCAACCCGGTGGCGTACAAAGTGTTCGCCTACTGCGTATCCGCAGGACTGGCGGGACTTGCCGGCATTTTGTTCGTGCTGCAGGAAGGCATCGTTTCACCTGCGCAAATGGGCATCGTCCCGTCGATTGAAATGGTTTTGTGGGTCGCTGTCGGCGGCCGCGCCACCCTGCTCGGCGGCGTCGTCGGAGCCATCGTCACGAATGCCGCAAAAACGGCGTTCAGCGAGGCCTCCCCCGAATGGTGGCCGATTTTCCTCGGCGCGATGTTTATCGTCGTCGTGCTCTTTTTGCCGAAAGGAATTATCGGGACGCTGCAGGAAGGCTGGGCCAAAATCATGCCGCGCGCACCGAAGCGGGAAGTGTCCGCCCCGCCGCAGGAGGCTTCGCTCGGCGGCGGACCTTCCGCGTAAGCCGCTCCGACAGATGACTATGTAAAACTTTCAGGAGGCTGATCCCGATGATAGTAACTTCACCGAGAAAAGAAGCGTACCCGGATATTTTACGGGCCGAAGGTTTGGAGGTCGATTTTGACGGCTTCAAGGCGATAAGAGGGCTCGATTTTTCCTTGACCCGCGGGGAGCTGCGCTTCCTCATCGGCCCGAACGGTGCCGGCAAAACGACGCTGCTCGACTGCATTTGCGGCAAAGTGAAGCCGGCCAAAGGCAAACTTACGTTCAAAGGCCAGATCGATCTCGCCCGCCATCAGGAGCATCAAATCGCCCAGCTCGGCATCGGCCGCAAGTTTCAGGCTCCGTCGATTTTCATGACGCTGACCGTGCTGGAAAATGTGCTGCTCTCGATGAAGCAGAAGCGCGGACTGCTCAGCTCGCTTACGACGAAAATTACGGCCGAGCAGCGCGACCGGATGGTCCATTATTTGCAGCTGATCGGGCTGGAGCAAAAAGCGAAGGAGAAAGCCGGAGCGCTTTCCCACGGACAGAAGCAGTGGCTCGAAATCGGCATGCTGCTTATGCAGGAGCCGGAGCTGCTGCTGCTCGACGAACCCGCCGCCGGCATGACGGACAGCGAAACGGAGAAAACCGGCGAGCTGCTGCACAAAATCAGCGACCGGCAGACGGTCGTCGTCGTCGAGCACGATATGGAATTCGTCCGCAAATACGCCAAAACCGTAACGGTCATGCACGAAGGCAGCGTCCTTTGCGAAGGGACGATGCAGGACATTCAGCAGGATGATAAAGTCGCGGAGGTGTACCTTGGAAGGCGGGGTGAACGGCATGCTTAGCATCGACCGCCTGGAGGTCGGATACGGCGAAAGCGCCGTTTTGCGGGACGTCAGCCTGGAGGTGCGGGCCGGACAGGTCGTCTGCCTGATGGGCCGAAACGGCGTCGGCAAAACGACGCTGATGCGCGGCATCATGGGGCTGCTGCGGGCCCGCAGCGGAAGCGTCCGCTTTGCGGGGCGCGATCTCACGGGCGCTTCGCCGGAGAAACGCGCCCGTTCGGGCATCGGCTACGTGCCTCAGGGCCGGGATATTTTCCCGCAGCTGACGGTGGAGGAAAACCTGCTGCTTGGCCTCGAGGCAGCCGCCGGCCGCGGCAGCAAGCTGCCGGAAGCGGCGCTCGCCCTGTTCCCGGCGCTGCGGGACATGCTGCAGCGCAAAGGCGGTGACCTGAGCGGCGGCCAGCAGCAGCAGCTCGCGATCGCCCGCGCGCTTGCCGCCGGGCCGAAGCTGCTGCTGCTCGACGAGCCGATGGAAGGTATCCAGCCTTCCGTCGTCATGGAGATCGAGCGGGTGATCGAAACGCTCAAAGCTTCCAGGGAAATGGCGATTTTGCTTGTCGAGCAAAGCCTGACGTTCGCCACGCGCATCGCCGACTATTACTGCGTGCTCGATAAAGGCGCCGTCGTAGCTGAGGGCAGCCCCGCCAACTTGACGGAGGAGCAGGTGAAGCGGCATTTGGTCGTGTAGCTTATGCGGTCCATTTTTGCCTGGCAACCCCACCCGCGTCTCCTACGATGTGAAACCGGGTGGGCTTTTCTATGATTTGTCCAATCCTTTAAAAATGCCGGAAACATCTATGGATATGCAAGGTATATTTTCTGAAGTCAACGTTCCCTTCCCTATATGAGCGCCTTCAAGATGATAAACCCCATTCTTCAGCACCCATTGCTCAACGGACTCAAACTTGGGGTACACAAGCCAGTATTCAAGTACCCCGTGCTTTTCGTAAAGCTGGAATTTCTCTACTTTGTCCACTCTTGCGCTCCCCGCGGACACTATTTTTACGATTAGGTCCGGCGAACCTTCAACGCCCCTGCAAAAAACAGAAGTATGAGATTTACCGTTTTTTTCATTGCCTCTGCCATATCAAAAAACTCCTCTGCGGTAAGCTCTACCTTTCTCTTTACCCGATCCACCTGAGTTCTTTCTGAATGGCATCTGAAAACTTCCTGAGGGAATGGCATTCCGGAAATCGGCATAAAAAAAGACTCTGTCAAAGGTCATAGACCAGTGAAGAGTCCTTTTGCTGCTTGGGGTCGAACGGATCCTTGCCTCAATACGCGCCGCGGATATGCGGGTGCACCTCGGAGCGGTAAAACTCCTCCAGTCGGCGCCGCTCTTCCGGCGAGAATGAAGGAACGTCCTGCGCGGCCAGGTTGTCCTCCACCTGAGCGACGTTTTTGAAGCCCGGAATGACGCAGGTCACTTCCGGCAAGTCCAGCAGCCAGCGCAGCGCGGCCCGCGTCATATTGCCGCGTCCCTCCGCGATCCACTGCAGCCCGCGGCTTAAGGCGACGCCCCGCTCGAACTCGAGCCCGGCGAACGTCTCGCCGACGTTGAAGCTTTCCCCGTTCCGGTTGAAGCTGCGGTGATCCTCCGGCTCAAACGAGGTTTGCGCGCTGAATTTGCCGGTCAGCAGGCCGCTCGCCAAAGGCAGGCGGGCCAAAATGCCGACCCCTTTCGCTTTCGCTTCGGGCAGCAGCTGTTCGAGCGGCTTTTGCCGGAATATGTTCAATATCACCTGAAGCGCTTTCACATTCGGCTGCTCCAGGCAAACCAAACCTTCCTCCACCGACTCCACGCTGACCCCGTAATAACGGATTTTCCCTTCCTGCTGCAGCTTATCCAGCACTTCAAATATACGTCCGTCCTTCAATATCGCCGGAGGAGGGCAATGGATCTGGTACAGGTCGATCCGTTCCCGGTTCAGCCGCTTCAGGCTGGCTTCGCAATAAGCGCGGACCTGCTGCTCCGAATAAGTGTCCGGATGATGGATGTCCCCTGCGCGACAAAACTTTGTCGCTATGTAAATTTCGTCTTCCTTCCCCTTGGTCGCCTGGGCCAAAAGCTGTTCGCTGTGGCCATCCCCGTACACATCGGCCGTATCGAAGAAGTTAACGCCCTTCTCCATAGCTTGCTGCAGCGCACGAAGCGATTCCGCGTCGTTTACTTTGCCCCACGATCCGCCGATCGCCCACGTACCGAAGCTGATTTCGCTGACCTGTAGATCGGTGTTTCCCAATCTGCGATAGTTCATGGACATAACCTCCATTTTCGTTTTACACATCGTTACCTGACTTTATCATTGTAGCAAATAATTCAATCCGAAAGACAGTCACCAATTTTGGGCGTTTTCCATACTATGGGTATTAAGTGAAACGCCCATAGGCTTCAGCCTACGACGAAGGGCAATAATTTTTAGGAGGAATCACTATCATGATGAACAATCCTTACAAGGCAGGAACGATCGGCAACATGTCCCCTTTCGGTTTTCCGTCATACGCTCCGGGCGCTCCCCTTCAGCCGCAAACCGGGGTTTCGCTGCCGCCGGTCGGCCCAAGCGGCTCTTTTATCCCGGGCGCGACCGGAGTGTCCCCGGCAACGGTCACCGGAGTGAACGTTCCCGGCCAGCTTCCTATGGAGCAGTCGTTTATCGAGAACATTTTGCGCCTGAACGTGGGCAAGGTCGGCACATTCTACATGACGTACGAAAACAACCGCGAATGGAACGCCAAAGTGTTCCGAGGCCGCATCGAAGCGGCCGGGCGCGACCATATCATCATCAGCGATCCGGCCACCGGCATGCGTTTTCTGCTGCTTATGGTCAACCTCGACTACGTCACGTTTGACGAAGAGCTGAACTACACTTATCCGTTCGGCGGCGGCGGCGGGATTTCTCCGGGCCGTTGATCGGAAGCCTGCAAACCAAAGCAAACGGCAGTCCGGAACAACTTGCGTTCCGGGCTGCCGTTTTGCATGTTTGGGCTCATCAATTACTTCTGGTCTTCTGTGTAAATTTGGAAGGTGACGCCGAACTTATCCGTTACGATTCCATAAGACGGGCTGAAAAACGTTTCCTGCAGCGGCATTTTCACTTGACCGCCTTGCTGCAAAGCTTCAAAAATACGCTTGGATTTCTCCTTGTCATCCGACGAGATGCAGATCGTGACCTGGTCTCCGGTTTGATGCGGCTGACCCGGGAACTTGTCCGAAAACATAAGATCGGTTTCGCCGACCTTTAACATGGCGTGGGATATAAGCCCCTTGGCTTCTGCGGGCAGCGGAAATTCGGGGTTTTCCGGCATTTCGCCGAATGTTTGTTTAAAAAGCACCTCGGCACCGAAAGCCTGCTCATAAAAGCGGATCGCCTCAGCCGCATCTCCGTTCATCATTAAGTAAGGTACTAACCGCAATGCCATCACTAACCATCTCCTTGTTCGATTATTTTATACTTTCAATTGCATTTCAGTATTGTCCATTATTCAATTCAATTATATACAAACGAACATACGTTTGCAATTTTTAAGATTTCGTAAACATGCCGGCCGGTAAAAATTTGCGCTTCCGAATGAAAGCCGCAGCCAGATAAATAAGCGGCGAGCTTTCCATGACGAGAGCAAAAGTAGGCCAAGTATATAAAATAAAATACTGCAGATCGACGTAGTTTTTGGCCATGGAAATGGCAAACCCGAGCATGATGGCGCCGAAGGAAAAAGACAGCGGCCGCGCATCCTTCAGCCCGAACAGCTGCGACACGATCAGCACAGGGGTATAAAGCAGCAGGCTCGTCTTCACGAACACGCTGGCCATCCAGATGGCGACCAGAAACGGGTCCAAATTTTGCAAAAAGTCGCCAATGCGCATAAACCGGATCATCTCCAGCACGGGATAAGTCAAGTTTTCCGTCATATGCGGACCAAACATCAGGATGCACATGATATAGTTCAGCCCGATGAAGCCCACGCCGGCCATCGTCGACCAAAATAACGAACGGAATGTTTTTTCCGGCTCCGCTATATAAGGGAAGATGAACAGGATCAGAAACATTTCCCCGAACCAGGGGACGAACGGATAAGAGGCGCTCCATAATTTTACCGGGTCCATATGAGTAATAAACGCAATCGCCCGATCAAACTCCAACTCCTGGCCGACCGCAAAAGGAGCGAGTGAAGATGTACACATAATGACGAAAAAGAAGCCGCTGGCGCAGCGGAAAATCGCTTCGATGCCCGACCTGACGGCAATCGAAACGGTAAGTCCGAACAAACCGGCAACGACCCATTGCGGAGTCGTCGGCAAATACACCTGCACAAGAAAGTCGGTGATCTGCCTGAGCACCAGCGCAGCGACATGAACGAAATAAAAAACGACGGCGATCATGATCGCAACGTGCGGAAAGCGCCCTATCAGCTGTTTGCCGTAATGGGCGATAAATTCGTTCGGTTTCTGCCGCGCCAAAAACACGGAGATGCCGGTGACGAGCAGCCCGCCGACGGCGGCCACGAGAAGCACAACCCAGCCTTGGTAAGATCCCATGGAGGCAAGGGGCGATATCATAAACCCCGTCGCCGTCGAGAAGTGAAACAGGATAACCATCAAAACAAGCTGAAGCTGTGTGATCCGCTGCATGGAACCGCCACCTCCTGAAAGCTTCCCGTTTCGGTAAAATCCGTTTCGCACACCAGGCCCTTATGAGCCGAAAATCCACATAATCAGCCGATTCGGGCTGGGGAAATTTTTCATCGCATACACGGCCATCACATACATGTAAGCAACCCCAAGCCAGAAGTAAACGATTCGGATCGTTCGTTTCTTCCGCCTGTTATATTGGAGAAAATTCCATTCAAATACCGCCAAACCCCCGAATATAAGAGTAAAGACAATCATCGGCAGTAATCTCCTCGCTTTAATCCTTCTGATAGCGAATGATCGTATTTCTTTCCGTACCCGTTCGTTTTATGGCGACGCGGGCGTCCACGTTTATCTCGCAGCGCGAATACACTTCTCCCCAGTCGGCGCCGTATTTGTACCATACCTTAGGGTAGTGCCAGTCCAAATAACGCGCGAATCCGAACACGTCCGCCTTCATGGACTGGCTTTTCTTAATGGCGGTCTCTATTCTTCCCTTCAGTTCCTTAGAGAGAATCTCCTGCAATTTGGCGATTTGCGAAGGATCGTTTATGTCAATATCCGATACGGACGATATGATGTCATCCTCCGCTTCAATGCTAATGTCGAACCGAACCTGGTCCGCCGTGACTACAGGCCTGATCTTGGACTTCGAGTACAAAATAACAAAGCTGACGATTTTGCCGTCCGTAGGGGACTTGATGGAAATCATCGAGTTTTTCATTTTGCCTCCGACCCATAACCCTGCTCTCATTTCTTTGACGTCGAAGGTCCCGATCATTTTTCCGTCTTTAAATAACGCCGCTCCGTCCGTCCCCACCCAAGTGCTGAGCTTTCCCTGCTCGCTCAGCATTTTCGTCTTGCCGATGACCAGCATTGGGGCGAGCATGCCCCCGTTGAGCGCGGACGCTTCGAGAAAATCCTTCACGTTCGTATCCAGCGTAACTCTCCTTTTGGCGAATTCGCGAATGATTTCCGATGGAAGCCTCTCAAACACGGTCGTCAAATAACTGACATCCTTCGCTTTGCCGGAAGCCACCATCAAATATGCGTTAGTGTGAAAATCCGGCTGGCGCATGGCGAATTCCAAAATCGGATTGATGCCGGATTCGGCCATCTTTTTGCCTACAACGATGACATTGCAATGGCCAAACGAGATTTCCCGGGTCAGATCCGAGCGGATTTTGCGGACGGCGATCGGAATGCTTTCCGCCTTCTTGGTAACGATCGTAAACGGGTTCCCTTGGCTTTCCGCCGCCTGGCTGAGACCACCGCCGGTCTGCATCCGGTTGACCAGCGGAAACCCGAGGGACACTTCATATTCCCCCTCTTCCGAGCGATCCAAATAGATGGCGGTCACAAAAGCTCTGTCGTTGATTTCCACCCTCGACCAGCACCCCGTTAAAAGCAGGAGGCAGGATGCGGGCCAAAGCAGCCTCAGCCGCATTCGCCTTGATAACGTCATATTCAGTCACCATCGTCCTCTTGCGGGATTTGCGGCCTTTTCCGGTATGTCAAACGCTGCCCATGCGACGTACCGTACAAAATCGGCCTTTTTTTCAACATCCAGAAGGGGGCTCGAATCAGCACGTCCTTCCAATCGCTGAAATGAATAGGGGCCGTCGGCGTCAAATACGGCGTGCCGAACGAACGCAGTGTGACCAGATGGATGTAAATCAAAATAATGGCGACAATGATGCCGTACAAACCGAAGCTCGCAGCAAGAATCATGACCGGAAAACGCAGCAGACGGAAGGTCAGACCCAGATCGAAATGCGGGATAATAAACGAAGCTACGCCGGTAATGGAAACAACAATGACCATAGGGGCGGATACGATGCCTGCCTGTACCGCCGATTGCCCGATGACCAGAGCCCCGATGATCGATACCGTTTGTCCGATCGGCTTCGGAATGCGAAGACCCGCTTCCCGCAGCGCTTCGAACGTGATTTCCATAATAAATGCTTCGACGATGGCGGGAAACGGCACGCTTTCCCGGGCCGCCGCCACGGTGAGCAGCAGGTTGTGAGGCAGCATCTCCGGATGAAAAGTCGTGACCGCGATATAAGTCGAAGGAAGCAGGAACGAGATCAGCAAAAACATGAAGCGGATCCAGCGGATCCAGGTTGACGCGACAAACCGCTGGTAATAATCCTCGGCCGACTGCAGCAGCATGTATAAAGTAACCGGAAGCAGGATGAGCATCGGCGTGCCGTCCACCAGAATGGCGACCCGGCCTTCGAGCAGCGATGCCGCCGCCGTATCCGGCCGCTCCGTGTACTGCAGCTGCGGAAACGGGGAAAACGGATTGTCTTCGATAAACTCCTCGATGTAGCTGCTGCCGAGCACGCTGTCGACGTCGATCCGGCTCATCCGCTGCTTGACCTCATTCAGCAGCTCCTGCGTGCAAATCCCCTCGATATAACAGATGATCACCGTCGTTTTCGAGTATTTTCCCATCTGATATTGCTCGGTCTTGAAAGCCGGGTGTTTGATCCGACGCCGAATCATCGTCAGGTTCGTGTTGATGTCCTCGACGAACGCTTCCTTCGGGCCGCGGATCACATTTTCATCCTGCGCCGGCTGGATCGACATCTTCTCCACTTTCCGCAGCGGAAACTGGATAAAAGGCGTATGGTCGCCGATCAAAAGCAGCACCGTACCTTCAAAGAGGGCATCAAGGGCTTGGCCGGCATTACTCGCCGTTTCCACATAAGAAACGGGCAGCCGCTTCAAAACGCTGACTTGATGCGCCAGCTCGCCCGCCGTAAGTCCGTCCGCCAAAGACAGCAAAGGGGTGATGACCTGCTCCTGCAGCAGCTTTTGATCGATCATGTTGATGATATAAACAAAAGCGCAGGGGACGTCCCCCGGCAGGCTCATCTCGTGAAAGGCAATGTCCGAGCAGTGCTTCAATTTGCCGCGCAGCCAGCTCAGCCTCTCGCCCAGCGTATCGCCCGGCATCGCTTCGGGAGCCTGGCCCGGCGCGCTGCGCAGGAGAGCACGGCGGCGTCCTTTTTTCAGCCATTGAAGAAAAAACATCGCGCACACCTCGGGTAGGCATTTTCTCCGTAGGATTCCATAAATCCCCTCTTTCTATGCAAAAAGCGTCGCCGCCGCAACGCAAGAAAGCCGGAGTGTCATCGTAACGTGACAATCCGGCCTCCTACGATCTCGAGTTCGGTATCGCATTTTTTGCAAGGTTGGAATCTAAAAATGCCCGGACCGGAACAAATAACCCCAATGCCTGTTGTTTCGGGTAAACGACAGCTTGTCCATTAAATCGCGAATCGGCGTCTCCCGGCACGGTATATAGCGAATATTCCGCCGAAACGGCACAAACCCGGGCGACATTTCGTATTCGTAAACAAGATCGTCCTCCACTTGGCCGATCGCCGTAAATTCTGCCGAATGTGTCCATACTGCATATTTGGGTATTGAACAGCCTTTCCAACGTAATAGGCTCTCCCATATTCATCGTATTATCGTTCTCATCCGGATTATTCAGCGCTTTCTTACATTTGAAGCCCATTCATTTCTTAGGTAAGATCTCTTATAGTTTTTATTTATACCATTTTCTTGTGATTCTGACTGTGGTTAATCTGTTCTATGATACACTTCCGATTGTTTATTTAATCTTAATGGTTTGTGTCGGGACTCTCGTTTTGGCAACGCTTGGATATTATTTTATTGAGATTCCTTTCATCAAACTGGGCAAAAAGTTCTCCAACCGCCGCTCGCAAATACCCGGTAACACCAAAACCGTTATGCCGCATCCCAAAACGTATAGAAATTAATATTTTCTGTAAAAAGCGTTCTCGTTTAGACCAAGTGCCCCAGGGAAGTGGTTACTATTCCCGGGGCACTTCGATTCTTACGCTGCCATCGTTCTACAACACAAATTTCCACAGCAACCAACTGGCGACAGAGCAGCACCACGAAACGAGTCCGAAGATCAGCACGATTTTATTTTCGCTCCAGCCGTATTTTAAGCTAAAGTGGTAATGGATCGGCGTCATTTTGAAAATGCGGACTTTCGTTTTCTTGTAATACCATACCTGCAGGATAACGGATAGCTGTTCCGCAAAATATACAAAAAACAAAAGCGGAATCAGTATTTCCACCTTCTCGATAACGGCCAGAAACGACAGCGACCCTCCGATGGCGAGCGATCCGGTATCCCCCATAAAAGCCCGGGCCGGATATATGTTGTACAGCAGCAGTCCCAACAAGCCGCCAATCATCGTCAGGCAAAACAGCTGCACCTCAAGCCGGTCCGATACCGCGAAAAAGAAAAAATACGTCGGGATGGCGACCACAATCAGCAGCCCGTCCAGACCGTCCGTGAAATTGATCGCATTCGCCGAGCCGACGATGAACAGCATCGCGAGAACTATGTATACGCCGGGATGCAGGGACAGCTGCATCTCACTGTGAAAATAAATGCCCGGATTAAAGGGGAGGTACCTGTACAGCACTAGCAAAAGGATGCCCGTTACGACAAATTGCAAGATCAGCTTCGTCCTGCCCGATATTCCGGACGGATCCTGGAATGCGGCTTTTTTATAATCGTCCAGAAATCCCACCAAACTGAAAAGAGCAAACATCGCGCTTAGAAGTAAAGCAAAACCGCCACGGTGGGACATCAGGGGAGCCAGAGCTCCGGCCAGCAGGATGATGCCCGCCATTAAAGGAGTGCCGCGTTTGGCCTGATGATCCGCCGGCAGCTCGCTTCGGATCGGTTGGGTCAGCTTTAACGTACGCAGCCCCCGGATGAGCACGGGACAACAGCAGACAACGATAAAAAAAGTAATAGCGGCAACTCCTAATGCAGACGTCAATCCGAATCCCTCCGATTCTTCTTGTCCTCACAGTTCAACTTTATCCGAAACGGGATCGAAATATAGTGAAATTTTGGAAAACGTTTTTTCCTATTTTAGCGAACAAACCTGGGCGAATGAGCTATTTTCGTGAATCCTCGGCATCCGCCCGTAGCATGATCGGGAATCGTGACATTTATAATAAAAGGTTCTCGGGCAATGGGTCGAATGGAAAAAAAGAGGAGGAGCTACATGGTCAACAAAGCCGTAAAAGCAACAATATCGTCGCTTCGCGATTATATCTCCTATGATGACGAGCCGGATGAAAGCTACCGCATCCTGCGCCGGATCAAAACCCCCTATCAAAAAATTGCGGTCGTTAAGCTGAAAAATGGTAAGGTATTGATTTACGGGGACGGCTATGTGATGTTCGGCACGACGGAGGATGACAACATTTGGGCCGAAGCGATGGTCCATATCCCGATGGCCGTTGCCAAGAAACGGCGGCGCATCCTGATGATCGGCGGCGGAGGAGGCATT
Source organism: Paenibacillus hamazuiensis (assembly GCF_023276405.1). Taxonomy (NCBI): domain Bacteria; kingdom Bacillati; phylum Bacillota; class Bacilli; order Caryophanales; family Paenibacillaceae; genus Paenibacillus; species Paenibacillus hamazuiensis. The sequence continues at coordinate 5,074,213 of NZ_JALRMO010000001.1, forward strand.
ACGACACGGGAAGTGCTTAGGTATCGCAAAGTCAAGGAGATCACGGTCGTAGACATCGACTCCGTTATGATGAAGCTCGGCAAGAAACTGAAGCCTCTCGTCAAATTTAACAAAGGGGCTTTGAACAATCGGAAAGTGCGCACCGTCATCAAGGACGGAAGAGCTTACGTGGAGAAGAACCGGAAGAAATGGGACGCCATCATCATTGACATCCCGGAACCGAGCCATGATGCTCCGGGACTCAGACGCCTGTTCAGCAAGGAATTTTACAGGCTGCTGAAAAGGCGGCTCGCCCCCGGAGGCGCCGTTACTATCGCTTGTTCCACGCTGTCGATCATGCCCGAGTACCACTCGAGCATTGTCGCGACGCTCAAAGCAGCCGGATTCCATGTGCTGCCTTATCATATCGATGTCATGAAAAAATACGGGGAGGACTGGGGTTTCGTCGTAGCTGCAAGAAGACGGCTGTCTCCCCGCCGCATCCGCCTGCGCGTTCCGACCCGCTTCCTGAAATCGGCAAAGCTGAAGAAAATATTTACGATCCCCCGCAAGTATCGGCGGAAATGGAGGAGGTGGAAAATCCAGACGGATCGGAACCACGTACTTGCCAACATCCATGAACGGCACTGACAACGAATGGGGCTCCCGCTTGCAAGCAGGAGCCCCGGCTTGTCCTTCTATACCTTCAACAGCCCGACGGAATACAGGAAAATAAGCAGGATCAGCACCGGGGCGACGAAACGGAGCGCAATCATCCAGGCTTTATACCAGAACCCGCTGAGACCCGCTTCCTCGCCGGCTTTTTTCCACGCGTAGCCGGTAAATAAAGTGACGACAAGCCCGCCAAAAGGCATTGCGATGTAGGCGGTGACGAAATCGACCCAATCGAAGATCGACTTCCCGCCCGGCGTAAATCCCCCCAGAACACCGCCGACGGACAGTGCGGACGGAATCCCGACCAGGAAGCAAACCGCCGATACGTAGACGGAAGATTTGCTGCGGCTCCAGCCCCACCGCTCCATGGCGAAGGCGACCGGCACCTCCAGAATCGAGACGGCCGAAGTCAGCGCCGCAATCGCCAGCAGCGCGAAGAACAAACCGCCGAACACGGAGCCCAAATACATTTTCGAGAAAGCGGCCGGCAGCGCCATGAAGGCGAGACCGACTCCTTCCCCAGGCTCCAGACCAAAGGAGAACACCGTCGGAAAAATAACCAGTCCGGCGATCAAGGCGTACACCAGATCCCCGAAGCCGATAGCAAGTGTGGCGCTTCCGAGCGATTGCCGCTTGTCCACATACGAACCGTAAGTGAGCATGCAGCCCATGCCCAGAGACAGCGAGAAAAAGGCATGCCCCAGAGCGATCAGTGCCGACTCCGCGTCCAGCTTGGAAAAATCCGGCTTCAGAAAAAAAGCTACCCCTTCGGAAGCCCCCGGCAGCGTTAAAGCGCGGAACATCAGCACGATCAATATAATCAAAAAACCGGGAATCAATATTTTGTTGAATTTTTCAATTCCGCCCGATACGCCTTTGGCCAGCACCGAGCCGCAGACTACCGTTACAACCGCCTGCCAGAACAGCGGCGTGTAGCTGCCGGCGAAATCGAGAAATTTGCTTTTGTAGTCGGCTCCCGGCTCAAAGAGCAATCCGGTTAGCGACTGCACCGTATAATGGAGAGTCCAGCCGGCGACGACCGCATAATACGACATGATCATAAACGCGGTAAGGACGGCGAACAAGCCGAATGCCGCCCATACTTTTTTCCCCGTCAGGTTGTAAAAGGATGTGGACGCATTGCCTCTCCCGCCGCGGCCGATGACCATCTCCGCCAGCAGTACCGGAAGCCCCACGATGATAAGGCAGACGATGAACAGTAGAAAAAAAGCGGCTCCGCCGTGTTTTCCCGTGATATAGGGAAATTTCCACATATTCCCTAGACCGACCGAACTTCCGATCGCCGCCAAAATAAATCCGGTCTTTGAAAAACGTTCTTCCGTGCCGTTTTTAGGGTCAGATGCGTCTTGCTGTTTCTTCATGATGTTGTCCCATCTTTCCTGAATATTCGCCAGAAGAAATAGTAAAATAAATGACTCCTTCTGTCATGATGTAAATTTCGCCATTTTCATCGTCGGGTTATTTATTTCCATTCAGAAATGGGAGCATGCAAAAAAGACCCTGATCTTAAATCAAGGTCTCTTTTCGCAATGTTTATCTCGCCAGAATCAGCGGGCGACCATCAGCTTCCGGTCAATCATCGCTCTGACATCGTTCAGCAGCTGCACGGAAGCATCGATTTCCACCTTCCGTGTTGAAACGCTTTCCACGCTGCAGCCGACCGGGATGCCTTTCTCCAGACCGAACTCCAGCAGCTCCTCGAATATTTTTTTCGTTAAATTGACCGACTTGTCCAAAATATCGTTGGAGTTCATCAAATCGTTTTCGAGCCATTTCGGGATGCTGATGCCCAGCCACTTCATGAATTCGAGCGTTTTCAGCGATCCGCATGGAGTCAAGTTAAAGAGAATGGGAACCATTTCGATTTGGTGATTTTGGCAGTAGTAATAATAGTCGGACAAGAAATTTTTCGAAGCCTCGACGTTATAAATCGCTTGCGAAACGAAAAAGCGGCAGCCGCTGGTCATTTTTTGCACGACCCGCAAATGCTCGTCGTTTTTCCTCAGATGCCTTTCCGGAATGACGACGCCGCCCAAAATCAGTTTTTCATTGGCTCTCCGGCTTAATTCGTAAGCGTCCGTCAGGCTGAGGCGGATTTCCTGCTGGCTGGACGACGGTCCGACAAATACGGAAAACCGATCCTGCCCCGGATCGGATGCAATCCATTCCGCCAGCTCGTCTTCCGTATATTTGCCGACGCAGCGGTAAACGATTTTCGGCACGTCCAGCTGCGCCAAATATTGATGGCCGTAAACCGTCGGATCGATCGTTTTCAAAAAAGGAAACGGCCTTTCCTGCTCGTTGCGGTTGGCTTCATCCTGAATATCATAAATGATCAGGCCGTCGATTTCCGTATTCCGCATTCGATCGATCAGCTTATTCGCGATTTCCGCGATTTTTTCAGGCGTGTTGTCTTCCTTTGGCGGCGTTAAACCGTAGGTGACGATCCCTGCTCTTCTTTCCAGTATCTTTTGTTTAAGCACCGTCCCCGTCCCCCGATTCTATTAAAATGAAGCTAAAATCCGAATTTTTATACGAATCGTAGCATTTTTATACATTTTAACCAGACGGGTTTTTATTGTCAATAGACTTAGGCCCGCAGCACAGCAAGCTGCCCGGCAAATAAACCGGGCAGCCCGTAACGGATGGCGACGCATGCGGACGGCGATGGACCGGTAACGGACTATCAATCGCCTCCACTTTATTTTCGGAATCTTTCGCTAGAACGTATTATAAATATTTTCGCAGGTTTCCGCCGTCGGCTGATAGAAGCAGTGCTTTCTGTAACGTGCCACCAAGGGTTGACCGTACCAGGTCGAAGGGCAGTCTCCCTGCGGCCTGAAGTACCAGAGCGAAAACTTCGCAGGCCACTGCCGTTCCCCGTTAACGGCACGCCGGGCGAGCCGCCTTTCCCTGTCGCGCGCTTTCTGGTAAAAATAACCGTGAATGATCGCCTCGAAAGCATGCGGTTGGTACACCATTTGCGGGATGGTGCGGATTCCTTTAAAGTCCGAACAGTTCGCCCGTATGCGATTGATGCCGACATTGCCTACGAGCATCATTCCTTTCTCCCCTTCGCCTTCCGCTTCCGCTCTCAGCAGTCTGGCCAGGAGGGTAATATCTTGGTCCCTTGCTTTTACGACAGCCATTGGATCACCCCTAACGTTTTCTACCTACAGAATATTACGCAAACGGATTTAGGTGATTGCCGGGGGACACTTTATTATATAAATGCACATCAAGCCGGCTTCTTTTCCGCCGTCGTCCCCGTTTCCCCCGCCAAAACCCCGCTCAGCGCAAAAATGAACAGCGCACCCGCGAAGCAAACAGCCGCGAAAATGCCAATGGCCGAAAATCCGTTAAACAGCACATACAGCATGCCGGCGATCCACGAAGCGAGCGTTGTCGCCGCGTTCATCGTGGAAGTCGAAAGACTCGAAATCGTCCCCCGGATGGAAGGATTGAGCGAGGTCAATATCCCTATGATGAGAGGAAACATGATGCCGAGAAGGGCGAATATGACAAAATACGCGCCCGCTACGGCGGATACCGACGTGAAATGCGGCAGCGAGACAAACGCCGCGATAAGCAGAACAAAGCCGATAACCATCGTATTAAAACGGTTCAACACGCCCGACACATACCCGCTCCCCATGCTGCCAGCCAGATTGCCGAGTCCCAGCAATATCATCATGTACCCGATTTGATCCACCGACAGGTGAAAGCGGTCGGTCATCCATTTGCCGAGGAACGCAAACGCCGCGTTGCTCCCGAGATGAATGAAGAAATAGGCGAGGAAAGTCCCTCTTGCGCGTCCGCTCGTCAGCAGCGGAACGTATCTTTGGAAGATCGGCGTTTTGGCCCCCGGAACTTGGCTCGGCTTCATGTCCGGCACCGCGACAAAGATCACGGCGGCGAGCAGAAGAGAACATATGCCGATCGCAAAAAACGGATACTGCCAATGGACCGCGGCGAGCATGCTGCCGATCGGCACGCCGAGCGCCTGGGATACGGCGAGCCCCGCATAAACGATCCCCATCGCTTTGGCGATCTTCGGCGCCGGCAGCAGCGACGGAACAGCCGCCCAAACTTGCGGTGCGGTAAACGCCGCACTCACGCCGGCCAAAAAACGAAACAGGCACATCGACCAGAAACCGGTCGCGAAGCCGCATAACAGCGTGGAAACCGCAAAGCCGGTCATTCCGGCCAGCATCACTTTTTTCCGGTTCAAGCCGTCGGACAAGGGACCGGCAACAAGCGCAAACAGCGCTGCCCCAAGCGTATAAGCTCCCATCATCCAACCGGACACCTCAGTGGAAACTTGAAACATGCTTTGCAGCGTCGGAATGAGCGGGGAAATCAAGAAAGTATCGGTGCCGATCAAAAACATGATCAGGAAAAAAATCGAAGTCAATTTGTTCATGTTCATCACCATCTCCTTTATACTTCAGCTGATCTGGGCGCGCGCTTTGCAAGACCAACTGGACTTGATTCTCATTGTAGCGGATAATAGTGACAAAGACTGTCATAAACTTTGATCTCAAAAAAATTTACGGAGGCGGTTTTATGTCCAAATCGAAACGTCTCATGGAGCTGATGATGGCTGTCAACCGCAAGCGCAGATTCAAGGTCCAGGAGCTTGCCGACGAATTCGGTGTCTCCGCGAGGACGATTTTGCGTGACCTGCAGGAGCTGAGCGAGCTCGGAGTTCCGCTGTATTCGGAAGTGGGGCCGCACGGCGGTTACCAGGTGATCCGGGAACGGGTGCTGCCTCCGATCGCCTTCACCGAAGAGGAAGCCGTCGCTTTGTTTTTCGCATGCCAGGCGCTGCGCCATTATTCGGCCCTGCCGTTTGAAACGGAATCGTCCTGCGCGCTCAAAAAATTTTACTACTACATGCCCGGAGACGTCCGCGACCGTATCGATCAAATGAGAAACCGCGTCGATTTCTTATCTCCGATCAGGCAGATCGAATCCCCGCATTTGGCCGTCCTGCTTGACGCGGCGGTTGGCCAAAAAGTCGTGCGGATCGAATACGAGTCGCGGGAAGGAGCATCCTGCCGGGAAATACAGCCGCTCGGCATCTATGCGAGCAACGGCTTCTGGTATTGTCCCGCGTATTGCTTTGAGCGGCAGCAATTTCGCTTGTTCCGGTGCGACCGGATCCGCTCCGTCGGCGGCGAGCCCGCCGTTTCGAAACCGCTCGATTTGCGGCATGTCCATATCGGCAACTGGGAGTCGTTTGTGAAAAAAGGGGACGCGTACGTCCACGTATACGTCGAGCTCAGCAAAGAAGGCGTGCAGCGGTGCGAGCCGGAGCTCGGACGGCGCGGACGGCTTCATGTTCGTGAAGACGGCAGCGGCTGGCTGGAGGGTGATGTACCGAGAACGGAAATTCCGTTTTTGGCGAAGTTTTTCATCGGCCTCGGTACCGAAGCGAAGGTGCGGGAACCGCGGGAGCTTATCGATTGCATGAAACGAAATCTTTCCGAGATGATGAACCATTTGTTACAATGATGGAATTGAAAGCTTTTCGCTATGCCAGTTCATCACAGATAAAGGGAGAGTGAACCGCTTTGAATTCCTCGCATTCCGGCGCGAACGGCGCTCCGCTTGCACCTGCTTCGCGTCCGATGCCCTCGAGAACGGCGATGGTGCTGATCCTCGGATCTTTGGGCATGATGGGACCGTTAACGATAGACATGTATCTTCCGGCGATGCCGACGATCGTTTCCGATTTCCATACGTCGGCCTCTTCCGTTCAACTTAGCCTGACGTTTTATTTGATCGGCCTCGCTTCGGGGCAGCTGCTGGCCGGACCGATCAGCGACGTGCGCGGACGGCGGCTGCCGATGCTCGCCGGCTTGATCGTATACGCTTTGTGTTCGCTGCTCTGCGCGTTCACGACGAACATTTGGTCGCTGATATTGCTCAGGGCGATTCAAGGTTTTTCGGGCGCAGCCGGGATGGTTGTCTCGCGGGCGGTTGTACGCGACATGTATTCGGGCACGGAGCTGACGAAATTTTTTACGATGCTTATGCTTGTGAACGGTGCCGGACCGATTATCGCTCCGATCATCGGCGGACAATTGCTGCGCTTTACGACGTGGCACGGCATATTCGTCGTGCTGTGCGGCGTGGGGCTTGTTATGTTCGCCGTCATATTATTGATGCTGCCGGAAACGCTGCCTGCGGGCAAACGCTCGCGCGGAGGCTTTCGGCAAACGGTGACGACCTTCGGCGGGCTGCTGCGCGACCGCGAGTTTATGGGCTACGCGCTTTCGTCCGGATGCGTCTCCGCCGCGCTGTTCGCTTATTTGTCCGGCTCGTCGTTCGTGCTGCAAAACATTTACGGCGTATCTCCGCAAATGTACAGCTTCATCTTCGCCGTCAACGGCATCGGCTTCGTGCTCGCCTCGCAAATTACCGGCAAGCTCGTCAGCCGCTTCCCGGAAATCCGGCTGCTCGTCGCCGGCTACGTGATCGCCGCAGCGGGCGGCGCCCTGCTGCTCGTCTCGCTGCTCGGCGGACTCGGTCTTGCCGGGGTGTGGGCGGCGTTTTTCCTCACCGTCTCCAGCGTCGGCGTCGTCGGGCCGACAAGCTCCTCGCTGGCGCTGCAGAGCAAGGGCAGCGCCGCAGGCAGCGCGGCGGCGCTGCTCGGCGTGCTGTCGCTCGTCATCGGCGCGTTCACTTCGCCGCTGTCCGGGCTCGGAGGCGGTCACAGCGCCATGCCGCTCGGAATTTTGATCGCCGCGGCTTCGGGTGGGGCGATCCTCTGTTATTTCCTGCTGATCCGCCGTTCAAAGGAGGCTTAACCCTATATGCGCAAGCTGGTCTTCTTCATCGGCCCCGCGGGGGCCGGCAAAACGACGCTGGCGAAAGCTTTGGCCGCGCGGCGGCGCGCCGCTTTCTTCGATATGGACACGCTGCTGCGCCCCGCCGCGGAAGCGATCATGACCCTTTCCGGGCTCGACCCGAACGACCGCGATTCGCCCGTGTATAAAACGCGCTGCCGCGATCTCGGCTACCGCATCACGATGGACGCCGCGCTCGAAAACGTCGAGCTCGGCATAGACGCGATCGTCGTCGGCCCCTTTACGAAGGAAACCGAAGATCCGGCGTGGCTCGCCGGTGAGCTCGCGCGAATCGGCGCCTCGGCAGACGACGTCGACGTGAGGGCGGTGTTTGTGTATTTGCCGGACATGGAGCTTTACCGCGAACGCCTCCGGAAGAGAGCCTCGCCGCTTGACGTCTGGAAGCTGGACAACTGGAACGAATTCAGCCGGTCGCTTGCGCTCCGGCAAATCCGCTGGGATCTCCCGCCTTCGTCGATTGTATATTTCGACAATTCCGGGCCTTTTGCCGAAGAGAAGCTTGCGGAGCTGGAGCGGCTTGTGTACGGCGGAGGGCCGGCGGAATCGTGACCGGCAGCTTTGCAAGCCGCAAGGAGGGGGGCTATGGAAGACGCACTGCATGCTTTATTTCGCCCGATACAGGCTAACGGAAGAGTCGTCTCGCAGAAATATATCGAATTCAAGCCGTCCCCGGCATTGATGTCCTTTGTTTCATGTTATTGGGCATCGGAGCCTTCCTTTCACCCGGATTCGGCAAATAACGACGGTATCGATCGCGTTTTGCCCGACGGCTGCACGGATATTTTGTTCGAGCACGATATCAAGGGCAACCGTTATCACATCCGCTATTACGGCGTATTCGATCGACCGTTTCCCATCGCCTATGACGACAAGAGGCCCGTCCGCAAGTTCGGGGTCCGCTTTTTCCCGGGCGGAGCCTATCCGTTCATGAGAACGCCGGTTGCCGAATTCACGGGCAGGTACTGCGCCTTGGATGCGATTTGGCCGAATATCGCCGAAGAAATCGGGGAAAAGCTCTTCGCGCAAGAATCGATGGAAGAGAAGGTGCGGATCATCGAGCATTATTTGCTCACGATCGCGCAAAGGAACAGGCCGGTCGACGATCCTCTCATGGCCAACCTGCTTTACCGCATCTTCGTGTCGGAAGGAAAAACGGGCGTGTGCGAGCTGGCCGAATCGGAAGCGGTCAGCGCACGTCAAATCAACCGGAAATTCGAGCAATGGATCGGCTTCAGCCCGAAAAAATTCAGCGAAATCGTGCGGTTTCAGGCCGTCGTCGGTGATATCCGCAGGCGGAAGAAAACCGATTGGCGGATGCTTGCCCTGGATCACGGATATTTTGACCAGGCGCATATGATCCGCGACTTTAAAAGATTTTACGGGGATTCTCCGCTGGCTGCAGCTAAAGAATTTCGGGACACGTCCGGTTTTTACAATCCTATTTGAAGCTGGCCCCTCTGATCCGGCTTCATGCGCCGCAGAACGTTCAAGCCGACAAAGGACCATCAGAGCGGAACTAGGAGTCTGTCCGACGAAGCAAAATCGGTGAATTTTTATTCAATAAAGTGTATTCCGTGTAAGGGATTACCTCTCCACCGCTCTTGAAATCAAGTTGTTTTATTAATATTAGTCCGATGTAACAACTTGATTTCAAAGGCGGCCGTAAACTTTCCGAGGCAATTCCCTCCCCTCCATACATCTATTGAATAAAAATTCACAAGATCCCTTCCGTCGGACAGACTCCTAGGCGATCATAGGCCAAATGCTGTCAGGTTATCGCGTTCGCTCGAGTGTGTGGCATCAACATAGCGGAACCCACGTGCGCTATTCCCTGATAAATGGGCGTCGCGAAAAAATAGAGGAACTGAGATGCTCGGTACAAATTGGTTTATTTCCCGGAAAATAGACAAATAGAGCACCTGAGTTCCGCTAATTTCCAAAAATACCCGAAACTGACCCAATTAGCGAACCATAGTTCCGCTACGATCCCGCTTAACCTGACAACATCGATCATAGGCCCGCCAGCACTCTCGTCTACGAAGGAGGCGGCCCTCCGTCAGCCTTTTCCTGCAGCAGCCGCGACTCCTCCTCGATCCGCGCCGGATCGATGCGCTCGAACAGCAGCTCCGGCGCCTGCACCGTGCGGCCTGCCGGAACCTCGATCCTGCGCCAAGCAGGCGGCTCCAGACCGAGAAAGACGCCGATTTTCCCGCAGGAAAAAGGGACAAACGGGTGCAGCAAGCTCGCGAGATTCGCTATGATTTGAACGCAAGTATGCAGTGTTTGTCCGCACGCTTCGCGGCTTTCTTTAATCTGCGCCCAAGGCTTCCGGTCGTCGAAAAATTTGTTCGCCCGGCGGATGGAGGCAAAGATCAGCTCCAGCGCTTCCTTGAAGCGCCCCTGTTCGATCAGTCCGCCGGAAGCGCCGTACAGCTCTTCCAGTTCCCTGATCCACTCTGTATCCTCCCCTCCTCCCGGCACGCGGCCCTCAAACGACTTCGCGATAAAAGCAAGCGTCCGGTTCACAAAGTTGCCGAACGCGCCGAGCAGTTCCCCGTTGTGGCTGTGAATGAACTCCCGCCACGAAAAATCCGCATCCCGCTTCTCCGGCCCGTTCGCGATCAGGAAATACCGGATCGAATCCGGCTGGTACCGGCTTAACAGATCCGGCACCCATACGGCCCACCCGCGGCTGGTCGAAAACTTTTTCCCCTCCAGCGTCATGTATTCGCAAGAGACGATCCGGTCCGGCAAATGCAGCCCTCCGGCTCCCAGCAGCAAAGCGGGCCAGATCAGCGTATGAAACGGCACATTGTCTTTGCCATGCACATAATACGCGGTAATATCCCGCCCCTCCCGCCAAAAGGACTCCCAGCTGCCGCCGCTCTGTGCCGCCCACTGTTTGCTTGCCGACAAATACCCGGTGACCGCTTCGAGCCATACGTAAATTTTTTTGTCCTCGAATCCGGGAACGGGCACGTCCACCCCCCATGCCAAATCCCGTGTCGCCGCACGGTCCTGAAGACCTTCCGCCAAATATCGCCCGGTCAAATGTACGGCGTTTTCCTTCCATCCTTCGGCGTCCCGCGCATACCGTTCGAGCTCAGCCTGAAAGCGGGAAAGCGCGAGATAAAAATGCTCGGTCGGCCGCTCCACCGGAGAATTGCCGCAAAGCTTGCACGTCTTATCCGTCAAGTCGGCCGGATCGAGCAGGGTGGAGCAATAATCGCACTGGTCTCCCCGCGCGCGGTTTCCGCAAACCGGACAGGTGCCCTCGACGTACCGGTCCGGCAAAAAACGCCGATCCGTTTCGCAGTACGTCTGCGGAACGGTTTTTTTGTACAAATAACCTTTTTCGAGCAGCTGCACGAACAGCTCCTGAACGACCCCATGATGAAACGGCTGATCCGTACGGGTGTACAGGTCGAACGTAAAGCCGAGCCGTTCGAAGCAGTCGAGAAACTCCCGGTGGTACCGGTCCGCGATATCGCCGGGAGACACGCCTTCCTGAATCGCCTGAACGGCGACAGGCGTACCGTGGCAGTCGCTTCCCGACACATACAGAACGTCCTCTCCCTTCAGACGAAAATAACGCGCCAGCACATCCCCGGGCAATAAACTGGCGAGCCGCCCCAGATGCAGCGAGCCGTTCGCATAAGGCCACGCTCCGCCGATAAATATGTTAGTCATAGTCACCAACCTCCTTTTTAGTAAAACGCGATGGGGAAATGCCGATTGAACGAAGCGGTCGCATATCCCCGGAGTGACCGGTCTTTTTCAATCCGGCTTTTCGCCCGCGCGAAAAACAAAAAAGCCCTCATCCCCAAAGGGACGAGAGCTTGCACTCACGCGGTACCACCCAATTTCATCAATGCCTTGCGGCATTCACCTCTTCAGGTACGCCGCGGCATCGCGATTATACCCTAGCACGTTAACGGGTGCAGGCTCCGGCGCAGCCTACAACCGGATGAGGTTTCGGTGCGCAGCTCTGAGACCATATTCCCAAGGTTATTCCTTACCCCTTTTCACCCACCGGGGCTCTCTGTAAAAGACATCGCCTTGGTACTCTTTCTCTTCGCAGCTTTTATTCGGAATATTCAAGTTATTCGGAATTATACGGGACCGTTTTGGCAAAGTCAAGAAAAAATGGATGCCTCCGCGTTTTCCGGCCGCAACATTTTTTTAACCTCCATCGTCTAAGTAGTTGCAACCAATCGTGGTTAATAATGGGAGGTAGTATTGTGAAAACAAGAAAGACAGTTTGTATTGTCGGGCTCAGTTCAGCCATTTTGCTGTCCGGGGCGCTGCCTGCAGCGGCCGAAGCCATCGGCCAGACGTTACCGGCGTCTCCATCGGCACCGATCATGAAAATGCCGGCTGTATCGCAGGACGATGCTTCGCAGCAAAGCGCCGCCGTCGACGCCAAGGTTTCCAAAGACGATGCGGTCTCGATTGCCCGCAAGCAATTCGACCTTTCCGGCGAGTATACGGTGGAAAACGTCAGCTTCAATTCGTATTTCGGCAACCTCGGACTGAAAAAACCTTCCTGGCAGCTTTCTTTCGTAAAGAAAAACCAGGACCGTTATCTGGAATCGATCAATGTGACGCTGGACGCGAATTCGGGTAAAATCCTTCAATATAACCGGTACAACAGCGACCCGACAAGACGCGTCGTCTACCCGCCGCAAACCGATTTCCAGCATGCCAAGCAAATCGCTTCCGACTATCTGCAAAAAACGGCTCCGGAGGAGATGAAGACGGCCCGCTACAACGATATGTTCGAAAGCGGCTTTAAAACGCCGCTGCAGGGAGAGGTCCGCTACCAAATCCGCTATGACCGAACGGTTAACGGCATTCCTTTTCCCCAGCAGTACGTCAACGTCGAAGTAGACGGAACCGGCGCCATTGTCGGCTACCAAAATTATTGGGATGACTCTCTTGAGTTCCCGAAAGCGGACAATGTGATCGGCCAGGAACAGGCGGAGAAAACGATCCGTTCCGAAGCCGACATTTCGCTGATGTACACGCTGCCTTACCAGCGCGGGAAAAACGACGACCTGATCACGGCTTATCAAGCTACGCTGCCTACGCTCGATGCGGTGACCGGCAAGCCGTGGAATATTCAAAACGGCGCCCCGCAGGTGAAGAAGGATCGCAAGCCGCTCGCCGATAAGCCGCAAGCGGAAAAGCCTTCCGGTGACAAAGCGCTGACCAAGGAGCAGGCGATCGAGACGGTGACCGCCGCATTCGGGCTGCCGGAAGGAGCCAAGCTGGAGGATGCGTCCTATAATGAATACAACGATCCGAATAATCCTTCAGCCGGCGGAACCTGGAATATCCGTTGGAACGTCGGCGGCGATTCCACAGGCAAGTTCATGCCGTCAGGCGATTCGATCTGGGCGGTGGTAAGCGCGAAAACCGGGGAAATCCGCAGCTATAACCGCAGCTTCGGTGGCCCCGTACCGCTGCCGGTACAGGCTCAGGAGAAAAATGCGGAGTCGGCATCGGCGGCAAACGCCGGCTTAACGGAGGAGCAGGCGAAGGATCGCGCTGTGGGCGCCATCCGGAAGCTGATGCCGTATTATTTGCATGAGCTTGCGCTGTACTCCACAAACGAGCTGCCGATAATGGCCGTCAAGATGGACAACTCGTCTGGTTATCAATTTTTCTTCAAACGGGTGATTGATGGCGTCGAGGCCAATTACGAAGGCGTAAACGTGACCGTGAACCGGAACACCGGAGACATCGTCTCCTTCGATAACAGCATCTCGCAGATCGCATATCCGGCCGCGAAGCCGCAGACGATTTCCTTGGAAAAAGCGACGGAGCTCCTGCTGTCGCAATACCGGATCGAGCTCCAATATGCCGTCGAATATAAAAATCCCGACACTCCGTCCGCTGCTATACCGGTCGAAAAATACAACGTCATGGTTGCCGCCGGCAAAATCGCTCCCGAACCCGGCACCGCCAGCCTGAAGCTCGTTTACGCACCCGTCTCGAAGCTTGGCGCCGCGCAGTACGACAGCATGCTGGACGCCGTATCCGGAGAATGGCGCAACCGGAACACCGGAGAAATTACCAAGATGGGACAGACGGAAATTACCGACATTCAAGGACACGCTTCCGAACGGGCGCTGCGGCTGATGGCCGAATACGGAGCGCTGGATGTGAGGGACGGCAAAATCAATCCGGAACAGACAATGACCCGCGGCGAAATGATCAAAATGCTGATCATCGCACTGAACGGCGGTTATTTTCAGCCGTATTACGGCGCAGGCCGGGCCGCTTCGTTCAGCGACGTCAAGAAAGATTCCGACTACTTCGCATATGTGGAGGCAGCCGTCGACCGGCGTTTGATCGATCCTTCCGCGAGCGGCGAGTTCCGACCGGAAGAAAAAATGAACCGCGAGGACCTCGCGCAGCTGTACGCGCGGGCGCTCGGTTACTACCAACTGGCGCAGGTGCCGAACATGTTCCAGTTGAATGCTTCCGACAGCGCGCAAATCCAGCAGCCGGGCATAGCGGCCGTCGTCGCCAATTTGGGCATTATGCCAACCATAAGCGGCGAATTCCAGCCTAAAGCTGCGGTCACCCGCGCCGAGGCTGCGGCAAGCTTTTACCGCTATTTGCAGAAGCGCTCCGAGCTGCAGGATCCGTGGCCCCGGTACTAGTTTCGGGTAACTCTCGTTGAAGCTTGCTTCGCATCGTTTCCTAGGCAAGAAAACAGATCGGGCCCTCATCGGGGGCCCGATTTTGCTGATTATATATCAGGCCAATATGGACCTTACATTCCGCAGAACACTTCTCATGAAATCAGAATCCGTTGAAGCATTGCCCACAATCTTAATTTTCCGTTTGGTTACGTCCAAGCTCTTAAACTGATCCGTTAAAACAACCCCTGTAAACGGAAGTCCTTCCGGAAGCGGTACTTCAAAAGCATAGTCTTTGGCTTGGCTCGTAATGGGACACACCACAGCAAAGCCGGTTAATTCATTAAAGTTTGATTCGGACAGTACAAGTCCAGGACGACGGCCGGCTTGTTCTCGTCCGGATTGCGGATCAAAATCCAACCAAATGAGATCCCCGCGTGACGGTATACTCAAATCTTTTCTTCTCCTTCGATTCCAAAGTCAACTTCTTCGTGTCGCGGTGAATCCGGTTTAATTTTTGAAAGAAGCATTCGTAAATGTTCACGCAAATCTTCGCTGGATTCTTCCTGATGGATCGGGCGAAGCAGAATATGATTATCCGCTGTCAGGATAATCTCCAGCTCGGCCCCTTCATCCAAATTAAGACGCTTTAAAAATTGGTTCGGAATGCGTACAGCGCTGCTATTTCCCCATTTGCTGAGTGTGGCGGTAGTCATCATGAGGATCATGTCCTTTCCTTCTTTATAAGACAATCATACATCATCCTCTCTAAAATGTATATCTTTTGGATATACATTGATCATATCCAATAATCCGCTATACTATTCCAATTTTAGAACGGGAATTTTCATTTTAGGCCGCTCCGAACCGCTTGCAACTTTTTCCTTAAATGAAACGTCGTTACATATATGAATTTGTGACGGGGAGAGCAAAAGCTCATGAAAGCATGGACGGTACAGTCGGGAATTGCAATGGCTTTGGTGCTAGCAGGTTGTTCCGCACAAACGCCGATTAATCAAACTCAAAGCTTCGACAGTATCGCAAAGGCGGCTTCGGTTCAAAACCCGAACGTTCCGAAACAAGGGAATGCGTCAACGCCTGCACCGACGTCGACGCCGTCGCCCACTCCAACGCCGGCTCCGGAACCGACGGAAGAAAAGAACCGGCAGCGGACACAGCCGATTACGCTGTATGAAGTCGATTTATCGGAGTTTGATATGAAAACAAGCGAGATTCCGAGGTATGACAAAGGCCTTATTACATACTGGACGGACGCCGAAACCCAAAGTTTTAACGAAGGTCACAGCGTAACATGGGGCGATCCGTTGGTTCGTACCCTTCTTGGGATCCCTAACCTAATCCCATACAATTATGTGCAGGACCGGACGATCGACAAACAATTAAACGAAGCTCAGGGAGGGACCTTCTATAAAACGTTTACGGTAACGACCGCAAACGGCATTGTCTTTACAAAAAAGCCTTACGACGAAAAAACGGGTACGACCGAAGTTGACGTAACTGTCCCCCGTTGGGGCACTTATGCCGTCACCTTGAAACACGGCAGCGATTCGGCCATTCAGATCATTCAAAAAATCACGTATGAGCGCGGCCCGGCGGATCGGCCTTCCGGGAGCATCACCATACTCGATTTGGATAACCGTTGGTTTGAAAGAAAAACAAGCGAAATTCCCGCTTATCATAAAGGGAAATTCGATTACTTCGAACAGGGCTCCGTAGACAGTCATAACCGGGGGTCCGGCGTCTCTTGGAGCGACCCGCTCGTTCAAGGAATGCTGGGCATATCCAACCTAATTCCTTTCAATTACCTTGCGGACGAAGCGAATGCCATCGGCAAGCAATTATCCGAAGGAAAAGAGACGGTCACAACTTCGCAAGGCATCATGTTTACAATGAAAACCGACCGAAACGAACGGCCTGCGATAATGGAAGCGAAAGTGCCTAATTGGGGCACTTACACCGTCACGCTGAATAGCGGCACGGATTCGGGGATTGCGATCATCCAAAAAATCGTTTTCGAAGCCGAATAGGAATCTTTCCGAGGAGAAAAAGGATCGCTGTGCCCCGGTGGCGCAGCGATCCTTTTTTAGTCTTCCATCAATATGGCACCTTGAACATATAACGTCTCGTTTCGAGCGGATGGTTTGTCTCCGCGGCGAGGGCGACGGCGTACACGCGAAGCACGAAGTTCAGCACAAGCGGAGCCAGGTATCCTTTCAGTTCTTCGTCGACACCCGTCAGGTCGAAATCCTTCGCATCAAGCACGAGCAGCTTTTCGCCGTACTGCTTGAGGAAGGTCAGCGCGCGCTCCTCCAGCGGGCGGGTTTCGTCGAGGCCCATGAGCAGCACGAACGGAACGTTTTTGTCGAGAATTTCGAACGGACCGTGGAAAAACTCGCCGGCATGAATCGCATGGGAATGAATCCACTGCATCTCCATCAGGATGCAAATCGCAAAGGAGTAAGCGATGCCGTAATTGGAGCCGCTGGCCATCGTATAAATGACCTTTTCGTCCTTGTATTCCTTCGCATAAGCTTTGGCTTTCTCCGCGTATTGCGCCTTCGCTTTTTGGAACACGGCGTCCAGACTGTTCAGGCTGTTCAGCAGCTTCTCGTATTTTTTATTGCCTTCCTTCACGTAAAGCAGGCCCATCGACAGACGGTAAAGAATGGCATAGTTCATAATTTCCGGATGCGGGTCGAGCTGGCCCGGAGGCGCCCAGCTGTAGTTGACGATAAAATCGGACTCGTCCGCGAGCGGTGCCGTTTCCACATACATGAGCGATACGGTCAAAGCGCCTTTGCTTTTGGCAAATTTCGCAGCTTCGGTCGTCTCCGGCGTCTTTCCTTTGTGCGAGCACAAAATAACGAGGGAATTCGGACCGAGCGTTGCCGGATTGCGGTGAATGAATTCGTTGGAGCTGTAAATTTCCGCAGTGATCGTCGACGATTCGCGGTCCAGAAAATATTTGCTCGGATACATCAAAGCCGAAGATCCGCCGCAAGCTACGAAAAATACGCGGTTGATCGCCCTTTCCTTGTACGCCTGCAAAATTGTGTCCACCTGGGATTGCGCGTTCGTTACCAAATTCGATACGGTCATGATGTTTCCCTCCAGATATTTGTTATATAACATTATATAATATCTTATAACATTTAATTTTTCTCGAGTCAATAACAATTTCAATTTTTCGCGACAGGTTTATGTATCGTCGCGCCCCGCAATGCCGGGCTCCGTCATCCGGTACGGGTCGAGAATGCGGTCGAGCTCATCTTCATCCAGCACATTGTACAAGAGACAAAGCGAACGGACGGATTGGCCCGTCGTGATCGCCTCATGCGCGATTCTCGCCGCCGTCTCGTAGCCGAGATGCGGGTTCAACGCTGTGATGATGCCGACACTTTGATCGACATACGACCTGCAGCGCTCCTCATTGGCGGTAATTCCCTCGACGCAGTGCGTCCTGAACACGCCCCACGCCTGGTTCATGATCGTAAGCGACTGGAGCAGATTAAACACGAGCACCGGCTCCATTACGTTCAGCTCCAGCTGCCCCGCTTCCGAAGCGAGACAGACCGTGTGGTCGCTTCCGATCACCTGAAACGCCACCTGATTCACGACCTCGCACATGACCGGATTTACTTTTCCGGGCATGATCGAAGAGCCGGGCTGGCGCGCAGGCAGGCTGATTTCCGCGAGGCCCGCGCGCGGACCGGAAGCCATCAGGCGAAGATCGTTCGCCACCTTGGACATGTTGATCGCGTTGATTTTGAGCGCGGCCGACACTTCGGTATAGGCGTCCGTATTTTGCGTCGCATCGGGGAGATGCTCCGCTCCTTTCAGCGGATAGCCGCTGAGGTCGGCCAACAGGTCCACGACGCGCCGGATATACCGAGGATCGGCGTTCAGACCGGTGCCGACGGCGGTCGCCCCCATGTTGATCTCGTACAGGTGCCCCTTCGTTTGCCGGATTCGCTTCATGTCCCGCGCAAGCACCCGACTGTAGGCGGCGAACTCTTGTCCGAGGCGAATCGGGACCGCGTCCTGCAGATGGGTGCGGCCCATTTTGATAATGCCGTCGAATTGCTGCGCTTTTCTCACAAACGCCGCTTGGAGCAGCTCCATCGTCTCCAGCAGCCTGTCGATCATGGATAAGACGGCAATATGTATGGCCGTAGGAAAGCTGTCATTGGTCGATTGCGACATGTTGACGTGCGAATTCGGGCTCAGCATGAAATAATCGCCCTTGCTTCCGCCCAGCAGCTCAATCGCGCGGTTCGCGATCACTTCGTTGGCGTTCATGTTGATCGATGTGCCGGCGCCTCCCTGGATCGGGTCGACGATAAACTGATGGTCCCATTTGCCGTCCATTACTTCTCCCGCCGCCTGCACAATCGCCAGGCCGAGCCTCCCGCCGAGCCGCTTCGTTTCCATATTGGCGAGCGCCGCCGCTTTTTTCACCATCCCCATCGCCCGGATTAGCTCGCTGTGGATGCGATAGCCGGTAATCGGAAAATTATCGACCGCCCGCAGCGTCTGAATGCCGTAATAAGCGTCTTGCGGGACTTCCTTCTCTCCCAGAAAATCCCGCTCTATCCGTATGGTCGTGTTCACGTGAAACTCCCCCTTCGTGCTGCATTCCGGCAAAAAGGTCCGCTTCAAAGGCGGATCCTGTCTTTGGTCCGGCGACGGCCGCTATATGGATGCGGCATCCCTTCGATAGCGACCCGGCTGCCTACACGGAGCGGGCATCGCGAGGGCGGGCGGACGCCGCTTCGCCGCTCTTCAGCCTGCTCAAAGCCGCAAAGCCGGCTGCCCCGAGCACGCTCATCACCGCCGCTCCCTGGAACAAAAGCGGATAGCCGCCCAGCTTTACGACCCAGCCGCCCACGTTGCTGGCCACAATTCCGGCAATGTTCGTGTACACGACGACAAACAGCGAATGCGCGGTCGTTTTGGTCGACTCCGGGCTCGAATCGTAGGCGTAGTTGATGCCGGCGGACAAAAACAAGGCGTACGTCAGCCCGGACAGCAACTGGTTCGCCACCAGCACCTCAAAAGGCGGCTCGAGCGACAGCACGAACCAGCGAAGCGCCCCGGCCAAGGAAACGGCGGTGAGCGTCGCGACGTAGCCGAGCTTGCGGATAATATAACCGGAAAACAGAAATACCGGGATTTCCGTCACCGTCGCCACTGCGTAAAGAATGCCGATTTTGCCCGACGCCTCGCCGCCGAAATGGCTGACGTACACGGAATAAAACGCGTTGTTCATCTGCGGGCCGATGGCTGCCAAAAAAACCGGGATCAAAAACATGAGAAATCTCCGCTCTTTCAGAAGCGGAAGCATCTCCTTGATCATCCCTCGACGGGCCGCAGAGCGGCTGCCGCCGTCGCGCTCCCGCCGATCGCCGGCCGGAACAAGCATCGTCAGCGCGACCATCAAGGTCATGCACACGGCATACACCGTGAACATAGTAGAGATGCCGGCTCTGTTGTACAGCAGCCCGAACAGCGTCACGGCAAGGCCGAAGCTGACCGACCCGAGCACGCGGATCGCTCCGTAGCTGAGCGCGTTTTGCTTCGCGTGGCGGACGGTCATCGCGTCGATGATCGGCAGCGTCGCCGACGAGCACACGGCCAGCACGACCGAGATCGCGATATACAGCGGAAAATAATGATCGGCATACTGGTAGGAAATCGCGACCCACGGCGTTAGCGCCATGCTGATCGCCAAAATCCATTTGGTGATGCCGTAGTAATCGATCAGCATTCCCCAAAGCGGCTGCACCAGAAAGCCGACCAGCGGGCCGATGGAAAAAATAAAGCCGATTTGCTGGGTAGTCAGGCCGTCCTCGGCAAACCAATACCCGACAAACGGCAAAAATGCGGCGTATGCGATATAGAAAAAATAATTGTACACATGCAGCGAATATTTCCGGTACGTCTCCCTCATATGCGTTCAACCAGCTTTTCCAATAGGTTATTAGTCCTTTACCGGTAGCTTCGTTCCAGCCTCTTGGCAAGCATCGACAGCGGGTAGCAGATCACAAAATATACCGCGAGCACAAGCGTGTATACCTGGAATGCGATCGCTCCGCCTTCCAAAATTTCCACGCGCTCGATGACGAGCTGCGCGCTTTTCAGAAAATCCATGTTGCCGATCAAAATCGACAGAGAAGTCGACTGGATCAAGTTGGAAAGCAGTCCGATGACGGACGGCAGCATACGGCGAAACGCCTGCGGCAGCACGACGTACATCATCGTCTGCGCGTTGCTCAGCCCGAGCGCATGAGCCGCCTCCACCTGGGTCGGCGGAATCGATTGAATCGCTCCGCGCACCGCTACGGATATGTTCGCGCTGCTCCATAAGCTGAGCGCGATCATCGCGGAGATATAGCTGTTCACCTTGATGCCGAGCTCCGGCAGGATGAAAAAGACCATGAACAGCGTAATGACGATCGGCAGCCCGCGGAACAGCTCCGCGTATCCCCGGAAGACGGCGGAAACGGCTGCTTTTTTCACCGTTTGCAGCACTCCGGCGATGATGCCGAGAATCAAGGCGAGGACGAGACAGCTAAGACTTAGAAGCAGAGTCTTCGTCAACCCTTGGAATAGAAATGGCGAATTTTTGATCAAAACGTCCAGAGGTCTTCACCCTTTCCGCAGTCTGTTTGTAAAAGTCCAATTTGCGCTCGATGATGCTGAACAGAAAAGACGTTCCCCAAATCAGGATGAGATAAATGCAAGCGATGGATACGAGAATCTCGTACGTTTTGAAATCGTAGGCCATGCGGTCGACCGCCATAAACGTCATCTCCGCCACGCCGATCCCCGTCAAATACGCCGAGTTTTTGATCACCGACACGGCCGTGTTGGAGAACGCCGGGAAGCTGATCCTAAAGCCCAAAGGAACGATAATGCTGCGCACGATCTGCCACGTCGAAAGTCCGAGCGACTGTCCGGATTCGATCAGCGCCTTGGGCACGTTATCGGTGCCGCCCCGGAAGTTTTCGACCGCAAACGCCCCGCCCCACAGCGCGAGCGACAGGATGCCGCACGTCAGCGCATCCAGCTTGATGCCGAGGGATGGCAGCCCGAAATAAAGGAAAAATACGTGCACCAGCAGCGGCGTATTGCGGATGATTTCCACATAGGCGGTCACGATCTGCGACAGCACCGGCACCTTGAGCGTGCGGATGACCGCCCCGGCCATGCCGATAAGAAGCGATAAAATGATGCCGATCACGCTGATGAATACGGTCATCTTCAGACCGGTCAGCAAGAGAGGCAGCGTTTTCCATATATAACCGAAGTCAAAGCTCAAAATGGTTCCCCCCTTTCCTAGTCTCGCCTTACATCACGTTCCGGAGGAATTGTTTGGTACGCTCTTCGCGCGGATTCACAAAAATGTCTTCCGGTGCCCCCTGCTCCACGATAACGCCTTGATCCATAAAGATGATCCGGTCCCCGACTTCCCGGCCGAAGCCCATCTCGTGGGTGACGATGATCATCGTCGTGCCTCTTTGGGCCAGGTCCTTCATGACGTCGAGCACGTCCCGGACCCTTTCCGGGTCGAGGGCGGAAGTGACCTCGTCGAAGAGGATCACCTCCGGATTCATCACAAGCGATCTGGCGATCGCCACGCGCTGCTGCTGCCCTCCGGACAATTGGGAAGGGTAGCTGTCCGCTTTGTCCAGCAGGCCGACCTGATCGAGAAGCGCCCGGGCTTGCGGGAGCACCTCGCTTTTCGACTTCTTCTGCACCTTCACCGGCGCGAGCAGCAAATTTTCCATCACGGTCAGATGAGGAAATAAATTGTAGCTTTGGAACACCATCCCGATGCGCTGTCTGACCTTTTGCAGAGCTGCCGGCGTGTACTGGATCTGCTGGTCGTCAATGAACACCTGTCCGTCATTAATTCCTTCGAGCCCGTTGATGCAGCGGAGCAGCGTGCTTTTGCCCGATCCGCTCGGCCCGATGATGACGATCACTTCGCGGGGAAACACTTCAAAGCTGACGCCCCGGAGGATCGAAAGATCCCCGAAGCGCTTGTGCAAATTGCGAATGGTCAGTTTCGGCTTGTTCGTTTCCATGCGGTTACCCCCTGTTGTAAAATGGCGACTAAGGTCTTGGAATCATTTGCATCGGGTCCAAATCCCCGGCTCTCGGCATATACTTTTCGATCAAAGTTTTGAAGTAGTCGGCTTTTTTCATTTTGTCCAGCGAGGCGTTGACGAAATTCAGCATTTCCGGCTCGTTTTTGCGCACGCCGATGGCCATCGGGGCGAAAGCGACCTGCTCGCCGACAATGACGTAATCCGGCGACGTCTTCACGAACTCACTCATCAGCACGGCGTCGTGCAGCATCGCGTCGGCTCGCTTATCCTTCAAGGCGCGGAAGGCGTCGGCGTTGCTTTCGATTTTCAGCTGCTCGGCGGTCGGCACTTCTTTTTCCAGATAAGTCGACGCGGTGGAGCCTTTGATGACGATGACCTTCTTGCCGGCGAGGTCCTTGATTTGCTTGATCGGGCTGCCCTTCGGAACGACTGTGATCGCGCCGCCGTCAAAGAAGTTCGTCGAGAAGTCGATTTCCTTTTTGCGCTCTTCCGTTACGCCGAGCGTGGCGGAAATAAAGTCGATCTTCTTCGAGGTCAAATATGGGATGCGGTTCGTTGCGTTAACCGGAACGAACTCGACGGCGTCGGGATTGCCGAACGCGTACTCGGCCATTTTGCGGACGACGTCCGGCTCGTAGCCGGTGTTTTTGCCGGCCTGATCAAGGTAGCCGAGCGGCGGATAGTCGACTTTGACGCCGACGACGAGCTTGCCGCGTTTTTTCACCTCATCGGGAACCGGAATCGTGTCGGCCGATGCCGTTGCCGCCGGCTTGGAGCCTCCTGACGCCGGCGCAGCGCCGCTTGCGTCGTCCGTCTTCTGGGCTGCGGTGCCGCAGCCGGCCAGCAGCGCCAAAGTGAACGACATAACAACCGCGAGTGTGACCGAAGCTTTCTTGGATACGATATTTTTCATTTGAATCCCCCAATTTCATTTAAATTTTTATTTGCTTCACTTTGTGGGGTCTTGCTCGGGGTCCCCGCAAAGTACCAGGAATAAGCTGCGAAGGTTCACTTCACTTTGTGGGGTACTTTTTAGTATTGGTCGTAGTACATCTGGATGACGGCCGGGTCGTTTGTTTTCGTGAGCGCCAGCATGAGCAGGATGCGCGCCTTTTGCGGATTCAGCGAATCCGAGGTGACGAATCCTTTCTCGTCGTCGTCTTTCGAGTGCGTGACCGGACCGCTGCCGGTGCGGGACGACCTGACGATCAGCGCACCTTTTTCCCGTGCCTCCTTGGCGCCCTCTTCATCTTTCTTCGAGAGCGAGCCGTCCCCGGAGCCGGCGATGACGATGCCTTTCGCTCCCGCTTCGACAGCCGCCTTGTAGAAGTACGTTCCGTCATTTTGATACCCGTAGATGATGTCGACCTGAGGCAGTTCGTCTACCGCGCTGATGTCAAAAACAGTGTCGGTCGTATGCTTGCGCGCCGGTTCGCTGTAGAACGAGATTTTGCTGCCGGAGATCATGCCGAGATATCCGTCTTCCACCGATTTGAACGTATCCAGCGAAGTCGTGTGCGTTTTGGTAATAAAACGCGCCGCACCGATCCGGTCGTTCAGCATGACGAGCGCGCCTTTGCCTTTCGCTTCTTCGCTGCCGGCCAGCTTCACGGCGTTGTACAAATTGAACGGTCCGTCCGCACTGATCGCGGTGGAAGGCCTCATCGCGCCGACAATGACGACCGGCTTGCTGCTTTTCACGACAAGGTTGAGGAAATAAGCCGTCTCTTCGAGCGTATCCGTGCCGTGCGTAACGACAACCCCATCCACCTCGTCGCTCACCAGCAGCTCGTTGATCCGTTTGCCGAGCTTCAGCAGCGTTTCGTTCGTAATGTCGGGGCTGCCTACGTTGGCGATTTGTTCGCCGCTGACGTTCGCAATGCTTTTGATCTCAGGCACGGCATTGATCAGCGTATCGATCGTCGTCGAGCCGATCGAATATCCGGTCGTCGCCGTATTCGAGGCCGCCACTCCGGCGATCGTTCCTCCGGTTGCCAAAATTTTAATGTTCGGCAGCTTTACTTCTTCTTCGGCGTGTGCGATTTTTGCCGTCATGTTGTTTGCAGGTACGAACAGCTGCGCGCTGAATACGGAGCTTGCGAGCAGCGAGGCGACCATGAGCTTTTTTACCGTTTTCATAGAAATCCTCCCATTTCATGAAAATAAATTCCTCTTTTTTATCGCATAAAGACGAGCCGGCCCCTTTTTCCGCTTACTCGCCGATAAGCTGAATGTATACTTTCCTGCTTTTCGGACCGTCGAATTCGGCCAAGTATACATCCTGCGCATCTCCCGTCACCATTTTGCCGTCCTTCACGACGAACATCGTGCTGTTGCCGGAAAGCATCGACTTCAGATGCGACGGGGAGTTGCTGCCGGTCGCGCCGTAGGACGGAAGGAAGTGGGCGTGGGCATAAGGCGCGTCCTTCGGAATGAGCCGATCGAGCGTCTCCTCGATGTCCGTCTCGACACACTCCAAACCTTCGTTGACCATGATGCCGGTCGTCGTATGCGCCGTGATGACGGCGGCCAAACCGTTTTGCACGCCCGATTCCTCGACGAACCTGCGCACATCCTCGGTAATTTTGATCATTTGGAATTCCGCTCTTGTGTTCAGTACGATCGTTTTCAGCTTGACCATGTTTCTACTCTCCCTTCAGCCCCAAAAATCTCTCGGCATTGCCGCCCAAAATCTTCTGCAGCGTCTTCGGCCGGAAGTTCAAGCTTTCCAGGGCGGGCAAGAGCCGCTTCGCTCGGAAGCGCGGGCTGTTCGTGCCGAACATGACCTTGTCCTGCAGGTTTCTTTCGATCCAGAGCGGCCCCATATTGCGCGTAAACACCTGCTCGTAAAAATCTTTGGCATTGTCCATATGCAAAAGCGAGGTGTCCGTGTACACGTTAGGGTATTTGAGCAGCAGCATCACCGTCTCGTGAATCCACGGCCAGCCGAAATGGGCGAGGCACATGCGCAGCTCCGGATAAGCGATCGCCACCTCCTCAAAATGCAGCGGGTTCGAATATTTCGCCGGCGCATCCGGCTCCCAGCTCATCCCGGCGTGGAACATAATCGGCTTATCGTACTGCAGGCACTTCTCATAAATCGGCTTCAGCCTGTCGTCATACGGATAAAACTTTTGTTTGGACGGATGAAGCTTGAGCCCCGCGAGTCCAAGGTCCTTGAAGGCGTAGTCGAGTACCTCCGGCGCATCGCTGCGGTACGGGTCGACGCTGGCAAAGCCGATGAACCGGTCGGGCGCCAAGTCGACCAGCTTGCGGATTTCCTCATTAGATACGATCCAGCCGCCGCTTTGCGTCGTCAAGTCTTCGGGCAGCAGCACCAGCTTATCGACGTTCGTATAGTCCATTTCGATAAGCACCGACTCGATCGGGTAAGGGGACTGCTTGAAAACGCCGAACTGCTCCTTGCGGAAATTGAGCTGCTCTTTGTCCTCACAGATGTCTTTGTAAAAAATAGGGTGTGTATGTACATCGATGATCATGATGCTCCCGCCTTTCGTTATCGTCTGTTTGCTTTGCTGTGCGCTCTAGTAAGGTTCGAACCCGGTAATCACTTCGGAAGCGACTTTGGCGCCGTGGTGCAAGCATTCCTGGATGGTCCAGCCGCGGATCACGCCGTACATGAACCCGGCGCAAAAGGAATCGCCGGCCCCGACCGTATTCACCACCTCTACGGGAATAACGCCTTCCCTGTAAAAGGTTTGTCCGTCATAGGCGATGCTGCCCTTTTCCCCCAGCGTCGCGACCACGATGCCCGGCCCTGATTCATGTGCCCATTTCATATAATCGAGAATGAAGCTGTCGTCTTTGTCATAGCTGAAGAAAGCGTAATCAACGTCGGGCAAAATCGGCCCCGGAATCTCATTCACCCGTGTGGAAAAGTCGTAGACGACGCGAACTCCGCTGCGGCGAAAATGCGGCAGCCATTCGTTGACTTTGCCGGACAGGTTTGTATGGATCACATCATGCTTCAAAATGAAATCCACATCTCCTGCCGTGAGCGAAAAATCCGCCATCACGCCTTCGATTTTTTCCTTGTGCACCCGGTCGTTGCCGTTCAGGTCCATCTTGAAAACCGCTGTGCTCCCGGGTTTCGTATGAAGGTGCGAAATATCCACTCCCTCTTTCTTAAGCGCCTGGAGCATAAGCGCTCCGTATTCATCGTCGCCCACCACGCTGACCATGGACGTCTTCACGCCGAACCGGCTCATATGGATGGCGAAGTCGACGCTGTTACCGGTCGGATAATGGCGGTTCAAATTTTCGTAAATATCGATGCAGTTAAAGCCGACACCGGCGATTCGCATGCGTACCCCCCTTGTCATTCGTTCAACGTTTCGAACAATCTGATCTGAAATCATCTTGTACTGAAAATACGTTTAGTCGACAATCGTTTAATTCGTTATATAATGTTATATTATATTGTATATCATCAGTGACCACGGGAAGTCAACAATTATTTTTTTATGAAGCGTTTTCAAATGTCATATTTCATTACATGTATTATGAGTAACGAGAATAATGATAAAAAATCGAATTTTTGTGTTATAATACATAACATATAAACCGCAAAATAACCTCCCCCATCCATGTTCACGGAACGAAAGTTTCTTTATGCCCACGCGCCGCTCGGTTTGCCGCTCTTTTGACATGCGAACATCTGCAAAAGCCGTCGTGCCCGAAGCAGCAGCCCAACCCTAATCAGTCCGATGTGCAAACAAAAAGCCGCCCTGCCCCGTCGTTTTGCGGGAAGAGCGGCTTTCGCTGCCGATGCGTTATATTATTTTTTCGTGCCGTAGCCGAACGCTCCGTAGTACCCGCAGGTCGCCGCAGCCGAGCGGGCCGCCTGCAGAAGCGCCGCCTCCATATCGCGGTAATCGCCATATGACGTCAGGAAGCCGGCGATAAACGAATCCCCTGCTCCCATCGTATCGATGACATCGACAGGCAGAGGCGTCTGCTCGAACACCTTTCCCGCTTCCGAGAAAATCGCAGGTTCCGCGCCGCGGGTGACGCCGACCACCTTGACCCCGAGACGGTGCACTTCGCCGATCAGGGAACGGATGTCCGAGGGGGACATATCGCTGCCGGAGAAAAACGCATATGTCAGGTAGGGGCATACTTGCGCCAAATATTCCTTCGTCCACTTCTTGGACGTTGAAAAATCAAACGAAACCGGCTTATGGGCGAGCTTCGGCAGCTCGTGCTCGATATCGCTGTTGACGCTTGTATGTACGATATCGTATCCGTCGATATACTCGATATCGTCAGGGGTAAGCTGCAGCGTCAGCAGCGAAGACACCCGGATGCCGCGGTTCGTCCCTACAAATATGCGGTCTCCGTGCTCGTTCAAGGTTACGACCGCTTCTCCGTTCGGGCCGTACGCCCGGCGAATCCGGCTGATGTCTATGCCTTCGGCCAGCATACTTTCGATCACATGCCTTGCGGCGGCGTCGTCGCCGACAATTCCCAAATAAGCACAAGCTTCTGCGCCGCTCCTCCTGCTTCCTACGGCCACATTCAGCGCATTGCCGCCCGGATACATAAGGCCCTGATCCTGATAGTAATCCACCACGTTGTCGCCAATTCCAATAAGCTTCATTTTCCGTTCTCCCCGTAGTTGATTATGATATCACTCATCAAGTTGTTATCTATTGTTATATTATGTTATATATCATCGATATCAGCTGCAGTCAAGCAAAAATTCCTCTGAAGCGGTAGGCAAGGTTTGGCGTTTTGTATCGGATATGATCGGCAAACAGACATAAACCCGCCCTGTCGTAGAGCGGGTTCTGCTTATTGCCGCGGGCTGCCTGTTCGGCCAAAGCCTGCTTTTTTTTATTTATGACCGCTTTTGTCGGTATCGATCGTAAAGATGACCTTGCTCGTCAGCGTCACCGAATTGGACAGATGAATCGGCCGTCCCGCTTCGTCATAGCTGCGTTTTTCAATGGCGAACAGCGGGGTTCCCCGGTCGCAGTGAAAAATGCCGGCTTCATATTCCGAGGCGAAAATAACCTCCAGCGTTTTTAAGGAACGCGTCAGCTTGACGTTGTACTTTTTTTTCAAAATGTCGTAGGTCGACGGCGACTCTCCGATATGCTTCTCGAGATCGGGCAAATGTCTAAGCGGATAATGCGACGTCTCGATAAAAAGCGGCTCGTTGTCGATGTACAAAATCCGGTGCAGCTTGAGCAGCGGATCTCCCTCGGGCAGCTCGAACGTTTCGGCCAGCCGTTCGTCGGCCGGAATGATCGCGGTCGATAATATTTGCGAGCTCGGCTTTTTGCCCGATTCCACCGTCAGCTCGCTGAACCCTCCGACAGAAATCAGCTCGCGCTTGACCTTCGTCTCCTTCACGAACGTCCCTTTGCCCTGCTGGCGGTGGAGAACGCCCTCCTCGACCAGATCGGAAATCGCCCTTCGCGCGGTGATCCGGCTTACTCCGTACGTTTCGCACAGCTCGGATTCCGGCGGCAGCTGCTGGCCCGCTTTATATGTCCCCCGATTGATATCTTCCTGGATGATTTGTTTCAGTTGAAAATATAGCGGCTTTTCGCTCGCGTTGTTCAGCTTCATTGGAAAGCTCCTGTTCTATGGATTTAAAGCTGTAAGAAAAAACCTATTCATAAAATATATCATAAGTCGTATTATGTCAAATAGACGAATTGATTATATTCCTTTGTGCAACATTCACGGCGTCAGTGCGTCTAATCTTAAGGTAAGATGACTACAACAAAGAGAAAAGGAGACTTCCGGCATGAAAAAATCTTTACTGGCCGCAGCGCTGGCGGTTCCCATGCTGCTTCTCAGCGCCGTCCCCGGCTTCGCCGCAGCGCCGAAACAGGCGGAGGTGTCGCTGCCGGCTTTTCCCGTTTTTCTGAACGGTACCCCGGTCGATAATACTCACAGCATTTTTCCACTGCTCGTTTATAAAGACATTACTTATTTTCCGATGACCTGGGATTACGCACGGGGGCTCGGACTTACCACCTCCTGGGATTCGCAGGGGGGGCTCGGTATTGAGAAACGCGTTCGCTCCGAGGTTTTGACGCAATCGCTGAAGCCGGATGCCAATGCAGTGTCCGGTGAAACCGCGGTGCTGCCCGAATTTCCCATCCGGGTGAACGGCAAGACGATCGACAATGCGGCGGAGCCGTATCCGCTGCTGCTGTTCCGCAACATCACCTATTTTCCGATGACGTGGCGGTTTACGCATGACGAATTCGGCTGGAATACATCCTGGGATAACGTGAACGGGTTTCGCATCGATACGCCGTCACAGTCGGACGGCACGCTGCCGGCCGCCCAAAGCGACGACTTCAATTTGAATGCCGGCGGGCAAGTGGCGGTTTCCGGCGACTGGATGTACTACAATCCGAACAACAGCTATTTTGAGTCCGGCTACCTGTACAAAATAAAGCTGGACGGAAGCGGCAAACAAAAGCTGGCGGACGACAATGCCCGCTCGATCAATGTGGTCGGCGATTGGGTGTATTACACGGCGATGGACAAAGGAAAAAACATTCATCAAGGCATCTTCAAAGTGCGCACGGACGGAACCGAACGGACGAAAATTTCCGATGCCCCGGCGGGGAAGATTACAGTGGAAGGAGATTGGATCTATTACGTAGACCAGGTATTAACCGGACGGACGGAGAATGCCGTCGGTTATTACAAGACGCTCGGCATCAAAAAGATCAAAACCGACGGAACCGGCGAAACGTCCCTGTTCCAGGGAACGGCAAGCAACCCTTCCGGCAGCGTTGTCGAGGATTCCATCCACGTCCTCGAGGACTGGATCTATTTCGTGCAGCCGGGCGATGGGAAGAATCCCCCCGCATTTTACAAAATCCGCAAAGACGGAACACAGCTGACTCCGCTTCCCGACGTGAATTTCAATAATTTCATGGTCGCGGACGGCTGGATTTATTACGTCGACAACAACGAATTATTCAAAATGAGTCTCGAAGGCTCGTCCGCTATCTCAGTTAAGAAGTTTGACAAGTATGTCAATTCGCTCATCTACCATGACGGCTGGATTTACTACGTCAAAGGATCGTTCGGCTTCATGGGATCGGCCGACATTGAGAAAATCCGCATCGACGGCAGCGAGCAGACGAAGGTCGTCGGAGGCGTGCGCGCGTCCAGCCTGTACTTTGCAGGCGGCAAGCTCTATTTTGCCGGCAGCTGGGAGGGGAGCAATCCGCTTTACGAAGTGACCGCAGACGGCCAACCCAAGCTGCTGAAAGAGGAGTAGGTAGACGGAGCCGGATCCCGGTAAAAAAACTGCCCCGCATGACGGCACTTAGCGTGGCGTTAGTCATGCGGGGCAGCAATCTCTCCATCAACCCCGATAAATTCCACTTTTTACAGGCCTTCACCCTACCTCTGTTCGTTCGTCGGTCAATGACCGTGATCCCGGTGACTCATAGAAACCGTTTTATTTGGAAATATATATATATATATAGCCAATAACGCGGGGGGGAAGCATGATCGATGATATTTATTTATAACGATTTCGGAGGCACACATACTACAGTGCTCGCCGCCGCATATCACCTAAAAAAATTAGACGAAACACGCGAGCCTACAAAGCAAGAAATTTTGTCCGCACACAATTTTAATAAGCTCGTGTATAAAGATAGAGGGAAATTGTATTTTCACGGAGTGGATGAGGAAGGAAATAAAGTTTATACAATGGGCAGAGGGCGATCGAAAATACTTATCCCCGGTATTTACAATTTAATTGATACGCTTCAAAAGCAAAACGCATTAAATGAAAAAATCATATTATCGAACACCTCTCCGACGGTGCCTTTTCCGATGACGTGCGGAGGGATGCTTTCCCGTTGGTTGAAAATTGACTTTATCGGGGTGCCTTTATTGGTTTCCGGAGCAAAAATAGCTTACCAAGATATCGTCAACCTCGTCCATCATACAAAAGACATTGCAAAAAGTTCCGCTTCCCCATTAATATTGCTTGAAAATGAACAATTTAAATAATTTTGCCTAACAGCAGCAGCCTTCGTTTGCGACTTACTTGCCATAAGTTGAAAAATCAGCCTGAGTACCACCTTCCACCCCCCGTCCCTCCAACCGCCCGTTACGATTTACGCGGCAGTAACCTCCCTCGCTTATAAAGACTCCCCATTCCTTCGATCTTCCTTTGGATCAGTTCAATCGCCTCCGCCGGCTCCACGATTTCGGCATCCTCCCCAAGGCCCCAAACGATATTTACAAAAAAAGGCAGGTTATCGGCAGGAACCTCGATGCTGGCCGTACCGCCGCCATCTTCCCGGAGCTCGAGGGAATCGCCGAACCAGCCGCTCGACTCCAGGTTCCACACTCCGCCCGGGGTCAAACGGATGGTCAGCGTAGTTTTCTCCGCTTGCGCCCACTCGGGAGCATCCCACTCCTCCACCTTCCTCTGATCCACCTCATCCAAACATTCGATCGACGGATTCAAGGCCGCCGAGCGAATCCGGTCCCCGCGAAACAACCGGTAAGCCTCGCGCTGAAAGCAGTAAGCCGGGCAATACCAGTATCCATGGGCCGCATACAGGCCGACCGGCTGAATGTCTCTGACCGTCACCCCATGGCTTGAGCTGTATTCGATCGTCACGACGCTGCGAATCATGACAGCCTGCAGCAATGTCCTCAGGCTCGGCGAAGACATGGAACGGTGCGGGCTCCAGATCGCGACCTTGTTTTTCAACCGTTCGATCTGCTCTTTGATGTCGGCGGGCAAGTAATGGTAAAACTTGTGGAGCGCGGTGACGGCCCCTTCGTCGAACGGCAGAGACCCGAAATATTGCAAGGACTGGCAGGCAAAAAACATTGCGATCGCTTCGCTCTCCGAAAACGAAATGGGCGGGAGCATCCGCTCGTTCAGCAGCCGGTACCCTCCTCCCCTGCCCTGCACGGAGTAAATCGGTATCCCGAGCAGGCTCAGCTCCTCCAAATCGCGGGTGATCGTGCGCTTGGAAAGACCGAATTCTTCGGCCAGCTCGGGAACGGTAAACGATTTTTTGGCGTTGATCATCATGATCAATTGAATGAGCCGCTGCGATTTTAACAATGGCATCCTTATCCTTTACATTGGTTTGGCCAAACAAGCCATGATCTGTCTTGTTTCCATGATACGTTATCTTCGTACGATAATAAACGGGAGGCCTGAGCAATATGAACGATTATTTAAACAAGCAGCTGGAGACCCGGGAAGAGGCGCTGCGCAGCGGCTCTCCGGCAGAGTATCAAATTCTTATGCAGTCGGTGGAATATTTCCGGCAGACGGGAATCGCCAGGGGGCTTAAGACCGGAGACCCGGCGCCCGCTTTCACGCTGACGGATGCGCTTGGCAGAACGGTCCGCTTAACGGAAGAGACGGCCAAGGGGCCGGTCGTTCTGACCTTTTACCGCGGCGGCTGGTGCCCGTTCTGCAACCTTCAGCTGCGCGCATACCAGGAATATTTGCCGCAGTTTGGGGAGCATGGAGCCTCGGTCATCGCCGTTTCGCCGCAAAGTCCGGACAACAGCGTGAGCCAGCAGGAGAAAGAGCGGCTCCCTTTTATCGTTGCAAGCGATATGGAGGGCCGGGTAGCGGAGCGCTATCACGTACTGTATGAAGTCGAAGGTTCGCTCAGGAGCTTGTACGAGAAGTTCCAAATCGATTTGGCGAAATACAATGCATCGGAACGCTGGTTTTTGCCGGTATCGGCTACGTTTGTGATCGACCGCGGCGCCGTCATCCGGTATGCTTACGTCGATCCGAACTTTATGCGGAGGCTCGAGCCCGAAGTTATTTTGCAGGTGCTGAGAACGCTATAACGGGCACAACTTACGGGCAGCTTAAATCCGGATTTCCCCTTGCGGAAATCCGGATTATTTGTTTTTATGCGCCGATGGAAGAGGCACTGCCGCCCGGGTAACCGGCACCGCAAGGCCCATGCTTTAGGTTAACGGGAGCTATAGCGGAACCCACGTTCGTTATATTCAGGCAAATGAGCACACCGAAAAAATAGAGGAACCCAGGTGCGCTAAATCGGTGTAAAATCGCCCCAAGCATCGGAAAAACATGCAAATAACGCACCCTAGCTAGTTCCTTTAATCTTGTCAAACCACGCGAAATGACCATTTTAGCGTACTGCAGTTCCTCTATGACCCCGGTAGACATGCGAAGCAGGCTTGTTTGAGCTTAAATAGCCGCCCCACCCACACACGCAGGCAGTCAATCGAAGCGGATGACCACCTTGCCGAAGCGCGGCTGATCCTTGAAATAAGTTAGAGCGGATGCAGCCTCGTCAAAATGAAAGGCGCGGTCGATGACCGGCCTCAGCCGATGCTCGGAAATAAAGCGGTTCATCGCGGCAAAATGCTCGCGGCTGCCGACGGCGATGGACCACATGGAGTAAACGTTGGAAACAAGTGAGCCAAAATCTATCGCCTCCACCCGGTCGGCCAAGCCTCCGATCAGGCTGATTTGCCCCTCGAAAGCCGTCGACATGATCGACTGCTCCAGCGTACCGGCGCCGCCGACCTCGATGACGCGGTCGACACCGTGGCCGCCGGTCCGTTCGCGAACGGCGATATGCCAATCCGGCGCTGCCGTGTAATCGATCACCTCGTCGGCGCCCAACTCTTTAAGCCGCTGCGCTTTCTCGCCGCTGGAAGTGGTCGCAATCACGCGTGCGCCGAGAAGCTTGGCAAACTGCAGGGCGAAGAGCGAAACGCCGCCCGAACCGAGCGTGAGCACGGTGTCGCCGGCCCCCGTAGGCCGGCCGCAGGTGAGCGCGTTCCAGGCGGTGACGGCCGCACAGGGCAGCGCTGCCGCTTCCTCGAAGGAAAGATGGCCGGGGATGGGAAGAAGCGCCTCTTCGCTAAGCACGGCGTACTCCGTCAGCATCCCGTGCAGCGAGCCGCCGAGCTGCGCGGCGTTTTCCAGACTGAACGGCCCGCGGAGCCAGTTTGGGAAAATCGAGGCCATCACCCGGTCGCCCGGCTTCACCCGCGACGTCCCTTCCCCGACCCGGACCACTTCTCCGGCTCCGTCCGAAACCGGAATAACATCCGGACGCACCGGCAGCGGGTAACGGCCTTGGAAAATAATCATCGTCTCTCGGTAATTGAGCGAGCACGCGCGGACCCGGACCAGCGCTTCCCCTGGACCGGGAACCGGCATGTCATGCTCCTTCAGCTCCAGGCCGGCCAGGCCTTTGCCCATTTGGACATGATAGCTTTTCAAACTTATTCCTCCATTCATGTATCGTAATCGAAAAAAAACGGCTGCCCGAGCAGCCTTTACGGATTAATGTAGCACGCAAACAAGACATATCCTGACTTGTTTAAGCAATGAAGATCATGTTATTGATAACGTTGACTAATCAACAATAGAGGATTATAATTTTCATATTCACTGAATTTCAGATTTCGATGAGATGAGGACATTTTGATGAACGCGGAAAAGGAAAGCATCGCCAAATGGATATCCATCCTGCACCGGCAATTCCAAATTTATCTCAACCGGGAGCTAAAAGAATACGACATCAATTCGTCCGAATATATTTTTCTGGTCAATCTGTATGAGAAAGACGGGGTATCCCAGGAGAAGCTTTCCTCCAATCTGTTTATCAACAAAGCCGCTACGGCGCGCGCCATCGGGCGTTTGGAGAAGCTCGGCTACGTGCAAAGAACCCGCGATCCGCTGGACAGCCGGGCTAATTTGGTCACCTTGACGGATAAGGGGCTGACGATCCGCGATTTTATCAAGACGAAGCTGGCTTACTGGTCTCAAACGATTTCGGCGGGCCTTACCCCGGAAGAAACGGACGATATGATTAGAAAAATCAAACGGATGTCCGGCAACGCGCTGGTCGAAACGAATCGGATGGATGACGGAGAGAGGAAAGGAGATTTCACATGACGTTATCTGCGAGGCAAGCTTTAAGCGGGCAGCTGCTTTCATGGCCGGAGGTTAAGGAGCAGCCCCACCGGTTTGGCGGGATCGAATTTCAGTATAAAGGCAAAGAAATCGGGCATCTGCACGGAGACTACCTGCTCGACGTGCTGCTGCCGAAGGCGCTGCGCGATCAATTCGTCGCCGAAGGGCGGGCGGAGCCGCATCATATTTATCCCGATTCCGGCTGGATATCCTTCTACATCAGGTCGAGCGAGGACATCGCGAAAGCCGCCGAGCTGCTGCGCATCAAATACGATCATATGGTTCAAAAAGAAACCGGGCGCTAAGCCGAGCAAAGCCGGACAGTCCCCCCAAGCGGGGAGACTGTTCGGCTTGCCGATTTATGCCGTCACCCGGCCTCCGCGTGCCCGCGGATCGGAGGCCGCTCGTGCGGGCCGTTGTTGACGTTGACCGTGTGAACGATGATGACCGAATTTCCTTCAAAGTTGCAGACAAGCGTATCGCAAAACGGAGTCTCCGGAAACCTCCAGGTCATGACGTAAGCAGCCCCGCCACGCCAGGCTCCGCTCGCCGCCACTTTCATCACCGGGAGCTGGCATTCGTGGTGAAGATCCTTGCAGACGACAGTCGTCTCCCCTTCCGCATATACGCCGTCTCCGCAGACGACGCGGTGCATGCCTTTGCGATCCCACAGCGTAAACGTGCAGCCTCTGTCTTCAAATTCGAAGGAAACGGCCTGGATATGAAACGGGTTCTCTTCCATCATGAAGCGCTTGCCGGAAATCCGGACGGAAACGTTTGATGCCGTCCCCGTCTCCGCTGAAAAATCGGGCGGCGCATGGCGAAGACCGGACAGCATGCCTGCCAGCTCTTCCTGCGTCAGACGATCTTCCGGCAGCGCTTCGTCCGCCATGTGCGGCAGCAGATGCTCCCAAACGAGGTCGAGCAGTACGCCCGTGCGGTTATCCCCGGCGGTTACCGCCAGCACCGCATCCTGCCGGGGCATCACGACGCATAGCTGCCCGTGGGCGCCATCGCCCCGGTAAGCACCGTGCCGGCACAGCCAAAACTGGTAGCCGTAGCCCATCTGCGCATCGGCGTGACCCGGGCGATCACCGTTCGAGATTTGCAGCGACGTCGCCTGCTGAACCCAATCTTCGGTAAGGATCGCCTTCCCGTTCCAACGGCCTTTTTGCAAATAAAGCTGGCCGAGCTTCGCGATATCCTCCGTCTTGACGATGAGGCCGAAGCCGCCGCAATTGTAGCCCGACGGATCGATCTCCCAGCGGGCCCCCTCGATGCCGAGCGGGCCGAACAGGCGCGGCTGCAAATATTCGCGCAGCGTTTGCCCCGCCGCCTTCTGCACGATTACCGCCAGCATGTGGCTTGCTCCGCCGTTATACACAAAACGCGTGCCCGGGTCATGATCGATCGGCAGCCCGAGAAAATGCTCGACCCAGCTCGTGTTCATCCGGCGAAAATTCACGCCCATCGCCGGCTTCTCCTGACCTGCGCTCATCGTAAGCAGATGGCGCACCGTCAAGGATGCTTTCCGCTTGTCGAGCCGATTGCGGTCGTATTCGGGAAAAAAGTCCGCCACCTTGTCGTCCAGGGCGAATCTCCCTTCGGAAATGGCGATGCCTACGGCGGTGGAGGTGAAAATTTTGTTCAAGGAAAATATCATATGAGGCTGCTCCGGTTTGTAAGGTGCCCACCAGCCTTCGGAGACGACGCGGCCGTGACGCAGCAGCATGAAGCTGTGCAGCTCCAGCCCGGACCGCTGCACCTCGTTCAGCCACGCCCTTATGGCGGCGGACGGGATGCCTTGCTCCTCAGGGATGCTTCGCGGCAATCTGCGGTAGTCCATCATGCATTTCCTCCCTCTGTCAAAGAACGGAACGCACGCTCATGCCGCATTCCGTTCTTCCGGTTTAACCGTTATTTTAAAATTTTGTTCGATTCATTGAAAAAATCGTTCACCGCCTGCTCGACGCTCTTCTTGCCGAAAGCGACCGCCTCCGAGGCGAGACCCAGCTGTTTGACGACATCGTTGCTGCTTGCGGGACGTTTGTTCGGATTGTTGATGATCGGGTTGACTTTTTGCTGAAACTCGTCGACCCTTGCGGCTTCCGGCGTAATCAGGGGCCTCACGATGTCGGCGATCTTTTTGGAAGGGACGGGGCCCGAATCTTCCTTGTAAATTTTCGCGGAGTCGGAGTCGTTCAGGAAATAATTGACGAACTTGGCCGCTTCCTTCGGATGCTTCGATTTGCTCCATATGCCCATAAACACGCCGCCAACGTCTTCCCCCGGTTTGCCGCCGGCGATGCCGGGAATCCGGACGAGCTCGAACCGATCGTCGCTGAACTTTTGCCAAATCGCCATTTGATTGGCCCCGCCGGGATCTACCTTCATCGCCGTGACGCCCTTCACGATCGATGACTCCTGCGGCGGCTTTCCTTTGTATTCCGCACTGATCGCGGCCGGAGGGATAATCCCTTGCTTGCGCAGGTCATCCCAGTATCGGAACCATTCGATGAGGTCCTCCTTGGCGAAGCCGAGCTTGCCGTCCGGCGTATACAGATCTTTGCCCTTTTGCCGGGTAAAAAAGCCGAGCTGGTCGATGCTTCCGCTTGAGTCGTCGGCGAAATAAAATCCCGGCTTGTTCGCCGCTTTGACCACCTCGGCCCCTTTGGCAGCGAACTCCTCCCACGTGAGATCGAACTTCGGCGGTTCCACGCCGAGCCTCTTGAACAAATCCGCATTGTAGAATGCGCCTTTCGTCGCATTGCCGACTGGAACCATAATTTGCTTGCCGCCGTTATTTCCCGCGCTCAACGTTCTCGGGTTAATATCGGTCACATCGATTTCTTTATTCTTGATGAAATCGTCGAGCGGAAGCAGCTGATTGCGATCGGCGAAATCGCCGTATCTCTCCAGTTGCAGCGCAAACACATCGGGGGCGTCGTTCCCCGCTATTTGAACGGACAGCTTGTCGTAATACGGCGCAATATCCGCGAACTCCAGCTCTATCTTGATGCCCGGATTTTTCTTCTCAAAATCCGCCACGATTTGATCCATCAGCTTATGGCGCGTCTCCCCGCCGAAGTAGCCGGCGCGCAGCGTGACTGTTTCCTTCGGCACACCCGGCTTGCCATCGTTACCGGCAGCGGGCCCGTCGTCCGAGCATGCGGCCAAAAA
This sequence comes from Paenibacillus hamazuiensis, assembly GCF_023276405.1. Taxonomy (NCBI): domain Bacteria; kingdom Bacillati; phylum Bacillota; class Bacilli; order Caryophanales; family Paenibacillaceae; genus Paenibacillus; species Paenibacillus hamazuiensis. The sequence goes on from NZ_JALRMO010000001.1 coordinate 5,112,686, forward strand.
AACTGCCATCAGCGCGCCAAGCCCTATCGCCATCGCTTTTTTCATCGGCATTCTCCATCTCCCTTTCGCTGAAGTATGTCCGCAAAAAAACGTTTCACTGTGTGCAGCACCTTGAAACCTTCATGAGCGACGCCCGGCACTTCGTCGTACCGGGTGGCAATGCCTTCCCGCTCGAAGTCCTCACGCAGCGCCCTGAGCCGCTCCACGCGGGTTCGCCCGCGGGCGTCGGAGCCTTCGAGCCAGCTTTGGTCGCTGCGGCTGTCGATCCAGCCTGTTTCTTTATCCTCAGAGCCCACTACCATGTGAACGGGAACGCGCCGCAGCTTCTCACGTTCGAGCGTAGCGCCGAATTGCTCCGCGAAATCGCGGATCCCGTTGTACCACAACGCCGAGTCGTCCAAATACGTAACCCGCCCGGGTGCCCCGATGGAAACACCGAGCAGCCTCTCCGGGTGAAGGTAATAAAAGCGATGCGCAAATTGGCCTCCTCCGGAAAAGCCGTGAAGCAAAAAGCGCTCTCCTGCAACAGGGTATCGCTCCGCCGCCTCGTCAATCATCGCCAGCAGGACGCGGTCGAAGCGGATGTCATGGAACTTGATGAATTTGTAGTTGTGAATATCGTCCTTATCGATAATCCCTGTAGGAAACAGCGGGGCCAATATAGCCGCCCCTGTATCGTCGGCAAAACTCTTGAACGCGTCGACATACGCATGCGCCTCGCGCCCTGTGCTGTGAACGAGAACGAGCAGAGGGTATGTTTCGCCGGCTCCCGGCGCATGGCGGTCCGGAATATACAGGTAATAGGAAAAACGCTGGTCATATTCGCTTGCCTTGAGCAATTGGGAAAATCCACGGGACATGTTTTATTTCCTCCCCATAGCATAGTCGGTCGGGCTTATCCCCGTCACCGCCTTGAACATTCGACTGAAGTATGCCGGATCGGAGTAGCCGACCATCTCGCTGATTTCGTAGATCATGTAGCGCTGCGTCTTCATAAGCTCCTTCGCTTTCTCGATGCGGAAGCGGGTCAAGTAATCGGAAAAGCTCTCCCCGGTCTCCCGCTTGAACAAGCCGCTTAAATGGTTTCTCGTCACATGCAGCTCATCGGCGATTTTCGCAAACGAAATTCCTTCGCAGTAATGCTCCGCCACCGCCTTCTTCACGTGCTGCACATACGCATGCTGCCTGCCCTCGTTATACTTCATCTCCAAAGCGGACAGCCATTTCGCCCATACGTCCCGAATGCGCTCCATCAGCTCCTCCGGCCTGCGGGCCGATTCGATGCTTTGCAGAAACTCCGGCAGCGGCATATCCTCTATTACGGCCGAATCCTCGTGCATCGTATGCAACGCCACACTGTGGATCGCGCTGACACACAGCGTTTTCACATATTTGAACGACAAAGCCTTTTCATTCAGCAGCATCCGTTCGATTTGGCCCCAAATCTTCTCCACTCCGCCCCGGTCCGGCTGCATTAAAGCTTCCGCGAGCCGGCGGATTTCCTCGAGCGGCAGTACGGTCCTGCTGCTGCGCGCAAGCGTTCCGGCTTCCTGCGCATCGAACGTTTTCTGATACCCTTCGTAATCCGCCGCCGTCAGCACATCGCGGGATTCTTTATGAGACGCCGGGTACGCCGCATAACTTCCGTACCACCGGCCGATTCCGACATTGGCGGGCAATTCCAAATAATTTCCGATGCCATCCAGCAGCTTGCCGGCGATCCGTTTGGCCCGCTGGCGCGTCTCTTCCTCCGATCCGTACAGCAAAACGGGCAACCGATCCTCCATATATCGGAGCAGGCAGCCTCCCCCCTCGACGGAAACGATTTCCTGGGCAATATTGTAGGCGGCGAACTTGTACAGCTGCCAGTCCTTCTCGGCCTCCGTCTTGCGACTCCCCTCCCGGTGAAGGAGCAGACTCATCACAAGCCCGCCGTGAAACACCCGCTCTTCCATGCGAAGAAATTCGAGCTTCTTGGCGGCAATATCCGTTTCCCGCACGCGGGCAGTCAGCAGGTCGAACAAAAATTGCTCGCGGAGCACCGGGATGCTTTGTTCAAGCTGGCTTTGCAGTCCGCGAAAATACTGCTCCTTCTGATCGGCGGCGTTTTTTTCGCAAATGACTTGCCTGAGCACGTTTTCGATTTCCATAAATACGGCCGGCTTCAAGACATACTGGGCGACCTGGAGATGAATCGCCTCCTTGGCGTCATGAAACTCGCCATATCCGCTCAGGATGACGACAGGCAGCTTCACATCGTGCTTTCGGATCTTCCGGATCAGCTCCAGACTGTTCATTCTCGGCATATAGACGTCGGTCACAAGCAGGTCCGGCTTGCGTCTGACGTACAGCTCCCATGCCTCCTCGCCGTCTCCCGCCGTCATCACTTCCTCTATGCCGAGCCGCCCCCAATCGATCATTTGCCGCAGCCCGTTCAGTACATAAGCATCGTCGTCGACCAATAATATCTTCATATCGGCACCCCCTCGTACCGGTCTTTAAAACGATGAACCTTCTCCGGCGAATCGAGCAGCGGAAGCGTAATCGTCACCTGAACGCCCTGCGTTTCCCCGTTTTCGATCCGCAGCTCGTATTCGTTGCCCAAATACAGTCCGAGCCGCTCCCTTACATTTTTAATGCCGTAGCCGCCTGTCCCGGAGACGTAGAGCGAGCTGCCCTTTCGCTTCTGTGCTTCGCCTGCCGTCTTCCCCATCCCGACACCGTTGTCGGCAATGGTGAGCCTCATCCGTTCCTCCCCGAGCTTATCGGCGCGCACCGTCACTTCCGCCTTTATCGGGTACTGCGAGGAAAAACCATGAATGATCGCATTTTCGATAAAAGGCTGTAAAATGATTTTCGGCACGTAGCAGTGGCGCAGCAGCGGATCGATTTGCTCGATGTACGAAAACCGGTCCTCGAGCCGGGTTTGCTGGATTTGCGCGTACAGGCGGGCATGCTCCAGCTCTTCCTGCAGCAAAATGAATGCGCTTCCTCCGCTGAGGCTGATCCGAAACAGCTTGGCTAACCTGGCCGCCATGAAGCTGACCTCGGTGTTACCCTTTACGGCGGCGGCCCAGTTGATCATGTCCAGCGTGTTGTACAAAAAGTGCGGATTGATCTGGCTTTGCAGCACCGTCAGCTCCAAATCCCGCTTCAGCCGGTTTTTCCTCTCCAGCTCCTCCATCATCCCCCTCAGCCGGTCAGCCATCGCATTAAAGCCGCTCACCAACTTGTTAAACTCCACAATCGTATGCGCTTCCAAGCTGGCATGGAAATTTCCGCTTTCGATTTGCTGAAATCCTTTGAGCAGATGAGGTACAGGGCGAATAATGCGACTCGACAAATAAGAGGAAACCGGAAACACGACCAGCAACACGATGACCCCGATCAGCAGCATAATGTTGCGAATGGCATTGACGTCGCGGTACAGCGCGTCGCTTTCGAGAAATTCGACCATGCTCCATTTTTCCCGATTATTCTTGGAATAAATCATCAAATACCGGCTGCCGCCCGCCCGGATATGCCGAAACCCGGATTGCCCGCCGAGGCTTTCCGCATGCTCCCGAAACGTCGCCATAAGCGGCGCGTTGACCTGGGCGGACATGCCCGACATGATGCGGCCGTCGGCATCGAGCAGCAGCAGAGAGCGGTTTGTCGGCGAGGTGTCCTCGCTTTCGCTGTAAAACAGCCGGGCCAGCGAATCCTCCTGCAAATTCACGGCGATAAATCCCGCCGCCGCCCCTCTCCGGTCGTATACCTTCAGCACATAAGTCAGCACGGGCTTCGGGCCGCCGTCCGAATATTCGTCGCGATGCGAAGGGATCCATACCGCATCTACGCTGTCAAAACGCGGCATGTGCTCCTTCCACGGAATTTTGGAGACCGGCAGTATGATATTTTTCCCGGCCTGCCCGATTTTCTGATATTCCGGGTACCGGTCCGTGTAAATCTGGATGCTGTTAATAAACGGCTTAATGTACGTCAGTGTGCTCAGCCAGTCGGTCACCGTCCGCTGCAGCAAAATATAGTCGTACATATCGAGGCCGGCATTGTCTTCGAGCACCTTTTTCGCTATAGGGTGAGCGGAAATGGCCAGGGCGGTTCCTTCGATATCCTTCAGCCGCTCGATCAGCTTCAGCTGGTTGCTGTACAGCACCTCCAGACGCGCGCTGCTGATCTGCTTCGTAAAAAAGTAGCTGACGCTGAAGTAAATCGCCACGGTGATGACGAGCAGGAAAAATATGTTGGACAGCACGAGCACGCAAAATAAAAAAGGTTTCAGTCTCCACATTTTCATTGTCCCGTATCCCCGCCCCATTCCCGGTTATCCTTTCACTCCGCCTGCGGTAATGCCTTCGATCAGAAACTTTTGGAAAAATATAAAGATCGCAAATACCGGAACAAGCGACAGCGTGGACATCGCAAACAGCCTGCCCCAGTTCGACTCGCCGCTGGCGTCGAGAAACGTGCGCAGCCCGAGAGAAACGGTGTAATTTTTAATTTTGCTCAAATACAGCATTTGGCTGAAAAAGTCGTTCCACGTCCAGATGAACGTGAAGATCGCCGCCGTCACGAGCGCCGGAAGCGCCAGCGGGAGGATAAGCCGCCAATAGATCTGCACCTGCCCGCAGCCGTCGACGGTCGCCGCCTGATCCAGCTCCTGCGGAATGTTCCGCATAAACTGGATCATCAGGAAGATGAAAAACCCTTCCGTCGCGGTAAATTTCGGCACGATAAGCGGCAAATACGTGTTGACCCAGCCCAGCTTGTTGAAAATGACGTATTGCGGGATGATCGTCACATGATGCGGCAGCATCATCGTCAGCAGCATCAGGCCGAACAAGGGGGCTTTGAATTTGAAGCTGAGCCGCGCGAACGCATAAGCGGCCATCGAGCAGCTGATTAAATTGCCGACGATCGACATGCCGCTGACAAAGAAGGAGTTGCGGAAAAAAAGCGCAAACGACGCCCCGGAAAGTCCCTTCCAGCCGAGAATGTAATTGTCCATGGTAAACGCGGAGGACCACAGCCCTTTGTCCGTGAAAATATTTTGCGGCAGCTTGAAGGAGCTGCTGAACATCCAGAGCAGCGGATATATCATCGCGATCGAAACGGCGATGTTGATCAGATGCCGGATGAATGCCGTGCCGGCCGTTTTCGTCCGATTCATGGCGAAACCCCCTTTCATTTCTCGTAGTGAACCCATTTTTTCGAGGTGAGAAAGGCAAGAGTGGTGAATGCGGCAATGATGATCAGCAGTATCCAGGCCAGTGCCGACGCATATCCCATCTGAAAGCTGACGAACCCTTTCTGGTACAGGTACAGCGTATAGAACAGAGTGGAATTGAGCGGTCCCCCGCTGCCGCCGCTGATTACATAGGCTGGGGTAAACGCCTGGAACGCCGAGATGATCTGCATGATCATGTTGAAGAAAATAATCGGCGTCAGCAGCGGAATCGTCACCTTTGCGAATTTCGCCCACCTCCCTGCTCCATCGATCGAAGCGGATTCATAAAGATCGTTCGGGATCTGCTGCAAGCCCGCAAGAAAAATGATCATCGGCGAGCCGAACTGCCACACCTTGAGCAAGATGATCGTATACAGCGCCGTTTCCGGAGTCGCAATCCAACTGATCCCCTGAATGCCAAACATCGCGAGAAATTGGTTCACGAGGCCCTGCGCCCCGAACAGCTGCCGCCACAGCAAGGAGATGGCGACGCTGCCGCCGAACAAGGACGGTACATAATAAATCGCCCGGTAGAGCCTTAATCCCCGTATCCCTTTATGAAGCATCATGGCGATCAGCAGCGCGAACGCCAGCTCGAGCGGAACGCCGAGCAGCACATATTTGAACGTGACGCCCAGCGATTTGGCAAATTGCTCGTCGCCGGTCAGTATTTCCTTATAGTTGTCCAAACCGATCCAAACCGGGCTGCCGAACATCTCGTATTTCGAAAAGGAAATATAGAGCGAAGCGAATACGGGAATCAGCGTAAACGCCAATATGCCGATGATCCAAGGGGCGAGAAACAAATACCCGGTCCCGTTTTGTTTGAAAAAATGTGTTGGGCGCATCGTCATCCCGCCTTCTACTTCAAGATTTTCCCGGCTTCGTTAAAGAAATCGTTCACGGCCTGCTCGATCGTTTTCTTGCCGAAGGCGATCGCTTCGCTGGCGTTGCCGAACTGCTTGTTTATGTCGTTCCCGCCGGCAGGCGCGGTATTCGGCACGTTGATATACGGCGTAATTTTTTTCTGGTAAGCGGCGATTTTTTTGTCTGCCGGCACACGCAGCGGATCGATCAGCGCGTCGCTTTTCGGGGAGGCGACAACGCCCTGCTCGTCCTTGTACATTTTGACGCCGTCTTCGTCGTTCAGAAAATACTTGATAAATTCCGCCGCTTCCTTCGGATGCTTCGACTTGGCGGAGATGCTTAGGAATACGCCGCCGATGTCCTCGCCGCTTTTTCCGTTCGGATCGCCGGGCTCCCGGACGACGTCGAGCTCATCCTTCATGAAGCTTTGATATATTTTCATCTGGTTGCCCGGAGCGAACACCGCTGCCGTTATGCCTTTGGCGAGCATCGACTCCTGATGCTGCTTGCCTTTGTATTCGGCCGACAAGGGAGCCGGAGGGATCAGGCCGTCCTTGCGCAATTTATCCCAGTATTGATGGTAGGCGATCATATCTTCCTTCGTGAAGCCGAGCTTGCCGTCTTTCGTGTAGTTGTCCTTGCCTCTCTGCCGGTTGAAGTAGCCGAACGTATCCATAATGCCGCTCTGATCGTCGATGAAATAAAAGTCCGGCTTGCCGACCGCTTTCTTCAATTCCGCCGCCTTGGCGGCAAATTCGTCCCAGGTGATATCGAACTTGGGCGGCTCCACGTTCGCCCTTTTGAACAGATCCGCGTTATAGAAAAAGCCTTTCGACGAATTGCCGATCGAGAGCATCACCAGCTTGCCGTTCGCCTTGCCGAGATCGAGAATTTTCGGATTCCAGTCCGACACGTCGACGGCCTTGGACTGGACGATTTCGTCGAGCGGGAGCAGCTGGTTCCGGTTGGCATAATCCATATACCGCGTGAGGTGCATGCTCATGATATCCGGCGGGTCGCCGCCCGCCACCTGTGTCGCCAGCTTGTCGAAGTAAGGATCGAAATCGCTGAATTCCTGCTCGATTTTAATATTCGGATGCTTCTTCTCGAAATCCTCGATCATCTGCGTGAACAGCTTATGCCGGGCTTCGCCACCCCACCAACTGAACCTTAAAGCAACCTTCTCCTGGCCGCCTTTGGCCTCTTTTTCTCCCGCTTTAGATGCGCTGTCCCCGCCGCAAGCGGATAAAGCCGCAGCAAGCAGCGCACTCATGCCGATTGTAAGCCCTTTCCTGAACATTCGGAAAATCCCCCCGTCTACGTAGATGCATGCCTCGCGTCGACTTTCGATTTCATGCTCAGCTTTTACTATACCGGCGATCATCCTCATTCGGAATGGAGCGAATTCCGCACTTCTTGGAGAATTGTAATATGCGATTTAATTCGCCGCTGCCGGCCGACATAGCGAAAAAAAGAAGATCACCGACCCATGGCCTGGCCAAGGAGGCTGGTGATCTTCTTCCAAAGTCAGGCGCCGCCGCTTTCCCGGAGTTTTTGCCGGGAAGGCCAGTTCAGCAGAACGAGCCCGCCCATCAGCAGCGCGGTGCCGAACAAAATATATCCCGTGATCGGATCCCCGAAAAACAAATACGCCCACAAAATCGTAAACAGCACTCCGCTGTTGCTGACAATTACCGCTACCGTAAAGGGCACCGTGCGCAGCGATTGGGAGAACCAATAAAAGCTAAGCCCGGTGATCAGCCCGAGCAGAAGCAAAGCGGCTATAGGCCAAAACGCCGGCTGGCCGGTCCAATGAAATCCGATGGGAACCGGGATGGCCATCAGCAGCGAGCACCAGAAAAAAATGGAAAAGTTCATCGTGCCGGAATCCATATGGTGGGCCAGCTTTTTTTGGCTAAGGGTGTGAAAAGCCGCTCCCACCGCCGACAGCACAAACAAAACGGTCGTAACGGCTCCCCCCTGCATCAACAAAGCCAGCGGCATTCCGTTCCAGCTGATCGAAAGTACGCCGCATATGCAGAGCGCAGCCGCCACCCAGCCCCGCCAGGAGATCTTTTCTTTAAACCAGGCGATCGATAAAATCAGAAGGATGATCGTTTGAATAGGCCCCACCAATATATTTCCGTAAGAATAACCGATGGATATCGCTATATTTTCAAAAAAGTAGTTGCAGCATTTGCCGATAGCGCCGATCCAGATCCAGGACATGTCGTAGCGCAGCTTGACGGAGCGGAAACGGACCCAAAGGAACAATCCGAGAAACATAACACCAAACGCAAAGCGGGCAAATGTAATGAGCGAACTGTCCGCCATGGCCGCAGCCATTTTGACCAAGATACCTACAAAACTCCAGGACATGGTTGCAAGTATCAATAGAAGGTACCCCACGCCTACACCTCTCCCATCATCCTGTCAAGCAAATATCCTAAGCAGAAAACTCGGCGCCGACAGACCGTTCAAGCCCAGAATGCCTTTCACGAGAATTGCGGCGCAAAGCAAAAAGAGAATGAGGCGAAATACGCTTTCCGCCCATGAGCCGGTTTCGATGGCAATGAACTTCGGCAGCAGCCGGAAGCGAATTTTTAAGGGCCAAAGAAGTTCGACTCCTTGTTCGTTAAATAAATCGATAAATGCATGCGACGCAAAGGCCACCACAAAACACCAAAAGAATATGGGCGGCAGCGGCAAAGCAAGCATGCATACAATGAACAAAAACAGGATGGAATGCGTAAGCGTGCGGTGACGAATTTCCATCATTTTTAACAGGAACGACAGCGGAAAAAATATTTTTGCGACCGTGGAAGAAGGCTTGTCTATGTCGGCGAGCGGGCCGGCCAGGCAACCCAGAAGCAGGACGGCGGCGGATTCCCAGGTCCATAAAGGCTGCTGGAAGCCGGCGAGAACGCATTCCGCTGCAAGCAAGCCGGCGATACTGTGTGTTTTTTGCAGCATTGGGCTGAACTCCTTGTAAGTTTAACATGACCACAAATAGATATTATATATGAAACTATCATTCTCGCCAATTTTCCGCGAGGAATGTCAGAAATGTACCGGGTCCCGACGTGCCCGGATCGCTCGGATGGGCTGCCTTCATCCGTTTTCAAGCATCAATGCAAGTTCTTCATTTATTTCAAGCCGGAGGGTGCCGGAATTATTCGAGCCATTCGGGGAAACATTTCTTCAGATGAGCGAGCTTGACCTCCCTATGCACGGCACCCCCGCCTTCATGACCGTTAAACGGGTATACGACGATTTCCTTTTCACTTTGAATGCGGTTGTATGTGGCGAAATACATTTCGGCCGGACATGTCTCGTCCTTCAGCGCGACGGACGCAAGCACCCTGCAGCGGATTTTGTCCGCCATGTTCATCGTGTCGAAGTAGCTGAGGTTGTTCATCACGAGATCCGTCTGATCCGGATGTTTCTTCAAATATTCGGCTACGCTCGAAAACGCCCCGTGATTTCCTTCGATGCGCCGGACGAGGTTGCTGTTGCTCGGCACATCGACCATCGCGAGCGCCGGCCTGTCGTCCAAGGCGCAGACGGCCATGCCGAGTGCGCCGCCCTGGCTCGCCCCTTCGATGACGATTTTAGCGGCGTCGACCTCCTCCTGAGCGCAGGCGAAATCGATCGCTTTGACGCAGTCCATATAGGCGAAACGGTAGTAATACTCGTCTTTATCATGAACGCCCTTGCTCGCCACATTCAGCGTAAACCCGTGAGTATAGGACGCGCTGTTGCCGGTTTTTCCGCCTTGATCGCGGCAATCGACCGACAGCACGGCGATGCCCAGCATCACCCAATGCATGAAATCGGACGGCTGCCCCCGGCTGCCGGAAAAACCGTGATAATGGATCAGGCACGGGTATTTGTCTTTCTTTAAAAAGGCCGGAACGATAAACCAGCCATGGATGCGGGTCCGATCCATCCCGTTGTACGAGATCGCGTACACCTTAACGTGCGGACTCGGATAATCCGCCGGTTTTCTCTCCGGATTCAGCGGAACCGCCCTGGCCTCCGCCACCGTCCGCTCCCAGAACGCATCGAAATCGTCCTGCTTCGTCAGCTCCGGCAAATAGCTGTAAAACGGTCTGGTCACTTCTTCGATATAACCCATACGTACGCCCCCTTGTCGTTCATTCTTATTCGATTTTACCGCGAGTATGATCGGATTGTAACCCTATTGTCGATTTTTCTCTAGTATACTATACTGCTAGAAGTAAAGGGCCTATGCGGCGAGAGGCGGGAGGATAACGAAAGATGAAACTCGTATCGTGGAATGTCAACGGATTAAGAGCATGCGTGAACAAAGGCTTTAACGATTATTTCGTGCAGACGGACGCGGATATTTTCTGCGTTCAGGAGACGAAGCTGCAGGAGGGACAAATCTCGCTCGAATACGAAAAGCCTTATTTCCAATACTGGAATTACGCGGTTCAGAAAGGGTATTCCGGGACGGCGGTATTTACAAGGATTGAACCGCTTTCCGTGCGTTACGGCCTGGAGGAAGATTCGGAGCCGGAAGGGCGGGTTATTACGCTGGAGTTTGGCTCCTTTTATCTCGTCAACGTGTACACTCCGAATGCAAGGCGCGATCTGTCCCGATTGGAACTGCGCATGGAGTGGGAGGACCGCTTCCGGAGTTATCTGGAGCAGCTCGATGCCCGCAAGCCGGTCATCGTATGCGGCGATTTGAACGTGGCCCATCATGAGATCGATATCAAAAACGCCAAATCGAACCGGGGCAACTCCGGGTTTACCGATGAGGAGCGGGACAAGATGACCCGACTGCTGGAGGCCGGATTTATCGATACGTTCCGGCATTTTTATCCCGACAAGACGGACGCTTATACGTGGTGGTCCAACATGCCCAAAGTAAGAGAGCGGAACGTCGGCTGGCGCATCGACTACTTCCTCGCTTCTTCGAGACTGGCGCCATTCCTCGTAGATTCGCAAATTGACGCCCACGTGATGGGCAGCGACCACTGCCCGGTCGTGCTGCTGCTGGCGGATGATATACGGTCGGAAGCGGAAAATTCGGATGCATAGATCGGAGAATGGCCGGCTGCCCCAAGCATTTTCAGGCATTTTCAGGCATTTTCGGGAATTGTTCCGAAAAAACTTCTCCCGGAAGGCGAATCATTTTTATCATGATCAAATAGGAGCCACCTTGATGGCATGTGCTTCCTATGTACCGGCAATTTAACGGTTGCTGCCGAGCTTATTTGGCTCAAAAGCGTCATTTTTAAATCGTAACGGTTGTGGCAGAGCTTATTTCTCATCTTGTACCCCCCAAATCGATGAAAGTTCACAAATAACAGCTCTGGCAACCGTTACCGTTCTGAAATCACCCGTTTGGCTCTCATAAGCTCGCCTGCAACCGTTAGAAGGAGGCGCGGTGTGTACGCCGTGTACCGCATGAGCCTCCACGCTGTTTGACGGTCAATGGTACAAACGGCACAGACCCTGAAAAAGTGAAATTAAGGAAAAAATTAGTCCCTCCCGATTATGTACATTTCCAACACTCCATGCAAAAATAGGAATATATGTTCCTATTCGAAAGGAGTGTTTTTTATTTTATCCTTATCGTTTAATGCCGAATATGCGGACGAAAGATTTCGCAGCGAAATCGCGGAGCCGCTTGCCAAACGGTTTCCTCATGTGCATTTGGAACACCGAAGAGAAATACCGCTGTACGGCGATCATATCGAAAAATGGGAAAACGGCGAACCGATGGCGGACATCCATCTTATCGAGACATATTCGCTGCGCAGGCTGATCGGCAAACATCTGTGCGTCAACTTGCTGGAGCTGGATCCTTCGTTATCCGCACATCCTTTCGAAGCCGGATTGCTGGCGCACGGGCTGGGCGACAGCGGCGAGCTGTTCGCCGTTCCTTACAACAACGCCATGGATTACCCCTTATGTTATAACAAAACGATTTTCGACAAATTCGGCGAACCGTATCCCGGCGACGGCATGACGTGGGAGGAAGTCATCGAACGTTCGGCCGATGTTTCCGGTCCGCGCGACGGAACGTCGTACATCGGCCTGGACCCGGCGGATATATCGCTAATGAGCATGCAGTTATCCGCCGAGTTGGTCGACGCAGCAACCGGCAAAGCCAGCGTCACCGGCCCCGAGTGGAAAAAAATGGCCCGGACGATTCAGCGAATCTATCAGGTTAAAAACAACCTGCTTCCCAATACAAACAAGATGCTGGCGTTTAACCGTTACTTCGTACGAGAGCAAGTCGTCGCCATGGGCGTCATTTGCCCGACCTGCTACAACCCGGATGATTTGCAGTTCGATTGGGATATCGTCTCTTATCCCGTATTCGAGGAACGGCAAGGACCTAACCTGTGGAACAACCTCATGCTCGCGATCAGTCCGTCATGCAAGGACAAAGCCGCCGCATTGGAAATTGTCCGTTTCCTGGTATCGGACGAGTTTCAGCGAAACAACTGCCGGAAAGGCGTATTAACGTCGTTAAACAATCCGGACATTCAAATGATGTTCGGAGAGCTTGTCCCGCTATATCAAAACAAAAATGTCCGGGCCATTAGCTATAACAGACCTGCGCCCCCTCCCCCGAGAGGCTCGGTCGGCAAAGTCATCGGGCTGCAGCTGCGCCTCATGAAAGAGAACAAGGATTGGGGTATACTGGATTATCGCCGCCGGCTGCTCGATATGATTCTGAATAACGAACAAGCGGACGAAACCTTGCAGCGGTATGCGGATGAGCTGAACAGGGAAATGGGTGTACGGCTCGCCTGAACGAAACGGGCCCGGCTTTCTTTGCTGCCGCCTGCAAGCAAACAAAGCTCCGGACGGAACGTTCCTGTTCCTGTCCGGAGCTGCAAATCAGCCGATCAATTGCTTTTCCAGCGCCATTTCGGCATCGGTATACTCATAACCGAGATCCTTCGCCACCGCTTCGTGAGTGACCGAACCGCCCGCAGCGTTGAGTCCGAGCCGGAGCGGTTTATTGTCCTGCACAGCCCGCTTCACACCTTTGCCGGCAATTTGCAGGGCATAGGGAAGAGTCGCGTTTGTCAGGGCGAAAGTCGACGTTCTTGGAACGGCGCCGGGCATGTTCGCCACCGCATAATGGATGACGCCGTGTTTTTCATACGTAGGCTCGGCGTGTGTCGTCACGCGGTCGACCGTCTCGAAGATCCCGCCGTGGTCTACGGCTACGTCAACGATCACCGCCCCCGGCTTCATCGCTCTTACCATATCGTCCGTAACCAGCTTCGGCGCTTTGGCTCCCGGTATCAATACCGCCCCGACGACCAGATCGGACTCCTCGAGAGCGTCTGCAATATGCATCGGCGAAGACGCCAAGGTTTGGACGCCCGAGCCGAATATGTCCGCCAATTGGCGCAGGCGCTCCAGATCCGAATCGATGACCGTCACGTCGGCGCCGAGGCCGGCTGCGATTTTGGCGGCGTTAGTGCCGACGACGCCCCCGCCGATAACGGTCACCTTCCCCCGCTTCACGCCCGGAACTCCCCCCAGCAAAATGCCTTTCCCGCCATGCGGCTTCTCCAAAAGCTGCGCGCCGATCTGCACGGACATGCGGCCGGCTACCTCACTCATCGGTTTCAGCAGGGGCAGCGAACCGTTCGCGGAAACCGTTTCGTAGGCAATGGCAGCGACCTTCGTTTCCACCAGGGCCCGGGTCAGCCCCGGGTCGGCCGCCAGATGCAAATAAGCAAACAGGACCAAATCTTCACGAAAATACCCGAATTCGGAAGGTAGCGGTTCCTTCACTTTCATGACCATATCCGCCATCCGCCAAACATCGGAGGCATGATCCGCAACCGCCGCGCCTGCCGCCGTATAATCTTCATTTGCAAAGCCGCTGCCCGCACCGGCATCTTTTTCGATGAACACCTCGTGCCCGGCCTTTACTAAAGCGGCCGCGCCGGCGGGAGTCATCGCGATCCGGTTTTCCTGGTTTTTGATTTCTTTAGGCACCCCGATCTTCATCCCTATGCCCTCCCCTGAACTTGTCTTAAGTCAAGTATAGGAGAACCGGCCCCCGTTATCTTCGTCTGAAAACGAGAAAGCACCGGGCCGCTATTGTGAATTTTCACAAAGTCAGCGTCCGCCGAGCTGTTCCGTCTTCAGATCAATATACAGGGTAACCTTCTGATTCATATCGGTTAAGTCGATTTCGCCGACCTCGGAAATCCGTTTCAACCGGTAAGTCAGCGTATTGATATGAACGTGCAGCAGCCGGGCCGCCTCTTTCGCATTGCTGTCGCAGCTTAAAAAGACGTCCAACGTATGCAGCAGGCACTGATTGTGCTCGGCATCGTACGTTCTCAGCTTTTCAATGGCGGCGTTTTTCATCGGGCGTTTTTGCTTTTCCTGCAGGATGAGCGGCAAAAAACGGTAGAAGCCGAGGCCGGGATAATCGTAAATATGCCGCGTTTCGGCGGGAAATTGCCGCTTGATTTGCAGCACGGTCAACGCTTCCTGGTACCCCTCCTCCACCGCGGCGTAGCTTTCGCGAAGCGAGCTGCCGCCTGCGTCGAACCGGACGCTCCCGGCGCTTCTAGCGATCTGTTCCGCGAAGCTCCGAATGGGCGCCGGACTGTCCGGCTTCAATGAAGATGCCGCTCCGGGTGCGGCAAGCAGGATCAACTGGTCGTTGTCGACGACATGGCCGATCAAGCGAACATGCCTGACTGACGCGCCGATATACTGAATATGCTGAAGCAGGCTGTCCCCGATTTCCGACACGAACCGGATCACCCACACATAATAAGATGCAGGAAGCTGTATGTCCAGCTTGTCCGCTTGTTCCCGAATCGCCGTTTCGGACGTTAAAAATCCCGTCAAAAGCTGCCATAGAAAATCGGTCCGGCTCTCTTCTTTTTTCCGTCTCTGCTGCTGCAATTGAACCAATTTCGCTTTGACCGCCTGCGCCGCCGTTTTGAGACGGGCCAGTTCCTCGTCCCCGAGACGTCTTTCATCGTCAAGAATCCAAATATACCCCAAGATGTCGTCGTTTTTGCGGATCGCCATGGCCACGCGGGCGCCAAGCCCGACATCTTCGATCGCCGCGACACGGACCGGACCGTCGCTCTCGTGCAGCCGCCGAATCACCCCTTCGCGCCATAAAGCGGCGATCACCTTCTCCGGAACCCTGCGGCCGACGATCGTCGCCAGCCGGGCGAAATCCGCCTTCGCATCGTGCGCGCTGTAGGCGATCAGCCGGTGACCGGGGTCCTCGATCGTTACCGGGCACCCGATCGCTTTATTTATCGCTTCCGCCACAGCCTCCAGGCTGTCAAAGCCGGCTTCGAACATATCTTTTTCCGTATGCATGTCCCATCATACCCTCTGTCCAATGTCTCGGCGCCGCAGCAAGCTTCGCCAATTGTGAAAATACACAAGCGTCGCTTATATTTTTCTTGTTTCTCTACAATGAATAAGGTCGAGCGTCAACTTATACTTTAGTATACATCGGCGCAAACCGGAATGGCTATGCCCACCTGCGGCCGTTTAAGAAACCATTGGAAGAAGGGGCGACTTCTTATGAAAATGATGCAGCAGCCGGCCGAGACTCGGAACAGCTGCCGGGAAACATGGGCGGAAGTTTCTCTCGGCGCCATTTCGCACAACGTCAAACTGTTCAAACTGCAAATGAAGCCGTCGTGCCGGTTCATGGCGGTTGTGAAAGCGAACGGATACGGTCACGGCGCCGTCGAAGCCGCCAAGGCCGCTTTGGCCGCCGGAGCCGATTATTTAGGCGTCGCCATCGTGGATGAAGCGTTGCAACTGCGGAAGGCAGGCATTCACCACCCCATCCTGGTTTTGGGGCACACTCCCCTCTATGCGGTGAAAACGGCGCTTCGCCACCGCATTGCCTTAACCGTGTTTTCCGAGCAAGTGCTGGATGAAGCGATCTCCTGCGCCGAACAATTGCGGCAGCCGGCGCGAATCCATCTCAAAATCGATACCGGAATGACCCGGCTCGGAGTCACTGGCCACGAGGCGGCTTTAGCTTTGGCGAGAAAGGCGCAGTCTTCCCCGCATGTCACGCTGGAAGGAGCATTTTCCCATTTCGCCGATGCGGACGGCAGCGATCCGTCCTACACCCTCCGCCAATATCGGCTGTTCGCTTCATACATCGATTTTTTGCGGCGGCACCATATCGAAATACCGCTCAAGCACATCTGCAACAGCGCCGCCGCCATGCGATTCCCGGACATGCACCTGGACATGGTGAGGGTCGGAATCGCCCTGTACGGGCTGAGTCCCTTGCCCGGCTCACCCCTTCCCGGCTTTCCGCTTATACCGGCGATGCAGCTGAAAACGAAAATATCCGCCGTAAAACGCGTCCCAAGCGGCCAGCCTGTCGGCTACGGATGTACATACATCACCCAAAGCGACCGCATAACGGCGACCCTTCCTATCGGTTATGCGGACGGGCTGCCGCGGCGGCTCTCTAACCGGGGATCTGCCTTGGTCCGGGATCAACGAGTTCCCATCGCAGGAAATATCTGCATGGACCAAACCATCCTCGACGTCACCCCGGTCCCCTGCGTTGAGGCCGGAGAGGAAGCGGTCCTCATCGGCGGAACAAAAGAAAACTTCATAACGATGGACGAAATTGCTTCCCAGGCGGGCACCATCCATTATGAAGTCGCTTGCTTAATCGGGAGCAGAGTCCCGCGTATTTATACGTAAAACGCAATGCGATGAAAAATGTTACATCAGACCAAGACTGCTTGCTTTTTCATTCAAAGCCTCTTTGGCGCGTTTGAGCTGTTCTTCCTTCAGCGTTAAATTCCTCTTATCCGCCTCAAGGCGTTCCGCAAGCCGCTCCAGTTGCACAGAAACCTCGGCGGGTGAAGGCCCGCCAGCCGTTTTTTTCGATTCCACGTTCCGGACCGGATCAAGAGCATTGCATATGCTCTCCTCGCTCAAGACGATTTCCTTTCCAAGCACCTCCTGCGAAATCCGGGACAACAGCTTCCCGTCGATATGCTCCGCCATCCGCTTCTGCTCCAAAACGTGATTGACCAAGCCGGCCACCAGATGGTGTGCAGCGCGAAATGACAGCTTTTCGTCGCGGACGAGTGAGTTGGCCAATTCCGTCACCGTGCTGAAATTCATTTTGGTGCGGGCAAGCATTCGTTCTTTATTGACATTAAGCGTTTTTAAGGTTGCGGTTAACAGAGAAATTGCTGCTTCCACCTCGTACAAAGCGTTCCAGTAGTATTTGACGCTCTCCGAGTTCACATCGCGGGAATGCGTATACGGAGTGTTTTTGAGTGTGCTGAAGGCGGAAACGTACGATGCTTGAACATGGGCGGCTTTCGCTTTCACGTGCTCGAGCGTGATCGGATTTTTCTTTTGAGGCATGATACTGCTGCAGGCCGCCACGGAATTCCCGACTTCTATGTAGGAAAATTCATCGGTCGACCATACATAAAGATCATGGCTGAACCGGCTCAGATCGGCCATAAAGATGCCGAGCGAGGACAAAATTTCCAATACGTAATCCCTCGATGCGACACCGTCGATGGAGTTGCGGATGATGTCGTCGAAGCCGAGCAACTCCGCCGTCTGCCGGCGGTCGATCGGAAACGAAGTGGAAGCCATCGCACCGGAGCCGAGCGGGGATATGTTCAGTCTGCCGAAAGCGCTGAAAATCCTTTCATAATCCCGGTCCAATGCGTGAAGGACAGCGGAAAAATAATGTGCCAGGGTGACGGGCTCCGCAGGCTGCAAATGGGTATATCCAGGCATAATGACATCCAGATGATCTTTGGCAAACTTCAGCATATCGGACCGTAACCCGTTGATCATCGAACAAATGGCGATTAAATTTGTCCTGCTGCATATTCGGTTCAACGTCGCGTAAAGATCGTTCCGGCTGCGGGCCGTATGCATCTGCCCGCCAATCTCCATACCGGTTTGCCGAATGATGCAGGACTCGATATTAAAATATAAATCCTCCAGGTTAGGATCAATCTCCATGGACCCGGAACCGTCCTTTTCCAGCTTGAAAATGGCATCCATAATCTTTTTCCCGTTTTCAGGCGTGACGATGTTTTGGTCGACCAGCATGAGAAGATGTGCCTTGTTGATATCGAGGATATTGTAAAAATTCCGTTCCAGATCACTTAAGATTGCCGGTTCAAACAAATGCCGGATAACCTCTTGTGCCGGCGGTTCTTGTAAACGCTCTCTCACTTGGATTCCTCCATTATATTTTGTTGACAAAATCTTCACACAATTGTTAGAATGATGGTGTCGGAATGACTTCATTCAGATAATAACATACCTGCATGAAATTATTCAACCATATTTGCCGGAGGTGATTGCATTGAGCGCAAATCAAGACGCAGACGGCCAGCTCCCCCTCGTCAATCTCATTACGGAACGGTATGGCGAACTGACCGGTCCCAAACGAAAGGTCGCCGACTTTATCGTACGTGATCCGGAATCCGTTATTTTTATGAGCAGCGCGGATGTAGCGCAAGCGGTCGGCTGCAGCCAGCCTACCGTGTCGCGTTTTGCCAGCGAGATGGGTTTTTCGGGCTTTACCGAATTTTTAACTACTCTCCGCGATCAGGTCAAGCAGCGGCTGGAGCCGATTAACCGAATGGCAAGGATTACATCGGGCAGCACGGATGCCGCCAAAGCGTTTTACGAGTCGTTAAGGGCCGATCAGGCAATCCTGCAAGGATTAAGCGATCGCGTCCAACTTAAAATGGTGGAAAGAGCGGTCGAATTGATACTGCGTGCGGGTCGAGTAGGCGTAGCCGGCGTCCGCAATTCACAAACGGCGGCTTACGGAATGAACTTTTTACTGAATCAACTGACCGGAAAATCCGCATTGATTTCGGACAGCCACAAGGATCTTGAGGAGCTAAGTCGCCTCGGCAGCGAAGATTTGCTGGTCACCATTTCGTTCAGCCGTTATTCCAAGAGGATCATGGAGATGACCCGGGTGGCCAAAGAATCCGGAGTTCCCGTGCTTGGAATTACCGACAGTCCGACCTCCCCTCTGTCGAGATTTGCGGATGTGCTGCTCTGCGTCGATTGCCGGGGGCCAATGTTTCAAAATTCGATGGTCGGAGCGCTATCCATCGTCAACGGCCTCATGACCGCGTTGGTTGCGGCTATGTCGGAGGAGCAGCGGGAGCATTCGCAGCGGCATATGAAAAAAAGCGACCAGATTTCCGACAAGCTCGAAAACTATTTATGGACCTTTGAAAGCCATAAATAAAAAGCTGCATTCTATATTCGATACATTGAATGGGGGCAATTGAAATGAAACGTCTTTTGGGATTTGCTTTGGCGGCGGCGATGGCTGTTGCCGCAGCTGGCTGCGGCGGAAATGCAAATGAAGTAAAAAGCAAAAGTTCTTCCGGGAAAGAAGCCGCTTCGCAGCTGGACGAGAAAGAACTATCCATTTCCGCATATGGCGGCAACTTTGAAGAAATCTACAAGGACCGCATCATTCCCGCATTTGAGAAAAAATATGGCGTCAAAGTGACCTATAAAGGAAATACGTCCGTTCAAACCTTGGCCGCTCTCAACGCAAGCAAGAGCGCAACCCCTCTGTTCGACGTCGCCGTTGTGGACGACGGTCCCTTTTTCCAAGGCAAAGCGGACGGCCTTTGGGCCCCCTTGGATCCGAATGTGGTTACGAATTTGTCCAATCTTCATCCGAATTTGCTGGAGCCCGATCATGTCGGGGCCGTACTCGGCTCCTGGGCGATAGGTCTTTCCTATAACACCCAGGTGTTCAAGGAAAAAGGCTGGCAGCCCCCAACCTCGTGGAACGATTTGCTTCGCCCGGAATTCGCCGGCAAGGTGTTTACCAACGATCTTAACAACAGCTACGGTTTGATCGGTCTTGTGATGATGGCGGCCGCTAACGGTGGCGGAGTGGACAACATGGAACCCGGGTTTGCGAAGCTGAAGGAGCTTCTGCCCAAAATGACGATTGCGGCCAGTACGGCCCAAGTCGAGCAATTGCTGCAGCGCAAGGAAGCCTGGATCGGCGTCTGGGGATCCGGCCGTCTGTATACCCTCGCCGATAAAGGCGTTCCTCTGCAGTTCGTTTATCCGAAAGAAGGAACGCCGGCTCTCGCTTCCATGGTTACGGCCGTCAACAATGCTCCGCATCCCAAGCTTGCTCAGCTGTTTGTAAACTTCGTGCTGAGCGAAGATATCCAGTCGATCCTGGCCGAAACGCAAAAATACGGGCCCTCCAACAAAAACGTGAAATTGTCCGAAGCGACGAAGGCGCAAGTGCCTTCCCCCGAGCAAATTCAAAAAATGATCAAATTGGATCATACCAAAATCAACAAACTGCGGTCCGAATGGTCCGATCGATGGATGAGGGAGGTCGCCAAATAATGAGTGCCATTGCCGTGGAATTGAATGGAATCACCCGTATTTTTGGGGGCAGGCATGCCGTCAACCGCTTGTCTCTGCAAATCAAACAAGGCGAATTTGTATCATTTCTCGGGCCTTCGGGCTGCGGAAAAACGACCACTTTAAACATGATTGCCGGTTTTATGGAACCCGACGAGGGGGAAATCAGACTCGCAGGGGAAAAAGTCAACGGCTTTCCTCCCTACCGCCGGAATATTGGCGTCGTATTTCAAAGTTACGCTCTTTTCCCTCATATGTCCGTTTTTGAAAACGTTGCCTATGGTCTTAAAATACGCAAGGTGCCTAAGGATGAAGTCGCTCGCCGCGTTCACGAAGCTTTGGCCATCGTTCGCCTGGAAGGCATGGCGGAACGGAAGCCGGCCCAGCTTTCGGGAGGCCAGCAGCAGCGAGTCGCGATGGCCCGGGCGCTCGTGATTCGTCCCTCCTTGCTGCTGCTGGATGAACCTTTGTCCAACCTGGATGCAAAGCTGAGGGACGAGATGCGTGTCGAGCTGAAGGAGATCCAGCGAAAAATCGGCATTACGACTATTTTTGTCACCCACGACCAGGACGAGGCGCTCGCCATTTCTGACCGTATCGTCGTGATGAATAACGGCAGCGTGGAGCAAATCGGCACCCCTGAGGAAGTATATGAAGAACCGGCAACCGAATTTGTGCAGCGGTTTATAGGCATGACCAATGCCGTCACAGGGACCGCAGCCGGGAGGGAGGCGGAATTCCTCCGCATCCGCTTTGCTTCCGGAGCGGAAGTCTGGGGCATGGCCAAGGGCGAGATCATAGCCGGCAAACCTGCTCAAGCCTTTGTCCGCCCCGAGAGGATCGCCATGGAGCCTTTGCCGGAACCGTCGGGGAAAACATCGGGGAAGTCGTCCGGAATTCCCGGACAGCAACGAAAAAATCTGCTGGCCGGCCAAGTGACTTTTTCCTCCTACCAAGGGTCGACGATTTTGTACAAGGTACATACGGACTGTGGGGAACTTCTCGTTCGCACGCCGACCAGACGCTATGAGAATCCGGCTCCTCCCGGGGCCCGTGTGAATCTTTCGTGGGATGCGGCGGATACCCGCTGCAGCAAAACCGATGCCAAGGAGAGCGACGTATGATTTTAAAATCGCAGCGGTGGAATTCTCTCTTTCTTATTTTGCCGGCACTGATCGTCTTTATCGTATTTTTCCTCGGACCGATGATATATTTGACGATGCTGAGCTTCCGGCCCACTGTGGATTCAGACGGTTGGACGTTGAACAATTACTTCCACATGTTCAAGGACAGCTTTGTGCTGGAGGTAGTGTTGCGCACTGTTAAGCTCAGCTTTGTCAGCGCTTTCCTGGACATCATCCTCGCGTACCCGCTGGCTTTGGTCATCCTGCGTTCGTCGCCGGGATGGCGTGCCTTTTATACGATGCTCATTCTCTCCCCGCTGCTTGTCAGCGTCGTCGTACGCAGCTTCGGCTGGATGATCTTGCTGGCACCCGGAGGGTTTATCAATAACGTTCTGATGCACTTCGGCCTCATTTCCGAACCGGTCAAACTGTTATTTAACGAGACCAGCGTGGTTATCGGCTTGACTCATATTCACCTTCCCCATGTCATCATCGCGTTATTGACTGCGCTTTACAGCATGGACCCGAGGTTGGAGTCGGCCTCTGCGAGTCTCGGTGCCCGTCCGTGGCAGACGTTTTGGCGCGTAACTTTCCCTCTCAGTATGCCCGGCGTGCTGTCGGGGGGACTGCTCGCTTTTTCGCTATCCATGTCATCGTTTGTTTTGCCCAACATTTTGGGCGGCCCCAGATACAAGGTGCTGGCGGCTCTCGCGTACGAGCAAACCGTCGGGTTGTTTAATTGGCCTTTCGGAGCGACACTTTCGCTGCTGCTTCTCTTTATCTCGACCGGCATCGTCGCATTCTATCAAAAAATGTCCAAGGGGCAAGGAAAGGAGGCGATGGTGTAAATGGGTTCTTCAAAAACAATGACCGCCATCGGTTGGGCTATACTCCTTTTCATCGTTGTCCCCGTCGCTGTCGTTATTCCCATTTCCTTGACCGATACGGGATATATGGCGTTTCCCCAGCACGGTCTGTCGTTTCAATGGTATGAAAAGCTCATGCGCCGCAGGGAATGGTCGGAAGCACTTTGGCTGAGCCTCCGGCTCGGGCTGACGGTTTCCCTGCTCTCGACCTCCCTCGGCACGCTCATTGCGCTCGGCTTATACCGCCGGCGCCATAGGTTCACCGACGCGTTCAGCGTATTTTTCCTTCTGCCGCTCATGCTTCCGGGCGCGGTGCTGGGCGTGGCGATGCTTGTCTTTATGATGAACCTTGGATTGATCGGCTCATTCTGGGGACTCGTCTTGGCTCATTTAATCATCACGGTACCGTTCGCCGTACGGATGGTCGGAGCCGGCATCGGCGATCTGGATCAAAGATTGGAGGATGCGGCCATGAGCCTGGGAGCAACGCCTGTAAAAGCGTTTCGGTCCGTCACAGTTCCGCTGCTGATGCCCGGTATAGTCGCAAGCGCTGCATTCACGTTCATCAGCTCCTTCGACGAACTGGCAGTATCGCTGTTCCTCTCCACTCCGAAAATGATACCGCTTCCGGTAAAGATGTACGGATATTTGGAGGAAATCGCCGATCCGCTCGTGGCTGCCGTATCGACGATCATGATTATCGTTGCTGCCCTGATTATCGCCGTTATTGCGCGGACTGTCGGAATCGAGAAAGCGTTCGGCGGACAGAAATCCGGAGCAAGGCACTGACCTTGCGGTTGTGCCGGAACAGCCCGGCCCTTGCAAGAAGCCAAGCGAAGCGCGTGGGAATCGGTCTGCAAGGCAGAGGCAGCCCTGAACATCACCGTCCAAGGCTGCCTCTGATTTTTTCCCCTTACCGTCCAATGTTCAACCGGCTAATTACGTCGGTCAGGCTGCAATCCGCCATGGAACGTATGCGTAAATGCGAACCGCTGAAATCCAGATCCTGGGTGATCGGATTGGGCACGACAACGCACCACAGCCCCGCCGCCCGTGCCGCCTTCAAGCCGTTCACGGAGTCTTCGAAGGCAAGCGCTTCCTCCGGCCTTACGCCCAAAGCGGTTACCGCCTGCACATACAGCTCCGGGTCCGGCTTCACCTTAGCCACGTCATCCCGGCTTCTGATAATTTGAAAATAATCCGACAGCCCTAGGAAATTCAGAAAACGGTCGATCCATTGCCTGGTCGAACTTGAGGCCAGACCGACCCGCAATCCGAGCCTCCCCGCTTCCTCCAAATATTCGCGAACCCCTTCGCGCGCTTGCATGGATGCGATCTTTTTTTCATGCAGCTCCGCAGCCAACGCGCGAATTTTCGCGGCTCCGCCTGCAATCCCGGTTCTCTCTTCGATATATTCCGACAAAGCCGTGCTGTGG
Source organism: Paenibacillus hamazuiensis (assembly GCF_023276405.1). Classification (NCBI taxonomy): domain Bacteria; kingdom Bacillati; phylum Bacillota; class Bacilli; order Caryophanales; family Paenibacillaceae; genus Paenibacillus; species Paenibacillus hamazuiensis. The sequence continues at coordinate 5,136,642 of NZ_JALRMO010000001.1, forward strand.
GTGCCGACGCAGCCGCTGAAAAAATCGACAGTCAAATCTATATGGTAAGAGGCGAGCACCTCTTTATAGCTTTCATACCAAACCGACTCGGTATCGAGAATCAAGCCGTCAAAATCGAATACGATAGCTTTTATCATGTTATACCGCAGCCTCCAAATAACCGGAAATAACCGATAAAGCTTCCTCGGCATCCGGACCGTCCGCACGGACAAGCACTTCATTCCCCTGCTTGACACCGAGCTTGATCATGCTGAGCATCGATTTCGCATTGGCGTTGCGGCTTCCGAAAACGATCACGATTTGGCTTTTATAACGGATGGCGAGCTTCATGATATCCGCCGCAGGGCGGGCATGCAGGCCTTCCGTACGGTTAACGATAACTTGACGTTCCAACATATACCCTCCAATAGTTTGGGATGGAAGACCGCCGATCGGCGGTCTCCTGTAGAATTAAGAACCGGCCGGCAAACGGTTACCCGTTAGCCGCGGCAAGATACTTATTTATCGCCTGTGCAATCCGCTTGGTTGCAAGCTGCGGGCGGGTGATGGCCGAGCCGATCACGACGGAATGCGCCCCGACCTCGAAGGCTCTCACCGTATCCTCCGGTCCCCAATACCTGCCTTCCGCAAATACCGGAATCGATACCCTGCTCGCCAGCTCTTCGATCATATCGATATCCGGGGGCAAATGGAGCGTATCTTCCTTGTTTTGGTTAGGATAATTCGGCGATTTTACGGCTTGGGTCAGCGTTGTCGCAACGATATCAATTCCGTAAGATGCCGCCTTGACACCCTCCTCCACGCTGGAGACGTCGCCCATAACAATAATATCAAACCGGCTCTTGATATCGTAGATAAACTGCTCGGTCGTTTTGCCGTCGGGTTTGATCGCGTCCGTAGCGTCAACGGCTACGATCTGCGCCCCCGCCTCCACGACTTGCCGGACTTCCTCGATCGTCGGTGTAATGTAGGCGTTGCAGTTCGGGTAACGTTTCTTAATGATTCCCATCACAGGGATGGATACCAGCCTTTTCACATCCGTAATGTCTTTTACCGAATTCACTCTAACCGCAACGGCCCCGCCGATTTCCGCCGCAAGCGCCATTTTATCCATGCAGCCGTATAAAGGATCCTCGGGCAGCGCCTGACAAGATACGATCAAACCTCTTTTTAAATCGGACACTTTCATATAAAAACTCCTCTCTCTCCATCCGTAGTATGAATTCCTTTACATGAACCCGGCTGCTTTGGCAGCAATTCCAAAAAGCAGGGTGCCGTATATCAGATATGAAATGCGAACTTGCTTCTTTTTAATAAGATAGAGCATCAGCATCGTATACCCTAACGGCAGGGCTGAGGGAAAAATTTGGTTCAGAACATCCTGAAGCTTCCACTCCGTGCCGTTAACCGTAAAGCCGAGCGGGGTGGAGAAGGCGACAAAACTCGCCGTCATGCCGCCAACGACCATCAGTCCGACGATAGTGGCTCCGTACGTCCACTTATGCACGATTCCGTTTTCAAACGCCTCGTATAAAAAGCGGGTTCCTGCCTTGTATCCGATAAACAAGCCATAATATCTCGCCAAGTAATGAGGAATATTGTAGAGCAAAACATAAACGAGAATGCCCAGCGGCTGGCCTTGGATGACAAAATAAGCACCCGCTCCCGCAGAAATCACCCTCAGCGTCCCCCAAAACAAGGAGTCCCCTATTCCCGCAACAGGTCCCATTAACCCCGTTTTCACGGCATGGATCGAATCCGTGTCGTCATCTTTCCGCTTCGCGTTTTCCTCCTCCATGGCTATCGTTACTCCGAAAATAAAGGTGGACAGCCACGGCGCGGTATTGAAAAATTCCAGATGCCGCTTCACGGCCGAGGAAAGCTCCTCTTTATTTCCGTACAGCTTTCTCAGCACGGGCAGCATGACGAAAACATAGCCGAGCCCTTGCATTCGCTCGTAACTGAATGAGCCGAGGAGGCCAAGCGATCGCCAGAAAACCTTCATCAAATCCTTTTTCGTGATGATGCCGGCTTCCGAATTGCGTTCAGCCATGTACTCCCGCTCCTTCGTCGTGGTTTTTATCCCTGAGCTGGTTCAAAATCAAGGCGACGAGGAGCGCCACCACTGCAACGCCGATCACGTTCAGCCCAAAAAAAGCAGCCAGAACGAATCCCCCGAAGTAGAATGGTGCAAGCCGTTTGGTAAATATCATCGAGATCAGCATGGCGAATCCTACCGCGGTTAACAGACCTGCTCCCAACGTCAACCCTTCCGAGAGCCAGCTCGGCAGTAACCCGCTTAAAGCTCCGGAAAAATAATCGACCGTGCCATAAATCACGAAGCTTGGGAAAAACGCTGTCAGGAAATAGATCAGATAACCGCCCCGATGAGCCCATTCGATTTTGTTAAGTTGGCAGCTGCCGGCAAATTTCTCGGCTTTTCCGAACCAATATGCGTTAAGCACCTTCGTATAGTTGGTCAATTTGATGGCCAAAGCGGATACCGGTATCGCCGCAGAAACAGCAACCCCATGGGCCCAATCGGCCTTAATCGCAAGTGCTGCGGCGACCGTCGAGCCGGCGATCACATCCGCGGCCATAGAGGACCCCATGCCGACGACTCCCAAATAGATGAGCTCCAAAGTTCCCCCTACGGTGAGCCCTGTCGTAAAATCGCCCAGAACAAGACCGATCAGCGGGCAAACGATAATAGGCCTTCCCAGCATGTTGTCGCCGAACGTACGGGAATCCAGTTTGGCCAACCCCGCTATAGCTCCGATCAGCACGGCGTGCAAAAGCATATCGTACATTCGTTCACCTTCCTATTTCTTTTTCGCCAGGAAAGCGTCGATTTGACTTTGCATCTCGATTTGAATTTTCTTTAACGTCGGCGCGGCCTCCGCTTTGAACTGCGCCCAGGTCGGCTCCGGATCGAGCACGCCGTTGAATATCGCCGTATAGTATTTGGCTTCAATCGTGTTGAACTTGGCGATCTCGTTGGCTACCTTTTCCGCGTCAAATTCGAATCCGGTCAAAATATCGGGAGTGAAGTTGTTCGGATCGGCGATAAACTTGTTCAATTTGTAGAGCTCCTCCGAATCGGTAGCTTTATATCGGTCGTAGGTCGGATTCCAGATCCAATCGTAAGGGAACCACGTATATTTATCCCCGAGAGGCTTATATCGGTCGTCCCCAACCGGCTCCCAGTGCTCGCCTTTGATGCCGTAGGCGAGCAAATCGTAGTTGTCCTTCTCCTGCGTCCAATTGAGAAATTGGATCGCTCTTTCCTTGTTTTTGCTGGCTTCGGGAACGAAAATGTAGTTCCACATTCTGAAGTTGCTTATATTTTTCTTCGGAGTCGGATCGAAGAAGGTCACATATTCCAGCTCGCCGCCGGGGACGTTTGCGGCGATCGATTTTTTGAAGCTTTCATTGATCGCAAAGTCGTACACATTTTGAATGGCTACTTTGCCGAGCTTGAATTCCTGCGCGATATCTTTGATGGCGAGCACATCGGGATGGATGATCTTGTCGGTATACAGCTTCCGGGCGTTCGTAATCCATTCCCAAATGACCGGCTCCATCTGGTCGAACAGGTTGTATACCTTGCCGTCGTTATTTTTATGGTACAGCGTCAGCGAGGAGAACGAATCGACCCGCCTGATTTTCGTATCGTAGTCGAACTTTTCCCGGAACGATCCGTGAGTGTATTGCTTGCGGGTAGAGTTGCCGTTCGGAAGGATCGGCACGATATCCTTCTCTTTCTCTTTCACGGCGTAAGCGAAACGGATCAAATCGTCGTAAGTTTTGATCGGCGGAATGCCCAGCTTCTCCCGGATGTCCTTGCGCACAACGTAACCGGCGCCGAGAATTTGCTGCGACCCCAAAGGGATGCCGTAAATTTTCCCGTTGAATTTGTTGGCGTCCCACATTTGCTGCGGTCTCGCTTTAAGAATATTTTGGCCGTACTTTTGCAACAAATCTTCGATGGGCGCATAGTAACCGGCGGCGAGCATCGGATACGCGTGCGTGGAGGAATTATCCCAGATGAGGTCGATATTTTCCCCTGAAGCGAGCGTAATCTGTGTTTTTTGGGCGATATCCGCAAAAGGAACGAACACGACATCAAGCTTCACATTCAGCGTATCGGCCATGCGGCGCTCCGCTTCTCTGAGCACTTTGTCCATATCCGCCGGACGGTCTCCGGGCATCATGATTTTTAAAGTGACCGGATCGAGCTTTTTCTTTTCTTCCGCGTTTGAGGCCGGGCTGGGGGATTTACCGGGCGGGTTTGAAGTCGATGTGCATCCGACGACCGTGCTGATGCCCAGTATTGACGCTATAGAAACGAAAACCATCTTTCCTCGTTTAACATTCATGGTTAACCCTCCCGATAATGATATTTCCTCGAATCGGCCATGCTGCTTTATCCCTTGACGGCGCCGATCGTCAAACCTTTGACGAAATACTTTTGAATGAACGGGTAAAACAAAAGGATCGGCCCGATCGTTACGCATACCGTGGCCAGTTGCACGCCGTAAGCCGGGATCACCGCGGTGTAGGACGTATCTCCGGCAATATAAGCCTGCGCGTTGATGTTGGAAATCATTTGGCGGATCATGATCTGCAGCGGATGCAGCTTCGTGTCGTCGATGAACAGCAGGGCAAGCCACCAATCGTTCCAATAATGAAGCGCATTGAATAAACTGTTGCAGGCAATCGCCGGTATAGCCAAGGGCCAAGCGATTTTGAAAAAGATAAAAATATCGTTCGCCCCTTCCACCGTGGCCGCTTCGTTTAATTCATAAGGGATCGTCCGGTAGAACGATACGAGAATGAAGGTGTAGAACGGGTTTAACAAGTACGGCAGGATGAGCGCCCAGATCGAATCCTTAAGCCCCAGCCAATTGGCGATCAGGAGATAAAATCCGACCAGCCCCGTGCCGAATATCATCGTAAAATAAGTCAGAAATGACATGATGCTGCGGTATTTCACCCTGGGGTGGGCCAAGGCGTATGCATACGCGGACGAAATCAGCACGGCCAGCGCCGTGCCGATTACGGTGACGGTAACCGTCACGCCGTAACTGCGGAACACCTGCTTCCCGCTGAACAAATATTTATAGGCATCCAGGCTGAACTCGGTCGGGAACAGCTGGTATCCCTGCGTGGAAAGGCTGTGCTCCGTCGCAAACGAATCGATCAGGATCATCCAGAACGGAATAAAGCACGCCAGCGTAAACAAAATGACAAATCCGTAAATGATCCATCCGGTTAATGTCTCAAGTGCCTTCAAAGTATCACCCGTCTCAAAATAATGAGGAGTCTTTGTCTATCCGTCGAATTATCCAGTTGAAAATCAGGATCGTAACCAGCCCCATCACGGCCTGATATAAAACGACCGCCCCCGACAAGCTGAAATTGCCGATTTGCCGAAGCGCCCGGTAGGCGTATGTATCGATGACGTCGGTGGTCGGGATCAGGATCGGGTTGTCACCGATAATGCCGTAAATCATGCCGAAATCCCCGTAAAAAATGCGGCCGATTTGCAGAAGCAGCAGTACGATAAACGTCGGACGCAGCAGCGGAAGCGTGATGTGAATGATTTGCTGAATCCTCGTGGCCCCGTCGATTTTAGCGCTTTCATAATATTCCGACGAGATCGAAGTGATCGCCGCCAAAAAGATGATGGAAAAATACCCCGCCGTTTTCCAGACGAATAAAATCGTCAATATGAACGGCCACGCCTCCGCCAGGCTGAACCACGAAACCTTTTCGAAGCCGGCGCGGACGAGCATTTTGTTGATCAGTCCTCCGGTCGTGTTAAACATCGCGTAAGTCATAAAGCTGACGACAAGCCATGAAATGAAATAAGGCATAAATACAAACGATTGGCAGATCCGCTTTAAAAACGCAAGTCGGATTTCGTTGAGAAATATCGCCAGCAGCAGCGAGGTGCCGAGCCCGCAAACGATAAACATCGCGTTCAAATACAGCGTGTTGATCGTGATATGAAGCCAATCGCCGCCGAAGAAAAATTTGAAGTTATCGAAGCCGACCCACGGGCTCCCCCAAATCCCTTTGGCGATATTGAATTTTTTAAATGCGATGAGGTGGCCGAACATCGGCACATAAGCAAAGATCAGCAAAAAGATCATTCCCGGCAGAGCAAGCAAGTATAAATAACCGTTTTTTTGAAGCTCTCTTATCATCTGCAAAAGATTACGTTCCTCCCTTCTTCAGCCTGAATGATGGCGGCGACCCCTTTCAACTTCCGCGACAACGAAACTTGGACGATAAAATGCGCAATTCCTCCCTGTACTTCATGACGGTTCTGCGCGAAATATGAATGCCGTCCTGAACAAGCATCTCGGTGATCTGCCGGTCCGAATAGGGACTTAAACGATTCTCTCCGTCAATTACCTGGCGTATTTTGGCTTTAATGCTTTCCGATGATGCCTCGGTCCCCGACCGCGTCGCCAGCCCGTTGTCAAAAAAATACTTCAGCTCGAAAATACCGTGGGAGGTTTGCACGTATTTATGATGAACGGTTCGGCTTATCGTCGACTCGTCAAGCCTCAGCTCGTCTCCGATCTTTCGCAGGTTCATCGGCTTCAGAAACGAAGCCCCCCGCTCCAGAAATAAGCTTTGTTCTTTCACGACAGCTTCAATCACTTTCGCCAATGTCGCTTTTCTTTGCTCCACGCAGCGAACCAGCCACTGAGCTGTCTGAAGGTTTTGCCTTGCATAAGGTTGGTATGCCTTGAGGTCTGATTTGGATGTAAGCCCGCTATGATAACTTGCCACGGAAATTTTCGGCATGCTGCTCACGGACATTTTCACGACATAGCGGCCGTTCACTTTTTCAACAACCGCATCCGGTTCGATATACCTGGGGGTATGTCTGCTGTATGCATAGCCGGGTCTCGGATTTAACGAGCGAATGTATTCGATGGACCGTCTCACCCTTTCCCCGGTGATGCCGAGGCGATCGGCGATTTTCTGAATTTTGCCGCCGGCGAGCTCCTCAAGAAAACGGGATACGATCGGATGCGCCCATTCATCGGCAGCGGAATCGCGGATTATTTGAATTTCCAGGCATTCCTTTAAGGACCTGGCCCCTACGCCGGCGGGCTCCAAAGCTTGCAGGTCCTTAAGCGCCGCCTCGACTTCCGAAGCCGGGACGTGAAAATGAGCGCAAACCTCATCCAGGCTAATGTCCAATAAACCGGACTCGTTCAAGTTTCCCGCCAAATAAGCTGCTAATCTGAAGCGCACGCCCGTTATTCCGTTAATGCGAAGCTGGCTTAGCAGCACGGATTCCAACGTTTCATCCTGAACGGCGGTCCATTCGATGAACCCGTCCGTATCGGTTGCCCCGGCACTTCGGTCCGCGGACCTCGCACCCGGATACCAATAAGTTGTTCCGCCGTCAAATTCGACCTCCAGAAAAGGGTTCTCGAGCGACTGCTCCCTAACGAAATGGGCCAGCTCCATGGAGGACATCTGCAAAATGCTCATCGCCTGAATCAGCCGGGGCGCTGCAGTTTGCTTCATATATTGCGTTTGAGCGAAGTGCTGCTGTGAAATCATTATGCATCTCACCTCTTTTACATTTGTAAAAGAACGTTACAAACGATACAGCTGTCTGACCTCTTCGATACTGCGGCATTTCAAGGCTGACTCGGCCAGCCTCCTGCATTCCTCGTAGGATAAGGAACGGATGATCTCCCTCGCCTTCGGCAGCGAGGCCGCGCTCATGCTGAATTCGTCGAGGCCGAGCCCGAGCAGCAGCGGGATCGCCTCTGGGTCGCCGGCCATTTCGCCGCACATCCCGACCCATTTTCCCGCCTCATGAGCCGCTTCGATCACTCCTGCAATGAGCCGAAGTACGGCGGGCTCCAGATGCCGGTACAAATAACTTACCGCCTTGTTGCCGCGGTCGGCCGCCATCGTGTATTGAATGAGATCGTTGCTCCCGATACTGAAAAAGTCGGCCTCGTCCGCAAAAGCTCGCGCCATGACGGCCGCCGCCGGGATTTCGATCATGATTCCGGCTTCCGGCAGCTCGGCAAACCCCAACTCGGCCGCCGCTTCCTCCAGATAAGCTTTCGCCCGCCTCCATTCGCCGACGGTTGCCACCATGGGAAACATGATCCGCGCTTTTCCGCCGGTGCTTGCCCGCAGCATCGCGCGAAGCTGCGTCTTGAACAGCTCCGGCCGGTCCAGACAAAACCGGAGGGCGCGATAGCCGAGAAACGGATTTTCCTCCGGAGGCAGCTGCAAATACGGGAGCCCCTTGTCGCCGCCGATATCCAGCGTCCGGAAAATCACCGGGCGGGGAGCAAGCTGCCGGACCACCTGCTCGTAGGCGCGAAACTGCTCGTTTTCGTCCGGGAGAGCATGTTTCTCCATATACAGGAATTCGGTGCGAAACAACCCTACGCCCTCTGCGCCCCATTCCAGGGCGGCGGCTGCGTCTTTGACGCTCCCGATATTGGCGGCCAGCTCCACCCGGCGGCCATCGGCGGTTACCGCCGGCAAATCCTTGCTTTTTCTTTGCTCCTGAATCATGCGGCGGCGCTCCGCCGCTTTATTCTCGTACGAGAGGCGGACCTCTCCGGCCGGATTGACGAGCAGTTCGCCGGCCTCCGCGTCGATCGCGGCGGTATCCCCGTCGCGAAGCGAGGACAGCAGATCCTTCACCCCCACCAACGCCGGAATGCCGATGGTACGGGCCATAATGGCGGAGTGCGACGTCGGACCGCCGAGTTCGGTAGCGAAGCCAAGCACCAGCGACGGGTCGAGCCCGGCCGTATCGGAAGGCGTCAAATCTTTTGCAGCCAATATAACAGGCTCCGTTACATGGATACCCGGAGCGGAACGGTTCATCAGCGCCGCCAGGATTCTTTTGCCCAGATCATGTACGTCTGCCGCTCTTTCCTTCAGGTATGGATCTTCGAGATCGGCAATGGCCCCGGCGATAGAGCGGACAGCATCCTCGACAGCCCATTCCGCCTGTTTCCCCTCCGCAAGATTCGCTTCGATTTCCTCGGCCAGCTCGGGATCATCCAGAATCATCATCTGCGCTGCAATCATTTCCTTCAGCTCCGGCCGAATCCGCCGCTCCAGCTGCTCCAGCTCCCTTCGTGCCCGATCGAAAGCTTGCGCCACCCGTTCCTTTTGCACGGGAATCTGGCCCTCGGCGACCGATTCGCGCTCCACCGGCGGAAGCTCCCGCACTATTTTTACGGGGCCGACGGCGATCCCCTGCGAAGCACCGATTCCATACAATTTCATGTGCATCCCCCGAATCCGTGTAAGATCAAAGAAATCTCAGCCGCCGCTTGCTTTTCATCGAAGGGTGAAAGTCCACATACCTCGGCAGTCTCATATTTACTCCCCGCTCTTTGGCGGCTCTGAAAAACAGCACCTGCAAGGGAACGATATATTCGATCGGCGACAAATCCTCGTTGTCGATAAAATTCGCGCCCATGCTTCCCGGACGCAGCTCATCGCCGCGGTTGGTTACGACAAAACCGTGCGGAGTGATTTTCGCGAAATAGTCGGCGAGCTGAAGCATCCGTTCCTTATCGTCGCCCGGAGCGGCCAGGTAAAAGATGTAGCTGTCCCCGTCGATCGAATTGTACGGACCATGCATAAACTCCTCGAATTCGTACACGCTGACCGGAATTCGCGACGTTTCCAGAAACTTCAGCCCGGCTTCAAGAGCGGTCCCGTAGTTGTCGCCGGTTCCCGTGAAAATATAATTTTTCGCCGCAAGCAGCTCATCTTTATGCTGCAGGTACCATTCCTCCGCAGCGGCAATCGTGTGATCCATGTTGCCGATAACGGCGGTTAATTGATCGATATAACGGTCGTATTCGTTTTGCGGAAGCCTGCCCGTTTCATAAGCCGTTTCGATCGCCATCAGATACAGCGTAAGCAGGTTCGATGTGTAGCCCTTGGAAGTTGCGCCCGCCTTTTCTTCGCCGGAAGGAACGATCATTTTATTTTCGGCAAATTCGGTGATCAAGCTGCCGTCCTGCGACGTCACTGCCACGGTAAAGAGCCCCAGCCGAACGGCCTTCTGCACACACTCCACCGCTGCCGTGCTCTCCCCGCTTTGGGAAAGGGCGAAAACCAGCGTTCGCTTGTTGTATGCCCGGACGTATTTGGCATAGGTGTGGGCAAACTCCACATGCGTTTCAATCTGGAGCAGCTTTTCGATAAAATGTCTGGACGAAAGGGCAGCGTTATACGAAGAACCGGAGCCGGTCAGCACGATTTTCGATACTTCTTTTTGCTTGAAGCTGCCGATAAACGGAGCCAGTATCTCTTTACGGCGATCCAATATGCTTTTCAAAACGACAGGCTGCTCCTTAACATAGTCGATGATTTCCACGGTATCGTTATCTTCCTTTCTAGTTCAAAATTTTCAGGGCGCCGAGAATGATGCCTGAAGCAATTAATCCATACATTAAGACAGTCGTTTTCATGCGCCTGCGAATAAGCCAAAACACGATCATCACGACGGCCAGCGGCAGCAGCTTCGGCATAATGCCGTCGAGCATCGCCTGCAGCGAAATCGGGTTTTTGTCCATTTGGTAAGAAATCGGCGTCGATATTTTCAGCCAGGTTGCCGTAAGCGCCCCTACGGTCATTAGACCTGCAAGCGTTGCGGCTTCCATCATTCTCTTGATTTCTCCGGATGCCATCACGGCCAGAAACCGCTCGCGCAGGGCAAATCCTTTATTCAAGGTGTACCACCGGACTGCAACATGGACGATGTTGGTCCCCAGAAAAAACAGGACCGGCGCAAACAAGTTCCCCTGCAGGGCGAGCGCCGCCGCCGCCCCGCCCAGTACCGGCTTGAGAGTTCCGTTGAACAGCGAGTCGCCGATCCCCGCAATCGGTCCCATGAGCCCCGATTTCAGTCCTTGAATCGACTGCTCGTCAATGTCCTCGCCCGCGGCCTTACGCGCTTCCAAATCAAGCGTCAACGCCATCACCGGTCCCGGAAGCCATGCGTGTGAATTATACAGGACAAGATGTCTTTTCATTGCGGCTGTAAATTCCTCCGGCCTGCCTTTATACAGCTTCCTCAGCATCGGGAGTACCGCCCAGATAAAACCGTACGCCTGCATCCGGTCGAAGCTGAACGCCGATTGAATGGCGAAGGAACGGAAAAAAAGGCGTCGGATGTCCTGTCTGGTAAAGACCCCCTCGGTTGGCGCCGCGGCTGTGGCGGCCTCGGCATCGGAAACCTCATGCGCTTCCATCTCGTTTCTGCGCGACTGCATGATCAAAGCGATGCAAAATCCGAGGACGGCGACGCCGAGAATGCCCATTTTGACATAAGCCGCGATCAAAAAACCGATGAAAAAAAACGGGAACAAACTCCTCGAGGCCAAAATGCTCAGCAGCAGAGCAAATCCCAAAGCGGGCAGCAGATTGCCCGCAACGGCAAGGCCGTCCTTCAGCCAGGACGGAATGCCCTCCACGATCGTCTTCACGATGGCCTCTCCCAGCACAAGGGCAATGAATGTCGGAATCGCATTGGAAAGAAAATGCACCGCATTCCCGAGATGCATAAGGCGGGCGAGGTCTCTATCGTTGCCGCGATCCGCCAGCCGGTCCGCCGCACTGATGAAGAATACGCAGACGGTTTTCGCGATCATTTCGAAAAACACGCCCAAAAGCGCCGCCGGAACGGCAATGAGCAGAGCGGTCTCCAGCCCTTGGCCGGTCGAAACGGCAAATGCCGTTCCGAGAACGCCTCCGATCGTATAATTCGGAGGAATGGAATTGCCTACATTCGTGACGCCCATGAAAATGAGTTCAAGCATCCCGCCAACGACCAGCCCGGTGTGCAAATCCCCCATGACGAGCCCGACGATCGGCGCCAGAACGATCGGGCGTTCCAGGTAAGGATCTCCGAAGAAACGGCGGGAAAAATAGGCAAAACCCGCTAAAAACGACAACATCACAGCTGTCATAACCGACATACGTTTTGTCCCCCCTGCGAAAGTGTCAACCCTTTCAGATTCGGTTCATCCGTTTAGCCGCCGGTTATACCGCCTACAAATCCCCCCCTTCAAGCTGAAACATTTTATTCACGCTTACAATACCGTCCGTTCCCGAACGCAGCGCCTGCCTCATAAGCTCCTGCAAATTCATGCTCTCCCGGTACATTAAAACCTCGGCCAACATAGGCACATTCACTCCGGTTACGATCTCTATATGCTCGTTTTCCAACAGCAAGGCCGAAACCGCCTTCGCGGGAGTACCGCCCGGCAAATCGACCAGAGCCAGGATGCCGTCGCCGGTGGAAATTTCGGCAACCGCTTCTCTGACCGCCGCCTCCAGATCTTCGCTCCCCTGACCCGGGGAAAAAGTAACCGCGCCCACGAGGTCGGTATCGCTTACAAACATCGACGCCGTTTCGAGCAAGTATTTGCTTAACTGTCCATGCGTTACAACGAGTACACCGATCAAGCGAACCGCTCCTTTAGTCTAGGGATTTAATAATCTGGTTAAAATCCGCTGCCGTTCCTCCGGGAAGAAGCCGCGCCTCCATCGCCACTCCGGCCCGGTCGAGCTCCTTCCACGCTTCGATTTCCTCCGGAGAGGCCGCCACTTCTTTCGTAATCCGCTTGCGTCCCTCCTTCATGCGGATATTCGCCACATTCACCTTATCCAGCTTGAGCCCACCTTTCATGAGGTCAAGAAGCGAGCCCGGATCTCTCACCAGCAGCAGTACGTTATCGTTCGCAAATTTCCTTTCAACCAGCTGCCGAGCGGCCTCCTGCACAGGTAATACCGTCGATTTCACCCCTACCGGCGTTGCCATTTTGAGCAGCATCTTCTGAGTGTTGTCCGCCGCCGCCTGGTCGTTCGCAACGACAATATGCGTTGCGCCAAGTATTCGGGTCCAGCCTACCGCCACTTCGCCGTGAATCAACCGATCGTCCACCCGCACCAATACAATCTTCATAAGTGACTTCCACTCCTCGCAATAATGACAATTCGCTGTTTTACAATTCGTTAATATATGATGCAAAAACCGTGCCAAGACACTGCGCGCGAAATGCGGCATAAAAAACAAAAAAAAGACGAGAACATTGTCTCGCCGAACAAGACACTGGCAAGGACGCTTCTTCCAGTGTCTTACGATAATATAATTTGCGCCAAAAATCCGATTTCGCTTCGCGGTATGGAAACGTTCCTGGCCTGGCAGGCAGGCTGTACCGCCTGTTCCGCAATGTGCAGCAAAAAGCCGTGGCGCTCCTCCAGCTCCGGCAATTCCGCACATTCGAGTACCGGTCCATCCAAACTGAGCCTTTCCAGGGCAAAAGCGAAATGGATGACCCATCTTGCCGCCTGGCTCGGGCTGACCGTTCGCCCCATCAGCTCTTCCAGCCGTTCGAGCGACTTCTCCGCGGCATCGGCATATTTCTCCCCCTCGGGATCATCGAAGGAATCGATCACATACCGTTTGGCCAGATCGACCGAATCCTGCCTCGTAATTACTTCCGGCACCGCGTCGTCCGCGTCGTCTCCCATCGCCATGGAAATCAGCGTTTCTATGCCTTTGCCGAATAAAATTTGCTCGATGCCGATAAAAGCGACCCCGGGCAAAGACGGATCGACGGTTCCCGCCGCCGCGATCACGGTCCCGCGCCAGCCTTCGACGAGCAGTTCCGGTATTCCCGAACCGCTCTCCAAATTCACGGGCTGTACGAGCACCTTGCTTCTTAACGACTCGGGCAATGCTTCCAGCAAAAAAGCGGCAAGCTTGCGGGCCGTCCCCTGGCCTGTCAGGCAGGTCGTTATAATAACCCGTCTTCCGTCCTGGGCCGGAATGAGCTCCGCATCGTCATCCGCATAAATCTGCTTTACAGCTTTGAACATGTAAGACAGATCGATATCGCTTCTGCCGGCGAGATGTCCCGCTTCGATCACAGCCGCGGTCGTCACGAGCGGAACAACGGCGACGGGAATGCCGCAGGCCTGCTCAAGATACGGACCAAACCCGGTGAGCGACCCCATGTCGACGAGCAAAAGAATGCCTCTGGCGCTGCCGGTTTCCTGTATCCGCTGGATCGCACGCTGCAGCGTATCGTCTACGCTATGGTGAAGAGGCATGTCTACCGCAACGACCCGTTTGTCCCCGAGCAGCTGGTTGGCAACGTCAGCCATGCTCGTGGCTGTACGATCGCCGTGGGCGATAACCAGCACTTTGTACCCGGTCGCCGCACCGCTTGCCCTCCGGTGAGTCGCCATAAACAGCGCAAGAAATCCGATTTCCCCCGGGGATAAGCTGATGCCAAGCCCTTCCTCGAGCCGTTCCGAAAGCCCGTGCGCGACACCGTATTCCCGCGGGCAATGCGTTACCAGATCCAAAATCCGGCCCTCGTCCTGGCCCTGCGCCGCATCCGCCCTGGCCAGGTGAAGCGCCAGGCCCGTGACCGCCTGCGGTCCGAACACGCATCCGAGCTGCTTTCCCGCCTCCTCGATAAATTCGGACACCACCTCCAGAAAACGCGGCTGCAGGACGGGAGGATCGCCCTGTTTTCCCACCAGCCTCCTTAAGTAATAATCCACATCGATTTCAATCAGCTTCCGGACCTCTTCCCGGTCCAGTCCGCTGTTAAAATATCCGTTCATCCGCGAGCGAAGCTCGCTGTACAGATCCAGGGACGGCCGATCGTCGCGCGGCATCCGGACGGTTTGTTCCTTTTTCGGGAAGTAATGCCGGTCCTCGAGACCGATAATGCTCTCCGCCTTGGACGTATCCATATGGTTTTTCAAATAGTTCAGTTGAATCTGCGGCGCCAAATGCGTCAAATGCAGCGTCATCGTCTCCGAGCGGCTTCCTTCGGCGATATAGTGCAGAAACGCTTTGGCGCAGCCGAGAAGCACCGCGCTCCTTAACTCGCCTACATTGCCTGCCGTCCGGAAAGTCAGAAGCGCAATCAATACCAGCGGACTGACCTTGATGGAAATACCCACGCGTGCCGCTTCCTCCCGAAAAAACAGCTCGATGAGCTCCAATCTTTCTTCGATCGGTCGCCCGTCCAAATCCGGTATCGTAATCATGACCGGGAAACGACGCAGCATGGTGGCCAGCAGGGCGGAATGAGGATCCTCGGAAGTAGCGGCAATCAGCGTGACGGAGGCTTGACGCAAGGACGCTCCGTCGCCCAGCATGCGGTATACGCCGCGGTCCATCAGCAAAAAAAGCATCTCTTGCCCGTCCGGAGGCAGCCTGTGAATCTCGTCGAGGAAAAGGATGCCGTTTTCACTTTCCGCAATCAGTCCGGGAGCCGTTTTCTCCGCTCCGGTAAAGGCGCCCTTCACATATCCGAACAGCTGCGCAAGCAAAAGCTGGGGATTGGCGGCGTAATCCGCGCAATTCAACACGTTAAAGGGGGCCGAAGGACTCACTCGTCCGGCCTGCACCGCATACTGGTACATCATCCCCGCCAGGTGGCTCTTTCCCGCTCCGGTCGGTCCGACGATCAGCGTCGGAAGCCCGCGGGGAGGATACAGCATGGCCGCTTTGGCCTGCTCTACGACGGTTCGAAGACTCCCCTTCGCTCCGATGACGTGATCAAAGCAAGAAAGCTTGCGCTCGCCCGATTCCGGCAGGAAGTCCGTTGTTGACGGTGTTGACGGTCCCGTCAGCGAGCCAGAAACGTACGGGCCGTCCCCCGCTCTTTCGAATAAGCCCCTCCCGGGCCAATTCATTCAAATCGCTGCTCGCATTATGCCGCAGTATGCCCGCCGCTTCCGCAACATCTTGAGCCGTAGCGCCCTTCGCCTCGCTGAACGCCGCCATTTCTCTCAACGTATCCAGGATTCGGTATTTTCGCATGCTTGCACTCCCCTCTTCGCAAATGCGTTCAACTGAACATGTTTCTTTATTCATTCGCGGGATGGTGACAAATTCCTGTTATACACTTGCTTCGAATCAACTATTTTTAGCAATTGCTAACTATCGCGGTTCGGATGGAGTCAAGCGAATCCAACCGTTCATCGTCCTCATTTTTTATCTTAAAATTTGCCCAATGTAAGCTTTTATCAATCTTGTTTGAGCCAAAAAAGGGAAGGAAAGAACCTTGCATAAAAATTCTCCTTCATGAGACAATGGAACAATTCCCAATAACAAGATCCCTGATACTGACCAGTAAACATATTCGTTATAATCAAGTGCGATTTTTATGTCCTTTATATAAGTCTTCTCCTCCTTTATATACCGAACGTACAACCAAGATGGAACGCTCATGGAGAACAATATGTACAAAATCAGAATGATCCTATCAAAATCAAAGCGATAGGAGATATAAACACCGATACCGGCCAAAATGAAAGGGATCGCAAAATTAATGTAATAGCTGATCAAAAATAAATTCTGTCTTGTCTTTTTTCTGTCCATCAAAAGCAGCGTCGAAAATACCGTCACATAGAACACGCCAAAAATATCATATGGGTTCAACGTACTCCAATGATCAATAAGATATTGGCCGCCTCCCGTAACGCATAGAAGAATAAACAGCAGAAATCTAGACCAAGGCGGGAAAAAATAATTGAATAGAGAGTTTATTGAATTACAAAGAGATCGCCGGGTTGGATTGCTTTGAACCGTTTCATTCTTTGTCAAGTAGACCACCTTTTCCGGTTTATTGTTCGACCTGGCTCATCCATGTGTCTGATATATTATCGGCTTTGGTAAACAATGGCATTAGATCCAAAAGCATTGTCTAAGCAAAGGGTTCTAAAAAAAAGGCGCCCCGAACCATATCCGGGCGCCTCTTTTTTATTCAGCTCTTTTCGGCTGGCCGATCCCTCCGGCCAGTGCGATGACGACAAACTGGAGCAGGGATGCCGCAAGCAGCACCATCGGCAGCACGCGCCCGGTCAAATTGTCGGCGACTGCCAGCAGAAGCAAAATCGCGGTAATTCTTCCGGCATTGACGAATGCCTCGCGCATAACGATCGATTCGATGCGCAGGGCGCCCTTTAGCGGCAGCTCGCCCATCAGCCGGTAATAATAGTTCGTCAGCGAATTCCCCTGAACCACATTAAAGCTGGAATACAGCACCATAAAGATAACGATCGTCACGATATCCTGCTTCCACAAAAGCAAAAGCGAGCCGGCCGTGTAACCTGCTGCGGCCACAGCCAGATACAGCTTGGAGCGGCTTACGTTTCCCCATTTACCGAATCCGTAGCCGGTCAAAATCGCCAGCCCGGAAAACAGAACCCCCAAATAACCGACCAGGTCTTCGCGGGGAACCGCCTGATACAGCATTAAGTTCGGCAAAAAGATCATCAGCCCCTGCAGCGTGGCAAAAACGTAGTAGGCGAATAGTGAGCGGCGCCAGTTCCGGTTTTTCCGAAACGGCAGCAGCATCATATGCAAATAATAGGTTCGGTGATGCGAATGATTCGAGCGGATGCGCAAGCTTCCGATCGTCGTGAGCAGGAACATAACGAAGGCGACCGCAAATACGGCCATGTAGCCCTTCAGCCCTTCCATCCGGCTGATGATAAACCCGGCCAGGGCGGGTCCTGCAAGACCTGCCAATGTAAAGGCGATCATGTTGAAGGACAAATAACGCATCCGGTTATGCTCGGTCGACACCTCGTACATAAGCGTGAGATAAGCCGTCCAATAAAAGGAAGCGGCAATCGCGTTGAGCACGGCGAACAGGACGTAATATTTTGCTACTCCTTCTCCCGACAAAATGACCAGAAGGTAGAAAAACACCAAACCGATGATCCCGATCCGGTACGAGACCATCCGGTCCTTCCGCTTCGCGAACCAGCCCGCAAGCGCAAACCCGACCGGAGTCACCAAAAAGACGATCGTGTTAAACATCCCGCTTACATACAGACTGTGCGTAAGCCGCCATAAATACAAGGTCAGGAAAACGCCGGACATCGATGCGCCGAATTGAAACAAGCCGTGAAGCACGATCGACATCACAGCATCTTTAGACAACCTTTTTTCCGCGGGCACAGCGGATCTGAATCCTTGAACCCATCGTTCCCATGCCAGCCTCATCCGATTTTGTCCCCCCGGGTGTGTGTCCGAACTATCCTCTTACAGGTCATTATAGCGGATGAGAGGCAGTCCCGTAACCATCTATTTTTATTTCGCTTCTCTCGGGTCATATACCATGAGCCGTCCCGCCCGATGCCACGGCATGTTGTGCTATAATGGGAATCGATATTCCCTGAACCAGCCCTATAGGAAAGGAGCCGACATCATGGAAATTAAACGCATCGGCAAAGAGCTGACATGGCCGATCCGGCACATGGTCATGTGGCCGGACAAAGATATCGAATATGTCAAATTGAAGGACGACGAGAGCGGCCTGCATTACGGCTTGTTTGCCGAAAATAAGCTCGTTTCCGTAGTCTCCCTGTTTATCGGCCGGGACGAGGCGCAATTTCGCAAATTCGCCACGCTGCCGGAAGAGCAGGGCAAAGGCTACGGCAGCAAGCTTCTGCAGCATGTGCTGGATGAGATGCAGGCGAGCGGCGTCCGCAGAATTTGGTGCAACGCCAGACGGAGCAAAGCCGGCTACTACGCAAGGTTCGGATTGCGGGAGACCGCGGACGTTTTCAACAAAGATGGAGTCGAATACGTGATCATGGAAATGTTTCCGCCTCGCGTTTCAATTCGTCCTTAATTTCAGGCGCAAGCTCCAGCCAGTGAATATTCCACAGCGCGGCTTCAAGCGCGTAAAGAGCCAGCAGGTTGATTTTATCCGGATACATGGCCTTAAGCCGTCTGTAGTGACAATTCACAGTTTAGTTTTTTAATCGAAAACTCGATGTGTATTCACCCATACCGTATCGCGTCATTCATCATATATAAACTTGAGGATATGGCCCAATACGAAAAAAGTGGTGATCAGCATGCCGGATTATTCATATAAGCTTCGTCATCGACCGGAAATTGAAATCGTACGGAGAAGGAAGAAAACGGCCCGCCGAAAGGTTCGGCTTCGGCCAAAGAGAGCTTTTCACAAAAGTGCAGCAAGGACTTATGCCAAAAAACATCGGCCTCCGATCAAGCGGAAAAATGTTCAAGTAACCCGGATCAAGCCGCCGAATAATGAACCGAGCGTGGCGGTCAACCCGCTTAACGAGAAAGTCATCATAACCGGGTATAATGCGGATATATTCCCTCTCGGCTTCTCCCGCTCCAAGGACGGCGGGCGCTCCTATACCAATCGTTTGCTGCCTCTCCCGAAAGGATTTCGCATTGCCTCCGATGCCGTCGCAGGCTCGGGTTTCCCTTCCCGCAAGTCCGGCAAAGGCCTGTTTTTGATCGGCGGGCTTGCCTCCAACCGCGGCAAAGACGGAACCGTCATCGTCTACCGCTCGGCGAACAACGGCAAAACCTTCTCCGCCCCCATCATCGTAAACCGGGGTTTCGGCAATAAAATTTTCAACGACAAACCTGCGTTGGCAATCGACAAATCGCCGGCCAGCCCTTACCTTGGCAATGCGTATATCAGCTTTACCCGGTTTTTCAACGATTCCGAAGGGACCGTCATCTTTTTTCAAAGATCGCTGGATGAAGGAAAAACGTGGTCGGTGCCCGTCCGCATTTCGGACGTAAAAATCGGCTTTCCTTTCGTTCAGGGCTCAAGTATCGACGTAGGTCTCACGGGGGAAATCTTTACAGCCTGGATCGACTTCGAAGAAAAAGCCTCGTTCTTCAGGATGAGCCGTTCCGATGACGGGGGAGCGACTTTCGGCCCGATCGTCACCGTGGCGCAGATCGATCCGATCCTGGACCCCTTGCCCGTACCGGGATGGCGGTTCCGCGTGCTGACCTTCGCCAATATCAGGGCCGATGTATCGGGTCATTTCCCGATGACGGTATATGCGGTATGGGAAGATCGGCGATCCGGCTCCGCGCACATCTTGCTGTCGCGTTCCACCGATAATGGAGCCACATGGTCCGTCCCTATTCGCGTTGACGACAGCCCCGAAGACAGTCAAAACTTTTTCCCCGCGGTGGCCGTCTCCCCGGATACCGGTGCCGTTAGCGTGGTCTACTACACAAACAGAGTATCGGAACGGCTCTTGGACGTATTTCTCGCCAAGTCCACGGACGGAGGGCAAACGTTCGAACGAAACGTCCGGATCACAAGCCGATCGTTCAATCCGAACGCGGATTCTTCCCTCGGCACACCCAGCACGTTTATCGGCGACTACATCGGCACGGCGGCCAAAGGAAAGGGCAGCGTCTCCGTATGGACGGACACCCGTACCGGGCGCCAGCAAATTTTTTCAGCTATCTCGAAATAATGGGCAATCGCCAAACTACCCTGACAGACTGTTGTCAGGGTAGTTGTTTTATGATGAAAGCATCCAATCCGGGGAGGTTATTTCCGATGACACATACAGCCATTCATATGTACAACTACCATGTATGGGCGAATAAAACGATGATGGACCGGCTCAAACAGCTGCCTCAGGACGTCTACACCCAAGAAATCCAAAGCGTGTTTCCCTCCGTATCCAAGGTGCTGCCTCACATTTACTCGGTCGATTACACCTGGTACCTCGTCTTGACGGGCACGAGCATGAACGAAGCATTGTCGCTGGCGTTCGGGTTGCAGGCTCAGCTCGAAAAGCAAAGCCTCGAAGATGTGGAGCCGGCGTTTGCCGAGCTGTCCGGCAAATTCAAGGCGTTTTTGAGCACGCAGGACAATTTGGAGCAAAAGATCGTACTCGACAATCCTTACGCCGGGGTACGGGAAACGAGTTTTGCCGAAATCGTTCTGCAAACGGTCAATCACGGCACGTACCACCGCGGCAATATTACAGCCATGTTGCGCCAAATGGGCCACGCCTCCGTCATGACGGAGTATGCGCTCTTCTGGTATGCCTCATAACGCGATCAACGGGACGTTGGTTTCTTCCTTGAGCCTTGGCCCCAAAATACCCGAGAATCGGTATCTCCGATAAAATAATATTGTCCATATAAGGCACCGCGTATTTCCGATAGTTAGGATTGCCGACTCGTTCGTCAAGGTGCTGCCGTATACCCGTTATACCTGCCTTATGAGCTATTCCTTTTGTATACCCGCTACTTGGCATCCAGCTTAAACCAAACGCTGGCATAATCTCCATCCAGATGAGGCAAATTCAGACCGAGCTGCATAAGCCGGTCGCCGCGGTAGCTCGTACCCAGACAGCTGATGTGATAATCAAGGCTCGTATCCAGTCCGCGAAGCTGCAGCCTTCGCAGAGGTGCGTTAGGATGCGCCATCACGCGGAAATAGAATACGACCGCTTGCTTCTTGTCCCCCGAAACGAACATCCACGCCGTTTCGTTCCCGGAGAAAGGGCTTTTCAGCCGATACAAATCGCCGCTCTGCACAAGCCCGCGAATCTCCTTGTAATCGCTCACCTGCCGCTTCATGATCGCCTTTTCTTCAGCGGTCAACTTCGTCAGATCCAGCTCGTAACCGAAGTTACCCGACATCGCAACATCCGCCCTGGTCGTCAGCGACGTCACGCGGCCCACCTGATGGTTCGGTACGGCCGATACATGCGAGCCCATGGTGCTAACCGGGTAGACGATGCTGGTACCATACTGGATTTTGAGCCGTTCGACTGCGTCCGTATCGTCGCTTGTCCACGTCTGCGGCATATAGTAGAGCATTCCCGGATCAAACCTTCCGCCGCCGCCCGAGCAGCTCTCGAACAGAATGTGCGGAAACGCCTTCGTCAGCTTCTCCAGAAGTTCGTACAGTCCCAAAATGTACCGGTGCGCCACTTCGGATTGACGTTCGGCCGGCAGTGCGGCGGATCCGATCTCCGTCATATTGCGGTTCATATCCCATTTGACATAAGAAACCGGTACGGTTAGGAAAATGCCGCTGAGCGCCTCAAAAATATAGTCTCTTACGTCCTGCCGGGTATAGTCGAGAATGAGCTGGCAGCGCGCTTCCGTTCGGCGCCGTTCCGGCACGTGCAGGCACCAATCCGGATGGCGGCGGTACAGCTCGCTTTCGGGCGATACCATCTCCGGCTCGACCCAAAGTCCGAACTGCAGACCAAGCTGATTTACTCGGGCCGCCAAATCGTCCAGGCCGCCAGGCAGCTTCTTGCGGTCGACCGTCCAATCTCCAAGGGAAGTGGTATCGTTGTCACGTTTGCCGAACCAGCCGTCGTCCAAAACGAAAAGCTCGATCCCCAACTCGGCGGCCTCGGCGGCGATCGCTTCAATCTTATCGGCGTTGAAATCGAAGTAGGTCGCCTCCCAGTTATTCACCAGAATCGGACGTTCTTGATCGCGATGAACCCCGCGGCACAGCCTTGTCCGGTACAGCTTATGGTACGTTCTCGACATGCCTCCCAAGCCTTCGGACGAATAGACGAGCACCGCTTCCGGCGTTTGGAACGACTCTCCCGGCTGAAGCAGCCAGGCAAAGTCAAACGGATTGATGCCGATCGACACCCGCGTCGTTGCAAACTGATCGACTTCGGCTTGCGCGGCAAAACTTCCGCTGTACACGAGACTGAAGCCGTACACATCCCCCTGCTCCTCGCCGGCATCCGGCCGAAGCAAGGCAATGAACGGATTGGCCTGGTGGCTGCTGGAGCCGCGGCGGCTCTCGATTCTTGCCGCAACGCCCGGAGTGAGCGGCCTTCTTTGCATATGCCTCTCTCTTACCCAGGCGCCCGTCAAAACCAGATAGTCGTACTCGGCATCGGCAAAATCGACGCTTGCGCTCATGGCGCTATTCAAGCTTAGCGCTTGCTGCCCTTGGTTGATAAAACGCACGGAACGCGTAATCGCATTGAATGCGTCAAATACCGTGTAGCGGATAACTGCCGCCAGCCCGGAATACGCGTCGGCAAGCTCCAGCTCCAGCGTCATCGCTTCCTGCTCCGATTCCGCATAGACGGCCGGCAGGCCTTCCAGCGCGGGCTTGCCCCTCACGATCCGATGCGATCTGTATAACAGCTCCGTGATCCGGCTTCCGTCCTGCAGCTTCACTTGATAAGCCGGATAACGGAAATCGCTTGTTCCATACTGCGGATATTCCTGCGGCAGGGTGTCAAGCGAGATGCTTCTGTCGTCCGGCACCGGGTTGGGGCTGAACGAGCTGCGCTCCTGAAACATCAAAATATCGTCCAGGTTCCCGCCCTGCTCAAGGCGTTTCCCCCAATACACATGAGCCGGGTATCCACGCACCAACTGGATGATATAGCTCATATCCTTGGACTGCAAATGAAACTGCCGCTTATTTTCGTTGTAATAAATATTCATGGTGCTTCTCCCTCACTCTGATCATGATAAATATGTTTTTTACGATTTCACCGCACCGCGAATGACACCGCTGATGATCCAGCGTTGGGCGACAAGATAAACGGCCACCATCGGCAGCAGTGCCATCAAGTAGGATGCAAACGCATAATTGTAATGGACGCCGAATTTCGACTGAAAAATGTACTGTGCGAGCGGCAGCGTGGCCATCGCCGGCTTGCTCAAAATGATGAGCGGCAGCAGGAAATCGTTCCACGCCCAAATGCACGTGAGGATGTCGACGATGGCGTTGATCGGCCCGAGCAGCGGGAAAATGACTCTCCAGAACGTTCCCAAAATCGAAGCGCCGTCCATCACCGCCGCCTCTTCGAGCTCTGCCGGGATGCTCTTCAAATAACCGACGTACAGGAACATATTAAAAGCAATGCCATAAACGACGTAAAGAATGATGAGGCCCCCTAATCGTCAAGATTTGTTTGAAACTCCACTTACATTTCGATACAATAAAGCTGCATGTTTTTTTCTTTGTCCCCCAGCTTCCGGCTGGGGTCTTTTTTTTCTGTACATTTCTGTTGACTCTGAGCCGTTACGTTCATACAATTCACTGCAAGTTACCGTCCATGTCTCACCGCCTTATCGGAATCTTACTTGCAGACCCTACTAACTGCTGCAACTTCTTGCTTCTTTTCTTGATCTACTTCTTACCTCCGCAGCTCTCCCTCACGACAAGCTCCGTTCCGATGGTCACCTGCATAACCGGCTCCCTGCCGGCAAAGCGCTCCATCAGCAGATGAACCGCCGTCTTGCCGATCTGCTCGGGATATACTTTCACACTGGTCAGCGGCGGATTCACAAATGCGGATACTTCAATGTCGTCAAAGCCGACGATCGCCATCTCATCCGGCACGCTCACCCCCTGCTCGTGAAGCGCGCGGAGGGCGCCGATCGCCATCGGATCGTTGCTGACAAAGCAAGCCGTGGGCCGCTCCGACGCGGCAAGCAGCCGCTTCATCTGCTCGTAGCCGCTTGCCGTCGACCAATCTCCGGTAACGAAGAGCTCGGGACGGTACAAACCTCTTTCCTTCAGCAGCCGCTCAAAATGAACCTGGCGTATATCGTGACTGGGCCGCCCCTTCTTGACCGGTCCCAGCTTATAGAGGTATTCGCACCCGCCGATCATACCGATCCTCTGATGCCCCATTTCGCACAGATGGCTGACCACATCCTCCATGGCCTGCCGGAAGTTCAGTTTCACCGAATCGTAGCCGGGAATGTCCAGCAAATGGTTCACCAACACGACCGCTCCGCGGTTCGGGAAAATCGTTTCGATATCGTCAATATCGACCGAGCCTACGACGATAAGACCGTCCATGCCTTGAAAAGTGAGCGAATCGACTTGGCTGCCGCGGATCACTCTGGCGACGGGTGTCCCTTCCTCGATGCAAGCCCTTTCGATGCTCAGACGCAGCGCCGAGAAGTAAGGATCCTCCTTCTCTTCCTCCGACGAGATCCAAAGCAAGAGCCCGATCTGTTTGCTCGCGATCTCGCTCTCCTTCTTCATCCTTTTGATGCGGCTCGGCTTATATCCGATCGATTCCGCGATATCGAAGATGCGGTCTCTCGTCTCTTCGCTCACAGACAGGGTTGCGTCATTATTCAACACGCGGGAGACGGTCGCCGGCGATACGTTGGCTTGGGTTGCTATATCCTTGATAGTAGCCATCAACGGTCCACCTTTAGTAAATTTATTAACTATATAATCGAATTATATCAACACAAACAAGGAAATGCAAGCCTTTTCATATTAATGATCCCCGCATTCAACCTACTAAAACTGTTCATTTGCGAACAAACCGGAAAATTATTAGTTAATTTATTTAGTAAATTCAATCCGGATCATAGATATGAATAATCCAATAAAAAAAACCGCGGCAGCATAGGACTGGAAAATAAAGTCCCAGACTGTTACGGTTCGATTGAACTAACGTCGGAAAACATCTATAACTTTGTCATATTTTCTCCACCATAAACCGTCACCTTATTTTTCCCCGTCCGTTTCGAGACGTACAGCGCCTCATCGGCGCCTTTGAACAGCTCTTCTTTCCCTTTGCCGGGCATAAAGGCGTTTAGTCCGCAGCTCACGGTAACCCCGCCCCCGCCAAGCTCCGGATAAGTGTCTCTTTCAACCCTTTGGCGGACGGCCTCCATCAGCTCGTAACAGTCCTCCGCCTTCCTGTTTTCGAAAATAACGGCAAATTCTTCACCGCCGTAGCGGGCCACGATATCGTTCGGGCCGGCTTCCTCCCGAATCGCCCTCGCGACATTTTTAAGCACCACATCGCCTGCCCAGTGCCCGTACGTGTCGTTTATTTTTTTAAAATTATCGATGTCCAGAATGGCCAAATGCACGCAGCGATCGCCGCTCCAGCCCTCCATCAGCTTATCCAAATATTCATGAAACGCTTTATGATTGAAGCATTCGGTGAGCGCATCGGTTTTCGCCAATTTATCCATCATCACATTTTTCACCATCAGTTCCTGCTGGGCGAATACGGTGCTGCGAAGATCTTTCACGAGCTCGACCCCGCGGTTCACAATGTGGATGGAAACGAAATATGCGGAAATAACCATACTCTCCGCTGCCGTTATAATTAACAGATGGTTTCTATTGGAGAAATGGGGGTGAACCGCGTAGATGACAAACACGGCGGCAATGGAAATGGCGAAAGTAAACAGCATCCGGCTCCTGGAGAAATAAAACATGCAGATGATAAAAGGCAAAAACAGCATTCCGTGGATCGGAGGCAAAGAGACGTGCGCCCAGACCAGAATCGATGCGAGAAATAAAGACGTTGTGATAATGATATAATCGGCCGCCCGCTTAAACAGCCTTGTTGCCGTTTCGGCCAATATCAGCACGGCAAGCATCAGCGATGTCGGAACGGCTACGCTGTCGATCAGGTATTGGGCCGGCGCTGCGCGGGTGACAAATATCAGCATAAGCTCGACGACAAAAGAGAGCGCCGCAGTCATCCAGCATATATTCATAATTTTGCGGTTCCATCTGTCCACATTCATTCGCATATTAACAAGCTTTTCCAACTATATTCTCCTCCGGCAAGGAACAAGATCGCAACGATCATTTATTCGACACCGTTCAACAAAATTCCTTTATTGCGAAAAAAGCCCAAGAGCGTCGCTCTTGAGCTTTTGCATGGTTTCGCCGGGCGGCACCGTTATGGCTGCGCTTGCTTGCCGGAATGGTCGAACGGCGCGTCGACCGCCGCCATGGCGGACGCCTGCAGTTCCGTCACTGAAGATCGGCTCCGTTCCGCTACTTTCGCGCAAGAAGCAGATCTGCGTCCCGAAGCAGGAATCCTGCCGCTTCGGCGGCAATATGTTTGCCGCTCTGCGCCCGGACTTCGTTTACGAAGCTGCCGATATCGCCATGCTCCAGCTTTTTCAGCAAGCTGTTTGCGATGCCCTTGTTGTCAATTGAGCCGCTCCCCGCAAAACGCGCGACCAGCTCCGCCAGCGAAGAGACGCTCGTTTCCGTTGTGAACGAAATCGTCGCGCTGCCGGTATTCCCGGCCATGTCGGCTGTCTTTACGGTCAGCGAATGCGGACCAAGCGGCAGCGTATACAGCGGGATGACCGCTCCGCGCTGCACCGGTTTGCCGTCCAGCTGCAGAGCTGTTTTGCCATCGTCCGGTCCCGACCAGGGGTCGTTCAGCTCAAGCTGCACCGTCAAATCCTGGGAATCGGGATACCGGCCGCCCTGTTCCGGGGAGATCGCCTTCACTCCGGGAGGCGCCGTGTCCCGGGCGATAGCAAGCGATTTCTCCTCCTCCGCATTGCCCTCCTTGTCCGTCGAATAATACCGCAGCTCGTATTTGCCGTCCCGCGTGATCGCGATAGGCCCGTCATACTGCAGCCAGCCGTCGCCCGGCCCGTATGCCGACTGCGTTACGGTGGGCGAATAGGTGGAACCGGTGACCGTCAGCTTGTAGAAGGTCGAAGCGACGCCGGATTCGTCATCGGCCGCTTGGAGCTTCACGGCGACCGCATCCGTATACCAGCCGTTGTTCACCGAGCCTTCCGCGGAGGCTGCAGTGACCGGCGGCGTCACATCCTTCGTTCGGCTGAAATCGATCCGGAAGGCCGGCACATTCTCGAACGTGCGCTTCGGCCGCAGCAGCTCGGACGTTTTGCCGTTTTGGATCGACAGCGCATGATCCTCCGCCGTGACGATGTAGGTCAGCCCGCCGCGCCGTTCGACGCGATCGATCCGGAACATTTCGCTCATCCCCGTCTGTTCCTTGATATTCGAAGGGTATTTGCCGCTGCCGTCCGGCACGACCTTATACGTGCCGAAGTTCAGGGAAAGCCACTTTCCTTTGAGCGCATCCCCTTCCGGCAAAAGCTCCGGCGTAATCAGCGCATCGACATCCGCTCCCTCCGCCTTGCGCACCGCACCGGTAATCGTGCCGGCGACGGAAGGGGTCTCCAGCGTCAGTTTATCGCCGCCATAGCGGAGGCTGCCGCCCGCGATGAGATACGGCGTTTGCACGCCGCTCCGTCCTACGGCGATGCCGATTCGCCCTTCCAGCTCGTAGTTTCCGTCAGCGGTTGCGACCGGTTTGTCCACCGACGCGCTTCCTGCAGCGCCCGGCTGATTCATATTAACCAGTATGACGTCTTCACGCCCGTCCTTAAACTTGACGGAGAGCGCTACATGCTCCGGATTCGCTTCTTTCAGCGGCAGCCTCTCGATGCCGGATATCGCCGACTCGCCGTGCAGCGGCTCAACGACGCCGACGAACAGGCTGTCCAGCTTCGTCTGATTCGGATCTTCGCGCTTGACTATCAACGAAGGACGCCAAAATTGATAAATATCGTCGTACAGCTTGTCGCGGTAAGAATGCGGGCTTTTCCCGAGATAGACCTGGCTTTTGCCGTCATCCGCCATCCAAATGCGCGTCCCGACCCCGCTGCCGCCGGCGTCCTTGTAGGTGACGTCCCATTTGCCGGGAGACTTTCCGGTGCTCACGTCTCTAAACAACCCATACCAGTTGCGGTTATCGTTTTCGCTGACCGGATCGGTCCACGTGACGTTGTCCGGGAGCAGCGGGTACGGCTTGTCGATCTTTTGCAGCGGAAAACTCGCTTCGGCCGTTTCGTCAAATTGGGTGGATCCATGAAGAACATATTCATGCGTCTTGCCCCCCGTCACTTTAAACAAATCGATCAAATACGGATGGTCGGGATCGATCGTGTTCAAAATGTTCAGCCGCTGGTATCTGTCTACCGTGCCCGGATAAGCCCATTTGCTGTACACCTCGGAAGCCTCAATTCCTTTCAGTCCGGGCTCGTACAATGACAATATGCCTTGATTGAACAGATGACCGGCGTTGCTGGAGCCTTCCTGCTTGGTGCTGCGGTACTGGCTTGTCCCGTTCACCACCACGGTATTGTCCGCAAGCGTACTCCGCGAAAAATTGCGGGTCGGAATCCGCGAATACCGGATGCCTCCGATAAGCTCTTTGCCGAATCCGTACAGCGTCGCCGCCAGCACGTTCGGATGAACGTGGTTTGCGTAATCGTTAAAATGAATGTTGAACTGCGTCTGCCGATCGCCGGTGCCGTCGCCCAGCATCAAATGCCCATATGCCGGAAGCAGCCGGGACACCGTCGCATCCCGCCGGGACGCTCCGCCCTTGGTCGTATCGTCGAACGGAGGCAAATCGCCGTCCGGGAAGGCGACCGTTTTCTGCACCTCCTTCGCTTTGGCGAGAAACGCCAGGTGGGTTTTTACTTTTTTCTCCAGCTCCCTCAGCTTGTCGGTATCCGCCTGATACACCTGAAAATAATAGTCGACCTCCTGCGCGATCGTGTAGTTCGTAGACGCGTAACCCGCGTGGTAGGAAAACGCCTCGGGGAACATGCCGTCCCGTTTGAAGTTGTCGCCTACCGTAATGTCCAGGTACCGGTCCAGCCATTCCATATACTCCGGCTTTTTCAAAACGACGGCCACCTTCGCGATCGCATCCACGCCGCCGGATAAATTCGTCGACGTGTGCACCTTCATCGATTGGTAGTTGATCAGCCACCCCGTCACATTCAGGAACAAATCGTTTGCAATATGGTCCTTGACGTCATACCCTTTCTCCTGCGATAGCACGTTTAAAGCCGCGCTGTTATAGATCCGGTCGAATGCATAGATTTCGCCCGAGTGCATTTCGTGGGCGATGCCGTTATGGTCGCTCGCCCGCTGGATGTCGGTGTCGTAATATTGAGCGATATCGTCGGCGCTGATCAGCGTGCCGCTGTTTTTGCCGGTCATGTAAAAATCGGGTGCCGCATTCGCCCACGCATCGAGCGCCAGCGCCACTCTCCGGGCGTATTTTTCGTCGCCGGTTTTGAGGTAAGCGGTTGCAATGACGGGAAGGTTGCGGGTCATGAAATTCGCCTTCTCATAATCGATTCTCGACTGCACCAGCACCTGCTTCCCGGCATACTCGACGTAGGCCGCATTTACCGTCTTTCCGCTCATAACCTTGATCGGCTTGTAGCGGTACGGATACTGCGCGCTCGGCAGCACAAGCCCTTTGTCCGTAGCGATCCGGTCCGGGTCCGCCGGATTCCACACCCAGCCTTCGCTACCGTCCGGCGGATCGTTGCCGTCGGACCTCGGCGACTGCTTCGGCGCGAGATTGATCCACTGCTCCTCCGTATAGGCGGCCAGCAGTTGGTCCGCCTTGGCGACGGCCGTTTGCATTTCGGATTCGTCCGGAGGGAAGTACGGACGCTGAACGGCCGTTTCCCCCACCGCCGCAGCGGCTTGCGTCCTGTCAATCAGCTCTCCGCCTCCCCCTGCCAACAATAATTGAACCGACAGTGCGGCTGCCGCCGCCCTGGACCACAACTTGCGATGCTTTTTCACTAATCGTCACTCCTTTCGCCTTGTTTGAACCTATATTACCTTTCAGGCGCGGAGGATGAATACGGACGGAATATCCTTAATGTATGAGAAAATTAACCTTCCTGCCGCCGGCTGTCATGGCCCCGCATTATTTTGGGCATAGACGTTCCGGAATTCCGAAGGAGAAACACCGCTTTTCCTTTTGAACGAAGCCGAAAAGTAAGACACATCGTTGAACCCGGTCCTGTGGGCGACTTCGTTGACGGTCATGTCGGTGGAGGCCAGCAGATGCTCCGCTTTCTCCAACCGGCGTTCGTGGATGTACCGCTTGGGCGGCATGCCGAGGTGTCTTTTGAAAACGCGGATCAGGTAGTTCGGATGGAAATGGGCGATCCGCGCCAGCTCCTCGACCGAAATCTCTTTATACAGATTGGCGTCGATGAAATTGACCGTATCGAGCAGCTTGCGGATGGAGACGGACGGCAGGTCGCTCCGTTTTTCCATAATCGCCCGTTCGATGAAAAAAGCGACGATGGCCAGCAGCGCGGATTGGATTTTGAGCGAAGAAGCAGGCCCGTCGTTGCCGCGATGTTCGATTAACTGGCGAAAACAATGCAGCAGCTCCGCCGCATCTTCGACCGCAACGATATGCGAAATGCCGAACCACCGAAGCAGCTGCATAAACGCGATGTTGGAATTGAAATGGCACCAATACATCGTGTAAGGCGTGCCTTCCGTCGCGGAAAAGGACTGCATCGTTCCGGCCGGAATAAACATCAGCTCGCCCGGCTTCGGCCTAAAATGATCATTCCCGATTTTGATCCAGCCCTCTCCGTCACATATGTAATAAAACTTATTGTAAGTAGGGGAAAAGTTAAATCTTTTCCAATTGGAGTTGCAAACCGAAAGCTTGGAGGCGACCAAGGTCACCCGCAAACTGGACAGGTGGTGATTCAGCAGCTGCTTCTTGCTCATCTCCACTCCGCATCCTCCTTTGCAAACGTTGTCATGTATAAATTTACCTGCCTTAATCACGGTTTGTCAAAGCCGAAAAAACTTTAAAATATTCCTTGACAGGAATATTCCTTATCAGGTATATTATAGACATGAAGAACAAACCGCTTCCAAGACGAAACAATCGAACGGTTGAACGGCAACTCCAGGAACTTTAAAAGAAGGGAAGTGAGTGTCAGCGGAAATTGTTTTCTTTTCGAAAGATGATTTACCTGTGGCATAAATGAAAAAATTTATGTAAAAAATCTACCATTTCAAGGAGGAGAATTTTATATTATGAAGAAGATACTAGTAGGTTATTGGGTGTTTACAGGTTTGTTGATTGTGCTTATGGGCATGGGTACGATTCCCGACATTATGTACGATCCCAGCGCGGTTGAATTATTCAAGAAACTCGGTTACCCCGATTACCTGCTTCCGTTTCTCGGCTACGCCAAACTGCTGGGAATCATCGCGATCCTGATCCCGGGTTTTCCGCGGATCAAGGAATGGGTTTATGCCGGCTTCACTTTCGATCTGCTCGGCGCTATGTATTCGGTCATAGCGACAGGCGATATTGCCAGCTCCGCGTTTTTCATTATCGGTTTCGCTTTGATCGCCGGCTCCTATATTTTCCACCACAAGCGGCTAAGAGCGGCAGCAGCCGGCCGTCGCACCGGCGAAGCAACTTCGGCTAACTTGCAGTTCCAACAATAAATAATCTATCATTCAGGAGGAAATTAACGATGTCCGAAAATCAAGCAATCCATGAGCTTGTCATTACCCGTACCTTCAATGCGCCGCGCGATCTTGTGTTCAAGATGTGGACCGAAGCGGAGCACCTGGAGCACTGGTGGGGCCCGAAGGGTCTCAAACTGACTGTCGTCAAGCTGGATGTCCGACCGGACGGCATTTTCCACTACAAGATGAGCAACGCCGAAGGCCTCGAAATGTGGGGCAAGTTTGTATACCGGGAGGTTGATGCGCCGGAGAAGCTTGAGTACGTCAGTTCCTTCTCCGATCCGGAAGGCAATACGGTTAGCTCCCTGATTGCGCCAGGCTTCCCTTTGGAGGTTAGAAATGTAGTTACCTTCGACGAACACGATGGCAAAACGATCCTGACGCTGCGCGGAGGACCTATCAACGCAACGGAGGAAGAGCTCAAGTTCTACGAATCGATGCACGGCTCCATGCAGCAAGGTTTCGCCGGAACGTTCAGCCAACTCGACGAATACTTGGCTTCACTATAAGCTTTACATCCCCCATCCGGTTAACGGAGGGGGATGTTTTTTTGGGGATACGGGCGCCCTTGCCCCCTCCTGTTCAACCGGCGCGCCGAGCAAGTATAATGTTGCTATCAACCTGTCCGAATGGAGAATTCTCATGGCACGTTACAACCTCGAACAACATATTTTGTGCGAAACGTTCCCCTGCTTCCGGTCGCTTTCTCCCGACGAATGGTCCGCCGCCCAGCCCAGGCTGCGGACGTTTCCGGCGAAATCGGCGTTGTTCCGCGGCGAAGATGCCGTAGAGTACGCCTTGTTTCTAATTTCGGGAACGGTGCGGATTTCCTACGTGACGGAGGATGGCTCCGAAGCGGTATCCGGCCGGCTGTCCGCCGGCGACATCTGTGCCTTGATGGTGCTCAGCGGCCTCAGCGAGCGCGAATATCCCGGAACGATGACCGCGGAGACCGAGGTCACGGCGCTATTTGTCGCCAAAGGGGCGTTCCTGCGCTGGATTCAGACGTATGCGCCGATCCGAAATGCGGTATTCGGCAATATTTTGGACGGATTTATTGACATAGGCAGGCTGCTTGCCGGCAAGATGTCGCTGCCGCTCGACTCGCGGCTTGCCGGAGTTCTGCTCCGGCTGACGACGGAGCGCGAGCCGGCGGCCCGGATTACGCACAGGCAGCTGGCGGCCGAGCTGGGATCGGCCCGCGAAGTCGTCAGCCGCGCGCTGGGGAAAATGCAAAAGGCCGGATGGATCGAGACCGGGAGAGGTTCGGTCATCATCCGTCAGCGAAAGGCGCTCGAGGCGCTCGCCGATGATGTTGGTGACCGGGTCACAGATACATAAATCAGCCCTTGATAAAATGAGATCAGCCGGGTTTCATCGGCTGATCTCATACCATGTTCAGGAGGCTTATCGCAATGAGAATCTCGTTAACCACCGGGGAAGCCGCCCCCGATTTCACATTCGTGGATGCCGGCGGCAAATCCGTCCGCTTAAGCGACTTGCGGGGCCGCAAGGTGCTGCTTGCTTTTTTCCGCAATGCCGCCTGCGCGCTCTGCAATTTGCGGGTGCGGCATTTTATCCGCCGTTATGACTTGTGGCAAAGGGATGGGCTGGAGGTCATCGCCGTGTTCGAATCGCCTGATGCGAGCATGTCCCGGCATGTCGGCACGCAGGAAGCGCCGTTCCCTTTGATCGCCGATCCGGAAGGCAAGCTGTACGGCCGGTACGGCGTCGAGGTGTCCGAAGAGAAGGTGCAGGCGACGATGGCCGATGCGGCCACACAGTCGTTCGTTAAGGAGGCGGCGGCCGAAGGTTTCGCTTTGACTCATGAGGAAGGCTCGAACTTCTACCGGATCCCGGCCGAATTTCTGATCGACGAGCGCGGCATCATCCAGGTTGCGCATTACGGCCGGCTCGTGACGGATCATTTGCCGCTGGAGGAGATCGATCGGTTCGCCGCCGGGAGCAGCGGCGAAGCGCACTAGGTCTGTTTGGCCATTTTCCGCGGGCGCGCAGCATTCTCTCAACCCGAGAGCGCTTTATCGCGCTCTCGGACCACGGCCGAGCGACTCTTCGCGGCCGAGCGAGTCTTCGCGGCCGAGAGACGCTTTTTCACGCTCTCGGCCTTCCTTCACGCTCTTCGCTCAGCCCAAGCCCGCCCGAGAGCGCTTTTTCACGCTCTCGGGCGATGGCCGAGCGAGTCTTCGCGGCCGAGCGACGCTTTTTCCCGCTCTCGGCATTCCTTCCCGCTCTTCGCTCAGCCCAAGTCCGTCCGAGAGCGCTTTTTCCCGCTCTCGGACCACGGCCGAGCGACTCTTCGCGGCCGAGAGACGCTTTTTCCGCCTCTCGGCATTCCTTCACGCTCCTCGCTCAGCCCGAACCCGCCCGAGAGCGCTTTTTTACGCTCTCGGGCGATGGCCGAGCGAGTTTTCGCGGCCGAGAGACGCTTTTTCCGCCTCTCGGCATTCCTTCACGCTCCTCGCTCAGCCTAAGCCCGCCCGAGAGCGCTTTTTCTCGCTCTCGGGCGATGGCCGAGCGAGTTTTCGCGGCCGAGAGACGCTTTTTCCGCCTCTCGGCCTTCCTTCACGCTCTTCGCTCAGCCCAAGTCCGCCCGAGAGCGCTTTTTCCCGCTCTCGGGCGATGGCCGAGCGAGTTTTCGCGGCCGAGAGACGCTTTTTCCGCCTCTCGGCCTTCCTTCACGCTCCTCGCTTCGCCAAAACTCGCCCGAGAGCGCTTTTTTACGCTCTCGGGCGATGGCCGAGCGACTCTTCGCGGCCGAGAGACGCTTTTTCCGCCTCTCGGCCTTCCTTCACGCTCTTCGCTCAGCCCAAGTCCGCCCGAGAACGCTTTTTCCCGCTCTCGGACCACGGCCGAGCGACTCTTCGCGGCGGAGAGACGCTTTTTCCGGCTCTCGGCCTTCCTTCACGCTCTTCGCTCAGCCCGAACCCGCCCGAGAGCGCTTTTTCCCGCTCTCGGACCACGGCCGAGCGACTCTTCGCGGCGGAGAGACGCTTTTTCCGCCTCTCGGCCTTCCTTCACGCTCTTCGCTTCGCCCAAACCTGCCCGAGAGACGCTTTTTCCGCCTCTCGGCCTTCCTTCCCTACTTAAGCCGTAAACCGCCGTCAACCTCAAGCACCGTACCGGTCACAAACGTGTTGTCGATCAAATAACATATCGCTTTGGCGATATCCTCCGGCTGTCCGACTCTTCCGACGGGCGCCTGGTCTTCGTAAAACTTCAGCGCGGCGGCCCGCTGTTCTTCCGGCAGCCAGTTCCACCACGGCGTGTCCACAACTCCCGGGGACACCGCGTTTACCCGCAGAGGCGCCAGCTCAACCGCCAAAATGGGCACCATAGCTTCTATCGCGGCATTGATGGCGGCGAGTCCGGAAATACCCGGAGAAACGTTGCGGGCCGAAATCGCGGTAAGAAACGTGATGGAGCCGTTGCTGTTGATCGTATCCAGGCTGAGCTGCGCGGACATGATCTGCGGCCAAAATTTCGCTTCGAAACCTCCGCGCAATTCATTCAGCGGAAGCTCGCGGAAGTTCCCCGCTCCTTTGGCTCCGGAGACGGTGATCACGAGATGGTCGAAGCCGCTTTGACGGGAATAAAAAGCTTTCAGATCGTCGGCGGAGGAAGCATCGACCTGCTCCCCGCGCGCCTTGGGGCCGAGCAGCTGAAGTGCGGCATCGATCTTGGCTCCGTCGCGGCCGGCTACAACGACCTCCGCTCCCTCTTCGACCAGCAAACGGGCCGCTGCAAGCCCGATTCCCGACGTTCCTCCCATAACGATCGCGCGTTGTCCCACCATACCATTTGCCATAAGTTATCCGCCTCGCTTCTCTTGATATAATTGCTTGAATGAATTATAATACGTTACGTAACGTATTGTCAAACGCATTTTTTAACGAGGGGGTTCTCGCCAATGGACGAAAAACAAAAAAAATCGGCGCCGGCTGGAAGACCGAGGAGCCGGAAAGCATGGGAAGCCGTTATGACGGCGACGCTGAACCTGCTGAAAACAACCGGATATAAAAATTTGACGATGGAACGAATCGCCAAAGAAGCCGGCGTCGGAAAACCGACTTTATACCGGTGGTGGCCCGGCGTCCCTTTTATCGTCATGGAGGCGCTCAAACTTCAGGCGGAAACCGAAATCGCTCTTCCGGATACGGGCCGGCTCAAAAGCGACGTGCTTCAATATATGAGGCAAACGTTCCGTACTCTTGCGGACGGTTCGGACGAAATCGTGTGCAGCCTCATGGCGGAGGCGCAGTTTAATCCCGAATTCGCCGCCGCATTTCGCGAAACGTTCATTTCGTCGAGGCGAGCGGCGCTCATCCGCCTACTGCAGCGCGGCGCAGAGCGCGGGGAACTGCCGGAAAATGCCGATTTGGAGCTTGTCGCCGACTTATGTTACGGGCCGATGTGGTATCGCCTGCTGAATCGGCATGCTGCGTTAGAGGAGCCTTTTGCCGACTCCCTCGTATCGTATTTGTTCGATTAGCCCGGCGTCCGGGCTTCCGCTCAGCTTGCATTATTACCCGGCATCGTCCCGACGAAAAGCCGAAGCGCCGCCCTCCACGATACGAAACGGCGGCGTCAGGCTTTGTCTGAATGTCACGAAAGCGCTTTACAACTGCGGTCCGGTGCCATACAATTTGGAATAGACTAGAGGAATCCGGCTGCACAAGGCGCGCACAATCGGTTTGCAGGGGGACACGGACGTGAGAATTTTCCCGCAAAGCTTGAAAACCTTCAAGCATAAGAGCATTTTTGTCAAAATGCTGTTTTTCTTCAATGCGTTCATTCTCGCGGCGATCCTTGTGTTCGGGTACGTATCGTATTCCAAGTCGTCCTCGCTGCTGATCGAGGAAGTCGTCAGCTCCAACAACAAATATATCGAGCAGGCGCGAAACAACATCGACCAGGCGCTTCATTCGTGGGATGTGCTGTCTTTCCAGATCTCGCTGCAAAATCAAATCCGCCGCGCGCTGTATTTATCGGACCAAACGTGGGATCTCGACCAGATGCTGTTTCTGGATATTATCCAGTATCTGAAAAGCGTCAAGCTGTCGAATCCGCTGATCTCGGACATTTGGCTGCAGCCTTACCGCTATCCGGTCGTCCTGAACCACGAATCGAAATACAACGCGGACTACTTCTACAGCCGGCTGTACACCACAACTCCGCAGCTCGACTGGCAAAAGACGCCGACGAGCCATTTCGGCATCTCTTACATCGGCCGGTTCGACGCCGTCACGGACGGGGTCCCTTCGTCCGTCATCACCTTTGCCCGCACGGTCCCGCTGAACGAGCTGACTCCGACCGGCATCCTCTACATGAACGTCAAAACCGACGATTTGTCCCGCATGCTGCAAAGCATCAGCGACCCATACCCCGCATTCATTTACGCCGTCGACGCATCCGGCCGGCTCGTCATTCACAGCGCGGTCCGTTCCGATCTGATGAGCTGATATACTCCGTCAAAGGAATCATCGCAGACAAAGTGAAGGCCAGCGGAGCGACGGAAGGATATTTGCAGGAGACGATTTCCGGCAAAAGCTACCAAATCGTCTACACATCGTCCCGGGTGAACGATTGGACGTACATCAGCGCGGTGCCGACCGCCTTTATCACGGAAAAAGCGAACAAATTCCGCCAGTTCACGCTGATCGCCGCAGCCGTCTGCCTGGCCGTCGGCGTGGTCATCTCTTATTTTTTGACCGACCGCATTTACAGACCGATCAACAACATCGTCGCCTATTTGAACCTGTTCGAACGGAGGAAAGAAGAAGGCGCAAGCGGACGGAAAGAGGATGAGCTCGGCTTCATCGACCGGATCATCAACTACGTTTACTACGAAAATCATCACTTGAAGGACGAATTTGAGAAAAACCTGCCCGCACTGCAGACGAAGTTTCTGTACGATTTGCTGGAAGGCCGGGTAACGGACGATAAAATGGACGAGGCTGCGGAGAAGCTTCATCTGCCTTTCGCCTCCCGCGCGTTTCAGATCATCGTGTTCGAAACCGTCGATTTTTCCGTCGATGAAAAAATCAGTCCGTTTGACCATGACATTTTGGGCATGATCGATGATATGGCCAACGAGTTCGATGCAGCTCATTTTTCCGTCAAATCGCTCAAGAAGAGAAGCAACAAAATCGTCTCGGTCGTTGGTCTCGATTCGCAGAATCCGAAACCGGAGCTGGTCGGCGATTTTATCCGCAAAGTGACGTCCTGCTTCGAGCGGGAGTACGGCCGCACGTTTACGGTCGGCGTCGGCAAAGTGTACGGTAGGGCTGAGGACGTTCCTTTCTCCTACGTGGACGCGCTTTCCGCGCTGCAATATAAAATGGTCAAGGGGCAAGGGTCCGTCATTTACGTAGACGAAGTGCGCAATCTTCCCGAGCGTTCGTTTGTCTACTCGCTCGACCTGGAGAAGCGGATCATGGGTGCGGTAAAAACCGGCAATACGGACGCTCTAACCGAACTGCTTCGCACGCTGTGGGGAGATAATCTGGAGGCCGGCGAGCCGACTCCGGAAATCGTTCACCATCTGTTCCACGCGCTGGCGGGGACGGCCATTCGCACCATTTATGAAATCGGTTCCACTTCGGAGGAAATATTCGGCCGATCGTTCAGCCTGTACCGGGAGCTTGATCGGCTGCCCGGCATGCGGAGAAAAAAGACTGCATCGGGAATGCGTTCCTCACGATCTGCGAATGGATCCAGAGCAAGAAACACGGACAGTACAGTCAATTGCTTGCCAAGATCGAAGTTTATGTGGGGAGCCATTACCATCAAGATATTTCCCTCACGGTTCTCGGAGATGCAATTGGGCTTTCCTCCTCTTATTTAAGCAGCATCTTCAAAGATATTACCGGCATGAGCTTCGTCGATTACATCAATTCGAAGCGGATCGAACAGGCCAAACTGCTGCTCGGGAGCACGAGCCTTTCCGTGGCCGACATATCCGATCGGGTCGGATTTGCGAGCTCCAACACTTTTATTCGCGTGTTCAAACGCCACGAAGGCATCACGCCGGGACAATTTCGTCAATGGAGCGAGACCGGCTCGTAAGGCCGGGCGGGTCGTCCGAAATGCTCCAGCAGCTTGCTGCGCAGCACTTGGGACGGGGTATTCAGCACCCGGTCTCTATGGCGGATCAGTCCGTGTGTCAGCCGGACCCGCTGCTGCTGCGACAGCGGAAGCGGCAGACGGACCACCGTGCCTTCGGCCAGCTCCCGCTCCACGGCGATCTCGGGAACGAAGGCGACGCCAAGCCCGCACGAAACCATTTGGCGAATCAGCTCCATGCTGGGGAACTCCGCCAGCCGGGCATCCGCACGCATCCCCATCTCGGCCAGCAGCTTGTTCCCGTCGGTTTGGTATACGCAGCGCTGGCCGAAGCCGATCACCTGCACCCCGTCCAGCATCTCCCACCCTTTAGTGAGGATCAGCTCAGCCAGCTGTTTGGAAGCGACCATCGCCATATCCTCCTCGATGAGCGGCTCGAAGACCAGATCGTCCCGGCCCGGATCCTTCGGCACGATGCCGAAATCGACCGCATGAGACAGCACCTGCTCGACGGTATCCCCCTGAAAGCCGGTTTCCAGCAGCAGCCTCACCTCGGGATATTCCGCAAAAAAAGGCCGCAAAAACCCGGACAGCCGCGTGACGCAAAACGATTCCAGCGCACGCACCCGCACGGTGCCACGCGGCTGATCCAGGCTGCCCATCGCCTCCTCCAGCGATTGCCCGAGCCGGACAAATTGGCGGGCGAATACCGCCAGTTTCTGGCCGGCATCCGTCAGCTGCACGCCCCGGGGCAGACGATGAAACAGCTTCTGTTTGCAGCTTTGCTCAAGCAGCTGAATTTGCGAGGTGACGGTCGACTGCACGTATCCGAGCTTTTCCGCGGCGCGGCTGAAGCTCCCCTCCTCCATCACGGTCAAAAAAGTGATCAGAAACCGCCCTTCCAGCATCTCTAACATATGACTTGCTCCTCCTCATAATAGGTATCGGTAATTTCGATATATCACATCGTATATTTTCGTTTTTCGAATCGGTAATTCCATGATAGCATAACACTCAAGCCGGATACACGATTTTATGAAGAATGGAGAGATAGGATGGAGAAATTCAGAGTCCGGCAATCGCCGGGAGAAGCGGAAAAGAGGAAGATGGACCATGTACCACGCCGGTGAGCTTATGATGCAGAAGCTGGCAGGAGCCGAAGGCGCCGCGCAGCAAAACGGAAAGACCGTCCGAAGCAGCATTCCCCAAGGGGCCGCTGCCTTTTTGGCGGCGCAAACTCTGGTTATCGCCGCTTCCGTCGACGCTCGCGGGAACGTATGGTGTTCGCTGCTGACCGGCGAACCGGGTTTTATCAAAGCAGCTGACGAGCGTACAGTAACGATTCGTTCCCAACCGGCGAAAAGCGATCCGCTGCTGCAAAATCTGCTGTCGAATCATGAGCTCGGCCTGCTGGTGATTGACCTCGGCAGGAGGAACAGGCTGAGAATAAACGGCAATGGCCGCTTCGATGAAGAACGCCGGCTTGTCGTTACGATCGAGCAAATATACGGCAACTGTCCCAAGTACATTCGGAGAAGGGCCTTGCACCCGCACGGTGTTCTCCGTAGGGAAGAGCATTCGGCGCACCGCAGCTCCCGGCTTGATTCCGAACAGCTGGCCTGCATTCGAAATGCCGACACCTTCTTCATCGGAAGCGTCAGTTCCGAAGGAAAAGCGGACGCCTCCCATCGCGGAGGGCCGCCCGGGTTCATCCGTGCGGAAGGTGACCGCATCCTTATTTTTCCCGATTACTACGGCAATTCGATGTTCAACACGCTCGGAAATATATACAGTGACCCGCACTGCGGCTTGTTATTT
The DNA here is from genome assembly GCF_023276405.1 of Paenibacillus hamazuiensis. Taxonomy (NCBI): domain Bacteria; kingdom Bacillati; phylum Bacillota; class Bacilli; order Caryophanales; family Paenibacillaceae; genus Paenibacillus; species Paenibacillus hamazuiensis. Next base: position 5,177,510 of record NZ_JALRMO010000001.1, read on the forward strand.
ATCGATTTCGATCACGGACATACGCTGCAGCTAACCGGTCGTGCCGTTATCGTCTGGGACGAGGAGATGATTTCTCTTTTTCCCGGTGCGGAACGGCTCGTTCGGTTCGAGATGGATGAGGCGCTTTTTACGCAAAACGATACTCCGTTCGGCTGGAGGCTCATTGAAGATTGAAAAACCAAGGAGGCACAAATATGGCGGCAACCAAATATTTAATCGTGATTCAAGCGAATCAAAGCGATGTAGGCAAAGCGGTGCACGGCTTGTTGTATGGGCAAGAGCTGCACGAAGCCGGCTTTGAGGTGGAGATTGTTTTTGACGGACTGGGCACGCAGTGGCCCGACGAATTCAGCAAACCGGAGCATCCGTTCAATTCATTATACAGGGAAGTCTTGAAGGCGGGAATCGTTAAAGGCGGCTGCCAAGCTTGCTCGGCATTTTTCGAGGTGAGCGAAAAGGTAGAGAAAGCCGGCGTCCCGCTGCTGGGATATGAAACGACCGGCGGGCATATCCCGTTTGCTCAATATATGAAGGATGGCTTCACTCCGATTATTCTTTAACAGACCAAGGACAAACGGCATCCCGGAAAAGATCCGGAATGCCGTTTTTGTCCTTTTTTTGCCGATCTACCCGGATAACCGACTTTAACCTCCAACTTCCGAAACCTTCCCCGCATTTAATTTATAAACTTCATGACATAACGTTTCGATATCCGCTTTATGGTGCGAAGTTAATAATACGGTGGCGCCGCGGGCGTTTTCTTTTTTTATAAGCTCGTAGACGTTGCTCACGGAATCCTCGTCCAATCCATTCATCGGTTCGTCGAGTAAAATGAGCTCCGGCTCCTCCATGATAGCTTGGGCGATCGCCAATTTCTGTTTCATCCCGAGCGAATACGCCTTCACTTTCCGCTTATCTTCCGGGTCCAGACCCACTTGGCGAATGGCCGTCTTGATGCGCTCGGGGCCGATCTTCCCTCGAATGTCGGCGAGAAACTTCAAATTATCGTAACCGGAGTATTGCTCCAAAAATCCGGGTTTTTCCAAAATCACGCTGGCGCTTCTCGGAAAAGAGATCGTGCGATGCAGCGTTTCCCCGAAAAGCGATACCTCGCCGGAAGTCGGTATTACAAGTCCTGTTATGATTCGGAATAACATCGATTTCCCCGAACCGTTGTGCCCGACAAACCCGACGATTTTACCTTTTTCAATGGTTAGCGTCACTTCGCTTAATACCTCTCGGCCTTTTATCGATTTGCTTACGTTATTCATTTGAATGGCGATCGCCATGACACTCGGCCCCCTAAAACAAATCTTGCTTTTTAACCCTTCGTTCAATTAAAGCTGTCAACATAATTATGATCAAACATTCGATGGCAAACGTCGTCATCAACAAGTACGGCTGCAAATGGTCTTTCATGGCGTAGTAAAGCGGAATATACGGTGCCACGACCCGCACGCCGGCATAAAACAGAAGACCCACGACAATAACGGCCGCTTCCACTAACGCATAAACCTTGAGCGCAAGCCAAATTAACGCATGGATATACAAGTTCAAGGTCAGGCATATAAAGACGGTTAGCCACCCGGCGTCCCAAATCGGTTGAGCTTTCATTATTAAAGAAGCCGCGAATGTTACGGCGAGACTGCAAAACACATAAAAGACGGTCAGCAGGAACCCCGCCATAAATTTGATCCGCCAATACAGGCGCATATTTTGATAACGAAGCACCTGATAGATCTCAAACATACGAACGTTCGGCTTCCAAACGATTTGCAGCAGCAGCAAGTAACCGAAGCATAGAAATATCCAATAAATCCAGCTCATCGGAAAATTCCGAACTGAGCCGAACATCAGTCCCAAAACCTGGCTTGTCGTCGATCCGGAGGAAATAACCCCGTTTCCCGCAAAAAGCAAAAAATTCAGAACGGGGATGCCGAAGGACAACGAAACGAATTTGAGTAAGTCTTCCCGCAACAATCGGCTTTCCAACAGAAGTAATTTCAATGGCTCTCATCCTTGCCGTAATAATCCTTGCCTTTCATCTGGAACACAATGATGAACGATATCAAACCAATAACAAGAAGCAAGACGCATGCCGCTGTTGAAGGATTGACATTTTGCCCATAAAATATAGACGGGATGATGGCGGCAGTAAATCGATCAAGAACGACCAAAGCAATCAGGATGATAGACGATATAACCTTGCTACTCGCCGCTCCAACCGATAGAAATAATAAGCCGATCGATACGGTGACCAGATAGAACAGCCCCGCGAACACGAGCAGGGAGGGAATTTCAGTAAAAGGTTGATGCAAAACCATGTTGTAAATCAAGGTTCCCGACATGAAAACGACCAGCATGAAGCAGAAAGCATAGAATAGAATGAAACAAATTTCATAACCCGCCATCTCGCCTCTCCGGGTATATCTTCTGATCATTACCCATTCGCCCGGCTGGCTGCTCATTCCGATCATCAGAATGAACAACGGATTGTGAAAAAATTCAAATCGAAGCGACAAAATAAACCGCCCTGCATCCGAAGCATTTTGGACATAAGGGTTCAGCCATACGCCTAATATATAAAGTGCCGGAATGACGCCAAGGACGACGGCAATTCCTTTTCTTCTTAGCTTTAGGTCCTGAACGACAAATGGGGGGATTTTACGCCAGGATGTCACGAGTTTTTCTCACCCCCAGCATATATAAAAAAGCGACTGCCAGCATCAGCATACCGAAGTCAATAACGACGGGAAGAACATGCAGTCCGTTCACAGGCTGACGCGGGTCCAAAAAATTAAAAGGATCCCACGGCAGCAAACGAAGAAGGGTAAATATCATCCAACCTCCCAAGTAGAGACATAGCGGCATGATCAAAATCAGGTACCGGTTTTGAACAAAGAAAGAAAGCGCCAGCCCGAAGCACGAATAAGCGCCGGCATATAGACCTCCGATGATGTAGTAGACCATGATATATGCGTATGGCGAAACGCTCAGTAAATCTGAAAATAGCTCTTTCTTAAGGGAAAGAGACGTTGAATCCCCAAGAACCGCAGTTCCGCGAATCAGTTTATCGTAAGCTGCCGAGAAGCCGGTGTAATCCCAAGTTCCCGTCAGCAAGTTCACCAAGCCAACCCCTATCAGCAGAGGAATCACGAAAAATACAAACGAGATAACAAAAGTAAAAATAAACTTGTTCCAAAAATAAGCTCTTCGATTCGTGCGAATCATTTGGTAATGGAGGTTTCCGCTAACTTGTTCGTTGTAAATGGTATCCACTATCGGCAAGGCGACAAGAAGCGGGAAAATAAAATAATAAAATGACGAAAAGAATGCATTGGAAAGTCCGATCCAATATTGGTGCGGCGAAATGAGAGCTACAGCGTCGGGAAAATGTCCATTCACTCTCTTGATGACATCGTATTCGCTTCGAAACATGCCGGCCCCCGACCAGGCAGCCAGCCCAACCACAAGGATTAGTGCGCTAAGGCTAATATAAGTGGCTTTATTTTTTAGCAGCTTTTGCCATTCGATCAGCATGGTTGCACCTCAAACAGAATGATCGGGGTGTTCAAGCCCCTACACCAATAAAGACGTCACTTGCAGGCCGAATGTAACATTTCCCCATAATTTTTTTCCAACAATAAACTCGGCAAAAAAAACGGCATCCCGGAAAAGATCCGGATGCCGTTTCCCGATTTTCTATCTGCTTTGCCGCGATTGCCGTATTTTGCTCTCCAGCTCTTTCAGGCTTCGCTTCGTCTCCTCGTAGGCGGTGTAGTACTTCTCCGGCAAATTCTGCTCAATGCGGCCGACGCTCGGATCGACTCCGGCCTGCGCTAGAATGGATTCCCGCTGCATTTGCAGGGCGATATACTTGTCGTATTCTTCGGGAGACAGCGCATCACGCGCGACCGGCTCGTGGTTCAAGCGGTCAAAGTAAGGCTGAATGTCGGCGTACAGCCGGTTTAATTCCGCATAGGTTTCCGGGCTGAGCGCCGAGAAATCGATTTGCCAGTTTTTATCGCCATAGTCCACTTTGGCGGCTACCATTTGCTTCGACAGCTGTTCGAAAGCCGGATAATCGCTGCCCAGCTCTTTGGCAGCGCCGGCGAATTTCATGCCGATTTTTTGATACTGCTGCATCGATACGGTAACCACTTTCTTTTTCAGCTCCTCATACGAGCCGTAAATGCGGTCAGCGAAATTAGGAGCGGCAAACGCCGTGCCCGTAAGGATCACGCCGCCGATCGCCATGCAGACCGCGATGCGCTGCACGGTTCGCATTCGTTTTCGGCCGGTACTCTTCGACGTGTTGAAGATTTGCTTCGCCACCCTGTCGCCGAGCTCCGGCGGAACCGTCATTCTGCGGGAAGCATGCTGAAAAGACTTACGGATTTGTTGTTCGAACGCCATGAATATCCCCTGCCTTATCCTCTTGATTATTCTTCCAGGTCTTGCGCAATTTCTCCACTGCCGCGTGGTGCCGGGATTTGACGGTGCCTACAGGTACTCCCAGCAGCGCTGCAATCTCCTCAAAGCTGTAATCCTGGTAGTAACGCAGGACGAGTACGGTCCGCAGCTTTCGGGATAACTTCATCATCAATTGAAGCAGCTCGTCCTCAGACTCCACGTCCTTGAGCGAAGAATGGCCCGCCGCAGCGGCAAGCGATAACTTTTTCTTTTCAAACAGACGGAATTTGCGCCATAAGCTTCTCCGGTGATTGCTCGCCAGTTTCGCCACGATGCCGTGCAGCCAAAACCGGAAAGGCCGGCTTCCGTCGTAGGAACCAAGCGACTTCCAAAGCTGCACATATACTTCGTTCGCCACTTCCATGGCATCGTGCGCATCAGGGATCAGAAACGCCACCATCCGGTAAACATCCTGGCACGTCTCGTTATAGAGCTGGCCGAACGCCGTCTCATCCCCTTCCGCCACCCGCCTGAGCAGCTCATGAACATTGACTTCCTCCATCAAGGGGGCCCTCCCTAGGAAAATTTCTGACATCCCATATTGGCTGAATTCGGCCAAAAAGTTCGGTTTTTTTGAAAAAAACTTTCTCCTGCCGCTTCTCCCGCAGCCTGACAGCGCAAGAGCGCCAACCATGAGGCTTCAAGTTTCCCGGTCCACGCAGTAAAATATTTTTGGTAAAAAGCACCGACGGCTTTCGCATACATACCTTAAATCGAGAAACGTTTAAAGGAGTCCAAAGGGGCAGGTTCATGTGGAACTATTCTTAACTCCTCTAAAAAATTCCCGGATCTTGAAAGTTTGTTATTGCGATAAGGCGGCTTTGGCGAAAGATACTTATCATCTTCCGGTCGATTCGACGGCGAATCTGCCCATGTTCGAAGGATTCCGGTATTTTTCGCCGATCGATATCGCGAGCCTGGAGAGGCATACGCAATTTATTTGCGGATACATGGACGATCGGATCGTCGGCGTTTTGAAGTTTCATCGCTGCAAAGCGGATACGCACGAGCTGATCGGCGAGCAGGACAAAGCTGCGGTCCCCAATTATTTGGAGGTCCGGTACGTGGACGTTGACCGGCGATGGCACAATATCGGGGTGGCGACCGCGTTAATCCAAGGGTTTTCGGCGCGAATGACCGGGCCGGAAACCGTCGTCGTCTCGCCGCTCACCGCGGACGGCAGGAGGGCGAATTTGCTTGGCAAATTCCGCGAACATTTGAGCCGCTCCGCAGAGGGACCCATTTTGTCCGTCAGCTGACAAGTGCGAAATAAATCCTTATCTTTTTCTCGACTTGCTTCCGAATTCCTTTTCCTGACAATCGGTGCGGAAAAGAAAAAGCTCGCCCAACTTGGGGCAAGCCTATGATACCGATTTGTTTGTTTACTTATCCTGCCCGTACAGCGGAACGCGCAGCTCCTTGTCCGGTGTTTCCGTGTAGTACCAGAAAATATGAAGCTCCGCTTCGGTTCCGGTAAAATCCGGATACTCGTCGATCGCGCGGTTGTTGCCGTCTCCCATAAAGTTCGTCGTCACCGGCTTGCCGATGAGCCGGTTTCCGTCCTTCATGATATACGTTTGGTTAATGCCGCCAAAGCTGGGATCGGCACATTCGCTCTGCACATAAAGCTTGCCGTCCTGTTTGTAGTAAGTCCACAGGACGGAATAACCTCCGACCTTCGTTGTGAGCGTCATCTTCCGCTCGCCGATATCGGTCAGCTTGATCGGTTCGGTGGCGTCCTTATGCTCCAGCACCTCGTATTTCGCTGCAAAAGATACCGGCGTTTGCTCCGTTACTTTCACTCCGGGCGGCAGCTCGAACCGGAACGTCGTCTTTTCCGGATCCTCGTTCGGCCATGTTCCCCCGTCCAGGAGCGTGCCGTTCACATCGAGCGCAAACCGGAGATACGGTATGCGCATATACTTTTCGTGGCTTGCTATGATACGGATTTGCGTCGGCGTGACGATCATTTCCTCCAGCGTCATCCGGCCTGCGGGAAATTCGACCGGAACGTTCATGCCGTGTTTGACGGTGCCGCTGAGCATCTGCTTTTTGTCCAAATGAAGGGCAAATGCCCAGTCCTTGTCGATCCTCCGCTCCTCGCGCGTGTAGAGCAGTTTGAAGGTTGCGGAGGATCCCTGCAAATCGCCGAGCTGATAATACTGCTTGCCGGTGTATTCCCCATGCTCGCCGGGCTTGCCGAATGCGCCGGGTCCTGCTTCCTTGACCAGAGCGCCGTCCTTATAAACGCCGATGCGCGGGAACGTCCACTTCATGGCATCCTGCCGCTCAAATTCGACGGCGGTATCCAGCAGCATCTTCTCTCCCTGCACAAAAGGCCGCACCGTCAACCGCCCGATACCGTCCTGCCGGATATCGAAAGTTTGCAGCTTATCCTGGGACGGATCGAGCGCAATGTCGCGTTCTGCCGAAGAGAACGATTGCAGCGTGCTCGCCGTCAGCTGCACGTCCGCCTCCAGCCCGTCCGGCGTCCACTCCGTTTCAAAGTAACCGCTGAACGTCTTGCTGTCTTTATCCCAAAACTGGCTGTGCCGCCCTTCGATGGTCCGGCCATCCGCATCCTTCAGCTCCATGGCGGAAAAATACAGGCTTTCCGGCGTCCCGCCTTCTGCGCTCAGGCTGTAAAGCAGCACCGTACGGTTATCGTCAACGATGGCGGTATGTATGGTCATCGTCACGCCGTCGATCGTCACCGATTTTCCGATGTTCTGCCCGAGCCCCTGCTCCAGCGCCGATTGAACGCCGCTTCGGAACGATAAAATGTGCTCCCAGTTATATGAAATGGCCGCGATCACCGGACTGGCTGCAAGCACCGCGGTCAACGAAGCGATCAGCGTCAATTTGCGCAGCCGCTTTCGCCGCGGCGCGGACATGTCGACCGGCGCCAGCTTGGTGCCCGCCGCGGGGATGTTCTTCTCGATCCGGCTCCACATCGCGTCGAAATCCGGATAATCCAGCTGCTTGTCATCTTCTAAAAACCGAGTAAACGTTTGTTCGGCCTTTTCCATAAGCGCCACCATCCTTTCCGTCATTTGCCGGCTCCGCCATCCGCTTCATCAGCTTGAGTCCCTTGTTCAGCCGGGACTTCACCGTTCCGACCGGGATGCTCAAAATATCCGCCACCTCGTTCAGACTGCACTCGCTTATAAAGCGCAGCGAAACGGCGGCTCTTATTTTCCCGGGCAGGCGGCTTAACAATTGCACGCATTCCTTGGCCGCCTCCCGTTCCTCGGCAACCGTTTCCGCCGCTTTTTCCGCAGGCGGCGCAAGCTGCTGAAGCCGCTTTTCGTTAGCCTGCGCGCGGCTGTTTTTTTTCAAATGGTTCAGGCAATGGTTCACCGTCACGCGCATCAGCCAAGTCTTCAAATGCTCGACCCGCCTCCAGTCGTGCCGGAACACGGTCAAAAACACCTCCTGGCATACGTCCTCCGCATCCGCGGCGTGATGCAGCATGAAATAACACGTTTTGTAAACGTCTTTGTTATACGTTTCAAACAGCTCTTTCTCGGTCAAACCTTCTCCCCCTTTCCGCTTTTACCTTATAAACAACCTCACCGGCCGAAAGGTTCATTTTTTTCGCAAAAAAACCCAAAGTGCCGAATTCCGCCCGGCGCCTTTGGGCCTGATCCCGATATGCTTCCTCTCAATAGACCATCGTCCAATGCTTCCCCGCGTTCGTGCGGATTATGAAATCCCGCATTGCGTCGAACAATTCTTTATACGGTGAGGGGGATCCCTTCGGGAAGACGGATTTCGCTGCCGTTGGAGCACTCCCCCGACTAATGGCAGAGATTCAGGGGCCATCTATTTCAGTTATTCCACGCACAGATCAGGCGTACATTCCTCATCAAACATTGCCTCTTCAGCAAACGGTTTAAAATAAAACGTGCATTATACCTTCTTCCTGGACCACAGGACAACCGGTATAAGAAGCAAAGACAGGAATCCTCCGGCCAGGGAGAGTGTCGAATAGCTGGACTGAGCCACCACCATGCCGGACAATGCACCTCCGGATGCCCCGGCAAGAGCAACCAAAACGTCCACCGTTCCTTGTGTCTTGGCACGTATATGTGGAGGTGTGGCATCGACAATCGCTGCTGTTCCGCTGATCAGACCAAAATTCCACCCCAATCCAAGTAGCGCAAGCGCAAGAACAAGCAGTACCATGGAGTCACCGGATGCAAATGCAGCGAGTAAGCCGGCCAAGAGCAAAGTCACTCCAGAGGCATAGGACATCGGCATCCGTCCGTACTTATCGACGAGAATGCCGGTGAGCAGTGAGGGCAGATACATTGCGGCAACATGAATTCCGATCACGACACCAACCTCGCCAAGTCCATGTCCGTGATGCTTCATGTGAACCGGTGTCATGGTCATAATACCAACCATCACAATCTGGGTTAACACCATCACCGACGCACCAACAATTATCCCCCGTTTATTCACACCCGTTATAAGAGTATGGGATTGCTGTGCGTGGTTCCGGCTATCTTGTGCACGTTGTGTTTCTGCAATAGCTTTGGCCACGATTAAAGGATCTGGCCGCAAGAATATGAGCAATACGAAACCTGCCAATATATAAGCAACAGCTGCCAGCATGAATGGACCGGATAACGTAGGAGCGCCTAACAAAGTCGCAATTCGACCTGTAATATTTACGAGATTCGGTCCTGCAACCGCACCAAATGTCGTGAAGACCATGGCCGTACTAATCGCTTTGGCCCGCTGTGTCGGGAGTGCCAGATCCGTACCGGCATATCTGGCCTGCAGGTTGGTAGCCGTCCCTGCTCCATAGACCAGCAGCGAAACGAAGAGCAGCACTATACTATTGAAAACAGCTGCCAGGACGACGCCTGCAGCACCAAGTCCGCCTGTTAAGAAACCCGCGGCCAAGCCCGCACGACGCCCCAAACGTTGAGATAAGCGGCCGACGACGAGCGCCGCGGCAGCAGAGCCTAACGTAAACAGTGCCGTCGGAACACCAGCATAGCTGTCTGTTCCGAGCATATCCTGTGCAAGCAGTGCCCCTACTGTGATCCCTGCAGCCAGACCCGCCCCGCCAAACACCTGGGAAGCAATGACGATGATCATCGTTCTTTTGTACAGCTGACGCTGATTCTCAGGGGAATCCACATATGGCCTAAGTGATTTTCCCATACCATTTATTGGTTTTCCAACGAATACCGTCTCGTTCGACATGTATCTATCCCCCTATTCTATAACCCTTCAGTTGCCATCATAAATATGGAGAACGGCCCGAAACCGAGTGGAGGCCGCCATCATCTTGTCATAGGCTTCGCTTGCACGTTCAAGCGGAAAGCACTCAATCATCGGCCGTACATCAGTAAGCACACTGAAATTAACGGCATCCTGGATTTCCGGCGCATGTCCAGTAAAATAACCTCTAACCGTATTCGGTCCTTTTAAGAAATCGCTGGCCGACAATTCTAGTTTCTCCCCTGAGCCGGCGACAATAATGAGTTCACCGTCCGATCCAAGCCCCTTGATCAGAGAAGAGATTGCTTTGGCGTTCGGCGCAGTAGCCAAAATGACTTTGGCGCCACCCAATGCCTGTAAGGCTCGAGCCGGATCCTCCTCATCGGAATCGATATAGTGATGTGCTCCAAGCTGGCGGATCAACGCTTCTTTGTCACGGCCACGTGAGATCGCAACCGTGCGGAAGCCGGCTTTCTTTGCATACTGAGCCGCTAGATGCCCCAGTCCGCCAATGCCTTGGATCGCGACAAGATCCCCAGCCCGAGCTTTACTATTTCGAAGAGCACTAAATGTTGTTTCACCTGCACACATAAGTGGTGCTGCTTCTACTGCGGACAATCCATCCGGAATGCGGGACAAACTATCCTCATAAGCCACCATGTATTCTGCGTACCCACCGTCGATAGTCAAGCCTGTTACATGGTTGTTCCCACCGTGCCATCCAATCCCGACACGCTCGCCGATGTTCCATTTCGTCGAACCGAGGCCCAGTTGTTCCACAATCCCAACGACCTCATGACCAGGGATGCGGGGATACGCGGGGGAGGCGCCTCTAATGGCGACCGCGTCGCCATGACATACGCCACATGCTTCTACTCGAAGCAATACTTGCTTTTCGCCCGGCTGTGGCACTGGAATCTGTATGAGTGTCATCTTTTCCCCTTTGGACGGAATTTGCATGGCGTTCATCATTTTCACCGTACGTGACCTCCTAACCATGTTTGGATCTCTGAAACGACCCTTTCTGCTGACTGAAGTGCACCTTCCAGATGCCCGCCGAATTGCGTATTCGTCTCTGTACCTGCAAAAGCGATTTTCTTCTCCCATACACCGGTTGCCGATGGTTGACCATAGATCGGGACATCTATCAGGGGGATAAAGTCTTGCTCTACTGCTGTTTCGGTATCCTGTGACCAATCCTTATAAAGAAAAGCACTGACTTGGTCGGCTGAGGGTCCAAACAGCCTAACCATTTGGCCTATGACCAATTGTTCAATCTCATCCTGCCCCAATTCATGGCGCATACTTGCCGGTATTCCGAAGAAACCGAATAGCGCACCAGAGCCTGTATCCGGCGAAGCATCATGGATTTCCTGCAACGGGCCGACCCGGCTCGATACGAATCCGGAAAGGCCTAATTCTCTCCAAAAAGGTCGATCATAGATGACAACTGCCTTCGCCTGTCCCGCCATCCACGTAGGCTTGTTAACAAGGTCTGTCATCAGATCTGAAGGAAGAGGCGGTGAAAATTCCAGATATCGCGCTGCAATCCGGGGTGGTAACGCTAGGATAACCGCGCTTGCTGAGATTCGTTCCCTTGCTCCGTCTGCTTCAACCGTGATCCCACCATTCTGATCCAGGCTGATCGCAGTAACCCGTGTTTTTAACTCGATTGTCCCGGGCGGAATCGTATCTGCAACCGCCTCAATTAGCGACTGCACACCTCCGGCGAATCGAATTGAACTTACATTTGCATTGGCTGGCAGCATATATCGCTCTGGCGATTCATTGTCGGACCGTTCTAATAACATTGCCCCTTGGGAGTATTGGACAAAAGTTTCCAAATTCAATTCATGAACAAGATGGGTAATCGTACTCTCATACTGCGGCCAGAACCATGTCGGTCCAAGGTCAAATTTCCCCAGTTCAGGCCGATTTAAAACAGAACTGCTTAAGATCCTGCCGCCAATCCGATCTCTAGCCTCCAGAACCCTACACGGGATACCTTGTACATGAAGTAGAGAAGCAGCCCGAAGGCCGCTTAAACCGGCTCCGACAATGACCACCGAATTGTGCATATTGTTACCTCTTTCCTATACAAAGGGCTGCTCGTTACCCTCCAACAAGATTTGCCCCATCATAACACGCATAAAAAAACCATACAATACTAAAATTGTATGGCAAACAATATTATTATAAAGTCAGTTCTTGAAGTAAAGATTGAATGATCGTCAATCCTTCCTCCAGCTCTTCCAGTGTTTCCGGTGCACAAACGGAAATCCTAACAGCCCGCTCCGGAGAACTGTTCCCAACGACAAATCGATCAGCCGCATACACTTGTACCCCCTGCCGTGCAGCTAACGTCTCAAATTCCGCCCCTGTAATCTTGCCTGGTAAGAGCAGCCAACGGAAGATCCCAGTATCGACACCTAGACACGTATAGTCTGCCAGATACCGGTTTACGATTTGATTTCTGCGAATCGCTTGTTCCCGATGTCCCTCAATCAAGCTCTCGAATTGATTCGATACAATCGTACGCGCTGCCAGTTCTGCAAATAATGGCGGCACGGAAACATTTAGATTATAAAGTGCTTTTGCGATTGGCTCTTTGAAGGCGCTAGGAACGGCTACATAAGCAAGTCGCAACCCCGGTGCGATCGATTTGGATAAACTGGCGATATAGATAGCCTGTTCCGGCGCAAATGATGCAACGGCTGGGAGCGGTTTTTCGCACAGGAGACTGTACGACGCATCTTCGATAATGAACTGATTATATTTTTGGGCAACTGCTGCAATCCTTTTGCGATTTTCTGCAGGCATCATGCTAGCTGTCGGATTATGATAATCGGGAATCAAGTAAATCCCTTTAATATCGTCATTCTTACACGCATACTCCAAGGCGGTTGGACTCATCACATCGTTCTCGGATTTGATTGGTACGATTTGGATGCTGAGCATCGCTGCAGCCGTTTTTAAACCAGGGTAAGTGTGAGGATCGGCACCTATGCGGTCTCCGGGCTTACATAAACTCGCAAGTGTGGCCGCAATCGCATTTTGCCCCCCATTTGCCAATAAAATGCGATCAACTGTTGTTTCAAGGCCGCTCCTTCGGATCAGCTTCAAAGCTGCGTCCTTTTGCCAAAGATTTTCGCCTGAACGACCATAACCAAACCATTTTTCATAATCCGGCTCTTGCAGCATACTTCTCAGCTGGAGCAGCAGCGGCTCGTAGGAAGCATTATCGGGTAGTGTTGCTCCCATCTCAATTAAATGCTTCGGTTTGGTATCCTCAAGTAAATACGCATTCGATACCGCACCATACGATACGAATGTCCCACTACCCACTGCAGCGCTTAATAAGCCTTTCAACTCGCACATTTTAAACGCTTTCGATACGGTGCTCAAATTTAAGTCCAGGAAATCGGCCAATTCACGCTGTGAGGGAAGTCTTGTTCCAGGTAATAAAACTCCGTTTAGAATATCCTGTTGTAATTGTCTCGCGAGTACTTTATAAATAGGTTTATGGGTTCTATCGATCGATGGTTTCCAGCTCATTGGATAGTTGTCAAACGAATTAATAGGCATGATCGGCATCCTTTTACGAAGTGCTAGTTTTAAGAAAACGGTATGCTTTATTATAACCTTTTGCCCGTTAGAGCAACAAAGCTGCCGATCATCGCGGCAGCCTCGTCAAGATATAATCTCCGCTAAAAAATATTATTGGGTCGCTCAGTTCGCGCCCCCTCCTGGAAGATGCTCATCAAAGCTGGGAGCGTCGTGGTCGCCGATGCCGTTCAGCCGGCTGCGTGTGAGCCAAGCTTTCGCATCTTCAGCCGATATATGAACCGGGTCAAGGAGCCATTGGTGAAAAACAAGGGACGCGGCTCCGATGCCACCGTTGTTTTGATCGTAATCGGAAATATAAAGAGGGGTCCGGTCATTCGGGATGCTGACGGTTTGCCTCATTTCGTCCAGCATCGGCTGCTCGAGCCAGCTTCTGGCTTTGGTCAGCTCTCCCCCGACAATGATGCACTCGGGATTTAACAAGTTAACCGCATTTCCTATGGCAAATCCAAGGTGACGGCCCGCCTCTTCGAATAACTCGCTTTTCGCTTCTTCATTCAAATGATGCAGCATTTCATCGAAATCCCGGTAATGGCCGCCGGCAAGCGAAAGCAAGACCGGGATGGAAATGTGGGCTTCCACGCATCCTTTTTTGCCGCACCGGCACGCCCTGCCGTTTCTTACGACTTTCGTATGGCCGAACTTCCCGGCCTGCCAATCGTTTCCCGTATACAGCTTGCCGTCGATTAAAATGGCACCGCCAACCGCTTGATCGGCATAAACGCACAATACGTGCCTCCAGGCTTGATGGCGCTTCCTCCATATTTCGCCGGCCGCAAAAGCACGGACCAGATTGTCGACGCAGATGATAAAAGGAAACTCTTTGCTGAACAGTTCCTTTAAAGGATAATCAAACAATTTTAAATACCGGGAAAACTTCACCCTGCCGCCGCTGCCGTCTATAATCCCCTGCAGTCCGATCCCGGCGCCCATAAAGCAGCTGTCTGCCGGAAGACGGCTCAGCAGCGTATGGATGGTCGACCGGATGCGCGACACGACCTGGCTGCCGCCGTCTTCGCGTTCCATCATTTCGGGCTCCAGTTCCGTTTGCGTCTCGTATAACACCGTTGCGTCAAGATCAAGCAGGATGCCGCGAATATAGGATGGCGTCACTTGAATGCCTGCGGCCGTCAGCTTCTCGCGCCTGAAACGCAAATAAACGGGAGGCCTGCCCACCCCGGCGGCTCCTTTCGAAGCCTCTTCGGCAACGAGCTGTTGGGTGAGCAGCTCCTGAATAATATTGGTGACCGTCTGTTTGGTCAAACCGGTCAGCTCCGCAAGCTTCACCCGGGTCATATGCGGCTGCTCCTGCAGCAATCGCAATACATGCGCCCGATTATCCTGCTTCATGCGCTGGTGGCTGTTTGACTCTGATCTGACCTGCACCTGGATTCCTCCGTCATTTCATAGTGCTCTTATTATAGCACGCGGCGCAATGCCTCCGTTAATTTGTCGGGAAAGTTGATCGTCATGCCGTCGACGCCGCACTCAAGGCAGTGATGCATAAGCGCTTCGTCCCGGACTCTCCAGGCCCGTACCTCCAGACCGGCAGCCTTGAGACGGTTTACCCCGTCCTTCGTAATTGTTTCGGCCGTCAGGCAAATTTGCTGTGCGGAAATCTCTTTAAGCTCGGCTAAGATTTCTTCCGTATACTGCTTAACCAGGAAGCCGATGCGCACCGCGGAATCGAGCCTGCGGACCATTCGCAAAATCCCCTGCTGAAACGAGGTAATCGTCACTCTGTTCGAAATCCCGTACTTCGCGAGCAGCCTGAGCGTATCTTCCTCCAGCCCCTCCTCCTTCATCTCCAAAGCAAGATGAATCGGCTTTCTTGCGAAGAAGTGCAGAAAAGTCTCCAGGCTAACCAGACGTTCCCCCGCATACGCCGCCGCAAACCAGGAGCCCGCATCCAGCTCCTGCAGTTCCTTCCATGTATATTCGCTTGCCCTGCCCGTTCCGTTCGTCGTCCGCTCCAGCCGTTCATCATGCAGCAAAAAAACGATGCCGTCCCTGGATAACCGAAGATCGGTTTCCAGTCCGCTTGCTCCCATTTCCAAACCTTTGTAAAACGCGGCTAACGTATTTTCCGGGGCGTACTCCGACGCTCCCCGGTGCGCCAAATTCATCATCGCCAATTCTCTCCTTTATGCCAAAAAGATGGCATCGGCAGAGACCTCGTCCCGCCGATGCCGCCGATCGGATTTATTTGTAGGTCTTCATATATTCGACAACTTCGGCCTGAAGTTTGTCCAGCACCGCCTGAGGATCGGCTTTCGGATCGTTGTGGACCGTTTCGATCGCTTTAACGATCCCCGACCAGATGATCGCGTCGGCCGGATGGATGCCCTCCCCGCGCAAATATTGCGTTTGATCGATCGCCACCTTGAAATTCGGGTCTTTCTCCAAATGCGCCTTAAACTGCGGAAGCTCGAAGGCGGCTTTTTTGACCGGAATGTAGCCGGTCGCCATTGAATTGGCGGCGGTTACCTCCTTGCTCGTCAAATAGGAGACCAGCTTCCAGGAAGCCTCCTCGTGCAGCTTGTCCGACTTGAAAATACCGAGCCCGTTGCCGCCGATCGGAACCCAGCGCTCGTTCACTTTCGGGAGGAAAGCGACGCCGATTTCGAATTTATCCCCGACCTGCTTCTTGAGGCCGGCCAGCGAAGCGCCGGAACGGAGCAAAAACGCCAGCTTCCCTGCGACAAAATCTTCCCCGGACGATTTGATCTGATTTTGCGGCATCACTTTGGATTGATGGACCAGATCCTGTATCGATCTAAGCGTCTCGACGGCTTCCTTGCCGTTCACGTTCGGCGTCCCGTCTTTTTGGATCAATTGGCCGCCGCGATTCCATACCATCGGCTGGAAATACCACGGGCTGTCGCTGTTTACGTTGAATCCCCAAGTTCCGTCCTTGCTCAGCTTTTTGCCCGCTTCAACCAAATCATCCCACGTATCCGGCACCTTCAGCCCGTTTTTTTCGAGCATTGTCTTATTATAATACATGACCGGAGTGCTGCTTTGAAACGGAATGACCCATTTTTTCCCTTTGTACGTGTAGCGCTGCCAAAAACCCGGGAGCACATCGGCCATTTCCTCCTGCGTCATAAAACTTTCGATCGGCAGCAGCTTGCCGCTGTCGGCTATTTGCGGGATCGCATGCCGCTGCCCCAGCTGCACGACATGAGGAAGGCTTCCGGATACAATGCCCGCCTGTACCTTCTTGGCCATTTCATCATAATCGCCCATAAATTCCGCTTCGACTTTAATATTGGAATTGGCTGCATGGAACGAATCCAAGTAGTCTTTAAGCAAATCTTTTTCTGTCGTCCACAGTTTCAGCGTCACGGTCTGGTTTGCGGAAGCCGCTTGCTCCCCGCCTGCTGCGGCGTTTCCTCCCGTTGACGCCGTGCCGCCGCCGCACCCGGTTATTGAACTTACGACCGCAGTCGCGATCAAGGAGGCCGAAATACGTTTCCATCGTCTCATTTCTGTTACATCTCCTTTGTATGTAGGATCCTGCAATGCCAGCCGACTTGGAGGCAGGTTATTTCAATCCGCTTTGCACCATGCCGCGAACGAAATATTTTTGCAAAAACACAAACAGCAAAACGATCGGCAAAATAATAAAGGTGGAAGCAGCCAGCATTTGCGGCCATTGCGTGCCCAGCTCCTTGTCCACCATATAGCGAAGACCGACCTGCACCGTTCTCATGCCCGTTGTGTTCGTGACCAGCAGCGGCCATAAATAACTGTTCCAGGCATGAATAAAGGCGAATAAACTCAAGGTGGCCGCTATCGTTTGGGATAAGGGAACCACGATCCTTAGCAGAATGCCGGCATGCGAGCAGCCGTCTATCTTCGCCGCATCGAGCAGGTCCCTCGGAATGGTCAGGAAAAACTGGCGGAGCAGGAAAATGCCAAATACGCTGGTGGCGCTCGGCAAAATCATCGCCAAATGCGTATTCATAAGCCCCAGCCACTTGATCACCAAATACGAAGGAATCATCGTCGATTCAAACGGAATCATCGTCGTCGCGATAAAAATCAGAAAAAGCGTTTGTTTCGCCTTGAAATTCACGCAGGCAAAGGCATATGCCGCCATGCTGCAGGTGATTAACTGAGCGATGACCGTGCTGACCGATACGAGGGCGCTGTTTATAAAAAATCGATCGAACGGAGCCCGCTTCCAAGCTTCGGCATAATGCTCCCACCGCCATTCGCTCGGAAGCCGCCATATGCCCCCTGAGAAAATCTCGTCAGGCAGCTTCAAAGAACCGAGGAACATCCATAAAAAAGGAAACGCCATCACAAGCGAGCCCCCGATTAGAAGCGCGTGCTTCGCCGTCAGCAAACCGATCGTGCCCAGCTTTGGCCAAAGCGAAAACCGGCTGCGCGCCTCCGCTTTTTTACGGAACATCGGTTTGCCCCAAGTTTCCAGATTTGCGTTTGTCCCCATCTCTTCCCTCCTTCCTACTGGTAATGAACCTTGCGGCCGGCAGATCGCATTTGCACCCAGGTCAGCAGCAGAATAATGACAAGCAGCACCATGGCAATAGCGGAGGCATAGCCCATTTGGAATCGTTCAAAGGCGTAATTATACAAATGCATAACGATCAGCTCGGTGCTGCCTGCCGGTCCTCCCTTGGTCATGACATCGACTTGGGCGAAGGTTTGCAGCTGCTCGATGGTCAAATACACGACCAGAAAAAATACGGTCGGCGTCAGCAAAGGCAGTTTGATGCTCGCAAGAACGCGGTACCTTCCGGCTCCGTCCACTTTGGCGGCTTCCTCAAGCTCGGCCGGAATCCCCTGCAACCCGGCCAGGTAAATGATGACGCAAAAGCCGATCTGCTTCCATACGGCCATGATCGCAAGCGACAGAAGCGCGGTGCTCGACGCGTTAAGCCATTTTAACGGTTGAAGTCCGAGCGATTGGAGCACGGAGTTCGCCAGACCGTAATCCGGGTGGTAAATAAACATCCAGACAACGGAAATCGCTACCGTCGAAGTAATGATCGGGGCGAAAAAAAGCGTGCGGTAAATCGTAATCAGGCTGCGCACTCCCTTGTCCAGCAGGATCGCAAAAGCCAGAGAAATCGTCATTGCCGCCGGCACGGTCAGCACCGTGTACAGCAGCGTTCGGGTCAGCGTGCTGTAAAAAGCGGGATTGCCGAAAAGATGCACGTAGTTGTCGAAGCCTACGAAGGTCGGAGACGGCCTCATCATATCCCACGAAAACAAACTCAAGCACGCGCTGTAGCCGATCGGAATGACGACAAATACGAATAAGATCAGCAGGGAGGGTGACAACAGCATAAATCCGGCGGCATTTTCCCTCAGCCTTACGGCAGACACAAGCTTCACCTCTTTTTAATTAGTAAAATGATTTGACTAATAAGGTCATTGTAGCGCCCGTTTGTTTTCGATTTGTCATGCCGTTATAAAGATTTTGTTGCGATTCCGGTTGAAGCCGCATCCGACTTTTCGAAAAATAAGACTGCCATTGTTGGCAGCCCCGCTTCTTCTTCCATAAGATCTCAAGAGTTCGAGTTGAACTCCAACGCCGGATTGCCTGCGTACGTTGTTTCTATACAATTACCCTTCGAGTAATCTGCAATTGATTTCGTCCAAAATCGCTTGGCAGGCAAATTGTTTTCCAACCAAAATACACTCCATCGTCCTTTAAACATATCGAACGTTTTATACGCCGCTTCCTTTCCAATTCCTTGCCCTCGGTACTTTTTTAAAATGAAAAACTCAGCCAGCGAAAACTTAGTCGTTTCATTGACATGCCCGATAATTTCTCTGACCAAAACAAACCCCGCCAGTTTCCCCGATTTCATAACAAAAAATGGATGGCGGCCTTCTTCCGTCCAGTAGTGGTCGAGATACTTGTAGTCAAAGAGACCATATTCGTTGACATCGTTATCTTCCTCAAATTCACTCATGTCGTATTGATATAACTCCATGAGATTTCGCAGCACAGCCTTTTTTTCAAATGAAACCTTTACCAATTCCATGTGTAAATCACCTTGTTTCTGAAGTTTCTCCCATTTTACCGCAAATATGGGTTTCCTCATATGTAAAAATTTATTATATGCCAACGTTACCTCGGCCATTAACTTTTTTGTTGACTTAAACCATGGTTTAAGTCGTATCATATTCCTGTTGACGTCAAAAGATAAAATTTGGAGGCCTCCTGATGAAGTATTTTTCAATTAGCGAAGCTTCGGCTATGTTGAATATTCCGGAATCAACGATACGTTATTATGAAAAAAAAGGACTGCTCCCCCTGATCGAACGGGATGAAGCCGGCAGGCGGTTATTTTCAGATGATCAAATTTCGCTTCTAGAAACCGTCATTCGTTTAAAAAATACGCACATGCCCATAAGCGGTATCAAGCAATACATTGATTGGGTAATTGAAGGAGAAAGCACCACCCGGCTCCGGCTCGAAATGATGAAGAAACACAAGCAAGCTGTATTGGCGGAAATTTCGTTGATGACAGAATCCTTAAAAGGAATTGACGTAAAAATTACACGTTATACAAAACGTCTTCAGGAGGAATGATCATGAAACTTTCAGGAAATACAATACTGATCACAGGCGGAAGTTCCGGTATCGGACTCGCTTTTGCAGAGCGCTTTATAAAGGCCGGAAATCAAGTCATTGTTTGCGGACGACGCGAACATGTACTTCAAGATGCGAAGGAAAAATTCCCCGGCCTCATTACCCGTGTTTGTGATTTGGATGTAGAATCCGAGCGTGCAGCCTTGTTTGATTGGGTAACGGCGAACTATCCGGAAGTGAATGTGTTAGTTAACAATGCGGGGATTCAGCAACGCTTTAATGTATTAAAAGCAGATGCGAAGAACAATTGGAGTTATTTCAATAAAGAAATTATAACCAACATGGAAGCGCCTTTCCATCTCTCTATGCTGTTCGCTCCATTTTTTGCGGCAAAAGAAGAGGCGGCTATCATTAACGTGACATCCGGGTTAGCTTTTACACCGTTTGCGATTGCCCCGATTTATTCGGCAACCAAAGCGGCGCTTCATTCATTTACAATGAGTCTAAGACACCAGCTTTCCGATACATCGGTAGAAGTCATCGAAGTCGCTCCGCCGGCGGTGAATACGGATTTAGGCGGAACCGGTCTGCATATCCATGGAGAACCGTTAGATGCCTTCGCAGATGGAATTTTCAAAGGCTTGGAAGAAGGTAAACAGGAAATCGGATACGGCACTTCCGTGAGTCGCTTACGCATGTCGCGGGATGAAGTCGACGAATACACGGAAAAAATGTATAAGTCAATGAAACACGCAATTGAGTAAACATCCATTCCTTGTTCAACTAAACTGCCCCGATAGCTTAACAAGGCTGCCGACTCGATCATCGGCAGCCTTGAAGCTAGCAGCTCGTCTTATAAGTTTATATTGCACATTCGCGAAAAGTCCAAATCAATATATGGTGTGTTATTCAGCAAATTTCCTGCGGTGGAAAAAATTCGCCCTGCTTAGCTGAGCTGCCGCTGTATTATAGCGAGCAGAGTGCGCTGCTCCTCCTCCGGAACGCTCTCGCCCAGGCGCGCCGCCATAAGCGGAAGCTCCCACTTGGCAAGCTCCTCCCGGCCGCAGCCGGTCAGTTTGAGATAGGCGTCCTCATACGCTTGCAGCAATACGGTTCGAAGCTGAGCAAACGTCCGGATAACGACCTCGGGAAGCTCTGACGGTAAGACCGCATGACGAAGTATCATAATCGTCCTGGCTGCATCTGCTTGTGCCGGACCACATACTGCGGTCATCCAGTCGATCACGACAGGACCCCGCTGACTTAACATCACATTGCCGGGATGGAAGTCGCCGTGGCAAAGATGATCATCCTCGGGAAGCTCGGACAGACGGCTTACGATCGCCTCTCGTAACGGCTCGAAACCGGCATGACGAATGCCGCTGATCATATAAGCCAGTCGGCTTTTAATGGATTGCAGCCGCCCGGTTGCCTTGACGCTATGCAACTTGGCGTGAAGCTGAGCCAGCTCGCGGCCGTATTCTGCAGCTTTTTCCGGCTTGCCTATCAGCATCTCCAGCATGGAAGGTCCCTGGATCCTCTCATATGCGAGTCCGGTAATACCGTCAACTTCTACGGTACCGTAAAATGCCGGGGCGCCTACCGCCAACTCCTCAATAACGGTACTGATCCTCCGCTCCAAGTCCAGTAATTGGGGGTCGCGAAATACTTTAACAACCCGATCCGACCCTAGTACATAAATATCCGCAGTGTTGCCTCTGCCAATCCGCTCTCCCAATCCCATGAAAAACACCCTAATCCTATTTAGAATCTATGCGGCTATCGTCCCCGTTCACTGCCGGCTTCACGTTTAGTACAACCCGCGGAGCGATTCAATTAGACTCTTAAAACGGTCAGGCTTTAAGAGATAATAAATCCGTTTCCCCTCCCTGCACTCCTGAATGAAACCTTCGTCCTTCAATTCCTTCAAATGATATGACAGCTTCGACGACGAAATGTCACCCAAACCGAGCTTCAGATCCTCCGGACAGATCGCATGAGCAAAGGCCGAACAGACAGGCGCCTGGTAAACCTCCTGCCTGCCCTCTTTAAGAAGCATCAATATTTTGAGCCGTATCGGATCGCTGAGTACTTTAGCCGCTTGGGCTACTGCAAATTCATCAATTTGTCTCATGATAAAATTATATCATCCCCCTCTTGACATTTCAATTATTTTTGAAATATAATCACCTCAGATCATTTCAAAAAAAGTTGAAATAAAGGAGGTCTCTATTCATGTCTACCGATCAACAAACTCGGCTTCATGCCGCAGCACCGGAAATGGCTGCCGTTCAAAAGCGGGCATTAGGATGGAGTTTGGCTCTGCTCGCCCTGGCCCAACTCATTTACTCGCTTGACATCAATATCGTTTACGTTGCTCTCCCGGAAATTGGCCAAGGACTCGGTTTTTCGAAGCAGTCGCTGCAATGGGTGGTCAGCGCTTATACGATTTTCTGCGGAGGGTTTCTGCTTCTTGGGGGGCGTGCCGCCGATTTGCTGGGACATAAGAGGATGTTTGTTTTCGCTTTGCTTCTCTATGCAGTTTCGTCATTACTCGGTGGACTCGCTTGGAACGCGCCAGTCATTATCATCGCCCGCGCGATCCAAGGCATCGGTGCGGCGTTTCTCTTTCCGGCCACTTTGTCGCTGATCAACCGATTGTTTGAAGAAGGACCGCGCCGTAACCGCGCCCTTGCCATATGGGGCGGAGCTGGCGCCAGCGGACTGACGTTAGGTTCGCTATTGGGCGGATTGCTGACCGATGCCTTCGGCTGGGAAGCCGTCTTTTATGTCAATGTGCCGCTCGCAGGTATCGTCGCGCTGGTCGCCACGTTTATTATTCCCCGCGACGAGCCGAAGGTACGGAAGCGCCGCTTTGATATACCCGGGGCCGTCACAGTGACCGCAGGCGCCACACTCTTGGTTTATGTTCTCGTGCAGGGGCCTGAATTCGGTTGGACTTCTCCGAATATGATTGTATGCGCCATTCTTTCCTTAATGCTCCTAGCGGGGTTTACTTTAATCCAGGCCCGGAGCGCCGATCCGTTAATGCCTTTGCAGCTATTCCGCAATCGCAGCCTGGTTGCAGGCACTATCATCACTTTCATTTTTATGGGAACGTACGGCGCGCTGCCGTATTTCCTTACGATACTTTTTCAAAACGTACACGGATACAGTGCTCTGAATGCCGGACTTGCCTTTATTATCCCTTCTCTGGCCATAGCGGCGGGCACCCAGCTCGGCGAAAGGCTGGCCACCCGTCTGGAGGCACGCAATACGCTGCTGATCGGCCTGCTCATCGGAGTTGCCGGTACGGTACTGATTCCGGTAGGCGTGTATTCCGGCAGCAGTTATCTTATCATCGTTCCGGGCATCGTTATCTCCGGTATCGGCCAAGGGATTACATGGACCGGCATGTGGGTCGCCGCCTCCAGCGGCGTAGCCGAGGAAGACCAAGGCGTCGCATCCGGTATTGCGTCAACCACGTTAAATATCGGCAACGCCGTAGGCCTTGCCATTCTGATAGCCGTTGCCAATATGGGTATTCAAGGAAAAACCGGCGATGCTCTGCGTGAAGCCATCGCTGCGGGTGAGCGGACAGCCATTTATTTGGCGGCGCTCGGCATTCTTCTCGGTGCGGTTGTCGCTTTGTTTTTGCCTCGAAAACAAACCCGTTAACTTAATGGGGCCGCCTGAATCTTGCCCACAGCGGCCCCATGATGTTTTTCTGTGCTTTGTCTCTGTCAGGTTAATCGTAAACATGCAAGGGATCGGTTCCATCGCCGTGTTATATGTTCGCAGTTACTTCAAAAGATATTGGTAATTGGGGAGGAAGTCATCCTTATTGGGTCCTTTAAGATGCTCATAATTTTTAATTTCAACTCCAGCCGACGAGATCCGAAATGTAAATACATCTTCGCCGACAGGTATATGAGGACCGACCATTGGTTGAGCATCTATGGTGATTAAAAAATCAAAACCACGGAAAGCAGCTACCCTTTCAATGTTCTTCACATTGACGGAATCCGGATGAATTACTGGTGGTATTGTAATTATATCTGCATATACCTCAGCAAGTTTCTCTTGCATATGCGGAAGTAGACTTATGACAAGCATATCTTGCAGCTGCAGTTCCCGTGAGTCCTCAAGCGGCTTACTACCGGCTGCATTTGAAGTTTGCTCGGAAAAAGCTTTTTCAGCAGCATAGCGAACGTCTATTTGATGTTTGTTATCCGTCTCAGGAGAGGCTTGCGTGTATTTTACAAGAGCACCGCTGCTCTCAGCGAATAAACGAAGAGGTACATATGCCTTATTGTTGTAGCTAAGCACCTCTTCGCCTTCCTGAAGCTGTACTTCTTTGGAAAGTCCGTTGGCTAGAAAAAAAGTAACTTTACTTGGAAAGATTATTGCTTCGATTGCACTCGAAGCAAATACAGAAGTTGCTGCCATTAAGAAGGCACCGCACAGCACTCCTACAATAAAATGTTTTTTCAATTCGTCCTCTCCCTTTCAAATGTCAATTCTTTCTATACTAATTGACGAAGCCAATGTACTATTAGTTACAAACGACCATAAATAAATATCGCCAACTCGAACGATTCTGTCCGTGGGACCTAGATTCCCGAGAGCTTTTCAATTCATCACTGGCCCCGGATCACATCGATAGTGTGGTTAGACTGGCGGTTTCTTCAGCTGTCTTCAGTAGAGAACAGGCTGAGAACGTAATGCCTTTGGCCGTCGCTGCATCCATCCAGAAAAAGCCGTCTTCCACTCCAGGGTGTCTCTTCCCATGTCATGGACTTGCAGGAAACCTTGTAAGCTTTCTCCACCGTCATTTTGTCCCGTGAGGGATCGAATTGCATCCGGATGTTATCATCCCATATAAATGGGTCCGGAATCTATGGAATAGCGAACAACGCGCATATTATCAGGCACCTTATTGTTAACGTTTTTCTGAAAATTCTCGAGCTTACCGAAGTTTTCTATTTTTAACGGCACGCTGACAACGGCATTGTTATCTTTGAGAGTAACGGAGCGATCATGATCATTCCAGATTACGCTAAAATCCAATTCCTCCATAAGGTCACGAAGCGGCGCATAAACGATTCCGTCATCCCGGAAGCTAATCGTATCCAGATATTTGGGTCCATTTTTCAGTATGAGGATGTTGCTTCCTGTAATGACGGTAACATTCTTATTTCCTTTGGCTAATTTGATTTGCTCGTGGTCGTCCGGATGACTCGTTCGCTCGATTCCTAGTTCTTTTAACAAGTCATCCCGAAGAGGCAGTACGGCCTTGTTTCTGGGATCTATGCGGACAGCACTAATTTTTTCGTGATGATAGCGCAGCTTGACGTCACTTACGGCCATTGAGGAATTATGTTCATACGTCTGCACTGGTTTGCCCAAAAGACTTTCGTCCAGCGGCTTCTCATCGTTTACGGCTCCGGTGCCGGAACAAAGTGAAGTAGTCCCATCAGCATCTTTGAATACAAGATACGATTTGCCAAACTGAAAAGAAATACCACAAGCCGCACTACTGGAATAAACGTGCGTAAACGAAGGGACGTCTCCTTTATAAACGCTCGAAACCTCAAACTCCACATTGACTTGAACGAGCTGTTTACTGTGCCATATTCCCACCACCTTGCCGATAAAAACCTGCTCCGCGCGCTCGACCTTCTGTTCAAAGGTTAGCGGTATACAGCTGCAAGCATAGCAGGTCGCTCCTGAAATTAGCAGCGAAACCAGCAGTCCAACCAGCAGAGTCGGTACGGATCGTTTAATATTCAAATTTCTTCACCTCCACCTCTTGATACGCCCATATAATGGTAAATGTTTCGCAGGAACATTGAAAAATATTGAAGTTAATCGAAAGAGGCAGCCGATGTTTATACGGCTGCCTACGTTTTCTTATTTCGTTATCGTCGTCTCCGTCAGCGGAGCAATCGGTGCTTAAGCTTATTTAATCGCCGTTCTATTCATGTCTTTAGATGATAAAGTTGCCGCCATCCACTGTGAGATAGGCTCCGGTTACAAATGAGGCTTGATTGGAGGCCAGATAGGTGATGGCAGAAGCCATATCTTCAGGTCGGCCATTCCTCCGCAAAGGAGTCATTTGAGCTATCTGGTTTTTTATCTCCTGTGGCGCTCCGGCGTTTAGATCGGTAAGAATCATTCCTCCACCCACCGTATTGACCCTAATGCCTGCGGGCCCCAGTTCGAGTGCCATATGCTGCATCATCGCCTCCACGCTGGCCTTGGCTACGGCAACGGCTACAGCTATTCCTCCCTCGTTGGGTCGGCGGGCATGGGTAGCACTGACGAAAATGATACTTCCTCGTTGTTGCTTCATCATATCCGGAAGAACCGCCTGGCTCGGAAAGTAAGCTGCTTGTAATTGACCTCGAACGAATGACTCCAAAATACCCCAATGACTTGCTGTGAAAGGAGCGAGGATAGCTTGAAGCTGTTCGTGGGCAGGAATCTCGGAAGAGGAGCTGCTTGACGCTGGAGCATTGAGAACCAATGTATCAATTGATCCGAGAGTCTCACGAACGTGCGAAACCATTTGTTCAACTTCCTCCTGCTTCGTGACGTCCGCTTGAACGGCAATTGCCTTGCCTCCGGCGCTCTCAATAATTTCTACTACTTCTTGAGCAGCCGTTTTATTACGGTAGTAGTTAACGGCCACACGGGCACCGTGCTGTCCAAGTTGAATCGCTGTTGCTGCACCAATGCCACGACTTCCTCCTGTCACTAAGGCAATACGATCTTTCATCGAGGGAACTTCCTTTTTCATACATATCCATCCTATCTTTTTTAATAGTTTGCCGGCAAAGTAAAATTACCTATAAAGCGAATCTCTCCCTTTAGGAAAGATTCGCCAGACCTTGTTGAAGCAGCCGACGAAACAAAGCCTGCTCAAGCTCAGTCATATTGAGACAGATGCGAGCATCAAGATTTTTCCATACTTGCATGGCTGGCTCATAGAGTTCGCGCCCGGATTCGGTAAGATAGACACGAGAAATACGTGTGTCCTGCTCGTCAACATGACGCTTTACCAAGCCGATACGTTCCATTCGCTGCACAGATTTAGTGATAGTCGGAAGTTCCAGCTTGAGGCGAGCCGCGAGTTGAGATTGAGATAGGCCATCTTCTTCCCAGAGCAAAAAAAGTACAAACTCTTGCGCTGCATGCAAACCCAACTGCTTAAGTGCTTCCTCGGCCTGCCTGCGGTGTTCTTTGATCAATTGAATGAGAGCGTAAGATACATCATTTTTAAATGAGTTCATAGGTACTGTCCCTCGTTTTTTACTTTGCCGGCTATTTAAAACCAAATATAACTGTTTAGATTCCGAATGTCAAGGCCGAACTTTGAGACTTCCATCAAACGCTATCTCGCGGAACAACTTTGCTTTCCGTTAAACGACTCATTTTCAAATGTAAATATGCCTTGTTTTCAACACATTTATTAAACTATCCTGCCCATAGCGCCACGACGGCAGCCGATCTTTTCCGGCCGGCCACCGTCGTGGTCCGTCAAAGTTCTTGTCATCCGACATTCAGCTTCATTTCACGGGCAGCTTCAATAGCGGCATTTAAACCAAGCAAGTGGGTTTGACTGGCAAAGTCATGGATCACTCGCACTATGTTTTGAACCGAGCTGGATTTATGCTCCAATTCGAGCAAGAATCGGAACAATCCCAAAATAATACGGGTCATTCGCCATAATGAAAGTTAAATACCATGCTCGTAACGGAAACGATGATGGGTAGCTGCGAGCTGAGTGTATCAGGAATGATTGAGACGAGAGCACCCGCCATCGCGTCCATCATTTTTGCCCCTTGTGTCATTCGATTTATTTATCTCCTTTTCGCAATCTCTCACCGATGGCCAGCACTTCTTCCTTTGACCGCCACATGCATCCGTTTAATCATGTCATTTCCCTTCTCTCACAAACAACTCGATGCGATCTTTAATCGAATCGCGCACTTCCCGGAATTTTGCCATGATTTCTTCTTCGGTTCCGATCGCTTTCGCAGGGTCTTCAAATCCCCAGTGCCATTTAACCACATTTTTGTTCAAGATGACGGGACAATGCTCATCGGCATGGCCGCACAAGGTGATGACGTAGTCCGCTCTGTTCAATATCTCTGGATCAATCACGTCCGATGTATGGTTCGAAATGTCTACACCTGCTTCTTTCATAACAGAAACGGCGCGAGGGTTCAA
Source organism: Paenibacillus hamazuiensis (assembly GCF_023276405.1). Lineage (NCBI taxonomy): Bacteria > Bacillati > Bacillota > Bacilli > Caryophanales > Paenibacillaceae > Paenibacillus > Paenibacillus hamazuiensis. The sequence goes on from NZ_JALRMO010000001.1 coordinate 5,205,654, forward strand.
GCCATGTGCTTCCAGGCCGGCGCTCTTCACTTCGTACTTGTCGCCGCCAAACGATTTCAAGAATCCGTCAGCGATCTGGCTTCTGCAGGAGTTTCCGGTGCAAAGAAAATATACTAATTTTTTGTCCATTGAGAAATTCCCCTTTTTATTCATGGATGGTTTGATAAACCAAGGAGGCAGCAATAGCCCCAAGGATGGTCGCCACAATATAAAGCCATAGATGCTGTGTAGCACCCGAAACAAGAGCCGGACCTAGCGAGCGCGCAGGATTCATGGAAGCTCCGCAAATCGGACCCGCAAACATGGCCATGAGTCCAACAGTTCCTCCGATAGCAATACCGGCGAAGCTTTTAACCGCTTTTCCATGTACGGCCGACCCTAAAATAACCATCATCAGCACGAACGTCAATATAAACTCCAAGACAAAAGATTGTATTTCTGATGATCTAGGAAGTGTTGCACCTAAATTCGCGACGTTGCCAAACAGAAGAAGCAGCGTATAGCTTGCAAATAGCGCCGCGGCGAATTGGATCACAATATAAAACAAGCTGTCTCGGAGTGAAATATCTTTCCGCACCAGAAAGGCAATCGTAACGGCGGGATTAAAATGAGCCCCCGACACATGCCCAAAACAATAAATGAGTGCCATAACGACAAGCCCAAAGGTTAAAGCGACGCCGACATGCGTAATATCTTTGGTAATTTGATCAATGACCATAGCTCCTGGGCCTGCAAAGACTAAGAAATAAGTACCTATAAATTCAGCAATTAACTTTTTACGCAGCATTCCTGTTTCCCCTTACTCGCATTCACAGGTTAGTTGTTCGACTCGCTCTTTTTGGCTTGGCAGATGCTTTAACAAGTCCACGAGGAAAGGCTTATCGTCTATGGCCAAAGAGTAATACACCCATTGACCTCTTTTGGATTCTTTGACCAAACCTCCATCCTTTAATTTACGCATGTGCTGACTGATATTGGGCTGGCTGGTTTGCAAGATCTCAACCATTTCACATACGCAAAGTTCTTTTTCCTGAAGCAATAGCAAGATCGTTAACCTGGATTTGTCAGCCGCGAGCTTTAAAATTTCGACCATTTTTTCAATTTCTACCATATGGGGCTCCTTTATACAGGCACATTCAATCCTTTGAGTAAATCAATGACCTTTTTCTCGATTTCATTTCTTGTTTTGCGGAGTGCTTCAAGTAGATGCGGACTGCCTTTTTCATGATAATTCAACCATTCTCATTTGTAAATAATTATATAAGAAAATACTTATATAATGTAGCGAAGAATTTGTAGAAGTCCCCTCAGAATTTCCGTGATGGTCACTCCGCTATGTCTTCCTCGCCAACTTTGTATTCTTAGGAATCCTTTATGTGGCTGCTTTCGCCCGTAGCCGGTCAACCAAATCTGAAATATTGCAGCAATACAATACCAGCGCCTAAAGCAATTTCAAAGACCATGATAAAATCAAAATATTTCCCTGCCGAGCCAACTTTGATTCTTGAATACAACCTGCCGAGACCCGAGCAAATAACGACAATACCAATGAAATAGATTAAATCGGTAAGCTCGTGAAAACGAAAAACAGTCCAGGCCATCAGGAAGCCAAGGCCGAAATAAATGCCGCTCAGAAACCGGACCAGGTTATCTAAGACGCGTTGTGGCGGGGTTGTATTTGGCAAGAAATAGCCCGCTCCTTTTGTCAACAGGTTTAAACCTCCTGCCCGGCATATCAAGGCGACCAGACCCAGAAAAATCCTTAGCGTCAATTCCATTGCTTCTCTCTCCCTTGATTTGCGTTGTTCTAGAACTTATCTACTTTGGCGATTTTACACCAAGTGTGAAGATCGAGTAAATGCTTCATTGCCTAGTGCCCCACTCCCGCCTCGACGAGAGGAATGGCGGACTGCGGTTGTTTGTAGATGGGGTACCACCTGCCAAATAACACAAAACCCCCGTCGAGGAAATTTTCACCAAAATTAAAGTCGATTTTCCTGCGCTAAGGATTATATTCTAGTTTCATTTGCCACTTCGTATTCCCAGTCTTGGGTAAATGGATCTGGTTCAGGCAAATTCAACCTTCTATGAAATATAAGATTTGGATTGGACAATTCCTATGGCCTTCATAAGTAGACTTCGTCATCTAAATAATACCACATATTGGAACTATTCTACCCGTTCGCTTATCGGGGCCACCCGTTTATTATCCATGGCGGCCTCACGATTTGTTTTCTGCGCTATCGTACCCGTTAGTTCAACCCCGTTAACTGATTAGGTAATGCAAACTACTTTACGTGGCACTATCCCTCTGGTAATAGAGACCAATGGCTCCGGAATTGAAAGTTTTATTTTCGATAAGTTTAAGATTGGTCTTCTCTTGAAGTCCTTGAAACAACGGCAGCCCGCTGCCGAGCAGGACAGGAGAAACTGTGATTTTGTACTCATCGATTAGATCAAGACCCATCACGTGGTGCGCAAACCTGGGACTGCCGAGGATGACAATATCCTTTCCTGACTGCTCTTTCAAGTTCAGGATTTCTTCCTTGACATTCTCTTTCACCAGTCTGGAATTGTTCCATTCCACTTTATCAAGCGTCTTGGAAAAAACAATTTTGGATGTTTGCTCAATCCACGCGGCATGCTCCAGTTCATGCTGTGAACTTGAGGGGTTCGACGGCACCATGGGCCAATAGCTGAACATTAGTTGATAAGTGCCCCTACCCCAAAGGACGGTGTCGGCCGTACTCAAAATTTGCGCCGCGTGTTTCGCTAAATCCTCATCATATGAAACCCAGCCAATGTCCATTGCGCCATTAGGCCCTTCTACAAAACCGTCAAGCGATGCATGCAAAAATAAAACAAGCTTTCTCATATAAGGCTCTCCTTTGTTTATGTGATGTAATGTATTGACTACATGTTACCATGTAAAGCTTTAACTTCCCAGCTGTTTCCCTTAGCGTAAATTCCCTAATTTGAATCCAATTTATTAATATATGTTACATCGCGTGCTGACTGGAAGGATAAACGTCTGTGTGGGATTTATCACAGCACTAAATATGTATAAATTAGTCAATTCGATCCCTTTAGATTCCCATTGATCTTTAGGCCAATTCGCTGACAATGCACTGAAAAAGAGCAGGTTGCCGTAGCGCCTGCTCCGAAACAATCTAATTATCTATCATTCTCCGTTAGTTTTCCTTATTTATTACCGAGTTGTTCCGCCAAACCGATTAGAAGTCCTTCAATTCCACGAATGTAGCAGAGCCGATACGAGTCCTCGTATTGAACCACTTCGCCAACGAGCTGAGCACCATACTTAGTGAGTCTGGATACCATTTCGTCAATGTCTTCAACGGCGAACATGACGCGTAGATAACCGAGGGCATTTACAGGAGCAGTTCGGTGATCTGATATAGTAGGTGGGGTGAGAAATCGCGAAAGTTCAAGTCGGCTGTGGCCATCCGGGGTAACCATCATAGCAATCTCTACACACTGTGAACCCAGCCCGGTTATGCGACCAGCCCATTCACCTTCGACTGTAGCACGCCCTTCGAGCTTCAAGCCAATCTCCTCGAAGAAAGAGATTGCGTCATCTAGGGATTCTACAACGATGCCAACATTGTCCATTCTTAGTAATTTATTTTTATGAACGGCAGATGTTTCCCCTTTTGATTCATTGGACATGTTAATGAATCCTCCTTGTCTGCTCTCCTCTTATTTTTTCAAATTTCAAGTGTGAACTCATGAAGGCTCCTTCTCTACGCTTACTCGCCGTCTACTGTTTCTGGTCACGCAGGTGCGTCATCAGATCGTCCAGCGCATTGGACCAGCCGTCGTAAAAGAACTTATCGCCAGGTTGACCGGCCAATCCGCGCAGGTGAAAGATCATCTCGGTGCGGTCGCCTTGTGCAGTGAGGGTTAGGGTCACGACAGGGGAATCCTCGATGGGAGCATCGGGGTGACCCCAGGTGAATACGAGCCGTTCGAAAGGTACGACATCGAGGAATACACCTCCGGTGTGATACTCCTCGCCGGTTTTGACATTGACCATTGTGTAGCGGTAGCGTCCGCCTTCGCGGACATCGAAGGAGATGGACTCCAGAGGTGTCGAAGGCAACCAGGCGGCGAGTTCATTCTTCTCGGTCCAGGCGCGCCACACGAGATCGCGGCGGACATTCAGGGTTCGGGTGATGGTAAACTCTGGTACGGATGTGGACATGGTCATGTTGATTGTTCCTCCTTTTTGATCATGGACTTGAGGTGTTCTTCCAGTGCGTCGATGCGCAGGTTCCACTCACGGCGGTGTTTCTCGACCCAGGCCGATGCCTCATCGAGAGGTTCGGTTCGTATCGACAGAGTCCGCCACTGTGCGTTCGCTGTACGTTCGATCAGCCCTGCACGCTCCAGCACCTTGAGGTGCTGGGAGATCGCGGGTGCGCTAATCTCGAAGGGTTCGGCGATTTCTCTGACAGTCGCGGGCCCCTGTGATAGCTTGGTCAGAATGTTTCGGCGTGTCGGATCGGCGAGCGCAGCGAAGATGAGACTGAGTGAGTCCTTCACAGCCAATTAATATCCTCCTTAATTAAGTATATTATTAACTATACATTGCAGTGTGTAATCGTGTCAAGCTGCCTAGAAACGGTAGTGACGCAAGGTCCCAAGAATCTCTTGTGCGCTTAGTTATGTGAAATTAAACACTGCCCTACTGAGCGGGACGTTGCCGAAGCCCAGTGAATCATGGGTCTTTTTAAGTTGAATTTGGAGCAAAGTTCCGGTTTGCCAAGTAAATCTGCCTGTTTACGTATTGAAGGCTGTCGATCGTGTCGACAGCCTCCATATCAGAGTGGCAATACGGTTATTAGCTCATTGTTGCAGATTTCTCCGTTGTCGCGGAAGCCGAGGCTTTCATAAAGTTTTTTGGCATGGTGGTTGTCGGGCGCATAAGGAATCCAGCAGTAACGTGCAGGTCCAGCCGGATAGGTGCGAATGAATTCCAATATTTTATTCATGGCTTCCCGACCGTAGCCCCGGTTCTGATACATCTTGTCGATCATCAGTCGCAAGATGCAATAGTTGTTGTCCGCAATGGAGGGCAGGTCGTATCCGGTAATTCCATAAGTCAGCATCACAAAACCGACTGGCTGCTCATCCGCATAAATAGCAAACGGAAACGGATGGCCTCCGTTGGTTGCAAGGACGTAACACGAGGCCATACTGGATAGATTGGACGCAACGAAGCGGCGCTGCTCTTCCGAAACGGTTAAGTTAAATATGTCCCGGCGGTTTTCCAGCGTAATTTTTCTGAGCGTAATCATGCAGGGCTTCTTCTCCCTTCATCCCTAATCGTATTGCGCCGCGGTCGCATAAATAACATACAACTTATACATGAAAAGTAATAGACTTATGTTGAATTTTTTTATATACTATTATGTATCCATGCCTTTTTTAGGGATAACCTTTTCGCATTGCGCATTTGGTTAACCGGCACATAATTGTGCCGGTTTTATTATTTCATTAGCCTAAACATGCCCGTCAAAGCGCAGCAAAAACTTCAATTAACATGAAAAACGCCAATTATCGTTTCCCCATCAACATCGTAGAGTGGGATATCACGACCACCCGGAGGTCTGCTTTTCTGTAAGGCCAGTGCTTCCTCAGGTGTCTTTGGGTTCTCACTACCTATTACATCTTTTTTCAGCAAATAGCCCAAAGTGCCGTCCACACCTGAAGCACTAATTAAATCAGGCATCGTTTCAGGGGAAGTGGCATCTGCGGATGAACCGTATGTCTGCCCTTTTTCATTTTTGGGATAGTCAGGAGCTTTTGCGGGTTTGATATAAAAAGAACCGATTATGTTCTTCCCATCAACATCATATAGCGGGACAGTTCGGCCACCTAAGGATCCGCTCTTCCGGGGTTCCTCGGGTGCGGTCGGCTGCCCATCGAGAAAATCTTTTTTCAATACATATGCATTGGCGCCATCCACACTTCCTGCAAGAATTAAGTCGGGCAGCATTTCAGCGGGAGTGTCATCTGCGGCAAAACCGTATGTCTGCCCGTTTTCATTTTTGGGATAATGAGGATCTTTTGTAGATGTATTTGCAGAAGCTGGGTACAAACCGGAGCCATCCTTTTGTCCGTTCTCATTTTTCGGATAACCCGGGGCTTGTGTACGAATTTGATCACCAGCTGCTTTGGAGTCGGGTATAATGGTTTTCATCGAAATGCCGGCGACCAAGACGAAACAAACGATCCCGATTTGTAAACCTAATGGATGAATCCGCAATCCAATCACCTCTTTGATTTGATACGCCTACGCTTTAGCTTAGCATATATTTATCGCCATGGACGTAATGGGTGAATGATAGGTTGCTTACAAAAGACTGATTCAATTGCGGAATCCTGCCCGGTAACGGAGGTGTACCAGCTATTGATTTAATACAACATATCCCAACCAACCGATAATAAAATAATTGGGCGAATTCAAGAATAAAGCGATGATTCGCTTTCCCTTCTTAATATAAAGGGCCGATCCTATATAAAAGAAAGGGAATATTAAACCCCAAAGCTCGAATGCCGGAGTAGCCGCAAGATATAACGACAATGGAATAATCAATGCTGCCGAAACGTACAAAAGTCGATGTTTGTTGAATATAAGTCCTAAAATTGAAATTAATATCGATAAAATCATGAAAGGCCAAAAGAAAAAAGTAATCATCGGCGGCTCCCGTAACACAAAAGTTTTTGCGAATAACCGTATTTTAACATATCTTGTTGAAAATAACTGCTGTGCGGCCCCTGATTTCCCCAAACACTTGACCTCCCCAAAATCTTCCATTAAAATATTCGACGAACATGAATACCATTATTGCAGGCTGGATATAGGAGAAACTATGAACGCAATGAAAATGATCCCAACTGCGCTTTCGGGCTTGCTGCTGATCGGTTCTCTGCTTGTTCCGACTGCGGAAGCCTCGGGTTCCGCCCGTTTTACGGACACGACAGATCACTGGGCATCCGAAGCGATAGAATGGGCGATTCAGAATCATATCACTCAAGGGTATCCGGACGGCACCTTTCAACCGAACAAGCCGGTGGCGGAAGCGGAGTTTTTGGCTATGCTCTTTCGTTCCACACCTGTAACGGAAGCGGTTTATTCCGCGAGCGAACCGGAGTCCGCGGAATCCGGTTTACTTGTTGAGCAGCACTGGGCGGATCCTTTATATAAAAAAGCAGCCAAGCTCAACTATCCGGTGTCGGGCATTAATGATGCTGCGAAGCGCAGTACCCCTCTCCCGCGTTTGAATGCTGCGGAAATTATGGCCGCTGCTTACGGTTACGATTATCAGGGGGAAGACGCCATCATATTCGTTATGGCTAACGATCTGGCCGGAGGCAAGGATGACTCCTTCACGGTGGAAAGCTTCCGCGGAGCGGATCCGATCACCCGGGCGGAAGCGGTGGAGCTCATCAAACGCTCCAAGGTTCGGCAGGTGTGCCGCCCACCCGAGCCCGCTTTGAATAAATTGACTGCAAGAGGCGCCTCATCTTCATCGCCGGCTGATGCGCAAGCCTATTGCAAACAGCCCAAACGGGCGAAAGACGAATTACAGGAGCCGGCCAAAGACAGCAACGACGGCATGCCTGCGAACAGTTTACCGGCACACGATTCTTCCGGCGAAACTTCATCGGACCGACCCACGCAGGACCAAGCCGCCGAACACACTCCCGTCGCTCAGAAAGTGTACTATCAAGTTAAAAAAGGAGATACGCTATACAAAATCTCGAAAATGTTCAGTGTGAGCATTAAGGAATTGACCGAAAGCAATCACCTTGACAATCCGGAACAAATCGCCGCAGGCCAGCTGTTGTATATCCCCGGATTCCAGCTGCCCGAAGGCGAAGGTGAGATCATTATCAGCCAAGTCATTAACGCCACCTTGACAGCGTACACAGCCGGCTACGAATCAACCGGCAAAACCCCTTCGCATCCGGCTTATGGCGTCACCAAAAGCGGCAGCTATGTAGAGGAGGGACGAACCGTGGCAGTTGACCCTGCGGTTATTCCCTTTGGGACGAAGCTGTATATTGAAGGGATTGGCTATCGAATCGCGGAAGATACGGGCTCAGCGATCATCGGCAGCCGCCTGGACGTATATTTCGAAGATCTGGAGGAAGCGAGACAATTCGGCTTGCAAAGGGGCATCACCGTTTACGTATTGTCCTGAACCGGAAGGCAAGCGGATGTTTTTTTCAACCGGTCCACAAACACAGAAACACCTTCATTCGGTTATCCGGTGAAGGTGTTTTTCATTTACGGCGTGCGGCGGTGAGGCGATTCGAAAAGATGTCGTCGTCCGGGAAAAAAATTGCGGGATGTCCCCCAATAGAAATAATTTCCATCGAATACATATGATTGATGGAAAAAGCAAAGTTCACGGGAAGAAAGGGAGCTGCAATAATCATGAATCAGGAGTTGCTGCAAGCGTTTAAAAACAAAGATATTCAAACTGTGAAGATCATACTTGCTTCAGGAATCGATTTGAATCACCGTACGCCGGGAACCGATACCTACTTATTTCGGGCATGGTCCGGACAACGCGATTATGACTTTGAAATTGTTAAGCTGCTGATTGAATACGGAGCGGACTTGAACGATCCGGCATCTCCCGCCATTACTATGGCAGCGGGAAAAGGCAGCATTCAAGAATTACAATATGTTCTGGATCGGGGAGCTGACATCAACGCGGTGTCTCATGTTGGAAAATCCGCTTTATGGCAAGCTGCGTACAAAGGAGATATGGAAGTTGTCAAGTTCCTTCTGAATGCCGGCATAGATATTGACAAACATAGCGGACAAGCTCTTCAAATCGCCTCATCCAGAGGGCATCTGGATTTAGTCGAATTTTTGATAAAAGAAAAAGCGGACATTAATTATCAAGTATTTAGCAAAAATAATGCAGATCTTTCCTATACGCCGCTTCATTTCTCGGCTATGATGCAGCGATTTGAAATCGCTCGATGTTTGCTTGAGAACGGGGCGAATCCTGCATTAAAAAATTATTACGGAGAGCGCCCTTATACGATAGCGGCTAAACAAAAAAATAATGTTTTAGCCGAATTGATTGCTTCATACGAGCCCAAGGAATTACACGACTTGGAACATAAAATAAAAGAATTAAAAAAAGCAGGTTTCCCGACATCGATTCTTAAGGATTTGGGCGAGGAAAGATCACGGGTAGAACTGCCTGCTTCAAAATACGTGAAGTATATAGAGTATTGCTCCATTCACGATGTTACGGAGATGGAGATTGAAGGCATACAAATGTTTAATCTTCTATTTGAAACAAATGGATATGATTCATTGGGTTTCTTGGTGTGGATTCCATCCAAGAAAGCTCTAGGAAGTTATGAAGCCGAACATCAATCATTAATAATTCTCCATGATACGGACTGGAAAAAATTCAGAAAGTCCCCAGGCATCATAATTGATCGAATTTTGGATGGGGAATATGAAATAGTTACGTAAATTTACCGGGTGCGGGATTATCTGTTCATAATATCGATAAACAGTTGATCCCTTTCCTCCTGCTTGCCTTGATAAATGTCCAGGTAATCGAATAGGGCAAAAGAAAAATCGATAAATGCCCGGCCATTGGCCGTTATGACATGACCGTCTCTGACCACACGCAGATCGAGAACATTTTCACGCGGAAACGGATCGTCCACGCCCAGCTTTTCGATTCTTTCCACAGAGCAGGAAGTGGTAAATTTCCTTTGGTTTAAAACGCCGGCCCTTGCCAAATATTGCGGACCGTTGCATATGGCAGCCAGCAGCTTCTTCTCCCGATCCAGTTTACGGATCAGCTCGCTCAGCTCTTCCCGTTGATTTCGAATGGGACCGCCGGGGATAATGAGCCCTTCAACATCGTCCAGCCCGATGACTTCGGAAACCGTCAAGTCAGGCTGATAATGCAGGCCGGATTCGCTCATTACAGCGTCATAGCTGTAGCCGGCCGAAACGATTTCTTTTTTTCCGATATTTCTTATTTTATGAAAAGCAAGCGTAATCTCGAAATCGGCGAATTCTTCCGATATAAAACAGATGATTTTCCCCATTGGCGCACCTCGATTTTTTAATGTCCTCCTATAATATTACATAAAAAACCAAATGCAGTCACTGGAAGCTTAATGAGGCTGCCGGTTTATGACCCGGCGGCCTCATGCAGCACCGGAAACCCGGTTAAGCGGATGTTTTGATCGCACTGCTGCTTGCATGGGAGCGGCTTAAAGCCCACGTAACCGCGACAGCAACCAGCACCCCCAGCGCTCCGATCCAAGTTACCGAAGAAAGCGAAATCCGATCGACGACGAGGCCGCCGATTCCCGCACCGGCCGCCATGGACAGCTGCATCATCGACTGGTTCAAACCGAGGAGGATGCCCGATGACTCCGGCTCGATGGTTGCCAAATGATACTGCTGCGTCGGGCCGGACGACCATGCGGCGAACGACCATAAAATCAAGGCGATGAAAACGGCGGCCGCCGAATGGATAAAGACGGACAGCATAACCAGCATCAAAATATGAAGCGTCATCCCGCCGGTCAGTGTCGCATACACTCCCCACCGATCCGTGCTGTAGCCGCCAACCTTCGAACCGACCAGACTGGCGATACCGAAAATCAGTAAGGCGGTGTTAAGCTGCGGCTCGCTCAAGCCGGAGATGTCGAGCAGATAAGGGGCCAGGTAAGTATAGGCAATCGAATAGCCGCCCAGCCAAAAAAAGGTGATCGATAAGCCGGCCGCAACCTTGCCCTTTTTCAGCAGAGCAAGCTGCCTCGCGAGCGGCACCGGTTTATCGCCTTCCATGCGCGGGATTACGCTCCTAATCAATATCACGGCGGCAATTCCCAGCACAGCGATACCGCCGAACACCGCCTTCCACCCGAATTCCCCCGCGATCATTCTTCCCAAAGGAACACCGATAATCAAAGAAGCGGTGAATCCCATGATGACCGTGGCAATCGAACCGGCCTGCTTGCCCGGCGGCGCGATTTTGGCTGCGATATTTAATGCGGTAACGACTACAACCCCGGCCCCGAGGGCCATAACGATACGTGCCAATATGAACAATCCGTAACCCGGCAGCAAAAAAGCAAGGATATTGCCGACAACGAACAAACCGAGCGCATAAAGCATCACTTGACGCCGCTCCAGGCCGGCGGTCAGCACCATCAAAATCGGAGTTGCGATCCCATAGACCAGCGAAAATATCGTAATGAGCTGACCGGCCGCCGCCACGGTAATATCCAGCGAATTGGCGATAGTATCCAATATGCCGGAGATAATATACTCCGACGTCCCCACCAAAAAGCTGACTACAGCTAAAATGTACACCTTCCATGCGCTTTTCATAACCCACACTCCCAATGGTATATTTATATTAAGATATATCGGGATATGTCGATATATCTTATTTTAAAAATACATTTCGCTAATTGTCGAAATGTTATTCAAAAATAGAGCTGAATGCGCATGACCGAATTCAGCTTCGATATTTACAATTCGTTTTGTAATAATTGGGCGATGGCTTTAATTGCCTCTTCATCCCTTTGGTAATAGGTAAATTTGCCGATGCGTTTTATTTTGATTAGCCCGGCACGCTGCAGGATGGTAAGATATTGCGACACCGTCGACTGCGTCATGTTCAGTTTTTCTGTAAATTGGCTCACGCACACCCCGATCTGATTCATATCAATCCCTTCATGGGGTATAAAGTGGCGATACGGCTCCTTAAGCCATTGTAAAATTTGTAATCTGGACTCGTTCGACAGCGCCTTGAATATGTCAATGGTTTTCATACCGTTATTATATCGATAATTTCCGATTTGTCAATAATTATGGATGTGCCGGGAAAACGGAGATCCGCTTCTCTTTAAGTTTCTCCTCATGTACATGGGAAACTTCGCATCCTGCCGCAAGATTTGCCGATCCTTCCAAATAATTCGCCATCGCCATCGAAAAAAATGAGGATGTTTCCAAACAATCGGCGATTTCCAAATCAATTGAAAACGGTTACAGTATGCTCATAAGGATCAAGCGGCATACGTCCGCTCTGAAAGGAGGAGTACCATTCACATGTCCAAACCCGAGGCCACTGCAATCCCGTCTCCCGCAGCGTCCGCAGCCGTATCCAAACGAACGCATTGGCGAAAAACGATGAAGAAGGCGCTGCCCTACTATCTCATGTTCCTGCTGCCTTTGATTTACTACGCCGTCTTCCGATATGCTCCCGTCATTATGGCGGTGCTTATCTCCTTTATGGATTACAACGTCTACAAAGGCATTTTGGCCAGCAACTGGGCCGGGTTCAAGCATTTCCTCGATTTCTTCGATTCGGTCTATTTCGTGAGGCTGATCCGGAATACGCTGGTGATCAACCTGCTCAACCTGGTGTTCGTCTTTCCCGCACCGATCGTATTCGCGCTGCTGCTGAATGAGGTCCGCTCCGCTTTCATCAAAAGATCGGTACAGACGATCAGCTATTTGCCGCATTTCGTTTCCACCGTCATCGTGGCGAGCATGGCTGTCACCTTTCTGTCGCCGAGCGTCGGGTTAATCAACAACATGCTGGTCCAATTCGGCGTGGAGCGCATCGCTTTTTTACAGAAACCGGAATACTTCTGGGGGATCTATACCGCCATCGACATGTGGAAAACGCTCGGCTGGTCGGCGATCCTGTATTTCGCCGCGCTGACGGGCATCAATACCGAGCTGTATGAAGCGGCCAAGGTCGACGGGGCGAACCGCTGGAAGCAAATGTGGCATGTCACCCTGCCGGGCATCGCACCGACGATTATCATCCTGCTTTTGCTCAAAATCGGTCATATGCTGGAAACCGGATACGAGCTGATCATCCTGCTGTACAACCCGAATACGTACGTCACCGCGGACGTGATCGGCTCTTACGTGTACCGAAGAGGGATTTTGGAAGCGAATTACAGCTTTGCATCCGCCGTCGGCTTGTTCCAATCGGTCATGGGGCTCGTGCTGCTGATGATTTCCAACAAGCTGGCCCGCAAATATTCGGAAACGAGCATTTGGTAAAAGGGCGAATACGTCGCAAAGAGGAGGAAAACCGATGCCACTGAAGCGCATGACGCTGGGAAGCATGACGTTCCATGCGTTCAATACGCTGTTTTTGGGACTCGTCGTGGTCGTCACCTTGTACCCGTTCTTGTATGTCCTGGCCGCTTCGTTAAGCGATCAAATCTACATTTCGCAGGGTAAAATCGGCATCATCCCGATGGGGCTGCACTGGGAAGCGTACAAACGGGTCATCGAGTTTCCGATGCTCGGCCGATCGTACGTCAATACGGTCGTCTATACGGTCGTCGGAACCGCCGTCAGCCTCATCCTGACGGTGCTCGCCGCATACCCGCTGTCCAAGAAAGAAGTTCCCGGACGAAACCTGCTGACCGGCTTCGTGCTTTTGCCGATGCTGTTCAGCGGCGGACTCATCCCGACCTACCTGGTCGTGAATGCCCTGGAAATGCGCAATACGATATGGGCGATCGTCATCCCGACCGCCGTCGCGTCCTTTTACGTATTCATCCAGCGCACCTTCTTCGAGCAAATTCCCGGGGAACTGGAAGACGCCGCCAAAATCGACGGCTGCTCCACGCTGCAGACGCTGCTGCGCATCTATTTGCCGCTCTCCGTTCCGTCGCTCGTTACCATCGGGCTGTTTTACGCCGTCAATCAGTGGAACAGCTTTTTCCCGGCGATGATTTATTTGAACGATGAAAACTTGTTCCCGGTGCAAATATTGCTGCGCGACATCGTCATCCAAAACCAGACGGATCAAGTGATGGTCGACGTGCACGACGATAAAAACCTGCTCAGCGAATCGATCAAATATGCGACGCTTATCGTGGCGACGGTGCCGATTTTGCTCGTCTATCCGTTCATCCAAAAATACTTTGTCCAAGGCTCCATGATGGGATCGATTAAAGGGTAAACCTATCGTCCCCGATTCAAATAAAACGATAAGGGAGGTTCTGATCAGCAATGAAAAACTCCAAGTGGATCAAAGGAATGACCGGCGCCATGGCGCTGACGTTAACGCTCGCCGGGTGTCAGACAGGAGGCGGCGATCCGAAAGCTTCGGGCACCCCCGATGCACAGAAAGGCCAGAGCGGGCAGGCCGCGGCGACGGGGCAAGCTTCCGGCGGCGGGAAGGTAGTCGATAAAAAAATCGAGGTCAACGTGTACATGCGCCCGAGAACCGAATCCGTGGAATCGAACGACCTGCTGTGGATGAAACCGATCGTCGAAAAGACGAACGTCTATTTCAAGTGGCTGAAAGCGCCTAACGACGATAAGGATTACATCGAGAAGTTCAATCTGACCCTCGCCGGAGGCGACCTGCCGGATTTGATGGAAGCTACCCCGGACCTGCTGAACAAGGGGGGAGAAAACGGCGCCTTCGAACCGCTGAACAAGCTGATCGACCAGTATATGCCGAACTTCAAGAAGATATTGGAGAAAAATCCGCAAATCCTCAAGGACATCAAATCCGATGACGGCAACATCTACTTTTTCCCGCAAATTTCCGCCGTCAAAACGATCAATCTGCAAATCGTCCGCCAGGACTGGCTGGATAAAGTCGGCATGAAGGCGCCGACCACGACCGACGAACTGTACCAGGTGTTGAAAGCGTTTAAGGAAAAGGACCCGAACGGCAACGGGAAAAACGACGAAATTCCGTTTACGACGCGAAACAAGCTGAAGGGGCTGCTGCCCTTCGTCGAACCTTTCGGCGTATCGTTCGAGGAGGATTTTTACGTCGAGAACGGCCAAGTCAAATACACGTACACGAATCCGAAATTGAAGGAAGCGCTGGCGTTCGTCGCGAAGCTGTACCGCGAAGGCTTGATCGACAAGGAATACATCACGAATGACCAGAAGGTTTGGGAATCTCGTTTCACGAACCAGGTGTCCGGTTTCACGTTCGATTCGTTCCCGCGCATCGAATATTTGGAAAAGCTGGTCGCCAAAGCCGAGCCGAAGGTCGAGATGATCGGCATTACCCCGCTGAAAGGCCCGTCCGGCGATGCTTATACGAAAAGCCAGCAGACGCTGATCAAAAACGGCTTCGCCATCAGCTCGAAGTCGAAATACAAAGCGGAGCTGGCGAAAATGCACGATTGGTTTTACAGCGAGGAAGGCCAGCTGGCGATGAACTTCGGCAAGCTCGGCGAGACCTATACGATGGAAAACGGCAAACCGAAATATACGGACCTGGTCATGAAGGACCCGAACAAATCGCCGCTGATCAAAATGTTTGAGCTCGGTCACCGCGAATTCGCCTACCAGTGGGACATTCGCTACGAAAACGCGATGGTCACGCCGAAAATCGAAAAAATCCGCGATTCGATCACGCCGTTTATCAAGGATAAATACCCGGTCGCCCTCTCCTTCAAGCAGCAGGAGCGAGACGTGCTGAACTCGAAATTCGCGGAGATTACGACCTACAAAGATGAGATGGTGAACAAATTCATCATGGGAGCAGAATCTCTCGACAAATTCGACGATTACGTCAAAAACATCGAGAAAATCGGGCTGGACAACGTGCTGAAAATTCAGCAGGCCGCATATGAGAGGTATACGAAGCGGTAAGATTGGTTGACGCCCGAACTATATCATGCTATATTTTTCGTAATTTCCAATCGAGTTAGTGTGAAATTATCATTCATCCGGATCGCTTACCAGACCTCTGGCAGCTCTTGAAAACTCTCTTTTCCAAAGAGAGTTTTTAAGAGCTTTTGTTTTTTTTGGGGCTTCATTCCGGATAGAATCAAACAAACTCAGAAATGGACAACTCAGACAATGAAGGAGAAGGTATTGGTCATGATGAAAGCCGTCGTTATGAAGGATGTTGGAGGGCCGGAGCTTCTGGAAATTCGAGAGGATATCCCGAAGCCGGTGCCGGAACCGGGCGAAGTTTTAATTAAAATTACGGCAGCCGGCATTTGTTACCACGATTTGCTGGACAGATCGGGCAAACTGCACGGGCCGAAGGCCGGAAGCATTCTGGGCCATGAAGTGGCCGGAGAAGTCGTACAGCTGGGAACGCAGGTCAACGGACTTCATGTCGGTCAGCAGGTGGTGCTGTTCCACCGGATGTTTTGCAACCGATGCACATATTGCCTTAGGGGACGTCAGGATCTTTGCCGAAACGGAGGGATTCTGGGATCGGGCCGTCCCGGCGGGTATGCCGAGTATATATGTGTTCCGAGCCATAATGCCATTCCCGTCCCGGCGGGGCTCCCTCCCGAAGCTGCGGCGCTCGCCGTTTGCCCGATTGGAACGAGCGTCAGAGCCGTCGTGACCGTAGCGGACGTACGCCCTGGGGATACGGTGCTTGTCACGGGAGCGAGCGGAGGGCTCGGCCTTCATCAAATCCAGGTGGCGAAAAGCAGAGGGGCCAAAGTGATCGCTGTTACATCGTCGGCTTCAAAGGAGAGCGCCATTCGATCGGTTGGAGCCGATGAGGTCGTTGTCAGCCCCGATCTGAAGTTCTCCGCAGATGTGTGGAGACTTACGGAAAAACAAGGCGTCCAGGCTGTGCTGGAAAACGTCGTCAGCGCTACCTTCGGCGAGTCGCTTCGGTGCCTGGCGCCAAACGGGATTGCCGTTGTACTGGGCAACACGGAGATGACAAAAGTCGAGATCGATCCGGGTCTTATCATCGGCCGGCGGTTAAGAATCGAAGGATCGGGCAATCCGACGCTGTCGGATGTTCAGCGATCCCTTCATTTGCTTGCCGGCGGTCAGGTCAAGCCGGTCATCGATTCCATTGTGCCGTTTACCCGTGCGGCAGATGCCCACTCAAGCTTGGAGCGGCGCGGCATTTCCGGCCGCATCGTGATGAAGGGCTGGTGAGAACGATGAGCTTATCGCATCTGTTTGAACGGTTTGCCGGACAGGCTCCGAACAAGCCTGCACTGATAGACGATGATGGCATCACCTGGACAAGAGTGCAATTGGTCGGCAGAATCAATCGGGTCGGACATGCACTCTACGGTTTGGGTCTGCAGACCGGCGACCGCGTAGCCCTGCTGCACGAGGACAGCCGGCATTATTTGGAGGCGGACTACGGCATCATGGCGGGCGGATTCGTCCGGGTTCCGATCGACCCGCGCCTTGGCAGAGAACAAATCGTCGCCCAGCTCAAGGATGCCGGAGCAAGAGGCATTATCGTGAGTTCGCGGCATATGGAAGCGGCGGCGGCGTTAAGACGCGAATTTTCGGAACTTATCGTTCTGTCAACCGGCGGCAAAGGCGAGGGATTTTTGGATTACGAGGAAGTTCTCAAGCTTGCCAGTCCCGCCCCGCCGAATCCTTCCGCTTATGACGCTCTGGCCAGTCTGAATTACACGGGCGGTACGACCGGCCAACCGAAAGCGGTGATGCTGACCCATGCCAATTTTCGTCATATTATTGTAAATGCGCTGCTGGGCAGGCCGGTTTCCCGGGACGATGTGTTCCTTAATGTTCGGCCGCTTTGGCCTATTGCGTCAATTAGCGTATTATTCCATCTGCTGGGCGGCGCGCTTATCGTTTTGGGCGGCCGATTCGAGGCGGAGACCTTCGGCCGAAAGGTCCTGCAGCATCGGGCGAGCGCAACCTCGCTTGTGCCTACGCAGCTTGTACGGCTTTTGGACGGGGGCGTAAAACCGTCGGAACTGGCTTCGCTGCATACGATCGATATTGGCGCAGGCGCTGTTCCGCCCGATGTATTCCGCTCCTCCCTCGAGCTGATCGGCCCGAAAATCGGCGTATTGTACGGGCTGACGGAAGCGTCGTGGACCTGCTATTTGTCCCCGGAAGAGTTCGCCGTGAACAACGAGCGCTCCTCCAGGCTGATCCGCAGCGCAGGACGCGAAATGATGGGGTACCGCGTGACGGTCCGGGATGAGGAGGGGCGGTCGCTGCCCCCTCACGAAACCGGTGAAATTGTCATTGAAGGCGGCAACGTTATGCAGGGGTACTGGAATCGGCCTGAGCTGACCGAAGCGGTACTGCGCAACGGGCTGTTCTACACCGGCGATTTGGGGCAGCTCGACGAAGAAGGTTATCTTTATGTCGTGGGCAGAAAAAAAGAAGTGATCCGCAGCGGCGGCAGTACGGTATTGCCCCTGGAGGTGGAGCACGTGCTGCTGAAGCATCCTGCCGTTCTTGAGGCGGCTGTAGTAGGGGTTCCCGACCGGGAGTGGGGGGAAAGCGTGAAAGCTTTCGTCGTGCTGCGTCCGGGTCATCGTCCGAGCTATGGGGAGCTTGCCGACCATTGCCGTTTGCACTTGGCCGGCTTTATGAAGCCTAAAACGATCGAAGCGGTGGACGAGCTTCCGAAATCCCATTACGGCAAAGTATTAAAGCATCTGCTGGTTGGCGAAAATTCCACGATTACAGGTGAAATTTTACATTGAATCATAACTGGAGCGAGGAGATTGCACGTTGGAACATGAACGCTTATGGGACGACCGGCTTCGGGAATTCAAGACGAAGTACGATGAGGTCCCTTATTGGAAGCACCTGGGCGTCAAAGTAGAATCGATATCATCGAATGAGACGGTCGTGTCGCTGGATGTCGACCCGGCAATCCATACGAATTATCATGCAACCGTGCACGGCGGCGTCTACGCCTCGATACTTGATAATGTAATGGGATTATCCATTAAACCGTTCGATACCGATCCGGTCGTTACCACCCAAATGTCGGTCCATTTCCTGTCGGCGGCCAGCGAGGGAACGATCCGGGCGTACGGCAAGGTGATTCACCGAACCGGACGCACATTTACGACGCAGGCCGAAGTAAGGCATGAGGACGGAACGTTATTGGCTTATGCGACGGCGAGCTTTTTGAAAATAAAACCTAAGAAGGAATAAGAGCGGCAATACGGCCGCCTGTCGGAACATTCCGACAGGCGGCCGCTTGTTTTGGCGGTCAATACTTGCCTAGCTCCTTTTGGGCGTGTTCAAGGAAGGAGGTATTGATCACTTTACTGAGATCGACATCCGTTTTGATCAAGCCCTCGGATTTATACCAATCGTAATCCGACTGAAGGGAAGCTTTGTTGATATTCCCCGAAGGGTCGATTCCCGCCGGAACCATCTGCTTATATAGCGCCGTTTCTTTGACTGTCGTATATTTGGTTAATATATTTACGATCTCGTCAAACCCTTTTTGCTTGAAAAAGGCATCGTTGTAATCGCGTACCCCCTTCAAATAAGCGGTCATGAAACGATCGGCCGCATCCGGGGACTCTTTGGCGAACTTGGACGAATAAAACAATACGCCTGTTTGCGCTTCGGGTATGACATCGTTCACACCTTTCCATTTCACGGCCAGATTGCTTTGAACGAAGCGTGAAACGAACGGCTCCGGAATGAAGCCGACGTCGATAGCCCCGCTGCCGAAGGCGGTGCCCATGTTCGGGAAAGTCATCTCGACGACCTCGACATCCTTAAAAGTAAGATTGCCTTTCTTGAGCGCGACGGAAAGCTGGGCGGCGTTGGAACCGGTTTTCGACACGACGGCGATTTTTTTGCTGCGTAAATCCTCGAAGCTTTTCAGCTTGCCGGAATCGACCAAATCCTTGCGGGCCATCATCACGACGTAATCGCTGCTGCTTCCTACGCGACCTTTGTCGGCAACGACCTGAATGTCAAAGCCGCGGCCAAGCGCATTGTAAAATCCGGCGCTGATCCCGCCCCCGCCTACATCAAGCTGTCCTGCCGTAAGAGGGGCGATCATGTCGGCCCCGGTTTCAAAGGCGACGTCTTCCACGTCCAGATTTTGCTGTTTAAAATAACCTTTCTCGATCGCGATATAAATCGGAGCGTCCGATATCGATTTTAAGTGGCCGACCTTAAGCTTGACCGTTTTGGCGGGTTCGCTTTTGGCCGTCCCGGCTGCAGCGGGCTGTACGCCTGTCGGCGGGTTTTCGCTCTTAGCGGCCGGCGCCGTTCCGCCTCCGGCACCGCAAGCGGAGACGATCAGCAGGCTTGCCAGCAACAAGGCTGCGAAATGATGTTTACCGAACGTTGTTTTTCTCATGGTTGTCATGCTCCTTTTGATGATTGGTCTGTTGTTTAAACATCCGTGCACGATCCGCAAACCCGGCGGAAGCTTCGATTCTGGAGCGGGCTGCGTCGATCTCGGCCGTTTGCGCCAATACGGCGCCATTGACGGCCGCCCGGATCAAGCGGGTCGTCTCGCGTACTCCCGGGACCGGGAGAGCCGCGATTTGAGCGGCCAGCCCGTTCGCTTCCTCCAATACGTCGCCGGCCGCGATTCGATTAATCAACCCGATGCGCAATGCTTCGGAGGCGGGAATCGTATGGCCGGCAAGCATTAATTCCGCGGCAATGCCGGAAGGTATGAGCAGCGGCAGACGGATGGCGCTGATGCCGGAGATCATGCCGTGCTTCACCTCCGGGAAGCCGAGAATCGTATTTTCCGCGGCAATGCGGATGTCGCAGTGGATGGCGAGCGTCAGCCCCATCCCGATGCAGTAGCCATGCAGGGCGGCAATCACTGGTTTGTCCAGCGGCGTGACCAGACCGGGCAACGACCGCTGAAGATGATCGGTGGAAACCGTCTTTCCCGTTGCCGACATCTCTTTCAAATCGGACCCGGCGCAGAAAGCCCGGTTCCCGGCTCCCGACAGCACGATGACCCGAACCTCGGGGTCTGCCGCCGCCTCGGCCCAGATTTCGCCGAGCCTGAGCTTGGCTTCGGCGTCCAGCGCATTCAGCGAATCGGGACGATTCAGAATGACCGAGGCGACCCCGTCTTTCCGTTTGTCATAAACAACTTTTTGAGACATGTACAGGACTCCTTTTTTAAACGTGATTTCGCCAGGGCAAAAGTTTTGCCTCCAGCTCGTCCAGAAGCAGCAGAGTGATAAATCCGAGGAGGGCAATGACGAACAAGCCGACAAACATTTGTTCAATGGAGAATACTTGCCAGGAGCTCCAGATCATATAGCCGATACCCGATTTAGCTCCGACGAATTCGGCGGCTACGACGAGCAGCAGAGCGGTCCCCCAGGCCAGCTTGATCCCGGCAAATATAACCGGCAGCGCCGCCGGAATAACGATCGTTCTGAAGACGGCAAGCCGCTTCGCTCCGAATTCTTTCCCCACATCCAAATAAATGGCCGGCACGCCCATCGCTCCGGTCATGGTATTGACGGCGACAATAAAGAAAACGCCGATGGCGATAATCGCGTATTTGGAAGCTTCCCCGAACCCGAAAATAAACAGGATGAGAGGTAATATGGCGATTTTCGGTATAGGGTATATCGCGGCGATCAGCGGGTTGAGCAAATATCTGACAAGAACCGACTGCCCCATCAGGATGCCGACCAGCAGACCGGGAACGGCGCCGAAGGCGAAGCCGACCACAATGCGGGTCAAGCTGATGGCGACATCACTCAGCAGCTGTCCGTTTGCCGCAAGCGTCCAAAACGTTACGGCAATTTGTGTAGGTGCGGCAAAAAAACGGGTGTCGATCCAACCTAGGCGCGCGAGCAATTCCCACAGCAGCAGCAGCAAAAACGGCATGGAAAGCGAGAGGCCCCGGTTCAAAAGCTTCTGCCTGCGGTTTTCCTTCAGCAATTTTTCGGCGATGCGCACTGCCTCGGGATTTGGTTCAAGAGATGGGCTCAGACTCATGCAGTCGGCTCCTTTCCTTCGGTCGTCGCCTTGTCGTAACCTGCGAGTCCGCTCGCTTTTACAACCTCATCCTTCAGCAGCTCCCAGAGCCTGGACGTAAGCGCGCTGAATTCCGGCGTGTTCGTCAATCGGTGGGACCTCGGACGCGGGAAGCTTACCTGAACTTCCGCTTTGATTCGGCCCGGATGGGCGGAAAAGACAAGAATGCGATCTCCGAGCAGTACGGCTTCCTGAAGACTGTGCGTCACGTAGACGACGGTTTTTTTATTTTCGTCCCAAATGCGGAGCAGCTCTTCCTGCAGGATCAGCTTCGTTTGCTCGTCCAGCGCGGCAAACGGCTCGTCCATCAGCAGCACCTCGGGGTCGTTGGCAAACGCCCTGGCGATGCTCACCCGCTGCTTCATACCCCCGGACAGTTCATGGGGATAAGCCTGAGCGAATTTGGCGAGCCCGACCTTGCCGAGATACTCCTCCGCCTTTGCCAGTGCGGTCCGCTTGTTCACTCCGCGCACCCGCAAGCCGTATGCGACGTTATCGATCACCTTCATCCACGGAAAAATCGAGCGTTCCTGAAAGACCATCGAATGAAGAGGACGGCTCCGATCTGTCGCCTCGATACGAACTTCGCCGGAAGTCGGCATTTCCAGCCCGGCCAAAATGCGCAGCAGCGTTGTTTTGCCGCATCCGCTCGGTCCTACGATGACCAGGAATTCACCGTCGCGCACCGTCACATTCGTTTCCGTCAAGGCGCGGGTCAGCCTGTTATCGGCAACGAACACCTTGCCGACGCCGCGTATCGCAATTTTCGCTTCGTCCCGCAGCGGTTCAGGCTCTTTGCTTGTCGGTGAGCCGGAACCGGAATAAATGACTGAACTCATGTTGCTCACTCCTCGCTGTCCTTTGCTTGGATAATCGGGAAAATATCAAGATGGCTTTGAATTTGCATGAACGAGTCTCCATACCGGCTCCGTCAGCGTTTCTATAGGGTACGTTTCGTAATGGTCGGCATAGCCCTGCACCGGATCTCCCCATAAAAATTGTTCATACAGCGTGCGGCGGGCCGCCAGCGGGCTGCCGACCAAATCCCACGCCAGCTTTACCAGCTTGGTGCGGCTGAAGGCGTCGCGGTCGGTTCCACCGTAATACTCGCGGAGAAAATGTCCGACGGGCCCGCCAAAATCGGCAAGCCGGGCAGGCCTTTGCAAAAGGGAATCAGCTCCGATCTGCCGCACAATCTCGATGGCGCGGGGATAAAACCGTGCGCCCAAGCTGCATGCTGTCCGCAAAGGCTGCTCGTCGGGGAGCCAAACCCGATCATAGCTTGGACGGCTCGGATGCTCCGCCGCTACAAGCAGCCCTTTCAGCGTCTCGAGTTGAATCATCAGCTCGCCCATTTTTTCCTGGATATGCAGGAGCGTCTTCGTCTCTGAAGCGGAGACGAGTGCGTGGCCTACTGCGGCTATAAACTCAAGATGTCCGAACAGCCGAACCACTGCCTGATGACGTCCTAACGCTGAACCCGCCGGACTGCGCCAAAGGCGATGCAGCGCCTCAGGATCGTTTTTCACAAAAACGCGGTCCCAGGAAACGAGCACTTCATCAAAAACAAGCACGGCGTCCATTTCCGCAAAGCGCGCGCTGACAGGCGCATCGTCCCGTTCGCCCGACCGGATAGATTCCCGGCAAACGATGTGTAACCCCGGCGTACAGGTGCTTACAGCAAACATGGGGCTGTCGGTTCTCCTGGAAAACCGTGATCCGGGATCATGGAAGGAGACTAAAATTTCATCGGCATAGGGAGCATTTGTCGCTGCCATCCGGGCCCCGCTGACAATGATGCCTTCCTTCGTCTCACGTACGATGCGCAGCCCGGGACCGGTTTCTCCCGCAGTGGCGGCGCGGGATTGCGGATCGCCAGAGGCGGCGGCGCATATCAGATCACGGTCTCTAACATGCTTGTAGTAGGCCTCCAACTTGGAGGCGTACTCCGAACCGAGGCCGGAATCATGCCGTGCAGCATAATGGCCGGTAAGCACGGAGCGAATATACTGAGATGGGCCGTCCGCCATTCCGAAGGTCTCATCCGGATCAAATCGGAATGCTTGGTGTCGGCGAAACAAATCCTCCTTCGATTCCGGTACGAGAAAAGCCATATGGGCCCGCTGCTTATCCTCTACCTTGTAAGTCAACAGATCCATCGTCCCGGGCTCTTCCTGCCGATCCAGCATGGAGGCGATGAGCCGCGCCGTTGCCGCAAAGGCGGGGTGCCGGGCAATTCGGTCTACGGACTGCTCGCCGAGCCAAACTTTGCGGCCGTCATTCAATCGTTCCATGTATCGCTCGCCTAAGCTCATTGCGGAACCTCCTCACTTGCAACCGGCAGCTTCCAAAATCGTTCCAACCGCCGTTCCAAAAACGTTTTATCGGATGCCAGGTATTGAATGGCATACATTCGCGACGGGTCCCCGGCGTAAAATCTTTCGTACAATTCATGACGGGAGCCGAGCGGACTGCCCACGATATCCCAAGCCGCCTTAAACAGCTTTATTTTGTCCGAGGCCGAAATGTTTGCCCCCCGGTAATAAGCTTCCAGATATGGCCGAATGTCGCCGCCGTTCTCCACTGTCGTAGAAGGAGTCTGGGTATAACCGCCGGCTCCGATTTGCTGCAATATTTCAATCGCTCTCGGATAAAATCTCATTCCGAGATTGCGGGCGGTCTGCAGGGGAACAGGCGAAGGCGTCAACATACCGAAGTCGTCCCTTCTCGGAGCAAGCTCCGACGCATGCAGCAGTCCTTTGATCGTTTCGACCTGCGTGATCAGCTCGCCCAATTTCTCCTGTACGTTTAGAAAGCGGTGAACGCCGATCGCTTCGGCTATGGCGAAGCCGAGTCCGGCGATGAATTCCAGCTTGGATACCAAGCGCACAACCGTTTGATGAAAGGTCAGCGCATTGCTTTTCAATGAGTTGTAAAATTTCCATACCGCTTCCGGATTTCGATGCAGCAGCACCCGTTCCCAAGGAATAAATACATCGTCAAACACGATGACCGCATCCATCTCGTCAAAACGGGCGCTGATCGGATATTCGTCGCTATCGGTTGAAGCATAAGAAGAGCGGCATATCATATGAAGCCCCTGTGCATTTAGAGGAACAATTAACGCATGAGCATACTCGGGGTGGGTATCTTCGATCCGGTAATTCGGAGCGATAATTAAATCGTGTGCGTATGGAGCTCCGGTAGCAACGGTTTTGGCACCTTTAATATAGACGCCCTCGCTTGTTTCGCGGACGATTCTTAAATGCGCATCTTCGTCGCTAACTCCGGCGGCATCCTTGGAACGGTCGATTTGAGGATTGCCAAACGCTTGGATGATAAAACGGTCTTCATCTCTCGCCCACTCGTAATAACGGCGAATTTTCTCCGGATATTGCCCGTCGAACGGGCGAAATAAATCGCTGGTGGCATGCCAGCTCGTGATCAGCGTACGGCCGAATTCGGACAATCTGCTCATGACTCCATACGTGGCGTCCGCCCAAATTTTAAAAGCTTCTTTTCGCTGCTTCAAGTGCTCCGGCGCAGTCGGCACCAAAAAAGCGTTGTGAACATATTCACCGGTTCCGGGACTGCGGAATCCGATTTTCTCCTGAACTCCCGGCTCGCTGAGCATGTCGAACAGCTTCTTAAGCGTGTGCAATGTTCCTGCAAAAGCGGGATGCACCGTAATATCTTCGACCCGCTTTCCGTCCAGCCAAACGTTGCGGCCGTCTCTTAAACTCTCAACGAATTTGTTTCCTCTGGTAGTCATAAGCTGTGGCCTCCATCATCTTCGCTGCAAATGAACAAAAAAAAGACACAGTTGTTCATGGAATGCCCATGACAGTGTGTCTCCGGTGGTCCGGTAGATTTAGTATTCCTATAAGATTTCTTGGTTAATTCTATATTGGTCCTCTTATTTTGTCAATAACGAAAAAAAGAACCTGAACGTTACTCCACACGTTCAGGTTCCTTTTTTTACACGGTAATCACGGTGATGCCCCGTTCTTGCAGACGCTCCACGATTTCCGGAGCGATGCGGTTGTCCGTTATAATCACGTCGACCTCGGACAAATCGGCCACCTGCGTAAACGCCTGCACTCCGAACTTGCTGGAGTCGGCAAGCAAAACGACTTCGTCGGCCGTGCCGATCATCCGTTCTTTGATGCGGGCTTGCAGCTCGTTCGACTCGCTGATCCCGCGGTCCAGATGGACGCCCTTGCAGGACAGGAACACCTTATCCACATGGTAAGCATTCAGAGACCGTTCGGCGAGCGGCCCCACATAAGACAAAGAGCGCTGCGCCAATATGCCTCCCGTCGAGATGACCTCGATCTTCTCCTTGCTGCTAAGCTCCATGGCGACCTTAATTGAGTTGGTAAGGACGGTCAAAGGAATGTCCGGCACCTCGGCGGCCATATACCAGGCCGTGGAGCTGGCATCCAGAAGGATGCGGTCCTTCGGTCGGATCCGGCCGATCGCGGCCTGCGCGATCCGCTTCTTCTCCTCGGCATGGGTGATTTCCCGCTCGAAGTAGGGAATTTCCGGCTGCTGGTCGCTTTTCACGCTGACCGCGCCTCCGTGCGAGCGGCGCAGGCGGCCCGCTTGCTCCAGCCGGTCCAGGTCGCGGCGAATCGTCTCCTCCGTCACCTGGAACAGCTCGCTCAGCTCGGAAACCCGGATGGAGCCCCGCTCGTTTACCAAACTTACAATTTTGTCAAAACGCTCTGCAGCTAGCATGACTTACCTCTTTTCACAGACTGTATTATTCGGCAATCCCCGTCAGCCTGACGAACCGGTCGTAGGCATGGCCCCACCGGTCTTGCTCTTCCGGCATATATTCGGCAACGGGGAACGAATTGCGAATGGCTTGGCGCGCTTCCCAAATATCTTTAAACGCGCCTTGGGCGATCCATTGGACGGCCAAGTTCCCGATCGCGCTGCCTTCCGAAGGACCGGCCCAAACCGGCTTGCCGATGGCGTTTGCCGACCACCGGCAGAGCAGCGTATTTTGAATGCCTCCACCGACCATATGCAGGCCGCTAAACGTTTGCCCGGACAGCCGCTGAGTCATTTCGAACACATAGCGGTACTTCAAGGCCAGGCTTTCCAAAATGCAGCGGACAAACTCTCCGTCCGTTTCCGGAGCGGGCTGCCCGGTCTGCCGGCAATATTGCGCGATTCTCGCCGGCATATCGCCGGGGGCGAGGAACATCGCATCGTCGGGATCGATGAAAGCGCGGAACGGTGCAGCCGCTCCCGCCATCTGTACCAATTCGGTAAACGAGTACGATTTTCCTGCTTTCTCCCACTCGCGCCGGCTTTCCTGCAAAATCCACAGGCCCATAATATTTTTCAGCAAGCGGTATGTCCCTTCCACGCCGCCTTCGTTCGTAAAATTGAGCTGCCGCGCCAAATCGCCCATAACCGGCTCCCGCACCTCGGTGCCCATCAAGGACCAGGTGCCGCAGCTGAGGTAGGCAAAAGACCGTTCCGCAGCCGGAACGGCGGCTACGGCGGAGCCCGTATCGTGCTCGGCTACCGCATAGACGGGAAGCGAAGGAATCCCCAGCTCCTCGCAAACGGACGGCTGCAGATGGCCGGCTTTGCTGCCCGGCTGCAGCACTTCGCCGAACCACGATTTCGGGAAGCCGAGCTTCTCCAGAAGCTCCTCATCCCAGCCGCCTTTTACAGGATTGAACAGCTGGGTCGTCGTCGCATTGGAAAACTCGCTTTGCATCTCCCCGGTCAAAAAGTACCGAAGCAGGTCCGGGATCATCAGGAAACGGTTTTCCTTCTGCAGCCACGGGGAGTCCGCCTGTTTCAGAGCGAACAGCTGGAAGATCGTATTAAACTGCAGAAACTGAATGCCCGTTCTGCGAAAAATCTCCTCCGCGGGCACCTGCGCAAACAGTTTTTCCATCATCCCTTCCGTATGGCGGTCCCGATAGTGATAAGGGTTGCCGAGCAGCTCGCCGTTCATACCGATGAACCCGAAATCGACCGCCCACGAGTCGATCCCGATGCTGTCCACTTCGTTGCCTCTGTTTTTGGCGATCAAGAGCGCCTGCTTGATTTCATGATACAGCCGCAAAATATCCCAGTGCAAACGGCCCCCCACCTGCACGGGATCGTTCGGAAACCGGTGAAGCTCGGTCATTTCGATCCGGCCGTCCGTCAAACGGCCCAGCATCGCTCTTCCGCTGCTCGCTCCCAGGTCAAAAGCGATAATATGTCCCAAAGGATATCACCCTTATCCGTTAATGAATTAACCGCGCGCGAGCAGCACTTCCCGCTCGTAGACTTTGACTTCGGCCAGCCACTCCTCGCGCACGGGAACGCCTTTGGAAGCGCAGTAATAATCCCAAACGGCGCCGAAAGGATACGTTTTGAACTCCTCCGTGAGCGCGAGACGCGTCGTATAATCGCCTTCGAGCTCCGCTTTCCGCAGCGCCTCCACCGGATCGAGCATCGCGCGAAGCAGGGCCTTGATCGTGTTGCGCGTGCCGATCACCCATGCCGCTACGCGGTTGATGCTCGCATCGAAGAAATCGAGGCCGATATAGGTTCTGTCCAGCAGGTTGCCGCGCACGAGCTCCCGGCCGATATCGATCAGCTCGTCGTCCAAAATGACGACATGGTCGCTGTCCCATCTCATCGGACGGCTGACGTGAAGCAGAATGCCGCTCGTAAACAGCGAGAGCGCCGACAGTTTGTTCGAAATCACTTCCGTCGGATGGAAATGCCCTGCATCCAGGCAGATCAGCTTGTTGTTTTGAATGCCGTAGCCCATGTAAAACTCGTGCGAGCCTACGACGTAAGCTTCGGACCCGAGGCCGAACAGCTTGCTTTCCACCGCATCGAGGTTATGCGCAGGGTTCAGCTCCTCCGCAAACACTTCGTCGAGCGCCGCCTTCAGGCGCTGTCTCGGCGCCAAGCGGTCCGCAGGCGTATCCTTGAAGCCGTCCGGAATCCATACGTTCGTCACGCACGTTTGACCGAGCTGCTCGCCGAAGTAGGCGCCGATTTTTCTCGATGCTTTGCAGTGGTCGATCCAAAATTGGCGAATGGCCGGATCCGGATGGCTGAGCGTGAAGCCGTCGCCGGATTTCTCGTGGGAGAAGCAGGTCGGGTTGAAATCGAGACCGAGACCTTGCTCCTTGCACCAGTCGACCCATTTCTGAAAATGCTTCGGCTCGAGCTGATCGAGCTCGACCTTCTCGTCCGTATCCGCGTAAATCGCGTGCAGATTCACTTTATGTTTGCCGGGGATGAGGGAAAACGCCTTTTCCAAATCCGCGCGAAGCTGGTCGGGCGTTTGCGCCGCCCCCGGATAGTTGCCGGTGACGGAGATGCCTCCGGTCAGGTCCTGCTCGCGGTTCAGGAACCCTCTGACATCGTCGCCCTGCCAGCAGTGCATCGAAATTTTGATTTTTTCCAGCTGCTCGAGCACTTGATCGACGTTAATGCCGTGGGCCGCGTACTGCTCCTTGGCCAGCTCGTAATTCGCCTGAATGTTCTTGTCCATGGGATCAGCTCCTTATCTATCGTATTTGATCGGATACGCCATCACTGACATTAGAGCGTTTTCAGCCTGTGTCGCGTCCAGGCGGCTGTACTGCACGACGATCGGAATATCGCTTCTCACTTCGATCGCATAAGGAACGCCGACCGGGATTTTCACATCGTCCTTGGACAATAGGCTTGTGCGGATGTGCTTGGTCCGGCGGGCCGGAACCACCTCCACGATATCTTCAATCGGATCGCGGTCCTCGAAAAAAATCGTGATCCCCAGAGTCGCGTCCTCCGAAGACGTATTGAGCACACAGATCGATTCGTGGCTCGTAAGCGCCCCGGAGCTGAGCTCCGGAATGTAACCGTCCGGAATAATCCATACCTTTTCCCCTGTTGCTGTTGGCATATGAACATCCTCCTTTAAATTGTAATCGCTTTAAAATAATACCGAAAGATTAGCTGGAAGCAGGTCTTCCAGCTAATCTTCGGGTAGGGTGGCCGGGCCGATTAGCGCGTAAACGCAGCGGGAACGCCGCCGTCAATGGTCAGCATGCAGCCGGTTGTTTTCTCGGCTTTCGAGGAAGCGAAAAACGCGACGCCTTCCGCGATATCGCGGGGGAAAATATTGACGAGCAGCGTCGTCCGCTTGCGGTAGTACTCTTCCAGCTGATCCGGCTCGATGCCGTATGCCGCGGCGCGTTCATTGCGCCAGCTGCCGTTCCATATTTGCGAGCCCTGCAGAATCGCATCGGGAAGAATCGTATTCACGCGGATGCCGAACTCTCCGCCCTCCGCCGCAATGCAGCGCGCGAGGTGCGCTTCCAGCGCTTTGGCGGCGCTGTAAGCCGTGGCGTTTTTGCCTGCATAAACGGAGTTTTTCGAGCCGATGAACACCATGCTGCCGCCGAGGTCCTGCTCCTTCATCATGCTGAACGCTTCGCGGGCAACAAGGAAATATCCCGTGCCGAGCACGTTCATGTTCAAATTCCATTCCTTCAGCGACGTTTGGTCGAACGGACTGGAGGTGGCAAGACCGGCGTTGTTAACCAGGATGTCCACACCGCCGTAAGCGAGCGCCGTTTCCGCATAAGCCGCTTTAACCAGCTCTTCGCTCGTTACGTCGACTTTCACCGCAATCGCGCGGTTTTCGCCGTATTTGGCGTTGATTTCGGCAGCGACCTTTTCCGCGCCTTCGAAGTTAAGATCCGCTAGCACGACGTGAGCGCCTTCGGATACGAGGCGGCGCGCCGTTTCGCTGCCGATGCCGCCCGCTCCGCCGGTAATAAAGGCGATTTTGCGGGAAAACTCCGCTTCGGCCGGGGCGAGCGACAATTTGTACAGCTCGAGCGGCCAATATTCCACGTTGTAGGACTCGTTTTCGCTCAGAGAAACGAATTGTCCGAGTGCGGTTGCGCCTCTCATGACGGCGATAGCGCGATGGTACAAGGCGCCGCTCACCTGAGACATCGCCCAGTTTTTTCCGGTATTGATCATGCCGATGCCGGGAATCAGAATGACGCGCGGCGCCGCTTCGAACATGATGTCGCCTTCGTTTTTGTTGCGTTCGAAGTAAGCTTTGTACTCTTCTTTATATTGAGCGATGCCTTCCTTCAGCTTCGCTTTGAGGCCGTCAACGTCATCCGCGTCAGGCGTCCAGTCGATAAACAGCGGAACGACCTTCGTGTGAACGAGGTGATCCGGACAAGCCGCGCCGACCTGGGACAGCTTTGCGGAATCCCGTCCGCCAACGAATTGCAGCACGTCGTCGGCATCGTCGAAAGTGAGGATCATTTTCTTCGTATCGCTGACAGCGCCGCGGATCGTCGGCATCACCCGGGCCGCGATGCTTCTGCGCACCCCGGCAGGCAGCGCCGCATGTTTCGCTCCGCCGAATACCCGGTCTTCTTTTACACGCGCTTCGATATATGTTTCCGCTTCGTTGATGATTTTGATCGTTTGGGCATACGCTTCCTCCGAAGTTTCGCCCCATGTGACAAGACCGTGTTTCTCCATCAAAACAAGCTCGGCTTTTTGATTGTTTCTGACGCCTTCGGCGATCATCTTGGAAAGCTTGAAGCCCGGACGGATGTAAGGCACCCATACAAAGCGGTCCCCGAAAATTTCGCCCGCCAAATCTTTTCCGTTATCCGCGCAGCAAAGGCTGATGATCGCATCCGGATGCGTATGGTCGACATGCTTGAACGGAAGAAACGCATGCAGCAGCGTTTCGATCGAGGCGCGCGGATGCTTGGCGTCGATCATGCAGTTCGCGAGGTACGCCACCATATCTTCGTCGGACATGTCGTCCCGCTCATACAGCGGACGAATGTCATCCATACGCAAGCCGGTAAAACCCGCCGCTTTCATCGTCGCGAGGTCGGAGCCGCTACCCTTGACGTACATAACCTCGATGTCGCGGCCGCGGAAATCCTTGACGATCATCTTGCTGGACGTATTGCCTCCGCCATAGTTGCAGACGCGGCGGTCCGTTCCTATCAGATTGGAGCGGTAAACAAGCAAATCGAGACCGCCGGCAAGCTCCGCCGCTTGGGACGCTTCCCATAAACTTTGTACCATGCCAATACCTCCGGGCTTTTTTATTTTGTTTTGTTTTTATCATCATACCATATTCATTTTTGCTTGAATACGATAAATACGGACATAAACAAAAATAAAACGGAAATATTGGCGCCTCAAATTCATCAAACAATGGGAGAAAAATATGACCGCCTTAATCTCCTCCTTATTGGAGAATCCCGTGCCCCCGCAGGCTTTGCTCCGCAAGTTTTCCCGCATAAGTTTTGAGGTGAAACGTCATGCTTCCAGCCCACGGCGATAACAAAAAACGCACCGCTGCAGCTGTGCCGGACCATACGTCCGTTATTTTGAAAAAATAAACCGCTTTAAGCTGGTTGACGGACACAGATGACGTTATTTCCGGGCAAGGGACACGTTTACACCGTTCATTCGGTATATAACGGATCCGGTGTCCGTCAAATACGGAAACAACGTCACTTGATCAAAATAACGGATCTTAAGTCCACAAGTCTTACTTTAATCTATGAATGACAAAGCATTTGTAATCCAAGCTTGATTCCCCGCTTAAGGATAATTTTGAAAGGATGGATTTACAAACACTTAACTTGTCTTGCTTTCGCAGCGATGGCTATAATTTACTTGACAACGTTGTCAACCTTGTCATAACTAATATTCATTCTTCCGCTGTGCTCAAGCATCATCATTTCGGACATACTGCGGCACTCTCTTCTTTCTTTCCATGCGACAAAGCGGTCAAGCCGTCCAAGGCAAAACGGATCAAACGGGAGACGGGCAACCGGCAGCGGTAGCCTTCTACCGCTTCTTCCGGCAACAATTCGGGGAGGGATTTTGTGAACAAGATAGCCAAAAAATTAGTTCAAGTCGGCATTGCATCGGCGCTTCTGCTGGGCAGCATCAACCTGACCCCTGCACCGCAGGGCAATGAAGCGCATGCGGCAGGCACCATCACCGCATGCACGCCTTACGGACCTTGGCCGGGAGCGAAATATAACCCGGCCAAGCTGATGAGGCAGCTCGGGCAGCCTCGCACCGGCGAAGTGGGTCCGTTCCTGTCCGCCCATCGGGGGGCATGGGGAACGGATGCGGGGCTTACGAGACCGGCACCCGAAAACTCCCTCATCGCCATCGATAATGCGGCCGATCTGAAGTTTGAAATGGTGGAGCTGGACGTCAAGCTTTCCAATGCCAATAATCCGGCGGTACCGCCCAAGCTGATGCTCATGCACGATTACACGTTGGGCCGGACAACCGACTATGGCTCGGGCGATTCTCACTTAGGCTGGTGGAACCCGTTTCTCGGCCAAACGGATACCGGATTCCGGCCCCAGGACTATGGAGATTGGGTCACGATGTCCTTGTACAATCCTCTTGTAAAAGATTTGTCCACCAATGCGGCAGCCGAACAAAAGCTGCGGCTCTTCGACAAAAGTCAAGGCGATCTCGGCATCTTGAAAGGCGCGAGCGCGATCGGCCGATGGCCAGCCGGGGATTACGGCACCGTTCCTACGCTGGACCAGGCGCTCGATTATATCGGCAAAAGGTATCCCGGCATGACGGTGGTCGTGGATCTTCGCCATCTGAATGAGGTGAAGGCCGCCGTCAAGGCAATCGACCAGGTGCGCGACTGCAGCGGGCGGCCCGCGAACGAATGGGTCATTCTGAAACCGTTCGCCAATGTGTTCAAAGGCGGCTTTTTCAACGCCAAGTCGCCGGGTTCCACCGTACCCGATCCGGAGTCGGTCGCGGCCCAGATTCCGGGTTACGAGAAATATAAGTGGATTCCGGTCGTATCCAGCCGGCTTGTTCCTCCCAATCCGCAGGGAGAGCCATCGATTATCCCCGGTTCGCCGGGACCGGACGTTACCCAGATTATGAGCAATGTCACCCAGTACCTAAACGACTGGGCCCGGTATTTGGGCGGTCCTGTGGTCACCTTCGAGATCGGGGTGGGAGATTTCAGCAACCAGGCGATCAAGGATGCTTACAACGCTTTCAAGGGCAGGATGACAAACATGCAGTCGTGGCGTCCGCCCGACATTAATGTAGCCGCGCCTGTAGCGGATCCGGACAACGGCAACAAGACAATCGTCGGCTTTAATTGGAAGGACGACGGCACGGGAGCTTACCCGGTCTACAAGGAATCCTCGCGCAGCTACGAGGATACGAAAAAATGGGCCGGCGCCCTGACGATCGAGGACCCGGTTTATGTGAAAAATGCGGAAACGTTCACACGTGAGGCAACCCAGCTCGCCATCTCCGATATGCCGGATTTCGGCACTTTCGCCGAATATGCCTTGGTGGCGGCCGGAAGCGGCCTTGCCGTCGACATTTCGGACGGCAAATCGGATGACGGCACGCCGATCTCCTTATGGTCGCTCCACAAGCTCGACAACCAGCTTTGGTCTCTTCAGAAGAACGCCGACGGGACGCTGAGGCTGCTCAATCCGTTTACGGGCAAATCGCTGGATCTGCCGGGAAACAATTTTACGAACGGAACGGCGGTACATCTCTGGAGCAACAATAGCTCGGACGCCCAGAAGTGGGTATTGTCCGACAATCAGGACGGTACCTACCGAATTGTCCATGCGGCCAGCGGCAAGGTGCTGGATGCGGACAATAACGGATCCGCCAACGGAACGAAGCTGCAGATCTGGGACATCAACGGAGGCATCAACCAGAAGTGGCGGCTCATTCCCGTGAGAACCTACCGTTTTCCATCCGCAGGGGGTACCGTGCTGATGATGGGAGTTGCCAACGTGTCGAACTATTCGGGAGCCCAGGTGGAGCTCGGGGAACGGCTGCTGAGCACCGTCCGGTGGAGAGCGCTCAACCATGCCGACGGCACGTTTTCGCTGGCGATCATCCGTCCCGGCCAGAGTTACATCCACGCCGGAGCCATGATGTTGACGCCGCAGAGCAATTTCAACCTGCAGGGCACGCTGCTGCAAACGTTGCCGGTGAGCGGAAACGCGGCCCAAAACTGGTCGCTTCTGTATAACAATGCCGACGCCTCATATACGTTCCGGCATCCGTACAGCACGTGGGTCGCGGACGTATCGGGCGGGGCCATCGCGCCGGGCACCGACCTGATCCTGTTTCAGAGCAACGGCAACGCCAATCAGCGGTGGAAAATCCAGCAGGAATAGCTTTACAAACTTTTTACATGCGGGCCTATCCCGCCTATGTTATTATCGCTTATGACAATGTTGTCATAAGCGAAAGGCGGGAAATACATTGGACAAAAAATATACGATCAAGGATATCGCGGAAATGGCCGGCGTGTCCTTCAAGACCGTATCGCGGGTCATCAACAACGAGCCGAACGTGCGGCCCGAGACACGCCGCAAAGTGCTGCAGGTCATCGAGCAGACTCATTTCAAGCCGAATGTGTTCGCCAAAAATCTGCAGAGCAAAAGCGTCAAAAACATCCTGATCTCCATCCGCAAGGCACACGGGCAAAATACGACGCAGTGGTTCGACGTGCTCATGTCCCACTTGATGAGGCTTGCCGGCAGCCGCAGCTACAACCTGATCTACGAGGTCGTCTATGACGACAGCGAGCTGGAGCATTCCATGATGGAGCGGCTCGGCGGCTTCATCGACGTGGTCATTTTATTTTATTTGAAGGATAACGACAAACGCATCGAGCTGGCCCGGCGCAGCGGAATTCCCCATCTGAGCTTCGAGAAGAACCGCAGCGTCCGGGTCTCCGTATCCAACAACAACCGCAAAGGAGTCGAGGAGGTGGCCCGATTCCTCTTCGAGCGGGGACTGACCCGCATCTGCTTCATGCTCGGCGCGGAGATCGAAGTGAATCTGGAGAGGGCGGAAGCCATGCGGCAGGCTTACCGGCAGCACGGCATTCCCCCGGAACGGCTTGAAACCGTGTTTTATATGAACAACCTGGAAAACATTCACCGGTTCGTCACCGGCAAAATCGGGAGCAAAGAGCTTCCGGAGGTCTTTTTCGTCTCGGGCGACGAAAAGGCGATCGCCGTGTACAGCGCCTTGCAGGAGCAAGGCCTGCGCATTCCGGAAGATGTGTCGGTCATCGGCTTTGACAACATCCCCATCTCGCGGTATTATTCGCCGCCGCTCACGACGATGGGGCAGGATTTTGAGCGGCTGGCGCTGGAGCTGTTCGCAACGGTGGACAAAATGATGAACCGCGAGGAAGGAATCGCCCCCGTGGAGGTCGATCCCCGGCTCATCGTCCGTCAAAGCGTCCGCTAGCCGCCACCCTCATGAGCCGATCCGGGTTCCCTTTCCGGCCGCGAACCGGTACAAACCCAATAAGAGAATAGGATTGGTGTCAAAATGAACAAATTGCGCCATGCGCTGCCCCTGATATCGCTTGCCGTCATGCTGGCCGCCTGCTCTCCCGGAGGAGATGTCAAGCAGGCCGCGAGCAGTGCGCCTCCGAAGGCGGAAGAGAAGACCCCGAAGGAGCCGGTGAAGCTGGAGTTCGCCTCCAACGCCTCCGGCTCGACGCTGGAAGCCTACAAGACGCTGGTCTCTCAGTTCAACGCCGCAAACCCGTCCATCCGGGTCGAGCTGAATCCGATCGCCAAGGATTATGAAGCGCTGATGAACGCCCGGATGGCTTCCGGCGACCTGCCGGACCTGTTCAACACCCACGGGTGGTCGGTAATGAAATACAGCGAATATTTGCGTCCGCTGAACGATCAGCCGTGGGCAGCCAACCTGGTGGACGAAATCAAGCCCATCGTCACAAACGACAAAGGCCGGATGTTTGTCCTGCCCTTCGATGTGGATATGACCGGCCTTCTGTATAACCCGGCCATCCTGAAGGAACTGAACCTGCCCGTTCCCGCGACATGGGACGAGTTCGCCGCCGTCTGCGAAGCCGCCAAAAAAGCCGGCTACACGCCCATCCACGTAGGCGGCAAAGACGACAGCGGTCTCGCGGGTTTGATCAACCGGG
Source organism: Paenibacillus hamazuiensis (assembly GCF_023276405.1). Taxonomy (NCBI): domain Bacteria; kingdom Bacillati; phylum Bacillota; class Bacilli; order Caryophanales; family Paenibacillaceae; genus Paenibacillus; species Paenibacillus hamazuiensis. The sequence continues at coordinate 5,242,463 of NZ_JALRMO010000001.1, forward strand.
TCGCCCTGTCCCTGCTCATCATGGACTCCGGGAAAAACTACAAAAAAGAGCTGGCAGACGGCTCCTTCGATTGGAACCAGTTCGACCGGGTCGCCTCGCTCATCCTGAGCTGGAAAGAAAAAGGCTACTTCAACGTGGACAACGTAACGGCCGACAAAAACGCCACCCACACGGCGATGGCGAAAAACAAGGTGCTTTTCGCGTTCCAGTCCAATCAGTCGATCACCGAAATCAAGAAGCTGAATCCGGATTCCGCCGTGAACATGATGCGCATTCCGACTTCGAACAAGGCGGACGAGCCGTTCCTGATCAGCGGCGAACGGGATGCCGTCGGCGTATGGAAGAACACGAAGCATGAGAAGGAAGCGCTCCAATTTTTAAGCTTTTTGGCGGAGCCCGCGCAGGTGTCGGCCGTGGCCGCCAGCTACTCGATCCCCGCCGCGATCAAGGGCGTCAAGGTCGATCTGGGGCAGCTCGGGGATGTGTTCGGGCAATATTCGAAAGTATCCGTAACCAATCATTTTGACCGGCAATATTTGCCGAACGGCATGTGGAATACGATGAAAAGCGTCGGGACGAGCATGCTGTCCGGCATGAGCGCCAAGGACGCGACGAAGGCCATGAAGACGGATTATGACCGCTTGCGGTCCGCTGCGGTCCGATGAGCCGCGGGATGCCGGCCGCGATCCGCAAACGGGTGATGCCGCAGCTGCGCCGCCACCGCCTGTATCTCCTTTGTTTGCCGGCTTTCGTCCTCTTTGCCGTGTTTGAGTTTTACCCGCTGCTTCAGGGCATCCGGCTTTCGTTCACCGATTGGAACGGCTTCTCCCAAACGTACCGTTTTGTCGGTTTCGACAATTACGTCCGCCTGTTCCATGACGTTCGGATAACGACAGCGCTGCGCAACACCTTGATCTACGGCCTCGCGGGAGCCGCCGCGCAAAATGTGTGGGGGCTGCTTTATGCGCTGCTCCTGAACCTGAAATTCCCGGGCCGCGAATGGGTCCGCGCCGTAATCTATCTTCCCGTTCTCATCTCGGGTCTGATCATCGGCTACATCTGGTATTTCCTGCTGCAGTATGACGGCGGAGCCTTGAACGACGCGCTGGCGCTGCTTGGCGCAGCGCCTGTGGACTGGCTGGCGGACGGAACTCGGGCGGTAGGCCTCATCCTGCTCGTTTCGTCGATGCAATACGTGGGACAGGCAATGGTCATCTATTTGGCTGGCCTCCAGTCCATTCCCGCCGCCTATTACGAGGCGGCCGCCATCGACGGCGCGACCCTGTGGAGGAGATTCGTCCACATCACGCTGCCGCTGCTGGCCCCGGCCATCATTTCCACGTTGATCCTGAAGCTGATCGGCGGGCTGCAGCTGTTCGACGTCATCATGGCGCTGACAAGCGGAGGTCCCGGCTTCGGCAGTCACTCCATTCCGACCTTGATCAACTACCTTTATTTCGGCAATCAAAATGCCGGCTATTCCGCAGCGCTGGGCATCGCCTTGTTCGCGCTGATTTTGTCCGTCACGCTGCTGACGGGCCGGCTCGCGCGGCGCAAGGAGGTTGAGGCGTAATGTACATCCGCAAAATCCTGCTCGCGCTCCTGGGAAGCGTCATCGCGGTCGTTCACGCCGTGCCGCTGTACATCGCCTTGACCGTGGCGCTGAAACCGGCCCGCGACCTGTCCTCCAGATGGCGGCCGCCGAAGTCGCCGACGCTGGAGCATTTCCGGTTCGCCTGGGCGGAGGGAGATCTGCTCCGGGCCTTCGCCAACACGCTGCTCATCACATCGGCGACCGCGCTGCTCGTCGTGGTCGTCAGCGCCATTGCCGCTTACCCGATCGCACGTATCCGCTCCGGCGTGAGCACCGTGGCGACGAATGCGGTTTTGGCGGTGATGATGATTCCCTCGCTCAGCGTCATCGTACCTCTGTACAGCGTGATGAACCGGCTTGGGGGCATCAATACGTACTGGGGGATCATCCTGGTGCTGACCACCGGCAGCCTGCCGCTCGCCATCTTTTTGTATGCGAATTTTATCAAGGCCGTGCCGAAGGAGCTGGATGAGGCGGCCATCGTGGACGGCTGCGGCGCGGTGGGCACGTTCCTTAGGGTCGTTCTGCCGCAGCTGCGGCCCGTCACCGCCACCGTGCTCATCCTGAAGGGGCTGGGAGCGTGGAACAATTACCATTTCGCCCTTTATTTTCTGCAAAAGCCGGAGCTGCGCACGGTGACGCTGTCCATCGCCGGCTTCTTCACCGAATATTCGTCCGACCTGAACGCCGCTTCCGCCGCCGCGCTTCTGGCGGTGCTGCCGGTGCTCGCCGCTTTCATGCTGCTGCAAAAGCAATTCATCGCGGGCTTAACGGACGGAGCCGTCAAATGACGAGGCTTCGTCCAGCCACCCATCAAAGCTAAAGAAAGGAATCCGATCCTATGTCTACCGAAACCTTCGCCCAATTGCTGGAATCCCACTACCGAAGAGAGCTCTCGGAGCAGCCGGCGGAATGGACCGTCTCCCCGGCGCTGCACCGCAAAATAACCGAGGACGGCCGGATGCAGCCGTTCTGCGGCGCTACAACCGTACTGAAGCTGAACGAGGAGGACAAGCTTAAATGTCGTGCCCTGCGGGACCGGCTGCTTGAAGATTTGGATCTGCCGCTGGTCGTTATCCTGCCGGAAACATATCACGTGACCGTCCATGCGCTCAGCAATCCGTATAACGTGGAGGGCGGATCGACGGAAGCGGTTTTGGCCGATATAGCCCGCCGGGAAGAGGCCGTAGCGGCTTTGTTCCGCAGCGTGCGGAAGGAATACGGCGGAGAGAAGATCCGCTTGCGCACCCTGGGCCCGAGCACGAGCGGCAAAGATGTGGTCAGCCTGAAGTTCGCTCCGTCCGGGGAGCGGGATTCCGCGATTCTCGGCGACTTGTTCCAGCGGCTGGAGTCGCTGCTTCCGCTCCATAAGATTTACGTGCCGCATGTCTCGCTGGCCTACTTCGTGCCGCGCCCTTATGACGCGAAGCAGATCGCCGCCCTCTACAGCCGGCTGCGGGAGCTTGATTCGGATTCATTCCGTTTCGAGCTGGCGCTGGACGTGATGGAGCTGGCCTACCAGCGGCATACCGACATGCACGATTTCCGCGATGTGTTTACGGTTCGCAGCGTGTAAATCCGCTTACTTTTAACAAAACAAAAACAGCGGCGATCCGAGACTCGTTTTACGTCTCGGTCCGCCGCCGTTTTCTTTTTACAGGATGTGCCGTCGGGCTATTTCGTTACTCCGGCAAACTGTCGCCGGGAAAGCTGCGGCAAGGATGAACCTCATAGGTGAAGATGCCTGCCTGCACGCCGGGATCGGCGTCCATGATCGCCTTAACCTCGTCCACGGAAGCATTGAAGATGCCGATGCCGCTGATTTCGCTTCCGTCCGTAACGGGACATACAATGGAAAGGAGCCCCTCCGCCCGCAAGCGGAAATTGCTTCGCCCGTGCTCCCAAATAATCCGCTGGGCGCCCTCGGTTTGAGCAATTAACGGGGTGGATTTGAGAATAACGAGAGTATACCCTTTCGTTTTGGTCATCATTTCTTTCATGTACTCGTCCGTAATAGGAGCAGTCATCTTTTTCCTCCGCGAATAAGATTTTTTCTCGAAGTCCCTGCAAAGGGAGCCTACGATTCATTATTCTTCCTATTCGCGAAAAATATCGCACTTCCTCTTGAATTCCCGTAAATCAAGGCTTGGCCGTTCCTTCCGTCGGCACCACCTGAAGCGCGAGTGGAGCGGCCGCGTTACCGGCTTTATCCACCGCGGTGATCGTAATGTCGTTCATTCCCGGATGCAGTTCGACCGGCGCGGAGGTGAAGACCAGGTTATCGCCCACTTGCGCCGGGACGCCGTTCACCTGCAGTTCCGCCTTCTCGCTTAACGTGCCGCTTAGTATCCAAGGAGTTTTAACGATGTTGTAATGATTGCCCGTCTTCTTGCCGGGTGGCTGAACAGTGATCACAGGCGCAATCGCATCTTCGACCCGTTTCACATCGCCGACGGTTAAAGTTTGGCCGTCTGCGGTTTGCGAGCCGCTGCCTGCGACTTTTACATAGACGCGATTCTCATAATAACCGGTAGTTCCGGCGATCTTGAGCAAATTCAGCGGCCAGGAGCCGCCCCAGCTGTACCCGTTGCGGCGCTCGGCTTCGATCTCCAAAATATTATGTTTGATCACTCCGTCGCGTCCCGAGAATATCGGCAGGTTCGTTCCGATTTCATAAAACCGGTACCACGCCGTGCTGGCCGGGTCCGGCACGAAGTACACGTTGTTTTTGTCCCCGGATACATATTTGATCCCGACGAGCTTGCTCACGTCAAACCAGGCGAGCGCGCTCTCCCACGCTTTCTTCACCTCCGGCGTCTGGTCCGGCAGCGCCATCAAATATTTGACGATATCCACCGACTCGGAGCCCGAAATGGACGGATGCTCGTAAGCTCTCGCCCCGCGCGGCTCGTAGGTGACCGGATCGTGCTGGGCGCACCACGCGGTAAGTGCGCCTTCCACGGCAATTTGCGATTTCAGGATGTACTCCAGACCTTTGTCGAGGCTTCCCTGCAGCTTGGCCGCTATGTCGTCCGCTACGATATCCGTATTAAAAGGGTATTCCTTTTTCTTGACCATCGTCAGCACGTTCATCACGCGCATCATCGCGTTGTCGTTAAACGTCACGTAATCGGAATAATTGCCGCGCGCCGGATATACCTGAGGCCAGCCTCCGCTCGGATACTGCATCGTCAGCAGGAACTGCAGCCCTTTGTTAACGGCCTCTTTATAACGCGCGTCGCCGGTCTGCTTGTACATGACCGCAAGAAACAAAATCTCGTTCGTCGTGGCGTTGTTGTCGATCGTGCCGATATCCTGGCCGTCCTTGGTCCGCCAGTCGGACTTGACCTCCTGGCCGTCCCAGGCCCGCCCGTACTTGTCGCTCAGGCTGTATTTATACCAGCCGCCCTCCGCCGTTTGCCAAGTCAGCAGGTTATTCGCCGTCTGAACATCTTTCGCCGCATCCCCCGTATAATAAGCCGCCTTCAAAAAAGGAACGCTCTTCGGGTTCTCCACCGCAGGCCGTGTAATCGTGGCGTCCGGGTTCAGCGCCTGCTCCGTTTCGAGAAGGACCGTCGTTCTGCCGGAGGCGTCCGTTCCTTCCGTCGCATTTTTGATGGTGAACGAGTTCGTCAGCTGCGGATTCAGGCTGTACCAATCGCCCCGTGCGGCGTCAAGCTCGAAATCGGCGGCATTAAAAGTGCTCAGCTTGCCGCTCAAGGTCACCTTCACCTGAGTCGGCGCGACGGCCTCCGCTTTGACGATTTTCAGCGCTTCCGCAGCCGAAGGCTCGGCCCCTGCCGCGTCCGCTCCTGCAGCGGCCGGATGGACGGAAAGCATCAGCATCCCGAGCGTGCATACAGCGGGAAGCAGCATCCGCTTTTTCATTTTTTTCGCTAACATGGACGTAAATTCAACCTCCTCGATCAAAATTGTAAGCGATTACGAAATGCTGTTTGCAAATAGATCCATGAGAATGGATCTACACTTTTTATTGTAACGGATAACCGCATGCAATTCTTGCCGCAAAATTGCTCAAAGCCGTCGAATTCTTTGCTCTACATGTCCAATAGCAAACCAATCCCCCGGCAGTCCGAACCAATTAAAGGAACTGTTCTCCCGCTAAAATGGATGTTTCACTTTTCATCGGCATAAAGGAACTGACGTTCGCTATCCTTGGGTAAGTGGGCATATCCGAAAAAATAGAGGAACTGAGATGCGCTAAATCGGGGACAAATCGCGTGAGGAGCGGCGAAACATGCAAATAACGCACCTGAGTTCCTTTATTCTTGGCAAACCACTCGAAATGGCCACGTTAGCGCACCGTAGTTCCTTTATGAACCCGGGAACCGGGGACAAGCGCACGAGCATATTGGGATCTAACCTGACACATTGGACAGAGGCGTGCCGGGCAGCCGATACGATCAATCTTGTACGGAAATCAGCTCGCCGTTAATGTGTAATTCTTTGACGGGAGAAAACGATACATTCTGATAGAACTCCAGCTGCAGCACCGGCCCGGAGAATTTGAACGTATATGCAACAACGTACGGCGTTTCGATGTATACCAAAGTTAGCTTTAAAGTGCTGCAGTCCGGCCAGGATGAGTATGTGACGACTTCCTGCCGGTGAAGCGACAGGTCTTTCACAAAGACATCTTCAGCGCGTTCCGGCTGAGTCAAGTGAAACGGCAAAACTTTGCGGCCGGTTTCATTTTCATAACCGAATTCCACCTCCAGCCGTTCCCCTCTCATGCTGAAACGTATCGTGCTTAATTGATGAGGGTTTTTGCCTATCGCATAAAGGTGACCGTCCAAATTCGGCGTATTTTCAGGCAGCGGCTGCGCTTCCGCAACGGGAGACATCATGGACGAAATGCGCTGCTCCAGTTCAGCATGCTCATCCGGGAGCATCGAGCTGTGCTTGTCCAATTTGTCCAAAATATGCTCGTAAATTAAATCGAGAAGCGTTTGCAGCGGCTTCATATCGGTAAAGCTTGATGTGGCTGCGATCACGATCTTTTCCCGGGGCGCGACAAAACACAGCTGCCCGAACGCACCGTCCCCTCTGAAAGCACCCCGCCGGCACATATGAAACTGGTACCCGTAGCCCTGCCCCCAATCCGGCCTGCCGGCCGCAGTGCTGCGGTTATCGCTTTGCTTCCTGGTCGCCAGTTCAATATAGCTTTCCGAAACGATCCGCCGTCCGTCATACATGCCCTTGTCCAGAAGCATCTGCCCAAATTTCGCTATGCTTTCGGTGGCGAGGCTAAGCCCCATCCCTCCCGCTATCGTCCCCTTCGGGCACGTTTCCCACGAAGGCCTCGGGATACCGAGCGGCTCGAACAGCCGCGGCATCAAGAAATCGACAAGACTCTGCCCAGCGACCCGTTCGATGATGGCCGATACCATATAAGTGGCATGAGTGTTGTAAAGGTAGAAGCTGCCCGGTTCGCGGCGTACGTCCAAAGACAAGAAGGCTTTGACCCAGTCCTCCTCCTTGGCTACTGCGCCGTATATGTTTTCATGATGCCCCGTATTCATCGATAACAGATGGTGTACGGTCATTTTCTCCAAATTATCCGAAATCCTCTCCGGCAGCTTGTCCGGAAAAAACGATATCACCTTATCGTTCAGATCGAGCAGCCCGCTGTCCCGGGCAATGCCCGCTGCGATCGACGTAAAACTTTTGCTGAGCGAAAAAAGCAGCTGCACGCCGTCTTCGCGGTAAGGCTTCCGGCAAAACCGGGCGGTCGCTTTGCCGTTTTGCAGCAGCATGAAGCTGCCTACTTTCAATCCCAGATGCTCGATGTGCGCGAAAAAATCCAACACCGCCTGTGAAGAAAGTCCGTGATTTTCGGGAATATCCTTTTTAATTTGCAAAATGACTGCCCTCCCGTCAATCCGACGAAATTTTCACCCTATAAAATCAGGACTTGAAGCCGTCAGATGAGGCAGAATCACTACCTTTATATAATATATTCGCGAGCTGTGAGCCTCTTCCTTTATTGGTACGGGCGACTGCCGCACCCTCCGACTAATAAAGAGCGCTGGGTTCGAAGCAACCGCCCTGCACGCTGATATACTCTAATGCCGCATAGGCGGAAAGCGAAACGTACATCAGCCCATCGTTTTACTTATTTGCAACAAAAGCATGCTTGCGTCATGGCTTCATGACACAAACATGCTTTTGCCGGTAGTACAATCCGTATCAGGTTAGCTCCCATCAACGCCTAGGGCAGTTTGTCCGCGTCAGGATCGAACCAGTGGGTCCAGGCGTAATTCGCGTTTGCGTCGTCCCGTGTCAACCCTTTGGTTCCGTTTAACAGAGGCTCGTTTCGAGGTCGGAGGAATCATAAACCATGGCCGAGGGAGGCAGGTTCAGCCAATGCCGCAGCCCGGCGGCTATGTCGACGAATTGTGCATGAGGCAGGCCGAGATGTTTGCGCCAAAGCGCTATCCGCAGGTCGCGGGCGAACCTTCCTCCCGCCGCACGTTCGAGCGGTTCCTCCGTAATGCCCGCCATAATCTCGGTATCGTAAGTGTATCCGCGGTCGTCGCAATTGGCGGAGCCGACAGCGACGTACTCATCGTCGAATATCCAGAGCTTCGAATGGACAAAGTCGCCGCACCACGGTCTGCGCCCCGGATCCTTCGTTTCTTTCAGGCTGAACATGCGCCACTTTTTGCGCCCCGGATCGACCTTTGCAAAGTCTGTACGAAATTCGTTTCGAACGCCTATCAAGTAGGGAAATTCGTTATCTTGAATGATATTGCTGTGCTCGAAATGATACGAATTGCTCATCAGGATGAGCAGAAATTTGAAGCCGGGCTCCTTCAGCTTTGCAACCAGCGCCTCCTTCGCACGCCGGCTGACCAGGTATTGATCCTCGACATAAATGTACTCCCGCGCGTTGGCGATGCCGTTCTTGACGAGCTGCCAGGCGGACTGGTCGGGGTATTTAAATTTATAAGAATCCCCGGGTTTGAATTTCGTCAGATCGGGAAACGTTCTTCCAATGGAAACGAGCATCCTTCTCGTCTTGACTTTGCCTCCCGGCACAGTACACGTATCCATGACTTCCGACCGCAAGCCTGCGACACGCGAAAAATCCTGCCTGACATCGTCCGCAGTCATTTGGAATTTGGCTTTATCGAGCGCAGGCGTTGCCGGATGATCCAACCATCGGTCGCGGAAAACGGCAAGGGCTGCCGCTGCGGACGGACCGTTCAAACGGATGTGTACGTCATGGAGGGGACTCACTCCGCCCACATCAACCCGTGAAATGTGCAAGTCCATTCCGCCGAGGAAAGCCACAAGTCCGCGATCGCCGCTGACGACGACGAGCTTCTGGTGGTGAGCGTTAGGACCTCGAACGGGCAGATCGGCCGGAACCAGACGTCCGTCCTCCAGGGCGGCGCCGTTCGGCAGACTGTTGATGAAGTCGGCTATCGCCTTGTTATCGCCATCTTTGCCCTTGAACGGCGTGTTCCAAAACAAACCGCGGACCTGCGCTTTCGTTTTTCTCAAGTAGTCCTGAAGAAGCGTATTCGCCGGGGGCTCGCCGCCCGGCTGATTTTTCATCCGGGTCCAAGGCAGGACGTGCCATCCAACCAGATAGATGCGATGGTCGGGCGAAACGGCGGACGCAAGAGCTTCGGCGATGTCGTCGAACGCGCAGCGGCCATAGATGTAAGGTACGACCACATTTCCTGAAGAAGGAGCGGGAGCGCCTTCAAACCATTTCAGGGCATTTTCACTTAGCTTCTTCAGCTTCTTGCTTTCATTTGGCCATCCGATATCGATCCCTTGATGGGGAAGTTTGACGATTTCGGCGGCGTCCGTGCTGCAGCTGTTTGCGAACGGCTGGCCCGGCGGCGCAATCCGGCTTGAGGCCGGTACCGGCGGCGGCACGGGCCGTTTCGGCGGTGTGACAGCACCGGGAACAGATTTTGCCGGCGAAGCCGGGGCGACAATGTCTTTATCCCCCATTTAATCCTCCACAGGCACTTGCAAGCCGGTTGCGGGGTCATATTTGACCTCTACGGCCACGACTTGGTCCGTCGGCAGTATTTCCGTCCAGAAATCGACGACCTCGAACTCATTCAGCGGATCGGCGCGGAAGCCCGCAGCCAGAGGATCGAACCCGCGCTCAAAAATCCGCTCGGCCGGCAAATAAGCGATCGACCGTTCCTGTCCGGCCGCACCCGTATCGCCTGCCGGCTCGGATACCTGCTCGCTGACAAGTTTTCGGCTCTTCTCCCACTTGGCATGCACTTCGTCGACCAGCTTGAACAGCGCCTCTTTGTTGGTCAGTCCCTGAAGCTCCGTCTCGCTGCCGGCATACGGCGCGTCCAGCCCGGCGGTACCCTCGACTTGCGACAGCATCAGCCATTCCAAAGCCTCCCGTTCCTTGCCCGGGCGGATCGGGATCACCGCTTTAACCCAAGGCGCGTTCAAGAATGCGTTGCGCAGATTGTCGCCGTCAAGCTGCAGAAGCCATCCCAGCGAGGAACCGAGGCGCGCCGGTTCGGAATCTTGGGTGATGAGATAATTGTCGGGACGGCCCTCGCCTCCCCAGCTCACGGTGTCGTCCTCTTCGAGCGTACCTAACGTTCGGCCGCGCGAGGCGAACGACTTCGCCTTCTGAAGAACGGCGCTAAGCTTGACGTGCTTGTTCAGTGCGGCGATGCTCGTCGCATTCATGCGCTTCACCGGCACCGAATGGCCCAGATCCTGCGTCGATCGGTGCAGACGCGGCTGCCACCATTCCGGAGCTACGAAATAAAGCATGCGATCGATCTCAAAGATCGACTTGAGCAGCTCGGAGCGGATATGGGCGAGCTCGCGGGTTGCCGATACGCTCCATGCTTCCCGCATCAGTTTGGCGATCAGACTGCGAAAAATGACCGTCCGCTCCTCCTCGCGCAAATCCTCGGTTTTCCGCGAACGTATGTCGGCGGCCATCTTTACGCGCTCCTGAACATTTTGGATAAACTCCTTCTTCATCACATTGGCTTTCTCGATGTCGAGCTGTTTATTTTTTTCGACGTTGGCGGCGTTGGCGTTTTTTATGCTGTTGATGTAATCGGCGGTCGGCTCCAGAGCGATGCGCGCTTGAAACTCGATGACCTCGCCGGGAGTCACTTTGCCGCGGTCAATGACGAGCTCAATGGTGCCTTCGGCCGGGTTAAGCAGCTTGGCGCGCCAGTTCAGGTTCTGTCCGTTGCGCCCGAGCCAGCGGATCGGGATGTCGCCTGTGGCCGAGCCGTCCGCATTGCGAACGAACTCATCGTCGAGACCTTTAAGCTGCTCGACCGCCGATGCCAGCTGGTAGCCGTTCGGCAAGCCGATCTTGTACTGCTGAATAATTTTGTTGACGGTGTTGACACCGTACGACTTATCCTCCGGCTCGTCGTCGCCGAACAGATCGTCGATAACCTCCTTCACCCCGACGGCGACAATCGCGCCCGGCACGCTCGCGACGGCGAAGCCGGCCGCCCCGGCGGCGATTGTGGCCGTAACGTTGCTGCGTTGACCCGGATTCGGAACGACCAGATCGATGTTCATCACCTGTAAGAGCCCCTTCGGCTCGGGCTGTATCGGTAAGGCGGTATACGGCGACAGGTCCGCCTTGGACGCCAGATGCACGAGCTCGGCGACGCCGAGCGCCGCCCCGGGGTCATCGACGTAGACCTGCCAGCAAAGCTGCGTTCCGGCATCCTGGACCTGAACGCCGACCTGCCGCATCTTGCGGCGCAGCTCATAGTTGGCCAGTTTTCCGGTGTCGTTGGAGATGACGTATCTCTTCGAGCGCGTATCGGTAACTTCAGTCACGGTTTTGAAAACCGACTTGAAGTTGTTGCGGATTTCGCTGGAAAGCTTGGCGCTTTGTTGACGCATGCGGCGATGGTTTTCCTCCCGCGCGATCTTCTGCGTCTGCTGGTTGGAAATGTCGCCTCCCGCTTCGATGCTGACGATCAGGATGTTCACGCCGCCTTCCACCGAAGATCCCATCTTGGTATCATTCAGATTCTCTTTTTTAAGCGCCTGCGAGATTTCCTCCTCGTCCGTGGTCTGGGTATCGGTCCGCAGCACGGTTTCCGAGAATTGCTCGAAGCTTTTTTCGACCAACGTACGCCGCGTAGCGATCTCATACAGCTCGGTCGTAGCTCCGGGACTGAGCCAAATATGTTCGACCGGCGGCCCGAGGAAGGTGTCGAACTCGAAAAAGTACTGCCGATAAAGGTGCAAAATTCCGATCGGCGAAAACACGGCCTCGCGCCCGGCAAGCGGGGACAAATAAGCCGGGTCCAGCGAACGGATCACCTCCGCGGTGGACTGTATTTTCACCGCATTAAGAAAAAGTGCGGCGAGCCGTTTCGGATTGTTCCTCGAAAGCTCGTCCAAATAACGGGTGACAAAGATCTCCTTGTTCAAAATATATTCGAAGAAGGTTTCCATATTTTGGGATTGTTCGCCGTTAAACAACGTCATCGCCCGGCTCAAATATTCATGCATCGGCTCAGGCTTCGGTTGCGGTTCGTAGCGCAGTTCGCGCATCCATTTCAGGAAATAACCCGCCGCCTCTTGAAACAGGGAGCGAAGGGTCTCGGTTGTGAACTTGTTTTGGAAATGCGCGCTCCAGAAAGACTCCTTCTCATCGGGATACTGCAAAATTTCTTTGATGAGATAAGTCTGAATAGAGCGAAGGACCAGGCTGTCGATCTCCGCAGCCGGCGCGAATTGGACGGCGTCAGGGTTTTTCTCAAACGGATCCCGACCTATCGCCCGCTCGATTTGCGGAACAAAGTGGTCAAAAAGCATCCCCCATTCACGGGTATCGCGCTGCGGCGGTACGAGATCTATTTCGTGCGGGAAGGCGGGCATTTGCAGGGCAACGTTGCCCCGATCCGATGTAAGCCGGGATTTCCAGCCGATCAGCGGCTGATACACCCCGTAAAGCTCGCTTGCATAAGGCAGCGCGCCGTTAAACTTGGCAAAGTTCATCCTCATGAACTCATCCCTCCAATGTATTCGATTGAGCGCAGGTTCTTTTCAAGGTCCGGTACTCAAAGGGGCATACGGAGACGGCAGGACGTTGCGATTGCAGGTTTATCGATCACCTCCCGGATCGACGGACTTCGCCGGAGTGCGGCAAGACCGGCATTGATATCGTAGCGGTAGACGAAAAGTAAACGGTTCAGTGCGTGATGACGGCAGGATTATATTTATCCGAGGTTGAGTTCGTGTTGACGAAGGGCGGCGTGAACGCCGATCTGTGCCAGAGGTCTCTAAAGATGGGAGAGTGTATACTGAAGTAGCAAGGATGGGATGGTAGCTGCATGCGACCGAGAAACCAAGGAGTATGGTTAAAAATGTACAAACGTATCGTAGCATAAATTAGACAGGTTTTCCATAATTAGCGATGCGGATATTTTCCGCGGCATGAGGTCGGCTTGGATGAATCCATTTGTCACGGGAGGGGGTCCCCCTCCCGCCGCCCCCCAAAAACTTCCCTCTATTTCATCGTTCCCATGGCTGCAACGGTCGCTTGAACCCGCACGTTCACATCCGCCTTCGACAGTGCCTCTCCCCAGTGGTCCTGAACCGGCTTCCAGTGCGCATATTCGTAGGCGCGGGCATACAAACCAAGCCCGATCGGATCGATCTGGGCTTTTTGAATTTTGGCGATCAACCGGTCAAACCGTTGCTCCATCTGCCGCGCAATATCCTGTTCCAGCTTCTCCGCCTCTTTCCTGACGTCGAGCGGAAACAGGCGCTCCGTCAAAATGACCCGCAGCTTGACGTCGATGTCGAATTTGAACTTGCCCTCCGAGTAACCCGCTTTCGTTTTGACCGATATGTCTTGCGCGTTAAAGCTGTACGCGTTGTCGGGGAAAATATCCCCGGAGGGTTGATCCGCCGCCCTGAATGTAAACGGGAACTCTCCCTTCGTCTCGTGCTGTATAATGCGAAGCAGCCTGTTTTCGTCGGGGCCGATCGAAAGCTTGTACCTTCCCGCCTCATCGAGCAGCGCAGAGCCGGTAACGATCAATCTGCCGTCCTTGCGCATCTCAGTTACAACTGCGGTCATCCCTTTTTCCTGAGCGGCCCGCCGCAGTTCATGAAGCGGTGTTTTCGTACAAATATTGCGGGAGCAGGCGGTATCGATCAGCTTGGATATATAAAGCGGGAGACGGGGCTTATCCGCCGGCGTGAATCTCACGACTTCGTGGGCGGGGCCGTCCACCATGACGACCCTTGCATTCACCGTGTTTTTGGGATCCCGCAAATACGGCTCAAGCAGCCTGAACCATCCTTCGTGCTGCATCACGCGTTTACCGATCAGCAGCGCCTGCGTTTTCCCTCCTGCGGTCAGAGCCATAAACGTTTTATCGTCCTCATCCCTCGATTTTCGCAGCGTTACCGCTTGTGACATATACTCTTCTTCCTTGATTTTCGCCTCTCTGCTGAAAACCGGACTGGACGTCGTAAACACAAGGTTATTGTTCCCATCGAGATCGATGCTGACCAGCAGCGATAAAGAGATATTTTCGATGTCCACTTTATCCGTGCATCCGGCAGTCAGCAAAGCCAGCGCCGCAAGCCCGGCGATTAGTCTCATCATCCGGCCCTCCACCTCCTGATCTTCTCGAAGCCAGCGGCATAGACAAGCAGTAAAACCGGAAATACATACAGGACGACCGTCGCCGCATTGCCCAACATGTTCGACCATTCGTCGGACTGATTCCATGTCGGCATGACCACCGCCGTACATACGACGGCGAGCGCAAAATAAACGAGCGCGTAAGGGCTGTGATCCTGCTTGTTCAGCATTTGGCCGGTCGAAAAAACCGCGCAATAAATATAGGCGTTCCACGACCGGGACACGACTATCAAATAAAGAGCCAGAAAGATCATATCGACCCGCTCCAGAAAACGAAATTCGATCGTCTTGAGCATGCTCATCAGCGGTTGGTTCAAAGACGTGATTCCATCGGGAGTGTAATACACAAAGCAAATGACGGTCGTGTACAAATACAAAAGCATCGTCAGCGTGTTGGCAATCACCAACCCGCGAAAGGCATATTGCTTTTTCTGCAGAAACGGGTAAATAAAAAACAGGATCTCATTGCCGGCAAAAGCGAACACCGTCTTCGGCAAACCGCTCATAACGGGCCCCCAGCCTTCTTTGAGCAGCGGAAGCAGATGAATCCAGTGCCACTGCCTTGACGTCACCAAAAAAAGAAACGGCATCCACAGCATGATGTACAGCACGAATTCGGTATACCTTGCCAGAACGCGAAGCCCATGACGGATAAGAAGATAACCCGGGACCGCAAACAAAAGCACGATTAAATACTGCGATGTTTTCGTCAAAAACCATGCTTTGACAAAAAGCATCGTATTGATCATGATGATCCATCCGAAAAAGGCGAAATAGGCAATAA
Source organism: Paenibacillus hamazuiensis (assembly GCF_023276405.1). Taxonomy (NCBI): domain Bacteria; kingdom Bacillati; phylum Bacillota; class Bacilli; order Caryophanales; family Paenibacillaceae; genus Paenibacillus; species Paenibacillus hamazuiensis. The sequence continues at coordinate 5,257,511 of NZ_JALRMO010000001.1, forward strand.
ACGGAAGCAGAAGCAGCCTGCCCAGCCATTTGCCGAACAAGTGTTTAAGCAGGTCCGGAAGCGTGTAGTCCGGATATTTTCTGAGCGTCAGCAGGATGACCCAGCCCGATAACAAATTGATCAGCCACGCGATCGGAATGTCCATCCATCCGTCCGTTCCGGCCTTTTCGGCGAGCGTCCGCGGCAGGGAAAAGATTCCGGTGGCGAGCTGCGTCCCTTGGATCAGAAAAATGTATTGCATCAAAGTAATTTCATTGAATGCGTATTTTCTCATGAACCGTCCCCCTTCGGACGAGTATCGCCGAACCGTACGTCCTGAATCGGCCTCGCGCTTTTGGGGCGGATCGTCATTTTTTTCAGAGGAAACCGGATAAACGTGTCTTTCATATCCGCCCAGCGAAACGGCGCCAAGGGGCTTCCGTAAGGGGTTCCGAGCGATTCGAGCGCCGTCAGATGGGCAGCCAGGGTCATGAAGCCGATCACGATGCCTATGAACCCGAACAGCGAAGCCATCAGCATCATCGGAAAACGCAGCAGCCTGACCGCCGTCCCCATGTCGTAGCTCGGAAGAATAAAGGAAGCGATGGCCGTCGACGCCACTACAATCACCATAATGTTGCTGACGATGCCGGCCTGGACGGCCGCCTGGCCGACGACGATGCCTCCCACGATGCCGATCGTCTGCCCGATCGGCGCAGGGAGCCGAATACCGGCCTCGCGCATCATTTCGAGCGTTATTTCCATCAGCACCGCTTCCAGAAGCGGCGGGAACGGAACGCTCGCCCTCGATTCGGCTATCGACAGCAGCAATTGAAGCGGGATAATTTCGTAGTTAAACGAGATCACCGCAATGTAAAGAGCCGGCAGCAGCAGCGCGATCATAAAAGCGGTAAAGCGGAGCAGGCGTATAAACGACGCGATCTCCCAACGCGTACTGTAATCGTCCACACTCTGGAAAAAAGCGGTAAATGTGGCCGGAGCAATGATCACGCTGGGAGAACGGTCCACTACAACGACGAAACGTCCCTGCAGCAGCTGCGATGCCGCCGAATCCGGACGCTCCGTCGTGATGAATTGGGGGAACGGCGAATACGGATTATCCTCAATATATTGGGCCAATTCCCCCGTATTGATCACGTCATCCACTTCGACTTTTTCAATTCTCGTTTCCAGCTCCCCAAGCACTTCCGGATGAGCGACGTCCTCCAGATACATAATCCACACTTTCGACTTCCCGCGCCGGCCCACCGTATGTTCCTTGATTCGAAGCTCGTTGTTCGGCACATACCTGCGAAGGAGAGCGATATTTTGCATCCCGGTTTCGACAAAGCCCTGATGCGCGCCTTTCAGCGAGCTTTCCAGCTGGGGATCTTCAATCGCGCGCTGCGGCCAGCCCTGCGTATCGTAAATCCGCGCTTGCTGCTGTCCCTCCAGGAACAACACGCTTTTTCCGACAAGAATGGCGGACTCTACGTCGGCCCATGACGAGGCGATACCGACGCCGCTGATTGCCGGTACCGGCATGCCCTGGTCCTTACCGGGAGAGGCGTTTAACAGCGGACGCAGTATGTTGTTGTTAATTGCGTTTTTATCGGACAATCCGTCCAAATAAAGCAAGGCAGCCGGCGTCTTCCGCTCTCCGGCGGCAAACCGGTAAACGATCAGGTCCGGAGAGGCCGGGAACAGCCGCCTGGCTTCCTCGATATTTTGAGATAAATCGGAATGAAGCGTCTTGTTTTCCGCTGCCGGATTTTTCGGCGGATTTGCTTGTCTTCGCTCCTGTTTCGGGCGGTTCCGTCCGCTTGTCAGGAATCTGAGGAAAAAGAGCATGGTTGAGTGATCCCCCGCTGCGAGTATGTTCCTTATTTCCTCATAATGGACATCCGACAAAAATTTAAACCTCGGATGCGGCGACGCTGGCAACTTCATCACCCTTTAGCCGGTTTCCGGCCGATAAACAAAAGCGTAATCCCCCCTCCGCCGGCAAACACAAGAGCTGAAACAAGCAGCGCCGTATTGACCCCGTCTGCGGAAGCGGCGATTTCAGCGCGTGCGCCGGCGCCGTTCATGCACAAGCTGAGAACGGCAACGCCCAGAGCGGCTCCGAGCTGGCGGATCGAGTTCAGAGCGCCGGAGGCGACGCCGGCTTGCCCGGGGGGAGCGGCGGTTACGACAGACGTCACCAGCGGCGGAATCGTTAAAGAAAGACCTGTGCCGATCAACAATAAACCGGCGAACAGCAGCCAGTAGAAGGCGCCGCTTGCCACCGTCAGCATGGCCGTGCCGACGGCGGTGACGAAGAAACCGCATATCATCGGCAGCCTTACGCCGACGCGGTTGACGATACGGCTCGTCAGCATCGGAAATAGCATCATCGGCAGAGTGAGCGGAAGGAACGAAAGCCCGGTTAACAGCGCGGAATAACCGCGGCCCTGCTGAAAGAAGAAGGTGAGCACGAACAGGCAGCCGGATAACCCGAAGTTAACGGCCAGTCCGGCAGCGAGTCCCGCCGAAATGCTGCGCTGCCGAAGCAGCCGAACAGGCAGCATCGGCGATTTGCCGCGGGCCTCGACGACGGCAAACAGAAGCAGGCTGACTGCGGCTGCGGCAATAGCCGTCATCACGAGGGGGGAGCTCCAGCCTAGCGAGCTTCCTTCAACGAGTGCGAAGGTCAGCGCAAGGAAAAATAAGGTTGCGGTCAACTGCCCTGCAAGATCAAGGCTGCGCTCCGTGTTGCGCTTTGTCTCTCCGGCGTTGGGGACGATAAGCAGCAAGCTCAAGACGGCGATCGGGATGTTGACCACAAAGATGCTTCGCCATCCGATCCAATCGGCAAGCAGTCCCCCAATGACGGGTCCTGCAGCCAAAGCTATGCCGGAAACGGCGGCAAAGACGCCAAGCGCTTTCGTCCGTTCCTTCGGATCCTGGTAAATGGAAGCAATAAGCGCCAGCGAAGCGGATGTCATTGCCGCGCCGCCGATACCGAGCGCCCCCCGCAGCGCGATCAATAGTCCCAGCGAAGGCGCTGCGGATGATAAAGCGGATGCGGCTGCGAAAAGGATAAGTCCGCCGCCGAAGATGCGTTTGGCTCCGTACCGGTCGGACAGCGAGCCCATGCTGAGCAGCAGGCTGGCAAACAAGACGGTGTAAGCGTTGACCACCCATTCGAGCGACGTAAACTTGCCGCCCATATCGGTATGGATGGCCGGCAGCGCAACCGTTACGATCGTCGTGTCGAGCAGCACCATGAAGTAACCGAGAGAAAGCCCGAACAAAGCGAGAGCTCTGCTTTTGGCCGCTGCCGCCAACGAAGCTGCAGTCGAAGATGATGTGGATGTGGATTGAGCCGATGTAGTCATAACGTACCTCCTGTTTCCTTAATCTCGCAGATTGAGTGTATAATGAAGGAAACAGGTTGACGAGATGACGGTTCGTCATAGGATTCGTACTCCTACCATGGCGGACGTTCCGATATAAGGGGTGACAAGAAATGGAGCAAACGACGGATGCGGCCAGGCTCGAGCAGCTGGGGCAGTTTCTGCGAACGAGGCGGGAGCGGCTCACGCCGGAAGCGTTGGGATTTCCCAATGACGGCAGACGGCGGACTCCCGGCCTTAGGCGCAGCGAGGTAGCGATGCTCGCCGGGGTTAGTGTCGATTGGTATACATGGCTGGAGCAGGGAAGGAACATCCAGGTTTCCGCCCAGGTGCTCGACAGCATCGCAAAAGCGCTGCAGCTGGACGGCAGCGAAAGGAAACATTTGTATATGCTGGCGATGAGGCAGCTTCCCGCGGATGTTCTGCAAATGGAACGAACCGAGGTAAGCGATACGCTGCAGCATGTGCTGGACCGGCTCGAATACAGCCCGGCCATCGTAACGGATGCGCGCTGGAACGTGGTAGGATGGAATTTGGCGGCGTGCGCCGTTGTCGGCGATTATCGCGTCATGCCGGAGCAGGAGCGAAACATGGTATGGCGGGCATTCACCTCGCCATATTTGCGGCAGCTGCTGCGGGACAAATGGGAGGAGCATGCCAAGACGCGACTCGCCCAGTTCCGGGCAAGCTACGGTACGAATGTCGGAGACCCTTGGTGGGAGGAATTCATCGCCCGTCTTTCCGCGGTAAGTCCTCATTTTCGCGAGTGGTGGGCGAAACATGAGGTGATTCAGATATCCGAAGGGAACAAACATTATTTCCATCCGGAAGCCGGGGAACTGACGCTGGAGTATATCACGTTTCAAGTAAGCGATGCTCCCGGCCTGCAGGTCATGATCAATACGCCGATCGGCCGGACGGAAGAGAAGATCAAGCGGCTGGTGGAGAAGTTGAAAGGTACGGTACATCCGTAAACTGCCCTCTTGAATGGCAGGACGTATCCAAGTATACGTATTTGTGTTTTTTCGACATAAAAGAGCCGCCTCTTCCTGGCGATAACCATAGCCCTGTCGATGAGGGTCATCATCTCCTGCCCGGATATTATAACCGGATAGTGAGTAAATGTTAGTCCCGCTTAAACTAAGGCGGGACTTTTGTTCTACTTGGGTAAGGGGGAGGCGGTTACACACCTCAAACGAATTACTAATCCGTAATGTTTCCGCACCAGCGAGTGATTCCTTCATTTATTGTTTGCATTGGATTCGGATCTGATGGAGAAATCGCCCAGGCAATATGTCCATCCGGCCGAATAAGTGCCGTGTGGACGTCGTTCCAATCCGCGTCTGCCTCAGCCAAAGATGCATGTACAACTTGAAGGTTGCTATACGTTTCCCATTGACTGCTATTCTGTTCATTAAAATGGAAGTGCAACAGAAGAAAAGTACCTTTGTGCAGGAACGGATAGGAGTTTATCAATTGCCCGTCTTTCAGCTTTAAGCTTAGATCCTTGAAACGTTTCCCGTTTAAAGGGTGGGGAGGCGCTTCGGCGTCTGGAGCATAATGTACATCAATTGCGGAAACTTGTGCGGCGATTCGATAATTAGCCTCCGGTATTTGAATCAGATTAGCCAGCATGCTTCGCAGTTCCGTGATGGGAGGAGTCACGTCCAGAAGCAGGGTTTGGACCTCGGTATTCCGGAGCAAGGCCGTATTCCATGGGAAACGTTCGGTATGATAACTGTCCAATAGCCAGCCCGGAGCCCAGCCTTTGATTGCTCCTGCAAGCTTCCAGCCTAAGTTCATCGCTTCTTGTAAGCCGACGTTCATTCCCTGCCCACCAGCCGGAAAATGAATGTGCGCCGAATCTCCCGCCAAAAATAATCGACCATTCCGGTAGCGTCCCGCTTGCCGCGTCGCATTTCCGAAACGGGACATCCATTTCACATCGTTCAATCCCAGGTCGCTTCCGGTCGTACGGATGATCGATGAACGAAACTCTTCAAATGTAACGGTCTCGTCCTTAGAGATGTTACGTCTCTCCATATCGATAATTAAGACCCGATACATATGATCATTGATCGGCATGATGCTGACCAAACCTTTTTCTGTAATCCGGGATATGACGCTCATAGGAGCCAAATCAGATAGAGCAGCATCCCCCAGAATAGCCGTGAAGGTCGCGTCTGTACCTTCAAATGATATATTTGCATGTTTGCGAACCAAACTTCTGGCTCCGTCCGTACCTACCACATAAGCAGATCTTAACGTTGTTTCTCCATTAGGTCCCGCGATCTTAACGTCGACCCCATCCTCATCCTGATGCACAGATAGAGCCTCAACCTCTCTCCAGACCTCTGCGCCAAGGCTAAGAGCCCATTCCTCCAGCACCTTCTCCGTCTCACTCTGCGGTAAAAAGAGAGTGTGATTGGAAGAAGAGTCCAACACCGAGAAATCCAAAGGAGTTTCTAATCCGGCAAAATGCCCTCTTGAAAGTAAGCGGCCTTTACTGATTAATTTTGATTTCACTCCACGCATATCTAATATTTCAAGGGTTCGTGGATGTACTGTAAGCGCACGTGAATATGGGGTTGTCTCTTTTAATCGCTCAATGACGCAGACCTTTACACCGGCTAATGCCAATTCTCCAGCCAACATCATGCCGACAGGTCCGCCACCGATAAGGATGACTTCATATTTCATATAAATAACCTCTTTTCTTAAACATTATGGGAAGATCACGATAGCGTCTATTTCGATAAGCCATTCAGGATCGGCTAGTGCTTGAACGCCTATATAGGTACTTGCTGTCTTCGGCCAGTTAGGGCCAAACACATGAAATCCGGCGTCAAAAATAATCGAAATCAATTCCGGATTGTGGTTTACCACAAAAATATTCATTTTTGCAATGTACAATGGATCCGCTCGCACGGCTTCCAATGCATACTTTAGATTGGTGAACGCTTGAATCGCTTGCGTGTAATAGTCTCCTGAACCGACCAATGCTCCTGCTTCATCTACAGAAACCTGACCTGAGATGAAGGCCAGTTTAGAGGCGGTAGTTACCACGACATGAGAAATTACAGATGTAACCTTATCCGTCAATGTCTTTGGATTCACGATTTCCATAGGCAAGCATGCTCCATTTCCATATTTATAAATCTTCTCTTGAAAAGTGGATAAGTGTTTTCGGAGAACCTCCTTCATCAATTATTGTTTCGCAGGAAATCTTTTAATCTTTGTTGTAAAAGTAAAAAATGAATATAATATATAAATATTGTTTCATACGAAACAATATAATTGTACTGGGTCACTCCTTATCCTGTCAACCCCGATATGAGCATGTCCGTTTGTTTCTCAGAAAATAATCTATGATATAATGAAACAAATGAGTCAAGGAGCCAGCATAATCATGGATACTGCCAATAAAAACAAAACCGCAATTCATGAATTTTTCGTTCAGTTTCTTCAGCAAAAAGAGCAATATGAAACCCGAATAACTGCAACATACCTCGAGGATATCCGGAAGCATATCGAACCGGAATTCAGATTGAACATGACGGAACTGCACACCATTGCGTGCATCGGAGAGCAGGAGCCGATCAATGTCACTTCCATCGCGGAAAGGTTAAATTTAAGCAAAGGGAATACCTCCAAGATCGCAAATAAATTACTAAAGGCAGGTTGGGTGCGAAAAGCCCAACTCAACGATAACAAAAAGGAAGTGTATTTTCGGCTTACGCCTGTCGGCAAAAAGCTATTTGCTGCTCATGATGAGCTCCATACGAAGGAAAAGCAAAGAATGTACGAATTTTTGGAAAGATACAACGAAAGCGAGCTTGAATTTATCAAACGGCTGTTTGGAGATATGGTTGACTTCTATCGCTAATGTACCCATCATCAGCTCCGAAAACGAAGACGCGCTCCGAGTGGATTGAACCCCACTACTACTGAAGCGCGTCTTCGATGCATATTTATTTTTTATGCATAGTCACATTTTTTCTCAATAATCACGCTCACACACTACTACAACGCAGCCCCTCGCACCCTATCTCGCCGTCCGCATCGATCCCTGCTCCTTGTACTGCAGCTCGTACAACCGATGGTAATACCCCCGCTGCGCCAGCAGCTGGAAGTGGTTGCCGATCTCGCGCACCTTGCCTTTGTGCATGACGACGATCTGGTCGGCGTGCTGAATCGTCGACAGCCGGTGCGCGACGATCAGCGTCGTGCGCCCTTCCGAAATCGTATGCAGCGCATCTTGCACGACAAACTCCGTTTCCGTGTCGATGTTGGACGTCGCTTCGTCAAGAATGAGAATTTGCGGCCGGAACGCGATCGCGCGGGCGAACGAAAGGAGCTGTCGCTGACCGAGCGACAGGTTGATGCCGCGTTCGCCAAGCAGCGTCCGGTATCCTTCCGGCAGCCCGCGGACAAATTCGTCCATATGCACCATGCGGGCCGCTTCATATACCTGCTCGTCGGTGATGTCTTGATTGTTGAGCCGGATGTTCGACAGGATGTCGCCGGTGAACAGGAACACATCCTGCTGCACGATGCCGATGGTGCGGCGCAGCTCATCCAGCGGAATGTCGCGGATATCGACTCCGTCCAGACGGATGCTTCCCTTCTGAATATCGTAAAAGCGGTTGATGAGCTGGATGATCGAGCTTTTGCCCGCTCCCGTCGCCCCGACGAAGGCAACTGTCTGCCCCGGCCGGATCGTAAAGCTGACATCCTTCAGCACCCACTCGCCTTCGTTATAAGCGAACCACACGTGGTCGAATTCGATTTCTCCGCGGATCTGCGATGGCAGACGCACCGGCTTATCGGGATCGACGATCGACGCCTTCTCGTCCAGCGTATCGAAAATGCGCTCCGCCCCGACCATCGCGGTCTGGATCTGGTTATATTTTTCCGCCAGGCTTTGCAGCGGCTGGAAAAACTGGCGCACATAATGCGTGAACGCGTATACGATACCGAACGTGATGCTGCCGTCGATCACACTCGCACCGCCGTACCAGAGCAGCAGCGCGATGGACAGGTTGCCGATAAAGCCGATCGCCGGCTGAAAAATCGAGTTGATCGTCGTGCCGCGCATCCCCGCGCGGTAGTACTCCGAGTTATGGTAATCGAATTGCTCCCATTGGCGCTCCTCGCGGGTGAACAGCTGCGTGATGCGGATGCCGGACAAGTTTTCCGCGAGAAATGCGTTCAGTCTCGACAAAATCGTCCGGGCGACGCGCTGCGCCTGCCTTTGCGCCTTGCGGTACCAGAACGTAAGCCCGAACAAAATCGGCAGCACCGCCATCGACAAAAGCGCCAGCTTGAGGCTCATGTGCAGCATGACGGCGATAATGCCGACGAGCACGATAATATCCTTGAACAGGTTGACGATGACCTGGGAGAAAAACTGGTTCAGCGCCTCCGTATCCTGCGTCACGCGGACGACCAGACGGCCGACCGGATTGCGGTCGAAATACGACATCGACATGCGGCTGAGGTGCGTGAACAGCATTTGCCGGATGTTGAAAATAATCGTCTGCCCCGTGTACTGCAGCAGATTGCTTTGCAGGTAGTTCAGCAGCGAGGCCGCGACGACGGCCGTAAGGAACATGCCGCCGAGCCGCAGCAGCCCGGTGTAGTCCTGCTGCTTGAAGCTGCCGAGAGCCGCCGGATCAAGCTGCACCGCCTTGAAGCTGTGCCCGCCGGAAACGATGCTCGCGGAGCCGCTCTCCTGCTTCAGCTCGGCTTCTTCATGCTGCGGCGGAAGCCAGCCGTCGATCATCCAGACGGCTCCGCCCGCTTCCACGAGCTGCCGCTTTTCCGCCTTCGCGCCTGACAGCGCCGCAGCTTGGCTTTCCGCTTCCGCCGGGGTGAGCCGCACATACGTCTTGTCCTGCCACTCCACGACCGGCCCGATTCCGGACAGCTTGCCCGCCTCCTGCTTCGGCACGGCAATCATCGGCCGAGTCAGTCCGTTGATGTTCTCGTCGATGGCGACCTTCAAAATATAAGGCCTGGCCAAATCGGCGATCACGATGACAAAAGCAAGGGCGATGCACAGCACGATCATTTTCCAATACGGCTTCGCAAAACCCATCAGGCGGGCGATCATCTGCGAATCCTTGCCCGCTTTAAATTCCTTTTCGGCATGGATGTTCATGCTCCGGCACCTCCCGACAGTTTCGCAGCGGCACCGCCGCCTGCAAATTTGCCGCCAAATGCGCCCGCTTCCGGCTGCAGCCGGGCTCTCTCATGATCGTGCCCTTCCTGCCGCTCCGCTTCCTGGTCCAGCAGCTGCTTATGGTACATGTCCGCATAGATGCCGTTCACCTGGAGAAGCTGCTCGTGCGTGCCTCTCTCGACTATGCGGCCTTCGTCCATCACGACGATCTGATCCGCCGACTGCACCGAAGAAATCCGGTGTCCGATGATGATCGTTGTCCGCTGGTGCATGACCGTCTTCAGCCCTTCCAAAATCAGATCCTCGGTAATCGTATCCACCGCCGACAAGCTGTCGTCGAAAATCAGAATCGACGGCCGCTTGATAATTGCCCGGGCAATGCTCACGCGCTGGCGCTGGCCGCCGGACAGCGAAATGCCGCGTTCGCCGAGCGCCGTATCGAACTGATTCGGAAACTCGACGATGTTGTCGTACACCTGGGCGATTTTCGCCGCCTCTTCGATTTGCTCCGTCGTATACGGCTGCGGATCGAACCCGATATTGTCGCGGATCGTGGAGGAGAACAGAAACTGGTCCTGCGGCACGATGCCGACCTGGGTGCGCAGCGTTTTCAAAGGAATCTCATGAATGTCGTGCCCGTCGATAAACATCGTCCCCTTCGGCGGGTTGTACAGCCGGACAAGCAGATGGACGAGCGTGCTCTTGCCGCTGCCGACTCGCCCGACAATCGCCAGGCTGGAGCCCTTCGGCACCTTGAGCGAGACGTTTTGCAGCGTCGGGCGGTCCGCCTCCGGGTACGAAAACGTCAAGTTCCGGATCTCGATGTCGCCGCCGATTTCGTCGATCGCCTGATCGGCGACCATATCGTCCACCACGTCCGGCTTCGTGCGGAAAATTTCCATCAGCCGGGCTTCGGACGCCCAGCCGCGCTGCAGCTGGTTGACGACTTTGCCGAGGTTTTCGATCGGGCCCATCAGGAGGGACAAATACGTATTAAAAGCAACGAACTCGCCGAGGGTAATCGTTCCCTTCAGCACCATCGTTCCGCCAAGAATGACGGAGACGAGAAAGCTGATGCCGACGATACCGCTGCTGAGCGCGCCGAACATCGAGTTCGAGCGGACGAACCGGCGGTTCATGAGCACCGCGTTTTCGTTGTCTTTTGTAAACAATTCCCGCTCATGTTTCTCCTGTACAAACGCTTTCACGACGCGGATGCCTGCTGTGAATTCCTGCACCCGGCTTGTCAGGTCGCTGATCGCCTGCTGCATGTCGGAAGACTGCTTCAAGATTTTTTTATTAAACCGGTATGCGATCAGGCTGAGAAAAGGCAGCGGCAGCATCGTAAGCAGCGTAAGCCACGGATTGACGGAAGTGACCATCGCCACGACCGAAATCGTGATCAGCACGAATGCTTCCAGAACGTTGTAATACCCCTGCATCGTCACCTCGCGGATGACGCCGACATCGCTGATCGCGTGCGACATCAAATCCCCGATCCGCTGATTGTTGAAATAGGTGGCCGACAGCCTCTCCCAGTGCTGAAACAATTCTCCGCGAATTCGCATTTCCAGCATGCGGGACAGCCGAAATATGTATATCCGGCTGGTTGAGCGAAAAAAAGCGACGCCGAACCCGATCAAAATCATCCATATGCCGTAACGAATCGCATTCTCATAGTTCATCGCACCCGCCTGAAGCTGATCGGTGAACCGGCCGAGCAGCCACGGAATGAGCAGCTGCGTCAAGCTGGATATGGACAATAATGCAAAGCCCGCTGCATACTGCCACTTGTGCTGCGATACGTGGCTGCGAAAAATATCGTTTCTCTCCATCCAAGGACCCCCTTGTCACTTCCGGCGCAAAACCCGAAAAGACGCTTATAGCTTTGGAAGCTATAGTAAGGTTACAACTAGTCGGCAAAAGATGCCATGGATGAAGTTGTCGCAAAACATGGACTATTTGACTTTTCGAAAATACCAAATATGTATTTTCGCTTTTCCCCCTTCCACAAAGTCCGACAAAGCGGTCAGATCGGAAAAACGACTGACTTGTGCGGCATCGCCGGTCCGCTGCGCCTTCATCTCCTCATATTCCGCATAATCGATATTTTCCCACAGCTCGACGAACAGGTTCGGCTGATCGGCGCCTTCGTAGACGGACACCCTTTTTTCGGACGCGGTCAAACGTTCCGCCCAGCTCAAAAACCGTTGCCGTTCCTCAGTTTTCACTTTGTATTCGACAAAAACTTTATTCACTTTTTGCGCTCCTTCGCTTTATTTTCCCCACGAACATGATAAACTATGGATATAAATGTGCATAATGTATTAAGGAACTTCACTGGAAAAGCTCATGCTTTAGGAGGAACTTCATGGACAGCGGAACTCACCTGGTGATCGGCCTCGGCCTCGCGGGTCTGGCTTACGTCGATCCGGTTATCGCAGCGGATCATACTTTTACCACCGCGGTACTGATCGGCACCGTGCTCGGTTCGCAGGCACCGGACGCGGATACTCTGCTTCGTTTTAAAGGCAATGCCGCCTACATCAAAAACCACCGCGGAGCCTCGCACTCGCTGCCGGCGCTCGCGATTTGGACGATCCTTATCACGCTTCTGTTATCCGCTCTTTTCGGGCCTTTGCCGATCGGCCACGTCGCGCTGTGGGTGTTCATCGCCGTCGCCTTCCACGTGTTTACCGACTTGTTCAACACCTACGGGACACAGGCGCTAAGGCCGATCACGGAAAAATGGATATCATGGAATATTATACACATTTTTGACCCGTTCATTTTCATGTCCCACGTCATCGCTATTTTTATGTGGTCTTTTCACCTGGGCGAACCGCAGACGATTTTCCCGATCCTGTACGGGGTGATCGCCATTTATTATATTTGGCGGACCGTGTACCATTACATTTTGGAAAAAAACCTGCCGATCAAGGATACGACCTACGAGCCCGGAGATAAATACATGCTGACGCCGACGTTCCATTTTCACCATTGGCAAATTGTGAAAACGAAGCCCGACGGCTCCTTCCAGCTCGGCGAATACCGCAATAACCGGATCCGCTGGGTCGATCGCGTATCCTGCGCGAACCATCCTGCCGTCGAAGCGTCGCGGACGCATCCGGACATCGCTTCGTTTTTGTATTACTCGAAGTATTCTTGCGCCGAATACCGCGAGCATTCCTGGGGCTACGAGGTGCGCTGGGCCGATGTCCGCTACCGCCACCGCAAGCAGTATCCGTTCGTTGCCGTGCTGCTGATGAATCACGATTACAAGCCGCTCGATTCGTATGTAGGTTGGCGCAACGAAAGCCGGCTGGAGAAAAAACTGCGGGTCGATTCGTACTCTTGAGCGGAGAAGTGTGGTGAAAATGGTCGCTGCGGGTCTCGGATCGTGCTTCCGATCGCTCCCTGGCCCCACAAAGTGAAGAATAATCTTCGTAGCTTATTCCGAATACTTTGCGGGGACCCCAGGATAATAAATCTGTCGCCATTTGGCGGTAGAAATCCGAGAACAAAGGCGAAAGCTTTCGCTTCTCCAGCACGATTCCGTCCCTTCCGCTTTTTTCACCACACTTCGTAAATTATTATAAAATAAGGCGCGCCTGACGTTGCCAAACGCCGGCGCGCCTCTTTTGCGGGCCTAAACCGCAGAAAAGACTCAAGGGAGCAGCTCCCTTGAGTCTTGATTGATGCGGCGATCCGCATCCGTCTTAAAAATGATTAACGACCGCTTTGTCCTGCCAAAGTTTGCTCAGCGATTTGCACCAGACGGCGAGTGATATGACCACCGATCGCACCTGTGTCGCGAGTAGCCATAAAACCATAGTATCCGTCTTGAGGAATTTGAATGCCCAGTTCCTGAGCTACTTCAAATTTCAGTTGGTCCAATGCTTGGTTAGCTTGAGGTACTACCAGTTGGTTGCTGCTGCGGGATTGTCCTGCACCCATGTTTCAGCACTCCTTTCAGGTATCAATCTGTGATGTATTTGCAAGCTTGCAAACTTATTATGTTTCACACGAGAATTGTTATGCGCGCTTTGAAAAAAATTTTTTCAAAACGAGCAACTCCTATTCGAAAGGGCGTCCGTCATGAGTAAAGGTCTAGCATTATTTTTCGCTGTCGTCGGTGCGGCTTTGCTTGCCGGCATCGGCTTCGCCATCAGCCTGCATTCCATTTGGCTTGTTCTGCTGTTCTCCATCGTCTCCATCTTGTTCATAGGAGCCGGCTTCATCACCAAAGCAAAGCTTCGAAAAAGGCAGGACTAGAACACGAGAAAGCCCATTTTTTCCTTCACCTGACGAAGGACAGGCTGTGCGGCCGCGGCTGCTCGCTCGGCGCCTTGGCGCAGGAAGCTGTGCAGCTCGCCGGAGCCGCGGATGTCCCGGTAACGCTGCTGAATCGGCTCCAGGACGGCAACGACGCGTTCCGCCAAATCTTTTTTGAACGGCCCGTAGCCTTGCCCTTCATACATCGCTTCCACTTCCTGCACGGTCATATCCGCACACTGGGCGTATATGCTGATCAGGTTGCTGACCTCGGGTTTACCCTGCGGATCGAACTTCACTTCACGCCCCGAATCGGTAACGGCCCGGCTTATTTTTTTGCGGATGACATCCGGCTCGTCGAGCATCGCGATGTAGCTGCCCGCATTCGGGTTGCTCTTGCTCATCTTTTTGGATGCGTCGTCGAGCGACATGATCCGGGCCCCGACCTGTGGAATATACGGCTCCGGAATCGTGAACGTTTGCCCGTAACGGGTATTGAAGCGATGCGCCAGATCGCGCGTAAGCTCCAGATGCTGCTTCTGGTCGTCTCCCACCGGAACGAGATCCGCGTTGTACAGCAAAATATCCGCCGCCATCAGCGACGGGTAAGTGAACAGCCCCGCGCCGACCGATTCTTTGCCGGACGATTTATCCTTGAACTGCGTCATGCGCTCCAGCTCACCCATATACGTCAACGTCGTCAGCAGCCAGCCGAGCTCGGCATGAGCGGTCACGTGCGATTGCATGAACACGTTCGACTTTGCAGGGTCGATGCCCGACGCGATGAACAACGCCGCCACCGCCTCCGATTGCTCCTTCAGCGCCGCCGGCTCCTGCGGTACGGTCACCGCATGCAGGTCCACCACCATAAAGAAACATTCATGCGTATGCTGCAGCTTGCCGAAATTGCGCAAAGCTCCGATGTAATTGCCCAGCGTCAGCTGTCCGCTCGGCTGAATCCCCGATAATACCCTTTTCATGACCATCCATCCCTTCAGTTTTTTTAACAATAAAAAAAGGCCTCTCCCCGCAAGGGACGAGAGACCGTGGTGCCACCCTAATTCGCTCCGCGCCGCACGGATTCATCCTGCATGCGAAGCCTTATCGCTCTTGTAACGGAGAGCCTCCGAGCCGGCCTACTTCAGCTTCAGCCGGAACGCTCCAGGACCCATTCACCCGGGGAAGCGCACACCGGCTCACAGCACCGCCGGCTCTCTGAGGAGGCCTCTCCCGTCTACTTTTTCCTATCATCGCGAATTGCAATGTTCAGTTAATATTGACATGATAAACAAACCGTTCAGGCTTGTCAAATGCGGCTTCGAAAAAATAGCATGTTAAAAAATACCGACTGTATTCTCACGATTCGGCAAAAATGAACGGATCCGCCTTCCTCTGCCGCCATGCGGAATAATCAGCTGCTTGTCCGCCAGCCTCTTAAGCCAATGATGCGCCGTATTCCGGCTTACCCGGAAATGATTCATCACATCGGTCGACTTGATGGGTCGCGACATCGTCAATGCCAGCCGCAATAGCTCCTTCTCCACAAGTTCCACCTTCTCGGCGGCCGGCTGGCCCCCGTACGTAAAGTATTTGCCGAGAAGCAGCTGCAAATACTGGCTGCACCGGAAAGGCTGCTCCTTCACGTCGTCCACCGAAAAACGCAGCACCCGCCAATCCGTCGCGACCAAAAAATTTTGCCGGTTCAGCTGCTCGCCAAACTGCTTGCGGTCTATATTTTTCGCGTGCGGGCCGAAGCCGTCAATCTCAATCGCTATCCGCGGAAACGGCTGGGCCGGGATATAGGCAAAATCCAAAAAGTATGCGCCGAATCTGAAATCCATCACTTCGTATTCCGGATGAAGATCGTCGTTCAAATGACCGAAAGAAGGCCACCAGACGTGCTGCAAAAACAGTTTTTCCGCGTACCCGTGCCCTTCCTTCAGCCGACGCAGCCGCTCTCCGCTTCGTTTTAAGATGTGTCGTTTCATCCACTGTTCATGAGCTTCTTCAAACATAGTCATCCTCCCGACAAAAAACGCCACCGACATGCGTTGTTCGCATGGTACGGTGGCGTGTGCTTCACGATATCCACATTTTACCTTATAAAGCACTTCATGTGCAATGACTGCCGCTCCGAAACTTCAATACGACTGATGATAGACGCAAAAAGTTGTATTATCGCTTGTCCGGGACGGCAATTCGTTGAGTATAAGCGCAGTTGCTTGTATTATCACAGCCCCTAACAACCCGAAATGGGGGGACCCTCTGCATATTAAACAAGTTTTTGCGCTTATGACGCCAAAACCGGCTCCCACAGCCGCTATAAGCGCAACTTTTGGGACTATCGTCGGAGGGCGGCCGGGTTCCAGCCAATGAGGGTTGGGCTTGAGTGACCGCCGTTCAGCCCGAAACGCGCGCCCTGGATTCGCGAGCGTTGGAAAACTGCGCCCGCCGGCTGGCGTCTGCCTTTATCTGCGCCTGATGCGCGCAAACCTGTCCTATATACTCCCGCTGCGGCATAGGCTATAATTAAAGAAAGTAAACGGCGGCCCCCGGCGCCCCGAAAAATGCTTTCTTCGCGGGAAAGGAGAATGCCTGTTGCAAACGACACTCACGCGCTGGGCTACGAACATTCTTGCCCTGCTCTGCCTTGTAATGCTTTATTTGATTTTTACGCAAAAGCATCCGCCCGATCTCTCTTTCCTGACCAGTCCGGGCATGCAGACGTTTAAGACGCTGTTCATCAGCATCATCCTCGAAGCGCTTCCCTTCGTGCTGCTGGGGGTGCTGGTATCGGCTGTGCTGCAAATGTTCGTCTCCGAGCAGACGATCAAGCGGCTCATCCCGAAAAACCCGGTGCTCGGCGTGCTGTTCGCCTGCGTCATGGGCCTTATCTTCCCGCTGTGCGAATGCGGGATGATCCCGGTCATCCGCCGCCTGATGAGAAAAGGAATGCCGCTGTATGTCGCCGTTGTCTTTATTCTGGTCGGGCCGATCATCAACCCGGTCGTCTACGCCTCGACGTTCATGGCGTTTCGCAGCCGCCCGGAAATCGCGTATTCGCGGATGGGGCTTGCTTTTGTCGTAGCGGTTGTCATCGGGCTCATCGTGTACAAGTTCGTCAAATCGAACCCGCTTCGCGGCGCTGCCGAATCGCATGAACACGATCACCACAGTCACAGCCATCATGACCATGGCGCTCATCGTCATTCGATGCGGATCGGCTCCCGCCAAAGCCATCATGCCCACAGCCACGTTCATACGCACCATCATAGCGCGGCAGGCCACACACATACGCATGAACACCAACACGGTCGCGGAAACCGTTTTTTCGGCGTACTCGGACACGCTTCGGATGAGTTTTTCGATATGGGCAAATATTTGATTTTCGGCGCATGCATTACGGCGCTCATCCAAACGCTGGTCGCGCGGGAAAGCCTCGTCTCCATCGGGCAAGGGCCGATCGCATCTCACCTGTTCATGATGGGGCTCGCCTACGTGCTGTCGCTTTGTTCCACCTCCGACGCCTTTGTCGCCTCATCGTTCACGACGACGTTTTCGGCCGGATCGCTGCTCACCTTCCTTGTATTCGGGCCGATGCTCGACATCAAGGGCACCCTCATGCTGCTGTCTGCATTCCGCACGAAATTCGTGCTTGGGCTGATCGCGCTCGTCTCAGTGGTCGTGCTGGCCGGATCTCTGCTGTTCGAACGTATCTTTTTCCTATAGAAGGAGTGAATTCACATAATGAGCGCTCGAATGCTGAGCCTGCACCACATGCTAAAAGCCGTCATCCTGTTCGGCTTTGCTTTATACATAGCGCAGCTTGTCAAATCGGACAACATTTTATATTATATCGCCCCCCGCATGGTCGATTACGTCAAATGGTCGGCCTTGGCGCTTTATGTGATAGCCGCTTATCAGGCATATCTCGGCATCCGCTCTTTCCGGGGCAAATCCGCCGCCGAATGCGATTGCGATCACGATCATACCCCTTCCCGTTCGATCGTGAAAAATGTGTTGATTTACGGAACATTCATCGCCCCTCTCCTGCTCGGCTTCGTGCTCCCCGACGCTTCGATGGGAAGCAGCCTTGCCGCAAAAAAAGGGATGAATTTGAGCAGCTCCAGCACCGTCAAAAGCAGCGGTTCCGCTCCCCGCACAGAAGCGGAGGCAGCCCCTCCCGCATCCTCAGGCCAAGCCGGCGGAACAAGCGCATCCGCATGGTCCGACGAGAAGCTGAATGAGCTGTTCCCGTACGACAAATTTACGGAGCATTACGCCAAATACGCAAGGGAATTATACAAAAAGGACGTCATCGCCGTTCCTGAAAATATGTATATTGAAACGCTAACCACGATGGACCTGTACATGGACCAATTTATCGGCAAAAAGCTCGAGCTGACCGGCTTCGTTTACCGCCAGGAGCCGATGACCGACAAGCAGTTCGTCGTCGGGCGCTTCGCCATTCAGTGCTGCTCCGCGGACGCCGCCCCGTTCGGGGTGCTCACCGATTATGCCAACGCCAAATCGTTTGCGGACGATACATGGGTGAAGGCGACCGGAACGCTGCAGAAGACGCATTTTAACGACATGGACATCATGCTGCTCAAAATCGAAAAAATCGAGAAAATCGAAGCCCCGAAAACGCAGTACACGTACCCGAATCCCGATTTCGGGGCGTAACGGTTCCCCGCCAAAAAGCCGGATGTCAGCCCATCCGGCTTTTCTTTTTGCTCCATTTCCTTTTGCACAAAGAAACTCCCCATACGAACAAGGGCATCAGCAGGCCCATGAACACAGCGTAAGGAATAAACACGTTGGTATCCCATTCCGCCATATAAACGACGTCGGGATATACGACCAAGGAAAATACGACCCATACCATCCCAAAAGGCCAAACCAGCGGACGGTAGTCTTTGATCCCGATCATTTGCGCAAGTCCCGCAATACATGCATAGAGATAAAACGACGTTTTGTAAAAAATACCCATAAACCAAATGCCGGCCATCACCGATTCGACCCGTTCGACGAAGTTGCCTACGTTGATTTTCCGGGCGAGCTCATAGCCGGGATATACGAGTCTTTCCGTCAGATCGGTTCCCAGAACCAAGATCGTCAGCAAGGTGATCGCTACGATAAACAGTCCTCCGATCCCCGTTGCGATCAGAAACGCTTTTCGTGCCTTGTCCGGATTGCTTACCCGAGATGGGAAAATCATGAATAAGACGATAAAAGGAAGGGAGGCCGTGCCTGCAACCGATATCGCCGCTTCGCCAATCGGTTTGAGGCCGGATTCCAAAACCGGCTCCATGTTTTCCATTCGGATCTCAGGGAAAACGAACGCGGCAAGCAAGGAAAATAAAGCGACGAACCAGGGAAAGAAAATTTCCGCCGAACGAGCCATCGTTTCGAGTCCCAGGCGAAGCCCCAGAAGAACGATCGATGCGAATAAAATGTTGATGAATTCAATCGGCGTTTCCTGCATGACCTGCGTCACCATAAAGTTTCCCATATAAAAGAGCAGTGTGGACGCCCCGACAAACCCAAAGAAAACAAACGGCAGAGATACGATTTTTCCGGCCCATTTTCCAAAAAGCTTCTCGTTGTATTCGACCAGCGTCTTATCGGGAAACAGCATCCCTATCTTGTTGTACAGCAGGACGAGCAGCATGCCGAGCCCCACGCCGGCAATTGACGCGATCCAGGCGTCCTGCTTCGCGTCGGCGGCCAAAGTCGAAGGAATAACCAGAATCGTCGTTCCGATCGTATAAAACATAACCAATATGGTAAACTGCCGGACCGATATTTTGCTGATCTCATTCATGTCGCCTCACCTTTTCCGAATCTTTGCCACAGCCAACATCAGCAGCGGAAGGATCAATCCGTAAGTCAAAGAATATGGAGTCCACACCTCTATCAGAAACCTTTTGAAGTACATTATGTCAGGCATCATATAGATGGAGCTGACCAGCATGATCATGCCCAAAGGAAGGAGCAGCATGCGGTATTCCCGGAGTTTGAACGTCTGGGCGAGGCCCAAGGCGGATGCATAAAAGCAAACGGTCAATTTGAAAAAAAGCGAAAGAAACCATATTCCCGCCATAACGGCTTCGAGCCGCTCCAGGAAATGGCCGATGCTGATTTTTTTGGCGAGCACATAACTCGGATACGTGCTCCGCTCCGAAAAATCGGTCCCGAGCACAAGAATGCTGAGGGAAGTCGTAATAATTAAAACGATCCCCCCTACGGTCGTACCGGTATAAAACGCCTTGCCGATTCTCCCCGGTTTATTCACATAAGGAAAGATCATTAAAAAAACGACAAGCTCAAGGAAAGGCAGGCCCAGAAAATGGAACGCCCCGCGCAACACCGGCTTCATTCCTTCGCCCAGAATCGGCATAATCTTGTCCGGTTCGAGCTTGGGAAGAAGAAAAAAGGACAACAGCGCAAACAGCACGATGACCCATGGAAAAAAGATTTCCGCAGCGCGGGTAAACGTCTCGAGTCCGAGCCGCGCCCCCATAACGACAATACTCAAATACAGCAAATGAATAGCTTGGATCGGCGTTTCCGGCATGACCTGGGTTGTCACGAAATCGCTGATTTCACGAAGCAGCAGGACGGCAAGGATGAAAAAATAAGTAATGAACAGCAGCGAAACGATTTTACCCGGCCATTTGCCGAGTAAAATCTCGCTGTATTCGAGCAGCGTTTTATCCGGAAAGCGGCTCCCCAGCAAGTTGTAAAGCCATATAAACAAGTAGGAAATACACATTCCCAAAATAGCCGCAATCCAGGCATCCTCCCCCGCCTCTTGAGCGAGGCCGGACGGAGCGACCAGGACGGAGCTGCCTATTGTAAAAATGCTGACCAGGATCGTGTATTGACGTATATTGATTTTTCCGTTTTCCAGCTCCATAGCCACCAGCGACCTTTACTTTAAAATGGAAAATATGGCGTCGTTCATCGGCTTGAAAATATAAGCGATCCAATCGAGCGGATTCGGAATGCGGACCCTCATGACCTGAGCGATGCTCAGACCCGTTCCCAAAAGCAGCAATGCGAAAAAAACCCACAGCTCCTTCTTCATGTTTTTCCTGCGCATCGCGGGAACTTCCATGAACGCGATCAGCGCGGATACCGCCAGGATTCCGGTTATCGGCCACATGCGGATCTACTCCTCCAATCTGTTTGTAAACGAGTCGGTCACGGTACCTACGCGCCGAATTTCCACTTTCACTTTCACATGGACGGGAAGTTCGGCAAATTGCCGCGACCAGTCTTCTTTGATTCGGCTCCATTCCTTCGGGCTGGAACGATGGATCGCTTCTCCAAAACCGAATATATCGGTTTTAAACTTTTGCTGTACTTTGGTAATGGTTCGTCTGAGCATCTCTTCGATTTCTTTCTCCGACCTCGTCTCGAGCTCCTCAATCGTTTCCGGCTTGGTCAGATCGACATGACATTCGACATCCGCGATATTACCCTCGAGCTCAAGATTGATCGTTGCTTCCGGCTTCCCTTGTTTGACCGCGCCCTTTATATCCGCTTTCGTGCGGATGACCTCCACGGTTAATAGGCCGCCGTCGGGACAGGAGAGATGACCCACCGTGCCTCTCACATCGCCCCGGATGTAGTTATAGACCTTGCTTTCTTCTTCATTTAACCATCCGGCCAACTTATCTTTATTAAATATACGGCCAAGTTCGAAAACTGTAATACGGAGTACGGTTTAATCCGCTCCATATTTTGCTGGGAACGGGCGGCTCCATTTCTCTGCCCGACGATTTCGATTCCGGTCAGAACGGGCTGCCTTCCGACTCTCAGCATATCCGATATTAGCTCATCCAGGGTGACTTTGCCGGAATAAGCCCATATTTTGCTGGAAGTATCCAGTGCTTTGTACATTTTGTTGGCCGGTATCGTTTCCATCGGAGCCGTATAGATTTCGAGGATTCGCTCGGCAGGGGCCCCTTTAGCCACGGCGATGTAAAAATCCGAACGGAATTCATGGTCCCGGGACAACAGATCCAAAGCTTTGGCAACTCCTTCCTTGGCTACCTGTTCGCTGAGGATCAGCATCCGCAGATGGGAAAAATACAACCTTCGGGGTGCATTTGTCGTCATTTTCCGTATCGCCTCAAACATGGTTGCGTCGGAAGCCACATGGGTAACTACCGGTGCGCCTTTGCCTCCGCCCGTTTTTTTCCCCGAAACCTCGCTCGGGTTTACAAGCTGTACGGAAACCGAATATTGCCCGTCCTTTTTGTCGATTCCCAGCGCGACCACGATGGCGATATCGTTAAGCTCCATCCGGCTCCAGCAGCCGGTTGCCGTGAGCAGCAGCAATATGAGCATGATCGAGAGTCCGAGATTTCGCAGCATATGCGGCAACTCCTTTCCGCTGCTTCCTTTATTTCGGTTTAGGGGTCGGTTCGTTTTGCTCCCGGATTATATTTTGCTGGCTGATTAAGCGCGGACGCGAGAACAGGGCCCATTGCGGCAGGCGAAAAATGGTGTCCTTCTGATCGTCGGGAATGAGCGGCGCAAACGGCGCCAGGTAAGGAATGCCGAAGGAGCGCAAGCTGCATAAATGCAAAACGATCGCAACCAGTCCTATCGTGATGCCGAACAAGCCGAAGGAAGCGGCCAGTCCCATCAATCCGAAGCGGATGATGCGGATCGAGATCCCCATGTTAAAGGCGGGAAACACAAAGTTCGAGATCGCCGTGATCGCCACGACGATCACCATTGCGGCCGAAACGAGCCCGGCCTCTACCGCCGCTTGTCCGATAACGAGCGTGCCTACAATCGAGACGGACTGCCCGATCGCCCTCGGCATGCGCACGCCGGCTTCCCGCAATATTTCAAAGGTCAGCTCCATCAGAAGCGCCTCTATAAAAGCGGGAAACGGGATCCCCTCCCGTTGGGCGGCAAGACCGATGAGCAGCGGCGGAGGCAGCAGCTCCTGATGGAATGTCGTGATCGCAATATATAAAGACGGGGCAAGCAATGCGATGAAAAATGATATATAACGCAATATGCGCAGAAGCGTTGCGAAATCCCAACGCTGATAATAATCCTCGCTCGCCTGGAAAAACTGCGCGAACAGCGCCGGCACGAGCAGCACGAAGGGCGTACCGTCCACGAGAATGGCTATACGGCCTTCGAGCAGTGCGGCAGCTACCGCATCGGGCCTCTCCGTATTGAAGATGGTTGGGAACGGGGAAAGCGTCTCGTCCTGAATCAGCTCCTCGATATAACCGCTTTCCAATATACCGTCGATATCGATTCGGCTCAGCCTTCTTCTGACTTCCTGCAATACCGCTTCGTTGACGATGCCCTTTATGTACATGACGGATACATCGGTTCGCGTCACGCGGCCGATCGGCTTCGTTTCCAGCCACAGGTTCGGATCTTTGATTCTCCGTCTGATGAGCGCCGTATTGGTGCGCAGCGATTCGGAAAATCCTTCCCTCGGTCCGCGGACGACCGTCTGCGCCGAGGGCTCCGTCACTCCGCGGTCCCTCCACTTTCTCAGGCTGGCAATGATGCCTTGGGCATATCCGTCCAACAATATGACGGTATCCCCGGATAAAACGGCGGTGTATAAGGCGTCGAAATCCGATACTTCGCTGACGTCTCCGACAGCCAGCACAAAGTCTTTTAAAAGACGAAGAGGATGATCCCGGGAAGCGACCTCCTGATCCAAGTCGGCTTCTCTGACCTTCAGCATCAGTGCTTCGAAAATATCCTGGGTGTCGGCGAGCCCGTCCGTGTAGATCACACCCGCCCGGATATCCCCGCTTCTTCCGACGGGTATCGATTTGATGACGATATCGTCGCTGCCCCCGAAAGCTTCGGAGATTTTTTGAAGATTGTCCTGAAGGCTAATCTTTAGCGGCTCTTTTCGGACTGCGGCTGCCTGGTCTTGCTGAAAGTTTCTTTTCTTGGCGGGAGTCCGCTTGAAAATTTGTTTTATCGTTTTCGCAAAGCTACCCATGCACATCCCTCTCTTCGTTCACCGTATAAGTTGTGCAAAATTTGGCATGGGTATGCAGGGAGAAAGCCCCTTAAACAAGATGACCGAGTGTCACAATGGGGAATGAAAATGGGCGCCATCGTCTATTTTCCCATCAAGTCCCCAGCAGGGGGACCCAGTTTCCGCAACCGGCTTTGCTTCGCAAAGCTCTTAGAGCGCTCAGGCGCAATGTCGCCAGGCCAACGCGTTCGCATGGATCCGCGGGGGCCGAATGACAGACCGGGCTGTTTGAAAAACCAGCTTATTCGGCTTATAAACATAGCGCAAACATAGCGGAACCTACGTTCGCTATCTGCGGAAAAATGGGTGCATCGAAAAAATAAAGGAACTGACATGCGCTAAATCGATGGAAAATGGCGTTTGTACCCGGCGAACGGGCAAATAGGGCATCTGAGTTCCGCTAATTTTCAAAAATATATCCGAAATGGAGATGATTTAGCGAATCATAGTTCCGCTATGGCTGGATCGAGGCGGTAATCGCTTCTGGTTCGCATTTGCCGGGCATGGATTTTTGTGCTGCTTGCCAAAATCCTATGCCCGACCGCTACACGTTTTGCGCGATGCCGAAAGAGTGTCAGCCTGCCTCGTGTTCGCGCCTGTTGCATGGTTTTTGCTGGGCAAACCTACGCCGCTGTGCTTCCTTCCTCCTCTCAGCCTGCCTCTTCGACCTTCTTGTCTCCTTGGCTCGCCCGAGAGCGCTTTTTCCCGCTCTCGGGCGACGGCGGAGCGTGTCCTTTTGGCTGAGAGCCGATTTTTCCTCCTCTCAGCCCTCCTCTTCGACCTTCTTGTCTCCTTGGCCCGCCCGAGAGCGCTTTTTCCCGCTATCGGGTGACGGCGGAGCGTGTCCTTTTGGCTGAGAGCCGATTTTTCCTCCTCTCAGCCCTCATTACAATCTCGTGTTCGCATCCCAAAGCTTAGTGCACCGGCGAGCAGTTCATAACCCACCCGGGGCCAAAAAGCTCGCGCTCTATTCTTGATCCGGCGGCTTGACGATCATGACGCCTTCGGCGTGCTTGCGCTGCATCAGATGCTGCTTTTTGCGGTTTTCCTTGGATTCGAAAACGATGTTCATGTCGTAGTCGTCGCCGGGATAAAGCTGCTTTCGCTCGATGTAAAGCGACAGCCGCTTGATGTTGATTTTGACCTTTTCTTTCTGGATTTGAACGAGCACATTGCCCCGCGCATCCGGACGCTCGCAGACGATGCCCGTGCGCCTCAGCGAGTGAATCCATACGCAGTCTCCCACTTCGAGCTTCGGCTGGGGACGCGCACTCGAATGCTGCGCCGCTCCAGCCTGCGGCTTTTGCGATGCGCGGGGATCGGCGGCCCCTGGCAGATGCGGGGCCGAACTTTGGGAAGCCGACAGCTGCGGTCCGTCGTCAGCGGAACTGACTCGCTGCGCCGTGCTCGCTAGCATGTTAGACGTCCAGGGTACTGCTCCGCGCTCATCCGGCTTCCCTTCAGGCGCCGGCCAAATCCCGTCAGGCGGCTGCGCACTTCCGGGATGCATACCGGGGCGCTGAGTGTCGCCGTCCCTCCGGGCTTCTCCAGGCTCAATCGCCTCCACCGGCGCTTCGCGGTTTTGCGCACGCGCAGCAATCTCCCGTGATCTCTCGATAATGCGCGGAGAGATCCCCAGCTTCTGCGCGATATAAAACGCATAGCTGCTGCCCGCTTCGCCAATGGTCAGGCGATACAGCGGACGCAGCGTCTCCGTGTCGAACTCCATCCGCGCGTTTTCAAACCCTTCTGCCTGGGCGGCGAACCGCTTGATCTCGTTAAAATGCGTCGTCGCCACGACGCTGGCCTTCAGCCGCGCCAGCTCCTCCAGCACGGCGATCGATAAGGCGACGCCTTCCCCGGGGTCCGTGCCGGTCGCCAACTCGTCGAGCAGCACAAGCGAACGGGGGCCGGCCTGCCGCAAAATGTCAATCACATTGCGGATGTGCGAGGAAAACGTGCTGAGTGACTGCTCGATGCTCTGTCCGTCCCCGATATCCGCAAGCACGCGATCGTAAACCGGGAAAGTGCCGCCTTCCTCTACAGGCACCTGAAGCCCTGACTGCACCATCAAGCTCAGCAAGCCGACCGTTTTCAGACTAACCGTCTTGCCGCCGGTATTGGGACCGGTGATGATCAGCGCACGGTACGACTCCCCCAGCGCAAAATCAAGAGGAACCCCGCTGCTGCCGAGCAAAGGATGCTTGCCGCCACGAAACCTCAGCACTCCGTTTTCGTTGACAGTCACCTCGCGTGCATCCAGCGAAAGCGCATATTTGGCTTTGGCGAACAAAAAATCGTAATAGCCGATCGTCTCCAAATTGACCTTCAGCTCATGCTCATGCCCTTCCAGCTCCGCCGTAAGCATGCTGAGCACTTTCGCCTCCTCCCGGACCTCCTCCCTCTTCAGCTCGCTTAGCTCCAGCTGCGGGCCCGCGAGATCGGCCGGCTCGACAAACACTGTTTGCCCGCTGGAGGACTCATCCAGCACCGTCCCGGCGATCATCTTCCGGTGCTCTTTTTTCACCGAAAGCACATGCCGGCCGTTTCGGCTGCTGACGACGTAATCCTGCAGATAGGGACGGTACTTCTGCATCAGCGCGTCGAGCTTCTTTTTGATCCGCTCCTCGCATACCGCCATCATCTTGCGGATTTTGGCGAGCTCCTTGCTCGCCTGATCGGTTACCCGGCCGCCCCGGATGCAGCGGTCCAGCTCGCTTCTGAGCGAAGCCAGCTCATACATCGACGAGGCGACGTCGCCGATCGTAGGTGCCGCTTCCCGCTTATGCAGCATAAACCGGCGGAGCTGGGCCATGCTCTCGAGCAGCCGGGCAAACAGCGACATCTCTTGCTCGGAATACACATAGCCGCTGCCGAGCAGATTCATCAGCGGCTCGATGCCTTCCAGCGCAGGCAGCGGTACGCTGGAGCCATGCCGCAGGATGCGCTTCGCTTCCTCCGTTTCCGCAAGCAGCTTGCGGATCAGCCGCGCGTCGTACATCGGCTCGAGCATGTCGACCCGACCTCTGCCGAGGTAGGACATGCAGTAAGAATGCAGCACTTCCTTCACTTTTTCGTACTCGAGCCTTTGTTTGCTAAGTTCGTTCATGGGGATACCTCCTGAAAAATATTTGCGCAAGCGCAGAGCGCCGTTCAAAAAAACAACCTCAACACGCTCGCAGGCAAAACAAAAAAAACGGAAGACGGCCAAAAACGCCACCTTCCGTTATGTTCATGCAATCCAAGGCCCTACGCAGCAGCATACAGCGCTTCCCCGCCCGGAAAACGCAAAAAACCGCGCTTAAGAAAGCACGGTTCGATAGGCTGCTGGCTATATGGCCGGAGCATGTCGGATGGACCGTTTTGTTCTTAACCTCAATTCACGTTAATGCGAATCCGCGCACAACTTAACAAACCTGCCGTTTTACGAACAGACAGGCGGTGCAGCTTCCGCATCAACCTATGAAATTGATCAGTTAAGAACGACCCCGGACATCAACACATCTCCCTAGCATGAATTAGTTATAGTGTATGCGGTTTGGAAGCGATTGTCAACCCGATCCATGGTTGGTCCGCCCTCCGCAGGGATAACCTAACGGTATACGTTGCAAGAATGACGCAAGGAGGCAGCAAATCATGCAGAACTCAACCGAACAGCTCGCCCAGTGGCTGGAGACTTGCCGCAACCGCCCCGTACATATCGTGAAAAAAGAACAGGACGACGTCGACGAAGTTCGCCTGACGCTGGAAAACGCCGTATTTGCCCGCAGCGAGCGAAGCGACCCGGACGACTACGTCGCAAGCTCCGCGCTGCGCCTGCACGGAGACGGCACCGTCACAAGCGACGGAGGCGACGTGCCGCTCCCGAACGGCGTCTTCGAAATTCCGCTGGACGGCCATTGGCACAGCCAGGCGGACGGCCAAAGCTTGCGCATCACGACCGACCGCGCCAGCTATATCATTACGCCGCAAGCGCCGCAGTCACAGCAGCTCGTGCATTAAGCGGCGCGCGGTTCACCATCGCCGCGACAAAGACAAAAAGCCGCCGATTCCCGGCGGCTATCTTATTGAGCGACCCAAACAACGGACGAATCCATTTTTTCGAGG
Organism: Paenibacillus hamazuiensis; assembly: GCF_023276405.1. NCBI lineage: Bacteria > Bacillati > Bacillota > Bacilli > Caryophanales > Paenibacillaceae > Paenibacillus > Paenibacillus hamazuiensis. The sequence continues at coordinate 5,285,499 of NZ_JALRMO010000001.1, forward strand.
GGGGCTGTACCCCTCCGGCCACTCTTGAAAACGTGTAATTAAAAATCGAACTGAAAATCGCTGTCCTTCAGCGGCTCGACATGAATGGTGCGAACGTACCCGTTCCCTTTCTTGGAAAAGAAATCGTGCTGCTTCGTCCGCGTGCTGATGCCGTTGAAGACGATCGGGTTGATCTCCTCGTCCGGGAACAGCGGCTCCAGCCCGAGGTTCATCATCGCTTTGTTCGCGTTATAGCGCAGAAAAGCCTTCACCTCGTCCGCAAGCCCGATGGCGGTATACAGCTCCTCCGTGTACTGCTCTTCGTTGCTGTGCAAGTAACGGAGAAGACCGCAGAGCGTCTCGTAAGCCGCCTGCTGCTCATCCGGCTCCAGCTGCGCATACACTTCTTGAGCAAGCAGGCCGACATACAGCCCGTGAATGCTTTCATCGCGCAAAATAAGGTCGATGATTTCGCCGCTGCTTGTCATTTTGCCCTGCCCGGCCAAATACAGCGGATAAAAAAAGCCGCTGTAAAACAGGTAGCTTTCCAGCAACACCGACGCCGCCATCGCCAAATACAAGTCCTTGCGCGTTTCGATGCCGTTGTAATACTGCGATATCGTCTCCGCCTTGATCTGCAGGAAGCGGTTGTTTTCGACCCAGCGAAAGACGCTGTCGATTTCTTCGGTCGTCGCCAGCGTTGTAAAAATGCTGCTGTACGATTTCGCATGGATCTGCTCCATCATGCCCATAAACCCGAGCACCGCCTTGCGCTGCAGCCCTTCCACATGCTCGAGTATTTTCGGCATGCCGACTCCGCCCTGCACCGTATCGAGCAGCGTCAGCCCTCCGAGCACCTTCATGTATAATTCTCGCTCAGCCTCACTCAAAGTCAGCCACGACATCTTGTCGTCGGAGAGCGGAATTTCCTCGTCCGTCCAAAACTGCATAATATTTTGATTCCAGAACGTGATCGAAAAATCGTCGTCCGGGCGGTTCCAATTCACAGCTTTCCAAGAACTCATCCTTGTCTCTCCCATTTCTGTATGTATCTTATACGGAGCAGCTGACGCACTCCTCAACGGACAAGCGGTTCGTCCGGGTGTAATACAGCGACTTCAAGCCTTTTTTCGCCGCGTAAATGTAATAGCGGGCGAGCTCCCTCGTCGTGACGTCGCTGTTGACGTGAAGCACGGTCGATATTCCCTGATCGACGTGTGCCTGGATTTCCGCGATCAGATCCAACACTTTGAACTGATTCATTTGGTAAGCCGATTTATAGAAAAAGTAATTATCAGGGCTCAAATACGGCATCGGATAGTAAGTCGTCGAATTGGCGTAAGTCCGCGTTTCGATCGTCTCCACTACCGGCATGACGCTGGACGTCGCGTTCTGGATGTAGGAAATGCTTTGCGTCGGAGCAATCGCCATCCGGTAGGCGTGGTACAGCCCGTGAGCCCGCACCGCTTCCTTCAGCTTCCTCCAATCTTCCGGAGACGGGACATGAATGCCCTCGAACAGCTGCTTTACCTTGTCCGTTACCGGGCGGAAGTCGGTTTCCGTATACCGGTCGAAATAGACTCCGCTCGCATAGTCCGACCGCTCGAAGCCGTCAAACGTGATGCCGGTTGTTTTGGCGATGTCCATGCTTTTTTCCAGCGAGTGGAAGTTCATCGTCATGAAAAAAGTGCGGGCGAAATCTTTCGCTTCTTCGCTTTCGTACGCGATTTGGTTTTTCGCCAAATAGCCGTGCAAATTCATCGCGCCGAGTCCGACCGAATGCAGCTCGCGGTTCGCTTTCGCTACGCCCGGCGCATTGGCGACACTCGTCATGTCGCTGACCGCCGTTAAGGCGATCATCCCTTCGTGCACCGATTCCTTGATCTTTTTCCGTTCCATCACATTGACGATGTTAAGGGACGCAAGATTGCAGCTTATATCTCTGCGGATCAGATCGGCCACGCCGTAATCGCCGATTTCCGACGTTTCCTGCAGCTGGAAAATTTCCGTGCACAGGTTCGACATCTTGATCGAACCGAGATTTTTCAATGCATGCACGCGGTTGGCGTTGCTTTTGTTCATGATGTACGGGTAGCCGGATTCGAGCTGGATCGTGGCGATCTTGACCAGCATATCCCGCGCGCTCATGACCGCTTTCTTGCGCACGCGGTCGTCGGCGAGCAGGGTGTCGTACATCTCGTCCATGTCCATATCGTCCAAATGCACGCCGTAAGCCTGACGGACCGTATACGGAGCGAACACGTGAAGCGGCTTGTTTTCCTCGGCAAGCTTGTAAAACTTATCCGGCACGATGAGTCCGATCGACAGCGTCTTCAGGCGCGTTTTCTCGTCGGCGTTAATTTTCTTGCTGTCGAGAAACTCCATGACATCCCAGCCGAAAATGTTGTAATACGCCGCTCCGGAACCTCTGCGCTGCCCCATCTGATCCGCGTAGGAAAACGCGTCCTCCATCAGCTTCAGCACCGGCATAATGCCTTTCGCCGCGCCTTCCACGCCTTTGATCGGCTCTCCCCGGCCGCGCAGCTTCGACAGATTGACGGCGACGCCGCCCCCGATTTTCGAAAGCTGCATGCAGACGCCAAGGATGAAGTTGATCGAATTCAGCGAATCGTCCATTTCGAGCAGGAAGCAGGACACCATCTCGCCGCGCCGGCTTTTGCCCGCATTCAGAAACGTCGGCGTGGCCGGCTGCAGCCGCTGCTCCATCATCGCCGAAGCGAGCGCCCTCGCCGCGCTCATATCGCCGCGGGCGAGATGCAGGGCGACGATCGCCACCCGGTCGGGATAATGCTCGAGATACAGCGAGCGGTCGTTGCTTTTCATCGCATAATCGGTATAAAATTTCGACGCCGCCATATAGGAAGGAAATTCGAAGCCGTAGCCGTGCGCGATCGCAAAAATCTCCTCCACATCGGCCTGCGAATACCGCTCGTACACATTCTCATAGTAGTCGTTGTCGATCATGTAGCGAATTTTAGACGCCGTATCGGCAAAGCGCATGCTCTTCGTATGTACTTCTTCCATGAAAGCCCGAACGGCTTCCTTATCTTTATCCAATTGGAAAAATCCGTCCGTTCCTCTTCGCATAAGCAAGTTGTTTAATTCAATGTGCCGCAACGAGGCTCACCTCTCTCTTAAATTTTTCCACATCGCCGCTTGTTCCGGACAGCTCGAATTTGCTCAGCACCGGCACTCCGTACTCGCGGGCGATCCGGTCCGCGCTCCGCGCAAAGCCTTCGCCCCAGTTGCGGTTGCCGCTGGCCGATACGCCGACGAGACGGCGATGGTTTCTTTTCAGAAAAGCGGCCACCTTATCCGGCACCTGACCGAACCCGGTCGTATATGTAACGAGCACGAACGGCTCGTCCACCGTCAATTGCTCTTCGATTTGTACCGCGGGCATATCCAGCTTGCCGACAAACCGCCGGACATTTCCCGTCTTGGAATCATAAACAATGAGCAAATCTCTCGTCTCCTTCCGGCATTCGCGAAGAATTCACCCGAATGAAAAAGCGCATCCGGCAAAGAAGGGCCGAATGCGCCAGTACGTGCACGCAACAAATGCGCACTTGCGTCTTGGACGAAGCGAACACCTTCCTGTTCTCCGCAGGGTGTGTATCTATGAACAGGCAGGTCTCCTGGCTCGAGGTTCAACGTACGTAAGGTCCGCCTTCCCGGCTTGTCCGACAAGACAATGCCAGTGGCTGCCCGGACCGATACTCCTCTCTTACAGTGGCGGGACCGCGCCGGCTTCTCACCGGCTTCCCTTTTAAGCGATTCGTCGTTTAACGGTCGAATCGCACCTATTCAAAACCATATGTAGTTAGTGAATTTAAATTTATATCAATATATTGTATTTGTCAATCTATTTCGGAGCATTGGTAGAAAAAGATTCCTCCCATTATCTTCACACTAAAGGCAATCTGTGTTACATTGAAAACGATTCGTAACACGAAGTTTCGGGAGAAGGTGGATCTTTTTGCGAAAAAATCGGCATAATGCCGCAAAACAAGGCTCCTGGCTCGGCTACGCCGGAGTCGTCGCACTGCTGCACGTGGCGGGCATCGCCTTTTTGTTCGTCGCTGCGCGGCAGCATCCGGGACTGTGGGGAATGGGGCTGCTCGCCTATACTCTGGGACTGCGCCACGCGTTTGACGTCGATCATATCGCAGCTATCGACAATACGGTCCGCAAGCTCGTCGAGCAAAAGAAAAACGCCCTCGGAGTCGGCTTTTATTTTTCTCTCGGTCATTCTAGCGTAGTGTTTCTGATGGCGATCGCCACGGCGCTCTCCGTCCACTGGGTGCAGGAGGAAATGCCGGAAATGCAGGAAATCGGCGGCATGATCGGCGCTTCGGTATCCGGCGCTTTCCTTGTGATCATCGGCATCATCAACCTGGTCATTTTAATCAATCTGTTCCGGCTGTTTCGCCAGTACCGCAAAGGAAGCAGCGGGCCCGACGAGTTCGAGCAGCTGCTGCAGTCGCGCGGATTTTTCTCCCGCCTGCTGAGCCCGCTGTACCGGTTCGTGAGCCGGAGCTGGCACGTGTATCCGCTCGGTTTTTTATTCGGCCTCGGCTTCGATACGGCAAGCGAAATCGCGCTGCTGGCGATATCGGCCGGAGCGGCCCAGGATCAGCTGCCCGTGCTCGGCATATTGTCGTTTCCGCTGCTGTTTGCTGCGGGGATGAGCCTGATGGACACCGCCGACGGCATTTTCATGAACAGGGCTTACCGCTGGGCTTTCAATACTCCTATGCGAAAGTTATACTATAATTTGTCGGTCACCGCGCTGGCCGTCGTAGCCGCTCTCTTGATCGGCACGATCGAGCTGGTTCAAGTCGTTTCCGAGAAGCTCGGCCTGTCCGGCGGCATCTGGGACCAGGTCCAAAACATCGACTTCGGCACGCTCGGCTATATGCTGGTCGCATTGTTCGTGCTGGCGTGGGCCGTCTCCGTCGCCATATGGAAATGGTTCCGGCTGGAGGAACGCTGGAGTTCTCTTGACGCTTAAAGGAGCATAACGATAACATGCTGACCCGTCTGTTCCGTCTGCTTCGCGCAGGCATATGGCTCTTGGCGGCGCTGCCCCTCGGATGGGGATGGCTGCCTGCCGCCGAGGCGCACCCGCTTAATAACGGCTACTCGCAAATCTCGATCGAAGGAAAGACCGTTCAATACGAGCTGACGATTCCTGAGCCCAGCCTGCTCGCGTACGATACGAACAAAGACAACAAGCTGGAGCCCGCCGAGCTGGATGCCCAGCGCGCGGCGCTCGAAGCTTATATTCGCGCGCATCTGGAGCTGGAAACGCCGTCCGGCCCGCTTCCGCTTGCCCTGAATTCCATAGAAACCACCGAAAAGACGGGGATTCCCGCCGTTTCGTTCCGCCTCAGCTTCGCCGGACAATCCGCCGTCACCGGCCTCACCATACGTTACAGCCTGCTGTTTGACGATGCCGATCCGCTGCATCTGAATTTCGCCGTCATTACGCGGGGCAACGATATGGACCAAACCGTCTTCGATACGATGAACCGCATATATCACTACGAGCCGATGGTCAGGACAAACATGCTGGGCTCCGCCTGGACCTTTTTTGTTCAGGGCCTCAAACATATTTTGGGAGGCTACGACCATCTGCTGTTCCTGCTCTCGCTCGTCCTCGTTGCCCAAAAGCTGAAGGAGATCGTCAAGATCGTCACCGCCTTCACGATCGCACACAGCATCACGCTGTTTCTCGCCGCAACAGGCCACATTGCCGCCGATTCCCGCTGGATCGAGTCAGGTATCGCACTCACCATCGCCTACGTCGCCGTAGAAAATATGACGGCCCGCTCCTTCCGCCTGCGCTGGCCCGTCACCTTCCTGTTCGGGCTCATTCACGGCATGGGCTTCGCCGGAGCGATCGGCGAAATCGGTCTGCCGGAGCAGTACATGATCAGCTCACTGCTCTCGTTCAATATCGGCGTCGAAACCGGCCAGCTCGCCCTGGTCGCGCTCGCCCTGCCTTTGCTGCTGAGGCTGCAGCGGTCCCCGCGCTACCGCACCGGCGTTGTCGGCGCCTCCGCCCTGGTCCTTCTGGTCGCGCTGTATTGGTTCCTTCAGCGTATCGGTTTGCTGCCGTGAGTTTCTCACGGGACTCTGCTCCGTTTTCGAACTCCCGAACAGTTTGGTAAACTATGGTTATTAAGATTCGGGAAAGGGCGAGATGGCCGTACTGAATGAGCGATACAGCCGCTTTTTCGGACTTGAGGAACCGGAGGTCGAGCAGCTGCTGGAATATTACGTCATCGGCACGGAAATGGCTGAAGTGAAAAAGTGGTACAACGGTTACATTTTTGGCGAAACCGTCATTTATAATCCTTGGTCGTCTTGAATTATGCAAGCAACCCGAAGGACGGATTCCGTCCATATTGGGTCAATACGAGCAGCAATGATCTGGTGCGGCTCATGCTTATGCGCAGCGGCGGTGAAGTGAAGCAGGAGCTCGAAGATTTGATCCGTGGAGAAGGAATCCGCAAAGAAATCACCGATCATACCGCCTTCAGGAAATCGAGAGCAGCTCGGCTGCCCTCTGGAGCTTCCTGCTGTTTTGCGGATACCTCAAACCGGTGGCGAAAGAGCAGGACAAGCAGTTGATCTGCGAGCTGAAAATCCCCAACCGGGAAGTCGAATATTTGTACGAGGACATAATCAGGAGTTGGTTCAACACGAGCATCCAGAGCAGGCATCACCGCATGATGCTGGAGGCGCTGACAAGCGGGAATACGGAGACCTTTGCCGACATTTTCAGCGATTTTGTGGAGAAGACGTTCAGCATGTTCGATACGGGAGAAGGTGAGCCGGAAAAGGTTTACCACGCGTTCGTCCCCGGCCTTCTGGTTAGCCAGCAGGATACCTACGAGGTAAAATCAAACCGGGAGACCGGTTACGGACGGTACGATGTCATGCTTATTCCAAAAACCCCGGCGAAGGAGTCATCCTTGAGTTCAAAAAAGTACGCAAAGGCGAAACGCTGGAGCAGGCGGCCGATGCCGCTCTGCGGCAAATTGAAGCTAAACGGTACGCAAACGATCTGATCGAGCGCGGAGTAAGCGACATCGCGAATCTCGGCATCGCCTTCGCCGGCAAGGAAGTCCGGATACACTCCCGGTAGTCCCTTCTTGCCTGCTTCACCAAATACGGGATAAAACGTTGACGTCATGCCGTCATTTGTTAGGAACTTGACTGTTCGATGAATCCCTTGACAAGGTGAGGGGTGTTCCCGGAGGAGTTTACGTCCTGCCTTTGAAATCGTATGAAATCCGCTAGTTTCAATCAAATCATACGATTTCAAGAGCAGGCCGAAGGGAATACCCCCACGAAAGACAAATGGATTCAGCGTCTCATCATCGAGTTCCTCCCCAAAAAAAACGGCACGCCCCTTGGCATGCCGTCGTCGTTTTATCCCTTCACCGCCCCGATCATTACCCCTTTAACAAAATACTTCTGCACAAACGGATACACGCACAAAATCGGAATCGTCGAAACCATGATCGTCGCATATTTGATCGTCTCGCCGATTTGGAAGCGTTCCGCGGCCGCGGCGCCTGTGGACATGCTGTCCGTCGAATTCGCCAGCAAAATCTCGCGCAGGATGATCTGCAGCGGGAACAGCTCACGGTCCTTCAGGAAGATCGAAGCCCAGAACCAGCCGTTCCACTTTTCCACCGCATAGTACAGAATCATGACGGCGATCACCGGCATGGAAAGAGGCATAATGATTCTGAACAAGATCGTAAAGTGGTTGGCTCCATCGATTTTGGCCGATTCCTCCAGGCTGTCGGGCACCGCCAAAAACGCCGTGCGCATGATGATCAGGTTGAACGTATTAATCGCAAACGGCAGGATCAGGGACCATAAGGAATTGACTAACCCTACGTTTTTGACCGTAAGGTAGACCGGAATCATGCCGCCTTGAAAAAACATCGTAAACACGATCAGAAACGTAAACAATTTGTTCCACATGACGTTTTTCCGGGATAATACGTACGCGCCGAGAGCGGTCATCAGCAGATTGATGACTACACCAAAAACGACGATAAACAGCGTATTGCGATATCCTGTCAATATACCGGGGTTGGAAAAAACGCTTTTGTACGCTTCCAGGCTAAAACCGAGCGGCTTGTAGAGAAATCCCTTATGTCTGATCAATTCTCCCGCATCGCTGATGGAAGCGAAGGCGACATAAAGCAGCGGATACAGCGTCGCTGCAACAAGCAGGATCAGGAGAGCATGGATGATGATGTCAAACAGTTTATCGATCGCGCCGGACTCTCGATTCATGACAGTTCCTCCTTACCACAAGCTGTTTTCATTAACCTTGCGGCTGATGTAGTTGGCCGAGATCAGCAGGCAGAGGTTAACGATCGAGTTAAAGATACCGACCGCCGAGCTGTAGCTCCAGCTGAGCTCCAGCAAGCCTTTGCGGTAGACGAATGAGGAAATGACGTCCGCCGTATCGTAGATCGCCGGATTATAGAGCAAAATGATCTTTTCAAACCCGACGTTCAGCATGTTGCCCATCCGTAAAATGAACAGAATCGTAATCGTCGGCAGAATACCGGGAAGCGTGATATGAATCATTTGCTTCCAGCGGCTGGCCCCGTCGATCCGGGCCGCCTCAAATTGCTCCTGATCGATGCCCATCAGCGCCGCAATATAAATAATCGACTCCCAGCCGATTTTTTGCCAAATTTCGGAAATGATATAAATGGATCGGAATAATTCCTGCTTTTGCAGCATCGACTTGCCGTCATAACCGAAATAGGTGAGCAGGGTATTGATAACCCCGTCGCTATTCGTAAAGTCGACGATCATACCGCAGATGACGACCAAAGAAACGAAGTAAGGCATATACGTGATCGTCTGCACCGCCCGCTTAAACAACTGGTGCCGAACTTCATTGATGAGAAGCGCCAATATAATAGGCATAGGAAATTCAAAACAGAGGGAATACAAGCTGATGATGACTGTGTTTTTTAAAATTCGCCAAAAGTAATAGCTCCCCATGAAAGCTTTGAAATGCTCAAGGCCGACCCACTCGCTTCCGGTAATCCCCTTCATCGGGGTGTAATCTTTGAAGGCGATAATGGCGCCGTACATCGGCGTATAATGAAATATGCCGTAATACGCAAGAACCGGAACCATCATCAGGTACAAATATTTGTTCAGCAAAAAATCCCTGACAACCCGTTTTGCAAACGTATTTTGCCGGGATGCCGCAGCTCGGGTGGCTTCCATCGCCACAGTTTTGGCCATCTGCGTCCCCTCCTTCCTCATCTTTCGCCGTCATGACGAGGTAAATGGGGGGGAGGAAGAGACTCCTCCCCCTTTTCATCCTTAACGTTTGTTATAACGGTCAAGCGCGGCTTTCTGGATCTCAATCGCTCTGTCGAGCTTGACGGATTTCATTTTTTCCACATATTTGTCAAAGCTGTCGAGCGGTTCAGCGCCCAAAATGATTTTCAGCGTCATTTCGTCAACCAGCGTATTCACGTCGGTCATGATCTTCGCGTATTCCGAGCTTTCCTCCGGCGTCGGCGTGATCGGCGGGAGCTGGTATTTGGCCATGTCGGTTTTTTGCCATATTTTGATCGCATCGCGCTGCGTCGGCAGAGCCAGGTACTGCTCGATATAGCGTTTATCCTGAACGAAAGGCCCGTTGTAGTTGGCTCTGACGTACAAGGACATCGCCTGCGCCGGAGCGAGTTTATCCGGGTTTTTCATCAGCAGGTCCGTATACTTCGGATAGCCGTTTTCCATCTTGTAGCTGACGCCTTCGGTTCCGAAGTTAAAGTACATATGCCCTTCCTCGGAATAACCGTAGTCCAGCATCCGTGCGGCGAGCTCGACGTTTTTGGACTTCGCCGTGATGGCGACCATGCCGCCCGGAGAATAAGGCTGATCCAGCTGACCGAATTTCGGGGTATCGCCTTTTTTCAGCACCGGATACGGCACTGCGATCAGTTGAGCCTTCGGATCCTTCTCCTGAACGAGCGGCTGCCATCTGCCGATGCCGCCTCCCGCGTTGCCGACCGTCGCGCCTGTTGCGCCTGTGGCGAGCGTGGAGTCCATCGCCTTCGTATCGATCGTAGCGATGTTTTTGTCAAGCAGCCCATCCGCGTACCAGCTGCGGAACAAGGCGAGGAAATCTTTGTAGCCTTTTTCCGCCGGGCCGAATTTGATCTGGCCGTTCTCCTGGTAAAACTTGCGGGTGACCCCGAATGCGCCGGAAAATGCGCCGTTGTCAAAGTCGTTGAACACACGCGGCTTGCTGTTGACGGAGAATGCGGCGGCAGCGCCTTTTTTCTCCTTAAACGCTTTCAACATGGCGGTCCAATCGTCGACCGTCTGCGGAACCGGCAGACCGAGCTCGTCAAGCCAGTCCTTGCGGACGATCGGGCCTTGGTACACCATCAGGTCGGCGTCGCCGCGGATGAACGGGAAGGCGTAGTAGCTGCCGTTGTCCGTTTTGACCATCTTGTCGACTTCCGGATGCTCCTTCAAATATTTTTTCAGGTTCGGTGCATATTTGTCGATGACATCGTTCAGCTTCAAGATGTACCCGTCTTTGATCGCCTTCTCCGGCCCGCCCGGGAAGCCGTTCAGAAAGTCAAATTCGATCATATCCGGCAAATCGCCCGATGCGAGCATCACGTTAAGCGCTTCCTTGGCCTGGTTGGTCGGAGCCGAAGTAAATTTAATCGGCACGCCGGTTTTCTTTTGCCATTCCTGGAAAAACGGCGTATCCTGATGGCTCGACTTCACGCCGGTCAGGTTGCCCGGGAGTTCTCCCCAGTATGTCAGCGTTTTGTCTGTTTTTATAGGATACGTTGTTGCGGTAGCGCCCGACTGAGGTGACGACGAACCCGAGTTGCTTGGGGCAGGAGCGTCTTGCTTGGAGCAAGCGATTGCAAAGCTGCTCATCATGGTGGCTGACAGTAAGACAGAGATGAGTTTGCTTTTCTTTGTCATTTTTGTTGACCTCCTGATCATATAAGCAAAGTGGCGAGAGATGAATCTCACATTCCAATCATATGACAGCGTTTTCATTTTGGGTATGCTGAATATATCCATCGGCATATGCAAAACCTCCAATCGGTATCTGCAAAATATCCAAAACGGTATGCAAAATATATGAAGGCCCCCCCTAATTCCCCCCACCGGGGGGACCCCAGGCGCTCGGGCGCCCTGGACCCGCCCGTAGTGCGTGACTGCTCGCTGCTAGTTCGCGTTTGTCCGGCATGAATTTTTTGCCTATGGCTAAAAAATTCTATGCCGGCTCGCTTTACTTTTGGCGCGATGCCTTGTGAGCTCCTGCGTGCCTCTTGCCCGCGTTTGCCTGCATGGATTTTGCTTGCGCAAAATCTGATGCCGGCTCGCTTGACTCTGTGCTCTATTCCACTCCAGCACGCATAAAAAGCCGCCTCGCGGCGGCTTATGCATCAAGCGATTCCTTATATTTTCCGGGGGTGATTCCCTCGTATTTCTTGAAGGTGCGGATAAACGCGTTCACATCGTTGTAGCCGACCAGCCCGGCCACGTCCGTCACGCTTTTCTTGTGGTCGGCGATCATCTGCTTGGCCTTGCGGATGCGCGCCTTGTTGATGTAATCGAGCAGTCCTTCGCCCGTATGGTCTTTAAACAGCTTGGACAAATACGTCGCCTTCATGTCAAAATGGTCGCCGATCATCGAAATGTTCAAATTCACATCGTTGTAGTGTTCCTCGATAAAAGCGCTGACCTCCTGCACGAGCTCGCTTAGCGCCCGCTGCCGGGATTGCTGGATATGCTTTTGCCGTTTGGCTGATGTGTATTCGCATACTTTGATCAAAAGCTCGCCGAGCTGCTGCTGCATGTCCCGGACCGTTTCGCAAGCCATCAAACGTTCGATTCTCTTCGGATTTTCGATGAAAAAGGTATCGTGTATGTCGCCGATTTCGTTAATCGTCTTGATCATCGTGCCGACCAGGTCGAACATCAGGCATTTCGCGAGCTGGACCGGGACCACCGGCTTGGAGAAGTTCGCCGCGAACACATCCTCCAGCGTCCGCTTCGCCTTCTCCACATCGCCGATCTTGACGTAATTGATCAACTGCTGCTCCACCTGCAGCGGATAATAATACGCCTTTTCCGCGTCGCTCCCCGCATCCTTCTGGATCTCCTCGTAAGAGAGCACTTCCTTGCTGCCGATAACCAGCTTGTATTCCATCGCGTCCAGCGCCTCCATATACGCTTGGGGAATACCGTTCAAGCCGGAGTGAACGGCACTGACGGATACCGTGAGCCGGATGTGATACGTGTTCGCCAAAAACTGCTGAGCCTCGCGGGCGATTCTCATCAGTTCCTCCGTACCGCCTTCCGCCGCGATGCCAATATTGATCAAACATGCCATCGTATCGTCCATCTCGGCTACGAAGCCGCGATGCTTCTGCGATGCGAGCTCTTCAACCACATTCGTAATGACAAACTGCATCAGCTTCCTTTTTTCCCCTATATCCATATTGGGAATTCTTTCGTAAAACGGCTGGCTGTCTTCCGCATAAAACAGCAGCACGGCAAACTCCTCCGACTGAAACCGCATGTTGTAGGCGGTCAAAGCTTCGTCCACGGGCAACTGGCTGTCAAGACGACCTTTAAGCAGCTTCACGATAAAATTGGAGCGCAGCTGGCTGTTCTGCTGCTTCATGCGGTCGTACAGCTTATCCATTTCATGAAGAGTGACGTCCATCGCCTGCTGCAGGAAGTTCAGCTCGTTCTCATCTTTCGCATACGGGAAGCTGATTTTACCTGCGAACGATTTGACCAGCCGCCGGATCGGCTCATAGTTCCTCCACACGAAAATGTACATCAAAACGCTGCCGCCCAAAATGCTGATAAGTATGCTCATGTAGGTGAACGTGCGCACATGCTCCGCCTTTTCCCAGTACAGCTGGCTCGGGATGATCGAAACGTATTTCATCTCGGAAGCGGCGGATTGAATATAAAATACTTCGAATTTTTTGCTGCCCTCTTCGTAATAAAACAAACCGGATGCGTCTTTGAATTTATCCAAAGGCAGCGCGGCCGGCAACGGAGCGTCGGTATTGGCCAGCAGCACTTCGTTGTTTTTGTTCATGACCATGACCAGGCCGCTTGTAAACAGCTGGACGTTTTCCATCGATTTGATCAGGCGCGACCGGTCCACCAGGATCACGTTGGTTGCGACGGTCTGGTCGGACGTGCGGCCCGGGTAGCTGCTCACGTAAGCAATCGCCTTCCTCGGCTTCCCTTCCTCATCGAGGCGAACGATGGGCATAAATCCGCGAAGCTCGCGCTGTCTCATCAGCCCTTTCCACTGTTCAAATGTAAGCGCTTTATAATCAACGAGCAGCTTATAAGCCAAATCGCTGTCTCTTCGAGTACCCGGCAGCAGCACAGCGTCTTGGGAACCGATGTACATATAAAAATCGTCGATCGAAGGATACGCGGATTTGTAAACCTTCATATCCTGCGTTACCTGGTATTGGTCGTAAGGCAGTTCGTTGGGATAGGAATCATATTTATTGGAATAGAGCATGTCCTGTACTTTCAAATTCCAGGTCAGCTCGAAATTCAGCCGCTCCATGTTGCGGAATTGATTATCCATGTCCTCCTTCACCTGCTTCAGCAAGGAGCTGTTGGCTTGATGGATTTCGCTCTCGAGCGTTTTGCTCGACTCGTAGTACACGACAACGTTGATGACGATCGGCAGCAGCAGGACGACGATATAAGAGAAAAGCCATTTGAGCACGATACTCCGACGCTTCGGCCAAATACGCTCCAAAAACATGACAATCCCTCCTCCAGCGACGGGACTTGCGAACTGCGGCAACCCGGCCGCAACTTCCAGCGGCCGGAATTAACGCCCAAGTGCCGAATTCATGCCTTCCTGGCTCTAATTTTACCCGTTCTTTTTAAAGGAGTACATAACTATTTTTATGCAAAAATCAGATCTTCCGGACCGCCTCTTCCAGCCTGCCGATCAGCTGCTTTACTTCGGAAACCGTATTCCCGTAGTAAGGCCGGTAATCCAAACCTTCGATAAAACGAAGAAACTGCCGGCCGGCCTGCAATATTTCCCGGCGGTACTCATCCGCGGCAATCTCGGCTTCGAACAATTCCCGCGGCTCTCTGTCCGGCCTTTCCTCCAGTTCCGTCAACCTGACGAAATCTCCGTCATGCCGCACGCGAAACGAAAACGCCCTGCACTCGGGGTCCCCGCAGCCGCAGCAAAAAAACGGCATCTTCCGCCATTCCTCGGGGCTGGCCCACCTGTTGCTGTCCGTATCCTCCAGCCCGCTCAGCAAAAGCGCCGGCAGCCCGACATCGACGCATAAAGGTTCCTCTATCAAAACAGCTCCATCCGCCTCCATCTTCACATCGGCATGGATGATTTGCAGCCCGTGATCAAACGACCAATTCGTACAGCTTAATATAAACATAGCGCCCTCCGGTATATGAAAAATTCGATGATTTATTATAACATGGGCGGCGTTTCGCGACACGAAAGATCCAGGATAAAATTCCCAGACGCTCCTATGCGTATAATCTTTGTTTTGGCACATACTACCTAACGTAACGAAGGAGGTGATAACAATGGGAGCAGGACAATCTCGCAGCAGCAACCAACTGGTTGTGCCTCAAGCTAATCAGGCGCTGGATCAACTGAAATATGAAGTGGCTCAGGAGCTGGGCATTCAAATTCCTCAAGACGGCTACTACGGCTACATGGCTACTCGCGACACCGGCGCAATCGGTGGTCATATCACCCGCCGTCTCGTACAAATCGCCGAGCAGCAACTCGCCGGCAAATTCGCAAGATAAATCGATTCATCATACTTAACCGAAGACGGCCCTCCACCAGGACCGTCTTTTTCGCGTTCATTCGGAAAAATTCCACCGACCGCCTAAATTTGGTATGATTGGAAAAGGATATTGCTGCATATTTATTTCAGGAGATGAGCGGAAATGGGATGGTCCGAACTGCGATTGCTGCCGAGCGAATATAATGATGCCGTGAAGCAAATCGACCAGAAGCTGCTCGAGCTTATCGTCGAGCGCAAAACCCTCGCCGGGGGCAAAAGGTTTTCTCCGCCGAAAGAACTGATCCGGCAATGGGCGGAAACTTATGAAATACCCGTTCCCCAAATCAATTGGCTGCTGCACCGCTTGAACGAAGGGGACGCGCCCGTCTTTTCCGATGGCCCCGGGGAGCTGCTTAACGTCATTTCGATCATGAAAAAAACGACCGTCGACGGGTTCGAATATGTGCTGACCCATTCGATGCAGCACGAAAACGGGAGCATGGTGCATCTCGACATCAGGCAAATCCGGCAGGACGCCAGAGTCCATGTACGGCCGCACCTCCACCTTGAAATCACCGGCGCCGAGCCATACAATGTGCACAGACACGGTTCCCATGGCGGAGGCGGACAAGCCCACCTGAATTTTTTCGTAACCCCGCGTTTGCCGGAAGACGTCTCGGAGCTGGTCTTCTCTTTAATTCCTTTTGCAATGCCGATGGACACCGCCCCTAAAGAAGTCATTTTGGATAAGGAAGTTCGTTTTGGAGATGAGTGACCTCCTGCGAAAACAACAGGCTGCCGGCAACCGGCAGCCTGTTTGCATAATATTTGGTTAGAGCTTCGCATCAACCGGCTATAATCCGTACCGCTTACTCGTCCAAAACGTCCGCGTTCAGCTCCACGACATTCCGGTCCGGGTCAAGCACGTAAATTTGCGGAAATCCCGCCTTCGCATGAGGCCTCGCTTCGTATGGAACCCCGCACCGATCGAGCCACTCCCGCGTTTTTTTGTAGCTTGAAACACGCAGCGCCAGATGACCGTCCCGCGTATCGATGCCGCCATGACGCTGCGTTTCGCCCCGGTGCACGATCAAGTGCAGCTGCTGTCCGTCCCCAATGCCGAACCAGGCGCCCGCAAAATCAAACGGCGGCCTTTCGATTTCCTTTAAACACAGCACTTCCCGGTAAAAGCGTTTGGCGGCGTCCAGATCCTGTACAATAATGCTCACATGATGCAGCATCGTATATTCAATCATCGGCTCCATCCCCTCTTCGATCGCTAGCTTAACTATACGGGACGAAGCTTTCCTTTTGCAACTGAAGGACGGTCGCGAGCGGGATACCGGTGTTCCGGTGAACGTCAAGCACCGTGCTTTTCGGATTGCGTTTCAAATATTCCCGCATCTCGCGGTACATGCTTGCCTGTTTGGAATGGCACTCGGTGCAGTACGGCTCCTTCTGCCGAATAAACAATTTCCCGCAATGTTTGCAGTTGGCCAGCGACATCCAATCCCTCATTCCGACAACAATTTACTTTCATTATAAGTCACAGATGTGCACGGACGATAGCACTAAAGGTACTAGTACAAAAGGCTGTATAAAAGCTATAGACCGTTTTGAATCCCAGTGATATAATGCAACTAAACTACCAACGAATGTCATTTGAAGGAGGATTTTGATGAGTTCTTTGTCGTTTAAAAGAAAGCTGCAGCTCGGCTGCTATATCCTGGTGGCCGTCTATTCGGCAGCGCTCTTGTTCTGGATCATCTCAAGCGGAAGCAACGTCACGATCGGCATTATTCTGGTTGCAGCGCTTCTGGCGCTAAGTTATCCCTTTGTAAACTGGCTGGAAAAAACGCTCACCGAGCCCGTTGCAGATTTGACCAGAGCGGCCCTTTCGATTTCCAAAGGAGATTTCTCGCAAAAAATCCTCATCACATCGGATGATTCATTGGGTGAGCTTGGTAACGCTTTCAACAAAATGATCGACAAACTTCGCGAAATTTTGAGCAATACGGGCAATATGACCAAACACGTTTCGGACTCCAGCCGCGATATTTATTCGAAAAACGAAGGCCTGCAAAACGTGCTTGAGCAGGTCAACGTATCGGCTGGGGAACTCGCTGCCGGCGCCAATCAGATTTCCGAGGAAATCTCCAATATTTCCGCCGCTACGAAAGAAATCGAAAACAAGGTCACTTCCTACACTCATTCCACCAAAGAAATGAACTCCAAGTCGGAGCAAATGATTTCGCTGGTGGAAAAAGGAATGAAGGCCGTCGAAATCCAAAGCGAAGGAACCCGCCGCAACGTCGAAGCGACCGCCAACGTATCGAAGACGATCGATTTGCTCGCCCAGCAGGCGGATGGCATCTCGAAAATTACCCGCTCGATTTCCGACATTGCGGAGCAAACGAACCTGCTCTCGCTTAACGCTTCGATCGAAGCGGCCCGTGCCGGCGAGCACGGCAAGGGATTCGCCGTCGTCGCCCAGCAGGTCCGCAAGCTGGCCGAAGAATCGACGGTATCCACGAAGGAAGTATTTAACCTGGTCCGCACCATTGAGGAAGGGATTCGCCAGGCGCTCACGCATATCGCGGAAAACGAGGAAGTCGTCCGCT
Source organism: Paenibacillus hamazuiensis (assembly GCF_023276405.1). Taxonomy (NCBI): domain Bacteria; kingdom Bacillati; phylum Bacillota; class Bacilli; order Caryophanales; family Paenibacillaceae; genus Paenibacillus; species Paenibacillus hamazuiensis. The sequence goes on from NZ_JALRMO010000001.1 coordinate 5,302,987, forward strand.
CCCAGGCTCAGCTCATCGAAGAGACGGAGAAGGTGTTTGCGGATATTGTAAACAGCGTCAAGTTCATATCCGAACAAATCGCCGCTTTCGCCAGCGAAAGCGATCAAATGCTGGCAAGCGCGCAGCAAATCTCCCAGACGATGGAGAACATCTCGGCCATCACGGAACAATCTGCGGCGGGCACCGAGGAGGTTTCCGCGTCGATGAACGAGCAAATCTCCGCCGTTAAGGCGATTGTCGCCCAGTCGGAAGAGATGATGAAGCGAGTCAGCGAGCTGCAGCAATCGATAGCCATATTTAAAATTTGATTCCGCCCCCATCCCCTAAATCCCCCTTGAAGGGGGACCCCAGGCTTCCGAAGCCGGCTTTGCTCCGCAAAGCCCTTAAGGCGCTCGGGCGCCCTGGACCCGCCTGGTTTGCGGGGCTGCTCGCTGCTAGTTCGCGTTTGTCCGGCATGGATGAGCGACTTTGACCCAGGAGTATCCGACACGGTCGAAATTGCAATAAAGGGACGAAGGACTCGTGAGAGTCTTTCGTCCCTTCTTGTGGAGGGACTATTCCGTAAGCTGCAAAAATTCCGTGACGTCGGCGACGGTCATATCCATCGCCTGCTGCCAGAAATCGGGCTTGCGCAGATCGGCGCCGAGATGTTTCATCGCGAGGTCTTCGACCGTCATGCTGCCGGTGTCGCGCAGCAGGGCGACGTATTTGTCTTCGAACGCGGCGCCCTCCCGGAGCGCGGCGGCATAAATGCCGGCGCTGAACATGTAGCCGAACGTGTAAGGGAAGTTGTAAAACGGCACTTCCGTAATGTAAAAATGCAGCTTCGAAGCCCAGAAATGCGGGTGGTATTCGCCGAGAGCGTCGCAGTAGGCGGTCTTTTGCGCCTGCAGCATCAGTTCGTTCAGCTTGTCGACGCTGACGAGGCCTTTTTTCCGCTCCGCGTAGAAGGCCGTTTCAAAGATGAATCGCGCATGTATATTCATATAGAAGGCCACCGACCGCTGGATCTTGTCCTCCAGCAGCGTGATCCGCTCGGCCTCGTTCTCCGAATTTTTGACGGCGGCGTCCGAAACGACCATCTCGGCGAACGTCGAGGCCGTCTCTGCGACGTTCATGGCGTATTCTTGCGCCAGCGCCGGCAAATCGTTCATCACATGCTGATGGTAACCGTGACCGAGCTCGTGAGCCAGCGTCGATACGTTCGACGCCGTGCCGGCGTACGTCATAAAGATCCGCGTCTCGCGCGCGGCCGGGAACGACGTGCAGAAGCCGCCGGGCCGCTTGCCCGGACGATCCTCGGCTTCGATCCAGCGGCGCTCGAACGCCATCTCGGCGAATTCCGCCAGCTTCGGACTGAAGCGATGGAACTGGTCCACGATGAGCCGGGCGCCTTCATCGTAAGAGTAAATCTTGCCGCCTTCGCCCACCGGCGCGTCTACATCGTGCCAGCTCAGCTTCTCCAAACCGAACAGCTTGGCTTTCCTTTGCAAATATTGGACGAACGGCCCTTTATTCCGCTCGATCACGTCCCACATCGTCTGCAGCGTCTCCGCCGTCATTCGATTGATCGCCAGCGGTTCCTTATGGATCGATTCCCAGCCGCGATGTTTATATAGCTGAAGCCGGAAGCCGCCCAAACGGTTGAGCGCATCAGCGCAATAATCCGCGTGCTCGCCCCACGCCGCTTCCCATTGCGCAAACAGCCGGCTCCGGAGCGCACGATCGGGGCTGTGCAGCTTATTGAATGCCTGGCCTGCCGACAAATCGACGGGTTTTCCGTTTTCCTCAAAAGAAATGCGATACTTGCTGACGGTCGTGTTGTACAGCTCGCCCCAGCCGTGGTAACCGTCAACGGCGAGATCGCCGGCCAGCGATTCCAGCTCCGGAGACATCTTCTCCTTGGCCAGCTCGCGCCTTTCGCCCAGCGGAAAACCGACCGTCTTCAGATCCGGGTGCGACAGCAGCCTTTCCCAGAGATCATCGCCGATTTGGGTCAGCAGCCGGTCGAACCGGGTCAATGACGATTCGAACGCCGCGGCGATCGTTTTGATGCGACCGCCCAGAAGAACAGCTTGCTTATCTTGCTGATTTTGCGCGGCAAGGCAGGCCGCAAACGAGTCCGCTTCCCGCAGGCCGACCGAAATATGCTGCAACAATTCCACCAATGTCAATAAAACGTCCGTTTGGTCGGCGGATTGCGGCGGGCTAGCCTGCTGAAGCTTGCTTTGAAACTCCTCAATATCCCGGTCCAGCCGCTCCAAAAAAGCTGCGAAAGCCTGCGAACCGCTGCCTCCGGGAAAAATTCGATCCAAATCCCATGTCTGTTTAAGCGGATGCTGCATCGTTTACCGTCCTCCTTTATTTTCGCGCTGCCGCATGATAAACTATCGGGAAGCGCAGCTATCTTCATTAAAACATAAAGTTCATAAGGTAACAAAAATTTCCGTATATTTTAGTTGCTTCTATTTTATGAAATATGATTAAATAAGGACTATAGAACTATTCAATGTACTTTCCGGACTAGATTTATTGAAATATCACACAGTTTGTGAGCTTTTGAAACAAAATAGCAAAGAGGCGATTCCGATGAAACCATTAAACATTTCTCCTGAAACGGCCCTCAAGCTGGCTGAAGCGCTTAAGGTGCCAGTAGAGCATCTGATGCATATGCCGCAGCACATTTTGATGCAAAAATTGCTGGAAATTTCCAAATCTGACACAGAGGACAAATCATGATTCCGTTCGAAAACACATGGCCTTACGAGCTCATTCAAAACGACGTTTACGTGAGTGCCTGTCCTTTCTGCGATAAGGAAAATGTGCTGCTGCCGTTAAAGAAAAAAGACCTGCATACGATTCACGAAGGAGCAAAACGATGGCTTGTCCTTCCGTGCTGCCGAAACCGCTTGTTTGTCATCGATACGGACGGGGATTATTTATTGGCCAATCAGATCCTGCGAGGTTCCCGTTAGCATAGGAGGAGTTTTTCCGTGGGTGATCTTCTCATCCCGCTGTTCCATGCATGTACTCTCGTCACGCTAAACTACATCGCGCTGAAAATTCGCAACCGGATATTTATCGAATCCTGCGAATGGCTGGCCGTACCGCTCCTGACCGGCCTCGCATCCATCATCATGATGCTGCAGCCGGTGAGCGGAGGTTTCTTGCCTTCGGATCTTCGCTTCGCCCCGATCGTGATGGCCGGCCTTCGTTTCGGATGGGGCATGTCGCTGCTTTCGACGATGATTCCGGCTGTTTACAGCTTTTTCAAAGCGGATCCTTCTTACATGCAGCATCTGATACAAGATCTGCTGCTGCCGGCTATCATCAGTTCGTCTTTTCATCAGAAAGAGAATGATAACGGATACATTGCCATTCGTGTTTGGGACGGCATCAAAGTATGCGCCGTCCTGAGCGCCTCGCGCGTAGCTATCCTGTTTTACGAAACCCAGCAGCAAACGTTATCCGTCTACGGTGCTCATCTATACATGTTTCTGCTATCCGCCGCCGCCATCACCGTCCTCATCTACATGTTTAACGACGAGAACCGCAACTGGATGCTGCACCGGCAGCTCGAATTCCAGGCCAATCAGGACGGTCTGACCAAGCTTCCCAACATTCGCAGCTTTCTTGGCATCGCGAAAAACACACTCAAACGCCGAAAAATTTCCATTTTCATGATCGACATCGATAATTTCAAAAGCTTTAACGATACTTACGGGCATCTCGTCGGCGACGAGCTGCTTCGTCATGTCGGCGAGCTGCTGCGCCTCTCGATAGAAGAGCAGGATTATGTCGCCCGGTACGGCGGCGAGGAATTCATCATCATGAGCCAAACGACGGACGAGGAGGAGCTGGCCGCGTATGCGCACAGCCTGTGCAGCAAAGTCGCCTCGACTCCTTTTACCGATCCGAACGGGGAAATCGATGGAACGGACAAACCGAGCGTCACGATTTCCGTCGGCATTTCCGTAGCGACACGAACGAACGACGATCTGCAGCGCATCATTTCGGAAGCGGACGAGGCGCTGTACGTCTCCAAACGCACCGGTAAAAACAAATACTCGCTTTACTATTCCGACGCCTCTTTATTAAAGGTAAAAAATAACAACGCTTAAAGCGTACGGAGCCGGTTCCAAACGGAACGGCCTTCAGCTTTAAGCGTTGCTTCGTTTGCGCTTTCACCCTATCATTTCAATTCCCGGGCATCTTCGGGAAGCTCCATGTTCGCCGCCAGCATATCTTCCCGCGTCTGCGTCCATTGTGCACGGCACGCCCGGATCATCCCCGCATCCATGATCCGCCGGTCGTTGACGACGCGGGCGAACCATCGGACCGCTTGATTGTAATTGCCGAGGCGGCGGTTCAGCTCGCCGATCAAATACATGAGCCTGGCGTTGTTTACCTCGTCCGCTTCGGTTTCGAACACCCGCGTGTATGCCTCCAGCGCAAACTCCAGGAAACGCCTCTCCTGAGCCTGATTCCCTTCATACCGGTACAGCCAGGCGATGTGGTGCAAAAGCCCGGCAATCACGCGATCCTTCTCGTTTTTGACCTGTGCGCAGAGCAAAGCCAGCTTGTAGGTCTGCATCGCCTCCACCGCGGTGCGCTCGCCCCCGTAATCGCGCATCCTCCAATGCTGCCCGAGCTTTTCCTGAAACAGCTTCTTCTGGGCCGGCGTCAGCTTGCCCGAAAAGTTTTCCGTGCCGGCGAAGCCGCAAAACGGGCAAACCCTGACCACATAATAGTCAGGATTGATGTCCTTGTAATGAATGCAAAAGTCCGTGTCGGACTTGGCGGATTTTTTAAAGCTGGGCCGAACGCGGGACGTCTTGAATTGCGCCTCGCAGTTCGGGCACTCCACCTTCACTTGAAATAACGGCTCTAACACGGCTCCGCTGTTCACTCCTCATTTTCCGAGTTGACAAAGTGATAAGCAGGTCCTTTCAGCCGTTCGAGCACGATTTCCTGCAGCGGTGCAGGAAGTCCGATCTCGGCGAGCGCTTCGGCCATACAGGCTAGCCAGGCGTTCGCCCGCTCCGGTGTGATCGGAAACGGCAAATGTCTCGCTCTCATCATCGGATGCCCGTACAGATCGGAATAGAGCGCAGGCCCTCCAAAAAACTGCGTTAAAAATAAATACTGCTTCTCCTGCACCGGGGTAATGTCGTCGGGAAAAAGCGGACCGATGAGCGGATCCGCCTGCACTTTAGGGTAAAAGGCTTCGACCAACCGGCGAACGGTCTTCGCTCCGCCTATCGCTTCATAAATCGTTTGATACTGTTCCATGGCTGCTGTTGTTCCTTTCCGAATGTGAATACAAAAGGTGCTAATTTTCCAATTAGCACCCCGCCTGCATCAGGTAACAGAGAGTGTCCGATTCAGCTTTCCAAATCTTCTTCACCGGCGCCCATCAGTGTTTCCCGGATCACATAAACGAACCCGCATACGAGAATTCCGGCAATAATACCCATCATCATATGGATCACTCCCATTCTCATATTGGTACTATTGTACCATATTCGGCCCCCCAATACAGCAACAATATGCGACCCGCCAACTTTTTTCAGGCCCCTGCCAGTCCCCGTCCCGTTTCCAGCCCGCCTGCTCCAGACATGTTTGTCCTGCTTGCGTCATATAAATCATTGATGAGCCCACTCTCAGGAGATGAAAACGATGTCCCTAAAAAAAATTCATCCCGCCTATTTGGTCGCCTTCCTTACTTTGTCCATCACGCTGCTTGCGATCGTTTTTCCTCAGGAGGCCGTTCACGCCGCACTCAAGGGAATATCCATCTGGTGGGACGTGCTGTTTCCGTCCTTATTGCCGTTTCTCGTCATTTCCGAGCTGATGCTCGGCCTCGGCATCGTCCATTTTTTCGGCACGCTGCTCGACCCGATGATGCGGCCGGTGTTCCGGATTCCCGGCATCGGCGGCTTCGTGATGGCGATGGGCTTCGCTTCCGGGTACATGGTCGGCGCGCGGCTCACTTCCCAGCTTTGTGAGCAAAAACTCGTCAGCCGGGAGGAAGGCGAGCGGCTCGTCAGCTTTACGACGACATCGGACCCGATTTTTCTGATCGGCGCGGTCGCCGTCGGCTTTTTCCACGACCCGGGCCTTGCCGGCATTTTAGCCATCGCTCATTACGGTACCGCTATGATGATCGGGCTGCTATACCGTTTCCACGGCAGAAGGCACGAAACGGCGGAGGTGCAGCTCGCTCCCAAATTCAGCGGACCGATGCTGCTGCGTGCGTTCAAGGCCATGCATGCCGCCCGGCTTGCCGACGGACGCCCGCTCGGCACGATGCTGCGGGATTCCGTGCGTTCCTCGCTATCGCTCATTATGGTGATAGGCGGACTCGTCGTTTTTTTCTCCGTCATCATGGAGATGCTGACCTCCGGTCGCGTGATGAGCCTTCTGTATATGGCGGTTGACTCCGTGCTGCGGCTTTTTTCCATCCCCCTTCCGCTGTCGCAAGCGGTCGTGAACGGCTTTTTTGAAGTGACGCTCGGCGCCAAGGCAGCTGGCAGCGCCGGCAGCGGCATTCCGCTCATCCATAAAGCGGCGATCGCCGCCTTCGTGCTTTCCTGGAGCGGTCTGTCGGTTCACGCCCAGGTCGTGAGCCTGCTGCATCACACGAATTTGCGTTATATGCCGTTTCTTATGGCGCGGCTTTTGCACGGTCTGCTTGCGGCCGCAGCCGTATACGTGCTGTGGGAGACGCTCGGACCGCTGCGCAAAGAAGCAGCCGCCTTTCTGCCCTCCATCGACATCGTTTCCTCCCCGTGGGGCAGTACGCTGCAGTGGCTTTTTCCTTCGGCCGGGTTTATATTCGCTGCGTCGCTGCTGCTGGTTCCGCTGCTTTATCTGGTCTATCTCGCTGCCAAAAAGATGTATGAATTAGTTGCCAAATCCGGATAATATACTGTCTATTGCAAGGCTTTGCCCTATACATATACACGAGGTGACGGGAAACGATGCCTTTCTTATCCGAAATTGCGCAAAAATTGCCCGAAGCGCTGTCCAGGCTGCCCGAGCTGAGCCTGAATGTATGGTACAGCTGGAACGACGATGCGCTCCGTTTGTTTCGGGACATAGACCCGGAGCGGTTTGACGCTGTTTGCCACAATCCGGTCCGCCTGCTTGCGGAAACGGATGCCGGGACGTTTCAAAGGCTGACCGAACAACCGGAATATATGGAGGCCTACGGGCGCGTCGTCCGCCGCTGGGACGACTACCGCAAGCAAGACGCATGGTTTCAAAAAACGTATCCTCATCATACCGCTTATTCCATCGCTTATTTTTCGGCCGAATTCGGCTTTCACGAATCGCTGCCGATTTATTCGGGCGGCCTCGGCATTTTGGCGGGCGATCACTGCAAGTCCGCGAGCGATCTCGGCTTGCCCTTGGTCGGCATCGGCTTGCTCTACAAGAAAGGTTATTTCACGCAAAAAATCGACAGCGAGGGCCGGCAGCTGGCCGAGCCGGTCGTCTACGATTTCGATATGCTGCCGATTCTGCCTGCGCTTGGCGCCGGCAGCGAGCCGCTGTACGTGGAGCTGCCTTTTCCGGACCGCACGGTTCGCCTGCAGGTGTGGCGTGTGGATGTCGGCCGCGGCCGCGTCTACCTGCTCGATGCCGACATCGACGGCAACAGCCCATGGGACCGCGAGCTGACCGCCCAGCTGTACGGAGGCAATCAGGATACGCGCATTGCGCAGGAAATTTTGCTGGGCATGGGCGGAGTGAAGGCGCTGCGGGCGCTGCACATCCCGGTCGTCGCCTACCATATCAATGAAGGGCATGCCGCCTTCATGGCGTTCGAACGTCTGCGCGAACAGCTGCAGCGCGGCGTCCCTTTTCACGTCGCGGTGGAGATCGTGCGAGCCAGCACGGTGTTTACGACGCATACGCCTGTACCGGCCGGCCACGACGCGTTTCCGCTGCCGATGTTCGAGCATTATTTCGCTCCGCTGTTTACCGAATGGGGCCAGCACCGCGGCGCATTTATTCGGCTCGGGCTGGACGAGGAAAAGCAGCTGTTCAACATGACGCACCTCGCCCTGAATACATCGGCGCTGCGCGGCGGCGTAAGCAAGCTGCACGGCCATGTATCGCGCAGCATGTTCCGCGGCTTTCACGGCAATATCAATACGCGCGACGTGCCGATCGGGCACATCACGAACGGCGTCCATATGGGGACGTGGCTCGCCCCGGAGCTGAAGGAGCTGTACGATCGCTTCCTGCCCGGCACTTGGCGGCGCAATCCGTGCAGCGCCGCGGTATGGCAGTCGATCGACCTGATTCCGGCCGAATCGCTGTGGAATACGCATCGGCTGCTGAAGCAGCGCATGATCGAGTTCGCCCGCGCCAATCTGCAGGAGCAGCGGCGCCGAAACGGCGAACCGGCCGAGCATGTCGAGGAGGCCGGCTCTTATTTGTCGCCGGAAGCGCTGACGATCGGCTTCGCCAGACGGTTCGCCACGTACAAGCGGGCGAATTTGCTTTTCCGCGATTTGGGCCGGCTGGAGAGGATCGTAAACAACCCGGAGCGTCCGGTGCAATTTATTTTCGCCGGCAAGGCCCACCCTGCCGACCATCCGGGCCAGGAGCTCATTCGCGAAATTTACCGCGTTTCCCGGATGGACCGTTTTCGCGGCAAAATCGTGCTGCTTGAAAATTACGACATGAACATGGCCCGTCATCTCGTGCAAGGCGTCGACGTATGGCTGAACAACCCGCGCCGCCCTTACGAGGCGAGCGGCACAAGCGGCGAAAAAGCCGCGATGAACGGCGTCATTAACTTCAGCGTGCTGGACGGCTGGTGGGAGGAAGGCTACGACGGGACGAACGGCTGGAGCATCGAGGCGAACGCTTCGGCCGATCCCGAAACCCAGGAGCGGGAAAACACCGAGTCGCTTTACCGCGTGCTGGAGCAGGACATTGTTCCGCTCTACTACAGCGGGGGCGGCGACATTCCGGAGGGATGGGTCGCCCGGATGAAACGTTCGATCCAGACGCTTGCTCCCATGTACAATACGGACCGGATGGTTCAGGAATATACGCAAAAAGCTTACGTTCCGACAATCGAGCGAACGCTCCGGTTCATCGCGAACCACAATGAAGAAGCGGCGAAGGTGGCCGATTACAAGCAGTTTATTATCGTAAACTGGCATCGCGTCCGCATCGTCCGGGTCACGGACAGCATTCCCGAGGGCGTACCGGCTCCTGCCGCCACCGCCGGTATGAAATCCGTTATGGCCGCGCTCGATCTCGGTCCGGTCTGGTATAAGGACGTCGCGGTGGAAGCCGTCTATTATGAGGACAAAGGCGGCGTCTGGGAGCCGGTTACGGTGCGGCTTGCTCCCGTAGAGCCGATCTCCGGCAGCGCCGCGCGTTTTACCGGCGTCATCCCGGCGCATCTGCAGCATGGAACACACTTTTCGGTGCGCGTATACTCGGTCAGCCCAAGCTTCGCCACCTCGTTCGAGCTTCCGCTCGTGACGAGCACATAATGCCTGTCTGGTTTCATGTATGTATGTACTTATGCATGTACTTAGAGTATGGACGCCCCCGTATCGGGGGGCGTCTTTTTGCAGGAGCTCTGCAGGTGCGGCATCGTGTGCACTGGGGGCTACGTTCGGTTGAGTCTGCGGAGAAGAAGTACTTTTGTACGTGGGAGGCACAGATAAGCACATTTTTGGGGATTATGGCCGGCATTTTGGGAGAAACGAGGCGAATTAACGCAAAAACTTGTTTTATCGGTAAGAAGGTGCGATACTTCTGCGGCGCACATAATTCTCAGCCTAGTGCTTCATCTCAGTGAGGCGGCCGGTCATGCTTGCTGCGGCTGCTTTTCCGCCGGGCATTCTAATTCGCGGTGTTTCTTGCAGCAGCGACAATTTCAGACAAGCCGCATTGTCTTATGAGCGATTATTGATTATTATGGAAGGAGATTCTTTACCGCAGTCGATCCGGCTTTTCGGTTAGTAATAAGCCGATTTAACAGAAGTTAACCATACCAGGGGGGCTCCATGAAATATAACGTCATCCACCGCGGAGACGAGATCTCCATCGATCTCATGCAGAGGTTCCACCAGTTGGCCGGGCAGCATGGGCTGCAGCTGGACGAGCAATCTCCCGACATCGTGCTTTCCATCGGGGGCGACGGCACGCTGCTGCATGCGTTCCACCAATACAGCGCCAAGCTCGACGATGTCGCTTTCGTCGGCATTCATACCGGCCGTCTCGGTTTTTTTGCCGACTGGAAGCCCGATGAGGTGGAGCACCTCGCCAGACTGATGCACGAAAGCGCCGCAAGCGGCAATCTGCAAGTCGTGAAATATCCGGTTGTCGAAATTCAAATTACGACCGAATCGGGGATAGAGACTCACCTTGCGCTGAACGAATTTACGCTGAAAGGCGTAGAGGTGACGCTTGTGGCCGAGCTGCACATCAATGACGAGCCGTTCGAAACGTTCCGCGGCGACGGCATTTGTATCTCGACCCCTTGCGGCAGCACCGCTTATAACAAAAGTCTCGGCGGAGCGATCGTGCATCCGTCGCTTGATGCGATCCAGATCGCGGAAATCGCTTCGATCAACAACCGGGTATACCGGACGCTTGGCTCCCCGGTGATTTTACCTAAACATCATCACTGCGATATTTACCCGAAAGCGCATCAGCACGTGCTGCTCGCGGTCGATCACTTGAACGTGCAGCGAAGCGACGTCATCTCGATCCGCTGCTTGGTCGCCGCCGGGCGCAAGGTTCGGTTTGCCCGCTTCCGCCCTTTCCCGTTCTGGAGCCGCGTCCGCGAAGCGTTTATCGGATATGAGCCGAAGTGACCCCTATCCCTTTAGCATAGCAGCATTTCCTATATTTAGGGAAATCCTTCCTAAGGACATTCCCTTTATTCCGTACAATGGAGGAGGGGGGGTCCCGGGTGCTCAGGCGCAATGTTGTCATGTTAGCGGAAGTCCTATCCATATGCTCACGATCATGCGAAAATGAACCAAGGAGGTTCGGCAAGTGGACAAGGAACAACGTTTTCAAGAATGGATGTATGTATCGCGGACTACACTCTAAGCGGACAAACGTTGAAAGACTTGCGCAGTAAGCACAGCTTTACGATCGATCAATTAAAATATATAAAGGAAAATCTTCTTTGAAAGCAATACACTCAGTTTTACGTTATGTGGAAGTGTAACATCATAAAGTTAACAACTGACGAACACCAGAACAACTTCTGCACACTAGTTATGTACCGCGAAAAATGGTCATTGAAATCCCGAACAGGGCCTTTCGTACGTGTCTGATACCAACTGTACATGTCCTCACTTGATGACTGGAGAAGATTATTGAACATTGGTGCACTCATCAGATCGTAAGATGGTTATTTTATTGTAAATAGAAAAACACAACACAGAGAAATAAGAATTAGATAATGAAAGTAAGCGACAGCAGCGATAACACCCATTTTTGAATAATTTCGCAATATTCTTAATGAAATAATTGTGAGTACTGCTAATATTAGAGACAACAACGGCCCAATAAATAGCATCGTATACATTGTTGCCGGGGCCCCAGATAATTGCTCCTTCGCATCATACCTACCGGCAATGATGATTGCTAATAAGTAATAGTTAATCAATGAAATGAAGAACATAATCGATAAAGGAGTCTTTGTTGCCATAGTAAGAATGTATTTTTTCATTCGGGTGATCTCCTTTTTGAATTTGCTTTGAGTCAATTTCATAATTCATTTGCATGAAGCTCAGGCAGAATTATAGGTTTGATTTTCAAAATTTCAGGTCAAACGATCAGATTACATGTCATTAAAACGAATTTTGGATAGACTTATCCCCTTGTGCATAAGGGTTCAAGATTCGAGTATGGATAATTTATGCTGACTAGTTTATCTCCATCATTTGTTTGTTAATCCGATCTACAGCCAACTTGCTCAAGGTGTAGACTAAACACGAGATGTCAAAATCAGTCTTGGCTTTTGCCCCACTGCGATGCCGGATGTTATTCAGTTGAAAGAACTCTTTAAGATAAGCGTTGACCCGTTCTACTGCTGTGCATTTTTTCTAAAGCTCTTTGTAGCTGTGGCTTCCACGCGCCGGTACCGTGCACTTGCGAATATCGGATTCGATTTTTAATTTTGAATACGCTTTGGCATTCCCCTTACTCGAATAGCGGGCAAGTCGCGCATTCTTTCGGGCGTGTGTATTTCAGGGTTTCGTACTTTGAATCGAAACTATCGTACACATAAGAGTGTCCTTCTTTGCAAACGGGTTTGAAGTCTTTATCCTTGCCTTCGATCGGTGCTTCATTGCGCGGATTGTAGTCGATCAGCGGTCTAGCGCCAATCTTACGAATTTGCTCATATACCCCGTCAAAATCATATCTGGCATCCATCAGCACATGCTCGACATTCAGATAGGGATGGCGTTTCGCCAATGCTTTAAGCAAGGGGATGGACATTTTTCCGTTGTTGACATGCGCGGAAGAAAACAGCGCAACCAAGATGTACTGGCTATCGCAGTCCACTGCCAAATGCCCTTTATAGCCGTACCAGAAGATCTTTTTGTTCTCGGTGTTCTTCTTCGTCCCCCACGAAGGATGCTGAGGCGTGGTCGCTTCAATCTCTTCAAGCGTGTAATTGAGCATGCCGCTGAGGTTCTTCTCAAAAGTGGTTTTAGCCGCTTCGATTTCAGCTTGCTCTTGTAGCCACTGCTCGCGTTCTTCCTTGCATTTTGCGCCCGCGCTTTTTCGGCTTTGGCGATACCGAGTTTAGATGGGCTGGAGGAGATTGACTACCAACTCCAACTCAACTTGAGATTCATCAGGCTTCGCTATACGGGTACGCGCAGGCGAAGAGGCATCTCTTCCTTCGACGTGGTAGCATCTACGGCGACTTTTGATCCGGTGATAAACCCTTCCTCAAAGGCTTGTGTGATAAGCTTGTCGTTCAACTCTTGAAACACCGGTAATCCTTTAAGTTCAGCAAATAGCCGTGAATATATACCAAGTCTTTCACAAACGGCATCCGCTCCACGATACGGATAAAGAGCGAATAGACCATTGCCCGATAGTTCAGCGATTCCGGCGCTCCTAAAGTTGTCTTTTTGCCTAATAAACGTACAATCGGTGAAATGTCAATCATCTCGAAGAGCCATCCATACTTTTCTTCCGGACACATTTCCAGCAATTGCTCCAAGTACAACATGCTTTCTTATCGAATTTGATACATAGGGAGTCCAACCTTTCTCTGTGTAAAGTAGGGTACTTAACACTTCGAGATTTGGTGAGGTACTCCTTTTTTCATAGTCAAAAAACAATCACAGCAAGGCTTTGGAATTATGAAACTTACTCGCTTTGTATGTATTATAGTTCAATTATTATGAAAGATGAACAATTAACCACAGAATATATGCCAATAGAGACAGTGCTTTTATCCAAAGCACTGTCTCTATTTATAAATCTTAGTTAGCGAAAGAATGTACCATATTTATTGTATCAGTAACATTATTGTTTTGACCGTTGTTCCAACTTATATTTACAAAATAAGTAGCATGTGTCTGGAACCCGTTTGATTGAGGAGCAAGATTAATACTTTTATCTTGTGCGGGTTTTATAGAGTTTGGCCAGCTAAAATATGTTGAGTCTGGGACTGGATCATTTGGAGCAGCTATTGCAATTACTTTAGAATTAATTCCACTCAGGCTCGTCCGAGGTGATCCAACCATTGCTAAAAAGTTAACTTTCACCTGTTCATTTGCCTCTAAGTATCTTGCAGTACGGGCTCCTGCGACACCCCCCCCACTATGACCAATAATTATTCGCTTACCACCTCCAGTATTACTTTTTATAAAATTAACCTCATCTAGAATTCGTTGTGCTGTTGTAATTGATAAGGAATCTTCAGCCACATTCTTTGTCTGTAGTGCAATAAAAGCTATTAATTTTAAGCCACTTAGTCCATCAACTGAGTCGTAGGGGAAAAGCTCATATACTTGTACATTAGAGCCATAAACAGTATTAATTTTGGAAATAGCATCTGGCCACATTGCGTTTTTGACTGTTCCGACACCAGCCATAAGGTAAAATGTATAATCACAATTTGGTGAGCATGCAGATACTGCAGCAGAAGCGGTCGATCGTGCAACTCCAATAGGAGGAGGGGGATTATCAGCTCGAGCAATAAGAGTTGAATCCTGAACGGTTAATGTGATCGAATCTGAATCACTTGTCGAAATCATTGTTGCAGCATCCGAAGTTAGATATGATTCTGAGTACCAGATGCCGTAGGTATCTGAAATATACTGAACACCTGATGTCAGCCCTGTTGTATCGGGGTTGGAGCTCTGTATGTTTACAAACTTTCTTCCATCGCTGTAGAGTCTAGCTCTCTTACCGTTAATTTGCTTGGAAGTTTGAAGTGCAGCTTTTACAAAAAGGTTAATATATCTGTATTCCATATCGACTTTAATATTTGCCGATGCGGGTGTACTCGCGAAACCTTGGAACAAAAGATAGTATGTCGTACCTGCTTCTAATTCTAGGCTAATAGCATTTGGATAAGTAGGGTTTCCTGACACCACATTGGTAGCTCCAATACAATTACTGAAATTTGCCTCCTTACATATACTAACGTTTGAACCGGAAGCTATGGATTGACCTGAAAGGTGTTGTCGAGAAACTTTAAATTTACCACTAAATTGTGGTCTAAATGTGTAGTATGCGACGTCCCCGACATTAGTAGTTGATACGAAGTAGTTAGTTGAGAGACTGGTAATAGTACCTTGATTTGATGTATCTGCAGAAGCGCTATCAGGTATTACCGTATAGAGTAGGGCAACGAAAAAAGCTAACAATAGGGCTACTCTTCTCTTCATTCGTTCTTCTCCTTCCATATTTGTAACCGGCCGGTTATGATACATTTTGTATCTGGATACATTATGTACCATTTTGTTTTTTCATGTCAATCTTTTTTTGAGTTTGCACCTTACGGTGCAAGAGAGAGGTCTTGATGGCATGCAATCGGACGGGAAAATCTTATACATCACTGGTGAGGACACGAAGAAATTACCTGAAGAACGGGATGTCCTGTTTGGCAAACCAGCAACACAACAGCAGAAACAAAGAAAAGGATTTGTCAACTTGCCGTCTGTGTTAGTGGTAATAAAGTCGTGAAGTAAACACGTGGTCCGAATGCAGTTACAGACGTGCTGATTTCCGGAAATCGCGATATTATCCTTCGAATCTTCGGACGAGGGACATCTTATTCTGACAACATAACGCTCGATGTACTGACACGCCCGACAGGAATAACTGTTCGTCTAGCTCGCGTTTGCCGAGCATGGTTTTTTGGCCGCTCTCCAAAATCTCATGCCGGCACGGTTAGACTAACGCTGAATTTGCACCGGACACGCTCTACTACACATCCATCCTTCCAAACAAAAAATAGCCAGCCAAAAGAAAAAACGCCCCGTGTAACAGGACGTTCTTCGTTTATTGCGGATTGCGACACATTTCCTCGACACCTTAGGTCTGCTTATCCGACTTGCATCGCCGGGCGGACACGAGACGCATGCCCGCAAAGATTCAAAGTCGCCAAGTCAGCTTTGCGGAGCTTCCTGCGGCTTCGCCTCCGCAGCTTGATGCTCGCGGTGCTGATGTTTGCTGTTGACTTTCTCGATGATGAAATAGGCGCAGCCGAAATTACAGTATTCATTCAAGTAATCCTCGACATTGGAAATCGAAGTTTCCTTCGTCGCTTTGGGATGGGTATCCTTAAAATAGCCGCGAAGCCGAAGCTGGTTATACCCCCAGTCGCCGACGATATAATCGTAGCGGTCCAGCACTTCGCTGTAGCGCTCGCGGAACGCTTCCGGCTTCCAGCCGTTTTTGTGGTCGACAACAACTTCGTAAGTTCGGTTGGCGATATGAATCACGTTCACGTTTCCTCCTGAGCGGATACGAATTATTCCTTTTGTGCGGACTTGACCTGCTCGTGCGCGTGGTAGGAGCTGCGAACGAGCGGACCCGATTCCACGTGATCGAAGCCCCGCTTCATGCCCTCCGCCTTCAGCTCGGCGAACTGCTCGGGGGTGTAGTACTTTTTGACCATCAGATGGGACTTGGTCGGCTGCAAGTATTGGCCGATCGTCATGATGTTGCAGTCCACCGCACGCAAATCGTCCATCGCCCTTAAAATCTCATCCCACTCTTCCCCTACGCCGATCATGATGCTCGACTTGGTCGGAATGTTCGGGGCCATCGCTTTGGAACGCGCCAGCAGCTGCAGCGAGCGGTCGTATTTCGCCTTCGAGCGAACCCGGTCGGATAGCCGTTCGACCGTCTCGATGTTATGGTTCAGAATGTCCGGCTTCGCCTCCATCACGATGCGCAGGCTCTCCTCGCTTCCCATAAAATCGGGAATCAGCACTTCGACGCCGGCCATCGGCAGCTTGCGCCGGATCGCGCGGATCGTTTCCGCGAAGATCGAAGCGCCGCCATCAGCCAAATCGTCGCGCGCCACCGACGTGACGACGACGTGGCGCAGCCCCATCTGCAGCGCCGCATCGGCAACGCGCTCCGGCTCCTGCAGGTCGAGCTCGGTCGGCAGGCCTGACTTTACGGCACAAAACCGGCAAGCCCGCGTGCAAATATCGCCGAGAATCATAAACGTAGCGGTGCGGTTCGCCCAGCACTCGTGGATGTTCGGACATTTGGCCTCTTCGCAAACGGTGTGCAGCGTCTTGGTGCGCATCATATTTTTCAATTCTTTATGATTTTCGTTGCTTTCAATGCTGGGCAGCTTTATTTTTAGCCAGTCTGGTTTTCTCTCCGTATTGATAGCCATGTTCGGACCCACACCCTTCTATTCGCTATAATTCCACGACGTTCTCTTGTTAACATTATAACACAAATGCTAAACTATGTAAGTGTACGCGCCGCAAGGCTCTATTACAAGTACGGTGGTGATGCTGAATGATACCATTGGATTATATATTAAAATCGGTTCAAAACGGCGACCTCGACCTCGACGAAGCGAAGCAGCAGATCGAGCAGCACCTGCAGCAGCAAGCCAGCGCGGGCGACCGCGTTGCGGACATCGGATTCGCCCAGCTCGATATCGACCGCCAGAAACGCACAGGTTTTCCTGAAGTGATTTTCGGGGAAGGCAAGACCGCGGAACAGATCTTATCGATTTTTCAAAAGCTCATGGAGCATTCGGATCGGGTGCTTGCCACCAGAGTGAGCGCCGATAAGGCGGAGTTCGTAACGGCAGGCATCCCCGGCGTAAAATACCATGCCGCCGCCCGTGCGCTGACCTGGACGAAAAAACCGCTCGTTCCCGAACGCGATGGTTACATCGCTGTCGTATGTGCCGGCACGTCGGACTTGCCCGTTGCCGAGGAAGCCGCCGTTACGGCGGAAATGATGGGCAGCCGCGTCGAACGCGTGTTTGACGTCGGCGTCGCCGGCATTCATCGGCTGTTCCGCCGGCTGGACTTGATCCGCGGAGCGGATGCGATCGTCGTCGCCGCCGGCATGGAAGGCGCGCTGGCCAGCGTGCTCGGCGGTCTCGTTTCAAAGCCGATCATCGCCATCCCGACCAGCGTCGGTTATGGCGCGAGCCTCGGCGGCATCGCCGCTTTGCTCGCCATGCTCAATTCGTGTGCGCCGGGCGTCAGCGTCGTCAATATCGACAACGGCTTCGGAGCCGCTTACAGCGCCGCCGTGATTCATAAAAACCTACGATAAGAAGGGATTCGCATGAAGGTATTATACTTGGACTGCTTTTCCGGCATCAGCGGAGACATGACGCTCGCCGCGCTCGTCGATGCGGGCGCGGACCGGGATTATATCGAATCGGAGCTGTCGAAAATTACGATCGAACCGTTTTCCCTCGATTGGAAACGGGTGAATAAACGCGGCATTTCCGCGCTCAAGGTGGACGTGCTGCCGGATCCGCACAATCCCCCGAAGCATCACCGCCACTACAGCGAAATTGTCGAGCTGATTCATAAAGCGGGTTTTAGCGAACGGACGGTTGCGCTTTCCCTCGCGATTTTCGATAAAATCGGCGTAGCCGAAGCGAAAATTCACAACATCCCGGTGGATAAGGTGCATTTCCACGAAGTGGGTGCGATCGATTCGATCGTCGATGTGATCGGTGTGGCGCTCGCGATCGACTCGCTGCATATCGAGAAAATCGTCGCCTCTCCCGTTCCGCTTGGCTCCGGAACGGTCAACTGCGACCATGGCCTCTATCCGGTGCCGGCGCCGGCCACGCTGGAAATGATGCGCGGCCTGCCGATCGCGCCTACTCCATACGAGAAGGAGATGACGACGCCGACCGGTGCAGGCATTATCTCCGGGCTCGTCGACGAATTTTCCCGCGGCATCCCGCCGATGATCGTCGAAACGATCGGGTACGGCGCCGGTACGCGAGATCTGCCGACGCAGCCGAACGTCCTTCGCGTCGTCATCGGGCAGTCGGACCCGCTGCTTTGCAAATGGCAGCTGCCCCCGGAAGCGCTCCATCACGAGCACGGACATCATCATGAGCATGATCATCACCATCATCATCATAAACATGGGCATGATCACCACCATGAGCACGGCCGCCATCATGCTCATGACCATAACCACCATGAGCACGGGCACCATCACGCTCATGACGATCACCATCATGAGCACGGGCACCATCACGCTCATGACGATCACCATCACCATAAGAACGGCCACCATCACGCCGATGACCATCACCATGACGACCACGCTCACCGGCATCCGCATGATCATCGGCATCCGCACGACTCCGACGATTCCGGACCGCTGCAGGCCAACCGCTAGATCCAATCGGCACACAGCCGCCTTACCGAGGCAAAATAACCGGGCGATATCACCTCGCCCGGTTATTTTGCCTTTTTACTATGAAAATTTCAATAAAGCAAAGAGATGACCAACAGCTCGTAAAGCACCAGCGGCAAAATCAAATTATTGTAGAAAAACGGCGGATATATCGGCCGGGACGGGTATGACGTGTGAGCATAACCTTGCCCGTGGGCGATGAGCAAATACACATGCTGGCGATCGACGCCTGCGATGACGCCTTCATACGTTTGGCCGGAAATCGTCCGAATCCGGACGCGGCGGTGCGTATATTTTTTGCAATATTCATGAGCCTCGTCGCGAAGCTTGCGCAGGACCGGTACGACTGAGGCGTCCGCCTGGTAACCGGGCAAACCTTCATTCACTGCGGCCGCGGCATACGGATTGTTCATCATGGAAGGAACTGACCTCCTAAAGGATATACGCCCTGGATATATATTTCCAGCATATGCATCCGCCCATATTCGGTGAGTTCCCGCATCAAATTTCCTTCCGCTACCGATGCAGCTTTAAAAATGCCGCCCTCGCCTCGTCATACACCCGCTTCAAAGGCACACCGTGCTCTTTCGCAGCTTTTTCGCAATCTTTAAATTCCGGTGCGAACTGCACGAGCTCCCGCTTGTAAAAACCCGCCTTCACGGAAACAGGCCCCCAAGGCGTCTCCACGGTGACAAACTGCCGTCCCAGCCGGTGGCAGGCCGCCCGCATATAACGAATCCCGAGCGTTGTCGTCTCGGCAAAAATGACATCCTCGATCGCCTCCAGCCGCTCTTCGTTCACGAGCACGTTCAGCATAATGCCGGGGCGTCCTTTTTTCATGATGATCGGGATCCAATATACGTCGTTGGCGCCTGCGTCAAACAGCTTGTCCGAAATCGGAGAGCACCATTCCGGATTCATGTCGTCCAAATTAGCCTGAATAAGCAGCATGCCTTCATCCACATGCTCTTCCCGGTGATCGAAGCCGGCCATCGCGATCCCCTCCCCAATGTATAAATTATACCATAAACCTTTTCCCTGATTTGGATAAAAACATGCAGCCGGGTGCATCCTAATCGATAATGCGCAGCGCTTATTACCTCATCCCGCTGCGTCCCCAACCTATCCGGCTTTAAGGAGGTACCACCGATGAAACCAGGAAGGATGCGTCCTTACTTTGTATATTTTTTAAGCGTGCTGCTGCTGGCGCAGATTTGGCTCGCACCGCCGGCAAGTGCCGAAACGGGAAGCCAGCCGAACGACATGAAAAAAACGTTTGCCGATAGAAAGGATTTGTTCGACAAGGTCAGCGCTTTGACCGGCATTCCGTGGTATTACCTGGCAGCAGTCGATCAATATGAACGTGCTATGGGGCTGGCGAAAAAGCGGCCTGCCGCCGGAAAACTCGTCTCGATTCATTTTACCGAGCTGCAATGGGTTGGGGTGCTGAATCCGGATCATGCCGATACGAACGTCGCCTCCATCCGGTTGTTCCAGGGCCTCGGACGCGACGGCTCCGGGGACGGCATCGCGGATCGCAGCAACGATCTGGATGTGCTGTACTCGATGGCCGAGCTGCTTCTCCAATACGGAACGCACGACGAGGACATGCGGATCGGCTTGTGGGAGTATTACCAAAACACGAGAAGCGTCGATCGTATCGAGCAATTTGCCAAAATTTACGCCAGGTTCGACACACTCGACCTTCATGAACATACGTTCGTCATGCCGTTAAAAAGCGAATACACATACCGCAGCACATGGGGAGCAAGCCGCGGCTGGGGCGGATACCGCATTCATGAGGGCACCGATATTTTTGCCGATTACGGGGTTCCCGTGCGCAGCGCAACCTGCGGCGTCATTGAAGAGATGGGCTGGAACCCTTACGGCGGATGGCGCATCGGAATTCGCGATCTGAACAGCGTTTACCATTATTACGCCCACCTGTCGGGCTTCAACAAAGAGTTGAAGGAAGGCGACGTCATGAAGCCGGGGCAGGTGATCGGATGGGTCGGCAGCTCCGGCTACGGAAAGCCGGGAACGTCCGGCAAATTCCCGCCTCACCTGCACTACGGTCTGTATCGCGACAACGGCCTTACCGATTGGTCGTTCGACCCTTACCCGCACCTGAAAAAATGGGAGCGCGAGGAGCGGCGGCGCGGCAAAAAGTAGCCTTTGCAGCCAAAAAGGATGCTCCTTGGGCGGTGGCAAACCGCAAGGAACATCCTTTTTTAATGCATCAACGGCGGCCGGCGATCGCTCATTTTTTGACGCCCGCTGAGCTTTCCTCGGCTTTAGGCGCTTCGTTCTTCCCGCTCGGCGCCATGTGGAGGCCGGGCAGCGATATGCTCGGCGGGAGAGCACCTGAACTTCCGCCAACCGGATTGCCTTTGCCGTCGAAATAATACGTCGGCACGTCGCCGACGACGAGCGAATACGAAATCGGCACCTCCGTTTCGACGATCTCCGGCTCCGAATCAAACGGGATGATGATGGTCACTTCGGCTATGATGCGCAAATACACTTCGACGAGGATCATATTGATGCCGGCGTTTTGGTACCTGGTGCTGAGATCCACCTTTACCGCGCCGGCCGGCACAAGTCGAATCGGGATGTCCGGGCCAAACGAGGCGAGGATGGCGCTGTTCATCGCCTGCCCGAGCGGAATATGCTCCGGGATTTCCTTCAAATTTTTGAGGAGCGTATCGACGGTTGTGATCGTGTCGGACGTAATTTTCATATGCTCTGCATAATTGAGCGTAAAGCCGGTCACCTTGCCGCTTGCGTCCGTCCGCCAGTCGATCAGCTTGTCGTAATTCGTCCCTTGGCTCATCCTCTCCGTAATGGCTGTGTTGATCGACTGCGTCGCCAGCTGCTTGATGCGGATTTTGGCCAGATTCATCAGCGGCGGCTTTAAATTTTTCTCAATGTAGATAAACGATTGGATCGAAAACAGCATGAAAATAAGCAGCGCAATGAGTATATTGCGCTTGACATGTTTGGCGGGTGCGGGCCTGCTTTTCCATCGCCGTCTGAGCACGAGCATGAGCTTTCCCCCCGTTTGCGCGCTTATCCGGCCCTTTTTCGACTTAGCCGGGCCGGCCCCTTTGTACAGCACATGGTACAGCTTATGCGCCTGTGGGACAAAAAAGAAGAGCCGCTTTCCCTGAGCGGCTCTTCTTACAATCATGCTCTTACACCTGAAAAACTTTGATCAAAGATTTCAATTCGTTCATCAATTTGTGGAGCGACTTTGCGGAAGAAGCGACATTTTCCATAATGGCGGACTGTTCTTCCGACGATCCGGCGACCGATTGGGCGTTTGCCGCCGATTCTTTGGCGACGCTGACCATATCTTCGATTGAAGCGGTAATTTCCTCCGTCCCGGCGGAAAGCTGCTCGGTCGTTGCGGAAACCTCCTGGATTTGTTCGGACACTTGCAAAATCAAGGAACGAACGGTGCCGAACGACTGCCCGATGTGCTCCATCTTCCGGACGCCTTCATTGATGGCGACGACGTTTTGCTGCATCGAGTCCATCGCTTCTGCGGAGGAGGTTTGGGTGAGCTGGATCAAATTAACGATTTCGGATACCGAACGGCTCGTCTGCTCGGCCAGCTTCTTGACTTCTCCCGCAACAACGGCGAAACCGCGTCCGTGCTCGCCGGCCCGGGCCGCTTCGATTGACGCGTTCAAAGCAAGCAGCGACGTTTGGTTTGAAATATCCGATATCACGTCCACAATATGACCGATCTCATCGGAATGTTTATTAAGCTGTTCGATCACCGACGCGGTTTGATGAGCGGCGGACCCGATGACGTTCATCTGTTCGATGGCGGACTGAATCTCTACATACCCGCTTTCCACTTCCTTGGCGACATCGACCGTTTGATCCGAAACAATCGCCGACGACTCGGCAATACGCTGAATGCCGACCGCCATTTCCTCCATCGCCCGCGCAGACTGCTCGGCCCCCTGAAGCTGGGAATCCGCACCGCTCGCAACCCCCTGGATGGACGACGCGATTTCCGCCGAAGCGTGAGACGACTGTTCCGCAGATTCGAGCAGTTCATCCGAAGCGGTCGCCACCTCCCCGACCGTTATATGGATTTTACCGACCATGGAGGCTAAAGAGTCGACCATCGAGTTGATGTTGCCGCTCATCTGTCCGAGCTCGTCGCCGGAGCGGACCGACACCCTGTCGTTCAAATGGCCGTCCGCCACCTTCTTCACCACATTTGAAATCGCTAAAATCGGCTTGATAACGATATTGGCGATAACAATCGAAATCCATCCGTATACGTAACGGTGCCGTTCGGATTTTCCAAAATCGTTTTCAATGCGTCCCGGGCGCTTGGATTTTTTTCAAAATCCGCAGCTTTCTTGCCGATTCTTTCCTTGTCCGGATAAGTGTAGTATTCGCCGTTACCCGAGATGATGTAGCCGAACCCGGTCTGAGCGACTTTGATGCTTTCGGTCAGCTTGGTTAAAGTATCGGGCGATACCGTCGCCGAGACCAGACCGGCCAAATTGCCGGAATTGTCCAAAATCGGCACGGCAATCGGCAAAACGTATTTGCCGGTCTTCTTGCTCACGAGCATGTCCGAAACAACAGGCTTTTTGGTCTGCTGCATCTTTTTAAAATAATCCCTGTCCGCTATGTTGATCGCCACGTTGTTGACGTCAACGCCTTCGCCGTTAGCTTTGATCAGATTAAAGCCTTCAATCTGCCGGTCGCTGTCGTCAATCATTTTTAAAATGGGCAGAAGTACTTTCGGGTCTCCCGTTTTAAATTCGGGATGCAGGTTAATCAGTTCTTCCATGGACGATATTTTCAATTGCAGCCATTCATCCAGCCTGAAAATGTTGAGCTGCGCCACATCCTGCTGGATCTGCTGGTTGTCGCTTTGGGAGATATAGCGAAGATAACCCGAGAAAAATACAGTGGAAACAATCAGGGGAAGAATCGAGAGCACTAACAATACGACAAGCAGTTTGATGCGAATAGACACGCTTTTGAAACCCCAGCCAGATGCTTTCATCATCGAGCCTCCATAGATGTGCAAAATTTGACAGTACTCATCATATATTGTCGGCTTATGACGATTAAAAGTAAATATCTGGTGTCCATTTTTTAAGTAAATTTAATTTATGCTTTTCCTTTCCCCCAACGCATCCAATCATCCGTTGTTGCAGATTAAATCGTTGCTGACTCGCAGCAGCTCCGCGGTGCCGGGAGCAGGATAAAACTCCGTCCGGTTTCTCCCGAACTTCTTGGCCTGATACAAACCCCTGTCGGCTGCCTCAAGAATGTCCTGCGGATTCCCGTCCGATTGAGGGACGGTGACGGCCGCCCCGAGACTGACGGTCATCAGCCCGCTGTCATTCTGCGCCCCATGCGGAATCGCGAGCGCCAAAACCGCTTCATGAATGCGTTCGGCCACAACCGACATCCCAAATTCGTCGGTATCCGGCAGCAGTATCACGAATTCTTCCCCGCCGTATCTGGCAATGAAATCGTTCGGCCGTTTCAGCGCGGACCTGAGCGCATTGGCCATTTCCTTGAGGCACGCGTCGCCCATCTGATGCCCGAAGCGGTCGTTGTAAGCTTTGAAATGGTCGATATCGCACATAATGACCGACAACGGCGTGCCGGTTCTAAGCGACTCCTTCCATGTGCGCTCGAATGTCTCTTCGAAGGAGCGGCGGTTTGCAACCCCGGTTAGGCCGTCTTGACGAGACTGCTCCATCAGCTTCCTGTTCATTTCCTGGAGGTTTCCAAATTCCTCCTTCAAACGGAGCTCGGCCGCCTTCCGCTCCGTAATATCGCGAAACGTCATCATCAGAGCCGGCCGCCCGTCATACCGGATGCGCGATATCGCGCCTTCCACGGGGAAAAATCCCCCCTTAAGGCTCGTAAACTTATATTCGAATGGAAGCGAAGCCGGCTCTCCCCGAAACAAACGCATGATTTGCTCGGCCGCTTCCTTCGTATCGTCGGGATGAATGAAATCGAAGACGCTTATCCCGGTTAATCGATCCGGGTTCGCTGCGCCCAACAGATGAACGGCGCTTCGATTGGCCAGAACGGCTTTATTTTTTTGAAAAACGACAATCGCATCCGGAGACCGGTCAATCATCGACTTGTATGTCTCCATCATAGGATCGGAGGCCTTTCTACGTTTTTTCCAAAAACCCAACATGCTGCTACCCCCTCACTCTGTCGAACAGTAATACAATTATCGGCACAATCGGGATGAACCTTTAGGATGATTAATTTTTCTTTAACTTCTTTAATAAAAGGAAAAAAAGCCCAGCTCCCCGCAATGCGGGAACCGGGCTTTTCGGCTGCATATCCAGTTTATCGGGCCTTCGGTCCCGCCTGACGAATCGATTCCGGAACCTCCTTGAATTTTTCAAAGTTGCGGATAAACTGCTCGGCAAGCTCCTTCGCCTTGCGGTCGTAGCTTTCCGGATCGGACCACGTGCTGCGCGGCTGCAGCACCTCGGACGGCACCCCGGGAACCACTTCCGGCACGCCGATGCCGAAGACAGGGTCCGGGCGGAACGCAGCGTTCTCCAGCGTTCCGTTCAGCGCCGCGGTGACCATCGCCCGGGTGTACGCCAGCTTCATGCGCTCGCCTACGCCGTAAGGCCCTCCGGACCAGCCGGTGTTGACCAAATAGACGCGCGCCTGGTGCCGGTCGATCCGCTCGCCCAGCATTTGCGCGTACACTTCGGGACGCAGCGGCAGGAAAGGCGCTCCGAAGCAGGCGGAGAAGGTCGCTTCCGGCTCTGTAACGCCGCGTTCGGTGCCGGCCAGCTTCGAGGTGTAACCCGAGAGGAAGTGGTACATCGCCTGCGCCTTGCTCAGCTTCGCGATCGGCGGCAGCACTCCGGAGGCATCCGCCGTCAAAAACACAATCACGTTCGGGTGGCCTGCTTTTCCGGGAATGACGGCATTCGGAATATGCTCGACCGGATAAGCAGCCCGCGTGTTTTCCGTCACGCTGCCATCGTTATAGTCCGGGATGCAGGACTTTGGATCGAGCGTCACGTTTTCGAGCACGGCGCCATACGTGATCGCGTTCCAAATTTGCGGCTCCTTCTCGGCGGAGAGGTTGATGCATTTCGCGTAGCAGCCGCCTTCGAAATTGAATACGCCGCTGTCCGACCAGCCATGCTCGTCATCGCCGATCAGCTTTCGGCCCGGGTCGGCGGACAAGGTCGTTTTGCCGGTGCCGGATAGGCCGAAAAACAGCGCCACGTCCCCTTGCTCCCCTACGTTGGCGGAGCAGTGCATCGGGAACACGCCCTTCATCGGCAGCAGGTAATTGAGCACGGTGAAAATCGACTTTTTCATTTCGCCGGCATATTCCGTTCCCCCGATCAGCACGAGTTTTCTTTCGAACGATACGGCAATGAACGTTTCGCTGCGGGTGCCGTCGAGGCTCGGCTCAGCCTTCAGCCCCGGCAGAGCGATCACGGTGAATTCCGGTTTATGCGAAAGCAGCTCCCGCGCGGATGGCCTTATGAACAGCTGACGCACGAACAGATTATGCCAAGCGCGCTCGTTGACGATGCGGATCGGCAGCCGGTAAGACTCGTCGGCGCCCGCGTAACCGTCGAACACGAACAGCTCCTTATCGGCCATATAATCCTGCGCCTTCTGAAACAGCCGCTCGAAATGGGCACGAGACATCGGCTGATTGACCGGCCCCCAGGCGATGTGCTCCATCACGGAAGGCTCCTGAACGATATATTTGTCTTTCGGCGATCGGCCCGTATACTTGCCGGTCATGGCGCGCAGCGCTCCTGTCGAAGACAATGTGCCCTCCCCCCGCTGCAGAGCGACTTCGATCAATTTCGATACGGGCAAGTTCTCGTGAACCAGTTTCATTTCGACTGCATTAACATGGTTTCGCATCCGGCCGTCTCCCTCTCCTGAATGATTTGTGCGAGCTCCACCACTCTGCTGGCGTAAGCCCATTCATTGTCATACCAAGCCATCACCTTGATTTGATCGCCCATCGTCATCAGGGACAATCCATCCACAACCGCGGAATGCGGGCAGCCGATGAAATCCGAGGATACGAGCGGCTCCTCGGTATAATCGAGATAACCTTTCATGCCGCCTTCGGCCGCCTCGCGAAACGCCGCTTTCACCTCGTCGAGAGACGCCGTCCGCCTGACCTGAACCGTCAAGTCGATCATCGACACGTCCTGCGTCGGCACGCGGAGCGAGACGCCTTGCACATAGGGAGCAAGATGCGGCAGCACGCCCGCCAATGCCTTTCCAACCCCCGTCGTCGTAGGTACGATCGATTGCGTACAGGCCCGCGCCCGGCGCAAATCCTTGTGCGGGTTGTCCAGATGATTTTGGTCGGACGTGAACGAATGCACCGTCGTCATCCAGCCGCCGCGGATTTGAAACGCCCGGTCGAGCACGCTCAAAACAGGCGCGATGCAGTTCGTCGTGCAGGAAGCCGCGGACACAAAACGATGTTCGGACGGGTCGTACAGATGATCGTTGACGCCCATGACGACCGTAAGGTCCATCTCTTGTCCGGGTGCCGTGATAAGCACACGCTCCGCCCCGGCAGATACGTGCCTCTCGGCCCCCTGCCTGCTGTTGAACTTGCCCGTCGCATCGATGACCAGCCTCACACCCAGCGAGTGCCATGGTATACATTCGGGCTCGCGCTGCGATACCATCGCGATTGTGCGCCCGTTGATGACCAGATGGCCGTCTTTTACGGAAATATCCGCATTCCATCTGCCGTGAACCGTATCATATTTCAAAAGATGGGCTATCGTTTCTGCCGGATAAGTGCAATTAATCGCCTTCAAGTCTACAAGCGGTTCGGACGAGGAAAAAATATGCCTGACCAGCAGTCGGCCGATTCTCCCCATGCCGCTGATGCCAACTCCCTGTGCCATATGACGCCTCCTTATCTGTTTGATATATAGTGTATACTATTTATTATTTATTGTACATTATATATTTTAATTAATATGTTATAAATGTGTGAACAAACATATATAACACCCCCTAAATCGAGGAGGTCACCCCCTAAATCCCCCTCCAGGGGGACCCCATGCTTCCGAAGCCGGCTTTGCTCCGCAAAGCCCTCAAGGCGCTCGGGCGCCCTGGACCCGCCCGGTAGAGGGAACGCTCGCTGCTAGGGTCGCGTTTGTCCTGCATGGATTTTTTTGCTTGCGGGCAAAAAATCCGATTCCGGACACGCTTCACTTTTGGAGCAGTGGTGCAAGGAGCAGTCCGTGCCTCGGGCCCGCGGTTGTCCGGCACGATTCGGCTGTCGCCGAATTGGTGCCGGACCCGCTCTCCCTTTTCCGCGATAACCGGCATAACTTTGACCACTGCCTAACTCCCCCCTAACAAGGACACCAAGCGCCAACCCTCACGGATAAAGGAACTACAATGCGCTAAAACGGCCATTTCGAGTGATTTGCCAGAAATAAAGGAACTGTGATGCTTTATTGGTATGTTTTTCCGATCCCCACACCCTTTTTCACCGATTTAGCGAATCTCAGTTCCTCTATTTTTTCGGATGCTCCCACATACCCGGAAATAACGAACGACAGTTCCTCTATACTAACCACTTACCACCAACTACCGCGATTCCTTGCAAACCCGTTAACCCGACAATATTGCGCTCCCAGCGCCCGGGATCCGCCCGTTGGGAGTTACTGCGTGCCTCAGCCCGCGACAGTCCGGCACGATTCGGCTGGCGCCGAATTGGTGCCGGACCCGTTCTCCTTTTGGCAGCAACCAGCACAAAAAAAGCATGTCCTATACCCGTTGCTGCACGGATTTAGGACATGCTTTTTCGTATCATTACACTAAGCGGCGGAGGGGAACCATACTTTGAATGCGGTGCCCTCGCCCAGCTTGCTTTCCACGTATATGCGCCCGCCGTGAATGTCGACGATCGATTTGGTGATCGCAAGCCCGAGACCGGCGCCGCCGTATTTTCTCGCACGGGACGTGTCGATCCGGTAAAACCGGTCAAAAATGTGCGGAAGATGGTCCTCCGCGATGCCCGGCCCGTTGTCCCGTACCGCCAGCTCAACGCCGCCGGAGGCCGGCTCCAGCGACACCTCGATATGCCCCTTGACCGGATCGGTATGCTGCACCGCGTTGTGAAACAAGTTCAGGATGACCTGCTTCATTTTATCCGCATCGAAGTGGCAGCGCGGCCCCTGCTCTACGCGAAAGCTGACCTGCCGATCTTTGGCGAGTATGCGGAGGTGCGGCTCCAGCTCGCGGACGATGCCATCTAGATTGCCTTCCGCCAGCTGAAAAGTCGGTGTCCGGTCAAGCCGCGCCAGCAGCAGCAAATCCTGCACGAGCTTGTTGATCCGCTCGGATTCGCCGTACATGCTGTTCAGCGCCTTGTTCAGCTGATCGGGATTTTGCGCGGCGCCGCGCAGCAATATTTCCAGAAACCCGTGAATCGAGGTCAGCGGCGTCCGCAGCTCATGGGAAGCGTCCGCGACAAAACGGCGCATCCGTTCCTTCGCTTCTTTTTCCGCCGCAAACGACGCTTCCAGCCGCTCCAGCATGCCGTTGAACGATACGGACAGGCGGTCGATTTCGAGCTGCCCCTGCTCCGTCGGAAACCGTTCGTTCAAATTGCCCGCGTCGATCCGCTCCACCGTGCCGACCATATTGGAAAGCGGCACAAGCGTGCGCCGCAGCACGGGCAGGAACGTCAGCAGTCCGAGCACCAAAGCGAGCAGCGCCAGCAGCAAAAAAGTCAGCAGCTCGCGGGTCAGCACGTCGTTAAGCTCCCGTGTGTTGACGGTTGCCTGGATAAGGCCGACCGTGCGGCCGCGGCCGCCGATCGGCTGGAGGACGACCAGCTTTTCGATGCCTTCGTCGTCTTTGACGATTTTGTACTGCACCCGTTCCTTCGACCTCAGCGCCGCCATATATTCCTCTTCGGACAGCTTCGGGGCGGTGCCGCTGTTCGGAGCTTCCGCAATGAGCGTATAATTGCCCTGCAGATCGATATACGCCACCGAATCCGACATCGCAAAAGGACGCCGGGGATCGGGACTATTATCCCTTCGCGGGCCGTTCGCCATATTCAACCAAAACTCGTGCGGGATTGCCATCACCTGGCTCTGAATGGTGGACGCCTTGTTTCTATATAAAAACTGCTCCATGATAAAATACTGCAAAATACCCACGAGCAACAACATCAGCGCCATGACGAACAAAGAGCGGGACAGCAGCTGAAAGCGGAGCGACTGGTGCGTGAAAATACGTCTGATGCGGCCCAGCGCCCCCCCGATCATGAGAGGTCCACCCGATAGCC
Source organism: Paenibacillus hamazuiensis (assembly GCF_023276405.1). Classification (NCBI taxonomy): domain Bacteria; kingdom Bacillati; phylum Bacillota; class Bacilli; order Caryophanales; family Paenibacillaceae; genus Paenibacillus; species Paenibacillus hamazuiensis. The sequence goes on from NZ_JALRMO010000001.1 coordinate 5,333,228, forward strand.
GGCGCCGCGCACCGTGCGGATCAGCTTATGCTCCTTGTCGCCCAGCTTATCCCGCAAGGAGCGGATGTACACTTCGACGATGTTTTCTTCCCCGCCGAAATCGTAACCCCATACTTTGTCGAGAATCATCGATTTGCTCAGCACAAGCCCGTGGTTAATGACGAGAAACTTAAGCAGCTCATACTCCGTCGGCGAAAGCTCCAGCACGCGCTGATCGAGGCTGATCTCCTTGCGGCGGTCGTCGATGCGGAACGGCCCGGCCACCACTTCCCCGAGCAAGTTCGGAAAATGATTGCGAATGCGTGCATGAATGCGGGCGAGCAGCTCCTCGAAGCTGAACGGCTTGGCCATGTAATCGTCGGCGCCCAGCGTCAGCCCCTTGACGCGATCCTCCACTTCCTCCTTGGCCGTCAGCATGATAACGGCGATATTCTCCGTCTTCTTCAGCATCCGGCAAACCTCAAAGCCGTCCATCCCCGGCATCATCACGTCCAAAATCGCCACATGCGGCTGATGCTGCTTCGCAAGCGTAATTGCCGTCATGCCGTCCTGAGCGGTCCATACCTCGAACCCTTCGTTTTGCAAGCCCAGCTCCAAAAACTGCAATATGTTAGGCTCGTCATCGACCAGCAAAATTTTAATCCCTTTTAATTGACGCATACGTTATCTCCTCCGCCTACATTGTACACTATTTTTCCGGTTATTACCCATTATCCCGGGTCAACCTGAAACCGCTCTGAACGGAAGCTGAGAATTGGCTGAATACCGGATTTATCCCATGTTTACGCCTCACTGCAGGCGGTTCAGCAAACTTTCAGCGGGCACTCATGGCAGACTCAGTTTGCCGGATTAGAATAAAACCATGAAACAGACGCCAAGACATCGATGAGGAGGGGGACTCAATGAGGAAAAGCAAATGGCTGAAATGGCAAATCGGCGCGGCCTTCACCGCCTTGATCGCCGTATTGTTCCATCAGGTTAAAGACAGTCCCGATTTTAATAAGGCGTATGCGGAAGCTTCTTCTTCCGGCGGTGCCGTCAGCGGCTCCGCACAAACCGACGATCCCGTCGGCAAACAGTTTCGCAGCGGGCCCAGGGACGGCATGTCCCGTACAAAAAGACAATCGTCAAGCGGCTATGACGGCAATTCGAGTTCGGATTCCGGCCAGTGGGGCGGCACTACGCAGCAGCCGCAAGCGTCGCAAACACCGACCCAGAGAACGCATACCCGGACCGGACGTTCGTAAGTTTTGACCAAGAAAAGGAGAGAACGCATATGTCCAACAGTTCATTTTTCGCCGGCGCATCGGGTGATTTTCATACATTTCAATTCCGCGCGATGAACACCCGGATCGATATGGCGTTCTATTGCAAGTCCGAACAGGCGGCAAGGCTGGAGGAGACCGCTGCGCACTGGTTTCAAAATACGGAGGAGCGGTTTAGCCGGTTTCGGGAGCAAAGCGAGCTGAGTCACCTGAACCGGCTCGCCGGGGAACGCTGCATGGTGTCCGACGCGATGATGGAGGTGCTGAGGCTTGCCGATGCGTACCGCGAGCTGACGGGCGGCGCATTCGATCCGCTCATCCTGAACGCCCTCCATGCGGCCGGATACTCGGAATCGTTCGAGCTGCTGAAGCAGCATCCCGATTTAGCCGCGGCGGAGCCGGCAAAATCTGTTCAGGGCAGCACCGCATCCATGCAGCTTAATCCGGTGATGAAATCGGTTCAGCTGCCGGCGCAAAGCGGACTCGATCTCGGCGGCATTGTGAAAAGCTGGGCCGTACGTCGCCTTGCCGAGCATCTCCGCAAAGAGCTGTTCATCGAACGCGGATTCGTGAACGCCGGAGGCGACCTGGCCGCATGGGGCCCGCGGGATGAGGTTGCCGATCCTTGGCGGATCGGCATCGAACATCCGTGGGATACCGATGCCGACGCCGGTATCATCGCGCTTGTCAGCGGTGCCGCAGCCACCTCCAGCAAGCTCGGACGCAAATGGGCTGCCGCCGCGGGACCGATGCATCATCTGATCGATCCGCGAACGATGCGCCCGAGCGATAGCGACGTCGCCCAATGCACGGTGACCGGCAAAGATGTCGTGGCCTGCGAGGTATGGGCGAAGGCGATATGCATCCTCGGTCTGGACGACGGGCTCGAGCTGTTTGCCCGCAAGGCGGAAGATTGCGAAGCGCTTGTGTTTACCCAGGACCGGCAATCCCATCTGTTCGCCTCGCCGGAATCGATCGGAACCCGTTGGCAGGGCGTCCGGTACGATCATTTCAGAGAGCCCGCAAGGGCATAAGAAGCTTATAAAAAGAGCACCCCTGAAGCCGCTCCCGGCATGAATGCATGGGCATGGCTTTTTACAGGGGATTTAGGATAGAGGAGATTGAAAGCTAATGATACAATGGATTGTTCATTTACCGTTATGGCAAATTATCCGCAGTCTCGGAATCGTCTCTTACGTGCTGCTCGCCGCCGGCATTTGTCTCGGTATTCTGTACAGCTTCCCGGTATGGCAGGGCAGAACCAAAGCGCAGCTGTTTAAGCTGCACACCTTCTTCACGGTGGCCGGTACCGGCATCGGTTTGCTGCACGGCATGGTCACCGTCATCGACACGTATATGCCGTTTTCGTGGAGCGAGGTGCTTATTCCGTTTGCGGCGAAGCACGATCCCGTTCTGACCGGACTCGGCACGCTGGCCGGCTACGGCCTGCTGGTGCTTATTTTCACTTCGGACATTCGCCATAAGCTGAAAAAGCCGCTCTGGTACGCCATTCACTTGTTATCGTACCCGATTTTGGCGATCTCTTTCATTCACGGTTATTTTGAAGGCACCGATACGGCGAGTCTCGGTATTCGCTGGATGTACGTGCTGTCGATGGGCGCTGTCGTACTGCTTACCATACTGCGGGCGATGATGCGCAGCGAAGGCGGCGGTGGCTTGGCCGCCCGTCAAGCAGGCCGATAGCCTGCAATAAAGCCCCTGGCCTCATTACGGAAGCCAGGGGCTTTTCAAATGCAAGAAGATCTCTCTACGCCGTATGGCCGGCAGGAGCCGGTTCGCCATGCGGCGTGCGCTTCACGTAGCGGCCGGGGCCTGCGATTACCGCCGCGGCAATGCCAATGGCGGCGAACACGATGCTTAGGACGAAGCCGTGATTGATCGCCGTACCGAGCGAATCGCGGATGAACGCCAGCACACTCGGCGGAACGGCGTCGCTTGCGCGAACGAGCAGCTGCGGATCGGCCATCCTTTCGATCTGATCGGCGGGAATATGGTTCGCTTCCGCGCCGGACTGGATCAGGCCCTTATAGTTGTTATTGACAATCGTCGCCATGATCGAGGCTCCAAGTACGCCGCCGATGTTGCGCCAAAAGCCGACGATGGACGAGCTGATGCCGATATATTTACGGTCCACGCTCATCGCGACGGCGTTTTGTGCGACACTCATCAGCGGACCGATCGCACAGAGACCAAGGATGACCATCAGTCCGGCCAAATACCACGGCGATGCGGTGTGAGCGATTTGGGTCAGCAAAATGCTTACGATCGCCCCCGCCGTCATGGAGAAGGCCATAATCACCCGGAAGCTGAAAAATTGCATCAGCGTACCGAACGTAATCGCCCCGGGCATCAGGGAAAACATCATCGGCGTCAGCATACCGTTGGAATTCGACTGGCCCAGCACCGCCGTCGAGAATACCGGCAAATAAGTGATTGCGGAAAACATGATCGCCCCTTGACAAAGGCAGGCTAACGTCATGCCAACGATCATCCGGTTTTTGAACAGCGCAAGCGGCAGCACCGGCTCCTTCGCCCGGCGCTCCACCAACACGAACAGCACGCCGACGACAAGAAATACCGCAAACAAGGAAATCTCCTGCCACGAGCCCCACGCGAACTGTTTGCCGCCCCACTCCAGTCCCAGCATAAGCGCCACGCTCGAGACGATCAGAGTCGCCGTACCCAAATAATCGACGCTCGGACGGCGCTCGGATCTCGATTCTTTCAGCGCAAACAGCAGCGTAAGAAACGACACGATACCCAGCGGCACGTTGACGTAAAAGCACCACCGCCAGCCCCAATATTCGGCGAGAAGTGTGCCGATCTGTGGTCCGGCGACCGAAGAAATTCCAAAAATGCCGGCAAATACTCCTGACAACCGCCCGGCCTGCTTCGGATCGGTAAACAGCGTAAAAATGATCGTAAAGCTGATCGGAAACAGCGCTCCCGACCCGATCCCCTGAATCGCCCTGTATACGATGAGCTGCGTCATCGATTGAGCTGTCCCGCAGAGCGCCGAGCCGATCAGAAAGATGCCGATCCCGATCAAATAAAACAGCTTCCGCCCGAACAAATCCGACATTTTGCCGAATACGAGCATGGTGCTGGTTGCGGCCAACATGTAGGCGGTGAATACCCAGCTGATTTTATCAAACCCGTTAATATCTTTAATAATATGGCTGATCGCCGCCGAAGTGATCGTGTTGTCCAGCGATGCCATCAGCAGCCCCAGCGCCATCGCCAGCAAGATCAAACCTTTTTTCTCCATATCCCGCCGCTCCTCTTCCTTCGTCTTCTTTCTGTCTCACTCTTTTTCTAACTCTCCGTCTAACGCTTTGATGTCGTTTAGCCCTTCGTTCAATACCTTCAGGCGCGCTTTGCAGCTTTCGATTCCCAATCGAACGCAGATGATCTGCGTTGCGCTCTTCTTATCCTTGAGGCGCCCGTATATGTCCTCGAGGGACTGCAGCGTTCGGGTCGTCTTATCGATCGCTTTGCTCAGCCATTCCGAGACGTGCTCCCGATCCGCCAACCCGCCAAAGTAGAGCCTGACCATAAAGTCCGATTTGATCTCCTCGGGCTGCAATTCACTGTTCAAATATTCCCGGAACTGCCTTCTCCCCTCCTCGGTGATCGTATATACATGTTTGTTCGGCTTGCCTTCCTGAATGATGCTTTCCTTTGTAATTAATCCTTGCTGCTCCATCTTGGCAAGCATCGGATAAATGGTGCCGAAGCTGGCGTTATAAAAATAAGAAAACACCGTCTCCAGCAGCCGCTTGATGTCGTAGCCGGCCGAGCTTTGATTCATCAAAATCCCCAAGATGACATCCTGGCTGGTCATGTCTGGAACCCCCTTTCATGATTGCATCTATAATTTACCAAAAACATTATATCGAGTCAATATATATTGATATAATATATTACTAATCCAATATATAAACGAACCAACCAGGAATGCATCAGGGCTGGTCCAATCCGTTTGCACTATAATCAAATCAGTTGCGAAAAACGTTCCGTTCCATTTCAATTAAATGGAGAGTAGTGAAGCTCGTATTCGAGATCAAAGGCTGCGCATCACACGTCTGCGATATGGGCCGGCAAAAATACTGTGACGGAGTTAAACCACGAAACGTTGCATGTTACGGGCTATTATGCAATGAGCTTGCTTATCACCGATTCCAATGTGTCTGCGGGGCAAAAAAAATCCCACCCTGCACTTCAGGGTGGGATTGTCATGTATTCCGCTAACCGCTCCGCTACACCGCTTCCTCCGGCACAGCCTCGCGTTTATGCCTTTTCTCCAGCAGCTTGCCGACACCGATGACCGCCGCCGCCAAAATGACGGGTACCGCGTAATGCGCTGCCGGCACCGTCGTCTCCACCCAATGGGAGATCGCGTCATCGCTCAGAATCATCTCCCCGGCCGTATAGCCGAGCAGCGCAACCCCAAGCAGCACGATGATCGGGAAGCGGTTCATGAGGCTCATCAGCAGTTGGCTGCCCCAGATGATCAGCGGGATGCTGATGGCCAGTCCAAGCCCGATCAGCAGCAGGCTGCCCGATGCCGCCCCGGCTACGGCCAGCACGTTGTCGAGGCTCATCACGAGGTCGGCGACGATGATCGTTTTGATCGCCGTTCCCAGATGTTGGCTGGACTCCAGCTTTTCGCCGCCTTCGTCGCCGCCCATCAGCTTAATCGCAATCCAGAGCAGCATCAACCCGCCGGCTACCTGCACGAACGGAATTTGCAGCAGCCAGACGGCCACGAACGTCAGGATGACGCGCAGCACGATGGCGCCGAAGCTGCCGAGAAATACGGCTTTTTTCTGCTGCTCGGCGGGAAGGTTGCGGCAGGCCAAGGCGATAACGACCGCGTTGTCGCCGCTTAAGACGATATTGATCAGTATAATTTTCAGCAGTCCCAGTATAAACCATTGCACGTCCATTTCCATAGCGGCCGTTAGTCCCTTCCTTTACCTATTTTTTAAAACCAAATTTTCGCCAAATACACAACGACCGCAACAGTCACGCTGCTGAAGATCGTTGAGACCAGCACGACCTGAGCCGCGTATTCCGGGTGATTATCGTACTCCAGCGCAAAAACCGCGCTGTTGCGGGAGGTCGGAAACGAGCTGGCGATGAACAGCGCCTGGGCGGTCGTTCCCTTGATGCCGAGTGCGAATATGATCAGCAAAGCGACAGCCGGTGCCATCAGCAGGCGGCAAGCCAGGCTTAGCGCGAGCGACAAGTTGATGCGGGTCAGCCGCAAATATGCGCTTTGCGCACCGAGCGTGACGAGTGCGATCGCCAGAAACGCTTCGGACACGTTTTGCACCGGCGTCCACATAAAGGAAGGCAGCTTGATATCGAGCGAATGCAGCGTCCATCCCAATATGACCGCATAAAAAACCGGATTTTTCGCGAGTTCCTTCAGCGCCTTCCAGCCGGGGCTGTTCACGGCCACCGCATTCATCAGACCGTATGTATTGGTCAGCAAATTTTGGTAGATCATAACCACCACCTGGATCGAAGCGCCAAGCGGGTTGCCCTGAAACACGAGCTGGCTCACCGGCAGGCCGAAGTTGCCCGAATTGATCAGAACGACGCTGTTTTTGAAGCTGGACGACAATCCCTTGTCGAATTTCGCAAGCTTGGCCACCCCTGTGCTGAGAATAACCAGAAGGGCGCTTTGCAGCAGCAAAAACAGAAGAATGTCCGCCAGGACCCCACCTTCCAGTTTGCTTTGATACATATTGGCGAAGCTGACCGCCGGCATCAAAAAGTATGCGTTCAGCTTGGACAACGTGTTCATATCGAACTTGAACGTCCGGTGCAGAAAGACGCCCGCTCCGATCAGAAGGAACACCGGCAAAATCACATTTACGACAATCAGTAAGAAAACTTCCATCTTGCTGCACTCCCACTCTGTGAAACAGCAAAACCCCATGGTTAGGGGTTTTGCCGGAGGGTTGTATTAACCTTCTTCGTTGACAAGCACGTTTTTGCCTCTCATTTTCAAAATCAGCGGAATGAGAATCCACAGCGCGCCGATGATCAAAAAGACGAGGGATACCGGCTTTTGCAGGAAAATCATAAAGTCTCCGTTCGAAATCGTCAGCGCCCGCCGCATGTTGTTTTCCATCATCGGGCCCAAAATGAGGCCGAGCACCATCGGAGCCAGCGGGAAATCGTTTTTCGCGAGGAAGTAACCGACCAAACCGCAGCCCATGATGAGCATCAAATCGAAGGTGGAATACTGCACCGCGTAAACGCCGAATACGGAAAAGACGATGATCAAAGGAATCAAATATTTCGCCGGCGTCTCGATAACCTTCGCGAATATTTTAACAAGCGGCATGTTCAAAATAAGCAGCATCAGGTTGCCGACGAACATACTGGCGATAACGCCCCATGCCAGCTGCGGATGATCCGTGAACAAAAGCGGACCCGGCTGCACGTTGTACATAATGAATGCGCCCATCAAAATCGCCGTCGTTCCGGACGACGGAATGCCCAGCGTGAGCAGCGGAATCATCGCGCCGCCGGCAGCGGCGTTATTCGCCGATTCCGGGGAAGCGACTCCCTCGATGGCGCCTTTGCCGAACTTGTCCGGGTTTTTGCTCAGCTTTTTCTCCACGATATAAGCGAAAAACGATGCGAGGATGGCACCCGCCCCCGGCAGAAGACCGATGAAGAAGCCGAGCACGGAGCCGCGGCCGATCGGAGCCGCGCTGTCCTTCAGATCCTGCTTCGTCGGAAAAATCCGGTTGATTTTGGCGATTTCGCCTTCGTTTCCTTCGCGCTCCAGTATCGTTTTAAACACTTCCCCAACCGCAAACGTACCGACCGCAACGGTCAAAAACTCCAGACCTTGATAAAGCTCCGGAATGTCGAACGTAAACCGCCCCACCCCGGAAACCTGATCGATACCGATCGTCGCCAGCAGCAAACCGAACGCCGTCATGATCAGTGCCTTGACCATCGATTTGCCGGCGAGGCCGCTTATGGCCAGCAGCCCCAGCACCATCAGCGAGAAATATTCGGCCGGGCCGAATTTGATCGCCACCGCGGATAGCGGCTGGGCCAGGCAGATAAGGCCGATCAGCGAAATAAGACCCGCCGCGAACGAACCGATGGCGGAAATCGCCAGCGCCGCTCCGGCTCTGCCCTGGCGCGCCATCTGGTAGCCGTCCAGCGTTGTGACGACGGATGACGATTCGCCCGGCGTATTCAGCAAAATCGATGTCGTCGATCCGCCGTACATCGCACCGTAGTAAACGCCCGCGAGCAGAATGATCGAGCTGGTCGCCGCTTCTTCCGGAGACAATCCCGACGTCATCGTCGCCGTGATCGGAATGAGCAGCGCGACGCCGCTCATCGGCCCGATGCCGGGCAGTACGCCGACGACCGTTCCTATAAGCACCCCAAAAAAGACAAACACCAAATTATGCCACTGCATTGCAGTAGCGAGTCCATGAAGCAAATAATCTACTGTGCTCATATGTTTTGCAACCTCCTACGATAAGCCGAGCCAGGTGGGAAAGCCGGGAAGCGTTCCTTCGAGCACGTTAACATAAAGAAAGTACACTCCATAAGAAAACGCCGCGGAAATGAGGATCGATTTCCAAAGCCCGCCTCTTTGCATCGTCTGAAATCCGATCAGCAGAAACAAAAACGTGGAAATGACAAATCCGACATCCTCCAAAAAATACGCATACAGCACGGCTGAGACAAATATGATGCCGAACCTTTTGTAATCGAGGTTCTCTTTGCGCTTTTCGCCTTTCGGACCGCGGAACGTTTCATAAATCAGGCGAACGCTCATCAGCGCCAGAAATATGCCCAATATAAACGGGAAAATATTGGCCCCGACGTTGCTTCCGTAAGCGCTGGTCGAAATGCTCCGGCTCCCGAATACGAACAGCAGGCCGATGGCGAGAAATACGATCCCGGCATAGCGGTCAAACGTCTTGTTCATCAATGCTCTCTCCAATCCTCAAAAAGTGATGCGACCTTTTAGCAGTGCCTTATTTCCTATGCAGCAAAAAAACTTGGAGGAGAAGATGGTTTCTCTTCTCCTCTTTTGGCTAATCCTTCATTATTTCTGCATGCCGAGTGCGGTCAAGATGTCCTTGACCATAGTTTCCTGCTGGCCGAGGTACGTTTTGAAATCATCCGCCTTCTTGTAATCCGTCTCCCAGTTGTTCGCTTGCATTTCCTTCTTCCACTGCTCGGAATCGACCATCTTTTTCAGCGCGTCTTCCCAATATTTTTTCGCGTCCGCGCTCATATCCTTCGGTCCGAAAATGCCGCGCCAGATGAGGAATTCGGCATCAACGCCCTGCTCTTTCATCGTCGGAATGTCCTTCATGTTGGCCAGACGCTGCGGCGCGGCTACCGCCAAGATGCGGATTTTGCCGGCTTTCACGTATTGGTCCAGCGAGGAAGCGTCCGTACCGAGCACATCCGCGTTGCCGCCGAGCAGAGCCGTTACCGCTTCGCCGCCGCCGTCGTAGGAAACGTATTTGACTTTCTTCGGATCGATGCCGTATTTGAAGGCCGGAAGAATAGCCACCAGGTGGTCCATCGAGCCCGGAGCGGAACCGCCGGCTACCGTCAGCTTGGTCGGATCGGCTTTCATATCGTCAAGCAGCGATTTCAAATCCTTGTATTTCGAATTCGCCGGAACCGCAATAGCGCCGTAATCTTTCGTCAGCTGTGCGAGCGGAGTCGTATCTTTGTAGCCGTATGGCGTATTGCCTTCCTTCTTCAGGTTGTTGATCAAAATCGGCGGCGAGCTGACGAACAATCTGTAATTGTCTTTAACATCCTTGGTCGAATATTCGGCCATGAACACGGTGCCGCCGCCGCCCGGCTTGTTTTCCACGGAAATCGTTTTGTCGACGACTTTCGCTTCCGTAAGCACTTTCGAAATCGTTCTCGCCGTCATATCCCAGCCGCCGCCTGCACCGGACGGAGCTACGATCGTAATCGGCTTCTCCGGGTATTTGGACGCTGCTGCAGCCGGAGCGGGAGCCGCATCTTTGCCTCCTGCCGCCGGCTGCTTGCTTCCGGCATTGCCGCACGCCATTAAGCTGACGGCAAGCACGCTGATCGAGGCGACTTTCCAACTTCTGGTCATCATCTGTTTAAACAATCTGAACCCCTCCATGAAATGTTTTTCGTGCAGAAAAAATTGGCATCTCAAGCGTCTCGAGCGCTTTTATTTATGAATGGTGCCGCTTTCTTTGAAGCGTTTTCATCGTATCATCCTTGCTTCAAATGCGGAAGAATAACGACATATATCGCAATAAATCGATTTCGGTAATTTTGTTCATTTAATTCACGGGGGCAAGTTGATCATTCGCGAAAGGAATGTGATAGAATCGGTAGGAGCCCCCCCTAAATCAGGGAGGTCCACCCCCTAAATCCCCCTTCAAGGGGGACCCCAGGCGCTCGGGCGCCCTGGACCCGCCTGCAGGGAGGGAATGCTCGCTGCTAGTTCGCGTTTGTCCGGCATGGATTTTTGGCTTCCGCTAAAAAATCCTATGCCGGACACGCTTTACTTTCGGCGCGATCCCTGAGCAGCGGGTACGTGCCTCCGGCTCGCGTTTGTCCGCCATGGTTTTGCTTGCGCAAAACCTATGCCGGACACGCTTTACTTTCGGCGCGATCCCTGAGCAGCGGGTACGTGCCTCGGGTTCGCGTTTGTCCGCCATGGTTTTGCTTACGCAAAACCTATGCCGGACACGCTTTACTTTCGGCGCGATCCCTGAGCAGCGGGTACGTGCCTCGGGCTCGCGTTTGTCTGTCATGGTTTTGCTTGCGCAAAACCTATGCCGGACACGCTTTACTTTTGGCGCGATGCCTCTGGAGCAGGTACGTGCCTCGGGCTCGCGTTTGTCTGTCATGGTTTTGCTTGCGCAAATCCTATGCCGGACACGCTTTACTTTCGGCGCGATGCCTCTGGAGCAGGTACGTGCCTCGGGCTCGCGTTTGTCCGCCATGGTTTTGCTTGCGCAAATCCTATGCCGGACACGCTTTACTTTCGGCGCGATGCCTCTGGAGCAGGTACGTGCCTCGGGCTCGCGTTTGTCCGCCATGGTTTTGCTTGCGCAAAACCTATGCCGGACACGCTTTACTTTCGGCGCGATCCCTGAGCAGCGGGTACGTGCCTCGGGTTCGCGTTTGTCCGCCATGGTTTTGCTTACGCAAAACCTATGCCGGACACGCTTTACTTTCGGCGCGATCCCTGAGCAGCGGGTACGTGCCTCGGGCTCGCGTTTGTCTGTCATGGTTTTGCTTGCGCAAAACCGCTGCCGGACACGCTTTACTTTCGGCGCGATGCCTCTGGAGCAGGTACGTGCCTCGGGCTCGCGTTTGTCTGTCATGGTTTTGCTTGCGCAAATCCTATGCCGGACACGCTTTACTTTCGGCGCGATGCCTCTGGAGCAGGTACGTGCCTCGGGCTCGCGTTTGTCCGCCATGGTTTTGCTTGCGCAAATCCTATGCCGGACACGCTTTACTTTCGGCGCGATGCCTCTGGAGCAGGTACGTGCCTCGGGCTCGCGTTTGTCCGCCATGGTTTTGCTTGCGCAAAACCTATGCCGGACACGCTTTACTTTCGGCGCGATCCCTGAGCAGCGGGTACGTGCCTCGGGCTCGCGTTTGTCCGCCATGGTTTTGCTTGCGCAAAACCTATGCCGGACACGCTTTACTTTCGGCGCGATCCCTGAGCAGCGGGTACGTGCCTCGGGCTCGCGTTTGTCTGTCATGGTTTTGCTTGCGCAAAACCTATGCCGGACACGCTTTACTTTTGGCGCGATGCCTCTGGAGCAGGTACGTGCCTCGGGCTCGCGTTTGTCCGCCATGGTTTTGCTTGCGCAAATCCTATGCCGGACACGCTTTACTTTCGGCGCGATGCCTCTGGAGCAGGTACGTACCTCGGGCTCGCGTTTGTCCGCCATTGTTTTGCTTGCGCAAAACCGCTGCCGGACACGCTTTACTTGGACTCGCTTGCCGGGGAACCCTCCATTCCGGTTGTGCCCGAGTTTATAAAGGAACTGCAGTGCGTTAAAATGGCTATTTCGACCAGTTCGCGAAGATTAGAGGAACTGTGGTGCGTTATTTGCAAGTTTTTCCGGTACACAAGCCGTTTTTCGCCGATTTAGCGAATCTCAGTTCCTTTATTTTTCGGATGAGCTTATTTACTCGAGAATAGCGAACGTCAGTTCCTCTATGACTTTGAAGATCGAAGTCCGATCTGTTTGGCGGTTTCCCGAGGGGCCAAATCCGCGATTCCGTGTAACCGCGTTCACCTGACAGCATTGGGTACGTGCCTCGGGCTCGCGTTTGTCTGTCATGGTTTTGCTTTGAGCAAACCCGCTGGCGGACACGCTTCCCTTTCGGCGCGATGGCCGGGAGAGTAAGTACGGTGCCTCGGACATACTATAAATCGGACGATCCATGTATATCCATGGTTAACATATGATATTTTCCCAGCACAATAAAGAAAGGCGGGCCGTGCGCATGAAGCTGCAGACGAAACTCATCCTGATCATTTGCTCCCTGCTCGCGCTGGTCATTGTGAGCCTGGGGGGCATTTATTATTATGTCATCACGTCGACGCTGGAGGAGCAAATCGGCCAACGGGCGCTCAAGGTAGCCGAAACCGTAGCCGTGATGCCGGAAATTCGGAAAGCGTTTTATTCCCCCGATCCGCCCTCCATAATTCAACCTATCGCTGAAGCGGTCCGCGAAAAAACGGACGCCGAATATGTCGTCGTCGGCAACCGCGAAGGCATCCGCTACTCCCACCCGCTTCCCGACCGGATCGGCAAGGAGATGGTCGGCGGCGATAACGGGCCCGTGCTCGAGGGGCGCGCGATCATCTCCAGGGCGGTCGGGTCGCTCGGACCTGCGCTGCGCGGCAAAGCCCCGATTTTTGGCGATAACGGCGAAGTGATCGGCATCGTGTCCGTCGGCTTTTTGACGGAGGATATCGAGAGCATCGCTGATAAATATCAGGATGAAACCATGCTGATCGCCCTCTGCGTGCTGGCCGTCGGAATTGGCGGCGCGGTGCTGATCGCCAGAAACGTTCGCCGCTCGATCCATGGGCTCGAACCGGCGGAAATCGGGTCGCTGTATACGGAGAAAAAAGCGATTCTCGAATCGATCCGCGAAGGAATCGTCGCGATCAACCGGGACGGCATCATTACCTTGGCCAACCGGTATGCGCTGCAGCTGCTCGGCCTGCCGGAAAGCGTCGACATCACCGGCCGCCGCGTCGAGGAGCTGATTCCGAACACGCGGCTCAACGAGGTGATTCGTTCCGGCAAAGCCGAATTCGACGCCGAGATGCTGATCGGGGATCACGAGGTGATCGTCAACCGCATCCCGATCATGGGCTGGAATTCCCAGGTAACCGGCGCCGTTTCCAGCTTCCGCAGCAAATCCGAGCTGTACAGGCTGGCCGAGGAGCTGTCCCAGGTGAGGCGTTTTGCCGATGCGCTGCGCGCGCAGACGCATGAATACTCCAACAAATTGTACGTCATCTCGGGACTTATCCAGCTGGAATCTTATCAGGAAGCGGTCGAGCTGATCACCAGAGAGTCGGACGTCCAGCAAAATTTGATCCAATTCATCATGCAGGAAATTCCCGACCCGATGATCGGCGGGCTCTTGATCGGCAAATATAATCGCGCCCAGGAACTTAAGCTTCATTTCGAAATCGACCGGGAAAGCTCGTTTCGCGACATTCCGGAGACGATCGACCGCAATCAGCTCATCACGATTATCGGCAACCTAGCCGACAACGCGATGGAAGCGGTGCTCGCCTGCGACGATAAAACCGATCGGCGGGTGAAGCTGTTTTTGACCGATTTGGGGGAAGATTTAATTATCGAATGCGAGGATAACGGAATCGGTATTCCCGAGGAAACCGGCGCCACCGTTTTTGAAAAAGGTTTTTCCACGAAAGTAGGAGAGCACCGCGGCATCGGGCTCGCTCTGGTCACACACGCGGTAGGCAAGCTTGACGGCTACATTACATTTCATAAAAATCCGGCGGGAGGCACGATTTTTACCGCAGCCATTCCCAAAAAAAAGTCGGTCGAAAGGGGGAAGCCCAATGCAGCAGATGAGCCAGGAAACCGTCATTGAGGTGCTGATCATCGAAGATGATGTGAAAATAGCGGAGATCAACCGGCGTTTCGTTGAGAAGGTTCCCGGTTTTTCCGTTATCGGGATAGCCACGGACGAATCTCAAGCGAAGGAGCAGCTGGAAATATTGACGCCGGATCTGGTGCTGCTCGATATTTATTTTCCGGATTCGAGCGGCCTGGAGATGCTTCAATATATTCGCCGGCATCATAAGGAAACCGATGTGATCATGATCACGGCCGCGAAAGAGGTCGAAGCGGTGCGGGAGGCCGTACGCGGCGGAGCGTTCGACTATATCATGAAGCCGCTCGTCTTTAACCGTTTGCAGGAGACGCTGCTGCGCTACCTCGATTTCCACCGGGAGCTGCACCGGCTGGCGTCGGAGAGCGGCCATATCAACCAGGAGGACGTCGACCGTCTGCTGAGCGGGGCGGGAAAAAAAGAAACCTCCCCAAGTTACTTGCCGAAAGGGATCGACAAGTTGACGCTCGAAAAGGTCGTTCAGGCGATTTCGCAAACGCAGGAAGGCATGACCGCCGAACAAGCCGCCAAGCTGATCGGCGTCAGCCGTTCGACAGGGCGCCGCTATTTGGAGCACCTTGTCAGCCTCGGCACCGTATATGCGGATTTGTCATACGGTGTGGTCGGCCGTCCCGAACGGGTATACCGCAGCCGAAAGTAGCAAACAAAAAGCGCAGGACATCTCTCCCGGAGAAGTCCTGCGCTTTTTGCTTGTTCGGGACATGCCTGCGTTACGCCGATTCCACCGAAAGGCCGTGTTTGTTGAAAACGGCCAGCATCGCTTCCCTTGCTTCCGCTTCGTCGGGACCGTGAATTTCCAGCCTGTAGCTTTGGTTGCCGAGCAAAGTGAGGCTGAGGCCGAGAATGCTCTTCGCATCGATGAATTTGTTGTCAATCCGAATGACAATGCTGGACTTGAATCGGTTCGCGGTTTGATTAAGTTCGACGATGGCTGTTGTTGCGAGTCCTGCCATGCTGATCCCTCCATTTTTCTTAACGCTTGAATGGGTATATTCCCCGTCGGGTGGCCGAATTCCTCTTTATGACTAGCCGAATCTCCAAAAAATAATATGAACAAAATTCCGTCACTTGCTTTTCCATCGGTCCGGACGCACGGCCGCCAATGCGGAGTACGCATAGGAAATCACCGTATCCAGCAAAATGAACAGCACGCCCGCGTTGATGAAAAGATCCGCCAAATTCAGCACCCCGTGCCCGGAGCGGAAAACGAGAAAATCCGTTACTTTGCCCCACATCAGCCTGTCAATGGCGTTGCCGGACGCCCCTCCGACGAAAAAAGCCAGGCCGATATCCAGCCGCTTGCCCCGGAAATACCCTTTATATCGGGCATACAGCACCGCCGCCACAATAATGACGCCTATGATGCCGAACAAGCGGGCATATCCTTGGAAAGAGCTGCGGGCCGCTCCGCTGTTCTCGTAATGGGTGAGCGAAATCCACAAATCCCCAAGGGGAACCGTTTCACCCAAAGCAATCCGGGATCGAACGGCATACTTGGCCAGCTGATCCGACACGACGGTAAAAGCAATGATAAGCCAAAACAACAGATGCCCACCGATCCACGTTTTCGCGCGCATATTATTGTTCTCCAATTTTCGAAAAGTTAGCCGGATGCCGGCACTTTTTCAGTATGACCTGTTCGGCACCGTTATGGCAATCCTATTTGAGATTATTTATTATATAAATTATTATTTTAATATACAAATATTTTTCATTGACTTCAAGGCCGCTGCATTATATATTACTAATTGTAACTTGCTTACTATTATTCAAGGAGGTTGATGATGCAAACTTCTAAGCTTTGGGTTTTTACAGTGGTGCGTATTCTGGTCGGAATCATTTTTCTGTATCATGGAGTGGCTAAATTCCAGATGGGCCTGGACAACGTAGCTCATTTTTTCAATAGCATGGGATTGCCAAGCGTGCTGGCTTATGTGGTTGCCGTTTGTGAGCTGGTCGGCGGCATCGCATTGATTGTAGGGCTTGGCACGCGCTACGTGGCGATTGTATTCGTCCTCATCATGCTGGGCGCGATCGTGAAAGTGAAACTGCAAAACGGCCTTATGGGTGACGGCAAAAACCCGGGATTCGAGCTGGAGCTCGCGTTGGCGCTGACTTCCCTGTATTTGGCTGCTGAAAATTACAAGCAGTTTGCCGTAGACCGGTTTTTCGGCAAAGCCGTTTCATAAAACCCGCATATCCGGCAGTACGAAAAAAGTCTCCCAGGTTCGAAAAGAACCGAGGGAGACTTTTTTCTTATCATGACCGACGCGGCTCCATCAGCGGCTCCGCTTTTCGTCGTACCACGGATTCAGGTGGATGAGCACCTCGTCCACGTTCGGATGATGGTCCATGATCGTTTGTTTGATTTGCCGGCTGATGTCGTGGCCCTGCTGGATCGTATACGTGCCGGGGACGCTGGCGCGAACGTCGACGAGAATATAATGCCCGTGCTCGCGCGCCCGCAGCCGGTCGATCCGCTTCACGTGCGGGTTTGCCCGAATGAGACGGGCATATTCCTCAATCAGCTCGGGGTCGATATTTTTCTCCATCAGGACGTCGACGGATTCCTTTCCGATATTCACGGCGAGTTTCAAAACGAGTACCGATACGATGATGCCCGCGATCGGATCTCCGTATTTGAGAATCGGCACGTCGAAATGTTCCCCGGCCAGCCCCGCTCCGATGCCGACGACCGCGGCGATCGACGCATAAACGTCGGCCAGATGGTCGTAGGCTGTAGCGAGAAGTCCTTTGCTGTTGAGTTTTTTCCCGATGCGGTAAGTGTACACATAAAGGACCTGCTTCCAGATCAGCGACAGCAGCGCCGCTGCGAGCGCAATGATATGAGCCTCCGGGGCCGGATGCAGCAAAGCCTGGATCGAGCCGTACCCGATAAACAAAGCGGCCAGGGCCAAAATGATCGCAACGATACCGGCGCTGATCACCTCCGCTTTGCCGTGGCCATATGGATGCTCTTGATCGGCCGGTTGATTGGAGATGCGCATCGAGCTGAACGTCGCGATCGAAGCGATGACGTCCCCCGCATTATGTACGCCGTCGGCGACAAGAACCTCACTGCCGAACCATAGACCGACGGCAATTTTCACCACCGTCAAAAAAATATTGCTGATCAAGCTGACCCACGCCGCCAGCATGGACGCCTTTTTTTCCGCGCTCATCATTTATGCCTCCCGCCATGTTTGTTGCCCGGATGAAACAAAATCCCTTGGCCTATTCCGGCCAAGGGATTCGGATAATATGTAATGGAATCATGTTCATCGTACTCATTCGCCACACCAACTTACCAAAAGATTTTTTCATAATACCACAGGTTTCAGGCGAATGCAAAAAACAGACCGGCCCCGGCTGAAGCCGGTCTGTCCGCGTTTATTTAAATATTTTCACCCGTTCCTCGAGCGGCTGGAATTGTTTGTCTCCCGGAGTGGCCGTCGGTTGGCCGAAAGGCATCTGCGCAATCAGCTCCCATGAATCGGGAATGTTCCACTGCTGCTTTACCTTGGCGTCGATAAGCGGGTTGTAATGCTGCAGGCTTGCTCCGAGCCCTTCCCCCTCCAATGCCGTCCAAACGACAAGCTGCAGCATGCCGTTCGACTGCTGCGCCCATACCGGGAAACGATCCTGATAGGTCGGAAATTGGCCTTGCAGCCCTTCGATCACTTTCATATCCTCAAAAAACAATACCGTGCCATAGCCGCTGCGGAACGCATCCATCTTCTGGCCTGTAGACTCGAACTGGTCCGCCGGGACAATCGCTTTGAGCACATCGCGGGTAATATCCCACAGCTTGTCGTGATGCTCTCCAAGCAGGACAACAACCCTCGCGCTTTGCGAATTAAACGAAGACGGCGTATATTTGACCGCCTCCTGGACGATTTCCAAAATGCGCTGGTCGGAAACGGGCGATTGTTTGCCGATGCCGTAAATCGAGCGCCGTTCTTTGATCGCGTTAAAAAAACTGCCGGTAGTTTGAGCTGTTTGAGCCATTTTCAGGCAACCTCCCGTTTGCTGTAATCGATACATCATGGATTGCTTGTTAACGAATTGCTTCCGTTCGAAGCCTTTTCGATAAAGTACATCCGTGATTATTGTGGTCCAACCCCAGCGGGGATATGCTTATTTTTTTTACCTCTCTTTTAAGTTCTCTTAAGATTCGTTTAAGCTCTAGGCTGCATCATAGAGTCATAGGCGGCATCAATCATTCTGTTTATCCAAAATACTTTTTATAAATTGGAGGTTGAAGCTATGAACGACTTTGATCGAGACGAGCTTAACGAAAAAAACGAAACTTTAAATACTCATTCTGCCGAGGAAAAACCGACTGTTCTTCTGGAGGACGATGAATCGCTTGTGGAAATCACCCCTCCGCGGATGAAGCGGACGTTTGGTTTTAGCCGGTTTACGCCGGATCAGCGGAGAAAATCTTACAAAAGCACGTTCGCCGCTTTTATGGCGGGTGCCGTTGTCGTAGGCAGCCTGATGTTCGCATCCGATAAAATGAATCTGTTCACCGGCACGCAGGCTGTTCCTGCGGCAACGGGCACAGCCCCGGCCGGAACCGGCAAGTTGGCGTCCTCCTCCGGAGGCGGCGCCGCCGTGACCAACTCCGCGTTCTCGCTCGGGACGCCCGAGAGCGTCTCGCAAATCGCGGAGCAGGCCAGCCCCGCCGTTGTGAAAATCGAGACGAAGGTCAAGCAGAAATCGACGCGCGGCGGCATGTACAACGATCCGTTTTTCCGCCAATTTTTCGGGGACGGCGGGTCTTCCGGAGACGATTCGAACGGCCTGCAGGAAAGCGGCCTCGGAACCGGCTTTATCTTCGAAAAATCCGGCTATATTTTGACGAACGAACACGTCATTGACGGCGCCGACGAAATTGAAGTTACCGTGCAGGGCTACGACAAGCCGTTCAAGGCGGAGCTTCTGGGCAGCAGCTACGATCTCGACCTCGCCTGCCTGAAAATTACCGGGGACAAAGATTTCCCTACGCTGTCGCTGGGCAACCCGGATAACACGAAGGTCGGCGATTGGGTCGTGGCGATCGGCAACCCTTACGGATTCGACCATACCGTTACCGTCGGCGTGCTGAGCGCGAAGGAACGTCCGATTTCGATCCCTGACAGCCAGGGCACTCGCGAATACAAGCACCTGCTGCAAACCGACGCTTCGATTAACCCCGGCAACTCGGGCGGACCTCTCCTCAATATGTACGGCGAGGTGATCGGCATCAACACCGCGGTTAATGCGGAGGCGCAGGGCATCGGATTCGCCATTCCGACAAGCACCATCTCCTCCGTGCTGGAGAATCTGAAAAACAACGTGAAAATCCCGAAAGAACCGGTGCCTTACATCGGTGTCGCTCTTCAGGACATCGACCAAAGCTGGGTCAGCGATTTGAAGCTTAGCAGCACGGACGGAGCCATCGTCTCCCAGGTCGACCGCAAAAGTCCGGGTTTTGCAGCCGGTCTGAGACCGTATGACGTCATTGTCGCAGTAAACGGCGAAGCGGTGAAAACCTCGGAAGAGATCGTAAACAAAGTCAAAGCGCTCAAGGTAGGCGACCAAGCGAAGCTGACCATCGTCCGCGACGGCCAAAAAAGCGATATATCCGTCAAGGTCGGCGATAAAAACACGGAACAGCAGCAACAGCAGCAATAATTGATATAAATCAGGCGGAGCCCGGTGCTCCGCCTTTTGCTTTTTAATCCGTAAAATGCATAAATAATGCGTGTCGAAATATGACGGTTTATGTTATATTGAAATAGGAAACAAACATTCGCCAAATTCAGGTTTACTGCTAATCTTTGAGAGGAGGTCGGCATGAACTACCGCGGCCGAATATTCGCCGTTTCTTTAACTCTGCTGGCCCATACCTGTTTTGCCGTATATTTTGCCATTACGGACGGCAGAGTTCATTTTATCACTTACCTCGGCTATATTCTCTGGTTTTTCGTCGGATATTGGATAGGCCACCTTTACGATAAAGCAAGGTATTATGCGGAGAAAGATCCGCTCACCGATTTGTACAACCGCCGGTTTATTACGAGTACGTTCGGAAAAATCACTTCATTGACGGAGCGGACGCAGGCCAAGCTGTTTGTGCTTATCATCGATTGCGACAATTTTAAGTCTATTAACGATATGTACGGTCACCAGAAAGGCGATTTCGTACTCGCTTCGATCGGCCGGACGCTTTCCGGCTTAACCCGAAAAAGCGACATTGTCGCCCGCTGGGGCGGGGATGAATTTCTGGTCATCGGGCACCTTAAGCAGGATGCCAGCCTGCAGACTGTACATCAAAGGCTCACCGACGGGCTGAAAGCCCTCTCCGATGAGCTCGGCATACCCGTCTTTGTTTCCATCGGCTCCGCCGTATACCCCGATCACAGCACCGATCTGACAGAGCTGATCAAAATCGCAGATACCAATATGTATATCGGCAAACGGTCAAAAAAAGCCTGAAAAAGCCAAGTCGATTGCTGCCTGCAGCGGCAGATCGGCTTGGCTTCCTTTTTGCGGCACGATCAGCGGTCAAACAGCTTGGCGAACCGACCGTACCCTTCCTTCTCCAAATCTTCCTTCGGGATAAAACGAAGCGCGGCCGAATTGATGCAGTACCTGAGGCCTGCAGGCTTCGGGCCGTCGGTGAACACGTGTCCGAGATGCGAATCGCCCTCCCGGCTGCGCACCTCCGTGCGGATCATCCCGTGGCTGTAATCCGGCTCTTCCTTCACCGCCGCGGGTATAAGCGGCTTCGTAAAGCTGGGCCAGCCGCAGCCGGAATCGTATTTGTCCAGAGAGCTGAACAGCGGCTCACCGGAAACGATATCGACATAAATGCCTTCGCGGTGATTGTTCCAAAACTCGTTCTGAAACGGCGGTTCCGTCCCGCTCTCCTGCGTTACTTTAAATTGTATGGGCGTCAGTCTGGAACGCAGCTCAGCAAGCTCCTCCTTCGTCTTGCCCCAGTGTTTCCCGATAAACGCGTCGCGGCCCGAGCCTTTGCGGTACATTTTATAGCGCAGCGGATTTTTTTTGTGGTAGTCCTGATGGTACTCTTCCGCCGGATAAAATTCTCCCGCCGGGACAATTTGCGTGGCGATCGGAGCGCTGAACCGTCCGCTTGCCTCCAGTGCGCGTTTGGACGCCTCCGCGATGTTTTTCTGCCGCTCGTTATGATAAAAAATCGCCGTCCGGTATGACTCGCCCCGATCGTAAAACTGTCCTCCCGCATCCGTCGGGTCAATTTGTCGCCAGAACGTGTCCACCAGCTTTTCATAAGGAAAAAGCTCCGGGTCAAACGTAATCTGCACCGCTTCGGCATGTCCTGTCGTCTCCGAGCAAACCTCTTCATACGTCGGATTGGGCTTATGGCCGCCCGTGTAACCGGAGACGACCCGGATAATGCCGGGCAGCTCCTCAAACGGCGTCACCATGCACCAGAAGCAGCCGCCGGCGAACGTCGCCAGCTCGTAGCGCTCATCTTTTGGCTCCATGTGTTCTACCTCCTTCTGTTACGGATCATCTACATTCGAATACTTCTCAGGAAGGCAAGCGGAACACCGCAAACGGCTTTCCGTACAGGAAAGGCTCGCTGATCCGGTCCAGCTGTTCCACGGTCTCCCGGTCCAGATGCAGCGATACGGAGGCGTGGTTATCCAGCACCTGCTCCGGACGCGACGCGCCGACAATGATCGTGGACACGGCAGGACGCTGCATGAGCCAGGCGAGCGACAGAGCGGAAGCGGAAGTCCCGAGCTCTTTTGCGATTTTGCCCACCTGGGCGCCTAATTCGTAACGCGCTTCATCCAGCCGCTTGCCGAAATTCGGATCCTTGGCGAGGCGCGACCCTTCCGGAGCCGGGCTGCCGGCCGCATATTTGCCGGTCAGCACGCCGCCGGCCAGCGGAAAATACGGGATGATGCCGAGCCCCTGGTCCAGGCATAACGGAACGAGCTCCTGCTCGGGCGTCCGGTCGGCTAGCGAATAACTCGGCTGGATCGAAGTGAACCGCGCCAGTCCCAGGCGGTCGCTGATGCCCAGCGCCTTCATCAGTTCCCAGGCCGCGTAGTTGGAGGCGCCGATATAGCGGATTTTTCCCGCTCTGACCAGATCGTCGAGCGTTCGCAGCGTTTCCTCAAGAGGAGTGTCCGGATCGAACGTATGGATTTGGTACAAGTCGATATGATCCGTATTCAGCCGCTTTAAGCTGTCTTCGAGCTCCCGTTGGATATGATAGCGGGAAGAGCCTTTGTCATTCGGGCCGCCCCCCTTGGGAAGCCCGGCTTTTGTCGCAAGCACCGCTTCGTGGCGACGCCCTTTGAGCGCCTCGCCGATAATGCGCTCCGACTCGCTTCCGCTATATATATTGGCCGTATCGATGAAGTTGATGCCCAGATCGAGCGCTTGATGGATGATCCGAATCGAGGTCTCCCGATCGGCCCGCGAACCGAACGAATTGGTGCCGAGTCCAAGCTTGGATACACGCACACCGCTGCTGCCAAGACGACGATATTCCATTCGTACATTCCTCCCCATTTTCATGATCACTGCTATTATTCTCCATTCTCCCCCTCCTATCCTGCTTTTTGCCGCATCCCCAGCCTCGGTCTCAAGGCGGAGATCGTCTGCAGCTTCAGTCTGAATTCTTATTTAACCGGTTATAGTATAATGATTGAGGTTAATACAGGCCGCGCGGCCTG
Source organism: Paenibacillus hamazuiensis (assembly GCF_023276405.1). Taxonomy (NCBI): domain Bacteria; kingdom Bacillati; phylum Bacillota; class Bacilli; order Caryophanales; family Paenibacillaceae; genus Paenibacillus; species Paenibacillus hamazuiensis. The sequence continues at coordinate 5,356,446 of NZ_JALRMO010000001.1, forward strand.
CACTTACAATATGCAGGAGGGTTTCATACACCATGACCGCTCAAACCGTTGTCGGATTCGTTGTCGCCGCCGTTATCGTCGCTTTGGTTATCTGGTTCAGGGTTCGCGGCAAAAACCGCCCCATCCGCAGCAATGGCTTCGGCATACTGCTCCCCGTTATTATCGTGCCCGTCATGTTCGGTTTTTCCATACAGTCACTCATGCATATTCCGGGACAGCCTTTTCATATACCGGCGTTTTGGGAAATATTGTGCGCCGCACTGCTCGGAATCGGGCTGGGAAGCATCATGCTCTACCATACCGGATATGAAAAACGCGAGGACGGACTCATCTATTCCAAACCTAATAAAAACTTCAAATATGTGATCATCGCCGTCGTGGCAATTCGCATCGCGTTATCGCAATACTTCAAGACGCTGGATTACACGGAATTTACCGTTTTGACGATGGTGATGGCCTTTGTTTATATCTTTATATGGCGTATCGGCAGCTTCTTGAAGTTCCGCCGGGTTAGCGCCGGCTGATTCGGACCGGGAGCAAGCCATTCCCCCGCGAGCAAAAAAACGCGCTTGTTCTCCGACTTCCCTGCGGAGATACAAGCGCGGCTGGTCTTACTCGCCCTTCCAGTCGGACAAATTGCATTCATGGAACAATGCGACAAATACATCCACAATCTGCGGATCGAAATGAACCCCCCGCTGCTTCACCACTTCAGAAAGCGCGTCCAGCGGGCTCCATGCTTTTTTGTACGGCCGATCGTTGGTCAGCGCGTCATAGAAGTCGGCCAAAGCGACAATCCGCGCCTCAATCGGAATCTCTTCCCCCTTCAGCCCGTCCGGATACCCGCTACCGTCCCACTTCTCATGATGGGACCTCGCGATTGCATGCGCCATCCTAAGGACAGTGAACCGGCTCCCGTCCAAAATGTTCGCTCCGATCTTCGTATGCCCCTTCATTCGTTCGAACTCATGCGGCTCAAACCGTCCCGGCTTCAGCAAAATTTCATCGGGAATCCCGATTTTGCCGATATCGTGCAGAGGGGCGGCCTCACGGATCATCTCCACCTGCGGTTCGGACAAGCCAAGCCGGCGCGCGATCATTTCGGACAGCCGGCCTACCCTCCGGGTATGCTGACCCGTTATATCGTCGCGGTATTCCGAAGTACGTTCTAGCAGATGCAATATTTCCGTTTTTGCCTGCTCCAGCTCTTCCGTCCTTTCCCGTACACGCGCTTCCAGCGTCTCGTTATATTGCTGCAGTTGAACATGAAGCTGCCGGGTACTCAGCAAATTGCGGATGCGCAGAAGCACCTCCGTACGATCGAACGGCTTTGTCAAAAAGTCGTTCGCTCCGGTCTGAAGCGCCTTCTGCTTCATCTCCGAAGTCGTATCGGCGGTAAGCACAAGCACCGGCAAATAATGCTCGTCTCCCGTTCGTTCACGGATTTGCGCCAGCACTTCCAAACCGTCCATGCCCGGCATGTGCATGTCAAGCAGAACAATATCGGGGTCGATCTCCTCCATGAGCTGATCGACCCGGGTCGGATCGGTCGTACTGTGCAAATGAATGAATTGCGCCCTTCTCAAAATGCGTTCCAGTAAACTAATGTTGTATTCTTGATCGTCAACGATCAAAATTTTTGCGAGCTCTAACGCATTCTCGCCCATTTCACCACTCCATTCGCAAACCGTGCAAACGATCGCCCAAACCTCTTCGGCGCCCGGCGTTAATTATTCTTGCTGCCGACTCTTTTCAAGCGCCGCCTGAATTTTGCCGAGAAGCCGGCTCAAATCTACCGGTTTCGTATCAAAATCGTCACAGCCCGCCTGATAAGCCTGCTCTTCGTCGCCGGACATCGCATGTGCGGTCAGGACGATGATCGGGATGCTTTTCGTATCATCCGACTCCTTAAGCATCCGGGTTGCTTCCCAGCCATCCAATACCGGCAAGCTAAGGTCCATCAAGATGAGGTCCGGACGCTCCCGGATAGCCATATCGACGCCTAACCTGCCGTCTTCGGCGGTAAGGACCCGAAAGCCGTTTCGCGTTAAACGGCGGGAGAGCATGTCGCGATTCATTTCGTTATCTTCAACCAGAAGTATGGTATGCATCTTTTTTCATCCCTCCGATCAATAAACGGATTTCAGCGAGCAGCCACTTATGGTCGAACGATCCTTTCTGGACGATACCTTTCACAAAACCGTCAAGTTTCTCGCGGTCTTCCGGTGTGATCGACTTGGCGGATACCACTACTATCGGAATTTGGCTCCACGATTCGTGCTTGCGCATTTCCGCAACCAATTGAAATCCATCCATCTCCGGCATCATCAAATCAAGCAAAATGATGGAGGGCACCTGCGCTTTCAAACGTTCAAGCGCCTCTTTTCCGTTTCGTGCCTGCAGAGCGATATACCCTTCCCTTTGGAGCAGCTTGACCATCATTTCGCTTGTCGTCGCATCGTCTTCAATAACCAGCACCGAATGATTCATCCGGCTTTCGACATACTTGTCCATGACCTCGATCAACCGGTCCCGGGACACCGGCTTCATCAAGTATTCGGAAGCCCCGAGCGCAAAACCGAGGTTTTTATCGTCGGTCATCGAGAGAATAACCACCGGAGTATCCTGCAGCTCCGAATCGTTTTTGAGCGCCGACAGGACGCTCCAGCCGTCCATCGTCGGCATGAGAATGTCCAGGCAGATCACTTTGGGGCGAAGCTTCTTCGCCAGCTGCAGCCCCTCTTCGCCGTTGTCCGCAAACGCCAGCACCCATCCTTCTTTGGCAAGAAACCGCCGCAGCAATTCGTGGTTGGTCGGTTCATCGTCAATGAGCAGAATGTCGGTTTGCCGCGTATTGTCATGACTGAGCTGCGCGGCTGCCGCATCCTTCGCGTTTTTCTTGGCCGCGGGCGGCACGGAAGGTTTGGCCGGAAGCCAGCAAGTGAACGTGCTGCCGGAGCCGAGCTCGCTCGTTACGCTGATGCCCCCGCCCATCAGACTGCAGAAGCGTTGGCTGATGGCGAGTCCCAGCCCGGTTCCGCCATATTTGCGCGTGGTCGAGGAATCGGCCTGCGTGAATGGCTGAAACAACTTTTCTACCTGTTCGGGTGTCATCCCGATGCCCGTATCCTGAATTTTAAATCCGTAACCTTCCCGATCGTCCCGGTTTTCCTGATAAACCTCGAACAAAACTTTACCGTCCTTCGTAAACTTGCTTGCATTGCTGAGCAGATTCAGCAGTATTTGTCTCAGCTTCGTCGCATCCGTCGTGATCCCGCCGCTGATCGAACGGACTTCGAACTGGTTTCCGTTCGCTTCGACAAGAGGCTTTACGGTCGTGACGACATCGTTAACAAGCCCCTCCAGATCGCAGGATTCGTAGTAGAGCTCCATTTTGCCGGCTTCGATTTTTGAGATATCCAATATGTCGTTGATAAGCGCCAGCAAATGCTTTCCCGATTTGCCGATCTTGTCGAGATCCTCGGCAAAACTCGTCTCGCCCATATCCATCGCTTCTTCGATCAGCATTTCGCTGTAGCCGATGATCGCATTGAGCGGCGTTCTAAGCTCGTGGCTCATATTGGCCAAAAACTGGCTTTTGATCCGGTTGGCTTTAACCGCTTCGTCGCGGGCCTTCTCGAGCTGAGCCGTACGTTCACGCACCAATTCCTCCAAATGCTCGTTCAGCTGGAGCAGCTCTTGGTTCATGTGATAGATTTCTTCGGCTTTCTCCTGAATCTCCGAATCTTTATGGGACAACCGCTTGGAGATAAAGATGCCGAACAAGGACAGGCCCAGCGTGAACAAAGTGCCGCCCGAAATGAAATAGGCGAGCATCTTCTGATCCAGCACTCTGCCTGTGGCATCCGCATCCGGAAACGAGTTAAACTCCGCGGCCGCCATTCCCGTATAATGCATGCCGACGACGGCGGCCCCCATGATCAACCCGCTGCCGAGTTTTTTCCAAACCTCGCCATTTTCTCCCCCTTTGCGGAAGTAAAAAGCGAGCCATAAAGCGGCAATCGAAGCAACGAGAGCGATTACAATCGAAAGCGCGAAAAGAAGCGGATCGTAAGTAATGCCGACCTGCATGGCCGCCATCCCGATATAATGCATCGTTGAGATGCCGATCGCAAGCAGCAGCCCGCCGCCGAGCAGTTGCTTGATATGCAGCTGATTGCGGCCGACGATAAAAAGCGCAATGAAAGAGGCGATGATTGCCGCAAGAACGGACAAGAATATGTAGAATTGATCATAAGCGACCGGAAATGGCAGCGAAAAAGCGAGCATCCCGACAAAATGCATCGACCAAATTCCCATCCCCATCGCCACGGCGCCGAACAGCAGCCACATCCAGCGGCTTTTACCCGCCGCTCCGCTGACTCTTCCAGCCAAATCCAATACGTTGTACGAAGCCACGACGGCAACCACATAAGAAAAAACGACCAACATCATGTCGTACGTGCCGTGAACATGAGTATGCTCCACCGGAATATCCCTCTCCCCACAATTCCTTATAAATGCTACCGATCCGTTCCGCATAAAAACACGAATAGAGTCGTATAGTTGTCTCATTATATCATGACAATCGTTTATGGATAAAACCGGCAATCATGACAAATGATATCGAAAATCCGTGCAAAACAAAGGAAATATCGGATTTGCTCATGAATTTATTGGAATAAAAAAAGTAGAATTTGTAGAATTTCATCGATTGTTGGAATGCATAATGGCCCCGAAGGCTGTCCATCAAAACTGGATAAATAATCCAGTACACTATGACAAAAAAAATAACCCCGTTAGGGGTTATACAGCAATGTACTCGACCTGCGAAGGTCGAACGTGCTTTGGGCTGCTTGGCAACGTTCGACTCTCGCATGTACTCGACCTGCGAAGGTCGAACGTGCTTTCGTTTGCTTGGCGACGTCCTACTCTCCCAAGACCCTGCGGTCTAAGTACCATCGGCGCTGGAGGGCTTAACGGTCGTGTTCGGGATGGGTACGCGTGGTTCCCCTCCGCCATCGTCACCAAACATGAGTTTTGTCTTAAACAAAACTCGCTTCGGAAGCATGTTGCTCCCTGAAAACTAGATGCGAATCACTTCAAGTTACGCTTTAGAATTTATCCTTTTGGGCCCCGAGAAAGTAATCGGAATATGCTTCGTCAGCGTCTTCTTCACTTTCTTGGGTACTTTTTTGGTTAAGCCCTCGACCGATTAGTATTCGTCAGCTCCACACGTTGCCGCGCTTCCACCCCGAACCTATCTACCTCGTCGTCTACAAGGGGTCTTACATACTGGGAAATCTCATCTTGAGGGGGGCTTCACGCTTAGATGCTTTCAGCGCTTATCCCTTCCGTACTTGGCTATCCAGCCGTGCCTCTGGCGAGACAACTGGTACACCAGCGGTACGTCCATCCCGGTCCTCTCGTACTAAGGACAGCTCCTCTCAAATTTCCTACGCCCGCGACAGATAGGGACCGAACTGTCTCACGACGTTCTGAACCCAGCTCGCGTACCGCTTTAATGGGCGAACAGCCCAACCCTTGGGACCTACTTCAGCCCCAGGATGCGATGAGCCGACATCGAGGTGCCAAACCTCCCCGTCGATGTGGACTCTTGGGGGAGATAAGCCTGTTATCCCCAGGGTAGCTTTTATCCGTTGAGCGATGGCCCTTCCATTCGGTACCACCGGATCACTAAGCCCGACTTTCGTCCCTGCTCGACCTGTTTGTCTCGCAGTCAAGCTCCCTTCTGCCTTTGCACTCTTCGAATGATTTCCAACCATTCTGAGGGAACCTTGGGGCGCCTCCGTTACTCTTTAGGAGGCGACCGCCCCAGTCAAACTGCCCACCTGACACTGTCCCCATACCCGATCAGGGTACCAGGTTAGAACTCCGATACGATCAGGGTGGTATCCCAACGTCGCCTCCACACAAGCTGGCGCTCATGCTTCAAAGGCTCCCACCTATCCTGTACAGATCGTACCAAAGTCCAATATCAAGCTGCAGTAAAGCTCCATGGGGTCTTTCCGTCTTGTCGCGGGTAACCTGCATC